>NZ_CP173260.1:0-4752954 GCF_044905075.1 Yersinia vastinensis
GTGTCACTTTCGCTTTGGCAGCAGTGTCTTGCCCGATTGCAGGATGAGTTACCTGCCACAGAATTTAGTATGTGGATACGCCCCCTACAGGCGGAACTGAGTGACAATACTCTGGCGCTTTACGCACCTAATCGTTTTGTACTGGACTGGGTCCGTGATAAGTACTTAAACAATATCAATGGCTTGCTGAATGATTTCTGTGGCACCGAAGTGCCTTTGCTGCGTTTTGAAGTGGGCAGCAAACCGGCGGTAAGAGCACACAGTCATCCAGTGACAGCCAGTGTTAGCGCGCCTGTTGCTCCGGTTACCCGCAGTGCCCCTGTGCGTCCGAGTTGGGACAGTTCGCCCGCGCAGCCTGAACTTTCTTACCGTTCGAATGTGAACCCTAAGCACACATTTGATAACTTCGTTGAAGGTAAATCTAACCAACTGGCGCGTGCTGCTGCACGTCAGGTTGCTGATAATCCGGGTGGTGCGTATAACCCCCTATTCCTTTATGGCGGAACAGGCTTGGGTAAAACCCACCTGTTACACGCAGTAGGGAATGGCATCATGGCGCGTAAAGCCAATGCCAAAGTGGTGTATATGCATTCGGAGCGTTTTGTACAGGATATGGTTAAAGCCTTGCAAAACAACGCAATAGAAGAATTTAAGCGCTATTATCGTTCGGTTGATGCATTATTAATCGATGATATTCAGTTCTTTGCCAATAAAGAGCGTTCTCAGGAAGAATTTTTCCACACCTTTAATGCCTTGCTGGAAGGCAATCAGCAGATCATTTTGACCTCAGATCGCTATCCAAAAGAGATCAACGGGGTAGAAGATCGTCTGAAATCGCGCTTTGGCTGGGGCCTGACGGTGGCAATTGAGCCGCCGGAACTGGAAACCCGTGTCGCGATACTGATGAAGAAAGCGGATGAAAATGATATTCGCTTGCCGGGTGAGGTTGCGTTCTTTATTGCCAAGCGTCTGCGTTCCAATGTTCGTGAACTGGAAGGGGCATTGAATCGGGTGATCGCCAATGCCAATTTTACGGGCCGGGCCATCACGATAGATTTTGTTCGTGAAGCTCTGCGTGACTTGCTGGCATTGCAGGAAAAGCTGGTTACTATCGATAATATTCAAAAGACAGTTGCTGAATATTATAAAATTAAGGTCGCTGACCTGCTCTCCAAACGGCGTTCCCGTTCGGTGGCCCGTCCACGCCAAATGGCGATGGCACTGGCGAAAGAGTTAACCAACCACAGCCTGCCTGAAATCGGCGATGCGTTTGGTGGCCGCGACCATACCACGGTGTTGCATGCTTGCCGCAAGATTGAGCAATTGCGTGAGGAAAGCCACGACATCAAAGAAGATTTCTCTAACTTAATCAGAACATTATCCTCCTAGCGCTATGAAATTTATCATTGAACGTGAGCATCTGCTAAAACCGCTGCAACAGGTCAGTAGCCCGCTGGGTGGACGTCCTACGTTGCCAATTTTGGGTAACTTGTTGTTGCAAGTCACTGAAGACTCTTTGCTGCTGACCGGCACCGATTTAGAAATGGAGATGGTCGCGCGCGTGGCGCTGTCTCAGCCCCATACTCAGGGTGCAACGACAGTGCCTGCACGGAAGTTTTTTGATATCTGGCGCGGGTTGCCGGAAGGGGCTGAAATTACCGTTGCATTAGATGGTGATCGCCTACTGGTGCGTTCTGGCCGTAGTCGTTTCTCGCTGTCTACTTTACCTGCGGCAGATTTCCCGAATCTGGATGACTGGCAGAGTGAAGTTGAATTCACTTTACCGCAAGCAACATTGAAACGTCTGATTGAGTCTACCCAGTTCTCAATGGCCCATCAGGATGTGCGCTATTACTTGAACGGCATGCTGTTTGAGACTGAAGGCGAAGAGCTGCGTACTGTCGCAACTGATGGTCACCGGTTGGCGGTTTGTTCAATGCCAGTGGGCCAGACGTTACCTTCACATTCGGTGATCGTGCCGCGTAAAGGTGTGATGGAGTTGGTGAGATTGCTGGATGGCGGAGATACACCGCTGAAGCTACAAATCGGCAGCAACAATATCCGCGCACATGTGGGTGACTTCATTTTCACCTCGAAGCTGGTTGATGGCCGCTTCCCGGATTACCGTCGTGTCTTGCCGAAAAATCCTGATAAAACGCTACAGGCAAGCTGTGATTTACTGAAACAGGCCTTTTCTCGCGCCGCCATTTTGTCTAACGAGAAGTTTCGTGGCGTGCGGCTGTATGTTAGCCAAAATCAGCTTAAAATCACCGCTAATAACCCTGAGCAGGAAGAAGCGGAAGAGATTCTTGATGTTAGCTACGATGGGGCGGAAATGGAGATCGGTTTCAACGTCAGCTATGTGCTTGATGTGCTGAATGCGCTCAAATGCGAAGATGTGAACCTATTACTGACCGACTCGGTATCGAGTGTGCAGATTGAAGATGGGGCGAGCCAGGCTGCAGCTTATGTTGTCATGCCAATGCGTCTGTGATCTATAGCGGGTTATTTTACTTGCCAGCTTGGGATTGAGCTGAAGTACGCTCCGGTGACAGTGCGCTGTCTGCGCCCAATCTGTCTGCGACAATTACGCCCGAGGTCAGGGATACAAGAATAAGAAGCAGTTTCATGGCGTTGACGCGTTTACTGATAAAAGATTTTCGCAACATTGAATCGGCAGACTTAGCGCTGGCGTCGGGTTTTAATTTTTTAGTCGGCCCCAACGGCAGTGGTAAAACCAGTGTGTTGGAGGCGATTTATACCCTTGGCCATGGTCGCGCTTTTCGAAGTTTACAGGCCGGTCGTGTGATTCGTCATGAATGTGCTGAGTTTGTTTTACATGGTCGGGTTGATGCCAATGAGCGCGAATCGTCCGTGGGATTGAGCAAAAGCCGGCAGGGTGATACCAAAGTGCGCATTGATGGCACTGATGGCCATAAAGTGGCTGAATTGGCACAAATGCTGCCGATGCAACTGATTACCCCTGAGGGTTTTACGTTATTGAATGGTGGGCCAAAGTTTCGGCGCGCTTTTTTGGACTGGGGTTGCTTTCATAATGAACCCGGTTTTTTTACGGCCTGGAGCAATCTTAAAAGATTACTTAAGCAGCGTAACGCCGCGCTGCGCCAGGTTAGTCGCTATGCGCAAATCCGGGCTTGGGATCAAGAAATTATCCCGCTGGCTGAACGTATTAGTGAGTGGCGGGCGGCATACAGTGATGCAATTGCGGCAGATATTTCAGCTACATGCGCCCTGTTCCTGCCAGAGTTCGCCCTGAGTTTCTCTTTCCAGCGCGGCTGGGATAAAGAGAGTGACTATGGTGAGTTGCTGGAACGCCAGTTTGAGCGTGACAGAGCGCTAACCTATACCGCCGTCGGGCCACATAAAGCGGATTTTCGCATTCGGGCCGATGGTACGCCGGTAGAAGATTTGCTATCGCGCGGTCAGCTGAAGTTGCTGATGTGCGCACTGCGGTTAGCGCAGGGTGAGTTTCTCACCCGACAGAGCGGGCGGCGTTGCCTGTATCTGCTTGACGATTTTGCTTCCGAATTAGACACCGGTCGTCGTCGATTATTAGCCGAGCGTTTAAAGGCGACTCAGGCACAGGTTTTTGTCAGCGCAGTGAGCGCTGAACAAGTGACTGACATGGTGGGCGAAAAGGGCAAGATGTTCCGTGTGGAACATGGCAAAATAGAGGTTCAACCACAGGATTAAAAATGAGCGAGAAACGTTGATGTCGAATACTTATGACTCCTCAAGTATCAAGGTATTAAAAGGGCTGGATGCGGTTCGTAAGCGTCCGGGCATGTATATCGGTGATACTGATGACGGTACCGGTCTGCACCACATGGTATTCGAGGTTGTGGATAACGCTATCGACGAAGCCCTCGCGGGTCACTGTAAAGAGATTGTGGTGACCATCCATTCGGATAACTCCGTTTCCGTACAGGATGATGGTCGTGGTATCCCAACCGGCATGCATGACGAGGAAGGGGTATCGGCGGCAGAGGTCATCATGACTGTGTTGCATGCTGGTGGTAAATTTGACGATAACTCGTACAAAGTTTCCGGCGGTCTGCATGGCGTAGGTGTGTCGGTTGTTAACGCCTTGTCTGAAAAACTGGAGCTGGTGATCCGCCGTGAAGGTAAAGTTCACGAGCAGACTTACAGAATGGGTGTGCCGCAGGCACCACTGAAAGTGGTGGGTGAAACCGATCAAACCGGGACAACCGTGCGCTTCTGGCCGAGTTTCCAGACCTTCACCAATAACACTGAATTCCAATATGAAATCCTAGCTAAACGTCTGCGTGAGCTGTCGTTCCTGAACTCTGGGGTTTCCATCAAACTAAGAGACAAACGTAACGATAAAGAAGACCACTTCCACTATGAAGGCGGTATTAAGGCGTTTGTTGAGTATTTGAACAAAAATAAAAACCCGATCCACCCGAAAGTGTTCTATTTCTCCACCGTGAAAGACGATATCGGCGTAGAAGTGGCCTTACAGTGGAACGACGGTTTCCAAGAAAACATTTACTGTTTCACCAACAACATTCCGCAGCGTGATGGGGGAACTCACTTAGTGGGCTTCCGTACGGCAATGACCCGTACTCTGAACAGCTACATGGATAAAGAAGGCTACAGTAAAAAAGCGAAAATCAGTGCAACCGGTGACGATGCCCGTGAAGGCCTGATTGCTGTGGTTTCCGTGAAAGTGCCAGACCCTAAATTCTCCTCACAGACCAAAGATAAATTGGTTTCTTCTGAGGTGAAAACGGCGGTTGAAACGCTGATGAACGAGAAGCTGGTTGAGTATCTGCTGGAAAACCCGACTGACGCCAAAATCGTCGTCGGTAAAATTATCGATGCAGCCCGTGCCCGTGAAGCGGCGCGTAAAGCTCGTGAAATGACCCGTCGTAAAGGGGCGTTGGATTTAGGTGGCTTGCCAGGTAAGTTAGCTGACTGCCAAGAACGTGACCCTGCATTGTCCGAGCTCTACTTAGTGGAAGGGGACTCTGCGGGCGGCTCTGCGAAGCAAGGCCGTAACCGTAAGAATCAGGCGATTTTGCCGCTGAAAGGTAAAATTCTGAACGTTGAGAAAGCGCGTTTTGACAAAATGCTTTCTTCACAAGAAGTTGCCACCCTGATTACTGCGTTGGGCTGCGGTATTGGTCGGGATGAATATAACCCGGACAAACTGCGCTATCACAGCATCATCATCATGACCGATGCCGACGTGGATGGTTCACACATCCGTACTTTGCTGCTGACGTTCTTCTATCGCCAAATGCCGGAAATTATTGAGCGCGGTCATGTCTATATCGCTCAACCGCCATTGTATAAAGTGAAGAAAGGCAAGCAAGAGCAATACATCAAAGATGATGATGCGATGGAACAGTATCAGATGACATTGGCATTGGATGGGGCAGCATTGCACATCAATGAACATGCGCCTGCATTGTCCGGTGAGCCATTAGAGCGACTGGTTGCTGAACATTACAGCGTACAGAAAACCATCGCGCGTATGGAACGCCGTTATCCGCGTGCTTTGCTGAATAACCTGATTTATCAGCCAACGCTGAAAGAAGAAGATTTAACCAATAAAGAGGTTGTGACGCAGTGGATTGATTCGCTGGTGTCCATGCTGAATGAAAAAGAACAGCACGGCAGCAGCTACAGTTCAGTGGTGCGCGAAAACCGTGAGCGTCAATTGTTCGAGCCAATATTACGTATTCGTACCCACGGGGTTGATACGGATTATGAGCTGGACTTTGATTTCATCCACGGTGGTGAGTATCGCAAAATCTGTCTGCTCGGCGACAAACTGCGAGACCTGATTGAAGAAGGTGCTTTTGTTGAGCGTGGTGACCGCCGTGTACCGGTTTCCAGCTTTGAAGGCGCGTTAGAGTGGTTGGTGAAAGAGTCTCGTCGTGGTCTGGCAATCCAACGCTATAAAGGGTTGGGCGAGATGAACCCGGAACAATTGTGGGAAACCACCATGGATCCAGAAGGCCGCCGTATGCTGCGTGTGATGGTTAAAGACGCTATTGCAGCAGACCAATTATTCACCACTCTGATGGGTGATGCGGTTGAACCTCGTCGTGCCTTTATCGAAGAGAATGCGCTGCGTGCAGCGAATATCGATATCTAATTGATCAGATTGATTATTGTCTGATAGAAAGCCCGGAGCAGGAAGCTGTCTCTGGGTTTTTTTTGCGTGGATAGGACGCAATTCGGAATTCCTTTCTCTGTGGTACTGATGCGGCGCACGGACTCATTAGAATCTGATCGCAATATCGCGTTAGCATCGGTTATGAGTTAAATATAAATGAGGGCCTTATGGCTATTGAACTGATCGCTATTGATATGGATGGCACGTTGCTTAATCCACAGCATGAAGTGACCCCACGGGTAAAACAGGCGATTGCCGCTGCTCGTGAGAAAGGTGTTTGTGTGGTACTGGCGACGGGACGCCCTTATATCGGGGTTCAACGTTATCTGCGTGAGCTGAATATGGAAGGTAGCGGTGATTATTGCATCAGCAATAACGGTGCTTTGGTACAAAAAGCAGCGACCGGTGAATGTATTTTGCAGGAAACGATCAGTTTTGAAGACTATCTCTATTTTGAGGCTTTATCACGTAAAATGGGGGTGAGTTTCCAAGCTTTTGATTTTGATACCTTATACACCGCAAACAAAGATATCAGTAAATATACTCTGCACGAAGTGATGTTGACCGGTATTCCATTGAAGTACCGCGCGGTAGAAGAGATGGACCCAACACTGCGCTTCCCAAAAGTGATGATGATTGATGAGCCTGAAAAACTGGATCATGCATTAGAGATGATGCCTGCCGAGGCTTTTGAGCGCTTCACCATCATGAAGAGTGCGCCTTTTTACCTAGAGATTTTGAGTAAGCGGGTTGATAAGGGAACGGGGGTAAAAATGCTGGCAGAGCATTTGGGCATCGCGCAAGAGAATGTCATGGCTCTAGGTGATCAGGGCAATGATATCGCCATGGTCAATTATGCTGGTGTGGGTGTGGCGATGGGAAATGCCATTCCTGAACTGAAAGAAATCGCGCAGTTTGTGACCGGAACCAACAGCGAAGATGGTGTGGCGATGGCTATTGAGAAGTTTGTCATTTAATTTTGTTGAGGCCGATAAATGCTGTTTATCGGCCTCAACAGTGAGGATATCAGCCTAAATCAGGTGGCGAGATTATTCTAAAATGCCTTTCACAATTTGCACATCTTGAATGCCCAAACCGGTTAAATCAGCCAAGGTAATCTGCTGATCGTTATTTCTAAAAGGCCCGTTTTGCGCTAAAGCCACCCCAATTTCAGTCAAGGAATAATGGGCTAACATTCCTCGCTGGAATGCTTGAGAAATTTCACCAAATTCAGTGCATTGCTCCCATGAGTCCACCAATATTTTATCGGCTTTTGCGACTAAATCAGGCGCTAACTCATGCTTGCCTGCGCCATCGGCTCCGACAGCGGTAATGTGAGTGCCGGGCTGAATATCCACGGCATGCAAAATGGCTTCCCGGCTTGGTGTGGTGGTGACGATCAATTGGCAGTGACGGGCTAACTCTGCGGCATTTTGTGTGGTATTAACGTCAAAACCTTCCGCTTGAGCATATTGCCGATATTCCTCTAATGCCGTTTCACTGCGCCCCCAGACCCATAGCTGGCGACATGAAATGACACTTTTCAGGTACATCAGATGCAGGCGTGCCTGCATACCTGTACCAACGATGCCGATAGCACGAATATTTCGTGGCGCACAAAGTTCGGCAGCAATACGCCCGGCGAGCGCGGTACGTAGCGCGGTTAGCCAGCCTTCATCCAATAGCAGGGCTTGTGGCTCGCCCGTTTGTGCAGAAAATGCCATCATCACTCCCTGATTACTGGCAAGACCCTGAGCGGGGTTATGATAAAAACCGCTTGAGACCTTTACCACAAACAGCTTGTCACCCTGTAAATAGCCACTTTTAATACAGCAATCACCATTGGCTTGCTCAAACAGTAAATGTTGTACTGGGGGCATTTGTACCTGCTTTTGGCTGAAAGCAATAAAACCGTCTTTGAGCAGCAAGGTGATGGCATCAGCGTCGAACTTGTCGAGAATTTGCTGTTTACTCAGGATAATCATTCGCTGACGGCCCCCAGATATTTTTCCAGTACGATATTTTTCCCGCATAGCACTACCGCGACTTTTTTACCTTGCCACTGTGGTGCCAGTTTTAGCGCGGCGGCTAAAGCGACACCTGCGGCCCCTTCGATCATCCAGCGGTCAGTGCGGGCAATTAAACGCATGGCTTCTTTAATTTCCTGCTCGCTCACCAGCACTTTTTGGTCAATTAGCTGTTGGCACAGCGCAAAGGTGATAGCACCCGGCTCGACCCCGCCCGCAGTGCCATCGGACAGTGTCTCTTGCTCGGCAACATCCTGAATTTGACCTCTTTCCAGGCAGGTATACATGCTGGTTGCATTGGCTGGCCAGCAACCTATCACCTGCGTTTTATCAGAGAGTTTCTTTAATACCGTCGCAATACCGGAAATTAGGCCACCGCCGCCCACCGCCACAAAAACGGCATCAAGATCAGGTTGTTGCTCAACCATCTCCATACCACAAGTGCCTTGTCCGGCAATGACCTGCTTATCGTTATAAGGGGAAATATAGACTTTATCTTGCTGTTGCGCGGCAGCACCCGCCGCCAGTTCTGCATTTAATGCATCTCCAGGAATCAGTTCAATATGACCCCCTAAGGCGCGGATAGCCTCTAACTTGATAGCTGCGGCTTGCTCGGGCGCATAAATTGTGGATTTCACTCCCGCCAGTTTCCCCGCCAGAGCCATCGCCTGACCATGATTACCGGTAGAAGCAGTGATTACTCCCTGTTGGCGCTGCTCGTCAGTAAGTAAACGCAGTTTGTTACTGGCCCCGCGAAATTTAAAAGAACCGGTGTGTTGCAGATGCTCACATTTGAGATAGATTTCACAACCACTGTGCAGAGTCAGCAGTGGGCTGTACTCCAGTGGTGTCACTCTCACTTGTGGGCGCAATACTTGGTGGGCCTCTTTGATGGCATCGAATAGCGTATTCATAGCGGTTCCTTTAAATTTTCAGTTGTTTTTGATGTTTTTCAACTGGTTGTAAACGGTAGCCCGGCCAATATTAAGGATTTTTGCGACATAGCCTGCGGCATTTTTGCCGTTAAATGCTCCCTGCTGATAAAGCGCCTCAATGAGCTTACGGCGGCTGACACTGTTTAACGTCGCCAGTGTCAGTTGCTGCTGTTGAAGCCAGTGATGAGTGTAAGTGTTGATCCGTTCCTGCCAATCATCTTGGAACAAGACATCAGGCTGGGGCTGTAATTGATGTCCCGATAGGAACATATCCAGCGCCGCTTTGGCACTTTCAAAGACGGTAATATCCAGATTAATACACAGCAGACCGACTGGTTGCCCTGTGTCGTCTCGCAGCACGGTGCTTATTGAGCGCAATTGCCGACCATCCCAGTTACGCTTTTGGTATGGGCCGATGACCTGCGAGTGTTGGTCAAATTGCAGATCACTGAGATTGGAGTCTTCCCCCAATTCCCTTTGTGAATAGTTATTAGCGACATAAACCAGTTTCTGGCTGGTTAAGTCGTGAATAGCAACTTCTGCATAGGGGGAGAACAGTGTGGCTATTGCATCGGCAATGGGCTGGCATCGGTTAAGCATTGAGGGGACTTTTTCTGGAATTTAAAATCCATATTAGACTTTTTTTTCTAAAATGCTATTGATAATTGCCAACTCGCTTTTACATTAATGGGAAGTGGGGGTGATATAATTTAGCGTAATGAATAATCGCTAACACAATCGTCTCCGGAGTCAGTATGGCCTTTCACGAACAACAACTCACCTTTGCTCCCAGGGGCCATCAACTGACCAATATCAATGTCTGGACACCGGATAGCCAGTGGCTGGCGTATGATGTGCGGCCTAACGGCAGTACGTTCAGTGGCTTAACCATTGAGCGAGTTAATTGCTCAACTCGTCATATTGAAGTTATTTATCGAGCCCAGCAGGGGGCGCATGTGGGTGTGGTGACGGTAAGTCCGGACGAGCCTGCACGTTATGTGTTTATCCACGGGCCAGAGCATCCGGATAGCCACTGGCATTATGATTTTCATCATCGCCGAGGGGTGATTGTGACAGAACCGGACAGGGAACTGGCGGTGACACTGGATGCCATGGATATTAGCGCACCTTATACAGCTGGCGCATTACGTGGTGGTAGCCATGTGCATGTTTTTAGCCCTGATGGCAGTCGCCTGAGTTTTACCTATAACGACCACGTATTGCACGAGTTAGATCCCGCGTTGGATTGCCGCAATGTGGGGGTGGCTCTACCGTTACATGGTGTCAACCCACCCAAACAACATCCGCGGGAATATGATGGTAGTCATTTCTGTGTGTTAGTCACTCGCACTACACCTACGCCACAGGCGGGCAGTGACCAGATAAACCGTGCTTATGAAGAGGGGTGGGTCGGTACGCAAGGTTATATGAAGGCCGATGGCCGCCGCCAGCGTTGGGCGCTGGCATTTATTGGCGATACGCTTTCGGCACAAGGTGAAAAAATTCCAGAAATCTATATTGCCGATTTACCTGAGCATGATAGGGATTATGCTAAAGCTGGGGCAGAGCCACTTGAGGGAACGAAAACCACGTTGCCAGCCCCACCTATGGGCGTCAGTCAGCGGCGAATAACGTTTACTGCCGAGCGGCGCTTCCCCGGTCTTGCCACCAGCCCTCGGCACTGGCTGCGCGCATCACCTGACGGCAGTGCCATTGCTTGTCTGATGAAGGATGATAGCGGCATAGTGCAGATGTGGTTGGTTTCACCAAATGGGGGGGAACCACGGCAGCTAACATTGACTGAGCAGGGGATTCAATCGGCTTTTAGTTGGCATCCACAAGGCCATTGTTTGGCATTTGTTAGTGATAACAGTGTGATGCTGTGTGATAGCACAACCGGCCAATTACAGCGGTTAACCGCGCGAAGTGCTGTGGCACCATTGGCGGATGCAGTGGTATTTTCACCGGATGGAACTCAAATTGCATTCATGCGGGAAATAGACGGATTCACTCAAATCTTTACCGTACATGTGCCTGAGTGAGCGGCTAGCGCTTTTACATTGGTAAGAGCGCTGCGAATATAACGGAGAAGGGTATGGGTTATTGTGGTGGAGCCGTTGCCGTCTGATTTTCAGTTTCAGACTGGCGGACACGTTCACGCGGTGAGTTGGCCATTTTATCCTCACTGTCAGAACGTAAATAATCATAGGGTAGTAGCAGGGTATCCATTACCGCAGAGAATGGTAGATCCACTGCCAGCAAGGGGCGCAATGCCCAGCCGGTATTGTCATCTTTGAGCATGGCCACATTGGCTTCTGTACCTGAGTAATAACCTTGACTGCTGCTCGTGTGCGTCATAATGCTGGAGCATCCGCTAGATAAAAGTAGCGAACAGCCGGTAACAAAAGGGATAACTGTATTTCTCATTATTTTATTCAGCTCTCATCATACCGGGCGATTATCAGGCTATAGGGTCAGTATTGATAAATAGGTTATATGAACTCATTTGCTATCAGTATCAGGTTTTGTCACGATTTTCATACCCTCTTACAGACAGTTCCTATGGTCAAAGATTCAATCTTCTGGCGTAACAGCTTTTAAGTGTAAGTTATGGCAACGCATTTATCGAATTATTATATTAATAAACATCTGATTAGGATTTTTTCCTTAAATTTTTTTTGATTTTGCTCTTGAAAAGAAAAAGGTAGGACCCATTTTATTATCAGGTCAGAAAGAATACGCCGACAGGGTATTCGGACCACAAGCCTGTCCTTGGTGGAAGGCTTAATAGAAAATATGATAACACCCTTGCTAATATATTTAGGAGGCAGTCTTTATGCGTAATTCCGAGCTTGCACCACTCTATCGTTCAGCTATCGGCTTTGACCGGTTATTTAATTTATTAGAATCCGGCCAGAACCAAAGCAATGGCGGTTATCCTCCTTATAACGTCGAATTGGTCGACGAAAACAACTACCGCATTGCTATCGCGGTGGCAGGCTTTGCAGAGCAGGAACTGGACGTGTCCACACAAGATAATATGTTGATTGTTCGTGGTGCTCACGCTGGTGAACCTGCACAGAAAACCTATTTATACCAAGGTATCGCTGAACGTAATTTCGAGCGGAAATTCCAGTTGGCAGAGCATATTAAAATCAAAGGTGCCAACTTAGTGAATGGGTTGCTGTATATCGATCTGGAGCGGTTAGTACCAGAAAGCTTAAAACCACGTCGTATTGAAATTAAGTAATTTGCTGAATAATGTGAGCTAGTCGCATTATTAATACGGAGTTTGGCCTGCCGTAATCGGGGGCTAACCGGTGACGAATTGAGAGTGAAAAATAATATAACGCCAGCATTTTGCGTTAGGGTTTTTTATATCGAAAATTCGTGACTGTTTATTATCTTATCTCGCTTCAAAGAAGGAGTTATATTTATGCGTAATTATGATTTGTCACCTTTGCTTCGTCAGTGGATTGGTTTTGATAAATTAGCCAGCTCAATGCAGGGCGGTCAGGATGCTCAGGGGTTCCCCCCATACAATATTGAGAAAACTGACGATAATCACTATCGCATCTCACTGGCATTAGCCGGTTTTAAACAGAGCGAACTGGATATTGAAGTTGAAGGCCCGCGTTTAACTGTTCGCGGTAAGCCAACACCAGCGGAAAAACAGGTTGAATACCTGCATCAAGGTCTGATTCGTAAAGAGTTTTCATTGACCTTCACTCTGGCTGAGCATCTGAATGTTGATAATGCTCAATTTGAGAATGGCCTGCTGCACATTGATTTGCTGCGCCAAGTGCCAGAAGCGTTGCAACCACAGCGCATTAGTATCGGCAGTGCTGCACCTCAAGAGCGCCCGGTATTAGATAATCCGGCGACAAGTGAACAGCAGTAATTATGATGACCGGCACCTCTCTCCGGGGTGCCGGTAAGATTTACCCTCTCCTTGTTGTGTCCTTTTAGCGTCATGCTTTTTATCTGTTAATTTTTTCACCGGAGAGATTCCCCGCTCTCCGGTGCATTTTGTGGTGCATCCCACATTCAACCGCCCCCCCTTCTGACAGAATCCTTACTAATTGTAAGAATTTAAGGCCATGTATGACATGAGCGATATTCCACATGGCCGACCCGTTTTTAAACTTAGGCAAGGAAGTGATTTATGAGTGCTATCGCCCTTACCGTCAGTATGTTGGCGCTGGTCGCCGTATTGGGGTTATGGATCGGTAATTGGAAAATCTATGGTGTGGGGTTAGGTATTGGCGGAGTGCTCTTTGGTGGCATTATTGTGGGCCATTTTGCACAAACATATCAGCTGGTACTCAATGGGGACATGCTGCATTTCATCCAAGAATTTGGTCTGATTCTGTTTGTTTACACTATCGGTATTCAGGTGGGACCGGGTTTCTTCTCTTCACTGCGGGTATCAGGGCTACGACTCAACTGTTTTGCCATTCTGATGGTGATTGTTGGTGGGTTAGTCACGGCAATTATCCATAAATTGTTCGCTGTGCCACTGCCTATTATTTTGGGCGTATTTTCCGGTGCAGTCACTAACACCCCAGCACTCGGGGCGGCACAGCAAATTCTCACTGATTTAGGTTCACCACCTCAATTGGTCAGCCAAATGGGGATGGGCTATGCCATGGCCTATCCATTTGGTATTTGTGGCATTTTGCTTGTGATGTGGCTGATCCGTTTATTCTTTAAAATCAACGTCGATCGTGAAGCGAAAGATTTTGATAGCAGCCACGGGCAAAACCGTGAATTGCTCCAGACCATGAACGTGGCGGTGCGTAACCCTAATTTGAATGGTTTATCCGTGCAGGATGTGCCGCTGCTCAACAGTGATGAAGTGGTCTGCTCTCGGTTAAAACGAGGAGATTTACTGATGGTGCCGTTGCCAGCCACCGTCATTGAGCTGGGGGACTATCTGCATTTAGTGGGGCAGCGTGATGCTTTGGAGAAAGTGCGGCTGGTGGTGGGGGAAGAGGTCGATGTCACATTGTCTACCGCCGGTACCACGCTGCAAACAGCCCGCGTGGTGGTCACCAACGAGGCGGTGTTGGGTAAAAAAATTCGTGACCTTAACTTGAAGCAAAAGTATGACGTGGTTATTACCCGTCTGAATCGTGCGGGCATTGAGCTGGTTGCCAGTAATAGCGCGAGTCTGCAATTCGGTGACATCCTTAATTTGGTTGGTCGCCCGGAAGCGATTGAGGCAGTCTCGGCTGTGGTTGGTAACGCACAACAGAAACTGCAACAAGTGCAAATGCTGCCGGTCTTTATCGGCGTTGGGTTGGGAGTGTTATTAGGATCTATTCCGCTCTTTATACCGGGGTTTCCGGCAGCATTGCGTTTAGGCTTGGCGGGTGGCCCGCTAGTTGTGGCATTAATTCTTGGACGTATTGGTAGCATTGGGAAGTTGTATTGGTTTATGCCACCGAGTGCCAACTTGGCGTTGCGGGAGCTGGGGATTGTGCTGTTCTTGTCCGTGGTTGGGTTGAAATCCGGCGGTGATTTTATCAATACGCTGGTAAATGGCGATGGACTGGCGTGGATTGGTTATGGCGCGATGATAACGGGGATACCATTACTGACGGTGGGTATTCTGGCGCGCATGCTGGTCAAGATGAACTATCTGACATTGTGCGGCATGCTCGCCGGGTCAATGACCGATCCTCCGGCGCTAGCATTTGCTAATGGCTTACACCCAACCAGCGGTGCGGCGGCGCTGTCTTATGCCACCGTTTATCCGTTGGCGATGTTCTTACGAATAATGTCGCCACAGATTTTGGCGGTACTGTTTTGGACTACGATGTAGCTAACTCATCCCCTGCGGGCTCAAGTCCGCAGGGGATGAGTTAATTGCTTTCGAGAAATCACTCCGCTCCCTGAAACGCCAGCTCAATTTCTTCCGCTAAAATGGCTACCCCTTTTTCGATCTGCTCAGGTTCCGGCACATAGTTCATTCGCATACACTGGTGGGTGTGCGGCCAGTCATATCCCAGTCCGGGAAAGAAGTAGTGGCCGGGCACCATCAACACGCCACGTTTTTTCAGGCGCTGATAGAGCAACTCGGTACTGATCGGCAAATCTTTAAACCATAACCACAGGAAGATAGCCCCCTCTGGTTTGTGGATAAGACAGCGCTCAGGTGGGAGATATCGACGCAAAATAGCGATGGTCTGCTGCACCCGATCAAAATAGAAGGGACGAATCACTTCGTTGGATAGACGTAATAAATCACCGCGTTCAATCATTTCCGCGGCGATAGCTGGCCCCATGCTGCCCGGTGATAAACTGATAATGCCATTCATGTTGGTGATAGCAGAAATCACTTTCTCATCAGCAATCACAATCCCACAACGCGATCCCGGTAGGCCAAGTTTTGACAAACTCATGCACAGGATAATGTTCGGGTTCCACAGCGGTGTTGCCTCAGTAAAAATAATGCCGGGGAAGGGGACACCATAGGCATTATCAATCAATAGCGGAATATCACGCTGTTGAGCAATAGCATCAAGGCGGATTAACTCTTCATCAGTAATAACATTACCGGTCGGGTTGGTCGGCCGCGAGACACAGATAAGCCCAATATCATCGGTAATATTGAGGTGCTCGAAATCAACGTGATACTTGAATTGGCCTTCTGGCAGTAACTCAATATTAGGTTTGGCAGAGACAAATAGGTCTTCATCCAGACCCGCGTCAGCGTAACCAAGATACTCAGGTGCGAGTGGGAATAATACTCGGCGACGGCTACCATCAGCGTAGCGGCCAGCGAATAAATTAAATAAGTAGAAAAATGCACTTTGGCTACCATTTGTCAGTGCAATATTCTGTGGCTCAATTTGCCAACCTAGCTCGTCACGTAGCATTTTTGCCAGCGCTTTTAGCAGCAAATCTTTGCCTTGTGGCCCATCATAATTGCACAACGCTTCGGTCAGTTGACCGCGCTCCAGCATCTCCTGACACAGTTGCTGGAAATAAGCATCCATCTCAGGGATATGTGCCGGATTACCCCCGCCAAGCATGATTGAACCGGGGGTTCTTAGGCCGTCGTTGAGGTCGTCCATCAGTCTGGTAATACCCGCATAGCGGGTAAATTTGTCGCCGAAAAGTGAGAACTTCATAAGATGAAAATTTATTGTTATCCGTAAGTGAACAAGTACCATACTCGCAGATAAAAGCGGGTGCAATGCGGAAAGATTTCTTCCTGCCGCGTGAAAATATCGGCATGAAGTGTTTTTGCGGAATAATACGCTAATTCACTCTTTTTTGTCGCCAACCCAAACGACCAGCACTTTATCGCCTTGGTGTTGGCGACTAAAGGCATAATAATCAGCCGTTTGCTGGGATTGCTGCACCCCAGCACCAATGGCGGGGTGACGGGCGCGGAATTGGCTGACTTTCTGCCAATGTGCCAATAGTGCACCTTTGGCGCCGGTCAGCTCATTCCAGTTCATATCAGAACGCGTGCCCTGCAATGGGTCAGACCCCGTTGGGCCAAATTCTCGCCCACTTTCATCACCATAGAAAATTTGCACTGCTCCCGGTGCCAGCAGTAGCAGATCACCCGCCCGTTGCTGTTTCACCAAAGACTGTTGTGCATCGTCTTTAAAAAATAGCCGAGTATCATGAGATGAAATGTAACTCAATACATTGAAACCTTGCAGCTTATCCGCCATTTGTTGATAAGTACCATCAATGGATGAGAAGCACGTTAGTGCCTGTTTGGCTTGATCCTGAAAATCAAAGTTAATCATGGCATCGAAGCCATTTTGGTAGTAATCGCTCTTCATTACCCCATGACCCCAGGCTTCTCCTGTCATCCAGAACGGCAAGTCATCCAGCGCTTGATCAGGATGAGCCGCTTTCCAGGCTGCCAGTGCTGCGGTAGTTTGCTGCTTAAGCTGTTGCCAGGCGGGTTTCTCAACATGTTTGGCGGTATCAACCCGAAAACCGTCGATACCATAATCACGAACCCATTGGCTCAACCATTGTGTGAGGTAATCTCGCGGTGTGGCCCCGGGGATTTCCCGTGCTGCGGTATCCGGTTTGTGGCGGTAAAATACGGGCAGACCACTGGGTTGGGTCGATTCTGTTTTGATGTCCGGCAGGAAAGCTAACGACATGGTTAAATCGTCATAGCCGGGGGAGTCATAATCACCAATATCGGTGCGGATCCACTTCTTGCCCCACCAATTATCCCACGCGGTTTTATCACTAAAATTGATGTAATCATTAAAACTATGCCAAGTTTGTCCTTTACCGGGAGTCCAGTCTGTCCAGTTTTTACCCAAGGTTTTTTCTAACTGATCGTTTTGCAGATAAAGGGCACCAAACTGATAACTTTGCATATCGGCCAAGGTGGCGTATCCGACGTGATTCATTACCACATCAAAGAGAATGCGAATGCCGCGTTTGTGGGCTTGTTCAACCAGATTGTGCAGCTCTTTCTCGGTGCCCATATTGGCATCCAGACGTGTCCAATCCAGCCCATAATAGCCATGGTAGGCATAATGTGGGAAGTCGCCTTTGGTGCCTCCCCCAACCCAGCCGTGGATTTGCTCCAGTGGTGAGCTTATCCATAATGCATTGACGCCAAGTTGTTGCAGATAATCAAGTTTTTCCGTTAATCCAGCCAGATCCCCACCATGAAAAGTCCCGATTTCCTGCATACCATCGCCATGGCGACCATAGCTGTGGTCATTAGCTGGATTGCCATTTTTGAATCGATCCGTCAGCGCAAAATAGACGGTGGCATTCTGCCAACTGAATGGTGCGGCTTGCTGAGTTTGCGCTGATTCCAGCAGCAGTAAACCGCCACTCTCCGGGCTGGGTTGCAGTGTGATTTTTCCAAGAGAAACTTTCGCGATTTGACCGGAGTAGAACTCCCGTACCATTTCACCTTCAGCAAAAGTTTTGCTCACATTAAGGGTTACGGGTTTACCATCCCAGCGCTGACAGCTGTGTGCCACGACACTGATAGCTTCGACTACTGGCTCTTTGATATTTAAGGTGAGTGTTGGGGTGCCGCTGCGCGTATCAATGCGCACCTGATACTGACCATCGCGGAACAGTCGCCACTGAATATCGGTCTGATTCTGGCAAGGTTGCAGTGAAAACGTCTGATTCAGTTTTACAGGACCAGTGGGTTGCCAACACTGCTTATTTTGATAAAACTTGAGCGAATATTCACCTTTGGTTAGCGCACTGCTGCTGACAAAAACCCCGCTATCTTGCTCAGTAAATGCCGGGAAATGCTGTAGTGACCAGTTAGCCATCACTGCTGGTGATATAAGGAGGAGCATAGAGAGGCTGAGATGATGCTTCATGACACATCTTCCTTGGGTCTGAAAAGAGATAAAATTTTATAAAGAGCAGTGTGCCGGTTGGTGAATAAATAGCCTCATCCTTGCGCCGTTTTTACAGGGAGGAGGAGGATGGAGGAGGGAGATTTGGCCTGCAAGCAGGCCATTAGAATTATTTATTCTGTTTAGGATTTCTTTAACTTACTGCTTTTTTAACACTTGCGGGTTTACACAGTTTTCTGTGACGGTGCCGGTTAGTGCGGCAATCAAGTTATCCACGGCGCAGGCGGCCATGTTGTAGCGGGTCTCTGTAGTTGCAGATCCAATATGTGGCACGGCAACCACATTCCGCAATTTGAGTAGGGGTGAATCCACTGGCAGTGGTTCTTGCTCAAAGACATCCAGCCCGGCGGCATGAATTGTGCCATCTTGCAGGGCAGCTATCAGCGCCTGTTCATCAACCACCGGCCCACGGCCAGCATTGATCAAAATGGCGCTGGGCTTCATTTTGGCTAACTGCTCACGGCTAATCATATGATAAGTCTGCTCGGTCATCGGCAGTGTAATACAGAGAAAATCAACCTCAGCCAGTAAGGTGTCCAGTGAACAACGCCGAGCACCAAAGCGCTTTTCCGCTTCTTCATGTGGGCGACGGCTGGTGTACAGCACAGGCATATTAAAACCAAAGTGTGCGCGTTGAGCCAGCGCCATACCAATCCGGCCCATGCCGAGGATACCGATGGTTTTGTGGTGCACATCCACGCCATACCAATCCTCACCAACACTGTCTTGCCACTCGCCGGCTTTCACGCGTTCAGCCAGCTCCACGACACGGCGAGCACTCGCGAGCACCAATGCCATCATGGTGTCAGCCACCGTTTCCGTTAGTACCGTTGGTGTGTGCATCAATGCAACACCACGCTGATTTAGGGCGTCCACATCAAAATTATCATAGCCAACAGAAATGGTGGAGGCGGCACGTAAGTGCGGCGCTAATTGCAAAAAAGCATGATCAATCTTGCCACCGGAACCAATAAGCCCCTCCGCTTTTTGCAGGGCTGATAAGAGTGCGGGCTGATTCTCCGGCGATAAGCCATCAAAACTGTTTACTGTGAAATGTTGCTCTAAACGCTGGTGTAGATCGGCGGGAATACTTTTGTACAGAACAATGGAAGGCTTCATCACAAGTGCAACTCCATGACGGGGTGGGATTAAAGCCAGCATAACAGTGATCACCACGGTGGGATCAAGCGCTAATCACCCTCATAATGTTACAGCGAATGAAAAAACCAACCCGCTTTGGCCGGTTGGTTATATCGTTTTATTGAGCTTCGTTACTGATGGTGTTTTTAACTGAAAGGGTATGTGAGCGGATAGACGCGCAGCGGATCGCCGTCACAATTGCCAGTGCTGGGGCAATGGCATACAGGGCAAAAAGCCAGTGAGCTGTATTTTCTGCACCTGCGACACCTCTGGGGGCATTTAACCCGGAGAGGTTAGCCACCATCCCGGCGATGGCCGCGCCCACCGCGGTGGCAAACATCTGTACCGTGGTAATTGACGCCCCAGCGATATCTTTATCTTCTTCAGCAGCCACTTGCAGAATGCGGGTCAACAGATGTGGCCAGCCAAAACCAATACCGAACCCAACCAACGTCAGTGAGATAGCAATCGGCCCCATATGTTGCCAGCCACCCAGCGAACTCGCCGGCATCAGGATAGACAGTGCTACTATCCCTATCAGAACAATAATGGGGCCGCTGATAATCGCCCAACGAACACCTGCTTTTTTCCAACCCGCGCTGGTAACCTCAGAAATAGTCCAGCCCGCGGCCATTGTGGCCGCAATATAACCGGAAATAAGGGGTGACTGACCGTGCAGCGTTTGGAGGAAATAAGGAACGAAAATCTCGCAGGTAATGCCGATAGCCAGTAGAGAAACCGTGATATAAAGTGCTGCCAACGGGGAGTTAAGGCGCAATGCTCCCTTGGGCAGCAAACGTGAAGTTGCCCGGGATTCGATGCGCAGTAATAGGATTAGCAGCAAGGTGGCTAATACAATCCCGGCTAAATTCGTCAGACCACTGCTGGCAATGCTGCTAGCGGAAATGGTCAGCACGATCGCCGTTAATAGCACTAATTGGGTGATGGGTAACGCTGAGGTGGCTGCCGTATTGGATTTACCCGCGGGCAGGATGCGCCAAGTAAAAACGGCATAAATTAGCGTCACTGGTAGTAAAGTCCAGAAAGCAAAGCGCCAAGCGTCCATCTCTGCAAATATACCGCCAATCGCCGGACCAATAAGGGTCGCAACTCCCCACATCCCCGAAATCAGTGCCATTGCTCTTGGCCATAATGACTGCACAAATACCAGATTAATCATGGCGTAAGAGAGAGCAAACAGGAACCCCCCTCCTAAACCTTGTACCGTTCTGCCAACTAACATAAAAGGCATATTGGGAGCCATAGCACACAGAGCACTGCCCAGCATAAAGGTCAGCGAGGCAAACAAATATGCGCTACGTGCACCGTAACCGCTGAGTAACCGAGCAGAAAGCGCGGAGCCAAGAATAGAGGCGGTGACAAATAGGGTAGTATTCCAGGCGTAGAGGTTAAGGCCATTAATCTCCAGCACCACGGAAGGCAAAATAGTCGTCGCGATGTAGATATTGATGGCATGTAAAACAACACCACCCGACAGAGCTATAGCAAAAGCCGCATTTTTACCGGAGAACAAATCACTCCATCGGCTTGCATCATTCATTATCACGTTTCCATCCTGCCAGAGATCTGGTTATTGAGTTGAGATTGTTGTTGCGGTAAAGTTAAACAAGTAAATTCTTGGAATAAGTTAGGTCAGTTACTAACAATAAGTCAAGCATATGCTTGTTAAATGTTATGCTGGCAATAAATCATTAAAAATAAAAAACGCACTAACGATACTGGGGAAGATATGAATATCGATAGTTCGACTCGCCAGCCGCAGTCTGTCGCCGAACGTTTGCTGTTGTTGCTAAAGACTCGCGGCCCTTTGCAAGCGACGGATGCGGGCAAAATTCTGGGAACGACGGGAGAAGCGGCCCGACAGCAATTCGTCAAATTAGCAAAAGAAGGGCTGGTTGTTGCTGTTGCGCAGGCGAAAGGTGTTGGGCGACCTATCCAACTTTGGCAGTTGACTGATGCTGCGAACACTCGGTTTCCTGATACTCACGGCGAGTTAACAGTGCAATTATTGCGAATGGTGCGTACAAAATTAGGCGAACAAGCGCTTAATTTACTGATTGAGACTCGTGAGGATGAAACCCGTGAGCAGTATTGTTTGGCAATGGAAGGGGCCAAGAGTATTGATGAACGGGTGCAAAGGCTGGTGGCTATTCGAACGCGGGAAGGGTATATGGCAGAGAGCCAAACTCAGCCCGATGGGTCGATTTTGCTGATTGAAAATCATTGCCCTATTTGTGCGGCTGCCGCCACATGTCAGGGTTTCTGCCGAGCTGAATTGGATGTCTTTCGCCAAGCATTACAGGCACCCGTTGAGCGAACTGAACATATTCTTTCCGGCTCTCGCCGCTGCGTGTATTTAGTGTCTGTGGAATAAATAAAGCCATGTCTCGATATTCATTTCGACACATGGCGGAATAGTGGGTCTAGAGCTCATCTTTTTTATGTGAAAAACCCAGTTTGAGTTTTACTTTGGCTGACGGCTGAGTGATGACCTCGGAATACAGTTTTGTTTTGCCTTTTGCTTTCATATGTTGCGCGAAAGCCATAAAAGCCGCGGTGCTGGCTCCTCTTATTGTTCCTTCATTCTCTGGGTTAAGTACATAATTGGGGTGGCTAACTGATGCTGAAATTTCAACCGAACCTGATCCGTACCGGTTATCCTCAATATCCTCGCTGTCGGCCACAAGCAAGCTAATAATCTGGTTGTTATGTCGCACAATAACCCAGTGATTGGGTTCAAGAGGAAGGCATGCAATATCAGTTCGCATAATATCGATCAGTTCTAATCCTACTATGAGGGTTTCATCCCTAGGAGTCAGACATTGTGATGCGATACTGCATCCCGCTTGAAAGGTATTCTCTCGCTGTTCATTTCTCTCTCTGCGATACGTTTTATAAATATCACTCCATTCGCTTAGTACGGTGCGTAACTCATTAAGAGTATCCGACGTAATCGTGCTGATATCATCAATAATTTCTATCTCGAATCCAGTATCGGATGTTGTCCACTCACCATTATGTAATACGCGGGGATACGTTTCTTGATAAACAAAATTAGCTAATAATAATTCATAGGAACCCAAGGGTAATAATTGTGCTTCTGTTGCTGAAACGGTTGGGTGGGAATGACGGTTCTGTAACTGATAATTAGCTAAATTCATCTGTGTGCGATTAAATGCTTGGGTCAGTGGCCGAATAATATGGGCAGTATCTTCCTGAGTAATATTATGTGATTGGATGTTGATAATAAGCCTCTGGACGACATCAGAATGCCGCTCTATGGCGGTGACGGCTATTTGGCGATCATTGCTATTCAACGGGGGAAGCTCAATATTACCGGTATCGAGGATGCCAGTGACTACGTGGCGAAAATAATCTGTTGTCCAGGCACTTAGCTGTGAACCGAATAACAGCACAAAATCGGCCATCACCTCGGAAACCCAACGTCCACAATATGCTGTTGATGAGGGCGTTTGGCGCGGATAACGGGCGGAGAGGATATTTAGGACGGAGGTTTTACAAGCTTTTGCTGCTGCCGGTAAGGTAAGTGATTGATTATAGAGATGTGTATTAAGATGCGTTAATACCAGCATCGATGAGCGCGGATCATCTACAGCAGTGCTGGCGTCATGTTCAATGGTGGGTGGTGGGGCAGTCGCTGCTATGACTAGCGTTTTTCCTGCGCCATCAGGGTGAGAAAATTCGTTTATTCCAACGAGTTTATCAAGCTGATTACAGCGCCCCTGAACCACATAATTATAAATTGCCAGCCAGGGCAAACCGATGCAACCCCCTATTCCCAACGCACCTCTTTTATCGCGATGAGCATGTTTATTAATAGCTATTATCGTTTTATTGAGTATCAAGGGAGGGATATTTTCTGGAGGCAGACCTTGGTCATTATCAGAAACTCCATTTGTAATATATAAATTCACTGAGTTTTTAGGAGAATATTGGGTGCTGATCCAAAAAGGAATATTGAGAGGTTCAGTATCGTTAGCTTCAAGATATTGAAATTGTAAATTTTTATTATTAAATTTAAAAAGAAAAGATAAATGCTCAGTGTTGCTATTTAATCTCATATTGATCGGGTTATGATCTCCTGTGGTATAAAAAAAGAGATTTCTGCCGATGACGATAATTTGTGGGTAATCAATGGTTCCTACGATGAAGTTACTTTTATCATTAATATTAAAATTCATTAGAACGAGTTTGTTTATATCGTCTAATTCTGATGTATATTTACTGAACGTATTATCAATCTCTAGCTTTTGATTATTAACAATAACGCAATTTGAACCACAAAATCCCGGTGTTTCCAAAACTTTAATTTCACTGATTTGCTCTGACATACTAATTTCATCAAGTAAAGCCAAGTTAACGGACTCGGTTAAATTGTAATGATTGTTTTTTAAGTTATCATTTTTATAGACTGTGACTTGTATGCCTTTAGGGATTTTTATTGAAGAAATGGGGAGAGTAAAATATTTATACTCTGGGTCATAGAGATCGATTGCTTTAGGTGCTGTTAAGCAAATAGATTGGCCTTGAAAGTTATCTTCAGTATAAAAGCAAGCAGGTAGAGACCCACGTGACATGTATTCATTAGCTTGGGAACTTATTGAATATATGATGATATACAGTAAAAGTAATTTATTCATATCGACATTCTTCCATGATTTAGATTTTCGATAAAAATTAGAACCAATCTTTGTTATTTAAAGCTCATCATGTTCAAAACCCAGTTTTGTTTTTACTCTGGCAGAGGGAGGGGAGAGAACATCAGAGTGTATAAATTTTATTCCCTTATTTTTAAGGTAACTGGCTAGCCCATGAACTGCCGCAGTACCCGCTCCCCTAATACTGCCTTCAGCCTCGGCATCTATAATAAATTTTGGCTTGGTGAGAAAGTTTGCCAAATAATAGTGCCCTTCTTGCTCCTCATCATTAATCGTGTATTTTCTTGCCTCCAACATATGAATAATACCGCCATTGATTTTAACGATAACAAACAAATATCCCGGCGTACTATTTTCGAGATGTGTCTTCAATGAATCACTAGTAATGCGTGCTGAATAAATGATTCTGTCACTTGCGGTAACCGGAACTCTGATTTTTTTCTGGTTTTTATCGTCCTCAACCAGCATCGTGCCATAGATGAGAGAATAATATTTTTCAAACCACTCATTGATAACGGCAAGGGATTCTGAGCGAAGTTCTCTCTCACTCTGTTGATTTTCCCCTGAGATAATGTCTACCTGAAATGTTAATGAGTCAGATATTTCCCATGCACCATTTCTGCGGATACGTACCGGTTCGGTACTGGCTGTATAGGAATCAAGAGACAAAATATAGTGCCCTAAAGGTAAGTTTTGTGCAGCCGAAGGTGCAGTATTTTCACCATGGGTATGTAAGTAGTATTGGGCGAGTGCACTTTCAGCATACTGGAATGCATTGGTGATCTGCTGGGTGGCCTCTGTTCGGCCCAGTTCTCGCACGCCTCTTCTAATGCCTTGGAGCAAGCGTTGCTCTGTGCCAATATCTACAACGGCATAGCCTGTACTGTCTGAATCAATGGCGTTATCCAAAACTCGGCGTAAGTGTTCAATGGACCAATCACGCAAACTGTTCCCAAACAATAAAGTAAAATCAGCCAGTAAACGTGACAGCCAAGAGCCACAAGCGGGGCCTTCTATCTGACGAGGGAAGCGGCTGCTAACAAGATTCTCCAATGGAACATTACACGCGTTGGCCACCGCCGGTAGCGTTAGGCTTTGTTGATGTAATGACGGTAAATCTACGTGCGTTAATGCTAGTGTTTCTGCCTGTTCCTCTGATTTTTTCGTGGTGGCTTGGATAGGTTTTAAGACGGTAGCAGTGCCAGCGATCAGCTGCATTTTTGCTTTATCATTACCGCTGAAAAAAGATTTAATGCTGCTCCAGGCTGACTCCACCTGATTACAGCGCCCATGCACCACGACATTATAAAGCGCCAAGGGTCCGGACAGTAGACAACCTATGGCCCCGGCTGCACCGCGTTTGATTCTGGGGTGATCTCGCATTACGGTCATCAAATGATGGTTCATCATTAAGGGACCACTGAGAATATTATTATAAATAACTAGATCAGGAAATATCGTGGGATGTCGAGTTTGCTTTGTGTGGAAAATAAGCGTCGGTGAGAGTATGCCTCTTTGATGTTGACTATTTTCCATATAGTTTATTTTTAAACTAGAATTTGACACCTCAAATATGAATGAAATAAAGGTGGTATCAGGATGGAGGTCGTGAATTATTGGTTGATTTTTCACCTCGGAATTAAGAATATGTATCTGATTATCATCAACAGTAATATCAACATGATTAACCAAATTTAAATTAAAGGTGGAGTTACTGTCTATCTCAAAACTGAATAATGCAACCTTTTTGGAATGCTCAACATCAAGTGTTGAAGAATGAAAAATATCACCTAAAGGGATAACCATTTTACTCAATATAACACATTCTTTAACACAGTTAAGAGGATCATTATTTTCGGCAATAATATCCATCTTTTCCTGATAAATACGGTCTGTCTGATAAGCACAAAATTCTTCATCTAAAAAATCATGATAATGATGAGAGCAATGAGACTCACTGTCTATTGGTGGAACAATGTAATCAAAGGCCATCTCTGTTGTGGAAAATGCGACGGAAGGTAGCAATAGAGATAAAGTATAAAGTAACGAAGTAAATTTATGATACATGATAACCTCGTATTAAATTAGAGACTATTTATGGGTGGTTTAAAATAAGAAATTTAACCCTACTATAGAGAATAGAGGCGAAATAAATTCTTCAATTATCTCTTTATTTGTTTTTTATTCTTTTCTATGTTTGAAGTGATATATTTTATTAATGAAGGAATATGAAATGTTTAATCTAGGGTGTTTGATCTGTGGAGAATTAAACAGAACGCTGCCACTGCATTGTTAAAATCGTATTTTTAGTTTCTGCATTATAGGCTCTCTCGACGACGACAAATCCTTGCTTGCGATAAAAGTGGTAGGCTCGGCGGTTTTTTTGATACACCTCCAGTGTCAGCGCGTTATAGTGTTGCTGGATATGGTTCATCAACTTCTTACCAATGCCTTTCCCGTGGAAAGACTGCTCAACAAATAGCGCCCCCACCAATTGCTCTTCGAGAATACTGATAAATCCAACAAGCTTATTATTATCAGCGGTCGCTTCCCTATGTTCCCCCGGTTGCCAATACACCCAAGTACGCGCAGCGGGAAGATAAGTATGTCGGACTAACGGGGCGCTTTCATGCCAATATTGTTCGGCAATAAAAGGGTGAGCGGCGATAGTGCTGGTCAACCATAATTGCATCAGAGGATCGAGATCCTCTGGTTGATAAGTTCTAATCATTTCGCCGCATTATCCGGATGACAGAAACAGCTTGCCAGATGATCGTTCACCAGACCGCTAGCTTGCATAAATGCATAGCAGATAGTTGATCCAATAAACTTAAATCCACGCTTTTTCAGTGCCTTAGACATAGCATCAGAAATAGGTGTTGTGGCTGGGCATTCCGCCAGACACCACCAATGATTAATTTTTGGCTCACCCTCAACGAAACTCCAGATAAAGCGTGAAAAATCTTCTCCATTGGCTTCCATGGCTAGATAGGCTTGGGCGTTGGTAATAATGGCTTGGATTTTACCCCGATGCCGAATAATACCGCTGTCTAGCATCAATGTTTCTATCTCCTGTGGCCCCATTTTTGCCACCTGCACCGGATCAAAATGGTGAAAGCATTGGCGGTAACGCTCGCGTTTTTTCAGCACGGTTATCCATGAAAGTCCTGCTTGTTGCCCTTCCAGACACAACATTTCAAATAGCGCTTGGCTATCCGTGCGTGGGATCCCCCATTCCGTGTCGTGATAAGCGATATAGAGCGGGTCTGTCGTGACCCAGCCGCAGCGTTGTAAATCCATATTCATAACTCCAGTAGGGGACCTATCATGGGATGATCGCTGTTCGTCGGATGATTAGCAACCAACAAACCCACACTTTGGTAGTGACGCTATAGAGGAGATTTATTAGTTGGAAACTAATGAATGGTCTGTTTTATCGACAAATTCACCCTGATTCTTGCATCTTGCCGGATTCTGGCTGTATATCTTACGGTCAACGGGTATACTGACCCATTCCATTTTAATCCACTTGTATCGCGTGCGAATCCAACATGCAAAAGTTTGATACCAAGACCTTTCAGGGCCTGATCCTGACGTTACAGGACTATTGGGCGCGCCAAGGCTGCACCATTGTTCAACCACTGGACATGGAAGTCGGCGCGGGTACTTCCCACCCAATGACCTGCCTGCGCGCACTTGGCCCAGAGCCAATTGCTGCCGCTTATGTACAACCTTCACGTCGTCCGACTGATGGTCGCTATGGCGAGAACCCTAACCGCCTGCAACATTATTATCAGTTTCAGGTGATCATTAAACCTTCACCAGACAACATTCAGGAACTGTATTTAGGTTCCTTGAAAGAGCTGGGTCTGGACCCGACAATTCACGACATTCGCTTTGTCGAAGATAACTGGGAAAACCCAACATTGGGTGCCTGGGGTCTGGGTTGGGAAGTGTGGCTCAATGGTATGGAAGTGACTCAGTTCACTTACTTCCAGCAAGTGGGCGGTTTGGAATGTAAACCGGTCACCGGCGAGATCACCTATGGTCTGGAGCGTTTGGCAATGTACATTCAGGGCGTAGACAGCGTTTATGACCTGATCTGGTGCGACGGCCCACTGGGTAAAACCACCTACGGCGATATTTATCATCAGAATGAAGTGGAGCAATCCACCTATAACTTCGAATATGCCGATGTGGACTTCCTGTTCTCCTGCTTTGAGCAGTATGAGAAAGAAGCTCAGTCACTGTTGGCACTGGAAGTCCCGCTGCCGTTGCCAGCTTATGAACGCATTCTGAAAGCGGGCCATACGTTTAACCTGCTAGACGCACGTAAAGCCATCTCGGTGACCGAGCGTCAGCGCTATATTCTGCGCATTCGTACGCTGACCAAAGCTGTCGCCGAGGCTTATTACGCCTCCCGCGAGGCGTTGGGCTTCCCTATGTGCAAAAAGAATCAGAACTAAGAGGCTGTCATGACTCAACAGACTTTCCTGGTGGAAATCGGCACGGAAGAGTTGCCGCCGAAGGCTCTTCGTTCTCTGGCCGAATCTTTTGCTACCAACTTCACCACTGAATTGGACAATGCCAATCTGCCTCATGGTGAGGTGGTTTGGTATGCCTCACCACGTCGTTTGGCGTTAAAAGTGGTTAATTTAAGTGCGGCTCAGGCCGATCGTGAAGTTGAAAAACGTGGCCCTGCCATCGCACAAGCTTTTGATGCTGAAGGCAAACCAAGTAAAGCAGCTGAAGGTTGGGCGCGGGGCTGTGGTATTACGGTGGATCAGGCCGAGCGTTTGGTTACCGATAAAGGCGAATGGCTGCTGTATCGCGCTCATGTAAAAGGGCAATCCGCGCAGTTGTTGCTGGCGGGGATGGTCAATACGGCACTGAGCAAACTGCCTATTCCCAAATTGATGCGTTGGGGTGATAAAGAAACCCAGTTCGTCCGTCCGGTCCATACCGTAACTATGCTGCTCGGCAGCGAATTGATCCCCGGCACCGTGTTGGGTATCGATTCAGACCGTATTATTCGCGGTCACCGTTTTATGGGCGAAGCCGAATTCACCATTGATAATGCTGATCAATATCCGCAAGTGTTAATGGAGCGCGGCAAAGTCATCGCTGACTATGAATTACGTAAAACTATCATTAAACGTGATGCAGAGCTGGCGGCGCAAAAAATTGGCGGTGTTGCTGATCTGAGTGATAGCTTGCTGGAAGAAGTCGCGTCACTGGTTGAGTGGCCGGTGGTGTTGACGGCTAAGTTTGAAGAGAAATTCCTGGCTGTTCCTGCGGAAGCGCTGGTGTACACCATGAAGGGTGACCAGAAGTATTTCCCAGTGTATGACAAGGCCGGTAACTTGCTGCCAAACTTCATTTTTGTCACCAATATCGAATCTAAAGATCCGCAGCAAATTATCTCTGGTAACGAGAAAGTTGTGCGCCCACGTCTGGCGGATGCTGAGTTCTTCTTTAACACTGACCGTAAAAAACGTCTGGAAGACAATTTACCGCGCTTGGAAACCGTGCTGTTCCAACAGCAACTGGGGACTTTGCGTGATAAAACCGATCGTATTCAAGCGCTGGCCGGTTGGGTTGCTGCACAAATTGGTGCAGATGTTAACCATGCTACCCGTGCCGGTTTGCTGTCCAAGTGCGACCTGATGACCAATATGGTGTTTGAATTCACTGACACCCAAGGTGTCATGGGGATGCATTACGCCCGTCATGATGGTGAAGCTGAAGATGTCGCGGTTGCGCTGAATGAGCAATATCAACCGCGGTTTGCTGGTGATGACTTGCCGTCTAACCCAGTGGCTTGTGCATTGGCGATTGCCGACAAAATGGACACGCTGGCCGGTATTTTCGGCATAGGTCAACATCCGAAAGGCGATAAAGACCCATTTGCGCTGCGTCGTGCGGCATTGGGTGTGCTGCGTATTATCGTCGAGAAGAACTTGCCGCTGGATCTGCAAACCTTGACCGAAGAAGCTGTGCGTTTGTATGGCGCCAAGCTGACCAATGCCAAGGCAGTCGATGAAGTGGTTGAGTTTATGCTGGGCCGCTTCCGCGCTTGGTATCAGGAAGCCGGTTACAGTGTCGACACCATCCAAGCTGTTCTGGCTCGCCGTCCAACCAGACCGGCTGATTTTGATGCCCGGGTGAAAGCGGTAACGTATTTCCGCACGCTGGATGCTGCTGCGGCATTGGCTGCGGCGAATAAGCGTGTGTCGAATATCTTGGCGAAATCTACGGATACCTTAAAAGACCGTGTAAATGCCGCGGTACTGAAAGAACCTGCCGAATTGCAGTTTGCTACTCACCTGATTGTGCTACGTGACCAACTGGCACCGTTGTTTGCTGACGGTCGCTACCAGGAAGCATTGGTTGAGTTAGCGGCGCTGCGTGAAAACGTCGATGCTTTCTTCGATAACGTGATGGTGATGGTCGAAGACGATGCGGTGCGGGTTAATCGCCTGACCTTATTGAGTAAGTTACGCGAGCTGTTCTTGCAGGTTGCTGATATTTCGCTGTTGCAGTAATCCTGTACTCGGCTAATCACAGGGGAGCGTATATCGCTCCCCTTAGCTATTCTTATCTGTGGGTGTGAGCGATAAGAGTAGGATTTTGTGAAAATAAGTACTTATTACAGGAGTAGTTTCACATGACTTTTGCATTGAATACGACCCGATATTCACGTTGGTTTGCGCCATTGCTGGCATTCCTGGTGGTGTTCCAATTGACCGCCTGCGGCGATAAAGAACCAGAGCAACGTAAAGCTTTTATTGATTATCTGCAAAACACCGTCATGCGCAGCGGGATGAAGCTGCCGACGTTGAGTGAAGATCAAAAGCAGAAATTCGGCCCTTATGTCAGTGATTACGCGATTTTGGTGACTTTTTCACAGCAACTCGGTAAATCCGTGGATGCCAGCCTGACGCCTGCTATCGCGCAAATCAATGAGATTCGTGTAGCACAAGACTACCTGAATAAGCGTGACGTGTTGCAGCAATCAGCGGGTGCTCTGAACCTGTTAGTGCAACAGATTCGTACCGCTAAAACACAAGCCGATAACGCAGTGGCGGCGTTGAAGCAGCCAGATGATTTGAAAGTGGTGTTTAATAAAGTGTTTGAAAACGTAGTGACTCAGCCGACCAATGTGTTGATTCCAGCTGTTCCGGTCGTTTCCTCCTTTGTGCAAGATTTGGCACAGGTTGGTGATTTCCTGCAACAGCAGGGCAACCAAGTCACGTTTAATAATGGCGGCGTTCAATTCCAAACCGCACAGCAGGCTGCACAGTACAACGCAATGATGGCTAACTTGGTGGCCAAGTATCCAGCAATGATGGCAGCACAGAAAAGTGTCTTGAATATTATTCAGTAATGTTTTGAGTTTTGATAATGGGGGGCCTCTTGGCCCCTTTTGTCATTCTGCACTGAGGTTCCAATTCAACTTTAAAACCAAAAAGTCTGACGTTCATTTACCACTGTTGTTTTATTACACATTTCCTAAATGGTTTGCCCCACCATCAACATTAGATGGACTAATGTCTCATCTCTCCGCTGTGCGCAAAAATAACTTGTGATTAACATCACATTTTAAAAACAAAGTCTCCACTTAAAAATGTGATTTTAATCACGTTAAATGAGGTTTTTAGCTTAAAAATTATCCTCTGTGGCTTTCTTACACTTCAATATTGTGATCTTGATCACCAAATCCACCCCGATACTGGTATGTATAGTGTGATATTCATCACATAATTGGCGTGAGCTACGCGTGGCTAAAGGAGCATGCTAAAGTTTGTTTTGCATACAGTGTGTTTGTATCCGATAACACCGGCGGGTTTTGCAGAACTGCCTCAACAAAACAATTATATCGCGCTCTTATTGCTAGCGCGTACCAATAGGGGTGTTTTATGTTTTCACCAGACGCAAAGGTCAGAATTCAAAATTTTGGCCGATTCCTCAGTAACATGGTTATGCCCAATATCGGCGCGTTTATCGCCTGGGGTATTATTACCGCACTGTTTATACCAACGGGTTGGCTGCCAAATGAAACGCTAGCCAAACTGGTTGGCCCGATGATCACTTACCTGCTTCCACTACTGATCGGTTTTACCGGTGGTCGTTTAGTCGGTGGCGATCGTGGTGGTGTGGTGGGTGCTATCACCACCATGGGGGTTATCGTTGGTGCGGATATGCCAATGTTCCTCGGTGCGATGATTGCAGGCCCATTAGGTGGCTGGGCAATCAAGCGCTTTGACCGTTGGGTTGACGGTAAAATCAAAAGCGGCTTTGAGATGCTGGTTAACAACTTCTCAGCCGGCATTATCGGTATGCTGTTGGCGATTTTGGCCTTTATGGCGATTGGCCCATTGGTAGAAGTGCTGTCTAAAGTGTTGGCCGCAGGCGTGCATGTCATGGTGCGGAATAACCTGCTGCCATTGACGTCTATCTTTGTTGAACCGGCTAAAATCCTGTTCCTGAATAACGCCATTAACCACGGTATCTTCTCACCTCTGGGCATCCAGCAGGCGACAGAAACCGGTAAGTCTATCTTCTTCCTGATCGAAGCTAACCCAGGCCCAGGTTTGGGTGTGTTGATGGCTTATATGTTCTTCGGTAAAGGTAACGCCAAGCAGTCTGCTGGCGGCGCGGCGATCATCCACTTCTTCGGTGGTATCCACGAAATCTATTTCCCATACGTTCTGATGAACCCACGCTTATTGCTGGCGGTCATTCTGGGCGGTATGACTGGCGTGTTTACTCTGACTCTGCTGAACGGCGGTCTGGTATCTCCAGCTTCTCCTGGTTCTATCCTGGCAGTATTGGCGATGACACCTAAAGGTGCCTATTTCGCTAACATTGCTGCTGTAGCCGCAGCGTTTGCCGTGTCTTTCGTGGTGTCAGCTATCTTGCTGAAAACCTCTAAAGTCAAAGACGAAGATGAAGATAGCCTGGAAGACGCAACTCGTCGTATGCAGGATATGAAAGCGCAATCTAAAGGCGCACAAGCAGCCAATGCAGCCGCTGCTGCAGGCGACTTGAGTACTGTGCGTAAAATCATCGTTGCTTGTGATGCGGGTATGGGATCTAGTGCCATGGGTGCCGGTGTGTTGCGCAAAAAAGTGCAAGATGCAGGCCTGAAGTATATCTCTGTCACTAACTGTGCTATCAACAACTTGCCGGAAGATGTGGACTTGGTTATCACGCACCGTGATTTGACTGAGCGAGCGATGCGCCATGCACCGCAGGCACAGCATATCTCATTGACTAACTTCCTCGACAGTCAGCTGTATAGCAACCTGACGGCACGTCTGGTTGAAGCCAGTGACGCTGCGACGAAGGCTCAGAAAGTCATTGAAACGCTGGATGATAGCTTTGAACCCTCAGAAGCTAATCTGTTCCGACTGGGCGCAGAGAATGTCTTCCTCAATCAGCATGCGACGGAGAAAGAGCAGGCGATTCGCTTTGCTGGCGAGCAGTTGGTGAAAGGGGGCTATGTTGAGCCAGAATACGTTGAAGCGATGTTGGAACGTGAAAAACTGACCTCCACTTATCTGGGCGAATCTATTGCCGTACCACACGGTACGATTGAAGCGAAAGATCGCGTGCTGAAAACCGGTGTTGTGTTCTGTCAATACCCTGACGGCGTGCGCTTTGGCGAAGAAGAAGACGAAGTGGCGCGTTTGGTTATTGGTATTGCAGCTCGTAATAATGAACACATTCAAGTTATTACCAGCCTGACAAATGCGCTGGATGATGATTCTGTTATTGAGCGCCTCAGTAAAACAACCAGCGTACAAGAAGTTCTGGATTTGCTGGGCGGTAAAAAGTAAGCAAGCCATAACTGAATAGCGATAGCGGTTATCCGGTGGTGCCGGGTAACCATCGCAATCTGAATAGGGTCGTTGGGAGTAAACGGCCCTTTTACAGCAAAAGGTAACGAATATGAAAGCATTGCATTTTGGCGCAGGTAATATTGGCCGGGGATTCATTGGTAAACTTCTTGCTGATGCCGGTGCGCAACTGACTTTCGCAGATGTTAACCAACCCCTGTTGGATGAGCTGAACAAACGTAAGAGTTATCCGGTCAATATTGTTGGCGAGCAAGCGCGTGTTGAAGAAGTCAAAAATGTCAGCGCGGTGAATAGTGGTAGCCCAGAAGTGGTGAAGCTGATAGCGCAAGCCGATATCGTCACTACCGCCGTTGGCCCACAAATTCTGGCCCGTATCGCAGGCACAGTGGCGCAAGGTCTGATTGCCCGTCACCAACAAGGCAACACCCACCCATTGAACGTGATTGCTTGCGAGAATATGGTGCGTGGCACTAGCCAACTAAAACAGCATGTTTTTGCCGCCTTGCCAGAAAGTGAGCATGAGTGGGTTGAGCAACATGTTGGTTTTGTTGATTCTGCGGTAGACCGCATTGTGCCGCCATCGGAGGCGGGCAGTACAGATATTCTGGCTGTGACGGTAGAAACATTCAGTGAGTGGATAGTCGATGGTACCCAGTTTAAAGGGCAGCCACCGAAAATTGCTGGCATGGAGCTCACAGATAATCTGATGGCTTTTGTTGAGCGAAAACTGTTCACGCTGAACACTGGCCATGCCATTACCGCTTATCTGGGCCAGCTTGCCGGTCACCAAACCATTCGTGATGCTATTCTGGATCCGGCGATACGTCAGACGGTGAAAGGCGCGATGGAAGAAAGTGGTGCGGTGCTGATTAAACGCTATGCTTTTGAACCACAAAAACATGCCGCTTATATCAATAAAATCCTCTCCCGCTTTGAAAACCCTTACTTGCATGACGATGTTGAGCGCGTGGGCCGTCAGCCGCTGCGTAAGCTGAGTGCGGGTGACCGTTTGATCAAACCGCTGCTGGGGACATTGGAATATCAGTTACCGCACGATAATTTGGTCACAGGTATTGCTGCGGCAATGAGTTATCGTAGTGAGCAAGACCCACAAGCACAGGAACTGGTTGAATTATTGGCGAAATTAGGGCCGAAAGCTGCGTTAGCGCAAATTTCAGGCCTGCCTGCTGATAGTGAGGTTGTCGAACAGGCGGTGAGTGTGTATAACGCCATGCAGGACAAGCTGACGCACTGATTCCGTTAAGAACCAAACCGGCGCGTTAGGTGATAAATACCGTGTCTTATTGCGCGGTATTTATCCTTTCGTAGCCACACATCCAGTGACAAGCGATGATTGAAAAAACACAGGCATTTGAGAATCGAGTACTTGAGCATCTGAACGCGGGGAAAACCGTTCGGAGCTTCTTAATGGCAGCTGTCGAATTATTGGCAGAGGCGCTCAATATTCTCGTGGTGCAGGTTTTTCGTAAAGATGACTATGCGGTCAAATATGCCGTAGAGCCATTGCTGGTTGGGGATGGTCCACTCGGCGAGCTATCCGTCAGATTGAAGTTGGTGTATGCCTTGGGTGTCATCACCCGACATGAATATGAAGATGCCGAGTTACTCATGGCGCTGCGTGAAGAACTCAACCATGATGGCACCGAGTATCGCTTTACGGATGACGAAATTCTCGGGCCATTTGGTGAATTACATTGTGTGGTGGAACTGCCACCGGTGCCGACGTTCTTGCGCCCTGACGAAGCCGATGCTTCGCTGATTGCAATGCAACGCCAGCGTTATCAGCAAATGGTGCGTTCAACCATGGTGCTTTCGATTACTGAGTTGCTCTCCCGCATCAGCCAAAAACAAGTTTCAAAACTTTCACCACTCGGTCACGCCTGATTTAAGCCAGTAAGACACTCAGCCATTCATCGACTAGCAGCCATAGTGCGGTGACGGCCATTAAACCGCCCATCACACCATTGAATAACCGCAATTTCCAATTGATGCGCAGTGCATGACGTAATTGATCGCCCATCACGGCCCAAACGGCCACACAAGGCAGATTCAATAAAGCAAAGCCAGTCATAATCAGTAAGGTATGGCTCAATGTCGCCCCTTCGCGTGGTGTAAATAAGATGGCGACATTCATTGCCATCAACCAGGCCTTAGGATTAACCGCTTGGAATAAAGCCCCTTGAATAAACCCCATAGGCCGCTCGCTATCTCGCGCATTGGGTGTACCGGAATGATAAATTTTCCACGATAGCCACAATAAATAACCGCCCCCTAACGTCACTAAAGGCAGACGAATAACACCCACCCAGCTGAGAATTAGCGCCAATAGTGTCGTGGTCAATGCGCATTGTAAGGCGCAGCCAAACGTAATTCCCAGCATCATTGGCAAGGTTCGGCGCAAACCAAAATTGACGCCAGAGGCGGCCAACAGCAGGTTATTCGGGCCGGGCGTGATCGACATAACGGTAACGTAACTGATAAAAGCACTGTCCAGCATGAGAATTTTCCTGAGTCTATTGTTGTATGTCTTGCCAAGAGATTCAGCATAAACAGCAATCCGTTATGGCGTCAGAAGCAGAAGTTATCTATTGTTATGGGTACAGTTTGCATAACCCAAAACTGTACCCATTGATCCTGCGGAGAACTGTCACCATGTCCCTGGTTATGAATGAAATTCGCTACTTGCAAGTGGCCGACAATTTAGCGCAAGCCATTAAAAACGGCAGTCTGCTGGCGGGGAGTCGGCTGCCATCGGTTCGGGGTTATGCGCAAAGTCATCAGGTGAGTATCAATACTGTGGTGGCGGCTTATCGGACATTGGAAGATCGCGGCTTAATTGAAGCCCGACCGCAGTCCGGTTTTTATGTTTGTAGCCCATCAACCGCCGTGGTGCCAACCGCCACCGTGGGTAAGCCGGTAGATGAAGTGCTAGACTTGATCGATACGGTGTTTGCTGCACAACAAAATCCGCGCTTTACCAACATCTCGCTCGCCTGCCCACAGACCGGAGATTTTTATCCTAGTGCCAAGCTGGGGCGCATTATGGCGTCGCTATTACGCCGTGAACCACAGTTAATTAGCCAATATTCTCTGCCCCCCGGTAGCCAACGACTACGGCAGCAAATTGCCCGTCGAGCCATGACATTGGGGATGCTGGCCAGCCCGGCTGATATCACTATTACCCATGGTTGTATGGAAGCGCTGCAATTGGCTCTGCGGGTGACGACCAAGCCGGGAGATTGTGTTGGGCTGGAGTCACCGACGTATTTTTATCTGATGCCATTGCTGGCCAGTCTGGGGTTAAAGGCTGTGGAAATCCCCACTGACCCGCAGCAAGGTTTATCACTGGATGTACTGGAGTTACTGCTTGAGGAAAAGCGGCTCAATGCCTTAATTGCCATGCCAACAGTGCAGAACCCATTGGGTTACACGATGCCACTGGCGGCGAAAAAACGGCTGGCACAGTTGATGAACGATCATCAGGTGCCACTGATTGAAGATGGTTTATATGCCGAAATTCAATTTGGCTCGACACTATCCCCAGCGGTTAAATCTTTTGATCGGGATGGCTGGGTGCTGTTTTGCTCCAGCTTCACCAAAACGCTGGCACCCGATTTTCGTATTGGCTGGATTGACGGCGGGCGCTTCGCTGAAGCTTTGCATAAGCTAAAAGCGGTATCTTCAATGGCGGAACCGATGCTGCTCTCAGAAACATTGGCACTATTTTTGGAGTCTGGCGGCTATGACCATCATCTGCGCAGTTTGCGTCGGCGTTATGCACAGCAAGTTCAGCTTGCCCAGCAAGTCATTACTCGCAGTTTCCCACGTGGGACCAAAGTGACGCAGCCTGCCGGTGGATTCGTTTTCTGGGTAGAGCTACCTGACAGTGTCGATACTGTCGCGTTGTTCCATCAATTATTGCAAGAGCAGATTTGCTTAACGCCCGGTACGCTTTATTCGCCCAGTGGTCGTTATCGCAATGCTTTCCGCCTGTCATGCTGTTATCCGTTCAACAGCCACTATACCGGGGCATTGGAGAGGTTGGGGGCGGTTGCCTGTGAAATGAGTGGGGAACCCGCTGGAATGCAGTGGCGGCCGCGACAGGAGGCTACTGCCGAAAAGCATGCATCCTGATACACTATCCATCTTGATGCACAATCAGTGCTATTCTATCTCCAACTTTAGCGAAATATCGTGCCCATTAGCGGCATGTACGGGCCAATACTATGAAAGAACATGCAGAAATCAAACGTCTAAGCGATATGCTGGATGCGTTGAACCACAAAGATCCGGTTGTTATCCAGCAGGGAAATGTGGATTTAATCGCGCAGCATATGAAAGAAAAAGAGAAACTGGCGGCTGAAATTCAGCGTTTGAAAGAAGTGCGAGTCAAAAACCTCAGTGCTGAAGCCCAAAAACTGGCTCAGCTGCCCTTCAGCCGCCCAATTACCAAGAAAGAGCAGGCCGATATGGGCTCTTTGAAGAAAGCGGTACGCGGCATTGTGGTGGTACATCCAATGACCGCATTAGGTCGTGAAATGGGCCTGAAAGAAGTGACCGGTTACGCCAAAAAAGCCTTCTGATAACAGCCTTTGATCAATCCGGGTACGTGGCATAGTCACCGCCCGGCTTGTTTTTGTCGGTTCATCATTCCAAGAGTGCTGACGATGTTTAACCATTAATCACGTCTTGCTATCTTGCTATTTCCCAGTAAACGCCGATTAAAATCCTCAATTTTTCCTTCCGCAATTCGCGTCAGCATGGTTTTACTCCAACTGGCAGATAACCCTGAGACGGCCAATAAGCGGCGATACTGTTCTTCATCGAATGGCATATGCCAGGCAATAGCGATGGCTTCAGATACCGAAATCTCACTGGTGCGCGCTAACAGTGTCAATGGATGGCTTTCGCTGACCTTACCGGGTGAAATCACGCGATACAGCCAGCCACAATAGCCAGTTTGTTGCATCAACACCGACATCTCTTCAATGGCAAAATGGAAGTTGAGTTTGTAGCACGGAGAGCGTGGTTGGGTGACCTGAATAATGGCGTCACCCCAGCGATAGATATCCCCCATATACACATTTTTCTCAGTCATACCGAGGGTCGATATATTTTCACCATAGGCCGGTGCAGAGAAAATATCGGCTTGTTCAGGAAATTGCTGCACCCAGTGCTGGTAATGTTCACGAGGATAATGGCATAGCGCGCGATCTGGGCCGCCGTGGAAGCGGGTTTCTGCTTGTTCATCCCCCTCCAATCCCAGTGACGTGAGCATGACACTCCCCTGCACCTGACGTTTGCCAATCGCACTTGGGGAACTGCCGCGGTAAGGTTCGATTTTACCGATATAAACCTGTGGGTACTTCATCTGCTCTCCTTGTCTGTATCTGGAAGGGAGAGCCAGAATACCCTGCCTGATGGCAGGGTTCCAAGGTTTAGCCAGAAATCAGAAGGTTTCCCAGTTATCCTGCTGGTTGCTGCTGCGAATCTCTGGGGTTGGGCGGGGTGGTGTTGCGTCTTTTGGCATCAATGGTGCTGCGCTATGATTTTGAGGTATTTCTGTTTCCGATTCGGATAGCCGGAACACCGCGACCGCTTGTGCCAATAAAATAGCCTGTTCTGCCAGTGAATCAGCGGCGGCGGCAGACTCTTCCACTAAGGCGGCATTCTGTTGTGTGGTGCTGTCCATTTCAGAAATGGCCTGGCTCACTTGCGTGATGCCGCGGCTTTGCTCATCAGAGGCTGAAGCAATTTCTGCCATGATATCACGCACATGGGTGACAGAGCGGACGATATCCTCCATGGTTTGACCCGCATTTTGTACCAATGATGTGCCTGCGTTCACCTGAGATACCGATTCACCAATCAGCCCTTCAATTTCTTTTGCCGCCTGCGCACTGCGTTGTGCCAAATTACGCACTTCACTTGCGACCACGGCAAATCCACGCCCTTGCTCACCCGCGCGAGCGGCTTCAACGGCAGCATTCAGTGCCAAAATATTCGTCTGGAAAGCAATGCTATTAATCACGGAAGTAATTTCGGAAATACGTTTGGAACTGCCAGAAATATCATTCATGGTGCGCACGACATCGTTAACTAGCTTGCCGCCTTGTTGTGCGGTTTGTGATGCTTCGGTCGCCAGTTGATTCGCGTGATGGGCATTATCAGCATTCTGTTTCACCGTGGCATTTAATTGCTCCATGCTGGCAGCCGTTTCTTCTACGGCAGCGGCTTGTTCTTCAGTGCGGGATGATAAATCAGTATTGCCGGCCGCAATCTCGCCAGAGGCATGCGAGACCTGACTGACACCAATACGGATATCATCAATCATGGCGCGCAGATTTTCATTCATCCGTGCAACGGCATTCATCAATAAGCCCAATTCATCCGTACGGTTTGATGTGGTTGCAGCAGTTAAATCACCCGTAGCGATACGTTCAGCCATCGCCAGTGTGGTACGAAGTGGCACAGTAATTTGGCGAGTCATGCGCCATGAAATCAGTAGACCAAACAGCAGAGCCGCAATCGCCGCGATGGTTAACTGCAATTGTGCGTTATTGATTTCGTCATGAGTGCCTTGCAGTTCTTGGGTAAACAGATGGGTGGCGAGCTTATTCAACTCATTGGCATTGTCTTCCATCACTTTACCGACTTCCAGCTCTTGCTGATAAGCCGGTAAATAGGCCAGCACGTTGTCTTTGTAGGCGCTGAGGCTCGAGATAACAGGGGCTAATAATTTTTGCTGTTCAGCGGATAACACGGGCATAAAAGCATTGGCTGCACTGTTGGCAATATTGATGGAGGTAATCAACGAGGATTCGGCATCTTGATTGCGGTCTAGCAGTAAGCCGCGTGCGTTATAGCGCACGGTCATGAGTTTCTGATTCATCTCAGCTAGCAGAATCTGGGTATTGGTGTCCGCCCCTTCATTGAGCAAACTTTGCTGTAACTCATTGATATTATTCTGAGTTTCAGAAATATTCCAACTTTTACGCACATCATCTTTATGGGCGACGGCATTCACAAAGTTGCTCTGTTGTTGCAGATATTCGTCAACGACATCGGCAATGCCGCTGATGATTTTACGGTTCTCTTCCGACCAGCTAAGAGCTTCACTTTGGGTCAGAAGGTTTTTTATGTTATTGATGTGCTGTGAGTTTTCTTTGATGTATTTCAGATCGTAAGTTCGCTCATAGAGCGCACGATTATATTTTGCCTGATTGGCTTCATCGTTGATTTTGTAACTGAGATCGACTTTATACGCATGTTCTTCAATGACGGAGAAATGATAAGCGGTGGTCCCAGCGATGATCCCAACCAACAACAACATCAGAAAAAAGCTTAATCCCAGCTTCTTGCCGACTTTCACGTTTTCAAAGTTACCAAAAACTTTGCTAAATGCTGCCATGTTCTTCTCCGTTATGCGGTGTTCTTGCTGCAAATCAATCAGCGTAGGTGAGTTTTGGGGGATCTAATTATTAGAGGAATGAGGGGGCTGGTTGAACGTGGGGCAGCCTTGGCAAGAGTGCTTTTCCCAAACGTTTTAAAACTGCATTCATAGAGTTACACCATAAATACCAGCAACCTTCTTGTACAATCTATCGGCAGGAATTGGCTAAACTTTAGCAATAAAAAATGCCGGCAAGATAACCTTGCCGGCATGATATTTCACTCTAACGATGGGTCTCAGCCAAATTTAGCTGCCCATATTGAGTCTTATTTAGCTTGAGCGAAACGTGCTGCTGCTTCGTCCCAGTTAACCACGTTCCAGAATGCTTTGATGTAGTCTGGACGGCGGTTTTGGAATTTCAGATAGTAAGCGTGCTCCCACACATCCAGGCCAACAATCGGGAAGCCTGATGCGCCAGAAACCGCTTCACCCATCAGCGGGCTGTCTTGGTTAGCAGTAGAAACAACCGCCAGTTTGCCGTCGTCTTTTAATACCAGCCAAGCCCAACCTGAGCCAAAACGAGTTGCTGCAGCTTGCTCAAATTTTTCTTTGAAGCTGTCTACGCTGCCGAAATCGCGCTCAATAGCGGCTTTCAGATCACCCGTCAGCGTCGTACCCAGTTTCAGACCCTTCCAGAACAGGCTGTGGTTAGCGTGGCCACCGGCGTTATTACGCATGAAAGTACGTTTTTCAGCAGGGACTTTGTCCAGATCCTTGATCAGATCTTCAACACTCAGTTTTGCCAGCTCAGGGAAGCTCTCCAACACCGTGTTTGCGTTGTTAACATAGGTCTGGTGGTGTTTGGTGTGATGGATTTCCATCGTCTGCTTATCGAAGTGGGGTTCCAGGGCGTCATAAGCATAAGGCAGGGATGGCAGTGAGTAACTCATAATCATCGTCTCCGTAGGTGTAGGGCGGTGCAAAAAAAGTAAGCACCGCGTAAGCATTCGGATCATTATAGTTAATTAAATGATATTGAAAATGATTATCAATGCCGTACATTCTGTATGGTCTTTCTATTCACTGATGCGCTGTGGATGGGTATATACCGTCGCTCTGCCGGGTTTGCTGAAGCCGACTAAGGTTAAATTACAGCGGTTTGCCACTTCAACGGCTAAGGTTGTTGCAGCAGAAACAGCAAATAAAATTTCAGCCCCACACATGGCGGTTTTTTGCACCATCTCATAGCTGGCACGGCTGGAGACCAGCACCGCACCATGTTGCCAAGGCTGTTTCGCACGAATTCCCAGTAGTTTATCCAAAGCGACATGGCGACCAACATCTTCGCAGCCCCCCAGTAATTCCCCTTGAGGCGTAATCCAGGCTGCAGCATGGGTACAGCCGGTCAATTGGCCTACAGTTTGTACCTGCTTAAGTTGTGATAGTGCGCTATCTAGTTGATTTAGATTAAACGTTTGAGTGAAAGGCAGTGGCTCGATAGGCCGGAAAATGTCATCCAATTGTTCAATACCGCAGACACCACATCCTGTACGGCCGGCCATGGCGCGGCGACGCTCTTTCAGACCAGCAAAACGGCGGCTGGATAACTCAATGTTAACTTCTATACCGTTGCAGCTAGGGGTGACATCAATAGCATAAATTTCTTGTGGTGCGGTGATAATGCCCTCTGATAGCGAAAATCCCAGAGCAAAAGCCTCTAAATCCTTGGGGGTGGCCATCATCACCACATGAGAAATACCGTTGTACACCAGCGCTACTGGTACTTCTTCCGCTAGCCAATCCTGTTGTGGTTCCGCCATATGATGGCGCTGTAGCACGTTAAGTTGCTTGGCACCGCAAATTTCGGTGGAGAAGTCAATTTCTGAAGGTTTGATCTGGCTCACTATGCGGTCCTGAAAGTTATAACCCATAATCACAATGTGGTAACATTCACATCAAGAATAGTGTGGCTATATTCTGTTATTAAAAATGTATCCCACACGGAAAAGCTGGATATCGCGTCAGCGATTTTAGCGCCTCCCATTTCGTTGAGGGAAGCGTGGACTGAATTTTAAATTCATACCCAAAATAATTCGAGTTGCAGGAAGGTGGCAAGCGAATAAGTCCCGATGAGCTGACTTAAGTCAGTGATTCGGGTGAGAGAGCAGCCAACACACATGTCGCTCGAAATATGAAGGGTAAACACTGTAACAATCGTGAGATGAAGGAGAGACCCATGCAGGTCAGCAGAAGGCAGTTCTTTAAGATCTGCGCTGGCGGTATGGCGGGAACCACGGTCGCGGCACTCGGCTTTACGCCGTCAGTGGCGCTAGCGGAAACGCGCAATTATAAATTGCTGCGCGCCCGTGAAACGCGGAATACCTGCACATATTGTTCTGTCGGTTGCGGGCTTTTGATGTATAGCCTCGGCGACGGCGCAAAAAACGCCAAAGAGAGTATTTTCCACATTGAAGGGGACCCGGATCATCCGGTAAACCGTGGGGCACTTTGTCCAAAAGGTGCTGGTCTGGTGGACTTTATCCACAGCGAAGGCCGCCTGAAATACCCAGAGTACCGGGCTCCGGGTTCTGATAAATGGCAGAGAATCACTTGGGACGATGCTTTTACGCGCATTGCCAAGCTGATGAAAGAAGACCGGGACGCTAATTTCATTAAGACCAACGATGCCGGTGTCACCGTCAACCGTTGGCTGAGTACCGGTATGCTGTGTGCGTCGGCATCCAGCAATGAAACGGGCTATTTGACCCAAAAATTTAGTCGCGCTCTCGGCATGCTTGCCGTAGACAACCAAGCACGTGTCTGACACGGACCAACGGTAGCAAGTCTTGCTCCAACATTTGGTCGCGGTGCGATGACCAACCACTGGGTTGATATCAAGAACGCGAATTTAATTATCGTCATGGGCGGTAATGCGGCAGAAGCGCATCCGGTGGGATTCCGCTGGGCGATGGAAGCCAAGATCCATAACAATGCCAAGCTGATCGTGATAGATCCGCGCTTTACCCGTACTGCATCGGTGGCTGATTTCTACACGCCAATTCGTTCCGGTACTGATATAGCGTTCCTGTCCGGCGTATTGTTGTACCTGATCACCAACAACAAAATTAACCGCGAATACGTCGAAGCCTATACCAACGCCAGCTTGCTGGTGCGGGAAGATTTTACCTTCGAAGAGGGTTTGTTCAGTGGTTATGACGCCGAAAACCGCAAATACGACAAAACCACCTGGAATTACCAGTTGGACGAAAACGGCTTTGCGAAACGCGACGTCACGCTGCAAGACCCACGCTGTGTGTGGAATCTGCTGAAAGAACATATCAGCCGCTACACACCGGATGTGGTGTCCAATATTTGTGGTACGCCGAAAGAAGATTTCCTGACGGTGTGTGAATATATTGCGGAAACCAGTGCTGCGGATAAAACGGCATCATTCCTGTACGCCTTGGGCTGGACGCAACACTCCGTGGGTGCGCAGAACATCCGTACTATGGCGATGATTCAGTTGCTGCTAGGCAATATGGGTATGGCGGGCGGCGGTGTGAATGCTTTACGTGGTCACTCCAATATTCAGGGGCTGACTGACCTCGGCTTGCTGTCGCAAAGCCTGCCGGGTTATATGAACCTGCCGTCAGAAAAACAGCCAGATATTGATACTTACCTCAAGGCCAATACACCGAAAACCTTGTTGCCGGGCCAAGTTAACTACTGGAGCAATTATCCGAAATTCTTCGTCAGTATGATGAAGAGCTTCTATGGCGATAAAGCTCAGAAGGAAAACGGCTGGGGCTACGACTGGTTGCCGAAGTGGGATAAAGGCTACGATGTCTTGCAGTATTTCGAAATGATGTCGCAGGGTAAAGTGAATGGCTATCTGTGCCAAGGCTTTAACCCGGTAGCGTCATTCCCGAACAAAAATAAAGTGGTCGCGGCACTGTCGAAACTGAAGTTCTTGGTCACGATTGACCCGCTCAATACTGAAACAGCGAACTTCTGGCAAAACCACGGTGAATTTAACGATGTCGATCCATCAAAAATTCAGACCGAAGTGTTCCGCTTACCATCAAGCTGCTTTGCTGAGGAAAACGGCTCCATCGTCAACTCGGGCCGCTGGTTGCAATGGCACTGGAAAGGCGCGGATGCCCCAGGAGAAGCACTGAACGACGGTGAAATTCTGGCGGGTATCTTCATGCGTATGCGTGAAATGTATCGCCGGGAAGGCGGTGCAGTGCCAGAACAAGTGCTTAATATGACTTGGGATTACCTGACTCCCGAAAATCCTGCGCCAGAAGAAGTGGCTATGGAGAGCAACGGTAAAGCGCTGGCCGATATCACTGATGCCGATGGCAAGATACTGGTCAAAAAAGGCGAGCAGCTCAGTACCTTTGCTCACTTGCGTGATGATGGTACCACCGCCAGTGGTTGCTGGATATTTGCCGGTAGCTGGACGCCAGCAGGTAACCAGATGGCACGGCGTGATAACGCAGATCCATCAGGGCTTGGCAATACGCTGGGTTGGGCATGGGCATGGCCGCTTAACCGCCGCATTTTGTATAATCGTGCTTCTGCCGATCCGCAGGGCAAACCTTGGGATCCGAAACGCCAATTGCTGGAGTGGGACGGGTCCAAATGGACCGGAGTTGATATTCCTGACTACAGCGCGGCCGCGCCAGGCAGTGATGTCGGACCGTTCATTATGCAGCCTGAAGGAATGGGGCGTCTGTTTGCCATCGATAAAATGGCAGAAGGGCCGTTCCCAGAACACTATGAGCCATTCGAAACGCCGCTGGGCACTAACCCGCTGCACCCGAATGTGATATCCAACCCAGCCGCTCGTGTATTTAAAGACGATTTGGCTGCGATGGGATCTCATGAGCAATTCCCGTATGTCGGCACCACCTATCGCCTGACCGAGCATTTCCACTACTGGACGAAGCATGCGTTACTCAACGCAATTGCGCAGCCAGAGCAGTTTGTGGAAATTGGCGAGAAACTGGCCGCGAAGAAGGGCATCAAGCAGGGAGATACCGTGAAAGTCAGCTCCAACCGTGGCTATATCAAGGCCAAGGCGGTGGTGACCAAACGGATTCGCACACTGAATGTCCACGGACAGGAAGTGGACACCATTGGTATTCCGATTCACTGGGGATACGAAGGGGTGGCAAGAAAAGGCTTCCTGGCCAATACCCTGACACCGTTTGTCGGTGATGCTAATACGCAAACGCCAGAGTTTAAGGCGTTCTTGGTCAACGTGGAAAAGGTGTAACGGAGAGAACCTATGTCACTGCAAACTCAAGACATTATCCGGCGCTCCGGCACCAACTCCCTTACGCCGCCGCCACAGGATCGTAACCATCAGGAAGAGGTGGCGAAACTTATCGACGTCACTACCTGTATTGGCTGCAAAGCCTGTCAGGTGGCGTGTTCAGAGTGGAACGATATCCGTGATGAAGTGGGCTATAACGTCGGGGTGTACGATAACCCCGCCGATTTGACAGCCAAATCATGGACAGTGATGCGCTTTTCCGAAGTTGAAGACGAAGAGAGCGGCAAGCTGGAATGGCTGATCCGTAAGGATGGCTGTATGCATTGTGCTGACCCGGGCTGCCTGAAAGCCTGTCCGTCGGAAGGGGCAATCATTCAGTACGCTAATGGCATCGTCGATTTCCAGTCAGAGCACTGCATCGGTTGTGGTTATTGCATCGCGGGTTGCCCGTTTGATGTGCCGCGCATGAACAAAGACGACAACCGAGTGTACAAATGTACCCTGTGTGTTGACCGCGTTGGTGTCGGCCAAGAACCTGCTTGTGTGAAAACCTGCCCGACCGGGGCGATTCACTTTGGTACTAAAGAGTCGATGAAAGAAGTGGCGGCAGGCCGAGTGGCGGAACTGAAAACCCGTGGCTTTGATAACGCTGGGTTATACGACCCTGCGGGTGTTGGTGGCACTCACGTGATGTATGTTCTGCATCATGCGGATAAGCCCCAGCTCTATCACGGCTTGCCGGAGAACCCGACTATCAGCCCAACAGTGACCTTCTGGAAAGGGATCTGGAAACCGCTGGCAGCTATTGGTTTCGCTGCTACCTTTGCGGCCAGTATCTTCCACTATGTTGGTGTTGGCCCGAACCGGGTTGAGGAAGAAGAGGACGAAGAGCATAAACCGGACTCCACGCCTTCTGACACTACCGCCAAGGAAGCAGAGCAGACAACCGCTGAACACTCAGACGACGGGGAGACGCGGAAATGAAAAAAGAAAAGCGGATCCAGCGCTATAGTGCGCCGGAGCGAATCAACCACTGGATAGTTGCCTTCTGCTTTATGTTGGCCGCTATCAGTGGATTAGGGTTCTTCTTCCCATCATTTAACTGGTTGATGAATATTTTTGGTACTCCTCAGTTGGCGCGTATCCTTCACCCCTTTGCCGGGGTGATTATGTTCGCTGCCTTCCTGATCATGTTTTTCCGTTACTGGAAACACAACCTGATCAACAAGGAAGACTTGGAGTGGGCGAAAAATATCCACAAAATTGCCTTGAATGAGGAAGTGGGCGACACTGGACGCTATAATTTTGGTCAGAAGTGCGTATTCTGGGCTGCTATTATCAGTCTGGTATTGTTACTGGCCAGTGGCGTAGTCATTTGGCGGCCTTACTTTGCGCCTTCTTTCCCAATCCCGCTGATTCGTCTGGCTCTGCTGGTGCATTCTCTGGCGGCAGTTGGACTGATTATCGTGATTATGGTGCATATCTATGCCGCCCTGTGGGTGAAAGGCACGATTACCGCGATGGTGGAAGGCTGGGTCCCTGATGCATGGGCTAAAAAGCACCACCCGCGTTGGTATCGTGAGGTTAGCGCCAAAAGGCAGCTTCAGAAAAAACAGGAAGAGAAACCCTGATGAGTATTCGCATTGTCCCTAAAGATCAACTTGGGCAGCAGCGCGAAAAAGGTACAACGGCGGGGAATATCCCGCCGTTACTTTTCGCGAATTTAAAAAGCCTGTATACCCGGCGTACCGAGCGTTTGCAGCAGTTAGCGTTGGATAATCCACTCGCTGACTATTTGGATTTTGCGGCTAAGATTACGCAAGCACAGCAAAAAGCGCTGCATGACCATCCGCTGGTGTTGGATATGCAAGCGGAGTTGGCACAATCTGCGGCCAGCGGTAAGCCACCATTGGATTTAAGCGTTTTCCCTCGTACCGAACATTGGCGCAAGTTACTGTCAGCGCTAATTGCTGAGCTGCGCCCAGATGCGCCCGACCATATTCTGGCGGTGCTGGATAATCTGGATAAGTCTTCAGTGCACGAGCTAGAACTGTACGCCGATGCCCTGCTAAATCGCGAATTTGGGCAAATCGGCAGCGAAAAAGCGCCATTTATCTGGGCCGCGTTATCGCTGTATTGGGCGCAGATGGCCAGCCAAATCCCCGGAAAAGCACGGGCTGAGTATGGTGAACACCGTCAATTCTGCCCTGTATGCGGCAGCATTCCGGTATCCAGTGTGGTACATATTGGCACTAACAATGGTTTGCGCTATTTGCACTGTAACTTGTGCGAAAGCGAGTGGCATGTAGTACGGATTAAATGCAGTAACTGCGAACAAACGCGTGATTTGAACTACTGGTCACTGGACAGTGAGCTGGCTGCGGTGAAAGCCGAAAGCTGTGGCGATTGTGGCACTTACCTGAAGATTTTGTATCAGGAAAAAGATCCGCAGGTAGAAGCTGTCGCCGATGATCTGGCCTCGCTGATTCTCGATGCCAAGATGGAAGGCGAAGGTTTTGCTCGCAGCAGCATCAATCCGTTTTTGTTCCCTGGCGAGTAATCGCTATCCATTAGTATTGATTGTGCTGAATATTTTGTTTTCAGCACAATCAAATAGCCACTTGTTAATTATCGCCAAATAGGTCGCGAGTATAAACTTTGTCTTTCACGTCATTTAATGCATCACGCATCCGGTTACTGATGATGAGATCGGACTCTTTCTTGAATTTATCTAAGTCAGTCAATACTCGAGAGTTGAAAAACTCTGTTTCATTGAGTGTCGGTTCATAGATGATAACTTCAATTCCCTTGGCCTTAATGCGCTTCATGATCCCTTGAATACTTGATGCCCGGAAGTTATCAGATCCACTTTTCATGATAAGACGATAGATGCCAACAACTTTGGGGTTGCGCCGTAAAATATCAGCTGCAATAAAATCTTTTCGCGTAGTGTTCGACTGTACGATCGCATTAATAAGATTTTGTGGGACATGGCAGTAATTTGCCAAGAGTTGCTTCGTATCCTTAGGTAAGCAATAGCCGCCGTAGCCGAAAGATGGATTATTATAATGCGTCCCAATTCGAGGATCGAGGCAGACACCATCAATAATTTGACGAGTATCTAATCCATGTGACGCGGCGTAAGTATCCAGCTCATTAAAATAGGAAACCCGCATAGCCAAATAGGTATTTGCAAAGAGCTTAATCGCCTCAGCTTCAGTAGAATCAGTAAATAGAGTTGGTATGTTTTCCTTAACTGCACCCTCTTTTAATAAATTAGCAAAAACTTCGGCTCGCTTCGAACGCTCCCCAACAACAATACGAGAAGGGTGTAAATTGTCATACAGGGCAAGCCCTTCACGCAGGAATTCAGGCGAGAAGATCAAGTTATCGCAACCAAGGCTTTCTTTTACTTTTGCTGTATAACCTACTGGTACAGTTGATTTGATAATCATTACCGCATCAGGATTAATCGCCATAACGTCCTGAATGACAGCCTCAATAGACTTGGTATTAAAATAATTTGTCTCAGGGTTATAATCAGTTGGGGTTGCAATAATGACATAACTTGCCCCCTCATAGGCTTCATGCTTATCCAAGGTCGCTCTGAAGTTAAGCTGTTTATTTTTTAAAAAATCTTGCAGCTCCGTATCAACAATTACTGACTCTCTACGGTTAAGCATCGCAACTTTTTCTGGAATGATATCCAAAGCCACGACTTCATGGTGTTGTGACAGTAAAATACCATTTGATAGACCGACATAACCGATTCCTGCTATAGCAATTTTCACAATCAATATTCCAAGTTACACGAGCAACGAATAATTAATATAAAAACCTATAATTCTATGTTTTTACCACTTCAATCATTTGAAGTAATCACGATACCAATCAACAAAATATCCAATTCCCTCATCAATTTCTATCTTCGGAGTGTAATGAAAATTTTCGACGAAATCGTCAATATTGGCATAAGTATCAGTAACATCCCCTGGCTGTAATGGTAGTAACTCTTTCTTGGCTTTTTTATCCAGAGCTTTTTCTAATGCTGCAATATAGTCCATTAATTCTTCAGACTTGTTATTACCAATGTTATAGATGCGCCAAGGTGCTTTGCTGGTCGCGGGATTAGGAATGTCGCTATTCCACTGTTTATCTTTTTGGGCTGGGTTATCTAATACGCGGATTACACCTTCAACAATGTCATCAATATAGGTAAAGTCACGACGATGTTTTCCGTGATTAAATATCTGTATAGGTTCACCAGCTAATATGGCTTTAGTAAATTTAAATAAGGCCATGTCAGGGCGTCCCCATGGGCCATATACTGTAAAGAAGCGCAGGCCAGTGGTTGGCAATCCATATAGGTGACTATAGGTATGTGCCATTAATTCGTTCGACTTTTTGGTCGCTGCATAAAGGCTAAGAGGGTGATTTACATTCTGATGAACAGAAAAGGGGACTGACGTATTTGCCCCATAAACACTTGAGCTACTAGCATAAACAAGATGTTCTACAGCATTGTGACGACATCCTTCCAAAACATGCGCAAAGCCAAGGATATTGCTATTAATATAGGCAAGTGGGTTATCAATGGAGTAGCGGACGCCTGCTTGCGCTGCCAAATTTACCACTCGTTGTGGTTTATGTGTCGCGAAGCAATCTTGAATAGCTAAATGATCAGCAAGGTCAACACGTAAATGAGTGTAGTTTGGATGTTTTATATGCCTTGCAAGGCGCGCTTCTTTGATTGCAGGATCATAATAATCATTGTGATTATCAATTCCTATAACAGTATCACCCCGCTTTAATAGTCTAATCACCAAAGCAGAACCAATGAAGCCAGCAGAGCCAGTTACAAGTACTTTCATTTATTCATTCCTAACGCGTAAATCCCAAAAATCTATACTGAGATGCCAAGAACATTGAATTTATCCATGGTGAGAATGACGCATTACTCCACTGCATTTTATTCGCATGTGGAGTAATGTGTTTTCCAAACTCATCGGTTTATCCAAGATAAGTTCAGTTATTTCATGCTATTAATTGTATTATTGAGCCTTCTCAATCGATTTTTGATCTTATGTGCAATACTTGGTTTTTGGGTAACAATAACAGGTGTTTCTGCAATGACCGTTGATAACAACAATGGCATTGTAGACGTTTCTTTTTGCTGGAGCAGAGTCATATGTCGCACATGTAGCCCCAGTGAACGCCAATCGGATGCGCCAAATTGTGTAGGGGATTTAGGATTATCTATCTTAAGTTCGACTTTAAGGTTATGTGACGATTGCAGAATGGATAAAGGTATTGGTGCCAATAAATCTGATGCCACACCATCAACAACCCATTTTGCGACAGTGACATCATTAACCAGTACGGTAACATTGATAGCTTCACCTGCTGGAACATAACCAAACGCATTGAAACTTAAAGCTAAATTATTCTTACTAGCTTGATCAAATTGAAAGCCTAGTATCGCTTGCTTTCCGACAGTCCAAGTACCATCAGTCTCGTTGTTAGACCAACCTTTGAGAGTAAATTTATCACTTTTCAACGAGTTAGATTTAGGGTTACGGCTAAAGCTAATTTTATCGCCAATACTGAGCGAAGACATACGTTCTGTTGTATGTATATCATCAATTGATTCAATGACTTGTTTTGCAGTGGAGTGCCAGTATGTTGGCTTATAACTTTGTGCTAATTTAGTTTTCTCAGCCAGTAATTCAGGATTAAAGCAATACTTTTGTAATGCTTTATACCAAGCAATACAATCCAGAGGGTCTATATATTCAGCATGACCTGGTGCAACTTCAGGTAATGAACCCGCATTTGAAGAAATACAAAACTTACCATACCTACAACTTTCAGCAACTGGCAATCCCCAACCCTCATAACGGGAAGGGAAGACGGTGAAGAGACAATTTGTATAAAGCCAATCTAAAGTTGAATCTTCTATACCATGCAACATCAGGACTTTATCTTTGAGAGTTGGGTTATCATTAAGGATACTTATCGCTTCTTCGCCACGCCAACCCACACCACCAACCAAAACGAGCTTAGGAACTGCATCACCATATTCGCTGATCAAACCTTTCCATAACATCAGCAAGAGAGCATGATTTTTTCGCACATCAATCGTGCTAACAAACATAACAAATTTGTCATCACTTGCTAAATCTGTAAGTCCTTCTCTCTGAAGTTCAATATTCGGAGTTGGATTAGAATAAACAGCCTCATCACCTAATCTGAAAACAGAAATTGGACACAATGGTGTCTGAGTTTCAAGACAGAAATCTACAATATCTTTACGGCTTTGGTCAGAGCAGGTTAGTACCATGTCGGAAATCGAGAGTATTTGACGGCAATTTACCGCAAACTGATCTCCAACTCCTTCAGGGAATAAGAATTTCAGCTTATGTTGAATGACATCGTAAACTGTTGTGACAAGTGTTACGCCAAACATCAATTTAAATGCTCGTAGATCTTTTAAATAGTGAGTATTTCTTATCCATGCTCCACCAAAGACGAGCAATACGTCATCTTTTTGAAAACTACAGGCAGAACGCGGAATGCTATTGTTAGTGCTAGGATTTTTTTTGCCAGCAAAGTTTCTAATATTACCATTTTCAAACTCAGAGAAACTGACTTCAATAAACTTACGATAGAATGAGTTCCAAACAATATAATGTATTTCAGCACCATAATATTTATGCAGTTCATTTGCCAAACGGCTTTCAACGCGAGCAATACCTGTCGGCGTAGCATTATGGTGGGCCATTGTGGTTAGATCGACAAAAATACGTTTATTTCGTTGTCCAACAGTGGGTAATGATAATGGTTTATTTGCTTCTACTTTTAATGCTGACTCATAAGCATCTTTAGTCTGTATTGCATAATTTTCCCAACTGTGTTGAGTACGCATTTTTTCTTTAAGTTGCTCTGAACGAGCAGATTTAAGTGCTGTAGAGTCATTCCACGCATCTAAAATTTTTGCACGTATATCATCCGGATCTGCAGGTTCAATATAGCGAGCTAAATCACCAAAATACTCTGATTCAGACGAGCGGTTGCTCAGAACCATATTACATCCAGCAGCAGCAGCTTCAAGAGCAACTAATGGTGCGCCTTCACTCCAGGAAGGTAAGCAGAATACTTTTGCGCCAGCAAATGCTGAAGCTAGCATTGGGCTATTTGCCTCGATCCGGCCAGCAAAGATAACATTTTCTCCGCCCCATTTTCTTATTAAATCGGCGTATTTGGAATCTGCTTCATGACCGATGAGGACAAGTGGGACATTGGTGTTTCGCAATGCTAGCGCAAGTAATGCCTGATTCTTTCTTGATTCAATTCTACCGACACAAAGTACATAATCCTCTACTCCGATTAGTTCTCTGAATAATTGTGGGTCACCGTTGTTAAATACCGAAGCATCTACAGGATTTTTGACTATACTTACTGAAGGGTGTGAAACACCAATTTTTTCAAGTAAGTTCTTCTCAAGCTCACTTAGTAGAATTAAATGGTTAGCATAAGAAGCCAAGCGGCGAACAGATGCAAAATAATTTGGAAGAGGTTCACGTTCCATCATCGGCTTATTCCGATGAGCAGTGATCTCATGGCGTAAAGCGGAAAGCTCTTTATTCACACTGCTGAGATCTTCATTATTTGACAGGATTTGTCTAACTTTGATGTTGTAAAAATTCAGCTCAGAGAGGTCGAGGAATATAGGGGACAGTACTGAGGGACGATTGTTTTTCTCTATTTGTCTGAGTAATACTTCACATTCTGTTGGATGCCAAACGTTCAAAACATGCACGATATCAACATTATCTACAGAGAAATTGCGATTCGAAATAAAGTCAGCTGTTAAGCCAATACTACGTAACGCAGCGACTGTTTTCGGTGCCCGTATAGAAGGGCCACCTAATGAGGCCGTCATTTCTTGACCATGGACTGCAACTAGTGCGCTGAGTTTATTGGTCGTATTAGCAGTTTTCATTTTAGTATTTAGTATCTGTGGTTGATTTTTATTTTTTTCTAAACTGGGATCTCGTCCTAGCAATTGACTAAAAAGGTTGTGATGGTTATTAGCCCATGACTCCCAAGTATAGCCTTCAACACTTCTTCTTAATGCCAGCTTCTCATCAAGAACTTGCAGCAGAACCCGGCGTAAATCATCAGCATCACCCAGTTTAAATTCAATATGTGGAAATTGTGGAACCCAGCCTACGGGCGAAGCAATAACTTTGCAGCCGCTTGCAAGTGCTTCAAGCACACACATAGGGCCACCCTCAATTAATGCTGGTACGAGTATATAATCAAGTGAGCGATAGAATTCTGGGAGTTTATTATCATCGATAAAATGGGCTGGGCCAGGCCAACCAGAGCCGGTGAAATACCATTCAATACCTGGAATATCCATTACCTGTGCAACTAGGTTTTCACCCTTGCGGCCAGTATGATATGTTCGGCCAACGATCCCTATACGAACAATTGGAGTGAAATGGTTTAAATCGACCCCAGGTGAAATAGTTTGCACATTTGTCAGGCCAGTTTTGCGGATTATCTCTTCTGTTGCTAGAGATTGCGCTATGCAGAAATCAACTTCTGATGCCACAGAATCAAATTTTTCTGCCGCCGCCTGTACGTGTTCTTTATGTGTAAATAACGCGACTTCAATAGGGGAAACTCTGTCTTGCCGACATCCATATGTCATGTAATATTGAATTTCAGCGGAGCTATCAGTATCGAGACCAAAGCTAACGTAGGGTAATCGATTGGTTATTTCACTCGCGAGTTTTTCAAGGATCCAACCGGAGTCAGAAATCTTGATATGTACTATTTTTTTCATAATATCCTGATTTAATAATCAAAAAATAAATGCAATAAAAATTATTAATAACGTAACGTAATTATTTATCTATTTAGTACAGCTATTCGGATATTCCCAAAGGTGTTCGGTGATCGTTGTTAGTCTGAAAGACGTCGAAGCAGCTTTTCAAAATCAGGATTATTGGATGTTAATTGATTAGCCCTACGCGCAGCAGTAATCGCTTCATTCAAAAGACCGGATTTTTCGTACATTAATGCAAGGCGATAGTGAAAAATAGAAACGTTTTCCTGTAAGAGAATCGCTTGTTGTAAATATTTTTCAGCCTCTTTCAGATCACCTAAAGCTAAATATATCTCCCCAAGAAAGGAAATAAAATGTGTATTTGTATCACATATGTTGATGGCTTGTAATGATGATGTTAATGAACCCTCAATATTGCCTGCTCTATATTGTAATACTGATAACTGGTGGAATAGTTTAGCTGATTTTGGGAAAACTAAGGTAGCAGAATGTAACATTTCTAAATGGGCGGGCGAGTTTGGGTTACGAGAAACAATACGTATGAGTTCCTCAATAAAATTTTGATGATCATTATCTTTCGAAAAATTTGTTGTGTTCAAGTTCATTTGGTCAAATGCCCGTTGAAACTTTTTCTCCCAGCTAGAACCAAACTCACGTCCTATAGAAGAAGATATCTTTACAAGAATTGAAGGGTCAATTCTTGTCTCCCATGGTGTATAGGTTGTATTCAGTAGGAGTAAAAGAAATTCATCATCAACTTGTTGTGGCATTTTAACGGCACCAATCATAGGCAAATTTTGCGAGGAATGAAGTTTCTCGAATGGCCAACATTCATACAAATACTTCGGGCCTCTATTGGTCTGATTATGTCGTTCGTATGTAGAAAGATTTAAATCGTGTATTAGTACATATGCAGATGGACTTAATATTGGCATTAACGACAAAAGATCTAATATCGCCCAAGGGTGCATATGGTCCCCGTCGATAAATGCTAAATCAACACCTTTACCAATCTCTTTTTGTAAATCTACAGCGAAAGATCCAAGCAAAAGCCTAACGTTAATTGAGGTATTAGGGAATAACTCTGAAATTGCTGCTCCAGTGGCCCTAGATTGATCAAGATAATAATTTGGGGAAAGGTCAATACCAATATATTCGGCTGATTGATTATTTGCTTCTAGGGCTTCTATAAAACTGCATCCGCTCCAGCCACTGGCAATACCGATTTCTACCACTTTTTTGGGGCGTGTTAGTTTGGTGAGACCTATCACTAATAGCTGGTCAAGTTCTGAGATATTTCCACTAACCCATGAAGGTTTTTTTTCAAGCAATGCCTGTGAAGTCGCGGTCGCGACAAACTCACATAATTCGGATGTAATTGCCATAAGTGTACATTCCCCATAATATTTTGTTAACCAAAATAGCGAGAACAAACTTCTTCGACATCTCCATCCATGAAAATTTTCCCATGTTCTAACCATATCGCCCGGTTACAGGTTTTCATTACCAGACTCTTAGAATGAGATGCAATAACTAAAATATTAGTCGCTTGCACCATTTCCCCTAATCGAGTCTCTGCCTTTTGCTTAAATCCTTCATCTCCAACAGAAAGCCATTCGTCCATTAACAAGATTTCTGGCCGAACAATTGTTGAAACAGCAAAAGCCAAACGTAAATGCATACCAGTAGAGTATGTCCGTACCGGCATATCAACGAAATCACCTAATTCCGAAAATTCTATAATTTCATCTAGTCGAGCAGTGATTTCAGCGCGAGAACGACCTAATAAACCACCTCGGAGGTAAATGTTTTCTCTACCCGTTGCCTCAGCATCAATCCCGAGAGAAATATCAATCAATGAACCAATCTCGCCTGAAGTTTTTGCTGTGCCCGATGACGGTTCATATGCTCCACTTAACAGACGAAGAAGTGTACTTTTGCCCGCACCGTTGTGTCCTAAAAGACCCACTCGATCACCATCTCTCAGTACAAATGACAAATTATCAATTGCACGAACAACAACTCTTCCTTGTTGATCCGAACCTAATTGCCCCCCAGTGGCCACTTGTAATAATCGTTTTTTCAATGAACGACCATCGGCATTGTAAATAGGGAAGTCTACGCAAACGTTATTGAATTCAACAAAAGCCATATATAAGTCTTCTTATAACCAGTAAGCAATTCGACGCTTATAGCGCCCGTAAACTATAAGTGCGAATGACCATCCAAGTACCGCAAGAGCAAGTGATATACCCCAGCTAGCAACGCCAGGTAACTGACCAAGTAATGGTGCGCGGACAATATTTATCAGATGGAACACAGGATTTAAACCTAGTATATATACCCCGACCCTTTCTGGGACTAAATGAGGCATCCACATTATTGGCGTGAAATAAAATATTACATTTAGAAGGCTGGCAATAATTTGGGGAAGATCTCTATACCTTGCACACAATATCCCTAAAACAAGTGCCATCCATGTTAAATTTAATGCTGTTAACATAAACCCCGGGATCGCTAGAAAAGCATATAATGTTAATGGCTTACCAACAGCTAAAAATACTAATGGAAGGATGACAATATTGTGACCTAATATAAGAATATTACGCCAAAGTATTCTTAATATATGTACAAACAAGGGAATGGGAAGTTGTTTAATAATGCGTTCTGCACTTATAAATCCAGCACAACCCTCATTTATTGTTGTAGTGAAAAAAGTCCAAAGAATCATGCCACAAGCAAGGAAGGGTAAAAACTCAGAAAGTGGTGCTCTGAAGATAGAGCCGAATACGATACCAATAGTACCGATTATTACCCCCATACTGATGGTCAACCAGAAGGGACCTAATGTTGAGCGGCGATATCTTTGTCTTACGTCCTGCCAACCAAGCATTCCTACTAATGAGAAACGTCTTATTGCAGCAGTAATATCTTTGAGGGCGACTTGTATAGAACTACCTTGCATTAGTTTAATCCAGCGATGAAAGTGAGGTATTTTAAACGGTGGGGGAATGTAGTCAACTTCAATTATCGTTCAAGTTTTAGCTTTGTGGTAGCTAAGAATATAATAAAGGTAGCTATTTTTCGCAAAGATTGTGCAGGGGTTAAGAAAAGAAACAAGTTGGTACATTTCATGTCAAAAGATGTTTAAGATGACTTTTAGTCATTTCTTTTTATTTCCCCAGTAAACTCTTATCTTGATGATGACATATCTATATGTTTTATATTGTTATTGTTTAATTTTCGCACTAATGTCATCCACTAAGATAATAATGTATGAGTATTGATTACTCCAATACAGCTTATTGTTTTTCATTATAACAACATCTTGTTGATCTAAACTTTTCCCCAATCAACAGCAGGTGAGTGTATTTGATGGTAAAGTTATCATCTTGATACCTAGTGTTAGTGTCATATGCGGCTTATTTAAGCATAATGCACTAATTTATCCGTCAGAGTACTTAGCTCTACTAGGTGCTCTTTTGACCTCACTATCACTAATCCCAGAGTGACTATGAGCGCAGAATCACATCTGTTATACCGTCAGTTACCGGCAATTGATCGCCTGCTGCACGAGCCTGAAATGGCATCTTTGGTGGCGGAGTATGGCTCTGTTCTATTGGCTGAAACCCTACGCCAGTTACAATTAGAGGCACGGGATCATATCCGCCAATTCGATACATTGCCTGACTGGTGTACAGATTGGCCTGCTGCTCTACGTCGACGGTTAAGCCAACGCCAGCCCGCGCTAAAACCTGTCTTTAACCTCTCCGGTACAGTTTTGCATACCAATTTAGGCCGTGCGTTGTTGGCTGAATCAGCCATTTCTGCTGTGGATGACGCGATGCGTGGCGCAGTGACGTTGGAATACTCGTTAAGTGGCGCGCGGCGGGGCCATCGTGATCGGGCGGTGGCTGACTTGCTTTGTGAACTGACCGGGGCTGAGGATGCTTGCATCGTCAATAACAATGCCGCGGCAGTATTCCTGATGTTAACTGTGATGGCAGCCGGGAAACAGGTAGTGGTTTCTCGTGGGGAATTGGTTGAAATTGGTGGCGCTTTTCGCATTCCTGATGTGATGCGTCAGGCGGGTTGTGAACTGGTGGAAGTGGGGACGACCAACCGTACTCATCTGAAAGATTATCGTCAGGCTATCAATGAACATACTGGCCTGCTAATGAAAGTTCATACCAGTAACTACAGCATTGAGGGTTTCACTGCCTCGGTTGCAGAGCAGCAACTGGCTACGTTAGGACGCGAGTTTGCCATCCCGACCGCAACTGATCTGGGCAGCGGTTCACTTATCGACATGACCTGCTATGGCCTGCCTGCCGAACCTATGCCACAACAATTGATTGCGGCGGGTGTCGATTTGGTGACTTTTTCCGGCGATAAGTTGCTGGGTGGCCCTCAAGCGGGGATTATTCTAGGCAAAAAACAGTGGATTGAGCAATTACAACAGCATCCCCTTAAACGAGTACTGCGGGCCGATAAAATGACTCTCGCTGCACTGGATGCGACTTTGCGTCTCTATCAGCAACCAGACCGATTGACTGAACAATTACCGACCATGCGGTTACTGACACGCCCGGCAGAGGCCATTGCCGAGAGCGCCCGTCGAGTGCAGGCCGGACTGGCTGGTTACTATACTGATTTTACTCTGGCTGTTGAGCCCTGTTCATCGCAGATTGGTAGTGGTTCATTGCCCGTCGATAGATTACCCAGTTGGGCGGTGACCTTTACGCCCAAAGAGGGGAGTGGGCGGGCTTTAGAGGCGCTAACGGAGCGCTTGCGTGGGCTAGCCAAACCCGTCATTGGCCGTGTTGCTGACGGGCGTTTGTGGCTGGACCTGCGTTGTCTTGAAGATGAAACCGAATTGCTCAGGGAACTGGCACTATGATTATTGCCACAGCGGGTCATGTTGATCACGGCAAAACGACGCTTTTACAGGCGATTACCGGGGTCAATGCTGATCGTCTACCGGAAGAAAAGCAGCGCGGGATGACGATTGACCTAGGCTATGCTTACTGGCCACAGCCTGATGGCACCATCATTGGGTTTATTGACGTTCCTGGCCATGAAAAGTTTTTAGCCAATATGCTCGCTGGCGTAGGTGGCATCGATCATGCCTTGCTGGTGGTCGCTTGTGATGATGGCGTGATGGCACAAACCCGCGAGCATCTGGCTATTTTACGACTGAGTGGGCATCCGACACTCACCGTGGCGCTAACCAAGGCGGATAGAGTTGATGGCGAGCGTATTGAGCAGGTTCGCCAGCAAGTCATGGCGGAACTGGTGGCACAAGGTTGGCAGGTTGAACGCGTCACTCTGTTTGTTACTGCGGCAGTGGCAGACCGTGGGATCAACGAATTGCGAGAACATTTAGCGCAATGTTATCAGCAAGATGAAGATGATGACCGGTTGCAAAGATGCTTTCGTTTGGCTATCGACCGCGCATTTAGTGTTAAGGGGGCCGGTTTAGTGGTAACAGGCACCGCGTTGGCAGGCAAGGTCGCGGTGGGGGATACATTATGGCTCACCGGTGGTGATTGCCCGGTGCGGGTGCGAGGCATCCACGCCCAAAACCAAAATACCCAGCAAGCGCGAGCCGGCCAGCGTATTGCTCTAAATATTAGTGGTGATATCAGTAAGCAGCAGGTTAACCGTGGCGATTGGTTGCTGGCGCAGCGGCCGCCAGAGGTGGTTGATCGCGTGCTGGTTGTCGTTGATGCAGACGCACCGATACAACATTGGCAACCGCTACATTTGCATCATGCAGCCAGCCATATTACCGGGCGCTTTTCGCTGCTCAACAATTCACAGTTTGAGGAGGGGAAACCTCAATGGGTGCTGGCCGAACTGTTGCTGGATAACCCACTCTGGCTGGCTGAAAATGACCGGGTGATCCTGCGGGATATCGCGGCGAAAAAGACATTGGGTGGTGCGCGGATCATTCATTTGTCCGTACCTAAACGGGGTAAGCGGCAACCGGCATTTTTAACTTGGCTCACCGAGCTGGCACAGGCAACGAGTGATCGTGAAGTGTTGGATTTGCATTTAACGCAGGGGCCAGTTTCTTTACGAAAATTCAGCTGGGCGCGTCAGCTGAAAGAGAGTGATACGGCCACATTACTGGCAAGCACCAATAGCATTGTGGCGGGTGATATCGCGCTGTCATTTCCTCATGCCCAACAGGCACAGCAAACCCTATTGCATGTTTTATGTTTGTATCATCAGCAACATAGTGATCAATTGGGGCTAGGGCGGGCGCGTTTACGGCGTATGGCTTTGCCGACACTGGATGAAGCGTTGGTTTTTCGCTTGATTGACACTTTGCTGGCGGAGGGAAAATTAAAAAATACCCGAGGCTGGCTGCATCTACCACAGCATGGTTTGGCATTCACAGAGCAAGAACAGGGGCTATGGCAGCAAGTCGCACCTTATTTTACTGACTCACCGTGGTGGGTACGGGATTTAGCCACGGCACTGCAAATCGATGAAGGTGAGATGCGGAGCCTGTTGCGAAAAGCGGCGCAACTGGGTTTTATCACGGCAATTGTTCCAGATCGCTATTACCTAAGCCAGAGGATTGAGCAGTTTGCTGATTTGGTCCGTGAGTTGGATGCCAGCCAAGGCAGCACCAGTGCTTCAGACTTTCGTGATCGGCTGGGGGTTGGCCGCAAGTTGGCTATTCAGATTCTCGAATTCTTTGACCGCAGTGGATTTACCCGACGCCGGGGCAATGACCATTTACTGCGCGACCGCGGATTGTTTGCTCCAATAGACTAAAATCTATTGATCTAAAAGATTAATGACAGCCTTGTTTTCATCATCGAAATTATCTGGGCAAGAAACCGTCTTCGCCAGTGGTTGTCACTGCGTTAATCAATCCAGATAGGTTGGCCTATATCATCAATATAGGCCATTGTATTATGTCGGTAGACTATTTCTGAAATTACTCCGCTGCCAATGTCTTTGGCTGACGGCGAATAAATATCACCACCAAGCCCAGCCACAGTAATCCACTGATCAGATTGAACAGATTAAAGATGCCGCTGTTGCCCCACAGATAGGCGACTTTGGCAAACTCAATGCCAAAAGTGAAGACCATCATACTGATCATCCCCATGGCGGCTGATACAGTGCCTTTACTCATCTCGCTGGAGAATAGAGTCAGTCGGACTAATCCGGCATTCGCCAAACCAATACCAAAGGCATAGAGACTCAGCCCGGCAGTCATCCACAGATAGGCATGAGATGAATAGAGTGTAGAGCCTGCGGCAATCATCAATCCCACAATCATCGGGCCTGCGCCGTAGCGGATAAGCTGTGGAACGCTGGTTTTACCGCTCAATCTCGCCAGTGTCAGGTTGCCAATAATCAGCGCACCGAAAATAGGAACCTGCAAGATACCGTATTCAACCGTTGAGAGTTGCTCGCCGCTAATCAGAATCACCGGGGATTGTGCAATCCACGCCAGCAACGGCAGACTGGCAAAGCCCAACGCCAGAGAACCACATAGGAAGCGGCGATTGGCGAGCACGAGTTTATAGTCGTGCCACATGGCCCCCACGGACAGTTTTTCCCCTTTGCGCGAGGCAGTTTCTGGCATAGCGCGCCACAAACCCACAAACGAAATGGCTCCCAGCACAGCAAATAGCACAAACATTGTCTGCCACGGCGCAACATGAATCAGTGCTGCCCCGGCCAGTGGGCCAAGTAGTGGGGCGATTAATGCCACATTTGCCATTAGCGCGGTAATTTTAATACAGACCGCCTCTTCAAATGATTCCTGAATCGTGGCGTAACCCACTGCACCAATAAAGCACAAGCCAATTCCTTGCAGGAAACGCATGGCTATAAATTGCTCGATGGTATTGACCAGTAAAATAGCCAGGCATGTCACAACAAAGAATGCGACTCCAGCCAGCATCACCGGACGTCGCCCACGGCGATCCGACAGCGGGCCAAGCAGCCATTGCAAGAACATACCGCCTGCCAGATAAGCCGTCATGGATGTCGGAACCCACTCTACGCTGGCGTTAAAATCAGCCACTACGGCCAGCATTCCGGGCTGAATCATATCGTTGGCAATATACGCAGCAAATTCGAACAACACTAAACACAAGGGAAATAAAAGCGCCCGCCGACCTAAACGCGTCGCGGGTGAAAATGAAGTTTGCATAGATTAAGCTATTAATAGTAAACAAAAAAATGGGACTGCTCAGGCAGGATATACAGTCAGAGCATGTCGGGACGGCTATTTTGCCGTCAATGTTCAAGTATAGCAACCCTCCTTACGGACTTGATGTTGCGGACATGCTAGCTGCAATACCATTTACTTTGTGTATATCACTCAATTTACGTTATTGTTTGCAGCCTGATGATTGGCATCCTAAATAACAAGAAAATAACTCGAGTGATAGAGAGTATGCATGACCAATAAGATTGGCTGGATTGATAATTTGCGCGCAGTGGCCTGCATTATGGTGGTTATGATCCATGCCACAACCTATTACGTCACCAGCGGTGCGCTGGTAGGGGAAACCAATTGGGACATTGCCAATTTATTGAATTCGGCTTCTCGTGCCTGTGTTCCGTTGTTTTTTATGATCTCTGGTTATCTGTTCTTTGGTGAAAAAAGCGCGCAATCAAAGCATTTTACCCGCATCGGGCTGTGCTTGTTGTTCTATAGCGTAGTGGCGCTGATTTACATTTCGACCCTGACCTCCATCAATGGTTGGGCTTCCCTGAACAATATTCTGCAAAAGCCGGTGTTTTATCATTTGTGGTTTTTTTACGCCATTATCGTGGTCTATCTGGTTTCACCGTTGATTAACGTCAAGCCGGTATCGGGACGCTATCTGGCGGTAATCATCTTGCTGTTGGCCGTGCTGGCTAACCCACAAACCAGTAAATACTCGATGGGCGACTTCCATTTACTACCAATAAATCTCTATATTTACGGCGATACTTTCTACTACCTGTTGTATGCGCTGTTGGGGCGGGCAATAGGGATGCTGGATACTCAAGGGCGAGCCATCAGTTGGGGGGCCGCATCGCTGTTTATAGTGAGCGTTATATTGATTGCCATTTCGACGGAGAAACAGACGCGAATTAATGGCAGCTTTGCAGATACTTTCTATATGTATTGTGGCCCGCTGGTTTTTGTTGCTGCTGTATCACTGTTGGTGTGGTTTAAAAATTGTCTGAATCGACCTGTTGCTTGGTTAAGCTGGCTTGCTGGGCATTCATTGGCGATTTATGGGTTCCACGCGCTGATTATTCATTTTATCCGCACCCATCATTACGATTTTACCGCCTATCCAATCTTGGACATTTTCTATGTCTTTGCGCTTGCACTGGCATTGAGTACGTTATTATCGATGGGGTTGCAGCGCATTGATAAGCGGCGTTTGGTCAGTTAACCACAACCAATCCACGCTGTTGCGCGCGACGTAATTGGCGACCGGAGGAGAACCCGGCCGCCAGTGCTGCCTTCTCCAGTGTTAATCCTTCCTGTAACCGAACTTCCGCTACCGCTACCCGTAATTGTTCGTGAAACTCGCGCACGCTGATCCCGACATGTTCCCGGAATAGTCGGGTTAAGTGGCGGCTACTGACATGGGCTTTTTGCGCAACATCAAGCAGCGACCACTCCGCTTGGGGTTCTGCCGACATCACATCTTGCGCGCGGTGAACCGCGGGATGAAGATGATTACGATAACGGAGCCAAGGAGAAAGCTGTGGATCATCACCAGAGCGGCGAAAATAAACCACCATTTCCCGCGCCACTTCCAATGCCGTCTGTGGGCTGCAATAGCGGCTAATCAGGTGCAAAGATAGGTCAATCCCCGCCGTAATCCCAGCACTGGTATACACCCCACGATCTTCAACAAAAATCCGATTCTCTTTGGTTTGCGCGCGTGGCGCTTGTTGGCGCAATCGCTCCAACACATGATGGTGGGTGGTGCATTGGTAACCATCCAGTAATCCGGCTTGGGCGGCTAACAGCGCACCAGAACAGACACAAACTAAGATGTTTTTTTGTTGCGCGATGGCTGCTTTCTGTTGCTGTAACCACTGGCGAGCCACGCCAGCCGTTTCGGTGGCAAAATAGTGGCGCGAATCACTCACTCCCGGCACCACCAACAAGCTACCTTCTGGCAAGCTATCGGGGAGTGGTTGTAGCTGGCCCAACATCATCTCGGTAGATGACATCACTTCCGGTAACGGGCTGATATAGGAAAGTGTAAACGCCCCAGCCAACCGCAAAGTTTCAGCAGGGCCGGTTAAATCCAGCGATAGCACGCCGGGCAGCAAGAGAAAGTAGACATTTCGTTGCATAATTAATCCACAGTTATCGTCAGATAACGGTTCATATAAGCCAGAATATCTGGGATAGGCTGTAGCAAAGTATCAACAAAAGCATCGCGTTCAAAGGCGATTACTTGCAAATCCCACACACAGAAAGATTCGTCTCGTGCTGCGCGCCAAATTCCGTGCTCCTGTACCCAGACTTTTACGCGCAATTCATTTTCGTTATCCCACCATCCGACAATCAGGTAATTCAGCGTTTTGCCTTGATGTTCAATCACCAACCCCACTCCGGGGCGATTTACCGTTTCAGCTTCATTAGGTAACCACTGTTTAACGAGTTGATAAGCCGGAGTGTAATCGGGTACCGCCCCTTGGGCCTGCGAATAACGAATGACATAGCGTTTCAACTGCCAGCGATTAAGATTTTTAATTCCCGCAGGCGTAATGGATCTGGGCAAGTAAGGCTGTGGTTGCCAACTGATTGGTGTTTCATTGGTTGTAATAGGCGGTTGTGAATCCAGCGCATCCAAGGTTTGGGCAACACTTTTAAGGGTGGCAAACCGGTCAACGAGCACCGTTTCAGTGCGTAGCTTCAATTCTTCACTGCTGAGTATTACGCCATTCGGTTGGGTCATAGGGAAGGTCAGCGTCGCTTCAGTGACAAACGTCACCTGATAGCCTAGATCTGATGCCACGCGAGCCGTCGTTTCGCAGCATTGTTCGGTGCGCATTCCGGCAATAATCAGATGATTGATATGCCGCTCCTTGAGCCATTGATCCAGCCCTGAATCTGTCAGCGCATTATGTACCCGTTTTTGCACAGTAACATCTGCTTGATGGGACACCAGTGACATGGGCTTAACATAGCCGGAAGCCAGAGAAAACGGGCCTTCAGCCGCCACATGAAAGACATCCACCAGAGCGACACCTCGCAGCTTACACCCAGCGATAAGCTGGTTTAAGGCCGCAGAAAATGCAGGTAAATCTTGCTGCTGCCAAAAATCTTTATGTTCAAACGATTGTTGGACATCAATGATAAGTAGTGCACTGTGAGTCATTTTCGGCCCTCCGCCGTGTAGGTAGAGGGCCATCATCACCGTGTTTTATGTTAAGTGGAATGCCAAATCCGGCCATCATAGGGAGTAAAAGAGACCAGATTCAGAACCACTACTCACATAATGGCAGTAATTGCTGATAGAGCTTTTTAAACGTGCTCCGACGAGCGGCATAATCGCGGTGCCGCTGTGCATCAGGATAATGGGTCTGTTCCAGTGGTAATGGTGGTAATAAATTGGCTAATGGAATATCTGGATTCAGGGCAATTTGCGCTAACCGAGCGGCACCCAAGGCTGGGCCAACGTCACCTCCGGTGCGATACTCCAGTGTCTGGCCACTGATATCTGCTAGCATTTGCCGCCAATAGGAGCTGCGTGCACCACCGCCAATTAATGTGACCGCTTTGGGCTGCAATCCACTGGCATGCAGAGCATCCATCCCATCGGCTAAGGCAAATCCTACGCCCTCCAACACCGCACGGGCCAAATCTGCTCGGCCATGTTGGTGAGTAAAGCCCCAGAAAGCGCCTTTAGCATTCGGATTATTATGGGGAGTCCGTTCACCGGAGAGATAGGGCAGAAACCACACGGGCGTGCTGGCGGAAGGCGTATTTTCCACGGCTTCAATGAGTGCTGGAACACTCTCCACGCCAGTGAGCTGGCAAGCCCAATCCAGACAGGATGCCGCACTTAGCATGACAGACATCAAATGCCAGGTATTTGGCAATGCATGACAAAAACTGTGCACTGCACTAGCAGGGTTACTCAGAAAACCATCACTGACCGCAAAATAGACGCCTGATGTACCCAGCGATAACATGGCTTGCCCGGTTTGGTATAACCCAACACCGATGGCACCGGCAGCATTATCACCTCCGCCTGCAACGACAGGCACCTGTTTAATTCCCCAACGGCGTGCTATATCAGCACTGACATGGCCGGTAATCTGGCTGCCTTCAAATAGGGTCGGCATGTGTTGGCGATTAAGGCCACAGGCCGCCAGCATTTCATCGCTCCAGTCGCGCTTGGCAACATTGAGCCACATTGTTCCGGCGGCATCGGACATATCAGAGGCAAAATCGCCACTGATGAGAAAACGAAGATAATCTTTTGGTAACAGCACCTTATCGATACGATTGAACATATCTGGCTCATGTTCCGCCAACCATTTCAGCTTCGGCGCGGTAAAACCCGGCATCATCAAATTACCCGTAATTTGGCGTGATTCTGGTACTGCTTTTTCCAGCGCCAAACATTGGGAAAAGCTGCGACCATCATTCCATAAAATGGCGGGACGCAGCACTTGATGCTGGTGGTCCAGCAAGGTTGCGCCGTGCATTTGCCCAGTTAGGCCGAGGGCTTTGACCTGTTGTAAATTATGCTCCGCGGCAAGAGCTTGCATGGCGTGATCAGTCGCCTGCCACCAATCAGCAGGGTTCTGTTCTGACCATAAAGGATGTGGGCGAGAGACGGATAACGCAGCACCTTGGCTGGCAATCACTTGCCCGTTTTCAGCCAGTAGAATGACTTTAACGCCGGAGGTGCCCAGATCGATGCCAATGTACATGTGTTTTCCTTATGCGAGATAGGGGCACCGTGTGCCCCCCTATTGACCATCAACCAAACAGATAGCGATTAACCAGATTTTCCAACTGCTCTTGATGCCCACTCTGATGCTGCGGGTTCAGATTATGCTGGCTGGCATAGCGGGCCAAATCTTCCAGTGACAACTTACCTTTCAGGATCTGTTGACCCAATTCAGTATTCCAACCGGCATAACGTTTCGCAACCCGTTGATCTAATTGCCCGTCTTCAATCATTTTGGCGGCAATTTTTAGTGCCAACGCCATGGTGTCCATTGCCCCAATATGGCCGTAAAACAGATCATATTTATCAGTACTTTGACGGCGCACTTTAGCATCGAAATTCAGGCCACCAGTGGTAAAACCACCTGCTTTCAGGATTTCAAACATGACCAGCGCATTTTCTTCAACACTGTTAGGGAACTGGTCGGTATCCCAACCCAGTTGTGGGTCGCCACGGTTCGCATCTACCGAGCCAAAAATGCCGAGCGCAATCGCACTGGCAATCTCATGGTGGAAGGAGTGCCCAGCCAGAGTGGCGTGGTTGGCTTCAATATTGACTTTAATTTCTTTTTCCAGCCCAAACTGTTTAAGGAAGCCATAAACAGTCGCAACATCATAATCATATTGATGCTTGGTCGGTTCCTGCGGTTTTGGCTCAATAAGCAGTGTGCCCTGAAAACCGGTTTTGTGTTTGTGCTCAACCACCATCTGCATAAAGCGACCAATCTGTTCGCGTTCTTGCCGTAAATCGGTGTTTAGTAGGGTTTCGTAACCTTCACGGCCACCCCATAACACATAGTTTTCACCGCCGAGTTTTTGGGTTGCATTCATTGCTGTGAAAACTTGAGTCGCAGCCCAGCTAAAAACTTCTGGATCTGGATTGGTTGCGGCACCGGCACCGTAGCGCGGGTGAGTAAAGCAGTTGGCTGTGCCCCATAATAATTTTACGCCGCTGCTCTCTTGTTTCTCGGCCAAAACATCAGTCATGGTAGCGAAGTTATTCAGATATTCTTTAAGAGATGAGCCTTCTGGTGACACATCCACATCGTGGAAGCAGTAATAAGGTACGTTTAATTTGTGGAAAAACTCAAATGCGACATCAGCTTTGCGTTTAGCGAGGGTGAGTGCATCACCCGGCTGTTGCCATGGACGCTCAAAGGCATTGCTGCCAAACATATCAGCCCCACCCCAGCAGAATGTGTGCCAGTAACAAGCCGCAAAGCGCAGATGGTCTGCCATCCGCTTACCAAGGATAATTTCATCCGGATTGTAGTGATGAAATGCCAGCGGATTAGTGCTCTGGCTGCCTTCGTAACGCACTTGTTCTAATTCATCAAAATAAGATTGCATGCAATACTCCTTGGAAGCTGGCCCGCATGACCGGGCTGGTGAGCTTTTATCTTCGGAGTTGTTTGTTATTCTCTCAATTACGTTATTTCACACTTAAATTCAGAGAATTATTAATTGTGGTGTAGATCTCATAAATAAACGATTAATTATAAAAATACCTTAATATTCATTGCACTGATAACATCTCTTGGTGGAATTATGTATTTTCTAGGAAAGAAAACATGATCGTTATCATAAAATTAACATTAAACCAAAAAACATAATTGGTGGATGAAAATCTGTAATTGCCGATGAGCAAATAAGCGTCAACAATCCCTAATGCAGTTGATGTTTACCGTTTCTCTTACCCTGCTTGCACAATAAGAAAGGTACTGAAAGATGAAATTTAAGAACATTTTACTCTCCGCTTGCGCCGCACTGGTAATGATTAGCCAGCCAGGCTTCAGTAAAGAAATTAAAATCGGTATGGCGATAGATGATCTACGCCTTGAGCGTTGGCAGAAAGATCGCGATATTTTTGTTAACAAGGCTGAATCCCTCGGTGCTAAAGTATTTGTTCAATCAGCAAATGGCAATGAAGAAACTCAAATGTCGCAGATTGAGAATATGATTAACCGTGGTGTGGATGTTCTTGTTATTATTCCCTATAACGGACAAGTATTAAGTAATGTTATTGCTGAAGCAAAACGAGAAGGTATAAAAGTCTTAGCTTATGATCGTATGATAAATAATGCTGATATTGATTTTTATATCTCCTTTGATAATGAGAAAGTCGGTGAGTTGCAAGCGAAGAGCCTGGTTGAGCGGGTACCGCAAGGCAATTATTTCCTGATGGGCGGTTCGCCTGTTGATAATAATGCCAAACTGTTCCGCCAAGGGCAGATGACAGTCCTTAATCCATTGATAAAAGACGGAAAAATAAAAATTGTTGGCGACCAGTGGGTTGATGCCTGGTTACCGGAAAATGCTTTGAAAATCATGGAGAACGCATTAACAGCCAACAATAATAAAATTGATGCCGTTGTGGCCTCTAATGATGCCACCGCAGGTGGTGCGATTCAGGCATTGGCGGCACAGGGGTTGGCAGGTAAAGTGGCTATTTCCGGGCAAGATGCTGACTTAGCTGCAATAAAACGTATTGTTGCAGGCACTCAAACCATGACTGTATATAAGCCAATCAGCAAATTAGCGAATGATGCCGCAGAAATTGCTGTGACTTTAGGTAAAGGTGAACAACCGCAATCGAACAGTAAATTAAATAATGGCATTAAAGATGTTCCGGCTTATTTGTTAACACCGATCCAAGTGGACAAAAACAATATCGACAGCACCATTATTGCTGATGGTTTCCACAAGAAAGCAGATATATATTAATTAACTTACCGCTAGTTTTTATCCGGTGATTAAATTAGCTGTTATTTCATATATGCCAAAGTTCTTGGAGTTGCAGTTAACACCCTGCAACTTCGAGGATGAAGGTTATATGGGGGAATTATGCCCTACCTGCTAGAAATGAAAGAAATAACGAAGCAATTCGGTGTTGTTAAAGCCGTTGATAATATTAGTCTGACACTTGAGGCTGGGCAGGTATTATCTTTATGCGGGGAGAATGGCTCCGGAAAGTCCACATTGATGAAAGTGTTATGTGGTATTTACCCTGCGGGTTCTTATCAAGGCGAAATAATCTTCTCAGGTGAAACGCTTCAGGCCAAAAACATTCGGGAAACAGAGCAAAAAGGCATTGCAATAATTCATCAAGAATTGGCACTAGTGAAACAAATGTCTGTGCTGGAAAACATGTTCCTCGGTTCCGAATGGGGGCGTTTTGGCATTATGGATTACGATGCCATGTATTTGCGTTGCCAACGGATGTTGGCGCAGGTGAAATTGGTCGTAGACCCGCATACGCCAGTAGGTGAACTGGGGCTGGGGCAGCAACAGTTGGTTGAAATTGCGAAAGCGCTAAATAAACAAGTGCGGTTGTTGGTATTGGATGAACCGACGGCCTCTCTAACAGAAAGCGAAACGGCTATTTTGCTGGATATTATTCGCGATCTGCGTAATCACGGTATTGCCTGCATCTATATTTCGCACAAATTAAATGAAGTTAAAGCTATATCGGACGATATCTGCGTGATCCGTGATGGCCGCCATATTGGCACTCGGCCCGCAGCGGCCATGACTGAAGATGACATCATTGCCATGATGGTTGGTCGTGAACTGAAAGAGCTTTATCCACATGAAGCCCATCATATTGGTGAAGAAATTCTCCGCGTGGAAAATCTCTGCGCCTGGCACCCGGTAAACCGCCATATCCGTCGGGTAGACGAGGTTTCTTTCTCCTTGAAGCGTGGTGAGATTTTGGGGGTGGCTGGATTGGTGGGATCTGGCCGGACAGAAACAGTGCAATGCTTGTTTGGTGTCTACCCTGGTCGCTGGCAGGGCGATATTTTTATTGATGGTCAAGCGGTCACCATTAACCATTGTCAGCAGGCTATGAAACTGGGCATTGCCATGGTGCCGGAAGATCGCAAAAAAGATGGCATCGTGCCGGTCATGGGGGTAGGGGCCAATATCACACTGGCTGCATTAGATGACTTCACCGGTTCTTTCAGCATGCTGGATGACGCGAAAGAGCAGTCGACTATTGTGCAGTCCTTAGCTCGTTTAAAAGTAAAAACGTCTTCTTCGGAACTGGCGATAGCTCGCCTGAGCGGGGGGAATCAGCAAAAAGCCATTCTTGCAAAGTGCCTGTTGTTAAATCCGCGCATTTTGATTCTCGACGAACCGACGCGCGGTATCGACATTGGTGCAAAGTATGAAATTTATAAACTTATCAACCAATTGGTCCAGCAGGGGATTGCGGTCATTGTGATTTCCTCTGAATTGCCGGAGGTCTTGGGATTAAGTGATCGCGTACTGGTCATGCACCAAGGGCGCATCAAGGCCGATCTCATTAACCATAACCTGACTCAAGAAAAGGTCATGGAAGCCGCACTCAGGAGTGAAACCCATGTCGCAAGCTAATCAAACGGATATCAACACACCAGAAAATGGCGATAAAAAGCCACTATTTCGGCTAAAGTCGCTTAATTTGCAAGTTTTTGTCATGTTGGCGGCTATCGCCGTTATTATGCTGTTTTTTACTTTCACCACTGAAGGGGCTTATCTCAGCGCCAGAAATATCTCTAACTTACTGAGACAAACAGCGATTACCGGAATTTTGGCCGTGGGGATGGTTTTTGTCATTATCTCGGCAGAAATCGATTTATCCGTTGGCTCAATGATGGGGTTATTAGGGGGTGTCGCGGCAATTTTTGATGTGTGGCTTGGCTGGCCATTACCGCTGACCATCGTTGTCACACTGATGCTGGGGTTGGTGCTCGGCGCATGGAATGGGTGGTGGGTTGCTTATCGCAAAGTCCCCTCGTTTATTGTCACCCTCGCGGGGATGTTGGCTTTTCGCGGTATCTTAATCGGCATCACCAATGGCACCACGGTATCACCTACCAGCAATGCCATGTCACAGATTGGTCAAAGCTATCTACCCAATGGCCTAGGATTTGGTATTGGTGCCATTGGCCTGATGCTATTTGTGGCCTGGCAGTGGCGTCGGCGTAGCCATCGTATTCGGTTGGGCCTGCCTGTTGCAGCTCCGCAAGGGGATATCACCCGCCAATCGATTACCGCCGTTATCGTTCTTGGTGCCATATATTTATTAAATGATTATCGTGGCGTACCTACTCCGGTGTTGATTCTTACTGCCCTAATGTTGGCCGGAATATTTATGGCCACTCGAACTGCTTTTGGCCGCCGGATCTATGCCATTGGTGGCAATATTGATGCTGCCCGCTTGTCTGGGGTTAATGTGGAACGCACCAAATTGGCGGTATTTGCAATCAATGGATTGATGGTCGCCATGGCCGGTTTGATTCTTAGCTCACGTTTGGGGGCGGGTTCACCTTCTGCGGGGAATATTGCCGAGTTGGATGCGATTGCCGCCTGTGTCATCGGGGGCACCAGTCTTGCTGGCGGGATCGGCAGTGTGGCGGGGGCGGTGATGGGGGCATTTATCATGGCTTCTCTCGACAATGGGATGAGCATGCTAGATGTGCCGACTTTCTGGCAGTACATTGTCAAAGGTGCAATTTTGCTGCTGGCTGTGTGGATGGATTCCGCCACAAAACGCCGGGTGTAATTTTACCCATCGCAAAGAGATCAACGCGATATTGCTTTGGTCTCTTTGCGCATTCAGTTTTGCTATCCCACCCCTTTCAGGAGCTATTCCATGTTTGAGAAACGCTACCGGATAACCTTATTATTTAATGCCAACAAAGTGTACGACCGACAAGTGGTGGAGGGCGTTGGCGAGTACTTGCAGGCTTCGCAATGTGACTGGGATATTTTCATTGAAGAGGATTTTCGCTGCCGCATCGATAACATTAGGGATTGGTTGGGTGATGGGGTGATTGCGGATTTTGATGATCGACAAATAGAGCAGCTACTGGCGAATGTCGATGTCCCGATTATTGGTGTGGGGGGGTCTTACCATCAAATAGAAGATTATCCACCGGTAGATTATATTGCGACAGATAACGCCGCCTTGGTGGAAGCAGCATTTATGCATTTGAAAGAAAAAGGATTAAATCGCTTTGCGTTTTACGGGCTGCCCGCCAGCAGCGATAAACGCTGGGCACAGGAGCGGGAATATGCGTTTCGACAATTAGTGGCCGCAGAACAATATCAGGGGGTCGTTTATCAGGGAATGGCCACCGCCCCTGCTAATTGGCAATACACACAAAATCGGCTGGCGGACTGGGTACAAACGTTGCCGCACCAGACAGGTATCATTGCGGTCACCGATGCAAGAGCGCGCCATTTATTGCAGGTTTGCGAGCATCTGGATATTGCAGTACCGGAGAAGTTAAGTGTTATCGGCATTGATAATGAAGAGTTAACCCGTTATTTATCGCGAGTGGCACTTTCGTCGGTAGTACAAGGCACACGACAGATGGGCTATCGAGCGGCTAAGTTGTTGCATCAGCGTCTTAATCAACGCCAAAAGCAACAAGAAGCCCCTCCATTGCAGCGTATTCTGGTGCCGCCGGTCAAAGTGATGGGGCGGCGTTCCACGGATTTCCGTTCATTACGCGATCCGGCAGTGATTCAGGCCATGCATTATATTCGCCATCATGCTTGCAAAGGGATTAAGGTCGAACAGGTGTTGGATGCGGTGGGCATGTCGCGCTCAAATCTGGAAAAGCGCTTTAAAGATGATATAGGGCAGACTATTCATGGTGTTATTCATGAAGAAAAACTGGATAGGGCACGCAATTTGTTGTCTGCAACATCATTGCCTATCAATGAGATTTCACAGATGTGTGGCTATCCATCATTGCAATATTTCTATTCGGTTTTCAAAAAAGGGTATTCGATCACGCCGAAAGAACACCGCGATAAATATGGCGAAGTGAGTTATTAGCTGCTTGGTTCTGACGGTGATGATTCTACAATCCACCTTATCGGGCAGTTTTATTCATCATGTTTATCTAATGGATAGCGCCATACAATAAAAACGCTATAATCCCCCCTGACTCACTCTTCCCTATGGAAGATCATCGTCCCCGGTGGGGCGGCTGGACTTCAAATCCAGATGGGGCCGCCAGCGGTCCTTGGCAGGTTCGACTCCTGTGATCTTCCGCCAAAAGTCCTCTTTTTACGTCAACTCAAGTCAATAAAAATCCATATAAACCAATGGTTAACTTGTATTTTTTCTCTCCTGATGTCAAGCAGTGTCTGCTGAAATCTATCCCCAGAAGGAGAAATCATGCCCCTAACGGATGTTAAGGTGCGTACAGCTAAAGCGCGGGATAACCCTATAAGCTAGCTGATGGAGCCGGCCTCTATGCTATTGGTCAAAACGGTAAGTATTCCGCATAGTCGTGCCATTCATATTTAGAGATCTTTAGAAACTACGGCATAACGGCCAAAATGCAAAAAGGCATCGTGATAGATGCCTTTTCAAAGAGTTAATGACCGCGATGGCGGCTTTTGTTGGGTAGCACACCGATATCATCGACCTCCATATTAACGCACGTTATATAACCGATCACCGGTGAATCCAATTCTCTGAGAAATGGATAACGCAGCTTGCGAAACCAGCGTTCCTAACTCTTTTACCCGTTCTGGGTTTCCGACCATTTTTGATGAAAGGCATGCCACACTGATTGCCGCCAGAGGCGCATTGCGTGAGTCATATATCGGCGCTGCCACACAAAAGACATCTATATTGTGTTCACGATCGTCAATAGCATAACCCCGCTGACGCGATTGATTCATCTCTTCAAGAAGGCGCTCTTCGGTGGTGATAGTGGTGGGGGTAATCGGAGGCATGCCACCGGTTCGACGGACAATATCAAGCAAACGCTCATCAGAATAGGCAGAAAGCAGCGCTTTACCTAAACCGGTGCAATACATCGGGCGATTTGATCCCAGTTTGCAGGAAGTACGAACAGAACTTTCGCTTTCCGCTTTATCCAGATAAACCAGCATTCCACCACTTTCAATAGCCAGAAATGAGGTTTCATTCACCTGAGCGGTAATCTTCTCGAGAACGGATTTCGCCACGTCATAGAATGGCTTTTTATCGCGATATCCAGAACCAACCTGGAAAAGTTTGACCCCTAAACGGAACGACTTAAGCCGCTCATCCGCCACCTCAAGATACCCCTTATTCACTAGCGTATAGATAATATCGAACGCAGTACTTTTCGGGATAGCCAGACTTTTACTAATTTCTGTGATGGTTAATTCATTTGGACTGTGAGCGAGCAGTTCGAGGATCTCAATCGCCCGCCCCACTGAGCGGTTAAATTTGTCCATTGAAGACATGCCTTTAGAAAAATTTTCACTATTATAGCGTATCTACCCCCTCAAAATGCGTAAAAAAAGGACGCTTTATCAGCGCCTTGATCACAACCCCGGCAGGGTTATGCTGCCGGACGTCGATTTATTTTCGTGGTGTACTGCTGTAAAAATTAGGTTGGCATACATTTGCCTTGGCGAAATGTTGCGACGAAATTATCAGCAAGTTTGGTTAAGCCTTGCCAATTCCCGTCTGCAATCATTTGCTTATTAATAAGTTCGCTACCGACACCTACTGCAAATGCGCCTGCTTTTGCGAAACTTTCAGTATTCGCGAGAGTAACGCCACCAACGGCAATCAGGGCGAGGTTATCGAGTGGTCCTCTAATTTCCTTAAGGTAATCAATACCTAAGGCATTGGCTGGGAACAGCTTAAGTAGATCAATTCCCATACGGCAAGCTTGCATCATCTCACTAGGCGTAACGACAGCAGGAATCATAAGCCTCTGATGTTCATGAACTATTTTTACAACCTCGGGATTAAAATCAGGTGCTAAGACAAAATTGGCTCCGGCATTTAGCACCAATTGAGCCATGATTGGATTCAATACCGTCCCGGCGCCCACATACATTTTATCGCCAAATTCTGTGGACAACATTTCAATGCATTGTAAGAACCCAGACGTGTTGCAGGTGACTTCAATCACTCGAATACCGCCGTCATATAATGCCTGTGCCAGCGGCAATACCTGCTCCGGTGTAATATGGCGCGCAATCGCGATGATCCCGGTATCTTCTATGGCCTGAATAACTTTTTGCTTAATCAAAGCATTTTCCTTCTCATCGGGAAATATAGCGTTAATAACCAGTAGAATAGGCGTCTGCGCTATCTACTGGCGTCATCAAATTCACACTCTTTAATGGGTTGCCGCGATAGGCTTAGTAACGAGGAACCAGTAGCACAAAGCCGCACATCCGGCGATGATACCGCCACTAACAAATGCCAGCGTGTATGAACCAGTAGCATCTGCAATCATCCCGGTGACCAGTGGTGATAGCGAACCGGCAAAATAGCCACCAAAATTCTGAATACTGCCCACAGAACCGACCATCGCTGACGGAGCAACATCACCCGGTAATGCCCAACCGGTTGCGGAAAGTGCAGAAAGTAATGCCATCGCAATAACCAATAATGCTAATGTCGAAGTTAAACTGGATGCGAAGGGAATACAGACCACAGTAATACCGGCTAATATGGCAGAGACGCTGATGGTGACGCGTTTCGCGACTAAGGAATCTTTAAATATTTCGCGGTCCATTAACCATTTTGAAATATATCCCCCGACTACAGCACCTACAATGCCACCAAAGTAAGGAATACTGGCATAGATACCCAATGATTTAAGTTCAATATTTTGGGTTTTCATTAAATAAAGTGGTAGAAACGTTGTGAAAATATTCATCATCCATACGTAACAGAACCAGCCTAATATCATTCCCCACACACATTTATATTTGAATAATGAACCCCAGGTTATTTTCTTACCATCATCACCAATCGCGTTACCAACGGCGGTGCCACCACCACCTTCTTTAATATAATCTAATTCTTCTTCAGTAATCGTTGGGTGCTTTTCTGGTTGATGATAAAGAAAAATGAAGAAAATTAAGAAGACTAACCCAAGTGCACCAGCGATATAAAAGAGAGATCGCCAGCCGAAAGGAACAATAATAGCAACTAAAATAGGTGGTGCTATTGCAGGGCCCCATTTTGATGCCGCATCCCAGAAGCCGGTAGCCAATGCGCGTTCTTTTTTCGGGAACCAAGTTGCCGTTATTTTTGCTGCACCAGGCCAGCAAGGAGCCTCGGTGACACCCAATAACGCACGAGCAAAAAGCAAGGTTGCCAGACTGCTACATGCTCCGGTGAGCATGGTTGCACCACTCCATAATCCAATAGCCCAGCCGTAGACTTTTTTGGGACCAAGTTTATCAACCAGCCAGCCTGAGGGAAGTTGACACATTGCATAAATCAGTGCGAAAACGGAACCCATCAGACCTATATCTGTATTCGTTAAATTCAAGTCTTTCATCATATCCGGTGCAGCGATAGATAAGCTTGCCCGGTCTATATAGTTAATAATACCGCCGACTAATAATAGAAATACAACAAACCATCTTTTCTTTCCGACTTTATTAGCAACTACCGTTGCTTTTACGGTTGTATTCATGGTGATTGCCCTATTAATACTTCATTCGTAGGATAGAGTGATTACAAAAGTTGTTTAAATCGTGCTAAGGCTATAATGCCAAGGCCTGATAATGGCTTCGGATTATCATCAATAACACGTATTTCTCCGGTAAAGAATGAATCATCTTTAATCAGTGTGCTGAAAGCCTCTTTGAGGATTCTCTTTCCACCAATGACAATCGTCATACCGGGCGTTATATTCAGCGCATCACTATTTTTAATAGCGGAAATATCACTGGATAACACAGCACCTAATAAAAAATTAGCTTTTTGATTTTTTGACTGATGCGCAAACATGTCGAGAATACGAACTGAAAAACAACTCCGGGAAAGGCCGACTTTTTGGCAAGTCCGGCTGCCTTGTAAGAGAGCTGTCCTGTCTATTTCGTCAGCGAAGTCGTGTTGTAGTGAACTGGCTAGAATCGTATTTTGTGTAATAACATCTAGAAGCTCTCCGCCAATGGTGGTGACACAACCAGTGATGCGGTTTTTCTCATCAATACGAATGAATTTTGAATGTGAACCCGGCAATATAATCAGCGCAGGTCCTTGCAAATTCATAGATTGAACAACGCCAATGACTTCCGTTTCTTCGCCGCGCATGATGTCCATGGCTTCAACGTTTTCTACCGATACGGATTGCGAATTATTCCGCACGCCGGGGACAAACCAAATGGGTTTTTCAGCCACTTCAGGCATGTCTACTTTTACCATCCCTTGAGCAAGCTCGGTAATTCCAGCAGGGGCAATTTGGTGTGCCAATTCATACAGGCCAACATTTGAGGTGATCATCCCAGATGACAACAGAATAAGAGGATCGTTATAGGTAATGTTGGCTTGTTTCATGGCGTCATCAATAGCCACCTTAACACCATTAATTAGCGTGTTTTTGCTCCCACTGATTGCCGTGTCGCGGACACCCACGGGTTGGAAAGACTTGGCAATAATGTCATTGTCTTTCCATACACTAACACGTGTATTTGTTGTCCCTGTATCTATGGTTATAACGTACATAGTAAAGTCCCAGAGGTTAAGTGAATACCGATTAATACTGCACTAGTTATTTTTTAATGTGCTATGCTTTAACAATCTCTTCATTTTAAAAATAAGGATTTTTATTAATTTCGGCTATTATTTGTAGGTGATTGTTATTTTATTTATTACATTAATTAATCTGTGATTTAGCGATATAGCACGCCCCTTTTATACCCAGTAAAGCTATTTCTTCCGGCTGAGTAATTGAAATCATATGGTTGTTAATCTTTTTGGTTTCTTTTAACATTTCTTGATATATTTTGCATCGCGCAGATTGGCCGATAAAAATAATATCGCCTGTCAGTGCAAACCCTTGTTCTTCTGCTTCATCAAAAAGTTTCATATCATCAGCTGCTATTGTACATTCGCAGTAGAATTTTCTTTCTGCTGCTGTCGTTGGTAATGAAAATTGAATAAAACGTGTAAAGAGAAGACTCCGTAACAAACCTGCACTACTGACGCATTGGTAAGCATGCTTGAGAATATCAGAGCAGTAGAAATCCTCAGTATCATTGTCAGAATCGATCATACTTGAGTTTATGAAGGTCTCTTTTTTTACTGCGGCATAAACTTGCCCGCTCAAGGACGTAATACTGCCAGCAATTGCACCATCTTTATTGATATGTATAATTTTTGTCGTTGAACCAAGTTCCACAATAGTTGCTGGTAACGTTAATGACATGCTGGATATGACACCAATAGCTTGCGTCTCCTCCCCACGCATCAGGTCGATTTTCCTGATATTTTCCCAAGTGGCTTCGCCAATATCATTTTTCACACCAGGAATGAATATAATAGGAAGATCAATCGGTAAAACTTTATATCCTGCGACCCGGCAAGTATGTTGAGCAAAGTCATTGATATTCACTGGCGCGACCAGATGAGGAACTTCCAGCAACCCCAGATTGGAAGTAATCATGCCTGAGGCAATAGCAAAATCGACATCATGCAACGAAAGCGCATTGTTACCCAATAAATCTTCAATTGCCTGAGTGAGTGCCTGTTTCAGTCGTTCATTATTTCCATCACTAACGGTGCTGTTTACCCCAATAGTAATTTCATGTTTGTCTTTTACCTCTTCCTGCTCAACTAAATACAATCGAGTATTTGTTGAACCGCAATCAATAATTATATACATATTAATTTCCCTGGCGTTTTCGTGTTGTTTCTTGAGAGATAACGATGAACTATCTCTCATTTAAATGATTATTTTTATTAAAGGCTGTGCTGATAAATATCTCTTATTGTTTCAGCATCAGGTACTTTGGGATTGTTGGATAACACGACTTTCATGGTGGTAAGCACATTATTCACCATCCAGTCAAAATGCTCTTCTTTGACACCAAGCTCAGTCAGTGTTGGTGTCATATTAATATAAGTTAGGAGACTTTTTACGGCGTCCACACTACTGGCGGCGGCTTGTTCGATGCTCATATTACGGGTATCGACACCCATCGCACGCGCGATAGCCGCGAATTTTTCAGGTGCTGCTGGCCATGTATATTCCATGAATGGCATATACATGGCGGCGATACCTTCCGCGTGAACGACATTTAATAACCCCCCCATTGGGTGTTGTAATGCGTGAGGTAGGGTTGTTCCTGCACAATCAATTGCCATGCCAGCCAATGAACTGGCAAATGTGACATTTTCCCATGCTGCTAAATCGCTAACATCGTCATAAACCCGAGGCAGATTTTGTGCAATAAGCTCGATGGCTTTTAAAGACAACATCTCACTCATTGGGTGTGCATTTTTAGAAATAAATGATTCCAATGCGTGGAACAGCACATCCGCACCAGGGCCTGCGATGACACGTTTTGGTAGTGTCAGCATCAGTTCTGCATCAATAATTGCCGCTTTGGGATAAATCAGTGGATTGACCAAGCCTTTCTTATCGTTGGTTTCAGGATTGGTGAAGACCGCAGTGCGGTTTGCTTCGCTTCCCGTGCCTGCTGTGGTAGGGATTAATACCACGGGCAGCGCCGAGGTTCCCTGTTTTACACCATAAACATAATCCCAGATGCTGCCTTCATTTTGGGCTGAAAAAGCAATACCTTTTGCCATGTCCATAGCACTGCCTCCACCGATGCCAATGACCAAATCGCATCCTTCGCGATTAGCCATCTCTGCTCCCTCAGCAACCAATGTTGAAAGTGGGTTTTGCATGAAACGATCAAATAGGCTGAAGGTGATCCCGGCTTGGGTGAGATATTCCTGCAATGAAACTAACTGCCCGGTGGGTTTGGCACTATCAGAAGCCACGATCAGCGCTTTCGTGCCATATGTGGCGGCGATTGTACCGGCTAGCTTGAACTTACCTGCACCAAAATAAAATTTCACTGGGTTCATGTAATCAAATGGCATGTTTATCTCCTTGTTCGTATATGCGTACACTGTTCGGATTTATGAATTCATCATAGGATGGATATTTTTATTCGACCAATAGAATTGTCACGAAGAGAGATCCGCATCACTATGTTTTTGGTTTGTGAAAAATATGATCGGCTAACGTAGCCAAAGAAAATGAGGCGACCTCTATGAAGAAAAGAATCAGATTCGATGTGAGATAAGGTGGCTTATTGAGGTTGGTATGCAGGTAGGATTTGGCCTCTACCTGCACGGGGAGCATTCACTACTTCGTTGAAATCAACATCGTTTAAACATCCTGAGCGGACTCTATTGCTGTTTTTTGCCTCTTAACTTCAGTCTGAATATCATTCTTCTGAGTGATTTGGACAGCAAGATAGAGATCTGGCACTACAATAATCTCTTCTGCAAAAGGTGACATATCGTTCTTCGTTAACCAGTCTGTGAGTTCCGTGTCACGGCCAGCAAGAATTAGTGTCACCCCTTTTGCTTTCAGAGTCGGAATAAGCTCTTTAAGCATGGCAAATACACTTGCGTCATTATAAGTAAAGCATGTAGCCGCATCGATCACGACCCACCGTGGTGGCGTTGGTGCACTGTTAACTAACGCAATGACGCGTTTTTTAAAATAGGTCGAATTAAAATAGGTCAAGATAGAATTGAAGCGATACATGATTAAACCATCAATAGGTTTAATATGTTCACCTGCATTAACAGAGTGGATTATCCCTTGATTGTCCACTCCGAGTAACTGATCTGTTGGCTTGAAAACAGTACGAAGGAATTGCAGTATGCCAAGAATAATAGCAAATCCGATACCGTCGATAAGACCAACCACTAACACCGCGATTAGCGTAAATACGGTCAGAATATAGGCCGAACGGTTATGTTTTCGCATGGAAAAAATAGCTTTGAAACTAAACATGGACCATGCAGCATAAATAAGTACAGCACCGAGTGTTCCTAATGGAATGAAGCTCAGTGTTTGTGTCAGGAATAAAAGCACCAAAGCGATCGTCAGCGCTGCCACTATTGAAACCATTTGAGACTTGCCACCGTTGGCATCATTAACTGCAGTGCGGCTGGTTGCTGCACTGACCGCGAATCCTTGTGATAGCCCCGCGGCGATATTGATATAACCCAAGGCACGTAGTTCCTGATCAATATCGACTTCATAACCATTTTTACTGGCGAAACTTTGTACCGTCATCATAAAACTGACAATGCTGATTACGGCAAGATTGAGTGACGGAACGACAAGTTCACGTAATAAAATGGGGTCGAAATGGGGCATGGTAATATGTGGCAACCCTTGGCCTAGGCTACCAATAATGGTGATTCCTGCAGCATTGAAATCTAAGTACCAGCTTAACAATGTGGCAATCGTCATCACAATAAGGGGTCCTGGCCATTTGGGGCGTAATACTTTCAAAATAAACAGAATGGCAAGGCAGGTAATTGACAGTACTAATGTTAACTCATGTATTTCCGATAACTTACCGGGCAATGCAATCAGGCATTTAATTAAATCTGACGGTAGTGAGTTCAACCCCAGGATATTACCAATTTGCCCAACCATAATGGTGATGGCAACACCATTTAAAAGCCCTTGTAGAATAGGCTGAGAAAGAAAGTCAGCAAAGATGGCGAGACGGAAACGACCCGCAATGACGCACCAAAAACCAGTCATCATTGTCATGATAATGGCCATTTGCCAAATCGTGTCTTGGTTTCCAAGAGCAAGAGGAGCAACTGCTGCAGTGATGACCGCGCAAGTGGCTGCATCAGGGCCGACAATCAGCTGTCTTGAGGTGCCAAATAAGGCATAAACAATCATGGGTAAAATGCAGGCATAAAGCCCAATAATGGCATTGATGCCCATTAGTTCGGTATAGGCAATAGCGGTAGGTAATGCGACCGCTGCGACCGAAAGCCCTGAACGAATATCGGGCTTCAGATAAGCTTTATCATAATGGATGAAAGTTGCGAGCCCAGGAATCCACTGAGTTGTCCATTTTAGCTGCATTATATTGAGATCCTTAGTATCGATGTCATCAAAAATATCACCGCAATATTCTTTCTCTATAGCGTAGTCTATGAATTTGCTCTCATTTAGAAGAAATTCTTCGCTGGATTTTTATCAATACAGATTACTGCGGTCTTTTTATGCCAGACAACAGATCATGGGGAATTTATGCTGATCTAAATCAATAAAATGATCTCGGTTTTTCAGTGGTACTGATAATAAAGACATGTGCTTAAAAACAGTATTGACATCTCATGTAGAACACGTAAATTAGAATTCAACACCGGTGCAATTAGTAGCAAGCTTTTTATTTACCCGGTGTCCATGTAGCAGATTTAAAATAATGCGATAAAGGTCACGAAATATTTTTTTATGTGAGATTCGCTTTGAGTTTTCATATATTTAACTCATGCGATGATGCTTTAAAGCCATGCAATAAATCTTCATAATCGCATTTTGTGGACGATACGCGATGAGTTAAGGCTTTGTTGTTAATAGTAATGTTCGCGATTTGTGTACGTTAGTATGAGATCGAGGATATCGCGACGAAAGTAAAGCCACGTAACAAAGAGTATATATCGCGAGGGTGGTGTACTAATTTAGTTAGTGTTATCAAAAACATGGCTAAATTAAATTAAACGAGGAATGTTACCATTCAGTTAATATATTGGAGGGCAAAGTTAGTTACAAACGAAAATATTCCTGTAAAACATGTACATCTTTATAAACAGTATGAAAGTTAGTATCACGTTATTAAGTTGATTAATGTTTAATTTTAAATTTGTAGTACCTTAAAAGCCCTGACTAAATGTAGTCGGGGCTTTTATCATTTTGGGGCTAGTTTTTTATCTATTACAGTGGACTAGAGGGAATCGCTTGAGGCATGTTGATACTTTTATGTATGTCATTTTGTCCAACCAATGCCCTACTTGCAGGAGTAAATTATGATTGCTGTCATCTTTGAAGTGGAGCCTGCAGAAGGTGAATACAACACGTATCTAGAGTACGCCGCAACATTAAAATCTTTGCTGGAACAAATAGATGGTTTTATTTCAGTTGAACGTTTCCAGAGTTTGAGTCACCCAAAGAAATTACTCTCACTGTCATTTTGGCGAGATGAAGATGCAGTTAAAAAATGGCGGAATATTGAACAGCACCGTATCGCGCAAGCTGCAGGGCGTGAGGGTGTCTTCTCTGGTTATCGTCTACGAGTGGCAACAGTGGTGCGGGACTATGGATTAATAGAAAGAGAACATGCACCTGTTGATAGCCAGATTCACCATAAATAATAAATAGAGAGGGCTAAAGGCGAATTTTACAACTCTTATTGGTCCCTCTTCTTATCTTCCCTAACGGTAAACCTTCTCCACTTCGGCGACAAATCCCCCACAACTATTAAGCGAGATATCGCGCATTTTTAATGTTTCAATGTAAAATTCGTGTGAAATATATGTGACTTCGTGCGCAAAAACAAACCAATTTTATGCTGCTTTCAACAGCGAAATCATGCCGAAAATCCTCTTGTTTGACTTTAAGTTAGAACGTGGTGATCAATATCTATTTGATTTTAAATGGTATTAATGTCTCTGTGTTTGTGGTGTGAAATCTCCCATTCTCTTTTTCTCCGTGCTTGATTGTACTTGTCTATACGAGTATATGTTAATAAATGTTCAAACTAAGTAATGTCGTCGATACCTGAAAAACTGGTTGAAGGAAATTGCCGTGACTGCCCAAAACAGATTCCGTGATAATGAGATTAGAGCCTCGCGTGGTACAAAGCTGACGGCTAAAAGTTGGTTAACTGAAGCCCCACTGCGCATGTTGATGAATAATCTTGATCCTGAAGTGGCTGAGAATCCTAAAGAATTAGTGGTTTACGGTGGTATTGGCCGTGCGGCCCGTAACTGGGAATGCTATGACAAAATTGTAGAAAGTCTGACTCATCTGAACGACGACGAAACATTGCTGATTCAGTCTGGTAAGCCTGTCGGCGTATTTAAAACTCACAGTAATGCACCTAGAGTTTTAATTGCTAACTCAAATTTAGTTCCTCATTGGGCTAATTGGGAACATTTCAACGAACTTGATGCTAAAGGGTTAGCCATGTATGGCCAGATGACCGCTGGTAGTTGGATCTATATTGGGAGTCAGGGCATTGTGCAAGGCACCTATGAAACCTTCGTAGAGGCTGGTCGGCAGCACTTTGGTGGTAGCTTAAAAGGGCGCTGGGTATTAACGGCAGGATTAGGGGGGATGGGCGGCGCACAGCCACTGGCGGCAACCTTGGCCGGTGCTTGTTCTCTCAATATTGAGTGTCAACAGAGCCGTATCGACTTTCGTCTTAAAACTCGTTATGTCGATGAACAAGCGGCTAATCTGGATGATGCACTCGCGCGTATTGAAAAATACACCGCTGCGGGTGACGCGGTTTCCATCGCCTTGTGTGGCAACGCGGCAGAGATTTTACCTGAGTTAGTTCGCCGTGGGGTTCGCCCGGATATGGTGACAGACCAAACCAGCGCCCATGACCCGTTGAATGGTTATCTGCCAAAAGGCTGGAGTTGGGAAGAGTATCGTCAGCGTGCTCAACGTGAGCCGGTTCTCGTGGTCAATGCTGCTAAGAAATCAATGGCAGAACATGTTGAAGCGATGCTGGCTTTCCACAACATGGGTATCCCAACATTTGACTACGGCAATAATATTCGCCAGATGGCACTAGATATGGGTGTTACTCAGGCTTTTGATTTCCCTGGTTTTGTACCTGCTTATATCCGCCCACTGTTTTGCCGTGGTATTGGCCCGTTCCGTTGGGCTGCACTTTCCGGCGATCCTACCGATATTTATAAAACAGATGCAAAAGTTAAAGAACTTATCCCTGATGATGAACATTTACATCATTGGTTGGATATGGCGCGTGAAAGAATCAGCTTCCAAGGGCTACCCGCACGTATTTGCTGGGTCGGCTTAGGTCAGCGTGCGAAGTTGGGGCTGGCTTTTAACGAGATGGTGCGTACCGGCGAGTTGTCGGCCCCCATCGTGATTGGTCGTGACCATCTGGATTCTGGCTCGGTTGCTAGCCCTAACCGTGAGACTGAAGCCATGCAGGACGGCTCCGATGCTGTATCGGACTGGCCATTACTTAACGCGCTACTGAACACAGCGAGTGGCGCAACGTGGGTGTCACTGCATCATGGCGGCGGGGTAGGAATGGGCTTCTCGCAACATTCGGGCATGGTAGTTGTGTGTGATGGCAGCGATGAAGCCGCTGAGCGTATCGCTCGAGTCTTACATAATGATCCGGCAACTGGCGTGATGCGCCATGCTGATGCGGGTTATGACATCGCCATTAATTGTGCACAAGAGCAGGGGCTGAACTTGCCAATGGTTGCCGCGACACGAGGTAAACAATAATGAAAACAACTCTCGAAACAATGACCCTGCGCCCCGGCCAAATGACGCTGGCTGATTTGCGGCATATTTATCAGCATCCCGTGCATATCACTCTGGATGAAAGTGCTCATTCTGCCATTCAGCAAAGTGTAGATTGCGTCCAGGCCATTTTGGCAGAGAAGCGTACGGCTTATGGAATCAATACCGGATTTGGTTTATTGGCATCGACCCGTATTGCTACCGAAGATTTAGAAAATCTGCAACGCTCGATTGTTCTTTCTCATGCCGCAGGGGTGGGTGAACCAAATGACGATGCAATTGTTCGCCTGATTATGGTATTAAAAATCAATAGCTTGGCCCGTGGTTTTTCAGGGATTCGCTTGGATGTTATTCAGGCGTTGATAACTTTAGTTAATGCTCAGGTTTATCCCCATATTCCGCTAAAAGGCTCAGTGGGGGCTTCCGGTGATTTGGCTCCACTGGCACATATGAGTTTGCTGCTGTTAGGTGAAGGCCAAGCTCGTTATCAAGGCGAATGGTTAGATGCGCGTACCGCACTGGCTAAAGCCGGTTTGCAGCCGCTTACACTGGCGGCAAAAGAGGGGCTGGCACTGCTTAATGGCACGCAGGTTTCTACCGCTTATGCACTGCGTGGCTTATTTGAGGCTGAAGACCTTTATGCTGCGGCTTCTGTTTTTGGTAGTTTGACGGTGGAAGCAGCGTTAGGTTCTCGCAGCCCGTTTGATGCACGCATACATGCAGTGAGAGGCCAGCGTGGCCAAATTGATGCGGCCACTGTCTATCGTCACTTGCTTGGCGAGCGTAGTGAAGTCTCTGAATCTCATCGTAATTGCGATAAAGTTCAAGACCCGTACTCGCTACGTTGTCAGCCTCAGGTTATGGGAGCTTGCTTGACTCAAATGCGTCAGGCGGCAGAGGTTCTGGAGATTGAATCTAATGCGGTGTCAGACAACCCCTTGGTTTTTGCTGAACAAGGCGATGTCTTGTCTGGTGGTAACTTCCATGCCGAACCCGTCGCTATGGCGGCGGATAATCTGGCGCTGGTATTAGCAGAAATCGGCTCATTATCCGAACGGCGTATTTCACTATTGATGGACAAACATATGTCACAGTTACCCCCATTCTTGGTGGAGAACGGTGGCGTAAACTCTGGCTTTATGATTGCTCAAGTCACCGCAGCAGCATTGACCAGTGAGAATAAAGGACTGGCATTCCCTTCGAGTGTCGATAGCATCCCAACTTCTGCCAATCAGGAAGATCATGTTTCTATGGCTCCTCGTGCGGGCAAGCGCCTATGGGAAATGGCGGAAAACGTGCGCGGTATTCTAGCTGTGGAGTGGTTGGCTGCATGTCAGGGGCTGGATTTACGTAAAGGGTTGAAGACATCAGATACGCTGGAGCGTGCGCGCCATCAGTTGCGCCAGCACGTGGCTTACTACGAAAAAGATCGTTTCTTTGCCCCCGATATTGAAGCCGCAAGTCAACTTATTACCCTGCGCCATTTGAATGAGCTGATGCCCCCGCATCTACTACCAAGCATTTAATAAATTATAGAATAATAAGCAGTCATTACATTGACCTATAGGTGGTCCCGGTTACCGGGATCACCCTCTCTGAACCCCTGCCTGAAAGGGCGCGAATCTTGCGAGAATGTACCATGAAGAATGATTCATCCACGCTCAAACGCGGGCTTAGCGCCCGGCATATCCGGTTCATGGCGTTAGGTTCCGCCATTGGAACTGGCTTATTTTATGGCTCTGCCGAGGCCATCCGTCTTGCGGGACCTGCTGTTTTACTCGCCTATCTAATTGGTGGTGGTGCCGTATTTATGGTAATGCGCGCACTGGGTGAAATGGCCGTACATGACCCCGTTGCAGGCTCTTTTGGTCACTATGCCAGCCGCTACCTTGGGCCTCTGGCCGGTTTTCTGACCGGTTGGACGTATACCTTTGAGATGATTATTGTGGCGTTGGCCGATGTCACGGCGTTCGGCATTTATATGGGGCTATGGTTCCCTGATGCGCCGCAATGGGTTTGGGTGCTAAGTATCATTTTCTTTATTGGTGCGCTAAATCTCTGTTCAGTCAAAGTTTTTGGTGAAATGGAGTTTTGGTTATCTCTGCTAAAAGTGACTGCGATTATTGCCATGATAGCGGCAGGGCTAGGTATTATGATGTTTGGCTTTGGTGCGGGTCATGAAAGTACGGGAGTCAGCAATTTATGGTCTCATCAAGGGTTTATGCCTAACGGTATGACAGGAGTGATTGCCTCATTTGCTGTGGTGATGTTTGCATTTGGTGGAATCGAAATTATTGGTGTTACTGCCAGTGAGGCGAAGAACCCAGAAAAAGTCTTACCGCGTGCGATCAATACTGTTCCTGTACGTATTCTGCTGTTCTATGTTTTGACCCTATTTGTTCTGATGGCTATCTATCCATGGAATAGCATTGGACAAAATGGTAGCCCCTTTGTAGAAATCTTCAGTAGTTTAGGTATTAGCTCTGCAGCCAATATTCTGAATTTGGTGGTTATCACCGCCGCGATTTCTGCAATTAATAGTGATATTTATGGGGCAGGCCGCATGATGTATGGCATGGCTCAAGAAGGGTTGGCACCTAAATGTTTTAGCCGCCTGACTCGTAACGGTGTGCCATGGATGACTATTCTGGTGATGGCAATTGCGCTGTTATGTGGCGTGGTGCTGAATTATTTGATCCCGAAAAATGTGTTTTTGATTATTGCCTCAATTGCGACTTTTGCGACTGTTTGGGTCTGGTTAATGATTCTGATTTCCCAAGTCGCGATGCGCCGTTCTATGAGTAAAGAAAATGTAGCTCGTCTAACCTTCCCGGTGCCATTCTGGCCAGTCGCCCCCATCCTAACCATTATTTTTATGGCATTTATTATCGCCGTTTTGGGGTATTTCCCAGACACCCGAATTGCGATGTATGTTGGTTTGACGTGGGTTGCATTAATGACCCTAGCTTGGTGGGTTTGGTTGCGTAAAGCACCACCACGCGTCATTCAAGAACCGATTGAAAGTAGCGAGGGGTAATCCTATTAGGGGGTTCATTAGCCGCTGACAGTAAGTTCAGCGGCTTAATTTATTCTGTTAATTTGGCTTGGGAGACTCTACCCATTAAGCTCTAATTGAGGGGTAATTCAAAAATTATAATGTTACAGACAATGTAATATCACTGAAAGAGACAATAGAGGTCGGAATATTAAGCTATTCGTGGATGTTTATTTGATAATAATAACTGCATGATAATTTATTAGTTCCTCACTATATACCAAGATAATGTTTTGCGTTTAAAGTAGCGGCATAGACAGAGGGTGATAAACTGACCTCAATTGTGCACGATTATATAAAAACGGAGTAGCGGCCATGCCTGCCATAGCCATTAAGCGGTGGATTAAACGGATTGTTCTGGTTTTGGTGGTAATGTCCGTTACCATACTGGCAATACGAATTTACGATACACAACGTGGACCGAAGCTTGAGCTTTGGCATACGTTCGTCCCTCATGATATGCGTGCCGCCGACATTGATAAATCCAATTGGGCGGATTACATAAAAGCTGAAAACGCGCTTTTTGATGAAGTTCGGATTAACGTTACCGAAAAACTGGAGCCGAGAACTCAGGTTCCACTCAACCGTTATTATTCGGGCAGTGCGATTTATCCACCTCATTTTAAAAATGACTGGAATCGCTCTTATATTCTGCAACCTGAAGGTAAGCCTAAGGGTGCTGTTGTATTACTACATGGTTTAACTGATACCCCGTATAGCTTGCGCCATATTGCTGAAAACTATCGCGAGCGCGGATATGTGGCCATTGGCATTCGTTTACCGGCTCATGGCACGGTGCCTGCTGGTTTGACTGATGTTGAGTGGCAAGACTGGCTGGCGGCAACACGTCTGGCAGTCCGTGAAGCCAAAGCACTGAGTGGCCCGGATTTACCCTTGCATGTTGTTGGTTTCTCCAATGGTGGTGCGCTGGCGATGAAGTACACGTTGGACTCATTGGATGATCCAACACTGGCAAAACCTGCGCGGGTTATATTGATATCCCCAATGATTGGTGTGACAAGCTTTGCTCGTTTTGCGGGTATTGCCGGTTGGCCCGCTATTTTCCCGGCCTTTGCGAAAGCGGCTTGGTTGGGGATCGTACCTGAGTTTAATCCATTCAAGTACAACTCATTCCCGGTTAATGCTGCTCGCCAGTCCTATTTATTGACGTCCGTATTGCAACAGCAAATTGCACGTGATGCGAGAAACAATAAAATGGAAGAGTTACCGCCGATCCTGACTTTCCAGTCATTAATGGACTCCACCGTCAGCACCCGAGCGGTAGTCACCGCCCTCTACAATCACTTACCGAAAAATGGTAGTGAAGTGGTACTGTTCGATTTGAATCGTGCAGCCAGTTTTGGGCCATTATTAAGAACATCTTCTTATACTGCGTTGGCACGTTTACTGCCGCCGCCACCACGTAATTACAGCACAACGATAATTACCAATGTTTCTCCGCAAAGTAATGAAACCGTAGCGTTGACCACTCTGGCAGGGGAAACGAATGAAACGTCAGTTCCTACCGGGCTGATTTATCCACCGGATATTTTCTCGCTTTCTCACGTAGCATTGCCATTCCCGATGAGCGATTCACTGTATGGCCGCTATCCTGAACCACGTGACCAATATGGTATCAGTTTAGGGACCTTCGCCGCCCGTGGTGAGCGTGCTGTGCTGGTTGTTGGGTTAGATTCTTTGATGCGAATTTCATCGAATCCGTTCTATCCCTATATGTTGCAGCGTATCGATGACAAGATAGACATGCCAGCAAAGTAAGATGATATCTCAAGCCCCCAAATCGGGGGCTTTTTCATAATGAGTGCCATACTTTCAAGTCGGACGTGTTCTTCATCTTTATTGACCCTGAAAGGAAAGCACTATGTCTATTGAAAAAGTCGTATACCGCGCCAAAGCTAAAGCCACTGGTGGCCGTGATGGTCGTGCAACATCCTCTGATGGTGTACTGGATGTGAAATTAGGTGTTCCTAAAGAAATGGGCGGCGCTGGCGGTGCGGTCACTAATCCGGAACAGTTGTTTGCTGCTGGTTACTCTGCTTGTTTCCTCGGTGCGCTGAAGTTTGTTGCATCAAAAGAAAAGGTAAAAGTACCTGACGATGCTAACATCGAGGGTACGGTGGGGATCGGCGCGATTCCAACCGGTTTTGGCATTGAAGTTCAACTGGATATCAGCCTACCGGGCATTGAACGTAGTGTGGCAGAAGATTTGGTGAAAAAAGCACATGTTGTCTGCCCGTACTCCAATGCAACCCGTGGCAATATCGATGTCACTTTGAATATTAAATAAATCAATAATTCCCTAAGAAGCTCATGAGAAATTTCTTGTGGGCTTTTGTTTGTTCAATTCTCCTCCACTGCAATCTTTTATGCTCTATTTTCAAACAAATAAGTGGATATATCCTCCACAGATTATGTGTTTGCTCGCGGAATGGAACATTAAGAATGAGTAAGATAATTCTGTAATTGAAATCAATAGCGCGCTTATGAGCTTGGTACTGAACCTGAGGGGGGGTTCACTGTCTGATTGATTTAAGCCGCAAATAGTGTCTTTGGAGACCTTGCGTTATATGGACAGAGTTAAATCTTTATCGCAGCAAAGTATTTCTTTGTTGTTGGCTGTTTATATTGGTATTTTTCTGAATATCTCTGTCTTTTATCGTCGTTTTGACACCTTTAGCCAAGGTATCCAAGGCATAAAAGTGGTGTCCGCTATCATTGAAGTGATGGCCATTATTCTGTTTACCTTTTTTGTCATGCGAGTTATCTCCCTGGGTGGCCGCTGGTTTTACCGTGTTGTGGCAACCTTATTAGTCTTAATTTCTGTTGCTGCCAGCTATTACATGACTTTTTTTAACGTCGTGATTGGTTATGGCATCGTTATTTCTGTACTGACCACGGATACGGACCTTTCTAAAGAAGTCATTGGGCTTCATTTTGTTATCTGGATGCTACTGGTCAGCGCGTTACCTCTGCTCCTTATCTGGAGAAATACCCTGCGTTTGACCTTACTTGAGCAATTTCGCACGCCAGGCCAACGTATTAAACCTGTCTTATGGATGGTTGCCGCCGCCGCGCTGGTTTGGTTACCTATTCGCTATCTGGACAAAGTGCAACATATAGATGAGCAATTGAAAACCGTGGATTTACCCAGCTATGGCGGTGTGGTTGCTCACTCATATTTACCTTCTAACTGGCTGGCTGCATTGGGTTTATATGCCTATACCCAATATGATGAGAAGTATGATGCGGCAACATTATATGACCCGACGGAGCATCATACTTATATTGCCCCCGCCGGTATTGATGACACCTATGTTGTCTTTATCATTGGCGAAACGACTCGCTGGGATCATATGGGGCTATTGGGATATTCACGTGATACGACGCCGCGCCTGAGTAAAGAAAAGAATTTGGTCGCTTTTCGCGGTACATCTTGTGATACCTCCACCAAACTTTCATTGCGCTGTATGTTTGTGCGTGAAGGAGGAGCGGAAGATAATCCGCAGCGGACGCTGAAAGAGCAAAATGTGTTTGCCGTACTAAAATCCTTGGGGTTCACCTCGGAACTGTTCGCCATGCAGAGCGAGATGTGGTTCTACAATAATACGAATACCGATAATTATTCATTCCGAGAATTGATTGCTTCAGAGAAGCGTAATGATGATAAGCCGGTGGACGACATGCTGCTGGTTGATGAGTTGAAAGAGTCTTTGGCTCGTTATCCTGTCGGTAAGCATTTGGTCGTGCTGCACACCAAAGGGTCACATTACCTTTATTCTCAACGTTATCCCCGCAGCTATGCCCGCTATCAGCCTGAATGTATGGGAGTAGATGATTTTTGCAGTAAGCAGCAACTGGTTAATGCTTTTGATAACAGCGTGTTGTATACGGATTCGTTTATTGCCAACGTAATTGATCAAATGCGTGATAAGAAGGCTATTGTGTTCTATGCCGCAGACCATGGGGAATCGATTGACGATAACTCCCACTTCCATGGCACGCCACGGGAAATGGCACCATCAGAACAATTCCGCGTACCATTAATGGTCTGGACATCAGATAAATTTCTGGCGCAGCCGGAACATCTCGCTTCGTTTGAACAACTACAAGCTGAACAGCGTGTCGGTAAAACTCATCGTCAGGTTGAATTATTTGACTCCATTCTAGGGTGTTTAGGTTATAGCTCGCCGGATGGTGGAATTAATACCGCTAATAATTGGTGTCAGGCGCCGGTGCGGCATGTTCAGCCTACTATTTAATCAATTAGTCATATAAGTATCATCTGATATGATTTGATTTTTGAACCAATCCACATCGGAATTATAAGGTTGCGGTATACTCCAGTTCAGGTCCCTCCTCGGCTGGAGTCTTCAATGACTTACCGTGTTGTTTTTATTGATGATCATGACATTGTGCGATCAGGTTTTGCCCAGCTACTGGCTCTGGAAGATGATATTCAGGTCGTGGGGGAGTTCAGTTCTGCGAAACAGGCGCGTGCCGGGTTACCGGGCCTGCAGGCGAATATCTGTATTTGTGATATTTCCATGCCTGATGAAAGTGGATTGGACTTGTTGAAAGACCTCCCTTCGGGAATGGGGGTCATTATGCTGTCGATGCATGATAGCCCGGCGTTGGTGGAAATGGCGTTGGAACGCGGTGCGCGCGGTTTTCTGTCTAAACGTTGTAAACCCGAAGATTTAGTTTCCGCTGTGCGCACTGTGGGCAGCGGTGGCGTCTATCTGATGCCCGAAATTGCCCAAAAACTCGCCCGTATTGCGGTTGACCCTCTAACTCGCCGGGAGCGCGAGGTTGCCGTGTTATTGGCACAAGGTAGAGAAGTTCGCGAGATTGCTGAGTTACTCGGCCTGTCACCCAAGACCGTCCATGTTCATCGCGCCAATTTATTTTCCAAATTAGGTGTTAGCAATAATGTTGAGTTGGCCAAGCAGGTGCTGAATCTATGATGCAGCGCTTGGTCATGCTGTTGGCATTATTCTTTATTTATACCACCGCCGCTTTTTGTTTATGGTCAGTTGGAACCCAACTTGTTGACCGCCCTTTACAGGCCATGTTGATGTTCCCTTTTGGCCTGCGTATCGGGATCTTATTACAAAGTCCACGTCAGTATTGGCCAGGCATTCTGCTTGGTGATGCCTTGTTATGGTGGTTGCTAACCGACCAGTTTGGTTATGTGGATTTACTGTGGTTTGCTATCCCTTTGTTGCTGGCAACCACGTTATTGGCTGCGCTTGCTTCTCCTTGGCTATTGCGCCATCAGAAAACGGAAAGCGAATGGCAATGGCCTTTAATGCAAGGGGCTGTGATTGTCGGCGCGGCGTTAATACAGGCGTTAGGATGGCAAATAGCCAGTAACCAAGGTGCGATGGCCCTGCTGTTGGGGCTGGTGGGTGGTTTCACGATTGCACCGACTTGCCTTTTATTATGGCACTATCTGACACGCCAAATTTGGCTGCCTCTAGAACCGGGGCTGATTCATAAACCCATTAATTTGCGTCTGCACCATATCATCTGGTATCTGCTGCTATTTGCATTGAGCATCTGGTTACAGAATCAAGTGACTGAGTCGGATTTATACCTGTTTGCTCCATTCTGTTTGGCAATCCCGATTGTCTTCATGGCGTATCGCTACGGGTGGCAGGGGGCCTCTGTTGCTACATTGCTCAATGGAGTGGTGTTATTGATCAATACTCCGACGCAATTAGATTCTCATCGCGACTTGCTGTTGTCGCTATTGGCGCAAAGTCTGACGGGCTTATTGCTGGGAGCTGGAATTCAGCGGCAGCGGGAGTTGAATCAGCAATTGCAAATACGTCTAAATGAAAATCGTCAGTTGGCTAAAGCCCTCGTGGTGGCAGAAGAGCATGCTCGGCGTGATGTGGCTCGTGAGTTGCATGATGAGGTGGGGCAGACGGTCACAGTCATCCGTACTCAGGCCAGTGTAATTAAGCGATTAACCACTCAGCAGCCTGTTTTGGCCAGTGCTGAGATGATAGAGACACAAGCATTACGGGTCTATGATGGCGTCCATGATGTTCTCGCCAAGTTATGGCCTGCGGCATTAAATAATCTACCGCTGTCGGCCGCCATTGCGGCCTTAATGCGTGAGCTTATTCCGCAAGATCAATCTGTTGTGGGTGTGTTGCACTGGCAACTGGATGATGACCCCATTGATGAGACGCTCAAAATTACGCTTTATCGCATCTGCCAAGAAGGCGTTACTAATGCTTATCGGCACGGTGCGGCCAGCCGGATTGAGATTAATGCCAGACAAGATAGTCAAAATATCTATCTCACGATCCGCGATAATGGAAAAGGTATCGATTTGGCCACACTCACGCCAGGTTATGGGTTGCGAGGGATGCAATCGCGGGTGAGTGCATTAGGCGGGAATTTTAGTTTAAGTGTGGATCAAGGGACGTGTTTGAATGTGATCCTGCCCACAGTTTCCTTGCCCGCGCATCAAAACTAAGAAATATTCTCGTATACGGCGGGAATATCCCTAATTCGTTTCGCATGCATACGCATCATGATGGTTGCACTTGCAAAAAATCCTAAGGTTCAACATGTGGTCCTTTCTCAAAAGTCGTGATAGCCAGTCAATTGTCACGAATCAGGAACAAATTGATTCGTCTTATAAATACTGGCGCATTCAATTAATGTGGACGATGTACATCGGCTACGCTGCTTTTTATTTCACTCGCAAAAGTTTTAACTTCATCATGCCGGCCATGCTCAGTGACCTAGGCCTAACGATGTCTGATGTGGGGATTTTAGGTACGCTGTTTTATATCACCTATGGCTGCTCTAAGTTTATTTCCGGGATGATCAGTGACCGCTCAAACCCACGTTATTTTATGGGGATTGGCCTGATTATGACGGGGGTTATCAATATCCTGTTCGGTATGAGTTCCTCATTGTTGGTGTTTGGTTCCCTGTGGATCCTTAATGCTTTCTTCCAAGGTTGGGGCTGGCCACCATGCTCAAAAATACTCACCAGTTGGTATTCTCGCTCAGAACGCGGTAGTTGGTGGGCTATTTGGAATACGTCGCACAATTTTGGTGGCGCGTTAATTCCGCTGCTGGTCGGTTTTATTTCTCTGCACTTTAGCTGGCGCTACGGCATGATTATTCCCGGTATTATCGGTGTGGTGATAGGCTTACTGATGTGTTGGCGTCTGCGAGATAAACCCAGCACGATGGGGCTGCCAAGTGTAGGCAAGTGGCGTAATGATGCCATGGAGTTGGTACAGGAATCGGAAGGCCAAGGGCTGTCGAATAAAGAAATAGTGAAGCGCTATGTATTAACCAATAAATATATTTGGTTGCTGGCAGTGTCTTATGTGCTGGTTTATATCGTTCGTACTGCGATTAATGACTGGGGTAATCTCTATCTGACGCAAGAGAAAGGCTATTCCTTAATGACGGCTAACTCGGCGATTTCATTATTTGAAGTCGGTGGGTTTATTGGTTCTCTGGTTGCTGGTTGGGGATCTGATAAGTGGTTCCGTGGTAATCGTGGTCCGATGAATCTGATCTTTGCCATCGGGATATTCCTCTCAGTTGCGTCATTGTGGATGATGCCCGGCATTAGCTATGTATTGCAGGCGGGGTGTTTCTTCGCCATTGGCTTCTTTATTTTTGGCCCACAGATGCTGATTGGCATGGCGGCGGCTGAATGTTCACATAAAGATGCTGCGGGAGCGGCCACAGGCTTTGTTGGGTTGTTTGCCTACTTAGGCGCAGCCTTATCAGGTTATCCTATTGCGCGCGTGATGGAGGTCTGGCACTGGAATGGTTTCTTTGTGGTTATCTCTGTGGCAGCTTGTTTATCCGCTTTCTTCTTACTGCCATTCTTGCGGGCACAATCACCTCAACTGAAGCCCGCTCAAGCTTAATTTTCACCTGAATGATTCTGTTTTAACCGCTGGTGATGCTTTTAACAACACTTACCAGCGGGTTGTGAAAAAGTGATTGACGACCTAAATATGTAGCAGTAAGATGCGCCCCAATTCGGCGAGTAGCGCAGCTTGGTAGCGCAACTGGTTTGGGACCAGTGGGTCGGAGGTTCGAATCCTCTCTCGCCGACCAAATTTAAGAACCCTGACGGAAACGTCAGGGTTTTTTTGTGTCTGTTTTTAGCCAGCCCATTCTTAATCTCCTTTTATTTTTTCTTAATCACAGAATGACAGTTTCTTCTCATACTCTCAATAATCTATTTTTATCTTATTTGTATTTATACTCTTTAAGCATATAAATTTATTATTCTTCAAATATATTATATCTACTTTGTAGCATTGACTTTTTTTATCAAAAACTGCTAATGGATATCGGTTTTTACCGAGTAATATAAATTACATGACAATCACGCTAATTATATTAAATAAGGGATCATATGAATTTAATTCGTGGCAATAATGAAAAAATAAAATTATCCATACTTCCTCTTTCTATAATACTGTCATTCTGTGGGGGTTCTACTGCTTCAGCGGCTAATATCATTGCTGATGAGCGAGCACCCAGTAGCAAACAAGCAGATATACAGATAGAGCGCCAAAATTTACCCGTTCCCTGTCAAATTAAGGTGGGCTGTGGTGAAACGGCAGTTATCAATATTCAAACCCCAGATAAAAATGGGCTGTCACATAATAAATATACTCAATTTGATGCCCCTCACCATAATGACAGGGTTATTATTAATAATGCGTTATCCAGTGATATTAATGGCAATCCATATCTCCAAAGCGAAACTGCAAAAATTATTTTAAATGAAGTGCGTTCTGATAAAGCAAGTATATTGGCTGGGAGCGTAAAACTTGCTGGCCAAGATGCCCATGTAATTATCGCTAACCCATCAGGTATTGACTGCAATGGGTGCTCATTTACAGATATGTATCATCTTACGCTGACGACGGGTGCTCCATCTTTCAGTGATAGTCATAAACTACAAAAATTTGAGGTGCGCGAGGGGAATATAAACATTAATAAAGGGGAAGAAGTAGACACTGGGTTGATGCATGAAAGTCGTCGTAATAAAACAGCTTATCTTGATTTATTCGCTGATAAAGTCAACATTAATGGTCAGCTAACCACGGATAACGCTTTTATCATCGCAGGTAAAAATTTTATCGACTTAGCTGCTCCTGGGCAAAAAATGAATATAAGGCAAATGACTGCCTTTTCAAGAGCACCAAATTATTTCACCAGTGTTGATGTCAGTGATATGGGGGGGATGTACGCAAAGAAAATACGTATTATTTCAGAAGGTAATACAATAAATTCAAACGTAATTGATTCAAAGGGATTGATCTCAATTGATGCGGGCGGAGAAATTAGAAATACAGGAGTAATAAGATCGGATGATATTAAATCACGCCCTAATAGCTATAGAGGAAAAGAATGGCAGGAGCCAGGAAAGAGTAAGTGGAGCCAAGTTTCTTTGGTCGAAAAATCAAAACAGATAAAAAAAGCGGGAGGAATATAACCTTTAAATTATAAGCCCTTCCCGACAAATATTAAATAAGTACTCATGTGCTGATTGAGAAATTAGCCACAGTTGTGGCTAATTTCTCTTATTAAGATGTGGATTAATTGAAATGGAGTTTATTAGATGGAATTTAAAGTGATAAGTAATGAAACTCCAGATAGTCATAATAGAAAACCAGCAGGATTAGCCTTATTACTTCTTTGGGTTTTTATGTTTATCTTCCCTTTTATTGCTTACGCTGAAGTCAATACCACTCAAACAGCTATTTTAGAACAACAGCAACGAGATTTAAAAAATCGCCTCATGCCGCCACTGTCTCATGCCCAGATAGAAAGTGAACCAGCAATAACGAACGACGCTATCCCTTTTGATGAAATATCCTGTCTGGCCATCAATCGCGTAGAACTGGTTAACGTAAATTTTTTTCCCAATATGACACGCTTAATGCAATGGGCGAAGCAGGCCCAAGGGCAATGTTTAGGTGAAAAAGGATTGTCAGCTCTGCGGAATAAACTTCAGTGGCAACTGGTGGATGACGGATATATCACATCGCAAGTAGCGTTCACGGCAGAGAGTTATTTTGACGGTGTACTTTCCCTGACATTGATTCCCGGCAGAGTCAGTGGCATTGAACATCATAAAGCCAGTGATAATTATGCGCAGCTAAAGACGTTATTCCCTAATAGGGTCGGTGATTTGGTGAATTTGCGTCATATTGAACAAGGCTTAGAAAATCTGCAACGTTTACCGTCGGTGAGTGCCACCATGGATATTGAATTAAATCGGGAGGATTTAGCGAGCCAGATTGTGGTTAATCGGCAACAATCTCGTTTCTGGCGAATCAATACTTTTCTTGATGATGCGGGCCATCATGCTATTGGTCGTTATCGTGCGGGTGCTACCTTTTATCTCGATAACCCATTATCGCTCAGTGATCTGGCTTATTTTTATGCCAGCCGAGAACTGGATAATCATCATGACAAAGGTTATCGCAATTTTGCCTTACATTACTCTGCACCCTTCGGCAACTGGCTGTGGAGTATGACGGGCAGCGGAGGCCGTCACTACCAAACACTGTTAATTGCTGATATCGCCTTTAAATATCATACACGGTGGCGATCATTGGATATGCAAGTTCAGCGGCTTTTGATGCGAGGCCCTAACTATAAAACAGTGGGTCATACTGGTGTATTAATCCGTAAATTCCATCGTTTTTTTGCAGATACAGAGCTGGAGGTTCAGCGACAGGATGCGGTTGACTGGCAACTCGGGTTACAGCACCTTCACTATACCCGCTGGGCTACTATAAGAGGTGGGGTTAATTATCAACAGGGGACTCAATGGTTTGGCATGGGCAGTAAAGCCCCCCCTGCAACCAAGTTAGTCAATATTGCTGCTTCGTTGGACATTCCTTTTACATTGGATAAGCAACGGTTTTATTTTCAACCGACATTCAGCCAGCAATTTACTCGCTCTGACCTTGTGATGCAGGATAAATTTTCTATCGGTGGGCGGAGTTCCGTGCGTGGTTTTCCAACCAGTAGTGCGCTGGCGGGGTCACAAGGGTGGTTTTTAAAAAATGATATTGCCTGGCAGCATCAACAGAGCGGCAGCCAGCTATATGTGGGTATGGATTATGGTGAAGTCAGTGAAAAAGGGGAGCCATTCTTGTTGGGGGATCGTTTAGTGGGGGCTGTTGCGGGGGTTCGAGGCAGTTACCATCGGTTGGGCTATGATTTTAATATTGGCATCCCGCTGGATAAACCTGCTCATTTTAATACCGACCCTGTCGTTTTTGGTTTTATACTTAATTGGCAATATTAGTAAATGACCACTCTATCGTTATAATGCGAATGCCTGTTATGTATTTTTAAGGTTGTGACCATTAACTAGTTATTTAAATATATAGCTCACTACTGCTGTTTTTATAAAGATAGTGAGAGGGTAAAATGATTTTCGCCAACTGTGACTATACAGAAAATGTTAGGTTTTTTATTAGGGGTTCTTACTTTTATTTATTATTTATTATGTTAGTTAGTGTTATTAATCCCTCGTTGGCGGGTATTGTTGCGGATAAAAAAGCAGCGAAAAACCAACAGCCTAACATTCACCACTATATTGAGGATAAAAAATTATGCAAGGTACAAGATGCTTATTGTCAGGGAGCAACATTTACAACTGTCAATATTGTCACTCCGAATGAGCATGGCGTGTCACATAACAAATATGATAAATTCAATATTACATTGGGCAAAGGGTTTAATCGAGTCTTTTTAAATAATCTTGAAATTAATAGCCCCGGTTTTGTCGGTAATCCTAATTTAGTTAATCAAACAGCGACGGTTATTTTGAACGAAGTTACATCGAATAAACAAAGTGAGCTGTATGGTGCCTTGTCCGTTATTGGCGCGAAAGCTCATGTCATTATTGCTAATCCTTCAGGGATTCGTTGCAATAATTGTCAGTTTATTAATACAGATCACGTCACTCTCACCACAGGATCTCCCCTGTTTACGGCTGGGGTATTAACGGGCTATGAGGTTAATCAAGGTGATATCAGTATTGATCGTAATGGGCTGAAATTTGATGATAACCCCAATGCTTTTCTAGATTTATTCTCTGCCACGCTTGGTGTTGATGGTGAAATCAGAGGTGGGATTATTCAAGCCATCATAGGTAAACAAAATATCATCCGTACTCCAATTAGAAAACGATTTGATACACAACTCATTGGGGATCATTTTGGTAATGAAGTAACCAATGTTGCAATTGATGTCACTCAACTTGGCGGTATGTATGCTAATAAAATATTTCTTTATTCCAAAAATGGCGGCATTCAGAATAAAGGAATGTTAGAAGCTGAAACGGTCGTAAGTTTGGCATCGGCTTCATTTATTAAAAATAGTACTGGGAGAATATACTCACCCAAAACAAAGTTAAGAAGTTCTGGCGATATTGATATCGTTTCTGGAAAAATTAAAAGTGAGCGACAAGGTGTAAATTATAAAATTGATGAACGATTTGGTATCCGAATTTTAGGTCGTAACATTAATAGTAGTGAAAGTAGCTTTTACGCCAATAGTGGGTATATTTCAATTGAAGCTGCGGATTCTATTAATAATTGGAACAGTATTATCAAATCAAATGCAACTTCAGGTCTTGCGGATATCAGTCTTAAGGCAAAGTTAGTCAATAACAATAATGGTCATATTGTGACATCTCAAAATATATTGATTGATGCAAATGAGTTAAGAAATAATAATGGCAGAATTATCAGTGCCTTTAGAGATGTGAATCTGAGTTATAAGACACTCAGCAATGAAGAGGGGGTAATATACGGGGGAATTGATGTGAATAGAATCATTAAAAAATAAGTCATCAATCTACGAAGGCCCACAATATGTCGATTCCATCTCTGCGTTGTGGTTTGCTTACCTCTACTCTGCGCTGCTTACCTTTAGCTAGCAGGTACCGCATTGTTTCGCTCGTCAATTTTCCAGCAAAGAAACATCGCGCACTGATTCGGTGCACTATAATTGTGCACGGCACTGAGTGCTATGCGCTCTGTTATCTATAATGCTTTATCGGGTCGATATTTCGCTTTTTTAACGACACGCAAGATGTGCGTCATTCTGGTTGTCTGTGACAACATTCACGTCACTTATCGGCTGTCGCCACAGCATTTCCATCTATTTTCTGTCGATATTACAAAAAAATCTGAACAGATAGACATCATTTGGCAACAAAGTTTTTCTGTTTGTCACTGGGTATTGCTACTGCTTTATTTATCCTAGCCAGTTAATCCCTCTAGTTTATTGCCAATAGCATAAATTTTAATGCTGATAATGTTAACGAGAAGTTTTTTTTATGTTTGCATGCTGTTTCTCATTGTCTTGATAAATCCTTTCAGACCGTATTGACGTTGCCACCAACTGTTGCCAAATTGGTACCCTCAGGGGGAGTAATCGAGAGCAGTTTGGGTGATTCCACTCATTCAACATTGTCGTCGCGATAAGATTTATCCGGCATCTCAATCCCGCATCCCTGCTGTTAATGGGCAAAAACGGTACAGTCCGCGGACTAAAAAATTATAGGGCCTGGCCGTACACACAACACACATCACCATAATGGAGCACAAGCGATGACGATTTCCTTGGGAAAAACAGGGATACTGAAATTCGGTATTGGGCTGATTGCACTGACCGTAGCGGCCAGTGTACAAGCGAAAACATTGGTTTATTGTTCTGAAGGATCTCCGGAAGGTTTCAACCCGCAACTTTTCACCTCTGGCACAACCTATGACGCAAGCTCAGTACCTATTTATAACCGCCTGGTTGAATTTAAACTCGGGACAACCGAAATTGAACCCGGTCTGGCGGAGAAGTGGGAAGTCAGTGAAGACGGCAAAACCTACACTTTCCATCTGCGTAAGGGTGTGAAGTGGCAAGATAATAAAGATTTCAAGCCGACTCGCGATTTCAATGCTGACGACGTGATCTACTCTTTCATGCGTCAGAAGGATGATAAACATCCGTACCATAAAGTGTCTGGCGGTAGCTATGAATACTTCCAAGGTATGGGGATGGGTGATTTGATCACCAATGTTGTGAAAGTTGACGACAATACTGTCCGCTTCGAACTGGCTCGCCCAGAGTCGCCATTCTTGGCTGACCTGGCGATGGACTTCGCGTCAATCCTGTCTGCTGAATACGCTGATGGCATGCTGAAAGCGGGTACTCCGGAAAAAGTCGATTTGAACCCAATCGGCACCGGCCCATTCCAGTTACAGCAATATCAAAAAGACTCCCGCATTCTGTACAAAGCCTTTGATGGCTACTGGGGCACCAAACCGAAAATTGATCGTTTGGTCTTCTCTATTACTCCAGATGCCTCCGTCCGTTATGCGAAATTGCAGAAAAATGAATGTCAGGTTATGCCATACCCTAACCCGGCTGATATTGCTCGCATGAAAGAAGACAAAACGATCAACCTGATGGAACAACCTGGCCTGAACGTCGGTTACCTCTCCTTCAACGTTGAGAAAAAACCACTGGATAACGTGAAAGTTCGTCAAGCGTTGACCATGGCTGTGAATAAAGAAGCCATCATTGATGCGGTTTATCAGGGTGCGGGCCAAGCGGCCAAGAACCTGATCCCACCAACAATGTGGGGCTACAACGACGATGTGAAAGATTACGCCTATGATCCGGCTAAAGCGAAAGAGTTGCTGAAAGAAGCGGGCCTGCCAGATGGTTTCTCCATCGACCTGTGGGCGATGCCAGTTCAGCGCCCGTACAACCCAAATGCTCGTCGTATGGCTGAAATGATCCAGTCTGACTGGGCGAAAGTGGGCGTGAAAGCCAAGATTGTGACCTACGAGTGGGGCGAGTACCTCAAACGTGCCAAAGACGGCGAACATGAAACTGTCATGATGGGTTGGACCGGGGACAATGGGGATCCTGACAACTTCTTCGCGACTCTGTTCAGCTGTGATGCGGCCAAGCAAGGTTCCAACTACTCTAAGTGGTGCTACAAGCCGTTTGAAGACGTGATCCAACCAGCACGTGCTGAGTCTGACCACGACAAACGTGTCGCACTTTACAAACAAGCTCAGGTTGTTATGCATGATCAAGCGCCAGCGCTGATTGTTGCTCACTCAACTGTGTATGAGCCAGTGCGTAAAGAAGTGAAAGGCTATGTTGTTGATCCGTTGGGTAAACACCATTTCGAGAACGTGTCCCTGGATTAATTTTAACCCAGTGAAATAGGGCCGGTGGGCGTGCATAGCATGTGCACCGGCTTCTTCATTTAGGTTAAGACAGATACAGATGTGAGCCATATAACCTCGCCCAATAAGTGTCATTGTCGCAAAAATTTTGAGCATGGACAGCACGTAAACACGGGAGCGTACACGCAGTACGTGACGGTGGTGTGCACTGCCCTAGGTCAAAATGGCAAATAAAATAACTTATTGGGGAGGTTTAATAAGCTGGGTTGCCCACGAGCAGCCTGGCATTCTACACAGAGAGTTCGGGATATGTTGCAGTTCATACTCCGACGTTTGGGGTTAGTTATCCCAACGTTTATCGGCATTACTTTGCTGACCTTTGCTTTTGTTCATATGATCCCGGGTGACCCGGTGACCATCATGGCTGGGGAACGCGGTATCTCCGCCGAGCGTCACGCTCAAATCATGGCGGAAATGGGGCTAGACAAGCCTCTCTATCAACAATACTTCCATTACGTGAGTGGCGTATTACACGGCGATCTTGGCATTTCGCTGAAAAGCCGTATTTCAGTTTGGGAAGAATTCGTTCCTCGCTTTAAAGCGACACTGGAACTTGGGATCTGCGCGATGCTGTTTGCCATCGCCGTGGGGATTCCCGTTGGGGTGTTGGCAGCAGTCAAACGCGGTTCAATATTCGATCACACTGCTGTTGGGATCTCCTTGACCGGTTACTCGATGCCTATCTTCTGGTGGGGCATCATGTTGATCATGCTGGTTTCGGTGCAATGGAACCTCACCCCGGTGTCGGGGCGCGTCAGTGATACTGTTTTCCTCGATGATAGCCTACCGCTGACCGGTTTTATGCTGATAGACACCTTTGTTTGGGGTGAGCCTGGTGACTTCAAAGACGCTGTGATGCATATGATTTTGCCTGCCATCGTGCTGGGCACCATCCCCCTCGCCGTTATCGTACGTATGACCCGCTCCTCTATGCTGGAAGTTTTGGGTGAAGACTATATCCGTACTGCGCGTGCTAAAGGCTTGAGCCGGATACGAGTGATTGTCGTCCACGCTTTACGTAATGCTCTGCTGCCTGTAGTGACAGTGATCGGCTTACAGGTCGGCACGATGCTGGCGGGCGCTATTTTGACAGAAACCATCTTCTCCTGGCCGGGATTAGGGCGCTGGTTGATGGATGCATTGCAACGCCGAGATTACCCGGTCGTACAGGGCGGGGTGTTGCTGGTCGCTATCATGATTATTTTAGTTAACTTGCTGGTAGATGTGCTCTATGGCGTAGTTAACCCGCGTATTCGTCACAAGAAATAAGGGGCGCAAAATGTCTCAACTTACTGAGTCGACAGTAAAAAGTGCGCCGAAGCCGATGACTCCATTGCAGGAGTTTTGGCACTATTTCAAGCGCAATAAAGGGGCTGTCATCGGCCTGTTCTACATCATTATTATGTTGCTGATTGCCGCAGGCGCGACTTGGCTTGCCCCGCACGGCCCGGCAGAGCAATTTCGCGATGCATTATTGAAACCGCCTGTCTGGGAAGAGGGTGGCAGTTGGAAGTTTATTCTCGGTACGGATGATGTGGGCCGCGATGTCCTGTCTCGCTTGATGTATGGTGCGCGCCTCTCGCTGCTGGTCGGTTGCCTGGTGGTCGTGCTGTCGTTGGTGATGGGCGTCATCTTTGGCTTACTGGCCGGTTATTTTGGCGGCGTCGTCGATGCCATCATCATGCGTATTGTGGATATCATGCTGGCGCTGCCAAGCCTGTTGCTGGCGTTAGTTTTGGTCGCTGTGTTCGGGCCTTCCATTGTGAATGCTTCGTTGGCGTTAACCTTTGTTGCCTTGCCGCATTATGTTCGCTTGACGCGAGCGGCAGTTCTGGTCGAGGTCAATCGCGACTACGTCACGGCCTCCAGAGTGGCCGGTGCGGGTTCGATGCGCCAGATGTTTATCAATATTTTGCCAAACTGCCTTGCGCCGTTGATCGTGCAGGCTTCTCTCGGCTTCTCTAACGCCATTCTGGATATGGCGGCTCTCGGCTTCCTCGGCATGGGTGCACAACCGCCAACACCAGAATGGGGCACCATGCTCTCTGATGTGTTGCAGTTCGCACAAAGTGCCTGGTGGGTCGTGACCTTCCCCGGTGTGGCGATTCTGCTGACGGTTCTGGCGTTTAACCTGATGGGGGACGGCCTGCGTGATGCTCTCGACCCCAAACTCAAGCAGTAACAGAGGTAGAGAGAGATGGCACTTTTAAATGTAGACAAATTGTCGGTGCACTTCGGTGACGAAGGCGCGCCGTTCAAAGCCGTAGACCGTATCAGTTACAGTATTGAGCAAGGTCAAGTGGTTGGGATTGTGGGTGAATCTGGCTCTGGTAAATCGGTCAGTTCATTAGCAATCATGGGGCTGATTGATTACCCCGGTAAAGTGATGGCCGAAAAGCTCGAGTTTAATGGCCGTGACCTGACGAAAATTTCTGAAAAAGAGCGGCGTCAGTTAGTGGGTTCGGAAGTTGCGATGATCTTCCAAGACCCCATGACCAGTCTTAACCCATGCTATACCGTCGGTTTCCAAATTATGGAAGCGCTGAAGGTGCATCAGGGAGGGAACCGCAAAACCCGTCATCAGCGGGCAGTGGATTTGCTGACTTTGGTCGGGATCCCGGATCCGGCGTCGCGTTTGGATGTCTATCCGCACCAGCTTTCAGGTGGGATGAGCCAGCGCGTGATGATTGCGATGGCCATTGCCTGTCGGCCTAAGTTGTTGATTGCTGATGAACCAACGACGGCGCTGGATGTGACGATTCAGGCGCAAATTATCGAATTGCTGCTGGAATTGCAGCAGCGCGAAAATATGGCGCTGTTGTTGATTACCCATGACTTGGCACTGGTGGCTGAGGCGGCTCATCATATTATTGTGATGTATGCCGGCCAAGTGGTTGAAACGGGCAAATCGTCAGAGATTTTCCGTGCGCCACGCCATCCGTATACGCAGGCATTATTGCGGGCGCTACCGGAGTTTGCACAGGATAAAGCACGGTTGGCATCCTTACCGGGTGTGGTTCCGGGCAAATATGACCGGCCTGAAGGCTGCTTGCTTAATCCACGTTGCCCGTATGCTAATGATCGTTGCCGTCGTGAAGAACCCGAGTTGCTGGGGCCGGCGGGGCGTCAGGTTAAATGCCATACACCGCTTGATGATGCGGGGAGGCCGACCTTATGAGCCAATCAACTGAAATGAAAAATAAATCACAGGCATCCAAGCCGTTGTTGCAAGCCATCGATTTAAAAAAATATTATCCGGTCAAAAAAGGGTTATTTGCACCGGAGCGTTTGGTCAAAGCGCTTGATGGTGTTTCGTTCACACTGGAGCGAGGCAAAACATTGGCGGTGGTTGGGGAATCTGGCTGTGGTAAATCCACCTTGGGTCGTTTGTTGACCATGATTGAAATCCCAACGGGTGGTGAGCTTTATTACCAAGGCCAGGATTTGCTCAAACCGGATGAAAGTGCTGAGAAATTACGACGCCAAAAAATCCAGATTGTATTTCAGAACCCGTATGGTTCTCTAAACCCACGAAAGAAAGTGGGGCAGATTCTGGAAGAGCCACTGCAAATCAACACTAAACTCACAAAACAGGAGCGGCGCGAAAAAACCTTGGCGATGATGGCTAAGGTTGGCCTGAAAACTGAGCACTATGACCGTTATCCGCATATGTTCTCTGGCGGTCAACGTCAGCGTATCGCTATCGCACGTGGACTGATGTTGAATCCTGATGTGGTCATTGCTGATGAACCTGTGTCTGCGCTGGATGTGTCAGTGCGGGCACAGGTATTGAACCTGATGATGGATCTACAGCAAGAGCTAGGACTGTCGTATGTCTTTATCTCCCATGATCTGTCGGTGGTTGAGCATATTGCCGATGAAGTGATGGTGATGTATTTGGGGCGTTGTGTTGAAAAGGGCAGTAAAGAGGCCATTTTTAATAACCCACGCCACCCTTATACTCAGGCGCTGCTATCAGCGACACCTCGTCTGAACCCTGACATGCGCCGTGAGCGTATTAAGCTGACAGGCGAGCTACCTAGCCCGATGAGTCCACCTCCTGGTTGTGCATTCAATGCACGTTGCCGGCGGGCATTTGGGACCTGTACTCAACTGCAACCGCAGCTAAAACAGTACGGAGATCAAATGGTGGCTTGTTTTGCGGTTGATCAGGATGAAGCAGAAAAAGCCAGTTAAGTATTTATTGGCTAAAGATGAGTGTTATTTAATGCCAAAAACGCCGGTTATCCGGCGTTTTTTTATAACGGCGTAAAAATAGTGTGGTTTACGTTATAACCGCTGTCGGTTAAATCGCCGCGTATAAATATATTTACTTACTATGTAAATAAATAATTACGTAATCGTTAGCCAAGTTACCATCAGTAAATAAAATAATGCCATAGACTATATCTATGATTAAATCTGCAAGATTTAACTTAAAATAAAATTAACCGCATTTTCTACTTAAGAAATTAGAATATTATGGGTGACTTATTGTGACTACTATCACGTCTGAGTTAGCCATAAATAGAAAGGGTGCAATAAATGCACCCTGAATTAAGTTATTAGACAATAAATATACCGATATTTATTGTGGGTATGGCACCCAGTCACCCCCATTGAGCCGAATATAAGGTTTACCCTGATATTGCATCACAATGGCATTATCATTTTCTGATACAACGGCCGTCTCCGGCAACCCTTGAGTCAGGGTTTGCCAATCGATAGTGGGTGCAGTAAATATTTTGCCATCGACCATGCGCGACACCAATTCTGACACTGCCAGATAGCTACTCGGAGCGCTGATGACCTCTGGGCTGGCGGGCTGTGGTGCTTTCATACCAATGAGTTTAATCCCCACAGGAATGTGAGTGATACTTGGGCTTGGAATATCCCGCAGGCCCGACATTTGCATTTTATCACCAACCAAGGCAGCACCATGCTCAGGCACTACAATCACCATGACTTGACGCCCTGACTTTTCCAATTCATCAAGGAAGGTGTCTAGTTGATCGAATAGTGTTTGGGCGCGAGCGCGATAATCAGCGCTTTTATTGGTGCCAACAAAACGGTTTCCGTCGTGTAATGGGATGATATTCATGAAGGTTGCGCTGCGTGCATCACCCTCTTTTTTCTGTTGTTCTAACCAGCGATTAAGCAGTTCCAAATCGTTATAAATTGGCTCACCATCAAAGGAGGCTAGCTGGTTACTGATACCGTTTTGCGACATCAGTGGCGCACGCATATTGCCGTCATCCTGAATGTTTTGCAGGTAATTACCAAAGACACCAGAGTGATCCATCATTAACTGAGAGGTGAAACCTAATTTTGCTAAATTATCAAATAGATAACACTGTTGGTCTTGCGGCTGATACAAATCTTTGTGGGATGACTGGCCACAACTGGCGCGCAACAGACGAATAGAGGCCGGGCCACTGTAGGCCGTGGCGGAGTTAAAATTCTTAAACAGAATATCAAACTTATTCCACAGTGGATGCTTATCCAGTTGGGCCGCTTCGATATCTGACCATGACAGTGAACAGATATTAATAACTAACAAATCAAATGGTTGAGCGTCCCCAGGTAAAGATGTGGGGAAGGTTGTGCGGCGCGTTTTTTCTTGCTCATAAAATGCATTCAGATAGGCCGTCAAATTAGCATCAGTAGGTGGGCCACTGGTGGCTGCGGGGCTGTTTGTCGGTTGCTCTGTGGCCGATACGGCGGGTGCGGCTGTTGCTGTTGTTTCAGCCGCAGGAGCTAGAGAAAATGCTGGCCCAGCAACGCTGATTATATTCAGCCAAATCAACGCAGCCACCACAAAGACTGTCACTCGGATCCATTGTGAAATAAACAGGTAGCCGACCAGAATGACAAAGGCGGTGCCTATCATGGTCCAGTTAATAAAACGATTAAATAATTCAATAAGATAGCTGAGGCTAAAACCAGTCACCTGTGAGCCTTGACTCACAATGCTGTTGATTCCCGGCAACCAAGTGTCGTGATAGAGCAGGCCGATACCAATAGGTATGGCAATCCAGTTGCGCCAGCGATGGACTCGATAGGCCGGGATCGGGAACAGCAGAAAGGCAAGAAACACCAAGTTAGCCAGTGGATGGAAATTAAGATAGCCAAACCACAACAGAGCAAACTTTAGCAGAAAATAGTAGTTCCACGCGCCCAGACCGCGCCAATAGCGCCACGGACTCTGCGATTCTTGCTGTTTATTTTTTGCGTTCATGGTTATTTCTTAGTCTGTGAAGAGGAGCCATCACGCAACCAGATCCCTTCTGATTTTAAATAGCGCGCGGATAAGAATAAATGCTGTCTTTTCTCCCACCACTGTGGGAACCAGCGGCATGCCATGTAACCTAGCGGGAAAAAAATCACTGCGCCGAGCAAAAGGATTTGCCAAATATCGTTGAGATTCATTGGGTTTTCTCCTCATGATGGCCCGTATTCAGCACCAGTGGTACAGGAATATGCCGGATAACTTCAGATTGCTCTGGTCGGCTCGTTGCCTGTGTGTAGGCTTTTTGTTCCCCCACGGATTGCCACGCGTTGGGGGAATTCATCCGGTGCATCTCAGCGATAATTTCCTGATCCTGATACCACACCAGCCGATTACTGAACGCTTCGGCCACCGGCAAACGGAAAATATGGCCTAATGCCGTGTCCAAGTCATTGATACGGCAGGTGGAGAGAAATAGCAGCAGGCGGTTATCAGACACGGTCACCACATCGCCGTAGCGACGCAAATGGCACAGAGTCAATGCCTGACGAGCCTGTAACCCTGGAACGGCGCGCAGCGCTACCAGAACCCCTTTACCATTTTCGGGTAATAAAGTGTTGTTCATCAGCAGCAAGACTGATTGGCTGAATTCCACTGGGGAGAGATAGCCTTTAAGCTGAAGCGGGCGTAGTGCTTCCAATAACGCATTGATATCTTCGGGAACATGGCGTGAAAAACGCAGCCCCTGGATACCTTCTAACATCGTCAAAAAGCGTGATAGTGGCGCGACATGAGGCACGATCAGATTGGCCCCACAGGCCAGCAACAGGCGCTCATCGCTGTAACGCAGACTGGCATTCATTTCACGCACTACAATTTTTACGGCATTACCCCGTTGGCGGCGTATGTTATGGATTTGATGCGCTATTTCGTCAATATGTTCGCTTTGATTCAGGGCGAAAATCACTGTTGCAGCGTGGGCGCTCATCGCCCGTTGAGCCAATGCAGCATTGGTCTCCAGCAATTGCCAGTGGGTGGACAGGGGCGGTGCGCCTTCCAGAATGCTGTTTTCAGCTAAATAAAGATGTTCGTCGTTGCGTGACGGTGGCAGTGCTTGCTGGACTTCATCCGCCATGCTCCAGCCTAGTTCATCTGCCTCCAGCAAGACTAATTGATTGGCAGTGACCCCTTTTGCCGTGCTCCACCAAGAAACCACATACTGTGCGTTATCCTGTTGCCATTGCAGGCTGGCCAGACCTTGTAAATAGCGGTGCTGGCTCACTAATTGATTCTTGATTTTATTAATGCCCGTACTGTGACACAGCACCAGCAGGGTACAGTTCTGGGCATCCAACCATTGCTGGATATGCCGCAACCATTGCTGCATTTCTTCACTGGTAAATATTTGCCATAAACTGGCGGGTGCAAACAGAATGAAGAGCCGTTGTTGCGGGCGCAGTGAGCGCATTAAATCATGGGTCAAATGTTGTAAGGCGTTTTTTTGAACTGACGCATTTTTTTGTTCGGGCAATGAAAATAGCGGTAATTTTTGTGGACCAAAGTGGTCTATATTGGTCAATAGTTTTTCAGGTTTTAACCCCGAACAAATCAATGCCGCCTTGGTATTTTCAGGCTGATTGCGAATAAGTTGCTGACAAAATAAATTGGCATCAATTTGACGTTCAATATTGACCCAATAGAATCCAGGAGCCTGCATTACGGCTAATTCATCCCAGATTTTTCGAACACCTAATGAGAAAGATCGTGACATAGATTCTTTATCTGCTTTCGTTAAAGTGCTATTGGGCCAATCACTGGATAAATTCAAAGAACAATTGTAACATTGCAATAAGTATTAACCAATGTCCTTGCCTTGATATTAATCTAAGACTCATCTTACTGGGGCAAAGTATACTCCTATCCTTGTTATACTTAATTACCATAGCCTATTTTCTGAAGGCGGATAAATGCAGACTATAATAAATCGATTCCATGAGAAAACTTCACTTGAAGCTCAGGATGATCTACTAGCATTAAGTCAGGCTTTCTCGTTACCCACATTAAGTTATATCGATATTGTCCGTCAGGAACGATTAACACAAATGATGGCGCGCTGGCCATTGCTAGCCGAACTGGCACAATCTACACGGAGTAAATAGTTTATGCCGGTACTGGCGTTACAAGGAATAAGAGGGGGCATCGGCACGACATCGGTCACTGCGGCTCTTGCTTGGGCGTTACAGCAATTGGGCGAATCGGTGTTGGTCATCGATTTTTCACCGGAAAATTTATTGCGCTTGCATTTCAATATGCATTTCGAGCAGCCCCGCGGTTGGGCGAGAGCTGAAATTGATGGCGAAGGTTGGCGCTCAGGAGCCATGCGTTATACCGAGACGTTGGATTTCTTGCCGTTCGGCCAATTAACTCACGTAGAAATTGAGCAACTCAGCGCATCATTGCAGCAAAATCCTCGGCAATGGCGCGAGAATCTGTCGGCGTTGCAAGCTAGTGATCACCCGCGATGGATTTTATTGGATGTTGCTGCCAGCGACAGCGTGTTCACTCGTCAGGCTTTAGCGCTGGCGGATCAAGTGCTCATTCTGATCCATGCCGATGCCAGTTGTCATTGTCGTCTACATCAACAAAATCTACCCGCTGGGTGCCACTTCCTGCTTAACCAATTCTCTGCTAACAGCCGTTTACAGCAAGATTTGCACCAGCTTTGGTTGCAAAGCCTCAATAACTTATTGGCGACATTTATTCATCGCGATGAAGCGATGGCCGAAGCATTGGCGGCCAAACAGCCCTTGGGCGAATACAGTGCACAAAGTCTGGCGGCAGAAGAGGTCATGACGCTGGCGAATTGGTGCCTGATTAATGTTGCGGACCGCGGCCTATGAACCGTTTGATGCGGATGTTATTCCTCACCCCGGTTTATCAGGGGATGCGCCGCCGCTATCATCACTATATGCAGCAAGGCTGTACGGTACTGACCGCTTTTCTCACCACGTTGGCGCTGCCACTGTGCTGGGTATTCCTGCGTCTTGAGTCCCCCAGTTGGCAATATGTGATACAAAACCGAACCTATTGGTTCCCACAAATTTCCCCTCTTCGCCCACGTCTGGGGGATGGTCTGCGCTACCTGCTGCAAGGGCTTTGGTTGCTTTTAATCCATCCAGAATCACGCCATGAGAAGAAGCGTCAGCCCGCAGCGGTTGGCAAAGGTTGGGTGAAAAGCAAAAGACAGCGTTATATCAGTTGGTTGGGGAGTGCACCTGCGCGCTTTGAACTTCAGCGGATAGAACAATCGGTGGCGACACGACTCAGCCAGCTCTCAAGGCCAGCTCGTCGTATCCTGTTCATTATTTTAGGTCTTTTTACGGGTATTCTGGCCTTACTGTGTATTTCGCAGCCGTTTGGCATGATGGCACAGTTTGTGTTTGTCCTGTTGCTATGGGCCATTGCTATGGTGGTGCGGCGTGTTCCGGGCCGCTTACCGACCTTGATGTTGATTGTGCTGTCGTTGACGGTTTCCTGCCGCTATTTGTGGTGGCGTTATACCGAAACGCTTAACTGGGATGACCCGGTCAGTCTGGTATGTGGGTTATTGTTGCTGCTGGCTGAAACCTACGCTTGGATAGTGCTGGTTCTGGGCTACTTCCAGACTATCTGGCCGCTAAACCGTCAGCCTGTTCCTATGCCAGACGATATTAATAGCTGGCCTACCATTGATTTGATGGTACCGACGTACAACGAAGATCTCAGTGTGGTGAAACCGACCATTTATGCTGCACTGGGTATTGATTGGCCGAAAGACAAAATCAATATCTATATTTTAGACGACGGTAACCGACCCGCATTTAAAGACTTCGCCGCTGAAGTTGGGGTGCACTATATTGCCCGGCCAACGCATGAACATGCCAAAGCGGGGAATATCAATAACGCCCTGAAACAGGCTACTGGTGAGTTTGTTGCCATCTTTGACTGCGACCACGTTCCGACGCGCTCTTTCCTGCAATTAACGCTTGGCTGGTTCTTTAAAGATAAAAAGTTGGGCATGATCCAAACGCCACATCACTTTTTCTCCCCTGATCCCTTTGAGCGAAATTTAGGCCGTTTTCGGCAAACTCCCAATGAAGGCACGCTGTTCTATGGTTTGGTTCAAGATGGGAATGATATGTGGGATGCCACCTTCTTCTGCGGTTCTTGTGCTGTTTTGCGTCGCAGCGCTTTAGATGCTGTTGGCGGCATTGCGGTAGAAACGGTTACCGAAGATGCCCATACCTCATTGCGTCTGCACCGTAAGGGTTACACGTCGGCTTATATCCGCATACCACAGGCCGCAGGGTTGGCAACGGAAAGCTTGTCAGCGCATATCGGGCAGCGCATTCGCTGGGCACGAGGCATGGTTCAGATTTTCCGGCTTGATAACCCACTGCTTGGCAAAGGGCTAAAACTCGTTCAGCGCTTATGTTATGCCAATGCCATGTTGCACTTTTTATCCGGCATTCCGCGGCTGATCTTCCTGACCGCCCCCTTAGCTTTCCTGCTGCTGCATGCCTACATCATTTTTGCTCCCGCACTGGCGATTGCGCTCTATGTCTTGCCACATATGATTCATGCCAGCTTGACCAACTCCCGCCTTCAGGGGAAATACCGCCACTCGTTCTGGAGTGAAATCTACGAAACAGTGCTGGCTTGGTATATCGCCCGCCCAACCACGGTGGCATTACTTAACCCACATAAAGGGAAATTTAACGTCACGGCAAAAGGTGGTCTGGTTGAAGAGCAGCATGTGGACTGGGTTATTACTCGTCCGTACATGGCGTTAGTGCTGCTGAATCTGGCCGGTTTGATTGCAGGCTTATGGCGCTTAGGGCATGGCCCTTCCACTGAGATCATGACGGTAGTCATTAGTCTTGTGTGGGTTATTTACAATATGACCATTCTCGGTGGTGCAGTGGCTGTGGCGGTCGAGGCCAAACAAGTGCGCCAGTCTCATCGGGTAGAAATTGCGATGCCCGCGGCTGTCGCTCGCGCTGATGGGCACTTATTTGCTTGTACCCTGCGCGATTACTCTGATGGTGGGGTAGGGATTGAAATGCGCGAAGCCGGGTTGCTGAAAGATGGCGAGGCTGTGCATTTGCTGCTGAAGCGGGGCGCGCAAGAATATACCTTCCCATGTGAAGTCACCCGCGCTTTCGGAACCAAAGTCGGGATGCGGATGCATAAGCTGACTGTGGCACAACATATTGATTTTATACAGTGTACCTTCGCTCGTGCTGATACGTGGGCGTTGTGGCAGGACGGCTTCCCAGAAGACAAACCGATTGAGAGCTTGCGCGATGTTTTGGCGCTGGGCTTTAGAGGTTATGTCCGTATGGCCAGCTATGCGCCGCCGGTGATTCGAAATGTACTGGTAGGATTGACCTCCCTGATTGCCTGGATTGCATCATTTGTACCCCATGGCGTGGATAAAAATCAGGCTCCGAGTAGCCAGGGCCAGACAGTGGCTCAACATTGATGATGATATGATGACGAGAAAAATAACCTGGTTTACCGCACTGGCTTTGGGATTGACGCCATTCACCCATGCCGAAACACCGGCAACGCCGTCACCTCAATCGGCGGCGTCTTCGCTTGCCGTAGAATCGACAGCGGAGCTAACACCTGCTGTGCCAACCATTGATGCCAATGTACCGGTACGGGATGTGGCGTACACTTTCGCCAAAATAGCTCCTCCACCGGGTACATTCTCACTGCGTGGCACCAACCCGGAGGGGGTGATTGAATTCGGTGTGCGCAGTGATGAAGTGGTCACTAACGCGACATTGAATCTGGAGTTTACGCCATCGCCATCGTTGATCCCGGTGGAGTCGCAGCTAAAAATTTTCCTCAATGACGAACTGATGGGTGTTACGGCAGTCACCAAAGAGCAACTGGGTAAGCCGACTCGCATTCAGTTGCCCATTGACTCGCGCTATATCACCGATTTCAACCGCTTGCGGCTGGTGTTTGTTGGTCATTACCAGAATATTTGTGAAAACCCGGCCAGTAGTACGTTATGGCTGGATATCAGCAAATCCAGCTCGCTGGATTTACGCTATCAATCACTGGCGGTTAAAAATGATTTATCCCATTTCCCTGAGCCGTTCTTTGATGCCAGAGATAACCGCCCACTGACATTGCCAGTGGTGTTTGCTGCTGTACCGGATGTGGCGCAACAGCGAGCCGCGTCCATTTTGGCATCGTGGTTTGGTGACAAAGCACAATGGCGTGGACAGAATTTCCCGGTGCTGTATAACCAGCTCCCCACCCAACATGCTGTGATCTTCGCGACCAACGCACAGCGGCCTGACTTCCTGCAAGATTATCCACCGGTCAAAGCGCCAACCGTGGAGATCATCAGCCATCCTGATAACCCCTATGTAAAACTACTGCTGGTCTTGGGGCGTGATGATAATGACCTGATCACGGCAGCGCAGGGGATTGCACAAGGCAACATTCTGTTCCGTGGTCAGAATGTAACGGTGGATAACGTTGAACAACTGGCACCTCGTGTGCCCTATGACGCACCTAACTGGGTACGAACTGATCGTCCAATGACCTTTGCGGAGCTGCAGCAATATCCAGACCAACTACAAACAACCGGCTTGTTACCGCCACCCATTTCATTATCGATGAACCTACCGCCGGATCTGTTCCTAATTCGCAGCGCCGGTATCGATATGCGCTTGAAATACCGCTATACCTCAACACGCCTGATGGATGGTTCCCGCTTAAGCATCAGTCTGAATAATCAGTTTGTGCAGGACTACCCACTGTCACCAAATATGCCGGAAGACAGTAAAATTCTGCGTCTACCCCTACTGCAAGGTTTACAAGATGCAGCGAAGCGGCTGACCATTCCGGCATTGAAACTGGGGGCCACTAACCAACTTCGTTTTGATTTTGATTACAGCACTTTACTGGCAAGCGGGGCCGAGGGGCGGTGTGAGACGTATTCTACAGCGGCAAACCACGCGGTGATTGATGGTAACTCCACTATTGATTTCTCCGGTTACCGCCACTTTATGGAAATGCCTGATCTGCGGGCGTTCGCTAATGCGGGCTTCCCGTTCAGTCGCATGGCTGACCTCTCTGAGACATTGGTATTGGTGCCACCAAAACCGGCAGCGTCACAACTGACCACACTTCTCAACGCGGTGGGGAATATTGGGGCACAGGTCGGTTATCCCGCGGTGGGAATAAATATCACCGACGATTGGTCACAGGCGAAAGACAAAGATGTTGATGTGCTGATTATCGGCACGATCCCGTCAGAGTTACGCGATGACCAGAAGATTAGCTTGCTGGTGGATCAAACGCAGAGCTGGGTCAAAATGCCCAATCGGCAAACGAGTTTGTCAGGCATGATGGCACCCGCGTCAGATTGGGTAGCAGACAGCAAGGCAACCGTCAGTTCTGAAGGGGCGATGTCGGCGATTATCGGCGTGCAGTCACCTAACTTCCCGCAACGCAGTATTGTGGCGCTATTGGCTGATAGCCCACGTGGCTATAACTTGCTGAATAATGCCCTGCTTGATACCGGTAAACGTGAGGCGGTTTTTGGCTCAGTCGCGGTGATCCGTGAGTCTGGCGTCAATAGCTTGCGTGTCGGGGATACCTATGATGTCGGTCATTTGCCGTGGTGGGAGCGCATTTGGCACACCTTGTCGACCCATCCGGTACTGCTGGCCGGTGTGGCGGTGTTGGTTGTGGTGGTGGCAGCCATGATGGCTTGGCGCTTATTACGCCTGATAAGCCGTCGGCGTTTATCGCCTGATGAGAGAGACTAATTCGGATGGTCGTGATGGTTAAACGACTGATATGCACTCTGCTGCTGCTTGCCAGTTTTGGCGCAGCGGCGGCGTGTGATTGGCCGCAATGGCAGCAATTCAAACAGCACTATATCAGTGATGGTGGGCGAGTTATTGACCCTAGTAGTCCAAGGCAAATTACTACCTCCGAGGGGCAAAGCTACGGGCTGTTTTTTGCACTTGTTGCTAATGACCGGGAGACATTCGACCGCTTATTAACCTGGACCGAGAACAATCTGGCGGCGGGTGATTTAACGGCTCGCCTGCCCGCATGGTTGTGGGGGCAACATCCACAACGTCATTGGGGGGTTCTGGATCCCAATTCGGCTTCTGATGCCGATTTATGGATTGCATACAGTTTGTTAGAAGCGGGGCGGCTATGGGATGTTCGCCACTACCAGACGATGGGGACTTTGCTGCTGCAACGTATCGCCAAAGAAGAAGTGGTCAAGATCCCAGGTCTTGGTGAGATGCTAATGCCGGGCAAAATTGGTTTTAGCGATGAAGGCCGCTGGCGGCTCAATCCAAGCTATTTACCCCCACAATTGCTGGCACGTTTTGCTTCTTTATCGGGGCCATGGAAAGCGATGGTGAAAGCCAATCAGCGGTTATGGCTGGAAAGTGCTCCTCATGGTTTCACCGCTGATTGGGTTGTCTGGCAAGAGGGCAAGGGTTGGCAACCGGATGATGTGCACCCGAACGTCGGGAGTTACGATGCTATTCGAACCTATTTATGGGCGGGTTTATTGTCTAATAACAGCCCGCAAAAAGCCGCGCTCATCCAGCGCTTTCAGCCGATGGCAGAGATTACCGAGCAGCGAGGCTTACCGCCAGAAAAAATGGATACCAGTACTGGCAAAGCCAATGGCGACGGGCCGGTAGGGTTTTCAGCGGCATTACTGCCATTTTTAGCGAGTAGCCCGGCACCGTTTAATAAACAAACATTGAGTCAGCAACAAAAACGAGTACAAGACTCGCCTCCGGGCGCAGATGCTTACTACAGTGCAGTGCTGACCCTGTTTGGTCAGGGATGGGCGCAGCAGCGTTATCGTTTTAATCGGCAGGGCGAGCTTCAGCCCTCATGGAACAGTCAATGCGCAACATTAAAATAAACTGGCTGCTAAGTTTGGCGCTGTTGCCTCAAACTTTTACCGGTGTTGCCCTTGCCGCCGAATCTGTTTCGCCGACCCAGTTCCTGTTGGAACAGGTACGGCTGGGCGAGGCGACCAATAAAGATGAGTTGGTCAAGCAGTCCCTGTATCGCTTGAACATGATGGATCCGAATAATCCTGATGTTATCGCGGCGGGAATGCGTCAGGCCTTGCGGCAAGGGAATCTGGCCGAAGCACAAAAACAGCTTGATAAACTGCAACAATTGGCACCCGACACTGACGTCTATCGGCGGGCGAAACTGATGTTGGCCCTGACTAAACCGGAAGTGCGCCAGCAGCTACAAGAAGCGCGTCTGCTGGCCACGGCAGGAAGGGTTGCCGAAGCCAAAGGGAAATATGACCAACTGCTGCAAGGCAATCCACCCACATTAGATCTTGCGGTAGAGTATTGGCGGCTGGTGGCGCGGTTACCGGGTCAGGAAGCACTGGCTACGCAGAAGCTGGCTTCTCTTGACCAGCAATATCCCGGCAATGTCGCTTTGCGGATGGCACTGGCGCGGATGTATTTTAGCCAGCAAAAGCCTGATCTAGGGTATGCGATGTTGACCAAAGTTGCCGCAGACCCCGTGGGAACGTCAGATGCCGCTGATGTGTGGATGGACACTATTAAAACGATGACGGTCAGCCCAAGCAGTGTTGCCGCATTGACCCACTTCCTTGATGTATTCTCAACAGGCCCTCAGGCCGACATTGCGCGTAAAGAGCTGGCTAATCAGCAGGCTATGTTGGTGGATCCCGCTTATCAGGCTCGGTTAAGTGGGCTGTCAAAAGTGGACAGTGGTGCGGGAATCGCCGCTGTCCCAGCACTGAAACAAGCACTGGCTGCGTCACCTAATGACCCGGAATTGTTGGGAGCACTAGGTTTGGCTTACGCCCGTGGTGGTGATCGGGCGCAAGCACTGCGTTTGTTTGAACAGGCACAGAAAGTCGACACAAATGGCCTGAAAAGTGATAAGTGGGCCAGCTTGATTAAAACCAACCGCTACTGGTTGCTCAATGATCAGGGTGATAAAGCGCTGAAAGCCGGTGATATCACATTAGCTCAACAGAAATACCAGCAGGCGAGGCAAATTGATGGCAGTGACAGCTATGCGTTAGTCGGTTTGGGGGATGTCGCTGTCGCTCGTCATGATGATAAAAGTGCCGAGCAGCACTATCAGCAAGCACTGCGACTGGACTCGACGAACAGCAGTGCTGTCCGTGGGCTAGCCAATATCTATCAACGTGAGTCCCCCCAAAAAGCACTGGATTATCTGAATAATTTGCCGCGCAACCAGCAGGCCAAAATGCGTGACACATTAGATAGCCTGCAATTGGATAGTCTGAAACAGCAGGCTGAAGCCTTGGCAGCGCAGCAACAGTGGCATCAGGCGGCAGAAAAATATCGCGAGGCGCAAAAGCGAGCGCCGGATGATGTCTGGATAACTTACCGGTTGGCGCAAGCACTGGCACAAGATGGCCACGTAACCCAAGCCGATGCGCAGTTCCACCAACTGGCAAGTCGTAAGCCGGGGGATCCGGAGCAGGTTTATGCCTATGCACTTTATCTTTCGAGCACGGGGCGTGATAGTCAGGCCTTGGGGCATTTAGATACTCTGCCAATGGCACAATGGAATGATAATATCCGTGAATTAGACCAACGCTTGAAATTAGATCAGGTGCTGACATTAGCTCGTCAGTTGCGAGCTAATGGCGATGAGGCTGGCGCAATAACGGCGTTACACCAGCAACCGGCAAATACCCAAATTGACCTTACACTGGCAGATTGGGCGCTGGAACGTGGCGACTACAGTGAGGCGCTGGCGGGCTATCAGCGTATTCGTACCCGTGAACCACAAAACCCCGATGCCCGTTTAGGTGAAATAGAAGCCTATATTGCCGAAGGTCGTCTCAGTGATGCACGCCAGCGTTTGCAGCGTGAATCCTTAACGGTGGAAGGGGCGACAATAAATACCCAACGCCGATTAGCTAATGCCTGGAGCGGTGTCGGGGAGCCACAAAAAGCGACGGATATCTTCCAGCGATTGAAGCCGGCCGCGGCTAAAGCGCCGTCACAGGATAATGCGCTGGTCTTCCGTGACTCAGCCCGCGTAGCACAATTGCAAGGGCAACCTGCGAATGCACAAGATGACTTCAAGCATGCCATGGTGGCCAGTGGTATCGCGCCGACTCTTCCCGCAGATAATGACAGCTATACCTTACTGACACGTAATCAGGCCACTGATGATTGGCTCAAGCGAGGCATTCGCGCGGATGCAGCCGACCTGTATCGCCAGCAGGATACCCGCGTCACACTCGACCATGATTATCTGCATTCCAGTGGCACCGAGGGGATTTCTGATCTCAGCGCGCATAACACGATGCTGCAAGTGGATACTTCTCTAGGGGATGGTCGGGCTTTCTTCCGAACCGATACCATACAGATGGATGCTGGCACATTTGATAAGAATACCCGATATAAAGCCGGTACATGCTACCAAACATTGATCCCTTGTCAGGCAACCATGCATCAACGCGCGACGGGTACCAGTGTTGCGGTGGGATGGCAGAATGACTACTGGGCTACAGATATCGGCACCACGCCTATGGGGTTTGAGGTCGTTGATGTAGTCGGAGGACTGGCGTACAGCAATAGCTGGAACCATATCGGTTGGACGGCAACCGCATCGCGGCGACCCATCTCCAGTTCGTTACTGGCTTTTGCCGGTACAGTCGACCCGAATACTAATGTGACTTGGGGGGGCGTGCGAGCCACTGGCGTTAGCTTAGGCACCAGTTATGACCGGGGTGAAGCCAACGGAGTCTGGAGTGATTTAAGTTATCATTATCTAACTGGCCAAAATGTGGCAGACAACCAGCGGTTGCGCTTTATGACCGGCTATTACTACAAACTGATTAATGAGGATAATCGCCGTTTCACTGTCGGCCTGAATGGCATGTGGTGGCATTATCAAAAAGATCTCAGCGGCTACACCCTCGGCCAAGGGGGGTATTACAGCCCACAGAAATATCTGTCACTGGCTATTCCGGTAAACTATCGGCAACGGACGGATAACTGGTCATGGGAGCTTGGTGGGTCTGTATCTGTATCACATTCCGCCACTAATGATCGCGCGCGTTATCCACTGCAAAATCTGCTGGTAAACAGCCTCCAGCCTATCCCAGATCGTTATGCGCCGGATGGCGGTGAAAGCAGCAATGGTGTGGGTTACACTTTGCGGGCGTTGATTGAGCGGCGTTTGAGTTCACACTGGACGTTAGGGGCTGGGGTAGATATTCAACAAGCAAAAGATTATACCCCAAGCCATGCACTGATCTACCTGCGCTACTCAATGGCAGGGTGGCAGGGTGATTTGGATATGCCGCCACAGCCATTAGTGCCCTACGCAGACTTCAAATAATCAGTCATAAGTGCCGATTTGCCTGAAAAAGCAACGTCAGAGGGAGAAATAACGCTCTGACGTTGCTTTCTCGGTAGGAAAAGACCGAAACCCACGGTATTCTTCCCCTCCGGTTTGTTATCACGGATAAAATCTGAAAGCGATCGAGTATACTCAGACAGAATCGACGAGTAGCCATCTATCTGTGGCAACCATTTTACTTTATTCAGTCGACATTGGCGGAGAACGAGTTTGCGGGTAAGGCGTTCATTAACGATTAAACAAATGGCGGCAGTGGCGGGTGTTGCACTGGTGACTATCTGTATTTTTATCGTCCTTCAGTTGTTCCACTTTGTGCAGCAGCGCAAAGATGACTACGCCAAACAGTTGGAGAGTATCGCTTATTCTGTCCGCCAACCGCTCTCAGAAGCTATCTTGAGCGTTGATATTCCGCAAGCCAAAAAAATCCTCAATAACTTATTGCCGATTGGCATCCTCAGTCGCGCAGAAGTGATATTGCCGAACCAAATTCAGGTATTGCATGCCAATTTCCCCACTGAAAGGCCGGTTCCTCATTGGGCGAAACGTATTTTTTCTCTGCCGGTAGAGATAACTGTGCCGCTATATGCGCTAGAGCGGGTATCGGCCAACCCGCAGCCACTGGCACATCTCGTGTTGCGGGTGGATTCATTCCGCATGTATCAGTTCATTCTCAGTGCGTTGTCAGCAATGCTTTCCACCTATTTACTGCTGGCATTGGTATTGTCGGTTTCTATCGCTTGGTGCATTAACCGTCTGATTATTCACCCTTTGCGGGCGATGGCGAAAGAGCTGGAAAAGATTGGTCAACAAGGCGTACTGAATCACCAACTCACCTTACCCGCCCATCATCAGGACGATGAACTGGGGGTGTTGGTGCATAATTATAATCGTAATCAGCAACTGCTTGCTGAGGCGTATACGGACATGAACCGTATTCATGGCAACGAGTTGTCCGCGTTAGACAAAACACAAAAACAGCTCACGCAGACACATGATATTTTGCAAGCCATTGAAAAAAATGATTTTGTCCTGTTTTTACAACCCCAATGGGATATGAGTGAACCACGGGTTATTGGTGCAGAAGCATTATTACGCTGGCGTCAGGCAGATGGTCGTTATCGTTTACCTTCCGAATTTGTTCCTGATGCAGAAGAAAGTGGTGCAATGACCCCGCTGGGCAGTTGGGTACTGGAAGAAGCTTGCCGTATTCTCGCCGATTGGAAAGCACGAGGTATTACCTTATCGTTGGCGGTCAATATCTCCGGCTTGCAGGTACAATGTGATCATATCCTTACGCATCTACGCACTGTCATTAACCACTATGACATTGATCCGCGCCAATTGGTGCTAGAGATTACCGAGACCGCCCGTATCCGTAACCTCGATAAGGCGCTGGCGTTACTGCATGAGCTACGTGGGCTAGGTTTATCTATCGCGCTGGATGACTTTGGTACTGGGCATTCAAGCCTGCAATATCTTAACCACCTGAAAAGTTTGCCGATCAACATTATCAAACTGGATAAAAGCTTTGTGAAGCACCTGCCAGAAGATGATGCGATGGCGCGCATCATTAACACTATCTCCGGGGTGTTGAATCTTCGCGTAATGGCTGAAGGGGTCGAGACCGAAGAACAACGGCAATGGTTGCTGCAGAATGGTATTCATTGTGGGCAGGGGTTTCTATTTTCGCAGCCGTTACCACGAGAGGTGTTCGAGACCCGCTACACCCTTCATCCTTGACGCTACAACGTTGCTAGCGGCACTCATATGCTCGGCCCCTCTCCTCAAGGCTCCGGCTTGCAGCCTTCAAATTGGCTCCCGGCAGATTTGTCACCCAAATCACTGGGCCTGAGTCAGTGCGTCAGTGATTAACGGGCCGATTAATTTGGTTCAATCACTGTAATTCGGCAGAATGTCAGAACTTTCGGCTAAATAGAAAAATTCAAAATAATACTCTTTCTTATATTAAATCCCCAAAACGTTAAATCAATAATATCCGCTCTGGCGTACTCTTCCACTATATTAACGAATATTTCTCTATCAAAAATAGAGCGAATAATGACTATTATATAGAATTAATTAAAACCAACAATAATACCGATAAGAAAATATTCGGCTGACATCTATTAATTTATTTCTTCTTACCTAAATATTATCAATCCGTCAAGACTATTTATCACCCAAGTCATTTCGCTGAAAATAGCGTCAATCCCTTGCTACACCTGCGATATAACATAAAAATTACAGGAATAGGCAGTAATAAAAACTATTTACTTTGAACCGTGTCACATAAATGGATATTTGTTTTATTAATTTCGAACTATCAGTCATTGATCGCGGAACTTAATATCAAAATAAATAGAATGCTGTTTCATAAGTGCGGTTGGTATTTATCATAATAATTAATATCTTTTATTAAAATAAGGTAACTGTAATGAAATTTAAATTACTATCTCTGGCAGTGGCATCACTTATCAGCACCAGCGCAATGGCTGTAACTATTGACTATCGTCATGAAACTCAAGACCAAAGTGGCAATAACCACAAAGACCGTTTATTAATGTCTCATCGCTTTGCTAATGGTTTTGGCTTATCTCTTGAAGGTAAGTGGAAAAGCGCCAGTGACAAAGACAAGCCTTTCCACGAAGGTGTCAGTAATGGGACCGAAGTGGTTGCTAGCTACGTGTACAAAATTGACAAAACATTCTCTATTGAACCTGGTTTCTCATTAGATTCAAGTTCCACTGCTAACAACTATCGTCCTTATCTGCGCGGCAAGGCAAATATGACTGACGATCTCTCTATTTCATTACGTTATCGTCCTTATTATAAGCGCACCAGTGCCAATATTAATACGAAAAAAGACACCTCTGAACATGGTTATAATCTGACAAGTGTTCTGAGCTATAAAATTAACAAAGATTTCCAATTAGACTATGAATTGGATTACAAACAAGCCAATAAAGCCGGTGTTGTGCTGTCAGATAACGAAAATTACGATTGGGCGCATGATTTTAAATTAACTTATAAGTGGGATAAAAACTGGTCTCCTTATATGGCGATCGGCAACGTTTCCGGCAGTAAAAATACTGATGAACGTCAAACCCGTTATCGTGTAGGGATCAAATACAGCTTCTAAATTTATTTGAAATAGCACAATTCTGACCTCTGGGGTCACACCTCGCTATAACGATTTTTGACAGGTAACGAAGTAATGAAAAAAAGAGCGTTATTTTTGAGTATGGCAGTGCTGGCTACGCTGTACATGCCCGCCGGGCAGGCAGCGGATACTGACCGTCTCACTGTGGTAAAACAGTATGTCGATAATGTGTTGAATAAGGCATCAGATACCTACCACGGTGATAAACCCAGCCCGCTGCTGGCGGATGGTGTTGACCCCCGAACTGGACAACAATTGGAATGGATATTCCCCGATGGTCGTCGGGCTGTGTTGTCAAATTTCTCAGCTCAACAAAATCTGATGCGTGTCATGAGCGGTTTAAGCCAACTTAGCGGCGATGATCGTTATCAAAAACGTGCGGAGGATATTGTTCGCTACCACTTCCAGAACTATCAAGATCCAAGCGGTTTACTGTACTGGGGGGGGCACCGGTTTGTTGATCTGAAAACTCTTCAGCCAGAAGGGCCAAGCGAGAAAGAGATGGTGCATGAGCTGAAAAATGCCTATCCCTACTATGACCTGATGTTCAAGGCTGATAGCGATGCCACCGCCCGGTTTATTCGTGGTTTTTGGAATGCCCATGTTTATGACTGGCGTATCCTTGAGACCAGCCGCCACGGTGAGTATGGCAAGCCGATGGGGGAGCTGTGGGAAAGCAAATTTGAGCAGCAACCGCCTTTCTTTGCCACCAAGGGCCTGAGCTTCCTTAATGCGGGTAATGACCTGATCTATTCAGCATCTTTGCTCTACAAACACCAGCAAGATCAAGGTGCATTGGTATGGGCTAAACGGTTGGCTGACCAGTATGTGCTGCCACGTGATGCGAAAACAGGCTTGGGTGTCTATCAGTTTACCCAAGCGCTAAAACGTGAAGAGCCAACAGATGATGCGGATACCCATTCCAAGTTTGGTGATCGCGCTCAACGTCAGTTTGGACCAGAGTTTGGTCCAGCTGCATTGGAAGGCAATATGATGCTGAAAGGGCGCACCAGTACCCTTTATTCAGAAAATGCCTTAATGCAATTGCAGTTAGGTAAAGATTTAGGCCCTCAGGGACAAGATTTACTCAAATGGACGGTGGATGGCCTGAAGGCGTTTGCCCAATATGCGTATAACGATCAGGACAATACTTTCCGCCCGATGATTGCTGATGGGCAGGATTTATCTCACTACACTCTCCCGCGTGATGGCTATTACGGCAAAAAGGGCGCAGTGCTCAAGCCGTATAAAGCAGGCAATGAATTCCTGATTTCCTATGCGCGTGCCTATGCCATCGATAACGATCCATTGTTGTGGAAAGTGGCTCGCGGTATTGCCAACGACCAAGGGCTAGGTGATATCGGTACGGCACCAGGCAAAGATGTGAAAGTTAAGTTAGATACCACCAACAGCGATCCTTATGCTCTGTTTGCATTACTGGATCTCTACAATGCCAGCCAGATAGCGGATTATCGGCTATTGGCTGAAAAAATCGGCGATAACATCATCAAAACACGCTATATCGATGGTTTCTTCATGGCTTCGCCAGACCGTCAATACGCTGATGTTGATGCCATAGAGCCTTACGCTTTGCTGGCGCTGGAAGCCTCACTGCGTGATAAACCACAGGCAGTTGCACCTTTCCTTAATGGCGCAGGCTTTACCGAGGGTGCTTACCGAATGGACGATGGTTCAGCCCGGATCTCAACCCGTGATAATGAACTGTTCTTACTCAATGTGGGTGAGAAGCTGCAACCGAACGGCCGTAAATAGTCCCGACAGCGGCCCGTGCTGGGGCCGCTGTTGGTAAAAAGTGCCGAGCAGCGGCTTCCCAGGGTCTGCATGCCCGGCGCTTTTACCCACGGGTTTTCATTCAGGTGATAAAAGGATAGGTTGATGAAAAAGCAGGTTTTAGCTACCTTTTTGCTCGGTTCGCTGTTCTGCGTCTCGAGTTATGCAGCACAGATTGTTGCTGTCACGGCATCCGGTTATGACAGTGAAAAAGGCCACGTTCCGGCGAATATCGCTGATGGTGATATTAAAACACGGTGGGCGGCATCCGGGGAGAGTTGGATTCAACTGGAATTGGATAAAGAGCAAGCCATTGACAATATTCTTATCGTGCCATTCAAACCCACTGAACGTAAGCTGAAGTTCTCCATTGCTTACTCCAGTGATGGCAAGAGTTGGCAACCGCTGGCAGAAGGGTTGGAAACCTCCACGGCAGACAAAAATGGTGAGAAGCTGACCTTTGCGCCAGTTACCGCCAAATATATCAAACTGGAGACCTTTGGCACGGATGTGAATAAGTGGAGTGCGATTAACGAAATCGTCATCAATAGTGCTGCTGCTGTCCCTAGTCGAGCAATTAAGTAAGTTCGGCTCATACTACGTCATCGCCCCCTTGCTTCAGCTTAAAAAAGGGGGCAACTGCCTATAAAAAACCTCATTCAAAAATCCCCCTCATCTGCGTGTTTCTCAACCTGTCTTGTTGTTTTTCCCCCTCTTTTTCCAGTGCTAATCATTTGTGGGTAATTGTCTGGTTGATTCGACGGTATTTACGCTGTTACTTCCGCTTGAAGCGTTTCAGTTCTTAATTTCGCGTTAAGGGTGCAATCCAGTGCAACTAATAATTTCCATATTGTTATGAGGGTGTTATTTTCCGCGCAAGCACGGATAAAAAAAGAAGTGTCATTCAATCATCACAGAGAGCAACGCGACAAGCTGCCGTGCATTTCTCCAAAAGGACATAGTTATGAAAGCTTCAATATTTAAAAGTCTTTATTTTCAGGTGTTAACGGCGATTACGCTGGGGGTGTTGCTAGGGCATTTTTACCCGGATCTCGGTGCTCAAATGAAACCTTTGGGTGATGGATTTGTTAAACTAATTAAAATGATTATCGCTCCTGTCATTTTCTGTACCGTCGTTACCGGTATCGCGGGCATGGAAAGTATGAAAGCCGTGGGCCGCACAGGCGCCATTGCGCTGCTCTATTTTGAAATTGTTAGTACCATTGCGCTACTGATTGGTTTAGTGATTGTGAACGTGGTGCAACCCGGTGCTGGTATGAATATCGACCCGGCAACACTGGATGCAAAAGCGGTTGCACTTTATGCCGAGCAGGCCTCACAGCAAGGGATTGTGCCATTCCTGCTGGATATCATTCCCGGCAGTGTCGTTGGCGCTTTTGCTAGCGGCAATATTCTGCAAGTGCTGTTGTTTGCTGTCCTGTTTGGTTTTGCCCTGCATCGTTTGGGTGAAAAAGGCCAGCTTATCTTTAATGTTATTGAGAGTTTCTCCCGCGTCATCTTCGGCATCATCAATATGATTATGCGCTTGGCCCCGATTGGTGCCTTTGGTGCAATGGCCTTTACCATTGGTAAGTACGGTGTGGGCAGCTTGGTGCAACTGGGTCAGTTAATTATCTGTTTCTACATAACTTGTCTTCTATTTGTTATCGTGGTGCTTGGTTCTATCGCGAAATTCAATGGTTTCAACATCTTCAAATTTATCCGCTATATCAAAGAAGAGTTGCTTATCGTATTAGGGACATCATCTTCAGAGTCTGTGTTACCGCGCATGCTGGATAAGATGGAGAAAGCAGGGTGTAAGAAGTCAGTGGTAGGTCTGGTTATCCCGACGGGTTACTCATTTAACCTCGACGGAACCTCGATTTATCTGACCATGGCCGCAGTATTTATCGCACAGGCAACCAATACCCATATGGATGTTATTCATCAGGTAACCTTACTGGTGGTGTTGTTGCTTTCCTCAAAAGGCGCGGCAGGGGTCACGGGCAGTGGCTTTATCGTACTGGCCGCAACCATTTCTGCGGTAGGGCATTTACCTTTGGCAGGTTTAGCACTGATTCTGGGTATCGACCGCTTTATGTCTGAAGCCCGTGCTCTGACCAATCTGGTCGGTAATGGCGTAGCCACTGTTGTGGTTGCCAAATGGTGTAAGCAACTGGATAACGATCAGTTACAAGCCGCGTTATCGAACAAAACTGTGCCAGATGCTGAGATAAAACCTGGCGTCTCTTCTTGATAAAACCGTAACAAAGAATTAAGGGGTTTGTCCTGTTGAATTCCCCTTGGTTCTCAAATAATGTTTAGTTCTCAAATAACTGCTGGTGGTGTTTTTGTCTCCAGCAGTTCCTCGTTAGCCAGCCCCACATCCCCATTTCTTGTATAAATTACCATTTAGATACTATTTTTTACTCCGATGAGTGACATCGGCAAAAGCATGCGGTCTAACAGAATGGTACACTCCCACCTCACGAGTGACTTATGCAAAATTGTATCGTTTATACCCGAAGTAAGCAGGGTTAAGATTGGATAGTTTATTAAGTAGGGGTTCACATGCAGGGCACCAGAATTCGTCTTATAGTTGGTGGATTATTGTTGGCGGCTGTCAGCAGTAATGTGCAGGCTGAAGCACTACAACCCGATCCTGCCTGGCAGCAGGGGAAGTTAGAAAACGGGTTTTCATGGCAGTTGCTGGCGACGCCGCAGCGCCCTAGCGATCGGATTGAGCTACGTCTGGTGGTTAATGCTGGCTCATTATCAGAAAGCACACAGCAAGTGGGTTTTGCCCATCTATTGCCACGCTTGGCCTTAATAAGCAGCGCGAGTTTTACTCCTGCCCAACTTCAGTCACTGTGGCAGCAAGGGGTCGATAACGAACGCCCATTGCCACCAGCGATTACATCTTATGATTTCACCTTATATAGCCTGAGTTTGCCCAATAACCGCCCTGATTTGCTGAAAGAAGCCTTGGCATGGTTATCTGATACCAGTGGCAAGCTGGCCATCAGCGAACAAACTATCAATGTCGCGCTGAACAGTGCGACCGATCCTATCGCCACTTTCCCGCAGAATATTCAGGAACCTTGGTGGCGCTATCGGCTTAAAGGCTCTTCTTTAATCGGGCATGATCCCGGCCAATCCGTGGCAAGGCCTGTTGATGTCGAGAAGCTGAAACAGTTCTATGAGCAGTGGTATACCCCGGATGCGATGACATTGTATGTGGTTGGTAATGTGGATAGCCGTAGCATTGCGGCACAAATCAGCAAAACCTTCTCTGAGTTGAAAGGGAAACGCACTACACCAGCCCCTATGGCCATGTTGGCGCCATTACCACCTGAACCCGTGAGCTTGATGAGCGAACAGGCGGCGCAAGATACGTTGTCGCTGATGTGGGATACCCCATGGCACCCTATTCAGGATTCTGTGGCGTTAAGCCGTTACTGGCGCAGTGATTTAGCACGAGAGGCGCTGTTCTGGCATATCCAGCAAGTTTTGGATAAGAGTGATCAGAAGAACCTGAAGTTGGGCTTTGACTGCCGAGTGCAATATCAGCGTGCGCAGTGTGCTATTCACTTGAATACTCCGACGGAAAACCTGACTCCAGGCATGAATTTTGTGGCTCGTGAACTGGCGAGTTTGCGTGAGAATGGTCTGAGTCAGGCGGAGTTTGATGCATTGATGGTGCAGAAAAACGATCAGCTCAGTAAGTTGTTTGCCACCTATGCCCGCACTGATACTGACATTCTGATGAGCCAACGTCTGCGTTCACAGCAAAGTGGTGTGGTGGATATTGCACCGGAGCAATATCAGAAGCTACGACAGGCATTTTTGTCTGGCCTGACGCTAGCCGAACTGAATCAGGAATTGAAACAGCAACTCTCGCAAGATACCACGCTGATTCTGACGCAACCGAAAGGCGAACCGGAAGTGAATGTGAAGGCGCTACAGGATGCGTATAACGCCATTATGACACCACACACCGTGGTCCCAGAAGACGCCGCTCCTGCCGTTAGTGCTACGGAGGCCGTACCGCCAACGCCAACAACGGCACAATAAACCGCTGTACCGCTACTGCACTTTTCCACTTTAGGATTAGCCAGTAGCGGTCATCAGCTCACGTTTAATCAGACTGCTGGCATTGCCGCCAGTGGAATGATGGCTCCGCGGTATTGGATGACTGTGCTGGCAGTCAAGTGACCACGTATTGCTGCGTCATGGGCGCTGCCACCCGTCAAGCGAACCGCCAGATAACCTGCGCTGAAGGAGTCCCCGGCAGCTGTGGTATCGACCACTTTTTCTTTCGGTAGTTTAACGGCGGGCACATCGTATTGGTGAGCTTCAAAACCCTCTTTCACCCAGACAATGCAAGAATCTGCGCCGCGTTTAACAATAATCTCACTGACACCTAAAGCCTGAGTCCGGTCAATGACCTGTTCCAGTGGCTTCTCGCCCCACAGCATATCCTCATCATCTAATGTCAGGAACGCGATATCAGTGCAGGCCAACATGTCGCGATAGGCTTCTTGTGTCTCTTCTTTGCTTTGCCATAGACGTGGGCGATAGTTGTTATCAAAGATAACTTTGCCACCGTTAGCACGGCAGGCACGGAGTAATTTCAGCAAACGCTGACGTGATGTGTTGTCGAGAATTGCCAGACTAATGCCACTAAGATATAGGTAATCAAATTTTTCCAAGCGCTGACAGATGGCGTCAGCGTCTGGGCTGGTCAGCCAGAAGCGCGCGGCGGCATCATTGCGCCAGTAATAGAATGTGCGCTCACCGGTGCTGTCGGTTTCAATGAAATATAACCCCGGTAATTTATTATCCATCCGCTGAATAAGGGAGGTATCGATCTTCTCCTGCTGCCAGGCCGCCAGCATTTCTTCACTGAAGCTGTCAGTCCCTAATGCTGTCACGTAATGCACATTCAGGGCCTGCGGTGACACCTGACGGGCAACATACACTGCTGTATTTAGCGTATCACCGCCAAAGCCCCGGCTAAGGTCGGTACCTTTTTGTGACAGTTCAATCATGCATTCGCCGATAACGGCAATATTTTTGCTGGTCATGGAAAGCTGGCCTATTCCTGAATTGTAAATCAGTGGTGGGAACGAAATAGGGTTAGTCTCACTGCTGGCTTAGTCAGAGTCAATAGTATTAAAACGACGTTTTAAATTTTTTATGATATAGGTCGGGAAACTAGCAAGTTTCCCGCTGTCTAGCACCCTATTATGATGATTTTCGCAGGTCGGTAACACTGTGCCCGCCAATACCCCAGTTATCGGTATCCACTTCATCAATGACGACAACCGTTGTTGCGGGATTTTTCCCCAAAGTATCGACTAATAGTTGGGTGACACCAGCAATCAACTGCTTTTTCTGTTCCGCAGTTGCCCCTTCACGCGTAATTTTAATATTTACATAAGGCATGTTCATCTCCATATCTATTAATACCCTGCATCTTCAAGTACTTTGGGTATACACTCATGATTAACTCACTGTAGACGGCTTTACTGTGCCACTCAAAATCTATTGGGTATATATAAAGTTCTGGTCGCACGAGTCGATAACATTTCCAGAAGGAAAACCGTTTACAACAGGATGTCATCAGACTGCCCTTGCTGTCTGGTGTCCTGAACCATGGCGACTAAACTGATGATGACCAATAAAGTATCAGGTTTACTTGCGCCATCCTTTGCCGCTATTGATCGAAATAAAGGACAAAGCTTCTGGCGGCAATGTCAGCGTCGGTACACTTTTCAACCTATCTATCGTACCTCTGGTGCGCTGTTGGCGATCGAGTTGCTCACGGCAGTTTTTCATCCTTCATCACCCGATACTCGCTTGAATCCGGAGGATTATTTTACTGCTATCAGTATCCGTGCCCGTTTGGATGTGGTGCTGGAGCAATTGAATATGATTAAGCAGTGGCATGCGATATTTGTTCATCATTCAGTGCTGGTTTCTATCAATATTGATGGTCAGGCGTTGATGGCAATGCAGGATGACTTGCAGGCTAAGTTGTTGATTGATGACATGCCATACATTCGCTTTGAACTGCTTGAACATGTTGATACCTCTTTGGATACCCCCTTTGCCCGCATTGCAGAAGCCGATCGACTGTGGTTGGATGATTTTGGTAGTGGGTTGGCGAATTTCACTTCATTTATTAGCTGGCGCTATGAATATATTAAAGTTGCCAGAGATCTGTTTATCGTGCTGCAAGAAAGTGATGCTGGAAACCAACTGTTTTTCACTTTGGTCACCTTAATGGATCGTTACAGTAAAGGCGTGATTGTTGAAGGGGTGGAAACCTCGCAAGAGTGGGCGATGGTACAACGTTCTGATGCTGCGGCTGCGCAGGGTTACTATCTCTCCCGACCCACGTCATTTGATCGATTACAGACACTCCCCATGCTGTTTTGTGGTTAATCTTTCCTGAGAAACCGCCCATCTACTATAGTTAAAGCTATCTTCTGAATCTGCACTTGCCATCGGTTAACCCTTGTCTAACCGATTTTTCAATTAAAATACAGTGAACTGACTCTTGTCTGAACACCCTCGGTGTAGATTCGGCTTTATACATCATGAGTACTGGCATGGAGCTGTTATGACCAAAACCGGAAAAGTGCTGACTGGCGTTAGCGGGATTATTGTGCTGTTACTGGCAGCAGTCATCGTGTTTGTGATGACTTTCGATTGGAATCGTCTAAAGCCGACGATTAACGAAAAGGTGTCAGCTGAGTTGCAACGGCCTTTCGCCATTCGTGGCAATTTGAGTGTGGATTGGTCACGCAAAGGTGACGAACCGGGGTGGCGTGGCTGGGTGCCTTGGCCGCATATTCATGCTGAAGACTTGGTTTTGGGCAATCCTGCGGATCTCGGCGATGATAAAGCCACCAAAACCCCTGAAGACAAAACCGCATCCAGTGCTTTCCCTGCGGGGGAAATGGTCACTCTAAAACGGGTTGATGCCAGCATTGCCCCCTTGGCGCTACTGGCGAAAGAAGTGCTGATTCCACGTATTTGGCTGACCCAACCCGATGCTAACTTGCTGCGTCTGGCAAACGGCAAGAACAACTGGACGTTTAATTTGGCAAATAGCCCGACAGAGGGCGATAACCCGCCTTCAGCTTGGTCAGTAAATATTCACGATATTGTCTTTGATCGTGGGGAGATAAATTTCAATGATGCTTTGCTAAAAGCTGATCTTCACGCAGTGATCGATCCCTTGGGCAAACCGTTACCCTTTGCTGAGGTAACTGGCGCGCGTGCGGAGAAAAAGGATAACCCTGCCACTGAAAAGGCAAAAAGTAACACGCCAGATTATGTTTTTGGTTGGAAGATTGATGGCAAATATCAAGGCCAGCCATTAACCGGCAGTGGAAAAATGGGTGGTATGCTGTCGATGAGTGATGCGACTCAGCCATTTCCGTTGCAAGCAGATGTACGCTCCGGTACTACGCGGGTTGCGGTGGTGGGCACATTAACGGATCCCGGTCATTTAGCGGGATTGGATCTGCAATTGAAATTCTCGGGTGCTAGCTTGGATAACCTCTATCCACTGATTGGTGTTTTGCTACCGGCTACCCCACCTTACAACACTGATGGCCATCTCATTGCGCACCTCAAACAAGAGGGAGGGGCAGTTTATCGCTACGAAAAGTTTAACGGAAAGATTGGCGACAGTGATATTCATGGCAACTTGATTTATACCGCCAGCCAACCTCGACCAAAATTAGCCGGTGAGCTGTCATCAAACAAATTACGCTTTGCTGATTTGGCGCCGTTGATTGGCGCGGATTCTAATCAGGAAAAAGCTAACCGGGGCGAGCGAAGCCGACAGCCTGCGAATAAAGTGCTACCCACTGAGAAGTTTGACACCAAAAGTTGGAATGTGATGGATGCTGATGTGACCTACAGCGCCAAACATATCGATCGTGATAAATCATTACCTTTAACCGATCTATCGACTCACGTGGTGCTCAATAATGGTGAGTTATTGCTTGATCCGCTGCGGTTCGGTATGGCGGGGGGCAATCTCAATGCGACTTTGCGGCTGAACGGCAATAAAGACCCGATGCAAGGTAAGGTCGATTTACATGCCCGCCGCTTGCAACTGAAAGCACTGTTACCGGAAGTTCAGGCGATGCGTAACAGTCTGGGGCAAATGAATGGTGATGCATCATTTACCGCCAAAGGCAACTCGGTAGCCGCTTTGTTGGCAACCAGTAATGGGCATTTGCGTCTGCTGCTGAACCAAGGGTTAATTAGTCGTAGTTTGATGGAGTTACTTGGCCTAAATGTGGGTAACTATATCGTGGCGAAGTTATTCGGTGACGATGAAGTAAAAATCAACTGCGCGGTGGCTGATATTCAGTTGCGTAATGGCTTGGCAACACCGCGGCTATTTGTTATCGACACCGAGAATGCCATTATCAATATTACCGGAAATATCAATCTTGCGACTGAGCGGCTGGATTTATCCATCGATCCAGAAAGCAAAGGGCTGCGCATTCTAACCTTACGTTCACCACTTTATGTCAAAGGGACATTTAAGCAGCCGGATGCAGGAGTGAAAGCGGGGCCATTGCTTGCCCGTGGTGCGGTTGCTGCTGTCTTGGGTGTGGCGCTGACACCAGCAGCGGCGTTATTGGCACTGATTTCCCCCAGTGAAGCGGAAGAAAATCAGTGCACGCCATTCCTGAAAAAAATAAAGCAAAAGAAATGATGTATTAATGTGCCGGTGGTTGGGGGAGCAGTGTGCAACTGTGATCTTGCAACTCCTCCACCGAAGCACGATGCAGCTTCAATGGATTGACTTTACTGGCCAACAGCAAGAATTCTCCGTTGGGCAATGCTGTCATTGCCATACCGTAATGGCCCATGTGATCTTTCGCCCCTTCCACTTCATCTGCTAGCAAGCGAAATGCCCCTAATTGTTGTAATTCCATCGACGTTGTTCGCCGTGCTAGATAATCATGCCCCAATAAACCGCCGAGAACCGGCTGCCACTGTGGGTGGAAGCCGCTTTCTTGCGCGGCTAATGCTGTTTTTACCTGCGGTTTCAGGCAAGAGATATGAATATGAAGCTGATCCTGACTGCGGCCATATTTTGAATTTATGGCTAACGAGATATCAGCATCATCAATCGGTGCGCCATATTTATCTGCCATAAAATGACGAGCTTGCCAGGCATCAAAAAAATACTTTGGGCTGCTGGGGGTTAACAATTCCGGGCTTTCGATACCACTGATCTTAGCCGTCGGCATCAACAAATATTGCAATGGCCCGTGTATATCTTTGTACACCACAAAACCGGCGTGGGTATCGACCTCGATACAAGGCTGTGGATTATGTTCCGTTTCCATATGGGGAACACATTGCTGGTTGACTATTTTCCATAGCGCATCAGCGTTACTAAAACGTAATTTATAGATGACGGCGAGGAGAATAATGATGAGGAGTATCAGTAAAACCCCAAGTTTCTTTATATAACGTGGCATGTGCTTCCCTTCACTTTAATGACGAGCAGTCAGTGTAGTCAGAAACTCATGGGGTCGGCATCCCCCATAAGACTTATATATCATTATGGAAGAAGTATTGTTTAGGTTGGGTTTACAATGAAATGTGGTTATTTTCTTTAAAGAAGAATATGCCAGTCATTGAATGATGACTGGCATATGTGAGTTATTGTGATGTTTTATTACCCGTCTCTGGGGGTAAGGTTCCATCCTCGGCGTAACGGGCCGTAGCTATCCACGCGGCACAAAATAGCGTCAGGCGAGCGAAAAAGTAGAAAAAGGCCATTAAGCCAATCACTGAACCAAAGGCCGCGCCGGAGGGGGAACTGGCGAGACGTGGTAGCATCATGGTCATGATGAATTTAATGATTTCAAAACCGATAGCGGCAATCAGCGTGCCGCGCAGTAGCGCTTTTTTCTTGGGCTTATATCGCGGTAGAATCCAAAATATCCATAGAAATAATAGATAGTTAGCCGCTATGGATATCGATAGCGCAATCAGTGTCATCGCTGGCCGCAGCCACTCTATTCCTTCTAGCCCTAGTGCATGAACAATCGCCGACTGTGCAGCACCCGCAATGGAGGTCAGCGAAAGAGTGATAATCAATGCAATAACCAACCCGGTGAGAGAAATAAAATCGCGGGCATAGCGGTAATAGAATTTTTCCTGATCCTGCGGATTACGCTCCCATACATCGCGAGATTGCGCACGTATGGCTTCGCGTAAATTCCCCATCCAACTGATACCGGAATAAAGTGCAATCGCCAGACCGGTCAACCCGACGGTGGTGCGCTGCTGGATGGCAGTATTAACTGTATTTTTAAGTGTGGCTGCTAAACTTGGATCGCTGATGGTATTAACAATTTTATTAATTAATTCAGCTAATAAGTCAGGGTTAGAGGCCAGCACGAAACCGACCACGGCAAAAGAGACCATCAAAATAGGAATCAGTGACAAAAATGAGAAGTAGGTAATTGCGGCACCAAACTGACTGCCGAGCCGATCATTGAAACGATCTGTTGCACGGATAATATGGGCAACAGCAGGAAAAGCTTTAACACGGTGGCTTATTCGCGCTATATAGGAAATCGCTTTTTTACCCGTCTTAAACCCTGTGTTCAGTGGCGCTGAGTTATCTTGTTGTGCGTTCGGCATCATTCCCCTCAATTGCGTTAATCCATGCCTTATGCAGATGATTATTCTACAAAATATGACATAAAACGATAACTAATCTGTTGATGATAGCAGAGTTAGCGTCTATCACAACCAGCCGAATTAAATTCCACTGAGCTGAAATATCAAAATTATAACTAATTATATTTAATATTAATTAATCTTAACTTATTGATTATTTCCTACATTCTTAATTTTGTAGGAAATAACCTACAAGCAATATGGCGTAATCTCATATTAAATTGTTTATTAAATGAATACATTATTAATAAATTAGGTTGGTTATTCTTTAAATTAAACCCGCCAATTAAATCTAAATAATACCAAGAAATAGCATTTAACGAATTAAGTTGAAGATTTTCTCTATTTGAATCATTTATGTAAAAGCCCAGGTTATTAACATGAAAACACACAGAACAACCCTCTCCCCGCGCTTTCGTAAAACGTTGCTGGCGAGTTTGCTTATCCCTCTTTTCAGCCCGATCTACAGCTGGGCGGCACAAACCATCAGTGTTACGGATGGTACTACGGTTCCTATTTCGGGTGAATATGGCACTGACGGTGAATACCAGCCCGCCGTTGTTGTACAAGGTACTGATAGCACCGTCACGGGGGTATCTGACCTCACCATTAATACTACGGCGCGTGGCGCGAACGGTGTCAATGTGAGTAATGGCGGTTCATTAAACCTGGAAAATTCCACCATTAAAACCAATGGAGTGGTTGCTTATGGCATCAATAATAATAAAGGTTCGGTGGTATTAAATGGTGGGTCGATAACCACTATGGGCCAGCAGGGAAATGGTGTTCATTCTACGGGGATCGGGAGCCGCACAAGTCTTAATGGGACTGAGATAACCACCCGTGGAAGTTCAGCATACGGTGTCTCAGGCACTGCGGGCGCAGCATTAACGGTGAACAACACAACACTTAATGCGAGTGGTGGTGGTGGCTATGGCATTTATTTGAGTGATCTTGGCAGCACCTTAGCCGGTACAAATAATGTCATTAATAATACGGGCACTGGCGGCGGTACGGGTGTGTATATTTCCTATGGCGGTTTACATGCTGCCTTGGATAACACGACGATCAATATGGCCAATGGTTATGCCGGCGTTACCGTTGGTCGGGATTCCTCTATTACTCTGGATGGCCTCACGGCTACCGGTAATATTGCTCAGGTTTTTGACATCACGGGTGCGGCGACCATCAGCAATGCCAATATTGACTTGGCATCGGGTGCAGTATTGCGTGCCATGGGTAATAGTTCGACCAACAAAGCCGTCATCATATTAAACGATGTTAATGCCGTTTCTCACAGCGGTAATGCGACAATGGTTAACGTAAATATGAACGCCGATGTCACTGTTAATGGTGGCTCTTATCACACCAAAGGGACTTATGCTTTGGGGATTTGGGTGCCGGATACGACTTCATCAGTGAAAGTATATAATTCTGAAGTTATTACTGAGGGTGACGGTGCGACGGCTATTGAGAACCGCGGTAGTGCTATTGTAGATAATACTCGGGTTATCACTACGGGAAATAGCTCCCACGGTATTTATTCGGAATCAATGTTTGACGCCACGAACATGACCATCTCGACTGCTGGTGTGGGTAGTATTGGCGCGACTGCCGCACGAGGGGGAACACTGAATGTGGATCGTGCCACCATTAATACCACGGGCGATTCGGGTATGGTGCTCGGCACTTTTGCTAGCTCATTAGTGAACGCTAAAAATATTACTGGGACATCCACTGGCGCGAGTGCCTATGCTTTGTGGCTACAAACTAATAGCCGTATTTTGCTGGCAGATAGCCAAATCACGACCACGGGAGCGAATGCCGGGGGGATTTATGCAACCAGTTCAAATACAACTTATAGTCAGGCGACATTAGATAACAGCCAGATTATCAGTGAACAGGGGACTGGTATCCGGGCTTATGGTGCCAGCATCAATGTGGATGTGAAAAATGGCTCGCAACTGAGTGGCGGCAATGGGGTACTGGTCAGTGCCTCGACCAATACGGGGAGTGTTGCCACGCCATTGAATGTTGTCAGTAACGTTAATGTGAACGCCGACAATCATTCTATTTTGGTGGGTGATATTCGGGCCGATGAAAATAATACCGTTAATCTGGCGCTTAAAAATGGCTCTGTCTGGAGCGGTGCGGCCAGTAATGCCAAAAGTGTTGATATCGATGTTAGCAGTATTTGGAATTTGACTGGAGATGCCGATGTTGAGTCCATGAATATTCTGGGCCAACTGAATTTTATTTCGACGGGTAATAATCCCTCTGCTCGTGGGCCGAGCACCGGTTTCAGTACATTAACGGTGAACAGCGATTTAACCGGCAACGGCATCCTGAACTTTAATACACAATTGGGTGATGACAGTTCTCCGACGGATAGATTGCATGTGACCGGAAATGCGACAGGCGATCATCGTGTTCAGGTCATTAATCAGGGAGGGTTGGGGGCATTGACGACTGGGTCCGGTATTAATCTGATTACGGTTGACGGGGACAGTAGCGGTAGCCGTTTTGCGATGAATGGCTCTGTTGTCGCTGGTGCTTATGAGTATTTCCTGTATCAGCTTGATGAGCACAACTGGAATTTACAATCGAATCTGGCGCCTGTTGCCCCCCCACCGCCATTACCGATTCCACCTACACCACCTACACCACCGATTTCACCCACGCCACCGACTCCACCGAAGTTAACGGATCCGGCTGACCCAACCGATCCCGGTGAAATTGTTACGGTCAATCCAGTTGTGCCGGGGGTCTCTGTGCCAGAAACGGCTTATCGCCGTGAAGTTCCCGGCTATATTGCAACACCTTGGTTAAATGCATTCTACGGGTTCACGACACTGGGTAGCTTCCATGAGCGCCAAGGGGATGTAAAAGGGGCGGCGAATGGTTTTAGCCAGGGCTCTTGGGGGCGAATCAGTGGGCAACATAATCAGTTTGAAGCTGGCCGTTTTAACTATGACTCCGATATTTGGTTCGCCCAACTAGGGCATGATGTCTATCAGGCTGAAAATTCGGCGGGAACTCAGGCCACTGCTGGCGTCATGATAACCTTGGGTAAGCAGGACACGGATGCACAAGATCAGGCGCGGGCAGTGCGGCCAGATCTCTCGGTCAATACCGGAAAAATTAAAACGGATGCTTATGGCTTGGGGGGGTACTACACCTTAACTACGCCACAAGGTGGTTATGTTGACATCGTTGGGCAGGGGACGCTATACCGTAATAACTATCAAAGCCAACATGATGCAAAACAAAATGGTTATGGTGTGGCGCTATCTGCCGAAGTTGGGCAGGCATACCCCATTGTCGGAAACTGGAAAGTAGAGCCTCAAGGTCAACTGAAATATCAGTACCTGAATCTGAGTGGTTTTAGTGATAATGTTTCTGGGGTAAGTGGCACTTCATACTCTGTTGGACAGGCTCGTGCTGGGATGCGGATATTCAGTGAGGCGACGCCACAGCGAGCTATCAAACCGTATTTTTCTGCTGATGTTGTTCACCAACTTGGGCAGAACCCGCAGGTCACTATTGATACTGCCAGCCTCCGCCCAGAATTCACGAAAACCTATTGGCAGGGCGGTGCGGGTGTGACCGCAAAAGTGAATGATCGTGTTGATATTTATGCCGATGTTAAATACCAGCGTGCATTTGATGGCAAAATGGACGGCTACGCCGGTAATTTAGGTGTCAAAGTCAGTTTCTGAGTTAGCTGATTAAGTGAGCAATAAAAAAGGCTATAAACCCTGTGGTTTATAGCCTTTGACCCTCTATTTGCCCAGTCTTAGCGCATGGTGACAAATTCTTCAGCAGCAGTTGGATGGATAGCGACAGTGTTGTCGAAATCTTTCTTGGTCGCGCCCATCTTCACGGCAACAGCGAACCCTTGCAGAATTTCATCCATACCAAAACCGATGCCATGAATGCCAACAATCTTCTCTTCCGCACCGACACAGACGAGCTTCATCCGGCATGGCTGACGGTGCTGAGTCACGGCGCTGTACATGGCCGTGAATGAAGATTTGTAGACTTTCACTTGATCGTCACCAAACTTCTCGCGCGCTTGTGGTTCAGTCAAACCAATCGTGCCGATAGGTGGATGGCTAAAGACCACGGTTGGAATATTCGTGTAATCCAAATGTTCATCTGGCTTGTTATTGAACAGGCGCTCAGACAAACGGCGACCTGCGGCTACAGCCACTGGCGTCAGTTCAACCGCGCCAGTATTATCGCCAACGGCATAGACACCTTTGACATTAGTATTCTGGAACTTATCAACCTCGATATAGCCTTTTTCATTGGTTTTGACACCGCTGGCAGGCAGATTCAGGTTGTCTGTTGCAGGTTCACGGCCAATGGCCCAAATCAGATGATCGACGGTCACTCCTGTGCCGTTTTCCAGTTGCAGTGTCAGGCTGCCATCGGCATTTTTGATCACGGCTTTCGGTACGGATTCGGTATGCAGTTTTGGCCCTTCGGTGTTCATCACTTCCAACAGGGTTTCCACAATCAGTGGATCAAAGGTACGCAGTGGCGCGTGCTTACGCACAAAAAGATGTGTTTCTGTGCCTAATCCATTGAGTACGCCCGCGATTTCTACCGCAATATACCCGGCACCTACGACGGCGACCCGTTTTGGCATCTCATCTAACTCAAAGAAACCGTCAGAATCGATACCATATTCAGCACCAGGAATATTCGGACGGCTTGGGCGACCACCGGTGGCAATCAGAATATTGTCTGCGGTTATCTTCTCACCATTGACTTCCACCGTATGGGCATCAACAAAACGCGCGAAGCCGTGGATAACATCAACTTTGTTATTGCCTAAACCACGTTCATAAGACTGATGGATACGATCGATGTAGGCAGTACGATTCTTTATCAGAGTCTTCCAATCAAAATGATTGATTGTGGTGTCGAAACCGTAGTCTGGGCCATATAATTTAATCGCTTCCGCGATTTGTGCGGCGTGCCACATCACTTTTTTTGGCACGCAACCCACGTTTACACAAGTCCCACCGAGCTGTTTAGCTTCGATCAGCGCACACTTTTTGCCATACATGGCTGCCCGGTTGATCGACGCAATCCCGCCACTGCCACCGCCAATTGCTAGATAATCGTAATGTTTAGTCATCAGGGTCGTTTCCATCAAGAATCGTTTAAAAATTGCCTAAGAGTTTAACCCTTGCCAGCATTTTGTCGCAAAGGTTGCATCAATTGCTCTGATTCACGTGACCAATTGATTGATACCCGACATCTTTCAAGCCGTAGGGTTGTTGGCTGCTATCATTGATCCCATCCATTGAGTTATCTCAACGCGTTGAGTTCATTCAGTTACCACCTACGACAACTCGAAATCTATTGGGTATAGGCACTATTTACTCAGGGACTACCCACTTCACTAATGTATGACCATGGCCTGAAGGCACGAGTGCTTTGTGTAGCCATGGCAGCAGGGTATTCATTTGCTGTTCAAGTTTCCACGGCGGGTTAATCACAATCATGCCAGAGGCCGTCATACCGTGCTGGTCGCTGTCTGGGCGCACGGCCAGTTCAATTTGCAAAATACGGCGGATGCCGGTGGCTTCCAGATCACGTAATAACCGTTTGATTTGCTGACGTAGGACTACTGGATACCATAAAGCATAGGTGCCAGTTGCAAAACGTTTATAACCTTCCTGAATCCCTTTCACTACATCCTGATAGTCGGTTTTCATTTCATACGGTGGGTCAATCAGGATAAAACCCCGGCGTGATGGTGGCGGTAATTGTGATTTAAGTTGTTGATAACCATCAGCTCGTTGTACTTTTGCGCGCTCATCTTTGGCAAATTCATTACGCAATAATGGGAAATCGCTAGGGTGCAGCTCCGTCAAATGAATTTTGTCGTATTCACGCAATAAGTGGCGTGCAATCAACGGTGAGCCAGGGTAATAACGCAACTTATCACCACGGTTAAAGTAGTTGATAGCACTCATATACGGAGCTAAATCAGCAGGTAAGTCATCGCGTTGCCACAGCTGGCCGATACCTTCAAGGTATTCACCCGTGCGTTCGGCGTGTTCGCCACTTAACTGATAGCGACCGGCACCCGCATGAGTGTCCAAATAAAGGAACGGTTTTTCTTTTTCTTTCAAAGACTCAATAATCAAGCTTTGAACCGTGTGTTTAAGAACGTCGGCGTGGTTGCCGGCGTGAAAGCTATGGCGGTAACTTAACATTTTATTTTAACCAATTGATATTCTGATATAAATCATCAAGTTAATGAGAGTATATACTGTGGATTGTGACCATGCTTTGTCTGCGTGGATGCAATAAACATCCCAGTCAGAGACCGTAGCCAGCACATTATGGCAACTAGTATAAACTGTCTGGTGGATAAAAAGTGAAAAGCATTGATTTGTGGCAAATACTTCGCCTTGCGACCATGGATGTAAAAATGAATGGATAAAATAATGAATAAAAAGGCTCTCGCCGAACGATACCCTGACGCCTTGCACTGGCCATTTGGTGATAGCCCTGAAATGGCTGATGAACTGGCACAACTGGTTATCAGTGGGGCTAAAACAGCGACTTGCGGCTCGTATCATGCTTATAAGTCAGAGGTTTCGCCGAGTATTGGTGATTACAACGTCATTCTTAATGGCCGAAATGAGCCGGTCTGCGTGATCAGAACTGTTAGCCTAACACTGGTTCGTTATTGCGATGTCAGCGCAGAAATGGCTGCCAAAGAAGGCGAGGGTGATAAAAGCCTAACGTACTGGCAGCAAGGGCATCAGGCATTTTTTGAACGAGCAGGGGATTTTTCTCCTGATATGCTACTGGTCTTTGAGCAATTTAAGTTGGTTGAGGTTTTTGATTAACCTGTCAGCCATTGATTTTCGTGCTGGCAGACCTCATGTTAATAACTTATTCGTCATTTATTCTTTGTAGCCAGCGCTGTTCTGGCTGACATTCAAAACCTTATTGAAACTTAAAATAATCAGGACTGCCCTATGACAAACCCGCTGTTGACCCCGTTCTCCCTGCCGCCATTTTCTGCTATTCGCCCTGAAGATATCGTGCCGGCGGTGAAATCCGCTCTGGATGAATGCCGTCAAGCGGTGGAGCGGGTAGTTGCCCAGCCAGGCCCTTTTACGTGGGATAATTTATGCCAGCCATTGGCTGAATCCGATGACCGTTTGTCTCGCATTTGGTCGCCTATTGGGCATTTGAACTCCGTGAAAAACAGCCCGGAACTGCGCGAGGCATATGAGCAAAGTCTGCCACTGCTCTCTGAATACGGCACATGGGTCGGGCAGCATAAAGGTTTGTATCAGGCTTATGTCAGCCTGAAAGAAGGGCCGGGGTTTGATGCCTTGACGGCTCCTCAGCGCAAAGCGGTAGAAAATGCTCTGCGTGATTTCCAGTTATCCGGTATCGGTCTGGAACCCGAACAGCAAAAACGTTATGGCGAAATTGTTGCCCGCCTGTCTGAGCTAGGTTCGACTTACAGCAATAACGTGCTTGATGCCACGATGGGTTGGAGCAAGCTGATTACTGACGTTGAGCAACTGAAAGGGTTGCCAGAAAGTGCACTGGCAGCTGCCAAAGCCATGGCCGAAGCCAAAGAGCAAGAGGGCTGGTTACTGACACTGGATATGCCAAGTTATCTTCCGGTGCTGACGTATGCCGATAATGCCCAATTGCGTGAAGAGATGTATCGTGCTTTTGCGACCCGTGCCTCTGATCAGGGGCCAAATGCTGGCAAATGGGATAACAGCGAAATCATGGCCGAAATTCTGACCTTACGTCATGAATTGGCACAGTTACTTGGTTTTAATAGTTATGCGGATAAATCGCTGGCAACCAAGATGGCAGAAAGCCCACAACAGGTGCTGGGCTTCTTAAATGATTTGGCAAAACGCGCTCGCCCGCAAGCAGAAGAAGAGCTGGCCCAGTTACGTGCTTTTGCTGAAAAGCATTATGGCGTCAGTGAGCTAGCCGCTTGGGATATCACTTATTATTCCGAGAAACAAAAGCAGCATTTGTTCTCCATTAGTGATGAACAATTGCGGCCTTACTTCCCGGAACAGCGTGTTGTTGAAGGGCTGTTCGAGGTGGTTAAACGTATTTACGGTATTACCGCCAAAGAGCGCCATGATGTGGATACTTGGCATCCAGATGTGCGTTTCTTCGATCTATTTGATGCCAGTGGTGAATTGCGCGGTAGCTTCTATCTGGATTTGTACGCCCGTGAACATAAACGTGGCGGTGCTTGGATGGATGATTGCGTCGGCAGCTTGCGTTTGGCCAATGGCCAATTACAAAAACCAGTAGCCTATCTAACCTGCAACTTTAATGGGCCAGTTGGCGGTAAACCGGCGCTGTTTACCCATAACGAAGTGACCACATTATTCCATGAATTTGGCCACGGCTTGCATCATATGCTGACCAAAATTGATACTGCGGGTGTTTCTGGTATCAATGGTGTGCCGTGGGATGCGGTCGAGTTACCGAGCCAATTTATGGAAAACTGGTGTTGGGAGCCACAAGCGCTGGCTTTCATTTCGGGCCATTACGAAACCCATGAGCCATTGCCGCAAGAGATGTTAGATAAGTTGCTGGCTGCGAAAAACTATCAGGCGGCGCTGTTTATTCTGCGCCAACTGGAGTTCGGTCTGTTCGATTTCCGTATGCATTATGAGTTCGATCCGTTGACGGGCGCGCAGATCCTACCGATCTTGTATGAAGTGAAAAAACAGGTCGCTGTTGTGCCATCACCCACTTGGGGCCGTTTCCCACATGCCTTTAGCCATATCTTTGCCGGTGGTTACGCGGCGGGTTATTACAGCTACCTGTGGGCGGAAGTGCTCTCTGCCGATGCTTTCTCGCGCTTTGAAGAAGAAGGGATCTTCAATGCGGCAACCGGGCAGTCCTTCCTCGATAATATCCTGTCTCAAGGTGGTTCTGAGGAGCCAATGACGCTGTTCAAGCGCTTCCGTGGCCGTGAGCCGCAGTTGGATGCTATGCTGCGCCATTACGGTATTAAGGGCTAGAATGTGTCACAGATAAGTATTTGTTTATTGTCTGAATCAGGCGCCGATCCCGGCGCCTTGTCTATTCTGGCAGAACGCTGGCGTTTGGTGTCTGACGAGCAAGCGATAATGGCGCTGGTACTCACTCCTGAGCGCCTTGAACTGCGCAAGCGAGATGAGCCGAAACTCGGCGGGATCTATGTTGATTTTGTCTCCGGCACACTGGCTCATCGCCGTAAATTTGGCGGCGGGCGTGGTGAAGCGGTCGCCAAAGCGGTAGGTATCAAAAAAGGCTACCTGCCGCGGGTTGTCGATGCGACCGCTGGTTTGGGCCGTGATGCTTTTGTACTGGCGGCGCTGGGTTGCCATGTGCAAATGTTGGAGCGTAATCCGGTGGTGGCCGCATTGCTGGAAGATGGCTTGCGCCGGGGTTATCAGGATGCTGAAATTGGTCCTTGGCTACGCGAGCGATTAACGTTATTGCATGCTTCGAGTTTGACCGCGCTGGTGGAGATTGAGCCTCGGCCTGAAGTCGTTTACCTCGACCCTATGTACCCGCACCGGCAAAAAAGTGCACTGGTGAAAAAGGAAATGCGCGTGTTCCAATCGTTAGTGGGCGCAGATGAGGATGCCGATGGTTTACTGGCTCCGGCGCGTGCTTTGGCAACCAAGCGAGTGGTGGTTAAACGCCCCGACTATGCTGAACCTCTGGCAGGTGTGGCAGCGCAGGCCGCGGTGACGACGAAAAGCCATCGTTTTGATATTTATCCCCCTCTTTCTTAATACAACTACGATGGTCTACCCGCCATATTTCAGCGTGAGCTTGAAGTATGGCGGGTATAAATTTTATGCAGCGAATATTGGGCTGGTAATAAAATTATTTGATGACAATTGATGCTTCCCCGAGAGGTTTATCAGCATATCGTTTTCATATTCGTAATCATTAAGATCAATCAGCAGATATGTCATATCGGTCTCTTCATCAAATATCTGCATGATTTCTACACGTTCATTAATCCCTTTAAAGGTAAATCTATCGACCAAATGCATATCACTCTCTTTAGAAAGAAAGGGCGATAAATCGATTTTATCTTTATCTGCTTTAAAATCATGAATGGTATCGGCAGAGGTTGTTAAAGAATCACTATCATTAAGATAGGCAAAAGTATTATTACCCTCTTTCCCCCAAAGGTGATCAGCACCTAGCCCACCGGCCAATCGATTATCTACACTGTTACCTCTAATTTCATCATCACCTCTGCCGCCGATGGCATTTTCAATACAAACATCGGCGGCAATTGAGATATTTCCTTTTAAACCACCCACGTCAGAAAAACTGAGTTCATTCAGGTTAATTTTTTGATTTTGTGAATAACCGGAGAAATCAAATGTATCAATACCACCGGCATCCCATACGCAAAATATCAATACGTCATTGGCATCATGTGCGGTGAAATACGCCCGCTCGCTATTGGAGCTAAAACCATAAATGGTATTGCCCGTCCGTGTGTGGAGATTAGCACCATAGAGATATTGGACAGTGGCGATATCCAATATCTGCGGTGTTGATGGATAGTTCCAGCGGTAATCAGCACCAGAATATTTCTCCGACAAATAGCTCATCACACTGGCTTGCTGCGTATAGCCATAAGGAGCATGGGTATGTGCCAGCCCCAAAGAATGACCGATTTCGTGAGCAATGACATGCCCACCGTAGTTTATTTTTGTGGGATTGGTCGCACCGTTTTTAGCGTAATTAATCCATATTGGGCTGAAGCTTCCATTGTTGGGATAATAAGCATAGCCAGAAATAGGGCTACTTTGCTGTTCATAATTTAAAAATAATAGATTGGCTGAATGGTTTTCCGAGGCTTGAATAAATTGAATGTTAGCGATGTCTGCATAGCTTTGCATCGCAGCTTTAGCTTGGGTAATCTGCTTTTCATTAAATAAGAATAGGGGCGCATTTTGTTGTTTTTGAGTATCCGCTTCCCATAATGTGTAACCTTGACTAAATGAATAAAGAAGTGTGATGATTTTGTTATCTTCAGTGTTATTTTTCCATGTATAGCGAGAGGTTATCTTACTAATATTATCTATTTTCAATTTTTCTTTAGAAATTATATTTTTTTCATATGATTTATAACTGTCTGTCATTGTCCGATCCTTGGTAATGAAAACCTTTTGATAAGTAAAACAGGCTATTTAGAAAAAGAGTAATGCGACTGAGGATATTACTAATAGTGCTTATTAATTAAATAAGCATTATCCTAAATGAGAAGGTGAAATTAAATAAAATATTCGTAGGGTTAATGATAAAAATAAATATCCCATATTCTTTTTGTATTACCTTCGCAAAGAATATGGGAATAAGGATTATTTACAGCACACCTTGGGCCAGCATGGCATCTGCCACTTTAACAAAGGCGGCAATATTGGCACCGTGCACATAATGCGTTTGCTTACCTTCACCACCATGTTCAACACAAGACTGGTGAATATCCAACATAATGTGGTGCAGACGGACATCAACTTTTTCTGACTTCCAGCTCAGACGAGCCGCATTCTGTGCCATTTCCAGACCGGATGTGGCAACGCCGCCAGCATTGGCTGCTTTACCCGGAGCGAACAGCACGCCAGCTTCCAGGAAAGCATCTGTCGCTTGAATTGTCGTCGGCATATTCGCGCCTTCGGCAACGGCTTTCACGCCATTCGCAATCAACTGGCGAGCGGCAGGTAAATCCAGCTCATTTTGTGTTGCACAAGGCAAAGCGATATCAACGGGCACATTCCATGGCTGTTGGTTGGCCAAATAAACCAGATTACGTTCGCGAGCATAGTCTTCGATGCGACCATAACGTTTATTTTTAATGTCAGCCAGATGGGCTAATTTTTCCGGTGTAAAGCCGGCTTCATCCACCACTGTGCCGCCAGAATCAGAAGCCGTAATGACGCGAGCGCCCAGCTCCATGGCTTTTTCGATAGTATATTGAGCAACGTTACCCGCGCCAGAAACAGAGACTTTTCTGCCCTCAAAACCTAAACCGTGGCGTTTTAGCATGGCATCAGTGAAATAAACTAAACCGTAACCGGTTGCTTCCGGGCGAATGAGGCTGCCGCCGAAAGAAAGACCTTTACCGGTGAAGACGCAAGCCGTGTTATTAGACAGTTTCTTCATCATACCGGACATAAAGGCCACTTCACGGCCGCCAACACCAATGTCTCCCGCAGGAACATCGGTATCTGGGCCAAGATGACGGTAAAGCTCAGTCATCAAGGCTTGGCAAAAACGCATGACTTCAGCCTGACTTTTTCCTTTCGGATTAAAATCAGAACCGCCTTTACCACCGCCCATTGGCAATGTTGTCAGCGCATTTTTAAATGTCTGCTCAAAACCGAGGAACTTAAGAATTGATAAGTTTACTGAGGGGTGAAAACGCATCCCACCCTTATAAGGGCCAATCGCAGAGTTAAATTGAACGCGCCATGCTCGGTTAACCTGAACTTTTCCTTGATCATCAGTCCAAGCCACACGGAATTGAATAACGCGCTCTGGTTCGACTAAACGTTCCAGTAAGCTTTGTTCACGGTAATGTGGGTTCTGTTCCAGAAAGGGCCAAAGTGAGGTAAAAACTTCACGTACAGCTTGGAGATATTCTGGTTGGTTGGCATCACGTTGTTGTAAAGATTCTAAAAACGACTCCAGAGAGGTTAAACCATTCATCACTAATAATTCCTTGTACCAATTAAGACTCTCCCTACGAATTATTATTATTAAAACTGTGAGGAGACGATGTTGTGCATCCTTGACTATATCATCGCTTTATATTCAGACAGCAAGGGATTTTTGACGAAACTTAGTGTGCTTATTAACAACAGAGTGTTGTCGGGCAGATACAAGGAAATGCAATAAAAACGCCCGCATATGCGGGCGTTTAGGAGAGAATCAGCATCGGAAAGTTTTAATTATCTTCGTTATCGTCCTCATCACGCAGTGGCACGATGAGCATATCGACATGTACGGTATTGATTAACTGGCGCGCTGAAGACATCAACTTACTCCAGAAATCCTGATGATGGCCGCATAATACCAAGTCCATATCATATTTCTTAATGGCATCAACCAAGACCTGCCCCAAATCACCACTACCACTTAGCGTTTGCTCAATAGGGTAGCCTGCGTTTTGTGACAGCTCAGTCAACGCATTATGAGTTTCTTCAGAAATGCGTTTTTGCATATCGCCAAGATTAACGTCAATCAGGCCGGTATAGAGATCTGAGTAGTTAACATCAACATGGATCAAGGAAACTTTGGCATTGTACGGTCTGGCCATGGAGACCGCTTTTTCTACCAACACCTTACTTTCCGGAGATAGGTCAACCGCAATCAGAATGTGTTTGTAAGCCATAAGTAAACTCCTTCCATAATGTTAATTAATGGGTAAGCAAACATTCAACCTGTTGAACGGGTGCTAACGCTATATCGACATAGTAGCATTATGACCCCTAACTGAAGTGTTTCACGGATCACAACACACTGTTTTGATGATGATCACTAAAATCAGCGTCTCTATTTTTACACCAAGGAAGAGTCAAACTCTACCACTCATTACCTTGGTACACCGCCAGATTGATTGAATTTAAAGCAGATCATTACATTAAGTATAGCGCCGATAAATCATCCCGATGAATGGAATTTCATATTTGTGATGCAAATATAGCTTATAAAAAGCGGCTGTCGAATCTATGGGTGTTAGTTAAGAAAGATTAATATTTAGACAATCTCTGTGTGGATTAAACGCCATCTCCAACAAATGAGATTAAATATAAGTTAGTACTCATCGGTTCTTAACCGCGGCGAGATAAGGCTTAATTTAGAGATTATCAGGCTATTTTTCATTTCATTTCCTACACTCATAGAGGGAGTCCTACACGTTCGGATAGTGTGTCGCGCGAAAACGCATCGAGCCACCGTCAAAAAGCGAACGATAGGGGGTGGCTTTTGATGCCCTGGGGGTGTTTGTATCGGCTAGAGTGAGCGATGGCGCAAAAGGAACAGGCAACTGGCCTTAATGCGTGTGATATCGCTGGGAGGATGATTATGATCAGTACCGTCGCGCTTTTTTGGGCTTTGTGTGTGGTATGTGTGATTAATATGGCACGTTATTACTCATCACTACGTGCTTTGTTAGTGGTCTTACGTGGTTGCGACCCGTTGCTGTATCAGTATGTTGATGGCGGTGGTTTTTTTACCTCCCACGGTCAGCCGAGCAAGCAAATTAGATTAGTCGGTTATATCTTTGCTCAACGTTATCTTGATCATCATGATCCGGAGTTTATTCGCCGCTGCGAGAGGCTACGTGGGCAATTTATCCTGACCAGCGCATTATGTGGTTTAGTCGTGGTCAGTCTGGTGGGCTTAATGCTGTGGTATTAGTATGAACTTTTGGCATAAAAAAATCTAAAAAGGCGACCTAATAAGGCCGCCTTTATTTACGCTTACCGTCCGGCTCGATGACCTTTCAGTATCATCACAGCACTGCACCAAGGCGCACTGTGACAACTATCCATTCGCTCGGTTTAGATAAACTTCAACGCTATCCAATACAACCCGCCGGAAAGAAGAATAGAGATTGGCAAGGTTAATACCCACGCCAACATAATGTTCTTCACCGTCTTACTCTGCACACCGCCGCCATCAACCAGCATGGTCCCGGCAACAGCGGAAGAGAGCACTTGTGTGGTCGATACTGGCATACCGGTATAACTGGCAATACCGATAGACACTGCGGCAGTCATCTGAGCAGAAACCCCTTGTGCGTAGGTCATGCCTTTCTTACCGATTTTCTCACCGATAGTGACCGCAACACGTTTCCAGCCAACCATGGTTCCCAAAGAGAGGGCCAGAGCGACGGCAACGATAATCCAGGTCGGTGCGTATTCCACGGTTTCCAACAAATCTGTACGTAGATTGTTGAGGAAACGACGGTCTTGCGCACTGGTTTCTGGCAGTTTAGCCACTGTACCTGCGGTTTCGGCAACACACATCAGCAAGCGACGCATATGGCTGCGTTGATCAACTGTCAGGTCGTCATAGCTTTGCAGATTAGCCAGCAGTGTTTGTGCTTGCTCAATGGCTATCATGGCGCGTGAGCTATCACAGTGGAACTGTACTGGTGTATTCGGCAATGTTTCCGGTGTCGGCACCAGAGGCTTGAGCGCAACAGCATGAGGTAATACCTCAACATGCTGTTGATAATATTGTTGCAGATGAGTCACTGCATCGCGGGTGCGGGCAATATCATAGCCTGTAGCACTCATATTCACGACAAACCCGGCTGGAGCCACACCGATTAATACCAGCATGATCAAGCCAATCCCTTTCTGACCATCGTTAGCGCCGTGAGAGAAACTCACGCCAATAGCCGATAGGATCAGAGCAGTACGAGTCCAGAATGGCGGTTTACGTTTACCGTCTTTCTTTTCACGTTCAGCAGGTGTCAGGTGAATACGTTGCTGCTTCTTGGTTCCGTTCCAGTAACGACGTAGCAGGAACACCATCAGCCCTGCAATAACCAGACCCACAATCGGGGATAAGATTAATGACAGGAAGATTTGAATCATCTTAGGAACGTTCAGTGCATCGACTACAGATGTACTGGTCATTAATGCATTGGTTAAACCAATACCGATGATTGCACCAATCAGCGTATGTGAACTGGAAGCTGGGATACCAAAATACCAAGTGCCCAAATTCCAGATAATCGCGGCCAGTAGCATAGAGAAGACCATGGCCAACCCATGTGCCGAACTGACGTTTAACAGCAGATCAGTAGGCAATAGGTGAACAATGGCATACGCCACGCTCAAACCGCCCAGCATCACGCCGAGGAAGTTAAACACCCCTGCCATCACGACAGCCACTTGTGAACGCATGGCACGGGTATAAATTACGGTCGCAACCGCATTGGCTGTATCATGAAAACCATTGATGGCTTCGTAAAACAGCACGAACAACAAAGCAAGAACTAACATTAGGCCGGTATGGAAATCCAGGCCAGCGAAAAGATGTAGCATAAGCGTTACGCCAGTTTGTGGACATGAACGCGGCGCATTATCAGTGACAATGGGGGGTGGGGAAAAGGAAAATATGACCTTTTTTTGACATGACCGCAGATGAATTCATCTTTTTATACAACATATGCATGTTATATCAGCAGGTTACTTAGTTTTACCGTATGAGACATTTTCTTACTATGGCTTCCTGTCGATGGGCGACTTACAATCTTCCGCCGCAAATTTGTCGGTCGAATGAACTCAATAATACGCAAACCGACTAAAAGCGGGCAATTTTGCAGCAATGATTTTCTGACTCAGTGAGGCTCAGAGTGGAACAGTTTGATGTGGTAGTGATAGGTGCGGGTGCTGCGGGGCTATTTTGTGCGGCGCAGGCGGGGCAAGCAGGGTGCCGGGTGTTGTTGGTGGATAACGGCAAGAAAGCAGGACGTAAGATTCTGATGTCCGGTGGTGGCCGCTGCAACTTTACCAATATGTTTGTAGAACCTGCCGCCTACCTGTCACAAAACCCTCATTTTTGTAAATCTGCTTTGGCGCGTTATACCCAGTGGGATTTCATCGATCTGATGAATCGTTATGGTATCGCTTGGCATGAGAAAACGCTGGGGCAATTATTTTGCGACGATTCGGCGCAACAAGTTGTCGAGTTGCTGTTAAAAGAGTGCGAATTGGGGCAAGTGACCATTCGACTGCGCAGTGATGTTCTGTCGGTCGAAAAAAATGAGAGTGGTTTCCTGCTCCAGATTAACGATTTGAAAGTGAGTACTAACTCACTTGTAGTGGCCTCTGGTGGGCTGTCTATGCCTGGATTGGGCGCTTCACCGTTTGGTTATAAGCTGGCCGAGCAGTTTGGTTTAAAAGTATTGCCGACCCGCGCGGCATTGGTGCCTTTCACTTTGCATAAACCCCTATTGGAGCATCTGCAAACCCTTTCCGGTGTTTCTGTGCCCGCCGTAGTTACCGCAGAAAATGGTGTGAGCTTCCGCGAGAGTATTTTATTCACTCATCGGGGACTTTCTGGCCCTGCAATTTTGCAACTTTCAAGCTATTGGCAGGCTGGCGAGTATGTAAGCATTAACTTACTTCCTGATGCTGATTTAGATGCTTTCCTGAACAATGAGCGACAAGTGCATCCAAATCAGACGCTGAAAAACACCTTAGCTCAACTGCTCCCTAAACGGTTGGTTGAATGTCTGCAAACTCTGGAGCAACTGCCAGATGTCACGCTAAAGCAATTAAATGCGCCACAACAAGCAGCACTGGTCGCCAATCTTCAACAGTGGCGTGTGCAACCCAATGGGACTGAAGGCTACCGTACGGCTGAAGTCACCATCGGTGGTGTAGATACCCAAGAGTTATCCTCTAAGACTATGGAGGCCCATAAAGTGCCTGGTCTGTACTTTATTGGCGAGGTGGTTGATGTCACCGGTTGGTTGGGAGGGTACAATTTCCAGTGGGCTTGGAGCTCTGGCTGGGCCTGTGCTCAGGCATTAGCGGCGAAGCAGGTGCAATAATAAAACGACTTCGATAGTTGAAATAAAGCCTCTTAGTCCGATTTATCAGACTAAGAGGCAATAATGCAGCATGACTCTTAACGCAGCGCCTGAAGAATATTATAGGCCGCTTGTACGCGCACAGGATTAGGGTAGTTTTTGTTAGCTAGCATCACTATGCCAATCTTCTCCTGCGGGATGAAAACAATATAGGCGCCAAAACCATTGGTCGCACCGGTCTTATGAACCCAGGATGCCGGTGTTGCTGGTTGCGGTGGTAATAATTCCTCCACTTTACGCGGTTTTAACGCGATATCATTACCACTGTCGGCAATGACTGTTTGTGGATTGATAGGCCAGTTATACATTTCCCATCCCAATCCTTGGAACAGATCCCCTGCTTGGAAATAGCGAGATTGAGCTGCGACTATTGCTTTCTTTAACTTATCGTTTTCGGTCGGTAGATTGTTTGGCTCCATATTGGCCTGCATAAATCTCACCATATCTTTCGTGGTGGATTTTACCCCGTAGGCCTCCTCACCCAGCATGCCCAAGGTGACACGTACTGGCTGACCATCCTTATATCCCCACGCATAGTTTGACTGCATCGATTCAGGGACAGTGATAAAAGTATGTGTCAGTTTTAATGGCTGGAACACAGACTCTTTCATGTAGTTTTCGAATGTTAATTGGCTTTTTTTCACCGCCAACGCACCGAATAAACCGATGCTGGCATTGGAGTAATTTCGCATTACACCTGGCGCCCACTGTGGTTGCCATTGCTGATAATATTGCCACAGCGATTTTTGGTCTGTCACCGAATCGGGCAGTTGAAGAGGAAGCCCTCCCGCGGTGTATGTTGCAAGATGCAACATTTTCACACCTTGCCACTGGCTCCCCGTTAGCTCAGGGGCATATTCTGTCACTGGATCATTAAGATTCATGATGCCGGTTTGCGCGGCATATTCCCCGGCTATTCCGGTAAAGGTCTTACTGACCGAGCCAAGTTCAAACAGTGTATTTTCAGTCACTGGAATACCGGCTTTTATATCCGCTACACCATAGTTAAAAAATTGCGGCTTGCCGTCATAAAAAACAGCGACAGCCATTCCGGGTATATTCTGTTGTTCGAGCAACGGCTTAAGAGTTTTATTGACGATAGCCGCGACCTGTTGCTCCGTCAGTATGGTTTGTGCCGTGGCATAAAGTGGAGAAGTTGCGATGGTGGTAAAGACTAAAGTATTGATTATAGATTTTTTCAGCATGGGTAAATCTTCCATAGATTGATAAACGACAAGCAGTGTGGCTCCTTTTGTGCGGCAGATTTTGCGATGATTGACTATGGATAACAATCGATTATATTTGATACTTGATAATAGAAAATCTAACAGATGAGCCTATGGTGCGCAGTTATATTCCTTTAAATTCACTTCGTGCCTTCGAGGCTGCGGCCAGACAGTTAAGTTTTACTAAGGCTGCTATCGAATTAAATGTCACCCATGCAGCCATCAGCCAGCAGGTCAAAGCGCTGGAGCAACGTCTCAATTGTCGCCTCTTTATTCGGATTTCACGCGGATTAGTGTTAACAACAGAAGGTGAGAACCTGCTACCAATCCTTAATGATTCCTTCGATCGTATCGCTGACACGCTAGACCGTTTTTCTGCTGGAGTGATGCGTGAAAAAGTTAGGGTGGGTGTTGTTGGGACGTTTGCAACCGGCTACTTATTAGCCCGCCTGCGGAATTTTCAACAGCGCTATCCACATGTGGATATATTACTTTCTACGCATAACAACCGTGTTGATGTCGTGGCTGAAGGGCTAGATTATGCTATTCGTTATGGCAATGGTGCTTGGCATGATACCGAGTCACAATATTTGTGCGATGCACCATTGGCTCCTCTGTGCGCGCCTTCATTTGCGGCAAATTTACGCCAGCCTAATGACCTGCAAAAATTTACGCTGCTCCGCTCTTATCGGCGCGATGAATGGTCAGCATGGTTCACTGCTGCTGGAGGATGCATACCTTCACCTTCTCAACAAATCATGGTGTTCGACTCGTCGGTGAGTATGCTGGAAGCTGCGCAAGCAGAAATAGGTGTTGCTCTGGCTCCGCCGTCCATGTTTTCGCATCTACTACTCAGCGAACGTATCATCCAGCCTTTTAGCACGACGATTAGCTTGGGCGGATATTGGCTGACTCGCCTACAATCTCGCACAGAAACTGCCGCTATGCGGGATTTTTCAGTATGGTTATTGTCTGAGATGGCATCTGACAGAGTAGAGCCGCAGTGTCAGCCTTAGTGGTTTTATCATATAGACACGCCTAAATCAGGAAGACAATTAATCGAGCTGATTGAGTTAAAGAGAACCCTCTCATCGCGCCATAAAAAATACGCTGGAGTGAAGCATTTCTCTATATAGAAATATCCCTTACTTGTTAATAATAACCCATATTAAATAATTTTATCTCACACTAACCAAAAAAATATTTTTTTATCTAACCAATTTGGCTTAATGACAGTATTAATTTTACCAATTGTATTTTCCGCATGAAATATTTTTTACTTTAATAAATTTCCTAAGATGATGATATGATCGGTAGCTTATGCATGAATTTATCTTGCCTTGAAATATTTATGTACACAGCAATATATAACATTGAGTTAACTTCTCTCTAATAAAACACATCGTTAAGCATTCTATATTGGCTTACTTTTATTTAAGTGACTATCTAAAGGACTATATGGTGAAATACTCTAAATCTCTTTGTCTTATATTGGTGTCTATATTGTTATCAGGTTGTGCTGGTAAACAGCCTTATGATACTGAAGTCGAAAAGAAAGCCATTCGTGGTGAAAATGGCGCAGAAATACCCATCTCTGCATATAACAAGCTGGAGACAGGTGGCAGCCATGCTACGGATACCTCATTGCGTCTAGTGACACGTGCGGATACCGCTGCCGCTGTGGGTCTATCTGTTGTCACTTTTGTTGCTCAGGCATTTGCGGGTAGTGCTTCAGGTGGTACGTTTACTAAAGAGGAACTAAGAGGCACGAAAATAGTTGTTTTAAGTAACCCAAGCATTGGTTATTTCATGCCAAATATTGAAGCGGAAGTAAAGAAAGGGCTGGCGGGTAAACCTAAACATCTTTATATGGAAAAAATAGAAATACGCCCAAGTGTCTGGTTACTAATGTATGAGAATTTATCCGGTTCAGAAACTAACTATGAATTACGTTATGCCACTAGTCTAAGTAAAAATAAAGAGACTTGGCAAAAAAGCGGAATGTATTTCACCTGTGAACCTAAACCAATTAAAGCTCCGCTGGAGCAATGGCAAGCAAACAACTATGAAAAAGTGACAAAAGTCACTCAGCAATATATGGCCGATTGTATGAAAGACTTTGCTGAGAAAGTGGACAGCATCGTTAGCTAATATTTATTTTTTTGTATCTTAAATACCATTGTATTTTTATCGTCATCTTATCAGGGGGCATTTAGCTCCCTGATTTATTTGATTGCCCTGCTACTTTACAATATCTTTGGATTTCTTACTTGGAAGTTGTGTTCCCGCCAAACTTGGCATGGCTTGACGCATAATATCGAGGAATGCGCGTAATCTGGCAGGATAAAAACTGGCGTGTGGATAAACTAAATAGATGGGTAAAGGTAACCCGTGCCAGTTTGGCGCCAGATGAACTAATCGCCCTTGGGTAAGGTCATCGCTTATTACCCATGTTGAGGCAATTCCCGCACCTACCCCCGCCAATGCGGCGTTGCGTAACGCATACAGGCTGTCAGTACTCAATTGCGGCTCAATTGAAAAACGCTGAATCTCACCGTTCGTTTTATGGCTCAGAACAACTTCATTGCGGTAGAACGAATTTAATGCAATCCAGCGAAAATTTTGTAATTGCTCAGGGTGAGTGGGCAAGGGGTGATTGCCTAATAACTCAGGTGCAGCGACCACGATACGTGGTACTTCAGCTAGCAGGATAGCAACTACCGAAGGGTCGGTTACTGCACCGACTTGAATGGCACAATCAATACCTTCAGCAATAAAATCTGGGCGGCGATCGTTTAGCATCCACTCAACTGACATTTTTGGGTAGCGATACAGATAGTCCTTAAGTGGTTGGATTAACTGGTCTTGCCCGAAAGCATGCGGAACCAACACCCGCAGCAACCCTCTAGGTTCATCTGTTGCACTACGCAAATCATCCGCCATTGCATCCCAGCTCTTAACCAATTCTTTGGCATGGGCAAAGCAACGTTCGCCATCATCCGTCAATTTCATAATATGCGTGGTACGTTGCAATAATTTCAAACCAAGCAGACGCTCCAGTGTTTGTAACCGGCGGCTAATGGTTGGTTGGCTTGTTCCCAGACGAATGGCTGCTGCGGATAAGCTCCCCGCCTCAACGATACGAATAAATGTTTGCATTAATTCTATACGATCAATGCTTGCTAAATTAGATTCTTTCATACGTCAAGCGTATAACAGTTTTACTCTCTGTGCGACTACCAAGATGCATCCGAGCGCGTAAAAATACAGCCTCAATATCATTACAGGTAGCCATCATGTCAGTCATCCAATCCACATCAACCCACACCGCAAGTCCTGAACAGGCCCTTACAGGTCGAACAGTTCTGATGTTGGCAACCGGTGCAGGTCTTAGCGTCGCATCAATTTATTACAGCCAGCCGCTGCTGGGTGTCATGGGTTCTGATTTGCATGCCCGTGTTGGCGCGGTAGGTATGATACCGACACTGACCCAAATTGGTTATGCGTTGGGCATATTATTACTTGCTCCACTGGGTGATCGTCATGACCGCCGAATTATCATTCTATTGAAAGGTATTTTGCTGACAGCAGCATTGCTGTTTAGCGGTTTTGTTCCGGGTATGAGTGGCCTATTAGTCACCAGCTTTGTTATTGGTATTTCGGCAACGATGGCTCAGGACATTGTTCCGGCTTCTGCTACGTTGGCTTCAGCAGCACAAAGGGGAAAAACGGTCGGAACGGTGATGACGGGTTTACTGCTGGGAATTTTGCTGTCACGAGTATTAAGTGGATTTGTTGCTGAATACTTCGGTTGGCGATCACTGTATATCGGGGCTGCGCTGTCCGTTATTTTAATCACTCTTGTGATATGGCGCCGCTTGCCACGAGTTCCTGCGACCTCGACACTGAGTTATCCCGCATTGTTCGCTTCAATGAGTCATCTATGGCTTCAGTTTAAAGAGTTACGTCGAGCTGCGTTATCACAGGGATTATTATCTGTAGGGTTTAGTGCTTTCTGGTCAACTCTGGCTGTGATGTTACAGGATACTTATCATCTGGGCAGTGCTGTGGCGGGGGCATTTGGTCTTGCGGGTGCTGCGGGTGCCCTAGCTGCACCATTAGCGGGAACACTGGCAGATCGCCGTGGGCCACAAGTCGTGACGCTGATTGGTGCAGGTCTGGCAACACTGTCATTTGCTTCTCTGTTTCTTTTACCTTTGTTACCGTTCCAACTTCAAATAGGGCTTATTGTTGTTAGTGCAATTGGTTTTGATTTTGGGGTTCAAGCCACATTGGTAGCACATCAAACCATTATTTATGGCTTGGAACCTGCCGCTCGTAGTCGACTCAATGCATTATTATTTACCGGTGTATTTGTTGGGATGGCTGTTGGCTCTGCTTTAGGTAGCCTGATGTTGGAAAAAATGGGATGGACGGGGGTCGTTGCTCTGATTACTTTCTCTGGTATCGCGAGTCTGGTTGTTAGAGGGTGTGGTCGACGAACTCAATAGTCTGTGAGAGGGTAAGGAACGGCGAAAATAGACATGTTATCCAGCCGATTTCGGGATGCCTGAGTCAGTAGGTATCCCGATGACACATTTTAAATTCCAATATAAAGCGCTAAATTGTACCTATTAGGGCGACCTATTCATTTTGTAGATAAGCAATACTCTTGCGTACCTCTCTTTCAATATCGGCTTCTGACCAGGTATTCAACTGTGAAGAAAAGGGTTCGAAGGCATATATTCCTTGATAACCCAGCCGCTCAAGATTCATAACTTGCTGCTTACTGTTAAGTTTATCTTGCTCACTTAGCATGATGCGATCTTCATCCGTCAGTGTAGATTTTAAACGGGTTTCTTCAACACCAGAAAGATGTACTAAACCAATGGTGTTAACATCGATATGCGCATCAAACTCGGCTTGAGCAATATCACTCAGATAGTAGTGGAAGGTATCTAACACCATTTTGTAAGGGGCGGCTGACTTGCGAATGATCGATTGCGTGAGCAGATGAGAACGTAATGAACTGATACCAAAACCCAAAGGTTCCACCAGTCCGGTCACCTGATATTTTTTAAACAGTGGTGCGAGCAGCAACAACGCATTCAGCGTGTCTTGCTCTTTTTGCTCGACTGAGCGCCGGTCACTGGCACTACAGTTTGGACACAAAATAATCCCTTGGCAGTGAATTGCTTGCGCCAGTTTCAGCATGTTTTCTGCTTCTTGCTGCAGTGCAGAACTGTACTCAGGCAAATTGAAATATTGCAGTGCGTTGATAGTGACAATTTCAATTTCGTATTCACCGGCCAGAGCATTAAGTTGTGCAGTGGTCAACTCATCAGTTACCTTTCCACTCGCCATGTCATTGCGGAGTTCTACCTTATTTAATCCGCACTTTTTAACCAGACGAAAGAAGTTTTCAATACTTAAATTGGGAGCGATTTTGCGATTAATGCAGAAACGATTTTGGGCAATAGACATGTTATTTGCTCCTGCCGGGGGTTACCGGCATAGCTGTGGGTAAGGGTTGTTTTGCTCTTTTTGCCAGCATGGCCTCTTCCATATGCTCCAATGCCACACCTTTGGTTTCAGGAACAAAGCGGCAGATAAACCAATAGCTAAACAAGCAGCAAATAGCGAAAATCCACATTGGGAAGGCACCGTGGAATTGAGATGAAAGGTAAGGCTGGTCATTCATCATCGGGAAGCTTTGTGAAACAGCGAAGTTGGCGACCCACATACAACCAACGGCAATACTCATGCCCTGCGCCCGCATACGGTTGGGGAATATTTCAGAAATCAGTACCCAAGTCCCGACCCCCCAAGAGAGTGCATAGAAAATCATAAAGAACAGCATGCCAAATAGCGCCAGATATCCGGTTGATTGGTTGTAGAGCGCGAAGGAGGTTATCAGTAACCCAAGGATGGTACCGATAGTCCCAAAACGCATCAGTGGTAAGCGCCCCATGCGATCCATCAGTATTGCACCGATAACAGAACCGACCAGTTGAAGCACACCGAGCCAGATAGTTTGGAATAATGCCTCTTGCATATTACCGGTGACGACTTTCAGTACGACAGGAGCGTAGTACATCATGACGTTAACGCCGGTCACTTGTTGCAGCATCGCCAACATGCAGCCGACAAAAATAATGAAGCGAACTCTGTAATCGCCATAGTTCAACCGGTTCTTATGTTGTTGCCTATCTTGTGCCAGTGATTCTTTTATCTCGTTCAGTACATTCTGGGCATGATTGGCATTGGACACCTTGGTGAGCATGGCAAGTGCCTGTTCCTCTCGACCGACCATGACACACCAACGCGGTGATTCAGGGATAAAGAAAACAAAGATACAAAATAGTGCGCAGGGAATAACAGCTGAGCCAATCATCCAACGCCAACCATATTCAATAAGCCATAGTTCGGTTGCTTGGCTGGCAATTTTATAGTTAACGTAAAAAATCACGATCTGGCCGAATACAATGGCAAATTGCTGCATGCTCAGTGCTCGCCCACGCATATTTTTAGGTGAAACCTCAGACATATACATTGGCGAAACCGTCGAGGCCAATCCAACAGCCAATCCACCGATAATTCGATAGATAACAAATACAGTGAAAGTTGTTGCCAGCGCGGCACCAATAGCAGAGATGGTAAAGAGTGCTGCAGCCAACATTAGGGCTTTTTTGCGCCCCCAACGGCCAGCAATTGGGCCAGAGATAAAAGCCCCGATGATACAACCGATAACCACATTGGATACTGCCCAGCCCGTTTCTGCCGGACTGAGGTGAAAGTAACTTTTCAGTGAATCTATCGCACCGGAGATGACAGCGGTGTCGTAGCCGAACAAGATGCCACCGAGAGCGGCGATGCCGCAGATCCGTAACACATAGCCGGTATTCCTTTTCTGTTGATATGCCATAAAAACTCCGTTTAGTGTCCTTTGTCGCCAGCCTGCTGCATTGACCTGTTGTGAGGAATAAGCAGGAGCAAGAGTTGGATTGAAGTAACGTGCATACTTGATTGAATAAGAACATTCATTTCATTTTTATTAAATAACGAAATATTAATTTTTCGATTCAGCTCAAATATCGAGTAATAAAAACCCTTGCAAAGGCGATCTAAGGCGACAGGAATCTGAGTGGCGACACTTATATTTTTTACTTTAGCAGTTTATTTAGGATGGAAAATCTAGAAAATGCAGTTGGATGGGTGTAATGCGTAAGCGTTCTGAATATTTTGGTCGCCTTGCTGGCACCTTACAGGAACTTGCGATACATCGCACAAAATAAAATTTCTAAAGAAAGTTATTTGAAACTTTTTTTTCAATAGAATAGAGTCTGCATATCGGCTGGTTTTTCGCCTTTCTGGCGGCTGGTCGCCTTGCGGGCTATCTTGGCTCTACCACAAGATAGCCTTTACTGATTGAGCGCATGGTCCGTTAGGTGTCTGGCACTAGCCATTTTTAATGACCCTTGCGATAGCCGCTGTTAAAAAGAGGGTGAAGCATGAAAATTGTGAGTAACTTTATTGGCGGGAAAAACTGTCTGAGCTCCAGCCACCAGACTGCCGATATTCATAATCCAGCCACTGGTCTGGTTGAAGGCCAGGTAACGCAAAGTACGGCTGAGGAAGTGCATCAGGCTATCGGAGTTGCTCATGAGGCCTTCGCTGATTGGTCACGGACAACCCCTTTGCGTCGCGCCCGTATTATGTTCAATTTCAAAGCACTTATTGAACAGCACCGCGATGAACTGGCGGAATTAATTGTTCGTGAGCACGGTAAAGTTTATTCCGACGCCTTGGGTGAAATTACCCGTGGGTTGGAGGTGGTTGAGTTTGCCTGCGGTATCCCGCACTTATTGAAAGGTGAGTATTCCGCAGATGTTGGCACCGGGGTTGATAGCTTTTCAATGATGCAACCTTTGGGTGTCGTTGCGGGGATCACGCCATTTAACTTCCCTGCTATGGTGCCGATGTGGATGTTTCCAGTCGCATTAACCTGTGGCAATACTTTCATTTTGAAGCCGCCAGCATTGGACCCTTCAGCTTCAGTACGTCTGGCTGAGTTACTGACTGAAGCTGGTCTACCTGATGGTGTGTTCAATGTTGTTCACTGCTCAAATGAAAGCGCGGCTCAACTTTGTACTGACCCACGAATTCAAGCCGTGAGTTTTGTTGGGTCCTCTACCGTTGCCGAGCATATTTATACCACCGCCAGTGCTCATGGTAAGCGAGTTCAAGCCTTTGGTGCGGCTAAAAACCAGGCAATTATTATGCCAGATGCTGATCTCGATGCGACTGTAAATGCATTGATGGGGGGGGCATTTGGCTCCGCAGGTGAACGCTGTATGGCTCTGCCAATCGCGGTTGTTGTTGGTGATAGCACCGCAGATAAATTAATTGAAAAACTCAAACCACTTATTGCTCGCTTACGTGTCGGCCCTGGCTTGCAGCAAGGTGGGGAAGAAAATGAAATGGGGCCATTAATTTCAGCCGCCCATCAGAAAAAAGTCCTTGGGTATATTGATCAAGGTGTTAAAGAAGGTGCGACGTTAATCACAGATGGTCGTAATTATAAAGTCGCTGGTCATGAGCAAGGATACTATGTAGGCGGCACGTTGTTTGACCATGTCACTCCGGAGATGAAGATTTATCAAGAAGAGATCTTTGGGCCGGTGTTAGGTATCGTCAGAGTTCCTGATTATCAAACAGCCATTAGTACTGTCAATAGTCATGAATTTGGTAACGGGAGTGCCATTTTCACCAGTAGCGGTCACTTTGCCCGGCAGTTTGTTCATGAAGTTCAGGCCGGGATGGTTGGTGTGAATGTTCCGGTTCCAGTCCCGATGGCATTTCATAGTTTTGGCGGTTGGAAGCGGTCTGTATTCGGTGCATTAAATGTCCACGGCACAGATGGCGTGCGTTTTTACACGCGCATGAAGACAACCACCGCCCGCTGGCCAACGGGCCAGCAAACAGTTTCAGAATACAGCATGCCGACGCTGGGTTAATGCGACTATAAGGTGTTTGTTCGAGCTATTTCATGTTGTTAACAGGAGAATCATCATGTCTTCACTGCTTGCCAAATGTCAGGCACCAGATGCGAATGGGCGTATTCAACATATTTCACCAGAGAATGCAGGCTGGCGTTTTGTTGGATTTGATGTCTACCACCTTGCCGCTGGAAAAAAGCTGGATCTGGACAGTGCTGATAATGAACTCTGTCTGGTATTAGTTGCAGGGATTGCTTCAGTTTCAACACAGCGTGCTGAGTATCCACATATTGGCAAACGCATGAGTCCGTTTGAACGAATACCACCTTATTCTGTTTATGTACCACATCATGACCATGTAAAAATTGTAGCTGAGACTGATATAGAGTTGGCTGTTTGTCGCGCTCCTAGCCATGGTCATTTACCTTCCCGTCTCATAACTCCAGCAGATGTGGGTGTGGAGCGGCGAGGTAAGGGCCGTAACCAGCGCTTAGTACATAATATTCTGCCTGATAATGAGCCTGCGGACAGTTTGCTGGTGGTTGAAGTTTATACTGATGAAGGAAATACTAGCTCATACCCAAGCCACAAACATGATCAGGAAAATGCCACCGATGAAACTTATCTGGAAGAAACCTATTATCACCGGTTGAATCCAGAGCAAGGTTTTTGCATGCAGCGTGTGTATACCGACGATCGCTCATTGGATGAATGTATGCCAGTTTATAACCGTGATGTGGTGAAAGTACCAAAGGGTTACCACCCTGTGGCTACATTGGCAGGTTATGATAGTTATTATTTGAATGTTATGGCTGGACCGGTGCGGCTATGGAAATTTACTTGGGAAAAGGATCATGCTTGGATCAATGGTGATCAATATCCAGTAAATAAGAAATAGACTATTCCTTTGCAAGGATTGGCCAGATCATAAATTAAATGGGTAGGCGAGATCCTACCCATTCTGCGGATCTTTGGGGTATAAACAGACGTCCCAGATAACCTCTCTACTGATTTACTCTTTTGCGTTATTCAGTGCTAATGAAACCGCCAGTGTTTGTGCCAGGCACATGGATGCAACCTGTGAGCGGAACCCGTCGACCTGCGCTTCTCGCACCACAAAACAGACATCGCTAAATGCTGCTAATGGGCTGACTTGGCTGTCTGTAATGGCAATTTGTTGTGCGCCACTTTTTGCACCTAATTCTACCAGCTCTAATGCTTCTTGGGCATAAGGTGAGTAGCTTATGGCAATAACCACATCTTTAGGTTTCACCATGCTTAATTGTTCAGCGAACATTCCTCCTAGCCCATCAATCAAGAAAGCGCGCCGTTCCAGGTGACGCAATGCATAGGTCAAATAGGATGCCACACTGAAAGAGCGGCGTAGACCAATCACATAGATATTTTCAGCGTTATTCAACAACTCAACTGCTCTATCTAATTGCTCGGCACTGGTTTGTACTGCTAGTTGTTGCAGTGCTTGTGCATTTACCATCGTAAATACATTCAATATTTCAGCCGGTTTTTCTGGCGCAGTGTTGCCATCGGTCGATGTTTGACGGAATAGCCGCGCACGCTCAGTATAGTTCACAGTTTCTTCCATCAGATGCTGACGGAATACCTGTTTCATTTCATTAAACCCACTGAAACCAAAGGCATTTGCAAACCGAATTAAGGTTGAAGGTGGTACGCTGGCTTGTGCTGCAATAGATGCAACCGTATCAAATGCAATGCTATTACTGTTATCTAAGATATAACGAGCAACCTGTTTTAAACGCTTGCTTAATGTCTCATAACGATGACGAATTTGGTCTTGTAACAATGAAAGTTGAGTTGGGTTATTCATCCATTCGGCCCACGGCAGAGGAAAATTCAAGGTTATCCCCTTCGTACTTGAAGTTGCAGGGTTGTCTACTAAGTTCAATCATCCAAATTTCCTACCGAGGTAAGCTTGTAGGGATGTACCGCTTGCAACTGACCTGCGATTTCAAGTTCTTTGGGTATGTCTGTCAGATATTCTAACAGGTGGTTGGAAAATTTCATTTACTGATATTGGCATTTGCTTTTATTTCATTGCGACTTGAATCAGTCCACAAAGGCATATTAAAGGAAATGCTTGTAACCTAAAGACATTAGTTTATGAAGTTTGACAAAAATCAGGGTTTTTTCAGGTTAATACGGAATGAACAGCGCAGATAGCAGCATAATGGCGCTAGCGTGTCCCCACGTTAGCGCCATTATAGTAATTTCAAGCTCAGAGAACGGGGCGATAGTCCCGCCAATAACTTATTAGTGTTTGATAATTTTGTTTCACTTGTGAGATAAGCTCGGCATCATCCAACTCGCCTTGTAGCCAATGGCGGGATGCCTGCCCAAAGATAGTTCTGCCAACGGCAAAACCTTTAACCCACGGGGCCTGTGCTGCTGCGGCAAAACCTGCTTTTAATATTGCTTCTGGAGAGTCTAAGCCAAGAATTAACACACCTCGGCAATAAGGGTCTTGAGTTTCAATTAACTGCCCTACCTGTTGCCAGTTTTCAGCACTGAGAGGTGGTAGCTTCCACCAGTCTGGTTGAATACCTAGCTGATAAAAATGTGCCATAGTTTCAATATAATAGCGTTCATCTTTATCTTTATTATCTTCAGGTAAAATCACTTCCAACAGCAATTCATGCCCTGATTTACAGCAAGCATGGTAAACATCAAGAATGAGTTCATCTTGCTGTTGGCGCAGCTCTGCACTGTCTTTGGGGTGATAAAAAACCAAACATTTCACAACATGTTCTAGCGGCCAATCAATAAGTTGGGAACCAATATTGCCATGTTCGAGCCGTAATGGCCTTGAGCTTGGCAGTTCAATTGGTCGGCCTATCCACCACCCTTGGCCCGTAATAGCATTGAGTGCTTCCTGACCATAAGTCGTATCTGCCAGGATGCCACTTTTATGTTCCAGCCCAGACTCTTGGGCGGCCTGCTGTGCTGCTTGCAGCAGTAATGTTTTAAGTTTAGGGATTCTGTCCTCGCTCACACCTGCGTCACGAGCCATGTCAGCGAGTTGTTTACGGTGATCAAAAGCAAACACACAAAGTTCTGGCCACTGTTGTTTGCGAGTGGTCACTCGATGCAAATGGTTGAGTCGATCATCACGGTCAGGGCGTGGGACCCAATTTTCACGACAGAGATAATCATCTAATTCAATCTTGGTTGGCATGGCCGGTGCACAGCCATGTCGCGAAACAACCAGTGCGCCACAAGCATTGGCGTAGCGGCAGGCTTGTTCCCAGCTTTCATCATTAAGGTAACCGCGCAGCAGGCCAGACATAAATGCATCACCCGCCCCCAAGACATTGAGAACCTCAACACGCACACCGGAATGCAATTTGACTAACTCCCAACTGCTGGGGATTTCTCCTTCAAATACTGAGCAGCCTTGCGCTCCGCGCTTGCAGACGAGTGTTGCCTGTGTTGCTTTGCGCACATTCTGTAAGGCCTTTAGTGTGTCTGTACTGCCTCCGGCAATATGGAATTCTTCTTCGGTACCAACAATTAAATTGAAATGATGCAGAACCTCCTGCAATTCCTGAGTGACTTTTTCTGATTCAATGAAACGTGTTTCACCGTCACCAAGGGAGGTTAAGCCCCATAATACTGGGCGGTAATCGATATCCAGAGCTGTTCGTAAACCATGCTTATGTGCATATTCCAATGCTTTGAGTACCGCTGCGCGTGTATTCGGGTGAGAAAGATGGGTGCCAGTGATAGCCAGTGCGCGTGATGACGCGATATAGGATTCGTTAATATCGTCCGGTGTCAGTGCCATATCCGCACAGTTTTCACGGTAAAAGATCAGTGGGAAAGTCTCTTGATCTTTAATACCCAGAATCACCAAAGCAGTCAGGCGTTGTTTATCAGTAATAAGGAAACGGGTATCAGCCCCAACACGTTGTAATTCTTCACGTAGGAAACGGCCCATATGCTCATCACCCACACGTGCCAACATCCCTGACTTCAAGCCTTGAATCGCCGTTCCATAAGCAACATTACCCGACGAACCGCCCAAATATTTGGCGAATGTACTGGTATCTTCCAGCCGGGAACCAATCTGTTGCCCATAAAAATCGACGGCAATTCGCCCGATACATATGACATCCAGCACTTTGTGTTGTGTACCCATCCCCATTTCCTTCTGTATTAATGCAAACCCCGACAATGACCGCTGTAATCACGTTTCTGAAATCAGTATGAGGAATAAATATTTCAAATTCAATATTAAATGAAATTTATTTCCCGGTTATGTGACATGGCTAAAAGCCTGATATCACGGCTCTAAATGAGACTTACATTAATGAACTGGGCTAACTGTTGGTGGCTTTTAGAGGTAGGTATATTCGTGATAATAAGTCATATATATATAATATTATCAATTGATTATGACTATACCTTATTGATTTTAATTGATGCCGTCAGAGAGTAACAAACGTCGGCTTTATAGTTTCAATGTTTACCTGATTATTTGATCCTCATCGCAGAATGAAATGTTTCTTCTGTAATGTTATTTTATGAAAAAAATATTTGTTTATAATCCCTGCTATGTTTCACTTAACAGCCGTCAACATAGTGGAAGTCATCAAGTCAGCTTCTTCTCTTCGGCAGACGTATCCCCAGAGGCTGGAAGTATCTCAGCCACCATGGTCGCGCAAATAAAGCAAAGGATGGATAAATGAATAAGATTCGGCTAACCACGGCACAGGCATTAGTCCGGTTTTTGGACAATCAATTCCTGCTGGTTGATGGTCAGGAAATCAAATTTATCAAAGGTATTTTTGCTATTTTTGGCCATGGTAACGTACTCGGGGTTGGGCAGGCTCTGGAACAAGATTGTGGTGAATTAGTGGTTCATCAGGGGCGAAATGAACAAGGAATGGCCCATGCTGCTACCGGTTTCGCTAAACAAAAGCTGCGCCAGCAAATCTATGCTTGTACATCATCTGTCGGGCCAGGTAGTGCCAATATGGTTACCGCTGCCGCGACTGCAACAGCTAACCGAATCCCGTTACTCTTACTTCCTGGTGATGTATTTGCATCACGCCAGCCAGATCCTGTGCTGCAACAGATTGAACAATCTCATGATCTGAGTATTAGCACTAATGATGCATTCAAACCGGTCAGTAAATATTGGGATCGTATTACGCGGCCAGAGCAACTAATGAGTGCTTGTATTAATGCGATGCGGGTACTGACAGATCCTGCTGAAACAGGAGCGGTGACGCTGTGTTTACCACAAGATGTTCAGGCTGAAGCCTATGATTATCCTGATTATTTTTTCAATAAGCGCATCCATCATCTTGATAGACGCCCCGCCAGTGCTGTAATGCTTGCGGATGCCATCGCTTTGATTACTTCAAAACGTAGGCCCATTCTGGTGTGTGGTGGTGGAGTAAAATACTCACAAGCCGGTCAGGCGTTACAGCGATTTGCTGAATGTTTTGGTTTACCGTGGGTAGAAACACAAGCGGGCAAAGGTACGATTAGCTCTGAACATGAACTTAATCTCGGTGGCATTGGCGAAACGGGGTGTCTGGCGGCTAACACCTTGGCAAAACAGGCTGACTTGGTGATTGGTGTCGGCACGCGTTACACCGATTTTACTACGTCGTCTAAGTGGTTATTCCAGAACCCGGATGTTGCATTTCTGAATATTAATGTCAGCGCTTTTGATGCTGGTAAATTAGACGGCTTGCAATTGCTGGCTGATGCGCGTGAAGCATTATCAGCATTGCATCAACAACTGGGTAATACTGGCTATCATGCGGGCTGGGGCGGTGAAATAGCCCGAATGCGGGCTGAACAACTCGCTGAGACTCAACGAGTTTATCAGGTGGAATATCATGCTGATGATTTCATCCCTGAAATTAATGACCATTTAGACCGCGAGAAAGTGTTTGCTGAATTCATCAATAAAACAGGCTCTTTCTTGACACAAAGCCAAGTGCTTGGCGTGCTCAATAATCAATTACCTCAAGATGCCGTCATTGTTGCAGCTGCAGGCAGCTTACCAGGAGATTTACAGAGAGTTTGGCGCACAAAAGGGAGTAATGGCTATCACGTTGAGTACGGCTATTCGTGCATGGGTTATGAAGTTAGTGCTGCATTAGGTGTGAAGCTGGCAGAGCCTAGCCGTGAAGTCTATTCGTTAGTCGGTGATGGTGCCTTTATGATGCTGCATTCTGAGCTGGTTACGTCCATTCAAGAGCGCTGCAAGATTAATGTCGTATTATTCGACAATATGACCAATGGCTGTATCAACAATCTCCAAATGGAACATGGCATGGACAGTTATGCCACTGAGTTCCGTTTCCGTAACCCAGAAACTGGCCAATTAGATGGTGATTTTGTCCCGGTAGACTTTGCTATGTTGGCAGCCGCCTATGGTTGTAAAACATATCGTGTTTCCACTGAACAGCAACTTATCGATGCATTGGCCGATGCCCGTTTGCAGACGATTTCAACCCTAATCGACATAAAAGTCCTGCCGAAAACCATGGTGCATAAGTACCTGAGCTGGTGGCGGGTCGGGGTTGCTCAGGTTTCTGAGAATGAAAGGACGGACGCAGTGGTTCGGGTATTAGAGCAAAACATTGCCAAAGCCCGTGATTACTAACGCTAATTGTATTTGATCTAGATGTGAAGTCGTAAAACGAGCAGGTATTACCTGCAAACTGAAACTTCATGAGGAAAATAATATGTCGTTAAATATTGGTGTTATCGGAACGGGCGCGATTGGTCAGGATCATATTCGCCGTTGTAGCAAAGTCTTGCAGGGTAGCCGCGTGGTTGCTGTAACCGATATTAACCGTGAACATGCTACCAAAGTTATTCGCGACCTTGGTATCGAAGCAAATATTTACACTGATGGTTATGAAGTCATAAATGCCAAAGAGGTGGATGCAGTATTAGTCACCTCTTGGGGGCCGAGCCATGAAGAGTTTGTTTTGGCGGCCATTGCTGCGGGTAAATACGTTTTTTGTGAAAAGCCATTAGCTGTGACTGCTGAGGGTTGTAAGCGCATTGTAGAAGCAGAAGCGGCACAAGGTAAACGCTTGGTTCAAGTTGGATTTATGCGCCCTTATGATCAAGGTTACCGTGCATTAAAAGATGTGATTACTAGTGGAAAGATTGGCGAACCATTAATGCTGCATTGCGCTCACAGAAACCCAAGAGTTGGGGATAACTACACCACGAGTATGGCTATCACTGACACCTTAATCCATGAAATTGATGTATTGCGTTGGTTGCTGGATGATGACTATGTTTCTGTCCAAGTTGTTTTCCCGCGCAAAGCTAAACATGCCAAAGCGCACTTGAGAGACCCACAAGTTGTGTTATTTGAAACGGCAAAAGGGACACGTATTGATGTAGAGATTTTTGTGAATTGCCAATACGGCTATGATATTCAATGCGAGGTTGTAGGTGATATCGGCATAGCAAAATTACCCGAGCCATCTTCAGTACTCCTGCGCAGTGAAGCACGTCTATCACATGAAATCCTCATCGATTGGAAGGATCGTTTTATCGACGCCTACGATATCGAATTACAAGCCTTTATCAATGATGTTCTAGCTGAAAAACTCACAGGGCCTTCTGCTTGGGATGGCTTTGCTGCTGCGGTGACTGCCGATGCCTGCATTGCGGCGCAGGAAAGTGGTGCGATTGTTCCAGTTAGCTTGCCACAACGACCATCCTTTTATAGCAAGTAATATCAGATTCTATTTTCTGTGCGTCATCCGTCGAGCTGTCGCATCGCCCTATTTTGTTACGAATAGGGCTTGTCTCGAACTTTCCCCGTATCTCACGTGAAACCGGGAGCACTATGAAGATTGCATTTGATGTTGATGTCATTAAAGACCTTGGTATCACTAATATGGTTCGCCAAGTGGCGGATTGGGGATACAACTATATTGAGCAGTCACCACATCCGCAGCTTAATCCGTTTTATAAGCACCCGAAAGCGGGTCGTGAAGTGGTTGCAGAATATAAGAAAGCACTAAAAGAAACTGGGGTCGAAATATCCTCTTTCATTGTGGTATATCGCTGGGCGGGGCCACTTGAAGCTCGGCGGCAAGCAGCAGTGACCAACTGGAAGAGAATGATTGAGATTGCAGTTGAAATGGGTGTATCCGTTATTAACACCGAACTGTCTGGTGATCCAAACGAGCCTGAGGTTTGTGAGGAAATGTGGTATCGCTCAATGGAAGAGTTGTTACCAATTATTGAACGCGAAGGTATTAGGATAGAAATTCAATCTCATCCATGGGATTTTTGCGAAGAGAATAATGAAACTGTCGATTTAGTGAAATCACTGCGCAGCGATAATGTGAAATATCTCTATAGCGTACCCCACACTTTTTTCTACGATAAAGGTAAGGGAGATGTGGCCAGTATGCTGAAATATGCTGGTGATGACCTTTCACATGTATTAATCGCCGATACCATGAATCACACCAAACATTGTCGTTATATTGTGAACCCACCTGGCGTTGATGCTGTTATTCATCAGCATGTGGGGATTGGTGAAGGGGAGGTTGATTTCTCTACTCTGTTCCAAACATTACGCGATATGGATTTTGCCAGCCGCTCATTTAAAGTGGGTGGTGAATCAATTATTGCAACTTCTCTTTTTGGCTATCCAGAAAAAATGGTGCATCAGGCTGTTGCTACCCGTGAGCGTATTGAACGTGAATTATTGGGTAAGTAAATCTGCATAGTTATCTGATTTTTATCGCTATTTTAAATATGTTTTTCAAGCCAAGATTATTTTTGTATTAAAGGACGGGCAATTAATCACCTTTTAATTGTATTCATCTGTATAAATTAGATGTATCGCAGAGGTTTATTATGAATAAAGATCGTGTGAAGTTGGCAATCGCTCCTATTGGTTGGACAAATGACGATATGCCAGATTTAGGTAAAGAAAATACTTTCCAACAATGTATTAGTGAAATGGCATTGGCTGGTTTTACCGGTAGTGAAGTCGGCAGCAAATATCCACGAGACCCTAAAATACTAAAGCCGATGCTTGAACTACGTGGCATACAGATTTGTAATGCTTGGTTCAGTACTTTTTTTGCCGATGATCAGCGCGCAAAAACGATTGATGAATTTATTAATCATATGAATTTCCTCCATGAAATGGGAGCAAAAGTCATTGGTTGTTCAGAGCAAAGTAAAAGTATTCAGGGAACAACAAAAGCGGTCTTTGAAGAGAAACCTTATTTTACTGATATTGAATGGCAGCGTGTCGCCGATGGTTATAACGAGTTAGCCAAAATTGCTGCCACAAAAGGGATGCAGGTATGCTTGCACCACCATATGGGAACAGGGATTCAAACTAGCGAAGAAATTGATCGTTATATGAGTATGGTTAATGATGATGTTTATCTGCTTTTTGATACCGGCCACGCCTATTATTCTGAGGGCAGTCAGCAGGCAATGTTAGCTATTCTGGAGAAATACTTACCGCGTATTAATCATGTCCATCTTAAAGATGTCCGTGATGAGGTGGTCGCAGAAGTTAAAGCGAAAAAACTCAGCTTCCTTGATGGTGTGAAAAAGGGGACGTTTACTGTTCCCGGTGATGGTGTTATCGACTTCCGACCAGTGTTCAAGTTACTGGATGAAAAAGGCTATCAAGGATGGATGGTGGTCGAAGCAGAACAAGACCCAGCTATTGCTAACCCATTTGAATATGCAGTAAAAGCTCGCCACTATATTAAAGAAACGGCGGGTATTTAGCGCTCTGTTCGGCCCCTTTAAGCTGCAAGGGATAACATAGTAATGTCATCCCTTGCAGGTTAGCCTGATATTTTGACTCGACCCATATGATACGCATCAACAAACTGGCCGTCTCGGAAAGCGAATCGTGGGCTAGTGCCTTCAATTTCAAATCCAAATTTATGATACAGGGCGATTGCTGCGGCGTTATCGACAAAAACAGTCAACTCAATACGCTGTATATTCAGCCAGTTATCGCATAAATCTATCATTGTTGCCATCAGCGCACTGCCGACACCGTTGCCACAGCAATGTGCATCCACTGCAATGCCGAAAGTGGCGACATGGCGGCGGCGAGCGCGTTGATTTGCTTCAACAGTGAGCTGGCCAACGATTTTCTCATCAATACATGCAACCAGATTATGCATACCTGCTGGCAGTTCTTTAATTCTTTTGGCCCACATCTCTTGAGATGGTAGGGGTAGCTGTAATGTGTCGCGATATACCTGCGGATGAGAAAATAACTGCTGTAAGGCCGGATAGTCAGCGGTTTCCACATGGCGGATCTGGACATTTTTCATAAAGATACCCTTACTCTTACTGTTTGAATTACCTAATAAAATATCGATTTATCCCTCTGAGTCAAGAATATTGCGAGTGGTGAAAAAAAACACTTTACAAGTGAGAGTGATAATGATTATCATTGTCGTGCTTTCCGGTGAGACCATCAAAGTGTAGATGTTCACATTATGAAGGCACGACATTGCTCACATTGCTTCCAGTGTTTACTTAGCCAGCCGGGTGCTGGCTTTTTTTTTGCTTATTTTTTTGTTACCTATCTTGGTTAACCCTCACTTTGCTTCCCTGTTGGTCAGGTTTTCTCTCTAACGACTTTAAATTCAAATCATTTGTCTATTAACTAATGAGTCAGTCGAATTTTTTGAACAGAGGCGTGAGTTTTTTGCGCTTTCATATTCTCCAGCGACATCTAGACTAAAGAAAACGTTGAGGAGAACTGAACATGATTTATTTACGCAAAGCAGAAGAACGTGGCCATGCTAATCACGGTTGGCTGGATAGCTGGCATACCTTCTCATTCGCCGATTACTATGATCCAGAATTTATGGGTTTTTCAGCACTGCGAGTGATTAACGAAGATGTTATCGATGCCGGCCAGGGTTTTGGAACTCATCCACATAAGGATATGGAAATTCTAACTTATGTGTTGTCTGGTACTGTTGAACACCAAGACAGCATGGGTAACAAAGAACAGATTCATGCTGGTGAATTCCAGATAATGAGTGCGGGTACGGGTATCCGTCATTCAGAATATAATGGCCGAGACGACCAACCGTTGCATCTGTACCAGATTTGGATTATCCCGAATAAAACTGGCTTAGAACCTCGCTATGAGCAGCAGATGTTTGATATCCCGCAAGGACGGCAACTGGTGCTATCCCCAGATGCTCGTGATGGTTCGCTGAAAGTGTTCCAAGACATGACATTATGGCGCTGGGCGTTGAAACGTGAAGAGCAGTCCATTTATCAGATTCAGGCAGAGCGCCGCATCTGGATACAGGTCGTGCGCGGTAACGTGTCCATCAATGGCCATCGTGCAAGTACCAGTGATGCCTTTGCTATCTGGGATGAAGCTGCACTTTCTATTCATGCCGATGAAGACAGTGAAATCCTATTGTTTGATTTGCCACCTGTTTAAGTTAACTAAACAAGGGTATGCGCGTCGCGTAATACCCTTTTTTTTGCTAGAATAGCGCATCATTTACTCAGCCTCAGTTCATTGATAATGAAGAAAAAAAGGCCAGTGCTACAAGATGTTGCTGATATGGTTGGGGTCACTAAAATGACGGTCAGCCGCTATTTGCGTAATCCACAGCAAGTTTCTGCGGTTTTACAGGAAAAAATTGCGCTGGCACTAGATGAACTTGGTTATATTCCTAATCGTGCCCCTGACATCCTCTCTAATGCAACGAGCCATGCTATTGGCGTATTGCTCCCATCGTTAACCAATCAGGTTTTTGCCGAGGTGCTGCGCGGTATCGAGAGTGTGACTGATGCCCATGGCTATCAGACAATGCTGGCGCATTACGGTTATCAGAAAGAGCGTGAAGAGCAGCGGCTGACTTCACTACTCTCCTACAATATTGATGGTTTGATCCTCTCCGAACGCCACCATACGGCTCGGACATTGAAAATGATTGAAGTCGCGGGTATTCCGGTTATTGAGCTAATGGATTGCTCCTCGCCCTGTATCGATTTGGCCGTAGGTTTTAACAACTTTGAAGCCGCACGACAGATGACTCAGCAAATTATCGCTAAAGGCCATAAGTTCGTGGTGTATTTTGGCGCTCGTCAGGATGAGCGTACGGTTATCAAGCAACAAGGTTATGAACAGGCGATGCGTGAATCTGGCTTGACGCCGATGAGTGTGATGACCAGCCGTTCCTCATCCTATTCTGCTGGCGCGGAGTTATTACGCGAAGCGCAGGTGAGCTACCCGCAGATTGACAGTATTTTCTGCACTAATGATGACTTGGCCATTGGCGCGGTATTTGAGTGTCAGCGTCAAGGGCTATCTATCCCACATGATATGGCGATTGCCGGTTTTCATGGTCATGATATTGGCCAGTCGATGGTGCCGAAACTGGCCAGTGTGCTGACCCCGCGCGAAAGAATGGGGCAAATTGGTGCTGAGCGCTTGCTGGCTCGGTTGCGCGGAGAGGTGGTAACACCCAAGATGGTTGACGTCGGTTTCACCATCCTCCCCGGCGGCAGTATTTAAATCACCGTCGCTAACAGCAAGCAGCCAACTAAGCCGCAGACTGAAATGATGGTTTCCAACACCGACCATGACTTAAAGGTTTCGACAATCGTCAGGTTGAAGTATTCCTTGAACAGCCAGAAACCCGGATCGTTGACGTGAGAGAAAATCACGCTACCGGAACCCACAGCAATAACCATCAACTCAGGGCTGGCTCCTGTGGTGGCGATTAACGGTGCGACGATACCGCCGGCAGTAATGGCGGCAACTGTCGCCGAACCCAGAGCGATACGTAACACGGCTGCAATTGACCATGCCATCAGAATTGGTGATAGACCGCTGCTATTCATCATGCTGGCAATATAGTGGTCAACGCCACTGTCGACTAATACCTGCTTGAAAGCACCGCCACCCCCGATAACCAACAGCATCATCGCGATGATTTTTATGGAGTCGGTCACGGTATCCATGACAGATTCCATTGAACGGCCACGGTTTAAGCCAAAGGTGAAAATGGCAATTAACACTGCAATCAGGGTTGCAATTACCGGGTCGCCGAAGAACTCGGCATAAGAGAGAATCGGGTGGCCTTTGGGCAGAATCATTTCCGCCACTGCTCGCAATGCCATCAAAATAACGGGCACCAACGCAGTGCTGACACTGACCCCAAAGCTCGGCATCTCTTCATCGGTGAAAGTTTTTGGGTTGTACAGCCCTTCAGGGACTGGCTTATCAATGCCTTTCAAGAAGCGAGCAAATACCGGGCCGGCCAGAATAACTGTTGGGATCGCCAGCAACGTCCCATATAGCAAGGTCTTGCCCATATCAGCGTGGAAAATGGTCGCTATAGCAGTAGGGCCGGGATGCGGTGGTAAGAAACCATGCGTCACCGAAAGCGCAGCGGCCATCGGGACACCGACATACAATAAGGGAATGCGGGCTGAAGCTGCGATGCTAAATACCAGCGGCAACAATAGTACGAAGCCAACTTCATAGAACAATGCAAAACCGACAGTAAAACCGGTCAGTACCACAGCCCACTGAATGTGTTTTTTACCAAACTTATCAATTAGGGTGGTGGCGATTCGTTGAGCGCCGCCGCAGTCTGCCAGTAATTTACCGAGCATAGCCCCGAAGCCCATAATCAGCGCTAGGCTACCCAGTGTTCCACCGACCCCAGCTTTGATTGAGCCGACCACTTTATCAACGGGCATCCCTTGCATAACGCCGACCGCGAGTGCGACCAGTATCAAGGAGATGAACCCATTGAGTTTGAAACGAATCATCAGTAACAGCAGCATGGCAACGCCAACTGCGACAATGACTAATGGCATAGTATTTCTCCGCTTACTTAGGGTATATATCGCTTTTAGTTTTAGTTTGCAGTCAGCCTTTTCCGGCCAGCGTGATTGCGCGATTGCGTTCTATAGTGATGTTCTATCCTTTGTGATAACAGTCACATCTCCATTTGTTACCGGTATCATGATACCGGTAACATGGTAAAATACGGAACCATAGAGAGCGGTAAATTCCCATTCTGAGATAGAGATCAAAATTATGGCAGGACGTAGCATTATCGTGATGGGCGTATCGGGTAGCGGTAAAACCACCGTGGGAGAAGCAGTGGCTCGCCGAATTCATGCCAAATTTATTGACGGTGATGACCTGCATCCCCGTGCCAATATTCAGAAGATGGGCAGTGGGCATCCGCTCAATGATGAAGATCGGATGCCATGGTTAGAGCGCTTAAGTGATGCGGCTTACAGTTTGAATCATAAGAACGAAACCGGAATTATTGTCTGTTCGGCACTGAAGCGTCGCTATCGCGATCGCCTGCGTGAAGGCAACCCGGAAATGGCTTTTTTATACCTGAAAGGCAGTTTTGACGTGATTATGGAACGGCTAAAAGCCCGCGCAGGCCATTTCATGCCTACCGATCTGTTGAAAAGCCAGTTTGACGCTCTCGAAGAGCCAGGTTCAGAAGAGCCGGATGTTATCTGTGTGGATATTGATGCAGATATTGATGAAGTGGTGGCGCGGTGTGTTTTGGCATTGGGACAACATGGCTCGTGATTGGGAGTCATTGATTAGTGAGTGGGATTGGTTTACATGATATCGGTTCCGATTGAAAATCGATCTGCCCCTTTGCTGACTCCCGAGCTTCAACTGAGCAGGCCAGTTTCCTGCTCAGTTGAAGTGGCTGAGATAAGTTCATTAATGGGCAATGATCAACCGAACGGGATCACCAAGCCACGCCCCCAAACGCCCCATACAAATCACTTCATTAAATATGCTCGCACGCCGTCCAAAAACATCTGTGTTGATAGCATGACCAAAATTAACCCCATTAACCGCTCCAATGCACTGACGCCTTTACTGCCAAGCAAGCGCAGAAACAGATTCGACATCAATAAAATAGCAGCGGATAAGCCCCAGGCAATCATCAACGCCAGTACTAAATGACTGAGCTGATTAGGATACTGATGGGATAACAACATCAATGTCGCAAGAATGGATGGACCCGCCACTAATGGGATGGCCAAGGGAACCAAGAAAGGCTCTTCCCCAGCCGATAACCCGGTCACATTGCTTTCGGGGGAGGGGAAAATCATCTTAATCGCGATTAAAAACAAAATGATGCCGCCAGAAATCGACACGGTTTCAGTACGCAGATTCAGAAATGCCAAAATCTTTTCACCTGCGAAGAGGAAAATCAGCATCAATATCAGGGCAATCAGCAATTCGCGGATCAATACCACTCGTCGCCGTTTAGGCTCCAGATGTTTGAGCACCGACATAAAAATCGGCAAGTTTCCTAACGGGTCCATAATCAAAAACAGCAACACAGTTGCCGCGATCATCTCTGTCATTTTTACCTCAAAAGGCCCTAAAAGACCGGCGTTTCCAGCCAGTCAACGGCACATATTAGGAAGATTGCTTTGAATCATTCTGGTATCGAATAATTTAACTTGCCACTTTGTCCATATTTTGTAAGGTGGTATCCGGTCTATGTTCGTCAGCTTGCCGTACATAACGTGCAGCGATGCAAGATAGACATCCATTAATCGGTGTCACCTTCCAAGGCAGGACAGTAAACATGAAAAACGTTGGTTTTATCGGCTGGCGCGGTATGGTCGGCTCAGTCCTCATGCAACGCATGATTGAAGAACGCGACTTTGACGGTATCCGCCCAGTCTTTTTCTCTACCTCTCAACACGGTCAAGCTGCTCCCGCTTTCACGGGGCAACAAGGCACGTTACAAGATGCCTATGATATTGATGCATTGAATGCATTGGATATTATCATCACTTGTCAGGGGGGAGATTATACCAACGAAATTTATCCAAAGCTGCGAGAAACTGGCTGGCAAGGTTATTGGATTGACGCAGCTTCTTCTCTGCGTATGCGGGATGACGCGATTATTATTCTGGATCCGGTTAACCACAACGTCATTCAGCAAGGGCTGGATCACGGTATCAAAACATTTGCCGGTGGTAACTGTACCGTCAGCCTGATGCTAATGTCATTGGGTGGTTTGTTTGCCAATAATCTGGTTGAGTGGGCATCTGTTGCAACTTATCAAGCGGCATCCGGTGGCGGTGCGCGCCATATGCGTGAATTACTGACCCAAATGGGCATGCTGCATGCGGGTGTGGCTAAAGAGTTGCAAGACCCCGCTTCTGCCATTTTGGATATTGAACGTAAAGTGACAGCGGCCACCCGCAGTGGCACTTTACCGACCGATAATTTTGGTGTCCCGCTGGCTGGTAGCTTGATTCCATGGATCGACAAAGCGCTAGATAACGGCCAGAGCCGTGAAGAATGGAAAGGCCAAGCCGAGACCAATAAAATTCTGAATACCGGTAGCGTAATTCCGGTTGATGGTCTGTGTGTCCGTATCGGCGCACTGCGTTGTCATAGCCAGGCCTTCACACTGAAGCTGAAAAAAGACGTACCATTGCCAGAAATTGAGCAATTACTGGCAACTCATAATGATTGGGTTCGCGTTATTCCGAACGACCGCGAACTGAGCATGCGTGAACTGACGCCAGCTGCGGTCACTGGTACATTGAATACACCGGTTGGCCGCCTACGTAAATTAAATATGGGGCCAGAGTACCTTTCAGCCTTTACCGTCGGTGACCAGTTGTTATGGGGCGCGGCAGAACCACTGCGCCGTATGCTGCGAATTCTAATGTAATCAGATTTCCCCAAATGCATGATAACGCCTTGATCTTATGGTCAGGGCTTTTTTGTTTAGTGAACCTACTTATAGCAACTGACTAATATTCATCTCTTCCATTAAACGATAATTGTCTGAATAATCTACTGGTATAGCGATGACTGCAGGGCCTTGTATATCCATCGCCAGATGTAATTTATGAGTGAGTTCATCGGCGGATTCTACGGCAAAGCCTTTTGCGCCAAAGGATTCTGCATACATCTTGAAATCAATAGGGCCGAAATGGACACCTGATGGTCGGTGATATTTTTTCTGTTCTTGAATTTCCACCATGTTGTAGCCGTTATCGACCCAAATAATATGCAGCACATTACTTTTTAGCCGAACGGCAGTTTCCAGTTCCATACTCGATTGCATAAAACCCCCATCTCCTGAGACAGACACTACTTTTTGCTGTGGATTCACAAGTGCTGCAGCAATGGCCCAAGGCAGCGCAACTCCCATCGTTTGCTGGCCGTTTGACATTAGAATTTGGCGGCTACGGAAGCTGTAAAGATAGCGGGCAATCCAAATATGAAAACTCCCCATATCGACACAAAGCGTGACGTCACGGTTGACGATATCCTGCATTGCTCGCACCAGGCGAAGAGGGTGGATAGCGAAGCCGCTCATGTGGCTGGCCCGGTTAGCCAAATCGAGGCGCTGGCGTGCTCGATCTTCCAGTATTGCCTGTGTTTGGTGAGTTAAAATTAATGGGCCGTTGATCAGCTCATTCAATGCATCCAATGTGGCGGCGATATTGCCCAGCAGCTCTTTTTCGGGTTGATAAGCGATGTCTATCTCGGCGGGTAAAATATCTATATGTATGAGTGTTGCCTGCCCGGTATTCCATAGCGCTGGGTCATACTCCACCGGACTGTATCCGACGGTGATAATTAAATCGGCTTGTTGCAGTAGCTTGTCACCTGCCTGATTATTAAATAACCCGACCCGCCCAGCAAAATGGTCAAAATGTGTTTGTTCAACGACCCCTGCGGCCTGATAAGTGCTGGTAACCGGTATTTTGCTGTGACGAAGAAAGCGTCGTATCGCTTGCGCATTTGCCGGTTGGCTCGCCATCAATCCAAGTAACAAGATAGGATTTTTAGCTTGGTTGAGTAATCTCGCTGCAGCAATAACTTCATCGCGTGGGGCACTGCCGTTTTGTGGGCAAGTTTGATGGATTAGTGCATGGCTGGTGATGGGTTTATTAAGAATATCTTGTGGCAGACTCACGAAGGCGGCACCCGGTCTGCCAAATTCCGCAGTGCGAAATGCATTGCCCAGCACTTCAGACAGCGCCGCAGAAGCGGTTACTTCTGCACTCAATTTGGTTACTGGGCGGAAAATACTCACGGTATCCATACTTTGGTGGGTTATTTTCAAGCTGTCGGCCCGTTTGACTGCACCACCTAATGCGACTACCGGGTCCCCTTCTGAGGTGGCCGTCGCCAGCCCAGTCACCAGATTGGCACAACCCGGTCCGGATGTCACCAGCGCGACACCGGCTTTGCCCGTCAGGCGGCCTACGGCCCCGGCCATAAATGCGGCATTGGCTTCGTGACGCACCACGATGGTGTTGATACGGGAGTCTTCCAGTGAATCAAATATCCGATCAATTTTAGCGCCGGGGATACCGAAGACTTGTTTCACACCTTGCTGCTCTAAATGATTAACCACCAGATCGGCACCGCATTTCCAGACCTGCACATTGGATTCTCTCTTCATGATATTGCGTCCTTTATTTTATAGATTTAGCTATAACTCGTTATTTATTAAATAATTACAGCCTATTAACTCTCTACGGCGCGGATAACATGACTCAAATTTAGAGGAGAGAGGTCTGCGTGGAGAAAATCGGGGTCTTGCGGCAGGTCGATAACCAATTTTGTTACGGTGCCAAATGTCAGCATGCCGTTTTCGAGTTGGTAATCCAGTACGTGGCCGCCGCCACTGCGGTCATCGGTAATAAAATGTTCGTGATAGCCGGCAACGTTGATTCCTTGAGTATATTTGGGGCTACGAAACCCGATGATGGTGCCACTGAGACGCTCAAATTCAAATGTAGGTTGCTCGGCAATAGCCTCAAGCATAGGTTTATACGGGCGTTTTTGGCAGGGGACGGTACGAGTTTCAACATGGTTGAACATGCCATCAATGCGTAGCGCACAAAACAAGTTATCTGATTCGGCGACGTCATTAATGACATTATGAAGTTGGCTGCGGCCCATTTTATGCGTGAAGCTGCGTTTTTCTGTTGGTTGGAAAAACGTCATCACCGCAAAAGGGGTTTTCTGTTCTGGCGGCGCTGACTGAGCACTGCCATCGGCACGCAATTGGTAAATTTTACTGTTTAATGCAACCAATTCACCATCAAGATTATTAAATGTTCCTAATCCAAAATCACCGTGTTTAAGCAATTCGGCCATCGTGATATGTCCTTCATAAACCCCACTTATCAACGCGCTCATAAGTGATGTTTGGTAAATAATGCACTCGGGATGCCATTTTTTATAGTTAGCAAAGCTGTCAGTAACCTCTTGAGTACATGAACAATGTGGTGCGAATGATGGATTCATACTGTTCTCTCTTCATCAATAACATAAATTATATTTATATATAAGGTTGACGCTGAAAGAGCATAAGTACCAATATAGGAGGCTCACTTTCTTGATATCGAAAAAATATGGAACTACGTTATCTACGCTATTTTGCTGCAGTGGCTTCAGCCCGTCACTTCACTCGGGCGGCTGAAAAGTTGGGTATCTCACAGCCTCCATTAAGTCAGCAAATTCAAAAATTAGAGCGGGAGATTGGGGCACCGCTGTTGCGTCGCTTAACGCGTGGAGTTGAACTAACCGCGGCGGGGAAAGCATTCTATGCAGATGCTTGTCATATATTAATGCTCACAGACGAAGCAGTAGAGCGGGCGAAAAGTATCGCGCGTGGGGAAACAGGTAAGTTACGGGTCGGTTTTGCCAGTTCGACCGCTTTTCAGCCCTTGGTATTGCAGTTACTGCATGCATATCGGGAGAAATACCCTGAGGTGATATTGTCGCCCTGTGAAGAGACGATGCCGGTCTTAATGAATGATTTGCATAATGAGCACATTGATGTGGCCTTTATCCGTCAGCCGTGTGATGCCAGCAATGAATTTACCTGTAAGGTGCTGGAGGAGGAAGATATGCTGCTGGTGCTGCCACATCACCATCCGCTACAAGATTGCCCTAGAGTTAACTTGAAGGCTCTACAGTATGAAAAACTGATTATTTTTCCGCGAGAAGTTGGCCCCGGGCTATTTGATGCCATTATCAGTGCCTGCTACCGCGCCGGATTCCAGCCAACATTAGGGCAACAATCACCACAGATGGCCTCCGCAATCGGGATGGTTGCTGCTGGATTCGGTTTTACTCTGGTTCCTCGTTCACTGACTGCTATTCAGGCCAACAACGTGACTTATCATGAAATTGACGACAACCAGCTAAAAACCAAAATTACATTGGCATGGCGACGGCATGAGCGATCAGCCGCCGTGCTTAACATGGTGAGCATTATTACTCACCGAGATAAGCCGAGAAAGTGAGTGCTAACTTTCATTCACGGTAATAAACGGCAGTTTAATAATGATGCGGGTGAATTCCTCAGCCTTGCTTATGACGGTCACACCATATTCATTGCCGTAACGCACCTTTATTCGTCTATCTACTAGGTTCATGCCTAGCCCATCACCATTAGGTCGTGGCTGATATAAGCCCGCATTATCTTCAACTTCCAGTACGAGCACGTTGTTATCCAGTTTGCCGTGCAACCTGATTTGTCCATTGCTGAACATCTGCGATATACCGTGTTTAATGGCATTCTCAACCACAGGCTGGAGGGAAAATGCAGGCAAGCGTGCCTCCATTAAGTTGTCTGGCAATGCCATTTCGACACTCAGACGATCAGCAAAACGCGCCTTTTCTATTTCCAGATAAGCATTCACATGCTCGATTTCATCACTCAATGTGACCACATCATGGCTTCGCTTGAGGTTCTTGCGGAAAAATGTCGATAGGGATAACACCAGCTTGCGGGCATGGTCTGGATTGCGGCGGATCACCACTGACAATGTATTGAGCGCATTAAACAGGAAATGGGGGTTGACCTGAGCATGGAGTAGTTTGATTTCAGATTGGGCCAGCAGCTGTTTCTGTTGTTCGAATTCGCCCGCCAAAATCTGCGCCGACAGCAGGTGAGCAATACCTTCTCCCAACGTACGGTTAATGCTGGAGAATAATTTACTTTTTGGCTCGTATAACTTGATGCTGCCAATGACCCGATGTTCTTCGCCCCGCAATGGGATAACCAAGGTAGAACCCAGTTTACATGTTGGTGAAATTGAACAGGTATAGGGCACGGCGTTGCCGTCGGCATAGACGACCTGATTTAGCTCAATCGCCCGGTGAGTATGCTCTGAAGTGATTGCGCTCCCTACTCTATGGTGGTCAGAGCCAGTACCGATAAACGCCAGTAACTTTTCACGATCGGTAATAGCGACTGCGCCAACCCCCAGCTCTTCGTACAAAATGCGCGCCACCCGCATGCTATTTTTCTGGTCAAACCCATGCCGAAGTAGCCCCTCCGCTCGTGCTGCAATTTGCAATGCTTTGGCAGAGAATGCGGTAGTGTATTTTTCAAAAATAGCTCTTCGGTCTAATAAGATGCGCATAAACATGGCGGCACCGATGGTGTTGGTGATCATCATTGGCAACGCAATGTTTTCTACCAGCTCGACGGCTTCGGTGAATGGGCGGGCAACCGCCAAAATAATCAGCATTTGCAGAACTTCAGCCACCAACGTAATGCCCGCAACGACCAGTGGTTGGAATAACAGGTCAAGGCGATTTCTGCGAATCAAATAGCTGTGCAGGAACCCACCTAACAACCCTTCAGCCACGGTGGATAACATGCAGGCGGTGGCGGTCATTCCTCCCATAGAGTAGCGGTGCAACCCACCAGTCAGTCCCACCAAAAAACCGACCGAAGGGCCGCCGAGTACCCCCCCCAATACGGCACCGATGGCGCGGGTATTAGCGATCGAATCTTCAATATGCAAACCAAAATAGGTGCCCATGATACAAAACATGGAAAACGTGAGGTAGCACACCAGTTTGTGGGGCAGCCTAATGGTAACCTGCATTAAGGGGATAAAAAGCGGTGTTTTACTCAACAGATAGGCAATAACCAGATACACACACATCTGTTGTAAAAGGGAAAAAATCAGTTCGACCTGGCTCACGCCCATGTTAGATGACCACTGTAAGTATTATGACTATTTATGTCTGCCGCTATTGTATCCAGATTTCAGTGCGGAGAAGTTAACCCGTCTCTTTTTTTAAGAAAAAAGCCCTCTGGGCCGAATATCGTGTCAGTTTCTTGTTTTGTACATTTCATTTGGCAAGTTACGCTTTTTTTGGCGTGACTCATAAAGACATTTTCTTCATATCAGTGCCTTTTATGTAGCTCAAATGCCTCTTTTCTCACCAAATTGCATGAGAAAAAATTTCATTAATCATAAGCCGATTTTTTTACCATCCATTGACTATGCTTATAGATTGGAAAAGAAAAGTTTGAAGGCTGTGCGCTTTTTAGCAAGAAAACGGGTTAAGGCATTAAATCCATTTATTGACCTTGATCATGTCTCATACATTAAATGGATTGCATGATCTCAATGTTAGAATTTGAGGCCTTTATTCAAATTTTGTCATGAAATCATGTTATTAATCGAAGGAAGAAGATATGTCAGTACTTCCCGACCGTCAGGTGATTAATCAAATTATTTCAGGCCATTATGCCGATCCTTTTTCCGTGTTAGGGATGCACCAAACTGCGCAAGGTATACGGGTATGCGCGTTACTGCCTGATGCCAAAGAAGTCTGGCTGGTGGACACCAAAAATGGGCGAAATGTTGCTCAGTTTACCCAAGAAGACCCACGTGGTTTTTTTATTGCTAAACTCCCTCGCCGTAAAAACCTATTTCGCTATCAATTAGCCGTGACTTGGCAAGAAAGCACACAAATCATCGAAGATCCCTACCGATTCGGTACATTATTGCAAGATATCGATAGTTGGCTGCTAGCCGAAGGGACTCATTTACGCCCTTATGAACGTTTAGGCGCACATTTGATGAGTCTTGACGGTGTTGAGGGGGTTAGCTTTGCTGTGTGGGCGCCGAATGCCAAACGGGTATCTGTGGTTGGCGAATTTAACTTTTGGGATGGTCGCCGCCATCCGATGCGATTACGACGTGAAAACGGCATTTGGGAGCTATTCCTACCCGGTGTTCAGGCGGGGCAGCTCTATAAGTTTGAGATAATCGACTGTAACGAACAAGTGCGCTTAAAGGCGGACCCTTATGCGTTTGAAGCTCAGATGCGGCCTGAAACGGCATCTTTAATTAGTCCGTTGCCCGATGTGGTGGCAAATACCCCTCGGCGGCAAAAGGCCAATGACTTACGCTCCCCGGTATCTATCTATGAAGTGCATCTTGGCTCGTGGCGTCGTCATACTGAGAATAACTTTTGGCTCAGTTACGGCGAATTAGCCGACCAATTGGTTGAGTATGTTAAATACATGGGCTTTACCCATGTGGAATTATTGCCCATCAATGAGCATCCCTTTGATGGGAGTTGGGGCTATCAACCGCTGGGACTGTATGCTCCGACCCGCCGTTTTGGTACGCCGCAGGATTTCAAGGATTTCGTCGCCAAATTCCATGAGGCAGGGATTAACGTCATTCTTGACTGGGTTCCCGGTCATTTCCCCAGTGATGAACATGGCTTATCGACTTTCGATGGCACTGCCTTATATGAATATGCCGATCCGCGTGAAGGCTATCATCAGGATTGGAATACCCTAATTTATAACTATGGTCGCAACGAAGTTCGTAACTATCTGGCAGGTAATGCTTTTTATTGGATGGAGCGTTTCGGTATTGATGCATTGCGTATTGATGCTGTCGCCTCAATGATTTACCGCGATTACAGCCGTGCTGAAGGACAATGGGTGCCGAATTACTACGGCGGGCGTGAAAATCTGGAGGCCATCGCTTTCCTGCGCTATACCAACCGTACTATTGGTGTTGAGCGCCCCGGTGGTGTGACTATGGCCGAGGAATCTACCGATTTCCCAGGCGTGACATTACCCCCCGATGCGGGTGGATTAGGCTTCAACTACAAGTGGAATATGGGCTGGATGCACGACACGCTCAATTACATGCAATGCGACCCTGTTCACCGCAAATATCACCATAATTTAATGACTTTCGGTATGTTATACGCCTATACCGAGAACTTTATTCTACCGATTTCTCACGATGAAGTGGTCCATGGTAAACGGTCGATATTGGATCGTATGCCGGGCGATGCATGGCAGAAGTTTGCTAATCTGCGTGCCTATTACGCCTTTATGTGGGCGCATCCGGGCAAGAAATTACTGTTTATGGGATGCGAATTTGCGCAGGGTCGTGAGTGGAATTTCGATACCAGCTTGGATTGGCACCTGCTGGATGATGAGAATGGCTGGCATACCGGTGTGCAACGACTGGTGCGCGACCTTAACCATTGTTATCAACAAAATGCACCACTATATGAGTTGGATTATCAGCCTGAGGGCTTTGAGTGGTTGGTGGTGGATGACCATGAAAACTCAGTATTTGCCTTCCTGCGCAGAGATTCAAATGGTCAGGAACTGATTGCTATCAGTAATTTTACCCCTGTTCCGCGTTATGAGTACCGTGTGGGGATTCCACATGAGGGGCATTATCGTGAAGTCCTCAATTCCGACTCGGCGTTTTACTGCGGCAGTAATTTGGGCAATCAGGGGGGGATTGACAGCCAACCTGTAGCCAGCCATCACCATGCGCACTCTTTGCAGCTAACATTGCCACCTCTGTCGACAATTTATTTGTTGCGGGAGGGGTAGGATGGTCCGTTTGACAAGTGGTTTTCCGACTCCGAGTGGTGCTCACTTTGATGGGACTGGAATAAATTTCACACTCTTCTCAGCCAATGCTGAGCAAGTTGAACTGTGCCTGTTTGATGATAACAATCAAGAGCTGCGTATCCCGTTACCTGCTCGTACAGGGGATATTTGGCATGGCTATCTTCCGGGGGGGAAACCGGGGCAGCGTTATGGCTACCGGGTCAGTGGGCCATTCTCCCCGCAACAAGGTCACCGTTTTAATCCTAACAAGTTACTGATCGACCCCTGTGCTCATGCGCTAGACCATAAAGTAGGGGATGACCCCAGTTTGAATGGCGGGGTTAACCATCCTGATGAGCGAGACAGTGCTGCCGTCGTACCTAAATGTATTGTGGTTCACGAGGAATACGATTGGCAGGGTGATCGTTCGCCTGTCATTCCTTGGGGCAATACTGTCATTTATGAAGCCCATGTGCGCGGTCTAACCCGACTGCATCCTGATATCCCCTCTGACTTGCGTGGTACTTATGCCGCTCTGGCCCACCCGGCCATGATCCGTTATTTGAAAACGCTGGGTATTACGACGTTGGAACTGCTGCCAGTGCAATTTCACGTTGATGAGCCACGGTTGCAGAAGATGGGGCTGAGTAATTATTGGGGTTATAACGTGCTGGCTCCTTATGCTGTTGACCCTGACTATGCCTCGGGCCGTGAGGGTATATCTCCTCTGCGAGAGTTACGGGATGCGGTTAAGGCACTGCATAAGGCGGGTATTGAAGTGATCCTCGATGTGGTGTTCAACCACAGTGCGGAGCTGGATGTTTTTGGTCCGACTCTATGCCAGCGCGGGGTCGACAATGCCAGCTACTACTGGCTAACTCCCGAGGGTGACTACGACAACATGACGGGCTGCGGCAATACATTGCGGCTCAATCAGCCTTATGTGATGCAGTGGGTCATTGAATGCTTACGTCATTGGGTTGATAGCTGTCATATCGATGGTTTCCGTTTTGATTTGGGCACTGTTCTGGGCCGTACACCGGGTTTCGATCAGCATGCGCCATTCTTTGCGGCTCTCGCCGCTGATGAGCGGCTCAGTACCTGCAAAATGATTGCGGAGCCTTGGGATATAGGCTGGGGAGGTTACCAATTGAGCCAATTCCCCGCTGGTTTTAGCGAATGGAATGATCAGTATCGCGATGCGATGCGTCGTTTCTGGTTACGGGGCGATTTACCTTTAGGGGTCTTTGCCCAGCACTTTGCAGCATCAAGCAATTTGTTTAAACAGCGGGAGCGTTTGCCTTCTGCCAGCATTAACCAAATTACCGCTCATGACGGCTTTACTTTGCAGGATCTGCTGTGTTTCAACCAAAAACACAACCAAATCAACGGTGAAGAAAATCGTGATGGCAGTGATAACAATCTTAGTAATAATTTTGGTAGTGAAGGTTTGGTGGCTGATGAAGCTATCTGGCAACGACGTAAGTCGTGTCAGCGGGCATTACTGACCACCTTGCTACTCTCACAAGGAACGCCGATGTTGCTTGCAGGCGATGAGCATGGCCATAGCCAGCAAGGCAACAACAATGCGTATTGTCAGAACAATATTCTCACCTGGCTTGACTGGGGCAGCGCGGATACTTCATTAACGGCGTTTACCGCTGAACTTATTCGGTTACGCCAACAAATTCCGGCTCTGATTAAAGACACTTGGTGGGAAGACGGTGATGGCAATGTGCAATGGTTGGATAGTCAAGGACAAGCGCTGAGTGATATGGCCTGGGAGCAGGGTTGTCAGAAGCAGCTACAAATTCTGTTATCTCGGCGCTGGTTGTTGGTCATCAATGCAACTGACCAACCCTGTGAAATGCATTTACCTGTGGGGGAATGGGTGGTGGTTCCTCCTTTTGAGCCGTCAGAGCATACAGAGCCGTTAACCGTATGGAACGGGCCTGCTTATGCCGTTTGCGTGCTCGCACAGAAATTTTAAGGAGTCGTCATGGTTAAGTATGAAAACAAAGATCCGCTGATGTTAGCCAGATTATTACCGAATAAATCTGTGGCACTGATTCTGGCGGGAGGGCGGGGTACAAGGCTAAAAGACTTGACCGATAAAAGGGCTAAACCTGCGGTACATTTCGGTGGTAAATACCGGATTATCGATTTTGCGCTGTCTAATTGCCTGAACTCTGGTATTCGGCGTATTGGGGTGATTACTCAGTATCAGTCTCATTCTCTGGTTCAGCATATTCAACGTGGCTGGTCATTTCTTAATGAGGAAATGAATGAGTTTGTTGATTTATTGCCTGCCCAGCAGCGTAATAGTTCTGAGCAGTGGTACAGAGGCACCGCAGATGCGGTTTACCAGAATCTGGATATTATTCGCCGCTATAACGCGGAATATATTGTCATTCTGGCCGGTGATCACATCTACAAGATGGATTATTCGCGCATGCTCATTGACCATGTAGAGAAAGGGGCGCAATGCACCGTTGCTTGTATTCCAGTGCCAATTAAAGAGGCCACTGAGTTTGGTGTCATGGAAGTTGATGAGGATTACCAGATAACCGCCTTCTTTGAAAAGCCTGATGACCCTCCTGCAATGCCAGGCCGCCCAGATACGGCGCTGGCGAGCATGGGTATCTATGTTTTCAATGCCGACTACCTGTTCAAATTATTAGAAGAAGACCGGAATACCCCGGAGTCTACCCATGATTTTGGGAAAGATTTAATACCGAAACTCACAGAACAACGCGTCGCTTATGCCCACCCGTTTGATCTTTCCTGTGTCACATCGAACTCTGAGCTGCCACCTTATTGGCGTGACGTTGGGACGTTAGATGCTTACTGGCGAACTAACCTTGACTTAGCCTCGGTGACACCTGAACTGGATATGTATGACCGTTCCTGGCCCATTCGCACCCATATGGAGCCGTTGCCTCCGGCTAAATTTGTGCAGGATCGTTCAGGCAGCCACGGTATGACCATGAACTCACTGGTGTCCGGCGGTTGTATTGTTTCCGGCTCGGTTGTGGTGCATTCCGTGTTATTCCCGAGGGTTCGGGTGAATTCGTTCTGCACCATTGATTCTTCCGTGTTGCTGCCAGATGTTCATATTGGGCGCTCATGTCGTTTGCGTCGTTGCATTATCGACCGGGCTTGCCACATTCCAGAGGGGATGGTTATCGGGGAAAACGCAGATGAAGACAGCGCCCGTTTTTATCGTTCCGAGGGCGGGGTGGTATTAGTGACCCGCGAGATGCTAGCCAAATTGGCTGAAAAATAGGGCTATTTTATTTGCCACTTTGAACTTGGGCAGTGCGAAAAATCTTCACGTACCACGTGTACGCTCCGGGTTTTGTGCGCTGGCCGCATCTAAATTGGCTGCCACAATAACGCTCATTTGGGTCACTTTTAGTGAGAAGTGAGTGAAACCAGATGGATGACCAGGAGTGATAATGCGGGTCTTACACGTATGTTCCGAGCTATTTCCCTTGCTGAAAACAGGTGGATTGGCTGACGTTGTTGGTGCTCTACCTGCCGCTCAAATTGCTGAGGGGGCCGATGTTAGGGTTATGCTACCGGGCTTCCCTGACTTGCGTCGAGGTATTCCAGATACCGTGTTGGTCAGGGAGATAGATACCTTTGCTGGGCGTGTTTCATTACGTTATGGTCATTATCAAGGGATTGGTATTTATCTGATTGATGCTCCGGGTCTTTACGATCGCGCAGGTAGCCCCTACCACGACCAATCTTTATATGCTTACGCCGATAACTATCGCCGCTTTGCATTGCTGGGGTGGATGGCTTGTGAGCTGGCTTCTGGACTCGATGGTTACTGGCGTCCAGAAGTGGTACACGCCCATGATTGGCACGCGGGGCTGGCCTGTGCATATCTGGCAGCACGGGGGCGGCCTGCACGATCGGTATTTACCGTCCATAATTTGGCTTATCAAGGATTGTTCTCAGCCAAACATTTAGCTGAGTTACAACTGCCCGCAGCATTCTTCCAAATGTACGGGTTGGAGTTTTATGGCCAAATTTCCTATCTGAAGGCTGGGCTATTCTTTGCTGATCATGTCACTACCGTCAGCCCGACTTACGCTAAGGAGATTACACAGCCAGCTTTTGGCTACGGTATGGAAGGGCTGCTGCAAGAACGGGCCAATCAGGGACGATTGACGGGTATCCTCAACGGTGTAGATAGTGATATTTGGGATCCGCAGAGTGATGCTTTACTGCATGCCCGTTATGATGCAGAAAACCTGCAAAAGAAAGCTGTGAATAAAGTGCACCTACAAACCACGATGGGGTTGGAGGTGACGGAAAAGAAACCTATTTTTGCTGTTGTGAGTAGGTTAACGGCACAGAAAGGGCTGGATTTAGTGCTGGAGGCGTTGCCTGATTTATTGAAACTAGGCGGTCAACTGGCTGTCTTGGGGGCTGGGGACGCCATTCTACAAGAGGCATTTTTGGCCGCAGCAGCAGACTATTCCGGTCAGGTTGGGGTACAAATAGGTTATCACGAGGCATTTTCTCACCGAATTATTGCCGGTGCGGATGTGATTCTGGTGCCGAGCCGGTTTGAACCTTGTGGGTTAACGCAATTATATGGTTTGAAATATGGCACTTTGCCACTGGTCCGGCGTACGGGCGGGTTGGTAGATACCGTGGTGGACTGCGCGCTAGAAAATCTGGCGGATGGCAGCGCCTCGGGGTTTGTGTTTGATGAATGCGATGCGCAGGCATTGGTACAGGCGATACGCCGTGCTTTTGTACTGTGGAGTCGGCCAAAACATTGGCGCCATGTTCAACGCCATGCAATGGGGCTGGATTTTGGTTGGCAAGTAGCAGCGGCAGAGTATCTGTCACTTTATCGGCGTCTTTAATTGCTGGTTGGTTAGAAATACGATGGCTTGTAACCACGAATTGGGAAAACCGCTATGACATCACCGTTCAGTTATACCTCACCCGTTGTCAGTGTGGATGCGCTGAAACACTCCATTGCCTACAAACTGATGTTTATTGTTGGCAAAGATCCTTCGATTGCGACTCAGCACGATTGGCTGAATGCGACTTTATTTGCTGTGCGAGACCGTATGGTCGAACGATGGCTGCGTTCTAACCGTGCACAATTATCACAAGATGTCCGGCAGGTTTATTACCTGTCGATGGAATTTTTATTGGGGCGAACACTCTCTAATGCACTGTTATCGATGGGGATTTATGAAGATATCGAGCAGGCATTGGATGAAATGGGTCTCAGTTTTTCTGAGCTGCTACAAGAGGAGAATGACCCCGGCTTAGGTAATGGTGGGTTAGGGCGCTTGGCTGCCTGCTTTCTCGACTCACTGGCTACACTGGCCCTGCCGGGACGTGGTTACGGCATCCGCTACGAATATGGCATGTTTAGCCAGAAAATAGTTAATGGCCAACAGATGGAGTCGCCAGATAACTGGCTGGAATATGGCAATGCTTGGGAATTCCCACGGCACAATACTCGCTATAAAGTACGTTTTGGTGGGCGTATTCAGCAAGAGGGTAGCAAAACTCGTTGGTTGGAAACCGAAGAGATTCTTGCTTGTGCTTACGACCAAATCATCCCCGGTTTTGATACCGATGCGACAAATACACTGCGCTTATGGTCTGCGCAGGCCAGTAACGAAATCAATCTGGGTAAATTCAATCAGGGCGACTATTTCGCCGCGGTAGAAGATAAAAACCATTCAGAAAACGTATCGCGGGTATTGTATCCCGATGACTCGACCTACTCAGGGCGTGAGTTGCGCTTACGGCAAGAGTACTTTTTAGTCTCAGCGACGGTACAGGATATTCTGAGTCGCCACTGGACGATGCACCAAACGTTTGACAATTTGGCCGATAAGATTGCGATTCACCTCAACGATACCCATCCGGTGCTTTCTATCCCTGAAATGATGCGTTTGCTCATTGATGAACATAAGTTTACCTGGATGGATGCTTGGGATGTGGTGCAGCAGGTTTTCTCTTACACCAACCACACACTGATGAGCGAAGCGCTGGAAACCTGGCCAATCGATATGATTGGTAAGATCCTGCCACGACACCTACAAATTATTTTTGATATCAATGATCATTTCCTCAAATTGGTGCAGGAACAGTATCCAAACGAGCCAGACTTGTTGTCGCGGGTATCCATTATTGATGAAAGTAATGGTCGTCGAGTGCGCATGGCGTGGCTTGCGGTGATTGCCAGCCACAAAGTCAATGGTGTCTCTGCCTTACACTCCGACTTGATGGTGCAGTCGCTGTTTGCTGACTTTGCTCGCATTTTCCCTAATCGTTTCTGCAATAAAACCAACGGAGTTACACCACGGCGTTGGCTGGGCTTGGCTAACCGACCACTAGCGAAAGTTTTGGATGAGAGTATTGGCCATAACTGGCGGACAAATTTGAACCAACTGAGCGAACTGGAAAAGAATCTTGATTATCCGAGCTTCTTGCAGGCACTGCAAAAAGCCAAGTTAGAGAACAAAAAACAGCTGGCCGCTTATATTGCTGAAAAGCTGAATATCGTGGTGAATCCGGCAGCATTGTTTGATGTGCAGATCAAACGTATCCATGAGTACAAACGGCAATTGTTGAATGTGTTGCATGTCATTACCCGCTACAACCGCATTCTTGAAGCGCCAGATGAAAACTGGGTACCACGGGTCGTTATTTTTGCCGGTAAAGCGGCTTCGGCTTACTACAATGCCAAACAGATTATTCGGCTGATCAATGATGTAGCCAAGGTGATCAACAATGATCCGCGGATTAACAATTTACTGAAAGTGGTGTTTATCCCGAACTACAGCGTCAGTCTGGCGCAGTTGATCATCCCTGCCGCTGATCTTTCTGAACAGATCTCGCTGGCAGGAACCGAGGCTTCTGGCACCAGTAACATGAAGTTTGCACTCAATGGCGCGTTGACTATCGGCACCTTGGATGGGGCGAATGTTGAGATCCGCGAACACGTGGGTGAGGATAATATCTTTATCTTCGGTAATACCACCGAGCAGGTAGAAGCACTGAGGGCCAACGGTTATAACCCACGGAAATATTACGATGATGACCCAGAGCTGCATCAGGTATTGACTCAAATTGCGACAGGTGCTTTTAGCCCCGAAGAACCGAATCGCTATACTAGTTTGTTTGATTCACTCGTTAATCTAGGGGACCACTATCAATTGCTGGCGGATTATCGCAGCTATGTGGATACCCAAGAGAAAGTGGATAGGCTTTATCGCCATCCGGATGAATGGACGCGCAAAACACTACTCAATATTGCCAATATGGGATATTTCTCTTCAGACCGAACCATTGAAGAGTATGCCGATGAAATTTGGCATATTAAACCTATCCGATTGTAATTAAATTGGTTTTTTAACAAAGAACCCCCCTCAGAGAGGGGGTTTTCATTGACGAGAGGGACAACGCGGTATTATCAGGAAACCAGCGAAAGTGTCTGCTGTTTCTCCGCTTGTACTGTTGCCAGCCACTGCGCGATCCGCTGTTTTTGCGCATCATCTAAGGCCATACCCAGTTTGGTGCGACGCCAAATGGCATCATCAAGCTCGACTACCCACTCTTTTTCGACCAAATAGCGCAATTCTGCCTCATACAAACCATGACCAAAGTGCTCGCCCAAACTTTCGAGGCTGGTGGCATCTGCTAAAATCAGTTCGCTGTGACTACCATAGGTGCGGGTATAGCGGCGCGCCAGAGCTTCAGGTAACCAGTTATAACGATGGCGCAACTGCACGGTATAGTTGTCACGGTTGCCACCGATATCACCACCCGGTAACGAGCCAGTTTTCGTCCACGCAGGGCCGACATTTGGATAGTAACCTGACAGTTTTTCCAATGCGTGTTCTGCCAGTTTACGGTAAGTGGTCAGTTTGCCACCGAACACGGACAGCAGCGGTGCTTTGCCGCCTTCATCGGCGACATCTAGCGTGTAGTCGCGGGTAACGGCTTGCGGCGAATCTGACTCATCATCACACAGCGGGCGAACACCTGAGTAGGTCCAGACGATATCGTCGCGGCCCAGCTGTTTTTTAAAGTGGTCGTTATACACTTTCAGCAAGTAATCAATTTCTTGATCGTCAATTTTCACATCTTTAGGATCACCGTGGTATTCCACGTCGGTGGTGCCGATGATGGAATACTCATCCAACCATGGGATAACGAAAACAATACGGTGGTCTTCGTTTTGCAGAATATAGGCTTGCGGCTGATTATGAACCCGAGGAACGACAATATGGCTGCCTTTAATCAGGCGGATACCATAAGGCGATTTCAGCTTCAGGCCATCATCGAAGAACTGTTTTACCCATGGGCCGGTAGCATTGACTAGCCCTTTGGCACGCCAAGTAAAGGTTTTGCCGGTATTCACATCAACAGCTTCAACCATCCACAAGCCTTGCTCGCGCCATGCCCGGGTCACTTTGGTACGGGTGCGCACTTCACCACCACGCTCGACCACTTCCTGAGCATTCAATACCACTAAACGCGCATCATCCACCCAGCAATCAGAATATTCGAAACCGCGCACGAGTTCTGGTTTCAACACTGACTCAGGACCAAAACGCAGCCCTTTACTGGCTGGCAGACTGGTACGTTTACCCAAGTGATCGTACAAGAATAAACCGGTACGAATCATCCACGCCGGGCGCAGATGGGGTTGATGAGGCAAGCGAAAGCGCATTGGGAAAGCGATATGGGGAGCCAGTTTCAGCAAAACTTCACGTTCGGCCAGCGCTTCGCTCACCAGACGGAATTCGTAATGTTCCAGATAGCGCAAGCCACCGTGGATAAGTTTGGAGCTGGCGGAAGACGTAGCACAGGCCAAGTCTTGCGCTTCCAGCAGCAGAACGGACAGGCCACGCCCTGCAGCGTCCGCAGCGATGCCGGCACCATTAATGCCACCACCGATCACGATCAAGTCTTTGGTTTCCATGCTTACTTCCTCCGGATGTTCGAAACAGCTCTTTAATGTTCGTTTTCGCTCATGATTGTAATCAAAAACCAACAAACAAGCCAAGAGTTAACCAAAAAAAAACATTCTCCCGTGATGGAGGTAACAGTTTTGTTATCAGGATGTGGGGGGAATTGGAATTGAGATTAGTGAGCGGTTCGGTTGTTAAAGTATCGGATCAGGTTTCGGTTGATATTCGTTCCGTGAACACCTAATTTCAGTCGCTTCAACCGAGCAGGAGGGCAAGCCGGCCCTCCTGCACCTGCGGCTTGCGCGAAATATTACTGCTATTCGCAGTCCCCTCCAGCAGTTTGCAGGCTAATCGAACCGAGGCTGACTCGCTCCCAGCTCGACAGCCCCTTTCGCCGCGTCCATGCGGCTCATTCGGCCTGCAATCTTTGTCGGTAATATTCCTGATTGCGCTTAACGTCAGAAGATAAATTCAAAACCTGGGTTTGGGGTTTTGATGTTAAAAGCACATTTGAGCAGCCGAGTGAAGAATGAAGGTAGGACGCGAGGCATGGATGCCGAGCGAGGGCCGCTTGAGCATGGATGCGAACCGGGCCGGTCCGTTAGTGAAATGATGAATCGAGGGCCACCCACGAAGTGGGCTAGCGATACGTGCGTAGGCGCGGGATTGTTAAGGGTGTGCGCTAACACACCCTTGACCGGTTGAGGCTTATGAAGCTCAGCAAACACCAATGCTTTAACAACCGAACCTATTCCCCGATCGGATTGAACATCAACTAAACTGTTAACAAAGTTCTAATTGAACTTCATGTTGCTCAATAATCTTCATTACACTCGGCGGTGGCAATTGATCAGTAAACAAATAGTCGATCAAATTCATATTCCCCAAATTCACCATCGCATTACGGCCAAACTTGGAGTGGTCGGTCACTAACATCACACAGCGAGAATTTTCGATAATCGCTCGTTTGGTGCGCACTTCATGGTAATCAAACTCCAGCAGGGAGCCGTCCATATCAATGCCGCTGATGCCGAGAATGCCGTAATCAAGGCGGAACTGAGAAATAAAATCTAGCGTGGCTTCGCCAATAATCCCACCATCTCGGGTGCGGACTTCACCACCGGCCAAAATTAGCCGAAAATCTTCCTTGGCTGTCAGCAATGTGGCGACGTTCAAATTATTCGTCACCACTCGCAGGCCCTTATGGTTCATCAGGGCGTGAGCGACAGCTTCAGGCGTGGTACCGATATCGATAAATAATGTTGCACCATCGGGGATCTGGCTGGCAACGCGTTGAGCAATACGCGCTTTTTCTTCCGACCACATCACTTTACGGTCGTTATAAGCCGCATTGACTGAACTGGAAGGTAATGCTGCCCCACCATGATGGCGGTGAATTTTGTTTTGATCCGCCAAGTCATTTAAATCGCGTCGGATGGTCTGCGGGCTGACGGCAAAATGCTCCACTAACTCTTCAGTACTGACGTAACCTTGTTGGCGTACCAATTCAATAATCGCATCATGTCGCTGCGTTTGCTTCACGATAATCCCCTAATGCGCCTGATTGCTTCAGGCAGTTATTGTGCGGTTTTAGCGCTATTGCGCGTATCCCAAAATGCCATCAGTAACCCAATAATCAGACCTGAAACATGAGCTGCATTGGCAATTGATAAACCTAAAATATCGAAATATCCGGCAACCAGCCAGAGAACAGAGAAAGCCATCAAACCGCGAGGCAATGAGATACCGCGTTCAGGCGCACGTTCGCCAGTCAGCCAGACATAACCCATTAAGGCATAGACCACACCCGAAAGGCCGCCGAAATTCACACCGCTAAACAGCGATTGCCCCCAGCCACTAAATAAGGCTGAAACAATAGTTAATACCAGCAGCTTGCCGGTGCCAAGCCGTTTTTCCATCTGCCCGGCCAGATACCACCACCACATCAGATTAAACAGAATATGCAGCAGTGAAAAGTGCAATAAGGCATGGCTACCCCAACGCCAGATTTGCAGATACTGGCTGCTATCGCGGGGCCAAGCCAACCAGGACATCACGGTGGCATCCCCGACAATTTGCATCAGAATATAGATAGCAATGGACAGTATCATGACACTCAGGGTCAGCGGCCCCGCTTGACTGCGAATCGTTTGGAGATAGGAAAAACGCTGATAGGTTAAATTAGAATGCAGATTACCCGACTGCCAACTGGCGGCCTGATAACGCGGATTAAGAGGATCCAGTAAAAACTGTTCCAGCTCATGTTGTACCAAAGATAATTGCTCATCATCGGCGAGCCAAATTTCGGCGCCCTGATCATCAGGGCGAGCTTCCAGTGCCACATTGCGGGTGGCCATATAATCAACAAAGGCCTGCGCCAGACGTAGATTAGATATTGCGATGACACGAATCATATTTTAATTACCGCCTATACCCTGCGTACTTAAAGCCGCAGGGGTGTTATCTACGTTCACTCACCGTAATCACTGATTTGCGTCAGCTCATCGAGGTTCGTTTGCTTGCCGCCTTCCTGCAACTTCAATGACGTTAGGTATAGATATTCTGAATACGATTGAAGTGCTTAAAAATATCATAATTTGTTTGTTCGTTGCGAATGCCTGGTCATAAACGAACAATAAAGATCAGGCATTTTCACGAATGATTTCTTGTGGATAGTTCTTGGCCCAAGCTTCAAACCCACCATCAATACTGTATACGGCCTCGAAACCTTGCTGAAGTAGATACTGTGCAGCACCTTTACTGCTGTTTCCGTGATAGCACATCACCATGACAGGCTGCTCAAAATCGGTTTGCTGCATAAAGGTATGCAAGCTGCTATTGGTCAGATGGAATGCCTCGGGGGCGTGGCTTGCCTCATAACTTTGCGGATCGCGGATATCGACTAAAACCGCCTGTTTATCTTTCAGGCGGGTATGTGCTTGCTCAATGCTAATTGTTTCAAACTGCTCCATTTTTTTGCCCTAATGCAGATGAGTCATATTTATGCGCCATTGTAAGCGATTTTGAGTTAATAAAAACCAACAAGTTATATAGGGTTATGTCTATCATATTCAATGTGTCTATTTTATAAATTAAGGGGCTTTATAAAAGAACTCTCCGATGTGAAGGGATAGGATTACATGAAATAAGCTAAGAGGTATTTATATGGATGATATAACCACAGGATACTTTTCCAATCATAAGTTAAATATCAATGATTTGAATTCTCTTCAAAACGACCCCGAAAACTTTAAACCGCAATTAACATTAAAAGAGGCGATTATTGATTTCTTAAGAAAGCTATTGTGTCTTGATACAAAAAGTCATGCGCTATTTAGCTTGAATAAGTCTATATATGAAAATCATCTTGAGCACAGCCCAATTAAAATATTAACTCTTTTTGATAAGTTACTCCCTGATGACTTAAAAGATAATATGAGTTTTTTTATTCATTATGGAAGTAATGATGAAAAAATAAGATGTATAGAAATAACATGCAATGGTAAATTTTTAAAGATAAATCCTGAGCAGTGTTGGTTAACGGATACGGATAAAGAGATAATAGAACAATCAACATTTAACATTGCTACAGTGATAAGCAAGGCAGACAATGATCTTTGTGGTTTCCCTATAAATAAAAATAGGAGAGAGCACGAGGAAATAACAAGAGAAGACCTCATTAAACATGAAGTAACTAAACTGATTGATGAATGGTCAATTGCGAATGAGTATGATAAAAAAAGTTATCATGCGACGCTGATAACTAATATATACAAAAGCCAGATTGAACGGTTTATGATAAGCGTTGATGGGGTTCCTAGATTGGATATTCCCCTGAATGAAAAAGAGCGCGAATTAATAGAAATCACTTTTGATGAATATGGGGAAAATATAAGTTCGAATATTATTGATTTTAAGATTAGTCATCATTATACCGCATGTCCATATTCTGAGATGACGAAGGTAATGGCAAGGGTTGATGATATATTAAGAAGTATTTTGGAAGGAAATGATTATCCTAACTATAATAGGATAGAGCGGCGAAATTATATTGAACCCATAGTAAAAGAAATAGAGAAATTAGGTTTGTTAACCCAATGCAATAACATAATAAGAAGAATGGGGGTTGAAATAACCTCAGGTGAAGGAAGCTCAGAATCCACTTCGCAACATTTAAGTGACATATCGAAGAATGCAAGGTTACTTTATCTCAATGAATTAAATATTGCATTTGATCGGAAACAGGCTGGTTTAATTTCTAATGATTTAGATGAGATAAAAAGAAATATAATCACTAAAAAACATGCTCCGTATAATCCAGATGAGAGAATAAAATATATTGATTTAATTGTTAATACATTGAGGGAGAAAGAGAATGACTTTGTGGGTAAGGAAGCAGAAATAGAGAGCGGAAGGATTAAAAGTGAGATAAGAAATATTAATATTCTTCATGAATATTGTGAGAGGATCATTGATATGAGCGAAAACATTCTAACGTAGAGAGCCAACTCATCGTCATAGAGGAGATGAAAAGCAGGGTGTATTCACCCTGCGACTTAAACATACCCCATCATTTGCAATAATCGCTGCGCTTGCTGCACCGCTTCTTGACGGTGGGCAACCCCCAGTTTTTGATACAAATTGCGGATATGCGTTTTAATGGTAGTGGCTGCCACCTCCAGCTCACCGGCAATCTGATCATTACTGTAGCCGGAGTAAATCAGCCCCAATACTTGCCACTCGCGTTGTGTGAGTGGGCTGGTGCGGATAAGCTCTGGTACTTGTGGATGCGTGAGCAACTTATCGACGAATATCTCATCAAAGTGAGCAAACTTATGCCGATGATGCTGATTAATGTCTTTTAGGATCCGCTGGGCGCGGTGCTGTTCCAACTCGGGTAATGCATTTAGCTGAATCAGTTGCCGAAGCTGTTGTGCCATCGCCTCACCTTCAATTACAAAGTGGCTGATAAAGCCAGTGCGATTGGCGAGCGATAGTGACTCAATCAGTGTTTTTTGTGCTTCGCTTTTACGTTCGGTTTGCCAGTAAAGAATATTACTTAACAATAAGTTACGGTTAAGGTCGCTGGTTAAACGTAAGCGGCGAGCATTTTCATTCAGCTCGTCCAGTACCACTTCCGCTTCATTATAACGGCCCAACATAATTTGTATTCGGGCGATATTGCGCCACTGACCCTGCAAAAAGTGATTATCCGCCATACCCGGTTTTTCTGCCTGACGCAGCCAATTGGCCGCCGCGACTTTATCACCGGTCATCTGCCAGTGAATGACCCTCGGTTTGTCTGCATTGGTTATCCAGTCGAGGTGATACTGGCTACCGTGTTGCAGCGCCTCACAACGCTGAATATACATATTGGCGTTATCCAGATCTCCGCGCGCTAGCGAACATTTTGCCAGCATCGCCAGGCACTGTAATTGCTGCTGTGGCTGGTAGTTGACCAGAATCTCGATCCCCTTACGCGCGGCTTCTTCGGCTTCATCCAGCCGAGACCACGACCACAAAACCTGAGAGCGAATACGCAGTAAAAATTCATGCATCGGTAATTGTTCAAGATGCTGCTCATGAATCAAATCAAAAGCCTTATCTTGTGTTTCGTAGGCTGCTTGCAGGAACCCCTGCGCAATCAGAATTTCACTTTGTTGCAATAACGCCCACAAAGCATAGTGATAAGCTTCGTGGCGCCGCGCCATTTGCTCTGTTTGCTGCATCATTGGTAGCGCCCGGCTCAGTTCCCCTTTGCAATGGTGAACTTCACCCGTGACAGAGGTGGCAACAATCCGGCTGTAAAAGTTTGCCATCGGCAGGTACTTCAGTGCATCTGTAGCCAACTTCTCGGCTTCATCCGGCTTGCCAGCATTGATAGCCACCTGAGCACGCAACGCATCAAATTCAGCCCGCAAAATTTCATCAATTGGAATTTTGCGCTCCTGCATAGCTGACTCCGCGCGTTCAAGCAGCGTATTGACCTCGCCATAGCGATGTTGGCTTTGTGCCAACCAAGCCTGTAGTAAGGCCAATTCAGGGTTTTGTACCAACAGAGAGTAGGGCAGGGCGACCAAACATTGTTCCAGTAGCGCCAACTCGCTGTGATTAAATAGCGCCCAGGCATGTTGTAGCAAAATGTCGCGCAGCATACCGACATCACCAGCCGCCAGTGCGTGGTGGATAGCTTCAGCCGGGTAACCCAGCGCCATCCAACCCTCGGCTGCCGAATGGTGCAGTTCAGGGAGTTCCAGCGCCAATTCCCACTGGCAGCGCTGGCGCAGGAAAGTGGCAAACAGTGGATGGAAGCAGAACCATTCTCCACTGTCATCCATACGATGGATAAACAACCCTTGCCGCTCTAATTCTTCCAGCCGTTGCTGGCCATTATCTTCCCCTGTTAGGCGCACAATCAGGGCATCATTCATGGAGCGTAATACCGAGCAGCGCAGCAGGAAGGCGCGGGCATCACTGTCAACCTGATCCAAGACTTCATCGACCAAATAATCTGACAAATGGCTGGCATTCAGCCCTGCCAGACGTTTTGCCGATTTTTGTGCTGAAGAGTTGGGTTGACGTGAGGATAGCGCAATCAATTGCAGCGCTGTTGCCCAGCCTTCAACTTCATCACACAGGCGGCTGCTATCGCCTTGTTCCAGCGGTACGGACAGGCGGTAATCAAAGAATTGCTGTGCTTCCTGATGGTTAAATGCCAGTTGTTGCATCCCCAATTCCAGCAACTGGTCACGAACCCGCAGGTTAGCAATACCCAATGGCGGCAAGGTGCGAGAAAGCAGAATCAGCGTCAAATTCTCTGGCTGATGGCGCAGGAAAAAACGCATGGCTTCATGAATGGCATCATTGGTTATCAGATGATAATCATCGATGACCAGATAGAGTGGGCCATGCCAATCAGACAATTCGATGAATAACTGGGCAAACAGCGCGGAAAGACTGGCGTATTGATGTTTTTGGCTGATGGCTTCGCTTTTATTGCAATGCCCCGCAGTCGCCAATTGTACAGCGGCGATCAGATAGGTCGCGAAACGCTCTGGCTGATTGTCACTTTCATCCAGAGAATACCAGCCAAGATTCGACTGGTCTGCCGCCCACTGAGCGATCAGCGTGGTTTTGCCGTAGCCAGCCGGACAATTTATCAATGTCAGGCGATAGTTTGCGACACCGGATAACTTCACCAGCAAGCGGTCGCGTATCACGGTATTTTGCAGCCGTACCGGGCGGCTCAGTTTTGATGGGATCAGCATGCTGTGTCCGGTTTAAAAGAGGTCCGGTGAGAAGATGTCCTGACGATTGATATGTCCATTTGTAGTGAAATGTTACAGGCATTCATAAGAGTAATTATTTTTAGCCTCGTAATTAATCAGCACTGCTAAGGTCTGATAACGGACATCTTATTGCAATAGAGTTAATGTTTCCTATGGCTGTAAGTTGCACCGGATCACAATTTTAGCTACGCCCTGCGACTCATCCCCAGCTAATCCCTCGGCAGGATGATGCTCTTGTTAGTTCTCATTGGCAGGATATGGGTAACATTACCATTACCCCACTCACAGGATAGAGACTTCCCTATGTCACAGCCTATGCTTAAAAAGGACGATTTCCTGGCCGCACTGACCCGCCAGTGGCAGCGCTTTGGCTTAAGCTCTGCACAGCAAATGACCCAACACCAGTGGTGGGAAGCTGTCAGCGCAGCCTTAGCCGAACAGTTGTCGGCCCAGCCAGCACCCAGTGAAACCCAAAAAGTACAGCGTCATGTTAACTACATTTCGATGGAGTTTTTAATTGGTCGCTTAACCGCAAATAACCTGATTAACCTAGGTTGGTATGATCAGGTCGAGGCGCTGTTGGCCGAGCAACAGGTGAATTTGAGTGATTTGTTGGAGCAGGAAACCGATCCTGCATTGGGTAATGGTGGCTTGGGGCGCCTTGCGGCCTGTTTTCTTGATTCAATGGCGACCGTTGAGCAACCCGCCACAGGTTATGGCCTGAATTATCAGTATGGTTTGTTCCGCCAATCTTTCAGTGAATGTAAGCAACAGGAAGCGCCGGATAATTGGCAGCGCGAAAGCTATCCGTGGTTCCGCCATAACGCAGCGCTGGCGGTGGATGTCGGTTTTGGTGGCAAGCTCGAGAAACAAGCTGATGGCCGCCAGTTATGGCGTCCGGCTTTTACCTTCCGCGGCGAAGCTTGGGACTTGCCGGTGCTGGGCTTTCGTAATGGCGTAACACAACCGTTGCGTTTATGGCAGGCGACTCACCAGCATCCATTTGATTTAACTGACTTTAATGACGGTAAATTCCTGCTTGCAGAGAAAAGCGGCGTTGAAGCAGAAAAACTGACCAAAGTACTGTACCCGAATGATAATCATCTGGCGGGTAAGCGCTTACGCTTAATGCAGCAATATTTCCAATGCGCATGCTCTGTGGCCGATATTTTGCGTAAGCACCATCTGGCGGGGCGTAAATTGGCTGAACTGCCAGATTATGAAGTGATTCAGCTAAATGATACCCACCCGACTATCGCTATCCCTGAAATGCTGCGCGTGCTGCTGGATGAGCACCAGTTAGATTGGGATGCGGCTTGGGCAATTACCAGTAAAACCTTCGCTTACACCAATCATACTCTGATGCCAGAAGCGCTAGAGTGCTGGGACGAAAAACTGGTACGCAGCTTGCTGCCACGCCATTTTGTCATCATCAAGCAGATCAATGCGCAGTTTAAAAAACAGGTAGATAAGCAGTGGCCGGGGGATGACGAGGTATGGGCCAAGCTGGCGGTTCACCACAATAAGCAAGTGCGAATGGCGAACTTGTGTGTTGTGAGCGGTTTTGCAGTCAATGGTGTGGCACAGTTGCACTCTGATTTGGTTATCAAAGATCTGTTCCCTGAATATTATCAATTGTGGCCAAATAAATTCCATAATGTGACTAATGGCATAACGCCACGCCGCTGGCTGAAGCAATGTAACCCAGCACTTTCGTCGCTCATCGATGAAACACTAAAAGTCGAATGGGCGAATAATTTAGATGCATTAGCCGGGCTTGAGTCTTTTGCTGAAGATAAGGCCTTTTGCCAACGCTATCAGCAGATTAAATATGACAACAAAGTTAAGCTCGCTGAATATGTTCAGCGCGTCATGGGAATCACCATTAATCCTGATGCTATCTTTGATGTGCAGATTAAGCGGCTGCATGAATATAAGCGTCAGCATCTGAACCTGTTGCATATTCTGTCGTTGTACCGCCAGATTCGTGATAATCCGAACTTGGATATGGCCCCGCGAGTGTTCCTGTTTGGTGCCAAAGCTGCGCCGGGTTATTATTTAGCCAAAAATATTATTTATGCTATTAACCAAGCGGCTGAGAAGATCAATAATGATCCGATCGTCAAAGATCGTCTGAAAGTGGTCTTCATTCCTGATTATCGTGTTTCAGTCGCGGAATTGATGATCCCTGCCGCGGATGTGTCTGAGCAGATTTCTACCGCCGGCAAAGAAGCCTCCGGTACGGGTAATATGAAGTTGGCGCTAAATGGTGCATTGACGGTTGGCACATTGGATGGGGCTAATGTCGAAATTGCTGAACAGGTAGGTGACGAAAATATCTTTATTTTTGGTAATACCGTTGAGCAAGTCAAAGCGATTCTGGCGAAGGGCTACAAACCACAAAAGTATCTAAAAACTGACGCACATCTGAAAAGTATTCTGGATGAATTAGCCAGTGGGGCATTTAGTAATGGCGACAAGCACGCATTTGACATGATGTTGCATAGCTTGTTGGAAGGGGGAGACCCTTATCTGGTACTGGCTGATTTTGCTTCATATTGTCAGGCCCAGAAGAAAATTGATGCCCTGTACCGCGATAAAAAGGAATGGACTCGTCGTACCATCCTTAACACTGCACGGGTAGGGATGTTCAGTTCTGACCGTTCAATTCGTGATTATCAACAGCGAATCTGGCAAGCCAAACGTTAAGGAGAAGACTGCATGGATCGTAAATCGCTCGATCAAGCAGCGACACTGGCAGGGATTGCCGCCAGCTATATTAATGCGCATGGTAAACCGCAAGCTATTTTGCCGGAAACCAAGCAGCAGTTGTTGGCGGCGATGGGGCGTACACATGCGCCCCATGATACTCAGACAGAAAAAGCACCATTACCGGTGGTAAAAGTCTTTACTTTTGGCAGCCCAATGCAGTTGCCAATGGCGGGTTCAGGTGATTATCACTGGCAGCTACAGACAGAAAAAGGTGAGTTGCACCAAGGGCGCATTAGCGCGAAAAAAACACTGACGCTACCTGCATCTTTACCGCAAGGCTATCATCGTTTGGTGCTAGAACAGGGCTTACAGCAGTGGTTGTGCTCAGTTATCGTCGCTCCGAAACGTTGCTATGAGCCAGATGCTTTACTGGCTGGAAAAAAGCTTTGGGGAGCCTGTGTTCAGCTCTATACCCTGCGGTCTGAACGTAACTGGGGTATTGGCGATTTTGGTGATTTAAACCAGATGCTGGAACAGGTGGGGGAGCGCGGTGGTGCCTTTATCGGTTTAAATCCGATTCATGCGCTGTATCCGGCCAATCCACAGAGCGCCAGCCCTTACAGCCCCTCATCCCGGCGTTGGCTGAATGTAATTTATATCGACGTTAACAGCGTGGATGAATTCCAGCACAGCGAAGCTGCGCAAAAGTGGTGGCATCAACCAGAGATACAGCGAGTGCTGACCCATATTCGGGCTAGTGAATGGGTTGATTATCCGCAGGTTATGCAACTTAAATTGAGCGCCCTGCGTCTGGCCTTCCCACTATTTACTGCTCGTAAAGCAAAAGATACGCGGGTACAGGCATTTCATAAGTTTGTTGAGCAAGGGGGCAGTAGCCTGCATCAACAAGCCGCTTTTGATGCCTTGCACGCTCATTTGAGCAAAAATGACCCAATGATGTGGGGTTGGCCAGTATGGCCGGACGAATATCGTGACGGTCACAGCAATGCAGTGGCTGAGTTTTGTCGTGAACATGCCAATGAAGTGAATTTCTATCTGTGGTTGCAGTGGTTGGCAGCCAGCCAGTTTGATGACTGCTTCCGCGCCAGTCAGGCGCGAAAAATGCCACTGGGTTTGTACCGTGATTTGGCCGTGGGTGTAGCAGAAGGTGGTGCTGAAACCTGGTGTGATCGCGAACTGTATTGCCTTAAAGCGTCGGTGGGTGCGCCGCCCGATATTTTAGGGCCATTAGGCCAGAACTGGGGATTGCCACCGATGGATCCTCACGTCATGGTTGCACGTGCTTATCAGCCATTCATTGATTTGCTGCGCGCGAATATGACTAGCTGTGGTGCTTTGCGCATTGACCATGTGATGGCTTTATTGCGCCTATGGTGGATCCCTTATGGGCAAACCGCCGACCAAGGTGCTTATGTCAAATATCCGGTAGATGACCTGCTGGCAATATTGGCTCTGGAGAGTCAGCGCCATCGCTGTATGGTGATTGGCGAGGATTTAGGTACGGTTCCCGTCGAGATTGTGGGTAAATTACGCGACAGCGGCGTGTATTCCTACAAAGTGCTCTATTTTGAGCATGACAGTGAGAATACTTTCCGTGCACCACAGTCGTATCCGGTACAAGCAATGGCAACCATTACCACCCATGACCTGCCGACACTGCGCGGTTATTGGCAGGGAGATGATTTGACGTTAGGGAATAAGCTGGGGCTTTATCCGGATCAACAGATATTAAAGCAGCTTTATCTTGATAGAGAGCGGGCGAAGCAAGGCTTGCTGGAAGGGCTGCATCATTATGATTGCGTACCGAAGAAAGTGGGTCATAAAGCGTCGTTGCTGGCAATGAGTCCGGTTCTTAACCGTGGACTGCAACGTTATGTAGCAGACAGTGCTAGCGCGTTACTGGGTTTGCAACCGGAAGATTGGCTGGACATGGCGGCACCCGTTAACATCCCCGGAACCAGTGATGAATATCCAAACTGGCGACGTAAGTTGACGGCAACATTGGAAGAGATGTTTGCTGACAGCCAAGTTAATCGTTTATTGAAAGATTTGGATAAGCGGCGCAAGAACGTTTCGGCGGGGTAATATTAGCCTGATTTTTTGATTAACAAGTGAAAGGGGAATCGCACTTAGCGGCGCTTCCCCTTTGTTTTGCATCTCATCTTGTCAGCCAAAAGAGATTAGCCAAAGTCATTGGTGTTACAGCAAGGCAGCCAGCGAGCAAATCCCGATGAGCTGACACAGGTCAGAGATTCGGGTGCGTGAGTGCAGCTAACACCGCTGTCGCCTAGTAAGAAGAAAGAGATTAGCCAAAGTCATTGGTGTTACAGCAAGGCAGCCAGCGAGCAAATCCCGATGAGCTGACACAGGTCAGAGATTCGGGTGCGTGAGTGCAGCTAACACCGCTGTAACGCCAAGGACGAAGGTTAATAATTAGTAGTAAGAGTGCTCGCCACGCTGATGCTCGGTCAAATCTCTCACGCCTTTCAATTCTGGGAATTTCTGCAACAGTTCTTTCTCGATGCCTTCTTTTAGGGTGACATCGACCATGGAACAGCCGTTACAACCGCCACCAAATTGCAGGATAGCCAGCGCATCTGGTGTGATTTCCATCAAGGTCACACGACCACCGTGGCCTGCCAGTTGTGGGTTAATTTGCGATTGCAGAACATACTCAACCCGCTCCATCAGTGGCGCATTGTCATCCACTTTACGCATTTTGGCATTAGGTGCTTTCAGTGTGAGCTGCGAGCCTAATTGGTCAGTGACGAAGTCAATTTCAGCGTCTTCCAGATAAGGCACGCTAAGTTCATCAACATAGGCTGACAGTTGCTCAAACTTCAGTTCAGTATCTGTTGCCTCAACCGCATCTGGCGGACAGTAAGACACACCGCATTCTGCGGTTGGCGTACCGGGGTTGATAACAAATACGCGGATTTGGGTGCCTTCTTCTTGGTTTGCCAACAGTTTGGCAAAATGAGATTGTGCTGCGTCTGTTATTGTGATCATGGCATCTGCTCAATAGTTGACTATTCTTGTCGGTTATAATACGCCCATTGTTAGGGTGACTACAAGGTTCGGCAGAGACACCAAACCTGCAATGAGGCAATCCCCTCAGCCCAGAGTAACTTGGCAATCTCATTAATTGTACTGCCAGTTGTCACAACATCATCCAGCAAAGCAATATGTTGACCCTGAACTGACTCCCGACAGCGAAAAATTCCTCGCATATTTTTACGCCGCGCCGTGGCGTTCAATTGTTGCTGGGCGGGGGTTGCCCGCGTGCGCTGTAAGGTCATATGGCTATAGTGGCAGCCCAACCAGTGGGCTAATGGTCGGGCTAACAGATCTGTTTGGTTATAGCCACGTCGCCAGCAGCGCCAACGGTGTAGTGGCACACTGATGATTCTATCCGGTTTGATGACCTTACCTGCGCGCCAGTCATCAAGCCAACGTAGCAATAATAGACGAGCCAGTATTGGTGCCAATGGGGTCGCCCCGTGAAATTTTAGCTTTTTTATGAGCTGATTCAATGGGGGAGTGTAATCGCTAACGAAGGTTAGGCTTTCCCAGCGTGGAGGGGTATTCAGGCACCGGCCACAGGGTAACGCAGTATTGTGACTCGGCAAGCCGCAGCGAGGGCAGCAGGGAGGTAAGGGAGGCAGATGACGGCGGCAGTAGCAACAAATGCCATTCTTGGGATGATATAACGGCTGCTGGCATAGCCAACACGGGCTGACGATTGTTAGCATAGACATCTTCCTTGATGAAAAACTCCGGTGACAGGATCCTAACGCATGAAACAACTTTATTGGAACATCTGTGGCGAAGGCAGTCGCGATCTTGTGCTACTGCACGGATGGGGGCTGAATGCTGGTGTGTGGCATTGCATCATTGACAGACTTGCGCCGCATTTTCGCCTGCACTTAGTGGATCTTCCCGGCTATGGGCGCAGTAAAGATTTTTCTGCAATGTCACTGTCTGATATGGCTGAAATTGTATTACAACAAGCGCCACAACAAGCTTTGTGGCTTGGTTGGTCGATGGGTGGCTTGGTTGCCAGTGAGATAGCCTTACGCCACCCTGAGCGTGTTCAGGGGCTGATAACCGTCTCTTCTTCTCCCTGCTTTACCGCGCACGATGAGTGGCCGGGGATTCGGCCCGACGTGTTGGCTGGGTTTGAGCAACAACTCAGCGAGGATTTTCAGCGCACGGTTGAACGTTTTCTGGCATTGCAAACTTTGGGAACAGAAAGTGCTCGTCAGGATGCCCGTTTGTTGAAAGCCGTGGTGCTACAACATCAAATGCCAGAGGTGGAAGTATTGACGGGGGGATTGGAAATTCTGCGCACGGCAGATTTGCGTCAAGGGTTGGCCGCGTGCTCGGTGCCTTTCTTGCGCATTTATGGTTATTTGGATGGGTTAGTCCCGCGCAAAGTGGCTGCATTGTTAGACAGTGCATGGCCAAAGACACAATCCGTGGTGATGCAAGGAGCTGCCCATGCTCCCTTTGTTTCCCACCCAGATGATTTTTCAAACTTAGTCGTGGACTTCGCCCAGCAACTGAAATAGTGAGTACGGCCAGTACCGTGTTTTAATCGGCGGTTTTCAACTGATAAATCACGGTACTGCACAGGTTTTGCCCTTCAGGGCAACGCTGACAACTGCCGCTCAGGCAGCCGCCATTATCTTGCTCAACGCGTTCAATCTTACCCATCGCGGCCAGTTTTTCCAGCATCGCCTCGACCAGAGGCAAAGGCATATTCAGTTGATGACTTAGCTGATGGGCATCAGCGCTGCCGCTGAGGGCGATTGCATCGCGCAATTGCAGTAGGCTTGCCATAGCGCCTCCTATTCAGACCTTATCCATTAGTGACAGTCACTGCTTGATTTTTGGCAGCAACTGGCGGGCGCACTACTTTGTAATCTCACTGTGACCCGGCTACGTGCACGGCGTAAGCCAAACAAGATCACCGCATTAATTATTATGACCAACGCCATTATCCCTAAGCTCTGCTGTGGGTGATCGCGGAAGGTGGCTGCTTGATAAAACAGCGTTGCCAGCGAATAAGCCACATTTAGCCCCCACAGTATTGAGAAGGTCATCCAGCCCCGGCTGGTTTCTCGTGCAATAGCCCCCATGACCGAGACACAAGGTACATACAGCAGTACGAAAATCAGATAACTGTAGGCAGAAACACTGGAACCGAACTTACTGCTCATCATCCCCATTGAGCCTGCGGCCATCTCACCGTCGCCTTTACTGGCTTCAATTGGGTTCGATAATACACTGAGGCTAAATGTCTCTTTTAAACCCTGCCATGTGGTATCAACCGCCCCGGCCAATTCACCCAGTAAATTGAAGTTTTCAGCATCAAAAGGCTCATTTTTAATCTGCTCGGCGGTGTAAAGGGTATTCAGTGTCCCTACCACCACTTCTTTGGCCATCGCCCCGGTCACTAACCCTACCGTCGCCTGCCAGTTATCGCTATGGACTCCCATTGGGGTGAGGAGGGGGGTGAGTACCTTACTGACCGATGCCAGCGCAGAGTCATTGATACTATCGACAGGTTTGCCGCTGAAAGAGAAACTATTTAGACCACCAATAAAAATACTGGCGACTACAATGACCTTCCCTGCTCGCAGGACAAAGCCTTTCAGCCGCTGCCAAGTCTGTAATAACAAGCTCTTCAGATGCGGGACATGGTAAACCGGTAATTCCATCACAAAGGGAGAGGCTTCACCGCGCATGATGGTGTATTTCAGGACTAAGCCGGTGAGGATGGCGACAGCAATGCCCAATAAATAGAGCGAGAAGACGATGCTGGCCCCATCTTGGCCGAAGAATGCGGCTGCAAATACCGCAAAAATCGCCAACCGTGCGCCACAGGACATAAAGGGGGCCATCATGATGGTGATCAAGCGCTCGCGTTGGGCATCCAAGGTTCGTGCGCCCATAATTGAAGGCACATTGCAGCCAAAGCCAACAATCAGCGGTACAAATGATTTACCCGGTAACCCCAGCGCTTGCATTAGCCGGTCCATCACGAATGCCGCACGGGCCATATAACCGGAGTCTTCCAAAAAGGAGAGGAACAAATACATCATGCCTATCTGCGGCACGAGTGGCAGCACGGTGTTGATACCACCACCAACACCTTGGGCCAAAAAGATGGTCAGCCACTGTGGGAAATGCAGGGTATAACCGACCCATTGCAGCCCTTGGATAAAGATAGCGGCAGAGCCAATATCAAATATCGGCTGCAATGCTCCGCCGATATTGATGGCTAAGACGAACATTAAATACATAACAAACAAGAAGATAGGGACGCCTAACCAACGGTTAAGAATCACTTTATCCAGTGCTTGTGTCAGGCGATTTGGCTCTGCCTGCTGCGAGTTACCGACGATATCGCAGATACGCGCGATACTTTGATAGCGGGCATCAGCAATCACCAGTTCCGGATCTTCGTGCTGATTTTGTCGCAGATTTTCACGTGCTTGCTCAACCTGAGATGGCGCGACACCCGCACGCGCTAGGCTGTAAATATCCCCTTCCAGAATTTGCAGCGCCAGCCAACGGCGTTGTTGAATCGGCCAAGATCCCGGCATGTTCTGTACCAGTTTATCCACTTCGTGGAGCAGTACTGGCGGGTAGTTAACCAAAGCCTTAAAAGTGATGGGTTGAAACTCATCAATACAGTTTTTTAATTCATTGATACCGCGCCCACGGGTGGACACCAGCGGAATGACCGGGCAGCCGAGCTGCTGAGAGAGCGCTGCGATATCAATATCAATATGCTGGCTTTTCGCAATATCTAGCATGTTGAGCGCGACAATACAGGGGATACCGAGCTCAAGCAGTTGCAATGTCAGGTAGAGATTACGCTCCAAATTGGCGGCATCAATCACGTTGATCAGCAGGTCAGCTTCGCCACTCAGAATATAGTGGCAGGCTATTTGCTCATCCAGCGAGGTTTGCTCAGAAATCGTGGTCAGCGAGTACGTCCCCGGTAGGTCAACCAAGGTCACCTGATGCTGTGGGGTACTAAAATGGCCTTCTTTGCGCTCAACCGTGACCCCGGCCCAGTTGCCCACTCGTTGACGAGCGCCAGTTAACTGGTTGAAAAGAGTGGTTTTACCCGCATTAGGGTTGCCGATAAGGCCGATTGTGAGTGCTTTCATGATCCAACGTGATATCGATAAATTAACATCAGACAGCGCAGGGTGACGTTGACATCTCACCTTGCAACCAGAACAAGAGGTTGACCTGAATTGTCAGGGTTGCAGGTCGAGCGTCAGCAGGTCTAAATCTTTTTTACGTACCACCAAACTGACCCGACGGGTTTCTATTTGGATGGGGTCACCCAATGGTGCAAGACGGACAACATTAAATGAAGAACCGGGTAGCATACCCAGAGACAATAACTTCTGCCGATAAGCTGGGCTAATTTCAGGTGAGAAGCCAACAATTTTGTAGGAACGCTGTGGAATAAGATGCATAGAAGCCTCTATTTACCCTTTGTGTTTGAGATTTCGGGGTATGACTTAATGGCGTACCAGAATGAGAGTAATTTCACATTAAGAAGTAATGAGTCAAATAATAATAGTGAGAATCGTTTTTATATTCAACTAAGGCCAAATACTCAAAAGTAAGTATTCATTACGATTCTATCTTTATAATTAATGAGTCTGATTTTTATTTATGCTTGTTTTACCACCAAATCAGCATGATCGCAAATGCAAATAATGAGTTAAATCAGTTAACTGGATGTTTATTTTATTCCCTTTATCTTCCAAGTGATAGGCGTGGTGACTGCCATCATTCACCCAAGCCATTGAGTTATCTGAACTCCTTGGTGTTCATTTCGTTGCCGCTTTCCTGTTACTCGAAATCTATGGGGTATAAGTTAATGTATATATTGTAGAATACTGATAATTACCATACTCCCTTCACTATGATTGGAATCAAATAACATACGATTTTTAATTAATTTGTAGAGTGTTATTGTAATTATTTATAAATTAACAATATTGACCCAATAAACTCTTTAGTATGTTAAAGATAATGTTAAATAAGTCAGATTGATTTCTGGTTTTTACGACGATAGCGCCGAAAAAAGAATTGCGTGCTAATTAATTTAAAAAAATAATCTTACAATTTTAAAGGCTCAACATTATGGGTGTTCCCGGAAATTCTTATGAATTCACCGATAAAAAGGGCCACAAAATGTGGCCCTAGTTGAGATATCAGCGCTTTTTAAACGCCGCAGCTAGCGCATCACTCATGGCGCTGTTTCCGCCAGAATTGCTGTCTGCTCGCCCTTTGGCTGGTGGACGGTTATTTGAATCACTGCTGTTATGGCTATTACGTGGGCGGCTAGCACCGCGATTATCATTCTGAGTGTTAGCACGGTTCTCGCCAGCATTACCCCGACGCGAACCTCCTTCACCCGGCTGTTCATCAAGGCGCATGGTTAGCGCAATACGTTTGCGCTGCAAATCCACTTCCATCACTTTCACTTTGACGATATCACCGGCTTTAACCACCTTGTGCGGGTCATCAACAAACTTATCGGCCAGTGACGAGATATGCACCAGACCATCTTGATGAACACCAATGTCCACAAAAGCACCAAAGTTCGTCACGTTCGTGACCGAACCTTCAAGGATCATGCCCGGTGTCAGGTCATTGAGTGTCTCAACACCTTCGGCAAAGGTGGCGGTTTTAAACTCAGGGCGCGGATCGCGGCCTGGTTTTTCTAACTCGCGCAGGATATCTGTAACGGTAGGCACGCCAAAACGCTCAGTCGTGAAGTCTCGTGGATTAAGATTACGCAAGGCCGCAGCATTACCCATTAAGTCCTGCAATGCTTGCTCTGTTGCCGCCAAAATGCGCTCGACGACCGGGTAAGCCTCAGGATGCACCGTAGAGGCATCCAGTGGGTTATCTCCGTGATTAATACGTAAGAAACCAGCACACTGCTCAAAAGCTTTTGGCCCCAAGCGGCTGACTTTCAGTAATTGGTCACGGTTATGGAAACGACCATTTTCATCACGCCAGTTGACGATATTCTGCGCCATCATGCGGGTTAAACCGGCCACACGAGTCAATAAAGGCACGGACGCAGTATTCAAATCCACCCCCACGGCGTTAACGCAGTCTTCTACTACCGCATCTAGCTTTTTCGCCAATTGACTTTGGCTGACATCGTGCTGATATTGGCCGACCCCAATGGATTTCGGATCGATTTTAACCAATTCGGCCAGCGGGTCTTGCAAGCGACGGGCGATAGAAACTGCACCACGGATAGACACATCCAGATCCGGGAACTCCAACGCGGCCAGCTCAGAAGCGGAGTAAACCGATGCCCCAGCTTCACTGACAATCACTTTTTGCGCCGTCACTGCCGGATATTGTTGTTGCAGTTCGGTGAAGAAGCGCTCCGTTTCCCGCGACGCGGTGCCGTTCCCGATAGCGACCAATTCAACCTGATGTTTGATACACAAGGCCGCTACCACAGCCGCAGCTTTGGCGGCTTGCCCGGTGTGAGGGTAGATGGTATCGAAAGCAACCAGCTTGCCGGTGGCGTCAACCACCGCCACTTTCACCCCGGTACGTAGGCCGGGATCGAGACCCATGGTCGCGCGCATGCCTGCCGGTGCTGCCATCAGCAAATCCTGCATATTGCGGGCGAACACATTGATGGCTTCATCTTCCGCCCGCTCACGCAGGGTACTCATTAGCTCGGTTTCCAAATGCAGCAGCACTTTGATACGCCATGTCCAGTTGACTACGGCTTTACGCCAAGTGTCCGCAGGGGCGTTATTGAGTCGCAAATCGAGGTGGTTGATGATTATCTGTTCACCCTGACTTTCGCGAGGCGGTTCGTCAAACTGTGGATCAGGATTCAGCGCCAGTTGCAGCACACCTTCATTACGGCCACGGAACATTGCCAGCGCACGGTGGGAAGGGACTTGGGCGATAGGTTCATGGTGATCAAAGTAATCGCGGAATTTAGCGCCTTCCTGCTCTTTACCTTCCACCACTTTTGATACTAAATGCGCGTTTTTCCACAAGTATTGGCGCACTTTCGCCAGCAATGTCGCGTCTTCAGCAAAGCGTTCCATCAAGATATAGCGCGCGCCATCCAGTGCTGCTTTGGTATCTGCGACACCTTTGTCAGCATCTATATAGGCTTGGGCAACGTGTTCAGGGTCTTGCTGTGGGTCATTCCATAAGCTGTCTGCCAATGGCTCCAGACCGGCTTCAATAGCAATCTGCCCGCGGGTTCGGCGCTTGGGTTTATAAGGGAGGTATAAATCTTCTAGCTCGGTTTTACTCATGGTGCCATTGATGGCACTGGCCAGTTGTTCGGTGAGCTTGCCTTGATCTTCAATTGATTTAAGAATGGTTTGGCGGCGATCTTCAAGTTCGCGCAGATAGCCCAAACGGCTTTCCAACTGGCGCAACTGGGTATCATCCAACCCGCCGGTAACTTCCTTACGATACCGTGAAATAAAGGGCACGGTATTACCTTCATCCAGCAGACGTATCGCGGCGTCAACTTGCTCCGGGCGTGCCTGTAGTTCGCTTGCAATAATGCGGCTCAGTTGTTCATTCATAAGTCTGGTATCAATTAGTGAGTAGGAAAAATGGCAGAGGATAGTTATACGGATTGCGCCGATAAATTGCCAGTAGAGAGGTCGTCAGGCTTGAGGTAACCCGAACTTATCGGTAAAAACATAGGGTATAGTAGAGGTATCTATCCTCAAGGGATAATTGGATAATTTTATGGCTAAAAGCAACTATATTACCCGTGAAGGCTGGCAGGCGTTGGATCGTGAGCTGCATTATTTGTGGCGTGAAGAGCGACCGGTCGTGACTCAGGCGGTCTCTGAAGCGGCGGCTATGGGTGACCGTTCGGAAAATGCCGAATATATCTATGGCAAGAAACGGCTGCGAGAAATTGACCGTCGGGTGCGTTTTTTGACCAAACGCCTTGAGGTGCTGAAAATAGTCGACCCGGACCCGCGTCAGGAAGGGAAAGTCTATTTTGGGGCGTGGGTGCGGGTAGAAAATGAAGTAGAAGAACAGCGTATCTTCCGTCTGGTTGGCCCAGATGAGTTTGATCCGGCAAAAAAATGGATTTCTATCGATTCACCGGTGGCTCGTGCCTTAATCGGTAAACAGGTGGATGATGAGGTGACGGTTCAGACACCTAATGGTGAAGCGACCTACTGGATTTTAGAGATTCGCTATCGCCCATTTGACGAAAGTGTTGATAATTAGGCACAACAATAAGCTTTGTAACAATTTCGACTAGAATATATACCATAAATAGCTGTCTGTTAGAGTGAGTTTTTCTAACAATGTGCAGATTCGGGCAATACGGCCTTTGGGAGTAATAAAATGCAAGAGAATCACAAGATTCTGGTCGTTGATGACGATATGCGCCTACGTGCGCTGTTGGAACGTTACCTGACAGAGCAAGGTTTTCAGGTGCGCAGTGTTGCCAATGCTGAACAGATGGATCGCTTGCTAACCCGTGAGTCATTCCACCTGATGGTACTTGACCTGATGTTGCCGGGTGAAGACGGCCTGTCTATCTGCCGCCGTCTGCGTAGCCAGAGCAACCCAATGCCCATCATTATGGTTACGGCAAAGGGTGAAGAAGTTGACCGCATCGTCGGGCTGGAAATTGGTGCGGATGATTACATTCCTAAACCTTTCAACCCTCGCGAATTGCTGGCACGTATCCGTGCTGTATTACGTCGTCAGGCAAATGAATTACCAGGTGCACCTTCACAAGAAGAAGCAGTGATTGCTTTTGGTAAGTTTAAATTGAATCTCGGTACTCGTGAGATGTTTCGTGAAGATGAACCTATGCCATTGACCAGCGGTGAATTTGCGGTGCTGAAAGCCTTGGTGAGCCACCCGCGTGAGCCGTTATCGCGCGATAAACTGATGAATTTGGCACGTGGCCGTGAATACAGTGCAATGGAACGTTCTATCGACGTACAGATTTCACGTCTGCGGCGTATGGTAGAAGAAGATCCAGCGCATCCGCGCTATATCCAAACCGTTTGGGGCTTGGGCTACGTATTTGTACCGGACGGCAGTAAAGCATGAGGCGATGGCGCTTTTCTCCACGTAGCTCATTTGCCCGAACCTTATTGTTGATTGTGACCTTGCTGTTTGTCAGCTTGGTTACAACCTATTTGGTGGTGCTGAATTTCGCCATTTTGCCCAGTTTGCAGCAGTTTAATAAAGTGTTGGCCTACGAAGTTCGTATGCTGATGACTGACCGACTGCAACTGGAAGATGGCACGCTACTTGAAGTCCCGCCGGCGTTTCGGCGTGAGATTTACCGTGAATTGGGGATTTCGCTTTATACCAATGCTGCGGCAGAGGAAAGTGGCCTGCGTTGGGCACAGCATTACAAATTTCTCAGTGATCAGATGGCCCAGCAGTTGGGTGGGCCAACGGATGTTCGTGTTGAAGTTAATAAAAACTCGCCGGTCGTCTGGCTGAAGACGTGGTTGTCGCCGGATATCTGGGTGCGGGTGCCATTAACTGAAATCCATCAGGGTGATTTCTCGCCACTGTTCCGCTATACCTTAGCCATTATGTTGCTGGCTGTCGGTGGTGCCTGGCTGTTTATCCGTATTCAAAATCGACCCTTGGTTGAGCTGGAACATGCGGCTTTACAAGTTGGTAAGGGCATTATTCCACCTCCGTTACGAGAATATGGCGCTTCGGAGGTGCGTTCAGTTACCCGGGCATTTAACCAAATGGCGGCTGGCGTGAAGTTGCTGGCGGATGACCGGACCTTACTGATGGCTGGGGTCAGCCATGATTTACGGACACCGTTGACTCGTATTCGTCTGGCGACGGAAATGATGAGTGAAGACGACGGTTATCTGTCCGAGTCCATCAATAAAGATATTGAAGAGTGCAATGCCATTATCGAGCAATTTATCGATTATTTGCGCACAGGGCAGGAGATGCCGACCGAGCCAAGCGATCTTAATGCGGTATTAGGTGAAGTCATTGCCGCAGAAAGTGGTTATGAGCGGGTGATTGAAACAGATTTATGCGCAGGTGAGGTCATTGTGGATATTCATCCATTATCGATTAAGCGCGCTTTGGCGAATATGGTAGTGAATGCCGCTCGTTACGGTAATGGTTGGATAAAAGTCAGCAGCGGCACCGAGCTTCAGCGGGCTTGGTTCCAGGTGGAAGATGATGGCCCCGGTATTAAGCCGGAAGATTTAAAGCACCTGTTCCAGCCTTTTGTGCGTGGTGACAGTGCGCGTAGCACCAGTGGCACTGGGCTGGGGCTGGCAATTGTACAGCGGATTATTGATGCCCATGCCGGTTCGTTAGATATTGGCACCAGCGAGCGTGGCGGGTTGCGGATCCGGGCATATATTCCATTGCCGTTAGATGTGAAGCCGAGATTGCCTGCGGTAGTGGGGAATAGCTGATATTGAGTTTGTGGTATTTAGTTTCGGTTGATAGCCGTTCAGTGACCAGTGAATCCCAGTCGACTCAACCGAGCAGGAGGGCAATCAGGCCCTCCTGCATCTGCGGCTTGCGCCGAAATATTACCCTATGGGTAAACCTTCTGCATCTTTCGGGCTGACGAGCCAGCGCGATTCGCATCCATACGTAAGCGCGAGGATTCCAGGAGGGGTCACGCGCTTGTGACCCCTTTGGCGGTTGAGTTAGCGGAGAGACGGTTGTTGCCAATCTTATGCCGACCGAATCAGACTGCCGAACTCATCCCCAATCCGCCCTCACCACCAAAATGCTAAATCGACTCCCGCAGAAAAACAAAAGGGGCACATTGTGCCCCTTCGTAATATAACAATCTTAAACTAACTTAGATTTTTGGCCCTGCACTGACCAGTGCAGCCCCAGCAGGGGTATCGGTATATTTATCAAAGTTAGTGGTAAAGCGCTTCGCCAAATCTTCGGCTTTCTCTTGCCACTGTGCGACATCCGCATAAGTATCACGTGGGTCGAGGATATCTGGGTCCACGCCCGGTAATGACATTGGCACAGCCAGATCGAAGATTGGTAAGGTAAATGTTTCGGCTTTATCAATTTCACCATTCAGAATGGCATCGATAATACCGCGGGTATCCTTGATAGAAATCCGTTTGCCAGTACCATTCCAGCCCGTATTGACCAGATAAGCCTGTGCACCCACGGCTTGCATGCGCTTGACCAGCACTTCTGCATATTGCGTTGGGTGCAGTGACAAGAATGCTGCGCCAAAGCAGGCCGAGAAGGTGGGAGTCGGCTCGGTGACACCGCGCTCAGTACCAGCAAGTTTGGCCGTAAAGCCAGACAGGAAGTGATACTGGGTTTGATTTGCCGTCAAGCGAGATACCGGAGGCAAGACACCAAAAGCATCGGCCGTCAGGAAAATAACCTTGGTGGCGTGGCCCGCTTTAGAGACCGGTTTAACGATATTTTCGATGTGGTAAATCGGGTAAGAGACACGGGTGTTTTCAGTTTTGGAACCGTCATTGAAATCAACAGTTCCGTCGGCCAACACAACCACGTTTTCCAACAGCGCATCACGTTTAATTGCATGATAAATATCGGGTTCTGCTTCTTCGGATAACTTGATGGTTTTGGCGTAACAACCCCCTTCAAAGTTAAATACACCGTCATCATCCCAACCGTGTTCATCATCGCCAATCAACTTGCGTTTCGGATCTGTGGACAAGGTGGTTTTACCGGTACCGGACAAGCCGAAGAAAATGGCGACATCCCCTTTTTCACCAACGTTGGCCGAACAGTGCATGGACGCAATGCCTTTCAGTGGCAACAGGTAGTTCATCATGGAGAACATACCTTTCTTCATTTCACCGCCATACCATGTGCCGCCAATCAGCTGCATACGTTCTGTCAGGTTAAAGGCAACAAAGTTCTCAGAATTCAGACCTTGCTCTTTCCAATTCGGATTCGTGCATTTAGCCCCATTCATGACGATAAAATCAGGCTCGAAGTGGGCCAATTCTTCATCCGATGGGCGGATAAACATGTTTTTAACGAAATGTGCTTGCCAAGCCACTTCAGTGACGAAGCGAACTTGTAGACGAGTATCGGCATTAGCACCGCAGAAGGTATCAACAACAAACAGACGCTTGCCTGACAGTTGCTTGGTAACCAACCCTTTTAGGTGGTTCCAGGTTTCTTGGCTCAGTGGCTTGTTATCATTTTTGCCTTTGCCCTGATCGGCCCACCACACGGTATCCCGAGTGATATCGTCGCGAACAATATATTTATCTTTTGGCGAACGGCCGGTAAAGATACCAGTATCGACCGCTATTGCTCCTGTGGTGGTGAGGGTTCCGCGCTCGTATCCTTCCAGCGTGGGTTTGGTCTCTTCCTGGAACAGTAAATCATAGCTTGGGTTGTAAACAATCTCGCTGACGTTATGGATGCCATAGGCGGCGAGCTCCTGCGGGGTAATTCCTTTAACACTCATGTCATAACTCCTGGATCGTCAATTTTCTACCAGCGATTGTAAATCCTCATCTCTGATTAACAGCGATAGCTATCAAATATTTTGACATATGGCCTACTTTTCGCTGGGTTATGAGAGATAGAACACGGATTGTAGCAAGAGTGAAACGCGAGAAGGAATGGCTGGGCACGAGTCAGCACCCAACCAAGTATTACAAGAATTAATGAATTTGCTCTGAAGAAGGGCTATTCCCATTTTTTAGGGTGGCAATATCCACAGCATCAAACAGGTAGTGATTGCCGCAATATTCGCAATGCATATCGATATTACCATCCTGCTCAAGCATTTCTTTCACGTCATCTTCAGACAATGTTACTAATGCATCAGCACAACGTTCACGAGAACAGGTGCAGCGGAAACTGACATTTTGTGGCTCATATAACGTCACTTCTTCCTGATGGTATAAACGATACAGCACTTCATTGGCTGGCAGCGTAAATAGCTCCTCAGCCTTAATGGTGGTGGTCAGTTGTGCCAGATGGTCAAACTCATCTTCATTGCGCTCTTGCGCTGGCAGTACTTGCAACAGCATCCCGCCTGCAGCGGCTTTCCCTTCTACGCTGCCGGTACGGATAAACAGACGAGTAGGTAGCTGTTCAGACTGCATGAAATAATTTTCCAGACAGGCTGCAATGGTCTCACCTTCCAGTGCGACGACACCCTGATAACGCTCACCTTGAGCGGGGGTAATGGTGATGACCAGATAACCATTGCCGACCATCTCTTTTAGGGTGCTTTCATCGCTGATTTCGCCTTTAAAACGGGCAACACCGCGCATTTCTTGCTGGTTATTGCCGTTAATGACTGCCAGTGATAGCGGGCCATCACCGCCCTGTAATTGTACGGTGATATCCCCGTCAAATTTGAGGGTAGCGGTTAGCAAACTGGTCGCGACCAACATTTCGCCTAGCAGTTTTTGTACCGCGGGTGGGTAATCATGGTTGGCTAATACCTGCTGGTAGGTTTCATTAACTGAAACGAGTTCACCGCGCACAGCATGGTTAGCAAACAGATAGCGGTGTAACTGGTCGTGATTAGACATAGTTTTCTCTCATTTGGGCGGCGACTTACTCTGGCTCGCCTTGTTTAAATTTGATCAGGTTGCGACGCTCTTTTTTATCCGGTCGCCGGTCCGGGTGTGGCATGGTCAGGGCATTTAATTTACGCGCCTGCGCCACTTTTTCGCGGTTGGCAATGCTGGCCTCGGTTTCTTCGTATAAAGCTTGTGCTTCACTGGCCCCCCGGCGCTGGCTGTTGAGCGCCAAGACCCGCACGGTGCGTTCGTCATTGCCCTGACGCAGACGGATTTCAGCATTCAGCTCCACCAGCTTACTTGGTTTTCCGCGCTGCCCGTTGTAATGGACTTTGCCGCCATCGACCATTTCCCGCGCTATCGCTCTGGTTTTATAAAACCGGGCAGCCCAAAGCCATTTGTCCAGCCGAACCGATTCGTCAGAGGTTGTTTTCTCTTTCATGCATATTCCTCCTGCATACCCTTTGTACTTGAAGCCACGGCGGTGTTGGCTGCATTCACTTTATGAATAACGTAACTGCAATGCAGGCAATAACTTGCGGTAGTCATTGATTGCTGGATGGCTGTGAAAGGTTTTATCAGCACAACTGGAATCCGGATTTTCTATTCCCAGACAGTAGCGGATACCAAAGGTGCGCGCGGCATCCAAAATTGTTTCGCTGTCATCGACAAATAAGGTTCTGGCTGGATTCAGCCCTGTATGCTGAGTGACAGCTTGCCACAGACGTTGATCTTCCTTTGGATACCCAAATGTATGGGTGGAAAGTAATAAATCAAGGTGCTGGTCGAGGGCCGTATGCTCCATTTTTACCGCCAGGCTGTGTGGATGGGCATTGGTAAGCAAAATGGTTTGCAGGCCACGTTCGCGCAAACGGGTTAAAAATGGCTTGGTATCTTCACGCAACCGCACTCGGCTCCCGGCTTGCGTGGTCATGGCATAAATGTCTAAGTCCAGCCGCTCGCTCCAGTAATCGAAGCAATACCAATTTAAGGTATGTTGCACAGCAAGATATTCATCATGAATAATTTTATGCGCCTGATCCAGCGGGATGCCCCGATGCTGGCTAAGTGTTTCCGGTACCTGCTTTAACCAGAAATGGCTGTCGAACTCCAAATCCAGCAGAGTGCCATCCATATCCAGCAACACGGTATCAATTTCTTGCCAATTAAATTCAGGGGGCATAGCGACTCCACAATCACAACTTTGGTGATAAATAATACTAATAATAAACGAAAAAGCGCTAACGGAGGAATGATGTTGGGGCGAGGGTTTGGCTAAAGCAATTGTCATAGTAGCGTTGAATATTATCCATACGGCTACGATTCTTTAGGATGCGCTGAATTAACAAGGTGGTGTTCACCACTAAGCAGACAATCAACACCAGCAGTAATAGGCTGGTGCCGAGATAACGGCCGAGCGTTATGATATCTGGCTCGCTGTGTAACGCGATATGACGCGTGCCATTGGCGTCGGTTGTGATATTGGTGATGATGCCTTCGGCTTTAAAGGGGGTATTGAGCAGCAACCCAGAGAGCCGCTGTAATTCGCGCCACTGTTCCAGTGCACTGTAATCAAATAAGGGCACTGAAGGCACAGGATGGCTGACGAGTTGCTTGCCCTCGTCACTGGTGATCAAGAACCCCCCCGGTGGCGGGCTGTTTAAGGCTTCTGTTGCCAAATGCGTTTCACGGTAAACAAAGGATGAAGTGGCTGTTTTCACCAAATTTTCCAGTGCATCTGCACTGACTGGGCGTAACAATACATTCATGCCTTTCAACGTACCCGATTGCGCCCGTTTGACTAAGCTCGACCAATTTTTGGCATTGCCCAAATTGATCAGTGCATTTTTCAGGCGGATACAGTCAGTATCGCCACTGCATAATGCCTGTGTTTTTAGGACAATATCAGCAAAGTTATCCAGCAAAATCATACCGGACTTCTCAATTGCGGTAGCCAGTTGTGGGTTGACGTTGGTATCCGTGCCTTGAGGGTGTAATTGTTGATTGACGGTAGCCACGAGTGCCGCGGCCTTTTCAATGGTCTCTGATTCTGGCTGCGGCAAAGGGGCGGCTTTGTTCCAATAGATCCCAGAGCAATCAAAAGGGGTAAAAACAAAATTGTGCGGGCTTTGGGTATTGGGCGGCACATAGCACATACCGGTGCCCTGCGCTTTTAACATATCACCAATGCGTAATGGCATTTTTTCCAGCGCTTCAATGCTGGTGACCTGCTGACTTTGTGCCCCTTGCAACCAGGCGACACTCAATTTCAGTGGCAGACCAAGTGGGACATAAATCAGTAATAACCCCATCACCAACAGAGAGCCTGCTACGAGCGTCAGATTTTTACCCCAACGCTGCAATGGAAAATGTTTCATTTCGTCATGCAGAGACAAAAAAGGCCCCTGACGGACAACCTGACGATTGAGGTAGATATCAATATTGGTCTTTTTGCCCAGATCATGAGCAAAATAAGGCCCCCAATGAGCGGGATAAATCAGATCGACAATCCCCAGAGAGATATTGTTCATCTGACCTTGGTTTGACTCGCCGAATAACCCCCAGCGTTTAGGGATGCCACTCAAGCAATGAACCTCACGCAGATCTTTTTGAGATAGTGGGCGAAACATATTCCAGCAGGCCCAACCGGTTAAGGTGGCAGCCACAACAACCAACCATGGGAGTGTTACTGCCGGGCCGGTTAGTGCGAAAAACAGCAAAAGCAACGCCAAACAAATTGCCCCTGCTTCTTTTAGGCCATTAGAACCGTGCAGGGCATATTCTTCTGGTGTTTCTTTACGAATATTAAGCAGTTCAATGTGTTCGCTGTCGGCTTTACGAATTGATGCATTTTGCGCGACAGACGGCAAAATTGGTTGATAAGTGGCTTCCGATTGATGATTTTTAAGCGTATGGCCGTTGAGGGAAATCACCAAAGGAATTGTCTGGGTTTGGATAAGCTCTACGTCATTATCCTGAGTAATGTATTGTTCCCACGACGCGGGCAGGTGGACTTCAATTGAATCCAGATAATAGCGCCATTTATTGGGTTCATCAGTCGCCACGCCATAGCGAGTGATTGCACGAGTCACCGCATAAACATTGTCACTCTGGGGCGTTAGAGTCAGCTTTGCGGAAGAGCTTTCGCTAGTGGTCAGAGTGCGGGCATCAAAACTTGGCTGGGGTTTAAAGCCAAGTTTATCTTGCTGGTTGAGCAGGTAGTTCTCAATGTTAACCCGCTCTTCTCGGGTCAGTTTACGATGAGTGGGTTTTGCGAACAGCAAGGGTGCGGTTACGGGGGTAGGGCGGCGGGATCGAAACCACCACCACAAGCCTACTGTGATCAGGCTGGTCAGCAGTAAGGCCAAGATTAAGACTATTGTGCTCATCCCATCCCCATCCGAGCGCCCCTAACTGACGTCAACTCTATGAAAGAATGCATCATATTATGCATAAACACAGTGCAGAGTCATATAGCAGAGTTATTAAGTGAACTAGCATGTCGCCAGCTATTATTCATCAAATAACCTAATACAAGTGCTCTTCGACTGCCCGTAGACCGATAAGGATAGCAAGGCTAAAACATCGGTAATATCAGCATAATCCTATTTTCAAACACAAGTTTTAACGTGTGTTGAGCTGGGATGGGGTGAAAATTAACCGGTGGAATCTTGACTAAACTCGCTGTCATGTTAAAAACAGGTAAATTATATCTAACTGACATTGCGATAAAGGTTCTCATTAACGCACAATGTGATCAAGTTCTAATAAATTCCAGTATAAAGCGTCTGGTTAATACCAACAGGAAAAAAGTGGCTTATTAAGTAACCATAATATGGCGCGGATTATCCTGATGTGTGTTTGATAGGCAGCGAGTTTTTAATTTGGGGCTATCATGAAACACCTGCAAAAACCTAAAATACTTAAAATAGAAACGGTTGCCCACTCTCGCTTGTTTACTGTTGAAGCGGTAGATCTCGAGTTCAGCAATGGCGTACAACGTGTCTATGAACGTATGCGGCCATCGAACCGTGAAGCGGTGATGATTGTGCCGGTGATCGGCAATGATTTACTGCTGATCCGCGAATATGCCGTCGGTATAGAAGAGTATGAGCTGGGCTTTCCAAAAGGGCTTATTGATCCCGGCGAAGGCGTACTAGAAGCGGCGAACCGCGAATTGATGGAGGAGGTTGGGTTTGGAGCCAAGCGTTTTGATTATCTCAGGAAACTGACGATGGCACCGTCCTACTTCTCCAGCAAAATGAATGTGGTTATCGCGCAAGGCCTTTATCCTCAAAGTCTGGAGGGTGACGAGCCTGAGCCAATGCCACAAGTGCGTTGGCCTATTGCGAATATGATGGCGCTGCTTGATGAACCCGGCTTTAGTGAGGCGCGTAATGTCAGTGCGCTATTTCTGGCTCAGGCATTTTTTAATGAAATGGGTATCACTTGATATTAAGCGGGACCCTATAAAAAGCCGGGAAGATCTTTCGATTTCCCGGCTTTTATTTTGGCGCTAATGACCGTTCAGCCATTAGCATCAAGCGACATCATCAGAACAATTCGTGAGTCTGGCCGTTGTCCATCAATGTTGTGCCCGCTTCATGCACTGAATACTCAGTCGGTTGCGTCCCTTCGATAAAGTACTCTGAGCGGCTGCCTGGCCCACCAGTGGATAGCTTGCCCGTTTGTTTATCGATAATGACACTGACGATACCAGGTGGCGGTGGGACTTGTTTTTCCGGCAGCCCTTCAAGTGCCGCTTTCATAAAGTCATCCCATGCGGGTTGGGCACTTTTTGCCCCACCCTCTGCCCCAGAAATCTGGTCTGGTATTGCTCCTGATGCCGTACTGCGCCCTAAGTCACGGCGATGGTCATCAAAGCCAATCCAAACTGAAGTCACGGTATCTGGGCCATAACCAGAGAACCAAGCATCTTTCGAGTTGTTGGTCGTCCCGGTTTTACCGCCAATATCTCTGCGTTTCAAATCACGCCCCGCACGCCAGCCTGTCCCCATCCAACCCGGTTCCCCGAAGATGTTGGAGTTCAATGCATCGCGCATCAAGAAAGCCAGCGGAGTGCTGATGACATGAGGAGCATATTGCTCATCATTGTTGAGCTTCGCTTGGGCTGGCGTCACTTGCTCAAGTTCCGGCATCGGAACATTGCTGGCGCTATTGGTCTGTGAGGTCGCAACGTTTTCAGTATTATCGTCGGATAGCACGACAGAACGTTGAGTATCACCGTAAATAACTGGCAAATTGCACTCTTCACAAACAATCTTTGGTTTGGCTTCAAACAGCACATTGCCGACGTCATCAGTGATTTTGGTGATGAAATACGGATCGACCAAATAGCCCCCGTTTGCCAACACCGCATAACCACGTACGAGCTGCAATGGTGTAAATGACGCGGAACCTAATGCCAGTGACTCCGAATGCACAATGTTTTGTGCTGGGAAACCAAAGCGTTGCAGGTACTCAGCGGCATAATCAACACCCATGGCACGCATGGCTCGCACCATAACCACGTTCTTAGATTGGCCTAAGCCTTGGCGCAAACGAATAGGGCCGTCATAAGTTGGTGGTGAGTTCTTTGGTCGCCAGTCTGTACCCGCACCAGCATCCCAACGTGTAATCGGCAAGTCATTGAGAATGCTTGCCAAAGTTAGGCCTTTGTCCATCGCTGCGGTATACAGGAACGGTTTAATATTGGACCCGACCTGACGCAATGCTTGAGTTACACGGTTAAATTTACTTTGGTTAAAGTCAAAACCGCCCACCAATGCCTTAATTGCACCATTATTCGGGTCGATAGAAACCAGAGCCGAGTTGACATCTGGCACTTGGGCCAGCCACCAATTGTCGTCTACTTTTCTCACCCAAATTTGCTGGCCCGGCTGAACTACATCCGTGACTTTCTTCGGGGTTGGTCCTTGAGCATTATCCGATTTAAACGGACGTGCCCAACGCATACCGGCCATCGGTAGCGTTACGTTGCTCCCATCCGCCAATATGGCTGTGGCTTGCTCAGGATTCGCTTGAGTGACCACTGCAGGTAAGAGTGGGCCATAAACTGGCAAGGTTTTCAGCGAATCGATAATTTGCTCATGACTCCACGCGCTTTCACCCACTTTCCATAACACATTGGATGGGCCGCGATAACCATGGCGCATGTCATACGCCAAGACGTTGGCGCGTAAAGAGTCAACGGCAGCTAATTGGAGCTTTCTGGTGATGGTGGTATAGACCTGATAACCATCGGTATACGCGTTTTCACCGTAACGCTTAATCATCTCCTGACGTACCATTTCTGACAGGTAAGGGGCAGAAAAAGCAATTTGCGGAGCGTGGTAGTTGGCGACCAACTCTTCACTGCGCGCCTGATCGTATTGCGCCTGAGTGATATATTTCTCATCCAGCATGCGCGATAACACCACATTGCGGCGTGCAACCGCTCGGTCGTGCGAATAGAGCGGGTTGAAGGTTGACGGTGCTTTCGGCAATCCGGCAATCATCGCCATCTGGCTGAGTGTTAATTCACTGACATCTTTGCCGAAATAAACCTGTGCAGCAGCACCGACGCCATAAGCGCGGTAGCCCAGATAAATCTTGTTCAGATACAGCTCAAGAATTTCATCTTTCGTCAGTAACTGTTCAATACGAATAGCCAGAAAAGCTTCCTTGATTTTACGCATCAAGGTTCGTTCCGGGCTTAAGAAAAAGTTTCGCGCTAATTGCTGGGTAATGGTACTTGCCCCTTGGGAGGCGCGACCCGAAACCATGGCAATAGAGGCTGCACGCAGGATACCCACAGGATCCACACCATGATGCTCATAGAATCGGCTATCTTCTGTGGCAATAAACGCATGCACCATTTCTGGTGGGATTTGTTTTAATGTCAAAGGGATACGGCGTTTTTCACCGTATTGAGCGATCAATTCGCCTTCGGCGCTATACACCAACATTGGTGTTTGCAGCCGGACATCTTTCAGTGTGGCAACATCGGGTAGCTGAGGCTCAATATATTTGTACAGGCCAAATATCGAGGCTGCTCCCAGTAAAATGCAACACACTACAAGGATCAAAAAATACTTTACGAACTTCACCTGAGATTTCCCATTCAATGTCAATTGGGCAGTTTATAAACAACCGCGCCGTAGTATAAAGGCAAGCCCGTAACATGGATACGTTCTTTTATTCTCTCTCGACACGGAGGTCGACCAAGATGTACTCACAATATTGGCAGGTTGGGCTAGATATTCAAATGGAGGCTATACGCGCACTGGCTGTTGTCAGGCGCCGCTATGGCTGGCAACTACGCTATTGGTGGTCTCAAACCTTACCTTCTGGTGTTTGGCACGAAGGTATTTTACAACAGCCAGACATTGTTAGCGACAAACTCAAATTATTGCGCAAACAATTACCACGACATATTTCATTACGAATTGCATTACCTGCCCAGCGTATCTTGCAACAATCACTTCCTACACCAGATAGCCGGATGCGTGAACCCGAGCAAGAGGGCTATATTAGCGCTGCCGCCAGTCGATTATTCCCGGTCAATCGTCAAGAATTAGCGTTGGATTACCGGGCTGTAAGCACATCCGGTGGTGAGTTGTTGATGACTGCTGCTCGCCTGTTAGAAGTTCAGCAATGGCAAACCTGCTTACATCAAGCCGACCTGCCTTCGCACGTCATTGATATCACCCCTTGCGCTCTGCGCTACATGGCGACTGCTGCAGGGCTATCGGGGGCATATTACTTGGTTCATCGTTTGGCAAATGAGTGGTTGTGGGTATCGTCCAGTGATCTGCCGTTTGACTTTGGTGTGGCCGCCATTGACTTAGATGAGGGCAGCTCTGAAGCCCTTTTGCCGCAAGGGAGCAACCCACTATCGACATTATTGGCACAACTGCGATCTCGTTATCCCAAGCAAAATGTTGTCTATTCCGGCGAAAGTCGTGTGCCTTTGGCTATCTATTACAGCAGCACAGTAGATGAACCTCTTCCTGAAAATACAACCGCTTGGTCCCCTTTTACCGCATTTACCCAGTATCAGCCGCCTTTGCCGTCTTTGCCCTCGGCATTTACTTTGGCGGGAGGGCTGGCATTGCGCCCGGCGGACGCCTGATGTATCAGGTTAATTTTTCATCATGGCGTACCGAGCGCCAGTTAACGCGCTATCGATTTTGGCGCAATATCGGGTTGTGCCAATGCACTCTTTTTGGCTTGGTGCTGGGGGGGATATTGATGCAGTCACACAAAGAGCACCTCAATCAGCAGGGGCGCTTGGCGGCACTCGTACAACAGCAAAACGAATTGAGTCAGCACCACCAAAAGGTACAGCAAGCAATGGTTCAATTGCAGCAAGCAGAGCAGCGCTTGCAGTTTTATCGGCAAGTGCACCAACCCGCACGACGGTACTCAACGCTATTACAGCAACTATCACAGCAAATACCGGATAGCTGCTGGTTGGTTAGTGTCATACCGCAAAGTGAAAAACTGATTTTTGAAGCGATCAGCCAAGACTATGCCGCTATTAATGCCTTTTTGGTGCAGTTGGGTCGTATGCCATTGTTGGCCAATGTGCGTTTACACAAGATTATTCAACAAGATGACGGCAATTTTCGCTTTGTGGTTCGCGCTAACTGGTTGGATAAGGGGAATCAGGATGAATAAGCAGCTTCAACGCTGGATAGACCGGCCTGGATGGCAGATTTGTTTATACCTATGGGGCGGGCTTGGGTTGATTAGCATGATGATTTATGGCGGTATCTTGCGCCCTGAGTGGCAACTACAACAACGCGCAACCGATAAAATAGTCGAGCATCAACAGCAAATTGAGCATCAACAGTCAGCATTGGCGCAGTTACCATCGTTGCCCCACCTGCAACAGCAAATCGCGACATTAAGCGCAACAGAAAGGTCATGGCAACCATCAAGCCCAATGGCTCATTGGGTCGGTTTATGGATTACGCCGTATGGTGGGCGGGTGGTTGATTGGCAGCGACAAACTGAACTAGAGGTTGAGGCCGCCGCGGGCTCCGTCAAATACCAGCAGTGGCATGCGACTTTGCGGGTTAATTTTGATGGGTTACTTCACTTACTTAACCAGCTATCGGCAATCACATCGCCTGTCCAGATCCAGTTAATTGGGATTATGCGCGATCACTCGGCACTAATAGTGAAACTCAATTTGAAAGAATATCTGGCGGGAGAAATGCGTGAATAATTGTAACCGCAGGGTGGTCGTGGGGGGATTATTGCTGGCAGTTATATGGGGTCCTCTCGCGTACGCCGCATCATTATCATCAGATATCGGGCGTGACCCTTTTCAACCCGTGTTGGCGGTGTCTTGTAATGATGGACGAGAGAATCTTGCGACATGGCAGTTACAGGGTATTGTGCGTGGCGAAGGTTACCACTCTGGTTGGGTAAAGCGGCCAGAAGGTCAGTGGCAAAAGGTCGTGATAACAACGCAGTTGCTGCCAGATTGGCAAGTGACCCATATTAGTGCGAGCGAGCGGCAAGTCATTTTGCAACATGCTAACCCAGACAGTTCGTGCTCAGAGGGAACTGGAGCCGTGGTGTTATCAATGCGTTAATTAAGAACTCGCTTTAAAAATCAGCATTAAAAGGAATTAACCTGATGGATATTTATAAAATCAGTATTAAGAGTCGCCTTTCTTTCGCGCTTGATACCGCTCAGAAAAAATCACCTCTTCTTTTGTTTATCATGATGTTACTCACAAGCACCGTCTCCCATAGTACAACAGCCAACGAGCCAGTGACTTTAGCATTTCAGGACGCACCCGTTTCTATGGTGTTGCAGGCACTGGCTGATTATCGGCAATTGAATTTAGTTATTGCGGCCGATGTTGGTGGCAATCTTAGTTTGAGGCTCGTTGATATCCCTTGGGAGCAAGCATTGGCTACGGTCTTACGCATGAGTCGCCTGAAAGTTGAACGTGAGGGGGCGGTGATGATGGTGTTCACAGAACAGGATATTGAAGAAAGGCAGTTGCGAGATAAACAAAAGGCGGCTCCGCAGTCCCTAAGCAATCTGACAATGGCCTTGCAACACGCCGATGCTGAACAGGTCGCCGAGAGTTTAGATCTTGCCGAGGGAGGGCTACTCTCTCCTCTGGGTAGTGTGGTGGTAGATAAACGTACAAATACATTATTAATTCGCGATACTCCCGCATCATTAGCATTATTGAAAAGTTGGCTATTAGAAATGGATTTGCCTTTACAGCAAGTGCAGTTAGCGGCCCATATTGTGACTATCAGCCGTGAGAACTTACAAGAGCTGGGTGTGCGCTGGGGAATGGGGGACGAGAAACCGAATACTTCACTTAGAATGAGCGATTTTAATGTCAACTTGCCGCTACCCAATAGCGCGGTCAGTGTAGGATTCAATGTCGCTCGCATCGGTGGGCGGTTGCTGGAGCTGGAGCTAAGTGCATTAGAGCAAGAAAATCAGGTCGATATTATTGCCAGCCCTCGTTTGGTGACGTCACATCAACAAACGGCCAGTATCAAGCAAGGCTCCGATATCCCTTATACCGTCTCAAAGGGTAAAAAAGGGGCGGCAACGACTGAATTTAAAGAGGCGGTACTGGGGATGGAAGTTACCCCGAAAATACTGCGTAATGGCAAAATTACTCTAGACTTGAAAATCAGCCAAAATATGCCGGGCATGGCAATGAAGCGAGGTGATAGTGAAACATTATTAATAGATAAGCAGGAGATAAAAACTCAAGTCACCGTCAAAGATGGCGAAACCATTGTGTTGGGTGGGATTTTCCAGCAAAAAAGCAGTCAAGGTGTGAATAAAGTCCCACTCTTGGCCGAGATCCCTTGGCTGGGTGCACTGTTTAAACAAGATGCTCAACAACAAAGTCGGCGAGAGTTAGTCATTTTCATTACGCCAAGGTTAATCAGCGCTTGAGCCTGACGAAGTGCTGTTTTCTAAAAACAGACCAATCTTGGTGACTTTCTGCAACTTTTTGTGTGATAGGAGGCTTCTAAATTTGACGCTGCGTCAGATTTAGCTTACAAGGGTTACCGAATTGAGCTCCGAGGTTTTTAATAACGTTGATACGCCGATAAAAACGTATGGTTTCCCTCCCACGACGTGTACAACGATTTATTCGGTTGCCAAACTACCAGAAGTGCTGAGATAATTTTCAGTCTGATCTCGCACTATCGCTCATGAGGTTTCAGTTTAGGTCCCGCCGCTAATTTGATTGGCGGGGCGGGTTATCATTAACGAATAGTCTTAGTAATACCAAAAACATGGCAGAGAAACGCAATATCTTTCTGGTTGGGCCTATGGGTGCCGGCAAAAGCACTATTGGTCGTCAGTTAGCTCAGCAACTCAATATGGAGTTTTTCGACTCTGATCAAGAAATTGAGCGACGTACCGGAGCTGACGTGGGCTGGGTATTCGACGTGGAAGGCGAAGAAGGTTTCCGCGATCGTGAAGAAAAAGTGATTAATGAACTGACGGAAAAACAAGGCATTGTTCTGGCAACCGGTGGTGGCTCTGTTAAATCCAGAGAAACCCGTAACCGTTTGTCAGCCCGTGGCGTTGTGGTGTATTTAGAAACCACTATCGAGAAGCAGTTGGCCCGGACACAGCGTGACAAAAAACGTCCGTTGCTACAGGTTGATTCGCCTCCACGTGAAGTGTTAGAAGCACTGGCAAGAGAACGTAATCCGTTGTACGAAGAAATTGCAGATGTCACCATCCGCACTGACGATCAAAGCGCGAAAGTTGTTGCTAACCAGATTATCAACATGCTGGAAAGTAACTGATTTTAGCATTTTACTAATGCCCGCGGGCGTAAGTTAAGAAGGTTACTGGGCGCGACATGGAGAAGATTACTGTCACGTTAGGGGAGCGTAGCTACCCGATTACGATAGCTGCTGGATTGTTTGATAATCCGGCTTCTTTTGAGCCGTTAAAAGCGGGTGATCAAGTCATGCTGGTCACTAACCAAACGCTGGCTCCACTCTATCTGGATTCGCTCCGGACGGTGTTGGAACAACGCGGTATCAAAGTCGATCAGGTGATTTTACCTGATGGTGAACAGTATAAATCTCTCAGCGTACTGGAGCAGGTATTTTCTGCCCTTCTGGAGAAACCGCACGGTCGTGATACTACGCTTGTCGCCTTAGGTGGCGGTGTAGTAGGCGACCTGACCGGTTTTGCCGCAGCTTGTTATCAGCGCGGTGTTCGCTTTATTCAAGTTCCTACCACCTTACTTTCTCAAGTGGATTCTTCTGTCGGTGGTAAAACCGCAGTGAACCATCCATTGGGCAAGAACATGATTGGTGCTTTCTACCAGCCCGCATCGGTGGTGATTGACCTTAATTGTCTCAAAACCCTCCCTCCACGCGAGCTTGCTTCCGGGCTGGCTGAAGTTATCAAATACGGTATCATTCTTGACGCTGATTTCTTCTCGTGGTTAGAAGATAATATCGACGCATTACTCGCACTAGATATGTCGGCTTTAGCCTACTGCATACGCCGTTGCTGCGAATTAAAAGCCGATGTTGTTGCCGCAGATGAACATGAAACGAGCGGAATGCGCGCTTTACTCAATTTGGGTCATACTTATGGCCATGCCATTGAGGCCGAAATGGGTTATGGCGTATGGCTACACGGGGAAGCTGTTGCTGCTGGCATGATGATGGCCACGCATACGTCTTACCGGTTGGGCCAATTCTCTGCCGGTGATATTGAGCGTATCAAGAAACTACTTTTACGTGCCGGTCTACCCGTCTGTGGGCCGCAGGAAATGACGCCAGAATCCTATCTGCCGCATATGATGCGAGATAAAAAAGTGTTGGCAGGCGAACTTCGTTTGGTGCTGCCAACGGCGATAGGGAAGTCAGAAATCCGTAGCGGTATTGCACATGATATAGTGCTGGCGTCGATAGCTGATTGCCAGTAATAGGAAGTGGCATAAGACGGTATTCATAAACCTGTGTTTATAACCCAATGTTTATAACTCAATGTTTATAAGTTCTATGCTCATAAGCTCTATGATGCTGTATCATAAGAACATCATATTCCTTTGCTACGGGCGGTCTAGCCCGTTTGCAGCCAGTAAAATCAATCAGCCGGGCCGCAGTGATAACGGCGGTAGGCTTTTGCCTCTAGTTGGAGGGTTTAGATGGATGATTTAAAACCGGAAGACGATCTGAAGCCAGATAGCAGTGACCGTCGTCCTACTCGTGCCCGTCGTGCTTCGACTGGGCCTAAGCTTGCGGTTTCGCGCCAACATATGATGATTGGTATCGGCATTTTGGTGCTGTTGTTGATCATTATTGCCATCGGTTCAGCGCTTAAGGCACCGACAGAGCATGAAGCATCCCAACAGAATCCGAATGTGGATGCGGCGAGAAACATTAATCTGTCAGATTCCGCTTCACTCACCAGCGGCAACAACACACAACCCGGTGTGGCAAACAATGCCAGCGACGGTCATGATGCCAACGGCGTGAGAAATACAGCCCAGCCACAAGATATTAGTGTTCCGCCTATCTCTCCGACACCGACCGAGGCCGCGCCACTGTCTTCTGTAAATGGCCCGACCCAGCGTGTTGAATTGCCGGGCAACATGTCTGATGCACTTTCTCAGACACAAGGGCAAGTCGATACTTTGTCTCAGAACATGAACGACGGTCAGGTATCAACCTTACCGACAGCACCGGCAACGGTTTCTGGCTCGAAAGGTGCGAAAGCGCCAACGGCACGGGAAGCAACGACTCATCCAGTGCAAAAACAAGCCACCACAGCGACCAAGCAACCGACTGTTGGTCATAAGGGGCCGACAACTGCAGTTTCACCGGCAGCCTCTGCGGTCACTAAATCGGGTTCTACGAGTAGCAGCAGTACATTGAAAAATGCACCGGGTAGCCATTTTACGATACAACTGAGCAGCGCATCACGTTCTGATACCTTGAATGCCTATGCTAAGCAGCAAAAATTATCTGACTATCATGTCTATGAAACTAAACGTGATGGTAAGCCTTGGTACATCTTGGTGAGTGGTAATTATGCTTCTTCTGCTGAGGCAAAAAGAGCGATTGCGACACTACCAGCCGATGTTCAGGCTAAAAAACCGTGGGTTAAACCTGTACAGCAAGTACAGCAAGACCTTAAAAAATAAATCATTCTTATTTGTGCGCTGATGTGCTGTCTGAAACAGAGTACAATCTGCGGCTCTGAATTATTAAGTAGCTAACTGACGGCATGAAGAAAAACCGCGCTTTTTTAAAATGGGCTGGTGGGAAATATCCGCTGGTTGATGACATACGACGCCATCTTCCAGCGGGAGACTGCTTGATAGAGCCATTCGTCGGTGCGGGTTCGGTGTTCCTTAACACTGAGTATGAGTCTTACATACTGGCCGATATCAACAGCGATCTTATCAACCTCTACAATATCGTGAAGGACCGCACCGATGATTTTGTGCGGGATGCTCGCGTTTTATTTACTGGCGATTTCAATAATTCCGAACAGTTTTACCTGCTGCGGCAAGAGTTTAACGCCAGTACCGATGCCTATCGCCGCGCATTATTATTTCTCTACTTGAATCGCCATTGTTATAACGGTCTGTGTCGTTATAATTTGAGCGGTGAATTCAATGTGCCTTTTGGTCGTTACAAAAGACCTTACTTCCCAGAGTCAGAGCTGTATTGGTTTGCTGAAAAATCGCAAAATGCTGTTTTTGTTTGTGAGCATTATCAGGAAACGCTATTAAAAGCTGTGCATGGGGCGGTGGTTTATTGCGATCCTCCGTATGCGCCATTATCGGCGACGGCTAATTTTACGGCATATCACACCAATAATTTTGGTCTTGCGGATCAACAGAATCTGGCTCGTCTTGCTTATCAGCTTTCTGCAGAGAACAAGATCCCGGTTCTGATTTCTAATCACGACACAGAATTGACGCGCGATTGGTATCATCAGGCGTCACTGCATGTGGTCAAAGCGCGTCGTACTATCAGCCGTAATATCCTTGGCCGTAGTAAAGTGAACGAGCTTTTGGCGCTGTATAGCTGAGTGGATATTGCTGCTCGGTAAAGATTCAAACCCAATGATTTATGAAATAAAAAGCTAACGTAGATAATGATAAAGTTATTACTTATCAATTAATTATTTAAATTTTGCCGGCATTTCATAAAACAAAGAGACATGTTTGGAGAAGCGGATGAAAAAGTTTTTAATTGCCCCGTCTATTCTGTCAGCTGATTTTGCTCGTTTGGGCGAAGACACTGAGAAGGTGCTGGCCGCCGGTGCTGATGTTGTGCATTTTGATGTGATGGACAATCATTACGTTCCTAACCTGACCATCGGCCCGATGGTATGCAAGGCGTTGCGTGATTATGGTATTACTGCGCCGATTGATGTGCATCTGATGGTAAAACCGGTTGACCGTATTGTCCCGGATTTTGCCAAAGCAGGAGCTACCTATATTTCATTCCATCCAGAGGCCTCTGAACATGTTGACCGCACTTTGCAGCTCATCAAAGAGAGTGGCTGTAAGGCGGGCTTGGTGTTCAACCCAGCCACGCCTCTGAGCTATCTTGATTATGTGATGGATAAGCTGGATGTCATTTTGTTGATGTCGGTAAACCCAGGTTTTGGTGGGCAGTCATTTATTCCCGAGACGCTGAATAAGTTACGCCAAGTGCGTAAACTCATTGATGACAGCGGCTATGATATTCGTTTAGAAGTGGATGGCGGGGTGAAGGTAGAGAATATTCGTCAAATAGCCGACGCCGGTGCGGATATGTTTGTCGCCGGATCCGCTATTTTTAATCAGCCAGATTATGCTGCGGTCATTGATGCAATGCGCAGTGAATTGGCGATGTCTGCCAATGGCTAAATTTGATTCGATCCGTGGTGTGGCTTTTGATCTAGATGGCACGTTAGTCGATAGTGCGCCGGGTCTTGCCAGTGCGATTGATATGGCGTTGCAGCACCAAGGCTTACCGGCAGCCGGTAAAGATTTGGTGTCGACCTGGATTGGTAATGGCGCTGATGTCTTAGTTGAGCGGGCTTTGCGTTGGGCTGGCCGTGAGCCAGATGTGCAGGCGGTTGCCCATATGCGCGAGTTGTTTGACCATTATTATGCTAAGACGGTTGAGCAGGGAAGCCAGCTATTCCCACAGGTGAAAGCCACCTTGGAACAACTGGCCGCCGTTGGCTTGCCTATGGGGCTGATTACCAATAAGCCTACACCGTTTGTTGCCCCGCTGTTGGCGTCACTGGGTATTGCCGATTATTTCTCCGTCATTATCGGCGGTGACGACGTGGTAGTGAAGAAACCCCATCCGGCCCCTCTGTATTTGTTATTGGCTAAACTCGGCTTACGCGCCCATGAAATGCTGTTTGTCGGTGATTCGCGTAATGACATTATGGCCGCGCAGGCGGTGGGTTGCCCAAGTATTGGGTTAACCTATGGATATAACTACGGCGAAGCTATTGCCACCAGTCATCCGGACTGTGTGCTGGATCACTTTGCCGATCTGTTGCCCGCCATCGGGCTGTCATCTTTAAAAGATCAGGAAGTATAAAATGAGTAAACCCACTGAATCAGCTATATCCGATAAATCAATAAAGCCTATCGTATTTAGCGGCGCGCAGCCGTCCGGCGAATTGACCATTGGCAATTACATGGGTGCACTGCGTCAGTGGGTACAGATGCAAGATGATTATGATTGCATCTATTGCATCGTTGACCTGCATGCCATTACTGCTCGTCAAGATCCGGCATTACTCAGAAAGAGAACCTTAGACACTCTGGCTCTCTATCTGGCATGCGGCATTGATCCAAAGAAAAGTACCATTTTTGTGCAATCTCATGTGCCAGAGCACTCTCAACTGAGCTGGGCGCTGAATTGCTATACCTATTTCGGTGAATTGAGCCGTATGACCCAGTTCAAAGATAAGTCTGCTCGCTATGCTGAGAACATTAACGCCGGTTTATTTGATTACCCGGTATTGATGGCGGCCGATATTTTGCTGTATCAGACTAATCAGGTGCCGGTAGGTGAAGACCAGAAACAACATCTGGAATTGAGCCGCGATATCGCCAACCGCTTTAATAATCTGTATGGCGATATCTTTAAAATTCCTGAGCCATTTATTCCTAAAGCCGGTGCACGAGTAATGTCGCTGCAGGATCCGACCAAAAAAATGTCTAAATCGGATGATAACCGTAATAACGTCATCGAATTACTGGAAGATCCTAAGTCAGTCGTGAAAAAGATTAAACGCGCCATGACCGATTCTGACGAACCCGCGGTTATTCGCTACGACACTGAGAAGAAAGCCGGTGTTTCTAACTTGCTGGATATTCTGTCTGGTGTAACTGGCCAATCTATTACTGAATTGGAAGCACAGTTTGAAGGCCAAATGTATGGTCATTTAAAAGGTGCGGTTGCTGAAGCGGTTTCTGGCATGCTGAGTGAGTTGCAGGCGCGTTATCACACTTATCGTGAAGACGAGGCCTTCTTGCAGGAAGTGATGCGTGAAGGGGCGGCGAAAGCACGTACTCGAGCACAAGATACATTGGCGAAAGTGTACGAAGCTATCGGTTTTGTCGCGCATCCGTAAGGTCAAACGCGCTCGTCAATAAATCATCTGAAGGGGGGAGCACTCCCCCTTCTTGCTTTACTCCGCTTAACCCACGCTTTCAGCCGCTTCTTTTACCTTGGCTTTACCGTGTTCAGCACTAGAAAACCAATTCAGTTTCTCACGTAAGCTGACGACGCTACCAACAATAATCAGGCTGGGGCTGCACACTTGCTGGGAAAGCAATGCCAATTGACTCAGTTCGCCACTAACAACTCGCTGATGTCGCGAAGTACCATTTTCAACCAGCGCTACCGGTGTTGTGGCTGACATGCCGTGTCGAATCAATTGCTGCTGGATCTCGCCGGCTTGCGATAGCCCCATATAGAACACCAGCGTTTGTTTTTCTGCCGCCAAATTAGCCCAATCTAACTGACTGTCTTTCTTGGCGTGGCCAGTAATCAGCCGTACACTTTGTGCATGATCGCGGTGAGTCAGTGGGATGCCACTGTAGGCAGAACAGCCGGAAGCGGCGGTGATGCCCGGAACCACTGAAAATGGAATATTCTCGTTCGCTAGCGTTTCCAACTCCTCGCCACCACGACCAAAAATAAACGGGTCGCCGCCTTTTAAGCGCACCACACGTTTTCCTTGCTGCGCTTGCTGCAACAAAATTTGATTAATTTGCTCTTGAGGGACAGTGTGGCGGCCCGATGATTTGCCAACAAAAATCCGCTCGGCATCGCGGCGCACCAGATTCATCACTTCATCAGAAACCAACCGGTCATACACCACCACATCGGCTTGCTGAATTTGCTGCAAACCTTTCAAGGTGAGTAAACCCGCATCGCCCGGTCCCGCGCCAACTAACACCACTTCTCCACGATCCGCCAGTGGGGCGTTAAATAACTGCTCAATGTGCTTCTCAACTTGTCCTTGATCCTCATTTGCCAGTGATTGCGCCAAACGGTCATGGGTTAGCAATTTTTCCCAAAAACGGCGTCGATCCACCATTGCAGCAAAATGTTGTTTCACACGCTGGCGCAAATTGCCCGCCAACTGTGCCAGTTGCCCCAAATGTTGTGGCAGTATGGCTTCAAGTTTTTCCCGCAGTAGTCGGGCCAATACTGGTGCTTTACCGCCGGAAGAGATGGCAATCATGATAGGAGAGCGGTCAATGATCGACGGCATGATAAAGCTGGTGCGTTTGGGGTCATCGACCACATTACAGAATACCCGCTGCTGGTTGGCACTTTGGTAAACTAATGCGTTGACGGCCACTTGATCCGTTGCCGCAATGACCAGCCACTTTTCAGCCAGCAGTTCGGGCGCAAACTCACCATGAACCAATGAAAGTTTCCCCTCATCCGCCCAATCGTAAAATTGCGGTGTAAATTCGCAAGCATTGACGGTGACGGCGGCACCCGCATCCAGCAGCAGGCGGGCTTTACGTTCAGCAACTTCACCACCACCGACCAGCAGGCAGGCTTTGTGTTGCAGTTGGCAGAAAATCGGGAAGTAGTCCATCGGCAATCCTTCAAGTTAAGGCCGCGTGTGGCAAAACCAGCCCCTGCGGGCTGGTTATTCATAGTTATTACTGCTTAACCGCCTGTGGTGTATTGATTGCCGCAGGTTGTGGGCGCTGATCTCGTGGGGTGGCATACCAGTAGCCCAGCCCCATAAATACAGCCCCAGACAGGGTGTTCCCCAGCGTGACCCACAACAGGTTGTGGCCAATACCATTTAAGGTGTAAGCCTCGCTGTGATTGCCAAACCAAGACAATGCGAACAGGGTCATGTTGGCGACGGAGTGTTCATAGCCAGAGGCAATAAAGGCCAGCAAACACCACCAGATAGCGATAAATTTCGCTGCACCTTCAACACGAATTGCCATCCAGATCGCCAGACAAACCAGCCAGTTACATAGTACACCTTTGAAGAATAAGGTCATAGCCGGTGCAGAGGTTTTTGCCAGCGCGGCGGTGTGCACCAAACTGGTGTCAACCGGAAGTAAACTGCCGCCACCGTAGTAGTAGAGCAGAGCGACAAAAACAGAACCCAGTAAGTTCCCCAGCCACGTTTGTGGTAATACCGCCCACATCTGGCTGGATTTAATGGTGCCGGCTTTAACCCCGAAAGTCAGGAACATGGTGTGGCCGGTGAATAACTCAGAACCGGCGATGATCACCAAGGTCAGCGCCAGACCAAAAGTTGCCCCCATCACTAATGGACGATAGGCGGGATCGATTAAGTTACCCAGTGTGAAAATCAGAATAATGCCAAGGCCAACATAGGCACCGGCCATGGCGGAGCCAATCCAAAAACCTAACGGGCTTTCTTTGGCCAGTTTGACGATTCGGGCCGCATTGGCCGCGCATTTATTGATGGTGTCGCTATACATTGGATGTGTCCAAAAGTTATGTTGTCTAAATCCGCTATAGTTGGATTTTTCCGTTATTTATCAGGCTTTCACTTGCACAATGCCGTCACGGACTCGCACGTCATAATGGGCAACCGAGCGAGTTTCATCTTCCATACACAAACCATCATGTAATCGGAAGTGCTGCTTTTTCAGTGGACTGGCAACCCACAAATCGCCTTGATGCTCGGCAATTAACCCACGAGACAGCACGCTAGCTTGTGCAAAAGGGTCGATATTGCTGATGGCGAAGACCTGCTCGTCAGCGTAAGGGCGGAAAACCGCGACTTGATGCTCACCAATCAGGCCACATACACCGCTACCGGGTAAAATGTCGTTTAATGGGCAAAGTGGGATCCACTGACTCATAGGTTATCCTCCAGTTCCAGTACCCGGACAGGGATGCGTTCATCTGGGCGTGCCGGGCGATGTTGTTCGCGCTCACGCACCACTTGTACATTTGGGTCGCGTAGCGGGCTGTTAATAAAGTGGGCGAAACGCACTTGTGCCGCAGGGTTCTCGACAGTGGCTTTCCATTCGCAGGTCACTTTGTCGCGCAGGCGGGCAATATCGGTTTCTAACTGCTCGTTGATGCCCAGTTTGTCGTCGATTATCACGGCGCGTAGGTAGTTAATACCGCCTTCGAGGCTTTCCAGCCAAACCGAGGTGCGTTGCAGTTTATCGGCAGTACGGATATAGAACATCATAAAGCGGTCGAGGTAGCGCATCAGAGTCTCTTCATCGAGATCCGCCGCCAGTAAGTCCGCATGACGTGGCTTCATCCCACCGTTACCGCAGACATACAGGTTCCAGCCATTTTCGGTAGCAATGATCCCCACATCTTTACCCTGTGCTTCAGAACATTCACGGGTACAGCCAGAAACCCCAAACTTCATTTTGTGTGGTGTACGAATGCCTTTGTAGCGATGCTCTAGCGCGACACCAAAGCCGACGCTGTCACCCACACCATAGCGGCACCAAGTGCTACCGACACAGGTTTTCGCCATGCGCAATGCTTTGGCATAGGCATGCCCGGTCTCAAAGCCCGCTTCAATCAGTTGCGCCCAAATTGCCGGCAGGTCATCTTTCTGTGCGCCAAACATCCCCACTCGCTGAGAACCGGTCAGTTTGGTGTACAAATTGTATTGTTTGGCGATACGGCCAATGGCTAACAGGCCATCTGGCGTGATCTCGCCGCCCGGTGATCGCGGAATGACCGAGTAGGTGCCGTCTTTTTGGATATTGCCGAGGAAGTTGTCGTTGGTGTCCTGCAATGGCATGTGCTGCGGAGCTAAAATGTAGTCATTCCAGCAGGATGCCAGCAACGAACCGATGGTCGGTTTACACACTTCGCAGCCGTAACCTTTGCCATATTTTTCCAGCAAAGCATCGAAGCTCTTAATCCCCTCGACGCGAATCAGGTGGTACAGCTCTTGGCGAGAATAGGCGAAGTGCTCACATAAATGGTGATTAACTTCAATACCTTGTTTACTAAGCTCTGCATTTAATACTTGAGTGACCAGTGGGATACAGCCACCGCAACCCGTACCCGCTTTAGTGGCGGATTTCAGCGCAGCAACAGTATGGCAGCCCTGGCCAATAGCTTGAATGATGTCGCCTTTGGTGACGTCAAAACAGGAACAAATTTGTGCAGTATCCGGCAGAGAATCAACCCCCATCGCCGGTTTGCTGCCAGCATGAGCGGGTAAAATCAGGCTATCTGGGTTTTCTGGTAGCTCAATGTTGTTCAGAGCCAGTTGCAGCAGATTGCCGTAATCACTGGTATCACCCACCAGCACGGCCCCTAACAGGGTCTTATTATCGGCACTGACCACTAAACGCTTATAAATTTCTTTACTTTCATCCAGATAAACATAGCTACGGGCGCCTTCAGTACGGCCATGAGCATCACCAATCCCGCCGACATCAACTCCCAGCAGTTTCAGTTTGGCGCTCATATCCGCACCGTAGAAAGCATTCTCGCGGCCCAGCAAATGGTCGGCAGTCACTTGTGCCATTTTGTATCCTGGCGCGACCAACCCGAAAGTGCGTTCTTGCCAGGATGCACATTCGCCAATGGCGTACACATCTGGGTCGGAAGTCTGGCAATAGTCATTAATGGCGATACCACCACGGCGTGCTGTGGCTAAACCGCATTGATGAGCCAGCTTGTCTTGTGGACGAATACCGGTGGAGAAGACGATGAAATCGACTTCCAGTTGTGTACCATCGGCAAACAGCATAGTTTTGCGGCTGTTTTTACCAGAGTGAACAATCTCTTGGGTATTTTTTCCGGTGTGGACTTTCACCCCCATGCGCTCAATTTTCTGGCGCAATTGGTCGCCCCCCATCGGATCAAGCTGTTCGGCCATTAAAACGGGCGCAAACTCAATCACATGGGTTTCAACGCCCAAGCTTTTCAGCGCACCTGCGGCCTCTAACCCTAACAGCCCGCCGCCAATGACGGCCCCGCGTTTACTGCGGCGGGTACAAGCTTCGATGGCATTCAAATCTTCAATGGTGCGATAGACAAAGCAGTCTTGTCCCTCGCTACCTTTAATGGGCGGGATCCACGGGTAAGAACCCGTTGCCATAATCAGCTTGTCGTAATACAGAGTACGGCCGCTGTTGGAATGGATAACTTTCTCAGTGCGGTTGATGGTAATGGCACGTTCACCAACCAGCACTTTGACACCGTGTTTTTCATAAAAGCCTTCGCGAACCAGTGACAGTTCTTCAGCTGTATGATGGGAAAAGTAAGATGAAAGATGAACCCGGTCATAAGCGATGCGTGGCTCTTCGCAAAATACGGTTATCTCAAATTGGTCTTTATCTGCTTTATCCAATAGGTCTTCAATAAAGCGGTGGCCGACCATACCGTTGCCGATGATGGCAAGTTTGACTTTGCTCATTTTTGCCTCAAATTTTAGTTTTCTACCCTCACATTAATCTTCCACACAGCGTATTTATTGATGTAAATCAATTAGCCTCCTATATACCTCTAAGGTGGTAGATGCATGATTTTTAACGTTTTTTATAAGTTGCGGATTTTACTCATCTTTAGCTGAATGGATTCAGTTTTGAAATGGTGTTTTATTTAAAGAAAATCGGGCGAGTTGCGGTGAGTGGGGTAAGCTAAAGCCAATAACTCATCTATGATGACGAGAGTACTAACTCATATTGGAGGCATCGATGGCGGGCCAATGTTTACAGCATCATTTAGTCACCACAATCAATAATGTGCGTCTTGTTGGGCAAGTCGGGTTATGGCAGATAGCCATTGCAGACGGCAAGATTACTGCCATTTCCCCACAGCCGGAACAGCTTGCTAGCGGTACTGGCGTATTGGATGCATTGGGGGGGTTGGCATTACCGCCATTTATTGAGCCACATATTCATCTGGATACGACCCAAACTGCAGGGCAACCAAGTTGGAACCAGTCTGGCACTCTGTTTGAGGGCATAGAGCGCTGGGCGGAGCGCAAAGCCATGCTGACCCGTGAAGATGTTAAACAGCGCGCATGGCAAACACTGAAATGGCAAATTGCCAACGGAATTCAGCATGTACGTACCCATGTGGATGTGTCAGATCCCAGCTTAACGGCGCTGAGTGCCATGCTGGAAGTCAAAGAAGAAGTCAGCCCGTGGGTCGATATGCAAATTGTCGCGTTCCCACAAGAAGGAATTCTTTCCTATCCAGATGGTGCGGCATTACTGGAAGAAGCACTGCGGCTGGGTGCTGATGTGGTCGGTGCCATTCCTCACTTCGAATTTACCCGCGAATATGGCGTCGAATCACTGCACATTGCTTTTGCTCTGGCGCAAAAATACCAGCGGCTGGTGGATGTGCATTGTGATGAAATTGATGATGAACAGTCGCGTTTTGTTGAAACCGTGGCGGCATTGGCGCATCGGGAAAACATGGGGGCGAGAGTGACCGCCAGCCACACCACGGCAATGCATTCCTATAATGGCGCTTATGCTTCTCGATTATTCCGCTTGTTGAAAATGTCCGGTATTAACTTTGTTGCTAACCCACTGGTCAACATTCATCTGCAAGGGCGCTTTGATACTTATCCAAAGCGGCGCGGTATTACGCGAGTTAAAGAGATGCTGGCGGCAGAGATTAATGTCTGTTTCGGTCATGACGATGTCTTTGATCCGTGGTATCCACTGGGCACGGCCAATATGTTGCAGGTGCTACATATGGGATTACATATTTGCCAGTTAATGGGATACAGCCAAATCAATGATGGACTGAATTTAATAACCACCCACAGTGCTAGAACATTGAATTTATCGGATTACGGTGTGCAACCCGGCAACAGCGCCAATCTGATTATTTTGCCCGCCGACAGTGGTTTTGATGCGGTACGACGGCAGGTCCCAGTACGCTATTCAATTCGTCATGGTGTGGTGATCGCCAAGACGCAACCCGCAGAGAGTCGAATATATTTGGGACAAGAGGAAGTCATTAACTTCAAATAGACATGAGTTTCAAATAGGACGGGGAGTGCCCTACAACCACAAGGATCGTAGGGCAGTAAAACAGGTCAATCAGTGAGTCACGTGACCGTGGCTGCGGTGTTTAGTGAAGAAGCCAAGAATCAGACACATCACAAATACCGTCAGATACAGCCCATTGGCTGTGGCCAGTGCAGCATGAACGCCACTGTTTGCCACAATCGGGCCGGTCACCACGAAAGTGAGCATGGTACCAACAGTGCCGCAAGTTAGAATGAAGTTCACCAGTTTTGGTGAAGACACCTTGGTTTGCAGTGAACCCAGAGTAATCAGTGTGGTGTAAATGGCACTGGAGACAAAACCTAACGTCAGAATGTAGTAGCTCAGGTGTTCTGGGTTATTGGTAGTGACAAACATATACATCGCCAATGTTGCCAGCGCCGCCAATATGGTCACGATACGTTGCAGGTCGAAGAAGCGCAGGATAAAGCTGAATACCCACATCCCAATCATGTAAGAGATCCAGAAATTACTGACCAATTGCCCTGCCTGGCTGATATCCATGTTGAAGGTTTTGGTCGCGTATTCAGGCACCCACTGGATGAAACCGAGTTGTCCAAGGATATAACACAATGCGGCAATCGACAGGAACAGTACGCCAATGCCCCATTTCTCTTTCACAACAGGCTTGCTCTGGTCAGTAGCTTTATGGCCCAGAACCGGGAATTCAGAGCACAGTGTCAGCACGAAAATCCCCACATACAGTAAACCAATACATGCATAGACCCAGTACCATTCAATATGGCGAGCCAGCAGCATGGCGGCTACTACCGGGAAAATCATCCCAGCCATGCTGAAAAATGAGTCAGTGAACAGCAGGCGTGAACCGCGTTGGCGGCCTTCATATATATGGGTGACCAAGAAGGTGCCTATCGACATGGTGATCCCACTGACTACCCCAAGGATAAACATGCTGATGGAGAAGACCAGCAGACTATGGCCAACCATCAATCCGGCAATGGCAATGAGCATCAGAATAAAACCAAACACCAACTGACGCTTTAATGGAATGATTTCCATCAACCAGGCATTGAGGAAAATAGAGATCAAGATGCCTGCGTTAAGGAACGTAAATGTGTTACTCATACTGGCAATAGGCAGATTGAAATATTCTGCGATATTCCCCATCACCATCCCGGTGACAATAACTAACGCACCTGTCAGGGCGTAAGAAAAGTAACTGATCCAAGTTAGTCGAATGCGGTTGCTGTTATTCATAGATGGGGCCTGTGTCAGCATAGTGTTAAGACAATATAAGTAAGAACATACATAAATGGGGTTCAAACCAGTTCAGTACTGAGGGCGCGGATCCTAGCACAGGCATAGTGAGTTTTTGTGATTTACATCCAACTTTTAATGTAATGCATGAAATGTAGTTATGAATAATCGTGAGGCGTCACAAATTAACACCTTAAATCTTAGGTGGGGCAACGGAATCGCGCTGGATGATGGCCGGTGGGAAATTGACGGGGGGAATGAGCGGGTTAATCAGTAATTGTGTGGCATATTGCGCCATTTCGACGATGGGAAAATGCAAGCTGGTTAATGCTGGGCTGACAAAAGGGGCGCGCTCACCACTGTCATAGCAAAGCAGTGAAATATCTTGCGGCACTTGCAAGTGGTGCTTATTAATCGCTAGCAAAGCACCAATAGCCATTTCTTCGTTACAACAATAAATGGCAGTCGGCAGTTGCGGTTGTTTAAGGATCTCATCAGCACGCTGATGACCACTCTCCAGATCGTAAACCCCTTCCACACAGGCGACAGGTTCTAAACCAGCCAATTGCATCGCATCAATAAAACCTTGGCGACGCAGTTCACTGGAATGGCGCTGGGCGGAACCACTGATGCACGCAATGCGGCGGTGTCCAGCATCAATAAGTACCTGCGTTGCCATTTGACTGGCACGACGATGATCGAAAGTGACACAACGGGCTTCAAGGCCGGGAACCAACCTATCTAATAAGACGAATGACCGCCCAGCCGTAGCGAGCTGGCGTAATCTCTCGTCACTGAGAAAACGGACATGCAAAATTAAACCGTCGCAGCGTAAGTTATACAGGCGCTGAATAGCCTGCCACTCCTTATCTGCGTTATCCCGCCCCTGAGTCACGAGCAACTGTTTACCCTGAGATTCAGCTTCGGTTTGCACGAAATCCATCAGTGCGCCAAAAAATCCCCCCCGATATGAGGTGGTCACCAGCCCCAGCGTATTGCTTTGGCTAGAAGCGAGTGCGCGCGCAGCAGGATTGGGGGTGTATCCCAATACTGCCACGGCTTGTTCGACTTTTTCGCGAGTCAGGGCTTTAACATTGGTATCACCGTTGACCACGCGGGAAACCGTAGCGCGGGAAACCCCGGCTAATACCGCGACGTCTTCCAGTGTTACCATTTTTAACTCCCAAGTTGAAACGTAGGCGACCGTGAAAAATAAAAGCCGCCACAATAATGAATTTATCGCTACAGATCTGTGAACTGAGGCAAGTAAGGTTTATTTGCCTGTAGAACATCATCGAGTAGCGGTTGCGCAATACTGGCGTTAGCTATCAGTGGATTAGTCACTAACGCTAACAAGGCACTGCGGCGATCCCCATGTACAGCCGCTTCAATCGTCAGACGTTCATAGGCTTTTACTTGCTGAGTGAGTCCATGCATAGATACCGGTAAAGGGCCAAAAGTGAGTGGATGAGCACCTTTCGCATCAACAATACAGTTAGTTTCTACCACTGAACTATCAGACAAGCCACGAATCGCCCCCCGGTTCGTCGTATTCACAACTAGTTGCGTACCTAAATTATTATGAATTGCACGAATAAGTTCCAGTGCGACTTCGGAATAAAATGATCCGCCACGGAAACTCAGTTGCTCAGGTTTGCTGTCCAGATGGGGGTCAGCGTACAGGTCAAACAGCTCTTTTTCTACTTGCATGACTTGCTCTGCTCGCGTACCACGTTCAGCCGCGGCGGCCTTTTCTTCTGCCAGCATATCTTGTGTCTGGTAAAAATAGCGATGGTATGGGCAAGGAATCGCCCCCATTGCGCGCAGGAACTCCGGCGGCCATGGCGCTTCTTTAATATTGTTCATAGTCAGCGAAGCACCGTCACACAGCATGTCCAGTACATCGGCGGTGACATCCTTACCCTGCTGTAGAACCTCATGCACCCAGACCATATGGTTTAGGCCAGCAAAGCGCAGTTGGATATCTTCATACGGTGCTTGCAGTAAATTAGCAATCATATGGTGCATGCTGATTGGCACATTACACAGGCCGATGATTTTTGCTTTGCTATAGCGGGTTACCGCTTCAGTCACGATCCCGGCGGGATTGGTGAAGTTGATTATCCAAGCATCAGGGGCCAGTTTTTCAACGCGTGCGGCGATATCGAGCATCACCGGAATGGTGCGTAACGCCTTGGCAAAGCCGCCTACGCCCGTAGTTTCTTGGCCGAGTAGATTATATTTTAGCCCCAAGCGCTCATCGGCTGCCCGTGCAGGGAGTTGGCCGACACGAAATTGTGTTAAAACAAAACTGGCCCCTTCGATAGCGGTATCAAGGGAGAAGTGAACACTGACTTTCACCTGATCCAGCCCATGGCGGTCCAACATTCTTCGCGTTAGGGCCGCGATGATTTCCACTTTTTGACGACCTAGCTCAACATCAGCCAGAGCCAGTTCGGTGACTGGTAATTGGTCAATACGTTGAATCAATCCATCAACCAACTCAGGGGTATAGCTACTGCCGCCACCAATAATGGCAATTTTAAAGGTTTTCATCTTAGGCCTCCAAATGGGTAAAATAGAAATGAGAGCGCTCTCATTTGGTTGGAAGACTAACGATTAACCAGAAACAAAATGCGATGTTTCTCGCAAAAATGTGAGGCAAGAGGTAAAAAAAGAGGCAGGACGTGATCTCTCTCGCAGAATTTCACTACTGCCAGTCATTAGCTATATGGTTTACTTTGGCTAATTAATCGCCGTTTTACTGTTTATCTGCCTGAGTTGCGGATTTTCAGCAAGAATGCGCATTCTGTTACGTAAATATCCGTAAATGGGTGGCATTGAGCGGGGTAGCTCTCTAGAATCAAAGCGCTTTTCCGCTGTTCGCATCCCACAGAAAGGAACCGTAAATGTTCAAACGTACTTTAGTGACCTTCATCGCCCTTTGTTCCCTCAGCGCCGTAGCGCCTGCTGCTTTAGCGGCCGGTGAGCCTCATGTGTTATTAACGACGTCAGTTGGGAATATTGAGCTGGAGCTCAATAGCCAGAAGGCACCGGTTTCAACACAGAACTTCGTTGATTATGTTAACAACGGTTATTACAACAACACCATTTTCCACCGTGTCATTCCTGGCTTTATGGTTCAGGGCGGCGGGTTTACGGCTGATTTCAAACAGAAAACTGCTAAAACGCCCATCAAAAATGAAGCGGATAATGGCTTGCGCAATTTGCGTGGCACCATCTCTATGGCCCGTACCGCAGATAAAGACAGCGCCACCAGCCAGTTCTTCATCAATGTGGCGGACAACGCCTTCCTTGATCATGGTCAGCGTGACTTTGGTTATGCCGTATTCGGCAAAGTGGTTAAGGGAATGGACGTAGTAGAGAAAATCTCTCAGGTTCAGACCGAAAATGTGGGTCCGTATCAGAATGTGCCGGTTAAGCCGATCACTATTCTGTCGGCAAAAGTATTACCCTAAATTATCCTTCGTCCATGACGTTGCGGGGGGTTAGCTACGCCCACTTAGCCGAATGACTGACGTTTGTAAGCTCATCGGGATAAGTTCACTTGCTGCCCACCTGCAACGCCAATGGCTTTGGGTAAATATTCTATCCCCACCGAAAATTAGCTCGTCTGCCCAAATAGGTTGCTTATAATCAAATATCTGACTCAGCTTGGGGTAAAGATCCATGAGTGAAACATTGCTTATCGCGAAAGCACAACCAGCACAGGATTTAGTCATTTTATCGGCACTGGCAAACCGTCATGGTTTGATTACCGGAGCGACGGGGACAGGTAAAACCGTCACCTTACAAAAAATGGCGGAGCAATTTTCTCGCATTGGCGTACCCGTATTTCTGGCTGATGTGAAAGGCGATTTATCTGGGATTGGTGCGGAAGGTGTCGAGTCAGAAAAACTGCTAGCACGGCTGGCCGCGATAAGTATCACTGACTGGGAACCACAGGCATGTCCTATTGTGCCTTGGGATATTTTTGCTGAAAAAGGCCACCCCATCCGGGCAACCATTTCTGATCTCGGCCCACTGCTGCTGGGGCGTTTACTTGATCTCAATGAAGTGCAAAGCGGTGTATTGCAACTGGTCTTCAAGATTGCAGACGACAACGGCCTACTGTTGTTAGACATGAAAGATTTGCGCGCTATCGTGCAATACGTCGGTGACAATGCAAAACAGTTTCGCACGCAATACGGCAATATTACGCCAGCCTCAATTGGTGCTATTCAGCGCGGTTTATTGACCCTCGAAGAGCAGGGTGCCAATCAATTCTTTGGTGAACCGATGCTGGATATTCACGATTTAATGCAGACTGACAGCAACGGGCAGGGTGTTATCAATCTTTTGGCGGCAGACCGGCTCATCAATCAGCCCAAACTGTATGCCATTTTCCTGCTGTGGTTGCTGGCGGAACTTTTCGAGCAATTGCCGGAAGTGGGGGATGTCGATAAGCCTAAGTTGGTCTTCTTCTTTGACGAGGCCCACTTGCTGTTCACTGATGCCCCTGCGGCGCTGGTGGATAAAGTCGAGCAAGTGGTGCGGCTAATTCGCTCAAAAGGGGTTGGCATCTATTTCGTGACACAAAACCCACTGGATATCCCTGATAAGATATTGGGGCAATTGGGTAACCGAGTGCAGCATGCGTTGCGTGCTTTTACCCCTCGAGACCAAAAAGCGGTGAAAGCTGCGGCACAAACCATGCGAGCCAATCCAGCATTCAGTGCTGAACAAGTGATCACCGAGCTTGGTGTTGGCGAAGCACTCATTTCGTTTCTTGATGAGAAAGGGCGGCCCAATGTTGTTGAACGGGCTATGGTGATTGCTCCGCAATCCAAAATGGGGGCATTGGATGCCGCAGCACGAAATCACGCCATTAATCACTCGCCATTGTATGGTCGCTACGAAGAAATGGTGGACCGCGAATCAGCTTATGAGAAGTTATCCGCAGGCGGCTTCTCTACCATGGGTGACGCCGCCGCAGGCGATACATCAGCCTCCCGACCCGCGGGGGCACCTCAACAACCAGCAAACGAGGGCGGTGGTTTGATGGATGGGCTGAATGATTTGTTGTTTGGTTCAACCGGCCCACGTGGTGGTAAGCGTGATGGTATCGTCCAGACGGCGGCCAAAAGTATGGCTCGCGATCTGGGGCGGCAAATTTTGCGCGGAGTTCTGGGGTCAATTACCGGTGGGCGCAAACGCTAACCATTTTTTGGATATGAAATGCTGTTATTGATCGATAATTACGACTCATTTACCTACAACTTGTACCAATATTTTTGTGAATTGGGCACCGAGGTGGTAGTGAAACGTAATGATGAAATACAACTGGCTGATATTGAAAACTTATCACCGACTCATTTGGTGATTTCCCCCGGCCCTTGTACCCCCAACGAGGCTGGAATTTCTATCGCAGCTATTCGTCATTTTGCCGGTAAGTTACCCATACTGGGAGTGTGTCTGGGCCATCAGGCTTTGGGGCAGGCGTTTGGTGCGCGTATTGTGCGGGCGCGGCAAGTGATGCACGGCAAAACCACGGCAATTCGCCATAACGGTCAAGGTGTTTTTCGTGGGCTTAACCAACCGTTGACGGTAACCCGCTATCACTCTCTGGTGATAGCCCCCGATTCTTTACCCGATTGTTTTGAGCTGACGGCGTGGACAGAGCAACACGGGGTGATGGATGAGATTATGGGCATTCGCCATCGTACGCTGCCGCTGGAGGGGGTGCAGTTCCATCCCGAAAGCATTCTCAGTGAGCAGGGTCATCAATTATTAGATAATTTCCTTAAAAATTAGTCAGTTGAGTTAGTCTCCCTCATAAAATGATTTTTTTGTTTGCTTGCATGTGATTTTTTATGCATATTTTGTGATTATATTTTCACGCGTCAGTAATTGGCAACTAAATCTTTTATCAGGGTGGACCGCGCAATGGCAGATAAATTAGCAGTAAATCGCAGTACATTTGATCAGGTCATTTTGCCTGTTTATGCACCAGCGCAGTTTATTCCGGTAAAAGGGAAAGGTAGCCGTGTATGGGACCAGCAAGGCAAAGAATACATTGATTTTGCTGGCGGTATTGCAGTGACGGCTCTTGGTCATTGTCATCCTAAACTGGTTGAGGCTTTACATCAGCAGGGGGAAACTCTCTGGCATACCAGTAATGTCTTCACCAACGAACCTGCGCTGCGTTTGGCACAAAAATTGATTGAGGCGACTTTTGCCGACCGCGTGTTTTTTGCCAACTCAGGCGGTGAAGCGAATGAGGCAGCCTTTAAGCTGGCGCGCCATTACGCCATCGAACGTCATAGCCCTTATAAAACTAAAATCATTGCTTTTCACAATGCCTTCCACGGTCGCACCCTCTTTACGGTCTCTGTTGGTGGGCAGCCAAAGTACTCCGATGGCTTCGGCCCAAAACCCGCCGATATTATCCATGTGCCATTCAATGATTTGGCGGCGGTAAAAGCCGTTATGGATGACCACACGTGTGCGGTGGTGCTTGAGCCAATTCAAGGCGAGGGCGGAATTACCTCCGCTACGGCAGAGTTCCTGCAAGGTGTGCGCGATCTGTGTGATCAGCATAAAGCGCTGCTGGTGTTTGATGAAGTGCAAAGTGGTATGGGCCGCAGCGGGAAGTTGTTTACCTATATGCATTATGGTGTGACCCCCGATATCCTCACGACGGCGAAAGCGCTGGGGGGCGGCTTCCCCGTCAGTGCGATGCTGACCACGGAAGAGATCGCATCAGTGATGGCTGTCGGTACGCATGGCACCACCTATGGTGGCAATCCTCTGGCCTGTGCGGTCGCAGAAGCGGCATTGGATGTCATCAACACCCCTGAAGTACTTGATGGCATCGAACAGCGCCACGGCCTGTTTGTACAGGCTCTGCAAGATATCAACAGCCGGTATCCGGTGTTCGGAGATATCCGCGGCATGGGGTTATTAATTGGTGCAGAGTTAACGCCGCAATATCATGGGCGTGCGCGGGAATTCCTGACCGCAGCGGCAGCGAATGGCGTCATGATCCTCAATGCCGGGCCGGATGTATTGCGCTTGGCCCCTTCTCTGGTGGTTGAGTTGGAGGATATCAAGCAAGGCATGGCGTGTTTGGAAAAAGCCATCGCCAGTTTGGTTGATACACACTAAGCTGAAGTGAGATAAGCATTAAAAGAGAGGCACTTGGCCTCTCTTTTTGCTTTTATGTTTTGTCACGTAGCTTTCGGCTGCGCCAAATTCCGTGGTGTGGCTGTTGTTGCCATGCTAATGATGAAACAGTATGCATCACACTGAGATGTGACAGAATGCGCCGTAAATTACGTTCCATCTCAGAAAGTTGCGTGTCAGGGTCAATATCCGGCATTTGAACAAAATCGTTATTCCCCTCACTGTCATCCGATACTAACCGCTCTTGGCATTGTTGAATTGCTATCTCACATAACTGTAAATAATCCTGCGCCACCTTGATGCTCATCAGGCTATGAGCACTGTCGGAGGTGGTAGCTGATTCGGTTAGTGGATGCTCTCGCACCAGAATTGTCATCTCATTGATATGCCCCACAATAAGCTCACTGTGGGTTGACCAAAGCCGCATGTCTGCCAAATATTTTGAATTAAATCCTGGTTCTTGCATGGCCTGATTCAGTGAACTTAGCACCGCGTTACTGGTTTTATTCACCTGAAGTCGCTCATAGGCCAGTTGGCCAATATTGGGATGAGGTGTCAGTAGCAAGCGTAAGATTTTCTGATAGCTATCAAGTGCTTGATGCGCATTCTTACGCAGTAAGCCGCTTTGCCACTGAGGCCACAGCCACAAGGCACTGGCAAAGGCCAAAGCACAGCCTATCAAGGTATCGAGTAAACGTGGAACTAAGAAGTCAGCCCCTTCTCCGGTCAATAGCTGCAAGATATACACTGTAGTGATGGTTCTGCCGATAACGGACAAACCGTAGTTTTTGCGTTGCACCAGATAGCAGAGCAGGGTGATGACTAACATGATGCTTAGGGTTGTCCCTTCCGGCATCTGCAAGTGCAATAAACCCGCCGCCAATATCAACCCAATTAACGTCCCCATAGCACGGTGATGAATCCGTATCTTGGTCGCGTTATACCCGTTTTGCGTGACCAGCATGATGGTGAGCAAGATCCAGTATGGTTTAGGTAAGTGGATAAGCGTACCGATGTAGCTCCCTGCTGCCAGAGTGACACCCATACGAGCCGCATCACGCAATGGACTGGATTTCAACGATAAATAGCTGATAAATGCTGGCCAGAGAGGCTGGGATAACTGGCTGGCCATCAAGTCTCGGTCATATTGTGGGCGGCGATCACTCAGGATTTGAGTCACATGGCTGATGTGGTAATAGCAAAATTGCGCCACGGAATTGTCTGGATGTTGTTGGGCAATCTCTTCCAGCTCGACTAGCGCATTGCCAGCACTGAAATGTTCTTTAGCGCGATGGTGATAGAGAATATCGTCAGCAATGGTTCGCATCTGGGTCGAAATTTGATCCATATTGCGGTGAAGAACTGTGATTATTGGTGTTTGCTCAATCAGCTCTTGCACTTTTTCTGGCTGATTGAGTGCCGCAGTAATGTGCTCTTGTAAATCGAGCGCCATCTGGAACAAGCTCACTAGCCGTTTTTGTTCAGTTTTCGTCGCATTAGATAACAGATTAAATTGCTGATAAAGCTGATTAACTTTATCCATTATACCTTGCTGTCTGTCGAGCAATGGCGGTAGGGATTTTTCTGGCTCAAGATGCTGATCAAACAAACTGAATTTAGCATCGCAATAATCCGCCAATAAATGATAAAGCTGGCTCAAAGGTTCGCGGATAGGTTGGTCTTTGCATAATCGGAACCAAATCCAAGTAAAACCGCCGTACCAAAGGGTCCCCACGGCGCACATTAATGGCGCTTGCCAGATGGGAGCGCGACCCACCATGCTCAGGCTGAAGATGGCAGCAATTAGCGCCGCAGGCAACATGCGGCCATTGAGCGGGCTGATGGCCCCTGAAACACCCAGAACCAATGCCAGTCCCAACATCACCCAAGGCAGTGGAATATCCCACAACAATAACTGTTGAGTCAGGAAGCTGCACAAGGTAAAGAGCGCACCGCCAATAATCAGGCGGCGGAAAAAATGCTGGTGTGGGGTATCTAACGAGGCAATATTACAGCATGCGGGTATCAGGGAGAACATCAATCCCATCCGCAGATCGCCAATGGCAAAGCCCAGTGCAGCAGGCAGGCAGAGAACCAATGTTTGGCGGAGTGCATAGTTCACTTCAGGATGATAAATAAGCCGTTGCCACTTCATCTAGGCCCCAGAGATTTATTGATCATACAGCGAAGAAAACCGGTGCCGAGGGTATCGGCACCGGTTTATGGGGAATTAACGAGTGCCGTAAACGACAATCGTTTTACCGTGTGCGGAGATCAGGTTCTGATCTTCCAGCATTTTTAGTATCCGCCCCACAGTTTCGCGGGAGCAGCCAACTATTTGACCAATTTCCTGGCGGGTAATCTTAATCTGCATCCCATCTGGGTGGGTCATGGCATCAGGTTGTTTTGCCAGATTAAGCAGCGTTTGTGCAATGCGCCCAGTCACATCAAGGAAAGCGAGGTTACCCACCTTCTCAGACGTAATCTGTAAGCGACTCGCCATTTGCGAAGACAGGCGCATCAAAATATCTGGATTGACCTGAATTAGCTGGCGGAATTTTTTGTAAGAAATTTCAGCCACTTCACAGGCGGTTTTTGCTCTAACCCAAGCACTGCGTTCTTGGCCTTCTTCAAATAATCCAAGCTCGCCGATGAAATCCCCTTGGTTTAAATAGGAGAGAATCATCTCTTTACCTTCTTCATCTTTGATAAGCACCGCAACGGAGCCTTTCACGATGTAGTAAAGCGTTTCGGCCTTTTCACCTTGGTGAATTAGCGTACTCTTCGATGGATATTTGTGGATATGGCAATGAGACAGGAACCATTCGAGAGTCGGGTCTGTTTGTGGCTTGCCGAGAACCATTCGCTGTTATCCTCTGTTGTTATCGCTGCCTAACTTAACAGGGCTCAGAGTTCCCTGCGCGGCGTGCTTATAAAATACACTTTCTCTTAGCATATTAATTTGCTCAACTGCCGAAAGGTATAGCCAAGATACGTACCGGATAGAAACCCTTCACTGAGTATTGAGAAGCTACCCTATTTAATTCTAGAAACAACACTTTCGATTCTGTTTGTAGCACAGGATGAGGCGACTGTCTTGTGTTGTATCGCTTCAGCATGATGAACATCGGGTTACATTGCGAGTTTGTAAATGAAAGGGTAGTCTGAAATAGAAAATTTAACCGGGAGCAAGAGTTATGCAGGCACGAGTAAAGTGGGTTGAGGGGCTGACATTTTTGGGTGAATCCGCCTCAGGTCATCAAGTTTTGATGGATGGGAATGCGGGAGACAAAGCACCAAGCCCAATGGAAATGCTATTAATGTCAGCAGGCGGCTGTAGCGCAATTGATGTTGTTTCTATCTTGCAAAAAGGGCGTAACGATGTGCGTGATTGCGAAGTGACCTTAACTTCACAACGCCGGGAAGAAGCGCCACGTTTGTTTACGCAAATCAACCTACACTTTATTGTCAGCGGCAAAGATCTGACCGATAAAATTGTTGAGCGTGCTGTTCAGTTGTCGGCTGAAAAATATTGCTCGGTTTCTTTGATGTTGGGAAAAGCGGCAACAATTACCCACAGTTTTGAAATCCGCGAAATCGCATAAGCAAACCCTACGTACTTGAAGCTGCGAAGATGTTGGTTGCGACTTCAAGTACCAAGGATATTAATTAATCTTTTTACCTTCCAATAGTCGCTGGACGAGCGGGGCCATAATCAGCTCCATTGCTAGCCCCATTTTCCCGCCGGGCACGACTAACGTATTGATGTTCGATATAAATGACCCTTGAAGCATCGCCAGTAAATAGGGGAAATCGATTTGATCCAAACCTCTAAAGTGAATAACAACAAAACTTTCATCCAGTGAAGGAATGGCTTTGGCGGCGAAGGGGTTAGAAGTATCGACGGTGGGGACGCGCTGGAAGTTGATGTGCGTGCGTGAGAACTGCGGCGTGATGTAATTAATATAATCGTCCATGGAGCGCACCACAGAATCCATCACTGCTTCACGAGAATGGCCGCGCTCGCCGGTATCGCGCACCAATTTCTGAATCCACTCCAGATTGACGATGGGCACCACACCAACCAATAAGTCTACGTGTTTAGCCACATCATGATGCTCGGTAACGACTCCGCCATGCAGCCCTTCATAAAACAGGACATCAGTCGGTTCCGGCAATGCCTCCCATGGTGTGAAAGTGCCCGGAACTTGGTTATAGGGCACAGCCTCATCATAGGTATGTAAATATTTACGTGAGCGACCCGTGCCATGCTCGCCGTATTGTGAAACACTTTCTTCTAACTGACCAAAGTCATTGGCCTCTGGGCCAAAATAGCTAATATGTCGGCCTTGATCCCGGGCTTTACGGATGGCAGCATCCATTTCAGGGCGGGTATAGCGATGGAAGCTATCGCCTTCAATTTGTGCCGCACGGATATTCAATTGCTGGAAAATTTTGCGAAACGCCAAGCTGGTCGTTGTCGTCCCCGCGCCACTTGAGCCGGTAACGGCGATAACCGGATGTTTAGTTGACATATTAGCTATAACTCCATTGAGTGGACGGGCTGCAATTGCCTGTTTTTTTATCGTTAATGGTTATTTTTAGGGCAAAGTGTCTGGCTTGTCACCCTGATTTTTACTTGCAGGCCGTCGTGACCCAGTGAGTATTATGGCGACTCTTCGACGCCGGCCCGAAATGCGCCGCGTGGCATGATATTGATGGTTTCATGTAACTCGGACCACACGAGCACCGCTTCTCCACTCATCAATTGGCGACGCACGTCCTCAACTTTTTGTGCTAACGATCGCTCATGTTCGCCGTAATCAGTGCCTTCACGTAACACAAAAGCTTCCAGCAAATTATCCAGCGTTTCGCTGTCGATTTGCTGCCAGGGAATCATCATGACTGCTGCTCCAGATAAGGGGAAAGCCAAGTGGGAATGCGTTGTTCCAGCCACATTTGTGGGTGTTTTAATGAGCCGCCAACAAAACCCACATGGCCGCCATGTTCAGTGAGTTGATAATCAATATTATCCGGTAACTCGCTCAGGTTCGGGATAACCTCGGCCGTCATAAAAGGATCATCTTTGGCATGAATGATCAGCAGCGGTGTTGTGATTTTCGGCAGCAGCGGTAGGGCGCTGCAACGGCGATAGTAATCCACGGCATCATTAAAGCCATGTATTTTCGCTGTTATCACATCATCGAAATCTCTGATTCGCTGTAATCCTTTCAACTGAATCAGATCCAATGGCAAGCTACCGGGGTAATGCAGTAGCTTGCGGGTAGCATTCAGCTTTAACTGGTTGAGTAAATAGCGCTGATAGACGCGGGAAAAACCTTGATCCATCCGGTTTGCGCATGGCTCCAGCATGAGAGGGGCTGAAACTACGACGGCGGCTTGTAACAGACTATCCTGCCCTTGTTCAGCCAAATAGCAGGCCAGCATATTGCCCCCTAATGAGACGCCGACGGCAGCGGTAGGCGCCTGACCATAATTTTCCCGTAACCAGCGCAGGAAAAAACGGGCATCTTCTGTTTCACCGGAATGATAAATACGTGACTTACGATTTGGCTCGCCACTGCATCCGCGAAAATGCATCACCACACCCAACCACCCTTTGGCTTGGGATGCGCGCAGCAAACCGTGGGCATAGGGGCTGTAAAAATTTCCTTCCAAACCGTGGAATAACACCAGCCTAGGTTTATCGCGCGCCAGCTCAGGATTTTCACTCCAGGCTAAGTCGACAAAATCCCCATCGGGTAATTCCAGTCGTTGCCAAAAAGGTTGCAGTCGCACACGCCGCCTGACCAGCCGCGGTAGCAGTGTTTGTAGATGTGGGTTACTGGCACCGGCCAGTGGACGGAATATTTCATGCATATGATGAATGGAAATCATGTTGTTGCTCTTGTGTGATCAATAGCACACTGTTAGCTTCATGGGTATATCGCGCATCATTTTGGGTGAGAGGCACCCGTCTCATGGAACTGAGTTTATTTCTTTCAATGATAGGTTTTCTTTGGGTTGCAGCTATTACCCCGGGTCCGAACAATATGTTGCTCACCTCTGCCGGGGCCAATTTTGGTTTTATGCGCTCTATCTGGCTGATGCTTGGCATTATGTTAGGCATGCAGAGCATGTTACTGCTGGTGGCTTTTGGGGTGGGTGGCCTGATTCTTATCTATCCATCTATTCACTTGATACTGAAAATTCTGGGTAGTCTGTATCTGTTGTGGCTGGCATGGAAAATTGCCACCTCGGCTTATGAAAAGTTGGAAACCAACATCGTCCCGCCAAAGCCACTGCGTTTGTATCAAGGCTGGTTATTGCAATTCCTCAATCCAAAAGCCTGGTTGATGGGATTAGGTTCGGTCGCCAGCTTCAGTATGGCGGGAGCGGCCTATAATCATTCTATCGTCATGATAAGTCTTGGTATGTTTATGGTGAATCTGGTCGCTGGGATTATTTGGCTGGGGTTCGGCACCTTAATTGGCCGCCTGCTACGCAGCCGCCGCGCTTGGTTTACTTTTAATATTTCGATGGGCTTGCTGACGGCGGCCTGTGTGTTGTTGATTTGGCATTAGCCAATCATCGGGGCAAATTGATGGCTTATAACTATTTTCATGTGGATGCGTTTGTCGGTGTAGGGCTTTCCGGTAACCCTGCTGGGGTCTATTTGTTGAAAAAACCACTTTCAACAGAAGAGATGCAAAGCATCGCGGCTGAAATTAATCTGCCAGAAACCAGTTTTGTCTGGGATGAAGGGGATAAATCGGCGATTCGCTGGTTTACGCCAGAACGTGAAGTGGATTTATGCGGTCATGGCACGTTGGCGGCGGCACATGTGATGTTCAGTCTAGTGAATCCCGGTCTGCGAGATATTTGTTTTCGCAGTGCCAGTGGTGATTTACACGTCAAACGTGATGAAGATAATTTTGGTCGATTGTCGCTGGATTTCCCCTCACTGCCGCCGGAACAAATTGCTATTTCGACTGAGTTGGCGGCACTGCTCGGAGCCAAAATTGAGCAGTTATGGCAGGCAAAGTCTCTGTTGGTCGTATTGGAAAACGAGCAGCAAGTGCGACAGTTACAGCCCGACATCGTAGCGCTGATTGCCTATACTGGCCGCGGTGTGATTGTCACGGCACCGGGTGATCAGGTGGATTTTGTCTCTCGCTACTTTACCCTTGGCAGCAATGAAGATCCGGTGACCGGTTCTGCTCACTGTACGTTAATGCCCTATTGGGTGGCTCGGTTGGGAAGAACGTCACTGCATGCCCGTCAGATATCTGCCCGTGGCGGCGAGTTATTCTGCACATTAGCGGGTGATCGCACCTTGATTGCCGGTGATGCCCGCATATTTTTAAAAGGTGAAATATCCCTTCTGGCTTAACGTTGTAGACTATCTCTTCCGTATTTTCTTATCACATAAGGGAATAAAGAATATTTTTTTATTCCTTTTGTCATATTACTCCTTCAGGTAACACTGTCATCTCAGAGCGCCGGGTGCGCTTAGGGTCGCAATAACAGCGAATGACACAGAGTTAAATGAGCGGAGTGAACCATGGCGATAACCTTTTCTTCTACCGCAATTCGCGGTTTCTTACGATCCGGTAGTGCATTGTTGGCGCTGTCACTGGTGGTGACCAGTGCGCATGCGGTTGATGTGACTGTGGCTTATCAGACCTCCGCTGAACCGGCAAAAGTGGCTCAGGCGGATAACAGCTTTGCCAAACTTTCTGGGGCCAAGGTGGATTGGCGCAAATTTGATAGCGGCTCAAGCGTGGTCAGAGCATTAGCCTCGGGTGATGTGCAGATTGGCAATATTGGATCCAGTCCACTGGCGGTAGCCGCCAGTCAAAATGTTCCGATTGAGGTTTTCCTACTGGCTTCACAATTAGGCAGCTCTGAAGCACTGGTGGTGAAAAAAGAGATCAAAACCCCGCAGGATCTCATCGGTAAGCGCATTGCCGTGCCTTTTATCTCAACCACCCATTACAGCCTGCTGGCTGCGTTGAAGCATTGGGGTATCAAGCCAGATCAGGTGACTATACTCAACTTGCAGCCGCCCGCTATCGCAGCGGCTTGGCAACGGGGAGATATTGATGGCGCTTATGTCTGGGCTCCTGCTGTTAACGAATTAGCCAAAACAGGCACAGTACTGACTGACTCGGCGCAAGTGGGGCAATGGGGGGCACCTACACTGGATGTTTGGGTCGTTCGCAAAGATTTTGCCAAAGCGCACCCTGAGGTTGTTACTGCTTTTGCCCGTAGTGCATTAGCCGCTCAAGGGGCTTATTTGGCACAACCGGAACAATGGCTTAAAAATACAGAAAACTTGGGCCAATTGGCGCGGTTAAGTGGGGTGCCGGCAGAGCAAGTACCGGAGTTGGTGAAAGGCAATACTTACTTACCGGTAGCGCAGCAAATAACACAGCTCGGTCAACCGGTGGACCAAGCCATTCGTGATACTGCCGCATTTTTGAAAGATCAAGGCAAAATCCCTCAGGTGGCCAGTGATTACCGCGATTTCGTCACCGACCGCTTTGTGAAAGAAGTTCAGGCAGCACCACAGTCCTAGGAGCCATCATGTTAAACGTGCACGGCCTGTGGGCCGAATATCAGGGCAAACTTGCCTTACAGGATGTGTCATTGCAAATCGCATCCGGACAGTTGGTCGTGGTATTGGGGCCATCAGGTTGTGGCAAAACCACGTTATTAAATTTAATTGCCGGGTTTATGGAGCCTTCAGCTGGCAGCATCACTCTGGATGATATTCCGGTTCACGGCCCCAGTGCCGAACGGGGAGTGGTGTTCCAGCATGAGGGTTTACTGCCGTGGCGTGATGTGGTCAGTAATGTGGAGTTTGGCTTGCAACTGGCAGGGTTAAGTCAGCAACAACGGCGGGAAACAGCGCTAAAAATGCTGCACCGGGTGGGATTAGCTGGATTTGAACATCACTACATTTGGCAACTCTCTGGTGGGATGCGCCAGCGGGTAGGGATCGCGCGGGCACTGGCAGTTGATCCGCGTTTATTGCTGCTCGATGAGCCTTTTGGTGCGCTGGATGCTTTCACGCGCGAACAAATGCAGGAGTTGCTGCTGACTATTTGGCGCGATACCGGCAAACAGATTTTACTGATCACTCACGATATCGAAGAAGCCGTATTTTTAGCCAGTGAGCTGCTTTTGTTGTCACCGGGGCCGGGGCAAATTGTCGAGCGGTTATCGCTCAACTTTGGTCAGCGTTATGCCGAGGGGGAGGCTTGCCGTAGCATTAAATCTGACCCTGAATTTATTGCCCGTCGTGAATATGTGTTGGGCAAAGTCTTCCAACAAAGGGAGGCCCTAATATGAGCCTACACAACACATTACGTGGTAGCTCGTTGCCTCATCAAACGCCGCACACAACCACACTCAGCCGCCCCAAAATACGATGGCGCTTACCTATTGCCAGAGGTGTGTGGCTCAGTATTGCCACACTGGTTAGTGTTGTACTGCTGTGGTGGACAGTCACCGCGCTACAGCTTATCAGCCCATTATTCTTACCCGCCCCGCAGCAAGTACTGCATCAATTGTTGGTGATTGCCAGCCCGCAGGGGTTTATGGATGCCACGCTATGGCAACATCTGGCCGCCAGTTTGGGGCGAATCATGATCGCATTATTCGCCGCTGTAGCTCTCGGTGTGCCTACCGGAATTGCTATGGGGCTAAGTAGCACGGTACGTGGCGTATTGGATCCCCTTATTGAGATTTATCGTCCGGTCCCCCCTTTAGCCTATTTGCCGCTGATGGTTATCTGGTTTGGTATTGGCGAAACCTCAAAAATCTTACTGATTTATCTGGCGATTTTTGCCCCCATTACCTTGGCTGCTGTGGCGGGGGTGCGTAGTGTGGCGCAGGTTCGAGTCAGAGCCGCCCGTGCATTAGGGGCGAATCGTTGGCAGGTTTTATGGTTTGTTATCCTTCCCAGCGCATTGCCGGAAATTTTAACGGGCATCCGTATTGGATTGGGGGTCGGTTGGTCAACGCTGGTGGCTGCAGAGTTAATTGCCGCCACTCGTGGGTTGGGTTTTATGGTGCAATCCGCCGGTGAGTTTCTCGCCACCGACGTGGTGATTGCCGGGATCAGTGTGATTGCCATTATTGCTTTTGGCATGGAATTAAGTTTGCGGGCGATTCAACGCCGATTAACGCCTTGGTATGGAGCACAACAATGAATGAACGTCTACTCGTGACACCACTGGGGCCATATATTGGCGCTCTGGTGGAGAATATCAATATTGCTCGCCCGCTGGGCGATAGCCAGTTTGAGCAGCTTTATCATGCGTTGCTCAAGCACCAAGTGCTGTTTTTCCGCAATCAGCCTATCACGCCATTACAGCAGCGCTCACTGGCAGGTCGTTTTGGTGATTTGCATATCCACCCGGTTTATCCACATACCCAAGAGTGTGAAGAGATTATCGTGTTGGATACGCATGACAATAATCCGCCTGATAATGATAACTGGCACACTGATGTAACTTTTATCGAAAACCCACCATTGGGCGCGATTCTGGCCGCAAAGCTGTTGCCGCTTACGGGAGGTGATACCTTATGGAGCAGTGGGATTGCGGCGTATGAGGCACTCTCAGCACCGTTTAAGCAGCTATTGGCAGGTCTACGAGCGGAGCATGATTTTGCCCACTCTTTTCCAGAGCACAAACACCGCACAACGCCGCAAGAGCATCAACGCTGGTTATTGGCAAAAGAGAAAAACCCACCGCTGCTCCATCCGGTAGTTCGCACTCACCCAGTGAGTGGGCGGCAGGCACTGTTCGTCAATGAAGGATTCACTACCCGAATAGTTGATGTGAGTGATAAAGAGAGTGATGCACTGTTGCGTTTTCTCTTCGCCCACACCACCAAGCCCGAATTTCAGGTGCGCTGGCGCTGGCAGCAAGATGATGTTGCGATTTGGGATAACCGCGTCACCCAGCACTATGCCAATGCTGATTATCTGCCGCAGCGGCGCATTATGCACCGTGCCACTGTGTTGGGTGATAAGCCAGTGTATCGACCTTAATGGGCGATTTTATTGGTTATTTTGAATTTGAGCAGTGCTCAAAATCCTCACGTACTTGATGTACGCTCCGGTTTTTGCGCGCTGTCTGCATCCAAACTAACAGCAACAATTGCGCCCATTATTATCTGGTTTTGACGGCGATTTTATTGGTTATCCAGCAGTGTGCGGGCAGCGGTTTCAACAGCATCGACGGTGATGTCTTCAACTTGAGGCCCCATGTGCAATAAAACATGACGTACTAATGGATACCAGCGCAGATACTTTTCAGGCCGAGATTCAAACAAGGCCACGACAGGTATCTGCAACGCTGAACTGATATGAACCGGTGCGCTGTCTGCTGAAATCACCACATCCAATTGGCTCACTGCTGCAACAAAATCATCAACGGACGGCGTAGACAAATGGCGGCCTTTGATGGTCGCTAATTGATGTTCACTTGGGGGTTCTTTGGGATCATACAAAATGATGATATCGGCCTGATCGCTGAGATTCTGTGCCAACTGCTGCCACTTTTCCCAGCTCCAGCGGCGTTGTGGCGATTTGTTAGAGACAAACAATCCAACGCGCGGTCGATTTTTTTCACCTAATTCTACCTGCCACTTTGCCTGCAATTGTGGGTCGGGGTAGATGGATAATTTGAGTTTATTGATATTCACTGAACCTAGTTCAGGCAGCAGAGCAAAGCCGGAGAGTGCTTCATGGTGTATGGGGCGGTTGGCAACATGCTCAGGATTGCGGTCATCAAACTCAGTAGCATGAGTATGCCAGCGACTATCGGCCACATTGAGTTGTTTGGCGAACTGAATACTGTTCTTGCTCATGCCGCCGTTAGGGATAACCAGCAGGTCAAAGCGCAAGCGGCGTAATTGCCAAATAAGGGCCAGCCTGTCGAAAATGGCTTTAACTCGGCCTGATTTTTGGTTTCGTTCACATTGTTTACTGTAAACGTAAGTGTGGACTGCACTAATGTCGGGGTTGCGTGCCAGAGCTTCTCGATTGTATTTATTGGCTAATACATGAATTTCAGCTGATGGCCAGCGCTGTTTCAGCGCATGTAATAAAGCAGTGGTGCATATCATATCGCCAAGAAAATCAATTCGAATGACTAAAATGCGCTGCATTTATACTTCTTCCCAGAAATAATTTTATGCCTTATTAAACATTAAAACTTTCTGAGTAATAACAAAAATAAACATTAATTTAATATCTATTTAGGTAATAAATGCGTTTGTTGGGCATAACGCGCAAGAATTAGAGAACAACGTAGCGCCTGCCAGAACTCATGAATGTTGCCAATACCGCGGAATAACGCAGGGTATAGGCCTAAATGGCCAAACTCGGCAGCCAGTGCGCTGCGGGCTGAAGAGACGGGAAGCTGTTTGCGCATCAACCCCAAAAAATGGCGACTTTCCTGATTCGCGTGACGTAACAGCGCATGGCGTAGCGCTGGTTCCTTCGTTTCGGCAATATCAACTAACCCCTTGATAATGTGAATATAGCTACTGGCACGGCGCAGTAGCGCTTGGGTTTCATGAGAGTGAGTGATTGACTCAGGATTCGCCCGATAACCGTAGAATGGATGGGCACAATAGCCGATGCGTTGAGCGGCTAAGGCCAGTTGAGTTGTCCACAAAATATCTTCATGGAGCATTCTTGGAATGAATGCCAACTGATGGGTCTGGAGTAACTCACGGCGAATGAGTTGCAGCCAGGCATAATGCGGCCATTCATTGCATTCGACACTACGGATAACCCACTGTTGACCAGTGAGTACTTGGCCCCAAGGTTGTTTATGCAACAAAGGGCTGCGCTGAGATTGTTGAGGGGCGGCATTGAAAGCATAACCGTTGCCAATCAGGACATCGAGTTGCTGGCGTTTAGCTTGTTCCCACCAAGTGGATAAAGCATTGGGTGCGAGCCAATCATCCCCGTCGGCAAAGGCAATCCAAGGACTACTCGCGTGAGTGATACCGGTGTTGCGGGCCACGGAAAGCCCCTGATTGTGTTGATTAATAATGATTAGCCGTGGGTCGTGGCGGGCAATGTTTTCTAAAATCGCGAGGCTATTATCAGTTGACCCATCATTAACAGCGATAATCTCTAATGATGGGCCAGTCTGGCTGCGTAATGAATCGAGAAGCTCCGTGAGGTACGCCATACAGTTAAATACCGGCACCACGACGGTAATGTCCTTTTTGCTCATGACGTTATTATCCATAATGTTGTCATTTTTCAAGCCGCAAGGGTGGCGGCTTTGTGCTTACTCAAATCTTGCTGCGGATTACTCCGCTTCAAATATCTTGGTGATATTCTCCAACTGCTCTTGGGCGTCCAGCCACTGCATTTCTGTCTCTTCCAGCTTGGACTTAACCTGCGTCTGCTGCTGTAGACATTGAGTCAAATCCGCCTTGCGCGCAATATCATATAAGGCAGAATCAGCAAGTTGCTCTTCAATTGCAGTCAGCTCTGCGCTGAGTTTATCCATCTGCTTTTCCAGCGCCATAATCTGCTTACGCAATGGCTGGGTTTGATTACGGAACTCGGCATCACGACGTTTTTGATCTTTACGTTGTTGTGCACTGTTACCAGATAACTCTTTGGTGGGGTTATCTTGCTGACTTTGTTGGCGCTGCAAGTCCACCAAAAACTGCTGATAATCTTCCAGATCACCGTCGAATTGCTCCACTTTACCATCGTGTACCAGATAAAGGTCATCGGTAGTTGAACGCAGCAAATGACGATCATGGGACACCACTACCAATGCACCCTCGAAATCAATTAATGCTTCGGTCAAGGCTTGACGCATATCAAGGTCAAGATGGTTAGTCGGCTCATCGAGCAGTAACAGGTTAGGGCGCTGCCAAATAATCAGTGCCAACACCAGACGCGCCTTTTCACCCCCGGAGAAGCGCGCAGTGGGATCGGTGACTTGATCCCCCTGAAAACCGTAGCCACCCAGATAATCACGCAGTTGTTGCTCTGGCTCTTTGGGGGCCAGACGGCTCATATGCTGTAGTGGGGATTCATCAGCGCGTAAGAATTCAAGTTGATGCTGGGCGAAGTAACCCAGTTTAATCCCTTTGGATAAGCCGATTTCACCACTTTGCGGTTCTAACGTTCCGGCGAGCAGTTTAATCAGCGTCGATTTACCGGCTCCATTGCGCCCTAGCAGACCAATGCGCGAACCCGGTACCAGATTGAGTTTTATCGATTCTAAAATTGTACGATCGCCATAACCGGCACTGACTTTATCCATGCGCAGCAGCGGGTCAGGTAGGCTTTCAGGTGTCCGGAAACTAAAGTGGAAAGGATTATCCACATGCGCGGGCGCAATCAGTTCCATCCGCTCCAACATTTTAATCCGGCTTTGTGCCTGTTTGGCTTTAGTGGCCTGTGCGCGGAAGCGATCAATGTAACTTTGCAGGTGTGCAACTTTCTCTTGTTGATGCTGATACATCGATTGTTGCTGTGCCAGTTTGGTGGCTCGTTGGCGTTCGAAGGATGAATAATTACCGGTATATTCATTCAGCGTCTGCTGTTCAATATGCAAAATCTTATCAATAATAGGATCAAGGAAATCGCGGTCATGGGAAATCAGCACCAGCGTACCGGTGTAGCTTTTCAGCCATTTCTCCAACCAGATGACGGCATCCAAATCCAAATGGTTGGTCGGTTCATCCAACAGCAGTAAATCGGAACGGCAAATCAGCGCCTGAGCCAGATTAAGGCGCATACGCCAGCCGCCTGAAAATGAACGTACTGGCTGTTGTAATTGGTCTTGAGAAAACCCTAACCCATGCAGCAAGCTGGCCGCGCGCGATTGAATGGTCCAGGCATGGATGGCGTCTAACTTGCCGTGCACGGTTGCAATGGCATGGCCGTCATTTTTTTCATTGGCGACTTGTAGTTCGGCCTCCAGTTGACGATATTCACGGTCACCGTCGATAACATACTCTATCGCCGGAATATCCAGTGCTGGGGTCTCTTGGTTAACCCAGGCCAGCGCCCAATTACTGGGAAACGTGGCATTGCCACCATCGGCACTTAATTCGCCTTTGAGTAGCGCCAGCAGAGTGGATTTACCACAGCCGTTTTTGCCGACCAGCCCGACCTTTTGGCCAGGGTTAATCGTTGCTGTCGCGTTGTCCAGCAAGACGCGAGTACCACGTCGAATTTGTAGCGAGGAAAAAACAATCATAGAGTGCCGTATGTTTAGAGTATGTTAATAGGGTATATACTCGTCATACTTCAAGCCGCAGGGGCGTTGGCTGCGCGTTCTTACCTCAGTCACTTACTCAAGTAAGCTCTAGGGGATTCGCACTCTTGCCGCCTGCCTGCACTCGAATTATTTAGAGTATTAGAGTACCCATTTCAGTCTTTTTTAGTCTTTGCGGAGCATGGTAACGGAAAAACCGGGCCCTGACGACGCTTTGGAGGGGAATGATGTCGCAGCTACCGAAGGTTTTGCTGTTGTATGCCCATCCGGAATCACAAGACTCGGTGGCAAACCGGGTTTTACTGCAACCGGTGCAGCAATTAGAACATGTCACTGTGCACGATCTTTATGCACATTATCCGGATTTCTTCATTGATATTCACCATGAGCAGCAACTGCTACGTGAACATCAAGTTATTGTTTTTCAACATCCCCTTTACACCTACAGTTGCCCGGCCCTACTCAAAGAGTGGCTGGACCGAGTGCTGGCGCGTGGCTTTGCTAATGGTGTAGGGGGGCATGCTCTGACGGGGAAATATTGGCGGTCAGTCATTACCACAGGTGAGCCAGAAGGCGCCTATCGGGCTGGGGGATATAACCGCTATCCGATGGAAGATATTTTGCGGCCTTTTGAGTTAACCGCAGCGATGTGCCATATGCATTGGATGAATCCGATGATTGTCTACTGGGCACGACGCCAGAAGCCGGAAGTCTTAGCCAGCCATGCACAAGCTTATGCGCAGTGGTTGCAGTCACCGTTGCCCACAGGGGGGCACTGATATATGGAAGGCTCGGCGTTACTGACCGCAATTTTATTATTTCTCTTTGCTGCTGTGGTGGCTGTTCCTATTGCCCAGCGCCTCGGTATCGGCGCGGTATTGGGCTACCTGATTGCCGGCATTGCTATTGGCCCATGGGGTTTAGGGTTTATTCGTGACGTTGACGAAATTCTTCACTTCTCAGAATTGGGTGTTGTTTTTCTGATGTTTATCATCGGGTTGGAGCTTAATCCAGCCAAGCTCTGGCAGTTGCGACGCTCTATTTTTGGTGTGGGTGCCGGTCAGGTAGTGATAACCGCGGCAGTATTAGGGGCATTACTCTATTTCACTCAATTTGCTTGGCAGGCCGCCGTTATCGGTGGTGTCGGTTTAGCGATGTCCTCCACCGCGATGGCATTGCAACTGATGCGGGAAAAAGGGATGAACCGCAACGAAGGCGGTCAACTGGGGTTCTCGGTCTTACTGTTCCAAGACATGGCGGTTATCCCGGCATTGGCACTGATTCCTATTCTGGCCGGTGGCGGTGGGGCGGCCAATGACTGGGTCAAAATTGGTATCAAAGTGGCCGCTTTTGCGGGCATGTTGATTGGTGGCCGCTATTTGCTACGCCCGTTATTCCGCTACATTGTGGCCTCTGGGGTGCGGGAAGTTTTCACCGCGGCAGCTTTACTGGTGGTGTTGGGGTCGGCGCTGTTTATGGATGCATTGGGCCTATCTATGGCACTAGGGACATTCATCGCGGGTATTTTGCTGGCAGAAAGTGAATTCCAGCACGAACTGGAAATTGCCATTGAACCCTTTAAGGGATTACTGCTCGGGTTATTTTTCATCTCGGTCGGCATGGCGCTAAACCTCGGTGTGCTCTTCACACATCTGCTGGATGTGTTGTTAGGTGTCCTCGCGTTGGTGTTTATCAAAGGCACCGTGCTATATGGATTGGCCCGGACATTTGGCCTACGCCGCTCGGTACGTCTGCAATTTGCCGGGGTGCTGAGTCAGGGGGGGGAATTTGCTTTCGTCTTGTTCTCCGCGGCATTTTCTCAGCATGTTTTGAATGCCGAGCAACTGGCTTTGTTGTTGGTGGTGGTCACGCTGTCAATGATGACGACGCCACTGCTGATGCAAGGCATCGACCGTATTCTGGTACGCCGTTATAACGCGCAAGAAGAGAGTGATGAGAAGCCCTTTGTGGAAGATAATGATCCGCAAGTCATTATTGTTGGATTCGGGCGATTTGGTCAGGTAATTGGTCGCTTATTGATGGCGAACAAAATGCGCATTACAGTTTTGGAGCGCGATGTCAGTGCCGTCAGTGTTATGCGCAAATATGGTTATAAAGTCTATTATGGCGACGCTACTGAGCTGGAGTTGTTGCGGGCAGCTGGAGCAGAAAAAGCCAAAGCTATCGTTATCACCTGTAATGAGCCGGAAGACACCATGACATTGGTGCATTTGTGCCAGCAGCATTTTCCTAACTTGCACATTCTGGCCCGTGCCAGAGGGCGTGTTGAAGCGCATGAGTTGCTACAAAATGGGGTCAAGGACTTCACCCGCGAAACGTTCTCCAGTGCGTTGGAACTGGGGCGGAAAACCTTGTTGGGGTTAGGAATGCATCCCCATCAGGCTTATCGGGCGCAACAACATTTCCGCCGTCTTGATATGCGCATGTTACGTGAGTTAGTGCCGCAACATCATGGCGACGTCGCACAAATATCCAGAATTAAAGAAGCCCGTCGTGAATTGGAAGATATTTTCCAGCGAGAAATGCTGCATGAAAGTCGGCAGTTAGATGGGTGGGATGAATACGAATAACGCCGGAGAGAACGATGACAGTGACACGTAAAAGGTTTATTGCCGGAGCCGTTTGTCCGCAATGTAAGGCATTGGATACGCTAGCTTTATGGCGTGAAGATCAGGTTGAAGTTGTCGAGTGTGTGAAGTGCGGTCACCATCAGCGTCAGACGGATGAACAAGTCAATCAACACGTTCGTGAAAATGAACAAGTGATCGGTATTTTCCATCCGGAGTAGCGTTATCCTTCGCGTTTTTTTATGCTGGAGGGTACAGCGGTGCAGATTTCCGCTACAATCTGTGCCAATTTTTGTTCCAAGGGTAGGAGATATCATGAAAGTAGCAAAAGACTTGGTGGTCAGCCTGGCTTACCAGGTACGTACAGAAGACGGTGTTTTAGTTGATGAGTCTCCGGTGAGCGCGCCGTTGGACTACCTGCACGGACACGGTTCCCTGATCGCTGGTTTGGAAAAAGCGCTCGAAGGCCACGAAGCGGGTGACAGCTTTGATGTGCGTGTTAACGCTGATGAAGGTTACGGCAGCTATGATGAAAATCTGGTGCAGCGCGTACCGAAAGACGTCTTCATGGGTGTTGACGAGCTGGAAGTTGGCATGCGTTTTCTGGCGGATACCGATCAAGGCCCAGTACCAGTAGAAATCACAGCGGTTGAAGATGAACACGTTGTGGTTGATGGTAACCATATGCTGGCGGGTCAGGATTTGAACTTCCACGTTGAAGTGGTTGCTATCCGTGAAGCAACGGAAGAAGAACTGCAACATGGTCACGTACATGGTGAGCATGATCATCATCACGAACACGGTGACGGTTGCTGCGGTGGTCATGGCCATGATGAAGGTGAGCACGGCCACGAACACGGCAAAGGCGGTTGTGGTAAAGGCGGCGGCTGTGGCTGTCACTAAAATCTAACCGAGTCAGTTAACAAGACTCAGTTAGTCAAAAGCCAGCCTTGCGGCTGGCTTTTTGCTATTAGCTGCACTGAATTTCACTGCCAGTGCTAATGACTGCCAATACTAATAGTGCGGAGGCGGTGTCTCATCCGATTCGGCGACCAGCATTGATGGCTGGGATGCCCGTAGTTTATCGGTCAACAAACGTAGATGCTCCCGCAGCTTACTCATTTCCATCTGATGTTCCGTCACGATTAAATTGAGTTCATCAATCGTCACTTCCTGAAATGCCAGACGGCTTTCCAGCATTTCTAGCCGTTGCTCAAACAGGGATTGTTCCATCTTAATTACCTCTCATGACTGCAAATCATACCCATTAACCACTTTCCACCTGATGAAAATAGGGAAAATGGCAGGGAGGGTGGATTCTACCTGTAAAACTCCGTGATTGCTCTGCGAGGGTCAAGATATCGATAAAACGAAACTTCTTGTAGTAAAAAAAGTCTGAATATCACTTAATAGCATGAGTATAGAGATTGTTTTGTGTTCGCACAGACAGTTATAGTACAAGTTACTCTTATAATCGTTGCTTGGGGTAAGAGTCCTTAAGCCAATGGAGAAATGGATGAAATCACTGTTTAAAGTAACGCTACTGGCTACCACCATGGCGCTGACCCTGAATACCTCTGCTGCTTTTGCTGCTGAAGCAGCGAAAACGGCTGACGCCGCAGCAACGACAAATAGCGCATTTAAGAATGATGACCAGCAATCTGCCTATGCATTAGGCGCATCATTAGGGCGTTACATGGATAACTCCCTGAAAGAACAAGAAAAACTGGGCATTAAACTGGATAAAGACCAGTTGATCGCGGGTGTACAGGACGCTTTTGCTAGCAAGAGCAAGCTGACCGACGAAGAAATCGAAAAAACCCTGCAAGGTTTTGAAGCGCGTGTAAAAGCCTCTGCTCAAGCGAAAATGGAGCAGGATGCTAAAGAAAACGCCGATAAAGGCGCTAAGTATCGCGAAACCTTCGCTAAAGAAAAAGATGTGAAGAAAACTGAATCTGGCCTGCTGTACAAAGTAGAGAAAGCCGGTACAGGTGAAGCACCAAAAGACACCGATACCGTCGTTGTTAACTACAAAGGGACGCTGACCGACGGTACTGAGTTTGATAACTCATACAAACGTGGTGAGCCGCTGTCCTTCCGTCTGGATGGTGTTATCCCTGGCTGGACCGAAGGTCTGAAGCAAATCAAGAAAGGTGGCAAGATAACTCTGGTTATCCCACCAGAGTTGGCATACGGCAAAACTGGCGTCCCAGGGATCCCGGCTAACTCTACTCTGGTATTTGATGTAGAACTGTTGGATGTGAAAGCTGCGCCTAAAGCAGACGCTGCTGAAGAACAACCAGCCGCTGCCGCGGATGCAAAAGCTAAAAAGTAATTTAGCTTAGAACCCGGTTATGCTGATAACCGCTGCGATTTTTGTCGTGGCGGTTTTTTTTGCGTTATATCTATCAATTTGCACTTCTGTTCGTTGATAACTTGACGATTTATGGCTTGTGGGCTTAACGTCAATATCACGCGCAAACGCAAGGATTTTATCTCGGCATATTTGCTAGACTTAAAATCTAGGATATTGAGTTATTAGTCTGCCAACGATATTGAGACAGGCTTTACGTAGAGGATGGTGTCTTCGATGTCTAATTCGCTTCTCAGTAGCGAAACCAGTGAACTGGATTTACTGGATGAACGTCCGTTCAGTCAGACGGACCATGAAATACTAAAGTCATACGAGGCTATCGTTGATGGCTTGGCTATGCTTATTGGCAACCACTGTGAAATTGTCCTGCATTCACTGGAAGACCTCAAAAGCTCTGCGGTAAGAATCGCTAATGGCGAGCATACCGGAAGGCAGATTGGCTCACCGATAACAGACTTGGCTCTGCGGATGCTGCACGATATGGCCGGTGCTGACAGCAGTGTTTCACGGGCTTATTTCACACGCGCCAAAAGCGGTGTATTGATGAAGTCTGTCACCATCGCTATTCGCAACCGTGACCAGCGCGTGATTGGCTTGCTGTGCATTAATATGAATCTGGATGTGCCTTTTTCACAAATCATTCAGACTTTTATGCCGCCGGAAACACAAGAAGTCCCTTCCTCAGTCAATTTTGCCTCATCTGTGGATGACTTGGTGGCGCAAACATTGGAGTTCACCATTGAAGAAGTGAATGCTGATCGCAATGTTTCTAATAATGCGAAGAACCGTCAAGTGGTCCTCAACCTTTATGAAAAAGGTATTTTTGATATCAAAGATGCCATCAATCAGGTTGCAGAACGGCTCAATATTTCTAAACACACTGTGTATCTCTACATTCGCCAATTTAAAAGCGGTGACCTTATTGGACATGATCGTTGATGTCTGAGGTGAATATCGCAAAATATTGCCTGATGGTGACAGGGCCTGCTTATGGAACACAGCAATCGAGTAGTGCGTATCAGTTTGCACAAGCTCTGATTAAGTCCGGACATATGTTAACCAGTGTATTTTTCTACCGTGAAGGTGTGCTGAATGCTAACCAACTGACATCGCCCGCCAGTGATGAATTCGATCTGGTTCGGGCATGGCAACAGTTGGCAGCCAAGCATGCAGTGACGTTGAATGTGTGTGTTGCAGCGGCACTGCGCCGTGGTGTCACTGACGCACAGGAAGCTGAGCAACTCAATCTGACCGCTGCAAACTTGCAAACAGGGTTTACCTTGAGTGGTTTGGGCGCATTGGCGGAAGCGGCATTAACTTGCGACCGAATGGTGCAATTTTAATGGGCAAGAATCGGATCGCATTTGTTTTTACCCAAGGGCCGCATGGCAATACCAGTGGCCGTGAAGGGCTGGATGCATTACTCGCGACTTCTGCTCTTAGCGAAGAGATCGGTGCTTTCTTTGTGTCAGATGGTGTACTCCAGTTATTACCGCAGCAAAAACCAGAAGTCATCCTCGCCAGAAACTATATTGCGACTTTTGGTGTCTTACCCCTGTACGATGTCGAGAATTGTTATATTTGTGGAGCGTCATTGCAGCAACGTGGATTGAGTGAAGTGACGGATTGGGTACTTGATGTTGAGGTATTATCTCCGGTAAATTTGCGTAGCCAATTGGCAACTTATGATGTCGTGCTGACTTTTTAATGGGATTCGGGTAGCGATAATGCTGTATACCGTCAGTCATTCACCTTATCACTGCGATTTATCTGCATTACTGAGATTAGTCACATCCGAAGATGAGATTTTATTTCTACAAGACGGTGTTATGGCTGTCTTGAAAAACAGTGAAAGTCTTAAGCTATTGTTAAATAACCCCGCTTCCCTCTTTGTGTTGGGAGATGATGTCATTGCGCGTGGCTTGTCTGGTCAAATTTCAGACAGCGTTACAGTAATCGGCTATACTCACTTCGTGGATTTGACCCTAAAACATCAGCAACAACTGGCATGGTAATGCAGTTGATGCTGTATATTTCTTGACACCTTAGATAGTCAGCCATAAAATTCTGCGTCCTCGTTCTCTGCCAGTAGTGCAAACGAGGGGGATTTATCACGTGTTTACGAAGCAAAAAACCAGGAGCTTTTTTAATAATGGCAACGATTAACCAGCTGGTTCGCAAGCCACGCAGCATGAAGGTTGCTAAAAGCAACGTTCCTGCGCTGGAAGCATGCCCGCAGAAACGTGGTGTATGTACCCGCGTATATACCACCACCCCGAAAAAACCTAACTCCGCACTGCGTAAAGTTTGCCGTGTGCGTTTAACTAACGGTTTTGAAGTCACCTCCTACATCGGCGGTGAAGGTCATAACCTACAGGAACACTCCGTGATCCTGATCCGTGGCGGTCGTGTTAAAGACTTGCCAGGTGTGCGTTACCACACCGTTCGCGGCGCGCTTGACTGCTCAGGTGTTAAAGACCGTAAGCAATCACGTTCTAAGTACGGCGTGAAGAAGCCAAAGGCTTAATGGTTCTCCGTTAAGTAAGGCCAAACATTTTTACATTAATGTCAAAATAAACTCTTAGAGTTTTGGACAACCCTGAATTAACAACGGAGTATTTCCATGCCACGTCGTCGTGTAATTGGCCAACGTAAAATTTTACCAGATCCTAAGTTCGGATCTGAATTGTTGGCGAAATTTGTAAATATCCTGATGGTAGATGGTAAAAAATCTACTGCAGAAGCAATCGTCTATACCGCGCTGGAGACCCTGGCTCAGCGTTCTGGTAAAGATTTTCTGGAAGCTTTCGAAGTAGCTCTGGATAACGTGCGCCCGACTGTCGAAGTTAAGTCTCGCCGCGTTGGTGGTTCTACTTATCAGGTACCAGTTGAAGTTCGTCCGGTTCGTCGTAATGCCTTGGCAATGCGTTGGATCGTTGATGCTGCTCGTAAACGCGGTGATAAATCCATGGCTTTGCGCTTGGCGAATGAACTGTCTGACGCAGCAGAGAACAAAGGTTCTGCTGTTAAGAAACGTGAAGACGTTCACCGTATGGCCGAAGCTAACAAGGCGTTCGCCCACTACCGCTGGTAATTGCCACGTAGTAGTTTGTGTATTCCTGTTTTTTCGACAGGACAAGGCTAAGGCCTGAGAGCAGCTACGAAACAGTACATCAGTACGGCGAGTAGCCGCACAGCGCAGACGCCAATCTTGGCTAAACGAAAAAGCGGGAATAACCATGCGGGCGCTCAAAAGCCAACCCGCATGGGTTAACCGAATGAACGCCCTAGGAATAGAGGAATCAAATGGCTCGTAAAACACCCATTGAGCGCTATCGTAATATCGGTATCAGCGCTCACATCGACGCCGGTAAGACAACCACTACCGAACGTATCCTGTTTTACACCGGTGTAAACCATAAAATCGGTGAAGTTCATGACGGCGCAGCCACCATGGACTGGATGGAACAGGAGCAGGAGCGTGGTATTACCATCACTTCTGCGGCTACTACCTGCTTCTGGTCTGGTATGGCTAAACAGTTCGAACCACATCACGTCAATATCATTGACACCCCTGGGCACGTTGACTTCACCATCGAAGTAGAACGTTCCATGCGTGTTCTTGACGGCGCGGTAATGGTTTACTGTGCAGTTGGTGGTGTTCAGCCACAGTCTGAAACCGTATGGCGTCAGGCTAACAAGTATAAAGTTCCACGTATCGCGTTCGTTAACAAAATGGACCGTATGGGTGCGAACTTCCTGAAAGTTGTTGGTCAGATTAAATCTCGTCTGGGCGCGAATCCAGTTCCATTGCAACTGGCTATCGGCGCGGAAGAGAAATTTACCGGTATTATCGACCTGGTAAAAATGAAAGCTATCAACTGGAACGAAGCTGATCAGGGCGTGACCTTCGAATACGAAGAGATCCCGGCTGATATGGTTGAACTGGCTAAAGAATGGCACCAGAACTTGGTTGAATCTGCTGCGGAAGCATCAGAAGAGCTGATGGACAAATATTTGGGCGGCGAAGAGCTGACCGAAGAAGAGATCAAAACAGCTCTGCGTCAACGTGTTCTGCGCAACGAAATCATCTTGGTTACCTGTGGTTCTGCGTTTAAAAACAAAGGCGTACAGGCAATGCTGGATGCGGTTATTGAATACCTGCCAGCACCAACTGATGTTGAAGCTATCAACGGTATTCTGGATGACGGTAAAGATACTCCGGCAGTTCGTCACTCTGACGACAAAGAGCCGTTCTCTGCACTGGCATTCAAAATTGCTACCGACCCGTTTGTTGGTAACTTGACGTTCTTCCGTGTGTACTCTGGTGTTGTAAACTCCGGTGACACCGTGTTGAACTCAGTACGTTCACAGCGTGAGCGTCTGGGCCGTATCGTACAGATGCACGCAAACAAACGTGAAGAGATCAAAGAAGTTCGCGCAGGCGACATCGCAGCAGCGATCGGTCTGAAAGATGTGACGACAGGTGACACTCTGTGTGATCCTGCTAACCCGATCATCTTGGAACGTATGGAGTTCCCAGAGCCAGTAATCTCTGTTGCCGTTGAACCAAAAACCAAAGCCGACCAAGAAAAAATGGGTATGGCTCTGGGTCGTCTGGCAAAAGAAGATCCATCATTCCGCGTTTGGACTGACGAAGAATCTGGTCAGACTATCATCGCTGGTATGGGTGAGTTGCACTTGGATATCCTGGTTGACCGTATGCGCCGCGAATTTAACGTGGAAGCAAACGTCGGTAAACCTCAGGTTGCATACCGTGAAACTATCCGCGATACCGTTAAGGATATCGAAGGTAAACACGCGAAGCAGTCAGGCGGTCGTGGTCAGTACGGTCATGTTGTAATCGACATGTCTCCGTTACCACCGGGTGGCGCTGGGTATGAATTCGTCAACGAAATCGTTGGTGGTTCTATTCCTAAAGAGTTCATCCCTGCTGTTGATAAAGGTATTCAGGAACAGCTGAAAGCCGGTCCTCTGGCTGGTTACCCAGTTGTTGACGTTAAAATCCGTCTGCACTACGGTTCTTACCATGACGTTGACTCCTCAGAATTGGCGTTTAAATTAGCCGGTTCTATCGCCTTTAAAGAAGGTTTCAAACGAGCTAAACCAGTTCTGCTTGAGCCAATCATGAAGGTTGAAGTCGAAACCCCTGAAGATTACATGGGTGACGTAATGGGCGACCTTAACCGTCGTCGCGGTATCATCGAAGGTATGGAAGATACTGCTACCGGTAAAACCGTTCGCGTCAAGGTTCCGTTGTCTGAAATGTTCGGTTATGCTACTGACCTGCGTTCTCAGACTCAGGGCCGTGCTTCTTACTCCATGGAATTCCTGGAGTATGCTGAAGCACCTAGTAACGTCGCTAAAGCCGTTATCGAAGCCCGTGGCAAATAAGCTTTCGGGTTTAAAACAATGATCCAGTGCTCTCTCATAAGTGGGAGAGCACAAGAGTAAGGAATATAGTCGTGTCTAAAGAAAAATTTGAACGTACCAAACCCCATGTAAACGTCGGTACTATCGGCCACGTTGACCATGGTAAAACTACCCTGACTGCAGCAATCACCACCGTACTGGCTAAAACCTACGGCGGTAGCGCTCGTGCTTTCGATCAGATCGATAACGCACCAGAAGAAAAAGCACGTGGTATCACCATCAACACTTCTCACGTTGAATATGACACCCCGTCACGTCACTACGCGCACGTTGACTGCCCAGGGCACGCCGACTACGTTAAAAACATGATCACTGGTGCTGCTCAGATGGACGGCGCTATCCTGGTTGTTGCTGCAACTGATGGCCCTATGCCACAGACTCGTGAGCACATCCTGTTAGGTCGTCAGGTTGGCGTTCCTTACATCATCGTATTCATGAACAAATGTGACATGGTTGATGATGAAGAGCTGCTGGAATTGGTAGAAATGGAAGTTCGTGAACTTCTGTCTGCTTACGATTTCCCAGGCGACGATCTGCCAGTAGTACGTGGTTCTGCTCTGAAAGCGCTGGAAGGCGAAGCTGAGTGGGAAGCTAAAATCATCGAACTGGCTGGTTACCTGGATTCTTACATCCCAGAACCAGAACGTGCTATCGACAAGCCGTTCCTGCTGCCAATCGAAGACGTATTCTCTATCTCTGGCCGTGGTACTGTAGTAACTGGTCGTGTAGAGCGCGGTATCGTTAAAGTTGGTGAAGAAGTAGAAATCGTTGGTATCAAAGATACTGCTAAATCTACTTGTACTGGCGTTGAAATGTTCCGCAAACTGCTGGACGAAGGTCGTGCTGGTGAGAACGTTGGTGTTCTGCTGCGTGGTATCAAGCGTGAAGACATCGAACGTGGTCAAGTTCTGGCTAAACCAGGCTCAATCAAACCACACACTACCTTTGAATCAGAAGTTTATATTCTGAGCAAAGACGAAGGCGGCCGTCATACTCCGTTCTTCAAAGGCTACCGTCCTCAGTTCTACTTCCGTACAACTGACGTGACCGGTACCATCGAACTGCCAGAAGGCGTTGAAATGGTGATGCCAGGTGACAACATCAACATGGTTGTTACTCTGATTCACCCAATCGCAATGGACGACGGTCTGCGTTTCGCAATCCGTGAAGGCGGCCGTACTGTAGGCGCTGGTGTTGTTGCTAAAGTTATCGCTTAATTATTTTATTGATTAAGTTAAAAGGGCGCTTCGGCGCCCTTTTTTATTGCCTAAAATGAATAATCTTAATTGAAATAACTCGCATTCTTATTTACACTTGAAATATTGGTTAAGAAGTGAGTTATTTTATGTATGTTTGCCTGTGTAATGCGATATCTGACAAAGTTATCCGTAAAGCTGTACGCCAGCACCATCCACATACCATCCAACAATTGCGTCAACTTGTGCCTATCGGTACAGACTGCGGGAAGTGCATTCGACAGGCTAGAGAGATCTTGATCGAGGAACGCGCTAACATTCCAGAAATGAATGATGTTGCCTAATAGTTAGCAGGGAGAAGTTTTCCCCACACTTTGCCATCTGGTACTACACTTTTAGTACTGGAAGCGGAGGGTATTTCTATGAAAGGCGATAAAAAGATAATTGCACATCTCAATAAACTACTCGGAAACGAGCTAGTTGCTATCAATCAATATTTTCTCCATGCCCGAATGTTTAAAAACTGGGGGCTGATGCGCCTTAATGATAAGGAGTATCACGAATCCATCGACGAAATGAAGCATGCGGATAAATATATTGAGCGCATCTTGTTCCTCGAGGGCATCCCCAACTTGCAGGATTTGGGTAAGTTGAATATTGGTGAAGACGTAGAAGAAATACTGAAATCTGACTTAGCCCTCGAATTAGCCGGCGCGAAGGATCTACGTGAAGGCATTGCCTATGCGGACTCAATCCATGACTATGTTAGCCGTGATTTGCTGAAAGAAATCTTGGCTGAAGAAGAAGGACATATTGATTGGCTTGAGACAGAACTTAGTTTGATTGACCGCTTAGGGATACAAAACTACTCCCAAGCCCAGCTTGCAACAAAAGACTAACTCCTCGCAGATCACCCGATAGCCTATCTAGCCATGATGTTTTTAGTCAAAAGAGTGAGCGCGATTAGCCTCACTCTTTCCCTTCATGAATCCCCACGAATAGCTTCATTCTTTCCCGATTAAATTATCTAGTAAGTTTTCGCATAGATTTTCAACACCCGCTTGCTTCCTGCTGGTATTTACGTATAATGCGCGGGCCTACCTAATCTTGATAGGTCAGATTGAAACTAATCTGTCGGTTTCAACCTAGTGTTGCAACTGAACAATACTCCCGATATGGGGGTTATATGTTGAACGATTACACTCCCCCATCAATCGAAATGGGTGCGAGGAGTGATCATTTACGTTTATAAATAATTGGAGCTCTGGTCTCATGCAGAACCAAAGAATCCGTATCCGCCTGAAAGCGTTTGATCATCGTTTGATCGATCAATCAACTGCGGAAATCGTCGAGACTGCCAAGCGCACTGGTGCGCAGGTTCGTGGTCCGATCCCGCTGCCAACTCGCAAAGAGCGCTTTACTGTTCTGATTTCTCCGCACGTCAATAAAGATGCGCGCGATCAGTACGAAATTCGCACTCACAAGCGTCTGGTTGACATCGTTGAGCCAACCGAGAAAACCGTTGATGCTCTGATGCGTCTGGATCTGGCTGCCGGTGTAGACGTGCAGATCAGCCTGGGTTAATCAGGTCATTGAGCGATTGAGAGGTTGAAACAATGATTGGTTTAGTCGGTAAAAAAGTGGGCATGACTCGTATCTTCACTGAAGATGGCGTTTCAATCCCAGTAACTGTTATCGAAATTGAAGCGAACCGCGTAACTCAGGTCAAAAGCCTGGAGAACGACGGATACCGTGCTGTGCAAGTAACTACCGGTGCTAAAAAAGCTAACCGTGTTACTAAACCAGAAGCGGGTCATTTCGCTAAAGCTGGCGTAGAAGCTGGCCGTGGTCTGTGGGAATTCCGCCTTCCAGAAGGTCAAGAATTTACTGCTGGTCAAGAAATTAGCGTCGAAATTTTTGCAGACGTTAAGAAAGTCGACGTTACAGGTACGTCTAAAGGTAAAGGTTTTGCCGGTACTGTTAAGCGCTGGAACTTCCGTACCCAAGATGCTACCCATGGTAACTCCTTGTCTCACCGTGTTCCGGGTTCTATCGGTCAAAACCAGACTCCGGGCAAAGTGTTCAAAGGCAAGAAAATGGCTGGCCACCTGGGTGACGAACGTGTGACTGTTCAGAGCCTGGACGTAGTACGTGTTGACGCTGAGCGCAACCTGCTGTTGGTTAAGGGTGCTGTACCGGGCGCAACCGGTGGCAACCTGATCGTTAAACCAGCTGTGAAGGCGTAAGGGGATAGCAATGGAATTAGTATTGAAAGACGCGCAAGGCGCGCTGACTGTTTCCGAAACTACCTTCGGTCGTGATTTCAACGAAGCGCTGGTACATCAGGTTGTTGTTGCTTATGCAGCAGGTGCCCGTCAAGGTACCCGTGCTCAGAAGACCCGCGCTGAAGTGACTGGTTCCGGTAAAAAACCGTGGCGCCAGAAAGGTACCGGCCGTGCGCGTTCAGGTTCTGTAAAGAGCCCGATCTGGCGTTCAGGTGGTGTGACCTTCGCTGCGAAGCCTCAGGACCACAGTCAAAAAGTAAACAAAAAGATGTACCGCGGCGCGCTGAAAAGCATTCTGTCCGAATTGGTACGTCAAGATCGTCTGATCATTGTCGAAAAATTCTCTGTTGAAGCACCTAAAACTAAGTTGCTGGCGCAGAAATTGAAAGATATGGCTCTGGAAGATGTGCTGATCGTAACGGGTGAACTGGATGAGAACTTGTTCTTGGCAGCTCGCAACCTGTACAAGGTTGACGTTCGCGATGTAGCCGGTATCGACCCAGTTAGCCTGATCGCCTTCGACAAAGTGGTTATGACTGCTGATGCTGTGAAGCAAGTTGAGGAGATGCTGGCATGATTCGTGAAGAACGTCTGCTGAAAGTACTGCGCGCGCCGCATGTATCTGAAAAAGCGTCCGCTGCGATGGAAAAGAATAACACCATCGTTCTCAAAGTTGCCAAAGACGCGACCAAAGCAGAAATTAAAGCTGCAGTGCAGAAACTGTTTGAAGTCGAAGTCGAAGACGTTAACACCTTGCTGGTTAAAGGCAAGAGTAAGCGTCACGGTCAGCGTGTTGGTCGTCGTAGCGACTGGAAAAAAGCTTACGTCACCCTGAAAGAAGGCCAGAATCTGGACTTCATCGGCGGCGCAGAGTAAGTCGGAGGAGTAAACAATGGCAATTGTTAAATGTAAACCTACATCTCCGGGTCGTCGCCACGTTGTTAAAGTGGTTAACCCTGAGCTGCACAAGGGTAAGCCTTATGCCCCGTTGCTTGAGAAATTAAGCAAAAGCGGTGGCCGTAACAACAATGGCCGTATCACTACCCGTCATATCGGTGGTGGCCACAAGCAGCATTATCGTCTGGTTGACTTCAAACGCAACAAAGATGGTATCCCTGCAGTGGTAGAGCGTCTGGAGTACGATCCGAACCGTTCCGCAAACATTGCGTTGGTTCTGTACAAAGACGGCGAACGCCGTTATATCCTAGCGCCTAAAGGCCTGAAAGCTGGTGACCAGATTCAATCTGGCGTTGATGCTGCAATTAAAGCAGGTAACACCCTGCCTATGCGTAACATCCCAGTTGGTTCAACGGTTCATAACGTAGAAATGAAACCAGGTAAAGGCGGCCAATTGGCTCGTTCTGCTGGTGCATACGTTCAGATCGTTGCTCGTGACGGTTCCTACGTTACTCTGCGTCTGCGCTCCGGCGAAATGCGCAAGGTTCAAGCTGATTGCCGCGCCACCTTAGGTGAAGTCGGTAACGCTGAACACATGCTGCGTGTCCTGGGTAAAGCAGGTGCCAGTCGTTGGCGTGGTATTCGTCCTACCGTTCGCGGTACGGCGATGAACCCGGTAGATCACCCGCACGGTGGTGGTGAAGGTCGTAACTTTGGTAAGCACCCGGTAACCCCGTGGGGCGTTCAGACCAAAGGTAAGAAGACCCGTAGCAACAAGCGTACTGATAAGTTCATCGTACGTCGCCGTAGTAAAAAATAATTAGAGGATAAGCCATGCCACGTTCTCTCAAGAAAGGTCCCTTCATTGACCTGCACTTGCTGAAGAAGGTAGAGAAAGCGGTGGAAAGCGGAGACAAGAAGCCAATTCGGACTTGGTCCCGTCGTTCAACGGTCTTTCCAAATATGATCGGTTTGACCATCGCTGTCCATAATGGTCGTCAGCACGTTCCAGTATTCGTTTCCGATGAAATGGTCGGTCACAAACTGGGTGAATTCGCGCCGACCCGTACTTATCGCGGCCATGCGGCCGATAAAAAGGCTAAAAAGCGCTAAGGTAGGAGGAAGAGATGGAAACTATCGCTAAACATCGCCACGCTCGTTCTTCTGCTCAGAAGGTTCGCTTGGTAGCGGACCTGATTCGCGGTAAGAAAGTGTCGCAAGCTCTGGAAACTCTGACCTACACCAACAAGAAAGCTGCTGGTTTGGTTAAGAAGGTACTAGAGTCTGCCATTGCTAACGCAGAACACAACGATGGCGCTGACATCGATGATCTGAAAGTCACGAAGATCTTCGTAGACGAAGGCCCTAGCATGAAGCGCATTATGCCGCGTGCAAAAGGTCGTGCAGATCGCATCCTGAAGCGCACCAGCCACATTACTGTGGTTGTGTCCGATCGCTGAGACTCTGGAGACTAGCAATGGGTCAGAAAGTACATCCTAATGGTATTCGACTAGGTATTGTCAAAGCTTGGAACTCTACCTGGTACGCAAATACCAAAGAATTCGCTGACAACCTGGACAGCGACTTTAAAGTTCGCCAATTCCTGACTAAGGAATTAGCGAAAGCTTCCGTTTCTCGCATCGTTATCGAGCGTCCAGCGAAGAGCATCCGTGTGACTATTCACACCGCTCGCCCTGGCATCGTTATCGGCAAGAAAGGTGAAGATGTCGAAAAACTGCGTAAGGTCGTAGCGGATATCGCTGGCGTTCCTGCACAGATTAACATCGCCGAAGTCCGTAAACCGGAACTGGACGCAAAATTGGTTGCTGATAGCATCACTTCACAGCTGGAACGTCGTGTTATGTTCCGTCGTGCTATGAAGCGTGCTGTACAGAACGCAATGCGTCTTGGCGCTAAAGGTATCAAAGTTGAAGTAAGCGGCCGTCTTGGCGGTGCTGAAATCGCGCGTACCGAATGGTACCGTGAAGGTCGTGTTCCGTTGCATACACTGCGTGCGGATATCGATTACAACACATCTGAAGCGCACACCACTTATGGTGTAATCGGCGTTAAGGTATGGATCTTCAAAGGTGAGATCTTGGGTGGTATGGCTGCTGTTGAACAACCGGAACCGGCTGCTCAACCTAAAAAGCAGCAGCGTAAAGGCCGCAAGTAAGGAGAATCGCTGATGTTACAACCAAAGCGTACAAAATTCCGTAAGATGCACAAAGGCCGTAACCGTGGCCTTGCGCAAGGTACGGATGTTAGCTTCGGTGAGTTCGGCCTGAAAGCTTGTGGCCGTTGCCGCCTGACGGCTCGTCAAATCGAAGCAGCCCGTCGTGCGATGACACGTGCAATTAAGCGTCAAGGTAAGGTCTGGATCCGTGTATTCCCGGACAAACCGATCACCGAGAAGCCGCTCGAAGTGCGTATGGGTAAAGGTAAGGGTAACGTAGAGTATTGGGTTGCCCTGATCCAGCCAGGAAAAGTTTTATTTGAAATGGCTGGTGTGCCGGAAGAAACTGCTCGCGAAGCATTTAAGCTCGCAGCAGCGAAACTGCCTGTAGGAACCACCTTTGTAACTAAGACGGTGATGTAATGAAAGCACAAGAGCTGCGTGAAAAAAGCGTTGAAGAGCTGAACACTGAGCTGCTCAACCTGCTGCGTGAGCAATTTAATTTGCGCATGCAGGCGGCTAGTGGCCAGCTGCAACAAACTCACCTGTCGAAACAAGTGCGTCGTAATATCGCACGTGTTAAGACTTTACTGACTGAAAAGGCGGGTGCGTAATGACTGACCAAATCCGTACTCTGCAAGGTCGCGTAGTTAGTGACAAAATGGAGAAATCCATGGTTGTTGCTATCGAACGTGTGGTGAAGCACCCGATTTACGGGAAATTCATCCGTCGTACGACGAAATTGCATGTACATGACGAGAACAATGAATGTGGTATCGGTGACGTGGTAGAAATCCGCGAATGCCGTCCATTGTCAAAGACTAAGTCTTGGACACTTGTTCGCGTTGTAGAGAAAGCGATTCTGTAATAGAGTAGCCAACTCGCACATAATAAACGGCTCAGAAAGTGAGCCGTTTATTTTTTCTACCCATAATCTGGAAGCGGTGTTATAATGCTGCGCCCTCATTCTTGGGGCTTTTAAACGACCTATTCTGGGTCCTAAAGTAGTAGTTGACATTAGCGGAGCACTAACATGATCCAAGAACAGACTATGCTGAACGTGGCCGACAACTCCGGTGCACGTCGCGTAATGTGTATCAAGGTTCTAGGTGGCTCGCACCGTCGCTACGCAGGCATCGGCGACATCATCAAGATCACCATCAAGGAAGCAATTCCTCGTGGCAAGGTGAAGAAAGGCGATGTTCTGAAGGCGGTAGTGGTGCGCACCAAGAAGGGTGTACGTCGCCCGGACGGTTCTGTCATTCGCTTCGATGGCAACGCTTGTGTTATTTTAAATAATAACAGCGAGCAGCCAATCGGCACGCGTATTTTTGGGCCGGTAACTCGTGAACTGCGTAATGAGAAGTTCATGAAAATTATCTCTCTGGCACCAGAAGTACTCTAAGGAGCGAACCATGGCAGCGAAAATCCGTCGTGATGACGAAGTTATCGTGCTAACCGGGAAAGACAAAGGTAAGCGCGGTAAAGTAAAGAATGTCCTGTCTGCTGGTAAGGTCATTGTTGAAGGTATCAACCTGGTTAAAAAACATCAGAAGCCGGTTCCGGCCCTGAACCAACCAGGTGGCATTGTTGAAAAAGAAGCTGCAATTCAAGTTTCCAACATTGCGCTGTTCAACGCGACAACCGGTAAGGCTGACCGTGTAGGCTTTAGATTCGAAGACGGCAAAAAAGTCCGTTTCTTTAAATCTAACAGCGAAACTATCAAGTAATTTGGAGTAATACGATGGCGAAACTGCATGATTACTACAAAGACGAGGTGGTCAAACAACTGATGTCTCAGTTTGACTACAACTCTGTCATGCAAGTCCCTCGGGTCGAGAAGATCACCCTGAACATGGGTGTTGGTGAAGCGATCGCTGACAAGAAACTGCTGGATAATGCAGCAGCTGACTTGGCAGCTATCTCCGGCCAAAAGCCGTTTATCACCAAAGCACGCAAATCTGTTGCAGGCTTCAAAATCCGTCAGGGCTATCCGATCGGCTGTAAAGTGACCCTGCGTGGCGAACGCATGTGGGAATTCTTAGAGCGTCTGATTACCATTGCTGTACCTCGTATCCGTGACTTCCGTGGCTTGTCCGCTAAGTCATTCGATGGTCGTGGTAACTACAGCATGGGTGTGCGCGAGCAGATCATCTTCCCGGAAATCGACTACGATAAAGTCGATCGTGTACGTGGCTTGGATATTACCATTACCACTACTGCGAAATCCGATGATGAAGGCCGTGCATTGTTGGCTGCTTTTAAATTCCCATTCCGCAAGTAAGGTAGGGTTACTGATGGCTAAGCAATCAATGAAAGCACGCGAAGTCGTTCGCGTGAAACTAGCTAACAAATACCGCGCTCAACGCGAGGAATTAAAAGCTATTATCTCTGGTGTGAACTCATCCGACGAAGATCGTTGGAATGCTGTTCTGAAGCTGCAGTCTCTGCCGCGTGATTCCAGCCCGTCCCGTCAGCGTAACCGCTGCAACCAAACTGGTCGTCCGCATGGTTTCCTGCGGAAGTTCGGGTTGAGCCGTATTAAAGTCCGTGAAACCGCAATGCGCGGTGAAATCCCGGGCCTTAAAAAGGCTAGCTGGTAATTGTCACCAATTGAATCACGGGAGTAAAGACAGATGAGCATGCAAGATCCGATCGCGGATATGCTGACCCGTATCCGTAACGGTCAAGCCGCAAACAAAGTTGCGGTCACCATGCCTTCCTCCAAGCTGAAAGTGGCAATTGCCAACGTTCTGAAGGAAGAAGGTTTTATTGAAGATTTTAAAGTCGAAGGCGACACCAAGCCTGTACTGGAATTAGCACTTAAGTATTTCCAGGGCAAGGCAGTGGTAGAAAGCATTCAACGTATCAGCCGTCCAGGTCTGCGCATCTATAAGAAAAAAGATGAGCTGCCAAAAGTTATGGCCGGTTTGGGTATCGCTGTTATTTCTACCTCTAAAGGTGTTATGACCGATCGTGCAGCTCGCCAAGCAGGTCTTGGTGGCGAGATTATCTGCTACGTAGCTTAATTCGGGAGGAAAGAATGTCTCGTGTTGCAAAAGCACCCGTCGTCATTCCTGCCGGCGTAGAGGTAAAACTCAACGGTCAGGTTATTTCGATTAAGGGTAAGAACGGCGAGCTGACTCGTACCGTCCATAGCGCTGTTGAAGTTAAGCAAGAAGAAAATACACTGACTTTCGCTCCACGCGAAGGCGCTGTAGACGGTTGGGCCCAAGCGGGTACCACTCGTGCACTGCTTAATGCAATGGTCGTTGGTGTTACCGAAGGCTTCACTAAGAAGCTTCAATTGGTAGGTGTAGGTTACCGTGCCGCAGTTAAAGGCAACGTGGTGAATTTAGCTTTAGGCTTCTCTCATCCAGTTGACCACGAATTGCCGGCTGGCATCACTGCCGAATGCCCGACCCAAACTGAAATCGTGCTGAAAGGCGCTGATAAGCAGGTGATTGGTCAGGTTGCAGCAGATTTGCGTGCCTACCGTCGTCCTGAGCCTTATAAAGGCAAGGGTGTCCGTTACGCCGACGAAGTCGTGCGTACCAAAGAGGCTAAGAAGAAGTAAGGTAACACTATGGATAAGAAAGCAGCTCGTATCCGTCGTGCGACCCGCGCACGCCGCAAGCTCAAAGAACTGGGTGCGACTCGCCTGGTGGTACATCGTACCCCACGCCATATTTACGCGCAGGTTATTGCACCAAACGGTTCTGAAATTTTGGTCGCCGCTTCTACTGTAGAAAAAGCTATCAATGAGCAATTGAAGTACGCCGGCAACAAAGATGCCGCAGCAGCTGTAGGCAAAACTATTGCTGAGCGCGCATTGGAAAAAGGGATCACGAAAGTATCCTTTGACCGTTCCGGTTTCCAATATCATGGTCGAGTCCAGGCACTGGCAGATGCTGCCCGTGAAGCTGGCCTTCAGTTCTAAGGTAGAGGTGTAAGATGTCTCACATCGAAAAACAAGCTGGCGAACTGCAGGAAAAGCTGATCGCGGTAAACCGCGTATCTAAAACCGTAAAAGGTGGCCGTATTTTCAGCTTTACCGCACTGACAGTAGTTGGTGATGGTAACGGTCGCGTTGGTTTTGGCTACGGCAAAGCACGCGAAGTTCCGGCAGCGATCCAGAAAGCGATGGAAAAAGCCCGTCGCGCTATGATTAATGTTGCTTTGGATAACGGCACTCTGCAGCACCCAGTAAAAGGTGCTCACACAGGTTCCCGTGTATTCATGCAACCAGCTTCTGAAGGTACCGGTATTATCGCCGGTGGTGCAATGCGCGCCGTCTTGGAAGTTGCAGGGGTTCATAACGTATTAGCTAAAGCATATGGTTCTACTAACCCGATCAACGTGGTTCGTGCAACTATCGCTGCTTTAGAAGATATGAAATCCCCAGAAATGGTCGCTGCTAAGCGTGGTAAATCCGTCGAAGAAATTCTAGGGAAATAACCATGGCAAAGACTATTAAAGTAACTCAAACAAAAAGCAGTATCGGTCGTTTGCCAAAGCATAAGGCAACCCTGATCGGTTTAGGTCTGCGTCGTATTGGTCATACTGTAGAGCGTGAGGATACTCCTGCTGTACGTGGTATGGTCAACTTGGTTTCCTACATGGTTAAAGTTGAGGAGTAACAGATGCGTTTAAATACTCTGTCTCCGGCTGAAGGTGCCAAGCATGCGCCGAAGCGTGTAGGTCGTGGTATCGGTTCTGGCCTGGGTAAAACTGCTGGTCGTGGTCACAAAGGTCAGAACTCACGTTCTGGTGGTGGCGTACGTCGTGGTTTTGAAGGTGGTCAGATGCCTTTATATCGTCGTTTGCCGAAATTCGGCTTCACCTCTCGCAAAGCTATGATCACGGCAGAAGTTCGTCTGTCTGAACTGGCTTTAGTGGAAGGCGACGTAATCGACCTGAACACGCTGAAAGCCGCTAACGTTGTTGGTACCCAGATTGAGTTCGCGAAAGTTATGCTTTCAGGCGAAATCACTCGTGCGGTAACTCTTCGTGGTCTGCGTGTCACCAAAGGCGCTCGTGCTGCTATCGAAGCTGCTGGCGGTAAAATTGAGGAATAAGTAGCAGATGGCTAAGCAACCAGGATTAGATTTTCAAAGTGCTAAAGGCGGATTAGGCGAACTGAAGCGCAGACTTTTGTTTGTTATCGGTGCGCTTATTGTTTTCCGTATCGGCTCTTTTATTCCGATTCCTGGTATCGATGCCACTGTGCTTGCTAAATTGCTCGAGCAGCAGAGAGGGACCATCATTGAAATGTTTAACATGTTCTCTGGTGGTGCTCTCAGTCGTGCTTCTATCTTTGCCTTGGGTATCATGCCGTATATTTCGGCGTCGATTATTATCCAACTGTTAACGGTGGTTCATCCAGCGTTGGCAGAAATAAAGAAAGAAGGGGAGGCTGGCCGTCGCAAGATTAGTCAGTACACCCGTTATGGCACGTTGGTATTGGCTATATTCCAATCGATCGGTATTGCTACCGGTCTGCCGAATATGCCTGGGATGCAAGGTCTGGTAATCAATCCAGGCTTTGCTTTCTATTTTACCGCTGTTGTTAGCTTGGTCACCGGGACAATGTTCCTAATGTGGCTGGGCGAACAGATTACTGAGCGTGGTATCGGTAACGGTATCTCAATCATAATCTTCGCTGGTATTGTTGCGGGTCTTCCACCTGCAATAGCTCATACCATCGAGCAAGCTCGGCAAGGCGACCTGCACTTCCTCCTGTTGCTGTTGGTTGCAGTATTAGTGTTTGCAGTAACCTTCTTCGTTGTTTTCATTGAACGTGGTCAGCGTCGTATCGTCGTTAACTATGCTAAACGTCAACAAGGTCGTCGTGTTTATGCAGCACAGAGCACACACTTACCGTTGAAAGTGAATATGGCCGGGGTTATCCCAGCAATCTTTGCTTCCAGCATAATTCTGTTCCCTGCCACGATTGCATCATGGTTTGGGGGTGGGACAGGTTGGAACTGGCTGACGACTATTTCGATGTATTTGCAGCCGGGACAGCCGCTTTATGTGTTACTCTATGCGTCTGCAATCATCTTCTTCTGTTTCTTCTACACGGCGTTAGTATTCAATCCGCGTGAAACAGCAGATAACCTGAAGAAGTCCGGTGCATTCGTGCCAGGAATTCGTCCGGGAGAGCAAACGGCGAAGTACATCGATAAAGTAATGACGCGTCTAACCTTAATTGGTGCGATGTATATTACTTTCATCTGCCTGATCCCGGAGTTCATGCGTGACGCGATGAAAGTACCATTTTACTTTGGTGGTACCTCCCTACTTATCGTAGTGGTGGTCATCATGGACTTTATGGCTCAAGTGCAAACTCTGATGATGTCTAGTCAATACGAGTCTGCATTGAAGAAAGCAAACCTGAAAGGCTATAACCGCTAATTCAGGGATGTTTGAGAAGTTACGGAGAGTAAAAATGAAAGTTCGTGCTTCCGTCAAGAAATTATGTCGTAACTGCAAAATTGTTAAGCGTAACGGTGTCGTTCGCGTAATCTGCAGTGCCGAACCAAAGCATAAACAGCGTCAAGGCTGATTTATCTTGCATATTTTTCTTGCAAAGTTGGGTTGAGCTGGCTAGATTAGCCAGCCAATCTTTTGTATGTGACTGCAATACTATTTGAGTATCCTGAAAACGGGCTTTTCAGAATGGTATTGCTGTATAAAATAGTAGGAGTGCATAGTGGCCCGTATAGCAGGCATTAACATTCCTGATCAGAAACATACCGTTATCGCATTGACTGCGATCTACGGCATCGGTAAAACCCGTTCACAGGCTATCTGTGCTGCGGCGGATATCGCTGAAAATGTTAAGATCAGTGAGCTGTCTGAAGAGCAAATCGAGAAGCTGCGTGACGAAGTTGCCAAGTACGTTGTAGAAGGTGATCTGCGTCGTGAGGTGACCCTGAGCATCAAGCGTCTGATGGACCTTGGGACTTATCGTGGTTTGCGTCATCGTCGTGGTCTACCAGTTCGCGGTCAGCGTACTAAGACCAACGCACGTACCCGTAAGGGTCCGCGTAAACCGATCAAGAAATAATCGGGGTGATTGAATAATGGCAAAGGCACCTATTCGTGCACGCAAGCGTGTAAGAAAGACAGTCTCTGACGGTGTGGCTCATATCCATGCTTCTTTCAACAACACCATCGTTACCATTACAGATCGTCAAGGTAACGCATTGGGTTGGGCAACAGCAGGTGGTTCCGGTTTCCGTGGATCTCGTAAGTCTACTCCGTTTGCAGCGCAAGTTGCAGCAGAGCGCTGCGCTGACGCAGTGAAAGAATACGGTATCAAGAATCTGGAAGTTATGGTTAAAGGACCTGGTCCGGGCCGTGAGTCTACTATCCGTGCGTTAAACGCGGCTGGTTTCCGCATCACTAATATTACTGATGTGACTCCGATCCCTCATAACGGTTGTCGTCCGCCGAAAAAGCGCCGCGTATAACGCTGCTTTTAGGTTTGTTGGAGAGAGAAAATGGCAAGATATTTGGGTCCTAAGCTCAAGCTGAGCCGTCGTGAGGGCACAGACCTGTTCCTTAAGTCTGGCGTTCGCGCGATTGACACCAAGTGTAAGATTGAACAACCACCTGGCCAGCACGGTGCGCGTAAACCGCGTCTGTCTGACTACGGTGTGCAGTTACGTGAGAAACAAAAAGTTCGCCGTATCTATGGTGTTCTAGAACGTCAATTCCGTAACTACTATAAAGAAGCAGCACGTCTGAAAGGCAACACTGGTGCAAACCTGTTGCAATTGCTGGAAGGCCGTCTGGATAACGTAGTTTACCGTATGGGCTTTGGCGCAACTCGTGCTGAATCACGTCAGCTGGTTAGTCATAAAGCTATCATGGTAAATGGTCGCGTTGTTAACATCGCTTCTTATCAGGTATCTCCGAATGACGTAGTCAGCATCCGTGAGAAAGCTAAAAAGCAGTCTCGTGTTAAGGCAGCTTTGGAGCTGGCTGAGCAGCGTGAAAAGCCGACTTGGCTGGAAGTTGATGCTGTTAAGATGGAAGGTGTGTTCAAGCGTATTCCTGAACGTACTGATCTGTCTGCGGACATTAACGAACACCTGATCGTCGAGCTTTACTCCAAGTAAAGCTTAGTACCAAAGAGAGGACACAATGCAGGGTTCTGTGACAGAGTTTCTAAAACCGCGCCTGGTAGATATCGAGCAAGTCAGTTCGACGCACGCCAAGGTGACCCTTGAGCCGTTAGAGCGTGGCTTTGGCCATACTCTCGGCAACGCACTGCGCCGTATTCTGCTTTCATCTATGCCGGGTTGCGCGGTGACCGAGGTTGAGATTGATGGTGTACTGCATGAGTACAGCACCAAAGAAGGCGTACAGGAAGATATCCTGGAGATCCTGCTCAACCTGAAAGGGCTGGCGGTGAGAGTTCAGGGTAAAGATGAAGTTATTCTTACCCTGAATAAGTCTGGCATTGGCCCTGTGACTGCAGCCGATATCACCCATGATGGTGATGTCGAAATCGTCAAGCCGCAGCACGTTATCTGCCACCTGACCGATGAAAACGCATCTATTAGCATGCGTATCAAAGTTCAACGTGGTCGTGGTTATGTGCCGGCTTCTGCCCGAATTCATTCGGAAGAAGATGAGCGCCCGATTGGTCGTCTGTTAGTAGACGCATGCTATAGCCCTGTAGAGCGTATTGCCTACAATGTTGAAGCAGCGCGTGTAGAACAGCGTACCGACCTGGACAAGTTGGTTATCGAGATGGAAACCAATGGTACGATCGATCCTGAAGAGGCGATCCGCCGTGCGGCAACTATCTTGGCTGAACAGCTTGAAGCTTTCGTTGACCTACGTGATGTACGTCAGCCGGAAGTTAAAGAAGAGAAGCCAGAGTTTGATCCGATCCTGCTGCGCCCTGTTGACGATCTGGAATTGACTGTCCGCTCTGCTAACTGCCTCAAGGCAGAAGCTATCCACTACATCGGTGATCTGGTACAGCGTACTGAAGTCGAGCTGTTGAAAACGCCGAACTTGGGTAAAAAATCTCTTACTGAGATTAAAGACGTGCTTGCATCACGTGGTCTTTCTTTAGGCATGCGCCTAGAAAATTGGCCGCCAGCTAGCATTGCTGACAACGAGTAACCGGATCACAGGTTAAGGTTTTACTGAGAAGGATAAGGTCATGCGCCATCGTAAGAGTGGTCGTCAACTGAACCGTAACAGCAGCCATCGCCAGGCTATGTTCCGTAACATGGCCGGCTCTTTGGTTCGTCATGAGATAATCAAGACGACCCTGCCGAAAGCGAAAGAGCTGCGTCGCGTTGTTGAGCCGCTGATTACTCTTGCCAAGACCGACAGCGTAGCTAATCGTCGTCTGGCATTCGCCCGTACTCGTGATAACGAGATCGTGGCAAAACTGTTTAACGAGCTAGGCCCGCGTTTCGCGAGCCGCGCCGGTGGTTACACTCGCATTCTGAAGTGTGGCTTCCGTGCAGGCGACAACGCACCGATGGCTTACATCGAGTTAGTTGATCGTGCTGCATCGCAAGCAGAAGTAGTTGCTGCAGAGTAATCTGTAAACGCGTAAAAAAACCGGGCTTGCCCGGTTTTTTTACGTCCAAAATTCAGTAGGATAAGTTTCTATTCTCCCTATCTTCTCTCTGTCCTCTTATTATTTATCTACCAATCTATTAATCTTAACTATCATCCATTTTAAGAATTCTGGTCTTTTGAGTGTGATATGGGATTAATTGATGAATGGGCCGAAAGGCATATTATTAAAGCTCAAGAGAAGGGTGAACTTGATAACTTGCCAGGAAATGGTAAACCACTCTTCCTTGACGATGATACCTTTGTCCCTACTGAATTAAGGGTTGGGTATCGTTTGCTAAAAAACGCGGGCTATCTTCCTCCTGAATTGCAAGATAGACAGGAAGCTCTCACTATTACGGACTTATTATCGCAACTCGATAAGCAGCATGATGATTATGCCAATTTACATAAGCGTCTGGCTTTGTTGGAATTAAGATTGAGGCAAGCAGGGCTTAACACCGACTTTTTGCGTAAAGAGTACCAGCAGAAAGTAGCAAAAAAGTTGTCTAAAGGGAGTGACTAAATGCTAAAGATTGGGCAGCTTGCGAAACTCGCTGATGTTACGCCAGACACTATTCGTTATTACGAAAAGCAAGGGATGATGGATCATGGCAAACGGACGGAGGGGGGGTATCGATTGTATAATGATCAAGATTTACAACGTTTAAGATTCATCCGTTATGCGAAGCAACTCGGATTTACATTAGAAACAATCGCTGAGTTATTGTCGATCCGCGTGGATCCTGAACATCACACATGTCAGGAATCAAAAGCGATTGTAGACTCTCGGCTGCATGATGTGGAGAGTAAGATTACTGAGTTGAAAAGGATGCGTGACTCCTTAAAACGCTTGAGTAGTGCGTGCTGTGGGAGTGAGCATGCCACAACCTATTGCTCTATTTTAGAAGCTCTAGAGCAGGGGGCGGCTGAAGAGTTATCAACAGACTAAATTTTTTAAATAGAGAGTTTCAATCAGTTCATACAAGCAGTATTATTCGCGGGATTTTTAATCAATAAGTTTACGAATGAGGCAATATTATGACGACGTATCGGCATACCAAAGGAAAAATTAAAGATAATGCGCTGGAAGCTCTACTTCATGACCCACTTTTCAGACAACGTATTGAGAAGAATATTAAAGGTAAAGGAAGTTACCAGCGCAAAGAAAAACATGTAAAAGGCGGTAGCTGGGAGGCCAGTGGTAAAAAATTTGATGATTGTTTACCACTGGCCTTCTGGTTTTAGAGCAATAAAAAAGCCATCAATTTGATGGCTTTCAACGTTTGCAATATTGAAATTATTTAGATTGCTGTGCTTTTAGCAAATCACGAATTTCTGCGAGTAATTTTTCTTCTGTCGTAGGCGCTGGCGGTGCTGCAGGCTCTTCTGCTTTTTCACGACGCAATTTGTTCATCAGTTTAACTGCAGAGAAAATAGCCAGTGCCACAATGACGAAGTCAAAAATACTCTGAATAAATGTACCGTAATTCATTACTACCGCAGGTATGGTTCCTTCGGCTGCTCGTAATACGAAATGGAATTGTTTGAAATCGACTCCACCTAGCAATAGGCCCAGTGGCGGCATGATGATATCGGCGACAAGTGAAGAAACTATTCTGCCGAACGCAGCACCAATAATAACCCCGACAGCTAAGTCGACAACATTGCCACGCATGGCAAATTCACGAAATTCCTTCATAAAACTCATAACCCACACTCCATTTAAAAATGAACTACTTAATCTTAGCCAAATAAAACCCGACACAACCAGAATTATAGGAGAATTTTTAATATTCCCTATGGGAATAGTTTTAATTGATAACTCTAGTGAGCTAATTTAATTTTTGTTAGTTATAAGAAGAATGGGCTTGGTTGGAACAAGCGCTCTACATCGGGAACAAATTTCTTGTGGGTTATAAACATCACCACATGGTCGCCTTGTTTAATGATTGAATTACCATTAGCGATAATAACTTCGTCACCACGCACAATTGCGCCGATAGTCGTGCCGGGAGGAAGTTTGATATCTTCTACCATTCTGCCTACAACTTTGGATGTACTTTCATCACCATGAGCGATGGCTTCTATCGCTTCTGCTACACCACGTCTTAATGAGGAAACACTGACAATATCGGCTTTGCGTACATGACCTAGCAGTGCAGAAATCGTGGCTTGCTGTGGCGATATAACAATATCAATCACACTTCCTTGAACCAGATCGACATAAGCGCTGCGCTGTATTAATACCATCGCCTTTTTGGCACCCATGCGCTTCGCCAGCATAGCCGACATGATATTAGCTTCATCATCATTGGTAATGGCAATAAAGACATCAACCTGTTCAATATGTTCTTCTGCGAGCAACTCTTGGTCTGAGGCATCGCCATAAAATACGATAGTATCATGTAGCATTTCAGCTAATTCAGCGGCTCTTTGCTGGTCGCGTTCAATTAATTTTACGCTGTAATCTTTTTCTAATCGTAAAGCTAAACCTGCGCCGACATTGCCACCGCCAACAATCATGATACGTTTGTAAGGTTTTTCCAGACGCTGTAATTCACTCATTACAGCTCGGATATGTTGTGAAGCGGCAACAAAGAAGACTTCATCACCCGCTTCAATGATCGTTGAACCTTGTGGGCGAATCGGCCTATCTTGACGGAATATCGCGGCTACACGGGTATCAATGTGCGGCATATGCTCGCGCAACGATGATAATGCATTCCCCACTAGTGGCCCGCCATAATAGGCTTTGACCGCGGCAATACTCACTTTTCCCTCGGCAAAGTTGACCACCTGCAAAGCCCCCGGATATTCGATTAGTTTATAGATGTAATCGATAACTAGCTGTTCCGGTGATATTAAATGGTCAATAGGCACGGCTTCCGGTAGGAAGAGTTTATCTGCTTCACGGATATATTCAGCTGAACGGATACGCGCGATACGATTTGGGGTATTAAAGAGTGAGTATGCAATTTGGCAGGCAACCATATTAGTTTCGTCAGAGTTAGTGACTGCCACCAACATATCAGCATCTTCTGCGCCGGCTTCGCGTAAAACACGAGGATGTGAGCCGTGCCCTTGTACCACTCGTAGGTCAAATTTATCTTGCAACTGACGTAACCGGCCAGAATCAACATCGACGACGGTGATATCGTTGTTCTCACCCACCAAGTTTTCTGCCAGGGTTCCGCCAACTTGCCCCGCCCCAAGAATAATTATTTTCATAGCGTTCTCTATTTCACACTGAAATTAGATTTGAGGCAGCCAAGGCCACGACTATCTTTTGATCAACTTTGCATAAAAGAAACCATCACCATCTTCAGGATGTGGCAGGTTTTGTCTACCAGGAGCTGAAGCCGAGCCTGTTTCAACCAACTCAGCTTCACTATGCCGTTGCAGGAATGCGGCAATTTGTTGCTGATTCTCTTCGGGCAATATAGAGCAGGTAGCATAAACCATTACGCCACCTTTTTTCAGTTTAGGCCAGATAGCTTCAATAATCTCAAATTGCAATTGGGCTAACTCGGCAATGTCACTGTCCCGACGTAGCCATTTAATATCAGGGTGACGGCGAATAACGCCCGTTGCGGAACAAGGTGCATCTAGCAGTATTCGATCAAATTGTTGATCACCACACCATGCATCTGGGGTTCGCCCATCACCGACTCGTACAATGGCATTTAATTTCAGACGCTGTAAGTTTTCTTTGACCCGACTAAGACGCTGTTCATCAATATCAACGGCCAATACATGGGCTTTGGGTGCTGCTTCCAGAATATGCGTTGTTTTCCCCCCAGGAGCTGCACAGAGATCAAGGATCTGCTCACCATTCTGCGGATCAAGCAGATCAACACAACCCTGTGCTGATGCATCTTGCACGGTTACCCAGCCAAGTTCAAAACCGGGTAGGTCATTAACTGCGCAAGGTGTGATAAGGCGGACTGCATCGGGATAAGTTTCATGTGGCAAGGCGTCAATACTGGCTTGTTTTAAGAGGTCTAGATATTCATCGCGCGAATGGTGTAGTCGACTAACTCGCAACCACATTGGTGGTTTCTGGTTATTTGCATCTAGAATCTGTTGCCATTGGTCTGGATAGGCTTGCTTAATGCGTGCTAACAACCAACTTGGATGTAGGTAACGGCTATCGTTATTTGCGGCTCTTTCCAGTAATTCCACTTGTTGGCGTTGGAACTGGCGTAGCACACCGTTGATTAACCCTTTTAATTGTGGGCGCTTCAGTGCAGTTGCACCTTCGACTGTCTCCGCTAGAGCGGCATGCGGGGGAATACGTGTGTATATGAGCTGATAAAGTCCAACCATAATCAGGTAATGAAAAACACGCTGTTTCCCGGTCATCGGGCGCGCCATTAGCTGCTGGATACACCACTCGAGTTGTGGCAGGACGCGCAACGTGCCAAAACACAACTCCTGCAGCAATGCGCGGTCTTTATCAGAAATATTTTTATGTAGCGCAGGTAAGACAGTACTGAGTGATTGCCCCTGATCCAATACCTGGCTAATTGCTTTAGCAGCGATGCTGCGGAGATTATATGTGTTTTTCATAACCAAAAAAGCCGACAAACGTCAGCAAATAAAGGGAAAATGGCCCGATGATGAAGTATCGGGCAATGAAATTTATCAGAGAGAACTGAGCTATTATGCTAGTTGGCTACCCGGAGTAAACCATTCGCGTCGTGAATTTAATAAGTCTGCGGCTGACATGGCTTTTTTCCCGGCGGGTTGCAGTTGGGTGATATTCAAGACGCCCTCTGCAGTGGCAACTTGAATACCATATTTGTCCGCATGGACGATAGTCCCAGGCACCACATTATCAACCGCAGCAAGCACTTGTGCTTGCCAAACTTTGACAGGCTGTTCATCGACAACAAAATAGCTGACTGGCCAAGGATTGAATGCACGAATACAACGTTCTAGCTGAACTGCAGAAAGTGACCAATCTAGTTTGGCTTCCTCTTTACTGAGTTTTTCTGCATAGGTCACTTGTGCTTCATCTTGTACTTCAGGCTGGGCACGGCCTTCTGTTAATTGTTGCAGCGTGACCAACAATCCCTGAGGACCCAGCTGTGCCAATTTATCGTACAGAGTTGCACTGGTATCTTCTGGCTGAATGTCGCACTCAATTTTATGCAACATATCACCGGTATCTAACCCAACATCCATCTGCATGATAGTGATACCGGTTTTGGTATCTCCGGCCCATAATGCCCGTTGGATAGGTGCAGCACCACGCCAGCGCGGTAACAAAGAACCATGAACATTAATGCAGCCGAGTCGAGGCATTGCCAAGACTGACGCTGGGAGAATCAAGCCATAGGCAACCACCACCATGATATCGGCCTTAAGGTCAGCAACTAAATGTTGGTTTTCTTCCGGTCGCAATGATTTTGGCTGAAACACTGGAATATCGTGCTGCTCTGCGAGTACCTTAACCGGGCTGGGGGTGAGTTTATTACCTCGTCCCGCTGGACGGTCAGGTTGAGTGAAAACACCCACAATTTGATGTTGAGAAGACAACAGCGCGCCTAAATGGCGCGCTGCAAAGTCAGGCGTTCCGGCAAAAATAATCCGCAAAGAATCAGACACGTTAGTTTCCTGCATTAGAAGAAGTTAGTTGGCACGAGCATTCAATTTGGCCATTTTCTCCAGCTTTTGACGGATACGCTGGCGTTTCAATGGAGACAAATAGTCCACAAACAGTTTACCCACCAAGTGATCCATTTCATGCTGGATACAAATTGCTAATAAATCATCGGCTTCTAGTTCGAACGACTTACCTTCTCGGTCCAGCGCTCTGATTTTTACTTTTTCAGCCCGAGGAACTAATGCACGTTGCTCAGGAATCGAGAGACAACCCTCTTCAATGCCGGTTTCGCCGCTTTTTTCCAACAGTTCTGGGTTAATTAACACCAAACGCTGGTCACGATTTTCCGAAACATCAATGACGATAATTTGCAGGTGAACATCCACTTGTGTTGCAGCAAGACCAATACCTTCCTCTGCGTACATGGTGTCAAACATGTCGTCCACGATACGCTGGATTTCGCCATTGACTTCTTTTACCGGCGCAGCAATTTTGCGCAGCCGCTCATCTGGGTAATGTAATACTTGTAATACTGACATAAATATCTAGATCTGCGTCCGAGTAGTGAATGATATTCAATCTCTATTGTAGACATTTCCGGCCCTGATTGACAGCATCGGCTACCAATTGAACAAATCGGTGCTAGTAAAGAAAGTCAGCCAGGGAGGCGATATGTTAGTAGCAGAAATATGGCTCAGGATGAGCAAGATCAAGGGGCTTAGAGTAACAAAAGCTAGCACATTGACCAGGCGCTTACTTGCCCATGGCGATATTCATCCCAGCAGGTTGGCTGCCTATGGGTTGGATTCACAGCAATGTCAGCAATTCTTTCAAGCTGACCCTCATTATATTGAGGCGACACTCCGGTGGCTGGATCATTCCTCTCATCATCTACTGGCTTACGGTGAGCCAGATTATCCTCCTCGCTTAATGCATATTTCTGCGGCGCCATTAGTGATTTTTGCCTCTGGCGAGCTTGATGCCCTTTATCATCCACAAATAGCCATGGTTGGGAGCCGTCACTTTAGCCATTATGGCGAGCAGTGGGGGCGACACTTTGCTTCAGAGCTGGCATTGATGGGGTTAGTTATCACCAGCGGCTTGGCTGTTGGGATCGATGGAATATGTCATCAAGCGGCTCTGGATACGAAAGGAAAAACCATTGCAGTATTGGGGAGTGGTTTGGAGAATATATACCCACGGCGTCATCGTCATTTAGCCTGTGAAATTGAGTCTCAAGGGGGTGTCTTAGTATCCGAGTTTCTGACAACAGCGTTACCTATTGCAGCCCATTTCCCCAGAAGAAATCGCATTATCAGTGGGTTAAGCTCGGCTGTATTGGTGGTGGAAGCGACGCTGAAAAGCGGTTCACTGATAACCGCCCGTTATGCAATGGAACAAGGTCGCGATGTTTTTGCTTTACCGGGGCCATTGGGCAGCGCCACCAGTGAAGGTGTTCACTGGTTAATCCAGCAAGGCGCTTACCTTGCAAGGTCTGCTCGTGAGGTCGCTGAACAAGTGAGCGGTTCGTTACAATGGATACCATTACCTGAGAAAGAAATTATTTCTTCATCCGAGGGGCAAGTTGAATTGCCATTTGTCGATGTGTTGGCTAACGTAGGAGATGAGGTGACACCCGTTGATGTCGTCGCCGAACGCGCCGGCCAACCTGTGCCAGATATCGTTAGCAAATTGCTCGAGCTGGAGTTAGCAGGGTGGATCGCAGCTGTACCCGGCGGCTATGTCCGATTAAGGAGGGCAGGCCATGTTCGACGTTCTAATTTACTTATTTGAAACTTATATGCATAACGAGTCGGAAATGCTTGTCGATCAAGACAAAATTACTGACGATCTTGCTGAAGCAGGTTTCTATCGTGAGGATATCAACAACGCCCTGAATTGGTTGGAGGCTCTTGCTGACCTACAAGAAGGGCAGAAAGCACCTTATCTCTATGCTGCTGATCCGCAGGCATTGCGCATCTATACTGCGGAAGAGTCCCAACGTCTGGATGCCACTTGCCGTGGTTTTATCCTATTTCTTGAATAAATTCAGGTATTGCACCTTGATACGCGTGAGATGGTTATCGATCGTATTATGGCGCTGGACTCCAATGAGATTGATCTGGAGGATCTCAAATGGGTTGTGCTGATGGTGCTGTTTAACATACCGGGTTATGAAAGCGCTTATCAACAGATGGAAGAGCTACTTTTTGAAGTCAATGAAGGTTATTTGCACTAAGTGGTAGTATCACGGGCTAATAACTTTATATAGAAGGCGTTATGACAAAAACAGTTACTGCCAAGGATAATGGGTCGTGTCCGGAATGTGGATCGGCGTTAGTCATTCGCAGCGGCGGTCATGGCCCATTCCTTGGTTGTTCACATTACCCCGATTGCCAGTATATGCGCCCATTAAAAGCGCAATCAGATGGTCATATCGTGAAAGTTCTGGAAGGGCAGCATTGTCCTAAATGCGGCTCAGAAATGGTGTTGCGGCAAGGGCGCTTTGGTATGTTTATTGGCTGTAGCCAATATCCGCAATGTGATCATACTGAAGTGATTGATAAACCCGATGAGACATCCATTGATTGTCCACAATGTGGGCAAGGAAAATTACTACAACGTAAATCCCGGTTTGGAAAGATCTTCCATGCCTGCAATCGTTATCCTGATTGCCAGTTTACGATTAATCAGCAACCCATTGCCGGAGAGTGTGCTTATTGCCACTATCCATTGTTAATGGAAAAGAGAACAGCACAAGGCGTAAAACGTTTTTGCGCCAGCAAGTTATGTGGGAAGGCAGTGGTCAGTGAGTAATAACAGCGTAAGTAGACAAGAGAAGAATGCGGTTTTCTCCGATGTATTGCGGGCATTGCAGCAAGAAGAGGTTATCGCCTATCCGACTGAAGCCGTTTTTGGTTTAGGTTGTGACCCTGATAGTGAAAAAGCAGTGAATGCTCTATTGGCATTAAAACAGCGTCCATGGCAGAAAGGGCTAATCCTTATTGCTGCCAACTATGAGCAGTTGAAACCTTATGTGGATGATTCTGCGCTGAGTGATGAGCAGCGAGCCACTATTTTCTCCTGCTGGCCTGGGCCAGTAACTTGGGTTATTCCCGCTCGCCCGGAAACGCCGAGCTGGCTAACAGGCAGTTTTGGTTCGCTGGCAGTCAGAGTGAGCGACCACCCGCTGGTACAGCAACTCTGCATGCAATATGGTAAACCACTGGTTTCAACCAGCGCCAATTTAAGCGGACAAGAGCCTTGCCGCACGATAGAGGAGATCAGAATACAATTTGGTCCCTCATTACCAGTGCTTGTTGGTCAGGTTGGTGGGCGTTTGAATCCATCTGAAATCAGAGATGCTTTAACCGGTAAGCAATTTCGTCAAGGGTAGAAAAGCATGTCTCAGAAGTTCGCAGTGTTTGGTAACCCGATTGGGCACAGTAAATCGCCGAGGATCCATACGCTTTTTGCCGCGCAAACGGGCATTGAGCACCAATACGGAATGGTATTGGCCCCTTATGAAACCTTCGAGCAAACATTAACGTCTTTTTTTGCTGATGGGGCGAAAGGGGCGAATATTACTACCCCGTTTAAAGAACGCGCCTATGCTCAGTGTGATGAGTTAACGGAGCGTGCGTCGCTAGCTGGTGCAGTCAATACTATCAAGCGATTAGAAGACGGGCGTTTGCTAGGTGACAATACCGATGGCATTGGTTTACTCAGTGACCTTCAACAACAGCATTTGATCCAAACCACTGATCGTATCTTATTAGTGGGGGCTGGTGGGGCCGCCCATGGTGTTATCCTCCCTCTGCTCTCATATGGGTGCAAAGTTGTTATCACTAATCGGACTTATGCACGAGCGCAACAAGTTGCAGAGGTATTCCATCATTTGGGCGAGATTGATGCGGTCGAAATGCAGAATCTAAGCGGGCAGCAATTTGATTTAATCATCAACGCCACTGCTTCGGGTATACATGGTGAGGTGCCAAACTTACCTACCGATATCATTAACCCACAAGTCCGCTGTTACGATATGTTCTATCAAGCTGACACCACGCCATTTTTAGTCTGGTGTAAGCAGTGGGGAGTGACTAACTGTACCGATGGTTTAGGAATGCTGGTGGGGCAGGCGGCGCATGCTTTCCAGCTTTGGCATGGTGTGATGCCTGAAATTACACCAGTACTCAATCAACTTCGTGATGAACTGGGTAGATAGACATTTAATTTAGGTCTGCAGTCAGCAATACAGAGGCAGGGAGAGCAATGGGCTATTCCCTGCAGCAGATATTCCGATCTATTTAGTTCCTGCTAGATAGTCATCTTTCCAACGCACATAGTTATCTGCGGAATAACGCAGACCTTCCACTTCTGCCGGTGTTAAAGGGCGGGCTTGTCTGGCAGGGCTGCCCATATAGAGGTGACCACTGACTAAACGTTTCCCTGGAGAAACCAAGCTACCAGCACCAATCATCACCTCATCTTCTACTACAGCCCCATCTAATATGATGGAGCCCATTCCTACTAATACCCGGTTACCGATAGTGCAGCCGTGCAGCATGACTTTATGCCCTACAGTCACATCTTCTCCAATAATCAGCGGATATCCTTCAGGATTGTATTCAGACTGATGGGTAACGTGTAACACACTGCCATCTTGAATATTTGAGCGGGCACCAATGACGACCTCATGAACATCACCACGAATGGTAACTAATGGCCAGACACTGACATCATCACCCAAAGTCACCTTACCAATGATCACACTGGATCTATCGACCATGACACGCTCACCTAGCTTAGGTAGATGATGAAGATAGGGGCGAATGGCATCGGACATAGTAATAGCCTCTTTATATGAAAGTACTTTACCGGCAATACTAGCCTTTGTTGATGGAATTACAACCAATGGGACAGCGGGATCGCAGCGAAAATGCGGCGGATCGACCAAGATCTGCACGTAAGGAGTGAAAAGTATTCAAACAGTAGAAAAAGGCGAAAAAAGAGTTGTGCAAAAAATTCGACTCCCTATAATGCGCATCCATCGAGACGGCACACAACGAATCAAGTAGTTAAGTGACCGGCAAAGAGAACAGAGAAATTCAACGAAATTAGTAGTTGACTCTGAATGAGGAAAGCGTAATATGCGCACCTCGCGTTACCAACCACGGGTTGCTAACGCACTGCTCTTTAACAATTTATCAGACAATCTGTGTGGGCACTCGCAAGACGATATCGAAGCCTGTTTCGGCAGGCAGAAGAAATATCAAAGTCTTGAAGAGTGACCAAAGCAGTAAACATTTGAACTTCGGTTCGAATGCATATTTGCAGAAAGTAATCTTTGAGCATCGCTCTCTTTGCTTTTCATTAAGGAAAGGGTAGCAAATCAAACAAATCTTAAATTGAAGAGTTTGATCATGGCTCAGATTGAACGCTGGCGGCAGGCCTAACACATGCAAGTCGAGCGGCAGCGGAAAGTAGCTTGCTACTTTGCCGGCGAGCGGCGGACGGGTGAGTAATGTCTGGGAAACTGCCTGATGGAGGGGGATAACTACTGGAAACGGTAGCTAATACCGCATGACCTCGAAAGAGCAAAGTGGGGGACCTTCGGGCCTCACGCCATCGGATGTGCCCAGATGGGATTAGCTAGTAGGTGGGGTAATGGCTCACCTAGGCGACGATCCCTAGCTGGTCTGAGAGGATGACCAGCCACACTGGAACTGAGACACGGTCCAGACTCCTACGGGAGGCAGCAGTGGGGAATATTGCACAATGGGCGCAAGCCTGATGCAGCCATGCCGCGTGTGTGAAGAAGGCCTTCGGGTTGTAAAGCACTTTCAGCGAGGAGGAAGGCATTTCACTTAATACGTGAAGTGATTGACGTTACTCGCAGAAGAAGCACCGGCTAACTCCGTGCCAGCAGCCGCGGTAATACGGAGGGTGCAAGCGTTAATCGGAATTACTGGGCGTAAAGCGCACGCAGGCGGTTTGTTAAGTCAGATGTGAAATCCCCGAGCTTAACTTGGGAACTGCATTTGAAACTGGCAAGCTAGAGTCTTGTAGAGGGGGGTAGAATTCCAGGTGTAGCGGTGAAATGCGTAGAGATCTGGAGGAATACCGGTGGCGAAGGCGGCCCCCTGGACAAAGACTGACGCTCAGGTGCGAAAGCGTGGGGAGCAAACAGGATTAGATACCCTGGTAGTCCACGCTGTAAACGATGTCGACTTGGAGGTTGTGCCCTTGAGGCGTGGCTTCCGGAGCTAACGCGTTAAGTCGACCGCCTGGGGAGTACGGCCGCAAGGTTAAAACTCAAATGAATTGACGGGGGCCCGCACAAGCGGTGGAGCATGTGGTTTAATTCGATGCAACGCGAAGAACCTTACCTACTCTTGACATCCACAGAACTGAGCAGAGATGCTTAGGTGCCTTCGGGAACTGTGAGACAGGTGCTGCATGGCTGTCGTCAGCTCGTGTTGTGAAATGTTGGGTTAAGTCCCGCAACGAGCGCAACCCTTATCCTTTGTTGCCAGCACGTAATGGTGGGAACTCAAAGGAGACTGCCGGTGATAAACCGGAGGAAGGTGGGGATGACGTCAAGTCATCATGGCCCTTACGAGTAGGGCTACACACGTGCTACAATGGCAGATACAAAGTGAAGCGAACTCGCGAGAGCAAGCGGACCACATAAAGTCTGTCGTAGTCCGGATTGGAGTCTGCAACTCGACTCCATGAAGTCGGAATCGCTAGTAATCGTAGATCAGAATGCTACGGTGAATACGTTCCCGGGCCTTGTACACACCGCCCGTCACACCATGGGAGTGGGTTGCAAAAGAAGTAGGTAGCTTAACCTTCGGGAGGGCGCTTACCACTTTGTGATTCATGACTGGGGTGAAGTCGTAACAAGGTAACCGTAGGGGAACCTGCGGTTGGATCACCTCCTTACCTAACGATACGCATTGCGCAGTGTCCACACAGATTGTCTGATAGAAAGTAACGAGCAAATAAAGCCGGACTGAGAAATTGGTCGGGCTTTAGTACCTTGTTGGGTCTGTAGCTCAGGTGGTTAGAGCGCACCCCTGATAAGGGTGAGGTCGGTGGTTCAAGTCCACTCAGACCCACCAACTCACCATTCCCTGTTGAGTTGTAGCAATAAGGTGATTTTGCTTTTTATATGGGGCTATAGCTCAGCTGGGAGAGCGCCTGCCTTGCACGCAGGAGGTCAGCGGTTCGATCCCGCTTAGCTCCACCATATAAAAAAACTATTTCAAAACGCACTGAGGTCGCAAGACACAGTGGGTTGTGAAATATTGCTCTTTAACAATCTGGAACAAGCTGAAAATTGAAACAATACAGCTGAACATTATCTCTCCGTAGATGTACTGAGATAATAAGTAACCTGTATTAGAGTCTCTCAAATAATCACAACGCAAGTGGTCGAAAGACACCTTCGGGTTGTGAGGTTAAGCGACTAAGCGTACACGGTGGATGCCTAGGCAGTCAGAGGCGATGAAGGGCGTGCTAATCTGCGAAAAGCGTCGGTAAGCTGATATGAAGCGTTACAACCGACGATACCCGAATGGGGAAACCCAGTGCAATTCGTTGCACTATCGTTAGATGAATACATAGTCTAACGAGGCGAACCGGGGGAACTGAAACATCTAAGTACCCCGAGGAAAAGAAATCAACCGAGATTCCCCCAGTAGCGGCGAGCGAACGGGGAGGAGCCCAGAGTCTGAATCAGTTTGTGTGTTAGTGGAAGCGTCTGGAAAGTCGCACGGTACAGGGTGATAGTCCCGTACACAAAAATACACTTGCTGTGAACTCGATGAGTAGGGCGGGACACGTGACATCCTGTCTGAATATGGGGGGACCATCCTCCAAGGCTAAATACTCCTGACTGACCGATAGTGAACCAGTACCGTGAGGGAAAGGCGAAAAGAACCCCGGCGAGGGGAGTGAAATAGAACCTGAAACCGTGTACGTACAAGCAGTGGGAGCACCTTCGTGGTGTGACTGCGTACCTTTTGTATAATGGGTCAGCGACTTATATTTTGTAGCAAGGTTAACCGAATAGGGGAGCCGTAGGGAAACCGAGTCTTAACTGGGCGTCTAGTTGCAAGGTATAGACCCGAAACCCGGTGATCTAGCCATGGGCAGGTTGAAGGTTGGGTAACACTAACTGGAGGACCGAACCGACTAATGTTGAAAAATTAGCGGATGACTTGTGGCTGGGGGTGAAAGGCCAATCAAACCGGGAGATAGCTGGTTCTCCCCGAAAGCTATTTAGGTAGCGCCTCGTGAACTCATCTTCGGGGGTAGAGCACTGTTTCGGCTAGGGGGCCACCCCGGCTTACCAAACCGATGCAAACTCCGAATACCGAAGAATGTTATCACGGGAGACACACGGCGGGTGCTAACGTCCGTCGTGAAGAGGGAAACAACCCAGACCGCCAGCTAAGGTCCCAAAGTCATGGTTAAGTGGGAAACGATGTGGGAAGGCATAGACAGCCAGGATGTTGGCTTAGAAGCAGCCATCATTTAAAGAAAGCGTAATAGCTCACTGGTCGAGTCGGCCTGCGCGGAAGATGTAACGGGGCTAAACCATGCACCGAAGCTGCGGCAGCGACACTTAGGTGTTGTTGGGTAGGGGAGCGTTCTGTAAGCCGTTGAAGGTGAACTGTGAGGTTTGCTGGAGGTATCAGAAGTGCGAATGCTGACATAAGTAACGATAATGCGGGTGAAAAGCCCGCACGCCGGAAGACCAAGGGTTCCTGTCCAACGTTAATCGGGGCAGGGTGAGTCGACCCCTAAGGCGAGGCTGAAAAGCGTAGTCGATGGGAAACAGGTTAATATTCCTGTACTTGGTGTTACTGCGAAGGGGGGACGGAGAAGGCTAGGCTAGCCGGGCGACGGTTGTCCCGGTTTAAGCATGTAGGCGGAGTGACCAGGTCAAATCCGGTTGCTTATCAACGCTGAGGTGTGATGACGATGCACTACGGTGCAGAAGTAGTTGATGCCAAGCTTCCAGGAAAAGCCTCTAAGCATCAGGTAACATTAAATCGTACCCCAAACCGACACAGGTGGTCAGGTAGAGAATACTCAGGCGCTTGAGAGAACTCGGGTGAAGGAACTAGGCAAAATGGTGCCGTAACTTCGGGAGAAGGCACGCTGGCATTAGGTGAAGAGACTTGCTCTCGTAGCCGAAGCCAGTCGCAGATACCAGCTGGCTGCAACTGTTTAATAAAAACACAGCACTGTGCAAACACGAAAGTGGACGTATACGGTGTGACGCCTGCCCGGTGCTGGAAGGTTAATTGATGGGGTCAGCCGCAAGGCGAAGCTCTTGATCGAAGCCCCAGTAAACGGCGGCCGTAACTATAACGGTCCTAAGGTAGCGAAATTCCTTGTCGGGTAAGTTCCGACCTGCACGAATGGCGTAATGATGGCCAGGCTGTCTCCACCCGAGACTCAGTGAAATTGAACTCGCTGTGAAGATGCAGTGTACCCGCGGCAAGACGGAAAGACCCCGTGAACCTTTACTATAGCTTGACACTGAACATTGAGCCTTGATGTGTAGGATAGGTGGGAGGCATCGAAGCGTGGACGCCAGTCTGCGTGGAGCCAACCTTGAAATACCACCCTTTAATGTTTGATGTTCTAACTCGGCCCCATAATCTGGGGTGAGGACAGTGTCTGGTGGGTAGTTTGACTGGGGCGGTCTCCTCCCAAAGAGTAACGGAGGAGCACGAAGGTTAGCTAATCACGGTCGGACATCGTGAGGTTAGTGCAAAGGCATAAGCTAGCTTGACTGCGAGAGTGACGGCTCGAGCAGGTACGAAAGTAGGTCTTAGTGATCCGGTGGTTCTGAATGGAAGGGCCATCGCTCAACGGATAAAAGGTACTCCGGGGATAACAGGCTGATACCGCCCAAGAGTTCATATCGACGGCGGTGTTTGGCACCTCGATGTCGGCTCATCACATCCTGGGGCTGAAGTAGGTCCCAAGGGTATGGCTGTTCGCCATTTAAAGTGGTACGCGAGCTGGGTTTAGAACGTCGTGAGACAGTTCGGTCCCTATCTGCCGTGGGCGTTGGAAGATTGAGAGGGGCTGCTCCTAGTACGAGAGGACCGGAGTGGACGAATCACTGGTGTTCGGGTTGTCATGCCAATGGCACTGCCCGGTAGCTAAATTCGGAAGAGATAACCGCTGAAAGCATCTAAGCGGGAAACTTGCCTCGAGATGAGTCTTCCCTGGGGCTTTAAGCCCCCTGAAGGAACGTTAAAGACTATGACGTTGATAGGCTGGGTGTGTAAGTGCAGCGATGCATTGAGCTAACCAGTACTAATGATCCGTGAGGCTTAACCTTACAACACCGAAGGTGTTTTGTGTTTGAGAGATTTTCAGCGAAGTTTACAGATTGAATTGGCTGGCTGCATGAGAGTGATTGTGTAGCGAGTTGATGAAAACAGAATTTGCCTGGCGGCCATAGCGCGGTGGTCCCACCTGATCCCATGCCGAACTCAGAAGTGAAACGCCGTAGCGCCGATGGTAGTGTGGGGTCTCCCCATGCGAGAGTAGGACACTGCCAGGCATCAAATTTAGCGTGGCTGATATGGCTCAGTTGGTAGAGCGCACCCTTGGTAAGGGTGAGGTCCCCAGTTCGACTCTGGGTATCAGCACCAGTTACATGGGTTAAAGTTCGGTAGTTGTAGAAAAGAATTTACCTGGCGGCAATAGCGCGGTGGTCCCACCTGACCCCATGCCGAACTCAGAAGTGAAACGCCGTAGCGCCGATGGTAGTGTGGGGTCTCCCCATGCGAGAGTAGGACACTGCCAGGTATCAAATCAAGTAAAGACCCCATGCCAAAAGCGTGGGGTTTTTGCTTTTCAACGATTCAGTAAAATGAGATTGAATCTCTGACAAACCCTCTGTGTCTTCACAGAGGGTTTTTGTATTTTTACTGTATAAAAATCAATAGCGACTACTTTCTATACGGTATATGCCAAAATTTCAACAATGAAACATTTTCAGGTTGTTGCAGATCGCTCGACTTTTTACCAAAAAACCGCTATCTTCGGGCATCTAGAAGTCTAAACGTATAAATGGATATATTGAGGATATAGGCATGCCGATTCGGGTTCCTGATGAGTTACCAGCAGTGAGTTTCTTACGTAATGAGAATGTTTTTGTTATGACCTCATCACGTGCGAAAACTCAGGAAATTCGGCCCCTGAAGGTGTTGGTTTTGAATCTAATGCCTAAAAAAATTGAGACGGAAAATCAATTCCTACGTTTACTCTCTAATTCACCATTGCAGATTGATATCCAATTGCTAAGGATTGATAGCCGCGAGTCAAAAAATACGCCAGCTGAGCATCTGAACAACTTCTATTGCGACTTTGAAGATATTCAAGAGCAAAATTTTGATGGATTGATTGTGACAGGAGCCCCGCTGGGCTTGGTTGATTTCTGTGACGTTGCCTATTGGCCACAGATTGAACGTATTATCGCGTGGGCCAAAGATCACGTCACTTCAACCTTATTTGTATGCTGGGCGGTACAGGCAGCCTTAAATATCTTGTATGGCATCCCCAAGATGACGCGCGAGACCAAACTCTCTGGTATTTATCAGCACCAAACAGAAAAGCCTCTGGCGCTATTGACGCGTGGCTTTGATGAAACATTCTTGGCCCCCCACTCTCGTTATGCAGATTTCCCTATCGAGGTGCTTGAGCAATACACCGATTTGGATATTTTGGTTTCATCTGAAGAAGCGGGAGCCTACCTGTTTGCCAGTAAAGATAAGCGTGTAGCCTTTGTGACAGGCCACCCTGAATATGATGTCGACACTCTGGCGGGAGAATATCAGCGTGATCTGGCGGCCGGTCTTAATCCACAAGTTCCTCTTAATTACTTTCCAAATGATGATGCTTCTTTACCACCAAAAGCATCCTGGCGAAGCCATGGGCATCTGCTGTTTGCCAACTGGTTGAACTATTATGTTTACCAAATCACGCCATTTGATTTGCGCCACATGAACCCAACGCTCGACTGATTTTTCTCCCTTCAAATGTTAATAAAGGCGGCTGAATCGAGGCCGCCTATCTATTTTTTCCTCTTAGATACCCCATTATTTGTCAATTGAACTGGTCTGATCTCTTTATTAAACAATAGGTTACCTTGAAAAAATAAAGATAATGGAAGCCGATTCCTATCTATCAAAATCACCCATCAATGTTAACAATATGATAAATAAAGATTAAAAAATTATTTTAACTAAAAATGGAAATCGTTTTTGATTTTAATAATTAATTGATTATTCTTAGTCCTGTCGGGGTGAAAAGTGACCGTAAAATCTGACCTTCAATTTCCGGTTGGAATGCAGTACCCGATACGAATCCAAGAGTGACGCTACATTAGCGTTGATGTGAAAGTCGTGAGATTGGGAAGGGGAAGGACAATGACACAACAGTTAGTCGGCACGGAGTTAGTTTTCACCCAGCATTTTACTGCTGCAGAGCGACAGGTTTTGCCAGATGAAGCTATCGAATTCCTTACGGAATTAGTGGCGAAATTTGCAGAGTCGCGTGGCGAACTCCTTGCTGCGCGTGCATCCTGGCAGCAGGCTATTGATCAAGGTGCATTGCCTAATTTTATTTCGGAAACCAATTCCATTCGTGAAGGCGATTGGAGAATTCAGGGGATTCCGGCAGATTTACGCGATCGTCGAGTCGAGATTACTGGGCCTGTTGAGCGCAAAATGGTCATTAACGCGCTCAATGCCAATGTAAAAGTCTTCATGGCAGATTTTGAGGATTCACTGGCACCTAGCTGGGATAAAGTGATTGATGGCCAGATTAATCTGCATGACGCGGTCAAAGGCACGATTTCATATACCAATGAGTCCGGTAAAATTTATCAGTTGAAACCGAATCCAGCGGTATTGATAGCGCGGGTTCGTGGTCTGCATTTACCAGAAAAACACGTGAAATGGCAGGGAGAGGCGATCCCCGGCGGCTTGTTCGATTTCGCTTTGTATTTCTATCATAACTATAAGCAATTACTTGCCAATGGCAGCGGCCCCTATTTCTATTTACCAAAAATGCAGTCTTATCAGGAGGCCGCTTGGTGGAGTGACGTGTTCAGTTTTACCGAGCAGCGTTTCGATTTGCCACAAGGCACCATTAAAGCCACTGTGTTAATCGAAACCTTGCCTGCAGTATTCCAGATGGACGAAATTCTGTACCACCTGCGCCATCATATTGTTGGTCTGAATTGTGGCCGTTGGGACTATATCTTCAGCTATATCAAGACATTGAAAAACCATGGGGATCGTGTCCTACCCGATCGCCAGTCAGTCACCATGACGAAGCCATTCCTGAGTGCCTATTCTCGCTTACTGATCAAAACCTGTCACAAGCGCGGCGCTTTGGCGATGGGTGGCATGGCTGCATTTATTCCCAATAAAGACCCAGTCCAAAATGCACAAGTACTCGACAAAGTTCGTGCTGACAAAGAGTTAGAAGCCAGCAATGGTCATGATGGCACATGGGTTGCTCACCCAGGTTTGGCGGATACCGTGATGGCGGTCTTTAACAAGGTTTTGGGCGACCGACCTAATCAATTAGAAGTGACTCGTGAGCAGGACAAACCTATTACTGCCGCTGAGTTACTGGAACCTTGCACCGGCGAGCGTACCGAAGAAGGAATGCGAGCCAATATCCGGGTTGCCGTGCAATACATTGAGGCTTGGATATCAGGTAATGGTTGTGTACCGATTTACGGCTTGATGGAAGATGCCGCGACGGCAGAGATTTCCCGTACTTCGATTTGGCAATGGATACATCACCAGAAAAGCCTGAGCAATGGTCAGACGGTGACGAAAGAACTGTTCCGCAGCATGTTGAGTGAAGAAATGCAGGTAGTGAAGCTTGAACTTGGCGCAGAGCGCTTTGATGGTGGGCGGTTTGAAGAAGCGGCTCGCTTGATGGAGCGTATTACAACACAAGACGAGCTTATCGACTTCCTGACGTTACCAGGCTACGCATTACTGGCCTGAGTCGACACCCTATTAAACCCTACAAAATTGAATAACAAGGAATATCGCCATGACGACCTCTCGTACTCAACAAATTCAGCAGTTAGAACAAGAATGGAAATCACCGCGTTGGGAGGGGATTACTCGTCCCTATAGTGCAGAAGAAGTGATCAAATTACGCGGTTCTGTTAATCCGGAATGCACATTGGCGCAGCACGGGGCTAAAAGATTATGGGCGTTGCTGCACGGCGAATCGCGTAAAGGCTATATCAACTGTCTGGGGGCTTTAACGGGGGGGCAGGCATTGCAGCAGGCGAAAGCCGGAGTTGAGGCTATCTATCTGTCGGGCTGGCAGGTAGCGGCAGATGCCAATACGGCGTCAAGCATGTACCCGGATCAGTCTCTGTACCCGGTCGACTCCGTTCCTGCGGTGGTTAAACGCATTAATAACAGTTTCCGTCGTGCAGATCAGATTCAGTGGTCAAATAATATTGAGCCGGGTAGCAAAGGCTACACCGACTATTTCCTGCCAATTGTAGCGGATGCTGAAGCCGGTTTTGGTGGGGTGTTAAATGCGTTTGAATTGATGAAGGCCATGATCGAGGCAGGGGCTGCTGGTGTGCACTTTGAAGACCAGTTGGCCGCCGTGAAGAAATGCGGTCACATGGGCGGTAAAGTATTGGTTCCAACCCAAGAAGCGATTCAAAAGCTGGTTGCCGCTCGTTTAGCTGCTGACGTTCTGGGAGTACCAACGTTGCTGATTGCCCGTACTGATGCAGATGCTGCTGATTTGCTGACCTCCGATTGTGACCCTTATGATAGCGAATTCATCACTGGCGAGCGCACTGCGGAAGGTTTTTTCCGCACTCATGCCGGCATTGAGCAAGCCATCAGCCGAGGTCTGGCTTATGCCCCTTATGCGGATTTGGTGTGGTGCGAAACCTCTACGCCAGACCTGACTTTGGCCAAGCGTTTCGCTGATGCGATTCACGAAAAATTCCCCGGGAAATTATTGGCCTACAACTGTTCGCCATCGTTCAACTGGAAAAAAAATCTCAGCGATGCGCAAATCGCCAGTTTCCAGGATGAGCTGTCAAAGATGGGCTACAAATACCAGTTTATTACACTGGCTGGCATCCATAGCATGTGGTTCAACATGTTCGATCTAGCCCATGCTTATGCACAGGGCGAGGGCATGAAGCACTATGTTGAGAAAGTACAGCAACCAGAGTTTGCCTCTGTTGAGCGCGGCTATACTTTTGCCTCCCATCAGCAAGAAGTGGGAACTGGCTACTTTGATAAAGTGACCAATATCATTCAGGGCGGTGAGTCATCTGTCACCGCGTTGACTGGCTCGACGGAAGAACAGCAGTTTTAGTCTGCTGACTGAGTAAAAATATCAAGTTATCAAGAGCCTGCTTATGCAGGCTCTGTTCCGTATGGTTGGGGGGCAGCATGGTGGGAAAGCTGGAACAATTAATCGCTCAGACAATTTTGCAGGGATTCGATGCGCAATATGGCCGCTTTCTAGAGGTCACTGCTGGTGCTCAACATCGCTTTGAACAGGCAGACTGGCAAGCTGTTCAGCAGGCGATGAAAAAGCGTATTCATCTCTATGATCACCATGTCGGTTTGGTGGTTGAGCAACTCCAGCACATCACAGATCAGCGTTGCTTTGATGTGGCGTTCTTAGCGCGAGTGAAAGAAATTTATACCGGATTGTTACCGGATTATCCGCGCTTTGAAATCGCCGAAAGCTTTTTTAACTCGGTTTATTGTCGGCTGTTTAAACATCGTGATTTAACACCCGATAAATTGTTTGTCTTTAGTTCTCAGCCTGAGCGGCGTTTTCGCGAAATCCCACGCCCCTTAGCACGTGATTTTTCCCCTAAAGGGAATCTGAGTGGCATGTTGCAGGTGGTGCTCAATGATTTACCGCTGCGCTTACCTTGGGAAAATCTCCCGCGCGATATTGATTATATTGTGGCGGCACTGCGGCAAAACTTTACCGATAGCCAACTTGCGGATGCACAGTTTCAAATTGCAAATGAGCTGTTTTATCGCAACAAAGCGGCTTGGCTAGTAGGGAAGCTGAGGTTGGCGGAGGAAGTCTATCCATTCTTATTGCCTATTCATCATAATGAATCCGATGCGCTATTTATTGATACCTGCCTTACCAGCAAGGCCGAGGCCAGCATCGTATTCGGCTTTGCCCGCTCTTATTTTATGGTTTATGCCCCCCTGCCAGCGGCGATGGTCGAGTGGTTGCGGGAGATTTTACCGGGTAAATCGACCGCTGAGTTGTACATGGCAATTGGTTGCCAGAAACACGGTAAAACGGAAAGTTATCGAGAATACCTAACCTTTGTTCATCAATCTAGCGAACAATTTATTATTGCGCCGGGCGTCAAAGGCATGGTGATGCTGGTGTTTACTTTGCCGTCATTTGATCGTGTTTTTAAGGTGATTAAGGACCAATTTGCACCGCAAAAAGAGGTTAGTCAGGCGCGGGTTTTAGAATGCTATCAATTAGTTAAAGAGCACGACCGCGTCGGTCGGATGGCGGATACTCAAGAATATGAGAATTTTGTCATTGATAAGCACCGTATTAGCCCTGAACTGTTGATGGAGTTACAACAGGAAGTACCTGAAAAATTGGAAGATTTAGGTGATCAAATCATCATTAAGCACCTGTATATAGAACGGAGGATGACACCACTAAACCTCTACATGGAGCAGGCAGATGATCAGCAACTGAAAGATGCCATTGAGGAGTACGGCAATGCCATTAAGCAATTAGCCGCGGCCAATATTTTCCCAGGTGACATGTTATTTAAGAATTTCGGCGTGACCCGGCATGGGCGTGTGGTGTTCTACGATTACGACGAGATTTGTTATATGACTGAGGTAAATTTCCGCGACATCCCCCCTCCGCGCTATCCGGAAGATGAGATGGCCAGCGAGCCGTGGTATAGCGTTTCCCCTAATGATGTCTTCCCGGAAGAGTTCCGGCATTTCTTATGCAGCGACCGAAAGGTCCGACATTTTTTTGAAGAGATGCACAGTGATCTTTTCCATGCCAGTTATTGGCGGGGTTTGCAGCAGCGTATCCGGAACGGGCATGTGGAGGATGTTTTCGCCTATCGGCGTAAGCAGCGTTTCTCTCAGAGGGTGATTGGTTGATGGCGACTGCGCAGGCGGATTTTGGGCTTAGGCTGTGCTCAAGCATCTCAAAATCCGCTGCCCCTTGAACCCCTATGACTCAACTAATTACGATTGCCACCACCATAAGATTGCGTAATTTCTTTCGCTGCATGAATAACTAGCGCACCCAGTTCAGTGACACGATCGTCGGTAATACGCGAAACCGGGCCGGAGATGGAGATCGCTGCAAAGGCTTCGTGATGCTCATCGAATAAACACGCGGCAATACAACGCAGACCGAGGGCATGTTCTTCATCGTCGAATGAGTAGCCTTGCTTGCGGATCAACGCCAGATTCTCTTTCAAGCTGGCGGGGTTAGTGCGGGTGTGCTGGGTATAAGCATGCAGCCCCTTTTTATGTAAAAGTTGCACTAACTGCTCGTCTGACAAAGTAGAGAGGAAGGCTTTACCCGCGCCAGAAGCATGCATCGGCAACTTGCCGCCAATCGGTGCAGACATACGCATCAGTGCAGTACATTGTACCTGGTCAATAATAATGGCTTGATAATCACTGTGGTCAAGTACGGCTAAATTGACCGTTTCGCCAGATTCATCCATTAAGCGACGTAACATCGGGTGAACCATAGCCAGCAGATTGCGGCTTTGCAAAAAGCTGCTGCCAACAATAAAGGCGTGAGCGCCCATCGTCCAAAGACCTAAATCCCCCACTTGGCGAACAAAACCTTGCTGTTGCATCGTGGTCAACAGGCGATGAGTGGTAGAGTTTGGTAAACCCGCCTGTTGCGCTAAATCAGTCAGAGCAACACTGCCTTGAGCTTCGGAAATATATTCCAGTAATTTAAGTCCGCGAGTTAATGATTGAACCTGACCGGTTGCCGCAGGTGTTGATTGTGCGGCTGCCTTGGGTTTCTTTCCCCGTTTAATCGGAATAGGTAACGCCATAAATCAGCCTCTCAGTTATTTTTATGGAATTCATTTTCGTTTTTCAATTATGCATGCAAACGGTAAAAAATGCTCATCCGATGAGTCAACATCTCTACCTGAAAAAGTCTCAACTGGGAGCGGACTCATTACGTCGGTAACTTGTGCTAGGATGACAGACTGATTTGTGAATGGATTATTTTTCAGCATATCTGATACTAATAAAATACAAAAAATACGTCGGGCGATGGCAAGGCAATAGGGCGAAGAGGCGACAGTGGTGGATACAGTAACAAATAATAAAATTAAGGAATTACACCAGCAGCTAGCACAACGGATCTTAGTGTTGGATGGTGGTATGGGCACCATGATTCAGAGCTATCGATTGGAAGAGGCTGATTACCGGGGCGCTCGCTTTGCCGATTGGCCCAGTGATCTGAAAGGCAACAATGACTTGCTGGTGCTTTCCAAGCCGGAGGTCATTACCGCCATTCACAATGCCTACCTCGAGGCGGGTGCTGATATTCTCGAAACCAACACATTCAACTCCACCACCATTGCCATGGCGGACTATCAGATGGAGTCGTTGTCAGCGGAAATTAACTATGAAGCCGCTCGTCTGGCTCGTCTCTGTGCTGATGAATGGACCGCCCGCACGCCGGAGAAACCTCGTTATGTTGCCGGGGTGCTTGGCCCGACCAACCGTACTGCCTCTATCTCGCCGAAAGTAAACGATCCTGCATTTCGTAACGTCAGTTTTGATCAATTGGTTGAGGCTTACCGGGAATCAACCCGCGCGTTGATTGAGGGCGGTGTTGATCTGATTATGATTGAAACGGTCTTCGATACCCTCAATGCCAAAGCGGCGACATTCGCTGTTGAATCTGAATTCGAAGCCATGGGCGTGCTACTGCCGGTGATGATTTCCGGCACCATTACTGATGCTTCGGGCCGCACGCTGTCTGGTCAAACGACGGAAGCTTTTTATAACTCGCTACGTCATGTTAAACCGCTCTCTTTTGGTCTGAACTGTGCTTTGGGGCCAGATGAGTTGCGTCAATATGTCGCTGAGTTATCACGTATCTCTGAATATTATGTCAGTGCACACCCGAATGCCGGTTTACCGAATGCTTTCGGTGAATATGATCTGGACGCCAAAGAGATGGCCGAGCAGATTGGTGAGTGGGCGCGAGCGGGATTTTTGAATATTGTCGGTGGGTGCTGCGGCACGACACCACGGCATATCGCTGCGATGGTCAAAGCCGTTGCTGGCGTGGCACCTCGCCCACTGCCGGATATTCCGGTGGCTTGCCGTTTGGCGGGGCTGGAGCCATTGACAATTGATGCCAACACGCTGTTTGTGAACGTCGGTGAGCGCACGAACGTGACGGGTTCAGCCCGTTTCAAACGGCTGATAAAAGAAGAGAAATACGGCGAAGCGCTGGATGTGGCTCGCCAACAGGTTGAGAGTGGCGCGCAGATCATCGATATCAATATGGATGAGGGCATGCTCGACGCCGAGGCTGCCATGGTGCGCTTCCTCAACCTGATTGCCGGTGAACCGGATATCGCCCGCGTGCCAATTATGATTGACTCCTCAAAGTGGGATGTCATCGAGAAGGGCCTTAAATGCATTCAGGGCAAAGGCATTGTGAACTCCATTTCGATGAAAGAGGGCGTCGACGCCTTCATTCATCATGCCAAACTGGTTCGTCGTTATGGTGCAGCCATGGTGGTGATGGCCTTTGATGAGCAAGGGCAGGCTGATACCCGCGCGCGTAAAATCGAAATTTGCCGTCGTGCGTATAAAATTCTGACGGAAACTGTCGGCTTCCCACCAGAAGATATTATTTTCGACCCGAATATTTTTGCCGTCGCCACTGGGATCGAAGAGCATAACAACTATGCAGTCGACTTTATTGAAGCCTGTGCTGATATCAAAGCTGAACTGCCTTACGCCATGATTTCTGGCGGTGTCTCTAACGTCTCTTTCTCTTTCCGTGGCAATGATCCGGTGCGTGAAGCTATTCACGCAGTGTTCCTCTATTACGCGATTCGTAATGGAATGGACATGGGTATTGTCAACGCCGGGCAATTGGCTATCTATGACGATCTGTCGGATGAGCTTCGTGAAGCGGTGGAAGATGTCATTCTTAACCGTCGTGATGATAGCACTGAGCGCTTGTTGGAGCTGGCTGAAAAATACCGAGGCAGCAAGAGTGATGAGGTCGCGGTTCAGCAAGCTGAATGGCGTGGTTGGCCAGTGGTGAAGCGGCTGGAGTATTCGCTGGTTAAAGGGATTACCGAGTTCATCGAACTGGATACGGAAGAAGCCCGTCAGGAAGCTGACCGGCCTATTGAGGTTATCGAAGGGCCGCTGATGGCGGGGATGAATGTGGTTGGCGACCTATTTGGCGAAGGGAAAATGTTTCTGCCGCAGGTGGTGAAATCCGCACGGGTAATGAAACAGGCAGTCGCCTATCTCGAACCTTATATTGAGGCCAGCAAACAGAAAGGTAGCACTGCGGGTAAGATCCTGCTGGCGACGGTTAAAGGTGATGTGCACGATATCGGCAAAAATATTGTGGGTGTGGTATTGCAGTGCAATAACTACGAAATCATCGACTTGGGCGTGATGGTGCCAACCGAAAAAATCCTGCGCACTGCGCGGGAAGAAAAGGTGGATATTATCGGTTTATCTGGCCTGATTACTCCGTCGCTGGATGAAATGGTTAATGTCGCCAAAGAGATGGAACGGCAGGGCTTTACTTTGCCGTTGCTGATTGGCGGTGCTACAACATCCAAAGCCCATACTGCGGTAAAAATCGAGCAAAACTACAGTGGCTCTACCACTTATGTCTCGAATGCATCGCGTAGTGTGGGGGTAGTTTCAGCTCTGTTATCGGATACACAGCGCGATGAGTTTATAGCCAAAACGCGTAAAGAATATGAAACCGTTCGTATCCAACATGCTCGCAAGAAACCACGCACTCCGCCAGTCAGCTTGCAAACCGCTCGGGAAAACCAAACAGTCATTGACTGGGAAAATTATACGCCGCCAGTGGCGCATAAACTGGGAGTGCAAGCGGTAGAGGCCAGCATTGAAACACTGCGCAACTACATCGACTGGACCCCCTTCTTTATGACGTGGTCATTGGCGGGAAAATATCCACGGATTCTGGAAGATGAAGTGGTTGGCGAAGAGGCCAAGCGCCTGTTTGCTGATGCCAATGACATGCTGGATAAGCTGTCGACTGAGGGGTTATTACATCCGAAAGGAGTGGTCGGTTTGTTCCCGGCAAACAGTGTCGGGGATGATATCGAAATTTATCGTGATGAGCGGCGAGACGAGGTGCTGGCGGTCAGCCATCATCTACGTCAGCAAACTGAAAAAACTGATTTTCCGAACTATTGTCTGGCAGATTATGTAGCGCCTAAATCTAGCGGGAAAGCAGATTATTATGGTGCTTTTGCGGTTACTGGCGGGCTGGAGGAGGATGCGCTGGCTGATGCCTACGATGCCCAGCATGATGATTACAATAAAATCATGATTAAGGCGCTGTCCGATCGTCTGGCTGAAGCCTTTGCTGAATATCTGCATGAGCGGGTGCGCAAGGTGTATTGGGGCTTTGCGCCGAATGAAAATCTGAGTAACGAAGAGCTGGTGCGCGAGAACTATCAAGGAATTCGACCAGCTCCGGGGTATCCGGCGTGCCCAGAACACACAGAAAAAGGCCAAATCTGGCAGTTACTGGATGTGGAAACTCACACCGGGATGAAGCTAACCGAGTCCTACGCCATGTGGCCGGGTGCATCAGTGTCGGGCTGGTATTTTAGTCATCCAGAGAGCAAATATTTTGCAGTGGCGCAGATTCAACGTGATCAAGTTGAGGATTATGCCGCTCGCAAAGGGATGCCAGTCGCTGAGGTTGAGCGCTGGTTAGCGCCCAATCTGGGCTACGATGCGGATTAATTCTCCCTTCGTTCTTAATGTTGCAGGGAGCAGGCGCTGCTCTCTGCAACATCAATGACTTTTAACTGACTATCGGGACTAGCCGTGGGCAATTCCCGCCACTGCGTTTTTCTGCTCTGAGCCGCCATGGGCACCTATCAGCGGAGTGTCGCCTTCCATGAGATCACGGGCGCCATTGCCCAAGGTCTTGATGACGGATGATGCGCCACTCACTCTAGCCCCTCCTTCGGTGTGTTTTCCGCTAATATCCTGAAGTTCAAGGCCGTTGGTGTGTAACTCGACTTTCCCTCCCTGATTAGCAATCTTCCCGCCCGTCAGTTCAGTTTTCCCCTTCACATTCAGGGTAACGCTTTGCTTGCCAATAATGCCTGATTGCTCTTCGACGGCGCGATTATTGACGACGTCAACTTCGACCTTGGCATTCCCATTGCCGCCTTTCACTGAGTCAGTTTGCACTTTATTTTTGACCTTACTGCCTACAAATTTCGCGCCTTTCTGCCACCATTTATCCTTGGTTTCCTTCTCGTCTTTCTCGTCTTTTGCTTCATCCAGCGTCATTTTTTTACCGTCTTTGGTGTAACTAAGGACTTTGACATTATCCTCTTCTTTGGTGGTCAATCTGCTGGATATTTGGTCATACTGTTTTTTGATTTTATCGAATAGCTTGTTGGAGTTGCTATCGAGCTTTTTCTTGATCTTGTCTGAACGCAGTGGGCTGGCATCGGCCACCTGATTAATCAGACTGTCTTGTTTTTCGTTACTGTGGCTAGCGCCAAAGTGGGTAGCAACATCAACGCTATGTAACTCATCTACTCGGCTTTGGACTTTCAGATTGCCGCCAATATTGCCATTGATATTATCAGCCTCCAGTTTAGCGCCTGCTAGCACCATATCTTTGGCTGTGTTTAGAGTCATGTTGTCGCTGTTGATATGAGTATTTTGTTGTGTGACGGAATTCAATTTATTCACCGTCACATCAAGCTCAGCTCCCACATCGTGAGTTTTTTCACTGCTTTGCTTATCAAGAACCCCTTTGTCATCTTTATTAAACTTAGTATCTGAGTTGCCATTCGCGGCGACTTCAAAACCCCAGTTATTCTTATGCTCTTTGTCCTGAGCGGATTCCAATAAAATACCGCCGTTATTCGCTGTCAGTGTCGTTTTCTGACTATTAATAGTGGAATTTTGCATGTGGATAGCGTCGTTATCGTGGCTGCCGGCTTGAACGATAACGTGCCCATGACTGTTGATCGCGCCGCCCTGATGAGTGACAGCAGATTCATCAGTTTTAGCGACCTTTATCTCGATACCTGCGTTGACCCCATTACCACTTTTATCTTTGTTTTTACTGATGCCGGCATTGGCGCTGGCTGACCAGGTCATATCTTGTGTTGACCCTTCAGATTTCGCCGCTTGCATATTCACTTTACCGTCAGCGATGAGCAGAATATCGCCCGTAGGTTTCTCTTCGCTACCAAAGGCTGTACCGGTGAGGGTTAAATCTTTCCCTGCGTTTAGCTCAATACCTTTTTGGCCGTCAAGGGTGCTGACTTGGGCAAGTGAGGAGTTCGTCTCGCCCTTGCTATGCCCGCCGCCTAATCCGCCCCCAAACGCTTTACTGTTGGCGTTGGTGCCGAAATTTAATTTGGCATTGGCATCCACATTGTTATGTTTTTCACTAACATGATGGGTAGCCTGATCAAAGTGAATGTTACCCCCCGCATTGACCGTGATTTTTCCATCACCTGCATTGATATTTGTGCCTTGATAAATAGCGTCTTCTTTTACATTAATATTGATGCCATTCGCTGCATTCATGTTACCAACCTGCGCGACGTCTGCAGTTGTGTGCTTATCCGTCGAGCCGCCGTTGCCTTTACCATCAACGTTAATATCTTTGCCTGTCGAAGTATAAATTCGAATATCAGCGCCACCAGATGTTTCTTGTGTTCGCTGGTCAGTACTATCTACTGCCGCCTCGGATATATGGCTGGTGGCATTCAATGTAATGGCTCCCTTATCTGCTTGATAGTCAGTCCCTTTATCGTTGACGGCACCATTTGCATTGAGGGTAATATCGCCGGCATTAATTGAGGTTACGGTAGATTGAGTATGGGCGCTGCTGGTTTCTTTCGTCCCTCCTTGGGCATGAAGGTCTATTCCCACATTAGGTGTACCGATACTATCGACGGCATCAAGCATGCCGCCCATATCAAGGTCTTTGGCCTTTTCGACGATCTCTTTTATCGGACGGCTAACCTCACTGTAATCAATGTTGGCACCAATACCGACATCAACGGTGGTGGTTTTAGTGACGGTTTTCTCGCTGTTCTCGGCAGCCAGATTATGCACACTCTCAGCATTGACCTGATAGGAGCCATTGACGTTATGATTGCTTCCTTGGTTTGTCATATCCTTGGATGCGGTCATGTTCAGACTGCCTGCAATTTGGGAGTTTGAAACCACCGCAGTGGATTTATCACTGTTTGTTTGAGTGTCTTCATAACTGACATTGGCCCCGCTACCCGCTTTATCCATCCCCCCGGTGTAGTGAACATCAACACCCACGGTTTCTTTCTCTTTTAGGCTGGATGTGGTGTCGTTGGCGGCAACAAAGGAGATATTTTCACCTTTAATATCAGCGTCTCCTTGGGTTGTCGTAAGGTGAGAGCCGGTGAACGTGATGTCTTTTTGGGCATCAAGTTTGATCGACCCCCCCTCAAGGGTTGCACTGTGGTTTTTAATACTATCGATTTTTTCACTTTCACTGGTGTGCTCCAGCTTCAGCCCAGCTTTATACTGATCTTCACCATTATCACTGGTGAAACCGCCAATAGTTAATTGGGTTTTTTGCTCGTCTATCTTCTGTTGTTCTACCGCTGCCTTAACATTAATGTCACCCAGCGTTTCAATTCCGAGTTCCCCGGCACTTTTGACCAGACTGCCAATCACATCAACATTATCTTTACTGATTATCTTAAGATTGGCGTCAGACACCAACTCACTGCCAGTCACCTTCTCATCACGATTATTGGCTTTGTGTGAGCTGCCAGTAATATTAAAAGCAACACCGGTACGTTCATCAATTTTGGTGGTTGTGGTGCTGATGGCATTATCAATTTTAATACCGCCATGGTCGGATTGGACATAACCGTCGCTGGCACCTTTAACTTTACTGCCGGTAATAGAAACGCCGTTATGACCACTGACAAAAATCGTCCCACCAGCCGTAATTTCAGAACGATGACTGGTTTCTGCATTCTTATCATTTCTATTGTGATCTATACCGCCTAACCCTAGATTTTGTTCATTCTTACCGTTGGTGGTTGTCTGATTTTTTGTTTTTCCTACATCAATTTTGACTTCATTAGCATTAATGAATAAATCACCTTTGGCGGAGGCTTTAACTCCACTGGCGGCCATTTTGCCTTCTGCGGTTAACCCTAAATTTCCACCCGCTTCAAGAGTTGTTTTATTCAGTGTTTGTGTGGTGGTTTTGTTATCCCACTTTTTATCCTTAATTGTGTGTGCATAATCATGGCCTTTATTATGTGTCGATTCCTGATCAATGATCCCCTCCAGTTTTAAGTCATTTTTCGCCTTAACAGAAAGGTTATTTCCTGCCTTAATAGAAGAGCCTGATAGTTTTATATCCCCTTTGGTTGATTGAATGGAGATATTATTTTCTGCATTTATTACTGTGCCAATGTTTTTTTGTTTCTGCTCTCGATTAGAGGATGATTTATTCCATTTTCCTATTCCTAAAAATCCTTCCCCCCCATCTTCTGAGTAACTGCTATTTGTATCCGTGAGTTTTTCTGTACCCAGATGAATATTGCTGCCCTGCATAATAATGTTTTTGCCATCAATGATGGCAGCATCAAGGTTATTTTTCTTCTTGGCAAGGAGAGAAATATTAGCCCCTTTTATTTTGGTGCGTTCCAGTGTCTGTTTTGTCGAGCCACCAGACGAAGTTTCAATAATATCACCGGAAGTCAAAATATCACCGGCGCTAATTTTTATATCGTGACCCGTTAAGTTGGCTGGTGTTGGGTTATAATTAAGGCTAGAGTCGGAATCAACGTCAAGATTCAATTTTCCTGGTGTTGAGATCTCTATTGATTTCCGTCCTTCATGGTGGCTAGACATATTGACGCCATTACCTTCAGCGGTATTAATGATCCGAATCCTATTCGCCGACATACCGCCAAATATTTTACTGTCATATGCTGACCCAATGTAACTGGCTGATTTTAATATTCTACCATCGGCACTAATTTCATTCTGCCCCAGTAAGATATTGATATCTTCTCTTGAGTCAACCACTCCTAATATATTAATTCTTGGAGCAATTAAGTCCAGAGGCCCACCAACGATAGTATAGCCTTTACCTATTTCTAATAGGTTGGTGTTATTTCTGGTATCGAAGCCTTGTAAAATTCCCTGGTCGACCAACGGATTCCCTACCACTAAAGATGTTCGGTTAGTATTAATAAAACCACAGCTATTGCAGGTAATACCATTAGGGTTCGCCAGAATATAATCAGCGGCCATGCCAAAAACTTCTTGTTTACCCAAAAGTAATGACGGGTTACGGCTAATCACTTCATTCAGAATAATATTGGCAGCTTGACCATTTAAATTCTGGTTGGCACTTAATTGACCCGCAAGTTGAGAGTGGCCTGCACTTGTCGCATTATTCAGCACGGCCCCCGAATTTCCGACGTTGAAGCTCTCATATTGGTTATGTGATAGACCTGAGGCTGAAGGGGGGACGATGTCAATGACTGACGTACCATTAACTGAATGTACATCGGGTTTGTGAGCGCTATCGCCAGCACTGACGATGCCGGTGGCATAACAGGTAGCGATTGAGACTGAAATAATGGCTACGGCTGCCACCAGCTTTCCTGCTGGGGAGAGCTTGAACTTATTTTGCTTCATTTTTACTTCTCCATCTATTTGTCATATTTCTTGGTGTTGATAAAAATGGGTGCTCACTGGAAGGAGTGAACTAAAAGGAATAGGAGAAGCGCGCCAGAATATTAATGGGATCCTTAATCTCGGACTTTCCTGATAACAGGTGACCACGACTGGCTTCAATATCCAGTTTGGCGTCGCCATAGCTGATATTCATTCCGGCGCTGAACCCCATGGCGCTGCTCCAATTTTGCGAGGCTTGCTGAATGCGGCCAACATCAGCCCCGAGTCGTGGCGTTATCGTGGTATTGCCAAGAGTGACGTTGCGCGATACGGTGTTTTGTAGATACCAGCCATTATCTGCCGATAATGTATTGCGGCTAAAACCGCGAATGGCGTTGTTATCCGTAATACTGAGCCATTCAGTACCGGGTAGGCGGTCGCGACTATATTGACCGTAGAATTGATGACTCAACAAATAAGCATCATCCAATAATCTGAAATAGTGTTTAGCGGTAATGGCTGTTTTGGCTTTAGTAAATTGGCTGTCTTGGTGGCGAGCGGAATAGCCTTGATCAGCACCTAGCCACGGTAGCCCTTGTTCAATGCTAAAATTCACATTGAATAAGCCATTTTGCAGAAGATGTAGGTGATTAACCCCTAATTCAAATACAGTGAGTGTGGGGCTACTGACCGCAATTTTTTGGTCATTAAGATAATTTTCTGCCTGTTTGTAGGTCAGTTGTGCGCTTACACCATTAATCTGGTTTTGATCACGATAGACAATATAATCAGTGCGCAAACCATGTTGCTGTGTTTTCCCACGAAGTTCGATGTGATTAAATTGTAATTTTACTGGATAAAGATATTCAGAATAGCTACCAAAACCACTAAAAGTTAATGCACCATAGGGCACAGAATAAAAGAGTGAATAGGCGCGGCTATAGTTTTTCTTCGCGTTGTCGATGGTGCTGGAAATATTAATGCTCATAGAATCTGATAATCCAAAGGGATTATCGAAAGAAAAGGTATTGCGACTTAACCATTTTCCCGTGCTTTTATTACCGAAGTTATCCAGAGAGGTTGTTAGGTGCCAAGGTTTCGAACGGATATTACTGAGTTTAAGAATTGAACCGCCGGGCTGGGTGCCGGGTAGAATATCCACAGTAATGTGATTTGAGGGTAAGCGATTAGCTTGATCTAGTCCTTGGTCAAGTTGGGTAATATTGAGTGGTTTCCCTGTTAAATTAGGAAAGATACTTTCGGCGTTTAATTGAGGGTCCTCACTTTCAATTTTTTCGATAAACCCTTCAGTGACATCTAGACCGAGCTCACCATCGGCATCAGGTGGAATAAACTGAATCCGTGCTGTGATATAACCTTTGGATAAATAAATCTGCGTTAATTCGCGCGCAAGTAAATTAACATTATCACTGCGAATACATTGCTCAGGAATCGTGCTCAGGCCATCTAATTCTTTAATGCTTAATAAGGTGATACCCTGAACATAAACCCCACTAATAGGCAGACACTGCGAAGTGTTTTTGAGTTCAGGTGCGTGACTCTTGGTTTCTGGCTGTAATTCACGGGGTCTCAAGGGGGAGGGGCGGCGCTCTTCTATAAAATGATTAATTTCATTACTGCTATTCTGTAAATTTTGACGAGATTCATTAATCGGAGAAGGGATATCCATTCCTGGTGTTGAGCTGGCATGAGCGCCAGTACTTAATAAAAACCATAATGCAGTGCGTTTTGGGATCATAATGTTTGATTGAGAAATGCACGGGCCAAATCTCGCCTCCTTGAACCAAATTCGGGCAGCACTATTACCGTCCCTGAAGAGTAAAAACGGCAGGGAATATCAGGAATTAAGGAATATTCAGAAATAGGGGCGATATAATAAATTTTTAATCTTTATTCAGCGTTAATTAAAAAGTATTCAGGCTAATAGTGGATGTTATTTAATTTAATAGAGGGGAGGCATTATGGGGAAGGAAATGCCCGGATAAGCCGGGCAGGGCAGATAGTCTGAATTATTCGTGCTCTTTTTTCACCGGCTTACCTGACCAGTAACCAGCCAGCAGTGAACCCGAGAGGTTATGCCACACAGAGAATAGGGCGCCCGGCAGTGCTGCTAATGGCGAGAAGTAAATTTTACCCAAGGTGGCCGCCAGCCCAGAGTTTTGCATCCCGACTTCAATGGCTAATGTGCGGCAGGTTGACTCATCAAAACCAAATAGCTTTCCACCCCAATAACCACTCAACAAACCGATACCGTTATGCAGAATCACGGCAATGATCACCACAAAACCGACAGAGGCAATATGACTTTGGCTGCCTGCTACCACAGCACTGATGATGGCTAAAATACAGATCATCGACATGGCGGGCAGGTAAGGTTCAATGCGTTTCACCGTTTTGGTGAAAGTATGATGAATAATCAACCCTGCGGTGATTGGAATAACCACGATTTGCAGAATACTTTTTAGCATTCCCACCACATCCACACTGATAGTGGCATCAACATATAATCGGGTCAGTAGTGGGGTGGCAAATACACCGACTAGCGTAGACACCGCTGAGATAGTGACCGACAACGCCACATCTCCTTTTGCTAAATAAATCATGACGTTGGATGCTGTCCCGCTAGCAACACTGCCAACCAGCACCATGCCCGCAGATAAATCCGGTGGCATGCGGAATAGCATAGCCAGAATCCATGCGGTGAGCGGCATAATCAGATAATGCAGGAACGTTGCCGCAGCCACGGGGGCGGGGCGAGAGAGCACCCGTTTGAAGTCATCGAGTCTTAAGGTGACGCCCATGGCAAACATAATCAGCATCAATAGCGGAGCAACATAGGGGCTGATACCGGTAAAGGTTGCTGGGCGAAAGTATGCCGCAACAGAGAGCAGCAGTGCCCATACGGGGAACAGGCGGGTGATTTTGACTAACATGAGGCGAGAATCCTTAATCGTCAGTGCCAGATATATGAAAAACCGGACGATAACGCCCGGCTTGTTAGTAAATTATTTTGCAGGTTTTGTTGTGTTTCAGACGGTATTACTCAAATAAATTGTGGTGCAGGGTTTGCACCACTTTCTCTGCGTCATCACCAGGGATCAGGAAACACAGGTTATGGCTGCTGGCCCCGTAACAAATCATACGAATATTGAATGGGTCGAGCACACCGAACACCTCTTTGCCGACGCCACAGGCTTGAGATAAGTTATTACCGATAATCGCCACCAAGGCCAGATTCTCTTCCACTTCCACTCGGCACAGCGAAGAAAGCTCTGTCAGTAGCGAAGTCGTCAACAAGCTATCACCGGTTGATGTGGAACCGGTGGTATCTAGGGTCAGTGCCACACTCACTTCTGAGGTGGTGATCAAATCAACGGAAATATTGTGGCGTGCCAAGATGTTAAACACCTCGGCCAGGAATCCGCGGGCATGCAACATATTCAGGCTATGCAGAGTGACCAGTGTTTGTTTGCGGCGTAATGCCAATGCGCGGAAAAGCGGTGGATTTTCGGTTTCATTGCACACCAATGTGCCACCGGCGGCGGGATCTTTACTTGAGCCGACAAACACTGGAATATCACTGCGCACCGCCGGTAATAAGGTGGCGGGATGCAGTACCTTAGCACCAAAGGTTGCCATTTCAGCCGCTTCTTCAAAGGCTATTTTATCAATACGTTTTGCACCCGGAACGACCCGTGGGTCCGTGGTGTAAATACCCGGAACATCTGTCCAGATATCAATGCGGCTGACATTAAGAGCTTCACCCAGTAGGGCTGCGGTGTAATCACTGCCACCACGGCCCAAAGTTGTCGTGCGGCCTTTGCTTTCACTGCCGATAAAACCTTGTGTTATCACAATGGCATGCTGGATGCGCGGTGCTAACTGAGTTTGGGCCAGTTCAGATAAGGCGAGGGTATCTGGCTCGGCTCGGCCAAAACGGTCATTAGTGCGCATAATTTTACGGACATCAAACCATTCCACCGCCACTTGGCGCTGACGCAGCAGTTCGACAAATAGCAAGGTTGACATCAATTCGCCGTGGCTGACCAATTCATCCGTCAGGGCTGCGGAAGTCGCCAAACTGGCGGCTTCAGACAACATGGCAATGTTCTCCAGCATGCGATCAATTTCTTCGCGGATAACCACCGGATCGGACAATTTAGCGAGAATATTGTATTGGATGCGGCGAATGGCATCTAAGTGCTGGTTGCGTATTTCTAATTCGCAACCCTCGGCTAGGGCGACCAACAGATTGGTAATGCCAGCTGAAGCTGACAGAATGACCAAACGAACGTCCGGGTTCGATAAAACCACATCAGCGCTGCGACTCATGGCTTCAAAGTCTGCCACGCTAGTGCCGCCAAATTTGGCGACGACAGTCGGGGAAGGCGCGTTGCGGCTCTGCTGGGATGCTACTTGAATCATGTAAAAAACCTCGTGTCAGGGATGCCATCTTTGGGTGGTCATCGGTATTAGCCTTGGCACAAGGGAAGAGCGGTAAGTCAGGGGGCAGGCGTAGAAACAACACTACGTTACACCCAGAAGCGCTCCACCTTGTTGACCGCCCTAAAAGAACGGCACTGGTGACAACCCAGGGGATTCAGCCCCTGCAGTCGACACGTTGATGGCCGAAATCAGCGTGTCTCGGCGTCGCTCCCCCTCGAATGTCTTCTGCGGATCACGGCTCCTCCGACACTTTACCTGGGCGACGCACCTCTTCTGGCTTACGCACCGGGTGCGCAAGTAGGCCTTTAGGAATAACGGGTTATCGGCTTTCTGTCAACGATATGACCATGAGGTATTTTCATATTTAATAAATTGTCACTTCATATAACTAATTTAACTGGATATCGGCTGACATTCTGGCATTTTCCCCATTGGAAGGGCCGCAAATAAAGGAAAGGAAGGAAAACAGGAAGCAGATCAAAGGTTGTTTCGAGAGATATCACCTATCGCAAGAAAAGAGATCTCAATCACAGGGTAACAGGATACAATCAATGTATTCGTTTCATTAATCCTTAAGCCTAGAAGAGCGCCGCTATGAAAAATATTAATCCTAGTCAAACCGCTGCCTGGAAAGCGTTACAGCAACACTTTGAACAGATGAAAGACGTCACCATCAGCAGTCTGTTTGCCAAGGACGATCAGCGTTTTGACAAGTTCTCCGCGACTTTTGATGATCAAATGCTGGTGGATTTTTCTAAAAACCGCATCACCAGCGAAACCATGGAAAAACTGCAAGCTCTAGCCAAAGAAACCTTCCTGGCAGGCGCGATCAAATCCATGTTCTCCGGTGAAAAAATCAACCGTACCGAAGACCGCGCAGTGTTACATATTGCTTTACGTAACCGCAGTAACACGCCAATTGTGGTCGATGGCAAAGATGTGATGCCAGAAGTGAATGCGGTACTGGCCAAAATGAAACAGTTCTGCGACCGCGTAATCAGCGGTGACTGGAAAGGCTATACCGGCAAAGCGATTACAGATGTTGTGAATATCGGTATCGGCGGTTCAGACCTCGGCCCTTACATGGTGACCGAAGCACTGCGTCCTTATAAAAACCATCTGAATATGCATTTTGTTTCTAACGTTGACGGCACCCATATTGCTGAAGCGTTGAAATCATTGAATCCAGAGACCACGCTGGTTCTGGTCGCCTCAAAAACCTTTACGACCCAAGAAACCATGACCAACGCCCACAGTGCGCGTGATTGGTTCTTGGCGACGGCACAAGATCCCGCTCATGTGGCTAAACACTTTGCGGCGCTGTCGACCAATGCGAAAGCAGTGGGCGAGTTTGGTATTGATACCGACAATATGTTTGAGTTCTGGGATTGGGTCGGTGGCCGCTACTCCCTGTGGTCAGCTATTGGTTTGTCTATCGCACTGTCTGTTGGCTTTGAGCATTTCGAGCAGTTGCTCAGTGGCGCGCATGCCATGGATAAACACTTTGCTAATACTCCGGCGGAGCAGAACCTGCCTATCCTATTGGCATTGATTGGTATTTGGTACAACAACTTCTTTGGTGCCGAAACCGAAGCTATCCTGCCTTATGACCAATATATGCACCGTTTCCCCGCTTACTTCCAGCAGGGCAACATGGAGTCCAACGGTAAATATGTTGATCGCAACGGTAATCCTGTTGATTACCAAACTGGCCCGATCATTTGGGGTGAGCCTGGCACCAACGGGCAGCATGCGTTCTATCAGTTGATTCATCAGGGGACAAAATTGGTTCCTTGTGACTTTATTGCTCCTGCAATTAGTCATAACCCGTTGAGCGATCACCACGCGAAACTGTTGTCGAACTTTTTCGCTCAAACTGAAGCGCTGGCCTTTGGTAAGTCACTGGCAGAAGTGGAAGCTGAATTTGCCGCGGCGGGTAAAACCCCTGAGCAAGTGGCTCACGTTGCGCCGTTTAAAGTATTCGAAGGTAATCGCCCAACCAACTCCATCTTGCTGCGCGAAATTACCCCGTTCAGCCTAGGTGCCTTGATTGCGCTGTATGAGCACAAAATCTTCACGCAAGGGATTATCCTGAATATCTACACCTTCGACCAATGGGGTGTTGAGCTGGGTAAACAGCTGGCTAACCGTATCTTGCCAGAGTTGGCGGATGACAAAGCCGTGACCAGCCATGACAGTTCAACCAATGCGTTGATTAACCGTTTCAAGAACTGGCGCTAAGCTTACGCGCTTAAGCTCCTTGATCCGTGCTTATTAGCCTCTTACTTTTAGTAAGGGGCTTTTTTTGGGTTCGACCGCAGCATTGCTGTGCTAGTCTCGGGCTGTTTCACCTACTTTTTATGGGGTATTTATGGCCAAAAATTCACGTTCTCAGTGGGTCGCTAAAAATCTGCAGCGTTTATTGAATGTGGGATTGATTATATTAGCGGCTATCTTGGTGGTCTTTCTGGTAAAAGAAACCATCCATTTGGGGCAGGTGTTATTCGTGAATAATCAGGAAACGTCTTCCTACATGCTGATTGAAGGCATTGTGATTTATTTTCTGTATTTCGAATTTATTGCCTTGATTGTTAAGTACTTTGAGTCAGGTTATCACTTCCCGTTACGCTATTTTATCTATATCGGGATCACCGCGATTATCCGACTGATTATTGTAGATCATGAAAATCCAATTGATACCTTGATCTATTCCGCATCTATCTTGTTGCTGGTGGTGACTTTGTACTTAGCCAATACCGAAAGGTTAAAACGCGAATAATGCGGTAGTTTAGAAAGAAAAATGGCGGCCATTAAGGCCGCCCTAAAGACACAGTACCAGAGGGAAAATACAGCAAGTAGAGCAGCGGCATAATCAATATCAACGACATAAACGAACGAGAAATCGTTAGCCTTTCACACCACCGGCCGTTAAGCCTCCCACCAACCAGCGTTGTGCCAGCAAGAAGACCGTGGTGATAGGGATCGCAGACAGCACGGCTGCTGCGGCAAAATCACCCCACAGGTAGTTTTGCGGGTTCAGATACTGTTGCATACCGACGGCGAGGGTGTAGCTTTCCACATCGCGCAATAACAATGAGGCGACTGGCACTTCGGTGATGGCAGCAATAAACGACAGAATAAATACGACGGCTAAAATAGGCACCGACAGCGGCAATAACACCAATCTGAACGCTTGCCATGGGGTGGCTCCGTCCAAGGCGGCGGCTTCTTCCAGTGAGTTATCAATGGTTTCGAAATAGCCTTTGATGGTCCAGACGTGCAGCGCAATTCCGCCCATGTAGGCAAAAATCACCCCGCCATGGGTGTTTAAGCCAATAAACGGCATATATTGTCCAAGACGGTCGAACAACGCGTAGAGTGCCACCAGTGATAGCACCGCAGGGAACATCTGGAAAATCAGCATCCCTTTCAGCAAAGTATTTTTGCCACGAAAACGCATGCGGGCAAAGGCGTAAGCACACGTTGTGGACAGCGAAACAATACCAATGGCAGTGATCACCGCGATTTTAATTGAGTTCCATAACCACAACATCACCGGGAATGGCGGCGGTGTTACTGAGCCATCGGCATGCGTCACACTCATGCCCAGTGCCAGCCTCCAATGCTCCCAGGATATTTGATCTGGAATAAGGCTACCGGTGGCGAAGTTACCGGGCCGCAGCGAAATGGTAATGACCATTAGCAGCGGGAACATAATCAGCGCGATAAAACACAACATCAAAAAATGAGTGCCCAATAGACGCAAACGCTGGGATTTAGGTTGAACCATGGCCATCTGCATCTCCTCCTTAATCAAAATTCATTTTGCTGGCTTTCAAATTCAGTATCGCGAGTGCGCCTACCAGAATGAAAATCAGTGTGGCAATGGCTGCTGCCAAGCCAAAGTCTTGCCCACCGCCCCCTTCAAAGGCGACACGGTAGGTGTAGTTGACCAGTAAATCGGTATATCCCGCAGGGGTGCTGGTGCCAATCATATCCGGGCCGCCTCGGGTCAATAACTGAATCAATACGAAGTTATTAAAGTTAAAAGCAAAACTGGCAATCATTAACGGCGTCAGTGGCTTAATCAGTAGTGGGAACGTAATACGGAAAAAGTTCTGGAATGGTCCTGCGCCATCCATCGCTGATGCTTCATATAAATCATCTGGAATGGCTTTCAGTAGCCCCATGCACAAAATCATCATGTAGGGGTAGCCGAGCCACGTATTCACAATCAAAATCATGCTTTTGGCGGTAAGAGGATCACTGAACCACTCAGGTTTGATGCCAAATAGCTGATTGAGCATCAAGTTGATTTCGCCAAAACTTTGGTTAAATAATCCTTTGAAAATCAATATCGAGATAAACGATGGCACGGCATAAGGCAGAATCAGCAGTACCCGATAGATAGCTTTACCTTTCAGTGCATCCCATTGCACCACGCAGGCCAATACCATACCAACAGCCACCGTCAGAATGACGCTCATGACGGAGAAGATGATGGTCCAAATAAAGATGGAGACAAACGGTTTCTGGATACCCTCGTCTTGCAGTACGCGCAGGAAGTTTTTCCAGCCGATAGTAATAGTAAAGCCGGGGCTGAGTTTCTCATTTTCCCACTGGCCATTAGCATTAACAGCCTGATAAAAACCAACATCAAGGTTTGGCCGATAAATGACGCCAGTTTGCTTATTAATTAATTCATTGCCATCGTCGCCCAGTTTATAAAGAGGGCTGGTTTCGGCGAATTGGCGCAGTGAACTCATGCGCAACTCACCACCATTGGGCAGGATGGCGACCAGACCGCTCAGTGCCTGACGATTTTGGGTAATGATACGCAGTGAGGCTCGCTCACCGGTCTGTTCCGTGTTAGTCGGCACGACATTTATCTTTTGTCCCGCCACATCATTGAGGCTGAAAGGCTCTGAAATCAGTAGAGTATTAGCCTCCGGTGCGGTGAGCTGTAAGCGCCATTGATCATCACTGGGGTACAGACCAAAGGAAAAAGTTTTACCGGTCTGGAATTGTCTGTCCAGTAAGACGGATTGGGCGCGTTCAAAGGTTAATTGGTTGGTACTGCTGTAGTTGGTAAAAGCAATTGCGATGGTGCAAATCAAGGGGAACAGAACAAACAGCCCCATCCCTGCAACACCGGGATACACATAGCGCCAGGCATAAGCACGGCGATTGGCAAAAACATACAGCCCCAGACTCACCAGAATCAGCGTCACGATGGCAAAAAGATATTCACCCTGAGCATACATCAACATGATCAAATAGCAGGTGAATAGACTTAATGCGCCGATAATCAGCCATTTAAGTGCATCACTTTGCCACCAGGCAATCTTCTTTTTACGACTTTGGAATTCGGTGTGGGATAACTGCATAATGGTCCCTTTTGTATACGTTTCGTGCTTTGAGAATGATTGCTGCATGGCTATAAATTGGTCAGGGCACGGCGAACCGCGCCCCTTAGCAGGTAAATCTATTATTTGACGATACGTGCTGCTGCGTCGTTCAGCGCGGCTTCCACAGTTTGACGACCACTGATGGCATTCAGCACCGCACTGCGGGTTGCGTACCAGAAGGCGGCCATTTGTGGAATATTTGGCATGATTTCACCATTGGTGGCGTTTTCCATGGTTGCCGCAATACGTGGATCTTTTGCCAGTTGCTCTTGGTAAGATTTCAGTGCAACTGCGCCCAGAGGCTTGTCTTTATTCACTTCAGCCAGACCTTGATCGGTCAGCAGGTAGTTTTCCAAAAACTCGGTCGCCAGTTCTTTGTTTGGACTAGCGGCGTTAATACCGGCAGTCAGTACCCCAACGAACGGTTTAGACGGATGGCCATGGAAGGTTGGCAGCAGGGTCACGCCATAATTGATTTTGCTCTTATCAATATTGCTCCATGCCCACGGACCATTGATAGTCATCGCCGTTTCGCCTTTGTTAAAGGCAGCTTCTGCGATGGAATAATCGGTATCAGCATTGATGTGTTTGTTTTTCACCAGATCGACAATAAATTGTAGACCCGCTTGCGCACCGGCATTGTTCACGCCGACGTTTTTCACATCATAAACACCGTTTTCGAATTTGAAGGCATAACCGCCATCTGCGGCGATAACAGGCCAAGTGAAGTAGGGTTCTTGCAGGTTCCACATGATGGCGCTTTTGCCATTGGCACGCAGAGTTTTATCCAGTGCTGGAATTTCTTCCCAAGTCTTCGGTGCTTCTTTCAGTAGGTCTTTGTTATAAATCAGAGACAGTGCTTCGACCGCCACCGGATAGCCAATCAACTTGCCATTAAAGCGAACAGCATCCCATGTGAACGGGAACAGTTTTTCCTGGAAAGCTTTTGATGGACTGATTTCAGCCAATAAGCCCGATTGAGCATAGCCGCCAAAGCGGTCATGCGCCCAGAAGATAATGTCTGGACCATCACCGGTTGCCGCCACTTGCGGGAATTTTTCTTCCAGTTTATCTGGATGCTCGATAGTGACTTTAATGCCGGTGTCTTTTTCAAATTTCTTACCGACTTCCGCCAGCCCGTTATAGCCTTTATCACCATTGATCCAGATAACCAGTTTGCCTTCTTCAATTTTGGCAAAAGCAGAGGAAGAGAGCACCAGCGTGGTCAACGCTGAAAGGGCCAAAACACGTGCGGTCTTACCAATGCCGGATTTTGTGAAGCTGCTAGTCATAATCCAATCCTTTTATCCAATTTTGTGGGTACTGATTTTTACGTTGCCATATTGAGTCACAACGGGATACCCCATCATCCTCCCCCTCTCTACGCCCCCCCGTAGGTTATTGTGACCGAGTTAACACTGCTGCCTATTCTGTGGTGTCAGGCACGATAATGCAGGTCGAAATTTGCAGGCCAGATCACGTATTTGTATTTACAGTGGAACTTCTCCCTGTGTTGGTCGTTCCCTCATCCTCCTATCTCCTCCCCCATGAAAAACTTTGTTACGGATGATTACCTAATAGTGTCACTCCCGCACTATCACCGTCATTGAAAAGCACCACTGAAACAGCATCAGCAGCATTGAAGCAGCATTAGCAATAAAAGGGTGTTGTTCGGTTAATTATTACCCAGCCAGATTAAGGCGTTGAAGCGTTAACCAACGCGCAGCCCTATACTCAGGCCGCGACGTCGTCCGGGGCAACCTTGCGAATGCATGGCGGTACGACGCGCAGCAAGAGAGTCATCAGGGGACTGGGAGTAATCGATGGGTCATGCCGGAATTTGCTTCCGCCATTTTTCTTCAGTCAGGTTCATATGAAAAGTTGTTTGCGTAAGCAAAGGAGTAACACATGGCTAATGTAACGCTGAAGGGCGTTTATAAAGCCTTTGGTGAGGCTGTGATTTCCAAAGATATCAATTTGGAAATCGATGATGGTGAATTTGTGGTGTTTGTCGGCCCATCTGGGTGTGGAAAGTCAACGCTACTGCGGATGATTGCCGGCCTTGAGGATATTACCTCAGGTGAGTTGTTGATTGGCGGTAAGCGGATGAATGAAGTGCCGCCGTCTGAACGCGGGATCGGCATGGTGTTTCAGTCATATGCACTGTATCCCCACCTTTCCGTGGCAGAGAACATGTCCTTCGGTCTGAAGTTGGCCGGTGTGAAGAAAGCGGAAATTAACCAACGGGTGAATCAGGTAGCTGAAGTACTGCAACTGGCTCACCTGTTAGAACGGCGACCAAAGGCGTTATCTGGTGGTCAACGTCAGCGTGTTGCGATTGGCCGTACCTTGGTCGCAGAGCCAGATGTGTTTTTGCTCGATGAACCGCTTTCTAACCTAGATGCGGCACTGCGCGTACAGATGCGTATCGAGATATCGCGGCTCCATAAGCGTCTGGAACGCACCATGATTTACGTCACCCACGATCAGGTCGAAGCCATGACCTTGGCCGACAAAATTGTGGTGTTGGATGCAGGCAATGTGGCGCAAGTCGGCAAGCCACTGGAACTGTATCACTACCCCGCAAACCGCTTTGTCGCGGGCTTTATCGGCTCGCCAAAAATGAATTTTTTACCGGTTAAAGTGACCGCCGTTGAACCGAGCCAAGTACAGATAGAGCTGCCAAATCGCCAGTTAGTGTGGTTACCGGTGGAAGGGACTCGGGTTCAGGTTGGTGCAAATCTGTCTTTGGGTATTCGCCCGGAACATCTGCTGCCAAGCAGTGCCTCTGAAGTCACGCTGGAAGGCGAGATTCAGGTGGTAGAGCAACTGGGTAATGAGACTCAAATTCACATCCAAATCCCGGCAATACGTCAAAACCTGGTTTACCGCCAGAACGACGTGGTGCTGGTAGAAGAAGGTGCAACATTCGCCATCGGTCTGCCGCCATATCGCTGCCATCTGTTCCGTGAAGATGGCACGGCGTGTAAGCGGCTGTACCAAGAGCTGGGCGTTTAGTTACCGCGACGCCGAGTTTCGGAAAATGTAAAGCACGCATGCCGATAGGCAAATATAACAGGAGATTACTGATGACTACTCTGCGCAAGTTACCGATAGCACTGGCTGTTGCCGCTGGTGTCCTTTCCACTCAAGCTATGGCTGTCGATTTCCACGGGTATGCACGTTCTGGTATCGGCTGGACAGGAAGTGGTGGCGAGCAACAATGTTTCAAAACAACCGGTGCTCAAAGTAAATACCGTCTGGGTAATGAGTGTGAAACTTATGCGGAAATTAAGTTAGGCCAAGAGCTGTGGAAAGAAGGCGATAAGAGCTTCTACTTAGATACCAACGTAGCGTATTCCGTTTCACAACGTGATGACTGGGAATCCACGTCACCGGCTTTCCGTGAAGCGAACGTGCAGGGTAAAAATTTGGTTGAATGGCTGCCAGGTTCCACCATGTGGGCAGGTAAACGTTTCTACCAACGTCATGACGTTCATATGATCGACTTCTACTACTGGGACATTTCTGGCCCAGGTGCGGGTGTCGAAATGATCGATTTGGGCTTTGGTAAATTATCTCTTGCCGCAACGCGTAACTCTGAAGCGGGCGGTTCAAGTGCTTGGATTGACAATCAACGCAAAGATGCCGATCACACTGTCAACGATGTGTACGATATCCGTTTAGCCGGTTTGGAAACGAACCCAGGCGGTACACTGGAGTTTGGTGTGGACTATGGTCGCGCCAACCCTGAGGACGATTACGCGTTAGCGCCAAATGCTTCTAAAGATGGTGTGATGCTGACGGCTGAACATACTCAAAGCATGATGGGTGGCTTCAACAAATTTGTTGTTCAGTATGCCACCGACTCTATGACCTCTTATAACAGCGGCCATTCACAAGGGACCAAAGTAGATAACAATGGTCACATGCTGCGTGTTATTGACCACGGTGCTATCAACCTGGCTGAGAAGTGGGATCTGATGTACGTCGGTTTGTATCAGGATACTGACTGGGACAACAACAACGGCACCACTTGGTACAGTGTGGGCGTCCGTCCGATGTACAAATGGACCAATATCATGAGTACTTTGGTAGAAGCGGGCTACGACAATGTTAAATCACAACGTACTGGTGACCGTAATGGTCAGTACAAACTGACATTGGCACAACAATGGCAGGCAGGCGATAGCATTTGGTCTCGTCCGGCAATTCGTGTCTTCGCAACTTATGCTAACTGGGATGAGAAGTGGGGCTATGTGAAAGACGGCTCTGACATCGGTATGGCACAGAACGGCACCATCGGAACAGATAGCCGTGGTAAGAGCAATGAAGTGACTTTCGGTGCGCAATTCGAAGCTTGGTGGTAACAGCACTCTTCAGCCGCCCATGGGCGGCTGTCATGTTTGCTCAATAACGGTTTTATCGGTGTGCGGGCTGCGGTCCGCATTCTGCTGACTAACAAGACGAATTGGTTAACTATGCCGACCTTGCCTGTGCACAGTTAGCGCTGACGCTCAATGTATGAGGGTATAACAATGAAAAAGAATCTGCTGACACTCTGTCTGGCATTGGCTCTGGGGGTAACTACTCCTCTGACCGCCCTTGCTGCATCAACGGTTTCTCCGGCGAATGTGTCTATCGCACCCACTATCAACACCGCCACATTACAGCAGTTGCCGTGGCAGCCATTAGTCCCACCGGCGACGCAGGACGTTAAACTGACTGCAGCCAGCCCACAAATCTCTCAAGGGAATATTGAAGGCGCAGTTGCTGCCTTTGCCCTGCCTGCTGACCGTGGCTCAATGGAAATCACGCTCAGTAGTTTAGTGACTGATAACGAACTGTTTGCTCCTAGCGTATTGGTGCTAGACGAACAAATGCGCCCGGCCGCTTATTACCCCTCTAGCTATTTCACTTATGAAAAAGCGGGCATCATGGTCAATGATCGGCTGCAAGGGGTGATGAAATTGACCCCAGCATTGGGCCAAAAACAAATTTATCTGCTGGTTTATACCACACGTGAAGATTTGGCAAAAACCACCACACTGTTGGACCCGGCCAAGGCTTATGCCATGGGCGTAGGTAATGCTGTGCCAAATATCCCGGACCCAATAGCGAAACATACCCCGACGGGTAACTTGAAAATTAAAGTCACTGCCGAGCAGGGCATGGGCAACGTGATGATTGGCTTAATTCAGTCAACACCGCAACCGGCACCTGTTGTTGTGGGTAGCGCCGCGCAACCTGCTGCGGTAGCGGCACCTGCACCAGCAAAAGCGACTGAGCCAATGCTGAGTGAGACGGAAAACTACTTCAACCAAGCGATTAAAGATGCGGTGAAATCCGGTGATGTCGATAAGGCGCTGAAATTGTTGAACGAAGCGGAACATTTGGGCTCAACTTCAGCCCGAAAAACCTTTATTGGTAGTGTAAAAGGCAAGGGGTAAATCCCGGCACTGCCGAATATGGCTGGATGATTGGTGCGCCTCGGCGCACCTTTTTTCTTGGCGAGGGATGTAAAAGATAAATAAGACTCTACGAGACGGGGAATACAACTGGCAGCGGTATCTTGGACGAGATGCCGAAGAGCCGTGTCTACAAGCTCTTTATTGTTCAGCTAATCAATTAAAGGATTTGATTGATGTTGAAAAAGCCCCAACTTTGTTTATGGATGGCGATGCTGCCAGGATCGGCACTGTTTGCTGAAGAAGACTATTCACATCGTCCCTTAACCCCCCCCTCTATCTCCAGTCCACAGATTAATATCCGAAAAAATCAGCGGCTCCCCATAAAGGTGACGGCAAAGGATCATTGGCTGCTGGATAAGCTGGCTGAAGAGTTGCCCAATGTCCGTTCGGCTTCAGAACCGGTGTTTCGTCAGGCCATGCAGTTAATCGACAGTGCCAGAACATGGGATCAAAGACGGTGGGTACAGCAATTTCCTGATATCAGTGATGCGCGCGTGGGCCGAATTGTGGATCTTTACCTGCAACTTTATGATGTAGAAGGTATCGAGCATGTGCAGGGGCTTGATGGACTATTACACCTAAGGCCTGAATTAACCCCCGCTCAAGGCTATGAAAAAGCCCGAATTATCAGTCTGGCGCGGGATGTGCTTTTTGCGTTATCTCAAAAAGGGCTGATGCTATCAACAGAAGAAAAACTGACCCCTTTCGCAGCGTTGAAGCTGGCTTGGTGGTTACATCAAGCGAAGCCCGCGACATTAGCCGAATTATCTGCCGCCATTTATCGTCCTGAACATGGCGTCATCCGAGTTCAGGCAGCAATACTTTATAACTATTCCCATTATAGGCATCGCTACGGCGACATAGCGGATATTTCCGCGACAGAATTATCTCATTGGGGGATAGCGCAGCTGGATGACCCGGAACAGCCGGTTTTCCGTGCGATGAAAGCATTAAGGGTGCTCCATGAGGGAATGACAGCTATTCCTGCGGTAGTGCAATCGGATGAGGCTTATCTGGCCAATGGATTTGCACCTAAAAATGCCCAAGGGAGTTATCTCACCGAACAACTCGCGGAGATGATTCTAGCCGGATGCAGTGTGGTTGGGTTTGATGTTTGTAGTCAGCAGGATTTCACGCAATTTCTTGATCTCCAGTATCCGGTCGGTAGCTTGGCATTTTCACTCAAAGCGACATTCAACCTATATTACCGGTTACAGGGCAAGGCCCTCGATGAATTGGATGGCAAAGATACTGAGCAGCTCTATAACTTATTGTTCGAAGAAGAAAAAAAATTACAACAAACAGGGGGTGTGGGGTACAGCCCGACGGTGATCTTCTTGTCCCATTTCAGTCAATCTAATGGGGCCGAAGCGCTGACTATCAAACAAATGGCCAGCGCTTTCAGCCGTATTGCCGAGTCAATGGATGTACCTAGTCTCCCTGAGGCCGCACAAAGTACCATTAATCGACTAAAACAATTAGCTGGATATATTACGGGCGATGCAGCCATTGATGTGGAAGAAGAGCGGTTTGTGTTGGACCTCAACGCGGTGAGGCAAAGTATAGAGCGCCATCAGCCTTCACTCTACCCGCTCGCCCAGCACCGACTTTATAAAACCGAACGCGAAAAAATAGTGCGGCAACTCGATTATCTTGATACGCGCTTGGCTTATCGCCATCCCCCGGCGGTATTTAATGAAAATCAGGCGATAAAAGCCATTTTGAAAGAAAAAGGCGTCAGGAACATCGATATTCCCAGACAATATACCTACCGTCAGGATCCTCAGTTTGGCTTGCCACAGAAAGAATTCGACTCACCTTTGGGCGAATTTAAACGACGTCGGAATGCCAGTAATCGCTTTGTGGCCAATATGTCGATGCTCGGCAACAATGGCAGGCCGATTAATGTTTTTGATACGTTAGATGCAAAAAAAACGGCGTATTACGCACAAATCAAAGCTCATCCAGCAATCCGAGCGAAGGCGATTGAGGCGCTGATTGATAATGGTCAGCGGCCACAGGGCACGGTGCTACAACATAAAATAGACGACTTTGCGCAGGCCTATCAGCCAGAATCAGAGAATACACGTTTCTGGGGGCATGCTTGGACAAAATTGGAGAGTCACTGGGTGTGTAAGCTACCACTGCCTAACCCAATGTGTACTATCGCCAGAGTTGAGGGGCCGCGCTACCGTAATGAAAAGGAGAATATGGCGGCAGGTATGACAGCCATGGTGATGGAGGTTAATTTGCTTAGAGGAATGGAGCGTGGGGTAACGATGGTGGAAAATCTCCCTCGGGGTGCTGACTCTCTTCTATCGCCCACACTGTCGGCTGAAATGGAAGAAGCCATTGCGCATCAAACCAACGTGATAAAAGAGCCTAGGGTGGGCGTTAATGTACCTGAAGAAACGGGTGAACTGGCATGGCAGTCAATAGAAAACGGACATGGAACACAGATTAGCGTGCAACGAGTTGAACTCAAAGACCACACTGTCTTGGAGGGCGTGCGTGAGGCTTGGGTCAGACAGGGAGGGAGCGGAGCATATTGGGAAGTGGACTTGTCAACCGGTCAAGACGTGGGGCTGGTCCTAAAGCAAGGCCCTCAATTTATTAAACCGGGCAAGTTGCTGGGAGGCGGGCCATTCCAATCACGAGCTTTACGCCCCGAATTTAACCCTGAAGTTAAATTAGGTAAAAAGATTGGCAGCGGAGGATCCGGGGATGTCTACCTTGATGCGAATAACCCAGACTTTGTCATAAAGAAATTAAAAACACAAAGCAGGGTGCTTATCACTGAGGTTCATATGAAAGAGGTTGAGTTTTTCAATCGATACTATGGGGAAGGTTCTGCTGAGTTGATTATTAATAAAAATCAATATCATATCCGAATGTACAGAGTGCCGGGGAAAGTGCTGATAGAGATTGATAGTCCTACTTTCCTACCTAATGCGAAGGAGCGATTTCTGAGCATGATGGACGATTTAGGGTATTACAATATCATCCATGAAGACCTGAATTTTAATAATGTCTTGTATGATGAAAAAACCAACACCTTTTACCCTATCGATTTCGATAATGCCTATGATGGATATTACTCAGCAAGAGAACTCAATAGTGACAGGCAATTCTGGGGCGTTAATATGAGGGTTAACAACATACTTGAGCATATTGAAGAATATAAAAAAAATTAAGCTATGGCGGAATGTTGTGGGACGTAATAAAAAAAGTAACCTGATGTCGCTCACTACCCATTCTGCGCTACAATGACGGCCTATTTACTGACTATCAAACACTAATTGCGAGGATGGAAATTTTCTCCTCGGCAGGGAGCGAGCCGTATGTTGACCGGCGATGCATCAATTTTGAAACCTATCCAATGGTGTGCCATTGAGCACCCAGCTCTTCCTGCTGATATCGCTGACTGGCTGATGGAGTTGGGGTCGATGACGCGGCGTTTTGAGCAACATTGTCAGCGGGTTCATGTCGAACCGCAGCGAGAATGCTTTATCACGCGTAATGAGTTGGGAGAAGATGCCGAACATCTGCCGGCTAGTGAACGTTATTGGCTGCGAGAAATTGTCCTGTGTGGTGATAATGAACCATGGCTGCTTGGCCGTACCGTCATCCCTGAGGAAACATTGTCTGGCCCGGATAGGGCGCTGGTGGATTTAGGGACCTTACCCCTGGGTCGTTATCTATTTGGTGGCGACAATTTGACTCGGGATTATATTCAAGTAGGGCGGCAAGATACCCTTTGGGCGCGCCGTTCTTTGCTCCGCTTATCTGGTAAGCCATTGTTATTAACAGAGGTATTTTTACCTGCCTCGCCACTTTATGCTTGAGGAACGTAGCCAGCACACCCGAAATGGGAAAGCGCGCGGGGACATTAGGTTTCGGCGGTTTGATGTGGTGGTGAGATTTTGGAGATTGATAAATTGAAGGGAAGTACAGTTCAGAGCAAATGGTTGGCCTATTGCCGTTTGATGCGCATTGATAAACCCATTGGTTCACTATTACTGTTGTGGCCGACGCTATGGGCATTGTGGTTGGCAGGGAACGGTATTCCCGATATCCACATACTGATTGTCTTTGTCTTGGGTGTCTTTTTTATGCGCGCTGCCGGTTGTGTCGTCAATGATTATGCTGACAGACATATTGATGGCTTTGTGAAACGCACGGCATCTCGGCCCTTGCCAAGCGGGCTTATCAGCGAGAAAGAAAGTAAAATCCTGTTTGTCGTATTGGTGCTGATGTCATTTGGTTTGGTATTAACACTCAATAGCATGACCATCTGGCTATCGCTGGCTGCACTGGCTTTGGCTTGGGTATATCCCTTTATGAAACGGGTCACTCACTTGCCGCAGGTAGTACTGGGGGCCGCATTTGGTTGGTCAATCCCTATGGGTTTTGCCGCCGTGAGTGAGAGTTTGCCGTTGGTATGCTGGCTACTTTTGCTCGCTAATATTTGCTGGACGGTCGCTTATGACACGCAATATGCCATGGTGGATCGTGATGATGACCTGAAAATTGGTGTTAAATCCACAGCCATTTTATTTGGTCAGCGCGATAAATTAATCATCGGGTTGCTGCAATTGGCCACGTTGATTTTAATGGTCACTATTGGCTGGTTGATGAATTTGGGGGGCGCATTTTATTGGTCAGTTTTGCTGGCAGGAGCGCTGTTTGTTCATCAACAGAAGATGATTGCCCAGCGTGAACGCGATCCTTGCTTCCGTGCTTTCCTGAATAATAATTATGTGGGGCTGGTGCTGTTTCTCGGCATTTTGGTGAGTTACATATAAAAAATGGCCAGATGATAAATCCGGCCATTCTGTTCTTCATTTTTCTCTTACAGGATTAATCTTCCGATTCATCCTCGGCCTCAGGGGCGGGTAACTGATTGTTGGTTTCCGCCGGCATACTGACGCTTTCGATTGTCAGCTTCACTTCCGGCGTCATCAACGCACTCAGCATATTGTAAACTTCCAGCGTATGTTCCTGAATGGCATCACCGCTGTCGCTGATGTAGCCTTCCTCTCGCAAGGTGCCGACCAGTGTCGAGAACACGGCTTTATCGAAGAATTCAGGTGCGTTAATCCCATGCAATACAGACAAACGCTGCGCCATAATCCGGCTTTCTTTTTCCAATGCACCACGGTTGATACTTGGGTTAGCACTGAGTAATGACAGTGTGATTGCGTAGCGTTGCAAGGTTTCACGCACACCAGCGGCCAGTAATTGCAGAGGGCGAATACGGGCTGGGTTCAGCACCAATTCATCCCCTTTATCGCAAATCAGCTGCTGGCGAGCCAGTTCATCTATCAATGTATCCAAGGTTTGTGGCAACTGCTCCTTGCTGTAATGCAGGAATAGTTCAGCTTTCAACATCGGATAAATCATACTGATTTGGCGCAATAATTCCGCGCGGGTAATGCGGCGGTGGTACATCACCATACTGGCGATCAGTGACGGTAACATCAGCAAGTGCTGGATATTATTGCGATAGTAAGTCATCAGCACGGCTTGTTCCCGTGGCAAGATGATAATGTCACCAATATTGTCTTTCTCCACCTCAAACTTATTCATATTCAAGGCGTGATTAAGTAGCTCTTCCGGTGTTTTATCCGGTACCGTGACATCTTTCGCATAAGGCGCATTGCGCATCAGTTGCAGGTAGCACTCAAGTTGCTCCAACAGTTGCTCACGGGTTAGTGAACGCTGACGTGAAGCCAACAATGCGGTCGAACACAGGTTCATGGCATTTGCTGCCGCAGCATTGTTAATTCTGACCATAATCTTGCCAGCCAAATCATTTACTGCCGGAGTCAGCCAGCTCGGGCGCTGTGCTTCAATGGGGTCAATCGCATCCCGCCATTGCGGTACATTGGTGTTTAGATAAGTGGTCAGCGGGATTGGCTCACCAAAGTTGACATAGCCCTGACCCAGATTGCGCAACTTGCGCAGGCCACGCAACATCTGCAACAGGTTTTCTTTCTCTTTGGTGGCTCCTCGCAGCTCTTTGGCGTAAGTACCCACTTCCATCACATGCTCGTAGCCAATATAAATTGGCACCAGCGTGATGGGCCGCGAACCGCCACGTAACATGGCTTGAATCGTCATCGACAGCGTGCCGGTTTTCGGTTCTAGCAGGCGGCCGGTTCGTGAGCGCCCACCTTCAACAAAATACTCTACGGAATAGCCGCGGGTGAATAATTCGCCCAGATATTCGCGGAACACAGTTGAGTAGAGTTTGTTGCCTTTGAAGGTACGACGGATAAAGAATGCACCCAAACGGCGGAAAATCGGGCCGGCAGGCCAGAAGTTAAGGTTAATACCGGCAGCAATATGTGGCGGTACAAGCCCTTGATGATAAAGCACGTAAGAGAGCAGCAGGTAATCCATATGGCTACGATGGCAAGGCACATAGACTATCTCATGACCATCTTGCGCTAACTGGCGTACGCGCTCTGCATTATGGACGTTAATACCCTGATACAAACGGTTCCACGTCCAGCTCAATACCCTGTCAGACAGACGCACGGCTTCATAAGAGAAGTCTGCGGCGATCTCTTCCATCAGCGTAATCGCATTTTGCTGCGCTTTCTCATGGGAGATTTTCTTGGTACGTGCTTCATCTGCCACGGCTTTTTCAATCGCCTTAGAAGCCAACAGCTTTTTGAAGAGGTCTTGGCGATCTGGCAAGCTCGGGCCGACAGCGGCCAGACGTTGGCGGGAGAAGTGCATCCGCGCCACGCGCGCCAGCTTATGGGCTATCGTCTTATCGGTGCCATGCTCACTGGCCATCCGGCGCAATGAAACTGTGGTCGAGAAACGCACAAAGCTATCGCGGCCCAGCCACAATACGGCAAAGAATTTCTGCACACCATTCAGCACACGCAGATGCGGCGTACCATGGCCTTCACGCCCTGGCGAACGACCAAACATCACGGAAACCGGCAACATTTGAATGTCCAGCTCCGGATTATTGCGGTGCAGATCTAGATAATCGTGGAACAGCTTGACCGACTCTTGCTTAGGTGCGTAATAACGAAAGACTCGAGGGCCATTATCGATAAACACATGACTTGGCAGTTGCACGCCATCGATTTCCAATGGAATCAATGGGTCGGGCAGATCCTGCGCCTGACACTGCGCTCGCAAAGTCAGCAAATCAGCCTTAGAATTGTAAGGCAAAACGTACAGAATAGGACGAGAAGGGTCTAACCCTAACTCAGTCACAGGATCTGCCGGAATAACCTTGCTTTTTACCAACAGTTTAAGTGGTAAATTCAGTAACTTATAATATATTTTACGCCAACCTGACATAACTACATGAAGCCTCTTGTTAGCAATTCGTCGCAAGGATACCAGAAACTGGTTTTGAGATCTGTGGTGATAAGACAACAGAAAGCGGCAAAGATCATCATTAACTTAAGATAAAGGCAATAAAACATGGCGAATCAATCAACAGGGCTTACCCGAATCTATAAAGCGGCCGGTTATTCGATGAAAGGCCTCAGTGCTGCCTGGAAAAACGAAGCCGCATTTCGCCAAGAATCAGTAGCTGCCATCGTCGCTATCATACTGGCCTTCTGGCTAGATGTAGATGCTTTAGCGCGCATTTTATTGATTGGCAGTGTCGCGTTAGTGATCATTATTGAAGTCATTAATAGTGCCATTGAAGCAGTAGTTGATCGCATCGGCAGTGAATTCCATGAACTTTCAGGCCGTGCCAAAGATATGGGGTCTGCCGCTGTGTTTCTCGCTATCCTGCTGGCGCTTTTTATCTGGATAACGGTGCTCTGGCAGCATGTGGGCTAGTTGCGTGGCTGAAATATCGTGGCTTTGGGCACGGTGAGCAACACAATAAAAATAAGCTGTGATTAATCCCTGTTTTTATTCACTCTTTGGTTCCCAATACAGGCTTACCTGTATATACTCACAGCAAGACTGTATAAACAAACAGGGGGCGAAATGAAAGCACTTACGACCAGACAGCAAGAGGTTTATGACCTGGTGCGCGATCACCTATCGCAAACTGGCATGCCGCCGACCCGTGCCGAAATTGCGCAGCGTCTGGGATTCCGCTCTCCTAACGCCGCTGAAGAGCATTTAAAAGCATTGGCCCGCAAGGGTGTTATTGAGATTGTTTCTGGCGCTTCCCGCGGTATTCGTTTACTGATGGAAGAAGAAGATGGCCTACCGTTGATTGGCCGAGTTGCAGCAGGTGAACCCTTGCTGGCACAGCAACATATTGAAGGGCACTACAAAGTCGATCCTTCCATGTTTAAGCCAAGCGCAGATTTCCTACTGCGGGTTAATGGGATGTCGATGAGAGATATCGGTATTCTGGATGGTGACCTACTGGCGGTGCATAAAACACAAGATGTGCGTAACGGACAAGTGGTTGTCGCGCGAATTGACGATGAAGTCACAGTAAAACGCTTGAAAAAACAAGGTAATATCGTGCAGCTTCTTCCTGAAAATAGCGAGTTCCAGCCGATTATTGTCGATTTGCGTGAACAAAGTTTCACTATTGAAGGACTGGCCGTTGGTGTCATCCGCAATGGCGACTGGATCTGATTCTAGTTGTTGATGTATACCCTCTTTACTTAGAGGGTATATTGTTCATATAACCTTCTGTTCTATTAATTCACTTTATATTGAGAACAATCCGATAATACGTGATTACCTGCTGTTTTAACTGAATATAATATGGTTTCGTTATTCAATTATGGTCCTCATTACGACCAGTAACATTGGTTTTCCTTCAGTTATTAATATCCTCTGCTATAGTTATTTATACGGTAAATAAAACAATCATGCTTAATTTAAATTAAGACTGTGAGTGACTAATTTAAGCAAAGATTGGTTTTATAAAGAATGTTTATCGTACCTAATTAACTTATTCCAAGATAGCGGAGTTATTATGAATAAAGATCAAGCTGACGGTAACTGGAAGCAGTTCAAAGGAAAAATTAAAGAGAAATGGGGCAAACTGACTGACGATGACCTAACCGTTATTGAAGGTAAGCGCGACCAACTAGTAGGTAAGATCCAAGAGAAATACGGCTATCAGAAAGAGCAAGCCGAGAAAGAAGTGAAAGCTTGGGAAGACCACAGCAAATACCGCTGGTAACAGCCTTAAAAAGGAATTTAATTGATGTCGATATAAATTATATTGGGTCTCTCATTTCATAGAATATACGTTATTACATAGTGATATTAATAATGAAAATATTCTATTTAGTCCTAATCTAATATCGATAAGACACAAGGAAGTGTCCTGTGGTAGCTTCTATTTATTATCATGGCAGTGTTCTTTAACGCATATTCTAATTCAACCTATTACTGTATTATTACTATATTGATAACGGGCTGACCCTTATCGCCAGATATTTATTTTTTTTTCATCACAATAGAATGGTCATGATCACAATGATCGTGGCTTTCACATGCTTCAACTTCCCCGCATTTAGTGCATAAGCCATGGGCTTCCACCACGCTATGGCGCAATGTAAAACCAGACTGTTTTGCTAACTGTGCCAGTGCTTCTTCAATACCTACAGTCGGGCGTTCAGTCACAATCTTGCAGCGATCACAGATAAAGAGTGCGGAGGTATGAGTTGGCTCTTCAAAATGATGGCACAACACATAGCTGTTAGCTGACTCTACTCGGTGAATAAACCCTTGTTCGAGCAAAAAATCTAATGCGCGGTAGACCGTTGGCGGTTTAGCTTGCGGCTCGGAAACACGGAGCAAGTCTAATAAATCATAAGCGCTGATTGCGCCGGGCTGTTGCGCCATGAGGCGTAAGACTTCAAGACGTTGCGGTGTCAGCCGGACGTTACGTTGTTGGCACAGGCTCTCAGCCTGAGCAAGCAGCTTTTCCTGGTTGGTTGAGTTCATGGTTTCATCCCGCAGCGTTTGAATGGAACAGATTTTATCATATTTACGGTTAATCGCCGATAGATGAAAAAGTGCGAAGCCGTGGAGTATCACAATTTTGGTAACGTACAGTAAAATATCCCTTTTTATAGCACAGCTATCCCCCACGCGGTCATCGTCAGGTTCTATGGTATAATCACGCATTCCATCCCTTTGTCTTGCGTATTTAATGCGCAAGGAAAATGGGTAATTGATGCAGTAATAACCGATGAAATCACAGTAAATGCACGAAGCTCAGACTTTTTCCAGCACTCAGGTAGATATGCCCAAATACCCCCTACAACGTTTTTCCGTCGCGCCGATGCTCGATTGGACAGACCGCCATTGCCGCTATTTCCATCGTTTGTTAACTAAGCAGACGTTGCTCTATACCGAAATGGTTACTACAGGTGCGATTATCCATGGCAAAGCAGACTATTTGGCTTATAGCGAGCAAGATCATCCCGTCGCGTTACAGCTTGGGGGCAGTGATCCACAAGCGCTAGCACATTGCGCTAAATTGGCGGAGCTTCGTGGATACAATGAAATTAATCTGAATGTCGGCTGCCCTTCTGATCGGGTACAAAATGGGCGTTTTGGCGCTTGTCTAATGGCTGAGTCAGATCTGGTTGCTGATTGTATTAAAGCCATGCGTGATGTGGTTTCTATTCCTGTCACGGTGAAAACCCGTATTGGGATTGACGAATTAGATAGCTACGAGTTCTTGTGTGAATTCGTGCAGACTGTCGCAGAACGTGGTGAATGTGATATTTTCACGATCCATGCCCGTAAAGCCTGGCTTTCAGGATTAAGCCCAAAAGAAAATCGCGAAGTTCCTCCTCTGGATTATGAGCGGGTTTATCAGCTTAAACGTGATTTTCCGGCACTGACTATCGCTATTAATGGCGGTGTCAAAACCTTGGCTGAGGCTAAAGACCATCTTAAGCATCTCGATGGTGTGATGATGGGGCGTGAAGCCTATCAAAACCCCAGTATTTTAACGCAAGTGGACCGCGAACTGTTTGATCCAAATGCACCAGTGGTCGACAGTGTTAAAGCTATAGAAGCGCTTTATCCTTATATTGAACAGGAGCTGTCGCGTGGCGCTTATTTGGGCCATATCACTCGGCATATCCTTGGTATTTTCCAAGGGATCCCCGGTGCGCGCCAGTGGCGCCGTTATTTGAGTGAAAATGCGCATAAGCCCGGAGCTGATGTTTCCGTGGTAGAAAAGGCGCTAGCTCTAGTGACCCGCCCACAGCATAATTCGTTGTAGGAAATCCCACTATAAGTTAGTCAATTTGACCACGCCTGCCAGTTTTCTGGCAGGTTGTGTTTTATTTATACCCTTTAAATTCAATATGTTAATCTTATTTTCAGGTTGGCACGTTTCTTGTAATACTCCTAATAAACCCTCTGTTTGTATCCAACATAATTCAGTTGCAGGAAGGCGGCCTGCGAGATAATCCCGATGAGCATACCGTGGTAAGCGATGCGGATTATTGAGAGACGCCAACACACATGCAGCTTGAAGTATGGTGGGGATAGATTTTATGCATGGGAACAAACAATGATTAAGGAGCCAGCCATGTTCGAAATTCTCTTTGTGATCGGCTTTTTTATTATGCTGATGGTGACCGGTGTTTCTCTGTTGGGCATATTCGCCGCTTTAATGGTTGCCGCTGCTTTTATGATGCTAGGTGGGTTATTTGTGATGATGATTAAGTTATTGCCATGGTTGATATTGGCGGTGGTCATTGTCTGGATATGGCGTTCAATGCAAAAACCAGTTGTAAGACGTTACTGATTATTTTGTTTTCTTGCGGGAGTGATCACAGGCTGAAAGTTTAGTCAGGACAATTGTCGAGAAAACGTATTTTTTCCCGAATCAGCTTGCTAGGATGCTAGCCGATACGATTTGGTATCACATTTTCATCCCTGCCAGAGGTGAAAATAGCCGTATAAACGGCAATGTCATCTAAGTGAATATGCCTCTGACAGAATACTCTGCTATACCCCTACATGTGCATCAAAGAAAGCGTTAAAACAAAAGGCTCCTTATCGGAGCCTTTTGTTTTTTATCAATATTGCTGAGGCGGTGGTTTATGGGATCAGCAAACTGGAGCCAGTTGTCTGGCGGCTTTCTAATATTTCATGGGCGCGGCGCGCATCTCGCAGAGGGAATTGCTGGGCTTTTGCGACATCGACCTTAATCGCACCACTGGCTATTAATGAAAACAGCTCATGGCTGGCACTTTCCAGCTCTTGTCGATTAGTGACATAAGCATTCAGCGAGGGACGGGTCACATACAACGCGCCTTTTTGGTTCAGAATTGCAAGATCAACCCCAGTAACCGGACCTGAAGCATTACCGAAACTGACCATTAATCCCCGGCGTTTTAGGCTATTGAGTGAGTCTTGCCATGTGCTTTTCCCAACCGAGTCATACACTACACCCACCTTTTCGCCATGGGTCAGTTCAGCGACGCGTTCAGCGATATTTTCCGTGCGATAGTTAATGGTAGCCCAAGCCCCATTAGCTTTTGCCAATTCGGCTTTTTCATCAGAGCCAACAGTGCCAATTAGCTTCGCGCCAAGCGCTTTTGCCCACTGACAGGCAATCAGCCCAACGCCGCCTGCTGCCGCATGGAATAAAAACACTTCGCCAGGCTTGATTTCATGGGTTTGACGTAATAAATATTGGACGGTCAATCCCTTAAGGAATGAAGCTGCTGCTTGTTCGAAGGAGATGGCCTCAGGGAGCAACGCAATTTTTTCTGCGGCGACATTATGAACTTCGCTGTATGCGCCAAGTGCTGATTGGGCATAAACCACTCGGTCACCGACCTTTATTGTATTCACCGATGAGCCGACTTTGGTGACAATGCCCGCGGCTTCAGTCCCAAGCCCGCTTGGGAAATGAGGTGGTGGATATAGGCCGCTGCGGATGTAAGTATCGATGTAGTTGATACCGATAGCTTTGTTTTCGACTTGAACTTCATGTGCCGCGGGATCCACTGGCGTAAGGTCAAGGTATTGCAGCACTTCTGGCCCGCCAGTGGTGCTAAATTGAATGTGCTTTGCCATGTTAGCTCCTTCGCAATTGGTGTATTTTGACTCTACAGCGTTCTACTCGGAGGGCCAAGATTTTGCTAATACCGATAAGTAATAGGGAATTCCTCATTACCCTTCCGATATCATCGCGTATACTGGGCCACACTATTTTTATTCATCATTTTCCTCTTCGTAACAAAGGTAAAGAACACTTTTCATGGCCGCGAAAAAACCAACCAACAGTATGACAGAGCCACGAGACCGCCAGATGGAAGGGCTGAAACTCCCGCCTCATTCGCTGGAGGCAGAGCAGTCCGTGTTGGGCGGTTTGATGCTGGATAATGAACGTTGGGATAACGTGTCAGAGCGTGTTGCCAGCAATGACTTTTTCAGTCGCCCACATCGGCGGATCTTTACTGAAATGCAGCGTTTGCTGGAAAACAGCAAGCCGATCGATTTGATCACCTTGTCTGAATCACTAGAACAAAAGGGCGATTTGGAGTCGGTAGGTGGTTTTGCTTATCTTGCTGAATTATCAAAAAACACGCCAAGTGCCGCGAATATCGGTGCTTATGCTGATATTGTGCGCGAACGTGCAGTTGTGCGAGAGATGATCTCTGTTGCTAACGAGATAGCAGATGCCGGTTATGATCCTCAAGGTCGCAGCAGTGAAGATCTGCTTGATCTCGCGGAATCCAAAGTCTTCCAGATAGCAGAAAGCCGGGCCAATAAAGATGAAGGCCCAAAAAGTGTCGATCAAATCCTCGAAGCGACAGTGGCACGTATTGAGCAGCTTTATCAGCGGCCACATGATGGTGTTACCGGTGTATCAACCGGATTTGTTGATTTGGATAAAAAGACCGCAGGATTACAGAAATCAGATTTGATCATTGTGGCAGCGCGCCCATCGATGGGTAAAACTACCTTTGCGATGAACTTATGCGAAAACGCCGCGATGATGCAGGAAAAACCGGTATTGATCTTCAGTTTGGAGATGCCTGGCGATCAGATAATGATGCGTATGCTGGCCTCTTTGTCACATGTCGACCAGACTCGCATCCGTACCGGCCAACTAGATGATGAGGATTGGGCGCGGATCTCCAGCACCATGGGCATATTGATGGAAAAGCGCAATATGTACATCGATGACTCCTCTGGTCTAACACCGACTGAGGTGCGCTCTCGTGCGCGGCGTATTTTCCGTGAGCATGGTGGTTTGAGTCTGATAATGATCGACTACCTGCAATTGATGCGGGTGCCGTCACTGTCGGATAACCGCACATTGGAAATCGCTGAAATTTCACGCTCCCTGAAAGCCTTAGCCAAAGAGCTACAAGTACCCGTAGTGGCGCTGTCGCAGCTTAACCGTAGCTTGGAACAACGTGCTGATAAACGGCCAGTAAACTCCGACTTACGTGAGTCCGGTTCTATTGAGCAGGATGCCGATTTGATCATGTTTATTTACCGTGATGAGGTTTATCACGAGAACAGTGATGAAAAAGGGATCGCACAGATTATTTTGGGTAAACAGCGTAACGGCCCGATCGGTTCTGTTCGGCTGAAATTTAATGGTCAATGGTCGCGCTTTGATAACTACGCTGGCCCGCAATACGACGACGAATAGCGAGTAATAAATATATATCCCCTTCGAATGTGATGTTGCCCTGCGGTAACGCCACTGTCTTTGGGTGTAAAATTGATAATTAAGGATAAGAAATGAAAGCGGCAACAGCAGTAATCGACCGCCGCGCTCTGCGACATAATTTGCAACAGGTACGGCGCATCGCGCCGCAAAGCCGCCTGATTGCTGTTGTGAAAGCAAACGCTTATGGCCACGGGTTATTAGAAACAGCGCATACCTTGCAGGATGCTGATTGCTACGGTGTCGCGCGGATCGGTGAAGCGCTGATGTTGCGATCTGGCGGGGTAGTCAAACCCATCTTGTTATTAGAAGGGTTCTTTGCCGCAGAAGATTTGCCCATTCTGGTCGCTAACCGCATAGAAACAGCGGTGCATAGCATCGAGCAACTCGAAGCGCTGGAAGCTGCCAATCTCTCCGCGCCGATTAATGTCTGGATGAAACTGGACACAGGCATGCATCGTCTAGGTGTTCGTCCGGAACAGGCGGAGGCTTTTTATCAGCGTTTAAGTGCATGCCGCAATGTTATCCAGCCGGTCAATATCATGAGCCACTTTAGTCGTGCAGATGAGCCACAAGTGGATACCACTCGCCAACAACTCAGTTGTTTCGATACTTTCGCGAAAGACAAACCCGGCAAGCAATCTATTGCGGCTTCTGGCGGCATTTTGCTGTGGCCCGAAGCTCACCGCGATTGGGTTCGTCCTGGCATCATATTGTATGGTGTTTCTCCTATGGATGAGCCTTATGGTAGCCATTTTGATCTGCGGCCAGCAATGGCGCTGAAGACCAGCCTGATTGCGGTTCGTGAACATAAAGCCGGTGAGCCAGTAGGCTATGGCGGTACTTGGGTGAGTGAGCGGGATACCCGTTTGGGGGTGGTCGCTATTGGTTATGGTGACGGCTATCCACGCAGTGCTCCTTCGGGGACACCTATGTGGCTCAATGGTCGTGAAGTTGGCATTGTTGGCCGGGTCTCGATGGATATGATTTCAGTCGATTTAGGGCCAGATGCCACGGATAAAGTCGGTGACGAAGTGTTGCTATGGGGCGCTGAATTACCCGTTGAAAAAATCGCGGCCCGTACCGGTATCAGTGCTTACGAATTGATTACTAAGCTGACCTCCCGTGTAGCGATGGAATATATTGGGGAATAAGGTAAGCTGCATAAGTAACCCATTTTCATCTACTCGCCGTACTGCAATTGTCAACCGTTGGCAATTCGGAGTATTCAGGGTATAGACAATTATTATCAATTTAGGAGTGCAGTGCCGTGTTCCAAAATGTTGATGCCTACGCAGGTGATCCGATCCTGTCACTGATGGAAAGTTTTAAAGCTGATAACCGTGCTCACAAAGTAAACTTGAGTATTGGGCTTTATTACAATGAACAGGGTGAGATCCCATTGATGCAGGCAGTCAAAACTGCTGAAGCACAATTGAGCACTCAGCCACATGGGACGCCGGTTTATTTGCCGATGGAAGGTTTGCAATCTTATCGTAGTGCTATTCAGCAACTACTATTTGGTGCCGATCATCCGATGCTGACTCAGCAGCGAGTAGCGACGATTCAAACCGTCGGCGGTTCTGGTGCATTAAAAGTCGGCGCTGATTTCCTAAATCACTATTTCCCTGATTCACAGGTTTGGGTCAGTGATCCAACGTGGGAAAACCATGTCGCTATTTTCAGTGGCGCAGGTTTTAAAGTGAACACCTACCCCTATTTTGATAACGACAAACTGGGTGTGAAATTTGACCAAATGCTGGCAACTTTGCAGCAGTTACCGGCCAAAAGCATCGTATTATTACACCCTTGCTGCCATAACCCGACGGGTTCTGATCTGACAAATGCACAGTGGGATCAGGTCATTCAGGTAGCGAAAGGTAGGGAGCTTATTCCGTTCTTGGATATCGCCTATCAGGGGTTTGGGGCAGGGTTGAACGAAGATGCTTATGCTATTCGAGCAATGGCGGCAGCGGAGTTGCCGTGCCTTATCAGTAACTCCTTCTCTAAAATCTTCTCCTTGTATAACGAGCGAGTCGGCGGTTTGTCCGTGGTCTGTGAAAGTGAAGAAGCTGCGGGCCGTGTCTTGGGACAATTGAAAGCTACGGTGCGTCGTAACTATTCCAGCCCACCAAACTTTGGGGCGCAGGTCGTCGCGAAAGTCCTGCATGACAGCGAATTAAAAGCACAATGGCAGGCGGAAGTAGAGCAGATGCGTCTGCGTATTATTGAGATGCGCAGCACGTTAGTTCAGGCCTTAAAAGCATCGCTGCCCAATCGTAATTTTGACTACTTGCTGCAACAGCGTGGGATGTTCAGTTACACCGGTTTTAGCGCAGCGCAGGTAGACCGCTTGCGTGAAGAGTTTGGTGTGTATCTGATTGCCAGTGGCAGGATGTGCATGGCGGGCGTTAATCACAGTAACGTTCAGCGTGTCGCCGCGGCTTTTGCTGCAGTGCAGTAACCTGATTTAAATTCAGGGTGAGTTATCTGAGGCGATAGACAATATCGCCTTTTTCTTTTTTCTGCTGATTTTCCGCAAGTTACTCTCATATCCCACTTGTTTTTCCCTAAGCGGATGGCTGTAAATCGATTAGAGAATATACTAATTACTGTAGTAGATGCATGCCCAACGATCATTCATCACTCACAGTAAATCTGTTGCCATAGGCGCAAGCTAGTTCTTCAGCATATTGCTGTTCTGATGGAATGAAAACTTTATGAGGCCCTTTCGCAAGACGGCACCGGCCCATGACAGGAGATATCCCCATGAATAATTCGGCATTACTGGAGTACTGCATGTCCAAACCCGGGGCAGAGCAGAGTGACCATGAAATGTGGCAGGCCAATCAAATTAAAGTCGCAGATGTGATGTTTGCTATGGTGGGTGAGACGGGGGGACGCCCCTCTATTTCATTGAAAACCAGCCCTGAATTGGCTGAAAGTCTACGCGAGCAACATCCGGAGATCGTGCCGAGTGAACACTTGAATAAAGCGCACTGGAACACGGTGTTTCTGGATGGCAAATTACCGAATTCACAGTTCTATTCGTTAATTGACCGCTCTTATCAATTGGTATTACAGGGTTTACCCGATCAAATCCGGCAGGAACTGCACGCTTGATAGCCAGCATCAATAAGCTGGGAGGTGATGGACTCGCCCCCCAGCGCAGGATGTTATTGACTGTTTTTATGTTTCGCTAACAGCGGTTTTAGGAACCGAGCGGTATGCGATTCTGCGCACTGTGCGACAGTTTCAGGTGTACCGGAGACCAAAATCTCACCGCCACCACTACCACCCTCTGGCCCCAAATCGACAATCCAGTCTGCTGTCTTAATCACATCCAGATTATGCTCAATCACTACAATGGTATTGCCCTGATCCCGCAACTGATGCAACACCGCTAGCAACTGCTGAATATCTGCGAAGTGTAGACCGGTAGTCGGCTCATCCAGAATATATAATGTTTGGCCGGTACCACGTTTTGACAACTCGCGCGACAGTTTGACCCGTTGCGCCTCCCCACCTGACAAGGTGGTTGCCGACTGACCTAGACAGATATAGGACAAGCCGACATCCATCAGTGTTTGCAATTTGCGGGCTAATGCCGGGACAGCATCAAAGAACTCGCGTGCTTCCTCGATGGTCATCGCCAGCACTTCGTGAATACTTTTACCTTTATACTTAACTTCCAACGTCTCGCGGTTGTAGCGCTTTCCTTTACACTGATCGCAAGGAACGTAAATATCAGGCAGGAAGTGCATTTCAACTTTGATAACCCCATCACCCTGACAAGCCTCGCAACGGCCGCCTTTCACGTTGAAGCTGAAGCGGCCCGGTGTATAACCTCGCGCGCGTGACTCCGGTACACCAGCGAATAGCTCGCGAATAGGGGTAAAGATGCCGGTATAGGTTGCAGGATTCGAACGGGGCGTTCGGCCAATAGGGCTTTGGTCAATATCGATCACTTTATCGAAATGTTCTAATCCCTGAATTTCGCGGTAAGGCGCTGGTTCAGTAATCGTCGCACCGTTAAGTTGGCGTTGAGCAATAGGGTATAAGGTGTCGTTAATCAGCGTTGATTTGCCTGAGCCGGAAACGCCGGTAATACAGGTGAACAACCCGACAGGCAGCGTCAGCGTGACGTCTTTTAGATTATTGCCACTGGCCCCCATCAGTTTTAACACTTTGCTCGGATCACCTGCGACACGTTGCGCCGGAATGGAGATTTCCCGCTTGCCGCTGAGGAACTGTCCGGTTAATGACTCTGGCGTCGCCATAATGTCATCGACAGTTCCTTCCGCGACGACTTCGCCACCATGCACACCAGCACCTGGGCCGATATCAATCACATGATCTGCGGCGCGGATAGCATCTTCATCATGCTCAACCACAATAACAGTATTGCCCAGATTACGTAGGTGAATCAGGGTCTCCAACAAGCGCTCATTGTCACGCTGATGCAAGCCGATAGACGGTTCGTCGAGCACATACATGACGCCGACCAAACCGGCACCAATCTGGCTTGCCAGGCGGATACGCTGTGCCTCGCCACCGGATAAGGTCTCTGCTGATCGGGACAGTGACAAATAATTCAGGCCGACGTTAACCAAAAACGTTAGCCGCTCCCCGATCTCTTTTAGAATCTTATCGGCAATTTGCGCTCGTTGGCCGGTCAATGTCAGATTCCGGAAAAATTCAAGAGCATCGCCGATGCTCATATCGGAGATTTTCGGTAAAGGAGTATCTTGTACAAAGACATAGCGGGCTTCTTTGCGCAGACGAGTACCTTCACAAGATGCACAGGAACGATTGCTGATAAATTTGGCTAACTCTTCGCGCACAGCACTGGATTCCGTCTCTTTATAACGGCGTTCCATATTGTGCAGCACCCCCTCAAATGGGTGGCGGCGAACGGTAGTATCACCGCGATCATTTATATATTTGAATTCAATAGTATCTTTGCCGGAACCGTACAGCACGGCTTTCTGTATGACGGGATCCAGTGAATTAAATGGTGCTTCAATATCAAACTTATAATGATCCGCCAGTGAACGCAGCATCTGGAAATAGTAGAAGTTGCGGCGATCCCAACCGCGAATAGCGCCCCCTGCCAGTGATAGCTCAGGATTTTGTAGCACGCGTTCTGGGTCAAAGAATTGCTGCACGCCCAAACCGTCGCACGTCGGGCAAGCACCCGCCGGGTTGTTAAAGGAAAACAGGCGTGGCTCCAATTCACTCATGCTATAGCCGCAAATCGGGCAGGCAAAGTTGGCGGAGAATAGCAGCTCTTCGGCGTGCGGATCGTCCATATCGGCGACCACGGCAGTACCACCGGATAGCTCCAGTGCGGTTTCAAATGATTCAGCCAAGCGCTGGGCGAGATCTTCGCGCACTTTAAAGCGATCGACGACCACTTCAATAGTGTGTTTCTTTTGTAATTCTAATTTTGGAGGATCAGACAGATCGCAGACTTCGCCGTCGATCCGCGCTCTGATATAGCCTTGCATGGCTAGATTTTCTAGGGTTTTGGTATGTTCGCCTTTGCGATCTTTGACCACCGGCGCCAATAACATTAGGCGGCGACCCTCGGGCTGGCTTATTACATTATCGACCATTTGGCTGACCGTTTGGGCCGCCAGCGTCACACCGTGATCTGGGCAGCGCGGTTCGCCGACACGGGCGAAGAGTAAACGCAGATAATCATGGATTTCAGTGATGGTCCCCACGGTAGAGCGTGGGTTATGGGAAGTCGATTTTTGCTCGATAGAGATAGCCGGGGACAGACCTTCAATATGGTCAACATCCGGTTTTTCCATCAGTGATAGAAATTGGCGCGCATAGGCGGAGAGAGACTCAACATAACGGCGTTGCCCCTCGGCATACAGGGTATCAAAAGCCAGTGAGGATTTGCCTGAACCCGATAGGCCGGTGACAACTATCAGTTTGTCGCGCGGGATAATCAGGTTGATATTCTTAAGATTATGGGTGCGAGCGCCCCGAACTTCGATATTATCCATTCAAACACTTCCCGGATTAAAACTGAGCCTCTCACCGTGTCTTTTTTAGGTTTTATCTGTGTGTTGCCGTGCCGGTTTGCCATGAAAACAAACCTAATTTGTGCACTTTGTAACACCGAAAAAGGACACAGCCAGTACGAAACGAATAATTATGACACAAAAAAACCTGAATGGATATCCAGTATCTGAGTGCAATTAAAGCAGGCGCCACGATAAATCTGTAATGCATTTCGCACTTATGATCTGTTGTGCCGTTTGGCTGTTAGCGTGTTAAACTGACTCGTTTATACTGTACAAAATTTACTTCATCAGGAGAGTTCACATGGCCAGCAGAGGCGTAAACAAAGTGATTTTGGTCGGGAATTTGGGCCAAGACCCGGAAGTCCGCTACATGCCTAACGGCGGCGCTGTTGCCAACATCACCCTGGCCACTTCCGAAAGCTGGCGTGATAAAGCAACCGGCGAGCAGAAAGAAAAGACGGAATGGCACCGTGTGGTGCTATTTGGCAAACTGGCCGAAGTGGCGGGTGAATATCTGCGTAAAGGCTCTCAGGTCTATATTGAAGGCGCATTGCAAACCCGCAAATGGCAAGATCAAAGCGGTCAAGAGCGTTACACCACTGAAGTGGTTGTTAACGTAGGCGGCACCATGCAAATGCTGGGTGGCCGTCAGGGCGGCGGTGCTCCAGCAGGTGGTGCGCAACAAGATGGTGGCGCGCAAGGTGGTTGGGGTCAGCCTCAGCAACCGCAAGGCGGCAACCAGTTCAGCGGCGGCCAGACTTCACGTCCTGCGCAAGCAGCCCCTGCAGCACAGCCACAAGGCGGCAATGAGCCACCAATGGATTTTGACGACGATATTCCGTTCTGATTCTGGGATTCGCTAAGTACGAATAGTGCTAAAAATAATACCCTGTCTCGGCAGGGTTTTTTATTACCTTTTTACGTCAATTCTGTGGTTTGTTGCTCTGCCTCTCTAATATCGATGCTTGGCTTCTCGGAAACTGCATCCACTATGCCGTAAACCAAAATATCCTTTTATCACTATAATCAATACTCTGATATTCATCATATGGAGTTCGGTCATGGTCATTGTTCACCATCTGAATAATTCACGTTCACAGCGTATCTTGTGGATGTTGGAAGAGTTGCAAGTTCCCTATGAGTTGAAGTGCTATCAGCGTGATCCCGGCAGTTTGTTGGCACCGCCAGAATTGAAAAAAATCCATCCGTTGGGGAAGTCACCAGTGATAACTGATGGTGATCTGACGTTGGCTGAATCAGGTGCCATCATTGAGTATTTGCAAGAAACCTATGATGCTCAAGGGCAGTTCAAGCCTACTGGCCATTATGATCGCCAGCAATTTCGTTACTGGATGCATTATGCGGAAGGCTCATTGATGCCACTGCTGGTGATGAAGCTTATCTTCAGCCGATTTGGTGGGCCGCCAGTGCCGTGGATTATCCGCCCAGTAGCGAAAGCCTTGGGGGATGGAGTGCAGAAAAATTATCTAAATAAGCAAATTGCCACGCACCGTGATTATCTCGAGCAGCATTTAATGCAAAACCTGTGGTTTGCGGGCCGGGATTTCAGTGCCGCCGATATCCAGATGAGCTTTCCTATCGAAGCGATAAACACCCGTGGTGGCCTTGACGGGTTCCCGAAACTGAAAGACTTCTTAGTCCGCATTCATCAGCGCCCGGCCTATCAACAAGCGATTGCAAAGGGCGGTGCCTTCACATTAGAAAAATGATTATCGGGGTTTAGATATCTCAGATAAACGAGTGTGAGGCCGCTCACACTTTCGTTTCCCTCTACAATTAATGCTTCCGGACAAATTAATGTAAGAAAATGCATGAAATGTCGCTTTCTGATGTTGATTAGTCGCTGCAAATAGCTAGATAATCGTTTGCCTTAAATGACATCTGCCCTAAACTTCGATTTTTTTTCAGTCATACCCACTTCCAGCTAATCGTTTGCTATTTTCTCCGTGACTTCGGTGTTGGAGGAGTTGACGAGTTAATCGGCAGAGACGGAAACGATTACGTATGAAAGGGCGTGTGACTTGCTGACTACATTTAAAATGACACACAGGGGACATCACCATGTCTAGCACCAATCCTCAAGCGAACTCGGCGGCAAAGCCAAAAGGTTCGCTTGATGCATTTTTTAAGCTTAGTGAACGTGGCAGTAATGTACGCCAAGAAGTGCTGGCCGGTCTGACGACCTTTTTGGCCATGGTCTACTCGGTCATTGTTGTGCCTAGCATGCTGGGTAAAGCGGGCTTCCCGCCAACAGCCGTATTTGTTGCGACCTGTTTGGTTGCAGGTTTAGGCTCTTTGTTGATGGGGTTGTGGGCGAATTTGCCAATGGCGATTGGTTGCGCCATCTCTCTGACTGCGTTTACCGCATTCAGTCTGGTGTTGGGCCAACAGATTAGCATTCCTGTGGCGTTGGGCGCGGTATTCCTGATGGGGGTGCTGTTCACCATTATTTCTGTCACCGGCATCCGTTCATGGATATTGCGTAACTTGCCAATGGGCGTGGCACACGGCACCGGCATTGGTATCGGCCTGTTCCTGCTGCTGATTGCGGCAAATGGTGTCGGTCTGGTTATCAAGAACCCCATCGAGGGTTTGCCAGTAGCGCTGGGCGCATTCACCTCTTTCCCGGTCATGATGACACTATTGGGTCTGGCGGTGATTTTCGGTTTGGAAAAACTGCGTGTTCCGGGTGGGATTCTGTTGGTGATTATCGCCATCTCGGTTATTGGCCTGATTTTTGACCCAAGTGTGACGTACCAAGGGCTGTTCGCGATGCCAAGTCTGGCAGATGCTAATGGTAACTCATTGATTTTCAGCCTTGATATCATGGGCGCATTAAAACCTGTGGTGTTGCCAAGTGTGTTGGCTTTGGTGATGACTGCCGTCTTTGATGCTACCGGCACCATCCGTGCGGTAGCAGGGCAGGCAAACTTGCTGGATAAAGATGGCCAGATTATCAATGGTGGCAAAGCCCTGACCTCTGACTCTGTCAGCAGCATTTTTGCTGGTTTGGTGGGCGCGGCTCCTGCGGCTGTCTATATTGAATCTGCTGCCGGTACAGCGGCAGGCGGCAAAACCGGCCTGACGGCTACCGTCGTCGGTATCCTGTTCTTGCTGATTTTGTTCCTCTCTCCGCTTTCCTACTTGGTTCCGGCTTATGCAACGGCTCCGGCTCTGATGTATGTCGGCTTGCTGATGCTGAGTAACGTATCCAAACTGGATTTTGACGATTTCGTTGATGCGATGTCGGGTTTGCTTTGCGCCGTATTTATCGTGCTGACCTGCAATATCGTCACCGGTATTATGTTGGGCTTTAGCTCACTGGTGATTGGCCGTATTTGTTCCGGCGAATGGCGTAAATTAAATCTTGGCACGGTGATTATTGCCGTGGCGCTGGTGGCATTCTATGCCGGCGGTTGGGCGATTTAATCTCAATAATAGGGGGTATTCTGCCCCCTATTCTGTCCTTAATCTTGCCACTTTTTATATATCCCTACTTTCTTTGTATTTTCCTGCTTTCAGTAACAGGTTTTTCCCCGTTTTATAAAAAAGTGATCTACTATCAAAAGCTGTGAACCCGCCCAGCATAGGGGCGAGTGCGGTCAGGTCTTATGTTGTGTACGTCGTGTTGAGTCTAAGGAAAGCATGGAAATCTTTTTTACAATCCTCATTCTGATTCTGGTGGTATCGCTTTCTGGCGTCGTCACGAGAATGTTACCGTTTCAAGTTCCTCTCCCTTTAATGCAGATTGTCTGTGGTGCCTTGCTGGCTTGGCCTCACTTTGGTTTGCATGTCGATTTTGACCCGGAATTATTCTTAGTGCTGTTTATCCCTCCACTGCTCTTTGCCGATGGCTGGAAAACACCAACACGGGAATTTATCCACCATGGGCGGGAAATATTTGGTTTGGCCTTAGCCTTGGTGCTGGTCACTGTGGTGGGCATCGGTTACCTCATTTATTGGATGGTACCGGGTATTCCGCTGGTCGCTGCTTTTGCACTGGCGGCGGTATTATCGCCAACCGATGCCGTGGCGTTGTCCGGTATCGTAGGGAAAGGGCGAATACCTAAATCGATTATGGGTGTGTTGGAAGGGGAGGCATTGATGAATGATGCCTCTGGTCTGGTTGCGCTGAAATTCGCTATTGCGGTGGCAATGGGCACTATGGTGTTCACGGTTTCTGGTGCCACGTTGGAATTCCTGAAAGTGGCGATTGGCGGTTTGCTGGCCGGTGTGGCTGTCACGTGGTCATACAGTAAATCACTGCGCCTAATGAGCCGATGGAGCGGTGATGACCCGGCGACACAAATCGTCTTGCTGCTACTGTTACCGTTCGCCTCTTATCTGATTGCTGAACATATTGGTGTTTCCGGTATTTTAGCCGCAGTGGCCGCGGGGATGACCATCAGCCAATCGGGGGTTATTCGTAATGCTCCTCTGACCATGCGGTTGCGCGCCGATAGCGTGTGGTCGATGTTGGAGTTCGTATTTAACGGCATGGTGTTTATCCTGCTGGGCCTGCAATTGCCGGGCATTCTAGAAACGTCGATCGTGCAGGCTGAACTGGATCCAACCATTCAAACTTGGAACCTGTTTGCTGATGTTGCCATCATTTATGGCGCACTGTTGGTACTGCGTTTTGGTTGGCTATGGTCGATGAAAAAAATCAGTAAACGCTTGCTGAGTAAGCGCCCACTGGAGTTTAGTAATTACACCACACGCGAGCTGTGGGTGGCTTCATTTGCGGGGGTGCGTGGGGCGATTACCTTGGCTGGTGTGTTGTCTATTCCGTTATTCCTCAGTGATGGTTCAGCTTTCCCATCTCGCTATCAATTGGTGTTTATCGCCACTGGCGTGATTTTGTTGTCGGTCATTGTCGGGGTGATTGCATTGCCACCGTTGCTACGCGGTGTGGTTGTGGCAGATAAAAGCGCCAGCCGTGAAGAGGTTCGTTTGGCACGTGCTGCGGCAGCGGAAGTGGCGATTGTCAGTTTGAACAAGATGGAAGAGCGACTGGCTGCCAGCAGTGAAGAGAATATTGACCCAGAATTACTCAAAGAGGTTAGCTCGCGTGTCATTGGTACGCTGCGACGGCGTACCGGCAGTAAAGATGAAATCGAGAACACATTATTGATTGAAAATCTGGAGCGACGTTTTCGCTTAACGGCACTGCGGGCCGAGCGTGGTGAGCTGTATCACCTGCGCGCGACACAAAAAATCAGTAACGAAACCCTGCAAAAACTGCTGCATGATTTGGATTTACTGGAAGCACTATTGATAGAAAAAGAAGGTTAATTCTCCTCATCCGGCTGCTGCCCAGTGGCCGGTTTTATCTCCACTCACGATCCATTAGGCCAGAATTCACGGCAGCGGGTAATCCACGCCTGTGCACTGTGAGAAAGGTAACTTCCCTGACGCCAAATTAGCCCCAACTGCCACGGCATTAATGGTTCCAATGGTAGCCATAGCAGGGCATTTTTATCCAGCCGTTGGCAGATAGGTTCCGGCAAAATAGCGATGCCAATATTGGCTTGTACCATGGCGGCGAGAAAATCCCACTGTCCGCTGCGGACGGCGATTTGTGGTGTAAAACCACCCGCCGTAAAAGCGTCCATTAACTGACGATACAGAGCAAAATCTTCGTTATAAATCAAGATAGGTTGGTCAGCTAATTCAGGAATACTGATGGTTGTGCGGTTAAGCCAAAATGCGGTACGTGGCACCACGACACACAACGGATGGCTAAACAGCGGCAATGACGTCAAGGGTAAATCAGCATCGGCGGGGAGAGCGGTTAATGCTAAATCCAATTCACCGGACAGCACCGCCTGTTGCACGGTTAAACCGCCAAACTCGGCAATTTGTAACTCTACTCCAGGGTAACTGCGGCGGAATTCGCTGATAAGGACCGCCATTTGTGTACCCACCATAGGTGGAATGCCGAGTCGCAACATCCCTTTCTTCAGCGAGCTAATATCTTTTAGCTCTGCTTCCAACTGCTGAAATTGGTCGAGGATCGCCAACCCGCGCTGATAGACGACTTGGCCATTATCGGTCAAATGTAAGCGGCGACCCTCGCGGGTCAGCAGGCTGCATTCCAACTCATTTTCCAAATTACGCAGCATTTTGCTGATGGTCGGCTGAGTAACAAACAGTTTCTCTGCCGCCCGAGTGAAACTTTGCTGGCGCACTACTTCGACGAAATAACGTAGTGTCCTAATATCCATCATTTTTTCCTGTCAGTGAGTGACGTCAGCGGGGAGACATCAAACTATGCCATTTAGGCATGATTGTGATGATTTTAATTCATTTTTTGCAAGGTTGCTCGCGGCCTATACTGAGCACTGACAAAATTTCCCTCCGAGGTTCCTCATGTTGTTGGCGTTACGTAGTTTCGCGCCGTCAGTTCTCACTCGCCTACAGGTGCCGGTTCAGGTGGCGCTGTATGCTGGGTTATTTATCATTGCTGATCAGTTGGTTAGTGTTTTCCATCTTCCCTTGCCCGCCAATATCGTCGGCATGCTATTGCTGTTAGCCATGATTATGTTGCGTATTTTGCCTGTGCGTTGGGTGCAGGCCGGGTCGCGTTGGTTATTGGCTGAGATGCTACTGTTTTTTGTGCCCGCAGTGGTGGCGGTGGTGAATTATGCCCAATTAATCATGGTGGATGGTTGGAAGATTTTCGCCGTCATTGCTTTGAGCACGACGCTGACACTCGCGGCAACTGGCTTGGTGGTTGACCGGGTTTACCGTTTTGAGGTGTGGCTACAACGCCGCAAATCCAATCATCATGAATGACTTGATTATCAGCATTGCATGCTTTCTGGCGACGTTGGCACTCTATTTTGCCAATAAAAAGCTCTATCGTCGTCGCCGCTCATTGTTGCTGATGCCCTTGGTATTGACGCCAATGGTATTGGTGTTGCTGCTGGTGGTCACCCATATCTCATACCAAGATTATATTGGCGAGACGCATTGGCTGCTGTGGCTACTAGGGCCAGCAACCATCGCATTTGCTGTACCCGTTTATGAAAACCTGTCGATTATTCGCCGCCATTGGCTCTCCCTCACCGCGGGTGTTATCACAGCCATTACGGTGGCGGTGGTCAGTTCGGTATGGCTGGCGAAGTTATTAACACTCTCGGAAGAAGTGCAACGTAGCTTGGCAGTGCGCTCAATTACCACGCCTTTTGCTCTGGAAGCAGCAAAACAATTGGGTGGGCAGCCTGATTTAGTCGCGCTGTTCGTGGTCATTACCGGGGTGTTCGGTATGGCGGTAGGGGATTTACTGTTTCTGCGGCTATCAGTGCGTAGTGGGTTGGCAAAAGGCGCGGGGCTAGGGGCCTCTTCTCATGGTGCCGGTACTGCTAAAGCCTACGAGATGGGGCAACAGGAGGGAGTGGTATCCAGCTTGGTAATGATGCTAGCCGGTATTATCACCGTTATTGGCGCACCTTTAATCGGCCATTTACTATGGTGATAATAGGGGTGATAAATAGACGAAATATAAATAATGTTATAAGTATCTTATATCAATTGTTATATTAATTTATGATCCTTTCCATTCGGATATGAATGGAAAGATCCCGAATATTCAAAGAAGCTTTGAGGAACATAATTATTTATATTTTTTCATGACAGAATTCGATAATTTGTTTCTTGCTAGAAACACCGGCTTTATTGTATATTTTTTGAATGATGTTACTCGATCTTTTAGGCGTTCAACTTTACGATCATGTTCTTGAAATTCAGTTAGAAACTCTGATGTCGATGCGGGGAGTTCACCATAAAATCGTCCCTCTATATTAAATTTATCAGGCAAAGCTAATAATTTGTGATATTTATTATTTCCATCTCTTTTTAATGGTTTGGTATTTGAAAAGTCATAGTGGCAATAGTTTTTTGATTTTTATGGGTAATATAAAGTATTGATTATAATAATTAGTTAATTAATTGATTATGTTTATTTTCTATAAATTTCTTTGTTTTTTTTAAAGGTTGTTTGTTTATTAAATAAACATTAACCTCTGTCGTCTAGAGCATTATTTGCTCTATTTACTACAAGGATACGTAGCATGATAAATTTCTCAGAATTTAGTACTAATAATGCGATAGAAGATAATATGGTTGGTATAGCATTTACAGAGATGTTTAAGAAGAATGGCTTGCGAGCCTATGGAACTCGCGTTAAACAGGGGAAGCGAGTCGGTTGCCACAGCCATGTTAAAGATGAAGAGTGGTATATTATTATCTTTGGTGAAGGTGCTATTTGGACCGCTGATGTTATTGCCGGAACGTTAAAAAATAAGCGTGTCGATAAGTTTTATAAAGGTGCTGTATTTTGTATTTATCCTAATACAGCGCATCAACTTACTGCAAAGACTGACGTTGAATTTGTCTTTTTATGTCCAGAGTCACATATTACCCATGACCGAATTTTGTTTGATGATATTGCGAACGATATGGACTGAAATAAATTTCAGTGGGTTAAATTTGAAAATATAAAAAAGGGTGGGGAGAACCCCACCCGAAAATACTCAATGAAAATACCCAAAGTAATGAATATCGTTTTAAGTCCTTGTTAGTGAATAACTTGTGCCAGAAACGCCTGTGTGCGTTCAGATTTTGGATTGGAGAAGAACTCCGCCGGCGGTGCTTGTTCAACAATTTCCCCGCGATCCATAAAAATAACCCGATCCGCGACAGTGCGAGCAAAGCCCATTTCGTGAGTGACGCACAGCATGGTCATTCCCTCATGCGCCAGACTGATCATGGTATCGAGCACTTCTTTGACCATTTCGGGGTCTAGGGCCGAGGTGGGTTCGTCGAATAACATAATTTTGGGTTTCATGCACAGCGAACGGGCAATAGCCACGCGCTGCTGCTGCCCGCCGGAAAGCTGTCCGGGGAATTTATGGGCATGTTCGGCTATTCGAACTCGTTCCAGATAATGCATCGCCAACTCATCGGCTTCTTTCTTCGGCATTTTGCGCACCCAGCTTGGGGCTAACGTACAGTTCTGCATGACGGTTAAGTGCGGGAATAGATTGAAATGCTGGAATACCATGCCCACCTCCGTGCGTACGCGCTCAATATTGCGTAAATCGTCGTTAAGCTCGATACCGTCCACCGTGATTTTCCCCTGCTGATGCTCTTCCAAATGGTTGATGCAGCGAATAGTGGTGGATTTGCCAGAGCCTGAAGGGCCACATAGCACGATGCGTTCACCGGGGCGCACATGTAAATTGATATCTTTCAATACGTGGAACTGCCCGTACCACTTATTGACGTTTTCCAGCGTAATCATCATGTTATCGCCTTGAATTAGCTGATTGTCGCTCATATGGGGCCTCAATGTGTGGAACGTCCGGTGTGAAAGCGCTTCTCCAGATGCTGGCTGTAGCGCGACATGCTGAAACAGAAAATCCAGTAAACTACCGCAGCGAAGACATAGCCCTCGGTCGACATGCCTAACCAGGCGGGGTCGACGGTGGCTTGTTGTACACTGCTGAATAGGTCAAATAGACCAATGATGATCACCAGACTGGTATCTTTAAATAGCGCGATAATGGTGTTCACTAACCCCGGAATAACCATCTTCAGGGCTTGCGGCAGAATAACTAACCCTTGCGTTTTCCAGTAGCCTAACCCCAGTGATTCGGCGGCTTCGGTTTGGCCTTTGGGTAATGCCTGTAGACCCCCGCGCACCACTTCTGCGACATAAGCGGACTGGAATAGCACTACCCCCACCAACGCACGGATCAGTTTGTCGATGCTGGTGCCTTCTGTCATAAACAGCGGCAGCATCACCGAGGACATAAACAGCACGGTGATTAACGGCACCCCACGCCAGAACTCGATAAATGCCACGGCGAGAATACGTACCACCGGCATACTTGAACGGCGTGCCAATGCCAGCAAGATGCCCAGTGGTAAAGCTCCTGCAATCCCGACGGCGGCAATGATCAGCGTCAGTGTTAGCCCACCCCACTGGCGTGTTTCAACGCGGGTTAGCCCAAAGAAACCGCCATATAACATCACCCACACGAATAATGGATAGGCCACCATCCACAGCACAAGATAGCGGCCACGACGGGGCATGGCGCGCCAAAACAGTGGGACGAGCGTGAGCAAACCAATGATTAAGGTGGTATTGATGCGCCAGCGCTGGTCAATGGGATAAAGGCCATACATAAACTGGCCAAAGCGTGCATGAATAAATACCCAGCAGGCACCTTCACGGGTGCAATCAGCGCGTGTTGTCCCTAGCCAGTTGGCGTTAAAAATAGTCCAGTTCAGTAACGGCGGGATCAACTGCCACATCAGCCATAAGCACAAAATCGTCAGTAAGCTATTGGTCCAACTGGAAAAAAGGTTTTTTCTAGCCCAGAACACCATTCGACTCAACGGGTTACCCGGCTGCACAGTGCTGGGGGGCTCGCGGCTTAATATCATCGTCATTCGCTTCCCTTAGCGCTCTACCAGCGCAATACGCCGGTTGTAGAGATTCATTAAAAATGAAATGGACAGGCTGATAACCAAATAGACTGACATGGTGATGGCGATGGTTTCTATCGCCTGACCGGTTTGGTTCAGCACCGTTCCGGCAAACAGCGACACCATATCTGGGTAGCCAATGGCAGCTGCCAGTGAGGAGTTTTTGACGATATTTAAATATTGGCTGGTCAGCGGTGGAATGATGACCCGCAATGCTTGCGGTAAAATGACCTGACGTAAGGTTACGGTATTGGGTAGTGCCAGTGACCGTGCGGCTTCATGTTGTCCATGAGGCACAGATTGGATACCAGAGCGAATAACTTCCGCAATAAAGGTCGAGGTGTAAACCGACAGCGCCAGAGTTAAGGCCGCCAGTTCAGGGATAAGCACGAGTCCACCTTTAAAGTTAAACCCTTTCAGTTCAGGGAGACTCCAATGCAGTGCCGGGCCATACAGTAAGTGAGCCAGTGCGGGCAGGGTTATCAATAGCAGCAAACCCACAGGCCAAGTACGGTGAAATTGCCCGGTATGTCGCTGGCGAAAATGGTTATAGCGATACAATGCAATGATAAAAACAACCGCCAGTAGCACGGCAATCAGTGCGGGGAGAAACCCACTGGCGAACTCAGGAGAGGGCAGATACAACCCGCGGTTACTCAGGAAAGCAACACCGAAGGCATCCAGACTCTGTCTTGGCCCCGGTAAATTGCGTAATACCGCGAAATACCAGAAGAAGATTTGCAGGAGCGGCGGAATATTACGGAATGTCTCAATGTAGATTGTTGACAGTTTGCGTAACAGCCAGTTATCTGACAGCCGTGCCAGTCCGAGAAAGAAACCCAGTATTGAGGCAAAGAAAATGCACAATACGGAGACCAGTAACGTGTTGAATAATCCAACTAAAAATACCCGGCCATAGGTATCGCCCTGCTCGTAGTCGATAAGATGCTGGACAATGCCAAATCCAGCACTGTTGTTCAGGAAAGCAAAACCGGAGGTGATGCCCCGAGTTGACAGGTTGGTGATGGTGTTATGGATGAGATACGCACCGCATCCGACCAGTATCAAGAGCGCGATAATTTGATACAGCCAGGCGCGTACCGCTGGATTAGTCAGCGAAAAGGCACCTTTGACGGTTGGGCGTTGTGACATAGTGTGGGCCTCGGTCTGGGTCATTCATCCGGCAGGACTGGCCTGCCGGAAAAGTGGTCTTTAATCAGCGAACCGGCGGTGCGTACTGGAGGCCACCATTGTTCCACAGCGCATTTTGGCCGCGTTTGATTTTCAGCTCACTGCCCATACCGACGTTACGATCAAAACTTTCGCCGTAGTTACCCACTTGTTTGACGATTTTAACTACCCAATCATTGGGGACTTTCAAGTCTTTGCCGTAGTTACCTTCCTGACCTAACAAGTGCGCCATATCCGGTGTGGTCGGCTTGGCTGCTAGCGCCTCAACGTTTTTCGATGTCACGCCCATCTCTTCGGCATTCAGCATGGCAAACAGTGTCCAGCGCACGATGGCGAACCAGTCTTCATCACCACGGCGCACGACTGGGCCCAAAGGTTCTTTAGATATAACTTCTGGCAAGACGATAAATTCATCCGGTTTACCTAGCTTGATACGCAATGCGTACAGCTGAGATTGGTCAGAGGCCAATGTGTCACAGCGGCCAGAGTCTAGCGCTTTGGCACTTTCATCTGATCGGTCAAAGGTGACTGGGGTGTATTGCATTTTATTGGCTTTAAAATAGTCGGCAACGTTCAGCTCTGTGTCTGTACCGGCTTGGATACACACGGTCGCACCATCCAGCTCTTTGGCGCTTTTCAGCCCCGCTTTGTTGTGAGTCAGAAAACCAATGCCGTCATAATAGTTCACACCGGTAAACAGCATTCCCATGCCCGCATCACGAGAGGATGTCCAGGTGGTATTGCGCGAGAGAATATCAACTTCGCCTGATTGCAGAGCGGTGAAGCGTTCTTTCGCTGTCAGTGGGGTGTATTTTACTTTCTCTGCATCACCAAAGATGGCGGCAGCCACACCACGGCAGAGGTCAACATCAAGGCCCGAGAATTTGCCGCTAGCATCGGCATAAGAGAATCCGGGCAATCCATCACTGATACCACATTGCACAAAACCTTTTTTCTTCACCGCATCCAAAGTAGTGCCCGCATGGGCTTGACCCGCTAATGCCACGAATGAAGCGGCAGCAACCAGCGTAGAAATCATTATTTTTTTCATGAAAGCGTCCTGTGAGGCAAAGTCGAACCTATTTTAATTTTGTAGCGCACCCGTGATGCACCGTCGCTGTCTGTCGGCGTGTAGCCAGTTTGGTATTAGCAAATGGGATGCCAGAATTGCATTTCATTGATCATCTAGATAATTACTCGGAGTTAACTCTTTATCAGTACCTCTCGGTAAGGTTGGACGCACTTTTATGGGGCTTTTGCGGTGGGATTGATGCTTTTTAGTGCAGAAAATTCTTGTTTTTTTAAGACACCCACGGTGAGGTCTTTAGACTGGGGAGGTCATCTGTATTTCGTCGATTGAGTAACATAAAAAACGGCATATGCCGGTGAATTTCGGATTTTTTAAATTCTAGAACCGTTATCTAATCCTCTTGGGAGTGTTTTCATCTAAACACATTTAAAAGGATAGACATTATGCCTCGTTATTTAATGGTATTAATTTCTGGGTTGCCGTGGTTGTTCACCCTCAGTTGTCTGGCACAGACAGAGGCTGAATCGGCAAAATGCAACGAGACGGATTTTTCTCAGGTTTTGTCCTGTTATAAGGCTACATTGGCCACAGAACCGCTTATTTACAATTTACTGAGTCAAGAGAATTTGCCGGGACTAGAATGGCGTCGCTATCAACTGACTTCTCAACATTGGGCGCCGGATAATTTAGTCTCTCCTGCTGCCTGGCAGCATGAAGTTGAAGTCTTTATTCCCGAGGGTAGTACGTCGACACAAGGGTTGGTGGTTATTAATAATGGGGTCAACCACGGAACAGAGAACGCTCCGGCTTCTGGCCCGACAGATTTTTCAATTAACACATTGCAAAATATTGCCAAGATAACCCAGACCACGGTGATATCTATTAGCACTATTCCCAATCAGTATCTTGAATATCAACAAGATGGCAAACAACGCAAAGAAGATGACAGTGTTGCTCGTAGCTGGCGTTTATTTATGGATGCGCCGGAAACTCGCGCGATATTACCCCTGCATGTACCCATGTCAGCGGCGGTTTCTCAGACGATGACCATGGTGCAGCAAGCGTTGCCGGAAAAATCGTTCGACAGCTTTATTGTCACTGGACTATCCAAACGTGGTTGGGTGACTTGGCTTACAGCTATTGCTGACTCCCGTGTGAGCGCCATTGTACCTTTTGTTTTTGACCTACTGGATACCCGTGCTGCGTTAGATCATATGTATCAATCTTATGGGGGTAATTGGCCAATCGCGTTCGGCCCCTATTATCAGAACGATATTGATAAAAAATTAGATACCCCCGGTTTTGCCAAGCTGATGCAAGTGGTCGATCCCTTACAGTATTTGGGCACAGAATATGAATCTCGGCTCAGCATTCCGAAATATATCATTAATGCCAGTGGTGATGATTTTTACGTCCCTGATAATGCGGATTTTTATTACGATAAATTGCCGGGTATCAAAGCCTTGAGGGTGGCGGCGAACTCCAGCCATTATGGTATTACCGCTTTCAGCGAGCAATCACTGATAACCTTTGTTAATCGCCTGCAGCAATCCACACCAATGCCACAAGTGGATACTAATATTGGGATGAAAGGCGAGGTGAAAACATTGACGGTAAATTTCTCTGAGACTCCAGAGAAAGTTGTGCAGTGGGTTGCCATAAACGCGGGTGCCCGTGATTTTCGCTATGCCTGTGATGTGCGATACACCGCATTTCCATTGGCAATCGCACCGGCAAATACTTTTGAGGTGGCGCTTATAGAACCAGAGGCGGGTTGGCAGGCTACTTTTGTGGAGGCGACATTTAATGATGGGTTTGTCGCAACCACTCAAGTCTATGTTTTACCGCAGCAGAGCTACCCGACTACTGCACCACCCACGAGTGGTGCCATATGTAAAACATTGCTGGGGCGCAAGCCTATTGCCGTCGTAGAAACTGTGCCGATAGACAGCACCGTCGAGGCAGATGCGCAGCCATAGAATAGGGTGTTTACTGATTTTAAGGAATAAAAAAACCCGGCATAGACCGGGTTTTTGCGGTTTGTATCGGCTTAATAAAGTGATGATTCCCCCGCAGGGCGGGTTTTGAAACGGCGATGCAACCAAAGGTATTGCTCTGGTGCGCGCATGATCTCTTTTTCAATCACTTTATTCATGTAGCGAGCAGCAGCTATCTCATCGTCAATGGGATAATCTTCTAGCGCCGGTTGAATCAACAGGTCATAGCCACTGCCATCGGTTTTGCGCAGTAATACAAGTGGCAGCAAGGCCGGTTTTGCCAAGCGCGCTAACATAAAGGTGCCGCTGGTGGTCGCTGCCTGATTAACGGCAAATAATGGTGCAAAAACACTGCCGCGTGGGCCGTAATCCTGGTCTGGGGCGAACCATACCGCTTCACCTTTCTTCAATGCCTGTACCATGCCACGCAGATCTTTGCGGTCCAGCATCGCTTTGTTAGAACGCATACGACCCCACGTTTGTACCAACTCCATCACTTTATTATTGTGTGGGCGGTACATCGCCATCATCGGTTGGCATTGGCCCATAACTCGGCCACCCAGTTCCAGCGACATAAAATGTACGCCAATGACTAACACTCCGCGGTTGCCTTCCTGTGCTTTTTTCAGATTGTTCAGGCCGGAGACTGTAAACCAGCGTTTCACGCGGGCATCGGGCCAAAACCATGCCATACCGGTTTCCAGCAACCCCATACCCAGAGATTCAAAATTACCGACAATCGTTCGCTCCAAGATGGCTTTATCCATCTCAGGAAAGCAAAGTTCCAGATTACGTCGAGCGATGGAAACTCGCCGTTTGAGGAAGCGCATTGAGGTGCGCCCCAGCCAAATCCCTAATTTATTCAGCACCGGGTAGGGTAACTGGACTAGCAGGAACAGTACACCAAGGCCAAACCAAGTCAGCCAATAGCGAGGGTGGAGCAGGGAAATGTGGAATTTCTGCGGCTTTATCATATGAACTCTATCGTTATGCATTAAGTGTGAACGTGTAACGCATATGGATATCACTCGATAGCGGTACATATCTTCAGACACCGTCGGTCAACTATCGTTTTCATGAATACGATAATTGACGCAATATTTACATTAAAAGCGGGGTTCGCGTAGTGAATGGTCACGAAAAGGAGGGTGATCGGGTAAGCGAGGCTAGCTTTTTTGTGATTATATCATAATTGGAGTGAATGGAATGAAAAGATCAATACCGCGCCAATGCCACAGCGCGGTATAACGACGTTTATCTGTCTAGAATGTTTACCAGAAGCCCAGCACTTTCCACCAAGCACTACCAATAATCAACCAGATAGGGATGACCACCAGACTCATCAGGAAGCCGATTTTCCACCAGGTAGCCAGTGGAATAAAGTTACAACCAAACAGAATAGGGGCAGGGCCGCCGGAGTAATGAGTGGTTGCCATATACAAGTTGCTGAACATACCGAACACCAGCACTGTCAACATGGGGGGAGCGCCCGCAGCGATAGCAATAGAAACAAAAATTGCATACATGGCACTGATATGTGCAATAGCACTGGCCATCATGTAGTGACTGTAATAGTAAGCCAGTAGCAGGATTCCCATCATCGGCACCCAGTTCATACCCTGCACCGAGCCTGCGATGGATGAGCCAAACCAGGAGATAAAGCCTAATTTATTCAGTTGGCTGGCGAGAGTAAGCAACACCGCAAACCAGATAACGGTATGCCATGCCTCTTTCTCAGCAATCACGTCATCCCACGTCAACGCGCTGCTTAGTAGCAGAATGGCCAAGCCAATAAAGGCGGTCATGGTGGCATCAATATTCAATGCTGAACCACACACCCACAGTGTCACCAAACCGACGAAGACGGATAATACAATCCACTCATTGCGGCTCATCGGCCCCATTTCTTTCAGTTTCTCGATTGCCAGTGCACGCATTTCTGGCGTTTTTTTCAGTTCCGGCGGATAGAAGCGATACAGCAGTAGAGGGATGACGGCTAGCGAGATTAATCCGGGAACAATTGCCGCTAATGCCCAGCTGGTCCAGGTGATGGTGATGCCCATCTCTCCTGCCAGCTTACCAATCATAGGGTTACCGGCCATTGATGTCAGGAACATCGCACAAGTAATGGCATTGCATTGGAAGATACATTGCACCAGAAAAGCCCCGATTTTGCGTTCGGTTCCACGTTCTGGTGTTGATTCATAGGCTTCCGATATTGAGCGGAACAGCGGGGTGATAATGCCACCACAACGGGCTGAGGTTGAGGGCATTGCCGGTGCAAATAACAAATCGGTCAGTACCAAACCATAAGCCAGACCCAGCGAACTGTGACCTAATTTACTGATAAACAGATAACCGACTCGACGACCAAATCCGGTTTTAATGAAGCCGCGCGAGATAAAGAAAGCGCATGCGATCATCCAGATAGTGGGATCAGCAAAGCCGGTCAACACTTCTTTAATGCTTAATAAACCGGTTGCGGCGACGACGGTCAGACTGAATATGGCCATTGCACCCAATGGGTATGGCGAGAGAATGAGACCAATGACCGTTGCGGCAAAGACCGCCATGAGGTGCCAGGCGCGTGGATCAACTGATTCCGGTACTGGACTAAACCAGATACCTACCCCAATAAAGAGGATAAGCAGCATTCTTCCTAAACGTGTTTTGAGTATCGACATAATTATTTACCCTGATGCTATTTTATGTGCAGTGCTAATCATCGCCAGTCAACAGGAGATAATAATTAAATTATTGAGGCAGTGATTATATGAAATAACTGTATAGACAAAATAACGTATTCATTTTGATCAAAGTCATTCTTATATTCTACGGAGTGTCGATGAGAGGAGTGAAAGATATATTGTTCTGAACAGAGTGATTCAGACTAAATTTATCGATTACTTTACTTTTTTAATTATATATAGCGGGATATTATCTTTTAAAACAGCATGATTTCGCCGCAATAGACAAGATAATCAAAAGGAAGGATATGGTTAGGATAATTCTTGTAAGTTAAGTGTATAAAAGAAAAATAATCGATAACGTATAAACTCCGCTTATTGAATATCTCACATGAATTTGGAAAATATTTAATATTATTATTGATAGGAACATATTTTCACTAACAAAAAACCCGCACAAAGGCGGGTTATTTTTTACGGCGTAATTTAACTGCTCAGGGCTATCACCTTCATCGCTATCGTAAATTATTCCGATTTACCCTGTACATTGAAGTTGCAACAATATTGGCTGCAACACCAATGACTTGGGTATGTATTATTGTCTCTTACAGAGCAATAACATTTACCGCTGATGGGCCTTTAGCGCCATTCTCGATAGAGAACTCAACTTTTTGGCCTTCATCTAAGGTTTTGAAATCATTGCTCTGGATAGCAGAGAAGTGCACGAACACATCTTTGCTACCGTCAGCAGGAGTGATGAAACCGAAACCTTTATCAGCGTTAAACCATTTTACTAAACCAGTCATTTTATTAGACATAGAGAAACTTCCTTCAATTATTTTTTGATTGCCGCCATAGGCGAGCGAATAGGCTTGGGCACAACTTATGGGGCACTTAGAAGGAATTTCACGGAGAAGAGGTATCTGTCTGATAACGCTAATACGGGGAACTGCTTTACTAAAACTGCTTGGCATAAATGTTACTGTCAACCGGTACTACTTTGTTGCTTGGGGAGCAGCTACTCTGCTCGGGTCTGGCCGTCATCGCTATTGGCAGCCTGCTCCCCCGAATCACACAATATTACAGTGCGATTACGTTTACAGCTGATGGGCCTTTAGCGCCATTCTCGATAGAGAACTCAACTTTTTGGCCTTCATCTAAGGTTTTGAAATCATTGCTCTGGATAGCAGAGAAGTGTACGAACACATCTTTGCTGCCGTCAGCAGGAGTGATGAAACCGAAACCTTTACCAGCGTCAAACCATTTTACTAAACCAGTCATTTTATTAGACATAGAGAAACTTCCTTCAATTATTTTTTGCCACAATTGTGTAGCGAACGTGGTCTGTCTTTCAGAGGGTAACTTACTTAGGCACTTAGGAGGAGACTCACGGAGAAGGGATATCTATGGATAACGCTTGAACTGAGGACTGCTTTACTAAAACTGCTTTCATAAGGTCTGTGTTCCAAACCGATGAAGCTATTTAACCACAACACATTCCCTGTGGCAACCTAATATTTGACTCCCATAATCAATATCAATGGTTTTTTCATCTAATTGCATGGCTTTTACCATGTTTTTACTGTTATGAAACAGCCCATTACAGTGATAAAAACCGAGCTGAATTTTTTATCTCTTGGGTCATTCAAAGCCGGAGGAATTCCCCCGGCATTTAAATTTAACGAGGAGAAACTGTCACGGTACCGCTGCGATCACTGGCAATAATCACGCGTTGGCCTGCACTGAAACGGGTGGGACCTTGCGCCTGAACGACAACGATACTGCTGCCATCATCTCGACGAATTTCCAGTTGTACACCTTCGCTGCGATTCATTGCGCTCTGCACACCTTGGCCCGCCATACCACCAGCAACGACACCACCCGCAGTTGCTAGACTATTACCACGGCCACCACCGATGGTATTCCCCAAGAACCCACCGACCACCGCACCACCAATGGCCCCGGCGACGTTATTTTTATCGCCACCCTGAATAGTCACTGGACGTGCAGAAACCACTGTGCCATAGGTCACCGTCTGCACCTGTCTTGCTTGAGAAGCAGTGAAAGTATCACCAGAGGCTGTTCTATTGTTAGCACATCCACTTAAAACAGTAGCGGCGAGCGCTACAGCAATAATCAGTTTATTCATATTAAACCCCTATGTTCAGCACAAGTCAGACTTTAGTCATACCCTTATTACTTGATGTTGCAGCACTGCGAGTCGATGCCAACGACATTGAGTATAGATAACTGTTAATAATGACTATAGCGTGATAATGATTCGTTTGAAGAGATAATATTGAGCAGACGTAATATAGGCGAGTTCCGGCATTCTTTTCGTGTTACCGTCAGTGCCAAATATAGCTGGCCTCTCACCTCAGGAATGTTGTCGTGTCACGCTCGATTCTTTCTACCAAGATTTTTCGCCTCGACCTCGGTCGCTTAATCCTTATTTTGGCTGTGATGAGTGCTTTTGTAACGCTGGCAAACAGCTTTTATGCCAGTTATCGGGTACAGCGGCAGCTACTCATTGATAACACCTTAGAAGCTAATCGTGTTTATGCCACTAAGCTGGCATCCAGCACCGAAATTTTTCTAAAAAGTGCCGAGAAGCAACTGCACTACAGCAGCGAGATTGCAGCAAAGCATTTTGACGATCAGGCCGCTCTGCAAGCGGAAACAGCCCGATTAAAATACCAAACTGACAGTTTTAACTCAGTTGTAATAACTGACGCTCACGGCATTGTGCGCGCCACATCACCTGATAGTCTTCAGTTATTGGGCCACAGCTTGACATCACCCGGTTCAGTGGAAGCGCTAAAACTACGTCGTCCAGTAATCAGTAATCCCTATATGTCTGCCGCTAATAATCTGGTCATCAATATTTCGACACCGATTATCACGCCTGATGGGCGCTATCGCGGTTACATCGGGGGAACCATTTACTTACGTAAGCAAAGTATTTTAAACGCGTTACTGGGCGAGCATTACTATCGCGATGGTTCCTATATCGTCGTACTAGACAGTGAGCGGCGCATTCTATACCACCGAAATATGAGCCGTGTCGGGGAGATACTTGAGCCAAAGGCGCTCACCGAGATGACGAAAGCTGCCACCAATGGCAGTTTAATCGTGACTAACTCTGACGGTGAATCGATGTTGGCAGGCTATGCTGTGGTGGAGCCATCGGGGTGGCAAATTATTACTTTACGCCCAGAGGTGTCGACTTTAAAACCGCTTGAGGGGCTAATGCTAAAAGGATTGGGTCACATCACTCCACTGGCGCTGCTCACATTGCTGGGAGTCTGGCTATTGTCTCGGATGATTGCCCGCCCGCTGTGGCTGCTCGCAGGCAGTGCCAATGATATGGATAAACCAGATATTGCCAATAGCATCAAAGAGATACCGTCTTGGTATTTTGAGTCTACACAGTTGAAAAGGGCGCTACTGATCGGCATCAGTTTGTTGCAAAAGAAAATTGGCAAGCTGAGGTTTGAAGCACAAACCGACCCGATGACAGGCCTGTATAACCGTCGCGGATTGGCCACGACACTCGAGCCAATCGCACAACTTGAACAGCATTTTTCTGTTATCGCATTGGATATTGATCATTTTAAATCGATCAATGACTCTTACGGTCATGATGTCGGTGATGAAGTGATCAAGCAGTTGGCGGTACAGATCCGTGAAAGCTCTCGTGATACCGATATCCTGTGCCGCAGCGGTGGGGAAGAGTTCCTGATGTTGCTGCCCGCCACAACACCAGATGTCGCGATTCAAGTCGCCAACCGGCTGCGCCACAATGTAGAGATGATGGCGATGCCCGATATTCGGCCTATCACTATTTCATTGGGGGTAGCGTACTGGAGTGGGGAAGGGATGCCAGAAGATGCGCTAAAGCGTGCGGATGAAGCGTTATACCGTGCAAAACAGCAGGGCCGTAATCGGGTAGAAATTAGCTAATAAAAAAGGCGCGCTCCGTGTGGAGTACGCCTTTTTAAACAACACCTTAACTGACTAGTATCAGTTCATGCCGTAGAATGGCATATATGGTTTTTGTGCTTTTTTATTCATTCGTGTTAATGCATTTTTTATATTTAAGTTCAATTGGTTACGTTGATTTCTGTTTTTATGTTATTCACTGCTTTTGGGTTCTTGCGACAAATAGTGTATAACAATTTGTATAACAGAAATGGGGTTGTCATGGCCGGTGAACTGAACAAGCTAACAGATAAAAAACTTAAAAATCTGCTTGGAACTACCAGGGCGAAATATGAGTTTTTTGCTGATGGGGCAGGATTGAGCATCCGGGTTTCCACTACTGGTGGAATTAGCTGGACATACACTTATCGAATCACCGGCGGTGGCGCTAAATTGCATCGGGTTACTCTTGGCCGATATCCTGATGTAACTTTAAAGCAAGCAAGGGAATTACGAGATAAATGTCGCTCATGGCTGGCATCAGGGAAAGACCCTAAGCATCAGCTAAACCTTACTCTGACAGAATCTTTAAAGCCGGTAACTGTAAAAGAGGCTCTGGATTATTGGGTTACTGAATATGCTACAGAGCACAGGGCGAATGTGGAGAGACATAAAGCCCAGCTTAATAAGCATATTTACCCATACATAGGCCATATGGCGCTGTCAGATTGTGAAACTCGATATTGGTTGCAATGCTTTGACCGTATGAAAAAAAACTCACCAGTCGCAGCCGGTTATGTATTGCAGATGTGTAAACAGGCACTGAAATATTGCCGAGTGAGGCGCTACGCCGTCTGTGACGCTCTTGATTGGCTATCTATACCTGATGTCGGGAAAAGACAGAGTAAACGTTCAAGAGTGCTTTCTGATAAAGAATTACGTGATGTATGGATTTCTACCGAAGAAAATAACATGTTGCCATATTATCGGAATTTAGTTCGATTGCTTGTTGTATTTGGTGCTCGTACTCATGAAGTCCGTCTTTCCACTTGGAATGAATGGGATTTTGATTCCAGATTATGGATTGTCCCGAAAGAACATAGTAAAACGGGAGACAAAATAATAAGACCTATACCAGACGCAATATACGGATGGCTAGAAAATCTTAAAGAGCAGAATAAAAAGAGCGGTTATTTATTAGGTGAAGAAAAGGATTCATCCGCTGTTAGTCAAACTGGGCGAGGTATTTGGAAAAGGTTGGGGCATAGTGAATTATGGACGCTTCATGATTTACGCAGAACTTTATCAACAGGCATGAATGATATGGGTATACCTCCGCATATTGTGGAGCTACTACTTGGTCACGCTCTGCCCGGCGTTATGGCAGTGTACAACCGCAGTCAGTATCTGCCTGAGAAGTTGGACGCACTGAACAAGTGGATAGAGCGGCTGGATGTGCTGGCCGGTAACCATAAGAACGTTGTTATTTTAAAGGCTGGTGATAAATGAATAATATTGAGATACCTAACTGGTTCAGTGATTCAAGTGATCTCATTGAAGAATATATAAAGAGCAAGATGATACCTGATGATTTTATTTTAGATGAGGAAACAAAAAAACAAAAAAATATAATTACTGAAACAGCGAAGCAAGATGATGATGATGTTGAATGCGGATATAGGGATGAAGTAGCCGAGGGGACATATAGTTGTGACTTTGCATACTTTTTAGAGAAATACGAACAGTTTTTTCCTGATAGGGTCATAGATTATTCAAATATTTATGATGCTATGTGGGAAACAGAATCAGAAGAAATAGATTTATTTCATGAATTTCTGTATAGAGCATCTCATGAACTATGCAGAAGAACTGCCGTATCTCAAAATTTATATGCCCCCTTGGCGTTTGAGATAATTCTGCATATTTTACAAAGGCGCTATGATGAAGGGTTAGTCTTATACAGAGTATTGCTTTCACCTATTTTCTACTCTTTTGAAAAAGCCAGTTTTGCATCTACACTTGGTAAAACAGGTGGCAGGCCTAGCCATCCACATAAGGATGAAGCTATAAAAATAGCGGGTTCTTTAATTGAGAAAAAAATGAATGGTGGTATTGATTCGATTACAAGCAAGGTCTTTCAAAAGCTTGAAAGTAAATATAGTGACAATCCGTCACTGGCTACTGTAAAAAGATGGATAAAACCACTTTTGTGAAAAAAACCGGTTTTTATATCAAAAGCACTTTAGTTTAAAAAAGTGCTTTTGATTATTTAAGTGGTTACTGGTTTCTAACCGTTTTTATTTGATTTTCTATTATTAACTTTGAATTTAACATCACTCCACAGCATTAAAACAGTGGAGGCAGCATGATTACTAATCACTTCAACCCTACCCCAGAACAGCGCCGAGTTGTTCTAGCCGAATATGCCGAACCTTATGATCGCCTTGTGCGTGAAAAGGAACGTCAGCGCATTACTTCTATTTCCCGCTCAACTGCATGGCTTCTTGAGAATGAAGGCCGCTTCCCTGCCCGTAAGCCTCTTGGCCGCAACTCATGTGCGTGGTTACTCAGCGACTTACTTTGCTGGGTTCGCAATCCCCCGGCTGTAAATAACGTTAATACTCCATGTGGTCGCAAATTGGCCTAACAGAATGTCAATGCAAATTCACGCAAGATCGCCTGATCAGCGAAAAGAAATTAACTTGCGAGCAATTGCACAAAGTAAATAGCAGTATCTGAAATGCTGTCGCGGCGGCTCTAAATAATGAACTTATTGGAGCAATAAAATGGTATCTAAGAAAATAACTGCCTTGGCTGGCAGTACCCAAACTCAGCCTGAAACCAACCAGAGCAATACTATCAGCAATGACTTCGCAGCGCGGATTCCAGTAACAATGGACACCATCGGCGATAAAGAAATCCAGTCAGTGCGTGGGCGAAATCTTCACGAATTTCTAGCTGTGGGCCGTGACTTCACAACATGGATTAAAGCCCGAATTAAACAGTACGGTTTTGTCGAGGGTATAGATTATGCAATTGTTGAAGATTTGACCGCCCCCAAACGGGGGAGCTCAAAATCTCGCCAGCGAATCGAACATGATTACATTCTTAGCCTGAACATGGGCAAAGAGCTTTCAATGGTTGAACGTAACGAACAAGGTAAAGCTGCCCGCCAATACTTCATTGACTGTGAAGAACGCCTTCGCCGAGTAGCACCAGAGGAACACAGCGCTGCGCTGATGGATTGGCGTAAGAACCGTGTTGCGGCCTGTGAAGACCACAAAAGCATGTCTGAGGCCATGAAGGGTTATATCGAACGCACCGGAGACAAGCAGCATGGTTTCGCATACAGCAACGAATGCACATTCCTGAATCGCCTAGTTTTGGGTATGCACCCGCCTGTGTGGGCCAAACAGAAAGGTATTTCTGCAAAGCAGGTGCGTGACCACATGAACACTGAGCAGTTGGCGCTGGTGGCCTATTTGGAAAGCCGTGATTGTGCGTTGCTAGATCTGGATACACCTACAGCCACTCGGAAAGCAAAACTCACCGAACTGGCCCAACGTTGGCTTACTAAGCGACTGGAGGTATTGGCATGATGCCCACAACTCCAGCAGCCAGCCAGAAACAAGCCTTTCCCCTGGCTGGCTCCCTGAAGCGACTATCTTTGAGCGAGTCGCAAACCAAACACCGCAATTCACCAAGTTTACCGGCACACCGTAATCCGTTGATTAAACTTAATTGTGCTGAAATGGATCAATCGGCTAACTCATTGATTCTTGCACAAACCTGCCGCGCAGGGAGTCGAGTAAACAAAGACGAACAGTATTCGGGTTCGGCTGAACATAAACATTGCTTAGGTTCGGTAGTCATTCAACACGGATGTAACAATGAAAATCAGCATGTTACAGGCAAAGAAAAGGGCAGCACTGAGAATGCTACCCTTTGGGGTTATGGTTTTTTCCATCATGAGTTAAATCAACATCTTGCAGCGCGGCAGGATTTGCAGCTAGCTAGAAACTATTCGCAAAACCCACACATGCTAAATGATTACTCAAATCTGAGTTATGAGGAAAATCAACAACCTCCAACTCTGGACGATGGAATAAATCAGCATATCCGTACCTGCGAAATTTTCGTAGGTCACAGAGTTACTGTGAGTAAGCCTGTTCAGCCTTTTGGCTCGATGCCGCGCTTATCAAGTTCGCGACGCAGCAATCTCTTAATCCAGCCTGATTTATTATCGTCGCCATCTTCTTTCATTGCGGCAGCAAGACGCTCTGATAATTCTTTATCGAGTCTGAGTTGCACAACATGGCGCTCTTTGCTTTCAACTGTTGACATTGTCAACTCCTGTAGTCTAGTCTGTATGGAAGTTGACAATGTACTACATTGCATGACTTGTAGTAAAGCAAAGCCCCGCAGTGCTCGAACACTAACGGGGCCTTTAACCACCAACGTTAACGCATGTAACGAGGCAGCTATGTTAAATCATACCCCAACTCGCTTTAAATTTCTCTTTCTCGCCGTGCACCGTTCTGACCTGAACGCCAAGCCGCACCGTGAATCTGTAACCGCCCATTCTGAACAAGACGCCCGCCGCTCTCTGTCCGGTCAGTTCGTACTTTCCTTTGCTGGTCGTCTGCCGGAGGTGATCCATGCGTAAGCCTATCCCATTAGATTTAGCGCTCTATCGCACCGGTTTAGCTTGTTCGCTTTATGAAACCATTTTGGATAAAGCGAGTGATGAATGTTCGAAGCAACTACTCGACCTTATATGTATAGCTTGTGACATCAATAGTGAGGTTAATCATTCACTCAGCGCTGTTCTGGAGGCTAATCATGGATAAGTTAACCCCATGCGAAGTATCCGATGTGTTGTTTAGCCTCTCTCGTATGCTGGAAGTTGCTCAATTATTGATAGGCGAACCAGAAGGTGAAGATATTGGTTATGAACTTCTTGAATTTGCACAACAACATGCAGCAAAAGCGGCGAAAAATATCAAGGGGGTGAACTATGCGTGAACTGCGGGCTAAAGAACCCGTACCTCTGGATATTGCCACGCATAAAGCAGGTCAATTAAATGCGCTCTTGCTGCTGATGTTTGAATCCGATGTTGATTTAGATATTACTGACGAAAAGGAGTTAATCGGGTTAGCACTGGATCTCGCCGGGCCTGTGGCGGTTCATTTGCTCGAACGGGAGGCTGTACAAAAATGACATTCGTTAATGACGTTCGCAGCAAAGCCAAAGGCCACTGGGAAGCTATTTTACAACGTCTGGATATTCCAACCAATCGTAGCGAGGGTGAGTGTCCAAGCTGTGGCGGTAAAACCCGCTATCGATTTGATGATCGGGAGGGGCGCGGAACCTACTATTGCTCACACTGTGGCGCGGGTACCGGGTTGGATTTAGTGATGAAGGTTAACCAGTGTGACGCCCGTTCAGCGGCAGAAATGGTCGCGGGTGTAATGGCGCTGCCCTTGCCAGAGCCGAAGCCAGCCAGAGAGAAGCCTCAACCCAACACCGCTATAGCTGACAAGGTGGCGGTGCTGGTGGCTAAAACAGTATCGGGTGAATCTCAGTACCTACACAATAAGGGCCTTCCAAGCCCCTCCAATGCCTTACTCAGTGACGGCTCTCTGTTGCTGATACTGCAAGCAATGGACGGCACCACCATCGGCGCACAGGTGATTAACCCTGACGGTTCAAAACGGTTATTAGCGGGTACCACAAAAAAAGGTTCATTTATTCCGGTAAGGCTCCAATCACCAACAGAGGACGAACAGCCTGTAACGGTGCTGATCGCCGAGGGTTACGCAACCGGCGTTACCGTTTCGTTACTGGATGATGGGGTGGTACTGGCCGCACTGGACGAAGGCAACCTAATTCACGTCGCGAAGGTCTGCCGTGAACGGTGGCCACTGGCAAAAATCATCATTGCCGCAGATAACGACTGGCACGAATCGGGAGAATGTGACGAAAAAGGTAAACTCAAACTGAATATTGGTGTTATCTCCGCTGAAAAAGCCGCTATTTCCGTTTCTGGCTGGGTAGCCACGCCACCGACTCACCATAAAGCCGACTGGGACGACTACCGCCAACAAAACGGCACAGAGGCCACTACGCGCGCTTTTACTGAATCACTGTATCAACCAAAGGGGGCGAGCATGTCCGTTCAACTCACGGCGATAGAGGGCGGCAAAAAAGGCCAAGAAGAACGTGATCCGCTCGCACCGCATGTTCTCAGCCGAAAAGATGGCATTTTCTGGATCACGCCAAAGGTGGATAAAGACAGTGGCGAAATCATCAACAATGAAAGCTGGTTATGTTCGCCGCTTGAAGTTATCGGCAAGGGTCAGGAAGATCGTGAGCAATATTTGATTTTGTGCTGGAAAGCATCGGGCCAGAAGTTACCTGTCACAAAAGCGATTCGAAAGGCGGATATTGGTGAGCGTGAGGGCTGGCGCATTCTGAAAGGTGGGGGTGTAGATGTCACCACAAAACCGGCTTTACGGGCTACTTTAGGGGACTGGTTACAACGCAGCGCCGATGATGAGATGTGGAGTATAACACCTCGCTCTGGCTGGCATATGGGCGCTTATATCATGCCTGATGGTTCTATCATCGGTGAACCAGAGCAACCTATCATGTTTAACGGTGGAACAGCCGCAGCAGAGGCTTACAGCGTGGCAGGAACGGCGGAAAGCTGGCGCGATAATGTGGCGCGACTGGCAGCCGGTAATCCGTTTCAAATGTTGGCCGTAGGGGTTGCGCTGGCTGCGCCCATGTTGCCACTGGTGGGCGCTGACGGGTTCGGCATCCACCTCTACGCCCAATCTACCGCAGGTAAGACAACAGCCGAAGATTTAGCATCAAGTTTGTATGGTGAGCCAGAGCGCCAGCGCCTTACGTGGTATGGGACGTCTCTGGGTATTGCTAACGAAGCGGAAGCGCATAATCACGGACTCATGGCGCTTGATGAAGTGGATCAGGGCGCGAACCCTCGTCACGTTTACACATCGGCCTACACACTGTTTAACGGCAAGGGTAAGCTGCAAGGTGATAAAGATGGCGGGAACCGGGCGCTGAAATACTGGAAAACGGCCGTTATCAGTACCGGTGAGCGCGATATTGAAACCTACCTTAAAGGGGCAGGTATCAAGGTTAACGCCGGGCAACTGGTGCGGTTACTCAATATTCCGGTATCTCGCCCAACGGAACTTCACGGCCACCCAGATGGCAAAGCCCATGCTGACGGCCTTAAGGACGCATGGCAGCATAACCACGGCGCAGCAGGTCGGGCGTGGATTGCTTACCTGTCCGAGCATACACAGCACGCTATAGCCGCCTATGCAATGGCAAAGGCCCGATGGCGGGCACTGATTCCAAGCAGTTACGGTGAGCAGGTACAGCGGGTTATTGATCGCTTTGCCGTTATCGAGGCTTCACTCGTACTGGGCAAGGCTGTTACCGGTTGGAGTGAACAAGGGTGCCGTGATGCGTTACAGCATGTGTTTAACGAATGGGTGGCAGCTTTCGGCACAGGCAACAAAGAGATAGAACAAATTATTGAACAGGCAGAGGCATTTTTGAGTGCCTACGGCATGAGTCGATTTGCGCCACTACCCTACGACCCGGAAAACCTCCCTATTCGTGATTTGGCGGGGTACCGTGAAAGCAAAAGTTACGGCGACCCTGTGACGTTCTATGTCCTGCCTGCAACATTCAAGGGTGAAATGGCAAAGGGGTTTGATTCAGCACAATTTGCCAAAACGCTTCATGAGTCCGGCAGACTAAAGAAACCAGCCAGTGGCGATAGCTATCAGACGTTTAGCCCTCGCCTTAAGCACCTTGGTGGAATAAAACAGCGGACTTACCTGATTGTCCAATTGTCCGATGAGGAATAACCCAATAAAAGAATGAAAAACACCTGTACCACCTGTACCAGATAAGTATTTGTTATTATATAAATCTGTTTTATAAGGGATTTGTAATTATTTTCTGGTACAGGTCTGGTACAACTCAAGGCCATTTTGGTACAGGTCGAGGTCATTTTGGTACAGGTGCAGAAAAATAGTGATGTCGAGTGAGTCGGTTTGCATGGTTGTACCAAAACCGTGTTGACCTGTACCAAAACAGGGGGTGACCTGTACCAGAATATTTACTTCAATCTGTTTATTAACAATTAGTTAGTTGTTTTTGGTACAGGTGGTACAGGTGGTACAGGTGTTTTTTCGCCCTTTATATAAAAAGTTTTGGCAGTAATCCATAATCAACTGTTAAATAGCTGTTCGAAAGTTAACCCGTTAGTATTGATGCTTCTTTCTGGCTGGCTTTATTTAATGGAGAAATAATATGTCATTAAGCAAACTTGAAACCAACAACCTAAAGTCTGATCGTGACGCCATGTGTCAATCAGGCGTCAGGTATGAGGATACTATCGAAGCACTCAAACTTATTGAGTTACGTCGAATGAATTCACACCTTGAATATCTGGCGTCAATAATGGAAAACGCGCCTTGGAATATTAAGGAGTAATAAATAGTTTTGTAAATGTTTTGTTCTCATGCTTACCCGTGTTTACCCCTCGATATCTGAGGGGTTTTCTTTATTATTTTCAGTCATATATTGGTCAGTGACACTCCGACGGGAGCCGTCACTTTAGCCGTTTAGCGCCCACCTTTCCGCACTGGAATTCTGTTAAACGGCTTTACCTTTTAAGTTGGTTTCCCGTCTGTATTCACACTTACGGAAGCCACTATGAAAAAATTGTTAGAGTTACGCCAGAGGAAAGCCGAGTTAGCCACGCAAATGCGCTCACTGCTGACCAAGGCCGAAGATGAAAAACGCAGCCTTACCCCCGAAGAAGCCACCCAGTTTGATGAAATCCGTGCTCAGGCAGATGCCCTGGTTACTGATATCACCCGTTATGAATCCCTTGCTGATGAAGAACGCACTCAGGGCGGTAAAGCCAAGCCTGTAGACGATGGTAAGAAAGTGACCAATGACGAGTTACGCCATTACATCATGACCGGCGAAACCCGCATGTTATCCACCACCGTGAATGAGAGTGGCGGCTATTCAGTTATCCCTGAGCTGGACAGTGAAATTATGCGCATGTTGGCTGATGAGTCAGAAATGCGCCAAATTTGCACCGTCAAAACCACCAAATCCAACGAGTATAAAAAACTTGTGTCCGTGGGCGGCGCGGCGGTAGGTCGAGGCGTAGAAGGTGAAGCCCGTACCGAAACCGCGACGCCTAAGCTGGAAGAGGTCAGTATCAAGCTGAACCCAATCTATGCTTACCCGAAAACCACGCAGGAAATCCTTGATTTTAGTGATGTGGATATCTTGGGCTGGTTGACCGAAGAAATCAGCGACACCTTTATTGAGACCGAAGAAACCGACTTAGTTAACGGTGATGGCACCAAAAAAGCCAAAGGCTTCTTGTCTTATCCTCGCGCCGCTGCTGGTGACCGTACTCGCCCATTTGGAACGCTGGAAAAAATGGTTGCTGCCGGTGATGCGCCTACCGCTGATGAATTAATTGATTTGGTCTTCAAGCTGCGCCGCCGCTACCGCAAAAATGCTGTTTGGGTGATGAACTCCAACAGTGCCGCCATGTTGCAAAAGCTGAAAAACGGTAATGGTGATTATATCTGGCGTGACCGTCTGCAAGCTGGCGATCCGGATATGTTGCTGGGCCATCCAGTGCGCTATTTGGAAAATATGCCCGATGCTGAACCGGGTAAGCCGGTTATTGCTGTAGGTGACTTCAAGCGCGGCTATTTCATCGTCGATCATGAAACAGGCACCCGCACCCGTCCTGACAATATCACCGAACCGGGCTTCTATAAGGTTCACACTGATAAGTATCTGGGCGGTGGGTTGGTGGACTCCAACGCGATCAAGGTTCTGGAAATCAAGGCCGCGGCCAAGTAATCCAGTCGGGGGCTACGGCCCCTTTCTTGTCAGGGAGTTTACCAATGAAAGACACCGATTTTGAGATCCGCACCGCCAGCTTATCCACTAGCGATAAAAAGTTAGTGGGCTATGCCGTGAAATGGAATAGCCGCTCAGAGGTGCTGTGGGATGAGTTTGTCGAGCAGTTCGCGCCCAATGCCTTTAAAGCCAGTCTTGCCGCCGGTACCGATGTTCGCGCTTTGTTTGAGCATGACTATACCGCGCTGTTAGGTCGCACCCAGTCAAACACCCTCGTATTGAGTGAAGACTCTACCGGTCTGCGTTTTGAGCTAACCCCACCCGATACCCAGTTAGGCCGTGATGTGCTGACCATGGTTGAGCGTGGCGATATATCAGGGATGAGCTTTGGATTTAGGGCATTAAAAGACCAGTGGGACAGTACCAAACAGCCCTATGTCCGTACTGTGTTGGCGGCTGAACTACGGGAAATCACCGTGACCAGCTTACCGGCCTACCGTGAAACGGATGTTCAGATTGCCAAGCGCTCACTGTTAGCTCAACACCCGGAGCTGGTGGATCTGTCTCTGCGTTCCCATTGGGCTTATCTGGCGGGGTTGTGATATGTGGCCGTTCAAACGCAAGACCGAAAACCGCTCAATGACCATTGATGAGTTTATGGCACTGGCGGGTATTCCCAATACGGGGGCTGGTGAACATGTGTCTGCTGCTACTGCTGAATCTCTGCCGGCGGTTATGAATGCTGTGACCGTTATCAGTGAAGCCGTGGCCTCGATGCCGTGTTACCTGTACCGGGTTCAGAATGATAAAAGAGAATGGTTATCGGAGCATCCGGTTGATTACCTGCTGAATGAATACCCGAATGACTGCCAGACCCCTTACCAGTTCAAGCGCACGATGATGCGTCATTGTCTGCTCAATGGTAACGCTTATGCAGTTATCGAATGGGGCAAGGATGGTAAACCGCAATCACTGCATTCTTACCCACCTCGCGCCGTGGTACCCAAACGCCTGAGCAATCACCGATTCGCCTACACCATTACACACCCGGACGGCACGGTAAAAACGTACCTTCAGGAAGAAATCTTGCACCTGCGACATGCTACTGAAGATGGTTTCCTTGGGCGTTCTCCGATCACTGTCTGTCGTGAAACAGTTGGGCTTGGACTGGCTCAACAACGTCATGGCTCGTCGGTGATGAATAACGGCCTGATGGCTTCCGGCGTCTTGACAACCGGTGACTGGTTAGACGGGCCAAAAGGCGCTAAGGCACTGGAAGCACTGGAGCGTTACAAAGGCGCACGCAATGCCGGTAAAACGCCGATTATCGAAGGCGGCATGAAGTACGAGCAGTTAGGCATGAGCAATCAGGATGCTGAGTGGTTGGCCTCTCGTCGCTTCACCATTGAAGACATTGCCCGGATATTCAATATCAGCCCGATATTCCTGCAAGAGTATTCCAACAGCACCTACAGCAATTTCAGCGAGGCGAGTCGCGCTTTTCTGTCTCAGACCTTGCGCCCCTGGCTAACAAATTTTGAGCAACAGGTTAAAGCCTCTCTTCTGGTGGCCAGTCACCCGGTTCAGGTTCGCTATCAGGTGGAGTTTGACACTGCCGACTTGCTACGGGCCAATCCTCAAGAACGTTTCCGCAGTTACGAAACCGCCATTAAATCAGGCGTGATGTCTCCGAATGAAGCGCGTGAGCGTGAGGGGATGCCAGCGTATGCCGGTGGTGAGGAATTCAGTCAGGCATGGAAACAGACAGTACAGGTGAAATCCGACGATGCTAAGGACGACCTATGAGAGCTGGCGGCTTACGACACAAAGTGACGATACAGACGTTTACCACGACTCAGCTACCGTCCGGTCAGCCATTAAAGCAATGGAACGATGTCGCCACAGTCTGGGCCGAAGTGAAAGCAATCAGTGGCCGTGAGTTGATAGCCTCTGGTGCGGAAATGTCAGAAATCACTATTCGGATCTGGATGCGTTACCGGGCTGACGTGAGTTCTGCGAACCGCATTCGCTTTACCGTCAGGGGTGGCAAGCCCATGAATTATGACATTACCGCAGTGATACCCGATGAGAGATTCACCCGGTTAGAACTGCTGTGCAAGGGAGGCGTGAGCCAATGAGTGAACCTCTGATAACGCTGGATGAAGCAAAGCTACATTGTCGCGTTGATATGGATCATGAAGACAGCCTGATACAGATATACATCGATGCCGCGCTGGAGGTCTGTCAGCAGCATATCGGTAAACGGTTTGATGCCGGTCTGGAGTTCAATCCTGCTATTCGGGTGGGGTGCCTGATGTATGTATCTCAACTGTATGACGGCCGGACGATGGTCAGTGAGGTTGAGGCTAAAGAGGTGCCACTGACCATTTCTGCATTGTGGAGTACTTATCGCGATCCGGGGGTGTACTGATGCCAGTCCATCCATTGAAACGTTGTAGCTATCCCGGATGTCGCGCACGTGTGAAAGCTGGCCGTTGTGCTGAACATAAGCGGGAAGCCAGAGTACAACAGGACTCGCAACGTGGTTCTCGTCGTGAACGTGGCTATACGCCCAGATGGGATAAGTACCGCCTGATGTATCTCAAGGCTCACCCGCTTTGTGTCCGCTGTGAGAAGCAAGGCATCTATACCCCCGCCAAGATAGTAGATCACATTATCCCGATTGATGGTGGTGAAGATGTTCTGTTCTGGACGGAGAGTAATCATCAAGGTTTGTGTGTCAGTTGCCACAGTCGTAAGACCACTACGCAAGACCCTGTGACAAAGCAGCAGCGCAAAGCGGGTAAGTTCCATGAGCAAGAGGAGGCCGCCAAGCACCGCAATGATTGGATACATGAGTACAACAAAAATGCGTGAAGAAGAGATGCAGCGATTAATCAACGAGTTACAGAGTAGTCGCGATGGTTTTATACAGAGCCATAGCAAGGCGTCTAAGCAAGCCACAGGCAAGCGCATGACGAAGCGTGACCGTGAGCTAATGGATGCGTTCCGAAACCGGTGACGAGGCGCAGGGCAAGGGGTGGGGGAGGTTTGAGGACAAAGCCCAAGACCGCTGGCACCACCCGCCCCCTCAAATTTTTACGCAAGGTGTTTTTTTTAATAGCAGTAAAGGCACAGGAAACAGAAAGTTATGGCTAGACCACCCAAAGCCCCCACTTATTTAGATGAGATTGCTACCGCAGAGTGGAAGGCAAGGGCAAAGCAGTTAATGGAGCGCGGCGACCTGATTGATGCCGACTGGCGTAACCTTGAATTGTATTGCCTCAACTACTCAATGTACCGTCGAGCCGTGGCAGACCTCGCGGCGCGGGGTTTTTCGGTTGAAGGTTCTCGCGGTGCGACCACCACGAACCCTGCGTTGAAAGCCAAGTCTGACGCTGAGAAAATTATGATAAAAATGTCCTCGCTTATGGGCTTTGATCCAGTATCTCGCCGCCGTAATCCGGTGGAAGTTGATGAGGCAGACGCCCTTGACAGCCTATAACCGGTACGCGCTGGAGGTACAAAGCGGCAAAATCCCGGCCTGTATGCGGCTAAAACAGGCCGTTGAGCGGTACTTTAATGACCTGAATAACCCGCTTTATACGTTCGATGGGGCCACTGTAGAGCGCTTTATTGCCTTCTCTCACCTCTGCCCTCATGTAAAAGGCCCTCTACGGGGTCAGTCTATCGTGCTGGAGCCGTGGCAACAGTTTGCCTTTGCCTGTTTGTTGGGGTTCAAGGTGGCAGCTACAGGCCGCAGGAAGTACCGTAGTGCTTACATTCAGGTACCTCGTAAGAATGCCAAGTCAACGGTAGCGGCTATTCTGGCTAACTGGTTTCTGGTGATGGAGCCGGGCCAGCAAGATATCTATACCGCCGCCGTGAGTCGTGATCAGGCCCGTATCGTATTTGATGATGCCCGTCAGATGAGCCTTATCTCAAAGCCCTTGAGAAAGCGCCTTACCATCCAGCAGCACAAAATGATTTATGCCAAAACCAACAGCCTGTTAAAGCCACTGGCCTCCAAAGCCTCGACTATTGAAGGGACTAACCCCAGTCTGGCGGTGGTGGATGAGTACCATCTTCACCCGGATAACGCCGTTTATTCGGCGCTTGAGTTGGGAATGGGTGCCCGGCCAGAAGGGATACTCTTTGCTATCACCACTGCGGGTAGCAACGTGGTTTCAGCCTGTAAGCAACATTATGACTATTGCTGCCAGATATTGGCCGGTGAAGAACAAAACGAATCGTTGTTTGCCTTGATCTACGAGCTGGACGACGAAAGCGAAGTTGAGCAGCCCGAACAATGGATTAAAGCGAACCCTAATCTGGGTGTTTCTGTTGATGTTACGGCACTGACTGACACCATCAATAAGGCGCGGGGCATTCCCTCGCAATGGGTTGAGATGCTGACCAAGCGCTTTAATATCTGGTGTCAGGGCGAAACGCCGTGGATGGGAGCTGGTGCATGGGACGCCTGTATAGCCGATTACAGCGAGGATGATTTAGCCGGACTGGAGTGTTACGCCGGGTTAGACCTGTCATCAACCAGCGATATTACCAGTGTGTGCTATTCGTTCCCGGTTGAGAACCGTGTATTGCTACTTACCCGCCACTATATCCCCGAAGCCCAGTTGAATAATGCCGCCAATAAGAACCGGGCCATATATCGGCAATGGGTTAAAAGTGGCTGGATACGCACCACACCGGGCGACTGTATCGATTATGACCGCATCCGTGATGATGTACTGGCAGACAGTCAGCGGTTCAGTATCAAACTAACAGGATTCGATACATGGAACGCCACTCATCTTAGAACACAGCTACAGGGTGCCGGTCTGGATGTAGAGCCGTTCCCGCAGACCTACATGAAATTTAGCCCGGTAGCCAAGTCTGCCGAGGTATTCGTTAACCGCAAGGTGATACAGCACAACGGCGATCCGGTCTTGGCTTGGGCGATGAGCAACGTTGTGATGGAAACCGACGCCAACGCCAATATCAAGCCGAACAAGAAGAAAGCCGCCAACAAGATAGACCCGGCTATTGCCTTCCTGATGAGCTTTGGCACCTACCAGATTGAACATGAAGACTTTGCGTATACCTTGAGCGAAGAACAGCAACAGCGGCTTAAAGCCTTTGACGGAATTTAATTGGAGATTGGTTATGAAAAGACAAATTGTGTTAGGTGGTGTTTTAGGTAAGAAATTCGGACGGGAATATAACTGGGATGTATCAAGCCCAGCAGAGGCAATACAAGCCTTAAGATTACAAATTAAAGGTTTTAAGCAATTCCTATTAGACAGTGAATCAAGAGGGCTTACATTTGCTGTTTTTAATGGAAAACGGAATATTGGTGAGAATGAGCTAGATCTTGATGGTAAGGCTCCGATTCGGATTATCCCTGTGATTATTGGCAGTAAAAAAGCGGGAATATTTCAAACCATTCTCGGAGCTGTTTTGGTTGCTGTTGGGGCGATACTTTGGGCTACCCCGATGGGCGTTCCGTTGGTCATGTCTGGTGCGTCAATGATGCTCGGCGGGGTGGTGCAAATGTTATCACCGCAACAGGGCGGACTTGCATCAAGGCAATCAGCAGAGAACACCCCAAGCTATGCGTTTGGTGGGCCTGTGAATACAGTGGCGCAGGGAAACCCTATCCCCATCGGTTACGGTGAGCGAATTATCGGCGGTGCCATTATTTCAGCCGGTATCTATACCGAAGATCAGATGTAAGTTGTGAGCACTGAACCTATAGCGACCGTGACGGGGCATATAACCAAAGCCCCTAAGCGGGTAGAGAGCAGCACAGGGAAGGTGATGGCTGTAGCAACAATTCTTGCATCAAGTGATAAACGCAGTGATTACCCGTTGCGTGTTATTGCCTTTGATATGTTGGCGCTGGAGCTAATGCTTTGCCCGTTGGGGCAGAAGATTACCGTTAGTGGCAGATCTGCATACTGGAATGGGTATCAGGTTACAGCCAGTCACATTGGCCAATAAGAAGATCGCTCATGCGGTCTTTTTTCTTACTTATTGTTCGTATGTTTACTGGTTTTTGCGAGATTTTATGTATAACAATATATATAACAAGCAATAAAAAAGGCGCTAACCAATCAAGGGTAACGCCTTTTTAAACAACAACTTAACTGACTAGTATCAGTTCATGCCGTATTTTTTCAATTTCTTACGCAGCGTGCCACGGTTGATGCCCATCATCAGGGCAGCGCGGGTTTGGTTGCCACGGGTGTATTGCATCACCATGTCCAACAATGGCTGTTCAACTTCAGCCAGTACCAACTCATACAGGTCACTCACATCCTGACCATTCAGTTGAGCAAAATAGTTCTTCAGTGCTTGTTTAACCGAGTCACGCAAAGGCTTTTGAGTCACCTGATCTTGTGAATTTACGGTTGCAACGGTCAGTACGTCAGAATTTACGCGTTGTTCGAACATAGTTCTGTCAGCTCTTTTTTCTGTTTACGCAAGATTTTCGAAATATGCCTCCAACGCCTCCAGCTGTTCGCTGGCATCCTCAATGGCGTTGAATGTGCGCCGAAACTGGTCGTTAGGGGCGTGCTCCTGGAGATACCAAGAGACGTGCTTACGTGCAATACGAAATCCCTTGCCTGGACCATAAAAGTCGTGCAATTCCCGTATATGCCCGTTTAACAAGCGCTGTACCTCGCCGAGTGGCATTGGTGGCAGCAGCTCCCCAGTGTCCAGATAATGCTGGATTTCCCGGAAGATCCAAGGTCTTCCCTGAGCGGCACGTCCTATCATCAGGGCATCAGCCCCAGTGTAGTCAAGCACCGCTCTGGCTTTATGCGGGTCAGTGATGTCTCCATTCGCGATAACGGGAATGGAAACAATCTGCTTAACTGCCCGAATGCTATCGTACTCCGCCTCACCATTAAACAGACAAGAACGGGTTCGGCCATGAATTGTCAGGGCTTGTATACCACAGCTTTCAGCCAGTTGGGCAATTTCTATACAGTTACGGTGTTCGGCAGACCAACCAGTCCGGATCTTCAGCGTTACCGGCACATCTACCGCATTAACCACTGCGGAGAGGATCTGTTTGACCAGATCAGGATGCTGCAATAATGCCGATCCTGCCAGTTTGCGGTTCACTTTCTTGGCCGGACATCCCATATTGATGTCAATGATCTGGGCACCATTCGCCACATTAATTCTGGCGGCTGCTGCCATATCATCCGGGTCGTTACCGGCAATTTGCACGGTACGAATTCCAGGCTCATCACTATGAACCATGCGCAAACGCGACTTATCCGTCCGCCATACCTCTGGATTTGAGGAGAGCATTTCAGATACAGCCATCCCAGCCCCCATGCCATGACATAGCGCTCTGAAGGGGCGATCTGTGATGCCCGCCATCGGGGCGGCAATCAGGCAATTTGTAAGCTGGAAGTGTCCAATACGCATAGACAAAGAATGACCACACTGTGTCCGTAAGGGCGCGTATATTACGCATTTTTGCGCTCAGATGAAAGGCCAAACTTTGACCAATTGATGAAAAAAGAGCGATAAATTACGGACGAATCTTGGTTAATTAATTATTTATCCATATATAACATGGCGTTAGTGTTAATTGGTTAATTTGTGCGCTTGAGTATTTTCTATTAAACAACATCATCATCAACTGCCGGCGTAGCATAATAGTGGTTGAAGATGCTGATTTATTCATCAAATCAACGATAAAGAATAGATATAAATGCGTCAGGCATCTCATTTCGGTTAAAAATAGTGCCTGATGGATTGCAGCCTGACGCAGGGAAATGCTAGTGCTCTTTACGTACACCGGTAATACGACACCACTCTTCTTTCTCAGCCACAGGGTCTAGGATGAATTTATCCTCGTAGGCTTGAGCAACGCCAGCAGCCTGTGTTGCCAGCACGCCAGACAAGCCGAGATGACCACCAGCAACCGGCAAGACGCTGATCAGTGGGGCCAATTCACGCAACGGGCCTGCCAGAATATTGGCAACCACCACATCAGCAGAGAGGTCGGCTGGCTGGTCTTTTGACAGATACAGCGCCAAACGCTCTGAAACGCCATTACGCTGTGCGTTATCACGACTGGCCTGAATAGCTTGCGGATCGATATCAATGCCAATAGCGTGTGCTGCACCGAGCTTTAAGGCTGCAATTGCCAGGATGCCAGAGCCGCAGCCGAAGTCGATAACGGTTTTGCCTTCCAGATCGAGGCCATCGAGCCATTGCAGACATAATGCTGTGGTCGGGTGGGTACCTGTACCGAAGGCCAAACCTGGGTCTAGCATCACGTTCACGGCAGTTGGGTCGGGCACATCACGCCAGCTTGGGCAGATCCACAGACGCTCACCAAAACGCATCGGATGGAAGTTATCCATCCATTCACGTTCCCAATCTTTATCTTCCAACTGTTCAATTTTATGGATAAAGCCTTTGCCGAGCTGAGGATTGTATTCCAGCATAGCGATCACTGCCGCCATGTCAGTCTCGGCATCATACAGGCCAATCACATCGGTATCGCCCCACAGACGAGTTTCCCCCGGCAGCGGTTCAAATACCGGATTATCGTGGGTATCTTGAAACGTTACCGAGACAGCACCGCTTTCTATCAGCGCATCACCAAGGGATTCGGCCTGATTACCGGTCGTGTTTAACTTGAGTTGGATCCAAGGCATAGTCATTCTCTCATGACCCCATTCTGCCTGCGGCGATAAAGGGGGTCGTTTAAATTAGTTTTAATCAGCACTGACCACTGCGGGTTGTCGCGCTCGTGCTCGGTCACCAAACTGATTGCCGATGTAAAACGCCAGCAGATTAAGCACCAGCGATGGGACTATCGGGTGCAGGCCGGCTATCTTAATATCGAAACTGGCCAGCACGGTATAGCATACCGCACCCACAATCATTGAACTAAGCGCACCGTGAGCGTTGGCGCGCTCCCAGTATAGCCCCAGCACCAATGGCCAAAGGAATACCGCTTCCAAACCACCAAAGGCTAATAGATTTAGCCAGATAATCATTTCAGGTGGGCGCCAGGCGGCAAGCAGCAGTAACAGCCCAAGGATCAGTGTCGACATGCTGGAAATACGCGTCAATTTGCGTTCATTCTTCAGCTCTTGTGGTCGCAGATTAAGGTATAAATCTTTCACAATAGTGGCTGACGATTGCAACAGTTGGGCATTGATAGTCGACATAATCGCCGCCATAGGAGCGGCGAGAAAGATCCCGGCGGCAAAAGGTGGCAACACGGTGATCATCAATGTGGGGATCACCTGATCCGGGATCTTCAGATCCGGCAAGATAGCCCGACCCAGCGCACCCGCCAAATGCATACCAAACATCAAGATGGCGACGACAATGGTGCCAATGATAATGCCACGGTGTACTGCTTTGCTATCACGATACGAAATACATCGCACCGCAGTATGCGGTAGGCCAATAACCCCAAAGCACACCAAGATCCAAAAAGAGGCCATAAAGGGCAAGTCGAGGATCTGATCGCCACCTTGAGGAGAGACTAATGCGGGATCAATATGCTGTAACGTCTCGACCGCTTTGTGTATTCCACCCGCGGCATGAATCACGGCGACTAACAGCAAAATGGTGCCGACTAACATCACCAGCCCTTGTAGAGCATCGTTGAGTACACTGGCCCTGAAGCCGCCAAAAGAGGTATACAGTGCAATACTGACGCCGAAGATCAGTAAGCCAGTGTCGTAAGGGATCCCGGCGGCAGTTTCCAGCAGGCGGGCACCACCGATAAACTGTACAGTCATCGCGCCGACAAACGCCACCAGTAAGCTGAGACTGGCCAGCCACACCAATAAGCGGCTTTGATAGCGGGCATACAGCATGTCGTTAAGGGTCACGGCATTATAGCGACGCGCCAGAATCGCAAATTTTTTACCCAATACCCCCAATGATAACCACACCGCAGGCAACTGAATCATCGCCAGTAATACCCAGCCCAACCCATACTTATAGGCAGCACCCGGCCCACCGATAAATGAACTGGCGCTGATATACGTCGCAGTCAGGGTCATTGCCAGTACGAATCCCCCCATCGAACGGTTGCCGATGAAGTATTCGTTGAGAAAATTCCCGGTCTGACGGCGGGTATAAGCATAAACGGATAGGCCGAATACCATCACCAGATAACCCACTAACGGCAAGATGACATCAGTTTGCATTGTCATCCCCCAATGGGATATCACGAAATATCACGCGAACCATTAAGTAGCACAGCACAATAAACAGCAGTGGCAGTGCAATACAGGCGGCTTCAAACCAGGCGGGCAGGCCGCTTAACCCAGGAATATTGCCCGGTAAATAGGCGGTTATTATCCAGCCCGCCAGATACGCCAGCGTTAAACCAAAAGCCCAGCGTGCTTCTTTGTTTGCCTGTAGGAACCTTGTGTCCATTTTTCCCCTTCTTATTTGGCTTTGTAGCGGTGTTCGCCGCATCCATTGAAACGCCAGCTATGTCAATCAAAAGAAAAAGCCGGTCAGCATGATATTTCATAAACAGATTATTGTTTAGCTGAAATATCGTATGCCTATTTATTCAGTTGCTTAACCTAATCAGAATGACGAGGTGTCTGGCAACACTTTCAGCCGATCTCTTCTTGTCTTGTGTGTATGCGTGTGTAGAATAAATATCAGGTTAGGAGGACATATGAAATCGACTGACCTGATAAAAGAGCTAATGGCCGCGGGGTGTGAACTTAAACGGCATAATGGAGGAAGCCACCAAATATGGTGGTCGCCAATAACAGGAAAGACATTTCCTGTACCACATCCGAAAAAGGATTTACCCATTGGTACTATTAGGTCTATCAAGAAAATGGCGGGGATCTGATCCCCGCCGACGTTGGAGGCTCATATGTTATTTTCAGTAGGTGTAGAGACACCAAAAGATGAAAAAACCGCATACGGTATAATTGTTCCGGCGTTTTCTGCTTATGAATACGGATGTTTCTCAGCTGCTGATGTTCAGGAAGATATTGCCGTTATGGCTAGAGAAGCTATTTTGCTAACCGTTGAAGATATGATTCTCAGCGGGAAGTTCTCGGTTGAAGATATCAAGGATGCTGGTTTTATGGTTTATGCGGCTAATCCTGAATATTCATTTTGCGATACATGGTTTGTTATTGATGTTGATCTATCTGAGTTTGAAGGGAAACAGCAGCGGATTAATATTGCGCTGCCAGATATTTTAATAAAGCGAATTGATTATTTTGTGCGAAATAAAAAATCAATTTATCGCGATAGGAGCCATTTTTTTGCCGAGGCGGCGCGACATGAACTCACTCAAGATAATGAAATATCATCAGTCACATCAAAATAAAATATCTTTTATTTCAATTTATTAGGTAATAAAAAAGGCCGGTAATTTACCGGCCTTGATAGAAAAATCAACAGCATGAAAAACGCAATATCAGGTTTCTTGTAACCCGAGTTTTTTCTCCAGATAGTGGATATTGGTTCCACCGTGCTGGAAGTTTTCGTCGTTCATAATGCGTTGCTGCAACTCAACGTTGGTTTTGATGCCATCGATAATAAGTTCTGCCAACGCATTTTTCATACGGGCAATAGCAACGTCGCGGTTTTCACCGTAAGTGATCAGCTTGCCAATCATGGAGTCATAATACGGGGGCACAGTATAGCCGGCGTAAATATGAGACTCCCAACGCACACCAAAACCGCCTGGCGCATGGAAACGAGTAATTTTACCCGGACTTGGCAGGAAGGTATTTGGGTCTTCGGCGTTGATACGGCATTCAACCGCGTGACCGTGAACTTTCACTTCATCTTGTTTGATGGAGAGCGGTTGGCCAGCAGCAATTCGTAGCTGTTCTTTGATCAAATCGACACCGGTGATCATTTCGGTAACCGGGTGCTCAACCTGAATTCGGGTGTTCATTTCGATGAAATAGAACTCGCCGTTTTCATACAAGAACTCGAAAGTACCTGCACCACGATAGCCAATTTCCACACAGGCTTTCGCACAGCGCTCACCGATATAACGGCGCATTTCGTTGGTGATGCCAGGTGCTGGTGCTTCTTCGACGACTTTCTGGTGGCGGCGCTGCATAGAACAGTCGCGCTCTGCCAGATAGATAGCATTACCTTGACCATCAGCCAAAATCTGAATTTCGATATGGCGTGGGTTCTCAAGGTATTTTTCCATATAAACCATGTCGTTATTGAAAGCCGCTTTAGCTTCCGCACGGGTCATATTGATGGATTGCTCAAGATCTTTGTCGTGACGAACCACACGCATACCACGACCACCGCCACCACCAGATGCCTTGATAATGACCGGATAACCGATTCGTTTGGCAAAGGCTTTGTTTTTGGCAGTATCGTCGCTCAGTGGGCCGTCAGAGCCTGGTACGCAAGGTACACCGGCTTTCTTCATCGCGCTGATAGCAGAAACTTTATCACCCATCAGGCGAATAGTTTCGGCACGAGGCCCGATAAAGATGAAACCTGAACGTTCTACCTGTTCGGCAAAATCAGCATTTTCAGACAGGAAACCATAGCCGGGGTGAATAGCCACCGCGCCGGTGATCTCCGCAGCAGAAATGATTGCTGGGATGTTCAGATAGCTTTTAACAGAAGGTGCGGGACCGATACAGACAGTCTCGTCAGCCAATAACACGTGTTTAAGATCACGATCCGCTGTGGAGTGAACTGCCACAGTTTTGATCCCCAGCTCTTTACAAGCTCGCAGGATACGCAGCGCAATCTCACCGCGGTTAGCGATTACGATTTTATCAAGCATGGAACGCCTCGTTACTCGATGACGACAAGAGGCTCGTCGAATTCAACCGGTTGACCGTTTTCAACCAGAATGGCTTTTACAGTACCGGATTTATCTGCTTCGATTTGGTTCATCATTTTCATCGCTTCAACGATGCAAAGAGTGTCACCAGCAGAAACTTTCTGACCTACTTCAATGAAGGCTTTAGCATCTGGGCTCGGGGTGCGATAGAACGTACCGACCATTGGGGAGCGCACGATGTGACCACTGATGGCTGCTGGTGCAGCGGCTTCAGCAGCCGGTGCTGGGGCAACGGCGGCGGCCAGTGCTGGCTGCTGTTGTGGTGCAGCAAAAGCATATGGCTGTTGCATCATTGGGTAGTTTGGTGCGGCAGGAGCACGACTGATACGTACTGACTCTTCGCCTTCTGAGATTTCCAGCTCTGAAATGCCGGACTCTTCAACCAGTTCGATCAGTTTCTTAATCTTACGAATATCCATGAGTGTGATTCCGTACTCTTTTTGTGTTGCAATTATACCCTTCATACTTCGAGTCGTATGTGTGTTGGCTGCCTTCGTTCACCCCAGTCACTTACTGATGTAAGCTCACGGGGATTTGCTCAGTTGCCGCCTTCCCACAACTCGAATTATTTCGGGTCTAGTTGGGTTGTGACAAGCGATTTACCGCTGCCTGTAAAGCAAAGTTGTAGCCATCTGCGCCAAGTCCACAGATTACGCCAACTGCGATATCAGAGAGATATGAATGATGACGGAATGGCTCCCGAGCATGCACATTAGATAAATGGATCTCGATGAACGGGATCTCCACACCTAACAGCGCATCGCGCAGTGCTACGCTGGTGTGCGTAAACGCTGCTGGGTTGATCAGGATAAAATCGATATTACCCCGTGCCTGGTGAATTCTATCGAGCAGCACATGTTCTGCATTTGACTGCAAATTGGACAGCACCACATCCATTCCCTGAGCTTGAACCTCTAACTGGCTGATAATATCAGCCAACGTCGTGGATCCGTACTTTTCGGGTTCACGCGTTCCAAGCAGATTCAAGTTAGGGCCATTCAGAAGCAAAATGTGAAACTTATCCGACATTATGCTGGTATCTCCGGCAATTAGTACATCATCGTAAAAAATAACCTGATGTCACCGATTTGTCACCTTTTTACGACGAATTTGACACTGCGATCGGTACTAAGGTCGAGCATTATAATGATATCGTAGCAATTCGCAGCTAAATACTGGTCTTATCAGCGAAGATATTCAATAGAAAAAAATACGAATTGTGCGCTTACTACCTTATTATGCCCTCCGCCCATGATGTTGCACAGAGGTTAACTACGCCCGCTAACGCGAACCACTGACGTTAGGTATAAAGAGTGGAGAACGTGGATAAGTTCAGACTTTTAGCGGCACCATTGCCGAAATTTCTTATAACGTAGTGCCAATAATATTGCTGCGGTCACTGCGTAAATAATGGGCAGTGGCGATAACGTTTTCACCGACCAAAGATAATGAATTGGCGCAAGAATGGCGACAACATACACCAAATTATGCAGCTTTTGCCAGTTAGCTCCCATTTTTCGTTGTGCCCACAAGGTAGATGTCACGGCCAGTGACAGTAACAATAACCAACTAATAATGCCTAATGTCAGGTAGGGACGGGTGACTAATTCACGTCCTAATAGGCCAATATTGCTCAATCCTAATTCCAGCACCGAGTAACTGACTAAATGCAGTGTCCCCCAAGCAAAACACCATAACCCCAAGAGCCGACGACAGCGGATCAGTAGAGGTTGCTTGCCATATCGTGCCAGTGGCGTGACCAACAACGTAGCCAATAACAGTTTAAGGGTCATCCGGCCGGTAAAATGCTGAATATCTTTCGCGGGGTCGGCACTGAACCAACCTTGATCAACAGACAAAATTAGCCACAGCAAGGGCAGCGCTGCCGCCAGCCAGATAGCCACCTTGAGCCATTTAATTTGTCGTAAACTCAGCCGCATTAGAAATTCTCCCGAAGATCCAAACCACGATAGAGTGAAGCGACTTGATCGGCATAACCATTAAACAGCAGAGTGGGTTGGCGCTGAACATCAAGGATGCCGCCGGAGCCGATAAAACGTTCAGTCGCTTGTGACCAGCGCGGATGGTCCACATGTGGGTTCACATTGGCATAAAAACCGTATTCATTGGGTGCGCTCAGGTTCCAGGTGGTGGGGGGCTGGTCATGAGTCAGTCGAATATGTACGATGGATTTTATTCCTTTAAAGCCATATTTCCACGGGGTAATGAGGCGCAATGGCGCACCATTTTGCGGAGGCAGGGCCTTGCCATAGACACCTAGCGTCATAAAGGCCAGAGGGTGCATGGCCTCGTCCAGTCTTAACCCTTCGACATAAGGATATTTCAGGCCACCGCCAATAAAGCGATCTTCTTGCCCTGGCATCTGATCTGGCGCATAAAGTGTTTGAAACGCGACATAGCGCGCATTACTGGTCGGTTCAACCAACTTCAGTAATTTTCCTAATTCAAACCCAATCCACGGTACTACCATTGACCAAGCTTCCACGCAACGCATGCGATAGATGCGCTCTTCCAAAGGAAAGCGCTTCATCAGATCATCAATATCAAGCGTCATCGGTTTAGCGACATCACCGTCAATTTTAATCTGCCAGCCTTCAGTTTTTAGTGTGCCGGCATTGGCTGCAGGATCGGCTTTATCCTGACCAAATTCGTAGAAATTATTGTAGCCCGTCACTTTATCCTCTGGCGTCATCGCTAAATCGGGGTGATAGGCCGTTGATTTAGTGAAGTCTAATGGCTTGCCCGATGGTGCTTTCGGGCGGTTATTGCCTTTAAACCACGCCAGTAAATCTGCTTGTGCGCTGGTAGGTAATGCTAACGTGGCGGCAGTGATCCCCAATGCTTGCAATACCTTACGGCGCTGATAAAAAATGCTCTCAGGCGTCACATCCGCTTCAGTCAGTTTGCGCGGTACATTGTGTGTGCCGGAAGAATTGCTCTTGGTATTCAGGAAAAAGTTACGCATAGCATGACTCCGTCAGACTGACCTTAATGGTAATAATAATCATGACGGGTTATGGGAATAAGTGCGAGGGGACAAAGGAAAATATGATATTTCTGATTGTTACGGTAGGACGCCGGGAAGATGAATACTCCCCGGCTTTCGTTTTTCAGCAGGCGTTAACCCAGTATTAACGAACTTTCACCAAGGTTCTACCCGTGACATCGTTAGCGAGCAAGCGTTCAGCCATTGCCGGTGCATCAGCCAATGTGATGGATTGCGAAGCTTGGTGGTAGAAGCTCTCAGGTAAAATTTTCTGCAACCGTTGCCAAGCTTGTAGGCGTCTTTGTTGTGGCGTCATCACTGAATCGACCCCTTGCAAACGCACATTGCGCAGAATAAAGGGCATGACTGTTGTTGGAAGGGTATAACCCCCCGCCAAGCCGCAGGCTGCGACGGTCCCGTTATAATTCATTTGTGCCAGAATCTTAGCCAGTAATTTATCGCCAACGGTATCAATCGCGCCCGCCCAGAGCTGTTTCTCTAATGGGCGTGAAGCATCAAGATATTCATTGCGAGATAACACCCGGTGAGCACCCAGACTTTTGAGGTATTCACTGTTGCTGTCACGACCAGAAATAGCCGCAATTTGATAACCTAGTGCCGAAAGTAAGGCTATCGCGGTGCTACCCACCCCCCCACTGGCCCCACTTACAACTACTTCGCCACTGTCAGGAGTCACACCACCTTCTTCTAATGCCATGACACACAACATGGCAGTGAAGCCTGCCGTACCAATAATCATCGCCTTGCGAGGCTCTAACCCCTCAGGCATAGGAACCAACCAGTCGCCATTAACACGAGCCTGCTCTGCCAACCCTCCCCAATGGTTTTCACCGACCCCCCAACCTGTCAGCAACACGGATTGACCAACATGAAAACGCGGATCTTCGCTGCTGTGGACGGTGCCCGCAAAATCAATGCCAGGAACCATCGGGAATTCACGGATAATTTTCCCTTTGCCTGTGATGGCCAGCGCATCTTTATAATTCAGGCTAGACCAATTGACATCAACGGTGACATTACCGGCAGGCAACTGTGAAGGCGATATTTCACGCACTTCTGCAGTGGTACGGCCTTCGGTTTGCTCAAGGACAAGCGCTCGCATATGGCACTCCAAAAATTCAAAGAAAGTAAGAGTTAAGAGTGAGCCAATATAGCGACAACATCAACTTCCTAGCCTGATCAAGAACAAAAATCGGGCTGTTGAACTTTACCCTGACTATCCTTGAAGCAGGTAAACTAAGCTTTAATGTAAAAGGCTGGGTTAAAGTGTCCCAGTCGCGCTATGAAGTAAAAAATCCGTGTTATGACTCGCTTTTGTCATATAGTGTTTATTCGAGGGAACTGAGGCCTTTTTTTCACCTAATTGCGCTTCGCAAGGTTAAGGGATGAGATTTACAACCAAACTATCTGTGTTTATGACGCTGCTGATTGTCGTGGCGATGTGTCTGGTGTTACTCGGTAGCACGGCAAGTTTCTTTTATTTGTGTCAGAAAAAAATGGAGCATCGCCTTCAGGGGATTGTGACTGCTTACGATCAGTCATTACTGCTGCAACCTGCTGATAAAGAACGCGAATGGCTACCTATTATGATGCGGACTCTAGGGGTGCTGGAAGTCAGCATCCAAAACGAAAGTAGTACGCTATATCATCTCAAACTCCCCGCTATTTATGCGCCATGGAACAGTAAAAGCCGCTACCGCAGCCTAGCTGTACCCATGCTGCATCAGCCCGGGGCCTCGATGCACTTTACCTATATCGACCCCCTAAGCAGTTATGCTCGCTCCCTTTATGCGGTCGCCATTTTATCGTTGGCCGTGATTGTGATTGCCATGACGCTATTGCTGAGTTTCCGCTGGTTACGTGAACAGACGGCAGGGCAAGAGAAACTAGAATGGCGGGCGAAACGCATTCTCAATGGCGAGCGTGAACATGCCATTCGTAGTGAGGGCCACGAATGGCCACCTTGCGCCAGCCGTGCTATTGATCATTTATTGGCGGAGTTGATCGAAGTTAGGGAAGAACGCAATCATGTGGATACATTAATTCGTACTTTTGCGGCCCGAGATGCCAAAACCGGCTTTGGTAACCGTCAGTTTTTTGATAACCAACTCACCACTCAACTGGAAGAGTCAGGTGCTCATGGCGTTGTTATGATGGTACAACTACCTGATTTTGATAGTTTAATTGAAACGGATGACCATCGGCAGGTGCAGGAGTTGATGCATTCATTAATTAACCTGCTTTCTACTTTTGTCGCCCGTCACCCTTCAGCATTATTAGCCCGTTATCATCAGAGTGATATTGCGATATTACTTCCACACAAAACCTTAAAAGATGCCGATGTCATGGCCGCACAATTGGTTAATGCGGTGGGAGCATTACCCAAACCTCATGTTATTGATCGCGAGTCATTACTACATATTGGTATTGTGGCGTACCGCAACGGCGATTCCGCAGAACAGATTATGGATAATGTGGGACAGGCGACCAAAAATGCGGCAATGTATGGAGGGAATGGGTGGTACATCTACGATACTCAAGTGTCAGAAAAAGGGCGCGGAAGTGTCAAATGGCGCACGTTATTGGAGCAAACACTGGCGAATGGTGGCCCAAGGCTTTATCAAAAACCGGTGGTAACCGTTGATGGGAAAATCCATCACCGTGAGATAATCAGCCGTATATATGATGGTGAACAAGAACTCCGCGCAGCTGAATTTATGCCTCTGGTGCAACTGTTCGGCCTAGGCGAACGTTATGATCGTCAAAAAATTGATCGGATAATTCCTTTATTAGCTTTATGGCCGGACGAAACTCTGGCATTTTCTATCTGCGTTGATTCATTATTGCAGCGTCCTTTCCAGCGCTGGCTGCGGGATACACTGCTACAGTGCAGAAAATCGGATAGAGAGCGAATTATCTTTGAACTTGCGGAGGCAGATGTGTGTCAATATATCAGCCAAATCCGTCCGATGATGCGTTTGTTGCTTGGTGTTGGCTGTAAGGTCATGGTGTCGCAGGCCGGATTGACGGTGGTCAGTACCTCATATATTAAGTCTCTACGGGTTGAAATGATCAAGCTTCACCCGGGGTTAGTAAGAAGTATTAATTTACGTTACGAAAATCAGCTGTTTGTTGATAGCCTGATCGGTGCTTGTGCAGGGACACCCGCGAAAGTTTTTGCCGCAGAAGTCCTTACCCGTGAAGAATGGCAAACTCTGAAAGAGAAAGGTGTTTATGGTGGACAGGGCAATTTTTTTGCTCCACCCACGCTTTTGAACCCCGGAAAGAAAAAATATTCGTATTAGGGCCATGTTTAGCCTGATCGTTGAGCAAAAATTAACGTAGAATATGCCAGTCATTTCCGTAAATCGTTGGTGGGCACTTACTTCCAACGAGAATCAGGTTAAATGTTAGATTTTATGTGCTGTGTTACGCCGGTCGTTGCGCAGAATCGGTGTTGTGCCAAGGGTTTATTCAACCTTTTCAAACAACATGGGGTCTGAATGGAGCGAGATGTCAATAACGCAGCTACTTTTTCACCGAATCAGGACGTTTTTGCGCCTTGTCGCTGCTTCGTGTGGTTGGTAAAGTAGGCGGATTTTATTTTTCGCCCCCAGCTTGCAGGATTATCCTTTCGTTATGTTTAAGAAATTTCGTGGCATGTTTTCCAACGACTTGTCCATCGACTTGGGTACCGCCAATACCCTTATATATGTTAAAGGACAAGGCATTGTACTGAATGAACCTTCAGTGGTTGCTATTCGTCAGGATCGTGCCGGTTCACCGAAGAGCGTTGCGGCTGTGGGCCATGATGCCAAACAGATGCTGGGGCGTACCCCTGGCAATATCGCAGCGATTCGCCCGATGAAAGACGGCGTTATCGCCGACTTCTTTGTCACTGAAAAAATGCTGCAACACTTTATCAAGCAAGTTCACAGCAACAGCTTTATGCGCCCAAGTCCGCGTGTGCTGGTGTGCGTACCGGTCGGGGCAACTCAGGTTGAGCGCCGTGCGATCCGTGAATCAGCCCAAGGCGCAGGTGCGCGTGAAGTGTTCTTAATTGAAGAGCCAATGGCGGCGGCAATTGGCGCAGGTCTGCCCGTTTCTGAAGCGACCGGCTCCATGGTTGTGGACATTGGTGGTGGTACTACCGAAGTGGCGGTTATCTCTCTGAATGGCGTGGTTTATTCATCTTCCGTTCGTATCGGTGGTGACCGCTTTGATGAAGCCATCATTAATTATGTGCGTCGTAACTACGGTTCATTGATTGGTGAGGCAACAGCCGAACGTATCAAGCACAGTATTGGCTCTGCTTATCCGGGTGATGAAGTTCTGGAAATTGAAGTGCGTGGCCGTAACCTTGCTGAAGGGGTTCCACGTGGCTTTACACTGAACTCCAATGAGATCCTTGAAGCGCTGCAAGAGCCACTGACCGGTATTGTTAGCGCGGTTATGGTTGCGCTGGAACAGTGTCCACCAGAGTTGGCATCTGATATTTCAGAGCGCGGCATGGTGTTGACTGGTGGTGGCGCATTGCTACGCAATCTGGATCGTTTGCTGATGGAAGAAACCGGTATCCCAGTGGTGGTGGCAGAAGATCCATTGACCTGCGTCGCTCGCGGTGGTGGTAAAGCGCTGGAAATGATCGACATGCATGGCGGCGATTTGTTCAGCGAAGAATAGTCAGCCAAAAGGAGAAGGGCCGGTCAGATAAATCTCTACCCAGGTTAGACGTCATAGGCGTGCAGCCAGGCAATAACGCATTCGAATAAACTGGTTCAGGTCAGTTCTTCGGATGCGTTAAGGCCGTGGATGCTGCTGTAACGTCAAGTACGAAAGGGTGATTCAGATTTGGCGCTTCCTCCTTCATGCCGTCAAGGAATACCCATAATTTATGAAGCCGATTTTTAGCCGGGGTCCATCCCTGCAACTGCGGTTGTTCTTTGCCGTTCTTGCAGCCATTATTTTAGTTATAGCGGATAGCCGATTAGGTACATTTGTTAAAATACGTACTTATATGGATACCGCCGTTAGCCCTTTCTATTTTTTGGCCAATGGGCCACGCAAAGTTCTCGATAACGTTTCTGAAACTCTGGCTACCCACCAACAATTGGAGCTGGAAAATCGTGCATTACGCCAAGAACTGTTGCTGAAAAATACAGATTTGCAGTTACTTGGGCAATTTAAGCAGGAAAATAACCGCTTACGTGAATTGCTCGGCTCCCCGCTGCGTCAAGATGAACAGAAAATGGTGACGCAGGTGATGTCCAGTGGGACAGATCCATATAGTGATCAAGTGGTTATCGACAAAGGTTCTAACAATGGCGTTTACGAAGGCCAGCCGGTCATCAGTGACCGCGGTGTCGTAGGTCAGGTGGTCGCTGTGAGTAAATTAACCAGCCGCGTGCTCTTGATTTGTGATACCTCACACGCTCTCCCTATTCAGGTGCTGCGAAATGATATTCGAGTTATTGCTGCCGGGAGTGGTTGCACTGATGACTTATTATTAGAGCATTTGCCAAGCAATACAGATATTCGCGTCGGTGATGTGTTAGTGACATCTGGCTTAGGGGGGCGTTTCCCTGAAGGATATCCTGTTGCTGTCGTTTCATCAGTCAAAGTTGATAACCAGCGTGCTTATACGGTGATTCAAGCTCGTCCGACGGCGGATTTGCAGCGTTTGCGTTACCTTTTGCTGTTGTGGGGCGCGGATCGTAATGGCGACATACCTTTGCCTCCAGATGAAGTTCGCCGTGTCGCAAATGAACGTTTGGCTCCCATGATGTCGCAAGTATTGCCTGCCGCAGATGAGATGGGGCCACCGGCACCACCTGCTGCGACGACACCAACAGCAGTGACTGCGCCAGGAGTGTCACCATGAACCGCTACAGCAGTAATGGCCGTTGGGTGATTTGGTTGTCTTTCCTGATTGCCATGGTGCTGCAAATTATGCCGTGGCCAGAACAGATTTATATGTTCCGCCCTTCATGGCTGGCCCTGGTCCTTATTTATTGGGTAATGGCATTGCCACATCGTGTCAATGTTGGGACTGGCTTTATCCTCGGGCTGATTATGGATCTTATTTTAGGTTCAACTCTTGGCGTTCGGGCGCTGGCACTGAGCATTATTGCTTATCTGGTGGCATTCAAGTTTCAGCTATTTCGCAATATGGCATTGTGGCAGCAGGCGCTCATTGTGATGCTGCTTTCGCTGACAATGGATGTCGTGGTGTTCTGGTCGGAGTTTTTAGTCAGTAACGTCTCATTCCGCCCCGAAGTTTTCTGGAGTAGTGTAGTCAACGGTATTTTGTGGCCTTGGCTATTTTTGTTAATGCGCAAAATTCGCCGTCAATTTGCGGTGCAATAAGGAATTAAGACTCATGACCGCCCTGTACCTCGCTTCTGGTTCTCCACGTCGCCGTGAATTATTAACTCTGCTTGGTGTCCCTTTTGAGGTGCTCAAAACAGAGGTCGAAGAGCAACGTCGACCAGAAGAAAGTGCACAAGAATATGTCCGGCGTTTGGCGCAGGATAAAGCACAGGCAGGGGTGAAGGTCGCACCACAAGATTTACCTGTCTTAGGGGCAGATACTATTGTGGTATTAAATGGGCAAGTATTAGAAAAACCACGAGATAAAGCACACGCGCAGCAAATATTAAGTACGTTGTCAGGCCAGCAACATCAAGTGATTACTGCGGTGTCGCTGGCTGATCGACACGATTTGTTATCTGCCATGGTTGTGACAGATGTGACATTTCGCGTGTTATCCCAGTTGGAAATCAGTGATTATATTGCTACCGGTGAACCCATGGACAAAGCGGGCGCGTACGGTATTCAGGGGAAAGGTGGTTGTTTCGTCAGATCCATTACCGGCAGTTACCATGCCGTTGTAGGACTGCCGTTGGTAGAAACCCATGAATTACTAAGTAATTTCATTGCGCTACGTAATGTGAGAGGAATACATGACAGCTGAATTACTGGTCAATATTACACCGTCTGAAACGCGGGTTGCCTACATTGACGGTGGCATCCTGCAAGAAATACATATCGAACGTGAAGCGAAAAGAGGGATCGTCGGTAATATCTATAAGGGTCGTGTCAGCCGGGTGCTACCGGGCATGCAAGCGGCTTTCGTCGATATTGGTCTGGATAAGGCCGCCTTCCTCCATGCTTCCGATATCATGCCCCACACCGAATGTGTGGCTGGGGATGAGCAGAAAAATTTCAATGTGCGCGATATTGCTGAACTGGTGCGCCAGGGGCAGGATTTAATCGTGCAGGTGGTGAAAGACCCGCTTGGTACTAAAGGCGCACGTTTAACCACCGATATCACCCTACCTTCGCGCTATCTGGTTTTGATGCCAGGGGCTGCTCATGTCGGTGTTTCCCAGCGAATTGAAAGTGAAGCTGAACGCGAACGGCTGAAAAAAACCGTGACCGGCTATTGTGATGAGCAAGGCGGTTTTATTATTCGCACTGCTGCAGAAGGGATTGGTGAAGAGGAACTTTCTGCTGATGCCGCTTTCCTCAAACGCTTGTGGACGAAAGTTCAGGAGCGGAAAAAACGCAACAATACCAAATGCAAGTTATATGGCGAGATGGCTCTGGCACAACGTGTGCTGCGTGATTTTGCTGGTGCGGCATTGGATAAAATTCGTGTCGACTCCAAATTAACCTATGATTTGCTGGTGGAGTTTACCAGTGAATATATTCCAGAAATGACTGAAAAGTTGGAGCTGTATACTGGCAAACAGCCCATTTTCGACCTCTATGATGTCGAAAATGAAATACAGCGATCTCTGGAGCGTAAAGTTGAGTTAAAATCAGGAGGTTACCTGATTATTGACCAGACTGAAGCCATGACCACAGTGGATATCAATACTGGTGCTTTTGTCGGTCATCGTAATCTTGACGAGACGATTTTCAATACCAATATTGAAGCGACTCAGGCCATCGCACGCCAACTGCGGATGCGGAATCTGGGTGGGATTATCATTATTGATTTCATTGACATGAGTAATGAAGAACATCGTCGACGTGTATTGCATTCACTGGAACAGGCACTGAGTAAAGATCGAGTAAAAACCAGTATTAACGGTTTCTCTCAGCTAGGCTTAGTAGAAATGACGCGTAAGCGCACGCGGGAAAGTATTGAGCATGTGCTATGCAATGAATGCCCAACTTGCCGTGGGCGCGGCACGGTCAAATCAGTCGAAACGGTGTGCTACGAGATCTTGCGTGAAATTGTCCGTGTCCATCATGCTTATGATTCTGACCGCTTCTTGGTCTATGCTTCTCCGGCGGTAGGAGAGGCACTGAAAGGTGAAGAGTCTCATGCATTAGCGGAAGTAGAAATTTTTGTTGGTAAGCAGGTTAAAGTTCAGATTGAGCCACTGTATAACCAAGAACAGTTTGATGTGGTGATGATGTAAGAGCCTCCCGGCCTTACAGGGATGGCAAGGAGAGAAGTGTGAGGCGACTGCCCAGGATAATGTTTGCGACAGGCGCCACAATTATTGTTGTGGTGGCACTGTTAGTCAGTGGGCTACGCATGATGCTGCCTCACATCAACGACTATCGTACACAAATCGTGGCTAAGGTTCAGTCCATCAGCGGTATCCCACTGGAAGTGGGATTCATGCAAGGGACGTGGGAAACCTTTGGCCCGACGTTGGAGTTGCGTGATATTCGAGCGACATTGCCGAAAGCCGATTGGCAGGTGCAACGGGTAACTCTTGCGCTGGATGTTTGGCAATCCCTACTGCATCGGCGCTGGCAGTTCCGCGATATGACGTTCTATCAGTTGCAGCTAGATTTGCACACCACATTGGATCGGCAGCAGAACAGCAGCAGTAGCCTTGAAGCCAGCACGATTACTGATATCTTCCTGCGCCAATTAGACCATTTCGATCTGCGCAACAGCCGTATTTCATTTCTCACGCCATCAGGCCCGCGTGCCGAATTAGAGATCCCGCAACTGACATGGCTCAACTCCCCCAGCCGGCATCGAGCGGAAGGGCAAATTAGCCTTTCGACCATTAATGGTCAGCATGGTGTCGTGATGGTGCGGATGGATCTGCATGATAATCAGGGTATTTTAAATAATGGCACTGTTTATATGCAGGCCGATAATATCGACCTGAAACCTTGGATTAGCCGCTGGTTACACAATAATACCGGGTTAGACAGTGCCGAATTTAGTCTGGCAGCGTGGTTGAGCATTAAAAGTGGCGAAATCTACAGCGGCAATGTTCTGCTCAGTCAGGGGCAAGCCAATTGGACGGTCGGTGAGCAATCTCATCAGCTCGCGGTGGATAATTTTGTTCTGGAAGGCCATCGTCAAGGCCGTGGTTGGCAAATTGATGCACCAGAATTGAGTCTCAAAACTGACGGGCAAGCGTGGCCGAAAGGGCGTCTGTCTGCGTTGTGGTTACCTGAAAATACTCAATTTATTGGCCCAGACCAATCTCAAGAATTACGTATTCGCGCTGCTAATATTCAGCTCGAACGTGTCGGACCGTTATTGCCGACAGTCTCCCTTTTTACCCCTGAACTCATGAAGCGCTGGGCGGATTTACAACCACAAGGGATCGTGGACGCGCTGGCATTAGATATCCCGATCAGCCAACCACAAAGAACGCGTTTCCAAGCTAAATGGCACGATATCAGTTGGCAGCACTGGGATTTGCTTCCGGGAGTGAATAATTTTGCTGGTGCGCTGAGTGGGACTGCCGAGCTTGGGCGGTTGGATATCAATCTTAACAACAGCACATTACCTTACGGTGACATGTTCCGCGCCCCATTAGAGGTCAGCAAGGCCAGTGGTATCGTGAATTGGCAGGCCGATGATAATGGTTGGGAGTTGTGGAGCGATCAGCTAGATATTAGGGCAAAATCCTTGTGGGGCAATGGCAGTTTCCGTTATATGCAGCCGAATAAAGGGCAACCATGGCTTAAGATTCTGACAGGTATTCGTCTGTATGATGCAACCGATGCTTGGCGCTACTTCCCGGTTCCATTAATGGGCAAGAAATTGGCCGACTACCTGACCCAATCGTTACAGGGCGGGCAGGTGGATAATGCTACGCTGATTTATAACGGCAACCCGCATTATTTCCCTTATCAACATAAAGAGGGCCAATTCCAAGTCTATGTCCCGTTGCGTAATGCGACCTTCGCGTTTCAGCCAGATTGGCCTGCATTAGAGAATTTAGCGATCGATCTCGATTTCCTTAATGAAGGTCTGTGGATGAATGCGCCTCATGCCATGCTGGGTAACGTTACCGGCAGCAATATCCGTGCGATTATTCCCGATTATCTGAAAGAAAAACTGTATGTCGATGCCGAGGTTGCCGGTGAAGGGCGCGATGTTCATGACTACTTCACCCACACCCCTCTTAATGATTCTGTGGCTCAAACGCTTGAAGAACTTCAGGTCGGAGGAGCGGTTAGTGGGCGCTTACACCTAGATATTCCCCTTGAGGAGAACCGCATCACCCATGCCAGCGGTGAAGTGACCTTGAAGAATAACAGCCTGTTGGTTAAACCACTGCAAAGCCAGTTGGAGAATATCAGCGGTAAATTCCGTTTCAATGACGGCAATTTGGACAGCGATACGTTATCCGCTAACTGGTTCGGGCAGCCACTGAGTGTGGATTTCACAACTGAAGAGCAACCTAAGAACTTTTTGGTCAATGTTGGCCTACAAGGGGACTGGCTGCCGGCCAAATTACCAGGTGTACCGGATGATGTGGCGAAATTACTCAGTGGTAGCGCGAACTGGCAAGGCAAAGTTGCAGTGCAGTTACCTAAAAATGGTCAGCCAGATTATAAAATTGATGTCACGGCTGATCTTAAAAAAGTGAGCAGTCACTTACCTCCGCCGCTAGATAAAGCCAGCGGTCAATCGTTGCCATTACAGGTTAAGGCCGTCGGCGGGCTGGACAGCTTTATTCTGTCGGGGAGCGCGGGTGGTAACAATAGATTTAATAGCCAATGGTTGCTGCAAAAGGATCAGGTGGAACTGGCTCGTGCTATCTGGCAAACCGATAGCAAAAAAACACCGCCACTGCCTGATGAAAAAGGGTTAGTGCTCAAGTTGCCTAATCTTGATGGTGAACGCTGGTTGGCTTTACTGGCACCTGAGTTTTCCGCCGCAAATGCCTCTTTTACCTCCTCTGCTCAACCCAAAATGCAAGGGAGCAAATCCAATGTCATTCTCCCTCAGCGGTTGATATTACAAACACCACAACTCTTGATTGGTGGCCAAGCTTGGCATGACCTGACATTGCAGCTAGAGCCATTGCTGGCGGGCACCAAAGTCACGGCAAAAGGTCAAGAAGTGAATGGCAGTTTGTTAATGGCGGAAAGCGGACCATGGCATGCTGATATTGATTATCTTTATTACAATCCGCAATGGGCAGGAAACGAAAAGAATGATCCATTAGCGAAAGCGGCGTTGCAGGAGCCACAAAGCCCTAGCGCATTATCGTTTCATGACTGGCCAGCCCTGCAACTGCGCTGCAAAGAGTGTTGGGTTTTAGGGCAGAGTATCGGACGGGTGAATGCGGATTTAGTGCCTAAAGGCTCGGTTCTGACGCTCTCTAACGGGCTTATTGAAGCGGGTAATGGTCGAGCTAAAATTTCGGGGCAGTGGCAGCAAGACAGTTTAGGCGATAAAACGTCGCTTAACATTGCTCTGAGTGGACCCAAAATAGATGAAACTAATTCATTCTTTGGTTTGATGACGCCGATAAAGGATGCGCCATTTGATATCAGTGCAGACATCAGTTGGCGCGGGGTTCCATGGCAACCACAAATTAATACCCTGAATGGGACGATAAAAAGCCGATTGGGTCGAGGGCTACTGACGGATATGGGCGGAGGGCGAGCGGGCCAGTTATTGCGTCTGGTAAGCTTTGACGCATTATTACGTAAACTCCAACTTGATTTTAGTGATACGTTTAGTCGTGACTTCGCGTTTGATTCTATTCGAGGCACCGCCAATATCAAAAACGGTGTGATGCATACTAATGATTTAGTGATTGATGGGTTGGCGGCCGATATTGCCATGAGCGGAAATGTTGATTTGGTTAAGCGCCAGATAGCCATGGAAGCGGTCATCACTCCAGAAATTTCAGCCACTGTCGGTGTCGCAACCGCCTTTGCGATTAACCCGGTGGTGGGGGCTGCGGTATTTGCGGCCTCCAAGATTTTAGGGCCGTTATGGAGCAAGGTCTCGCTGATTCGCTATCAAATTACCGGTAGCTTGGATCAACCGGCCATCCATGAAGTATTACGCCAGCTAAAGGAGAGTAAGGCGCCATGAAAAATGCCAATGTCGCATTATTACAGTTATGCAGCGGTGAAAATACCCGTGATAATCTGGCTCAAATTGAGCAGCAGATCAAACAGTTAAACTCAGGTATTCAACTGGTGATGACGCCGGAAAATGCATTGCTATTTGCCAATGCTGCCTCCTATCGTCACCATGCAGAGCAGCACAATGACGGGCCATTGCAGCAGGAAGTCCGTGAGATGGCGCGTAAATATGGCGTGTGGATTCAGGTAGGATCAATGCCGTTGATAAGCCGTGAGTCTCCGGATCTTATTACCACCAGTAGCTTGCTTTTCGATGATCAGGGCGAGCTTAAAGCACGCTACGATAAAATTCACATGTTTGATGTGGATATCAACGATCTTCATGGCCACTACCGAGAGTCAGATACCTACCAGCCGGGGCAGCAATTGACGGTGGTGGATACCCCGGTAGGGCGTCTTGGCATGACAATTTGCTATGACTTGCGTTTCCCCGGCTTGTTCCAAGCCTTGCGGGCGCAGGGGGCTGAGATTATTTCTGTTCCTTCGGCCTTTACCAAAGTCACCGGTGAAGCGCATTGGGAGATTTTATTGCGCGCACGAGCAATTGAAAATCAGTGTGTGATATTGGCCGCCGCACAGGTGGGGCGTCACGGCGCTACCCGCCGGACTTGGGGCCATACCATGGCGGTTGATGCCTGGGGTAAAATTATTGGGCAGAACCCCGATGCGGTTTCGGCTTTAAAAGTCAAAATCGGTACCACAGGATTGAAAACGATTCGTCATCAGATGCCGGTATTGCAGCATAATCGCTTCCAGTCGTCGCTGGTGCCGCTATCGAATAAGCTATCATCTAATTCATGATAATCATCTAAATAAAGAGTGAAAACTATGAGCCTCTCGTTTGTCAGTGAGCAGTTACTCGCTGCTAACAAGCTGAACCATCAGGACTTGTTCTCAGTATTGGGGCAGTTGGCCGAGCGCCGCCTCGATTATGCTGACCTGTATTTCCAGTCCAGCTACCATGAGGCCTGGGTGTTGGAAGACAGCATCATTAAAGATGGCTCTTACAATATTGATCAGGGTGTGGGGGTGCGTGCGGTTAGCGGGGAAAAAACCGGTTTTGCCTATGCAGACCAAATCACCCTGAATGCCTTGCAGCAAAGTGCCCACGCCGCGCGCAGTATTGTGCGCGACACTGGCAACGGTAAAGTGCACACCTTGGGCGAAATCTCCCATCGGGCGCTTTACCCTTTGCTCGACCCACTGCAAAGTCTCTCTCGGGAAGACAAAATCGCCTTGTTGCATAGAGTCGACAAAGTCGCTCGTGCTGCTGATAAGCGGGTGCAAGAAGTGAGCGCCAGTCTGACGGGGGTTTATGAGCAGATTTTGGTGGCAGCCACTGACGGTACTTTGGCGGCAGATGTCCGTCCACTGGTGCGCCTGTCTGTCAGTGTTCTGGTTGAAGAGAATGGCAAGCGTGAGCGCGGCGCGAGCGGCGGCGGTGGTCGTTTTGGTTATGACTACTTCTTGGAAATTGTTGATGGTGAAGTGCGCGCCGATAATTTTGCTCATGAAGCTGTCAGAATGGCATTAGTTAATCTGTCCGCCATTGCAGCTCCTGCGGGTGCGATGCCGGTGGTGCTGGGTGCAGGTTGGCCGGGCGTGCTGCTGCACGAAGCGGTGGGACACGGGTTGGAGGGTGATTTCAATCGTCGTGGCAGTTCCGTATTCAGTGGGCAAATGGGCAAGTTGGTGGCTTCAGAATTATGTACGGTGGTGGATGACGGCACCATGCAAGGTCGCCGAGGCTCATTAGCCATTGACGATGAAGGGGTGCCAGGCCAGTACAACGTGCTGATTGAGAATGGTATTCTGAAAGGCTATATGCAGGATAAACTCAATGCTCGCTTGATGGGTGTTGCGCCGACCGGTAATGGTCGCCGTGAGTCTTATGCACATTTACCGATGCCGCGCATGACCAATACCTATATGTTAGCGGGTAAATCAACACCTGAAGAGATAATCGCTAGTGTGGAATATGGCCTTTACGCACCGAACTTTGGTGGTGGTCAGGTGGATATTACCTCCGGTAAGTTTGTCTTCTCCACTTCGGAGGCTTACTTAATCGAGAAAGGCAAAATTACTAGCGCGGTAAAAGGGGCAACTTTGATTGGCTCTGGTATTGAAGCTATGCAGCAGATTTCTATGGTCGGTAACGATCTGGCGCTGGATAAAGGTGTCGGTGTTTGTGGCAAAGAAGGTCAAAGTCTGCCTGTGGGTGTCGGTCAGCCCACTCTGAAACTGGATAACCTGACCGTAGGTGGCACAGCGTAAGAAGAGATTCAGCATTTTGGTGCTCAGTTTAGTCCTAACTGAGCACCAAATAAGTACGTTGAATTTATCGGTAACCCTGATAGACCTCAGCAACCCGTTTAAAATACTCCGTTAAATAGTCGATACAGACTTGGACTTTCAATGGCATTTTGTCTTTCTCGGTATACAGTGCATAAACCGGGCGTGGGTCAGAATGGTATTTTTTGAAAAGAACTTCCACTTCACCACGTTTGATCTCCTCAATGACCCACATTAAGGGTGCATAGGCAATACCCGCACCAGCGTTGAGCCAACGGATCATGGTTTGAGAGTCGTTGGTCACAAAACGGCCCTGCGGGGATATCTGTGTGGTAATACCTTCCGGTGCAATTAATTCAAAATTACTGTCTGGTCTGACACTGTATTCCAGCCACGAAAAGTTAGTCATGTCACTCGGTTTTTCTGGCGTGCCGTGCTGTGCCAAATAGCTTTTAGCAGCACATACTACCATTGGCATTGAGCCAAGGCGGCGGGAAAATAGCCCTGAGTCTTGTAAAGCCCCGACACGAATAACCACATCCAACCCATCAGCAATCAGATCAGGTGCCGGTATTCCCGTCACCAAATTAACAGAAAGCCCGGGATATTCTTTCAGCATCTCAGCGGTCATGGTGGCGAGTACGTTTTGTGCCATCGTTGATGAGCAGCCAATTCGTAATGTTCCCGTCGGCGTGTTGTTAAATGCATAGAGCTGTTCATGGACTTCCTGCACCTCCTGCAACATTCGTCGGCAACCCTGATAATAAATTCGGCCCGCTTCGGTCAAACCAATACGCCGTGTACTGCGGTTAAGCAACTTAACATTCAGCTCTGTTTCCAGTTTTGATACCGTCTGGCTTATCGACGAAACACTCATTGCCAGCTGCCGTGCCGCCCCCGTAAAGGAGCCGCACTCAACGACTTTGGCAAACACTGACATGCGTTTTAATCTTTCCATTGTTTGCTCTATGTGGATTGTTAACTCTGGCTTAAAAGTGATTTAGATCACACATTGTAGATAACTTGATAATAAGCAGGCTAATATACTGCTGTCGGGAGAATAATCCGAAGTTTGAAAGCCGCGTAGCCGAAGTGTTACCTCGCCTCGTCCAAGTCGCAGTCATACTAATCAATCAAGTTTAACCTATAAGTCAGTCTAATAGCTGCTGCTTTTAGCTGTGGTTGTTGTGGTTGGAAGTCTTTCAGCTAACGATAAGATTATTCACTCAAGTGTATAACAGAGAGGATTTAAAGAATGAGTTTGCTTCCGGTGATGGTGATTTTTGGCCTCTCTTTTCCACCGATATTTGTTGAGCTGCTTCTCTCTCTGGCACTTTTTTTTGCCTTGCGTCGTGTGTTGCAACCTACAGGTATTTACGAGTTTGTCTGGCACCCGGCACTCTTTAATACCGCACTGTATGGTTGTCTTTTCTATTTAATATCTCGTCTTTTTTCCTGAGGTCGCCGTGAGTACTTTTTTATTAAAAATAATCCGCATCGGCATCACCTTATTGGTGGTTTTACTGGCTATCGTTGCTATTTTCAAGGTTTGGGCCTTTTACACTGAGTCGCCTTGGACCCGTGATGCAAAATTTACCGCAGATGTCGTTGCTATTGCACCGGACGTCAGCGGGCTACTGACGGATGTTCCCGTCAAAGACAACCAACTGGTGCAGAAAGGCCAAATTCTATTTGTCATCGACCAACCGCGCTATGAACAGGCATTGGCCGAAGCGCAAGCCGATGTTGCCTATTACCAAACATTGGCAGCTGAGAAACAGCGCGAATCGGGTCGACGCCAACGTTTGGGGGTTCAGGCACTGTCCCAAGAGGAGATTGACCAATCCAGTAATGTGCTGCAAACCGTTCGTCATCAACTGGCAAAAGCAATCGCGGTGCGCGATTTAGCTAAACTTGACCTGGAACGTACCATCGTGCGTGCTCCCGCGGAAGGTTGGGTGACCAACCTGAATGTCCATGCTGGAGAGTTTATTAACCGGGGAGCCACGGCGGTGGCTCTGGTCAAAAAAGACACTTTCTATATCTTAGCCTATTTGGAAGAAACCAAGCTGGAAGGCGTAAAACCGGGGCATAGGGCAGAAATTACGCCGCTTGGTAGTAACCGTATTTTGCATGGCACCGTCGACAGTATCTCGGCGGGGGTCACGAATAGCAGCAGTAGTGTTGATAGTAAAGGGTTGGCAACCATTGATAATAATTTGGAATGGGTACGTCTGGCACAACGTGTGCCGGTAAAAATTCGGCTGGATGATGAGGATCAGCAGCACCCTTATCCAGCAGGGACTACCGCCACTGTGGTTATCACTGGCTCGAATGATCGCGATCCGAATCAGGCATCACCCATTGTTAAGTTGATGCATCGTCTGCGCGAGTTTGGCTAAGATGAGTAGCCCGACCTTTATCCGCCTGCGCTTTGCTTTCAAGCTCAGTTTTGCCATTGTGGCAGCGCTGTTTTTGGGCTTTCATTTGCAATTGGAAACGCCACGTTGGTCAGTGTTAACCGCGGCGATAGTTGCTGCTGGTCCAGCGTTTGCGGCGGGTGGTGAACCGTTCTCTGGCGCCATTCGCCACCGTGGCTGGCTGCGTATTATCGGGACATTTATCGGTTGTATTGGCGGTCTGATTATCATTGTTCTGACCATCAGAGCGCCAGTGTTGACTCTGATGCTTTGCTGTCTATGGGCTGGGGTCTGCACTTGGATCTCATCATTGGTGCGCGTTGAAAACTCCTATGCCTTTGGTTTGGCTGGGTATACCGCACTGATCATCATTGTGACAACCGGTGAAACGCCACTCCTTACTCCTCAATTTGCGGTAGAGCGTTGTAGTGAGATAGTGCTGGGGATCGTTTGTGCGGTCATGGCTGACCTGCTGTTTTCACCACGATCTATCAAGCAAGATATTGATCGTTTGGTCGACAAGGTTTTGGTGGATCAATACAAACTTTTGCAACTGTGTATACATCAAGCAGAAAAAACAGATATCGATCGCGCATGGAATGATTTAGTCAAAAATACCACCGCCCTTAATGGGATGCGCAGTTACTTGATGATGGAGTCATCCCGCTGGCAGCGGTGTAATCGCCGTTTACGGGTGTTGCATACCGAGTCATTGGCACTGATAACCCAGGCGTGTGAAACCTATCTGGTGCTTGTCAATCACCCCGATATATTAACTGCTGAATTAAAAGCTCTGCTGAGCGAACCGGCACAAACACCGACAGAGATTCATCAGCGGATGAAAAAACTGCGCCAATTTATTGGTGCCAGCCACAGTGAGACGATTCCCCATACCATTAGCAGTTGGGTAGGGGCCGCAACCCGCTATTTATTACTGTCGAAAGGGATTCATACCAACAGCAGCATCAGCCGGATAGAAGAGGATATTCTGGCCGGAGACGTGCCGGTTAAACATGTTTCAGCCGAAGGCCATCACGCGATGATTAACGGCCTGCGCACAGGGATTGCTACCGCAATTGGTGGGCTGTTTTGGCTGTGGACAGGCTGGACTTCTGGTGCTGGTTGTATGGTGATGATTGCGGTGGTCACCTCGCTGGCAATGCGCACCCCTAATCCGCGAATGGTGGCGATAGATTTCTTGCTGGGGGTGGTTATGGCGCTGCCTATTGGGGCGCTGTATTTTATGTTTATCATTCCCGCGACTCAGCAGAGCATGTTGCTGCTGTGTATCAGTTTAGGGCTGCTGGCCTTTATTATTGGTATTGAAGTGCAGAAGCGGCGGTTGGGATCTCTTGGGACGTTAGCCAGTACCATCAATATTATGGTGCTGAGTAACCCGATGGAATTTAATGTCAGCCTATTCCTCGATAGCGCATTAGGCCAAATTGTCGGCTGCTTCGTGTCTCTGATTGTGTTGCTGCTGATACGCGACAATGCCAAGGACAGAACCGGTAGAACGTTACTAAATCGCTTTGTTTACAGCGCTGTATCTGCCCTGACGACCAATAAAGCTCGGCGCAGTGAAAATCATTTACCGGCTTTATATCAGCAACTCAATCAGTTATTGATGATGTTCCCCGGTGATATTGATAAGTACCGATTGGCATTAACGTTAATCATCGCCCATCAACGACTCCATGGCACCGAGATTCCGGAGAATGCGGAATTGAGTGCTTTCCATAAGCAAATTCGCTACACCGCTGATAGAGTAATTAATGCGAAAAATTCGCAGAAGCGGCGCTATTACTTCGCCCGGCTGTTGCAGGAACTGGACCAATATCAACAAAAACTAATTGATTATCAGTCTCCTGATTCCGTTACTCGTCCGGTGAAACGGCTGGCGGATATGCTACACCGTTATCAGAGTGCGCTGATATAATCGCGGGCTGAAGGGCGCTAAGTTGTTCCCATCGCTTTCTCAAGGGCTATACTAAATCTGGAACCATCCTTCCTCGCCCTCCATTGATGGGGGGCATCATTTCCCTCAGGAGGTCGACAAGATGTCAGCACAAAACTCATTACGCAATCCATTACAATCTCAGCAACACAGCGACGGTGTTTACCATATCGGCTATTTTGTCGGCGGTGCTTGGCATCAGGCGCAGGATACTTTTGATGTCCATAATCCCGCCACGGGTGCATTGGTGGCGAAAGTGGCGAAGTCCGGCCGAGCGGAAACAGAAGCTGCCATTAAAGCGGCTAGCGAAGCATTCCCCGCTTGGCGTAAAACCCCAGCCAAACAGCGTGCCGAGATTTTACAACGTTGGTATCTATTGATAATGGAGCACCAGCAATCATTAGCAGAGCTGATGGTGTCTGAGCAAGGTAAACCATTGAAAGAAGCTTTAGGCGAAGTCGCCTATGCCGCCAGCTTTATTCAATGGTTTAGTGAGCAAGCTAAACGTGCCAACGGTGAAATCATTCCACCCGCCAAAGAAGGTGCCCGCATTCTGGCAACCCGCGAGCCGGTTGGTGTCGTGGCTGCCATCACCCCTTGGAACTTTCCACTGGCGATGCTCACCCGTAAATTGGGGCCCGCGTTGGCAGCCGGTTGTACCGGTTTGATTAAACCTGCGAACAATACGCCGTTATCCGCCTTTGCGTTGCTGGCATTGGCAGAACAGGCCGGTGTACCTTCGGGTGTTCTTAATGGTGTGGCGGGCGATACCCATGCTATCAGCGACGCCATCATGGCCAGCCCTGAAGTACGTAAAATCTCCTTTACCGGCTCGACTGAAGTCGGTAAAACCTTGATGCGTAATGCCGCCGCTACCATGAAGAAAATCTCTATGGAACTGGGTGGAAACGCGCCTTATATCGTGTTTGATGATGCAGATTTGGATGCCGCAGTTGCCGGTGCTATGGCGTGTAAATTCCGCAATGCTGGGCAGGTGTGTGTTTGCGTCAACCGCTTCTATATTCAGGATGGTATTTACGACGAGTTTGTTAACCGCCTGGCTGCTGAAGTTAAAAAACTGAAAGTCGGCAATGGCATGGATAAAGACGTCAATATGGGGCCACTAATCAACCTTGCGGGTCTTGAAAAAGTGGAAGACCACGTGAAAGATGCGCTTGAGAAAGGTGGCCGGTTGCTAGCTGGTGGTGGCCGTCATGAACTGGGAGGGAATTTCTTCCAACCGACGGTGATTGCTGATGCAACAGAGCAAATGAAAGTGGCTTCAGAAGAGACATTTGGCCCGCTGGCAGCTTGTTTTCGTTTCAAGACAGAAGATGAAGTCATTCAACGGGCGAATAACACTCCATTCGGATTGGCGGCTTACTTCTATACTCAGAACTTACAACGGGTATTCCGAGTTTCAGATGCACTGGAAAGCGGTATGATTGGTGTCAATGAAAGCTCGGTCTCTACCGAACTGGCACCGTTTGGCGGTGTGAAAGAATCTGGTCTTGGCCGTGAAGGTTCAGTGCTGGGTTTGGATGAGTTTATGGAAGTTAAAACTCTGCATCTGGGTAATTTATAAATCAGACGATACGACGTAGGTTATCGCAATGAGCAGCACAACCGTAATGGAAAGCCTAAGGGTTAAGGAGAACCATGAATAAACGACTTATCACTATTCTGGGCGCGGTATTGCTGCTGGCTGTGGCAGCATTTCAAGGCTTTGATGGTGTCACCGCTCGTGATATTGGCCAGTCGCCGGATTTGGAGCGCCCACGGCCATCGGCTCCTGTTTCTATTGAGCAACTTACCCAGCACAAGCAAGTCGTAAAATACTTGCAGGCACATCATCGCCTACCTGATTTTTACATTACCAAGCAGCAAGCGCGTGAAAAGGGTTGGAATCCCAAAGAAGGCAATTTGTGCAAAGTCTTGCCGGGGAGAGCGATTGGTGGGGATAGATTTTCTAACCGTGAGCGCCAATTGCCTGAAGCTAAAGGCCGCAATTGGCGTGAAGCAGATGTCAATTACCGTTGTGGGCATCGTGGGACTGATCGTTTGCTTTACTCCAATGATGGCCTGATTTACCTGACTCAGGATCACTATAAGCATTTCATTCGGATGGAGTAAGAAGATGGTAAAAGTGGTATTCGATTTTGACCATATACCTGATCTTCCTGCATTTTACCGCGCATTTTCTCAACAGTTTGCGCTGAACGAAGGTTTTGGTGCCAATCTGGATGCGTTGTGGGATGTGGTGACCGGCGAGATAGCTTTACCGGTAGAGATTGAATTTATCCATTTCAATCACCGCCGGAAACGCCGTTTTGGGGCCATTGTGCTGTTGTTGGAAGAGGCAGAAGAAGAGCTGGCAGGTAGCTTACGATTTAATATTGCCTGATGAGAACTTTATTGAGTCGGGAGCCGAGTTAAACCCGGCCCCGCCCGATTACTGCTGCTTCTCTGCCAATTCACGCAGGTACTGGAAGATCTGGCGGAATGATTTCGGCGGCTTGTTAGCGGCTTTCTCTTTTTGTGCATTACGCACCAAACTACGCAGTTGCTGGCGATCCGCATCTGGATACAATTCCAGTACGGTTGGAATGGCATCATCACCTTCTTCAACCAAACGGTCGCGCAGTGTTTCCAGTTTATGGAACAGCGAAACTTGTTGGTTATGGCGGTTTTTCAACTTATCCAATGCTGTTTGAATCGGTTCCACATCACGAGCACGCAGCATTTTACCAATTAACTGAATTTGGCGGCGGCGGCCTTCTTTCTTGATTTTCTGCGCCAGCTCAATAGCCGCGAGCAGATCCTCATCCAATGGGATCTTCTCTAGTGCATTTTTACCTAGCTCAACCAGCTCGGTGCCCAAGTCTTTCAGCGCTTCGGCGTCACGTTTAATTTCACTTTTACTGACCCAGATAATCTCATCATCATCGTCGTTTTTATCTTCTGGGACTTCATCTAGCCAGTCTTCGGGCTGTTTGTTCATGGTCAAATTCCTTAAAAAGAGGCTAATCGTAGCAGGTTGTTGGCTTTCTGCGAAATTGTACAAAGATCTCTGATAGACTCAGAACTATGGAATCCTCTATTTTATCCGTGTAAGTCGTCGTATTACGACACTTTCCTGAACGATTATCTCATTAATTATGGCAGACTGATGAAAGTAGTCACTCAAGTTGCACAACAGCGTAAAACGCTGGAACAAGCAGTTGCACAGGCTTTGGAATTGGCCCGCGCGGGTTCTGATGCGGCCGAAGTTGCCGTAAGCAAAACCACCGGAATCAGTGTCAGCACTCGCTTTGGTGAAGTGGAAAACGTGGAATTCAACAGCGATGGTGCGCTGGGGATTACTGTTTATCACCAGCAACGCAAAGGCAGCGCCTCCACCACAGACCTCAATCCAGATGCGGTCGCTCGGACGGTTCAGGCGGCACTGGATATTGCCCGCTATACCTCACCCGATCCTTATGCAGGCCCGGCTGAAGAATCATTGTTGGCTTTCGATGCTCCCGATTTGGATTTATTCCATCCGAGCGATTTGGATGCCGAACAGGGCATTTTGCTGGCTGCGCGTGCAGAGCAAGCGGCATTACAGGCAGATAAGCGGATTACCAACACGGAAGGCGGCAGTTTTAACAGCCACTATGGCATTAAGGTCTTTGGTAATAGCCACGGTATGCTGCAAAGCTACTGCTCAAGCCGCCATTCACTCTCTAGCAGTGTCATTGCTGAACACAATGGTGATATGGAGCGAGATTATGCTTACACCATTGGCCGGCGTATGGAAGATTTAGCCAGCCCGGAATGGGTGGGTGAAGAGTGCGCTCGTCGTACCTTGTCCCGCTTGTCACCACGTAAATTACCGACCATGCAGTCGCCAGTTTTGTTTGCCGCCGAAGTTGCCACCGGTCTGTTCGGTCACTTGGTTTCGGCTATCAGCGGCGGCAATATCTACCGTAAGTCCACTTTCCTGCTTGACCACCTCGGCAAGCAAATTCTACCAGAGTGGCTGACTATCGAAGAACATCCACATCTACTGCGTGGCTTGGCCTCAACGCCATTTGACAGTGAAGGTGTGCGCACTGTACAGCGAGAAATCGTGAAGGATGGGGTGCTGCAAACTTACCTGCTGACCAGTTATTCGGCCCGAAAATTGGGGCTACAAAGTACCGGGCACACCGGTGGAATCCATAACTGGCGTATTGCCGGTCAAGGGCAAGATTTTGCGGGTATGCTCAAGCAGCTCGACAAAGGCTTGGTGGTCACTGAGCTGATGGGCCAAGGGGTGAGCACCGTGACTGGTGATTATTCGCGTGGCGCGGCCGGTTTCTGGGTTGAAAACGGTGAAATTCAGTATCCGGTGAGTGAAATAACCATCGCCGGTAACCTGAAAGATATGCTGCGCAATATCGTCAGCATTGGCAGTGATATTGAAACCCGCAGTAACATTCAATGTGGCTCTATTTTATTACCTGCTATGAAGATTGCAGGCGAATAATAACCCTCCTGTTATATTCTCGTTCCATATACCGCCGGTAGAAATACGGGCGGTTGAGTGAGAAGAACGTGATCAGGGCTTGCGCACTATTTTATGAAGTTTTCGTGCTCAAGTGCGGCGTAATTTTAATGAGCGACAATCAACAATATGAAGCTGGTCAGGCGCCGTGGCAGAAAATTGCACGGGGGTCAGATAAGTTGGCCGTATTTATATTGGATTCTGAAGTGGGTGGGTTTTACCCCTATAGCGGCGATCGAATTTCTTATAATGGTACTAGCATCCCAGAAGATAAAATCGGGAGTAAGCATCCTGATACGACTCAATGGGGTGTTATTTTAATCGCGGAGAACAGAGAAAAAATTGCTGCTTATTGCCTATCTATACGTAATAGGTTTCGAGTTGCAGGTGACGATAATTTCATTCACCCAATGAATTGGGTGAATGATGGTAGCCCACCACTCCGTGTCTTGAAAGATAGCGGGTGTATAGCCGCTCACTTCTTTGACTTATTTTCACAATTCCTGCTTTTTTCAAATGGTAATAAAAAATCGTTGTCAGTTTTGCCGTCCATTGCCTATGTTAAGTATGAGCAATGTACTAATAATCTGATAACAATAACGTTACCCAACGTCGAAGACCAAGGGTATATAAGGAAGGAGTGTGAGCATGGGTAAGAAAATGATGGCATTAATGGCAGCAGTATTACTCAGCGCCAGTACTGTAGCGCTGGCGGCCAGCGTGGCAGATAACATGGACACTATTGCTGAGAATTATGGCAAGGTGCTCAAAGCCGACTCCACTGATGTGATGAATAAAGGTTTAGCTGCGATGCGTGCGGCTGCTTTGGACGCGCAGAAAGGTATCCCAACGAAGTTAAAAAGTCTGGGAGAAGGCAGTGCAGAGGTGAAAGACTTTCGTCACGGCTTGGATCTGTTGATTGGCGAAATTGATCAGGCGAAAGCGTTAGCGGATCAAGGCAAACTGGATGAGGCTAAAAAAGCGGCGCAGGGCTTTAAAGTCACCCGCGATACCTACCATAAGAAATACCGCTAATTTCAATGCTGTCCAGCCATCAAGGGTAATAGCAAGCGCGATTACCCTCTTTTAGCTTGGTTATCAATAGGAGTGTGACTCTCCTACTTATGACTTATCGGTGATATTCGCCAGCAGCTTCCGGCTGATATAACAGTTCCAGAACGATAATGCGGGCTTCATCCCCACCCGGCAATTTCCAACTGATCTCGTCATTGACGTGCAATCCGAGCAATGCAGCGCCTAAGGGTGCCATGACGGAGAGTTGCTCGTTGCTGTCTTTCAGCGACGCAGGGTAGACCAACGTACGTGTGTGTTCTTCCTGACTGTTTAGATCGCGAAAACGCACGCGGCTGTTCATTGTCACTACATCCGCCGGAATGGCGTTAGGTGGCAGGATTTCTGCCCGATCCAGTTCTTCATTGAGCGCTGTTGCGACCACAGAACCGGCAAAGGCCGGTTGCGCCAGTAACGCATCCAAACGTTCAGCATCCAGCTCGTTAATCGTGATGGTTGGCTTGGTCATACCACTCTCCAATTCAATTTCAGCAAAACATAAAAACAACACCCCCGCGCCATAGGAGCGGGGGTGTTAGAAAATAGCTTAATATTAATCTGATATTAGGCGCTTCCGGCTAGAAAAGAAAGAGATCCGGATCACGAACTTTTTTCCACTGCGGGCTTTCACGGAACATTTATATAAAAGTTATTTTGTTGTTAATGATTAAGTTAGCTATCTAACATGGGTATTTTGCGAAAGCGATCCCACTGACACATGACATTTCCACTTTGAACTGGAAAAAATGCCGCTACACACCTATTCCACTAGCAGGTAGGGTGATGTCATAGCGCAGAGGCAAGGGACGACAGATAAATTACCGAACTTATCTTTGCAGTCAGAAAGTTGTAGCAGCAAGGAATAGAGGATTGCCAGCGTGAATGATGTAGCCGCATTGAATGCAGCCGAGAACCCTGGAATGGAAGAGGCCATTATCATCACCGAGCGGGTATTAACTGAAATTACCGCGATGTTAAATGCCGAAAATATTTTCACCAATGCCGTACAACAGCAAATGTTGACATCACATATTCGGGCCATGGTGCTGCGCTCAATAACGGGTGAGCCATTACCTGAAGTGGATAAATCATTATTTGATGAGATTTCAGCTCATTCGATGAACATGGCGCAACAAGTGGTCGATAAGTTTGCCAATTTACCCATTGAGGAAGCTTATTTACTGTCAGTGCATTTTGAAGTCGCGAAAGATAATAACCCATAAAATTCTGATCTGGAGAAGAGACTATGAGTCAAATTACCGTTGTGATTGGTGACCGTTTAGGAAAAGGCCAGAAAGTTGGACAAGGTGTTGAATTAGCTGGTGGCCGTGTGGTGGTTATTCCCGGTGTTGCCGCAGATATGAAGTTAGGTGATGTGATGAATAGCGAAAAGGCAGACTTCGGTATTTCATTCTGTGGTAGCGGTGGTGCAGGCGCAATTACGGCGCAAAATAAATATGGTTACAAAGCAAAATATGGCATGCGTTCAATCGAAGAAGGAGTGACAGCAATAAACGAAGGCTGCAAGGTATTGGGCTTCGGATTTATGGATAAAGAAGAGCTAGGGCAGAAATTAGTGGAAGCCTATATCAAGAAATATGGTCAACCGTAATGAAAGAGCAATATACCACCCAGGTGCAGGTAAAGGGCAACGGCGATACTAAAGCTAAAGCTTTCGCCAATGCACTTGGTCATGTCCAAAATACAGTGTTGAAGTCGACACAAAATATTTTACTGCGAATTGAACCGCAGGACGTCAAAGTATTAAAAGCAGAATTATCAGTAAAAAATGAAAAGTTTTTATTCTTTTTTCTGCCTCGGGAAAGAAAGACATATAGCGTTGAACTCGATATTACCGTGAGCGTGACAATCATTAATACAGATAAGGTTGATTTCGTTTCTAAATAAAAACAGAGCAACCTTCATTCTTGAAGCCGCATTACCAAGACATTAGGTTAATGCGATTAGCGAAAAGGATATACTGATGTTTCTAATCATTCTTTTTAAGTCGATTATTATCGGCGGACTGGTTGGCGTGGGGGTTGGCGTTGGGGCCGCCCGTATGTTCCATGCGCCTACCATACAGGGAATGGGTGCGTTTCGTACCTTGGGCGAGTTGAACTCGTGCGAGGGGGATCCCGCTTCGCACTTCTCCTTTGGGCTTGGATTCTTCTTCAACGCTTGGGCTTCTTCGGTCGCCGCAGGTGCTTTTACTCAGGACGTTGACCACCGCATTATTCCTAACTGGGGTGCTGCAGCATTGATGATTAAAAATCGCAATGTGGCGGAAACCATGCATAACCCGAAAAAAATGGCGATTGCCTGCGGGATTATTGGTGTCATTGTTGTCAGCTTCTTAAATACCACAGCATCAGCCGTTCCAGCTGCATTACAGGTTACAGCAATTAAAGTATTGGTCCCCGCGGCAAATATTCTGGTTAACACCGTGATGCCCGTTATTTTCTGGTTAGCTGCAATTGATGCAGGACGACGTTCCGGTTTCTGGGCCACTATTTTTGGTGGGTTGGCACAGTTAATTATGGGTAACGCCGTACCGGGTCTGGTTTTGGGTATTTTAATTGGTAAAGGTGTTGAAGAAAGCGGCTGGAATAAAGTAACTAAAATCATGATGACAGTCATTGTTCTGTTATTCGTGCTCAGTGGTTTCTTCCGCGGATTCGACATGAAATTCCTGGAGTCATTCAGTCTGAGTGCACCAGTATGGCTTGAAACTATTCATAACGCATTGAGCGGAAAATAACACAGCGAGAGGAGCTTGATGATGGATGAACAAACCAAGAATAATTTCTGGTATGCCGACTGGTCATTTCCGATCTTTGTAGGATTATTATCCTCTGGCGTATTTGCTGGTACCCATATGTATTATCTCTATGGTATCGGTGCATTTAACGAAGTGGCCTTTGTTTCGATGTTACGGGCGGGAATGGATACCGGTGTTTATGGCGCAGTGGCTGCGTTTGGTGCCAGTTTCTTATTTGCCCGTATTATTGAAGGCTCACTGGTGGGTATTTTAGATATCGGTGGTGCCATTCAGACGGGGGTTGGTCTGGGTGTGCCTGCATTATTACTGGGTGCGGGATTTGTATTCCCTGTCGCTAACTTTGCTGCCTCTTTGGTGACTGGCCTGATTATTGGTTTAGCCATCGGTTATCTGATTATTTTGGCGCGTAAATTTACGATTAACCAAAGTAATTCGACTTACGGTGCAGATGTCATGATGGGCGCAGGTAATTCATCTGGTCGTTTCTTGGGGCCATTGATTATTTTGTCAGCCATTACGGCATCAATTCCAATTGGAATTGGCTCTTTAGCTGGCGCATTACTGTTTTATCTGTGGAATAAGCCTATTACCGGTGGCGCGATCCTTGGCGCGATGATTTTAGGATCTATTTTCCCAGTCGCCATTTCTTAATCTACAGGGTAAATATCCAAATATCTGGATATTTACCCTGCCTAATTTTCGCAAATAACGTCTCGTTAACCCAGATGTTTAATGGAGAATAAAGATAATGCATGACTTTATTATCAAACGAGCAGCGTTGGTTGATGGCCGTCAGGTCGATATTGCCATTAATGATGGAAAAATAGTGTCAGTTAATGAGACTCAGCCATCTTCTGAGCTAGCCAAAAAAATCATCGATTTGGCAGGGAAATATTACCTCAGCGCTGGTTGGATTGACTCTCATGTTCACTGTTACCCAGCGTCTCCGATTTATCATGATGAAGCTGATTTGGTCGGTGTTGCCAGTGGTGTCACTACGGTCGTTGACGCAGGCAGTACCGGCGCCAATGATGTGGATGATTTTTACCGCTTAACAAGGGCAGCAAAAACCCACGTTTACGCATTTTTGAATATTGCGAAAACCGGCATTGTGACGCAAAACGAATTAGCGGATATGACGCAAATCGATAAGCAAGCGGTCAGTGAGGCAATTACCCGTAACCCCGGTTTTATTATTGGCATTAAAGCGCGTATGAGCAGCAGTGTGGTGGGTAAAAATGGCATCAAGCCACTGGTGCGCGCTAAAGAAATTCAACAAGAAAATAATCAGTTACCTCTTATGGTGCATATTGGCAATAACCCGCCAGATCTGGATGAAATTGCCGACTTATTAACACAGGGTGACATTATTACCCATTGCTACAATGGCAAGCCAAATCGGATTCTGACGCCAGCGGGGACGTTGCGTGAGTCTATCCAACGTGCACTTAAACGTGGTGTGCGACTTGACGTTGGCCACGGCAGTGCCAGCTTCAGTTTTGATGTTGCAGAACTTGCCATCAAACAAGGCATTTACCCGCACACTATCAGCTCCGATATTTATTGTCGCAACCGTCTAAATGGGCCGGTACATAGCCTTGCAACGGTCATGTCCAAATTTTTCTCCATCGGTTTGAGCCTTGAGCAAGTTATTCGTTGTGTGACAGAAAATGCCGCTCAGGCCCTGCGTTTGACCCATAAAGGGGTATTGGATGTGGGTTATGACGCTGACTTGACCATTTTTGAGCTGAAACAGCAGCCTCAAGTCTTCAGTGATTCAGAGGGCAAATCGGTTACCGGTGAACAATATCTGGTGCCACTGGCTGCGTTTGTTGCCGGTGACTTAGTATTAACTGACGAAGGGAAGTTAAAAGATGTCTTCAGTCTATGAAAAATACCAGTTAAAGCAGGTTATTAATGCTTCAGGTCGTATGACGATGCTGGGGGTTTCGACGCCACGGCAAGATGTGGTTGATGCTGTGGAGCTGGGCCTGAACCATTACTTTGAAATGAAAGATCTGGTGAATAAAACCGGCGCTTACATTGCTAAATTACTGAATGTTGAAAGCGCGGTAGTTGTCGCCTGTGCTTCTGCCGGTATTGCTCAATCAGTTGCGGCAGTGATCGTCAAAGACGATGCCAATTTATTGGTTAACTTGCATGCTGCCCCACGTACCGTGCCTCATGAGATTGTGCTGCCGAAAGGCCATAACGTTAACTTTGGTGCACCAGTCGATACCATGGTCACGCTGGGTGGCGGTAAAGTGGTGGAGGCCGGTTATGCCAACGAGTGTTTACCTGAGCAGTTGGAAGCGGCTATCACATCAAATACTGCGGCGATCTTGTATATAAAATCCCATCATTGTGTACAAAAAAGCATTCTCTCTGTTGAGCAGGCCGTCGTCATTGCTCGCAAGCATCAATTGCCATTAATTGTTGATGCGGCGGCGGAAGAAGACTTGCAGTGTTATTACCAAATGGGTGCTGATTTGGTGATATACAGCGGTGCTAAGGCCATTGAAGGGCCAACCAGTGGCTTGGTGTTGGGTAAGAAAACTTATGTTGAATGGGTGAAGTTGCAATCCAGCGGTATTGGTCGAGCCATGAAAGTCGGCAAAGAGGGTATTCTCGGTCTGACCCGTGCCATTGAAAGCTACATGACGCTGGAGAAAGAGACTGGCCAACAGATGGTCGCGAAAATGACACCATTTATCAGCCAGTTGAATACTATTGATGGTGTCTCAGCCAAAGTGGTGTGGGATGCGGCTGGGCGCGATATTGCTCGCACTGAAATCAGTTTTGATGAAGCTAAAATTGGCCGTTCGACACCCGATTTGGTCGATGCACTTAAAAATGGCGATATTGCGATTTATTTCCGCGCTTATAAAGCCAACGAAGGCAAGATTGAAGTCGATGTACGCAGTGTGACGTCATCACAGCTTGAAACCATTTATACCTGCATTAACCGTTTGGTTCAGGGAGCCTAAGTCATGAAATTAACGCCAAATTATTATCGTGACCGGGTATGCCTGAATGTGCTGGCCGGTTCAAAAGAGAATGCGAAAGAGATTTATCAGGCCGCGGAAGGCCATGTGCTGGTGGGCGTATTATCGAAAAATTATCCGGATGTCGACAGTGCAGTCAAAGACATGCGTGAGTACGCCGCACTTATCGATAATGCGCTGTCCGTCGGGCTGGGTGCCGGTTGTCCGAAGCAATCGGCGATGGTCAGCCAGATTTCGCAGCAGGTTCAGCCACAGCATGTGAATCAGGTATTTACTGGTGTTGGTACCAGTCGTGCCTTGCTGGGCCAAAAAGATACCGTCGTCAACGGCTTGATTTCACCTACCGGCACAGTGGGATATGTGAAAATTTCGACCGGCCCGCTCAGTTCACAACAAGAAGATGCGATTGTCCCAGTCACTACTGCCATTGCCATGTTGAAAGACATGGGCGGCAGCTCGGTGAAATTCTTCCCGATGAATGGACTGGATTCTATCGAAGAATACCGTTGTGTCGCGGAGGCGTGCGCTGCTACCGGTTTCTGGCTGGAACCCACTGGTGGCATTGATCTGGAGAATTTCGAGGAAATCCTGCAAATCGCGTTGGATGCGGGTGTAACAAAAATTATTCCGCATATTTATAGCTCAATCATTGATAGTCAGAGTGGTAATACGCGCCCAGAAGATGTGAACACTTTACTGGATATCATGAAGAGGGTTTTACCGTAACTGGCTGATTTATTGACTATAAATTGAAATAAGTGTGAAAGCATCGTCAGGGCCATGCTCTGTATGCCCTGACGGTAAACGGTATGTGTCGCACTATTTTACCTGTGAGTCTGGATGTTAGGTTGGATAGCTCTCCATACCCTCTGATAGCCATTCCCTGTGAGAAAAATAATATGCCTAACCCAACACATTCCGCAGTAAAAAGCCTGTCAGCGGGCATCGCACTGGCGATGGTCACGTTGATAAACCCGCTGGCGCATGCCGAACAGATGGCCGATAAATCATTCGCTTATGTCGGCACCTATCATCCGAACGGTGAAGGCGTTTATCGCCTACAAGTCGATGCCAAGACCGGTGAGTTGACGGAGAAAACCTTGGTCAGTTCACTGGCTAATCCAGCACAATTAGTGGTGGATGCTCAGGGTAAAACGCTGTATGTCGCCAGCGAAGTGGCTGATTACAACGGCGGTAAACATGGGGCGATTGCGGCATACAGCATTAACTCTGCTGACGGCAATTTGACGCTGATAAATCAGGTGGACTCTCAAGGCGCGGGGCCAGTGTTCCTCTCATTGACGCCGTCTGGCAGCCATTTACTGGTGGCAAACTATATCAGTGGGTCGGTGGCCGTTTTCCCGGTGCAAAGTGGTGGCAAACTTTCTGATGCCAGTTCGGTACAGCAAGATGAAGGCCCCGCGGGCGCGGCTAAACCGGCGGCCGCAGTGGAGGGGAGCTTTGCTATTAGTGATCACAATGGGCCACATGCACATATGATTGCCAGTGATCCGAGCGGTAAATTTGTATTTTCTACTGATTTGGGGTTGGATCGAATTTATCAATACCGCTTTGATGCAGACAATGGCAAGTTGATACCTAATGATCCCCCCTACATCAGTGCATCCTCTGCGGGAGCAGGCCCACGTCATTTTGTATTCCATCCTAACGGCAAGACGCTATTCTTAATCAACGAAGAAGCCTCAACCTTGACCAGTTATGAGTTGGACTTGCAGAAAGGCACGTTGAAACCGCTAAATACCTTGTCGTCGTTACCGGCAGATTATCGTGGCACGAGCTTCGCTGCGGGTTTGACGCTCTCAAAGGACGGAAAATTTCTGTACGTAGCAAACCGTCTGCATAACAGTATTGGCCAGTTTGCTGTGACAGCCGATGGCAAATTTAAGCCTGTGGAAGATGTCTGGACGCGGGGAGATTATCCGCGCACGTTGGTACTTGATCCGACAGGTCATTACCTGTATGCCATGAATCAACGCAGCGATAACATAACTCGCTTTAAAGTTGATCCGCAAAGTGGCAAATTGACCTTTGTACCCGGCTATACCGCGGTTGGCAGCCCATCACAAATGGTGTTTGTACCTTCAGCACAGAAAAAGTGATGCGAGGAGCACGCCCCGTCGGCAATGCTGGCGGGGAATGCCTCGATAACTATCTTCTAAATAACGGAGTGGAGCAGTGAGATTTCCCTATCAACGTCTGGCCTATATGTTCGATGCGCTGCAATCGGAAACGCTACCTCAGGAGGAGTTGGCGAAACGTTTTGCGGTCTCGACACGTACAGTACGGGCAGATATTACGGCGTTGAATGAGATTCTTGAGCATTATGGTGCGCATTTTATACATAACCGTGGCTTTGGTTATCGACTGATGATTGATGATGCCGAGCGCTTTCGTGCTCTACAGCAACAAAATCGTAAAATGCACCTAACCCCGCGTACTGCCAATGAGCGGGTGCACTATCTATTAATCCGTTTTCTGACCTCTGCCTTTTCATTAAAGCTGGAAGATTTAGCTGACGAATGGTTTGTTAGCCGTGGCACATTGCAAAATGATATGGCTGAGGTGAGAGAAAGGCTAAATCGCTATCATCTGACGATTGAAACCAAACCCCGTTATGGCATGAAATTGTTTGGTACAGAACTGGCTATCCGTACTTGTCTGACGGATTTATTGTTCCAGTTACAATTGCAGGATGCCGATAACCCATTATTAAAGAATGAGTTTCTTAGCATCCAAACCATGCCGGAATTGACGGGGTTGCTGCATGAATTATTAGCGCAATATGCGGTGCGGTTGACTGATGAGGGAGAGCAATACCTGATTTTCTACTGCGCAGTGGCAATAAAACGCATCACTGATGGTTATCCATTATCTGATTTTGATGCAGAAGATGTGGATGAGGCGGTGAAGTTGGCCTCAGGCCGTTTAGCAAATGAGCTTAAGTTGTTATCAGGTAAAGATATTTCAGCAGCAGAAGAGGCTTATCTTCGTGTGAATATTGCGGCTCGTCGGGTTCAGGCCAGTCAGCCTAGCACCAGTCGGCCTAGTGAAATCAATGCTGATGACGAAGAGACGCTAGTGGACTACATCCTCTCGTATATCAATGCTCACTATAACTATAATTTGCAGAGTGATAAGCAGCTGCGGATTGATTTGCTGACCCATATCAAGACCATGATAACTCGGGTGAAATATCAGATTACGATTCCTAACCCACTGTTATCTAATATTAAACAGCATTATCCCATGGCCTATGATGTGACATTGGCCGCGGTTTCCAGTTGGGGAAAATACACTCCTTATAGCTTGAGTGAAAACGAAATTGGCTATTTGGTGCTGCATATTGGGGTTGGGTTGGAGCGCCATTATAATATCGGTTATCAACGCCATCCACAGGTGATGCTGGTGTGTGACACGGGCAATTCCACTACTCGTATGATTCAGGCGCAAATTTCTCGTAAGTATCCACAGATCGTGATGACACAGACAATTTCCCTGCGTGATTACGAAAATCTTGAGCATATCGACGAAGATTTCATTATTTCTAATTCGCGATTAGCGGAAAAAAATAAGCCAGTGGTGGTGATGTCACCCTTCCCGACGGAATATCAGTTGGAGCAATTGGGTAAGCTGGTCTTGGTGGATCGCACGCGGCCTTACATGCTGGAAAAGTTTTTTGATAGCAATCACTTTATGATTATCGACCAACCGATGACTCAAGAGCAGTTGTTCAAGAAAGTGTGTACTCAGTTAGAAGAAGAGGGGTTTGTCGATGCGGATTTCTACCCGTCAGTGGTGGAGCGCGAGGCGATTGTCTCCACTATGCTGGGTGAGGGGATCGCGCTGCCGCATTCACTGGGTCTATTAGCCAAGAAAACGGTGGTCGTCACTTTACTGGCACCTAATGGAATCGCTTGGGGTGACGGTGAGGTAGCCCATGTTATTTTCTTGCTGGCTATCAGTAAAACCGATTATGAAGAAGCGATGGCCATTTATGATTTGTTCGTGACCTTTGTGCGCGAGCGCTCTATGAGCCGTTTATTGAGCAGTCAACATTTTGATAGTTTTAAGGCTATTGCGATTGATTGTTTGAGTCGCATTTAGGTTTTTGTTTTTTTTTATGGTGATGGGTTCGGTTGACAATGGATACCGAACGAGCCGTGTTTGAGCAGGAGCGAATCACGGCGGTCCATCAACGAAACGATGAGTCGAGGGTCACCCACGAAGTGGGCTAGCGATGCGTGCGCAAGCGCGGGGATTCCACAAGGGGTCACGCGCTTGTGACCCCTTTGGCGGTTGAGGTATCGGAGGAGAGGCCGTCGCTAATCTTATGTCAACCGAACCAGATAACTGAACTGAATCTCTCCCTGTAAATTTGAAATAAAACTCAAATCACTGCCATCCATATCTCCTGACAAACCACCCTTTCACTAGCTGTGTCGTCACCATGTATCCTGTCAAAATCACAATCAACCATGGGAAGTAAGAAAGTGGTAGCGCTTGTAATTGTAAGAACCCGGCCAGTGGTGAGAAGGTCAGCCCGATACCAACGATAACGACGGCTAAGGTCATCAGACACAATGGCCATGAGGCGCGGCTTTGGATAAATGGAATCTTGCGGGTACGAATCATATGCACAATCAAGGTCTGTGATAGCAGCCCCTCAATGAACCAACCAGATTGGAATAACGTCTGCATTTCTGGCGTGTTAGCCTTAAATACCCACCACATCAAACAGAACGTTAAAACATCAAAAATGGAACTTATCGGGCCAAAGAACACCATAAAACGCCCCAGATCTCCGGCGTTCCAACGTTGTGGCTTAGTCAGTTGATCTTCATCGACATTATCAAATGGGATAGCAATCTGAGAAATATCGTACAGCAAATTCTGGATCAACAGATGCAGTGGTAGCATCGGCAGGAAGGGTAAAAATGCGCTGGCAATCAGTACGCTAAAGACATTACCAAAGTTAGAACTGGCGGTCATTTTGATGTATTTCAGCATGTTGGCAAAGGTACGGCGGCCCTCAATGACCCCTTGTTCCAGTACCATCAGGCTTTTTTCCAATAAAATAATATCGGCAGCTTCTTTGGCGATATCCACCGCTGAATCGACAGAAATGCCAATATCAGCCGCTCGCAGTGCTGGGGCATCGTTGATGCCATCCCCCATAAAACCGACTACATGACCCGCTTCTCGCATGTTTTGCACGATGCGTTCTTTGTGCATCGGTGTCAACTTGGCGAACACGGTCGTGGTGCGAGTAGCTTCGGTTAGCTCTGCTTCAGTCATCTGTTCAATGTCACTGCCCCGCAAGACTTGCTCGACAGACAGCCCAACATCTTTACAGACTTTACGTGCCACTAACTCATTGTCACCCGTCAGGATTTTGACGTTAACGCCATTGTTCTTCAATGCCAAAAGCGCGGGAGCTGTGCTCTCTTTCGGTGGGTCGAGGAAAGCGATATATCCTTCAAGAATGAGGTCATATTCATCAATAACAGCATAATTTCGCTGATAAGCAGGCAAAATACGTGTGGCGACGGCGACTACGCGTAACCCTTGCTGATTTTGCTCATCCGTAATACGACGGATACGGGCCATCAATGCCTCCGTCATTGGAATAACGTCATCTCCTTGGCGGACATGGCGACAAATAGACAGCATCTCTTCCAGTGCGCCTTTACAGATAAGCTCGTGATAATCCGATTTGTCGCTGACGACGACCGACATGCGGCGGCGCTCAAAATCGAAGGGAATTTCATCGATTTTACGGTAACCCGCCAATGTATCAGCGGACTGAGATTCAGCCAGAGCGGAGTCCGTCATGGAGGAAAGTACCGCCACATCCAGCAGATTTTTTAGTCCGGTTTGGTAGTAACTGTTAAGCCAAGCATAGCGCAGCACGCGCTCGCAGTTGGCACCAAACACATCGGTATGGCTCTCCAACACAATCTTGTCTTGTGTCAGTGTGCCGGTCTTATCGGTGCACAGTACATCCATCGCACCAAAGTTTTGGATAGCATCCAGCCGCTTGACGATAACCTTTTGTTTCGACAGCTTGACTGCCCCTTTTGCCAATGTCGATGTGACAATCATTGGCAGCATTTCCGGGGTTAAACCCACAGCGACAGAGAGCGCGAAGAGTGCCGCTTCCCACCAGTCACCTTTAGTAAACCCGTTGATCAATAACACAATTGGTGTCATGACCAGCATAAAGCGAATCAACAACCAACTAACTTTACTGATACCACTTTGAAAAGCATTTGGTTGTTCATCCTGATGAGTTACGCGCTCGGCCAGCAAACCAAAATAGGTTTGGTTACCTGTGCCGATGACCATCGCCAGCGCAGAACCACTCACCACATTGGTGCCCATAAAACACAGCGTATCTCGCTCAAGTGGGTTTTGCTCATCACACTCACGACATTGTGCGACTTTCTCCACCGGCAGCGATTCACCCGTCAAAGCGGCTTGGCTGATAAACAGGTCTTTGGCGACCAGAATACGTAAATCCGCCGGGATCATGTCTCCCGCCGCGAGTTTGATAATGTCGCCGGGGACGAGTTGAGAGATGGGCAGTTCGAGATGTGCGCTTTTTCCGGTATGAGCATCGCTGCGAACTACAGTGGCGGTGTTGCTGACCATGGCTTTTAAAGCATCGGCAGCACGGTTGGAGCGCGCTTCCTGAATAAAATGCATCAGAGTAGAGATGAGCACCATAGCACCAATCACCAGCGCGGCAGTGAGGTCTTCGGTGGCATAGGAAATCAGTGCCAGAATAGTCAATAGTAAGTTAAACGGGTTGCGGTAGCAGTGCCATAAATGAATCCACCCACTGACAGCTTGCTGATTTTCAATCAGATTACTGCCACTGCGCTGGCGAATCGTCTCGGCTTCCTGTTCTGTCAGCCCTTCAGGATGGCTCTGAAAACGTTGGTAAAGTTGCTGTGGGGTTTCATTAGCGCATAGCAAACGCTGCCGGGCCAGATCTGCCGGGATATCTTTAGCCGTGACGCCAGTCGTCACCCCATCGAGCATGGTTTCCCGACGGATTAAACGGCGAGGCAGATTACGGCTCAACACATTGAGCAATTGCCGGGTGAAATTTTTAACTTGCATGGTTCAAACCTTACTGTCATGCCCTGAAAACGTTTATTGAACGATCTTCAGGTTGCGCCCACGGCAAACCTGCCGCAGAAATGGCAAAAACATCATCAGCAGAAACCAACGCGAGGAACGTGCGGGTGACTGCCTATCAGATTGTTATCCGATAAGGCAACCACGTCAGACGGGGAATAACCTTACCGGTCCACCCAAAGGGTGTCGGTTATGGGAACAGGGTCCACTGGGTCATTAACCTCCGGTAAGTGAAAAACAATTTGTTTGAGGCTAAAACACTCAAACAGCTATACAAACTATAAACCGCATTACTATAGTGACCACGACAGAAATCACCCTGACGGCAATATCATCCGTTAGGGTAACAATATGTTGCTGGTCATGGGGATATCATGCGCTGGGTCTGATTCTGCACATGCAAGACTTCCCAGAACTCACAACTTCCGCAAATATAAATAATCAGTTTATTATATGTATTTGAACCTAAACATTAGGTAAACCATGCAAAACCGTTTGACCATTAAGGATATTGCCCGCATGAGTGGAGTTGGAAAATCCACGGTTTCGCGGGTACTGAATAACGAAGGAAGTGTCAGCCCGCAGACGCGTGAGCGGGTCGAGGCGGTTATTCGCCAGCATGGGTTTACCCCGTCGAAATCCGCTCGTGCGATGCGAGGGCAGAGCGATAAAGTGGTGGGGATTATCGTCTCCCGCTTGGATTCTCCGTCTGAAAATCAGGCGGTACGCACCATGTTGCCGCTGTTCTACCAGCAAGGTTACGATCCTATCTTGATGGAGAGCCAGTTTGATCCCGCTCTGGTCAGTGAACATCTGCATATTCTGCAACAGCGTCATGTCGATGGTGTGATTCTGTTTGGTTTCACCGGGTTAACTGCTGAAATGCTTTCACCGTGGCAGGAAAAAATGGTGGTGTTAGCGCGAGAATATACGGGTTTCTCTTCGGTTTGTTATGATGATGAAGGAGCTGTGCGCTTATTGATGGATAAGCTGCGTCAGGCCGGGCATCGCCATATCAGCTATATCGGTGTGCAACCAACCGATGCCACGACCGGCCTACGCCGTCACCAATCTTATCTTGATTACAGCCAGAAACACGGCCTGATACCGACAGTCGCGCTGGGTGAGTTGAGCTATCAAAGTGGGTTTCAGCTTGCACCGCAAGTGATAAAACCAGATACCTCGGCGATAGTCTGTGCCTCCGACACCATCGCTCTGGGGGTAAGCAAGTATTTGCAGCAGCAAGGGCAGCAACATATTCAGGTCTGCGGCATCGGTAATACACCACTGCTGCATTTTTTGTTCCCCAATAGTCTTTCCGTTGAGCTGGGGTATGGCAGTGCCGGAGTCCAAGCGGCGCAACAGTTGCTAGGACAGCTCAATAATAATAAAGAAATTCAACAAATTATCATTCCTGGTCAGCTTGCCTAGTTCCCCTTTCTAAGCGTGATGTAACTGATGCCTCATCCTAAATGATGGGGGCGTCGATGAGCAGCGCTGCCGTTTCTGTGATGAAAAAACGTACATAAAATTGTCAAATTGTGATCTTCAACTCAAGTTGGGAACGTTCCCATTTCATAAAAATAAATACATAGCTAATCTTTAATGAGCTGAATATTTAATCGGCTATTGTTTCTAATTTGTTTTTTCATTCAAGAAAGATTGGACAGGTTTCAAAAAAAACTTACAACTCAGCACGCTATCCCACCTTTACGAAAGGTACGTTGAAATGAGCAAAGTAAAACAACAAGACATCGATCAATTGATCGTACTGGTGGGAGGCAGAGAGAATATTGCCACCGTCAGCCACTGTATTACCCGGCTACGTTTTGTATTAAATGACCCCTCTAAAGCATCACCGAAAGAGATCGAAAATTTGCCAATGGTCAAAGGCTGCTTTACCAATGCCGGGCAATTTCAAGTGGTTATCGGGCCGGAAGTCGATGATTACTACAAAGCATTAATTGCCACCATTGGCTTGAATGAAGCGGATAAAGAGCAAACCAAGCTGGCCGCACGGCAGAACATGACGTGGTTTGAGCGCGGAATTTCTCACTTTGCCGAGATCTTCTTCCCGCTGTTACCGGCACTGATAAGCGGGGGGTTAATCCTTGGCTTTCGTAATGTGATCGGTGACATTCCGATGTCTGACGGTAAAACGCTGGCGCAGATGTATCCGGCATGGAAAACCATTTACGATTTCCTTTGGTTACTGGGCGAAGCCATCTTCTTTTACCTGCCTGTTGCTATCTGTTGGTCAACCGTGAAGAAAATGGGTGGCACGCCGGTGTTGGGGATTGTATTAGGTATCACCTTGGTGTCGCCGCAGTTAATGAACTCCTATCTGCTGGGGCAACAAATTCCTGAAGTATGGAATTTTGGCTGGTTCACCATTGAAAAAGTGGGTTATCAGGCGCAGGTCATTCCTTCTATTTTGGCGGGGTTAGCACTGGGTTGGATTGAAACCAATCTGAAAAAAATCATTCCCGCTTACCTTTATTTGGTGATAGTGCCGGTCGTTTCTCTGCTGCTGGCAGTATTCCTTGCTCACACTCTGATTGGGCCCTTTGGCCGTATGATTGGTGACGGTGTGGCGTGGGGGGTGAAAGCGGTGATGACGGGCAGTTTCGCGCCAATAGGGGCGGCATTGTTTGGCTTCCTGTATGCGCCGTTAGTCATTACCGGGGTGCATCAGACCACTCTGGCTATTGATATGCAGATGATTCAGAGCATGGGGGGGACACCGGTTTGGCCCCTGATTGCGTTGTCGAACATCGCGCAGGCGTCTGCGGTACTGGGCATTATCATCATCAGCCGCAAGGTTAACGAACGTGAAATCTCCGTTCCGGCCGCTATTTCGGCTTATCTCGGTGTGACGGAGCCTGCCATGTACGGTATTAACTTGAAATACCGCTTCCCGATGCTGTGCGCCATGATTGGTTCTGCTCTGGCAGGTCTGATTTGTGGGTTGACTGGCGTGATGGCGAACGGAATTGGTGTCGGGGGCCTGCCGGGTATTTTGTCCATCAAACCCCAGTTCTGGGCGATTTATGCCGTGGCAATGTTAGTGGCCATTGTGGTGCCACTGGTGCTGACCATCTTGGTTTATAAACGTAAAGACAGTCGCGGTGAACTGCCGGTCTAAGCTATAACCGCCGCCAGCGACGAGTGCCTGGCGGCTTTATTTTTCAATTCTTTCGGTTTCTCTACAAAAAAGAGTCAGCTATGAATAATCCTATCCCTTGGTGGCAAAACGGCGTCATTTATCAGATTTACCCGAAGAGTTTTCAGGACACTACCGGCAATGGCTACGGTGACTTGGCGGGGGTGACGCTACGGCTAGATTATCTGCAAAAGCTGGGTGTTGATGCGATTTGGTTGACGCCGGTTTATGTCTCGCCACAAGTGGATAACGGCTACGACGTGGCGGACTACTGTGCTATTGATCCCGCTTATGGCACTTTGGATGATTTTAAACACTTGGTGGCACAAGCTCATCAACGTGGCATTCGTATCGTGATGGATATGGTGTTCAACCATACATCCACTGAACATGCTTGGTTTAAAGCATCGCAAGATAGCAGCAGCCCTTATCGCCAGTTCTACATTTGGCGCGATGGCAAGGGTGATAATTTACCTAATAATTGGCGCTCTAAATTTGGCGGTAATGCTTGGCAATGGCACGCCGCCAGTGGTCAGTATTATCTGCATTTATTCGCCACCGAGCAGGCTGACCTGAACTGGGAGCATCAGCCGGTACGTGATGAACTGAAAAAAGTGTGTGAATTTTGGGCGGATATCGGTGTGGATGGCCTGCGGTTGGATGTGATAAATCTGGTCTCTAAACAGCAGGATTTCCCCGATGATTTTGAAGGCGATGGCCGCCGGTTCTATACCGATGGCCCACGTATCCACGAATTTCTACAAGAAATGAGCCGCGATGTGTTTCAGCCGCGTGGCCTGATGACGGTGGGCGAAATGTCCTCTACCCGTCTTGAACATTGTCAGCGTTATGCCGCATTAGGGGGCGATGAACTGTCAATGACCTTTAATTTTCATCATTTGAAAGTGGACTATCTCAATGGCGAAAAGTGGTCATTGATGCCACCAGATCGTGTTGAGTTAAAGCAAATTTTTAACCAGTGGCAGCAAGGTATGCATAACCGTGCCTGGAATGCGTTGTTCTGGTGTAATCATGACCAGCCGCGCATTGTGTCGCGTTTTGGTGACGAGGGGGGATTGCGCTTGCCTGCGGCCAAGATGCTGGCAATGGTGCTGCACGGTATGCAGGGCACGCCCTATATTTATCAAGGCGAAGAGATTGGGATGACCAATCCAAACTTCAGCTCTATTGATCAATATCGCGATGTTGAAAGTTTGAATATGTTTGCAGAGTTGAGTGCAGAAGGGCGTGATGCTGATGAGTTACTCACCATTTTGGCAACGAAATCACGCGATAATGGCCGCACACCAATGCAGTGGGATCACAGCCGCAATGCGGGATTTAGCCAAGGAACACCGTGGATTGAACCTTGCAGTAATTATGGTGAGATTAACGTTGATGCCGCGCTGGCAGATGCCGACTCCGTGTTTTATGCCTATCAATATCTCATCGCCCTGCGCAAACAACATGATGTATTCACTTTGGGTGACTATCAGGATCTCTGTCCGCAACATCCTGATTTATGGTGCTATTTACGCCGTTGGCAAGATAAGCAGTTACTGGTGGTAGCGAATTTGAGTGGCGAACCGCAACAATGGTCACCTGAGGGAATTGAACGGGATGGTTGCTGGCAATTGTTGATGAGCAGCTATGGTGAAAGCGCTTTCCAGCCACAAGAAATGACACTGCGGGCCTATGAGGGGATTTATTGGGTTCGCGATTAATTCCGTTTAATTCAGATCAGGTTTCGATTGATGTGGGATTTGCTTTCTTTGCGGGCTAATCGGGCCGGTCCGTCAGCGAAACGATGAGTCGAGGGTTACCCACCAAGTGAGCTCGCGATATGTGCGTAAGCGCGGGGTTGTCAAGGGTGTGTGCGCTCACACACTCTTGACCGGTTGTGGCTCGCGAAGTTAAGTAAACAGAAATGCTTTAACAACCGAACTTGATTACCATCACTAAACTCTTGTGGTCTTGCCCCAAATCACGCCCCCAGTTTCAATGCGGGTAGCTGGGAAAAGATACTGATCAGACCTTCACCCCAGCCTTTGCGGATCATCATAAAATAAGGGTGATCTTCGGTGATCCGATACTGTTGATCGGTGCTGAAACTGTTGATTGGGTAGATCATCACATCCAGTGGTAACCCGACCGACAAATTACTACGTAAGGTCGAATCCATTGAGATCAACGCGCACTGCATCGCTTGATCCAAGGGGGTATCGTAGCCCAATACGCGATCAATAATTGGCTTACCATACTTGCTTTCGCCAATCTGAAAATAGGGCGTATCCTGTGTGGCTTCAATGAAATTACCTTGTGGGTAAATATGAAATAGCCGCGAGCCTTCGCCTTTAATCTGACCACCTAACAATAGGTTACAGTTAAAATCTGTTCCGCCACTGTTTTGCTGTGCGCCACTGTCACGGTTAATGACTTCTCTTACTGTCTCACCCAATAAAGTAGCCGCGTCGTACAGTGAATGTACATTCATCAGGTTCGTTTGTTCCGGGTCCAGACAGCGGCGCTGTAGCAGACTGATAATGCTCTGTGTGGTGGCCAGATTACCTGCGCTTTGCACGACCAGCGTCCGTTCGCCATCCTGCTGAAAGAGATGCAATTTTCGGAATGTGGAAATATGATCCACTCCGGCATTGGTCCGGGAATCTGAAGCAAACACTAACCCGGACGACAGTCGCATGGCCACACAGTAGGTCATAACACAGTATCCTTAGAGCCGAGTTATTGCGACATATCGTGTCGCGGACGAGATAACATATGCACAGCTGCAATAGTTTGCATATCTTCATAGCCACCACCACGGCGAATACCACGCACTGGGCAAGCATCCAGATAATCGATACCCACAGCTAGCTTCAAATGCTGATTAGGTTTGCAGGTATTGTTGGTGACGTCAAAACTCTGCCAATGCCCATTTAGCCACACTTCCGCCCAAGCGTGAGTAGCGACATGGCTTGAGGACTCTGTATAAAGATAGCCGCTGACGTAACGTGCCGGGATATTTAAACTTCGACAACAGGCAAGAAAGACGTGAGTGTGATCCTGACAGACCCCTTGTTCGGCGGCAAAAGCTTGAGCAGCACTGTCTTGCACAGTCGTTGTGCCTGGGCTGTAGGGCATTTTAGCCAACAATTCCCCCATCATTTGGGTTAGGCAATCCAATTGTGTTTCCCCACAGCTCATCCCCGGATAATAACTTAAAGCAAATTGGCGAATAGCAGCATCCGGTTGCGTCAGCGGGCTATGGCGTAGAAAAACCAATGGGGAGAGTGTATCTCCACTGTCATCTTCCACGTTATCTTCAATCTCGACTACCCCTTGGGCCTGAATAGTAATGGCCTGATGCGGCTTATCCAATGTCAGTACATGCAGTACATTACCAAAGGCATCGGTGGTGCAAATGGCGTCTTCCGGCAAGGTCAGTTGCCAAGATAAAATTCGCTGATGAGCCGAGTTCTGCGGCGTTAGACGTAAATATTGAGTGCTGTGCTGCACCAATTGAGCATAGGTGTAGTGGGTGCAGTGATCGACATTCAGTCTCATTGGACCTCCAGATAGGTTTGACGAATGCTGTCAGCGATAGCATTTATCTTGCCTAAAAAATCCATCAAATAGACGTGTAAGCCATCGGCCATCACATCCGTGATGCTGCTAAAACGCAGCTCGGCAAGCAAAATACTGACCAACCGTCGGGGGTGGTTTGCGGCCCCACCAATCAATGCCAACTGCTGTTCCATATCATTGATACAAGCCAACAGAGAGCGGGGGATTTCATTGCGTAAAATCAGTAACTCAGCAATGGCCTCTCGACTCAGTTGTTGTTTATACAAGCTGTGGTATGCCTCGCGAGCACTGACTGCTCGCAACAGGGTGTCCATTCGGTAGTATTCGCGCACCGGGTCATCATCGTTATCCAATAATTGGTTTTTCACATCAAGCAGGCGGGCGGTACTGTCAGCTCGCTCAATCAAGGTGCCGAGGCGAATAAAATAGAGCGCATCGCTACGCAGCAACGTGCCATAGACTGCACCACGAAACAGGTGTGAGCGCTCTTTAACCCAGTCAAAAAAGGCATCAATTCCAGCGGCGCTGATCCCTTGGCGACGCCGCTGTTTCATTTCAATCCAAGTGGCATTTATGCTTTCCCATACCTCGGACGATAAACTGCCTCGCACTGCATGGGCGTTATTCCAAGCCATTTGTAAGCAACTGAAAATACTGCTGGGATTATGACTATCGAATACAAAAAAATTCAGCAGGTGAGTCATCGAAACCTGCGGATAGTGCTCGGCAAATAGCGTTTGAGTATTACTCAAGCTAAGGGGCACCAGTAAATCAAAATTTACCCGCGTGCTGGTGGGCATCATCGATAGTCTGTTAGTGACATCCAGAACGCGGGTGATGTTTTCTGCCCGTTCAAGATAGCGGGCCATCCAATAAAGCTCGCTGGCAGTTCGACTTAGCATGCATCATCCTCCAATACCCAGGTGTCCTTGGTTCCGCCGCCTTGCGAGGAGTTCACCACGAGTGACCCCGCGCCCAGTGCCACGCGTGTCAGGCCACCGGGAACTAAGCGGATCTCCGCACCTGATAGGGCGAAAGGGCGTAAGTCAATGTGACGAGGGGCTAGCCCATTGTTAACAAAGGTTGGGCAGGTAGAGAGGGCGAGAGTCTCTTGTGCAATGTAGTTTTGTGGTCGAGCCAGCAATAATTGGCGGAATTGAGCTATTTCAGCTTGTGTTGCCGCAGGGCCAATCAACATGCCATAGCCTCCGGCACCATGGACTTCTTTCACCACCATCTTCTCAAGGTTGGCTAATACATAAGAAAGTTCAGCAGGTTGGCGGCATTGCCAAGTGGGAACATTAGCTAAAATAGGCTCTTCGGAAAGATAAAAACGAATCATCTCCGGTACATAAGGATAGATAGATTTATCATCTGCCACACCAGTACCAATAGCATTAGCCAATACCACCCCGCCAGCGCGATAGACTGATAACAGGCCAGGAATCCCCAGCATGGAGTCTGGTCGGAAGGCAAGTGGGTCAAGAAAGGCATCATCCACTCGCCGATAGATGACATCAATCTTGCAGGGGCCGGCGGTGGTACGCATGAATACGGCTCCCTCTTTAACGAACAAGTCCGCACTTTCGACCAGTTCGACGCCCATTTGTTGTGCCAGAAAACTGTGCTCGAAATAGGCACTGTTAAAACGACCGGGGGTGAGTACCACTACGGTAGGCGAGTTAACGGGCGTACTTTCACGCAAGGTTTGCAACAGGTGGGAAGGGTAGCGCTCAACAGGTGCAATACGCTGTTCGGCAAACAGTTCCGGGTAGAGTCGCATCATCATTTTGCGATTCTCCAGCATATAAGAGACGCCGGATGGGGTACGCAGGTTATCCTCCAACACGTAGTAGAGACCATCGCTATTACGCACCATATCGACACCAATAATATGAGCGTAGATATCTCGGTGCAGATTTACGCCTTGCATGCAGGGTTGGTATTGGTCGTTTGCTAAAACTTGTTCTGCCGGAATAATGCCCGCTTTGAGAATATGTTGTTCGTGGTAAATATCATGCAGAAAAGCATTGAGCGCCTGAACACGTTGGCGAATGCCACGGTCAAGCATTTGCCATTCGCTGGCGGGAATAATGCGCGGCACACTGTCAAACGGGATTAATCGCTCTGCGCCGTCGTCGTCTCCATACACATTAAAGGTAATGCCCACCCGGTGAAACAGCAGCGCAGCTTCTTCGCGTTTGCGTGCAATGGTGAGCTGATCGGCCTGTTGCAGCCATTGCCAGTAGGCGTCGTAATGGCCGCGATGTTTCCCCTCAGCCAATAACATTTCATCGAAAAATCTGGATACGGAAAGGTCGATGTTCAGCATTCTCACCTCGCTAACAGAACAGACTGTCTTTGAGATTACGCATAAACTGTGCCAGCTCGTAAAGTAGGCAAAATAAGGGGGATTAGAGGGATTTCAGCACTATTAGGGTGCAATAAATGAGCAGGGTGCTTTATTACTGAGCAGAAAATTGCCACATATTGCGTATTATGATCGGCAATAGCGCATAGGGGAAGGGCGGGGGAAAGTTGGATTGAATGGCTGGCAATCATATCACCAGCCATATGACATCGAGATTAACGACGTACTGCGATAGCTTCTATTTCGATTTTGACATCTTTTGGCAAACGGGCAACTTCAACGCATGAGCGCGCAGGGAATGGCGCATTATGCTCAGTAAAGAAAGCTTCGTAAGTCGCGTTTACGGTACTGAAATCATTCAGATCTTTAACAAACACAGTTGTTTTTACGATATCGGCAACTTTCAGACCCGCAGCTTCGACAATGGCTTTCACATTTTCCAGTGACTGACGCGCCTGAGCTGAGACGTCATCGGCAACCAGACCCGTTTTTGGATCAACTGGGATCTGGCCGGAAGTGATGATCATACTGCCCAGATCGACACCCTGAACATAAGGGCCGATAGCGGCAGGGGCAAGCTCAGTGCTGATAATGCGTGACATGTAGACTCCTGGTTTACGTAATGGTAGGGGTAAGAATTATCCCCACCATTATAAAGATGGGGGGGATTACAGCAACCTACTCACTCAGTTTGCTTTAGCCCGCCACTGTAAATATTGACGGGCAACCATATTTATCTGAGCAATGGATTAATCTGCTTGAAGAACAACTTGATGATCGAACTCTTTTTCGCAATATTTGCATTTAAGGTAGATCTCACCCTGCTTGGCAGTCACTTTGAAGCTGGAATCTACCGGCTCGTTATGGCTAATACAGTTACTGTTAGGGCAGGTGAGTACCGCATCAATATGTTCTGGTAGGCTAAGGGTTAGCTTTTTCACAACTTCATAGTTGTCGATACGGTTAACTGTCGCATCTGGTGCATACATTGCCAATTGGTTGGCTTGCTGCTCTGTCAGGAAAGTATTTTCTATTTTAATCAAATCTTTACGGCCTGAGCGTTTAGACGGTAAATTTAGCCCAATAGTGATGCGTTGATCAGTTGCGGTCAGTTTGAACAACGATAACAATTTGAACCCGATTTGCGCCGGAATATGGTCAATCACAGTGCCACATTTAATCGCTTCAACCTGTAGTTTATAATCCTGAGTCATGTTCAATTCCCCCTTACAGAGCTAATTCTTCGTTTAATACCAGTGCCAACAGCGCCTGACGTGCAAAAATCCCATTACCTGCTTGTTGGAAATAGTAGGCATAAGGGGTTTTGTCGACATCCGTGGTAATTTCATCAATACGCGGTAGCGGATGCAGCACTTTGAGATTATCTCGCGCTCCATTCAAATCAGCGGCGCGTAGGACGAACTGTGCTTTGACATTGGCGTACTCTGATGGGTCAAGGCGCTCTTTTTGTACGCGGGTCATATAGAGAATGTCCAACTCAGGCACCACTTCTTCAATGCTTTCGTGCAGGCTGTATTCAATGCCTTTTTCTTCCAGCATTTGCAGGATATAAGCCGGCATTGCCAGAGCATCTGGGGCAATGAAGAAGAAACGGTTACCATTGAATTTAGCCAGTGCTTGCGTTAACGAATGCACAGTGCGGCCATATTTCAGGTCACCGACCATGGCGATATTGATGTTATCCAGCCGCCCTTGAGTTTCTTGGATAGTGAATAAATCGAGCAGTGTTTGAGTTGGGTGCTGGTTTGCGCCGTCACCGGCATTGACTACGGGAACATGGCCAGAGAATTGAGCCGCCAGACGGGAAGCACCTTCTTGCGGGTGACGCATGACGATGGCATCAACATAAGTGCTGATAACAGACATGGTATCGGCTAGCGTTTCCCCTTTTTTCCCCAGCGAAGTATTGCTGCTGTCAGAAAAGCCGACGACTGAGGCACCGAGCCGGTGAATAGAGGTTTCAAACGACAAACGAGTGCGGGTGGAGGCTTCAAAAAAGCAACTGGCGATCACTTTATGTTTTAACAACTCAGGTTGCGGATGACTTTTCAGACTGGCGGCAGTACGCAGCACCAGTTCCAGTTCCTCGCGGCATAAGTCGTTAATTGAGATGATGTGCTTGTGATACAACGGGTTGGCCATTTTCGCTCTCCTCTGCGGCTGCCCGTGATCTCGGGCACCTTAATTTTTAATCAGTTGTAATGATGTTGAATTTGGCACCGATCAACAGACAAAAAAAAGCCCCTCAATGAGGGGCCTTACAGGATCGGTTTAGCAACAGGAGAAAGAACGGCAGCTGGCTGCCTGCTGGCAGGCCATTTTGTCGACCATCGATAGGGTCATTTTCAACAAAACGCGCTTGGCTTTTCATCATATCTCCCGGCAAATTGTGGCGAATTATACTCGCGTGTGATTTCTCTGCAAGGGGAAAAGGCCGCATTTTTTATGATTAGCAAACGATTACTTAGTATGTTTTGATTTTAAATATATTTAATGAAGGAGAGAGGGAAGACCGGATATTAGATATTGGATCAGGTTTCGGTTGATATTCGTTCTGTGATTACCTGTTTCCCGCAGCCTCAACCGAGCTAAAGGGCAGGCCGGCCCTCGTGTCCCTACAGATTGCGCGAAAGATGGCTGCTTTCGCAGTGCTCTCCGGCAGTTACAGAGGCTGTCTTGCTCCAAGCTCGACAGCGTCTTTGCCGACAAGCCTTAATCCTCATCAAACCCTGAGTTGAACAACTCAATAACCGCAGCGAGCGCTTGAATTTCATCAGGCCCGGTGGCTTCCACTTCAATCTGGCGGCCTTTTGCAGAATCAAGCATCAGCAGCGCAATCACGCTGCTGGCTTCTGCTTCAGTACCACTGTCATTACGTAACATCACTTCAGCATCAAAACTCTGAACCAGCTCGAACAATTTCATCGCGGGTCTGGCATGCATTCCCAACTTGTTTTTGATCTCAACGGTCTGTTTGACGGTCATTATTTACGCTTTTCCAGGGTGCGATGGCGTGACTGGACGTTTTTGCCGCGAGCGCGGAAATAATCGGCCAGTTGTTCAGCGACATAGACTGAGCGGTGTTTGCCGCCGGTACAGCCAATAGCAACAGTCAGATAACTGCGGTTATTGGTTTCCAGCATCGGTAACCACAATTCCAGATAGCTGCGGGTCTGATAAATAAAGTTATGGACTTCAGTATGGCGATCAAGGAAGGAGATGACGGGCTTATCCAAACCTGTCATTGGACGTAATTTCGGGTCCCAGTGTGGGTTTGGCAAGAAGCGAACGTCAAATACATAATCTGCATCAATAGGAATGCCGTGTTTAAAGCCAAAGGATTCAAACACCATAGTCAACTCGCGCTCACGTTTACCCAGCAGACGGGTTCGCAGCATCTCCGCTAACTCATGCACTGACATTTCTGACGTATCAATAATCAGATCAGCCCGTGAGCGCAATGGCTCCAGTAGGGCACTTTCTTCATCAATGGCACTTTCTAATGACAGATTTTTGGTCGACAGTGGGTGCAGGCGACGGGTGTCACTATAGCGACGAATCAGGGTATTGCGATCAGCATCCAAAAACAGCAACTGTGGTGAAAAGCTCTCTGGCAGTTGAGTCATGGCATGTTCAAATACCTCAGGAGATTCAGGCATATTACGCACGTCAATGCTCACTGCGGCGGAGATATTCCTCTCGGCAAGTGTGCTTGCCAATTGCGGCAACAAAACCACAGGCAAGTTATCAACGCAATAAAAGCCCATATCTTCCAATGCGCGCAAAGCAACAGACTTCCCTGAACCGGAACGGCCGCTGACAATCATCAGCACCATGTGAGTGACTCCCCTATCTTATGTGCCCTGCGTACTTGAAGTGCAGGGTGTTAGCTGTGCTCTTTCACCCGAATCACTGACTTGAGTAAGCTCATCGGGACTCATTTGCTTGCTGCCTACCCGCGACTCCAATGACTTTGGGCAATATCCTGCATACTTGAAGTGCAGGGTGTTTCACGCGATTACGCTGTCTCTGGCGGTAATTCAGTCATTATTTGATAAAGCTCTTCATCACTTTGTGCTGCTCGTAGACGGCGACACACTGTTTTATCAGCTAATCTCTTGGCCACTAAAGATAAAGTGTGTAAGTGAGTTTTACATTGATCTGCTGGAACCAACAAGGCAAATAATAGGTCAACCGGTTGGTTATCAATCGCATCGAAAGCAATAGGTTGCTCCAGACGGATAAATACGCCCACAGCACGTAATGTATCTTCTTCCAACTTGCCATGAGGTATCGCGATACCACTGCCAATGCCAGTGCTGCCCATACGTTCGCGGGTTAATACAGCATCGAAAACGATCTGTGAGGGCAGGTTAAGCTGTTTGGCAGCTAACTCGCTGATAATTTCCAAAGCCCGTTTTTTACTTGAGCAATGTACGGAGCTTTTGGTGCACTCGATATTTAATACCGAGCTTAATTGCAATGCTGGATCGTTGATCATCTCATCTTTCACTTAAGCGCTGTTTTAGACCTGATGCCAGCGGGGAATTTCTCTCCACCGCTGGCTCAGGCTATGTAGCGAGTGTAGAACCTTTATTGGTGAATTTCAGCTACAAGGATTCTTAATGTTGTTTCAATTTATCTTTATGTTTGTTCAACTGGCGGGCCAGTTTATCAACCAAAATATCAATGGCAGCGTACATATCCTCCTGCTCTGAACTGGCGTGCAACTCGCCTCCATTCACATGTACCGTGGCTTCTGCAATTTGTTTTACTTTTTCGACACTTAAAACCACATACACTTGGTTAATTCGATCAAAATATTGCTCAAGTTTGGCAAATTTAGTGGTAACAAACTCGCGTAATGCTTCGGTTATTTCGACATGATGTCCGGTAATATTGAGCTGCATAGTGTCTTCCTTCTCAGTTCAGGTCAAACCAACTGTTTACGCTGATTCGACGGCGGGATGGATAACGACTCTCGGTACTTTGCGACAGTTCGCCGTGCCACCATAATGCCTTGTTCACATAATAGTGTGGTCAGCTTGCTGTCACTAAGTGGTTTGGCAGGGTTTTCTGCCGCAACCAATTTTTTCACCAGTGCACGAATGGCAGTAGAGGAAGCTTCACCTCCGCTTTCTGTGTTGACGTGACTGGAGAAGAAATATTTCAGCTCGAAAATACCCCGAGGACTGTGCAGGAACTTCTGCGTGGTCACGCGGGAAATTGTCGATTCATGCATATCCACGGCCTGAGCAATGTCTGCCAGTACCATAGGTTTCATAAATTCAGGCCCATTCTCAAAAAATGCGACTTGCTGCTCGACAATGCAACGCGCTACTTTCAGCAGCGTTTCATTACGGCTTTCAAGGCTTTTTATCAGCCATTTCGCCTCTTGCAGATTGCTACGGATAAACTGCCCATCGCTATCATTACGGGTGTTGCTGCCCATTGCTGCATATTGCTGATTAATTTTCAGGCGTGGAATGCTATCGGCATTCAGCTCGACCGTCCAGTGTCCTTTGTCTTTACGTACCAGAACATCCGGAATGACATACTCGGATTCCCCGGTATTGATAGATTGACCAGGGCGCGGGTCCAGTGACTGAATCAGGGCGATTGCTTCTTTAAGTGTATCTTCTTTTAGCCGACTTAAGCGGATCATCGTGCGGAAATCATGGTTACCCAGCAAGTCCAGATATTCACTGATAATTAAGCGTGCTTCGGCAAGATAAGGCGTGTCTTTGGTATATTGTGATAACTGAACCAGCAAACATTCACGTAGGTTACGAGCAGCAACACCAATAGGATCAAAGTGTTGTATCCGTTTAAGCACGGCTTCGACTTCATCCAGCGCAACGTTCTCATCCCCCATGCTTTCCAGAATATCTTCCAGTGGAACAGTGAGATAGCCGGTGTCATCCACCGCATCAACAATAGAGGTTGCTATCGCGGCATCTGTTTCGGAGAAAGGGGTTAAATCCACTTGCCACATCAGATAATCTTGCAGCGTTTGGGTGGTTTCCCCCTGATAGACCGGCAGTTCGTCATCACTGTAATCATTGCCCATACCTGATGGCGTACCTGCGGTGTAAATCTCATCCCAGGTGGCATCCAACGGCAACTCTTCCGGCATATCTTTTTGTTCTAGCGCCTCGCGAGTATCAAGCGATTCACTGTCTAACGTTTCTTTAGCATCTATTTCTTCATGAAGATCAGTCTGCTCAAGCAGGGGGTTGCTCTCCAGCGCTAACTGAATCTCCTGTTGGAGTTCAAGTGTAGAGAGCTGCAGCAAGCGAATTGCCTGCTGTAGCTGCGGAGTCATTGCCAGTTGTTGGCTGAACTTGAGTTGCAAACCTTGCTTCATAATACGGTATCAATTTTCCTTAATGGATGACGAAACGTCTTTCGAGTGAAAATTAGAGCCGGAACTCTTCACCCAAATAAACACGTTTAACTTGTTCGTCAGCCAAAATTTCCTGTGGTGTGCCGTGAGCAATTAGATGCCCTTGGCTTACAATATAAGCCCGTTCACAAACGTCTAGTGTTTCACGCACGTTATGATCGGTAATCAGGACGCCGAGCCCGCTGTCACGCAGATGCTCAATAATTTTTTTAATATCAATAACAGAGATCGGATCAACCCCGGCAAAAGGCTCATCCAACAAGATAAATTTAGGATTTGCCGCCAGCGCACGGGCGATTTCTACACGGCGACGTTCACCACCGGAAAGCGACTGGCCTAGACTGTCACGTAAATGAGTAATATGGAACTCTTCCATTAACTCTTCTGCGCGCTCTTGGCGTTGCTCAGACGAAAGGTCTTTACGGATTTCCAGTACCGCCATCAGATTGTTAAACACACTCAGACGGCGGAAGATAGAGGCTTCTTGCGGCAAGTAACCAATCCCGCGCAGGGCGCGTTCATGCAGTGGCAAGAGGCTGATATCTTCCTCATCAATCACAATACGCCCGGCGTCACGTTGGACAATGCCGACGACCATATAAAAAGTGGTGGTTTTACCCGCACCATTCGGCCCAAGCAGGCCGACAATTTCACCGGACTTCACTTTCAGGCTAACGTCTTCGACCACTTTACGGCCTTTGTACGCCTTAGCCAGTTTTTCTGCGATTAATGTTGCCATAAATGATTACTTACTCTTTTTTTGGCCTGATGCTGCTGGCCCTTTGTCTTGTAATTGGGACGGTAATAGCACGGTTGTGACGCGGTTGCCTTTATTACTGAAGGCTTCCATCTGCTGTTTTTTCACCAGATAAGTGATGCGATCACCTTTAATATTGCTATCAAGCTGCTCCAGATAAGCATCACCGGTCAAGATGACCAGATCGTTAGCGACTTCGTAACGCAGCTTCTGGCCGTGGCCTTTGACAGGTTTACCGCTATCTTGCATCTGATAGAAGGTGACGGGGTTACCGAAACCTTCGATGACCATTTTGTTTTGATCCCCTCCGGGGCGAGTCACCACAACTTTATCAGCTTTAATCTCAATGGTGCCTTGCTTGATAACCACATTATCAGTAAATGTGACGGTATTCGCGGCCATATCTAACGCTTGTTTGACCGAATCGACCAGAACAGGTTGGTCCGAATCGCCGGTCAAAGCCAATGCAGGCAAACTTGCGGCCAAAAGCGAACTGGCAAGCAAAAAATGGCGAATTTTATTTTTGGATTTCATAAGAGGTTTTAACCTTTTCAATCAGCTCGGCGGTTTTATCCCGCAAGTTCCCACGCATTTTCATGCCGTTAGATGTAAATCCAACACCAAAGAGGGTAACTTCATCGTCTGAGGATACATCCTGAGTGATCAAATTAACCTGGGCGTTATCAGTTTTAATTTTTTGTAACTGGGCATCTGGGGTCAGGCTATCAACCTCAACATGACCATACAAATAAAGCATCTTATCATTGGTCAGCTTGGCGCGGTCTGCCCGTACTGTCCAAGTGGCGACAGCATTCTCGTCAAACATGGTCATGACGGGTCTGGTGAACCATGTTAGTTCTTGCGTACTAAAGTTCTGAACCTCTTCAGCCACCAATTTATAGCTTAGTTGCCCGACCGGATTAAAAACCACCGTCACCGTATGCTGGCTTTGTGAAGAAGGTTCGTTATCATTAGTGACTATTTGGCTACTCTGCTGATTAAAGCCAGACATATTCCAGCCAATGAGTGCCAAAGCAATCAGTGCTAAGGATATCGTTATCCATAGTCTTGTTTTACTCATATCGACAATCCTTTGGCACCGTCGAGTTTACCTTGGGCCAATAATATCAAATCGCATATCTCGCGTACTGCACCGCGCCCGCCATTGATCTGCGTAACATAATGCGCCTTGGGAATGAGCAGTGGATGGGCATCCGCCACGGCGACAGATAACCCAACTTCCGCCATCACAGGCCAATCAATCAGGTCATCACCAATATAAGCCACCTGTTCAGGCGAGCATTTTAATGTTTTCAATAATTCTTTATAAGCGATCAGCTTATCAGATTGCCCTTGATAAAGGTGGGTAATCCCTAAGGTGTTGGCGCGGTCTTCTACTAATTTTGCGCGGCGACCAGTAATAATAGCCACTTCAACCCCTGAGGTTATCAGGCAGCGGATACCATAGCCATCACGCACGTTGAAAGCTTTCAGCTCTTCGCCCTGATTACCCATATAAATCAGGCCATCAGACATGACGCCATCAACATCACAAATCAGTAGACGAATATTTTCCGCGCGTTGCATGACGCTGCTCGCTACTGGCCCATAGCATGTGTCCTGATAAACATTACTGCTCATAACTTACCCTTAATTAAACCACTCCGGCTCTCAGCATGTCGTGCATATGCACCACGCCCAGCAATTGATCACCGTCGGCGACTAACACCGCGGTAATATGACGTGACTCCATCAGATTAAGTGCATCGACCGCCAACATTGTTGGCCGAACCCGAATACCGCCACTGGTCATCACATCGGCGATTTTCGCATTATTCAAGTCCACACCCATATCGAATACCCGGCGTAAGTCACCGTCGGTAAAGATACCTTTAATCATCATCAAGTCGTCACAAATGACAGTTAAACCCAGATTTTTCCGAGTAATCTCCAATAAGGCATCGCGCAATGAGGCATCGGGGCTGACATGTGGAATATCTGCGCCAGTGTGCATGATATCGCTGATACGTAATAGCAGTTTACGCCCCAGTGCACCACCGGGATGAGACAGTGCAAAATCTTCTTGAGTGAAGCCCCGCGCCTGCAAGAGTGCAACGGCGAGGGCATCACCCATCACTAATGTGGCGGTGGTGCTGGTAGTGGGCGCCAGTCCTAACGGGCATGCCTCTTGTGGCACTTTAATACACAAATGAATATCGGCGGCTTTGCCCATGGTGCTTTCTGGATTATTACTCATGCAGATAAGCTGGATTTTCTGGCGTTTGAGCACCGGAATCAAGGCGAGAATTTCGTTGGACTCGCCCGAATTGGAAATGGCTAACACAATATCTTGTGGTGTGATCATGCCCAAATCGCCATGACTGGCTTCACCGGGATGGACAAAGAATGACGGCGTGCCCGTGCTAGCAAAGGTTGCGGCAATTTTGCACCCAATATGGCCCGACTTTCCCATCCCCATAACGACAACTTTGCCGTGGCAATTAAATATTGCCTCGCAGGCTTGGGTAAAATCGTCATTAATGTATTGATCGAGCTGTGCCAGACCTTCGCGCTCAATCTGTAGTACTTGTTTACCCGCCTGCTGAAAATCCACCCTTGGTTGTGAATCCGCAACTGATTGTGAATTAACATCCGGCTGTAAATTAGAAGAAGACATACTTGGTTCCCGCTCAATGCTAAATTTTGATAAGCAACATGGGTTACGCTGCGCTTAAGGGCACCCAAAACAGTACCGCCAGATACGCGATAAACCCACATAATAACAGAGCGCCCGCCACATGACCGATTCTATGTTTACGCCCCAGGCAAAGAACGGTAAATATCACACTGACACCAAGCATGACCCAATAATCACGCTGGAACGCCTCGGGGTTGATATCCCCCGGAGAGAGCAGTGCGGGAACACCAAGCACAATCACAATATTAAAAATATTTGAGCCGATGATATTGCCCACCGCCATATCATTTTCCCCTTTCATTGCACCGGCAATGAAAGTCGCTAACTCTGGCAAACTGGTTCCGATGGCAATCACGGTCAGCCCGATAACCAATTCACTGACACCCGCGACTCGGGCAATGACAGTGGCATTGTCGATAATCATTTTGGCCGAGAGTGGCAAAATAATGAATGCCAGTACCAACCACAATAATGCAACGGTATTGCTGCTGTCCTGAGGTAATTCCGCTAGCTGTTCACGGGTCAGAATGTCATTCCCCTCCGCATGGGCCAAACGTGCAATTTTTAGCATCAGGATAATAAAAGCCGCCGCGGCAAACAGTAAAATGACCCCATCTCCACGACTGAGATGATTATCTGCCAGCAGAAGACCACACAGCACCGTCACGACCAACATTAAAGGTAACTCACGACGTAAAATCTCAGAACGCACAGTCAGTGGGCGTATCAGGGCCGCGCCGCCAATAATCAATAACAGATTAGTAATATTGGAACCCAGCACATTGCCAACAGCCATATCAGTTTGGTTATTCAGGGCCGCAGTGACCGACACAATCAGTTCTGGCAATGAGGTGCCAATGCCGACGATGGTCATCCCGATAATCAGTGGCGGAATGCCGAGAGAACGGGATAACACAGCCGCGCCATAGACTAATCGATCAGCGCCGTATACGAGGAGAACCAATCCAATGATTAATAGTGTTATCGCAAGAAACATGCAGAGTCCTTTATTAGGTATAATCCCGGTCCGTTGGCAAAAATCACTGAAAATGCTTTACGTTTACATCCTAATTTTGACTGTGAGTGCCAGAAAAGTAAAACTTATGGCAACTTTGGCTACGAAAAAGCGTTAATAAGTTGCCAAAATACTTCCCAATTGCGCTCATTGCCGCTATTTGCTGTAGCATTGGCGGGTATATGAGTCACGAAAGGCCTAAGGGACAAATGATAATGAACCAACTGGCGCCGAATTTAATCGAGATCCGCGGGATGAGTTTTACCCGTGGCGAGCGTCCGATATTTACCGATATCAACATGACCGTCCCCCGTGGCAAAGTCACTGCGATTATGGGGCCGTCAGGGATCGGTAAAACCACATTGTTGCGCCTGATTGGCGGGCAATTGGCACCAGATAGCGGTGAAATCTGGTTCGATGGTGATAATATTCCTACGCTTTCACGCCAGCGTTTGTATGATGTTCGCAAAAAAATGAGCATGCTGTTTCAATCTGGCGCGTTATTTACCGATTTAACCGTGTTTGAGAACGTTGCTTTTCCATTACGTGAGCATAGTCATTTGCCGGAAGAGTTGCTGCACAGCACCGTGATGATGAAGCTAGAAGCGGTGGGGTTGCGGGGGGCCGCCAACTTGATGCCTGCAGAACTTTCAGGTGGTATGGCGCGTCGTGCTGCCTTGGCGCGGGCAATTGCTCTTGATCCTGAACTCATTATGTTTGATGAGCCTTTTGTCGGCCAAGATCCTATTACCATGGGAGTGCTGGTAAAACTGATTGATGAGCTAAATCATGCGCTAGGCGTCACCTGTGTGGTGGTTTCCCATGATGTGCCTGAAGTACTCAGTATTGCTGATTATGCATATATTGTTGCCGATCAGCATGTTATTGCTGAAGGAACACCTGAGCAATTACAAGTCAATGACGATAGGCGAGTGCGTCAGTTCCTCGATGGTATTGCCGACGGGCCGGTGCCTTTCCGTTTCCCCGCAGGGGATTATAAAACCGAGCTATTAGGTTGATGGAGTATTCATGTTAGTACAGGCATTAGCGTCTTTAGGTCGCCGGGGCATTAATGTCTGCGCCTCCTTTGGTCGCGCAGGTTTAATGTTGTTCAATGCGCTGGTTGGGCGACCTGAACCGCGGAAACAGTGGCCGTTGCTGGTCAAGCAACTGTATAGCGTTGGGGTGCAATCCTTACTGATCATCGTGGTTTCCGGCCTGTTTATCGGCATGGTTCTGGGATTGCAGGGCTTTTTGATTCTCACGACCTACAGTGCAGAAGCCAGTCTTGGGATGATGGTCTCTTTATCACTGTTACGTGAGCTAGGGCCGGTCGTGACGGCACTGCTATTTGCCGGTCGAGCCGGGTCTGCCTTGACGGCAGAAATTGGCCTGATGAAAGCCACTGAACAGATTTCTAGCTTAGAAATGATGGCAATTGACCCCCTTCGGCGTGTTGTTGCTCCTCGTTTTTGGGCGGGTCTTATCAGCATGCCATTGCTGACGGCTATCTTTGTCGCTGTGGGTATTTGGGGCGGCTCGGTAGTCGGTGTTGACTGGAAAGGGATCGATGGTGGGTTCTTCTGGTCGGCGATGCAAAGTGCCGTTGAATGGCGAACAGATTTACTGAATTGCCTGATTAAGAGTCTGGTATTTGCTATTACCGTGACCTGGATTGCGCTGTTCAATGGTTATGATGCGGTCCCAACATCTGAAGGGATTAGCCGGGCAACGACCCGTACTGTGGTGCATTCGTCACTGGCGGTATTGGGATTAGATTTTGTGCTGACAGCACTGATGTTTGGGAACTGAGTCGATGCAAACGAAGAAAAGTGAAGTCTGGGTCGGAGTGTTTATACTGATTGCTATTCTGGCTATCGTATTCCTCTGCCTGAAAGTTGCGGATATCAAATCAGTGGGCAACCAGCCAACTTACCGAATTTACGCAAACTTTGACAATATTGGTGGCCTGAAAACTAATTCACCGGTCAAAATTGGCGGTGTGGTGGTTGGGCGGGTGGCAGATATCACCCTCGACACTAAAAATTACAGCCCGCGTGTGGCGATAGATATACAGCAACGCTATAACCATATCCCAGACACCAGTTCATTGGCGGTACGTACTTCCGGGTTATTGGGGGAACAGTTTTTGGCGTTGAATGTCGGTTTTGAAGACCCTGATATGGGTACGAGTATTTTGAAAGATGGCGGCGTTATTCAAGACACCAAATCGGCATTAGTTCTGGAAGACTTGATCGGCCAGTTCTTGTACAAAAGCGGCGGTGATGGTAATTCTGACGCACCAGCAAGTGAGCCGGCAACACCAACAGTTGCGGCACCGGCCACTGCAACTCAACATCCTTAAGAGGGTATCTGAATGTTTAAACGCTTACTTATGATCGCCTTGTTAGTGGTTGCTCCGCTGGCAAATGCTGTCGATCAAACTAACCCATACCGTCTGATGGATGAAGCCGCGCAAAGAACTTTCACGCGCCTGAAAACCGAGCAGCCAAAGATTAAGCAGAACCCTGACTATCTGCGCACCATCGTGCGTGAAGAATTGTTGCCGTTTGTCCAGATTAAATATGCGGGGGCACTGGTGTTGGGAAGTTATTACAAAGGTGCCACACCAGCGCAGCGCGAAGCGTATTTCAATGCCTTCAGTCAATATCTGGAGCAAGCCTATGGTCAGGCATTGGCGTTGTATCACGGTCAAACTTACGACGTAGCACCCGATCAACCGCTGGGTGATGCCAATATTGTCGCCATTCGCGTTACTATCTTCGACCCTAATGGCCGCCCACCAGTGCGTTTAGATTTTCAATGGCGTAAAAATAGCCAAACAGGTGCCTGGCAGGCCTATGACATGATAGCTGAAGGGGTCAGCATGATCAGCACCAAGCAGAATGAGTGGGCTTCCATCCTGCGCCAGAAAGGTGTTGATGGCTTGACTCAACAACTGCTGGCGGCGGCGAAGCAGCCGATCACATTAGATAAACAGTAATGATGGATATTATGGCGGACGCACTGAGCTGGCAGTCGCAGCAAGAAACGCTGGTACTGCGAGGTGAATTAGATCGTGAAACGCTGTTACCGTTGTGGCAACAGCGTGAAGCCTTGTTGGCGGATAAGACGCGTATTGATGTCAGTCAATTGCAGCGCGTCGATTCATCCGGTCTGGCGCTGCTTGTTCATTTTCGTGAATTGCGTAGCAAGCAGGGCGTTTCATTGGCGATTACTGGTGTCAGTGACCGGCTATCAACCTTGATTGATCTGTACAACCTTCGGCAAGTCATACCGGTGGAAGAGGTTAACTCAATGAAATCGGCTAGCGTATAGTCATTGAATTTAAGGCGGCCCTCTGTGGTGTCGCCAATCTCTGAAGCAAAAACACAGTTTTTTAAAAAACTAAAGTTTTCAAGCCCCTGTGCGTAATAGCAAAACAGGGGCTTTTCTTTAGTTTCAGAGAAAGCCGTATTCCACTAATATGTTCAGCTGATTACTATCCCTTTAAAATAGAATGAATCTTATGGATACCAACGAAATTAAAGACGTGCTGATGCAAGCATTAGCATTACAAGAAGCGCATGTTACTGGTGACGGCAGCCACTTTCAGGTGATTGCTGTGGGTGAGCTATTTGCCGATATGAGCCGGGTGAAAAAACAGCAAGCTGTGTATGCGCCTTTGATGGAGTATATCGCTGATAACCGTATTCATGCCTTATCCATTAAGGCCTATACGCCACAAGAGTGGCAGCGGGATCGCAAACTAAACGGCTTTTAATGCTGTTGGCTCCAAAATTGTCTAGCGGTCTGTTAGGCGGTTTCTAAAGCGGGCAGTGAATTCGAATTTGACAACAGAGAGTGGTCACAATGGATAAGTTTCGTGTGCAGGGGCGGACTCGCCTGAGCGGTGAAGTCACTATTTCCGGAGCGAAAAACGCCGCATTGCCTATATTGTTCGCGGCGTTGTTGGCTGAAGAGCCGGTAGAGTTGCAAAATGTCCCAAAGCTAAAAGACATTGATACCACCATTAAATTACTTAGCCAATTAGGGACCAAAATTGAGCGTGATGCTTCAGGCTCTGTTTTTGTTGATGCCAGCGGTGTGGATGAGTTCTGTGCACCTTATGACTTGGTGAAAACCATGCGTGCTTCTATTTGGGCATTGGGGCCACTGGTTGCTCGCTTTGGTAAAGGGCAGGTGTCTCTACCGGGTGGTTGCGCTATCGGTGCCCGTCCAGTCGACTTGCATATCACCGGTTTGGAACAACTGGGCGCAGAAATCAAACTGGAAGAAGGCTACGTTAAAGCTTCCGTCAATGGTCGTCTGAAAGCCGCGCACATCGTGATGGACAAAGTCAGCGTTGGCGCGACCGTGACTATCATGAGTGCCGCAACCTTGGCAGAAGGGACCACGGTCATTGAGAACGCCGCTCGTGAGCCAGAAATTGTCGATACAGCCAATTTCTTGAATACATTGGGCGCGAAAATCACGGGTGCTGGCACTGACCGGATTACCATCGAGGGTGTTGCCCGTTTAGGTGGTGGCGTTTATCGTGTGCTGCCTGATCGTATTGAAACCGGCACATTCTTGGTTGCTGCTGCTATTTCTGGCGGTAAAGTGGTTTGCCGTCAGACTCGCCCAGATACGCTGGATGCTGTACTGGCTAAGTTACGTGAAGCCGGTGCTGATATTGAGATTGGCGAAGACTGGATCAGTTTGGACATGCACGGTCAGCGCCCTAAAGCCGTGACACTCCGTACTGCACCACACCCTGGTTTCCCAACCGATATGCAGGCGCAATTCAGCTTATTGAATTTAGTGGCTGAAGGTACGGGGGTTATCACTGAAACTATCTTTGAAAACCGTTTTATGCACGTGCCTGAACTGATTCGTATGGGCGCACATGCAGAAATCGAGAGCAATACCGTAATTTGCTATGGTGTAGAACAACTGTCCGGTGCTCAGGTCATGGCAACTGATCTGCGTGCTTCAGCCAGCTTGGTATTAGCGGGTTGTATCGCTGACGGGGTCACAATTGTTGACCGTATCTACCATATTGATCGTGGTTATGAAGGTATCGAAGATAAATTGCGTGCTTTAGGTGCCAAGATTGAGCGCGTAAAAGGCGAGTAAGATTTCTTTACTCACTGAATATACTGCAAAAAATGCCAGCCGACATTCTCAGGCTGGCATTTTTTATGGGGGTAGTGAGCGCGTTATCGAGAGCAGTGGCTGGGATTATGGTGCTGGTTGCTGCTGACCAAGGACTTCATTCTGGTCTAACTCGGTGATGGTAATTTGCGCTGTAACTTGTTGACCATTACGCAATAGCAGTACCGGGATCGTGGTGCCGGGGCGAATTTCAGCCACCTGATCCATCGTCTCTATCACGGATGTCGCAGGTTTGTTATTGACGCTCAGAATAATATCACCCACTTGTAAATCCGCATTCGCTGCCGGGCCGTTAGGGGATATTTTATTCACTTTGATGCCATGAATCCGATCGCCACCATTACCACTGGCATTGAATGGCGGGTATTCCTCACCGGTAATGCCAATATAGCCGCGGATGACTCGGCCATCACGAATCAGTTTTTCCATCACTTTAGTCGCCAGCGCCGTCGGGATAGCAAAACCAATGCCTTCTGGGGTTTCGCCGTTACTGCTTTTGTCAAAGGAGAGGGTATTAATCCCCATCAACTCGCCCAACGTATTTACCAACGCTCCGCCAGAATTTCCTTGGTTGATTGACGCATCAGTCTGGAGAAAGTTTTGCCGCCCGGAGTCACTTAAACCAATACGCCCGGTGGCGCTGATAATCCCCTGAGTCACCGTCTGCCCAAGGTTATAAGGGTTGCCGATGGCCAGCACCACATCACCAATATGGGGGGTGCGATTAATATTGATGGGAATGACGGGGAGGTTAACTGCATCGATTTTCAGCACCGCTAAATCAGTCAGATTATCCGAGCCGACCAGAAGGGCTTCCGATATTCGACCATTTTGTAATGCCACAATGATCTGTTCGGCGTTATTGATAACGTGTTTATTCGTCAGAATATAACCTTTATCACTCATGATAACGCCAGAGCCCAATGTCCGAATGGCTAACCCATCTTGAGTCGGGCTAAGGCTACGGTTATAGACATTAACAACCGCTGGAGCGGCCCGGCGCACGGCTTGGTTATAACTGGCGGGTGTCTCTTCATCTGCACTACTAGCGCTGCCGGAAAAAAAGTGACCCGGATTACGGAGCATAGGCATTGCGACCAGCAAGATGCCAGCAACAATTAGCCCCAAAATAATAGAACGCAATAGCTTAAGAAACATGAAGTTCAAGACATGAATGAATAGATAGCGCGAGGATAGCATGAGTTTGGCGGACACAGCATTGTGCTGTGTCCGATTTTTCTGCAAATTAGCGTATTAACAGGTAAATATTCTCTTCACCACGCACAATATTCAGCGCAATGACAGCCGGCTTAGCTTCGATAGCTTTGCGCAACTGGGCGATATCCTGGACTCGCTCACGGTTGACGGCAATAATCACATCATCTTTCTGCAAGCCAGACTGCGCCGCAGGTGAACCTTTTGTCACGCTCTCAACTTTGACCCCTTTGCTGCCACCTTTGATTTCACCATTGCTCAGAGATGCGCCTTGCAATGATGGAGATAAGGTGTCCGCGCTGGTTGACGTTGGGCTGCTGTTTTCCAGTGTGACGGTAACTTCAAGTGGTTTACCGTCACGCAGCAAGCCAACTTTAATGGCTTTGCCCGGCCCGGTAGTCCCAACTTTCGCGCGCAACTCCGCAAAGCTGCTAATGGGTTTACCATCAACGGAAACTAACACATCGCCAGCTTTTATCCCTGCTTTAGAGGCCGCAGATTTTGGCATAACTTCGCTGACAAACGCACCACGTTGAGCATCAATATTAAAGGCTTTAGCCATATCAGCGGTCATTTCGCTGCCACGAATACCCAGCAGCCCGCGTTTCACTTCACCAAACTCAATCAGTTGCTGGCTGAGGTTCTGCGCCATGTTACTTGGGATAGCGAAGCCGATACCAATGTTGCCACCACCTGGCGCGAGAATCGCGGTGTTAATTCCGATCAATTCGCCATTCAGGTTAACCAAAGCACCGCCCGAGTTCCCCCGGTTAATTGAGGCATCGGTCTGAATAAAGTTTTCTAATCCTTCCAGATTCAAGCCACTACGACCTAAGGCTGAAATAATACCTGAAGTTGCTGTCTGCCCCAGACCAAATGGGTTACCCACCGCAACGGCAAAGTCACCTACGCGGAGATTATCGGAGTCTGCCATTTTGATTGCGGTCAGATTTTTGGCATCAGTAAGTTGCAATAGCGCGATATCGGTCTGCTCATCGCGGCCAAGCAACTTGGCATCATATTCACGACCATCATTGAGCTGGACACGTATTTTATCTGCGTTATTAATCACATGGTTATTTGTTAGCACATAGCCTTTTTCAGCGTTAATGATAACGCCAGAACCCAAGCCTTCGAATGGACGATTGCTCTCTTTGCCTGTTGGCGCATTCGGGCCGAAGAAGAACTTAAACTCTTCCGGCAAACGTTGCTGTTGTGCCTGCGTACCAGAGACGTGAACGCTAACGACGGCGGGCAATACTTTTTCCAGCATGGGTGCTAGGCTCGGAACTGATTGCCCTGCCACGGCTGCTGGGAGTGCTGCTGCGTTCACCATAGGAACAGAAGCGAGACCTAAGCCGACACTCATGGCCAGCGCACTAAGAAATAATGACTTTTTCTTCATTGATTTAAACTCTCTCAATACCTAACGGTGAATGAATAGGGTGGATGGCTGTTACAGGCCCGGTGTAAATTCAGACTCTGAGTTAGCTAAAAAATTCACTTATTTCAAAAGGCTACTGCTGTTCTAAAAATAAGCATCCTAAGATATCGCTTGATATAAGGGCCGCAGTTAAGCAATTCAAGGAGAGGTAAGTATAGAAGTGTAAATGTGCTGAACACGATAGAGCAGGAGGCTCTACCGTAGTCAGCATCATAGGTCTGTGCTTAGTCGCGTGTCTGATGTTCTGGGCGTAACAAACCTGATGCGCCTTCAGAATAATCGCGAGGTGGCATTTTAACCGGTGCTTGATCATTATCCGCTTCAGATTCTGTCAGACGGTAACGGAACGGATTATCCTGCAACGGTAAGTCCGGTAATAAGTTGTTGGAGCTTTTCGCCATATGCTGATAGAGCTGGCGATAATCGCGAGCCATGTTATCAAGCAGCTCGGCACTGCGGGCAAAATGCCCAACAAGTTCCTGGCGGTACTCTTCCAAATCTGTTTTGCTCTTCTCCAGCTCGTTTTGCAGCACTTGCTGCTGACGCAATTTGCGGTTGCCAAAGCGCATAGCGACCGCGCCAATCACGATACCAACAACCAACCCAATAAGCGCATACTCCCAGGTCATGATGACTCCTTTTTTGACTTCATTGTTCAGCAGGACTTTTCACTTAATAATACCCACTATAACCGTTAACCTTGTCTGAGTGGAATCCTGATACAACTTTGCCTATGGTTATCAGGCTTTTTCCGCACAGGCAGAGTCGGTAAATGCTGCGATTAGCCTATAAATCAGCAAGAAAGTACCGTAAAAAGTAGATAACTATTTTATCAGGGATTGTTGATAAACATGCGACCGAGTTCACCTATAGCACTTTACCAGCAGGCACTTGATGCCGGCGATTACCAACCTGATGATGTGCAGCGGCGTACCGTAGCACGGCTGGACACGATTTATCAGGAACTGAATCAACGCCAAAATACTCCGCCAGCTCGTGCTGGCTTGCGCGGGCATTTGGGCCGTTTACTGGGGCGTACCGCGGCACAGGCATCCATACGCCCAATTCAGGGCCTTTATATGTGGGGTGGTGTTGGGCGGGGTAAAACCTGGCTGATGGATATGTTTTTCCACAGTTTGCCTGGCGAACGTAAACTTCGCCTGCATTTTCACCGTTTTATGCTGCGAGTACATCAAGAGCTAACTACATTGCAAGGCCATGAAGATCCATTAGAAATCATTGCTGATGGATTTAAAGCGCAGACAGATGTGTTGTGTTTTGATGAATTCTTTGTTTCGGACATCACTGACGCCATGTTGTTGGCAACGCTATTGGATGCATTATTTGCGCGCGGCATCACATTGGTTGCCACGTCCAATATTCCACCGGATGATTTGTATCACAACGGTTTACAGCGCGCTCGCTTCCTGCCCGCCATTGCACTTATTAAGCAATATTGTGATGTGATGAATGTTGATGCCGGGATTGACTACCGCTTGCGAACCCTGACTCAGGCAAATCTCTATCTGACACCATTGAATGCGCAAACGGGGCAAACGATGGAGGAGATCTTCGTCAAACTGGCTGGTAAAGAAGGTGAACAGGCTCCTGTACTGGAGGTCAATCATCGGCCTTTGCCTGCGATTTGTTCAGCACAGGGCGTTCTGGCGGTTGATTTCCACACGTTGTGCGAAGAGGCACGCAGCCAACTGGATTATATTGCGCTCTCCAAGCTCTATCACACGGTATTACTGCATAATGTTCATCGGATGGAGACTAAGGATGAGAATACAGCTCGGCGTTTTCTGGCGCTAGTCGATGAGTTTTATGAGCGGCGGGTAAAATTGATTATTGCCGCAGAAGCATCGATGTTCGAGATTTATTGCGGTGAGCGCCTTAAGTTTGAATATCAGCGCTGTTTATCGCGGCTACAAGAGATGCAGAGTGAAGAATATCTCTCTTTACCGCATCTGCCGTAAGGATATCTGCACGCCTGTTATTCACTTTTTACCTGCTAAAATGCTATTCTGTCGTGGGCGATCATCCTTCGCCCTGACTTAACATGTTTAATTTATACCTTTCACGTCAAAAACAGTTCGATCTTTAACGTCGACTTCTCTATAATCTTGCGACCCCACGTTACAACAAAGTTTTTTTTTCCCAAAAACTTTGATAGTGCCAGCATTGGCTATTCGAAGGGGTAGGTTTGCTGGACTGATGGTCGTGTGAGCCTCAACTGTTTTTGAACGTTTGGGTGTTCACCAACGTGTAACTTATTAATTGGGTAAGCTTTTATAATGAAAACTTTCACAGCTAAACCAGAAACTGTAAAACGCGACTGGTATGTTGTTGACGCGAATGGTAAGACCCTTGGTCGCCTCGCTACTGAACTGGCTAGTCGCCTACGCGGCAAGCATAAAGCGGAATACACCCCGCACGTTGATACTGGTGATTACATCATCGTTCTGAACGCAGAAAAAGTTGCCGTCACCGGTAACAAGCGTACAGACAAGATTTATTACCGTCACACCGGTCACATCGGTGGTATCAAACAAGCGACCTTTGAAGAGATGATTGCCCGCAGTCCTGAGCGTGTGATTGAAATCGCGGTTAAAGGCATGCTGCCGAAGGGTCCGCTGGGCCGTGCAATGTATCGTAAACTTAAAGTTTACGCAGGTACTGAGCACAATCATGCGGCGCAGCAACCGCAAGTTCTGGACATTTAATCGGGATTATGGCAATGGCTGAAAATCAATACTACGGCACTGGTCGCCGCAAAAGTTCTGCTGCACGCGTTTTTCTTAAGCCGGGTAGCGGTAAAATCGTTATTAACCAACGTAGCCTCGAAGTTTACTTCGGTCGTGAAACTGCCCGCATGGTAGTTAACCAACCGTTGGAACTGGTAGACATGGTTACCAAGTTTGACATGTACATCACTGTTAAAGGTGGTGGTATTTCAGGTCAGGCTGGCGCTATCCGTCACGGTATCACCCGTGCACTGATGGAATATGACGAGTCTCTGCGTGGTGAACTGCGTAAAGCTGGCTTCGTAACGCGTGATGCGCGTGAAGTTGAGCGTAAGAAAGTGGGTCTGCGTAAAGCACGTCGTCGTCCACAGTTCTCCAAACGTTAATTTTTTGCCTTTATGGCAGCAGATTAATGGTAAAAACCCGGTGTCTCACCGGGTTTTTTTATGCCTAAAAAATACCCTTTCACTGTTTTATACATTATTTTTTTACCGCTAAACTGTTGTCTGATAGACAATTGTTTATGAAATCGCTGCTCCGTCCCCACAAAACATGCAAAATCTGGTAAACTATCACCCACTTTTGTGCCTGTTCGGCGAACTGTTGGCGTCCGTGTATCTCCCTGGCTGAATTATTTTCTCGACCAAGGCTTATTTACGGCAGCAGCTGCCTTGATTGCGAACCGGCGGTAAAACGACTCAGGATAGCAACGTAACCGTGGGCTATTCGCATTGTTTTCTAGATAAACTTGGAGGTTTTCATGGCTGTCGCTGCCAACAAACGTTCGGTAATGACGCTGTTTTCCGGCCCGACCGACATTTTTAGCCATCAAGTACGTATCGTACTGGCGGAAAAAGGTGTCAGTGTTGAGATTGAGCAGGTTGAAGCTGATAATCTGCCGCAGGACCTGATTGACCTCAATCCCTACCGTACCGTCCCTACTTTGGTTGATCGCGAGCTGACTCTGTATGAATCCCGCATCATCATGGAATATTTGGATGAGCGTTTCCCACATCCGCCATTGATGCCGGTATACCCTGTTGCACGTGGTAGCAGCCGTTTGATGATGAACCGCATTGAGCAGGACTGGTACTCCTTGCTAAACAAAATCGAGAAAGGCAACGCGCAGGAAGCTGATGCTGCCCGTAAGCAGTTACGTGAAGAACTGCTGTCTATCGCGCCGGTATTTAATGAAATGCCTTTCTTTATGAGCGAAGAGTTTAGCCTGGTTGATTGCTATCTGGCTCCGTTGTTGTGGCGTTTGCCAGTACTGGGCATTGAGTTCACTGGCGCGGGTTCTAAAGAGCTGAAAGGCTATATGACTCGTGTGTTTGAGCGCGATGCATTTTTGGCTTCTCTGACCGAAGCTGAACGCGAAATGCACCTGAGCACTCGGGGTTAATTGTTATGGAGATGTCTGATATGTCTCCGCGCCGCCCTTACCTGTTGCGCGCATTTTATGAGTGGTTGATTGATAATCAACTGACTCCGCATCTGGTTGTGGATGTTACCCGGCCAGGTGTTTCGGTGCCGATGGAGTTTGCTCGTGATGGGCAGATTGTCTTGAATGTGGCACCGCGCGCTGTAGGTAATCTGGAATTGGGCAATGATGGCGTCAGCTTCAATGCCCGTTTCGGTGGTGTTCCCCGTCAGGTTACCGTGCCTATGGGGGCGGTGATGGCAATCTATGCGCGTGAAAATGGTTCAGGCACTATGTTTGAGCCTGAAGAAGCTTACGATTCTGATGCTGATGGCAATTTTGTGGGCATCGAAGAAGAAGATAGCGAGACTGCGCCGACTGAGAGCCTGACACTGGTAACGGATGACACTCAGGCACCTGAGGGTGAGGGGCATTCACCTGATGACGAGCCACCGCAGCCGCCGCGCAGTGGTGGTCGTCCAGCATTACGGGTTGTTAAGTAACGACCTGTTTTTCTGACAAAAAAGTACATATCCAAAGGGCGGCATTGACCGCCCTTATCATTTCTAGCTAATTCACCATATCAACCAATCTTTTTCAATTCTGCCAGACAGCTATCACGCTGGTTCATCATGTCGCTATTTCTGATAGTCGATAGGGTATGCGTCGCGCGTTGTTGGAAACTGGCTTTGGCCGCGCTGTCTTTGGCATCGGCGGGGGGCGTGCAAATTTCTGATAACGTCAGTGTTTTACTGTCACTCACTGCTTTGAGTACTGCGGCAGGGTTATAAATTAGCGCGGAAGAGAGTGCGGACTTTATGCCTGCAGTGAAACTCGCATTTCCACCATCAGCCAGCTTAGGGGCCATAGCAATCCAGTTATCATCACCGAGTTTAATATTATTCTCTACTGCGGGCAGTTGCCCAGCTCGAGCCAGCTCTGCGACGACTGCGCGCGCGCCACGTGCTTCAATGTTATAGCCAACTTCTTGATAGTTAAGAGACATAGCAAATGTACTGCCACTTATCGCCAGCAAGCCGCCAGCAATGAAAAGTAAGTGAGATTTCATATCAGATGATCCTTTCTTTAAAACAAGGCGTAATAAACGTGCAAGAAAATCGCTGTGTGGAGCCATGTGAGTTGGCCCAAAAAACATAAGTAAAGATGAACTCGGGCTTTACTATAGCGCTTCACGTATAAAATGCTGCAAATAAGGCAGATTGAGATTGTTACAAAATTTTGAGTGGGCGTAGATAGGCGAAAAAGAAGCAATAAAAAAGGGCTGGATAACCAGCCCTGAGTAATGTGGAGTCCCTTCCCATTTCTGGTTTTTAGACTTCCAGATAATTCATGATACCTTCTGCGGCTTTACGGCCTTCAGCGATGGCTGTGACCACTAAATCAGAGCCACGGACAATATCACCACCAGCAAAGATTTTTGGATTACTGGTCTGGAACGCATTATCTGTACGCTCTGGTGCAACCACGCGACCTTGCTTATCCAACGCGACATCGTGAGTTGCTAACCATTCCATGCTGTGCGGACGGAAACCAAATGCCATAACCACGGCATCTGCTGGCAGAACATGTTCTGAGCCTGGGATCTGCTCTGCTATGCTACGGCCCTGTGCATCAGGCGCACCCAGTTGGGTACGAACCATCTTCACACCACAAACTTTACCGTTACTGTTAACTTCGATGCTCAAGGGTTGCAGATTGAATTTAAATTCGACCCCTTCCTCACGGGCGTTTTTCACTTCCCGTTTAGAGCCTGGCATGTTGGCCTCGTCACGACGGTAAGCACAGACGACATCTGTTGCCCCCTGACGGATAGAGGAACGCACACAGTCCATTGCCGTATCGCCACCGCCAAGCACCACAACGCGTTTGCCTTGCATGCTGATATAAGGCTCGTGAGCTGCGGCTTCATAGCCCATCAACTGTTTGGTATTAGCGATCAGGAACGGCAAGGCATCGTACACGCCGGATGCATCTTCGTTTTCCAGCCCACCGCGCATTGATTGGTAAGTCCCGACACCAAGGAACACGGCGTCATACTCTTTGAGCAGCGCATCCATTTGGATGTCTTTGCCAATTTCAGTATTGAGTTGAAACTCAATGCCCATCTCAGAGAAGATTTTGCGGCGCTTAATCATCACCTCTTTTTCCAGCTTAAAGGCTGGAATACCGAAGGTCAGTAAGCCACCAATTTCTGGATGGCGGTCAAAGACTACGGCTTGTACACCATTACGGGCTAAGACGTCGGCACAAGCCAACCCCGCTGGTCCAGCACCAATGACCGCAACACGTTTACCGGTTGGGTGAACATGAGACATATCAGGTTTCCAGCCCATCTCGATGGCTTTGTCACTGATATAGCGCTCAATGTTACCGATGGTGACCGCCCCGAACTCGTCGTTCAGGGTACAAGATCCTTCACACAGACGGTCTTGCGGGCACACGCGGCCACACACTTCCGGTAAGCTATTGGTCTGGTGAGCCAGATCGGCTGCTTCCATAATCCGCCCTTCATTGGCCAGTTTCAGCCAGTTAGGGATGTAGTTATGTACCGGGCATTTCCATTCACAGTAAGGGTTACCGCAAGACAGGCAGCGGTCTGCCTGTGCTTTCGCCTGTGTTTCTGAGAAAGGCTCGTAAATTTCAACAAACTCAATTTTACGGATCTTCAGCGGCTTTTTCGGCGGATCTACGCGCTGTAGGTCGATAAACTGATAAACATTCTGACTCATTTCAACCCCTTACTGCGCTTGAACCCGCAGCTCTGCTGCGGAACGGCTACGGTGGCCCAACAGTGCTTTCACATCGCTGGATTTCGGTTTAACCAAAGCAAACTTGGTCACCCACTCTGGCCAGTTAGCCAGAATTTCTTCGCCACGGCTAGAACCTGTCAACTGAACATGTTCAGTGATAAGCCCACGCAGATGCTCTTCATGGATAGCCAGTTGATCGACATCCAAGACTTCTACCAGCTCAGGGTTAACACGTTTACGGAATTCACCATCTTCATCAAGGACGTAAGCAAAACCACCCGTCATGCCAGCACCGAAGTTAATCCCAGTGCGACCCAGCACGCAAACAATCCCGCCAGTCATATATTCACAACCGTTATCGCCGATACCTTCAACTACCGTGATAGCACCGGAGTTACGTACTGCGAAACGTTCACCAGCACGGCCTGCGGCGAATAATTTGCCGCCAGTTGCACCATACAGGCAGGTGTTACCGACAATGCTGGCTTCGTGGCTGCGGAAGTTAGACCCCACAGGAGGGCGCACTGCAATGCGGCCACCGGCCATACCTTTACCAACATAGTCATTGGCATCGCCCGTCAGCGTCAGCTCTACACCACCGGCATTCCAAACCCCGAAGCTCTGACCGGCAGTACCGGAGAAGTAAGCTTTGATAGGATCGGTAGCCAAGCCTTGGTCACCATGTTTAGTGGCGATGGCACCGGACAACGCTGCCCCTACTGAACGGTCAGTGTTGCGGATATCGAAGTAAAACGTCTTGCTGTGTTTTGCTTCAATATGGGGTTCGGCTTGTGTCAGTAACTCTTTGTTCAATAAACCTTTATCAAACGGAGGGTTGCTTTCGGTGCAATACAGCGCTTTACCCGGATGCGGCGTGGCTGTTTTCAGCATTGGCGACAAGTCCAGTTTGTTTTGTTTGGCTGAGATACCGTCTAGCTCAATCAGCATGTCAGTACGGCCAATCAAATCAACCAATTGGCTAACGCCCAACTCGGCCATAATTTCACGGGTTTCACGGGCGATGAACTGGAAGTAGTTCACCACGCGTTCAGGTAGACCGTGATAATGGTCGCGACGCAGCTTTTCATCCTGAGTTGCCACACCGGTTGCGCAGTTATTCAGGTGGCAAATACGTAGGTATTTACAACCGAGCGCCACCATAGGACCAGTACCAAAACCGAAGCTTTCAGCGCCCAGAATAGCGGCTTTAACAATATCGACGCCCGTTTTCAGGCCACCATCCACTTGCAAGCGGATTTTATGGCGCAGACCGTTGGCAACCAAAGCTTGCTGAGTTTCAACCAGCCCCAGCTCCCACGGACAACCGGCATATTTCACGGAAGACAGTGGGCTGGCGCCAGTACCGCCGTCGTAACCGGCAATGGTAATCAAGTCAGCGTAAGCTTTCGCGACACCAGTGGCAATGGTGCCGACACCCGGTTCAGAAACCAGTTTCACCGAAATCAGTGCCTTCGGATTAACTTGCTTCAAGTCGAAAATGAGCTGCGCCAAATCTTCGATGGAATAAATATCATGGTGCGGTGGTGGGGAAATCAATGTCACGCCCGGCACGGAGTAACGCAGTTTGGCAATATACGGCGTGACTTTATCACCCGGTAATTGGCCACCTTCGCCAGGTTTTGCCCCTTGCGCGACTTTGATCTGAATAACATCGGCATTGACCAGATATGCCGGTGTGACACCGAAACGACCCGAAGCGACCTGCTTGATGCGAGAGACTTTATTGGTGCCGTAACGCGCGGGGTCTTCGCCACCTTCACCGGAGTTCGAGAATCCACCGAGGCTGTTCATCGCGATAGCCAAGGATTCATGGGCTTCCGGGCTTAATGCGCCGATAGACATAGCCGCAGTATCAAAGCGGGTAAACAAGGACTCAGCCGGTTCCACCTGATCCACCGGGATCGGTGTACCTTGCGGTTTAATCGCCAGCAAGTCACGCAGAGTGGCAACCGGGCGCTCATTAACTAGCTTGGCATAAGCCTGATAATCACTGTATTCGCCGCTGTGAACCGCAGTCTGTAAAGTGCTGACCACATCCGGGTTATACGCGTGATATTCACCGTTATGGACAAATTTTAGTAAACCGCCCTGATCCAGTGGTTTGCGTTTCAGCCAAGCTCGTTTGGACAGGTTCTGTAAATCCTGTTGGAAATCACTGAAGCTGGCCCCGCCAATACGGCTGACGACCCCTTGGAAACAGAGATCAGACAGGTCACGATGCAGACCAACGGCTTCAAACAATTTAGCGCAACGGTACGAGGCCACTGTTGAGATGCCCATTTTGGACATGATCTTGTACAGCCCTTTATTGATACCGTTGCGATAATTCAGCATCACATCGCGATACTTTTTATCAATCGCTTGGGTATCAACTAATTTAGCCAATGATTCATAAGCTAAATAAGGGTAAATGGCGGTAGCACCAAAACCGAGCAACACAGCGAAGTGGTGCGGGTCACGGGCGCTGGCCGTTTCAACAATAATGTTGGCATCGCAACGCAGATTTTTTTCCACCAGACGGGTCTGAACGGCACCGACAGCCATTGGCGCAGGAACCGGTAAACGATTTGGCGCGATAGCGCGGTCTGATAGCACCAACATTACGGCACCATCACGTACTTTTCGCTCTGCTTCGTCACACAGGGCCAGCACCGCGTGCTCCAAATCAATTTCAGTTGGATCAAAGGTCAGATCCAACCTATCTGCGCGGTAATGTTCCCCCTCCAGCGTGGTGAGCTGTTGAAAGTCGGAGAACAGCAAAATAGGGGATTTAAAGCTCAGACGGTGTGCCTGACCTTCAGCTTCGCAGAACACGTTCATTTCACGGCCAATACTGGTCGCCAGTGACATGACATGCGCTTCACGCAGCGGATCGATTGGCGGGTTAGTCACCTGCGCAAATTGCTGGCGGAAGTAATCGTAAATGATACGCGGACCACTGGAGAGCACGGCAAACGGGGTATCGTCACCCATTGAACCGGTTGCTTCCTGACCAATTTCACCCAAGACACGGATAACTTGATCCAGTTCTTCACTACTGTAGCCGAACTGCTTCTGATAGGTTTCCAACTGAGAGTCGTCTAGCTGACGGCTACCCACTTGATCCTCCGGCAGATCTTCGAACGGCACCAAGCGTTTAACGTTCTTCTCCATCCACTCTTTATAAGGGTGGCGGCTTTTCAAATCGTTATCAGTTTCGGCTGAGTGCAGGATCTTGCCACTGCGGGTGTCAATCACCATCAGCTCGCCCGGCCCGACACGGCCTTTTTCTACCACTTCATCGGGCTGATAATCCCAGATACCGACTTCAGAGGCACAGGTGATCAATTTATCTTTGGTGATAACGTAGCGCGCGGGGCGCAGGCCATTACGGTCAAGGTTACAGGCAGCATAACGACCATCTGACATTACGATCCCGGCAGGGCCATCCCATGGTTCCATATGCATGGAGTTAAAGTCAAAGAAGGCTCGCAGGTCGGTGTCCATATCCGGGTTGTTCTGCCAAGCTGGTGGCACTAACAAGCGCATGGCACGAATCAGGTCCATACCGCCGCTGAGGAACAGCTCGAGCATATTATCCAGTGAACTGGAGTCAGAGCCGGTCTCATTGACGAAAGGAGCTGCATCCTGCAAATCGGGGATTAATGGCGTTTTGAATTTATACGCACGTGCACGCGCCCATTGGCGGTTACCGGCGATGGTATTGATTTCACCGTTATGTGCCAAATAGCGGAACGGCTGAGCCAGTGGCCAGCGTGGCACGGTGTTGGTTGAGAAGCGCTGGTGGAACAGGCAGATTGCCGATTCAAGGCGCAAGTCAGCTAAATCGAGATAAAAGCGTGGCAGATCCGCAGGCATACATAAGCCTTTATAGATCGTGACCAAGTTAGAGAAGCTACAAACGTAGAAATCTTTGTCGTTTGAAATGCGCTTCTCGATACGGCGACGCGCGACAAATAGGCGGCGTTCCATATCACGTGGACGCCAGCCCGCAGGGGCGTTCACAAAAATTTGTTCAATCCGAGGCAGGGAGGAGAGGGCGATTTCACCAAGAACGTCAGGATTCGTCGGCACTTCACGCCAGCCAATGATCGACAGCGTTTCGTTTTGCAATTCTTCTTCTACAATGCGGCGGCTTGCCTTGGCGAGTTCTTCATCCTGACTGAGAAACATCATGCCTACGGCGTAGTTTTTGGCCAAACGCCATCCGCGTTCTTCTGCGACCATCCGGAAAAAGCGATCCGGTTTTTGTAAAAGTAGACCACAACCATCGCCGGTTTTACCATCGGCGAGTATTGCTCCACGGTGCTGCATGCGGGCCAGTGCGTGTATCGCGGTACGCACAACTTTATGGCTTGGTTCGCCTTCTATGTGGGCGATGAGACCAAAACCGCAATTGTCCTTCTCTTGGGATTTATCGTACAACATATCAGTGAACCTCCCCAGGCTCTGCGTGACTCTCACAACCTACTGCGAGGGACAATTCACGGTGACGGGTGGGCTGACAGGCGCATATTTCGCGGCAAATCTGCTTTTCCGCCCTCCGCCAATGACCTCTCGTGACGGGTCTCACAAGTGGTATATGACTTGTTTTAAGAGGGTGTCTTAAATAACTGCATAATTATGACTAGACGTTTGCCCGTCTAGAAAGCTTCCAGCGGACCTCCAACTTAGCGAGAAAGAATACTCAGGTCAAATATAGGCTTAAGAACTATCTTTAAGGTAATAATGAGCTTTATATATATGAAAAATATAATTTTATCGGTATTTTTTCGCTGTTGGATGCGCCATGCTATGCATACCAAAGTGTGAGCTGTCTCACTATAGTGCAATCGACAAATCTCTGCACCATGCTAGTGCTGGCGGGGATGTTGGAGTTACATGCTGTGTTTATTATATTTTCTGGTGTTTAAAACTATTTTTCACTGAATTGTAATAGAAGCGCTAAGAGGTTGGTAGAAATAAGAAAATTTAATCATCGGTCAAGTGATTTTATTTGCATTTATAGTGAATGGTTATGCGAAGTTGCACCCAGGCTTGGGAGTTGATCTCTGTCATCGCACACAATATCGTTGGCGGGTAGGCTGAAGCTCTTTTTTGACAGGCAGCGATAAGATTATGCAGTTGCAGCAATTAGTCAATATGTTTGGTGCGGATTTACAGCGTCGCTATGGCGAAAAAATTCATAAACTCACGCTACACGGTGGGTTCAGTTGCCCTAATCGTGATGGCACCTTGGGGCGCGGTGGTTGTACATTTTGTCAGGTAGCCTCTTTTGCTGATGAACAAATGCAGCAGCAAAGTATTGCCCAGCAGCTCGCGGCGCAAGCCAAAAAAACCAATCGAGCCAAACGTTACCTCGCTTACTTTCAGGCTTATACCAGTACTTATGCAGAAGTAAATGCATTGGCGGCAATGTATGAACAAGCGCTGGCCGAAGCGGATATTGTCGGTTTGTGTGTCGGTACTCGGCCTGATTGTGTGCCCGATGCGGTGCTGGATTTACTCAGTGGTTATCATCAACAAGGGTATGAAGTCTGGCTTGAATTGGGGCTACAGACGGCGAATGATAAAACGCTCAAACGTATCAACCGTGGTCATGATTTTGCCTGCTATCAGCAAACGGCACGGCGTGCGCGTGCCAGAGGCTTGAAAGTATGCTGCCATTTAATTGTTGGCCTACCCGGAGAGGATAGGGCGCAGAGTATGGAAACGCTGGAAAAAGTGGTCACTACCGGGGTTGACGGCTTGAAACTGCATCCGCTGCATATTGTTGAAGGCAGCACCATGGCGAAAGCATGGCGAGCAGGGCGTTTGCCTGAATTGGCGCTGGATGAATATGTTGTTACTGCCGGTGAAATGATCCGCCATACCCCCCCCGAGATTGTTTATCACCGCATCTCGGCAAGTGCCCGTCGGCCAACGTTGCTTGCGCCATTATGGTGCGAGAACCGATGGACTGGTATGAATGAGTTGAATAATTATATGCTGGTTCATGGGGGACAAGCTTCCGCATTGTCAGTGGCGGCGCGCAATATGCTCTGAGTTTGGCGTAGCGCACTAAACTGTAGAATTGATACTGGGGCGATAGTATTGGCTTTATCTATCGTCTGTTGACTCATCATTGCCACAAAATACTTCTTTCCCACTCTCACACCGTGATTTGCAATCTTTTCCACACTTCTGAGTAAGCCATCTTATCTCTTGGCGGTTTTACGGTATGATTTATCAGATAAACACAGACAGGGGTTGCTATGAAGCAAATCAGGGTATTAGCCCAGTACTACGTCGATTTAATGGTTAAGTTAGGACTGATTCGCTTTTCATTGTTACTGGCGTCTGTGCTGGTGTTGCTGGCCATGGTGGTTCAGATGGCGGTGACGTTTGTATTGAGAGGTTCTGTTGAAACCCTCGATTTAGTCCGCTCTATTTTCTTTGGTTTGTTGATAACTCCATGGGCTGTGTATTTCCTGTCGGTTGTGGTTGAGCAATTGGAAGAGTCGCGTCAGCGCTTGTCGCGTTTGGTTGATAAGCTCGAAGTGATGCGTCATCGCGATTTAGAGCTAAATAAGCAACTGACTGAAAATATTGCCCAACTCAATCAGGAAATTGTTGAACGCGAGAAAGCAGAAAAAGCCCATTTGCAAGTGGTCGACAAATTGAAAGAAGAGATGGGCCACCGTGAACAGGCGCAGGTCGAATTGGGGCAGCAATCTGCTTTACTGCGCTCTTTTTTGGATGCCTCACCAGATCTGGTTTATTACCGTAATGAAGCCAATGAATTTTCTGGCTGCAATCGGGCCATGGAATTGCTCACGGGGAAAAGTGAGAAGCAATTAGTTGGTCTGACACCTAAAGACGTCTATGCACCTGATATCGCAGAAAAAGTGATGGAAACGGACGAAAAAGTCTTCCGTCACAACGTCTCCCTGACTTATGAACAATGGTTGGTCTATCCTGATGGTCGAAAAGCCTGCTTTGAATTACGCAAAGTACCGTTTTATGACCGAGTCGGTAAGCGTCATGGTTTGATGGGCTTTGGGCGCGATATAACGGAGCGTAAGCGCTATCAAGACGCGTTGGAAAATGCCAGCAGGGATAAGACCACTTTCATCTCAACTATCAGCCACGAGCTGCGTACGCCGCTTAATGGCATTGTGGGCTTGAGCCGTATCCTGTTAGATACTGAATTAGACAGCGAACAGTTAAAATACCTGAAAACTATTCATGTCAGTGCGATCACCTTAGGAAATATTTTCAACGATATCATTGAGATGGATAAACTGGAGCGACGGAAAGTTCAGCTTGATAATCAACCGATTGATTTTACAGGTTTTATGGCGGATCTGGAAAACCTTTCTGGCTTGCTGGTCCAGCCAAAAGGGCTGAAATTTATTATGGAACCGCAACTGCCGTTGCCGGAGAAAATCATTACCGATGGCACTCGTTTACGCCAGATTTTGTGGAACTTGATTGGTAACGCGGTGAAATTTACCCAGCAAGGCAAAATTGTCGTACGGGTACGGCGTGAGGCGACTGACCGCTTGATTTTTGAGGTGGAAGATTCAGGAATGGGGATCCCTGAAGATGAGCAGGACAAGATTTTCGCCATGTATTATCAGGTCAAAGACAGCAATGGCGGCCGCCCTGCCACGGGGACGGGCATTGGTTTAGCGGTTTCTAAACGTTTGGCCCAAAGCATGGGGGGCGATATCACCGTGAAAAGCACCCAAGGCGCGGGTTCATGCTTTACCCTGACCATCAAAGCACCGGCAGTACAAGCGACCTCAACCGCACCTTCTGGTGACGATATGCCACTGCCAGCTCTTCACGTATTGCTGGTGGAAGATATTGAGTTGAACGTCATTGTCGCGCGCTCTGTACTGGAGAAACTGGGTAACAGCGTTGAAGTGGCGATGAATGGTCACGATGCATTAGCAATGTTCAAACCCGACGATTTTGATTTAGTGCTGCTGGATATTCAGTTGCCGGATATGAGTGGGCTGGATATCGCCCGTGAGATTCGGGCCAATTATGACAACCAGTCACTGCCGCCATTGGTGGCATTGACCGCTAACGTCCTGAAGGACAAGAAAGAATATTTAGATGCGGGAATGGATGACGTGCTGAGTAAGCCATTATCTGTCCCTGCGCTCACGGCGATGATTAAGCAATTCTGGGATCAGAAGCCCTCTTCCTCCGCTAAAAAACAGGAATATAAAGTGATGCAAACCCATGAATCGTTACTTGATACTGCAATGCTGGAACAATATATCGATTTGGTTGGCCCGCAATTGATTCATCAAAGCCTGGAAATGTTTGAACAAATGATGCCAGGTTATTTGGCAGTATTGGATTCAAATATGACGGCGCGGGATCAAAAGGGCATTACTGAAGAGGCACATAAGATTAAAGGGGCGGCGGGTTCCGTTGGTTTGCGCCATATTCAGCAGCTTGCACAGCAAATCCAAACTCCGACACTGCCGGCATGGTGGGATAACGTGCAAGATTGGGTCGATGAATTAAAATCAGAATGGCGTAATGATGTTCAGGTGTTGCGTGAGTGGGCAGCAGAAGCTGAAAAAAAATAACCCCGACCGAGGCCGGGGTGCGCGAATACTGCGCCAACACCAGGGAAATCGTTAACCTGCGTATTATTTCGATTTCGAATGGATTCGCAGGTTGTAAGGATTCTTCCATACATCATACAAGCAACAACATAGCAAATGTAAGCGCTCTTGTTACAAGATTCATTAAAATTTGTGATAGAGATTGGTCTTTGTCACTAGAACAGGTTAAGCGATTGACAGAGTGAGAAAAGGAGAGGTGTGATGAAAACCGTCGGTGTCGTGCTGAGTGGATGTGGTGTTTTCGATGGCGCAGAAATACATGAATCTGTCTTAACAATACTGGCATTGGATCGCGCAGGTGTTGATATTTTATTCTTCGCACCCGACAAGCCGCAACTCCATGTTATTAATCATTTTACTGGTGAAGAATCAACCGAGCAGCGGAATGTTTTAGTGGAGTCTGCACGCATTGCTCGTGGGCAAATAAAACCTCTTTCTTCAGCCAATTCAGAGCAGTTGGATGCCCTTATTGTTCCTGGTGGTTTTGGTGCTGCAAAGAACCTCAGTGATTTCGTGCTTAAGGGTTCTGAATGTATTATTGATCCAGATTTAATGATGCTAATTCAATCAATGCATAAGTCTAGTAAACCAATTGGGTTTATGTGTATTTCTCCGGTGATGCTGCCTAAGTTATTGGGCAAACCTATCCGACTGACGATTGGTAACGATCCCGATCTCATTGATGTAATTGACACTATGGGGGGCGAGCATGTGATTTGCCCAGCTGATGATGTGGTTGTGGATATTGAAAATAAAGTGGTTACCACACCCGCTTACATGACAGCAACATCAATTTCTGAAGCCGCAAAAGGCATTGATAAACTCGTGGTGAAGGTGCTGGATTTAGCCAAATGATACCTGTCAGACGTGGATTAAGTTGGCTTTGGTATTGGGGAAAACGGTGTGCTCTTGGCATTGTGGCTCTGTGGTTGGCCGGTATTTTAATTTTTGCTTTTCTGCCAGTCCCGTTTTCCATGGTCATGCTTGAAAGGCAACTCGGGGCGTGGTTTACCGGCGATTTTTCGTATGTCGCGCACTCTGACTGGGTGCCAATGGATGAAATCTCCCCTTATATGGCGCTGGCGGTGATGGCCGCTGAAGATCAAAAATTCCCAGACCATTGGGGATTTGATATGGATGCTATTGAGTCGGCCTTATCTCATAATCAGCGCAATCAAAATCGTATCCGCGGTGCATCGACACTATCGCAACAAACGGCGAAAAATCTCTTCCTTTGGGATGGACGAAGCTGGGTACGTAAAGGGTTGGAGGTGGGGCTAACCGCAGGTATTGAGTTGATATGGACCAAACGGCGAATCTTGACGGTTTATCTGAATATTGCTGAGTTTGGTGACGGTATTTTTGGTGTAGAAGCGGCAGCTCGCCATTTCTTTAATAAACCGGCTAGCAAATTGAGTGCCTCAGAAGCAGCTTTATTGGCTGCAGTGCTGCCTAATCCGCATCGTTTCAAGGTGAATGCTCCCTCTGGTTATGTTATTTCCCGCCAACAGTGGATTTTGCGCCAGATGCGTCAGTTGGGTGGGAAAGAGTTCATTCAGGAGAATTCCCTCGATTAAAAAAGGGCTTAGATTGCTCTAAGCCCTTAATAATCGGGTTCTATGCACATAATCTGGCTGATTTTACCGCCAGATTACTTCACGATAGTAAACGCGGTTGTCACGTGTTTTACGCCACTCACTTGGCTGGCAATCTGCGCTGCGGACTGCCCTTCCTGTTGTGTTACCAGCCCCAAGAGGAAGACTTCACCATTTTCGGTGGTCACCTTCACATTGGAGGATTTGACTGAATCGGCGGTCAGCAGTTGTGAGCGAACTTTGGTGGTAATCCAGGTATCCATTGACGCCGTAGCGAGATCGACAGGTTTACCTAAGCGCATCTCGTTATACACTTCCGAAGCACCATCAACACCCGCTGCAATTTGTTTGGCACGATTCGACAACTCAGCCGTTGGTGATTGCCCCGTCAGCAAAACTTTCCCCTGATAAGCGGTGACCACAAAACGTGTTTGGCTTTTGATTTGCTGATCTTTACTCAGTGCATTGACGACTCTGGCTTCGAGTGTGCCATCGTCTACCTGAGTGCCAACAGAACGTGGGTCTGTGGCGGATTTAGTGGCGACTGCTGCGCTGCCAACAACGACGGCACCAACACAGCCTTGTAATAGCAGGGCGCTGAATAGCATGGCAAAAATATAACCAACCTTCATTCGTGCTCCTTTAATCGTCCTGATGAGGAAATAGAGTGTTATCAATTAAGTCACACAAGCAATTCACTGTGAGCATGTGTAATTCTTGAACCCGGGCGCTACGGTGCGAAGGTATGCGGATTTCAACATCCTGCTGACCTAACAAGCCAGCCAGTTCTCCACCATCATAACCGGTAAGGGCAACAATGGTCATATCTCGGGTCACTGCCGCTTCGACCGCTTTCACAATATCACGGCTATTGCCGCGAGTGGAAATAGCGAGCAAAACATCGCCAGCATGACCAAGCGCACGTACCTGTTTGGCATAGACTTCATCATGCAAACGGTCATTGGCAATTGCTGTGAGAACAACATTATCCGCGTTCAAAGCTATAGCGGGCAAGCTAGGCCGTTCTGTTTCAAAACGGTTTATCATGCTGGCAGCAAAGTGCTGCGCGTTAGCGGCAGAAGTCCCATTACCGCAGCAGAGAATTTTATTGCCGTTAAGCAGTGACTGAACCAATGTCATTGCTGCACGGGATATGGCATCAGGCAGTGCCTCCGCCGCGGCAATCTGGGTTTGAATACTTTCAGTAAAGCAGCCTTTGATTCTATCCAGCACGTTGATTTAACCCACTCAGTAATAATCCGGTATCAAACCGGAGAAAATCATTAATCCGCATTGAAGGCGTTTGGCAGCCATTCTTCTTGGTTGCCCGTGATGGCAAAAACATCAAAACGGCACGGTGTTGTGGCAAAACTGGCATTCCGCTGCGCCAGCCAAAGTGCGGCGGCTCGAAGTAACCGTTGTTGCTTGCTGTAGGTGACACTGGCGGCAGCGCCACCAAATAGTGCATTACGCCGAAAGCGAACCTCAACAAAAACCCAAGTAGCGCCATCGCGCATGATAAGGTCAATTTCGCCACTTTGATAGGTGACATTGGCCGCCTGAAAAAGTAAACCAGCCCGCTCAAGATAACTGCGGGCCTGATTTTCGTAATGTGTGCCTGTGTTCCGTCGGCTCATATTTCCTTCGTCCTTGAAGTTGCAGGGGGGGTTAGCTACATTCACTCACCCGAATCACTTACCTGAGTAAGCTCATCGGGATGTGTTCATTTGCTGCCTACCTGCAACACCAATGACTTTGGAAATGCCCTTCGTGCTTGAAGTTGCAGGAGATTCACTCACCCTAATCACTTTACGCCGCTGGTACCACCATACCCTGACGATATTGCAGCCAAGGTAATTTACGGGTGATAACACAATCAGCCGATGCGGTTAAGTCGCCCGTGGTGCCGCTTACCTGAAAACCAGGAATTTGGCGCATTTCAGCAAAATGATTTGATAATGTCCAAGCATCAATGCCCATGGCATATAAACGCACCAGCGAATAGTCGTTGGAATATTTGGCTGCAGCTTGCTGCATCAGCGCCGGGTTTGAGCCTGCCATCAATGGAATATCACTAAACTGAATGCCTTCCATCTCCAGACGGTAATCCGGGCCTGCACCTGCTTGATAGCTACGTGAGCTAGCAAACAGCGCCGGTTTAGTACGGGTGCTGGTAGCCATATCAATCATGGGTTTAATCAGTGTCAGCTCAGCGGGTGTTGCAATGATATACACCGCATCAATATTACCGCCGGCAGAGGTCGAAACGACTGGGGCATCAACAGGCGGAGCAGGAATGGTCAGACCGGCAATAGTCACTGATGCAGGGGCCGCCGCAGGGGTGCCTGAAACAGCAACAGGCTGACCCGTCAAGCGGATACCTGCACCACTGTTGATGGCTTGTTTCAACTCAGCAGTTGAACCGAAGTTTTGCTGCAATACGGTTTGCCCACCTTGCTTCTGCCACTCTTCTGCGAAAGCTTTGGCGACGCGGTCACCAAAAGCACCACGTGGGGTGAGTAACAGCGGCATTCTTTTTTCCTGGCTCCACAGGTGATGAGCTGCATCGCGAGCTTCATCTTCTGGCGACAGGGCAAAGTAACAGATATTTGGGTTGTTGGTGCTGACTTCGGGCTGGTTCAACGCCAGAATATTCAGTGTACTAGGTGTGGCACTCAGTTGTTCAACATCAGGTTTCAACAGTGGACCCACAACCAATGTCGCGCCATCTTGTTGGGCTTGGGCCAGTAATGCTGCAACCGGTTGAGTGGTGGTGTCATAGACTTTCACCTGTGCATTACTGGTCGCAGCAGGAGCCACCACCGGGGTTGGCGTCTCAATCGGCGCCACATCGGTGACAGGGGCTGCAGTGCCATCGGTTGCTGTGTTGGCCGTCACATCTGGTGTTACAGGTGCCGGTGGTGTCACCGGTAAACCATTCTGTGCGGCAGTGAAACCTTGCTGGATAGCATCAGCAAACACCTGTGCCGGGCCACTCAATGGTAACAACAGTGCAATTTTCGCCGTAGATGCCTGACTAAAATGACTAATTTGAGTTAACGCCGTTGGCAGGTTTTTCGCCGCTGGGTTTTGTGGATAACGATTTTGCCAGTCTTTAATCCCGGCTTTCAGCAAGTCGGGATCTTGCTTGTTATCTTGATATACATGCAGCAAATCAAGCCAGCCTTGCAGAACATTTTCGTCTGCATTAATCACCATATTATTTAATTCTTGTGGTGTGAGCTGGGCCAGTGCTTGCCAAGTGCCATCAATATTGTCTTGATGTGCCTTATCTTTCAGTAATGGCTCTTGAGCAATAAAGGCGCGGATCAGGGGTAAGGTTGCTTTACCCTGATTGGCGGCAATTTGTGCCTGATAGAAGCGAACCTGTTGATTAGCAGAGAGCTGGGTTGCGTCGAGTTTGCCTAGAATATCGGCAGCGGCAGGATTATTTTTCTGCGCAACGAGCAGTTCTGCAGTCAGCAATTGCTGTTCCTGACGCTGTGCATCGCTCAGTTCGGCCGGTAGTGTGCCGAGCTGTTCTGCTGCCTGAGGGGTTTTCCCTTCACGTAACAGGGCACGAATGGCAAGTAATTGCCAGTCAGCCTTGTTATCATCACCGCTCTGTTGCAACTGTTGCAGATAATAGTCAGAGTTAGCGCTTGCCTCGTCCTGTATATTGGTCGGTGGCGGCGTCTGTGGTGCTCTGCCTGAACAAGCTGCCAGTATCAACGCAGCCAGAACAACAGGGACAAGCCCTGCTTTGGAACGAACGAATGTTGAGGAAAGCATACTGTATCCAGTGATGTTTTTTTCAAGATGCTCAATATTAAATCGGTAATTCGGATGAAACAATGAATCAACACGATCGAGCAGTGATTTCTGCATCTACGCTTTATGTGGTACCTACCCCAATCGGCAATTTAGGGGATATTACCCACCGGGCGTTAGAGGTACTGAAAAGCGTTGATTTGATTGCGGCAGAAGATACACGTCATACAGGGTTGCTGTTACAACATTTCGCGATCAACGCCCGCCTATTTGCACTTCATGACCATAACGAACAACAAAAAGCCGATCATTTGCTGGCAAAACTGCAAGAAGGCCAGAGTATTGCACTGGTTTCTGATGCAGGTACGCCACTGATTAACGATCCGGGCTACCATTTAGTGCGCCGTTGCCGTGAAGCTGGCATCCGAGTTGTGCCATTGCCGGGTGCTTGCGCGGCGATTACTGCGCTTTCTGCCGCCGGTATTGCCTCAGATCGTTTTTGTTACGAAGGCTTCCTGCCAGCGAAAACCAAAGGACGTAAGGATACTCTGCAAGCGCTGATTGAGGAACCTCGAACACTGATCTTCTACGAATCAACACATCGCTTGTTGGAAAGTTTACAGGACATGGTAACCGTACTTGGCCCGCAACGCTATGTGGTACTGGCCAGAGAGCTAACCAAAACCTGGGAGTCTATCCACGGAGCCCCGGTGGGGGAGTTATTGGCTTGGGTGCAAGAAGAAGAAACCCGCCGCCGTGGTGAAATGGTGTTGATTGTTGAAGGGCACAAAGTACAGGCCGATGATGCATTACCTGCCGCCGCGCTACGTACCTTGTCGCTACTACAAAAAGAGTTGCCTTTGAAAAAGGCCGCGGCTCTGGCTGCTGAGATTCACGGCGTGAAAAAGAATGCGCTCTATAAGTACGCACTTGAACAGCAAGAGGGTGCTCAAGTGCAAGCGGAAGATGACATTTAGTCACAATGTGACTATAATCCGCCGCGGAGTTGACTAGACAGTCGCCGCTTCGCTGCCGTCCCTTTCGGGGGAGACAGGTGAAGGGGAGGAAAGTCCGGGCTCCATAGGGCAGGGTGCCAGGTAACGCCTGGGGGGCGCAAGCCTACGACAAGTGCAACAGAGAGCAAACCGCCGATGGCCCGCGTAAGTGGGATCAGGTAAGGGTGAAAGGGTGCGGTAAGAGCGCACCGCGCGGCTGGCAACAGTCCGTGGCAGGGTAAACTCCACCCGGAGCAAGGCCAAATAGGGGTTCACATGGTACGGCCCGTACTGAACCCGGGTAGGCTGCTTGAGCCAGTGAGCGATTGCTGGCCTAGAGGAATGACTGTCCACGACAGAACCCGGCTTACCGGTCAACTCCACTCATTCCATAAAAACCCCGCTTCGGCGGGGTTTTTTGTTTTGTACGATAGAAATCGCGAGCAATTATCATTACTTCCTCTAAAAGAACCTTTTTTTCGTGGAAAATTCATACGTTTTTGTATGAATTTTAAATTCACAGCGTGTGAATAATCTTAAATTTTATTCTGTTCAATTTTAAATAACCGTTAATGAATACTCAATATCAACGATGGTTATGAAAAAATCATTTTAAAACACAAGTTTGTATTCTCGTTATACTCCTTGATACAACCAATGCCGCATTTTTGCGTTATAAACGTTTTTATGTTTTTTTAATTATCGAAATGTATAGTGCTAAAAATAGGAAATATTTCTATCTAATTAAAGATAATTTGTCTGTAACTTATTTAATTTTATGTCAGTGAATTGTCTATATTTGTCAATGAAGACTAAAAGCGCTATGTGCTTTACAAAAAAATAACAGATCAATAAATCTTATATATGAAAAATAAATAATACCATCAGTGGCGAGAAGTCATAATTTTAGTATCAGTGATTAGAAATTTTTTTGTACTTAAATATTACATTCTCATATCAGGTTAATCGATTTTAAATAAAAAATAACTTTTTATTGTTTATTTCAACATTTAACTTCACCTAGGATTACTAATTTGAGCAATATTATGCCTTCTCGTCGTATAACGACCATGACGTGGTTAACAGTCATTTTTCAATGTTTCTTTCCATTGAGTATGGCTTTTAATCCGGTTATTGCTGCCCAGAAAACAGCAGCAATCCCCCCTTCCTCTCAACTTGGCGAAGACAACAGTTCAATGCTGGCGGAACAAGCCAAAATAGCAGGATCGTTGCTGAGTAGCGGCAATGCGAGTAGCAGTGCCTCTGGTTTGGTACGTTCAAAGGTTATTGGAGAAGCGAATACTTCAGCACAGCAATGGCTGAATCAATTTGGCACTGCGCGTGTGCAATTAAATCTGGATTCTAATAGCAGCCTTAATGGGAGTGCGGTTGACCTGCTCGTTCCTCTTTATGATGACAATAAGAATTTGTTATTTACGCAATTAGGATTCCGTCATCAGGATAAACGCCATACAGGTAATGTTGGAGTTGGTGTTCGTACCACACAAGGTAATTGGATGTTTGGTGGTAACACCTTCTTTGATAATGATTTGACGGGGAACAACCGCCGTATTGGGGTTGGGGCAGAAATAGCAACTGACTTTGTGAAATTATCGGCAAACAGTTATTTCGGCCTGACCGACTGGCATCAATCTCGGGATTTTTCTGACTATAATGAACGTCCTGCTAATGGTTATGACATTCGGGCTGAAGCCTATTTACCCGCACACCCACAGTTGGGGGGTAAACTGATGTTTGAGCAATATAAAGGGGACGATGTTGCATTATTTGGGAAAGATAATCGACAGAAAAACCCTCACGCCGTTACTGCTGGTTTGAATTATACCCCAATTCCCTTATTGACCGTTGGGGCGGAACATCGTGCAGGGAAAGGCAGTAAAAGTGATTCCAGTATTAATCTCCAACTGAATTATCGTCTGGGCGGTTCTTGGCAGTCTCAAATTGACTCCAGTGCTGTTGCCGAATCCCGCTTGTTGGCAGGTAGCCGATATGATTTGGTTGAACGTAATAATAATATTGTGTTGGATTATCAAAAACAGCAATTGCTGAGTTTGAGCCTTCCACCACAACTGGCTGGGCAGGAAGGTCAAGTCACGTCTCTGACAGCACAAGTGACGGCCAAATATGGCGTTAGCCAACTGGATTGGGATACTGCTGCGCTGATTGCGGCTGGAGGTGTAGTGACTCAAACCTCGGTCACCGGTGTTGCAGTGACTTTCCCTCCTTACCAAACTGGGGGGAATAATACCCATGTCATCAGTGCGGTTGCACGTGATACTCAGGGCAATATATCCAACCGGGCTGTGACCACAATTGATGTGGCTCCCGTTCTTAATCGTGCATCAACAGTGGCGTTAACATTAGTCAATGATAATGCGCTGGCGGATGGGCTTGATGCTAACCGCGTGCAGGTCAAAGTGACATCGGCTAGCGGCGCAGGGGTTGCAAACCAAACGGTGGATTTCATCGCCAGCAACGGTGCAAGTATTACCTCTTCAGTTAATACGGATGCTCAGGGAATTGCTACGGCAACCTTAACCAATTTGGTTGCAGGGATTAGCACCGTAACATCAACCGTTAATGGGAATAGTCATAGCCTCGACACTAACTTTGTCGCCAATAGCGGCAGCGCTATCATTATTGCGGCAAATATGTCAGTGACAGCTGACAATGCTATCGCGAATGGTGCAGCCACAAATGCGGTACAAGCGATTGTGACGGACAGCAATCACAATCTGTTAGCGAATGAAGCAGTGACATTCACGGCAACTAATGGTGCAATCGTGACCACGGTGATTGGCACGACAGGTGCGGATGGTATTGCTACCGCGACCTTGACCAACACTGTAGCAGGTACAACGGCGGTGATGGCGACACTAAGTAACAGTGCTAATCAGTCCGTAAACACCCACTTTATCGCTGACAGTAGTAATGCAATTATTTCCTCCGCGAATATGGTGGTGACATCCAACAATGCTATTGCCAATGGTGTCGCGACCAATGCTGTGCGGGTTGTGGTGACCGACAGTAATAACAACCCGCTGGCGGGTGAAGTCGTGACATTCGGGGCGGCGAATGGTGCTTCATTGACGACAGTGATTGGCACCACGGGGGCCGATGGTGTTGCCACCGCGACGTTGACCAACACCGTAGCAGGAATCTCATCGGTGACTGCGAGAATAAATAACAACAACTTTGGTCGCTCAGTAAACACCACCTTTGTGGCTCCAGTCGCCGCGACGTTGGCAATCTCAGTGAACCAATCCACAACCAAGATTGGAGAGACTATTCAGACGACGGTTACCGCCAGAGATGCCGACGGAGATCTTCTTCCTGGAGTGGATATCTCATTCACTATCGGCAATGTGAGAAACCGCCAAGGCACAACAGTGAGTAGTGGCACCTTGCGATTTAATGACACGAATATCACAACGGCGCGGAAATTCACCACTGGTGCGGATGGCACGGTAACCATTCCAGTGACTGATCCTTCAGGTACGGGTGTTCAGAGAACCATCACCGCAGTATCGGGTACGGCGACGGCTTCTACTGATGTGATTTACACGGTGGTTACTAGCCCAGATACGCCGCAGGCGAATATGTGGGGCCATATGGCCGAAACCATCACTGCGGGTGGGAAAACCTTTAAGCGCCCACGCCTTAACGTAGAAATTGCGGGTGACTTTACTCAGACTATCAACAATGAGACTTGGTCCACCTTTGATTTTGCCTCTGCTACTGGTCGGGTTTGCGGTAGTGCGGCGAATTTGCCAGTCCGTGCTGATTTAGTCACGCTTTACAATACTTATCCATCAAACCAAATTAAGACGGTTTTTGGCTGGCAAACAAGCGGTTCTTATATTTCATCAACAGTATATGGTGCGACCAGCCATTCCAGCATTTGGCTGATCAATGGTAACGGCACTTCTACTGATGACTCTAATAAAAATGCGTGGGTGACTTGCCTGCAATAGATTTTAAATTCTCATCATCGGCTGAACGAATAAAATACATCATTCGTTCAGCCGACCTTATCCCCATTTTTACTGCCGTACTATCTCTGAAATCTATTAAATAGAATTACTCATGCCGATAACGTAATGCTTCAATGAAAAGTGAAAACGCGGTGGTATGCTGCCTGCGGCTTGGGTAATAAAGGTAATAACCAGGAAAAGGTGCACACCACTCTGTTAACACTCTCACCAAGTTACCACCAGCAATGTCATCTCTTACGGAATCCTCTGGTACGTAGGCCAGCCCAAAACCTAGGGTTGCGGCTTCGATACGTTGACGCAAGCTGTTGAATGTTAACTGGCCATCCACTCGTACTTTTAATTCACGACCTTCTTGTTCAAACTCCCATGCATAAAGGCCGCCCATCGTTGGCAGACGCATATTGATGCAACGATGGTTTTGTAACTCTGTGGGCGCAGTGGGTACACCGTATTTCGCTAAATAATCAGGTGAACCCACCACTGCCATACTCATATCTGGCCCAATGCGTACCGCGACCATATCCTTGGCAACCTGCTCTCCTAAACGGATACCCGCATCATAGCGGCCTGCGACAATGTCGGTTAAGGTGTTATCAACGGTGATTTCCACATTGATATCCGAATATTCAGCAAGGAACGATTTCAGTACTGGCCAAAGCACGGAATCAACAGCATGTTCACCGGCGGTGATACGGATATTTCCCGCAGGGCGGTCACGCATTTCACTTAACGCATCCAGTTCATTTTCAATTTCAGCAAAACGTGGTCCAAGGCTATTTGCTAACCTTTCTCCTGCTTGCGTGGGGGCGACACTGCGGGTGGTACGAGTCAATAAGCGCAGTTTAAGACGGTCCTCCAACCCACGAATAGAGTGGCTTAAGGCGGATTGAGAAACCCCCAGTTTCGCTGCGGCTTTGGTAAAACTGCGTTCTCTGGCGACCACAAGGAACGAAATTAAATCGTTAAAATTTTCTTTTAACATTATGGTTCTCTGATTGCGTAACAGTGGATAACACGGAGCTTAACTCAATTTATGACTTAAATTCATATACCCATACGTATTTATTCATCTGATTTTTAGCTGAAGCATTTGCTATCTTTTTGAACTGTACATCCAAGGAAGCAACGCCAATACGGGCTAGATTAATGAATTTTACTCATAGCTCCTTTCGCATTTAGCTATCTAGTTCTCCCCATAAAATGGCGGTAATTTTTTCCCATCGAAACTAAGCCGATAAGGATCGGAGGGGAAAGCAATGAAATATTTAGCGACGACGGCACTTTCTTTATCGATGGCAATGTCTGGTGCGGTGATGGCCGAACCGATAGGCTCCGCGCGCGCGGGCGAAGTCTCTACCGCTGACGTGTTGGAAAAAGTTTCACCGGCATTAGCTCACTATCAGAGCCAAACCTTACAAAATGATCTCTGGCAGCGTCCCGCACTCTCACCGCGTGATCGCAGCATGATTACCGTCGCGGCCATTATTGCCCGCCACCAGACGGAATTAATGGCCGAGCAGTTCAATTTGGCATTGGATAATGGCGTGAAGGCCAGTGAGTTGTCGGAAATTATTACACATCTCGCGTTTTATTCCGGTTGGGGTAATGCCATGTCTGCGGCGACTGTGGCGCAGACCCTCTTCCAGCAGCGAGGTATCGCAGCCACTACACTACCGACAGCACAACCCGAGTTGCTACCACTCAACCAAACAGCCGAACAGTTACGCCTCAATGCAGTTGAGCAGTCGGTTGGAAGTCAGCAGTTTCCAGGACTGGTGACCTATACCACCGATGTGCTATTTCGTGATCTTTGGCTACGCCCGGCACTGGCGCCACGGGATCGCAGCCTCATTACCGTTAGTGCACTGATTGCTGCGGGGCAGGTAGCCCAAGTGACCTTCCATCTCAATAAAGCGATGGACAATGGGTTAACACAGGCACAGGCCGCAGAGGTGGTGACTCATCTGGCTTTTTATGTGGGCTGGCCTAATGCCATGTCGGCAGTACCTGTAGTGAAAAGCGTTTTTGCGCAGCGAAATGCCGATGTGCCCGTCAAATCTTAGGTAAGGAATAACGATGAAATTGCTCGCAGCGTCTACAGTTATCTTGTCCATGTTAAGTCCGGCGGCTTTCGCCGATGTGGAGGAAAAAGTGAAAATTATCCAAAGTGGTTCCCAACCCTCTCAGCCTGGCCCAGAAAATTACTTTACCGGTCAAGTGCGTATTGATGCCCCTTTTCAGGCAACCTCCCCAGCTCGTGTCGGTGGTGCTAGTGTGACCTTTGAGCCGGGTGCTCGTACTGCGTGGCACACCCATCCGCTGGGCCAGACTTTGATTATCACCCAAGGACGCGGCTGGATTCAGGAGTGGGGCAGTGAGATTAAAGAGATGAATCAGGGCGATATCATCTGGATCCCTGAAGGGGTTAAGCACTGGCATGGGGCAACCCCAGATACCGCGATGACTCACATTGCAATTGCTGAATCCCTCAACGGCAGTCCTGTTGAGTGGATGGAAAAAGTCAGCGATGCGCAGTATCAGAAGTAATTCTGGAGGGAATATGGCACAAGGTATTGAAAATAAAGTGGTGGTTATCGCCGGAGCCAGTAGTGGCCTTGGTGAAGCCTTGGCTCGCCGTTTGGCAAAGGATGGCGCAAATGTTGTGTTGGGCGCTCGCCGCCTTGACCGGCTGGAGACATTGGCTGAAGCGTTATCATTGAATAAAGCAGCTGTCGTCAAAACCGATGTCACGCAGGCAGAGCAAGTTCAGGCGCTGGTGGATACCGCCGTCAGGCTGTACGGACGCATTGATGTGATGGTGAACAATGCGGGGTTGATGCCACACTCGCTGCTGGAACGCTGCAAGATTAGCGATTGGAATGCGATGATTGACGTGAACCTGAAAGGGGTTCTTTATGGTATCGCGGCTGCGCTGCCTTATATGAAAGATCAGAAAAGTGGACATATCATCAATACGTCCTCGGTTGCGGGCCACAAGGTTAGACCGGGCAGTGCGGTATATGCGGCAACTAAAACAGCGGTTCGGGTGATTTCCGAGGGGCTACGTCAGGAAGTGAAACCGTACAATATTCGGACGACCATTATTTCTCCCGGCGCAGTCAGCAGCGAGTTAGTGGACAGCATTACTGAAACGGATGTTGCCGCAGGTATTAAACAGTTTTATGACGAAGTCGCCATTTCTGCTGATGCCTTTGCCAGTATTGTGGCGTTTGCTATCAGCCAGCCGGAGGATGTGGATATCAATGAAGTCTTATTCCGCCCGACTAAACAAGAACTTTGATTATTGCTCTGCACATGGCAGAGGTTCCAGCGCATTACCTTCTCTCTTCTTTAAAACCCAATATACCCACTAAGGTTTATTGGGTTTAACGTACTACTGCCGGAGATACAACATGACAATGAAAGTTCTCGGTTATGCTGCCAAGTCAGCACAAGTTCCTCTTGCACCACTTGAGTTTACCCGTCGGGATCCTCGCCCAGATGATGTGGTGATGGAGGTGCTCTATTGCGGTGTTTGCCATTCTGACTTACATCAGGCTCGAAATGATTGGGGGTTCAGCACGTATCCATTGGTGCCCGGTCATGAAGTGATTGGTCGAGTTACGGCGGTTGGTCAAAATGTCACAAAATTTAAAGTAGGCGATTTTGCGGGGATTGGCTGCATGGTGGACTCCTGTCGCGTGTGCCAACCCTGTAAACAAGGTCTGGAGCAGTATTGCGAAGAGGGCAATGTGCAAACCTACAATGGCGTTGATCGCCATGACCATACGCCAACCTACGGCGGTTATTCGCAAGCTATTGTCGCCTCTCAAGATTTTGTGTTGAAAATGCCCGCGGGTCTGGATTTGAAGGCCGCCGCGCCGCTACTGTGTGCGGGTATCACTACATGGTCACCGCTGCGCCATTGGAAAGTGGGGAAAGGGAGCAAAGTTGCGGTTGTCGGCTTGGGTGGTTTAGGTCATATGGCTTTGAAGTTGGCGAATGCGTTGGGGGCTGAAGTGACACTCTTTACTCGCTCACCGAGTAAAGAGGCGGATGCTCGCCGTTTAGGAGCGCATCACATCGTATTATCCACTGATGATGCACAAATGGCCGCAGTGAAAGGGCAGTTTGATCTGATCATCGATACTGTGCCTTATGTACATGATATCAATCCCTATATGCCAACACTGAATGTGAATGGCACACTGGTATTTGTGGGCTATCTTGGGGATCTTAGCCCGATGATCAACACCATGCCGCTGATTCTGGCGCGGCGCTCAGTGGCGGGTTCCTGCATTGGTGGTATTGCGGAAACTCAGGAAATGCTGGATTTTTGTGCCAAACACGGCATTGTTTCAGATATAGAGATGATTAATATTCAGGATATTAACGAAGCATATGAACGGATGCTGAAAAGCGATGTGAAATATCGCTTTGTGATTGATATGGCGTCGTTGAAAGCGTAAGACGTTAATATTATGAAGAGAGATAAAAAAATCTATTTTATCTCTCTTCATCTAATCATTCCGGTAAGTCGATCAACAATGCCCGTAGTGGGGTTTCTGCTTTAATCACTAAATGCCGCTCTTCTTGCACAAATGCACCATCGCCGCAGGTTAGGCGCTGCGCTTCACTGACTTGTGGGCCTTCCACGGTAATCGTCCCGTGTATGGATTGCAGGTAAGCCCTAGGTCCGTGTAAATCAATGGTATATTGCTCGCCTGCTGCTAAATCCAAATGATGTATCCATACTTGTTGGCGCAATTTCAGGCTGTTTTGTTCACCGTCGGGAGAAGCCAGCAACCGCAATGGTTGGGTGCACAATGACATACGTTGGGCTGGGTGGCTTTCCTGTTCTGGACACGCATTGAGCCATAACTGAATACGGGTTAAGGGCTTATCGGTACTTAGATTATGCTCGCTATAGCTGACTCCCGGTTGTGTCGAAAATAATAGAACATCGCCGGTTTTGCCGCGAACATGGTTGCCCAAGCTGTCCCGATACTCAGCCTCACCTTGTAAAATCAGATTCAGAATATCAACGCGAGGGTAGGTACGTGGCTGGAATGATGCGCCGGGGGCCAGCACTTCCTGATTTAAAACGCGCAGCGAGGCATAGCCTAATAATTTCGGGTCAAAATAGTGACCGAAAGAGAAAGTATAACGCGCTTGAAGCCAACCAAAGTCAGCTTGCCCGCACTGTTTTGCTGTTCTGCATGTGATCATGACAATGGTCTCCTGCAACCCGAAATCTATCGGGTATATATAATAAGTGAATATATACTCTAACTAATTCGAGTTGCAGGTAGGCGGTAAGAGAGCGAACCTCTGTAGCTTACTTGAGTAAGTGACAGGGGTGAAAACTCGTAGCCAACGCCCCCGCGGCTTGAAGTATGACGAGTATAATGTGTAAACAAATGGTAAGCGTCTGGACGGCAGATTGTTAGCCAGTTAATCTGGTCGCCATATTCAAATTTCCTGATTGAGAACAAGATGGGTAAAGATCGGGCGCTAACGTTAGAAGCATTGAGAGTGATGGATGCCATTGACCGCCGTGGCAGTTTTGCTGCGGCGGCTGATGAATTGGGGAGAGTCCCTTCTGCATTGAGTTACACCATGCAAAAGCTTGAAGAAGAGCTGGACGTGGTGCTATTCGATCGCTCCGGGCACCGGACCAAATTTACCAATGTTGGTCGTATGCTATTGGATCGCGGGCGAGTCCTGCTGGAGGCCGCAGACAAGTTGACCACGGATGCCGAGGCACTGGCCCGGGGTTGGGAAACTCATATCACTATCGTGAGTGAAGCACTGTCTCCGGCGTGGAAGTTGTTCCCGTTAGTTGACAAATTAGCGTTGAAAGCCAATACGCAAGTTTCCATTTTCACTGAGGTTTTGGCGGGGGCATGGGAGCGCTTGGAGCAGGGGCGGGCTGATATTGTCATTGCCCCGGATATGCATTTTCGTGCATCTTCGGAGATTAACAGCCGTAAATTGTACAAAGTCACCAGTGTCTATGTTGCCAGCCCTGACCACCCCATCCATCTGGAGCCAGAACCTCTGTCAGAGTTGACTCGGGTGAAATACCGTGGTGTCGCCGTGGCAGATACTGCCCGCGAGCGGCCAGTATTAACGGTGCAATTGCTGGATAAACAGCAACGACTCACCGTCAGTACCATCGAAGATAAGCGGCGAGCTTTATTGGCCGGTTTAGGTGTGGCGACCATGCCTTATAACATGGTCGAAGAAGACATTGAAGCAGGGCGCTTACGAGTTGTCGGGCCAGAGTACAGCCGTGAGGCCGATATTATTATGGCGTGGCGTCGTGACAGTATGGGGGAGGCAAAGTCGTGGTGTTTGCGCGAGATCCCTAAGTTATTTGCCAATATGAATAAGTAACTGGCTACTGCCTTTGAGCAAAGCGAGTTTCTCTACCATGCGGCTCCAGCAGGTTTTGTTGCGGGCCGATGGAGATAATCCCGTAAGGGTTTATTGTGCCGTGGCTGCGGTAATAATGATGGCGGATATGTGCAAAATCCACAGTCTCAGCGATGCCGGGCATCTGATAAATATCTCGCAGGAAACCAGATAAATTGAGGTAATCACTGATCCTGCGTCGATCACATTTGAAATGCGTGACATATACGGGATCAAAACGAACTAATGTCGTCCATAAACGCAAATCGGCTTCTGTTAGTTGCTCGCCAGCCAAATAACGTTGCTGTCCCAAAATCTGTTCCAAATGAGCCAAGGCATCAAATAAGGTCGTGACAGCTTCGTCATAGGCGGCTTGTGTGGTCGCAAAACCCGCTTTATACACACCATTATTCACTTGGTCGTAAACCCACCCATTAATATCATCAATGTCGTGGCGCAATGCCGGTGGGTAATAATCGCCAGCTTTAGCCCCTACACCATCAAAAGCACTATTAAACATACGAATGATATCGGCTGACTCATTGCTAACCACTGTCTGTTGCTGCTTATCCCATAATACTGGGACCGTCACGCGCCCGCTGTAATGGGGATCCGCACGAAGATAGAGTTGGTAAAGATAATCGAGGTTATAGAGAGAATCGCCGGTAGCCGCCGGAAAATCATGGCCGAACGTCCAACCATTTTCCAACATCAGTGGATGCACAACAGAAACTGAAATCAGTGATTCCAGACCCTTCAGGGTACGCATGAGTAAAGTACGGTGCGCCCACGGGCAGGCGAGTGAGACATACAGATGGTAACGATGAGCTTCAGCTTTAAAACCTGCTTTGCCCTGCGGACCAGCCTGACCGTCAGCCGTTACCCAATTGCGAAACTGTGAGGTACTGCGCTTGAAATGACCGCCGGTAGATTTAGTGTCATACCAGATGTCTTTCCAGATGCCGTCAACGAGTTGTCCCATAAAATCCCCTTTGTACTTGAAGTTGCAGCGCGGTTAGCTGCTTTCACTAACCCGAATCACTGACCTGGATGAGGCTCATCGAAATTAATGAGCCTCATCCTTGAGGCCCACTCTGCGGGCTAGCGCTGACTGGCTAGCTGCAATTCCAATGACTTTGGGTATTTATAGTCGATATAAAGTGACTTACCACTTTTTACCCAACAGGCGGTCAATACTGAAACCACCGGGACCTGCTACTGCCAGTACGATGAAGCCGCCAGCGATGGTCAGGTTTTTCATAAACATCAGTTGGTTCACGCCTTCCGCAAAGTTAGTGTGGAAGATCAATGCGGTCAGAATGGTGAAACCGGCAGTGAATAATGCAGTGGTACGGGTCAGGAAACCGAACAAAATTGCCAAGCCGCCGCCAAACTCTAACAAAATAGTCAGTGGCAGGAAGAAACCAGGGACACCCATGGCTTGCATATATTGTTGGGTGCCCGCATAGGCATCACCCATTTTGCCGTAACCGGCAACAATAAACAGAATCGGCATCAAAATGCGCGCTACCAACAGGCCAGTATCTTGTAATTTGTTCATCGACCACTTCTCCAAAAAGTTGTTTGTATTAATGCCTGGCATCTGCTGGCGTTAATGAATAATAAAGAACATCGGTATTGGGTTATCTGCGAGGTTTCCGCAAACGCCCTGAGTTGATGAGAGAATGTTAGTAGAGAAGTAGAGAAGTTGTTAGCAAGTAAAACTGTCGTTTTTCATCAAAAAAACTGAAGTGACAGAAGATAAAAGCCTGCCTATGGCAGAAAGCCACGTTCAGCAGGCTGAGTTATCGTCTGATTTTTTTAGCGGTAGGATAATAATGGCATGGAAGTATCACCATTATAGAAAAATCAACGTAGTAGAAAAGTATTGCGAAACAATCGGATAGCGCCCCAGACACTGACAGCTCTGCGCGACCAGCGAACAATTTTGCTGGGGTGCCGGATACCGTATAACGCCACTAAACTAGAGCCAACCATCAAATATTTTCGCATACTGACAATCTTTGCCCAGCCGCGATCATAAGGTGCGGTGACTTCAATCCAATGCGCAGTGCTGTTAGCAAGATCCAAACGTTGCTGCTCGATCTGCCGCAATAATATGGCTTTCTCTTGCGCAAGTTGGCGGTGATTCAACGCTCTTTCTCCAATAATTCGCGGTCCGTTTCCAGCTGTTTACGGGTAGAACCCAACAGTGTGGAGTGGCGCGCTTTAGCAAGGGTCCAGATAACACCGATGATTGCCAGTGCCAATAACACCGCGGTCGTCGATCCCAACGCGATTAAACGATAGGCAGGATCAATAGCCCATATCACCAATACCAGCAAACTCATTAAACCGAAAGCGGTCAACAGCAGGGTGATCCCCGCCATCATTAGCAACTGAATCAGTGTCGCTTTTTCTTCTTCCAGTTCAATCGCTGCCAGACGGACACGGGTTTCAACCATGCCAACGACAATAGTGGCAATGCGGTGAACAGTATCAAGGACCCCTTTGCCGGGGCCCTGAGTTTGAGGAAGTTCAGCCATAATCAGCGACGAGACAGCAGCACGCCTAACACCACGCCGATAGCAGCACCGATACCGACACCATGCCATGGGTTGTCATGGACATAAGTGTCAGCTTTATCAGCAATTTCTTTGGTTTGGGCCGCGATACGGTCGCCCGTTTCGCTCAGACGTTCACGAGTATCTTTCAACGCATTTTCCGCTTTCGCCCGCAGCTTATCTAACTCAGCTTTCGGCTTATCGGTCGAAGATTGCAGCACTTCTTCCAAAGTATCTGCAAGTGACTTAAGTTCAGCGCGTAAATGTTCAGAGGTTTTATCTTGTGGCATGTAATAGCTCCTTAACATAACTGAGATGAATATCTAATTTAGTGAATTTCTCTGGAAGTTGATAGGTTAAAAATCCTAATAAATTCCGAATAATTCACTATGCTTGTATTGAACCGTCTTTAAATCTGGCGACGCTACTTTTGTGTCTGAGCTTGTTTTAACTCAGCCTGCGCTTGTGCTAATTTCTTCTGTTGCTTGGCAATTTTGCTGGCATCACCTTTTTGTTGTGCCTCTTTTAGCTCTTGCTTACGCTCAGTAACTTTGTGCTGCTTTTCTTGAATCTTTTCCTGCCGCTCCGCTTCTAGGCCTTCAACTGTGCAGTTTCTTTTAACTTCTTTTAATGCAGTTTCCAGACCTGCGGCGCGGCGAGTATTGCCATGCTGTTTGGCATAATCAATCTGCTGTTGGATTTCTTTGGCTTTGGTGTCGCATTCATTAGCTTGGGCGGCACTACAAAACGCAATGATAGGTAACACCAACAGGAGAGAGGACCGTAGCGAAAAAACGGTACGTAACAACATAGTATTGCTTCCTTTTACAGCAGAATCAGGGGGAAATAGGTTGCCGTGAATGACTAAGCATAGCGCTGAATGATGCGATACCCAAGTTTACTACGGGATTTTTTATAGATTAATCATATATCAGCAGGATTAAAGGGTAATAAAGAGAAGATAATGACGGGGAGATAACTCCCCGTGATAGAAATTACCCTATTTTTTGTAGGTTACTTCTGAATGCGGGCAATAAACGCTGACGTTTCTTTGACTCACTCGAGACAATGACATAGCCGCTTGGCAGGATATCCTGCAAAACTTCAATGGCTTCTTTTTGTTGTTCTGGTGATTCCAGACTAACAACCAGGCTGTCATTCTCTGGAGTAATACTTTTGATGCGAATCCCGCGTTGATCAAGATGTTGATACAGATAAAACCCGTCAGGTAATGACAACCCCTGCTGGTTAGGCCGAATTTTCAATGCACTTTCTGTGCGCAGAATAATGGGCGTAAACAGCAGTGCAGCTAACAATAAAGCCGTCACTGGCAGGGCAAGATAGTGCCAGATCGGGCGGCCAAAACGGCCCCTGATATTGATCACTCTGGCTTACCTTTGTCTTTGTTATCTGCAACGGGAGCCGCGTTTTTTTTGCGCCACAGCACATATAAAGAGCCCACCAGACCAATCACCAAGAGTGCTAAAGGCAGCAACATCAACACGAACATGACTTCATCTTCGTATTTTAGGAATACCGGCGTTTTACCAAATGCAAAGCCCATGGTGGTCAGGATCAAGACCCAAAGCAGACCACTCATCCAGTTAAAAAATTGAAAACGGGCATTGTTCAGACCGGAAAGACCCGCAATGGTTGGCAACAAGGTGCGCACAAATGCCAAGAAGCGACCAATCAGCAAAGCGGATAACCCATGGCGGTGGAACAAATTATGGGCGCGCTGGTGGTAATGGGCGGGCAGGTGGGATAGCCACCCTTGTACAATTTTTGTATTCCCCAACCATCGTCCCTGAATATAACTGAGCCAACATCCCAAACTGGCCGCGGTGGTCAGTACCACCAGTGTTACAGGGAAACTCATCGCCCCTTTTGCAATCAGGACACCCACCAGAATCAGCAAACTATCGCCCGGTAAAAAGGCCGCTGGAAGCAAACCATTTTCCAGAAAAAGTATCATAAACAGCAGGATGTAGATGGCCCAGACCAGAGAAGGGTTCGCCAGTGTCTCATAATCTTGTGCCCATAAAGCATGTAAGAGTTCTTTAATGATATCCATCTGGTATTCCTAAAACGTCATTGTTTGTTGTAAGCATCGTTATGGATATAAACACGATAACAAAGAGATCTGATGGTTTTCGTGTTTAAGCGATGGTTTTGATAAATATGCCTAAGGGCACGTAGAACAAACCAATTCGCTGATAGCTAGAGGTAAATTGACTTCTTGCTGAGTGGTTTTAGAAACTAAGCCGACAAAGAAGTCATCACGTCAAAATGGTGGTAGGTCAGCATCCCGCTATATTGAATATTACTCTCTTTCCAGCCACCCACACGATTTTGCTGTGCCGATACATGGAATATCCAATCGGAATACTTTACTAGCGGCAGGGATTGCCGCGGTTGTTTGTAGATTTCATCCGCTCTACTACTGCGGGATATTGCCAGATATGTACCATGCCAAGCATTGTTGGCTAATGAAGGATTAGCCGAGCCGGTAAATTTGGTAGTACCTAGTCGATTTTTTATGGCTATTTTTTTGACTGGGACGCCCATTAGACGCAATTGCGAGTACAGGCTTTTCTTTTCCAGATGCAAGTACGGCGAAAGCGCGCTGACAGATGACGCTGCATTGCTGGCATAGTGGCAATCAAGCGTGGATAAGGTTACGCGTGATGGGGGATGTGTGGGCGATAGCAGACTGCCGGAGACCGAACTGGTCCAGCAAGATACTGCAATAAACAGAGCAAACAACCAGCGCATGTATTTGCGTTTCGCTCCCAAAGCATCCGAGTAAAAAAAGTGCTGTCACTTTAGCAAAATCGCGGGATTTGAAACAGGGAAATATGGGGGGTAATTGAGTGTTTTTTAAGCAATAGTTTAAAAACAAGTCTAGCACTGACGTTTGCTGACAGAAGTCGACATTTACTGACCACAAAGCGACATAATCTTGCAAGGAAGAGAAACAATTGCGTCAGTTTCTCTTCCCTGTCACTGCATCACTTATTGGATACTAGCCCTGTCACGCCAAGCTCTTTGGGGATATCGAGATGAACAACAGGGTTCTCAGTAAATAGATAGCGATCCACATTAAATTCAAAATCGTCGGTGGTAGCACGGAACAGCATTTGTTTCGTGTTTTCCAAGTGCTGCCACATAGCGAGTTTACTGGCGTAAGGATCTTTGCGCATTAGTGCTTCAAGGATCCTGTCATGATCTTCGCACCAGCTTTCGATCGATTTATCATCAATATGTTCGTGCAGCTTGATCCAGTAGGGGTTATGCACCCGCTGGCTCCACATTTTTTCGACAATAGTTGCCATGGCAGTATTTTGCGTTGCCAGCGCGACCTGCACATGAAATTTCAGATCCCACTGAGAGTCGCGAAAGCGATCTTCTTGCCGCGCATGTTTCTGGATCTCAATTAATTGCACAATATCTTGCCGGGTCACTTGAGTGGCCGCGAATTCAGCAATGTTACTTTCGATCAGTTGGCGCGCCTGTAACAGCTCAAAAGGACCTGCTGTGGCGAATTCAATGCCTTGGTTGGGCATCACCAAATGCTTTTGCTGATTCGACATGACATGGATGCCGGAACCTTTGCGCACTTCGACATAACCTTCCACTTCCAACATGATAATCGCTTCACGGACCACGGTTCGGCTGACATTCATTTCTTCGGAAATGTAGCGTTCTGCGGGCAATTTATCGCCCACCGGATAAACTCCGGCTTCGATGCGCTGCTTTAACTCTGCGGCTAACTGCTGGTACAACCGTCTGGTTTCTGTGAATTCCATGATTAAGGCTCTTGAGATCAATTGAGGCCGCAAATTTAGCGACTCATTTTGTCTGGAAGGCATGATATCCCGAAGGAGATACAATTGGACTTGTTATACCACTTATCCCTTTTAGGTTCTAGTTATTGCTATCACAGTTGTGATGGAAAACGTGCAGTTAATAAGGTGCAAAAAGGGCGCATAAAAAAGCCCGACAAATCATTGCCGGGCTATATCCCTGTTATCTTTCAAACGGTAGGCGGTAACACGATAATTAATCACCCAATATATTGAATTTACTAAATTTATTGGGTGAAATTTAGTTTCCACCTACCGATAATTTGAAAGCTAATCTCTAGGGCACAGAATAAGGTGATAATTCAGCTTAATTCTGCCCGGCCGGAGATTGTTGAATCGGGTCGATAGCCGGTTCGGCTGCCGGGCGGTTTTGCAGCACCGTCCAGATAACCACGACGGCCAACACGTCAAACACAGCCAGTGCAGCAAACAGTGGGCTGAAGCCCATGGTGTCTGCCAAAGCCCCGACCACCAGTGCAAACAGGGTACTGGCAGTCCAAGCCGCCATTCCCGTCAAGCCGTTGGCGGTTGCCACTTCGTTACGACCAAAGACGTCGGATGACAAGGTGATCAGTGCGCCGGACAGTGATTGGTGCGCAAAGCCGCCAACACACAGCAATGCAATCGCAATATAAGGGCTAGTGAACAGGCCAATCGTCCCTGGAGCAATCATCAACAGGCCACCCATTGTTACCACTAACTTACGGGAAACAATCAGGTTAACTTTGAAATATTTCTGGAATAATGGCGGCAGATAACCACCCAAGATACAGCCTAAGTCGGCAAACAGCATTGGCATCCAGGCGAACATAGCAATTTCTTTCAAGTTAAAACCATAGGCTTTAAACATGAACAGTGGGATCCACGCGTTGAATGTCCCCCAAGCCGGTTCTGCCAGAAAACGTGGGATTGCAATACCCCAGAACTGACGGTTACGGATAATCTGCATTGCAGACATCTTTTTAGCGTTAGCAGTGGAGTGCTGTGCTTCCTGACCACTGAGGATGTATTCACGTTCTTCATCCGTCAGTTTTTTCTGATCTTTCGGGTGTTTGTAGAGGATTAACCAAGCAATTGCCCAAATCAGACTGAGCACACCGGTGATGATAAATGCCATCTGCCAGCTATGCATCACGATAGCCCACACCACTAATGGGGGGGCAATCATACCGCCGATAGAGGAACCGACATTGAAGTAACCCACAGCAATAGAACGTTCTTTTGCAGGGAACCATTCACTACTGGCTTTCAGGCCAGCAGGGATCATAGCAGCCTCTGCCATACCTACCGCACCACGGGCGATAGCTAAACCACCCCAGCTACTGGCCAATGCAGTACTCATACAGAATATGGCCCACATAATGGCAAACATGGCATAGCCCACTTTCGTGCCCATAACATCCAGAACATAACCGGCGACCGGTTGCATCAAGGTGTAAGCAGCAGAATAAGCGGCGATAATATAAGAATATTGCTGTGTTGTGATATGTAACTGCTCTTGCAGCGTCGGTGCGGCAACGGCAATGGCGTTACGTGTTAAGTAACCCAATATAGTACCGACAGTGACCAAAGCGATCATGTACCAGCGTAAGCCTTTAATTTTACGCATCATTTATAACTTTCTCCCAGTCTAAGATTACTGCTATGTAACGCAGTTTATCGCTACGTTTCATAGCGCAATTTGGTCCAATCCGACATTGCTGTGCATGCGGCGGTACCTGATGCTCCCTTTACGGCCGAGTGACACAGCATTCTGTTTCCCAGAGAGGGGTAATCAGAAAATTGCTGTGCCCGATATCACTTCGGTCTTAAGCCGTTTGTAGTCAGTGATATTTGTCGATGTGTTCCATCAGCGACGACCTTACCCTTGCTATCTGAGGCCGCAGTGCTGGTACGGCCTCACTTTGATGTACCCATTTGGGTCAAATCAGCGCATTTAATCGAACATGGCGGTTGAGATGACTGATGGCGACGCAACAATAACTTGTCATACAGATTTAAAAGTTGAGTGATATCACAAAAACCACTTTTCAATTAGGGAATAATAGAACCCGGCAGACTTAGTGCCGCAAGGGACTAAATAAACTATAAATGTTGAGTATTTGTTCTTTTTGTTAGGTTTTTGCGATCTCCATCTATAAAAAAATGCTGGACGATAGATGAAATTGGTGTGATAACTTCGCGATAACAGAAAGCAGTACTCTAAGATGTACTCAAGTGAGGAACCTAATATGGCGCAGTTTTTGACCGAAGACTTTTTGCTCGACACCGAATTCGCCCGTCGTCTGTATCATGACTACGCAAAAGATCAGCCGATCTTTGATTATCACTGCCATTTACCACCAGAACAGATTGCAGAAAATTACCGCTTTAAGAACCTGTATGACATCTGGTTGAAAGGTGACCATTATAAATGGCGTGCTATGCGCACTAATGGTGTTGCAGAACGTCTGTGTACTGGCGATGCCAGTGATCGCGAAAAGTTTGAAGCTTGGGCGGCCACGGTTCCACATACTATCGGTAACCCGCTGTACCACTGGACGCATCTTGAATTGCGTCGCCCATTTGGTATTACAGGTAAACTGCTATCCCCTGCAACATCAGAAGAAATCTGGCAGCGCGGTAATGAATTGCTGGCTCAGGACAATTTCTCCGCGCGTGGCATCATGCAGCAGATGAATGTAAAAATGGTTGGCACTACAGATGACCCAATCGACGACCTGCGTCATCACAAAGCCATCGCCGCTGATGGTAGCTTCAATATCAAAGTGTTGCCAAGCTGGCGTCCAGACAAAGCGTTCAATATTGAAGCCGCAGGTTTCAACGACTATATGCAACGTTTGGAAGCGGCTGCCGACACCTCTATCAGCCGCTTTGCTGATCTCTGCACGGCGCTAAATAAACGTATGGATCACTTCGCAGCACATGGTTGCAAAGTTTCTGACCATGCGTTGGACGTCGTGGTTTACGGCGAAGCTGATGAAGCCACGCTGGATGCTATTCTGGCGCGTCGCCTGGCCGGTAATCAACCAAGTACCGAAGAGATTGCTCAGTTTAAAACCGCCGTATTGTTATTCCTGTCTGGTGAATATCATCGTCGTGAATGGGTGCAGCAGTATCACATTGGCGCACTGCGTAACAACAACAGCCGCATGTTCAATCTGGTTGGGCCGGATATTGGCTTCGACTCGATTAATGACCAACCACTGGCGCAGCCTCTATCCCGCCTGCTGGATGCACAGGGCCTGCGTAATGCTCTGCCAAAAACCATCCTTTACTGCTTGAATCCACGCGATAACGAAGTGATCGGTACCATGGTAGGTAACTTCCAAGGTGAAGGTGCTGCTGGGAAAATGCAGTTCGGTTCAGGCTGGTGGTTCAACGACCAAAAAGATGGCATGCAACGCCAAATGACTCAGTTGGCACAGCTTGGTTTACTCAGCCGTTTCGTCGGCATGCTGACTGATAGCCGTAGCTTCTTGTCTTATACCCGCCATGAATACTTCCGCCGCATTCTGTGCCAGATGATTGGCCGTTGGGTCGAAGATGGTGAGGCACCGGCGGATATTGAACTGCTGGGATCCATGGTGAAAAACATCTGCTTCGATAATGCGAAACAGTACTTTGCCATTGAGCTGTGATCGTTACAGCCAAAGATAACCACAAATTAAGCTAATAACAGGGCCAGTTTCCATGGCCCTTATGACTATAACTTATTGATTATTTAGCGCCCGGCTACGCCGCGGAAGATAAACTCTCCGTCAAGCGAGGACTGTCAGTAATGATAGGCCACGGCTGTATGCGTTATAAGGTGAACCCTGATGCAAACCCTGAACCGTCGTGACTTTCCTGGCCGTAGCCATCCTGACAAAATCATTCAATTTGGTGAAGGCAACTTCCTGCGTGCTTTCGTCGATTGGCAGATTGATCTCCTCAATGAACATACTGATCTGAATGCCGGGATCGTCGTGATCCGCCCGATCGACACTGATTTCCCACCGTCACTCAGTACGCAGGATGGCCTGTACACTGCGGTGATTCGTGGTTTGAATGAGCAGGGAGAAGCGGTGCGGGAATCCCGTCTGATCCGTTCTGTTAATCGTGAAATCAATATTTACCGCCAGTTTGATGAATATCTGGCACTGGCACGTGATCCTAATATTCGCTTTATGTTCTCAAATACCACCGAAGCCGGTATTGCCTGGAATGAAGCGGATCAATTCAATGATGCACCGCCAAGTTCTTTCCCCGCCAAATTGACGCGTTTGCTGTTCGAGCGTTTTGAGCATTTTAAAGGTGCTGCGGATAAAGGCTGGGTACTGCTGCCGTGCGAACTGATTGATTATAACGGCGAAGCACTGCGTGAATTGGTGTTGCGTTATGCCAGCCATTGGCAATTGCCGGCAGCATTCACTCAGTGGCTGACTGAAAATAATACCTTCTGCTCCACATTAGTGGACCGCATTGTGACTGGCTATCCACGTGATGAAGTGGCCGCGCTGCAAGCTGAGTTGGGTTATCAAGACAGCTTCCTCGATACTGCTGAATATTTCTATCTGTTTGTTATCCAAGGGCCAAAAGAACTGGCACAAGAACTTCGTCTGGATAAATTAGATCTGAATGTTCGCATTGTTGATGACATCAAACCGTACAAAGAACGCAAAGTCGCCATTTTGAATGGCGCGCACACCGCGCTGGTACCGGTCGCTTACCTGTCGGGGTTAGATACTGTCGGGCAGACTATGGACGACGCGCAAATCAGCAGCTTTGTAGAGAAAACTATTACCGAAGAAATTGTGCCGGTATTGGATTTGCCTGAAGATGAGTTGTTGTCATTCTCTCAAGCCGTATTGAGCCGGTTCCGCAACCCGTTCATTCAGCATCAATTGTTGTCTATCGCTTTGAACGGAATGACAAAATTCCGCACTCGTATCTTGCCACAATTGCTGACTTATCAGCAACAGCAAGGCAAGTTACCACCACGTCTGACTTTTGCACTGGCCGCGCTTATCGCCTTTTACCGTGGCGAACGTGATGGTCAAACCTATCCACTACAGGATGATGCCCACTGGCTGGAGCGTTATTCAATGCTGTGGAGTGGTGTCAAACACGGTGATATCGCGTTGGCTGAGTTGGTTAACAGCGTGCTGTCTGATGCCGCCCACTGGGGACAGGATCTGACCGCTGTGCCGCAACTGGCAAATCAAGTTACAGAACAACTGCAAACTATCATTGATCGCGGTATGAGAGCTGCTGTCGCGGCATACAGCTAAAGGTTTAACTATGCAAAGTATTATAAAAATTCACCCGTTAGATAATGTTGCTGTCGCATTGCAAGACCTCGCTGCCGATGATGTCCTCGATATCGGGGAGTTTCACGTTAAGTTGGCGCAACCCGTGGCGCGTGGCCATAAATTTGCTCTGACGGCCATTGAGCCAGGGCAAATGATCGTTAAGTATGGTTTGCCGATCGGGCATGCATTAACCCTGATCCAGCCCGGCGAGCATATTCATTCGCAAAATGCTAAAACCAATCTTAGTGATCTGGATGAGTATGAATATCAGCCGGAGTTTATGGATTTACCGCCGCAAATGGCAGATCGTGAAGTCCAGATCTACCGCCGTGCGAATGGTAATGTCGGGATCCGCAATGAATTATGGATCATTCCAACGGTAGGGTGTGTTAATGGCATTGCCCGGCAGATCCAGCAACGTTTTCTGAAGGAAACACAAGATGCCGAAGGTATTGATGGCGTCTATTTGTTCAGCCACCCATTTGGTTGTTCACAGCTGGGTCAGGATCATGAAAATACTCGCACCATGCTACAAAATATGGTGCGTCACCCCAATGCCGGTGCGGTACTGGTGATCGGGCTAGGATGTGAAAATAATCAGGTCGATGTTTTCCAGACAACGTTGGGTAAGGTTGATGAAGATCGTGTGCATTTTATGGTCTGTCAGCAGCAAGATGATGAAGTGGAAGCTGGCCTTGAGCATCTGCATGCACTCTATCAAACCATGCGTAATGACAAACGGGTTCCGGGCAAGCTGAGTGAACTGAAGTTTGGTTTGGAATGTGGTGGTTCTGATGGTTTATCAGGCATTACTGCTAACCCATTACTGGGGCGTTTCTCTGATTATGTGATTGCCAATGGTGGCACATCGGTTCTGACTGAAGTACCGGAAATGTTTGGTGCCGAAAGGATCCTGATGAGCCGTTGCCGTGATGAAGCTACGTTTGAAAAGACAGTCAGCATGGTCAATGATTTCAAACAGTACTTTATTGCTCACAACCAACCTATCTATGAAAACCCATCACCGGGTAATAAAGCCGGTGGTATTACCACGCTGGAAGAGAAATCCTTGGGCTGCACCCAAAAAGCGGGTCAGAGCAAAGTGGTCGATGTGCTGAAATACGGTGAACGCTTACAACGTCCTGGTTTGAATTTGCTCAGTGCTCCGGGTAATGACGCGGTGGCAACCAGTGCCTTAGCTGGAGCGGGTTGCCATATGGTGCTGTTCAGTACTGGCCGCGGCACTCCTTATGGTGGTTTTGTGCCGACAGTGAAACTGGCAACTAACAGTGAACTGGCTGCCAAAAAACCTCATTGGATCGATTTCGATGCTGGTAAATTGATTCACGGTACGTCCATGGACACATTATTGACTGAGTTTGTTGATTTGATAGTCGACATTGCCAATGGCAAACCAGCACGTAATGAAGTGAATGATTTCCGTGAACTGGCAATCTTTAAAAGTGGCGTAACCTTGTAAAAGCTGTGCTTTTTGATTAATATGAAACGGTGTTTTATTTTTTATGAATAGAACACCGTTTACGTTTTAATCATGTAAGACTCAGTGCGGCTATCCGCACACCAGGACTCACCCACCATGACTTTCTATTGGTTTGCTCAATCTATTGGTGTACTGGCATTTTTTGTCGGCATCACCATGTTCTTCAACCGCGATGAGCGGCGTTTCAGACTTCAGCTTTCTGCTTACAGCGCCATTATTGGCTGCCATTTCTTTCTTATGGGAGCCAGTGCTGCCGGCAGCAGCGCTATGCTGAATGCACTGCGTAATCTGGTCGCCTCCAAAACCCGCAGCAATGTTGCAATGATGGTATTCATCATTCTGACGCTGGCGTTTGGGCTATGGCGTATGCAGCACGCAGTAGAGATATTGCCGATATTTGGCACGGTGATCAGTACCTGGGCGCTCTTTCGCACGACCGGGCTGACGACTCGATGTGTGATGTGGGTATCCACGGTATGTTGGGTTATCCATAATGTTTGGTTGGGTTCTATTGGTGGTTCATTGATTGAGGGCAGTTTCTTGCTGCTCAACGGCTTTAATATTATTCGTTTCCGCCGTTTGCAATTGAAAGGGATAGATCCTTTTCGGGTTGAAAAGAAAATCGTGAAAGAAGATGTTAGCCAATAAAAACGGGGGCTAGATAGCCCCCGATCATCATTTTAAGGTCCGAACTCAGACGTTTTTACGGCTTGCCAACGGATCTGGATCGGCCAGCTTGATATCTTCAGCCTGACAAACGGCAGCAGTAAAGATGACGTCAGTTGAAGAGTTCAGCGCAGTTTCAGCAGAATCTTGTAGCACCCCGATGATAAAGCCAACGGCAACGACTTGCATCGCCACTTCGTTTGGAATACCAAACATGCCGCAAGCCAGCGGAATCAACAGCAGCGAACCACCGGCGACACCCGATGCGCCACAAGCGCAGATTGAAGCAACCACACTTAACAGCAGTGCGGTTAACAGGTCCACAGGAATACCGAGGGTATGCACGGCCGCCAGTGTTAACACCGTAATAGTAATCGCCGCGCCTGCCATGTTAATGGTGGCACCCAATGGAATCGAAACGGAGTAAGTATCTTCGTGCAAGTTCAGCTTTTTGCACATTTCCATATTAACGGGAATGTTAGCGGCTGAACTGCGGGTGAAGAAGGCAGTAACGCCACTTTCACGCAGGCAAGCAAATACCAGCGGATAAGGGTTACGACGGATTTTCCAATAAACAATCAGTGGGTTGACCACTAATGCGACTAATAACATACAACCAATCAGTACCACCAGCAGTTGCGCATAGCCCAGCAACACACCAAAGCCAGTTTCAGCCATGGTGGATGACACCAGACCAAAAATACCCAATGGAGCAAAGCGGATAACTACACGAACGACTTTAGTGACAGCATCAGACATGTCATTAATCAATGCCTTGGTGGTATCCGCAGCATGACGCAGGGCAATACCGAGGCCGACAGCCCAAGCCAGAATCCCGATATAGTTAGCATTAAGCAGAGCATTAATCGGGTTCGCAACCACACTGTTTAGTAAACCTTTTAGTACTTCGACAATCCCGGTTGGCGGGGAGATATCTGCATTCAGGGTGGCTAATACCAAGGTTGATGGAAACATAAAGCTGACAACCACCGCAATCAGTGCCGCAGAGAAAGTCCCCAACAGATACAAGAACAGAATAGGGCGAATATTGGTTTTTTGACCTTGCTTATGGTTAGCAATAGAGGACATCACTAACATCAAAACCAGAACTGGCGCGACAGCTTTTAATGCGCCAACAAAGAGTGTGCCCAATAAACCCACGGCCAATGCGGCTTGAGTTGATACTAACGCTAAAATAATCCCGGCAATCAAGCCGGCCAGAATTTGTTTAACCAAACTGCCGCGGATAATAAATCCGATAAAACCAGATTGTGTCTTTTCCATAGTTTTCCAGTGATGCCTCTTCCCAAGTTAAACTTGTTTTCTTTTTGGCCGATCAACACAAGAGCCGGAACGTGGCTCAGTGTTTAGTCTCACACCTGTAACTAGGAGCTTACCCACTAAGGCTTTATTTGCCATGTTGAACCTGTGCAGTGCTCTTAATCCTCACGTACTGTGTACGCTTCGGTTCTTGCGCGCTGTCCGTATTCAAACTGACGGCAACAATGACGCATACTGGGATAAGCTCTTTATATTATTTGTAACTGGGTGTGTTTGCTTTGACAGTATAAGGGAATCTATTGAGCTGGAAAGAGACAATCAGCAAAATCCAATGGGGATCAAATTTGCATAACATTTTGTTTACATTTGTGTGATCGTAATAACATTTGGTGAATAATCAGAATCGCGGGATAAATACGGGGTGAGAGTCACCCCGTAGGCGATATTGTCCCGTTAACCTGACTTTTTGTCTGAGGTTTTATCTGCTGCTAAACGACGGTCTGCACGATGATTTGCCCAAGCATTAATGATCAACGTCAGCGCCAAAATGCCTGCCACGACACCCAATGAAATGCCAATAGGGATATGGAACAGATCGATGAGCATCATTTTGATACCGATAAAGACCAAAATCATGGATAAACCGTACTTCAACATTGAGAAGCGTTCTGCCACGTTTGCCAACAAGAAGTACATGGCACGTAAGCCCAAAATCGCAAATAAGTTAGAAGTCAGAACGATAAAGGGATCGGTAGTCACGGCAAAAATGGCCGGAATACTGTCAACGGCGAAAATCACATCGCTCAATTCAACCAGAATTAAAACCAGCACTAATGGGGTGGCATAGAGCACGCCATTTTTGCGCACCGTAAAGCGGTCGCCATGCAACTCATCTGTCATGCGCAGATGATTACGAATCCAGCGAACCAGCGGCTTCTCACCGATAGGCGTATTGTCGTCTTTCGCCATGGCCATTTTGATACCGGTAAACAGTAAAAATGCACCGAATAAATACAGGATCCAGCTAAATTGCGATACCAGCCAACTGCCGGCGAAGATCATAATAGTACGCAGTACAATCGCGCCCAGCACACCATAGATCAGTACCCGACGCTGTAGATTGGCAGGAACAGCAAAGTAGCTAAAGAGCATTAGCCAAACAAAAACGTTATCAACAGCGAGGGCTTTTTCAATCAGGTAGCCGGTGAGGAAGGCCAGCGCTTGCTTATCGGCAATTTCGCGACCCACGGTTTCGGCCAGATACCACCAGAAACCGGCATTGAATAGCAAAGATAAACTTACCCATACCAGCGACCAACAGGCTGCTTGGCGCAGTGTCATGGTTTGTGAGCCACGGCGCCCCTGCAACAGTAAGTCGATAGCGAGCATAATGGTCACTACGACAGCAAAACCACCCCATAGTAAAGGAGTACCCACGGTATTCATCATTAAGGAACCTCATAAAAACAAAAACGGCCAACGTCGGAAGACGCTAGCCGCTATGATTGAGCTGCAAGCAAACCTCGCCTTCCGGCAAGGTCTCACTTACAACTCTATTAATGTAAAAGCCCAAGTGGGTACTCAATACATTAATGAGGTTGCCCGGTAACCGGGTGCTTTCGCACCGTAATGACGGCAAACCGGCAATGAAGTTACTCCCCTTTGCCGCGCAAAAATAATTGAAAATGGACTGCGGGTCAATCATTGAAACAAAATATTAATGATACCCTTTATTATTGAAGATGCAGGGAGCTGGCAATGCTGATGATGCTCGAATAAGTTCATCCGGATTTGCTGACTTGCCACCTACCTGCAATGCCAATGATTTGAGTTATATCGCTGGCGGCTGGGAGTCTGCCGGGAAGATAACACCAGTTTGACGACGAATCTCCGTCTGTATACGCGATGTGAGCAATGACAACTGCAAGCCATCATGTTCCACCTGTTTATTTTCCACCAGATTGGCAAAAACCTCAGCTTCATACAGCATAGTATTAATATGTTGAGGTTGCGTGAGATCTTGCGAGTGGCTGCCTCGTGGGGTAAAGGCGACGGATAGACATTCAGAGATACTTTCAATCACCAGCGAACCATCTTCTCCCTGAATCTCGCTGGGAATATCGGATTGGCTGACTTTGGAATGGATGATAACCACATCAAAATCGCCATAATTTAGGCAAACCGTGCCGTGCGCATCAACACCACTTGGCAGCAAACTGGCACTGGCAAGCACTGATTTGGGTTCCCCCCACAGGGCTAAGGCGCTAGCTAGGCAGTAGTAACCAATATCCATAATCGAGCCATTAGAAAATGCCGGATTAAATGTATTGGGATTTTCACCATTCAGATAACGTTGATAACGTGAGGAATATTGGCAGAAATTAATAAAAGCCTTACGTAATTTACCCACTCGCGGTAGAGACTGTTTTATTTGAATAAAATTAGGGAGATAGGCTGTTTTAAAGGCTTCGAATAGCACCACTTGGTGCTCGCGGGCGCAGGCAACCAAGTCTTCGGCTTCGGCAAAGTTAGAGGCCAGTGATTTTTCGCAAATAACGTGTTTTTTGTGGCTGAGGAACAGCTTAGTTTGAGGATAATGTAAGGCGTTCGGGCTGGCGATATAGACAGCATCGATCAGTTCACTTGTTGCCATTGCTTCCAGATTATCAAAGCATTCGGTAACGTTATAATCCTCACCAAACTGCTTAGCTTGTTCCAATTTGCGAGAGTAAACAGCCACCAGTTTCATTTTGCCACTCTCGTGGGCAGCATCAACAAAGCGCGCGGTGATCCAATTGGTGCCAATGACAGCGAAGCGAATCATAGTGAACTCCATTCCGACTAGAAGAAAAACACGTTGAACCGCCAGATTATCATGGCCCGCAGAACCACGGCTGAATTTCTTGGCGAATGAATACTTCAGTGACTAGATGCGGTTAGTTATAAATCAAAAGCTAATAGATACTGCCAAACAGATCCAAATGTGTCAGGTAGAGACGTGTATCAAACTCTAACTGATGATATTGCGGCTCCATATGACAGCACAAACTGTAGAATGCTTTGTTGTGATCTTTCTCTTTCAAATGAGCCAATTCATGCACCACAATCATTTTTAGGAAGGCTTCCGGGGCGTTTTTAAACACGGTAGCAACCCGAATTTCTGCTTTGGCTTTCAATTTACCGCCTTGCACTCTGGAAATCGCAGTGTGCAGGCCGAGTGCATGTTTCATCACCTGAATTTTACTGTCGTAGGCGACTTTACTTAATGGTTGAGCATTGCGCAGATATTGGTTTTTTAAATCAACCGTATATTGATACAGCATTTTATCTGTATTGTAATCATGAGGTTGTGGATAGCGCTGACGCAATACATTCCCCAATCGCTGCTCGGTAATCAACTGATGTACCTGAGACTGTAAGTGTTCGGGATAACCTTGTAGATAGGTCAGTTCCGCCATAGTAGGTATTTGCCCTAAGTAAATTGATTATCGTACTTGAAGATATATAGGGATTCAAACAAAGCCCACTGCCGGTATTGTTACCAACAGCGAGCTTTGACTTAATGGGGGAGAAAAACGTAATTTATCATCAAGTTAGAAGCGATAATTCGCGCCCACACTGGCTTGAGTATCACTGTAATTGTGGCCACCAAATTGATGACCTAAATGTGTCCACAGCCGCAGGTTGTTGTTAACGTTTGCTTCAATGCCCACTTTAAGGTCTGCAATATTGCTATTCCCTTGCGGCATCACATTGATACTTGTTAACTCTGTCTGATTTTGTAGCGGCCTCTTGATGATGTACACGTTTGATAATTGTACTCCTTGATTCATTCGGCTATGAACCCAATTTGCTTCAAAGGAGGGGCTGATTTGCAGCGTTCGAGTCGAAGATAAGGTGTCAATATCGAATTCCATTGCTGTTCGCACCCCCAGTTTGGTGGTGACTCCGCTGTTTTCCTCAACTCTAACCTGTGTACCGTTTGGTTCAACATGTAATAGCCCGCTGGTACGCTGCCATAATACTTTTGCCTTGGGTTGTACGAAGAACCGAGAGCCAGTTTTTTCGAATACTTGTACTTTGTAGCCACTCTCTAATGCTGTCGTAAACAGATAAGATCGGTAATTTGCGCTCGTGACGATATCTGCGGCTTTAATCTGATTATTGAACCAGCTATGTTGTGCCAGTAAGTCAATATAAGGCCCGAGTTTAGTTTGGTTATCGGCATACCAGATGCTGTATAAACCCAAGTTATAGCCATCAACAGAACCTTGGGCCTGATGATGAGATAATGTGGAGCGACTATGGTTAGTGGATTTACCTAACCCCGTTGTTAACCCCAAAAGCCCCTGACCATTGCCACCGCTGCTCCATGTGCCCAATGTCCCTCCAAGCTGGATAGCGTAGCGGTCACTTTTTGTATGCAATTGACCTTGTCCTGAGTTAAAATGGCTTTTTGAGCCAGTAGTATTGAGCCACATGCTAGTGACTTCTGTTTCTCCGGTGGTGGTATCAGTATAAAGTCTTTCCCCATGGCGATATTGCAAGTCATCAGCAATAAACATCTGTTGAGCGGCGAGCTGGTTTGCAATATAGCTGCCCACTTGCGGATTATGACCCGTGATCGGTGCGTATTTAATGATCTGTTTAGGCGCTGGCTTTGGTGTCGATGGAGCAGCGACTTTTTGAGTGCTAGCGAGGGCTTTTTTAACCTTTTGAGGCTCCGGTGCGGCGGTGGCCGTTTGGGTATTTTCTGGTTCCGGATCTTCAGTTATTGTCTTATCCGTATTCTCAGGTGCTGGGGAGATAATATTGGTTATTGTAGAGTAGATTGCGTTAGTAACATGACCAACTTCTGTAGCCGCAGCATCGATTTCAGTGACAATATCGGCTTTGGGTCTATTTTCCTTATAAGCCTCATAAGCTGTTTTATAGTCTGCTAGTGGCTTGCCATCCAGCATATCTTTTAAATAGTTCCCTACATACTTTCTATTAAATATTTGCTGGTCCTGCTGCTGTTTCTCCTTCTGATGTTTCTGTTTTTCTATTTTTAGTTCATTTAGATGGCTTGAAACTATGGGTAATGTCTCGGACAGGGTAGTGACTATTGTGGGGACACCAAAATCAGTTACCGGAATATGTGACTCTTCGGATATTTGTCGTTTTGGTTGGCTTATGTCCTCATAGAATTGCTTCAGACTATGAGTCTCTGCCCACACAGCAGTGCTACTGAATACCAACAACAGTGCGCTAATCGCTTTGGCGCAAGGTGCTATACGATAAGGTAATGAACATGAATTAATGGGGCGCTGAATAAAATATGATATAGACATTGTTGGTTTACCTTCCTGGTAATTGATATCCAAGCTTTATATCTTTTGTATTTAAATTTACTGGGGATGATTGCTTCCAGCGATAAAATACAGATTTGATATCAATATAATATATTGGTGACTTTGGCATTTATGATTAAAATACAAATAACAAATTATCTATATTTTATTTGTTTCACGAATGCATAAGAATAATAGATTAATGCAGATATTTATCTGGCGAGCTATTTTATGTTGAGTCAGCAGAAATAGAGGTTATTGATAATGAATCAACACAAAAATAAGACTTGGTAATGATTGATATCGTAAAGTATGGGACAATTCATTACGCTGCCTTAAGCTGCATGCCAGAGGGCCTCTCTGTTATGCCTCAGGCATGCCTCACGTTTTATCGGCTTTGGTTTAGATAAAACGGCATTTAAGTAAAAAAACATTTTACTGAAGGCCCGTTTTAGGGGATAAACAGCCCAAATTTATTATTCAGGAGCGGTGATGAGCCAACTCTTACTGGGGACACAAAGCCTTGAGCTTGAGCGTTTCCCCCCACAAGAAAATTCCAATACCTTACAGGCGTGGGAAGCAGCGGATGAATATCTGCTACAAAACATTGACTTAAACCAAATTGATGGTCGTCCGGTACTGGTATTTAATGATCAGTTTGGAACGCTGGCCTGCGCTTTACACGCTTATCGTCCATTTAGTGTTAGTGACTCCTACATGAGCCAACTGGCAACGGCGCATAATTTGCGCTTAAACCATCTTGATGAAGACGCTGTCACCTTGCTAAGTAGTATGGATGCGTTACCGCCAGCGCCTAAGTTGGTAGTGATAAAGATCCCTAAAGCATTGGCGTTGTTAGAGCATCAATTGCGTGCTTTGCGCCGCGTCGTGGCACCTGACACAGTCATTATTGCGGGGGCGAAATCCCGTGATGTACATAACTCAACCCTGCAATTATTTGAAAAAATTCTGGGGCCAACGAAAACCACATTGGCCTGGAAAAAAGCACGCTTGATTCACTGTGAAGTGGCCGATATTCCGCAGGAAGATGTACCAGAGACAACGGATTGGCCGCTGGCAAATACCGAGTATGTCATCCATAACCACGCGAATGTTTTCTCCCGTAATAATCTGGATATTGGCGCGCGTTTCTTTATGGAAATCCTGCCTTACGATGTGACCGGTAGAATAGCGGATCTGGGCTGTGGTAACGGGGTTGTGGGTTTAATTGCACTTGAGCAAAACCCGTTGGCGGAAATGCTGTTTGTCGACGAATCATATATGGCTGTGGCATCCAGCGAGTTGAATATCACGTACAACCGCCCGCAAGATTTATCGCGTTGTGAGTTTATGGTCAGCCATGGTCTGGCCGGTGTGGAACGTGAGAGCCTGCAACTGGTGCTATGCAATCCGCCATTCCATCAGCAGCATGCCGTCAGTGATCATGTGGCTTGGCAAATGTTCTGCGATGCCAAGCGTTGCCTGCAAGTGGGCGGGGAACTGATGATCGTGGGTAACCGTCATTTGGATTATTTCCACAAACTGAAACGCCTGTTTGGTAACTGCGAGACGCTGGATTCCAATCAGAAATTCATGGTGCTGAAAGCGGTTAAAACAGCATCATCCCGTTCAGAAGGCGGTGGTTCGGGGAGTTTGGATATGTCGTACAGCGATTTCTAATGACCTTTTGGCTGTGACGTTGCAGCATAGACCTTGCTGCAACATCAATGCCTAACAGGGGGGCTTAGGCCACCCCTGTTTTTTGTTACCGGCTATATAGCCAGCGCCAGACGTGTTCCTTGATCAATCGCCCGGCGAGCATCTAGCTCGACAGCAACATCAGCTCCGCCAATCAAATGTACTGCTTTGCCCATCGCCATTAAGGGTTGGTGGAGTTCTCTGCGTGGTTCCTGACCTGCACAAATAATAATGGTATCTACCGGTAGACAACTAGCCTGTTCGCCACGGGTGATGTGCAAGCCCTCATCATCGATATGTTCATAGCTGACACTGTTGAGCATCGTGACACCGCGCATAGCCAGACTGGTGCGGTGGATCCAGCCGGTGGTTTTACCCAAGCCTTCGCCCACTTTGCTGGTTTTTCGCTGTAATAGAAAAATTTGTCGTGGTGAAGGATGAACTATAGGCCCCTGTGGGGATAAACCGCCACGATGAGTGAGGTCTTGATCAATGCCCCATTCACGACTGAATGCACGGCAATCCAGACTGCTAGAATCGCCCGACTGGCTGAGATATTCCGCCGTATCAAACCCAATTCCGCCAGCACCAATAATAGCGACTCGCTCACCAACCGGCTTTTTATCGCGCAGCACATCCAGATAAGTCAACACTTTGGGGTGGTCAATACCCGGGATGGTGGGCAAGCGCGGCTGAATACCGCAAGCGAGGATCACTTCATCAAAATCAGTTAGTTGCTGTGCGGTTACTTGAGTATTGAGCTGCTGGATGACGCCATGAAGAACTAACTGACGGCGGAAATAGCGCAATGTTTCGTAGAACTCTTCTTTGCCGGGGATCTGCTTGGCGATATTAAATTGCCCGCCAATGTCCGCTGCGGCATCAAAAAGCGTCACCTGATGACCACGGCTGGCAGCGGTTACGGCAAAAGCCAATCCGGCAGGCCCAGAACCAACCACCGCTAATCGTTTTGGCGTTTCAGTCGGTATGATGGGCATTTCAGTTTCACGACAGGCGCGCGGATTAACCAGGCACGACGTCAGCTTGCCCTCGAAAATTTGGTCCAGACAGGCCTGGTTACAACCAATGCAAGTATTGATTTCATCGGCCCGATTTTGCGCAGCCTTGTGAACAAAAGCGGCATCGGCGAGAAACGGGCGGGCCATTGACACCATATCCGCACAGCCGTCAGCGAGCACTTGCTCCGCCACGTCAGGAGCATTAATCCGATTGGTGGTGATCAGTGGAATGCGGACTTTCCCCATCAATTTGCGGGTGACCCAACTGAATCCGGCGCGCGGTACCATGGTGGCGATTGTGGGAATACGTGCCTCATGCCAACCAATACCGGTGTTAATCAAAGTGGCTCCAGCCTGTTCTATCGCCAGCGCCAACTGTTCAATTTCATCCCAACTGGAGCCTTCTTCCACCAAATCGAGCATAGAAAGGCGATAAATCAGGATGAAATCAGGCCCGGTTGCCAGCCGAACTGCGCGGACAATTTCAACGGCAAAGCGCATACGGTGAGTGAAGTTGCCGCCCCATTCGTCATCGCGCTGATTGGTTCTGGCAGCCAAAAACTGATTAATTAAATAGCCCTCGGAACCCATGACTTCGACACCATCGTAACCAGCACTTTTGGCGAGTTGGGCGCAATGGGCGAAATCAGCAATAGTTTGCCGCACTTCATCACCACTTAATGCGTGTGGGGCAAAAGGATTAATGGGGGCTTGTAATGCTGATGGGGCGACAGGCTGCTTTTGATAACTGTAACGGCCTGCATGAAGAATTTGCAGCGCGATCTTTCCCCCCGCCCGATGTACGGCGTCAGTGACTATCTGATGGTGTGGTACATCCATCTCGTCGTTTAGTACGGATGCGCCTTGATACACGACACCTTTTTTATTGGGGGCAATGCCGCCAGTGACAATCAGACCGACTCCTCCGGCAGCACGTTCGGCGTAGAACGCCGCCAGACGCTGTGGCCCATCGGGTAACTCTTCTAGTCCGGTATGCATCGATCCCATTAATACGCGATTCTTCAAGGTAGTAAAGCCGAGATCAAGGGGCGCGAGCAGGTGAGGGTAAGCTAACATTGCAGTCTCCAATATCGTTATTTCTCTACCGCCATGGTGGAATTAAACCAAGTGGTCGGATGAGATTTTTTAATCAAATTTAGACGGTGCAATGCGGCTTGGGAAATTACAATGTGCTGATTGTGATAGCCGTCATGAATATGACATTGGTTGGGAGATAAGTATCAAATGAAGGGATGATGCGGGTAGAGCATATTCCCTTCATTTATCAATATGATTGCCAGTTAATCACCAAAGACCCGCAGGCGGTGACCATCAGGGTCTAATGCCACAAAAGTATAACCAAAATCCATTTGCAAAGGCATTTGCAAAATCGGTAGACCACGCTGCTGCCAGTCATCATATAAAGATTGCACTGCCGCTTTGTCTGCCAGAGCAAAAGCCACTTCAGCGCCACCTCCTGTAGCGGTCGCTGCTGGCTCAACATCATGTTTTGACCATAATCCCAGCATGACACCCGAATCCAGTGCAAACATGGCAAAAGTAGGATGTAACTCCACCGGATCTTTCGCCAATAGGTCGGTGTAAAATGCCGCACTTTGGGTCGGGCTATCAACGTATAAAATGATGAAGTTTGGATCTGTCATAATATTTCCCCAATATAATGAGATGGATACGCAGTGTGTCAGCTCAATGTCGCTTAACTGAGTTCTATCTTAGTGGGGCCTACTGACAGTTTCTGTCAGTAGTGATTATCTATTTCAAAGAGAGAGAAAAAGTCATTTTCTGGGCGGTGTAGATAGCAATGATTGTTCTTCGATTCCTTCAGCTTCACGCCACTGTTTTAATAATAGATGCCGACGTTGAGGATAACGCTGTTCGGTCAATGCAATCGCGCTGATACGGTCTGCCCGGAAATTACGGATAGTTTGGCGTAACTCACACCAGGCAATCACCACACGGACTTGTTCAAAAAAGCCAATAGCAAACGGCCAGATACGGCGGCTGGACTCCGCCCCTTTCAAATCTCGGTAAGTCATATCGACTTTTCGCTCACCACGTATTGCGCGGCGCAATATAGGCAAGGCCAACTCGCAGTCTGGCATATGATCGACCGGGCCGATCAACAGCGTTGAAGCATCTAGCTCGTCGCGTAAGTCCGCGGGTAAAACGGCCGCAATTTTTGCTAAAGCATTATGAGCTGCCGCCCTAAGCTGTGTATCGCCACGATCACTAACCCAGCGTGACCCCAGTACCAGCGCTTCAATTTCCTCTTCAGAAAACATTAATGGCGGTAGCATAAAACCAGGGCGCAGCACATAGCCTAATCCGGGTTCACCTGTAATATCAGCACCTTGTTGTTGCAGGGTGGCGATATCGCGATAAAGTGTTCGCACGCTGATTGCCAGCTCATTTGCCAGCGCTGCCCCAGTCATCGGATAGCGATGACGGCGTAAAATTTGAATTAAATCAAGTAGGCGCTGACTACGGGACATAGTGACTCTCGTCAAAGCAGAAAAATTGACTATATACCTTTCGTCTTATTTTCAGAATAGCGGTATCGCTGTTCACGATACCGCGGAGGAAGGAAATTTATGAGTTACGTTTAAATAAGCCCGCGACCATAAAACAGCTAAATGAGCTAAACAACATTTCAATCCCGACCAATGTGGTCACCATCGTGATAGACATTAGTGGCCCAGCGCTCACCAGCAGATAGGTAATAAACAGATCAAGCACACCTAATAAGATTTGCAGCCATGCGCCAGGCAATCCCCATGTTTTAAAACCAGTTATCAGCCGCATCACCCCACCAAAAGCAAACAGCACGCCGAGTACAATGGCCAGACTTATCATCCCAATTGTAGGATTGGTAATAAATACATAACCCATCACTATGTATGCCACACCCACTAAAATACCCGTCACCATCGGCCAGAGGTTATGAGAGCGATTAGCTATCATCCCGATGATAAGCGCAATACCACTGAGCAGCAGTAGAATACCGATGATAGTACTCAAGGCCGCACCAGAGGCTAATGGGTTAATCAAGCAGAAAATCCCGCCTAATAGCAACAGGACTGCAATGATTCGCATAATAAGCCGTTGTTTTTTCAACGTTCCTTCATCAATATCCATAAGGTATTTCCGATCTATATTCAGCATGACTATGACTCCTGTAAGGTCTGAACTGAGTTATCGATAACTCCCATGAGTATAGGTCGAACAATATATATTAAAAAAATTAATGAGATTCAACTGATTATGCGGTGGAATTTTTCCTGTACATCAGCGGTAAAAATAGCCTGACAGGATATTAATGGTAGCGTTTACAAGTGTGAAAACTTCAATTTCATTTGATGAAATGCTCGATGGCCATGATCTGTAATTGTTGAATAGAAAAATAATTCTTATAAGTTTCCAAATAAATGAAAAATACAATGTAAATAATATGGTAATTATCTATCTATTAAAAAACATATTTGTATTTATAGTGGCGCATTTTTTATCTGGTGCTAACTTTTTATCATCACGTGAAATTATAATATTTCGTTGGTGATGTATTTTTTAAATAAATTCAATAATAACATCATATTTTATAGTTTTTTGATTTCACAAGTTTTTAATTGAATTCTCCTCAATTAGAATAGGGGTCGTAAATGACTAAAAAATCTGCAGATGATTATCGTTCGACATTATTGGATTCCCGCTTTGGTTCTCAAGCAATCCGTAATATGACGGAAGATAAAAATTTTCCCCAAGAAGAAATGCGCGAAGATATTGCCTTTCAAATCATTAGCGATGAGCTATTTCTTGATGGAAATGCGCGGCAAAACCTCGCAACATTTTGTCAGACGTGGGATGACGATAATGTCCACAAGCTGATGGATCTTTCGATAAATAAAAACTGGATTGATAAAGAGGAATATCCGCAATCAGCGGCGATAGATATGCGCTGTGTAAATATGATGGCGGATTTATGGAATGCACCTAAATCAAAGGATGGGCAAGGTGTTGGAACCAATACGATTGGCTCTTCAGAGGCCTGTATGCTCGGTGGTATGGCCATGAAATGGCGTTGGCGTAAAAAAATGGAGGCGGCCGGTAAACCGACGAGTAAACCTAATTTTGTTTGTGGGCCAGTGCAGGTGTGTTGGCATAAATTTGCCCGTTACTGGGATGTAGAAATGCGTGAAATCCCCATGGCACCGGGGCAATTATTTATGGATCCACAACGGATGGTGGATGCCTGTGATGAAAATACCATTGGTGTAGTACCAACTTTCGGTGTGACTTATACCGGAAACTATGAGTTTCCTAAACCGCTGCATGATGCACTAGATAAGCTGCACAAAGAAAAAGGTCTCGATATAGACATGCACATCGATGCCGCGAGTGGCGGTTTCTTAGCGCCTTTTGTGGCCCCAGATATTGAGTGGGATTTCCGTTTGCCTCGAGTGAAATCGATCAGTACATCCGGGCACAAATTCGGGCTGGCTCCATTGGGTTGTGGTTGGGTTATTTGGCGTGATGCTGCGGCCTTACCTGAAGAGCTGATATTTAATGTCGATTATCTTGGTGGCCAAGTGGGTACCTTTGCTATCAACTTCTCGCGTCCGGCGGGGCAGGTTATTTCCCAATATTATGAGTTTATTCGCTTGGGGCGTGAAGGCTATACCAAGGTACAGAGCGCCTGTTATCAGGTTGCAGAGTTTCTGGCGAAAGAGATTGCTCCATTGGGGCCTTATGAATTCTATTGCAGTGGCGGCCCGTATGAGGGGATTCCTGCTATCTGTTTCCGTGTCAAAGAGGGGGCTAAACCGGGTTATACCCTCTATGATCTTTCGGAGCGTTTGAGGCTACGTGGCTGGCAAGTCCCTGCATTTACACTCAGCGGTGGTATGTCCGATGTGGTCGTGATGCGTATTATGTGCCGCCGCGGATTCGAAATGGATTTTGCAGGGTTGCTATTAGACGATTTTAAATCCTCACTGAAATACCTGAGTGAACATCCATCCCTAGGTGGAGAGGCTAGTCAGAATAGTTTTAATCATACCTAAGGCTAGGCAGTTCTTATTCTGATTTGAGCCTTTAAACCAAGGTGGCGTCATGCCAGCGAATAAGGTGGATAAATTATGCCGAATAATGTCTCCAGTACTGCCAAGCCAGCCGCTCCGGTAAAAAAACTGGGTATTGCTACGCTTGCGATCATGAATATTGTGGCCGTTGTCAGTCTCAGGGGATTACCCGCTGAAGCTGAATATGGCTTGAGTTCAATATTTTATTATCTCTTTGCCGCTGTATTTTTCTTAATTCCAGTGTCATTAGTTGCTGCTGAACTAGCCACGGGTTGGCCTGAAAAAGGAGGGGTATTCCGTTGGGTTGGTGAAGCCTTTGGCCCCCGTTTAGCCTTTCTTGCCATGTTTATGTTGTGGATTGAGGTCACCGTATGGTTCCCCACTGCGCTGACATTTGCAGCTGTTTCACTGGCTTTCATTGGCCCAGAACAACGATGGGATGAGGCTCTATCTGCCAATAAATTCTTTGTCTTGGGAATAGTGCTATTTATTTATTGGCTCGCGACCTTTATTGCCTTTAAAGGGGTTGCGACGTTCGCCAAAGTATCAAAATGGGGCGGTATTATTGGCACCATTATTCCGGCGATTATTTTGATTGTATTGGGGTTCGCCTACTTACTTGGCGGAGGAGCACCACAAATTGAATTGGCTTGGGATCAGGTGGTCCCTGATTTTACCAACTTCGATAACGTGGTACTGGCAGCGAGTATTTTCTTGTTCTATGCCGGTATGGAGATGAATGCCATCCATGTTAAAGACGTGGATAATCCCAATAGAAATTACCCGATTGCCATTATGTTTTCAGCCGTGGGAACGGTGCTTATTTTCGTATTAGGGACTTTAGCTATCGCCTTTATTATCCCGCAGTCGGACATTAGCCTGACACAAAGTCTGTTAGTTGCTTATGACGCCATGTTTAAGTGGGCTGGACTAGAGTGGTTGGGGCCGATTGTCGCGTTTGCATTGGCGATTGGTGTATTGGCGGGGGTTGTGACTTGGGTCGCTGGCCCATCCTCTGGTTTACTGGTTGTGGCTAAAGCCGGATATTTGCCGCGCTGGTGGCAACATACTAATCAAAATGGCATGGCGACACATATACTGTTGCTTCAGGCATTATTGGTGACTTTACTGGCAATCCTGTTTGTCGTATTACCTTCGGTGCAAGCTGCGTATCAAATAATGAGTCAACTGACCGTTATCTTGTATCTCATCATGTACATGCTGATGTTTGGCTCCGCTATTTATCTACGCTACAGCCAGCCGAACCGGCCTCGTCCGTATCATATTCCCGGTGGGACTATCGGGATGTGGATTATTGGTGGTGCGGGGCTACTTGGCTCGATTCTGGCTTTCGTCTTCAGCTTTATTCCACCCAGCCAAATCTCGGTAGGGAGTCCTACGGAATATGTGGGCATTTTGATCGCCACGACATTGTTCTTTGTTGTATTACCATTTTTGATTTATCTCGTTCGTAAACCTCACTGGCGTGATGCCAACAGTGATTTTGCGCCATTTACGTGGGAAGCCGAGAATGGACATCCGGGCATCCCAAATTTATCGGCAACACATACCAGTGATGTGACGGCAACGGCTGCAACTAAAATACCTGCGGCAAACACGCCAAAAAGTTAGTTTCCTTCCTCTGTATAAGCAGGGCGGCTTCGGCTCCCTGCTCAATGACATTAAGCGGTGGAGTCAGTGTTATGACTATTGGCCTAGCTCATCTAAATCAAGCTGTTAAGAATGCTTATTCACAATATGCCACCCTCTCCGGAGGGGAAAATGCCAGCTATATTCCCTATCTGGCCAGTGTTCCCAGTCAACTCGCTGCAGTGGCCATTGTGACCGTTGATGGCGATATTATCTCGCAAGGCGATGCTGATTTTCGCTTTGCCCTTGAGTCGATTTCGAAAGTATGTTCCCTCGCCTTAGCTCTAGAAGATGTTGGTCCACAGGCGGTGCAAGACAAAATTGGTGCCGACCCTACCGGTTTGCCTTTTAACTCGGTTATTGCATTGGAGCTACATAATGGTAAGCCGTTGTCGCCACTGGTTAACGCCGGCGCGATGTCTACAGTGAGTCTGATTAAGGCGAGTGATCGGGAAAATCGCTGGGCGCGAATTTTAGAGATCCAACAGCAACTCGCGGGCGCACCAATTTCGATGTCGGATGAAGTGAACCATTCAGAGCAAACTACTAATTTTCATAATCGCGCCATTGCGTGGCTACTCTATTCTGCGCAAGCAATGTACTGCGATCCGATGGAGGCATGTGACGTCTACACTCGTCAATGTTCAACGTTGCTCAACACCATTGAACTGGCAACGATGGGGGCAACTTTTGCGGCAAGCGGTGTTAATCCGGTCACGAAAAAGCAGGTTCTGACAGCGTCAAACACCTCATTTATTCTAGCTGAAATGACAATGGAAGGGATGTATGGCAGCTCAGGAGATTGGGCATATACCGTGGGTTTACCGGGTAAAAGTGGTGTTGGGGGCGGTATTCTAGCGGTTGTACCCGGTGTGATGGGTATTGCCGCATTTTCGCCGCCACTTGATCCGATAGGCAATAGTGTTCGTGGGCAAAAAATGGTGGCCTCAGTAGCTCAAGAACTGGGATATAACCTGTATAAAAGCCGTTAACCACAAATTCATATTACTGAATAAAATAGAATGGCCCTGTAATACAGGGCCACATTAAGAATGTTTGGCGATAACACGCTAACTTAAATCGATATTCTTGTGTCCGAAAAACCAAGTCAGAATAAATCCAGCGATATATGAAATCAGTAGGCCGGCGATATAAACCAGCATTCCGGCAAAGATCCCTTGTCCTGATGTCATCAGCGGAATAGACACTAAACCTGATGGACCAAATACGGTATTCAAGCCTACCGGTAGCCCCATCCAAGCAACAAGACCAATAAAGAAGCCACCCGCAGCCCCCCCGACACAGGCGGTAATAAATGGCTTCAGGCGCGGCAACGTCACACCATAAATAAGTGGCTCACCAATACCCAATAGTCCAGGGAAGATAGCCCCTTTAATTTGAGTTCGCAGAACAGACCCTTTTGGTGACCGCGCATAAAGAGCTAATGCCGCCCCCACTTGGCCTGCACCCGCCATGGCTAAAATAGGAAATAGCGAGTTAAATCCTTGCGCATCCATTAAGGCAAAATAGACCGGCACAAACCCTTGATGGATACCAAAAACCACGGCAATCAGGAATAGCCCAGCGAGAATAGCTGTGCCAAAAGGGTTACCATTTAAATGCATAAACAACCAAGACATGCCTTTAAACAGCTCGCCACCTAAAGGCATAATGACCACAAAGGTAATTGCACCGGTAATCAGTAGCGTGATTGTCGAAGTGAGGATCATATCCAGATTATCAGGAATAAATCGGCGCACCTGCCGCTCAATCCATGCACCCGCCATACACGCCAGTAGAACACCAATAATATTGCCGCGGGGATCAATCACCAGCCCAAAGAAGTTTTCCATCCCAGCGTAATAGCCAACGGTCCCTTCTGGTACATAACGTAAAATAAATAACGAAGCGATAATCGCACCGTTGACGCCGGTCCCACCAAAAGCTTTCTGAGTATTAAAACCAATGAGGATACTCAGGAAAGTAAATAACCCGATGCTGAACACTTTCATGTAAGCAATAAGCCCCACCAACCATGAGGATGGGGTTACACCTTCCAAAACCAGTGTTTGTTGCAGTAGCGTTGCTATACCCAGCAATAAGCCTGCGGCTATGAAGCCCGGGATAAGTGGGGTAAAGATGGTCGCGAATTTGGTCAGAAAGTTATGAACAGCACTTTTCTGTTTTGCTTTCATCTGTTGTTTGGTCTGGCTTGCCAGCACTTGTAGATCAACATCATCAGTGCTGCCATTGGCCTGCTGTGGTTCAGCACTTAAAACCTTGTTCATCATCTCGCTGGCCGTTTGAGCTTTGCCCGGGCCAAGAATAATTTGCAGTTGATCGTCGCCATTGACCACCCCCATGACTCCGGGGATTTTCTTCAGGTTTTCTGATTGTATGAGCTGACGATCTCGTAACGTGAGACGCAACCTTGTCATGCAGTTTCCGCAGACGGTGATATTTTGACGCCCACCAATGCAGAGTAAAATTTGTTCTATCGTCGAACCCGTTATTTTTGCCATAGTTATACTTTGATCTCCTGCCGTGCTTTACGGATAAATCCTTTATTCTTGTTAAGGATCGCTCCCGCATCTTCAGCAGACAGACCACTTAGTATCATCATAATGGCTGTTTTGCAGTGGCGGTTGCATTCATTAAGTGCGTCTTGCGCCTCATCGGTGGAACATTCCGTTGCCTGAACAACAATGTCGATCTGGCGTTGTACCAACTTGGCATTGGTTGCCTCAACATCCACCATCAGGTTGCTATAAACTTTACCACTTCGGATCATGGCGCCAGTCGTTAGCATGTTTAGAATTAATTTCTGTGCGGTTCCTGCTTTCATTCGTGAAGAGCCGGTGACAACTTCTGGCCCGACGAGGGCTTCAATGGCGATATCTGCTACTTTGCTCATTTCGCTATTCTGATTACAAGAGATGGCCACAACCGTCGCCCCAACACGATGCGCATAAGCCATCGCTCCGAGGACATAGGGTGTGCGACCACTCGCAGCAATACCGACGAGCACATCACGGGCATTAAAGTTAAGGTTGCACAAGTCTTGTTCGCCCATTTCACGACTGTCTTCGGCATTTTCAACGGCCTGTAAAATAGCGGTATTTCCGCCAGCAATGAGGCCAACGACCATCTCCCGTGGTGTACCATAAGTCGGTGGGCATTCACTGGCATCCAGAATGCCTAATCGCCCAGAAGTCCCTGCCCCACAGTAAATTAATCTGCCGCCTTGTGCGAAAGCCTCTGCAATAAGATCAACCGCCTTAGCTATTTCAGGCAGTTTTTCTTCTACCGCAAAAGGGACTTTTTTATCCTCATTATTGATAATCTCGAGCATATCCAGTGTTGAAAGAGTGTCAATTTGAGCACTAGCGGGGTTTCGGCTTTCCGTAACCATTGAGCTTAGATTAATCTTCATTGGGACTTCCTTTTATTTAAATTATCGGCGATGTTAAGGAATTATTTATTTATTAAATGTGATGTTTATCACGGCAAAATCTATTCTAAGCATGAGCAATTTGAGGAATAAGCACAGATAAAAAACCACAAATATAAAAATGAAATTCATAATAATTATGCAGTTACGCATAGGTAATAAAGGTATTGATGCTGGAATAATCTATTGTTTTTTACAGGGAAATTTTTGATGTCGATTCTAAATGAAATAACCTGGTTACTGCCTGAGCTGGCAGAAAATCAGCAAAAAATTGCAAAATATATTCTTGATAACCCAGAGGCGATCCTCAGCATTTCTTCCTCTCAATTTGCAGAGGATGCTGGTGTGAGCCAATCAGCCATCGTAAAGTTTAGTCAGAAGATTGGAATGAAAGGGTTCCCTGCGTTGAAACTTGCCATTAGCGAGGAATTGGGACGGAATAATTTATTTAAATCTTACCCACATAAAGCGCTACATAACTCCATCTCATCAGAAGATTCACTGATGGTGATGGCGCAAAAACTGGCACACGAGAAAACGGCCTCCATTATGGAGACAACTCGCAAGATAAATTTCTCTGTTTTCCAGCATGTTGTCTCTCTGATTAATACCGCCTCACGAGTACAGATTGTGGGGATTTGGGGATCAGGGCTTACAGCAAAAGACCTGAGTTACAAATTACAGAAGATAGGTATAGTGACCCTTGTTGAAGCCGACCTTCATGTGCAGATTGCTGCTGCCCTGACACTGACCCCTAAAGATGTGCAGATAGTCCTCTCTTTCACCGGTAGAAGGAAAGATATGCGAATTGCTGCAACTGTTGCTAAAGCACAGGGGGCAACTGTAATAGCCATTACGGGCAGCAAAGTCTCTCCGCTGGCTAAAATTGCAGATTATGTCCTTGAGAGTATTTCTGATGAAAATGAGTGGAGAAGCTCTTCGATTTCTTCGCGAACGGCTCAAAATACACTCACCGATCTGATTTTTCTGGCATTAATGCAACTGCGACAAGAAATGGCTAAACCATTGATACTGAACGCAAGTATGACAATAAATAATCTGGATGATTGATATATGCGAGCCGGGACGAATAGCATTTTCAGTAATGTAGGTGATATATCCAGGCTATCTCATTGCCAGCTTTTATTTTTACAGTTTTCATTTAGTAAGAGATTTCCTACAATATGAGTCATGGATGGCTGTTAAATAGTGATATCGAGAAAAAAATAATAATAAGTATTCCTGATGTCGAAAAGTTATTCCTTGCTCCAGAGCCTTAAGTATCAGGCTTTAGGAAATAAACTTATAAAAAAGGAATAATAATATTCCTTTTAGTGAAAAATGGTGAATCAATCAACTGTGATAATTATCACTTTATTGCGTGAGCTAAAAAGTAAAATCCCCCGGCAAACGTAAATAACGGAGGAATTAATGAAAAAAATAATACCCGCGATTCTATTATTTAGCACCTGCACAAATGCAGGTGTTATTCCAGACTCACAACTTAAAGAAATGTGGTTATCACCAAAAATATCAGCTGAAAAAGTCATCTCTAAAATGAATTTTGATGAAAAACTTGGGCAAATATTGATGGTTGATATTCGTTCGTGGAGTAATGATAACAGCAGTGATAAAAAGCCCTTCACTGAAATCAATGATACTGTCAGCCAAATAATTCATGACTACCATTTAGGCTCAATTATTCTTTTTAGAGAAAATCTAATTGATACCCCGCAGACAGTTGAGCTCATTAATAATCTACAGCGTGCTCGTAGTAATTTACCGTTGTTTATTAGCACCGATCAAGAAGGGGGATATGTCACCCGTTTACGAGTCGGGACTGAAATGCCGGGAAATATGGCATTAGGGGCGACAAGATCAGCAAAACTGGCGCAACAAGCCGGGAGTGTACATGGTTATGAATTATCCAGCCTTGGTTTTAATTTTAACTTTGGTCCAGTAGTTGATGTCAATAATAACCAAAATAATCCTGTCATTGGGGTCCGTTCTTACTCAGATGATCCGGTGCTGGTGGGGGAGTTAGCACGTAGTTATATTCAGGGTATTCATAAATCCAATGTACTGACTTCGCTAAAACATTTTCCCGGCCATGGCAATGTCTCCTCGGATACTCACTTTGCGCTACCAACTGTTAATATTGATAAAGCTGCATGGCAACAAATAGAGCTAAAACCCTTTGTTGATGTTATGCCGGTGACCGATGCCATTATGACTGCTCATATTGTCGTACCGGCACTTGATAACACCCAGCTGACAAATATTAAAGGCGAGAAAATTGGTACCCCCGCGACATTATCGAAGCCGATCCTAACGGATATTTTACGCAATCAGCTTAAATATAATGGTTTAATTCTGACTGATGCCATGGATATGGGGGCTATTACCAACAATTTTGATCGCAACTGGTCTATTAAACAAGCCATTATGGCGGGGAATGACATTGTATTAATGCCGATGGAAATTAAAAATAGCGCTAGCGTTGAACAACTTAATGCACTTTATGGCTATTTGAAGGCTGAATCTGCAAAGGACCCAGCACTTAAACAACGCATTGATGATGCCGCGCAGCGGGTGATTTATACCAAACTCAATAAGCGTATTTCTCCAGATCCACATGATACTGCAATAGCGGAAAAAATTGTTGCTTCAGAAAATCATAAAAATATTGAGAACTTTATCTCTGAACAGGCTATCACACTGATTAAAAACGATAATGTTTTGCCTTATCATCTTAAACCGCAGAATGGCATAATGGTGTTTTCTGATGAAAAACCACGTAATGAGCTAATTACCAAACACCTTCATGATATTGCAAATCAATTTCATGTCACCTTTGATGTTAAAAGCCAAGTGATCAAACTGGATAAAGATGATATTAGCTCTGAGGATATAGCAAATCAGATCAAGGGACAGAACTTTATTATTTTGGCAACTTATAACCTTAAGCTTAATCCTGTTAATGCGCAGCGAATTATCGATGCTGCTAACAAAGAGAATATCCCTCTAGTGGTGATATCTAGCCGAAATCCTTACGACATAGCCTATTTATCTGGTGTTAAAGCTAATATCGCAATTTATGGTATTACTGGATTTGATGTGACCAATAACGTACGCAACAGTCTGGAAACAAACATTCGCAGCGGACTACGAACATTATTCCAAGGACCAAAGGGTAAGTTAGATGTGTTGGCAGAGCCTCGCGGAAAGTTACCTGTTGATATTAGAACACCAGATAATAGCCAAATACTCTATCCACGTGGTTATGGATTAACAATGTTATAAATATCACGGAAGGTTAAAATGAATATAGCAAAAGGATTGATGGTGCTTAGCGCCATAGCGATGTGCATGCCCGTATTTGCCGATGAATTTGAAACTGACTATGACCAAGAAATTATTAAGTTAAATAAAAGAATCCAACAAATAGAACAAGAAAAAAAAGAGGCACAAGATAAGCTAAGACAAAAAGCATGGAATTTTGATACCTATATTGGCGCAGAGCAAGAAATAGACAGTGACGAAAGTTGGAAGTTTATCAAAGGAAGTATGGCAACATCACCTTATGTCGGTGCGTATATCTATCAGAATGACTCATTATGGTTATATGACGTTCAGTTCTTAAAAACATATTTGGACAATAATCCAGAATATGACCGTACACGTTGGCAGGCTGGGGTCACCAGAACTTTTCCTTTTACTTATGATGGTAAAAGTGGCAATACAAAGTTACGTCTTGGTTATCGTAACGACAACTGGCACTTCCCTTCGATTAATAATCCAGTACTGGCAGATCCTGCCTATAAGGGAGATGTTCGTAAAGGTGAAGAACGGCACGAAATTTGGATCCGTCCACAGGCATATTATAAATATTCAGAAAGTCTAAGTTTTAACGCCAGTCTCTCATTTCGCTTGATAGATCGGAAGTTAGATTATGCACGTGCCAAAGGAAATTACGGAGTCTATAAACGAGATTGGAGTCAAATTAATGAGCATTTCGCTGGGGCTAATATCACTTTTAACCAGAAAAACTCACTTTGGCTCAACTATTTATACATTGATGAACAGTTGGTAAATACCCTTTATAACAAAGAGCATTTCTTATGGGGCCTTTACCGCTATAAATTTGATAATGGTTTACTACTGATGCCCTATACGCGCTTGGCCTTGGTCAAGGGGACACAGAGTTTTCGTGACTCGAATAATCATGAAACACTGTATAAAGAAAAAAATCGTAGCCGCTATGGTTTCCAAGTGCTTTATCCACTGACGAAGCAAACCTCAATATTTGCAGATACTTATTATCGTCCTGAGCAGACTTGGACAAATAACAATAAGACCAGTAACAATTTTTGGTTCTGGGCGGTAGAGTTGAGGCATAACTTCTGATATTAATTAAGCTATATCAGAATATTAATTCATTAATCGTGAGAGATAAGGAATGAGATATTTCCTGCAAACATTATTGTGTCTGTGTTCATTATTTATGATAAATGTTGGCTATGCCAAGGTCACTCAAGACATTATTTTAGGTATCGATCAGGAAAATGTGTATGGACCACAACTTAAAAATAAGCGCATTGGCTTAATGGTAAACCAAAGCTCGATTAATAAAGAAGGGCGTCATACCATCGACAAATTATTATCTGAGCAAAAAAAATACCATTTCACTGTGACAACATTATTCTCTGTTGAGCATGGCATACGTGGAAATGCTGAGGCTGGGTTAGGCGATGATAATCATATTGATAAACAGAGCGGTCTCCCTATTATTTCGTTGTATGGTCGAGATAAGGATGGTCGCGTGCGTGCACATCCTACCGAGGCACAATTATCTGATGTCGATATTGTTATTTATGATTTACAGGATGTGGGTGTCCGTTATTTTACCTACACCATTTCTATGCACCATATGCTGGAAAGTCTGCAAAAGTACCATAAGCAGTTTATGGTGTTCGACAGACCTAATCCGCTGGGTAATCATGTCTACGGACCAATTCTTGAAGAAGAGAATATCTCGGGTATAGGGATGCATCCTGTGCCTATGGTACATGGGCTGACGTCGGGTGAGTTTGCTAAGATGATAGTGAATGAGGGATGGCTAACGCATTTTGATGATACTCATTGGAAAGCTTTTGGTGTCAAAGCCTATCAGTTTCCTCCTCAGAATTTGACGGTCATCGCCATGGGGAATTATACACATGAGTCACCGTATTCATTGCCGGTGAGACCTTCGCCCAATTTACGCAGTGATCTGGCTATTCATCTCTATCCTTCTTTGGGAATATTTGAAGCAACCAGTGTCAATATGGGGAGAGGCTCGGATTATCCTTTTGAGCAATTAGGGTTCCCAAGTAAGGAGTTTTATATTAATACCTGTTATGACGTTGATATTAACCAGCAGAAAACAGGGTGGCCGCATGCGGGGAAAGAAGTCTGTGGCGAGAGATTTTCTGCAACAGATATAACCGATATCCAACCGACGATACGTTATTTTGTTGAATGGTGGTTCAAATTTAAAGAGGCGGGTTATTCAATGGTCATCCCACCACAAATGGAGTCCAACTATCTGGATTATCAGGAAAAATACTTTTTAATCCGTCCCCTTTGGCTCGCTAAATTAACCGGTACACGCAGTTTGGTTAAATTAATGGAAGAAGCCACAGAAAGGAAATTGACCATTGATGAAACAGTAAATTATCTAGAATCCAACTGGCAACCCGGCATTAATAATTATTTAAAGCTACGCGAGAAATATAAAATCTATCCTTAAATCCATCACTCTTCTTTGACGTTTGAGGTGCCAGTGAAAACTGCACCTCTTTTTTTGTGTTGTTTATTCTAAACAGAGCATCGTCGGTGATTCAAAACAAATAAAAAAGGAGTCAGACGATTGCTCATCTAACTCCTTTCTAAATTTGGTGGCCCCTACTGGACTTGAACCAGTGACCAAGCGATTATGAGTCATAAAATTGGTATGTTTTTAATTGTTCGTCATTGTCTTTGTTTGTATTTTTAATTGTCTATAATCAATCTGTTATGAAGTTATTTTTGTTTCTGATTGGTTCTCTCATTTCCCCATTGTACTATCCTTACCTGACCCATTACCTGACCCATTACCTGACCCAAAATGGGCACTGGGTCAGGTAACGCTTATCCTCAGAAAGGTAACCTCATGGCCGCTAATCTTACCGAGACTGCTATACGTGGATTGAAGACAAAAAGTACGTCGTACTACGTGTGGAGCAACAGCGCTCAGCGTGGCACCGGCAGACTTGGCGTTAAGGTTCAGCCTTCAGGCAGCAAGGTTTTTTATTTCCGTTACTACGTTGAGAAAGGGAAGAAAGAGAAGTTCATCCAGTTGGGCATCTGGCCGGAGATGAAATTGGTGACGGCCAATGAGCTGGCGAAAAAGTATGGTGCCTGGCTTGTTGAAGGAAAAGAGCCCCAGCAAGAGTTTGAGCAACAGCGCTTGGCCGAGCAGCACATTATGCAGATCCATCGTTCTCAAGGATCGTTTGAAGAACTGGTGTATGGCTACGTTAACAAGATGAAGCTCGACAACAAGCGGACTTGGGCTGATGTCATGAAGCGTCTTGAAAAAGAGTGCTATACGGTTATCCCTCGTGAAACCAAAGCGAAGGATGTAACACCTCTGCAGATCAAAACCATCCTCTCAGGCATTATCCAGCGTGATGCGGTGGTCCATGCGAACCGAATTCGTTCCTACTTGATGGCGGCATTTAACTACGGTCTGAAGGCTGATAACGATCCGATGAATTCCAGCGTGGGTATTACGTTCGGTCTTGAAGTTAACCCGGTATCGGCCATTCCGAAGCAGTCTTCGGCGGAAAAAGTTGGTGATACATGGCTAACGCTGGAAGAGCTTCGTTTTGTCATGGAACATTTCTCCGAGGCGACAGGAGTGGGTCCCTTGATGCAACACTTAATTCGTTTCTGTACTTACGTTGGCGGGCAGCGTCCGTTTGAAATGATTGCCAGCCAATGGAGTGCTATTGATTGGCAACAAAAGACGTTGCTGGTAATAGCTGATGTATCGAAAAACAAGCGTGAGCATCTGATCCCGCTGACTGAATCTGCTTTAAGTGAGTTAGCCTCCGTTAAAGAGCTGACTAAGGAAAGTAACAGTCCCTATATTTTTCCGCTATCAACCAACGGTGAGCGCCCGGTACGTACTGATAGCCTGGCGCGTTCCATCATGTATTTCCGGGCCTTTAATCCTGAGTTTAAAGTTTTCACGGCGCGAGATTTACGTCGCACCTGTAAAACGTTGATGGGGGAGGCGGGGATCAGCAAAGAGATCCGCGACCGTATCCAGAATCACGCTTTGAACGACGTCAGCTCGAAACACTATGATCGTTATGATTACCTGACTGAAAAGCGTAGGGCGCTTGAGATCTGGGAAGATCGGGTCAACAACTATCAGCGACATCAGGAAAACAACGTTGTGAACTTGTTTGGGCGGAGGTGAGAGCTTGGCAAAATATGAGCTTAATTCAGCAGAAGAGAGGTATCAGCCGGGCTCTGGGGATTTGGTGCTGGCTAATAAGCTGGGGATCACTGATGAAGAGGAAATGGAGGCGCTTGAGTCTGGCTTGCTGCTGATGCTTTATGAACAGCTATTTATCGAAGGCCAGCCGCCAGCGGTGCTGGCTTTTGACCATATCAGCGGCTGGCATCGTCAATGGCTGGGGAACGTGTACGACTGGGCGGGGAGATTGCGTAATGCCAACTTAACTAAGGATGGTTTCCAGTTTGCCGCTGCCGACAGGATTCCGCTGCTGCTTGATAGTTTCGAGAAGCAGTTTCTTTCCCGGTCTGGTGAACTGAAATCCCTGACTCGTCTGGAGCTGGTTAGTTATCTGGCTGAATGCCACGTGGAGTTTATTTTGATCCACCCATTCAGAGAAGGTAACGGGCGTCTGTCGCGGCTGCTTTGTGATGTGCTGTCGGTTCTGGCAGGGAAGAGCTTACTTGATTACAGCTTATGGGATGAACACAAGACGTTTTACTTCAAGGCAATACAGGCAGGCGTATCAGGGAACTACAACCCCATGATGCAACTAGTGGGCGATATCTTGCCAGACTAGCGGGCGAGGCCCACGGCTTTCGCCTGTGCCTGATTTTGTTTGAGTTGCTGCTCAATTTTTTGCACAGAAACACCGGTTTCTATTGCGGTTGAGCTGGCAACGGAACGATAAATTTGAGTTTTAGTGATCTGGCTGTGTACTGATTTTTTTGTCATGGTGATAACCTTGTTTTATTGCACTGATTCTAGTGTGGATAGGGACAGCCCGCAAGGCTGACATCAATTGGGATTGCACGGTGAAAGCCTGTATCGTTTACAGAGTAGCGCTGTACATCTCTTGATTTGAGATGATGAAAATACTTACTTGTCATTAAATAGCTTTTAGACTCATCGCTTTACCTTGATATAATCCTTTGTAATTTATAAGGTCAATGCATTGGTGGCGATAAATGACAAGTAACTCCGATTTTTTTGATGCTTCTGAGCTTTTTAATATTCCTGAACAATTTGATATCCCCGATACTTTTTGTCGTGCTGACGAGTTCTCGAAAGAATTTAAAGTGAGACTGAAGGATATTATATCCACATGGCTGGATGATAAAATCAGTCTCTATGTTAACCTTCGTTCAGAATACTGCCGAATAATTCGTTATGCGAATAAAAAAGAACATCGTTATGATACTTTTGATATCAGAGCAGGAGGAGACTTTTATCAACATGAGGATAGCTCTCAGTTTGCAGTAAGAACATTCATACCTTGTGACCAATCTGAAATAAATGAGTATCCGGTTTTTAGCGGCAGTTCTTTTTTTAAATATATTTACAATGGATATGCTAGTGGTTTTTGGCGGCTACAACCTACAAGCACCACTCGATTAGCAAGGGATAATTACAGTCTCAAAAATGCTAATGAATCTTGGAATACTATTCCTGGGGAAGTTAAAATATTTGGTCGGGATGAACGTGATTGTTTGCTTTTTAATAAAGATACTTATGTTTCCTTTGAAACGGTTTATATAGCTGATTCTGGATGTAAAGTTTTGCGTGACTTATTTTCATCTAATGAAGATAATAATATAGAAAAATATGACCCACCCATTAACAGAGTTGCAATGGTTTTGCTTATTAATGAACTTTTTAGCATTAATGGAAATGTGACTTATTCAAATGTCAGCACAATTCTTTTAAGTAATGGAATTGAAGTTACGCAATCAACCATAAAAAAAGTCCTCGAAGAAACATCTGAAAAAAGAGATCAACCTTACAAACATCAGCCTCAGCACTCAAAGATAGCTTCGTGCTTAATCACACTTTATTGCAAAGGCAAAAATCTTGCTAAGACACCATCAGGTGTAGCTCAAATATTGAACGAACTTGCCAGGTCATCACCAAGAAAATGGAGTATCATTTTCACCTCTAAAATGGCTGCTAACCTAATGAAAGTAAAATGAAAAAACATCTCTTGCTAAAGGCTTAATAAGACCTTAGCAAGAGCTCTTCAGCTTTTCTCCACGCTCACACTGATTCATGCTGCACCCACTGAAACAAAGGAGGCAGTATGAGTACAACATCTATCATTCCAACCCCTGAACAACGGCTGCAAATTCTGCATGTCTACGGTGAGAAAGGTGACCGTCTGGTGCGGGAAAAAGAGCGACAGTATATCACTTCGATTTCTCGTTCGACAGCCTGGAAGCTCGAAAAGGCTGGGAGGTTTCCTCAACGCAAATCACTTGGGGCTAAGTCGTGCGGGTGGTTGCTTAGCGATCTACTCTACTGGATTAATGAACGCTAAGAACCATGATTTTTTTGTATTTTTCTTCTAATGGTTGGGAATGCATCTTGCTATTTCCACTATTAATAGCGGAATAGCAACTCAACCGGAGGCATTTTTAACATTAAATAATGATGAGGTTTTATGTCGGGAGATCGAGAGTTCCCCATACATAAGTTCCCTGCAAGAGTGGGACATGCAATCTATGAGGTGGTGCAACAAACTCAGGCACCACTTCCCATGGTTGCAGCAGAGATGCTTGGTGTTATTTCTCTTGTTTGTCAGAACCGAATTGATGTTTGTAGATTGAATAATCTGCGGAGCCCAACATCACTTTTTATTGTGACAATTGCGGAATCAGGGGAACGGAAAAGCACGGTAAGTAAGTTGTTAATGAAGCCCATTTACCAACTAGAGGAACGGTTATTTGATCTTTATAAACAGGAAATAATTAAGTGGCAGTATGACGTAAAGATTTTCAAGGCGGAAGAAAAAGCTTTGATGTCAAAACTTAAGTCAGAGATCCGTGGTGGCAAAGATCCAACCATTACACGTGAAAGTCTGAGTATGCTGCAAGATAGTTATCCTGTAGAGCCTGTCAGATATAAGTTGACTTTTAATGATACCACACCAGCGGCGATAAAAGAGTATCTCTGTGGTGACTGGCGATCGATTGGCATTATATCAGACGAAGCAGGCACAGTGTTTAATGGTTATACATTAAATGAATTACCGTTTATCAACAAAATGTGGGATGGAGCGTCGTATTCAGTCGAAAGGAAAAACGCACCTGAGAGGTTAATAAAAAATGCCAGATTGACATTTTCCCTGCAGGTTCAGCCTGTAGTTATAAATAGGTATATTGAAAGAAAAGGGGATGTGGCAAAAGGTATAGGTTTTTTTGCTCGTACACTTATTTGTCGTCCCATTTCAACACAAGGATATAGACAAATAACTAATCCTGTTGTCTCAAGTGAACATTTGCCTGTGTTCCATGAGCGATTAATGGAGATCGTCACTGAGAGTATCGCAAACAAAGATGAACGTATTTGCCTGCATTTCTCGCCAGAGGCAGGACAGAGATGGATTGCATTTTATAATCAAGTTGAAACAGAAATGCGGTTACTCGGATTTCTTTCAGACTTTAAAGATTATGCATCTAAGATCGCTGAAAATATGGCGAGGATTGCTGCATTACTACACTATTTTAATGGTGATGAAGGGGATATATCTCTTACCGCTGCAGAAGCTGCTATAGAAATAAGTGCATGGTACGTAGATGAGTATATAAAATTATTTTCCAAACAACAGGAGCTAGATACGGTCAATACAGATGCAAATGAGCTTTATTGGTGGATAAAAGAACATTGCAATCAAAATTTTTTACCATACATGAGGAAAAACACCATACTGCAGTATGGGCCTAACAGGTTCAGGGACCGCGGTAAAGCAAATGAACTATTAAGCATTCTTTATTCTCAAGGGAAGATAAAGGCTGCTAAAAAAGGAAAAACTATCTTTATACAGGCGATGGATGCTTGGGGGATTTAATGAGGTAATGAAGTAAGAAATATCATCGAGATATTTGCTTGTTATAACTAATTGCAGAGCTATTTTGGAACTGCCAGTGTAGGCAGGGGAGTGCTTTTGTCTTAATTTAAATGTAGGAAAGGTAATATATAGTTGATTGAGCTATCGAATAAACAACGCTGAATGAATCATTACTAATATATCCCTGTGCACTTACAGGGATAATAAAACCAGAGATATATTATGGAACTTTACCAAGGTACTCATGGTGATCACATCCTTGCCTACAAGGATAAAATTGTTCGGACAGTTAGTAACGCTATTAATCAGTTCTCACGGACTATGGCATTAAGAATAGATCTTCATTATCCATCAATTTTTGATAATGGTGATACGGTATGCTGTTTTCCTAATCTTGAACCAGGTGCAATATCACGTTTTCTGGATTCGCTTAAAGCGATTTTAGAAGCGCATGAACATCGCAGAAAGTTTGCTGGATTCAGGGTTAACAAAAATGTTGTACGAAATGTCTGGGTGAGAGAATACTCAAAGAATGGCAAATGCCATTTCCACGTTTGCTTATTTTTTAACAAGGATGCTTACTACCATCTGGGGCATCTCAAGCATAGTGGTACACTTAGCAACTTGATAGTCAGGGCCTGGTATAGTGCTCTCGATCTGGAACTTGAAGATTGCCGTGATCTTGTTCACTTTCCAGAGAATTGTAGGTATTTACTAAACGTAAATGATCCAGATTTTGACATCATATACAATGAGTTACTTGACCGACTGGATTATTTGACCAAGCTCGATACAAAGGTATTTGGTGAGGGAGATAGGAGTTTCGGGTGTAGTCGGGGATAATTTTTACTGCAATGGCCTTTCTTATGCGGGAAAGGCCAAATCAAACCAGATAACGTTAATTATTTAAACTTATTCACTTACCGCAATCTGCGCTTCGGTAAAAAATATAGCATCCAGAATTTTTGTAGATTGCAGTAGCTTCTCAAGAGCTGTTTGCAATGGAAAAAATACTTCATGTTCCACTGGAAACTCACCATGCTCTTTCCAGCATTCAGTGAGTAAATTAGGTTCAATCGTGATAGGTAGGAAATAGTTACCTTTCCCTTGTTCCAATAGCCCTAGAGTTTGCAGGTGCTCACGGTAGGATTGCTGAATATTACTCGCATAACTAGCAATCTTTTTGACTCCACCAAAATACCCAGCATTCAATTTAAACTCAAAACCAAACTGCCCCTGCTCGGTTCCCGTACCAGTCAGGACAGCTAAAATGTAATCATTTCCATCAGTAACTGTCGAACTGTTTTCAAACCAATATTTGCAGTTAACGCCTTCAATGACCCATGCTGGATGCGCCAGCCAGCAATAGTCCTGGTGCTCGTAATTTGCTTTACCTATCCAGTTGTTGTCTTTCATAAATCGTTCAACACACTGATCAAAGCTTTTCCAGAAGGCTGGGCTTAAATGCTGTTCAAAATAAACAACAGCTTCGTTAAACATCTTTAGTTGCGAAAGAATCAGTATACCAGCCTGACGTTCCGCATCGCTGTGTGGATTCATGTCTAATCCCTTAAATTAAAATGTACGAACTCGATTAAGAAAGCAAAATGCGGCATGCGCAGCCATTTGACGCGAAGGTGATTGCTTATCGGCAGAAATGAATTCTTTGTAATGCGACTGTAATGAAGTCTCTAAGGCTATGGCGAGATGTCGCCAGGACATACAGGGAACATCCTCTGGTTTGAAATCTAAACCACAGGTCAGCGGCTTTCCGCCACGAGGCGTTAAAAAGATAACGGCCCAAGGGCGTGACATTGCGCGTAATCTGGCATCAGAACAGTATCGGGCGACTTGTTCCGGCTGCTCACAGGCATCAATTTTCACCTCGATAAGCAGAAAAAAGTTATCCGCATCGATTTCTACATCAACACGATTGGTATTATCGCCAGTAGGATTCGTTTCAACTTGTACCCGGCAGTAGTGAAGATAATCTTCAGGGATATCATTCCTGTTGTGTCGTATTGCCCGCAGGAATGCCTGTAAAGGTAGTCTCCCGAAGCCATGAGTTCCCTCGGGATCAAGAAGCCAGGCAAGAACTGTTGTGTTACGAACTTCTTTACGCCCAAGGCCTGCTACTTCCCAGGGATCAAAAGATAAAGAGCGATGCTGAACAACTTTCAGTGGCTCAAAGAGCTGGCTTAAAAACTCAGTTAGCTCTGCTGTATTAATATTGATTGTTCTATTTTTTTCTCTGGTCAACTCAATGTTTTTCGGCCATTGGTGAAAAAATTCCGGTAGCCACTCAACCAGTGAAGAATTGTGATAGTCCATTCGATTACTCATTCAGAAGAAGACGTCTTGCTTACACAAGCGGCAATTCAAAACATTTCACCGGTTTCCCATCCTGCATTTCTACCAGTAATCGTGCAGATTGCGGTTGCTCAGCCAACAATCCTTGTTGGAATTGCGTGAACGACAAATGGGCTTCTTCAATAGCCATCTTTTGCTGCATTAACGTGGTAGTCGTCCATTTCCGCAGTAATACTTTATTGGCATTGGTAGTATTGCTCTGTTCCGTCAATGCGCTTATGCCTTGTATCCGCTGGTGAAACTGACGCTCAACTTTGTCAATAACACTTTCGAACTGCTGATTGTTATGAACAATAGTTTGTTGGCGGTGCTTGACGAGTGTTGTATCCCCTTCGGTATGAGTCAGAAGATGCAATGCTTGCACACGAACCTTAATTGCCAGGTCCCATTCATGGATTCGTTCATCAAGGATCCTTTGCTGGGTTTGGATCTTGTTCGTAATTTCCGTACTGCCAAAGAGCCCACGGTCTTTAAGCGCCGACACTTTGTCGCCAGCAGCAGTAATATCAGTCAGTAAGTGTGCCTGCAGGGCGGAAAACTGGACTTCAATATCTTCCAGTTTTTGGCGTATTGCGGGTGAGCATTGCCCCTCTAGTACCAAGGGGGTAATTTGCTGCAAATACTGTATAGCTCCAATGATCTCTGACTTACGTGCATTGTTTTGGAACGCAGAAACCTCACGCACTGCCTCAACAATTTCCGTCAATTTCTTGCTGATATCTGCCAGATGTTTTTGCGCCAACACAGCAGAAGCAACATTCAACAACATACCAGCGTTAACAAGTTGATTGAGTTTGTCAGGATTAAGCAGAACGGCATGTTCCTTAATACCTTTTTCTCCCAGGCTGAATCCACGAAAACCTGGGCCATCTTTTACATTCGCCAGAGGGCCATTAATGATGACTTCCATATATTGATGGCTGGCAACATGTAGAGATGTAACCAGTGAGGGCAACGTTTGCAACAGCGGGCTCAGGCGTGAAATACCTGTAATATCCTGTTCCTGCATCGCTTCTGTGCTGATAAGTTCCGAAGGTGGAATTGTCGAAACCGTAAGCGCAGGTTGGTTAATATCCTGCCCAAAACCCCAGCGTTGATCGTATGTGAGAGCAGGCATCGTGGCTGGTGATGATTGGGTGGCAAGTCGGAACTTGCGGGAGTTTTTTAAACGAATCCAGGCAATCTGCACTACGCAGGGCAGGGTCACTCGAAATGCCGGGTTTGAGATGTCATAGGCTGTATACAGACCGGTAATAGCCAGACCAACCGGCCCCGTAAGAACTCCCAAAACACGCCCGATCCCAAGCCCTGCAATCAATGGCAGGGCTTTGCCTGCTGTAGTTTCGGCAAGACCATTGGCAACTAATGCTGCTCTCTGCCAGACGGGCATATCCATTCTGGATAATTTATCCATGCTGACAGATGGGCTTATGCCCATATCTCGCAGAATCTGGCCGCGTTCATCATCCGACATTTTTTTCCATGATGAGGTAAAGACACCGTCAATGATCAGCGCTTCTTTTTCTTCTACAGTGGAAGAGGTTGGGGCTTTAATCTTCAGATGGCTGGCAACGTCATCCACAATTTCGTTATAGCCGACACCGTTACGGCGAAACAGATTTACGAAGGTATTACCACCAAAATGCTGTAACTCACGCACAAGCAGGCGCAGAGTTTCCTCATCGGGCACATCGTGGCGCTTGGCGTCCTGCAATACGGTCTTCACGCTGTCTGACATTGAAAAACCAAATTTGCCAGTGTTGGTGATGTAATCGATCAGCAGATCAATATCGCCTTTATCCGCGTTCAGCAGCAGTGTAACCAGAGCCTCATCACCCTGGATATCTATTTCACTCATGGAAATCCCTATACGATGTTCATAGTCAGAAACTATTAAAAAATCACATCCCATTGATAATTATATCAATTACATCCCGTGCAGGTCATAGACCCATGCCCGTACCCTCTTGCGTCCGAGAATCTTTAGTGTTCAGGTCGGTTTGATGAAAGCGGCATATCTAAGCTCTCCCATGCGGTTACGACTAAATCTGCCCACCCACCCCTTTAAATTTCTCAATGAATGCGACGATTTTCTGGAACACTGACTGCTTTTTCGTTTTATATTGCGGGTTTAACGGGCTGAGTTTTGGTAACGTCTCGTTTAGCTCAGTACCATTTTCGGTGGCATACTCTCGTTTCAGGGACGTACGGATATAGCGTTTGGTAGCCTCTTCATTCAAGTTTTCTTCTTTTATCAATGCGTCTGCCTCACGCTGCTGTTCGCGCTGAGCAAAAGCGAAGAACGCATCAATAATCCCGGCCTTATCTGGCAGTTCATCCAGGTTCGTCTGCTGAATAAAATCAATGACTAGCCCTTCTTTGGCTCGGTTGCCCAGGCTTGAGCGGATAAGACGTCTGACTTCTTCGGTCAGCCCGTCTTTGCTCTTGTTCTGTTTGTTATGCTCGAATATCAGACCGAGGATATAATCCAGGTTAATCTCCTGAGACTTCAACAAATCCACCTCAAACACCACATCATCCCAGTCGGTGGTTGAGTTATCCTTATCATTCGCTGCCTTTTCGCGTCGTTGCCAGTCGCGGATGTCATTGTAGGCTGAACGGTAGTCCTGAAGCTTGCGTTCGGCAGGAAGGCGAATGGTCTGTAATTCAGCGAGCTTCTCATCATCGAGATAATGCTCGGCCTTGAAGGCTTCGAGTGCCTCCAGGTTGCTGGTATCGATCTTCTGGAGCGCTTTTAGCGTGGCAAATTCGTCATAGTTTTGCAGAATGTTTTCGGCTCTCAGATACTCACCAAACAGCTTTACAAAGGATTTTCTCTCTTTCTCGCTGTCAATATTCGCCGGGTCAGGGAACCGGTGCTCTAGCTCTGAGACTACAGTCATAAAACCACGTTTCGCTTCACCGGTGACGATATCGCTAAAGCCTTCCATGTACTCTTTGTAGCTCTTTTCCAGCACCACGTTTTTGGTATTCTTATCACCAAACAGCGTGATAGCATCAATCGTCGCGTGTTCCAGATTACGGAAGGTCACGATATTGCCGAAGGTTTTGGTGGCATCATAAATGCGGTTGGTACGTGAGAATGCCTGCATCAGGCCGTGATAGCGCAGATTCTTATCCACAAACAGGGTATTCAGAGTTGGGGCATCGAAGCCGGTTAAGAACATGCCCACGACAATTAACAGGTCAATATCCTGATTCTTCACTCGCTGCGCTAAATCACGATAATAGTTCTGGAAGCCATTGCTGTCGGTACTGAAATTGGTTTTGAAATGACGGTTATAGTCGTCAATCGCCGCATCAAGAAATTCTTTGGCGCTGCTGTTCATGGCACTGACATCGAAACTTTCATCGGTAATGTCACCGACCGCATTTTGTTCTTCGTTCGCAGCGAATGAATAGATGGTCGCTACCCTAAGTGGCTTACGGGTGTCAGTATGATTGTCGGGCCCCTGCTGTAACTGCTTAAAGGCTTCATAATAGGCTTTGGCTGCATCCACACTGCTAACCGCAAACATGGCGTTGAATCCTTTTGCCCCCGGAAAAGTACGATGGGTTTTCTGACGGTAATTAGCAAGAATATAGCGGGTAATTTCCTCAATACGGCGCGGATGTAGAAAAGCCTGATTGTTTTCAGCTGCAGTGAGTTTCTTGTCGTCGGTTTCGTTTTCAAGCGACTTAAACTGCGGGCGGACATCGTTATAATCCACCTTGAATTTCAGCACTTTCTCATCACGAATCGCATCGGTAATCACGTAAGAATGCAGTTCTCGGCCAAACACGCTGGCGGTGGTTTCAGCGCCCAATGCGTTTTGCGGGAAAATGGGCGTGCCGGTGAAACCAAACTGATAAAAGCGTTTGAATTTCTTTTTCAGGTTCTTCTGGGCCTCACCAAACTGGCTGCGGTGACACTCATCAAAAATAAAGACCACCTGTTTGTTGTAAACAGGAAGGTCTCCTTCCCCTTTCATCAGATTATTCAGCTTCTGAATTGTGGTGACGATAATTTTGTTATCGTCTTTATCCAGATTCCTTTTAAGGCCTGCAGTATTGTCAGAACCATTGACGCTGTCTGGCGAGAAGCGCTGATACTCCTTCATGGTCTGGTAATCGAGGTCTTTACGGTCGACAACAAAAAAGACCTTATCAATGAAGTCCAATTCGGTCGCCAGACGTGCGGCCTTAAAACTGGTCAGGGTTTTGCCTGAGCCGGTGGTGTGCCAGATAAAACCGCCGCTTTCCGGGGTTGACCAGTTTTTGGCTTTATAGGAGCTGTTAATTTTCCATAAAATCCGCTCGGTGGCGGCAATCTGATACGGGCGCATCACCAGCAACATCTGGCTGCTGTCAAACACGCTGTAGTCAAACAACACATTGAGCAGGGTATGCTTCTGGAAAAAAGTGGCAGTAAAGTCCTTTAGATCTTTAATCAGCGTGTTATCGGACTTCGCCCAGTTCATGGTGAAGTCGAAACTGTTCTTATCCCGCTTTGTTGTATTAGCAAAGTAGCGGGTATCGGTGCCGTTGGAAATGACAAACAGTTGCAGGTATTTAAATAGGGAGTTGTCACCGTTAAAGCTTTCCTTGCTGTAGCGGTGTATCTGGTTAAAGGCTTCACGAATTGCTACGCCGCGTTTTTTTAGCTCGATTTGAACCAGCGGCAAACCATTGATCAGAATGGTGACATCGTAGCGATTGGCGTGCGTACCGGTTTGCTCGAACTGCTTGATCACCTGCACTTTATTGCGAAGAGTATTTTTTCTATCCAGCAGATAAATGTTCTGAATACGGCCATCGTCGAAGACGAAATCATGAACATAGTCGTCATGAATCTTACGAGCCTTTTCGACAACGCCATCGCTGGGCTTGTCCATCCAGGTTTCCACAAAACGACGCCATTCAGCTTCCAGAAACTCTACATTATTAAGGGCTTGCAACTGCTCCCTGACATTATCCAGCATAGCCCTGGCGTTATTCAGGGTTGGCAGGTATTCATACCCTTGGTTAACCAAATCCTGAATCAGCTCACGCTCCAGATCACCTTCGCTCTGGTAGCTCTCGGTAATCTTCCATTCTTGGCTGTATGTATCCAAAATGATGAAGTTATTGGATTCAGTAATTGGCTTGGTGCAATCAACCATTTTTTTGTTCCTGCTGCCAGAAGCCACAGTTGTTCTTTAAGTGATCGAGCAACAGTTTGACAGTCGCTTTCTCCGCTGGCGTTGGCTCTGCAACGGCTTCATTCGATAGCGTGCTGTGGCTTGTGAAATTGATTATTCTGCTCAGATAAAGCTGTTTGTCGTCAGGCAAGAGTTCAGACCATTTAGGGTAGCCCAGAAAACTGGCTGTTTTCTCATAAAGATTGCGCAGTAACGTGAAGTGATATCTTTCAACGTTGTTGTCAGCAATTGCCTGTTCGATTGTTTGCTTTAGGTGGAGATGGTAGGAAAAACTCTTATTAGAATCGCCATGTTTTTCTATGAGGGCAAATGTCCCATCCTCGAAATTCTCCAACATGTAGCAAGCTTTGCCGTTCAACTCATTGAAAAGCACATTATAAAATATTGGACTATGCGTTGTGATAATGAACTTCAAATCGGATTTGCTGGATTTGATCAGCCCCGCAAGATTAACCGCCAGTTCAATCAAATGGTTATCATCAAGGGAGCTGACGGGATCATCAATGAACACATATTCCAGCTGATCAAATGCGCGGTTCTCGCGGGCATCCGGGTCGGCAACGTTGAGAATTGTTACCACCTGATCCAGTAGGGTGTAAAAGACACTCCAGATGAAGTTGCTTTCTTCACCTTTGGATAACTTGATATGGGCGGAACGCTCATCGTTGCCGCGCTCCATGGAAAAAGTGACTTCGGTAAAATCTATATTGAAGTGTGGCGTTAGCTTGTCGTTCGAATAGTGCTGGAAATAACGGACAATATTGCCATCCTGTCCCAAATCTTTAAGCAATGTCAGCAACCAGTTTGTATAGGAATTAGGCTGCACCTTCAGCTTCGGTTCGGCATCTTCTTGCAGATCGTTATCCCAGTAAAACAAGTCCTCGGTGAAGGCATTGTAATAGAGGATTTTTTTGCGCGACAACTCGGGTTGTTCAGCTTCATCATCACCTTCTCCGGCATTGACTTTGGGCGCAATCAGTTGCTTGAAATCCCGAGAAAGACGAGTCTTTCCCGTGCCATTGAAAGCGTAGATTAACTGTACCTTTGGTACAGACTTGATCTGCTCTACTTCCCTGGTGACAGTTTTTTTGGTTTTCCTGGGCGAACTCAGTTGTTGGGCTATCTCTGAGAGTGTCTTGCTCATGTTATGCCTCTGCCACTTCCGGCTTCGGGAAGCTAAATAGCATGTCTCGATAATATTCGTACTGCTTCTGGCGCAGCTCGATTTCGCGTGGAAGACCTTCGCTGATTGAGCTAGTCAGTACGTCGAATTTATCCAGAATCTGGACGATTTCAGACTGGATTGCGAGGGACTTTTCTGGATTGTGCGGGCAAGGGATTGGGATTCTAATATCTTTTAACATTGGTTTTGTTAGCTGCGGAATTCCCGTTTTAGGTGTTTTGTAATCACCTTCAATCATTTTCATAAAGTAGTAAGCATACTTTAAATTTAATTCTGTTTTGGGTGTTAAAACGAGTAGGCGGACAACCGGGAAAAAGGGTGTATCTCGATAACTTGTCCAGCCTATAGTTCCTCTGGCTGATATGGTTAAGCTAGGTGAATTTATTTTCCCTTGGTTTGTCCAACCATATAAAGAATTATCACCAATACCATTAGATAGTATTGGAATATTAAATTCTTCAGTTTGAATATCTGATAATGCATCTTTTGGGACATCACCCCCGGCAAAAATGTCGAAAACATTATTCAGTGGCGTCCACTCAACGTCAGCCCCATCCAGCAGTTTTTTTAGATAAAGAGGTTTTTCCTGCCCCTCTTTGAAACTAAGTAACTGGTCGCGATAGTAATTGTACTGTTTTTTACGTGCGGTAAGCTCAGCGGTAAGCTCAGCGGTAAGCTCAGCGGTAATCGCGGTAAATTTATCCAGAATTCGGACGATTTCAGACTGTATGGCAAGGGACTTCTCTGGATTGTGCGGGCAAGGGATTGGGATTCTAATATCTTTTAACATTGGTTTTGTTAGCTGCGGAATTCCCGTTTTAGGTGTTTTGTAATCACCTTCAATCATTTTCATAAAGTAGTAAGCATACTTTAAATTTAATTCTGTTTTGGGTGTTAAAACGAGTAGGCGGACAACCGGGAAAAAGGGTGTATCTCGATAACTTGTCCAGCCTATAGTTCCTCTGGCTGATATGGTTAAGCTAGGTGAATTTATTTTCCCTTGGTTTGTCCAACCATATAAAGAATTATCACCAATACCATTAGATAGTATTGGAATATTAAATTCTTCAGTTTGAATATCTGATAATGCATCTTTTGGGACATCACCCCCGGCAAAAATGTCGAAAACATTATTCAGTGGCGTCCACTCAACGTCAGCCCCATCCAGTAATTTTTCCAGATACTTTAGCTCGCTCATGCTTGCGCCTCACTGTCTTCAATTTCTGCAACAATGGCATCAATATCTGTGCGTAGCTGGTCGATTCTGGCAACGGTAGTTTTTAGCTCGGCATTCAGTTTGGTGATGTCCACGACTTCACGAGTATCTTTCGCTTCAACATAGCTGCTGACCGACAGGTTGTAGTCATTCGCGGCGATGGTCTCAAGCGGCACAGATTTCGCCAGATGGGCGGTGTCTGCCTTGCTGTCAAAGGCCTGCATAATCTGTTTGATATGCGCATCGGTCAGGATATTGTTATTGGTCTCTTTCTTAAACAGGCCACTGGCATCAATAAACTGTACGCTGGTATCTTTTTTGTGCTTTGACAGCACCAGAATATTAACGGCAATGGTAGTGCCGAAGAACAGATTTGGCGCGAGTGAAATCACCGTCTCAACATAGTTGTTATCGACCAGATACTGACGAATTTTTTGCTCAGCACCACTACGATAGAAAATACCCGGGAAGCAAACAATCGCCGCACGTCCTTTCGCTGAGAGATAGTTCAGCGCATGAAGTACAAAAGCGAAGTCGGCTTTAGATTTCGGGGCCAAAACGCCCGCCGGAGCAAAGCGTTCATCGTTTATTAGCGTCGGATCATCACTGCCAATCCATTTCACCGAATACGGTGGATTAGAGACAATAGCATCAAACGGCTTTTCATCACTAAAATGTGGCTCTTTAAGGGTATCACCCAGCTTGATGTCAAATTTGTCATAGTTGATGTTGTGCAGAAACATGTTCATACGCGCCAGGTTAAACGTCGTATGGTTTATCTCCTGACCAAAAAAGCCTTCTTCAATGATATGGTTATCAAAGTGTTTTTTCGCCTGTAACAGCAGGGAACCCGAACCTGCTGCTGGGTCGTAGATTTTATTGACGTGGGTCTGACCGTGCATTGCCAGTTGAGCAATCAGTTTTGAAACGTGCTGTGGCGTAAAGAATTCGCCACCTGATTTACCGGCATTAGCAGCATAGTTGGAAATCAGGAATTCATACGCATCACCGAACAGGTCAATCTGATGTTCGTTAAAGTCACCGAGCTTTAAACCTTCAACGCCTTTCAGCACGGCGGCAAGGCGGGTGTTTTTATCTTTAACGGTATTACCCAGACGGTTGCTGGTGGTATCAAAATCGGCAAACAGGCCTTTAATGTCAGCTTCAGACGGATAGCCGTAGGCTGAGCTTTCAATAGCGACGAAGATACTGTTTAAATCAGCGTTCAGCCTGTCGTTGGTATTCGCTTTAGCGGCAACATTGCAGAACAGCTGGCTCGGGTAAATGAAATAGCCTTTGGTTTTGATGGCATCATCTTTGATGTCATCGGTAATAATGCTGTCATCCAGTGCAGCATAGTGGACGCTATCGTCACCGGCCTCAATGTAGCTGGAAAAGTTTTCACTGATAAAGCGATAGAAGAGCGCACCAAGGACGTATTGTTTGAAATCCCAACCATCGACCGACCCCCGGACATCATTGGCAATTGCCCAGATTTGACGGTGTAGTTCTGCACGTTGTTGAAGACTAGTCATTTTTATCCTGTTATTGATTTTTGGTTACGGCTATTGATGCGATTTTATCGCAATTTGTTCTTATCGACTGTATATATAATCAAGTTAGATAATGCCTTTTTCCTGCACACGGCTTCGCAGGCTCTGAAAAGTTCTACCAATTCCAACACCTGTGTGCATTAAAAAAATCTTCGGATATATATCATTCTTCTGAACATACCCGATTAACGGCAGAACCTCACGGTTCTGCCGTTTTTGTTTTATTTTTCATAGGAGAAGTGATGAACAATTCTGAAGGTCTGCAGCCGTTGCAGAACTCACTTTCTGGCTTGCCGCAATGGGTTTCTGAACGCATTTTGCTCCAGGTAAGCCAGTTAACCAGTTATGAACCAATGATCGGCATTATGGGCAAAACCGGAGCGGGAAAATCGTCATTATGTAATGCCCTGTTTGCCGGTGAGGTATCGCCGGTCAGCGATGTGGTGGCATGTACCCGTGAACCCCTGCGTTTTCGTTTTCAGGTTGGAGGGCGGTTTATGACACTGATGGATTTGCCTGGAGTCGGGGAAAGTGGCGCACGTGATACCGAATATGCTGCTCTTTACCGTGAACAGCTTCCTCGCCTCGACTTGGTACTGTGGTTGATCAAGGCTGATGACCGGGCGCTGGCAGTGGATGAGCACTTTTATCACAAGGTGATTGGCGAGGCATACCGGCATAAGGTGCTGTTTGTTATCAGCCAGTCGGACAAGGCTGAGCCCACCAGCAGAGGAGAACGATTATCCACAGAACAGAAACAAAACATCAGCCGTAAAATCTGCCTATTGCATGAGTTGTTCCAGCCCGTGCATCCGGTGTGTGCCGTGTCGGTCCGTCTGCAGTGGGGGCTACGGGTGATGGCAGAGCGGATGATTCGCAGTCTTCCCCGTGAGGCCAGTAGCCCCGTGGCGGTACAACTCAGTGCGCCACTTCGTACCGATGCCGTTAATAAAAAAGCCTGTGACGATTTTGGGGAAACGGTAGGCTCGGTGCTGGACGCAGTAAGCGCTATACCACTGATACCGGCCCCGGTTCGGACCATCATTCAGACTGTACGCGATACGGTAGTATCTGTCGCCCGTGCCGTCTGGAGTTTCTTCTTCTGAATTTTCTTCAACTCTTTGCTATTCCCTGAACTCTGCACGCCTGTGCGACAGAGCTTTCCTTTATTTAATTTCCGTAAGGAGTCTGCTTATGATCCGTCTGGCTTCGCGCTTTGGCGCAGCTAATGTTATCCGTCGTGATCGCCCTTTAACTAGTGAAGAGTTGTTTCGCGCGGTACCGAGTGTTTTTAGCGAGAATAAACACGAATCCCGCAGCGAGCGATACACCTACATTCCGACCATTACTCTTCTCGACAGCCTGCAACGTGAAGGCTTTCAGCCGTTCTTTGCCTGTCAGACTCGGGTTCGTGACCCGGAACGTCGCGAGCATACCAAGCACATGTTGCGCCTGCGCCGTGAAGGACAAATCACCGGCAAGCAGGTGCCGGAAATCATTCTGCTGAATTCCCACGATGGCTCCAGTTCTTACCAGATGCTGCCAGGGTTGTTTCGCCAGGTTTGCCAGAATGGGCTGATTTGTGGAGAGACGTTTGGCGAGGTGCGCGTTCCGCACAAGGGAGACGTGGTGAGTCAGGTGATTGAAGGGGCGTATGAGGTACTGGGAATTTTTGACCAAGTAGAGGAAAAGCGCGATGCAATGCAGTCGCTGATGCTGCCACCACCTGCACAACAGGCTCTGGCACAGGCTGCACTGACATACCGTTTCGGTGAGGACCACCAGCCGGTGACAGCACCTCAGGTACTTTCACCTCGGCGCTGGCAGGATGAGAGTAATGACCTGTGGACCACCTACCAGCGTATTCAGGAAAACCTGATAAAAGGCGGGCTTAGCGGACGTAGTGTAAAAGGCGGGCGAACGCATACCCGTGCCGTGCGCGGTATCGATGGCGATGTGAAGCTTAACCGTGCGCTGTGGGTGATGGCAGAAACGATGCTCAGCGGGTTTCAGACAGACAAATACTAGCTCCGGGTTAATGCGGACATCACCTGTCCGTTCATTGCTCAATTTACAGGCAATGTTTCTTCTGACTGGACACGAAGCCGCATTCTGATTGCATTCAGCCTGCTGAAAAAATACTGCTTCTGCTGTCCATATCCTGTCCGGCCCTCTCGTTACACTAATCACTTAATTTTCAGTCTATTAACAGGATGGAGAACGCATCTCATGTCTCAGACTGAGCGCCGCCATGAGCGCCTTGCGGTCCGCTTGTCGCTGATTATCAGCCGTCTTGTGGCGGGAGAAACGCTGATTATGCAGAAGCTGGCTACCGAGTTCGGCGTGTCAGTACGCACGCTACGTCGGGATTTTCGCGAGCGGCTGACCTATCTCGACCTGGAGTTCCGTGACGGGCAGTGCTGCCTGCTGTCTGGTAGTCGCCAGCGGGAACTGGCGGTGCAGACCTTCGTCCGCCACTCCGGCGTGGAGGCGCTCTTTCCAGATATGGACAATCAGCTGGTTACCTCTCTGTTGAGTGCCAGCGAATCTCCCTGCCTTATCTGGCACAGCGCTACCTCCCGGGCACTGGCACGGCCTGAAGTGTTTACGCGACTGGTTCGCGCTATCACTGAACACCGTCGGGTGACGCTGCTGGCAGATGGCGGTCGTTACTCCGGCCTGGCTCCTTACCGCCTGGTGTGCAGCGACGGCTGCTGGTATCTGACCGGTGAGCTCGGGGGGCATATAACGGTTTTCCCGCTGGGCGAGATTCACACGGTAACCTTCCACCCGGCACTGTTCGTGCCGGATATTCGGGTGCGTAACCTGCTGTCACATCCCGATTTTCTTCGGGTATTACCTCACTTTCAGACTTTCCACTCACTGCTCGTTGTCAGTGACGACGGGTTTTCACCTCAAAAGGAACAAATATGAAATTACTTACTACCACGGCACTGGTGCTCAGCCTGTGTGCGGGTGCTGTTTTGCCAGTAGCCGCTGAAAATGTCGTAGGGACTGTTAAGGCCTGGCAATACATGCAAGCTGACGGCTGGAAATCAGCCGATGGTCTGGACAATCACACTCTCAGCAATGCGCTCTACGGTGCCAGAGTCATTGATAATTACCCCTGGACCCGGCAGTTTCTGCTGCGGATGGGATACAACGGAGGCTATTTTGTCGCTGACAAAAACACCAAAACGGTACGCAAACTTACACTCAAAACGGCCAGTGGTTCCCCCGCCGATTTGACATCCGTGTACCAGGGCGAGGGTAAGGTGTGTGGGTTCACTCTGATTGATACCCAGACCTCGCTGCTGGACGAGGCGCAACAGAGATCGGGTGGTACAGATAATCCAACAGAAGCGTTGAATCATGCCCGGTCTACCTACGTACCTAAAGCCCTGCTGGTCGTGCCTGATAATTGCGTCAATCCAAAACAACAGGCCGCGCTGGCGGCTAAGCGCTCTCAAAAAGACCGCGAACTGCAGCAGTGGGTGGCGAAGCAGAGCATGGCTGAACTGTGCCGCCGTACCGGTAACTGCTGAGAGTCTGGTTACAGGCGTTTTAAATCACACCAGATGCCTGGCAAATATATCGGGTGTAATACGACACCCATTAATTCAGGAAGAATGCCATGTTAAGAATTATCACATCAACCATACCCGCTCTCATTCTGTCACTCGCCACCTTCAGTACCGGTGCCGCGCAGCTTCCGGCAAGCCTGATGGATAAAGACAATCCCGGCCAGGAATACTGGTGCCAGGGGAACGACATAAACACCTCCATGTGCTCACTGACCGGTGTCAGCGACGACCATAAATTTGCCCTGATTCAGGACCTGCCGGGTCCGGCCTGTGAGGACTTAAGCTTCGGGGTTATCGACCTGGTGCGCCAGACCGGTGTCAACATTCCTTACGACGGTGGTGACTGTAAGGGCGATGTGCAGGCCAGTTTTGTACGCAGTGCGGAAGATAATGCTCTGTATGTGAAGATTGTCCGGGGCAGCAAAACACTATTGATGTACAAGGTTAAAACTGGTTACTGATGCCTCTATCGACACAAAATAAACACAACCCCTGTTGCTCACGCAACAGGTTTTTTTTTGCATTAAGGGCGTGTGATGTCTGAGCTAGTTTCGTCGCCAACGACGACTGAGTCAGCAAAAGAAAACACGCTAACTTTCATTAAGGAAGAATATGAAATTCAATCAATATATTCACATTCTACTAGTAGCTCGTTCCGCACTGGTGGCATTACTAATCCTGATTGCCTCCGGCAGCCGGGGTTTTCTTTTTTTGTCGCTTAGTATCCACCGACATCCTTGGCACTTCCAAACCACGAGCGCAGTTGTCACTTTCTTTCTTCAGGTAAATGTATCCGCTTCTGGTTATAAAGTCTGCTAAGAGCGACGGACGGAAGTTCGCAGTTGTTTTCACATCTGATGAATACATTACGTAAATCGTGGTGTATTAGTCAATGGAATGCAGATCACGCTTACTATTTATTTTACAAAGAGAAAAGCTCGCTGAGCTGGCTCGGCTAATTGCAAATATGACAAAAGAAGAACAAGTAGAACTGATTACTTAATTAAAAAGTAATCAGTCATAGTGTGCGATAGATAAATAAAAATTAGAAACACTAGTAGCCACAAAATAATATATTACTTCATTGGGGTTTATGAAATTTTAAAAAATGTAAGTTTTTAGGTTAATAACGATAATTATTTGGCAATTTAATATTTATCAAAATTAAGCCCAGTATATGCGACCATTTTTCAGCCAAAAATGTGATTCACATCCTGTTTTCAGCCAGACCGAAGGATACAGGGAAGGCCTATTATTTTTATCAACAATGTAACTCCAGTGTGGTGTGGCATCTTTAATAAGTAATAGTTCAATAACAGAACCACACCCACAGGGGCATCTGAAACCGACACTCCAATCCTCATCTCCATCTTTCGTTAAAATGACTGTCCGCCGCGGTATTTTTGCCGGTAACATATCGCCCTCTATAATGAGTAGCTGTCTTGCAGGAAGCCATGGTTCTGCGCCACGTATTAGTGCAGATAAGAGAGTTTTCATAAAGCTCATTTTGTGGCCCTCAGTTCAGGAAAGCCAAGCAGAGGTTCTCGGCATGCTTCGGCAAGATGGGCATTACTTCTTTTAACAAATGAATCCTCCTTATAATAGTCCTCATCTGCTCCCGCAAGGCTGAAACGAGTCCGGGCAAAGTAAGCGTTAGGGTCTTCACGAAACGGGAAGCATCTGGCAATAAACTCTGAAACGCATGCTGACGCAGCCCGCATGTTGAGAGTAATAACTGACGGTGCTTCTTCCTGAATCCCTGTTATGTAACCTTGAGCCAGTTGCTCTTGATAAAGCGCTGGTTGTGTTTTCGAGAGCATCTCCTGATGAAGCAGGGCTGATGTGTATACTTCACGATCGAAAAGTGTTGTCCCTCCAGGCTTCACATAGTCAATTCTCCCGCTAACATCAGTGATCTTTCTGCCATCTTCCGGTTCAATATGAGTTGGTATTTTGACCCCGACATCTAGAAGTGGGATAAGGAATGCCGAGGAAATGAGATCTGCAACCATTCGCCCTTGGTAACTGTCCACACAGCAAAAAATAACGTCTGCGTCAGCAACCATCAATACAGCCTCTCTGGAAAATACAGACTTATGGATTGGGACAGCAACATCCTCTCCACGAATCTTGGCTACTGCGCAGGCAAACATATCAACCTTTGATTTATTGAGCGAAGCATCTGCCAAAGTTGAATTCAGGATCCTGTTCAGGTTCTTTTCTTCGATATGGTCATCATCGACGAGTAAAATTTTGCCAAATCCCAACCGTGTTATCTGTTCAGCGACAATTGAACTGGTACCGGAGACGCCAATAATCGCTGCGGTGAGATGGTTAAAGCAGGCGGTCATACCTGAAGTAAACGCTATAACTTTATTTTGCGTAACTTTTTCATCAGCTCGCCAGAGACAAATGTTATCGCCTGGTACACTAACAAGATCTACGTTTTGCGCGTGTATCCCTTCCGGATAGATGCGAGCCCGTAGCCGACCATCAGGTACCATGATAGCTGAGCCATGGATCGCTGTGACGCCCTGATAAAGAGAGGGAATTGTCATAGCATCACTTTCATCATCTTGCAGCGAAAAATCCAGGAGTCCACCCGGATGTGAGTGGACAAGTAGAATGGACATTGAAGCTGCTTCTGCAGCATCAATCGCGCTTTCAAGGTACAGCCCTGGCCAGGATATAAAATCATTTTGGCGTGATTTACATTCATCATAGGGCACCGTAATGACGTCTTTAGCGAGCAGCTTCAGGCGGTTTCCTTCATAACGATTACAGAGCAAAATTGCCGCAGCCTCCATACCATCACCCGGAAAGAGATGATTCTTAAGTTGTTGATGAAGATGCTCTGGTAAGACCAGATTAGTATATTTGTTCACTGGTCTACCTCCTGAAGCAAACAACCATTAGCCATTGCCAGTTGAGAAATTACTGTATCAGTTGCCGGATCCCAAGGGCGATGGCGGGACCATCCCTGGAATGTATTCTGATCAACTACCGCCGTGATATGTGTTGCTGGAATCTCCAAACCATTCGTAAGCTTAAGCGGTGGAAAAACGTAGAACATATCCAGCATGCTAATTGGGTAGCCTTCAGGGATGAGCAAGGCTAGCTGGATACTCTTTTGGTTGTACCCTTCAGGCAAAAGGTAATCGTTAATAATGAGCCAGCGTGATTGATTGCTAAAACATGTTTCCCAGCGGTACTCCATATCATTAAGGTATTTTTCATCAGTCTCCAGAAGGCCAAAATCGTAACGGAGAGTGGTTGTAGCTTCTCCGTTTTCAACATTGCGTGGAGTCAAACGCAGTTTTTCAATGCCAGGGGTGGTTAGGTCAAGATGATCATCAATGGTTTTCTCTACCTTTGGCTGTCCTTGAACCTTGAAAAAAATAAACCAGGCTTGATCAGGATTCAGGCCTGCTTTGACAACTGCATCCCTGACACTGATCACTGGGGTATTAAAAACATACTCCTTGCCTTGGACATTGAGCTTCCAGATCGGATCTCGGCTAATAAAACGCTCAATGCCTTCTTGTTCAAGGGATACAAACTGGTGGTCCTGAATCTCTGCATCAGCAGCATCTTCTTTTTCAAGCAGAAGTCTTTTTCCTTCAGCCACATCGCCAAGCTTACGAATAGTATGCCCTGTGATCTGATTACATGGCCACTCCAGACGTTCGCCATCAACGGTGAAAAAGTAGACCCGGTCCGATTCAACAACGATAAATTTATTATTCTCAGCACCAGAGCGGGCAAGTTCGCTAGGGCTTATGCTTTCAAGCGCACCATTTGCTAGGATCTGCAGGATCACGGGAAGTTGATCCGGCTTGAAACCCGCGACAGCTGAGATTTGGTTGCCTGTGAGTGTGTTGTCATCAACGATGAACTGTTTGAAATGCAGGTTTTTATCAGCAATTTCAATTGTTTTACATTCTTTACTGCTTTGGGTATTGGAGGTAATCATGATTTCAGTCTCGTAGGTTATCCATTGATATTATTTCTGGTAAAGTTAACTAGATTTACCAGGTGGTGCAAGTTGGCGAACCAACAAGCAGGAAGATAACCCTAGATTCTGATTAACGCAAGCAGATTTATCAGATTTATTTTATTGGAACGTAGACAAACTCATGTCCACCGGACTCTGCAACTTCCTTCTTGCCAAGGATAAGCCCTTGACGGTAAAGTTTTTTGAGCTTACCGCTGGCATTTTGAGTAGATATATCAAATTCTGATGCCACCATGCTTGTAGTCGTGAATTCGTTTTTCATGATGAAATCAATGAGCTGCATTGTCCCCTCAGTCAGGGCTGGGCCAATAATTTTATAACTGTTGTTATAAACAAAAATTGGTTGGTCCTTTGCTGTAGCGGCATATGACCAGTTATCAAGCAGGTCTTTAGACATGACCTGAGTGAGATAAAACCCTTTGTCTTCTCTTAGTAACTTTGCCAGTGAAATGACACTTTCTCTTGGGAAGGAGGCATCTGTGGCTTCAATTCCTTCAAGTGATATGCCGAAGACATTCTCCTGAGGATTATCGTCCACTATCTGTTGTAGCTTACCGAAGACCTTTCTTCCCATTTCGTTACCGAATGCAAAAGAATCCCCGACAAGATCTATGAGCTTGATGATGAGAGATTTCTGTTTCATCTGATTAAATTAATCCGATATCTTATGAAGTGTCAATAAAGAAATCGAAACAAATATGAGTACCGCTTATCAAACTCAGATCATTCCTGACCTCTGATGATAGGAGGTTCCCATCTTTGTACCTTTGCTCAATGCTGAAAGTTGTTTGTCTGATGATGAGTAGCGCTTCGTTTTTGGATGCTTGTTTTCGGGAACTCTCAAAACCTAAACCTCTACCACCCTTAGGACCATGGCGACTGATTCTGCCGTTAGAGAAAACGTGCTTAACGAGTTCTACATCCGAATGTGGTGATCCGACAGGGAATTGAGCATCTAAATCAGGATAATTTTCTTTGAGCGTTGCGCGCAGCGTTGCCACAAGTCCAACCCCACTATCTGAAATGACGGTTTGGATGTGCTTTCTTTGGCCATTGTAACTCTGCAAAGCTGCAAACCCGGGAATACGACTATCGCTATGTTCTTTCACATTGTGAATGAATTCGCTAAAGACCGTCATTATGATCTGAAAGTAATCTTTCGAAGCTGCAGTAACGAATCGTTTTCCCAATCTTTGTATCAGTTGGCCGATTTCAGCGTCTGTTGAATTAAGCTCAATAGCACCAAATTCAACAAGGCTATGGCTGTTATCTTGGTATTTCACCGCTGCAGAACTACCGGGCTCTGGCCTGGATGGAAGGACTGTTATGTCCTGATGTAGTAGATCAAAAAAACCAGAGCGGTTAAGAAAAGAGCTTGTTTTTTTACTTTTCGATAAATCTATGGTGACCGCGATGTTTTTGGACGAAAGCTGGTTAAGCAAAGATAGCATCCTGGCAATAGTCACCATCATCAGTGAGCAATCTTTGGGAAAAGTAATGACCGCCGATTTATAGGTACCATCAAAAGGATTGCCACGTTCGCTAAGTGCGTCTTCAAAGTGATCTTGGGTCATCCAAGATACAGGAGCAAAAGAAAGTTCAAATTCTCTGTTTTTTGACTGATACCACTTGAAGTCGTCGGTTTGTTGAAATAGATGTTTATTTCGGCTCAGAAAGGAGTTGACCTTTTTTTTGTCAATATCAAGATGCTTGGCAATTTCACGTCCTGTCAGACCTGGGATAGTTTTGAGTAGCTTATCGATTGCACTGAACATTCTTATATTTTTTTCCTGTCAATCCTCAGCGGAGGTCTTACCCATCATTCTAAATATTTCTTTCCGATTTCGCTATAGTTACAGCCCCATCGCGATTCACTCACATTCTTGCTTGACAATCCGCTATTTAGGTCCGGTATGACACCACCATGCAGTCCTCACAAGATCGCCCGCAACACTATTCCGATATGGCCATCACCACCATACTGCCGCTTAAGCGCGTGTTTCACCTCACGTTGCGGGTTGTTCAGGGCTTTGTTGAATTAATAAATTTTTGGCTGATTGGGTCAACCGGGTGAGCTGCTTTTTTTATTTGGCCGCCTAAGCAAATACGTTAACTTCCGCTTCTGGCACCCTGCAGACGATCATATCCGAGAAGTATCTGAAAGAAAAAATTTCATAATAGGTCTTGGAACAAATCCATTTTTCTAATTTTTTTCAGATAGATATTATCCCCATGCATCCTCCCGCATCCTCATTAGATTACGGGATTTTTTATTTTTAACACTGTGAATGGGTGTGAGTCACTGGGTCATTGCTGGTTTTCGTTTCCTCATGCATTCGCAATCATATTGCCATCTTCCTCCTCGAAAACGGCCATCACGCCTATCGTGCCGAATCCAGTGCCATCTTTACCACCTTTAATTAAGGAGATTTGCTATGGATAAACAAATCACTCTTTTTACACCTGAACTGCCGTTACCGGCACTGCGTACCATTAAGCGAGCCTTGGTTCTGCTTGAGCAACACCTGCGTGAACCAGGTGTGGCATTCACCTCCACCCAGGCAACTCGCGACTGGCTCAGGCTGAAAATGGGAACTCTTGAGCGTGAAGAATTTGTCGTGCTGTACCTCAATAACCAGAATCAGTTGCTTGCCTACGAAATGCTATTCACTGGCACTATCAGTCACACTGAAGTCCATCCCCGCGAGGTGGTGAAACGCGCCCTGTACTTTAACGCGGCAGCAGTGATATTTGCCCATAACCATCCATCCGGGGAGGTTGCTCCGAGCCAGGCAGACAAAGCCATCACCCAGCGTCTGGTACAGGCGCTGATGCTGGTGGAAATCCGGGTTCCCGACCACCTGATTGTCGGCGGCAGGCAAATATTCTCCTTCGCCGAACATGGCCATATTTAACAAGAATAAAATGATGAATAAAGACGAGACCCAAATCTGGGGTCTTAAACGAGATATCACACCAAGTTTCGGAGCACGGCTGGTGCAGGAAGGTAACCGTCTGCATTTTCTGGCAGACCGGGCAGGATTCACAGGCTTATTCAGCGAGATGCAGGTCCTACAACTGGATGAAGCCTTCGCGCATTTTGTCGCACATATGGAATTGATGCTGCTTTCCGGTGAGTTGAATCCCCGGTGCGCGCACTGCGTCACGCTGTACCGTAACGAGCTGACCTGTGAGGCCGATACGCTGGGCAGTCATGGGTATGTGTATATAGCAATTTATCCCTCAAATCAGGTTAAAGCCTGATTTTTAGCATCATCTCTGCATCGTAATCCTTCAAATCTTTTCCTCCTTTATTAAGAGACTCAATTCATGCAAATCTCAACTGTACCGGCCACGTTGCCGGTTTCGTCACGCCTGTCTCCCGTCCAGGTCTGGCAGCAACTTTTAACGTATCTACTGGAGCAGCATTACGGCCTGACACTTAACGACACGCCATTCCATGAGGACGCGGCCATTCAGGAACATATCGAAGCGGGAATAACGCTTGCTGATGCAGTGAATTTCTTGGTGGAACGCTACGAGCTGGTGCGCGCTGATCGCAAAGGATTTACCTGGCAGGAGCAGACACCGTTCCTGACAGCTACAGATATTCTCAGAGCCAGACGCGCTACCGGGCTGATGAATACATAAATTCTTCGAGCCTCATTCCTGATTTTTACCTCTGCACTTTCCTCTCTTTCTATTAATTGCATAATGCGCCTGCCACTTCCGGCAGGCGTGTTTGCTTTTATGGACGATTAATGATGCAAACAGAACCCGACGTGTTAACAGATCACAACGAACTTATCCTTTCGACCAATATCGAACGTGTGGTCACTGGCCGCGATGCCGCACTGAAACAGATAGAACAACTTATTCAGCAGCTTGATTCGATTTCACGGCTAACCTCAGAAATTGGCGGTGGCACAGCGCAAGACTGGGCGATGAAGGCCGGGCACCGTTACGATAGCTGGATGACCGAAAAGGTAGATAAAGCGCTGCCTGCCGTTACCCGCAATATTGACCGTAGTATCTGGCGAGACTTGATGTTGAAGTCTGGCATGATGGCCTTGATGGATGCTCAGGCCCGTGACCAGTGGCATAAGAACCTGGAGGAGGGGGATCTGCCCGCCATCAGCGAGGCAAATATACTCAGTACTTTTGAGCAGCTACATCTGAACAAAATGGATGTGTTTGAGCGTGGCATTATCAATGTCTTCAAAGGGTTGTCATGGGATTACAAAACCAATAGTCCCTGCAGCTTTGGTAAAAAGATAATCGTCAACAATCTGGTGACGCATAGCCGCTGGGGATTTAGTTTGAACTGGGGTTGGCGGCGGGATCAATTAGCGGACCTGGAACGAATGTTATTTCTGCTGGATGGTAAACCGATTCCCGACAACCGTGGTGATGTTACTACTCGATTGATGGAGCATATTCGGGACAACCCTTCGAAGGATGTCTACGAAGATGATTTTTTCAGTGTACGTTACTTCCAGAAAGGAACCGCGCACATCACTTTTAAGCGGGGTGATCTGACAGAAAAGATGAATGATATCGTGGCGAAGCACTATCCGGGGATGCTGGCAGCGAGATGAAGAGGGCAAGGAGGTAATTCCTTACCTGACCCATTACCTGACCCGATTCATATAAAACGAAAAAGGAGTCAGACGATTTCTCATCTAACTCCTTGTTTTATTTGGTGGCCCCTACTGGACTTGAACCAGTGACCAAGCGATTATGAGTCGCGTGCTCTAACCAACTGAGCTAAGGGGCCAGACTTGGGCGCTGATTATACGGTAGTTTTTATCCTGCGGTCTAGAGCTGAAGAATCAGATGGGTGTTTTATGCACAAAATTAAGGTTTTTTACGGGCTTAATGGGTAGAGAGAGATGGATATCGCCAAAATACTCAGTATCAGGCTAAAAAGAAAAACCCCGGCATGCCGGGGTTTTTTGTGTGCTTGTCACTGCAATTGACGATTAATCGTCAAGGAAGCTACGCAGCACTTCAGAACGGCTTGGATGGCGCAGTTTACGCAATGCCTTAGCTTCGATCTGACGGATACGTTCACGGGTAACGTCGAACTGTTTGCCCACTTCTTCTAACGTGTGGTCAGTGTTCATATCGATACCAAAGCGCATACGCAGAACTTTCGCCTCACGCGCGGTCAGGCCAGCTAACACATCGTGAGTGGCAGAACGCAGGCTCTCAGAGGTTGCAGAGTCCAGCGGCAGTTCCAAAGTGGTATCTTCAATGAAATCGCCCAGATGTGAATCTTCATCATCACCGATTGGGGTTTCCATTGAGATTGGCTCTTTCGCAATCTTCAGCACTTTGCGAATCTTGTCTTCCGGCATCAGCATACGCTCAGCCAGCTCTTCCGGCGTTGGCTCGCGGCCCATCTCTTGCAGCATCTGGCGTGAAATACGGTTGAGTTTGTTAATTGTCTCAATCATATGCACCGGAATACGGATGGTACGCGCCTGGTCCGCGATAGAGCGGGTGATTGCCTGACGAATCCACCAAGTTGCATAAGTTGAGAACTTATAACCACGACGGTATTCAAATTTATCTACTGCTTTCATCAACCCGATATTACCTTCCTGAATTAAATCAAGGAATTGCAGGCCGCGGTTGGTGTATTTTTTTGCAATAGAGATAACCAGACGCAGGTTAGCCTCAACCATTTCTTTCTTGGCACGACGCGCTTTCGCTTCGCCGATAGACATACGGCGGTTGATGTCTTTTACTTGCTCAATTGTCAGACCGGTTTCTTCTTCGATCTGGCGTAGTTTCTGCAAGCTACGTTGAACATCATCCGATACATCTTTCAGTTTCTCAGACCATGGTTTACCCATAGCGATTGCGGCTGCAAACCAAGTGTCGCTGGTTTCATTGCTCGCAAACAGTGTCACGAAGTTTTTCTTCGGCATTTTGCACTGTTCAACACACAGTTTCATGATGATGCGTTCTTGGGTACGAACGCGGTCCATCATGGCACGCATGTTATTGACCAGATAGTCAAACTGCTTCGGTACAAGACGGAACTGTTTGAAGACTTCGGAAAGTTTTAGAATCTCGGCAGCAGCATTTGCATGGCTACGACCGTTTTTCTTGATTTCCATGCGCGCGTTCTCGTACTGCTCACGCAATTCGCTGAATTTCTGACGAGCCAGCTCTGGATCGATGCTGTTATCGTCTTCTTCTTCTTCGTCGTCTTCATCTTCGTCGTCGTCGTCATCCATCTCTTCAGAGGATAATTCAGAACCAACGTGAGTTGCTGTTGGTGCAATATCTTCTTCAGCGTTTGGATCAACAAAGCCGGTAATCAGGTCAGATAGACGAGATTCACCCGCTTCAACGCGGTCATATTGTTCCAACAGGTAAGTAATGGCTTCAGGATATTCAGCAACTGAACACTGAACCTGATTGATACCGTCTTCGATACGTTTGGCGATATCAATCTCACCTTCACGTGTCAACAGCTCAACGGTACCCATCTCGCGCATGTACATACGCACCGGGTCGGTAGTACGCCCGATTTCGGATTCAACACTGGACAACACCTGTGCAGCAGCTTCAGCCGCGTCATCGTCGGTATCAGTGGTGTTCTCGGCCAGCATTAAATCATCGGCATCAGGTGCTTCTTCCAGCACTTGTATGCCCATGTCATTAATCATCTGGATGATGTCTTCGATCTGATCGGAATCGACGATATCTTCCGGCAGATGGTCATTGACCTCAGCATAGGTCAGATAGCCTTGCTCCTTACCACGGGTGACAAGTAGCTTCAGCTGTGACTGCGGGTTTTGCTCCATAAGACGGTATCCACACTTCAGAGTATTTGGGTTGGTGTCGGTCGGCGAAACCGCCAACAATAGCATTTGGGGCTGTTTTTTTTGTCGCCGTTGCCCGCTATGACGGCATGTTGTGGGGATTCGCCCCCACATTTATCGGCAATTAAGCCGTTAGGTATTTCATTTTTTTCTGGCTAACGCCAGATTCAAAGACCAAAGCTCTTTACGTTCTTCGGCGTTTAATCCATGTGTACGATCACGCGCTATAAGTGTTTCCTGACGTTGCTCCAATATGGAGTCATACAGGCTGGTTAGCGTGTCGACAAAAGTCTGTTCGACCATGTCCTCAACAATCATGTGGTTCCATGTTGCGAGAGTTTCAAGTTGTTGGCTGAATTTATTATCACGGTACAGTTCTAATAACTGTCCGGTTGTTAACCCCGGTTGGGCTAAACAAGTCTCAACCAACTCAATAAATAACGGTAAACCGGCTAACTTGGCTTGCTCAACACCCTGCAACGAGGGGATAAGTGTAGCCAGTTGTGGGTTTTGTACCAGTAGCCCTATAAGTATACGCATGGTTGTGCGTTTTAGCTGGGGCGGCTGGTAGCTATTTATGTTTTCAGACTGCTTCGGCATCAACTTGTCAAGCTGGCTATCATCAAGCAGACCTAACTTACTACCTAACTGTTGGCGCAGGTAAAGACGCAAGGTTTCACCGGGCACTTGGCTTATCAGAGGGAGTGCCAGAGTACTTAATTTGGCGCGCCCATCTGGGCTACTCAAATCAACCTGCGGCATCAATGTTTCGAACAAGAAGGTTGAGAGTGGCTGCGCCTCCTCCATCCGTTGTTCAAATGCATTTTTTCCTTCTTTACGTACCAGAGTATCGGGATCTTCGCCATCAGGTAAAAACATAAAGCGTAACTGACGTCCATCATTGAGATAGGGCAGTGCCGTCTCCAATGCGCGCCAGGCTGCATCTCTACCTGCCCGATCACCGTCATAGCAACAAATGACGTTATCCGTCGCGCGGAATAATAACTGAATATGCTCCGCGGTCGTTGCTGTACCCAGTGAGGCAACAGCGTAATCAATACCAAATTGCGCCAGTGCCACCACATCCATATAACCTTCAACCACGAGTAAGCGGGTTGGGTTGGGGTGGTTCACTTGCGCTTCATACAAGCCGTATAATTGTCGGCCCTTATGAAAAATTTCTGTTTCCGGGGAGTTGAGGTATTTCGGCACTCCGTCACCCAGAATTCGCCCACCAAAAGCGATAACACGCCCGCGTTTATCGCGGATAGGGAACATGACGCGCTCACGAAAACGATCGTAAGTTCGCCCTGTATCATTAGTCACCAACATCCCTGCATCGTTCAGCGCAGTGCGGCTTTCGCCATCACGACCAAAACGTTTTAAGGCATTGTCCCAACCTGGGGGGGCAAAACCGATAGCAAAATGTTGAATGATTTCTTCACTCAAACCGCGATGTTTAAGATATTCGCGTGCCTGATTGGCGTTCTGGCCCTTGAGTGATTGTTGATAGAATGCACTTAGGCTTTCCATCAGTTGATAAAGACTTTGTCGTTGGTGACGTTCGATCTGGGTGGTGCCGGTTCCTGCCTCGTAAGGCACTTCCAGCCCGTGCATGGTGGCTAATTCTTCAATACTTTCGACAAATTCCAGTCGATCGTAATTCATCAAAAAATCAACAGCATTACCATGAGCGCCACAGCCGAAACAGTGGTAAAACTGCTTTTCGCCGTTAACGGTAAATGAGGGTGTTTTCTCATGATGGAACGGACAGCACGCGTGATAATTTTTGCCCTGCTTCTTCAGCTTTACCCGGGCATCGATAAGATCGACGATGTCGGTACGAGCCAGCAAGTCATTGATAAATACACGTGGAATTCGTCCAGCCATAAGCCCCTATTCGGTCAGTCCATAAACGAGAACAAGCCGCGCATTCCTTTCGGAAAGCACGGCCTTCGTATGCAACTACTCGATCTGCGCATTCTTAGAACATAAAAAATGACGCGGTGGGGTTACCCCCGAAGAATTAATACAGACGAGTGCGGCGTGCGTTTTCGCGAGCCAATTTCTTCGCGTGACGTTTTACAGCAGAAGCTTTAGCGCGTTTACGTTCGGTAGTCGGTTTTTCATAGAACTCACGACGACGAACTTCAGCTAAAACACCTGCTTTTTCGCAGGAACGTTTGAAACGACGAAGAGCTACGTCGAACGGCTCGTTTTCACGTACTTTAATTACCGGCATGTGCCTCTCACCTCAATAGAAATCGGTTTGCTGCTGGCCAATCGCCAGCCTTCTCAAAATGGTGCGGAATTTTACTTCAATGGATGCTGCTTTGTAAAGCACCACAGCAAATTGAAACAGGCACGCCCCTGTGATGTCGCCCCCGTTCTTTACAAGAAAGTTGGTGCCGAGAGTGCGACGGCCGCTGATTATATACTAAACAGGGCCATTGAGCGAATTTATCAACATTCTTTTCAAATGCGACAACTATCAACAACATTCACGTTATTGGCGTGCCAAAATGCCGCTTTTCTGTTCAATTTAGGATCAGAAATCATGACGTGAGACACGGTTATGCTAAACTGTCGGCCGCACGTGAATGATGGGAAATGTAATGCGAGTTTTGGGTATAGAAACGTCCTGCGATGAAACCGGAATTGCAGTGTATGACGATGAAACCGGTCTGCTGGCTAACCAACTGTACAGTCAGGTTAAATTGCATGCTGATTATGGTGGCGTAGTGCCAGAGCTGGCTTCCCGTGATCATGTGCGCAAAACTGTGCCATTGATTCAAGCTGCATTGAAAGAAGCCAATCTTAGCGCCAAGGACATTGATGGTGTGGCATATACCGCAGGTCCGGGTTTGGTTGGCGCATTGCTGGTAGGAGCGACCGTTGGCCGCGCATTAGCTTTTGCTTGGGGCGTCCCCGCTGTGCCCGTCCATCACATGGAAGGCCACTTGCTGGCGCCGATGTTGGAAGATAATGCACCAGAGTTCCCGTTTGTTGCGCTACTGGTATCTGGTGGTCACACACAACTAATCAGTGTGACGGGTATTGGTGAGTATCTGTTGTTGGGGGAGTCTGTCGATGATGCAGCAGGTGAAGCCTTTGATAAAACAGCTAAATTATTAGGGTTGGATTATCCTGGCGGGCCGATGTTATCGCGTATGGCACAACAGGGGATCGCTGGGCGATTTACTTTCCCGCGCCCAATGACTGATCGCCCAGGGCTGGATTTCAGTTTTTCTGGCCTGAAAACCTTTGCGGCGAATACTATTCGAGCGAATGGTGACGATGATCAGACACGCGCTGATATTGCCCGCGCGTTTGAAGATGCAGTCGTTGATACGTTGGCAATCAAATCCAAACGCGCACTGGATCAAACCGGTTTTAAACGTTTAGTGATTGCCGGCGGCGTGAGCGCTAACCGTACCTTGCGCTCAAAATTGGCAGAAATGATGCAAAAGCGTGGCGGTGAAGTCTTTTACGCACGGCCTGAATTTTGCACCGATAATGGCGCGATGATCGCTTATGCGGGGCTGATTCGGCTGAAAAGCGGTGTGAATAGCGAGTTGGCGGTGTCGGTGAGACCGCGCTGGCCGTTGAGTGAGTTACCGAAAGTCTGATCAGAAAGGCTAAGCGGGGCTGCGGCTGTGTTGCCGCAGTCATTCAAAATACTCATGGACCATAAGTCCACTGCGTTTTTTCATTCCTTTGCGCCTTGCCTCGCTCCCGCTTAGCCATTCTGACTTTGGCGGGGGGCTGCGGCTGTGTTGCCGCAGTCATTCAAAATACTCATGGACCATAAGTCCACTGCGTTTTTTCATTCCTTTGCGCCTTGCCTCGCTCCCGCTTAGCCATTCTGACTTTGGCGGGGGGCTGCGGCTGTGTTGCCGCAGTCATTCAAAATACTCATGGACCATAAGTCCACTGCGTTTTTTCATTCCTTTGCGCCTTGCCTCGCTCCCGCTTAGCCATTCTGACTTTGGCGGGGGGCTGCGGCTGTGTTGCCGCAGTCATTCAAAATACTCATGGACCATAAGTCCACTGCGTTTTTTCATTCCTTTGCGCCTTGCCTCGCTCCTGCTTAGCCATTCTGACTTTGGCGGGGTGGTGAAGTAATTCAATAAATTAATCTTCTTTCTCTTCTAACTCTGCGGCTTCTTCGGCAGGGGTTTTCTGCTTTTTCTTTCTGAGTTTATCCCAGATTTTACTCTCTTTGCCGCGCCATAAACGTTGGATATTATCGTGGTGACGCATCAAAATCAGGCAGGAAAGCATGGCGACCGGGAAGGTAAATTGGGGTTTGAACCACCAGACGTAGAAGGGGGCTATCAGGGCGCTGATAATGGCCCCTAAAGATGAGTAGCCACTCAGTAACACGGTTAACAGCCAAGTGCCGGTCATTAGGCCGGTCAAATCCCAGCCGATAGGCGCAATAGCACCAAATGCCGTGGCAACACCTTTGCCACCTTTAAAGTGGAAGAATACCGGGTAAATATGACCAAGGCAGGCTGCAATGGCGGTCAGGCCAAGATAGAGTGGCGAAACGTGTAGCAGGTAAGCAATCCAAACTGGCAGCATACCTTTCAGTACATCGAAAATCAGTACTGTTGCGGCAGCAGCACGGCCACCGATGCGCAGTACGTTGGTTGCTCCGGGATTGCCGGAGCCATGCTCACGCGGATCGGGTAGCTTGGCAACCCGGCAGACCAGGATTGCACTGGAAATCGAGCCACACAAATACGCGAAGATAATCATGCCAAGCGCGATAGCACTCATAACACCGCCCTGTCGAATAATGATCGTTTTAATCGCAACATCAGTGGATAATACGCATATTCGGCTGGAAGTGGTATCCGGCAGGCACAAAAACAGAGAATGACGTGATGGATATCGTATTTATTGAGGAACTCAGTGTCATAACCACTATCGGTGTTTATGACTGGGAACAGACCATTCAGCAAAAGCTGGTGTTCGATATCGAAATGGGCTGGGATAATCGTAAGGCAGCCGTCAGTGATGATGTCAATGACTGCCTAAGCTACGCAGATATCAGTGACACCATCATAAAACACGTAGAATCGCAGCGTTTCGCGTTGGTTGAGCGAGTGGCTGAAGAGATTGCCGAGCTATTACTCCAGCAGTTTAATTCTCCATGGGTGAGAATTAAGGTCAGTAAACCGGGAGCTGTGGCGCAAGCACGCAATGTCGGCGTGGTGATTGAGCGCGGCCAACGGCCCAACTGACGCATTGCTCTGTAGATAGCATATTTTTTCGCTGTCGTGACATAAAAGTGCAACACAGCATCAATAATGTGGTCTGATTGCATCGTATGGCGTGATAAATTAAGCAATATTGAATTTGAACGGCATTGTTTTGTTAACGACCGATATTGTTTTTATCGGTACAGTTTGCAGCATTGCCGTTTTTTTGTGATCTCACATGGCTTGGGTATCGTAGATGACGGATATGTATTCGCTGTTTGTGGCTTTTGTTTTGGGTGTGGTGGAAGGGCTTACTGAGTTTCTACCGGTGTCATCTACTGGGCATATGATTATTGTCGGCGAGCTTTTGGGCTTTACCGGCGATAAAGCAAAAACCTTTGAGGTTATTATTCAGTTAGGGTCGATTTTGGCTGTGGTCGTCGTGTTCTGGCGGCGCTTGTTCGGCCTGATTGGCATTCATTTCGGTAAAGTCCCTCACGAAGGGAAAACCAGTGGGCACCTGACATTGGGCCATATTTTATTGGCGATGATCCCAGCAGTGGGTTTAGGGTTAGTTTTTCACGATGTTATCAAATCACTGTTTAACCCACACAGTGTGATGTATGCACTCGTCGCTGGCGGCATATTGTTGCTAGTGGCCGAATGGTTTAAACCGAAAAATCCTAAGGCTATTGGGCTGGATGATATTACTTATCGCCAAGCCTTTGCGATCGGTTGCTTCCAGTGTCTGGCGTTGTGGCCGGGTTTCTCTCGCTCAGGTGCCACTATTTCTGGCGGGATGCTGGTTGGCGTTAACCGTTACGCCGCTTCTGAATTCTCCTTTATTTTGGCTGTACCGATGATGCTAGGGGCGAGTGGGTTAGATTTATATAAAAGCCTGCATTTCCTGACGTGGGGTGATTTACCGATGTTTGCTGTCGGGTTCATCACTGCATTTGTTGTCGCGCTGATTGCTATCAAAACCTTCCTATCACTGATTAAGCGCATCTCTTTTGTGCCTTTCGCCATTTATCGCTTTGTGGTCGCTGCCGCAGTGTATTGGGTCTTTATATCGTGATTCAGTGATTATTCCCCATAAAAAAAGCCCTGAATAATCAGGGCTTTTTTTATGTTAGTACCACCGAGAACTTAAGGCGAAACCACTTCTTGAGTTAGTTTCCATTGTGCTAATGCAAGCTGACGGCGGCGTTTTAGCTCGTCACGAATAGCCAAGCCTTGCAGCCCAGTGGCAACCACTTCCTGCACCGATACACCACTCGCCACATGGAACGCGGCTCGCAGATAATCACCCTGTGGATAAGGATTATCTTCAAAACCGGTACGGCCCCGAGCGTCAGCCTCACTGGTCATAATCATCTGCTCAAGGCGCTCAGGTTTGCGCCAAACATCAATTGCATCAAACAGCTTAAGCAGGGTTTCAGGGCGGAGCTTATTCACTGTATGGATAAGGTCGTGATATTCCGCGACCAGCTTTGCTAAGTCTCGCACCGGGTTTGGCACTCGTAAACGTTGGCATAACTGCTCAACTAACTTGACTCCCGCAGGGCCGTGTCCGTGGTGATGAGGCCAAAATTCCTTTGGTGTCAGTCCTTTGCCTAAATCATGGCACAGAGCAGCAAAGCGCACGTCAACTTCTGGACTGAGTTGAGCGGCAATGGCGAGCGTCATCAGCGTATGAATACCGGTATCAATTTCGGGATGCCATTTTTCTGGAGCAGGGACACCAAATAAGCGATCAATTTCAGGGAACAAAACTGCCAGTGCGCCACAATCACGCAGGACCTGAAAATAGATTTGTGGGCTTTGTGTTTTCAGCGCTTTCTCGGTTTCTTTCCACACTCGCTCTGGTGTCAAAGCTGAAAGCTCGCCGCTTTTGGCCATTGCCGCCATCAATGATTGAGTTTCAGGGGCGACAGTAAAGCCCAAGTGAGCAAAACGAGCAGCAAAACGGGCAACGCGTAGAACACGCAGTGGGTCTTCGCCAAACGCATCAGAGACGTGCCGTAACACGCGATGCTCTAAATCTTGTTGACCATTGTAGGGATCAAATAGCTCTCCATCATGATTACGAGCAATCGCATTGATGGTCAAATCGCGACGCAGTAAATCTTCTTCCAGCGTCACATCAGGCGCGGCATAGCAAGTAAAACCAGTATAGCCCTGGCCTGATTTTCGTTCAGTGCGGGCCAGAGCATATTCCTCATGACTCACAGGGTGAAGGAATACAGGAAAATCTTTACCGACTTGTTGGTAACCTTGCGCCAGTAATTGTTCCGGGGTAGCGCCCACGACGACCCAATCCTGTTCAGTAACGGGGAGGTTTAATAAGCTGTCGCGGACGGCACCGCCGACCAGGTAGATTTCCATATTAACTAACCCTTCGTTTTTGACGTTATTGCGTTGTTAGCTGTTTTCATTCACCCGAATCACTTGCTGATGTAAGCTCATCGGGATTCATTCGTTTGCCGCCTAGCCATAACGCCAATAACTTTGAGTTAAACCCTTCGTTCTTGGTGTGATAGCGCTGGAGATAAAGCGGAGATGGCGACGATTCTATAACTGACCGCAAAAATTACCAGCAATCAGTTCAGTATAGTTGGGTGTGGAGAACAGATTGACCTATAGGCCGCCCTGAGTGGACAACCTATAGAGATTCTTCGTACCAAATGGGTGTCAGTTCATCCAGCGGTTATTCTTTTTACGGCTTGGGATCAAGTGTGGCAGTATCAGGCCCAGCAACAAGCCAATTCCCGCCACACCGCCGCCATACATAAACCATTGCAAGATAATGGTGCGCTGTTTGTCATCTAATTGCAGATTCACCGCGCTGACTTTCTTCTGAGCAACCACTAACTGGTTTTTCAGAGACTCATTTTCTTTTTGCAATTCAGAGATAACACTGTCGCTGGCCGCTACTTTCTGCTGCATTTCTGCGGTGCGCTGATTCCAGCTATTATCAATGTTCGCCAGTTTGTCCGTCAGTGTTTTGACCTGCTGCTCAAGGTCAGGTACTCGAACACGTAAACTTGGTGTCTCACTCAGTTGATCCAGCGGGATCCATGTCGTTTTTCCCTTACTGTCGCGGATTTGGCCATAATTTGTGCCGTCATTAACGCTTATCAGGGTCACTTCATCCCCACCTTTTAGTGTGCCAACAATTCGGTATTGGTTACCGGGGCCACTATGAACGTAGGTATCTAGCTCATCAGAGATGTAGCGTTTTTCTTCAGCATAAGCGCTCAGAGAAAGAGTGAGACTTAGCATGGCGAGGCAAATTAGGCGTAATTTCTGCATTAGAGAGTCATTTATGAGTGAATATATGTGTCGATAGTAGTGTGTTCAGTTTGCCGACGCAACGCATAAACCGGAATGAGAACTATCTTACTCTCATAGCCAGCGCGGCTTTAGCCATTTTACTGCTCATTTTAACCGCGATGAAAATTTGTCTTATGAAGCCTTAGGGCAGACCCGCTAAAACAGGTTAAAATAGGGTTTGACTTGGGGCTGCCGCGTGGGCTTATCTGTGTAAAACAGGCAAATCACCACAAAAAAGGCATAATGCCCGTAATCTCGCAACATACCGGTGTGAATGAAATTATGACCGTTGAAATAGAATTGAAATTTATTGCTACTCCTGCGGCCATTGCCGCTTTGCCAGCGCAAATCGCGTCTTGGCAAAGCCAGCATTCAGCGCCGCAAACATTGACTAATATCTACTTTGAAACGGCGGATAATCGTCTGCGCCAACATGATATTGGTTTACGCATTCGTGGTTATGATGGCCGTTATGAAATGACGGTAAAGACCGGCGGTAAAGTTGTCGGTGGTTTACATCAACGTCCTGAATACAATGTTGACATTGATAGCGATGAACTCGATTTGGCCCGTTTCCCTGCCGACATTTGGCCTGAAGGTTGGGATGTAAAGGCGCTACAAGCCGAATTACAGCCTCTGTTTCGCACGGATTTCACTCGTGAGAAGTGGGTAATTACTTACGGTGAGAGCGAGATAGAGCTTGCTCTTGACCAAGGTACTATTTCGTCTAACAGCGCAGATAATGCAGTTGAACTGTCAGAGCCACTAAGTGAAATTGAGCTAGAACTCAAACACGGCCATCAGGCGGATTTACTGGCGTTAGCCACTGAATTGGCGCAAATCGGCGGTCTGCGTCAGGGCAATCTGAGTAAAGCGGCACGTGGTTATCATTTAGCACAAGGCAATCCACCACGTGAATTGCACCCGCTATTAGTGTTGCAGCCAGCACCAAAATCAACCGTTGAGCAGGGGATGGTCGCTGGGTTGGAAATGGCTCTGGATCACTGGCAATACCACGAAGAGTTATGGTTGCGTGGTGAGCCTGCGGCTAAGGCAATGATTGTTGAAGCATTGGCGATGATTCGCCAGTCACTGGCGATTTTCGGTGGATTAGTGCCACGTAAGGCTAGCACTGAGTTGCGCGCGTTATTGATTGCATTAGAGCCACAGTTAGAGCCGAAAAATGCCAATGCAGAATTACTGTGTTACAGCGCTGATTACCTTAAATGTAAGTTAGCGCTCACATCGTGGCTGGTGACTTCTGCCTGGCGGCCATTTATGGATGCCAAAGCATTGACCAAGTTCGATGGTTCATTTAAACGTTTCTGCGACATCATGCTGAGTCGGAGTGCTGCAGACTTAAAAGAGGCTTTTGCACATAATCTGGACGACGACGGTTATTTGGCACAGCTTCCGCGTTTAAATCGGCAGATTATGTCTTTCCAATTACTCTCTGGCTTTTACCCACAGAATGAATGGCATCCATATATTGATGGCTGGTTTGGCTTGCAACAGGCGATTATGGAGCGTCAAGGACATTGGCGCGATACCGCCCGTAAGGAAGCCTTATCTCAGCCCGCTTTTTGGCGCAATGGTGCTGCCCGCTAAATGATGAACAGCCTGCTTTTGCAGGCTGTTTTTATATAGGAATTCGAAATGTTGCCACTTTCATCAGAACTACAGGTGCAGGCGCAAAACATTGTACAGCGTTTTCAGGAACTGCCGGTTTGTCCGGTATTAACCGATGAAGATATTGCGGTATTGGTGTTGAGTGATTTTGTCAGTGACATGTTACTGATTCACCCTGAATGGCTGGACGAGCTGCATCAGCAACCACCGCAAGCTGATGAATGGCAATATTACCCCCAGTGGCTAAGTCAGGCACTGGCTGAAATTCAAGACGAAGCAGCGCTGTTAGCGGCATTGCGGCTGTTTCGTCGCCGGATTATGGTGCGAATTGCGTGGTCACAGGCACAGCAAACCAGCACGACGACCGATACTTTACAACAGCTAAGTTGGCTGGCTGAAAGTATTATTATTGCTGCACGTGATTGGTTGTATCAGGCTTGTTGTCGAGAGTTCGGTACGCCAACGAACAGTCAGGGTGAACCACAACCTTTGCTGATTTTGGGGATGGGGAAATTAGGCGGGGGCGAGTTGAATTTCTCGTCAGATATCGATCTGATTTTTGCTTACCCTGAAAATGGTCAAACACAGGGGGGACGCCGCCAATTCGATAATGCGCAGTTTTTCACGCGTTTAGGCCAAAGGCTTATTAAGGCGCTGGATCAGCAAACGATAGACGGTTTTGTCTATCGGGTGGATATGCGTTTGCGCCCGTTTGGTGACAGTGGCCCACTGGTGCTGAGTTTTGCCGCACTGGAGGATTATTACCAAGAACAGGGGCGTGACTGGGAACGCTATGCCATGGTTAAAGCTCGCCTGATGGGCGGTGCCGAAGATCATTACAGTCAAGAATTACGTCAGACTTTGCGGCCTTTTGTCTTTCGGCGCTATATCGATTTCAGCGTGATTCAGTCGCTGCGTAACATGAAAGGGATGATTGCTCGTGAAGTCCGACGTCGCGGCCTGAAAGATAATATCAAGCTAGGGGCCGGAGGGATCCGCGAAATTGAATTTATTACGCAGGTGTTCCAGCTTATTCGCGGAGGTCGTGAGCCGCGTTTACAGCAGCGGGCTTTACTGCCGACCTTACAGGCGGTGGCTGAACTGGGGTTATTGCCTGAGCAGCAGGTGGTTTATCTGAGTGACAGTTATCTATTTTTGCGTCGGCTAGAGAATTTACTGCAAGCCATTGGCGACGAACAAACCCAGACACTCCCCAGTGATTCACTGAATCAGGCCCGATTAGCGTGGGGCATGGGGTTTGCAAATTGGGCGGAGATGAATCGTGCACTAGAGCAGCATATGCAGAGTGTGCGCTTGGTTTTTGATGACCTAATTGGCGATGATACCCCTGATATCGGCGAAGATCCTTGCCATGGTTTATATAAAAGTTTATGGCAGGATGCGCTGGAAGAGCGTGATTTAGCACCATTGACTCCGCTTTTAGATGAAGCTGCTCGTAGCCAGTTGCTGATCACTATTCATGATTTTCGCCATGATGTCGATAAACGCACCATTGGCCCGCGTGGCCGCGAGGTACTGGATCAGCTAATGCCGAGGCTGTTTGCTGAAATCTGTCCACGCCCGGATGCCAATATTGCCCTGCGTCGTCTGATTCAATTGTTGCTGAGTATCGTCACGCGGACGACTTATCTGGAATTGCTGGTGGAGTACCATGCGGCACTAAAACATGTTATTCGCCTATGCTCTGCCTCTCCGATGGTCGCCAGCCAATTGGCGCGTTATCCGCTGTTATTAGATGAATTGCTCGATCCGCAATCGTTCTATCAGCCATTGGATCCCGGCGCTTACCGCGATGAATTACGCCAATATTTGCTGCGGGTGCCAGAAGATGATGAAGAACAGCAGTTGGAGGCGTTGCGCCAGTTTAAACAGGCCCAACAACTACGTATCGCCGCAGGAGATATCACTGAGGCTCTACCGGTCATGAAAGTAAGTGATCACTTAACCTATCTGGCTGAAGCTATTATTGATGCGGTTATCCAACAAGCGTGGGGCCAGATGGTCGCGCGCTATGGTCAGCCTAGCCATTTGCAGCAGCGTGAAGGCCGTGGTTTTGCCGTCATTGGCTACGGCAAACTGGGGGGGTGGGAACTGGGTTATAGCTCAGACTTGGATTTGGTCTTCTTACTGGATTGCCCGTTGGATGTGATGACTGACGGCGAGCGCAGTATCGATGGCCGCCAGTTTTATCTGCGTTTGGCGCAGCGCGTGATGCATTTGTTCAGCACTCGTACTTCATCAGGCATTTTGTATGAGGTCGATGCGCGACTGCGGCCATCCGGTGAAGCTGGCATGCTGGTGAGTACCGTTGAGTCCTTTGCTGATTATCAGCAGAATGAAGCCTGGACTTGGGAGCATCAGGCGTTGGTTCGAGCCAGAATTGTCTATGGCGATCCTGCGTTACATCAACAGTTTGATACTATCCGCCAGCAAATTCTTTGCCGCCATCGTGAAGATCCACAGTTACAGCAAGAAGTTCGCGAAATGCGTGAGAAAATGCGTACACATTTGGGCAGTAAGCAGCGCGATGTTTTTGATATCAAAGCGGATGAGGGGGGGATTACTGATATTGAGTTTATCGCGCAATATCTGGTGTTGCGCTATGCCGCCACCGAACCACGCCTGACCCGCTGGTCTGATAATGTGCGTATTTTTGAGTTGATGGCCAATTACGACATTATGGCACCTGAGGAAGCGGCAGCACTGACGCGGGCTTATGTCACCATGCGTGATGAAATTCATCATCTAGCTTTGCAGGAGCAATCGAGCAAAGTCTCGGCTGATAGCTTTATCACAGAAAGAGAACAAGTGGCTGCAAGCTGGCACAAATGGCTGGTTGCTGCACCTGTGAACGTATAAATTCCAGTTATTAATGGGATATAAGGTGTCTGTGATATTATCCAGCACCCTATATACCCGCTATCTTTCAAGCCGTAGTATTGGGTATAACAAATACAAAATTGGAGCGAAGGGATGTGTGTTTTCGGGGTTAATAACAGCTCACTTTGGGGGGCTAACGTATGAAAGTCACGCTGCCTGATTTTCGCCGCGCGGGTGTATTAGTCGTTGGTGATGTCATGTTAGACCGTTATTGGTATGGCCCAACCAGCCGAATCTCACCAGAAGCACCGGTGCCGGTCGTGAAAGTGGATACCATCGAAGAACGTCCCGGTGGTGCTGCAAACGTTGCGATGAACATCGCCTCCCTTGGTGCAATCTCCCGGCTCGTTGGATTGACTGGTATTGATGATGCTGCGCGCGCATTGACCAGCAAACTCAATGAAGTTCAGGTTCGTTGCGATTTTGTCTCGGTGCCAACTCACCCAACGATTACCAAGCTGAGAGTGCTTTCCCGTAACCAGCAACTGATCCGCTTGGATTTTGAAGAAGGTTTTGATGGGGTTGATCCTCAGCCTATCTTTGAACGCATTCAACAAGCACTGCCGCAGATTGGCGCACTGGTACTGTCAGACTACGCGAAAGGTGCATTGAACAGCGTGCAGCCAATGATCCAACTGGCGCGTAAAGCCAAAGTGCCGGTTCTTATCGATCCTAAAGGTAGCGATTTTGAACGTTATCGCGGCGCAACCCTACTGACACCTAATTTATCTGAGTTCGAAGCGGTGGTTGGCCACTGTAAAAACGAAGAGGAGTTGGTCAGCCGGGGTATGAAGCTGGTGGCTGATTTTGAGCTTTCAGCCTTGCTGGTAACTCGCTCCGAACAAGGGATGACACTGTTACAACCCGGGAAAAAACCGCTGCATTTACCGACTCAGGCGCAGGAAGTATTTGATGTGACTGGGGCCGGCGATACGGTGATTGGGGTACTGGCTGCTGCATTGGCGGCGGGAAATACACTTGAAGAGTCATGCTTCTTGGCCAATGCTGCCGCTGGCGTTGTGGTTGGTAAGTTAGGGACTTCGACGGTCTCTCCCATTGAGTTGGAAAATGCTATCCGTGGCCGAGCTGAAACAGGTTTCGGCGTGATGGATGAGCAGCAACTGAAAAAAGCGGTGATGCAGGCCCGCCAGCGTGGTGAAAAAGTGGTCATGACCAATGGCATTTTTGACATTCTCCATGCCGGTCATGTTTCCTACTTAGCCAATGCTCGCAAATTGGGCGATCGCCTGATTGTTGCAGTTAACAGCGATGCCTCAACTAAGCGGCTGAAAGGCGAAAAACGCCCAGTGAATCCATTGGATCAGCGCATGATTGTTTTGGGCGCGTTGGAAGCAGTGGATTGGGTTGTACCATTTGAAGAAGATACGCCACAGCGCTTAATTGCTGATATTTTGCCGGACTTGCTGGTGAAAGGCGGCGATTACAAGCCAGATGAGATTGCCGGTAGTGCAGAAGTTTGGGCCGCCGGTGGTGAAGTTAAGGTGTTGAATTTTGAAGATGGTGTTTCTACCACCAATATTATTCAGTCAATCAAGAATGGCCGCGGCTAAATACCCTTCGGCCTTGAAGTTGCAGGGGTGTTAGCTGCGCGTACTTACCCGAATCACTTACTTGAGTAAGCTCATCGGGATGTGTTTGCTTGCTGCCTACCTGCCACTCCAATGACTTTGGGTATTATAGATTAGGTATAGAAAAAGGCGGTGAAGTGGGACTAAAACAGGAGTTAAGCCTGGCACAAGGAGTCGGGTTGCTATCCACCTCACTGCTGGGAACTGGCGTCTTTGCCGTCCCTGCGTTGGCCGCAATGCTGGCAGGTGACGACAGTCTGTGGGCTTGGCCGGTGCTGATTGTGCTGGTCTTTCCGATTGCTATCGCTTTTGCCGCTTTAGGCCGCCACTTTCCCAGTGCAGGGGGCGCGGCTCATTTTGTCACGATGGCATTCGGCCCTAAGCTTGGGAAAGTGACCGGTTGGCTATTTTTATCTGTCATTCCGGTTGGTTTACCTGCTGCGCTACAAATTGCTGCCGGTTTTTGGCAGGCGACTTTTGGCTGGAGCGATACCGGGCTGTTGATGGTACAACTGATGACCTTGCTGGTTATTTGGCTGCTGGGGACTCGCAGTGCTGGGTCTAGTGCCAATGTGCAAACCCTGATTGCTTTGTTGGTCATCGCGCTGGTGGTGGCTATTTGGTGGCAGGGGGATATTCACCCATCGCAAATACCCTGGCCCGCAGTGCACGATATTTCCCCGCCAAATATGTTTAGCGCACTGGCAGTGATGTTTTGGTGTTTTGTCGGGTTAGAAGCTTTCGCGCATCTGGCCACAGAGTTTCGCCATCCTGAACGTGATTTTCCTCGAGCCTTAATAGTTGGGTTACTGGTTGCTGGCGCAGTGTACTGGGGATGTACCGTCGCTGTGCTGCATTTCCATGCCTATGGTGAACAGCAGGCCGCAGCAGCTTCACTGCCCAATATTGTGGTGCAACTCTTTGGTGCACATGCGCTGTGGATTGCCTGCATTATTGGTTATTTAGCTTGCTTTGCCAGTGTCAATATCTACACCCAGAGCTTTGCTCGCATGGTCTGGTCACAAGCTCAGGTGCGCCCACAAAGTAAATTGGCGCAGCTCTCCGCTGGGAAAACACCGGTTAATGCGCTCACTGCGGTGGTCGGTAGTTGTCTGACTTTTGCCTTGCTGATTTACGGGTTATCTCTACCACTGGATCTGCTGATTGTTTACGCCAATGGTATTTTTGTACTGATTTATTTGCTGTGCATGCTGGCGGGGATTCGTTTACTAAAGGGGCGCTCGCGGGTGATGTCGGTGATTGGTAGTGTGTTGTGTTGCATATTGCTGGTTATGATTGGCTGGAAAAGCTTATACGCCTTGCTGATGTTTGCATTGTTGTGGATGCTGATGTCGAGGTTTCGTGGACAGGCTATACCGTCATAAGCATCAACGTAGGGCGCGATTAGAGCGCCCTTATCATAATCGAATGATTATTCGCCAGTTTTCTCATCACTCACGGCAGGGGCACTGTTAAATTTGGCTTCCAGCTCGCCCATACGCTGCTCCAGCAACGCTAATTTTTCTCTGGTGCGCAGCAATACCTGAGTTTGTACGTCGAACTCTTCACGATTAACCAAATCCAGACGGGTTAACTGCGATTGCAGCACCATGCGGATTTTCTTTTCGACGTCGTCCCCGAATTCGCGAATACCTTTCGGCATAGACTCATGCACCTGGCGGGCGATTTGTTCAATTTTTTTCGGGTCAATCATGGTGTTTCCCTAATTAGATGTGTAGTTACCTTCTCTAGTGTAATGCCAGATGCAAATTGTATAAACCTCCACACATCTACATTTTGGTAATTGCCCCAGCGAATCAATAGCGCTATAGTCGTAGGGCTTATTCTCAGGGCGGGGTGCAAGTCCCCACCGGCGGTAAATTGTGTTGTGGCATTCCTGTGTCGCTGTGCAAAAGCCCGCGAGCGCTCACGTTGTCTCTCTTGTTAATGAGAGCGAGGTAGAGGTCAGCAGATCCGGTGTAATTCCGGGGCCGACGGTTATAGTCCGGATGGGAGAGAGTAACGGTATTTGCCGGGCCTATGGCTCGCTTGCGTTATTTCGGCTATTTCTATTGCTTAAATCAAGATAGAAAAATGGCCATTTACTCCTCAAGACCGCCCTGATTCTGGTAATCCATAATTTTAATGAGGTTTTTTACCATGAATCAGACCCTTCTATCAGATTTTGGCACGCCTGTTGAGCGTGTAGAACGTGCTATTGATGCTCTGCGTCAAGGCCGTGGCGTTATGGTGTTGGATGACGAAAGTCGTGAAAACGAAGGCGATATAGTCTTTGCTGCCGAAGCAATGACTGTTGAGCAGATGGCGCTGACTATTCGCCATGGCAGTGGCATTGTGTGCCTGTGTATCACTGATGAACGCCGTCAACAGCTTGATTTGCCAATGATGGTCACCCACAACTCTAGCCAGTTCCAGACGGCATTTACCGTGACAATTGAAGCGGCTAAAGGTGTAACCACTGGGGTTTCTGCTGCGGACCGTTTGACGACTATCCGGGCTGCCATTGCTGATAACGCGAAACCTGCTGACCTTAATCGCCCTGGGCATGTCTTCCCGCTGCGCGGCCAACCGGGCGGTGTGTTAACTCGCCGTGGTCACACCGAAGCATCTATCGATTTGGCCACGCTGGCAGGGTACAAACCAGCTGGCGTATTGTGCGAACTGACCAATGACGATGGCAGCATGGCACATGCACCAGAAGTGATTGAGTTCGCCAAATTGCATGATATGCCTGTCGTGACAATTGATGACTTGGCTGAATATCTTCAGTCCCAAGCTAAAAAAGCCAGCTAACTTCTGATGGCAATATCAACTGATATTGCCTCTTGATCTTGTGGCTCATACACCGGGTTGCCGTTATTTTCTTGAATAGACTGCTGCCCGGTGATTTTCTACCGCCTCGGTATTTTAACGGTATTTCCTCCTCTATTTTTCCCTTCAAATTTATTGAATATCTTCATCACTGTTATCCGGCTGTGTAATGAAAAAAAAGCGCGTAATGTATTCCCTATGGTTTAGCGCCACTCTTTTTCTTAACAGTAAGGATTTTTTATGAACACCTCTCGTATGCCTGCACTGTTTCTCGGCCACGGTAGCCCGATGAACGTGCTGGAAGAAAACAGTTACACTCAGGCATGGCGTGCGTTGGGTGAGACATTACCGCGTCCTAAGGCAATTCTGGCTATTTCTGCCCACTGGTATACCCGTGGTACAGCAGTCACTGCCATGGATAAACCTCGGACTATTCATGATTTTGGTGGATTCCCACAGGCACTGTTTGATACCCAATATCCGGCCCCGGGTTCCCCTGCATTGGCGGCACAGATTCAACAATTACTAGCACCTATTGCTGTGCGAGCTGATACCAGTGAGTGGGGCTTGGACCACGGGAGTTGGGGGGTATTGATCAAAATGTATCCTGAGGCTGATATTCCTGTCGTGCAACTGAGTATTGATGGCACGCAACCGGCAGAATACCACTATGAATTAGGCCGTAAACTGGCGGTGCTACGTGATCAGGGTGTGATGATTGTTGCCAGTGGTAACGTGGTGCATAACTTGCGTATGGTCAGATGGCAGGGGGAGAGTAACCCATATCCATGGGCTGAGTCGTTCAACCAATTTGTACGTGATAACCTGAATTATCAAGGTGATAACCATCCATTGGTTAACTTTATGCAGCATGATGGGGCTGAGTTATCCAACCCATCACCAGAGCATTACTTACCATTACTGTATGTGTTGGGGAGTTGGGATGGTAAAGAGCCGATTTCGATTCCGACAGATGGGATTGAGATGGGGTCGTTGAGTATGTTGTCGGTACAGATAGGCCACTGCGCGTCGTCACTCTGAGATAGCAGAGTGCTCGGTACGTATATACTCAGGCACTCCGCGCTGGGCGCACCCAGATTGATTTAGCTCGCTACGCCTCTCGGCAGATGGGGGGAATGTACCGAATGGGTCGTAACGGCCTGAGCTGTTGGGGTGAACCATCGTTGCAGTCACCCCACGAGTCACTGAGCAATAAAAGCAACTTGTTAGAAATGTTAAGGGAAAGCCGATGCTTTCCCTTACTTTAATGGTGTGCTCTTACCCTAAAATAATATGGGGGTAAAAACGCGACAGATCTTGGGTGATCAGTTCGCGATCTTCACGCAAACCAATACCACAGGGTTGATCGTTGACCAGCCAACTGCCAATCAACGTATAGCTGTCACCAAACTTAGGCAGTGGATGGAATTGCTGAACAATCATGCCTTCCTCACCGTATGGCCCATCAACTCGAGCCACCTCTTTGCCGTTTTCTACTATCTGAATATTGGCGCCTTCCCGTGAAAATAGCGGCTTGGTGACATAATGATCCATGGCAGGATGATCATCTTCAGCAAAATAAGCAGGCAACAAGTTAGGGTGATTAGGGAACATCTCCCACAGCAAAGGAAGCAACGCTTTATTGGAGATAATGCTTTTCCAGGCCGGTTCCAACCAGCGTACGCCAGCATCTTCCAGCTTGGTAGAAAACATTTCGCGGAACATAAATTCCCACGGATAGAGCTTGAACAAATTACTGATAACCTGATTATCCAAGTCAGTAAATTGCCCTTTCTCCCCTAAGCCTATCTCTTCCATAAACATAAATTCAGTAGGCAAACCGGCTTCCAGTGCGCAATCTTGCAGATATTGCACGGTACCGCGATCTTCTTCACTGTCCTGACAGCAGGCCAGATGCAGCAAACTAAAACCATGGTTGTCGCGCAAATCAGCAAAACGCTCAATCAGCTTTTCTTGCATGCTGTTGTATTGGTCGGAATCCTGACTCAAATTACCCGCATTGATCTGGTCTTCCAGCCATAACCATTGGAAAAAGGCGGCTTCATACAATGACGTTGGCGTATCTGCATTATTTTCCAGCAATTTCGCTGGGTTAACACCGTCATAGGCCAAATCAAGGCGAGAGTAGAGCGATGGCTGATTGGTTCGCCATGAACTGCGGACAAAATCCCAGCAATGTTTTGGGATGCGGAACTTCGCCATTAGTTGGTCGCTATTCACCACTTTATCAACCACTTGCAAACACATTTGATGCAATTCAGCGGTGGTATCTTCCAACTCTTCAATTTGTGCGAGTGTGAATTCGTAATATGCATCTTCACACCAGTACGGTTCGCCATACATGGTGTGAAAACGGAAACCGAATTCGGTGGCTTTTTCGCGCCAGTCCGGGCGTTCGCTAATCGCTAAACGTTTCATTAATTAGACCTTAGCCGCCCATACTACGAGTGCTGCTTTTAGATGATGTTGCTGCACTACGTTGCATAGAAGACTGCTTGGCAACTGACTCGCCAAAACCACCACGAGTGATGGTATTCGTCACCGCAGGTTTCGGTGCCATTGCCGTTCTCGGTACTGTCATGGTGCGGCCTGTGGTGGCTGAACCAAAGTTTTTACCTGTCGCATCGACAAACTTGCCATTGGCAGGGCTATTTGGCGCTTTTGAGGTGAATAATGGCTGGCTTGCGCCGCCTCCCATCATCCGGCCCATCATATAACCGGCCATCAATGGCATCCACATGCTGCCGCTTTGTTGTGGTGCTGCCGCTGTAGTTTCAGAAGACGGTGAAGAGGTAGGAACCATGCCCGCTTGTGCTGGAGCCTGAGTACACTGTGACTCACCAAATTCTGCAACGCAGTCTTCACGGGTTGCATATTTAGGCGCAGTTTTAGCGGCTTCCTGCAATGCCGTGTTGTATGCGGTGGTGCACTCCGCACTTTTTGACGGATTCGCCTGAGAACAATCATCAGCGTTTTGGTACAAAGAGACGGTTTCATCGGTTTTTTCACAGCCTGCCAGCATAAATACGGCACTGACCGCTAAAGCTACTGGCGCGAGGCGGTAACTGCGCCAGGATTTACGGAAAGTCTCTTGATTAATGTTTTGAGTCCGTTTCATCGTTATTTATCTCATTTCCGGGCCTTCAATGCCCTTTCCCAGTTAGTGTCCTAAGAATAGGGGAAATGTGTATGAAATTAAAGCGTGAGGGCTGATGAGTAGCAGACTTTACAAAGTTATACGAAATGCTGTAGGTAACTTCACTTTTTTCATTGATAAAAAGTGCTTAGCGACAAAAGAGGGGGAAATAAAAATAAACCGGGCACAGCTTGGATACTGTGCCCGGAGAGTCCACACCAATAAAAATCAGTTACGGAATGGATTACCGTTACGTGTCGCAGCCGGTGTTGTGGTTGTTGACTGGCTAACGGTGGTCGCGCGCGGTGCTGACTGAGTGCTGGTGCCATCGGCATAAGCATTCTGATTGGCATTGTCTGGCGCTAAACTGGTGGCTGAGGTTGGAACAGGTTTATCCAATACGCCATTCAGTTCCATCAGGTCATTCATGTTCAGCGTGCCCAGTGCAGATTTTATATTTAACTGATTAATCAGATAATTATAACGTGCATTAGCGAGTTGCTGTTTGGACTGATACAAGTTAGTTGTTGCAGTCAGTACGTCCAGGATGGTACGAGTCCCCACCTGATAGCCCGCTTCCATGGCATCCAATGAGCTTTGGTTGGAAATGACCACTTGCTCATAGGCCTTAATACTGCTGATTGAGGCTGAAATGTTATTGAATGAGGAACGCACCGTTTGCACCACACTGCGGTGGGCACTTTCTAACTGCTCACTGGCACCGACGAAATTATATTGCGCTTGTTTCACCGCAGAATTCGTCGCACCACCGCTATACAGAGGTAAGCTCAGTTGTACGCCAATTTTGTTTTGACCTGCATCTGTATTCACTTGCTGGGTGCTTGGTGTGCCCCCGCTGTAACGGGTATTGGTAACGGAAGATGAAGCGGTCAAATCGATTGTTGGCATATAGCCCGTTTCTGCTGATTTAATCTGCTCACGAGCCAAGTCTTGACTCAAACGGGCAGAAAGCAAAGAAAGGTTACGTTTCTCAGCATCTTTCAACAGGTTATTGACGGCTTGTGGGCGTTCAGTCTTCAAACGATCGACATTCAGTGACGCCAGTTCAGGATAATAAACCCCCGTAATCTGCCGCAGGTTTTCCAGTGCGTTATCCAGATTATTACGCGCGGTCACTTCATCCGCTAATACGGTATCGTAGCTGGCACGGGCGTTCTGCACGTCAGTAATGGCCACTAAACCCACATTAAAGCGCTGGGTTGTTTGGTCTAACTGGCGGTAAACAGACTGCTTCTGCGCTTCGGTATAAGACAGAGTATCAATGGCGTTTAGAACAGCAAAATAAGCTGTAGCTGTATCCAGAATCAGTTGTTGTTCGCTGGTCTGGAATGTGACGTCCTGAATACCTGCGGCTTTCTCTTGTAAAGTCAGCGCGCGCCATTTAGACATATCAAAAATAGTTTGGGTCAGTTGCAGAGAACCTGACGTTGCATTGCTATCTGGATTATCAGAAGCATCGCGGAAACCATTGGTATGAGTGTAACCCGCACCTAAACCAAGCTGTGGTAACAACGGGCTGCGAGCTTCATTAATTTTTTCATATGCAGCATCGCGGTCAGCCGCTGATTTGCGTAAATCCGGGTTACTATCCCTGGCTTGCTTATAAACTTGCAGCAAGTTCTCTGCCTGGCTCATGGTACTGAAACCAGCCAGACTCAGCCCGATAAGAAGGGGGAGCAGTTTCTTCATTTGCAGTCCTTGTTGTGCAGCATTTATGCGGCAAATATTACTATGGTAGCTGTCGATAGACGAATTGTTGCCGATTCTATCAGAGTCTGCCAATGGGATAAGGTGGCTGATTGTGCCATCTCGCCTAAATTTACTTAAATCTATCACAAACCTAAATGAGTATTCAGACAACTAACCTGTATCGCACCCTGTTTATCAAACTACCGATTATCAAATCATCACTATAAAAACGTATTTATCAAACCGCTAATTTTTGTTCACCCACTCATTTCTATCTATTAACTGATTTTTATCAACTAATGATGCCTGCTATTTTAAAATCTTGTAGCCTGCGTTAAGTCTGTCAGGATATGGCTTGAAGTCCAAGGTGCGGTGATATTTTTAATAAAAAAGCATGACTAATGAAATGTATGATTGCACAGTTATCAGCCTTGTGTGATGTCATTTAGGTGTCATCAAAAATCACAATTCAGGTTAGATACTTAAGTAAGGAGATAACGCAATGACATCAAAACAACCCTCACCGGTGACCTTCGACAAGAATGATGTGGAAATTATTGCACGTGAAACACTGTACCGTGGTTTTTTTTCACTGAATTTATACCGGTTTCGTCACCGTCTGTTTAATGGCGAAATGAGTGGGGAGGTCAAACGCGAAATTTTTGAGCGTGGTCATGCTGCGGTGTTATTGGCATATGATCCTGTGCGCGACGAAGTGGTATTGGTCGAACAATTGCGAATCGCTGCGATTGACAGCAGCCCATCACCTTGGTTATTAGAAATGATAGCCGGAATGGTTGAAGAGGGTGAAAGCGTCGAAGAAGTCGCTCGTCGCGAAGCCCAAGAAGAAGCGGGAATTGATATTGGTCGTTGTAAACCCGTGCTCAGTTATTTAGCCAGCCCAGGGGGGACCAGTGAGCGTTTATCCATCATTGTCGGTGAAGTCGATGCGACAACTGCAAGCGGTATTCATGGGTTGGCAGATGAAAATGAAGATATTCGAGTGCACGTTGTCAGCCGCGAACAGGCTTGTCGTTGGGTTGAGGAAGGTGCTATTGATAACGCAGCCTCCATCATTGCATTACAATGGTTGGCGTTGCACCATCAATCCCTGAGAGCAGAATGGCAGTTGTAAAAAAAGCGAGCATAATAATGGTTAAGCGCTACACACCTGATTTTCCTGAAATGATGCGAGTATGCGAAACAAATTTCGCACAATTGCGTCGTTTGATACCGCGCATCGACGAAGTGGGCGAAAGTGTGGCTTATCAGGTGAATGGCGCCAGCTATCAACTGACAATTATTGAATCGACACGCTACACTTCTGTAGTAGAGATAGTACAAACCAAGCCTACGGTGAGCCATTGGAGCCTGCCCTCAATGGTAGTGCGGCTTTATCATGATGCGCAGGTCGCGGAAGTGTGTGCCAGTCAGCAGATCTCCCGCTTCAAAGCAAGTTATGATTATCCGAATAAAAAGTTGCATCAGCGGGACGAAAAGCATCAAATTAACCAGTTTCTTGCTGACTGGTTGCGCTATTGTTTGGCGCATGGAGCAGTGGCAGTTCCGGTTTGTTAGACAGACTTATCGCCTTGCCTACAGATCTGATAACTCTGGTTGGGAAAGGTACAAAAACAAGGACACCATTTGGAAAGCCTGTTTAAACTGCCTATGGCGAGTGGGGCCAAGGTCAGAATTTTACAAATAACAGATACCCACCTCTTTGCGGGTGAACATGAGACCTTGCTGGGTGTAAATACTTCCCGCAGTTATCGCGCTGTGTTGGATGCGATTATTGCTGAGCAGCACCCCTTTGATCTTATTGTTGCGACTGGCGATTTGGCTCAGGATCACTCTGTTGCCGCTTATCAGAATTTTGCGAAAGGCATCTCACGTTTGTCTGCGCCTTGCGTATGGCTCCCCGGTAATCATGACTTCCAACCCGCGATGGTCGATGCTTTGGCGGATGCGGGTATTGCGCCTTCAAAGCATGTTTTGGTCGGGGATAACTGGCAAATTCTTTTGTTAGACAGCCAGGTCTTTGGCGTACCTTATGGTGAACTGAGTGACTATCAGTTGGAGTGGATGGAACGTTGCCTGGTGGCACATCCAGAACGCTATACACTGGTATTATTGCATCATCATCCTATGCCGTCGGGCTGCACTTGGCTTGATCAGCACAGTCTGCGTAATGCGCATATGCTTGCAGCAGTACTGACTCGCTATCCACGTGTGACGACATTATTGTGTGGTCATATCCATCAGGATTTGGATCTCGACTGGTATGGTAAGCGCTTGCTAGCCAGCCCTTCTACTTGTGTGCAGTTCAAACCGCACTGTACTAATTTTACACTTGATACTGTGGCCCCGGGATGGCGCTACCTCGATTTACTGCCTGATGGAATACTTGAAACTGAGGTTCGTCGGTTAGCCAGTGATGAGTTCTGCCCGGACATGGACTCGGATGGTTATTGATGAGTACGCTTCTATATATTCACGGCTTTAATAGCTCCCCCAGCTCGGCGAAGGCCACCACCTTCAAAAGTTGGTTGCAAGAGCATCATCCTCATATTGAAATGCTGATACCTCAATTGCCGCCCTATCCGGCGGAGGCAGCAGAAATGCTGGAAAGTATTGTGATGGACAAAGCCGGGCAATCCATTGGCATCGTAGGTTCCTCCCTTGGTGGTTATTTTGCCACTTGGCTTTCCCAGCGTTTTAGTATTCCCGCAGTGGTTGTGAACCCGGCAGTGCGGCCATTTGAGCTGCTTAATGATTATCTGGGCGAGAATGAGAACCCCTACACCGGGCAACAATATGTGTTAGAGTCTCGACATATTTATGATCTGAAAGCTATGCAGATTGAAAAGCTGGAATCACCGGATTTACTCTGGTTATTGCAGCAAACCGGGGATGAGATCCTCGACTACCGTCAAGCGGTTGCCTATTACACCCCTTGTCGGCAAACAGTAGAATCAGGTGGGAATCACGCCTTTATTGGCTTTGATCATTATTTCTCCCCGATTGTAACTTTTTTAGGGCTAGCAACCGCTTGATATCTGGTGGTTTAAGCTTCACCCAAACAGTGGGTATTGTACCGCTGGCCATTATGGCCTGTCGGTCATGTCTAGCCTTCCAACCATTAGCCGAATATTAATCAAACCATGACTGAATCCAGCTATAACGCTGATGCCATTGAAGTACTCAGCGGTTTAGAACCAGTGCGCCGTCGTCCGGGAATGTACACGGATACCACGCGACCAAACCACCTTGGTCAAGAGGTGATTGATAACAGTGTCGATGAGGCTCTGGCAGGACATGCCCGCCGAATTGACGTGATTCTGCACGCCGATCAATCACTGGAGGTGATTGATGATGGTCGTGGGATGCCGGTTGATATCCATCCAGAAGAAGGTGTTCCTGCGGTTGAACTGATTTTGTGTCGTTTGCATGCAGGCGGCAAATTCTCTAATAAAAACTATCAGTTCTCTGGCGGTTTGCACGGTGTTGGGATTTCAGTGGTTAACGCCTTATCCAAGCGCGTAGAAGTCACGGTGCGTCGGGATAGCCAAATCTACAGCATCGCCTTTGAAAATGGCGATAAAGTGCAGGATTTACAAGTTATTGGCACCTGTGGTAAGCGTAATACCGGCACCAGCGTGCATTTCTGGCCAGACGTTTCTTTCTTCGATAGTCCGCGATTCTCGGTATCTCGTTTATCGCATTTACTGAAAGCCAAAGCGGTTCTGTGCCCAGGTGTCGAAATCGTCTTTAAAGATCAGGTGAATAATACCGAGCAGCGCTGGTGTTATGCCGATGGCCTGACTGACTATCTGATGGAAGCGGTTAATGGCTTGATTACACTGCCAGAAGTGCCGTTTGTTGGCTCTTTTGCCGGTGATACCGAAGCCATCGATTGGGCGCTGTTATGGCTACCTGAAGGCGGCGAGTTGCTGACCGAAAGTTATGTTAACTTGATCCCGACCATGCAGGGCGGTACTCACGTTAATGGTTTACGTCAGGGTTTACTTGATGCCATGCGCGAGTTTTGCGAATACCGCAATATTCTACCACGCGGCGTTAAACTCTCGGCTGACGATATCTGGGAACGCTGTGCGTATGTGTTGTCCGTAAAAATGCAGGACCCACAATTTGCTGGCCAGACGAAAGAGCGGCTTTCCTCACGTCAGTGCGCGGCCTTTGTATCCGGTGTTGTAAAAGATGCTTTCAGCCTGTGGCTGAATCAGAACGTACAAGCGGCAGAACAGTTAGCTGAAATGGCTATCTCCAGTGCTCAACGCCGCATGCGTGCGGCGAAAAAAGTGGTGCGTAAGAAGTTAACCAGCGGTCCGGCCCTCCCCGGTAAACTGGCAGATTGTACTTCGCAGGACTTGAGCATGACGGAACTGTTTCTGGTAGAAGGGGATTCCGCAGGTGGTTCAGCCAAACAGGCGCGTGACCGCGAATATCAAGCTATCATGCCGCTGAAAGGTAAGATCCTGAATACTTGGGAAGTCTCTTCAGATGAAGTCCTCGCTTCACAAGAAGTTCATGATATCTCGGTCGCAATTGGTATTGATCCAGACAGCGATGATTTGAGCCAGTTACGTTACGGTAAAATTTGCATTCTCGCGGATGCGGATTCTGACGGTTTGCACATTGCGACGTTGTTATGCGCGCTGTTTGTCCGCCACTTCCGCACTCTGGTGCGCAATGGGCACGTGTATGTGGCAATGCCACCGCTGTATCGTATCGACTTGGGCAAAGAAGTGTTTTATGCGCTGGATGAAGAAGAAAAAGCGGGTGTGCTGGAGCAACTGAAACGTAAACGCGGCAAGCCAAATGTTCAGCGCTTTAAAGGGTTGGGTGAAATGAACCCATTGCAGTTGCGTGAAACTACCTTGGATCCTAACACTCGCCGTTTGGTGCAGTTGACTATTGGTGATGAGGATGTGGATAAAACCATGGCAATGATGGATATGCTATTGGCGAAAAAACGCTCCGAAGATCGCCGCAATTGGCTGCAAGAGAAAGGGGATACCGCTGAAATCGAGGTTTGATCGATGAAAGTGACGTTGGAAGAGTTGCAGGCGTTTACCTCGGTAGTTGACTGTGGCTCCATTACGGCAGCAGCGGAGCAGCGCAGCCAGACAACATCGGGTATCAGCCGTGCATTGAGCCGGTTGGAACAAAAGCTTGCGACGACGCTGCTGCGTCGCACTACCCGGCGGTTGGAGCTAACCGAAGAGGGCGAACTGTTCCTCAGTCATGCGCGGCAGATTTTGGGTGCTGTGGATGATGCCGAAGAACAAATTGCCCTAAGGCGCTTAAAACCTGCCGGACGGTTACGTATCAATGCGGCGGCACCTTTTATGCAACATGTGATTGTGCCGATGATCAGCGGTTTTCGGGCGTTATATCCGCAAATTATTCTTGAGCTGAATACTGACGATCTTAATATCGATTTACTTGAGCAGCGTACCGATATTGCCATTCGTATCGGCGCGCTACGTGATTCTACTATCCACGCTCGTTTGCTGGGTGCCAGTCGAGTACGCATTCTCGCTAGTCCAGACTATCTGCGATGCTACGGTACGCCCAACACCATTGATGAGTTGGCAAATCACAGCTTGCTTGGATTCACTCAACCGGAGTTTCTAAATCAGTGGTCGCTGCCTCATTTACCGGGCGGGCGCTCGTCAATCACACCTAATTTAGCCGCATCCAGTGGTGAAACACTGCGCTTACTGGCTTTACAGGGAGAGGGGATCGTCGAGTTATCTGACTTTATGACCCGAGAGGATCAATTAGCGGGGCGTTTAGTTGAGGTGATGGCGGATCAAATTCTGGAAACCTGGCAGCCAATCAATGCGGTTTATTATCGTAATACCCAACTTGCGGCGCGGATTACCTGTTTTCTGGATTACGTCAGTGAGCAGATTAAGACGAGCCATTGGCTTAAAGATAACCGCTAACCCGCTGTAATCGAATCGTCGCTAAATTAATTGAAGTTGCCGCGTTTGTGCTGCAACTTCAATAAACCAGACTAAGCGTTATCTAAAATATAAATAACCACATCCAGCACATCATCTTTCACTACTTCGCGATGCTGATGCATGTGTTCCATCTGCAAATGTTGCTCCAGATGCTGAACGCTTTGCCACTTTTCCATCATGAAAATAGAATCCGGCGACACCTTTTGCCAGTCAAGCTGGGTCGGCACGTCAATCATCGGTGCGTAACCACCACAGCCTTCTTCGGCGAGCACGGCAGGTTGCAACTTTTCAATGGCTTGCAATACTGCTTGACGACGGCCCGGTTTAACTTTTATTTCTGCAAAAACAGTAATCATCATTAACTCAACTTGTGATGGTGTGAAATCAAGCTGCCGGACACGTAAAGTTTTCAGCCAAATGTTGGCGGTAGCGGCTGATATCGCCTTCAATATCAGGCTGTTTAATCACGTCATTGCACATAAATGTTGGTAATGGTTCCATACCAAGGAACTGGTTTGCTTTATGGAAATGCAGATAAACGCCATCAACACCCACGCCTTCGAAAAACTGATTTGGGTCAGTAAACGCTTCCAGAGGTGCATTCCAGGTCACTGAAAGCATATAGGTTTTCCCCTGAATCAAACCACCAGAACCGTAACCTTTAGTGGCATCAGAGCGGGTACGTCCATCACTTTGATACAGGCGGCCATGGCCATAGGTGAAGACTTCATCGATATATTTTTTCAAAATCCAAGGTTCACCCATCCACCAACCTGGCATTTGATAAATAACGGTATCGGCCCACAGATAATTTTCAATTTCACTTTCAATATCATAGCCTTGGTCAACGGTCGTTATTTTAACCTGATGACCATTTTCCCGCAAAAACTCGGCAGCTACATTAGTGAGAGTGAGATTTAGCGCCCCTTTAGAGTGCGCGAACTCTTTCATTGCGTTAATAATTAATATGTTACTCATTGATATAATCCTTTTGAAACGGGGACTTAATTCTGCCCAACCGGTAATGCTGAGTATGCTAACGGTTTCGATACCAGAAAAAAATGCGCAATAATGCATAACACTGTTGCTCAATAAGCAACAAAAGAGGTGAATTTAAAATAATTTGCATCTTTTTTAGCTCAGTGAGCTAGAAATGAGTCCCACTCAGCATGAAAGATTGAGATTATCTGTGGGTTGTGACAGTCACCCCGCAGATGAGGTACTATCGCGGGCAGAAATCGACAATGAACTTGCGGTGCTGATCTGGACCTACAGTGATTGCCACCAGAGTCTGAGGATAATTGAGTAATGAGTGATTTGACTCATGACGGTGCAGAACGCTTACCGCTGCACACCTTTACTGAAAACGCCTATCTGAACTATTCCATGTACGTCATCATGGATCGGGCGTTGCCGTTCATCGGCGATGGTTTGAAACCGGTGCAACGGCGCATTGTCTACGCAATGTCCGAGCTGGGGCTGAACAATAGCGCAAAATTCAAAAAGTCTGCTCGTACCGTGGGTGACGTGTTGGGTAAATATCACCCACACGGCGACAGTGCTTGTTATGAAGCCATGGTGTTGATGGCGCAGCCATTCTCTTATCGCTATCCACTTGTTGATGGGCAAGGGAACTGGGGGGCACCGGATGACCCTAAATCCTTTGCGGCGATGCGTTATACCGAATCTCGTTTATCCAAGTATGCGGAAGTATTGCTGGGAGAATTGGGGCAAGGCACGGTTGATTGGGTACCGAACTTTGATGGCACCATGCAGGAGCCGAAGATGCTACCTGCGCGGCTACCGAATATTTTGCTCAATGGGACGACCGGCATTGCCGTAGGGATGGCAACCGATATTCCTCCGCATAATGTGCGTGAAATTGCACAAGCGGTGGTTGCACTTATTGATAAACCCGCAACTTCTCTTGATGAGTTGCTGGAGTTTGTACAAGGACCGGATTTCCCGACAGAAGCAGAAATCATCACTCCGCGTGATGAAATTCGTAAAATTTACCAGAATGGCCGTGGCTCAGTACGGATGCGGGCATTGTGGAAGAAAGAAGATGGTAGCGCGGTCATCACCGCATTACCTCATCAGGTTTCGGGTGCCAAAGTGCTAGAGCAGATTGCTAGCCAAATGCGCGCCAAGAAGTTGCCGATGGTTGAGGATTTAAGAGATGAATCTGACCATGAAAATCCTACGCGCTTGGTAATCGTTCCACGTACCAATCGCGTCGATCTGGATCAAGTGATGAACCATCTGTTCGCAACCACTGATCTGGAAAGAAGTTACCGCATTAACATGAATATGATTGGTCTGGATCATCGCCCATCCGTGAAAGGGCTATTAGAGATTCTGACCGAATGGCTGGTATTCCGTCGTCAAACAGTCCGTAACCGACTGAATTACCGGTTAGAAAAAGTCCTCAAGCGGCTGCATATTTTAGAAGGTTTATTGATTGCCTTCCTGAATATCGATGAAGTTATTCATATCATCCGCACTGAAGATGAACCCAAGCCACTGCTGATGCAGCATTTTGCTATTTCTGAAACTCAGGCTGAAGCAATCCTCGAACTGAAACTCCGCCATTTAGCCAAATTAGAAGAGATGAAGATCCGTGGTGAACAGGATGAGTTGGCCAAAGAGCGTGATCAATTACAGGCGCTGTTGGCATCAGAACGTAAATTAAATACCCTGATTAAGAAAGAAATTCAGGCAGATGCCGCCGCTTTTGGTGATGATCGCCGCTCACCATTGACTGAGCGTGGTGAAGCCAAAGCCATGAGTGATCATGACATTGTCCCTTCTGAGCCAGTGACCATTGTGTTGTCTGAAATGGGGTGGGTGCGCAGTGCCAAAGGCCATGATATTGATCCGACGGGCTTAAGTTATAAAGCAGGCGATAGCTTCCGTGCGGCTGCACGGGGCAAGAGCAATCAGCCGGTGGTGTTTATTGACTCAACGGGCCGGAGCTACGCGCTAGACCCTCTAACTCTGCCATCGGCTCGTGGACAAGGGGAGCCACTGACGGGCAAACTCACGCCACCGCCGGGGGCAACCATTGAACAGGTATTGATGGCACCAGACTCTCAGAAACTATTGATGGCATCAGATGCCGGCTATGGTTTTGTTTGTACTTTCAATGATTTAGTTGCTAAAAACCGTGCCGGTAAGACGATGATTACCTTACCGGAAAATGCCAAAGTGCTACCGCCGTTAGAAATTTATGGTCCGGATGACATGCTGTTATCCATCACTGCTGCTGGCCGTATGTTGATGTTCCCAGTTGCTGATTTACCTGAATTATCAAAAGGTAAGGGCAATAAGATAGTCTCGATTCCAGCGGCAGATGCAGCAGCGGGCAAAGATCGCCTGGTATGGCTATTTGTCTTACCGCCTCAAACGTCAATTACACTTCACTTCGGTAAACGTAAGCTAACCTTACGACCAGAAGATTTGCAGAAGTTCCGTGCTGAACGTGGCCGAAAAGGTTCACCGTTACCGCGTGGGTTGCAACGTATTGATCGCGTTGATGTTGATGCACCACCAAGACCAACAGATAGTGAAGAGTCATCTTCAACGTAATGAGGACTGCGGCCCGTAAATGTAACAGACAGCGCACGCAATTTGCGTGCGCTATCGCGTAACATCATCATGGTAAGGAATCTGCGCGGTGTTTTGCCTGGAAGCCGTTATACTAGCGCCGGTTACGTGTATTTGAGTGTTTAAGAGGTTGTTATGCTATTAATTTTGCGCACTGTGGTGGCTGTTTTATATTGTTTTCTCGTGTGTGTGTTTGGCTCTATTTATTGCCTGTTTCGTCCACGAAACCCGCGTAATCTCGCAACGTTCGCCCATCTATTTGGCCGGATGTCGGTATTGTTTGGGATTACAGTTGAACAGCGCATTCCCCCAGAAGCGGCGAATTACGGTACGTGCATTTACATCGCTAACCACCAGAATAATTACGATATGGTCACGATGTCTAATGTGGTTCAGTCTGGCACTGTTACGGTGGGCAAAAAGAGCTTGCTGTGGATACCTTTATTCGGCCCATTATATTGGTTAACTGGTAACCTGCTGATTGATCGTGATAATCGTGCCAAGGCGCATGGCACTATTGCTCAAGTGGTAGAGCAGGTACAAAAAAGAAATATCTCCATCTGGATGTTCCCAGAAGGCACGCGCAGCCGTGGTCGTGGTTTACTGCCGTTTAAAACGGGGGCTTTCCATGCCGCGATCGCCGCCGGCGTACCCATTGTGCCAATCTGTGTTTCCAGTACCAACAACATCAACTTAAACCGTTGGTCGAATGGTAAAGTCATTGTAGAAATTATGTCGCCAGTGGATACCACAGGGTATGGCAAAGATCGCGTTCGGGAGTTGTCAGAGCATTGCCGCAATTTGATGCTGGCTAAAATTGAGCAACTCGATGCAGAAATTGCCCAAGAGGCGCAGCAGACCGCAACTGAAAAATAATCTATTCGCGTCAACAGGCCTGTTACTCTACGCGAGTTATATGGTTTGAAGTCAATATTTGGATTTTCATTTAAACGACTCTGGTCGTGAGCGTTTTGCCGTCCTTCAGCGTTATTCGCAGTCAGGCAAAATTTTGCAGTAAGTTTGATTGTGGTTTTCACGGAGAAGATATGTCACTCAGTCGTCGCCAGTTCATTCAGGCTGCGGGTTTAGCGCTAGGCGCAGGCTCGTTGCCGTTGAGGGCACAGGCTAATAGTACCCAACAACCCTCTTTACCTATTCCACCCTTACTGGAGTCGCGTCGTGGTCAACCGCTATTCTTGACCTTACAACGGGCACATTGGGCATTCAGTGGCAGGCAGAAAGCCGCTGTATGGGGTATCAATGGTATGTATCTGGGGCCGACAGTTCGGGTTTTCAGCGGTGATGACGTCAAGCTCATTTACAGCAACCGTTTGACTGAACCGGTATCAATGACAGTCAGTGGGTTGCAAGTCCCCGGCACTTTAATGGGGGGAGCTGCGCGCATGATTTCCCCCGGTATTGATTGGTCACCGGTCTTGCCCATACGCCAACCCGCCGCCACCTGTTGGTATCATGCCAATACTCCAAACCGCATGGCACCCCATGTCTATAATGGGTTGGCCGGGATGTGGCTGGTGGAAGATGAAGTTAGCAAGGCGATGCCGCTACCGAGCCACTACGGCGTGGATGATTTCCCGATCATTATTCAAGATAAACGGCTGGATAATTTTGGTGTCCCAGAATATGACCCGCCTGCCAAAGGGGGTTTTGTCGGGGATACATTGCTGGTTAACGGCGTACAAAGCCCATTTGTTGAAGTTTCTCGTGGTTGGGTGCGGTTACGTTTATTGAATGCTTCAAATTCCCGTCGTTACACCTTGCAGTTAAGTGATGGCCGCCCACTGCATGTCATTGCCAGCGATCAGGGTTTTCTGCCCGCACCTGTTGCGGTACAGCAACTCTCATTAGCACCGGGTGAGCGGCGTGAAGTGGTGATTGATATGTCACAGGGGAGTGAAGTGTCCATTACAGCGGGTGAATCCGCCGGGATTATGGACCGCTTGCGTGGATTATTTGAGCCATCAAGTATTTTGATTTCTACTCTGGTGCTGACATTAAAACCAACGGGTTTATTACCATTGGTCACCGACAATCTGCCAATGCGTTTGTTATCTGATCAGATTTTGGATGGCAGTGTGGTGCGTTCTCGCGAATTCCGTCTGGGGGATGATTTACCGGGGATTAATGGTGTTATTTGGGATATGAGCCGCGTGGATGCCCAAGCACAACAAGGTACTTGGGAACGCTGGACCTTGCATGCCGATATGCCACAAGCTTTCCATATTCAGGGGGTTTCATTCTTGGTGAAGAATGTAAATGGCGCACCAGCAATGGCGGAGGACCGTGGTTGGAAAGATACGGTCTGGGTTGATGGCGACGTGGAGTTGTTGGTGTATTTCAATCAAGTTTCTTCCGAACATTTCCCATTCTTGTTCTACAGCCAGACCCTTGAAATGGCCGATCGCGGCTCTGCGGGGCAGTTGGTGACGCAGGCAGCACCGATGGTTGGTTAAGGTTTGGGTGGGCGCGTTTAGTGATTGTTTTTCACTGCCCTCAACTATATCTGGTTGGGGGCAGTGAAACTTTAGCAACCGAATGAAATCACCAAACGAATATCAACCAAACCGACACACACTGTTCACCTGAATCCCGCATTCAAAACAGATATCCTTCCTCTTTCCATGGATAAATGCGTATAATCGCCGCCCGGTGATGATTTCTTAACCCGAACCACCTCAACTTTCCCCAATTCAAAGAGTGTTGCCATGAGTACCAGCCTGATCCAGCCAGAGCGTGACCTGTTTTCTTATCAGCCTTATTGGGCTGAATGCTATGGCACTGCGCCATTTTTACCGATGTCTCGCGAAGAAATGGACATATTAGGCTGGGATAGCTGTGACATTATTGTCATCACTGGTGATGCCTACGTAGACCACCCAAGTTTTGGCATGGCGATTATTGGCCGCATGTTGGAGGCTCAGGGCTTTCGCGTGGGGATTATTGCCCAGCCAGATTGGACGAATAAAAATGATTTTATGCGGTTGGGTGAGCCAAATCTGTTCTTCGGGGTCACTGCGGGCAATATGGACTCAATGATCAACCGCTATACCGCTGACCGTAAGTTGCGCCATGACGATGCTTATACGCCGGATAACCAAAGTGGTAAACGGCCAGACCGTGCCACCTTGGTGTATAGCCAACGCTGTAAAGAAGCTTATAGCCATGTGCCGGTATTGCTCGGCGGAATTGAAGCGAGTTTACGCCGCATCGCTCATTATGATTATTGGTCAGATACCGTGCGTCGCTCGGTGATTGTGGATGCGAAAGCTGACATGCTGGTGTATGGCAACGGTGAGCGGCCGTTGGTTGAAGTGGCACACCGTTTAGCTAATGGTGAGAAAATTGCTGATATTCAGGATGTGCGTAATACCGTTGTGATGCGAAAAACGGCATTGCCGGGCTGGAGTGGTGTGGATTCAACGCGTCTGGATAAACCGGGCCGTATTGAAGCTATCCCCAATCCTTATGGTGAAGACTTGCCGTGTGCTACGGACACCGTGCCTGAGCCGGAGGCCAAGCCTGTTACCGTGCGGGCTGCCAAACCAAAGCCATGGGAAAAAACCTACGTCTTGCTGCCATCTTATGAAAAAGTGAAAGCAGACAAAGTGTTATATGCCCATACATCACGGATTTTGCACCATGAAACTAACCCTGGCTGTGCACGGGCTTTGATGCAAAAACACGGTGATCGCTACATTTGGATCAACCCGCCGGCGATCCCATTGAGCACCGAAGAGATGGATAGCGTCTTCGCGCTTCCTTATCAGCGTGTACCACATCCATCCTATGGTAAATCACCGATTCCAGCCTACGACATGATTCGCTTCTCCATCAATATCATGCGTGGCTGCTATGGTGGCTGCTCATTCTGTTCGATTACTGAACACGAAGGGCGCATTATTCAGAGCCGTTCTGAAGATTCTATTATTCGCGAGATTGAAGAAATTCGCGATAAAGTCCCCGGATTTACCGGTATTATTTCCGATCTTGGTGGCCCAACGGCCAACATGTATATGCTGCGTTGTCAGTCGCCTCGAGCCGAGCAAACCTGTCGTCGCGCCTCTTGTGTCTATCCTGAAATTTGCCCGCATATGGACACCAACCATCAGCCGACTATCTCGTTGTATCGGCGCGCGCGTGATTTGAAAGGGATTAAAAAAATCCTGATTGCATCCGGTGTTCGCTATGATCTGGCGGTTGAAGATCCGCGTTATATCAAAGAATTAGCCAGTCATCATGTGGGGGGTTATTTAAAAATAGCACCAGAGCATACTGAGGAAGGGCCACTTTCTAAAATGATGAAGCCGGGGATGGGGAGCTACCAGCGCTTTAAAGAGCTGTTTGACACCTATTCCAAACAGGCCGGTAAAGAGCAATATCTGATTCCGTATTTCATCTCCGCTCATCCTGGGACTGAAGACAAAGATATGGTCAATTTAGCTCTTTGGCTGAAAAAAAACCGCTTCCGTCTGGATCAGGTACAGAATTTCTACCCCTCTCCTCTGGCGAACTCCACCACCATGTATTACACCGGCAAGAATCCGCTGGGGAAAGTGGATTATAAGAGTGAGGATGTGGTGGTTCCGAAAGGTGATCGTCAGCGACGGTTGCATAAAGCATTGCTGCGCTACCATGATCCGGCTAACTGGCCAATGATTCGTACAGCATTGGAAGACATGGGGCTACAACATTTGATTGGTAGTCGCCGCGAATGCTTGGTTCCCGCTCCGACGCTGGAAGAGCAACGTGAAGCACGTCGAGCGTATCGTCAGCATACTCCAGCGCTGACCAAACATACCTCTATCACGCGCCAACGTCAGCCGAGTAGCCGTGCAAATGCAGCACCGACAGGTAAAAAATCGCAGGCAACCCATAGCGTGCCTGCGGCTAAATCGTCAGGTACAAACAAAACCGGCGCAAACAGAGCGCCGGTCAATAAGGCAGCGGGTGCTGCCAGAGGGAAAGCTAAACACCATTAAGTTGGATTAGCTGTCAGACCCGAAAACATCCGGGTCTGGCCCTAGGCGTTTGCCACAATCCAACTTCGAAATTGCCGTCATTTCATCTTTGTGCAATTTAAAATCAAAGACTTCGAAGTTTTCTCTGATTCGGGCTGGTGTTACTGATTTCGGGATAACAATCAGCCCACTATCCAGATGCCAACGGATGACAATCTGTGCCGGTGTTTTGTTGTACTTTTGCGCTAATTGACGAATGACATCCTGATCAAACACGCCATTACCCCCTTGTGCCAGCGGGCTCCAGGATTCAGTCGCAATATGATGTGTAGCATTCCAAGCATGAATCTGGCGCTGCTGTAGCAGCGGGTGTAGCTCAATTTGATTGACGGTAGGGGCAATGCCTGTTTCATCAATGAGCCGTTGCAGATGAGGGATCGTGAAGTTACAAACCCCGACACTGCGGATCAAACCTTCTTCTTTCAACGCAATCAATTCGCGCCAAGCGCTAACATAGCGATCCTGAGTCGGATCTGGCCAATGGATTAAATAGAGATCCACATAGTCGAGCTGAAGTTTTTCCAGACTCTCTTCCAGTGCTTGTTTTGGGTTGCGTTGACTGTCATTCCACAATTTAGTGGTAATGAAGACGTCATCACGGGGAAGGTTAGCGGTTTTCAGTGCCTGACCCACCCCTTCTTCATTTTTATAAATTGCCGCAGTATCGATTGATCGATAGCCAACCTCCAGCGCTTTGCTGACAGCAAGTAGTGTCTCTTCAATACTTGCTTGCCAAACGCCAAGGCCGAGTTGTGGCATCAAATTTCCATCGTGGAGTTTGATAATGGGTTGCGTTGCCATGTTTATCTCCTTAGCTTCATACCTTTTTCTTGGCATTACAGAGGGTTAACTGCCCACCTGCAATGCCAATAATTTCGGTATAGATTTGGACTGTATCAGCCAACTTTCGCGATGCTGTAAGTTGATGATGTAAGTTTAGTCTCGACAGCTCAATTTGTTAGACCGCGGCTTCGTAGATACGTTTGCTGTCGGCTAAAGTGATATCGCCATGTTCACCCAGCGCTGTCATGCCGTGCTCTTCCAGTTTTTTGATAAGATCCGGAATTGAACTACCGTCCAGTTTGTAGGCTGACAGGCGAGTTGCAACACCCATTTCCTCAAAGAAATGACGAGTTGCGTCAATGGCAGCATCAATACGTTGGTCTTCAGTACCTTCACGTAAGCCCCAGACGCGCTCAGCATATTGCAGTAATTTAGCGCGTTTTTGCTGTTTCTTGGCGACCAGCAGGGCAGGCAATACCACTGCCAATGTTTGTGCGTGATCCAACCCATGACGTGCTGTCAGTTCATGCCCCAGCATATGGGTTGCCCAGTCTTGTGGCACACCAGCACCAATCAGGCCGTTTAATGCCATAGTGGCGCTCCACATGATATTGGCGCGGACATTGTAATTTTTTGGATCTTTCAGCGCTTTCGGGCCGTCTTCAATCAGTGTTAACAACAGGCCTTCAGCAAAGCGATCTTGTACTTTTGCATCCACCGGATAGGTCAGATACTGCTCAATAGTATGAACGAATGCATCGACCACACCATTAGCAACTTGGCGCGGTGGCAAGGTATAGGTCACTTCTGGATCCAGCACTGCGAACAGTGGTTGTACGTATGGAGAGAAGAAATGTTGTTTATCACCGGTGCTACGGCGGCTGATAACCGCACCATTGTTAGCTTCAGAGCCGGTGGCCGGTAAGGTCAGCACAGAACCCATCGGGAGGGCTTCGGTAATATCGCGCCCCATTGTTTCCAAAATATGCCATGGATCTTGTGGATAATTGACGCCAGCTGCGATGAATTTGGTGCCATCCAATACTGAACCGCCACCGACAGCGAGCAGGAAGGTGATTTTTTCTTTACGGCAAACCTCAATGGCTTTCATTAGCGTTTCGTAGGTAGGGTTTGGCTCAATGCCTCCAAACTCAAGGAAATCAAAACCTTCAAGTGCTTTATGAACTTGATCCAGCACACCATTTTGTTTGATGCTGCCGCCACCATAAGTAATTAAAATACGTGCATCAGCAGGAATTTCTTTATTCAACTGCGCTATCTGACCAGTACCAAACAGGATTTTAGTTGGGGTATGAAGGGTGAAATTTTGCATGATAATTTGTCTTCCAGCTTAAAGGGATGAATAAACAGCAATAACTGCACTGTTAATTTTATTGGTAGTCATTGTCGGTAACCTGATGGAATACCTCAATGCACATTTCTGCCTAGCTCTTGCCTATTTCTCCAAATCACTGTAGAAAAAAACCAAAATATTGCACAATTTATGTCAGATTGTTTTAGATAACAGAAGCAGGTGAAGCACCATGGTTGAGGTTACTGATATCCAGGCACAGATGGCTGGGAAGATTACTCGTCTGGCTCAGGGCAATGGCTTAACGCCCAGTGCCGTGCCAAAGGTGAAGATTCTGTACTCCACCGCTCATCAACCGCGCACGCCTGTAATGTATACCCCCAGTGTGGTGATTATATTTCAGGGGCATAAAGTCGGTTATTTGGGCAGTAAAGTATTTCAGTACGATCCCCAAAACTACCTTATTCTGACGGTGCCTTTACCGTTTGAGTGTGAAACGTTTGCCAGCCCAGAGATACCGCTAGCCGGGATCTCGATCCATATCGATAACCAGATGCTACAGGATCTCATTATAGATATTGGTGACGATGAGCTGGATAAACCTTTCGCTAATGCATCAGGTGTCAACGCCTCGGTATTAACAGAAGAGATGCTGTGTGCAACAGAGCGGTTGCTGGATGTCATGACTAATCCGCGTGACGCCCGAGTGCTTGGCCCACAGATTGTGCGAGAAATTATCTACTACGTACTCTGCGGTCAGTGTGGTGGGGCATTGCAGGCATTGGTTAACCGCCATGGGCACTTCAATCAAATTACCAAAACACTGCGGCGTATCGAAAATCAGTTTGCCGATAATCTGAATGTGGAGCAGTTGGCCGCAGATGTGAATATGAGCGTCTCGGCGTTTCATCATAATTTTAAAGCGGTGACCAACACCTCGCCGCTGCAATATCTGAAATCTTATCGGCTGCATCGTGCGAGGATGATGATGCTGCACGATGGGCTAAAAGCCAGCACTGCAGCTAATAAAGTCGGGTATGAAAGTGCTTCACAATTTAGTCGCGAATTTAAACGCTACTTCGGCCTGACTCCTAGTGAAGAACTGGCCAAGCTACGCACCAACTGAATCAATTCCCGTTCTACACCCACAAAAAACGGCGCACAAAGCGCCGTTCAGTAGCATAACGTTAAGGCGACTACTCAGTGACGCTTTTGCGCTTACACCAGACCAAAACCAGTGTACCAATCAAACCCGCCAGTAATAAGACGATGGGTAAAATCATCAACGCCGTCATCACTTGATTTTCATAATGCTTAACCAGAGGAATATGGCTAAGGGCATAACCCAGCCCTACAACACTGCCCACCCAGAGCAGCCCACTGAGCCAGTTAAAGAATTGAAAACGTGCACTGTTCAGCCCCGAAATACCGGCCAATGTCGGTAATAAAGTTCGCACAAATGCCAAGAACCGGCCAACGATCAAGGCCGCCAGACCATGACGAACAAAGAGGTTATGGGCGCGTTGCCGATAATGAACGGGCAGTTGTAACAACCACCTTTTTACCACTTTGGTATCACCCAGCCACAACCCTTGCAGGTAGCTCAACCAACAGCCCAGACTGGCTGCGGCGGTCAGAATAATGATGGTGGGTAAGAATCCCATGACGCCCTTGGCAACCAATGCACCCGCCAATAGCAACAAACTATCACCGGGGAGGAAAGAAGCCGGTAGCAAACCATTTTCTAAAAAGAGGGTGGTAAAGAGTATGCCGTAAATGACCCAAATCACATTCGGGTCGGCAAGTTTACTAAAATCCTGCTGCCATAAGGCATGAAGGATTTCGCGTAATACATCCATTTCTATTCCTGTTTGCCTATCATGTGAGGATATTGTTGTGAGGACCTATCTAGTGTATCCGTAATGGTGCTAATCCACATTGATCTTATCCTCAATAACTAAATTTTTGAGTGGATATATACCTGTCATTGATACTATTTGTGTAAGCGAGGATTAATACGCGGCTATTGTTACCGCGTATTAACAAATCATGTTGAACATAGACGACTACTGCGTTGCTTTGATGCGCTCAAATCCTGCGGCTAAATCGTCCTGTAAATCTTGCACGTTCTCCAGGCCAATATGCAGGCGGAACAATGTCCCTTTTATCCCTTCACTCTGGTATTTACGGATGGCCTGAATATCTTTTGGCTGATAGCCGAGAATTAAAGACTCAAAACCGCCCCATGAGAAGGCCATGCTGAAATGGGTAAAGTGGTCGAGATAAGCTTCTAATTGCTGCTGAGTCAGTTCTTCCTTTAATTCAAACGAGAACAAACCATTGCAGCCGGTGAAATCTCGTTTGTAGAATTCGTGGCCTTTGCAATCGGGGAATGCGGGGTGGTAGACCGCCGCGACTTCCGGGCGCTGAGCTAACCAGTTCGCGATATCGATACTGTTTTTTTCATGCTGCTTTAAACGCACACTCAAAGTGCGTAGCCCTCGGCTGGCAAGGTAGGCGGTGTCTGCATCCACCATTTGCCCCATTAGGTAAGAGTCTTCTCTCAATTTCTCCCAACAACGAGCATTAGCAACGGCAATCCCCAGCATCGCATCGGAATGACCAATAATATATTTAGTTCCTGATTGGATAGAGATATCAATATCAAAATCCAATGCTTTAAACAGCACTCCCGCCGCCCAAGTATTATCCATCATGATAATCATTTCGGGATAAACGGCACGAATGGCTTTCACAATTGCCGGAATATCCTGTACTTCCATGGTGATAGAGCCGGGGGACTCAAGGAATACCACTTTGGTTTGTGGTGTAATCAGTGAGGCTATCTCGGCCCCCATCATAGGGTCAAAATAGGTGGTGGTGATATTCATGCGCGATAAAATTTTATCGCAGAAACTCTGTGCTGGCTCGTAAGCAGAGCCAGTCATCAGCACATGATCACCGGCACAAACAAATGACAAAATGGCATTACTGATCGCCGCAGCGCCGCAAGGGTAAAGAACACAGCCAGCACCACCTTCCAGCTCGGTCATTGCTTCTTGCAGGGAAAAATGGGTCAGCGTGCCTCTACGACCATAAAACAATTCACCATTTCCACGATTAATAGTCGCATGCTTTTTCGCTTTTACCGTATCGAATACCAGAGAAGAGGCTCGCTGGATGACAGTATTGACCGAGCCTTGAGTAAACTTCTTACTCCTACCCGCGCTCACTAAGATTGTTTCCAGTTTTTCTGTTGCTGATTTATGTGCAGACATGATTGCGTTGCCACCTTTTTTATAAGCTATGCCCATCATTCCTTGGACAGCATTCATTATTGGGATGTATTCCTTACGTTAGCATGAGGATTGTGGTGTGGAAGCAGCTTTTGCCATGAAAAAAACTCAAGAGGGTGACCCGCTGTTTTCTGTGCGTTTGTGATGGAAAAATGCTGCGTAATTGACGAAATAGGGGATTTATTAAGGAATAGTCATGAGGGATAAACCCCGTCTCATCTTTACATTTCATGTCACCCCGACTGTACAGTCAAGAATGCTGATTCGTTTGTCATGTCGCGTAGTCCCTGATATCAGGGGAATTCTTATTTTTTCTCAAAAAATAGGCTCAAATACTAATGATAATTACTATCAATCCGTCATTTGTTTGATATGATCGGCAGCTGATTTCGTCCTTAAATTGATATGCATATTGGGTGGAGGCACAGCGTGAAAACAGCTGGCAAAGAGACTAAAGATAAATCATTCGTGCAAGGCCGAATGATGAAAGGCGCGATGGCATTATTGCTGGTGGCAGGTTTAGCCGGTCATGCACTCGCCGCGCCAGGCAACAGCGGTGCAGTCGCTGCATCTGTTGCCACACCAACAACTGCAACATCAACACCATTACCTGCACCAGAAATTACACCGGTTGCTGCAACTTCTGCCAATACAGATGTTGCCCCCGCACCTAGGGTTCAGCCGCTGACGGCACCAGCACCACAAGGGCTGGCAATGGACCTTTCTGTCTGGGGTATGTATCAACATGCTGATGCGGTCGTTAAAGGCGTCATGATTGGCCTGGTACTGGCATCCATCGTGACTTGGACCATTCTGTTCTCTAAAGGTACAGAGTTATTCCGTGCTCGCCGCCGTTTGCAACAAGAGCACGAGGTTATCGGCGCGGTAACTGATCTTGATACCGCATCTGAGCGGGCAGAAGCCTTTTCAACTGAAAGTATCAGTGCACTGTTGCTCCGTGAGGCGCAAAATGAGCGCTTACTCTCAGCAGAGTCTACCGACAACAATGGTATTAAAGAGCGTACGGCTTTCCGTCTGGAACGCCGTGTAGCGGCCATTAGCCGCCAAATGGGTAAAGGCAATGGCTTCCTGGCAACTATCGGTGCAATCTCTCCGTTTGTCGGGTTGTTTGGTACGGTTTGGGGCATCATGAATAGCTTCATCGGTATAGCTCACTCACAGACCACCAATCTGGCTGTTGTTGCGCCAGGTATTGCAGAAGCCTTGCTGGCAACGGCTCTTGGCTTGGTGGCGGCAATTCCTGCGGTCGTTATCTATAATATTTTCGCTCGTCTGATTGGCTCTTATCGTGCTCAGGTGGGGGATGTCGCCGCACAAGTGCTCTTGCTGTTGAGCCGTGACCTTGATTTGAGCAGTAGCGCTGAAGCAAAGTCACCAAAACTTCCTCACCAATTGCGTGCGGGGTGATTTATGGCCATGCGGATGAACGATAATCTTGATGAAAGTGGTGAACTGCACGAAATTAACGTGACACCTTTTATCGATGTCATGCTGGTATTATTGATTATCTTTATGGTGGCCGCACCATTGGCCACTGTTGATATCAAGGTGGACTTACCAGCGTCTTCAGCAGTACCGCAGCCGCGGCCAGAGAAACCTGTGTTTCTGACCGTTAAAGCTGATAACCAGCTTTATGTGGGCGATCAGCAAGTTGACCGCGATACATTGGCGGCAGCGCTAGATAAAGTGACTCAGTCAAATAAAGAAACCACCATATTCTTCCAAGCGGATAAAGTGGTGGATTATGAAACCCTGATGAGTGTGATGGATGCACTGCGTAAATCGGGTTATCTGAAAGTTGGGTTAGTCGGCATGGAAGCGGGCGGCGCTAAGTAGTCAATCACAGGCGCGGTGAATATAACCGCGCCTGATATCAGTTCTTCGGTATATTGCGCCCCACCTCAGTATTCGTTACTAAAGCCTGCTTAATATCTATCTCTAACTCATGCGCATTATGCGCAAGGTAGAAATTTTCATTTCCTACGCATTTCTTCCAATCAATATCATCTCTTGGTTCATACCCTATGGCAATAAATGCCATTTTAATACCGTTCTCTCTAATTCGTTCGCACATCCCCATATCAATAAGCTTTTGGCTTATATTAGTTGTTAAATTACCACTATCATCATTACCGTCAGAAAGGATAATCATTAACTTTTTATTTGATGTGTAATTGAGCATATTGTTTCCTGCCAAAATACCTGAACTGACTAATGTTCCTCCTGAAGGCTCGGCCTCTAATAATTTTGAGAAATCTGTTTTTTGCATATTGAATATGTCATAAATATAAGCATCGGAGTCTCTCAGACATATGTCTTTATCAAGTACACTTGATAGTTTAATATCTAGAGTTTTATCATATCTATTTATAGATTCAATTGTTTTCTTATAGTCAATGTTATCCTCAATAATTTCAACTATCGTGTCAAAATATTCAATATGACATGAGTGTTCAAGGTGATCGTGGGCCTTTTTATAGTTATCATTGTCTTCATCTATTTTATTATTAATCTCTACGTGAATTCTATCGTAATCGTTTGAGGTGCATTGACCATATTGAATGGTATCAATATCCTCTAGAGTTTTCAGTTCAGGGAATTTTTTTAATCCAGAGAGCGTATATTGACTTAAATAGTCGTTATCAATTCTGAATTTTTTTGGCACAAATGGAAAGTGGCAAACTGCGTGATATTTCAAATTGTCAGAATTGTTGCCATATGCCAGTTTACTTCCCCAAGAGAAAGGGGCAAAACCAATAAAATTAATATTGCTATTATTCTTTATAATACTTTCGAGATCTTTAAATATTCGCCTTAATGCTTCAATTTTTGTTTCTTGAATATGAGAATTATCGAAGTGATCATTCATCGAACCTGAATAGTCAGTAACAAATACTACGTTTGTTGGTTGAGAATCAATCGGAATATATTTTATAGCTGCTGAATTATCATGGGCTTCGATAGTTCGGTTTTTTCCCAAGAATGATACTTTATTTAAAAATGAAGCCGGATAATTCATTGTTATTGCGACATTATATTCAAGATGGTCTTGATATTTATTTATCTCTATTTTGGCATCGGAGAACCTTTCTGATGGCAAGTATGCACTAGCATAATTTCTAACCAGATCAGTATTTTTTTGCTGCTGATTATCATCAGGGTTATCATTGCTCTCAACAGTTAATGCTAATGTGGCTTGCTCAATAGCATCAGAGAGCTTGGCTTTTTTCTGTGTAAAATGTGAGATCTCAAAAGATAAAAAAATTAGACCGATGAAAACAGGAAGGAAAATAATAAATGGTAATAATATAGCTCCATTCTCATTTTTTATAAAAAATATAAAATTATTTATTTTTCTAAGGAAATAATTATCTCTCAGCATGAATATCCTTTATTTTATAATTAATGTGATTCTGCCCGTTTATTAATTAACGTTCGATGGTGATCGCTGATGACATTATAGGAATAGTCGGCCATCCAAAATTGGATAATGTGACGGAGTGGGTTGATGCAGACAAACATAATGTCACTTGATAAAGGGGTATCCATCTTCCCGCATTACTGAACGAAGATAAGTTTTTCAACTCTTGTAGTGGTTTTTGGGGTTCACAAGGACCCACATTGAATGACAAACTTTTAGTATTATCAATAGCTCTCTCCCCAATATTAGAAGAATCCTCCGGCATGAAATGTAGTGTTTCTATCTTTATTGATAAATCCTGTGGCGAGAATCCTGAACTAAGGAGCATCTTATCAGCAAGCATTTTTAATTGTTCGGCTTGTGTTTGAGTTAATAAACCATCATCGTTATATAGCTTTGTTCTTTCACGTATTATTCCTGCTAGTGAATATGAAATACGATCTAGTTTTCCCATGGTTGAATAATTTTCAGCAACAAAGATCATTGCTTTTATAAAAATTGAAATTATCAAGAAAACCCAAACAAACTCAATAACAATGGCACCATGAAAATCTTTAACAAAATGACTATGGTTAATTTTCTTGTACAAAAATAACCTCACGTGATAATAGTGTTTTTGACCAGTGTGTTGAAAAAGGGAAGAAAATAGGATGGTATAAATAACTTACAGTATATTTAGCCAGTGGTGATCTAGTGTTATCTGAGGGATTATTATTGATAATGTCTGATAAGTTTTGGTAAAAAAATATTCTTGCATCAACTTGGTTATCCTTGGTGATAAAAATCCCTAACATGCCTTTCTGTTTCACTAAATTTTGTTTTAATACAGATAAATAGCTAGAATTATCATTTGACTTCTTATTCTTAGCTGACTTTGCCGCTTCAGATATAGCTAAATCTAAACTAGAAGAGATGTAGAGTAAGCGGGAAATTTCCGCACTTGCTAGTAGCATGAATATGAATAAAGTGAATAATATAGCGTACTCTATTGTAATAGAGCCGTTATTTTGGCGAAAGAATAGGGTAATTGACCTCTTCATCACTCTATATCCATGGACGTTTTATTTTCATAAGGGCGATTAACTTGGCTAAGGGCTAAGATAAGTTCATCGGGTTCTATCGCCATTTTTTCAGCGATGATTATTTTTTTTGCGTATCGTTTATCATTAACCTTAACTAATGAAAAGACTAAATTATGCAGCATTAAACGACCTCTCTTACCTGCCAGATAGTCAGGGAGTAATATTCTCACGGCATCCGTGTAACGGTTATCAAGCATTGCAATAACAGCAAGATTATTCATCGCTATTTCATCAGAAATAAATAAGGATCGTGAGTTTTCTATGGCGTTTTCTGCTTTGCTAATTTCACCACTGCTTGCTAAAACGATACCATTTATATTATGTGCTTCAGCACTCTTAGGGGCGATTTCTAATAGATTATTAGTAACAGTTCTAGCTGAGATATTATCATTTCTATCAATAAAATTTTTAGCTTGCAATAAATAAACAGACTCACTTTTTTTATGGACAATCGGCTGAAGATAATATAATGATGACTTAGTGTCTCCTGACTGATAATAGGCAGTAGCCAACTTTAATCTGATATCCTCATTTTCTTCTATTTTTAATTCATTGCGATATAAAGTAATTAGCCCACCATAGTTCTTTGCTTTAGTCAGAATGGTTTCACGATGGGTAAACTCCTTTTTATCCATTTTTTTATTCCATGAACAACCATTTATTAGCATAATTAAAAATAAAAAAACAATAGTGATATTAATTTTTTTGAACATAGGTGAGTATCTCCAATATGCTAGGCGATATAACTAGAACGATAAACGGAATAAGAATAAAAAGAAATAATGGTAAAGTCAGTTTTGTTGATAACTTACTGATTTTTTCTTCGATTACTAGCAATTGCATCTCTCTCATATCTTGAGATAATTTAATCAGTTGATCATAAACACTCGAACCAAAACTAATGCTGTATTGAAGTGCGCTACAGAACATTCTTATTTCTACGGTGCTAGAACACTGATGAAGCTCTTTAATTGCTGACTCTAGTCCATTTATTTCAGAGCGTTTTGTCATTTTTATCATTATCAGACTTAAATCTGAATTGATTAATTTAAATTTCTTGGCGGCATAATTTAATGAACTGTCTATTGTCATACCAGATTGAACACATGCTGCAGTAATATCAATAAAAAATGGCAATGATTTCAGAATATACTCAGTTCTTTTGCGGATTATATTCTTGATGAGTATTTTGGGTAGATATAAAGTACTCATCAGAGTCATTAATCCAATAACAATAAACGTATCAAGTTTAATATCGATTGTTTTTGTCAATAACAAGAAAACCACAACGATAAAACTTATTATTACAATGAGTAATTTAGAGTAAATACTCTTACTAAGAATAAATGGAATCTCTATAAATTTAGTAATATTCTCCTCTTGGTTGTTTATTTCTTTTTTTACCTCCCTCTTCCCTTGTGATTTGTCAATATCATTTATTTTATTATAGGTTAATAACTTACTTTTCCTTTTCTTTACTTTAATTATAAAGACTAGCCCTATGATTATTAGCAAAATAAAAAATATTTTCATAGTGCTCTCCTGAGCATTTTTCTTATTAAAATAATTCCAATAACCTCGCTAATTATTATGTAATAGAATATCCCTCTCCCTGAGGGATGATTCCATATGGATTCTATACTCGTGGGGTCTATAAAATAGAGTAAAAGTGAAAATGCAATAGGCATAACAGAAATAATATTTACTGACATTCGTGTTTGAGCCGTCATAACTAATTTTTTCTGCTCAGTGGTTTTATTCTTTGATATCACTTGTGACAGTCTATTTGTTAACTCTCTTAATTGTCCTCCTTGCTGGAGGTTAAGGAGAATAATTGTTATAAGAAAATAAAATTCAGGATAATTAAAACGTTGATAGGCATCATAAAAAACAGTTTCCGGTGATTCTCCTAGATTAAGTCTGCGGCAGATAAGTTTAAACTCATTTCCTAGTGGACCGTTGATTTCTTGACCACAGCGTTCAAGCATTTGATTAATACTCGAACCACTACTGGCAGCCATATTGATCATTAAAAGAACTTCTGGAAAATCCTTTTTAAAAAGAAAGTGATGTATTTTTCTTGATGATTTTATTTGAAAATAAATAACACTAATGAAAATGAAGATGATGCTTAGTGTGATATTTACTTTAATGTAAATAAAATTGGTGACATAAATTACTATTGAGTAAACCATAGGAGTAACAATATGTATTTTATTTCTGTTACTAATAATATTTTTTATATATTGCTGCCATTCGATAAATATTTTTTTAAAAAAATAAATAAACAGAGAATCATTTAACACTCTTTTTTTATTAACATTGATGACGGATTTTTTTATTTTTCTCCATTTAAGAGTGTTAAATAAAATCAATAATATTCCAGATAGCAATATTATGTAGTAAATCATTTTCCCACCATGGAAAAAAGACTATTTAATTCATTTGATAAATTATAAATATCTGCATTGACTCGAACAGAAGAACGACTGAACAGCCCATGGTTGATAAATTCACCTTGAATCTTACCTTGTTCATCGCGTGTTTTAGCTGGTTGGAAGGAAAAAATATTCTGTAAAACAACATTATCGCCTTCCATCCCCATAATTTCGCTGATATAGCGTATTTTTCTTGAACCATCATTCATGCGAGAAACCTGCACAATAAGATTGATTGCAGATGCTATATTACGGCGGATCGTAAAAAGAGGCATATTAACAGGCCCCATCATGATCATACTTTCCAGGCGCGCAATAGCATCTCTGGGGGAGTTAGCATGGAGTGTCGACATTGAACCATTATGGCCAGTGTTCATTGCCTGAAGCATCTCAAAGGTTTCCTCACCTCGACATTCGCCAATGATAATTCTATCTGGGCGCATTCGCAGTGAGTTAATGACCAGATCACGCATAGAGATTTGCCCAGTATTTTCCAAACCAGCTAAGCGCGTTTCCATTCTGACGACATGAGGTTGCTCCAGATTTAATTCTGCAGCATCCTCTAGGGTGATCACTCTTTCATTTTTAGAAATATATTTTGATAGCGCATTAAGTAATGTTGTTTTGCCGGAGCCAGTGCCACCAGAGATAATGATATTCACTCTGCAGCTTGCCGCGATAATCAGAAAATTCGCCATATCGCTGCTCATTGCTCCCATATCAACTAAGTCTTCTAATTTTCGTTTATTATTGCTGAATTTCCTTATAGAAAGTGCAGTGCCATCTAAAGCAATCGGGCTCATCGCGACATTGATACGACTGCCATCAATCAGACGCGCATCAGCCAAAGGGCGGCCTTCATCAATGCGCCGGTTTACCTTTTGCATTAAGCGCTTGGCAATATCAGTCAGTTGGGTGTTATTAATAAAACGGTGATTAGTGAGGGTTATCAAGCCAAAACGCTCAACAAATATTTTATTTGGGCCATTAACCATAATGTCACTAATAGAGTCATCCTCCATTAATTCTCTTAATGGTCCAAAACCAGTAATTTCATCAGCAATCATAGCGATGATTTTTTTCTGATCTTGGGTTGTTAACTGATATTCATTGTCATTAAATAAATCGTAGAATGTTTGTGAGAGAAAGCCTCTGAGTTCATTGTAATCATCAACAAGATGTTCAACTTTATCTATATCAATATTCGCCAGCATTTTTTCACGGATCAACTCTTGAATACTTAATGATATTTTCATTTTATACCCTTTAGCATTGCCATTATTTTTTTTGCCCATTCGTTGTTTTTTATTGATGGGGTTACTCTTATGCCTAATGTGTTTTTTGCTAAAGAGTTTATTTTTTTTCTTCCAAAGTAATTATGATCATTTAGTGAGTCTTTTGTCTTATAGATGTAGGGTATATGTATATCAATACTCCGTCCCAATAATGTTCGTATATCAGTCGTGTCTAACATATTTTTTGTAACAGGTCGGCTTTCGTTTAAGCATAGAATTAATCTAATGGCTTGTTTGTTATCACGTTTGAATCGCTCATAGAACACAATGAATTCTTTGGCGACACGAACTGAAATCATACTATTGTCAAACAAGATAACTATGCAATTTGATTGCTCAATATAATCTGTTATTCTCTCTTTTTTTATATTATGTACTGGCTGATCAAACACAATGAAATTATGTTTTTTATTGGTTTGCGTATCAATGTCACTTAATTTTCGTTCTTTACAGAACATGAGATCAAGATTTTTGCTATATATTGACATCTCATCATTCATTTTTTTTTCGGTGACAAGGTCAAGATCTTGAGAGCCATGATTACCTTGTAATAATAAAGTAGGGGACTTTTTTATATGAGTGATCTCATTAGCCAAGTGGTAGCTGAGTAATGTGGTTCCTATTCCTCCTTTACACCCTAATACGCTAATACAAAATGCTTTTCTTTCTGACTCTATTTGTATTCCTTTGAGCAATAGTTGTGTGAGTTCATCTGATTGAGACTGTATGTTTAAATATAGAACTCCTCGTTCTGTGAATTGCTGCGCAATACTTATGGAGTCAATATCACCAACTAATATGCACCAGCAATCACGTGGTGTGTGGTTTTTTATTAGGTTGAGTATATTTTCTATATTTTCATCATTACCAATATCGATGATGACACCGATAGAATGTTCAGGTAAGTTGACTGATGGTACTGTGAATATATCTTTATCAATTTCCTTAATACTATTCATATCGGCGAGTCGTATTTTTTCAGACACTTTCTCTATAAGCCACTTTCTTTTAGAGATTATCACAATAGTATGTTTTGTTTTGTTTTCTTTCTTACTGATTAAATCCTTATTTAGAATTAATTGCATATGCCACCGTCTTTACTGAATTTTAACCATTTCATTTAATAAAACCGCCTTTACGTAGAAACTCCTTGGCTATTTTTTTTCTTTTTAATTCCATAATATGAGTAAAGTTAAAAAATCGCTCAAGAGTTGAGGTATGCATGAAATCGGGTAATTCTACTTCTTTCTCTGACACTGGATTCACTAAATTGACGGTGGCAATCACGATAAGCTCCGTTTGGCTTTGTTCCGTCTGAGCATTGCGGAAGAATGCACCAAATAGAGGGATATCGCCGATGAGCGGTATTTTCTTAAGTGATTCTCTTTCGTTGCGGCTAATGAGGCCGCCTAATATGAAACTTTCGCCATCCCCTAATTCTAATGTTGTCGCTGCCTTACGTGTTCTGAGGGAGGGGTATGAGTCTCCACCATTAAGACTAAATGCTTTACCTATACTGCTGACTTCCTCATTTAAGACGATACGGATACGTTTTTTATCACTCACCTTTGCACCGATATTTAATTTAATACCAAACTCTTTATAGCTGACGTCCTTGCTGTTGGGGGTCGTGCTGACAATAGGTATTTCGCCACCGACTAAAAATGATGCGTTTTCACCCGATAAAACTGATAGGTTAGGTTCAGCTAAAACACGAGCAATGGCATCATCGTTGATGGCATGAACTAATGTACTGATGCCTTTGGCATTAAATTGAAATAACTGAAAAGAACCGACTGAGTCACCTATCGTGCTCCAGTTTATTCCAATATTTTCAGTAAAATCTTTTGTGACCTCTGCGATAGTTAGTTTTACATTGACCTGATTAGACTGTGATAATTTTAGCTTATTGATGATGCCAGAATATTTCGTAGTGTTTAAAGACTCATCATGAGAGTTTGTTATCCTCTTACTACCAATAGCTTCGCCAATAATATTAGCAATGGTGTCCTTGGCCTCTTCTGATTCGACCATTCCTGTGAGAATATAGCTACCACCTATTTTATTAATATTTACATCACTTTCTGGATATTCAACCTGTATTCTTTTATTTACATTAGTAATGATATTATTGACCATTATGGCCGATTTTATTATTGGTTTATGATTGCGGTTAAATAAAATAAATTCGGCCATTCCCTCATCTTTAGCATATACAACAACACTGGTTTTCCCTACGATCTCATAGTCGGCGATAGTGGCCGCAGATACAAAAACAGTATCTATCTCATCCTGAGTATTTATAATATATGACTCCCCAGTAGATAGATAAATAGGCTTAGCATTAGCCTTATTTATGGTTATCAGACATAGAACCATAATAAATATAAAAAATAGGCAGTTACTAATTATATAATTTAACCACGAAGTTTTCATCCTCTTAACTCTCTTATTGTGCGCAGTGTTGGAAGGATGTCATATAAATTTTTAGGTCTGATATTGTCCTTATCATGTGTGTAACTTGGTGTGAGGAATATATCACCTGCTTTTTCTACTATATGCATAAGGTCAAGATCCTCTGTTTTCATAATGACGGAAATATACCCCGGGAACAAATCTTCAGTCTTTTGATTTTTGCTGTTTTTTTCTGATAATTCGTTTTCTGAGTACTTTTTTATTCTTATCACTTTAATATTTTTAATAATTTCACTCAGTGAGTAACTTTGTTTTTTTCTATCATTAAGATGAGTTGCCATCACTGTGGTACTATTTTCAAAACCTTTACTCTTATCTGTTTCGAGCGTTCTCAATTGTATTGATAGTTCGTCACCAATATTTAATGTATCGAGTAAATATTCATTTTGTTTATTGATATTAAATTTATAAACGATATGACCATTTTTTAGATTCTGATGCATGAATTCATCACTATCAGGTGAAATAAGCATATCTTTCGTGATATATGACCCATTAATGATATTCGTTTTTAGTAAATATCCATTAATATTAGTCAGGGTAGTGAGGTCATTTTTTATCAGCTGACTTGACTCCAGAACTGTCGTTTTTTTTATGATATAGTCATTGGGAGTTAATAACATACCAGAGGATAAATCTCGTGTTGCTTTGACAAGTTTGATGGTGATTTCTTTTTCTTTATTGAGATTGATTAAATTATCCGATTTTTTATCATTATCTTCTGATCCCATTAGTATGCCAATAATTCCTATTGCAACTATAACAATAGATGAAAATAAAATAAATTTTCTATTCATAATTATTACCACTGATATTCTAAGAATAGCTTACCGTCTGTTTATAAAAACAGAGATAATAAAAAACCACTTGAAATTGCCACAGCATAAGGGACACCCCGCTGTTGAATATCTTTTTTATTGATCAATAAACCTATTAACATGACTACACCGCCCATAATTGCTGTGTAGATAATAAAATCAAGTGATTGCTCTATATTTAGAGCAAACAACAATGCACTGATTAACTTAACATCCCCCCCACCAATATAGTTAAAATAAAACAGAATGTAGCCGGTTAGTAGAGCCAATAGTGGAATAACAATGCTTACAGTATTGTATGTCAAAAAACCTAGAGCTAACGTATTAATGGCAGTAGTCATAACAAACCTATTGCTAATGATACGATGACGAATATCGCTATAACAGATTAGGAGCAATTGCAGTGCTAACGATACTATTAACAGTATTTGGAATGTATTCAATACTACTCCCTATGTTATGATAGGGTTAATATGACAACTTGGAGTTGCCATATTAACGTGGAAAGCTAAATTATGTCTTCTTAACCTTGTGGTTATGGATTTACAGAAGTCTTAGCTTTATCTACCAGTTCAGTCACTAATGTTGTTAAAGGCTCTTTAGCTGCAGTAATCAAAATACCTGCCAATGCAATAACCATCACGTATTCAATAATAGAACCACGCTGATTTTTCATAAATTCTTGTGCATTCAGTTGAGCAGTGACATAGCCTTTAGTGATTGAGTTCATCATGATTATTTTCCTTGTTAAATGTATTGGGAATATCCCGTTATATAGGTACTCATTAGGTATCTTGCTACTATCCGAATCGCTACGTTTTATATTCGTCTCGTTCGTAGTGGTAGCTATTAAACGGTTTTTTTTTCCGAAATTCCTTTTTGCAATCATCATTTAGTCTTTGAAAATTATATTAGCTTTATTGGGAGTATTAGTAATGTGGTTGATCGCCACCGAATAAGATAATAATGATTAAGACAGAGAGGAATGAGAGCCAACAGAAAGAAAAAAATGCCAGCAAGGAAATCAATTTTTTCCAGCGATTGCTTTGCAAAAAACTCTGTTTAGCGGACATGTCAAGAACTGATGTTGCCACACTATTGATGGGTAAAGGGAGCGTCGCTATTTGAAGAGACTCAGATGTGGCAGGCGTTGGGTCAGCCTCATCGTTTTTTTGCGCATTATCAGTCTTTCTACCAATACTCACCTGACTTACAGACCCCGTATAGCGCACACCTTTGCGTGGAATAGTATGAATAAGAGACTCTTTCAGCCCAACCTGCAGAAATGCCTTACGCAACATATAGAGTTGTCCATAATAACTGCTTTCACTGACTGCACCACGTTGTTCTTTCCATACCTGATTAATAATTTGTTCTTTTTCAGTCACCCCATTAAGCAACAATTGTAAAAACCTTAGGTTATTTTCAGTCAAAATGACAACTGAACCATCAGGACCATTTAAACAACGTTGTGTGGGAGAAAATAGTACCGTTCCTTCTAATTTAAACACAATCTCATTTGTCTCCATATTGATGGCTACCTATCCTGTATAAGGTGTTTTTTTATTCTTTGAGTCCGTTAATATTTTATCTTGTTGTGGGTAAGTCTGGTTTATGCTGCGTGAATTTTTCTCATTGATATTATCGGTCTAGAAAGTGATTTTTACCATGTAATAGCAATATTAAGGTTATTAATTCATTGTTGATTTGTCTTTACTTAAAGTCTCAATCTTTTTTAATGACTACCCGATGTATTCTTGCATGATGCAATTGTTTTTAACAAGCACGTATTTAGGCTGAGTATGCTATTTGTTATTATTATTTATCAGTGTTTCTTATTCGTTTATTATCTTTTATTTATCAACACGTTGTCATTGCGACATTAATCTTCCATATTTTTAGCGATGCTTTTTGTTTTTTCACCATAAGAAATTAAATATAATATTTATTATGAGTTCAGAAGGTGAAAAAATAGATAAATGATGAAAAAGGCGAGTTAAATTGGCGAGATAGTGAGTATTAGATTGAGTTCGCTATTGGTAAATCTGTTGGATGTGCCGATCTCATGGCGATTGGGGTAAACTGCAATGGTCTTAATCATCGACTATCTTAACCATCAACGACCTTAATCTGAGGCGGCCAGTTATGACAATGGATCTCTTTTCCCAGTTACCCGCAGAGCCTTGGACAGAAGAGTTATCCCCCGGAGCTATGGTTCTCCATCACTATGTTCAGGATCAGGTGCTATCACTGTTATCTGATGTTGCCGAAATAACCCATGTTGCTCCTTTTCGCCATCTTGTGACCCCTGGCGGTTATCGGATGTCTGTCGCGATGAGTAATTGTGGATCTGTGGGTTGGGTTAGCGATAAACAGGGGTATCGCTACAGTTCGATTGATCCTTTAACCCAAAAGCGTTGGCCCGCTATGCCTGATCGATTTTTGACTTTGGCTATTTTGGCTGCCCGCGAAGCCGGTTTTACCGATTTTCAACCCGATGCTTGTTTGATAAATCGCTATGATGTTGGGGCCAAATTGTCATTACATCAGGATAAAGATGAACTGGATTTACGCCAGCCAATTGTTTCCGTTTCACTAGGATTACCCGCAATATTTCAGTTTGGTGGGCTATCTCGTGAGGCAAAGTGTCAAAGAGTTTTATTGAGTGAAGGGGATGTCGTGGTGTGGGGCGGGCCATCACGTTTAAATTATCATGGCGTGCTGCCGATTAAAGCGGGATTTTCACCAAGCACGGGCGCATATCGGGTTAATTTAACCTTCCGCCATACTGGGCATACTGAGAAGCGATGAGAACTCATAAGAAAGCCCCGAATCTTGTCTGACAAAACTCGGGGCTAGGATGATGCTTATTGAGGTTTTATGACGGCTGATGCTCTTTTTTATGCAGTAGCATGTAGACCGCCGGAATCACCAGCATTGAAAGCAGCGGTGCACTAACCATCCCACCAATCATCGGGGCAGCAATTCGCTGCATAACTTCTGAACCTGTGCCGCCTCCCCACATGATGGGAAGTAGGCCTGCCATAATGGTGGCGACGGTCATAGCTTTTGGTCGTACACGCAGCACGGCACCTTCGTGAATGGCTGCGCTCATCTCGCGGTGGCTCATGGCAACACCCGGCTGCTGATGTTTTTTCACCGCTTGATTAAGATACAGCACCATGATGACCCCGAACTCCGCCGCAACCCCCGCCAGTGCAATAAAGCCAACCGCGGCGGCAACAGAAAAGTTATATCCCAGCCCATAGAGCAACCAGACCCCACCAATCAGCGCAAAGGGCAGAGTCGTCATGATCAGGGCTGCATCACGGACACTACTGAACGTCACATACAACAGTACGAAAATAATCATCAAGGTGACAGGCAGTACAATTTTTAGTTTTGCTGTCGCCCGTTCCAGATATTCAAATTGCCCAGACCAACTAAGTGAGACGCCCTCTGGCAAAGTAATTTGCTGGGCGACGGCTTGTTGCATCTCCGTGACGGCTGATTTCAGATCCCGTCCCCGTAAATCAATATATACCCAGTCAGACAGGCGGGCATTTTCACTTTTCAGCATAGGCGGGCCTTCTGCCACCTTGATATCCGCCAGTTCCGATAGCGCCACTTGCCCGCCACTGGCGGTCACCACCGGCAGATCACGTAATTTCTGGAGTGAATCACGTATTTCCCGTGGATAACGTAGATTGATAGGATAACGTTCACGACCTTCAATCGTTTCGCCGATGTTCTGTCCGCCAATCACCGTTTCTACTAGTGATTGCAGTTCCTTGACCGAGACACCATAGCGGGCAGCACGCTTGCGATCGATATCAATATCGACATAGCGACCACCCGCAAGGCGTTCAGAAAGTGCTGAGGTGACGCCCGGTACTTTGCGCACCACCTGCTCAATTTGCTGTGCCACTTGCTCAATTTGCTGCACATTCTTACCGTTGACCTTTATCCCGACCGGACTTTTAATTCCCGTCGACAGCATATCCAGCCGGTTACGGATCGGGGGAACCCACAGATTAGCAATGCCGGGAACGTTAACGGTAGCATCCAACTCTTCGATCAATTTATCCATGGTCATACCGGGCCGCCACTGATCTTTGGGCTTAAAACGGATAGTCGTTTCGATCATGGTAAGGGGCGCGGGATCCGTTGCCGTCTCGGCTCGTCCGGCTTTACCAAACACGGTATCCACTTCGGGAACGGTTTTGATCAGGCGATCAGTTTGTTGCAATAAATGGCTGGCCTCACGGACAGAAATCCCCGGTAGTGTCGAGGGCATATACAGCAAATCGCCTTCATCCAGTGCCGGCATGAATTCGCTGCCTAAGCGACTGAGCGGATACAGTGTGACGAGTAACAGCATGCCCGCAATGGCCAATGTGGTTTTTGGCCGAGCCAGTACGGCAGTTAACACCGGATGGTAGAGGGTGATCAGCCAGCGGTTGATAGGGTTGGCATTTTCGTCAGGAATTTTTCCGCGAATAAAGTAGCCCATTAATACTGGCACCAATGTGATGGCTAACCCTGCGGAAACCGCCATGGCATAGGTTTTGGTAAAGGCTAGCGGCGAAAACATTCGCCCCTCTTGTGCCTGCAAGGTAAAGACTGGAATAAATGACAGGGTGATTATCAATAAGCTGCAAAACAGTGCTGGGCCGACTTCAATCGCCGCTTGTTCTGAAATGCGCCAATAATCTTGGCTAACGGGTGTCTGTCCTGGATTATCTCGTCGCCATTGCTCTAACACTTTGTGCATGTTTTCGATCATGACAATCGCCGCATCCACCATGGCACCAATGGCAATGGCAATGCCCCCCAAAGACATAATATTGGCATTAACACCTTGATAGTGCATGACAATAAAGGCACCAAGGATACCCAGCGGTAGGGTAATGATTGCCACTAAGGCAGAGCGGAAATGGAATAAAAATAGCGAGCAGATGACTGCTACGACCAAAAATTCCTCCAGCAATTTAAACGACAAACTGTCAATGGCTTGAGTAATGAGCTGTGAGCGGTCATAAACGGGCACGATTTCTACCCCAGCGGGTAAACTCCGCTGAATCTGTTGCAGTTTCTCTTTCACACCATTGATAGTTTCTAGGGCGTTTTTGCCATAGCGCATCACAATGATACCCCCAGCCACTTCCCCTTCGCCATTCAGTTCCGCAACCCCACGCCGCATTTCTGGCCCCATACGCACGGTGGAAACATCGGACAGTAAAATAGGGATGCCGCTACGGGCAGTTATCACGATATTTCTAAAATCATCCAGCGTTTTCAGGTAGCCGCTCGCGCGTACCATATATTCGGCAGCGCCCATTTCCAGTACAGAACCGCCGCCTTCTTGGTTGCTGTCGGCAATGGCATTGGCAATTTGCTGATGGGAGAGATTCAGCGCTCGCATTCGTTCGGGGTCGAGCACTACTTGATACTGACGTACCATGCCGCCGACACTGGCGACTTCCGAGACATTCGGCACGGTTTTCAATTCAAATTTGAGTGTCCAATCCTGCAAGGCGCGCAGATCCGCCAAACTGTGTTTGCCGGTTCGATCAATTAAGGCATATTCATAGATCCAACCGACGCCAGTTGCATCCGGCCCCAATGAGGCTTTGGCTTCGGTAGGCAGAGTGGATTGCACTTGACTGAGATATTCCAGTACGCGTGAACGCGCCCAGTAAGGGTCGGTACCATCATCAAAAAGTACGTAGACATAGGCATCGCCGAACATGGAAAAGCCGCGCACTGTTTTGGCTCCGGGTACGGATAGCATGGTGGTAGTCAATGGATAAGTGACCTGATCCTCGATCACTTGTGGTGCTTTGCCGGGATAGCTGACGCGAATGATGACTTGCGTATCTGACAGGTCCGGCAAGGCATCCAGCGGTGTCTGTTGCAGGGACCAAATCCCCCATGCTGCCATCATCACCGCCCCCAACAGCACCAATAGCCGGTTGCGCAATGACCAGCGGATAATGGCTGCAATCATAAGTGGCTCCCATGGATATCTGTGTTGTTATGGGTTTTTACTGGTTGGATCTGGCGGATCTGCGCACCTTGCTCATTTAAGGTGAAGGTAAAATTCACCTGACTGCCGACAGTAATTTCTGGCGATAAATTGCCCGGTGGCAGCAAGAAATCCATGGTCATTGCCCCCCATTTCAATGTAGCTATCGGGCCATGGGACAAGGTGATCGTTGAGCCGTTAATCGCATTGACCTCTCCTTGTACTGAGTAGACATCAACCGGCGTTTTCGCGCTGTCATCTATGACTGGCGTGGGGGTTTCAGCGGTGTCATCCATTTGCGGCAAGGCACTTTGTAAACTGGCTTCTGAATCAATCAGGAATTGCCCTGAGGTTACGACAAGCTGGCCGTCGCTCAACCCTGATTTGATCTCAACCCAGCCATCCTGAGTTTGTCCGGCACTGACCTCTACCGGTTTAAAATGACCATTACCTTGCGCCAGCAACACCCTATTGCGGTTGCCGCTCATCAGTAACGCTTCCTGCGGAATGGCGAGCACGGGTTCAAGGTTACCCGATTGCGCAGACTGCACATTCAGGTACATACCCGGTTTTAGCTTCTGCTGGGGGTTTTCCAAAACGATTCGCGCTTTTAGAGTGCGGGTGGTGAGATCCATATTGGGTAATAACTCACTCACTTTGCCGTGAAAGACATCACCTGGCCAACTGGCGGTGGTGGCGGAAATCTCACTGCCCATTTGGACTAAACTGGCTTGTGATTGTGGGTAATCCACTACGATCCACACAGGATCAAGATTGGCTAATTCAAATAACGATTGGGTTGCTGTCACTTGTGAACCTGCGCGGATATCCAGCTTATTGACGTAACCATTGGCAGGGGAGCGTAATGTCACCCGAGTTTGTGGTTGACCACTTTTTTCTACGCTGCGAATCACCTCTTCTGGCATAAATTGCAGTTGTAGCCGCTGGCGGGCGGCGGCGGTTAATGGGCTATCACCCAACTGCCGAATGGCCAAATACTCCTGCTGCGCGGCACTCCAATCCGGTATCCATAACTGTGCTAAGGGCTGATTTTTCATCACCGGTTGCTGATCGGCTCTCACATATAATTGCTCGATAATGCCGTTCGCCCGTGCTGCGATCACTTGCACGCCACGTTCATCTGTCGCGACAGTGCCATAACCCGTAAGGCGATAGTCGAGTGTCCGCATTTCAGCCGGTGCGGTGCGCCCCCCCAGATTTTGTTGTTGGCGGGCGCTGATGGTCACGCCGCCATCGTCCTCGGTTTCGCCGGCATAACGCGGCACTAACTCCATATCCATAAAGGGCGATTTTCCCGGTTTATCGAAGCGCTGGCCGGGGGACATCGGATCATACCAATAAAGTACTTTACGGCTATTCTCTACGGGGGGGTCAGCACGGGTTGCCATCGCTGACGTGGCATGGGGCGCGGGTTTCCCTAATAGATAGCCAGTGAGGCCACTGATGACGGCGACAGCCACTAAAGTCAGACTGAATAACTTTTTCATCGCGCGATCTCCTGCGGGGTCAGATAACGGATGGCAGCCCAAGTACGCGCTAATTCACGGGCGGCGTTGCTGGTATTGAGTTGGCTGTCGAGTAGGGCGCGTCTTGCTTCCAATACACTGCTCAAATCGCTTTTATTGGCTTGATACTGCGTCATGATTAAATCAACTCGTTGTTTTTGCAGCGGTAAAACTTCATTAGTCTGCCGCTGCCATAGTTGCTGCGTGGCCTGATACTGCGCCAGCAGGGTATCGAGCTGCGCCCGATGATCACGGGTCAGTAAGGTCAGTTGGTCATTGGCTTCCATAGTGCGAGAAACATCGGCGGCATAGTCTTTATCCTGACGTTGCGAGCGGAATAGCGGGAGGTCGACAGTTATCATCACCCCCGCCATATCGTCATACTCTTGCGCTCGTTTGGCGTAATAAACTTCAATACCAATGTCTGGTGTGGCAGCAATAGCGGATTGTGCTGAACGCGCTTTGGCTACTTCGGCCTCACGGCTGGCAAGCAAGACTTCTGGATGCTGATTAATGGCATCGCGCAAGACGGCGATATCAGCGGGTAGACGAGTGAAGGAGGGCAGCGGGCCATTGATGTGTTGAACCTCAATACCAGTCAACTGAGTCAGTTGGGTTTGCGCCAATGCCACATCGCGCTGGGCAGTGGTTAATCTATCTTGCATGGCGGAAAGTGTCAGGCGGGCATCCAGCACTGAACTGGGTAACGTGCTACCGCTGGCGACGCCAGCACGTTGTAATCCCACTTGTTTTTCACTCTCTCGCACCAAGATTTTGGCATCACTCACTGCCTGTTCAGTCAGTGCTAGATCCAGCCAAGCTTGCGCGGTCTCTTTTTGTAGCCGGGTACGGATAGTTTCGCTACCCGCCGCGGTTTTGCGGGCTTCAGCACTCAGGGTATCGGCTTTTCTCTGCCGCTTATCACTGCTGACATAATCCTGCATGATGCCAACTCGCTGCATCGTCATACCCTCACGGGTAAAACGGCGGTCATTATTGCCTCCGACTGGTAGGTTTTCTATGCCAAATTTCAGCTTGGGATCAGGCAGTTGAGTGGCAGAACTTGCCATATTTTCGAGTGCATTAACCTGATGTTGATTGGCAGACAATTCGGCAGAATAGTGCTGCGCGGAAACCAGCGCTTGTTCCAATGTGATATTCGCGCCATAGCTGAGGGTGGGCAGGCCCAATGCTACAGCCATCAACCAGCGGGCCAGTCCTAAGTTCAATGCAGCCGAAAACCGCACCTGCTGTGGGTGATTAAATTGAGGGTTCATTTTGGCTCCCGCCTTACGGCTGCTGTGCTGAGATGGCGGTGAGCTGATAACCTTGTTCAGTCTGGCGGAAGCTGAATGTGACCTGCGTCCCCACGGGGAGGGGGGCGGCCAGCAAATCATCCGGCAGGTCGAAAGTCATGGTCATAGGGGGCCAGTTTAGGGCCGCAATTGCACTGTGGGCGATGGAAACACGGGTGGCATTCCAGGCTTTGATTTGCCCACGGGAGTGGTAGTTATTGGTGTCTTTCGCCGCAGGGTTATCATGTGCAGTATCGGTCATCATCGCCCCATGGTCATGGGACATTGGCATGTTGTCAGCCATAGGCACGGTAGCCGCGAAAAGAGAAGTGGAGAACAGTGCCGCAGCACAAAACACGATACCCGCCGTAGCGGAAAGGGCGTGGGATAAGACTTTCATAGAAATAGCTCCAAAACATAAAGTAAACACAACACGCCAAAACGGCGTGAATAATGTGATTAAAAATGTCTGGATCTATTCTCTAAATCGGCAAAAAGCGATTTCAGTGGGTGGCCCGACAATGGGGGGAGTGTGCCAGTCAACATGATGCACACGTGGTGTTTGCTGTGCATCTGCCAACATTAGTTCCGTGTGGGTCGGCAGTACCGCGAGCACCAGTACTCCGCTATCAGACTGAATCGAGTCTGGAACACAGTGTTTTTCACACAAAGAGTTTTGCGCTTGACCATGCGACATATCCATCATTGATGGCATCGCGTGCATTGATGAGTGCTGTAAACGATCTGGCTGTAAATGCCCTTGATGCTGGGTGAATACCGGTGAAGCGGCAGGGGTAATATCACACTGATGGCCAGCAATAGCCAATTGCGCATTGAGGATCAACCAGCAGGCAACCAGCAGCATACCGCACATGCGCATTTTACTGGCGCGCATCCGGTGCATAAGCTGTGGTAATCCCTTAAATGCTGGCATGTTTACCCTGAATAAGTGGCGGTATTAAATAGCCCTGTCAGCGAGTATAGGACTATCTCCCTGTTTTTAGAATGGTTTTGTCCGGTTACGCGGAATGAAATGAAAGGTTATTAAAAGGTTAGCATGATGAATTTGTTAGATTTATTTTTAAGCCACGGGAGAAAATACAGTGAGTCGCAGCGAAAATTTACTTATCTTTAAACACTAGCCATCGTGAAACCCGCATCAGCCGAACCGACGGGGGAAATATCAATAACCCATATCAGGGAAATAGGTGGCATTTTAGAAAGGGTGTGCATCATATCATTGCAAATAATAATGCCTCTCAATATTATTTGTATTTATATAATAATCACGAATGAATTTAACTCGTTATCAGATTGCAGCCGGATAAAATTTGCACGCTAAGGGTTAATAGACTTGAGCAATGAAATGAAGAGGATGGCGTGTGGGCACGACAAATGAATACCCGGACAGTCAACGTTTGTTAGCAGACCCTTTGGTTGGCAGTGACCCATGGTGGCAGCAGATAGCGCAATGGGGAACTCCACTGGTGGAACCAGTCGCGGCTGGCAAAGTAAAACTGACCTTCCTGTGGCGTGATCGGCAAGCAAAGGCACACGACGCAGTTTATATCGATGTTAACGGCGTCACTGACCACCATAGCGTGCACCCTGAAACCCTCCAGCATTTGGGCCAGACGGATGTGTGGTATTGGCAGGCTGAGGTGGAGTCTGATTTTCGCGGCAGTTATTGCTTTATTCCTGTTACTGCCGAGCAGTGCCTAAATTTGCCCGAAGGGACAGTACAAGAACGGCGTCAGGCGCAGCGTAATTGGTGGATTTCATTGCTAGATCGGGCAGAAAACGATCCGTTAAATCCCACGGCCGCCCATGGTAGTTACCGGGGAAGGCCACTGTCAGCGGTGCATTTGGCAGATGCCTTGCCCCAGCTTGCTTGGCAGCCAATTGATGCGGGCCAAGCACTGCCAACCGATCCAACGCGGTTGCAGTTGATCACTTGGCATAGCACGCGGTTAGGTAATCATCGCAAGGTGTGGATTTACCACACAATTGATAGCCAAGGTCTCGGCGCGGAAGATAAAACCGAGCGTCCATTGGCCATCTTGCTCGATGGTCAGTATTGGGCGCAGGGGCAGACGATATTTGGTGTATTGGATAATGAAACGGCTGCCGGTCGTTTACCCGCCAGTGTCTATGTGTTGATCGATATTATCGACCAACCGCATCGCGCGCAGGAATTACCCTGCAATCAGGATTTTTGGCAGGCACTACAAACTGAACTACTGCCACAAGTGGCCTTGCTGCAACCTTTCACTGAGAAGGCTTCTCGTACTGTGGTTGCTGGGCAAAGTTTTGGTGGATTGGCGTCGTTATACGCTGGATTACATTGGCCGCAGCGTTTTGGCTGTGTACTGAGCCAGTCAGGGTCATTTTGGTGGCCAGATGTTGATAATCTTAAGGTATTGACAGCGGGAACGGCTAAATGTCGGGGCTGGCTGACCGAACAGGTTTACCAAGGTTTGGGGGCGGGCCATCCATTGGATATTTTTATGGAGGCAGGCCGTCGTGAGAATGTGATTTATCAAGTCAATGAAGCCATGAGTGAAGCGCTGCGTCAGGCGGGGCATCGGTTGCATTATCGAATTTATGCTGGTGGCCACGATGCTTTGTGCTGGCGCGGTGGCTTGATTGATGGGTTGCACTGTTTATTAGGTTCCCCAGAAGGATGATTGGGGAAGTGTAAGCAACAAAATGCCAATAAAAAGGCTGTAAACAATGTGGTTTTTTAACCCAAGATACTCGGGCATAGCCACACCGAGGGGCGCTCTGGCGGCTTATGCCGCTATGGCCTCATCGGCATGCACTCCCCAATAACAGCGTTTGTCAGCAATCTGACATTCATCTGTTTTTATCGCCGATTTTTGCCATTTCTTTCGTGTTCGGCGATCAGAATCAAGAGCAGAACTATTCAGTAAAGCCCTAAAACCGGCCCTTTGGGATCACGAGCGGGGTATGCGACACCGGATCATCAATGATCAAACATGGCATACCAAACACCTGCTCCACCAGATCGGCCGTGATCACTTCCCGAGGATTGCCCTGTGCAACAATCTGCCCATCGCGCATGGCGATAATATGGGTGGCATAGCGGCAGGCATGATTAAGATCATGCAAGACAGCAACGAGGGTATGATTATGCTGCTGATTCAATTCACTAAATAATTCAAGTAAATCAATCTGATGAGCAATATCCAAATAAGTCGTTGGCTCATCCAACAGTAATAATGGCGTTTGCTGTGCCAGCACCATGGCTATCCAAACACGCTGACGCTGCCCGCCGGATAAGGCATCTACCGGTCTGTCAGCCAGATCACTCACCCCCGTGGCTTGCATCGCATTGCTGACGGCCAGCTTGTCGGCTTGTGTCCACTGCTGTAATAATTTTTGATGAGGATAGCGACCCCGCGCGACCAAATCCAGCACGCTGATACCGTCCGGGGCCTGCGAACTTTGCGGCAATAACCCTAAATGACGTGCAACGTGCCGGGTGTCAACGCGAGCAATATTCTTGCCATCTAAAATGACCTGACCGGCTTGCGGTTTGAGTAAACGGCTTAAGGCTCGCAGCAATGTCGATTTCCCACAGGCATTTGGGCCGACAATAACCGTAAATTCCCCATCTGGAATGACAACACTCAGATTTTCACTGATTATCTTACCGTCATAACCCAGAGTCAGGGCCTGGGCCTGCAAACGAGCAGCGTGTGTGGCAGGGCTGACAATATTCATGAGCGCCCGGACTCCCGGATTAAAAGCCAAATAAGATACAAGCCGCCAATGCTGATGGTAACCACACCAACTGGCAACTGATTCGGTAAAAATAGGTGCTGGGCGCACAAATCAGCCGCAATCAATAATAGCGCCCCCATCAGCGCAGAAGCTGTTAAGGTGACGGAAGGGGTGCCTGTCAGACGTTTGGCAATCTGTGGTGCAGCTAAAGCAATAAAGGATATTGGCCCGGCAACGGCAGTGACTGCTGCCATCAAAATGACGCCAATCGCCATCAAGCTCAAACGGGTTCTTTCGACTGGAACACCTAAAGCCCCGGCGGCATCATCACCCATTTCCAGCAATGGCATGCGCCGACTGAGTAACATAGCAGCTCCGATAGCCATAAAGATAAACATCACGGATGGCAGCCCTTTCGCCCACGTCAGCCCATTAAGCGAACCGGCTCCCCATGCGGCGGCGGTCATTGCGGCTTCCAATGATGCCGTGATGGTCAGCCAGGTATTAAATGCCGTGAGCATCGCCCCCATTGCAATACCGACAATAATTAAGCGAAATCCCTGAATTCCTTGGCGGTAAGCCAACAGATACACCGCCATGGCGGAGAGCAATCCACCGCCGAGGGCGCTACTGGCTATCTCAAAATAGTTGCCGTTAAACAACGTGATCGCCACTAGCGCTCCGGTATAAGCGCCAGCATTAAATCCAATAATATCGGGGCTGCCTAACGGGTTGCGCACCAGTGATTGAAATATTGCGCCACTGATACCCAGCGCGGCACCAAAAATCAATGCCATCAGCGCTCGGGGCAACCGCCACTGATTGACAATAATATTCGCCGCTCCTTCGGCGTGGCCGAATAAGGCAGTAATGACTTGCAGGGGAGATAACGAGAGAGTGCCAACCATTAATGCCAGCATGGCCCCCAATAGACAGGTTAGCAGCAATAAACAACCAACAATCAGGCGGCGTGGCTGAATACGTAGATTTATCGGGCCATCAGGTTGGCCCAATAACCACGGGGAAGTGACGGGTTTCATAGTGCGGTCATCCTTTTATTCCGTCGAACCAGCCAGATCAATAATGGCGCGCCAATAAACGCGGTTACGACGGAGACCCGCAATTCTCCGGGGACCAGAAAGCGGCCAACGATATCAGAGACCAATAACAAAATGGGGGTCATCACCAAAGTAAAAGGTAATACCCAACATTGATTCGGCCCGACAATCCAGCGAGCAATATGCGGCACCATTAGGCCAACAAAGGCGATAGGGCCTACTGCAGCGGTGGCAGCACCACAGAGTAAAGTGACAGTAACAACGGCCCAAAACTGAGTTTGGGCAATACGTGTCCCCATTGCTGCGGCTAAATCTTCCCCCATATGCATTGCATTGAGGGGCCGGGCCAGCAACAAAGCAATGATACAGCCGAGAACAATGGCCGGTGTGACGGCTATCACCACGGACATATTGCGGATATCCAGCGAACCGGCTTGCCAGAAGCGCACACTGTCATAGACCTGTGGGTGGGTCAGTGATATCCCGGTCGAAATCCCCAATAAGACAGCGGCGATGGCCACACCTGAGAGGGTGAGGCGTAGAGGATTCACCCGTCCACCCCCCAGTGTGCCGACCCAATACACCACCAGTGTTGTCACCATGGCACCGATAAATGCGGAAATCATATAGCCATAAATGGCATGAACGCCGAAAACGGTAATGCCGACCACTACCGCAAAGCTGGCGCCAGCATTGACGCCTAAAATCCCCGGATCAGCCAGTGGATTGCGGGTAAGGGCTTGAATCACTGCTCCCGATAACCCCAGCGCGGCACCAGCAAGTACACCAATTAAGGTTCGCGGCAGGCGTGATTCCAAAATTAAAATACTGTCTGCGTTATTGTGATGCCCAAGTAAACTCTGCCAGACCACCGAAAAAGGGATCGCTTTAGCACCGAGCATCAGGCTAGCAGCCATAACCAATATCAATGCAATAATACTGAGTAATAGCAAAACCCCCGGATGGTAGGATGCGCTTCCCCCTATAGTCGGGACCGGTTTTGCTGATTTTAATGAAGATGAGGTTGAGGAGTCAGTTGCTGGCATTGTAACTCTTTGTTAACAAATGAGTATTCTTATCGTTTTGATTATCATTATTATTTGTTTGATGCATACTACCACGACTTATTATGGGAATGCATTGGCAATTTTTTGCCGGTTGATTTTGATGCCAAGCACCTATTTTGAGCTGCCGAGCGAAGAGATAGGGCAAGGCAGCTCGCAGATAAAAACTAAGGTTTCGCCTTAAACATGCCTTCAATCCGCGCTAACAAATTACTCGCACTATAATAATCCAACCGGAATGTATCATAGCCCGCAGCATAAACTCGGTTGTGTTCAATTGCCGGGATGTGAGCTAAAAATTTGTTGTTTTTCAATGCGTCCACCGCCGGTTGATCACCGGAAAACAGCAAAATGGTCTCGCCGTTAAGACCTTCAGCCAGCTTCTCTCCGCCGAGTTGGATGATATCCTTGCGGTGCCCCATGCTGGTATTACCTTTCACGGCAGTAGGGACTTGCGCCAGTGTGAAGCCTAGCTCCTGCAACAATTTTCCCTGTGCTGAATTCTCTGTCCACAAATTGGCTGTGCTCCCTGCCGCCTGATAGACAAATGCAGAGGTGGGTTGCGGTGGTAGCGTAATATTCTGTTTAACCTCACTAATCCGATCAGTGAATTTATCAATCACCTGTTGAGCATCGGCTTCATGTCCTGTTGCTTGCCCCAGCACGATAGCCAGCTCTTGCCAGCTCTTGTCATCGTAATTAATCACCAATGTGGGCGCGATGACCGATAACTGCTCGTACAGCTTCAGCGCTGAATCCCCGCCAGTGGCAGAGATGATGATAAGGTCTGGATCCATACCCGCAACAGCTTCTGCATTTGGTTCTGTCTGGTAGATTGGCACCAACTTTTTCGCTTGTGCAACATCTGACCATTGTGTAAAGAAGCCTTGATTATCTGCCACGGTGGTATTGGGCGCCGTGGCTCCCGTAGCTATCACGGGCGCATTAATGGCCAATAGGGTGCCGGTGATGGTGATACTGGTAGACACAATACGTTTTGGCTGATGTGTCAGTGTCACCGGGCCTTTTGTCGTTTCTACTGTGCGCGACCATGCGGAGGTATTTTCACTGGCTGATGAAGGGGCTTGCTGGCCTGTTGTTTCTTCAGCCGGTTTACAGCCGAACAAGAAGAAAATAAGGCTCACAATCCCCAGTCCAGCCAATACTGAACGGAATTCTTTGCCCTGAATGTGATGGATGCCAAGGGACATAATGGTGTTTTCTCTTTCTGTTTTAAGACGCAACGTTAAGGATGTTATACCGGTCAATATCGGCCTTGAATTGATTGACACTGTGGGTATCGCGTCATAATTTATCACGTCAAAGTGGAGTGATAGTCATTATTATTAAGATAACTATTTACATCAATACTAAGTTAGCGCCATCTGACCTGATATTGAGTGACAAGGGAAATATCTGCCGATAATTGTGCTTTAGGCAAAATTATCTCATTTATTGTCAATTTTGCTCAGTTATCCTCATTTGTTTGGCTTTTGCCAGAGCATTGGTTAATCGACCAGATACCCTCTACCTTGATGAAGCAACCAGCAATTTGGATACCACAACCGCCAGACAGTTATTGTCGCTGCTAAAAGAGTATCTTCCTCACTGTACGCTGGTTGCCATCACTCACCAGAACGGGCTGGATGATCTTTTCGAGTATCAACATAATTTAAGTCAATTTAGGCAACCACTTGGTGCCATCCCTACGACAAATTAAGGTATATCAGGCCAGTGAGCAAAGAAAGTCACTGGCTATTTTTCTCTTAGACATAGCCAGTGTGGCGTAATGTATTTTCCCCTTGTGTAATGCATAAAATAGTTATTTCCTTCGTTGTACTTTCATTTTCAAAAAAAGACAAAATTGCCAAAACAAATAAATAGATAAATTCTGCTGAATATCATGCCAGATTGTTTGATATGAATTTTTGTTAGTATTTTATTTATCTCGCCTAATCTTATTTAATAGAGTGTTTAATTCTACTGACTTAAAATTAGTGAATAGTATTGCTGAAAATAAATTAATTAATCAGCTTATAGTTATAACAGTTAATAGACATGTCAATGTTGTATTTATATTCAAAATAAACACATATTACTGAAGTAAATACTGAGGATTTCTCATCATTTTACGATCAAAAAAAGCGATCGTTATTTACATTTTAATAGGTAAAATCAATCAGTTGGTTATTATTGATCGGTCATCTTGATCTTTTGTATCGGTTTTATGCTATTTTAGTAATTAATCCTGATAATAAGACTTTTTTCTGCGGAAATTATCAGTGATAAACACCTTGAAATCTCAAGGAAATAAACTAAAAAATAAAACACAGGTGCATTCCCGTGAATTTTCTAAAACATATCACCATCAGGATGGCGTTATTATCTATTCTTGTTATATTTTTGTTGCTCTGGGGAGGCGTTTCTACCTTTACATTATATTCACTTAACCAATTAACACACTCCTTGCAGCAAAGCTCTAGCCAACAGAAAAACATTAATATTATTAACCGTGGTAATGATCAATATTTTCGGGTGGTCACACGCTTAAATCGTGCTGCCGCTTATCGCCAAAGTGGTGCCGTGGCTGATGCTGATCGCGAATTAGCTTCGGCGGGTGTCGCGCTTAAAAATACGCAAGAGGCTTTGGCGATGTTTAAACTTCAGCCCCATGAGGGTATGGACCCGCCATTAACGGATAAAACCATCGATAGCTGGTCAACATTATTAAATAAAGGGATTGAACCCATGTTTAAGGCGGTGAGTGATAATCGCTTTGAAGATTATAACAATCTGTTTAATAACAGTTACCCGCCATTGAGTCGTGAATTTGGTGCTGCAGTTGAGAAATATAATGCAACTGTTGATGCATCAACGGAAGCAGCCAGCTTGCGGGTTGAATTGTTAGTGGCTTGGTGCCAACGGGCACTGCTGGCTGCATTAATTGCGGGTGTCATTATTCTTTTCTTAACTGACCGCTATATCGTCAGCTATTTGGTGCACCCACTCGATGCGATTAAATTACACTTTAAGCGTTTGGCAGAAGGGCAATTAGGCCGCCCAATGGCCGAGTTTGGGCGTAACTGTGTTGGACAATTGATCCCCTATTTACGCGAAATGCAAAATAGCTTAGTGAACACGGTATCGACTATTCGTAATAGTACCGATGCGATTTATACCGGCGCAGGTGAAATTGCAGCAGGTAATGCTGACCTCTCTTCGCGTACTGAGCAACAAGCTGCGGCACTGGAAGAAACAGCTGCCAGCATGGAACAGTTGAATGCAACAGTAAAACAGAATGCGGAGAATGCCCATCAGGCCAGTAAGTTGGCAGAGAATGCTTCGACCACCGCACAAAATGGTGGGCGTATTGTTAGTGATGTGGTCGCGACCATGAGCAGTATTACCGAAAGTTCGCGCCGCATTGCCGATATCATTGGTGTGATCAACAGCATTGCTTTCCAGACAAATATTCTGGCATTAAACGCCGCAGTTGAAGCCGCTCGGGCAGGTGAGCAAGGCCGCGGTTTTGCCGTTGTCGCCAGCGAAGTGCGCAATTTGGCTCAACGCAGTGCACAGGCCGCTAAAGAAATTGAGGGGCTTATCAGTGAATCGGTATCTCGGGTCAATATAGGGTCTAAGCAAGTCTCTGAAGCGGGGGATACGATGAACAGTATTGTTCAGGCTGTGACAAATGTGACTGATATTATGGGGGAGATCGCCTCGGCGTCTGATGAGCAAAGCCGTGGAATTGGCCAAATTGGTCAAGCTGTTGCCGAGATGGATGGTGTGACACAGCAAAATGCCTCTTTAGTACAAGAGTCCGCTGCTGCTGCAGCTTCACTTGAAGAGCAGGCTCGCCAACTTACTGAGGCCGTTGCTGTTTTTAATCTGTCGGATAACGCGAGATCTGCATAATAGTGATTGAAATTAAGCCATAGAATTTACAGAAATTATTGTTAAAATAAATAATATCAGTGAGCCACCTGATTGTGCTGAATGTTTAGTACAATTGGGTGGCTTTTTATTATCTGTTAAAGATTTTTGATCCTAAAAAAGATATAGTAAGCACGCTTTAAATTATCTCATTAATAATAAAAAACATATTTTTCATCGGGTTAAATAATGAATATGTCTTATCGTCGCGGTATTTTCTTTCTGTTGATGATGATTATCTCATCATCATCTTTTGCTATTAACTGCCAACGTGCCGCGACACCAGTTGAGTACACGGTGTGTAGCGATGAGGATCTACACTGGCTGGATCAGACATTCAGCGATATTTATCAAGCCATGTTAGTAAAATATGACACTGAAACTGTTTATCAACAGCGTCGGGCATGGGAAAAAGCCCTGAATAGCTGTACCAGTGATAGTTGTATCCAACGAGCTTATTTCCAAGGCATCGCTTCTATGTCTGATATCGACAAAAATTTCAACTGGGGTGGCCAGTGGTGGAATGTCACGAAAGGCAATGATCGCGGCGGTGTAATTAAAATCAATCGGGTTACAGATTGGGGATTTAGTATTGATAGTCGTGCCTGGTCGGGCGAAAATTCCGGTAATTTCAGAGCAGAAGCACGGAAAGTTGAAGGGTTAGCAGTAATTGATGTTATTGAAAACACAACTAATTGCCGCTTACTATTGATTCCGATAAAAGACGGTTCCATGCAAGTACACAGCAATGGTAGCTGGGGGTGTCGTATTTCGATGCCAAAAGATGTTTTTATTGATGGTCAATATGTAAGAGCAGAAAAAGATCCCCGCGAAACGCCAAGTCTACTCTCTATCGGTATTTTCACTGATGCAGCCGTCGATAAAGAGTTCCGTCATTTAGTGGGTGAAAATTATGACCAATTTGTTGCCTCAGCCAACGTCTATATTTATAGCCATGATCTCGATAACCGGGGTGCAAAAGTATTATCTACCTGGGTTAGAGGGGCCGCAAATAAGCGGGCATCAATCATAATGTATAATCGCACCGGCCAAATATGGGCCGCCTTCGTCGCACCAGAAAAGAACGGCAACCTGCGTATTCACTATTTTACTAATGTGCCTGAAGATAAAGAGAAAAGGCCGAAGACGATTAGTGAGTGGCAGCAGACGTTTATTGATAATTAAATCCTGCGTCCTTGAAGTTGCAGGGTTGTTAGCTGCTCTCACGCACCCGAATCACTGACTTGAGTCAGCTCATCGGGACTTGCTCGTTTGCTGCCTACCTGCAACACCAATGACTTTGGATTCCATCCTGCGACATGAAGTTGCAGGGTTGTTAGCTGCTCTCACGCGCCCGAATCACTGACTTGAGTCAGCTCATCGGGACTTGCTCGTTTGCTGCCTACCTGCAACACCAATGACTTTGGATTCCATCCTGCGACATGAAGTTGCAGGGTTGTTAGCTGTTCTCACGCACCCGAATCACTGACTTGAGTCAGCTCATCGGGACTTGCTCGTTTGTTCAGTTCTTCCATGGGAGTCACCATCTTTGGGATGGTGGCTTTTATTCCAGTGTACCAATCACATTTAGTGCCATATCATCAGGTACTTCGTTATAAGACAGCACATTTAGTCCATTACAGAATAACCGAGCATAACGCGCTATCAATGGCCGTAGTTGTGGTGTTACCAGTAAAATAGGGGGATGATTCTCTGCTTTCATTTGCTCTTTAATGACGGGCATATTTTGTTGTAGCTGGGTTAGGATATTAGGGTCGACAGGGAAATTATCTAAAACCACTTTCCCTGCTTGTTGCGCCTGATTCAATGATCCCAGCAACATATTCTCTAGTTCATTATTAATGGTATAAACCGCCAGATTTTTATCATCACCATTCATGCTATTAACGATCCCGGTTCGCAATGCGTAACGCACATCAGAAGTTAATAAGAGTGAGTCCTTGGTGATATTCGCACTGTCCAATAACGTAGTTGCAATGGTCACGATATCCTTTAGGGAGACATTCTCGGTTAATAATTGGCGATACACTTTCAATAACTGGCTAAAATTAAGCGCAGTGGTCAAGTCTTCAGCCAACCTAGGGGATAATGACTCAAGGCGTTGGTGTAATTGCGTTATGTCATCATAGTTAAACAACACCGGTAAATGGTCCCGCACGACTTTATTAACATGTGTGGCAACCACACTGGCACAATCAACGATTTGGTAACCGAAGTTTAGGGCGCTCGTTTTATCTTGTGGCTCAATCCACACGACCGCCAGACCATAAGTTGGATCTATCGCCAAAATGCCATCCACTTCACCATACTGTTCTGAGGTCGGTATAGCCATCAGCTTATCAATATGAACTTCCCCTCCGGCGACTTTAATACCATTCACATTGATCGTGTACTGAGAGGGCTTTAAGCGAAAATTTTCTCGCACTTTAACTTCTGGTAATAAAATTCCGCAAGTCTCTGAAATAATTTGCCGCACACCGCGTAGACGTTGAATCAGAGGACGACCTTTTGCTTCATCGACCAATGTCACTAATTTATAACCAAGATTAAGGCCGATAGGTTCGACGACAGGAATATTATCCCAATTGATGTTCAGCGAATTATCATCAGAGATGGCTTGGTTGAGGGCCGTAAGATCGGGTTCAACATCCGCTTGCTGTATTTTTTTACTTTGCTGACGAGCGGCGAACAGGAGTAATCCGGTGAAGCTGAGAAAGGCGAGATGGGGCATCCCCGGTACAATGGCGAGAATGAACATCACGAATGCCGCAGCATACAAAATGGTAGGTTTAGCCAGCAACTGATCTTTAATTTCATCAGTCATGTCACCACCATCACTGACTCGGGTGACAATGATTGCTGCCGCAGTGGCTAATAATAATGACGGAATTTGTGCAACCAAGCCGTCACCGATGGTGAGTAATACATATTGCTGGAATGATTGACTGGCACTCAGATCATATTTAAAAATACCAATACAAATACCGCCAATAACGTTGATCACCAAAATCATAATACCGGCGATAGCATCACCACGAACAAACTTGGATGCACCATCCATTGCACCATAGAAATCGGCTTCGCTGGCAACTTCTTTACGGCGTAGACGTGCTTGCTCTTGATTGATTAACCCTGCATTAAGATCGGCATCAATCGCCATCTGTTTGCCGGGTAATGCGTCTAGCGTAAAACGTGCAGAGACTTCAGAAATTCGCTCGGCACCTTTTGTCACAACCACAAAGTTGATAATCATGAGGATAATAAAGACGACAAAACCCACCACGAAATTGCCGCCAATGACCACCTGACCAAAAGCCTCAATCACTTTACCTGCTGCCCCCGGCCCTTCATGCCCATCGAGCAATACCACGCGAGTTGAGGCCACATTCAGTGTTAAGCGAAGCAAGGTCGCAATTAGCAATAGGGTTGGGAATACTGCAAAATCAAGTGGCCGTTGACTATTGACGCTGACCAATAAAACTAATACAGCCAAAACGATATTAAAGGTAAATAAAATATCCAATACGATTGGCGACAATGGCAAAATAACCATTGCTAGCACACAGAGCAATAATATTGGAACAGTGATATGTATCTCTTTTAATGTATGTGCAAGATTATTTAGTTTATTTTTCATCATGGAATTTCTGCATCTCTTTGGGAATACCAAGGTGGGTATTTAACACCGGCTTATTGGCCTGCCCGGAACGCCAAGACTTGACCTGCATAACATAGGTTAGTACCTGCGCTATTGCGCGATAAAGCTGGGCGGGAACCTGTTGATTAACCTTGGTTGTATGGTAAATAGCACGTGCTAAAGGAGGGAATTCAACAATTTCAACATCATGATTTTTAGCGACATTTCGGATATATAGCGCAATGTCATCCTTCCCTTTTGCGACAATATAGGGCGCGCTCGCTTTCTCTGGGGCGTATTTTAATGCAACTGAGAAATGCGTTGGGTTAGTAATAATAACGTCAGCACTAGGCACTGATTTGTTAATTTGCCCCATTGCAAATTGCCGCTGTAATTGACGGACCCTAGCTTTAATTTCTGGATTACCATCATTACTTTTGTGTTCTTGTTTGACCTCCTGTTTGGTCATTTTCATTTTCTTGGTGAAGAGATATGTGCTGAGGGGAATATCTATTGCGGCAAAGATCACAATGATGGTGATGAAATACACTAAAACACCGTGATATAGGATAAAACCTTCAGTAATTGCTTCCTGCAATGGCAATGCCTGTAAGCGTAATAAATCAGCCAGTGAGTTATTAACCACCAGATATAGGGTGTAAAGTACAATGCTGCATTTCGCCAACATCTTTAGTACTTCAGTGCCGTTACTAGCAGAAAATATTTTTTTAATACCGGCCAATGGGCTGAGTTTTTTAAAATCAGGTAGCAATTTTACAGGGGTGAAATTCCAACCACCGGGTATTAACGTTGCCAATATACTGACCAGCGGAATGGGGACCAACGTAGCCAGAAATTTGCTAAAGATAAGCAAATTAGTCCGCAATAATTGCTCGAGTGCCATGGGGTCATTCGTTCTCCCCGCCATGCGGCCAACGGCCAAAAATGACTCACTAATCAGCTCTTTGTAATAGGGCAGAAACAATGTCAGAGTGATCAAGGATGTCACCAAACCCGCAGCCATGGTGACATCTTTCGACCGCGGAATATCCCCTTTCTTTCTGGCTTTTATCAGTTTTCCCGAGGTGGGTTTTTCACTTTTCTCTCCGCTACTGGCAGACATTAGCGCACCTTCATCCGTTCAAGTTGCACCAAGATCTCGTTGGTCAAATTGAGATAGTGGTCCGGCACATTAATTGCCAATAGCAGCAAGCAGAGCAAGCCGAATAACATGCCGATTGGAAATCCGAGAGAGAAAAGGTTAAGTGTTGGAGATATGCGATTGAGTAGGCCAAAAGAGCCTTGAACAATCAGCATGATAAAGGTTGTCGGCAATGCCAGCAGTGTGGCGGATGACACTATCCAACCCAGACTTAGTGCCAGTGAACGTAGTGAAAAATCATTAATTGCTTCACCTATCGGCCAACTGACAAAACTTTTGTACAGAATGGTGACGAATAACAAATGCCCATCCAGAGTGAAAAAGATCAGTGCACCGAAGACAAAAATAATCTGCGAAATCACGGTAGTAGAGGCACCACTGGTGGGATCATTCATCACTGCCATACCCAAACCCATATTCATAGATAAAATCTGACCCGCGCCCTGTAATGCGACGAAAACCAATTGCAGCATTGAGCCAAATAACCAGCCCCACAGAATTTGTTCTCCGACCAACAAGAGTGAATTCATTGACAGCAACTCATTGATAATCATCGGTTGATTGAGCATCGGGGTTATCAGCATCGCGAGCAGCAAGGCTGTGCCAATTTTCGCTTTACGCGTAAAGGCTCGATGTTGCATAACTGGGCAAAAATGCAAAAACGACAAAATCCGCACAAAGGGTAACCAGAGTGCGAATAGCGGTGCTGTTAGTGTTTGGATATCAATTCCCATCGCGGTTTATCCCACCAACTGTGCAGCTTGGTGGAAGATACTGACGGTAAAGTCACTCAGTTTGGTGAGCATCCATTTCCCTGCAAAAATCAGAACTAGCATGGTCATCACTAGCCGTGGTAGAAAGCTGAGAGTTTGCTCATTAATCTGTGTGGTGGCCTGAAAGATGCTGACCAGTAAGCCCGTCAGTAAGCTGGGAATAATGGCAACGATGGAAATAATCAAGACCAGATACAACCCTGCTGCAATGATGTCTCCGGCAATATCTGTAGTCATCATGCTATAGCCCCTGAACGCTGGCGGTCAGCGTACCGACGATCAATGTCCAGCCATCGCATAAGACAAACAACATCAATTTGAATGGCAGTGAAACAATGAGTGGCGACAACATCATCATGCCCATCGCCATTAAAATACTGGCGACAATCAGGTCGATGACCAAAAACGGAATGTAGATCATAAAGCCAATCTGGAAAGCGGTTTTCAGCTCACTGAGAATGTAGGCTGGGGTGACCACCGTCAGATCCTGCAACTGGGGTTCACCCGTGACTTGAGCGATATCCATCATCTGTTCCAACGAGCTAGTGCTGGTTTGTGCCAGCATGTAATTCTTGAGTGGAACTTCGGCTCGGCTTAGTGCCTGCGGTAATGTAATTTCGTCATTTTGGAAAGGGATAACGGCGTCTTGATGGATTTTAGTCCATACCGGGCGCATCACCAGAAGGGTTAGAGCGAGCGCAATCCCTGTCAGCACTTTATTCGGCGGGCTTTGTTGCAATCCCAACGCCTGACGCAATATTGCCAACACGATAATAAAACGAGTGAAGCAGGTCATCATTAGCATCATGATGGGCAGCAAACCAAGCAGTGTCATCAAGATCAGGATTTCAATTTTGACGTTATAATCCTGACCGGCAGCCGTAGGGACCGTGCTAAATAGGGTAATTCCCCCGTCTTGCGCCAAAAGAAGGGGGGAATACAGCAGTCCACAAATAATCAGACCACAACTCAAGATGCTGGTAGTGGTGACGGGGAGGCGGCTTAAGATCATAAAGCGAGTTCACCCAAGCCTTGGCTGTTAAAACTGACAATACGCAAGCCGTACTTTTCATTAATAACCACGACTTCAGCCTGACCAAACATGATGCCATTGACTTTGATATCCAGCGGTTCACCCGCCAGCTTGTCCAATTCAATGACTGAATCATTATTCACCGTCATCAGTTCAGAAAGAGGGATATCTACCGAGGCGACCTCCAATGTCAGAGTGACAGGGATGCGACTGAACAGAGATATTTTGCGTTGCTGTTCATGCAGGCTGTTATCAATTACGGGTACTTCGGCGACTTCAATTGTCTGGGGAGCGAGAGTTGCGCTCTCCTCCAGTGAAAAGTTAAAGTCCATATCATTGCTGAGTTCGAGTGTTTGGTCAGTCATGGTTTATCTCATTAGTTTTGTCATTAAATTCAGATAAAAATAGCTTTCCGCGGCTTTCTGTCACCACAGCGCTAAATAAAGGCTCCGAGCCAATAAATACCGGGAAATTCTCAGGTAGTGCGGCGGGAATAATATCGCCTTCTTTTAAGTTCATTAGTTCAGCAAAAGTTAGTTCGCTGCAACTTAATTGGCTTGTTAGCCGAACAGGTAGTTTTTTTATTAACAAATCAAATTGTTTCACTGATAAGCTTTGCGCTTTTTTCTTCTCTTCTTGATATTCTTTTTTTAATGTATTGAGTAACCTATCAACATGAGGTAGGTCAATCAGTAATGTGAAACCACATTGCTCATATCCCTTTAGCCAAAAATCCATACGGTATGACCAATACACAATAGGATGAGCATTATTGTTTTTTATGACCAGTGGTTCACCGAAAGTTGGTTGGTTAAGAATAAGTTCTGCAATCTCAATACTAAGTTTGTTTTTTAACCTTTCTTCTGTCTGCGTTATGGGTGAACTTTGTATGCTTGAAGTAATGTTTTTTTCTTTAGTCAACCCATAGTAATCATTGAGGATATTGAGCAGGAGTGTCCGATCAATATCAAAGGCGATATCACCCATTTGGCTACTGAGTATCTTTGCATTCTTATACTGACAGTCGGTTTCGAATTTAATATCTAATAAACTGATATTAATGCGATATTTTTTTAAAAAATAGAGACTAATGTTATTTTCAATAACAGCAAAGTAGTCACCCACTATCTTGGGTATTTTATGATATGGACGACCTAGTTTATTAATGTCTAATGTCATCACTTTGGGGAGCGAGTCCTTGTTATGAACCTTTGCTTTAGCTTTGTTTTGCTGCATGGTTTATCCAAAATCAGAGTCAGGCTAATTTTCCTCATTTCCACCAATAGGGGTGATGAGTGAGATAGTTTTAATACCAGTAAGTCACTTTTATTGCCGAACAATAGGCTTCCATACCCATTAGTATTTATTTGAATAAAGAGTGGAGAATATATTAATGCATCCTATTCTGTGTATTTGTTGCTTAAGTTTTATCGGTGCTAATTAAACCAGTCATTACAATTCAATACAATAGTGAATACTTTATTAATTTATTTGTTTTTTATTTACAAAACAAGTAGATAAATCATTAATTGATTGATTTGTATGGGTTAATTTTTTTAATTTTTATTTAATTACTTTATTTACAATAGGGTGTTTATAGTCTCGTTCTCAATGATTTACGCCATTGCTTTATGAACCGTTATTAATAATTCGCCGTGGTCTTCGTATTTTTATTTGTTAACCATTTAAGACTGTTTTTTTTGTGTCGTATTATTAATTATTGAGCGCATTTCATCCGCTTTACTGGAGAGGAAATACATTGTGATGAATATGACTGTAGATATGTTATCGAAGAGCGAACATGGTTTTGTCGCGAATGCTCCCTCCAGTGTGAGTGTATTCTCGCTAGCTCGTCGTGTTGCAGAGTTTAATGTTCCTGTATTAATTACGGGGGAAACAGGTACGGGGAAAGAGTGTGTGGCAAAATATATCCATCAGAAAGCCATGGGCGATAATTCACCGTATGTGGCCGTAAACTGTGCAGCGATTCCTGAGAGTATGCTGGAGGCCATTCTGTTCGGCTATGAAAAAGGTGCTTTTACAGGGGCGGTAGCCAGTGTCGCAGGTAAATTTGAACAGGCCAATGGTGGAACATTATTATTAGATGAAATTGGCGATATGCCATTGGCGCTGCAAGTTAAATTACTTCGAGTATTACAAGAGCAAGAAGTTGAGCGTTTGGGAAGTCATAAACGAATTCCACTCGACATCAGAATTATTGCTTCAACTAATAAAGATTTGAGTATTGAAATATCCGAAGGGCGTTTTCGTCAGGATCTTTATTATCGCTTGTCGGTTGTGCCTACCCATATATCACCTTTACGAGAAAGACCAGAAGATATTATGCCGCTGGTGATGGCGTTTTTTAATAAATATAAAAACTTTTTAGACGTAAAAATAAATATAACACCACACGCGCAAAGTCAGTTACAGGCATACCCTTGGCCGGGTAATGTTCGTGAGTTAGAAAATGTTATTCAGCGAGGGATTATTATGAGTAATAACGGGCTGATAGATACACCACATTTAGGTTTATCTACGGCACATGACTTTTCATCAGTAGAAAGTGAAACGCAAGCCAATAATCTGACATCGTCAGTTGTAAATTTTCAGCCGACCGATCATGGCAGCAATATTAAATTACGTGGTCGGTTGGCCCAGTATCAATATATTGTGGATTTACTAAAACGACATCAGGGAAATAAATCCAAGACCGCTGCATTTTTAGGTATTACTCCCCGCGCTTTGCGATATCGGCTGGCCAATATGCGTGAAGATGGTATCGACATCGAGTGTTACTCGTAAGAGGAAAAAAGATGGATAAGGTCGGCGCTATCAATATGCCACGTCTGCAATTGCCTGTGATGTTGGAAATGCAGCAGATGGCTGCTCAGGCAAGTCATCGCATTGAGTTTGGCACAGTCCCGCAGGTCAATGAGAGTCACTTATGGGGTCCGGAAAAGGACGTGAATTCCCCCTCTTTTTCCTCCGTATTCAACAGTGCGATTCGCAGCGTGGATAACTTACAACATGTGGCCAGCGATAAGCAGACCGCCATGGATATGGGCATCAGTGATGATTTAACCGGCACGATGTTAGCAAGTCAGAAAGCCAGTGTGGCTTTCTCCGCGATGGTGCAAGTGCGTAACAAGCTTACCTCTGCACTGGATGAAGTCATGAATACAGCGTTGTAGGGTAAATCGGTGTTAGAGAAAATTAAGCAAAAATTATCCTTCATCCCGTTGGGTAATCATCAAAAAAACATTCTCATGGGTGCTGTGGCCATTTTGGTCACTGGCGTCATTATTTTCAGCCTATGGCGTAATGCGCAGGGATATACCGCGCTGTTTGGTTCGCAGGAAAATATTCCCGTCGCGCAGATGATTGAAGTCTTGGATCGGGAGGCCATTGCCTATCGGATTAGCCCAGACAACGGTCAGGTACTCGTCTCTGAACATCAATTAGGCAAAGCGCGTATGTTGCTGGCTGCCAAAGGGATTACCGCGACGCTACCAGTGGGCTACGAATTAATGGATAAGGAAACAATGCTGGGGAGCAGCCAGTTTATCCAAAATGTTCGTTACAAACGCAGTCTGGAAGGGGAACTGGCGCAAAGCATCATGGCATTAAGTGCCGTGGACTATGCCCGCGTTCACTTAGGGATGAGTGAAGCCAGCTCTTTTGCTATCAGTAACCGCTCAGAAAGTAGTGCCTCGGTGGTGGTTCGGCTGAAGTATGGCCAGACTCTGAAAACAGAGCAGGTGGGGGCGATTGTCCAGTTGGTTGCGGGTAGCATTCCCGGTATGAAAGCGGCCAATGTTCGAGTGGTCGATCAACATGGTGAGCTGCTATCGCAAGCTTATCAGGCCCACAGTAATGGTATGCCAAGTGTGAAAAGTGGCGCTGAATTAGCCCATTACATACAAAGCACAACCGAGAAAAGCATTGCCAACCTGCTGAGTTCCGTAGTGGGTAGCAATAACTATCGCATCAGTGTGGCAACACAGCTTGATTTAAGCCGCATTGAAGAAACACTGGAGCGATTTGGCGCGGAACCGCGTATCAGTGATGAAAATATCCAGCAGGAAAATGGCACCGATGAACTGGCGATGGGAATACCGGGTTCTTTAAGTAATCAGCCGGCCGCGCAACAGCAAACTGGGGCTTCACCTACCATCAGCCGCAGTCAGGCCCAGCGTAAATACACCTATGACCGTGATATCCGCCATGTTCGCTATCCCGGCTTTAAGCTGGAGAAGATGACGGTGGCCGTTATCTTGAATAAATCGGCCCCGGCACTGGAAAAATGGTCACCGGAACAGATGAATGAATTAAAGCGTTTAATTGAAGATGCCGCCGGTATTGATGTTAAGCGTGGAGACTCTTTGACCCTGAATATGCTGGCATTTACTGCGCCGACTTTGATGGAAGATCCTGCCATTAAGTGGTGGCAAGACCCAACAACGTTCCGCTGGGCTGAGATTCTCGGTATCGGCTTGCTGTCTCTGCTGTTCTTATTATTTGGTCTGCGGCCATTAGTGAAGCGACTGACGCGTAAGGATGAGCAAGTTGTGGGTCTCATGCAGAGTGAGGAGGGGCAGAGCGCGGAGGCAATCAAGGGTACAGCCCCAAGTCTCAGTGAGTTAGAGCGGGCATTATCAGGCTCCTCATTCCAAGAGAATGACAATCTGCCGCCGCAAGGCTCTGGTTTAGAAACCAAAATTAGCCACTTACAACAATTGGCTCAGTCAGAAACTGAACGTGTCGCCGAAGTCATTAAACAATGGATTAATAATAATGAACGAATTAAACCCCAATCAGAATGATGACGCGATCGTCAGTGATACCCCCTCAGCGGCAGCCCCCATTCGCAGCCGTCTAGAGCAAGCCGGTATTTTGTTGCTGAGTATCGGTGAAGAAGCGGCGGCGATGGTGATGCAAAAGCTGAGTCGTGAAGAGGTGGTGTGTATCAGCCAGACGATGTCTCGTCTGCATGGGGTCAAGTTGAACCATGCGCGGCAGGCTCTGGATGATTTCTTTATTGATTATCGCGAACAAAGTGGAATTAACGGCGCATCGCGCAGTTATCTTCAGGGCATCTTGAATAAAGCCTTGGGCAGTGACATTGCCAAGAGTGTGATTAATGGCATTTACGGTGACGAAATTCGCCACCGTATGACGCGCTTGCAGTGGGTAGGCACACCACAACTGGCCGCACTGATTGAGCAGGAACATCTGCAATTGCAGGCCGTATTTTTAGCCTTTTTGCCGCCAGATGTTGCCGCCGAAGTGCTGGCCTATTTGGAAAAGGGCCGCCAGGACGATGTGCTATATCGCATTGCCAAACTTGATGATGTGAACCGTGATGTGGTGGATGAGCTGGATCGCCTGATTGAGCGCGGTGTTGCCGTGCTGTCAGAACACGGTTCTAAAGTGGTGGGGATAAAACAAGCCGCCAATATCGTCAATCGAATTCCGGGTAACCAGCAACAACTGCTGGAGCAATTAGGGGAGCGTGACGAAGAGGTCTTGAATGATCTCAAAGATGAAATGTATGAGTTCTTTATTCTGAGCCGTCAGAGTGAAGTGACTTTGCAGCGCTTGATGGATGATATACCGATGAGCGACTGGGCGATTGCCCTGAAAGGCACTGAGCCGGTGTTGCGCCAAGCTATCTATGACGTGCTGCCAAAACGCCAGATACAGCAATTGCAAAATGCCACAAACCGCATGGGGGCGGTGCCGGTGAGCCGGGTAGAGCATGTGCGCAAAGAAATTATGGTGCAGGTGCGTCAGTTGGCAGAAGCGGGCGAAATCCAAGTGCAATTGTTCGCTGAACAGACCATGGAGTAAGGCAATGCTAAAGAAAAATAGCCCTCGCGCCGGCGAAATGAGCGTGCGGGTGCATCAGTTTCCGCCTTTACGCCAGCATCGTCAAAACCCCCAGGCTGCTGAAGGGGGGATTATGGATCCGGCGGAATACCAAAAACAGCTCATGGAAGGATTCCAAGAGGGGGTGAGCCAAGGATTCAGTAAGGGCCTCGGCGATGGAAAAGAGGAGGGATATCAGGAAGGCGTCCGTTTGGGCTATGACGATGGTGTGCAAAAAGGAAAAGTGGAAGGGCGGCAGTTGGAGAGCTGCCGTTTTAATGAGGCGGTGGAGCCTTTCTCCCATTATGTCGCCAAAATGCGTGACTATTTACGGACCTATGAAAACCGCCGTCGTGATGAGTTGCTGCAATTGGTGGAGAAAGTCACTCGTCAGGTCATCCGCTGTGAACTGGCGTTGCAGCCAGCGCAGTTGCTGGCGCTCGTGGAAGAAGCCTTGGCGGCCCAGCCTGCCGTCCCGACTCAACTGAAAGTGTATTTGAACCCTACTGAGCTGGGTCGCATTAATGATGTTGCACCAGAGAAAGTCCAACAATGGGGTTTGGTTGCCGATGCAGATATGGTCAGCGGTGAGTGCCGAGTGGTAACAGACACCACGGAAATTGATGTGGGTTGCCAGCATCGTCTGGATCAATGTGTTGACGCATTGAAAAACAGCTTGCTGCCGGATCAAGAACATGGGTGAACTCGCAGCACTAGATAATGCCTTAAAATCTATTGATAACATTAACTTAGCCAGAGTTTCTGGCCGTTTAGTGCGAGTTAACGGCATTCTGCTGGAAAGTGTGGGGTGCCGTTTGGCTATTGGCCAACGTTGCCGTATTGAAAGTACGGCAGAAACGTTTATCGATGCCCAAGTGGTCGGTTTTGACCGGGAGGTCACCTACTTGATGCCCTTTAAACAACCCGATGGTTTGATGGGCGGATCGAGGGTCTTCCCTTGTGAGTTGGACGGCGAATTAATGATAGGTGACAGTTGGCTCGGGCGAGTTGTTAATGGTCTGGGCGAACCCATCGATGGCAAAGGGGCACTGAGTGGCGATACGCCCTTGGCGCCGCAATTGCCGCAAATTCATCCACTGCAACGCCAGCCAGTCAGTGCACCATTGGATGTCGGTGTTAAAGCCATCAATGGCCTGCTCACCATTGGAAAAGGGCAACGGGTGGGATTGATGGCTGGCAGCGGCGTAGGTAAAAGCATGCTGCTGGGCATGATGACGCGCTACACTCAGGCCGATGTCGTGGTGGTCGGGTTGATTGGCGAGCGTGGCCGAGAAGTGAAAGAGTTTATCGAACACTCATTGCAGGCCAGTGGTATGGCTAAGTCAGTGGTGATTGCTGCCCCGGCAGATGAGTCCCCGCTGATGCGGATTAAGGCCACTGAGTTGTGCCATTCCGTTGCCACTTATTATCGTGATAAAGGCCAAGACGTGTTACTGCTGGTGGACTCTCTGACCCGCTACGCCATGGCACAACGGGAGATCGCTCTGTCATTGGGGGAGCCTCCCGCAACCAAGGGCTACCCACCTTCTGCTTTCAGTATTATTCCCCGTCTGGCTGAAAGTGCAGGTAACAGCGATGGTGATGGCACCATGACCGCTATTTATACGGTCTTGGCGGAAGGCGACGATCAGCAGGATCCCATCGTCGATTGTGCCAGAGCGGTATTGGATGGTCACATTGTACTGACGCGAAAATTAGCAGAAGCCGGCCACTATCCTGCCATTGATATTGGCCAGTCCATCAGCCGCTGTATGAATCAAATATCGCCGCGTGAACAGATGCTCTCGGCGCGATTATTAAAACAGTGTTATGCCGATTACATGGAGATCAAGCCCTTGATCCCACTAGGAGGGTATGTGGCAGGTGCCGATCCTGCGGTGGATCGGGCGGTACAATCTTACCCAGCAATTATTGATTTTCTGCGCCAGGAAGTGAGCCAACCGGCATCACTTGCGACCACTCTTGAGCATCTGAATGTGCTATATCCGTGTAATGAAAAGGCATGCGAATGAATATGATCAAAATGCTGAAACAATTACAGCAGCTACGCCAACGGGCATTGAACCAAGCCAGTAGCCAACTGGCACAACAAAAGCAGCTTTGTCAGCGCTATCAGAGCAATATCAACGCACTGTCTTCATTAGCGAATTTGTCGTCAAATACCGAGACCAAGGTGGCGGCCTTACAAATGGTCAATAATGCGCACTATAAGCGGCATATTCAGCGTGTTATTGATTGGCAAAAGCAGGAGCAGGTTTTGGCGACGATGGAAGTTGGCAAGTTGCAAATCCAGTTACAACAGCAAGCCCACCAAGAAAAAACCGTGGCTATCGTGTTGGAGCAGCAGAAAGAACAGCACCAGTTGGAACAGGGGCGCAGTGAGCAAAAGGCCACAGATAGTCAAGCGGCACAATGCTGGCAACGGCGCAATACCGTAGAGAGATGACTCAATCGTTAAGCACTCAATTTGAGTGCTTTTTTTATGCTTATCGTCTATTTTATATGCCACTTGAATGTAACTTTATATTTTACACATTGTAACTATAAATGATACAGTCGACTCTGTCGAATGGAATGACGGAACAGAAAATGATTAAGTCTTTTCGGGATAAAAATTTAGAACTGTTCTACATGGAAAGTAAGCGAGATCGCGCAATACCGGCAACAATAGAACGTCAGTTAGCTAAAAAGCTTGATATGTTAGCTGCGGCACACAGCGAGCGAGATCTGTTTATCCCAACGAGTAATGACTACAAGCGTTTGTCTGGGCTTTTTGATGGTTGGTCCAGCATGAGAGTAAATATTCAGTGGCGGTTAATGTTTCAGTGGAAAGAGGGGTATGCTGAAAACATCTACTTTGATCCTCATCAAGACCCCTAGTAGGAGGATTTATGCTTGATACCACGACCCGTGAACCCACCACTGTGGGTGAGATTTTGCAGGAAGAGTTTTTGACTCCACTGGGGATCGGTCAGGAAGAATTGGCAGAGATCATGGGAGTTACCCGTGCTACCGTTAATCGGTTGTGCAAGGGGCGTCGTCGTTTAACGGTAGAAGAAGCGACGCTATTTTCTGAGCTTTTTGAGACAACACCCGAATTTTGGTTAAATCTTCAGGCAGCTCACGATCGTTGGGAAGCTCGTGAGGCACTCCAAAAACACAAACGCCCCCCGATGCGCCCTATTATGGAAATACTGGGGCGTCGCATCACACACGCTTAATCTTATTAAAGATAAAAACAGTCTCTGCCGCTATCAGAGCACTCAATTTGAGTGCTTTTTTATGCTCATTTTTAGATGAATTAAGCCAATAAAAAATCGCCTTAGTGAGAAAAACTAGGGCGATTCGTTGGGGGGGAATATCACATAATGTCACTGCGATAAAAGTGGATTGGAAACCGCTATAGTCAGGCATCAACCCGCATATAGAAAATCTGACTTTGTTTCTGTCAATGAAGACAAAATGTCCATCTGCATTGTCAGCAGCAGACCATTATGGTGATTCTGCTGGCGACAAGCATCGGCTCGAAGGCGTAAATCGGCCCATAATGCATAAGCGTGTTCACGATAGTGCGCTGGCAATTTGGAGATCAGCATATGCATACCCTCTTTATGAGCAGGTAGTTGCAACTTTTGCATTAATAACCGGCGTTCAGTGGATGTTTTGTCAATAATATCATATAGTTCTGTCAGATTTGTATTGAGCTGCTTCAGCGCTTGTGTATCATGACTAATCATGAATTCTCGCTGTTTGACAAGTAACTTCTCCAGGGCGATATAACGTTTGCGATCTTCCTGAATAGACACCAACAACTGCTGAATTCTTTGCTGTTTTATTGCCAGTGCAGTTTCCATCGTGGGGTCAGCTCCTGTGGAAATTGATTATTGCCTTGGCAATATCAGCGCTATTCAGTGTTACTTTGCCCGCTTGAATATCTGCTTTGGCCGCAGCCACTCTTTGACTGTCAATCTCTGGCATTGCCTGCAATTGGGCATGCAGTTCTGCGGTTGAGGCTGAATGCTGTGTGATGTCCGCAATTGCCTTAATCGGCACTATTGCTTGAATAGCGGGCGCATTCTCCGCTTTTGCCACCTGTGCCGCTACCATCATTTGTTGTCGATGTGTATTAATTTCCATATCTAATCACCTTATGGTCAGTTATCTCGCGGTGAGCAGAGCCGCCGCTGTTGCGTTGTGGGTTTTGGCCCACAACCTGATAGATATCTTGGTTATTAAGATAAAGCGTCACAGAGTGGTCAAAACTTAACTTGTCGTGATACCCAGCATTCTCACTTTACCAATGTCATCGACAATGGCACTGACTGTGCGTTTGCTGCTGAGGTTTCTGACTTTGATAAGCTCACCTTTACGGCCATTTTTCAGCGCTTCACCTAGCATGCGTGCTTCAATGCCATCTTGCTGCGCAATCATCAAGACATGCTGTCCGCGGGTGACCAGAACAGGTTGCTCTAACTGTGTTGCGGTCACGCTTTGTAGGCCACGGATACGCCGTTTGACAGTGAATCCGACAATGTCATCCGGGTTGGTGATATAGCCTCCCTGCGCCGTCGAAATATTCTTCTTCTTCAATTCAATATCACTGGGTGCCACCACTTTGCCGCGCTCAAGCGTATTTTTTGCTACCCAAACCGGCAGATAAATATCCGGTTTTACTGTGACAGCCAATTCCCAGCCCTGACCATCAGGGCAGCTAATGTCATAACGTAAACGCGATAAATCATGATGCCCATTCATGGGGGAAGCTACGCGAAGAGCACTTTGGCAAATCTTATAGCGGCTGACTTCTGCCGGAATAAAAATATTCATTTTTACGCTATAGCCCTGCCAATTTTTATTTTTGGCTGTTTGGCTAATTTCAGCACTGGCTGCCTGCAATACCTGCGCATGAACCTGTTTTCGAGCGTGGATTTCAGCGCTGTGAGCCACGTTCACTGACAGTGACATAAGGCCAATAAAGAGGGATATCCATCGGCGGCGGTGGCGGACAGAAAAGGTCGTTACCGAGAGGAAGTCTCGCTTCCTTTTTTGCGAGTTAAATGGTGAAAAAATGTTATTAATCATGATGTTATAAACCTGGCACGTTGTTTGCATTGTTGGGTGTGAATTCGTGCAGTAACAGCGTTTAAACATCAAATCAGGACGTATTTTGTGGGCATTGATTTTCAGAAAGCATTAGGGATTCACCCTACGGCGATGCAGCTTCGACTGACCAGAGCAGAACTGCTATCCGCCAACTTGGCTAATGTGAATACGCCAAATTTTCAGGCTAAAGATATTGATTTTGTCGCTGAAATGCAACGGGCAAAACGAGGTGCGGTTGGGATGACATCACCTCAAATGGCATCACCTCAAATGAAATATCGGTTGCCCTATCAACCCTCACAGGATGGCAACACGGTGGCATTGAATGTTGAGCAGGCGGAGTTCTCAAAAAATGCCCTCGATTATCAAACCAGCTTGTCATTTCTCAATATGAAACTAACGGGTTTGAAGCAAGCGATTGAAGGGAAATAACAAATGTCGTTTAACAATATTTATCGGGTATCAGGTTCTGCGATGACGGCCCAAACCATCAGGCTCAATACTATCGCCAGCAACCTGGCGAATGCGGAGTCACCTGCAGCCACTGCGGCTGATGTTTACAAGGCGCGTAGTCCGGTCTTTTCTGCGGTGTATTCCCCCCGTAGCGCCGCAAATCTTCGCGGTATCACCGGTGCGCAGGTACAAGTGCTGGATGTAGTGGAAACCGGGGGATCGGTGCAGCGCCACGAGCCGAATCATCCGCTGGCTAACCCTCAAGGTTATGTGTTTTACCCGGCGGTAAATGTGGTCTCGGAGATGGCAGACATGATGTCGGCTTCACGCAGTTTTGAGACCAATGTTGAAGTCCTCAACAGTGTCAAAAGTATGCAACAGAGTGTGTTAAGGCTCGGAGAGCGCTAATGATGAATATTAATGAAACCAGAAATGCATCAACGAAAGCAAATAACTCGCTCTCCCCTGCGGGTGGGGAGCTTCCTATGGGAGAGCAGCTTAATAATCAGTTTATGACGCTGCTGGTGGCACAAATTCAGAATCAGGATCCACTGAACCCAACCGATGGCACAGAGTTTGTCAGCCAAATGGCCCAGCTCTCGCAAGTTCAATCCACCGAGAACATGGCAAAACTGTTGAACCGGAACACGGTGCAGATGGAGCGGATGCAGGCCATGGCGACGGCCAATTTGGTCGGACAAAAAGTGATGGTAGAAAGCAGCACTGTTGAGCTGGGTAAGCAAAGCCAAAGCGGGCGGCTGACCATTGAGCAGGCGGCATCCACGGTAGCGCTGTTTTTGACTGATGCATTAGGGCAAGAGCATCGCATCGATTTGGGTGAACAAGATGCCGGTCATGTGGATTTCACCATTGATCCTGCCAAACACAACCTTAAGCCGGGCCAATACGAACTCAGTGCCGTGAGCAGCAGTGGGGAAGAGTTGATTCCGCTGGAGTTGGCCGGGGCCGTCAACACGGTACGTATCCCGCCCAAAGGGGGGACTGCACAACTGAATGTTGCCGGTATTGGCGATGTGCCTTACAGCAAAATTAAACAATTTGGTGTGTAACCCAGCATCAACAAACCTTAAAAGTAACCCATTATTTTATAAGAGAAATATTTTATGAGTTTTAACATTGCCAATACCGGCCTGAGTGCAGTGACCGAGCAGTTGAGCACGATCAGTAACAATATTGCCAACTCTGCCACCAAAGGGTTTAAGTCTAGCCGAACTGAGTTTTCCTCGATGTATGCGCAATCTCAAGCGCTCGGTGTTGGTGTCAGCGGCGTGGCCCAAAATATCAGCAAAGATGGCTCCATTGACAATACGAACAGAGCAATGGATTTGGCTATCGCGGGTAATGGCTTTTTTGTGGTGAAAAGCAGCAACGGTGACGAGGCTTATACTCGTGCGGGCATGTTCGAAACCGATAAAAATGGCTTTCTGGTTAATGCCAGTGGCATGAAATTACAGGGCTATCCTGTTGATGCTGCGGGGAATATGCAGACCGGTAATATCGGTGATTTGAAGATAAGTACCGCAGGACTACCAGCGAAAGCCACCAGTCAACTGGATTTTACAGCGAACTTGCCTGCGGGTGACAGTGCCCCTGCGGTGGCCCCTTTCGATTCGAACAATAAAGCGACATTTAACTACACTTCAGCATCGACTGCTTATGACTCATTGGGCCGTCAACATGCGGTGACACAATACTTTGTGAAAGGTGCGACAGCGGGTGAGTGGAATGTTCATTATGCCGTTGATGGTGCAGTACAAGGGGGGGTAACTCATCAATTACAGTTTGATACCTCCGGTGTGATGACCGCTGGTAACCGCAAAAACATTACCGGAACTTATGCTCCTGCAGGTGCAGCTAACTTCACGATTGGCCTTGATTACACCGGTACAACCCAATTTCAATCTGAGTTTCTAACGACTACCAACAAAGGTGATGGTTACACTGCAGGTACCAAAAATGGCGAGCGCATTGAAAATGATGGCTCAGTCTATGCCACCTTCAGCAACGGTGAGCGGATGCTGCAAGGCAAGCTAGCCTTAGCTAACTTCGCCAATCCCAATGGCTTAACAGCGCAAAACGGCACCACTTGGACCGCGACAGGAAAATCTGGAGCGGCGCTCATTGGTGTTCCCGGTTCAGGGCTGTTGGGCACGCTTCAAGCCGGCGCATTAGAGGCTTCAAACGTTGATTTAACCGCTGAGTTGGTTGGTTTGATGACCGCGCAACGTAATTATCAGGCGAATACCAAAATCATTAGCACCAATGACAGCATGATGAATGCGCTATTCCAGGTGCTGTAATGGATAAGCTTCTCTATACCGCCGTCAGCGGGGCTAACCGCAGTCTGACGCAACAAAAAATTCATGCTAATAACCTGGCGAACGTTAACACGCAGGGATTTCGTGCCGATTTGGAGCGCGCCACGGCGGCTCAGGTGCCGGGTGGCGGCTACAGCAGCCGTGTGGCGGTACTGAGCCAAAATGGTGGGGTCGACATGACCGCAGGTAGTTTGCAAGAAACGGGTCGCGATCTGGATATTGCGCTGAAAGACCGTGGGTTGATTGCTGTACTCAATGGGGGCCGTGAGGCTTATACCCGTAATGGGCAAATGAATGTCGGCCCGGACGGTGATTTGACCATCAATGGGTTGCCAGTACTGGGAGATGGCGGTCCGATTGTGTTGCCGCCGTATTCCAGCATCTCGGTGGCCGATGATGGCACCATCGCCATTATTCCTCAAGACGGCATCATCAAAACACCCGCAGACGTTGACCGCATCAAACTGGTGGATATTCCGGCTAACCAACTTAGCAAGAATAACCGTGGCTTATTGGTCGCCCGCCGTGGTGCTGCACCCCGTGATGAAAATATTCAGGTGATTAGCCAACATCTGGAAAGCAGCAATATATCAGCCATCAGCGAAATGACTGCCAGTCTCTCTCTTAGTCGCCAATTTGAAGCACAAATCAAAATGATGAAAGTGGCCGAAGAGTTGGCGCAAACGGGTAATCGGATGATTCGCGGCAGCTAACCTCTGCCGCGACACATGCTTATTTATGGATAGTAATTTTAGGGAGCAGTCTTTATGAATCCTGCCTTATGGGTCAGTAAAACCGGCTTGGCGGCACAAGATGCCAAGATGAACGCGATTTCGAACAATCTGGCGAACGTCAACACTGACGGTTTTAAACGTGACCGTGTGGTGTTTGAAGACCTGTTTTATCAAAACCAACGCACCCCCGGTACACCGCTGGACCAAAATAATGCCACCCCCAATGGTATTCAGTTTGGTAGCGGCTCCAAGGTGGTGGGGACACAAAAACAATTTACTGTCGGCAATATTAAGGTCACCAAGGGTGAATTTGATGTGGCTATTGCCGGTCAGGGTTTTTTCCAAATTGAAACCGCCGACGGTGGCCTTGCCTATACCCGTGCGGGCAATTTATCCATCAATGCTGATGGTGTGTTGACCAACGCGCAGGGCATGCCGCTTATCCCCCAAATCGAGTTGCCCGCGGGGGCACAGGATTTGGCGATAGGCAAAGACGGCACTGTTACGGCTCGCGTAGGCGGGGAGGCAGAGGCCGCAGAATTGGGGCAGATCACGCTGGTCAATTTTGTCAATCCAGCCGGTTTAGAGGCCGTTGGCGGCAATATGTACAAAGAAACCGTGGCCAGTGGCACGGCGGTGGAAGGGGTGCCGGGTGAAGAAGCATTTGGTCAGTTAGAACACGGTTCACTGGAAGGCTCCAATGTGCAAGTGGTTGAAGAGATGGTCGACATGATCACGGTACAACGTGCTTATGAGATGAACGCCAAAATGGTTTCTGCTGCTGACGACATGCTGAAGTTTGTGACTCAAAAGTTGTAACCGCCAGCATCCCCGTTGAAAAGTGAATGATGAATGAAAAGTTTTTTACTATTAACACCGCTGGTATTGGCGCTGAGTGGTTGTGAAACCCCAGCGCTGCTGGTGCATAAAGATGACGCCGCCTTCGCTCCACCGGCCAATCTGGTGCAACCGTCCGCGGTCAACGCAGGAGGCGGGCTGTTTCAGCCCGCTTATAACTGGTCGCTATTGCAGGACCGGCGTGCCTATCGGGTGGGCGACATTCTGACGGTCAAATTGGATGAGTCGACCCAATCGAGCAAGCAGGCGAAAACCAATTTTGGCAAAAAGAACGATATGAGCTTGGGCATTCCCGAAGTCTTGGGGAAAAAGCTGAAAAAGTTCGGTGGTTCTATCTCCGGTAAGCGCGACTTTGACGGCAGCGCCACCTCCGCCCAGCAAAACATGCTACGAGGCTCCATTACTGTCGCAGTGCATCAAGTGTTGCCTAACGGCGTCTTGGTGATTCGTGGCGAGAAGTGGCTCACTCTCAATCAGGGGGATGAGTACATGCGTGTCACCGGTTTAGTACGGGCTGATGATGTTGAGCGAGACAACTCGGTTTCTTCTCAGCGTATCGCCAATGCGCGAATTTCCTACGCAGGCCGTGGTGCGCTTAGTGATGCCAACTCAGCCGGTTGGTTGACGCGCTTCTTTAACCACCCGTTATTCCCTATCTAGGCAGGAGCCGACATGTTACGACGTTATTTTGTGCTGGTGGGATTGTGGTTTGCGCTCCCCGCCGTAATGGCCCAGCCCCTTGGCTCTTTGGTTGATATTCAGGGCGTTCGTGGTAACCAACTGGTGGGCTACAGCTTGGTGGTGGGTTTGGACGGCACGGGCGATAAAAATCAGGTGAAATTTACTGGCCAATCTATGGCGAACATGCTGCGCCAGTTTGGTGTGCAGTTGCCGGAAAAAATGGATCCTAAAGTCAAAAACGTGGCGGCGGTGGCTATCAGTGCCACCTTACCTCCGGGTTATGCCCGTGGACAATCCATTGATATCACCGTGTCCTCGATTGGTGATGCAAAAAGCTTGCGTGGCGGCACGTTGTTACTTACCCAATTGCGCGGTGCTGACGGTGAGGTCTACGCATTGGCGCAAGGCAATGTGATTGTGGGCGGTATCAAAGCAGAAGGGAACAGCGGTTCCAGTGTCACAGTCAATACACCAACCGTGGGGCGCATCCCGAATGGTGGCAGTGTTGAGCGTGAGATATCGAGTGATTTTCAAAGCAACAGTCAGGTGGTGCTTAACCTGAAACGGCCTAGCTTTAAATCGGCCAATAATGTGGCCTTGGCCTTGAACCGTGCATTTGGTGCCAATACGGCAGTGGCGCAAAGTGCCACGAATGTGATGGTCAATGCACCACAGGATGCCGGCGCGCGCGTCTCTTTCATGTCATTGCTGGAAGATGTGCAAATCAATGCCGGTAAGCAGTCACCCCGCGTGGTGTTTAATGCTCGAACTGGCACGGTGGTGATTGGTGAGGGTGTCATTGTGCACTCTGCCGCGGTTTCTCACGGCAATCTGACGGTCAGTATTCGCGAAAAGAAAAATGTCAGCCAACCCAACGCATTAAGCGGAGGTAAAACCGTTACCACACCTGACAGTGATATCGAGGTGACCAAAGGCCGCAATCAAATGGTGGTGGTGCCCAATGGCACGAAATTACGCAGTATCGTTAACACTATCAATAGTTTAGGTGCCTCCCCTGATGACATTATGGCGATATTACAAGCTTTGCATGAAGCGGGGGCATTAGATGCCGAACTGGTCGTTATTTAAGATAATTATGTGATTTAAGGCGCGTATATGGTTGAAGCAATTAATAAATCAGCTCCGGTCATCCCGGGGAGTTTTTCTGGCGATTTATTGCCTGAAAATCTGGAACAAGCGGCAGTGCAATTTGAGGCGCTTTTTATGCGCACATTATTGGCTCAAATGCGCAAAGCGGGCGAAGCACTGGCGGCGGCGGATGACCCCTTTAACAGCAAACAGCAGCGCATGATGCGTGACTTTTATGATGACAAGCTGGCTTCCACGCTGGCGTCACAGCGCAGCAGCGGTATTGCCCATTTGCTAATTCAGCAATTAGGTCATCAATAAGTTGGGCAATAAGCCACCTTCCCCGTGTCGGCTATTTAAGGATGGATATCCAATAGCCGCTTTTAACCATTAAATCGGTAATAACCGAAAATAGATAACAGGGAATACCATGAATTTTATTAAAACTGCATTTAGCGGGGCGCAAGCTGCTCAGGCGCACCTAAGTGCCACGGCAATGAATGTTGCCAACATGAAGACCGCAGGTTATTCACGTCAACGGGCAGAACAAAGTGCTATTGGTGCTCATGGTGTGGGGCCTAATGCCGGAAGTGGTGTCCGTGTCGACAGTATTAAGCGCCTGTCAGATCAATATCTGGTCAAACAAGAGTGGCGGGCTAATAGCCAGAATGCTTATTTCAATGGTAAGCAACGTTATTTGGATAAGTTGGAATCTGCGGTATCGACGGAAAGTACCAGTCTTTCTAAAGGATTGAATGAATTCTATGCAGCTTTAAATGGTGCAACATTAATTCCTGATTCTTTGCCCCAGAGACAGAATATTATCAATACTGCGGATGCTCTTGCTCTACGCATTAATAATACAAACAGAATTATCGCCGATCAGAAACAGGCTATCGCAAATCAACGGGCAAGTTGTGTGGAGCAAATTAATGTTTTGACCCATTCGATTGCTGATTACAATCAGAAAATAGTGCAATTAGAGTCAACGGGGGTCAATACCAATGCATTATTGGATAAACGTGATCAACAAATAAAAGAATTAAGCACTTTAATGGATATCCGCTCAATACAAGCGACGGATGGGAGCTTCAATATTTCTTTGAAGAATGGGCAACCGCTGGTCAATGGTTCTGTTGCTGCATCCGTCGTCGCGAATCCAAACACGAGTGTTGCAACACTGAATCTTAGCTTCTCTGGCAACCAATCTCCGATAGATATGTCATGCGGTGGCCAGTTAGGGGGCTTATATGATTATGAAACCGGTATATTGAGCAGTGTTCAGGAAACAATAAGTGATGTTGCTGAAGAACTGGCAAAAGAATTTAACGATCAGCTCGCGAGAGGTACAGATTTAGAGGGGAATGCCGGGGCTGCACTGTTTACATTTAATACCAGCAATCCCAGTAGTATGCTGCAAGTTAATGCCATCGGATTAAAACAATTGGCACTGGCGGGTAATGGCAAGGGGCCAGGCGATAATGCTAATTTGCATACACTTATTGCGATTAAAGATAAACAAATTACATTCAATGGCGGCCATCGTTCGAGCTTGAGTGATGCTTGTGTTGGGTTATTTAGTGATATTGGTGTGGCAAGTGGTCGGAATAAAACTGAGTTAAAAGCAGCAAACGATGTATTAACTCAAGCAACTCGTGAACGTGAGAGTGTTAGCGGTGTTGAGAAAGATGAAGAAGCAATGAACTTGATGGAATATCAACGTGCTTATCAATCGAATATTAAAGTTGTCTCTACCGGTGACCAACTATTCCGTGATCTATTAGCCCTGTTTTAACATTAAATAAGGATATAACAATGAGAATCACCACTTCAATGATGGCGGCCACCATGCATCAATCGGTTAGCAATAGCAACTCCGAGCGAGAGAAGCTAATGAAACAGATAGATAGCCGGCTTCGGGTTATGGTGCCGTCTGATGATCCTATTGCCAGTACATGGATGGGGCAATTAGAACAAGAACAATCAGCAATTAATCAATATAAACAAAATATCTCACGATTAAATAATAGTTTGACCAAGCAGGAAAAGAATGTCACTGCATTAAAAAGCGAACTGGATGATATTAAAGATGAATTACTGGCAGCAGTAAATGACAGCCGTGGCACTTTAGATATGGCCAGCTACGGCAATTCGATTGAAGCTCGCTTAGAAACGATTGTGACATTCTTAAATTCTAAAAGTGGTGAGGGGCGTTATCTTTTTTCGGGTACTGCGACGGATACTCAGCCTATTAGATATGATGCGGCTACCCAAGAGTATCATTACGATGGTAATAATGATTATCGCGAGACAATTACGGCCAATGGGATAAGTGTTCGTGAAAATATACATGTGCAGGACGCCTTTGGTCTGCAAGGCTCGGGTGGCACGAACACGCTAACTAAATTAAAAAAGTTATGCGATGAAATGAAAACTAACCCAGATAAAACCAGTTATTCCTCTGAGTTAAATGATATGTTGGCTTTGATTGATGATGCAACCCATTATATGGCTGCCACAGAAACTGAATTGGGTAGCCGCCAAAATCGGATTAATTTACTTTCAGATACCCATGAAAGAAATGAAGAGGCCAATAACGATATTGCGCGCAATTTGGTGGGATTAGATGAAGTTGAAACTCAGACAATGATGTTTGAAATGCAGGCTCACCAAAATGCCTTGATAAGTACTTTTAAAATGTACAATCAAGTCAATAATCTTTCTCTTTTTAACTTAATATAAGCTGAATAAATGTCATGCAGGTAGGATTTAACGCCACTCACGGGCTGCGTGGAAACAAGGCATCCAGTCATCCGCTGGCCGTTCATCAGCACCAGCCTGTTAATGGTCAGAAGCAAAGCAAGGTAATATCGAATTTTCCGGACTCGCCATTTATCTCTAGCCAGCCATTACGCTATAACGTGCAACTTAATCAGCAACTGACCGCTGTACAGCAAGCGGATCGGTATTTACATGAAACTGAACGTAAAATTGCTCAATTGCATCATGCTGTACAGCAAGGGAAAGTCAGTACTGAAGTGCAGCAATTAGCGGAGAAAACGGTCGACTGGTTACAACGTCGCAGATTAGCTTCAGCAAATACGGTTGATCGGCAATTAAATATTGCACTGGGGCAGGCGGTAAAAGTTAATTTCAACTGGCAGGATGCCAAGCAAGTATTGCAATCCCCACAAGAGGAAACGCTCCTTTTTTCTTTACAAGGTACTGAAAATAAAGTTGTTGCCATTCGCTTCCCTGCGCAGGGAAATGCCCGTCAGAATCTGTTGGTGCTGAACAAAGGGTTAGGGCGCTTAGGAATTCATGGTGAATTGATGCCCAATGGCCAAGTCCGGTTCAGTATTGACGAACAACGTTGGCAAGACGTTAACCAGCTTCGCGTACGCGGCGAGGGTTATCGCTTTAATTCTGGTGATACTCAGCCTGTAACATTGACCGCTGAAACGGCATTAGTTGATGATATTCGCCATATGACTGAGCAGCCAACAGAGGCTAAAAAACACTTGGGCAGTTTGCAGCAAGCACTAACGCAAATGACCGGTCAAATGCGAGAGCTTAATGAACATAAACAAAAAGTGCACAGAAGTATTGAAAGTATGAGCAGCTTCCCGTCATCAGATTCAGTGCAGTTATTGGCGGAATCATTGGCTGATAAATTGGCTCAAGGAAAAACGCACTATAACTTACTGTTACAGGCACTGAATGGGCAAGGAAATATACATAACTTAACCGTCAGAAATTTGCTGGGTAATTAACTTTTATCTTAGTGCCATTCATTGCCATAAATTAAATCAAAGGGGGGCTATTTCCCCTTTGATTTTTCGCCAAGAACAATCCCACTTTGACCAAATAATAATGGTTGCCCATCAATGACCATGGGGGTCATGTACACAGTGTTATGGACCAAATAATCCAAAAAGCCATCAATCATACGACCAGAGGTTGGGTTATTGAAAAATATCGGGCTGTAATTAAAACTGAGCTGACCATTTGGCGCGTTGTGTACTGTAAACTTCCCCTTAAAAATAAAGCGATTATCGTTAGGGTTAGTAATTGTGCTGATCACACCACCTTGCGTTGTTGTGATTCTGGCGTCATAAATCTCTTTTTGTTGTGACAACAAATCATAGAAACCCATCTGTAATTGGGCTTGTAGGGGTTGTTGTGGGCTAACTTCAGAAGAGACTCTGACCGCTGCTAATGAAAGGAAAAGTGCCAATATTGTCAGCATCATTCCGTTTTTAACATTGAGCCATTTCATTCACTTTTCTCTCCATCTCTCGATAAATTAAATTATTGAGTAATTGTTCACTCTGCCGCCAATGATAAATTGTCATGCCAAGTTGCTTATTCTCACATTGACTCTCGACTGAAAAATTAAAATCCAGGCGTCTTAATGACACAAAATAGTAAACAGAAATATGCATGTTTTTTGATTTAACTTGCTTATTTATCATATAGAAAGTGTCTTTCAAACGCTGATTCAGTTTTTCCTTATCCTGTAGTGATAACTGTGAGTCGACCAGTTGGAAAATACGGATGTTGCTGTACATTCCCAAGTCTTGCTCAACGGCTTGGTAGTGGGGGGGAGCAGGTTTCTGATAAAGAATGTAGCTACCACCGGCACCGATGACGATAACCAACAATACCAATAAAATTATGCTCAAACGGCTGAATGTCGGACGTTTTCTGACCGTTTGAGGGGGTGTTTTTTGTAGGGGAAATGCAGGCGAGACTTCAGTAAGATCCGTCTTTTCTGATTCCACTGGCGGTGATGACTTTTCATCTGAGGCGTGTATTGAGTCGTTATCTTGGTCCTTGGCTGACAGGGGGGGCGCTAGACTGTCAGTAGAGTGACCTTCTTGAAACGTGTTATTTTTTTCGTCAGATTGATCTTCACTGTTTTCTTCAATAATTTCGCAAAATTCCGGATCCAGTAAATAACCCATTTTGGGAATTGTCTGAATAATACGTTGTTGTTTGTTCTCATCCCCGAGTGCTATGCGCAGGGTATGAATAGCATTTGGTAAACTGTTATTGCCAATAACACGGCGATGCCACACTAGGTTTGTTATCTCGTCACGAGATAATATTTCACCGACATGTTCCAGTAACACAGTGATCAATTTTAATTGATATTCACCAAGACGCTTTGTCTCACCTGTCTTTCGGTGGGTAATAAATCCAGAAATCAGGTCGATGACATAGTCGTTAACGACATAGGTTTTTTTTATCATTTTCATGTACAGGTAGCTGTAAGTTACGATAGCACCATTGCTATCCAGGCATTAAGCTGGCGAATATCCAAGAAAATATACGATGCCACCCTGCTGCTTTAAACGGTAAAAAGAAATTAAGAATTTAGACTCGTTACGAAAGTTTTCAGGATAATCGGTTATCGAATAAGATAAATTCTTAATCTTTCTATGATGAATTGATTTTAAGCTAAACTTTCGTATCCTCAATATTATTGTTCAAACAGCATAAAATAATCAACTAATTCATTGAGCTATTTTTATTGGTATGATTTTTATGGTTTTTAATTAGGGTATGAAGTAACAATTATCTTATTGTTATGGGGACACATTGAAGACCCCAAGAGTATGGTTATTCTGATAAAGCGAATAATTAATCAAAAAAATCGAATATTAATTTTATCCATAGGAATTGGGCATTTATACGGTTTTAAATAAGGCCGTTTCTATATCCTGTATCACAAGGTGATTAATAATTTTTTAGCGCCATTTAATTTTATCTCATCATGGGCCGCTTTTACTCAGTACGACGGGCGCTAATGGTTAGCCCCGAACTGAGGAGAATCTTCCCATGGCAATGTCCATCTTTACCAATGCTTCCAGCATGTCAGCTATCAACTCACTGAACCGCGCCAATGCATCACAAACCATCGCAGCAATGCGTATGACCAGCGGCAAGCGCATTAACTCGGCCTCTGATGATGCCGCAGGTATGCAGATTGCTTCCCGTCTGAATAGTCAGGTACGTGGCATGAATGTGGCGATGCGTAACATTTCAGACACCAAATCTATGCTGAAAACAGCGGAAGGGGCATTTGTTGAGTCAGACAACATCCTGAACCGTATGAAAGATTTGGCCACGCAGGCAGCCAATGACACCAACGCCAAAGGCGACCGTGATGCGCTGCAAAAAGAGTTCACACAGTTGGGTCAGGAGCTGAAAAGCATTCTGGACAACACCAGCTACAGCGGTGAAAAACTGTTTGCCACCGGTGGCAAATTGACGGGCAAGCTGAATTTCCAGACGGGCGCACAGAAAGGTGAAGGTCTGACGCTGGATGTGTCGAAGCAAATTGGTGATCTGGTGAAAGAAGTTGCTCAGGATACTAAGGCGGCTCATGGTACGGCAGCAAAAACTGCTGAGACAAAAGTGACTGATGCTGAAGCAAAAGTGGTCACTGAGAAAGCGGCATATGATGCTGACCCCACTGATGCAACTAAGAGAAGTGCATGGGAATCTGCGCTGACTGACAGAAAAACCGCCGCTGATGAGTTAGATACTTTGTATGCTGATGCTACAACTTTTGAGTCTGGGGTGATTAATCTGAAAGTGGTCGGCCCGAAAGCCGCTATGCGTGCGGTTCAGGAGCTGGAAAAAGCGGTGGCGACTTACGGTGAAATGCGCTCCACACTGGGGGCTAGCATCAACCGTCTGGATTCCAGTGCCGCTAACCTGTCGAACATGAAAGACAATACCGAACTGGCAATGAGTAGCATTATGGATACCGACTTTGCGGTAGAAATGACTAACTCTTCCCGTAACCAAATGCTGATGCAGACCAGCTCAATGATGCTCAAGCAGTCTAACGGCATGGTAAACATGATTGGCAACTTGTTGGGCTAAGTTTTTATTCCATTTTTGCTCAAGATACCGCTCTTTGGAGCGGTATTTTTTTATCTGTTTTTCCATTGACCTATTTGCACTAGCAGCTTAATTCCCTGCGTGATTGTGTCGCTTTTACTCAGTACGACGGGGGCTAATGGTTAGCCCCGAACTGAGGAGAATCTTCCCATGGCAATGTCCATCTTTACCAATGCTTCCAGCATGTCAGCTATCAACTCACTGAACCGCGCCAATGCATCACAAACCATCGCAGCAATGCGTATGACCAGCGGCAAGCGCATTAACTCGGCCTCTGATGATGCCGCAGGTATGCAGATTGCTTCCCGTCTGAATAGTCAGGTACGTGGCATGAATGTGGCGATGCGTAACATTTCAGACACCAAATCTATGCTGAAAACAGCGGAAGGGGCATTTGTTGAGTCAGACAACATCCTGAACCGTATGAAAGATTTGGCCACGCAGGCAGCCAATGACACCAACGCCAAAGGCGACCGTGATGCGCTGCAAAAAGAGTTCACACAGTTGGGTCAGGAGCTGAAAAGCATTCTGGACAACACCAGCTACAGCGGTGAAAAACTGTTTGCCACCGGTGGCAAATTGGCGGGCAAGCTGAATTTCCAGACGGGCGCACAGAAAGGTGAAGGTCTGACGCTCGATGTGTCGACACAAATTGGTGGCCTGATTGACAGTGTGACCAAAGAAGTGAAAGCCGACGCAGCAGGTACTGCACTGGAAAAAGCTTTAGACGCAGCGCAAAAAGACGTAACCACAAAAACCACGGAAGAAACAGCGAAAAAGACCGCTTATGATAACGCGGTAGCTGCCGCTGCCGCCCCTGGTGCAGCACCTACTACTGCTGCTGCTGTTACCAGCGCTAAAACTGATTGGGATTCGGCCATTGCCGCAACCAAAACAGCGAATGAAGCGCTGGACGCTGTTTTTGAGCGTGATGATTATGAAGCCGGTGTGGCCAATATGACTATTCGTAGCGCTAAAACGGCAATGAATTCGGTGACATTGCTAGAAAAAGCGGTGGCGACTTACGGTGAAATGCGCTCCACACTGGGGGCTAGCATCAACCGTCTGGATTCCAGTGCCGCTAACCTGTCGAACATGAAAGACAATACCGAACTGGCAATGAGTAGCATTATGGATACCGACTTTGCGGTAGAAATGACTAACTCTTCCCGTAACCAAATGCTGATGCAGACCAGCTCAATGATGCTCAAGCAGTCTAACGGCATGGTGAACATGATTGGCAATCTGTTGGGCTAATTCAAGTGTTCGCGGGAAGGACCGCTGATTAAAACCAGATACCGCTTTCGGGCGGTATTTTTTCCCCTATTGTTTTATTCCGCCCCTTTCCACGGAGAAGAGTTATTTCCCCTAGATAAAACATTCATTAAATATCAGTGGCTTAAAATTGGCATGGTAATTGCTATTTTAAATAGCTGAATAACGCAGATTATACCGGGAGTAATAGCATGCTTGATTTTGATCCCAGCCAGATGGCGCAAAGTGCAGCAAATAGTTTGTTCGGGGTGCGTGTAAATCGATTAAAAGGCCAACAGACACAATTTAAGAAAGAGCAAGATGCGTTAAGCAAAATACAAAGTGGCCTAAATGATTTTCGTACCGCCCTGAGTGGTATGAATAAAAAAGATGAAGGGGTCTTAAAGATTAAAACGACCTCCAGTGATGACGACATTGTCACTGTGACGGCGAATCACAAAGCAGTGAAAGGCAGCTACACCCTTTTTGTTAAACAGTTGGCAAGTTCTCATCAGTTGGCACTGGAAGATCTGAAAGACAGCGATGTGACGAGTGCTACGGGTACTTTTACGCTGGAGATTGCGGGTAAAACTTTAAGCATTGATACCCGCTCATTGAACAGTGTTACCGAGCTGGCTGAGGCGATTAATAAAAATAAAGATAACAAAGACAGTGATAACAAAGAGCTAGTGACGGCTTCACTTATCCGCAATGGCGGCAAGGTTGTACTGACCTTAAGCAGCAATAACAGTGGTGCCGCCAATGAAATCACGTTGCCGGGTATGGGAACGACGGTTTTTGCTGGGGTACAGCAGAAGACGCTGTCGGCCGCTGCCGATGCCGAGGTTTGGTTAGGGGAAGAGAATCGCGGCATTAAAATTAACCACGCGAGCAATGTGCTGGATTCCGTGGTGGAAGGCGTCACCATCAACCTGACGAAAGTGCAGAAAACGGGCGATGTGCCGTTGCATATCGGTGTTGAGATGGATACTTCCGCAACACAAGAGCAAGTTAAGAAATTTGTTGATGCATTTAATAGTGTTAAGAAACTGGTGATGCCAACACGGGATAAACCGGATGAGAGTAAAGATAAAGAGGTTTCACCAACCTATAGCAGTCACTCGAATAATGGCATTAGTGCCTTAAACAGTGTTCTTAATAGCCTGGTTCGTCAGCGTATTGATGGCAAAAGTATTCTCGATTTTGGGATTAAAACCAACCGTGATGGTGGGTTGGAGATCGACAGCAAAAAGTTTGAACAGGCCATAAAAGATGCTCCTAAAGCATTAGTAACTTTGCTCAATGACGACACGGGATTATTGAAAAAACTGGATAACGCTATCGAGCCTTATGTCAATAAAAACAACGGATTGCTTAAAGGACGAACGGAGTCGATTGAACGTAAGAGTGCTAGCACTCGCAAGCAGCTTGATATGTTGGAAGAACAATATAACAGAGCACTTGAGCGCTACCTGTTGCAGTTTAGCAAGATAAAAGATGCTTCAGCACAGATGGCATTGAACATGCAGGCTTGGGGTTTTAACCGATGATTGGGCAGGAATAGATAATGTATATCAATCAGGAGCGCAGCTCTTATCAGGGGGCTGATATTGCCATCCAGGCGGCGGCTGCGACACCACATCAATTAGTGCTGATGCTGTTTGATGGCCTGCAAGACGAGTTGGTTCGGGCCAAAAGCCATATTGTTGCTAAACGCTATGAACACAAGGCGCAGAGCATCAATAAGTGCATTGATATTTTAAATGCACTGACCAGCTCACTGAACTTTGAACGTGGTGGCGAATTAGTTGTTAATCTCGGCAAAATTTATGACTTCTGTGTTTATCGGCTGTACGACGCCAGTAATCAGTTATCCGTTGATTTAGTCACTGAAGTAGAACAAATATTGGCCACCTTACGCAGTGGCTGGGAAGCCATAAAGGATACTGAATGAATGGTTTAGTATTAATTGAGCAATTGCAGTCAGATTTGCTTGATGTGGTACAGCAAGATAATTGGGACCATATGCCACTGATAAATAAACGTATTGACCAACTCGTCACCATTTTGCGACAGCGGGATCCCATGTCGCAGGTTGTTGAGCAGGCAATGCAGCAATTGCAAAGCCGCTATCAGTGGGTTTATCAGCAGTCTTTGCTGTATCAGACACATTTAAAAAGCGGTATGGCGCAATTACGGCAAGCTCAACCCGGCATTACCGCCTACGCGGCGATGGCCATCACGGCATACCAAAATATGTCTACGGAAGAGGGCCTGCGGTGATGACATTAAGTGGCTTTACTCAGGTGAGTAGCCCGCTGACATCTGAGCTGGGGGCGGAAAACACACCGATCGCCGGTAATGCACAAGAAGCAGGGGCTAACAATTTGGCGGCATTTGATGAGGCGCTTTCACAAGCGTGGAAGCCGCATCAACCCATTTCGTTAAGACCTTCCGTGGTGATGGATTTGATAGCACAGGTGGAGGGGGAGGGAAGTGGAGAGAATGCGGCTCCCGCGGCACAAATGAATGAGCAGAATCAGCAATTGCTTGATGTGTTACTTCAGACTCCAGTGCAAAACAAACCAGTGTCAGGCTTATCGCCAGTTGAGACTTTCTCGCGCAGCAGTGTCGAGCCAATCCAGTTGAAAGAATCATCACCCTTGATAGGGTTGTTGGCCTCGATGGGGCCACGGCTGGATATCACACCACCGGTGGTTGCTGTCAGCGAGAGTGCTTCAGTGGGGCGCATGCTGCCAGAGGGTGTGAGTCCTTTAATGCCGTCAATCATCAATATTGTCACTCACGGACATGTCGCGAACAGTCAGTATGATGCCGCCACTCCGCGCATGGAAAACCCGTTAACACTGGCGAAAAATCAACCGGAATGGTCGCAGCAATTGCGGACTGTGTTGGGCGAGCGCCTGCAATTGCAGGTCGAAAATAAAGTACAGCATGCCACTATCCGCCTTGATCCCCCTGAGATGGGCAAAATTGATATCTCAGTGCATATGGAAGGAGGGAAACTACAAGTTCATATCAATGCGAGTCAGGGGGATGTCTATCGGGCATTGCAGCACAGTAGTGGTGAATTGCGACAGACATTAATCGGGCAAAACAGTGCTGCTGTCGATGTACAGATATCGGCAAATAGTCAGCAACAGCAACGACAACCGCAGCATCAGAAACCACATGACGATATTTTGGCTGCCCGTCATATTGAGACGCAAGTGGATATGAGTGCCGACGACGGTACACTCCTCATCACCGTATAAAGGACTATAAATGAATAGCAAGAAAAAAACATTTTCAATGAAAGTGTGGGTACTCCTATTGTTAATTATATTGGCCGCGGTCGCAGCCAATTATCATGATGCTATTTTGGCAAAGTTTAAGAGTACACCCGCTGCCATCAATCAGTCATTTGTGCGAGGAAATAAAGCGGTTCAGTTTGTTGAAATTAAGAACATTATTATTACGCTAAAAGACAATAAATCCGAACGCTACTTACAGCTTGAATTGGGTCTTGCAACGGGTGATGATAATGATGTTAAAAAAGTGATTGCAATGGTTCCAGCTATTCAATCCGCTACCGTAAATTTACTTTCTAATATGGATTATCAGGTTGTACGAAATACCTCTATTGTCGATTTACGTCGCCAATTAATGGGCGAATATAAAAAGGATTTTGAAAAATTAAATGCGCCAATGCCATTTGATGATGTGGTGATTAGCCGAATGGTCTTCCAGTAATCGCTATGTCAATAATGGAAATTAACGATAATTTAGCACTGACGCCTGTCGATGAGAGGAAATATCTGGAAGCGTATTTGCCGCTGGTAAAACGTATTGTCAGGCAACTTTCATTTCAGGCAGACAGTGTTATCGGCAAGGAGGATATGCAGCAAGTTGCACTGATGGGGTTATTAGAGGCATTGCGCCGCTATGGTCATCCTGACGGGCAATTTGCTGCCTATGCTGTTCATCGAATTCGTGGTGCGGTACTTGATCAATTGCGCGAGCATGACTGGCGTCCGCGCAGGTTAAGGCAAAAAACGCATAAAACCAATGAGGCAATTCGTAAAGTGGCGCGGCAATTGGGCCATGAACCCAGTTTTGAGGAAATTACCGCAGAGCTACAACTGACGATGGAGGAGTATCAAGAATATTTATTGCTAGAGAGTGCCGGAGCAATGGAAAGTCTGGATGATATTCTCTCATTGGAAACCCCCACCGATGCTTTACAAAGCAGGCAGTTGGAAGAGAGCATTATTATTGAAGACAATCTTCATCAGGCTATTGCTTCACTTGAAGAGCGAGAGCAAATGATTCTGCATCTTTATTACCAAAAAGAATTGAGTATGAAAGAGATTGCCCAAGTTTTAGATCTCACGGAAGCCAGAATCTGTCAGCTTAATAAGAAATTAGTGCAAAAAATTAAATCATTTTTTTAAAATGTCGAGGGTGTTATGCAGAAGTTATTTGGCCTGCTGGTCATTATGGTATGTGTGATTGGCGGCTATATTATGTCAGGCGGAATATTATCTTCCTTCTGGCAGCCCGGGGAAATAATTATTATTTTAGGTTCTGGTGTCGGGGCCATGATATTGGCAAATCCTGGCTATGTATTAAAAGAAATGTGGCACCAGATTCTAGCGGTGACACGTAAAAGTGAATATACCGCTGAATTCCAGCAGCAATTATTAATGCTGTTATATGAATTATTAGAGATGGTTGATGAAGGGGGATTAAAACGCTTGGATGAGCATATTGAAATTCCGGCGAATAGCCCGTTATTTCAACGCTATCCTCTGATTTTACAAGACCAGCATCTGGTGACATTTATCTCAGATAATTTCCGTTTAATGGCGATGGGGAAAATCAATCAGCATGAGCTGGAAGGGATACTGGAGCAGGAGTTATCCGCAGTCGAAGAAGAGCTTCTGGTTCCCTCTCGCTCTTTTCATCGCACTGCTGAAGCCATGCCCGGTTTTGGTATTTGTGCCGCTGTCTTGGGCATTATTATCACCATGCAATCTATTGACGGTTCGATAGCGCTTATCGGTGTTAAAGTTGCCGCCGCTTTGATCGGGACTTTCCTCGGGGTCTTTATCTGCTATTGCCTGATGGATCCGTTGGCGAACGCCATGGAACAAGCCATGAAGAAGAAACTGACGTTCTTTGAATGTGTGCGCATGGTGCTGGTTAATCATGTGGCAGGTAAACCTTCGCTGCTGGCGGTCGATGCCGGCCGCAAAATGCTGCCGTTGGACAGTAAACCCACGTTTGCCACATTGGACTCTTGGATTAACAAGTTGATGATGGTAGGCGCGTAATGAGAAGTCATGCCAGAGGCGGACAAACTACCATCATCAAACGGGCCGCCAGAAAAAAACATGAAGGGGGACATTCCGGCGCATGGAAAGTGGCTTTTGCCGATTTTACGCTCGCGATGATGGCGCTGTTCATGGTGTTGTGGATTGTGGGGGTGGTCCCAGAATATGAGCGACAAGAAATTGTCGCGCAACTGAATGGCAAGACCATTTTCTCACAGCAATCCTTTATTTCCATTCCCTCTCAAAGCCGGAGCGGCGGAGGGAAATTCTCTGACAGTATTGATGGTTTGGAACAAGCGAAAGAAACGAAAAGCAACTTGGCGGTGGAAGTGCCGGAACCGGAATTGTCTTTGGAAGAGGTGGTGGATAAGTCCCGTCAGGAGATGGAAGAGTTATCACGCATAATCATGCAAATAACGTCCGCTTATGACGCACAATCTAATCTACAAATGGAAGTGGTTCCTCAAGGGCTGCGTATTCTGATTCAAGATGATAAACAGCGAGATATGTTCCAGCGCAGTAGCGCGGTATTGACACCTTTTTTCAGTCGTTTACTGGCTGAGTTAGCTCCGGCGTTTAATGAAATGGACAATAAAATCATTATTACCGGGCACACCGATGCTTCCCGCTATCGTGACCAAGTACGTTACAACAACTGGAACTTATCGGGGGAAAGGGCGTTGATGGCGCATAAGGCGCTAGTCAAAGGGGGGCTAGGCAATGAGCGAGTATTGCAAATTAATGCGATGGCAGATCAGATGTTATTGGATTCCACTGACCCATTAGCGGCAAAAAATCGTCGAATTGAGATTATGGTGTTAACCAAAACAGCTTCTGACACCCTTTATCAATTCTTCGGTAATCACGGAGAGAATGTAGTGAAATCGGCAGCGAAGAAAGCCGAGTAATTACATTTATATTTTTCACCGCCCAACCTTCCCTCGAATACCCCGGGCTGGGCGGTGTTTTTTATTGATGACAACCACATATCCGCATCACGAATATGTGGCTGCCAAAATTAGCGTGGAGTGATGGTGACAGTATTGCCATGAGTGGCGATAGTGACGCGCTGACCAGCATGGAACTGTGTCACCCCTTGAGCCTGAACCACTAGGAAGGTGGTGCCATTATCCCGACGTACTTCCAGTTCAACACCGCTATTGCGGTTCATCATGCTCTGAACTTGTTGACCCACAACACCACCGGCTACGGCCCCAGCTGCAGTACCAAGACGACGTCCAGTCCCGCCACCGAGAGTATTACCCAAGAAACCCCCGACTACCGCACCGCCAATTGCGCCTGCAACATTATTTCCGTCGCCACCCTGTATTGTCACCGGGCGCACAGAAACCAGAGTACCGTAAGTTACCGCTTGGGCTTGACCCGCCTGAGAGCTGCTGAAAGTATCGCCCGAAAGGGTATTGTTATTGACGCAACCACTGAGTGTGGCGACGGCGATAGTAGCAATAATGAATGGTTTTATCATAGAGACCCTTCCTACTTGAAGTTGCAGCGTAAACGATGCCTAGCGCATAACCGGTTGAATATTGACCGGTGAATTTATAATAGCATGACTTATTTACCAATAAATTGATTCATATACAAAATATATAAATAGCGGTGATAAGGGCGGTTGCCATGTTGTGCGCCGGATGGAGCAGCGCAGCGTAAGTCAGGGAGGCGTAGCTTTGTACTGATTGTGCCAATGACCACCAAGAAGTACCTCCTATTTAGCACGGTTTAAAGTTCAATCCGCGATCAAATATACCTATAACGAGTTATGTCTGTGTTTGGTATTATCCAGCGACGTCCTACACCGATCCGTTTTGTAACAATAAGATTTATCATTAAAAAATAGCAAAATAGTACGTTGAAATCCTCAAAGCTAATCAAATTGCTAAGAATCCGAGTGCTTTTCTGATTTAACAATTCATATTTTGGATAGGGAATTAATTAATAATTAATCACGTCATGTGATTTATATTCTCCACTTTTTTCTGTTTTGTTTTTTTATAAAATGACAAAAAATGAGGGATATTGTTAACAGAGTTTAGAAAAAATTGGGGTTAAGTTAAATGTTAAAAGAATCAGTTTTGGTTAATCATCAGCACAATGAGAACGGATTCTTGCCGATTTTCTGCGCAGCATTTTGCGACTCATGGAGAAGAACGCTAAAAGTGCATTCTGACAAGGTGGCAGTGGTGTCTGTGAGGATTTTTAGAACGCAATATTTCAACGTTTTCAAGGTGAAAATATCTATTTTCTATTAATTAGATTAACTTCATTGAGTCAAGTTGTACATTTCATCTCTAGGTCCGATAGAATTTTCATTTTCAGTTAAATAACTAAAGTCAGTAATTTATAATTAAAGTCATTTCATTAATTAGCTATACTCAGTTAATGATATTCAATTCCATCTAACACCTCACCTGACAGATTTTCTATTCTCAGGCAAATGAAATATTTTGCTGAAACGGTTTTAGTTCACAGATATTCCCCTCGCCTTAACTCAATCAATTATCCATTGACAAAGATCAACTTATTTAAATTTCTAAGGTTACAAAATATTAACACAAAACCATGTTTAATCTAAGGGTATACTCGTCATCTTTCAAATCACAGGTGTGCTTGCTGTTTTCCTGAAATTTGAAATTTAGTGGGTATAAGTAGAATAATAAAAATAGGGGAAAAAACATGCTTTCCCAGCATGGCGTTAACCGTCGTGATTTTATGAAGCTTTGTGCAGCGTTAGCTGCCACCATGGGTCTCAGCAGCAAGGCCGCTGCTGAAATCGCCGCTACAGTGAGTTCACCTCAGCGCCCTCCGGTTATCTGGATTGGTGCGCAGGAGTGTACCGGTTGTACCGAAGCACTGTTACGTTCAACTCATCCAACCATTGAGAATTTGCTGCTAAGTGTTATCTCGATGGAGTATCACGAGGTGCTTTCGGCTGCCTTTGGTGACCAGGCCGAAGAGAATAAACACCACGCGATTGAAAAATACAAAGGGCAATATGTCCTTGTGGTGGATGGCTCTATCCCACTGAAAGACGGTGGGATTTATTGCATGGTCGCTGGAAAACCTATTGTCGAGCATATCCGTGAAGCTGCGGAACATGCGGCAGCGATTATTGCCATTGGCTCGTGTTCTGCTTGGGGCGGTGTACCTGCCACGGGGGGGAACCCGACAGGCGCAGTCAGCTTGCAAGAGGTGTTGCCGGGCAAAACCGTTATTAATATTCCCGGTTGTCCGCCAAATCCCCACAACTTTCTGGCGACAGTCGCCCATATCATCACTTTCCAACGACCACCGGCACTGGATACCAAGAACCGTCCAACTTTTGCGTATGGCCGCTTGATCCATGAAAACTGCGAACGGCGTCCACATTTTGATGCTGGTCGTTTTGCCCGCCAGTTTGGTGATGAAGGTCATCGGCAGGGCTGGTGTCTTTACCATCTTGGCTGTAAAGGGCCGGAAACCTACGGCAACTGCCCGACACTGGAGTTTTGCGATATCGGTGGCGGTATCTGGCCGGTTGGGATTGGGCATCCTTGCTACGGCTGTAATGAAGAGGGGATCGGTTTCACCAAAGGCATCGCACAGTTGTCCAGTGTGGAACTCCCGACACCACGTGCCGAGTTACCGCGGATCAATAACACCGAAGGCGGCAAGGTCTCGACGACGGCGACGGCATTGTTGGGTGGCGTTGTGGGATTGGTCGCCGGTGTCAGCCTGATGACGGTACGTGAACTGGGGCGGCAACAGAAACAGCGCCGTAAAGATGACGATCACTCATCGCGGGAGGAGTAGCCGTGAATCGACGTCACTTTTTCAAATTAGCCTCTGGCGGTGTGTTGTTGGCGGGATTGTCGCCCAGCACCAAGGCTGAGGTACAGAACCGGCCACCGATTCCCGGTGCGTTGGGGATGTTATACGACTCGACATTATGTGTTGGCTGCCAAGCATGCGTAAGCAAATGTCAGCAGGTCAATCATAGCGAAATATACGCCAGCGGTGACGCCCTTTGGTCAGAGAACGACAAACTTAGCCCCTTTACCAACAATATTATTCAAGTCTGGACCAGTGGCGCGGGAATTAATAAAGACCAATTGGAAGATGGCTACGCCTATATCAAAAAGCAATGTATGCATTGCGTTGATCCCAATTGTGTCTCTGTCTGTCCGGTTAGCGCCCTGCGTAAAGATGCCAAAACCGGCATCGTTCACTATGACCCTGATGTCTGTACCGGTTGCCGTTATTGCATGGTCGGTTGTCCGTTCAATGTGCCGAAATATGATTACGACAATCCCTTCGGCATGATTCATAAATGCGAATTGTGTAACCAAAAAGGGGTCGAGCGTCTGGATAACGGCGGCTTACCCGGCTGTGTTGAAGTGTGTCCGACCGGGGCGGTGATATTCGGTACTCGTGAAGAGCTGCTGTCAGAGGCCCAACGGCGACTGACATTGACGCCGGGTGAAAACTACCGTTTCCCACGCCAGACGTTGAGTGCCAATGACACCTATGAACATCCGGTCGCTCACTATGAGAAGCATATTTATGGTGAGAAAGAGGGCGGCGGTACGCAGGTTCTGGTGTTGACGGGGATACCGGCGGAGAAACTCGATTTGCCGCCACTGGCGGAACTGGCAACCGGCGCTCGCTCTGAGCACGTCCAGCACACTCTGTATAAAGGCATGATTTTGCCGCTGGCGGTATTGGCGGGTGTCACCGCGTTGGTGCACCGCAATACACGCGATGAGCGCAAAGACAACCATCATGAAGTCGATGATGATCATCATGACAAGCCGCAGACGCAGGATAAAAAGGAAGGTCGCGATGACGATGCATAAATCTAGCCCACTGGGTGGGCGGCTGGTCAGTTGGCCCGTCATGCTGTTAGCGCCTTTTGTGGTGCTATGTGCACTGTTGATTGTCAAACGTTTAGTGCTGGGGCTAGGGTCAGTCAGTGACTTGAATGGCGGTTTCCCATGGGGGATCTGGATTGCCTTTGACTTACTGGTCGGCACCGGTTTAGCGTGCGGTGGCTGGGCATTGGCTTGGGCCGTTTATGTATTTAACCGTGGCGAATATCACCCGCTGGTACGCCCGGCACTGCTTGCCAGTTTGTTTGGTTACGCACTCGGTGGTTTGTCGATAACCATTGATGTGGGCCGCTACTGGAATCTGCCTTACTTCTTTATCCCCGGTCACTTCAACGTGAACTCGGTGCTGTTTGAAACTGCGGTCTGTATGACGATTTACATCGGCGTCATGGCCGTGGAATTTGCTCCGGCGCTGTTTGAACGGCTTGGCTGGAAAGTGTCACTCAAGCGGCTCAACAAAATCATGTTTTTTGTCATTGCCCTCGGTGCGCTATTACCAACTATGCACCAATCTTCAATGGGGTCATTGATGATTGCTGCCGGTGCCAAGATTCATCCACTGTGGCAAAGCTATGAAATGTTGCCGTTGTTCTCTCTACTTACGGCGGTCATTCTTGGCTTCTCCATTGTTATCTTTGAAGGTTCATTGGTTCAGGCCGGATTGCGGGGGCGAGGGGCAAATGAAGCACCGTTGTTCACGCGGCTAACGACCATTATTGATGTCTTCCTACTGCTGTTTATTGTGCTACGCCTCGGTGAGATTATTGTGCGCGATAAGACCGATTATCTGTGGCACTTTGACCGCTATGCCATCGCCTTCTGGGCTGAAATCGTACTGATGGCCTTGCCATTACTGATCTTCCGCATTCCTAAAGCCAGACAAGACAGCCGCTTACTGTTTATCGGTGCGCTGTGCATGATTGGCGGTGGGGCACTTTGGCGGCTTAATTACTCGCTATTGGCCTTTAACCCCGGCGGCGGCTACAACTATTTCCCAACCACCAGTGAAATCCTGATCTCCATTGGCTTCGTTGCCATAGAGGTCTGTGCCTACATTTTATTGATTCGACTGTTGCCGGTGCTTCCTGCTCACGGGCAGTTACATAAGAATAATCAGACAGAGGTAAAGCATGAGCCAACGCATCACCATTGATCCCGTAACCCGAATTGAGGGACACCTGCGGATCGACTGCGAAATTGAGGACGGTAAGGTCATTAAAGCCTGGTCCTCCGGCACCATGTGGCGCGGCATGGAAGAAATCTTACAAGGCAATGATCCGCGTGATGCCTGGATGATTGTGCAGCGCATTTGTGGCGTGTGTACCACCATCCATGCCATTGCCTCGGTGCGAGCGGTAGAGAATGCATTGGGAATGGAAGTACCGGTTAACGCCCAACACATCCGTAACCTGATTCTGGCTGCGCACAGTATCCATGACCATATTGTTCATTTCTATCAGTTGTCAGCACTGGACTGGGTGGATGTGACCTCGGCGCTGCAAGCGTCTCCGCGAAAAGCGGCAGAAATGCTAAGAGGGTTGTCCAGTTGGCCGCTTAACAGTGAGCAAGAGTTCACCCGCGTACAGCAGAAAATCAAGGATTTGGTTGCCAGTGGGCAGCTCGGTATTTTCGCTAACGGTTATTGGGGTCATCCGGCAATGGCTCTGCCGCCAGAAGTCAATTTGATCGCCGTGGCGCATTACCTGCAAGCACTGGAATGCCAGCGTGACGCTAACCGCATCGTGGCAGTTCTGGGGGGGAAAACGCCACACATCCAGAATCTGGCGGTCGGTGGGGTGGCTAACCCGATCAATCTGGATATGCCGAGCGTGCTGAATCTGGAACGTTTGATGTTGGTGAAATCCTTCATCGATCGTTTGGGCAGCTTTATTGAGCAAGTTTACAAAGTGGATACCGCGGTGATCGCCGCTCATTACCCGGGCTGGCTCAATTTAGGCAAAGGGGCTGATTACTACCTGAGCGTGCCGGAGCTACCGGTTGATCGCAAAGGAGAAACCTTCCTGTTACCGGGGGGGTATTTGGAGAACGGCACCTTCCGTCCTATTGCCAATCATAACGATCCTTACTTGATCGGCGGCATTGCCGAAAGTGGCAAACATGCTTGGTATAAAGATGACGAACCGCTGGCACCGTGGGAGGGTAAAACCAACCCGAACTACACGGGTTGGCAGGAAGATGGCAAATATTCTTGGGTTAAAGCGCCAACATTCTATGGCAAAACTGTTGAAGTTGGGCCACTGGCTTGGCTGATGTGCGGTATGGCAGCAGGGCATGAGCCAACCAAGCAGCACTTTAACGACATTGGCGCGGCATACCAAACATTGAGTGGGCAGAGCATCACGCCTGAACAATTGCCTTCAACATTAGGTCGTATTATTGGCCGTGCGGTGCACTGCTGCGTGTTGCATGAAACGCTGGCCCAGCAATGGACTGCGCTGGTGACCAACATCGGTACTGGTGATGTCGAGACCTTTATTAAACCTGATATTCCGCTGACCGGTGAAATCCGTGGTGTGGGCTTTGAAGAAGCGCCGCGCGGCATGCTGTCGCACTGGGTGGTTATCAAAGATGGCAAGATTGCCAATTATCAGGCGGTGGTGCCCTCGACCTGGAATGCCGGGCCACGCAATTATAATGGTGAACCGGGGCCTTACGAACAAGCGCTGGTGGGGACACCCGTTGCTGATCCTGCCAAACCGCTGGAGGTGGTGCGGACCATTCACTCATTCGACCCTTGTATGTCTTGTGCTGTACATATTGTTGATACAACGGGCAACGAAGTGACCAAAGTCAAGGTGCTGTGATGGGGATTTTGGTATTAGGTATAGGTAACTTATTACTCAGTGATGAAGCTGTCGGTGTACGGATTGTCGAAGCGCTAGAGCAGCGCTTTCACATCCCGCCCGGGGTTGAGGTGCTTGATGGTGGCACTGCCGGTTTGGAGTTGATGGAAGCCATGGCGAATCGCGCGCATTTGATTATTGCCGATGCGGTGATAACCGGCCAGCCACCGGGAACGGTGGCTGTGCTGCGGGATAAAGAAATCCCAGCCATGTTTAGCCGCAAAGTGTCACCGCATCAGTTGGGGCTATGCGACGTGTTAATGGCATTGCAACTGACTGACGAATTCCCGGACAAACTCACCCTTGTGGGGGTGGTGCCCGAGTCTCTGGAACCGAAGATTGGCCTGACCCCTACGGTCTCACGGGCCATTGAACCGGCACTGGAACAGATTATTGCGGCATTGCACGTCAGCGGCATTACGCTTAAAGCACGGGAAGAAAGCCATGTCTGATGTCGTTGTGGGCCATCCAGCAAATCCTGCGCCATTATTGGAACAGGTGTTTAGTCAAATAGCCGCTGATGAAATGTGTCACTTACCTTTTTACCGTGACCACATTCCATTACGGGCCTGTGGATTTCAGTTATTTGAACAGCAATGGATTGGCGCGTTATTGACTCCATGGATGTTGAGTTTGGTGGTCTTACCGGGGCCGCAGCAACGTTGGGATCGCCGTATTGTGGGTGAGCGCCTGATGTTGGCACTGCCTTGTGGCAACATTGGTTTTACCGTCAGTGAGGTTGCCGGTTGTGGCCAATATCTAAGCCGCTCGCTGATGTCACCACTGGAAACGTCACTTGGTGCAGAACAAGCAGTGCAACTGGCTGAACAGAGTGCGCGGATGGCATTGTCACTGCCAGTAGTTGATGCTGATGCACCTGCAAATCCACGGCGACGAGCGCTGTTTAACAAAGTCAGTCAGATGAAAAATCAGCATGCATGAAATCAGCTTATGCCTCAGCACGCTGGAGCTTATTGAAAAACAGGCGCAGTCACACGGTGCTAAACGGATAACGGCAGTATGGCTGGAAATTGGCGCACTCTCTTGTATTGAAGAGAGTGCTTTGCGTTTTAGTTTTGACAGCGCCAGCCGCCAGACATTGGCCGCGGGTTGCCAATTACATTTGAGTTATTTACCGGCCAAAGCCTGGTGTTGGGAGTGTAGCGCCAGTGTTGCTATTGAACGGCATGATGCCGGGTGCCCGCATTGTGGCAGCCATGCTCTGCAAGTCGAGAGCGGCAGCAATTTGCAGGTAAAACAGATAGAAGTGGAATAATCTTGAAGGAGTGAATTCCTATGTGTACGACTTGTGGTTGCGCCAGCGGCGAGAAAAAGATCGAAGGCGACGATAATCATCGTCATGATGATCACCACCACCATGATGATCATCACGATCATCACCACGATAACGACCATCATCATGATCACCACGAAAGTGCTGCCTGTGCGCAAAAAACTCAGCATAAACATAAAAACAAATATGTCGCTAAAGGCACACAGCCCGTCATTGTTCATCACCACTATTATTATCATCAGGGCGATGTTCACCATCACTATCACGGAAAGGGGCCAGAGCCAGCCGTAGGGGGGGAACCGGAGGACTCTGACGCACCGGCGGCCGAACCTTTCGCTCCGCAGGTTCATGATGACCAACAAGGGCTGCATTATGGGCAGGGTGAGGCCGGTAGCCATGCGCCGGGGATGGGACAGCGCCGTTTACTGCAAATTGAGCAAGATGTTCTAAGCAAAAATAACCACTTAGCCAGTCACAACCGTGAGCATTTTGTTGAACAACATATTCTGGCACTGAATTTGGTCTCCAGCCCCGGTTCCGGTAAAACCACGTTGTTGACGACCACTTTGCAACTGTTGGCCGGGCAAGTACCTTGTGCCGTCATTGAGGGGGATCAGCAAACAACCCATGATGCCGAGCGTATCCGAGCCACTGGCGTACCTGCTATTCAGGTCAATACTGGCAAAGGTTGTCATCTGGATGCGCAGATGGTGCATGATGCCGCACATCGTTTAGGGCTGACCAATGGCAGCCTGCTGTTTATTGAAAACGTTGGTAATTTGGTCTGCCCGGCTAGTTTTGATCTGGGCGAGCGCCATAAAGTGGCGGTGCTCTCGGTTACCGAGGGTGAAGATAAACCGCTGAAATATCCCCATATGTTTGCCGCGTCCACCTTGATGATCATCAATAAAATCGATCTGTTGCCGTATCTGGATTTTGATGTTGAACAATGCATTGCCTATGCTCGTCAGGTGAACCCTGAGATTCAGGTAATTGCCCTGTCGGCCAGTAGCGGCGAAGGGATGGACTTGTGGCTGGAATGGCTGGAGGCGCAGCGATGTGCTTAGGCGTACCCGGTAAAATTGTGGCAGTAGGTGAAGATATCCACCAATTGGCTTGGGTGGAAGTCAATGGCGTGAAACGCGAAATCAATATTGCGTTGGTATGTGATGAGACACCGGCTGACTTGCTCGGCCAATGGGTCTTGGTGCATGTCGGGTTCGCCATGAGCTTACTTGATGAAGATGAAGCCCAACAGACACTGGCGGCGTTAGCGCACATGCAAGCAGTTGGGTTAGATCTAGATGATCACGCCAGCGAGGCCAATGATGCGCTACGTTGATGAATTCCGCTCTCCGGCATTAGTGGCGGCGTTACTGACGCGCATCGAAAACTTGCTGCCGCAGATCCCGGATCAACAGCGCTTACCGTTGCAGATCATGGAGGTCTGTGGCGGTCATACACACGCCATTTTTAAATTTGGTCTTGATCAATTGCTACCGGAGGGGTTGGAGTTTGTCCATGGGCCGGGTTGTCCGGTTTGTGTCCTACCGATGGGACGTATTGACAGTTGTCTGGAGATTGCCGCCCACCCAGAAGTGATTTTCTGCACTTACGGGGATGCCATGCGGGTGCCGGGGCGTCATGGTTCTATGCTGGATGCCAAGCGGCGCGGGGCAGATATTCGCGTTGTTTACTCGCCATTGGATGCCCTGACGCTGGCGCAGAATAACCCTTCACGCGAAGTGGTGTTTTTCGGCTTGGGTTTTGAAACGACCATGCCCGCCAGTGCCTTAACGCTACAACAAGCCAAGCGGCTTGGGCTGACCAATTTCAGTCTGTTCTGCCAGCACATCACCATCATTCCTACCCTGCGCAGTCTGCTGCAACAGCCGGATGTGCGGATCGACGGTTTTCTGGCTCCCGGCCATGTCAGCATGGTGATCGGCACCACGCCGTACAGCTTTATTTGTGATCAATTTCATAAACCGCTGGTAGTCACCGGTTTTGAGCCGTTGGATATTTTACAAGGGTTGGCGATGCTGTTGGAGCAGATGGTCAATGGCTGCTGCGCAGTAGAGAATCAATACCGGCGCATTGTGCCAGACCGCGGTAATGTATTAGCGCAGCAGGCGCTGGATGAAGTGTTTGCTGCTAAAGTCAGTAGTGAGTGGCGCGGATTGGGTGAGATAGCCGATTCTGGTGTACAACTTAGCCCAGCCTATCAAACTTTTGATGCTGAATTGCGTTTCAAACCGCAGCAGCAGCAAGTGGCAGACGATCCGCGATCCCGTTGCGGTGATGTGCTGACCGGGCGCTGTAAGCCAGATCAATGCCCGCTATTTGGTGGTGAATGTACACCAGACAATGCCTTTGGGGCGCTGATGGTTTCCTCTGAAGGGGCGTGTTCCGCCTACTATCAATATCGATAGTTATCAAACACGATAGCTATCAAAATCAATAATCAGGCCATAATCGAATGAACAACACAGAAATCACCCTAGCCCACGGCAGTGGTGGGCGGGCAATGCAAAGCTTGATTGAGTCACTGTTCTTGGCGGCATTTTCGAACCCGGCGCTAAATGAGCGTGAAGATCAGGCGCGTATTGCGCTGGCGGACTTGACCACCTTTGGCGATCGACTGGCAATATCGACAGACAGCTATGTCATTGATCCTATTTTTTTCCCCGGCGGTGATATTGGCAAGTTGGCTGTATGTGGTACGGCTAATGATGTGGCGGTCAGCGGGGCGACACCGCGTTATCTTTCGTGCGGTTTTATTCTGGAAGAAGGGTTGGCGATGGCTGATCTTGAACGCATTGTGCAGTCAATGGCGGCTACCGCACAACAGGCGGGGATTCAGATAGTCACTGGTGATACTAAAGTGGTGCAGCGCGGTGCGGCGGATAAGATCTTTATTAACACCACCGGTATCGGTGTGATCCCAGCGGATCTGCACTGGGGGACTGCGATGATCCGTGCCGGTGATCGAATTATTGTCAGCGGCACCTTAGGGGATCATGGCGCGACGATTTTGAATCTGCGTGAAGGATTGGGGTTGGAGGCAGAACTCAGCAGTGATTGTGCTTTGCTAGCACCGCTTATTGCCCCCCTACACCATATTGCAGGGGTGCGGGCATTGCGTGATGCTACGCGCGGCGGAGTCACCGCTATTTTGCATGAGTTCGCTGCCGCCAGTGGGTGCGGTATGGAAATCAACGAAGTGGATCTACCATTGAAACCAGCGGTGCGTGGTATTTGCGAATTATTGGGGCTGGATGCGCTCAACTTCGCTAACGAAGGTAAGTTGGTACTGGTGGTCTCCCCAGAGGCACAAGAGGCTGTTTTGGCAGAGTTGCATCGCCACCCACTAGGTCAGGATGCGGCGGTTATCGGGCATGTGACTGAACGCAAGCAAGTACGTTTGTGTGGTGCATTTGGTGTCTCGCGCCGGCTGGATTTGCCTCTTGATGAGCCGTTACCGCGAATTTGTTAACCCTCTCACGCATCCTTGACGCTGCCACGCAACGTCAAGGACTTGGGGATAGATACACTGCTGTAGTGCTCAAGGCTTGGGGCTAGGAGTTTTTTTGTGGATGACAACGGTCTTCGCCTGCGGGTAAAAGGCAAGGTACAAGGGGTGGGTTTTCGTCCCTATGTCTGGCAACTTGCCCATCGTTTTGGTCTGCGTGGCGATGTCAGTAACGACAGTGCCGGTGTGACGATTCATTTATGGCAATCACCCGCAGTAGACGATTTTTTACAGGCACTCCCACTCGATTGCCCACCACTGGCTCACATCGACAGCATCGTCAGTGCACCTTACCACTGGGGGCGGCCGCCGCAGGATTTTGTGATTCACCATAGCGGGGCCGGGCAGATGGACACTCAAATCGTGCCGGATGCTGCAACCTGTGATGCTTGCCTGCGTGAAATGAATGACTCCACCAATCGCCGCTATCATTATCCTTTTATCAACTGCACCCATTGTGGCCCGCGTTTTACTATTATCCACCGCATGCCTTATGACCGGCCCTACACGGCTATGGGCAAGTTCCCGCTGTGTACTGCCTGTCAGGCGGAATATGACCACCCGGCAGATCGCCGTTTTCATGCACAACCCAATGCTTGCGCCGATTGTGGCCCGCAATTGTGGCTGAGTGATGCCAGTGGTCAAACCGTCGCACAAGATTTCGCGGCGGTACAGCAGGCTGCCACGGCACTATTGGCCGGAGAGATTGTTGCCATCAAAGGGCTGGGCGGTTTTCATCTCGCCGTTGATGCGACCAATAGCCGTGCAGTGGCGCGCTTACGCACGCGTAAACATCGCCCATCGAAACCACTGGCGGTTATGTTGCCAGATGCACGTTGGCTGAAAACGTGTGTGCAAAATACCGATAGCGAGGCTTTGCTTCGGCTATTGCGCAGCCCCGCAGCCCCAATAGTGTTAGTCGCAAAGCCGCTGATTAGCCCACTCAGTACATTAGTTGCCCCCATGCTGCCAGAAATTGGTGTGATGTTACCCGCTAATCCACTACAACATTTGTTGCTGCAACAAGCCGCTCGTCCATTGGTCATGACCTCCGGCAATGGTAGCGGCAAACCCCCGGCACTCAGTAATGAGCAAGCTCTAAGTGCGTTAAGTGATATTGCCGACCATTGGTTGCTGCACGACAGAGAAATTGTGCAGCGTGCTGACGATTCGCTGGTGCGCTTCACACCCAGTGGCGCTGAAATGCTGCGCCGTGCCAGAGGTTTTGTGCCGGATGCTTTCGAGCTACCCCCAGGCTTTAGCCGGCAACCCGCTATTCTGGCGCTAGGCGCCGACATGAAAAATACTTTTTGCCTGCTGCGTGACCGCAATGCTGTGTTGAGTCAGCATTTGGGCGACTTGGCTGATAGTGATATCGCACAACAACAGCAGCAGTTATTAACGTTATTTTGCGACATTTATCATTTCACACCACAGGCGGTGGTGGTGGATGCACACCCCGGGTATGTCAGCCATCAATTGGGTAACGCGTTGGCCTCACAGCAGAATATTCCTTGCATGGAGGTGTTGCATCATCACGCACATTTGGTGACATGTCTGGCAGAGCATGGCTGGCCGCGCGAGGGGGGAGCAGTGATTGGTCTCGCACTGGATGGGTTGGGATATGGTGCAAATGGTCAATTGTGGGGTGGTGAATGTTTACGCGTAGATTATGTGAATTGTGAATATATTGGTGGTCTGCCTGCGGTGGCATTGCCCGGAGGAGATCTGGCTTCTCGTCAGCCGTGGCGCAATTTATTGGCGCAGTTACAGCGTTTTGTTCCGGCGGGGCAAAACGTACCCGAAGCCGCCGCTATTCCACAACCGCAGGGTGAGATCCTTGCGCGGGCCATTGAGCGAGGAATTAATACTCCACTGGCTTCTTCGGCCGGTCGACTCTTTGATGCAGTAGCGGCGGCACTGAATATTGTGCCACACACCATCAGTTGGGAGGGGGAGGCGGCTTGTCAGTTAGAGGCACTGGCATGGCAAAGTACCAGAAGCGTTCCTCCTGTCACACTGCCGCTGCACGGTAATCAACTGGATTTAGCCACGTTCTGGCAGCAATGGTTGGCTTACGATGCGGCACCGGCAGAGCGCGCTTATGCTTTCCACTTTGCCTTAGCACAGGGCTTTGCCTCCTTGGCTCGTCAGGCTGCGCAAGGCTCTGGTATTGATACCATTGCTTTCTCGGGGGGGGTATTACATAACCAACTACTGCGCGAATTATTATGTGAACAACTGCATGATTTCCAGCTCTTGATGCCACAGCGTTTACCTGCGGGTGATGGAGGGCTATCGCTAGGGCAGGCTCTGATTGCTGCCGCCCGTGGAATAACATAAGGTTGCTTATTATATTTGTCTCATTTATGGGCGGGAGACCACATGCATACCCTTCACTCTGACCATTCTCGTGCTCCGGCGTTATTCCCTGATGCGTTGGCGACGGCCTGTTTACAACAATTTCATACTACGCCGCCCTTGGTTCACTGCCTGACCAATGAAGTGGTGCAGTCTTTTACGGCCAATGTGCTGCTGGCGTTAGGGGCCTTTCCTGCGATGGTAGTGGAACCTGAAGAAGCAGGGCAATTCAGCACAATGGCCAATGCGTTGTTGATCAATATTGGTACTCTGCATCAATCGCGAGCAGAATCCATGTTGGCTGCTATTGCGGCGGCCAATCACGCAACCACGCCATGGGTGCTGGATCCGGTTGCCGTCGGTGGGCTGAGGTATCGTACCGATTTCGCCCGTCATTTATTGACGCTTAAACCGGCCGCCATACGCGGCAATGCATCCGAAATCATGGCATTGAGTGGCATGGCGACCATGGGGCGCGGCGTTGACAGTCTGGACACGTCATTGGCTGCTTTGCCCGCCGCTCGTCAGTTGGCGCAGCAGATTCAGACGGTGGTTGCGGTGACCGGAGAGGTGGATTACATCACCGATGGTCAACGAGATTTTGCCGTGGAGGGGGGCGATCAACTGATGACCCGCGTGGTTGGCACCGGTTGTGCTCTGTCTGCGGTAGTGGCGGCGTTTTGTGCTCTGGAGGGAGATCGATTGCATCATGTCGCGACAGCGTGCCGAATAATGTCTCATGTTGGTGGGCAGGTTTCTCAGCATGTCGCCGGGCCGGGGAGTTTTATTCCGGCATTTCTTGATGGTCTTTATCAATTGAAAACGATCGGTATTTAGTTTTTTCCTGATTTAATCCCCTTTCTGCTACGTTTTGACTCTCAGATTAAATTTAATTTATGGCCTCTGCGGAGGCTTAAATTATATCCAGCAAATAATTTGCCATGGTTTAGAATTGAAATGGAGAGCACTCTCATTCTTTGGTCTTCCCGGTCTTTTTCTGCATTCCTGTTTTTTAGGTCCCTAATAAACATAAAGGAAAAAAACAATGAATCTTCTGAAAGGTTATAAAATAGCGGTGCTTTTTGCCGTCGGGATATTAGTGGCAGGATGCGCCTCAAAAGTAACAACCAGTGCACAGTTTTCTGGTTTCTTAGCTGATTACAGTAAGTTACAAGAAACGGAATCCGCCAGTGGTCAAAAAGTACTGCGCTGGGTTGCACCTGATTTTAATGTGAATAACTATACTGGTGTTTATTATACACCGTTAGTCTATTACCCTCGTTCGACACCAACTCAGCGTGTAAGTCAGAAAACATTAGATCAAGTTTTAGCTTACGCGAATAAAAAACTTGAAGCGGCTTTTAGCCAACAATTACCTCTGGTTAATTCACCGAAAAGGCCGAATACATTAATTGTTCGTGCGGCAATTACGGCTGTTTCTGCTGAGACTAAAGATATTCAAGTGTATGAAGTGGTTCCTATCGCCGCTGTTATCGCTGGCACTATGGCGGCCACGGGGAATCGTACTCAGCATACTGCGCTCTATCTAGAAGTGCAGGTGATTGACTCGAATACGGGTAAACCGGTCATCGTGGTCGTGCGTAAAGCGTATGGTAAAGATATCAGTAACAGTAATACGCCAATTACAGCGGATGACGTGAAGAGTACCGTCGATGGATTGGTCTATGACATTGTTAACTTTAGAGCCAAGAGCTAATTAACTCGTCAATATCTTGCTACCGCTGCGCCTCTCACCGTTATTGTTCCAGAGGCGTGGCGGTATTTTGTTGTGTTATTCACCGTAATGGGCATTTCGGATAAGCACCGATAATTCATTTAATCTCATAGGTTTGCCTAAGAAATAACCTTGAACTTCATCACACATGAGCGTTTGCAACTGCCCAAGTTGTTCTGCGGTTTCTACCCCTTCGGCCGTGACCGTCATTGATAATGCATGGCCGAGGTTGATAATACCCTCCACAATCGATTGGCCCTCATGTGACTCTGCCAGTTCGTCAGTAAAACTCTTATCAATTTTCAGGCCATCGAACGGGAAGCGACGCAGATAATTCAGTGATGAATATCCCGTACCAAAATCATCCATCGACAAGCGCACTCCAAGGGTTTTCAATGCCATCATGGTTTTAAATGCGCCGTCAGCGTCTTCAATCATTATCCGTTCAGTGATTTCCAATTCCAGCCGATGGCTGGGTAACCCGGTAAGCAGCAGAACTTGTCGCACTCGCTCGATCAAACGCTGGCTGCGAAATTCAATGGCAGAAATATTGACAGAAACAATCAGCGACGGAGGCCATGTCGATGCATCTTGGCAGGCTTGTAACATGGTCCAGTCACTTATCGAGGTGATAAGCCCAGTTTCTTCAGCCAAGGCAATAAACTGATCGGGCATGAGTAACCCTAGAACGGGGTGATTCCAACGTACCAAAGCCTCGGCTCCAGTCAGTTGCGTCCCCTCGATACGATAACGCGGCTGATAATAAAGACTAAATTCATTATGTTTGACGGCTTGGCGTAAAAATCGCTCCAGTTCGCTGCGTTGCATCAAACGGTCATTCATTTCACTGGAGTAGAAGCTCCAGCGGTTGCGACCGCTATTTTTAGCGTCATACATCGCAATATCTGCGAAGCGGAGTAGCTCCTCGGCATGCATGGAATCTTGTGGTGCCAGAGCAATACCGATGCTGGCACCGATATAAATATCCTGACCATTAATAACATAAGGGCTTTCAATTCGGGCAATAACACGGGCGCAGAGCTGTTCAATTTCTTTGATTGAAGCCAGTCCGGTAATAATCAGAATGAATTCATCGCCCCCCTGACGGGCCACTAAGTCTTGGTCACGCAAGCAACTTCTCAAACGTTCAGAGACCTGATGTAGCACCAAATCGCCTGTAACATGCCCATAGGTATCATTGACTGGCTTAAACTTATCCAAGTCAACATTAAGAATAACCAATGGGTGTGGAGATGCGGCCAGATTGCGTAATTTACTTTCCAAAAACTCCTTCATTCGTAGGCGGTTAGGTAAACCTGTCAACACATCATGCAAAGAAAGATGCTGAATACGTTCCTGTGCTTCTATTTCTCGGGTGATGTCGGATGCCGTGCCGCGAAAACCAATAATTTTGTCATCTTTGATAATCGGTTTGGCATAGATACGGCAGATGTGTTTATCCCCCTTGGCGGAGAAATAAGTGCATTGCAGTTCATTGCGGGATTCGGTCTGATGGGTGTACTGCAACCAAGAACGCAGAGGAATAACGTCACAATTCAACAAAATATCCAGGTTGCGCCCTAACCACTGCTCCACGCTTAGCCCGGTGATGGTTAAAAATCGTTGGGATAAATAAGTAATACGCAGGTCAGCATCAGTTTCCCATAACCAGTCGGTTGCAGCTTCCGCAACATGGCGAAAGCGTTCTTCACTGGCAATTAATGCTGACCTGTTTTCATCGGCCACTCGAGCCCCAGACATGGCTCGCCGCAGTACTAACCAGCCACTTAATCCCAGAATCATGGCAACCAGTGCCAAGAGCGGGAGTAATATGTTGAGAAGCTGTGCCCCCGGCATATCTTGGCTCCAATGTAAGGTTAACTTACTGTTATCACTGGAAGATAAAGGGAATGAGGGACTGGAAGAAAAATCTTTTTTGTCTCGTGGGGTGCGTAGTTGATGAATACCGTAATCTTCACCCAGAGCATTCAGCTCGGCCTGTGTCAGAAGATCGACAAACACCAAGACTGACGGCGCGCCTGACACGGATTTAACGCGCGGATCACTTCCCGTCGTTAATGCTGCCGCTGCAATGATGGCTGGTCGCCCGGCAACTTCGATAGTTTCAGTGGCGATAAACTCTGTTGCGGCTTGAGTACGCGCGGTATCAATTAAGGGCGTAATATCCTCGCTAAGCCAATCGGGTAGTGTGGTTTGTGTCAGCCGCCCATTGATGACGGAATAACGGGTTTTGTTCTGCCCATCAACGACAAACACGCCTTCGTAATTAAAATCATTATAAAGTGATGGCCCCAGATTTTGGCTGACATAAGCCCACTCAGGGTCGACTTTTACATGCAAATGTTCATACGCATCGCCCCAAAAAGCATTGTCTTTTATTCTGCTCTTGATTGCGCTTTGGCGCATTTCCCATGCTTTCTCAACGAGAAAACGGCTTTGGGAGATTGCTCGTTCGTTGAGTTGTGAGGCGATGTAGATAATACCGACCGCCGCAATAATGATGGTCGCCCCAACTAACAGGGCCATGGCTTGCAAAGTTTGCTTTGCAAAGAAAACATTTTCCCCTCTTGTCCGCGATTCTTGCGGCTTGGAGTCTGTCATAGTGAATTCCCTTAGACCTTTTGCATTTGGGTCAACTTGCAACGCCAATCACATGGGGTGTCGTTCTTACAAAATTCGGGCTGATATTAAGTATTATAGAAATATTTATTTAATCAGCAGGAAGTGAAGACTCTGAGGCAATCTAAACTAACATAACTCCGTCAAATTATAATTTGAGCTTAGGATAATTTAATGTTTTGTTGCGATTTTTTCATCAAAACAAAAAGAATAGGAATAAATTTAGCCAATGCCTACCCTATTATTGCCAATATGTGATGGATCTATTCTTGTGGTGAAACAGAGATGAGAAGTTAAGCGGAGAAATGATCGTGGGGAATGATTACCTGCCATTGCTCTGATCGGGCAATGACAGGTGAGGTGTTAGATAACTAAAGGCATCCAAATTAATCCGGTTAATAGCAGCAATACCAAGAACAGCACGCCAAATATTGCGCCTAAACGCCAATAATCGGCAGTCGGCAAATAGCCACTACCATAATAGATAGGGCTAGGACCTGTTGCATATGGTGTGGTAATACTGCTCAACCCGATGGCAGCGCCAATCATAAGACTAAATGTCAATAACGGTATTTCGGGGATCACTAATGCAGCAGCCAACATCATGGGCGCTAATGCTGAAGTATAAGCTGTTGCACTGGCAAAGAAATAACGTAAACCATAAAAGATAGTGACCAGCAAAATCATAATGGCGGTGGGTGAGAACCCTGATAGGCTGCCAGCAATGTGATGTCCAAACCAAGAGATAAAGCCGGTTTGGTTTAACCCTGTAGCCAGAGCAATCAAGGATGCCAGCCAGAAGAAGACACTCCAGGCTGATTTATTGCTAATAATATCGTCCCAAGTAATCACTTTGGTCAGTAGCATCACCGCGACAACGGAATATCCCACCATGGCGGCATCAATAAAGTCAGAGCCGAAGATCCATAACACCAGTGCCGTAATCATCAGCCCCAGCATTATTTTTTCACGCCGACACAGTGGCCCCATGATTTCTAGTTCTTTTGTGGCCCATTCAGGTACTTGATTACCTTGCTTTATTTCCGGTGGATAAAGTACATAGGTGAGCCACGGCACGAGAATAACCAATAAGATGCTCAATGGCAGCATACCGATAAACCACGTCCCCCAAGATAGCGCCACATCTGACGAGGACTTGAGTAAACCGACTAATAGCAAGTTTGGGGCCATAGCCGTTAAAAATATGGAGCTGGTGACACAATCTGCACTGATCCCCATCCACATAATATACGACCCAATTTTTCGTATTCCGGGAGTATTGGGCTGTGAATCATAAAGTGGCGGTAAGTTACGGATAATCGGGTAGATTATCCCCGCACCTCGCGCCGAGTTAGACGGTGTAACGGGGGCCAAGAGTAGTTCTGAGAACATAATGGCATACCCTAGAAACAGGGTTTTATGTCCCATTTTCTTGACTAACAACAGAGCGATACGGCGGCCTAATCCTGTTTTTTCATAACCCGTTCCAAACATAAATGCCGCGAATATCAGCCAGATAACCGAGTTTGAAAAACCGGAAACCACCCAAGAGAGTGCTTTCGACGTATATTTGAAACCGGGTTCAGCTAGTTGTTCAGGGCTGTAAAGCAACCAAGGAGAGAGCACGCCGATAATAGCCAAGCCGGTCATTGCCACAACCGCACCCGGCACAGGTTCTAAAATTAAGCCAACAATAACACCAAAGAAAATAGCGAAATAAAGCCATGCGTGTTCAGGTAATCCACTGGGTGAAGGAAATAAAGCGATAATAATCGCCACTGCTATGGGCGTTAATAATCGCCATGACAAATTTAACTTTGCCATAGTCAGATCCTTTTATGAATAAAGGAGGGGTAGCCCCTCCGGTTATCATTATTATTTAATATAATGAACATGTTCACAGATTTCATCGACAATAGCGTCGCGTTTTTCAGCAAACAATTTTTTATTGGCTTCAATAAGATTATTACCATGGGTGTCGATAGACACGATTAGTGGCCCAAAATCTTTCACTCGGCAGACCCACAGTGATTCCGGCATACCTAATTCCGTCCAATGGACTTCTTCTATTTCCTCGACTTGTGTTGCAGCTAATACTGCACATCCTGCCGGGAAAATAGCATGCAACGCTTTATGTGTTTTACAGCCTTCTTCAGTATTTGGTCCCATGCCACCTTTACCGACAATTAATTTAACCCCCGTCTGCTCAATAAACTCTTTTTCAAAACTTTCCATTCGCATACTGGTGGTTGGGCCAATTGAGATCATTTCCCATTTATCACCATTCTTTTTGACAATTGGCCCAGCATGGAAAATAGCTTTACCTCGTAAATCAAATGGGATCTCACGTTTTAATTCGATAAGGCGGCGATGACAAACATCGCGACATGTCACCAATGTGCCATTGAGATAAATAACATCGCCGGCTTTAATATCCACCAGATCTTCATCTTTAATTGGTGTTGTTAATACTTTTTTCATAATTGGTCACCTCGGGTATGGGAGATGCTCTCGAACGTTAAATCTTGCTGAACCAACAGGGTTCCGCGGCGGTGTGCCCAGCAACCAGTGGAGACGGCAACACCAATTGTCGATGGGTGACGCGCTGCTGACTCAATATGAACCCCCATAACGGAGGCCTTCCCAGTTAATCCCTGTGGCCCAATACCAAGTTTATTCAGCCCTTCTTCCAGACGGCGCTCTAAATCAGCAGCAATAGGATTTGGATGATGGCTCCCAATTGGGCGTAATACAGCTTTACGTGATAATACGGCGGCGGTTTCTACCGAGGTGGCAATACCGACGCCAACCAGCACCGGCGGGCAGGCATTGACAGCCAGTGTTGAAATATTTTCAAAGACAAATTTCACCACTCCTTCGTATCCTTCGGATGGCATAAGCACTTTAGAGCGACCGGGTAAAGTGCAGCCTCCTCCAGCCATATACACTTCGATTTCTGCGTGGGTAGCATTGGGGAGAATATCCCAGGTCACCCAAGGAACACCGCTACCGGTATTATTACCGGTATTGATCTCATCAAATATTTCGACCGCATTATGTCGCAATGGCGCTTTTATTGTGGCTTGCTGTACAGCGGCCTTTAAAATATTTTGTAATTCACTCAATAATGGGAAGTTAGTACCAACTTTGACATAAAACATTATCTCGCCTGTGTCCTGACAGGCTGGGCGATTCAGTTTTATGGCCTTTTCCATATTATCGAACATGGTATGGTAAATAATCTTTGCCATGCCCTCATTTTCTAATTCTCGAAGCTGTTTTAATTTATCAACAACATCGTCTGGCATGCGAGTAGATATCATTGCGGTAAAATCGGCAATAATATCGGTAAGTTTGGTGACTGCATCGCTTTGCTCAATTATGCTCATGAATACTCTCCAGCATAAATAATGGCTGATACGCCATTAAATGATGACTAAATAAAGGTGTGCTTTATTTATTTTTTATCGCGCTACCGGCAGTGAAAATAAACTACCACAAAAATTGTGGATTATTTCGTTTTTGAAGTGTGATTGTTCAATTAACAAAACGTGAATTCTCTTTTTTTCTTTATAAAGCTGGGGTTAGCAAAATATGTCATTTCCGTCAAAAATAAATAAATGACATAATGGCATCGTTGAGCAACAAATAAATAACAGAAAAACAACCAAAAGTTGCCAATCACAATAATTACGGTTATAGACATCAAAACTTTGTTGTTATTCATTGGTTGCATCAGGTCAGAAAGCGTTAAAGTAGCAATATCAATATTTCAATTCAGGAATAGCGTAATGAGTCTCGATCACTATCCCTTACCTAAAGATTTGCAGGTATTAATCGCCGTGGTTAATAGTGGTAGTTTTCAGCTTGCGGCTGAAAGTTTGGGACAAACGCCGGCATTCGTGACCAAGCGTATTCAGCAGTTGGAATTACAGCTCGGCGTCAAGTTATTGCACCGCTCCTCTCGTGGAGTGGTACTGACAGAAACCGGTACACTGACCTACCAATCCGCTCTCGATATACTGGAGCGATTAACGGCACTGAAAAATGAAGTATCCCAGATAAAGGAGCAACCCTCCGGGAAAGTGCGCATTGGGTGTAGTTTTGGTTTTGGCCGTAACTATATTGCTCCCGCTATTATTGAGTTAATGGCCCGTTATCCTGACCTGCAAATTCATTTTGAGTTATTTGATAAACAGATCGATTTGATTAAAGACCAGATTGATCTCGATATTCGGATAAACGACGATATTTCGGAGAGTTATATCAGCCGGATGCTAACCAAAAATCAGCGAATTATTTGCGCATCACCTGAGTATTTAGCGCGGCAGGGTACTCCTACCACGCTTCATGAATTGCAGCAGCATGATTGTTTGTTTACTCAGGAGCGAGATCAGACAGTCGGCGTGTGGGAATTAGAAAGTAAGGAGGGCAAAAAGTCAGTCAAGATATCGGGACACCTCTCTTCTAACAGTGGCGAGATTGTTTTGCAGTGGGCGCTAAATGGCCGTGGCATTATGTTGCGCTCATTGTGGGATGTTGCTCCCCTATTACAGAATGGGACTTTGGTGCGAGTGATGCCTGAATATGCGCAAAGTGCCAATATCTGGGCGGTCTACCATACCCCCCTCTATTTCTCGGCCAAGCTGAGAGTTTGTGTTGAATTTTTTTCCAGTTACTTCCAGCGGGTATCATTTTAAATTAGCCATAATCTCTTGCTGTATCGACGACATTCAGTGCAATAGGAATTTTTGTCGCAAGACGTTAAAGTGACGCCAAAATATGACTAATCCCGCTAAACTTATTAATGCCATACCCAACTTATTACCCCGCCGAGAGTAAGGAACAAATGATCATGTCTACACTGAAATGGGTTCGCCGCCGGATAACCCTTAGTTTGCAGCGAATCTTAAGCACTCGGCGACCTTCTTTGACCGCCTATGCCATTATTTTATTACTGGGTATTGGGGCAAATAATGCAATGGCGGAAGCGCCACTGCCAGCGGTGACTGTAGCCGTTGTAACTTCGACGATACCAGACAGTGCGTTGCAATATCTTGGTCGGGTGGAAGCTATTCAGGCAGTGGATGTTACGACACGAACTGAGGGGTTTATTGCCGCTAGGCTATTTACCGAAGGGCAGATGGTCACACAGGGCGAGCTTTTGTATGAAATTGATCCCGCGTTACATCAGGCCTCAGTCACTCAGGCGCAGGCGCAGTTAGACAGCGCAACCGCCAGTGCTAACCATGCACAGGTGAATCTCACCCGTTTACAACGCTTGGGCAGTAACCGCTCAGTGAGCCAAGCGGAAGTCGATGAGGCACAAGCACAGCGGGATATCAACCGGGCTGCGGTGGCTCAGGCACAAGCAAACCTACAAATTCAGCAACTCCAACTCAGCTTTACGCGCATTACTGCGCCGATCTCCGGCCAGATTGGCCACAGCCGCTTTAATGTTGGTAGCTTGATTAACCCGGCCAGTGGCACGTTGGTGAGTATCGTGCAGCTCGATCCTATTCGGGTGGCAATCGCCGTTAATGAACGAGATTACATTACGGCTACCTATCAATTGTCAGCGAAAAATCCATCAACCAGCGATAATAGCGCACTGCCGTTTGGGCATTTCACTCCGCGCATCCAATTGGCAAATGGCAAGCAATACCCGGAAACTGGTGTTTTTGAATCTGTTGATAACCAAATTGATAAACAGACCGGCACAGTGATAATTCGCACCCGCTTTGCTAATCCACTGCATTTACTCTTACCCGGTGGGGTGGTGAATGTCTCGCTGGCAACAGAAACGGCAAAAGCGGTGACGGCTATACCGATCGCTGCGTTACAGCAAAATAAGCAGGGCCATTTTGTCTTGGTGGTGACGGATAACGATCAGGTTGAAGTGCGGCCAGTGACTCTTGGCGCGCAGTTTGAACAGCAATATGAAGTGAAAGAAGGTCTGAATGTCGGCGAGCGCGTTATTGTGTCTGGGCTGCAACATGTCCGGCCCGGCATGACAGTGAGCGCCAGTATTGCTGCGCCACTGACGGCGAACTAAGGGGAAGGCCAGATGCTACATTTCTTTATCCGTCGTCCCAAATTTGCCATTGTTATTGCGCTGGTGATAACCATCGTTGGCTGGGTGTCATTGCACGTTATTCCCGTGGAGCAATATCCTGATATCACACCGCCAGTGGTATCTGTCAGTGCGGTTTATCCGGGAGCGAGTGCTCGCGATGTGGCGCAAGCTATTGCCTCACCGCTAGAAGCACAGGTCAATGGCGTCAGCAATATGCTGTATATGGAGTCCACCAGCGGTAACAACGGCAGCTATCAGTTGAGCATCACGTTCGCCAGTGGGACTGATCCGGATATGGCCGCCGTTGAAGTACAAAACCGTATTTCTCAGGTGAGCGCTCAACTGCCTGCCGAGGTGAATGAAAACGGTATTTCAGTGCGCAAACGGGCATCGAACCTGTTGTTAGGGGTGAGTGTCTTTTCGCCGAAACAGACTCATAACGCGCTATTTGTCAGCAACTACACCAGCATTCAGTTGCGTGATGCTATCGCACGTATCAATGGTGTCGGTGATGTGCAGGTGTTTGGTGCGCGTGATTACAGTATGCGGGTGTGGCTGAATCCACAACGTATGGAGTCACTGAATGTCAGCGTGCAAGATATCATCGCAGCATTACAACAACAGAACGTGCAAGCCGCTGCCGGGCAGATTGGTTCGTCACCGTCGACGCCAGACCAGCAGCAAACCCTGACTATCAGTGGGCAAGGGCGGCTTGCCGATCCACAACAATTCGCCAATGTGATTATTCGCAGCAACCCGCAGGGCGGGATGATTCGGCTGGGTGATATTGCGCGTGTCGCGCTGGGGGCGCAGAACTATCAGGTTAGCGCAGCACAAAATCAAACTGAATCTGCATTCTTAGTGGTCTATCCGGTTCCGGGAGCCAATGCGTTAAATGTGGCTAATGGGGTGCGCGATGAGATGGCTCGTTTGTCGGCGGCTTTCCCACCGGATCTAACGTATGAAATCAACTACGACTCCACGTTACCTGTCACCGCAACCTTGCATGAAATTGCTCTCTCACTGACATTGACTCTCATTGTGGTATTGGCGGTGGTGTATCTGTTTTTACAAAGTATGCGGGCGACGTTTATTGTCGCGCTCACCATTCCAGTATCGCTGCTGGGCACGTTTGCAGTGCTTTATGTCTTTGGTTATTCGGCGAATACACTCAGTTTGTTCGCCATTATTCTGGCGCTGACTATTGTGGTGGATGATGCCATTGTGGTAGTCGAAAACGTTGAGCGCTTGTTATCCAATGATCCTAATCTGACACCCGCGCAAGCCACTAAGCAGGCGATGAGCCAGATTGCAGGGCCGATTATTGCCACCACGCTGGTGCTAATGGCGGTATTTGTTCCTATTGCCATTTTACCGGGCATTGTGGGCGAGCTATACCGTCAATTTGCCGTCACCCTTTCGGCGGCAGTGATCTTATCCAGTATTAATGCGTTGACTCTCAGTCCAGCGCTGTGTGCGGTCTTGCTAAAGCGGCGTACTTTGTCGAATACCGGCGTGTTTGGCGCTATTAACCGTGGATTAGACCGCGCACGTGATGGGTATGTGGGATTAACAGGCCGTATTAGTCGCCGTGCTGTGTTCAGTATTGCCGCTCTGTTACTGGTAGGGTTGGCAACTTGGTGGGGTTATACCCGTCTGCCAACTTCATTCCTGCCAGAGGAAGATCAGGGCTATTTCTTCGTCAGTTTGCAACTGCCGGATGGCGCTTCGTTGAATCGTACTCAGACGGTCATGGATCAGATGTATCAGCAGGTGACGGCCAATGACGCCGTTGAAGATGTGATAAAAATCACCGGCTTTAGTTTGCTCAGTGGTAATAACTCGCCCAATGCCGGTTTTGCCATTGTCATGCTGAAACCTTGGGGGCAACGACCTCATATTGATCAGGTGCTGGCCAATATTCAGGCCAATTTAGCCACTATTCCTTCGGCGACGATTATGGCGGTGAATCCGCCAGCCATTGCTGGGTTGGGGAATGCTTCAGGTTTTGATTTGCGTATTCAGGCTCTGTTGGGGCAATCACCACAGGAGCTGGCACAGGTGAGTCAGGGGATTATATTTGCCGCCAACCAAGACCCGAAACTCAGCCGAGTATTTACCACCTTCAGTGCCTCAGTACCTGAAGTCAATCTGAGCATTGATAGGGATCGCGCCGCATTATTACAAGTGCCTGTCAGCCGCATTTTCCAGACGTTGCAAACATCACTGGGTGGGATGAATGCGGGTGATTTCACACTGAATAACCGTATGTTCCGAGTGCAATTACAAAATGATATGGATTTCCGCCAGCGTACTGCGCAGATAAATAGTATGAATGTGCGCAGTGATAATGGAGCATTGGTCAGTTTGGCCAACTTGGTCACGCTAACACCTTCTGTTGGCGCTCCCTTTATCAGCCATTTTAACCAGTTCCCTTCGGTGACGGTTAACGGTTCTGCGGCTGATGGAGCCAGCTCCGGTCAGGCCATGGCGGCGATGGAGGCACTATTAGCACAGAATTTACCGCAGGGTTACAGCTACAGCTGGAGTGGCATGTCATGGCAAGAGCAGCAAACGGGCGGGCAGGTGGTCTTTATTTATCTGGCGGCGTTGGTGTTCGCCTACCTGTTCTTGGTGGCCCAATATGAAAGCTGGAGTATCCCGCTGGTGGTCATTCTCTCGGTCGTCTTTGCTGTGGGAGGGGCGGTTGCGGGGTTATCAGCCATGGGCTTTGCTAACGATGTCTATGCACAGATAGGCTTAGTGCTACTCATAGGGCTGGCGGCTAAGAATGCGATATTAATTGTCGAATTCGCCAAAGCACGGCGAGAAGAGGGCGCGACGATTGCACAAGCGGCCCAAGACGGCGCCAAGCAGCGTTTTCGTGCGGTAATGATGACGGCAATCTCCTTTATCCTCGGTGTGATGCCACTGGTCTTTGCCAGTGGTGCGGGGGCGATGAGCCGTCAGATCATTGGTATCACGGTGTTTGGTGGCATGTTAATGGCTACTGCCGTGGGGATTTTGTTTATTCCTGCGCTCTATTTACATGTTCAGCGGCTACGGGAATGGACCAAAACACGCAAGCCCCCTTCGGATGAAGGGCCGCAAGCGTAAATATTGGCCTACTGAGATGTCACCTCGTGATGGGGTGACATTGCTGCCGCATCTTCGTGCATTTGCCTCTAAAAAGGGCGTACTGTCAGTGCCTCCCTCTTACCACATGCTCATTTCTCATTACACAAAGTACGGCTATTACTGCCAATTTGTGGGTGCCTGCTATTTGGTACAAACCTTGCTTTAGCCATAGACCGTACTATTACTGGCAAATGGCAGGGATAAGGTATGTCACAGGCGAAACAGGCTCCGGAATTAAAACGTACATTAGGTAGTTTTCAGTTGTGGGGGATTGCTGTCGGATTGGTTATTTCCGGCGAGTATTTTGGCTGGAGTTATGGTTGGGCGCAGGCGGGAACTTTAGGATTCCTGTTTACGGCATTGGGTGTTGCGGCCATGTATACCGCGTTTATTTTTAGTTTTACCGAGTTAACCACTTCTATTCCCCATGCCGGGGGGCCATTTGCTTATGCCCACCGTGCTTTTGGCCCTACTGGTGGCTTTATTGCGGGCCTCGCAACATTGATTGAGTTTGTATTTGCACCGCCTGCTATTGCGATGGCTATTGGTGCCTATATTAATGTGCAATTCCCCGCCATTGATCCCAAATGGGTCGCTGTTGGGGCTTATCTGGTGTTTATGTCACTGAATATTTTGGGCGTCAGTATTGCCGCCACATTTGAACTCTTGGTCACAATATTAGCGATTTTTGAATTACTGGTATTTATGGGCGTGGTGGCGCCGGGATTTGAGGCCAGCCATTTTGTGAAAGGGGGCTGGGCTGGTGCGGATACCTTTAGTCTGGGGGCTATGTCGGGGATTTTTGCCGCAATTCCTTTTGCTATCTGGTTTTTCCTGGCAATTGAAGGTGCGTCGATGGCGGCTGAAGAAGCTAAAGACCCACAGCGCACGATCCCGCGTGCTTTTATCTGCGGTATTCTGACATTAGTGGTACTGGCTCTCGGTGTGATGGTTTTTGCCGGCGGCGTGGGGGACTGGACGAAGTTATCCAATATTAATGACCCTCTACCACAAGCGATGAAAATTATAGTGGGCAGTGACAGTGGTTGGCTGCATATGCTGGTATGGCTTGGGTTATTTGGCCTAATAGCCTCTTTCCACGGCATAATTATGGGATATTCACGTCAGATTTTTGCTTTGGCTCGTGCTGGATATTTACCTAAACCTCTGGCAACCGTTAATCGGCGTTTCCGTACCCCGCATCTGGCGATATTAGCCGGTGGAGTGGTGGGGATTGCGGCAATTTTCTCCGATTCGCTGATTGTCATTGGTGGCATGCCGCTGACAGCCAATATCGTGACAATGTCCGTTTTTGGTGCCATCGTGATGTATATCACCTCGATGTTGTCGTTATTTAAACTCAGGCAAACCGAACCTCGGCTCACTCGTCCATTCTCGGCTCCCTTCTATCCGTTTGCCCCTGCATTAGCATTGGTTCTGGCAGTCGTCTGCTTGGTGGCAATGATCTATTACAACCCATTGTTGGCGCTGATATTCGCCGGAATGATGTTGGTTGGTTATATTTACTTCCGTCTGACCCACCGTTCACGGGCGGCGGCTGCATTCGATCCGCAACTGAGTGGTGCTGAGTGATATTGCATTCGTAATGTAGACGTCATGATGATTATTCAGGCTGCTTCGGCGGCCTGCTAAGTTAAGGGACGCGTTATGTACCAGACAACGTTGAGCCATCGTCGCTATCATTTTGGTGATTTGCGCGATTTGATGGCGAAAGCTTCACCCGCACGTTCAGGGGATTATTTGGCGGGTGTTGCGGCGGAAACGGCTGAAGAGCGCATAGCGGCACGTATGGCATTGGCCGATGTGCCGTTAAAAAACTTTCTACAGCAAATGCTGATTCCTTATGAGCAGGATGAAGTCACGCGCTTGATCATTGATACGCACTCCCAGTTGGCTTTTGCCCCGATAGCACACCTGACGGTGGGGGATTTTCGTGATTGGTTGCTCAGTGAGCAAACAGACAGTGCGACGTTGGCACAAGTCAGTGCGGGTATTACCCCGGAAATGGCAGCCGCAGTGAGCAAAATCATGCGCAACCAAGATTTGATTCTGGTAGCGAAGAAATGCTGTGTTATCACTCGGTTTCGTAACACCATTGGCCTACCGGGCCATTTAAGTGTGCGACTACAACCTAATCACCCTACGGACAGCTTGCAGGGGATTGCGGCCAGCATGCTCGATGGCCTGCTGTATGGCAGTGGCGATGCCGTGATTGGCATTAATCCTGCCAGTGACAGTTTGCCGTTGCTGGAGAAACTGAATTATATGCTGGATGATGTGATCCACCGCTTTGAGATCCCAACCCAATCTTGCGTGTTAACCCATGTTACTAACACCCTTAAACTGATAGAGCGCGGCACGCCGGTTGATCTGGTTTTTCAGTCAATTGCAGGCAGTGAAGCCGCCAATGCCGGTTTTGGTATCAATCTCGCTTTAATTGAGGAAGCGCAACTGGCGGCCCTGAGCCTTAAGCGCGGCACGGTGGGCGAAAATGTGATGTATTTTGAGACCGGGCAGGGGAGTTGCTTGTCGGCAAATGCCCATTTTGGTGTAGATCAGCAAACCTGCGAAGCCCGCGCCTACGCCATTGCCCGCCGGTTCTCTCCATTGTTGACCAATACCGTGGTCGGTTTTATCGGGCCAGAATATCTCTATGATGGAAAGCAGATTATCCGTGCGGGCTTAGAAGACCATTTTTGCGGCAAGCTGCTGGGAGTCCCGCTTGGTTGTGATGTTTGCTACACCAATCATGCCGAAGCGGATCAGGATGATATGGATACCCTCTTGACCTTACTGGGGGCGGCGGGATTGACCTTTATGATGGGGATCCCGGGTGCTGATGACATTATGCTGAATTATCAAAGTACCTCCTTCCATGATGCGCTCTATATTCGCCAATTGCTCGGTTTAAAACATGCTCCTGAGTTTGGTTTATGGTTGGAAAAAATGAATATTATGGATGCACATGGGCAGTTGCGTGACACCGCGATGAATCATCCACTATTGGCTCAGTTGCCTCAATTGGAGGTCGCCCCATGAGTCCTAAGCATGATTTACTGCATCGTAACCCTTGGGCAGGTTTGCGGCAATTTACGGCAGCCCGTATCGCTCTAGGTCGCACCGGTGCCAGTTTACCGACCAGTGAGTTGCTCAAATTCGGTTTGGCGCATGCGCAAGCACGCGATGCGGTGCATCAGCCCTTTCTCAGCGAAGATCTTGCCAGTCAATTAGCTGGCTTAGGGTTAACCACCATTACCGTGAACAGTGCTGCACCAGAACGTTCCACTTATCTGTGTCGCCCGGATCTGGGGCGACAACTGTCGCAGCCAAGTCGTGAACAGTTGTGCGCATGGCCTGATAAGCAAGCGGATGTTTTGCTGGTAATTGGTGATGGCTTATCATCCAAGGCGGTACACCGACAGGCAATTCCTCTGGTTGAAGCCTTACTGCCTTATTTGCAGACACTTGGCTTATCACTAGCTCCGGTGGTATTGGCTCATCAATCCAGAGTGGCATTGGGCGATGATGCCGGGGAGTGTTTGCAGGCCAAAGCGGTGGTTATTTTGATTGGTGAAAGACCGGGTCTCTCTTCCCCTGATAGCTTAGGTGTCTATATGACTTGGGGGCCTAATACCCAACGGTTGGAATCGGAGCGTAACTGTATTTCGAATATTCGACCAGAGGGGCTGGATTATCCTCAAGCGGCATTTAGGTTGGCATGGTTGTTAGAGCAATCTTTCCAGCGGCGTCTATCTGGTGTGCAGCTTAAAGATGAAAGTGATAACCCTGCATTATACGGGGGCGTAAGGCCCGCTTATATAACGGGCGACTCAACTAGTATATCTAACTGATTAATCAAACTAAAATGGCGGAAAAATTCACTTTCGCCCTCTTTTGTCGCTTATCAAACATGCATTTTAGATAATATTACGTTAACATATCTAATGATTGCAGGTTGAACCATCCTACACATCTCCTCGTTTACAACTATTCTTATAAATACCTCACAAAATTTGAATTTTCATCAAAATGACTGCGCGTCACTCTTTTCATGCTTTATGCAGTGGAGTTATTGGGAACATAAAGGAAGAAAAAATGGGACTACGAAGAAAAAGCGTTAAACCGATGCAAATCAATGATATTACGATCATTGATGATGCCAAACTAAAGAAAGCTATCACTGCCGCGGCGTTGGGTAACGCCATGGAGTGGTTCGATTTTGGTGTGTATGGTTTTGTCGCATTCGCACTTGGACAAGTATTTTTCCCTGGTGCTGACCCTGGTATTCAAATGATCGCGGCATTGGCGACCTTTTCTGTGCCTTTCTTGGTGCGGCCTTTGGGCGGCATATTCTTTGGGGCGCTGGGCGATAAATATGGGCGGCAGAAAGTCCTGTCAGTTACCATTATTATTATGTCGGTCAGTACCTTCTGTATTGGTCTGATTCCCTCCTATGCCTCGATAGGGATATGGGCGCCGATATTGCTGTTACTGGCGAAATTGGCGCAGGGCTTCTCTGTTGGGGGGGAATATACCGGCGCCGCGATTTTTGTTGCTGAATATTCGCCGGACAGAAAACGGGGTTTTCTCGGCAGTTGGCTGGATTTTGGTTCCATCGCCGGTTTTGTGCTTGGCGCGGGGGTCGTGCTGCTGATTTCCAGTATTGTGGGAGAAGCCAGCTTCCTTGAATGGGGATGGCGTATTCCGTTCTTTGTTGCGGCTCCATTGGGGTTAATTGGTATTTACCTGCGTCATGCACTGGAAGAGACACCTACTTTCCAGCAGCACGTAGATAAAATGGACAATGACTCGCGACACAGCATTGCCCAGCCCCCGAAAGTCTCTTTTCGTGAAATTCTCACGAAGCAATGGAAGAATCTGGCTATTTGCGTGGGTATGGTGATGGCAACGAATGTCACTTATTACATGCTGTTGACCTATATGCCAAGCTACCTGTCGCACAGCCTGCATTATTCGGAAGATCACGGTGTATTGATCATTATTGCCATTATGTTGGGGATGCTATTTGTTCAGCCGGTAATGGGATTAATGAGCGACAGAATTGGTCGCAAACCTTTTGTTATTTTCGGCAGTATCGGGTTATTTATTCTTGCCATTCCTAGCTTTATTCTGATTAACAGCGGAATTATTGGCTTGATATTTTGTGGCTTGCTGATTCTGGCCATTTTACTTAACTGCTTTACCGGTGTGGCGGCGTCGACATTGCCAGCGATGTTCCCAACGCATATTCGCTATAGCGCATTAGCCATTGCTTTTAATATCTCCGTACTGGTTGCGGGCCTGACACCTACGGCTGCGGCTTGGTTGGTGGAAACGACGCAAAACCTGTTTATGCCTGCTTATTATTTGATGATTGTGGCCATTATTGGTTTGGTGACGGGGATCTTTATGAAAGAGACAGCGAATAAACCACTGAAAGGAGCGACTCCCGCTGCATCAGACAGGGCAGAGGCAAAAGAGATATTGCAGGAACACCATGACAATATCGAACAGAATATTGAAGACATTGACCAGCAAATTGCTGAACTTGAGAAAAAGAGAAAGAACCTGATTGCCCAGCACCCAGATATTAATTAAGGCGTACTGTGGGTTACATCACGGTTTCAATTTGACTCAGATCAATAAAAGTCAATTCTATACAGTGACTTACCTTTCTTTTCAAATCTGTCTTTGACCCTCCCCTTGGGGGAGGGTTTATCTTACTTGTCATTATTTCTACTTCTCTTTATACCCTTAAAGGAATCCATGACAGTGAAAAAGACATTTGCTTCAACTGCCCGACTGGCTATTGTTGCTCTAGCCGCAGTCACTTTCAGCCATTTCGCCTTGGCGCAGCCCGCATCCCCCGCAGAAACAGCGTTTTTGACTCAGCATGGTTTATCAGGAAAAACCACTGAGCAGATGATTGAAACAATTGACCAATCTAAGCAGGAGCGGCCTTTAGCCTATTCAGCTTCAGTTACCGGTACTGAATTAATGTTATCTGATGGGCAGCAACAGTATGTTTTCCCATTGGGTGATAAGTTTTACCTCTCTTTTGCACCTTATATAACCCAAACTCACCCCTGCTTTAATCACAGTTTATCGGGTTGTCGTGGGGAGCTGGCAAATACCCCGTTTGATGTGAAAATCACCGATAAAACAGGGAAAGTTATCCTGCAAGATAAACTCACCAGTTACCAAAATGGTTTTGTCGGTGTGTGGTTACCACGTAATACCGAAGGGACAATTGAAGTCAGTTATCAGGGGATGACGGCAATCTCACCGTTTACGACTCAAGCCGAAAGCCAAACTTGCATGACGACATTGCAACTGAAAAAATAAGCCGGAGATTTTGTGTTAATTTAAGCGGGGATTTTACATAAATAGCAGAGGTTGGCGTGGCCATAGAAAAGGTTGTTGTTGTCATTGATATGCAAAACGGCGTTTTTGCCCACCCCCGCTTTGATCGCCAAGGCCGTATCACGCGTATTAACCAGCTAATAGACCGGGCTGACCACGTTATTTTCATTCAGCATATTGAAAATGAAATGGCTGAAGGAAGTGAATTGTGGCAACTATTACCAGAATTGCACCGCCCGGAAAGTGCAATTTCGGTCAATAAAACCGCCTGTGACGCATTTTATCGTACTCAACTCGACAACGTGATTGCCGAGTTGAGTGCACCTCATCTAACAATCTGCGGCTGTGCCACAGATTATTGCGTTGATACCACTATCAAAATTGCTGCTAGCAAAGGTTATGCCCTAACCATCGCAGCAGATGCCCATACCACGGCAAATCGCCGACATGTGACTGCTGAACAGCTTATTGCGCATCATAATGAGGTTTGGGCTGATCTGACTGTTCCCGACAATCGCATCAGAGTAAAAACCACACAGCAAATCCTCGACGATTGGGCAAGATAAGCGGGCCACGAGCTGATTTTCTTGTCTATGGCGCAGCCCCTTTATCGGCTCAATCCAATGCTTCTTCTTGCACTTCCAACACATGATAAGCCGTTGAGCAAAATAGTGAGTTCAGGCGCTTCATATCACCCAATAGCCCCATATGCAGGCTGCTGGTTTCAATGCTCAGGACGTTTTGCTGGTGTAAGCGTTCAACGTGAGCATGAGAATAACGACGGTTCAGTAAGCGAAAGCGGTGCTTGGCGCGACGCAGGCGCTTGGCGTTATTGATATCCCGCGATAAAAACACCGACATGCCTAAATCCAGATTTGCCACTAGTCGGGCATGAAGAGTACTCAGTTCCTCAAATCCTTCAGCTGAAAACGGCTTACGTGCATTAAGCGACTTGGCGGCAACATCGGATGTCATGCGGCCAATAATATCGCCCGCCTGCTGGAGATTGACCGCCGTATCAATAATCTCAGCCCAGCGGCGCGAATCAATTTCACCTAATTCATCTTGCTGAATCTGCGCTAAATACAGTTTTATTGCGCTATAAAGCATGTCGACTTCATCTTCCAGCAAACTGACTTCATGCTTTTGCTGCTTATTACCCTCTAGCACTTCTTTAAAGCGCAAGAGCATTTGCTCCAACACATCCCCCATACGCAGGGTTTCTCGCACAGCGTTAGCCAACGCCAGTGATGGAGTATCAATCGCCGTAATATCAAGATAGCGTGGCGCGACAGGCTGTACGACACTTTGGTCATCACTGACTAACCGGCTACAGATCCGCGCCATCACGCCCACTAATGGCAGCATCAGTAAACAACGAAGTAGGTTATAGAAAACATGGAAATAAATGACCACTTCGGCTGCCGGTAAGTTATGCCCGTACAGCCACTTCCCTAGCATATTGACCCACGGGACGACCAAAATGCAGCCGATGACCTTGAACAGCAAGCTCCCCAGCACGACTTGCCGGGAAACGGCATTCTGCCCACGGCTGCTGATCAGCGCTAGCAGACCACTGCCCAGATTCGAGCCTATCACGATGCAAAGGGCGATATTCAGAGGCACCAAACCGGTAGCGGCCAGAGTTGCCGTCAACAGCACGGCAGCCAGACTGGAATAACTGATCATGGCGAACAGTGCACCAATCAAGAGTGCCAGAATGGTATCCCCAGTCAGGGAGGAGAAAATCGCTTGAACAGCGGTTGCCTGCGTAATTGGCTCGGCAGCAGTGACAATTAATTGCAGCGCCAAAATGATCAACCCAAGGCCAATACACACCCGCCCCATTTGGCCAATACGCGCTTTACGCTGCCCAAGGAAGACAATCACCCCGCCTAAAATCAGCATCGGTGACAGCCAAGAGAGATCAAAGGTGAGCACCCGTGCCATCAGCGCCGTCCCGACATCAGCACCCAGCATAATCACTAATGCGGGTGACAAGGAAATCAGCCCTTGCGACACAAACGAAATGACCAGTAGCGCCGTGGCATTACTGCTTTGTACCAGAGCTGTAACACCAATCCCGGCGATAAACGCCGTCGGTTTTTTCTGGATACTGGCACTCAGTACCCGGCGCAAATCGGCACCATAAACACGCATGATACCCGTGCGGACGATGTGTGTTCCCCACACCAGTAGGGCAACAGAGGAAAGCAGATGAAGCAGTGTCAACATATGAGTTTGGGGATCTCCTTATTATTTAAAGGTAAAAGTGGGGGGGGGTTGCCCTCCGATGTTTGACCTCATCGATAGCGGTGAGAAGAAACCGACTTAGCCAGCAACGCGTAACCAGGCAAACAAGACCGCCACTGCAATGACAATAATGGCGGTAGCAATCACCAGCCGTTCAGCAAATAAACGCCGCATCTGTGTCCTCCTCAGGCAAAACTGTAGCGCTCAGAATGGTATTTCGACATAGGAACACCAATTTCAGCCAATGCTTTCTCAATAGCATCCATCATGATATTCGGGCCACAGATAAAATACTCATGGCTGGCATAGGGGGGCGGCAAGTACCGCTTAAAAATCTCAGCATCAATGAAGCCTTTCTCTCCCGTCCAGTCTGGCGATGGGTTGGATAAGACATGCACCACTTGCAGATTTAGCCGTGATTGTAAGGCATCCAATTCTTCACGAAATGTAATGGACTCCCAATCTTTACTACCGTAAAGCAGAAGTGCAGGGCGCTGATCACCTTGGTCAGCCAATGTCCGTAGCATGCTCATCATCGGGGTTATTCCAACACCACCGGCGACCAAAACATGCATGTCAGCTGGATTGCCCAAGGTGAATGCGCCATAGGGGCCATCCAGATAAACGCGTTGTCCGACAGGGATGTTATCAATATTACGGGTGAAATCCCCTAAGTTACGGATCGACATTTCAACACGCCCATCACTCACTTCGGCACTGGAGGAGAAGGAAAAAGGGTGTCCAGTGATATTGAATGGGCTGCCCCAGACGGTGAGCCAACCAAATTGACCGGGGGTAAAACGAAAACCTTCGTGGCCTTGTGGTGCCATCACCAGTGTCGTGGTGTCTCCGCGCTCTTGGCGAACGTCCACCACCTGATAGGGGCGGCGTAAGATAAAGAGTGGTTTAACGATACGGACATACAGCAGCAAGCCAAACCAAAAAAGAATCAGTCCAATCCACAGCGCTTTTTTTAATGGATCGTCGAGGTAAAAGCCCCAACCCACCATATGCGCAATTCCCGCAATAACGGCAACTACAGCCAGAATGATATGAGATAAGTGCCAGATTTCATAACGGATTTTTAATTGCACTCGCCACAATGCGGTAATAACTAAAGCAATTAGCGAATAAGTAGAGAGTGCTGCAAAACGGGCGCGCCACGGAGCTTCAAAGGAGTTGAGCAAAGCCAGTAATTCCGGACGAACAACAAATAGGATAATGGGGTGCGCAATAACCAATCCAACGGCGATCAGCGAAATGCGTCGGTGGAAGTGGTAAATAATATCCTCGCCCCAAGGCTCAGTGACGTATCGAAAACGCGCCGTCAGGCCAAATTGCAACCCCATAATGGCTAAACCGGCATAACCGAGTGCGATAGAAAGTTCAGTCCAGAAATCTCGGGCTGGGGGCAATGTCCCTGTCAATAACGCCAACAGCGGAGCCAAAATAAAAAATAGGTATACCGCAATCCAAACGGTACTACGCCATGCATAGGTCGACATACTTTTCACGCCAGAATAATGAATTACATATCGATAAGTATACTAAGTGAAATCACAGATAACCATTCATTAACATATGATTAATAAATGACTTAACGCGGGTCATTCTTCACCAGAATAGCTTTTCCATCGCAAATGTCACTTCTCCATCGCGACTAAACCCATGATTGAGTTACTTAGCTTAACTATCGATTGCATTATGCAGTTTTTTAGTATGATTTTTTTGATCAACATATTCTATTTAATCATTTTTTTATTTTTACACTTTAATACTATTAGAATTTAAATGATATTCTATTTATTTAAATATATGTTTAATGTTATTTAAGATTACGCGAATTTACTGTCCGCTATTTTTAATGTGAAATGAATTCTATCACCAACAATATCAATGTCTTTAGTGTTTTTTTATGTAATCCAAAAAATAAATAATTTATTTTTTAAATAAAATCAAATAGATAAAAAGTGACATAATTATTTTTTTATTGGCGTAAATATTAATTCCCACATGTAAATAAAAAAACACATACGCTATTAAATATATTTAATACTAATGGGTAGCGCATTTGTTTTTTACAACCATTATATATCCGAGCTAACTCTCTACCTTAAATTAGATAGAAAGTTTGTTTAGTTGTCTCGATTATCAATCCTATTGAATATTATATTAGAGGCATTATAAGCATGAAAACTAATAAGACATTTACACCTGAAAGTGAAAAAGCGGCATTATTCTTAATAGATCAAATCATGAGCTATAGCTATCAGGCGGCACTTCGAGCCGCAGCACTTGTCGGGGTTGCCGACCATCTTTTAGACAAGCCAAAAACAACCAAAGAGCTTGCGCAAGAAATGGGGGTTGAGGAGCAACCTTTACATCGTGTGATGCGGTTACTGGCGACTCGTGATGTCTTTAAAGAAGTTGACGGACAACGATTTGAGTTGACTCCCGCAGCAGAGCTTCTCTGTAAATCTTCGCCTCATTCACTGCGTGGTGCTGTTTTAATGCTGACGGATGAAACCTTTTGGCGTCCTTTAGGCATCATTGCCGAAAGTGTTCAGGGTCATTCTGCCTTTAAGAAAATCTTCGGTACTTCTTTCTTCGAGTATTGGTCAAACCCAGAGAATCACACCCCTGACAGAGATTTCCACGCGGGTATGTCTTCGATGTCCTGGGTGGAAAACCCGTGTTTGGTGCGTAGTTACGATTTCCCGAAAAATGCGACGGTGGTGGATGTGGCTGGGGGGATGGGGGGCCTACTGTTGAGCGTGTTGCAAGCGAATCCCACTCTCCACGGTATTTTATTCGATCGCGAACCCGTTGTGGCAAGAACCCGTCTGGGTGAATTAGGGGATGACTCACGCTGGAAACTCCAATCGGGTAGTTTCTTCGAGTCATGCCCGCCAGCCGATATTTATATGCTGAAATATATCGTCCATGACTGGCCAGATGAAAAGTCAGCCGAGATATTGCACAACTGCCGCAAGGCCATGCAACCGAATGGCAAAGTGCTCATTATGGATACCATCATTCCAGAAGGTAACCGTCCACACTTCGGTAAAACTATGGATATTCTCATGTTGGCCAGTTTTGATGGTGGGAGAGAGCGCACTGAGACTGAATTAAAAGCGCTGCTTGCCAAGGCTGATCTGAAAATCAATCGCATCATAGAGACCGGGAGTTATCTGTCTATTATTGAAGCTGTTGCGCGTTAACGATATCACTCTCCTCGCCCCTAATAGAAAAAGGGGGCGGGGATTTAATACGGTGATGTTTTAGCCAGCACCATGATATGCCCCCCTCTTTACCGCTAACGGCGTCTTATTATTCTATTTTCCTACAGCTTGTGGGAAAAATCGTTATCTCTCCACAATAGCGCTGCCCGTGTTTTTTTTTGAAATGATTTTTTATTTATCAATGAAATACAATGAGTTAATTTTTTTGGGGGTCAATATAAAAATCTACTCAATGTGTCATGGCGGCGACTTACTCCACAGATTAATCAGAAGACTGACAATGTAATCTGTTCATCACAAGAATAGATCGGTATCATCCCATCACTAGTAATGCAAATCATTAGCGTTAGCACTCAAGGATATTTACATCCCCACTTTTCAGGAGAGAAAATGCGATTACGTTTAGCTTTATTTTCATCATTACTGGCAGTTACTGCTGTCATTACCGGATGTGATGATTCATCGAAGACCTCTGAAGAAACATCAAAAATAAGTATTGAACATGCGCAGGGAACCACTCAGGTTCCACTAAATCCGCAAAAAGTTATCATACTGAATCCATCAGTCTTGGATACCGCTGACGCTCTGCACATTAAAGTTGCTGGTGTCCCGCAGACGAGTACTCATCTCCCCGAATTCTTATCCAAGTACAGTGGCTCAGAGTATCTGAATGCCGGGACATTATTTGAACCGGATTATGAAGCATTGAGTCAGGCTAAACCTGATTTGATCATTGCTGGTGGTCGTGCTCAAGATGCTTATGACAAACTTAGCGCTATTGCACCGACTATCGCTCTTGATGTTGATACTCAGCATTTCACCCAAAGCTTGACGCATCGCACTGAGCAATTGGCGTCCATCTTTGGTAAAGAAGCAGAGGCAAAAACGCTGCTGGATAACTTCACCTCTCAGATAAATACCATCAAGCAAAAATCCGCCAACGCAGGTTCAGCTATGGTCTTAATGATCAGTGGTGGCAAGATGTCGGCTTACACGCCCGGCTCCCGTTTCGGTTTTGTTTTTGACGAATTAGGGTTTACGCCAGCGGCAACCTTCACTGAAACAGGCCGTCACGGGAATGTCGTGACCTCTGAATTTATCCTCAATGCTAACCCTGAATGGCTATTTGTTCTGGATCGCGATAATGCCATTGGACGTGCTGAAGGCCAATCTGCACAGCAGATTCTGGATAATCCGCTGATTCGTAAAACCAAAGCATGGCAAAACAATCACATTATTTATCTCGACTCAGCCTCGCTTTATATTGCCGGTGGTGTGCAGAGCTATACGCAACTGATGGATAAAATTAACACAGTGCTGGATAAACAAACCGCGGCGCAGTAATTCTCACTAATGAAAAATCTTAGCTTTATTACCGGCCTGGTTATTTTACTGGGCCTGATGGTATGCAGCCTGTTTATTGGTGCTGGGAATGTCACATTTTCCGAGGTTTGGTCTGACCCGGAGATGCGCGATATCTTTGTGATAAGCCGTGTACCGCGAACTCTGGCATTGGTTTTGGCGGGCAGCGCAATGAGTGTTGCCGGGCTTATCATGCAGATGCTGACTCAAAACCGTTTTGTCGAACCCTCTATCGCGGGGACAACGCAGTCCGCCAGCCTAGGTCTATTGTTGGTGATGGTGTTTAGCCCTGCGGCACCGGTGATGGTTAAGATGCTGGTGGCTACGGTATTTGCGATGGGTGGAACCGCACTTTTCATGCTGTTGCTCGCACGAATGAGAATGAAATCGGCGCTGATGGTACCGCTGACCGGCATTATGCTGGGCGCGGTATTCAGTGCCGTGACAACTTTCTTGGCAATGGAGTTTGATCTGCTGCAATCGCTGGGGAGTTGGGAATCGGGTGATTTCTCCGGAGTATTACAGGGTCGCTATGAACTGTTATGGATAGTCGGCGCATTAACCCTGATTGCCTGTCTCATTGCCGATCGCTTTACCGTTGCTGGGATGGGGCGTGACTTTTCTGTCAATGTTGGCCTTAACTATCAGCGCGTTATGCTCATGGGAATGTCCATTATTGCCATTATTAGTGGTGTGGTGGTGGTGGTCATAGGCGTGCTGCCTTTCTTGGGATTGATAGTGCCTAATATTGTCAGTATGGCAATGGGCGATAATCTACGCCGTACTATTCCTTGGGTGGCGTTGTGTGGCGGTGGTTTGGTGGTGTTGTGCGACATTATTGGTCGGTTAGTCAGCTATCCGTTTGAAATACCTGCCAGCGTTATTCTGGGCGCGATTGGTGCGTTCGTGTTCCTGTTATTAATTGTTAGGACAAAACGTCATGCAGGCTAATGAACATTCTTCAACAGGCGCTCTGGCCCACGAGAAAAATAAAACATTAAGCCTCCCAGCAAAGCGGCTCATGTTATTGAGTTTTATTGCTCTTGGTGCAATCGTTTTGTTTATGACAATTAATCTCAGGGGCAATATTCACTATGTACTGGTGCATCGCGGTCTTATTTTAGCCACGATGTTATTGGTCGCATTTGCTGCTGGTATTGCCACTGTCTTATTCCAAACCGTCACCAATAACCGTATTTTGACGCCCTCGGTTATGGGGCTTGAAGCACTCTTTATCCTGATACAAACCCTGTTGATATTTTTTGTCGATGCCAACGGGTTTAGGGTGTTAGGCATTACTGGTAAGTTTCTTTGCGAGTCGGCGTTGCTCCTGCTGTTCTCGGTATTTCTTTATCGTTGGTTACTGACAGGTGTTGGCATTAACCTGCATAAGGTGCTGCTGGTTGGGTTGGTGTGCGGTACGCTGTTTCGTAGTTTATCTAGCCTGATGCAGCGCCTGCTTTCCCCTGGCGAGTTTGCCATATTGCAGGGAAGGGTATTTGCGACTTTCACGCGAGCGGCACCAGAAATTATTGCCCTGTCTACTGGGATAATTATTATCGTGGGTATTGTTGTTTGGCGCATGCGCCATTGCCTCGATGTTATTGCGCTGGGCAGAAACACTGCGATTAATCTGGGCGTTGCTTACCAGAAAAAAATAACCGCAATTTTGCTGCTGGTTTCATTGCTGGTGGCTATCTCTACCGCACTTGTCGGGCCATTGACATTTTTAGGTCTACTGATCGCGAATCTGGCTTACCCCATTGTTGGCTCGTTCCGACATCAATATTTGCTACCGGGTGTTTTTTTACTGGGCGCGATTACGTTGGTTGGTGGGCAATTGATTCTCGAACGCTTACTGAATATGTCGGGAACACTGTCAGTGGTGATTGAGTTTGTGGGTGGTGCGCTATTTATTTATCTTTTAATAAAAAAGGCTCCGGTGTGATTGAAATAACTGACATATATAAAAAATACCAAGACACATTGGTACTCGATAATATAAATGAGAATATACCTTCGGGTGGAATTACCTCAATTATTGGGCCTAATGGTGCCGGAAAGTCTACATTGCTGTCGATTATGAGCCGTTTACTGACGCCAGATCTTGGCAGCGTAATGTTTAATGGGCTGGATGTGGCGAAAACCTCTGGGGATAAGCTGGCGACTATTTTGTCTGTTTTACGTCAAGAGAATCATTTTACCAGCCGGCTGACCGTTTCAGATTTAGTTGGTTTTGGTCGCTACCCCTATTCTAAAGGTCGGCTCAATGAAAACGATCGCCAACATATTGATGCAGCAATGGAATTCCTCAATCTGATGCCGCTAAAAGACCGCTATCTTGATGAGCTTTCCGGTGGGCAACGGCAGCGGGCTTATGTTGCCATGGTTCTTTGTCAGGATACGAAATATATCCTGTTGGATGAACCACTGAATAATTTGGATATGAAACATTGCGTCGCGATGATGAAACAATTACGTCGTGCGGCAGATGAGCTGAATAAAACCATCATACTGGTCATTCACGATATCAACTTCGCTTCTGCCTATTCTGACCATATTATTGCAATGAAAGACGGTGCGGTTATTTATCGTGGGGCGCCAGAAGAAATTATGAAACCTGATGTTCTTGAAGCGATCTTTGATATCAAAATCAGAATAGAAAAAGTGCAAGATCAGCACATTGCGATTTATTATCGTTAAGAGACTGAATGTGACTTTTCTGCTATTCGTGGCAAACGAATCCGCCACGAATAGCGGAGAACATTAGATTGGTGCGTATTCACCAGTGCCTTCTGGCCAAGGTGTCAGTAAATCATACCCTGTCTCTGTCACCGCAATGGTATGTTCCCACTGTGCTGAAAGAGAGCGGTCTTTGGTAACAACCGTCCAGCCATCGGAAAGGACGCTGGTTGCCGCTTTACCGGCATTAATCATCGGTTCAATGGTGAAAATCATTCCTGCCTTCAGCGGCATTCCTGCTCCCGGTGTACCGTAGTGCAGTATTTGCGGGTCGGTATGATATTCCTGCCCGACACCGTGACCACAATACTCCCTCACGACAGAAAATCCTGCGCTCTCAGCCACTTGTTGAATGGCCGCCCCGATATCTCCCAGCGTGGCTCCCGGACGTACGACCTTAATACCCGCAACCATGGATAAATAAGTAATATCGACCAATCGTTTAGCTCTGACGGATGGCTCGCCGACAAAGTACATTCTGCTAGTATCGCCATACCAGCCGTCTTTAATGATGGCGACATCAATATTAACAATATCGCCTTTTTTGAGTTTTTTATCCGATGGGATCCCGTGGCAAACCACGTGATTTACAGAAGTACAAACCGTGCGGGTATACCCGTGATAACCAATGTTGGCAGGGATAACCTTTAGCTCATCCACAATATAATCGTGACACAACTGGTCAATTTCATCCGTCGTGATGCCCGCGCGGACATATGGCGTGATCATTTCCAGTACTTTTGCTGCGGCCTGGCCTGCGGCACGGGCCATCTCAATCTCTGCTGGTGAGTGGATTTTGACATCTGTCATTGCGCGTTCTCTTCTTTATCAAACGTATGAGTTTCATTTTGGATGATTCTGGCAATGTCAGCTCCGCCTCGTAATTCAGCTTGAACCAATGCCCGCGCAAGCTCATGGTGGCTCAACTGTGGATATAGCTCGGCCAACATGCCCATTTTGAGCCAGTGTTCAGCCTGTGCATTAATTGACCGGCTCATAGCATTACTGGCAATGCGAAGGTTCTCATGCATTAGATCGGAGATTTTAACAATGCCCATAAAGCACCTATACGAAACATATATGTTATGTATATTGCCATAGAGGGAAATAAAATTCACCTATCAAAAACAAAAACGCGGCTGCCCGCTTTCTATCTCGCGAGGATAAGAGATCTATCACTATTTCTGGTTAGCTTTTGACATAAAAATAAGTTGTTACAAGAGAATATGATCTATGATCGAGTGCGCAGCCCTCTGATTATTCATTGGAGGAACAGTTCCTACAGGAGAATTCTATGTCTCATATGCCACTCATTAAGCTCCCCTCCACGCATTCTGAAGGTTGCCTCTGCCATAGCCCTGCATTTGTACGCATCAATACTGTTTTTTCCCAGAAAGCGGCTCAATCCGCCCCCATTACTGCGGCCACTGTGGCTGCTGCGGTGCCGGGCACAAAACGACAAAAAAGAGATGTGGCGGCTAATGCTGTGCGCGTGATGGCGTTTACGAATGTTCGTATTTTTGATGGTGTTTCAGACCATTTGCGGGATGGATTGCGGGTCGTGGTAGAAGGCAACAAGATCAAATCGGTAGAGCCAGTGGGTACAGCGCTACCGCCAGATGTTGAGCTGATTGATGGTGGTGGTGGTGTACTGATGCCAGGGCTGATTGATGCGCACTGGCACGCGATAATGGCTCGTCCATCCATGATGACTGCGATGACAGCCGATTTTAACTATATTCAGGCCCTGGCCATTGCCGAAGCTGACGCCACATTGATGCGTGGTTTTACCACAGTGCGTGATATGGGCGGGCCGGTTTTTGGACTAAAACGTGCGATTGATGAACATGTTGCCATCGGGCCGCGCATCTTCCCATCGGGGGCCTTTATCACCCAAACCGGTGGGCATGGCGATTTCCGCCTGATTGGTGAGTTGCCCCATACGCCATCGGACCCTCTTAGCTACGCCGAGCGCGTGGGAATGACGGCGATTGCTGACGGTGCCGATCAGGTGCTATTGCGTGCCAGAGAACAACTGATGCGAGGGGCATCGCAACTTAAATATATGGCAGGCGGGGGGGTGGCTTCCATGTATGACTCCATCAGCGTGACGGAAGGGTCGGTGCCAGAGATTCAGGCAGCAGTCACTGCCGCAGACAATTGGGGCACCTATGTCACGGTTCACGCCTATACTGCACGAGCTGTCACCATGGCTATCAAAGGCGGTGTTAAATGTATTGAGCACGGCCAATTGGTGGATGAAGAAACGGTGCAATTGATGGCTGAAAAGGGTATCTGGTGGAGTTTGCAGCCTTTCCTTGATGACGAGGATGCAGTGCCAATGGCAAGCCCGGCCTCACGTGCCAAGCAGCTCGAAATGGTTGCTGGCACTGATAATGCTTATATGCTGGCGAAAAAATATAACATCAAAACAGCGTGGGGCACCGATACGCTATTTGATGCGCGATTAGCCACAAGACAGGGTGCGCAATTGGCTAAACTGACTCGCTGGTATACACCGCTTGAAGTGCTCAAGATGGCGACCAGTGTTAATGCCGAACTTTGTGCCTTTTCTGGCCCAAGAAACCCCTATCCCGGTAAGTTGGGCGTGGTGGAGAATGGGGCGCTGGCTGACTTGATTTTGGTTGATGGTGATCCCCTCACTGATATTCAACTTCTTGCCCAACCAGAGACAGCATTCCGCGTAATAATGAAAGATGGGCAAATTTTCAAAAATACTCTGGGAGGCGGCAGTTGATTTCTTTCAAGCACTTAGGTTCCGATAATCAGCATCAATGGCGTAAGTCATGGTTGCTGTTATCGGCAATTGCCCTGAGTGGCTGCACCAGAGCAGAGGCTCCCTCTTTTGCGCTATTGGGTTCCTATTTCCCTTCTTGGCTGGCTTGCGCTTTTATTGGCATCATCGCGGCGGTGATTGCACGTGTCCTGTTTATTCGTATTGGTATTGACGAGGTGTTGCCATGGCGGTTGTTGGTCTATGTCTGTCTGGCGCTTGCCGTGGCATTCATGTGTTCCCTACTACTCTTTGCGCGATGAATGGTGAATATGAATAAGCTACAGGGGAGTGGGCGCAAGCGGCAACTGGCATTGATTGTTGCCGGGATTATCATTGTGGTGGCCGCCATCACTGGATGGCTTTCCGTGCGGCAAACCACGTTGAATCCGTTGTCTGAAGATGCGGAACTGGGGGCGAGTGTGGTGCATGTGGTCAGCTCGGTTCCTGGTCGAATTATCTCGATTAATGTCGAGGAAAATAGCAAAGTCCGGCGAGGTGACCTGCTGTTTACTATTGAGCAGGATATTTATCGTTTGCGTGTTGAACAGGCGCAAGCGGAGCTGAAAATGGCCGAGGCCGCTCGAGATACTCAACAAAGAACTGTGGTGGCTGAACAGTCCAATGCTGCGATTACGGATGAACAGATTGTCCGGGCGCGCGCCAATCTTAAATTGGCCACTCAGACACTGGCACGACTACAGCCACTGTTACCTAAAGGCTATGTAACGGCGCAGCAGGTTGATGATGCGGCGACGGCAAAACATGATGCCGAGGTCAGCCTGAAGCAAGCATTAAAACAGTCTTTTGCTGCTGAAGCTTTGGTGAGCACCACGGCTGCATCTGAGGCGCTCGTGGTTGCTCGTCGCGCGGCACTGGCTATGGCAGAGCGAGAACTGGCAAACACACAAGTTCGCGCACCTCATGATGGCCGCGTGGTGGGGTTGACGGTCTCTACCGGGGAGTTTGTCATCCCGGATCAGGCTATTTTTACCCTCATCAATACTGAGCATTGGCACGCGTCGGCATTTTTCCGTGAAACTGAGCTAAAGAATATCAAGGTCGGTGATTGTGCCACGGTGTATGTCATGGCAGACCGTCAACGGGCGATTCAGGGAAGGGTCGAGGGGATTGGATGGGGGGTCAGTTCTGAAGATTTGCTCAATATTCCTCGTGGGCTGCCTTATGTGCCGAAGTCACTGAATTGGGTTCGTGTTGTTCAACGCTTCCCTGTTCGTATCAGTCTGGATAATCCACCAGAAGATCTGATGCGTATTGGTGCGACAGCTGTGGTTATCGTGCGAAATGACGATGGTTGCTGACGGTACGCTTGGCGGCATGATCCGTCAGGCAAGAGCGGATCTGGCCTTTTTCCCCGGGCGAATTGCCATGGCTTGGCGTGTTGCGGCGCTATGTGCCCTGATGGCGATGGTCGCGATGGTTTATGGCATTCCAGAATCTGCGATTAGCTGCTATCTCATCATCTTCGTAATGAAACCGGATGGTGTTGAGAGCATGGTGATGGCTATTGCTATTACGGTGTTGGTCTCGCTGGTGGTCGGATTGGTGTTTCTGCTTATCCATTTCACGCTGGAAGCAGCACCTCTGCGTATGGCTGCTTTGATTGTTAGTTCGTTCTTATTCCTCTATCTGGGATCAGCGAGCAAACTTGGCCCTGCCGGTAGTATTATTGCGCTGGTTATCGCTTTTGTGATGACGTTACTGAGTGATATTCCTATGGGGGAAGTGGCGACGCGCGGGCTGCTCTATGCTTGGTTAATGGCGGTCGCCCCGATGTTGCTCATCATTGGATTTAATCTTTTTCTTGGCCGAGCGCCGCAGCGATTGTTACGCGCCAGTTTATCCGAGCGATTAATGACGGTGGCCGAAGCGTTGCGTGAACCCAATGCCATCAATATGTCCAAGGTGGCGGACCTACTAGAGGAAGGGCAAAATGAGCATCAGCAGCGGGCGCTCTTTGTGCGTATTTTTCATCTACGGCCCTCTGCTGAGGCGGCTTGGCTCGACAGCGCAGTAAAAAACAGTTATCGGCTGCTATTGGCGACATCTATTTTACCCGCCACCACACCTGAAAATGTACGTCTGGAGCTTGCCGCTTATTGCGCTCGCGCGGGTGAAGCGGTTGCGGGGGGGGCGTTGGGGGTTACCCCCACATTGACTACTGACGCGACAGGCGATGAAATCGCTGAAATCAGAAACGCGCTGATTGCGCTGGCTAACGGCGACAATCAACCCGATCCTGATGCACCGAAAGACACCTTCTTTGCAGCCGATGCGCTCACTAACCCTGTTCATCAACGTTTTGCACTAAAGACCACGGCAGCGGCCCTTATCTGTTATTTGGTTTACACCGCGTTGGATTGGCAGGACATCCATACTGCCATGATCACTTGTTATGTGGCTGCGCTAGGCACCACGGGTGAGACCGTACATAAGCTGGTATTGCGGATTATCGGTTGCTTGATTGGTGCATTGATGGGGGTACTGGCGATCATTTTCATCATTCCCTATATGAATGAGATTGGGCAATTGATGGCGCTTGTATTTGGTGGCGTGATTTTGGCGGCGTGGGTGTCGTGTGGTAACGAACGTATCGCTTATGCGGGGGTACAGGTCGGGTTGGCTTTTCTGCTTACGGTATTACAAGGCTTCGGGCCGAGCACTGATATGGGCGTGGCACTCGACAGGGTGATAGGTATCCTGCTGGGTAACTTAGTGGTGTATTTGATTTTCACCCGATTATGGCCGGTGGCGATTGCCGATGCGGTACGCGCTCGTATCAATAAAGCGCTAACAGGATTGACTCATTTGGCGGCTTTACCCTCCAATGCACGGCCAGCGCTGTTGCGAGAAGCCACTACAGTTGAAGCTGAGATAACCAGCGCACGAGAAGAGTTGGCTCTGGTTCCCTTTGAGCCAAGGCAATTGCGCCCCTCACGTGAAGAGTGCGCCCGTTTACAGGCAATATTGCTGGAAATAGGGAGATTATGCCCAACACTGTATCTCTCTACTGAAAAATCGTTGTCAGACGTTGAACAACTGCGCCGGCTCTCGGCAGGTGACGCCTCCTCCCCCTTAGTGAATGAACAAAAACAGAAAAGTGAATATTCACTGCAAGCGTTATCGCCAATTGAGCTGACTATTCAACAACGCATAAAGCGACTTGAGGAACTTCTGGGAAATTGATGACATGATGACGCACGCTGTACTGACGGCCCGGATAGCCAAAATAAGTCTGACTTGCACGGCAATGGGGTTGAGCATGTTAATGGCCGGTTGTGCCACTGATCGCTTGGATCTTGCTCCAACATCGTATTCTGAGCCTTGGACACCGGATGTGAATGCTGGAGCCTCAGTGGGGACCAGTAACTTCTCCGTACCCTCTAATCCGCAAGTGGCAGAGTTACCCCCCTCCCCAACCATAAAAAGTGAGCATATTTACTCACTACCCGAGCTTATCGATATTGCCCAGAATCAAAACCCGGATACGCGCATTGCCTGGCAGCAGGCGCGACAGGCGGCATTGGCAGTCGGGATGGGTGAGGCGATATTTTTACCGATGATTTCTGCGAGTGTCATTGGGGGTTATCAGAACACCACTACGCCGTTACCTTATGCCATCGGTGGCGAAAAGGATTTTAAAACCTCCGGGAGTGCAGTGGTTCCGGCGTTAGCACTCCAGTGGCTTATCTTTGATTTTGGGCAGCGTAGTGCATTGCTTGAGGCCGCCAAACACACCTCTTATGCTGCGAATGTGAGCTTTAATGGTATGCACCAGAAGCTTATTTACGACGTCACTCGCACCTATTTTCAATATGGTGCAGCACAAACCCAGACGCAAATTGCAGAGCAGACATTGAGCAACAGCCTCAAAATTCAGGATGCGGCAGAACAACGCAGGAAAAATGGCATTGCCACATCAGTAGAAGTCGCACTGGCTCGCCAGCAAGTCGCGCAATCTAAATTACGCAGTGTGGTTGCCAAGGGCACGGAACGCGATGCTTATCTGGCGCTGCTTGGTGCGATGGGGGTTTCACCATCGCTGGCTATTAAGGTCAGTTACGCTGAGGATCGTGCACTACCCGATGTTGCCAGCCCGCCGACAGAAAAGATGATTCGATTAGCTCTTTCTCAACGGCCAGATGTTCTTGCCAGTTATGCCGCAGCACAAGCGGCTAGCGCAGGAATCAAAGCGGCCGAGGCCGATTTCCTGCCGAAGGTCTATCTGGCAGGCGCTGTTGCTGGAGGGGATGGGCGCTTCGATATTCAAGGCCTGCCGGGTATCAGCCAGCAAACTTCATCGTCCAGCATTTTAGTCGGGGTGAGTGTACCTATTTACGATGGCGGGATACGCGCCGCCAGAGTCAAAGAGGCCGAATCTCGCGCAGCTGCCGCTGCTGAAGGGTTTAAGAAAACACAGGAGTTGGCAGTACGCGAAATTGTAGTTGCGGCTGATACATTGCGTTCTGCGCTTGAATCCAATCAGGCGGCATTAGAACTAGTGAAAACCTCGTTTATTGCTTATGACGCTGCGCTGGAGTCATACCGTAATGGTGTCGGCACAATCACGGTCGCAAATGAAGCGGCGAATGGTTTATTAAATGCTCAACAAATGAGTACGGATGCTCATGCCGCTTCTTTGGTAGCGGCAGCTAATCTGGCTTTCGTGATGGGGAAAATGACTCGCGCCTCAGAACCGCTATAGGCGCAGAATCAATAGGATTTCAGTGATGGGGGATGGAGAGCTATTTCTCGCTCTCCATCCCATCTTGTTATTTCACGAGCAGGTTTACACTTTGGGCGCAACTGACTCAAATTCAAACGGTTTTGCTGGTTGGAAATGAGATGAAACATCACCGGTATATTGCGCTGCTTGCGGAGTATTGACCTTTAGTTTTTTAACTTCACTGGATTTTGCAAAATCCATCTTATTAAAATCTACCCAAAAAGTATTTGGCATCAAGGTGGATTCAAAATAGTAAATTTTATTCTTCTGGTCGGAGAGGGTTCTCCAGCGGGTGGAAGAAATATTTGGCTCATCCGGTGTGCTGATACCATATGGGACGGATACCGAACGAATAACGCTCAGTACACTCGCTGTAGCAAGTTGCTTATCGGTATATTTTGGAATTGCGTTGATATAAAACTGTGCGCGAACAAAACGATCACTGGAACTATTGGTGCCCGGCAACATTGTTGTGCCGCCAATTCTCTGCCAATACGAATTGATGGCCAATTGTTTATCGTAGGTCGGTGAGTTAGTGACGACCTGATATTCTCGGCTGTGGTGGATATTGAGCTTACCATCAATATATTCAAAGACTGCGCTGTCACCGCTGGCATCAGACAAGGTGAGATGAATCGTACCGAGCCTCTCTTGCCCGGGGACTTTACTGGTTAATACTGTGATAGGATCATTTTTAAAATAATTAACGGCTTCATCGACGGTCGCAAAATTGTCCAGTACATACTGGCCCCATGCGGCCAGTGAGAGGTTGGGTTTGCTAGCGCTAGGTTCAGGGTATTGAGACTCTGCTAGCCACAGCATATTTGCCACTAAACCTTTCTCATTCATACCGTCAGTGGTTGCAATATTATAAGCTGCGGTGATCACGCTGCCATATTTTGAGGTCCAAACAAGGGAGTTAGGGCCAGCATTTCCGTTGCGTTCCATTCCTCGAGGAAATAACCATAAATCTGAATGAAGATCTTCTTTCCAATCCATTGAACGTGCGGTTATTACTAAATCTTCAGGCCCCAGATAAACGGCTCTAGTACAGGCGAGTGCAGTAGGAATCAGGGTAACCGTCCCGATAAAGGCTATTGCCACCGTAAAGAGTTTAGATATGCGGTTCCTATTCATGTGTGGCTTTTTCTCCTGATATTTATACTCGCCATGCTTCAAGCCGCTGGACGTGTATTGTTAGGGTGGATAACAACCTGCACATGCAATATTACAGCATATCTCACAGCAATCAATTTCCTCAGGGGCAGGGGAATCAACGCTTATATCTGTTGGTATTGATTCACTGGGGTTATTGACATCTTGATCCTGACTAAAAGTACAGAATGAGAATATCATTAATGTGAAAACTATTATGAGTTTTTTCATAAAACCTCCAAGCTATAATAATGAAAATATCATGTTAGGAATTTAATTTAAAAAGTATATTATCGATTTTTAATGCCAGTAATCGATAGCGAAAACTATAGCGGAACCGCCCTATATCTAGCGTAAGTACTCTTTTATCGATACCGTGATAATTAATTATTAAAAAATAAATAGTTTAATGACCACTAGAACATTATCGATTCACTAAAGCGCATACAATTCTAGACTGTATTTGTTGGCATGTTTAATAATTAACCCATGTTGTGTATGTAAAGAGTTATTGCCATATTGAAAGTGAAAGTTATTTGATAGCTATTTATTGTTATTGAAATGTATGCTTTTTACTAAGATGGATAAGGTGATTAAAAATACAGCTAGTCGCGATTGATGGTAAAAAAGATATATTCCTCTCCATTTTTTTTATCCTTCTTCATTTGTGCAAGTATAAATTTTAACGGGATTCACTATACATCGTAGAGGGTTATCGTGGGTGTCACCCTCCTCTGAGGGGGAGCTAATGACGGAATATTCCTTTCTAAGAATACCGCAATGATATAGCTCAATAATAAGGACGAATAAGATAAATCTCTATGATTGATCGTAAATATCGATCGATAGATCGAAAATGATAACTTTTAACTATTATGTTTTTTTCTTGTGGGCCGATTTATATAAGTACACAAGGAGAAAGGTAAAATGCTAAATAATTTTAAAATTGTTAATGTTTTAGTTGCGTTATTGATTGTATTTTGCTTACTACAAATGGGCACTGTCGCGGTATTTTTTCCGATATTGAGTAGCGATAGAGAAAATTTTTCTGATCAGCAAGATATCAGTAATCAACGGACTGAATTGACCGGAGCTTGGGCCTATTTATTACGAACCCGCCTTCAGTCTAATAGAGCCATACTCAGCTACCTTCTGGAGGATGGCAGTACAGCGGAAGGGCGTAAAGAGTTTAATGAACAATTAGCCGCAGCTAAAGAACGTTTTAATGATGCAAAAATGTATTGGGCTGCGTATGAAGCAATGCCTCATCATGATGAAAAAACTTTTCAGGAGTTAAAACAAAGTTACAGCATTTTGCATAATAGCCTTACCGACCTGATTGGGTTTGTCGATGCGGGGAATACTGACGCGGCATATCAATTAGAGGTCCAGAAAAGTCAAAATGATTTTGAAAGAGCATATAATGCCGTCATTGAGGGTATGAATACCTTTAATCAGAAAGCAATTAATGATAGCCAGAGTTCTTATAATATGGCTGTATGGGCGGTTATTTGTATTTTGGTGATTCTCCTATTGGTAATGATAGGCGTCTGGTTAGGAGTCCGTGTTACGTTACTCACTCCACTCAATAAGCTTGTTAATAGTATTCACCATATTTCTCGTGGTGACTTAATCCACAATATTGATGTTCATGGCTCCAACGAAATGGGTCAATTGGCAAAATCACTGCGCAGCATGCAGGCCGGTCTGGTAAATACGGTAGGTGAAATTCGTACCAGTGCCGATACTATTTTAGCCGGAGCCAGCGAAATATCGGTCAACAATAATAATCTCTCCTCACGTACAGAGCAGCAGGCGGCTGCACTGGAAGAGACTGCTGCGAGCATGGAGGAGCTGACGGCAACGGTTAAGCAGAATGCTGAAAATGCCTCTGAGGCGAGCCAATTGGCACTCAATACCTCTAAAACCGCCCAGCGTGGCGGAAAAGTGGTGAATGATGTTGTGCACACGATGAGCGAAATTGCGGATAGTTCGCGAAAAATTGCTCATATCACCAATGTTATCGATAACATTGCCTTCCAAACCAATATTCTGGCACTGAATGCCGCTGTGGAAGCGGCCCGCGCTGGAGAACAAGGGCGAGGATTCGCTGTTGTCGCCACCGAAGTACGTACCTTGGCTCAACGCAGTGCTGAAGCAGCAAAAGATATAAAAATGTTAATCGAAGACTCCGAGGAAAAAGTGAGTATGGGTTCAGGATTGGTGACCCATGCTGGTGAGACCATGTCTGAAATTGTAGATGCAGTTACTCACGTAACGAATATTATGAGTGAAATAGCTTCAGCATCTGACGAACAAAGCCGCGGTATTGTGCAGGTAGGGGTTGCTGTGACAGAAATGGATCAAGTTACCCAACAGAATGCTTCATTGGTCGAAGAATCTGCGTCAGCAGCAACGCTATTGGAAGCACAGGCCTGCCACTTGACTGAAGTTGTCGCTATGTTTCGTATTAAGCCCGATAGCGACACAGCAGTAAATTAGATAAAAGGACAACAACAAGATTTTCTTTGTCATGAACGTGAGTATGGCTATTTTCGCATTCAGATAAAAGACCTAATAAATACGTTGAGTATTAAACTCCTATTTAATACTCAATACGATCGATATTCACTCTTTAGTTCCTATGAGTAAAGTCGGTATAGAATAGAATGAGAATACATTATGAGTAACATCTCTTTATTAAACGCTGTCAAAATTATTATGGCATTACTGCTAGTCATGATCATTTCATTTGCGGTTCATGACATATACTCGTCAAGCCAAGGTTATGAGCAGACTCTATTTGCAGAAAAAACAAAAATGCAACGAGATGAGATCGATAATCTAAATTATAACATTGCGATAATACGAGGTATGTTCAATGAACAAGCACTCAACAGTGCACAAAAAAAACCAGTCAATGATGAATGGATTAGCTATATCAAAGAGCTTATTACGTCATCAAGAGGGTTGCTTATCTCTTATAATGAGAAGATAAAAAATGATAAAATTTACGACGAAATATCTATTGAATTTAAGAAGGATATTTCCTTTGCTCTCGATTATTATGATAATGCATTAAATGAGCTTGCCGATGGGCGATATAGTAACAGTCAAAACCAAAGTATTGGTGATCTTTTCAGAAAAATTGACCAAGATGTTAAAGCATTTTCAACAATTAACACTGATGCTTACATGCAAGTACTCGCGAATGCGAATAATGTAAAATCACAATCTTATGTTATTGCCATCATTCTTTTATCCCTTTATCTGGTCATTATGGTAGTTGCTGGAGTCTGGTTTAATAAAAATATAATCCTTAAAATCAGGCTGGCCTGTGATGTTTTTGACAAGATAAATAGAGGCGATTTAAGCTCTAAGATTTCATATAGAAGTAAAAACGAAATAGGTTTCCTGTTTTCTCGCTTAGAAGATATGCAGGTCTCTTTGAAAAAAACCATCTCTTCGGTCAAAGAGAGCACGGTTATTATTACACATGGCTCGGCAGAGATTGCTGATGCTAATTTCAATTTATCTTCCCGTATTGAACAACAAGCTAGCGCGTTACAGGAAACGGCAGCCAGTATGGAGGAGATTAAAACGACAGTTGCCAGTAATGCCCAGAACGCCCAGCAGACAAATACGCTGTCCCATACTGCAAGTCAGGCGGCCAGAAATGGTGCTGACATTATGCATAATGTTGTCTTAACAATGACCGATATCGAGGAAAGCGCTAGAAAAATTGCAGAAATTACTAGTGTTATTAACAGCATTGCCAGCCAAACTAATATTCTGGCGTTGAATGCTGCGGTTGAGGCTGCACGGGCCGGTGAACAAGGGCGTGGATTTGCAGTTGTTGCCGCTGAAGTCAGAAATTTAGCTTCACGCAGTAGTGATGCAGCCAGAGAAATACATGTGCTGATAAACGACGCTGTCGGTAATATTTCACATGGCTCTCAGCTTGTGACGAACGCAGGCAACACGATGAGTGGTATTGTTAATTCAATCACTGAGGTCAGCGATATCATGCAGGAAATTGCCATTGCTTCTGATGAGCAAAGCGCGGGTATTAATTTGATTACTGTCGCAATTAATCAGATAGATACCATGACACAGCAAAATATCTTACTGGTTGAGGAATCGGCTCAAAATACACGTACCTTGAGCAATCAAGCAAAAGAATTATCAGCGACGGTTGCTGTCTTTCACATTGATGACGATGAAGATGAACATAAAAATAAGATAATGACTTCTGCAGAATTATCCGTTTGAAAGCACGATAGAAAACAGTAAAGTTGTAGGTCCGTGATTGATACTTTTTAGGTTTTAATAGTCATTTTTATATTATGAATAAGCCAGGCCGTTTATATACCGGCTCTGGCTTATTTTTTAAGTTAGCTGAGATTGAAAGGACTAGAATTCAGCCCATTCATCATCAGTTGCTGTCGCGAGTGAATGTTTCTTTACCACTGATTCTTTAGCAATCATATTATGCGGCTTGGTTTTCTTACGCGTCACTTCTTTCTGGTTATTTTCGTTGGCCGTTTCAATCAGTTCAACTTTGAATACGGAAACGATATCAGCCAGTTGTTTGGCATTCTGATTCATATTTTGAGTGATAATAGAAGATTCCTCAACCATCGTCGCATTTTGCTGAGTAGCTAAGTCCATCTCATTCACAGCCATTGCTATTTGGCTAACACCGGTACTTTGTTCTTCAGAGGCTTGAGTGATCTCTTGCATAATATTACTCACGTGAGTCACAGAGGTCACAATTTCCTGCATTGCCTTACCTGCATCTTCGATTAATTTTGCCCCATCATCGACATTTTTTACCGATTCGTTAATCAGTTGATTGATCTCTTTAGCGGCATCAGCACTGCGTTTAGCCAGATTTCGGACTTCAGTTGCGACGACAGAGAAACCTCTACCCTGTTCGCCAGCGCGGGCCGCTTCCACGGCGGCATTCAGTGCCAGAATATTGGTTTGATTGGCAATACCATCGATCACTCGGTTAATTTCAGAAATTTTACGGGCACTTTGAGAAATTTTATCCATGGTATTAACCACATCGCTCATGACAGCAGAGCCACTGTTTGCCGCTGTTTTAGCCTGATGAGTCAGGGTATTGGCCTGTCTGGCGTTTTCTGCGTTATTCGACACCGTGGTTTTTATTTCTTCCATGCTCGCCGCAGTTTGTTGCAGAGCACTGGCTTGTTCTTCCGTTCGCGATGCCAGATTGTGGTTACTACTGTCAATTTCAGAAGCATCGTTTCTTATATTTTCAGCCGTGCTTCTCACCGAAGTAATGATTTTGCTGATCGATGTTTTCATCTTTTTCAGTGATTCAAACATGGTTCCTATTTCATTACGAGCTCCAATATCAAACTCATGGTAAAGTTCGCCAGTACCAATTTTTTCCAGCATAGAAGATGCAATTTGCAGGCGGCTGAACACATTTTTCTTAATAATGAAATATGAAACACACGAGATAATAATGGCCAGAGCGAGTAATAAAGCAGCAATTATCGTGAAAGAAGCACTGTCTGACTCAAACTTAGCGCTGATGTTATCTTGTAGTTCAGAAACATGGAGTTCATAAGCTAAAATCGCTTTATCTAAAGCCGTTTCGAGTGCGCCATTGTTAAAGCCGTGATTGTTATGTACAGCAATTGATTTCATGTTTGCTGTGTAGGCTTCAATTAATGCTAATGCGTTGTTATAAATATCTGCTGAAAGTTTATCGCCTTCATCATCCAATGCTTTTATATTATTATAAATATCAACATGTTTTCTGGCATTATCAAGAGCGCTTTTAATGACAATCTCTCTCCTATCTCACACCTCAGGTGCAATTGTTGTGTCATTATGAACAAAGTTAATATCACCGCGAACATTTGCCAGATAACTACTCATTTGTCGTAGTTCAGTAATATCTTTCATAAGGAAATCAATATTTCCAAATGAAATGTTGGCCTGATGCATAGATTTAAATGCAAAAGATGAAATGATAATTATTGTGAAACAGAGTGTGACTAATATTAATTTTACTAATGTGGATATTTTTAATGATTTCATATTTACCTCTATAATTGATTTGCTATATGTGTAGGTAATGGTTATTAATAATTAGATTTTTATATGGCTATTTATTAGCCATTGGTTTGAAAATGGTAAATAGCACGCATGCAAATCATGCGATACTGAATAGAAATAAGACTCAGGACAGAAGAATAATCATTTGCGATACATGCTCAAAAATCTCCTTCATCATATTTTCGAAAAATGGCGCTAACGTGTACATGATCATTGACATCGCAGCCATTCCGACGCTAAGCGTTAAAGGAAAGCCCACGACAAAAATGGATAACTGAGGGGTTAGGCGATTCAGCAGCCCCAGGGTTAGATTAAGACACAGTAATAATGTAATTATCGGCAAACCTAACATTAACCCGAATCTGAAAACCAACCCTGCTATATGAGGAAAATAAATAAAACCCTCTGGGTTCAATGTATTCGTACTAATAGGGAGTAAAATAAAACTGTCAGCTAAAATACTGAGCATCCATAAATGCCCATTGAAGGTCAAAAAGAGCAATGTCACCAGAAGGTTAAGTATTCTGGCAATGACCGGCATATTTCCGCCTGCGGCAGGATCAAAGAAAGTGGCAAAGGATAGCCCCATTTGCAAACCAATAATCTCACCTGCATTTCGTACTGCCACGAATATCAGTTGTATGACCAATCCTATTGATGCACCAATAATAAACTGTTGAGCACCAACCCATAATCCTGAAATAGAAAAAATCTCAATATGAGGGTTAGGAAGATTTTGGCCAATTAGTAATGCGATGATAGTCGCCAATCCAACTTTGGTTTTTTTACCAATTCCTTTTTCATTGAATATTGGGGCAGTACTGAACAACGCCAATACTCTCAACATTGGCCAAAAAAACTGATTAATAATTGAGTATAAACTGGCAATTGAGAGGGTTAGCATGACTATCCGACAACGTAGGGCAAATTGCTGAAGAGTGCGCGGGTGTAGTCAAGGAAAACACTCAACATCCATGGCCCTAGTGCCAAGCCAACGGCAATGATGGTCAGGATTTTAGGTATAAATGATAATGTCATTTCATTTATTTGTGTTGATGCCTGCAAAATACTCACAATAAGACCAGTAAATAGTGCGGCAAATAGCAGTGGTGCTGCAATCATCAGCCCGACCTTAATGGCCTGAAATCCCATTGCCATTACGCTTTCCGGTGTCATTTTTAAATCCTATTTAACTAAAAAAACTTTGTGCTAAAGAGCCCATTAATAATTGCCAACCATCAACCAGAACAAACAGCATCAATTTAAAGGGTAATGAAATTGTTGCGGGAGGAACCATCATCATACCCAAGGCCATTAATACGCTGGCAACCACCAAATCAATGATGAGGAAGGGAATAAATACGGTAAAACCAATCTGAAAACCGGTTTTAAGCTCACTGGTGACAAAGGCAGGCAGTAAAATTCTTAATGGGACTTCTTCTCGACTTTGGAAATTCTCTTCCTTCGCCATTCGGGTATAAAGTGCCAGATCTGTTTCTCGGGTCTGTGCGAGCATGAAAGTGCGCAACGGTTGTACGCCTCTTTCTAACGCGGTTTCCATCGAAATTTTATCTTCGGATAACGGTTGCCAAGCGTCTTTATATATTTCATTAAAAACGGGCGACATGACATAAAAGGTCAGAAATAGGGCCAGCCCCAGCAAGACTTGATTCGGCGGAGTTGAGGGAGTACCGAGTGCGTTACGCAGTAAACCCAGCACAATAATCACACGGGTAAAACCGGTCATCATGAGCAGAATAGCGGGCAAAAACGTTAATGAAGTGAGTAATACTAACGTTTGCACGGGCAGTGACCAATTCTCACCATCGACCGAGCGCGTGAGCATCACATTGCTTCCCGCAGCCCAAGCCCCCTGTGACGGTAGCAAAATACCGATAATCACTAAAATGAATACAATTCGAGGGAGCCAGACGCGAATGGATGGGCGCGAAACGGTATTCATGGCTTGGGTCCTACTTTTTGCTTTTTTAACATGCCGATCAGTGTCGATTGGAAATCCGTGGATAAGGGGGGATCTGTAAACCGGTCATCACCCTCTGGTTTATCAAATGTCGCAAGGCAACTTATTTGAGCCGACGTTACGCCGAGCAGCAGTCTTTTATTCTCCATTTCGACTACGATGAGGCGCTCGCGCTGCCCCAGTGTTTGGCTGGATACGACAGACAACACCTGATTTCCCTTGGGAAAACGTTGCGCAAATCCTGCGCGACGGGCAAGCCATGCCATGGCGGCAATAATCAGTAATATCAGCACGAGCGTACCGCCGACACTGGCTAATAATGAGCCTGGGGTGGTTGCATCAATTATCGAGGGTGTTGTCTGAATTTGGGGCTGGGTATCCATCATCGACTCAGGCGATACATTCTTTCTGAAGGTGTAATAATATCGGTAATGCGGATGCCGAATTTATCGGATACAACGACAACTTCACCTTGTGCAATTAAATAACCATTGATGAGAATATCCAAAGGTTCGCCGGCCAGGCCTTCCAGAGAAACGACAGATCCCTGACTTAGACGCAGCAGTTCCTTAATCGTCATTTTAGTGCGACCTAATTCGACCGTCATTTTTACTGGAATATCGAGAATTAAATCGAGATCTTCAGAAAAGTTCGGAACAAGATTATCTTTGGCTGGGATATTATCTGCGGCCTGTTGCTCGCTCATTGCCTCACCCCAAAGATTATCAATAGATTGCTTATCAGCACCAGACGTAGGTGTGGTGTCACTCATTGGGGAATTACTCCTTTTTTAAAGATAATAGCGAGGGGTTCATCATTTTCTCGACTTTGAGAGCGAATTGCTTATTTACACAACCGTATTTACCCGAAAATACCGGAACACCATCGACACAGGCTTCAATATTCTCTTGTTTATCGAAGGGAATAACATCGCCTTCTTTCATCTTCATGACTTGTGAAAGGCGGGTTGTGATATCAGCAAAATTTGCCACTAATTCAAGTTCAGTTTCTCTAACTTGAGAGGCGAGTGTATTTCGCCATTGTTTTTCTTCTTGTCTAGAGTTTTCCATTGGCGGGCTGGTAAGCAACTCGCGTAGCGGTTCAATAATGCTAAAGGGAATACAAATATCAAATTCGCCCCGGTGTGGGCCTATTTCGACATAGAAGGGAGTGGTTACCACAATATCATTCGGTGATGAGGTAATATTGGTAAACTTGACCTGTATCTCAGCACGCACGTATTCAGTATGAAGTTTAAAAATAGAACTCCATGCAAAGTCATAGGCCTCAAGGGCCATGGTGAGCATGCGTTTAATGACTCGCTGTTCTGTCGGCGTAAATTCACGCCCGTCTGCTTTGGTCGGAAAGCGCCCATCGCCGCCAAACAAATTGTCTACTGCCATGAAAACCAGATTCGGTGAGAAGACAAAAAGTGCTGTGCCTCTCAGGGGATTCATGTGCACCAAATTAAGGTTGGTTGGTACCGGGAGATTACGCGCAAATTCATGATATGGCTGAATTTTAATATTTCCAGCGGTGACGTCTGGGCTACGGCGTAAAAGATTAAACAGCCCCATTCGAAATTGACGAGCAAAACGCTCATTAATGATTTCGAGTGAGTGCAAACGCTCACGAACAACACGGCGTTGTGTCGTGGGATCGTAAGGTTTAATACCGAGGTCTGCTGCCGAATTATTGACTACATTTTCAGTTTCAGTATTACTGCCGCCATTTAATAGACGGTCTATTTCGGCCTGAGATAATATACTGTCAGACATCATGAATTACCGTAAGATAAACGCGTTAAATAATACATCGGTAGCCACTATGTTTTGATTTGGTGCAAGAGGCTTACTGACAACGCTTTTAATTTGTTCAATTAATTGGTTTTTCCCTTCCTCGGTCGATAATCTATCCGCGGATTGATGCGCTAAAAGGATAAATAATCGGCTGCGTATTTCCGGTAAGAACTGATCTGCCAATAATTTTGAACTATCATCTTTTACCCGTAACGTCAGACCAATATACAATACACGATCACTGTCGGCTGGCGTGGGTTTTAGGCTAACGGTAAAGGTATCTAATGGTACATATAATGGCGTTATAGGCTCTGGTGTTGGCGCTGCCTTTTTACCATTATCTGATACATTATCTTTAATGTTTTTCATTTCATAAAAAGTATAACCAGCCAAGGCACAAGCCACTATAGAAATTAACATCAATAATAAAACTACCGGGGAGAATTTTTTTCCTCCCCCGTTGGCTTTCTGGTTCTTTTTTGTCATTTTTTGAAAAACCCTATTATAAAATACCCCAAAGCTCGATAATCACCGACGCCCGGATGAGCCATGCATTCTATTACAGCTAGCCTCCGGGACAATTCATTGAAGAAATTGAATTATTGTCAGTAATTCATTTGATGGGTTATTTCATCAAACAAAGGTATTTATTCCATTGGAATAATTAACAATTTTAGTTGCCACTTCGTTATTTTCTTCCCCGCCAGCTTTCAGATTCTCACTTTCATCATTAAATTGAGGCTGTTTTGCTGATCCCTCTGGTTGAGAAAATGCATTCCACGATGATGATGAATCCGCACCGACGCTACTTTGTCCCAGATTAATACCTGATTCAGCCAAGGATGTACGCAAATGTGGCATTGCCGCTTCAAGCGCGGCGCGAACTTGATGACTTTCCGCGACAAAATGAACTTGGGCCTGATCGTTGCTCAGTCGTAGATTAATTTGTAACGATCCTAACTCTTCAGGATGCAAGCGTAATTCTGCATTATGGATGCCATTTCGTGAAAAATAGGCCAGTTGTTGGCTAACCGCTTGTTGCCATGCTGGCGTCCCCAAGGCTTGGTTTAGGACGGCAGGGGACGTGGCGGCTGCCGGTTGAGCGGCGGGTGCGTCATTAATAAGGGAAACATGTGGGCGAAGTGCCGTATCCGGTGTCAACGACAAACGGTTTTCGGGGGTTAATGGGAGCGGTGCATTCGGCTCTGATTTGACTGGAGCAGCCGGGTTTTCCTGTTGATTTTTGTCTGCATGGTTAATTTGTGCAAGGAAGGCTTCATGCTGTTCCGCTGCAACATTATCCGCTCCTTGCTTGCCATCCAATACCGGTAGAGAAATCTGAGGGGTATTTTTGGCTATATTCTGATTTGGCAATATGAGCGCATTATTTTGGCGTTCATTGTTTTGTGGCTCATTGGGATCATCAGCCAATGCCTCAACCATATCCGCAGTGATTGGCTCGTTTGCTGTTTCAATCGTGGGTGATGCAACGACGGAAACAGGGGGCAGGGTTGCACTTTGCGCTGCTTGGGTGATCAACTGTTGTAAGTGCTCGAGTTGTGGGTCTACCTGAAGAGAGGGCGGCGCGGGTTGTGGCATATCGGGTATTTCAACAGAAGCGTCCGCGAGCATATTATCGATAACTTCAGTATTTTCAGGTCGTTCAGCCTCTTTTCCTTGCCCGGTAAGTGGGTGCTTAGGTGAGGAAACGGCATGACTCGAGGTTGAGTTGGCCGTTTGCATCGAGAGTTTTTTTTCAAACGTGTTAGAAAAATCCAGCAAGTCGGTTGCAGGGGAGGCGCTATTTTTTGTTGTGGTATGGCTAACCGCGGGTATCGCCTTGACGATCATAAGGTTTTTCTTCCCATGCAGGCACGTTGTGCAAATTCATCCATCATTTTTTGTTCTTGACGGCTCTCTTTTAACATCCGCTTGCTATCAGCTCGGCTTTTAAGCGTCTCGAATGCGTTGAGGCGTTGTTTGTCGTGTTTCCATGTCAGTAATGTCTGATCGACAGACTGCTGGCACTGAGCAACATGTCCGGCATGTTGTTTAACGACACTCCCCAGCGAGTCAATAAAGGATTGGCGGTTGAGTAACTCAGCGACCGGCATACCTTTACTGGCAACATTGGTACGCAATTGTTGTTGGTATTCCAGTTCGAAACTTTCCAGTTGCTTAAGTTGAGTTGCCGCGTGGGCATAGGCTTGCTGTACTTTGCCTAGTTGAACCGTGGTATCACTTAACGTTTGTTCTGCAAGTTCGCGCAGGACATCCATCGGATTGGTGATGGCCATAATTAATTACTCTTATGAGGTTTTGCTGGGTCAGAAAATATTTCAGATAGCCTGGTGCTGGCTTCTTCATAACTGCTGCTTTCATGAATCGCTTGCTGCAAATAAGCCTCCATTTCAGGATAGAGGCGGATAGCGTTATCCAGCAGTGGGTCACTACCTGCGGCATAGGCCCCTACACTGATGAGGTCACGATTGCGTTGATAAGAAGAAAGCAACTGTTTGAAATTTTGTACTTTTCTATAATGTTGCTGCTCAATCAGTTCGGTCATTGCCCGGCTGATGGATGCTTCAATATCGATAGCCGGATAATGACCGGACTCTGCCAATCGCCGTGATAAAACGATATGCCCATCGAGAATAGCGCGGGCAGAGTCGGCAATAGGGTCTTGTTGGTCGTCGCCTTCAGTGAGGACGGTATAAAAGGCCGTAATCGACCCGCCTTCCTTAACGCCATTGCCCGCCCGTTCTACTAGTGCAGGTAATTTTGCAAACACGGAAGGGGGATAGCCTTTCGTTGCCGGTGGTTCACCAATGGCCAAGGCAATTTCACGTTGCGCCATGGCATAACGGGTCAGGGAGTCCATAATCAGCAGCACATCCATGCCCCGATCACGGAAATCCTCAGCAATACGGGTGGCGTACACCGCCCCCTGCATGCGCAAGATGGGGGACACATCGGCAGGCGCAGCTATCACCACTGAGCGGCTACGTCCTTCTTCTCCAAGAATATTCTCGATAAAGTCTTTGACTTCTCGACCACGCTCACCAATTAACCCCACAACAATGACATCGGCTTTGGTATAGCGAGCCATCATGCCAAGGAGGACACTTTTACCGACCCCGGAACCGGCAAATAGCCCCATACGTTGGCCTCGACCAACAGTTAACAGGCCATTAATCGCCCTGACCCCGACATCCAGTACATGCTTTATGGGGTCACGTAATAAGGGATTAACCGGTTGAGTAAATAAAGGGGCATATTTCGTGCAACCCGGCGGTGGTAGTCCATCAAGAGGGCGCGCACTCGCATCAAGTACGCGGCCTAACAGTTCCGGACCGAGAGGGAGTTGCTTACCTTTGGTAATCCCTGCGGCACTTTCCAGCGCGTAAACACGTGCGCCAGGTAAAATGCCATCGACATTTTCCAACGGCATGAGATAGAGAATTTCGCCATTAAAGCCAACAACTTCACTCTCGACCTTATCCGTACCTTGGCCAGTGTTACGCTCCACGATACATAACGTACCGATAGGCAATTTCAGGCCAACGGCTTCCATGACCAAACCAGTCGCTCGGGTTAACTTTCCATACTGTTGAAAAGGCGGGAGTGAGCTAATTTGTTTTTCTTTTCTATCAATGACTTCCAGCCAGTTCTTTAGGCGCATCGTCATGTGGGGTAATCCTCACGACTCAGTTCGCATAATGCTTGCCAGCGCGTATTCATGGTGGCATCGAACTCACCCTCGGCAGAGGTTATCCGGCACCCGCCCGGCAGAATGTGCGCATCTTCGCGCAGCTCCCATCCCATTGATTCAAGTGATTTACCGACATTTTGCTCAACGATGTCGATATCCGCAGGATTGACCCATAACTGTGCCTTTCCCTTGAATAACGTTTCTTGCTGTAATAATTGCTGAATTTTTTCCAGCAGAACTTCATTATCACAAACAATGTTTTTGCCCAAGATAGCGCGTGCCGCGGTGAGCGATAGCTGCACTAAACGAGACGGAATAACACTATCAAGGCTGTCTAGCGCAACATTAAATTCTTCAAGCAGGTGAGAGAAACGTTCACCGGTCTCGCGCTGTTGAGCACTGGCCTCCGTCAATCCTTGCTCAAAACCTTCTTTTTTCCCCTGACTAAATCCATCCTCATAACCCTGCTTCTTTCCTTCCTCCGCGCCCTTGAGCTGCCCTTGTGCAAATCCTTTTTTTTCTGCCTGCGCACGGATTCTGGATAGTTCGGCCTGAAGTAATTCATCGGACTGATAATCGCCTGGCACATGGATCACTTCATCTTCTGGCTGCTCATATTCATCCAGTAAATTCTGAGGCTGCCAACTCTGCCATTCGAGCTTGGGTTCGTGATCAGACATAGGCATCGTCGCTTCCTCCAATGATCACTTCACCGGACTCCGCCAAACGCCGGACAATCAGCAGAATACTTTTCTGTTCGGCTTCGACCTGAGACATACGTACCGGGCCACGGGAGCTGAGATCTTCCATCATAATATCGGCCTGACGTCGGGACATATTGCGGAAGAATTTATCGCGCAGCGGTGCATCAGCCCCTTTAAGTGCAATGATAAGTGATTCGTTATCAATATCTTGCAGAATGCGCTGAATGCTACGATCTTCAATCTCAACCAGATTTTCAAACAGGAACATTTCATCAATAATTTTCTGTGCCAGTTCTTGATCGAACTCGCGTACCGCTTCAATTGCCGCTTCTTCTTGCTGATTTTTCATCAAGTTGAGAATTTCTGCCGCAGGGCGTACACCACCCATTTTGCTGCGTTTTAGGTTCTGGCCATGCAGTAAGTTGCTAAGGACTTCAGTCAGTTCTTGTAGTGCAGCAGGTTGAACGCCACCAAACGTGGCGATACGTAGCATGATGTCGTTACGGGCGCGATCGTCAAATTTACTCAATACATCAGCGGCTTGCCCACGTTTTAGATGTACCAAAATGGTGGCGATAATTTGCGGATGTTCATCGCGGATCAAATCGAACGCGGCTTGAGGCTCCATAAAGTTCAATGTCTCAATACCATTGGTGCCTTGTTGTGTATCGAGCAAATCCTCGAGCAAACTTGACGCACGCTCTTCACCCAGAGCTTTAACCAGGACACTACGCAAATAGTCATTGGTATTTACGCTGAGTGCAGCAAAGTCACTGGAATCGCGCTGGAACTCTTTCAGGACGGTGCTCAGTTGTTCATGGGTAAAACCGCCCATGTTGACCATGGCGCTACTAATTTGTTTGACCTCGTGGGTATTGAGGTGTTTGAACACCTCTGCCGCCAGCCCATCACCGAGTGTCAGCATGACAATCGCACTTTTCTCAGAGGCATTCATTATGACTTCAGGTCCTTATTCATCCACTGGCGAATGACCAGAGCAATAACCCGTGGTTCTTGCTCTGCCATTTCTCGCAGATTTCGCGTATTAAGTTCAGCTTCAACGCGCTGTTCCGCTTTGGCTCTTGCGCCGCTTTCTGCTTTACGTTTATGTGCATCCAGCTCCGCCTGACGGGCTTCTTTCTCCAATTCCAGGCGTGCCAATAGCAGTTCCTGATTGCGCATCCAGGCCGGTTTGATTGCCTTGCGCCAAAGGAACCATGCCACTATCGCCACTAACAAGTAGCGGCCTGCACTCATCAACAGATTGATAAAGGCCGCTTGTTTCCAGAACGCAGGCGCAGCCTCATCTTCTTCGACATGGCTAAACGGTGAATTGACGATATTGACGGTGTCACCACGCGTAGCAGAAAATCCGACGGCTTCTTTCACTAACGCGGTAATTTGCTCAATTTGCGCTTTCGGGAGTGCCGCCGGTTTACCGTCTTCAGCAGGCAGATAGTTAACGACGACGGCGACGGAGAGCCGTTCAATGCTACCGGTGCTGCGCTTAATATGGGTCAGGGTGCGGTCGAGTTCGTAGTTGGTGGTGTTATCCCGGCGATTATTGAACGGAATAGGTGCCGCAGCCGTAGTTGTTGCCCCTTGAGCCGTTGGTGTAGTGGCTTGGTTGGCCGGTGCTGTCGCAGGCGGTTGAGTGATAGGGGCAGTTGCAGGAACCGGAGGCTGATTGCTGAGTGCTCCCGGTACACCCCCTACCGTATTTTTGCCGCCTTGTTCAGAATCACTGGATTGACGACTGCGGATAGCCATTCTGTCGGTAGCAGTATTGGGCTGGAATTGTTCAGCCGTTTGTTCGTGCGTGGTGAAATCAAGCTGCGCAGTGACCTGTGATTTGACATTATTGCGCCCAACAATCGGGGCTAAAATCGATTGAATGCGCTGTTGAAAATCGGCTTCTACTTCGCTTGCAAATTTAAGTTGCGACGTTTGAATCGCCTGACCGCCCCGTTGGGTTAATAGATGCCCATTCTGATCGACAATCGTGACACTATCTGCATTTAAGCCGGGTACGGAACTGGCGATAAGGTAGGTGATGGCGCTGACCTGTCCACTATCGAGCGAGCGCCCATGACTTAGATTAACGGTAATTGATGCTGACGCGGGTTTTTGCTCACGGACAAACATCGAGGGTTTGGGGATAGCCAAATGTACCCGAGCAGAGTTTACTGGGCCAAGGGTTTCAATGGTGCGTGATAGTTCGCCTTCCAGCGCGCGTTGGAAATTAACCTGTTCACTAAATTGGCTGATACCGAATTTATCCTGATCCAGTAATTCAAAGCCGACTGAGCCTCCCTTGGGTAATCCGAGTTGCGCTAACTTAAGACGAGCTTCATAGACTTTGTCGGCAGGAACCATAATGGCACCACCGCGATCGTCAAAACGATAAGGCACATTCATTTGCGCCAATTGCGCAACGATAGCCCCACCATCCTGATCAGATATATTGCTGTATAAAACTCGGTAATCAGGTGTTCTCGCCCAAAGTAATAGTGCAATAAGTAACGTTATTGCCGCTGAAGCACAAATGAGGAGAATAATTTTTGGACTAGCACGAATACGTTCTAATGCTGCCATTAAATTAGCTGTATTATTGTTTTTTATACCGTTTGTTGTGGCATTCATGCCGTAGTCCTGTAAAAAAATAAATGACGCAATGTAGTAGGCGTATTATTGCGAATCAGCACTCCGGTTACGGGGATAGGAAACGAAGCGGTAAATACACAGACAGAATTCCAGCTGCGTATTATCTGCTAATTATGTTTTTTTTAAGTACCAATAAGCGGAAACTTCTGTCAGCTTATTGAGTTATTTTATGTGTAGAGGCTTATGTTAGGCTGTCATTACTAAATGCGAATAGGAAAAACGGAAGAGTTTCATTGCGCCGTTTTAAAGGAAATAATAATGTCTATTCAATCGATAAGTGGTGTTTTGGAGCAAATTAATTTTCAGGCGCAACAAGCGTCTACGTTTCAAAAATCACCTTTAATTTCAGACCGTCAAAGTGTCGAGAAACCATTACAGTTTTCCGACATATTATTTAACAGTGTTAATAGCATTAATGCAATGCAATCCCAAGCTAAGACTCAGTCGCAAGATTATATGAGTGGCGCGACTGATATTGGTCTTAATGATGTTATGGTTTCTTTGCAAAAGTCATCTCTAGCGTTAAATCTTGGTGTTCAGGTACGCAATAAATTAGTCAGTGCGTATCAGGAAGTCATGAATATGTCGGTATAACTTTTAACTTAACACTCGTTTTACTCAACAAGATGACAATACGATTGATTGATGATTTTGGCTATTAATTTATTGAATATCTCTGGCTCTGACGTTTAGGAAACAACATCTTATATCGTCAGTAAATGAATACTACAGGTTTAAATATGGCAAAGTTTATCAATGTTATCTATCGCAAGGGTATTTTCAATCAGAAATATTAGCGAAGTTAAAAATTGAGCAATAAAAATTTTCGTATTCAAGAAGAACTTTCAGAGCAAGTTTTACAAAAAATCAGTGCACTGATTTATCACCGTGCAGGAATTGTGCTAACCAGCCAAAAACGTGACATGGTTTATAACCGCCTTTCACGACGATTACGTGATTTAAGACTGACGAGTTTCACTCATTACGTAAAAATGCTGGAGTCAGACCAACACAGTGATGAATGGCAACCCTTTATTAATGCGTTGACGACCAACCTAACATCATTTTTTAGGGAATCGTATCACTTCCCTCTTTTGGCGAAACATGCCCAGGCCAGAGCTGCGAATTATACCGTGTGGTGTACCGCTGCCTCTACCGGGGAAGAGGCTTGCTCTATTGCCATGACACTGGATGAGACATTGGGGCGCAGTATGGGGGGGCCGCGAGTGTTGGCCACCGATATCGATACTGAGGTTTTGCAGAAAGCAAATAATGGCGTTTATCGGTTATCTGATCTGGGAAACTTGTCTCCTGAGCAAAAAAAGAACTATTTTCTGCGCGGCACCGGAGCACAGGAAAATCTGGTGAAAGTCAGGCCAGAACTGCTCTCGAGCATTCAGTATCAGCAACTGAATCTGCTGGATTTGAATTGGGATGTGCCTGCGCCATTTGACGCTATTTTTTGTCGCAATGTCATGATCTATTTTGATCAAAAGACGCAAGAAAAGCTGATGTTACGTTTTGCCAAAATGCTAAAGCCGGGAGGGCTTTTATTTGCTGGCCATTCTGAGCATTTTAACAATATGAATGGGCCTTTCCGTCTGCGTGGTCAGTCAGTGTATTACCTAGCTCAAGAGAAATTATGAATAAGATAAGAGTACTTTGTGTTGACGATTCGGCGCTGATACGCAGCATCATGAGTGATATTGTTAATCAGCAACCTGATATGGAAATGGTCGCCACCGCGCCAGATCCAATCATTGCCCGAGATTTAATTAAACGATTTAACCCCGACGTATTGACTCTGGACGTAGAAATGCCGCGCATGGATGGTCTGGATTTTCTGGAACGTTTAATGCGTCTGCGTCCTATGCCGGTCATTATGGTCTCATCGTTAACGGGCAAGGGATCCGAAATAACACTGAGTGCTTTGGAAATAGGCGCTGTGGATTTTGTCACTAAGCCTCAAATGGGGCTTAAAGACGGAATGATGCAATACGTTGAAATTATTGCAGAAAAAATCCGTATGGCGTCAAAAGTGCAAGTTAAGCGCAGTGACCGACAAGCCCATGCCCCTAAAACCCTCTCTATTCCATTGGTGGGGAGTGAAAAAATCATTGCTATCGGCTCATCCACTGGTGGTACCGAAGCGTTACGGCAAGTATTAATCCCTATGCCTTTGACCTGCCCAGGTATTGTTATCGCCCAGCATATGCCACCCGGGTTTACCCGCTCTTTTGCCGCGCGCCTGAACACGTTGTGCCAAATTGCGGTGAAAGAAGGTGAAGATGGCGATCGCGTTTTACCGGGACATGCCTACATTGCGCCGGGGGATCTGCATATGGAACTCATCCGCAGTGGCGCGAATTACCATATCAAATTGAATAAGTTACCACCGGTTAACCGCCATCGGCCCTCTGTTGATGTGTTGTTCCGGTCGGTTGCAAAGTCTGCTGGGAAAAATGCAGTAGGGGCCATTTTGACCGGAATGGGCAGTGATGGCGCACAGGGTTTATTAGAGATGCGCAAAGCGGGAGCGCATACCTTGGCTCAAAGTGAAAAAAGCTGTGTGGTATTCGGTATGCCCCGTGAAGCGATTACTGCTGGAGCGGCGTGTGAAGTTGTCGATCTTGAAGATATAAGCCAACACATACTCAGTAATGTTGTCGGGCAGGCACGTCGAATTTAATTCATTCCCTTTTCATATCATTAAGCACCCTTCATTGGGTGCATTTTACTTTCATAGGATAAAAGTATGGCAGATAAAAATTTGCGTTTCTTGGTCATCGACGACTTCGCCACCATGCGCCGCATTGTCCGAAATCTTCTTCAGGATCTTGGTTTTAAGAATGTTGATGAAGCGGAAGATGGCCAAGATGCATTAAATAAATTACGTGAATCTAAATTTGATTTTGTGATTAGCGATTGGAATATGCCTAACCTTGATGGCCTGCAATTGCTCTCTGAAATCCGCAAAGATGAAAATCTGAACAAAATTCCGGTGTTGATGGTCACCGCTGAGGCGAAAAAGGAAAATATCATTGCGGCAGCGCAGGCTGGCGCGAATGGTTATGTTGTTAAGCCTTTCACTGCGGCCACGTTGGAAGAGAAGCTCAACAAAATATTTGAAAAACTTGGATGGTGAGCCATGAATACAACACCCAACAAGCAATCGAACGATAGCGTTAAGGATATTTTCTCCCGCATTGGTCATCTCACCCGGTTATTACGGGATAGCATGGCTAACTTCGGTTTGGATCGCGCCATTATGGATGTCGCGGAAGCTATTCCTGATGCACGTGACCGCTTAAGTTATGTGGTGGGGAAAACCTCACAGGCAGCGGATTGCGCATTGACGTGCGTGGAGATTGCCCGCCCTCTTCAGGATGAATTAGGTGAGAAAGCCACGGCACTGACCGCGCGGTGGGATGCCTGGTTTGAGGACCCGATTGAATTACCGATGGCCCGAGAGTTGGTGACTGATACCCGTAATTTTTTGCATGAAACACCGAAAATTACTCGTCAAACCAATGAGCAATTAATGGAAATCATGATGGCTCAGGACTTTCAGGACCTCACTGGTCAGGTGATTCAAAACATGATGAAGCTAATTGAAAGTGTTGAGAATGAGCTGATTCAAGTATTGGTCGAGAATATGCCAGAGGCGGCATCACCCCTTGATGACAAGAACGACAATTTGAAAAATGGCCCTCAGATTAATCAATCCGGTGCAGGAGTTGTTGCCACACAGGATCAGGTTGATGATTTGCTCGAAACGCTGGGGTTTTAATTTCTCCTATGATGTCAGTTAGCCCGTGCGGCAATATGTTTAGTAAAAGTCATGTCCGAAGAAAGTGATGTAGAAAAAACAGAGGAACCCACCCCCCATAAGCTATCGAAAGCCCGTGAGGAGGGGCAGATTCCGCGATCTAAGGAATTAACCTCACTGTTAATGCTATTGGTGGGATGGCTGCTTATTTTGCTGGGCGGTAGTCATGTTATCGGCATGCTGGCTCGGTTGCTGCACAACGGACTAATGTTTGACCGGTTATTGGTACTGGATAGCAAGACGATGCTTATCCGTAGCCATGGCATTTTTAAAGCCGCCATTTTCTCGGTGTTGCCCATTTTGCTTGGCTTATTTATTACCGGTATTTCATCGCCGATGTTATTAGGTGGATTGAATTTAAGTGGTAAGTCTTTAAAGGTGGATCTCAAGCGTTTGAATCCTTTATCAGGATTCAAACGCATGTTTTCGACACAAGTTGTGTCTGAGTTATTGAAGAGCGTATTAAAAGTGACGTTGGTGGGTTCTGCCTGCGCCATTTTTATTTTGAGTAACAAAGCCAAGATGATTCAGCTGATTCATCAACCGGTCGCTATTGCATTAAAGGATACCGGAGCCATTATTTCCGGCTGCTTGTTGACGGTTATTTTAGCGCTCATTCCATTGGTGGGTTATGACGTTTTCTATCAGATCATGAGTAATCTTAAAAAATTACGCATGAGCCGCCAGGAAATACGTGATGAATTTAAGCAGCAAGAAGGCGATCCCCACGTAAAAGGGCGAATAAAACAGCTCCAACGTTCTGCTGCACGTCAGCGCATGATGTCCGATATTCCTCATGCTGATGTGATAGTTAACAACCCCACACATTACTCCATCGCTCTTAGCTACAAAGAGGGGGGCATGGTGGCCCCGACGATGCTGGCTAAAGGTGCCGGAGATATTGCATTGCGTATCAGAGAAGAAGGGTTGAAGCACGGTATTCCTATGCTTGAAGCACCGCCGTTGGCACGTGCTCTGTATCGCCATTGTGAGATAGGTGAGCAGATTCCAACGGAGTTATACGGTGCCGTCGCAGAAGTACTGGCCTGGGTCTATAGCGTCAAACGCTGGCGAAAAGGCAGTGGTGTACTGCCGAAAAAACCAGAGAATCTTCCAGTGCCTGTCGCGCTGGACTTTGCACAAGAGAGTCAAGAATGATGGCAAATTTAGCCACCAAATTACGGTTACCCGATTTTAAGCAATCGCAATGGCAAATACTGGCAGGCCCGGTATTAATCATGACTATTCTGGCAATGATGATATTGCCGTTGCCCGCTTTTGTTCTGGATCTGTTATTTACTTTTAATATCGTACTTTCCCTAATGATATTAATGGTCGCCATGTTTACGCAGAATACGTTGGATTTCTCGGCATTTCCTACCGTGCTACTGTTTTCCACCTTATTACGTCTGGCACTAAATATTGCCTCGACACGTATTATTCTGATGAATGGTCATACTGGTGATGGGGCTGCCGGTCAGGTCATTGATGCTTTTGGACATTTTCTGGTTGGCGGCAATTTTGCCATCGGTATTGTCGTGTTTATCATTTTGGTCATTATCAACTTTATGGTGATAACCAAAGGGGCAGGGCGTATTGCTGAGGTGGGTGCCCGCTTTGTGCTTGATGGTATGCCGGGTAAACAGATGGCGATCGATGCTGATTTGAATGCCGGAATTATTGGCGAAGAAGAAGCCAAACGTCGCCGTAGTGAAGTTACCCAAGAAGCTGATTTCTATGGCTCAATGGACGGTGCCAGTAAGTTCGTGCGTGGTGACGCGATTGCCGGCTTAATGATTATGGCGATTAACGTCATCGGCGGTTTGATGATTGGCATCATGCAGCACGACATGTCGTTTGCAGAGGCCGGGGCAACTTATACCTTGCTGACCATTGGTGATGGTTTGGTATCACAGATTCCAGGGCTGGTTATTTCCACGGCTGCGGGGGTCATTGTGACTCGGGTTGCCACTGATCAGGACGTGGGCGAGCAGATGGTCAGCCAGCTGTTTAATAATCCGCGGGTAATGGTCTTGGCAGCCGGTGTAACCGGGCTATTCGGTATTATCCCGGGCATGCCCAACTTTGTTTTCCTGGTGTTTACCGCCGGGTTACTGGGACTGGCATGGTGGATTCGAGGTCATCAGTTAGCCAATCCTGCCGGAACCAAGCGTGCCGCGAACAAGGACGATAAAACCGCAACAAAAGCAGAGCCACAGGTTACCGAAGCCTCTTGGTCTGATGTTCAACATGAAGATGTACTGGGTTTAGAAGTGGGTTATCGGCTGATACCGATGGTTGATAGCGAGCAAAAAGGCCAGTTATTAACCCGTATCCGTGGTATCCGTAAGAAATTTGCTCAGGAGATGGGGTTTCTTCCTCCTCCTGTCCATATCCGCGACAATCTGGATATGGCCCCTACGGATTATCGTATCTTATTGAAAGGGGTCGAAATTGGTCGCGGAGAAACGCAGCCAGAACGCTGGATGGCGATTAACCCCGGCTGTGCCGAAGGCGAACTGGCGGGAGTGGCTTGCAAGGATCCGGCGTTTGGCTTACCGGCCGTGTGGATTGATGAAGTGCTGCGCGAACAGGCGCAGGCGCAAGGCTATACCGTGGTTGATCCCAGCTCGGTTATCGCCACACACCTGAATCATTTGATCTCACTGCACACCGATGAACTGTTTGGTCGTCAGGAAACTCAGCAATTGTTGGAGCGACTGACAAAAGACATGCCGAAATTAGTCGAAGATCTTATTCCGGGCACTATCTCGCTCACCACCTTCCATAAAGTGTTGCAAAACTTGCTGGCGGAAAGCATCTCCATTCGTGACATTAGAACCATCATCGATACGCTTGCCGAATATGCCGGTATCCAAAGTGATCCTGATGAATTAACGACACAAGTACGCATCCGATTGGGGCGGGCGATTACTCAGCAATGGTTCCCGGGTGATGATGAAATTCAAGTGATCGGCTTGGATCTTAATCTTGAACGGCTACTGATTCAGGCCACACAAAGTGGCAGCGCTATCGAACCCGGTATAGCACAGAACATCATGCAGCAAACCGAGAAGGCTATCTTGCAACAAAGCGCTATTGGCGCACCATTGGTGGTGCTGGTGAATCAACCTCTCCGATTCATGCTATCACGCTTCCTACGTCGAGCATTCCCGCAACTGGCGGTGCTGTCTAATCAGGAAATCAGCAATAACCGTACCGTGCGAATGTCTTATATCATTGGGGGTAAAGAATGAAATTGTCAGCATTAATATTTTTGTCTTTGACCCTCTTTCCGCTGGTAGCCGCGGCCATCAGTGGTTCATGGAGTGGTAGTAGCGCTGGGGGCGTTATTAGTGTCGGTGGGCAAATATTGGCCAGCCGCCCCCTGACACCGATGCTACCTGCTAATGCGAAATTACAGCAAATTTCCTGGCGTATTGAGTTACTCTCAGCGCCACCTCCGGGTTTACAGATAAAGTTGTGTAGTCAGCATAAATGTATTTTATTGGACTCATTATCTGGGCAAAAAAGAATTGATAGTGAGCTGACCTCTCGCGGGCCTTTTTATTTTATTTATTCCGTCAACAGTCAGGGACAGCTGTTACCGCCTCTTAATGTAGTAAGCAATCAACTGACGATTATTTATCGTTAGTCATCTGTCGATCAGGTTTGGATAAAAGAATAGATATTGTCGTGAGAGAGTGCGGTGAAAAGCATCGGTAGCGTTGGTGTCACCAACGCATCAGATGAGATTGAGGGCTATTTTCATGATTAAAATAGCCTGTCCTAGCATTAATGGAAAGCTGAGGTGTATTGTGACGAATATGCTCTACTGCATTTATTCCCACGATGCAGAGAGGACATATCTTTTCTCAATACGTCTAGGCGATTTTTAAGCACCCTGGTTATTTCCTCTTCATTCTCAATCAAGCTGGTTATAATCACACGTAGATTTTTTTTATCTTCTTGTATCATCTCAACAGGGCGTTTTTCGATGACATTTTGCAATGAGCTAATATAGACCTCTGCCAATTCGATAAACTCTTCCCATTTTCCTTGTTTGACCATATCGAGTAGGTTCAAATTTAGTTTATAAATATCTTCATAATCTACTGAGAGTGAATTAACCATTTTAAGTCTACTTTTCCTTAGGTTCGATTTCCTTCCATGTCGTGGTAAGATTTGTCAGTATTTCACTAACGCTTGCCAGTCCTGAAGGAGAGTTGCGTAAATTAGCTTGAAGAAGCGTACGTGACATATAGTCATATAAACTCTCAAGTTCTTGTGCGATATGTTCACCTTTTTCGTGATCCAATGATGTTCGCAAGCCATTATCAATAATATTGATAGCCTTAGAGATCATTTCACCACGCTTGGCGATATTCCCATTTTCAAAATGAATTTTTGCCCTTAATACGGCATTTAATGCGCTATCCAGCAGCATTGAAATTAATTGATGAGGTGATGCGCCTGCCAGTTGGCTCTCTAAGTCAATTCGGGCGTAGGCTTTACTTCCCGGATTTGAATACATATCGACTCCGTCATGAATGGGCTGGAGGTAAATACCTCCGGCCAGTAGTGAATAAATAAAAACTTAGATTGTTGCTAAAATGGATGCGAGCTGGTTACTCATGCTGTTTAGCTTTGACATGGTTGAGTCGAGGTTTTGAAACTGTACCCGATATCGTTCAACCTGGGCGTCAATTAACTTTTGTGTTTTTTCAATCTGGGCATCCATCAGTTTGACCTGTGAATCAAGGCCATCCGTTGATGTCTTAATGATCCCATCGGTTTTTTTATCTGTGTCACCGATATATTCGGTAATGATGCTGTTCAATGATGTTGCTAGCCCATCATTTTCGCCCCGGCCCATGAACATATCAGCGATGCTATCTGGGTTATCGGCAATGGCGGCATCCAACTTGGTACTATCGAGCGTCATTTGGCCGGTAGCGGCATCAATCTTGATACCTAAATCAGCCAGTGCGCTGTAATCCGACGCTGGGTCACCGTAAACACTGTTCACTGAAGAACGAATATCATTGACCATGCCACGTAAGGTGCTATCTCCCATCAGGGCGCCATTTTGCCCATTCTGTGTCGCGACATCAGAATCTGACAGTCCTGAGGTCTCATTGGGGACGTATTTACTGGCGGCTGATGTTATCTTGAGCAGCGCGTTGTACTTTTCAACGAAATCTTTAACACTGGATTTGATGGCTGATGTGTCTCTGGTCAGTGTCATCTGCTCTGATTTACTTTCTCCCGCGTCGTCTTTTTCCGACACTTCTTTCAGTACCAACGTCACCCCGGTAATAATATCGGAGATGTTATTGGTTGAGCGGGTATATTCGCTGCCATCAACTTTGAGTTTCGCATCTTGAGCTTCGGTCACTTCCTGCATGCCCTTACTCGAATCCAGTACGTCACTGAGGGCATCGTCGCCCTGAACACTGACGGTCATCTTGCCTTCGCTGCCCGTGCTTTTTGAGGTGAAGACCAGTTGATAGCCATCATCGGTACGCTGTACAGACGCCGCAACATTGCCATCTGACTTGTTAACTGCTTTAGCGATTTGGTTGAGTGAGGTTTCGTCATCTTTCAGCTCAACAGTGGTGCTCTTACCATCGCCAGTGCTGATGGTAATCGTACGTATGCCACCATTTTTATCACCTTGTAGCTCATCTGCACTCTCAAAACCTTCGGTCTTAATTTTATGTGCTGTGGCAAGTTGCGAAATGCTTACTGAATGACTATCAGCAGTGGCATCGCTAGTTGCCGTTGCGGTGAACGCTTTGTTGCTGCTGACCGTTAAGGTATTAAAAGCTTCAGAAGTCAGTTTTTTAACGCTGCTCTGCAATGCAGAGAGTGAACTGGATATTTGCCCCCATGCCGACACTTTTGCTTTATAGCTGGTTTGCATCAAGGTGTAGGGTTTCAGACGGGTCTGCTCACCGGCTTTGATCTGCTCAAGCATAGTGGCAGTATCCATTCCTGAACCGATACCTAATGATGATAAGGAAGCCATTTAATTCTCCTATATAGAATTTATGTAATTGTCATTACACTTCACTATTAAATATCGGTGTTAATAGTATTAAGTTTAATTTTTTGTCACTTGCTCATCAACTCCATCGCCACAAAAAAACAATCTCTACCTCTTTTCATCGAATAGGATTAAAAATAAATAGGAATATTTCTAAGATGAAATTTTCTAACCGTACAATTGACGACACTTATGGTGCCATTTCAATTGATGGCCATTTGGATGAATTGATGACGTTATGAAGAAATTAAAGTTAGTGCGTAAACGGTTTAAATATTTTGAAAAAAAATGCATTAAGCTATTTAGAGAATTTTTCCTATGCCGATGTATTTAATATGCGAACGAAATACGCATTATCTATTGCAAAGAAATTGCAGTAATACATTATCAATATATGAGGAAGAAATTTCATGGCACAAGTCATTAATACCAACTCACTGAGCTTAGTTGCACAAAATAATCTGAATAAATCTCAGTCCTCACTGGGAACTGCAATCGAGCGTTTATCTTCTGGTGTGCGTATTAACAGCGCGAAAGATGATGCTGCAGGTCAGGCGATCAGCAACCGTTTTACTGCCAACATCAACGGTTTGACACAGGCATCACGTAATGCCAATGACGGTATCTCTATCGCTCAGACCACTGAAGGCGCACTGAACGAAGTTAACGATAACTTGCAGAATATCCGTCGTTTGACTGCACAAGCACTGAACGGTACCAACTCTGAATCTGACCGTCAGTCAATCCAGGACGAAATCAATGAGCGTCTGGCTGAGATCAACCGTATCTCTGAACAGACTGAATTTAACGGTGTAAAAGTACTGAGCAAAGATCAGACTTTGAGCATTCAAGTCGGCTCTAACGATGGCCAAACCATTGATATCCAACTGTCTCAGATGAATGCAGAAACCTTAGGCATGGATGGTTTTGCGATCACTAATGATAGTGGTTTTACGGTGGGTAGTGTTAAAGCGGGTATGACCGTTAGTGGCCTAGATGGCGCTAATGAAGTTAGCGTCACTTTAGATGCAGCTGCTATTACTGCTATGGAAACTGAAGCTTTCGGTGCTGGTGGCAAAGGGACTATCTCTACACTGACCGACGAAGATGGCAAGGTTACTTACATCGCTATCGGTGAAGAAGCAGATGGTACTGCGGTTGCCATCCAACTGGATGCGGCCTTCACAGCTGAAGATGCAGGTCCACCAGTTGTACCTGCGAGTGTTGCATTTACTCAAGGCGCTGCGGCAACTGACGACCAAATCGCTGCGGCAACCAGCGCGCCATTAAAAACTATCGATGATGCATTGGCAAACGTAGATAAACTGCGCTCTAGTTTAGGTGCTGCTCAAAACCGTTTTGATTCTGTTATCAGTAACTTGAACAGCACAGTAAATAACCTGAGCGAGTCTCGCTCACGTATTTTGGATGCTGACTTTGCTTCTGAAGTCTCTAATATGAGCCGTGCAAATATCCTGCAATCAGCCGGTATCACCGTGTTGGCTCAGGCGAACCAGGTTCCACAAAACGTATTATCCCTGCTACGTTAATTGTCCTGAAGTCCCCTTAGCTCACCGTATTTTTTGGGCTTAAATCCCCCCAGCTTTTATAGGCTGGGGGGATTTTTTTATTATCTATAATATCCGTCTGATTATATATTGGAGCAATGATATTAATTATCTCTTGGATTCAGTGTTATTTTACTGTGTTGATTTGTTAGGGGGTAATTGATAAGTTTTAAATATATATCACGAAATCTATATTATTAAGGTGGTAATATATAAAGTAAAGAACACCCAATATTATTGACATGGCTTATTCTGGCTGGTCACTCAAGAGGATATGTAATGAAAGTCATTAATGATGAGAGCAATGTATTACTTGATGATGTGATGAATCAAATAAAACAAGAGATTAGAAGTGTCGTGGGTCACTATACGGGAGAAATACCCTGTATTGAATTGATAATGAACCAAGAGTCTGCGGAATTCTATTTCTCCCTCGATAATAAGATTGAAATGAAAGTGATTCTCTCCCCGACTCCCGTTATCTTACCCTTGAATCAATAGACCCATAATATTCGGTTTATGTTTATTCCACAAAATAATCCCAACGAACTCATTATCAGTTAAAGGCCAAATGTACCGTAGTGAAAAAACCATAAAAAAAGCGGCAGAAAATTCTGCCGCTTTTTTGGAACGATTGATTGATAAAAATTATGCGTGGTGCTGCTCACTTTCAACTTGGAAAACCGACACCATATCTTCTAGTATTGTGGTCTGTTCATTCATTAAACTAGTGATAGCGGCAGACTCTTCAACCAAGGCTGAGTTTTGCTGCGTTACAATATCCATTTCATTAATAGCGACTGCCACCTGACGGATACCCATCGCCTGTTCTTCAGATGCTTGGGTAATGTCCTGCATAATCTCACTGACTTTACTGACCATTGCCACCATTTCAGACATGGTATTTTTTGCACTGTCTACGCGCTTACTACCTGCTTGAGTATCCTGTACTGAGCGCTCGATTAAGCCGCGGATCTCTTTTGCGGCATCAGCACTACGTTGCGCCAAGTTGCGCACCTCGGTTGCCACGACGGCAAACCCACGACCCTGTTCACCGGCTCGAGCGGCTTCAACAGCGGCATTGAGTGCCAAAATATTGGTCTGGCTCGCGATACCGTCGATCACTTTAATTATATTGGAAATTTGATTGGCGTGGCTGGCAATGGTATCCATTGAATGCACCACATCAACCATAACAATGGAGCCACTATCAGCCATCTCTTTGGTATCTGTTGCCAGTTTATTTGCTTCATGGGCATGTGCGGTATTATTCTCAACCGTGGTTTTGATTTGTTCCATGCTGGCCGCAGTTTCTTGTAAGGCGCTGGCTTGCTCTTCGGTACGCGAAGATAAATCATTATTGCCTTCTGCAATTTCCACCGAGTTATGTTTGATATTAATGACAGCTTCTTTTACGCCACTCATTATTTTAGCCAGTGACTCGCGCATAGCTTCAATGTTGGCAAAGAGTTTACCAATCTCGTTAGTGCCACACTGGGGGACTTTCTTCGACAACACACCGATACTTATTTCAGCAAAAATCTGTGAGGCTTCAGAGAGACGATTAAGTATGTTTCGGGTGATGTATCTCAACAGAGAGAAATAGAGCACGACAAAGAATAGGCTAATTGTACCTAGCGTGATCAACAGCGTATTATGTAAATAATCGGCATAGATATCATATTCATTCATCACGCTGCCACTGAGATCTAAATATTCAGTGAGTAGTGGTTCAAGTTGTACCATCAGCGCATTAGTATCATTGATAATCGCGGCACTTATCTGCTGATTATTAATTTGTAGCATAAAATTGTCGAGAATCTTCAGAAAGAGTACACTGCTTTTCTCTGATAATTCTTGTGCATAAGGTGATGATTTTGGCTCACTTACCCATTGGCTAACAATTGTCCGCACTGCTTTGTTATTGTTTGTCACTACATTGATCAAGCGCTGATTCGGCCCTTCACCTGTCATATTCTCCATTTTCATCGTGAGAATATCGCCTCGCATATCCATCAGTTTATACATTGCCTGATCTAATAACTTCACCCGCCTATGTTGACTGAGGGTATTGTCAAAATTTTCTCGCGAGATATTCGATGATCTTACACTCAATACGGCAATGACAATAAAAAGAAAGGCAATGATATAAAGATAGAACCTCACCATCTTTTTAACGCTAATATTAGATAACACGATGACGATCCTTATTGATTTGTAATTCTGCTGTTAATAGTAATTATTTAATAATGACTCTAATACTCAATGAGTTATCGTTGATAATACAATGAAATAAAATAGGTTATTCTGTGCCGCTCTATTATTTAGGTTGCGACATTTTTAGAGTTCCGTAACAGGATAAGCGTCTCTGGCATTATTTTATGGGTAGCTGGCATCAGCAACTTGCTCAACGATTTCCATTTCCTCACTGTTAAGCAGTTTCTCTATATCAACCAAAATAAGCATGCGATCATCAAGTGCGCCTAAACCCAATAAATATTTTGTTGAGAGGGTGACAGAGAAGTCCGGTGCGGGCTTTACTTGTTCAGTATTTAATGCCAGAACATCAGAAACCCCATCGACTACAATACCGACAATGCGATTGGCCAAGTTTAAAACGATGATGACGGTGTTATCATTTACTTCTGCTGATTGCAGTTGAAATTTGATTCGTAGATCAATGATAGGAACGATAACGCCGCGAAGATTCATTACCCCAGTAATAAAATCAGGCGTATTAGCAATACGGGTAACACGATCAACCCCTCGAATCTCCTGAACCTTAAGGATTTCGATACCGTACTCTTCTTTTCCTAGGGCGAATATTAGATATTCGTGACCGGCATTTTGATCGCCAAAATGTTTTTCTGCTCCAGATAAATGCATTGAATTACCTCATTTAATCAATAAACGTTAATTTTATTTTTCTGTGACTGTTTTGTTTTTGCACAGTGTCGCCAAAGCCGCAACATCTAGAATTAATGCTACGCTGCCGTCACCCAAAATGGTTGCCGCAGATATTCCAGGGACTTTACGATAGTTAAGTTCAAGGTTTTTCACGACGACTTGATGTTGCCCAATGAGCTGATCGACCAACAATGCATAGCGGCAACCGGCACTTTGTAAAATCACCGCAATACCGTCATTAGGCAGTGTTGAATCACTCTCAATATCGAAAATTTGATGCAATTCGATCAGCGGTAAATATTCTCCTCGTACTTGCAGCATCATTTCATCGCCTGCCATACGGTACAGCGCATTTTCAGAGGGTTTGAGTGATTCCATCACCGTTCCCAGTGGCAAGACATAGATTTCAGCTCCGACGCGTACCGACATACCGTCCAGTATTGCCAATGTTAGCGGCAAAATAATCCGAATGGTGGTGCCTTTATTCTGAACTGAATGGATCTCGACATGTCCTCCCATGGCTAGGATATTTCTGCGTACCACATCCATGCCAACACCACGCCCTGAAACATCTGTGACTGTTTCGGCCGTAGAAAAACCGGCGGCAAAAATCAGCATCCAAATTTCTTCATCACTCCAGTTATCACTGATCGCTAATCCTTGCGATTGCGCGCGAGCCAAGATTTTTTCACGGTTAAGCCCCGCGCCGTCATCAATAACCTCAATGACGATGCTGCCACCATGATGCTCCGCAGAGAGTGTCAGGTTACCTTTGGCCGGCTTTCCTTTAGCTTGACGGATATCTACCGACTCAATGCCATGGTCTAGACTGTTACGGACTAAATGGGTTAGGGGATCAATAATCCGTTCAATCAGGCTCTTATCTAATTCAGCAGACCCCCCTCTTAAGGTCAGCTCAACTTCTTTACCCAGTTTTCCCCCTAGGTCATGGACCAGACGTGGGAAACGGCTGAAAACATATTCCATTGGCATCATGCGGATAGACATCACTGATTCTTGCAGGTCGCGGGCGTTACGCTCCATCTGACCAATGCTGCTAATCAACGTGTCATACAGGGCAGGGTCCAAAGAGCTTGAAAGCTGTGAAAGCATCGCCTGAGTAATAATCAGCTCACCAACCTGATTAATGATTTGGTCAACTTTTTCGACAGCGACTCGCAAACTTCCTGACTCTGTCGCCGGAGCTTTAGGTGTGGGTTTGGGCCGAGAAGCAGGCGAGTTAACGGGAGTCTCTGAAGCCTGTTCGTCTGACGTTGCTACACTATTTTCAGGCGAGGGGGTTGCCGCAATGATAGGTAACGCAGTGGCAGTATTTTGTTCTGGCTGGGACACCGTAATCGTAATTTGCTCGGGTTCGAGTACAAAACATAATACAGCGAGAATATCGTCAGCCGATGTTGTGGTCTGCAATTCAACCTGCAATACATCGCCTTGCTGCTGCTGACTAATAACTTCACCCAGATTGGCTAATTCCTCAAGCAAGACTGTTTTGTCTGCTTCAGGGATAGCACTGAGTAATACCGTCAGTGTATTACAGTCTAGCGCGGTAGGAAGGGGAGGGTGTTGTATCGGTGGTGGTGGTGCCTCCGCCGGAGTGCTATTTTGCTTATCTTCCATAGCGATTTGATGCAATGCAGTACAAATATAATGGAAACTGTCTTGGTCAGGTTCCTGCGAGGATTTATACGCATCAAGCTGATCTTGCATAATGTCTTTACTCTCCAGAAACAGATTAATGATGTCGCTGTTTAACCTCAGTTCACCACGTCGCGCATCGTCCAGCAGGTTTTCAAGTATGTGTGTCGTTTCTTGCAATACGGTAAAACCAAAGGTGCCGGCCCCTCCTTTTATTGAATGAGCTGCGCGAAATATGGCATTCAGCATTTCTTTATCAGGTGAAACGAAATCAAGCTCCAGAAGATGCATTTCCATATCGGCGAGCAATTCATCAGCTTCATCAAAAAAGGTTTGGTAAAAATCACTTATGTCCATCTTGCTCAACCTTTTCCTGTGTAGGATTAGCTAAAACTTCGGCTATCGGCGCGACTTTTGCCGGAGTGGCTTCGCCGGTAGACATCATTTTCAATTCATTTTTTATCTTTTCACTGCCTTGATTATCTGCCACGCTCTGCAATACGGTATCCTCTTCCAGAATGTCTTTTTCCTTACTTTTACTCAGAACTAAAATGCTGATCCGTCGGTTGATAGGATCATTTGGATTCATATTTTCCAAATTCATCATGTCGGCAGTACCAATGACCCGCAAAAACTTATTATCAGCTAATCCGCCGGACACCAGCGCGCGTCGCGAGGCATTGGCGCGGTCGGATGATAATTCCCAATTGCTATATCCCATTTCGCCACTGGCGTAAGGTAATGAGTCTGTGTGGCCTGTTACGCTAATTTTATTTGGCAGGTCATTCAGTACCGGAACTAATGCCAGCAGAATATCCCGCATATAAGGTTCCAGTTCTTTACTGCCAATTTTGAACATCGGACGTTCTTGACTATCAATGATCTGGATAAGCAGCCCGTCATCGGTCAGAGACAGTCGTAGATTTGATTGGAAATCACTTAGCCGCGGATCGTTATGAATTAAGTTTTCCAGTTTCTGATGTGCTCGCAGTAAATTCATTGCACTTTTTTGCTTATCAATTTTGTTTAACGTTTGCTTAAATACTTCACCATCTTGCTTAATTAAGTCATCTCCCCCACCGGGAATAGGGCTATCGCTTAAACTGGATCGATCCCCATTTGATATCGCGACCCTCAGCGGCATTCTAAAATAGTCAGCAATTTGTTCACGTTGCAAAGGGGTAGAAGAAGAGAGCAGCCACATAACCAAAAAGAAGGCCATCATGGCTGTCATAAAGTCGGCATAGGCAATTTTCCAGGTCCCACCGTGGTGGCCATGTTTTGCACGTTTGCGTTTACGGACAATAATGACTGGCTGTGACTGTTTGTTCATGATGCGCTATCCGGCGCGCTGCTATTTGCCGAGGATTTCACCTCGCGTACATGATCTTCCAGTTCAATAAACGTTGGACGTTCTGACGATAACAAGGTTTTACGGCCAAATTCGACAGCAATTTGTGGCGCATAGCCATTCATGCTGGAAAGCAACGTAACCCGAATGCATTGCAACATTTTGATTTGCTCGCTGCCCTTTTGACGTAACAGCGTGGCCAGAGGTAAAACAAAGCCATAAGCCAGCAAAATGCCTAAAAATGTGCCTACCATGGCATGCGCGATGAGTTCGCCCAATTCGGCAGCTGGCCTGTCTGCTGCGGCCAAGGCATTAACCACCCCCATAACAGCGGCTACGATACCGAAAGCAGGGAGAGCATCGCCGACGACATTGAGACTATTGGCAGGAACATCATGTTCATGTTCGCAAGTTTCGATTTCCTCATCCATTAATGCTTCTATTTCATGCGCATTCATACTGCCGCTGACCATCAGACGTAAATAATCGACGATGAAATTCATCAACATGGGATCAGCAAGTAAGCGTGGATAAGCCGAGAAAATAGCACTGTTCTGCGGATCTTCAATATCACTTTCCAGTGTCATCAACCCATTCTGCCGACCTTTGGTCAGCAGTAAGTACATCATAGCCATCAGATCCATATAAAGTGCTTTGGTATAATGTGAACCTTTGAATAAATGGGGGAAGGCTTTAATCGTCGCTTTTATCGATTTACCGTTATTACCGACAATAAAAGCCCCTACGGCCGCCCCGCCAATAATCAAAAGTTCTGTTGGCTGATAAAGCGCGCCTAATTCCCCCCCCGAGAGACTGAATCCGCCAAAAACAGTCAAAATGACTACCATATAACCAATAATGACTAGCACATATACTCCTTAATAATTTAATGCCTGATCTCACCTAAATATTTGGTTTTTATAAATTTCACGCACGGGGTGGCCGTATCATATTTAACCGATACTATTATTTACGATAAGAATATTTAACTGCCAAATTAGTTAGACTGTGGAAGTATTCTCCAATGGTAAGTCAGGTGTTTTACATTTCTTAATTGCACGAGAAGGTGGGCTACATAAACTGCACGTAAATGGGTTCTTTGAATGTTCACTTGTTACAACAAAACCACCACCACAAATACAGCATTCTGTATGTTCTATAATTCCACAATTAATGAACCGCAATAATGTCCATGCACGGGTTAATCCAAGAACTTGTTTTTCACCTGGTTGAGGTGGGCATTGTTCCAGATATAAACGATAAGCTTTTACAGTTGCTTCAATCGGCCGACAGGGTTCGGTTTTTTGCAAATAAAGGTGAATATTATAAAACATAGATGAATGAATATTTTGTTCCCATGCCATAAACCAGTCTTCCGAGAAAGGCAACATACCTTTAGGGGGAGGGCATCCTCTGAGTTCTTTATAAAGGCGTAATAATCTTCTGCGGCTGAGACTCGTTTCGCTTTCCAACATTTGCATACGAGCACCAAAAGAAATCAACTCCATGGCTATTTGTACTTCTTTGATTTCCTGCAATATACTTTTTTCACTCATAATCACAAATTCCTTTAAGTTGGTGTAAGATTTTGCTCAGAAAGCGAGTTCAGCAGATTGGTTGATAGAATGATGCCGGTATGAATTTGTTGTAATGCTTCAATACGGGAGTCTTTAGTCAAATTATCAATCACAATTTCATTATCAACACGAAGGCGACAAATGAGCTGGTTGGTTGATGCTAGTTTTATCAACTGAGGGAGGGAGAGTTCCTTTAAAGTATCAATGGTTGCTTCAGTCAATCCCAGGCGAAAACCTGCGGCAAACTTATCTTCTCTAATTAATTGTTGGGCGAGTAGCAAATAGGACAAGTTGATGTCATGAATCCGTTGCAGCTGTTCGTCAATATTTTTTTCAATCATATTTCGTTACCATATTCATCTCACTGACTACATGAGAGAATAAATTAATGTTAATTAATTTGTTGACATGTGATCATTATAATTAAAGCAATGATATTGAAGTGGTGAAAATTAGCACTTTTTCCATAGGGATATTTTTACCAACGTATTGGTTGTAACGTTATGAAAAATAGCTGATTAATCATACTTACTCAGCATAAATAAAATACTCCTTCACCAACCTCAGTCTCATTTGACACAATACAGTAGCAAGCGGAGACGACTTATCTTACCTAATATTTCAAAGTAATTGGAAGTGTGTGGAACATTTTCTATATACTAACTGCTTTATTCTGTAAGCTCAACTTTTAATCTCATTAACTATTAATAATCTGTGCTATTTTTTAATTAAGAATTACTAGTAACACTAAAGTTAATAAATATATTTATTTACATAAAATTTTCATTGTCTACTATAATTTTATTTATGCCGAGAATCTAATCTGGCACGCAGACGTTTAATGGCTTGACTATGTAACTGACTGACTCTTGTTTCCGTAATCTTCAGCAAGATGCCAACCTCTTTCATGTTGAGATCTTGCTGATAATAAAGATTCAATAATAGTTGATCCCTTTCCGGCAGTGCTTTTATTTCCTGACTGATATGCTTGGTTAAGTTTTCTTTCATCAATTCATGCAGAGGATTTAGCATTTCATGTTCAGTATCTGGCTGTTCAACACTGTCTGCCAACTCTTCTTGTAGCTCATCAAGAGAATAAAGTTGGCTGGTGTTGGTCTCGGCCAAAATTTGCTGATATTCACGTAATGTAATGCCCATCCCTGCTGCAACATCAGCTTCTATTGCGACTGTGCCACTTTCTTGCTCAATGCGTTGAATGACTAATGCCACTTCGCGTGCATTACTGCGAATTCTGCGCGGAACCCAGTCTCGCTCCCGTAGTTCATCTATCATTGCCCAGCGTACTTTCTGGGTAATATACATATTTAGTGCAATACCTTTCTTCGGTTCAAAATGTTCAATTGCGGTCAGTAGCCCTATTGCACCGGCCTGAATAAGATCGTCCAATTCCACGCTGGCAGGTAATCTGGCATGTAAACGCAGAGCCTCGTGCCGAACTATAAAGCCATATTTCGGCCATAGCTCATCTTTCTCTACTACGCCGTTATGGGTATAAATACCATTCACAATTACATTATCCAGCCGACAAAAAATTTACGACATTATTAAGGATTAATGCGAGATCAAATAGCCTGATAAGGCGATACAATAATGCGCAATCCGGAACTTCAATTTTATCCTTAGAACAAACCAATCACGGAAAAAAATTATAACCCAAGGTACTTGTTAGTGCCGTTAATGCTTTTTTGACCCCTTTTTAGAAGGTTTCCCACTGCGCCTCAACTGCATTTTTATTCACTTCTGAGTCTTTTTTATGCATCTCTTGGTTAGGGCGAACCGGCTTTAGAGTATTGCTTAGTTCGCTATTTTTATGCAGAGATGGATTGAGAACGAACTCAGAAATGATGTTATCCAGCGCTTCTGTTTGTGTTTCCAGGCTGCTGGCTGCGGTTGCTGCCTCTTCTACCATGACAGCATTTTGTTGAGTAACTTGATCCATTTCGTTAACGGCTTGCGCAATTTGATTGATGCCCGCGCTTTGTTCATCTGAAGCGGAGGTGATTTCCCCCATAATGTCTGTCACTTGGGTCACAGAATTAACAATATCCTTCATAACTGTTCCCGCTACATTAACCTGCTGAGAACCAGTATTCATATTTGCAACACAAGTGGTTATTAGCTGGCTAATCTCTTTAGCGGCATCAGCACTGCGCTTGGCCAGATTGCGGACTTCACCGGCAACAACGGCAAAGCCACGTCCTTGTTCGCCTGCTCGGGCCGCTTCTACTGCGGCATTCAGGGCTAAGATATTGGTCTGATTAGCGATACTGTCGATGACACCGTTGATATCAGCAATCTGGCGTGAGCTTTGCGTAATCTGTTGCATAATTTCTTCGAGATTACTCATCACATCGCCACCATTACGAGCATTAAGGCTGGCACTTTCTGCTAATTGGCGTGCGGTGTGGGCGTTATCCGCGTTCTGACGAACAGTGGTTTTTAGCTCTTCCATGCTAGCTGCGGTTTGCTGTAAGGCTGAAGCCTGTTCTTCGGTACGTGCAGAAAGGTCATTATTACCCAGTGATATTTCTTGAGCATTGCCATAAATATGGCTCACACCATCACGGATACCAGAGATAACCTCGGTTAGTGACGTGCGCATTTTTTCCAGCTCAATCAACATCAGGCCCAGTTCATTTTCATCCCCAGTTTGTATTTCTTCACTCAAATCGCCCGCAGCAATCTTTTTGATCGATTGAGATGTTTGCGCCATTCGTGATATCAAAACACGTTTTAGCCAGATACGAACCAAGAACATCATCACGATTGAACAGCCCAACACGATAGCGGCCATCGTAACCATCGAGTAATAATCGTTTTCGGCTTGTTGAATATATTCGTTATTAAGCTGGTCGATAATTTGACTGTAACGCTGTATTTGCTCTCTTAAGGACGCACGTTCTTGCATTTCATTGTCAATGTTATCGGGGGAACTTGCCGGGTCAAGGATGTAGTTAACTTTTGCTAGAGATAAATTCAGTACCCGATCAAACTGTTTACTCAAATCTATCGCGACTTGTTTTTCCTCTGGTGAGCTAAACGGCATTGACATAAAGGTTTTCATATCAATATTAGCTTGGGAGAGAATATCTTTGGCGCGATCAATAGATTCTTGCTTAACAGGGCGATTAAGACTTGTGCGTGACATCAGCCCATTAACATGCGCCAGCCCACTATTAAGGTTAAAGATGGCATCACTCATGACCTCTATATTTTTAGAGACGATGATAGCACGATTAAAGTTATCCTTATTCGCAATGGCATGTAACACACTGAACGCTGTTATCAGCATGAGGAACAGTGCAAAAATAGCAATCACGATAGATAAAGCTGTGGATATTTTTAATTTTTTAAACATGACGATCCTTAATCACCAACAGTGAACTGTTGTAGATGTACCTCAGAAATATAATGAGAATGATTATTAAATATTCAGGTTGATAATCCTGCTAATGCGAAATATTGCAATGTTGATACTACATATTAAATATCGACATTGTCTGCATACTCTGGAAAACCATCATTGAAGCGCTGAGTGCAAATTCCGACATTTTCGATTGAGATGTTAATGTAATAAATGTATCTATATCTGAGCCGACAGTTTGTTGTAACAGCGTCTGAATATTGATCTTTTGCACATCCGAGCGTAGCCCCAGCGATTCTATCTGCTGTAAGCTGGTTCCAACCTCAGCCTGTATTTTTCCGAGGTTATCAATGCCTTTCTTGATGGCAATATTGGTGCTATCGAGTGTTTTTTGCAGTGCTTCACGGTCAGCGTCATCGACAATAGGTTCATTTAGCGCTGCAATAGCGTTATCCAATGCAGCGAAAATATCGTTGCTGCTCCCACTTAAAAAGATATCGCTACCCAGATGGCTCACTTGAATTTCGGTGCTGTCTGCAACTAAATGGGTTATTGGCGTATCTCCGCCCACGTAGGTGCCATCTTTTTGGAAAGGTTCTGCTCCCGTTTTAAAACCACCGAAAATATAGCGGCCACTGCCATTAGTGGTGTTGCCTAAATTCAACAAGTTATCGCGGATACCTTGTAATTCAGTCGCCAACGCTTCTCTATCTGCATCTGAAAAGGCACCGTTGCCGCCAGCAACAATTTTCGCACTTAACTCTTTGGTTAAGATGTTACCAATGGAGGTGAGCGTGTTGTCTTCCTGTTGCAGTGCATCTTGGGCGTACAAGCGCGCAGTATCAAATTGCTGCATATTTGCCAGCGCATTTTGATAAATGATCGCTTGTGAAGCACCACCAGGATCATCAGAAGGTGTTAGCAAGGTTCTCTGGGCTGACATCCGGGTATAAATATCATTTCCAGCGGTCATGGCCTTCGACATGCTATTGATATTATTCTGATACATATACTGGGTACTGAGACGCATCGCTATTTCCTTAATCTTTTATCAAACTGCTGGTGGCACCGTAGAATGGGACGTTATCTAATACTGAGTAGTGCATCAAAGAGGGTGGTTGCTGTCTGAAGCACTTGTGCATTAGCTTGATAATATTGGGTATACATTTGTAGGTTCATGTACTCCTCATTCATATCAACCCCAGAAATACTCTGTTGTTGATATAGCGCTGCCTCAAGTACCTTTGTTGTGGTGGTCGCTTCGGCTTTTAGCGCTGTCATGGATGAACCGACAGAACTGACTAGGCTGGCATAAGCTTCCGTCAAGGTTGCATTACCGACCAACGTCATATTTTGAATGCCTAACATGGCTTCAAGATTTTCATTATTACTTTCATCGGACGGATCAGATGAACTTGAAGCTGCTATTTTATCGCCGTCAGTAATTGCAACGCTGAGCCCTGATGCAACCCCCGCTGTTGGGTTGAAGACAAAGCTGTCATTCGGTTGTGGCGTGCCCTGTGGTTGAATCGAAATACCATCAAATTCAAGTTCACCAGCGCTACCAATGGTGGGCGTAATCGTTCTGCCATCGCGAGTTTGTACTTCCCAGTCATTTTGACCAGGGCCTTTATAGGTGAGGGTATAATCTTCAGCTTTGACGCTACTAATATCTGAATAGCTAATATCCAGAGTGGCATCACTGGTATTATTGCGGTTAGCTAAGGCTACAGGATTCGCGATGTTGAATAGATCTCCCCCGGCATTGCCTTCTCGGTCATAACCGTTAGCGTTAACCTCATTAAACTTATTCGCCATTTGCAAAGCGAGTTGGTTTAACTGATTACGGGCATCGACTAAATCTTCGTTACGGAATTTAAATAACCCACCTAGTTTCCCACCGGTCATTTTCGATTCATCCAACGGCATTTTATTGCCTGCGGCATCGATGTAGGACACAACCGTCTTAGAAGGGTCTTCAGAAGAAACGGAGGCTTCCAGTTGGTAGGCGCGGTCCCCATTAACCAATGGCATACCATTCGCTAATGTGACATCGACTCGACCCGTCGTGGTGTTTTCATTGACCCGGATCCCCACTTGCTCACTAAGCGCACTGAGCAGTGAGTCGCGCTGATCAAGTAAATCAGCAGGCAGGTCACCCGTTTGACCATGAATTTTTTCAATCTCTTGATTCAGCTTTGCCAGTTGCTTGGCGCTGGCGTTGATGTCTGCAACACTCTGGGTAATTTGTGTATTGGTACTTTTTTCCAATCCATTGAGTGTGTTGCTGTTGCTATTAAATTGATTGGAAATAGCCTTGAACTGGCCTAATGCGCCTTGGCGAGCGGCTGCACTGACAGGATCACTACTCACTTTTTTGAGTGATTCGAAGATATTACCCATGGTGACTGAAATATTATCGGTATCGTCACCCAGCATATTATCTATCTGACTAAGTTGTTGGGCACGGCTGCTTAACCCCATAAACTCAGTCATTGAGCCACGCACTTGATTATTAATAAAGCCATCGTAAGCGCGCTGCACGCCATTAACTTGAACACCGTAGCCAAAGAAACCAACGTTCGTGGTTTTCCCCCCGGCTTGGCCTAACATAATATTTTGCCGGCTGTATCCTGGCGTCACGGCGTTATTTAAATTGTTACCAACGACGTTGAGTGCAGATTGTGCCGAACTCAGTCCACTCTGAGCCAAATTAATCAGATTCATAAATCACCGACATTGTATTATTCGTAAAATTTACTGACGAACCTCTTCAAGAAAATTCTGTAGGAAAATTCGCACCATATATAAACTATCGGTTGTCAAAAAATTAACTAAACAGTGATTGGCTAAAATAATGAAGAAAGATCCGTTTTATAGGCATTCACGCCCTGATGGATGTTCCCTTTGACCTGCTGAATGATGTTAATTAATTTTTTGGCGTAGCTCGGATCGGTAGCATAACCGCCGGACTGTAATGCATGTGCTGCACGCTCTGGTGAATTAGCTTTCGCAACATTCTGGTAACGCGGATTGTTTGTTAGCAACGCAGTATAATCTGACAGTGCATCTGAATATGATGGATAGACTTTAAATGCGGCTTTCACTTTTTGTGCCGTGCCATTGATATATTCAGTTGTCATTATTTCCGTTGTATCGCCTTTCCAATCTGACGTCGCCTTTATGCCAAATAAGTTATGGCTTGGTTTACCATTTGTTGTCGTGATTTCTTTATTTCCCCAACCCGATTCAAGTGCCGCTTGAGCAATAATCAGTTGATGTGGAATACCGCTTTTTTGCGCAGCAGTGATAGCGGGTTGCAGCATGCGGGAAATAAAATCAGCGCTTTTTTCTACACCCCCGCTAAAGCGCGACAATAGACTGGCTTCATTTGTCTGGGATACTTGTTGAGTCGTTGTTTCTCGCCGCTTTACGGCGTCCATATTCAAGCTATATGGGGCGGGGGCCACCCCCACAGTATTTTGTGTCATTGAGGGCTGCCCACCCATTTGTCTGACCATCAAGTCGGCAAATCCCATTTTGCTTTGCTCAGCAATATCCTGAGATATTTGCTGATCGTACATTGAGGTAAACATATCCGCTTCCTGACTGTGCAGCAGACCGTCTTTAAATGAAGCGTCACGCATACTCTTGAGCATCATTTGAATAAACATGCCCTCCATCTGCTTTGCCGCTTCTTTCACCCCTTCTTGAGAGTTACTTTTAACTTCACGTTTCAATGCATCGAGGCTGCGAACATCAAAGGCTGCGCCAGTAGAAAAGAGTGCGTTACTCATCAGTTGGTCTCCAACTTAGCGCGTAGGCAACCGGCACTTTTCATTGATTGCATTATCGACATCAGATCATTCGGTGTTGCCCCTAAACTGTTCAGTGCCCGCACCACGCTATTGAGATCAGCGCTAGTCTTCACCTGTTGCAAAGAGCCATTCTGATCGCGAATCGATATTTGTGTATTCGGCGTCACTACCGTTTGTCCACCTGCCAGCGGGGTGTCTGGTTGGCTCACTTCGTTGGTTTGCGTGACTTCAACGGTTAAATCGCCTTGCGCAATAGCACAAGCATCCAAGGCAACATAGCGGTTCATGACGACGGAGCCGGTTCGGGAGTTAACAATCACTTTGGCGTCCATGACACCAACGCGAATGGGAATATTTTGTACATCCGCTAGGAATCGCACTTTCCCCGCGCTGTCGGCAGGGGCGAAAAGCTTAATCGTGCGGGAATCTTCCGCCATGGCTGTTGCACCACCAAAGCGGCGATTTATCTCATCACTGACTTGTTGAGCCAGCGAGAAATCTTCGTCATTGAGTTGCAGCCGCAGGACATTTTGGTTTGCAAAGTTGAGCGGTACTTCGCGTTCAACCGTGGCCCCACCACTGATTCGCCCACCATTTAACTGATTGACTTGTACCCGGCTACCGCCACTTTGCGCACCCGCACCGGATACCAGCAAGTTGCCTTGTGCCAAGGCATAAACCTGATTATCGACACCTTTTAGCGGCGTCATCAGCAACGTGCCACCGCGCAGGCTTTTCGCATTGCCCAGAGAAGAAACCACCACATCTATCTTTTCGCCGGGTCGTGAAAAGGGAGGCAAATCAGCGGTCACCATCACGGCGGCCACATTTTTGAGCTGCATGTTCGTGCCCGCCGGAACGGTTATCCCTAGCTGAGATAGCATGTTATTAAGGCTTTGGGTGGTGAAGGGCGTTTGCATCGTTTGGTCCCCGGTGCCATCCAACCCGACAATCAACCCATACCCCATCAGGGAGTTACTGCGAATCCCCTGAATGGTGGTGAGATCACGAATTCGTTCGGCCTGAGCGCCTTTCGATGTAAAAAAAATCAAGCCAGTACAAAGTAGGCTCAGACACAACGTGAGAAATGAAGTTTTCATTGGCTGTTCATTACAAAGGAGAAAGATTAAGGAACAGACGCTGTAACCAGCCCATCTGCTGTGCTTCGTTGATATATCCGTTCCCGACATATTCAATACGTGCATCGGAAACTTGGGTAGATATCACTGAGTTGTTGCTACTGATCGTGCGTGGATTGACGACGCCGGAGAAACGAATAAATTCGGTACCCTGATTAATCGCGATCTGTTTTTCGCCGACGACCCTCAGGTTGCCGTTCTCTAACAATTGTTGAACCGTAACGGTAATCGTACCGCTGAACGTGTTTTTCGCCGCCGCGCCACCTTTGCCTGAAAAATCATTGGAGCCGCTGATGGAGGTATTCGCACGGTCGCCGCCTAACAATCCAGAGAGTGCGCTGGGGACAGTATCAAGGGATAACCCGGTTGAACCGCCTCGATTGGCATTAGCTGATGAGCTTTTGCTGGCGCTGACATTCTCTTGCAACACAATAGTTAAGGTGTCGCCGACGTTCCTTGGTCTGCGATCTTCAAACATCGGCTGATAGCCATAACTCATCGCCTGTCCGGTTTGAAAAATGGACCCATTTGCGACGGTCATTGCCGGTGACGCCGGGCTGGCCGTTGTTACACCATCGACTAAAGGCTTATGAGGGATATAGGCGCATCCAGTCAGAAACAACGCCAGTACCGCTGACACTGAAGACAACCGTATGATGCGTTGAGTCTTTGGGATTAAAGTCTTTGGGAATATCTGGCAAGCATTCATGTCGGATAGGGTGGAACAAGGCTGGTTTTTCATTTCATCCACTGCGGTCAAAAACAGCCATAAATCGGCCCCCATTTTTACAACAGAGGCCGGACTTATGGGTGCTATCAAAGTTGTGTCAGGCGTTGCAACATCTGGTCTGATGTTGATACGGCTTTGCTATTAATTTCATAGGCGCGCTGAGTCTGGATCATGTTGACCAGTTCCTCCGCAACGTTGACGTTGGAGGTCTCGATATACCCTTGTCGAAGGGATCCACCTCCATTCAGGCCCGGTGTCGTTTCATTGGGAGCACCGGAAGATTGCGTTTCCCGATAGAGATTCTCACCAATGCTTTCGAGGCCGGAATCATTAATGAAGGTGCTGAGTGTGAGCTGCCCTATCTGCTGTGGTGCGGTTTGCCCTGGCACAGTGACGCTGACAATGCCATCTTTCCCTACCGTTAAGGTATCCGCATCCTGCGGGATGGTAATAGCGGGCTGAACGGGATAACCACTGGAGGTCACCAATTGACCATTCTGATCAAACTGGAAAGAGCCATCGCGGGTATAAGCTGTTGTGCCGTCAGTCATCTGTATCTGAAAGAAGCCGTGGCCTTCAATCGCCAAGTCTTTGCTGTTATTCGTTTGAGTCAGGTTACCTTGGCTATGAATACGCTCGGTGGCTACAGGGCGCACACCTGTACCCAGTTGCAGCCCCGTAGGGATCGTGGTCTGCTCTGAAGATTGGGCGCCAGGTTGACGCAGCGTCTGGTAAAGCAAATCTTCAAACACCGCCCGCTGACGCTTAAAGCCATTGGTACTGACGTTTGCCAAGTTATTGGATATCACATCCATATTGGTTTGCTGCGCTTCAAGACCTGTTTTGGCAATCCATAAAGAACGGATCATACTGAAATTCCTCTTTGCCGGGGGTTACCCCATAGCCAGTAGCTGGTTGGCTTTCTTATCGTTATCATCCACAGCGCTGATGACTCTCATGTTCATATCGAAGCCGCGTGCGGTGGCAATCATGTCCACCATTGACTTCACTGGGCTGACATTGCTGCTTTCCAGTGCGCCGGGAACTAACTGTAAATCCTGATCCGCAGGCAACTGAGCCTGTCCGGCATTGGGTGACGTCGATGCGATATGAAACAGACCATCGTCGCCGTGGTACAGATCCTGAAGCTTGGCATTGACCAGTTTCAGTCTCCCAACCTGAGCCAGCGCGGAAGGTTCCTCTCCAGCACCGCGTGCAGTAATGGTGCCATCGGGGGCGATGGTCAACTCTGCCTGTGGCGGTGCATTGATTGGACCACCATCACCCAGCACTGGTAGTCCTCTGACTGTCAGGAGACCTTCACTGTCAATTTCGATGTTGCCAGCACGGGTGTATCCCTCTGCGCCATCTGGCAGTTCGACTGCCAACCAACCTTCTTGCGGTAGTGCAACATCCAGATTGCGGCCCGTTTGGTTGATGGTCCCCATCGAGTCATCGTGATAGGGCGTCGATTCCGTCACTAATGTGCGAGTTGCAACTGACGGCCCGTCAACTGGCACGGCACGAAAAGCAGAAAGTTGTGCACGAAATCCGGTCGTGGAGGCATTCGCCAGGTTGTTTGACACCACACCCTGACGATTAAGGGCGGCGTTAGCCGCACCCATTGCGGTATAGATTGCGCGATCCATAGAAGTCAGCCGTTAACCGAGGTTAGCCAGAATCTGAAGGAGTTCAGACTGGGTTTTAATGGTCTGTGAGTTGGACTGATAGTTGCGCTGATAAACGATCATGTTGACCATCTCTTTGCTCAGATCAACGTTGGATGCTTCGAGGCGATTGCCATATAAATTGCCTAAATTCCCAGTGCCAGCAATACCGGTGACGGGCTGCCCTGATTCTGGTGTTTCAGACCAGCAGTTATCGCCTTGAGAAGACAATCCACCAGGGTTGGTGAAGTTCGACAGTACCACCTGACCCAATAATTGCTTCTGACCGTTACTGTAGCTGGCAATAATCTGTCCATTGTCACCGACCACATAGCCATTCATCAGGCCGGGGGCATAACCGGTGGTGGTGGGGCTATCCATGGCCGTATCCGATGCTTGTTGGGTCATACCCGCCATATCCAAATCAAAATCCAGTGGCTCGCCGCCATTAAAGGCTGCACCTCTTACATTCAACTTTGCTGGATTCGTGGTCAGTTGCCCCGAAGTGTCAAAATTCAGCGCTAGCTCCTGATAAACCGGATCACCACTAGCATCTAGCTCTGGAGCGGTGACATTGCTGGAATAGGCTTTCCATTCGTTATCACCGGTTTTAACGTAGTAAATATTGATGGTGTGCTTATTCCCCAAGCTGTCGTAAGCATCTACCTGACTAATGGAGCTATAACTTTTATTGTCTGAAGGATCGAATGGATTGGCAGTTTGGTCTATTGCTTCAGTACCTGAGTTCAGATTACCGCTCAGTGTGCCGCCATCAGAGGCACGAGCAGGCATTTGTCCTGATGGAATCTGAATTTGACCGATGGCCGCTCCCGGCTGAATAGCAGGCGGGGTGCCGGTAGCTTGAAAACCGGTTAAAAACATACCTTGGTTATTGACAATATAGCCGTTTTCATCGGATTTAAATTGTCCATTTCGGCTATAAAATACGCGCCCGGCTTCATTGGTTAAACGGAAGAAACCATTCCCTTGAATACCCATATCAAGGCTGCTGCTGCCCGCACCTAAAACACCATCACTGAAGTTTTGATTAACCGACGATACCTGTACGCCCATACCGACTTGTGAACCGGCAAATACGTCGGCAAAGGCGATAGAACCCGATTTAAACCCGACAGTTTGGGAGTTCGCAATATTGTTACCAACCACATCAAGTGCTTGTGAAGCTGCACTCAGTCCACTAAGACCTTGTGAAAAACTCATAATTAATTTTCCTGAATACTAGAATGAAATATTGAAATCTGATTACTCAATGGAATAAACCTCACCTAATGTGGCGCTGCCATTTAAGCCCAACTGCAATACAGCACCCGTCGCTGAGAATGAAACACTCTCTACTTTGGCTTTCTTCAGGGACTCAATATTGGGAGTATTGCCATCACTATTTGATGCGGAGAACGAGACTTTATACCCACCACCGTCAGCAGGTGGTTCGGCAGGTTGGAAACCACTGAGATCATCAAGCGTAAATTTATTAACACCGGCTTTGATGTCTTTTAATTCGGCAGAATAAGCATTGCCTTGCGCGTCGGTTAGAGTGACAGTCACTTTGTCGGCGTCAGAATCCATATTGAAGCCAAATTCTTTATTGCCATTTTCTTCAAAGGAAACGGACGTATTACCTTCAACCCATACACTTCGACCGACCCAATCCGCAGCATTCATCTGTTGCATACTGGTGACAAGGGTGCCCACCTGACTCAGCGTCGAATTAAGCTGTTGAACGCCTGATGCTGTACTGAACTGTGCCAGTTGGGAAGTTAACTGATTATTATCCATCGGGTTGGTTGGATCTTGGTTTTGCATCTGCGCAACGAGGAGCGTCATAAAGTTATTGGTTAAATCCTCGGCAGTGTTTCCACTACTTGCCGCACTTGCGTTGCTTCCATTCATTACCGGTGAAACAGCCATTTTTCCGTTCCTTATTGACCCAGAGTCAATGTTTTTAACATCATAGATTTGGCCGTATTAATGACTTCAGCATTGGCCTGATAACTACGTGAAGCGGAAATGGTATTGACCATTTCATTCACAACATTGACGTTTGGCATACGCACATAGCCCTTATCGTCAGCGAGCGGATTGGCTGGCTCATAGAGCATGCGGTCTGGTTCAGTGCTTTCCACGACATCACTCACTTGGACGCCGCCAATTTCCTGCCCTGGTGCGCTATTGACTTGAAAAATAACTTGTCGGGCGCGGTATGGCTGGCCATCAGGCCCGGCAATGCTGTCTGCATTGGCCATGTTGCTGGCACTGACGTTAAGCCGTTTTGATTGCGCTGCCAGAGCCGAACCCGATATTTCAAAGATGCTGAATGTTGACATGGCGATAATTAACCTTGATTGATGACACTCATCATGCCTTTAATTTGTGAAGTGAGAATTGTTAGGCTGGATTGGTATTTCATGCTGTTATCAGCAAAGCTGACACGTTCACGATCCATATCCACCGTATTACCATCGGCACTAGGTTGATCTGGAATTCGATAAAGTAATTGGCTGTTATCAATGGCCGGAGCCACGCCAGCAATATGTGTTCCAGACGTTAATGCCAGAGTTAATGGGCCATGTTCAGGTGCATTTCTATCCACTGCATTTTTTAATTGCTGTGAGAAATCAATATCTCTGGCTAAATACCCTGGTGTATCGACATTAGCGATATTAGACGCCAATATGTCCTGACGTTGGGTTAATAAGCTTAGAGCGTCTTGCTGGAAGCGGAATGCATTATCGAGCTTATCAAGCATGAAAAAAATGACCTCTACCCTATGAATATTAATGCCGTGCATTCTAGGGTTGAATGATTCAATTTTATACTGCGAAGATAAGACAAAAATAACCTTATTTAAAAGGATGAATTTTTTTGTGGTAATTAAAATCATCTATGAATGGAATTGTCGTCATAAATTGCAGCATTTAGAACGTTAATAAACTTAATGACTGACATATACTGCTCACTGGCGAAAACGGATAATAAATAGTTTCATCCCAGATTGTATAATATTAAGGTTAGTGAACTTCATGTTTCTCTTGCGCGGTTTCTTCATTTTATCATTAGTATTTCTTTGCTGTTTCAAGGTACTCGCTGCCTCTGCGGAAAACGAGTCATTGACTGCAAAAATAACAGCATTAGTGAGTTCTCAAAATGGAATACCTGCGGATACGTCGGTTCTTCAGACCATAAAAATTCTTACACCTCCAGAGCAGTTGGACTCTCTTTGTCCGAATCCTGAACTTTCTCTTGCGGGTAATAATACGCGCCTGACAGGAAAGAGAAGCGTCATAGCCCAATGCGGGAACAAGCGTAAATTTGTTCAGATCTCTGTTCAGGCGCAAGGGACTTGGTGGTCTGCACGCCACGCGATAAAGCCCGGTGTCGTTATTCAATCTGAAGATATTGAATCCCGAACTGGCTCGCTAGAGCGTCTACCTGCAGGTCTGATTTTTAACAAAGAACATATTATTGGTCAGACAACGACTCGCTCTATCTCGCCGGGAAATCCCGTGCTTCAAAATCAGTTACGGGCGCGCTGGGCTATCATGTCAGGGCAGGCGGTCGAAGTTATCGCCACCGGGCCGGGGTTTCGTATCCGAGCGAAAGGCAAAGCATTGGACAATGCAGCACTAGGGGAATCTTTAAGAATAACAATGCGTTCAGGTAAAATAATGACGGGTGTCGTGTCTTCGGAAGGCAAAGTCGATATGAACCTTGAAGAATAAATTTTAGTTTTTTTGATAACCACCGATAGTATATTTATACCGCGAGGTCGCAATACAAACGAATTGTTGAGGATGATGATGAGTATAGACCGAACACAACCCCCACTATCAGTAACACCTGTTAATGTTCAGCAGGATTTTAAAATGCGCGCAAAAACAGGAGAGCTAAACTCACAGAATATTGAGAGTGGTGAAAGCTCCGGTACGCAAATTAAATTAAGTAAGCTGACCCAGCAGATACAACTCGATGACTCTCGTGATATCGACTACGATCGTTTAGCTAAAATTCAGGCATCGATGGACGCGGGTGAACTTGACCTCGACAGTGACCAAATTGCTCAGGCTTTGGTACAAGACATCTTTCAACTCTCATAAGCTGCAATAAACAAATGAAAATGGAAAACTTACGCTCCATTCTGCTCAAATTGGAGGGATCTCTCGAAGAACTAGAAGCTATTCTTATCGAGGAGGCGAATCAGTTAAGGCGGACACAAATAAACCCGGTGTCACTGCAAATTGTGTCTGATAGCAAAAGCCAATTATTGTCGACAATCAGTCATTACGATGAACTGCGTAAGCAGCAGGAAATAATACTACAACAGGCTGCACCTTATCATCAGAATACAAGATTGTCCTCTTACTGGAATCATATTATCCAGAAAGTTAAAGTGGCCAATGAGCTGAATGAGAAAATTTATATATTGCTCGATATGCATATGCAGAAAACAAATAACCTGAGCAAAGTGGTTGTTAAAGCCGGTTCGGATTCATCTTTGTATAGCCCAGAAGGACAGTCGAATGTTGCTTCTGCGGGAAAAGTTTATAATTTTAGCGTGTAGATTTCTTTCAGTCATTCCTTCCTATTTAAACTTCCTTTATTAAGGAAGTTTATTTCTGTCAATCAATCGCTTTATTACCTGACACTTTCGTTCACTCTTCGGGCGTTCTCTTTACCGTTTTTTTGCTGCTAAAGCCGTTAAAATAGACAACTCAGAATGAATGAGTGAATAAGTCTAAAAGGCAAGGTTGATGAAGTGGCAAAAATAATATTGCGCAGCGGTTATCTGGATGATTTTATCGCATTGGGTGAAAACGGGCAGACAATATTTGATGCGGCATTACAGATTCGCGAAACATTGCGTCTGCGCAATCAGCACATGCTTCTCGATTGCCTGGCAATACCGCAGAGCAATGATGCGGAAGATAAAGTGGACTGGTATACCCCCCGGGAAGGAACTATCACGCCGTGGGCATGTGCCAGTGAACAGCAATGTGAAGATGCACTGGTTTATCTGGAAAACTGTCTGGTGGCGGCTTATGAGATAAGCCAGCGCTGCCTACAAGCAGAGAAAATAGCTGTTCAGTTATTTGGTTCCTTAATGATAAAGGTTCTCCAATTTCCGGCCAGCCAACATGTATATCTAATTGATAATAAACCCGTTATCACTTTTTGGGGTTTTGTTAACCTGAATGCCTCAGCACGTGAAGATGTGTTTGATTGCCTGCGAGTTTGTCCTCAAGTAGACGATGAGATTCCACCCGTGTTAGAGCAACCTTCGTCAGAGCAACCTTTGGCTGTGGCAGAGGAGGATATCGTTGATCCCGAGGCGGTTATCGTCACGTTAAGTCAGCGGGAAGCGCCACTTTTACCGCCACCCGCGGCCAAGATAGTGGATGAATTACCACCATCCATCCCCCCACAGTCTAAAATACGCTCTATTTGGCAGCGTACCCTACTGAAAATCACGGTATTGATCATCGTGCTTGTGACTATTTTTCTGGCATCCTCTTATTTAACCAAAGAGACAATATTGCCAGAGTCCCCAGAGACAGTGAGTGAGGCGGTCATTCCCGTACCCACACAAGATATCGTCATTCCAGTTAATAAATTGCCATTGCAGTACGCTACAGTTGCCACTCCAGCCATCATCGCCCCGGTCAAAGTGGCAGAAACGGCCCAAGTTGAACCTGCCAACAATGCTCTTACCAATCATGTTCCCGCCAAAAATGCATTAGTGCTTCCAGCGAATGCCGTCAAAGCAGGGTCAACTAAATTTCTGACAGGGACGTGGCGAGCGACCATTGATATTAAAAGCCCGGTAACAGGCCGCCCGGCGAGTCTGCGTTATCAGATAAACAACAAGACCGGCACCGTGCGTACTGTTCATGGCGACAACGTGACCTGTAAATCAGACATTGAATTAGGGTTGATGCAATCCGGCAATTTGGTCATCAAAAGTCGGGGCCAAGCTAAATGCAGTGATGGGACACGTTACTCGTTCCCAGAGGTAACTTGTACACAGGGGCTTACCGGTGCGGCGCAATGCACCGCGCGCTACGCCGATGACACCCTTGTCCCCATCACGTTTATTAAAGTGAGTAAATAATCCCATGCTGGCAAACCTCATCGACTATAAATCGAGTGTCACTCTGGTCAAAAACAGCAGCATCCAGTTTTTGGACTTTGGCCTGACGCCGGTGGAAGTTCATCCCCACAGCGGACGTTTTGTCCGCCAAAGTGTCAATGGCCCACTGCTGCGCCTCGACTATGACCCGCAGTTAAGCCGATTTGTCCTACCCGGTGAAAATGGTGGCACACCTGAGATTGTTAAGCCTGAGAGCACTTTCCCACTTGAACACTCTCTTAAGGTGTTAAATAACCTCTGGTTGCCGCTGCCTTTTATGCGTTTTAGCCCTGGACATGCATTTAGCAATAGCCCGGCTAACTGGGCGCGAGTGCATATTCGGCGTTTGGTCGAACCGGATACGGCGGGAAATACCTTCCGGATCTGTATCGCTTTTGATACCAAAGTTCATACCGATGAAACGGCAAGCCAACTGATGCCCACCACCAGTGATGTTTGCAACGGCACCCGTTTTGCTCTCGCATGGCACGATAACGAAATCAGTGAATTTCTCGATCAAACATGGGTAGACGGTTGGTTGCGTGAAGTGTTTATTCACTATGCCACTGAGCAAGAGGGGCGCAATAAACACGAGCTTCTCAGCGCGATGAAAGCATTTGAGTATCAGGCCCATTTCCTTAATCTACTTGAGATGCTTGGCACTCAAGTCTCAGTGCCAGAAATTCAATTAGTGGGGCAGGCACTGACTGCACCAGCGGTGCCCGTTGACCTGATACTTGATGTCGGGAATACCCATACTTGTGGGGTATTACTGGAAGATCATGGTGAAAAGAATACCGGTTTGCAGCAGAGTGCGGCGCTACATATTCGTTCACTTAGCGAACCTCAATATCTCAGTGAGCCTCTGTTCAGCAGCCGGCTTGAATTCCATGAAGCAAAGTTTGGTAAACACTGTTTTTCAATGGAGGGAGGGCGTGATGACGCTTTTGTCTGGCCATCAATGGTGCGCGTGGGGGATGAAGCACAAAAGTTAGCCATGCAGCGCCAAGGAACTGATGGGGCCAGCGGGATTTCAAGCCCGCGACGTTATCTCTGGGATGATACACCCGCCCCTCAGGCATGGCGCTTCAGCCAATTTAACCACAAGAAACAGAGTGATCCTCGCGCTATTGCGCTGCCGCTAATGAATTTGATCAATGACGATGGGCAGCCGTTATCGGATCTGTCCCCGGAAGAGCGGCTGCCCGTCTTCTCATCAAATTATAGTCGTAGCTCTTTGATGACAATGTTGCTGTGTGAATTGCTGACGCAAGCCTTGGTGCAAATCAACAGCATCAGCCATCGGCAAAGTATGGGGCTGGCATCGGCTCCTCGTCAGTTGCGCAATCTCATCCTGACCTTGCCTTCGGCCATGCCGAAACAAGAGCGCGCCATTTTTCGGCATCGGATGCAAGAGGCGATAAAGTTAGTCTGGGAGGCTCTAGGGTGGGTATCAAAATATGATGACCTACCTTCTTTATCTTCAGAAATCAATGTATTGCCACTTCCCGATGTGCATATGGAATGGGATGAGGCCATCTGCGGTCAACTGGTGTGGTTATATAATGAAGCGATGAACAATTATGCGGGGCATTCCCGTGTATTTTTCCAGAATTTGATTCGTCCCGAACGCCTACAGGACAAGGATACTTCTGCTGGCAGCACTCTGCGCGTCGCCTCTATTGATATTGGTGGGGGCACGACTGACATGGCAATTGCTCAATATCAGTTGGATGATGGCATTGGCAGCAATGTGAAAATCACGCCACAATTGCTGTTCAGAGAAGGATTTAAAGTGGCGGGTGATGACATTCTGTTGGATGTAATTCAGCAGAGTGTTTTGCCTGCATTGCAACAGGCTTTGCATCTGGCGGGTGTGAATGATCCCGAAGGGATTATGGCCAAATTGTTTGGCACATCGCCGCTTGATGGTGCGCGCGCTACACTGCGTCAGCAAACAACGTTACAGTTATTTATTCCGCTGGCTAACGCTCTTTTGACACACTGGGAGAACAGCGATCCCCATGACCATTTTGCCCAATTCGACGGGCAATTTGGCGAGCTATTAAGTCAGCGACCGACAGACAATGTGATGAATTACATTCATCAGGCCATTCAGCCTCTATTGCCCGCTGGCGCGCCACATTTTGATGTGTTGGAAACCCCGCTATTGGTGGAGTTGGCAACCCTGAAAGAGGCTTTGTTGGCGGGGCGATTTAGCCTCACTGCGCCCTTGCAGTCGCTGTGTGAAGTTATTAGCCATTATTGCTGTGATGTTTTGTTGGTGACAGGGCGTCCGTCATGCTTACCGGGAATTCAGGCATTATTAAGTGACCTGCAAGCGGTCCCGGTCAATCGTATTGTTTGGTTAGATAGCTATCCTATTCACCAGCAGTTTCCTTTTGGCCGCCAAGGGCGTGTTGATAACCCTAAATCAACGGCAGCACTCGGTGCCATGATCTGTAGTTTAGCGATGGATTTGCGTCTGCCGGGGTTCAATTTTAAAGCAGCAGATATCCAGGCTTATTCCACCATTAGCCACCTCGGCACACTTGATGGCCGTCATGTTTTACATCAGGAGAATGTCTGGTATTCCGACATTGATCTAGACAATCCGGACTCGCGCTTAGATGAAACGAGCTATTTTCCGATGAGGGGAGAGACGTGTCTGGGCTTTCGCCAACTCGCTGATGCACGTTGGCCCGCAACGCCGCTGTATTTGCTGAAAATTAACTCCTCAGAACTGGCCAAACGTATTGCCGGTGATGGTGTGTTATTCGTCCGCCTGCAATACGATGCGAAAAATGAAGGATTTTCACTGGCGCAAGCCAAAATGCAAGATGGCACTCCAGTGGCGCTCGATGGGTTGAAACTAAAACTGAATACCCTGACTCACAGTTATAACGGTGTTGATCACTACTGGATCGACAGCGGGAGTGTCTACCCGAAATGAATCAGTCTAATACCATGCTAAATCAATTGATGAATTGGGTGCAGAGCACCCGGGAACACTCTCCGTTACTGCACCTTGAAGCCGACGGACTGTTGGCACGTTTAACGCATCTGCATTATCGTCAGCAGCAAATTGATGCACTGAATACCTTGCCGATGACACTTGGGTTGTATGGCGAATCCGTAGAGGGAAAACATCATTTACTGAAAATGCTCGCGGCAAAGGGCAGGGATGAGGTTTATGTCCAGTTAGGGGCTACGGTGATCAACTATCTGACGCTGATCAACCACAGCAATACCGCGGCATCCATAGCAGTTCGCTTCACAAACACGCCACCATCCGTGGTGGATGAGGCTTATCCACTGTTGCTCACACTTTTGACTGAAAGTGACTTGGCGCAGCGATTGATACATCAACATCAGACGGATAATCCACACCATCGGGTACCGAACAGTGTCATTGCCGCAACACTCTCGGAGCTGCAGGCACGTCGTCAGATTGAACCGAACGCGGGTATGACGCCTGAACAGTTCTCATCAGTCACTTGTTGTTATCATCGTTATCTCCGTGGCCCCTATCAGCTTGATGACCATCTCCTGCACCAGATGGCAGAATTGGCTCCTTGGTTGAGCCTTAGTGATCGCGCTGAGTTATTGGCACTATTGTGGGGGAAAGACTCTGCACTCACAGCGCAATGGCAACAGCAAGCTCAGACCTTGCAATACCTGGGGGGCGTCACTGAACTGCTGGCCCCCTCTAGCCTCATGACTGAGGGGTTCTTGTTTTATGGGCATTCAGAGGCGCCATTACAAAATGCCGATATTATCGTTTGCCCACTTTATCGTGGAAGAAAACTGACCTGCCAGAGCCTAACCCAACAGGCATTGGCAAGTGTTTGTGCTGAGGTGACCTTTGTTCTCAGCCACTCGTCATCCCTCACAGAGGTCGAGTTGGTGGATATTCCGGCCCATCAGTTAAGTTATTATCAGGACAGATTACAACCCGACATGCTCTTGATATGTGACCCGGTGGCAGAACGCTCGCCGATGATATCAGCCGCCAAGAGTCTTATGCAGTGGGCAACACAGACACAGTCCCAGAGCCAAAACACTATGCCACGGCTTGCCTGGGCGATTACTCCGTTTGATATACGTTTTACTCAACCTCACCATCGGGATGATTCTGTTCAGCGCTTTATGACTCAATCAGGTATTCGTTGGGGGACATTGCAGGCATTGGATCAGCGCAATATGGTGAGCTTGCAGGAGTGGCTAGCAGCTGCCTTAAGCAGCACTTCTCGGCACTCTCGGTTAGTGTCATTGCAGACGGAACTGACTGAACGGGTGATTAATCAATTTCACAGTATTCACCTCGACATGAGCGCCAATGCTGTTAGTGCTAAACAGCAAGGTGAAGCACTCATTCGCACTTTGCAATCTAAGGCTGCCAGACAGGGGGAGATTATTGGTAAGTTTATGCTCCCTCGAGAAACGCTTTATCAATGTTGGCTGCAATATCAGCAGATATCATTCAGCAAACCGGCAGAGTTGGTACTCAATATCGACTTATTTGATGAGCGTGAGCCGCTTTCCCAAAGTGTTTGTGATCAGCGCAGCTTTGCCTCCGCAGTGTATGAGTTGTGGGTAAATCATTTACGCCAGCTCAGTTATCGGCTGTTGTTGATGCCCTCGCTAGATTTGGACCGGAAGCAACTGCAAACACTGTGTGACATGCTGATCAGAATCAGTCATCAACGTGGTCTTCAGCAAACCTTAGAAAGGGTGCTGGCGCGGCATGATAACAGCGCAGCAACGGCTATCACTCATGCGGCCAATGTGCTAAACGATTTTGTCAGTTGGCTGGGTTACAACCATCAAGCCGCAGGAGAAGAACGGCCGATGAGTCGAGTGAATAAATCATCGACCATCTTTGCTTCATCACCACAGGCGAGTGCGACGACCCGTTTAAGGAGTCTGGGTGAACAAACTCAGCATGGCAATGCCGGATACATTTATGACTGGCTGGTCGCCTTATTGACTCGAATAAATGAGAATGTTGACCATGTCTACCCTGATGATATTTCTGTTGATCAACGAGAGATCCTGCATTGTCTTATTATCAGGCAGAAAAATCACAATGGCTCCTTACCTGCCGTCTCTTGAGTCACGCAATGATGAAATGGCGTGAAGCTGTCGGAAAGATTGAAGGACATAACTGAATATCGATAGAAATAGTCGGCTAGCGAAAAGAACTCAACCCAGGTTGCACAATGTTTTCCAGAGTTAAATAACGATCAGGGTTGAGTTATATCTAATTTATAAATATACATATAGAAAATTAATTTTTTAAAGTGTTAAGTTTATCTCTGTTGGTTATTTCTGTTTTGAGGCATAGTTAATGGGGGTGCTAACTGACGCTATGCCACAAACATCACCACCGGTTGAACCATTAAGATGAGATTTCATTGTCATATTTCCCACTTTTTTTGATATGTCAACCTTGGCACTGTTATATAGGTTGCGAAATATTGATTGGATTTTTTCTTTATCTGTGATTTCGCCGCCATTATAAATATCAATATTGGCTCGATTGTCTTTACTATAAGGAACTGCGAATTGATATGAAAAACCACTATCTGAACCATAACCAGGATAAGGAATAAATACGTATACTCCCTCAGCTCCGCGAAATCCTGCTTTTCTATCTGCAAAAAATAATCCAATGGCAACCATTGTTTCTGAGTCATTAACATCAACAAATCGAGATTTAAGTTGTATTTCAGGAGAATCAAGGTCTTGGTTCAGAGTCACTGACATATAGTTGACAGTTGTGCCATGCTCCATGTATAGGTTACCTTTCTTATAGCCATCGATACTGGTACGCCAATTAGGGGTATAATAATCAGTATCACTGTCATTGATAATGACGCCTAAAATCTTCTGTTCAATACCCCAAATAAGCCAGTATAAAATGGCCGCTAGAGCGAGCACAACGGCCACAATCGCTGATTTTAACCCAACACCTTTGATTGCGATCATGAGTGCATTTTTTAATGTCTCCCCGCCAATTAACTGTGCCGCGACTTTAATTGCGACGGGAACACCAACGGCGATAATCGTTCCTCCTAGCGTTTGTACCACAAACTGTGTAGTACTTGTAGATTCAGCCAATGCTCTAAGATTTTTGTTAGTTGTTTTTACCCAATCGGTTACTTTAGTACCGGTGTAATCACTGGCAATTAATGCATTTTTGCGTGAAATAAAAATATTAGGTTCAAGTTCTACACTTGCTTCAGAAAGAATTCTATCATCCCCTTCATCTGTGAAGCCTTTGAAATTATTTACTCCTTCGATAACTCTACGACGATACTCTTTGATTGACTCCTGAAGTGTATATTTATCATGGTCGAAAAGACTTTTAAGTTCTATGTTAAATTTATCCTCTATATTTGATATGGAGGCTAATACTTCATTATGCAATGAATTATCTTTAGTCATACTTTATGCTTATTAATATCGTTAAGTAGGTATGAAAGTAATAAATAATAAATCCCGTCATAACGTTAAATTTATGACTAAGATTATCTTTATCTATAAAATCCAACAAAATAAATTCTGTGTCTAAAGTGTATTTTTGTCAAATGCATAAAATGATTAAAACCAATAAATCCATTTAACATATTGATGTTGATTAAAAAAATAATAAACTGACAAAGTTACTGTTCGTAAATAAAAACTTAATTATTATGATAAATAATAGTGGTTAATATGCACTAACACACTGACATTATTTGGTTAATTAGACTTATGAGATAGACTTGATTTCAATAACGGGTTGATGATTATTTCTCGACTAAAAAGATGGGCTGTTATTTCTCTTTAGGGGCGTTTCATACAAGCAACGTAACAGCCTTGGATAAAAAAGAATATTACGCTTGCGGGGTCTATCATGAACATCTTTTCGGTTAGTTATTCAAAGGAAAATCAGGCAATCTATTTGTGTCGCTTGTTCCATTGTCCTGAGGCCACCATCTTAAGCCGTTCATCTTTGTGCTATGTGTGGTTGAGACTTTGGTATTTGATGAAGAGTCTAAACGCCAGAAAGCAAAAAACCAGCCGTTAAGCTGGTTTCTCTAAAGATGGTGCCCGGACTCGGAATCATATCCACGATTAACACAATGTTTTTTATTGTTTTTGTTGATATTTATCGCAAACAAAGCCCCCGCAAAAGCCCCAATAAAGTATCGCTTTGGTTTTGTGATGGTTATCACGATAAAAACGGTGCTCAAGGAGAGGGGCTTCGTTATGTATCCAAGTTTTAATATAACGCTAAATAGCTGCGCGGAATAGTAGATCACTTTAAGGGAACTCAGCCCGGATTGTGCGATCTGATCAATCGCCAAACCAACCATAATCACCAACCGGACTGAGCGATGCCGAACATAGCACCTATTCCCCGTGACGAACGACGCCTGACGTAGAAAGCAATCCATAAAACGCACGATAAAAATTATGCTCGCAGGCTGACTGCCATGCTGATGCTGCATCGGAGTGACCGCGCCAGCGACGTTGCCAGAACGCTCTGTTGTGCCCGTTCCTCTGTCGGACTCTGGATTAATTGGTTCACGCTGTCGGGTGTTGCAGGACTGAAATCATTACCTGCCGGACGAGCCCGTCGCTGGCCTTTTGAGCATATCTGCACGTTATTACGTGAGCTGGTAAAACATGCTCCCGGCGATTTTGGCTACCAGAGCTCACGCTGGAGCACAGAACTTCTGGCAATAAAAATCAATGAGATAACCGGCAGCCAGATACATGCCGGAACCGTTCGCCGCTGGTTGCTGTTAGCCGGGCTGGTCTGGCGCAGGGCAGCACCAACTCTGCGTATCCGTGACCCACATAGGGATGAAAAGATGGCAGCAATCCACAAAGCACTGGACGGATGCAGCGCAGAACATCCGGTCTTTTATGAGGATGAAAGGAATATCCACCTCAATCCCAAAATCGGTGCAGACTGACAGCTACGCGGACGGCAAAAACGCGTGGTGACGCCGGGACAGAACAAAAAACACTATCTGGCCGGAGCACTGCATTGCGGAACGGGCAAAGCCAGCTACGTGGGCGGTAACAGCAAAAGTTCAGCGCTGTTCATCAGCCTGCGGAAGCGGCTTAAAGCGACGTACCGGCGGGCGAAAACCATCACGCTGATCGTGGACAACTACATTATCCACAAAAGCCGGGAAACAGAGCGCTGGCTGAAGGAGAACCCGAAGTTCAGTGTCATTTATCAACCGGTTTACTCGCCATGGAAGAATCACGTGGAACGGCCATGGCAGGCGCTTCACGACACAATAACACGCAATCATCAGTGCCGCTCAATGTGGCAATTGTTGAAAAAAGTTCGCTATTTTATGGAAACCGTCAGCCCGTTTCCCGGAGGCAACCATGGGCTGGCAAAAGTGTAGCGATGTTAGGCGCAGCTATTTAGCCCGGGGCGTTGCAGCGCACCTTCATTCAAGTTGTTCGTGCTGGTTAGGATTGACATGCTCTCACATAACCACTAGTATTGAAGGGTAGTCATTTTGAGGCACTAAAGTTCATTTACCGAAGGCGTGTATTTGAATGCTTGTCAGAATGCAAAGAAGTCATGAAAAGGCCACCTCTAAAGGGTGGCCTTTTCGCTTTCAATAGGGATGAAAACGCCCAACCACTTTCCCTTTGTCTGTCAACAGCACGGACTCCTGCTTTCTGATCAACGCTTTTACGTTATGCGCACGTCCCATTCGACTCAACGACATCGTTTTGACTGCTGACGCGTTCCTGAAGTTTTCTAATCCTGCAGATTGCATTAAGAAGGTGAGTTCCTTGTGTGTACGGGTACTCATCCAGTAATTGGCCATATCAGGCGATAGCCACTCAAGTAGCTCTGTCAGGCATCGGTACTCAGTCTGCATTCTAGCCAAAGTTGATCTCGCGTTTGTGGGGGCAGGCTTAACCTGAGAGTTATTGTACTCTGATAGCAAATTACCAAACTTCCATACGGGTTCGAAGTGCGCACATCTGTTGCGTAGCTTGTTTACTCTGTGCAAACGATTAACAACACGGTTACGATTGGTTTTATCTTGCGCAAAGTCGGACAATGAGTCCGATGTGGCCGGGAAAATGACAGGAAAGATGTCTTCCCATGGAATGACGGTTCCATTATGGCTTTTATTCAGTTTAAGAATGTGGGCCCATTTTCCATTTTCAAGCTGCGAAATGACTTTGTGCGGTAACGGTGGTGGATTCAACAAGTTACCCTGTTGATCTTTCTTGAGTCCACTGATCGACTTGTGTAGCTTGCCTCCGGGCTTGAGGTAAATATGATCATACCAGTTGCAAGAGTCTGATGTACCTGAGACAGGTACAGCGCAATACGTTGCCTGATTAGTATGGAAAAATTCACTCAGCGCATAGTGAATACGGTTTCTGAGCGTAACCTCTATCATACCGATCAGATGCATCATTTTTGCTGCAAGTTCTTCATTCCAGCAATAGATACCATGCAGTTCATCGATATCAGTTGTAGCGAAGATATTTCGGTAGTTAATAAATCGCATGCTACTGATATCGGAAACATGCGAGGTAAGATTTATTGGCCGTGCTCTGAACATAACAATCCATGCAATGTTGATGGGGTGAGGGTTAGGCTTTGTCTGATGACCAGCAGTCGCGCAAGGCATAACCATATCTTATTAATGTGCCGTGTTTCTGATGCAGTCTTACGATTTTACATCCGGTATTGAAGAGCAAATAGAAACATCAATGGCCAGATGTGGCCCTGAGCGTCTACTATGACATGGCATTCCGATACTGTTGTACAAGGTAGTGCGCACAGCTTTCCCACTGCATAGCAATGCTCTGCTTTGTCGGAAAATCCATAATGCTTAGAAGATACTCTCCCTCAGGAGAGGTAACCCCTATGCAGTGACTGTTGATTGCACTTCGAAAATCGTCGAGGGCCTGAAAGAACGAGTTGCTGGCTGGAATGGTCGCATATATGTCGCATTTAAGCTGTGTGTTGAGGAAATAGGCCGTCGTTTCTGGGGTTCTGGCCTCACTTGCCGATTTTGCGTCTCGCCAAGCAAACCATAGGTCGTTTAATTCCTGAACGTCAGAGTCTCTCAGGTAACAACTGCGAAAATTCCACTGCTCAAGCCACACCAGCGTCGCATTACTCAGCGTTGCCCGGAGTACATTTTTGAGCTGAGAAAGCTTATTCCTTTGCTCATTAACATCTGGGGTTAATGCGGAAAATTGCGGCTGTTGTATTACCTGAGGGCTAAACGTCAGGTGTGCTTCCGAAAAAAGCGTGCGTTGGACATCTGACGGTAAAAAGTGGATATTGGATTGATCTACCCAATATTTAAAGTGGACTCTGACTAAGTCCCCGTTTGGGCGCGTGTGGGTTATGGGGGACTTAGCGCTTTCGTTTTGGATTGAGGTGCAGTGATCTGCCGTTGTTAGCAAAAAATAGTCAGTTAATGGATTCGGGTACCGATCCGTTTTTTTCAGTTCAACAAGCAGATCCTGGTAGGCAAATCGCCTGACATATTTGCTTTGGCCAACGACGCTGACCCCGGAATGTTCAGGAATGATATCAACGCCGTATTGAGATTGTCCGGCGGTACCATAAACAGCGTAGTTCGTTACAATACCAAATTGCGTGCGTGCAATATCCGCCATCCAGTATGTGCAAAGGTTTTCCCAGTCATTCCACGATCTCACGTTGAGATTACGCATCAGCTATCTCATATCTCCTAGAATAAATCCATACAGTACATGAATCTATGATACAACGCATTAGGCCTTGTGTGTTGGGGGCTACATTGTGGCAGCTAGTTGATAATCTTTGATTTTTTCTGGATGATCAAGTGACAACCCTGGGCTGTCCTCCCCTTGGTAGATGATCCTGCCTTATAGTTATAGAGTCCAAAGCATTACCCCAGGGTACAAAAGTCTAAATTATTTGGCTCTGTTGGGTCGGATATTCAATTACCTTGCCAGCTGCCATAATTGCTATCAGAATCATATGCTCGGCGCTTGTTAATTATTGCCGTATCAGTCAGAAACTTTAAAGTTCAGTAACATGTAATCATCAAGCATAAGAGGCCCACCATGAGCATGAATACGTCATTACGGGGAAGATTACGCAACACTCCGCTTCCCTTCAGCCATAGTCTGATGCCGTTGTTCGAAGCAGTAGTGAATTCTATTCATGCTATTTCAGAAGTTACCTCCAATCCTGATTATGGTCATATTGTCATCGATATCATTCGAATGCCTCAAGCGACACTTGAGTTCGACGATTTAAAATCGCGCCGTGGCGTCGTACCTCAGGAGCCTATTCTTGGATTTAAAATCTATGACAATGGCGCCGGATTTCATGCTAACAATATGATTTCATTTGAAACGCTGGACAGTGAGTACAAAGCAGGCCAAGGCTGCAGAGGCGTAGGCAGGTTACTTTGGTTAAAAGCTTTCGAAGCAGTTGAAGTGACCAGCAATTACCGCGATCAGAATGGGGTATTAAGACACAGAGCTTTCTCGTTCACCGCCAATCAAGGGGTTTCGGGTATACAGGATACTGACGCTGTCAGGGGTTCAAAACTCGAAACCTGTGTTCATCTTTCTGGTTTTGAGAAAAAATACAGGGAAAAATCAGCTAAAAGTGCAAGGACAATTGCAAATAGTCTTTTTGAGCATTGCCTTTGGTATTTCGTTCGAGACAGTGGTGCGCCAGAAATATCAATTATTGACGACGGAGAATGTATACAACTTGCTGATGTATATCAGGAGTACATGTTTACCTCTTCGTCTAAAGAAACCATCAAGGTCAAAGAACACTCATTTGAAATAACACATCTAAAACTGAAGGCTGGCTCGGTTAAACAACCTTTCATTGCATGGTGTGCAGCCAGCAGGGTTGTTGAGGAAGAACACCTCACTAATAAGATTCCTGGCTTGCATAGTCGTATTAAGGATGAAAATGGTGAGTTTATCTATGCTTGCTATGTAACGTCACCTTTTTTGGATATGCACGTCAGACCTGAACGTATTGGCTTTGATATACAAGAAATAAGCGATGATCTTTTCTCAGGTTCAGAAGCAAATTTGTCTGATATTCGTAAAGCGATCATTAGTTCATCGAGCAAGTATTTGGATCAATACCTACAAGAGGCCAAAATAGCGGGTCGTATAAGAGTTGAACGATTTGTAGCTCAACGAGCTCCCCGTTATCGTCCGATATTGAAAAGAATCGATGAATCTCGTTTAGCAGTAGATCCTGACATAACCGATAAAGAGCTGGATCTTATCCTTCACAAACAGTTGGCTGAGCTGGAAAGTAATTTACTTTCAGAAGGTCAAGAGATGATGAATTTTGGTATTAGTGAGACTCCAGAGCAGTTTAAAAAACGTCTGGCAAATTATCTTGAGCAGGTTGATGACCTAAAAAAATCGGACTTGGCTGACTATGTTTTCCACCGAAAGGTCGTACTCGACATTCTGGCAAAGGCAATCCAACGTGGCTCTGATGGGAAATATGTGAGAGAAGATGTTATTCATCAATTAATAATGCCATTACGTAAAACTTCAGATGAAGTCCACTTGGATAGTTGCAACCTTTGGCTAATTGATGAACGACTTGCATTCCATGATTTTTTAGCTTCCGACAAAACACTTTCATCAATGCCTATTACCGGCTGTGCTGAAAACAAAGAACCAGATATTTGTGCTCTCAATGTATATGATGAGCCACTTCTTTTTTCTGAGGGCCAACAAGTTCCTTTAGCATCGATAGTTATCGTCGAAATTAAGAGGCCGATGCGAAATGATGCTGCTCCCGGAGAAGAGAAAGATCCTGTGGAGCAGGCTCTTGGCTATCTTGAGCGAATCCGGGAGGGGGGGGTAAAAACAGCACGAGGCCGCCAGATACCGCGTTCTGAAGATGTTCCTGGCTATTGTTACGCCATTTGTGACCTGACCCCTCTGTAGTCAGAAGATGCAAAACATTAGGATTAACAGCAACAAGCGATCACCTTGGTTATTTTGGCTATAACCCCAATTTCAAAGCTTATATAGAGGTTATATCTTTTGACCGATTACTGAATGCGGCCAATGAGCGTAACAGGGCATTTTTCGACAGATTAGGTCTCCCTTCAATATAGTGTTCACCCTTGACCTCTTTGAATGCTCAAGGTGCTGTACAAATCACTTACTCACCGTGATTTTTGTAGGAAAATCATTGTTTTTTAGGCAGTAATTTCGGCGTGAAAGCTGGAAAATGGCTTGAACATCCATAATGGAGAAAGGATGTAAGATGAAGCTTGAAACCATTCGCCTATCGGGTTTCCAGTCTTTTGGACAGGAACCGACCGAGTTAAATCTGGAAGAGATTACTTATCTCATTGGCCCTAACGGATCTGGTAAGACTGCAGCACTTCAGGCCCTGTGTCGGCTTTTTGCTTTTAATCCTGCTTTGCGGCGTATTCAGCGTTCGGATTTTTATGTTCCCTTCAACGAAGAGAATGCGCCTGATGAGCGTCAACTGTGGATAGAAGCTGACTTTTTCTTTCCGGAATTAGCTGAAGACGAAGATAACAGTACCGTTGCTCCCCATTTTGGGCATATGAGACTTGATGAAGTGGATGGTGTTCCACGTGTGCGCTTTCGGCTTACGGCGACGATGGGACTGGATGGGGACATTGAAGAAAATCTGGTATATGTCCTGGACATCGATGCTGACGGTAATCCTCAAAACACGCCACAAGTACCACGTGCAGATCGTAACCATATTCAGGTCCACTATTTGCCTGCTAGGCGCGATCCGGCGGAACAAATTACTTATGGAGCGAACGCATTGCTTGGACGTTTGTTCCGGGCAGTACGCTGGGATAATGAACGCAGTGCGATTCGGGAGCTAACCGATCAAATTAGCGATAGCTTAGCTGCCAATCCTTCCGTTAATGCATTTAGTCAGAGCCTGCAAACAACCTGGGCCTCCCTCCACAAAGGTTCGTTTTTCACCGATCCTAAAATCACGTTTGCAACTTCCGAGATTGAGGCATTGTTACGGCATATGTCAGTCTCATTTGCTCCAGATCATGAGGGTTCACTGGTAGACTTCTCTCGGTTGAGCGATGGCCAAAAGTCGATGCTCTACCTTTCCCTTGTACTGTCGTCTCAGGCGATAGGCAGTGCAGTACTTGCCGGGAGAGATACTTCTTTTGATCCCGATAAATTGCGTCCGCCAGTCTTTACTTTAGTTGCCGTTGAGGAACCTGAAAACAGCCTTTCTCCTTACTATTTAGGACGCATTGTCAGCGCCTTGAATATCATGGCGAAAAATGCGGATGCGCAAGCCCTTATAGCCACCCACGCGCCATCGATGCTACGGCGTGTTGCTCCTGAGTTTATTCGTTACCTACGGCTTACTGAGGAGAGGAATACCCGGATTACCCAGATCAAATTGCCTGCTAAAACTGATGAGGCGCATAAATTTGTACGAGAGGCTGTCCAGGCATTTCCGGAGGTCTATTTCTCGCGCCTTGTTGTACTGGGTGAGGGGGATAGCGAAGAGATAGTGTTGCCACGGCTGTTACAGGCTAAAGGTGCGCCCGTTGACGAATCGGCGATAACGATAGCACCGTTGGGTGGGAGGCATGTTAATCACTTCTGGCGTTTACTTTCTGCGTTGAAAATTCCCTATCTCACATTGCTTGATTTAGATGTGGCTCGTTATCAGGCTGGCTGGGGGCGAATTAAGTATGTTAATGATCAGCTTGGCGAACATGAGACAGAAAAGGTGCTACCTGCAAACTACGGTATTCCGAATTGGAAAAGCGACACCTATAAAGTCAGATCGTACCTGAATTATTGTGAGCGGCTCGAAGAACGTGACGTATTTTTCTCGTCACCAATGGATTTAGATTTTTCCATGCTTCTGGCTTATCCCGAAGCCTATGATGTTGTTGAAGAAGAAGCAGATGAATCAACAATCAAGGCTGTCCTCGGAAAAAGTCACCACGATTCATCTCAATACAGCCAAGGAGAATTAAGGTTATTCAGCACTTATCACCGGTGCTTCAAACTTGGCAGCAAACCAGCAGCACACATTGAAGCGTTAGCTCAGCTAACTGATGCGCAATTACTTGAGAATATGCCTGAGTCATTAAGCCGGTTGGCCGATACCGTGATTGCCAGACTCGCGGAGTTACCTGAATGATTGCTGTTGAAGCCTGGCAACCCGCTGATGGTTTGACGCTTGAACCCAATGCATTACATGCGGTCAAGGAGCGTGAGCGCTGTCTTGCCCTCACCGCAGGGCCCGGAGCTGGTAAAACAGAAATGCTTGCCCAACGAGCTGATTTTCTTTTGCGTACTGGCACATGCCTTTATCCGAAGCGAATTCTGGCGATATCCTTTAAAGTTGATGCCAGTAGAAATCTAAAAGAACGTATCCAGCGGCGATGTGGCTCGGATTTGGCTTCGCGTTTCGACAGCTATACTTTCCATGCTTTTGCCAAACGTATTATCGATCGTTTCAGGCCTGTGCTGGTAGGTCAAGATACGTTAGATGCGGATTACACAATCGTTGACCGTAAATCGGGCCCTTCCCGCACCCAGATAGAATTTGGCGATCTGGTTCCACTGGCAATTAAAATATTGCAATGTTCAAGAATGGCTCAGAACGCTATTCGGCAGACCTATAGCGATGTTTTTCTCGATGAATTCCAGGATTGTACGAATTTACAGTACGATCTGGTCAAGCTCGCATTCCAGGGAACTACTCTTCGTCTCACCGCAGTGGGTGACACCAAGCAAAAAATTATGGGTTGGGCTGGCGCGTTGGATGGAATTTTTGAAACCTTTGCAAGTGACTTTAATGCTGAGCCGCTCAATATGTATCGCAACTTTCGTTCGAAGCCAAGGCTTTTACAGGTTCAGAACGATATTATTCGTCAGCTAGATCCAGCATCGGTTATGCCAGATGAACTGTTAGAGGGCGATGAAGGTGAAGTTTACGCCCATCATTTTACCGACAGTCGGGAAGAAGCGGTTTATCTGGTGAACTTAATACATGGCTGGATCGAAAATGAACGAATACCACTAGCTGAAATCGCGATTCTTGTCTCCAAACAACTGGATCTCTATGCTGACCATCTTATGGCTGAGCTGGAAGCTCGTGGTATTCCATACCGTAATGAACAGCAAATGCAGGATATTACGGTGGAACCGGCGGCACGCTTAATTGTCGATTATTTGTCCTGCCTCTACGGCCAGCGGGAACCCAAAGCCTGGATTCGGCTGATGAACCAGTTAATTCCCTTTGCCGATGAAGAAATCCAGTCCAGTGCGCGAAAAGAGTTTGATCGTTTAATTAAACAGCAGCGCAAAGAAGCCGATGTTTCGGAACTAATTGATTCGCGTTTTTCAGGTTGGTGGGGGAACGTTAAAACATTCTTAACACATATCAGTTCTGGAACGCTGACGGCATTATCGTCTGATTATGAATCACCAACACGCCTTCGAGAAGTAGTTCGAGATACTAAAGCGCGAATTGAAGAGTTGCTCCAAATAGAGCCAGACCTACCTAAGGCTCTCGAACGTTTTGTGGATGATCAGGCTGTTCGCATTCTGACCATCCACAAAAGTAAAGGGCTAGAGTTTGATTCGGTTATTATTTTAGGTGTCGAGAATCAAACATTCTGGGGTAAGCCTGATGCGGAGCGTTGTGCTTTTTTTGTGGGGGTGTCGCGTGCGAAAAAACGCTTGGTTCTTACTGTTTCCGAACATAGAGCAACGCCCCCCTCAAATCCATACCGATGGCAAGAAAAGCGAACTCAACATAACGAATTTATCGGGTATGTTGCACCATTTTTGAAATGATTGTAGTAATAACAAATATATCTAAAAACGGCTAACTAACCGGATTTGACTTTAGATTTTCAGATACCTTTTACCACTAACGGGACTGGTTCCGTCTTGATAGACAGTCCCCCTATAACGTCTCCTGCCTTCCCTGCCGGGTGGCATTTCGCTATGCTCAACATTGCATGAACACTCATAATACTCCTCCCGAACAAACCGCTACTGACCTCGCTCACCTCGCCTGGTGCGCTCTGGTCGCTTTACGGCTGACGCAGCACGACGGCCAGGCTTCATCACCGCTGCTAACCCACACTTTCTTACTCCGCTGGCTGGTAACTGCTCAGAAGCAACGCCGTTTTCCACGCTCCGTAGCCACCGATATTGAAGGCTTGTTGCAACTCGGACGCCGGAAAGGCCACGCTGCGGGCTTGCACAAGCGCCTTGAATATCTGTACGGGTCGTGCTCATCACCGGTATCCCGCCAGTCTGATTTGTTCCGACTGACTTACGCCATTGAAGCGTTTAAAGCTCAAGGTTGGATCAACGCGACAGTGGCCGATGAAGAGTGGGACCTGCCAGCACTGTCCACCGAGTACTCTGGTGCTTCCGCGCTGCTGGTAAAGAAGTCAGAACTGATGCGGTGTTTCGCGGAGGACGGAGCACTAACCGCCCCACTGGTGTTTGCAGTTAAAGGCGACCCGCAAGCCATACAGTCTTCGTTTGCTGAACAGGCGCTGACCTGCACAGTATCGACGCAGGAGGGGTACACTCTACTGACGCTTCTGCAGGCCACAGAGTGTTTCAGGAAGCATCCAACTAGACTCAATACTGCAGCCAAGAAACACCCAGAGTTGTAATGCTACTTTTTTGACTATGAAGGGGTGGTATCACCTCTATTCAGGCGCTCAAATGTACTGTGCCACTCTGAACAATCATGTATTCGTATGGAACTTCGCCAGACGATTCAATTATCTGGCTGGGTAGGTGAGGCAAAGCAGTGTCATCTGTGACTAAGATGGCCAGAAATCTGCCGGAGTTCCGGAAAGCAAAACCAGCCCTAAGGCTGGTTCTCCTGAATTCAGCCGCTCCGTGTTCGAACGGCCTGACCGTGGAAGATAGCGTATCGTCAGGTACAATGACCGATATAAGGTATCAGATAGAGTGGGTGATGATTTCCCGCTGTAAACCTGAACCCGAGGCGATACTGACGGTGTTTTGCTGCAGCGAGATGACCACGTTACGCATCAGGTTCTTTTCCGCGTGCAGGTCGATCACGTGAACGCTGATGAACGCCGGTGCCCGTGAGCGGGTTTTCAGGTAGCTCAGTGACGTCAGGGGCGGGTTTGCCGGGCCCAGCAACTGGTGGAGCTCTGCCTTCGGATCACTGCAGGCGCAGTGGATCTGGATTTTTTTCCCCATCAGGGTGCGGAACGGCACCGCAAGCGTCCGCCCCATTGGACTGACGAAGCATTCGCTGAAGTAAAACATCGGATCGCTATCATCATAGTCACACTGGGGCAGGTGGCTCCCGGTGGTCACCAGCCGTTCGCCGTCAATGTGCAGGATGTTATCCAGCTGGCGGCGGTGCGGGTTGGTTACGCGGGTGATATCCACCACCATGTGTTCATAGACGACCACCTTGCGGTGATAAACAATATCCCGGTAGGCGTGGGTGTTCCACTCTATGTGGGTCAGGCTGGGCACATCGGCCGGGGTGGCACGCCAGTCTACCTCGACCGTCACTTCGGCGTATTTTTCCGTCTCCGTAAAGCTCAGTGTCTGTGGACTGGCGGGCGGCTGGTTGGACTCCTCTGCGCACAGGACGTTATGGGTGAGCGTGTTTTTGTAGTAGCTGTAGTGCATCTGTGCCCCGTAACCGGTGGTGCCCATGTCAGGAAGAATGGCCATGTTCTGGTCGTAAATAATGAGCCCGGGCTTATCGTAGTGATCGTGCTCGCCACCGTAGGGGGTGTGCTTGACGACCACCGCCCGGCTCTGATCGGGATTGCGGAAGATAGTGATGCCGTTATCCGGGTCGTGATAGTTGCCCGTCTCCCGGACCGGCTCCGTGATGCGCAGCCGCGGATCGCCGTACAGGAACGCACCCAGGCTGGTCCGGGGCTCCTTGTCATAGATGATGGAGAGCATGCGCGCATAGTTGTCTTCCCCGTAGCAGGCGTAGGCAAACTCATAAAGATCAGGATAGGTCACCGTATCTTTCATCGGGATGCAGTCATTGAATGTGGGCTCTGTGTCGTCCGGCATCAGCAGCTTAATGGGCAGGTCGAGCATTTTCCTGTAGTACGGCTGGCCCATCAGGCTGTAGTCCTGATAGGCATAGCGGATCATGCGCTCAAATTCGAAGAACCCCTGCAGGGCATAATGGTGATAGTGCAGGGACCCTTCAAACCACAGGCCGCCTTTGAGAACCCCGCCCCTGAGCTGGTCGTGCAGACCCCAGACGGCAGTGACGCCGATATGCAGGTAGCGGGGGTCATCCAGCACCGCGCCGGTCATGGCCAGCGCACTGTTGATCCGCACTTCATGGTTATGCAGCTGCTTCCAGCGTTTACTGATGAGAAATTCGGCGCAGGCCCGGAGTAAATCACGCTCGATGGTGGTGCGTTCTGCCGGGGCCAGTGCGTCATAAATGAGATCGTAGCCCTTCACAAACTCTGACAGACACAGGGCCTCACAGAGCGTCTGGGCATTCATTTTCCCGGGGCCGTTATAGGGGATCCCACCGTGTTCGGCATAGCCGGGGTAGTAGCGCGCGTACGCCATGAGGATATCCCGCACCCGCGTGAAGTAGACCTTCTCCCCGGTCAGCATCCAGGCGATACCCAGCTGATAACAGGCCCGGGCGTTCAGGTCGTTGAGTTTTCGCCACCAGGCTCCCCGGTACGGTTCCCCCGTCAGCGCTTCGTTATCGACCGGGCAGTAGTGGTAGACCTCCGGCGAGAGCCGGTCCCAGATAAGCGGGACGCCATGTTTCGGGCAGTAGTAGAAGAGCTCCCAGCTGGCACATCCTGTTTCGGGGACCAGAACGGGGTGGTTAAGCACGACCTCATTGTCCTTGCGTATTTTTTTGAGAATACGGGGATCGTCGAGGCTGGCCTGTTTCAGGCGCTGGATATCGGATGGACTGAACTGTTTCATGATGCTTTCTCCTGGTGGGGTCAGAGACCCGGGTTAAGGGCGGTGTCACGGACGGGATCTGCACGGGGAATGCTGAGCAGCGTCCAGAGCAGGGCGGCCGCGATAAGATCGAGGAAGCCCAGCACGTCGAAGACCAGGCTGTAGCCGATACTGGCCACAGCGATACCGATTAGCAGCGTCCCGATAAATCCCCCCACGCCGCCGACCAGCCCGGCAAACCCGGTGACGGTGCCCACCTCATCCTCGTTAAAGAATTCCGCCGACATACTGATCACCGTGATGGAGGCACACTGGTGGGCGAACCCGGCGACGCAGAAGAGGGTGATGGCCATCCCGGTGGTGGTGACAAAGTTGAGCAGCGGGATGAGCATCATCAGGCAGGCCGCCAGGGTGAAGGTGATGCGTTTGGCATTAATAAGGGCGATCCCGCGCCGGTTAAGCCACTGGGCAAACAGGCCTGCAAAAAGACAGCCTGCGTCGGCGGTGAGGAACGGCAGCCAGGCGAAGAGCGCAATGTGTTTCAGATCCAGATGGCGGACGGTCACCAGATAGAGGGGCATCCAGAAGCCCAGTGCGGCCCAGGTGGGGTCCGCAAACAGGCGGGGAAGGGAAATAGCCCAGAGGTTACGCCGGGGCAACAGCGATTTCAGCGAGACGCGGCGCGTGACCCTGGCGTGCGTCGCTTCGCGGCCAATCAGAGCGAGCTCCTGTGCTGTTATGAGGGCATGCTTTTCCGGGGCGCGGTAGGCAGTCAGCCAGATCACGGACCAGACAATCCCGAAGACGCTCGCCACGACGAAGGCGATGCGCCAGTTGTAATGGATGATGGACCAGGCGACCACGGGCGGCGCGAGCATGGCCCCGGCTGAGGTGCCGATGCTGTAGATCCCACAGGCCAGCCCGCGCTCCCGGGGTGGGAACCACTGGGCGGAGACTTTCATCCCGGCAGGATTGAAGGTGGACTCGGTGAGGCCAATGCCCATCCGGAGTATCATCATGGGGAGCCAGGAGCTGAAAAAACCGGTCAGCGCGTTAAACACGGACCAGAGGATGGCCATCATAGCGAAGACCCAGCGTACGCCGAACCGGTCCATGATATAGCCGGCACAGACCCCGCCCACCGGGTAAGCAAGGTTAAAGGCGGCGGTGATCCAGGCGTACTGTTGTTCGGTGAAGCCGATGTCCTTCAGCATGGTCGGAGCAGCGATACCGAGGGTATTGCGGGACAGGTAGTTAGTGATGGTGCCCATCATAACCAGGACAATAATGTACCATCGTAGATTCTTAATTTTCATTTCCAGGGCATCCTTTTCTATCCGTTAATGCGTTAGCTTTGGTGTCCTGCCTGAATCACGCGTGAGCGAAGCCGTTGCCCGTATGCGAAATAAAGGCCGGAGACGAAATCAGGTAGTACTGTCAGTCAGGTTATGTGTGGGTTCAGATACCTCCTCGTGCATCGGTATTGTTCAATTTCAGGCAACAGTTATCCCCACCCGGTAAGGGTGTGATGAGTCGTTCACTATTATTCTTTCGGCCTGGTACGGTGAACCCGTGAGCCGTCAGCGCCCTCTAGGGGGCTTATCCCCTGTGGTCGGCTATCCGCACATCGCCCTCCTCATCAGCCCTGCGTCAGGTAAACAGTCCGGTGGCACTGAGCCAGCCGATGAAGACGGCCAGCGGTCCCGTCAACTGGCGGGAGAGTAAAAAAGCAGGTACCCCGGCGGCGATAGTCGCCCGGTTGGCTCCCTGAATAGCCAGCCCTACGGGAATGAAATCGCATCCGACCTGCACGTTGATGGCGAACAGGGCGGGCAGAGCCAGGGCGGGAGGCAGAGTCCCGGCCCCGATCTGCGTTCCTATAATCACGCCAGCCACCTGCGTGAAGGCAGCCCCCGGCCCGAGCAGCGGGGACAGGAACGGGAAGCTGCAGATGGCCGAGAGCAGCAGAAGTCCCCAGACTGAGCCCACGAGTGGGGTCAGCAGGTGTTCCATGGCAGCCCCCAGGGTTGAGTTTTCAGCGAGTGCCATCAGCAGGGCGATCAGGGCCATACAGGGCAGGATGTCGCGCAGTGATACCTGAATAGCCTCCCGTGCTGCATCGCGTAACAGGGGAAGCACTTCCCCTGCCCACAGGGCCAGACGAACCTCCCCGGCGGCAAGGCACTTAATCCCGCGTGGCGCGCGGGGCGAATGGCGGATCGCTGGCCCGGACTCCCGTATAGGCGATGAGACCGGATCGGGCACGGTGTGTATGTCCGCCCGGGCAACTTCGGAGAGGGTCACCCCGGAGACATAGGTGGCATCGGTGATGAAGTTTGCGAGATGGCCGTTGTAGCGACCCGGCCGGACGTTGATCACCGGAATGTGCTTCTGAGGGTAAAGGCCGCAGAGCAGGGAGCTCGTGTCATCGAGCACCACGCAGAGCAGCCGTTCGTCGGGGGGCAGGGTGGAATAGCCGTTGACCAGCTCGGACTCGGTCAGGGCCGCCAGTTCGATGGCGACGGGATGAAAATCCCCGCCTGTAAGGCACAGGATAACCCGGCCGCTGCGCAATGGAAGCCAGAAGCCAGTGCCGCTGCCCCCGGGGCCGGGGGTGATGTGGATCAACTCCATGGATAACCCTCCTCGATGATGAACGCGCTACACCGATCGGCAAGCTCTGACATCGGATCGCCCGGATGCTCGATCCCGTCGTGGAGAGACACATGTGCATGGTCGAAGAACATGACCAGGATGCCGTTTCCGGATAGAGACCCACGCGCCAGTGAGCGGCAGTCTTTCACATGGGTTCCTGGCTTGCAGATGAGGGTGTGGTAGCGTTGCATCAGCGTTTCCCTCGTGAGGTGATCCGCAGAAAGATCCACTCTGTGACCATGCCCCGGATAAGGCTGATCAGCACGGTAGTCAGGAGATAGCGCAGGGCCAACTGGGTCACGGGCAGGCCATGGATCCGAAGTCCGGCCGTAATGCTTAACCAGGCGACCAGTTCAGGGGTCACCACCCCCGGGAAGGCGGTGGACAGGGGATGGGCGAGGGTGGTGAGCGCATCCTCGAAACCAGGCTTACTTTTCTCCGGCAACACGAACCCGAGGGCCAGTGCCCCTGGAGCCCGGAGCAGCAACCAGCCAATGACTGGCAGGAGCCCGTAGGTGAGCACCCTGGAACGGCCACAAAGCCGGGCGAAGGCCTCCGTTTGCGCGGTACCTACGAGGCGCAGGGTCACGGTGAGCAGGATCCGCATGAACAGAAATACGGGCAGTATGGTGACGGCCAGCGTGAGAAAATGGCTGCTGGCGCTCTGGATAAAGGTAAGGATGCCGTCGTTCAGGCTAAGCAGTTCCATGTCCTGTCCTCTGTCTGGAGAAAAAAACGTTGCCCTGGCAAACCGACCAGGAGGAGCCAGCATGGCTGATACAACAGTCAGGGACCCCGGACACAGTGGCGGTACAGACTCAAGCACCTGCTTAGTTTTTTCAGGGCGAGCGCAGGCGTGGCATTTCAGCCCTATTTATGCGATCCTCAGAAATTAGATTTGCAAAGCCATTGCTTGCAAAACATACGGTTAGCCTATCGCAAGATCCTGTGAATTTAAAGGTATTTATTTAGCGATTTGTTGTGATTTGTGTATGTTCATTTAATTCAATAAGTTGAAAGTCGCTGGCGCAAAAATGTCTAAACCAGAAAAAGATCTACTCGAGGATATGAATGCTTTCGAATTCGGCCGGAGGCTGACTGATGCTATGTCTGCGACAGATGACACGGTTAGCTCACTTGTTGTCAAAACAGGTATACCTAACTCGACTATCAGGAGTTATCTGAAGGGAGACTCAGTTCCTGGGATTTTACAGCTTAAAAAATTAGCTTCTGGGATGGGCATTAAAGCGGGATGGCTATTGGGCGACGAGGATGGCCAACCCGCATTGCGATCGGATGCTGATGCGCTTGAAAAAGATCTCGAGTTACTTAACAGTATGTTCAGATATATGACGCCAGGACAGAGAGCCAGAATCTTAAAGCGTGTGCTTAACAGTATTTCTGGCCAACTGGATAAGGATTTTGACGGAAGTAGGTAAGGGGAGTAGTACAGTTGTTATCGAGGAAATCATGAGCTTGATTATCCGTTAAGTGACAGACGTCCAGTTAAAGTAATCCCCCAAAAACAGAGAGCTTATTTAAGCTCAATGAGCCTTCTTTGCCATCCGCCCCATGACCTCGCCCAGTCAGTACGCCCCACGGTGTTGGGCGATGTCATGGGGCGATAGCCAGGTCGCGCTGCGGCAAAGTGCTGTAAAGCTGTGCTTCCCGGCACAACATCCCGAACGCCTGTCAATGCGGGCTGGACGCCCTTATTTCCAGTCTCGCAGGGGTAATGCCGCGTCTGGACGCCGCGCCAAAACCCCAGGGTCAAAAGCGGCACACCGTCACGCGCTACGCGCGACCAACCCCTTTAAGACGCGCGTTTCGCCTGTTTTTTCTCGCAAGCTCCAAAAAAACGGGAACGCTGCTTTAAAGGGGTTGGTCGCGCAACGCTACCGGCTTTTGGCCGGAGACTTAGCGGCGACGGTGTGCGGGGCTAGCCCCCCAAATAAACCGACGCGTGGGCGCGTCTTTTTGCTCGCTGGGGCGGCAAAATTTATTCGGCTCCCCCCGGCCTGCTCGGTTCCCCCGGGGTGAACGCTCGCAGGTGGGTTCGGGCGACGCAAATTAGCCATTTCTTCGAAATGGAATTTACTCACCTCACGCCACTTTTTAATTTCTGCTGTTCGCATCTATTAAAAAGCCATACAAGCGCAACCTGTCATATCGATTGTCCCTGAAACACGGGTAATGACGATGGTGAATAATCCCGCTGTTTTATCAGGGCTCAGTGCTCGCTCTGTTGCTTGCACAGAAGCGGCTTATTCCTTTGGTGCATAAGTCTGGCTCAGGCAACCTTAATCGATTTCTCAAAGCGATAAGCCGGGATGAATTGATGCTGACAGGCATCAAGATAATCCGACCACCATTGCATCATCTGAGTCCGTTCGTCGAGGTGTTCTGCTTTGTGAATATACGCGGCGCGAACGTGATTACGCTCCTGATGGCTCATCTGCCGCTCCACAGCATCTTTTGACCAGCGACCTGATTCAATCAACGCGCTACACGCTATCGTACGGAATCCATGTCCGCAGATGTCCACCTGTGTGTCGTAACCCATCGTGCGCAGCGCCTTGTTGATGGTGTTCTCACTCATTGGCTTACGGGCATCGTGATCGCCAGGAAAGAGTAAATCTCCGTTGCCGGATAACAGTTTTAGCTGCTTCAGTACCGTTACTGCCTGTTTTGAGAGCGGCACAAGATGCGGCGTTTTCATTTTTGCACCGCGTTCTGAGTAACGCACACCTGTGATGGGTTCCCGATTTGCAGGAAGTGTCCACATCGCATTATCAAGGTCGATCTCCGGCCAGCGGGCAAAACGGAATTCACTTGAGCGAATAAAAATCAGCAAATTAAGCTGTACCGCTAGCTTTGTCAGCAGTCTGCCTGAATAGCTGTCTATTCTTTCCAGTAGTTCAGGTAATTTTTCCAGCGGCAGGGCAGGGTAATGGTTTTTTAGTGGCGGGGTGATGGCGCCGCAGAGGTCATTGGCCGGGTTGCTTGTAATCAATCCTTCCTGTACGGCGTAACGCATGATGACCGTCGTACGTTGCTGTATTCGTGCTGCGGTTTCCAGACAACCTTTTTTCTCTGCTATCCGTAGCGGGATCAGCAGATCGGCAGTTTTCAGGTCAGTCACAAGGGTATTGCCGATGAGCGGGAAAATGTGCAGCTCCAGTGACCGCAGGACTCTGGTGGCGTGTGCCTCACTCCAGCGAATGTTCGCGGCTACCCACTGACGGGAGACGGTCTCGAAGGTATTGCCGTTTTTTCTCGTCTGCTTGTCCCGCTGTTTCTTTACACCGGGATCGGCACCTGTACTCAGTATCGTACGGGCTTCCTGGCGAAGTTTACGGGCTGTTGCCAGCGAGACAGTCGGGTAAGCGCCAAACGCCAGTTTTTTCTCTTTTCCGCCAAAGCGGTACTTAAGATGCCAGAGTTTGGAACCGTTGGGTTTAATCAGCAGGTATAAACCTTGCGCATCACTGAGTTTGTAAGGTTTTTCGAGAGGTTTAGCGTGGCGGGTGGCGGTATCAGTCAGAGGCATGGTGGGGGCTCCGTAGTTTATCGAACCGACAGGCCCCCAATTAAGCCCCCAAAAACTACGGATGTCAAAAAATCTGGCAGTACCTTTCGGTACTCCAGATTTTCATCAAATTACTGATTTTTCTATGTTCCCGGACGTATAGGAACGTCCCAAAACTAAAATAGTGGTGCCCGGACTCGGAATCGAACCAAGGACACGGGGATTTTCAATCCCCTGCTCTACCGACTGAGCTATCCGGGCAACGGGGCGCATTAAACCGTATTGGCGTTAAATCGTCAATGAGTTTCTCATATATTGGCGTTCGGTTGCTCTCTTTTCACGCAAAAATAGCTAAAAATCGGTTGGCGTGGTTATTTTTGTCGCAAAATTCAAAGTTTCATCTACTTGATTTATCGATTTTTTATTTTTTAGCACGTTAGATAACAATAGCTTAGATATTCACTAAATATGCATTTTTATTGAATTCTAAGGGTTGAATCACCTTCGGAAACATGTAATTATTGCGCAAATTTAGCGTTACTATTCATTCCTCTAGTCCATATTATTTCGAGAATTTAAGCAGGAGGCGGTTATGACAGTTTTACACTATTCAATGCATATCAAGCGCTTCTGGTGTCATTTCCTCAGTGCTATTTCTGCTAAGTCTCTTATCCCCTCCATGCGGTAAGGCTATCTGTTGCTCACTATTAGGCATTATTAAAAATAGAGCCAATTCTCTGATTTTACTGATGTCTATTGGTTGATGCTGAAACCAATTCACTCATTAATTCTGGCTTTTCTTTTGCCCCGAGAAAGTGCGCGTTAAAGAGATCAATTTGCCGGCATCACATAAATTTTCCAATATTGTGTGATGTCATCTATATGCCAAAGTGGCAGCCTCATACCTGACCGTTTGAGAGTAAGTGATATGACACAGTTAAAAATTGCAACAAGTGCTCGTTTGGCTTCTTATGTAGAAAGTCAGCGAGGGATGGTATACCTCAATCAGACCGATTTTACTGACGTTGCCGCCGTGGTTATGTCGGTTGAAGATGCGAATGCCGGTCTATTGGCAAAACTGAATGATTTAGGCTTTGCTATTCCTACTTTTGTTGCTGTCACCGCAGAACAGACAGTATCTGCGGATTTTTTGCCCCTGATTAAAGGTGTCATCACTCTCGGCGAAGCCAATAAAGCTTTTTACAATGCACAGGTAGAAGCCGCTGCTAGTGAATATCAAAAGAATCTATTACCGCCTTTTTTCTCAACATTGAAAAAATATGTTGAGATGCAAAATTCGACTTTTGCATGCCCGGGGCACCAAGGCGGTGAGTTTTTCCGTAAACATCCGGCCGGTCGTCAATTTTTTGAATTCTATGGCGAGACTATTTTCCGTTCAGATATGTGCAACGCCGATGTCAAATTGGGTGATTTGCTGATTCATGAAGGGGCAGCGAAAGAGGCACAAAAATATGCAGCGAAGGTCTTCAATGCGGATAAAACCTATTTTGTTCTGAATGGAACTTCATCGGCCAACAAAGTTGTCACCAACGCCTTATTAACCCGCGGTGATTTGGTATTGTTCGATCGTAATAACCATAAATCCAACCATCATGGTGCGCTGATTCAAGCTGGCGCAACCCCTGTCTATCTAGAAACAGCCCGCAATCCGTTTGGTTTTATTGGTGGGATTGATGCTCATTGTTTTGATGAGCGTTATTTGCGTCAACAGTTGCGAGAAGTTGCACCTGAACGTGCAGATGATGTTCGACCATTTCGGCTGGCTATCATCCAATTAGGCACCTATGACGGTACGGTATATAACGCCCGTCAGGTGGTTGATAGTATTGGTCATTTATGTGACTACATTTTGTTTGATTCTGCATGGGTAGGTTACGAGCAATTTATTCCTATGATGAAGGATTTCTCGCCACTACTATTGGAATTGAATGAAAATGATCCTGGGATTATTGTGACTCAGTCAGTGCATAAGCAGCAGGCTGGTTTTTCACAGACCTCACAGGTACACAAAAAAGATAATCACATTAAAGGGCAAAAACGTCACTGTAACCATAAGCGCTTTAATAATGCGTTTATGTTGCATGCGTCGACCAGTCCATTTTATCCATTATTTGCGGCACTGGATGTTAATGCCAAAATACATTCCGGTGACAGTGGACGCCGCATGTGGATGGACTGCGTAAAATTGGGTATCGAGACTCGGAAGTTATTATTAGAGCGCTGTTCAATGTTACGGCCATTTATTCCACCGCTCGTGGATGGTCAGAATTGGCAAGACTACGATACTGAGATTATTGCTAATGATGCTCGTTTCTTTAATTTTGTACCTAATGAGCGTTGGCACGGATTTGAAGGGTATAACCAAGATCAGTATTTGGTCGATCCTTGTAAGTTGTTGCTGACGACGCCGGGCATCGATGCCAGCAGTGGCCAATATACTGAGTTTGGCGTGCCGGCGGCAATATTGGCGACCTTCTTGCGTGAGAATGGTATTGTGCCGGAAAAATGCGATCTTAATTCGATCCTGTTCCTACTGACTCCGGCAGAAAATCCAGCCAAAATGACTCATCTGGTTGATATGTTAGTGCAATTTGAGCGCTATCTTGAGCAAGACGCACTGTTGTGTGATGTATTGCCAACAATATATCGGAAGAATGAAGAGCGTTATCGTGGCTATACCCTGCGTCAGTTATGCCAAGAAATGCATGACTTATATGTCAGCTATGATGTTAAGCAATTACAAAAGGATATGTTCCGCAAAGCCAGCTTCCCGAAAATTGTCATGAACCCGCAGGATGCCAATATCCAGTTTGTCCGCGACAATATTGAATTAATTCCTATTGCTGAAGCGGAAGGGCGCATTGCTGCCGAAGGAGCATTGCCTTATCCACCAGGAGTGCTGTGTGTGGTGCCAGGTGAAGTATGGGGCGGGGCGGTGCAACGATACTTTCTGGCGTTGGAAGAAGGCATAAACTTATTACCGGGCTTCTCTCCTGAATTACAGGGCGTTTATATCGAAAAAGGCGATGTGGAGTGGCGTCGTATCTTTGGTTATGTCATTACTCAGTGATCCGAGTTCTGAATTAATGAGAAGCAGCCGATGAAAGTGGTCGGCTGCCTAAAAATGAATCGATTATTATAATTTAAGCAAAATGTTAGGCTGGTTAGTAGCCGAAATAGCGCGCTAACAAAACAGTGCCGGAAACCAGCAATAATATATTTATTAGGCGGATGAGTTGGTCGCGGTTGATCCCCAAACTGATTTTATTAGCAATAATCAATCCGATTAACATCCCCGGCGCCAGCAGTAGCACCATCCATAAAATCGAAAGGTCCATATAGACCCCTGCCAGAGCAAATAAAATGACTCTAGTTAATGTGCTTAGACCAATAAGTGTTGTTTGAGTAATCCGTAGATTATCTTTACTGGCAATCCGCCCAGATAAATAAATGGCATAGATAAACCCACCACTGCCAAATAATGCACTGAAAATACCACCAACTAAACCGAAAGGAATGGCAGCAATTGGCTTGAATTGCCCTTGGGGTTTGCGCCGACTCAGTGCGTAAATTGCATACAGGATGACAAATATACCCAATGCTAAGAGCAAAATATCGGGCCGGGTACGTAGTAATACTGTTGCACCAATCAGACTTCCTATAATCATCAAGGGCACCAGCCGCTTAAGTTCAGCCATCTCCGCATGGCGACTATGGCGTGCCACATTGGTAATTGCGGCAAACATATCGACAATTGCCAGCAATGGGACAATTTTAGCCACGGGAATAAATAGTGCTAACACCGGGCTAGCAATCAATGCAGAGCCAAATCCAGTGAGGCCAAAAATAGTATAGGCGATGACCATGGTAGAGAAGATGGCCGCCATTTCAAAAACGGTAAGTCCAAAGTCCATTTATTCAGTCTGCCAGAGATTGGGAGATAATGAGCGTTACTATAAGAGTTTTATTGAGAATGGCTGTTATTTAAATGAGCTAATAACAAAAAATGGCACAGTGAACTGTGCCATTTTAATTTTGCTCATCCAATGCTAATAAATCTAGTGGCGACGGTAACTCTTCTGTGCACTGTTCACTTTCACCAAATAACGGCGAGATTCACCGGATGGGTGTTTAGTGGTGAGTGTCTGGAAGACATCTCCTGGCGCCATATTATTAATAATATTTACTGCCTGATTTTTATCATTGGAGAAGACCCGCAATACGCTACCTGCTCCACCATTATAAGACGTAATAACGGCATAACGCCGTGAGGTCGCATTTTGAATGCCGCCTAAATAGGTGTTTTGCAAGATAGCCAGATACGCCGTGCCAGCATCGATATTATTTGCAGGATCAAACAGATAGCTGCGGCTTGGTTGGCCACTTTTACCTTTGAGTTTAAAGACATCTCGCCCGGCAGTATGCTGAACAACCTGCATCAGACCCAGTGCATCCGAGCCACTTACAGCATATGGGTTGAAGCTTGATTCTGTTTGCATAATTGCCAGAATTAATGACTCTTCCACGCCATATCTTTCGGCAGATTGACGAACCAATGGTAGATATTTGTGAGCACGTTTATCCAAATGGTTCGGCACTAATTGCAACGTAACCGACCAGATAACATGCAAACCAGATGTGCGTTTTTGCATTTTGGTTTGCAATAAATAATCGGCAAAATGCGCTGCGCGCCATTCCCAACGAATGGGTTGGCCGTTGTTATCCAGTACCTGTCCGTAAAGGAACGGTTCTTTACTGATCTGGATATCGTTAGCATCAGAATAGAGGTCGATTGAGCCGGGGTCATCGCCCATCAATAATGTGGTAATAATTGCCTGACGTAAGTGAGCTGCCGGATCGGTCGTGGCAATGGTTTCAACTGTAATCGTACCGGCATCAAAGTTGATATGACTGCGGGTTTGATATTGGTCCGTATACTTAACGTAATCCTTTGGACCCGCAATTAAGACTTCTTTTAATCCCCAAATATTCTCAATGTTATGGGCAAATTGGCCCATTAAAATCTCAAAACCGTTAGTGTCTTTGATAAAGGCTTCGTTTTCTGCCTGATTTTTATTGCCTGAGCAAGACACTAATAAGGGTGCGATTACCAGCAAAGCTAAAATTTTCTTCATCTTACAAGCCATATATTGATGAAAAATATCCCCGCTATACTTCAAGTCGCCAGCCTTCCTGCGATTTGAATTATTTAGGGGATAACAGTGGGGTCAATAGATCCCAAGTGGTTACTGACTTGGAGGTGTGTAACCTTCAATATGAACATCCTGCCCTTCGAACAAGAAATTAACCATCTCTTGTTCTAGCAATTTACGGTCTTCGACATTCATCATGCTGAGTTTTTTCTCATTAATCAGCATGGTTTGTTTCGCTATCCATTGTGACCAAGCTTCTTTTGAGATTTCGTTATAAATACGTTTGCCAATCTCACCCGGATACAACTGAAAATCTTGCCCTTCAGCATCCTTCTTTAAAAACGTGCAAAAAATCGTTCTGCTCATGCTAAATCCTCTCCAAATAAAGCTGTTTGGGTAGATGGTTGGGTGTGCCCGTTGATTACTTTGCTAGCTGCTGTTTTGCTAATTGATGTAATAAACGCTCAACTGGGGCGGCCAATCCTACCGACTGTGGCTGTGCTAAGTTATACCAGAGACCCGCGCCATCATCCATGCATCCACGGTTTGATGCAGTATCCAACCACATGGGGACAATATCCAAATGGAAGTGACTGAAGGTGTGACGAAAAGCGGTTAGCTGCTGCAAACTGTCTGACGCGATACCCCGTTGCTGTATCCAATTATTCAGTTCTTCTTGTTCCGCAAATTGCGGAAAACAAAATAGCCCACCCCATAACCCTACGGGCGGGCGCTGTTCCAGCCATACTTGAGCATCATTTTGCAGCAAAAGAAAATAGGCTGTTTTCTCTGGTATCGTCTGCTTGGGCTTTTTCCCAGGATAGCGCGCCCAGCTATGATTGGCATAAGCAACACAGCCAGTATTCAAGGGACAAAGTTCGCATTTAGGTTTCGAACGGGTACAGACAATCGCGCCTAAATCCATCATCGCCTGATTAAATTGGCCCACACCTTTGGCGGGAGTGACATCTTCACTGATTTGCCACAAGCGGCTTTCGACCTCTTTTTTACCGGGCCACCCTTCAACGGCATAGCAACGTGCTAATACTCGCTTCACATTGCCGTCTAAAATAGGAAAATGTTGCCCCAAAGAGAGCGATAAAATCGCTCCAGCGGTAGAGCGGCCAATTCCGGGGAGCGCAAGTATTTCGTCAAACGTAGTCGGGAATTCCCCCTGATGGCGTTCAACCACGGTTTGGGCTGCTTTATGCAGGTTTCTGGCACGAGCGTAGTAGCCTAATCCCGTCCATAAATGCAAAACTTCATCCAGCGGTGCGGCGGCCAGAGCACGAATATCAGGGAAATGCTGCATAAAACGCTGGAAATAGGGAATGACTGTCGCAACCTGTGTTTGTTGCAACATCACTTCTGATAGCCAGACTTGGTAAGGCGTTTTATCCAACTGCCATGGCAGTGTTTTGCGACCAAAGCGTTGGTACCACTCCAGTACCACGTGCGCGAATTGTTGCGCTTGCATCATAAGCAGGTATCGATATCCGGCAGATAAATAAATGAGGGCTGGATTGCAGCATAGAGTTTAGTGGCTGTAAACCGGAACTTTCCGCCTTTCCCCTTTGTATTTGGCACCACAGCGGTGTTAGCGGCGCTCACTCGCCCGAATCACTTACCTCAGTAAGCTCATCGGGACTCATTCGTTTGCTGCCTTGCTGTGATACCAACTACTTCGGGGAATTTTTGTATTTGGCACCACAGCGGTGTTAGCGGCGCTCACTCGCCCGAATCACTTACCTCAGTAAGCTCATCGGCGCTCACTCGCCTGAATCGCTAATATTAGGGATATATAGGATATTTACAGCTTAATTTTGTACTTATGACGTCCATAGTTGATAAACTGGCGTATCTTTGCATAATGCGCGTTCACATCCGCAACCAACAGACAGAAAGCACCATGATAAATGACGTCATATCCCCGGAATTTGATGAAAATGGCCGTGCCATGCGGCGTATTCGTAGTTTTGTTCGCCGTCAGGGGCGCCTGACCAAGGGCCAACAACAGGCGCTCGATAACTACTGGCCGGTGATGGGCGTAGAATATCAGGCGACCCCTGTTGATTTAACTGCATTATTTGGCCGTGAAGCGCCGGTTGTATTAGAGATCGGATTTGGTATGGGAACTTCGCTGGTGGCTATGGCCGCCAATAATCCACAGCAGAACTTTCTGGGAATAGAAGTTCACTCTCCAGGTGTCGGCGCTTGTCTTGGCTCGGCCCATGAAGCGGGGCTGAGTAACTTGAGAGTGATGTGCCATGATGCGGTCGAAGTGTTGGAAAATATGATCCCGGATGCATCGTTGGACATGGTTCAGCTGTTTTTCCCTGACCCATGGCACAAAGCACGCCATAATAAACGTCGTATCGTTCAGGCTCCTTTTGTCGAATTAGTAAAAAGTAAATTAAAAGTGGGTGGCGTGTTCCATATGGCGACCGACTGGCAGCATTATGCGGAACATATGTTGGAGGTGATGTCAGGTGCGAACGGATACCGCAACCTGTCTGAACAGAATGATTATGTTCCTCGTCCGGACTCACGTCCGCTGACAAAATTTGAATTACGTGGCCAGCGTCTGGGACATGGCGTTTGGGATCTGATGTTTGAGAGGAAAGAATAATGGCTAAGAATCGTAGTCGTCGTTTACGCAAAAAGATGCATATCGATGAGTTTCAGGAGTTAGGTTTTTCTGTGCAGTGGACCTTCCCTGAAGGGACCAGTGTTGAAGTGATTGATAAAACTGTCGATGATTTTATCGATGAAGTTATTGAAGCAAACGGTCTGGCATTTGATGGCAGTGGCTATATGCAGTGGGAAGGTCTGATTTGTCTGCAAGAGATCGGCCATTGTACCGATGAACACCGTGAGTTGGTGACCAAATGGCTGGAAGCCCGCAAAATGAAAAATGTAGAAACCACTGAGCTATTTGATATTTGGTGGGATTGATCTTCCGTTATGACGGCAGATAATGAATAAGGGCGCCTAAGCAGGCGCCTTTGTTTTTATCAGGCGCAGTTAGCGAAAGCAGTTACTGGCAATTTATTGGGAGCATCGCTGTGGCAACAGATTTAGATAATGCCTTGTTGGCGGATATCTTGCAGCAAGTTCGGCCGTTGATTGGTCAGGGAAAAGTGGCTGATTATATTCCCGCTTTGGCTGAGGTTTCCCCGGGCAAGCTGGGTATTGCGGTCTGCACGCTGGATGGCACCCTATTTCAGGCTGGAGATGCTGATGAACGCTTCTCTATTCAGTCGATTTCGAAAGTATTAAGTCTGACTTTGGCTTTATCTCGTTATCCTGAGCAAGATGTGTGGCAACGGGTGGGCAAAGAACCCTCCGGCCAACCTTTTAACTCTTTGGTTCAGTTAGAATTAGAAAAGGGTAAACCGCGCAATCCTTTTATTAATCCAGGGGCGCTAGTGGTATGCGATATGCTGCAAAGCCGCCTAAGTGCTCCGAAGCAGCGGATGTTGGAAGTGGTGCGCCAACTCGTTAATGACGATAGCATCAGTTACGATTCTCGTGTGGCTCGATCGGAATTTGAACATTCCGATCGTAATGCTGCCATCGCCTATCTGATGAAGTCTTTTGGCAATTTCAACAATGATGTGCTGACGGTGCTTCAAACCTATTTCCACTACTGTGCTATACGCATGAGCTGTGTCGAGCTGGCTCGCTGTTTTGTCTATCTGGCGAATCAGGGGCGCAGTATTGGTGAGCATGAATCATTGATTACACCAATGCAGGCGCGACAAATCAATGCGCTGATGATTACCAGTGGCATGTATGATGGGGCGGGTGAGTTTGCCTTCCGTGTGGGTATGCCCGGCAAGTCCGGTGTCGGTGGTGGGATTATTGCCATCGTGCCCGATGAGTTGTGTATTGCGGTTTGGTCACCGGAACTAGACCGTGCAGGGAACTCTCTTGCCGGAACGGCTGCCTTAGAACTATTGGCGCAGCGGATTGGCCGCTCCATTTTTTAGGACTGCTCCCCTACGTCGGGTGGGGACTAGTACGTTATAACTAGCGATAAAGCCATAGGAATATTGTATGGCACAGTTTCTTAGGAGTCTTATGTTACCTAAAATGAAAGTATGGCGAACTGTGGGTCTGGCGGTATTAATGTTCACCGCTTGGCAGGCGCAAGCTGACTATCAATGCAGCGTAAAACCGCAGGATGATGTGATTATCAGCCCGCAATCCGTACAGGTGGTTGGGGCCAGTGGTAATTTACAGATTTCGCCTGACGGTGATGTTATCCGCAATGGCAAGACATTAACGTTGACCGATGTGCAGCGCCAACAAGCTTTTCGCTATCAGACTGCATTGCGTAAAGATTTACCTTGGATAGATCAGGGCGCTCAACAGCATCTCGAAAAAGCGCGGGTTTCGCTGGATAAAGTGATTGTTCAGCAGTTGGGGAGCAACAGTAATGTGCGCAACCGGCTGACCACCTTGAATGACCAGCTCAAGCAACAAATGAGCCGCATTATTGAAAAACGCAGTGATGGCTTAACCTTCCACCATCAGGCCATTGATCAAGTAGAAAAAGATGGCCGTCAGTTGGTACAGCAAAGTATGGGGGGGGTATTGCAAGATAGCTTGAATGAGATGGGTGTCAAGCAAGCTACCAGTGGCAGTGGGGGAAATAATCCATTGCAGGCCATTATGGGTAATTTGGGTGGGCTACAGCAGGCTATCCAAAACGAATGGAACAATCAGGAACAGGACTTCCAGCAGTTCGGACACGAAGTGTGTGGGCGCGTGACGGCACTGGAGCAGCAGCGGAAGGATTTACTCAAATCTCTTAATTGATAGAGTAAGCAGGCTCGGGCCGAAAATACCGCCTGAGCCTGCTTTTATCCATCAGACTTACAAAAACAGCTCTAACAGCGAGTTAAGGAATAACTTACCTTTCTCGGTAATCTGCCAGTACTCCTCTGTCTCAATTAAGTATTCTTTTGCTAATGCGGCGTCTAACTGTGGGCGAATGGTGCTTTCGGGCAACCCGGTAAAATGGGTAAAATCTGCACGCGGTGCGGCCTCCAGCAAGCGGAAACGGTTCATAAAGAACTCAAAAGGCCGATCCGCAGCCTCTACTTCGTATTGCTTATCCAGATAGTTACCCTGCATAAAACCACGGGGATGCTTGGTTTTTATCGTGCGTAAAATACGCCCGTCGCTGAAGGTGACTTTGCCGTGCGCACCACAGCCAATCCCCAGATAATCACCAAAGCGCCAGTAGTTAAGATTGTGCTGACATTGGTAACCCGGTTTAGCATAGGCAGAAGTTTCATATTGCTGATAGCCAGCGGCGCTAAGTAACTGATGCCCTTGTTGGAAAATATCCCACAGCGCGTCGTCATCCGGCAGTGTCGGTGGGCGCGAACTGAAACCGGTGTTTGGCTCAATAGTGAGCTGATACCAAGACAGATGAGGAGGGTTCAATGCGATGGCTTGGCGCAAATCGTCCAGCGCTTCCTCCAGCGATTGATCCGGCAAGCCGTGCATCAAGTCCAGATTAAAACTGCGCAGGTTCAATGAGGTTGCCAGTTCTGCGGCGCGTTTCGCTTCATTTGGCCCGTGTATCCGCCCCAAACGCGTTAACTTCTGGGCACTAAAACTTTGCACACCAATAGAGATGCGATTGATACCGGCGCGTTGATAGCCACTAAAGCGATCTGCTTCAACCGCCCCGGGATTGGCTTCCATGGTAATTTCAGCGTCAACAGCAACAGATAATCTGGCACGAACACCATCAAGCAACTGCTGCATGGCTTCAGCACTGAGTAAACTGGGGGTGCCTCCACCAATAAAAATAGTGCTGATTTCACGGTCACCGACCAATGGCACGTCGGCATCCAAGTCCGCTAGCACGTGCTCTACATATTCCTGATGGGGCACATCGCCTTTTAGTGCATGGGAATTAAAGTCACAGTAAGGGCACTTTTGCACACACCAAGGGATGTGAATGTAGAGACTCAGCGGTGGTAATTTAAGCATTGCGCAGAGCATCCAACATCAGTTTTAGGGCCTGACCACGATGCGAAACCGCATGCTTCTCTTCGCGGGTTAATTCCGCAGCGGTCTTACCTAATTCGGGGACATAGAAAATAGGATCATAGCCAAATCCAGCCGTACCGGCAGGCTGATGAGCAATCTCACCTGGCCATTGGCCGTGAAACACCAATGGGGTTGGATCTTCAGCATGGCGCATATAGACCAGCACGCAGTGGAATTGTGCTCCGCGCTGCCCATCTGGAATATCTTTTAATGCAACAAGTAGCTTCTCAAGATTCTCTTGATCACTGGCATCAGGGCCGGCATAGCGAGCAGAGTAGATCCCCGGCGCACCGCCTAAAGCATCAACAGCCAAACCTGAGTCATCGGCGATAGCGGGTAAACCGGTGGTCAGTGCCGCGTGACGCGCTTTTAATATGGCGTTCTCGATAAAGGTTAAGCCTGTCTCTTCGGCAGACTCGACACCCAGCTCGGTTTGCGCGACAACATCCAAACCAAAATCGGCCAGCAAGTTTGCCAGTTCACGCACTTTGCCGGGGTTACCGGTAGCTAATACTACTTTTTGCATGGAAGGGTCCTGAATTTCATTTGGGCTGACTGTCAGCCGCCCAATTCTAGCGGAAAGTCTCTGCTATTCGAGCAGTGCCGCAACTTCTGACGGGATCTGTTGCGGGTTAACGATTTTGATCTGTTTATGCCGCCCCAATTCACCTTTTTCGATAATCACTTGGCTTTTCGCAACTTTGAACTGTTTCGCGATAAATTTAACCAAATGGGCATTAGCCTGACCATCAACAGGTGGGGCGGTAATGGCGACTTTGAGTTCATCGCCATGTAAACCGACTATCTGATCACGGCTGGCTTTCGGCTGAATATATAGCCTGAGCATCAGCCCGTCCAGCAAGGGGGTGACTACACTCACAGCACGAACCAAAGCTCGCCTAGCAAATCCATACCTAAATAATTGATCAGATACAGGATAAGGATGACCACCATCGCGGAGAAATCGATACCGCCCATAGCAGGTAAAATACGACGAATCGGTGCCATTAATGGTTCAGTTAACTGATACAGCAGGTAGTCCATCGGGCTGCGGCCCTGACTGACCCAGCTCATTAATGCTCGAATAATCATTACCCAGAAAATCAGATAACCGGCTGCTTTCACCAGCGAAATCACACCGAACAGCAGATTGTACAGGCTAACTGACATTGAGCCGCTCTGAATTAGTACCAGCAGCGGGTATTTAATGGTCATCAACAGGAATGCCAGCAGCAACGAGGCACTGTCGATAGGCCCCAGAGAGGGGATGATCCGGCGCAATGGGCCAACAATTGGCTGGGTTATTTTCACTACAAATTGCGAGAATGGGTTGTAAAAATCGCTGTGAACCCACTGCATCCAGATGCGCAACAGCAGTACCATCACATATAGGTCAATGACCGTTTTGGCCAGAAAAGTCAGCGTTAGCATGAGTTGCCTTAGTCCTTAATATTGGAATATACGTACAAACGGAAATGTACTCGCATACTTATAGACCCCTATCTTAACGAGAAAGTGACAGGGGCAGTGTCGGATTTTGTAAATTTTTACTGCCGCTAGAACAACTTTTCCATCTCTTTTGCGCGTGCGATGGCTGCTTGCATCGCGCTGGCAACAGTTTCTGTTAAATGTTGTTCATTAAATACCCGTATTGCCTCCGCCGTGGTTCCTCCTTTAGAAGTGACCTGTTCGCGTAATGTCGCAAGAGGCAATTGCGGGTTGGCTTCCACCAGTGCGGTGGCGCCTGAAGCGGCCTGTTGTACCAGCAGGCGGGCGGTTTCACTGTCAAAACCTAGCCGTTCAGTTTCTTGCTGCATGGCTTCCATAAACAGGAAGAAATAAGCAGGTGCACTGCCTGCGGCAGCAATCACGCTATTGATGCCACTTTCATCATTCACCCAGCAGACTTTTCCGACCGAACTCATCAGTGAAGCTGTAAAATCACGGTCGGCAGTAGACACCTGTTCTGGTGCATAAAGACCGCTCATCCCTTTGCCTACCAGCGATGGAGTATTTGGCATAATACGTACCAGATTGAGTTTTTTATTCCCCAATAACGCATAGAAACGTTCAACTTGCACACCAGCGGCAATGGAGAGCACCAGTTTACCGGTGAAATCGATATTTTCTTGCAATGGCTGACATACCGTCGCCATTAATTGAGGCTTGACCGCCAAAACCACCACCTCGGCTTTTTGTGCTGCGGCGATATTATCATCAGTGCTGATAACACCAAATTCAGCGGCCAAAGCATCGCGATTTTTACCTGAAGGTGCGCAAACGCTGATCATTTGGGCAGGGTAACCACCGGCAATCAAACCTGCGATAATTGCGCGTGCCATATTGCCCGCGCCAATGAATGTAATATTGCGATGCTGCATTGAGTCAGTTCTCCTTTACCCGTCGTACTTGAAGCCGCTGTGGCGTTAGCGCCTCAACCGTGGCCCGATGATATCGAATGTTTACGCGCGAGAGCCAAATATGGCGGTGCCAATACGCACTAACGTGCTACCCGCCGCAATGGCGGCTGCCATGTCATCTGTCATCCCCATGGAAAGCGTATCCATCTGAGGGTAGCTGGCTTTTAAAGTCAAGAATGCCTGATTCATTTGCTCAAATACGGCCAGTTGGCGTTGATAATCTGTTTCTGGCGCAGGAATGGCCATCAGCCCACGTAAATGTAGGTTAGGTAAATCGCTAATACTGGCCGCTAATGCAGGTAATTCTGCCAAGGTAATACCGGATTTACTTTGCTCATCGCTGATATTGACTTGAATCAGTATGTTCAACGCGGGCATCTCGCCCGGGCGTTGGGCACTGAGTCGTTGTGCAATTTTGAGCCTGTCGACGGTATGGCACCAAGCAAAATTTTCTGCCACTAATTTGCTTTTATTGGATTGCAGTGGGCCGATAAAGTGCCATTCAAGATTAGCTGCATGGGGGCTATCAGCAAAATAGTGGATTTTATCCACCCCTTCCTGCACATAGTTTTCGCCAAAGGCATATTGCCCAGCGGCGATGGCTTCTTCGATAGCGGTCACAGGCTTAGTTTTACTGACCGCAAGTAATGTCACTTCTTCTGGAGAACGTGCGCAATTGCGTGCAGCGGTTGCGATTCTCGCTCTGACATCCTGTAGATTTCGCTCAATTGTACTCATATGGCCCCAGGAGTTTGATATGGATTTCACTGAACAGGATTTCGAAAATAAGGTGGCGGCTAGTGTAAATCATAATGCATCGGATCTGCACCTTTGTACCGGTTATCACCCAGTATTACGCATAGCGGGAGAATTGAAGACCTTGGCGCATTGGCCACAAATCAGTGCTTCATGGCTCAATGGGCTTAGTCGGCATTTGCTGAGTGAGGCGCAGCAACATCAGTTACTGCACATGGGGCAGGTAGATTGTGCTTACACCACGTCCATAGGCCAACGGTTGCGGGCGAATATTTTTCAGCAACGGCAAGGGGTGTCGGTAGCTTTTCGTTTAATTTCAGCCAATTGTCCGGTATTGGAGGAATTAGATGCCCCGCAGATTATTAATCAACTTATTGAACAAGAGAATGGTTTGATTCTGGTTACTGGTGCCACAGGCAGTGGCAAATCCACTACATTGAACGCGATGGTTAATGCCATGAATCAGCAGCAAGCACGTCACATTATCACGTTGGAGGATCCGATCGAGTTTATCCATAACAGTAAATTATGTTTGATCCAGCAGCGGGAGTTAGGCTGTCATACCCATTCTTTTAGCAGTGCTTTAAGTGGGGCGCTACGGCAGGATCCAGATATTATTTTGCTAGGGGAATTACGGGATCAAGAAACGATTAGGTTGGCGCTGACCGCGGCTGAAACCGGGCATCTGGTATTGGCAACATTGCATACCCGTACGGCAACTCAGGCGGTGGATCGGTTAGTGGATGTTTTTCCTGCTGTAGAGAAAATGGTCATTCAGGCGCAGTTAGCCGCCAGTTTACGCGGGGTTATCGCGCAAAAGTTGTGCTCGAAAGTGGGGGGAGGGCGAATTGCTATATTTGAAGTGCTGACACAAACAACCGCAGCCAGCCATTTGATTCGTGAAGGTAAAACCTACCAATTACCTACGGTGATACAAGCTGGTGGGCAATGGGGAATGCAAACTTTTGAGCAGAGCATTGTGCAGCGGCAAAAGCAGGGGATGCTGGGTAACCGTAAAAGATCACCCGAATTAGAAGATTCAGGTGATCTTTAAGAAAATTATGCTGCTGGGATCTGTTGGGTAATACAGTGAATATTACCCCCGCCCAATAGGATCTCACGGGCAGGGACACCGACAATCGCATAATCGGGGAACATCTGCTGCAATAGATCCTGCGCAAGCCCATCTGTACGGCTATCGAGCAGTGGATAAATAATCTGCTGATTACTGATCAGAAAGTTGACATAAGATCCTGCCAACCGCTCACCGGCGGTACGGGGTACTGCATCACTGGACAATACATCGAATGTTTCGGCTTCAGTGTTATACAGCGGCCCAGGGGCTGGTAGCTTCCAGATCTTCAGCTTACGGCCTTGGGCATCGACGGCATTGGATAACACCTCAAAAGCAGCCACTGAACGTGCGTATTGAGGATCTTGCTGATCGTCAGTCCAATGCAGTGCAACTTCTCCTGGACGTACAAAGCAGCACATATTATCGATGTGACCATCAGTCTCATCGTTATACACGCCGTCCTGTAACCAGATGAAATGCGTGACACCAAGATATTCACGCAACAACTGTTCAATTTGCGCCTGATTCAAATGCGGATTGCGGTTGGGGTTCAGTAAACATTCAGCGGTGGTGAGTAAGGTGCCTTCACCATCAGTATGAATGGAGCCACCTTCGAGCACCAATGGGGCGCTGTAATGAGCATTATTTAGATAGTCACTGACTTGAACGGCAACTTTTTCATCTTGCTGCCAGTCACTATACAAGCCGCCGTTAAGACCACCCCAAGCATTAAATTGCCAGTCAACTGCGCGGCGCTCGCCAGCACCATTAATGACCATGGTTGGCCCGGTATCACGCATCCAGGCATCATCACTGGCCATTTCTACCAGTGTGACACTGGCAGGTAGAGTGGCTTTTGCCTGTGCCATAAACTCAGCGGGCACGCCCATAAAAACAGGAGTTGTGCGGCTGATGGCTTGCGCAACTTTAGCAAATGTTTGCTGTGCAGGAATGCCTTTGCCGCGCCAGTTATCTTGACGATATGGCCATAACATCCAGACGGCATCCTGCTTGGCCCATTCTGCAGGCATAAAGAAACCATCCTGCAATGGAGTACCCGACAATGCGGATGAACCTTGTAAAATCTTGTCCTGTGCAGACATAAATTATCTCCGGGTCTTACCGTCAGAAGTGGCTAATGCCTGATACATTTCCGGGCGGCGATCGCGGAACAAACCCCATGATGCGCGTTGGGCGGCGATTTCCTGCAAATCAAATTCATGCACTAAAACCGCTTCATCCGTTTTGTTGGCTTGAGCCAGCAGAGCGCCAGTTTGGTCAGCAATAAATGATGAGCCGTAGAAGGTCATCTCCAAGCCGTCGATGAATTTACTTTTCTCAGTACCGATACGGTTAGAGGCAATCACTGGCACCAGATTTGCTGCGGCATGGCCCTGCTGGACACGGGTCCAGTGCGGCTGGCTGTCGATGTCAGGGAAAGCAGGTTCTGAACCAATGGCCGTTGGGTAGAAAATGACTTCAGCCCCAAGGAGTGCCAGACTGCGGGCCGTTTCCGGGAACCACTGATCCCAACAAATACCGACACCAACCTTAGCGTAGCGAGTCTGCCAGACTTTAAAGCCAGTATCGCCGGGGATAAAGAACTGTTTTTCTTGATAAGCCGGGCCATTAGGAATGTGCGTTTTACGGTAGACATCCATAACGGTGCCATCGGCATCAATCATCACCAGCGAGTTATAATAAGCATTGTTGGCTTTCTCAAAGAAACTCAATGGCAACACGACTTCCAGCTCTGCCGCTAGCTTGGAAAAGTGTTGAATCAACGGGCTATTGTCCAGCTCTTGGGCCAGAGCATAGTGTTCTGGGCTTTGATCAATACAGAAATAAGGTGCGGCAAACAGCTCCTGAATCAGGATTATCTGTGCGCCTTTGGCGTGTGCCTGGCGTACCAGCTTTTCGGCATTTTCGATGTTCTTAGGCAGGTCCCAAGAACAGGCCATTTGAGTCGCAGCAACAGTTACTTTTGTCATGAGAAAACCTCAATAAATGTAAAAAACACCCGCGAGGGGTGTGCAATATTTTAAGCCGCTGATTGGCGCATACCTAAATAATTTAGCGGCGCGGGTAGGCGGTGAGCAACCCGCGCGTTAAGCAAGAAAGGTATAAAGGTAGTATACAATTCCACGGGCTTGGGTGCCATGCTATGCAGGAGGGGCCGGGTCAGACCATAAAAATGGAAAGTGGAAAACAGTGGGTGATAAAGTCACGGGAATTCACTCAGCCAGCCTGTTCATCAAACCAACTTTCCAGAATGATGACTGCTGAAGCCGCGTCAACACTGCCCTTGTCCAGCGCACGATAGCCCCCACTGTCAAACAAATTAGCGCGAGCCTCAACGGTACTGAGGCGTTCATCTTGTAAGGCTATCTGTACACCAACACGCCCATGCAGGCGGTTGGCAAACCGGCGCGCCCGGGCTGTCAGTGGCTGTTCGGTGCCATCCATATTCAGCGGCAACCCGACAACCACTAAGTCTGGTTGCCACTCTTTCAGCAGTTTTTCAACTTTTTGCCAGTCTGGTGTGCCGTCCTGCGCTTTAAATGAGGTCAGCGCTCTGGCGGTGCCAGTAACTTCCTGCCCGATAGCCACACCGATACTCTTAGTCCCAAAATCAAAGGCGATAATCGTGCGATTAGCCATTAAGCGTGCCCTGCTTGCGGAGCAATATTAAAGATATTAATGCCCAACTTATTTGCCGCCGCTTGCCAGCGTTCAGAGATGGGGGTGTGAAATAGAATGTCAGTATCTGCTTCAATGGTCAGCCAAGCATTATCCAGCAATTCCTGTTCTAATTGCCCCTGCTGCCAGCCCGCATAACCCAGTGCGACCAGCAGATTTTTAGGTTGCTCCGATGTGCCTAACGTCTCCAATACGTCTTTGGAGGTGGTTATCATGGTCTCTGCTGAAATCGGGATGCTGGAACCAAAACCTTCCCGCGGCGAATGCAGGATAAACCCACGATCTTCTGCCAGTGGGCCACCCGACAATACCGGCTTATCCAATCGGATTGCCGGATCACGTGGTGATGGGGTGATTTTCAGTTTTTTCAGCACCGTCTCTACGGTGAACTGCTCCAGGGGTTTGTTAATCACCAGACCCATTGCACCCTCTTCGTTATGCTCGCAGATATAGATTACCGAGCGCATAAATTGAGGATCCTGCAATGAAGGCATAGCGATAAGAAAGTGATGCTGTAAATTCATTATGTTATATAGGGGATTCGCTGAGTTAAGGGGTGAACTGATGTCAGTATGCGGATAAATGCCGGTAAAGTCACGGGGGCAGCGCTCAGAAAAACGCCACCCCCGCATTTGTTGTTAATGATTTAGCTTGTTTTCATTAGAAGCTATAGCTGATGCCAACATTCGCTGTCACCGGAGAAGAGATATTCTTACCCTTGGCAAATTTCACTTCAGAAGTCAGCGAAACATTTTTGGTTAACTGAGCATTCATCCCCAGACCAACATTCCCACGAGTACCGGATAAATCATTGCTGAACTGCTCGTTGTTAATCATCATCTTGTTGCCTTTAGCAAACTCCTGATCTACCGACAACATGGCATAGGGCTTGATAGTCGCGCCATTTTTCAATTTGATCTGATAACCAGTGTTCACGCCAACGGTGCCAATAACCGACTGGTTACTTTTGCTTTGGGCTTGCATACCATTAGATAACTTATAGTTATCGTTAAATCCATTGAAGCCGCTGATGCCGACATAAGGCGTGACAGATAGCGCACCCCGCTGAATATTCTTACCCGCTTTTACGGCCAGACCAAGGCCTGCAAATTTTGATGTCCCTTTTGCTGCCTCCGCTCCGCGCATGGCGATATTGACATCCTGACTGAACTGGTTAGTTTTCAACACGCCATTAACGAAGTAACCCGTATGATGTTGATATAGTGCATAAGCACCTAGCGCGTAACTATCCACTTTGCCACTGCTTTGATAATCCGTTTTAACTGATGAATGACTGTGACTGGCAAAGCCACCGAATGTGAAACTGCCATTATCCATCTCTGCGGTTTTATCTGCCCCCAATGTCAGACCATTTAAGGTTTGATCGAAGTTGGTCGCAGTGCCATTAACCTTGAAATTGTTGTTCAAGTAAGTCAGCCAGACACCATCATCATGCGAAAAAGTAGCCAGTCGGTCTAAGCGGTTATTGACTGAGCTCAGTTCGGCATTAAAAATCACCGGGCTGGTATTTGCCACTGCCAGGATACCCGCGGTACTGGCGGTCAGTTTGCTGGTATTAGCGACTAACTTGAAGGTGCCATTGCCAGCATCAACCAGGTCATATTGATAGTTCCCCTGACTGATCGTGCTGTTTAGCTTAAAGTGGGCGCTGCTGCCGCTACCGACTTGGACGACATTCAAGTTAGTTGGCGTGGTACCACTGTCCTTCACTTCAATATCAAAGCTACCGTCAGCTTTGCCAATGACCTGAATCGGTGCACCGGTGGCATTGCTCAAGGTGTTCAGTTTAAAAGTACCTTTACCACTCAATGTCCCCATTTGCAGTTGGGTATTATTGGTTACTTGAGTTAAGTCCACGACACCGCCATCCAGTACCACAGACTTAAAGCGATGTTGTGTGCCCTGTGGTGCGGCAAGGGTACGGACAGCACTGCGTTTAGTGCGCAGGCCACGAGCTTCTTCCGGCTCGCTCGCCAAGAAATTCATCTGCCCCGCTAAGTATAAATCCGTTTTTGCTGTATTAGCGCGGGCAAATATATCGATAATGCTGTCTTTATCCGCATTCAGTGCACCAGATACTGTGGCAGTATTGCTGATATTTATCGTGGAACTATGAAGTACAGCCCCGTTTAAAGCACCTTGCGCGGTAATGGTACTGCGAGTTGCGTTAAGGCCATTAACTTGAGCGCCTTCCTGCAAGTCGAAGTTACCGCCGCTCATGGTTAAGGTATTTATGATACCGCCATTAGCAGCCGTGACATTACCGGCACTGACCATATTGCTGGCTGTCCCGCCATTAACCACTACTGCCTCGCCACCTTTGGCGATATTGGCACTAACGGAAAGGGCATCAGTGCCGTTGACGATAAGTACACCGCCCGCAACGATATTTGTCCCGGTGTCAGTGCCGGCTTCGTTGTACAACATGCCCGATACCTGAGTGTTACTCATGTTAGCGTCTTTACTGTTCAGCATCGCCATGGCACGGAGGTTAATCGCCATGTCTTTGGTCTGAGCTTGGTCAGTGATCAGCACCTCTGGATTCAGAGTGTATGGATCGACGGTGTGATCACCATGATAAAGGGTGGCTTCATTACCATTAATCACGGCATTTTTAGAGAGGGCGGTACCGGTCAGAATATACTTGCCGTCAGCCATGACAACAGTACCGATATCCGTGCCCGAGTCATTGGTTAGGGTACCATTTTCAACGACAGTATTTTCCGCCAGAGAATCAGTTTCCAGAACTACTTTGCCGTCGTCAGTGATAATACTGCCTTTGGCTACACCACCGGCGAGCACCTTTTGAATGCCACCGTTAATTTTGGCATCCAGCGTGCTGGCATCTTTACTAACGGTAATATATGTGCCTGCTTTCGCGGTTAAGTTACTTTTGTTAACTTTAGTAACAATGATTGTCATTTTCTCTTTGTTAGCTTGTTGTTGGGCTTCATTTGCTTGTTTTTCTGTCTCTATTTTTAATTCATTCTTAATTTGTTGTTGCTTCTCAGCCTCTTCTTTTTCAGCTGTAGCTTTAGCTTCTTGGGTTTCAGCTAACTCTTTCTTTTCTTTTAACTCTTTAACTTCATTTTCTATTTTTTTGATGAAGTCATTAGTATTGTTCAGACTGCTTTCTGCACTTTTAATGTCCTGCTTCGCCTCATTGATCAATATTTCTGCGTCAGCAGCTTTATTTTGCTCGATCGCTATATTCCCACTCATATTTTTTATCATTTCATTGGATAAGTTAATTAACTCATTTGTCTGATCAATCTCTTTTAAAACATCTTTTAATTCTTGCTCACCAATGTTTATGAAACCAGGGGGAGTCTTGGACTCTTCATTTTCTTTTTTTAATTTAGCCGCTTTTTCTTCTAATGTTTTAAGCTCACTATTTGCTGAGGCTAGGGCTTGCTGCTGTTTTTCTACAATATTCTTTAGAATAGTAAGTCGTTGTTCTGCAAAATTTTTTTCTTTAGTTTTTTCTTCGAGTTTTTTTTGTGCGTTAGCATTATTTTCTTTAATTTTTTCAGCTATATGTAATGTTTCTTGTCTTTCCTTTTCAGCTTGGCGTTTTTTAGCCACTATTAGGCTTTTTTCTATCTGAGCTTGTTGCGCTATTTTCGCTTTATCTGCGGCATGCTTGGCCGCTAGATCAGCATCTTGTTGTGCTTGTTTTGCTAACTGTGCTTTGTCTTCCGCTAATTTTTCAAGCAATGTTTTAGTTTCGGTTATTGTCGCTGTCTCTTTCTTTGTATCAATAACTAAAGTACTCGAGCTGGAGGTAGCATTACCAGATACTAACGCAGAGACAATAAGTGATAATGGCAATACACGTGTACGTAATACAATTTGCTTTTTCATGGTTTCGTTTAATCCTGATTTAAATATATCAAATAGAATAGAGAGGATTGCTTAACAATCGATGCGGCAAAGATATAGATGAAAAATAATCCAATCAACACGTTACTTTCGTGCTACAAGATCTGTTTTTTGTATTTAATATTTTTTTAATATTTTTTTCAGGATTAATTCTAGATTATAGCATCATGGTTATTAGTTTTCATGTTGATTAAGATGTTGATTTTGTTGGTTTATTTTAATGGCTTGCAGGTGGTTACTATATCAGAGGGGAAAAGTGTTCTTTCATTTAAGTTTTGTGTCTATATGGGATTAAAAGAACATTAAAATTGAGTTTTAAAATAAACTTAATGAAGTGTTATTGTTGGTTTGGACATTACTCTAAGTAAACCGAGAATATTTCCTAGAAAATAATCATGATGAATTAGTCTTTTTATTTATTAAGAATTACAATGAGAGTATTAGTAGACTATTTTTCTTAATTAAATATAGAATATTTCCTAGAAAGAAATTTTAGCTCTGTGTTTATATTTAGATGCTTGTGATGCTGCAAATTACAGAGGGAGAGGGAAGTACCCGAATCACTTACCGGAGTAAGCTCATCGGGATTGACTGCAACTTTAATTTTTTTGGGGAGGCGAATTACGCTTTTTTATCCGCTAAACGAACTTCAATCGCATCCATCAGCATACCTGTGATAGAAACGTCCGGGAAGGCAGCTTCAATTTCGCGAATGCATGTTGGGCTGGTGACGTTAATTTCAGTCAAACGATCACCGATGATATCCAAACCGACAAAAACTAAGCCCTTCTGCTTTAGAACGGGGGCCACGGCACGAGCAATTTTCCAATCGCTTTCGCTCAGTGGACGAGCTTCACCACGACCACCAGCGGCCAGATTACCCCGGGTTTCACCTTGAGCTGGGATACGTGCCAAGCAATATGGGACTGGCTCGCCGTCAACCACTAACACACGCTTGTCGCCTTCTTTAATAGCAGGCAGGAAGTTTTGCGCCATACAGAAGCGGCTACCCAGTTCAGTCAGAGTTTCAATAATGACGGATAGGTTTGGATCATCTTGTTTCACGCGGAATATAGATGTACCGCCCATACCATCCAGAGGTTTAAGGATGATATCGCCGTGTTCCTGATGGAATTTGCGGATATGGTCTTTACTGCGGCTAACCAATGTATCTGGGGTCAGTTCTGGGAACCATGCAGTAAACAGTTTCTCATTACAGTCGCGCAGGCTCTGTGGCTTATTTACCACCAATGTACCTTTATCTTCTGCGCGCTCCAGAATATAGGTGGCGTAGATGAATTCAGTATCAAATGGAGGGTCTTTACGCATCAAAATGACATCAAGTTCATGCAGTGGCAGGTCTTGTTCTGTGCCAAAGCTGAACCAACTTTCTTTGTCTTGCTTCACACTCAGCAGGCGGGTTCGGGCGCGACCATCGCCACCACGCAGATAAAGGTCACCCATCTCCATGTAATGCAGTTCCCAACCACGCTTTTGTGCTTCTAATAACATGGCGAAGCTGGAGTCTTTCTTAATATTAATGGACGAGATTGGGTCCATTACGATGCCGAGCTTGATCATTCTTCTCTCCTAATGGGAACAAAATTTATCCCAGATCGCCAAACCGCACCTGCAAAGCAGTGATGGCGGTAAGGGCGGTAGTTTCGGTACGCAGGACGCGTGGTCCTAGCAGGATATCAGTAAATCCAAGGCGCGAGGTCATAGCAATTTCATCACCAGAGAGACCGCCTTCCGGGCCTATCAATAGACGTACTTTGTTAAGTGACGAGGGGAGGGTATTGATGCTGTTGCTGGCGCGTGGGTGCAGGTTAAGTTTCAGACTGTCATCTTGCTCTGCACACCAGTCAGATAGCTGCATGGCTTCGCGAATTTTCGGGACAGTATTGCGCCCGCATTGTTCGCAGGCGGCGATAGCAATTTTCTGCCACTGCTGAATTTTCTTCGCCAAGCGTTCGCCATCAAGTTTTACGCCGCAGCGCTCAGAGAACAGTGGTGTGATGACATTGACACCCAGTTCAATAGATTTTTGAACCGTAAACTCCATTTTCTCCCCACGGGAGATAACCTGGCCTAAATGCAGATTTAAAGGGGATTCACGATCTTCTACCTGCCCCTCTGCCAGCCGGACAATCAGGTTTTTTTTATCAACCCGGATAATTTCAGCCGCAAAAACCTGATTACTGCCATCAAATAATTGCAGACTTTGCCCTTCGCCCATTCGCAGAACGCGGCCGACATGATTCGCCGCCTCATCGCTGAGTGCCAGTTCAGTATTGGCCTGCAAAGGCTGCGGATGATAGATGCGGGGTATTCGCATGAGTGACGTCCTGAAACGAAAATATTGACCAGTATACTAGATTAGCCTTTTTGCTGCTGGCAAGCCTGTTGTACATAAGGGTTATGATTCCCTTGCGCTTTTGCTACTCGTTCATCGCGTTGGCATTCCCAACGAGTGACTGGGTACTGGCGATCCCAGATTTCAAATAGCTTGCTTTGCTGCTTGGACAGACGCAATTGATATTGATCGCGCATATAAAAATAAGTCCGTGCTATAGCCCCACGCGCACGTGCTGGAGGTTCTGCCTGCTTATTTTTGAAATCGACTTTCATATCACATTGGCCATATTGACCATTGCCACCATTCCATTGGGAATACATGAAGTTATTGCGATCACCATTTACTTCACCAATAGCGGGTTGCAGATTATGCAAGTCAGTCTCTATCTGGCGATAGACGGGATCTTTAGCGCAATTCTTGCGCCCGCCTTGTTGCCAGCATTGACGCTGGTGGCCAAATTGCCAAGCCGGAACCACATGTTCCCATTCAATCCGTGCCGCACGTTGGGCATTTTTTCTCGGTTGATAGCCGCAACTCTTTAGATCGGGTATGCCTTTTTTACCTTGCCAGTTAATCTTGCATCCACAATAAAAGCTACCGGGTGCATCGCGATTAATTTTTGCGGCGACGGCCTTGGCTTGGGAAAAGTTATTGATGCTCTGGCTGTAGCTTGTGGGGGCAAATAGTGGGGAGGATAAAACCAGCAGGAATAGAAGTTTGCGTAACATGTCTCAAAACAGCCCGATAATGAAAAGCAGGCAGGTTATAGACAATGGCAATAAATGGCAAGTTAACATGCTGTTTTATAACAAATAACATTAATATCTAACAGCTTTTCACGACCACGAACTGTAGTTTTTCACCACAATGACGGCAACGGTATTCACTCTCACCGCGTTGCACTTTATTGTGGCGACGAATAGTCAGAGCGTGTTGCTGACACTTGCATTGATAATTAAAGGTTTTGCTACGCACAGAGGCGACTTCAAACTGATGGGTACGGCTAGCCGGGACTTGCAGTACTTGTTCCATCATCCAACGCCACTCTTTACCGTGGGGAGCCACGCGACCAAACTGACGATAAACCAGCAAGTGCGCCAGCTCATGGGGTACAACTTCATCAATAAAAGACTGTTGATTTTCCAGCAGTAAAACCGGATTGAGGCGAATTTCAAAGGATTGCAGATAGGCGCTACCCGCGCTGGTGCCACGTTGATGATAGTTGATTTTTGGCTCAGGGTAGTCGGTGCCAAGATGCTGGTTTGCCAGCTGTAATTTATGGCGCAGACAGCGCATAACTGCTTGCTGTAACGCGATGGGGATTCTTCGTGAACTCATATTGCGGAAGAATAAAACGGCAGATATCCAGATGCAAGCCAGCAGAGAGAACTATTTTTAGTTGATCATTATATTAAAATATATAATATAAATATATATATTGAATATAAATGTCAGGGATACTTATGGATGGCGATAAAGAAATCAGTGTAGACCTGATGCGGCAAGCGGCCGGGCAAGCTTGTGATGTGCTACGCATATTGGCAAATGAGGATCGGTTGCTATTGCTATGCCAACTGAGCCAGGGAGAAAAAGCGGTGGGTGAATTGGAAGCGGCATTAGGTATTCACCAGCCAACACTGTCACAGCAGCTTGGTGTACTACGCAGTGATGGGCTGGTAAACACTCGCCGCGAGGGAAAACGAATTTTTTATTCAATAGCTGATAATAACATTCTGGCTCTGCTTGAAGTGCTTTATCGGCTTTACTGCCCGCAAGAGAAGGAGGGCGTATGACTATCGATTGGGCTAACTTTACCCCTTATAGTGCACTGGCAGGTGGGGCAATATTGGGGATCGCAGTGACCCTCTTATTACTCTGGAATGGCAGAATTGCCGGTATTAGTGGCATTTTAGGCGGCTTGTTACCACCAAAATCCGGGGATATCTCTTGGCGCGTCACTTTCATCATCGGCCTGATTATTTCTCCTTTTATCTATTCACTTTTCACCGTGCTACCCGCAATCCAGATTGAGGCTGATTTCCCTACTTTGATAGTGGCAGGATTATTGGTGGGGATCGGAACCCGCTATGGCGCAGGCTGCACCAGCGGACATGGCGTTTGTGGCTTGGCGCGTTTTTCATTGCGTTCACTGGTAGCAACACTCAGTTTTATGTTTACCGGCTTTCTCACTGTATGGCTTGTTCGCCATTTATTCGCTTAGTCGATAGGCTAACGTAGGAAGGGAATATGAATTTACTTTTCTCATTGGTCTCTGGGCTGATTTTTGGGCTAGGCTTGATTATTGCGGGTATGGCAAATCCGGCGAAAGTGCTCGGTTTTCTGGATATTGGAGGTCTGTGGGATCCTTCGCTGGCATTGGTGATGGCTGCTGCGGTCGGGGTGGCAACCATAGGTTTTACTTGGGCCAAAAAGCGTCAAACCAGTTTGCTGGGGCAGCCTCTCCAGTTACCCACTGCGACTCATATTGATAGGCGGTTAATCTCGGGGAGTTTACTGTTCGGTATCGGTTGGGGACTGGCGGGGATATGCCCAGGGCCGGCCTTGGTGTTAGTGGGGGCAGGGATGTTCAAAGGCATTATCTTTGTCGCAGCAATGCTGGCAGGGATGGGAATATTCAGTGCGATTGAGCGCTATCGTCGATATCGCTAACGTAACTCATCAACTATGTGAGTGATAAAAAAACCCCGCAGAGCGGGGTTTTTGCACGTTTAATGGTGGTGCGAAAACTTATTTCAGGCCAGCAGCATCACGCAACAGTGCGGCTTTGTCGGTTTTTTCCCAAGGGAAGTTTTCACGACCAAAGTGACCATAGGCTGCGGTTTCGCGATAGATCGGGTGCAGCAGATCCAGCATTTCAATTAAACCATATGGACGCAGATCGAAGAATTCACGTACCAGCGCAGTGAGTTGATCCGCTGGGATCTTCTCAGTACCAAATGCTTCCACCATGATGGAGGTTGGCTCTGCCACGCCGATGGCGTAAGACACTTGAATCTCACAACGATCCGCCAGCCCTGCCGCGACAATATTCTTGGCAACATAACGAGCAGCATAGGCGGCTGAACGGTCAACTTTGGATGGATCTTTACCAGAGAATGCACCGCCACCATGACGAGCCATACCGCCGTATGTATCAACGATAATTTTACGGCCTGTCAGACCACAGTCACCCATTGGGCCGCCGATAACAAAACGACCAGTTGGGTTAATAAAGTATTTGGTCGATGCAGTAATCCACTCAGCAGGCAGAACCGGCTTGATGATTTCTTCCATTACCGCTTCATGTAAATCTTTCTGATTGATATCTTCTGAGTGCTGAGTTGACAGCACTACCGCGTCGATACCAACAATTTTTCCGTCGTCATACTGGAAAGTCACCTGACTTTTGGCATCCGGGCGCAACCATGGCAATGTCCCGTTTTTACGCACTTTAGCCTGACGTTCAACCAAACGGTGAGCATAAGTAATAGGCGCAGGCATTAACACGCTGGTTTCGTTGGTGGCGTAACCGAACATCAAACCTTGGTCACCCGCACCTTGTTCCCGTGGGTCTGCACGGTCAACACCTTGGTTGATGTCAGGAGACTGCTTACCAATTGCGCTCAACACAGCACAAGAGTTCGCATCAAAACCCATCTCAGAATTTACATAACCGATTTCGCGCACGGTACGACGGGTGATCTCTTCGATATCAACCCATGCGTTAGTGGTGACTTCGCCACCAACCAATACCATACCCGTTTTGACATAGGTCTCGCAGGCAACACGTGCTTTTGGGTCTTGTTCAAGAATTGCGTCAAGTACCGCATCTGAAATTTGGTCCGCGATTTTATCAGGATGCCCTTCAGAAACGGATTCTGACGTAAATAGGTGTTTAGCCATTATTTTCTTTACCTTGAATACAAGTGAAAAGTCACTGCATAGCATTGAAGCCAGGCAACAGAAACCCAAATCTTAACAGGTTATTGCTGCATTCCGCTTTACAATACCCTTAGGCAAAGCCTTTAGCAGTCTATCTATATTAAGAAACCTGATGTGTTTATGGCACAAGAGGCATTCTAGCAATTAAAATGTATGGATGTATTAACATCTGGACGTCTATTTTAGGTCAGCTTTCCCCATTAATGCCAGCCCTTTTTGCATCAAGATATTTCTCACTTTGGTTGTCGCTTGATTTATTTACCGCTTGATACAGTTACGGGTCATTTTCATTTTGCATTTTGCCCGCGTTATAGGTATAAACTGCGCGCGCAGCTTATTTGATATGCAATGATGAAGATGGCAGAAGATGACATTCGTTCATTGTGAGGTTTTCGGTGTTTTGCGCTGAGTGATGGGGCCATCAACAATGGGCCAGGATCGCAGGTAAACACTGATACGGCAGCGTCATCGAACTGTTACCTAAATTGTCTATTTTATTAAGTCTTGTCCGTTCATCATGAGCGGCTTGCGTGGAGGTGGTTGGATTAATGATCCGTTGTCTACTGGTTGCTGCACATCAACAGCTACGTCGTTCTGACGTTCAATCTCCCCTTGCAACCTTCCTTTCTTGTACGCCATCAACCCGATGTTATACCCACATGGGTGCAACTCAGGATTCGCGGGCGGGTTAATTACTGCCTGAAGCACTGAATCTGGCTGGCCTGGCGACTTTGCGGCTAATCTGATTCACAAAATCTCAATACGTATTTACAGTCCAACGTATTCTTCATTTAAACGTGTTTTACCCTGTTTGGGTAATGAATAGCTGAGTGATAACTGCTTGTGGAGTGCGCTTTTCAGCGCAATATCCTGCCATTTTGGCATTCACGCGGGTTGTCCTTGCTGGTTGTAGCTGCGATAGTAGCTGACTTTATCGTCAGTATCGCAATAGAGGCGAATTATGTCTGATGATAACTTGATTGACCGTCCGTCAGCTGCGGGCGCACATATTTCTTTACGCTCCATGCAGGAGGTTGCCATGAATGATCGTAATGCCAGCAAGATGCTGAGCACGTATAACGTCGCCTACTGGGGTGGCAACTATTATGACGTCAATGAACTGGGTCATATCAGTGTCTGCCCTGATCCGGATGTCCGTGAGGCACGTGTCGATCTGGCGCAACTGGTCAAAGATATGCAGAAGGATCGCGGGCAGCGCTTGCCAGCGTTATTCTGTTTCCCGCAAATTTTGCAACACCGTCTGCGCTCAATTAATGGTGCGTTTAAACGTGCGCGTGAGTCGTTTGGTTATGAAGGCGATTACTTTTTAGTTTATCCCATTAAAGTTAACCAACATCGGCGGGTTATTGAGTCATTAGTTAATTCTGGTGAGCCGTTAGGGTTGGAAGCGGGCTCTAAAGCGGAAATGATGGCCGTTCTAGCGCATGCCGGTATGACTCGCTCAGTTATCGTTTGTAATGGTTATAAAGACCGTGAATATATCCGTCTGGCGTTGATCGGCGAAAAACTGGGCCACAAGGTTTATCTGGTCATCGAAAAGATGTCAGAAATCAAAATGGTACTGGAAGAGGCCGAGCGTTTGAATGTTGTACCACGCTTGGGGGTTCGCGCACGTCTGGCGTCACAAGGTTCTGGTAAATGGCAGGCCAGTGGCGGCGAAAAATCCAAATTTGGTTTATCAGCCACTCAAGTATTGCAGCTAGTTGATATGCTGCGTGAAGCTAACAGCCTCGAAAGTCTGCAATTATTGCATTTCCATTTGGGTTCACAGCTCTCGAACATTCGTGATATTTCCACCGGTGTGCGTGAATCTGCCCGTTTCTATGTGGAACTGCATAAACTGGGTGTCAATATTCAGTGTTTCGATGTGGGCGGTGGTTTAGGTGTGGATTACGAAGGGACACGCTCACAATCCGATTGCTCAGTTAACTATGGCTTGAATGAATATGCCAACAACGTTATCTGGGGGATTGGTGATGCTTGTAATGAGCACGGTTTACCGCATCCAACCGTCATTACGGAATCGGGCCGCGCAGTCACCGCGCACCATACGGTGCTGGTTTCCAACGTGATTGGGGTGGAACGTAACGAATTCACTGAACCTCAACCACCCGCTACTGATGCGCCACGTGCGCTGGAAAGCCTGTGGGATACTTGGCTGGAAATGCAAGAGCCAGAAAATCGTCGCTCGCTACGCGAATGGCTGCATGATAGCCAGATGGATTTGCACGATGTTCATACTCAATATGCTCATGGCATGTTGGAACTGACCCAACGCGCTTGGGCTGAAGAACTGTATTTGAGCATTTGTAATGAGATTCAAAAACAACTGGATCCAAGCAATCGTGCACACCGGCCAATCATTGATGAGCTGCAAGAACGTATGGCCGATAAGCTGTATGTCAATTTCTCGCTGTTCCAGTCAATGCCGGATGCATGGGGTATCGACCAACTCTTCCCGGTCTTGCCACTGGAAGGGTTAGATAAGCCACCAGAGCGTCGCGCCGTCTTGCTGGATATCACTTGTGATTCCGATGGCACCATTGACCATTATATTGATGGTGATGGGGTGGCAACCACTATGCCAATGCCGCCGTACGATGCAGAAAATCCGCCACTTTTGGGCTTCTTTATGGTTGGGGCTTATCAGGAAATCTTAGGCAACATGCACAACTTATTCGGTGATACCGCCGCAGTAGATGTGTATGTCTTCCCTGATGGCACTGTTGAGTTTGAACAGACAGACGAAGGCGATACCGTCGCGGATATGCTGGAATATGTTCAACTGAACCCAGAGAAACTGCTGAAACAGTTCCATGATCAAGTGAAAGAAACGGATCTGGATACTGAGTTGCAAGCCCAGTTTATGGAAGAGTTCGAATCTGGCTTGTACGGTTACACTTATCTTGAAGATGAGTAACCCTTAGCGTCTGACTCAATATCAATAAAAGGGCAAACTTCGGTTTGCCCTTTTTGTTTATGCCACCGCTGGCGATTAGCTGAATTTGGCACACACTCATAGTAGTGAGTTCAATTTTGGCATGCTGCATGTGGGGAGTGTTTCTATGGGGTGGGTCAACGTATGCAAAGCATCGTATGTTAAACCGGATTCGCCTTTTTCAGCGAGTGTCGGCGATAAACGTATTGGAATTTATATTATTGATGGTGAATATTTTGCGATGGATGATGTTTGTCCTCATGCTAATGCGTTACTCAGCCCCGGTTTTTTTGATGAGGGCACTATTGAATGCTTATTGCATGGTGCGGTGTTTGATGTGCGAACAGGCAAGTGTTTGCGAGAGCCAGGTGATCGCGATTTGCAAACCTACCCAGTACGCGTAGACACCGGACAGATTCAGGTTGATGTCGCTGAAAGTGAGTGAAGCAGGGAAATGAAAATGCCTGCACTGAGCAGGCACAGTGAATCAATACTAATGAAGTTTACTGGCCACTGGCAATGCGCTGACGGATATGGTCGGCCCGAGCTTGTGAGGATGGATGATCATCGAACATGCTACTGGAGCGTCCTGCTTCCATAGTCGCCAGTTTTTCGAAGCTGGTGACCAAGCCGTTTGGATCAATGCCCTGTTTTTTCAGTAAATCGAATGAGTAGTCATCCGCTTCGCTCTCTTGCTTCTGGGAGAATTGAGCATTTACCAATTTCTCACCAATATCAGCCAACTGAGATTGCGAAAGTTGGCCTGCAACGCCACCTGCGGATGCCGCGGCAGTGCGTAGGGCGGTAGTCCCATAGGCTACTTGCATCGCTTTACGGGTGTGACCTAATGCCACATGGCCCATTTCATGGCCGAGCACCCCTTCCACTTCATTATCTGTCATCATATCCATTAGGCCGCTATAGACACGGATGCAGCCATTGGCCATTGCCCACGCATTGACATCTTTTGTGACGTAAACTTTATAGTTGGCTGGCGTACCATTGATATTGTCACCTAAGGCCGCTGAGATTTTTGCCAAACGTTTACCGTAGGCACTATCTGCGGAGGCTATTTGAGCTTTTTGATCCATTTCCGCGCAAGATTTCTCACTGAGGTTTTTTACATCAGCATCACTCAGTGTTGCCGCCTGAAATGCTTGCGCACCAGACTGCATCAAGCCATCAGTATTCATGTTTTGGCAGCCACTCAGTAAGGCTGTGAGGCTCAGTGCAATCATGGAAGTACGAATTTTCATAACACTTTCATCCTGTGGTTATGCGATTTTTATCATGGGATAGGGTCGTTCGACCTGTGACGACAACGTATTAATTGCTGTTATCTATTCATGGCTAGGGCTTAAAACCACTATTACATTCTCCTCAACTATTGCATTAATAGCTGTTGAAACGCCTGCGGTTGTTCTACTCTGTCGGCAATAGGTCTTGCCCGAAATCGTTGTTGCAACGTAGGATTTATACTGGTTTGTTTGCAAAAACGAGCACTTGTGGCCCAGCGTGAGTTTAACTCGCTCATCTGCGGCTAAAAACGCAGCGAGGTTAACGCGCCTTGGGCGTTACAGCTATAGCTTTTGTCTGAAAATCAGCAGATTCCATTAGCCATTAATATGGAAGTTATAGCTCATTTGGTTTTAGTGATTGCCGTTTCAATGCTGAGTCTGAGAAAATGGTAAACTTGAACGCTTTTTTTAATCCGACCTGGAGTAAAACATGTCCTCTCGTAAAGAGCTTGCCAACGCGATCCGCGCACTAAGCATGGACGCCGTGCAAAAAGCGAATTCCGGCCACCCCGGCGCCCCTATGGGCATGGCAGATATTGCCGAAGTTCTGTGGCGTGATTACCTGAACCATAATCCGACCAATCCACACTGGGCAGATCGCGACCGTTTCGTCTTGTCGAATGGTCACGGCTCCATGTTGATCTATAGCTTGCTGCACCTCACTGGTTATGATCTGCCAATGGAAGAACTGAAAAACTTCCGCCAGTTGCACTCTAAAACGCCAGGTCACCCTGAATATGGTTATACCGCAGGCGTAGAAACAACCACTGGCCCATTGGGTCAGGGCATTGCTAACGCAGTAGGTTTTGCCATTGCAGAACGTACTTTGGGCGCGCAGTTTAACCGTCCAGGTTTTGATATTGTCAATCACCACACCTATGCCTTTATGGGTGACGGCTGCATGATGGAAGGTATCTCCCACGAGGTGTGCTCTCTGGCGGGTACTATGAAGCTGGGTAAACTGACTGCTTTCTATGATGACAATGGTATCTCCATCGACGGTCACGTTGAGGGGTGGTTTACTGATGATACCGCTGCTCGTTTCGAAGCATACGGTTGGCATGTTGTTCGTGGTGTTGATGGACATAACGCTGATGCTATCAAAGCCGCTATCGAAGAAGCCCGCAGAGTTACAGACAAACCATCATTGCTGATGTGCAAAACCATTATTGGTTTTGGTTCGCCGAAAAAAGCCGGTACTCATGACTCTCATGGCGCACCATTAGGTGCTGATGAAGTTGCAGCAACTCGTGAAGCATTAGGCTGGAAATACCCAGCGTTTGAAATTCCACAAGATATTTATGCTGCGTGGGATGCCAAAGAAGCAGGCAAGGCTAAAGAAGCCGCTTGGAACGAAAAGTTCGCCGCTTATGCTAAAGCACATCCAGAACTGGCTGCTGAATTCAAACGCCGCGTGAGTGGTGAGCTGCCAGCTAACTGGGCAGCAGAATCCAAGAAATTCATCGAAGAGTTACAAGCCAACCCAGCCAAGATTGCTAGCCGTAAAGCATCACAAAATGCGCTGGAGGCTTTCGGTAAAGTCTTGCCAGAATTCTTGGGTGGCTCTGCTGACTTGGCACCCAGTAACTTGACTATCTGGTCTGGCTCTAAATCACTGAGCGATGATCTGGCAGGTAACTACATTCACTACGGTGTCCGTGAATTTGGTATGTCTGCCATCATGAACGGTATCGCATTACACGGTGGTTTTATTCCTTACGGTGCAACCTTCCTGATGTTTGTGGAATATGCCCGTAACGCAGTACGCATGGCTGCACTGATGAAAATCCGCAGCATCTTTGTTTACACTCATGACTCAATCGGTCTGGGCGAAGACGGCCCAACCCATCAGCCAGTTGAGCAGATGGCGAGCCTGCGCGTCACACCAAATATGAGCACTTGGCGTCCATGTGACCAAGTTGAGTCTGCGGTAGCGTGGCAGTACGCGTTGGAACGTAAAGACGGCCCAAGTGCCCTGATCTTCTCCCGTCAGAATCTGGCACAACAGCCACGTACTGCTGAACAGTTAGCCAACATTTCTAAAGGCGCTTACGTGCTGAAAGATTGTGCAGGCCAGCCAGAATTGATCTTTATTGCGACCGGTTCTGAAGTAGAACTGGCGGTTGCAGCTGCAGACCAACTGACTGCCGCAGGTCGTAAAGTTCGTGTTGTCTCTATGCCATCAACTGATGCATTCGACAAGCAAGACGCGGCTTACCGTGAATCTGTATTGCCATCTGCAGTGAGCGCTCGCGTTGCGGTAGAAGCGGGTATTGCTGATTATTGGTACAAATATGTTGGCCTGAATGGCGCGGTTGTGGGCATGACCACCTTCGGTGAATCTGCTCCTGCGGAATTGCTGTTCAAAGAGTTTGGGTTCACCGTAGAAAATGTGGTGGCAAAAGCTCAAGCGTTGTTGAAATAAGCCACAACGTGACCAACACATGCTGTAGCTTTACGTAAGAAGCTATAGTCGGGTGTAAATGGTGATGATAATCCCGGTAATACACCTGTTAAAAGACTGCTTCGGCAGTCTTTTTTTTCGCCAATTGATGGATGAATTGTGCCCTTTATCAGGGATATATTCCTTTTATGATTAGTTTGGTTTATTCTGGCTGAAGCGTTTCAGTCATAATTCAATTTCTATTTCAGCACATTTCGCTGAGGAAAAAGCCGGATGTATTCTGGCTGAATTGTGATAAGACGATTAACATCTTAGGGTGCGCTGAAGTACGCTGTGGGGTTGCATGATAATAACCAGAAACAGGAAGTAACATGACAATCCGTATAGCGATAAATGGCTTTGGCCGAATTGGCCGTAGCGTTTTACGCGCATTGTATGAATCAGGTCGCCGGGCAGAGATTTCAGTCGTTGCTATTAATGAGTTGGCTAATGCAGAAGGAATGGCCCATCTGTTGAAGTATGACTCTAGCCATGGGCGATTTGCTTGGGATGTTCGTCAGGAATGCGACAAATTATACGTCGGGGACGATATTATCCGGCTGATACATCAGCCAGAAATTGGGCAGTTACCCTGGGGTGAGTTAGGAATTGATGTCGTTCTGGATTGTAGCGGCGTGTATGGTAGCCGTGCTGATGGTGAGGTGCATTTAACCTCCGGTGCCAAAAAGGTACTGTTTGCCCATCCCGGTGGCCATGATTTAGACGCTACAGTGGTTTATGGTGTTAATCATCAAGATTTACAGGCAGAGCATCGAATTGTTTCCAATGCTTCCTGTACCACGAACTGTATTATTCCTATTATTCAGTTGTTGGATGTGGCTTATGGCATCGAGTCCGGCACTGTCACCACCATTCATTCATCAATGAATGACCAGCCCGTTATTGATGCTTATCATCAGGATTTACGCCGTACCCGGGCAGCCAGTCAGTCAATTATTCCGGTTGATACTAAACTGGCGGCAGGGATTACCCGCATATTTCCGAAGTTTTGCGACAGGTTTGAAGCAATCTCGGTGCGGGTACCAACCATCAACGTCACCGCGATAGATTTAAGTGTCAGCGTGACAAGCCCGGTTGGCGTGGCTGAGGTTAACCAGCTTTTGCAAAAGGCAGCAAGAGGTTCATTTCGTGGTATAGTTGACTATACGGAATTACCATTGGTGTCGACCGATTTTAACCATGATCCGCACAGTGCGATTGTTGATTGCACCCAGACGCGGGTGAGTGGGCAGCACCTAATTAAGACGCTGGTATGGTGCGATAACGAATGGGGTTTCGCCAATAGAATGTTGGATACGACATTGGCGATGGCCAGAAGTGGTTTCTAGTATGGCATGCTAACATATTGTTTTTCCGTGATTTATTGCGGTTTCATCAACGGTTGGTGTGCAGCTTATGCAACTTTAAAGAGAATCAACAAGAGGATTCACCATGTCTGTAATTAAGATGACCGATCTGGATCTGGCTGGCAAACGCGTGCTGATCCGTGCGGACCTCAATGTTCCGGTAAAAGAGGGCAAAGTGACTTCAGATGCGCGTATCCGTGCATCTCTGCCGACAATTGAGGCAGCACTGAAGCAAGGCGCTAAAGTAATGGTTACTTCTCACTTGGGTCGCCCGACCGAAGGCGAGTACAACGAAGAGTTCTCCTTGCTGCCAGTCGTTAACTACCTGAAAGACAAATTGTCTGCTCCGGTACGTCTGGCGAAAGATTATCTGGATGGCATTGAAATTGCAGCTGGCGAGTTGGTTGTTCTGGAAAACGTTCGCTTTAACAAAGGCGAAAAGAAAGACGACGAAACTCTGTCCAAGAAATATGCCGCACTGTGTGATGTGTATGTGATGGATGCTTTTGGTACAGCTCACCGTGCTCAGGCTTCTACTCACGGTGTGGGTAAATTTGCGCCTATCGCCTGTGCCGGCCCGCTGTTGTCTGCCGAGTTGGAAGCATTAGGTAAAGCACTGGGTAACCCAGCGCGTCCAATGGTCGCCATCGTTGGTGGTTCTAAAGTTTCGACCAAACTGACTGTACTGGGTTCACTGTCTAAAATTGCAGACCAGCTGATTGTCGGTGGCGGTATCGCCAATACCTTTGTTGCCGCTCAAGGCAACAACGTAGGTAAATCTCTGTATGAAGCAGACCTGATTCCAGAAGCTAAACGCCTGCTGGAAACTTGCAATATCCCAGTTCCTACCGATGTTCGTGTTGCTACCGAGTTCTCTGAAACAGCCACTGCGACACTGAAACCAGCTAACCAAATCAAAGATGACGAGCAAATTCTGGATCTGGGCGACGAGTCTGCGGAACGTCTGGCTGAGATCCTGAAAAACGCCAAAACCATTCTGTGGAATGGCCCGGTTGGTGTGTTCGAGTTCCCTAACTTCCGTAAAGGGACCGAGATTGTGGCGCGCGCCATCGCAGAGAGCGAAGCATTCTCTATCGCAGGCGGCGGTGACACTCTGGCAGCAATCGACTTGTTCGGCATTGCTGACCAAATCTCTTACATCTCTACCGGCGGCGGCGCTTTCCTTGAGTTCGTAGAAGGGAAAAAACTGCCAGCGGTTGTGATGCTGGAAGAGCGCGCTAAGCAGTAATTTAGATAACGGGGGGCGAAAGCCGCCCGTTTCACTTTTAACTCACCGCCTGCGGGTGTGAGTAGTGTGAAAACCGATTTACATTTAGGGCCTATCCTCCCGGATAGCTGCTATCTTCAGTCGACGAAACAGGACAACTTACATGTCTAAAATTTTTGATTTCGTAAAACCAGGTGTCATCACAGGTGATGACGTACAGAAAGTCTTCGCAGTAGCAAAAGAAAACAAATTTGCTCTGCCTGCGGTTAACTGTGTCGGCACCGACTCTATCAACGCAGTGCTGGAAACAGCAGCCAAAGTGGGCGCACCCGTTATCGTTCAGTTCTCTAACGGTGGTGCAGCATTCATCGCAGGTAAAGGCGTGAAGACTGACGTACCACAAGGTGCTGCAATTCTGGGCGCTATCTCTGGCGCACACCATGTACATCAGATGGCTGAGCATTACGGTGTTCCTGTTATTCTGCATACCGACCATTGCGCCAAGAAATTGCTGCCATGGTTAGACGGCTTGTTGGATGCGGGTGAAAAACACTTTGCTGCCACTGGCAAACCACTGTTCTCTTCTCACATGATTGACCTGTCCGAAGAGTCTCTGGAAGAAAACATTGAAATCTGTAGCAAATACCTGACTCGTATGTCAAAAATCGGTATGACGCTGGAAATCGAACTGGGTTGTACTGGTGGTGAAGAAGATGGCGTGGATAACAGCCATATGGACGCATCTTCTCTGTATACTCAACCACAAGACGTTGATTATGCGTACGAAAAACTGAACGCTATCAGCCCACGGTTCACCATCGCTGCCTCTTTCGGCAACGTACACGGTGTTTACAAACCAGGTAACGTGAAACTGACCCCAACGATTCTGCGTGACTCTCAGGATTATGTTTCTAAGAAACACAATCTGCCGCATAACAGCCTGAACTTCGTGTTCCACGGCGGTTCAGGTTCTACTGCTGCTGAAATCAAAGAAGCAGTAAGCTACGGCGTAGTGAAAATGAATATCGACACCGATACCCAGTGGGCAACATGGGAAGGTATTCTGAACTACTACAAGAAGAACGAAGGCTATCTGCAAGGCCAACTGGGTAACCCAGAAGGTGCTGATAAGCCGAACAAAAAGCATTACGACCCACGTGTGTGGTTACGTGCTGCTCAGGTAAGCATGATCGCTCGCCTAGAATTGGCATTTAAAGAACTGAACGCAATCAACGTACTGTAATTCAGTTTTTTGCCATACGCTTAAAGGCCCCTCTGGGGCCTTTTTACATTATTATCGGATACATCGATTAAGTCACATTCACAATATTCATCTTTAAATATGATTCAATCATTCTCTTTCTAAGTGCTGTTGACATATAAAACACAAGGAGGTGCTGATGGATTTCATATATTCATGATTATTCTGTTTTTTTGAATTATGAACCTGAATAAACAAGAATAATCCTATAATTCCTTCTTTTTAAGTGATAAGGCAATAACTAAAGTGCTGAGATAGATAACCTATTACATGGTTTCTTTTTTTATCGATTTAAGAGGAATAACTATATGGAAGAGCTGAATGTTGTTGACGGTATTAATGAAGCGACAGTTTGGTTGGTGAATAATAAGGATCTATTAATCATATATATAGTTAATATTCTGATGGCATTGCTTATTCTGATTATTGGTGTCATTGTCGCAAAAGTTTTTTCAAATTCAGTTCAAAGAATGATGAGTGCCCGTGGTATCGATTCTACCGTTGCTGATTTTATTGCTGCAATTGTTCGATACAGTATTCTGGTCTTTACCTTTGTTGCAGTATTAGGCCGCCTCGGTGTTCAAACCACCTCAGTTATTGCTGTTATTGGTGCCGCAGGTTTAGCGGTCGCACTCGCTTTGCAGGGATCACTCTCCAACCTTGCTGCCGGGGTATTATTAGTGACATTCCGGCCATTAAAGGCGGGAGAACAAGTTGATCTGGCCGGTGCTGCCGGGACAGTTGTTCAAGTACAAATACTATCGACAACATTGCGTGCTCCCGATGATAAAATTATAGTCGTGCCAAATAGTAAAATAATCGCCAATAATATAATTAATATCAGCAGGGAGCCTAATCGTCGTACCGATATGATGATTGGAGTAGCCTATAATGCAGATATAGATCTGGTGAAAAAAGTGCTGGGAGATATTATCTCTGCAGATGTTCGAATTATACATCAGCGTGGCGTTATTGTTAGATTACATGAAATGGCAGCTTCATCACTTAATTTCACTGTCAGAGTTTGGACGGCCAATGTGGATGCTATGCCGGTTTACTGGGATCTGATGGAAAATTTCAAACGTGCATTGGATGCCAATAATATTGGCATTCCTTATCCGCAGATGGATGTACATTTACATTCAGTAACATCGACGGCGCCGGAATAAACTTCAGTCTGTTATTGCTCAGTTGTTGATATCTGAATAACACGGGAAATTCAGTGGTTAGCCATATTCAAATTTATTTTTGAATTGGCTTTTTTGTTTTCATGCCTTGGGGATACTACCGTTAATCCCCTATTAATTATCATGATATAAAATATTATTCGTTACCCTCGCCAGATTGTTCGCTAAACTAACCTACGACTTATTGTTATTTTATGTGTAATTTTCTCCAGTCATGGGGACTTTTTTGTAGGATGGTTTAAATGGAAGAGTTAAACGTAGTTGATAGTATCAATGAAGCCAGTAGCTGGTTTATTAATAATCAGGATTTGCTGATTCAATATGCTGTCAATCTTGTTGCGGCGCTGCTAATCCTGATTGTCGGTTCAATTATTGCCAAAGTGGTCTCACGGATGCTTGGCCGGGTAATGAAGCTACGGGGCATTGATGTCACGGTGGCAGATTTTCTGGCAGCAATGGTGCGTTACAGCATTCTGGCCTTCACTATCGTTGCTGTACTGGGCCGTCTTGGAGTACAAACTGCCTCGGTGATTGCCGTTATCGGTGCTGCCGGTTTAGCCGTCGGTTTGGCGTTGCAAGGCTCACTGTCCAACTTTGCCGCTGGTGTACTACTGGTGGCCTTCCGTCCGTTTAAAGCGGGTGAATATGTCGATCTGGGTGGTGTCGCTGGTACCGTGGTACAGGTACAGATTTTTTCAACCACGCTGCGCACAGTTGATGACAAAATCATCGTAGTGCCAAATGGCAAAATCATTGCTAACAATATCATCAATACTAGCCGTGAACCGAACCGTCGTACTGATATGGTTATTGGCGTAGCTTATGATGCTGATATTGATGTGGTGAAGAAAGTTCTGGGCGATATCATTGCCGCTGATTCACGTATTATGCATGACAAAGGCGTGACCGTACGCCTCAATGAAATGGCAGCGTCCTCACTAAACTTCACTGTGCGAGTCTGGACCACCAACGGCGATGCAATGGACGTATATTGGGATTTGATGGAAAACTTCAAACGTGCGTTGGATGCCAATAAAATTGGCATTCCTTACCCGCAGATGGATGTGCATTTGCATCAGGTCGCCACTGCAGAATCGACTCCGTCAGCATAAAAGCAGTGAATGATGTTAATACGGGCTGCTATCGGCCCGTTTTTTCTTATTTTCCCGTTTATCCTCGATACCCATTTACTCGCCATTAGCTTTACTTATAGTTGATAAGAAATATCAATTTCCTCTGATGATTTTCTCCCCGTAATATGCTGCTAATTGCTTTCCTCTTTTCTCAGTGAATTCTGATGATTATTTAAAGGTAACAGTATGTTAGCTGTGTTTTTACAAGGTTTTGCTCTTAGCGCCGCCATGATTTTGCCTTTGGGGCCACAAAATGCGTTTGTGATGAATCAGGGAATTAAGCGGCAGCATCATTTAATGAGTGCTGGGCTTTGTGCGCTCAGTGACATCATCTTGATTTGTGCTGGTATTTTTGGCGGCAGTGCTTTATTAAGCCGTTCACCACTGTTGCTGGCTCTGGTGACTTGGGGTGGTGTGGTTTTCCTGCTGTGGTATGGCTGGGGAGCACTGCTAGCAGCCTGGCGGGGGGAGAATACCTCATCCTCTGCTGTCGCCGGTACACAGGGGCGCTGGCGCATCATCGTGACGCTATTGGCGGTGACTTGGCTTAATCCACATGTTTATCTGGATACCTTTGTGGTGCTGGGGAGTTTGGGGGGGCAACTCTTACCTGATGTCCGGCCTTGGTTTGCATTTGGCGCCGTAAGCGCCTCTGTTACTTGGTTTTTTGCCTTGGCGCTATTAGCTGCATGGTTATCACCGTGGCTAAACCGTTCGACCTCGCAGCGGGTGATTAATCTGTTGGTCGGAGGCGTGATGTGGTTTATTGCTTTTCAGTTGGCGTGTCAGGGGTTAAATCTGTGATTTTTTATCACTAATCTGAATCCCATGACCCCTAAGATATGCTACGGTTGATGTGTTAATCAGATTACCGACAGCAAATGAATCATCTTGCCAATGAGATACATGTGAGTGTAATTAACTGCAAATGTGTTTGTGACTAATTAAATTCACTGGTTATCTAGCTGCAGCTAATTTATTTGTTATGCATATTTTAGGAGGCTTCCGTGAAGTTGAAGACATTGGCTTTGGCCGCAATGATGGGATTAGGGACGTTACCTTTGGCGCTACAAGCTCAAGCCGCCGAAGTGCCAGAAGGGCCGCATGTTGTCACCTCCGGTACTGCCAGTGTGGATGCGACTCCAGATATTGCCACAATCGCTATTGAAGTCAGTGTGTCTGCCAAAGATGCCGCAGATGCCAAAAAACAAGCGGATACCCGCGTCTCACAATATTTTGATTTCCTACGTAAAAGTGGCATCGATAAGAAAGATATTAACGCTGCCAATATCCGCACCCAGCCTGAATATGATTACCAGAAAACCGGTGAAGCAGTATTGAAAGGCTACCGTGCCGTGCGTCAGGTTCAAGTCACACTGCGCCAGCTTGAAAAATTAGACGACCTGCTGGATGGCGCACTCAAGTCTGGCCTTAATGAGATTCGTGCAGTCGAACTGGGTGTCGCTAATCCAGAGACTTACCGTGAACAAGCGCGCAAAAAAGCCATTGAGAATGCCATTAGCCAGGCCGGTTCTTTAGCGGAAGGGTTTAAGGTCAAATTAGGGCCGGTTTATAGCATTCGCTATCATGTTGCGAACTACCAGCCAATGCCGGTAGCGCGTATGTTTAAGAGCGCTGAAGCCGCGCCCGCGACAGATGCAGCTCAAACTTACGAGCAACAAACCATCCACTTTGATGATCAGGTCGATGTCGTGTTTGAGCTAAAAACCGCTGCCAGCACACCAGCAGCGGCGGCTAAATAAAAGCTAGTCTTGCCGTAATACCTGACGCCCGTAAGATAACAGGGCGTCAGTGACTTTTCTCATCGTCCGGCTTTCTGGCGCAAATCGATGCCAGAACAACATCCGCCGTTGCAATAATCCCGGGGTCAAATCAATCAGCTCACCGGACGCCAATTCTTTTTCGATTTGCAAATGCGGGATCATACAGCAAGTAGTGCCTTGCCTCGCTAGTTGCACAAAGGCTTCTGAGGAGTTAACGATATGGCAGGGGACACTCCCCGGCGATAAATCGAAATTCTGCTGCAAAAACGCCTGATGCATATCATCCAAATGGTCAAAAGCTACCGCTGGCGCTTTCAGCAAGGCTGAACGAGTGACGCCATTGGGAAAATAACGCTCTGCGAAAGGTTTCGACGCAACAAACAGATAATCCAGCGCCCCCAATTGATCGACCAAACAACTTGGTAGTGGTTGCGGTTGGATACTAACCGCGCCCACGACTTCACCACGGCGCAAGCGTTCTTGTGTTCGGGTTTCATCTTCGACTTGTAAATTAAGCCGAATCGGGGAGTCAGCCAACACCGGTTTCAATGCTGGAAGTAACCAGGTTGCCAGACTGTCGGCGTTGACCGCCAGCGACAGTAGCAAAGGGGTATCCCCGCCATTGTCATTGCCGAGCCACTCCTCCTCCAGCAGTTCAACCTGATGCAGTAATGCGAGCAACTTCTGCCCTTGTTCCGTTGGGCGAGGGGGGACTGTGCGCACCAATAGAGGCTGACCGAACAGGTTCTCTAACTGCTTAATGCGTTGAGATACCGCCGATTGGGTGATACAGAGTTTTTGTGCCGCGCGTTCAAAACCGCGTTCACGGATCACCGCGTCCAGCGCTTGTAGCGTACGGTAGTCTGGGCGTTTCATCGGAGTCATCTCTCCAAATATTAAGTTGATATCGCACTATGCCACATTTTGATCATTTTTCTATGTCGGAATGCCTGAGTGCTCGCCACAAATAAACGGACATAACTGTGAGCTTGCTAGAATTAACCGTATCCTAAACGGGCTTTATTGCGGCGATTTCTGGTGTATATGCTCTATAATGACCTCAGGTTTTCTTTCATATCAAGGCGCGAATTTACCATGACTCAGGATGAACTTAAAAAAGCAGTGGGCTGGGCAGCATTAGATTATGTCAAACCTGGCACTATTGTTGGGGTCGGGACCGGCTCAACTGCGGCACATTTCATTGATGCTCTCGCTTCCATCAAAGGCCAAATTGAAGGGGCGGTTTCCAGCTCTGACGCATCTACAGCCAAGCTGAAAAGTTACGGTATTCAGGTATTTGATTGCAACGAAGTAGATACGCTGGATATTTATGTCGATGGTGCAGATGAAATTAACGGCCAGATGCAGATGATTAAAGGGGGCGGTGCCGCCCTGACGCGTGAGAAAATTATTGCCGCTATAGCGCGTAAATTCATCTGTATTGCCGATGCATCCAAGCAGGTTGACGTGTTGGGTAAGTTCCCGCTGCCAGTAGAAGTTATTCCGATGGCTCGCTCTTATGTTGCCCGTGAGCTGGTTAAATTGGGTGGGTTACCGGAATATCGCCAAAATGTTCTGACCGATAACGGCAACGTTATTCTGGATGTCCATAACCTGACTATTTTAGATGCAGTCGCGTTAGAAAATAAAATTAATGGCATTGCTGGCGTTGTCACTGTGGGGTTATTTGCCAACCGGGGTGCTGATGTGGCTCTGATTGGCACCGCTGACGGTGTGAAGACTGTGCTTCTAAAGTGATCAGTTAAACCTTGCTCAGGGTGTGGTTTATTGACTTCACCCTGATAATTATTGTCTTTAAATATCTTTTCTTTAAATGGTTAAATTTGGTGATATATATCACAATTTTGCATTTCATTTTATTAACCTGCCATTAACTCTCCCTCAGCCAGTTTTTTATTCCATAAATTAACATCCGCACTGATTGTTATGCTGATAGACAGGCAATCGTTTGTATTGCCGCCCGCGTAATATTTGTTATGTTGGCAGGGTGCTGACCGGATTCATTCGATATCGGCAGCCACATCTGAAGTCTGAAAATAGGGTCGGGGACATGGCAAAAGTATCACTGGAGAAAGACAGAATTAAGTTTCTGTTAGTGGAAGGGGTGCACCAGAGCACGGTTGATAATCTGCGTGCGGCCGGTTATAGCAATATTGAATATCATAAAGGTGCCTTAGACACCGAATCACTGAAAGAATCTATTCGTGATGCTCACTTCGTCGGGATTCGATCGCGTACGCATCTGTCCGAAGAAGTTTTTGCTGCAGCAGAAAAATTAGTTGCAGTAGGTTGTTTCTGTATCGGGACTAATCAGGTTGATTTAAATGCGGCAACCAAACGCGGTGTGCCGGTATTCAATGCACCTTTCTCCAATACCCGTTCGGTCGCCGAAATGGTACTGGGCGAGTTACTGTTGATGTTCCGTGGTATTCCCTCAGCTAATGCCAAAGCGCATCGTGGCGAGTGGAATAAGTTGGCGGTTGGCTCCTATGAAGCCCGTGGCAAAAAGCTGGGTATCATCGGGTATGGTCATATCGGTACTCAGTTGGGTATTTTGGCTGAAAGTGTCGGCATGAAAGTCTTCTTCTACGATATCGAGAATAAGCTGTCGTTGGGGAATGCGCAGCAGGTTCGCCATCTGTCTGATTTATTGAACATGAGTGACGTGATAAGCCTGCATGTGCCAGAAAATCACTCCACTAAAAATATGATTGGCCCAGAGCAATTAGCACTGATGAAGCCCGGTGCGATGTTGATTAACGCCTCACGCGGTACCGTGGTTGATATTCCGGCGCTGTGTGATGCATTGGCTAGTAATCATCTGGCCGGTGCGGCAATTGACGTTTTCCCTGAAGAGCCAGCAACCAATAAAGACCCGTTCAATTCACCATTGTGCGAGTTTGACAATGTGTTATTGACTCCGCATATCGGTGGCTCCACTCAGGAAGCGCAGGAAAATATCGGTGACGAAGTGGCCGGTAAACTGGCGAAGTACTCTGACAACGGTTCAACGCTGTCTGCGGTTAACTTCCCAGAAGTTTCTCTGCCAGCCCACGGCGACAATACCCGCCGTCTGCTGCATATCCATGAAAACCGTCCTGGCATTCTGACCAGCATTAACAAAATTTTTGCTGAACAGAACGTCAATATCGCGGCGCAATATTTGCAAACCAGCGCTGAAATCGGTTACGTCGTTATCGACGTAGAAACTGATGATGCGGAAAATGCAGAAAAAGCATTGTTAGCCATGAAGGCGATTCCAGGGACTATACGCGCGCGTTTATTGTACTAACATATTCTTCGTCTTGGCGTTGCTGCCTAGCGGCAACGTCAATGTCTTTGGGTATGGTTATGTGATGTCCGCGTGAGTAAAAAATGACTGAACACCCGCTATCACGAGATTTCGGGTGTTTTTTTATGCGGAAAATCTTGGTTCACCACCGCCAGACTTTTTCCGGTGTGACTATCTCGGGTAGTGGTACATCCCAATGTTCACTGGGTAAATATTCTACGCGCTGACAATCATGAGCAAGACCAATAGGATAGGGGCCGCCACGCTGCCAGTGTTGTAGTGTGCGGTCATAAAAACCACCCCCCATCCCTAAGCGCTGTCCGTGTTGATCGAATGCCACCAGCGGGGTTATCACCACATCTAGCTGGTTTAGGGGCAGAACATCGCGCACATCTAACTGAGGTTCAAAGATTTTCAGCCGGTTACGTATAAGCTGGCTATCAGGCCGATAGCTGAGAAAGAGTAAATTCCCGGGGCTGAAGGGGTGAAGAACAGGGAGATAAACTTGCTTTTTCTGCTGCCACAGCAACTCGATAACCGGGTCAGTATTCAGCTCGCCATCAAAAGAGAGAAATATCGCGACCGTATTCGCTTGTTGAATTTTATGGTGGGAGGCGAGATGACTGGCGGCGAGATGAGCTGATTGCTGCTGTTGCTCCGGAGTGAGCAAGCGCCGGCGCTCACGAATTTCACTGCGAATTTTTTGCCGCTCAAGGGCATGTTGCGGATTCAAGGGCATTTTATTGACTTAAAAAACAAGTTGTTAACTAAGTAAGGAGGAAATTGCCTGTATCACAACGAACGTGATAACCCAAAAGTGCCGGTTACACGATAAGAAAGGGATCTCCGAGATGCCGCCGCAGGCTGTAACCCTTGAACCCATGGTTCAAGGTGAACGCAGCGTCGCAACCTTAAGGCTTCTCGGCGGACCGAGCATGCGCACCGGTTACGGAGGCACTACATTCTGTTGGTATTAAATATCGGCTCAGGGGACTGACCCGCTGACAAACACCTCAGAGAAATTCTTTACTCACTGCTGAATCTATCATTCAACAGAGATTTATTCAAATTGTGCATCCTGACGTTCAGAGATGCGACCCTGTTCAAGCAATGCCTGTTCAATGGTCTGTTGTAGCATTCGTATACGTTGCTCCATATTGGAAGCATAGTCACGGGTTTTTAATCTTTCCTGAGCTAATTCGTGACATACGTTCAATGCCGCGATAAAAACTAACTGCTCAGTATTGGTGACTCTAGTGCGAACTTTCAGATCTTGCAACCGTTGGTTAAGATCTTCTGCTGCCATGTTCAACGCATCTTGTTGTTCTGGCGGACAATTAACTCTTAACGAGCGACCAAAAATTTGAATATCTACCGGTTGTGCAGACATGCGACCTTCCTGACTAATTTCGCGCCAGCCCTGAAAACCAGAGGCAAATTGCTCGTAGCTGCAAAGCGGGCGTCACTATATATACCTCGATACCAAGATACAACCCCTTTATCCCCCATCTTTCAAATTGCAAATCTGTTTGCTGCCTTCCTGCATATTGAAATCTATAGGGTATATAGCGTTGCGTTTTCTGGTATAGCGACCTTTCTTGGTGGTAGCATAACACGAACTTATCCTGCCAACGATGACCAATACGCATGTCTATAGAGAATACATTACCGACTTACCAATCACTTGCCCTGGCATTGAACCAGCAAGCAGTGGCATTAACCCCCGCTGAAATGCATGGTTTGATCAGCGGAATGCTCTGTGGTGGCAGTAAAGACAACGGTTGGCGCACCTTGGTGCATGACCTGACCAATGAAGGTGTCGCGTTTTCACAATCACTGGATTTACCGTTACAACAGTTACATGAAGCAACACAAGAAGCGCTGGAAAACGAAGGTTTTATGTTCCAGTTATTGATTCCTGAAGGGGAAGAGATCACGGTTTTTGACCGTGCTGATGCATTATCAGGCTGGGTTAACCATTTCCTGCTAGGGCTTGGGATGCTGCAACCGAAGCTGGCGCAAGTGAAAGATGAAGTCGGCGAAGCGATCGATGATTTGCGTAATATCGCTCAGTTAGGGTATGACGAAGATGAAGATCAAGAAGAACTGGCTCAGTCATTGGAAGAAGTGATTGAGTATGTGCGTGTCGCGGCAATCTTGTGCCATATCGAATTTACGCAAGAAAAGCCGACAGCTCCGGAAATACGTAAGCCGACATTACACTAAACAAATCCATGTTGTGTTTTGAATGATGAAAACCGGATATTTCAGGAGGGTGTGATGACTCAGCAAGAATACCAGAACCGCCGTCAGGCGTTGTTAGCGAAGATGGCTCCAGGCAGTGCAGCCATTATTTTTGCCGCACCAGAGGCCACACGCAGCGCGGATTCCGAATATCCTTATCGGCAGAATAGCGATTTTAGTTACCTGACGGGTTTCAATGAGCCGGAAGCGGTATTGATTCTGGTGAAAAGTGATGAGACACACAACCACAGCGTATTGTTTAACCGGGTACGGGATTTAACTGCTGAAATCTGGTTTGGTCGTCGTTTGGGGCAAGAGGCTGCGCCTACAAAGTTAGGGGTCGATCGCGCATTACCTTTTAACGAAATCGACGAACATCTCTATTTGCTGCTTAATCGCCTTGATGTGGTCTATCACGCGCAGGGCCAATATGACTATGCCGATAAAATTGTGTTTGCCGCGTTGGAGCGATTACGCAATGGTTTTCGTAAAAATCTGCGCGCACCAGCAACTTTAACGGACTGGCGTCCATGGCTGCATGAAATGCGTCTGTTTAAGTCAGAAGAAGAAATTGCGGTGATGCGCCGCGCTGGTGAAATCAGTGCGTTGGCCCACACTCGCGCGATGGAAAGATGCCGTCCGGGGATGTTTGAGTACCAGTTGGAAGGGGAAATTCTGCATGAGTTTACTCGCCATGGTGCGCGTTATCCGGCATATAACACGATCGTTGGTGGCGGTGAAAACGGCTGCATTTTGCATTACACCGAAAATGAGTGTGAGCTGCGTGATGGCGAACTGGTACTGATTGACGCGGGTTGTGAATATCAGGGTTATGCGGGCGACATCACGCGTACCTTCCCGGTGAATGGCAAGTTTACCCCGGCGCAGCGTGAGATTTATGACATCGTATTGGCATCCATCAACAAATCACTCGAACTATACCGGCCCGGCACCAGTATTCGTGAAGTTACAGAACAGGTCGTGAGGATTATGATTACCGGCTTGGTCAATTTGGGCATCCTGAAAGGTGATGTTGAACAACTCATTACTGAGCAGGCGCATCGGCCATTCTTTATGCATGGTTTGAGCCACTGGCTGGGGATGGATGTGCATGATGTTGGCGATTATGCTAACAGTGATCGTGGGCGTATTCTTGAACCTGGCATGGTGCTAACCATTGAGCCTGGGCTGTATATCGCGCCGGATGCCGACGTGCCGCCACAATATCGCGGTATTGGTATCCGAATTGAGGATGACATCGTGATTACTGCCGACGGTAACGAAAATCTGACCGCCAGTGTAGTAAAAGATCCCGATGCAATTGAAGCTCTTATGGCGGCAGCGAGATAACTGATGAGCGTGATAATTGTCGGCGGCGGTATGGCTGGTGCAACATTGGCGTTGGCTATTTCATCCCTTACGCAAGGGGCTGTGCCGGTGGCACTGATTGAAGCCCAACTGCCGGATAATCGTCAGCACCCGGGTTTTGATGCCAGAGCCATCGCACTGGCGCAGGGAACATGCCAGCAGCTCGAGAATATCGGTGTTTGGTCGGCATTGGCCGATTGTGCCACCGCCATTGAACATGTTCACGTCAGTGATAACGGGCATTCTGGCTTTGTGAATTTACGGGCGCAAGATTATCGTGTACCGGCGTTGGGTCAGGTGATTGAGCTGCACGATGCGGGGCAACGGTTATTTGCTTTATTACAGACAGCGCCGGGCGTCACTTTGTATTGCCCGGCAAAAGTAGTGGAAGTGACCCGCACGACAGAGTCAGCTAATGTGATGCTGGATGACGGCCAGCAGCTGAGTGCAAAATTGCTGGTGGCGGCGGATGGCTCTTATTCTGCATTAGCTCAGGCGTGCAATATTCAGTGGCAGCAGCAGGATTACCAACAAATTGCAGTGATTGCTAATGTTACTACCTCTGAACTGCCCAATGGCCGCGCCTTTGAGCGGTTTACCCGTAATGGCCCATTGGCATTATTACCTATGTCGCAAGGGCGCAGTTCGCTGGTTTGGTGTCATGCCAAAGAAGATAAACAACACGTCGATAGCTGGGATGATGCCCGTTTTCTGGCAGAGTTACAGCGGGCTTTTGGTTGGCGTCTAGGGAGATTTCTTCATGCGGGCAAGCGTCATAGCTATCCATTGCAGTTGTTGACCGCCTCACGGCATATTAGCCATCGTTTGGCATTGGTCGGTAATGCGGCCCAAACACTGCATCCGATAGCGGGTCAGGGTTTTAATCTGGGTTTGCGCGATGTGATGTCGTTGGCTGAAACCATCGCACAAGCAGGTGAAGATCCCGGCGACTATGGTGTACTAAGCCAATACCAACAACGGCGACAGCAAGATCAACAGGCGACTATCGGGGTGACTGATGGCTTAATTCACCTGTTTGCCAATCGCTATGGGCCACTCGTGGTTGGACGTAACCTTGCTTTGATGTCAATGGAATGTATCCCTACCATTCGAGATGCTTTTGCGAGGCGGACGCTGGGCTGGGTTAAGCGCTAGCGTTGTCTTCTCTTCATCTTTCAAGTGGCGGGCGTGTTGGCTGCTCTTGGTCACCTGAACGACTGACGGGTATATGCTCATCGGAATGATCTCGTTTGCCAGCCTCTCGCATCCTGAAATCTATTGGGTAGGCAAAGTGAGTATTTATTAAGGAATACTTTTTAATGCAATCATATGACGTAGTGATCGCCGGTGGCGGAATGGTCGGTCTCGCACTGGCTTGCGGCTTACAAGGCAGTGGTCTGCGTATTGCCATTCTGGAACATCAGCCAGCGCAGGAACCACTATCTGCTCCTGTGACCGGTGAATTGGCGCTGCGAGTCTCGGCGATTAATGCGGCCAGTGAGCGCTTACTGCAAAAAATTGGCGTGTGGGACAGTATCTTAGCGCTACGCGCCAGCCCCTATCGTGGTATGGAGGTTTGGGATCAGGACAGCTTTGGGAAAATTGCATTCCACGCGAATGAATACGGCTTCAGTCACCTCGGTCATATTATCGAAAATAGCGTCATCCAGCAGGCTTTGTGGCAGCGGGCCAGCCAATTGGCCGATGTTACTCTATTGGCCCCAGCGAGCCTAAAACAGGTCGCTTGGGGGGAAAGTGAGGCTTTTATCACGTTGACTGACGAGCGAATGCTCAGTGCCAAGTTAGTGGTTGGGGCTGATGGTGCGAACTCTTGGTTGCGTCAGCATGCGGATATCCCGCTGACATTTTGGGATTATGCCCATCATGCACTCGTGGCGACTATTCGCACTGAAGAGGCCCATCAAGCGACTGCGCGCCAAGTGTTTCATGGTGATGGTATTCTGGCTTTCCTGCCTTTTAGCGACGCTCATCTTAGTTCTATTGTCTGGTCATTACCGCCTGAACGAGCCGCCGAATTGGCTGTGTTACCCTCCGAGCAATTTAATCATGAGCTGGGGATCGCCTTTGATATGCGGCTGGGGCAATGCCAGCTTGAGAGTGAACGCCAGACTTTTCCTCTGACGGGGCGCTATGCTCGTAGCTTTGCTGGCCACCGTTTGGCGCTGGTGGGCGATGCCGCTCACACGGTCCACCCATTGGCTGGGCAGGGGGTAAACCTCGGCTTTATGGACGCCGCCGAGTTGGTTTCTGAGCTTCGACGTTTACAACATCAAGGGAAAGATATCGGCCAACATCTCTATCTGCGCCGTTATGAACGTCGCCGCAAACACAGTGCTGCGGTGATGCTCGCCAGCATGCAAGGTTTTCGTGACTTATTTGACGGCCGGCACCCCGCAAAGAAATTGCTACGCGATATCGGGTTAACATTGGCAGATAACTTACCGGGTGTAAAACCACAGCTCGTGCGTCAGGCGATGGGGTTAAATAGTTTACCCGATTGGCTAGAGCAGCCCCAATAAGGCTATTTTATTTGTCATTTTGAATTTGGGTCGTGCTCGAAATCTTCACGTGCTGCTTGTACGTTCTGGCTAATTCACGGTACTCACCCTGATGAGCCCCTTAAAAGGGGCCTGCAAAATGCATCCATTTCGTCTGTACGCTGTCTGTATCCATTATTTATTCGCAAACAGTTGGCAGCAACAATTACGCCTATTGGGAGTGATGACTCGGATATCGTCCTCTCAGTTGAAATAATCTAATTTCAGTGTGGTTTTCGCATTAGTTTTTTTCACGCATAACTAAAACCTGAAAAGTTGAATACGACAGAGTTTTGGTTGTTTAGTTATATAACATCGTAATTTTTACTGTTTAATTGTTAATTGTGTGCCTAAGTACGCAGTTTTGTAGTGGAAAACTCTGCACAATACCCCCGCCTTTTGCTTTCTTACCGCCTGTTATTGCCTATTTTAGCTTATGGTTACCTGATGAATTCGGTGATAACGTTGGGTAAAAGGTATCGTTTGCGTCGTGTGACTCATGCCTGTTTTTCTGGGGTTTATAGTACCGATACCAGACACTCATTACATGTGACCCAAAGTGAAGGGAATAAAGATGGCTAAGCAGACCCCTCTGTATGATCAGCACGTGGCATGCGGTGCACGCATGGTAGATTTTCATGGCTGGATGATGCCATTGCATTATGGTTCCCAAATCGACGAACACCATATCGTGCGTACCGATGCTGGTATGTTCGATGTCTCGCATATGACTATTGTCGACCTGCACGGTGCCCGCACCCGTGAGTTCTTACGTTATTTATTGGCCAATGATGTTGCCAAACTGACCCAGCCGGGCAAAGCCCTTTACACTGGGATGCTGAATGCTTCCGGTGGTGTCATCGATGATTTAATTGTCTACTTCCTGCGCGAAGACTATTTCCGTTTAGTGGTTAACTCTGCCACCCGCGATAAAGACTTGGACTGGATAATTCAGCATGCGCAGCCTTATCAGGTTGATGTCACTGTACGTGATGACTTGGCGCTGGTTGCGGTACAAGGCCCCACAGCACAGCAGAAAGTGGCTACTTTACTGACCCCTGAACAGCAACAAGCCATTTCGGGCATGAAGCCGTTTTTTGGTATTCAAGTTGACGATTTGTTTATTGCCACTACGGGTTATACCGGTGAAGCCGGTTATGAGATCGCGTTGCCAAAAGAGCGGGTAGTTGAATTCTGGCAGCAATTGTTGGCAGCGGGTGTGAAACCTGCTGGGCTGGGCGCGCGCGATACTTTGCGTTTGGAAGCCGGGATGAACCTCTACGGTCAGGAAATGGATGAGGGTATTTCACCACTCGCCGCCAATATGGGGTGGACTGTAGCTTGGCTGCCAGAGGACCGTCAGTTTATTGGCCGTGAAGCACTGGAACAGCAACGTGCCAACGGCACAGAGCAACTGGTCGGCTTGATCATGACCGAAAAAGGCGTATTACGTAATGAGTTGCCAGTGCATTTCTCTGATGCTTCGGGCAATCAGCATGTAGGGGTGATAACCAGCGGTTCTTTCTCACCCACACTGGGCTTCAGTATTGCGTTAGCGCGTGTTCCTGCGGGTATCGGTGAAAGCGCAGTGGTACAAATCCGTAACCGTGAAATGCCGGTACGGGTCACAAAACCGGGTTTTGTGCGGGCGGGTAAACCGGTCGCGCTGTAAATTTGTCTGTCATTATTCCGAATTAAACGAGCCAACATTTTTCGGCTCAACCCTTTTTAAGGAGCAGCAATGAGCAATGTACCAGCAGAATTGAAATATGCGTCATCTCACGAGTGGGTTCGTGCCGATGGTGATGGCGTCTATAGCGTCGGGATCACTGAGCATGCACAAGAACTTCTGGGCGACATGGTGTTTGTTGATTTGCCTGAAGTGGGCAGCGAAGTTTCTGCTGGCAGCGATTGCGCTGTTGCCGAGTCAGTTAAAGCGGCCTCAGACATTTATGCTCCTATTAGCGGTGAAATCATCGCCGTGAATACCGAACTGGAAAGTTCACCAGAACTGGTCAACAGCGCACCCTATACCGATGGCTGGTTGTTCAGCATCAAAGCCTCTGATGAAGGTGAGCTGGCAAATCTGTTAGATGCCGAGGCTTATTTAGCGTCTATCGAAGAGTAAATGAAGTTAGGGCTATTTTATTTGCCATTTTGAGTCTGGGCGGTGCTCAGAATCCTTACCTACTCATGATTTACAAGGTCATGGTGTAGGTTCTGGTTCTGGTGCACTGTCTGAGTCCAAATTGCCTGCAACAATGACGCCCTATGAGAAAGCCCAGCTTCCCGTCCCATGCTCTATTCAGGAATTTGTAGCAAATGACTCAAAATCTCAGCCAGCTCGAACATAACGATGCTTTTATTCAGCGCCATATTGGCTCCTCCGCTGAACAGCAGCAACAGATGTTGGCCGCCGTTGGCGCCAGCTCGTTAAGTACCTTAATCCAGCAGATTGTCCCGGCAGATATCCAATTGCCAAGCCCGCCACCAGTCGGTGATGCTGCGACGGAACATCAAGCATTGGCGGAACTTAAAGGGATTGCCAGCCAGAATCAGCGCTATAAATCTTATATTGGCATGGGTTACAGCCCGGTGCTGACGCCACCGGTTATTCTGCGTAATATGCTGGAAAACCCAGGTTGGTACACAGCCTATACTCCTTATCAGCCTGAAGTTTCTCAAGGTCGCCTCGAAGCACTGTTGAATTTCCAGCAATTGACTCAAGACTTGACCGGTCTGGACTTGGCATCTGCCTCTTTATTGGATGAAGCGACTGCTGCGGCTGAATCTATGGCGTTGGCCAAACGCGCCAGTAAGCTAAAAGATGCGAATCGTTTCTTTGTTGCCGATGATGTGCACCCGCAAACGTTAGATGTAGTCAAAACCCGTGCAGAAACTTTTGGGTTTGAAGTCATTGTTGATAGCGCAGACAAAGTGCTGGAGCTAGAGGGCGTTTTTGGTGTGCTACTGCAACAAGTGGGCACAACCGGCGAATTGCATGATTACTCAGCACTGCTATCTGAACTGAAAAAACGTAAGATTATTACCAGTGTTGCCGCCGATATTATGGCATTAGTGCTGCTCACTGCTCCGGGTAAACAGGGCGCTGATGTGGTCTTTGGTTCGGCACAGCGCTTCGGTGTGCCGATGGGCTACGGTGGCCCACATGCCGCTTTCTTCGCTTGTCGTGACGAATTTAAACGTTCGATGCCGGGCCGGATTATCGGGGTATCCCGTGATGCAGCCGGCAATACCGCGTTGCGTATGGCGATGCAAACCCGTGAGCAACATATTCGCCGCGAAAAAGCCAATTCCAATATTTGTACTTCTCAGGTGCTATTGGCGAATATCGCCAGCTTGTATGCGGTATATCATGGCCCGCAGGGCTTGCAGCGTATCGCTGGCCGCATTCATCGCATGACCGATATTTTGGCTGCTGGCTTGCAGCAGGCCGGTTTGACTCTGCGCTTCCAGCACTGGTTCGATACCTTAACTGTTGAGGTTAAAGACAAAGCGGCAGTGCTGGCTCGAGCATTGAGCTTCGGGATTAACTTGCGCACTGATATTCATGGCGCGGTAGGTGTCACATTGGATGAAACCACCTCCCGTGAAGATATCCAGACACTGTTTGCTTTATTGGTGGGCGATGACCACGGTTTAGATATTGACCAACTTGATGCCAAAGTGAGTCAGGATAGTCAGTCAATTCAGCCATCTATGTTACGTCAAGATCCTATTTTGACTCATCCGGTGTTTAACCGTTACCACAGTGAAACCGAAATGATGCGTTATATGCATCGTTTGGAACGCAAGGATTTGGCGCTGAATCAGGCGATGATTCCGCTGGGTTCTTGCACCATGAAGCTAAATGCGGCGGCTGAAATGATCCCGATCACTTGGCCAGAATTTGCGGAATTGCACCCATTCTGCCCGCCAGAGCAAGCTGCCGGTTATCAGCAGATGATTGGTCAACTATCACAATGGTTGGTGCAACTGACCGGCTACGATGCCGTGTGCATGCAGCCAAACTCAGGTGCGCAAGGTGAATATGCCGGATTGCTGGCTATCCGCCGTTACCATGAGAGTCGTAATCAGGCGAGTCGTCATATCTGTTTGATCCCAAGTTCTGCTCACGGTACTAACCCCGCATCTGCACAAATGGCTGGAATGTCTGTGGTGGTCGTGGCTTGTGATAAACAAGGCAATATTGATTTGCATGATTTGCGCCAAAAAGCGGGCGAGGCGGGGGATGAACTGTCTTGTATTATGGTGACTTACCCGTCAACACACGGGGTGTACGAAGAAACCATCCGTGAAGTTTGCCAGATTGTTCATCAGTTTGGCGGTCAAGTTTACCTTGATGGTGCGAACATGAATGCGCAGGTGGGGATTACGACTCCGGGCTATATCGGCGCGGATGTCTCTCACCTTAACTTGCACAAAACGTTCTGTATCCCACACGGTGGTGGCGGCCCAGGCATGGGGCCAATTGGTGTTAAAGCGCATTTGGCACCTTTTGTTCCCGGCCACAGCGTGGTGCAAATTGACGGCATGACCACTCAGCAAGGGGCGGTTTCTGCGGCTCCTTTCGGCAGCGCGTCAATCTTACCCATCAGTTGGATGTATATTCGCATGATGGGGGCCGATGGCTTAAAACAAGCCAGTCAGGTTGCTATTTTGAATGCCAACTACATTGCCACTCGCCTGAAAGGGGCCTATCCGGTGCTGTATACCGGGCACGATGGCCGTGTAGCGCATGAATGTATTTTGGATATTCGCCCGCTGAAAGAAACAACCGGAATCAGTGAGATGGACATCGCCAAGCGCTTGATAGACTTCGGTTTCCATGCGCCAACCATGTCCTTCCCAGTGGCCGGCACTTTGATGGTGGAGCCGACTGAATCTGAAAGTAAAGTCGAGCTAGACCGCTTTATCGATGCCATGTTGGCTATCCGCGCTGAAATCGAGAAGGTAGCCCGCGGTGAATGGCCATTGGAAGATAACCCATTAGTCAATGCACCTCATACTCAGGGTGAGTTAGTCGGTGACTGGCGGCATCCATACAGCCGCGAGTTGGCGGTATTCCCTATTGCAGGTGTGATGGAGAACAAATACTGGCCGACTGTGAAACGTCTGGATGATGTCTACGGTGACCGTAATCTGTTCTGCTCATGTGTGCCAATGGCTGATTACGAATAGTTTGATACATTTCCCTGCTATATCATTTAGAGGGTCGCGCAAGCGGCCCTTTTGTTTTATTGGTATTCCCGCTATCAATGATTACTCTTACTCTGCAAACGTGAAAACAGACTCAGGATCCAATAAGGAGCAAGGATATGCATAAAAAAGTCGCATTAGTGACAGGGGGGAGTCGGGGAATAGGTCGTGCCACCGCATTACTATTGGCAAAACACGGCTACCGAGTGGCGGTGAATTACATTAATGATGAGCAGGCAGCCCGACAGGTGGTAGCTGAAATTGCGGCGGCAGGTGGGTTGGCGGTGGCATTGCAGGCCGATATTGCCGATGAATTACAGGTGATTGCGCTATTTGAAAAACTTGAAGCGCAACTGGGGCCTATCACGGCATTGGTTAATAATGCTGGGATTTTATTCACACAAACCACCATTGAAGGGCTAACTGCCGAGCGCATTAATCGGGTGTTGGCCACTAACGTGACGGGCTATTTTTTATGCAGTCGAGAGGCGGTCAAACGCATGGCATTGCGCCACGGCGGCAATGGCGGCGCGATTGTTAATGTCTCTTCTGCTGCTGCCCGTTTGGGGGCTCCTGGCGAATATCTGGATTATGCCGCCTCCAAAGGCGCGATTGATACATTGACCATTGGCTTGTCACTAGAAGTCGCGGCTCAAGGTATCAGAGTCAATGGCGTTCGACCGGGTTTAATCTATACCGACATACATGCCAGTGGCGGTGAACCGGGGCGAGTGGATCGCGTACAAAGTTCGCTGCCAATGAAACGTGGTGGCTATCCGCAAGAAGTGGCAGAAGCCATTGTCTGGTTGTTGTCAGACAATGCCTCTTATGTCACTGGCAGTGTTCTGGATTTAGCGGGTGGGAAATAAACTGCCGTACTATTTTGTTACTTTAGCCAGCCTTTTTGCTGCGCGGCCTGTAACTGTGGCAATAAATATCGCCAGATTTCAGGGTAGTATTCAGCCACCATTTGGTTGCGATCAAGGACTTGTTGCAACCGAATGCCATTTTCTATCCAACTTTGTCCCTCAGTATGCAGGTTAATCAGCATCGGCAAAATGCGGTCTAGTACAGTGGCAAAACGTGCATCGGCAGTTTCTTCGGCTTCGTACTCATCCCACAATTGAGTAAATTGCGCGCCTAACGCTGATGGCAACATGCCAAATAGTCGTTTGGCGGCGGCGACTTCTTGCTCATGAATAGCGGCTCTGGCCGCGAGGTCATAAACAATGATGTCGCCAGCATCGATTTCAACAATATCGTGCAGCAGCGCCATTTTTATCACGCGATTGATATCGACATCTGGGCCGGCATAAGGGGCAAGGCTCATGGCGGCCACCGCAAAATGCCAACTGTGTTCGGCGGAGTTTTCCTGACGCAAGCTGGCAATCACTTTGGTTCGCCGCTGTATATCTTTTAGCTTATCGATTTCTATCAGAAACTGGATAGTCTCTGTCAGTGGGCCAAAATCCAGAACTGATGACATAGTTAACCTCAAAATAAGATGGCAAATAAGCCAATAATAAGTGAACTGATTATCCGCTATTGTTCTCCTTTTTTCGACTTATGAGTCGAAGACACGGAGGGTTACATGTGCTGACAGATTATTTAAGCTTACACGTGTACACTGGAATCATTCTCAGTTAACCTGAGTGCGGTATTTTTGTGTGGTCATTGTACTTATGGATGAGATAACTATTTCATATTTCAGGGTAATCAGTATTGAAGAATAAATCAGCAACACCGACAACGTCGGCGACTCCCGTAACGACTACCACGCCCGCTTATCCATGGGCAGAAGAAATCGCCAATAGCATTAGCCACGGTATTGGGGTGGTATTTGGCATTATTGGTTTGGTTATGCTCTTGGTACAAGCATTAGACAGTGGGGCCGATACTAAGGCGCTGACCAGCTATAGCCTGTATGGTGGAAGCATCATTTTGCTGTTTCTGGCCTCCACGCTGTATCACGCAGTTCCACATCGTAAGGCAAAACTCTGGCTCCAGAAGTTTGACCATTGCGCCATTTATATTTTGATTGCCGGGACCTACACCCCTTTTCTTCTGGTGGGATTAGATTCCCCATTAGCACGTGGATTGATGGCCGTTATATGGGGGCTGGCGCTGGTTGGCGTCATATTTAAATTGGCTTTTGCTCACCGCTTTGAGGTGCTTTCACTGGTGACCTACCTGACGATGGGCTGGTTGTCTTTAATTGTGATTTATCAGTTGGCCGTCAAACTTGAGGTAGGTGGGTTGGCGCTGCTAGCCATCGGCGGTTTGTTATATACGCTGGGCGTGATTTTCTATGCTTCTAAACGCATTCGCTTTGGCCATGCTATTTGGCACGGTTTTGTCCTTGGCGGCAGTGTTTGCCATTTTATGGCGATTTATCTGTATGTCTGAAATAGCCTTCGTCCTTGAATTCACAGGGGTGTTAGCTGCGCTCACTTACCCGAATCACTTACTTGAGTAAGCTCATCGGGATAAGTTCACTGGCTGCCTACCTGTGACTCCAATGACTTTGGCTATACCTTGATGCTTGAATTCACAGGGGTGTTAGCTGCGCTCACTTACCCGAATCACTTACTTGAGTAAGCTCATCGGGATAAGTTCACTGGCTGCCTACCTGTGACTCCAATGACTTTGGCTATACCTTGATGCTTGAATTCACAGGGGTGTTAGCTGCGCTCACTTACCCGAATCACTTACTTGAGTAAGCTCATCGGGATAAGTTCACTGGCTGCCTACCAGTGACTTTGGCTACACTTTGATGCTGGATATCGCGAAGGGATCTATAGTTATTCGGAGGCCGAATTGTCAGCCTCCTGGTGTTTAATCCAACGATTACTTATCTTCTACCAGCGAATAAGGCAGTGGCTGAATACTGAGCACACTTTCTACATCATCGCGCACACGTAATACGCTGTCTGATGCCAGATCATTATTCAATACCGCCTGGACCCACACAGTACCGTCACTGAGCTGAACTGCGGCCAGAACGGTGCCGGTGCGCCGCCAGTTTTCACCTAATTGCCACTCTAAATCTTCACCGGCTGCCGGGACACGATGAGCATTGCCCGCTAACCAGTAGAGTGCGCGCTTATTAGCGCCACGGTATTTTGCTCTGGCAACCATTTCTTGCCCGGTGTAACAGCCTTTACTGAAGCTGATGCCATTCAACGCCTGAATATTTGTTGCTTGTGGAATAAATTGCGCGCTGTTATCTGTATCAATGATTGGGAAACCGGCTTCAATATCCAACGCCAGCCACTGCTTGCTGTTATTCAGCTTGGCGCGGTCAGCCAGTTTTTCTACAATTTGTTGCGCTTGTTCGGTATCGGTCACCAAAAGGAAGCGCTCGGCGGGCAGCGAGAAATGCAGCAAAGTGCAAGTGTCTTGCTGAATAACAGGATGCTCCGCATTAGGCAGTTCGGCAAAGATTTGTGCTAATGCGTCTTTTGCCTGAGCGCCGGCCACGCCTAACAAAACAGCGTCAGGTTGTGCAGTGATCGCTACTTTGGAGAACACTGCATATTTCTTCAGCTCACTTAATTGGCTTTCAAGCACACTGCGACGCTCGATAAATGCCAACCCTTCACCTCGGTAAAATAACCGCAGGTTGCTCCACATCTTTCCTTTAGCATCGCAATGGGCGCAAAGTATGTGCTGGTCAGTGGGAAGGGCATCAATATCTGCTGTCACTTGCCCTTGCAGATACTTAACGCGATCGGCACCGGTTAACGTCACCAGTGCCCAGTCATCAAGTGAAATCAAGGTTAATGGCAGCTCGGAAGCAGCGAGCAGTGGTTGTGCAGCAAATGGAGTGTTATAGGCCATGGGTTACCCGCATATCAAAAAAGTGCTGTGACTGATGCCCCAATGGTAAAATAGCCGGGTAGCTTTGCAAGCAGTTATTCGACGGATTTACCATTATTATCCCAATATCTTAATTAACCATTATTCTGAGGTACAATAACCCCATACACCGAATTGGGCGGTTGCCAGCTTCGGACAATATCCTTCATTGAGGAGTCAATCAGGACATGGAAATCGATAATAAAGCTCGTATTCATTGGGCGTGCCGTCGGGGTATGCGTGAACTGGATATCTCTATCATGCCGTTTTTCGAATATGAATATGATGGCTTGAGTGACAATGAGAAGCGGGTTTTTATCCGCTTGCTTGAATGCGATGATCCAGACTTATTTAACTGGCTGATGAATCACGGGGAACCGCAGGACAGCGAACTGCGCCAAATGGTTAAACTGATTCAAGCACGAAATAAAGCCCGTGGCCCAGTGGCGATGTGACCTGCGGGTATCCTGGCACACTCAACTCTTCTCTTTATTGGCACATGGTGTCTTGGTGATATTAACGCTAGTTGCGCCTTGGCCTCAGGGCTATACCGCGCTTTGGTTGGTATTACTGACGCTAGTGGTGTTTGAGTGTATCCGCAGCCAGAAAAATATTACGTCCTGTCAGGGCGAGATCCGGCTAAAACCCGGCAATGTGGTGCTATGGAAAAGACACGAATGGATTGTCGTTAAACAGCCGTGGATCACCCGCTATGGCGTGTTATTAAGTTTGCAACAGACGGGAACGCGTTCAACCCACAAACGGTTATGGCTAGCCGCGGATAGCATGTCCGAAGAGGAGTGGCGGCAATTGTGCCTGCTGCTGCGCCATTCATTTGGTTCGGATGAGAGTCTTCATTAATGAAACCCTTAATCTGGTTAGTAGAAGATGAACCGAGCATCGCCGATACCTTGATTTATACCTTGGAAAGCGAAGGTTTTACCCTCCGGTGGTTTGACCGGGGGGAGCCTGCGCTTGCCGCATTGGCTAATGGCGTACCCGCTCTGGCAATAGTGGATATTGGCTTGCCTGATATCAATGGTTTTGACCTCTGTCGCCGCCTGCTATCACAGGTTCCAGATTTGCCCGTGGTTTTTTTAACTGCCCGTAGCGAAGAGTTAGACCGGATTGTCGGTCTGGAAATGGGGGCTGACGACTATATTGCTAAACCTTTTTCGCCTCGTGAAGTGAGTGCCCGAGTGCGCTCGGTGCTACGGCGTTTACAAAAATCGCAAACACTGGCGGCTTCTGCCGCTTTACACCAATTTGGTCATTTCACACTGGATGAGGCAGGGGCGCGAGTCACTTATCATCAACAGGTTTTGTGGTTAACTCGCTATGAATATCTGCTACTAAAGACTCTATTACTGGCACCTGAACGTGTATTCTCACGCCAACAACTGATGGATATCGTTTGGGCGCAGGCAGAAGAGAGCCAAGACCGCACGGTTGATACTCACATTAAAACCCTGCGCTCAAAGTTGCGGGTAGCTTGTGATGAAGAGTCGCCAATTCGCACGCATCGCGGGTTGGGCTATAGCCTGACATATCGAACATGAGCGATGACACATGAAGATAGGCGTGCGTTTGTTGCTGGGATATTTTTTGATAGTCGCCATTGCCGGTTACTTTGTCATTCGTATTTTCGTACAAGAAGTTAAGCCCGGTGTACGACGAGCCACTGAGGGGACATTGGTGGATACGGCGACGCTGCTGGCACAATTTGCTCGCCAAGATATGTTGCAGAATAAAGTGGCTGGCGGTCAGTTGGCTCAAGCTTTTGCCTCACTGAATCTGCGCCCAATTGGTGCGAATATTGAAGGTATCCGCAAGGACCGTAATGAGTATCGTGTTTATCTCACGGATGCCGATGGGCGGGTGATTTTTGATTCATCGGGTAAAGCTGTAGGGCAAGATTATTCACGTTGGAATGATGTGTGGTTAACATTGCGGGGTGAGTATGGCGCTCGTAGTAGCCGCACAGACCCCAATGATGAGCAAAGCTCGGTGATGTATGTGGCAGCCCCGGTTATCGGGGAGAATCAAATTATTGGCGTGCTGAGTGTGGGCAAACCCAATATTTCTATGGCCCCTGTTATCAAGCGTAGTGAACGTAAAATCTTATTGGCCGGCGGAGTGCTACTGGGCATTGCTTTACTGATCGGCTTGGGATTTGTTTGGTGGATTAATCGAGCTATCGGTAAGTTAGTGGATTATGCCGAGCGTGTTTCCGAAGGACAGGCCGTGGCCCTGCCCACGATGGGGAGCAGTGAACTGAATGATTTAGCTCGAGCATTAGAAAGCATGCGCCTTAAATTGGACGGTAAAGCCTACATCGAACAATATGTTCATACGCTGACCCATGAATTGAAAAGTCCATTGGCGGCAATTACCGGCGCTGCCGAGCTATTGAGAGAGTCGCCCCCTCCCGCCACTGCGCAGCGTTTCCTGATCAATATTGAACAGCAAAGCGCGCGCATCCAACAATTGGTCGATAAAATGTTGATACAGGCTCGACTAGAGAGCCGGGTTGATTTTCAACTCACATCATTGGAAATCAGCCACATCATCAAGCAAGCGGTCAATGGCAAAGAAGCTCAGGCTACCCGTCGTGGAATTCGCTTGCAGCTCACCGGTGTTGATAGTGCGACATTAACTGGCGACGCTCTGTTGTTGAGTCAGGCGCTGACTAATCTGATTGATAATGCATTGGATTTCACCGCACCCGAAGGGGCGGTTACCGTGAGTGGTCAACGCCAAGATGATGAATACTGGATAACCGTTGAAGATAATGGCAGCGGTATTCCTGATTATGCTCAAGAGAAGATTTTTGACCGTTTTTATTCGCTACCGCGAGCTAATAGCCCAAAAAGTACTGGGCTGGGGTTAAATTTTGTGCACGAGGTTGCTGCTATTCACCGAGGGCGTATCGCCCTTGAAAATCGCCAGCCGCGCGGGGTTCGTGCTCGCCTGACTCTGCCACTAGATATCACTTAATCTGTCGACTTCACTTTCACTTCACATAACCTCATTCTCCTTTCACTTCACCCGCTTAAGCTGCTCTCCTGACCTTAAAAGGAGTGCAAGTCATGTTCAAATCGGTACTGTTTTGGAAAATAGCCACGTTGTTGGGATTAATTCTTTTGATGATGATTCCAAAAGAAATGTTGTTGAACGTTATCAATGAACGCAGTGGCTATCGTGAGAGCGTGGTTGATAAAGTGAGCGACAGTACCAGCCGGGCGCAAAAGATCCTTGGTCCACTGATTGTGGTGCCTTACAGCGAGTGGGTAGAAACTGAAGTTGATGGCAAAAAGCAAGGGCAGCGCATCAACCGCCACCGCTACATACTGCCAGAAGTTATGACAGTCACTGGCTCACCTGATGTTGAAGTGCGTCAATTGGGCATTTATAAAGCACAGGTCTATCAGGGGGAACTCTATTTTCATGGGCAATTTGAATCTTCTTCATTAGAGGATTTAAACCATGAGGGTATTACTATCGGTACACCATCACTGGTGTTGGCGCTGAGTGACTCCAGAGGGGTCCAGCAGATTTCGCCACTAAGTTTGGGTAGCTCAAAAATTAATTTCGAGCCGGGGGCTTTTTTGGGGCGCACGGGGCAAGGTGTTCATGCACCACTGACACTCGCGCAGATTCAACAGGGTAAATTCAATGTTGATTTTAAACTGACGCTGATGGGCACCAACAGCCTCTCTATCATCCCAGTAGGGCGTAGCAGCGAGCTGACCTTACAGAGTAATTGGCCACATCCGAATTTTGTTGGTGAGTTTCTCCCCTTGCAGCGCAAAGTGGACGACAGTGGTTTTCGTGCGCATTGGAGCAGTAACTGGTTGGCGAACAACATGAACATTAATTTCGCCAGTGATGATGCGCGCTTTAATTTTGACAGGTTACCGGCTTTCACCACCAGCTTGATTGAGCCAGTCGATCACTATCAGCTAACTGAACGCGCCATTAAATATGCAATTTTATTTATCGGCCTGACATTTTTTAGCTTCTTCCTGTTTGAGAGCCTGACCTCGCTTCGTGTGCATCCTATTCAATATTTGCTGGTGGGCGCTGCACTGGTCTTGTTCTACTTGATGTTATTGGCTTTCTCTGAACATCTTGGCTTCACACTGGCCTATCTTATCGCCAGCTTAAGTTGCAGCCTGTTAATTGCTGTTTATCTGAGTGCGGTATTGGGTGGGTGGTTGCGCGGTGCGTTATTTGCCGGTGGCCTGTTATTGTTGTACGGCGTGTTGTTTGGCTTACTGCAATCAGAGGACAATGCGCTGCTATTGGGGGCGGCTCTACTGTTTATTATTCTGGCGGCGGTCATGTTACTGACAAGGCGGTTGGATTGGTATCAAGTGGCTAATCCGCAGCGTTTTGCTGGGCAGAAAAACAGGGAATCGACCCGCGGTGAACCTAAAGCGGAAGAGATGGCAATGGATGTAGTTCCTGCGGGAAACGGTGCTCAAGATTCATTTCGCTTGTGGAAGTAAATCGGTAACAGACATCAATTAATATCAATAAAAACGGGCATAATATGCCCGTTTGGTTGACTAAAGTAGGGCATCCATTTCAAGCAGAATTTGCTCACACCACTGTTCGATGCGCTCTTCACTTAAATCGTATTGGTTGACTTCATCTAACGCTAGACCCACAAAGTTTTTACCATCAGCACTTAGCGGTTTGGGGCTGGTAAACTCAAACCCGTCGGTTGGCCAAAAACCAATAAACTTCACACCTAATGGCGCAATATGGTCATGTAGCATGCCCAGCGCATCCAGAAACCATTCGCTATAACCGAATTGATCGCCCATACCATACATAGCGACAATCTTTCCCTTGAGATTAAGCTGTGTTAACTGTGGCCAAATGGCCTCCCAGTCTTCCTGTAGCTCACCGAAATCCCAAGTAGGAATGCCTAGAATTAAAACGGAGTAATCTTCCATCAGGCGGGGGCTGACATCTTTCAGATTGTGTAAATCAACCAAATCTTCGCCGAGAATATCGCGGATTTTTTCTGCCACCATTTCGGTATAGCAGGTGCTGGAGCCGTAAAAGAGACCAATCTTCATGATGTATAGCCATAGCATTACTAATAAGGAATAGCATCGAGTGTACCAGATTTGTCACGTCATCAGGCATAATGGCCACTGAGTTCAATCAAAGAGAGAAACAGTCATGCAACAGCAAAATAACCCGCTGATTGAACAGTTTCTTGATGCCTTGTGGCTGGAGCGGAATCTGGCGGAGAATACACTGGCCTCATACCGTCTGGATCTACATGCACTGAGTGGATGGCTAGAGCATCATGGCAGTGATTTATTGCGTGCCGGTTCGCAGGACTTGCAGTCCTTCCTTGCCGAGCGCATTGAGGGCGGTTATAAAGCCACCAGTTCTGCTCGTTTACTCAGCGCCATGCGGCGATTGTTCCAATATCTATACCGCGAAAAATTACGCGAAGATGATCCAACGGCGCTGCTTTCATCGCCTAAATTACCGCAGCGCCTGCCCAAAGATTTAAGCGAAGCGCAGGTTGATGCACTGCTTAATTCCCCCAACGTTGATATTCCGCTGGAGTTGCGTGATAAGGCCATGCTGGAAGTGCTTTATGCCACGGGATTACGGGTATCAGAGCTGGTTGGGTTGACTATCAGTGATGTCAGCTTACGCCAAGGCGTCGTGCGAGTTATCGGCAAAGGTAACAAAGAGCGACTGGTTCCCTTGGGCGAAGAGGCGGTGTACTGGATTGAAAATTATATGGAGCACGGGCGCCCGTGGCTGATTAATGGGGCATCACTGGATGTGCTGTTCCCCAGCAATCGCAGCCAACAAATGACCCGACAGACTTTCTGGCATCGAATCAAACACTATGCGATCCTTGCCGGTATTGATAGTGAACGGCTATCACCCCACGTATTACGGCATGCTTTTGCCACGCATCTGCTAAATCACGGTGCGGATCTGCGTGTGGTACAAATGTTGCTGGGCCACAGTGACCTGTCGACAACTCAGATTTATACCCATGTAGCCACTGAACGTTTGAAGCAGCTACATCAACAGCATCACCCACGCGCATAGTCGCGGTGTGGAAAGAGATAGGATTTATAAATGAAAAAAAGTTTATTGCTGCTGCCGATACTCATCGCTGCATTCACGGGGCTGGCTCATGCTGATGATGCCGCTATCCAACAAACGCTGAAGAAATTAGATATTCAGCAAGCTGATATCCAACCGTCACCCATCCCGGGGTTGAGCACGGTGATGACAGAAAGCGGCGTGCTTTATATCTCAGCAGACGGTAAACATCTGTTGCAAGGCCCGCTGTATGACGTCAGTGGTAACCAGCCTATCAATGTGACCAACCAAATGTTGGTGAAAAAATTGGAAGCATTAAGCGGCGAGATGATTGTGTATAAAGCGCCACAGGAAAAACATGTTGTGACCGTGTTTACCGATATCACCTGCGGCTATTGCCACAAGTTACATGAGCAAATGAAAGACTATAATGCGCTGGGCATTACCGTGCGTTATCTGGCATTCCCGCGTCAAGGTTTAAGCTCTCAGGCAGAAAAAGACATGCGCTCTATCTGGTGCATGGCGGATCGCAATAAAGCTTTCGATGATGCAATGAAAGGCGTCGATATTTCTCCTGCAACCTGTAAAACCGATATCAGTAAGCATTATCAGCTCGGTGTGCAGTTTGGTATTCAGGGAACGCCAGCCATTGTGCTGCAAGATGGCACCATCGTTCCTGGTTATCTGAAACCAGAAGAGATGTTACAGATGCTCAATAAGCATCAGGCATCAGTAAAAGCGGCGGGTTAATCATCCGTGACATTGAAAACTCAACTCCGTCGCCGTGAGGTGGCGGATGATAGCTATTTGCCCGCACAGCTACACCCATTGTTGCGCCGTCTTTATGCTAGCCGAGGGGTAAAAAACGCCGAGGAGCTGGAGCGTGGCGTAAAAGGTTTATTGCCTTGGCAGCAGCTTGATGGCATTGATGCCGGAGTCACATTGTTGCAGCAAGCGTTGGCCGATCGGCAGCGCATTGTGATTGTCGGTGACTTTGATGCTGATGGTGCCACCAGTACCGCATTGGCGGTACTTGCCCTGCGCAGCATGGGCGGCAGCAATATTGATTATCTGGTGCCAAATCGTTTTGAGGATGGTTACGGACTTAGCCCTGAAGTTGTCGAGCAAGTTGCTGCGCGTGGCGCGGAATTAATCGTCACTGTCGATAACGGTATCTCCTCCCATGCTGGAGTGGACTTGGCACATGCCAAGGGTATCCAAGTGCTGGTGACTGACCACCATCTGCCAGGTGAAACCCTGCCAGCGGCCGAAGCTATCATTAACCCGAATTTGACCGGGTGCAATTTTCTCTCCAAAGCACTGGCGGGGGTAGGGGTGACCTTTTATCTGATGTTGGCGTTACGTGCCCGACTCAGAGAATGCGGTTGGTTTGAACAACGCACTTTGGCCGTACCTAATCTGGCTGAGTTACTCGATTTAGTCGCATTAGGTACAGTTGCTGATGTGGTGCCGCTAGATGCAAATAATCGGATTTTAGTGCATCAGGGCCTAAGCCGTATTCGTGCGGGGAAATGTCGTCCAGGTATTCGTGCACTACTGGAAGTTGCCAACCGCGATGCACGCCAATTGGCGGCAAATGACCTTGGTTTCTCTCTTGGCCCACGGCTAAATGCTGCCGGGCGTTTGGATGATATGTCCATTGGGGTGGCGCTACTGCTCAGTGATGACATTGCTCAGGCCAGAGCTTTGGCAATTGATCTTGATGCACTAAACCAAACACGCCGCGAGATAGAACAGGGGATGCAGGTTGAAGCTCTGCAACTGTGTGACCAACTAGAGCGCACTAGTACTGAATTACCTTATGGTATCGCGATGTTCCACCCAGAGTGGCATCAAGGTGTCGTGGGGATTTTAGCGTCGCGCATTAAAGAGCGTTTTCATCGGCCTGTGATTGCTTTTGCCCCAGCGGGTGATGGGCTACTGAAAGGTTCAGGTCGTAGCGTCGCAGGTTTACACATGCGGGATGCTCTTGAGCGTTTGGACACCTTAAACCCAGGGTTGATGCTGAAGTTTGGTGGTCATGCCATGGCCGCGGGGTTATCACTGGAGCAGGATAAATTCGATGAGTTTCGCCAGCGCTTTGCCGAGCTAGTCGGTGAATGGATGGACGCCTCGCAGCTAGAGGGCGTTATCTGGTCCGATGGTGAACTGAAAGGCAACGAATTGTCGCTGGAAACCGCAGAGTTACTGCGTGATGGTGGCCCGTGGGGGCAATCTTTTCCAGAACCGACATTTGATGGTAAATTCCGCATTTTGCAACAACGGCTGGTGGGTGAGCGTCATTTGAAGCTGATGGTTGAGCCAATGAACGGCGGGCCTTTGCTGGATGGTATTGCCTTTAATATCGATACTACCTTATGGCCGGACAGCAGCGTGCGTGAAGTTAAACTGGCTTATAAACTCGATATTAATGAATTCCGTGGTAATCGTAGCGTTCAACTACTGATTCAGCATATCTGGCCCTATTAACCAGCATGCTAAAACTGTATCAAATGGCATGATTTGCCGAGATAGCGCCATAAATACGGTCAACTTGCTATAAACCGTCGTTGAGATCCGCTAGAATTATCGGTTCGAATGGCATTCCGCCATCAACGACTCAACCTAAGACATCAAAAAAATGTTTGAAATTAACCCGGTAAAAAACCGAATTCAGGACCTGTCTGATCGGACAGCCGTTCTCAGGGGGTATCTTTGACTATGATGCCAAGAAAGAGCGACTGGAAGAAGTAAACGCCGAGCTGGAACAGCCCGACGTCTGGAATGAACCTGAGCGCGCCCAAGCGCTGGGTAAAGAGCGTTCTGCGCTGGAAGAGATTGTCACCACCATTGATCAACTGGATCAAGGTATGGAAGATGTTTCTGGTTTGCTGGAATTAGCCATTGAAGCGGATGATGAAGAGACGTTTAACGAAGCTGTTGCCGAGTTAGATATCCTTGATGGCAAGTTAGGCCAGCTTGAATTCCGCCGCATGTTCTCTGGTGAATACGACAGCGCCAACTGCTATCTGGATCTGCAAGCCGGTTCTGGTGGTACTGAAGCTCAGGACTGGGCCAGTATGTTGCTGCGGATGTATCTGCGCTGGGCTGAAGCAAAAGGCTTCAAAACCGAAATCATTGAAGAATCTGATGGTGATGTTGCTGGCCTTAAGTCTGCCACCATTAAGGTCATTGGCGATTATGCGTTTGGTTGGTTACGTACTGAAACTGGCGTACATCGTCTGGTACGTAAAAGCCCGTTTGACTCCGGTGGCCGTCGCCACACCTCTTTCAGCTCTGCCTTTGTCTACCCAGAAGTTGATGACGATATTGATATCGAAATCAACCCGGCGGACCTGCGTATTGACGTATACCGTGCATCGGGTGCGGGTGGCCAGCACGTCAATAAAACGGAATCTGCGGTACGTATTACCCATATTCCAACCAATATTGTGACTCAGTGCCAGAATGACCGTTCACAGCATAAAAATAAAGATCAAGCGATGAAGCAGCTGAAGGCAAAGCTGTATGAGTTTGAGATGCAAAAGAAAAATGCTGATAAACAGGTTCTGGAAGACAACAAGTCTGACATTGGTTGGGGTAGTCAGATCCGTTCTTATGTACTGGATGACTCCCGTATCAAAGATTTGCGCACTGGTGTGGAAACACGCAACACGCAAGCGGTATTGGACGGTGATCTAGACAAATTCATTGAAGCAAGTTTGAAAGCCGGGCTATAAGGAACTGAGATGTCAGAGCAAAAACCACAAGTCGCAGAGCAAGCGCAAGAGCTCAATAGTGAGTTGCAAGCTCGTCGGGAGAAGCTGGCTGCATTACGGGAGAAGGGGATTGCTTTCCCTAATGATTTCCGTCGTGAGCACCTCTCTGACCAGCTGCATGCTGAGTACGACAGTAAAGAAAATGAAGAATTAGAAGCGCTGAATATCGAAGTCACTGTTGCTGGCCGAATGATGACCCGCCGTATCATGGGTAAAGCCTCATTCGTCACGTTGCAAGATGTCGGCGGTCGTATTCAGTTATACGTTTCCCGTGATGACTTGCCGGAAGGCGTTTATAACGAAGAATTTAAAAAGTGGGATCTGGGCGATATCCTAGGTGCTCGCGGTAAGTTGTTTAAGACCAAAACAGGCGAACTTTCTATCCATTGTAGCGAGCTGCGTTTGTTGACCAAAGCGCTGCGCCCACTGCCGGATAAATTCCATGGTTTGGCTGATCAGGAAACCCGTTACCGCCAACGTTATCTAGATCTGATCGCTAATGACGAATCTCGCCATACGTTCAAAGTGCGTTCTCAGGTGATGTCCGGTATCCGTCAGTTCATGGTGGAAAAAGGCTTCATGGAAGTCGAAACGCCAATGATGCAAGTGATCCCTGGCGGCGCTTCTGCGCGCCCATTTGTGACACACCACAATGCGCTGGATATCGATATGTATTTACGTATCGCGCCAGAACTGTATCTGAAACGTCTGGTTGTGGGGGGCTTCGAGCGTGTGTTCGAAATCAACCGTAACTTCCGTAACGAAGGTGTTTCACCGCGTCATAACCCAGAGTTCACCATGATGGAACTCTATATGGCCTATGCGGATTACAAAGATTTGATCGTATTGACTGAAGAGCTATTCCGTACACTGACTGAAACCATTCTGGGTAGCAGCGTTGTACAGTATGGCGAACAGGAGTTCGATTTTGGCAAGCCGTTTGCCAAACTGACCATGAAAGAAGCTATTTGCAAATATCGTCCTGAAACCAATGTTGCCGATTTAGACGATATGGACAAAGCGATTGCGATTGCTGAGTCATTGGGTATCAAAGTCGAGAAGAGCTGGGGCTTGGGCCGTGTTCAATGTGAAATCTTTGAGGAGACCGCAGAGAGCCACCTGATCCAGCCAACCTTCATCACTGAATACCCGGCAGAAGTTTCTCCGCTGGCACGCCGTAATGATGATAATCCGTTTATCACTGACCGTTTTGAGTTCTTCATCGGTGGTCGTGAAATTGGTAACGGCTTCTCCGAGTTGAATGATGCTGAAGATCAGGCCCAACGTTTTGCTGATCAAGTTAGCGCCAAAGAAGCCGGTGATGACGAAGCGATGTTCTACGATGAAGACTATGTGACGGCATTGGAGCACGGTCTACCGCCAACCGCAGGTCTGGGTATTGGTATCGACCGTATGGTGATGCTGTTTACCAACAGCCATACTATCCGCGATGTTATCCTGTTCCCGGCTATGCGCCCGGTAAAATAAGATAATCCGGTCAGCGGTAATCGATTAGGGCGCTACGGCGCCCTTTTTACTGAGCAAAATATTTCCATAAAAACAGCGGCTGTTATGCCTTATTTAATCTAACCGCTTAAAATACCGGCGCTTAGGCTATATCTTCGCTTGCCCATGTCAAAGAACCGGTTATAATGCAAACCGCACACCGAAGCGGGTGTAGTTCAATGGTAGAACGAGAGCTTCCCAAGCTCTATACGAGGGTTCGATTCCCTTCACCCGCTCCAAACTCAAGTCTTCTGAAGTCTACCCAACTCAATTTTTCCTTGATAAATCAGCAGTTATAGCATTCTATTAGTCTATTGAACTCAATAATACTCCCCCAGGGTCAAGCTCAATGTGGGGGTATGGATGGGGGTATAATTGTACCCCATGCTGAGAGGTACCCCCAATGAAGTTAACTGCTCGTCAGGTTGAAACTGCAAAGCCGAAAGAGAAGCCCTACAAATTGGCTGATGGTGGGAGTCTTTACTTATTGGTTAACCCCAACGGTAAGAAATACTGGCGTCTGAAGTATCGTACGCCTGGAGGGGAAAATGTACTTGCGCTTGGTGTTTATCCTGCTGTTTCTTTAGCTGAAGCACGAAGCAAGCGTGAGGATGCTAAAAGAACATTAGCAGCTGGTAACGATCCTTCTCTCGAAAGAAAAATGGAGAAGCTCAGTCGCAAGCAGGACGCTGAAAACTCGTTTGAGGCTATCACTCGGGAGTGGTATCAGCGTCGCTATGATCGCTGGTCTGTCTCCTATCGTGAAGAGATGATGAGAACCTTTGAGAAGGATGTATTTCCTTATATCGGCCACCGACCAATCAAAGATATCAAACCGATGGAGTTGCTTGCTGTTCTTTCAAAGATAGAAACTCGAGGAGCAACTGAGAAGGTCCGTAAGGTTCGCCAGCGTTGTGGAGAGGTCTGGAAGTATGCGGTTGTGACTGGCAGGGCTGAGTACAATCCAGCTCCCGATCTAGCCAGCGCCGTAGCTCCCCATGAGAAAGAGCACTATGCTTTTTTGACCCAGGATGAACTGCCTGAGTTTCTTCGGACTCTGAACACCTATGCCGGTAGTGTGATTGTTAAGATTGCGATGCAATTACTTATTTTGACTGGAGTAAGGCCTGGGGAATTGAGGCAAGCGGAGTGGCAGGAGTTTGATTTTGAGCGGAAGGTTTGGAACGTACCAGCAGAGCGAATGAAAATGCGCCGACCTCATCTGGTTCCGTTATCAAGCCAGGCAATTGACCTGCTTAATCAGCTTAAACCCATGACGGGAGCAGGAGAGTTGCTGTTCCCAGGACGTAATAATCCTAAGAAACCGATGAGTGATATGGCATTGACTGTGTTGGTAAGGCGCATCGGCTATGCAGGACGCGTTACAGGGCATGGATTCCGCCACACGATGAGTACCATTTTGCATGAGCAGGGATTTAACTCGGCCTGGATCGAGCTACAGCTGGCTCACGTCGATAAGAACTCAATTCGTGGAACGTATAACCATGCTCAATATCTGGAGGGGAGGAGGGCGATGATGCAGTGGTATGGTGATTTTACTAGTAATTTAGGCAAGGAAGGGATTATTACAAGCTGAAATGTTGAAAGGCAGTCTCGAAAAGCAATTGCATTCGTCTGGGTACCTAGACGTCTGGATGGATGTAATTCAATATATGCTGCTAACTGCAATAGTTGAAAACCAGAGAAATAGTGGCTATTGCTACAAATTTTTTGCCTAAGTCAAAACTTGGTCTGCCTATACACTGATGCTATTTTAGACAAAACTAAATAAGGGAGGTAAGTATGTTTGAGGCGATCCAGCCATTGGATATATACAATAAGAACATCAACATACTGATTGGCTCAGGCGCTTCAGCAGACTTGTTCCCGACGCTGTCCCTAGCCATCAAGAATGCAGAGGGACGGCGAGAAACGATCGAAACGCTCGCCACACAGTTTGAAAACTCGCCAGAGAAGCGAACCGCGTTATTCATGCACTACTACAACACATGTATTTTTCCAGTGCAGACATTCAATCCAAGTTTCGTTACAACGAATAAAGGAAAAGAAAATCTCAAGAATTATGAGATTTTTTTAACAACCCTTTTGGGGTTGTTGGATAGAAGGAAAGACCTCAACCGCAAAATCAATATTTTTACCACAAACTATGATGGATGCCTGTCCCATACAGCTGACAGCCTTCTCATGAAGGGATCACATGATTTTGTGGTGAATGATGGTACCTCCGGATTTCACACAAAGCATCTTCATTCCAAAAACTTCAGTACGTTTCAATGTCAAACTGGAGTATTTGAACGAAGCAACTATGGCATCCCGCAGCTAAACATTATCCATCTTCACGGTTCGGTTTACTGGTCAAAAAGCGGTGATAAGATTGAAGTCAATTACCGCAATGATTTTAGTAACCTTTTGACAGAAGAGACACTCGGAAATTTAAATGGATATTCCGAATTTCTTGGTGTCGATGGCAACAGAACTGAAGGCATTCCATCCTTGGCATTCAGTCAAGACCAGATAGATATTTTCTGGGGGGAGTACAATAAGCTACCTATTGTCAACCCCACTAAGTGGAAGTTTTACGAAACTGTCTTCGAAGAACACTACTACCAGATGCTCAGGCTATTAAGCTATGAGCTTGAAAAACCAAATTCTATACTCATAACATTTGGCTTTTCGTTTGCTGATGAACACATTCTCAGACTTATCCAACGCTCCCTCTCCAACCCACAACTTCATACTTTTATTTGTTGTTATAGCAACAATAGTGCAAATAGCATGCGGGAAGAATTCAAATCTTGGAAAAACGTCCAAGTAATTGGGCCCGCTGAAGATATGAATATGGACTTCACCAATTTCAATAAATATGTTTTCTCACTCACGCCAGACACTTATGAACCTCCATTAAAAGCTGAAGAGGAGGATCTGATATGAGTATCATCGTAGGTGAGGTTATTGCAGTGAGTGGAGTGCGTATCTCCCTTCGAATTTTTGAAGACTCCAATCATGAGACTATTTTCTACGGAGGAGTTAAGTACAGAGGTATTTCACTTCGGGAGCACGTATCTATTCAGCGAGGCTTTATAGATATTGTCTGTCTTGTTGAAGGTGAATTTTTGGATGAGAAAAGGCTAGAGACTGATGCCGAGAAGGTCCAATATGTACGAAAAGTGGATGTTCGCCCCATTGGTTATATAGTAGATGATAAGTTTTTTGAAGGTGTGAAGTACATGCCGATGATCCGAGACAAGGCATCTCTACTCAGCGAACTTATGGTAGGGAAAATTTATGGGGCGGACGGTAAAACAGGTTTTTCTATTGGCTCTATGCTCAAGGAGAATGTACCCATCAACCTCCCATGGATGCGATTATTCAACAGCCATTTGGGCATATTTGGTAACACCGGGAGTGGTAAATCTAATACGCTAGCTAAACTTTATACTACACTTTTTAATGAGCGGCTCCAAGCATTACAGCACAAGAGCCAGTTCGTTATCATAGATTTTAATGGTGAATACACGGAAGATCAGCTACTACCAGCTAAGAATAAGCAAATCACAGTGCTGGACTCTAAAAAAGCAAAGCACAAATTCAAGATTGAAGGCGCTCATTTTTGGGATGTCGAAACCCTAAGCCTCTTGTTTCAGGCAACTACGAACACACAACAGCCATTTCTGCGTCGCGTTCTATCTGGTAAGGAAAAATTTAAAACTACGCCACTCAAAAGGTATGTAGAAAAGGTTTTTGAAAAAGTTTTTAGTACAGGTGAAGCGAAATCAGATGCTTTGGATTTGAGCCGTGAAATTGCACGCATGATTGACTGCGAATTGCTTCAAGAACATTTAAAAGGAATTATTTATTACAATAAAGATAAGTATTTTAAGCATGCCAGCGGCACGTACTATAATTCAAATGGCAATGGATTTGACGCGAATATCAAACCCATTATTGATGAGAGTGTTAATTTAGATGGAATTGATCAATTCGACGAACTAATATTGCGGTGCTACCTCCAACTCTGTTCAGATGTTGTATTTGGCTATGCCCAATACGAACACATTCAACCGGTGCTAGCTAGGGCCAAATCATCTATATCGGCTCTGCGTAATGTTCTTGAAATCGTTGATGTGCCACAACCTCCGCATCTCTTACATGTCATCTCTTTAAAGAAATGCAAGAATGAGATAAAAAAGATCTTGCCACTGCTTGTAGCCAAAAATTTCTACACAAATCATAAAGATGCAGAGAATCTTAAAAGCCCTCCAAGCCGGACTCTGCACCTTATCATTGATGAGGCACACAATATTTTGTCAGAGCAGTCCACCCGTGAGCATGAAATCTGGAAAGACTACCGGCTTGAACTCTTTGAAGAAATAATTAAGGAGGGACGCAAGTATGGCGTATACCTCACACTATCTAGTCAGCGGCCTGCAGATATTTCACCTACTATTGTTTCCCAGATTCACAATTTCTTCATACACCGATTGGTTAACGATCGCGACCTTATGCTATTAGACAATACAATTAGCACGTTAGATTCCAGTTCTAAGGCTCTCATACCGACTCTAGCCAAGGGCTGCTGCGTAGTCACTGGAACCGCTTTTGATCTTCCAATGATATTGAAAATTGACCCGCTGCTGAAACAGCATCGACCCAGCAGCGACGATGTGAACCTTGAAGAACTTTGGGCGCTACCTCCAGCTTAATATTAACTCTAACAGAATGTGCCCTGTGGATGTCTTCAGGGCTTCCTAGTATAAGAGGTTACTCTAGATTATCTCGCTGTCCATACTAGACGTAGAGAGAAGCTTTGCTTCTTTCATATATGGAAATTCAAATATATTTTTTGACATTGCACTGTTATAGAGAGAAACTGCGAGATAATAGCAGGAGGGCTTATGCCACAATTATCAGCATTACAACTCTTCAAAAACCTCTCCGATGAAACCCGTTTGGGCATCGTGTTGCTGCTCAGAGAGATGGGAGAGCTGTGCGTGTGCGATCTCTGTACAGCGCTGGATCAGTCGCAGCCCAAGATCTCCCGCCATCTGGCAATGCTCCGGGAAAGCGGTCTATTGCTGGATCGCAAGCAGGGGAAATGGGTTCATTATCGCTTATCCCCGCATATTCCATTCTGGGCTGCTCAGGTGATTGAGCAGGCCTGGTTAAGCCAACAGGACGATGTACAGGCCATCGCCCGTAAGCTGGCATCGGCAAACTGCTCTGGTAGCGGTAAGGCTGTTTGCATCTAAAAAATTTGCCTGAACATATATGTTTTTCCAAATGTGAGGTATTCAGAATGAAGACGTTAACGGTGTTTGACCCGGCAATGTGCTGCAGTACCGGCGTATGTGGCTCAGATGTCGATCAGGTTCTGGTTGATTTTTCTGCTGATGTGCAGTGGCTGAAAGGACGTGGTGTACAGGTTGAACGTTACAACCTGGCGCAGCAGCCCATGAGCTTTGTTCAGAATGAGAAAGCGAAAGCATTCCTCGAAGCATCTGGAGCAGAAGGTCTTCCGTTACTGCTATTGGACGGTGAAACGGTGATGGCAGGGCGATACCCAAAACGCGCTGAGCTGGCTCGCTGGTTCGGTATTCCGCTGGAGAAGGTAGGGTTAGCTCCCACCAGCTGCTGTGGTGGTAATACTTCCTGTTGCTGAATATGTCAGGAGGACATATGAAATTCTTACAGAATATCCCGCCTTACCTGTTTTTTACCGGCAAGGGTGGTGTAGGAAAAACTTCTATTTCCTGCGCGACGGCTATCCGCCTTGCTGAACAGGGTAAGCGGGTTTTGCTGGTCAGTACTGACCCAGCCTCCAATGTCGGTCAGGTGTTCGATCAGGCTATCGGTAATACCATTCGCCCTGTGGCAGCAGTTCCTGGACTTTCCGCTCTGGAAATCGACCCGCAGGAAGCCGCCAAACAATACCGCTCCAGAATCGTTGATCCTATCAAAGGTCTTTTGCCTGATGACGTTGTTAACAGTATCAGCGAGCAGCTTTCAGGAGCCTGTACCACTGAGATTGCGGCGTTTGATGAGTTCACCGGCTTATTGACAGACGCTTCCCTGCTGACCCGCTTCGATCACATCATTTTTGATACAGCGCCGACGGGCCACACGATTCGCCTTCTCCAGCTTCCCGGTGCCTGGAGTAGCTTCATTGAAAGTAACCCGGATGGTGCTTCCTGTCTTGGCCCAATGGCCGGGCTGGAAAAGCAGCGTGAGCAGTATGCTCATGCGGTAGAGGCGTTATCCGATCCTGAACGTACCCGCCTGGTTCTGGTTGCGCGACTGCAAAAATCTACGCTGCAGGAAGTCGCCCGCACCCATGAAGAACTCGCCGCAATTGGCCTGAAAAACCAATACCTGGTGATTAATGGTGTGCTGCCTAAAGCCGAAGCTGAACATGACGCCCTGGCCGCTGCGATATGGCAACGTGAGCAGGAGGCACTGGCAAATCTTCCTGCCGGTTTATCTGGGCTACCGACAGATACCCTATTACTACAGCCAGTCAATATGGTTGGTGTTTCAGCATTGAAGGGACTTCTGGATACCGGTTCTGAGGCATTACCGCTCCCGGTAACGAACATCCAGTACACGCCTGAAAACTTATCGCTCTCTGGCCTGGTTGATGATATCGCTCGCAGTGAACACGGTCTGATTATGCTGATGGGTAAAGGCGGTGTGGGTAAAACCACAATGGCTGCGGCTATCGCCGTCAGTTTGGCAGATAAGGGTTTTGATGTGCATCTCACTACCTCAGATCCTGCTGCACACCTGAGTACAACGTTGAATGGCAGCCACAAAAATCTGCAGGTCAGCCGAATCAACCCTCACGATGAAACTGAACGCTATCGTCAGCATGTTCTTGAGACGAAAGGCAGGGATCTGGATGAGGCAGGGAAACGGCTGCTCGAAGAGGATTTACGTTCTCCTTGCACGGAAGAGATTGCGGTGTTCCAGGCGTTCTCACGCGTAATCCGTGAAGCAGGCAAACGGTTTGTGGTCATGGATACGGCACCTACCGGGCATACGCTATTACTGCTTGATGCGACCGGGGCTTACCACCGAGAGATTGCCAAAAAAATGGGGAGTAAAGGTCATTTTACTACCCCAATGATGCAGCTTCAGGACCCGGAACGCACCAAAGTCCTGCTGGTCACTCTGCCTGAAACCACACCGGTACTGGAAGCGGCAAACCTGCAGTCCGATCTTGAGCGTGCGGGGATTCATCCGTGGGGCTGGATTATCAATAACAGCCTTTCCATTGCGGATACGAGTTCTCCGTTGCTTTGCCAGCGCGCCCAGCAGGAACAGCCTCAGATTGAGGCTGTTAAGAATCAGCACGCTAACCGTATAGCGCTCGTTCCGGTACTGGCTTCTGAGCCAGCCGGTATTGAAAAACTCAGAGAGTTGGCGAGTTAATTTTTTGTTTTTACAGGGCGGTAGAACCGCCCTGTCAGGAGGATGTATGTTACTGGCAGGCGCTATTTTTGTCCTGACCATTGTTTTGGTTATCTGGCAACCGAAGGGATTAGGGATCGGCTGGAGTGCAATGCTAGGCGCAGGACTGGCTTTGATATCTGGCGTTGTGCATGTAAGCGATATTCCGGTGGTGTGGAATATCGTCTGGAACGCGACAGCGACCTTTATTGCGGTGATTATCATCAGCCTGCTGCTCGATGAATCCGGCTTTTTCGAATGGGCGGCATTGCATGTTTCACGCTGGGGTAACGGTCGTGGCCGTTTGCTCTTTACGTATATCGTCCTGCTAGGTGCAGCGGTGGCGGCATTGTTTGCCAACGATGGTGCGGCATTGATTCTTACTCCAATTGTCATCGCCATGCTGCTTGCATTAGGTTTCAGTAAAGGTACTACGCTGGCATTTGTCATGGCCGCCGGGTTTATTGCCGATACGGCCAGTCTGCCGCTTATCGTGTCCAACCTGGTTAACATCGTTTCTGCAGACTTCTTTGGGCTGGGCTTCACTGAGTATGCGTCGGTAATGGTGCCGGTGGATATTGCCGCTATTATCGCCACGCTGGTGATGCTGCATCTGTTCTTCCGCAAAGATATTCCGCCGACTTACGACCTGGCTCTCCTGAAAGCACCTGCAAAAGCTATTAAAGATCTGGCAACCTTCAGAACCGGATGGATAGTGTTGATCCTTCTTCTGGTTGGCTTTTTTGTCCTTGAGCCGGTGGGTATCCCGGTCAGCGCGATTGCTGCTGTAGGAGCTGTCATTCTGTTTGCGGTGGCGAAACGAGGCCATGCCATTAACACTGGCAAAGTGCTTCGCGGTGCGCCATGGCAGATTGTCATCTTCTCATTGGGGATGTACCTGGTGGTCTACGGTCTGCGCAACGCTGGGCTAACCGAATACCTTTCAGGTGTGCTGAACGTACTGGCGGATAAAGGACTCTGGGTTGCGACGCTTGGTACTGGCTTCCTGACGGCTTTCCTGTCTTCCATCATGAACAACATGCCTACCGTGCTGGTTGGCGCTCTCTCTATTGATGGCAGCACTGCAACAGGCGTTATCAAAGAAGCGATGATCTACGCCAACGTGATTGGCTGCGATCTGGGCCCGAAAATTACACCTATTGGTAGCCTGGCAACGCTGCTCTGGCTGCATGTCCTTTCACAGAAGAATATGACCATCACCTGGGGATACTATTTCCGCACCGGGATCGTCATGACTCTGCCTGTGCTGTTTGTAACGCTGGCAGCGCTGGCGCTACGTCTCTCTTTCACTTTGTAATGAGATACTGATATGAGCAACATCACTATTTATCACAACCCGGCCTGCGGCACGTCGCGTAACACGCTGGAGATGATCCGCAACAGCGGTAATGAGCCGACTGTTATTCTTTACCTTGAGACCCCACCTTCACGCGATGAGCTGGTCAAACTCATTGCAGATATGGGCATTTCCGTCCGGGCTTTGCTGCGTAAGAACGTCGAACCGTATGAGGAACTGGGTCTTGCAGATGATAAATTTACTGACGACCAGCTAATCGATTTTATGTTGCAACATCCGATCCTGATTAACCGTCCGATTGTAGTGACGCCACTGGGAACTAAACTTTGCCGTCCTTCTGAAGTCGTTCTGGATATCCTGCCAGAATCTCAGAAAGGGGCTTTCACCAAAGAAGATGGTGAAAAAGTCGTTAATGATGCAGGTAAAAGACTGAAATAAAAATGAAGGGGGCATTTGCCCCCTTCATGGTTACTTAGCCATTTCTTTCAGTAGGTCAATACCTACCGGCTCTTCGCTCTGTAACGCAGTTAATGCAATACGCTTTGCATACTGCTCTTCCACATCAGAGATGAGAGGCAACTCGCGGTTCGCCCTGGTCTTCAGGAAAGGTGAAGACGGTTCAGCTGCCGCCAGGCTGTTATTCACAACCCATGCCCATGGCTCGATGCCAGCGCGACGTAAATCCTGCTGTAGGTTCGCCGCTTCAAGTACCGGTGTCGTTTCGGCAAGCGTCACGATAATAACCTTTGTCTTCTCCGGGTCCTGCAATTGCATCATTGGCGTCATCACATGGTCATGTGTTTGCCCCATCTGACGCACCATTTCCCGGTGATAGGCTCCTGTTGCATCCAGTAGCAGAAGTGTGTGACCTGTTGGCGCGGTGTCCATAATAACAAAATGATCGTCTGCCTCTTTGATGATCCGCGAGAATGCCTGAAACACGGCGATCTCTTCAGTACATGGCGAGCGGAGATCTTCCTCCAGCACTGCTAGTCCCTCAGCGTCTAATCCTTTGCCCTGATTTTCCAGCACAAAGCGGCGATAGCGCTCTGTCTCCACCTTCGGATCGATACGGCTGACCTGAAGGTTTGGCAGCGAGCCATCCAGCGTATAAGACAGATGTGCTGCCGGATCGGACGTCGTCAGATGGACTTTATGACCGCGTTTTGCCAGCGATACCGCGATCGAAGCTGCAACAGTCGTTTTGCCCACGCCACCTTTACCCATTGCCATTACCAGACCTTTACCTGTCAGGCTGAGTTCATCTACCAGTGAGGCAAGTTTCGGTAAATCCAAAGTATTCAGCGTGGTAGCAGGGAGCGGCAGCGAGGCTTTGTTCTCCGTAAATAACTGACGCAGCGCTTCCAGACCGACCAGATTAAATGGCTTCAGATACAGCTGCGAGCGGGGAAGGTTCGCCAGGTTCTCTGGCATTGCCTGTAATGCTTTTTCTTCTCGAGCCAGAATACTTTGCGCCAGTGGATCATTTTCACCCGCAAACGGCGGCAGCACGCCATTAATGGCAAGGTGTTGATGCTGCAAACCGATAGCAGAAAGCTCATCGTGCGTATGAGAGACTTCTTTCAGTGTTGAAGCTTGGGCTCGGGCAACCAGAACCAAGCGCGTGAGAGCTGCATCAGACAGCGCCTTAACCGCGTCTGAGTACTGGTGCTGTTGTTTCTCCAGCCCCACCAGCGGCCCGAGGTTAGCGGCGGCATCAGGGTTCGCTTCGAGATAACCGCTCCAGGCCCCCGGCAACTCAAGCATACGGATGGTATGACCGGTTGGCGCAGTATCAAATACGATATGGTCATACTTTTCCCGCAACTCATGGTTGGTAAGAAGACCAGTAAACTCATCAAATGCCGCGATTTCCGTAGTGCATGAACCGGAGAGCTGTTCTTCAATGCTGCTGACCACATCGGCTGGCATCAGCCCGCGAACCGGGTCGAGTACTCGGTCACGATATGCCTGTGCTGCAGCCATCGGATCAACTTCCATCGCGGCAAGATTTTCTACGGTACTGATATCTGTGATTCGGTGGCCGATAGTCTGGCTAAAGACTTGGCCGACATTGGAAGCCGGATCGGTACTCACCAGAAGCGTTCTCTTACCCTGATCGGCCAGCCATACCGCAGTAGCACAGGCCAGGGATGTTTTACCCACGCCACCTTTGCCAGTGAAGAAGATGAACGGGGGAATGTCTTTTAAAAATGGCATATTCATCAGTGATTGCTCCTCTGGAATTAAGGCATACGTGGAATGCTGCAGCAGCGTGGTTGCGTGCTGTCTTCACTCCAGTCCTGACTAAGCGGAATACCTGCCCAACGGGCGATATCTTCACGAGTCGGGAGTTTGCCTGCCATCACGAGTTTGCCGTCGAGCAAGGTGACAGGGAGAGACTCCATCCCTGATGTGTTCAGAAACTCTTTAATGACCGGCGAATTCAGGAACTGCTGCGGGTTCTTCGCAAGGCTGTAGCGCTGTATATCAACGTCATTCTTTTTCGCCCATTCGGCGCTGGCGTTCCATTTGACGGCTTCGTCACTGACTACAACGCTGCTGGTTGCACAGCAGCCTGCTGCTTCAAAGATCTCAATTTTTGACATGGACTGTTTACCTCAGTGTTTAGTCATTTGGCTTTACACTGAGGTAAACGAAGGTGGTGGGGAAAAGATGCGCGATTAATTCATTTTTTTGTGGCAGCAGACGGAAGACGTGTCATCCGCCTCAATCTGACAAAGTTCTGTCATCGTCTCTTTCAGGTGTTTTCTGGCCCGAAGTAGTCGGGATTTAAACGCCGTAAGCGTGATTCCCAGTTCATCGGCCAGGGACTGCTGGGGACGCCGGTTAAGGTCGGATTCTTCAATCAACCACCGCTCATCTTCAGGTAATGCCTGCAATGTTTCAGGCAGGCAAATATCCAGCGTTGAGATTGCATCAGGGGATGCATCAGTGAATGGGGCATCATCTTCCAGCTCAACGAATTCCCTGGTGGTGCGGTACTCATCAATCAGCAGATTCCTCGCCGCCCGATACAGCCAGGCTCGCGGATTCTCCATTTCGCAGAAACTGTCTGAATGAGCGCGGGCACGCAGGAATAGCTCTTGCAGAAGGTCTGCTGCTTTTTCGCTATCACCTGTCTTAGATGTCAGAAAGCGAGAGAGTTCGGCTTCATGTTGCCGCCAGAACACGCTCATGCAGTTGTTGAATGCCGTTACATCACTCATACCAGCCCTCAAATTTTGCTCTGATTAACCCGCCGTGAAAGTTCTTCTGCAGACTCTTTTCGTTCGCTGTAGCGATCAACGAGATAGGCTGAGTTACCTCGGGTCAGCAGAGTAAATTTCACCAGTTCTTCCATCACATCCACGATCCGGTCGTAATAAGACGACGGTTTCATTCGTCCATCTTCATCAAATTCCTGCCAGGCTTTTGCCACAGAGGACTGATTCGGGATGGTGATCATCCGCATCCAGCGGCCAAGAATGCGCATCTGGTTTACGGCATTGAAAGACTGAGAGCCACCGCAGACCTGCATAACGGCCAGAGTCTTACCCTGCGAAGGGCGAACAGCGCCTTCTGATAACGGTATCCAATCAATCTGGGCTTTCATGATGCCGGTCATCGCACCATGGCGTTCAGGGGAACACCACACCATCCCTTCGGACCAACGAACCAGCTCGCGCAGTTCCATGACTTTAGGATGCGAGTCAGGCGCATCATCAGGAAGAGGCAAGCCAGAAGGATTGAAGATCCGCACTTCTGCGCCCATGGCGGTCAGTAACCTTGCCGCTTCTTCCGTTGCCAGTCGGCTGTAGGAACGTTCGCGCACAGAGCCGTACAACATGAGGATACGTGGAGGATGGGGAACGGCAGGAACACCGAATCTTGCCTCTGTGATTGAGGTGTCGAACAAACCCGAATCAACATTCTTAAGATCACCTGTCATTTTACTTCTCCGTCTTCTGGGGCAGGGGGAGGCAGTCGTTAGTCCCTGAGCAGCATTCTTCTGTCAGGAAGGCAATCAGAGCCTCAAGGTTTTCATATCGAGCGTGGCAAAAAAGCGTTCTGCCCTGACGTTCCTGGCGTACCAAAGAAACTGATATCAACGAGGAAAGATGATGGCTCAACGTAGACGCTGGGATTTCGAGCCGCTTCTGCAGTTCGCCAACCGGTAGCCCTTCATGCCCGGCTTTAACCAGCTCTCTGTATACGCTTAGGCGCGTAGGATGACCCAGCTCTTTCAGGGTTTCTGCTGCTTTCGAAAGCTCCATTTATATCTCATTTCTATATTTCCGGAATTATAGAATAATATCGTATCTTCCAATAAATACCAATAGTGAATGGGCCTTGCCCCTGAACATTTTGGATAAAGGGGGAGCATCATTGAGAAAAAGTGGGGAGTAGCTCTGCTCTTTTTCCCAGGAGTAAAACGGTTAGGCACAGATCGGAACTGATATTAGTGGCCGGTAAATAGCAGATATTCATCCATCATTTGCGTGAGGGATATGTTTTCCTCCTGCCGTCCAACCAGCCACAAGCCTAGATCTTCAGGTGCCTTACGTTTCAGGTTATCCAACCAGTCTTCCAGCGTCGCACCCATCATCAAATCGTACCAACATAGCCAGACCAGTTTGTGGCGATGCTCCGGTGAACTGAATTGGTGTAACAGGCTAATCAGCCTATTTGCCAGTGGGCGTTGTTTGAGGCGGATACATTCACTCAGTAATATCCCTTCCAACATTGGGTGGTGCAGTAAAGTTTTTTGCCTTGTCTCAAGGCTGATTTGCATATCAGTCAATACCGACACTGGCTCTGGATGCTGACTTCCGTAAATCAGTCGGTAAAGGCACTGTGGTACCACTGCAGTCATCTGCCCTGCGCCGGGAAAGTACAGACTGCCCACCATCAGATGGTGGCTGGCCTGAATATTGGGATGACACATGCCATTTATGATGGCCAGTTTTGTGAACCCGTTTAGCCAACGTTGATAGCTGACCAGCAAACTGTTATATCGCGTCTTTGTCTCTTTCATGGTGGATTATCCCTGGATACTGAATGACAGGCAGCCGCAAACCTCCGCTATGAGAGGATAAAGAGTTTGCCTGTCAGGAAAGTGATATGTAAGGAGAGGTATTTAGCTGCGTGATTCGTGGATTCTCGCCTGTAGCCAGGCTTCCACTTCACTCTGTAGCCATCGTGAACTTCGCCCCAGTTTGATGGGTTTTGGAAATATGCCATCTTTGATGAGTCGGTAAATCCACTTATCACTGACCCCCAGCAGGCGGGTGATGAAAGTCATATCAACGAACTGATCTTCAAGCAGGGAAGGTTTAATTGCCATGGTGAGATTCTCCGGTAGCTAAGTAAGTACCGGAGTCGTGTGATGAATCACTGTACCCTTCTCCGGCATAACAACCGGAACTGACGTAAAAAAGTGCGTCGTTTTATCGAAGCCCTCGCGGTCTGCCCAGTCCACTCGCGGGTGGTACCTCGTTGGCCCCGTAGTAAGTCTGCCCGTATTTTGATTTCTCCTTGGCGAGATAGCTGATGATGTAGCGCAGGTTGTCGATGGCTGCAGCATCATCGTAATTGACGGGGCGGGTGATATCGGCTTCGTAGCACTTCTTGGGATCACAGCGATTGTGGTACCCCTCACCCTGTGTAATCTTCTGCCAGGCAGCCCCCGCCTGTTCAGCCACCGGAAAGGTGGCCTGGTTATGGTGACCATCAAGATACATCACGATATGGGCATGGCATTTGTGTCGGGAAGTACACTCCAGTACCCAGAAGTGGCCCACGATGTTGCTCTCTAACATCAGATGTTCTGTTAACTGGCGTACCTCCCTTTCTGTCTCGTACCATCCGTGATGGTTATAACGCCATGTGTCATTCTGATAGAACACATCGAGTCTGAGGGGCTGAAGGCGGGAGTAACGTTCCAGTAGCTGATCAAGATGGTGGTTCAGTAACGACAACAGGAACCAGTTCATTGTGTATTTGCGATTCCAGGGCCAGGGAAAGTCCATGATTTAATCCTCTGTAGTGTGTGTACAAAGGAAGGTGGTGATATGTAATTTTTATGCAGGAAAGTCACAGTATTTCTGTTTACTGAGCAGTACTGTGGGGACAGAAGATATACAGACGGGGTAAGCGGATCACTGGGGAAGGGGATATGAAGAGGAAGTTCTTAAAACATGAAGACCTTAATTATACTAAAAACCCAAATGTTCGCTCCTGGTATCCAGGCTGTCCTGACAGCATCATATTCAGTATTTTTACGTGAGAGCATGTTACTATGAATTGATAACTAAAGAGAAAGAGCAATAGAATAAACTTGTTGATAATAAAGGTGTTTAAGGTTAATTGTTATGCACTTTTTCTAAAATGCTTAATAGGTGATTGGCATGTCAGAACGAATCACTTTCAATGTAACCAATTCTGAGACTCTGCGTGTTGTGGATGAATACAGCAAAAAACAGAAGATCTCACGATCGCAGGTTATTTCCACATTGCTGGATGCCACCGTTCCGGTACTGAAAGATATTAATCGCTATTATCAGCTTGCGGACGAACTTAAGGCCCGGCTACTGTCTGGTGTCTACCAGCAGGATTTGCCTCGCCGAAGAAATGTTGTAGCTGCTGAAAAGTATTGTATGGAGATCTGGGAGAGTAAGCTTCAGGTTGGAAAAGGGTACGACTTTGACAGCGTCAATGGCAAGGTGCATGTTCGCGAACATAAGCGACACCTCCGTCGGGATAATGCAGTTGGCAGGGTCGAAAATCGACATATCAAAGAGTTCTGTCAGTCGCTCCTGGAAAGATCAGAACAGGATGCCCGCTATGCCTGTTTTATCTATACCGAAAGGATTATTTTTGCTGATGTTGAAACCTCTGGACACTCTTCATCCCCAATAAAACTGGCAGCAGGTGATGCTGTAATTTTGCTGGCAAAAGATGTGGTTTTTAACGAGTTTTTCTTTGATATAGGTAAGGCGCTTTTTATTAATGTGGTTGATCTTATGTCATACGGTACAAGTGGTATCCCGGAGACGACAGGAGACCCACGTGTTCATTGCTGGGTGCCAATTCTGTTTAGTGGGAAAAATGCCGTGATAGTACCTGTGTACCTGATTGACCCTGCTACGGCCCCGACGTTAAGAAAACCAGACAACATCACAGTGGTTTACCAGGACAAAAAGTAACGTTGATTCTTGTTCCTGCCATGCCATGCGTTTTCATCTATCCCGTGGCAACCTCAGACTCATCTAGGTTGAATTACCTTGTGCAGGTGAAAGTCAGCAATGTGATAAAGAATATACAGTACTGAGCTGCAGGCATTCTGTCTGACATGAACCAGGGCTACAGGGGATATAACGAAGCGTTGAGGGCAGCAATATTGCTGCCGGGAAGACGCTCCCCCGGCAGAAACACAAATTAAATCGGCTTGTTGTGATCAGGAAGCATTCTACATAGTGTGTTGTCCTTCTGGACATAGTGATGAAGCAACGCCGCTGCCGCATGGAAAGCAATGAAGAAATATCCGGCATTACCCAGTGTTTCGTGAATATTTTTCAGTACTGACTTCACCAAAGGGTCGGGCGTAGCAAAAGGAGAAATAGTGAGCCCCAGAAAAATCCAGCTCTTACCGTTAATAGCCATCAGAGCGACCTCCAGTAATTTTCTCCGAAATGAATGCTGCATAGCCATGATCTTCTGTCGGATTATCGCGCTTCAGCGGCCAGTCGATATCGTCATCCTGCCGGGCGATATAACCATCAAGTGCCCCGTATTCAGGTTGCATAGACCCGTTGAACTCACAGCACGAAGCGGTTAGAACTAACTGAGCTGAAGGTCCGTTGTGAGCGAGAAGCGGACATTGCAGACTGCCCAGTAGAAAAAGTGCTATCAGAATTATCTAAAGGAAGATCGTATTTACCATGTCTCATTCTAACTGTTTAATAAATTACAAAAATTAAAATTTCCATTTAATATCATCGCGTTAAGCAAGAGAATTAAACCTCTCATTTAATTTATGATTCTTATTTAATTCATGAGTTGGTGTAAAAATAGGTTGCCGCACTATAGAAAGACACATATTTAAACCCAGCAGGAAATCATATTTGAAAGTAATGTGTTTAAGGGGCTGCGTAACAAGAACAGCAAGTAAACACATAGTAATAACAGTTACCATTCCCATTTCGCAAGTGGCCATATCAGAGGTGAACTAATGCCTGCTGCAATTTTAAGAATTAAGGTTATCCTAATAATTCTTTTGTATGATTAAGATCATCGATAAATTTACTAAGGACTCATTAATGAAATTGCGACTCTGGAATCTATTACCCCATGATTACGCTCCTTTTTTTCGTATTCTTCACATCATTGTGGCATTTCTAATATTATCACAAATTATTAACTCTAATCTGACAGAGACCGAAGCAATTGGTGAACATAGTCTTGAAGGAGTTATAACCTGGATGCACATTATTTCAGGGTTAGGACTGATTATTTGTGGTTTTATTATGTTAAGTTGGATGCTTACTCAAAGAGGTTTTACTTATTATTTTTCATGGGTAGGGCTTGACTTTAGTGGTATTAAGCAAGATATAAAAACGTTGACTAGTTTCCGACTGCCCGATGCACATTCGGGAGGTATTGCCAGTACAATCCAAGGATTTGGAGTTCTAGCATTGCTAATTGTAGCACTTTCAGGTGGCCTATGGTTCTTGTTGAATACCATGCAGTCAAATCTGGCTGAAACAGTAATCCACTGGCATAAGTTCTTTACTACTTTCATTGAGGTCTATTTTTATGCACATGGTGCAATGGGAGTTTTGCATATTTTAATTGAAAAATATAAAAGCCGCTCAGTTAACCTAAGTGACTAATCTGTTGTGAGATAATATTACTTCAAGTTGAAGAAAACCCTAAAAATAAAATTTAGTTTACTAGAAGATGAAACAGCACTTGCAGAGACTTTTTAATTAAATTTAATAAAAACGAAAAAATATTCATGGCGAAATGATTGTTTAATTATCTATCATGGATAGAAATGTGAGTTAGTCGTCCTATTTTAGGAAGTTAATAATGACTAAAACAAAAGGGTTACCTCGTCCGCTGACGCACTACGCTTGGCTTTCCATTGCCACGGCTATTGCCACTATCGGACTCAAAGGTGTGGCGTGGAAAATGACCGGTTCGGTCGGTCTGCTATCTGATGCCATCGAATCCGTAGTTAACCTCGCAGGAGCCCTAATGGCGCTCTGGATGCTGACCTTGGCTGCGCTTCCGGCCGATGAGAACCATGCATATGGGCACGGCAAAGCCGAATATTTCTCGAGTGCTTTCGAAGGATTTCTGATCCTATTGGCGGCAGCCAGTATCGCCTATACCGCAGTTGAGCGGATGTTAACTCCACAGCCGCTTGAGGAGATTGGTCTCGGATTACTGGTTTCAACAGTCGCATCAATCCTTAATTTTGTGACGGCTCGCATTTTGTTAAGGGCTGGCAGGCAGCACAACTCTATCACTCTTGAGGCAGATGCTCATCACCTGCTGACCGATGTCTGGACGTCGGTCGGTGTCATTTTTGGTGTCGGACTGGTTTATCTGACCGGCTGGTTTTGGGTCGATCCGATCGTTGCATTGCTGGTCGCAGCCAACATCGTTTGGACTGGTTATCAGCTTATGAGTCGTTCAGCTGCAGGTCTGATGGACGTATCGCTACCCACGGAAGAACTCAAAAAAATCGAGTCACTGCTGGCAGGATATCGTGAACAGGGGCTTGATTTCCATGCACTACGTACACGCCAGGCTGGCGGGCGGGCGTTTATGACAATGCACATCCTAGTTCCTGGGCGATGGACTGTTCAATATGGGCACGACTGGGCCGAGCGTATAGAGAATGATATCCGCACCGCACTGCCTTTTATCCATATCACCACTCATGTGGAACCGTTGGAAGATCCCGCGTCAATGAACGACCAAACGCTCGACATTTCTGATCACTAAACTAACCACATGTCGCTGGTCGGGCAGGGTAACAAACCTCGCTCTACAAAAATTTCAGGTATTCTCTATAATTCTGAGGGTACTTGATGTGACCTGCGCCCAATTGTTGGGCACGCAATATTTTTAAAAAGTCCGCTTCTGGCACAGGGCTGCTGTTGCAGCCCTGATAACCTTAGACTTCAATCGATTCAGAAATCTCTAACGCATCATCGACTTCAATGCCCAGATAACGGACTGTGCTTTCCAGTTTCTTATGACCCAACAGAAGTTGGATCACCCGGAGATTCTTGGTTTTCTTGTAGATCAGGTAAGGTTTTGTTCTTCTCATGGAATGTGTGCTGTAAAGCGTCTCTTCGAGACCAAGCTTTGCTACCCACCCATGAAAGATTCGGTTGTATTGCCGGGTTGAAATATGCTGGTTAGTTCCGATCCGAGACCGAAACAAGAAGTCTTTACTGTGCAAATTGCCAAGCTTTATCAATGCAGCAACAGCTTCTCTTGTCCCTTTGGTTATCTCAAATTGCACAGGGCTACCGGTTTTCTGTTGCAATACCGTTGCTCTGCTCGAAACAGAGCTACCATATGCAACATCAGATACTTTGAGTTTGACCAGATCACAGCCTCGAAGCTTACTGTCCAGTGCCATATTGAACAGAGCTAAATCGCGCGTTTTACCTTCCAGTTCAAGTCGGATTCGGATACCCCAGATATGAGATATCTGAAGTGGCCTTTTTTGGCCTATGATACGGTCTTTGTTCCACGGTGACGTGTTCATACTCAAATCTCCTGCAATGTGGGAGATTTGAGTATGGTTGTCCCTTATGAGCGATCTGCTGACATTACCAGCATAGTGGCGTATTAATCATCTAGGAGCAGGTCACAATCTCAGCCATCAAGCTCTGGACTAACCCAACTGCGAAACGCTGCAGACTAACAAGACCATCTTCGTCGTCCTCGCCGTAGAAACGTGTGAAGGCAACCGATCGCACCTTCTCATAGTCTTCACCATGTTCATCGCCTCCAAAACGCTTGGCGAGCGCCGCCAGCACGTACTTCAAAGACTCTTGGTCCTCCTCTGAACGAATAGAGCTATGACTTCGCTAGAGACAAAGTCGCTTACTTAGCTTCCCTGTTTCGATGTTGCAACTCACATATTTTTAACTTTCAGAATGTGTTACCCAATAGTTCGTGCTAATGCTACTATTTGTATTCAATCGGATTAATGATGTTGTTACGCGAGTCCATTGAACTAAACATAAGGGAGTATATGGGGTTAGCTGAAACATTAGTTAGTATTCCGCAGTCTGAAAGAGGCGGTGAGATTGCTCAACGTGGGTTTGACTATCAAACTTGCTGGGCTTTATCTCAAATGCTGGAATATGAACTAGATGAAAAGAACTATGTGTTTATCTTCGAATATCATGATGATGTTCTTATTCTTGATGACGAAGTTTCTCCAACACAACTCACATTTGCTCAAGTAAAAACAAGAGAGAAACACTGGACTGCATCCACTCTTAGTAATAGCACCAAGAAGAACCCCATATCTATCATCGGTAAGTTATTTATTCATCAAAAGAATTTCGCCGAATATTCACCCAAGCTCCTTTTTGTTACTAATGCTTCTTTCAATCTATGTGAGGAAAACGGTGGTAAGTCTTGTTTTGGTGCAAATGAAGTCAAAGTGGAGTATCAGACGAGCTTTAAGAAAGCAATCAAAGATCAAGTAAAGCTTGATGACTCCAGTATCGATCTTTCTGTTATGCGTTTCGTTCAATCCTCATTAAGCCTAGATGACCACATTACACATCTAAAAGGTAAACTATGCGATTTCCTTAGCAAGAAGTTTGGCGATAGCATTAGCCTGAGTGTTAATGCATTAGCTTCTTTGCTTGAACAGGCGTGTCGAGAAAAATCCAAGGTAAAATCCGCAGATATTATTAATTTTCCTGAACTTATCTCACGAAAGGGTTTCTCATCAGAAGCATTGAATGGTGTGCTTGATTCCTTGAATGCAAGTAATAGTTTAAAGCCTGATTGGGACAAAGCTAGTCCCCTATTCAATGATCTTGGCAAAACATCGCTTCAGCTCATTATCCTGCAAGCCATGTTCTCACAAGTTTGCATCGACCTTAACCAAAACAAAAAAAATCCTTCGACTGTATATCTAGAATATGCAATTAGCCTTTACGATGAGGCGAGTGCTCACTCGGATTTGAAATTATATCTAACTGAAACCATGTACAAAATTGATGCACTTTGTCCAGATTATGCATTGACTTTAAAGTCAGGGAAGAAAGAATGCATAGTTATTTACTCAATAATCCAGAAGCTCTTAGAGGGAGGTGAATAATGAAAAGCATATACTTTAAAAGTGCTCATATATTATCCCTTCGCGATAAGAAAGGATTCTCCTTCAAGTTCTCACCTGATATTAATATCATTACAGGTGAGAACGACACAGGTAAGTCTAGCTTTATTAAGAGCTTATATCATACATTAGGTGCTGATGTTCGACTGGATAAAAAGTGGAAAGAAGATAACTTTGTTTCAAAAGTTGTTATTTGTGTTAATAATCGTGACTATGCGTTTCTTCGCCACGAAAAACGTATTTCCATTTTCGATATAACAGCAGGACAAGAGCATCACTTAGTGACCTCTAGCTCTCGTGCAGAGATTGCATTAGCTGTGCGTGATGTCTTTGATTTCAATTTGGAGCTTGTGACTAAAACTAATTTGGTTCAGGGACAAGCACAACCAGCAAGTCTTTATCTCCCTTACTATATTGATCAAGATAACGGTTGGGGGAAGGTTTTAGATTCATTTAGCAGTTTGGCTATGTATGAGGACTGGCAAAAAAATATCTTGAATTTTCATACTGGTGTAAAACCAAAGGAGTACTATACTTTACAAGGAAAGATTAATTTAATTGATATCGATCTTGTTGAAATCCGAACGACGTTAAAAGCTCTAAAGAGAGCTAAAAAGCGATTCGAAGAGTCATTTGGAAGAGTACTTTTCGATGTGGATGTAAAATATTATGAAGAGCTGCTGGAACGTTTCCTTCGTAAGTGCCAAGACTTACATCAAGAAGAAACAGAATACAGAATTAAGCTCATAAAAATATTATCTCTACGAGATGAATTAGTAACAGAAATAGAGGAATCAAAAAGACAGCTCGATGAAAATGATATAGATTCTTTGCTACCATCGGCAGGCTTAGAAGCGAGATATGTAGTACTTGAGAATAAAGAAAAGCTATTGCAAATCATACCAAAGTTGTATGAGGAAAAATCTGTATATGATGATCAACTCTCTAAAATTAAAGAAGATTTGAAACAGGCTATAAGCTTAAGCTCAGAACTCAAAAACATGCTTCTGGAAGTCAAAGAGCAACTGACTCTTCAAGACGTTATTAAGTCTCAAGCAAGTAAGCAGGTTGAGGTAACTTTCGATGAGCAAATTAACGAATTACTGCTAAAAATAGGCGAATTGGATGTTGCTAGAACTCAGCTTTCAAAAGAAATAGCAAAGTTCGAAGATAAAAAGCGAGCAAAAGAAATCAATGATAAGTTTAAAGAGTCACTGAAGTTTGCGCAAACTGAGTTAGGTATCAAAGATCCTAAAGTTGGAACTATTCTTCAATATGGTCCGATTTCTAAGAGCGAAACAGGCAGCCGTGCTCCAAGGTCAATATTGGCTTATCACTATGCTCTTCTAAAAACAATAGAAGATAAATCGACAAGTCCTATGCTTCCAGTAGTAATTGACTCGCCTAAACAACAAGATCCAGATCCGCGCACAACAAAAAAGTTATTCGATTTATGTATTAATGGTTTATCAACTAATAGCCAGCTAATTATCGGCTCAGTTTCATTTGAAAGAGAAACGAATCAGTTTAAAACACTTATTATGACTGAAAAATACAGTCTGCTAAAATCAGAGCTTTACAATCAGGTTTATCAAGAGATTATGCCTCTTTATGAACGAGCTGCGTTATCATAATCTGATCATTTATATGGGAACACGCTCATCACTATGAGTGTGTCTCCTCATAGTTACGCTAGCTATCAATTAAATTAGCCTATTCAATTGACCAGCTCTTCATTGATCAACAATAAGTGCTATTAGCTACTTCAGCTTTCGGCACAGAGAGGACGAGATGGCTGGTTTGAAGGTCCGCTGTGAGCGAGGAGCGGAAGTTGACCGCAGTCAGATGATTAGTAAAGGCGTGCGATACATTATTTATATTTCAGCAATGTTGGTGTAATGTTAATTTTCACCAACAACCACCTGTCCTGGAAGCAGAAAATGCGTTTGAAATACGTTTTCACTAACACTGTTCCACCTGCAGAGGATTTCTGCCGCTTACGCGTCGTTTCTGGTTTAACGCCTCGTCCTCTGGATGTCGCGAAACGTGCACTTCCTGGAAGCTGTTACGGGGTACATATTGAGTATGCTGGATTAATTGTCGGGATGGGGCGCATCATCGGCGATGGTGCTCTGAACTTTGAAATTGTCGATATTGCTGTTGACCCGACTCATCAAGTGAAAGAGCTAACGGATGCCGCTTTCGGATCGGGGGACGGTATCCACCTGTCTGGTGGATAGTGGGCATAATAGAAGAATGATATCTATCGAACATTCTGGCGATATCATGCAGGGAATCACCTTGCTTATATCTGTCCCAGATAATCGCTTTCTGCTCCGGCGTGTAGTTAATCCGAGTTCTTCGTTTCATGGCAACGTCCCCCTTGATTAAGGATAGCGTTGCATCGACCCGTTGAACTCACAGCGAGGAGCGGACGGTTATAGAACACCTTAAAATTTACATTTTTTTAACCAAAAAATCCCCATCTTCGAACCATATCATGCTGTCAGATCATAATCTCGCTATAAAGAATCTATCCAAATGATTTTGAAGGGTATGCCGTGGTGTTTTATTTTTTATTTGAACAACACGAAGTCTGGTGTAACCTATTGAATCATAAATAACAGTTTTAATTTTGGGGAATAACCAGTGCTTACAGAAAAGCAATTGCTTGAACTTATTAAGGCATTACAGTCGTCAAATTTCACAACAGCAGAAATTATCTGGTTAAGTCTCGCCGTAGTTATCGCAGCTCTGGCAATTAGTTTTCTAGTTTCAATCGTTACAGAAAGGGCTAAAATTTCTGCAACCAATTCTAACTATGAAACACTACGGGAACAATTATCTATAAACACAGTTACTATTAAAGACATAGAGAAAAAAATAACATCTGAGTTATGGGTCTCTCAACAGATCTGGCAAAAAAAATATGATATGTATGAATTCATCTATGCACAATTACTAGCAATTAAAAAATGGGCAGACAATGAGTTTCATATAATTGAACTTCATATGATTCCAGGATGGATAGCAAGCAGTCACCAGCCATATTTTAATGAGGAGCAAGAAAAACAATTTTACCAAGAAATTCAGCAGGCTCAAGCTGATATTGAGAACACAATGAATGATAAAGACGTCCAAAGTAAAAACAAAGAATTACAACAAAAATTAAGCATTGCAATAACATCGTTAACTGAAATATTAATAACAAAAACAATTCTTTTGAATGCTAATGTAACTATAAAATTAGAGGAGTTAATTAAAAATATTGGCTTCGATCCTTCTCCACTGGATTATGAAGAACCTGATGATTATGGGCAAAGAATAAGATCAGCGATTGATAGAGCATTGAAAGAAATAAGAATAATTGCAATTTCTGATCTGGAAATTAAGCATCATGAATGTTAATGCTTTGTAATTAGGAGTCGGAGAGCGGAGGTTTTAATCCTCTCGCTCAGGATAAAAATGAATAGTTACTTATTATGTTTTTTCAATAGTTAAACCAGATCGTTTAATATACTCATCTAACGAGCCTAGGGTGTCATGTATTTTCGCAACATGATAATTGAACAAGCTAATTTCTTTAGTTAGTAAATTTGGTGGCGGGATATTAGCTCTACCGCCATCAACAGATACCAATAAAAATCTGTCTAAGAATGCCCCGTCGTAATAAAGCTCATACCAATATCCAGTTGCTCTGGGATCTGGATGATTGTTAGCCCAATCTTCTATAAAATTTTCACATTGAATTCCTTCATCAATGAATTTGGCTCGAATACGAAGGCGTGGGTCTTCTTTAAGGAACCGTTCACTGGCCCATTCCCTTGAAATCCCATGCCAATCTTGAGATGGTTCAGTTTTGGGAATGAAATCTAAGATTTCCTCATATGTCATATCTCTGACAGGTTTACGTTCTGGTAAAAAATATTCTGCTACCGATGGGCTGGCTAAGAATAATGAACTAAGCATTCCCAGAGCAAATGCGATAGGTTCTATATCAAATCCTGACATCCAAAAAAAAGCTGCTATCAAAGCGGCCCCAAAAAAAACACCCCCCAATACTCTAAGAGGATGTTGATATTGTTTTATCCATAACCAGATTGGTATTAAGTTAATTTTCATCTGCCATTCCAATTTATCTAACTCATTCAGAATTAAGGGCTGCAATTAAAAATAGATAATCATACTCACTGCGGACTTTAAATTTTTAGAGTACTATTATTCCATTTTATTTGCAATTAATTATACGTTATTCATTGAACAAGTTTCCTTGCCCTAAGTTAACCAAAATGTCCGTTTCTGGCACAGAACGGCCTATCAGCATTCTAAAAATATTCAGATATATATCATTCCCCTGAACATACCTCATTAAAGGCAGAACCTCACGGTCTTGCCTTTTTTGTTTTCATTTCAGAGGAGCAGTAATGAATCAATTTGAAGGTTTACAGTCACTGCAGCATTCGCTTTCTAACCTGCCGCACTGGGCATCAGAGCGTATTCTGCAGCAGATAAATCAGCTTACTGACTATGAGCCGGTGATTGGCATCATGGGTAAAACTGGCTCGGGCAAGAGCAGCTTATGTAATGCCCTGTTTACCGGTGAGATTTCACCGGTCAGCGATGTGACCGCCTGCACACGCGAACCCTTACGCTTTCGCCTGCAAGTGGGGAAGCGCTTTATGACGCTGGTGGATTTACCCGGCGTCGGGGAGTCTGAGCGCCGGGATACAGAGTATGCCACGCTGTACCGTAAACAGCTCCCCCAGCTGGATCTGGTTCTGTGGTTGATTAAGGGTGATGATCGGGCGCTGGCCGTAGATGAACATTTTTACCGGCAGGTGATTGGTGAAGCATACCGGCATAAGGTGTTGTTTGTTATCAGCCAGTCTGACAAGGTTGAACCCACCTGCGGTGGTGAAAAGCTGTCTACAGAGCAGAAACGAAATATCAGCCTCAAAATCTGTCTGCTGCATGAGTTGTTCCAACCTGTAAACCCTGTCTGTGCGGTGTCGATACGTTTGCAGTGGGGGCTGCGGATGATGGCTGAGCGGATGATTCGTTGCTTGCCACGGGAGGCCAGTAGTCAGGTGGCAGTACAACTCAGTGCGCCACTTCGTACCGATGCCGTTAATAAAAAAGCCCGTGACGATTTTGGTGAAACGGTCGGCTCGGTACTGGATACAGTAAGTTCCATGCCCCTGATACCGGCCCAGGTTCGGTCAGTCATCCAGTCTGTGCGCGACATCGTGGTATCAGTCGCCCGTGCAGTCTGGAATTTCTTCTTCTGAACATTAACCCTTCTAACCCGTAGTTTCCTGAGCCCTGCCGCGATTTTGCGGCGGGGCTTTTTGTATTTAATTTTCCATCATGAGGAGTCTGCTTATGACCCGTCTGGCTTCGCGCTTTGGCGCAGCAAACCTTATTCGTCGTGACCGTCCGTTAACCCAGGAAGAGCTGTTTCGTGTAGTGCCCAGTGTCTTCAGCGAGGAGAAGCATGCGTCTCGTAGCGCACGGTATACCTGGATACCAACCATTACCGTTCTTGAAAATCTGCAGTGTGAAGGCTTTCAGCCTTTCTTTGCCTGCCAGACCCGGGTGCGTGACCCAGGGCGTCGCGAGCATACAAAGCATATGTTACGTCTGCGCCGGGAGGGACAAATTACTGGCAAGCAAGTCCCAGAAATCATTCTGCTCAATTCTCATGACGGCACCAGCTCGTATCAGATGTTACCGGGATTATTCCGTGCGGTATGCCAGAACGGGCTTGTCTGCGGTGAATCGTTCGGCGAGGTGCGGGTACCGCACAAAGGAGATGTCGTGAGTCAGGTGATTGAGGGGGCGTATGAAGTGCTGGGTATTTTTGACCGTGTGGAAGAGAAGCGGGATGCCATGCAGTCGCTGATGCTGCCGCCACCTGCACAACAGGCTCTGGCACAGGCTGCACTGACGTACCGTTTTGGTGAGGACCACCAGCCGGTGACAGCACCTCAGATACTCTCCCCACGCCGCTGGCAGGATGAGAGCAATGACCTGTGGACCACATACCAGCGTATTCAGGAGAACCTGATTAAGGGCGGGCTCAGTGGCCGGAGTGCAAAAGGTGGGCGAACACATACCCGCGCCGTGCGTGGTATCGACGGCGATGTGAAGCTCAACCGGGCTCTCTGGGTGATGGCGGAAGCGATGCTGAGTGGGTTTCAGTCCTGAGCTTGTTATCAGCATGTTGGGAAAGGACACTCCCTGTCCGTTTTACCTCCATTGGATTGAGTGTTTTATCACCGTATTTCACGGTGCGCCGCGTTGGGCTTGCCTCCGGTGGCAGATAAAAAATAGTTCATTCCATGTCCATACCCTGTCCGCCCCCCTCTTTAGAATCATTTCATATTCAGTCAGTTAATTATTACGGAGATTTGAGATAACACAGGCAGAGCGCCGTCACGACCGACTGGCTGTCAGGCTGTCACTGATAATCAGCCGCCTGGTTGCCGGTGAGACGCTGAACATGGCCCGGCTGGCTGCAGAGTTTAGTGTGTCAGTCCGTACCCTGCGACGGGATTTTCGCGAACGGCTGATGTATCTGGACCTGGAGTATCGACGAGGGCAATGCCGCCTGCGCAGCACCAGTGGGGGCGTACAGGGTGAGCTGGATGCGCTGACCTTTGCTCACCGGTCCGGACTGGCCGATATCTTTCCGGGGCTGGACCGGCGTCTGGCGGGCATGCTGCTCACAGCAGGAGGGATGCCCTGTCTGGTGTGGCAACCGCCACAGACTATATCACCGGCCACCTCACTGGTGTTCTACCGTCTCGTCAGTGCTATTACCGCCTGCCAACGGGTACTGCTGCTGGCTGAGGGAGAGCGCTGTGACGGACTGGCCCCGTACCGCCTGATATCACTCGACGGCTGCTGGTACCTCACCGGTGAACTTAACGGGCATATCACCGTGCATCCACTGGCGACCATCCATGCGGTGACAGTCCTCAATACAACTTTCACCCCGCTAAAACGTCTCAGCCAGTTAACCACACAGGCGGGCTTTATCCGGGCCCTTCCGCACTTCAGCTGTATCCGTGAAGTCCTGTCTCCTGGGCCCTCAGAGGAGGAGCCGGGCAACACACTGATTTAATTACCTCTGTTAAGAAGGAAAAACAATGACCTGGCATTACGAGAAAAATGGCATACGCCACGACAATGTGACCGAAGACGACATCACCAGCCTGATTATGCGCGGTGAACTGACTGCATCCACTCTGGTGTGGCGACAGGGAATGGCAGAGTGGCAGCCGGTCTCCGCTACTCCGCTGGCTTCGACGCTGCTCCGGAGCACCACACCACCAGCGCTGCCGGGGAACCGCATTCCGGGTGGCGTTGTGTGGACGCTGGCATTTGCTCCCTTCATTGGCTACGCGCTGGAGTTGTGGACTGCAGGATTGAGCGGGATGTCATTTGACGAGGCATATGATGCCGTCTCGGGTGGGCAGTACTGGTTTATCACGCTGCTGCTCAATATTGCTCTGGGGTATCTCGATGAACGACGCCTGCGTAAGGCCGGAGTGGACACCACCACGTTCGGCAAACTGGCCTGGCTGGTGCCGTTCTATCTGTGGCGGCGGGCGAAAACTCTCGGTCAGAAACCGGCTTACTTCTGGGTATGGCTTTTGATGCTGGCCCTGACTGTCTGGGCCTGAATGACCGCTACCTGATTCTTTCTCTGTTTAGGACCAACGTAATGAAAACACTGATTAAAGTACTGGGTATTACCGGCAGCCTTCTGCTCTGTGTGGGCGCTCAGGCTCAGCCTTATAACCGGACCCTCCCTGCTGTAGTTAATGACAACAACGGGAACATTTTCTGGTGCGATGCGCATCGTCAGGTTACCGGAAAATGCGAAGCCATGTCTGTTGACCGCCTGGGCGGGATGGTCACGGTGCGTTCCGCACCCTTTAAAGACTGCGAAGGCGGCCTGTGGGGCTGGATAACTATCATGCGCAACGATGTGTCGAAAGGATTCACCATTACTCCGGACAAGAAATACGGACTCACCGTAAAAGACCTGTGCCGTCCGGGCACGGTAGTGACCTTTAAACCCAACCAGAAGAAGCCGGAATATGACGACCTGGTGGCACTTTACCAGGGCAAAGAGCTGTTTCGCTACCGGCGCTTCTGATAACACCCGATATCAACCTCTCTCATTTTGCCCGACAGCGGGCTGGATTAATTCAGGAAGAAGACCATGCTGAAAATAATGACCTCTGCTGTACCTGCCCTCATTCTGTCACTTGCCGCCTTCAGTGCCGGTGCCGCTCAGCTTCCGGCAAGTCTGATGGATAAAGACAATCCCGGCCAGGAGTACTGGTGCCAGGGAAACGACATCAATACGTCCATGTGCTCACTGACCGGTGTCAGCGACGACCATAAATTTGCCCTGATTCAGGACCTGCCGGGCCCAGCCTGTGAAGATTTAAGCTTCGGGATTATCGACCTGGTGCGCCAGACCGGCATCAATGTTCCTTACGATGGTGGTGACTGTAAGGGCGATGTGAAGGCCGGTTTTGTACGCAGCGCGGAAGATAATGCCCTGTATGTGAAGATTGTTCGGGGCAGCAAAACCCTGCGGCTGTATAAGGTACAAACCGGTTACTGACAATCTCCCCACACCCGCATATTCCCAAAGCCCCTGACGCGTCTGCGTCAGGGGCTTTTGCTTTTAAGGTACATCGAATGTCTGAATCTCACATGCTGCCACCGGGACCTTTTACCCGACAGCAGGCCGAAGCGGTTACCCGCAGGTATCGCAACATCAGCATTGAAGACGACCAGGGCACACACTTCCGCCTGGTGGTTCGTGACTCTGAAGGTCGAATGATCTGGCGGGCGTGGTGCTTTGAACCGGATGCCGGTGAAGGGCTTAACCGTTATATCCGCAACTCAGGCATGCTCAGAGCATCCTCCTCCTGACCACACCCATTCATCATCCCTGTCTGTCCTTTATTTCCCATACGCCAGCCATCGTCGCTGGCGTTTTTATTGACGGAGAAAATCCATGACGACACAAACTCAATGCGAATTGGTACCCGCTAATGAACCTCAATTTGCCCTTACAGCAACACCAGTACCTGACGAACAGCGTCTCGATTTCTGGCCGCTGTACTTTGGCACTATCCCGCAGTGGATAACGCTGGAACCGCGTATTTTCGCCTGGATGGAGCGCTTTTGTGATGAGTACAGCGGTGGTATCTGGTCCTTTTACACGCTCAGTAATGGCGGCGCGTTTATGGCCCCTGATGCTGACGGTGGCGATAAATGGCATCTGTTTAATAGCATGAACGGCAATGGCGCGGAAATGAGCGTGGAAGCCGCAGGTATCGCGGTCTGCATGATTGAATACAGCCATCACGCCTGTCGCACAGAGTGTGACGCAATGACCGCACACTATTATCGCTTGCGGGACTATGCCCTGCAGCATCCTGAAGCTCACGCCATTCTGCGTATCATCGACTGAACGGAGGAACAAAGGATGAAACAGCTCTCCTTTTTACCCGGCGAGATGACGCCACAGGACCGGCGTCTCATTCAGCGGGCGCTCAGGGCTCTGGAGCGGCACCTGCATGAGCCAGGGGTAGCCTTCACCTCTACTCACGCCGTTCGGGAGTGGTTGCGACTGCATATGGCCGCACTTGAGCGGGAAGAGTTCCGGGTGCTGTATCTGGATAATCAGAACCAGCTTATCGCCCATGAGACGCTCTTTAGTGGCACGATTAACCGCACCGAGGTCCATCCCCGGGAAGTGGTCAAACGTGCACTGCACTTCAATGCGGCGGCGGTGATACTGGTGCATAACCATCCTTCCGGCGAGACGACACCCAGCCAGGCTGACAAAGCCCTCACGCAGCGACTGACTCAGGTACTTCAACTGGTGGATATCCGTATTCCTGACCATCTGATTGTTGGTGGCAGGCAAATCTATTCGTTCGCAGAACACGGTCTGTTGTGAGGTATTACATGAAAATTATCAGTAAACGCCGGGCAATGACGATATACCGCCAGCATCCTGAGTCCCGAATCTTTCGCTACTGCACCGGAAAATATCAGTGGCACGGTAGCGTCTGTCATTACACCGGCAGGGATGTTCCGGATATCACAGGAGTCCTGGCTGTGTACGCCGAACGCCGCCAGGACCGCAACGGGCCTTATGCCTGCCTGATGAGCATCACCCTGAACTGACAATTGTGGAGAACTGTAATGAGCAACATCATTTGGGGCCTGCAGCGCGATATCACGCCGCGCCTGGGAACACGTCTGGTGCAGGAGGGCAACCAGCTGCACTACCTGGCTGACCGGGCCTGTATCACAGGTAAGTTCAGTGATGCCGAATGTCTTAAGCTGGATGTGGCATTTCCGCATTTTATCAGCCGGATGGAATCCATGCTGAGCACGGGTGAAATGAATCCTCGCCACGCCCACTGCGTCACCCTGTACCACAACGGTTTTACCTGCGAAGCCGATACCCTTGGCAGTTGTGGCTATGTATACGTCGCTGTTTATTCCACTCAGCGCTAACAAATTTCACGAGAACAAATATGAAAATTCTACCGGCTACAATTTCGCGGGCGGCGAAGCCCTGCCTGCCACCCGTTGCAGTCTGGCAATTGCTTCTTACACGGCTACTGGAAAAACACTATGGTCTGACCCTGAACGATACGCCGTTCAGTGATGAAACCGTTATAAAGGAACATTTCGATGCCGGTATCACTCTCGCTAATGCCATTAACTTTCTAGTGGAAAAGTACGAACTGGTTCGTATCGATCGCAGAGGGTTTAGCTGGCAAGAACAAACGCCATATCTCACGAATATTGATATCATGAGGGCCCGCCGCGATCTGGGTTTATTAAATCGTAATTAGTCTGATGCTACTGGTGTCGCTGCTTTCGAGTATGCCTGCCATTTGCTATCATCTCGCTTCCTGCTGATTTATCGACAAAGGTAATTACTTGAATTCAAAGCCTCTGTGCTTTGGGGGTATCTTTGGGGGTATAAGTTAAGATATAACTTGAAAATTCTATATTTTTCAAGTTATTGGCGGGGTTGTTCTAACCCCTTCGCCCGCTCCAATCTAACGTCTCGCAGTATCTCTCGAAGTCTTTCAAACCTAGTAACCCCCATTTTTCTGATTGTTCTAGCTATTCCTATCGACATTTCATCTATTGAAATCTGCTTTTAGCAGAGAGAGGTATATATGATGGGATTTAATTCGGGCCAGATAAAACGACAGCATGACCCATGGACCCACGCCGATAAAACTTCAATTCATGGGGCGTACAACCATACCCTTACATATATGTAAAAAGTATCTGTATGGCCATCATTGGGTGTCAATAAAGTCAGGTCGTTAAATAATTTTTAGCATCAATTTCTCTTTGGTTAGATATTCATATTTGTTTTTTCATATATATTGTTGATTTTATTTCTCTGCAGAGTATCCTGTCTCAAAATGAACAGGAGGAACGATGCAACTAACTTCCTTACAACTCTTCAAAAACCTATCCGATGAGACCCGCCTGGGTATCGTGTTGCTGCTCAGGGAGATGGGGGAGCTGTGTGTGTGTGATCTTTGCACGGCGCTGGAACAATCGCAGCCCAAGATTTCCCGTCATCTGGCAATGCTACGAGAAAGTGGTCTATTGCTGGATCGCAAACAGGGGAAGTGGGTTCATTACCGCTTATCTCCGCATATTCCTTCATGGGCAGCTCAGGTTATTGAACAAGCTTGGTTAAGTCAGCAGGAGGATATACAGGCTATCGCCCGTAAGCTGGCATCGGCTCACGGCTCTGGTAGCGGTAAGGCTGTCTGCACCTAAAAATTCTCCTTTAATATATATGTTTTTTCGAATGTATAGTGCATAAGATAACGCGTTAATAGTGTTCTATTCGGTTACGTGCTGTCGTATTGGCGGTACATAACCAGTATCAGCAACTCAAACAACTTGCGGGTTAATTTGTTACACGCACAGGGTGGTTCTGCCGCTCTGTCTGGAGGATTTATGTTACTGGCCGGCGCTATTTTTGTCCTGACCATTGTTTTGGTTATCTGGCAGCCGAAGGGATTAGGGATCGGTTGGAGTGCGGCGCTGGGTGCGACGCTGGCATTGATTTCCGGTGTGGTACACATTGCAGATATTCCTGTGGTGTGGAATATCGTCTGGAATGCTACCGCAACCTTTATCGCCGTTATTATCATCAGTCTGCTGCTGGATGAGTCCGGCTTTTTCGAGTGGGCGGCGCTGCACGTGTCACGTTGGGGCAATGGTCGTGGTCGTTTGCTGTTTACCTATATCGTCCTGCTCGGTGCAGCGGTGGCGGCGCTGTTCGCCAACGATGGCGCAGCTTTAATTCTGACTCCAATCGTTATTGCCATGCTGCTGGCATTAGGATTCAGCAAAGGGGCTACACTGGCATTCGTCATGGCAGCCGGATTTATTGCCGATACGGCCAGTCTGCCGCTTATCGTGTCAAACCTGGTTAACATCGTTTCTGCTGATTTCTTCCATCTGGGATTCACGGAATATGCATCAGTGATGATACCCGTGGATATCGCCGCTATTATTGCCACGCTCGTGATGCTGCATTTGTTCTTTCGAAAAGATATTCCGCCGACTTACGATTTAGCTCTCCTGAAAGCACCGGAAAAAGCGATAAAAGATCTGGCAACGTTCAGAACCGGCTGGGTTGTATTGCTCCTTCTACTGATCGGTTTTTTTGTGCTTGAGCCGATGGGGATACCCGTTAGTGCTATTGCGGCGGTGGGGGCAGTCATCCTCTTTATTGTGGCGAAACGAGGTCATGCCATTAATACCGGTAAGGTGCTGCGCGGTGCGCCGTGGCAGATTGTGGTCTTCTCACTGGGGATGTATCTGGTGGTCTATGGCCTGCGCAATGCTGGGCTAACAGAATATCTCTCTGGTGTACTGAACGAGCTGGCAGATAAAGGCCTTTGGGCCGCGACCTTTGGTACTGGCTTCCTGACGGCTTTCCTGTCTTCCATCATGAACAACATGCCTACTGTGCTGGTTGGCGCTCTCTCAATCGATGGCAGCAACGCAACAGGCGTTATCAAAGAAGCGATGATCTATGCCAACGTGATTGGCTGCGATCTGGGGCCGAAAATTACACCTATTGGTAGCCTGGCAACGCTGCTCTGGCTGCATGTCCTTTCACAGAAGAATATGACCATCACCTGGGGATACTATTTCCGCACCGGGATCGTCATGACTCTGCCTGTGCTGTTTGTAACGCTGGCCGCGCTGGCGCTACGTCTCTCTTTCACTTTGTCATGAGATACTGAGATGAGCAATATCACTATTTATCACAATCCGGCCTGCGGAACGTCGCGTAATACGCTGGAGATAATCCGCAACAGCGGTACTGAGCCGACCATTATTCATTATCTTGAGACTCCACCGTCACGCCATGAACTGGTTAAACTCATTGCGGATATGGGAATCACTGTGCGGGCGCTGCTGCGTAAAAACGTTGAGTTTTATGAAGCGTTAGGGCTTGCCGAAGACTGCTTTACTGACAATCAGTTAATCGATTTTATGTTGCAACATCCTATCCTGATTAATCGTCCGATCGTAGTGACGTCGTTGGGGACCCGCCTGTGTCGCCCTTCTGAAGTGGTTCTGGATATCCTTCCAGATTCACAAAAAGGGGCGTTCGCGAAAGAAGATGGTGAAAAAATTATAGATGAAACAGGGACACGGATTAAATAATAGTGAGGAAAAGAATACGTTACACCGTATTAGTTCTTTGTCATTGGCGTCATATTCTTACCGGTATAAGACCTAAAATGCTTTTGCGATAATAACTACAGCTGTCAGATAATCCTTTCATATTGGCAGCCCCTATCTGATTTCTCTTTTTATGCTTACTAAATATGATGGCGGTATTCCAAAAAACTGTTAAAAATGAGGTAAGTATGAAACGTTTAATTATGGCTACTATGGTTGCAGCAATTCTGGCATCGTCATCAGTATGGGCTAGCGGTGAGGTGCCAACAGCAACAGAAAAACAGACTCAGCAATCTGTGGCGGCTGAGCGGATTTCTGAGCAAGGCTTATATGCGATGCGTAACATTCAGGTTGCGCGTTTAGCTCTATTCCATGGCGACCCTGAAAAGGCAAAAGAACTGACAAATGAAGCCTCGGCTTTGTTAGCAGATGATAGTACTGAATGGGAAAAATTTGCCAAATCGGGTAAGAAAACCAATTTGAGTGATGATCAGTATATTGTCATTAATGCTACGGTTGGGATATCTGAGAGCTATATTGCGACACCTGAAAAAAAGGCTGCAATAAAAATTGCTAATGAAAAAATGGCAAAAGGAGATAAAAAGGGGGCATTGGAGGAACTTCGCCTGGTTGGTGTCGGAGTGATGGAAAATCAGTATCTGATGCCGTTGAAACAAACACGGAATGCACTTGCAGAAGCCCAGAAACTACTTGATAAAAAACAATACTATGAAGCAAACCTTGCTCTCAAAGGTGCTGAAGATGGAATCATCGTTGAAAGCGAAGCATTACTGGTTGATTAAGCCTGATATTCATTTTATTTAAGGTGTGGGCGTCATACCTGCAAGTTTCTTTTTATGACCACAATATGATTGTTTGTGGTCATAAAACTCTCTGTAGTACTCTTCAGTTTTATATCAATTAATACCTTTCTTTTATTTCTCCTCTCCAATGAAACCCTATTTCTAGTAGACGATTAAAATAATTCTATAATTGGGAGATTATGCCACCAATTCTGGTTATTATTTTCGCCTCTGTGTAACTTAACCCCCAATTCTTACACGCGTAAGAATAACATCACAAATCTCGCGAATCTCTCTGATTACACCTTATACATATTTCTTTTATTATTATTTCCGTCCTCACCACTCATCTCACAAAAATCCATTGTGAGCCTAGAGTAGAGATGAACTCATTAACTCTATATATGATATGTGGCTAATTTAATTTACGGTGATAACCCATGTTTCTGAGTTATTCAGTGATGGGCTATTTCTTAAATAACCGCCAAATAGATAAAGTCAATTTTTTATTAACCAATAGGTAATGCTATGTCAACTCCACTTCAAGGAATTAAAGTTCTCGATTTTACGGGTGTACAATCCGGCCCATCCTGTACCCAGATGCTGGCGTGGTTTGGTGCCGATGTTATTAAAATTGAACGTCCCGGCGTTGGTGATGTAACTCGCCATCAACTGCGTGATATTCCTGATATAGATGCACTTTATTTCACCATGCTCAATAGTAATAAACGTTCTATTGAGCTGAACACCAAAACTGCGGAAGGCAAAGAAGTTATGGAAAAGCTTATCCGTGAAGCCGATGTTTTAGTTGAAAACTTTCACCCAGGCGCCATTGATCATATGGGTTTTACTTGGGAGCGTATTCAGCAGATCAATCCACGTTTGATTTTTGGTTCCATCAAAGGGTTTGATGAGTGTTCTCCTTACGTAAATGTGAAAGCTTATGAAAACGTTGCTCAGGCTGCTGGTGGCGCAGCGTCCACTACCGGCTTCTGGGATGGCCCACCGCTAGTTAGTGCCGCAGCCTTGGGTGACAGCAATACTGGGATGCATTTGCTGATTGGCTTACTGGCCGCATTGCTGCACCGTGAAAAAACGGGGCGTGGTCAACGGGTAACAATGTCTATGCAGGATGCGGTTTTGAATCTCTGTCGAGTGAAATTACGTGACCAGCAGCGTCTTGATAAACTTGGCTTTCTGGAAGAATACCCGCAGTACCCAAATGGTACTTTTGGTGATGCCGTCCCGCGCGGTGGTAATGCTGGTGGCGGTGGTCAACCTGGCTGGATATTAAAATGTAAGGGTTGGGAAACAGATCCCAATGCTTATATCTATTTTACCATTCAGGAACAAAACTGGGAAAATACATGTAAAGCTATTGGTAAAACAGAGTGGATTACCGATCCGGCATATAATACTGCTCATGCTCGCCAGCCACATATTTTCGATATATTTTCCGAAATAGAAAAATATACGGTTACGATTGATAAGCATGAAGCTGTAGCTTATTTGACCCAGTTTGATATTCCTTGTGCGCCAGTATTAAGTATGAAAGAAATCGCACTCGACCCGTCTTTACGCAAAAGTGGAAGTGTAGTGGAAGTTGAACAACCACTGCGTGGAAAATATCTGACGGTTGGATGCCCAATGAAATTCTCAGCATTTACGCCTGATATTAAAGCTGCGCCGCTATTAGGTGAGCATACCGCTGATATTTTGCAGGAATTAGGTTATAGCAAAGATCAAATCGCTGCGATGAAGTGAAACCATGTCATCTGATATTTAAGGGGGCCTCTCGTGCCCACTTTTTTAGACAAGAAATTCGAGGTTATTAAACATGCCGGATAAACTTCAAATGACGGATGGTATGCATATCATCGTTGAAGCATTAAAACAGAATAATATTGACACTATATATGGTGTCGTGGGAATTCCTGTAACGGATATGGCGCGTCACGCTCAGGCAGAAGGAATTCGCTATATTGGTTTTCGCCATGAGCAGTCTGCAGGATATGCCGCTGCAGCCAGCGGTTTTCTCACTCAGAAACCGGGGATCTGTCTAACGGTTTCTGCGCCTGGTTTTCTGAATGGTTTAACAGCATTAGCCAATGCGACGGTAAATGGCTTTCCTATGATCATGATCAGTGGCTCCAGCGATCGTGCGATTGTGGACCTGCAGCAAGGGGACTATGAAGAGCTGGATCAAATGAATGCAGCTAAACCCTATGCAAAAGGCGCTTTTCGCGTTAACCAACCTCAGGATCTCGGTATTGCATTGGCGCGCGCTATTCGGGTATCTGTTTCTGGTCGTCCTGGTGGTGTCTACCTTGATTTACCCGCCAATGTACTGGCCGCGACGATGGAAAAAAATACCGCTGTAAACACCATTGTGAAGGTTGAAAACCCCGCACCAGCATTGCTGCCATGCCCGGAGTCAATAAGCAAAGCGATATCGCTTCTGGCAAAGGCAGAGCGGCCATTAATTATTCTTGGTAAAGGTGCGGCATATTCGCAGGCTGAAGAGCAGATCCGTGATTTTATTGAAAGCACGCAGACCCCTTATCTTCCGATGTCTATGGCTAAAGGTATTCTCGAAGATACCCATCCACTTTGTACTTCAGCAGCCCGTTCGTTTGCTCTGGCAAATGCGGATGTGGTGATACTTGTAGGGGCTCGTCTCAATTGGCTATTGGCTCATGGTAAAAAAGGGTGGGCAAGCGATACACAATTTATCCAATTGGATATTGAGCCTCAGGAAATTGACAGCAACCGCCCAATTGCTGCGCCGGTAGTTGGTGATATAGCCTCCAGTATGAAACTTATGTTGGCGGAACTGAAGCGCAGCCCCTTTACCACCTCTTTGGAATGGCGCGATATTTTAAATATTCACAAGCAGCAAAATGCGCAGAAAATGCAGGAAAAATTAAATACTGATACCCAGCCATTAAATTATTTTAATGCATTAAGTGCCGTACGCGATGTCCTCAGTGAAAACCATGATGTCTATTTGGTTAATGAGGGAGCAAATACACTGGATAATGCGCGAAATATTATTGATATGTATAAGCCTCGCCACCGACTGGACAGCGGCACATGGGGTGTCATGGGTATCGGGATGGGGTATGCCATCGGCGCAAGTGTGACGTCAGGTTCGCCAGTGGTGGCAATTGAGGGTGACAGTGCATTCGGTTTCAGTGGAATGGAAGTCGAAACTATCTGTCGTTATAACCTGCCGGTGACCATTGTCATTTTCAATAATGGTGGCATCTACAGGGGAGATGGAGTCGATCTCAGTGGAGCTGGCGCGCCGTCGCCAACTGATCTGCTGCATCACGCACGGTACGACAGGTTAATGGATGCATTTCGTGGCGTTGGTTATAACGTCTCAACATCAGATGAGCTTCGTCATGCATTGGCGGCCAGCATCTTGTCGCGGAAACCGACCATTATTAATGTGGCCATCGATCCAGCCGCTGGAACTGAAAGCGGCCATATTACCAAACTTAATCCTAAACAAGTTTCTGGTAATTAAATACTGACACCATCTCCTCTCACCTTTTAATTATATTTTGGTGAGGGGGACTCTTATCGGAAAAATATTATGTTAACTTTTTTTATTGGCGATTTATTGCCTATTATTGTGATCATGCTGTTAGGTTATGTGGGCGGCAAACGTCAAACATTCTCAGAAGATCAAACTCGGGCATTTAATAAACTGGTATTGAATTACGCCCTTCCCGCGGCTTTATTTGTCTCTATTACTCGGGCGAATCGGGATATGATATTTGCAGACGCCCGTCTAACCCTCGTTTCACTTGTGGTTGTCGTCGGATGTTTCTTTTTCTCCTGGTTCGGGTGCTATAAATTCTTTAAGCGTACTCGTGCTGAAGCCGCTGTATGCGCATTAATTGCAGGTTCACCAACTATTGGATTCTTGGGTTTTGCGGTCCTTGATCCTATTTATGGTGACTCGGTATCAACGGGTTTAGTCGTAGCGATTATATCTATTATTGTTAATGCTATTACTATTCCTATTGGCCTATATTTGCTGAATCCAGCATCAGGACCGGATGGCAAAAAGAATAGTAATCTGAGCGCGTTATTCTCGGCGGCAAAGGAACCGGTAGTATGGGCACCTGTCCTCGCGACGGTACTGGTACTTGTTGGGGTTAAAATTCCTTTAGCATGGGCTCCAACATTCGACCTGATTGCTAAAGCCAACTCTGGGGTTGCTGTATTTGCTGCGGGTCTGACTCTGGCAGTACATAAATTCGAGTTCAGTGCGGAAATTGCCTATAACACATTCCTGAAATTAATCTTAATGCCATTGGCCCTGCTTCTTGTTGGTCTGGCTTGTCATCTTAACAGCGAACAACTCCAGATGATGGTTCTGGCAGGTGCGTTACCTCCGGCATTCTCAGGGATCATTATTGCCAGCCGTTTTAATGTTTATACCCGTACTGGTACTGCTTCTTTAGCCGTCAGTGTGCTTGGGTTTATCGTCACGGCACCATTGTGGATATATATCAGCCGACTGGTTTCATAATAAATAATGTTATTTATTCATTTAATAATGCCACCGAAGTACATATTTTACTTCGGTATTTTTTTTGCGAGGCACCAGTCAGTGAAATATATAGAAAATAAAGGGCCGTTTGACGGACTATTGGTTATCGATTTAACACATGTTTTAAATGGCCCTTTTGGTACGCAACTTCTTTGCAATATGGGCGCCAGGGTAATTAAAATTGAACCCCCAGGTCATGGAGACGACACACGAACTTTCGGACCCTATGTTGATGGTCAGTCACTTTATTATAGTTTTATTAATCACGGAAAGGAGAGTGTTGTTCTTGATTTAAAAAATGAGCAAGATAAAAGCATTTTTATTAATATGCTCAAACAAGCAGATGTATTAGCTGAAAACTTCCGCCCAGGCACCATGACAAAATTAGGTTTTTCATGGGAAACGCTTCAGCAAATTAATCCGCGACTCATTTATGCTTCTTCTTCAGGTTTCGGCCATACCGGTCCCTTAAAGGATTTTTCTGCCTACGATACGATAATTCAGGCTATGAGCGGCATAATGATGGAGACCGGTTATCCTGATGCTCCACCGGTGCGTGTTGGGACATCGCTTTCTGATCTCTGCGCGGGGGTGTATCTGTTCAGTGGTATTGTCAGCGCTCTTTATGGACGTGAAAAGAGTCAACGGGGCGCTCATGTGGATATAGCCATGTTTGATTCAACCTTGAGCTTTTTGGAGCATGGCCTTATGGCATATATCGCTACGGGTCAGGCACCACAACGGCTTGGTAATCGCCACCCCTATATGGCACCTTTTGACGTCTTCGAAACTCAGGATAAACCCATTACTATTTGTTGTGGTAATGACAAGCTTTTTTCTGCTTTGTGCGAGGCTATGGGGCTTCCTGAACTCGTAAGTGATTTGCGCTTTGTTAGCAATATTTTGCGCGTACAAAATCAAGCGGTACTAAAGCAGTACATTGAAAGCGTATTAAAGACGCAGCCAGCAGATGTCTGGTTAGCGCGCATTCATCAGGTGGGTGTACCTGTGGCCCCACTTTTGAATGTGGCGCAAGCAATGCAATTGCCACAAACACAGGCAAGAAATATGTTGGTCGAAGCGGGGGGAATAATGATGCCGGGCAATCCCATAAAGATTAGTGGCTGCCCGGATCCGCAAGTTTTACCCGGAGCGGCAACGCTCGATCAACATGGTGTGCAGATTCGGCGGGAGTTTTCATAGGCCAATTTAAGTTTTATTACTGAATGCAGTTGTCAGTGAGCTCCCACATTTAAGTATTGTGGGAGCATCAATTTCATGGATGCTGCTGACAAAAAAGATCAATCTCCTGACCTAACTCTCCTATATGTTCACTCAAGGAATTTAACAGTTGAATAATGTCAGGCTTACTAGCAGGTGATATTGGCTGTATTTCTAACTGATGACTGATATCAATCAATCGCTGTAAATTTAAGATATCCGCAGCGCCATGGATACGGTGTATACACAGATGGAAGGTCCTATTATCTCCAGTATCTAAGGCTTTGTGCGCAGCTATAAGATCTTTATGCGTCTCATTTTGAAAGGTGAGCAGCATTTCCTGCATCAGTTCAGGATCGTTTGCAGTATTATTTTTAAGCGCATCGATATCAAGATGTGCATACCGGGGGGGGATTACCTCAATTTGGGGTAATTGACTTAAGTGAGTTTTTAAAACGTCCTGGGTTAGCGGCTTAAATAGGCATAAATTCATGCCACAACTTAACCCCTTATCACGCTCGTTAACTTGTGCATTGGCAGTAAGCCCCCAAATGGGTAGTGAATAATGTTGCTCACGCAGAGTATGTGTGAGTTCGAACCCATCCATATTCGGCATATTAACGTCAGTTATTAGCAGGTCGTAATGTTGCATACCAATTTTGTGCAAAACCGCCGCACCATCACAGGCTTCATCAACATCATATCCCAGTAGCTTGAGCTGGCGTTTTAATAATAATCGGTTTGTCGGATGGTCATCAGCAATTAAAATACTCAGCTGCCTTGGGAGAACGAGGGTTTGTTCAGGTTTTTCATTGGCAATATTTTTTTGTTGAGTAAATTCTACTGGGAGTGTGATTGTAAATGTCGTTCCCTCACCGGGCTGACTAACCAGTGTAAGATCGCCTTTCATTTTATCAATCAACTGTTTGCATATCATTAAACCTAAACCAGAGCCAGTTTGCTGACGTCCTGCGCTAGTTTGGCTATAACGTTTAAACAGTTGTTGTTGCTCTTCCTGTGAAATTCCGCTTCCAGAGTCGGCAATAATCAACTTAATGACCGCACGGTTTTCGTCTAGCTGATCCATTGTAGTACTGATCTTTACTGTACCCTCTGTTGTAAATTTGAGAGCGTTACAGAGCAAATTTGATAGAACCTGCTTAAACGCCTGAGGGTCTATGTTAATCAGATAATGCTCGGGAAGCGTATTGATACAGGTTAATGCGATTTTTTTTCGCGCTGCAATCGCATCAAAAGAGTGGCAAGTGAGCTGGACAATAGAAGAAATGTTCACCCATTGTGGTTGAAGCAGATAGTTACCGGATTCAATTTTATCGACATCCAGAATCTCACCAATCAAGCCAAGTAGTGACTGCCCAGTGGAATAGGCAAGCGAGATGGCCTCAACGCGTTGCTCTTGGTTAAGGCCAGTACCGGAAAGGAGTTCAAGGAACCCCATGATTGAGCTGATAGGCGTTCTTATTTCGTGGCTCATCGTAGCCAGAAACTGACTTTTAGCAACTGTTGCGCTTATTGCTTTATTTTTTTCTACTTCGAGTTCGCGAATTAAGTTACGCGTCTCCGTAATATCTTCCCAACCGCAAATATAGACAGCATGTTCACTTGCGGGCAGATTACATAATGTATGCCAGTGATTAATACATCTTTTTTCTAAGCCATTATTAATTTCAAAGACTTGCTTACATATTTTTCTATTTTCTTTCGTATCAACTTTTACTTCATTTAAGTCAGAGAAGATATCTTTAAATGGGGAACCGCTATCCGCTAAGGGTAATAAAGCAATTTTGTAAAAATCATCAGTAAAAAAATGTTCAAAGGCACGACTGTGACTAATGATAACGCCTTGCCAGTTCACAACATAACTTGGATTGGGTAATGAATCAGATAATGCTTTACGGAATGATATTTGATTCTCTAAGTCTCCCTGGATAGCTTTACGACGACGAACAGACCGCAGCAGATAGAAGCCCCACAAAAGGCTACTTACAACCAATAAAACCGATAATGTTGTGACAATATAGAACTGCTTACTATAGAGATCCCATGTGTCGATTGTCACATTAGGCATTTTGATCCATTTTTCTGTCAGACGCAGAACTTCACTAGGAGGAATTGCATTTAACGCTTTGTTAATAATATTCTTTAGTTCAGGTTCTCCACGGGGAAAAGCAAATGAAAGAGATGCATATGGCACTCCTGGGATGAGAAAATGAAAGAGTTCATTAGGATAGTAATGATCAATCATGTAACGAGAGTTTAGTTGTGTGGCAACTAAAGCATCGAGTTTTCCTTCCTTGACCTGATGAAATGCAGCACTTGCGTTATCAACCTGTATCCACTCAATATCTGGATACATCTCTTCTAATTGTAAATGAAGGTCGTAATAGTTAGGAATAGCAACCTTCATCCCTTTTTTAAGGGCTTGTTCACTGTCAGGGGCATTTTTCATGACAAAAACGTAAGGTGTCGTAATAAATGTTTCGGCAAAGGAAACAGATTGCTCACGTTTTTCACTATAAATTGCCCCGGGTAAAATATCCCATCCGCCCGTGGCGAGTTGCGTCCCTGCATGAATATCATGCGAGATAGTAATAGGGGAGAAGTTTAACCCGGTTTGCAAAGTGATAATATTAAGAATATCACCCATTACTCCTCGTACAGAGCCATTTTCGTCTGTCATTGAAAATGGCGGTGAATAAGGGTTCTCAAGCACTTTTAAATTGGGATGCTGTTTAATCCACTGCTTTTCATGTTCTGTTAACGCTAATGGTTTATTGAGGAAAGCAAGGTTCCCAGTATCAAGCCAATTTTGTGAAACTTCATATCGAACTTCATTTGTTAACGCATCAACAAAGCGATTGAGTACTTCGTGAAGAGTGACTGATTCTTTTCTGGTCAAGAAAAAGTTAAACTGACGTGGAGCGTCATAGTATTTCACAACATTTAATGAATGCGTGAAATAACGTGAAATCATACTGCTGGCAATGATATTGCTACCAATAAAGTAATCATTCTTGCCTGAAGATACTGATGCTAGTGCTTGGTAAGTTTTTGAAAAAGAAATTATTTTTGCTTTTGGAAACGATTTTCTAATCTCTTCATCGGAGGGATAATTAGCAACCCGTGCAATATTGACTGGTTTGGGGGTGGTCAGCGGCTGCATAGAATCGTGGACGGTGGTTACCAGAGCGGGGAAGGTAATGATCAGTGGTTTTGAAGCAACAATGTCCTTATTTTCAGGGGCTGACTCAGTTAAATGCGACAGCACTACGTCGACCTCTCCCTCCTCCAATGCATCCATAGCTTTTTTATGATCAGAGTACTCACGAAGTATTAATTTGATATTCAGAGCTCTTTTCAAAAGATTTAAATAGTCTGCATTAATACCACGAGTTCGTTGTTGTGAGTCTTTATGCAGCAATGTTGCTGTTTGCGAAGGATGGACTGCAATGACAAGATTCTTTTTATTAGCCAACCAACGTAACTCTGTATTACTTAAACGTAAAGAGTCAAGCGTAACACTGCTATTGCTACTGATTCCACGATAGTCAATATAATCTGAGTTAGCAAGGCCATATGCCGACCACAGATAAGCATAAAGGAAAAAAATATACGGTATAAACTTCATAATATTAGCCGATTTTGTTGCGTTGGGCGAATGTGTAGAGATCCATGAGTGATTTACATTCTAACTTTTCCATCAGGCGACTTTTATAAGTACTGACTGTTTTATTGCTGATAAACATTTTTTCGGCAATATAGTTATTATCTTTGCTGTCCAGAATATAACGCATAACACTGATTTCTTGTTTGGATAAGGCATCTAATTTTTGCTGATCAGAAGTTAAGCTTCCAATAAATCGATTAAGAGAAAAAGGAAAATAACTGTAACCATTTTTAGCTGCTTCAATAGCAGCAATAATATTGTTCATTCCTTCTTTTTTACTCACGAATCCATTAGCACCAACATCAGCACAATGTTTACCGTAAAAATGATCATTTTTGGCAGAAACAATAATGATAATCCCAGCGTAATGACGTTTTCTGAGCGTTTCTAACACCTGGATACCATTTAGCCCGGGTATATCGACGTCAATTATGATGATATCGGGCTTGAGTGTTTCAACACGTTGAACGGCACTTCCCCCTTCCACCAATTCGGCTAAAATTTCAATATCGTTTTTAGTCAGTAAATTACGAATGGCGGCGATCGCAAGAGGATGGTCATCAATAATTATTGCTTTCATGCATTATTCCCTTCGAAATGAAGCATCTTCCTTCTTTCTGTAGCAAAACAGACATAAGGCTTCATCTCATTATTCTTGATAAAAAACAGAAATTTTGAGCTTTTAAATAGACGTCAAAGATAAGATATCAATAATAAAAAGAGGGACTATACCGTTAAATTATAGTTTCGTTGCTATACTATTTTTTATCTCATTGTGCCTACACGTGTAAGAATTGTATTTCAAAAGGTGAGGCATTGTCTTCTATTATTTGGTTATCACTATTGTAGAATTATTACTCTAAAGTTCCTGAGAAGATTTGTGCTGTAGTAAACAGGTCGGGTACTTATGGTGAATGAATTTTCATATTCACGTCATGACTTTAATCATATACGATATGAGAGATAATAGTGGAACAGATTAATTTAAATAAAAAACAGACTAGTAGAAAGAGGTATTTTTCAATATTAGCCGTGGTTTTATTTATTGTGTTCACTTTTGCATATGCATATTGGTCAATGGTATTACAAGATACTATTAGCACTGATGATGCGTATGTTGTAGGAAATGCAAATCCAATTTCAGCACAAGTATCAGGTAGTGTTATTGTTGTAAATAATAAAGATACGAGCTTTGTTCGTCAAGGGAATATTTTAGTTTCATTGGATAAGACAGATGCAACAATAGCACTTAATAAAGCTAAAAATAATCTGGCAAATATCGTTCGTGAGACTCATAAACTGTATTTACAGGATAAGCAATACAATGCAGAAGTCGCTTCGGCTCGTATTCAGTATCAACAATCGCTAGAAGATTACCAGCGCCGCCTTCCATTAGCAAAGAATGGTGTCATCTCAAAAGAAACGTTAGAACATGCCAAAGATACGTTAGTTAGCAATAAAGCTGGCCTTAATGCTGCCATTCTGGCTTATAACGCAAATAAGGCATTAGTAATGGACACGCCATTAAACCGCCAACCCCAAGTCATACAGGCTGCAGACGCGGCAAAAGAAGCGTGGCTGGCGCTTCAACGTACAGATATCAGAAGTCCTGTAACAGGTTATATCTCTCAGAGATCCGTGCAAGTAGGTCAAACAATTAGTCCGGGTCAGTCTTTAATGGCAGTCGTACCTGCGCACCAAATGTGGGTGAATGCCAATTTCAAAGAGACGCAATTAACGAATATACGAATTGGTCAGCCTGTAAACATTATCAGCGATTTGTATGGCGAAAATATCGTCTTTCATGGGCGTATTGTCGGCATAAAAATGGGGACCGGGAATGCCTTCTCATTACTGCCTGCACAAAATGCCACAGGTAACTGGATTAAAGTTGTCCAGCGTGTACCTGTTGATGTTTCTCTCGACCCAAAGGAATTACAACAACACCCATTACGTATTGGTTTATCTATGACGGCGACGATTGATACAAAAAATGAGGATATTGGTGATATGCCAGTTCTTGCTTCGGCTGTTACTGCTATGCCTGCTTATGTCAGTAAAGCGCTAGTGATAGATACCAGTCCGATAGAGAAAGAAATTAAAACAATTATATCTCGTAATGGACAAATGTAATGGTAATTACTCAACAAACGCCAGCGCCATTAACCGGTGGGAAGCTATGGTGCATAACTATCGCCCTCTCATTGGCAACCTTCATGCAGATGTTGGACTCGACTATTTCCAATGTCGCGATACCCACTATTTCTGGCTTCTTAGGGGCATCGACTGATGAAGGCACATGGGTGATAACATCATTTGGTGTTGCTAATGCAATTGCGATACCTGTCACCGGAAAATTAGCACAACGAATAGGTGAGCTAAGGTTATTTCTGCTGTCAGTAACCTTTTTTTCATTGGCCTCGTTAATGTGCAGTTTATCGACCAGTCTTGATGTTCTTATATTCTTTAGAGTCGTGCAAGGAGTGATGGCTGGGCCGTTAATTCCGCTGTCTCAGAGTTTATTACTAAGAAACTATCCGCCAGAAAAACGAACATTTGCATTAGCATTATGGTCAATGACTATAATTATTGCACCGATATGTGGGCCTATTCTTGGTGGTTATATTTGTGATAATTATAGTTGGGGATGGATATTTTTGATAAATGTTCCGATGGGGATTATAGTTATACTATCCTGTTTAACACTATTAAAAGGAAGAGAAACTGAAACCTCACCGGTAAAAATGAATATTCCCGGGTTAGTCCTATTAGTTCTTGGCGTCGGTGGATTACAAATTATGCTCGACAAAGGTCGGGATCTGGACTGGTTCAACTCCAGTACTATCATCATATTAGCAATAGTATCAGTCATCTCACTGATCTCTTTAGTTATATGGGAGTCTACTGCCGAGAATCCAATTCTTGATCTTAGTTTGTTTAAATCGCGTAATTTTACGATTGGTATTGTCTGTATTACATGTGCTTATTTTTTTTATTCTGGCGCGATAGTACTTATGCCACAATTGCTCCAAGAAACGATGGGTTATAATGCTATTTGGGCAGGTCTTGCGTATGCGCCAATTGGTATTATGCCCTTATTGATATCTCCTCTAATCGGTCATTATGGTAACAAAATTGATATGCGGGTTCTGGTTACATTTAGTTTTATAATGTATGCGGTATGTTATTATTGGCGTTCTGTTACATTTATGCCGACTATAGGTTTTATGGGCGTTGTTCTACCTCAGTTTTTCCAAGGGTTCGCTGTTGCGTGTTTCTTTTTACCTCTTACAACAATTTCTCTATCCGGCTTGTCTGACAATAAATTCGCTAGTGCGTCAAGTATGAGTAATTTCTTTCGCACACTGTCAGGATCTATTGGTACGTCACTTATGATGACGCTTTGGGGACGCAGAGAATCGTTACATCATAGCCAATTGACTGGAGCAATCGATAGTTTTAATCCTGAGTTTAATACATCATCACAGATTTTGAGTAAGTACTATGGTTCTCTATCACAGGTTCTAGATAATATAAATAATCAGATTACTCAGCAGTCATTACTCATTTCTGCTAATGAGATTTTCCGTCTGGCGGCTATTGCTTTTATCTTACTAACAATTCTGGTTTGGTTTGCTAAACCACCGTTTACAGCCGAAAGAACGGACTAATGATATGGCCCAATCAACGCACCAGACTTTATTAGGCTCTGTTACAGCACACTGGCGTTCCAGATAATTGGGGGGCTCAATATGTTCCTTGAGCGCTTTTTTATATCGGTAGCCAGGTTGCTGATAGCGAATAATATTGAACCATTTCCTCCGCCTTGCTGCTGCCAACGGCTCAGTTTTATGCCTTTAGTTGTGACTCTCGCTGCAATATTGCATTCACAATATGCGTCACTAAAGGCTGAGTAATGCCACTTGCAGTGTTAAAGGCAGCCGCAAACGCTCATCAAAAATGATTCTTTCACAGTGAATCAGGCACGATGAATTTAAATCACGGCCAAAATCGTCTCTAATGATCGAGGTAGAGATAATGCATCCAACTGGTCATCCGTAGCAGTACTTTCCGCATGACTGAAACATGGGTGAAATGGTCGGAGTAAACTGCCACTTGAGCGAAGATACCGTCCGGTAAAGAGTCAATATCACTATTGGGATCCAGCTCAATAATCACCTGCACACCATCTGTACCGGGAATAATACTGAGTGATTGTAGTGTACCTTGAGCTTGATATGAGCCACCCGGTACGACAGGGATAATGGTTGTCAGCTTGCCAGGAAATACTTGCCCGGGTAATGCATTGAAAACCACTTCAGCTTCATCGCCAGCTTCGAGCCGCAGCAGCGAGTTTTGTCTAAACTGGGCAATAATTTGTCGTTTTTGTTCTGGAATAAAAACCATCACTGGGCGCAGCGGTATGGCTGCTGCGTAGGTTCCTGGGCGAATCAATACCTGAGTGACATAGCCATTGCTGGGGGCACGGACGACGGTTTGATCAAGATTGTATTTTGCTTCGGCCAATTGTGCTCTGAGGCTAACAATTTGAGATTGCTCTCCATTGAGCACGCTATCTACCTGACTTTTAATCTGAGCCTGTTCAGCGACTGATGCTTTGACTAATGCATCCTGCGCCAAATAGTTCTGCCGGGCATTATCAATATCACTTTCAGAGAATGGATTTACCAGCGCTTTACTGCCTTTCAGGTAGCGTTGGTAGTCTTTGGATAACCGGTCGCGTTCTGCACTGAGATGAGATGTGTTTGCTATTGCTTCGTCTAATTGCCCTTTAAGCATTTGAGCATTATGAACGGCGGTCACCAAATCAGCCTGTAATCTATCAACACGGGCCTGATAACGGATAGGATCGAGTTTAAAAAGGATGTCACCTTTTTTCATTAATGTATTTTGCTTATTTGTTACCTCAGTAACTATACCGGTGACCTGCGGTGTAATTGGAATAGAAATAACAGCTTTTTGTGCCAGAAAAGTATAAGGATGGTTGTAATTCATTAATAAAATGAGTGTGGCGACTAAAACAACGCCACCTAATGCCGCTGTGGGAACCGTCCATTTATTTACCGGTATTTTGAAGATCTTAAATATAGCCCAAGCAAACGCGACATAAGTCAGGATAATGAGCAAATCCATGATGTTACTCCAATGGAGGGATAGTAGTACCGCTCTGTTTTTGCTCCAGTTCTGTCACGCGTTGTTGCAACTGTGCAAATGATGCTTCCTGATTTTGCATACCCCAGCCGCGCTCCTCGCGGTACAACGTGGCCCATATCCATAAAAATGGCCAGATAACATGTAGAGTAAATAGACTCACCCATCCTGCGACATGAATAGCATCGGCATGCGGATGATTTCGTGATTTGGCAATTAAATACGGAATATCATGAAGAATAATAATCCCATAGAAGATGATAAGAGCGACAACAATAAGTACACCCAGTGCAAAATAATTTAGAAACATAGCTGCCTCTACTTAAAAAGGTGGTGCTCAATAACAAAGATAGACGTTAATTATTCTCGCTGTAATAATACTAGTGGAGTTTATGCAGGATGATTGCAATTTTGATCCATTCTTGCAGGTGAAGTGGGGTATACATCGAAATGTAGTGAATCCAGGGTAATTAACTGTATTCTGTTCTCATGCCAAATATCTATCGGTATTCCTATGTTGATAGCCTACTTAGATGCATTAAATATTTTGAGTACGCCGGTTTGGGTTGTGTTACCCAAAAATCAGGAAGTACTGTTTGCTAACAAGGAAGCCCGAAAGATGGCTGGTGATACCCCACTAGCGTTTATGCGCAATGGGCAGTTTTCAGCGCATGCGCAGCAACAGTTGGAAGCTTATCTTCCTGCGTTAGCTGACAATGACCAAATTGTCGAGATTTGGACTCTTGCAGCAGAAAAAAACACCTCCCCCTTGAGCTGTCGGCTCTCCTTAACTCAGTTAGAGCCTTACGGTGATGTAATTGTTTTTGAAGGACTCTATATTTCAGCGTCGGTACTCGCTCAACCGCATGCTGAACAATTATGCTCAAAATCCTATCGTCGTGATGAACGAGGATTTTATGAGCAATTTTTTAATACCAATACCGCGCCGATGTTACTTATTGATCCATCAAAAGAAGGGCAAATTGTTGATGCCAATCAGGCAGCAACACGTTTCTATGGTTATTCGCGGGATGAAATGTGCATGAAGCATACTTGGGAAATTAACACCATGGGAAAGGATGTGTTACCCGTCATGAATGAGGTTGCCAAATTACCCGGTGGTCATAAACCCCTGAACTTTATTCATAAACTCGCGGATGGAAATACCCGCCATGTACAAACTTATGCCGGGCCGGTCGAGTTGGATGGGATGCGGTTAATGCTGTGTATTATCCATGACATTACTGAGCAAAAGCGCCTTGAACAGGCATTAGAGCGGGCAGCGTTGCGGGATCCTCTGACTGATTTAGGTAATCGGCGTCAGTTTTTTCCCTTGGTTGAGCATGCACATGCTCAAAGCCAACGTTATGGCCAGAATTTCAGTTTAATTTTATTGGATGTTGATCACTTCAAATCCATTAATGATCAGCTCGGGCATCACAAAGGTGATGAAGTTCTGATTTTATTGGCACGAACCTTAGAGTCTATTATTCGCGAGTGCGATATTGTTTTCCGTTGGGGGGGTGAGGAGTTTGCCATTCTTTTACCCTTAACTGATCTGAATGGTGCATTGCAATTGGCTGAATCTATTAGAGAAACAATTCAAATGATATGTCAGCCTAATTTGCCACCACTCACCGTCAGTATTGGTGTCGCCCAGCATCAAGTGGGCGAAGATACCGATAATCTATTTAAACGCATGGATGAGGCACTTTATCGTGCCAAAGCATTGGGCCGAAATAGAGTCTTGGCGGCGTAAAATGAGGCTTTTTACTCCGTGACTGATTACAGAGGTAAATGATCCAGTGGTTTTACCTCGCGCAGCACGAATGTCGTTTGCATCTCTTTAATGCCCGATAGCCGACGAATGACTGACATCGCAAAGGTGGAAAAACTGTCGAGATCGTCGGCGACCACTTGCAGTAAAAAGTCAGCATCTCCCGCCACGGCGTAGCAAGCAATGACCGGCTTTAGCGCTCCGACCTGCATTTCAAACAGCTTTGATTCCTCTTCACTGTGACTGTCAATTTTCACCCGAATAAAGGCCAAAATCCCTAGTCCGACTTTGCGTCGGTCAATATTAGCCTGATAACCGGTGATAATGCCGCTCTCTTCAAGTTGTTTAACCCGTCGCCAGCACGGGGAGGTTGCCATCCCCACTTTATCGGCCAGCTCTTGGTTAGTCATACGTCCAGAGTGCTGCAATTGCTTCAAGATTTTTATATCTGCCGGAGTTAGAGAGGTTGAGGGCATTTTCTACCTACTTATTATTAAATTTGGGTATAGATTACCAATATTAGTGGAATATGGGTGATAAAAGAAAGCACTTACCGGCGGCGGAGGGATATTCTATTTTGTACATATTAGCGGCAAAAGGGTACTGGCTGTGGCAGAACAAATGCGGATCGCGATTATTGTTAACCCTGAACTTCCTGTTGGTTTAATTGCTAATACCACCAGTGCGGTGGGGATTGGTTTGGCGGCAAAATTTCCACAATTGGCGGGGACGACATTATCCGATTCAGTTGGAAAAGAGATTGATGTCAGTTCAAAATTGCCGGTTCCTATTTTACAGGCGAATGCTTCACAGATAAGAGAGGTACTGCTGAAAGCATTAGCAGCCCCTCATGAGCGGGCCATTGTCCCATTCCCGGCATTTGCGCGCTCAATGCACAGTTTTCAAGACTATGAAGAGACTTTTCCGTCACGTTCGCTCAGTGATGAGCCGTTGGATGGCTTGGGATTGGCGGGGCCTGAGAAATGGGTGCGTTCATTGACTGGGGCATTAAAATTACTGCGCTAACCTGTTTAGATAAAAAATAAGCGGGCTTTAGAAAGCCCGCAACATTCGCTCATTAAACTAATGTATTTAACTGTAATTTATGGCTTTCGACACCGTTGATATATAGCTCGCGATGCTCATTTTCGGGCAGATTTACCATTAATTCCTGCCATGCCGGCTGATAGCTTCCGGTGCGGCTAAAGGTAATATCAATTCGATGATTATCAGTTGTTACCTGCCAGTTTAGCCACAATGCATGGCCTTGCTGCCAGCGATGGCTCTCGCCGTCATCTTCAAACAGCATTCCACTGGATTGCCCAGCCCCTTTGGTCGGGTAAAGCGCCAACTCGCGTTGAGCATCCAGTTCGACATTCACAAAGGCGATGCGCCGTGACAATGGCAATGCCGCACCCGCTCGCACCAAAAGTGGTAAACGCTCAAGTGGTGCATCTAACACGACTGTCTGTCCGCCGCTGTACCATTGGCCGGTATGGAAACAATACCAACCGACATTATTATCCGGTAAATAGACCTCGCGCTGACGCTGTGCGGGTTCGACCACGCTGGCAACCAGTAAGTCACGGCCTAGCATAAAGTCATCATTTTCTTTAAACGTGCTGCTATCGTGTTCATGATCAAGGAAAGTCGGGCGTAGCATTGGCTCATCATCATGTGTGGCTTGCCATTGTAACGTATAGAAATAAGGTAATAGTCGGTAACGCAGAACCATGGCATCGCGGATCATTGGTGTTGCGGCAGGATACATCCATGGCTCGTTGACCGTGTTATCGTCATTCCATGAGTGAATAGTAAACCGTGGGTGCATCACGCCGTTTTGTACCCAGCGGATAAACAGTTCGGCTTCAGGTTTATCACCAGAAAAACCGCCAACATCATGGCCAAGGTTATACAACCCAGATAGACTCATGCCCAGCCCCATACGGATGTTATAGCGCAGAGTCTGCCAACTGGTGCGGTTATCGCCACTCCAGGTTTGGGCATAGCGCTGCATCCCGGCACAACCAGAACGTGATATTAGATATGGACGTATGTCTGGTGCAAATGCTTGTTGAGCCTCCATTGACGCACGCATCATCAGTAACGGCATTACCGGCCTGATATGTTTGATAGCGATGGATTCACCAAACCCATTGCAACGCGCTTCGCCGTCCCACACTTCGTATTCGTTATTGTCATTCCAGGTTGAACCGATCCCCATTTCCAATAACTGCTTAGTGACATTTTCCTGCCACCAAACCACCGTCTCAGGGTGGGTGAAATCAAGATGAGAACCTTCGTCATCCCAAAATGAGGAACGCTCAGGTAACCCGGTTTCACCATCGAGAATAAACAGGCCACGTTCTGCAACTTGCTGATACTGCGGGTGATCTTGTAATAGACACGGTTTGATATTAGCGGCCAGTTTGATGCCAGCCTGCAAGAAAGCCTGACTCATCACTTTTGGCTGCGGCACTTTGTCGTAGTTCCAATTAAAGACATAGCGCTTGTTGTTTATCGAGGTATAGCCAGACGACAGTTGGAAAGAGTCACAGGGAATATCATGTTGTTGGCATAGCGTAATGAATTTTTGCAGTTGCACCTGTGCATCCGGGGCATCGGTATAATGCATGGTAGAACCGCTGTAGCCCAAGCTCCATTTAGGACCAAACTTCGTTTTACCCGTTAGGCGAACAAAGGCTTTGGTGACATCCAACACTTTCGGGCCGAGGAACATATAGTAATCAAGATCACCCGCTTCAGCCTGATAGCGGCGGTAAGCTAGATGGTAATTATCAATCTCGTTACCCAAATCCAGCCAGCAACTGCTTAAGTTGTCATAAAACAAACCAAAACTAACATCATCGCGGCGAGTGATAGTAAATGGAATATGTTTATAGAGCGGGTCGGTGCTGGCAGCGTTGTAACCCATGGCATCTAAATTGCGCATTTCAAAACGACGACCCGCGCGATTAAGATCCCCGGCTTTTTCGCCCAATCCGTAATATTGCTCATTAGGATAGCGGCGCTGGTAGTGAGCAATTGTTTCGCCTTGCGGGCTGAGTAGATAAGCGCTGGTAGGGCGGTCTGCGGCCAGTGGGTGCCATTCCCCCTGCTGATTTTTATATTCCCACTCCAGATATAGCGGTTGGTGAATAGTTATCCGCAAGCAATCCGTGGTCACGATCAATTGCTGTTCGTGGCGTTCTAGTTGATAGCCCGGCACCGAAAAGCCTTCCAGACTCAGCCGGTCACGGCCTGACCACGGCACATCACCTTGTGGCGCGATGCTCCAGGTGCGGTTCAGTGCCAACTCGCCGTTGCGTTTAATCAGTACCCGACAAAGGTTTGGCTCTAATACATACAAACAGAAACTATGTTGGTCATCGACCCGCAATTCCACATGGTCGGGATATTCATTTACTAACTGCCAGTTTTTTAATGTTTTCATCACAGCTCATCTTTTTTTCTGGCAACAGCGCGAGTGGTGCGCTGTTGCTGGGTTAATAGCATTAGGCAGCCGACTGTTTTTTATTGCGGCGTTCAGCAAACAGGGCAATTAGGAACACGGCACCAATCAAATCGAAGAAGCCCATGGCGATAAACAGGGGGTTAAAGCCGATAGTGTCGGAAACCGCCCCAATCAATAGGGTGAATAGGAAGCTGGCGATCCAAGCGGAGGAACCGCGCAACCCGTTAACCGTCGCCACTTGGTTTTTATCAAAAGATTCAACGACTAATGCACTTAACATGCAGGAGATAACCTGATGACCGAAGCCGCCGATAGAGATCAATGCAATCGCCAGATAGGGATCTTTAGTGATGGCCACGAAGGCCAGTGAGACCATCATAAAAGCGCCGGTCACTGAACTGGCAACCACAGAGTTGATGCGGCTGCAACCGAACCATTTTTGGTAAAGTTTGGTTAAGTAACCACTGGCAACACTGCCGATATCTGCCGCGAGGAAGGGCAGCCAAGCAAACATAGCAATCTGTTTCAGGTCCATGCCGCGTTCGGTCGCCAGATAAAGCGGGACCCAGAAGCTAAAAACTGCCCATGCCGGTTCTGCCAAAAAAGCGGGAATAGCGATGCCGTAAAACTTCTTGTTTTTACTAAGGATGGACAGTGATTTCAGGAAAGGCAGCCGTGGCAGTACGGGTTCATTATCCTGATGAATCAGTTCAAATTCTTCTTTGCTTAGATTGGGGTGAGTATCCGGTGAGTGGTAAAAACGCCACCACAGCAATACCCACACCATGGCTAAAGCACCGGAGAATAAAAACGCGCCTTGCCAGCCGAGAGCCACATGCGCCAGTACAATAATGGGAGGGGCCAACATCGCACCGATAGAGAAGCCAACGCCAGCCCAACCCGCCGCAATCGGACGCTCTTTTTTCGGGAACCAGTCAGAAATGGCTTTGGCATTTGCTGGTGTTGCGGCGGCCTCGGCACTGCCCATAAAGAAGCGCAGCACCGCTAATTGGAACCAGGTTCCTGCCCCGGCGTGCATCATACACACCACGGCCCAAACACTGGCGCAAATCAGGAACCCCATCTTTAAACCGATGACGTCAATTAGCCAACCACACAGTGGCTGGAACACGGTATAAGCCAATTGAAATGACGCCACAATCCAGGAGTATTGCTCGGTGGTCATATTCAAACTGGTTTTTAGTTCGGGGGCGAGAATACCCAGAGAGTTGCGGGTAATATAGTTAACGGTGACCCCAAGCAGAAATAGCGCCAGCATCCACCAACGTAGTGATTTTATTTTTCGCCGCCCAACAACTTTAGCGGATTGATTAATCTCAACACTCATCCCAGCCTCCTGGAGTTAGTCGGCAGTTAATTAACCGGACCAACTTATTGTTTTGGTATGATCCATTTTCGGTTATTAAGATTATGCTGAGTTTTAATGTGACCCTGCTCACAGTAAAACAAGCTAATAAAACATACTAAATTGATATTGTTAGTTTTTTTATATTTAATCAAAAATAACCGGACTGATAAGTTTTTAAAATTGGTTTACCAAAACAAGGTAGCTAGCTTAAATTGGTATTAATACGCGTTTTTTTGAAAAAATTTTCATACGCTGAGTAATATTCCAGCATTTATATTGAGTAATACTGTGAATAAGCTATTTTCTGGCTATGAAAATTTTTTCATTTGCTAATTTGAGAGAGATCACAAAATGAATGGAAAGCTAAAAATACAAGAAATAGCCAATCAGACGGGTCTTTCAATTAGCACGGTATCCCGAGTATTAGCCGGTAAATCTAACACCAGCGCGAAAGCAAAACAGCAGGTCATGGCTTGCGCGCAATCACAAGGAATCTTGCAGAATTTATCCAGTGGGCGGCTCATGCTTAACAATATTATGGTATTTGCGCCGCACCGAGCCTTTGATGTTCGTACCGATATTTTTTACTACAAAGTCATTCAGGGAATTACCGAAGCGGTCAGTCAACATGAAGTAATGATTCGCTACTGCGGATTATCTGAAACCCACAGTGACATCTCGCTGTTTCTGGAAAAAATAACCCATCCGCAAACGGAGGCGGCAATCATCATTGGTATTGATGATCCACGTGTTCATACCTTGGCAGCAGGGGTCCATAAACCGTCGATATTGATCAATTGCCGTGATAAAGAGATGTCATTGGATAGTGTTTCGCCAGACCACCAATTGATCGGAGAATTCTCAGCCAACTATCTGATACAACAGGGGCACCGGCGTATCCTGACATTGCAATGTTTACGACGTAATACCATGGAACTGCGGCTGGTGGGAATTAAAGAGGCTTTTGTCAGCAATAATATGAGTTTTGATGATGACCAGCATTTAGTTACTACCCATGGCTTTGGTGCTGAAGAAGCAGAGCAAGCCATTACTGCTTATATCGCCGCCTGCGAGGATAAAAGCCAACTGCCTACAGCCATTTTAGCCGGTGGGGACTACATGGCAGTAGGGGCAGTTAATGCACTGAATAAGTTAAAAATCAATGTGCCTGATAACATGTCAGTGATGAGTATGGATGGCTTTAATCTAGCCGAGATCCATGACGTGCCACTGACGGCGGTACATGTTCCGCGTGATGAGTTGGGTGCAGAGGCGATTTCGTTGTTACAACGACGTTTACTGCGTCCGGATGCCCCTTTCAGTAATACTCTCTTGCAAGGCAAGCTGGTGGTGCGCTCCTCTGTAAAACAGGTAAACCAGAAAAGGGCAGCGCCTGTTGCCAATAAAACCAGCGACCAGTTATATGATTAACATCAGTGATTCGGTCACAAATGCGGCTGTAACATGAAATGAAAAGGGTAAGCTATAGTTTAGGGTTATGGATCCCCGAGTTAAAAGTGAAGAGAAGTATGTATTAATAGGTTTTATATAAATCAGATGGGGATATCTTATAGACGCCCGTCATTTTCAACTGCAGGTCTATTGGTGGCGCTCAATGACCCGAAGCACTTGACCGCGTAAGTTCATCGGGATTTTTTACTCGCCGCCTTTCTGCACCTTGAAATTTATTGTGTGTAACACATTGAATTTAAGGATATTATTGCATGGAATTTAAAGACTATTACGCCATCATGGGAGTGGAGCCTACCGCTTCCCTAAAAGAGATTAAAACCGCTTATCGTCGGCTAGCCCGCAAATATCACCCAGATGTCAGCTCTGAAGCCGATGCTGAAAGTAAGTTTAAGGAAGTGGCTGAAGCTTATGAAGTTTTAAAAGACACTGAGCGGCGGGCTGAATATGACGAATTAAGATTACATCGTAATGATCCCCATTTTGGCCAACAGCAAGCAGCCTACAACACAGGAGGTCAGCAATGGCATAGTGGTGCTGGGGGCGGTGCGCATGATTTTTCCGATTTCTTCGAATCTTTCTTCGCCCATCGTGGCTCTGCAACTGGGCATGCATCTCATCGCACCTCTCAAGGGATTCGCGGGCAAGATCTGGAGATGGAGTTACCCCTCTTTTTAGAAGAGACCTTAGCTGAACAAACTCGTTCGATCTCTTACAAAATACCGACCATTGATGCATCGGGTCGAGCTGGTGCTGAAACCTCTAAGACTCTGAAAGTTAAAATACCGGCAGGTGTGGGCGATGGTGAGCGGATTCGTCTTAAAGGGCAGGGCGCGCCAGGTTTTGCGGGGGGAGCTAATGGCGATTTATTCCTGATCATTCGTATTGCCCCACATCCACTGTTTGATATTGATGGCCAAAACTTACAAATAGTGGTGCCGTTAGCGCCATGGGAAGCGGCATTGGGTGCCAGTGTCGAGGTCCCGACGTTGACAGGGAAAATATCTTTAACGATTCCGGCAGGAAGTCAGAGTGGTCAGCGGTTGCGCATTAAAGGCAAAGGTCTGGTCAGCAAAAAAGGAACGGGTGATTTGTATGCGGCCCTCAAGGTGGTTATGCCGCCGAAACCAGACGAGAAAACGCGAGCACTTTGGCAACAATTGTCAGAGCAAGCGGCATTTAATCCTCGGACTGAATGGGAGTAACAGATTATGGCTGAAATAGAAATCACTTACACCGTGACTGAATTATGCCAGTCAACAGGGATTATGCAGGACGAACTGGTTGAGGTGGTCGGGCTGGGTGTGATTGTACCGTTAGAGCCGGCAGATACTGTCTGGGTTTTTGACGCAGATGCACTGAGCTGCCTTAAACGTGCCTGTCGCTTGCAAAATGAGTTGGATCTGGACTGGTCTGGTGTAGCAATGACCTTAACGTTGCTTGAAAGAATTGAGCAGCTAAAGAAAGAGAACGAGCAACTACGTCGGCAGCTTGATCGTTTTATACAGACATCATAATGCAAATCACCCGGGTTGGTGCTCACTGCGGCCCAACCCGGTGCCACTTTTATTTGATAGACAGCACAGACCGAATATCACTGTTTTTATTTACATTCCAGACTTCACTAACCTCTTCTAGCCGATGAAGCTGAGTTTCAATACTGAGCTTTTGTTGGGCAGCAAGGCTAAAAATGTCAGCAACAATGCGCTTCAATTCAGCAATCGGTGGGAAATTCCCGGTGCCACTTCCCAGAATATGTAGATTAGCGCTCCGCAGAACGGCGGAAGGAAGCTGTAGAGTAGGGGATGCCATCGAGCCAACATTCACTAGCCGAATGCCTTGCTCATTAGCATGGGCAGTCAGATCGTGGCGGGTCAGTGCAGCGAAAAGTGCCTCGGTTGCTGGCCCCCAAATATAATCCACAATGACGTCATAACCGGTTGGTCCGGCAGCTTGAGTAAATGCTTCAGTTAACTCCGCGCCCTGCAAAGTTAGATTCACCGTGGCATCGGCTCCTAATGTTGCCAACACTTCTTGACGCCGACCGGCAGCAATCACGCGGCCAGCCCCTAGATGACGTGCAGCGGCAATAGCCAACTTACCTGACGTGCCGGTAGCTCCGATGATGAGCACGGTCTCTCCAGGTTGAATCCTAGCCCGCCAGACCAGTGGTAACCAAGCGGCCAATGCAGGGTTGATTAATGCCGCTGCTGTAGCATCATTAATTTCGGGTGGTACTGGAACAGACCAAGAGGCTGCAGCCCGCTCGGCCATCGCCCCAAATGGTTGGCGAAATGAGGCAAAGTAAACACGAGATCCATCCTCAAGATACCCGACACCATCAGTCCCCGGGATGATGGGCAGTGTTTTTGGGCTTGAATAATGCGTACCTCGCACGATGGCGCGATCAAGTTGTTTGATACCCGCGGCTACCACATTAATCACTGCTTCACCGGGTAAGGGCATCGGCTCAGAAAACTGCCCAAAAACAGGCGGGGCACCAAGCGTTTTAACGATTGCAGCTTTCATTATTTCACCTCACTTTCGTGTGCTAATCAGTAAACCAACCAATCTGAACCGAATTCATTTTGAAGACAATACATCCTGTAAGTGATTAGTTTATTGCCAATAATACCGGTTAAAGACAGATAATTTTGTTATTAATCCATCACTAACTTATGAGTTGCAACATAATGCAAATTGCATGTACTACATTTAAATAGCTGCTTGCTTATTGAGCAGTATCAAAATCACAACAATAGCTTTGAGGAGAGAGTATGAGCAAAATACCGAGTTGCTGTTCAGAAGAGAACCATCCGAATAGTCGGCGAAACATGCTCAAAGCTGCTTTGGGTATTACCGCTGCAGGGGTAATAGGCGGGATTGGATTGGGAATGCCTCAAATATCCTATGCTGCGGCGCTGACGCAAGCAGAACGAGATAAGTTAACTCCAGATCAAATCATTGAAGGGTTTAAGCAGGGCAATAAGCGGTTTGTCTCAGGAAAAATGCAGCAACATGACTACGTTGCCCAAAAGCGTGGTAGCGCTGAGGGACAATTCCCAGCAGCGGTGATCCTCAGTTGCATTGATTCTCGAGCACCCGCTGAAATCGTACTGGATACCGGCATTGGAGAAACATTCAATGCTAGGATTGCCGGTAATATATCAAATGATGATTTATTAGGTAGCTTGGAATTTGCGTGTGCCGCTGCGGGAGCAAAAGTTATCTTGGTTATGGGACATACAGCCTGTGGTGCTGTAAAAGGTGCCATTGATAACGTGGAGCTTGGCAATCTGACGGGGCTTCTCAATAAAATCAAACCCGCCATTGAGATGACTCAATTTGAGGGCGAGAAAAGCGGTAAAAATGAACTTTACGTCGATGCTGTAGCAAAAAATAATGTGAAACATACTATTGATGAGATACGTAAAAATAGTGAAATAATTAAAAAGTTAGAGCAAGAAGGGAAAATAAAAATAGTTGGTAGTATGTATAACTTAAATGGCGGAGAAGTCGAGTTCTTCATGTAATAGCTCCATCTTCTACAATTCCCCTTGATGCTTTTCAAGGGGAATATCGATCATGGTTCTTCAATCAAACATTAATTTATTTACCCTGTTATCTTTTTTATTGACACGGATCTCTTGGTCGTCACGAAATTTTATGCTTATATGACTAAAGCAACACTTGCATGATAAGGTCAGAGTGTATATATAATCATTAAGGTCTTTTTTAGTATTAACGTAAGTTATATGAGTTATATAATTCAATAAACCTGTGTTATGAGTGTCAATAAAGAGAATATGTAAATGTTATTATTTTGAGATATTAGTTAATATATTTGATTAGTATTATTAAATGATATTTATTCCTTGAGTTTTTTAATTATTATTGTATGTTGAATACGTGACTACGGATGGTTTATGAAATGAATTAAATGATTAATAAGTATTTTAAATAGATAGATTTCTATTATAATTCAGGGCTATATTATTACGATAAACACAATCAACTAACTTATTACTTTGCTCTGTTAGTGTGCAAAATAATTATTTATCTTATGCTAGTCTTTCTAGCGTGTACATTTATGTATGAGGAGAGTTTTAAAAGATCAAATATAATTAAAAAATATAATTTAATTGGTTTTATTCATTAAGTAAAAGAGATAATAGTCACTTGTTCTCTTATCACATCTGCCGTGTGATTTGTTTTTATTAACTGAGTAAATATATTTGTAGGGGTTATCTATGTATGTTGATACAGTCTCTGTTGTTTCTGGTAGTAAATTTATCGATATTAATGGAAAAGGAGTGATAGATTATGAAAAAGAGATATCACTGGATTGCTGTATGAACAAAATACATTTCCACTCTAAAAAATTAACAATTGATATTAATGAAAAACAAAAGAGATTAGTCATGTGTCTGTTTAATGATGTCAATAGGAAACAAGATATCATCAAAGTCGTATGGTATGAAAATCATAAAAGCATCTCAGATAATAACTATCATCAGTTAATTCATAAATTTAGAGTGCATTTAAAAAATGCAGGCATACCTGATGGTATCGTAAAAACCATAAATAGATATGGACTTAGACTTGACTCCGGAATATTAAGCGCGATGGTACCAAATCAGATGTCTGATAGGTTTACTGGCTATTAATTATTTTGTTTTCATGTCAATAGAATTTCACTGAGAGGTAAGGGTGTTATCATTTTTCATCAGGATAGTTATAACACCCTACCGAATGTTCGTTCATAAAAAAAAGTTTATATTAGATGTCGCAATAGTGTTATTCATTATATATCAATGCGTAATAGGGATTAAGATGATAACAAATGGAAAAAAGAGGACAATCCCATTATTGTATGAAGAGTCTATTAATCATGAAAATGTTCACTTTATAAAAATATTTGAGCAGGTTGAGGAAATTAAGCAGACTAACATCTTTAATACTAAAAGTAGAAACGTAAATAAGAGCGTTATCGAAGTCGCTGATATAACTAATTCACCTATTTACTCAGGGGGATTAAATTAGTTGGTGTACTGAAACACACAGATGAATTAGACTCCATCGCAATCATTGAGGCAAATGGTAAGCAAAAAACATATTTTATCAAAGATGAAATAGAAAGCTCCAATATAAATATAGTAAAAATACTGTCAGATAAAATCATTATTAGTGAAGGTGGATTATATTACTCGCTATTTATCCTATAAATAAATATCTCCTGAGTTGCGGTATAAAGGGAGTTTTCATGTACAGCTATTATAAACGGCACTCGGTTGTTAATATTATATTTAATTCCATAGATAAATACATGCGAATAAACCTACTAATAATAGTATTAGTGACAATATTATCTTTGGAAGTTAATAGTGCTAATTTTTCAGTTTCTTTCAAGGATGTAGATATAAAAGAGTTTATTAATACGGTTAGTAAAAACATTAATAAAACTATTATTATAGATCCAAAAGTTCAAGGCTTAGTTAGCATTCGAAGCTATGAGTTACTAGATGAAGAAAAGTATTATCAATTCTTTTTAAATGTTCTTGATGTTTATGGCTATGCAGTTGCTGAAATGCCTAATAACATTTTGAAAATCATACCGTCTAGACGAGCAAAAAATACAGTTTCTCAGATATTAAGTGAAGCAGATGAAACATATGGTGACGAGATTATAAATAGAATTTTTAAACTTAAAAATATATCGGCTAAAAATTTAGCACCGTTATTGCGGCAATTAAACGATAACTCAGACTCAGGAAGTATTATTCACCATGATCCTTCCAATACAATATTAATTACGGGTCGTGCTGCTGTAGTTAATCGCTTACATTCCATTATTAACGCATTTGATCGGCCTGGTGAAGCTGATGTTGAACTTCATAAATTGAACTATGCTGCTGCATCTGATGTAGTAAAATTGGTTAATCAGATAATAAACACAGGATCAAATAATAAACAGAACTCATTCAATTTAGGAAAAATAATATCTGATGATAGAACAAATACAATACTAGTTAGTGGTGATAACCAGACAAGGAAAAAAGCCATTCAAATGATAAAGGAGCTTGATCAGCAACAAGATAGTTATGGTAATACAAAAGTTATCTATATGAAGTATGCTCAGGCATCAAAGTTATTAGATGTTTTAAAGGGCGTGAGTCATGGATTTCAGAACGATAAAAAATCAGTAGGGAAAAACAATGATGGGCATGTATCTATTAAGGCTCATGAACAAACGAATGCGTTGGTGATTACTGCTGCACCAAAAATAATGAAGGAATTAGATCAGGTCATTGAAAAGTTAGATGTTAGACGTGCTCAAGTACTCGTAGAAGCCATTATAGTAGAAACCCAAAACGGAGAAGGGCTAAATCTGGGTATTCAGTGGGCAAATAAATTTTATGGTGGAGTGAATTTTCTCCAAAAACCAGACAACATAAGAGGAATGCATAGCAGTGGAAATCCAGTACCGATGTTGATTACAGGATTAACTGCAGGTTTTTATAAAGGGAATTGGGATGGTCTGTTTACAGCACTGGCAACAAACTCAAATAATAATATTCTCGCAACACCGAGTATTGTTACGTTGGACAATATGGAAGCGGAGTTTAATGTCGGTCAAGAGGTCCCTGTTTTAACGTCAACACAAACAACAACAACTGACAAAGTTTATAATTCGATCTCGAGACAGTCTGTTGGTGTGATGTTGAAAGTCAAACCACAGATAAATCAGGGCGATTCAGTTCTACTTGAAATAAGGCAAGAAGTTTCAAGTGTCGCGGATAATTCAGATATTAACACTCACAATCTAGGTTCTGTTTTTAATAAAAGGGTAGTGAATAATGCGGTATTAGTGAAAAGTGGTGAAACGGTTGTTGTGGGAGGATTACTAGATAAAAAGTTAAATAAAACAATAAACAAAGTTCCCTTACTGGGTGATATTCCGTTGATTGGCTCTTTATTCAGACAAAGTAGGGAACGAATAGAAAAAAGTAATCTTATATTGTTTATTAAGCCAACAATAATCAGAGAGGCAAGTGAATATACTCAAGTGACAGAAGAGAAATATGTAAAATATGATAAGTTATCTTCTAATGAAAAGTTAAATGATAACCCACTAATAGATAGGTTAAGCTATGATGCATTTAGCAAAATTAAACATGACGTAATGGAGTTTTATAAAGAGATTGGCATAAAGGTATGACTCAACATAATAATGAATCTCAACCTCTAACATTCAGTTGGTCAAGAGATAATGGTGTGATTTTATTACCGGTTGAACATGGTTACCAAATTATTTGCCGCCATTCAGCATCACTTGAAGCAATACTTGAATGTAATAGAGTCGCAAACCAACCCCAGGGGCTTAATTTTGTTACGGATGAAGAATTTGATAAAAATCTAATCTGTGTGTATCAAAATAGCTCAATGCAGTCACATAAAATAATGAATACTATAAGTGATGAAATAGCTATCTATTCATTCAGTGGTGAGATTCCTGTGAGTGACGATTTGCTGGATACCGGCAATGAAGCACCAGTAATAAAATTAATAAACACAATTTTGGCTGAAGCAATAAAAGAGTTAGCTTCAGATATACATATCGAGTCTTTCGATAAAAAAATAATTATAAGATTTCGTATTGATGGTGTTTTAAAAAAGATATTAGAGTTACACCGCAAGGTCGCGTTACTATTGGTTTCTCGAATTAAAATCATGGCCAAGTTGGATATTGCAGAAAAAAGAATACCCCAAGATGGTCGTATCGCGCTGAATTTGGGGGGGAAGGCTTTAGATGTTCGCGTGTCAGTTCTGCCAGTAAACCATGGTGAGCGTGTTGTCATGCGACTACTAGATAAAAGTAGCCTTAAACTTGATTTACATTCTCTTGGCATGTCGCTAAAGAATTGTCATTCAATAAATGCATTAGTACGAAAACCTCATGGAATTATTTTAGTTGTTGGCCCCACTGGCGCTGGGAAAAGTACCACGCTCTATGCTGCTTTAATGGGTATTGATGCACATGAAAAGAATATCATGACAGTTGAGGATCCTATTGAGTTTGATATCGATGGAATTTCACAGACACAGGTAAACACAAAAATTGATATGACTTTCTCGCGAAGTCTGAGGGCAATATTACGGCAAGATCCTGATGTTATTCTTATTGGTGAAATCCGAGATGTTGAGACGGCCCAAATTGCAGTACAAGCTTCTTTGACTGGTCATTTGGTGTTGTCAACATTACATGCGAACAGTGCTGTGGGTGCAGTAACCAGGCTTAAAGATATGGGCGTTGAACCTTTTATGCTTTCAAGCTCATTACTGGCTGTGCTATCTCAGCGTTTGGTTCGTCGATTATGTATTGAATGTCGGCAAGAATATTCATTTGCACAGGATGTATTGCAAGAGATGAGTGCTAATTATCAGATACCTTTGGGGGGATATGGGTACAGTGCAGTAGGTTGCAATAAATGCAACTTAACGGGTTACAAAGGAAGAATAGCTTTACATGAACTCTTAATTATAAATAACCGTGTGCGAGAAGGTGTTTATAAAGGAAAAAGTGAGCTTGATTTGGTCAAGCTGGCTAAGGGATATATACGTAGCATTGAACAAGATGGTATTGATAAAGTTGTTGCTGGATTAACAACAATAGAAGAAGTGAAAAGAGTAAATTTAGAGGATAAATATGCCTGTATATAAATATGCTGCTATAAACACACAAGGTGTGAAAGTGAAAGGGAGTATAGAAGCAGAAAGTTTGTTAGGAGCCAGGCAGCTTCTTTATCAAAGAAAACTATGCTTATTAAATATAAAATCAAAACGAAATTCTCAAACCATTAAAATAATAAATATTTTTAACAGAGTTAATAGTATAGAGCTTGTTTTAATTACTCGGCAAATGTCTATTTTAATAAATGCTGCAATCCCCTTAGATGTCGCATTAGAGATAATTAGAACGCAGAATACCAAAAGAAATATTAATAAAGTTATTTGTGAAGTAAGAAGAAAGGTCATCGAAGGGTATACATTTTCGGATTCTCTATCTTTATTCCCAATAGTATTCAATACGTTATATCGTTCTATGATTACTGCTGGGGAAGTATCTGGACACTTAGATATAGTATTATCTAAACTTGCAGACCATATTGAACAGGGATATAAATTAAAAAATAAGATAATCCAAGCATTAATTTACCCGGTGTTTCTTATTTTAATATCTATAGGTGTAATAATTATACTTTTATCTATCGTAGTGCCTAATATAATAGAACAATTTGTATTGTATGATAAATCATTGCCGTTATCGACAAAAAGTCTTATGACTGTCAGTTACTGGATCAAAGATTACATCTTAATCATATTACTTCTGTTTACTGCATGTTTATTTTTATTCAATGGAGCACTTAGAGTAAGGAAAATAAAAATATTTTTTGAACATTATTATCTAAAGATACCTATGCTCGGCAAAGCCATATCTAGATTGAATATATCTCGCTATTTAAGAATGATGAATATTCTAAACTCAAACGGTGTTAGTTTAATTCAAGCAATGAAGATAAGTGGTACCATTTTAACTAATCAGTACATTAAACAACAGTTATCCAATTCGGTAAAATTAGTGAGTGAAGGAGGGAGTCTTTCAACATCATTAGCGGATAGTCGAATCTTTCCACCGATGATTTTGCATATGATTGCGTCAGGTGAACGCAGTGGGCAGTTAGACTCTATGTTAGAAAAAATAGCGGATATCCAAGAACAAGAATTAGTAGATCAAATAAGTGTGTTTATAACTATGTTAGAGCCTTTAATAATGATTTTTATGGCTGGATTTATTTTTTTTAGTTTTAGCTATATTTCAGCCATTATTAGAAATGAATAATTTAATTTTATAATATCATACAAGAGGTTTTATGCGAAAGAGTGGGTTAGATGGTTTTACATTATTAGAAATGATGGTCATTATCATCATATTAGGCCTTCTTGCGAGCTTAACAATACCCAATATAATGTCTAGCAAAAGTAGGGCTGATCAACAAAAAGTATTAAGCGATATTGCTGCTATTGAAAACGCATTGGATATGTATAAATTAGATAATGGCTATTATCCGACTGAAGCACAAGGTGTCAACGCGCTGGTTATTAAACCTATTGAGTTACCAATCCCGAGGATATATCCTCATAATGGCTATATTCGTAGACTCCCACAAGACCCATGGAATAACTCTTACCAGATAAATAACCCTGGAAGATATAACGAGATTGATATATTTTCAGTTGGACCAGATAAGGTGATTGGTACTGAAGATGATATTGGTAATTGGCCTGTATCCTCACAAGAAAATAAAACGGATGATTTATCATAATATTAAAAACCATCACTTAAATATTTATGGTGGAAAACGATATTGCGTAGGTTTTACATTACTGGAAGTTATGGTATCGATGGCTATTTTTGCGACTCTGGGGATCAGTATGATGAAGATAATGAGTGGACAGCTATTATGGGTTAAAAGTTTGGAAGATAAGATGGTCGCATCTTGGGTTGCAGATAATATTTTAGCAGAAATAAATTTGATGAGAATAGAACAAACAGAAAACTGGAGTACAGGAGATGAACTTATGATGAATAAGTTATGGTATTGGCAATCAAAAGAAATAAGTTCAGGAAACGGAGTCTCCAGTATTGTTACAGTTGAAATTCGTAGTCAGACAAACAGTAACGAACCCGATTTTATAATAGAGGGGTATCGTTCTACTAATGAGTAAGCCCCTTAGTCGTGGTTTTACTTTATTGGAAATGTTACTTTCCATCGTTATTTTCACTTTACTGAGCCTAACTATTTATCAAGCTATTATTGTTGTTAGCAAAGGCAGTGATATAGTGAAGCAGAGAGTAAAGCAAACGAATAAAATACAAATTGCAATTAATATACTAGAAGATAGCATCTCTCACGCAATAATACCTTCTTATTCATTAGAGGGAAGTAGGCTTGAAAGCGATTTTCAAATGGGATCAATGCTACTGGAAAGCGATGATTTTGGTATTTATTTTAGATGCAGTATTTACACAGGCCACCTTTATCTTGTGCAATCAGAAAAAGTAGGGTTTCGCCTAAGAGATAACTTTTTGGAGAAGCTGACTTATAATTTTGATGAAAACATATCGAGAGTATCAAAAATTCTAGGGGGGGTGACGGCATTTCGTCTGCGAGCTTATCATAAGTCCCACTGGTTAGCCGAATGGGATAGCCATTCCTCTATACCACAAGCTATTGAAGTGACCATTGAATTAGAGGAACGTGGGATGATTAAACGGATTATTCCTTTATTAAATAGTGACAATTATCATGGGTGAGTCTAGTGAGACAGCGTGGCATTGCTCTTCTCTTGGTATTATGTATTCTCTTCCTTATGAGTATAATTGCCATGACATCATCCTTATATTTGTCAGAATTATATTATTTAACTGAAAGGCTGAAAAAGAAAAAATATGAGAGATGGCTACTTTTGGGAGTGGAAGGGATTTTTTTAGATTATATAGTAAAAAATATTTCAAACGATAACGTTATACATAGCTCGCCGATAAATTCGTTTTTCTTTTCTGAGTTGAAAAAAATAAATAACATAAATGCTGACTTTAAGTTAATTGAACAGTCTAATTGTTTTAACCTTAATTTACTAAAATACTCACCTATTGATGGCAATGCAATCGATGGGATTTATCCCTGGCTGGTTTTTAAAAATATTTTACAGTCACAAAATTTAAAATACTCGACACTCAATAAAATAACACATCATATTGATGAAGGTTTTAAAAATAAATATCCTCTTGATGAGGGATATATAAATTCAATAGTTAATGTAAATAAAAAACCACTGTCATATGATTTGGTTTTTTCATTATTTGAGAATGAAGAAGATCTTTCTAATATGTCATCAATACTTTGTTCTCGGAGTGACTCTACATTATTAATTAATATAAATATGCTTGAATTGAGGCATGGTAGTCTACTGAAAGCTATCTTTTTGAATAAAATAGATGAAGAAGAAATTGCTAATGCTATTTTAGCTAAACCTGATGGCGGTTGGGATAGTACTATAGATTTCTTCGAGTTAATTATAAATAACTCAACTAAGAATACTAGTGAATTACAGAGAATAAAAGACACTATAACGCCTATTTTATCGCATGATGAATATTATTTTTCAATCATATTTACATTACCTAGCAAAGATAGTCATTATCAATTGATGAGTTTATTCTATGTGAAAAATAGAGATGCTTTTATTATAGATCGGAGATTTAACATTAGAGATGAAAGTAATGAATAAAATATTTTCTGAAACGGTATTGTTCATTCGGTTAGGTTGTGATGCCACTGAACCAGTATATTGGCATTTAAAAGTAAAAGACGCCGAGGCCCAGTCTGGAAGATTAAACAACCATACCGAATTAAAAAAAATTTCCGCATTTGCAACCGGAGAGGTGATAATATTAGTCTCTAGTCGATTAATCATCTATAGAAGTATTAAAGCAAAAGGAAATAAAATAAAAAATAATTCAAAATTCCTTAGGTTTTCTTTTGAAAAATCAATTTTAGGTAATATTGATGATTTCCATATTGTTATTTTAAAATATGATGTAGACACATGCTATGTTGCTGCCGTTGAACACCAGTTAATGGAGATTTGGATAGGATGGCTAACAGATTTTGATATATCGCCCACACTCATGATTCCAGACGTACTAACTTTACCATTTAATGATGGAAAGGGGGGGGTAGTGAAAATGGGTGATGAATGTTTAATAAGAAATGGTGAGGTTTCAGGGTTTATAGTTAAGGACTTTATTTTAGAAAAGCTATCTCAGGCTAAACGAATCGATTTATCCGTAAGAAAGTTTTTTTGTGACGTTGATCAATCCGAGAAACAGGAAACAAAGCTGTTTTGCGAAATATTACGCATAATGGCCGATAATGTTAAGAATAGTAATGTTAACTTTCTCTGTGACAGGTATTATCATAATAGAAAACGAGCTATGAATAATGCTTCAATATTTATAACAATAAGTTTGTGTTTTTTGCTCTCTATCGTGATGCTTTTAAATTCTTTATACTATAAATATGAAATAATTAGAAATATTGATATGCTAAATACGGCCTCGAGGGGGTTTTATGCTAGGTATCCTTCATTAAAAGGATACCGGTTAAATGATACACAACCGAATGTTGATGAGCTATCTAATAATAAAGGTAGCTATGACTTTATTAATTTGCTACATGCCGCCAGTACTGTGGTTAGGGCTAAGGGACTTGTGATTAATAATATTAATTTTAATAGTCATGGTAGAGAAGTTATTCTCAATATAAATGCGACTGAAGATAATATTAATGATTCTAAGTTGCGTAGTGACAAACTAAGGCTAGATAAAATAAGGATAACTAAAACTCCAAATGATGATGAAACTTATAACTTGGCTTTTAAGTATCCATTATGAACTACAGCAACTTCATTATTAGTATTATCTACAAACATAAAGTTATGGTTTTAGCTTTGACCTCACTTAGTATCTTACTGTTTTATTTGGTTAAACTGTCATCAGAAAGTCATCTTTTACTACGGAAATATCATGAGTTAGAGAATGAAATAGTATATCACTCATCGGTTGCTGAAAAATTTCAATTGAGAGGGATTTATCAGGAAAATAATGGTTCAAATGAGAATTTTCATGAGAGGGTTATGACATTATTTAATGAAAATGGAATCGCATTGAGTACTATTGTGTTGAAACCTATAGGTGTGCTGATAAAGATTGATAAAATAAAGTTGGCTACACTATTAGATATTATTCTTATATTATCTAATGATGAAAGTATTGAGGTTAATAAAGTGAGTGTAAATATCAGTAAGGATTCTAATTATATTTTTGGTGAAGTGATTTTATTACCATCATAAAGTGTGGGAAATGTTATGGTTAATATTTACGTACTGCTTGAAATTGTGTTTTTTAGTATTCTTGGCCTGTGCGTGGGGAGTTTTTTAAATGTTGTTATATATCGACTTCCTATTATTATCTCTAGTTCATCTTCAAGAAAAGAAATAGATATTTATAATGTTAGACTTAGTTTATGTTTACCAAATTCATTTTGCCCAAGTTGTTACCGTCCCTTACCCTTTCGATATAATATACCTTTAATTTCTTGGCTGCTCCTGCGAGGCATTAGTCAATGTTGCCAAAGTAAAATAAACCCTAGATATCTTATTGTGGAGGTATTGACAGCAATGTTAACTCTTGCCGTTGGTTTGCTCCAGCACAATAACTATTTAATCGCCGCAAGCCTTTTATTAGTGTGGTTTCTTATTGTATTGACTTTTATCGACCTTGACTGTTATTTATTGCCTGATCATATTACCATCCCTTTATTATGGTGTGGCCTTCTTATTAATATAAATAATATATTTTCTCCTTTAACTTTAGCTGTGCTCGGTGCGGTCATAGGCTATGGTTTCTTATGGCTTCTATTCTGGTTGCTTAAACTCTCCAGAGGTATCGAGGGCATGGGATACGGTGATTTCAAGTTGATGGCTGCATTAGGTGCTTGGTTCGGAGCGACCGTAATACCTTTTATAGTCTTATTATCTTCCTGTAGTGGCGTTATTGCTTATGTCATTATTAATTACTTTTCGGATAAAAAAATAAAATATATAGCATTTGGTCCATACATCGCATTGTCTGGAGTAATCTATCTGTTTTGGGGTGAGTATATTATGCGTTCATTTTTGCCATAAAATGCTTGAGAAGATTCTTTAGTTCATCGCATTTAATCTTCTGTTCTGCTTTGTATACTTTTATTTCCTCATATCTTACTTTAGTCTCATTTGATATTTCCGCATAAAAATTTGATTGGGTGGCTATTTCCCCTTGTCCCATCATGTTTATCGCAGCATCAATAACTTTATCTTCACTGGGAAGTTCTTTCATATTACACTTTTCTTTCAGAAAATGAATGCCAGAAGTCAGAGCGGTTATTTGATCCATTTTTCTTTTTTCAATTGAGTTTTTTTTTCCATTATACTGACATCCAAAAATAACTGGTGTAATAAATAATATAATGTTGATTTTTTTTACTTTCATACGACCTCTGTGCCTTTTAATAAAATGTTTTATAAATGATATATTACAAACAAGATTTCAATAATAGTCATTTTTTGTTATTAATTAACTTTTATTGATAGACCTTGATGTCTTAATTTTGTTCGCTGTTGAATTTTATTGAAAACTATAACTTTTTGTTTTATTCATGCTGTCTAGCTAAGGCGTAATGATGTGATTTTTGCTAGCTTCTTATTCGTCATGTTTTCTATGGGTGAGATACTAAATGAATGAAATAATTATTGGAGACATCATTTTTATCCCCAAAAAAAGGATTATCAACAAAAAGGGTAATATTATAAAGATCAGAAACAAAGAGTCTGAAGTGCTGTCTTTATTGTGTGAACAGTATCCAGGTTCTCTTTCTCGTGAGAGTCTTGAACAAGAAATATGGAAGGGAACATATGTCACTGACAATACGTTGACACAAACTATTAGTAACTTGCGTAATGCTTTAGATGACAAAGATCATGAACTGGTGATGACTATCCCTAAAAAAGGGTATTGTTTAGGGATTAAACCTACTGTTGTTTCTAATGATTTGTTATGCAGTATATTACCTCCTAATGAGTATTCGATAAATAACGTAAAAAATAACCTGTCTTTCTCGATGTTTGTATCTGTTGGATTAATATATAAAGTCATTGCTCTTATGTTTTTCTGTGCTTTATTTTTAATTTCATTAAAAATAACTGAAAATTATTATCAAGTTAAAATTATAGATGTGCCAAGTTTACCTATTTTGATTAACCTAGATGAAGTTCATGATGGTGGGTTTTTATCTGTTTATAATAAAGTGCCTTATGTTTATTTAAAAAAACAAAAGAATGGTGATTATACTGTCTGTAAATATAAAAACGGAGGGCTTACATGCGAAAAAAAATAATACAGCTCATATGCTTTAGTGCTTTTTTAGGAGGAGTGTTAGGGTATGGTGTTGGACGGGGATATTATTATTTCCATCCGATGAGTAGTATTGAAGGATACTGGGAGGTTAATTATGATTTCAGCCATTTGGCTGAAAAATATCATGTTTACTCAAGAGTCAGCATTATGAAAAAGGAGATAAACTCATCCGCAGACGTTTATGATGATACTGATGATGTGAAAGCTAGACGAAACATTATATTTAATGTTGTAGATGTTAGTAAAAACATCTTTATTGGAAAGGTATTATCTTTATCGATGATCAATGATGAAAACCGTTATTTATATGATTTTTTAAACACCCCTTATGCTGTAAGTCACCCTGTTTTCTATAAATTAAACGATGATACTATTCTGATGGAACAATCTCAGGGGCATCCTGTTAATAATTTACGATTAATGACGCGTATTGATGTATAACTATTTACCGCCATGAATATGGATAAATCTCTTCGTTTGTTGAAATGTATTTGTCATATTTAGCCGCTAATGTTGATGTCTCTATCACAGCTAAGTGTAAATTTAATGTTCTCTCGTGTTAATTTTTATATTGTGAATTTTATATCCCATGCAAAAGCCATACGTTCATTTACACATGGAAAACTGGGCATATTGTCGGGCCTTATCTTGGTGATTAGTCTTTTCTCTTCGCTACAACTCCTTTCTGTAGGTTTTCTCTCCCATATATTGGATAGCACAAAGATTAATGTTGAGCGTACTCATCGGAGTCACCAGCAAGAGGTATTAATGGACCGTGCTCGGATGGAGTTATTAATCGCTAGCGATAAACTTAACCGTGCCGGAATCTATTATATGGAAGATAAAGAGACAGGTTCCGAAGGAAGTTGGCATAGTCTTTTAAGTGAGGCTTTGCAATCTTTACAGCGCTCACAGGATGATTACCATCAATTGGTTTTGCTCTCTGCTCATGATGAGCGCGCGGAATTAATTGCACTTAAGGAGAGTTATCAGCAGTTATATCAGGGGTTAGCTGAGATTGGACAGGGGCTGGAAAAGAACAACAATATAGATATTTTTTTTGAAGTCCCTATCCAAGGTTTCCAGAGTGATTTTACTGAGAAGTATTACCGTTATTTGCAAGAAAGTGAAAGCAATCGGGCAGTCATGGATTCCCAACTTCTTTCCTCATTATCTTCAGCAAAACAAGCGGTCATTATCGCTTTGGTGATCTTGCTAGGACTGGCTTTCTCCGTTTGGCTCGGAGTTACTCGTTGGGTGATTCGGCCGTTAAATTATCTTATTTCACAAATTCACGTTATTGCGGCGGGTGATTTATCGCGCCAGATTGAGTACGGTGCATTTACCAACCGTGAGGTTCATCAATTGGCTGGCAGTATATACCAGATGCAACAAGGACTAGTGGCACTAGTGAGTCAAGTTAGAGGCGGAGCTGAAATTATTCTGGCGGGGGTTAACCAAATTGCGACAGATAGTCACCGTATTTCTGAGCAGACACAGTCACAAACTCAATCCCTTGCAGCAACAACTCAGAATATGCATCAGTTAACCGCGCGGGTAAAACAGAACGCCATAAGTGCCGATCAGGCGAATCATTTAGCTAATGAAGCAAAAGATATTGCCAGTCATGGTGGCGATATGATGTCTAGTGTCGTAAATTCGATGTCTGATATCGCGACGGGGTCGCGCGAAATTACTGAAATTATCACCCTCATCGAATCAGTAGCATTCAAGACTAATATTTTAGCTTTGAATGCAGCCATTGAAGCTGCTCACGCGGGTGAACATGGCCGCGGATTTTCTGTTGTGGCGCGCGAAGTTGGAATATTAGCCAATCAAAGTGGTCATTCCGCCTTAAATATAAAACGGCTCATTGAAAACTCTTCAAAATATATATCAACAGGAGCCGATTTAGTGGGACGTTCTGGCGATAACTTACGTACCATCATTGAGGCTGTTGTCAAAGTGACAGATTTGATGGCGGAAATATCGGCAGCCTCGCACGAACAAAGTAAAGGTATTGAAGATATGACCACGCGAGTAGGAAAGATTAATGAAGTCACCAAGCTGAATGCGGAACTTGTCGAACAATCCACGCGCGCTTCGGAAGTTTTACAGCAGCAAATTTTTCAGCTCAATCAATTTGTATCCCGATTTTCTTTACCTACCGTTATAAGGCCTCCCCAAGAGAGTTATGAGGAGGTTTTGGCCAGAATTTAACGTGCTATACCGTTTGTTAAAAAATCAAGCCAGCCGGACGGATCTCCATAATATTCGCTGGCTGACAGAGTCGTCATTTTCCCCTGATTGTCCTGCAATACAAATGTTGGAAAACCGTGTCCGCGTACTTTTGCCAGTAACATGCGACTATCCGCTATATGCGAATCTGACTCTATTATGGCGGCATTAAACGCGGTGATAAAGGCTTCGCGGTTCAGGCCAATATCCTCGGCAAGCTCCACTAATACGGGGGTGTCGCTGATGCGGCGACCTTCAACATAATGCGCTTGCTGGGTGCGATGGAGCATTGTTACCCCCAACCCAGCCAATGCCTCGGCTGCTAAGATTGCGGCAATCGGTGGGGTGGAATCCATGATTGCCGAGGTATCGTTAAGCAAACCATTAAAATAACTATCACCAAAAATTTGCCCGGTTAATTGAGCAATACGCCGGTCATGAGGCATAACATAACCTCGCCACTGGCTATCTATTTGTCGCCGATTTGGCCCAGACATCATCCCGCCGCCATGCAATACCAATGTCAGAACTGGGATATTTTGTGCTACTTGTAAGAGTGGTGCTGCGCCATAGCACCAGCCACATAAGGGATCGAAAATGTAATGCAACTTGGTGCCAGACATCTTGTGTTCCTCACTTTTTCCTGGTCGGATAATCTGTTCAACTTTATTTTTGCGCTTTTACTGTGGCCATTTCATTTCGTTTTTCAGCACCTTGGCACTTAATTCCAAGCTGGATTCATCTTTTAGTTTTGGGTAATGTTTTTTCATTGCCGCAATCAGTTCTGCCGAATCTTTTGCTTTGGGAATTTCTGTGTTTAACGTTGTTAAATAGTTTTGAGTAAAGGCCACTGAGGCCAATGTTTGTGGCGCATTATCCAGAAAATGCCCAGGAACCACGGTCTCGGGTTTTAATGCTTTGATGTTCTCCAGTGTCGTTAACCAATGTTGGCGTGATTCTGGTGTTTGGGTATCTGCTACCCATAGATGAATATTACCGGATACGGCAACCCCCCCGACGACGGCTTTCAATGATGGGATCCAGACAAAGGTTTTTTCTGGCGACGGGCCATCTAAGCCTTCAATGTCGATTCTTTGCCCATCAATAGTAAAGCTTTTGCCTGGCAATTCTTGTGGCACAATCACGCGAGTAGGGGCATTTTCTTTTAAAATTGGCCCCCAATAAGCCATTTTCCCCTCTTTTGTAGCTTTAATTTCTTCGATGGTTTGTGGGGTCGCGATAACCTTCGCTTGCGGGAATGCATCCGTAATGACATCCAAACCGAAATAGAAATCAGGGTCTGCCTGACTGATATAAATAGTGGTCAGTTTTTTGCCACTTTGCTGGATCTTCTTCACTAAAGCTTCAGCATCATTACGCTGAAATTGGGCATCAATCAAAGCAACTTCAGTTTTGCCACTAATAATTTCTGACGATACTGGAAAGATACTTTTTTCACCGGGATTGTAGACTTCCATTTTCAGTTGATCAGCGGCATTGGCAGTTGATATTGCAGCAAAAGTTGCCAAGCCGGCAAAGGTCATTTGTAAAAGCGTTTTAGTCAACATGTTCATTTTCCTGAGAGTAGCGGGGTATGGGTGAGATAATAGATTGCATTAATCGATAGAAAAACCCGATAATTGGCAATTATTTGTTGCTTAAATCGAGCTAATGATGGATAGAATCACTGCCGCTGAAGTCTTTGTGGCGATTGTTGAGCGGGGCAGCATGATTGCCGCCGCTGATGCTTTAGAGATGTCGCGGGCAATGGTGACACGCTATCTGGCTCAGATGGAGCAGTGGGCCGGAGCGCGTTTGTTGCATCGAACAACCCGTAAGCTAAGTTTGACTCATGCAGGGGAGGCAACACTTGAACGCTGCCGCCGCATGCTGGAGTTTGCTCAAGATATGGATTTGGTTGAGGGGCAGGAAAATGACGAATTGCGGGGGCTGCTACGAATCAGTTGCTCTCAGTCTCTTGGGCAAAGTGCCTTGGTGGTCGCCGTCACTGAATATTTGCGCTGTTACCCACAGGTTGCTGTTGATCTGCAAATGAATAATCGGGCCATTAATCTGGTGGAAGAGCGAATTGATCTGGCATTGCGTATTACCAATGATTTAGACCCCAACCTAATTGCGCGTCCACTGGCTACCTGTCACTCCGTTGTCTGCGCTTCTCCGAGTTACCTATCAGCGAAAGGGACTCCTAAAGAGCCACAGGATCTGGCGGTACACAACTGCCTAACATATTCCTATTTTGGCAAAAGCTTATGGCACTTTGAGCAGCAAGGTGCCAAATCCTCTGTCGCCGTAGGTGGAAATTTAAGCGCCAACGAATCGGTTGTTTTGCTCAGTGGGGCACTCGAAGGAGCCGGGATTACGTTGCAACCCAGTTACTCCGCCGCACCCTATATCGCCCGCGGAGAGTTAGTAAAATTATTACCTGATTATCAGCCGCAGGCGATGGGCATTTATGGAATCTATACATCCCGGCGTCAAATGCCAGCAACATTGAGGACGATGTTAGATTTTTTGGTGGTATGGTTTGCTACCCATCCCCTTCCATAACCCTGCTTACTTGAAGCTGTAGCGGTGTTAGCTGCTCTCATCCACCCGAATCACTTACTGCGTGTAAGCTCATCGGGATGAACTCGTTTGCTGCCTTGCTACAACTCCAATTAATTTGGGTTATTTTTTCTGCTTACTTGAAGCTGTAGCGGTGTTAGCTGCTCTCATCCACCCGAATCACTTACTGCGTGTAAGCTCATCGGGATGAACTCGTTTGCTGCCTTGCTACAACTCCAATTAATTTGGGTTATTTTTTCTGCTTACTTGAAGCTGTAGCGGTGTTAGCTGCTCTCATCCACCCGAATCACTTACTGCGTGTAAGCTCATCGGGATGAACTCGTTTGCTGCCTTGCTACAACTCCAATTAATTTGGGTTATTTTTTCTGCTTACTTGAAGCTGTAGCGGTGTTAGCTGCTCTCATCCACCCGAATCACTTACTGCGTGTAAGCTCATCGGGATGAACTCGTTTGCTGCCTTGCTACAACTCCAATTAATTTGGGTTATTTTTTCTGCTTACTTGAAGCTGTAGCGGTGTGGTTACATTCTCAAACATATTTTTATTGTAGAGAAGGGGGCTAAATCATTTTTTATTTCATTAGGTTAGTGCTGAAAAGAGAACTTGTTTAATTACCAAGCTAGTTATAACTCTATTCATTATTAATCAGAATATGCTATTTCTACCAAGTCCGTTCAGAGATTAAATAATTATAAATACTAGGGTTATTGCTGGGTTCTTTAGCAATTGACCACTATTTCTTTGCCTCTTTTCTACTGACTACGTCGTGCCAGCCAATAAATTATGACTGGCACCTATTTGATCTGCCTGTTTGTTGTGATGAGCAGATATTGTCTTACTGGGAGCTTGTATTATGCCTGTTGCGCTGCTGGCATTGGCACTGAGTGCTTTTGCTATTGGTACTACTGAATTCGTCATTATGGGGTTACTGCCCCAAGTGGCTGGTGACTTACACATCTCAATTCCCACCGCCGGCTGGTTAATCAGTGGTTATGCGCTAGGTGTGGCTATCGGCGCACCCATAATGGCTGTATTGACTGCCAAATTACCGCGTAGAAAGACATTATTGCTATTAATGGTGATATTCATTATTGGCAACCTGATGTGTGCATTGGCGTACAGTTATGACTTCTTGATGCTGGCTAGGGTCATTACCGCATTGTGTCATGGGGCGTTCTTCGGTATTGGTGCGGTAGTTGCGGCTAATCTGGTGGCACCAAATCGACGGGCTTCTGCGGTAGCGTTGATGTTTACCGGCCTAACATTGGCAAATGTGCTGGGTGTGCCGCTAGGCACTGCGTTGGGGCAGGCTTTCGGCTGGCGTTCAACATTCTGGGTGGTTTCTGTTATTGGCTTGTTCTCGTTGGCCGCGCTCTACAGCAAGTTGCCTTCTTCTCAAGAGGAAGCCCCAACCGAGTTACGCAAAGAGATTGCCGCACTGCGAGGTGGGGGTATCTGGCTGTCTTTGTTGATGACCGTTTTCTTTGCCGCTGCTATGTTTGCTCTCTTTACATACATTGCGCCAATACTGACTGAGGTAACTCAAGTTTCTGAGCACGGCGTCAGTTGGACCTTATTACTGATGGGGCTAGGGTTAACCTTGGGTAATATTGTAGGGGGGCGGCTCGCTGATTGGCGCTTGCCTGTTAGCCTCACCATGACTTTCTTGCTGATCGCAATATTCTCGGCTCTGTTTAGTTGGACGAGTCATTCATTTCTGGCTGCGGAAGTGACATTATTCCTATGGTCCGCTGCCGCATTCTCCGCAGTTCCTGCATTGCAAATTAACGTGGTCACCTACGGTAAAAAAGCCCCTAATTTGGTCTCGACACTCAACATTGCCGCTTTTAACGTCGGCAATGCGCTGGGGGCTTGGGTCGGTGGGGTCGTGATTAGTAAAGGTTTAGGATTGACCGCTGTACCGCTAGCGGCTGCCGTACTGGCTGTGATGGGTTTACTGCTGTGTCTGTTTACCTTTTCTAGAGCGCGCAGCCGTCAGGCAAAAACGGCGTAATGCGGGTAAAAATGAATATCAAGGGGTAATCACTGTCGCCAGTCGACGCTGGAAGGTGATTGCCTGTTGTTTTAAATGTTCAATAAACGTTTCTACCAAAGTTGATGAGGGGCGGTGCATTGGCTGTATTAAACTGATCGTAAAAGGGATCTCAACACTAAAAGGCCGCACACAAACGCCTCCAGTAGAGCCTTTGCTGATGTAATCCAACGCGGTTAATGGGTTAACGATTGAGACACCCACCCCCTCGCGCACCATAGCGCAAACTGATGCCGCACTGTGAGTTTCCAGTACCAATCTGCGGTTAATTCCTTGTTCACTAAACAGATTATCCAGTAACTGGCGATAACTGTCGGTGACTGACAAACTAATAAAATTCTCACCTTGGAAATCTTGCGGTGTCAGCACTGCTTTGTGTCGCAACGGATGGTCGCTGGGCAACACACAAACCTCATTTACCGTCATTAAAGCGTGACGCAGAGTACCTGCCGGGGTCTGAGAGTTTTCAGTTAAACCCAGATCGTGGCGCTGGGCTGAAAGCCACTCTTCTAAGAGCGGCGACTCCTGTGGGATAACACTCAGGCTGACTTCTGGATAGCGATCAATAAAAGGTTTACACACACTGGGAAGCAATGACTGAGAAAATACCGGCAAGCAGGCAATAGAAAGCTGCGCATGTTGAAATTGCCGGATTCCTTCAGCGGCCTGTTTGATGCGATCAAGCCCGTAATAAGAGCGCTGTACTTCTTCAAATAGACGCAAACCTTGCACCGTTGGGTAAAGGCGGCCTCGTACCCGGGCAAACAGTTTTAATTGAACGATTTGCTCAAAGCGGGCCAGTTCACGACTGACGGTGGGTTGTGATGTCTGGAGCAATAATGCGGCTTCGGTCAGGTTGCCGGTCGTCATTACCGCATGAAAAATTTCTATTTGCCGTAAGGAAATGGCGGGCATACAGCGCTCCTGCGGTGTCGGAAAAATCATCGAATCCATATCATAGATGAATAGACTCTGGGTAAATAGATATTTTCCTAACGCTTGCTTCATTGTTAATAATGGTGCATCAGTGAAATCCTGTTTTTCGCCCAACAAATTAATGACTCATTATCAGGAAAGCCTTATGCCACGTGCACTTAACGATACTTCTTCGGCACTGACTGCCCAAAATTTAATTGCCTTGCCAGAGCGTTTTGGCTGCCCGGTATGGGCCTATGATGGTGATATCATTACTCATAAAATCAATCAATTACGCAGTTTTGATGTTATTCGTTTTGCGCAAAAAGCGTGCTCGAATATTCATATTCTGCGTTTGATGCGCAGCCAAGGGGTTAAAGTTGACTCAGTCTCGTTGGGTGAAATTGAACGCGCATTACAGGCTGGCTTCCAACCGGGTTTGGAACCCGCTGAGATTGTCTTCACGGCGGATCTACTCGATCAAGCGACATTGTTGCGGGTGACAGAATTAAATATTCCGGTGAATGCGGGTTCCATCGACATGCTGGATCAACTGGGGCAACATGCGCCCGGCCATCCGGTTTGGTTGCGTGTCAATCCGGGCTTTGGTCATGGGCACAGCCAGAAAACCAATACTGGTGGCGAAAACAGCAAGCACGGTATCTGGTATGAAGATTTACCTCACGCCATTGAGAAAATTGAGCAATATGGCTTAACGCTGGTGGGTATTCACATGCATATTGGTTCTGGTGTTGATTATCAGCATCTGGAACAAGTCTGTGATGCCATGGTGCAGCAGGTTATTGATCTTGGGCAGGATATCAGTGCTATCTCTGCGGGTGGAGGCTTATCAATCCCTTACCAAACAGGGGATGATGAGATCGATACTGAGCATTACTATGGCTTATGGAATAGCGTCAGAGAAAAAATTGCTGCGCATTTGGGACATCCGGTCAGTCTTGAAATTGAACCAGGCCGTTTCTTGGTTGCCGAGTCCGGGGTATTAATCGCGCAGGTGCGGGCGGTGAAAAATATGGGCCGTCGACACTATGTTTTAGTTGATGCGGGTTTTAACGATTTGATGCGCCCGGCCATGTACGGTAGCTATCACCATATTTCGTTGCTGCCTGCGGATGGGCGCTCACTTGTGACAGAGCCATTAATTGATACGGTGGTTGCTGGCCCACTGTGCGAGTCAGGCGATGTGTTCACACAAGAAGCGGGTGGTGGATTGGAAACCCGTGCGTTACCGGCCGCTAAAATTGGCGATTATTTAGTATTCCACGACACTGGGGCCTATGGCGCATCAATGTCGTCTAACTACAACAGCCGCCCTTTATTGCCGGAGGTGCTGTTTGAGCAAGGGCAACCACGTTTAATCCGCCGCCGCCAAACCATCGAAGAACTGATGGCATTAGAACAATTTTAATTCTATTGGGCCTTATTACCTCAGCGGTAATAAGGCCCTGGCACTACCGATTCCCGCAGTTTCAACTCACCAGTAAAGGGAGAGAGAGGCTGCACTTTTTTCCCCGCAATCAGCCGTAATGCCTGAGTAACCGCTGCTTCAATCATGGCATCAATGGGGAGATAAACGGTTGATAGTGCAGGTTGTAAATAAGGTGCGGTGGGCTCATCATCAAAACCAAACAGTGAAACTTCCTCCGGCAACTTTTTCCCCGCCTGAATGAGGGCTTTCATCGCCCCAATCGTCATATCATCATTATAAATAAATAGGGCGCTGAACGTGAGATTACGGGCTAATAATGCCTGACAACCTTTGTATCCGTCGGGTACACCGCTATCACCATGAATAATTAATTCATCTTTGAGCGGAATCCCGTGTTTGGCCAGTGCTTGTTGATAACCGGCAAGGCGCGATTGTGCGGTGGCTGTGGTGATAGGCCCAGTGATGCAACCAATGTCACGATGCCCTTGTTCAATCAAATAGTTAACGGCATTAAATGCTGCTTGCTGTTGTTCGAAGAACACACAGTGCTCCCGCGCTTGTGGTAAATCGCGGTTAATCACCATCAACGGAGTGGATACGTTGGCAAGCAACTGCATTAAATCCACCTCAGACATTGAGCGGGTATAAAGAATAATGGCGTCGCAGCGGCGGTCGGCCAGTAACTGAACGGCTTGTTGCTCACCCTCTGGTGTATCGTGACCGTCAGTTACAATCAGATGCTTGCCACTGGCTTCAACCAGTTTGGCTGCCTGATGAAGTAGGCGACCAAAATAGGGGCCTTCAAAGTTGGAAACGACCAACCCTATGCTATTGGAGCTTTTGTTTGCCAGTGATTGCGCCAGAAAATTAGGGCGATAACCTAACTCATCCATTGCTTTAAACACGGCTTCACGGGTGCTCTCTTTGACCTGCCCGGTACCATTGAGCACGCGGGAAACCGTGGCCTTGGAAACACCTGCGCGCAAAGAGACATCCAACATGGTAATCATCAATTGTAGACCTCTGGCTGGGGGCGAATCTTGTGCGTAACTGCCGGATATAGCGGCAGTTTAGCATAGCGCGGGAGGAAGGTTGTTGCTCTTTGTTATTCGCCGATGTTAGTCATCTGCCACCATTTGCGGGCTGGCGACGGAATGACGGCGAACCAGTGTAGGGCTGAACATATTGGTGATTTCTGGCAGGGGAGTGTTATTGGCCAGTGCTAGTGCCAATTCTGCCGCTTGTGTCGCCATTGCCACCACTGGGTAGCGGATGGTTGTCAGCCGTGGGCGCAGATACCGCGAGATCAAAACATCGTCAAAACCGATCAATGAAATCTCTTGCGGCACTTCGATGCTGTTATCACTGAGTACCGACAAAGCTCCGGCCGCCATAGGATCGTTATAACAGGTGACTGCGGTGAAATGCTTGCCACGCCCAAGTAGGTCAGTCATGGCTTGCTCGCCACCGATTTCATCAGGTGAGCCGTAGGAGACTAAGCGGTCGTCAACCGGAATACCAAATTCTTTCAATGCATCCAGATAACCTTGGAGACGATCAGCGGCGTCCGAAATTTCATGATTGGAGCAAATGATTGCGATCCGTTTGTGCCCCTGCTGGATCAGATGACGCGTGGCTAACCAGGCGCCATAGCGATCATCAAGCGCGACACAGCGGGTTTCAAAACCGGGTAAAGTGCGGTTAATCAACACCATACCGGGGATCTGTTCCATTAATGACGTCAATTCCTCATCTGATAATTTTTTGGCGTGCACCACTAAAGCGGCACAGCGATGACGAATCAGCTGCTCAATCGCTTGGCGCTCTTTTTCAGCATCATGGTAACCGTTACCAATCAATAGAAAATTACCGGTCGCATAGGCCACTTGCTCTACGGCTTTAACCATCGAACCAAAGAAAGGATCGGAAACATCAGAAACAATCATCCCCACGGTTTCTGTAGATTTTTGCGCTAGCGCCCGTGCATTGGCATTCGGGTGATATTGCAGTTGTTCCATGGCACTGCACACCGCTGTTCGTGATGCCTCACTGGCCTTGGGCGAGTTATTGATAACACGAGATACCGTTGCGACGGAAACACCCGCCAGCTTGGCAACATCCTTAATAGTGGCCATTTTTCTTCCAGAGATTTTTAGGGTAATCGCTTACATCACTCAGTTTTGCGGAAAACAGGGCGGTCCGCAAGGGGGGATGATCGCAACTTGATGAGAAAAAATCAAAGAACATGAAATTAGGAGAATTACCGGTAGACACCAGATGAGGTTGCGCGCGCTTTAGTACAAAGCGGCACACTTTAGACAAAATTGTGCTTTGGCCTTCCCCTTAGGGGAATGCTATTTTTACGGCCTATTTAATTGCCAGAGATAGCCATGTCCATTACCCGTTACCCCCAGCTTGCCCACTGGGGCGCTTATACCGCTGTAGTTGAAGATGGCAAACTTATCCGCTGCGAACCTTTTGTTGGTGATTCCAATCCGTCGCCCTTATTGGATTCTATTACGCCAATGGTCTATTCCGACAAGCGTATCCGTAAACCCGCCGTTCGCCGCTCATGGTTACAGCAGCGAGAAAAGAGTGATCGTACTCTGCGTGGGCGGGAAGATTTTATTGAAGTGGACTGGGATGTGGCGCTGGACTTGGTGGCTGAAGAGAATCGCCGAGTCAGAGATAAATACGGTGCTTCAGGGTTGTTTACCGGGTCTTATGGTTGGTCTTCTGCGGGGCGCTTACATCACGCACGTTCATTAGTCCGGCGTTTTTATTTCAGTGGTGGTGGGGGTGTTGATCAACTGGGTAACTATAGCTGGGGGGCGGCACAATTTTTCTTGCCCTATGTCATAGGGACGTTTAGCCCGCTGACCGGCAGAGTGACCTCTTGGCCAAGTGTGGTTGAACATTGCGAATTGTTTATCGCTTTTGGTGGATTGGCACTGAAAAATGCTCAAGTTTCCTCTGGCGGTTCGGCGGAGCATTCATTAAAGCCATGGCTGGAGAAGCTGGCACAAAAGGGGACGCCGGTCATTAACATCAGCCCGATGCGGGATGACTGCCCAGCCTTTGTAAATGCGGAATGGATACCTATTCGCCCAAATACGGATGTTGCGCTGATGCTGGCGTTGGCTTATGAGATACAGCGTGTTGAGGCGCAGGATGAGGCTTTCCTGGCAACCCATTGTGTGGGCTATGAGCAATTAGCTGATTATATTCGCGGAGCGGATGACGGGATCGCCAAAACACCGGAATGGGCCAGCGATATTACTGGTATTCCGGCAGCAAGAATCGCCCTCTTGGCGCAGCAGCTTATCGGTGTACGCAGCTTTATGACTTGCTCTTATTCTGTCCAGCGCGCACATCGTGGTGAGCAACCTTACTGGATGGTGATTGCCTTATCGGCCATGTTAGGGCAAGTGGGGCTACCGGGTGGTGGCTTCTCCTTTGGGCACGGCTCAATGAATGGTGTCGGCAATCCACGGATAGACACGCCGGGGCCAAGTATGTCCACAGGGAAAAACCCAGCAGGGTTGGCGATTCCGGTGGCGCGAATTTGTGACATGTTGCTCCAACCGGGGCAGCCTTATCAGTTTCAGGGCGAAACCCATACTTACCCAGATATTCATTTGGTGCATTGGGCAGGCGGTAATCCCTTCCATCATCATCAGCAATTGAACCGGCTGGTGGAGGGATGGCAAAAGCCGGATACCGTGATTGTGCAGGATATTTGGTGGACACCGGCTGCGAAAATGGCAGATATCGTGCTACCAGTGACCAGTTCACTGGAGCGAAATGATATTGGTGGTTCGTCAAGGGATCGCTATGTCTTGGCGATGCATCAGGCAATTGCTCCGCAGCATCAGGCGCGAAACGATTTTGATATTTTTGCTGACTTGGCTGAACGTTTAGGGTATCGCGATACATTCACTGAAAACCGCGATGAGATGGCATGGATCCGGCATATTTATCAGGAGTGTGGTGTGGCACAGCAACCTCACGGGGTTGAGTGGCCTGACTTTGACACCTTCTGGCAACGTGGCCATGTGGATTTACCCGCCCCACAGAAGGAGTTTGTTTTCTTTGATGCCTTCCGTAACGATCCTCAGGCCCATCCGTTGCAAACGCCCAGTGGCAAGATTGAACTATTCAGTGAAAAGATAGCCAGTTACCAATATGAGGATTTTGCCCCACACGCGCAATGGAAGCCGCCAGTCGAGTGGCTAGGATCATCACTGACGGAGCAGTGGCCGTTACATTTGATCTCTATCCAGCCGGAGGATCGCTTGCACAGCCAGCTTGATCCCGCTCCTTTGGCACAGGGGAACAAAACGGCGGGGCGAGAAACACTCTATATGCATCCACAAGATGCTGCGCAGCGTGACATTTCTGAGGGCTGCGAGGTGAAAGTCAGCAATTTACGTGGTCATTGTCTGGCGGGCGTGCGTATCACCGATGGCGTGACGCGGGGTGTGGTGTTGATGGCCACAGGGGCATGGTTTGATCCCGGTTTTGGCGCTAAACAGCATAAAGTGGAGCAATCTGGTAATCCCAATGTTTTGACATTGGATATTGGTACATCACGTTTGACCCAAGGCCCGAATGCCATGAGTTGTTTAGTGGAAGTCGCGCTGTGTTAATTGGCTGAGGTATGTACCGTAATGAATTACAAACCTTTTCGTCTTTCTGACAATGTTCACTACTGGTTACACTTTGCACGCAAATGTTGCGATTACGTGCTGGCTGTGGTTTCACAGAAACGGATACAGTAGTGGTCCCAGAGGTATTAATTGGTGAGTAATCAACATACGCTGTGTGTTAAAAGCCAGTTTTTTATTTGCACCGACCTACGCAGATGCGTAGGTTTTTTTTTATTTGTTCTTTTCCCCCCGATTATCAGTGTGCTCTTAGATAAAAACCCGCCAGAATTATAGTATCCTGTTTGCACCTTTCTTAATCATTGTTCATTGACTTATAGGGAAATAGACATGGGTTATCGCGCACTGCGTGCTCTTTTTCGTGGGTTATTTCGTGTCACCATTGAGGGTGTCACTGACCAGTTCTCACATCAAAAGCTGATTATTACACCGAATCATGTCTCTTTCCTTGATGGTGCTTTATTAGCCCTGTTTCTGCCAATCAAGCCTGTGTTCGCCGTTTATTCCAGTATTACGGAAAGTTGGTATATGCGCTGGTTGAAACCTTATGTGGATTTTGTTGCGCTTGACCCAACCAAGCCCATGGCAATCAAACACTTGGTTAGATTGGTAGAGCAGGGGAGGCCGGTGGTTATCTTTCCTGAAGGGCGCATCACTGTCACTGGTTCTTTAATGAAAATCTACGACGGTGCTGCATTTGTTGCTGCTAAATCAGGGGCTACAGTTGTTCCAGTCCGCTTAGAAGGCCCTGAGTTTACTCATTTTGGGCGGCTCGGCGATGTGTTAAAAGTCCGCTGGTTCCCGAAAATCAGTATTCATGTCTTGCCGGCCACGACATTGCCTATGCCACAGGCCCCACGCGCTCGTGATCGCCGGGTGCTTGCGGGTGAGCGCTTACATGCCATTATGATGGCGGCGCGGATGACGGTTCAGCCAAAAGAAACCTTGTTTGAAGCACTATTATCAGCTCAAACCCGCTACGGGCGCTTTAAACCTTGCATCGAAGATATTTCATTTAAAGAAGATAGTTATCAAACTCTGCTGAAGAAAATCCTCGGTGTCAGTCGTATCCTGCAACGTTTCACTGTACCGGGGGAGCATGTCGGCATGCTGTTACCGAATGCGACTATCACGGCGGCTGCGATTTTTGGTGCTTCCGTGCGCGGACGTATTCCAGCACTTCTTAACTACACCGCGGGTGCCAAAGGTCTGAGCAGTGCTATCACCGCAGCGTCATTGAAGACCATTGTCACCTCACGTCAGTTTCTGGAAAAAGGCAAATTAACACATTTGCCGGAACAGGTGACACAAGCCAACTGGGTCTATCTGGAAGATTTGAAAGATACTGTCACGCTTGCGGATAAGTTGTGGATTTTATTCCATTTATGTTTCCCACGCCGAGCAATGGTGCCACAGCAGGCTGATGACAGTGCCTTGATTTTGTTTACCTCAGGTTCAGAAGGTCATCCTAAAGGGGTGGTGCACTCACACGCTAGCTTATTGGCGAATGTCGAACAGATCCGCACCATTGCAGATTTCACACCGCGTGACCGCTTTATGTCCTCTTTGCCACTGTTTCATGCTTTTGGTCTGACGGTTGGGTTATTCACCCCCTTGATGACTGGCAGCCGTGTATTTCTTTACCCCAGCCCGCTGCATTATCGGGTGGTGCCTGAACTGGTGTATGACCGTAACTGCACCGTATTATTTGGGACGTCAACCTTCTTGGGTAACTATGCTCGTTTCGCCCATCCTTATGATTTTGCTCGCTTGCGCTATGTGGTCGCCGGAGCCGAGAAGTTAGCTGATAGCACCAAACAGATTTGGCAGGACAAATTTGGTATTCGTATTCTGGAAGGGTACGGTGTGACGGAATGTGCACCGGTGGTGGCGATTAACGTGCCAATGGCAGCCAAAGTGAATACTGTTGGCCGTATTTTGCCGAGTATGGAGTCCCGGCTGATTCAGGTCCCGGGCATCGAAGATGCTGGGCGGCTGCAACTGCGTGGCCCCAATATCATGCGCGGCTACCTCCGAGTAGAGAATCCCGGTGTGCTGGAACAACCCTCGGCTGAAAATGCTCAGGGTGAGCAGGAAGCGGGTTGGTACGATACTGGAGACATTGTTGCCATTGATGAACAAGGGTTCTGCGCCATCCGTGGCCGAATGAAACGCTTTGCTAAATTGGCTGGAGAGATGGTCTCACTGGAGAGTGTCGAGCAGTTGGCGCTACGCCTCTCCCCTGAGGGACAACATGCGGCAGCCACGAAAGCAGATAGTGCCAAAGGCGAAGCCTTGGTGCTGTTTACCACGGACAGCGAGATAACCCGCGAAAAATTGAGCAAAACCGCGCGGGAAAATGGTGTGCCGGAGCTGTACGTGCCACGTGATATTCGCTTCGTGAAAGCCTTACCTCTGCTGGGGAGCGGTAAACCTGACTTTGTGACGTTAAGTAAAATGGCTGAAGACCCGGAGATGAGTGTATGAGTCAGCAAGCATTAGCAGAGAAACCACTACTATCCCGAGGAATGATTGCCGTACTTTGCGCGCAGTTTTTCTCCGCTTTTGGCGACAATGCGCTACTTTTTGCCACATTGGCATTAATTAAACAGCAGCTATATCCCGATTGGAGTCAGCCAATTTTACAAATGGCTTTTGTCGCGACCTATATCATTCTGGCACCTTTTGTCGGGCAATTTGCCGATAGCTTTGCCAAAGGGCGAGTCATGATGGTGGCGAACGGCCTGAAGCTGGCTGGCGCACTGGTTATTTGCTTTGGCTTCAACCCATTTCTGGGATATAGCCTAGTGGGCGTGGGCGCTGCGGCCTATTCACCGGCTAAATATGGCATTTTGGGCGAAATCACCTCTGGTGAGCAATTGGTGAAAGCCAACGGCATGATGGAAGCTTCAACTATTGCCGCCATCTTACTGGGTTCGGTCGCCGGAGGTGTGCTGGCCGATTGGCATCTGGTGGTGGCTTTGGGTGTTTGTGCGCTGGTTTATGCCATCGCCGTGGTTGCCAATATGTTTATTCCGCGGTTAGCGGCTGCGCGTTCGGGGAGTTCATGGCGGCCAAAGGCAATGACCAGCAGTTTTTTTGCCGCTTGCCGAATTTTGTGGCGTGATGGCGAAACCCGTTTTTCATTGGCGGGAACTAGCCTGTTTTGGGGGGCAGGGGTAACACTACGTTTCCTGCTGGTATTGTGGGTGCCGATTGCGCTGGGGATTACCGACAATGCCACTCCCACACTGTTAAATGCCATGGTCGCTATTGGGATTGTGCTGGGGGCCGGTGCTGCAGCTCGCTTTGTCACACTGAAAACCGTAAAACGCTGTTTACCTGCGGGTGTGTTGATTGGCGTGGTGGTCGCTATTTTTGCCTTGCAACACAGTATGCCGATGGCGTATTTACTGCTGATTATTATCGGGATTTTAGGCGGATTTTTTGTTGTTCCTCTTAATGCTTTATTGCAGGAACGCGGCAAACAGAGTGTCGGGGCAGGTAATGCTATCGCCGTGCAAAATTTGGGTGAGAACACCGCGATGTTGTTGATGCTGGGGCTATTCTCGGTTGTGGTGAAACTGGGTGTGCCAGTTATCGCTGTGGGTGTTGGTTTCGGCGTGGTCTTTGCTCTGGCGATAGCATTACTCTGGGGCTGGCAGTGGCGGCAACTGCGCCGTAAGGCGACGGAATGACTCGATAATAAAAAGGCCGCAGCAGCGGCCTTTTTGCTCTTTAAACATGGGTAGAATTAAGGGGCTGGAATAGTAAAACGAGTATGAATCTCTTCCAGCCCATCCAACACTTCCTGACTCAACACCACATTTTGGCTATCAATGTTACTTTTCAGTTGTTCCAAAGTCGTCGCGCCCAACAAGGTGCTGGCAACAAAGGGTTGTTGGCGTACGAAAGCCAGCGCCATTTGCGCCGGATCTAATCCGTGACGTTTTGCGAGAGCAACATATTCAGCTACCGCTAATTGGGCTTGTGGCCCGGTATAGCGAGTAAAGCGGCTAAATAAGGTATTACGCGCCCCAGCGGGTTGTGCGCCATTGAGATATTTCCCGCTCAACGTCCCAAATGCCAGACTAGAATAAGCCAGCAACTCAACACCTTCGTGCTGACTAATTTCAGCTAGGCCAATTTCGAAGCTGCGATTAAGTAAACTGTATGGGTTTTGAATTGAAACGATACGCGGTAAGTCATGTTTTTCTGCTAATTGCAGATAACGCATAACACCCCAAGGTGTTTCATTCGAGACACCGATATAGCGAATTTTACCGGCCCGCACCTGTTCATTCAGGGCTTCCAGTGTCTCAAGCAATGTGACAACGGCGGTCTGCTCGCTGTAGCGATAATTCAACTTACCAAAACAGTTGGTTTCCCGCTGTGGCCAATGTAACTGGTAAAGATCAAGATAATCGGTATTGAGGCGTGTAAGGCTAGCATCCAGCGCAGCGCGGATATTTTTCCGGTCCAGTGCCATATTCGGGCGAATCGGTTGATCGCTCCCGCGTGATGGCCCGGAGACTTTGCTGGCTAAAATGATTTTTTCTCGGTTTCCGCGCGCTTTGATCCAGCTACCAATATATTGCTCGGTTCGCCCTTGAGTCTCTGGTTTTGGCGGCACGGGGTACATTTCTGCGGTATCTATCAAGTTAATACCAGCTGCAACGGCATAATCCAGTTGAGCATGGGCATCGGCTTCACTGTTTTGTTCACCAAAAGTCATGGTGCCCAGACCCAGCAGGCTTACTTCTAATGAACTGTGGGGAATACGATGATATTGCATTGCCGACCTTCCTTAATGTCTGAAATTATCAGGCCATACCCTGCGTACCTGACGGTGCAACGCCAATAATTTGGGTATAAGTCAATTCCGACTATAACGAAGCACTGCGGCAGGGGGAAGAGCGCAAGGCGAAAGTGCAGTAAAAAGCGATAAACGGGCACGGCAATGCGCGCCCGGAGAGAATGATGTTGCTCTATTTTTTGGTGGACTGATTTTTTTTCCCACGCATGAGATTCAAGGTTTCGACGCCCATGGAGAAGAACATGGCGAAATAAATGTAACCTTTTGGAATGTGAATTTGGAAACTTTCCAGCATCAACGTGAAGCCAACCAAAATCAGGAAAGACAATGCCAGCATTTTGACTGAGGGATGACGATTAACAAACTCCCCAATCGGCCTGGCAGCAAACATCATCACGCCTACAGATATCACGACAGCAGCCATCATAATAAACAGATGGTCTGATAGCCCAACGGCGGTTATCACCGAGTCTAGGCTGAAGATAATGTCGAGCAGCATGATTTGCACAATAGCGGCGAAGAAAGAGCTGACATTACTGGTGTGCTCAGTATCACTGCCTTCAATGGTTTCATGGATTTCTTTACTGGCTTTCCAAATCAGGAATAGCCCCCCGAGCAGCAGAATCAGATCCCGCATAGAGACACCGTGACCGGCCACAGTAAACAGTGGTTCAGTTAGGCGAATAACCCAGGCAATAGAGGCAAGCAGTGCCAGACGCATGAGCATTGCCCCCGCTAAACCTAAACGGCGGGCTTTGTTCTGTTGTGCTTTGGGTAATTTTGCGACCACCAAAGAGAGGAAGATTATATTGTCTATCCCAAGAACAATCTCGAGAATAGTTAACGTGCCCAGCGCCAACCAGGCATTTGGATCGGCAATCCATTCAAACATTGCGCCTACACACCTTACGGAAACACAAAAATACAATTATACGCTTTTATTTATTAATCGGTACATATCCTAGGTAATTGCTATTGTTGCCAGACAATCAATAAGCGAATTCTGCGTTACAGTAAAAAGTGTCGGGCTAACATTGGGCCTGTGAACGTTTTTTTCAGATAAAAGCCGCGGGGCAGCGTCATTATAGGCTGGCCTTGCTCGCCAATGGCTTCCGTCAGTGCACGACTGTTGGCCGCTTTCGGGCGCAGTTGTAATACTTCGCCGTGGCGTGCAGTAATGGTTTCGACTTTTCCCAGAACGATAAGATCCATTAACTCTTCCCAATCGCGTCGCAGCAGTTCTTCCTCTTCTTCATTCGGGCTCCACAGTAAGGGCGCGCCGACTCTGCGTTCAGCTAAGGGGATTTGTCGCTCCCCTTCCACAGGCACCCACAATACTCTGGCTAACTTGTGTCGCACATGGCTGCTTTCCCAAGTGATACCACTGTTGCCCGTCAACGGGGCAACGCAGACGAAAGTTGTCTCCAGTGGCTTACCTTGCGCACTAATAGGAATCGTTTTCAGCTCGATACCGATATCCGCAAAATCCTGTTCAGGTTTACTGCCGGCGCTAGCTCCCAGATAAAACTCCAACAACATGCCAACCCAACCCTTTACACGTTTTAGGTCCGCCGGAATAACCCATTGCGCTTGAGCCGCTAGTTCGCCAAGAGTAAAACCTGACAACGCTTGAGCACGCTGTAAAAGCTGATGTTCATCAGTGGGTGGTGCTGGAGGCAGTGAATAAACAGACATGGATAAAAACCTGCTAAAGTCGGTTAAAAAACAAGCTGAAATAAAAGTGACTGTAGATGTATTGTTGTTCAGTACGGCAGAAATGAATAATAGCATGATTTAACGGAAGTTTTCTTTCCTTCCGCTCAGGAAATGCTTTTATTCTGACTATCTTGTGCACTTGTTGACAGGAATAATGAACAGGATCTTACACCTATTTATCCACAGATTTATGGGATAACCTCAGTAAATCACGATCACTGGTTCAATTTACAGCCTTGACGGCAGGTTTTTTTGCGAGTTTCACTCTTTTTTGCATAACTTTACCCCATTATCTGTGGATAAAAACCACATTGATGGATCTTTAGCCAGTGCCAGATCTAAAACGGATATAGATCACATTTTTGTTGGGTGGATACCTGTGGGAAACCTGTTATTTTATTGAAATTAATCATTTATTTTTTTTTATATTTTTGGCGTATAATAACGTTAAAATGAGTTGTACCTGCTTTTCCCTAGAGTTCTGCACACCTATATCCACAGAAAAAGTGAATAAAATAGAGCAAGTAGCCCCTAGGGTGTTTATAACTTTGCTAATATCTGTGAGTTATCCCAAAGTTGTCAGGTTTTGCTGGCGGATAAGCAGTGGTTTACCGCCTGTTACTAGTGTGAAACAATCAGGGTATCTTTGAGTATTAAGCTTATCGAGGTAGTCCGGTGATCGATGATGATGGCTACCGCCCGAACGTGGGTATTGTAATTTGTAATCGGCAGGGCGAAGTGTTGTGGGCCAGGCGTTATGGTCAGCACTCTTGGCAGTTTCCTCAAGGGGGAATAAACCCCGGAGAGACGCCAGAGCAGGCTATGTATCGCGAACTTTTTGAAGAGGTAGGACTTAACAAAAAGGATGTCCGAATTCTGGCTTCAACTCGTAACTGGTTACGTTACAAATTACCAAAGCGTTTGGTGCGTTGGGATACAAAGCCGGTATGCATCGGCCAAAAACAGCGATGGTTTCTACTACAGTTAATGTGTAATGAAGCCGATATCAACATGCAACGCAGTAGTACCCCGGAGTTTGATGGCTGGCGCTGGGTCAGTTATTGGTATCCGGTGCGTCAGGTGGTGTCTTTTAAACGTGATGTTTATCGTCGCGTAATGAAAGAGTTTGCGCCAACCGTAATGCCTGTGCAGGAGGCCGCTCCGCCACGGGTGCCGCCCGCTTATCGCCGTAAAAGAGGTTAAGTTAAGCCGATCATGCTCACGCGTTTGCGAGAAATAGTTGAGAAAGTGGCGATGGCAACCAGCCTAACGGATGCGTTAGAGCTGTTGGTCAATGAAACCTGTCTGGCGATGGACACGGAAGTCTGCTCGATTTATCTGGCAGACAATGACCGCCGTTGTTATTACCTGATGGCGACACGGGGTTTGAAAAAACCCCGTGGTCGCACTATTACACTGGCTTTTGACGAAGGTATCGTCGGGCTGGTAGGGCGTTTGGCCGAGCCAATTAACTTGGCTGATGCACAGAGCCACCCTAGCTTTAAATATGTTCCCCAAGTTAAAGAGGACCGCTTTCGTGCGTTTCTCGGGGTGCCTATTATTTATCGCCGCCAATTACTTGGTGTGCTGGTGGTTCAGCAACGTGAGCATCGTCAGTTTGATGAGAGCGAAGAGTCGTTCATGGTCACGCTGGCGACACAACTGGCTGGCATCCTGTCTCAATCTCAGCTTAATGCGATTTTTGGTCAATACCGCCAAACCCGAATCCGCGCACTGGCTGCAGCCCCCGGCGTTGCGGTAGCTGAAGGCTGGCAAGATACTTCACAGCCTTCCCTCGATTTAGTTTATGAAGCTTCGACACTCGATCCTGCTCTGGAGCGTGAACGTCTGACTCAGGCATTGGAAGAGGCTGCGGCTGAATTCCGCCGTTTCAGTAAGCGCTTTGCCGCCAGCTCACAAAAAGAGAGCGCGGCAATTTTCGATCTCTATTCTCACTTGCTCAATGATGCCCGCCTAAAACGCGAGCTTTTCGCCCAAATTGATGCCGGTTCTGTGGCTGAGTGGGCGGTTAAGCAGGTGGTTGAGCAATTTGCCGCACAATTTGCCAGCCTACAAGATACCTACATGCGCGAGCGTGCCAGTGATTTACGCGCACTGGGCCAGCGTTTGTTATTCCATCTCGATGATAGCACCTCAGGGGCCAGTCAATGGCCCGCGCGCTTTATTCTGGTGGCCGATGAGCTAACTGCCACGCTATTAGCTGAGGTCCCGCAGGATCGTCTGGCGGGTGTGGTGGTAAGAGACGGTGCAGCTAACTCTCATGCCGCCATTTTAGTGCGCGCCATGGGGATACCGACCGTAATGGGTGCGGATATTCAACCTTCGCTGCTTAATCAGCGTCTCTTGATTGTCGATGGTTATCGTGGCGAGGTGCTGGTTGATCCTGAGCCAGTGCTGGTTAAAGAGTATCAGCGGCTGGTTACTGAAGAGATCGAGCTGAGTAAACTGGCGGAAGATGATGTTGAACAACCGGCAGCCCTGAAAAGTGGTGAGCGAGTTCAGGTTATGCTTAATGCGGGTCTTAGCCCGGAGCATGAACAGCTACTGGGTGGGCGGGTTGATGGTGTTGGTCTGTACCGTACCGAAATCCCTTTTATGCTGCAAAGTGGTTTCCCATCAGAAGAAGAACAAGTCGCACAGTATCAAGGTATGTTGCAGCTTTATCCCAATAAATCGGTCACGCTAAGAACGTTGGACATTGGTGCCGATAAACAGCTGCCTTACATGCCTATCAGCGAGGAGAATCCTTGCCTAGGTTGGCGTGGTATCCGCGTTACGCTGGATCAGCCGGAGATCTTCTTGATCCAAGTCAGAGCGATGCTTAGGGCTAATGCAGGAACCGGTAATTTAGGTATTTTATTACCGATGGTCACCAGCCTGGAAGAGGTCGATGAAGCAAAACGCCTCATTGACCGCGCCGGGCGTGAAGTTCAGGAAGTTCTGGGTTATGAATTGCCACAGCCTAAATTGGGTGTGATGGTTGAAGTGCCGGCGATGATTTTCATGCTGCCTTACCTAAAATCGCGGGTGGATTTTATCTCGGTTGGCACCAATGACCTAACACAATACCTGCTGGCGGTGGATCGCAATAATACCCGTGTGGCTTCACTCTATGACAGCCTACACCCTGCGGTGTTGCAAGTGCTCCGTCATATTTTGACTCAAGCGACACAGTCCGGTCTTCAGGTGAGTTTGTGTGGTGAAATGGCCGGTGACCCTATGGGCGCGTTATTACTGATTGGGCTGGGTTATCGTAATCTCAGTATGAATGGCCGCAGTGTGGCACGAATTAAATACTTGCTGCGCAATATCGAGTTAGCGGATGCACAAGCCTTAGCCGAGCGAGTATTAGCCGCTCAAATGACGACGGACGTGCGCCATCTCACGGCAGCATTTATGGAGCGAAGAGGGCTGGGCGGGTTAATCCGAGGCGGGAAATAATTCTTTTTCCTTAGCGCTGTTGGCTGCTCTTGTTTACCCGAGTCACTGCGTTGAGCCAAGGATTCTCTTGTACAGGGGAGCATTGTTTACAGAACTTTTCTCCAAGCGGCTTTCCAGACACACTCTGCCCTATGCTATTATGCGCTACCTGTAGCCCTAACTGGGCAAGAACAATAGACATTTCGTGGTGATAGATGAGCAATAGCTATCTGGCGTTTCCAACATTTGATCCGGTCATTTTCTCCATTGGCCCAGTTTCCCTTCATTGGTATGGCCTGATGTATTTGGTGGGTTTTGTCTTCGCCATGTGGCTGGCAGTTCGTCGGGCCAATAAGCCCGGTAGCGGCTGGACCAAAGAAGAAGTCGAAAATCTCCTTTACGCCGGGTTCCTTGGGGTGTTTGTCGGTGGGCGTGTCGGTTATGTCCTGTTCTATAACTTGCCGATGTTCCTCGATAATCCACTGTATCTGTTTAAGGTATGGGATGGCGGCATGTCATTCCACGGCGGCCTGATTGGTGTTATCTGTGTGATGCTGTGGTTCGCCCGCCGCACTAAGCGCCATTTCTTCCAAGTTGCTGACTTTATTGCGCCTTTGATTCCGTTTGGTCTAGGTGCCGGTCGTCTGGGGAATTTTATCAATGGCGAATTATGGGGCCGAGTGACCACCGATACCCCGTGGGCAATGCTCTTCCCGACCTCGCGTGGTGAAGATATTGCGATTGTTGCTGCCGATCCCGCAAAATGGCAGGCGATATTCAATCAATACGGTGTATTGCCACGCCACCCTTCACAACTGTATGAAATGATCCTTGAAGGGGTGGTGCTGTTTATCATCCTGAATCTGTTTATACGTAAGCCGCGTCCGATGGGCAGTGTTTCCGGCTTGTTCCTGATTGGCTATGGTGTGTTCCGTATTATCGTGGAATGTTTCCGCCAGCCAGATGCGCAACTTGGTTTGTTCGACGGCGTGATCAGCATGGGGCAGATATTATCTGTACCTATGATTCTGGCCGGTATCATTATGATGATTTGGGCGTATCGCCGTCCTACGCAACAACTTTCGTGAGGTAACATGAAACAGTATCTGGATTTGATGAAAAAAGTGCTGGCAGAAGGCACACCTAAAGATGACCGTACCGGAACCGGGACTGTATCTATCTTTGGGCATCAGATGCGTTTCAATTTACAAGACGGCTTCCCGCTGGTGACCACCAAACGTTGCCATCTGCGCTCCATCATCCATGAGCTGTTATGGTTCCTTAATGGCGATACCAATATTGCTTATCTGAAGGAGAATAACGTCTCAATTTGGGATGAATGGGCAGATGAAAACGGCTCACTTGGCCCGGTGTATGGCAAGCAATGGCGTGCATGGGGGGCTGCTGATGGCCGTAAAATTGACCAACTCAGCAATGTAGTGCAGCAATTGAAGCAAGACCCTAACTCCCGCCGTATCATTGTTTCTGCGTGGAATGTGGGTGAGCTGGATCAAATGGCACTGGCGCCTTGCCATGCTTTCTTCCAGTTCTATGTTGCTGATGGCAAGTTGTCTTGCCAGTTGTATCAGCGCTCTTGCGATGTGTTCCTTGGCTTGCCATTTAACATTGCCAGCTATGCATTACTGGTGCATATGATGGCGCAGCAATGTAATTTGGACGTGGGTGATTTTGTCTGGACTGGGGGCGATACGCACCTATACAGCAACCATATGGAGCAAACACAGCTGCAATTGAGCCGCGAACCACGGGCATTGCCAAAGCTGATTATCAAACGTAAACCTGAGTCATTGTTTGATTATCGTTTTGATGATTTTGAAATTGAAGGATACGATCCTCATCCGGGAATCAAAGCTCCCGTTGCTATCTAGATATTGCTGATTCTGACCGGAGCTGTGATGGCTCCGGTTTTATATTTTTATCCTTCACTACTTCACTACTTCACTACTTCACTACTTCACTACTTCACTACTTCACTTCTGAGCGACTCCGACTCCTCACCTTTGGTAATAATTGCGAGCCACCCCGCAAGCTTTGCTGAATTTCTGTCGTCATAAATAAAGTTTTGCGCACCTTTCCTAAGCTTGATAACCCGTGGCTGGAATTTGAATTCCAGCGCCGTAAACTCGCGGGATGAAAATAAATACATCACAATATTCCCTACGTCTTATAAGGAATAATGCCCTTATAAAACAAAAAGGTATCAGCCTTATTGAACTACTACTGGTTATTGCATTGGTTGGAGCAATGGCCACATGGGGAGCGCAAAGTTGGCATCATTATCGACAACGAGAGAGGCTCGTGGATAGCGCTCGGCAGTTACTGGCCTTCTTAACGCACATGCAGGCAGGGGCTAATCGTGGTAACTACACGGCACTATTATGGGTACAGCCTAATGGGCGGGGGTGCTTAGGTAGGGGTAATAAACCTTTAACCCACTGTTCTTCAATCACAAACTCAATATTTATCCCCCCTTATCCTGATGTGGTTCTTACGATTGCCTTGAAAAAAGAAATAGGTTTCTTTGGTGTGAGGAACACGGCACAAGCAGGGAATATCATCCTCAGTAACCCCGTTGGGCGCATCAGACTGATTATTTCCAGCCGTGGGCGGATGAGGCTGTGCAGTGAAGAACAATCGATGGCAGGTATTCATGTATGCCAATAATAACCAAAGAGTCAGTAATATCAGGCCATTTTTTACCGAGATATATGACGGGTTTTACCCTGCCGGAAATGATGCTGGCATTGAGTATAGGTAGCTTGATTATGATGGCCGCGACGCAGGCCTTCCCTAAATTGCATCGGCAAATTTCACTATTGCAGCAACACTACCATCTGGAGTTAGCACTAAGTCAGGTTATGGCTGCGCTGGAAAAAGATCTGCGACGGGCAGGGTTTTGTCATGGTGAGTGTCAGGGAAAAGCGATGACAACACATCATTATCCGGGAGAAACAACAAATTCGTGTTTGATTATGGCTTATGACCTTAACCGTAATGGCCGATGGGAAGGGGAGAAACATTCGGAGTCTGAATATTTTGGTTATCGCCTACGCAATAAAGCATTAGAAGGCCAGCGCGGTGAATTGAATTGTTCGAGCCGTGGTTGGGAAAAACTGTTTGATCCGCAAGAGATTACGGTTACACACTTTTCTGTTGATCACTGGTCTCAGCTAACCTCAGGAAAGGTTTATAGGGTGAAGTTGGCCGGGCAACGAACGGGTAATCCGGCAATTCATCATCAGCTCACTTATACGATTCGCGGCAATAACCTATGAAACTGAATCGTCAACAAGGGGCGAGCACCTTGGCTGCCGTCGCCACACTTTTTGCCCTTGGTTTGTTTCTGCTGTCAGCGTTACACCGGCAATTAGATAATATTCAGCAAATTACAGCTGAGGAGCAGCACCATTTAAGGGCTTTTAATCAGGCGACATCATCATTGAATTGGGGGATAAAGCAGCGCTGGGTATTTGCTATGCCGTGGCGAGCTGGGGCTACTTGGTTATGCAATGAGCATCAACAATATGGTTTGAAAGCCTGCCTTAAACCGGCTTCACTGGCTGGTTATTTTATCCTCAGGGGCGAGAGCCAAGGTTTTAATATCCCGTTGATACTGTATCAACGCGTCAAACTGCATACAGAGAAAGATCATGATGATGGCTATCAATTGGTTAAGGCCCCACATGGTTGGTTGGATTTTTGCCCTGACAAGGATGACCAATTTTGTATTTACTGAAAGCTCCTTATCCGCGCCTACTGGCTAAATCCTCATCCCACCCACATGGGCAACAGGGGTTTAGTTTGCCGGAAGTGCTTATTGCTGCATTATTTTTCACGGTTTCACTATTGGGATTACTGCAATACCATCAGGCGCTTTTGCAAGGGTTCTCCGCTTTATGGCAACAGCGCCAGGCATGGTCTTGGCTTAATCAACATATTGAGAGTGGAGCAGATAATATCCCCTCAAAGCAGTTGAACTCTGAATTGGCACCTAACTGGCACTATCAGCAATCGATGGCTAGGGTTGATGGGGAGTGTACGGAGCTTAATTTTACGCTAACAATACCACCAACACGACGGGCAAAATTAAGTCGCTGGTTTTGTTCTTAGAGAGGTGAGCACTCATGCGGCATCAGGCGCGAAAGCGGGATAATGAAGATAACCTATTGCGCTCACTTATTATCAAGCTAGAGTATTAAACCTCAGGATGCATCCGAAAGTGATAATGAGCTGATTTAATCATTTATGGATATTTTCCACTGTGCCTAAAGGGAGTTGTCATGTTCACGGTCTATCATTCTAATCAACTGGATTTGCTCAAAGCGCTCACCACCGCGCTGATAGAACGAGAGCCGTTGGATAACCCTTTCCAGCAAGAAGTGGTGCTGGTTCAAAGCCCTGGAATGGCGCAATGGTTGCAAATGCAACTGGCACAGCAATTTAGCATTGCAGCCAATATTGAATTCCCATTGCCCGCAACCTTTATCTGGGAGATGTTTACCCGTGTATTACCGGGGATCCCGAAGGAAAGTGCATTTAGTAAAGATGCAATGACATGGAAGCTGATGTGGTTACTGCCTGATTTATTGGAAAATCCGGCATTCTCTCCGATGAAACGCTATTTAAGTGATGATGGTGATAAACGCAAAATTCATCAACTTGCCGCCCGTGTAGCTGACCTTTTTGACCAATATTTGGTGTATCGTCCAGAGTGGCTTGAGAGCTGGGAGCGTGGTCAACTGATTGACAATTTGGACGATGCCCAGCAGTGGCAAGCCTTATTGTGGGTCGAGCTTACGCGCTATACCCGTGAGTTGGAGCAACCGGAATGGCATCGCGCCAATCTATATCAGCGTTTTATCCGCACCCTACTCGAGTCTGATGTATGCCCAGCAGGGCTACCCAAACGGGTATTTATTTGCGGCATATCTGCATTGCCCCCTATCTATTTACAGGCTTTGCAAGCGTTGGGTAAACACATTGATATCCACCTGATGTTTACTAACCCATGCCGTTATTTCTGGGGTGATATTCAGGATTATGCCTTTTTGGCGAAACTGCAAAGCCGCAAACGCAGACATTACCGTGAGTCGATAGACGTAAAACTATTTCGGCACCCTGAACAGGCAGAACAGCTATTTAATGCTGAGGGTGAGCAAGACCTGAGTAACCCGCTACTGGCTTCATGGGGCCGGCTTGGGCGAGATCATATGTATTTATTGTCTCAGGTTGATGAGATCCAAGAGGTGCATGCTTTTGTTGATATCGATCCGGATAATTTATTGCATGGTATTCAGCACGATATGCTGGAATTAGAAGATAGCGCCATTATTGGTACCACACCGGAAACCTTAGCCCGCAGTGACCAGAAACGAGAATTACAACTGAGTGACCGCTCACTCAGTCTGCATGTTTGCCACAGTCCGCAACGCGAAGTCGAAGTTCTACAAGATAATCTATTGAAATTATTAGCAACTGACTCAGAACTGACTCCACGTGACATCATCGTGATGGTGGCGGATATCGATAGTTATACCCCTTATATTCAGGCCACATTTGGCAATGCTACAGGGGATCGCTATTTACCGTTTGCGATTTCTGACCGTAAAGCCAGTCAGGCCCATCCCGCGCTCCAGGCGTTCATTACGCTATTGGATTTACCTCAGAGCCGCTTCACATCTGAGCAAGTATTAGCATTGTTGGAAGTCCCCGCCTTAGCGAACAAATTTAGTATTACTGAAGATGGATTACGCCGCTTGCGGCAGTGGGTTGGGGAGTCAGGTATCCGTTGGGGATTGGATGATGACAATGTGAGGGAGCTGTCCCTGCCTGCAACCGGCCAACATACTTGGCAGTTTGGTATAACTCGCATGTTGTTGGGTTACGCCATGGACAGCACCGCGGGGGATTGGCAGGGGGTTCTGCCTTATGACGAATCTAGCGGTCTAGCCGCAGAACTCGCCGGGCAATTGGCTGATATGTTGATGCAACTTAGTCAGTGGCGACAGCAATTAAGTGAACCTCGTGCGCTGTGCGAATGGTTACCACTTTGTCGTCAATTATTGGACACCTTCTTCGAGTCCGATGCAGAAACAGAAGCCGTTTTGGTTTTGATTGAACAGCAATGGCAGAAAGTTATCAGCTACGGTATTGCTGCCCAATATCCCGATATCGTGCCACTGAATCTGTTGCGTGATGAACTGGCTTCGCGTTTGGATAATGAGCGAATCAGCCAACGCTTCCTCGCCGGGCCGATCAACTTCTGTACATTGATGCCGATGCGCTCCATCCCATTTAAAGTCGTGTGCTTATTGGGAATGAATGATGGCGTCTACCCACGAACACTGCCGCCGCTGGGTTTTGACTTAATGGCAAAACAGGTTCGCCGCGGTGATCGTAGCCGTCGTGACGATGATCGCTATCTGTTCCTTGAAGCGCTGCTCTCTGCTCAGCAACAGCTTTATATCAGTTATATCGGGCGTTCTATTCAAGACAACAGCAAGCGCTACCCTTCAGTGCTGGTCAGTGAATTGATTGAATATATCTCACAAAGCTATCATTTGCCGGGAGATGAAGCACTCAGTGCAGATGAAAGTGCCAAGCGCGTTATCCGCCATTTACTCTGCTGGCATGCTCGGATGCCATTTTCCGCAGAAAACTTTATTCAAGGCAGTGAATTGCAGAGTTATGCTGCGGAATGGCTGCCCTCTGCTGAGTCTAAAGGGCAGGCACATCCACAATTTAATCGGCCATTACCGCCCGAACACTTACCTGAAATCACATTGGATGAATTAATTCGCTTCTATCGTCATCCAGTTCGAGCATTCTTCCAACTGCGCTTAGGGGTTAACTTTGTGATTGAAGAAACAGAGCTACCCGATGAAGAGCCATTTACCTTAGATAATCTTAATCGCTACCAGTTTAATACTCAGTTGCTCAATGCTCTGATAGAGGACAGTGACATCACCACGGTGTTCTCCCGCGCCCGCGCGGCAGGCAGTCTTCCTTATGGTGCCTTTGGTGAGCTGTATTGGGAAAGCCAGCAAGAAGAAATGGTGCCATTGGCAGAACAAATTCGGGCCGAACGTAAAGAGAACCAGAGTATTGAGTTGAATATTGAATTGGGTGAAACCACGCTTACCGGATGGATTCATCAGATTCAGGAGGATGGGTTAATTCGTTGGCGGCCTGCGGCACTTACTGCTGTCGATGGACTTTTGTTATGGATTGAGCATTTAGTGTATTGCGCGGCGGGGGGAGAGGGCGAAAGCCGGATGTATGGGCGTAAAGGAACCGGGTGGCGCTATCCTTGTCTGAGTGCCGACGAAGCTCGGCAATATTTGCAGCAACTCATTACCGGCTATCAGCAAGGCATGTGCGAACCTCTGCTTCTGTTGAGCAAAAGTGGTTGGGCATGGTTGAGCCAATGCTTTGATCGTGAGTCTGGCCAGATCTTGTGGGATGAAGAAACACAAACGAAAGCCCGGATGAAACTGTTACAAGCGTGGCAAGGTGATCAGCGGATCGCTGGTGAAGGTGAGGATCACTATATACAAAGGGTTTTCCGCCTGATGGATAACCAACATCTCGACATGATATTACACGAAACTGAACGTTATTTATTACCGATAGCCCGTCATAATAAGGCGTGAGAATTGCTCATTAGCAAAGCAAGCTATTCAATACAAGAAGCCGGGTATGTGCTTTAGCGGCGATTTTAGGGGTTAGGGGAGAAACGGAATGCATAAACAGTTTGCCCGGTTCATTGGCATATTTTTCTTATTGGGTTTGTTAGCTCCACTGAGTTGGGCTAAAACACCTGCATGGCAACCACTGGCAGAAGCTATTCACAAAAGTGAACATGATCTGCGCAAATATCAGGCAATAAAATTGCCTAATGGTATGACTGTACTGCTTGTTTCTGATGAACAAGCACCAAAGTCTTTGGCGGCTGTTGCATTACCTGTCGGATCACTGGAAGATCCCAATAACCAACTGGGTTTAGCTCACTATTTAGAGCACATGTTACTGATGGGATCTAAGCGTTTCCCTGAACCCGGCAGTTTCTCTGAGTTTTTGAAGAAACATGGCGGTAGCCATAATGCGAGCACGGCCTCTTATCGAACCGCCTTCTATCTTGAAATTGAGAATGATGCCTTGGCCCCAGCGGTTGACCGTCTGGCCGATGCCATTGCTGAACCACTGTTAGACCCGATTAATGCTGATCGTGAACGTAATGCGGTGAATGCTGAATTAACGATGGCCCGCTCCCGAGACGGCATGCGAATGGCACAGGTTAATGCTGAAACTCTTAATCCAGCGCACCCGAGCGCACGTTTCTCTGGCGGTAATCTAGACACCCTTAAAGACAAGCCAGATGGCAAATTACATGATGAGCTACTGAGTTTCTATCATCGTTACTACTCTGCCAATCTGATGGTGGCTGTACTGTATAGTAATCAGCCTTTGGAGCAGTTAGCGCAATTAGCGGCTGATACTTTCGGCCTTATTCCAAATAGAGATGCGACAGTACCGCCGATTACAGTCCCGGCGGTCACTCCCGATCAAACTGGCATTATTATCCATTATGTCCCGGCCCAGCCTCGTAAGCAGTTAAAAGTAGAGTTTCGCATTGAAAACAACAGTGCAGAGTTCCGTAGCAAAACAGATACCTATATTAGCTATTTGATTGGCAATCGTAGCAAAGATACGTTGTCTGACTGGCTACAAAAACAAGGTTTGGCAGAGGCAATTAATGCCGGTGCAGACCCCATGGTTGACAGAAATGGCGGTGTATTCTCCATTTCAGTCTCACTCACCGATAAAGGCTTGGCGCAGCGTGATGTCGTCGTAGCAGCCATTTTTGATTACATCAACTTGCTGCACAAAGAGGGCATTAAACAGAGCTATTTTGATGAAATCGCCCATGTCTTGAATCTGGACTTCCGCTACCCCTCAATTACGCGGGACATGGATTACATTGAGTGGCTGGTGGATATGATGCTACGAGTACCTGTAGCACATGTGCTAGACGCGCCTTATCTGGCTGATAAGTACGATCCTAAAGCCATTGCAGCTCGGCTGGCTGAAATGACGCCAGAAAATGCCCGTATCTGGTTTGTTAGCCCTGATGAACCGCACAACAAAGTCGCTTATTTCGTTGATGCCCCCTATCAGGTGAATAAAATCACTCCGCAAGAAATGCAAGAATGGCAGACGCTGGGGAAAGGTATCCAACTGAACTTACCCGCACTGAACCCTTACATTCCGGATAGCTTCTCTTTAATTAAAGCTGACAAAAATATTACCCGGCCACAGAAAGTGGCAGAACAACCCGGCTTGCGAGTGTTTTATATGCCAAGTCAGTATTTTGCTGACGAACCGAAAGCCGATATCTCAGTAGCTTTTCGCAATCCTCATGCATCGGATACCGCTCGTCATCAGGTATTGTTTGCCTTGACGGATTATCTTGCTGGCCTGTCACTCGATGAATTGAGTTATCAGGCATCTATCGGGGGGATAAGCTTCTCGACTGCACCGAACAATGGTCTGTATGTCAGCGCAAATGGTTTCACACAGCGAATGCCACAGCTGCTGACCTCCTTAATGGAGGGTTACTCCGGGTTTACACCAACAGAAGAGGAGCTCATACAGGCTAAGTCTTGGTATCGCGAACAACTGGAAGTTGCTGAGAAAGGCAAAGCCTATGAACTGGCTATTCAACCCGCTAAGTTACTGTCTCATGTTCCCTACTCAGAACGCACTGAACGGCGCAAATTGTTGGATACCATCAGTGTGCAAGATGTTGTGGCCTACCGTGATGCTTTGCTTAAACAATCTGCAATGGAAGTTCTGGCTGTAGGCAATATGACCGCCCAACAGGTAACTGATCTGGCTGAGTCGTTGAAAAAACAACTGAGCCTCACTGGTAACACTTGGTGGACGGGTGAAGATGTGGTGGTTGATAAGGCTCAGTTAGCTAACATGGAACGGCTTGGCAGCAGCTCTGATGCTGCTTTGGCAGCGGTCTATATTCCGACTGGATATACCGAGATTAAAGGGATGGCCTACAGTGCCTTGTTGGGGCAAATTGTTCAGCCGTGGTTTTATGATCAACTACGGACAGAAGAGCAACTGGGCTATGCGGTATTTGCCTTCCCAATGTCGGTTGGCCGGCAGTGGGGCTTGGGCTTCTTGCTGCAAAGTAACAGTAAGCAACCTGATTATCTCTATCAGCGCTATTTGGCTTTCTATCCACAGGCTGAAAAGCGCCTGCGTGACATGAAATCGGCAGATTTTGAGCAATATAAGCAGGGGTTAATTAACCAATTACTGCAACGCCCACAAACGCTGGATGAAGAAGCCAGCCGTTACAGTAATGATTTTAACCGCAATAATTTTGCGTTTGATAGCCGTGAGAAAATGATTGCTCAGGTGAGGCTCTTGACCAACACTGCGTTGGCAGATTTCTTCCAGCAAGCCGTCATCAAACCGCAAGGCTTAGCGCTGCTTTCTCAAGTTAAAGGCTTAGGACAAACAACGGGTGGGTATGCAGTGCTTAAGGGTTGGACAACCTATCCAACAACCTCTGCCTTGCAAGCAACCCTACCGCAGAAGGTATTGGCTCCATGACATCAATCACTCCCCAGCGGCTGGAGCCGCTAACGCTCCCCTTGTATGGTGAGAGGCTGATTGAGGCTTCTGCCGGTACGGGTAAAACTTTTACCATTGGGGTTCTTTATCTCAGATTGTTGTTGGGCCTAGGTGGGGAGGCTGCGTTTCGACGCCCCCTAATGGTTGAGGAAATCTTAGTGGTGACCTTTACCGAAGCGGCAACAGAAGAGTTAAGAGGGCGAATTCGCGACAATATTCATGAGTTGCGTATCGCGTGCGTGCGGGGAGTCAGTGATGATCCAATGCATAAAGCTTTATTAGCTGAAATTATCGATCTGGGCGAGGCCGCAGCACAGTTGCTAGCGGCAGAGCGCCAGATGGATGAAGCGGCTATTTACACGATTCACGGCTTTTGTCAGCGAATGCTGGCGAACAATGCATTTGAGTCCGGCATTTTATTTGAACAAACATTAGTGCAGGATGAGCTACCACTACGTAGACAAGCTTGTGCTGATTTCTGGCGGCGTCATTGTTATCCACTGCCCTTGGCTATCGCTCGAGCGGTCAGTCAGGAATGGAGCGGGCCAGAGGCTCTACTCAAAGACCTTTCTGCATATTTGCAGGGAGAGACCCCAAAGTTTCGTCAAGCGCCGGGTGATGATGAAACGATACTCAGTCGACATCAGCAAATCGTGGTGCAAATTGATACAGTTAAAGAGCAATGGCGTACCGCGGCTCATGAGTTAGAGGCATTGATTAGTCACTCTGGTGTAGATAAACGCAGCTACAGCGCTAAACATTTACCTAATTGGCTAGAAAAAGTCGGGATTTGGGCAGAACAAGAAACGGGTGATTATCAATTACCCAAAGAACTGGAAAAATTTCGCCAGTCAGTATTATTTGAAAAAACGAAAAAAGGGGCCGCCCCCCAACATGCTTTGTTCAGTGCGATAGATCAGATATATGAACAGCCGCTGACCTTAAGGGATCTAATTTTAGCCCGAGCGATTAGTGAAATACGCACTAGCGTCCAGCAAGAGAAACGGCAACGAGCAGAATTGGGGTTTGATGACCTACTCAGTAAACTGGATACAGCATTACAGCAAGCGGGTGGGGAGCTACTGGCGCAAACCATTCGTACCCGTTACCCCGTAGCAATGATTGATGAGTTCCAGGATACCGACCCCCAACAATACCGTATTTTCCACACTCTTTATGGTGGGCAAAGCGATTGCGGCCTATTACTGATTGGGGATCCTAAACAGGCGATTTACGCTTTCCGTGGAGCAGATATTTTTACTTATATTCGTGCTCGTTCAGAAGTAAGTGCCCACTATACACTGGAGACTAACTGGCGTTCATCTTTCCCGATGGTGCAATCAGTCAACAGGCTTTTTAGTTTGGTCGATGTTCCTTTCTTATTTGAACAAATTCCTTTTATCAATGTGACACCGGCTGAAAAAAATAGTCAATTGTCATTTGAAATTAAAGGGAAAAAACAACCAGCGCTATCTTTCTGGTTACAGCCGGGAGAAGGTGTTGGGGTTAGTGAATACCAACAATTAATGGCGCGCCAGTGTGCGGCTCAAATCCGTGAATGGTTAACTGCAGGCCAGCAAGGGCTGGCCCAATTAGTCACGGGTAAAAGCTCAAAGCCGGTTCAGGCGTCGGATATCACCATATTAGTACGCAGCAGGGCAGAAGCGGCTTTGGTGCGTGATGCGCTAAGCGCATTAGCCATCCCATCAGTTTACTTGTCCAATCGTGACAGTGTATTTGATACGACAGAAGCCAAAGATTTACTGTGGTTATTGCAGGCGGTGCTTGCCCCTGAGCAGGAACGGGCACTACGCAGCGCTATGGCGACCGGCATCTTAGGGCTGGATGCCAAAATGTTGGATGAATTAAACCACGATGAGCGAGCTTGGGATGCTTTAGTTGATGAATTCGATCGCTATCGCCAACATTGGCAGCATCGTGGCGTGTTGCCAATGCTACGTGAGATAATGGCCCGCCGTCATTTAGCTGAAAATTTGCTTGCTACCCCCGGTGGTGAGCGTCGGTTGACAGATGTGTTGCATCTAGGGGAATTATTGCAAGAGGCGGCATCACAACTTGATAGTGAGCACGCACTAATCCGCTGGCTAGCACAACAAATAGCACAGCCAAATCACCAGTCAGATAACCAACAATTACGTTTGGAAAGTGACCGCCATTTAGTGCAGGTCATTACTATCCATAAATCGAAAGGGCTGGAATATCCGTTGGTATGGCTGCCTTTCGTGGGCAATTTTCGTCAGCAGCAAGATGTGCTCTATCATGACCGCCACAGTTTTGAAGCATTATTGGATCTGAATGCCGACGATGAGAGTCAAGCCTTGGCGGAAGAAGAGCGCTTGGCGGAAGACCTACGGCTATTATATGTGGCACTCACTCGTGCGGTTTATCATTGTAGCGTGGGTATTGCTCCGCTGATTAAAGGCGGGCGAAAAAAGCAAGGCGACAGTGATATGCACCTCAGTGCCTTGGGCTATCTGGTACAACAAGGTAAAGCAGGTGATGCACAGTATCTGGCCGACAAACTCACAGAGCTGGCGACACTTGCTGGAGGGGATATCTCGGTTTCACCCGCCGGGCAACTAAGTGAGACTCCTTGGCAGCCACAGCCGGAGGAAGTTCCTTCCCTTGCTGCTCGTCACTTTAACCGACAAATACAAGATTACTGGCGCGTGACCAGTTATTCCGGTCTACAGCAGCATGGCTCCAGCAAAAATAGCCTATTACCGGCATTGAATGTGCCTTTACAGGAGTTATTACCCCGGCTGGATACCGATGCTGCTGGCGAGCAAGCACTGATAACCGAGCCCCATTTAACCCCGCATACTTTCCCTCGCGGCGCAGCACCGGGGACTTTCCTGCATGATTTGCTTGAGCCATTGGATTTTAGTCAACCCATTGAGCAGGAGTGGCTTTCCGAACAATTACAGCAGCAAGGGTTTGGTGAGCAATGGTCACCTATGTTGTATCAGTGGCTAAATGACATTGTACACGTCCCACTTAATGAAACCGGTGTGACACTGGCGGAGTTAACACCACAGAGCAAACAAGCGGAATTACAATTTTATCTGCCCATTGACACGCTGCTACAAGCCCGAGAGTTAGACACCTTAATTAAACACTACGATCCACTCTCTCGTCAGTGCCCGGTATTGGATTTTCAGCAAGTCCGTGGGATGCTCAAAGGGTTTATTGACTTGGTTTTCTGTTGGCAAGGTCAGTATTACTTATTGGATTACAAATCCAACTGGCTGGGAGAAGACAGCAGCGCTTACACCGTGGAGGCGATGACCCAAGCCATGGCTGAACATCGCTATGATCTGCAATATCAGCTTTATACCTTGGCATTACACCGCTATTTACGTCATCGGTTAGCCAGCTATGACTATCAACGTGATTTTGGTGGCGTCATTTATCTCTTCCTGCGTGGTATTGATAAGCAACATCCGGGTAACGGCATTTTTAGTTGTCGCCCAGCGCAGGAGTTGATTGAAGGAATGGACAGTTTATTCAGTGGATTTACCTCGGTAGATGAGGGGACATCAATATGATGATGCTACTGGAGCAAGCTGTTCGAGACCATTTACTACGTCCTCTGGATGTCCAGTTCTCACGTATGATAGCTGCTGATAATGACCCTATGCTGCAATTAGCCGCCGCTATTCTCAGTGCTGAAGCTGGGGCGGGGCATGTGTGCTTGCCATTAAGCTATTTACAGGCGGATGAGTTATTTGGTGGGCGGCAACCAGAGCTATCGCAAGCGCTATGGCAGGCGGCGGGAGCGCCAGATAAATTGCGTTGGGCACAAGTACTAAATAACGCGCCTGCGGTCAGTGATGGATCGCAGCCAACACCGCTCGTCCTACATAATGACCGTTTGTATTTGCAGCGGATGTGGCAGTACGAGGGGGATGTGGTGCGCTTTATTGCCAGTGATAATGCCGCTTCATTCATCAACGAAACCAGAGTAGTAAATGAAACGTTATTGAGAGAAACCCTTGATAACCTCTTTGGGAAGGCTGGCCCTGAAATTGATTGGCAAAAAGTGGCCGCCGCCGTCGCAGCCACACGTCGAATTTCAGTCATTTCTGGTGGGCCGGGCACGGGCAAAACGACCACAGTCGCAAAGTTATTGACCGCACTGATACAACTTAGCCAAGGGCAACGGTTACGTATTCAACTAGCAGCCCCCACTGGTAAAGCCGCGGCACGCTTGACCGAATCACTGGGCAACGCTATTCGGCAACTTCCACTGACTGATGATGAGCGCAAGTTATTTCCTGAACAGGCCTCTACTTTGCATCGTTTGCTAGGGGCTCAACCTAACAGCCAGCGCCTACGTTATCATCAAGGTAATCCATTAAGCCTTGATGTGCTGGTGGTTGATGAAGCCTCTATGGTGGATTTACCCATGATGGCGCGGCTTATTGCTGCATTACCAGAGAAGGCTCAGGTGATTTTTCTTGGTGACCGTGATCAGTTAGCTTCCGTTGAGGCGGGGGCGGTACTGGGCGATATTTGTCGCTTTGCTGAATTAGGCTATAGCAGCACTCGAGCGGCACAATTAGCACGCTTAACAGGCTGTACGCTGGCGGGTCAAATACCTATTGGTGATGTGCAGAGCGATACAGTCAATGTCCGTGATAGTTTGTGTTTGCTACGCAAGAGTTACCGTTTTGATGAAAAATCCGGTATTGGGCAGCTTGCTTTGGCCGTGAATGCAGGCAAATATCGGGACGCATTATCCGTTTTAAATGGGGCACATTCTGATATCGAGCATTTTTCTCTCGCTGACGCCGATGAGTATCAGGCATTGCTGGAAGACTGTGCTACTGGTTATCAGCACTATCTTCAACTGGCGACCACCGGCGCGCATGCTGCTGATGTGTTATCAGCATTTGGTCGTTATCAGTTATTGTGTGCATTACGTACTGGGCCATTTGGTGTCAGTGGGCTAAATGAGCGGGTTGAACAGTTATTGCATCGTAAGCGCTTAATTGAACGCCCCGTAGGGCCATCAGGGCGCTGGTATGTCGGTCGGCCTGTCATGATTGGGCTTAATGACAGTGCTCTTGGTTTGTTCAACGGTGATATTGGTATTGCGCTAATTGACGGTGAGGGGGAGCTGCGAGTGCATTTCCAGTTGCCAGACGGCAATATAAAATCAGTACAACCCAGCCGCCTTCCTAGCCATGAAACTGCTTATGCGATGACCGTGCACAAGTCTCAGGGGTCGGAGTTTGAGCATACAGCGTTGGTATTACCCAATACTTTTATGCCAGTGTTGACCCGAGAGTTAGTTTACACCGCGATAACACGCGCCCGACAGCGCTTAACGCTGTATTGCAGTGAGGCGGTATTGAGCCATGCGATACGCACACCAACTCTTCGCCTTAGTGGATTGGTTGATCGTTTGAATGCGCTGAAGAAATAATACTAAGGGGGCTATTGCCCCCTCATCACCATCAATGACCGACTACAAATCCGCCAACAGAATTTTTGAGCGGCGCTGATAGTTATACAATTCTTGTTTTTGAATCGGTAAAACCTCAACTTCTGCTGGGGTAAAACCGCGTTCTTGGAACCAATGAATACTGCGAGTAGTTAACACAAACAGTTTTTTCAGGCCCATCTGCCGCGCTTGATTTGCGACCCGCTTGAGGAGCATTTCACCTCGAGAAGAGCTGCGATAATCCGGGTGCACTGCAACACAAGCCATTTCCCCTATTTGCTCCTCAGGGAATGGATAAAGCGCGGCACAGGCAATAGTCAGATTATCCCGCTCAATAATAGTGAACTTATCAATTTCCATTTCAAGTTGCTCACGTGAACGCCGCACCAAAATACCTTGTTGTTCAAGTGGACGAATCAATTCCAATATGCCGCCGATGTCATTGATAGTTGCACGGCGAACTTGCTCCGCACTTTCCATCACAATCTGGGTGCCGATCCCATCACGAGAGAATAGCTCTTGAACTAATGCGCCATCTTCTTGATAACTCAGTAAATGACTACGGCGCACGCCACTGCGGCACGCTTTCACCGCTCCACGCAGAAAACGGACTGTCCCCGAATTGTAGTCACCCTCTTGCTCCAGGTCTTCAATTCGCTTTTGCGCTTCGTTTGGAAACAGTTCTGAAATGATATTGCCTTCGTTGTCTGTCACCCCTTGGGATGAGCAGAAGCCGATCATCTTTTCGGCTTTGAGTTTAATGGCTAATTGAGTGGCAACTTCTTCAGATGTCAGATTAAAACTCTCACCAGTAACGGACACCGCAACAGGCCCCAGTAATACAATAGCGCCATTATCCAATTGGCGATGAATAGCATCTTCGTCGATTCTACGGATGCGTCCGCTATGGCAATAATCAACACCATCATCCACCCCCAGAGGTTGGGCAATGATAAAATTGCCGCTGACGACATTGATATGCGCGCCTTGGAGCGGAGTATTATTCAGGCTCATTGATAATCTTGCCGTAATATCCAACTGCAATAGGCCTGCGGCCTGTTTGACCATTTCCAACGTGCGGGCGTCGGTCACCCGAGTATGCTTGTGATAAATAGGTTCGTAGTGGTGCTGTGCCAAATTGGCATCGATTTGTGGGCGGGCGCCGTATACCACGACCAGCCGGATCCCAAGGCTATGCAACAACCCTATATCATTAACGATGTTTGAGAAGTTTTCATGCTCAATCGCCTCGCCACCCAGCATGACAACAAATGTCTTGCCGCGGTGTGCATTGATATAGGGAACTGAGTGGCGAAATCCTTGAACCAGTTCAGTACTACGTTCCTTCACGGCAGATCCTCTTTGAATTTTTATTCGATATTTTTGTATTTTTATTCTTTTTTGATCAAGATGGCAAGCAGGAAATTGCTATTAAATGCATATGTATGGCACATGTGTATTAATAAATTGAATAACATAAAAATGTTTTTCTGATGACAGCAGGGGGGCGATTAGTTAAAGTTTTTCCTCGTTAATTTTTTTTGTTCGATTTTTATTCATATTTTGGTAGTTACTTTGGAGTTACATGGCAGATTCAAATCATAATTCTGGGCGTCGCCGTCTACTACAAGGTGCTGCCGCAGCCTGGATGCTTAGTGTCACCCGGGTTGGATTTGCTGCTTCCTCACATATTATTGCTGTTAGGGTCTGGCCTTCCTCAACCTATACCCGGGTAACGCTGGAATCCAATACGCCACTTAAATATCGTCAGTTCGCTTTGACGAACCCAGATAGGATTGTGGTGGATATAGAAGGTGTGCACCTCAATAGCGTTCTGAAAGAAATTAGCACTCAAGTACAGTCCGGTGATCCTTACTTAAAGCAGGCGCGAGTAGGGCAGTTTGATAAAAACACTGTCCGACTGGTACTGGAGTTGAAGCAAAGCATCAGCCCACAATTATTTACGCTTAAGCCTTTTGCAGAATTCAAAAATCGTTTAGTCGTCGATTTGTATCCGCAAGAGGGGACAACCTCGGCAGAGGATGACCCGCTGCTGGCGTTATTAGAGGATTACAATAAAGGCAATGTGGAGCGCACATTGCCCGCAGAAGCGCCTAAAGCGGGTAAAGCAGGGCGAGATAGACCCATTGTTATCATGCTCGACCCTGGGCATGGCGGAGAAGACCCCGGTGCTATTGGTCGAAATAAAACTCGCGAAAAAGATATTGTGCTGCAAATTGCCCGGCGGTTGCAGGCATTGATAAAGAAAGAATCAAATATGCGGGTGTTTATGACCCGCAATGAAGACGTCTTTATTCCCTTGAAAGTGCGGGTGGCTAAAGCCCGTAAGCTACGTGCAGATTTATTCATTTCGATCCATGCCGATGCTTTCACTAATCGAGCTGCCAGAGGCTCCTCAGTATTTGCATTATCGACCAAGGGGGCAACCAGTACCGCAGCACGTTTCTTGGCTCAAACACAGAATGAAGCCGACCAGATTGGTGGGGTCAGTAAGAGTGGGGACCGCTATTTGGACCATACCATGATTGATTTACTGCAAACTGCAACCATCAATGACAGCCTGAAATTTGGCAAAGAAGTGCTAAACCGTATGGGGAAAATCAATAAGCTTCACAAGAATAGTGTTGATCAGGCTGGTTTTGCTGTATTGAAAGCACCGGATATTCCGTCAATTTTGGTTGAAACGGCGTTTATCAGCAACTTGGAAGAAGAGCGAAAATTGCGAACTAGCCATTTCCAGCAGCAAATTGCGGAGTCTATCTTTGCGGGTATCAAAGCTTATTTTGCTAATGGTGGGGCGATGGCACGGCTTTAGTCTTTGGCACATGGTCATTGACTGATATATAGCAGGACTAGGATAGCCCTGCTTAGGGATACGTTTATCGTCGATTGGACGCCAGAAACAAAAAAACACCCTTGAGGGTGTCTTATAGCGATATAAAGATGATTAAGAATTGGTTGCGGGGGCCGGATTTGAACCGACGACCTTCGGGTTATGAGCCCGACGAGCTACCAGGCTGCTCCACCCCGCGTCCGTCTTAATACTCTTTTTTATTTTGCTGCTTTTAATGTAATTGGTTGCGGGGGCCGGATTTGAACCGACGACCTTCGGGTTATGAGCCCGACGAGCTACCAGGCTGCTCCACCCCGCGTCCGTCATTACATTTATTACTTTACTTCATTAGCCGTTTTCACAGCTGGGCATCTATTTTACCTAATTCGTCTTAACTTTCAAGACTATCGGACGACATATGACACTGCTGGTAGCCAGTATCGGTTGGTTGCGGGGGCCGGATTTGAACCGACGACCTTCGGGTTATGAGCCCGACGAGCTACCAGGCTGCTCCACCCCGCGTCCGATTGAGCGCACTATACTCTGGATGAGATCTGTTGCAAGTAGTTTTGCCACTTAATTAGGGTAAATAGGGTTTTTCGATTAATTTATCAACTATCTGTTTCCTTTTTCCCCACAACCATGCCAAGGGGATTTTTTTCCACCTGCTGATTCCTTTATCTATAGGCGTTTGTTATCGTTCGCCAGTAGATAAAATAAGTAAGAGAAGGCGTGAAATGACGAGTCGTTGGGGCAAATACCTACTGAGTGGAATAATGATTGCTGTATTGGCCGGTTGCCAATCGCGCCCAACAGATCGCGGGCAGCAATATAAGGATGGGCGTCTGGAGCAATCACTGGAACTGGTGAATGAGCCGAACGCGACAGGTAAGCCAGTCAACGCAAAAGATTATTCTGATCAGGTGAATGTGATTAACCAATCTTCACCGGGTCTCTATAACCGTAATAGCAATACTTTCAATGCGGTTCAAAATTGGATGTTAGCAGGCGCTGATACCAGTAAATTAAGTTTGTTTGGGTTAAATGCCTATCAGATGGAAGGGGTCGATAATTTTGGTAACGTGCAATTTACCGGCTACTACACCCCGGTACTTCAGGCGCGTTACACTCCACAAGGTGAGTTCCGCCACCCACTTTACCGCATGCCAGCTAAAGGAAAGCGCCGTTTACCTGATCGGGCGGCTATTTATGCAGGTGCTCTGGATAATCGTAATTTAGTTATCGCCTATACCAATTCATTGGTGGATAATTTTATGATGGAAGTACAGGGCAGTGGCTATGTTGATTTTGGTGATGGCCGGCCTCTGACCTTCTTCGGCTATGCGGGTAAAAATGGCCATGCATATCGCAGTATTGGTAAGGTCTTGATTGATCGCGGCGAAGTTGCCAAAGCTGATATGTCAATGCAAGCGATTCGCCACTGGGCTGAAACTCACAGTGAAGCTGAAGTCAGAGAGTTATTAGAGCAAAACCCGTCCTTTGTGTTCTTCAAACCGGAAATGTATGCGCCCGTGAAAGGTGCCAGCGCTGTGCCATTGATTGCCAAAGCTTCGGTCGCTTCAGATCGTTCACTGATCCCACCGGGAACCACATTGCTGGCAGAAGTCCCTTTGTTGGATAATCAGGGGAAATTTACCGGCCAGTACCAGATGCGCTTGATGGTCGCTTTGGATGTAGGTGGTGCAATTAAAGGTCAACACTTTGATATTTATCAGGGGATTGGGCACGACGCAGGACAAGCTGCTGGTTTCTACAACCATTATGGCCGAGTTTGGGTGCTGAAAAATGCCCAAAGTGGTGGGCCACTGTTTACGGCTTATCAAGGTAATAAGGCAACGGCGCCATCGGGTGAAAACCCGTCTCTATTAGTGAGTAATCAGGGCCAATAAATAGAGTGGTTTTTATTTTTCTCAGGCGGCCAATGGGCCGCTTTTGCATTCGTATTGTTTTTCTAAGTTGTGAAGGTAATAAGGTTATGAAGGTAACAAGTCGATGAGCACAACCTATTCCGAAGCTTACCAACAGCGGTTTGGTGGTATAGCACGTCTATATGGACAGCAGGCGCTGACGCTTTTTTCACAAGCGCATGTTTGTGTCATCGGTATTGGTGGCGTGGGTTCATGGGCGGCAGAAGCATTGGCACGCACTGGCATTGGTGCAATTACTTTGATTGATATGGATGATGTTTGCGTTACCAATACTAATCGCCAGATCCATGCTTTACGGCACAATGTTGGGCAGGCCAAAACCGAAGTGATGGCAGAACGGATTCTGGCTATTAATCCGGAATGCAAAGTAACTTGTATTGATGATTTTATTACTGCAGATAATGTTGCAGAACTTTTAGATAACAATTTTAGCTATGTTATTGATGCTATTGACAGTGTAAGGCCAAAAGCGGCGCTATTGTCTTATTGCCGTCGCTATAAAATCCCAGTAGTGACGACGGGGGGAGCAGGTGGACAAATCGACCCTACCCGCATTGAAGTGGTGGATCTGGCGAAAACAATTCAAGACCCACTGGCAGCGAAATTGCGAGAAAGACTGAAGAATGATTTCAATGTGGTGAAAAACAGCAAAGGGAAATTGGGGATAGATTGTGTTTTCTCCAGCGAACCCTTGGTTTACCCACAAAGTGATGGTTCTGTATGCGCATCCCGTAGTACTGCTGAAGGGCCGAAGAAGATGGATTGCACTTCAGGTTTCGGCTCGGCGACGATGGTTACCGCCACATTTGGCTTTGTCGCCGTCTCACACGCATTGAAGAAAATGATGGCGAAAGCCGCACGCCAGGTACAATAGCTACTCAGGTATATGTGTGCGGTTAACAAAATAATCTTGTTACTTCAATTAGTTAGTGTATTTTTCGGCAATGGTTTGGACACCTTGTGCCAGCGCCTGTAAACCGCTGGCACGTGAAGTGCTTAACTGTTGGCGTAATCCCAATTGATCAAACAGTATCAAGGGGTCTTGCGCCAATACCTGCTCTGGAGTTTTGCCTTCTACAGTCGTTAAAATAACTGCCAATAATCCACGAACAATCCGCCCCTCACTGTCACCATAGAAATGTAAGCTGCCGTCTGGCAGGCGTTCATGCCCAAGCCACACTCTGTTTTCACATCCTGTGAGTTCCAACTCATTTTGCTTTAATGACTCAGGCAGTGGTGGTAGTTGCTTGGCGAGCAAGATTAACTGGCGATAACGATCTTCCCACTGTTTCTGAGCACTGAATGTTTCAAGCAGATGAGCTGCGGTAATATCGTGGCCAAATGGGTGTGGAGCAATCATCATCTTCTCATTTTATGGTTAGTTAAATTATTCGAAATTATAAGCTGTTAGCGCCTAATCTTGTAATAGCGCGAGCGTTTTGGTGATTGCAGAGCACAGGACTTCAACATCGTTCTCGGTATTGTAGGGGGCAAAAGATGCACGCAAACTACCACTCACACCCAACGCGGCCATCAATGGTTGGGCACAATGTTGCCCAGCTCGCAGTGCGATGCCTTGTTCGGCGAGCAACGTCACTAAATCGCTGTGGTGAACACCATCAAATGTAAACGCGAGTAAACTTGATTGCTGACAACGGAAGCTACGAAAACCCGGCAAGTTAGCCAGTTTATTCTCGGCTAAGGTGGCTAAACTTTGGCTATAAGCTTCGGCCTCTTCCAAATCAATATGTTCGAGCCAACTGAGAACGGCTGAGAGACCAATCACACCAGCAATATTGGGCGTACCCGCTTCAAAACGGTATGGTACTTCGTGAGGAGTAAAACCACTGAATGAAGCATGTGTCAGCATTTTCCCGCCGCCTTGCCATGCGGTCATTTCGCTCAGTAATTCAGATTTGCCGTACAGGGCACCAATGCCAGTTGGTCCATATAATTTATGGGCAGAAAATGCATAAAAATCAATATTAAGAGCTTGAACATCGGCGGGGCTATGAACGATACCTTGTGCGCCATCCACGACCACAATGCAGTCATACTGATGGGCGAGTTCAATGGCCTGAGCCAACTGCGGACAACCACCAGTCACATTAGACATCTGCCCCAGCGCTAAGAGCCGAGTTTTCTTATTGAGTAACCGTGGCAATTGCTGTAAATCCGGCAGATTATCTGGACCGATGGGTAATTTAACTATTTTGGTCCCGGTCTGTTCGGCAACCATAAGCCAAGGTATTAAGTTCGCATGATGTTCTGCTTCACTGACAATGATTTCATCCCCTGCCTGTAAACGGGGCCGAGCGTAGCTTTGTGCTACTAAGTTAATGGCCTCAGTTGTCCCTCGTGTCCAAATGATATTTTCTGCATCCGGCGCATTGATAAAGTCAGCTACCTGTTGGCGGGTTTCTTCAAAACGAACAGTCAATGATAGCGCCGATTGATGCTGGCTACGATGCACAGTTGCAGAATCTTGCTGATAAAACAGCTGAGTAGCCTCAATCATGGCGCGTGGCTTCAGCGCTGTTGCTGCACTGTCCAGATAGATTATTTCGTCGTTGATTGCCGGGAATTCCTGGCGAAAATCTGTTGGATTAAAAGCCTTCATATTGTTGTTTATATCCTTTAATTGGCTTCGGAACTGTCTCATTTTGCCCATAATCAGCCGACTAATGACCCTGATGGCTGGCAATATGACATGAGCGAGTTATGCTGAATAGTAACGGACATAACCATTTGTCTGGTAATGGAAACGAGTTTTTCAGCATTTTAATCTGCAAGGAGTCACCCATGAAAAAGACAGCTGCCGTAATTTCTGCACTTATGCTCACTTTTACCTTAGCAGCCTGTTCAAGCAACTATGTTATGCACACGAATGATGGTCGCACTATCGTTGCTGATGGTAAACCTAAAGTAGATGATGAAACAGGGATGATAAGCTATACCGATGCCAATGGCACTGAGCAGCAAATTAATCGTTCAGAAGTGAAAGAGATGGCTGAAGGTAATTAGTTGATCCCCTTCGTACTACTTAAATTTAAGCTTTTGCTCTGTGCAATATAAAGCGGGCGCTTACATTTAGGTCTATTGAACATAAGTCAGCCCCAAAATAGGGCAAAAAAAAAGCACCGCAAAAATTGCGGTGCTGCATAAAATCACTATGGACAGACAGGGTAAATGTACAGGAAGTGAAAAAAAAACAGTAGCTTGGCTACTATGTCTGGTACACCAGACCATTTGCAAACACAACATCACAACCACAAAGCCAAAAGCATTTCAGTACCTGGATACTAAACCTACTTTTCGTTCCGGCTTGGGAAGTGCCGTCACTATAGGTATTTACTGGCACATCCTCAACGGACAATTTATAATGTCTCGGATTACAAAAACTAATAAGTAAACAAAGGGTTTCATCTCGCGATGAGCCGTTATAAAAAAGTATCCAATTCATGTCAAAACGATTACCACCACTGAATGCTCTGCGGGTTTTCGATGCGGCCGCACGCCACCTGAGTTTTACTAAAGCTGCTGATGAATTATTTGTCACTCAAGCGGCTGTTAGCCACCAGATAAAGTCACTGGAAGATTTTCTTGGACTAAAACTGTTCCGTCGCCGTAATCGCTCTTTATTACTGACCGAAGAGGGGCAGAGTTACTATCTCGATATCAAAGAGATTTTTACTTCCATCAATGAAGCCACGCGAAAATTACAGGCGCGCAGTGCGAAAGGTGCCCTGACCGTCAGCCTTCCCCCTAGTTTTGCTATCCAATGGTTGGTTCCTCGCCTGTCTGGATTTAATGCGGCTTATCCCGGTATTGATGTCAGAATCCAAGCCGTTGACCGTGAAGAAGATAAACTTGCCGATGATGTGGATGTGGCGATATTTTATGGCCGAGGAAATTGGACCGGCTTGCGCACTGAACGTTTATATGCCGAATTCTTGCTTCCCGTGTGCGCACCGAGCCTGTTAATGGGCGAACATGGGTTAAAAGTGCCATCAGATCTGGCTTATCACACCCTATTGCATGATACTTCCCGCCGAGATTGGATGGCGTATACCCGTCAACTGGGTGTACCACAAATTAATGTGCAACAAGGCCCGATATTTAGCCACAGTGCGATGGTGGTTCAGGCCGCTGTTCATGGGCAAGGTATTGCGCTGGTGAATAACGTGATGGCGCAGTCCGAGATCGAAGCCGGGCGATTAGTGTGTCCGTTTAATGATGTGCTGGTAAGTAAAAATGCTTTTTATCTGGTTTGTCATGACAGTCAGGCAGAACTGGGTAAAATAGCCGCCTTTCGTCAGTGGATACTGGCAAGAGCTGCTAGCGAACAGGAAAAGTTACGCTTTCGCTATGACAACTAATTTTGATTATCACTAGGCGATTTAACGATAACTCTATCTAATTTAAGGTTAATGACGATGAATGGTCGTTTAATGCTGATATTTGCCGCCCTGAGCGGGTTTTTCTATGTGGCTTTTGGCGCTTTTGGTGCCCATGTATTGAATGCCTCTTTGGGGCCAAATGAGATGGCTTGGATTCGTACCGGGCTGGAGTATCAGGGGTTCCATACGTTGGCAATCCTGGCACTGGCTGTTGCCATGCAACGGCAGATAAGTATTTGGTTTTATTGGAGTGGAGCCTTGTTAGCACTTGGAACACTACTCTTTAGCGGCAGTCTCTACTGCCTGGCTCTATCACACCTGAAATTGTGGGTATATATCACGCCAATTGGCGGAGTATGTTTTCTGGCGGGATGGATTTTGATGTTGATTGGCGCGCTGCGTCTAAGAAAAAGGGCAGAACGCCATGAATAATAAGATTGCTTTGTATTGCCGCTCTGGCTTTGAGAAAGAGTGTGCGGCAGAGATTACTGCTAAGGCAGCCCAACTTGAGATCTTTGGCTTTGCGCGAGTCAAAGAAAATAGCGGTTATGTGTTGTTTGAATGCTATCAATTGGAAGATGCGGATCGTCTGATTCGTGAAGTCCCATTCCGTGAATTGATCTTCGCCCGCCAGATGATGGTGGTGGGTGAGTTATTAAAAGATTTACCGCCAGAAGATCGCGTCTCACCTATTGTTGGCATGTTGGTGGGGGTTATTGAAAAAGCGGGCGAACTGCGTGTTGAAGTTGCAGATACTAATGAAAGCAAAGAGTTACTTAAGTTCTGTCGTAAGCTGACAGTGCCGCTGCGTAATGCTATGCGTGAACAGAAAATTCTCTCTGCCCGTGAGAATCCTCATCGTCCAGTTGTGCATGTGTTCTTTATTGCCTCTGGTTGTTGCTATGTTGGTTATTCTTATAGCAACAATAACTCGCCGTTCTATATGGGAATTCCACGCCTTAAATTCCCTTCAGAGGCACCAAGCCGTTCGACCTTAAAATTGGAAGAAGCTTTCCACGTATTTATCCCCGCGGATGAATGGGACGAGCGTTTGGCCAGTGGTATGCATGCTGTTGATTTAGGGGCTTGCCCCGGTGGTTGGACTTATCAATTAGTGCAGCGCAGCATGATGGTTCAGGCTATTGATAATGGCTCAATGGCACAAAGTCTGATGGATACCGGGCAGGTAACACATCATCGCGTTGATGGTTTTAAATATGAGCCAACGCGCAGCAATATTTACTGGTTAGTATGCGATATGGTCGAGAAACCGGCCAAGGTGACCCAACTTATCACTAAGTGGTTAGTTAACGGGTGGTGCCGTGAAGCTATTTTCAATCTGAAGTTACCGATGAAAAAGCGTTTTGAAGTTGTTTCAGAGAATCTGGAAATGATGGATGAGCAACTGAAAGAAAATGGCATCAACGCGCATATTCAGGCCAAGCAACTTTATCATGACCGTGAAGAAGTTACGGTACATGTACGGCGAATCTGGTCAGGCGTGCCTGGCCGCCGAGATGAGCGTAACTAGCTCAATAACGTTGGCGTAGTGTTATATTTAAAGAAGGGATCAATGGATCCCTTCGCTTTTATATAACCGCTATCTTCAAACTGCAGGTTTGTTGGCTGCATTCATTCACTCAAGTCATTGCGTTATCTGGACTCCTCGAGTTCACTCTGTTACCACCTACCTGCAACTCAAAGTCTATTGGGTATAAGCTGATATTATTTATTCAAACGCAACTGCTGCAAATTGCCAGTTAAGGGCAAATCAGTTTTTAGTGTGGCTATTTGTTTGCAAATAAAAGCCATTTCTTGATGTTCTTGCAGTTTTTTACGCCATTTTTCCGGTATAGAATCCAGCCCCTGATAAAGTTCCTCCAGACTACTGGCTTGTTGCAGTAATAGCGCTGCCGTTTTTGCTCCGATACCGGCGACCCCAGGAATTTTGCTGCTACTGATCCCAGCCAGTCCCCAGTAATCTGGCAATTGATGTGGTAATACACCAAATTCTTGTTTTACAAATGGTATATCTAGCCAGCGTTTTTGGAAATAATCTCGAATCTGCACATTCGGCGCGAGCAGTTGGCAGTAGCCTTTGTCAGTAGAAACGATGGTTACCTGATGCCCGGCCCGACTTATCTTTGCTGCCAATGTAGCGGCCAGATCATCGGCTTCATTGCCCGGCGAATGCCAACAGTTAACGCCTAATGAAGTGAATGCTTCACGGATAAGGGGCATTTCCTGTTGCAGATTATCTGGCATCGGCGAACGGCCCGCTTTGTAATCAGGAAGGCATTGATGACGCCAGCTATCAGAACGATCATCCTCATCAAAAACGGCGACGGCATGAGTCGGTTGGCTGTGCTGAATTAATTGTTGCAGCCCGTGCTTGCAAGCATTTACACAGGGTGAACCTTGTACCGCATGAATGCGACGGATTAGGTTAAGGGCATCAACAATAAGAAGGTGGATTTGCATGACCTGTCTTGAACAGTTATTAAGGCAGAGTGATATCGGGCAGTGCAAGCACCACCCGGTGAAGTTATTTATTCTCTAGCTGCAAATTTCATAGCAAGGTGTATAAGCACTACCCGGTAATTTCATTCGATACTGGGCAATAAAGCCTTGCAACAGTTGGTCCATTTGCTTCATCAGTAGTGGGTCACCGTGCAATTTGAACGGCCCATGAGCTTCAATAGCATGGATCCCGACTTCTTTGACGTTGCCGGCCACAATCCCAGAGAAAGCACGGCGTAATGCTGCGGCCAGTTTTTCGGGCGGTTGATTGTGGGATAAATCCAAATTGGCCATGTTTTCATGTGTTGGCTCGAACGGATGTTGCAAATCAGGCTCGATACGGATGGACCAGTTGAAGCTATAAGCATCGCCAGTATTACGGCGATTTTCTTTGACCAATGGCATCGCTTTTTTCATCTGACGGGCGACTTCATCTGGATCATCAATAATAATTTTATAGTATTTACGCGCCTCATCACCCAGCGTATTCATGATGAACTCATCCACGACCCTGAAGTAATCCGCGCTCTCTTTTGGCCCGGTCAGGATCAGCGGCAACACCTGTTCGCTGTTGGCCGGATTCATCAGAATCCCTAACAAATAGAGTAACTCTTCAGCCGTACCTACGCCGCCAGGGAAAATAATGATCCCATGAGCAATACGGACGAAGGCTTCCAGCCGCTTTTCAATGTCTGGCATGATAACCAATTCATTAACCAGTGGATTTGGTGGCTCGGCTGCAATGATTGAAGGCTCTGTCATACCGATAAAGCGACCTTGTCTGTAACGCTGTTGAGCATGGCCCACCGCAGCCCCTTTCATGGGGGCTTCCATTGCTCCTGGCCCACAACCAGTACAGATATTTAACTCCCGTAAACCGAGTTGGCTGCCAACTTTGCGGGCATATAGATATTCGACTTCATTGATTGAATGCCCACCCCAACAAACAACCATATTAGGTTCTTCATCAATATGCAGCGCGCGGGCATTACGTAGGATGGAGAAGACCAAGTTGGTCAAGTGGCTGGAGCTTTCGGTATTCAGATGCTGATGGTGTTCAGCACTTACAATTTGACCATTCACAAATAAAATATCGCGCAAGACGGCAAACAGGTTTGCCTGTAGTGAGCGGATGATTTTACCATCAACAAATGCATGTTCTGGTGGATTAACCAGCTCAAGTTTTACGCCTCGTTCACGACGCAACACATTGATATCAAAGGTTTCGTATCGAGATAGTAGCTCTTTGCTATTATCGGTCAGACTACCGGAATTAAGAACGGCCAATGAGCAATTACGAAATAAACGGTACAGATCACTGCTTGCTGTACGCTTGAGCATATCCACTTCGAGCTGTGACAACAGATCCATTGAGCCGAGTGGGCTGACATGTGTAATCAAAGTTACTCCTTTACACCCCTGAAGGGTGCTAGTACCTGTGTATCAGAGTGCTGTCTTCTTTTTTCCGTGGAATATCAGATAGCCCTCTAAGTATCCATTACTGGCATTTTCAGCTGAAAATAGCATGAAGATCCTGTAATTAACCTTAACGTTGCCAGCCGTTTTTTACCAATATTAACGTGTTCGAGCTGTAATCTTGCGTACATGCCCGCATTTATTGCCGTGCTAAACGCCCGGTAGAAGGTACAAAATCAGTATTAGAACGCCATGGATTGATATCTAGCCCTCCGCGGCGAGTATAACGAGCATAGACTGACAGGGTTTCGGGCTGACAAAAACGCATAATGTCAGTGAAAATACGTTCGACACACTGCTCGTGGAATTCATTATGGTGGCGGAAAGAGACCAGATAGCGCAGCAGTGCTTCGCGGTTAATCTGTGGGCCGGCATAGCTGATTTGTACTGAGCCCCAATCCGGTTGATGGGTTATCAGACAGTTAGATTTGAGCAAGTGGCTGACTAAGCTCTCTTCTACTCGATTTTCACCCGCCGCATCCTGCAAATAATCAGCACTGAATTCATAGTTTTCGATACGGATATCCTGCTGATCCAGACACTCTCCAGCGAAATTGGCAATGGGTTGGTGGGTTATTTCGTCCAGATGATATAGCGAGACGCTGACATCACCTTGTGCACAGGCGGCCAAATCCTGCTGCAAAGTGGCTCGTACACTTTCCCAATCGGCAAAAACGGTTTGGTTAAAACTATTGAGGTAGAGTTTAAAGCTTTTGGATTCAATTAGATTAAGACTATCTGCATTCAGACTTATTTCACCGACGGCAACCTGCGGTAGGCCATTGCTGTTTAGCCAAGACAATTCATATAAAGTCCAGATATCCGCGCCATGAAAGGGCAGGTTATCTGGATATAAACCGAGAGGTTCACGATTCATGCTACGTGGTACCGCTTGAAGTAAGCTGGCGTCATAGTGATCGCGGTAAGCGGTTGGCTTGCCCAGCGTCAGTTCCGCCAGAGCCTGATGGTCTTGATATGAAGACATGCTGTTTCCATGATAAGAGATAGGTACAATAGCGACAGTTTATCAATTTATGCCGCGTTTAACTGCATTTCTGAAAGTCGGGTTCCCCACTTTGGTGCAGCGCAAGTCGCCGCAATACTGAGAGTAAGAATGGACCAGAATGTTTCAACGGCACTCAATAGCTTTACTCAACGCTATATTGATTTGTGGCAGCAGCAATCAGGGCATCCCCCGGCGAGCGAAGAGCTATATGGGGTGCCTTCACCCTGCATAGTGAACACGCAGGATTCACAAGTATTTTGGTTACCTCAGCCGTTTGTTGCCGATGCGACACTCGCCAACATTGAACGGGCACTGGAAATTCAACTTCATCCAGATATTCATGAGTTTTATACCCAGCAATATGCGGGTGATATGACCGCAGATTTGGGTGATCGCCGCTTTACCTTGCTGCAAGTATGGAGCGAAGATGATTTTATCCGCTTGCAAGAGAATCTGATTGGTCATTTAGTGACACAAAAAAGATTGAAGCTGTCGCCGACACTGTTTCTAGCGACCACAGAATCTGAAATGACCATGGCCTCACTCTGTAATGTGAGTGGTAATGTGATACTTGAGGAGTTTGGGAGTGGTAAACGAACATTGCTGGCTTCAACACTCGCTCATTTTTTGGATGCATTACGACCAGTAATGCCTGAATAAATAGATGGTTATTGTTTATTCATACAGAGCCGGTGTGAGAGATCTCGCACACCGGCTGTGAGACATCACTTCTATTCTTTTTATGTGAAATTATTGTATTGGATTTATCTTCAATAAAATCATTTTGTTATAAATATTCATTTTTTCATAAATAAACTCGCCCATCTCATTATCCTTACAGTACCTTGTCTCCCTTTGTTGATTAAGCGATCCTTTATTCGCTGGATAGGATCTGGCGGAGAGGGATGGCATCAGGATGGTGCGACTTCAGGATGAAGAACACAGGGACTGCTTAGGATGAGTGAAGGGATGTTTCCGGATGAAACCAAGGACACCTCCAGGATGGAGATTGAGAGCCAACTCAGGATGATTGGTGGGTTAGGATAACCTTAGGATTGGCACTGGGATGGTGTAGCAGAACGCGACGGATTGCTGGTTAGGATAACCGCACGGAAAAGTTTTCAAGGAACGAGCAGGGAGCATCACTTTTAGCTGGATTGCTATGAAACGAATCGAGGGGTACTGGTAAAACAGTACCCCTTTTTTTATCTGTATTTTGCTTAATCCGAGCCTGTAATCTGGGGTGGGAGTTTGGGCATCTCCTGCTTCAATGGTATGCTTGGCCGCCGTTGAGCCAGCTTGGCGAATAGTTGTTTTTTGGGTTGAGAGCATAATCATGAATACAGAAAATCAGGTGCGTCAGAGCCTACAGAATATCGAGTTTGCTATGCGGGAAATCGATCTCTGGCAGACTGTGCCGCCACAAGCAGAAGCTTTTGAAAGTAATGAGCCTTTCAGCATTGATACCATGGATGCAGAACAGTGGCTGCAATGGGTATTAATTCCTCGGATGTATGCATTGCTGGAATCAAGAGGGCCACTCCCAACACGTTTTGCGATCACCCCTTATTTTGAAGAGGCCCTGAGTGGTGATGGCCGCCCAGATTGCACAGTACTGCTGGTTGAATTACAGCGCCTTGATGATTTGCTAAATAAAGAAAGTGACTAATGCTGGAAATACTCTATCAAGATGAGCATATCGTTGCGGTTAATAAACCCGCAGGTTGGTTGGTGCACCGCAGTTGGCTAGATAGCAATGAAACCGTATTTGTGATGCAAACCGTGCGTGACCAGATTGGTCAGCATGTCTATACCGTCCATCGCTTGGATCGCCCAACATCGGGTGTGTTGTTGATGGCGTTATCCAGTGATGTGGCACGCACTCTGTCAATACAATTTGAGCAACACCAAATCCAAAAAACATATCATGCGGTGGTCCGTGGATATGTCTTAGACGATGGCACTATTGATTATGAAATGACGGAAGAGCTGGATAAAATCGCGGACAAATTTGCCAGACCCGATAAAGCCCCTCAGCCTTCAGTCACTCATTATCAGCCCTTGGCTCAAGTAGAAGTCCCCGTGGCGATTGGGCGTTATGATACAGCCCGTTTCAGCTTAATGGAGTTGAAGCCGGAAACAGGTCGTAAACATCAACTTCGTCGGCATATGGCACATATTCGCCATCCTATCATCGGTGACAGCACCCACGGAGACCTACGTCAGAACCGGGGTATTGCGCAGCATTTTGACTGTTCGCGCTTGATGCTGCATGCCAGTCATTTGCAACTGAACCACCCGGTCACTGGCGAGCCTCTGACTCTGACTGCGCGCTGGGATGAATCTTGGCAACAGTTGATGTCACATTTTGGTTGGTTGGGTATTGCCCCTCATCTTGAAAGGGTTGAGTTTCCAGCGCCCGCGGGTCAGGATAGTGAATTAATTTTTTAGTCAAAAGGAAATATCTTTTATGGCCCAGGTCGGGATTTTTGTCGGCACTGTCTACGGTAATGCGCTGCTAGTTGCAGAAGAAGCTGAGAATATACTGAAAGAGCAGGGGCACGAGGTAAAAGTGTTTGATGAGGGGACATTAGAAGCTTGGCAGTATTATCGTCAACATTATGTGCTGGTGGTGACCTCAACCACTGGGCAGGGTGATTTTCCAGACAGCATTGCCTCACTTTTTGTCGCCGTACGAGATCAAGTTGGGTTTCAGCCAGAACTGCGCTATGGCGTTATTGCGCTGGGTGACAGCAGTTATGATAATTTCTGTGGCGCTGGGCGGGCGTTTGACGAATTACTGCAAGAGCAGGGTGCGACAAGAATTGGCGAAAGATTGGAAATTGATGCCATTGAACATCCTGAGCCAGAAGTGGTTTCAGCGCCGTGGGTAGAACAGTGGGGGCATTTGCTGCAATAAGTCGCACTTTTTCAGCAATAACTCGGTGTTCGAATTTGGTGTTGCAGGAGTGATTGCAATATTCACTGACCTGCAACTCCAATAATTTTAGATAGATAAAAATTCCTACCAGATTTAGCGGCCGCTGGTCAGCTTTTCCAAGTCAGATTCGATTTCAGAAATCTTATTGGCAACAACGCTTTCTAAGTGACGTAAGTCATCCAAAATTTTACGTTTCAAATCAACTTCAATTTGATCACGTTTGCATAATTGATCAAGTTCATCAATGACATAACGTAGGTTAGGGTTAATTTCATTGATTTCTTTGTAACCATGACCCGCATTATCAGCAACCACTGTTTTACGCTGGCGTGGGTATTTGAATTTCACACTCTTAGCAAAAAATTCGCCTTTATCTTTGCGGAAGTAAATTTTCAGAATGTCGTTATTGGCCTCCTGACGCAGGCTATAGCGATCGACATCTTCTGGTTGTGTGATCCCTAAACTTTTCAGATTGTCATACATAGCGCCACCTTTTTGGTTTTATATTCCACAGTTTATGATTATGACGGTAAGTTTCGCCAAAATATGTGATTACAGGCGATATCTTATACATTTGAAGCCGTTTACAGCTTCATTTACGTTGAATATACAATGCTCAAGGCAAAAAAATAGCGGGGATTAGCCCGCTATCTATAATCTTAGTCTATGGTACGCAATAACTCATTAATACCGACTTTTCCACGGGTCTTCGCATCGACTTTCTTCACGATAACCGCGCAGTACAGGCTGTAGCTGCCGTCTTTCGATGGCAGACTACCTGAAACGACCACTGAGCCTGCTGGAACTCGGCCATAATGGACTTCACCGGTTTCGCGATCATAGATGCGGGTGCTTTGGCCGATAAATACGCCCATAGAGATAACAGAGCCTTCTTCGACGATAACCCCTTCAACCACTTCTGAGCGTGCGCCAACAAAACAGTTGTCTTCAATAATGGTTGGGTTAGCTTGCAATGGCTCCAATACACCACCAATACCTACGCCACCGGACAGGTGAACATTCTTACCAATTTGCGCGCAAGAACCCACGGTTGCCCAAGTATCGACCATCGTACCTTCGTCAACGAAAGCACCAATGTTGACATAAGAAGGCATCAGGACAGTATTACGGGCAATGAAAGCACCTTTACGCACGGTAGCCGGAGGCACTACGCGGAAGCCTTCTTTTTGAAAACGAGCTTCATCATAGCCAGCAAATTTCATTGGCACTTTGTCGTAGTAACGGGTTTCAGCGCCTTCCATAACCTGGTTATCATTGATGCGGAAAGACAGTAATACTGCCTTTTTTAACCATTGGTGGGTTACCCACTGGCCGTCAATTTTTTCTGCCACTCGCAGGGCGCCGGTATCCAGCAGGTCAATCACATGGTTAATCGCTTCGCGCGTTACGGTATCTACGTTGGCTGGAGTAATATCGGCACGACGCTCGAAGGCGGTTTCAATAACATTCTGTAGTTGCTGCATCCTGGTCTCGTTCCTGATGTTATACCCGTCAGACTTGTTGCCACAGCAGTGTTAGCTGCAGCGCCAATGACTCTGGGTGGTCAATTGTAAGAAAATTAATCGCTAAAAAGTTATTTGTATCACAGTTTATCGTTCGGATTGAGGGTATCTGTCAACCGTTGTGCTAATTCACGACGAGTTTCAAGGCTCAATGCCCGGCGATCTTTATCCGCTAACACAAACAAATCCTCTACTCGCTCGCCAATCGTGGTAATACGCGCACTATGCAAGGATAATCCTAAATCCGCAAAAATCTCGCCAACACGCGCCAGCAAACCCGGTTGGTCTAGTGCAATTAACTCCAAATAAGTTCGGCGCTCATTGTGGGTTGGCAAGAAATTGGTTTCGGTTGGCACACTGAAATGCCGCAATTTAGGTGATAACCGCCTGACTCGCGGGTGTTGATAGTTCGGCTGCGTCATCGCCTGTTGTAAGGCATGGCGGATAATCGGATGCCTATCTTGTGCCAGCGGGCTACCATCTGGCTCTAGCACGATAAAAGTATCCATTGCCATACCATCACGGTTAGTGAAAATCTGTGCATCATGAACACTCAGATTACGACGATCTAATTCACCAACAACGGCGGCAAATAGCGATGGGCGGTCAGGGCTCCAGATAAATATTTCGGTCCCTCCGCGTGTCGCCTGACGGCTAATCAGAACCAGAGGCTTGGTGGAGTCATGCTCAAGCAAATGACGGGCATGCCAAGCTAACTGATTAGGTGAGTGTCGCAGGAAGTAGTCGGCCCGACAACGGCTCCAGATTCGATGCAGTGCTTCTTCATCAATATTATCCATCCGCAGTAGTGCTAGCGCCTGTAGCCGATGATGGCGTACGCGCTCACGCAGATCCGGGCTGTTTTGCATACCCCGGCGTAACTGTTTTTCTGTGGCGAAATAAAGTTCGCGTAACAGGCTTTGTTTCCAGCTATTCCACAGATTCTCATTGGTGGCGCAGATGTCAGCCACAGTTAGGCTAACCAAATAGCGCAGGCGAGTTTCGCTTTGCACCTCAGCGGAGAATTGTTGGATCACCGCTGGATCCTGAATATCCCGACGTTGAGCGGTGACTGACATCAATAGATGACAGCGGACTAGCCAAGCGACAAGCTGGGCTTCACGGGAATTCAACCCATGCTGCTCGGCAAATTCCAAAACGTCGTGAGCGCCTAGAATTGAGTGGTCACCCCCACGGCCTTTGGCGATATCGTGGAATAGCGCGGCAAGCAGTAATAATTCTGGCTGAGGCAAGCGCGGGTAAAGCTCTACGCAAAGCGGATGGCGTGGCCGCGTTGTTTCATCGGCGAAACTTTCGAGCTTGAGTAGCACTCGAATCGTGTGCTCATCAACGGTATAAGCATGGAACAGGTCAAACTGCATTTGCCCGACAATACTGCCCCATTGCGGCATATAGGCCCACAAAACACTGTGGCGGTGCATTGGTAATAATGCGCGGGAAACCGCGCCGGGGTGGCGTAAAATTGCCATAAACAGCTTACGGGCTTCAGGGATGTTGCATAAGGGTTGCTTCAGATGCCGGCGGGCATGACGTAAACGGCGCACGGTGGTGGAGTAAATCCCTTTGATATCCTGATTGCGCACCATCAAGTAGAACATGCGCATAATGGCTTCAGGTTGTTGAACAAAGAGGTTTTCATCACGAAGGTCTATTAAATCCCCGCGTAACTGAAATTCATCATCCAGTGCGCGTGGTTTTTCATTGGTATCCAGCGCCAGTATGGCCTCATCAAACAACTGCAATAACATGTTATTCAGTTCACTGACCCGGCGCGTCATACGATAAAAATCTTTCATCATATGTTCGACGGGCTCATTACCTTCCCCCTGATATTGCAAAAGCTGGGCAACGCTCAGTTGGCGGTCAAATAACAGACGGTTATCGTAACGGGTCAATACCAAATGCAGTGCAAAGCGGATACGCCATAAAAAACTTTGGCTTTCGATAAGCTCATTGCGCTCTGCTTTCGTCAGAAAACCAAAATCAACCATTTCACTTAATGATGTGGCGCCAAAATGGCGGCGGGCAACCCACTGAAGAGTATGAATATCTCTTAATCCACCGGGGCTACTTTTGATATCCGGTTCCAGATTATAGCTAGTGCCGTGGTAGCGTTTATGCCGCTCTTGCTGTTCAACCACTTTGGCGTGGAAAAATTTGGGGGATGGCCAGAAGCTGTCGCTGAAAATGTGTTTTTGCATCTGTAAAAACAGAGCAACATCACCACAAATTAAGCGCGACTCAATCATATTAGTGGCTACCGTGAGGTCGGCTAGCCCCTCTAACAAACACTCTTCCAGTGTGCGGACGCTATGACCAACCTCTAGCTTCAAGTCCCACAGTAAAGTGATTAACTGACCGACTCGCTGAGCATGTTCTTCATTTAAACGCTGTTTGCTAAGGATTAAAACATCGATATCGGATAAGGGATGCAATTCGCCACGGCCATAGCCACCAACGGCGACGAGCGCGGTTTCTGGCACATCATCAAAGCCATAAAATGTCCACAACCGCCGTAGCAGTTGGTCAATATAATCACTGCGTGCAGCAATGAGTGTCTCGGCACTAATTCCGCCATTGAATGCTTCAGCGAGCCAAGATTGGAATATCTCTAACCGCTGTTTGAGTATGGGGCAATTAAGCTCGCTATCAAGGTAGGTACTCGGTAGCGCGGGCTGTTCCGGAATGACCTTCGTTACCGCGAGTGGTGCAGAGTGCTCGGTGTGATTGTCAGACATATATTCCCCGTGGATAAAGAATCCGATGAAAAACGCAGCCCATAAAAAAGCCGGCGGGAGCCGGCTTGTTATAATTACTCGTGCGTTATGATGTTGGGGATGGTGTCATCCTTACGCAACGTCATTATTTCGCAGCCGTTATCGGTTACCACAATAGTATGCTCATACTGTGCCGACAAGCTGCGATCTTTAGTTTTTACCGTCCAGCCATCTTTCATGGTACGAATCCGGTAATCCCCAGCATTGACCATCGGTTCAATGGTGAAAGCCATGCCCGCTTGCAGGATAACGCCGCCATCATCAGCATCGTAGTGCAGAACTTGTGGTTCTTCATGGAAACCTTCACCAATACCGTGACCACAGTACTCACGCACAACAGAGAAATTCTCAGCTTCGACAAATTTCTGGATAGCTTTGCCCAGCGTGCGCAGACGGATACCCGGTTTGACCATTTTGATCGCCAGATACAGGCTCTCTTGCGTCACGCGGCACAGACGTTCCCCGAGAATGGTCGGTTTACCGACAATAAACATTTTTGAGGTATCGCCGTGAAAACCATCTTTAATTACGGTCACGTCGATATTAACGATATCGCCATCTTTCAGCACTTTTTCATCACTTGGAATACCGTGACAAATCACCTCATTTACCGAGATACAAACTGATTTCGGATAGCCGTGATAGCCCAGACAAGCAGAAATAGCCTGTTGTTTATTGGTAATATGGTCGTGGCAGATACGATCCAGTTCACCGGTCGTTACCCCTGGTTTTACGTAGGGTTCAATGATTTCCAGCACTTCAGCAGCCAAGCGGCCAGCAACGCGCATTTTTTGAATATCGTCAGGTGTTTTGATTGAGATTGCCATGCAAAAGTGTCCACAGGGGCCAGCGTGAGGCCGCTGTATAATGAAATAAGTAAAAATGCTGTCGCGTATGGTATCAGCCCTGCAATTTGCTGCCAAACTTTCGTTTGCAGCGCCGAGACTAAATACAACAAAAGTTGGTGTGTTGCGGCTGTTTATGGTATAAAGCGCGCCGGCGAACCGCACTGTGTTCTAATGACAAATGCGTTGTTTAGCCAAGTAATACCAATCGCACTCATATGTGTAAATAACACACACGTGTCGACACATACACCGGGGTGCCCTAAAGTTTTTGATGATTATCAATCGCTTATGGGGTCGGTGTTATGGGACACGTGGAGGCATAACCCCAACTGATACTATAGAGGTTTTAATCATGGCAACTGTTTCCATGCGCGACATGCTCCAGGCTGGTGTTCACTTCGGTCACCAGACCCGTTACTGGAACCCGAAAATGAAGCCTTTCATCTTCGGCGCACGTAACAAAGTTCACATCATCAACCTGGAAAAAACTGTACCACTGTTCAACGAAGCTTTGGCTGAATTGAAAAAGATCTCTTCCCGTAAAGGTAAGATTTTGTTCGTTGGTACTAAACGCGCAGCAAGCGAAGCGGTAAAAGAAGCTGCCAACAACTGCGACCAGTTCTTCGTGAACCATCGCTGGTTGGGCGGGATGCTGACTAACTGGAAAACAGTTCGTCAGTCCATCAAACGTTTGAAAGATTTGGAAATCCAGTCTCAAGACGGCACCTTTGACAAGCTGACCAAAAAAGAAGCGCTGATGCGTACTCGTGAACTGAACAAGCTGGAAAACAGCCTGGGCGGTATCAAAGACATGGGCGGCTTACCAGACGCACTGTTTGTTGTTGATGCTGATCACGAACACATCGCTATCAAAGAAGCTAACAACCTGGGTATCCCGGTATTCTCTATCGTTGATACTAACTCCGATCCAGATGGCGTTGACTTCATCATCCCAGGTAACGACGACGCAATCCGTGCAGTTAAACTGTACCTGAGCGCTGTTGCTACTGCCGTCAATGAAGGTCGTTCTCAAGATCTGGCCGTTCAAGCGGAAGAAAGCTTCGTAGAAGCTGAATAATAAGTCAGGCTCGGTGTGAGCCCTTATTAACCAGGTATTGAAATATGTTGGTTAGGGGGCCTTTTATAGGCCCCCTTTGCGTATCTAATGTGAGATCTTGTTTTCACAAGAGAACCGAGGAAATTGAAATGGTTGCTATTACCGCTGCTTTGGTAAAAGAACTGCGTGAGCGTACTGCCGCAGGCATGATGGAATGTAAAAAGGCGTTGGTTGAAGCTAACGGCGACATCGAGCTTGCCATCGACAATATGCGTAAATCTGGTCAGGCTAAAGCTGCCAAGAAAGCAGGCCGTATCGCTGCTGAAGGCATCATCCTGGCTAAAGTTTCAGCTGACGGCAAATTCGGTGTGATTCTGGAACTGAACTGCGAAACTGACTTCGTTGCTAAAGATGCTGGCTTCAAAGCATTCGGCGAAGAAGTTATCAACGCAGCTCTGGCTGACAAAATCGCTGATATCGACGTTCTGAAAGCTAAGTTCGAAGAACAACGCGCTAATCTGGTTGCTAAAATCGGTGAAAACATCAACATTCGTCGTGTTGCTGTTCTGGAAGGCGATGTTCTGGGGACTTACCTGCACGGCGCACGTATCGGTGTTATGGTTGCGGCAACTGGCGCTGATGAAGAGCTGGTTAAGCACATTGCTATGCACATCGCTGCAAGCAAGCCTGAATACGTTAAGCCAGAAGATGTTCCTGCTGAAGTTGTTGCTCGCGAGCACCAAATCCAGCTGGACATCGCTATCGAATCCGGCAAACCACGTGAAATTGCTGAGAAGATGGTTGAAGGCCGTATGCGTAAGTTCACCGGCGAAGTTTCTCTGACTGGTCAGAACTTCGTTATGGACCCAAGCAAAACTGTTGGTGATTTGTTGAAAGAAAACAAAGCCGACGTTGTAAACTTCATCCGCTTCGAAGTGGGCGAAGGCATTGAGAAAGTTGAGACTGACTTTGCTGCTGAAGTTGCAGCAATGAGCAAACAGTCTTAATGCTAAAAAATGGGGCCGCCAATAGGCGGTTCCATTTTATCCACTTCTAGAATTTAGTCCGTAGACCTTTAGCGCACTTATTGTTGCTCTGAATGTATGACGGTCAAGTCCCCAATACTATTACTGCTGCTTAGGACAGAACACCATGGCAACCAATGCAAAACCCGTATATCAGCGTATCCTGCTTAAGCTTAGTGGCGAAGCCCTGCAAGGCGCAGAAGGTTTTGGTATCGACGCAAGCGTTTTAGATCGCATGGCTCAAGAAGTTAAAGAGCTGGTCGAATTGGGCATTCAGGTCGGTGTGGTCATTGGCGGTGGTAACTTATTCCGCGGTGCCGGTTTGGCACAGGCTGGGATGAACCGCGTAGTGGGCGACCACATGGGAATGCTGGCTACCGTAATGAATGGCCTGGCAATGCGAGATGCGCTGCACCGTGCCTATGTGAACGCCCGCCTGATGTCTGCGATCCCACTTAATGGCGTGTGTGATAATTACAGCTGGGCCGAGGCAATCAGCCTGCTACGTCACAACCGTGTGGTGATTTTTGCTGCAGGTACAGGTAATCCATTCTTCACCACGGATTCTGCGGCTTGTCTGCGCGGCATCGAAATTGAAGCTGATGTTGTGCTGAAAGCAACTAAAGTCGATGGGGTTTACTCCGCAGATCCGGTGAAAAATCCTGACGCGACACTGTACGAACAGTTAACCTATCAGGACGTTTTAGAACGTGAGCTGAAAGTTATGGATCTGGCAGCCTTTACTCTGGCACGTGACCATAACCTGCCAATTCGTGTCTTCAACATGAACAAACCTGGCGCTCTGCGTCGCGTGGTGATGGGTGAGAATGAAGGGACGCTGATCACTAAAGAAGTGACGGCTATCTCTAAATAAGCGACTGCCTGTACTGTCAGGGGGCAATTAGATTGAATACCCGCCCCTTTAGCCAGCAATTGTTGGTTTGTATATTCACCGGCTATACTCAAGCTATGGCCTGCCAAGTAACCAGTTTTCAAGGGTTCACAACGTGATTAACGAAATTAGAAAAGATACCGAAGTACGCATGGAAAAATGCGTCGAAGCCTTCCAGAACCATATTAGTAAGATTCGTACCGGCCGTGCTTCTCCAAGTATCCTTGATGGCATTCAGGTTGAGTACTACGGCACGCCAACCCCTTTGCGTCAGTTGGCTAACGTTGTTGTGGAAGATTCCCGTACTCTGGCACTGACTGTTTTTGACCGTAGCCTTAGTGCCGCAGTTGAAAAAGCAATTATGTCTTCAGATTTAGGTCTGAACCCTTCTTCTGCAGGTACTGTGATTCGCGTGCCATTACCACCGCTGACAGAAGAACGTCGTAAAGACTTGATCAAAGTTGTTCGTGCAGAAGCAGAGCAGGGCCGCGTCTCTATTCGCAACGTGCGCCGTGATGCTAACGACAAAGTGAAAGCCTTACTGAAAGACAAAGAAATTAGCGAAGACGAAGATCGTCGTTCTCAAGATGAAGTGCAAAAATTGACTGATGCTTACATCAAGAAAGTTGATGCAGCATTGGCAGCGAAAGAAGCTGAGTTGATGGATTTCTAATCGTCACTCACCAGGCAGAGCGTCGCTTAGGCGGCGCTTTGTTTTTAGTTCGGTTTACTGCTTTATTGGAAAAATATCTTATTGATAATTTTTCTAATAAAACAATAGGTTATAGGCGCAATAGACTCTCATCAATAAAGCGCCGTAAATTGGGTTTGAGGGTAGTAGTTTTCCGCCTGTCATACAGTTGGTTGATGCCTCACCTATCATAAAAACAGTTATTCAGAGCACTCTCATGAAGCAACTGACTATTCTTGGTTCTACTGGTTCTATCGGCAACAGCACTCTGGGTGTTGTGCGCACTAATCCCGAATTATTCAAAGTTACTGCACTGGTTGCTGGCCGCAATGTCGAGCAGATGGCACAGCAATGCCTAGAGTTCGCTCCCCGTTATGCGGCAATGTCCGATGAAACATCGGCTATAGCGCTGCGTCGCCTGTTGGCTGAAAATGGCTCTCGAACTGAGGTTTACTCTGGTGAAAAAGCAGCTTGCGAATTAGCGGCTTTAGAGGATGTCGATCAGGTTATGGCTGCTATTGTGGGTGTGGCTGGCTTGCCTTCTACATTAGCGGCTATCCGCAAAGGCAAGCAGGTCTTGTTGGCGAATAAAGAGTCGCTGATTACTTGCGGCAAGCTCTTTATGGATGAAGTCAAACATAGCCACGCGCAATTGCTCCCCATCGACAGCGAACATAATGCTATTTTTCAGAGTTTACCTGAAAATGTTCAGCGTCAATTAGGCTATTCTTCTCTAAGTGAGAATGGTGTTTCACGCATTATTCTGACAGGCTCTGGTGGCCCACTGCGTGAAATTCCATTATCACAATTTGTTGATGTCACACCGGATCAAGCCTGCGCACACCCTAATTGGTCTATGGGGCGCAAGATATCGGTCGACTCGGCAACAATGATGAATAAAGGGCTAGAATATATTGAGGCTCGTTGGTTATTTAATGCCAGTGCTGAGCAGATGGAAGTGATTTTACATCCTCAGTCAGTGATTCACTCGATGGTCCGCTATCATGACGGAAGCGTATTGGCACAGATGGGGACACCTGACATGCGCACACCTATTGCACATGCGATGGCATACCCGAAGCGAGTTCAGTCCGGTGTTGCTCCCTTGGATTTTTGCAAAATCCGCGAGTTGACCTTTGGTACACCGGATTATCAACGTTATCCATGCCTGAAACTGGCTATCGATGCATGTAATGCAGGGCAGGCCGCCACGACAGCGCTTAATGCGGCGAACGAAATTTCTGTCATGGCATTCTTGGATTCGAAAATTCGTTTCACTGATATTGCTGTTATCAATCGTACTGTAGTTGAACATTTATCGTCACCAGAACCAACCTGTGTGGATGAAGTGCTGATAATTGACCGTCAGGCCCGTGATATGGCAACGAAAGCAATAGCAAAATTGAATAATTAAAAGCCTTATCACCTGATGCGGGAATTTGTTAGGGCTGGGCTGAGATGGTATAGTCAGCACCATCAATGGAGATATAGACCGTTGATTAACGGCCCAATAGGTATTTAAACCGTCTATTTTGGCTGTCACTTAAGAAGCCGTGACTTGGTACACGGCTTTTTTTGTGCGCTTACTGCCTAATGTTCGGGACGAACAATTGATTTATTGAGGAAATGAGTTCGCATTATGTCGTCTGTAAATGAAGATAGGGCTAACTTGTCCCCACTGACTCCACGTCATGTTGCTATTATTATGGACGGTAACGGGCGTTGGGCTAAAAACCGGGGGAAATTAAGGGTTTTCGGTCATAAAGCGGGAGTGAAGTCGGTTCGTCGCGCGGTCAGTTTTGCTGCTTCTCATCAGTTAGATGCGCTCACGCTTTATGCTTTCAGTAGTGAAAACTGGAATCGCCCTGCTCAAGAAGTCACCGCGCTGATGGAGCTTTTTGTTCGAGCGCTGGACAGCGAAGTAAAAAGTCTGCATAAACATAATGTTCGTTTATCAGTAATTGGTGATATAAGCCGATTTAGTGAGCGCTTACAGCAACGGATTCGTCGCTCAGAAGAGCTAACTGCGAACAATGATGGTCTGAAGCTGAATATTGCAGCCAATTATGGTGGTCGTTGGGATATTATTCAGGGAGTGCGCCACTTAGCTGAACAAGTACAGCGAGGAGAGCTGCAACCCGAAGATATCAAGGAAGAATCGCTAAACTCGTATATCTGCCTACATGAGCAATCTGAGGTAGATTTAGTGATCAGAACCGGTGGTGAACATCGCATCAGTAATTTCTTGTTGTGGCAAATTGCCTATGCTGAACTTTACTTTACTGATGTACTCTGGCCTGATTTTGATGAACATGTCTTTGAAGGTGCGCTGAATGCATTTGCACAACGCGAGCGTCGCTTCGGGGGAACTACACCTATCGATGTCACGGCATCCTAGGGGGAACTTTTGCTGAAGTATCGTCTCATAACTGCTTTGATTTTGATTCCGGTTGTCATTGGTGCACTGTTCCTGCTTCCGCCGGTTGGTTTTGCTATTGTAACTCTCTTTGTCTGCATGCTTGCAGCTTGGGAGTGGGGGCAATTAGCCGGGTTTGCCAGCCGTTCTCAGCGTATTTGGTTGGCTATACTTTGTGGTTTTCTTCTTGTCCTGATGCTGCTTAGTCTTCCTGCCTACCAGCATTCGGCACATCTTCTGCAAGTAAGCGTCCCCCTCTGGCTCTCTATGGGGTGGTGGATTGCCGCATTGCTGTTGGTGCTAACGTACCCACGTTCAGCGGCTTTCTGGCGCAATTCTCGTCTCTTACGTATAATTTTCGGCATTCTGACGATTGTCCCTTTCTTCTGGGGCATGGTGGCACTGCGCCAGTACGGTTATGAGTTGAACCATAATATCGGTGCCTGGTGGTTGCTGTATGTGATGCTCTTGGTGTGGGGAGCGGATTCCGGCGCTTATATGTTCGGAAAACTGTTCGGTAAACACAAATTAGCGCCTAGAGTTTCACCTGGTAAAACGTGGGAAGGATTAATTGGCGGTTTACTGACATCAGCTCTGATATCATGGCTGTTTGGTCGATACGCTCCGTTGGATATCATCCCGGAAAAACTGTTAATCTGTTCCGTGGTTGCTGCATTGGCCTCGGTACTCGGCGATTTGACCGAAAGTATGTTTAAACGTGAAGCGGGAATCAAAGACAGTGGTCATTTGATTCCTGGTCATGGTGGGATACTGGATCGTATCGATAGCCTGACCGCAGCTGTGCCGGTATTTGCCTGCTTAATGCTGTTAGTGTTTTAATCCGTCACTGACGGGGAGTTTAGGGAATATGATGAGCATACTCTGGAGCCTGGCCGCGTTTATTATCGCACTGGGGATCTTAATTACAGTGCATGAGTTTGGTCACTTTTGGGTGGCACGGCGCTGTGGTGTCCGTGTGGAGCGCTTTTCGATCGGTTTTGGTAAAGCGTTATGGCGCCGAACTGATCGTCAGGGTACTGAGTATGTCATCGCCCTTATCCCTCTGGGCGGTTATGTTAAAATGTTGGATGAGCGTGTAGAGGCTGTCGCGCCAGAGTTCCGCCATCAATCTTTTAACAATAAAACTGTTTTACAACGCGCGGCGATCGTCAGCGCGGGTCCGATTGCTAACTTCCTTTTTGCTGTCATTGCATACTGGCTGGTGTTTATCATTGGGGTGCCAAGTGTGCGCCCGGTTGTGGGTGATATTTCACCACAATCTATTGCTGCACAAGCCAATATTTCTCCGGGAATGGAACTTAAGTCCGTAGATGGCATCGAAACGCCTGACTGGGATTCTGTTCGTTTGGCATTAGTCAGTAAAATTGGCGACAAGCAAACGCAAGTGGGGGTTGCTCCATTTGGTTCTGCCAATGTGGTGCAAAAAACACTGGATTTGCGTCAGTGGCAATTTGAGCCAGATAAACAGGACCCTGTCGTCGCATTAGGGATTATTCCTCGCGGCCCGCAGATTGAATCTGTTCTGGCAGAAGTTCAACCAGGTTCAGCGGCAGAAAAGGCGGGTTTACAAGCAGGGGATAGGATAGTTAAAGTTGGCGGTCAGTTATTGGATCGTTGGCAAACATTTGTTTTACAAGTTCGAGATAACCCCGGTAAAGCGCTGGTGTTAGATATTGAAAGGGGTGGTACCCCCTTGTCTTTAACCTTGATACCAGATACAAAATCGGTTGGAGAAAACCGCAGTGAAGGTTTTGCGGGTGTAGTGCCGAAAGTTATACCGCTTCCGGATGAATATAGAACGATTCGCCAATATGGCCCGTTTACGGCATTCTACCAAGCTGGGGATAAAACCTGGCAGTTGATGCGGTTGACGGTAAGCATGTTGGGTAAACTGATTACTGGTGATGTTAAGCTGAATAACTTGAGTGGCCCGATATCTATTGCGCAAGGTGCTGGGGTTTCAGCTGAGTACGGATTGGTGTATTACCTGATGTTTTTGGCACTCATCAGTGTCAATTTAGGCATTATCAATTTGTTCCCATTACCGGTGTTAGATGGTGGACATCTGCTCTTCCTGGCGATAGAAAAGCTGAAGGGTGGGCCGGTTTCTGAGCGAGTACAGGACTTCAGTTATCGCATCGGCTCGATTTTGCTGGTGCTATTAATGGGGCTTGCACTTTTCAATGATTTCTCCCGTCTTTAACGGCAGGGGATAGGTTAGGAAGAACGCATAACAACGATGGCGATGAAAAAGTTGCTCATAGCGTCGCTGCTGTTTGGCAGCGCCACCGTATACGGTGCAGACGGGTTCGTAGTGAAAGATATTCATTTCGAAGGCCTGCAACGGGTCGCCGTCGGTGCGGCGTTACTTAATATGCCGGTTCGCGTAGGCGATACCGTCAGTGATGAAGACATCGGTAATACTATCCGTGCGTTGTTTGCTACAGGCAACTTCGAGGACGTTCGTGTCCTGCGCGATGGTAATACGCTGATTGTTCAAGTCAAAGAACGCCCAACGATTGCCAGCATCACTTTCTCCGGTAATAAAGCGGTGAAAGATGACATGCTTAAGCAGAATCTGGAAGCCTCTGGCGTCCGGGTTGGCGAAGCCCTGGACCGTACCACTATATCCAGCATTGAAAAAGGACTCGAAGATTTCTACTACAGTGTGGGTAAATACAGTGCTTCCGTGAAGGCTGTTGTTACGCCATTGCCACGTAATCGTGTCGATCTCAAACTGGTCTTTACCGAGGGTGTTTCTGCAAAAATTCAGCAGATCAACATCGTAGGTAACCACAGTTTCACAACGGATGAGCTTATCTCTCGCTTCCAATTGCGTGATGAAGTGCCATGGTGGAACGTGGTCGGTGACCGCAAATACCAGAAACAGAAACTGGCTGGTGATCTTGAAACCTTGCGTAGTTTCTATCTTGACCGTGGTTATGCCCGCTTTAATATCGATTCAACTCAAGTGAGTTTGACTCCAGATAAAAAAGGCATCTATATCACCATCAATATTACTGAAGGCGACCAATACAAGCTTAACAGTGTGGTCGTGAGCGGTAATCTTGCAGGTCATCAATCTGAAGCAGATAGGCTGACCAAGATTGAGCCGGGCGAATTGTTCAACGGCAGTAAAGTCACCCGCATGGAAGAAGACATCAAGAAGATGTTGGGCCGTTATGGCTATGCCTATCCACGTGTGGTATCTCAACCTGAGATTAACGATGCTGATAAAACGGTCAAATTGCATATCAATGTAGATGCGGGTAACCGTTTCTATGTCCGCAATGTCCGTTTCGAAGGTAACGACACCAGTAAAGACTCCGTATTACGTCGTGAAATGCGTCAGATGGAAGGTGCTTGGCTGGGGAATGATCAGGTTGAAGCCGGTAAAGAACGTTTGAACCGTTTGGGCTATTTCGAAACCGTTGATGTTGAAACTCAGCGTGTTCCGGGGACTGCTGATCAGGTTGATGTTACCTACAAAGTTAAAGAACGAAACACCGGTAGCCTGAACTTTGGTATCGGTTACGGTACTGAAAGTGGTGTGAGCTTCCAAGTTGGTGTTCAGCAGGATAACTGGCTGGGTACCGGTAATACCGTTGGTATTAACGGCACGAAGAATGACTATCAGACTTATGCTGAATTTACCTTAACTGACCCTTACTTCACCGTCGATGGTGTCAGTCTGGGCGGGCGTATCTTCTATAATGACTTTAAAGCAGATAACGCGGACCTGTCTGGCTATACCAACAGCAGCTATGGTGTTGACGGTACTTTAGGCTTCCCTATCAATGAAAATAACTCATTGCGTGTTGGCTTAGGTTACGTCCATAACGATCTGTCTGATATGGAACCACAAGTCGCGATGTGGCGATATCTTGACTCCGTAGGTCAGGATCCTAATCTGACTGACCGTGCAAGCTTTACCGCAGATGATTTCACGTTGAATCTGGGGTGGACATATAACAACCTTGACCGTGGTTTCTTCCCAACTTCTGGTGTTAAATCATCAGTGAATACGAAAGTGACCGTGCCTGGCTCTGATAACGAGTTCTATAAAATCACTTTCGATACTTCTGCTTACCAGCCGTTAGATGAAAACCGTTCGTGGGTGCTCTTAGGTCGTGGTCGCTTAGGTTATGGCGACGGTATCGGCTCTAAAGAGATGCCATTCTACGAAAACTTCTATGCCGGTGGTTCTAGTACGGTGCGTGGTTTCCGATCAAATAACATCGGTCCTAAAGCTGCATACTATAATGCTAATGGAACCATCCGGGATTCTACAGATGCTGTCGGTGGTAATGCGATGGCGGTGGCCAGTTTAGAACTGATCACACCGACACCGTTTATTAGCGAGAAATACTCAAACTCTGTACGTACTTCATTCTTCATTGATTCAGGTACGGTATGGGATACTAATTGGGAAAATACCGCAGCGACGCGTGCTGCTGGCATACCTGATTACAGTAAAGCCAGCAATATTCGTGTGTCTGCCGGTGTGTCGCTGCAATGGATGTCTCCATTGGGGCCGTTAGTGTTCTCATATGCTAAACCGGTTAAAGATTACGAAGGTGATAAGTCAGAGCAATTCCAGTTTAACATTGGTAAAACTTGGTAATTGATTGGCAAAGTAGTACTGAATTTTAAAGACAGCACTGGTAGTTGAAATAACCTAAAGTAGCGTTGGCTCAGGCTGGCGCTAACTTAGGGATTATTCAGTATTAAGTGCACTTCAAGGTGTCTCTGACACAAACGGGTAATGGTAAGGAGTTTATAGTGAAAAAGTGGTTGTGTGCCGCAGGTCTAGGTTTAGCATTGGCTGCTTCAGCCAGCGTTCAAGCCGCTGACAAGATTGCTGTTGTTAACGTTTCCAGCATTTTCCAACAATTGCCTGCGCGTGAAACCGTAGCTAAACAGCTGGAGAATGAATTCAAAGGCCGTGCAACCGAACTGCAAGGAATGGAGCGCGATCTGCAGACTAAAATGCAGAAGCTGCAACGTGACGGTTCTACCATGAAAGCCAGCGAACGTACTAAGCTGGAAAACGACGTAATGAAACAGCGTGAAACTTTCTCTACTAAAGCCCAGGCTTTTGAGCAAGACAATCGCCGTCGTCAAATGGAAGAACGTAACAAAATTCTGAGCCGTATTCAGGATGCTGTTAAATCTGTTGCCAGCAAAGGCGGTTATAACGTAGTGATCGATGCAAATGCTGTTGCATATGTAGATTCTTCTATGGATATCACTGCTGACGTGCTGAAACAGGTTAAATAAAACATGCCTTCAATTCGACTGGCTGATTTAGCCCAGCAGTTGGATGCACAGGTGCACGGTGATGGCGATATCGTCATCACCGGCATCGCTTCTATGCATTCCGCCGAGCCTTCGCAAATCACATTTTTAGCAAATAGCCGATATCAGGAACAACTCGCCACGTGTAATGCAGGTGCCGTAGTGTTGACTGAGGCTGATTTACCTTTTTGTAAATCTGCCGCTTTAGTCGTGAATAATCCCTATTTAACCTATGCTCGCATGGCGCAAATAATGGATACGACCCCTCAGCCAGCACAGGATATTGCGCCAAGCGCGGTAATTTCTCCACAAGCGACGCTGGGAGAGAACGTCTCTGTTGGCGCAAATGCGGTGATAGAGTCTGGTGTTGTACTGGGTGATAACGTTGTTATCGGTGCAGGCTGTTTTATTGGTAAAAATACTCGCATTGGTGCTGGTAGCCGTTTGTGGGCCAATGTCTCCGTTTATCATGAAGTTGTGATTGGGCAAAATTGCTTAATTCAATCCGGTACGGTCATTGGTGCAGATGGTTTTGGCTATGCGAATGATCGTGGTAATTGGATAAAAATCCCCCAGCTTGGCTCTGTTCATATTGGTGATCGTGTTGAGATTGGTGCTTGTACAACAATTGACCGTGGTGCGTTGGATAATACGATTATTGGCAACGGCGTCATCATTGACAACCAATGTCAGATTGCACATAACGTTGTGATTGGCGACAATACCGCAGTTGCGGGTGGTGTTATCATGGCAGGCAGTCTGAAAGTTGGGCGCTATTGTATGATAGGCGGGGCCAGTGTGATCAATGGTCATATGGAGATCTGTGACAAAGTCACTATCACTGGGATGGGAATGGTGATGCGTCCAATCACTGAACCTGGGTTATACTCCTCCGGTATTCCGCTACAACCGAATAAAGTTTGGCGCAAGACAGCTGCTTTAGTGATGAATATTGATGGAATTAATAAACGCTTAAAAGCTATTGAGCGCAAGATCGATAAAGAATAGTCACTTAAGCCCGAAACTCTGAGCAAATAATCAAACTTATTGGCAGTTAATGTCAAAAGTAAGTGTAAAGAGTTCATAATTTGCGGCCTGCCTAATGCCTCCCTTTTGGGGCTGCGCAGGCCGTGTTGTTGATAGCATCAGTTTTTAGACAGGAAGAGTATTTTGACTACTGACACTCATACTCTGCACATTGAAGAGATTTTGGATCTACTCCCGCATCGTTTTCCATTCTTGCTGGTAGATCGCGTCCTCGATTTCGAGGAAGGTAAATTTCTACGTGCAGTGAAGAACGTCTCTTTCAACGAGCCATTTTTCCAAGGCCATTTCCCGGGCAAGCCAATCTTCCCTGGCGTGCTGATATTAGAAGCGATGGCTCAAGCTACTGGGATTTTGGCGTTTAAGAGCCGTGGTAAACTTGAACCGGGCGAGCTTTATTATTTTGCTGGTATTGATGACGCCCGCTTCAAACGCCCCGTAGTGCCAGGCGATCAAATGATCATGGAAGTTGAGTTTGTCAAAGAACGCCGTGGCCTGACCCGTTTTACTGGTGTTGCGAAAGTTGATGGTGAAATTGTTTGTACGGCAACAATGATGTGTGCGCGTAGCAAACCAGCAACAGCAGAAGTCGCAGCTGTAAAGCCTGACGTTAAGGAGTCCTGATACGTGATTGACAAAACCGCCGTTATCCATCCTAGCTCTATTGTTGAAGAAGGTGCCATTATTGGCGCCGGCGTTCATATTGGCCCCTTCTGCTTTGTCGGATCCCAGGTGGAAATCGGCGCTGGCACGGAACTGAAATCCCATGTCGTCGTTAATGGAATAACAAAAATCGGCTGTGATAATCAGATTTACCAGTTTGCCTCGATTGGTGAAGCAAACCAGGATCTGAAATATGCAGGCGAGCCTACTCGCGTCGAGATTGGTGACCGTAACCGTATCCGCGAAAGTGTTTCTATCCACCGTGGCACTGTTCAGGGGGGTGGATTAACCAAAGTAGGCAGCGACAATTTATTGATGATTAATGCCCATATTGCCCATGACTGTATCATTGGCGATCGTTGTATTCTTGCGAATAATGCGACATTGGGTGGTCATGTAGAAATTGACGATTATGCCATTATTGGCGGTATGACAGCAGTTCACCAATTCTGCGTGATCGGTGCGCATGTTATGGTGGGCGGTTGTTCAGGCGTTGCTCAAGACGTGCCTCCTTTTGTCATCGCTCAAGGCAATCATGCGACGCCATTCGGTATCAATATCGAAGGGTTGAAGCGCCGTGGTTTCGACAAAGAATCACTTCATGCTATCCGTAATGCGTACAAATTGCTGTATCGCAGTGGTAGAACGCTGGATGAAGTGAAGCCAGAAATTGCCGAACTAGCACAGCAATATCCGGCGGTTCAGGCATTCAGTGATTTCTTTGAACGTTCGACTCGCGGCATTATTCGCTGATTTATGCAAAATAGCCCATTATCTGTTGATCGTCCGTTAAGCGGCGGGCGTCCTTTAACTATCGGTTTGGTCGCTGGAGAAACGTCTGGCGACATTCTGGGTGCAGGATTGATTCGTGCACTGAAAGCGCAAGTTCCTGATGCACGTTTTGTTGGTGTCGCAGGGCCTCTGATGCAAGCTGAAGGATGTGAAGCTTGGTTTGAAATGGAAGAATTGGCAGTGATGGGCGTTGTTGAAGTGTTAGAGCGCCTGCCACGTTTATTGAAAATTCGAAAAGAGTTAACTCAACGTTTTAGCGAGCTTTCTCCTGATGTCTTTGTCGGTATTGATGCCCCTGATTTCAATATTACCCTTGAGGGGCGTTTAAAGCAGCGCGGTATCAGAACCGTTCATTATGTCAGCCCATCAGTTTGGGCCTGGCGACAAAAACGTGTTTTCAAAATTGGTAAAGCAACCGATATGGTGCTCGCTTTTCTTCCTTTTGAAAAAGCGTTTTACGATCGTTTTAATGTTCCCTGCCGTTTTATCGGTCATACCATGGCAGATGCCATGCCGTTAACGCCTGATAAACAAGCTGCGCGAGCAGAACTTGGTATTGCAACCAACACACCTTGCCTAGCCTTGCTGCCGGGGAGTCGCCATTCTGAAGTCGAAATGCTCAGTGGCGATTTTTTGCGCACAGCTGCGCTCTTGAAGCAACAAATACCGGAGTTGGACGTGTTGGTTCCTCTGGTTAATAGCAAACGACGTGAACAGTTTGAGCGAATTAAAGCCGAAGTTGCCCCCAACTTATCCGTGCATCTACTTGATGGTAATGCTCGTTTAGCAATGATTGCCAGTGATGCGACGTTGCTGGCTTCGGGTACTGCTGCATTAGAGTGCATGCTGGCTAAATGCCCGATGGTGGTCGGCTATCGTATGAAGCCTTTCACATTTTGGCTGGCTGAACGCTTGGTCAAAACGCCTTATGTTTCATTGCCCAATTTGCTAGCGGGTGAAGAACTGGTGACGGAGCTGTTGCAACAAGAATGTCAGCCACAGAAATTAGCCGACGCGCTGCTGCCATTACTGCAAGGTGGAGATGCCGTTGAGGCTTTAAAGGCACGTTTTCTGATTTTACATCAGAGCATCCGTTGTGGCGCGGATGAGCAGGCAGCACAGGCTGTATTGGAGTTAGCTGGACGATGACGGATATTTTTATTTACCCACAGGCAAATCTGATTGCAGGTGTGGACGAAGTGGGGCGTGGTCCTTTAGTGGGCGCAGTCGTCACCGCGGCAGTCATCCTCGATCCTCAACGGCCAATTGTGGGTTTGGCTGACTCAAAAAAACTGAGTGAAAAACGCCGCCTGTCACTTTATGACGAAATTACTGACAAGGCGCTGTCATGGAGCCTCGGTCGCGCAGAGCCGGAAGAAATTGATCACCTTAATATTTTGCATGCAACGATGCTGGCAATGCAAAGGGCGGTCGCGGGGCTGCATATCGCACCTGATTATGTTTTGATCGACGGCAACCGTTGCCCAAAACTGGCGATGCCATCGTTGGCTGTTGTCAAAGGTGATAGTCGAGTCGCTGAGATTAGCGCCGCTTCAATTCTGGCTAAAGTAACGCGCGATCGTGAGATGACGGAACTTGACCTCCATTTCCCTGAATATGGCTTCGCGCAGCACAAAGGTTATCCAACTGCTGTTCATCTGGAAAAATTGGCAGCTTTCGGTGCGACTGAGCATCACCGGCGTAGTTTCGGCCCGGTTAAACGTGTGCTAGGTTTGGTGTAATTCATTTTGGTATAAACCATTTTTGTGTAAACACTAAAGCAACTTCCATAACATATGGATATGATTCCTTGCAGTAAATTGCTTGGGATATGATTCAATCCACTAATTTCTGGTATCTGGATATGGCCGAACCTCGTTTTGTCCACCTGCGTGTTCACAGCGATTACTCCATGATCGATGGATTAGCCAAGGTTGGGCCCTTGGTGAAGAGAGCTGCTGCATTAGGCATGCCCGCTCTGGCCATTACCGATTTTACCAACCTATGTGGCTTGGTAAAATTCTACGGTAGCGCTCATGGTGCAGGGATCAAACCCATCATCGGTGCAGACTTCTACGTACAAAGCGAAATTTTGGGTGATGAGCTAGCTCACCTGACTGTTTTGGCACGTAATAATGAAGGTTACCAAAACCTAACATTACTGATATCTGAAGCTTATCAACGTGGCTATGGTGCGGCGGGGCCAATCATTGATAGAGATTGGCTGATTAATCATAAAGAAGGGCTGATTCTCTTGTCTGGTGGTCGGATGGGGGATGTTGGTAAGTTTATCTTACGAGGCAATCAGGCTCAGGTTGATCAATGTCTCGAGTTTTATCAAACGCATTTTCCCAACAGCTACTATCTGGAGTTAATCCGTACCGGACGCCCAGATGAAGAAAACTATTTGCATGCTGCCGTGACACTGGCGACTGAGCGCGGATTGCCCGTGGTGGCGACCAATGATGTGCGCTTTATCGACGAGTCAGACTTTGACGCGCATGAAATTCGTGTCGCCATCCATGATGGTTTTACACTGGTTGATCCAAAGCGGCCTAAAAATTATAGCCCACAGCAGTTTATGCGTGACGAAGAGCAAATGTGTGAGCTGTTCGCCGACATCCCTGAGGCCTTGCTCAACAGTGTCGAGATAGCCAAACGTTGTAATGTCACCATCCGACTGGGGGAGTATTTCTTACCCCAATTCCCAACCGGTGATATGAGCACAGAAGATTTTCTGGTTGAAAAGTCGAAACAAGGTTTAGAAGAGCGGCTGGAGTTTTTATTCCCTGATCCTGAAGTTCGGGCGCAAAAGCGCCCAGAATATGATGAACGTCTGGAAATTGAACTCAAAGTTATCAACCAGATGGGTTTCCCCGGCTACTTCTTGATAGTCATGGAGTTCATCCAGTGGTCAAAAGATAATGGTGTGCCGGTAGGGCCAGGGCGAGGTTCTGGTGCGGGTTCTCTGGTGGCTTATGCGTTGAAGATTACCGATCTCGACCCGCTGGAATTTGATCTGCTGTTCGAACGTTTTCTAAACCCGGAACGTGTATCAATGCCCGATTTTGACGTCGACTTCTGTATGGAGAAACGCGATCTGGTGATTGAGCACGTTGCGGAAATGTATGGCCGTGATGCGGTTTCCCAGATCATCACCTTCGGTACTATGGCGGCTAAAGCCGTTATTCGGGATGTGGGCCGTGTTCTGGGTCATCCTTATGGTTTCGTCGATCGTATCTCGAAACTAGTCCCGCCAGATCCGGGGATGACGCTAGAGAAAGCCTTCGCCGCAGAACCACAGTTGCCTGAAATTTATGAGGCAGACGAAGAGGTCAGGGCGCTGATCGATATGGCGCGGAAGTTGGAAGGGGTAACCCGTAATGCCGGTAAACATGCCGGTGGGGTTGTTATCGCACCAACCAAAATCACTGATTTCGCACCACTTTACTGTGATGCTGAAGGAAATAACCCAGTCACTCAATTTGATAAGAATGATGTGGAATATGCTGGGTTAGTGAAGTTCGACTTCTTGGGTTTGCGAACGCTCACTATCATTAACTGGGCGCTGGAGATGATCAATGCCCGGCGTGCCAAAACCGGTTTAGAGCCAATTGATATTGCTTCTATTCCACTGGATGACAAAAAAAGCTTCGATATGCTGCAACGCTCGGAAACGACAGCAGTATTCCAGCTTGAATCCAGAGGCATGAAAGATCTTATCAAGCGGCTTAAACCTGACTGCTTCGAAGACATGATCGCTCTCGTGGCACTGTTCCGTCCCGGCCCGTTGCAATCGGGAATGGTTGATAACTTTATTGACCGTAAGCATGGTCGTGAGGCTATCTCTTATCCCGATATTGAATGGCAGCATGAGTCCCTAAAACCGGTGCTTGAGCCAACTTATGGCATTATTCTGTATCAAGAACAGGTTATGCAGATTGCTCAGGTATTGTCGGGTTATTCACTCGGCGGTGCGGATATGTTGCGCCGTGCAATGGGCAAAAAGAACCCGGCAGAGATGGCCAAACAGCGCTCTGTATTCGAAGATGGCGCCAAAAGTCAGGGCGTTGATGGCGAACTGGCAATTAAAATCTTTGACCTGGTAGAGAAATTTGCCGGTTATGGCTTTAACAAATCACACTCCGCCGCTTATGCTTTGGTTTCTTACCAAACGCTGTGGCTAAAAGCACATTATCCGGCTGAATTTATGGCAGCGGTAATGACCGCTGATATGGATAACACCGATAAGGTTGTTGGCCTAGTCGATGAATGCTGGCGGATGGGGTTGAAAATTCTGCCTCCTGATATCAACAGTGGCTTGTATCATTTCCATGTCAATGACGACGGCGAAATTGTTTATGGCATTGGTGCTATCAAAGGTGTAGGTGAGGGGCCGATTGAGGCGATGCTGGAAGCCCGCAAAGAGGGCGGTTATTTCAAAGAATTATTTGATTTATGCGCCAGAGTCGACACGAAAAAACTTAATCGCCGAATTCTAGAAAAGCTTATTATGTCTGGTGCCTTTGACCGTTTGGGTCCACACCGCGCGGCATTAATGAGTTCGTTGGGTGAAGCATTAAAAGCGGCAGACCAACATGCCAAGGCAGAGGCTATTGGTCAGGTAGATATGTTTGGCGTATTAGCCGATGCTCCTGAGCAGGTTGAGCAATCTTATGCTAATGTGCCGCCGTGGCAGGAACAGATTGTTTTAGACGGTGAGCGGGAAACGCTGGGATTGTACCTGACCGGCCACCCGATTACTCAGTATCTGAAGGAAATAGAACGTTATGCCGGTGGGCTGCGTTTGAAAGATATGCATCCGACGGACCGGGGCAAAATGACCATGGCTGCGGGGTTGGTGATCGCGGCAAGGGTTATGGTGACAAAACGCGGCAATCGTATTGGCATTTGCACTTTGGATGACCGCTCTGGCCGTCTGGAGGTGATGTTATTCACCGATGCGTTGGAAAAATATCAGCATTTATTGGAAAAAGACCGTATCCTGATAGCCACTGGACAGGTCAGCTTTGATGACTTTAGTGGTGGACTTAAAATGACCGCCCGTGAGTTAATGGACATCAGTGAAGCTCGTGAAAAATATGCCCGTGGGCTTGCTATATCGCTGACCGACAGGCAAATTGATGACCAGCTTTTGAACCGTCTCCGTCAGTCGTTGGAACCCCATCGAGCGGGGACGATCCCAGTACATCTTTATTACCAACGGGAAGATGCTCGCGCCCGGCTGCGGTTTGGGGCCACATGGCGTGTGACCCCCACCGATCGCTTATTGATAGATTTGCGAACGCTGGTAGGTAATGAGCAGGTGGAACTGGAATTTGACTAAAATAGGAATGCTATGAGTCTGAATTTTCTTGATTTTGAACAGCCGATTGCAGAGCTGGAAGCGAAAATTGACTCGCTGACTGCAGTCAGCCGTCAAGACGAAAAATTAGATATTAATCTGGACGAAGAGGTTCAGCGTCTACGCGAGAAAAGTGTCGAGCTGACGCGGAAGATATTCTCGGATCTTGGCGCATGGCAAATTGCCCAACTGGCACGCCATCCTGGTCGCCCTTATACCCTGGATTATATCGCTAATATCTTTACCGATTTCGAAGAACTGGCTGGTGATCGTGCTTACGCCGACGATAAAGCTATCGTGGGGGGTATTGCACGTCTGGATGGCCGTCCGGTGATGATCATTGGTCATCAGAAAGGCCGTGATACCAAAGAGAAGATCCGTCGTAACTTTGGGATGCCAGCACCAGAAGGTTACCGTAAAGCATTACGTCTGATGGAAATGGCCGAGCGCTTTAAGTTGCCGATCATTACTTTCATTGACACCCCGGGGGCGTATCCGGGCGTTGGTGCTGAAGAACGTGGCCAATCGGAAGCCATCGCACGTAACTTGCGTGAGATGTCTCGCCTGAATGTACCTATCGTTTGTACCGTCATTGGTGAAGGTGGTTCCGGCGGTGCATTGGCAATCGGTGTTGGCGATAAAGTGAATATGCTGCAATACAGCACTTATTCTGTTATCTCTCCTGAAGGTTGTGCATCAATTTTGTGGAAAAGCGCCGATAAAGCGCCATTAGCCGCAGAGGCCATGGGTATCACTGCTCATCGTCTGAAAGAATTGAAGATGATCGACTCCGTGATCCCTGAGCCTTTAGGTGGTGCACATCGTGATTATTCAGCGATTGCCGCTTCACTGAAAGCACAGCTTCTGGCTGATCTCAGCGACTTGGATGTACTGAATAACGAAGAGTTATTGAATCGCCGTTATCAGCGTCTCATGAACTACGGTTATTGCTGATTTCGACACTCAGACAGTGAAAAAACCGGTGCTGTAATCAGTACCGGTTTTTTTTCATCAATTAAATGAGCGTGTAGCGAATCGATAAGAGATAACTCACTGATGATTTTATTGGAGTAATTCATGCTGGCAATACGTCGGGTTCATCATATTGCGATAATTGGCTCAGATTATCAGGTCAGTAAACAATTCTATTGTGAAGTTCTTGGATTCACTCTGGCTTCCGAAGTGTATCGAGAAGAACGTGATTCATGGAAAGCTGATCTTGCGCTAAACGGGCAGTACATTATTGAGCTATTCTCTTTTCCAACACCCGCACCGCGGCCCAGCCGTCCAGAGGCATGTGGATTACGGCACTTGGCTTTTCAGGTCGACGATATTGAGCTCGCTGTTCGGGAGCTTGAATTAGCCGGGGTTATTTGCGAGGCAATTCGCATTGATCCCTATACAGAGTCACGTTTTACTTTCTTTAATGACCCAGATGGTTTACCTCTGGAACTCTATGAATTGACACCGGAATAACATGAACGCTGTTCCCTCGACATCCCCTGTTTTGCTTAACCCGCTGCTTGCGCAATTGGGTGAACATCGGCATGTGCTGGTTGGGTTCAGTGGTGGCTTAGATTCCAGTGTGCTATTGCATTTATTAGTGTGTTTGCGTGACCAATTTATCCCTGAGTTACAGATTCGTGCCATTCATATTCACCATGGCCTAAATCCATTGGCAGATAATTGGGTAATTCATTGTCAGCAACAATGTGAACAATGGAAAATTCCGCTTGAGGTGGTGCGCGTCAGCATTGACTCCCGTGAAACCGGTATTGAGGCGGCGGCCAGAACTGCCCGCTATCAGGCATTTAGGGCCCATCTTGCCACCAATGAAGTGCTACTTACCGCTCAACATTTGGATGATCAGTGTGAAACTTTCCTACTGGCGCTCAAACGGGGTAGCGGCCCCGCAGGGTTATCCTCGATGGCGGCTAAGATGCCTTTTGCCCATGGCCAGCTTTTGCGCCCATTACTGGCTTTTTCACGTGCAATGCTAGAAAACTATGCCCGAGCGCAGCAGTTGCAGTGGATTGAAGATGACAGTAATCAGGACGATCGTTTCGATCGTAATTTCCTGCGTTTAAGAATTTTGCCTTTACTTAATCAGCGCTGGCCACATTTTGCACAAGCCACGGCGCGAAGTGCTGTCCTGTGCGCGGAGCAAGAGCAACTGCTGGATGAGTTGTTGGCTGATAACTTACAACAATTGCAAAATGCAGAGGGTGCGCTGTCTATTGAGGGGTTATTGCTGGCTTCGACAGCCAAACGTGCCGCAATACTGCGCCGTTGGTTAGCCGCATGTGGTGCTTCCATGCCGTCGCAAAACCAACTGCAACGGTTATGGTTAGAAGTTGCCATGGCCAGACAGGATGCAGAACCTCAACTGATACTGGGCGCTCATCAGATTCGTCGTTTTCGGCAATATTTATATTTGTTGCCTCCTTTGGCTGAAATAAGCGTTCAGCAACTGCCTTGGACTACAGTTTTAGCCGCCCCTGACCAAACCGCTATAGTTCCAGAACCTTTGGTTCTCCCGGCTAACCTTGGTGTGCTGCGTTTTGTTGCGAAGGGGGGGCAAGCTATCAGAGCCGCAGCTGTGGGTGAGGAAATAAGCATACGGTTTGGTTTGCAGGGGGAGATTAGTATTGTTGGGCGGCATCATTCGCGCCACAGTAAGAAGCTATGGCAAGAATTAGGCATCCCCCCCTGGTTGCGAGAACGTATTCCGCTGCTCTATTTTGGTGAGCAGTTAATTGCTGCTGCGGGTGTATTTGTTACTCAAGCCGGTCGAGCTGATGACGATGAGTTATGCTGGCATCTGGATTGGGCTAAACCGGCAGTAAAAAATAAAAATAGCTAAAGTCGTTTATTTTTGAGGAGCAATGATGAAATTAGTCGTCAGTTTAGTGGTGTTAGGCTTGTGTAGTTTTTCAGCGCTGGCCAAAAATGATATCGAAGCGGGTCGGGCAAAATCAGCCACTTGTGTTGCTTGCCATGGTATGAATGGCAAAACCTCCGTGCCGATGTATCCCAGTCTGGCGGGGCAAAATGCTGTCTATCTCGAGCAGTCACTGGCCGCCTATAAGAAAGGCAACCGTACCGGGGGGCAGGCTGAAGTAATGCGAGCTTATGTCTCTAATTTATCTGATGAGGATTTTTCGGATCTGGCCGCCTATTATGCCAGTCTGAAGCCATAGCATTTGAAGTTATAGAAAGAGTTGGATAATGATGAATCGGGCTTTATCGCGGTGAGAAGTCAAGATACAAAAACGGGCCGCTTTTCAGTGGCCCGTCAGTATAAGTTGCAGAAGTTATGATGCACTGACTACGACAGTCCCGATTTCGGGGTGGCTGAAGCTGGCGATATGGTCAAGGCGTAATTCACGCATTGTCCCTTCCTGCTCGACAATCAGGTATTCGACCTTTTTTCTCAGCAGCAGATCGCAAGCTTTACCTTCTACAATCTCACCGCCTCTCAACTTCAACGTCAGTATTAGGTGATGTTGGCAGGCGAGTTCCAGATTATCGTAGTCATCACAATTGATGGGTTGATATTCATCGTTCATCGACATAATCGCTCACCAATAAGTTAGCAGCGGCAAAGGCCGCCTGTTCCCTAACGGAGGACGGGAGTGCGTCGTTAGCCGCAACTTCGTCCAATGCTTTCAATACACAACGCAGTGCGTCTGGCACGTAGCCACGGTCACCACTTCCAATTTCGGCATAAAAACGGCGTACTAATTCACAGTATTGCTGCACAGTAATCCTCCCGGAAAAGTTTAACCCGGTAGCTTCTCAATGGAAACGTCACACTGTCAAGCTACGAAGATAAACTCTGAACTTATAAGGACTATAGCACAGGAGTGGGGGAGATATTAGAGTGAAAGCGAAGGTTTCTTTTTAGTATTGATGACACTAATAACTCTCTTTATGCACGGTTGGCTGGCTGCTGGCAGACCTAATCAAGTACACTACTCGCCAGATAATTAAGAGGTCACTCATGGCACTAAAAGCAACCATCCATAAAGCTGCCGTTAACATCGCCGATATGGATCGTAATTTTTTTCAGGATGTTAACCTGACTATCGCACAGCACCCATCAGAAACCGATCAGCGCATGATGCTGCGTTTATTAGCATGGATTTGTCATGCGGATGAGCGTTTGTTGTTCACCAAGGGGTTGAGTGCTGATGATGAGCCAGAAATTTGGCGTCATAACGATCACAATGGCATCGAATTATGGGTCGAACTGGGGCTTCCTGAAGAAAAGAGACTGCGCAAAGCCTGTAATCAGTCACAGCAAGTCGTGCTCTATGCCTACAGTGAACGGGCAGCTAAAGTGTGGTGGCCGCAGATTCAGGATAAATTATCCGGGCATGCAAATCTCCGTGTACGTTTCCTCAATGATGAACAGATGGCAAAGTTGGCCGCGCTGTCTAACCGCAACATGTCATTACAGGCTACGCTGCAAGAGGGAACTATTTGGTTATCAGATGCTCAGAATAGTCTGGAAATCAGTTTTGATGAGTGGCAAGGCAGCGAGCAATAAGCGTGTTAATTATATCTAATAATGTCAGCCTACCCGACAGCGAGATTGAACTGACGGCAATTCGGGCTCAGGGTGCAGGCGGGCAGCATGTTAATAAAACCTCAACGGCTATCCATTTGCGCTTTGACATTAAGGCATCAAGCCTGCCAGAGTATTATAAAGAAAGGTTATTATCGCTAAATAGTCATTTGATGACCGCTGAAGGGGTCATCATTATCAAAGCGCAGGAATATCGCAGTCAGGACATGAACCGTGAGGCTGCATTGGCCCGGTTGGTGGCGTTAATTCGCCAAGCAATGGTAGTGGAAAAAACACGCCGTGCGACAAAACCAACGAAAGGCTCAAAAATAAGGCGAGTTGAAAGTAAAGTCCGCAAAGGGGCGACAAAAGCGCTGCGCGGTAAAATACATCAGGAGTGAGGCTCATATCGGGCCTGCATGTTATGCATTGTGACGGGGCAACCTCATTCCTTATTTATGACCACAGTATGGGAGAATGACTGTGAGTAAATTAACAATAACGCTGTTTTTGGCAGTAGGTGCGCTGTCATTATTAGGTTGTAATAATCGATATCAGCCGGTTGAGCAAGATTTACAACCTATGTTGCAAAGTTATCAGGGAGTTTTACCTTGTGCTGACTGTAGTGGATTAGCGACATCACTGTTCTTAGACGCTGACGGTACTTTCGTATTGCAGGAAACTTATCTGGGTACCAAAGAGGGCAATCGGGTCTTCTCGGACCACGGGAAATGGGCGCGTACTGCCGATAAGCTGGTGTTAACGAACACTCAGGGCGAGAAACGTTATTTTCATCCGGTAGGCAATAATCTGGAAATGATGGATCAGCAGGGTCTGCCGATTAAGTCCTCACTAAATTATCAGCTGACGCCAAACGAAGCTTTGCCCGCAACACCAATTCCCTTGCGTGGTATGTATGTTTATATGGCTGATGCCGCGCAATTTACCGACTGTGCAACAGGTCGGCGCTTCGCAGTAGATAATAATATTGAGTTGGAAAATGGCTATATGAATGCGCAGAAAAATGCCGGAGAGCCGGTTTTCCTGACATTAAAAGGTCATTTTGGTATGCGTCCATCAATGGAAGACGGGCAATGGGATAAATCTATGATTCCAGATGGCGAAATTAAGTTTATTGCCGGGAAAAACTGCGATAGCAAATAGTCCATGAATATCGCCTCGGCTGTTTGCCAGCAGTGAATGATGTAAATAAAAAAAGCCCTGGTTAATACAGGGCTTTTTGTCATCTGTCTTGGCGAATTAACGTTTGATTTGGCTCAGTAGGAAATCAACAATTTCACTGGTTTTAATCATCTGTTTCTCACCAACACGGCGATTTTTGTATTCCACTTCTTCACTGTCGAGATTGCGATCGCCAATAACGATATTATGTGGCACACCAATCAACTCCATATCAGCAAACATCACCCCTGGGCGTTCTTTGCGGTCGTCGAGAATCACATCGATACCATGGGAGCGCAGGATGGTATACAGCTCTTCTGCCAGTTCTTTGACACGGAAAGATTTATGCATATTCATTGGCAAGATAGCGACTTGGAATGGCGCAATCGCATCTGGCCAAATAATGCCACGGTCATCATGATTTTGTTCAATTGCAGCCGCAACCACGCGAGATACCCCGATACCGTAACAACCCATGGTCATTACTTGGTTACGGCCATCTTCACCTTGAACTGTGGCTTTCATTGCTTCCGAGTATTTAGTGCCAAGCTGGAAGATATGGCCCACTTCGATACCGCGTTTGATTTGCAGTGTACCTTTGCCGTCTGGGCTGATATCACCTTCAACAACATTACGTAAATCGGCAACCTGCGGCAGTGGTAAGTCACGTTCCCAGTTAATGCCAAAGTAATGTTTGTCGTCGATATTGGCACCAGCCCCAAAATCGCTCATGACCGCAACACTACGGTCAATTACGATAGGCATTGGTAGATTAACCGGACCCAAAGAACCAGGACCTGCACCCACGATAGCGCGAATTTCTTCTTCGGTGGCAAATGTCAGCGGTTTGGCAACTTGCGGCAGCTTTTCAGCTTTGATTTCATTTAGCTCATGATCACCACGCACCAGCAGAGCCACCAGTTTATGGCCGCTCTCTTCATGGGCATGCACCATCAACGTTTTCACTGTTTTCTCGACTGGCAGTTCGAATTGCTCGACGAGTGCAGCAATGGTTTTTGCATTCGGGGTATCAACGATGCGCAACTCTTGCGTGGCGGCTGCACGAGGTTCAGAAGGTGCCATTGCTTCAGCAAACTCGATGTTAGCGGCATAGTCAGAACCGGTTGAGAAGACGATATCATCCTCGCCACTTTCTGCCAGCACTTGGAATTCGTGGGATGCGCTACCACCGATTGAACCGGTATCGGCTAATACTGCACGGAAATTCAGATCCATACGCTCGAAGATCTTACTGTAAGCGGCGTACATCGCGTCGTAAGTCTCCTGTAGCGATTCCTGAGTGGTGTGGAAAGAATAAGCATCTTTCATCAGGAACTCGCGTGCACGCATTACGCCAAAGCGTGGGCGAACTTCATCACGGAACTTGGTCTGGATTTGGAAGAAATTCAGCGGCAGCTGTTTGTAAGAGTTGATCTCACCGCGAATCAGATCGGTTATTACTTCTTCGTGTGTTGGGCCGAGTACAAAAGGGCGCTCGCCGCGATCAACGAAACGTAGCAACTCAGGGCCATACTGTTCCCAGCGCCCACTCTCTTGCCACAAGTCAGCTGGCTGGACGACGGGCATTGACACTTCGATAGCACCGGCGTTATTCATCTCTTCGCGCACGATGTTTTCGACTTTCTTCAACACTCGAACCCCGGTCGGCAACCAAGTGTAAAGACCCGAGGCCAGTTTACGGATCATCCCGGCGCGGAGCATCAGTTGGTGACTGATCACTTCAGCATCAGCAGGTGTCTCCTTCAGAGTGGAGAGCAAATATTGGCTAGTACGCATGATGTTTTGGTTCCATTAGCACTGCAAGTAGAGGCAGCCAAAAAAGTAAAAAGTGGTTTAGTTTACCAGTGAGTACGGGTTGTCAAAAGAGAGCATGGCGAAATTTAGCAGTGGTCGATTGATAACACTTCCGTTTGGCGACCAATAACTCGCCAGCGCACATTAAATTCCAACAGCAAAACCGCATATTCACGGCTTTCGTTATCTTCCTTACGGTAGGCTGGGCGTGGGTCTTGGGCCAAAACCTGAGTAATAAAACGCCGCAAATATGGATAACGTTGTTGTTGCTGGGTTAATTGCTGCTCTGCGGTGATAGAAAAACAAACCTGCATATCGGTATCTGGTGCCGTTTGAGCAAAACCGGCTCGCGCCAGTGGCTGGCTCTCAGCGAATGGCAAATAGGGTTTGATATCAATCACTGGCGTGCCATCAACCAGATCTAAGCTACCTAGCTCCAAAATCACCTCGCCACCTTGGCAGCGCACTGCTTTTAACTCAATCAGAGACATCCCGATTGGATTTGGGCGAAATGTGGAGCGGGTAGCAAAGACGCCCATCCGGGTATTGCCTCCCAGGCGGGGGGGGCGCACTGTTGGACGCCAGCCACCTTCCATGGTTTGGTGAAAAATAAATATCACCCATAAGTGGCTGAAATCTGACAAGCCTCGAACAGCTTCTGGCTGGTTATAGGGAGCCAAAAGTTGTAATTCACCACCACCATCTTCAATCAGACCGGGCTGCCGCGGGACTGCAAACTTTTCTTTATAGGGCGAGCGAATAACACCAATCTGATTAAAGGAAAATGTACTCATTTTGAAGAAACATTCAGGGCCGATCCCTGACACACAGCTTGCTGATAGCAGCCGGGGACGCCACTCAGTATTTCACATTGGTGCAATAATACCGCATTGGCTTTCATATAAGAGGCGCGAGTCTGCATTCTCTTACGAGCGGCGGCAATACTCGGTGGAGAGTCCTGAACGGTAGACTGACATGATTCGCCAGACACTTCCCCTAAGTCGCGGAATGGCTTACCAACAAGCTCTTCAGCGCTTTTATAAAGTTTGACGGGAGCCGGACGAGGCGCAACCGTAGGGCTGGGTTTGATAACCGGAGGCGGTTGCTTAACCGGGCTGTCTGTGGTGGATGGCTTTGATTGAAGCATGGAGCATCCGGTTAGCGAAAGGGCTAACAGACACAGAGGTAACGCACGCATAGAAATTCCTCAGCCTTTTTTATTTGAGAGGCGCTATTGAAGCAATCTATTATGCAAATAACAAGACGGGCCATAGCCCGTCTTGCAATATATTTAGCAAATACTGAATTCAGTAAACATCGTCTTCAGTAAAATAGCCAATGAGCAATTACCAACCTTTAACTGCACCGCCGTTAAAGGCTTTGTTTGCCGCGTCGTAAACTTCGTCAGACTGGTAAGCTTGAACGAATTTCTTCACGTTTTCCGCATCTTTATTATCTTCGCGAGCAACGATCAGATTGACGTATGGTGATTCTTTATCTTCAACAAACAGACCGTCTTTAGCAGGGGTCAGGCCAATTTGGCTGGCATAAGTGGTATTGATAATTGCCAGTGCAATTTGCTGGTCATCCAAAGAACGTGGTAACTGAGGTGCTTCCAGCTCAACCAGCTTCAGATTTTTAGGGTTCTCAACCACATCCAGCACGGTTGGCAGCAGGCCAACACCGTCTTTCAGTTTAATCAGACCCACTTTTTCCAGCAGCAACAGAGAGCGGCCTAGGTTAGTTGGGTCATTTGGCAGTGCGACTTGAGAACCCGGTTGCAGTTCTTCTAGGGATTTGATTTTTTTAGAGTAACCCGCAATTGGATAAACGAATGAGTTACCTACTGCGACCAGTTTGTAGCCGCGATCTTTAATTTGCTGATCCAAATAAGGCTTATGCTGGAATGCATTCAGGTCAATATCACCTTTGCTCAGAGCTTCGTTTGGTAATACATAGTCGTTGAACGTTACTAGCTCAACATCCAAACCATATTTGTCTTTTGCGACTTTTTGAGCCACTTCTGCCACTTGTTGCTCTGCGCCAACAATAACGCCCACTTTAATGTGGTTTGGATCTTTTTCTGCTGGGCCACAACCCACCAGTGCCAGAGTACCAATCAGTGCGCTGACTGCCGCGATCGATTTGAATTTTAAAGACATATCCCTTCCTCTATAGACATTCGTTAAGATGCGCCGCTGTGTGAGGCAGTCGCTGGTTAATCACTATGATGGTCAACAACTATTTGTGGGTAACGGCTTTTACGATCCGATCGCCACTGAACTGAATCAGATAAACCAAAATTACTAACAAGACTAATACAGTATTCATTACAGTGGCGTTATAACCAATGTAACCATACTGATAACCGATTTGGCCTAAGCCACCGGCTCCTACTGCACCCCCCATAGCGGAATAGCCTACTAGGGTAATTAAGGTAATTGTGGCCGCATTAACTAAGCCTGGAAGGGCCTCTGGCAACAACACTTTTTTGATGATTTGCATTGGCGTTGCGCCCATGGCTCGTGCGGCTTCAACCAAACCAGATGGGATCTCCAACAGAGCATTTTCCACCATACGGGCTATAAAGGGTGCTGCCCCTACCGTTAACGGTACAATCGCCGCTTGCAAACCAATAGATGTCCCTACGATCATCCGAGTGAATGGAATCATCCATACCAATAAGATAATAAAAGGTATGGAGCGGAAGATATTCACCACACCAGACAGGGTCCGGTAAACCTTATTGTTCGCAATAATTTGCCCGGGGCGGGTGACATACAACAGCACCCCGACCGGCAACCCCAGAACAAAACCAAAGAAACCTGATACAAAGGTCATCATTAGAGTTTCCCAGACGCCTCGGGCCATTAACCACATCATTGCCTCAGACATAACCTAGAACCTCTACTTTTACATGATGATCTTGCAAGAACTTAATAGCAGCAAGGCTATCTTGATTGTCGCCATGCAACTCAGCCAGCATGACACCAAACTTAACGCCACCGGCATAATCCATTTGCGAGCTAAGGATACCGATATCAATATTAAAGCGACGCACGGCTTGTGAAATCAACGGTGCATCAACTGACTGGCCGGTAAATTCCAATTTCAGCAATGGGACGCTATCTGTACTTGGCTCTTGCGTCATACGTTGGGCGTAATCCTCTGGGATATCCAGATGCAGAGTTGATTGGATAAATTGTTGGGCCAGCGGTGTTTTGGGATGAGAGAACACTTCGCTGACGCTATCCTTTTCAATCAATTTACCTTCACTGATAACGGCCACTTGGTCACAGATACGCTTCACCACATCCATTTCATGGGTGATAAGTAAAATGGTAAGCCCCAAACGGCGGTTGATATCTTTTAACAATTCCAGAATTGAGCGAGTCGTTGCAGGATCCAACGCGCTGGTGGCTTCATCGCACAACAGAACTTTAGGATTACTGGCCAGCGCACGGGCGATAGCAACGCGCTGTTTCTGTCCGCCAGATAGGTTAGCCGGGTAAGCGTCTTGCTTGTCGGATAGGCCGACCAGTTCCAGCAATTCGGTCACTCTCTTCTTTATATCTGCGCGTGGCGTATTGTCCAGCTCAAGAGGCAATGCGATATTGCCATACACTGTGCGGGAAGAAAGTAAGTTAAAGTGCTGAAAAATCATGCCAATTTGACGGCGAGCGCGCGTTAATTGGCCTTCAGATAAGGTGGTTAGGTCTTGCCCGTCGACCAGAACTTGTCCACTGGTAGGGCGCTCTAACATATTGGCGCATCGAATCAGTGTGCTTTTACCTGCACCTGAGGCACCGATAACGCCATAAATTTGTCCAGCAGGGACGTGTAGCGTCACGTCGGAAAGCGCGGTAATGGTGCGCGAACCCTGCTGAAACACTTTGCTGATGTGAGAAAGTTTAATCATATTATTCTTATTTTATCGTTATTTCCGTGGCTAGATAAAAAGTAAACTTCAGCAGAACCAAAGTATGGATTGGATGTTAAGGCGTCTAGACGGCTAAGTCAACTAACAACGTTGATTCTCTTCCATTCTCAATCGGCAATGAAACATGCGATACTAAGAAGGTTTATAGCCCTCAGGAGTAGATAAGTGACTCAGCCCGTCCCCGCAATATTTTTAGATCGTGATGGTACAATTAATGTCGATCACGGTTATGTCCACGAAATTGATAATTTTCAGTTTATAGACGGTGTTATTGATGCTTGCCGTGAATTGAAAGAAATGGGCTTTGCTTTGGTTTTGGTCACCAATCAGTCGGGCATTGCGCGCGGTATCTTTACCGAAGAGCAATTCTTAAGCCTAACAGAGTGGATGGATTGGTCCCTTGCTGATCGTGGTGTTGATTTGGATGGCATCTATTTCTGTCCTCATCATCCCGATGGCAGTGTAGCGGAGTTCCGTGAAACATGTGAATGCCGTAAGCCACTGCCAGGTATGTTACTGCAAGCACAAGGCGAATTGAACATCGATATGGCTTCTTCTTATATGGTCGGTGACAAAATTGAGGATATGCAGGCAGCTATAGCGGCAAATATTGGTACTAAAGTATTAGTTCGCACCGGCAAGCCTGTTACCGCTGAAGGTGAGGCCAGCGCAGATTGGGTGCTAAATAGCCTCGCAGACCTACCAAAAGCGATAAAAACGCGTCATAAGTAGTCGTTGCGTTCAAATAATCAGCAGTTGGAAAAAACTTTACGATAAACCCTTGCCATTCTGAAGCTGCTCCCTATAATGCGCATCCATCGACACGGCGCTGTGAGCAACTTCACAGAGTGGCCGGGAAGAACAGAGGAAATTAACTAATTAAGTGGTTGACTCTGTAGCGGGAAAGCGTATTATCTGCCTCCCGCGTTACCGTAAGATTCGCCGCAAGGCAAACAGGTAACGAACGCTCTTTAACAATTTATCAGACAATCTGTGTGGGCACTCGCAAGACGATATCGAAGCCTGTTTCGGCAGGCAGAAGAAATATCAAAGTCTTGAAGAGTGACCAAAGCAGTAAACATTTGAACTTCGGTTCGAATGCATATTTGCAGAAAGTAATCTTTGAGCATCGCTCTCTTTGCTTTTCATTAAGGAAAGGGTAGCAAATCAAACAAATCTTAAATTGAAGAGTTTGATCATGGCTCAGATTGAACGCTGGCGGCAGGCCTAACACATGCAAGTCGAGCGGCAGCGGAAAGTAGCTTGCTACTTTGCCGGCGAGCGGCGGACGGGTGAGTAATGTCTGGGAAACTGCCTGATGGAGGGGGATAACTACTGGAAACGGTAGCTAATACCGCATGACCTCGAAAGAGCAAAGTGGGGGACCTTCGGGCCTCACGCCATCGGATGTGCCCAGATGGGATTAGCTAGTAGGTGGGGTAATGGCTCACCTAGGCGACGATCCCTAGCTGGTCTGAGAGGATGACCAGCCACACTGGAACTGAGACACGGTCCAGACTCCTACGGGAGGCAGCAGTGGGGAATATTGCACAATGGGCGCAAGCCTGATGCAGCCATGCCGCGTGTGTGTGAAGGCCTTCGGGTTGTAAAGCACTTTCAGCGAGGAGGAAGGCATTTCACTTAATACGTGAAGTGATTGACGTTACTCGCAGAAGAAGCACCGGCTAACTCCGTGCCAGCAGCCGCGGTAATACGGAGGGTGCAAGCGTTAATCGGAATTACTGGGCGTAAAGCGCACGCAGGCGGTTTGTTAAGTCAGATGTGAAATCCCCGAGCTTAACTTGGGAACTGCATTTGAAACTGGCAAGCTAGAGTCTTGTAGAGGGGGTAGAATTCCAGGTGTAGCGGTGAAATGCGTAGAGATCTGGAGGAATACCGGTGGCGAAGGCGGCCCCCTGGACAAAGACTGACGCTCAGGTGCGAAAGCGTGGGGAGCAAACAGGATTAGATACCCTGGTAGTCCACGCTGTAAACGATGTCGACTTGGAGGTTGTGCCCTTGAGGCGTGGCTTCCGGAGCTAACGCGTTAAGTCGACCGCCTGGGGAGTACGGCCGCAAGGTTAAAACTCAAATGAATTGACGGGGGCCCGCACAAGCGGTGGAGCATGTGGTTTAATTCGATGCAACGCGAAGAACCTTACCTACTCTTGACATCCACAGAACTTAGCAGAGATGCTTAGGTGCCTTCGGGAACTGTGAGACAGGTGCTGCATGGCTGTCGTCAGCTCGTGTTGTGAAATGTTGGGTTAAGTCCCGCAACGAGCGCAACCCTTATCCTTTGTTGCCAGCACGTAATGGTGGGAACTCAAAGGAGACTGCCGGTGATAAACCGGAGGAAGGTGGGGATGACGTCAAGTCATCATGGCCCTTACGAGTAGGGCTACACACGTGCTACAATGGCAGATACAAAGTGAAGCGAACTCGCGAGAGCAAGCGGACCACATAAAGTCTGTCGTAGTCCGGATTGGAGTCTGCAACTCGACTCCATGAAGTCGGAATCGCTAGTAATCGTAGATCAGAATGCTACGGTGAATACGTTCCCGGGCCTTGTACACACCGCCCGTCACACCATGGGAGTGGGTTGCAAAAGAAGTAGGTAGCTTAACCTTCGGGAGGGCGCTTACCACTTTGTGATTCATGACTGGGGTGAAGTCGTAACAAGGTAACCGTAGGGGAACCTGCGGTTGGATCACCTCCTTACCTAACGATACGCATTGCGTAGTGTCCACACAGATTGTCTGATAAAAGTAATGAGCAAGAGCACCTGTTGATGTCGTGAGTTTCGACTCATGCTGATGCGAAACGGTTAGATTTCGGTTTAATCGGACTTTCGTGTCCCCATCGTCTAGAGGCCTAGGACACTGCCCTTTCACGGCTGTAACAGGGGTTCGAATCCCCTTGGGGACGCCAATCCGATAATGTGTGAAAGACATTATCACCGGTTCTTGATGAACCACAAAATAACTTAAAGATGACTTTAACGAGTCGTGTTTAAGATATTGCTCTTTAACAATCTGGAACAAGCTGAAAATTGAAACAATACAGCTGAACATTATCTCTCCGTAGATGTACTGAGATAATAAGTAACCTGTATTAGAGTCTCTCAAATAATCACAACGCAAGTGGTCGAAAGACACCTTCGGGTTGTGAGGTTAAGCGACTAAGCGTACACGGTGGATGCCTAGGCAGTCAGAGGCGATGAAGGGCGTGCTAATCTGCGAAAAGCGTCGGTAAGCTGATATGAAGCGTTACAACCGACGATACCCGAATGGGGAAACCCAGTGCAATTCGTTGCACTATCGTTAGATGAATACATAGTCTAACGAGGCGAACCGGGGGAACTGAAACATCTAAGTACCCCGAGGAAAAGAAATCAACCGAGATTCCCCCAGTAGCGGCGAGCGAACGGGGAGGAGCCCAGAGTCTGAATCAGTTTGTGTGTTAGTGGAAGCGTCTGGAAAGTCGCACGGTACAGGGTGATAGTCCCGTACACAAAAATACACTTGCTGTGAACTCGATGAGTAGGGCGGGACACGTGACATCCTGTCTGAATATGGGGGGACCATCCTCCAAGGCTAAATACTCCTGACTGACCGATAGTGAACCAGTACCGTGAGGGAAAGGCGAAAAGAACCCCGGCGAGGGGAGTGAAATAGAACCTGAAACCGTGTACGTACAAGCAGTGGGAGCACCTTCGTGGTGTGACTGCGTACCTTTTGTATAATGGGTCAGCGACTTATATTTTGTAGCAAGGTTAACCGAATAGGGGAGCCGTAGGGAAACCGAGTCTTAACTGGGCGTCTAGTTGCAAGGTATAGACCCGAAACCCGGTGATCTAGCCATGGGCAGGTTGAAGGTTGGGTAACACTAACTGAGGACCGAACCGACTAATGTTGAAAAATTAGCGGATGACTTGTGGCTGGGGGTGAAAGGCCAATCAAACCGGGAGATAGCTGGTTCTCCCCGAAAGCTATTTAGGTAGCGCCTCGTGAACTCATCTTCGGGGGTAGAGCACTGTTTCGGCTAGGGGGCCACCCCGGCTTACCAAACCGATGCAAACTCCGAATACCGAAGAATGTTATCACGGGAGACACACGGCGGGTGCTAACGTCCGTCGTGAAGAGGGAAACAACCCAGACCGCCAGCTAAGGTCCCAAAGTCATGGTTAAGTGGGAAACGATGTGGGAAGGCATAGACAGCCAGGATGTTGGCTTAGAAGCAGCCATCATTTAAAGAAAGCGTAATAGCTCACTGGTCGAGTCGGCCTGCGCGGAAGATGTAACGGGGCTAAACCATGCACCGAAGCTGCGGCAGCGACGCTTAGGCGTTGTTGGGTAGGGGAGCGTTCTGTAAGCCGTTGAAGGTGAACTGTGAGGTTTGCTGGAGGTATCAGAAGTGCGAATGCTGACATAAGTAACGATAATGCGGGTGAAAAGCCCGCACGCCGGAAGACCAAGGGTTCCTGTCCAACGTTAATCGGGGCAGGGTGAGTCGACCCCTAAGGCGAGGCTGAAAAGCGTAGTCGATGGGAAACAGGTTAATATTCCTGTACTTGGTGTTACTGCGAAGGGGGACGGAGAAGGCTAGGCTAGCCGGGCGACGGTTGTCCCGGTTTAAGCATGTAGGCGGAGTGACCTGGTAAATCCGGTTGCTTATCAACGCTGAGGTGTGATGACGATGCACTACGGTGCAGAAGTAGTTGATGCCAAGCTTCCAGGAAAAGCCTCTAAGCATCAGGTAACATTAAATCGTACCCCAAACCGACACAGGTGGTCAGGTAGAGAATACTCAGGCGCTTGAGAGAACTCGGGTGAAGGAACTAGGCAAAATGGTGCCGTAACTTCGGGAGAAGGCACGCTGGCATTAGGTGAAGAGACTTGCTCTCGTAGCCGAAGCCAGTCGCAGATACCAGCTGGCTGCAACTGTTTAATAAAAACACAGCACTGTGCAAACACGAAAGTGGACGTATACGGTGTGACGCCTGCCCGGTGCTGGAAGGTTAATTGATGGGGTCAGCCGCAAGGCGAAGCTCTTGATCGAAGCCCCAGTAAACGGCGGCCGTAACTATAACGGTCCTAAGGTAGCGAAATTCCTTGTCGGGTAAGTTCCGACCTGCACGAATGGCGTAATGATGGCCAGGCTGTCTCCACCCGAGACTCAGTGAAATTGAACTCGCTGTGAAGATGCAGTGTACCCGCGGCAAGACGGAAAGACCCCGTGAACCTTTACTATAGCTTGACACTGAACATTGAGCCTTGATGTGTAGGATAGGTGGGAGGCATCGAAGCGTGGACGCCAGTCTGCGTGGAGCCAACCTTGAAATACCACCCTTTAATGTTTGATGTTCTAACTCGGCCCCGTAATCCGGGGTGAGGACAGTGTCTGGTGGGTAGTTTGACTGGGGCGGTCTCCTCCCAAAGAGTAACGGAGGAGCACGAAGGTTAGCTAATCACGGTCGGACATCGTGAGGTTAGTGCAAAGGCATAAGCTAGCTTGACTGCGAGAGTGACGGCTCGAGCAGGTACGAAAGTAGGTCTTAGTGATCCGGTGGTTCTGAATGGAAGGGCCATCGCTCAACGGATAAAAGGTACTCCGGGGATAACAGGCTGATACCGCCCAAGAGTTCATATCGACGGCGGTGTTTGGCACCTCGATGTCGGCTCATCACATCCTGGGGCTGAAGTAGGTCCCAAGGGTATGGCTGTTCGCCATTTAAAGTGGTACGCGAGCTGGGTTTAGAACGTCGTGAGACAGTTCGGTCCCTATCTGCCGTGGGCGTTGGAAGATTGAGAGGGGCTGCTCCTAGTACGAGAGGACCGGAGTGGACGAATCACTGGTGTTCGGGTTGTCATGCCAATGGCACTGCCCGGTAGCTAAATTCGGAAGAGATAACCGCTGAAAGCATCTAAGCGGGAAACTTGCCTCGAGATGAGTCTTCCCTGGGGCTTTAAGCCCCCTGAAGGAACGTTAAAGACTATGACGTTGATAGGCTGGGTGTGTAAGTGCAGCGATGCATTGAGCTAACCAGTACTAATGATCCGTGAGGCTTAACCTTACAACACCGAAGGTGTTTTGTATTTGAGAGAGATTTTCAGCGAAGTTTACAGATTGAATTGGCTGGCTGCATGAGAGTGATTGTGTAGCGAGTTGATGAAAACAGAATTTGCCTGGCGGCCATAGCGCGGTGGTCCCACCTGATCCCATGCCGAACTCAGAAGTGAAACGCCGTAGCGCCGATGGTAGTGTGGGGTCTCCCCATGCGAGAGTAGGACACTGCCAGGCATCAAACACGAGTTATCAGAGTGACATCTGGTAACTGACAAAATCGCGATAAGCGGTTTTGCACAGCGAGAAGCGCTGGCCCTGTTAAGGGTAAGTATCAGGAAGATACACGTAAAAGAATCGGTGGAGCGGTAGTTCAGTTGGTTAGAATACCTGCCTGTCACGCAGGGGGTCGCGGGTTCGAGCCCCGTCCGTTCCGCCACTTATTAAAAAACCCCTGAATCTATGATTCAGGGGTTTTTTGCATTATAAGTTTTATATATTTTCTATTAGCTATATCACTATCGATAAAGATTTATCAAAATATTCCTAACGCCTAACGCCTAACGCCTAACGCCTAACGCCTAACGCCTAACGCCTAACGCCTAACGCCTAACGCCTAACGCCTAACGCCTAACGCCTAACGCCTAACGCCTAACGCTACGCCAGAACGCCCCTATTTCCCTGACTATCTATCCCGTCAATTTGGTGTTATTTAACAAATAGTTAGATGCACAAGGCTGTTCTGTGAAAGATAGGTAGAAAGTGGTAACTGGCCCGATCCTCTCAGTAGTGATTTGATCATCTGACGGGGAAGGGGAGCTATGTTGATGCTGAGTTTCTACAGATAGACAATTTCGTCTTTGCTGACATTTATACGTCACTGGTGATCCTACGCTGGTCGTAAGCACATTAATTCCGCATTGTTGATTTTTTATCAAAAGTATTGTGTTGAATAGACTGTTTTTAGGCAATAAAACTCTTGGCATAATCGTTTCAGATTTTATCAGGAAGCTGAAATGAAGAGTTTCCTAATAAGCCGCTAGTTTTAAACAGACATAACCTATTGTCTAACAAAGATAAAAAATTTATCAGTTCAAAATGAGGAACTATGATGAGCATACCTGCATTCGGCCTAGGAACTTTTCGCCTTCAAGACCAAGTTGTTATTGATTCTGTTAGTCAGGCTTTAACTCTGGGCTATCGTGCCATTGATACGGCACAAATCTATGAAAATGAAGCTGCTGTTGGCCAAGCTATTGCAGAAAGTGGTATTAAACGTGAAGAGTTATTTATCACTACCAAAATCTGGATTGCTAATTTAGCCCAAGGAAAATTAATTCCTAGCCTGCAAGAGAGCTTACAGAAGTTGAAAACTGACTATGTGGATTTAACGTTGATTCACTGGCCATCACCCAATGATGAAGTCCCTGTGGCTGAATTTATGCTTGAGTTAGTAAAGGCCAAAGCGTTAGGTTTGACACGCCAAATTGGTGTTTCTAATTTCACCATTGATTTAATGCAGCAGGCGATTGCCGCTGTGGGCGCAGAGTCCATTGCGACCAACCAGATAGAATTGTCGCCACTATTACAAAACCGCAAAGTGGTTGAATTCGCTCAGGAGCAAGGTATTGCCATTACCTCTTATATGACATTGGCATATGGCAAAGCACTGGAAGAGCCAATGATTCATGCTATTGCTAAAAAACACGCAGCAACTCCGGCTCAGGTGATTTTAAGCTGGGCAATGCAATTGGGTTACAGTGTTATCCCGTCATCAACTAAAGCGAATAACTTAGCCAGCAACTTGTTAGCGCAAGAATTACAATTAAGCGCGGAAGATATGGCGCTGATTGCTACGCTGGATCGGGGGGAACGGTTGGTCAGCCCTGATGGTTTGGCACCAAAGTGGGACTAACGACCACTTAAATAACGAATAAAACCACCTCGGAAGGGTGGTTTTTTAGTTTATAGGGAGGTCTGATGGTAAGCGCTCATTGATAAAATCAATAAAACAACGCAGCCGATTACTTACTGCCTGATCACTGTAGTACACCGCATTAATAGGCATGGCGACCGGTAAAGTATGCTCTGCCAGGATCGTAACCAAATCTCCACGTTGCAGATCTTGCTGGATCATAAAGTCAGAAAGACAGGCAATACCATTCCCCTCAAGACACAGACGACGTTGAGTTTCACCATTATTAGATGTTAAATCTGATGTTATTTCATGCAGCTGCCCATCCTCGCCGGTCAATGGCCAGCGATTTAATACAGGTAGATCATTAAAACCCAGACAAACATGATGCTGTAAATCTGCAGCAGTTTTTGGTGTGCCGTGCTGCCTTAGATAAGCTGGGGAGGCTAGCAGATGGCGGTAACTGGTCATAAGTTTTCTGGCACGTAAAGTCGAATCCTGCAATGTACCGACCCTAATCGCAATATCCACTTTCCGCTCGATAAGATTAATAAATGTCTCGGATGAAACCAGTGATAAGGCGACTAAAGGGTAACGCTGGCGAAATTCCACCATCAACGGGGCTAGAATGTGTAGCACTACCGGAGTTGATGCATCAATACGCAGTAACCCTTTCGGGTTCAATTGACTGTCTAGCAACTCATTTTCAGCTGTCGCCATGTCGCGCAGAATATTTTGTACCCGCCGAAAATAATGCTCACCTTCTTGAGTCAGGCTGATTTGCCGTGTAGTGCGGTTGAGCAGTGTGACACCCAGCTTACTTTCCAGTCTTTTGACGGTTCGGCTCACGACTGAGTTGGCTTGTTCAAGTTGCTCTGCCGCACGGCTAAAACTGCCACACTCCACGACAGTAACAAAGGTAATCAATTCATCTGAGTTTGCTTTCATTATGATAACTCCATCCAAAACTATTGCTTATTAAGCAAAAATATTTTGATATTTTGAGCATTTTTGTCATTTAAACATAGGTCCATAATCTCTGCTATCAAATTGACCTGTTTTAATTGAACTGAGTTTTTGGAGCAAATCATGCCACTCGCTTTACTGGCGCTGACTATCAGTGCATTCGCTATTGGTACTACAGAGTTTGTTATTGTTGGGCTTGTGCCAACGATTGCTGAGCAACTGGGGGTTTCTGTCCCTTCCGCAGGTTTATTAGTTTCAATCTACGCATTAGGTGTTGCTATTGGTGCCCCAGTGTTGACCGCATTAACAGGGCGAATTCCACGTAAAATGCTATTGATTGGACTGATGGTGTTATTTACCTTAGGCAACTTATTAGCATGGCAATCCCCCGGCTATGAATCGTTGGTTATTGCCCGCCTCTTAACCGGTCTAGCTCATGGGGTGTTTTTCTCCATTGGGTCGACGATTGCCACCAGCTTAGTGCCGAAAGAGAAAGCAGCTTCAGCGATAGCCATTATGTTTGGTGGTTTGACGGTAGCATTAGTCACGGGGGTTCCTCTGGGGACGTTCATTGGTCAGCATTTTGGATGGCGCGAAACCTTCCTTGCGGTATCACTGATTGGTATGGTTGCTATTATTGCAAGTGCCATTTTGGTACCCAATAATATTCCTCAACAAGTTTCCGCTAGTATAAGACAACAATTGCAGGTATTAACTCATCCTCGTTTACTGCTGATTTACGCGATTACAGCATTAGGATACGGCGGCTTTTTCACCATGTTTACTTTTCTGGCCCCGGTGATGCAAGAGTTGTCAGGCTTCTCAGCCGCTGCTGTGAGCTGGATCTTACTGGCATACGGTGTCTCGGTTGCTATTGGTAACATATGGGGCGGAAAACTGGCCGACCGCCATGGAGCAGTGCCTGCATTGAGTTTTATCTTTACCGCACTGGCTGCCCTGTTATTTATTTTTCAGTTCAGTGCCAGTCACAGTATTGCGGCACTGATTACATTATTGGTTATGGGGATTTTCGCCTTTGGCAATGTCCCCGGCTTACAGGTCTATGTGGTGCAAAAAGCGCAGGAGTATACGCCACAGGCGGTTGATGTCGCGTCTGGCTTAAATATCGCCGCATTCAACGTAGGAATTGCACTAGGGTCAATTATTGGTGGTCAAGCGGTGACTCGTGTTGGGTTAGCACAAACGCCCTGGATTGGAGGAGTGATTGTTATTGGTGCATTAGTGCTGGTTACACTCAGTGGTAAACTAGATAAAAAGCCAGCACCTCAAGCTGCTGTAGGCTAGTTTTCTTATCCAGTCTTCAATTTTAGCCCGCTTTTGCGGGCTTTTTTGTTAATGACGATGTTATTAGTGCATTATGAACAACATAGATTGAATCTATCTTTGACTATCCCAATATCAGAATCATAACGTGGGTAAAAGACATTACTGACCAGAACATCTGAGCGTATAATCAATAAACCACCGGCTGCGGCTATCTTACAAGCCAGAGTGATTTCGAATAAGGAATAGGCCATCAAAGTGCCGAAACGAACATATGCAATGCGGTATGTTGCAGGTCAACCGGTTGAACAGATTTTCCCAGGCTCCGCTAAACAATTGGGGCTGGGGTTGCCGCCAGGCGCGCCATTACCTACATCTGAATTTTTACGTGTGATGGTGTGGAATATCTTTAAGCAGCAGCGGGCCGAATGGCTGTCTGTGCTCAAAGAGTTCGGGCGTGATGCTCAACTGATGCTCCTGCAAGAAGCACAAACTACACCCGAGTTGGTGAGGTTTGCTACGTCTCATTATCAAGCGGCGGATCAGGTTCCCGCCTTTGCGCTGCCTCAGCACCCCTCAGGTGTGATGACGCTAGCTGCCACCCACCCAGTCTACTGCTGTCCGCTGCGTGAGCGAGAACCGTTGTTACGTTTGTCTAAGTCAGCTTTAGTTACCGTTTACCCCATTCATGATGGTCGCTTGCTGATGGTCGTAAATATTCACGCTGTGAATTTTAGCCTCGGTGTTGATGTGTATAGCAAACAGCTTGAGCCGATTGGTGAGCAAATTTCGATGCATCGTGGCCCGGTTATTTTAGCGGGAGATTTCAATGCCTGGAGCCGTCAGCGGGTGAATGCTTTACAGCGTTTTGCCCTCGCAGTAGGGTTGACCGAAGTGGAATTTCAAGCTGATTATCGTAGTCGAGCTTTTGGTCGTCCCCTTGATTTTGTTTTTTACCGCGGTCTCACTTTGGCTGATGCTTCGGTACTCGTTACCCGCGCCTCTGATCACAATCCACTGTTAGTTGAATTCCAGCCATAAAAAAAGCACCCCGAAGGGTGCTTTTTAACAGCTTTATGCCGATTCTAATGTTATGCATCCGGTGTCGATTTGTTGTTAACAAACAACGTCAATTTCAAACCGGGCACTAATTTATTCGCTTTGCTGATTACCGAATTCCATCGCATCACATCGTCGGTGTTTACACCGTGACGCTTGGCAATACTGGCAAAGGAATCACCTTTACGAACCTGATAGGTGATGCTGTTGCTGTTTGTATTGCTTGCCAGTTGCAGGGTTTGCCCAACTTTTAAGGTGCTCTTGGCACGTAAGTTGTTCCAACTCTGCAAATCGCTGGTCTTGATATTCAACCGCTTGGCAATCGTAGATAAGGTATCGCCGGGGCGAACTTTATACTGCGAACTTGATGCTGACTTTGCGCTGTTCTGAGCCAACTTAGTTGGTTGAACGGCGGCAATATCTGTATCTGCCAATGAATCTTTAAGCTGCTCAGCATGGGCTTTCGGCAACATAATATAACGAGGACCATGACCATCCGGTGCCGTTACATTGCGCTTATACCCAGAATTAAAGGATTTCAACTTAGTTAGTGACATCCCCGCCATCTCAGCCGCCTGAGTTAGCTGTATCTGCTGACCAACATCAACACGTGCCAATGCACGGTCTTTGTCGGGTTCAGGTAAAGTTATACCGTACTTTTTGCTGTTCTTGATTAAATCACCCAAGGCCAGCATTTTTGGAACATAAACTGACGTTTCACGAGGAAGCGACAATGCCCAAAAATTCGTCGGTTTACCCTTTGCCTTATTAGCTTTCACCGCCTGCATGACTCTGCCTTCACCACTGTTATACGCAGCGACTGTTAACAACCAGTCACCGTTAAACATTTTGTTCAGGCGCTCCATCATATCAAGCGCTGCTTTGGTAGAAGCAACCACATCTCTGCGGCCGTCATACCATTGGTTCTGTTTCAAGCCATAATTTCGACCAGTACTTGGCACTATCTGCCACAGCCCTGCGGCGTTGGCGGATGATGTCGCGTGTGGGTCAAAAGCGCTCTCCACTATGGGTAGCAGTACCAATTCCATCGGCATCTTACGTTTCTTAATCTGCTCGACTATCAGGTACATGTACGGCTCTGCCCGTAATGTTACATCGTGGAGATAGCTCTTATTTTTTAAGTACTTCTGTTTTTGTTCACGGATCCGGGAATTTTCCGGAACCTTCATCTTCAGCTCGTCGCTAATGAAGTTCCACAAATCTTGCTGCGCGAGGCCACTTTCACTATCAAGCCATCGCGCGGAACCCACTCGGGCGTTATTTGTGTACTCTCCTGCTTCACTCTCTTGACCTGCCGAAGACAAACTCTGTGCATGCTGTACAGGAGCCTGTACGCCCACCTTGGACGACTGGCACCCAACAAGCAAGACTGAGGCGAGAAATATCGCTTTGGTCTTCATGTGTGTGTCAATGTAGTTGCTTAAAAGACGAGCAATCATACTTTGCTTCGACAAAAAACACAACTAAAAGCTCAGAAGTGGTCCTTCTGGGCGCGTAATTCGGAAAAAACTGAGACAAGTGAGTCTGGTGGTGACATTACGCCTATTTTTCTTTGTAAATCAATGTCATTGCAACGTAAAAAAACATTAATTTTACGTTCGATTTGCAATTTTACTGGCAGGCTAGGTAGGTTTTTTGCCCGTAATTGCATGATTTGTAGTTGATATGTTGCAATGTCTTGGTCTGCGGGCAGAATAAAACGGGCAAACTTAAGATTTGCGAGAGTGTATTCATGCGCGCTGCAAATTAAGGTTTCGTCGGGGAGTTGCGCGAGCTGTTGAATAGATGAGTACATTTGGGCTGGCGTGCCTTCAAATAGCCTACCGCAACCGGCAGAAAAAAGAGTGTCGCCACAGAAAAGATAAGGTTTACTGTAGTATGCGATGTGCCCGAGCGTATGACCGGGAACCGCAATAATTTGGTAGTTTTGGCCATCAATAGTCAGGCTATCACCCCCTTTAACAATTATTGTGGCCCCTTTATTGGCTGTTTCCTGCGGTCCATAGACAGGGATTTCGGGATAATGGCGGCGTAAATCAGCGACACCACCGACATGATCGTTGTGGTGATGTGTCAATAATATCGCTTGTGGAAGATAGTGGCCTTGATTCAGCATCGCCAGCACTGGGGCGGCTTCACCAGGGTCAACGATAACGCAATGTTTTTGTGCGTCCGCTAATAGCCAAATGTAATTGTCTTGAAATGCCGGAATGCTGATAAGATTCATTGGATACCTCTAATCGCTTGAAAGAAGATGATAAAACATGAAGCCAGCGCAGACACGCCAAAAGATCGATGCGCCCGCATCCTGGGCTGAGTTACCTTGGGGAGAGTATTATCGCGCAGCGATTGAGCAGCAATTACAGCCTTGGTGGCCTAAATTCTTTGGTTTCCATTTAGTAAAAATAGGCCATTTAAGCGCAGAGATCGCCAGTGATAAATGTGCGATATCTCACCAGGTCAATGTGGGAGAAACGGGCAAGAATATGCAGGTGCTCGCCAGCCCATATCAGTTACCTTTTGCTGAAAAATCAGTGGATGCCTGTCTGTTATCTCACACTTTAGCCTACGCTTCTGATCCGCACCGCATGTTACGTGAGGTGGATCGCGTGCTGATTGACGACGGTTGGCTAGTTATCAGTAACTTTAATCCACTAAGCCTTTTAGGGGCAGGGAAGTTAGTGCCGTTATTGCGCCAGCGACAGCCTTACATTAGCCGAATGTTTACTCAGATGCGTTTGCTAGATTGGCTGAGTTTACTGAATTATGAAGTTTTGTATGTATCACGTTTTCATGTTTTACCATGGCACAAAGAAGGTGGCCGTTTTATCAGTACCCATTTGCCAGCGTTGGGTTGTGTAAGCTTAATTGTGGCCCGTAAGCGCACCATCCCATTGACGTTCAATCCGATGAAGTTTGGTGCGCGTAAGCCGTGGTTTAGTCGGGCGGTCGGTGCAACGAAAAGCTATCGCGACCAACCCTAAGCCGGCCACAACGTCAAAGGTGAAGGGTTAATCAGGATTATAACCGCTATCTTCTAACGTCGGTGAGTTCGCTCCTTGGCGGGCCAATTCATCGCAACGTTCATTTTCTGGATGACCCGCGTGGCCTTTTACCCACTCCCATTGCACTGTATGGGTTTGGATAGCCAGATCTAGACGCTGCCATAAATCAACATTGCGTACTGGTTTGCGGTCAGCTGTTTTCCAGCCGCGCTTTTTCCAATTGTGAATCCATTGGGTGATACCTTGACGGACATATTGGCTATCAGTGCTGAGTGTCACTTCACAAGGCGAAGTTAAAGCCTCTAGCGCGACAATGGCCGCCATCAATTCCATACGATTATTGGTCGTCAGGAAATAGCCTGCACTAAAGGTTTTTTCATGTTGTTTGTAACGCAAAATTGCGCCATAACCACCGGGGCCCGGATTGCCAAGGCAAGATCCGTCGGTGAAAATTTCTACCTGTTTGGTCATCTCTGGTAGACTCTTCCTATCGGTTTAAACGTTAAGTCTGACATAAACGAGCGCTATGAGCACTGGCAATATGCAAGTTACACCGACCAGACAGATTGTTCTGGATACTGAAACCACCGGTATGAATAAACTGGGCGTTCATTATGAAGGTCACAGAATTATTGAGATCGGTGCGGTTGAAGTGATTAACCGCCGCCTGACAGGCAGAAATTTTCATGTGTATGTGAAACCCGATCGTCTGGTTGATCCAGAGGCTTATGGTGTTCACGGTATCAGTGATGAATTTTTGGCTGACAAACCCACGTTTGCTGAGATTGCTCCAGAGTTTCTGGAGTTTATCCGTGGTGCTGAGTTAGTCATCCATAATGCAGCGTTCGATATCGGCTTTATGGATTACGAGTTTCGTATGTTGCAGCAGGATATTCCAAAAACGGAAACCTTCTGTACCATCACCGATAGCTTATTATTAGCGCGTCGTCTGTTCCCCGGTAAGCGCAACAACCTTGACGCCCTGTGTGACCGTTATCAGATAGATAATACCAAGCGAACATTGCACGGCGCGTTACTCGATGCCGAAATTCTGGCTGAAGTGTATCTGGCGATGACCGGCGGTCAGACATCCCTTTCATTCTCAATGGAAGGTGATCAGTCCCAGAATGATTCTTCAGAAGATATTCAGCGCATTACCCGCCCAGCGTCTGGATTAAAAATAATTTATGCGGCTGAAGACGAATTGGCAGCTCATGAGTCACGTTTGGATTTGGTGATGAAAAAAGGCGGCAGTTGTCTGTGGCGGATGCCGCTGGAGCCAGAAGAGGGCGCAAACGCAGAATAAAACGACATCCAGACGAAAAACTGTCCAAATGACTTATTTTGCTGGAAAAAGTGTTGACGAGTATATGTTCCGTACGTAATATTCGTCTCGTTCTTAACCGGAACAACAGCGTGGTGCGGTAGTTCAGTCGGTTAGAATACCGGCCTGTCACGCCGGGGGTCGCGGGTTCGAGTCCCGTCCGCACCGCCAACATTTAGAAGCCCTGAGTTATCACTAACTCAGGGCTTCGTTGTTTTTACGCTTAGTCTTTGACGCCACAGCGGTGTTAACTGCACTCGCGAACCCGAACCACTTACTGATCTAAGTGATTCGGGACGAATTGATTTACTGCGCGGCCTTAGTATTTCCTGCCTCAGCGGCGGTTTTCACCCAGCCATCAAAGGTCGCCTGATGAGCCTGAATCCAACCATTTACATGGCGTTCAATATCGGCATCTGAAGACTCACCGGCATGCATACGCATATTCTGAGCATTCACATCATTAATGGATAGTTTCATGATGGAGAACAGTTTCGCGGCGGCAGGGTTGGCTTCAGCCCATTTTTTGTTCGCCACGATATGCATCACGCTAGGTGGGAAACCGTAATTCGCGCCGTTGGAAAGCTGGGTGTCGATAGTCTTATCTGGCAAGGAGGAGAACGGCACCTGTAACCACACCACATCACGCCCCGGTACTAATACATCACTGACCCAATACGGCGTCCAAGTGTAGTACAGAATAGGTTTACCTTCTTTGTAACGAGTGATGGTATCGGCAATCATCGCGGCATAGTTACCCTGATTGTGGGTTACCGTATCACTTAAGCCATAAGCTTGAATTTGGTGATTGAGCGGTGCTTCACAGCCCCAGCCTGGATTACAACCGGTGAGGTCAGCCTTGCCATCATTATTTGCATCAAACAACTTGGCGATTTTCGGATCTTTTAACTGCTCAATATTGGTGATGTGATATTGATCGGCGGTTTTTTTGTCTATCAAATAACCCTGTGCCAAACCTTCAATGAAGTTACCCTGACGGTAGAATTTAGCATCGCCACCGGCAGCAGCGTATTGATCGTTATGCAATGGTTCCCAGTTTACCGCCAGAAAAGTGGCATCACCGGCGGCAATGGAAGAATAGGCGACGTTGTAGTCAACCTCTTTGGTCGGCTGGACATCGTAACCGAGTTTTTCTAGTGCTTTATTGACCAGTGAGGTCTGGAAGGTTTCTTCCGAAATAGTGCTTTGCAGAGGTTGGACTGTGATGCCTTTACCCGGTAACTCTGCTGCGGATAATTGAGTGCTGATCAGTGTGGTGAGGGCTAAGGCCCAAACTGTTGTCGTGCGCATAATTTTCCTCTTTATTAAGCTATTTTACTTGCCATTTTGAACCAGAGCAGTGCTCATCATCCTCACGTACGGTGTGTATGTTGCGGTGATTGCGTGCTGTTCCAGTCCAAACTGCCGGCGACAATGACGCTTATTCTCTTAGTTATTCGTTTCTGGGCTTTATGTTGAACACAGCTCATTCAAATAACTAATAAAGCTAATCTTTAAGGAGAGAAGAGTGATGGGGGGAGTGGCGTGAGCCACCTGAGTGCCCCACGCTGTGCTAGGCCCGAGTCTCTCGGTCTTCTTTCCAACTTTGTCAGTAAACTCAATTAATTGAGCTTACTTATCGTGACGGAGTATTGTGGCGAAATGGTTTGGTGAGCAGCCCAACAGGGCCAGTGGCATACCAGCGACCGACACCTTTACTGCGACGATCGCGGCCTAATGATTGTGTCAGGCGGTCAAGGATAATGGCTAAAATCACGATACCTACCCCACCGACGGCCGCAAGCCCCATATCGAGCCGACCAATGCCACGCAGTACCATCTGGCCTAAACCCCCTACGGCAATCATTGAGGCGATAACCACCATGGACAGCGCCAACATCAGGGTTTGGTTCACACCCGCCATGATGGTGGGCATTGCCAGAGGTAATTGCACTTTGAACAACATCTGGCGTGGATTGGCGCCAAAGGATTCAGCGGCTTCAATAAGGTCTTCTGGTACCTGTTTAATGCCCAAAATGGTCAGACGGACAATTGGCGGCAGTGCAAAGATAATGGTCACCACGACACCTGGAACATTACCGATCCCGAATAGCATGACGATAGGCACCAGATAGACGAACGCTGGCGTGGTCTGCATTGCATCCAGTAGGGGGCGTATAATACGCGCGGCATTATTACTGCGTGCTAACCATATTCCGAGCGGTAGTCCGATAAGAATACAGAAGAACAGCGAGGTCAGAACTAACGCCAGTGTCACCATAGCCTGCGACCATGCGCCAATCGCGCCGATAGCAATCAATGATACCAGTGTTGCAACCCCCATTCCTAAGGTAGAGAACTGCCAAGCGATGAGGGCAAAAACTAAAATTGCCACGGGTGCTGGCATACCCAGCAACAAATGCTGAAAACCGCTGAGAATAAAATCGACGGGCACACGAATGCCTTGGAACAGTGGGCGGAAATGCAACACCACCCAATCAATGCCATGAGTGACCCATGAATCCAGCGGTAACCAAGTGGTATGGAAAGGGTCCATCAGACTGAAATGTTCGGGAGCAGCAGCAGGGGCGCTGTTCAACCAGTCGGTATTGGCAACTTGGCTCTGAGCGGCCTGAGCGGCAACCTCATGGCCGGCGTTTCCTGCGGCATGGCTACCCTCGGCCATGCTGGCTCCCCAAGGGTCAGCAGCGGCAGATAAGCTCTGAGAGGCTGTATCGGTAGTTGCAGGGGCTGCGGACGCCGCAGTATCCGTTGCCCACGGGTTACTGACAGTTTGGTTGTCAACCTGAATTTGATCACTCATTTGGCGTCTCCTTATCTAGGGCCTGCAACAGCATGCCTTTGGAAATAATACCGATATAACTGTTGTCTTCACCGATTACCGGAACCGCGCACGGTGCCTGTGCAACCAGTGAAATCAGCTCACTCAGGGGCATATCTGCCGGAACCGGTGCTGGATCGGCCAGCAAGGCACTATCCAGTGATTGATTCTCAGCCAATGCTTTTTTCAGTGAATCTATCGATACCACACCAATAAATTTCTGCCCGCGTTCCAGTACATAGCCGTAATCGCGGTCTTCATCCTGAAGCAGTTTTAACGCCGAACGAGGGCCGAAACCCGGAGTTTTACGAATTAAGGATACTGGGCGACGGCGCGCAATATCTTTGGCACTAAAGACATGACTGATATCGACACCACGGAAGAAGGTGCGAACATAGTCATTTGCGGGGTTATTTAGTATTTCATCCGGGGTGCCGACTTGTACTACTTCGCCACCCTGCATAATGGCGATACGATCGCCAATACGCATTGCTTCATCGAGATCATGAGAGATAAAGACAATGGTGCGTTGATGTTTGGCTTGCAACTTAACCAATTCATCTTGCATCTCGGTTCGGATTAAGGGGTCGAGTGCTGAAAATGCCTCATCCATCAATAAGATATCAGGGTTGTTTGCCATGGCACGAGCTAGGCCAACACGTTGGCGCATCCCACCGGAAAGCTCATCGGGGTAAGAGTGTGCGTAGCTCTCCAAACTCACTTGACGCAATGCTTCCAGTGCTTTTTCATGACGTTCCTGTTGCGGGACGCCAGCCAACTCCATGCCGAATGCGGTATTGTCGAGCACATTCAGATGGGGCATGAGTGCAAAGGATTGGAAAACCATGCTGATTTTGTTGCGGCGTACAGTACGCAAGGCGCTGTCAGAGATCTTGGCAATATCTTCGCCATCAATCAGCACTTCACCACGGGTGGGTTCTATCAGACGATTGAGAAGGCGTACCAGGGTGGATTTACCCGAACCGGATAACCCCATGATGACGAATATCTCGCCTTCTTCAATGGCCAGATTGGCATCTTTAACGCCAACGGACAAACCGGTTTTGGTAAATATCTGCTCTTTATTTTTACCTGATTCAAGTAGTTTAAAAGCGCGTTCGGGATGCTCACCAAATATCTTATATAAGTTTTTTACTTCGAGTTTAATTGCCATGCAGCTGGTGTATTCCTCTGTCAATTTTAATTTATGTTTATTCGATCGATGTTATCCTGATGAAAAAATAGAGCGCCATATACCCTAACACAGTGAGAATCTGAGACAACCCTCAATATTCATATAATGAAAACTTCAATAGTCATCATCTCAATATATATCTTTTTAAATCGTTAATTTACTTACGTTAATATTGTGGTTTTTTTATCGTTGATGTATTGCCAATATTGATGGTGTGAGCGGTGTCTAATTATTGCGTTAATGGTGTAAATATTGCACATATATCTTTAATTCATTCTCTACATTATTATGGATAATATCCTTCAAATGTTTTCGCGTAATGAATAGCCAAATCAAACACCTCCAACAGCCCTAATATCAGCATTAAAAAACCGGGTGTAGATACGCTGAATCCCCTATATGCTCTAGCCTGTGGCCAAATGAGTCGCCAGATAATCATGACTCATTTTCGTGCTAAACCGAGCGAGGAAAATCACAAAAAAGGGCATGGATTTGTAGGGTGTTTTCGGTGCGTTGCGGGTAAGAAATGACGGAAAAAAAATAGGCAACCTTCTGTAGCTGCCTATTGGTGCGGTATACCCCTTTTTAAGGTGATAAAAAAGGCGGGGTGAAAAAGTATGTGGGAGCTTAAAAGTCCCAGTCTTCATCTTCAGTATTGACGGCTTTGCCAATCACATAAGATGAGCCTGAACCAGAGAAGAAATCGTGATTTTCATCCGCATTTGGTGATAATGCGGCCAAAATCGCTGGGCTGACCGTAGCCTGACTGGCTGGGAACAACGCTTCATAACCTAAATTCATTAAGGCTTTATTGGCATTGTAATGAAGAAATTTTTTGACATCCTCTGTCCAACCGACCTTATCATAAAGGTCTTCTGTATAGCGCACTTCATTATCATATAAGTCTTGTAACAAATCGAAAGCAAAATTCTTTATTTTCTGACGACGGGTATTATCGACTTTCTCTAGCCTTTTTTGGAACTTGTAACCAATGTAATATCCATGTACTGCTTCATCGCGGATAATAAGACGAATAAGGTCAGCAGTATTAGTTAATTTGGCCCGGCTTGACCAATACATGGGTAAATAGAATCCAGAATAGAAAAGAAATGATTCCAAGAATACACTGGCAATTTTTTTCTTCAGCGGATCGTCATTATGATAATGCTGAAGGATAATATCAGCTTTCTTTTGCAGTGGGCCATTCTCCTCACTCCAGCGATAAGCATCATCGACATCAGATGTCATGCAAAGTGTAGAAAAAATGGAACTATAAGAGCGAGCATGAACCGCTTCCATAAAGCTGATATTCGAGAATACAGCCTCCTCATGGGGGGTCGTAGCATCTTTAATCAGCGCGGGTGCACCCAAGGTATTTTGAATAGTATCCAGCAAGGTTAGCCCCGTGAAAACCCGAATCGTCAGTTGCTGTTCATCGGGGGTTAAGGTAGCCCAAGAGGGAATGTCATTTGATAGGGGGACTTTTTCTGGTAACCAAAAGTTAGATGTTAAACGGTTCCATACTTCTAAGTCTTTATCATCTTCAATTTTATTCCAATTGATGGCACTGACTGTTTTTGTTGGTTTTACTGTGTTCATAGAGAATACTTCCTTATTCATCCGATTCTGTTTATTCAGTACTGCGCATTACAGTGAGCAGGAAACACAACCTTCAACTTCCGTGCCTTCGAGCGCCATTTGACGCAGTCGGATGTAATAAATAGTTTTAATCCCTTTTTTCCAGGCATATATCTGCGCTTTATTTATATCGCGTGTCGTGGCGGTATCACGGAAGAATAGCGTCAGTGATAAACCTTGATCGACGTGTTGGGTTGCCTCGGCATAGGTATCAATGATCTTCTCAGGACCAATCTGATAAGCATCTTGATAATATTCAAGATTATCGTTGGTCATATAAGGGGCGGGATAATACACACGACCAATCTTGCCTTCTTTGCGGATCTCAATCGGTGAGACAATAGGGTGGATACTTGATGTCGAATGGTTGATATAGGAAATAGATCCGGTGGGGGGGACGGCCTGTAAATTCTGATTATAAATGCCATGCTCCATCACTGAGTCGCGCAGTTCGGCCCAATCTTGCTGATGCGGAATAGTAATGCCGGCCTCAGCAAACAGTGCTAGTACCTTGGTGGTTTTCGGCTGCCAGCACTGTTCAATATACTTAGTGAAATAGCGACCGGAGGCATAATCTGACTCGTCGAAGCCTTTAAAATAGCTGCCCCGTTCTATTGCCAATAGGTTGGATGCACGGATAGCGTGATACACCACGGTATAAAAATAGATATTTGTGAAATCCAGAGCTTCTTCTGAACCGTAAAAAATACGTTCACGCGCCAGATAGCCGTGCAGATTCATCTGCCCGAGACCAATGGCATGAGATTCCTGATTACCTTTTTCAATGGAGGGAACAGAACGAATATGACTCATGTCTGAGACTGCAGTTAGTCCACGAATGGCCGTTTCAATTGATTTACCAAAATCAGGTGAATCCATAGTACGGGCAATATTCATTGAACCAAGGTTACAAGAGATATCCTTACCAATATGGCGATAGCTGAGGTCATCGTTATATTCAGTTGGTGAATTAACCTGCAAAATTTCTGAGCACAGGTTACTCATATTGATCCGGCCTTTAATTGGGTTGGCGCGATTGATCGTATCTTCAAACATCATATAGGGATAGCCAGATTCGAACTGAATTTCTGCCAAAATCTGAAAGAACTCACGTGCTTTGATTTTGCTTTTACGTATGCGCTTGTCATCAACCATCTCGCGGTATTTCTCGCTGATACTGATTTCTGACATTGGCGCGCCGTAAACCTGTTCCACGTCATACGGGGAAAACAGGTACATATCTTCATTATTCTTCGCTAATTCAAAGGTAATATCTGGGATCACAACCCCGAGCGACAAGGTTTTAATACGCACTTTTTCATCGGCATTTTCCCGTTTGGTATCGAGAAAACGCAAAATATCCGGGTGATGGGCATGGAGATATACCGCCCCTGCGCCCTGACGTGCGCCTAACTGGTTAGCGTATGAAAAGGCGTCTTCCAGCATTTTCATGATGGGAATGACCCCAGAAGACTGATTTTCAATGCGCTTTATGGGAGCGCCGACTTCCCGGATATTACTTAGCAGGAAAGCAACACCGCCACCTCGTTTAGAAAGTTGTAGCGCTGAGTTAATCGAGCGGCCAATCGATTCCATGTTGTCTTCCATTCGTAGCAGGAAGCAGGAAACCAGTTCCCCACGCTGTTTTTTGCCGCAGTTGAGGAAGGTCGGGGTGGCGGGTTGGAAGCGGCCAGAGATGATCTCTTCGACTAAATCTCGCGCGACTTGCGGGTGGCCGGCGGCCAGTGTCAAGGCCACCATACAGACGCGATCTTCATAGCGCTCCAGATAACGTTTGCCGTCAAAGGTTTTCAGGGTATAGCCGGTGTAGTATTTAAATGCGCCAAGGAATGTTGGAAAACGAAATTTTTTGCTATAAGCTTGCTGGAATAAGCTCTTGATAAAGCTGAAATCATACCTATCCAGCACCTCTTTCTCGTAATAACCCTCTTCAACCAGATAATCGAGTTTTTCCTGCAAATTATGGAAGAACACCGTGTTTTGATTAACGTGCTGTAAGAAATATTGCCGTGCTGCCAACCTATCTTTATCAAACTGGATACGTCCGTCAGCATCATAGAGGTTCAACATCGCATTCAGTGAGTGATAGTCAAGCTCATTGCTGGATGAATCGGTGATTTTCAGTGTTGTCGTTGCCAAAATTCAGTTACTCCCTTGCGCACATTTGCCACATCTTCTGCTGTACCCAGTAGTTCAAAGCGATACAGATAAGGAACCTGACATTTTTGGGAAATAATTTTCCCCGCCAGACAGTAGGCGTCGCCAAAATTAGTATTGCCCGCAGCAATGACACCACGGATCAGTGAACGGTTATGGGGATCGTTGAGAAATCTAATCACCTGAATGGGTACCGCTCCGACGGGGCTACCGCCGCCATAACTGGGTACAAGCAAAATGTAGGGGTGCTCAATCCGTAGTTTTTCCCGTGCACCCGCAATGGGAATTCGTATTGCCGGGAGATCCAGCTTCCCGACAAAACGATGAGTGTTCTCCGATGAACTGGAGAAATACACCAACGGATTCATTTCTTCGCCCTCATCAGGCGCTGACCGCCTGAACCAGTGCATTTATTTTGTCAGGACGGAAGCCTGACCAATGATCCTCACCGGCAATAATCACCGGAACCTGCTGATAACCAAGGGATTTAACATGATTGAATGCCTGTAAATCTTCAGTTAAATCAATAACCTGATAAGCAATGCCTTGTTTATCCAATGCACGGTAGGTGGCATTGCACTGGACACAGTCGGGTTTACTGTAAATAATAATGCTCATGATTCGCATTTACCTTTTGTCGTGAGGAAAGGCGTATTTGGCAGGTTGTTAATGTATATCGACCACCTGCCTCTGATTATCAACCACGGTTTCATTCTCGCAGGTGATAAATAAATACTATATCTAGTGTTTATTTAATTCAACCACACTATATGTAGTTATTTTCGATGATTTATGCGAGAAGCAGAGACAAGGCCGCCAGCACGGGGCTGGCAGCCGACTTTAATCATAATAAGCAGAGTAAAAATATTTTTATTGCAGGCTGACTGAGGGCAGGGGTTATTGACGTAGGCTGACGGCTAACCGGTTAAATGCATTTATGATGCTGATAGCAAAAGTTAAATCGGAAATTTCGGCATCAGAAAAATGTGCTTTTAAAGCATTAAACGTGCTATCCGGGGTCCCGCTGGTGGTGATGTGAGTCACGGCCTCAGCCCATTCCAATGCCGCACGTTCTGCTTCACTGAAGAGGTGGCTCAACCGCCAACCGGCAATCGCATCCATTTTTGCATCATCAAAACCATCCTTGCGTAAGGCTTTCCCGTGCATGTCCAGACAAAATGCACAGCCGTTAATCTGTGATACCCGCATGAAAACCAGTTCTATTAATGTTTTTGGCAACGAACTTTTATCAAGTGACATCGATGCGTCAACCAACGCTTTGTAGGTGACAGGTGAGAGTTTGGAAAAATAAAGACGTTGTTCGACCATGGTAAGCTCCAGCTAGGTTAACCATCAATTAAAGCGCTACTTTAGTGATATCATGACCTACACTATAGGGCCATAAATGACTTTTTTTAGTAGGGCATAATGAAGGCGTTTTCACATCTTCTCCAATTGGATCGTCATCATAACGAACCTGTTTATCGCCAGATTTATCAACGAATTAAAGAGGCCATTGTTCAAGGAGCATTGCGTCCAGATACGCGAGTGCCCTCTGTCAGGGCGCTGGCCAGTGAAGTGGGTGTGGCGCGAGGAACCGTGGAGAATGCTTACGCCCAGTTGATTGCCGAAGGTTTTTTACAAAGCCGGGGGCAGGGAGGGACTTATGTTTCCGCACAATTACTTAATGCGCCGCTATTACCCTTGAATATTGTAGACCAGCCTGAACAACCCATTACGGTCAACAATGCTTTATCGGCACAACGCATGATGGCGAGGCCATTCCAGTTAGGGCTTCCCGCGCTTGATGCTTTCCCCCGAGCGCAGTGGGGAAAAATAATGACCAAACAGTTGCATAACCTCACTACCGCTTCACTTGGGCACCCTCCGGCAGCTGGATTACCGGCTTTGCGTGAGTCTATTGCCCACTATTTGTTGTTATCTCGAGGATTCAGCTGCCAGCCGGAGCAGGTTTTTATTTGCGCGGGCTATCAGTCTGTGCTGGATCTGGTAGTTAATACTGTACTGGAACGTGGGGAATATGGCTGGCTGGAAGATCCTGGCTACCCTGCGACTCAGCAGTTGATCCGCGAAGCGGGGCTTATTCCGCATCCGGTGAAGGTGGATAGTGACGGTATGGATGTTGTCGCGGCTATCGATAATTGCCCTCAGGCGAACTTCGCTATCATCACACCTGCACACCAAAGCCCGCTGGGTGTTGCACTCAGTTTAGCGCGGCGTATTGCGCTGCTGGAGTGGGCGGAACAGCAGAAGTCGTGGATTATTGAGGACGATTATGACAGTGAGTTCCGTTATCAGGGGAGGCCACTGCCACCACTGAAAAGTTTGGATAGACATGGTCGAGTTCTTTATGCCGGAACATTCAGTAAAGTGATGTTTCCCGCATTAAGACTGGCCTATTTGGTTGTACCGCCTGAGTTGGTGCCTATTTTTAATCACCGTTGCCAACTACGAAGTTGCGCCTGCCCACCCTTGATACAAGCTAGTGTGGCGGAGTTTATCAATCAGGGGCATTTTTATCGTCATCTGAAACGTATGCGCCATTTGTATGCTGAGCGCCGTGAAATGCTGGTAGTGAGTTTAATGCGCCAACTGGCAGGTGTTGTAGACGTTGAACAGCAGGCTGGAGGTATTCAATTGTTGGCGTGGTTGGATGAGCGTTTTGTCGATAGCGTTGTTGCTGCGCAGGCGCAACGTCAGGGTTTGGCTATTGAAGCGTTATCGGATTGGGCGTTGGAAAAAAGGGAAAAAACACACCAGAAGAATCGTCAAAATGGTTTGCTGATGGGGTTTACCAATCTGACGTCTGTAGCAGAAACAGATCGGTTAGTGGCGAAGTTGGTCACGGTCATTACTGCTTTATCCGAGAGATAATCGAGGTAGGCCCGCAGTGAAAATGGCGCGGGCCACCGATAAGCCACAGCATAAACGCAATGGTAGACACAGCAATGAGGGGTAACTGCGGTTATCGGTAATCCGAAAGATATCAGCGGCGTGCTAGCAGTACTCCCAGCACAAGACCTATTGCTGCGCCAATACCTACACCTTGCCAAGGTTTATCATGCACATAGTTATCTGCATTGCCAGCGACGTCGCGCGCATGTTGTTTTAAGCTGGTTGAACCACTAAAACGCGCACGTGCGTCACGTAAGACTCCCTCGGCATTTTGGCGCACCTTGGTAAGTTCCTCTTTCGTCTTCTCACCGGATGAGCGCAAGACCTCGTCGAGGGTATCTGCCAGAAGGGTCACGTCCTGATCGAGATCTCTTTCCACTTTTTCTGATTTCTTGAACATTTGACGCTCCATTTTGCTTGATGAACATTAAGCATAGACCATCAAGGCACGAGTCAATTAGCTTCAGGAGGAATCTGAACTAGGGCGTCAGGATGATAGGTGGATTTGCTGCAAGGAAATGAAATCGTGCAAATAACCCTCATTGCTGCTTTGTACATTTGGTTACTCAACGAAACCAATGACTCACGGAAAGGAAAATTTCATTCCTCTATGATTCTTCCAACGGCCCCAACGGGGGCTTTGCGAAACAAACTCTGAGGATTTGAAAATGAAAAAAGTATTAGCGCTGATCGTTGCTGCAACCATGGGTCTGTCTTCTGTTGCTTTCGCTGCTGAAACTACTGCGGCTGCAGCAACAACACCAGCTGCAACCAGCACTACTGCCGCTCCAACTGCAGAGAAAGCAGCGCCAGCAAAAGCCACTCATCATAAAAAACACAAAGCAACTAAACAAACGACTGAACAAAAAGCACAAGCTGCCAAAAAACACGAGAAAAAAGCCCCAGCACAAAAAGCACAGGCTGCTAAAAAACACGTGAAAAAAGCGCCAGCACAAAAAGCACAAGCGGCTAAAAAACATCATAAAGCCGCTAAGAAATCCGCAACAGCACCAGCAGCATAATCATGCCGAAAGGCGAACCATTGCGGTTCGCACAGCTAGCCAATCATAGACACCCGGTAAATACCGGGTGTCTTTTTTTGTAGGCTAATCATCTTCAGCCAGAAAGTATATTGGCGTATTAATGCGGTGTAGACTATTCCGAAATAGTTGCTTTGAGCCAATAAATACGTGGTTTCCCTTATTTATTACGGTAAGGTCGCTCAATTGGAGTTAAAAAGAGGGGAAATAAATGTATTTACGGCCAGATGAAGTGGCTAGAGTCTTGGAGAATGCCGGCTTTGAGCGAGATTATACGGTTGATCAGGCATACGGGTATCGGAAAGCAGAGCACTACGTTTATGTGAATCGTGAAGCCCGCATGGGGAGGACTGCATTAATTATCCACCCGGCACAAAAAGATAAAAGTTTATTGTTTGCTACACCGACGGCAACACTGCGTATTAGTGATAAGTATGTTGAGTTTCCGCTTTATTTGGCGGGTGAAGCTGAAGATCGCTACGGTATTGCTCACGGTTTTAGTTCAAGAGAAATGTTATTGCGCTACCTGAACAGCATGTTCCAGTAAATTATCCCTGCCGCAATGAATTTCATCCGCCGTAGTGTCACCTTTAATGCAATACGGCGTCCGCTTCCTGATTAAAATGCAGATTATAATTGCGCCTAAATTGTGCCAATTCAAAGGCATCTATATCCAGCTCTGCAAAATAGAACAAGGCAGCTTCAGTGTGTTCAGTGGTTAACATCGGGGATATGTGTGAGCGAATGAGCGTATTTCGCCATTGTATGATGTTTTCGTCGGAAGAATCTTTGATAAAAGTTTGATAGATAAAGACCAAATATGCCGCTTTTCTGACATCTTCAGCGTAGCCATTGCTGGTGGAGCGAATAAACATTTGTGTTTGACGCGGCCCCATCTCTTGCAACATTGATTCAATATAAATGGGTTTTATCTTCAGCAAATTAGCCAGTGTATCCACGGCTTTGCGGGTATCTGACGTCAATACACGATAGCCCACAATAAAAACCACGATCAAAACAGCAATAATTATCCACGTCATGTAATGTTTTTTTGCGCCATAAAAGGTGAAATTGACAACGTAAAATTATCTGGCTGTTAAATCGCTGGTCTCGATAAAATCAACCCAATACTTACTGATTATCGCCACTAAAATTATCACTTTTGTTTTGCTGATTATCCAAATGGTGATTAAAAGCGGCAGCATCTTTCGCTAAAGCATCAAGATGCGCACCCAGCATTTTGATCTGCCTAACCAGCGAATGTTGCTCTGGCAAGGTATTTGCCGTGTTGAGTTTTCTCAGTAGCATATCATTTTGGGCTCGTAATGCTGTTTCCCGCGCTTTTGACTGCTCCAACTCATGTTGCAGTGCAGTATAACTTGCCTGCCATGTTTGGTGCTGTTTCTCAAAAGTAGACTGCAACTCACTCATTGCATTAAGAAACTTTACTTCAAGTTCACGCATTGTCATTACTGTTCCTTTACGACGGCTTCCGATTTTCAGTGGCAGTATAGCGAAATATGAGCATAACCTCACCTGCAAGAGTTTGTCATTCAATGACAATACAACGTGCCATTGAACGACGTCTTATCGTTGGTTTTATCATAATTTATACGTAATTTGTTTCCATCATTCATTAATACATGAAATAAATAAGCCTTGCTATTAATAGCTCAGCATGCGTTAATAGCATCATCGGTTTGTAGTACAGACCTATTTATGTAAGCCATTTAAGTAAAGCAGTTCCTAGTTAAAGCGATATTTTTTAGACATCACTTCTCCGACGAATTTCCTTCTTTAGTGCCCCCATAAGTAACTCTTGATAAACAGACCTCAATTACCACAAAATAATGAAGGAAATACCTCTATGTCTACTAAAATGACTGGTTTAGTAAAATGGTTTGATGCGGGTAAAGGTTTTGGTTTTATTTCTCCTGCTGACGGCAGCAAAGATGTTTTCGTACATTTCTCTGCCATCCAGGGTAATGACTACAAAACGCTTGATGAAGGCCAGAACGTTGAGTTCAGCATTGAGCAAGGCCAGAAAGGCCCTTCAGCAGTAAACGTAGTTGCACTGTAATTAATACTGCCGCAATTAATGTTTCACTGTGATTAAATCTGATTTCGGTTAGATTTTATGTTGGTTATAGTCATTAAAATAACCCGCAATCAGAAAACCTCGCTAAGGCGGGGTTTTTTATTTTCAAAAACCTCATGTATATTTTCTTTTGTATAGAATATCTGCTGCTAATTATATTTGAATTGCCGCCGATATACTGCCGGTGTAATACCCACAATTTGGTTAAATGCATTTCTAAATCCTTCTACCGTCTGAAACCCACAATATTCGGCTATCTCTGTAATATTCATCTGATCTCTTTCCAGCAATTCCTTTGCTTTATACATTCTTTCATGTTGCAGCCATATTTTGGGCGTTTGGCCGGTGCTGGCAGAAAAACGGCGCAGAAACGTTCTTTCACTGAGCGCCAGTTCAGCCGCCATTAGGCTAATGGTCCAGTTTTTTCTCAGATCCCCCCGAACTTGAGCCATTAGCTTTGCCATATCCCGATAAGGTTCTTTGGCGATGGGGGTCGGGATGAATTGTTGTTGCCCACCACGACGAAGCGGTGCCATTACTAACCTTTGAGCCACTTGATTGGCTATTTTGGCACCAAAATCACGGGTAATCAGATGTAAGCAGGCATCAATCCCAGCACTGCTGCCCGCTGAGGTAATGATTTGCCCCTCATCGATATACAATACATTGGCATCGACATGAATGTCGGGGTAGCGCCGTGCCAGATAATCGGTATAACGCCAATGCGTAGTGGCACTTTTGCCTTGTAATAACCCCGCAGCCGCCAAGACAAAAACTCCGGAGCAGATAGAAACAATGCGCGTACCGCGTGCGACAGCTTGCTGCAATGCATGGATAAGTTCCTGCGAGGGTAGGGCATCGGGGCTGCGCCAGCCCGGGATGATGATGGTTTTTGCCTGTTCCAGCAGATTGATACCAGCATCAACTTGAATGTGCAGGCTACCATTGGCGGTCGAAATACTCTGATCTACGCCAACCACTTGGTGTTGATACCAAGGGAAATCAAACTCAGGGCGAGCTAGACCAAATATTTCCTGCGCAATACCAAACTCAAAGAGGCACAAACCATCATAAACCAGAGTGACAACCAGCCCTGGCTCTTGCTTTATGGCAAAGTTAGGAATTTTAGTGGCTGAATGATGCATTGGCGTATCTCAGTGGTTTATTGTCATTTCTGCCACTGTAATCGGCTAATACTATTTCATAAAGTGATGCTTCATAATATTTAATGGAGAAATCATATGAACAGTTTAGTCAGCCAAACCCCTGCAGCCCCTACTGAGCTAGCTTTGCAGCACTTTTCTCAGCGTTTGGCATTTGAAACGGATTGCTCGGACGTTTATACCAGCCAGCAGCTGGGGGTAATGGATTTTGTTTTAGTCGATGTACGTAATGAGGCTGCATTTGCGGCAGTACATGTACCGGGAGCCGTTAATATCCCTCATCGATTAATGGATGCAGCTCTACTTTCTCGCTATCCGGCAAAGACGTTATTTGTTGTTTACTGCGCAGGGCCGCATTGCAACGGTGTCCACCGTGCAGCAATAAACCTAAGCCAACATGGTTTTGCGGTGAAAGAGATGATAGGTGGGGTGACTGGTTGGCGCGACGAGGGACTGCCGTTGAATTATGCTAAAAATAGTCCTGACGGTAACGCCAATGATACGGTGAGTTGCGGTTGCCATATTTGAGCCTTTTCACCACGGACATAACAAGATTGCTTCCCAAGTGTTGATGATGACTCACGATAATTTTTAGCGCTCATTATGAATTAGCTGGTAGAGTATTGGCGGCTTCTATCATTACAGGAATTCTGTATGCGTTCTGTTTATCTGTGGGTCATTGTGCTGGCTGTCTGTATCACTGCGATTGTATCTCAGCTCAGTTTCTTTTTCATTGAACCTCAGTCGGCTGCTGATGGGGGGAAAGTGTTAGTGCTTAAGCGTACCCCTAAAATGGGTTTCATCGACAGCCCTCGTGGTTACTGTCAGCGCGAGTATCCGACTGAGGATGACTTTCGCTGCGAACCTCGTATTCTTCCTCAGATAATGGAAAGTACTTATACCCTTTATGAGTTGCCATTTAGCCCTTATTTTTACGATATGACGTATAAAACTTATCATTGAGTTAATAGTATCAATGATGAGCACTCCTATAGCACCGTGGCATACTAAGATTTTAATATTGGACTATTGTTAAATAGCTTCATAAATTTAATATTTAAAATATAAAGGAGTTGGCTGTGAATTGGATGGAGGTCTTAGTCTCTGGGGGAATTGCGGCTGTTTTAGGGGGGATCACAGCCTCATTACGTAACAGAAAGAAATTGGGTAAAATTGGTGCTGTTTTATGGGTTATTATTCCTATTATCATCGGGAATGTTATTTATTACCAATATAATAATCCTAACGGGTTCCGCAACAATGACCGCACCCAAATAGAGCAATCATTAGAGAGTTTCCCTGTCTTTCAAACACTCAAGCAACAAGAGCCAGCCCTTTATACTCAGTTGATCGATAATTTTATTAAATCGAGCAACGCAGGCCATTCTGAACAACAATTGATTGATGAAATGAAACAGTCTGTCGCTGAGTTAACTGTACAGAGAATTCAACGAGCGTCTGATGAAAATGTTATCGATTATATGAAAATCATCTTGGAAGAGTTACGTTATTATCAGGCCAATCATCGCAGTGAAAAACTTTGCTTTAAAGCATTGTATCCGCAAGTCAGTGGGGGGGTAAACACCACGAAAATTTTACCTAAAGAGTTGCAAGAGCGTGATCTTGACTCAGTTAATCGTCTGTTTCAAGCTTCTACAGGTGAGTTGATAACGCCGCAGAATCAAGAATATGAAAGCAAACTGGATAACATCGTACAGCAAATGCAGCAACAATATGGTGATGATTTGCAGATGTTCACTAATCTGACTAGCCCGAATGTAGATCGTGAAAAAGTTTGTGATATGGCGATTGATATGTATAGCGAGATATTGAAATTGCCACCAAATGATGCCGGGGCTATTTTACGTTCAATGTTGGGTGGTGAATAAAAAATAGCCTATTCCTGTTCGGTCATTAAAAATAATCCTATAGGCAGGAATGTCTACTGAATCACTCTCTTCTCCTTCTTATTATGATAAGTTTCAGTTAGCGATATTAATCTCTGGTTGGAACTTATCTTATTATTCTCTGTATGCTCTGGTTATTCGGATTAAAGAATAGCGATACAAGATTTAATAGTGAACGTGCTATTTTGATAAGTTACGTGAATAATGAGCTGACTAACTTATAGGTGATATCTCTCGATAACTAAGTACCAATAGGCTATTCATTGTGAATGAATAACCTGATAGGGCTTATGGCGAACATTTTAATTTAACTTTTTTGTCATATTTATAGATGTAGATCAATTTTATTTATTATCTATTTTATTTCTTGCTTGGTTTTTTTTGATTTCCCTCATCTAAAACTGACATTTGTCATATAAATGCTTTAAAACTCTGATAATCAGATGGAAAATTAGTCTTTAATGCTAAAGAACATGCACATTACCTACATTAATGTTTAGTGCTACGCTTAATTGCTTGTTGAATCTTTTTCTGACTGGCAATGATCTATATTCGCTAGCTAATTTATCAAAGGATGATTCATGTCTAAACGTTTATGGCTTCGAAATACCTTACTAACAGCCACCTTATTGAGTGCTTTTTCTGTTCCTGTCAGTGCTGCGACGCACACATTGCAACTGGCTATCGGTGATGAACCGACCGAAGGTTTTGACCCCATGTTAGGGTGGAGTCATGGTAGTTATTTACTGCTGCACAGCCCGCTGTTGAAACAAAATGAAGATCTAAGCTGGAACAACTTTTTGTTGAGTCAGTATAAAACCAGCGACGATGGCAAAACCTGGTTACTGACACTGAAACCTGACCTTAAATTCTCTGACGGTTCGCCACTGACCGCCAAAGATGTGGTGTTTACCTATAACAATGCGGCTGCCAGCGGCGGCAAAGTTGATATGGGCAACTTCCTCAAAGCTGAAGAAATCGATCCCCTTAATATTCGCATTCAACTGAAAGCCCCACAAAGTACGTTTGTGAACGTACTCGGTTCGCTGGGGATTGTTTCGGCGGATAAATACGATGCTAAGACTTATGCACAAAAACCTATTGGTGCTGGCCCCTATCGCTTAGTGAGCTTCCAACCGGGTCAACAAATGATAGTGGAAGCCAACCCGTATTATGCAGGCAATAAAAACGACTTTGATAAGCTCATTTTTGTTTTTCTTGATGAAGATAGCGCCTTTGCTGCTGCACAAAGTGGGCAGCTAGGCGTGGTTCGTATCCCACCATCGATGGCGGTAGGCCCGGTCAGTAATATGAAACTATGGGTCAGACCGAGTGTGGAAAACCGTGGCATTGTTTTCCCGACCACACCGGCGGGTAAGAAAGATGCGCAAGGTAATCCAATTGGCAATGATGTCACCGCCGATGTTGCTATCCGTCGCGCGATTAATTATGCCATTAACCGCCAACTACTCGCCGACCAAATTATGGAAAGCCATGCTATCCCAGCCTATACCGGTGTACAGGGGTTGCCATGGAATAACCCAGACTCCGCCATCAAAGATGGTGATGTCGAAAAAGCCAAGGAGATATTGGAGCAGGCAGGCTGGAAAGTGAGCAGCAATGGCATCAGAGAGAAGAATGGTGTGCCTGCCAAAATCACACTTTGGTATACCAGCGGTGACACCACCCGGCGTGATTTAGCACAAGCGATGCGCCAGATGTTGAAGCCTATTGGTATTGACGTCGATTTGAAATCTGGGAGTTGGGAAACCGTCGAGCGCAATATGCACGCCAACCCGACACTGTTTGGCTGGGGCAGCCTTGACCCGATGGAGTTGTATCACCACTACAGCAGCAAGGCGGCTGGCGTTGAATACTATAACCCTGGCTACTATCAGAATCCTGTGGTTGATAAACATCTACAACAAGCGTTGGATGCCCCGACTTGGGAACAAGCCGTGCCATTCTGGCAGCAGGTGGATTGGGATGGCACCACTGGGGCGGGTATTCGTGGCGATGCGGCATGGGCATGGTTATTGAATGTTCAGCATACTTATCTGGCCAACAGTTGTGTTGATTTGGGTAAGGGAGCACCAGAGATCCACGGTTCCTGGTCGTTGCTAAACAGCCTCGATAGCTGGAAATGGACCTGTCAGTAATGAAGGGGGTTTCACTATTTGCTCTGCGTTTAGCCTGCCTGCTGCTGATCACTGCAGTAGGCACTTTTACGCTACTGAGTTTCTCCCCAGTTGACCCAATACGTGCCTATATCGGCAGTGAATTGCTCCATGTACCACCGGAGCAGTATCCGCTGATTGCTGCACGTTGGGGGCTGGATTTACCTTTATGGCAGCGTTTTCTGCATTGGTTTACCCAAGTCTTACAAGGCGACTTTGGCTATTCAATGCTATACAACGCACCGGTTTCACAGGTGATAGGCGAGCGTTTTGCGACCTCGTTCGCTTTGTTATTTTCGGCATGGTTATTCTCCGGCATTGTCGGATTATTGCTGGGATTGACGGCGGGGCGTTACCTTAATCGCTGGCCAGACCGAGTGATCTCAAGTCTGTCTTATTTGCTGGCATCATTGCCCACGTTCTGGATTGGTTTATTGCTGCTGTCATTATTTGCAGTGAAATTGAACTGGGCTCCGATTTGCTGTGCGTGGACACCAGGGAGTAACGCTGAGACCGCCAGTTGGAGCGACAAGCTGCACCATCTTATTTTGCCGATGCTTGCATTAGGCTTATTGGGCGTCGGTAATATTGCTTTGCATACTCGTGCCAAAGTCGCCGAGGTGATGAACAGTGAGTTTATTCGTTATGCACAAGCACAGGGTGACAAAGGTTGGTCGTTGGTCAACTTCCATATTTTACGCCATGCCATTACTCCTGCGCTGTGCTTACAATTTGCCTCTGTTGGCGAATTATTAGGTGGTTCCTTACTGGCCGAAAAAGTCTTTGCTTACCCCGGCTTGGGGCAAGCCACCATTGATGCCGGATTACACGGTGATATTCCGTTGTTGATGGGGATTGTGATGTTCTGCGCCATCTTGGTCTTTTGCGGTAATAGCATTGCCAATGCACTGCTACACCGCCTCAATCGGGGGGCTGCACGGCAATTATGACTTATAACCCAAACCGGGCTTTGTTCCGTCTTTTCGTTTCACTGGCACTATTGTCCATTTTAATCGTTTATGGGTGGGCCATATATTCTATTGAAATCCCAATGGATTTAATGGCGCGTCGCCAGCCACCGTCATTGTCATATTGGTTTGGTACTGACAGTTTAGGGCGTGATTTGTGGTTGCGCTGTTTTCAGGGCATGACCACCAGTTTACAAATTGGTTTGATTGCCGCTTTTGCCAGTGGCCTGTTGGCCATGCTGACGGCCAGCTTATGTGCAGTTAATAAAACACTGGATTATCTCATCCGAGGGCTTATCGACAGTATGTTGGCGTTACCGCACTTACTGCTGTTGGTATTGATTTGCTTTACATTAGGTGGGGGAAAACACGGTGTTATTCTGGCGGTGGCGTTAACTCATTGGCCAAAGTTGGCTTTGATTTTACGTGCTGAGATTTTACGTATTCGCGAGACAGATTATGTCATGTTGTCTCATCGGCTAGGTAATAGTAATTTTTACCGTTGGCGTCATCATCTGCTACCGTTATTACTGCCACAATGGATTGTTGGCACGCTATTAATGTTTCCCCATGCGGTGTTACACAGCGCGGCACTCAGTTTTTTGGGGTTTGGTTTGTCGCCTCATGAACCGTCACTGGGGATATTATTGGCCGATGCGTTACGCTATCTGAGCAGTGGCGCATGGTGGCTGGCCTTTTTCCCCGGTCTGATTTTGGTCAGTTTGGTACTGATATTTGACCAGTTTGCCCGATCGTTGCAACAACTCTGGGTGAGGATAGCCTGATGTTGAAATTTTCAAGGTTTGCCATTGATGTTGCCCATTATCGTTGGTTGGGGCGAAAAACGTGGCACCCTTTATTGAGCAATATTTCTCTGGAGGTGAATCCGGGGGAACTGGTCGCGCTAGTGGGTGGCAGTGGTGAAGGTAAAAGTTTGTTATTGCAAAGTGCGTTGGGTTTATTGCCGGAGAACATGCGCTGTCACGGCGAGATTATTCTTGATGGGGACGTCTTGTGTGCCCAAGACAAAATTGAGCGGCGTGGTAAAGCCTTATGTTATGTTCCTCAAGGCGTCAGTGCACTGAATCCCTTGATTAAAGTCGGGTCGCAAATGACGCGGGCGGCACAGTTGAGTGGCGTAAAACTGCGGCTGGAAGATGTCGCGATGCAATTGCAAACCTACAATCTTGCACCGGGTTTGGTGCATGATTTCCCGCGTCAACTCTCTGGTGGTATGGCAAAACGGGTGCTCACGAGTTGCGCTACCCTCACCAATGCTCGCTATATTTTGGCTGACGAAGTCACCTCATGGTTGGACGACGAACATGCCTGCCAGTTACTCACCCACTTGCGCGCTTTTTGCCAGCAGGGCCGCGGTATTTTATGGGTGACGCATGATCTGGCACTGGCGGCACGTTTTGCCGATAAAATTGCGGTGCTGCATAAAGGCGAATTACACGAAACACTGAGCGCCGATGAGCTGAAAAATAACGGCGGTAGCCCGTGGTTACAATCATTGTGGGCAGCATTGCCGGAACAACAATTTGTCAGCCAGCCGAGGCCTTTAACGGAGGTGGCGGAATATGTTTAGTGTTGACAGCCTAACGATTGTTCAGGGGGGGAAACGGCTGTGGGATTCGGTCTCATTTTCACTGACCCCAGGGGAGCGGCTAGGTATTTCAGCCCCCAGTGGTTTTGGTAAAACCACGTTGGGCCGTGTATTAGCGCAGTGGCAATCGGCGACATCGGGTCAAATTCGGGTCGGAGGGGCTTTGCTGGATAAAAAGGGGTATTGCCCTGTCCAACTGGTACCTCAGCACCCTGAACAAAGTTTTAATCCCTACCGAACAACCGGTGAAAGCCTACATGATGCCTGGCGACCAGATGCGCACTGGCTTGAGCGTATGGTGGTTAATCCTGATTGGTTAAAACGCCGGCCTGATGAACTTTCTGGCGGAGAGTTAGCCCGTATTGCGCTGTTACGTGCACTGGACCCGCGAACTCGCTATTTGATTGCCGATGAAGTAACCGCACAATTGGATGCACATATTCAGGCCCAAGTCTGGCAGGTTTTATTGGAGGAGGCTGCTCGTCGTCCATTAGGGTTAATTGTTTTTAGTCACAATAAATCATTATTAGAAAAAGTGTGCTCGCGAATATGGATCCCCGAAAGGGAGAGTAAAAATACGCTGTACCCGCGACCCCAAGTTAAGCCTCACCTTGGTTTGGCTATGATAAAAACAGGGTGATTTGGATGAGGATTAATAGGTGTAACATTAAGTATTAATGATGAAATAATAATGTTTCGTGATAGTGACAGTTAGAAGATAATTGTTTTGTATTATGCGCCATTATAAGTTTATTGATTAAGATCATATTATTCTTAATTAATTATAATAGTACTCGGCCAGACAAAACGAATAATGATTAACATAGTGGTAAGATAAGTTTACATCAAAGAATAAAATACTGATAAATAGACATCGATAGTGAGGCTAAACGCCATTTTGAATGCCGATTATCTGTTTTAGTGTGTTTCTTATCCGAATTTTATCCGGTTAAATACCCTCGTAATTTGTATGGTTCCTCTCGCCCATCATGGCTTTTCTTACATAAAATCCCCAGTTGGAGAGGTCTTGAATACTTTATTTTTGACAAATAAAAACCCTCTCAAAATGTTAGTTAACATATTGATTTTTATCTAAAGTTAAAGACTATATTTAGGTGAAGTATAGCGCTTTATATTAAATTTTCAATTAAGGGTGAATTTTCTAGGTTTTGGTCTATATTGGTTAAAGGTGCATTTTTATAGCAACGTCTTGATTTATAGTTATCTATGCTGCAAAAAACGATACCGACATTTCGTTATAAATAAAGGGACTCTTTAGCTATGACACTAGCTATAAAAAGCAAACGATTAATCGGTCACTTCTTATATTTGCTACTGTGGATAAATGCAGTGGTGCATTTTCGTTTTAGTAAAAAAATATTAATAAACTTAGTTTTAGTATTGCTTGGGATAACTAAAAGCGGTAAAAAATACCTATCAAGAAAAATCATCATACAAATATAACGCTTTGTTTTCTACAGTTGTTGCCTGCGAGGTGGCGGGGAATTCATGCTGCTTTTAGCCGGTCACTCGACATTAAAAGCACAGGATAAATATTTAGCAGAAGATCGATGGTAATTAAAAAGTAAAAAAGAATTCGAATGAAGAATCTCTACAGGAGGATGCACTTAAATTCTGGAAGACTCTAATTAGCAGCATCAATGTCTATTTTTATCAGCAATAACAAGGGATAACCCTTTATAGGTAAGCGATAGAGCTTATAGGTTGTTTTTTACTCTCACTTTCTTAACCAGATACAGGAGGGCTTATGCAGCTCACCCCAAGAGAAGTTGAAAAGCTCATGATCTACACGCTGTCTGATGTGGCGCTCAAACGCAAAGCACGTGGCTTGAAACTCAATTATCCAGAAGCTGTTTCTATTATTACAGTGACTGCGATGGAAGGGGCCAGAGATGGCAAATCCGTAGAAGACGTCATGAAAGAGGCCAGTAAAGTTCTCACTAAGGATGATGTGATGGACGGGGTGGCTGATCTGATTCCCAATGTTCAGGTTGAAGCAATTTTTACTGACGGTAGCCGCTTGGTCACGGTGCACGATCCCATTAAATAAGTGATGGCAACATGCGAGTAAAACCTGAATTAAATATTGCAGAGGATTAAAGCATGAGCGCAAAAAAAGGTACTAGCACTACAGGCACTACAGGCACTAAAGGCATTGATACTAAAGGCACAACGGAAAAGAATACGCCCCTTGGTGGTTGCATTTTAGCTGATGAGCCGATCACCTTTAATGAGAATAAACCCGTGACCAAAGTGAAGGTTCGCAACACGGGTGACCGCCCAATCCAAGTCGGTTCTCATTTTCACTTCTTTGAAGCTAACCGCGCACTTGAATTTGATCGTACCGCGGCTTATGGCAAAAGACTGAATATCTCTTCAACAACCGCAATCCGTTTTGAACCCGGTGATGAAACTGAAGTTTCGCTAATTCCTTTCGGTGGTAAGCAAACACTGTATGGCTTTAATAACCTGGTGGATGGCTGGACCGGTGAAGGTGTGGTTCCTAATAGTGAGCGCCCGGATAAGCTAGAAGCTATCCGCCGTGCGGCTGCACGTGGTTTCAAATCATCATCTAAATAACACCTTATCTCAATGAAACATCATCGAAATTCGCATACGTGTAATTAGGCAACCCATTACACGCACCGGAAAAAGAAAGGAGCGACAGATGCCTCAAATTTCTCGGCAAGAATACGCGGGTCTATTTGGCCCAACGACTGGCGATAAAATACGTTTGGGTGATACCAATCTGTTTATCGAAATCGAAAAAGACCTGCGTGGATATGGTGAAGAGTCAGTTTACGGTGGCGGTAAGTCACTGCGTGACGGGATGGGGGCGAACAACCATCTGACCCGCGATAACGGTGTACTGGATTTAGTGATAACCAACGTCACGATTGTTGATGCCCGTTTAGGGGTGATTAAAGCTGACGTCGGTATTCGTGATGGCAAAATTGCCGGCATCGGCAAAAGTGGTAACCCTGGTGTGATGGATGGCGTGACTCCGGGTATGGTGGTAGGGGTCAGTACCGATGCTATTTCAGGCGAGCATTTGATTCTCACCGCAGCGGGCATCGATTCCCATATCCATTTAATCTCTCCACAACAGGCTTATCATGCCTTGTCCAACGGTGTAACAACCTTCTTCGGCGGTGGTATTGGCCCAACCGATGGGACTAACGGCACAACGGTAACACCTGGCCCATGGAATATTCGCCAAATGCTGCGTTCTGTCGAAGGCTTGCCAGTTAACGTGGGTATCTTGGGTAAAGGGAACTCTTACGGACGTGGTCCTCTATTGGAGCAAGCCATTGCCGGTGTTGTGGGCTTTAAAGTCCATGAGGACTGGGGTGCGACGGCCAATGCCCTGCGTCATTCACTGAGAATGGCGGATGAAATGGATATTCAGGTGTCCGTGCATACCGACAGTTTGAACGAATGCGGCTATGTGGAAGATACCATTGATGCGTTTGAAGGCCGCACTATTCATACCTTCCATACCGAAGGTGCGGGTGGGGGGCATGCGCCGGATATTATCCGCGTAGCCAGCCAGCCTAACGTACTGCCAAGTTCAACCAACCCAACTCTGCCATACGGTATCAATAGTCAGGCTGAACTGTTTGACATGATCATGGTGTGTCATAACCTCAACCCGAATGTGCCAGCCGACGTCTCCTTCGCTGAAAGCCGTGTACGCCCGGAAACCATCGCCGCAGAAAACGTGCTGCACGATATGGGGGTTATTTCCATGTTCTCCAGTGACTCACAGGCCATGGGGCGTGTTGGGGAAAACTGGTTACGCGTTATGCAAACAGCCAATGCGATGAAAGCATCACGTGGCAAATTGCCAGAAGATGCTGCGGGTAACGATAACTTCCGTGTACTGCGCTACGTAGCGAAAATCACCATTAACCCAGCTATTGCACAAGGTGTCAGTCATGTTATTGGCTCCGTCGAAGTGGGCAAAATGGCCGATTTGGTGTTGTGGGATCCGCGCTTCTTTGGTGCCAAACCTAAACTGGTTATCAAAGGCGGCATGATCAACTGGGCTGCGATGGGTGACCCTAACGCATCACTGCCAACCCCACAACCGGTGTTCTATCGTCCAATGTTTGGGGCAATGGGGAAAACCCTGCAAGACACTTGCGTCACCTTCGTTTCTCAAGCGGCACTTGATGATGGTGTGAAAGAGAAAGCGGGGCTAGACCGTCAGGTTATTGCGGTTAAAAACTGCCGTACCATTTCTAAACATGACTTGGTGCGTAATGACCAAACACCAAACATTGAAGTGGACCCTGAAACCTTTGCGGTGAAAGTGGATGGCGTGCATGCCACCTGTGAGCCTATTGATACAGCGTCAATGAACCAGCGCTACTTCTTTGGCTAATGGATGAGTCTGGACGCAAATCCAGTTTGTTTAAGCATTCAGCTTGCCCATGGTAAGTGTCATCTGGCTCTTGGATGGGGCGATCAACAATTGCTGGGATGAATGACACAGAAAAGGATTTCATTACTGTGGGCAACTGACAAACGCAAGGAATAAATAACATGATTTTGATAGAGCACATTCTTGGCAATGTGAAAAAAGATCCGGTTTGGCAGGCGAAGCTCAAAGATGCCACGTTTGATCTCTTGGTCTTGGATCAACGGGAAGCGCAAAAAAGCCGCTGCCGTAAATCCAGTACCCAAGGTCTGGATCTCGGTATTTCTCTCGACCGACACGTTGTTCTTGCTGATGGTGATGTGCTGGCATGGGATGAAAAAACCAATGTCGCGGTAGTGGTACAGATCAATTTGCGCGATGTCATGGTCATTGATTTGAGCGAACTGAAAAGCCGTTCACCGGATGAGCTGATTAAAACCTGTTTTGAGCTTGGTCACGCGTTAGGCAATCAGCACTGGAAGGCGGTCACTAAAAATAATGAGGTCTATGTACCTTTGACGGTGGCGACCACCATGATGGATTCCGTCATGAGAACCCACGGTTTTCAGCATCTCCCTTTCCGTTTTGTTAAGGGAGCGGAAATTCTGCCATTGCTGAGTAACTCCGAAGCCCGGTTGTTATTTGGTGGTGCAGAAGACACTGACACCCATGTTCATGTAGCCAGCCCCTTGGATGAGCCTCATGGGTCCGGTTTACATATTCACGGTATTCATTCTCACGGTGATGGGCACTCGCATAGCCATGATGGTGACCACAGTCATGGTCACAGCCACGGCGATCATGACCACGATCATAAACACTGATCCGGCAGGGAGGCACCGCAATGAATGCATCAGATCTCATTCGTATCATGCAGTTTGGTGATTCCGTACTGCCGGTCGGGGCCTTTACGTTTTCCAATGGCGTGGAATCGGCTATCCAAACTGGGGTTGTTCATGATGTGCCAACACTGAAAGGCTTTGTGTTGACGGCACTCAAGCAGGCTGCCAGTTGCGATGGAATGGGGGTTGTCGCTGCTCACCGTGCGGTGGTGGCCGATGACCGAGACGGTATCATCCGTGCTGATTGGGCCGTGAATAACCGCAAGTTAAATGAAGAAAGTCGCCTGATGGCAACCCGAATGGGGAAAAAATTGGCAGAGATGTCAATTCATGTGGTGGAACACCCACTGATCAGCTGGTGGCTGGAACAGATAAAAAATGGCAATACCGCGGGGACGTACCCAGTGACTCAGGCCATCGTTATGGCCGCTCAGGGAATTGGTCAGAGAGAGGTGGTCGTCATGCATCAATATGGCGTGGCGATGACAATATTAAGTGCGGCGATGCGGTTGATGCGTGTGACCCATTTCGATACTCAGCATATTTTATTTGAATTAAATCATGATATTGAGAAGTTCTGTGATATTGCCGAAATTGGCGATATTGAACAGATGTCTTCTTATGTCCCGATTGTGGATGTGCTAGCGGCGGTGCATGTAAAAGCGCACGTCCGCTTATTCAGTAATTAATAAGAATGAATTCTGAGTACTGGGTTTTTCTGCCAACCGAGTACAGGCTCAACATCAGATTAAAATTAAGAGGATTATCCCGTGAATAGCCATTCAACCGACAAACGCAAAAAGATAACTCGTATTGGTATTGGTGGCCCGGTGGGTTCAGGAAAAACCGCCATCATTGAAGTGATCACCCCTATTTTGATTAAACGGGGCATTAAGCCACTGATTATTACCAATGACATCGTGACAACTGAAGATGCCAAGCAGGTGAAGCGCACACTGAAAGGCATCTTGGATGAAGAAAAAATTCTCGGGGTGGAAACGGGGGCCTGCCCGCACACGGCGGTACGCGAAGACCCAAGTATGAATATCGCGGCGGTGGAAGAGATGGAAGAACGCTTCCCCGAGAGCGACCTTATCATGATTGAAAGTGGTGGTGACAACCTGACACTGACATTCAGCCCTGCGTTGGCCGACTTCTATATCTATGTTATCGACGTGGCTGAAGGTGAAAAAATCCCACGAAAAAATGGCCCTGGCTTGGTTCAGGCTGACATTTTGGTTATCAATAAAATCGACCTTGCCCCATATGTTGGTGCCAGCCTAGATGTAATGGAAAGTGATACTAAAGTGGTGCGCGGTGATCGCCCTTATATCCTGACCAACTGCAAAACTGGACAAGGTATTGAGGAACTGGTGGACATGATTATGCGCGACTTCTTGTTTACTCACGTACAACCGCAAGGAGAGCATGCATGACATCTCAGAGCCAGAATATCGTGGAAACTCCTTCACGGGTTCGTGCTCACGCATTAGGTGTTAACGCGCCGGAACTAGCGAAATATCAGGACGAACCGGCGCAAATGCGTAGCGGGGCAGTAGGAAAAAGTGGCTATCTCAAATTGAGATTCGCCAAACGTGAGCATCGCAGTATTTTGGCGGAAATGGAAAGACGTGTGCCCTCATTGGTGCAAAAGGCGTTGTACTGGGATGAAGAAATGCCGGAATTACCTTGTGTCACCATGATTTCAACATCGGGTTGTATTTTACAAGGCGACCGGCTGGCCACTGATGTGCTGGTAGAGGCAGGGGCTTGCGCTCATGTCACCACACAATCAGCGACCAAAGTTCACATGATGAATGCGAACTATGCTTCCCAGATCCAGAATTTTACGGTGGAAGAGGGGGGCTATCTGGAGTTTATGCCAGACCCTCTGATCCCACATCGTAATTCCCGCTTTATTACGGATACCACCATTCATATTCACCCTACGGCAACGGCGATTTATTCCGAAGTATTGATGTCAGGGCGTAAATATCACCATGAGGATGAGCGTTTTGGTTTTGATGTCTATTCCTCACGCGTGGCCGCGCACAATTTGGAAGGTAGAGAGCTGTTTGTTGAGAAGTATGTGTTGGAACCGAAGTCTGAAAGTCTGGATGCCATTGGTGTAATGCAATCATTCGATGCGTTTGGCAATGTGATTTTATTAACACCTAAAGAGCATCACGACCGCATTCTGGCACGCGTACCTGCACATTTTGATATTAAGGGCGGGATTGCCAGTGGGGCGACTCGCTTACCGAATGACTGCGGTTTAGTGTTTAAAGCACTGGGTATTGACAGTGCGGGAGTAAAAGCTGAAATCCGTCAGTTTTGGAAGATAGCCCGTGAGGAAATTCTCGGCATTACATTGCCGGAAAAATTCTTATGGCGCTAGGTGTCACCTAATGCCACTTGCTGTTGTAGTCACTTATCGCTACAGCAGTAAGTGATTCAGGGAATGAGTGCAGCAAGGCAGCAAACGAGAGACTCTCGATGAACTGATATCAGTCAGTGATTCGGGGAATGAGTGCAGCGAACACCGCTGCGACTTCAAGTAAGAAGGATAAAATAATGAATGCGAAAACGGGCAACCTATCCGGCTGGGCACAACTCAGTGCTTCAAATGTTTTCATTGAATTTATCGACACAACGTTGCGTGGCTGTGCTCAGGTGATGTTCCAGAATAACCCGTTGACGGGTTTATTCTTCTTTGTTGCGATATTTGTCGGCGCGTATGGTGAAGGTAATCCGGCAGTGGCTTATGGTTGTGTGCTAGGCACTGTGGTGGCCACATTCACCGGGTTAACCATGCGTGACCGCAAATCATGGCGCTCGGGGCTATATGGCTACAATGGGTGCTTAGTTGGTGCGGCATTACCCACGTTTTTGGTTACTACACCGGTAGTTTGGGCTTGTATTGTCTTAGGCAGCATTGTGTCAGTGATTGTGATGGCTTGTATTGCTGATATTTTAAAAACGTGGAAAGTGGCGGCGTTAACGGCTCCTTTTGTTCTCACCACTTGGATAATATTACTGGCCAGCTACGCTTTTGCCGGTCTGCAGAGTAATGGATTGCCTGCACCAGCACTGCCTCATTCATTTGTTTTGGATGCCGGGGTCCCTGTTGCGGGTAATATTTTCGTCAGCATGTTTAATGGTATTTCCGAAGTCTTCTTACTCAGTAGCTTGATTGGTGGCATTATTTTTGTCATTGGGCTGGCGGTAGAATCACTTTGGGCAGCGGTATTTGCAATGGGTGGCTCGCTACTGGCACTTTTCACTGCCATATTCCTTGGTGCAGACCCTGCCAGTATTGATACCGGGCTTTATGCTTTCAGTGCCGTGCTAACAGCTATCGCTCTGGGATCGACATTTAATAAACCCAGTTGGCGTGTTTTGGCTTATACCATCATCGGCGTTATTTTTACGGTGATCGTACAAGGCGCTCTAAATATCTTATTGGCGCCTGTTGGTATTCCTACTTTGACGATGCCGTTTGTTCTGGCCTCATGGTTATTCCTGGTGCCGAATAAAGATGTGATGCCAGCACATAGACAATAGCGGTTTTATTCTGGAGCACGAATATGACGACTGGAATAGAGAAGCGCAGCGCTTTTGGTGATCCGCAAACGAAGCGTCGCGCGATTTACTTGCTGATTGGTCTGCTGGTAGTTAATGGGCTGGCATGGGTTTGGGCTTTCACCGAATTTAATAACAATGCGGTATTGATGGGGATGGCGTTTCTGGCTTATAGCTTTGGCTTGCGCCATGCCGTAGATGCAGATCATATCGCTGCCATTGATAACGTCACCCGCAAACTGATGCAGCAGGGGAAAACACCGATTGCGGTCGGAACATTTTTCTCACTTGGTCACTCGACTATCGTAATATTGGCCTCATTGGCCATTGCGGCAACCGCAATGGCATTTAAAAATAATATGGAGTGGTTCCATGAAACTGGGGGATTGATTGGCACCCTAGTTTCGTCGGTATTTTTGTTGTTGTTTGCTTTTCTTAATTTAACCATACTGATTTCAGTATATAAAAAGTTTAAGCAGGTTAAAGCGGGGCATGTCTATAAAGATGACGAGCTTGATCTGTTGGTGACGAATAATGGGGGCGTTCTCGCCAGAGTTTTTCGGCGGGTATTCAATATGGTCAATAAAAGCTGGCATATGTATCCAGTTGGTTTTTTATTTGGCTTAGGTTTTGATACCGCCACTGAAATAGGTGTATTAGGGATCTCTGCTGCCAGCGCAAGTCATGGGATGAATTTGTGGTCAATAATGGTATTCCCGATTTTATTTGCAGCCGGGATGGCTTTGATTGATTCACTTGATAATTTTGTGATGATTGGTGCTTATGGTTGGGCTTTCTCTAAACCGGTAAGAAAACTGTATTATAATATTACTATCACGGCAGCTTCAGTTATTATCGCTTTCTTTATTGGCGGGATAGAGGCTTTAGGGTTAATTGCAGGTAAACTTAATTTGACCGGCGGGATTTGGACGCCAATAAATAACATCAGTGAGAACCTAGGTGAGATAGGTTACTGGATTATTGGAATGTTCATACTGTGTTGGTTAGTTTCTGCCGTTAATTATTATGTCCGTGGTTATGATAAGTTGAGTATTAGTGGTTAATTTTTTATCGTAAAAAATATAAGGCACTCATAAATGAGTGCCTTATTTATCATATTGATCTTTTCAGATTACATATGATGTTTTTTCGCGAAGTTTAAAATGTCTTGTTTCATTTCAGACAGTTTACTTTCAGGCGATTTTTTACACACTTCGACCACTTTTGGTGTCACGATAGTATCTGTTTCTTGAAAATCAACATAATCGCCTTTCTTATATTGAGTATCATCATTTAATACCCAATACACTACCGGAGTTAATGACTTAGGATTCAAGTCCAGGAATTCTTTGCAGGTCATATCACTCGGGGTAGTCCCCGTTGCGCTAGTGGTTGTCGGGGTAGCTGCAAAAGTCGTTGCGGCAGCGGAAAGCAATAAACCAGTCAATGCAATATTACGAAGTGATTTGTAGGACATGCTTACTTCCTTATTTGTCTGTTAAAAAACCACAGCCTTAAATTAAGGGTGATAAATATCACTCAGGTATGATGACTCCAGCGTTATTATGTGCTGGAGCGCAGCTATATTATTAGTTATAAATTTGATTAATGCCAATAATTAATTTTATTATTTTGCGTTCCATTCAGTATGCATAGCTTTACACGGTGTAAAAATAGCTTTAAAGAAATATATTCATCAAACAAGGAAATAACATCATCTTTAATTTGATTACTTAGCGTTAATATTAGATGACTATAAATGTCATTATTCTATTTAATTCACATGAAGTTTATCGTTTGATTTTTATCAAAAATAATTGAATTTAACCATGAACTATCTGGATTTCTATCTATACTTAATTCACCTATAACAATTTTAGTCACTCTATTGATGAAAATATTACAGGAAATTAAATCTAGGTTCTCTATACCGCATTGTCTGGCTATTCTGGTGGCAATTAATGGGTATCTGGTTTTAAGCCCCGTACTTTTCAGGGCTATTTCTCATTTTGCCGGCACAACAAACGATTTTAGTACCTGGAAGGAGGCGCTAAGTTTTCTTGAGTTATTTGAAATACCACGATTTATGATCGGGTTGGTCTTGATATTGATGGCGGTTGCTTTATCGATGAAAACCCGTATTGCTTGGTTTTTCACCGTGTTGCTGTTATTTACCATTGTCTCTATCAATATCTTTATTCTAAAAGATCACAACACACTGACGACTTATTCCATTGTGATTATTGTCGCCTTGATATTTTATTGGCGGAAATTTAATTATCACAGCCTCGCCAGCGGGACGTTTTTTGCTATTGTCAGTATTGCTTCCCTGATCGTTTATAGCATGCTGGGCACACTTTACATGGGTGATGAATTTGCCCCTGTAGTGACGGATTTACCAACAGCCTTCTATTTCGCCATTGTTTGTATGTCAACTGTCGGTTTCGGGGATATTATCCCGCATACCACGTTGGCACGGATGTTTACGCTTACGGTGATTATTTCCGGTATTACTGTCTTTGCTGCTTCCGTTTCTTCTATTGCCGGGCCAATGATCAGTAATAATATCAAACGTATAGTTAAAGGTAGGGTTTCTGACGTGGAACGTAAAAATCATTTTATTATTGTGGGGACCAGTTCTCTGGCGCTAAATGTCTATAACGGTCTGCGTGATCGTGGCGATGAAGTCACTGTGGTTTGTGCTGTTGGTAGCCAGCACAGTTTCCCTTCAGATGCAGATATTATCGAGGGTGACCCTTCTTCCGTTGCAACACTGAAATTAGCGGGGGCCGACAAAGCGAAATATATTATCGCGCTGTGTGACAGTGATGCAGACAATGCTTTCACTATTTTGGCTGCTAAAGAGATAGCTGGTGAGTCCACCAAAACGCTAGCATTAGTCAATGAAACCGAGAACATGAAGAAAGTAAAACGTGTTGAACCTAGCATGGTCTTCTCTCTGCCATTATTAGGCAGTGAACTGCTGGTCAGAACGTTGAATGGCGATACCATTAATAATGAACTGATTACAGAGATGTTTTTTGGTAACTGCCAGAAATTAGACTGACTTTATACTCGTTGGCTTGCACCCATCTTGTTGATCACAAAGCATAAAACACCCTCTATATGAGGGTGTTTCCATCTCTATTTTTCACTAAGGTAACATTATTCAGTGGTGGCTTGCGGCGCTTTAGGCTTTTCTTTAGGGCCGACCATTAAACCCACTTCAACGGCAATAAAACCAACAATCAGGCTGGCGACCAGATAGCAGATCGAGACTAAAACTTCACTTGGGGTTTTCATCATTTCAACGGCACCAAATACAAAGCTGGAAAATGTTGAAAGACCACCCATGATCCCTGTTCCAACCATCAGATGGACGTATTGGTTAATTTTACCGTTCTTAAAGAAAGAGGTGGTCAGCCCTAATAAAAATGCGGCGATGATATTGGCTGCAAAAATATCCATAGGGAAGCCATCGGCCAGTCTCGGTACTGATAGCATAATAAATTCGCGACACATGGCACCAAAGGCACCGCCCACAAAAACTAAAATAATAAGATTCGGCATGATAATTCTCTCCGATTAATAAATCCGTTTCTGCTTAATAAGCCAGCCAGGCACCGAATGCCGCCGCCGCGAGGCCAACCAATACAGAAATAATCAGATATCCGGCAGCTATTGCTCTGCCTCGGGCAGTCGCCAGTTTTGCTGCATCTAATTGCATACTGCTGAATGTGGTATAGCCACCTAAAATACCGGTCAATACTGCGGCATTCATCAAATCGCCGTAGCGATCACGCCAGTCAACACTGAAAAGAATACTCAGATAGCCAATAACAAATGCACCGGAAATATTGATTAGAAAAGTCCCTAGAGGGAAATTACCTTTATATAGCTTGCCAACACCTAGCCCTATCCACCATCGCAAAAGTGATCCGATGCCGCCACCAAGCCCTACCCACATAACGTCAATTGCCGTCATAACAAAGCCCCTCAATGACCATTCATCAGAGTAAACATAATTGTAGTACAAATAATGTTAGAAATGTTCGAAGGGATCACTTTCAAAGGCGAAGGATGGCGCTAAAATAGAAATGCCGTTTCAAAAATACGATAAATGGAGACAGAAGCCATCATGCCTTACAACGCAGATCCTTCCCGCTACAACCAGATGCAATATCGTTTTTGTGGAAAAAGTGGCTTGCAGCTTCCAGCATTATCGCTAGGGCTTTGGCATAACTTTAGTTTTAACAACACATTAGAATCACAACGGACGTTACTGCGCAAAGCCTTTGATCTGGGAATTACCCATTTTGATTTAGCGAATAACTATGGCCCCCCACCGGGGTCCGCCGAGCAAAATTTTGGTAAGTTGCTGCAAGACGATTTTAAACCTTATCGTGACGAGCTGATCATCTCGACCAAAGCCGGCTATAACATGTGGCCCGGTCCCTATGGGGCGGGAAGCTCACGGAAATATCTGCTGGCTAGCCTAGATCAAAGCTTAAAGCGCATGGGGTTGGATTATGTGGATATTTTCTATTCCCACCGCGTTGATGAAAACACGCCAATGGAAGAAACTGCATCGGCACTCGCTCAAGCAGTGCAAAGCGGTAAAGCGTTGTATGTAGGGATTTCGTCCTACTCTTCTGAACGAACCGCCCAAATGGTGGCGTTATTGCAAGAATGGAAGATTCCACTGCTGATCCATCAGCCTTCTTACAATATTCTTAACCGTTGGGTTGAGCAGACGAATCTATTAGACACCTTGGATAAGCACGGTGTTGGTTGTATTGCTTTTACCCCACTGGCGCAGGGGTTGCTAACCGGCAAATACCTCAATGGCATCCCTGATGATTCGCGGATGAAGAAAGAAGCGGGTGGTTCGCTAAAAGAAAATATGTTGTCAGAGGCCAATTTGCGCAGCATCAAGCTGCTCAATGAATTAGCCACCCAACGTGGGCAATCACTGGCACAAATGGCATTAAGCTGGTTGTTGAAGGATAACCGCGTGACGTCAGTTTTGATTGGGGCCAGCCGTCCAGAGCAGCTTGTGGAAAACTGTGCCGCACTCGATAATCTCAGTTTCACAGCGGAAGAGTTACGTGCGATTGATCAGCATGTTACCGATGGGCAACTTAACTTGTGGCAGGCTTCATCTGATCGCTAATTATTCTGCAACCTTGGGGTTGCAGAGCGAGTATTTGTCATAAAACAAAAGCCGGAGGTGTCTCCGGCTTTTTGTTGACAGGTACAGGGATTATTCTTTCGGAGCTAGGCCTACTTTCAATAATTTACCGTCACTCTCATCTGTTAGCAGATAAACATAGCCATCTGGCCCGATGCGCACGTCACGGATACGTTCGCCGCGATCCGCCAACAAGCGCTCCTCTGCAATCACTTTATTGTCATCCAACTGCAAGCGAATCAACTCTTTCTGAGCCAATGCGCCGATAAACAACGAATGTTGCCAAGCGGGGAAACGCGTGGCGTCGTAGAATGCCATCCCACTGATCCCGGGCGATACTTCCCAGTAATATGCGGGTTGCTCAGTGCCATCTACATGGGTGCCTTTGGCTTCAGGGATGGCGAGGCCTGAATAATTCACCCCATGTGTTGCCAGTGGCCAGCCATAGTTTTTCCCTGCCATCGGGATATTTATTTCATCACCGCCTTTCGGCCCGTGTTCATTGGACCACATCACTCCACTCCATGGGTTGAGCGCCAATCCTTGTGGATTTCGATGCCCATAAGACCAAATCTCGGCTCTTGCCGGCGATTTATTGGCGAAAGGATTATCTTTCGGCACTTTACCATCAAGAGTCAGACGCACGATTTTACCTTGATACAAGCTCAGATCCTGAGCCGTGGGGCGCTGATTATTTTCCCCTAAGGTTATGAAAAGATGGCCTTGCTTATCAAAAGCTAATTTCCCACCAAAGTGGTTACCGGTCGACAATTTAGGCTGCTGGCGGAAAAAAACGGTAAAGTTTTCGATGGCGGTAGCCTGAGGATTGAGGCGTCCATAACCTACCGCAGTACCTGCCTTACCGCCTTTGCCTTCTTCAGCAAAGCTGAGGTAGACACGGCGGTCTTGGGCAAATTTGGGAGATAATGCCACTTCCAATAGGCCGCCTTGTCCCTTGGCATATACCGTGGGCACTCCTTTTATGGGCGCCGATAGTGGTTTTCCTTGCTGCCACAAGCGCAATTGTCCAGAGCGTTCAGTGATCAAAATTCCCCCATCATCAGGCAAAAAAGCCAGTGACCAAGGGTGGTCTAACCCATCTTGCAATTCAGTTACCGTCACCGTGGGGGCCGTAGCGGCAATCGTGGCTGTTGAGATAAATACACTGAGTAAAAGCATTTTAATTAACGGCAATGTTGGGCGAGAGATCGGTGTTCTATTTCCGAATAGCGTCATCATTCACTCCATAAATACGTAAATACCTGTTAACCATAGAGTATTAACCGAGAATCGGCTATTTCCGGTTCTAAAATATGTGGCATTGAGGGGGTTCTATAGGGAACGTGATATTAACAATGTGGCTATACCCGCTATCTTTTAAGCCACAGAAGGATTGGCTGCCATCATTCACTCAAGGAACTATCTTAGTTCCTTGAGTGAATGCGGTTGTCACCTGCCTGCAATGCACTTCGCTCCACGAATAAAGTCACGGCGCAAAATTATGATAAAAAGCGGAAAAGTTTGGATGAAACGATTATCAAACCAATAAGATTCTCTAATTTATCCTTGCATCTATTTCAATTCATTTTTACGGTTTTATTTTGTTGCGTAGTAATAGGTAAATAAAAACTAACCATATGAAATACAAATGAATTAAACTTAATTCGCCGAGCAAAAAAATAATCATTTTGCGATAAGCATCACATTGTAATCGATGAGAAATGTGAAGGGTGTCAATATGAAAAGTCAATAAGAGACGATTATAGAGGTGATCGAATTACTGGCTTGTCTGTCAACTCCGTATACTGCCGACAACCAGAAACAATGGAGCTGGGCAAGGGGCACGATAAAGTACAGATAAAGGGAATTCACCATTGCACTGGCATATGAATAACTTGTGTCTTTTGAACCTCAAAAGGTGTTGGGTATGGAAAAGAAAAAAATTTACTTATTTTGCTCTGCTGGTATGTCTACCTCGCTACTGGTTTCCAAAATGAAAGTTCAGGCAGAGAAGTATGAAGTGCCCGTCGTCATCAATGCTTACCCGGAAGCATTGGCGGCACAACATGGTAAGGAAGCCGATGTCATCCTATTAGGGCCGCAAATTGCCTACATGTTGCCAGAAGTAACCAAAATGTTCCCTAACAAACCCGTGGAAGTGATCGACTCAATCCTTTACGGCAAAGTCGATGGTTTAGGGGTGTTAAAAGCTGCTGTTGCTGCAATAAAAAAAGCAAAACAATAAGGGGAGCACTGTGAGCGCATTTATTAATTCTCTGGAAAGGGTCATATTGCCCTTCGCCATTAAGATTGGCAAACAGCAACATATTAATGCCATCAAGAATGGGTTTATCCGGCTGATGCCGTTAACCCTGACGGGTGCCATGTTCGTGCTTATCAATAACGTGTTCTTGAGTTTTGGTGAAGGGTCATTCTTCTTCTCGATGGGTGTCCGTTTGGATGCTGATACCATCACGACCCTCAATGGTTTTAAAGCGATAGGCGGTAACGTTTATAACGGTACTCTTGGCATCATGTCATTAATGACACCATTCTTCATCAGTATGGCCTTGGCTGAGGAGAAAAGAGTCGACCCACTGGCGTCTGCCTTGCTGGCCATTGCCGCCTTTATGACAGTGACGCCATACAGTGTTGGTGATGCCTATGCCGTCGGTGCCAACTGGTTGGGTGGGGCGAATATTATTTCGGGTATCATCATTGGCTTAGTGGTTGCTGAGGTCTTTGCCTTTATCGTGCGGCGTAACTGGGTTATCCGCCTGCCGGACAGTGTGCCAACTTCTGTTTCTCGCTCGTTCTCTGCTCTGATCCCCGGCTTTATCATCCTTTCCATCATGGGTGTGATTGCCTATTCTCTGGGATTGCATGGCACCAACTTCCACCAGATCATCATGGACACCATTTCAGCTCCGCTGTCGAAAATGGGCAGTGTGGTGGGTTGGGTGTATGTCATGTGCTCTTCATTGTTGTGGTTCTTCGGGATTCACGGCGCGATGGCGTTATCTGCATTGGAAAGCGGCATTATGATGCCATTTGCGCTGGAGAACGTGGCAACGTATACCCAGTATGGCTCTGTTGCTGCGGCATTGGCTGCGGGCAAAGAGTTCCACATGTGGGCTAAACCTTTCGTTGACTCCTACATCTTCTTGGGGGGAACTGGGGCAACACTTGGCTTGGTTATTGCTATCTTTATCGGCTCCCGCCGTGAAGATTATCGTCAGGTGGCAAAACTGGGGGCACCCGCGAGTGTGTTCCAGATTAACGAGCCTATCTTGTTCGGCCTGCCGGTCATAATGAATCCACTATTCTTTATTCCATTTATTCTGGTTCAACCCGTTTTAGCCATTATCACCTCGATTGCCTATTACACAGGGTTTATTCCACCGATTACCAATATTGCGCCGTGGACCATGCCAGTCGGCTTGGGCGCTTTCTTTAATACTAACGGCAGTATTGCTGCCATGCTGTTAAGTCTGTTCAACCTAGGGATTGCCACATTGATTTATCTGCCGTTTGTGATTATCGCCAACAAAGCACAAAACGAGATAGACCGTGAAGTTCAAAGTGAAGAAGAGATAGCCGATAGCTTGAAATTCTAATTGTTAACCCTATTGAACGTATAAGGTTGGAGGTCGGAGTGAAATATCAATTTCCCGATAATTTTTGGTGGGGTAGCGCCACTTCTGCAACCCAATCTGAAGGGGCGTCATTGCAGGATGGCAAGAGCAAGAACATCTTCGATTATTGGTATGATATTGCACCCGAACGTTTTCATGGACAAATTGGCCCGGAAAACACCTCCACCTTTTACGATAATTACCAGCAGGATATCTTGCTGTTAAAACAACTGGGACATAACACATTCAGGACGTCGATTTCATGGTCGAGACTGATTCCAAGTGGTGACGGCGAGTTGAACCCTAAAGCGGTCACTTTTTATAACGCGGTCATTGATTCCTTATTAGCGAATGGCATTACACCTTTTATCAACCTTTACCATTTTGATATGCCGCTGTGCATGCAAGAGAAAGGGGGCTGGGAAAGCCGAGCAGTGGTGGATGCCTATGCGCGCTATGCCAAAATCTGCTTTACCTTGTTTGGTGACCGAGTAAAACACTGGTTTACCTTTAATGAGCCGATTGTACCGGTTGAGGCCGGCTATCTGAATGACCTGCATTACCCTTGTGTGGTTGATTTCAAACGCGCAGTCACTGTGGCCTACCACAGTGTGTTGGCGCATGCCAAAGCAGTAGAAAATTACCGGAAAATGGAGCAGGGCGGTGAGATCGGTATCATTTTAAACCTTACCCCAACCTACCCTCGCTCGGACAGTTCGCCAGATTTGGTGGCGGCTGATCGAGCCGACTTATTGCTTAACCGTAGTTTCCTCGACCCTGTCACAAAAGGTGTTTATTCCGAGGAACTTATTGCATTACTGCGCGAATATGATCTACTCCCGCAAGTTGAACCCGGTGATTGCCAGCTCATCGCTACAGGGGTCATCGACTTACTGGGCGTTAACTATTATCAGCCAAGAAGAGTACAGGCGAAAGATACTCCAACCCCGCCGGAGCAAGTGAAAACACCGGAAGATTTATTCAGTTTCTATCAAATGCCAGGGCGGAAAATTAACCCTCATCGCGGCTGGGAAATTTATGAAAAAGGGTTATATGACATTCTGATTAACCTGAAACAGAATTATGGCAATATCCCCTGTTATATCTCAGAAAATGGCATGGGTGTTGAGGGCGAAGAGCAATTTCTCGCGCCATCGGGGCAAGTTAATGACGATTATCGCATTGAATTTATTCGCGACCATCTAAAATGGTTGCATCAGGCATTACAAGAGGGGAGCAACTGCAAAGGCTACCATCTATGGACCTTTATTGATTGCTGGTCTTGGCTCAATGCCTACAAAAATCGCTATGGATTAGTCCGGTTAAATATCACAGATCAGTCGAGAGTCATAAAGAAAAGTGGCTATTGGTTTGCAGATGTTACCAGACAAAACGGCTTTAATTAATTGGAGTAACCGTATGTTTGACTTAGATAAAATTATTGATGATGCACAGCCCACTGATGAGTTGGAAGATGTGGTTATGGGGCTAATTATTAATGCTGGGCAAGCTCGCAGTTTAGCTTATAAAGCATTAAAACATGCCAAAACGGGTGACTTTGTTCAAGCTGAGGAACTGATGGCACAATCACGTCAGGCACTGAATGAAGCGCACTTGGTACAGACTCAGCTTATTGAAGCTGACCAAGGCGAAGGCAAAACCAGAGTCACCTTGGTACTGGTGCACGCACAAGATCATTTAATGAATGCGATGTTAGCCAGAGAGTTAATTGCGGAGTTGATTGAATTGCACCAAAAGATAGACTGATCCTCCAGCGTGAATATCCATTGTTTTAGATGAATGAGTGAAGGTAAATAAGATGGAAGTCAGATTAGTTCGTGAAAAAGACTTTTTTAACGGAAAAGAATTCCATCTGTTTATTTATAATAAAACGGAGAGTGCGACCGGCTTACATCAACATGATTATTATGAATATACTCTGATATTAACGGGCATGTGTTATCAGGAAATTAACGGTAAGCGGGTCTTCTTAGAACGCGGTGATTTCGTTTTTATTCCGATGGGTTCCCACCATCAAAGTTTCTATGATTTTGGTGCGACGCGAATTTTAAACGTTGGGATCAGGAAAAACTTCTTTGAAGAACACTTTTCTCATCTGCTCTCCAGACCTATTGTTGCTTCACAAGCGTATCGCCTAAAAGGTGATTTTCTTTCTTATATCGAATCGGCTATTTCTGCTCCGCACTTTAGAGAAGATGAGCTGAGTGAACTGGTTGAATTACTGACCTTTTATGTCACTAACCGCATCAGCCATTATAAAGAGAGTGATGTCAACGATGACATTCCGCAGTGGCTGAAAAACAGCATCGATAAAATGCATGACAAGTCGATGTTTGGCGAGAAAGCGCTAGTGAATATGATTGAGCTGTCTGGTAAAACTCAAGAGTACCTTACTCGTGCTACTCGGCGTTATTACCAAAAAACGCCGATGCAGATTATCAATGAAATCAGAATCAATTTTGCTAAAACTCAGCTTGAAATGACGAACTATTTTGTCTCGGATATTGCCTTCGACGCGGGTTACAGCGATACCACTTTATTTATTAAAAACTTTAAAAAACTGACCTCTTTTACGCCGGGGAATTATCGCAAGAAATTCAACTGTGTTAGAGAGGGATTATCCGATTAGCTTGGCCAAAGATTTATCGTCTTAATAGGCTTATGAGGCACCCTCAATGGAAAAGTTACTTATTGTTAATGCCGATGATTTTGGCCTCTGCAAAGGCCAAAGTTATGGGATTATTGAAGCATTCCGCAATGGTATTGTCTCTTCAACCACGGCAATGATGAACTGTACGGCGATTTATCACGCCGCAGAACTCAGCAAACAAAATCCTGATTTACCTGTGGGAATGCACTTTGTTTTGACCTATGGCCAACCACTAACGGTCATGCCTTCTTTGGTTGATGCTAAGGGAGAATTGGGTAAATGGTTGTGGCAACGGGCTGACGCTGGTGAGTTGAATCTGGATGAAATCGCCCAGGAACTGGCCGCACAGTTTGATAAATTTGTCACTGTTTTTGGCCGCTTACCCACGCATATTGATAGCCATCACCATGTTCATATGTTGCCACAGATTTATCCGCTGATTGAGTCATTCGCCCGCGAAAAAGGGGTTGCGTTGCGCGTCGATCGTAATGAAGTACAGCAGCAAGGCATTGTGCTCAATGAACCGCGCAGCACAGAGTGGTTTGATGCCGGTTTTTATGGAGAGGATTTATCGAAACAATCATTTTTAAAATTATTGGATTACGCACAGCAACACCAGATTAATTCACTTGAAATAATGTGCCACCCGGCATTTATTGATCAAATCCTCATGACCAGCGGATACTGTTACCCAAGACTGGCCGAATTAGATGTGCTCACCTCACCGCAATTAAGACAGGCAATTGAACAACGCGGCTACCGGCTAGGATCGTATTTAGACTGTTGAGTTTAATCTGAGGTTAGGGGCAAGTTTTACTCTATTAAATAGTTAAATAGTTAAATAGTTAAATAGTTAAATAGTTAAATAGTTAAATAGTTAAATAGTTAATAAGTTAATAAGTTAATAAGTTAATAAGTTAATAAGTTAATAAGTTAATAAGTTAATTATTAAATAGAGTCTTCGTGAGTGCCAGCTTTAATAGTATGGGTATATAAGGTTTGGCTTGTTACGGCATAAAATGAGTAAAAATAATAATTATTATCAACAAGAGTTAAACGAATCAACTTACTTGATTGATAATTGAACGGACGGAATCAATTATCAGGTGGGCTGCTGCTTTTATAAGCAACAGTAAAATCAACCGTCAATATCATTCATGCCGATTTGACGGTAAATCAAGGAGGATATACCGATGAAAGATATACTAAGAAGTTTACTGCTGGTGGGGATTATGTCTGTATCTGCGGGCACTGTTGCTGAGGAAGGTAAGTTGTGGCCAGCATCTAGCGATGAGTGCTCTGATGGCCCCGACCCTGACACTTTGGAATACGAATATTGTCAGGCTGCTGGTGGATGCAGTCATTAAATCAGTATAAATAACGCTAATATTGTGGCTTAAAAGCCGTCTGTATGAAGTGTCTAATATAAGGTTGTCACTTTATGCAGGCGGTTTTTATATTTTAAACGATGGTTTTTTATCTATCACGATAGTTAATTCTCTCGTTTGCTCAGGGGCAAAAGGGGAGGTTCGTTGAATACCAGATAAGAAATATAAATGAAACCCGAAGTATGAATGCTTGCCAGTTTATTAAAAAATAAACATATTCATAATAATATATTGAGTAACCTAAGTTCGATAAATAGAAATAATTCTGTTAATGTGAACTCTTATTTTTGTTTATTCTGTAAGCATGTTGCATAGCAAGTTTTTAAATTATTTAGATGGTAATTATATTGTTATCCTTAGTTTCATCATCTCAGTATTTTGTGTCTATAGTAATAGCCATAGGGCGTTTATCCTTTATTACTATTAGTTGGTGTTGAAGCTAAGGAGATTGATGATGAATAAGATTAGTTCTACGAATACTAATAATCCAGTAATTACTTTATCCGCAATTAGCTATTTCCCTAATGGGTTCGATAAAAACACTCAATACCCGGTGATTATCGTCTCCCATCCCGGAACCCAATTATCACTTATAACTCACCACATGGCTAATGTCTTCCTGACACAACCTATGCAGATTGCGGGCGGCGCTAAGCATATGGATCGGTATGACGGTAATGATTACGTCGCAGAAACGGTATCCGTTTTAGCTTCCTTTTTGAGATGAAACTGTAATGAAAACTGTACATATTCAGAATCCGGATATGGCTTGGCATTATTGCTGCCAACATTCTGGTTCCCGCGAATTTTGATGAAGCGAAAAAATATCCAACGATTATTAGCATTCATCCTTTTGGTAGTTGCAAAGCACAGACTTCTGGCAATGTATACGGCAAAACGCTGGCTGAAGCCGGCTATGTGGTTCTTGCCTACGATGCGAGTTTTCAAGGTGAGTCTGGTGGTTCTCCTTGCTGGATTGAAGACCCCACTCAACGAGTGGAAGATATCAGCCGCGTAATTGATTATGCCGTGACGCTGCCATACGTCGATGCTGATCGAATTGGTCTGTTGGGGATTTGTAGTGGCGGTGGCTATGCAATTAATGCCACTTTGACAGAAAAGCGTATTCAGGCTGTGGTCAGTATCTCTGGTTTGAATGTCGGTCGTCTCTTCCGGGAAGGTTTTAGCGATTACGATCCACTCGGTGCACTGAAAGCAATGGCGGCGCAGCGTACTCTAGCTTGGGATGCTTTTGCTGAAACTCTGCTGACCCAACCAATTATGGTAATAATAGGCCAGAAAGTGGGAGCTTTTGGTGCCTTTCGCGACGGGATGGAGATTTATGGCCGAGCAAATGCTTCCAAAGATCGTCAGTTAGTCTCTTTGGCGGACTTTTCCCATTATGACCTGTATGACAAGCCGAAAGCGGTACGTTAGGCTCTGGATAAAATAATACCGTTTTTCAAAACACACCTGAGATAAACCTAAGGTAATCCGCACTCGTTTATAGCGAAGCATATTGAAGCTGGTGCTATCTGGCCGCTAGGATTTTCGGTATCAGTTAATCGACCCAAAGAGATTAGCTTCAATTAGGAGATTCCAGACCACAGAGACACAAAAAAGCCCGCGACCTAGGATGGATGCGGGCTTTTCGTACTTCTCCGGACTTATCTGGTAATACCCGGATCATTATTTGGTGGAGCTGGGGGATTTGAACCCCCGTCCGAAATTACTACACCGTCGGTACTACATGCTTAGTCCAATCATTACATTCGCCGGCCAGCTGCGGATGGACACGCCACTGACAAACTATCCTGATTAGTTTTAATGCTTCCACCCCAGGCAAGGTTTCCACACGAGCTCTTTTAGGTTTGACCTCTCTTGATCCCCGTCCTAAGAGCGGAGGCTAGGGAGAGAGGGCTCTAAGCAGGGTATTAAGCTGCTAGTGCGTAGTTTTCGTCGTTTGCGACTATTTTTTTGCGGTTTTTTACGAGGCCACCGCACCTCGGCATGCACCTTGGGTTTCGCGAATCCCGTCGAATCCAGAATCAGCCCCAAAGAACTTCGTCAGTATAACAGAACTATGTCCTGCTAAGCCAGTGACTTAACGATTTGCGTGCTTCATGATACGCGCTTTGTCTAATTTCCACTCGCGATCACGAATATCATCGCGCTTGTCGTTATCTTTTTTACCTTTAGCTACACCGATTTTAATTTTTGTCCACGCATTCTTCCAGTACATGGAGAGTGCGACTACGGTATAACCTTCACGATTGACTCGCCCAAATAGAGAGTCCAATTCGCGCTTGTTCAGCAGCAGTTTACGAGTACGCATTGGCTCGCAGACAACATGAGTCGATGCTACGTTCAACGGCGTAATCGTGGCACCAAATAGAAATGCCTCGCCGTTTTTAAACATAACATAGCTATCGCTGATGTTTGCCTTGCCCGCACGCAGTGATTTTACTTCCCAACCTTGCAATGCAAGACCTGCTTCGAATTCTTCTTCGATGAAGTATTCATGACGGGCACGTTTATTTTGCGCAATGGTCGCGGAACCGGGTTTGTATGCTTTTTTCTTTGTCATAGTGTTGATCATTATACTGTATGCGCAGACGAATGAAATCCTTTCCCATAGGATGCTTGTGCATTTTGTCTCATTTGTTGCACGGAATGCCTAGCAGATTTTTTGTATGGCGATAGATAAATGGTATTATCAGTGCGTTTTATGTCACACAGGAAATGTTATGCCACAGATTAGCCGCTCTGCGCTGGTTCCATTTAGTGTAGAACAGATGTATCAACTGGTTAATGATGTTCGCTCTTACCCAGAATTTTTGCCCGGTTGTACCGGAAGCCGGGTTCTTGATGCTACTGAAAATGAAATGACGGCTGCCGTTGATGTTGCGAAAGCCGGGATCAGTAAAACGTTCACAACACGTAATACATTAACTGATAACCAGAGCATTGCTATGCAGCTGGTTGATGGGCCGTTTCGTAAACTTATGGGGGGATGGCATTTCACCCCATTGAGTGCGGATGCTTGTAAAGTTGAATTGCACCTTGATTTTGAATTTACCAATAAGTTGATTGAATTGGCTTTTGGTAAAATATTCAAAGAATTAGCGGGGAATATGGTGCAAGCTTTCACCCAACGAGCTAAAGAGGTTTACAGTGTCTAATATTCGCGTTGAGGTAGTTTATGCCTTACCTGAACGCCAATATTTACGTACTGTGACTCTTGTCGAGGGAAGCACAGTTGAGGATGCTATCAATACATCGGGTCTGCTTGAGTTACGGTCTGATATTGATCTGGCAAAGAACAAAGTGGGGGTTTACAGCCGCCCGGTAAAGCTTGGTGATAAACTTAATGATGGTGATCGCGTCGAGATATATCGCCCTTTAATTGCCGATCCTAAAGAGTTGCGTCGACAGCGTGCGGAGCAGGCAAAAAAATAAGGCACAATATGCGCCTTATTTTTTGTTGTAGCCCTGGACTGCTATTGAAGGAAAACGCGTACTATCGTGCGGATGTATAAACATCAATAGGCTTAATACTTAAAGCCCCATCAGCATTTGCTCCCTCAACGTGCTCTGCAATCTTCGGATAAATTAATTTCCTGCTAATGTTGGCTCATTCTTGATATCGGTCAGTACACCACTGCTATCGAAGGTCAACGTTAAGGTTTGTTGTGTGACTTTCTCGTGGCCTGGTTGTTGGCGGAACACATAGAACCAAGTTTTAGTGCCAAACGGGTCCTGCAACATTGGAGTGCCTAAGGTATATGCCACTTGTTGTTGGGTCATACCTTTATGGATTTTGGACGCGTCATTAGGTGATAAATAGTTACCCTGATTAATATCAGGCCGGTAGACCACCTTCTCCAGCGTTGAACAACCCGCAGTAAGCATTGCAAGCATCACAGCGGCGGCAGTCAGCATTTTACAGCGCATAGTAATCACATTCCTTTAGGGCGTAGGATGACGATGATAATAGACCTTGCAGCAGTTGGAAACCTTTACAGGGCACCTGTATGACCTCTGGAAAGGGAAAAAGTTAATCTTTTCTACGCTGCGAGCAATTCTTTTGCATTTGCCAAGGTGTTTTTCGTCACTTCACTTCCGCCCAGAAGGCGCGCCAACTCTTGTAAGCGGGCTTTTTTATCTAACCGATGCATCTGTGTTTCGGTTTCAGTGCCATCAGTTTGTTTACTCACAAAGAAATGTTGATGACCACAACCTGCAACTTGTGGGAGGTGAGTTACACACATAACCTGAGTTGATTCACCTAGCTGACGCAATAAGCGACCCACTATGGCGGCCGTCGGCCCACTGATACCTACATCAACCTCATCAAAGATCAGCGCAGGTGTGTCCATTTTACGGGCTGTAATAACCTGAATAGCCAAGGCGATACGTGATAGTTCACCACCCGAGGCCACTTTAGCCAGTGGTTGTAGTGGCTGACCCGGGTTAGTCGTCACGCAGAACTCAATACGGCTTGCTCCTTCAGCACTGAGATGTTCAGGCTCAAATTGGGTTTCTATGGTGAATTTACCGTGGGGCATAGATAGTTCATGCATGCTTTCGGTAATCAGTGCGGCCAGTTCGTCAGCATAATGCTGGCGTTCCTCATGTAACCGCTTAGCGATGACCAATGCGTTTTGATAATGAATATTGACTGCATGACTAAGTTGTTCATGATCATTTTCTTGTTGTGATAGTTGTTCTTGCTCATCTAGCAACTGTTGATGGAATTGCGGTAGTTCTTCTGGGGAAACATGGTGTTTACGAGCCAGATTTAATTGACGAGATAACCGTTGTTCCAGCTCATACAATCTGTTGGGATCCATATCAAACTGTTCAGCATAATGACGTAATTCATCACTGGCCTCACTGATTTGGATGGACGCTTCTTCCAGCATATTTAGCAGGTTGTTAAATTGATCATCCATACCCGCCAGTTCAGTCAATTGATGCTTGGCTGAGTAAAGTTGGCTAAGAATATTATTCTGTTCGTCGTCTGCCAGTAACTGCAAAGCCTGTTGACTGAGTGACAGCAACTGACCACTGTTAGCCAGTCGCTTATATTCGATATCAATTTGTTCGTATTCCCCAGCCTGTGGAGCGAATGAATTCAGCTCTTTCAACTGATATTGCAGTAGCTCATGACGCGCATTTCGCTCAAGTGATTGTTGCTGATGCAGGGCTAATGCGCGGCAGCTTTGATGCCATATTTGATAGGACGCTTTCATTTCAGCCAACAGAGAGGATTGGTCTGCGTAAGCGTCTAATAATTGTTTTTGATGGTCTGGTCTTAACAATAATTGATGTGCATGTTGGCCGTGGATTTGAATCAGATGCTGCCCCAATTCCCGTAATTGGGACAAAGGAACGGCAGTCCCATTAATAAATCCTCTTGAGCGGCCATCGGTTCCTATTGCACGCCGCAGCAGGCATTCATTGCTGTCATCGAGATGATTGTTTTCTAGCCATTGGCGAGCTGAGGGAGTATCTGCGAGTGAGAAGCGTGCACAGATATCCGCACGTGTTGCCCCTAAACGCACCATACTGCCGTCTGAGCGGCTACCAAGACACAACCCTAATGCATCTATAGCGATAGATTTACCCGCCCCTGTTTCACCAGTAATTGCAGTCATTCCGGGCTGAAAATCAATTTCTAACTCACGCACAATAGCAAAATTACTGATGGTTAATTGGGCCAGCATGGTAAATCTCCTGTACATAAACACATATCTGTATTTGAATACAGTATAAACTGGTTTTATATACAGTAAAGTCCTTGAGGCGTTTTTTAGAATAATTTTTTTGACCAGCCCAACTTTGTGCTTAACGTATTGAAATAGCTGTAGTCCTTAGGATGAATTAGGTTTAAGTGAAAATCGCTACGCCGAATTAAAAGCTCTTCCCCCTCTTGAATTGGCAAGGCTATCTGGCTGTCACAGCTAATTTCCAGATCGCTGGTAATTTGAGAAAACTTCAAACGGATGGTGCTGCTACTATTAATAACTAGTGGGCGAGCTGTCAGCGTATGAGGGAACATGGGAACTAATACAATGGCATCCAGTGTTGGTGTTAAAATGGGGCCGCCCGCAGAGAGTGAGTAAGCGGTAGAACCCGTAGGGGTGGCGATAATCAGCCCATCAGAACGTTGTGAAAATGCGAAGCGGTCATCAATATACACTTCGAATTCAATCATATGGGCAACTTTGCCAGGATGCAAAACCACCTCATTGATGGCCGTGCTGATGCGGCTTTGCTGATTTGTCCGTGTGACTTGCGCTTCAAGCAAAAAGCGTTGTTCGCTGAGGTATTCGCCTTCCAGCACATCAGAAAGTTGCTGCTGGGCGTTATCTGGGTCTAAATCGGTCAAAAAGCCTAGGTTGCCTCGGTTGACACCGATCACTTTGATATCATAGCGAGCAAGTACCCGAGCAGCACCGAGCATGTTGCCATCGCCGCCGACGACAACAGCTAAATCAGCTTTTTGGCCGATGTCAGCCAAACTGCCAGTCACAGCGTTGGTTAACTTGAGGTCTTTAGCAATCTGTTGTTCCACCATCACGTCATAACCTCTAGCGTTTAACCAGTGGTAGAGCATTTCATGAGTGGCAAGTGCAGCTGGGTGCCGTGGGTGACCGACAATACCAATACAATTGAATCTTTTATTATTCATTGCCGTGATTTTCCTCACTGGGGGTGTCTTTTACCCCACATTATGACCGGTTCCCTTGAATCCCCGGTTTTGATCCCCATAATAAGCCAAGTAGCGAGATTAATGCTAAAACGCGGAGATATCCATGAGTAGTAAAGAACAGAAAACACCAAACGAGCAAGTCTCGGAAGAAATGGAAAATGCAGCAGAGCAGCAAGTGGAAGCGACACAAGAGACGGGTGAAGGTGTAGATCCGCGTGTTGCCGAGCTTGAAGCGCAGTTGGCTGCAGCCTTACAGCGTGAGCGCGAAAGCTTGCTACGCGCCAAGGCCGAAGTTGAAAATATCCGTCGTCGTACTGAATTGGATGTTGAAAAGGCACATAAGTTTGCTTTGGAACGATTCTCAGCTGAATTATTGCCAGTAATCGACAACTTGGAACGCGCGCTGGATACTGCCGATAAGAGCAATACCGAGTTGACTGCCATGATTGAAGGTGTAGAACTGACCCTAAAATCATTACTTGATGCAGTTGGCAAATACGGTATTGAGGTTGTCGGTGATACTAACGTGCCATTTAATCCTGAAGTTCATCAGGCAATGACGATGCTTGAATCAGCTGATCATGAGCCAAATCAGGTCATGATGGTCATGCAGAAAGGTTACACGTTGAATGGCCGTCTGCTGCGCCCGGCGATGGTAGCGGTATCTAAAGCGAAAGCCTAAGGTGTCCTGACAGATAAAAGGCACCTCTGTGGTGCCTTTTTTATGTCTGTGGCTAAGTGAATAACGTTTTATTCTAACGTAGGCAATTTAGGCTGCCAGTCAATAGGCGGTAGACCTTGCTGTTGTAATAGCTGGTTAGCTTGTGAAAAGTGCTTACAGCCAAGAAAACCACGGTGTGCCGAGAGTGGTGAGGGGTGTGGAGCCTTCAAAATAAAATGGCGCTGGGCATCAATGATTCGGCCCTTTTTCTGTGCATGCGCTCCCCACAGCATAAAAATAACCCCGTTACGATGTTCATTCAGTGCCGCAATGACTTTATCAGTAAAGGTTTCCCAGCCAAGGTTAGCGTGCGAGTGGGCATTACCCGCTTCAACCGTTAGCACGGTATTCAGTAACAGCACGCCTTGTTCGGCCCAGCTTTGTAAAAAGCCATGATTGGGGCGCTGAAATCCGGGAATGTCAGTAGCCAGCTCTTTGTACATATTCACCAATGAGGGCGGTGCTGGTACGCCAGGTAAGACTGAAAATGATAGTCCGTGAGCTTGGTTAGGCCCGTGGTAAGGGTCTTGGCCCAAAATAACCACTTTTACCTGATCCAACTCGGTTAGGCGAAACGCATTAAATACATCTTTTTGTGCCGGATAAATGATTTTACCTGCACTGCGCTCTGCTGCCACATAGGCTAGCGTATCTTTAAAATAAGGCTGTTCTTTTTCTTGGCCGATCACATCGTGCCAGCTAAGGGAGGCGGTCATAAACACTCTCCTTGTTTCGGTAAGATATTGATGTGCGTTAGCTTACCGGTTCGCCCTTACGAGTGAAACCGTTAAACCTGAGTCTGTGACGCGATGGTTGTTTTTTGCTCGATTAACATAAAAAATGTTGAAAATTTACAAAAATAATTGCGATGGACTGATTTGATAAAATTGATATAAAACAAAAATTTGCCAGTGACGTGATTGTCGCCACGCTTGAAAGATTGATTTAAGTCAAAGAATTGCGGCAGTCTGACTGGTATATAGAACAATAAGACAACAATGGTTTTACCAAATAACCAAGATAGTTTTCTCCCCCTTGGAATTTATAGCCGTATTACGGAGGCACCAAATGATTACTGGTATTCAAATTACTAAAGCTAACAATGAAGCCTTACTGAACTCTTTCTGGCTGCTGGATGACGAAAAAGATGAACTGCGCTGTGTTTGCGCTAAATCAGGTTATGCAGAAGACCAAATCGTTCCAGTCAGTGAATTAGGTCAGATCGAATATCGTGAAGTTCCACTGGAAGTGCAACCGACTGTGCGTGTTGAGGGTGGTCAGCATTTGAACGTGAACGTTCTGCGCCGCGAAACTCTGGAAGATGCAGTGAAGAATCCAGAAAAATATCCTCAGCTAACGATTCGTGTATCTGGCTATGCCGTGCGTTTCAACTCACTGACGCCTGAACAGCAACGTGATGTCATTACTCGTACTTTCACCGAAAGTCTGTAATTCATGTTATAGCAATGACATCTCAAAAATATTAGGGAGCCTTTATGGCTCCCTTTTTGTATCTGTATTTTATTAATCAATAAGTTAGAGTCTGATCACATCTTTGCCTTTATATAAATAAATCTTACCAATTCCACTTAAGAACTCATCCGATGTGTCGATAGATAAATTTATTGAGCATAACTCAGTATTGAGACTATCTTTAGAGCACCTTATATAGCCAGGTGGCGAAAAGTAGAGGTAGCGTGTCTAGTTCATCGATATAACAATAAGTTAGGGAGCGGTAGTATGTCTGGATCAGCACTGATAATGAGGGTGAGACGCAATTTACGTTACGCCATTTACGGTGTTTTGATGCCATTAATCAGTTTTGAGGGGCAGGCAATGGCTGAGATTACGACTGCTTTCACTGATCCTACAGTAATACCAATCGCTGATGCTATTGTTCACGGAGATGTAAAACAGATCCATCAATTGGCTAATAAAACCTTGTTACAACAACAAGGCGAGCAGTCTGTCACACTGATGCAGTGGGCTATTCTCAATCAACAACCCGAAAGTTTAGCTGCATTGTTGCAAGAAAATGCAGATCCTTTTCAGCCGGGGATACAGGGTGATACTGCGTGGCATACCGCAGCAAGCGTTCAAGATGCTCATTACATGCAGATCCTACTCAGAAACCCTATTCGACCCGATGTGAGAAATAGTGTGACACTCGCGACACCCTTGGCTGCTGCAGTGATGGCCGGGCGCGAGATCCAGGTGATCTTGTTGTTGGTCACTGGTGTTGATCCCAATCTTGCTGATCGGATGGGAGACACTCCATTGCATCTGGCTGGTAAGACGAATGCCCCGGATTTAGCATTGCGTCTGCTAAAAGCGGGGGCTGATCCTAAATTACGTAACCAGCAGGGCGCGACCTTCCAGCAGTATTTGGCGACGACGCCATTGAGTATGCACAGCACTGAAGTGCAGCAAAAATATCGGCAGTTGGATATCTGGCTGCGGGGTAAAAGATTAGCCGAGATTTATCAGCAATAGAGTTCATGTTTATCAGATAAATATAAAAAAAGCCGCTATTTATCAGCGGCTTTTTTACTTGAATGCGGTGTTAATCACCACTCTATTTGCTAGCAGGTTTATCCTTGGGTTGACGGCGCTTACCAACATTTTTGGCATCACGATGACGAACCTTAACCTTTGCTTTCTCTTTACTAGCTTCTTTTAGTTCTTTACGTTTTGCTAAAACTTTCTTCGACGGTTTACCCGTGGTTTTTTCGCTTGGTGCTTTGCTGGTTGGGCGCAGTTCATCAATCACCCGTGGTTTCAGAGGCTCTTTCAGATAACGGCCAATTTTACCCAGCAACAAATGGTCATGCGCTTCAACCAATGATATAGCGACACCTTTACGCCCGGCACGGCCCGTACGGCCAATACGGTGAAGGTAAACATCAGCAGTTAGTGGCAGATCAAAGTTGAACACGTGGCTGATATCATCGATATCCAAACCGCGTGAGGCAACATCAGTGGCAACCAGAACATTAACCCGGCCATCACTTAAACGTATAACGGCTTCAGTACGTTTGGCCTGAACCATTTCGCCTTCGAGGAACCAAGCGTTAATCCCTGCTTCACGTAGCCAACTGACCAGTTGGTGTACCTTTTCACGAGTACGAACGAAAATGATGGATTTTTGCACTTCTGGCTGCTTGAGCAGATGCACTAGCAAGGCGGTTTTATGTTCGATATTGTCCGCACGATAGTACCATTGCAGAATTTTTTTGCGTTCTCGCCGCGATGGATCGGCTTCCAGTTCTACTGGTTCCTCCAGAATGCGCTCCGCAAATTCACGGATAGCTTCCCCTTCTAGGGTGGCAGAGAATAATAATGTCTGCTTACGCCAGCGGGTTTCTGCGGCAATAGTTTCAATATCTTGGGCGAAACCCATATCCAGCATACGGTCAGCTTCGTCCAGAATCAGCGTTTCGACTGCGCGACAATCAAAGTTTTCTTCTTTGATGTATTGCAGCAAGCGGCCTGTGGTTGCAACCACAATATCCTGATTCTCACTAAAGACTTCCGCGTGGTTCATATATGCCACACCGCCGGTAATCGTCGCGATATCCAGTTGTGTATGCTTGGCCAGCTCACGCGCTTGATCTGCTACTTGCATGGCCAGTTCACGGGTTGGCGTCAGGATCAGAATGCGGGGTGGGCCAGATTTTTTGCGTGGAAAATCCAGCAAATGCTGCAAGGCAGGCAGCAAAAAGGCGGCAGTTTTGCCCGTACCTGTTGGTGCCGAACCCAATACATCGCGCCCATCCATAGCTGGCGGAATAGCCGCAGCTTGAATGGCTGTTGGGCGCTCATAGCCTTTGTCGCGCAATGCGTCAATCAGGCGTTCATCGAGATCGAGTTCGGAAAAATTGGTTACAGTCATGGTCTTCCTCTACTTGGGGCGCCGATTATAGACGGGTTAGCCGAATTCTTCACCTGTTTAAGCGGTAATGATGTCTTTTCCCTTCAATCATATTGTCCTATGCTACGCCGGTTATAGATTCTGGTGACTAATGTGGGCGAACAATTGAAAAAAAAACCGGCGTTGCGTGGTGGTGGCTTCACTTTTAAACAATTCTTTGTGGCGCATGATCGCTGCGCAATGAAAGTGGGGACTGATGGCGTTCTGCTCGGCGCTTGGGTTCCAGTAGAAAAAGCTCGCAAAGTACTGGATATCGGCTGTGGCAGTGGGCTGATTGCGCTGATGATTGCCCAGCGTTCGAACTCTGAAGTGATGATTGACGGTGTTGAGTTGGAGCCGGCAGCGGCAGAGCAGGCCAGCAGCAACGTAGCGCAATCTCCTTGGGCTGAACGAGTTTGTATTTATGCACAAGATGTACACCAGTTCGCCGAAAATCATCCTCATCAGTATGACCTTATTGTCAGTAATCCACCCTATTTTGCGCCGGCGGTGGCTTGTCGTGATGAAGCCCGGGATACCGCACGTTATACCGGTTCACTCACTCATGACGCCTTACTGAATTGCGCGGAGAAGCTTATCACAGAGGAGGGGATCTTTTGTGTGGTTTTACCCCACGATTTGGGGGGCGAACTTGCTCGCCTTGCGGTCGCACAACATTGGTTCGTTCGCTGCCAAGTTGATATCAGAGATCGCCCCGGTAAGCCGCTGCATCGGATGCTGCTAACATTATCGCGCCAATCAGGCGAGACTCAATATCAGCATTTGGACCTGCGCCAATCTGAAGGCGTCTATTCACCAGAATTCTGCGCGCTAATCAGTGAGTTTTACCTAAATTATTAGCCACGGACTGGCGAGGTAGTGAGATGTATGAGTTAATAGGGCGCGATATTCTGTGTTTTGAAAAACATCGCGCCCTGAAAAAACCTTACGGATGGAGAATGGTTGGTTTTGGATTCTCAAGTTGGTCAGGGTAATCAAGGGTGTAGTGCAACCCTCTGCTCTCTTTGCGATCCATAGCACAACGAACAATCAGCTCGGCAACCTGCACTAAATTACGTAATTCCAGCAGATTATTTGAGATGCGGAAATTGGCATAATATTCGTCAATCTCCTGCTGCAAGGTATTAATCCGGCGCAAGGCACGCTCTAAGCGTTTGGTTGTACGAACAATGCCAACGTAATCCCACATAAATAGACGCAATTCATGCCAGTTATGCTGAATAACAACCCTTTCGTCTGAATTATCAACCCGACTTTCATCCCAATCAGGTAATTGCTTGGCTAATTTGGCCGTCGGCAAGCGCGTCAGAATATCTTCTGCGGCAGACCAGCCATAAACCAAACACTCAAGCAATGAGTTGGAGGCCATACGATTAGCCCCGTGTAAACCGGTATAGCTAACTTCACCAATGGCATATAAACCGTCCAGATCCGTACGCCCATGCTGATCGACCATAACACCACCGCAGGTATAATGTGCTGCTGGAACGATAGGAATCGCTTCTTTGGTCAGATCAATACCCAATGACAATAGTTTTTCGTAAATCATCGGGAAGTGCTGCATCACGAAATCAGTGGGTTTATGGCTAATATCCAGATACATGCAATCGGCACCCAGACGTTTCATTTCATGGTCTATGGCTCGGGCGACGATATCGCGAGGAGCGAGTTCGCCACGCGGGTCAAAATCGAGCATGAAGCGGGTGCCATCAGGCCGTTTGAGATAGGCCCCTTCGCCACGTAATGCTTCAGTCAGCAAAAAGTTACGTGCTTGCGGGTGAAATAGGCAGGTGGGGTGAAACTGATTAAACTCTAAATTAGCGACCCGGCACCCAGCACGCCACGCCATTGCAATCCCATCACCAGAAGAGATATCTGGGTTGGTAGTATATTGATAGACTTTTGCCGCACCGCCAGTGGCTAAAACGACAGCTTTAGCGCGGAATGTCTCCACTTTCTCAAGCTCGCGGTTCCAGATGTATGCACCGACGACGCGTTTCGTCCCCGCCAGCCCAATTTTATTGGACGTGATAAGATCGACGGCATTGCAGCGTTCTTTAACTAAAATATTGGGATGAGTACTTGCTTTGCCTACCAGAGTGGTCTCTACTTCTTTGCCTGTTGCATCTGCTGTATGTAGTATACGGCGATGGCTATGACCACCCTCGCGGGTAAGGTGATAACGTTCTTCGCCACTGGCGTTGGTCTCGGTATCAAAAAGGACACCTTGATCAATAAGCCATTGCACGCAAGAGCGAGCATTACTGGCGATAAACTCTACGGCCTCTTTATCGCAAAGGCCGGCCCCGGCAATCAGGGTATCATCGACATGTGAGCTGATGCTGTCTGTTTCATCAAAAACGGCAGCAATACCTCCCTGAGCATAAAAAGTGGCGCCTTCATTCAAGGGCCCTTTGCTCAGAACAGTGACTTTACAATGTGGCGCAAGACGTAAAGCCAGTGATAAACCGGCAGCGCCACTCCCGATGATCAATACATCGCTAACGTGTTCAGATGATGATTGCATATCGTATGATGTGTGCAGAAGAAGAGTGAAATTCATGTTAGCCTATCTGCCAGAGCAAAAGCTATGGCTATAAGATGTCTAAAGAATATTCAGACAAATAATCTGGCAACATGGAACTTTGCACTTTTTATAAACTCCAAGCGTGTGCTTGCTCAGGAAAATAAAGATATGGCTGGCAGTACAACTTTTAGCGTGGGGATAGATTTCGGGAGAGTTCACCTCGGATGAGCGAGCAGTTAACGGATCAGATGCTGGTTGAACGGGTCCAGAAAGGTGATCAGCAATCGTTCAATTTACTGGTAATTCGATACCAGCATAAGGTTGCGAGCCTCGTATCCCGCTATGTGCCTCAGGGCGATGTTCCTGATGTGGTTCAGGAATCTTTTATTAAAGCATATCGTGCACTAGAGTCGTTTCGTGGCGATAGCGCGTTTTATACTTGGCTTTACCGTATTGCTGTTAACACAGCAAAAAATTATTTAGTCGCTCAGGGGCGGCGCCCGCCATCCAGTGATGTGGATGCAAATGATGCTGAAAATTACGAAAATGCGGGTGCATTAAAAGAAATATCGAACCCTGAGAACTTAATGTTGTCTGAGGAATTGAGGCAGATAGTTTTTAAAACCATAGAGTCACTTCCTGAAGATCTCCGGATGGCGATTACACTCAGGGAGTTAGATGGTCTAAGCTATGAAGAGATAGCTGTTATTATGGACTGTCCGGTTGGTACTGTTCGTTCCCGTATCTTCCGCGCCAGAGAGGCTATCGATAACAAAGTTCAGCCGCTGATTCAGCGATAAGCGGACACATAAAGGGTATTTGGCATGCAGAAAGAAAAGCTTTCCGCTCTGATGGACGGAGAAACTCTTGATAGTGAGCTGATAGGTTCTTTGTCGAAAGATAAAGCCTTGCAGCAAAGCTGGCAGAGCTATCATTTAATCCGTGATACCCTGCGGGGGGATGTTGGTGAAGTCTTGCATCTGGATATCGCCAGCCGTGTCGCAGAGGCGCTCAAAAATGAGCCAGCTCGTTTTGTTCCTATTGCTGTACCTGAATCTCAGCCACAACCTCATGTCTGGCAGAAAATGCCTTTCTGGCAAAAAGTTCGCCCATGGGCCAGCCAGATTACTCAGGTTGGGGTTGCCGCGTGTGTTTCTCTCGCTGTTATTGTGGGGGTTCAACAATATAACCAGCCCACATCTAGCAACTTACAGCCAGAAGCGCCTGCATTTAATACATTACCGATGATGGGTAAAGCATCGCCAGTCAGCTTCGGCGTACCTGCTGATGGCTCTTTCGGGACATCTCAGCAGCATCAGGTTCAAGAGCAACGTCGCCGTGTCAATATGATGACTCAGCTGCAAGATTTTGAATTACAACGTCGTTTGCCACAAACTGGTACGCTGCAGGAACCTTCATCATCTACACAAGCCGCTATTCAGGTCCCTGGAACTCAGTCCTTAGGAATGCAGCAGCAGTAATGAAGCAATTTTGGTTTTCCGTCTGTTTAATGGCGGGCAGCCTGTTCATGCCAACAATTGCATCGGCGGAAACCCCGCCGATAGCAATGTTGCAAGAAATGAGCAGTGCCAGTCAATCGCTCAATTATGAGCTATCCTACATCAATGTTAATAAGCAAGGGATTGATTCTCTTCGCTATCGCCATGCTATCCAAGATAAAAAAACACTAGCGCAATTACTGCGAATGGATGGCCCGCGGACTGAGATTATTCAACGTGGCAATGAGATAAGTTATTTCGAGCCTGGATTTGACTCTTTCACGTTGAGCGGTGAGCATATTATCGATGCCTTACCTTCTATTGTTTTCCCCGATTTTGAAAAACTGTCAAAATACTATAACTATATTGCGCTTGGTCGCGCCCGTGTCGCTGACCGACCATGTCAGGTTATTAGAGTCGTCTCCCGTGACAGTTCGCGATACAGCTATATTATTTGGATGGACGAGACAACAAAACTCCCAATGCGAGTAGACCTTTTAGATCGCGATGGTGAGACTCTTGAGCAGTTTCGGGTAATTTCTTTTGCAGTCGGCGAACCTATTCAGGAGATCCTGCAAGGTGTATTAAAATTGTCTTTACCGCCATTACTTACCTTACCGGCAAAAACCAAGGTGGACTTTGATTGGGCCCCACGTTGGTTGCCAGAAGGGGTTACTGAGGTTTCACGTAGTCGTCGCACACTACCTAACATGGATGCACCAACTGAATCCCGGTTATATACAGATGGTTTGTTCAGTTTCTCGGTTAATGTAAATCCTATTGGTAAGGATGCACCTTCAGAACAGTCTCTGCGTCAAGGGCGGCGGACAGTTCATTCCGAAACTCGGAATAATGTAGAAATTACGGTAGTCGGTGAGCTTCCTCCTTCTACAGCAAAACGTATTGCTGATAGTGTGATTTTGGAGCCAACAAAATGATGAAAGAATGGGCGACAGTCATCTCATGGCAAAATGGGGTTGCGCTTCTGCGTTGCGAACCACATTCTGGTTGTGGGAGCTGTAATGCACGTTCTGGATGCGGCAGTCATTTATTAAATGAATTGGGGCCTGAGTCTGAACATCAATTAGAAGTTGCGATTTCTCAGCCACTAGAGCCGGGGCAGAAAGTTGAAGTTGGAATTAGCGAAGGTAGCTTATTACGTTCTGCCTCCTTGGTATATTTGACACCACTTGCTGGGTTGATTGCTGGAGGAGCATTGTTTCAAGCCTTATTTATTACTGATGCTTTTACTGCTCTAGGCGCTATTTCAGGTGCGGTACTCGGTTTTTTATTGGCTAGGGCATTAGCTGCGAAAATTGAAGGAGAGAGTGATTATCAACCAACTGTTTTACAGATTGGTTTACCACCAACAGCTTTACGTATCCAGCAAGATTAATTTTAGCCATAGTAGGCTGGAATTCGGTTTTGTATCATATGCTCCAGTAGTGCAATAAAAAGATCAGCGCTGATAAGCGATGAGTAATCGACAGAAAAGAGTATGTTACCCTTAGCGTCAAATAGCCGTATTTTGTCATGATGTGCTTCACGTAATGTCTCAATACGTAAAATATCTTCGATATTAATTACCCCTTTTGTTGTTATCAAAGACTGCGCACTGAGTGACAGTGGCGTTGTGTCTACCTGAATTTTTTTCATATTGGCAATTTTTAAAATTAGTGATTTAAAGTCATTGTCATTTTTTTTGACTATATCAAATACAATTGTTTTTCCTCTAGATAACGAATTTAAGCTAATTACACCTACGTGCATAACTTGTTGGTGAATTATTGTATTTATAAGTGGGTAAGCATTGGTTATATTATTAATAATAATATTCCATTGCTGTTTTTTTGATGTGCGAAATGCCATGGCATTAATTCCACCTTTAGGATTTATTCCAGCGTGATATTTATAAATGTATTCTATTTTATTAAATGGAATGAAATAAACGTTTTCATTATGATGGTTGAAAACTCGCACACCTTTCTCGTAAAGAAAATAGGTAAACATTGGGTTGTTATATAACCGAAAGTAAAGACATGAACTTAATGAAATTCCTGCGATAGCAACACATAAAATAGAAAGGATTGATGGGCTTGAAAAGATAGATGTTGTAATTGACAGTGTAATAATTATAAAACTTAATGCTAATATGAATACTATTGCACCAATGTTTAAATTTGAGTTTTTATTTCTCAATTCATGACGGCTAAGTATTTTTCCTTCGTCAATCATAATATTCTCCATTGAGCCGCCAAGAGGATATTTCACTTGGTTGTGATTAAATCACATTAATACTCTAGGTTATCTACCCACTGGGTATATGAGCATTTTCCTAAAGTGACTTAACAGATATTCATACTGAAATAAGAATGCACTCGCCTCTAGGGCAGGAGGCCCTCTGTTTTATATTGCGACGAACCTATATAGCAACGAACAGAATGCGGCTGATACATTTTAACAGGATAAATCAGGCAACAAGCTAAGTGTGATGCCTTTCACGAGGCTGACTTACAGTGTAAGATGCGTGCATATTTATGTGGGTAGTTTTGGGTTTGAGTCCATCGCTGTGTCCACCAATAATTAATTAAAGACAACGACTAGAGAAAAATTCATATAAATGAAGCACATAAGAAACTTTTCTATTATTGCCCATATTGACCACGGTAAGTCGACACTGTCGGACCGTATTATTCAGATTTGTGGCGGTTTATCAGAGCGTGAAATGGCCGCTCAAGTTCTGGATTCTATGGATCTGGAGCGTGAGCGCGGCATCACTATCAAAGCGCAGAGTGTGACACTGGATTATCACGCCAAAGATGGTCAAACCTATCAGCTTAACTTTATCGATACTCCCGGCCACGTTGACTTCTCCTATGAAGTTTCTCGCTCCTTAGCGGCTTGTGAAGGGGCTTTATTGGTGGTTGATGCAGGGCAAGGTGTTGAAGCTCAGACATTAGCAAACTGCTATACCGCGATGGAAATGAATCTGGAAGTCGTTCCAGTTCTGAATAAAATCGACTTGCCTGCTGCCGATCCGGAGCGTGTAGCTGAAGAAATTGAAGATATCGTCGGTATTGATGCGACTGATGCTGTCCGTTGTTCGGCAAAAACTGGCGTAGGTGTGCCTGATATTCTTGAACGTTTGGTGCGCGATATTCCGCCACCAGAAGGTGATCCTGAAGGGCCATTGCAAGCCCTGATTATTGACTCTTGGTTTGATAACTATCTGGGCGTGGTGTCATTAATTCGCATCAAGAATGGTTCGCTGCGCAAAGGCGACAAAGTTAAGGTGATGAGTACAGGGCAAACCTATAACGCAGATCGCTTGGGTATCTTTACACCAAAACGCGTTGATCGCGATGTGCTAAATTGCGGTGAAGTGGGTTGGTTGGTCTGTGCTATCAAAGATATTCTGGGGGCGCCAGTCGGCGATACGCTGACATTAGCTCGTAACCCAGCCGAAAAATCTTTGCCTGGTTTTAAGAAAGTCAAACCTCAGGTTTATGCCGGCCTGTTCCCAATTAGTTCTGATGATTATGAAGCTTTCCGTGACGCATTGGGTAAGTTGAGCCTGAATGACGCCTCCTTATTCTATGAACCAGAAAGCTCCACAGCACTGGGCTTCGGTTTCCGTTGTGGCTTCCTCGGTTTGCTGCATATGGAAATCATTCAGGAGCGCTTGGAACGTGAGTATGATCTCGAACTGATCACTACCGCACCAACCGTAGTGTATGAGGTGATTACGACCGCTCAAGAAACTGTTTATGTAGATAGCCCTTCCAAGCTACCTGCACTGAACAATATTGAAGAACTGCGCGAACCTATTGCTGAATGTCATATGCTGTTGCCGCAGGAATATCTCGGTAACGTCATTACACTATGTATTGAAAAACGCGGTATGCAGACCAATATGGTTTACCACGGTAACCAAGTGGCGCTGACGTATGAAATTCCGATGGCTGAAGTGGTGCTTGATTTCTTCGATCGTCTGAAATCAACGTCTCGCGGTTATGCCTCATTGGATTACAACTTCAAACGCTTCCAGACCTCAGACATGGTGCGTGTTGATGTGTTGATCAACAATGAGCGTGTTGATGCCTTGGCGCTTATCACTCACCGTGATAATGCCCAGTATCGAGGCCGTGATTTGGTTGAGAAAATGAAAGAGCTGATCCCACGCCAGCAATTTGATATTGCCATTCAGGCGGCTATCGGCAACCACATCATTGCCCGCTCAACTGTGAAACAGTTGCGTAAAAACGTACTGGCGAAGTGTTATGGCGGTGACGTTAGCCGTAAGAAAAAACTTCTGCAGAAACAGAAAGACGGTAAAAAACGTATGAAGCAGGTCGGTAACGTTGAATTACCGCAAGAAGCTTTCCTGGCTATTCTGCATGTCGGAAAAGACAGTAAATAAGGAGTTTTGATGGCTAACATGTTTGCCTTGATTTTAGCGATAGCAACGCTGGTGACTGGGGTTATCTGGTGCTTCGAGAGGTTCAAATGGGGCCCGGCTCGTCAGGCAAAAATTGCGGCAGTTAATGCGCAAACTGCGGCGATCAAGGCACAAACAGGTTGTGCTGTAGATAACAAGACTCTAGCTCCTGCGGCAAAACAGCCAGGTTGGATCGAGACTTGCGCCTCAGTGTTCCCGGTGCTGGCATTGGTGTTTATCGTGCGCTCGTTTATTTACGAGCCTTTCCAGATTCCTTCTGGTTCGATGATGCCAACGCTATTGATCGGTGATTTCATCCTGGTTGAGAAATTTGCTTATGGTATTAAAGACCCGATTACCCAAACTACATTAATCCCTACGGGGCATCCTAAGCGTGGTGATATCGCTGTCTTTAAATATCCATTAGACCCACGGTTGGATTATATCAAACGTGTGGTGGGCTTACCGGGGGATAGGGTTAGTTACAATCCAATCAGCAAAGAAGTGACGGTTCAGCCTGCATGTAATACTGGCACCTCTTGTGATAGTGCCTTGCCGATTACTTACAGTACGTCGGAGCCAAGCGAATTTGTACAGACATTCCGTTATAGCGGTAATGGTGAGGCTTCTGCCGGGTTCTTCCAGATCCCATTGAATCAGGCAGTACCTGATGGTGGTGTGCGCCTACGTGAGCGTACCGAGAGCCTCGGGCCGGTTGCACATCAAATTCTGACAGTTCCAGGTCGCCAAGAGCAACTGGGCGCTTATTATCAGCAACCTAACCAACCATTAGGGGTTTGGGTTGTTCCTGAAGGCCATTACTTTATGATGGGCGACAATCGGGATAATAGTGCAGATAGCCGCTACTGGGGGTTTGTACCAGAACGCAATTTGGTAGGGAAAGCCACTGCTATTTGGATGAGTTTTGAAAAGCAAGAAGGTGAATGGCCAACGGGAGTTCGTTTAAGCCGGATTGGTGGAATTCATTAATTCTGGTTATACCTGCGTCATTGGCGTTACAGCGTTGTGAGCAATCGAGCTGACAATGCTGTAACTTCAAGTAAGCAGGGTATTTAAACGCAGCATTATATTTCCACTCGTTGTAGAATAACCTTTCGAGCGATAAGAGTTGGCTCTTTTATGGGGGCCACTGCACACGAAACAGTTTTGTTTTGGTAATATTGGCCAATCAGACCTGTTCCGTCTGCTGTAGTTTTTGACGCATTCTTGATCTATTGGTAACTCATGAACCCCATCGTAATAAATAGGCTACAGCGGAAGCTGGGCTACACTTTTCAACAGCAGGAGCTCTTGCTGCAAGCACTGACTCATCGTAGCGCCAGTAGCAAACACAATGAGCGTTTGGAGTTCCTGGGTGACTCTATATTAAGTTTCGTTATTGCCAATGAGTTGTACCGTCGTTTCCCTCGTGTCGATGAAGGGGATATGAGTCGGATGCGAGCAACATTGGTAAGAGGTAATACACTAGCCGAAATGGCCCGTGAGTTTGACCTCGGTGAATGTTTACGCCTTGGGCCGGGTGAATTAAAAAGTGGCGGTTTTCGTCGCGAGTCAATTTTGGCAGATACAGTAGAAGCCTTAATTGGCGGTGTATTCTTAGATAGCGATATTCATACGATTGAACGGCTGATTCTCGACTGGTATCGCAGTCGTTTAGAGGAAATCAGCCCTGGTGATAAGCAGAAAGACCCAAAAACGCGCCTGCAAGAATATTTGCAGGGCCGACATCTGCCATTACCTTCTTATCTGGTTGTGCAGGTTCGTGGTGAAGCACATGATCAGGAATTTACTATCCACTGCCAGGTGAGTGGCTTGAATGAACCGGTCGTTGGTACTGGCTCAAGTCGCCGTAAAGCCGAGCAGGCGGCAGCGGAACAAGCGCTGAAACAGTTGGAGCTTGAATGAGCGAAGTAGAAAAAACATATTGTGGTTTTGTTGCAATTGTAGGTCGCCCAAATGTGGGCAAATCGACCTTGCTGAATGAATTATTGGGGCAGAAAATCTCCATTACTTCACGTAAACCGCAAACCACACGTCACCGTATTATGGGGATTCATACTGAAGGGCCTTATCAGGCTATCTATGTTGATACCCCAGGGCTGCATATTGAAGAAAAACGCGCTATTAACCGTTTGATGAATCGCGCGGCAAGTAGCTCTATTGGTGATGTGGAGTTAGTGATTTTTGTGGTTGAAGGAACGAACTGGACTGCTGATGACGAGATGGTAGTGAACAAGCTACGCAGTCTGAAGTGCCCGGTGTTATTGGCTATCAATAAAGTGGATAACGTAACGGATAAAACCAAACTGTTGCCACATATTCAGTTCCTTAGCCAGCAGATGAATTTCCTTGATGTTGTGCCAATTTCCGCCGAAAAAGGCATGAATGTGGATACTATTGCCAACATCGTGCGTAAATTATTACCGGAAGCGGAACATCACTTCCCGGAAGATTACATCACTGACCGCTCTCAGCGGTTTATGGCGTCAGAAATTATCCGTGAAAAGCTGATGCGCTTCTTGGGTGAGGAATTACCTTACTCGGTGACGGTTGAAATTGAACAGTTTGTTCCTAATGAGCGCGGTGGTTATAACATCCACGGGCTGATTCTGGTTGAACGCGAAGGCCAGAAGAAAATGGTCATCGGTAATAAAGGTTCAAAAATCAAGACGATCGGTATTGAAGCCCGCCAGGACATGGAACAGATGTTCGACGCCAAGGTACATCTTGAGCTGTGGGTAAAAGTGAAATCAGGCTGGGCAGATGACGAACGTGCATTGCGCAGCTTAGGCTATACCGACGACCTGAAATAAGGCTCGCCGATGGACGGTTGGCAACGCGCATTTGTCCTGCACGGGCGTCCTTACAGTGAAACCAGTCTCATGCTGGATTTATTCACTGAGGGGGAAGGCCGTATGCGGGTGTTAGCAAAAGGTGCGCGAGGTCGCCGCTCCAACTTAAAAGGCTGCTTGCAGCCTTTTACACCATTACTGGTCCGCTGGACGGGGCGTGGTGAAGTCAAAACATTACGCAGTGCCGAGCCAGTGTCTCTGGCTCTTCCATTGAGCGGCTCTATGTTATATAGCGGTTTATATGTTAACGAGCTGCTCTCCCGCGTTCTGGAACATCAAACCAATTACTCTGCATTATTCTTCGATTATTTACATTGCTTACAAGCATTAGCTGGCAGTGATGGATCGCCTGAATATGCTTTGCGTCAGTTTGAATTGGCGATATTAGCCCATTTGGGTTATGGCGTGGATTTCCTTCATTGTGCAGGCAGCGGTCAGCCAGTATCAGATACAATGACTTACCGGTATCGGGAGGAGAAAGGTTTTATCGCCAGCTTAGTGATTGATCATTATAGCTTTACCGGTCGTCAATTATTGGCGCTGGCACATCGTGAATTCCCTGATGCCGATACATTGCGTGCAGCCAAGCGCTTTACGCGTATTGCCCTGAAACCTTATCTGGGGGGCAAGCCACTAAAAAGCCGCGAGCTGTTCCGTCAATTTGTGATTAAACCACCGGCTGAACCTTTGACCTAGTGTCTTGTATTCCGATGGTTTACAGTGTCTGTCTTCAACTTTCCCATTCAGTAGCCTATCCGCTAGCCGCTTACTCGGTGTAAACTGCGGAGCACTTATACCCGTCATCTTTCAAGATGCACCCATATCTGGAGGGCTGTTATGGCTGATTTGTTGCTGGGCGTTAATATTGACCACATTGCGACGTTACGAAATGCACGTGGCACCATTTATCCCGATCCTGTTCAGGCAGCGTTCATCGCCGAGCAAGCTGGCGCTGACGGTATTACTGTACATTTACGCGAAGATCGCCGTCATATCACTGACAGAGATGTACGTATTTTGCGTAAAACTATTCAGACTCGCATGAATTTGGAAATGGCGGTGACCGATGAAATGGTGGATATCGCTTGCGAATTGCAACCTCATTTTTGCTGCTTAGTGCCGGAAAAACGCCAGGAAGTAACGACCGAAGGTGGGCTGGATGTGGCAGGTCAAATTGATAAAATGACCGTAGCAGTTAGCCGATTATCCGAGGCAGGTATTTTGGTTTCATTGTTTATCGATGCAGATATGCGCCAAATTGATGCTGCAGTTGCTGTCGGTGCGCCTTACATTGAAATTCATACCGGCGCTTATGCAGATGCTACTTCAGATTTGGCTCGTCAGGCAGAATTAGTACGGATCGCGAAAGCGGCCACCTACGCCGCGGGCAAAGGCTTGAAAGTGAATGCTGGCCACGGTCTGACTTATCATAATGTCCAACCTATCGCTGCCTTACCAGAGATGCATGAGCTGAATATTGGTCATGCTATTATTGGTCAGGCCGTTATGTCTGGCCTCGCTGCTGCTGTTACGGATATGAAAGTGTTGATGCGGGAAGCGCGTCGTTAATGGCCATTCTTGGGTTAGGCACTGATATTGTCGAAATTTCGAGGATAGAAGCCGTAGTTGAGCGCAGCGGCGACAAGCTGGCTCGGCGCATCCTCAGCCCATCGGAATGGCAACATTATCAGCAGCACCAACAACCAATACGTTTTTTGGCTAAACGTTTTGCCGTCAAAGAAGCGGCAGCTAAAGCATTTGGTACGGGTATCCGTAATGGTTTGGCATTTAATCAATTCGAAGTGGTTAATGATGTCCTTGGTAAGCCAACACTGCGTTTACACCAGCGTGCAGCAGAGTTAGCCGCTGAGCTGGGCGTGAAATCGTTGCATGTGACTCTGGCTGACGAACGGCGTTATGCCTGTGCGACCGTTATTATTGAAAGTTGATGTTCTTGAAGGTTGACACTGTTCATCGTCACTAAAATGTGGCGAGCGGAAACTGAAGGGCGCGCATGAAAATGTCGCCCTTTTTTGTTATGCATTTTATCCCGCTATCAGCCGTTTTCTTATCTCTCACTTCGGTTTTACCACTCGGCATTTGTGCACTCTCAATTGCACAACGAAGAAACTCCCCAGAATAAATCTTAATTTTGCGATCTGTTCGACAAGTTGGTTAACCAATGCTTCATTTGGTCGCCCAATTGATGCTACTTGTAATACCAAATTGCACAATGAAGTCGATAGTCTGCGTTCAGTAGCATGAGGGTAACGTAAAAAACGGCGGTAATAAGGCGATTTTTTGTTCACAACAACGATTAAGTTTGGTCTGACCAATATAAAAACCGTAATACCAGAAAAATTGATTTTAACTACTGGGGAAAATAAAAGATGGAATGGATTAATATCCTGTGGGTCGTATTGGGCATTGGTTTGATGCTATTGCTTAATATCCGCTATCAAATTAACTCAATGATTGCCTTACTGCTGGCGGCTTTGCTGGTGGGGACTCTCGCTGGGATGGATCTGCTAAAACTGCTGCATACCATTAAAGCGGGGTTTGGTGGCACACTGGGCGAACTGGCAATCATTGTGGTATTTGGTGCGGTGATCGGCAAACTCATGGTCGATTCTGGAGCGGCTCACCAGATAGCTCAGACGCTACTGCGTCGATTTGGACTCAAGTATGTTGAGTTTGCAGTCATTATCATCGGCTTGATCTTTGGTTTGGCAATGTTCTATGAAGTTGCCTTTATTATTTTAGCTCCACTTATCATTGCGATTGCCGTCGAAGCTAAGATCCCATTCCTCAAATTAGCGATCCCTGCAGTTGCTGCGGCAACAACCGCGCACTCCCTTTTCCCACCACAACCCGGTCCGGTTGCGTTGGTGAGCGCTTATGGCGCTGATATGGGCATGGTTTATATTTATGGTGTTTTGGTTGCCATCCCTTCAGTTGTTTGTGCTGGGCTGATTTTGCCAAAATTCTTGGGCAACTTGGAACGCCCAATCCCAACGTTCCTGAAGGCGGATAATCCGCTTGATGAAAATAATCTGCCATCGTTTGGTACGTCTATTTTAGTCCCGTTAATTCCTGCTTTTATTATGATTTTCACCACCGTCGCGAACATCTGGCTGGTGAAAGGGACGACGTCATACATTATCTTCAACTTCCTAGGGTCATCGCCGATCGCCATGTTTATCGCGATGCTGGTGGCCTTTGTTCTCTTCGGCACCGGGCGTGGCCATAAGATGGAATGGGTCATGCACTCCTTTGAGGGGGCTGTAAAAGGGATTGCCATGGTCATCTTGATCATCGGTGCCGGTGGTGCGCTAAAGCAAGTCATCATTGATACCGGGATCGGCGACACTATTGGTATGTTGATGTCAGCAGGTGGTGTATCACCTTATATTATGGCTTGGCTAATTACCGTGCTAATCCGCCTAGCGACCGGGCAGGGTGTGGTGTCGGCAATGACGGCGGCAGGGATTATTGGTGCCGCGGTTATGGACCCTGTGACCCATACCATTACGTCTGTTGATCCCGCGTTGTTGGTGCTGGCGACCGCGGCGGGTTCGAATACCTTTACCCATATTAATGACGCATCATTCTGGTTATTTAAAGGTTACTTCGACTTGTCGATTAAGGACACTCTGAAAACTTGGGGCTTGCTTGAATTGACAAACTCAGTCGTTGGCTTGGCGATGGTGCTGCTGATCAGCTTGTTTATTTAGTGGCGGATTGAGTATTGAGTTGATTTTATGATCAGTGCTTCAACCGAGGCACTGATCATCCATTTCACGGGAAAAAACACTGAGATTACAGACGATCAGCGTGGTGCAGTTGGACAAACTTATCCCATAGCTGTTCGTTAGTTTCAACCCAAGCAGGATCGATAGAAATCGTATTATCAATGGGGCAAACCAGCTGACAGGTTGGCGTCTCGTAATGGCCAACACACTCCGTGCAACGCATTGGGTCAATCTGATAGATCTCAGCTCCCATGGAAATTGCCTCATTCGGGCATTCCGGCTCACACATGTCGCAATTGATGCATTTACGAGTGATCAACAGGGCCATAATTTCTCATACCTTAGCTTGAGTATTCACAACAGCGCGGGATTATACCCCTCTGGAGTCCTTAGACCAGTTTTTTCACCAGTGCTTCGCTGTGCTTAATGTGATCCTGTGCACTTTCAAGGTTTTGCTGGATCATGGCCATAAAGAGCAGGTCGGTCAGTGCATATTGTGCCGTGCTGGAGGAGATGGCGGCACTACGAATCGCGGGTTCTTCTGAGATGGTATACAAACAGTGGTCAGCGCGCTGCTGCAAGCTGTTGGGCGTAAAACTGGTCAGCGCCAGCACTTTGGCGCCACAGCGTTGCGCTTCTTCTGCCGCCAAATTTATCTCACGGCGTTCGCCGCTAAATGAAATTGCCAGAAGTAAATCTCGCGTATCCAGCGCCTGTACTGCCGCCAGTTGCGCATGCATGTCCGTTTCTGATACCGCCATCACGCCAATTTTTAATAGCTTATAGGCAAGGTCTTTTGCTACTAATCCAGAAGCACCCAGACCGGTCAAAATCACCCGCTGTGCGCCTTTTAACATCTCCAGTGCTTGGGCAAGGCGCTGTTCGCTGTTGATGTCTAGCGTGGCCCGTAATGCGGCGGCTTTTTCGCTGAGTAACTTTTCTCCGACCGTCTTTAAACTGTCAGTGCTCAATATTTGATTGTGGAGCGTGACCGCCTGCTCAGGAGCCGCGATGATTTCACTGAGAGCCTGCTTTAGTGCTGGGAAGCCCTTATAACCAAGTTTTTGGGCAAATTTCACCACTGCTGATTGGCTGATGCCAGTTTGTTGCGCCAGCTTTTGTGAACTGAGTTGGCGTGCTTGCTCGGGGTGGGTCAGCAGGAAATCGGCCAGCTTACGATCATTTTGTGCCAGCGTTGGATAGAGCTGACGAATGCGAAGAAGACTACTCATAAATCAGTTCCTGAATAGGGGAAATTATTCTGCCAAGTTGGTTAATAATACCCATAAATAATTAAGTCGAAGGTCAAGTCAGGGAGAATAGCACTCTTTTTTTGTAAGATTCCGATGACTGGAACAAGAAAACACGCGTTTTGATACCTTTCGGCTACAACTAAATTATGATGAGTGAAAAATCCAATGAGGAAAAAATCATGAATTTGGGCGCTTTGATTTCTGAAAGTCGCAATCCGGCCACGATGGATTTAGATAAGCTCTCCACATTGGAGATGTTGACTCGCTTTAATGATGAGGATCGCAAAGTACCTGAAGCGATCCGGTTGGTTATTCCGGCTATAGCTCAGGCGGTCGATTTAGCGGCAGAAGCTTTAAAGCAGGGGGGGCGCTTAATTTATCTTGGAGCCGGAACCAGTGGCCGGCTTGGGGTTTTGGATGCATCAGAATGCCCACCGACCTTCGGTGTACCGCATGGCATGGTGGTAGGACTCATTGCTGGAGGCCCCGGAGCGTTGCTCAAAGCGGTCGAAGGCGCTGAAGATGATATTTTGCTTGGCGAGCGAGATTTACAAGATTTAAAACTGACGCCAACAGATATGGTTGTTGGATTGGCCGCTTCGGGGCGTACACCTTATGTCATTGGTGCGCTACGCTATGCCCGCCAGCTCGGTTGTCCAACGGCCGCAATTTCCTGCAACCCAGATTCTCCTATCGCACAAGAGGCTCAGGTAGCAATCTCACCCGTTGTCGGGCCGGAGGCTCTGACGGGTTCTACCCGTATGAAGTCAGGGACTGCTCAGAAATTAGTGCTGAATATGTTATCCACCGGAGCTATGGTCAAATTGGGCAAGGTCTATCAAAATTTGATGGTCGATGTGAAAGCGACCAATGAAAAACTCGTTGATCGTGCTTGTCGTATTGTTGTTGAAGCTACCGGAGCCGGCCGCGCAGAGGCTGAAAATGCCTTGTCACAAACGGGATTTGAAGTGAAGCCCGCTATTTTGATGATCTTAAAAGGTGTCAGTGCTGAGCAGGCTAATTCGGATTTACAGCGACATAACGGGTATCTGCGCGCAGCATTGTAATACCTTTCATCTTTCAATTTGCTGGTGGGTTGGCTGCTCGTGGTCACCAGAGTCATCAGCTCATGGGGTGAGCTTGTAAGTCGCCTTCCTGTATCATGAAATCTATTGGGTATAAGGTGGGTTTTGTATTGAAAATAGGAGTGATGTTTTGAGTGTGAAGCACGCCAAATCGGCCTTTGAACACAGGGCAGAGCCTCAGCCGGAAAGTGTTAAACGGGTTGTTTTCTTTGATTTAGATGGCACTTTGCATCAGCAGGATATGTTTGGCAGCTTTTTGCGTTTTCTGTTGCGTCATTTACCACTGAATCTTTTGTTGGTTATTCCACTCTTGCCAGTCATTGGGCTGGGATTACTGGTGGGAGGGCGCTGCGCACGCTGGCCGGTGAGCCTGCTGCTGTGGGCGATAACCTTTGGGCGATCTGAAGCGCACCTGAAAGATCTGGAATTACGTTTTGTGCAGGAGTTTCGACAGAAAGTGACGGAGTTTCCGGTTGTCATGATGCGCTTGCGTCAATATCTGGACCGTACAGACACCGATGTATGGTTGATTACCGGCTCGCCACAACAGTTGGTCGAACAGGTTTATCACGACTCGGAATTCATGCCACGTTTACAGTTGGTCGGTAGCCGTATGGCGCGGCGTAATGGCGGCTGGGTGCTACCACTGCGCTGCTTAGGGCCAGAGAAAGTGGTGCAATTAGAGCAGCGGCTGGGGTCTCCGTTGAAACTCTACAGTGGGTACAGTGACAGTAAGCAGGACAACCCGCTGTTGAAATATTGTGAGCACCGCTGGCGGGTGAGTGGAACGGGTGAGTTGCAGCAGTTGGAGTAACCCTTCGCTCTTGAAGCTGCAGGGGTGTGCGCAGCTAACACCCCTGCAGCTTCAAAGACGAAGAGAATATACGTTAATGAGTGACATCATCTTCATGATGCCCTAACCGCCAAATCCGTTCGGCATGCCTACCGAGCAACCATAAGCTGATACCCAACAGCAGGAAGAAAATGGTCTTTGGCATGGCATCCCAAAAGAACTCAAAGAAGCGGGTATAGAGGTTGATGGCAAGAAATGTCAGGCCAAAGCCGCGCAGCATGGCATCATCTCGTTTTAGCCCCAACCAAATCGCGATACCCGCTGCAATGGCAAACAAGAGACTCCAATGAAGCAGCTCAATCTGGCGCACCTGATACCAATGGTCTATGTCGCCGTAATTGCCAAAAATAGACAACAACCACAAGGCGATAAACAGATAAAGCAGCCCCATGGCCAGTGAAACTCTCTCAAGTCTGCGAGCGGCCAGTTGAGGTTGCAATGCCAGTGCTGACGCACACATCAACAAACCAAAGGCAATAAAGCGTATGGGATAACTCATGCCTAGCCAGTAAGCTCCCCAACCGGAGAGGTAACCGGTTTCTGCACCAAAGGCATTCCCCAATGACAGCAAGGCGAACAGCCATACCAGTGGCGAGCGACCAAACCAACCCACCAGCGCATAGATAACCGTGCCCAGTAGTAATAACGCAGAAATACGACCACTGCCATTATCCAGCCACACGCCAAGTTGGGCGATGGCGGCAGCGGTCATGATGACACCGAGAAATAATACCGCTTCATTGCTATAGATTTTGCTGGGGTCTTGTCGGCGGCGGTAAAAACCCCAAGCATAGAAAGCCGCCGCCAGCACACTTGTGACTGCAACTCTCACGGGGGGATCAAAACGGAAGAACTGGCTAATCCAATCTAATAGGAAAGTATCGGCCATCAGGCTGCCAATAGCGATGACCAGCGAAGCCAGTGCGGCAAGAAAGGCATAACCGGCCAGCCGACGCCAATCAAAGGGCTGAACATCAATATTTGCCAATAGGCGCTGATGCTCTTCTTCCCCAATCACACCCTCATTAGCCCATCCCTTAAGGGTTTTGCGTACAGTCGCGGCGTTTTTCTTGCTGAGTTTCATCTGTTTGGCATCCATTGGTCTGAATGATTTTTATCCTGTCTGAACATTAACTGATCATTATATGCCTCGCTACTTTATATTGGTTGGAGGCCGCCATGGCTGTGTATAATGCACGCCGCAAAAGTGCCAGTGAGGTTAATGTGTCTATCGATAATAATTTGTCTGCTGAATGTGTTTCACCCCCTGAGTACAGTGACGAGTACTGGATGCAGCGCGCGTTAGCATTAGCGTTGCGTGCACAAGACGAGGGTGAAGTGCCGGTAGGAGCCATTTTAGTGCTGGATAATCAGGTCATCGGTGAGGGGTGGAACCGGCCTATTCGCGATAACGACCCGACAGCTCACGCCGAAATCATGGCGCTACGCCAAGGTGGTCAAGCCGTGCAGAATTATCGTTTAATCGATGCCACTTTATACGTCACGCTGGAGCCTTGCGTGATGTGTGCCGGAGCGATGGTACATAGCCGAATTCGCCGCTTGGTGTACGGCGCGAATGATTTGAAAACCGGTGCAGCCGGCTCGCTGGTGGATATTTTGCGTCATCCCGGCATGAATCATCAGATAGACGTTTGTTCGGGAGTGCTGGCTGATGCCTGCTCTCATCAGTTGAGCGCATTTTTCCGCCTACGCCGTGAGCAGCAAAAAGCATTAAAACGTGCCACAACTGATAACAAATGACGCATACACGATGTGATTGACTGCGCCGTTGCTTTTGCAACGTCAAAGCTGAAACTCACTAATTATTGATTGACCAGCCAGGACCGACAACCGGATAAGCTTTGCCCAGTTCAGCCTCAATAGCGGCATGTTGGGCTGCTTTTTTCTCTTTTTCCTGCAAATATCCCACCAAACTCACCTGATAACGGCGAATGTTTTCGACATAGTTATAGGCTTCGTGACCACGGGCATAACCATAAGTGGTGCTTGGGTAGTAGCGTTTTTGGCTTAACATCGGTAACCGCATTTTTACGTCAACCCAGCTATCCGGGTTACCGTTCTGACTTTTGGTCAGCCGGCGGGCATCCAGCATATGGCCGTAACCCAAATTATAGGCGGCCAGTGCGAACCAGATTCGCTCATCTTCTGGAATGGTATCCGGTACTTTTTTCATCAAGCGCTGCAAATAAATGGAGCCGCCTCTAATGCTTTCCTCAGGATCAACCCGGTCTTTAACTCCCAACCCACTGGCGGTGGCACGGGTTAACATCATCAGACCGCGAACTCCAGTCGGTGATGTGGCCTGTGGGTTCCAGTGGGATTCCTGATAAGCAATTGCTGCCAGTAATTTCCAGTCGATTTCGCCAGCGTGTTTTTCAAACAGATGCTGGAAGGCGGGCAGCACATTATCGATGGCCGACAGGAAAGTTTTAGTATCGACATAATCAAAGCTGCCGACATGGCCCAGATATTTTTCCTCCAGCCGCGCTAAACTGCCATCCTCAACCATCTGACTATAGAAATCGAGCATTGCAGCATACAGGCTGTCATCATTACCTTGCTGGAAATACCAAGTGACGGGTTCTTCATCTGTCACGTCAAAAGCCACTGCCAATTGTGGGTGGATGCGTTGCAGCAGCGCGATAGTGACAGAATCGCCAAGGGTATAGTCGAGTTTGCCCTCAGCGACTTGCTCGAGCAGCTCTTTTCCCGAGCGATCAATGGATGAACCCCAGTTAAGGTCCGGATATTTGCTCTGTTTGAGCTGCTTCAAGGTGGTCATATGGGCGGAACCGGAGGCGACAATCAGTTGACCTTTTAAATCACTGAATGATTTTGGTCGTGGTTGGCCCAATCGGTATACCAATTGTTGTGACACAGAATAATAAGCGGGGCCGGTGCGCGCCCGGTTAAGGCGTTCACTGTTATAAATCAGCCCAGCGGCCAGCATGTCGGCATCGTCGCTATCTAAAGCATCAAATAGATCGTTAATATTATGATGCGGAGTCATCACCAGCTTGACCCCTAGATAGTCAGCAAAACGTTTTGCCAGCTCATAGTCGAGACCGGAAGGACCATCCTTTCCGGTTGAGTAAATCAGCGGTGAACTTATTGTGCTAACTCGCAGTTCACCACGGGCTTTTATACGGTCCAGTTGCCCCTCTTGGCCATTGCGCCAAGGAATATTGGGCCACAGCGCGAGGGCCAGAAGTATGGCAACTACACCGATGACAAAGTAATTTAATTTTATGCGCGTCAAATAGTTATCTCTCGGCAGCGCTCTTTATATGTGCGTTGTAAAGCGAAAATCAACATGGTTAAATCCCCAGGGGAGTGGCATTTTGCGCAACAAATCGTCAGTGTGCAACTTTATTGCGTGCTTATTTATCCGCTATTCGCTGTAGATCTCTGACAGAGGTTTCTGACGCAATTATTAATAATAGATACGCAAACGGTTTCGTCGGCGGCTTAGATTCACTATAATGGCGCGCGTTTTCCCCTGTTGCGCCCAATGAAGTGCTGTTCCAGTCGCTTCGAAGACGAGAGAAACTTAGATTATGGAAATACTGCGTGGTTCGCCCGCTTTGTCGGCTTTTCGTATTACCAAACTGCTGTCCCGTTGTCAGGACGCTCATCTGCCGGTAGATGATATCTACGCTGAATATGTTCACTTTGCCGATGTCAGCGCCCCATTGAGCGCTGAAGAACACGCCAGACTCCAACGGCTGCTTCAATATGGGCCATCTCTCCCGGAACATGCGCCACAAGGGCGCTTACTTCTGGTTACTCCAAGGCCCGGAACCATTTCCCCGTGGTCTTCCAAAGCGACAGATATTGCACACAATTGTGCTTTACCGCAGGTTCTGCGTCTTGAGCGCGGTCTGGCTTTCTATATACAAGGCCCGGGCCTGAATGACAGCCAATGGCAACAATTGTCGGCGTTGCTGCATGACCGCATGATGGAAACGGTGTTTACCGATTTGCAGCAGGCTGAGCAGTTGTTCTCTCATCATCAGCCAGCCCCGGTACAGCGGGTCGATATTCTGACTCAGGGCCGCAGTGCATTAGAGCAGGCCAACATTAAATTGGGTCTGGCACTGGCACCGGATGAAATCGATTATCTGCTGACTGCTTTTACTGGCCTTGGGCGCAATCCGACAGATATTGAGCTGTACATGTTCGCACAGGCAAACTCCGAGCATTGCCGCCATAAGATTTTTAATGCGGACTGGATAATTGACGGTGTGAATCAGCCTAAGACACTGTTTAAGATGATCAAAAATACCTTTGAACACACACCGGATTACGTGCTGTCTGCTTATAAAGACAATGCGGCGGTCATGGAAGGTTCTCAGGTTGGACGTTTCTTTGCGGCACCAGAAAATGGTGTCTATGGCTACCATCAGGAAGCGGCACATATCTTGATGAAAGTAGAAACCCATAACCACCCAACAGCCATTTCACCGTGGCCGGGGGCGGCGACCGGCTCAGGTGGCGAAATCCGTGATGAAGGTGCTACCGGGCGTGGCGCTAAACCTAAAGCTGGATTGGTGGGCTTCTCCGTTTCTAACCTGCGTATTCCGGGCTTTGAACAGCCATGGGAAGAGAATTTCGGTAAGCCAGAACGCATTGTGACCGCGCTGGATATTATGACCGAAGGCCCACTAGGCGGCGCGGCATTTAATAACGAATTTGGTCGTCCTGCATTATTGGGCTATTTCCGTACCTATGAAGAGCGCGTCAATAGCCATAACGGTACCGAATTGCGTGGCTACCATAAGCCTATTATGTTGGCTGGTGGGATAGGTAATATCCGTGCTGATCATGTGCAAAAAGGTGAGATAGTCGTCGGTGCCAAGCTGGTGGTGCTTGGTGGGCCAGCGATGAATATTGGATTGGGCGGTGGTGCAGCTTCTTCCATGGCCTCCGGTCAGTCAGATGCGGATCTGGATTTTGCTTCAGTACAGCGCGATAACCCAGAAATGGAACGCCGTTGTCAGGAAGTGATCGACCGTTGCTGGCAGTTAGGCGATCACAACCCGATTCTGTTTATTCATGATGTCGGTGCGGGCGGTTTATCTAATGCCATGCCTGAGTTGGTCAGTGACGGTGGTCGCGGTGGTCGTTTTGAGCTGCGCGACATCCTTAACGATGAGCCGGGCATGAGTCCGTTGGAAGTGTGGTGCAACGAATCTCAAGAACGTTATGTTCTGGCAGTAGCTCCAGCACAGATGGCGCAATTTGATGAAATTTGCCGTCGCGAACGTGCGCCTTATGCTGTTATCGGTGAAGCCACCGAAGAAAAACATTTGACCTTGAATGACCGCCATTTCAACAATCAGCCCATTGATATGCCGCTGGATGTGCTATTAGGCAAAACGCCCAAAATGCTGCGTGATGTGACCCGCCTCCAGGCACAGGGTGAGGCGCTACAACGGGCTGAAATCAGTATTGCTGATGCAGTAAAACGTGTGATGCATTTGCCGGCGGTTGCTGAGAAAACCTTCTTGATAACCATCGGCGATCGCACTGTTACCGGCATGGTAACTCGCGACCAGATGGTCGGTCCGTGGCAGATTCCGGTCGCTGATTGTGCCGTCACCAGTGCCAGTTTGGACAGCTACTATGGCGAAGCCATGTCTCTGGGCGAACGTGCGCCAGTAGCCTTGCTGGACTTTGCGGCCTCTGCTCGTCTGGCTGTGGGTGAAGCGTTGACCAACATTGCGGCGACGCAAATTGGTGAACTCAAGCGCATCAAACTGTCGGCTAACTGGATGTCTGCTGCTGGGCACCCAGGTGAAGATGCCGGTTTGTATGACGCGGTGCGTGCTGTGGGTGAAGAATTATGCCCAGCGCTGGAAATCACCATCCCGGTGGGCAAAGACTCTATGTCGATGAAAACCCGCTGGCAGGAGGGCGATGAGCAGCGTGAAATGACTTCGCCGTTGTCTCTGGTAATCACGGCATTTGCTCGCGTCGAAGATGTGCGCCACACCGTCACGCCGCAATTGCGAACTGATAAGGGTGATAATGCGCTGCTGTTGATTGATTTAGGCGCAGGTCACAATGCTCTGGGGGCCACTGCCCTGACACAGGTTTATCGTCAGTTAGGGGATAAACCTGCTGATGTGCGTGATGTGCAACAGTTGGCTGGTTTCTTCAATGCGATGCAGCGTTTAGTGGCGGATCAGGCATTACTGGCCTATCACGACCGCTCCGATGGTGGTCTGCTGGTGACGTTGGCTGAAATGGCCTTTGCCGGTCATTGTGGCGTGCAAGCGGATATTCAGGCCTTGGGTGACGATGCATTGGCTGCGTTGTTTAATGAGGAACTGGGTGCTGTGATTCAAGTGCGTGCCGAGCAGCAAGCAGCAGTGGAAAAAGTGTTGGCAGAGCATGGTCTGGCAAACTGTATTCACTATCTGGGGCGTGCGGTTGAGGGGGATATCTTTGATATCCGCAGTGGCACCGAGGTGGTGTACAGCGAAAAACGCAGTACCCTGCGCTTGTGGTGGGCTGAAACCACTTGGCAAATGCAGCGTCTGCGCGATAACCCGGATTGTGCGGATCAGGAACATCTGGCGAAACAGGATGAAAGTGATCCTGGCCTGAATGTGAAGCTAACCTTTGATCCGTCTGAAGATATCGCCGCACCTTACATTATCAAGCAAGCGCGACCAAAAGTAGCGGTGCTGCGTGAGCAAGGGGTCAACTCGCACGTTGAGATGGCGGCGGCTTTCCACCGCGCTGGTTTTGATGCCGTTGACGTGCATATGAGTGACTTACTGGCAGGGCGCACGGATTTGCAATCCTTCCAGACCTTAGTGGCCTGTGGTGGTTTCTCTTACGGCGACGTATTAGGTGCAGGTGAAGGTTGGGCGAAGTCTATCCTGTTCAATACGCGTGTACGTGATGAGTTCGAAGCGTTCTTCCATCGCTCCGAAACGCTTGCGTTGGGGGTGTGTAACGGTTGCCAGATGATGTCTAATCTGCGTGATCTTATCCCCGGTGCTGAGCACTGGCCACGCTTTGTTCGCAACGTGTCTGATCGCTTTGAAGCGCGTTTCAGTCTGGTGGAAGTGGCGAATAGCCCATCACTGTTTATGCAGGATATGGCCGGTTCTCGTATGCCAATTGCGGTTTCACACGGTGAAGGGCAGGTTGAAGTTCGTGATGCGGCCCATTTGGCAACAATAGAGCAGAACAATCTGGTGGCATTGCGCTTTGTTAATAACCAAGGCGTAGTCACCGAGCAATACCCTGCTAACCCGAATGGTTCGGCTCATGGTATTACGGCCGTGACCAGTGCTAGCGGCCGTGCAACGGTTATGATGCCGCATCCTGAGCGTGTCTTCCGCACAGTCAGTCACTCTTGGCACCCAGAAGAGTGGGGCGAGGATAGCCCGTGGATGCGTATGTTCCGTAATGCGCGTAAGCAATTAGGCTAATTGAAAGAGGGGGCAATATGCCCCCTTAATCTCAAATAGCGGTATTGAATTATTTATAAAATGTTTATTGTCCGGGTTCGGGTCTTTGTCTCTTTTCTATTATCTGTAAGTTCAATAATGAGCTGGTATGTTCCCGGTTGAACACTGTTCATTTTTAACTTTACGTTCTTCTTATTATTGTTAATGTATCCGAAATCATTATCCATTTCCATGTCATTATTATTGATAATATATGCGTTGTAATTCAAAATTCCCTGTGATTCCAATGTAAATGAAATTTCATACACCGCTGACTCTTTATTATAATATGAACCGGTAAACTCAATATCAAATTCGGGAAAACTATTATAGTTAATTAAAGCGTTCTGTTGTTGCTTTGCTGCTATCGTCAGTAAGTGGGCAATTTCAGTGGATACGGCGTTGTATATTTTAGTGCTACTACGGAGGTTATCAAAGCTGGATAAGGCTAAAGGAGAGAAAAGGATAACTGCGGGAAATAACAGGACCGTAATGTTTATCATGCTGTAGATTCCTTTGTATGACAGATTTATATTTTATTAATGAGGTTAATCCTCGCCAGTCGTATTTGTTAATGTCATATAGTAGGTTTTATCCGTATGTCTATGATTTGTATCTAATGAGGTAATAACTAATCGGTAGTCTCCGGCAGAAAAGTTTTCTAATGGCAATGTCATTCCCTTTGAACGGTTATTAATCAGTGTCGCGGTCTGCGCTTTTTCATTGTCATATTGATCGTATATATGAGCAGTAATCAATAAGTGCTCTTGGGTTGTCACCATTATTGGGATCTCACCGCGTTTATCCTTGAGCCAATAACTTGTTAGGATCCCATATACCGAAAAATTATCAGCAGCCGAACCCATGCTGATCAACTCTGGGTTTACGCGTGGGGTAGCCAATGGCTGGGCGGTGACGAAGGCGCTGACCACCAGTGCACTGGCCATGACGATAAAGTGGATTTTCATATGAGTGTTTCCCAGATGACAGGTCAGTGAAACGCCGAGACAGATACCGATGAAGCCCCTTTGTCATGGGCATAGTCGTTGTCGGTATTTTATTTTCTGCACTTTGGCGATCTTTTCATCAGAAACCAGAGTCAGGTCATTAGCGTGACTCATTTATAGAAGTGATTAAATCTCATAATTTATAACGTGATAATTATTTAAGCAGTGGTCAGCGGTGGGGAAGGGGCTGATAGTGAGGCTAAGGATAACTTTCATCGCCGTTTATTCTTTCCATCTCAACTTATTGATTTAAAATAACTATTTTTAATTGTCGGCAAATTGCGACAACTGGGATAAAGCCTGTCTCAAAAAGGAGACGTTTAATTAATTGATTTATATGGTTTTTATTTTATGTCAGGTTAGGTGTCGGGAAATAGCGACAAAATAGAGATGAATAACTCAAATTACTGAACATGATGCCAAAGTTAGTTTCCTGATAATATTTATTTTTATTTAAAATCATTGTGTTATATGATTTTTATGAAACTTGGCACGCTAACTGCATTATTACTATCAGTTGCTCATTCACTTTTTATGATAGTCCCGCTGTAAAGCGGAATATGCGCTTCATAAGCCACCGAATGATGCCTAAGACTGGTACCTATCGTCCACCTAAACCGATATCGTGTGAATACACTTTATCAAACATCGGACGACACGTTGAGTGAGGTGCCGCCTATGTCCTACTGTGATGAATGGTTCATCAATTTTGGACATGTCTGGATGCTATTCGTCTCATCCTCCCGATGATTGCCTTGGCTTCATCAAACTGGAGACGATGTTTAAGGGCATCCACATATTCTGCGACGGGGCAATTTATTGCCCCGTTGTCACATCTGATTACTGTTAAAGATAGATAAAGTTCTCCATTTTCGCTGCAACTTATTATAAAAGCAGGTCTGATGATGATTCTGACGATAATGGATAAATTATATTCATCAATTAAAAGCACTTTGCTCAACGCTAAGTGCTTTTTTTTTATCTCGACTCTGGGCATGTCAGCGTTAAATGAATCACAAGCATTGTAATCCTGACAGAGTCAGTTAGCATCACAACAGAATGATAGGTAATGAGATGATTTCGTTGAAAAGATGGCGTTTGTTCCCCCGTTCTTTACGTCAATTGGTGCTCATGGCGTTTCTGTTGGTGCTGCTCCCTTTATTGGTGCTGGCATATCAGGCGTATCAGAGCCTTGACCATTTAAGCACTCAGGCGGCTGATATTAATCGCACGACGCTGGCAGATGCACGGCGTAGTGAGGCGATGACCAGTATCGCGCTCGAAATGGAACGCAGTTATCGTCAATATTGTGTACTTGATGATGCAACATTGGCGAAGCTCTATCAGCATCAGCGTAAACAATATGCCCAAATGCTTGATGCTCATGCCTCTATTCTGCCCGATGTTCGTTATTACCAGACTTTACGTGACTTGTTGACACAACTTTCTGATATCCAATGTAAAAATAGTGGGCCAGAGCAAAATGCTTCTCTTTTATTAGAGCAGTTCTCTCGCTCAAATGCCGAAATGGTACAGGCCACCCGTGATGTGATTTTCTCCCGTGGGCAACAGTTACAAAAAGATATCGCCGAGCGCGGCCAATTCTTTGGTTGGCAATCCCTATTACTGTTTTTGGTGAGTGTGCTGCTGGTGGTGCTATTCACCCGTATGATTATCGGGCCGGTTAAAGGCATAGAACGAATGATTAACCGCTTGGGAGAAGGGCGGCCACTGGGTAATACGGCGTTATTTAAAGGGCCACGAGAGTTACGTTCATTAGCGCAGCGTATTATTTGGCTCAGTGAACGTTTAGCTTGGTTAGAATCGCAGCGCCACGAGTTTTTGCGCCATATATCCCATGAGTTGAAAACACCATTGGCCAGTATGCGTGAAGGAACGGAACTGCTTGCCGATGAAGTTGCCGGGCCATTAACTCAAGATCAAAAAGAGGTGGTCGCCATCCTCGACAATAGTAGCCGCCATCTACAATTATTAATTGAGCAATTATTGGACTATAACCGTAAATTAGCGGATGGCCCCGGTGAACTTGAAAATGTGGAACTACTTGAGATGGTCGAAGATGTGATTGCCGCGCACAGCCTACCAGCCCGAGCAAAGATGATTCGTACTGAGATGGATCTTCAGGCGGACATTTGTTGGGCAGATCCGACATTATTGATGCGGGTATTAGATAATCTCTACTCCAATGCGGTGCACTATGGCGAGGAATCCGGTACCATTTGGATCCGTAGCCGTCAGGTGAATAACCGCGTACAAATTGATATCGCTAATACTGGAGCGTCGATTCCGGTATCAGAAGAAACCATGATATTTGAGCCTTTTTTTCAGGGAAGCCATCAGCGAAAAGGGGCCGTCAAAGGCAGCGGGCTGGGTTTGAGTATTGCTCAAGACTGCATCAAGCGTATGCAGGGCGACTTGCAATTGGTGTCTGTGGATTACGCCGCAGTTTGCTTCCGTATTGAATTGCCATTAACCGCCGAGAATGAATAACTAATGTACAAATGGTCTATGCGCAACATTATTAAAAAGACCGTCTTTTTATGTCCTACGCCAACGGTAACGGCAATGCCTATGGGCAGGCTTGGCATGGGTGTTTTTTGGCGAGCTTTATTGCTGGCCCCTCTATTACTTACCGGGTGTACGGATAACCCGGCCAGTAGCCGTTTTTCACAAGCGGTTCAGATGGTGATACCCGAAACTAAAATCGTTGATTACCGGACACTATCCTGTGATGTGCTGTGGGATCTCGATGATAAAGAGACACTTGAAAACTCCCTTTACTGGTTGCGGGCGATGGATTGTGCCGAGCGACTAGGCTCAACTCAAGCGCGCGCGCTGGCGAAAACATTATCGGTCGTAACGTGGTCTGCTGCCTTTAAACAGGGCATTTTGCTGAGTAGCTCTGAGCCTACGATTGCAGAGCGTCGCCAAGTGGTTGAGCGCTTGAACAGTTATAGCCAAAGCTTCCCTGGTGCGGTACGTCCACTGATTCAATTGTGGCGTGAGCAGCAAGTTCTGCGCATCTCCTTAGCGGAAGAACGCACGCGTTATCAGCGCTTACAAGAGGAGTCTGATGCTCAAATTGACCGGCTGCGAGAAAGTCAGGTTCGCTTGCAATACAATTTGCTGGATACCACTCGTAAGTTAGAAAACCTTACCGATATCGAACGCCAACTTTCATCGCGCAAGCAGTTACAAAATGAAATTCCTGAGACTGACGTGGATAGCAAGGCAGCAGCATCTGCGGTGCCTAAACCCGCCGAAGTCAAACCTCAACCAAAAGCGGAACCCGCTAAACCTGTTGAGGCTAAACCACTTGAAAGCAAAGCTGTAGAAAGTAAACCGGCAGAAGCTAAACCATCTGATACTAAGTCGGAAGTGAAGCCTGCTGAAAGTCAGCCAGCCGAGGCCAAACCTGCGGAGACTAAGCCAACTGAGGCCAAGCCTGCGGAAACCACACCGGCTGAGAATAAGCCAGTGGCGCCTCAAGTCGACAGCAAACCTGCGCCGCAACCGGTAGAGAAACCGGCTGATACCTATGCGCCGCCAGCCGTACCACCTACTGATGTCCCACCTGCGACGAATAAGGAATCTCATGACGCCACGCAAACCGGCCAATCTACTGCTGGTTGATGACGACCCCAGCTTACTTAAGCTGCTGGGAATGCGTTTAACCAGTGAAGGGTTTAATGTCACCACTGCAGAAAGTGGGCAGGAAGCATTGCGTCTGTTAATGCGTGAGAAGATTGATCTGGTTATCAGCGACTTGCGAATGGATGAAATGGACGGCATGGCGCTGTTCGCTGAAATTCAGAAGCATCAGCCCGGTATGCCGGTGATTATTTTGACTGCTCATGGCTCCATTCCTGATGCAGTGGCCGCCACACAGCAGGGGGTATTTAGCTTCCTAACCAAACCAGTGGATCGCGACGCTTTATATAAAGCAATTGATGCAGCGTTAGAACTGTCTATTCCTGCTGGTGATGATAGCTGGCGTGAAGAGATTGTGACTCGTAGCCCGGTGATGTTGCGTTTGCTCGAGCAGGCTAAAATGGTGGCGCAATCGGATGTCAGCGTGCTGATTAATGGGCAAAGCGGCACCGGTAAAGAAGTGCTGGCTCAAGCGATTCATGCCGCCAGTCCTCGGGCGAAAAAAGCCTTCATCGCGATCAACTGCGGTGCATTGCCTGAACAGTTGCTGGAATCTGAGTTATTCGGTCATGCCAAAGGGGCGTTTACTGGTGCGGTCAGTAGCCGTGAAGGGCTATTCCAGGCCGCAGAGGGTGGCACGCTATTCTTGGATGAAATTGGCGATATGCCGTTGTCTCTACAGGTAAAATTGTTGCGCGTATTGCAGGAACGCAAAGTGCGTCCATTAGGCAGTAACCGCGATTTAAGTATTGATGTGCGGGTGATTTCAGCCACTCACCGCGACTTACCAAAAGCGATGGCAAAGAATGAATTCCGTGAAGATCTCTACTATCGTTTGAATGTCGTGAATCTCAAAATCCCGGCGCTGCATGAGCGCGCAGAAGATATTCCGTTGTTGGCTAATCATTTGTTACGTGAGTCCGCCAAACGCCATAAGCCTTTTGTCCGTAGCTTCTCCACTGACGCCATGAAACGGCTGATGACCGCCAGTTGGCCGGGCAACGTGCGCCAGTTGGTGAACGTTATTGAACAATGTGTAGCATTAACCTCAGCCCCAGTTATCAGTGAAGCGTTGGTTGAGCAGGCATTGGAAGGGGAAAATACGGCATTACCGACCTTTGTAGAGGCGCGCAATCAATTTGAATTGAATTATTTGCGTAAACTATTACAAATCACCAAAGGTAATGTGACTCAGGCGGCTCGTATGGCCGGACGTAACCGGACCGAATTTTATAAATTGTTGTCACGCCATGAGCTAGATGCGAATGATTTTAAAGAATAATAATGGTTGTTAACCCACAGCCATTGTTCCCTGACAAAACAGAGTTTAAATACAAATGAGCAGAAAACTTTCCATTGCACTGGCCCAGTTGAATTGGCTGGTCGGTGATATCGAAGGCAACACTGAACGTATGTTGCAAACCTTGCATGAGCAGCAGAAGGCGGGGGCGGATCTGGTTATGTTCTCCGAGCTGGCGCTGTCCGGTTATCCGCCAGAAGATCTACTGTACCGTAATGATTTCTATCAACGCTGCGAGGCTCAGTTGGATCGTTTGCAGGCGGCAGCACAACACACGGCAGTGCTGGTTGGGCATCCATGGCGGGAAGAGGGTAATCTGTATAACGCGTTATCGCTGTTTGCTGACGGTAAATTGCAAGCGCGCTATTTCAAACAGCAATTACCGAATTACGGTGTGTTTGACGAAAAACGCTATTTCTCTGCTGGCCACGACACTTGTGTGGTGACACTAAAAGGTTATCGGTTAGGCCTGCTGATTTGTGAAGATCTTTGGTTCGATGGCCCGGTCGATGCGGCTAAAGCCGCAGGTGCGGAAATAGTGTTATCGATCAATGCCTCGCCTTATAACCGGGAAAAACCGTATATCCGCAAAACGCTGATGGCAGCGCATTGCCAGCGTACCGGTTTGCCACTGGTGTATCTCAATCAGATTGGTGGGCAGGATGAGCTGATTTTTGATGGCTGCTCCAAAGTGTTTGATGCTGCAGGCAATATGACACATCGTTTGGCTGCTTTTGCTGAACAAACCACACTATTAGAATTCAATGAGTGTGAAGTGGTGCCGATGATGGCCCCCGCCGCAGAGTTGCCACCACTGGCGCAAGTCTATGAAGCGCTGGTATTGGCGGTACGTGATTACGTTACAAAAAATGGCTTCAATGGCGCAGTTCTTGGCCTTTCCGGTGGGATTGATTCGGCACTGACACTGGCGATTGCGGTGGATGCGTTAGGTAAAGATAAAGTTCAGGCATTGATGATGCCGTTCCGTTACACCGCAGATATCAGTATTGCTGATGCCAAAGAAGAAGCAGAAATCCTAGGCATTGAATTTGATGTGCTCTCCATCGAGCCAATGTTTGATGCCTTTATGGGCCAATTATCACCGATGTTTACTGGTACTGCGCGCGATACAACCGAAGAAAACCTTCAGGCGCGCTGCCGTGGTGTGGTGTTGATGGCCTTGTCGAATAAGCGCCGCAGTATTGTATTAACCACCGGTAACAAAAGCGAAATGGCCGTAGGCTATGCCACACTGTACGGTGATATGGCGGGGGGCTTTGACGTCCTGAAAGATGTGCCCAAAACGCTGGTCTTCAAATTATCCGAATATCGTAATACTGTTTCCTATGTGATTCCGCAACGGGTTATCACTCGCCCACCATCTGCGGAACTGGCTCCGGATCAGAAAGATGAGGATAGCCTGCCACCTTATGATATTTTGGACGCCATTCTCGAAGGGTATGTCGAGCAGGATAAGTCAGTTGCTGATTTGGTTGCTGACGGTTTTGATGAAGCTATCGTGCGTAAAGTCATCCGCCTGGTAGATATCAATGAATACAAACGGCGTCAGTCAGCTGTTGGGCCGCGTATCACCGCCCGCAATTTTGGCAAAGATAGACGCTATCCGATTACATCAGGCTTTGGCCGCAAGAATTGGTAAACAGGGATTCACCATGAAAAAAATTGACGCGATTATTAAGCCATTCAAACTCGATGATGTCCGCGAGGCACTGGCTGAAGTCGGTATCACCGGGATGACGGTAACCGAAGTGAAAGGTTTTGGTCGCCAGAAAGGGCATACCGAGTTGTACCGTGGTGCTGAGTATATGGTGGATTTCCTACCAAAGGTCAAAATTGAAATTGTTGTGGCTGACGATATCGTTGATACCTGTGTAGAAGCGATTATGCAAACTGCTCAGACCGGTAAAATCGGCGATGGTAAGATCTTTGTCTTTGATGTTTCACGCGTAGTGCGTATTCGTACTGGCGAACAGGATGAAGAAGCAATTTAATTGCCGTCCGTGATGCAGTAAAAAGCCCGTTTCGTTTTGCGACGAACGGGCTTTTTAACTTAAATTTCAGCGGCTTCAAGCATCATGGATTAAGCGGGAACAAATAGCCCTAACCAATAGAACAGGTTAAGCACAACACCGGCGATGATCACGGCCACCACAGGCGCGGCAATCTTCATAACCGGGCGACCAATAGCTTCATTGAGGAAGTAGAGCGCTGTCGTGATAGTGAAACCGGTATAACCGGCCATTTTGATCGATGCAAAAATAGCCCCGATCAACAGCGCATATTCCATCAACAAGTTCATCGCATTACGAATATTGTCGGAGGCATTACGCACTGAGGGGAAACGGCCCAGCCATTTGCCGATAGAGCGGAGCATCAACACTTCCAGCGATATGACTGCGGCACCAATTATTCCTGCTAGCAATGGGTTTGGCACCAAATAACCGACGACAAACACAAATGTAAAGCCTGCAACAGCATAGACACCCGTCGCCAGTGCGGTAGTGGCTATTAGCGGCACAAAGCCAAGGCCACGCATAAACTCGGCCAATGATGCCTGATGAATCAATGCAAGTGACTCTTCGGGTGTGATCCCCGGTGCGTAGGCTTTTGCTAGCGTGTAAATTGACACTTCGCTACCGCCGAAGATTTTCATACTGGCCACCGCTGAAATTAACCCACCGACAATGGCTAACATCGGCAAGTTTTTAATTATTCGCTGGGTTCGCTCTTCGAAAACAGAGTGCCCGCCTCCCCCTCCCAAGTGGGTTTTGGCTCGCAAATCTTGCGCGATGGCGATGCCAATAAGCAGAATCATCCCGACAAAAATTTCAATGGATTCTGGGAATAGCCCAGTAAAACGAGTAATCAGTAAGCGGGTCAGCAGGACGATGAACGCGGAAATAACCGCTGTTTTCCAGCCAAATTGATAAAAAATAGCGACCAGAGGAAACAAGGCAAAGGCGGAAATAACCGGGCTACTCAATTCCCCCAATGAACCGATAAAGTTCACCGGCAATGAGGTCAATGCGGTGTTCACCGCGGGTAAGCTGGTGAGGGCTAAAATTCCCCAAGCAGCACCTAGCGCAAAGGCCAGATAACTGTTGATAGCCAATACCCCAATGATATCTGTTGGCAGGAACAGTAACCAAGAGTTAAGTAAACCCGTGGAGAGGGTAAATGAGATACCCACGGAGGCAATAAAACCGACACTCAGGCCGAAGGCGATACTGCCCGCTTCACGGCGGCTCATATTTCCCTCCACCAATTGTGGAAGAATAGGGCGGATGCCATCATGAAATACGGCGACAGAACGGTGAGAAAGTAGGGCGGTCATTCCCGTCAGGAGGGCCACCACAACAATATGAATATAATCCACGGTGCTCCCCTTAGCGCAATTGCGTAATCAACAGTGGAATAGCATGTTCAATATGTTCGACTGACAAGCCAAACGCCACTTTCCCTTCAGTGACCCATTTTTCAATTTGCTCTGGTTTGGCTTTAATTCCAGGTTTGGCGATAGTGGCACTTTTGTTATAGCCGATAATTGCGATAGCCATTGATAATGCAGCTCCAGCCCCGGTATTACAGGCGCCGATATAATAATCCAACTGCCCTTCTTTCACTTTTAAAGCAGCATCCATATCCGAGAGAATAAAGGTTTCAAAAGTATTCGGTGCCGTCTGCTCAACCATTTCGCGTATTAACTCTCGTTGCAGCCCGGCAATGCCAATCTTCTTCATAATCACTTTCCTTGCGTATTGAAAAATTTATTAGGATTGTGGCGCAACATCATTTCCACCTGATGGTGGGAAATCCCTGCGGCCAATAACATGGGAACAAACGAATCAACTAAATAACTAAACCCGCTGCCGCCATTGGCTTTTAAATGTGAGCGGCGAGTGATATCCATCGAAAGCATGACTTTATCCAATAATCCATGCTCAGCAAGCGTCACTAACATCGCAATGCGACGTTCGTCAGGAAAATAACTATTTTTACCGATGGTATCGAATTGAACATATACGCCCATATCGATCATTTTCATAATAAGATCTGGTTGCTCTTTCAGATCACAATGACCAATAACCACTTTATCGAGTGGGACCGCGTAGTGTTTAAGTAGGGCGATTTGTTCTAACCCCATGGTGCTGAAACTGGTATGGGTAGAAATAGGCAGGCCGGTTGCATGGTGAGCCAGTGCTGCGGCATGGAAGACTTTGGCCTCATCAGGGGTTACCACTCCCTCACTGGTACCGATTTCAGCAATTACGCCTGCTTTCAGTTCAGTGCCATCAATGCCTATTTCAACCTCATCAATCATGGTTCGCGCTAATTGTTGAGCGCTACTCTCGCGCACCATCGGCGGGTAAAAGCTGTCAGTGTAGTAACCGGTTGATGCAATGATATTTATGCCACTGTCACGCATCAGATCTAATAAGAACTGGGGGTTTCGGCCCATATAACGGTTGGTTACTTCAACAATATTGACGACGCCTTTGCTGACTAATTCCCGCATTTCGTCACAGATGGGTTGATATTGGTCTAGTCGACAATCCAGATTATTTTTAAATCCGGATAAATCTATATGGAGATGTTCATGAGCATAGGTATATCCATTGGGATTGATCATCGGGCAGGCTCCGAAGAAAGTCAGTATACCCTTCATACTTCAATTTGCATGTGCGTTGGCTGCGCTCGATCACACGAATCACTTACTCAAGTAAGCTCATCGGAATTCATTCGCTTGCCGCCTTACTGCATTTAGAATTATTTGGGGTATATGTGAGCGTAATCTCACCCTTCCATCGACACTGTGACGATGGAAGGAGTATTCCATTGGTATTACTTACTTTTCTGACAACTGATTACCCTGACTGTCATAGCAGCCAAGTATGCGTGGGTTTCCACTTTTAATGCCATCAATCAAAACAACGTCACTGCGGGTCACAAATATTTGGGTGCGAAAACTCATGATCACCGGGCTGCCGATGGGGAACTTCCCCTTCAACCGCAGACAGTAATCGATACTATCATCATCAATCGGTAATACTTTGCTTTGGCTAAATTGGTCATTATGCCAAACCAAGGCATTTTGCAAATGGCCGCGCCGGTAATAGCCACCACCAAAAAGATAGCTGTTATCAGCAAAATGATGGGAAATCTCAGACAGATAAAGCATGGAGATCTGTTCTGGCTGGTCGCCGTGCTGATTAGCTGGAATGGTGCCCGTGAGGGCATGTCCGGGCTCACTGTGGGTGATCCCCCATTGGGCCAATTGGGGCAGGGTGGTGCAACTGGTTGCTGAGGGGCCATTCACCTGCTCAATATTCACCCCTTGTGCCCGCAAAATATCTCGGGCGGCCAACAAAGTATGCATATTGGCGGTGGGCAGCGTTTGCTGTGATGGGCTGTCATACAGCATGCAGGGGAAATGTGTTACCCCAACTAATTTCACCGCTGGCATGTTGTCGATAGCGGCAATCACGACTGGTAGATTATCTAATTCGAAACCAGCCTCTTGCCCGGCATAGAGCAAATCGCCCGGTTGGCACACTTTCAACATGAGTGACTGGACCCTCTGTTGGCGAAGTGCTGCTTGAGATATTTCCAGCGCTTTTTCTAACGAGAAGACGGTAATAACATCGGGCTGCTGGCGGACTATTTCATCTATCATGCCAGAAGGCGGTTGTACCAAATGGCCGATGTGGGCAATCGGTAACCCATGGCGATAAAGCTGCCGCGCCTCTTTAAAATCGACAGCGACAATGCCTTGATAACCTGTGCCTTGGTAATGGCAAGCCAACAGGCGACGGCATAATTCAGGATTACGCCCGAACTGTTTACTCATCAGATACAGTTTTATCTGATAGTGGTTTGCTGTTTCCAGCAATAAACGAGCATTAGCTTCAGTTTGTTCAACATCTATTACGTAGCTATCAGGATAGATTTTCCCTTGAAGCCAGAAAGAGATAGCCGCATTAATCAATTTAGTATTTTGTTTTAATAGTGTTTTTAAAAACATTTTATGTCCTGATTAGCTACGGCATAATTATTTTTATTAAATTATCATTATTTTGAATATTTATTATAAAGAGACCCTGATGTTGTATTTTCTATCACTATGCCCGATATATTTTATTTAACGCAACGTGGGCATATCACTGGAAAGGTATAGACCGTAAAGGTTCGCGAGTAAATATCCAATTTCATTTTCTGCTGGTTTTAGTGAAAAATAAGCCAATAGATCCTGATTTATCTCACGGATGTAGTGAATATCTTCGCTTTGAATAATTTCCGCTAGTATCGCTGGATCCAGTGCATGAATCTCTTCACCACGGCGGGTACGCATTAATGCACTCGCCAGATGGGTCATGGCCATGACGCCTTGGGAACTATGAACAGGTAACTGCCAAAAATGTTCTAACCGATTGATAACTTTGTCTAACCCTTGGCCGATATCAGGGTCAATAACCCCTGATTGGCACAAAATATTCAGTCGTGCATCAATACACATCTCCAAAGAGTGACCCCCAGAAAATAATTTGGCTTGCCGCCAGATGGCTATGATTAATAACGAGGTTCTCTCTCGCCATTCTGTACTGCTCGCTGGTGGTTCAGCAGTAACGTTTCATTAATGCCTTTTTCCAGTAGCAATTTAATTGGGTGATTATCAGGCCGGATGAGGATCACCGCCTGCGAAGCTTGAATATAGCGTTCATCGCCTTGTAGCTTGATGGCTTGCAAATGTTCATGAGGAATGTCGTCTGCCAGATTCCAAATGGCAGCATCAATATCGCCACGATTAATGTGTGCAATGCAGTCACTATAGGGTAATTCGACTATCTCGATAGGTTGCCCGGAAAATTTAATTTCAGTCAACAGACATTGGTCTGGTGAACGTGGATCCAATCCTACCCGGCGGATATTATGTTGTTCACCGCGGCGACAAATAAGTTGGTGACCGTCAACATAAGACCCACGGCCTAGATTCAGTGCGACGGTGACTTTCCCTTGATCTAGATAACTTTTTGCTGCCAGATGTGAGACGACCGCCATATCGTAAATACCGTCAATCAGGCATTCGATACGCACTTGCGCGCCACGCATATGAGCAAAATAAAGAGGAAGTAGAGTGAATTGTTCCCTTAAACCACTCGCCAGACCTTCATAAAGTTTGGTATAGGGCAGGGGCATAGCACAAACCATATTGCCCAAATCAGCCTGTTGCAGTAACAACGGCATATTCAGGTCAATAAGCAAAGTTCCATTCCGGCCCCGACGTTCAACAATAATCGCGCCATCCGCTTCCAGCACTTTTAATGCATGCTGAACGACACCAACAGAAATGCCGAAATCATCAGATAATTCATCGATAGTTTTAAGCCGATTGCCCGCGCACTCACCAATTAAATAGCGCGCCATGGACACCAATGCTAACCCTTCTTTTTTAATGAATTTCTTACTCATGGTAGGTCAATTCAGCCTTAATTCGCCCGACACTAAATGATGCCTCTGGGCAATAAACAATCAGGGGATAATTTTAGCCGTACGATTAATTTTCAGTTATATGAATATTTAGACATTCGTCTGAATATCTCATCGTGGCAATATTAAAGCAGGATATATGAGATCTAAATCACGTTCTACCACATTTAAAAACAATAAGCAGACGGATTTTTTATAGCAGAGATGAAAAGGGAGCCTTATATGCTCCCTTTGACAAAGTAAATAAATTCAATACTTAAATAACTTTATGTGGGCCAAAGCACTCGTAATGAATTCGCTCAGCAGCCACACCTTGTGCCAATAACTGGCGAGCAGCAAATTGCATAAAGCCCAATGGACCACAAAGGTAATAATGTCTGTTGGGATCTGCTGCCAACCACTGATGTGAGCTCAGATCCATCAACCCTTTGCTGTGATAGCTTTCACCCTGAATATCTTGCGCTTCAGGTTCGCGATACCACACATGGCGGCTAAGGTTCGGCATGTTTTCTGCAATAGTGGAAACTTCATCGGCAAATGCATGAACTCGCCCATTTTCAGCCGCATGCAACCAATGTACTGGCGCAGAATGCTGTTGATTATGCAGTGTATTTAGCATCGCTAACATTGGTGTCTGGCCCACACCTGCGGAAATCAAGGCCACCGGCGTAGCTGATGAAATATCTAAGAAGAAGTCGCCACGCGGAGGAGCAACACGGACGGTGTCACCTTCATCCAACTTTTGGTGCAGATAGTTAGAAACCGTTCCCTGTTCCTCACGTTTCACTGCAATGCGGTATGTTTTCCCGTTTGGCGCGGCAGTCAGAGAATATTGGCGGATTTCCTGATATTCAAGTTGCTCATCTTCAATATAGATACCCAAATATTGGCCGGGTTTGAAATCCAGAACTCGTCCACCGTCTTCGGGCGCTAATACAAAACTGCAAATAATCTCACTTTGCATCTCTTTTTGGATGATGCGGAAACGACGTAAGGTGCGCCAACCCCCGGTACTGGTTTCGCCCTGCTCGTAAATCTGGCTTTCCCGTGTAATAAAAACATCCGCCAGTACACCATAGGCTTTAGCCCAAGCATCTAAAACTTCTTGGCCTGGGGAGAACATTTCATCCAGCGTGCTTATTAAATGGTGACCAACGATAGAGTAATGCTCCGGTTGAATATTCAGGCTGGTATGTTTTTGGGCGATTCGTTCAACGGCGGGGAGTAAGGCGGCCAGATTCTCAAGATTTGCCGCATAGGCGCAAATGGCATTAAACAGGGCTTCGCGCTGATCGCCATTGAACTGGTTGCTCATATTGAAAATATGCTTCAGTTCAGGGTTGTGCTCGAACATACGATCATAGAAATGTGCTGTCAGTTTCGGCCCAGTGGCGGCAAGCAGTGGGATGGTAGATTGAACAGTCGCGATGGTTTGTTGGTCCAGCATGTGGCGCTCCTTAACTATTTTCTCCCCTTCATCATCGGCAACGACAACGTTAATGACTGGGGGTTATAAGATACAAATCAATACATGTATTTTGAATGCATCTTATAGAGCGCAGCCTAACTTGTAAATGCACATTGCGCTTATAGGGGATTACATCGTCGTATCAATTCACAGAATATGAAAAAATCACATAATGAATATGAGGATATTTCCGTTGCTTTGGATGAACTCTGAACAGGTCAAAGCCTTACGCAGCCTAGAGCCAATCGTTTGCGTAAAAACCTCTGTCAAGACCTATCTTAACGGGGGGGAAACAGTTTACACTGTGTGGCAGAACCCAAATGTTAGCTAAGTCAGGAGAGCCGGATGTTAAAGCGTGAAATGAACATTGCCGATTATGATGCAGATCTATGGCGTGCAATGGAGCAAGAAGTGGTGCGCCAGGAAGAGCACATCGAACTGATTGCCTCTGAGAACTATACCAGCCCGCGTGTTATGCAGGCGCAAGGTTCTCAGTTAACAAACAAATATGCTGAAGGCTATCCGGGCAAGCGTTATTACGGTGGCTGTGAGTATGTCGACATCGTTGAGCAGCTGGCAATTGACCGTGCTAAAGAGTTGTTTGGCGCTGATTATGCGAACGTTCAGCCACACTCCGGTTCTCAGGCGAACGTAGCCGTTTACTCTGCTTTGCTGCAACCCGGTGATACCGTTCTGGGTATGAACTTGGCGCACGGCGGTCACTTGACCCACGGCTCTCCGGTTAACTTCTCCGGTAAACTGTACAATATCGTGCCTTACGGCATCGATGAGTCTGGCAAGATTGACTATGAAGACATGGCGCGTCAGGCCGAAATTCATAAACCAAAAATGATCATCGGCGGCTTCTCTGCTTATTCCGGTATCGTTGATTGGGCAAAAATGCGCGAAATTGCTGATAGCATCGGCGCATGGTTCTTTGTGGACATGGCTCACGTAGCCGGTCTGGTGGCTGCTGGTGTTTACCCTAACCCAGTTCCACATGCACACATCGTGACGACGACCACGCATAAAACATTGGCTGGCCCACGTGGCGGCTTGATTTTGGCGAAAGGCGGTGACGAAGAGCTGTATAAGAAACTGAACTCCTCTGTGTTCCCTGCGAACCAAGGTGGCCCATTGATGCATGTTATTGCTGGTAAAGCAGTCGCATTGAAAGAAGCAATGGAACCTGAGTTCAAAGTTTATCAGCAGCAAGTGGCGAAGAACGCAAAAGCCATGGTGGCGGTATTCTTGGAACGCGGCTACAAAGTCGTTTCCGGCGGGACGGATAACCATCTGTTCTTGCTTGATTTGGTTGATAAAAATATCACGGGTAAAGATGCCGATGCAGCCTTAGGTCGCGCCAACATTACCGTGAATAAAAACAGCGTACCTAACGACCCGAAAAGTCCGTTTGTGACTTCTGGCGTACGTATTGGTAGCCCGGCCATCACCCGCCGTGGTTTCAAAGAAGAAGAATCTCGCGAGCTGGCTGGCTGGATGTGTGATGTGCTGGATAACATCAACGACGAAGCAACTATCGAGCGTATCAAACAGAAAGTTCTGGCTATTTGCGCTCGCTTCCCGGTCTACGCTTAATATTGTTAGAATGATTTGTTCCTAAAAAAGCCCGCAGATGCGGGTTTTTTTATGCCTACCTGACGGATGAATGGTGTTGGTTTATCATGCAAAGATGGCTGCATAACTTGTCAGTATTGTGCTATTTACCCGCTTTAAATGTGAACTTCGTACCAAACTCGATGTTTACATGATTACAACGTTGCTAGCAGGCGAGGCCTCTGTCACAGTAACTGGCTGACCTCGGAGGGATTCATGGTATTGCAATCAACACGCTGGCTGTCGCTCAGCTATTTCACCTATTTCTTTTCTTATGGCATTTTCCTGCCTTTTTGGGGCATCTGGTTGCAAGGGGAAGGGATACCACCTGAAACTATTGGTATTTTGCTGGGCGCCGGATTAATTTCCCGTTTTCTCGGCAGCCTAATTATTGCTCCGAGTGTTAAAGACCCCTCCTATTTGGTGACGGCCATCCGTATCTTGGCCTTGCTGACATTGGCTTTTGCTGTTGGTTTTTGGTTTGGCAATGGCTGGGCCTGGTTGATGGTGATTATTGCTGGCTTTAACCTGTTTTTTGGCCCATTAGTGCCATTGACTGATGCGCTGGCAGCCACTTGGCAAAAACAGATAACCATGGATTACGGTAAAGTCCGGTTGTGGGGGTCACTTGCTTTCGTGATTGGCTCTGCGCTGACGGGGAAACTGGTCTCTGTTTGGGGCCATCCGGCCATTCTTTACAGCTTACTTTTCGGTGTGTCCGCTATGTTGTTGGGAGCATTGCTGAAGCCAAGCGTGATGCCACAGGGGGAAATTAAGCACCGTGATGTTGCAGCGACTCGCTGGAAAGAATTGCTGTCTGAGCCGCAAGTCTGGCGTTTTTTACTCTGCGTCACTTTATTGCAGGGCGCACATGCGGGTTATTACAGTTTTAGCTCTATTTACTGGAAAGACGCGGGCTACTCCGCCGCCACCATCGGTTATTTATGGTCGTTAGGCGTTGTGGCCGAGATTTTGGTCTTTGCCTTCAGTAATGTTCTTTTCCGCCGCTGGACTGCCCGCAGCCTGTTACTGCTTTCCGCCATCAGTGGCATTATTCGTTGGAGCCTGATGGCCTCAACAACTGAGTTGCCATGGCTTATTTTGATTCAAATCCTGCATTGTGGTTCGTTCACCGTTTGCCATTTGGCCGCAATGCGCTTTATTGCTGCCCGACGAGGGCCGGATGTTATCCGCTTGCAGTCGGTTTACTCTGCTCTGGCGATGGGGGGAGGGATTGCGGTGATGACGGTTATTTCAGGTTTCCTGTTTGAGCATTATCAGGGCGGAGTATTCTGGGTCATGGCATTGATTGTTATCCCCGCGCTGTTTATCCGACCGCGAGTCGTTGCGACACCCGAGGATCTCGCCAGCTAGGGTAACGCCAATAAATGGCGTAATTGTTCATGTTGTTGTGTTGTCAGCGGTAATAATACCTGAATCAGCGGAGGGGTTGATTCAGGTTGCTGCACGGCGTATGGAGTTAGTACCACGGCAGTCCCTGCAGGGGCGCCGGATTGCAAATACGTCTCATAGGGCAAGTATTTAATGTGCAACGGCAAGAGTGTCAACTCACGAATCTGTTGCTCGACTTGCTCTTCCAATGCCGGGTTATTCCGCGTCAGCAATAAAATCTGCTTTTCCTGTAATGCATTCTCCTGCATTAACCAGGCACCAAAACTGATTGCAATCAGGCCAACTTCATCAACCGAGAATTGAATCTGGTATTCCTGCTCAAAATCTGCCAAAGCTTGTTGGGTGGTGCGCAGTAGCCGAGGGTATTTACGGATGACTTCTTCCAGTAATGAATTATCAATGCCGATATTGAAATAACAGCGTTCAATTGCGGGAGCCAGATGAGCAAAAAGCTGGTTCATCAACATATCATTACGGCCTAAAGTCATACCGGAAAGCTGTTGAAAACGCGTGACTAACTGGTCGATAGCCTTGATCAATCGCGAATCTTCCGCTGATTGAGTACTGTGATAACTGTGTGCCTTAATCATTGTTAGCATCAGAATGAGTACATCCCGCTCAATGGTATCGAGGGGGTTACCTAACAACGGATTAAATGAATGAAATAAATTGTCTGCTGCAGTTAATGCTGGCTTGCGGGTTAGCCACTGGCGCTGAGGGGGCGTCAGTTCAGGGAGAACTTGCTGGCGGTTTTCCCAAGCGCAATAGGCCAAATACAGTTGCAAAAACTGACGATCTTTCTCATTGAGTTGGCGATTAAGAAAAGGTTCACATTGGCTGATAATATGGGGCAAATCCTCAGATATCAGAGGGTTACTCCATGATAAAGCATCATATAAACTGGGGGCAAAATAGTGCTCAACAAACTGAGGACAATAGCGTAGCCCACGGCGCAGCCAATGGATAAAGCAGAGCCTTTTGTCGAGCCGGCTACCCTGAATCAAACAGTGGTTATCGCTATTGAGCTGCAAATGGTAGAAACGCTGGATTTCATTGGCAACCTCGGCTATATCTTGCCGGGTAGTTGGCAGTTCGACGCCATTAAATTGGCTGATCGTGTCCAGTTTTACTGTGCATGCAGGCATAAATAGCATCAGTAACATATGACAACGGCGTTGTTGACCGGATAGTGGTTGATCAAGTAACTGGGGCACAGTAGACGTGTCCAAGCGCATATAACCTTCTGTGATGGATTCTGTTGTTATTCATCATTATTAAGCATAGCAAAAGAGATTCTATTCGGTTTACTGAAGTCAGAGGCTTTTACATCGACTTACAACTTACATCACAGTTATCGCGGAATTTCCAAGGATTGATTCACGTATGTTATGTTATAACACGTCATCTGTCATTAAACGGCTGATAGCCATGCTGTTCGCTGGCGGTGCTTTGATTTATAGCCAGTTAGTAGAGGCTCATCCGCATAGCTTTATCGATATGGATGCGACTTTCATCAGTGAAAAAGAGACGCTGGTGGGAATAAAAATGGTATGGACGATGGATGAAATGACGTCTGCAGATCTGCTGTATGACGCAGAAAATGCCAAAAGTGATTCTGAAATCTGGAAAAAACTGGCGGCCGAAGTTATGGCCAACGTGCTTGGACAACATTATTTCACCGATATTTACCGGGATGGTCATCCGGTGAAATATAAAAATTTGCCGACAGAATATCATCTGTCCCGTAAGGGCCATCAGGCTGTATTGACGTTTGTTTTGCCATTGGCGGAACCGCAACCCTTAGTCGGAAAGCCTTTTATTATCTCGACATACGATCCTACCTACTTTGTGGATATGACATATGCCGAAGATAAAGCGGTCAGGTTATCGGCCGAAATGGAGAAAAACTGTAAATTAACCCTATTTACACCAAATCCGAATGCTTCATTACAGGCTTATGCGCTGTCATTGGATAAGAGTGATTCACCAGGAGAAGATATGGAACTTGGGAAACAATTTGCACAGCGGGTCACAGTGCAATGTCAGTAGGGATCTCTGCGGTTTCACGGCCTCGGCACTGGTTAGTTAATTTATGGCCATTGTTGCTATTTTTGGTGTTCTTGGCCGGCGGCGGTTATGTTGCATGGCTCTATTGGCCGGAGTTGCTGTTCAAGACTGTAGTTTGGCAAAAAAGCATGCATCAGCAGATGGCACAGTTACTACAACAAGTTAAAGTTAATCCGCATCAGACAGGGTTAGCGTTAATGGTGTTTAGCCTGATTTATGGTGTGCTGCATGCGATGGGGCCAGGGCATGGAAAAGTGGTGATCGTGACCTATTTAGCGACTCATCCTGCCCAGTTAAAAAGCAGTTTAAAGCTCACTTTTGCTGCATCAGTACTGCAAGGCGGGGTGGCGATTCTGCTGGTGACGGTGCTATTGGGTATATTGCGACTTTCCTCTCGCTATTTACACCAAAGCAGCTTCTGGTTGGAAAAAGGCAGCTTTCTGCTGGTTATCGCGCTGGGGATTTTGTTGTGCTTGCGAGCGATAAAGCGGCTTTATCTACAGATAAAAAGATTAAAACCGCAAAAAATGAATATCCAGCAAATACAGCCTTTGAGTGCAGATCATGTTCACAGTGATAACTGCGGCTGTGGGCATCGCCATATGCCGAGCACCCAAGAGCTACAAGCGGGGGATGATTGGCGCACCCGTCTGGCGATTATTCTGGCAATGGGAATGCGGCCTTGTTCTGGCGCAATTATGGTGCTGTTATTTTCCAAGGTGCTTGGTGTTTACTGGTGGGGAATTTTGTCAGCCATCGCCATGGCAATAGGAACATCATTAACTATTTCGTTATTAGCCCTGTTCGTCCACTATGCACGGCGGCTGGCGGTGCGCTTAAGCCGTGATAGGGCACCTGCGGCCTGGGGGGCAATAGCATGGGGCACATTGGCTCTCACTGGCGGCATTATCTTGCTGTTTGCCGGGATACTGCTTTATTTCTCGAGTCAGCCGGACTTCATCGGTGGCATTCGGCCCTTTGGGCGCTAAATTTCCCCAACAAAAAAGCCAGTCGGTTGACCCTGACTGGCTTTTGATTTGAAACTATTATTCGCGTGGAATTAACGTTTCAATGCATCACTGAGTTCATCTCTTATTTCGCTAAGGATGGTTTTTACAACGCGTGGGTTACCGGCAACAATATTTCCTGAGCTGAAATGGTTATGGCCACCAACGAAGTCAGTCACGATACCACCAGACTCACGCACTAACAGCTCGCCCCCAGCAAAATCCCAAGGTTTTAAACCGATCTCGAAGAAACCATCTACGCGACCTGCTGCCACATAGGCTAGATCCAGTGCCGCAGAACCGGTGCGGCGGAAATCTGCACATTGTTCAAACAGTTTGCCCACGACACGAATGTAAGCTGGTGCGTGTTGTTTAACTTTGAATGGGAAGCCGGTTGCCAGAATAGTGCCGTCTAAATCTTTCGCGTTGGTACCACGCAGACGATAACCATTTAACTGAGCGCCTTGACCGCGAGTCGCCGTAAACAGTTCGTTACGCATTGGGTCATAAACAACGGCAACTTCAGTACGGCCTTTGATGCGTACTGCAATAGAAACAGCGAAATGAGGAAGACGTTTGATGAAGTTAGTAGTGCCATCCAGTGGATCAATAACCCATTGTACATCTTTGTCTTCGCCTTCTAACTCACCGCACTCTTCACCAATAATGGTATGTTTCGGGTAAGATTTACGGATAATCTCAACGATTAGGCGCTCTGCTTCACGATCAACGTTAGTAACAAAGTCATTACTGCCTTTTTGGCTCGCTTCGACAGCGTCCGGGGTTTCATAATTTTTGGCAATCAGGTTACCGGCCTTACGCGCAGCGCGTATGGCGATAGTCAGCATCGGATGCATGGGTATCTTCCACTAGGATGTTAAAGAACGAGAAACGGCGCATAGTATAGCAGGGGATCTGATAAATGCCTATGTCTGTGTTAAGATATGGCGATTCCCCGTTATCTTTAGAGTTTGTATGTTACACAATATTCGTATCGTTTTGGTTGAGACCTCACACACCGGCAATATGGGTTCAACAGCCAGGGCCATGAAAACAATGGGATTAACCAATTTGTATCTGGTCAATCCTTTGGTAAAACCGGATTCTCAAGCGATTGCGCTCTCCGCTGGTGCCAGTGATGTGATTGGCAATGCCACTATTGTTGAGACCTTAGATGAAGCGTTGGCAGGATGCAGCTTGGTGGTTGGCACCAGCGCTCGTTCTCGCACGTTGCCTTGGCCGATGCTAGAGCCGCGTGAATGCGGTGTTCGCAGTGCACGCGAAGCAGAGCATGCTCCTGTTGCGCTAGTGTTTGGCCGTGAACGCGTGGGCCTCACTAACGAGGAGCTGCAAAAATGCCATTATCACGTAGCTATCCCGGCAAACCCAGAATACAGCTCATTGAATCTGGCGATGGCAGTACAAATATTAGCCTATGAAGTTCGGGTGGCATTCCTTGATCGCCAGCAAGCCGCAGCACCGAGAGTAGAAGAAGAGGAAGCACCTTATCCACTCGTGGATGATCTGGAGCGTTTCTATCTGCATCTGGAGCAAGTTTTATCCCACACTGGTTTTATCCGTCAGGCACATCCGGGCCAGATTATGAGTAAATTGCGCCGTCTGTTTACACGTGCACGACCAGAGGCACAGGAGCTTAATATCCTGCGTGGGATGCTGACATCCATTGAAAAACAAGATAAATACCCACAGCGTGGCACAGATACCAACGCGCAAAACGACAAAAAATAATGCTTTATATCAATTGGTTATTATGAAAACTAATTGATATTGTTGAAAATGGAATCAGTCAATAATACTTGAGTGAATCACTAGGTTAAATAGTTGACTAAAACACTCAAGAATGTCAGAATTCTGGCTTGTTTTCACCAACAGGTAACTTTAGCTATGAGACTGACTTCCAAAGGCCGTTATGCCGTGACCGCCATGCTTGATGTGGCATTACATTCCCAGGACGGGCCAGTTCCTCTGGCAGATATTTCTGAGCGTCAGGGGATTTCATTATCCTACTTGGAACAGCTTTTTTCACGGTTACGCAAAAATGGCTTAGTTGCCAGCGTTCGTGGTCCAGGTGGCGGTTACCTGCTGGGTAAAGATGCATCAGCAATCGCGGTCGGTGCAGTGATCACCGCCGTTGACGAATCTGTCGATGCTACCCGCTGTCAGGGTAAAGAAGGGTGTCAAGGTGGCGATCGTTGCCTGACTCATACCTTATGGCGTGATTTGAGCGAGCGTATTAGCAGCTTCCTTAACAACATCACGTTGGCAGAACTGGTTAATAACCAAGATATTCTTGAGGTTGCGGATCGTCAAAATAACGATACGCGCCGTACGGCTAATGGCCGACCGCAAGAGACGATTAACGTCAATCTGCGCGCATAAGCAGAATCTGCGGAATTTTACGTTTTGGAAGTGATGTACGGAGCATAAGAGCAATGACCGAATCAAAAGTAAAGACACCGATCTATCTGGATTATGCAGCAACGACCCCGGTAGATCCTCGTGTCGCTGAAAAAATGATGCAGTATATGACGATGGACGGTATCTTCGGTAACCCTGCCTCTCGTTCTCATAAGTTCGGCTGGCAAGCAGAAGAAGCTGTTGATATTGCACGTAATCAGATTGCTGAATTAGTGGGGGCTGACCCTCGCGAAATCGTTTTCACCTCTGGTGCAACTGAGTCTGATAACCTCGCTATTAAAGGTGCGGCCAACTTCTATCAGAAGAAAGGCAAGCACATCATCACCTGTAAGACCGAACATAAAGCAGTGCTGGATACCTGTCGCCAATTGGAGCGTGAAGGCTTCGAAGTGACTTATCTGGCACCATTGTCTAACGGTATTATCAACCTGAAAGACTTAGAAGCTGCAATGCGTGAAGACACCATTCTGGTTTCCATCATGCATGTGAATAATGAAATCGGTGTGGTTCAGGATATCGCTGAAATTGGCGAAATGTGCCGCAGTCGCGGGATCATTTTCCACGTCGATGCGACTCAAAGTGTTGGTAAATTACCGATTGACCTGAGCAAACTGAAAGTCGATTTAATGTCTTTCTCTGCCCACAAAGTCTATGGTCCGATGGGGATTGGCGCACTCTATGTTCGCCGCAAACCTCGTATCCGCATTGAAGCACAGCAGCATGGTGGTGGTCATGAGCGCGGCATGCGTTCTGGTACTTTGCCAGTACACCAGATTGTTGGTATGGGTGAAGCATACCGTATCGCCAAAGAAGAAATGGCAAGCGAAGCAGCACGCCTGCGTACACTGCGTGATCGTCTGTGGAACGGTTTTAAAGATATTGAAGAAGTTTACCTGAATGGCGATTTGGAGAATGGCGCACCCGGCATTCTTAACGTCAGCTTCAACTATGTTGAAGGTGAATCGCTCATTATGGCACTGAAAGATCTGGCAGTTTCATCCGGTTCTGCCTGTACCTCCGCGAGTCTGGAACCTTCTTATGTGTTGCGTGCATTAGGGATGAACGACGAACTGGCTCACAGTTCAATCCGTTTTTCGCTGGGGCGTTTCACCACAGAAGAAGAGATCGACTACGCCATTGCGCTGGTACGTAAATCCATTGGCCGTCTGCGTGACTTATCACCATTGTGGGATATGTTCAAACAGGGCGTGGATATCAGCAGCATTGAATGGTCTCACCATTAATTCCAGACTTTAAGAATCAGGAGCAATCACATGGCTTACAGTGAAAAAGTAATCGATCATTACGAAAACCCACGCAACGTTGGATCATTCGACAACGAAGATCCTACCATCGGCAGTGGCATGGTTGGCGCACCTGCTTGTGGTGACGTTATGAAATTGCAGATCAAAGTCAACGACGCTGGCATCATCGAAGATGCGCGTTTTAAGACTTATGGTTGCGGCTCTGCTATTGCTTCCAGCTCGCTGGTAACTGAATGGATGAAGGGCAAGTCTCTCGATCAAGCTGAAGCAATCAAAAATACTCAGATTGCTGAAGAGCTAGAGTTACCGCCAGTCAAAATTCACTGCTCGATTCTGGCTGAAGATGCCATTAAAGCAGCTATCGCCGACTACAAAAGCAAACATACTGCTAAGTAGTTGTAGAATAGGTTATTAATGAATAGCTTGCCCGTATGGTGTTATGACTTATATGGGCGGCTTCCAAGAGTTGAGGAAGGTGTATGTCGATATCAATCAGCGACAGTGCTGCACAACGGGTCAGCGCCTTTTTAAATCACCGTGGTAAGGGTTTGGGTCTGCGCTTGGGCGTCAGAACCTCAGGCTGTTCCGGTATGGCATATGTCCTGGAATTTGTTGATGAAATGAACGATGACGATATCGTTTTTGAAGACAAAGGCGTGAAAGTGATCATCGACGGCAAAAGCATGGTCTATCTTGACGGGACTGAATTGGATTTCGTCAAAGAAGGGCTAAACGAAGGCTTTAAGTTCAACAATCCGAACGTCTCAAGCGAGTGCGGATGTGGCGAAAGCTTTAACGTCTGACTGCTGTTTTTGCCCCTATCTCAGGCACTTGATGCCGAATACAGCTCTCTTGACTAACAGAGAGCTGTTTATATCTCAGCTCAGTCATCACGACAACTCCCAGAGCATGCTATGGATTATTTTACATTATTCGGGCTGCCAGCTCAGTATCTGATTAACGGCAACCAACTCACTGCCCGTTATCAAGAATTGCAGCGCCAATTTCATCCTGATCGCTTTGCAAACCAGCCTGAACGAGAACGTTTGGCCTCTTTGCAGCAAGCGGCAACCATCAATGATGCCTATCAAACCCTCAAGCATCCATTAAAACGGGCTGAGTATATGCTATCTTTGCAGGGTTTTGATTTGAGCAACGAACAGCACACGATGCGTGATACTGCGTTTCTGATGGAGCAATTGGAACTGCGGGAAGAGCTTGATGCTATCGAACGTAAACCCGATGCCGAGGAACAGCTCGCGGCTTTCAGTCGTCGCCTTGCCCTGATGACGAAAACACGCAGTCAGCAGATGATCGAACAGCTAGGTAAGCAACAGTGGGAACTGGCGGCTGATACAGTCCGAAAATTACGTTTTTTGGATAAATTACAGCAGCAGGTCGAGCAATTGGAAGATCGTTTGTTTGACGATTTCTCCTGAGTACCTGATTGATAAAAATAAATAACATTCAATCTATTGATTACTATAATGCCCGACTAATTCTTATTAGAGCGATATCGCCAAATAGATTTTACTTTTTAGACTCATGATTGATGGAAGCTCAACATGGCCTTATTACAAATTAGTGAGCCTGGTTTAACTGCTGCGCCGCACCAACGTCGGTTGGCCGCAGGAATAGATTTAGGTACCACCAACTCATTGGTTGCCACAGTGCGCAGCGGTAAAGCGCAAACGCTGGCAGATGAACAGCAGCGGGATCTTTTACCGTCAGTGGTTCATTATCAACCCAATGGCATTGACGTCGGTTGGAATGCGCGTAATTTTGCGGCTCTGGATCCGGTCAATACTATCAGCTCAGTCAAACGTATGATGGGTCGCTCTTTGGCGGATATCGTACAGCGCTACCCCAACCTGCCTTATCAATTTCAACCGAGTGAAAATGGCTTACCAATGATCCAGACGGCTGCCGGATTGGTCAATCCGGTGCAGGTGTCTGCGGATATTCTCAAAGCTTTGGCACTGCGGGCACAGGCGACGTTGGAAGGGGAGTTGGACGGCGTCGTGATCACTGTTCCTGCCTATTTTGATGATGCTCAACGTCAGGGCACAAAAGATGCTGCCCGTTTAGCGGGGCTGCATGTATTACGTTTGCTTAATGAGCCGACAGCGGCCGCCATCGCTTATGGCTTAGATTCAGGTCAGGAAGGGGTGATTGCCGTTTATGATTTGGGTGGCGGGACATTTGACATTTCTATCCTGCGCCTGAGCCGTGGTGTGTTTGAAGTGCTGGCAACCGGTGGTGACTCGGCGTTGGGCGGTGATGATTTCGACCATTTATTGGCAGACTGGTTGCGTGAGCAAGCCGGTATTGATTCTCGTGATGACCATGGGATCCAACGGCAATTACTTGATGCGGCAATTGCTGCCAAAATTGCGTTAAGTGAGGCTGATACGGCTGAAGTTTCTGTCGCGGGCTGGCAAGGGGAAATTACCCGTGCGCAGTTTGAATCCCTGATTGCTTCATTAATTAAACGTACTTTAATGGCCTGCCGTCGAGCCTTAAAAGATGCTGGCGTTAGTGCTGATGAAGTGCTGGAAGTGGTAATGGTTGGCGGCTCGACTCGTGTTCCTTTGGTGCGCGAGCAAGTTGGGCAATTCTTTGGCCGCACGCCACTGACCTCGATTGACCCTGATAAAGTGGTCGCCATTGGTGCAGCTATTCAGGCTGACATTCTGGTTGGGAATAAACCTGACAGTGACATGTTGCTGCTTGACGTTATCCCGCTGTCATTAGGGCTAGAAACTATGGGCGGCTTGGTGGAAAAGGTCATTCCACGCAATACCACTATTCCCGTAGCTCGCGCACAAGAGTTCACCACCTTTAAAGATGGTCAGAGTGCGATGAGTATCCACGTGCTGCAAGGTGAGCGTGAGTTGGTGCAAGATTGCCGCTCTTTAGCCCGCTTTACGCTACGGGGGCTGCCGCCACTGCCTGCCGGAGGCGCACATATTCGCGTCACTTTCCAGGTGGATGCAGACGGCTTATTGAGTGTTACAGCGATGGAGAAATCCACTGGCGTTGAAGCCTCGATTCAGGTGAAGCCCTCTTATGGGCTGTCTGATGATGAAATTGCCAATATGATTAAAGATTCGATGGCAAATGCGCAAAGTGATATTGGCGCGCGCAAGTTGGCGGAACAACAAGTTGAAGCCTCTCGTGTGCTAGAGAGTTTACAAGGCGCATTGGCCGCAGACGCAGCATTACTCAGTGAGCAAGAAAGTACCGCTATCGCTCAGGCAATGGCGGCATTACAGCAGCAGATGCAGGGCACTGACCCGCACGCCATCGAAGCTGCGATAAAAGCGTTAGATGCACAAACGCAAGATTTTGCCGCGCGCCGGATGGATGCTTCTATTCGCCGCGCTTTGGCTGGCCATTCAGTGGATGAGGTTTAATCATGCCTAAAATAGTATTTCTGCCCCATAAAGACCTTTGCCCGGATGGCGCAGTGCTGGAAGCAACCCAAGGTGAAACGATATTGGACGTTGCCTTACGTAATGGAATTGACATCGAGCACGCCTGCGAGAAATCCTGCGCTTGTACTACCTGTCACTGTATCGTGCGAGAAGGATTTGATTCTCTGCCTGAAAGCAGTGAACTGGAAGATGACATGCTGGATAAAGCTTGGGGTCTGGAGCCAGAAAGCCGCTTGAGTTGTCAGGCCAAGGTGACTGACGAAGATCTGGTGGTTGAGATCCCGCGTTATACCATTAACCATGCAAGAGAGCATTGATATGAGCTTAACGTGGCAAGACACTCGCGCAATTGGCGAAGCCCTTTATGATCAATTCCCGGATACGGATCCCAAGACTGTACGTTTTACCGATATGCATCAATGGATTTGTGATCTGGAAGATTTTGATGACTCTCCGCAGGGGTCAAATGAAAAGATACTGGAAGCGATTTTGCTCGTTTGGTTAGATGAATTTGAATGACTCCACTTGTCATCTTCTTCGTTGCAGGTGTGCTGGTTGCGCTCGCGCACCTGCACCCGAATCACATACCGCCTTCCTGCATCTTGAAATCTATTGAGTGAAAATTGGGTCGCGTTAGCGGCCCTTTTTTGTACCTGATCTGATACCTTAGAGTTACGTCCCGCTAAGACGGGTATTTTACAGCAAGATGGGTAACCGCCGCAGTCAATATAGACTTGCGTATAAGCAGCTGAATAACAGCAAAAAATAATAATGAAGAGGTAGTTCATGACAACAGAAATGATGCAAGTCTCCCTATCCCATAATCCGGCTGATGTCCGTTGGGGCGAGAAAGCGCTGCTCAGTACTGATGCTGAGGGGATGACCATTCACTTGATCGGCAATGGTAAATTAGGCGCGATTCAACGTGCCGCCCGTAAAATTGATGGGCAAGGTATCAAACAAGTTAAACTGGCCGGAGAGGGCTGGGGGCTGGAGGAGAGTTGGGCATTCTGGCAAGGGTTCCGTGGGCCAAAAGGTCAGCGCAGCGTGGAGTGGGCAGAACTGCCAGAGAACGAAAAAACCGAGCTGGAACACCGGCTGAAAATTATTGACTGGGTGCGCAATACGATTAACGCTCCCGCAGAAGATTTAGGGCCAGAACAACTGGCTAAAAATGCGATTGATCTGCTGTGTGCGGTGTCTTGTGATGCCGTCAGCTACCGTATAACTAAAGGTGAAGACCTGCGCGAGCAGGGCTATGCGGGGATCTATACGGTTGGTCGTGGATCTGATCGCGCGCCGGTATTATTGGCGCTGGACTACAACCCAACCGGGAATCCTGATGCACCAGTAATGGCTTGCTTGGTCGGTAAAGGAATCACTTTTGATTCCGGGGGATATAGCCTGAAACAAAGTGCATTTATGGATTCCATGAAGTCTGACATGGGGGGCGCGGCGACAGTGACCGGTGCATTGGCATTGGCGGCAGCCCGTGGGTTGAAAGAGCGAGTGAAACTGTACTTGTGTTGTGCCGACAATATGGTGAGCGGCAATGCCTTTAAACTGGGCGATATTATTCGTTATCGCAATGGTAAGACAGTTGAAATCATGAATACCGATGCAGAAGGGCGCTTGGTATTGGCTGATGGCCTGATTGATGCTGCGGAACAGAATGCTCCGCTGATTATTGATGCTGCCACCTTAACGGGTGCTGCGAAAACGGCATTGGGCAATGATTATCATGCGCTGTTCAGCTTTGATGATGAACTGGCGCAAGAGCTATTAAGCAGTGCGAAAACCGAGCACGAACCTTTCTGGCGCTTACCACTGGCAGAATTCCATCGTAGCCAATTGCCCTCCAATTTTGCTGAATTGAACAACGTGGCGGGGGCGGCTTACAGCGCTGGTGCCAGCACTGCGGCTGCTTTCTTGTCGCATTTCGTGAAAAATTATCAGCAAGGTTGGTTGCACATTGACTGTTCTGCGACTTACCGTAAAGGTGCGGTTGAACAATGGTCCGCCGGTGCGACGGGTTTAGGTGTGCGCACCATTGCTAACTTGCTATTAGCAAAAGCAAAACAGTAATTTTAGTCATTTAAAATGTCGTTTGGGGCGCGTTAGCGTCCCTTTGTTTGATTGTTTTCTGGAGCAGAGTATGAGTTTGCCGCAACCCCCTGTTGATGATAGCCATGACCATCATCACCACGATGATAGTGATCAAAGCCTGGAATCTCTGTTAAAACTGGCGGCGACCGAGTCCATTCATCGCACTGCCTTTTTCCGTGCATTATTAGATGCGACGGTGTTAGTGCTGGTCGACGATTCGCAACAACACGGCGAAGAGGGTGAAATGACCTTTACGGCAGGCAACGGGGTGAATATTCTGCATTGGGAAAAACAGGATGGTGAATCTGTCATCCCGTTCTTCACCTCGGTTGAGGTACTCCAGCAGGCACTGGATATTGCCGAAGACCAGCAGATTGACAGTGAAAAACAGCCTTTTATTGCCATGCCAGTGCGGGTGTTATTTGAAATGACACAAGGCGCACACCTGTTCTTGAATCCAAAATCGGAGCACGGTAAAGAGTTCTGGCCGCAAGAAGTGGCGATGTTACTGGAAAATGGTGGTCTGGCCCAACCGGCTGAAATGGTGGTGGATAAAGAGAGCCAGATTCTGTTGGGGCAACCAGAAGAATATCCAGCAGCAATGGTTGATGCCTTGATCCAGCTATTTAGTCAGCGTAAACCTGTACGGCGCGCTTTCTTGGCGCTGATGCACGATAAAAGCGTCGATGAAAAGCCTAACTTATTGGTCGGGTTGGAGGTTGATGGTTCTGATGATGAAATTGACCAACTGATTCAAGAAGCCGGTAATGTAGCCAGTGATCATGCGCCAGATGATGGGCCAGTAGATTTTTGCGTGGTGAATGAGAAAGAACGTGGCGTTAGTCACTATTTGATGACTCACACTCAAGCATTTTACCAGCGCAGATGGGGCAGTTGGCTCAGAAATGTTATTCCGTCGACCAATCACTAGTCTGTAAATTCTTATATCTGTGAATTCTTATAATAGAAAAGGGAGCCTATATTGGCTCCCTTTTGCTATTTACTACATTTATGAGACCTAATTATCATTGCTACATGAATAACTTATTGTGCAGCTTAGAAAGTGTAAGCAACCCCAAGATTAATGGTCATTGGTGTCTCAACTTTTTTACCTTTAGATAAAGCAACTTCAGAGTTGATTGACAAGTTGCGTGTCAGGTTCACATTGAGACCCACCGCAGCATTGGCGCGGGAGCCTTTCTGGCTATTATCAAACTTCTCATTGTTAATTATCACATCATTACGCGCACTAATATCATGAGCCCATGATAAAGAGCTGTATGGTGCAATCTCGACACCGCTGTTCAACACAAAGCGATAACCGGTATTGAGGCCCAGTGTCCCAGTCGTGGTACGCGAACCTTGGTTCTCAATCTCCATTCCGTTAGACAGTTTTTGCTTGCTCTTACCTGCGGTAAAGCTGCTCAGGCCAACATAAGGGGAAATATACATTGCATCTACATTGATATGTTTACCGGCTTTAACCGCCAGCCCCAGACCAGAGAAGTTAGTTGTGCCGCTCGCGTTGTTCCCTTTTGATGTGACACTCAGATTCTGTTTAAACTGGTTAGTTTTTAACACAGTATTAAAGTAATAACCTTCGCTTGCCTGATATTGAGCGTAAGCCCCCAGAGAGTTACTTTCTACACTCCCGCTGCTTTGGTAGTCAGATTTAATATTTGAGCTACTGCGGCTGGCGAAACCACCGAGACTTAGTACACCATTGCCCAATTCAATGGCTTTATCACCACCAAAAGTTAACCCATTCAGTTTCTGATTGAAATTAGCAGCAGTGCCTTTCACCTGATAGTTGTTGTTCAGATAAGTGACCCAAACACCACTTTCATTGGCCGCCGTGCTTTGTTTATTCAGACGGTTTTGAATGGAGCTGAGTTCGGCATCAAAGATGACTGGCGTGGTATTCGCCACCGCTAAAGCACCAGCAGAACCCGGTGTCAGTACCTCTTTATTGGCAACCAGTTTATAGCCGCCGTTTGCATCGCTGACCAGAGTGTGTTGATAGCTACCTAAGTCTACCGGCCCGTTGGCCAACTTAACATTGGCACGATTATCACCTTGAACATCCATCACATTCAGGTTGGTTGGTACAACACCGCTGTTGTTAATCTGGATGTCAAAAGTCCCCTCAGCATTACCGGTGACTTGCAGTGGGGCGCTGCTGTGGTTATTCAGGGTCGAACCTAAATTAAAGTGACCTTTGCCAGCCAAGGACGCCATGGTTAACTGCGCATTAGACTGGCTCATATCAACAGTACCGCCAGCCAGTTTCACATCTTTAAAGGCAAACTGTGTAGGCTTGCCGTTGTGACCCGCAAAAGCCGCACGGGCATTCATTCGGGCAGCGACGGGGGTCGGATTAAGCAACACCATATTCCCCGCTAAACTCAAGTCTGCGTTGTTGGTCGTTGCGCCGTTATACACATGAATGATGCTATCTTTAGCTGCTTTAATGTTGCCACTGACTTTTGCCGTTTTTTCAAAAGTCGTTACCCCACCGTTCAACGAAGTCGCGCCCATTAATGTACCGGCAATTAAGGCTTCGCCGCTCTCAACCATCAACTTATGTGCTTGAGCACGTGCCATCAGGTTAAATTTACCGCCCGCGATGCGAGTATTTTCGGCTTCTGCGTTAGCATTAACCGTGAAAGTACCGTCATGGATATAGGTATCTTTTGTTTTAGCGTTTTCCAGCAGTGTAAATTGAGCGCCATCATAGAGTTTTGTATCATTAGCCGTTGCACCAGCGTTCAACTCCAGCTCAGAAGAATGCAACTGTGTGTTAGTCGCTGTTGCACCTGATTCGATAGTCAATACACCGCCTTCGTGTACTTTGGTATCAGTCGCATTGGCACCGGACTGAAGAATCAGTTCCGCAGTGTCACCTACCAGATTGGTGTCATTGATACTGGCACCATCATTAACTGTCATTTCTCCATCAGTAACGTAGGATAAAGTGGCTGAAGAGCCTTGCTCAAGGGTAAATTTCCCGTCGTTATTTACGTGAGTTCCGCTGGTTTTAGCTTTCGCTTTGAGTGTGAAATGAGCGTCTTTATGTACTTGGGTGTTATCCGCCGTTGCACCTTCAACCAAATCCAGTGTTGTGCTAATTAGCGTGGTGTTTTTCGCCGTTGCCCCCGCGGCGATAGTCAATGTGCCGCCATTAATTTGGGTATTTTGGGCCAGAGCGCCTTTGTGCAACGCTACCTCGCCACCCGTGCTGTGCAGGTTATGAATCTCTGCGTATTCACCTACAACGGCTTTGCCCCCTTCAGAGATTTTCGCATCAAAGGAGTCAGCGATATGGATTGTGTCTTTCACCCCGGCTGTTCCTGCTACTTTTTCACCTTTCAGTATCAGTGCGCCGCCATCGTGGATGATGGTGTTGAAATCGGTACCGCCGTTGTTATTCAGGGTGCCTTTGTTAACCTCGGTGTGATGAGCTTGTGCGCCAATGGCTAAGTTGATAATGCCATCTTCGGTGATGGCGCTGTTTAGGATTTTGCCTTTATCAGCCACATTCTGTGTACCACCGGCAACGTTGGTATTGACTGCAACAGTATCGGCAGCAACGTCTTGTTGAAGATTTTTGGCAATAGTTTGCTCAAAAGCGGGCACATCAGCAGTAGGATTAGCCAATGAGCTTAATTGAGTCACTGCACTTGTCGCAGTTGTCAGTTCGGCAGTTTTAGTTTGCAGCTTAGAGGCCGCATCTGCTCTAGCCGTTTGAGTCTGGGTATATTCAGCATCTTGTGCTGTAACGGCAGCCGTTGCGGTAGTGTGTTTATCGCTAGCCTCTTGAGCTTCTTGCTCTGCATCTTTAGCCTCTTTGATGGCTTTTAGGGCTATTTCGGCTTTATCTTTTTCCGTGCCGTTAGCATTAATGAGTGTCTCTAGTTCTATTTCGATATCGGGAGTACTAGCACTCCAATTAGAATTTACAGCTTTAATGGCCTTTTCTTTTTCGGTGTTGAGAGTGCTTGATTTTTTTTCAGCTTCAGTTTTGCTTGCTTCAGTTTTTATTGTTTCTCTTTTAAGCATAACTAATGCAATTTGAGCGTTCACTTTCTTCCTGATGGCTTTAACCTCATCTTCTTTAGCTTCGTCCCGAACTGTCTTAGCCACAGCTTGTGCATTCAGTTTTTCATACTTATCTTTCACGTTCTGTTTGAGTTTTTCAGCCTGTTCAGCAGTGAGGACTTTCTGAGCGACAAAACTCTGCAACTTATCGAACATATTATATTCGGCTTGTTGCTGTTGTTTGATGCCTTCTACTTTTTGTGCCACGGTGGGGGGTAGCGCTGACATATCGTTAGCTAACGCAGCACCGACCAGTGACTGGATTTCTTCAGCCGTGAATTGACCTGCAGCAGAATGCGAAGTGATAGAGTTAGTGACTGTATTTTTTAGCTCTTTATTAAGATTATCCAAATTGCCTTGATTTTGATCTTCAGTATAAGCAACGACGGCTTCAAGGAACTGAATCTTGCTCTCAAAAGATGCTTTAATTTTGATTAGCTCTTTATCATTAGCTTGGGGCGGAATAGGTAGACTTTGCAGTCTTGCAATTTCTTCATCCAGACTTTTTTTTAAATCAGTAAGATCTTGTTTAGCCTGATTCTTCATTTCCTCCGTAACAGGTTGATTGGCAGGAAACATAGATTCTATTAAGGAAACGGGGTGAGTCTTATTGCCCGTAATTTGAGAATTACTAATAACTTGAAAACTACCACCATTTGCGACGCGTTGAAAGTCACCTGTTGGTGTTGTGTGCGCAGCCATTGCCCCGCCAGAAACCAGTGATGAAATAAGAATAGAGAGCGGTAATAGACGCGTATTTAATGTATTGCGATGATTCATTGCTTTATAAATCCTATTTATAGGGAAGTATCATAAAATAAATATTGGTATTTTTAATGATGTAAAAACTTTGCGGAATATAACCAAGGGCTGGGCGGGTTGCTATTTATTAAAAGATTAAATTCAAGTGATATATTTATTTTTTATTTATACTTATCTATCTAGTTGTTTTTAAATGATTTGAAAGGTGTTTTTATATGAAAATAGACTGAAAAAAAATAAATTAAATTTTTTTTTAAAAAAATTAAACAGAAAGATTGGTCTTTGTCTTAATGGATTAAAGATGAATTTCGTTGAGGTTTTATTGTGTTCATGATGTTTATTTTTAATAAAAATGAGAATGCATCTTAGAAAATAAATCCAGATTTTCCTTATCTATAATCCCGTTCAGGCCAATGCTATAATCACTGAGTCTTCCAGGGAGCAATATATGAATCATTTCAGTTTGCGTAGGTTGCAGTCAGTGCTTAAAAGATGTCGGGTTGCCATTTTGGCTGCCGCTACCCTGATGGTGGTGGCCTGTGATGATGGCAGTAATAAGGAGGTTGCCAGCCCGGCAGATGCTCCTGAGGTGACAACAACCACCAGCGCACCATTGGTGAAAAAAACCGATGCGGCCACACTGGCTGAATTGGAAAAACACCATGCAGGTCAGCCTTTGACTTTACTGGATGCCTCTGAGCTACAGCTTGATGGTGCCAGTGCTATGGTACTGACGTTCTCGCAGCCATTGGCCCCTAATCAGGACTTTGCCTCGCAAGTGCATCTGGTTGATACCGTGAGCGGTAAAATTGACGGTGCTTGGGAGCTATCTGACAACATGATGGAGCTACGTTTACGCCACCTTAAACCTGAGCGTAAATTGCTGCTGACGGTCGATAGCACCCTAAAGGGTATTGGTGGTGCTCAATTAGGTGAACAACAACAGCAAAAAATCACCACCCGTGATATCAAACCGAGCGTCGGTTTTGCCAGCAAAGGCTCTCTGTTGCCGGGTAAATTGGCTCAGGGGTTACCTGTGATGGCGCTCAATGTGAATAGCGTCGATGTTAACTTTTTCCGCATTAAACAAGGCAGCCTGGCCAATTTCCTTGCGAACTGGCAGTACCGCAGTGCGCTGTCTAACTGGGAATCAGACGATTTACTGAAAATGGCAGATTTGGTCTATACCGGTCGGTTTGATCTTAATCCCGCCGCTAACACCCGCGAAAAACTGCTGCTTCCTTTAGCCGATATCAAACCGTTGCAAGAGTCCGGTGTTTATCTGGCAGTGATGCAACAAGCAGGGCACTACAGCTATACCAATGCTGCCACCTTATTTACTCTGAGTGATATTGGTGTTTCGCTGCACAGTTACCATAACCGGATGGATGTATTCACTCAGGCATTAGTGGGTGGGGCGGCCTTGAAGGGCGTGTCATTGCAATTGCTGGATGAGAAAGGCCAAGTGTTGGTTCAGACCGAGACTGACGGGCAGGGCCATGCACAGTTGGAAAAAAACACCAAAGCGAAATTATTATTGGCCTCGCAAGACGGGCAGACCAGTCTGATTGACCTCAATTCCCCCGCGTTGGATCTGGCGGAGTTTGATATCGCTGGGCCAGAGGGCTTTCAGAAGCAGTTTTTTGTCTTTGGCCCGCGTGATTTGTATCGCCCCGGCGAGACTTTAATCGTCAATGGGTTACTGCGTGATGCAGACGGAAAAATACTCGCTACTCAACCCGTTAAAGTGGATATTCTCAAACCGGATAATCAGGTAGTGCGTAGCTTGGTCTGGCAGCCACAAGACGGTTTGTATCAATACCAATATGCCATTCCTGAAAACGGCCCCACTGGTGAGTGGTCACTACGTCTGGACCTTGGCGACAACCAACCGCGTTTATATAAATTTAAAGTAGAAGATTTCCTGCCGGAACGTATGGCTTTGGAAATTGCTACGAGTAAAGAGCCGATTGGCACTGACAGTGAAGCAAGTTTTGCTGTGACGGGTCGCTACTTATATGGTGCTCCAGCCTCAGGCAACCGCTTGCAAGGTCAGCTTTTCCTGCGACCACTGCGTGAAGCGGTCGCCACACTCCCCGGTTTTGAATTTGGTTCGGTAACGGAAGAAAATCTCTCACGTACCTTAGATGAGTTTGAGACCACGCTGGACAGCGACGGGGAAACGGATATCGCTGTAGATAATAGCTGGCAAGGGGCGCAATCTCCGCTGAAATTAATTTTACAGGCCAGTTTGTTGGAGTCAGGTGGACGACCGGTGACTCGCCGTGCTGAACAGGCCTTGTGGCCAGCTGAGGCGCTTGCCGGTATCCGCCCACTGTTCAACAAGCAACAAGTTTATGATTATCGCAGCGACAGCTATAAATCTCAGGCTATGGTCGACCAAGATACTCAAGCCGATTTTGAAATTGTTTATGCCAATGCTGATGGTGAAAAACTGGCAGCCAATGGCCTAAAAGTGAAGCTGGTTCGTGAGCGTCGCGATTATTACTGGCAGTGGTCAGAAAGTGATGGTTGGCAGTCGCTGTTTGATAAAAAGGATCTGACGCTGGCAGAGCAGTCAGTGGATATTCCTGATAATGGTAGTGCTAAAGTCAGTTTCCCGGTGGAGTGGGGCGCTTACCGCATTGAGGTGAGCAACCCAGATAATCAACTGGTCAGTAGTTCCCGTTTCTGGGCTGGGTATAGCTGGCAGGATAATACGGCGGGCAGCGGCGCTGTTCGGCCTGATCAGGTTAAGCTGACACTGGATAAACCGGCTTATCGGCCGGGAGAGAAAGTGAAACTGCATATTGAAGCGCCGGCAGCGGGTAACGGCTATTTGCTGGTGGAGTCCAGTGATGGCCCATTGTGGTGGCAGGAAGTGACTATCCCGGTAGGCGGTACTGAGGTTGACGTGCCTATTAACGCGGATTGGAATCGCCATGACCTCTATCTCAGTGCCACGGTCATTCGCCCCGGTGATAAGTCGCAGCAGGCCACCCCAAAACGTGCGATTGGCTTACTTCATCTGCCACTGGTTGATGAAACGCGCAAACTGGCGTTGCAATTGGACGCGCCTGCTCGTATTCGGCCTAATCAGACGCTAACGGTAAAAGTGAAAGCCAGCCGTACCGGTGCGCCATTGCCTGAAAAAGTGCAGGTATTGCTGTCCGCAGTTGACAGTGGGATCTTGAATATCACCGATTACGCCACGCCAGATCCTTACGACGCCTTCTTTGGCCGTAAACGCTACAGCGCGGATCAATATGATGTTTATGGGCAGCTCATTGAAGGGCAGGGGCGCTTGGCAAGCTTGCGTTTTGGTGGTGATGGTGATGACGAAGATGCGCTGTCTCGTGGCGGTAAAAAACCCATTACTGAAGTGATGATCGTTGCACAACAAGCGCAACCGGTGACTTTAAATGCACAGGGTGAAGGCACCGTTGAACTGGCTATCCCTGACTTTAATGGTGAATTACGCTTAATGGCACAAGCCTGGAGTGATGAAGACTTCGGCAAAGCTGAGGCAAAAGTCGTGGTAGCCGCTCCGCTTATTGCGCAATTGGCCACTCCGCGCTTCTTGGCGGGGGGTGATAGCACTCAGTTGGCGCTAGATTTGAGTAATTTATCCGGCCAATCACAGACGCTGTCACTCAACTGGGCTGCCAGTGATTTACTGGCATTAACCGGCGCACAGAGCCAGTCTGTTTCGCTGGCCAATGGTGAGCGTAAGACGGTGCTGATTCCGGTTCGGGCGCTGAACGGTTTTGGTCAGGGTGATATTGGGTTGACTATCACGGGGATGGTTTTACCGGATGAAAAACTGCCGGATTACCAGCACCATTGGAAAATAGGGGTACGGCCTGCTTATCCCGCGCAAACGCGTCACTTCGCCAACGTACTGCGCAGTGGTGATAGCTGGAGTCTACCAGTCGAGGCGATTGAGGGGTTGGCACCTGAGACACTGCAAGGGCGGTTGCTTATTACTAGCCGTCCGCCACTCAATCTTGCTCGCTATATCACTGAATTATATGCCTATCCTTATGGTTGCCTGGAGCAGACAGTGAGCGGGCTATATCCTTCGTTGTACAGCAATTATGCACAGCTAACAGCATTGGGTATCAAGGCAGACACGGATGAAAAACGGCGTAAAAGTATCGATGTCGGTATTGAGCATCTGCTCAGTATGCAACGCTACAACGGGGGTTTTGGCCTGTGGAGTAACGATAGCCCAGAAGAGTTTTGGCTGACAGCTTATGCCACCGATTTCCTCTATCGTGCCAGCCAGCAGGGATACAGTGTGCCGGTGGCGGCACTCACGGCTGCAAACAATCGCCTGCAACGTTATTTGCAGGATCCTAATCAGGTTGAGATTCGCTATAGCGAGCAAAGCCGGCATACTCGCTTTGCAGTGCAAGCCTACGCAGGATTGGTGTTGGCACAACAGCAACAAGCTTCTCTCGGCGCATTACGTCAATTGTATACTCGCAGCAATGATGCGCGCTCTGGTTTGCCGTTAGTGCAATTAGGGGTGGCATTGAAATTGATGGGAGATATGCCGCGGGCCAAGGAATCCATTACTCACGGGCTAAATACCGTTCGCAGTGATAAAGATTATTGGCTGGAAGATTACGGCAGCTCACTGCGTGACGACGCGCTAATTTTGGCCTTGCTGACGGACAATAATCTGTTGCCGCAAGCTCGCGATACACGGTTGTTGGATTTGTCCAATGCGCTCGTGAGCCGTAACTATCTGTCCACGCAAGAGAGTAACGCCATATTCCTGGCTGGACGTACGCTGATGAATGGTGCGGAAACACCGTGGCAGGTGGCAATAGCTCAGCAGGTGGAGCCAATCGCAGCCAGCCAGACATTAACTCAGAATACCGCCTTGAACCAAAACTGGTCAGCGCAACAGCTGGCGGGTGGGATGCAACTACAAAATCGAGGCGATGTGACTTTGTATAGCCGAGTGGATGTGGTGGGGTATTCTCAGCAAACACCGACACCTTTTAGCAATAACTTACATATCAGCCGCAGTTATATCGGGCTTGATGGTAAACCGCTGCAGTTATCCAACCTTAAAAGCGGGGAGCTGGTTCTGGTGCACTTAGATGTTTGGGCTGATAAACGGGTGCCAGATGCACTGGTGGTTGATTTGCTGCCAGCAGGTTTGGAACTGGAAAACCAGAATTTGGGTGACAGTAGCGCCAGTCTGGGGGAAAGCGCCAGCAGCGTGACGGAGTTATTGCAAGATATGCAGCAGTCAGATATCAAGCATCAGGAATTCCGCGATGATCGCTACGTTGCTGCGGTGAATGTTGACCCTTATCGTCATACCACTTTGCTCTATCTGGCACGTGCAGTAACGCCGGGTGTTTATCAAGTCCCAGCGCCACAGGTTGAATCTATGTATGTCCCGGATTGGCGGGCGCTAGGGAATACCGTGTCGCAGCTTGAAATTTCCAAGTAAATACATACTCCCCTTTATGGTTGGCGATAAGCTACTGTAAGGGGGAGGTGACTATCGTTGATGCCAAAAACATTTTTTGTTCGTCATCGCCGCAAAATTTGGGTCTTGGCGCTAATGACTATGCTTTCCCCAGCTGTTTTGTGGCTGGCGGATAAACGTTGGCCGCTGCCATTGACCGAGGCTCAGGTTGCACGCGTTGTCGTGGCGGAGGATGGCACGCCATTATGGCGTTTTGCCGATGCTGATGGTGTGTGGCGCTATCCTGTCACCCTGCAAGATGTTTCCCCTTACTACCTGCAAGCACTTCTGACCTTTGAAGACCGCTGGTTTTACCGGCATCCTGGTGTGAATCCGTTAGCACTTGTTCGTGCTGCTTGGCAGGATCTGCGTGCAGGAAAAATTCTGTCTGGCGGTAGTACATTATCGATGCAAGTTGCCCGCCTGATCGACCCGCATCCTCGCACGTTAATTGGTAAGTTACGTCAGGTTTGGCGCACCGCTCAGTTGGAATGGCATTTCTCCAAAGACCAAATTCTTGAAATTTATCTAAACCGCGCCCCTTTTGGCGGCACGCTACAAGGGATTGCAGCCGCCAGTTGGACCTATCTGGGAAAACCCCCCTCACAATTAACACCGGCAGAAGCGGCATTATTGGCGGCGTTGCCACAAGCCCCAAGCCGGCTGCGGCCCGATCGCTATCCACTGCGAGCTAAAGCCGCGCGCGATAAAGTCTTAAGTCGGTTGGCCGATTATCAGGTGTGGTCAACTGAGCAGGTGGCTGATATTAAACAAGAAGATATCTGGCTGGCTCCACGGCAGGTACCGCAATTAGCCCCGTTACTGGCCCGACGTTTAACCAGTGGCAATCAGCGAGAAGTGATTCAGACGACACTGGATGCCGGGTTGCAGCGGCAATTAGAAGATATGGCGGCAGGGTGGCGTCATCAGCTACCCGAAAAAACGTCGCTAGGGTTGTTGGTGGTTGACCATACCACCATGAATGTGAGTGCTTACCTCGGCTCCGTTGATTTTCAGGACAACAGCCGCTTCGGGCATGTTGATATGGTCAGCGCTTGGCGTTCACCAGGATCAACACTGAAGCCATTTTTATACGCTATGGCATTGGATGACGGCTTGATTCATGCAGAATCACTATTACAAGATGTCCCGCGCCGTTTTGGTGATTATCGTCCCGGCAATTTTGATACCGGATTTCATGGGCCAGTCAGTGCCAGTGAGGCATTAGTGCGCTCATTGAATCTCCCCGCAGTGCAATTGCTGGAAGCTTATGGCCCGAAGCGCTTTACAGCTAATTTGCGCAATGGTGGCCTGAACTTACGCTTTCCCGCACACAGTGAGCCAAGTTTGGCGGTGATCCTTGGCGGGACAGGTTCACGGTTGGATCAGCTGGTTGCGGCTTATAGTGCTTTTGCTCGCGGTGGTATGGCTGCCGCATTACGTTTTGAGCCGCAACAACAGGTACAGGAACGCCGGTTATTCTCACCAGGAGCGGCATGGATTACTCGGCGCATTATGGCGGGAGAGGCGCGACCGTTGCCGGATGATATTTTGCCTGCAACAGTGCCGTTGGCATGGAAAACCGGTACCAGCTATGGCTATCGTGATGCATGGGCGATAGGTATTAATGCTCGTTATACCATTGGAGTTTGGGTCGGGCGGCCTGATGGCACACCGGTTGCAGGTCAATTTGGCTACGCCACCGCGATACCCATTCTCAATCAAGTCAATAACGTATTGATGACGCGCTTACAGCAAAATGGCCGTCGGTTACCTGTCGATCCTCGTCCCGAGTCCGTCAGCCGAGATGAGATTTGTTGGCCGGGGGGGCAGCCCTTGGCCGCCGGAGACAGTAACTGCCGACAACGGCGGCAAAGCTGGGTGCTTGATGGCACGCTCCCGCCAACACTCACGGCTCTAGGGCAGGAAAATATGCAGGGTAGTCAGCTTAGTATTTGGCTAAATTCACAGGGGCAGCGAGTTGCCGCTGATTGCCAAGGCGCTACGGCGGTATTATTAACCCTGTGGCCACTGCCACTTGAGCCGTGGCTACCTCTAACTGAACGCCGCCGCCAGCGACTGCCTGCGGCTAGTCTTGAATGCCCACCACAAGGTGATATCAATGTGGCCCCGCTACTGATTTTGGGTATACGTGATGGTGCAGTAGTGAAACGGTTGCCGGGTCAGCATCGTCTTGACCTTCGATTGGAAGTACAAGGTGGCCGTGGGCAACATTGGTGGTTCCTTAATGGAGAGCAAGTTGCTACCACTGAAAATAACCAATCATGGGTTCAAACATTATCTCTACCCGGTAGCTATCAGCTCAATGTATTAGATGAAAGTGGGCAAGTCAGTAATTTGGTATTTCGGTTGGACTAACAGCGGATTTACATAAACTAATTACAAGTAACCTTTCATTCATTATATTTCTTCTTAATATAATATTTTCATAATAAAAAATATATTAATAATTAACCTGTATTTACGGTAAGGTGTATTTTATACATTTCTACATTATTAATTTTATTGAGAAATAACATAAAATATGGAGGGGGCATGATAAAGCATGAATATTTATTCTTGTTGATGTTGTTTTTTTCTATATTAAGCTCTGACGTATATGCCAATGAACCCAAAGTCTGTTTTTACCTTGATGAAGACTATCAAGGAGAGTCACTTTGTACCACAGAAGGTAATGCTATAGATGTTCTTCCCACGAAATGGAATGATAACATTTCATCTATTAAAATACCCAAGGGTATGGTTGTTTCAGTATTCAAAGATGATAATTTCTCAGGTCAAACAATTACTTTTAAAGATAATGTTGATTCATTATCCTTAGTGCGATGGGTAAACTTAGATGATGAAATTAGTTCTTTTAAAGTCAGAAGTGCAGCGTGTTTTTATGAACTAGACAAGTTTGCTGGTAATTCATTTTGTTTATCTGGTAATGAAACTATCGATCTGTATACCAATGATCAGGAGCGTCATGTTGTAAATCCATTTAATGACCGCGTTCATTCGATAAAATTACCACAGGATACTCAAGTCACTATCTATAAAGACGATGGTTACCGCGGGCAGTATTTTGTTTTAATGAAGGATGTTTTATTTGATGATTTAGACGAAATAAACATGAGTGCTGGTATCACCAGTATCAAGGTTTCTCAGCAGGAGTACTTTGTTTGCGATCAATACTGTGTTGTCAAGGGAGTAGTCTCTATTCCACTTGGGCGGGCTTTTGGAACCTATTGGTTAGATGATAGAATTAAATATAAAGATGCCTTGATTAGTTTTAGTTTTAGTGGCGAAGATGATTATTCTATTGAAATTTTTGAGGAAAGAATCATTAAAGTTGCCGGAAGATTAATATTATTTCTTCATAAATACCATCCAGAAAATAGTTTTGTTTTTGAATTAGATGAAAAAACAGATACATTATCATTCTTGTTACGATTTAACGGGGATTATTATGAAGTACAGTTCGTTGAATCCATAGGGACTAAAGTGGTATCTATTTCACCTCTGGTTGGGTCTTTATTTAGTCTTGGTTCTGTGGATTTTATTTTTAGAGTCAATAATATTAATAAAATAAAACCACTTATCATTAATAAAATTGTTCTTAATATAATGAAGAACTTCACTAGAACGGAGCGGAGTATTGCTGGAATAACGTCTTGCTGGCTAGTGCCTATTATAAGCATTTATAACTACATTGTTCAGGGGCGATGTAATCAGGTAGATAAATTTATCCAGAATGTACATGATTTCTTTGCGGGCAATGAGAATAAAATATTACAAATTGCTGGTACAGCAAAACCCTATCCCAAAATAAATGCTAACGATCCCAATGATTTTGAAGGGCCATCTGCAGAATTCTCTTCTAAAGTTGAAGCCACATTAACGCATATTAATACAGATATGATGGGGGCTGCTTTAATCGTGCCAGCAACAGCATTGTCCTGTAATATCTCTATGAAAGAGGAGTTACTGCCTAATTTACGCTATCGTCGTGATTTAAGCCCCGCCTGTGTTGAATGGACGCTAAATATTCTGAGTGATTTCACCTTGTTATTTGGTAGTAGTCTTGCCTCTTGGAATGCTGCAAATTTTGGTCGTGTTATTGAGCGTATTATGAAAGAGGGAGATATAGGCCATGCATTGCCAAATAACGAAGTGGAAAGACGCTTAATTGAAAATGTTCAGACGCATTTGGCTGCACATGATAGTGATTTGATTGGCATAAAAACGGCCTTTAATTTTTCGCAACTGAGTTATGCTGATTATTTACAGCACCATGATCCAGAAGTTGAAGTACATCCGCCAGTGACTGCTCAGGGCCTGCCCTTAGGACGTTATGAGTTGGCACTGCAAAATTTCCAATTTATTGAAACGGTACCGCGGATACGCCGTGCAGGGGAGTGGGTAGATGATCCTCTGTTGCATTTTGAAACAGAAGTCATTAGCGGGTTAGTCAATGATACGTTGGCAGCCAGACAAAATGTGATGCCAGTGATTAATGAATGGCGACAAATATACTATCAGACGAAAGTACGGCCATTAACAGCATCAGTGGCGTCTACATCGGGGCGACATAGTGATAATCAAGACGTTATCGCTGATGTTATCGCGATTGATGATGCTGCAATTGAGAATGCACACTCGGCTGGTGGTGATACTGTTCAACCTTGGTTGGCGACCAATGATACCGCGATTGAAGCTGCTCGTCTGGTGAGTGATGTTGCTCAAAGTTGGCTAAGAAGCTGTCACGATAACTATATATTTGTTGTTGTCCGTTTGGCGGGAAGAATAATCAGTATCACCATGGCCATGGATATCAGTGAATCAAATTCGGGCATTGCCGGCTCATTAACTCATCCTGATTACGTGCTACACCCAAATGCTGAGGGGACGATAAGAGGGGCGGGAACAGCAGCAATCAGGGCTTTGGCTGATTATCTGAGTAAAAAAGGCAAACGCTCTTTGGTATCAGATGTCATTAGCAAGCCATCGGCGATAGTGAAAAAGAAAGTGGGTTTCAGGTTTATTGGCGAGCTTTGAGCTGATATCTCTTTAATTTGTTGTTTTTTTCGGTGCAGCCATCTGATTTTTATGTGAAATGTGATTTGTGCATAAAAATAAGCAATTAAGATAAATGTTTTTTAATAAAATGTTGTAATTCCCGTATGCAAGCGCCAAACACACACATATAATCGGCGGCCACTGTACAGGTCGGCATGATTTTGTAATAAAGGAACCGTCCGCCAGCCAAACGTAAGTCCTCATTTATGATACTTATCGGGGTGGGTTCCAAGTCCGGTCAATATTAGAAATCCAATAGAGGTTATCATGGCTTTAGAACGTACTTTCTCCATTATCAAACCAAACGCCGTTGCCAATAATAAAATTGGTGCTATTTATGCGCGTTTTGAAAGTGCTGGCTTCAAAATTATTGCTGCCAAAATGCTGCACCTGAGCAAAGAACAAGCTGAAGGTTTTTACGCTGAACATAAAGGCCGCCCATTCTTCGATGGCCTGGTTGAGTTTATGACTTCTGGCCCCATTATGGTTCAAGTTCTGGAAGGTGAAAATGCGGTTCAACGCCATCGCGATATCATGGGGGCTACTAACCCAGATAATGCTCTGGCAGGGACTTTGCGTGCTGATTTTGCTGATAGCTTCACCGCTAATGCGGTACACGGTTCTGATGCTGTCGAATCCGCTCAGCGTGAAATTGCTTATTTCTTCGCCGCAGATGAAATTTTTCCACGCAGCTAATTAATTGATTCTAGATGGGAATGGCTGCGATTTAATCAACTGAAACAATAAAGTTGACTGGGCGCCTTTCCAATCATGGAATACATGCTTTAAAATTCGTACAATGCCGCGCCCCGGTGGAGACATCTCTCCCGGGGCGTTCTATTATTTATTCATCGCCGTTTCGAAAGCCGTACCCGGTTTAAAGCGCAGCGCCGTAAAGTGTAACAACGAGGCCACGACAACTCATGTCCGAACAATTATTAACTGCATCAATGCCGATTGATGCTGCCCCTCAGTCTGACAATGCGGTTAACACCGCCGCCCCCGTCACCAGCAAAATCAATCTGCTGGACTTAAATCGTCAGCAAATGCGCGAATTTTTTGCCGAGATGGGCGAAAAGCCTTTCCGTGCAGATCAGGTCATGAAGTGGATGTATCACTACTGCTTTGATGATTTCGAGCAAATGACCGATATCAATAAAGGGTTACGTGCCAAGTTACAGCGTGTTGCTGAAATCCGTGCACCCGAAGTCGCAGAAGAACAGCGCTCAACCGATGGCACCATTAAATGGGCCATTAAAGTTGGCGATCAGCAAGTCGAAACGGTGTATATCCCTGAAGGCGACCGTGCCACATTGTGTGTATCTTCTCAGGTAGGTTGTGCATTGGAATGTAAATTCTGTTCCACGGCCCAGCAAGGTTTCAACCGCAACCTGCGTGTTTCTGAAATTATCGGTCAAGTATGGCGCGCCGCGAAGATTATCGGTTCATTAAAATCAACCGGTACGCGCCCCATTACCAATGTGGTGATGATGGGCATGGGTGAGCCGTTGCTGAACCTGAATAACGTGGTCCCTGCGATGGATATCATGATGGACGACTTTGGTTTTGGTTTATCCAAACGCCGCGTGACATTGTCCACCTCAGGTGTGGTCCCGGCTCTGGATAAATTGGGCGATATGATTGATGTTGCTCTGGCCATTTCACTGCATGCACCTACGGATGATATCCGTGATGAAATTGTGCCAATTAACCGGAAATACAATATTGAAACCTTCCTCGCGGCGGTTCGTCGCTATTTAGCGAAATCTAATGCCAATGGTGGGCGGGTTACGGTTGAATACGTTATGCTGGATCACATCAATGACAGCACCGAGCAAGCTCATCAACTGGCTGAATGCCTGAAAGACACTCCATGCAAGATTAACTTGATTCCATGGAACCCGTTCCCAGGAGCACCGTATGGCCGTAGCTCAAATAGCCGAGTAGATCGTTTCTCTAAAGTATTGATGGAATATGGGTTTACGACCATCGTTCGTAAAACTCGCGGTGATGATATTGATGCGGCATGTGGACAATTGGCCGGTGAAGTTATTGACCGAACTAAACGGACGTTGAAAAAGAAAATGGCGGGTGAACCTATCGCTATTAAAACAGTCTGATTTTTGATGCCAGCTATCTGTGTATAACTATTTGTTATTAAACTTATAATTTGTTAGATAATCGATGCTAAAAAGGTTATTCAAAAGTCAGTAATGGGAATAACATGAGTACCTGATATCGGTACTTATCTTCACACATAAGGACAATTGAGAAAGCATGAAGCTGACAAAACTGTGGAGAGTTTGCCTAATCACAACGGTATTGGCTGGTTGTTCCGGTTCACCTCCGGAAAACGTGAGTCAACCTGCCGCAGGGCAAACACGGTTACAACTGGGTTTAGAATATCTGGCGCAAGGTGATTTGAATGCTGCGCGGCAGAATCTTGAGAAGGCTGTAGCGGCGGATCCACAGGATTATCGCGCTCAATTGGGCATGGCTTTTTATGAGCAACGCATTGGTGAAAATGATGCGGCAGAGCAGCGTTATCAACAAGCGATGAAACTGGCACCGGGAAATGGCACTGTACTGAATAATTACGGTGCGTTTCTGTGTAGTTTAGGGCAGTATGTACCGGCTCAACAACAGTTTAGCGCAGCGGTGCTGTCGCCTGATTACGGTCAGGTTGCAGATAGTCTGGAAAACGCGGGATATTGCTTTTTGCGGGCGAATCAAAATGATCAGGCTCGAGTTCTCTTGAGTCGGGCATTGAAGTATGATCCGGACAAAGGTGAGCCACTGCTTGCAGAAGCTCAACGGCATTTTGGAGAAGGGAATCGCGCTCAGGCGCAACTATTACTGGATGTTTATCAACATGTACTTCCAGCCAGTGCTGAAAGTTTATGGCTACAAATTCGTTTCGCCGCGCTAGCAGGCCGTCAAGATAGTGTACAACGCTATGGCAAGCAGCTTGCGCGAAGTTTTCCACAATCCAAACAGTACCAGCATTTTCTAGCTAATGAATACTGAAGCCTCCCAAGATCAAACTGTTCCAGAGACGACAGGTGTGCGCCTGCGTCAAGCCCGTGAAGCACTCGGGTTAACTCAGCAGATGGTTGCAGAACGTCTGTGTCTGAAAGTATCCACAATCCGTGATATTGAGGAGGATAAAGCACAAGCTAATCTCGCCTCAACATTCCACCGTGGTTACATTCGTTCTTACGCTAAACTAGTTCATCTTCCTGAAGATGAACTGTTGCCCATGCTGGCAAAGCAGGCTCCAATCAGAGCGGCTAAGGTCGCCCCAATGCAAAGTTTCTCATTGGGTAAAAAGCATAAAAAACGTGATGGCTGGTTGATGAGTTTCACCTGGCTTATTGTGTTGGTTGTGCTCGGTCTGACAGGGGCATGGTGGTGGCAAAATCATCAGGCGCAGCAAGCGGAGATAGCCACTATGGCTGATCAATCTTCTGCCCAACTGTCGCAAAATGGTGGCCAATCTGTGCCGCTAGCTGATGATAATAGTGACTCGGCGGCATCCTCGACGGATGTCCCGGTTGTGAATAACCCGCCTTCTACTCCAACAGCAAACGGTACTGCACCTGTGACGAACAGTGCGGCACCTGTGGATGCGGCGAATAACCCAACCGACACAACTGCCTCTCAAGGAACAACTCCAGCGGAGTCTGTGGTTGTTTCTCCAAGCCAGGCACCTTTGCCTGAGGTATCCACCGCGCAACCACCTTTACCAACGGCAGATGCGGGGGTGAACGGTGCTGCATCATCTGTGGGTTCATTAGTCATGAACTTTACAGCGGATTGTTGGTTACAGGTTGTTGATGCGAGCGGAAAGACATTATTTAGCGGTATTCAAAAAGGGGGCGCGACCCTCAATCTATCCGGTAAATCACCCTATAAGCTGACTATTGGTGCACCAAGTGCATTAACGATCACTTATCAAGGGAATCCCGTAGATCTGAGTAAGTTTATTAAGGCTAATCGCGTAGCCCGCCTGACTGTCGGTGTAGAGTAATATTGTGTTTTTGATAAACAACATTGTGGTGCTGACAAACTGCTATTGCAGCTTTGATAGACTGCGGGTTGCGAAAACTACACGACTGTAAAGGAGAGTGTGGAATGCATAACGAATCCCCAATTATCCGACGTAAATCTACCCGGATTTACGTCGGTAAAGTGCCTATTGGCGATGGTGCGCCGATTGCTGTGCAATCGATGACCAATACCAAAACCACTGATGTTGATGCGACTGTTGCCCAGATTAAGGCATTGGAACGTGTTGGCGCGGATATTGTGCGAGTCTCAGTACCGACCATGGATGCGGCTGAGGCATTTAAGTTGATCAAACAGCAGTCGAATGTTCCGCTGGTTGCCGATATTCACTTTGACTACCGTATTGCTCTGAAAGTAGCGGAATACGGTGTCGATTGTTTGCGAATTAACCCCGGCAATATTGGTAACGAATCTCGTATTCGTGAGGTCGTTGCCAGTGCTCGTGATCACAACATCCCCATCCGTATTGGTATCAATGGCGGGTCGCTAGAAAAAGATATTCAGGAAAAGTATGGCGAACCTACGCCGGAAGCCCTGCTTGAATCCGCGATGCGTCATGTCGACATCCTCGACCGCCTCAATTTTGATCAGTTTAAAGTCAGCGTAAAAGCTTCCGATGTTTTTCTGGCGGTAAATTCCTACCGTTTGTTAGCCAAGCAAATTAATAACCCATTGCATTTAGGGATAACTGAAGCGGGCGGCGCACGCAGTGGCTCAGTTAAATCTGCTATTGGTTTGGGGCTGTTATTATCCGAAGGGATTGGCGACACTTTGCGCATTTCGCTGGCGGCGGATCCGGTTGAAGAAGTTAAAGTCGGTTTTGATATTCTTAAATCGCTACGGATTCGTTCCCGTGGCATTAATTTTATCGCCTGCCCAACCTGTTCTCGCCAAGAATTTGATGTGATTGGCACCGTAAATGCGCTGGAACAGCGGCTAGAAGATCTGATTACTCCGATGGATGTCTCGATCATTGGTTGTGTAGTTAACGGGCCGGGTGAAGCACTGGTTTCAACCATTGGTGTGACTGGCGCACGTCATCAGAGTGGTTTCTACGAAGACGGTGTCCGTCAAAAAGAACGCTTTGATAACAAAGCGATGATTGATCAGTTAGAAGCTAAAATTCGTGCTAAAGCATCCATGCTTGATGCAAATAATCGGATTACTATCAATCAATTAGATGACAAGTAAGCATTGCTGATGCAGTGTTATCGGTAGGAATGAAAAAAGCGGGCGTGGCCCGCTTTATATTGCGCCAGTAAGAGGTTACAAATTGTCGCCATTGAATATGTAGACAGCAAGCCTCTATAATCGGCTTTATTTTTTGCACTATGCCCGACGTCATTGATATTGTTGCTTACAGTGCTGCAATATCCGGTCAATCGGGTATAAAACTACAGAGAACAGACGTGGCAAAGAACATTCAAGCCATTCGTGGTATGAACGATTACCTGCCAGCCGAAACGGCAGTATGGCAGCGTATAGAAAGCATTTTAAAGCAAGTGCTGGCAGGCTACGGTTACAGCGAAATCCGCATGCCGATTGTAGAGCAGACCCCGTTATTCAAGCGCGCCATCGGTGAAGTTACCGACGTGGTTGAGAAAGAGATGTATACCTTTGACGATCGCAATGGCGAAAGTCTAACACTGCGTCCAGAGGGGACCGCAGGGTGCGTACGCGCCGGTATTGAACATGGTCTGCTGTACAATCAGGAACAACGTCTGTGGTACGTTGGCCCGATGTTCCGCTATGAGCGTCCACAGAAAGGCCGCTATCGCCAGTTTCATCAGTTGGGTGCGGAAGTTTTCGGGCTGCAAGGGCCTGATATTGATGCCGAGTTGATTCTATTGAGTGCCCGTTGGTGGCGTGCTTTAGGGATCTCTGAGCATGTGCAACTTGAACTGAACTCTATTGGATCATTGGACGCGCGGGCAGATTACCGTGAGGCGTTGGTGACCTTTCTTGAGCAACATGTTGACGTGCTGGATGAAGATTGTAAGCGCCGCATGTACAGCAACCCATTGCGCGTGCTGGACTCCAAAAATCCTGATGTTCAGTTGCTGCTTAATGATGCGCCTAAGTTATCTGATTATCTGGATGAAGAGTCCAAACAGCATTTTGCAGGTTTGTGTGAACTTTTGGACAAGGCCGGTATCCCATATACCGTCAACGAACGTTTAGTTCGTGGACTAGATTATTACAATCGCACAGTATTTGAGTGGGTTACTAGCAGCTTAGGCGCACAAGGCACTGTCTGTGCGGGTGGGCGCTATGATGGTCTGGTTGAGCAACTGGGCGGTCGGGCAACACCAGCAGTAGGCTTCGCTATGGGGCTTGAACGACTGGTTCTGCTGGTGCAAGCGGTCAATCCTGACTTCCAAGTGCCTGCAACGGTTGATGTATATGTCATCTCGTCTGGTCAAAATACTCAAAGTGCGGCAATGTTACTGGCTGAACATTTGCGTGATGCCATGCCAACGCTGAAGTTGATGACTAATTACGGCGGCGGTAATGTCAAAAAGCAATTTACCCGCGCTGATAAGTGGGGTGCACGCGTCGCTTTAATGCTTGGCGAAAGTGAAGTGGCTGCACAGAAAGTGGTCGTAAAAGATTTGCGGAATGGTGAACAAGAAACGCTGGCGCAAGCTGATGTTGCTGCGCGTCTGGCTTTGATGTTGGGTTAAGGAGAGAGACACCGTGGAAGTCTATACCACTGAAAATGACCAGGTTGATGCAGTGCGCCGTTTCTTTAGTGAGAATGGTAAAGCGCTGGCCGTGGGTGTGGTGCTCGGGATTGGTGCATTAGTGGGTTGGCGTTACTGGCAAAGTCATCAAAATACTGCCATGACGGAAGCCTCCTCTGCCTATCAGCAAGCCAGCGATGCTTTGTCAGCCAATAGCGCTGATGGTGTTGCTCTCGCTGAAAAATTTGTTCAGGGCAATAAAAATAACTACGGCGTGCTTGCCGGGTTAGAGCTGGCACATCATTTTGTTGAACAAAATGAGTTCGATAAAGCCGCACAGCAACTGATTCAAGCATTAGGTCAGACACAAGATGAAAACTTACTGTCATTGATCAATCTCCGTCTTGCTCGTTTGCAACTGCAATTGAAAAAGCCAGACGAAGCATTGAAAACGCTGGATGCAGTGAAAGGTGATGGTTGGACAGCAATGGCTCAAGATGTTCGTGGCGATGCATTATTAAGCAAAGGTGACACCGCAGGTGCACGGGCAGCTTACAGTAAAGGCGTCGAATCAAATGCTTCTCAGGCGCTGCAAGCCTTGTTGCGCATGAAATTGAATAATTTGTCCAGCTAAGGGGTATTCCCATGCAATTGCGTAAAACACTCTTAGTAGGACTGGTATCTGTTGCCCTATTGAGCGGTTGTTCACTGTTCAACAGTGAAGAAGATGTGGTTACCATGTCGCCACTGCCAAAAGTTGAAAACCAATTCACACCAACCAAAGTGTGGAGCACTTCTGTTGGTGGTGGAGTGGGTGACTATTACTCTCATCTGCGCCCAGCTTGGCAGGGAACATCTGTCTTTGCCGCTGACCGTAAAGGTCTGGTAAAGGCCATGGAAGCCGATACGGGTAAGCAAATTTGGCAAACCGATCTGTCTGAGAAAACTAACTTCCTCTCCAGTAACCGCTCGGCAATGTTATCCGGTGGCGTAACAGCCTCAGGTGCGCATGTCTATGTAGGTAGTGAGAAAGCGGTTGTTTATGCATTGAACTCAGACGATGGTCAAGTGGCATGGCAAACCGTGGTTGCAGGCGAAGCATTATCACGCCCAGTGGTCAGCGATGGTGTGGTGCTGGTCCATACCTCAAATGGCATGCTGCAAGCGCTGAATGAATCTGACGGCGCCATCAAGTGGACGTTAAATCTGGATACTCCAGCATTATCCTTACGTGGTGAATCCGCACCTGCGGTTGCATTCGGTGCTGCGATTGTCGGTGGCGATAATGGCCGTGTCAGTGCTGTGATGATGGAGCAAGGTCAGTTAATCTGGCAGCAACGTATTTCTCAGGTGACCGGGACAACTGAAATTGACCGCCTAAATGACGTCGATACGACGCCTGTTGTGGTTGATGGTGTTGTTTATGCATTGGCATACAACGGTAACCTGACGGCATTGGATCTGCGCTCTGGTCAGATTCTGTGGAAACGCGAGATGGGGTCAGTTAATGACATCATCGTCGACGGTGGCCGCATTTATTTGGTCGATCAGAATGACCGCATTGTCGCCTTGAAAACTGATGGCGGTATAACCCTTTGGAGTCAAAGCGATTTATTACATCGCAACTTGACTGCGCCAGTGATGTATAATGGTTATTTGGTTGTCGGTGACGCCGAAGGTTATCTGCACTGGGTGAATACCGATGATGGCCGTTTTGTTGCTCAACAGAGCGTTGATAGCTCCGGCTTCCTGAGTGCACCAGTCGTTGCAAGCGATAAATTACTGGTTCAGGCGAGAGGCGGCACGGTATACGCGTTCACCCGTTAATCCTGACTTAGGGCCTCGTTAGGGCCAATAATACGTCAAAACGTAAAGTCACGGATGAAGGAATTTAAGCGGCTCCTGAGATTCAGGGGCCGTTTGTCTTCTAAAAACTGCGCTGTTGAAGTGTTGGTACAGCGCTGTAATGATTTGAAAATTAAGTAATGAGGCTTCAACAATGATACCTGTCATCGCGCTGGTCGGGCGCCCGAATGTGGGTAAATCCACACTATTTAACCGCTTAACGCATACCCGAGATGCGTTAGTCGCGGATTTTCCCGGGCTAACGCGTGACCGTAAATATGGTCGTGCCGAGGTCGAGGGTCATGAGTTTATCGTTATCGATACCGGTGGTATTGATGGCACAGAGGACGGTGTCGAAACCAAAATGGCGGGTCAATCGTTATTAGCGATTGAAGAAGCCGATATTGTTCTGTTTATGGTGGACGCACGTGCTGGATTGATGCCTGCGGATCAGGGTATTGCCCAACATCTGCGTAGTCGTGAGAAAGCGACTTTTCTGGTGGCCAACAAAACTGATGGGATTGACCCAGATACTGCCACAGCCGATTTTTATTCATTAGGTTTGGGTGAAGTTCATGCAATTGCGGCCTCCCATGGTCGTGGTGTGACTCAACTGATTGAAGATGTTATGGCGCCTTATATGGACGCCGAAGAGCCAGAAGCTGAGTTAACTGAAGAAGAAGCCAATGCCGCCTATTGGGCTGCACAGGAAGAGACAGAAGACACCATTCCTGAAGATGAAGAGGATGACTTTGATCCGCTGAGTCTGCCAATTAAGCTGGCAATCGTCGGGCGTCCTAACGTAGGTAAGTCCACACTAACTAACCGTATCCTCGGTGAAGATCGTGTGGTGGTTTATGATATGCCGGGCACCACGCGTGACAGCATTTATATTCCGATGACTCGCGATGAACGTGAATATATTCTGATTGATACAGCGGGTGTGCGTAAGCGCGGCAAGATTACTGAGGCGGTTGAAAAATTCTCGGTCATTAAAACCTTGCAGGCAATTGAAGATTCCAACGTGGTGCTGTTGGTAATTGATGCCCGTGATGGTATTTCAGACCAAGATTTGTCTCTGTTAGGCTTTATTCTCAATAGTGGGCGCTCACTTGTTATTGCGGTCAATAAATGGGATGGCATGACAGAAGAAGCCCGCACACAGGTTAAAGATATGCTTGACCTGCGCCTTGGCTTTGTTGATTTTGCCCGCATTCACTTCATTTCTGCCTTGCACGGTAGTGGTGTCGGCAACCTGTTTGAATCTATACAGGAAGCCTATGACTGTTCTACCCGGCGTGTGGGGACTTCCTTACTGACCCGCATTATGCAAATGGCAGAAGAAGATCATCAGCCTCCATTGGTGCGTGGCCGTCGTGTGAAATTGAAATATGCGCATGCCGGTGGTTATAACCCACCTATCGTGGTTATCCATGGCAATCAGGTGACTGATTTATCAGATTCTTATAAACGTTATCTGATGAATTACTTCCGCCGTTCACTGAAAGTGATGGGGACGCCAATCCGTATTCAGTTTAAAGAGGGTGAGAACCCGTTTGCAGGTAAGCGCAATACCTTGACGCCAAACCAGATGCGTAAGCGTAAACGTTTGATGTCGCATCTGAAAAAAGCGAAGTAATAACAGCAAAGCGCGGGTATTCCGCGCTTTTTGCATTTTTGGCTAATCTACATTCTGAACCACTTAGCGGTAAACAAAAGGAGTTGAACGTCAGCCATGTCTTGGGAAACCTGGAGTTTTGCGTTTAGTGTCACCGTCCCCAGCTTATTGATGATGTTGCTCGGTGTGCTATTACGGCGCTTTGGTCTGATGGATGACCGTTTCTGCGATGGTGCAACCAAGTTAGTTTTCAATTTGGCGCTTCCCTGTCTGCTGTTCTTCAGCGTTGCCACCAATCACGTCAATCTGATGGATAACTTGCCTTTGGCTATCTATGGCGCGGTTGGCACCTTAGTGACCTTTTTATTGCTTGAGGTTGCAGCTAAGTGGTTAGTCAAAGACCCGAGAGAACGCGGCGTGTTTGTGCAGGGCGGTTTTAGGGCCAATACAGCGATTATGGGGTTAGCGTTCGCTATGACCGCCTATGGTGATGAAGGCGTGGCGCTGGGGTCAATGTATCTGACAGTGACTGTACTATTATTCAATATGTTGTCAGTTATAACGCTGACCCGCAGCTTGCAAACTGGGCAGGGTGGGAAAATCAGTAAATTGGCACTGTTGCGCAGTATTGTCACTAACCCACTGATTATTGGTTTACTGTGTGGTGTGGTTTATGCTCGAACCTATTTACCTATTCCTCAAGTGATTGCACAAACTGGCAGTTATATCTCAGCCTTGGCACTTCCACTGGCATTGCTCTGTACCGGAGCAAGCCTTGATTGGCATGCCATGTTCCGCTCCTCCAATGTAGCGGCGTTATCCTCAACAGCAAAACTATTTGTGGTGCCTATCTTAATGACGCTGGGTGGTTTACTGATGGGGTTCCGTGGTGCAACCTTAGGGATTATTTTCCTCTTTTCTGCGACGCCAACCGCCGCAGGTAGCTATGTCATGACTCGGGCGATGGGAGGGAATGCGGTATTGGCTGCGAACATTATCGCTCTCACTACTGTGGGGTCATTTTTCACTACAGCACTGGGGATTTATTTCTTACGTTCATTGGGCGTGATGTAAATTTTGACAAACACCTAGGAGAGAAATTATGGAAGCGTTATGTCCAGTTTGCCAACAGGTTATGGTGCAAGTGAGTGATCACTTTCATTGTTCTAACTGTCATGGCAACTATCAGCAGCAGGCGGATTGCCCTGATTGTGGCAAACCGCTGCAAGTGTTGAAAGCTTGTGGTGCGGTTGATTATTTTTGTCAGCAGGGTCATGGGCTGATTTCGAAAAGCCGCGTCCACTTTAGCTATCTGCCGACGGTGTGATAGCCGGCAGGGCTTTTATTGAATGACAACGCCGGGCGGTTTGGCGTTATTTTGCTGCTTTACGCTGACGTGTTTTTTTTGCCACATTGATGTGAGTGATTTCACTTTCCACCCAACCATCTTGCAATCGGGTCGTTAACTTATCGCCAGCCTGCACTTGCTTGGTGGTTTTGAGTAATGAGCCCTCAGGGGTTTGCGTGACACTGTAGCCACGGGCCAGTGTCGCCAATGGGCTGACCGTCTCCAATTGCGAACAGGCGATGCCAAAGCGTTGGCGATAGCCATTGAGTTGGCGTTCTAATGCCTGACGTAAACGATATTCCTGCTGCTGTACACGTTGGTTATAACGGTGAATTTGGTTTTGCGGCTGAACCTGAACCAAACGTTGCCCAAGGCGTTCAGTGCGTCGACTTAACTGGCGAATCTGCGCTTGTGCACTCTCTTCCAACCGGCGTTGCAACTTCAACAAAAGCGTCTGTTGGCGAGCAAGGCGCAGGTGCGGGTGCTGCTGTTGGAGCCGGTGCTCAAGGCGAGTGAATTGTTGGCTGCGTTGCGCCAGATAGTAATCCATCGCCATTTCCATTCGCTGTTGCTGCCCCTGTATTTGCCTAACTAACTCGATTTGGTTGCGGCTGATTAGTTCTGCGGCAGCTGAAGGCGTTGGGGCGCGTAGGTCAGCGACAAAATCAGCAATAGTGACATCGGTTTCATGGCCGACGGCACTGACAATAGGAATGCGGCTGTTAAAGATGGCACGAGCCACTCGTTCGTCGTTAAAACTCCATAAGTCTTCCAGTGAACCGCCACCACGCCCGACGATTAACACATCGCATTCACCACGCAAGTTAGCTAATTGAATCGCACGGACAATTTGCACAGGAGCATCGACGCCTTGCACGGGGGTCGGGTAAATAATGACTGGCAGTGAAGGATCACGGCGTTGTAAAACCTGTAAAACATCGTGCAGTGCGGCACCGCTGGATGAAGTAATAACCCCGACTTGTTTAGCCGGATTAGGCAGTGATTGCTTGTGGCTCTGGTCAAAAAGCCCCTCAGCGGCGAGTTGCTGTTTAAGTTGCTCAAACTGTTGTTGCAGTAATCCGTCACCGGCGGGTTGCATGCTTTCTGCAATTAATTGGTAATCGCCGCGCGGTTCATACAGCGTAATTGAGGCCCTGACCAACACTTGCTGGCCATTTTGCGGACGAAAAGTTGTCCGGCGATTACTGTTGCGGAACATCGCGCAACGCACCTGCGCCCGGTCATCTTTCAAGGTGAAATACCAGTGACCAGACGAAGGCTGCGAGAAGTTGGAAATCTCGGCAGTGAGCCAAATCAGGCCCATTTCCATTTCCAGCAGTTGTCGCACCGTCTGATTCAGGCGGCTGACAGTAAAAATTGATGGCGCAGAAGATTGTGACATGTGACCTGGATCAAGTTTTTAAACAAGCACTTAATTGATCGATATTACCTGCCTCAAACTGCTTGGCAAGAAAAATAATGAGAAAGTGCTGGAGGCAACCGATTACGCTCTGTATAATGCCACGGCAATATTTTATCTTTTTACATTCACCTTGGTGAGATATTGCCCATGCTACGTATCGCGAAAGAAGCTCTAACATTTGACGACGTTCTCCTGGTTCCAGCCCACTCCACAGTCTTGCCTAATACGGCAGAACTTGGTACTCAACTGACTGCAACTATCCGCCTGAATATCCCTATGCTGTCCGCAGCAATGGATACCGTAACCGAGTCTCGTCTGGCCATTGCGCTGGCACAAGAGGGCGGTTTAGGGTTCATCCACAAAAATATGTCCATTGAGCGCCAGGCTGAAGAAGTCAGTCGGGTGAAAAAACATGAAAGTGGCGTTGTTACCGAGCCACAAACAGTGACACCAACCACCACTCTCCGCCAAGTTAAAGAACTGACCGCCCGTAATGGTTTTGCCGGTTATCCGGTCGTGACCGAAGATTACGAACTGGTTGGGATCATTACTGGCCGTGATGTTCGCTTTGTTACTGATCTGGACCAACCCGTGACGGCGGTTATGACACCGAAAGAGCGTTTGGTTACGGTTAAAGAAGGCGAAGCTCGCGAAGTTGTTCTGCAAAAAATGCATGAAAAACGTGTCGAAAAAGCGTTGGTTGTGGACGATAGCTTCCATCTGCGCGGCATGATCACTGTAAAAGACTTCCAAAAAGCAGAGCGCAAACCTAATGCTTGTAAAGACGAGCATGGCCGTCTGCGTGTCGGTGCTGCGGTTGGTGCCGGTGCGGGTAATGAAGAGCGTATCGATGCTCTGGTTGCTGCTGGCGTCGATGTTTTGTTGATTGACTCATCTCATGGTCACTCTGAAGGCGTTCTGCAACGTATCCGCGAAACTCGTGCTAAATATCCTAACCTGCAAATTGTTGGCGGTAATGTCGCGACTGGGGCTGGGGCTAAAGCCTTGGCTGATGCGGGTGTTAGCGCAGTTAAAGTGGGTATCGGCCCTGGTTCAATCTGTACGACTCGTATCGTGACCGGTGTTGGTGTTCCACAGATAACGGCTATTGCTGATGCGGTTGAAGCATTGGAAGGTACTGGGATCCCGGTGATTGCCGATGGCGGTATTCGTTTCTCTGGCGATATTGCTAAAGCCATTGCAGCAGGCGCGTCCTGTGTGATGGTCGGCTCCATGCTGGCAGGTACTGAAGAATCTCCAGGTGAAATCGAACTCTATCAGGGGCGTTCATTCAAATCTTATCGCGGTATGGGTTCTTTGGGTGCTATGTCCAAAGGATCTTCAGACCGCTATTTCCAGACCGATAATGCGGCCGACAAATTGGTGCCAGAGGGTATCGAAGGGCGCGTGGCATATAAAGGTTTGTTGAAAGAGATTGTGCATCAGCAAATGGGAGGCCTGCGTTCATGTATGGGTTTGACCGGCTGTGGCACCATCAATGAATTACGCACCAAAGCTGAGTTTGTTCGCATCAGTGGTGCAGGTATTCAAGAAAGCCATGTGCATGATGTGACGATTACTAAAGAGTCACCAAACTATCGCATGGGCTAATTTCAGGGGCGTAAACCGGCGAATATGGACATCGCCCGCAGCTCGTATTGCTTATTGACTGGGTGTCAATTGCGCATACTGTGCTGCGGGCGCTAACCAAGTTCTTGGTTATGCCACGGAAATGCTTTCAATTATTTTATTAAAAACTTGTGGAACATGCCGCACATGACAAAAAATATTCATAAACATCGCATCCTTATTCTTGATTTCGGTTCGCAATACACCCAGTTAATCGCGCGCCGTGTTCGTGAAATCGGTGTCTATTGTGAGCTATGGGCGTGGGACGTGACCGAAGCCCAGATCCGTGAGTTTAATCCAAGCGGTATCATTCTTTCTGGTGGCCCTGAAAGCACCACGGAGCATGATAGTCCGCGCGCGCCAGATTATGTTTTCACTGCGGGTGTGCCGGTATTAGGTGTGTGCTACGGCATGCAGACCATGGCAACCCAGTTAGGCGGCAAAGTTGAAGGCTCTAATCAGCGCGAGTTCGGTTATGCACAGGTTGAAATTAAAACTGAATGTGCACTGATTCGTGATATCAAAGATGCTATCAATCCAGCCGGCGAAGCGGTGCTGGATGTTTGGATGAGCCATGGTGACAAAGTCACGGCAATCCCATCTGATTTTGTGACGGTTGCCAGCACAGATACCTGCCCGTTTGCCATTATGGCCAACGAAGAAAAACATTTTTACGGTGTACAGTTCCATCCTGAAGTGACCCATACCAAGCAAGGCCAACGCTTGTTAGAACGTTTTGTTCTGGATATCTGCGCCTGTGAAGCATTGTGGACCCCGGCTACTATCATTGAAGATGCTGTTGTTCGCCTGCGTGAGCAAATCGGTGAAGACCATGTCATCCTAGGGCTATCAGGTGGTGTTGACTCATCCGTCACTGCAATGCTGCTGCATCGTGCTATTGGTAAACGCCTGACTTGCGTGTTTGTTGATAACGGCTTACTTCGCCTGAACGAAGCGGAACAAGTCTTGGAGATGTTTGGCGATAAATTCGGTCTGAACATTGTCCATGTTGCAGCAGAAGACCGTTTCCTCGCGGCACTGGCGGGTGTTGATGAGCCAGAAGCAAAACGTAAAATCATCGGTCGCGTATTTGTTGAATTGTTCGATGAAGAAGCCTGTAAACAAGAGCAAGTGAAGTGGCTGGCACAGGGTACTATCTATCCAGACGTGATTGAGTCTGCTGCATCTGCTACCGGTAAAGCTCATGTGATTAAATCTCACCACAATGTGGGTGGTTTACCAAAAGAGATGAAACTTGGGTTGGTAGAGCCGCTGAAAGAGTTGTTTAAAGACGAAGTCCGTAAAATTGGTCTGGAATTGGGCCTGCCATACGACATGCTGTACCGTCATCCATTCCCGGGGCCGGGCCTTGGTGTACGTGTGTTGGGCGAAGTGAAGAAAGAGTATTGCGATTTGCTGCGCCGCGCGGATGCCATCTTTATTGAAGAGCTACATAAAGCGGACTTGTACAATAAAGTTAGCCAAGCCTTTACGGTCTTCCTGCCGGTTCGTTCAGTTGGTGTGATGGGCGATGGTCGTAAATACGATTGGGTTGTGTCACTGCGCGCCGTTGAAACTATCGATTTCATGACCGCACATTGGGCGCATCTGCCATACGACTTCCTTGGTCGCGTTTCAAATCGCATCATTAATGAAGTGAATGGTATTTCCCGTGTAGTTTACGATATCAGTGGTAAGCCACCAGCAACGATCGAGTGGGAATAAATATCGTTTTTTCTCGATAGCATAGTTTTATGTAATTGAATGGAAGCCTCTGATATTTCAGAGGCTTTTTGTTTTATGTTTTTGTCAGTATAAAAACTATTTTTTGTTTTTATATTTTATTGTCAATAAAAAATGAGTTAATTCTCTGTGGATTATTCTATTCACTTAAGTCTCTCTATGAGAGGATGAAAAAGTAAGTCACTACACACTGGGTCATGCAAAAAAAAGCATGTTTATTTTTGCTTGTGTTTAAAGGTGAAATATGGATATTAATCAATCAGGTAAGATATTATATGTATTAGTTTTCATCTCACTCAATGCAATGTCCGATCATTTTAATGATGACAATGTCTGTTTTTATTCTGCTGATAATTATGTTGAAAGAAGTGATTCTAAAAGGTTTTGTGTGCCATATTATACGGAGGATGAATGGCTATTTAGTCAGTGGAATAATAATATATCCTCTATTAAAATTCCCTTAAATATTCAGGTCGATATATTCAGTGATTTTTCATTTACCGGAAATGCAAAATCACTCTATCAAGATACTAATGCTGATGATTTGAGAAAGTATGGATTAATGTCAGATATCAGCTCTTATCGTGTATTGCCAAAAACATTATATCCAGCCAGTAAACGAATCGTATTTAATTACCATTCAGATTTATTTCCAGAAAAATATTTTGGCTATAATTACTATATTAGCCATGGGCACAGCATTATCCTAACTCGAAAACATCATCCTACAGATGCTGACGGGCAAAGTTCATCTATATTTTACAGCCATGCTGGGCAAATTATGACAGCATTCACCGGGCAAGGGTTTGACCGTAATCTCTATTGCTTGCATACGACAGATCGACGAAAGAATAAGTTAAGTGCTGAGGTTACCTTTTCTTATTGTGACTTTTCTAATCTAGGTCAACGTTGGCTCCCCAAAAAAATAGAAGGGAAAAATGTATTAGTCAATCAGGGAACGGGTACTCCTCTGTTATTGGATGAAAAAGGATTTTATGTTGATTTAAATGCCAGGGAGAGTTTAGTCAATCATCTCTCAGGCCGAAGAGTGAGGAGTTACTATCCTGAAGATGAAATGGATATAGATACAATATGGTTTGATGATCAATACATTGAAAAATTAAAATCATCTGCAGTTAGGCCATTTCTACAATATAAAGAAACGTTTGAAATGCTAAATGACGTAGGGCATCGTGATGCTGTTTTCCATCATTTAGATGAGCTTGATGATATTAATATCTATTGGGGTTCAGATGAGAAAAAACGGTGGGATGTTTACTATAATGCTGAAACGCAATATTTGATTGCTTATAATAAATCAAATGAAGAAGGAATGTTAACCGAGGCATCCTGCCTTTCGTTAGTCAATAATAAGAGTGAAGGTGGCTCACCCGTTTCCTTCACCTATAATCGCAGTAGTTATAGTGATGACTCAATTTCATTTCGCTGTGATAATGGCACCGCTTATAATATGTATACGCACCGATGGTATTTTATGCCAGATCAAGGTTATCGTTACTTAGTTAATGGTCATGAAAATAAAGTTTTGCACTTTTATATTAATGATAAACCGCAAAGAGTGACTTTTCGTGGTGCTTTAACCGGCCCTAAATTAGGGGAGCGTATTGGTCTGGCTGTCGATTTTAATGAACGAAAACCTCAAGATGCAATATTTATTGGTAATGAATCACTGATGCATGTACTCGATGTGGAAAAGGGAGTCTGTGAAATGAGTGCCAGAGCACAAAATAATGGCACTCTTTGCGGTGGGCTAAATACATCTTGGTCCTCAACGGATTATAACGTACTGAAGGCGAGTCTTTGCCGTTTCTATATACCTTGGGTGTTATCACAAATAATGAATGCGTCACTTAATCATGGTGCTGTGGCTACTGCTCTGCGACAGCAAGCAACAACATTAGCGCGTCTTTTTGCACAAAATAGTGGCTCGTTGGCTGACAATGCCGCATTACAACAAGTTAAAACACTATTAGTCGCGTTTTTGCGTAATGAAGACTCAACTAAAAACCCCAAAATTTGGGATCAAGTTGCCTATGTCCTTAACCGTGTTGATGTATTAATCGAGTGGGGGAAAAATTAGTCGGTATAGTTACGAAATGTGACTCACATCACATTTAACTTTACCCTCTCATTGAGGGCGGTATAATCTTGACGAATCTTTACAACTAAACTAAATGTTTAACATCTTCATTTTATAATTCACATCGCCAACAAGGCGAGGAATCCATTCATTATTAGTCAAGATTGCCACTGCTGCTGCGTAAACCGCACGGTAGTTTAGCTCGCAGTAACCCGCATCTGTTAACGCCATGTCTCTTAACAGCATGTCCATAAATGTAACGGATGAATACTGCGCGCGTGCTCTTTTGTGGAGAAAAAACATGTCGGTCACTCTCTCTCCGATACCTCAGGTGCGCGGTATTTCACGCCGTCGTTTGCTGGGGTATGTCGGTGTCGGGCTGGTTAGTAGCCTGATGAATCCTCTCTCTCTGGATGCTTTCGCCGCATCTACCCAAAGTTCACCGCAGAATTTGGAACGATTCATGTTGGTGTCCCGGGCACTGACCGGAAAACGCCAGCTTAATGCACAGGTAGGCCAGCGTATTTATCAGGTCTTGCTGGGTAAAATCGGTGGTTTTGACCAGAAACTGGCTTTATTGCAACCCTTGCCTGCCGGTGAACCCGATCAGTGGTCGTCACTACAACAGCAAATTGCTCGTCAGATTTTACAAGGTTGGTATGTCGGCGTGATTGGTGAAGGGACTGACGCTGCTGTTATCAGCTATGAAAATGCGTTGATGTTCGATGCGGTATCCGATGTGTTGGTTATTCGCTCTTATTGCCCGAATAAACCTGGATACTGGGCTGCAAAGCCTGATGTCGCCTTATAATTTTGGAGAATACATTTATGGCTGACACACTTAAGGCGGACATCGTCGTTATTGGCTCGGGCGTTGCGGGTGGATTAGTGGCTCATCAATTAGCCATGGCCGGAAAATCTGTCTTGGTTTTGGAGGCGGGTCCACGTCTTTCACGTTGGGAAATAGTGGAGAATTTCCGCAATCAGCCTGATAAGTCAGACAATATGGCACCTTACCCTTCAACACCTTATGCTCCCCATCCGGAATCTAATCCTAATAATAACTATCTGATTCAAAAGGGTGAACATCCTTACGATGTACAGTATATCCGGGCTGTTGGCGGTACTACCTGGCATTGGGCTGCATCAGCTTGGCGTTTCCTACCGAATGATTTCAAGCTAAAAACAGTTTATGGCGTAGGGCGCGATTGGCCGATTGAGTATGCGGCATTGGAAAAGTGGTATTTCCGCGCAGAACAGGAATTAGGCGTGTGGGGGCCGAGCGATGAAGATTTAGGTTCACCCCGCAGTGAGCCTTATCCGATGGCCCCGCTGCCGCTATCTTGGAATGAACAGCGCATCAAAACAGTATTAAATAGCCACAATTTTAATGGTAGCCCTTTTCATGTGGTAACAGAGCCTGTTGCCCGAAATAGTCGCCCTTACGATGGCCGTCCTACCTGCTGCGGCAACAATAACTGCATGCCAATTTGCCCGATTGGTGCCATGTATAACGGCATCACCCATGTTGAAAAAGCAGAACGTGCTGGAGCTATCGTACGCCCACAAGCGGTGGTCTATAAGTTGGAAGTGAACGACCAGCAGCAGATTACCGCCGCACTGTTTAAAGATGCGCAAGGCAATGAACATCGTGCTGAAGGTAAGTATTTTGTGTTGGCGGCCAATGGTATCGAAATTCCAAAGCTGATGTTGATGTCAACCAGTGATAAAAATCCACTTGGTATCGGGAACAGTTCAGATATGGTTGGGCGCAACCTGATGGACCATCCGGGGACTGGCGTTACCTTTATGGCTAATGAACCCCTCTGGCCGGGGCGCGGGCCGCAAGAGATGACCTCGTTAATTGGATTCCGTGATGGGGCTTTCCGCGCTGAGTATGCAGCGAAAAAGATCCATTTATCTAACTTGTCACGCACGGACCAAGTCACTATTGAGCAGCTTAAACAAGGTGATTTGCAACTGGGGCCGCAGCTTGACGCCAAAATTCGTGATCGGGCAGCGCGCTTTGTGCAATTCGATAGTTTCCACGAAATTCTGCCTCACGTGGAAAATCGCATTATTCCCAGCACGACAGAAAAAGATGCCATCGGTATCCCAAAACCCGAGTTTTACTATGCGATGGATGATTATGTTCGCAAAAGTGCGGTGCACACCCAACAAGTCTATGCTGAGGCGGCGAAGTTAATGGGGGGCACTGAAGTTCAGTTCCATAATAATTTTGCCAATAACAACCATATTACCGGCACCACTATTATGGGCAATGATCCGAAAGACTCTGTGGTGGACAGTGATTGCCGTACCCATGACCATAAAAATTTGTTTATCGCCAGTAGCAGTGTGATGCCAACGGTGGGGTCAGTGAATTGTACTCTGACCATTGCCGCGCTCTCTCTGCGTATCGCTGAAACATTAAAGGCCGAGGTGTAAGATGACAAAACAAAACCTGGGTCACTCAGTGAAACCCCTGCTGGTTGCATTAGGATTCGCCATCAGCGGGTATGCCAGTGCTGACGCTAATTTAATTGCGCGCGGTGAATATCTCACCAAAGCCGCTGACTGCGTGGCCTGTCATACCACCAAAGACGGCAAACCTTTTGCCGGTGGCTTGGCGTTTAAAACCCCGATGGGCACGTTATATTCGCCGAACATTACGCCCGACAAAGAAACGGGAATTGGTGGTTGGACGGATGAGGAGTTTTTGCGTGCATTACATGAAGGGAAAGGCAAAAACGGCGAAAATCTCTACCCGGCATTCCCTTACACCTCCTATACTTTGCTGAAAGATGATGACGTCAAGGCCATTAAAGCCTATCTATTCAGCCTGCCTGCAGTGCATCAACCAAACCGTGAGAATGATATGCCGTTCCCCTTTAATCAGCGCTGGGGATTGTGGTTTTGGAATCTGGTGAACTTCGACGGACAGCGTTTTGAACCAGATAGCAGTAAAGATGCGCAGTGGAATCAAGGCGCTTATTTTGTCGAGGCGTTAGGGCACTGTGGTGAATGTCACACGCCACGCAATATCACGATGGGAATGAAAGACAGTAAAGCTTATGCAGGCACAGAGGTCGATGGCTGGACGGCATTCAATATTACCTCAGACCCCCATGCCGGGATTGGCGGCTGGAGTCAGGAGCAGATTGTGCAATACCTGCGTAACGGCCATGTTGATGGCAAAGCCCAGGCTGCCGGGCCAATGGCCGAAGTGATTGAAAACAGTACCCGACATCTGACTGACAGTGATCTGAATGCTATGGCGGTTTACTTGCGAACACTGAAACCACTCAACCCGGACGATGAAACCAAGAGTCGCTCGGATTGGGGGCAAGCAGCGACTAGCGTCAATACATTACGCGGCATGCCTTTCATGGCAGATAACACCACTGACGGTGCGCGCCTGTATCTGGGGAACTGTGCTTCTTGTCATGGGTTTACAGGGGGCGGAGTGAAAGATGGTTACTATCCATCTTTAATGAAGAATTCTGTGGTGGGGGCATCAGCGCCGAATAACCTGATTAATGTGATTCTCCACGGCGTGTCGCGTAAAACTAATGAGGGCGAGGTATTTATGCCGGGTTTTGCAAACACATTGACGGATGAACAGGTGGTGAGTTTGAGTAATTATTTGCTGCAACAGTTTGGGCAACCGGCACTGAATATCAAAGCTGATGATGTCAAAACATTGCGCGGAGAGTAATTTCGCTCATTATTTATAAAAATATAAGGGAGCTGAGGCTCCCTTTTGAGTTTTCGTTAATTGCTCTTTTCAAGTTCGTTCGCCAGTTTATGAGCATTTATCTGCAAGTTTGGTGTTACATTATTCATACTATCAAAAAAATTAGGGAATTCCTCGCTAATTTTCACTGCCTGTTCATTATTGCAATGTAAGCTGTTGGATACGCAGTTTCGTAATTGCATAATCAGGTTTGACTTGTTTTCTTCGTTTAATATTATGTCGTTTAGTGTATGTGCTTTTTTATTTATTCTGTCAGAGCTAAGTTTTTCTTCATTTAAATTAAAACGCACCCCTCCGCCACAGGATATATAATTTATTTCATTTTCAACTCGAGTGTCATAGGTGAAAAGTCTCTTAATTGATGGGATGGTGTCAAAGGAAATATCAGGGTCAAAAATAAATACCACCTTATTTACTTGACTATTATCTGTATCTAACTGACTGAATTTAAATGATGTTACATTTTTATTCATAAGGTCGGAAATTTGTGGGCTTCCCATGTTTGCCTTGACGTAATATTGTTCCTCGCCACTTTCTAATTTAACCGAGTTAAGCTGGATTACTTTTCTATCACCTAACTTCCCAACGGTGTCTTCTGGTTCGAATTGGGGAGTCGCGGCGTGACTGATTGAATTTATAATATGTTCTATTGCATGTTTTCTGCTTTCTAATATTTCACTGTGGTTGTTTTTTTCTGATGATACACTATTTTATTGATAGGTATGCGTTGTTGTAAGGTTCGGTGCATTTGACATAGGGCCCATAAATAGTCCTTTTAAAATTAACTGAATTGAAAATCTATTGTATTGAATAAATTCAAATTTACTATTCAGGTTTTTATCTGGTTTTCATCCTATACAGATATAAAGTTATTTAATCTTTTCATTATGCCAATGCATTAAAATGTAATCGCCGTCATTGCTTTTACCGGTCGCAATGGCGATCCAACCTTGTTTTTGATAAAATGCTAACGCATGCTGGTTTTTTGCCAAACATTTTAATGAACCATGGCTGTTAAATAGGTTTTGCGCTGCTTGTAATAACGCTTTGCCCACCCCGCGATGCTGTATTCTGGGATCAACAAACAAATTATGCAGAAAGCTTTCTTCCATGAAGATGGAAGCAAAACCGACGTGTTTATCACCCTCGATAGCCACCAGAACAGTTTCGCCCATCGTGGAGCGGTCAAAATCTTCTAGATGAAAACGCTCTTCGTCCAGCCAAGTGAATGCCGCGCGGCGTGATGCTAAATACAAGCTGCGCAGAAACGGGCGGTCACTCTTGTCATACTCACGAATGTTGATACTCATCCTGTGGTAATACCTCCAAGATAGGGCGTATTTATCGGATTTATCATTACGCTAGCCAATACATGATTGATCTTCTATCACCTGCTAGTGATAATAACAATTCTGACTCGGGGTGCCTGTCACAAACAGTGATAAGGCTGAGATATTACCCGTATTACCTGATCTGGATTATGCCAGCGTAGGGAAGTCTCGGTATCGCAGTGTACCGCCTTCTTGACCGCCGGTTAGGAGGAATATGTTCGTTCAACCTGCCGTTTTTTCTTCAGTTATCCCCTTTCGTACCTCATCCTTCGCTCGACACCCGAGTGTGAGGGCGTATTTATGAAACGCATTAATGCACTCACGATTGCAGGGACAGACCCAAGTGGTGGTGCTGGAATTCAAGCTGACCTGAAAACATTTTCTGCATTACAGGCCTATGGCACCAGCGTTATCACCGCATTGGTGGCGCAAAATACCCGTGGCGTGCAGTCGGTCTATTCTATCGAACCTGCTTTTGTGGCGGCTCAATTAGATTCCGTTTTAAGCGATGTACGCATTGATAGCGCCAAAATAGGTATGCTGGCAAATGCAGATATTGTCGATATTGTTGCCACTCAACTGCGCCGTTATCCCATCCCATTTGTGGTATTAGACACTGTGATGGTCGCCAAAAGTGGTGACCCACTACTGGCACCAGAGGCTGTCGATGCGGTACGCCGATTACTGTTGCCTCAGGTTGCCTTGATTACACCTAATTTGCCGGAAGCAGCAGCATTACTTGATTCTCAACCAGCGAGAGATGAGCAAGAAATGTGTGAACAAGGGCGGGCGCTGCTGGCATTAGGCTGCCAAGGTGTATTGATGAAAGGGGGCCACTTAAATGGTAAAGACAGCCCAGACTGGCTGTTTACCCCAGACAGCGAACAGCGCTTTGTCACTCGTCGGGTTGACACCCGACATACCCACGGGACGGGGTGTACGTTATCTGCAGCACTGGCAGCATTGCGCCCCCGGTACACCAATTGGGCAGATACGACGAATGCCGCCAAGCAATATTTACAAGGGGCTTTGGAGCAGGCCGATAGCCTTGAAGTGGGTGAGGGGATTGGGCCGGTGCACCATTTTCATCAATGGTGGTAATATCCTTCATCCTTGACATTGCCGCGGTGTTAGCGGCGTTCATGCGCCCGAATCACTTACTCAAGTAAGCTCATCGGGACTTATTCACTTGCTGCCTTGCCGCAATGCCAATGATTTTGGATATATCCTTCATCCTTGACATTGCCGCGGTGTTAGCGGCGTTCATGTGCCAATGATTTGATATTGTGTTGAACATAATTAAGTCAGGCTGCTGATTGATAAAGTCAATTTTTAGGGAGAGCACAGTGATTGGAGTCGTAGTGGCGTAAGCCACCGGAGTGCCCCACGCTGTGCTAGGCCCGAGTATCTCGGCCTTATTACAAACTTTATTATTAAACACATTAAATGCTGTATTTAATTGATATCCGCTATCTGTGCCAGCAAATAACGCTGTGTCATTGCAAACATCGCCATGGCGCGCTGTAGATGATGTGCATCAAAACGATTCAGAAGGTAGCTATCGGCCCCTTTACGCGGGCGAATACGCAGTGACAGTTTTGGCTCGCCAGCTTCGTCCTTTATGAGGTCAAACTGATAGCTGCCAATCTCTTTTTCATTTTCTCGCCAGGAAATTTGTACTGCAGGTAATGGATTTTCTGTTGTTGGCTGCCTAATGGCAAAGAAATATTCCCCAGCCCAGAAACCCGTATAATCGCCATCAGCTTGCAAATGTTTGGTCTTGAAAATAGGGGCCGCCGCCAGTTGGCTGATTGCATCTGCGGTGATGTCTTGATGTGCTTGCTGCCACAGCGGAGTATCATGTTCTAACTGCCAGCAAGCAGCACCCAGATAATCATTCAATTCGCGCCAGTCATCATCCAACTGTTGGCGTAATTCTTCATCAAGAATATTGCGGTACTGCTGCATCCCACTGGGTTGGTCACCCAGTGTTTCATAAGTGATTAACTCCATCGTGCGCGGCTTACGGCGAAAACTCATCCACAGCACCATTTTAGGAATACGAAATTCAATCGACTGGATACTGAGCCGATAGCTGTCCCCTTTATTCACCACAAAGCCATTTGCGGTGCCACGTTTGTTCTGATAATTCCGTACCACAACCACGCTGTTTAGCCCCATCCAACCAGTGACATAGTGTTCACTGTCTGAGTTGGCGACATCCAGATCTATCACCATTTGGATGATTTTATCGCTCTCAAGCTTATCCAGTGGATGGGCATCCCCGGCAGAGTAATACAGTTTCTCGGGAGCTTCGGGTAACTCAAGGGTCAACATGCTATGGCCTTCTTCGAAAGTTTATGGACGAGAGGGTGATCGACTCATCATTATCTGGTTTATAGCTTACATCAACCTGTCATACAGATTGTGGTATACCGAGAATTAGGATGAAAAATCGTGCTATGGATCAACTTTTTCTACAGTTAGTGGTCCTAGACATGCAAACTAACATCACGCCTGCAAATTCATTGCACAGAGGCTAGTTCAAGGCCCGGCGAGTAGATCAATCAAATAATAAGGATTTTCGATAATGAAAGGTCACAAAGCCCTCCATTGTCTTGTTGCAGCAGCAATACTCAGCGCAAGCTCCTGGGCTATTGCGCAGCCAGCGACCTCTGTGGCGTCAGCGCAAACTGCATCTGCCAAGCCGCTTCCGACCACCGCCGATCTTTTGCAACAGCCGGTTTATAAAAACAGTTGGCAAAAAATGGTGAAGAGCCAGAAAAACTTGCCAGCGTGGGCGCGCAAAGGGGTTGGGACATCCGCACCGTATGAGGTCATTACATGGGAAGGGAAGGTGTACAAAGTGGGGCGAATCTGCAAACCTCATGATTGCAGCAATCAATTTATGTGGGTTGCATTCAGTCAGGATAAGAAACAAGTTTGGCAGGCGTGGGGGATGCGGGTTTCGGTAGATGATAAGCCACAAGCACTCGATAACCCAAGCCAGTTTGCGACATACCAATGGTTGGGCCGCCCTGATGAGCGCGTGCAAGCCATGCTGAAAAATCAGTTACAACAAGATCCAAACTGGCACTAATTTATCGCGCGGAGCATGATAATTTTCCTCAATTACCATGCTCCAGTGATCTGGGCGTGTCAGAGTCAGCCCACTCCGGCCTGATGCAGATCATGCAGATTAATCGCGCCAACCAACTTCCCATCCAGATTGACTACCGGTGCAGCACTGATATGGTGCTGATGCAGCGCTTCCAGCGCTTCGCCGGCACGCCATTGTTCTGGTAATCGGTAGCCTGGGCGAGTCATTGCGCCCGCGAGAGGTTGCTGCAGTGTTCCGCCCTTAACCAGCCAGCGGCGTAAGTCACCATCGGTAAAGACACCGACCACTCGCTGTTGTGGATCACAAACGGCCACCAGACCCAACCCGGTACGGCTCAACTCCAGCATGGCTTCCATGACAGTGTCGGATTCATTGACTACTGGCAGGCGATCACCGGTTCTCATTAAATGATGAACGCGATTAAGCAGCCGCGCGCCCAAACTGCCACCGGGGTGCGAACGGGCAAAGTCTTCTGCATTGAAACCGCGATGGCGCATTAATGCCATTGCCAATGCATCACCCATCATCAGAGTGTTCACTGCGCTGGATGTTGGTGCTAACCCCATTGGGCAGGCTTCGTGCTCAACACTGATATCCAGCACACAGGCGGCGCCCTGCGCTAATGGCGACTCTTTCCCCCCAGTAATCGCAATGACCGGAATATGGCTATCGGCTAACAAAGGTAGGATCAAGTCTAACTCTTTGGCTCGACCTGAATAGGAGATAAAAATTAGCACGTCCTGTGGGCCAATCATGCCCAGATCCCCGTGTAATGCTTCCGCGGGATGAACAAAGAAGGCGGGGGTGCCGGTACTGGCCAGTGAAGCGGCGATTTTTTTACCGATATGACCGGATTTGCCAATACCGGAAACGACGGCCTTACCGGTACAAGCCAGCAATAATTCACAGGCGCGGACAAAATTATCATCTAACCGCGATAACAAACGTTGAGCTTCAGTCAGCTCAATCTCCAGTGTTTCACGGGCATAGGTAATCAGTGGATTAGTCATCTTTATCAACCAGAATGATGTTAATGCCCATTTTCAATAGTGCCTGAAAATATTCGTCGCTAATGCCTTTATCAGTAATTAGGGTATCGACGGCACTGAGTGGACAAACGACATTGGGGCTTTTACGGCCAAATTTGGAAGAGTCAACCAACAGGATAATGTGGCTGGCGGCGTGACACATTGCGGTGCTGACATGATAAACTTCGTTGAACGTGGTGACACCGGCATTAAGATCAACACCATCTGCACCAATAAATAGCTTATCAAAACTAAACTTATCAAAAGCGGACTCTGCCAGACTACCGTGAAAAGATGCGGAGCCTTTACGGTAAGTGCCGCCTGGCATCAAGATGGTTTGGTCGTTATCCAGTTCAACCAACTCATTGACGATGTGCAGACTATTGGTCATCACCGTAATGTTGTTGAATTTTGTCAGGTGCGGCACCATTTGCAGTACTGTACTGCCCGCATCAAAAACCAAACTATCACCGTCTTTAATCAATTTGCTGGCGGCTTTGGCAATCTGTTTTTTCTTTTCGGTATTAATATGTGTTTTACGATCAATAGGTTGTTCAACATCGTCGCGATTTAATACCACTCCTCCGTAGGTTCGAATAACCGCCCCTTCATTTTCAAGGCTAGTTAAATCTTTACGGATAGTGGTGCCCGTCGTTGAAAAGTTGGCGGCGAGTTGATCTACGGCCGTTTTACCGTGCTGCTGGAGGTATTCCAGGATAGCGACTTGTCGCTGCTTTGGTTTCATAACGATTCCTGCTCAAGTATTTCCATTGCCTCTTTTTCAGGCATAACTTTCACATGAAAAAGAATAACTTTCATTGTGAAAATATCATGATTTCGGTTTAATCGCTAATGATAGTGCAGTTTGACATGCGGTATCCGTAGGGAAGATCACATCCGGGATTAAATCCTGCTGATGGAGTCCATGAAGGTGCGGTAATGTGCGCGGGCGGGCAAAAACACTGATTCCGCGCATGATCATGCTGTCGCTGACGCGCATATTTTCATCAAAAGCCAGTGCCATCACCACTCTGGGTTTAAATCGACCACCAGAACGGCCCACACCGACTGATTTACTGTGCTGACATAATCGGTCAAAAGCGCGGTTAAACCGATTGATTTGCCACCAGCCGAGCAAGATTTGCAGTACCCAGGCAATAATAACAACGGTAATTAGTGCAGATGTTGGTGTCATATTTTGCCTCTTTACTCTGCGCTCTGGGTGCTACAGCGGTGTTCGCTGCTGCGCTGTAACACCAAGAACTTTGAGTCAATAACGTTATACGGGCTTTAAAACATAACCTGCCCGCCGGTGATATTGATTGATTGGCCGGTGCAGTAGGCCGCTTTATCACTGGCATAGAACAGCAGAGTGTTTAATACATCTTGGTAATCGCAGCCACGTTTTAGTGGCACTTTATCGGTATAGTATTTTTCAACTTCTTCCGGTTTGATGCCCAATTTCGCTGCATACTGCGGCAAAAGTGACTGGAACATCGGCGATTTTAACAGATTGCCTAACATCAGTGAATGCACGGTGATACCGTAATCTGCCAAATCCAGTGCCAATGACTGCGTCAGACCAACACCACCAAATTTTGCGGCACTGTAACCTGAGTTGTGCTTGCTGCCCACTTTACCTGATTTGGAGTTGATTTGGATGATGCGGCCGGGAATACCATCACGAATCATCAAACGGGAGAACTCACGGGCACATAAGAAATAGCCCACCAGATTCACTTGCAATGAACGGTCGAAATCATCCAGAGGGAAGTCAGTAATGGGAGCGGCTTTGGCAATACCGGCACTGTAAACCAGTAAATTTGTCTGGTGGAAACTCTGATCGACAGCTTCAGCCAGCATTTTCACACTGTTTTCGTTGGTTGCATCAACCTGAAAACCTTGCGCGCTGCCAGCACCATACTCGGCATTAATCTGATCGGCGACCAACCGTGCGTTATCTGAATTTAAATCAGCAACGGCCACTTTATAACCTGACTCGGCCAGACCATGGCACAAGAATGCGCCCAGAGTTTGTCCACCGCCGATAACAACTGCTACTTGTGCTTGTGACATATACACCTCCAATACCCTCTGTGCTTGATGTTGCCGCGGTGTTAGTGCCGAATCACCGGTGCGAGTCAGTGATTCGGCGCCATTTCGAGTGTTACGACTTCTTCAATGACATTGGGTATAAATGAATAAATAAATTAGCGAATAAATTTCAATGAGCTGCCGACAGGAATATCACTGGGTGTCGGGCCGATAACATGTATAGAGCCGGGGAATTCAGGTTGCTCATCGCCGTTAAAACGGATTGTCACGTGGCCTAGCTCGCGTAGATTCTGGGTAGCAACTTCACCTACCGCAGTGATGACATAGCGCTTTTGTGCCAGTTCCATGATGTTGCCCGCCTGTAACTCCCCATCGGTGGTGCTGTGCTGGTGGATAAAACAGAACTCTTCAATATCTTTAGGCGCTCCTTCACGGAAGGTGATGAGCATGTCATCCAACAGCGCCTCGCGGGCGCTGTCGCCGATATTGATAATGGTTGTCTGATAAATAGTATTCATACGTACATCCTTAACCGTTGAATGTATTACAGAAATTTTTGTTATGGTGTTCTACGTCTTACTGATAAATAAAGGCTGATGCGGCCCAGGCAATCAATACTGTCGGTGCACCCGTCAGGAACCGGCCAACCAGTACTGATGGAACCCCTACGCGGACGGTATCTTGCTTCGCTTCTGCCAGAGACAGACCGACTGGGATAAAGTCACATGCCGCTTGAGCATTAATCGCAAATAACGCTGGCAGGGCTAATTGTGGTGGAATATTCCCCAAACCAATTTGTACCCCAACCAATACGCCGATAACTTGTGCAATAACAGCTCCTGGGCCTAAGAATGGTGACAGCAGTGGGAAGGAGCAAATCAGTGCCAAGAGCACTAATCCTATTGGGCTGCTGGCCAGCGGTGTTAAGCCATGGGCAATAAAGTCGCCCAAGCCGGATGCCATGATGATGCCGATTAATGCTGAGACGAAAGCCATAAATGGCAGGATGGTTTTCAGTACGGTATCAATAGTGTCACGGCCTGACTGGAAGAAGACGGCAACGACAGAACCCATGCCCATCCCCACTTTTGCCAGCAAACCATCACTTTGTTCGGTGATTTTCTTGCTGGTATCGTAATCTCGGCCGCCCTTGGCGGTATGGGTTTCAGCGGCTTTGGGTTCAGTGGCTTTTTGTTCAACTTCAACAGGTTCTACTTTCGAAACGGTTGCTGTGGCACTGTCAGTTCCACTGATTTTTTGAATATTCTTTTCACGGACGCCAGAAACATAAATATCTTCCAGTATGTACTGTGCCATCGGACCGGACTGCCCGGTTGAATGGATATTCACTGTTGGAATGCGGCGCTTTGGATAAAGGCCGCAGCGCAAAGTGCCACCACAATCAATGATGGCGACTGCAATTTCTTCTGCTGGTGGTTCGCCTTCTTTAAATCCATCGACGGCTTCCCAGCCTGTCAGTTCACTAATACGGTCAATAATGGCCGGGCGAGTCCCCGCAGTGATGTAGACAATTTTTTTACCGGGGACGATGGGCAATACTAATGGGCCACCCCAACCGCCTTCGCCTTTTTCAATCCGGATAAATTCACTCATGATCTGCTCCACACAGTCTGCCGTTAACAGGCATTAAAAGTTAACTGACACATTAAAGTTGTACAGTACGATCCAGACGGATACCCATCTTGCGTTCGAAGATGGAAGTCGTCAGGTCAGTAATCCAGCCGCGGAAGAAGTTGGTGACCAACCCGACCAAGAAGTAGCTCACCGCCAGCGGGCCTAATGGCAGGCCCAGTGTGGTTAAGCCACTGGCTATACCGAGATAGACGAACAATTCGCCAGGGTTAATGTGTGGAAACAAACCATTCATTGAATGGCAGCTATAAGAGGCTGCCGCGTAATAACTTGGCTTGTATTTTTCTGGCATAAAACGCCCAAGACTTAATGTCATCGGGTTACAGAATACAAAAGTACCGATCAGTGGCAGTAACAGATAACGGGAAACTGGGTTGCCCGCGCAACGTTGTGCTAATCGTTCAATTCTGTCCTGGCCGACGAACTTGATCAGGGCATTCATGATGACTAACAAACTAATTAATAAAGGTAAAATCCCGGTGACCATTCCAACAAAAACTTCTCCCCCTTTTTGGAAGAGTCCGATAAACCATTCGGCTCCATGGGTTATAAGTTCAATCATTCTTCTTCTCCTGTAATCGAGGTTATGGCTGTTTTTATGAATCTTTTTTATAAACTTTTGTTATAAAAAGAATTTTAAGACACCGCATGATAATGCGGTTTCAAAATGCTGAAGTATCAGAATGAACTTCATCATCTTGTCTGTCGCCATGTGCACTACCATAATCATTTTTTAGATCTATTTATCGCATATAGATCACACTTTGAAAGATAAACCTTTCAAAGTGAATATTAAAAATGAAAGAAAATTGAATTGAAATGAAAGGTTTTCATGTAAAAAAGCATATAAGACTAAGCAAAAGCTAGGCTTGAGTTGAGGGGGTTATGTCCAAGGAATTAATAAAATTGAGTGTTATCATGGGTTAACCAAGGGTAACCCATCAAATAGTCACTAGCCCAGTAGTTCACAATTAGGGGGAAGGCGGCACTGAATAGCGTTGGGGATAATCGCAATACGGAAATGTTTGCCAGAGAGAGGTTCGCCATCGAGATTGAAGGTGATTTCATGTGGCGCGGTGATTTCGAGCCAAGGTAACGTGGTTTCAATGACATTTTTGTTTTTCTCACCGCTGAACACGCTGGCGAGAAATGCGGGTAATAGTTCTTCGGCGATCAATAAACGTAATTGCAGCAGCCCATCATTAATCAGCGCATCAGGGCAGAGAGGTTGCCCACCGCCAGCTTGCCTACCATTACCAATCCCTATCACTAATGCATCCCCAGACCACTCGAAGTCAGGGCCACGGATTTCACAGCTATCGGCTTTGATTGCATCCATACGCATTAACCCATGAATAAAGTAAGACGCGCCGCCGAGAACAGCTTTGAGTTTGTCCGGTGTTTCGGTGGTAATTCGGGTACCAAAGCCACCCGTAGCCATATTGATAAAGTAGTGTTCGTTATTCACTTGCGCTAAATCGATATCAACACTCCGCCCTTTGACGGCTAATTGCATTGCATTGTCTATTTGCAGTGGAATATTGCAGCTCGTGGCAAAATCATTGGCGGTGCCCAGTGGCACGATGCCCAAGCTGGGACGGTGAGCGTCGGGGATGGCCATCAGTGCGGTGGCGACCTCATTTATGGTGCCATCTCCACCACCGGCAATGACTGTATCAACATTGAGCTTGGCGGCCTCGTTAACATAACGCTTTGCGTCTCCCTGTTCCCAAGTAACACGAACATGCAGGGTAATACCTTCCTCACGCAAGTTTTTGACGGCATTGCGAACATCAATATTACCCGATTCTTTACCGTTGAGGATGAGAAGGGCATGTGGTACTGGCGTCATAACTTGCTCCAGATCATTTCTGCAATAAGGATAACAATACCTTATACCTGTTTAATTTACCTATCAGATTATTCAAAGAATAATGGCAAATATAACGAATAGTTAGGCTTAATAAAGATAGGCTTAATTTTTCATGGCGACGTTTATTTTGCGGGAATAATTATAATTCTGCGTGGGATAATTCAAATTTTCAGGTTTTTCTTATTATTAGTCACTGCCTTAATAAGAATCATTAATAATAAAGTTTTAATTTAAATCCATTACAATCAATGGGTTAAGATGATAAAAGAAAAGGCCAGCCCAAGGGAGATTGGGCTAGCCAAGGAGGTGGTTCCTAGTCTTGCTTTAAAACTTTTTTAGTTCTTGATTGTACTCGAACTATGCTACCCCAGTGTAATTATAATTGATGTGATCCATTTCTAATATTTGCTAAAAATGCCACCTTTGCGATGGCATTATTTTTTATTGCTTTCCGTTACGCTTTTTCATGGGGATTACGGCTATTTGTCCCGTTCAGATTACGTATCAGTAAGCCATATTCTACATTAATGTCCTCTGGGATCGGTAAATACATGATATGACCATTTCCCGGAGCAATATCGGCGGGTTGGCCTTTTTTATCCAGCATGCTTTCAAGTGTGAACTGAATATTACCGCCCGGTGTCATCAGCTCAACACTATCACCGACTGAGAATTTATTTTTGACTAACACTTCAGCCAAGCCATCACGGCGCACGCCAGTGAACTCGCCGACGAACTGCTGGCGCTCGGATACTGAATAGCCATATTCATAAGTTTGTTGTTCTTCATGTACATGACGGCGCAGGAAACCCTCGGTATAGCCACGGTGAGCCAGACCTTCCAGTGTGGTCAACAGGGTCGGGTCGAAAGGTTTACCGGCAACGGCATCATCGATGGCGCGGCGATACACTTGTGCTGTACGGGCGCAATAATAAAATGATTTAGTCCGCCCCTCAATTTTCAGTGAATGCACACCCAGCTGAGTTAGGCGTTCCACATGCTGAATAGCACGCAGATCTTTGGAGTTCATGATGTAAGTACCATGCTCATCCTCGGATGCCGTCATATATTCACCGGGGCGCTGGGCTTCTTCAATCATAAACACCTTGTCAGTAGGGGCGCCGATGCCTAATGTCGGCTCAACATTTTTTACTGCGATGGGCTGGTGGATATGTACGATATTGCCAATATCATCTTCTTTCCCTTCCTGGACATTGTATTCCCAGCGGCAGGCATTGGTGCACGTTCCCTGATTCGGGTCACGCTTATTGATATAGCCGGAGAGTAGGCAACGGCCAGAGTAGGCCATACACAGTGCGCCGTGGACAAAAATTTCCAATTCCATGTCGGGAACTTGTGCGCGGATTTCAGCAATCTCTTCCAGTGATAGCTCACGGGAAAGGATTACGCGCGTCAATCCCATCTGCTGCCAGAATTTGACGGTGGCCCAGTTAACAGCATTGGCTTGCACAGACAGGTGAATATCCATCTGTGGAAAAGCCTCGCGCACCATCATGATTAAGCCGGGATCAGACATAATTAGTGCATCCGGCCCCATATCAATCACCGGTTTTAAATCGCGCAGGAACGTTTTCAGTTTAGAGTTATGGGGGGCGATATTCACTACCACATAAAAGCGTTTGCCAAGTGCATGCGCTTCCTGAATACCTAATGCCAGGTTTTCGTGATTGAATTCATTATTTCGCACTCGCAGGCTATAACGTGGCTGACCGGCATAAACCGCATCCGCGCCATAAGCAAAGGCGTAACGCATATTTTTCAGCGTACCGGCAGGCGACAATAATTCTGGTGTAAAAGGCATATTTACTGGTGTAGATGAAGACATAAATAATAGCTCTCAGTCTGAGTTCAAGTCAGAACCACGCCTGAAGGCGTGGCTTAACCCAACGTTATTGGTGCTACCAGTAGGTTGTCAGTAAACGCATCCCGATAAGTAGGCTTTAGGCCAGTGATTCGGGGGCGGGAGTTTCAAACAACCGTGCAACTTCAAGAACGAAGGGGATAAAAGCTGGGGATTGTAACCTTGAGCTTCAGGAAAATCAGCCATCGCACAATCTTTGTAAGGTTTAAATGATCTGGATCAATTTAAGCTATTTTGGGTCGTTTTTTCCCAAAAAAATCACATATCAACCGAGCCAAATATGACTCATGGAATGACAATGGTTGTGTCGACGATACCCATTTTTAATCACGGTGCCTGACATGATGCCGCCGAGCTGACTTTTGCGACTTTACCAGATCACATTTCAATGGGTGAGTTACTGCGTCAATTGAGAAAAGAGATGCTGAATATGTTTTAGGATGAGTTCTCATCGATGGTTAAGATTAGCCGGAGAACACAATCTGATATTAAGGCGGACAAAGAGAGCTAGACATTCTCTGTTCTCAGGTGGGCCTTTCGGCCATTTGATTTGATAATTGGATTGTTACTACGAAACCAACAGATATTAAAAAATACTGGGGAAAGAGTTTTAAACATGCTGATGTGTCTGAGTCCGGAGTCAATGCGCGGTCACATGCCCCGCGCATCTACTCTTAGGTAAAAATAGCTCTATCAAATCATTAAAAATTACAGCGTCAGATCTTTAATTGTCGTGGTCGGGCCATTTTTCATTACAGAAGCTATGCCATTTTTGGCAGCGGTTTCGGAACTGTAAGATTCGCTAACACCAATAACCTGATGGTTTTTTGCTTTTAATACGAAATAAGGCTCATTTTTCGTATTGTGCTTCAGCTCATATTGGCTTTCTTGCGGAGAGTTACTTTGCACGGATGATATGCCATTTTCCGCCGAAGCTTTGCTGGCATACATCTCACTGGAGAGAATAATTTCACCATTGCTGGCTTTCAGATTGAAATGGTACTGCCCATTCTTTGCCTTTTTAATCTCATAGTGACCCATGGCCATAGTGATGCTCCTGTTGGTTGTGGTACCTCTAATGAGTGTAGTCAACGGCCCATACTCCACCAACATAATGCAAATTTAGCCGAGATGAAATTACAGTAAACGGCAGATCTCTGCTTCCCAACGATACCCCATGCCATAAACTGCGCGAATAAATGGCTTTTCACCATCAAGAGCTTCTAACTTTCGCCGCAAATTTTTGATATGGCTGTCAATGGTGCGGTCAGTGACCACACGATAGTCGTCATACAGATTATTTAATAATTGTTCACGGCTAAATACGTGACCCGGTTGAGTTGCCAATATTTTCAGTAACCGAAATTCCGCCGGGGTCAGCTCCAGTAGATGCCCCTGATAACTGGCTTGAAAGCGGGATTCGTCGATAATCAGTGCCGCGGCAGCACTGGGCTGCTCTCGCTGCTGTTGGCAGCGGCGCAAGATAGTTTTCACCCGAGCGACCACTTCTCGTGGACTATAGGGTTTACAAATATAGTCGTCGGCACCAATCTCCAGCCCTAGCAACCGATCAATTTCTTCCGTTTTGGCTGTGACCATCATGATGGGGACATCCGAGAATCGGCGAATTTCACGACAAATGCTGATGCCATCGCTACCGGGTAACATTAAATCCAGCAAAATGATGGAGGGCGGTGCTTGGCGTACTGCTCCGGCAACCTCGGCCCCATTGGTCAGCCACTGAGTGCGGTAACCCGCAGCTTGCAGATAGTCGACCAGCAACTGGCCAAGTTTGGGTTCATCTTCAACAATCAATACGTAACCAGACTGGCTGGTAGACTGAAGTGGCTCGTGCATTGCAATGAATTACCCTATGGACGTGAGTAGTGGAAATACTACCGTAATCCGCAAGCCACCCAAAGGTGAATGTTCAGCGCTAATCGTTCCGCCATGAGCCTCGACAATATTGTGACAAATAGCCAGACCTAGCCCAGAACCGCCGCTGGCACGGTTGCGTGAACTTTCGGTGCGATAAAAACGCTCAAAAATGCGCTGTAATTGTTCGTCGCTAAGGCCGGGTTTACTGTCCTGCCAAACCAGTGTGACGGTTTTTTCCTGCAATTGAGCGATTATCTCTAATTGCCCACCTTCGTTGGTATAGCGCAAACTGTTTTCTAGCAAATTGTGAAACAGTTGATTTAGCCGGTCGGGATCACCAAATATAACCGCATGTTCAGGCAGATGAGCGGTGATGACCATATTTTTACTTTGAAAACGGCCACGAAAACTGGCAATAGCAATTTGTAATAGCCGCACGGCATCTAATTGGGTTTTTCGGTAAGCCAAAGCACCGCGATCAGACAGTGATAACTGATGCAAATCATTGACCAGTTTGGTCAAAATACCGACCTCCGCTTGTAGCGACATTAACGATTCCGGTGTTGGCTGGCGCACACCATCCTGCAATGCCTCCAGTTCACCACGTAACACCGCCAGCGGGGTGCGTAATTCATGGGAAACATCCGCCATAAAATCACGCCGCATTTGTTCATTTTTCTCCAGTGAACGGGCAAGCTGGTTAAAATCTTGCGCTAAATGACCCAACTCATCACGGCTGCTGACAGCCACACGGGTACTAAAATCGCCGGCCGCCAGCCGATGGGTGCCCTCGACCAAGCGCTTGACCGGGGCCAACATTCCACGGGATAAAATCCAAGTTACGGCCGCGGCCAGTAGGGTCGACAACCCAACAATAATCCAACTGGTTCGACGCTGTTGTTGGTCAAAGTTAATATCGGCGTTGCGGGTCAGTTTGGCAGGTGGGGTCGACATCACCCAGCCCACAATCTGTTTATTGACCGTTATTGCTCGGCGACTGACTTCTTTAGGGAGTTGACCTGTGTGCCCGACCAGCAGATTTTTATGGTTATCAACGACCCAAAATTGGGAGCGCCAGCCGCGTGGCGGCATGTTGCGGCTGCTATCACCGCCTTGGTCAAAGGAACGCATAATCTGATATACAACCTGATCATTATTGCGCAAAAAATCCCAGTTTCCGTAGCGCTGGTATTGCACCTCAAGTGCATCTCCCAGCATATTTATCCGTTGCTCATTACTTTGCTTAATATAATCGATAAAACCGCGCTCGAAGCTGGCTCTAATGCCCCAATGCATGGTGATCAGTACCAACATACAAGTGGCAAATATAGCCATAAACAGTTTTCCGGTGATGCCGATTCTCATGCTTTCCACCTGTTTTATCGGTTGGCCGGCTGGCGGGACAGGTTGCGGTTCGTGCCAGTATCTGGTGGCACTCGGTTAAATATCAGTGCTGGCAAAGCAATAATGATTGCCATACACAAGTAGCTGTAGAGGAACGCACTGTGTGTTGCCGGGGTATTGGTGACGACCTGATTGTGTGCAAAGATCCCGAGTAATATCCCGGCGGTGCTAACCCCTAAACTCATAGACAACTGCATCACCATGGATAACAGGCTATTACCGCTACTGGCGAGGCGGTTTGGTAAATCTTTTAAGGTTAAAGTATTCATCGTGGAGAAGCGCAGCGCATTGAGCATTCCCTGGAAAAATAGCACCACCGGTAACAATAACGTCCACCCCATGAGTGCCACCATCGGTAAACTTAAGCTGACGACCGCGAGCAGCAATGTGGCACTGACCAGTACTTGCCGGTAACCAAAGCGGTTAACCACCCGTACAATAATCCGCTTCATGCCCATACTGCCAATAATCATCGGGATCATCATCAATCCGGCGTGAAAGGGGGTATATCCTAGCCCGATTTGCAGAAAAACGGGCGTCATGAACGGCAACATGCCACTGCCGATGCGGGCGGTCATACTGGCGGTCAAGCCCAGAGCATAAGATTTATTCTTGAATAATCGTAGAGAAAACAGGGCAGAATTATTGCCGCGCGCATGCCACCAGTAGCCCGCCAGGGCCACTATCCCACACAACACTAAACCCAGAATTGCCAGTGGTGGTAAGCCCAATCCTTTATGACCATCCAACGCCAGTGTTAGGGTTGCCATACCGATCGCCAGCATAATAAAGCCGCTAATATCGAAGCGTCGGGTACGCATGGTGTAATTGGGCATCAGCAGCAACGTGGCCAGAGCACCGATGATACCTACAGGTAGATTAATCAGGAAAATCCAATGCCAACTGGCGTATTGCACTAAGAATCCCCCCAGTGCCGGGCCGACTAATGGCCCAATTTGGCCGGGTAATGTGACGAAAGCCATTGCTGACATATATTGCTCACGCGGGACGATTTTCATGACCGTCAGGCGGCCAACGGGCACCATCATCGCCCCCCCTATCCCTTGAATTACGCGGGAGGAGATCAACTCATTCAGAGTTTCTGCTTGGGCACACATCAACGAACCGAGGGTAAACAGAATGATGGCCGAAAAGAAAACCCACTTCACGCCGACGCGATCAGCCAACCACCCACTGGCTGGCAGCATCACCGCCACCGTCAATACATAAGAGACAATCACTGATTGCATATGCAGCGGATTTTCACCCAGACTGGCAGCCATTGAGGGCAGGGCGGTGTTGACGATGGTGGTATCCAGCGTTTGCATGAAGAAACCGAAGGCAACTATCCACAATTGCCACCGTATATTCGTCATCTTTCAACCCGCCGATGCATTGGCTGCACTCTTTGGCCACCTTCCTGCACGTTGAAATCTATTGGGTATAGCCTATTCATTATTCCAACCTCATTAACGGCTTCTGACTAAAGCGGCTGCGGAGTCGGTCAAAATAGAGATAGACCACTGGCGTGGTGTACAAGGTCAGTAATTGGCTCATGACCAGCCCACCGACAATCGTTATCCCAAGCGGTTGGCGTAATTCCGCGCCATCGCCACTGCCTAATACCAATGGTAACGCGCCAAACAAGGCGGCTAACGTGGTCATCATAATCGGTCTGAAACGCAATAAACTGGCCTGGAAAATAGCCTCGCGGGCGCTGAGATTGCCATTGCGTTGCGCATCAAGGGCAAAGTCCACCATCATGATGGCGTTCTTTTTCACAATACCAATCAATAACATAATGCCGATAAGTGCGATTAAGCTAAACGGCGCATTGAACAGCTCCAGCGCCAGCAACGCCCCGACTCCTGCAGAGGGCAATGTTGAGAGAATCGTCAGCGGGTGAACGTAGCTCTCATACAAAATCCCCAGCACGATATACACCGTGGCGATCGCTGCCATAATCAGCCATAACTGAGATCTCAAGGTTTCTTGGAATACCTGCGCAGTCCCGCTAAAGGTGCCACGAACACTGGCTGGAACACCCAGTTCGGTCATCGCCCGCTCGACAGCCGCAGTCGCTTCAGACAGGCTGCCACCTTCAGGTAAGTTAAATGAGATGGTCGAAGAGGCGGATAAACCTTGATGGTTTACCGACAATGGGGCGTTGGCAGGCCGCCATTTGGCAAAATAGGACAGCGGAATTGATTGGCCGCTGTTATTAATTACAAACATTTTGTCCAGTGAACTGACATCCTGTGTGTATTGCGGAGCGACTTCCATCACCACCTTATATTGGTTTAACGGCTGATAAATGGTGGAGATTTGCCGCTGACCAAAGGCGTTATTGAGTAGGGCATTGGCATCGGAAACATCAATGCCCAGCCGTGCCATAGTTTCTCGATCATAAGTCAGTGCCACTTCCGAGCCTTTATCTTGCTGATCGGAGTTAACATCTGCCAGTTCGGGTAATTTGGCCAATGCCGCCCGAACTTTCGGCTCCCATTCCCGTAATGCGGCTAGATCGTCTGCCAGTAACGTAAATTGATAGCTGGCATTAGCTTGACGGCCACCGACCCGAATATCTTGTACCGGTGCCAGAAAGAGGCTTGCCCCCGGTTCTTTCGACAATTTGCCACGTAAGCGGGTGATAATCTGCTGTGCGCTTTCATGACGTTCACTCAATGGTTTAAGGGAAATAAACATCGAGCCGCTATTGGTGCGAGACCCTCCCGTAAAACCGGTGACATTGTCGACTGCCGGATCATCACTGACAATCTTCATAAAATCTTTCAGTTTTTGCTGCATTGCTTGGAAAGAGATACTTTGGTCAGCTTGGATAAAACCCATCATGCGGCCGGTATCTTGCTCGGGGAAAAAGGTTTTCGGAATACTGATGTACAGCCAGACATTCAGAGCAATAGTAGAGAGCAGCACAACCATTACCCAGCGTGTATGACCCAACACCCAATTGAGGGAGCGACCATAACCTTGCTGAATACTCAGCAGCACCTTACCAAAACCGCGAATACGCTGCTGCTGGCCCGCGGGCTGGGCGCGTAGCAAGTGGGCGCACATCATGGGGGTGAGCGTTAGGGAAATCACCAGTGAAATGCCAATGGCCACCGAGAGTGTGACGGCAAATTCGCGGAATAAGCGGCCCGGCAACCCTTCCATCAAGAGCAGCGGAATAAAGACCGCCACGAGTGAAATACTCATGGAGAGCACGGTAAAACCGACTTCACGTACCCCCTTTAGTGCGGCAACCATCGGTTTAACCCCCGCCTCCAGATGGCGAGAAATATTTTCCAGTACCACGATGGCATCGTCGACGACGAAACCCGTGGCAATGGTCAGCGCCATTAGCGATAGGTTATTGAGACTAAAACCGCACAGATACATGGCGGTGAACGTCCCAATGAGTGAAACCGGCACGGCGACAGCAGGGATCAGTGTGGCTCGGCCTGATCTTAGGAACAGGAACACGACCAGAATCACCAATGCTACGGCGATCACCAGTGATTGCTCTACTTCATCTAGCGATGCTCGAATTGTTGGGGATCGATCTTGGGCGATGCTCAATTGAATCGAGGCGGGGATCGAGGCTCGCAACGCAGGAAGTTCTGCCCGAATACGATCGACGGTCGCAATGATGTTCGCTCCCGGCTCACGACTGATCACTAACAGTACAGCGGGCTTTCCATCCGACATCCCGGCATTGCGCACATCTTGTACCGAGTCGACAACATTCGCGACATCCTGCAACCGAACCGCCGCGCCATTGTTGTAGTTAATCACCAGTGGGCGGTAGCCCTCGGCTGTTTTGATCTCATCATTGGCTTGAACTTGCCAATGCTGTTGGTTGTCGTCGATGGAGCCTTGCGGACGACGAACGTTGGCGGAACTGATTGCCTGACGGACGGCATCCAGAGATACCCCTTGATTGAACAGCGCACTGGGATTGAGTTCAACACGCACCGCAGGTAAAGAACTCCCGCCGACGCTAACATCACTGACCCCCTCGGTCTGGGCGATTTTTTGCGCCAGTTTGGTGGAGGCAAAGTCATACAATTGCCCTTGAGTGAAAGTATCTGAGGTCAGCGTCATTATCATGATTGGCGCATCAGAGGGGTTCATCTTGCGATAAGTCGGGCGGTTTGGCATCCCTGATGGCAGCAAACTTTGGGCAGCATTCAGTGCCGCCTGCACATCACGCGCAGCGCCGTTAATATCGCGATTAAGGTCAAATTGTAAAATGATCCGCGTGCTGCCCAGTGAACTGGTCGAGGTCATTTCATTGACCCCAGCAATTCTTCCCAATGCACGTTCCAGCGGCGTGGCAATGGAGGACGCCATGGTTTCTGGGTCTGCGCCGGGCATCGAGGCACTCACCATTATCACCGGATAATCCACCTGCGGCAGCGGCGATACCGGCAACAAACTAAAACCGATAATCCCGCTGAGGGTGATGGCCAGTGTGAGCAAAATGGTCGCTACCGGGCGCTGGATGAATAGGGCAAAGAATTTCACTGTGGATCCCGTCCATGAGGTAACTCAGATTGCGGGCAGGATAAATCAATGTCCTCATTATGTAGGCCACCTTTACCATGGGTGTTGCGCGCCATCCTATCGAACAGCAGATAAATGACCGGCGTGGTAAACAAAGTCAGTACCTGGCTGACTATCAACCCGCCGACCATACACACCCCCAGCGGTTGGCGGAGTTCAGCCCCAGCACCGGTACTGAGCATCAAGGGCAAGGCACCAAACAGGGCGGCTAATGTGGTCATCAGAATTGGGCGGAAACGCAGCAAACAGGCTTGATAAATAGCATCATAGGCAGACATGCCCTGATCTCGCTCGGCAGCCAGCGCAAAGTCGATCATCATGATGGCATTCTTCTTCACGATACCGATCAGCAAAATAATCCCAATGATGGCAATCACGTCCAGTTCATTGCCGGTGAGCATCAGCGCCAACAATGCCCCGACACCTGCCGTCGGCAGAGTCGACAAAATAGTGACCGGATGAATGAAGCTCTCATACAGCACGCCGAGCACGATATACATTGCCACAATAGCGGCGATAATTAGCCACAATGTTCCGCCCAACGCTGCCTGAAACGCCAGCGTGGAGCCTTGGAAGCGAGTCATAATATCTGCGGGTAACTGGATAGCTTTTTCAGCTTGCGTCACTGCTTCAACAGCCTCACCCAGAGAATATCCCTGCGCCACATTAAACGAGATAGTGGCTGACGGGAACTGATTCAAATGGTTGATAGATAGTGGCCCGAAGCGTTCTTCAATGGTCGCAATACTGCTCAGTGGCACCCCTTTGCCATCACTACCAGTGAGGCGGATATCATTGAATGCAGCCAGACCCGGCGTGGCTTGCACATCATGCTCCAGCACCACCCGATACTGATTGGCTTGGGTATAAATGGTAGAAATCAAGCGTTGACCAAACGCGTTATACAGCGCGCTGTCGATGGCGGCCATAGTGATCCCCAAACGGCTGGCACTGTCGCGATCGACATTCACAAACGCCACTAACCCTTGATCCTGCCAATCACTAGTGACTTCTTGGAAAGGTGCTTGCTGCTGTAACTCATTGACCAATTTAGGCACCCAGGTACTTAACTCTTCCAGGGATGTGGCCTGTAGCGTGAACTGATATTGCGTTCTGCTCAGCTGGGTATCAATGGTCAAATCTTGCACTGGTTGTAAATAAAGTTTAACGCCCGGTACGCCAGCGACACTCTCTTGTAAGCGGGTGATGACCTCTGGAATGCGGTCATCACGGCTTTTGAGGGGTTTAAGGTTAATTTGCAACCGACCATTGTTGAGTGTGGCGTTGGTCCCATCAACCCCGACAAATGAGGTCAGGCTTTCAACCGCCGGATCTTTTAGAATAATCGCGGCCACTTGCTGCTGACGCTCTGCCATATTGCTGAACGAAACAGACTGCGGCGCTTCCAGTACACCTTGAATTAATCCGTTGTCCTGTAATGGGAAAAAGCCTTTGGGGATCAGCAAGTAAAGGAGCACCGTCAGCACCAGCGTACTGAGTGCCACGCTCAAGGTGATCCATTGATGGTTAAGGACTTTTTTTAGCGCCACGGCATAGTGGGCGATGACCCAATCAAAGAATTTTTCACTAGCGCGGGACAGGCGATTTTGTTTACGCAATGACTCATAACTCAGCATTCGTGCGCACATCATCGGTGTTAACGTCAAAGAGACAACGGCTGAAATCAGAATGGCTATCGCCAGTGTGACGGCAAATTCGCGGAACAAACGACCCACGATATCGCCCATAAACAGCAGCGGAATCAATACTGCAATCAATGAGAAGGTCAGTGAAATAATGGTAAAACCAATCTCACCGGCCCCTTTTAGTGCTGCATCCAGTGGCTTTTCGCCTTTCTCGATATAGCGGGAGATATTTTCAATCACCACAATAGCATCGTCGACCACAAAACCGGTGGCGATGGTCAGAGCCATGAGCGTCAAGTTGTTGACCGAAAACCCCAGAAAATACATGGCAGCGAACGTGCCAATTAATGACAGCGGTACGGCAATACTGGGGATAATCGTAGCGGCGGCATTGCGCAGAAACAGATAGATAACCATGACCACCAGTGCTATCGCCAGCAACAACTCAAACTGTACATCACTGACAGACGCGCGGATGGTGGTTGTACGGTCAGTCAGAACTTTGACATCAACGGATTTGGGCAGACTTTTGATAAGATCTGGCAGCATCTCGCGGATACTGTCGGCAGTCTCAATGACGTTTACCCCAGGCTGACGCTGGATATTCAGCACGATGGCCTGCTGGGTGTTGGCCCACGCCGCCAGCTTATTATTCTCCGCACCTTGCTCAATGGTAGCGACATCCTGCAAACGGATTGGTGCGCCATTTTGATAGGCGATAATCAGGTCACGGTAATCCTCGGCGGATTTCATCTGATCATTAGCAGACAGTGTTACTGAACGAGTTGGTCCATCCAGACTCCCTTTCGCTGAATTGACGTTGGCATTGCTAATGGCGGTACGAATGGTTTCACTGTCCAGCCCCAATGCAGCCACTGCTGGCGCATTGAGTTTTACTCGAACAGCAGGGCGCTGACCGCCAGAAATCGTGACCAGACCGACCCCAGTGACTTGCGAGATCTTCTGCGCAATACGAGTTTCAACCATGTCTTCCACTTGTGTCATTGGGATAGCCGTGGAGGTGACCGCCAATGTCAGAATCGGTGGATCAGCAGGGTTTACTTTGCTGTAAATTGGTGGATAAGGCAGGTCATTGGGTAATAGATTTGTGGCGGAGTTAATCGCCGCCTGTACCTCTTGCTCCGCCACATCCAGTGGCAGAGTTAATTGAAATTGTAGGGTAATGACTGATGCACCGCCTGAGCTTTGCGATGCCATCTGTTTGAGGCCAGACATCTGGCCAAACTGGCGTTCCAATGGCGCAGTAATGGAGGATGTCACGACATCCGGGCTAGCTCCGGGGTAGAGTGTCACGACCTGAATCGTCGGGTAATCCACTTCGGGCAGGGCCGATACCGGCAACGCACGGTAACCGATAATTCCTGCCAGCAGAATGGCAACCATAAATAACGTTGTGGCAACCGGGCGTAAGATAAACAGCCGTGATGGCCCGCCACCGGGTGTTGGAAGCATCACTTGCATTAGGATTTCTCCGCAGCAGGTTGAGCGCTAGTCGCTGCATCCGTTGCCGGTTTTCTGCCGCCCCGTGTGTGTGCCGCTTTCTCTGTGGTGCTCGATTTTCCTGCCGCATCGGTTTGAGTGGCATCTGCGGAACGTGGAGTGACCACCTCAACTTGCAAACCTTCGGTCAGGCGATCAATCCCATCGGTAACCACACGCTGACCAGCATCCAGCCCGGCGCTTATCACCACTTGTTGACTGTCTTGGATCCCGGTAGTCACCAGATGCTTGCTGACTTTATTTTCGTCATTTAATACCCAGACAAAGCTTCCTTCGTTGCCCATTTGTACTGCAGCGGTAGGAACTACCACGGCATTTTGCAGTAAATCTACTTTGATTCGGGCATTAACAAACTGATTGGGGAACAGCACGTCATCTTCATTGGCAAAGCGAGCTTTCAGTTTAATGGTACCGGTAGCAGTATCTATTTGGTTATCAATACTGAGCAAGTGGCCTTGGGCTAGCATCTGCTTATTGGTGCGATCCCAAGCTTCAACCGGCACCGTCGTTTTGTTTTTTTCTGCATTTTTCTGTGCTTGCATGATTGCCGGGATGTCACTTTCGGGCAAGGTAAAGACCACATCAACCGGGTGTGTTTGAGTAATCACGACAATCGGCGTGGCAGTACCACTGGTAATATAATTACCCACATCCACTTGTTTTAGCCCGACTTTCCCGGAGATAGGTGCAGTAATGCGGCTATACGTCAATTGCAGCTTAGCGCTGTCAATCGCCCCCTGATCCGCTTTCACACTTCCTTCGCTCTGGCGCACCAATGAGGCTTGGGTATCCAGATCTTGTTGTGAAATAAGGCCTGTTTTGGCCAGTTTCTGATAGCGGGCCAAGTCACGTCGTGCATTGTCCAGCGTCGCTTGATCTTTGGCGAGCTGCCCTTGAGCTTGGGTTAATTGCACTTCATACGGGCGCGGGTCAATTTCCACCAGTAAGTCACCGGCATTGACTTGTTGCCCTTCGGTAAAGTGGATAGCCATCAACTGACCATCAACTCGGCTGGTCACTGTCACCGTATTAGCGGCAATCACAGTCCCTAAACCTGTGAGGTAGCGGGGTACGGCTTGCTCGGTTGCTGTTGCTGCTTGCACTGGAGACATTGGCATATTGCGGCGGCCACCGGCGCGTGCAGGGCTGCTGCTGCCAGCCGCTTGTCGTGCTCCCGGGGCTTGGGTTTCAGGTGTGGTACTGAAGTGACGCCAGACAAACACCGCAACAATAATCACCACCACTATTCCCAACAACGTCAGTAACCGGGAAGTGCGTTTGGATTGAGCTTTCATTATGTTGAAGTGTCCCTTTTGATGTTCTGATTATCTGCACATAGAGGTGCAATAAGTGAGTTTTTGGATATGTTACTAGTTTAGCGGTAATGCGCTGGAACAAAATGGAGGAAATATGAAAATATTGTCAGGGTTTGTGGGGGGAAAGTTTTTAATTTTAGGGGATTAGAGGGGGAAGGGCGCTGGTTTGGGTGTTGATCTTAAGCACAATCAGGAATATTGCCGACAAGGATGGAGGCGAAAAGCACGCTCGGGCAAGGATGCCCGTTGCGCTGGCTCGTGAAGCCCGAAAGACGCAGTAGGTTTACCCGTAGGGCAATATTTCGCACAAGACGCGGGAGTTGGGCCGCCGCCTTGCGGCCTAACTCAGTTGAGGCGACGGAGAACAGGAGATCATTGAATGAAGATCAACCGAAACCCGATCCGATACTCAACATCCGAACCGGATCACCTGAACCAATATCAACTTCTAGCGAAAAAGCGTCTGTGCCCAGCGCGCCAACCCTGCCGTCACGGAACCAAAATCATTTCCCCCCACTAATGGGATACCCGGCAGTTGTTGTTGCAAAGCTGCCCGCAGTAATGGGGAACGTGCGCTACCGCCGGTCAGATAAATCACATCGGGCTTGATATGGCTGGTTGCCAATGCCTGACTGACTTGCTCTTGAATGCGTTGCAAGGGCTGAGAGATAGCCTCGGCCAGTTGTTGTTGACTGACTGTCTGACCCAATTCTGGCTGGACGAAATCCAGTGCAGCGGCGACGTGCTCTTGTTCAGACAACGCAATTTTGCTCTCTTCTGCGGCACGAACCAAGCGATAACTCAGGCGTTGCTGATACACTTTTAGCAAGCGTTCAACTTGATGTGGATTTGCAGCATCACGAATCAAATCACGCAGGAAACGGCCATTGACGGTGCTGTAGAAGTCGCTTTGTGCCGGGACATCGTTAGTGGCAACAGCATTCCAGTAAGGCAGTGATGGCAGGGCAATCCCTTTTTCAGTCTCGCCGCCCATGCCAAACAGTGGCATCAGTTGTTTAAAAGCCAACATGATATCCAGATCGTTCCCGCCAACGCGACAACCGCTGTGGCCTAATAGACTTTGTTGACGGTCTGCCAGTCCCTGCCATTTAGGCCCCATCAAGAGCACTGAACAGTCTGTTGTCCCGCCGCCGATATCCACCACTAGCACGGTTTTCTCTTCAGTTAAGGTCGCCTCAAAATCCAACCCCGCCGCGACAGGCTCGAACTGAAAAGCAATATCACGAAAACCGGCACGTTGTGCGGCCCGTAATAAAATCCCTTCGGCTTGCTGGTTTGCTTCTTCACCACCGGAACCTTGAAAGTTAACCGGGCGACCAATAACAGTCTGGCTGATGTCTGATGCCAACACGGTTTCTGCCTGACGTTTAATATGAAACATCATGGCGCAGACCAAATCTTCAAATAGTGCCAATTGTTGAGGCTTCAAACCATTGGCACCCAAGAAAGATTTAGGCGACTTAACAAAGTAAACGTCTTCGGGGTCTTCGATATATTGGGCCAGCGCGGATAGACCGAACGTCAGGCTATCGGCAGCAACAGGAATATCTTCTTCGCGATTAAACGCCATGGCCCGGCGTAAGAGTTGCTGGTTTTCGTCACTGCCTGTTGGCACTTGCCAGTGACGATGCAGGCACTCACTTACTGCTTCTCGGGTAGGCGCGCACAACATGGATGGCAAATAGACGTCATTATTTTCCAGCGTCAGCAATTCGGGAGCACCTTCCCGCATCACGGCAACCGAGCAGTTGGCTGTGCCGTAGTCAAATCCGATGAACATAATTGCCCCCCAGGCCAAATAAAAGGGGCCGACTTTACCCTAGAGTGAGCAGCGGAGCAATCGTCTCGGATTACTTGATAGCGAAATAGCCATTATTCAGCACATCGGATAACGGTTGTGTGCGGCCAATGGTTTCGCCGTCAGCTAAATCGACCCCAATTGTGATCAATTTATTGAGAGTGGGGGCTAAATCTGCAGGGCCTGCTAGTGTGGCGATATTGGCCCGTTGTGCTGTACCGTTGATAATGGACACCAGAACTTCGTCCATTTGATTGATATGGATATGGGCAATTAATTCACTGTTAAATTTGAGATAATCAATATGGTGTTCCGCCAATAACTCAAAATCATTCAGATTATGACCAAACTCTTTAATGATTAGCTTGCAACCTAATTGCTGTAATTTGGCAAGAAAATTCCCAATTGCAAATGGATATTGCAGCAAGGTGGACTCATCAACCATCCAGTGCAAACTTTGTGCGGGTAGCACCGTGTTCTGTACTAAGGTCAGGAGTGATTGGCGGAAGTCTTCTTTGAGCAACGCCACCTCCGATAGCGGAATTGCCAGCGCCAACCCTTTGTGACTAATGGCCTCGGCGTGTTCCACTAACAATTTCTCGCACACCCAGCCGTCGACGTTCCCCTGCAAGTGATACAGCAGCGCAGCTTCTTCAAATGCCGATTGACTGACAATCATGCTTTGTGGTTGATAAACTTCGTAACTGACTTGATAAAAACACACTGAGAGTGGTGTTTTGGGGGGGGCGGCAGGAGTCACCTGTAGCCGCAGTTGGTCATGATTGAGAATACTTTCAACATCGTCTCTACTGAGCAGCTCGTGCTGGCGAGCCAGTAGCTGCTTTTGCCGTGGCTGATAGAGATAAACCTGCCCACGACCACTGTGCTTGGCGGTATAACAGGCAATATCAGCCTGCGCCATGATTTCACTGCGCTGGCTGTTGTTGCTGCTAATTTGAGTCACGCCAGCACTGGCACCAATGCGATACAGCTTCTCTTCCCAGTAAAAATGATAGCCGTTGATCAACGTGACCAGATTTTGGGTAATGGCTTTGGCGTGAGGCAGGGTGCAATTAAGCATCAGTAAGCCAAATTCATCGCCACCAAGGCGCGCAACGCAATCACTGTTGCGCAAATGCTGACGCATCAACTGGCTGAGTTCTTTGAGTAGCGCGTCACCTGCCGGGTGCCCTGCTGTATCATTGACGGCTTTAAAATAGTCCAAATCCAGGAAGGCCAATGCGTGTTGCTGGTTTTGGTCGATGCTTTGTTGGATTGCCATCTTCAATTTATTTTCAAAATTGGCACGATTGGGCAGGCCGGTCAGATTATCGTGTGACGCGCTATGGCTGAGTTTGCGCATCATGGCACGAGATTCCCCAACATCTTGGAAAACTAAAACGGCCCCTACGGCGGCTCCTTCCAGTGTTTTTAACGGCGCGACCGACTCTTGGATGTCATAGTACTGCCCATCACGGTGATGCAGTACCATTGACTCATTCAGTGAAGAGTAGGGGCGGTGGGTAAGGCAATGCTCTATCGGGTTATCAATTTCCGGGCCATCGACTCCATTAGTGAGCTTGACGATTTGGTTGATGGGCTGGCCTAGCGCGATGGTATTTGCCCAGCCGGTCATTTTCTCGGCCACCGGGTTCATAAAGGTAATTCTCATTTCCTGATCAGTACAGACCACGGCCTCGCCGATGGAATCGAGTGTAATATGTAGGCGCTCTTTCTCTTCGTGCAGGGCTTCTGTCAGATTCCTGATTTCGGTCATATCCAGCGTGGTGCCAATCAGGCGCAGAATATTGCCATTTTTATCGCACACCATATTGGCCTGATTGCGCAGGTGGACTATTTCACCGTTCGGCAGCAGTAATCTAAATTCCAAACGGTAGGGCTTGCGCTGTTTAAGTGCGGCACTGTATTCATTGATGACATAGTCGATATCTTCAGGGTGAATATATTGTTTCCAGACATCATCAGTAACTGGGGTATTTAGCGGGACATGGTAGAGTTCATACATCCGCTTATCCCAACTGATCACTTGTGTTCTGAGATCCAATTCCCAGATACCAATTCCACCCGCCTCATTGGCCAGAGTGATGCGCTCCATCAAGCGCCGATTAATAATTTCGGTCTTTTTCAGATCATTAATATCTTCGACTTGCGAGATGTAATAGAGCGGTTGTTGTTCATGATCCCGTACCACACTGACCACGAGCAATGTCCAAACAATCTCGCCATCGCTGCGGACGTAGCGTTTCTCCATCGAATAGCTGGGGATGCGACCATAATACAAATCATCAAGTAATTTCAGGTCGGCGGAAAGATCATCGGGGTGGGTAATTTGCTGGAAGGTCAGGGTGAGCAAGGTATCCTGATTGTAGCCGAGCAACTTACACAGAGCCTGATTAACCTGCATCCATTTACCTTCCGGTGAAACCAGCGCCATGCCAATGGCGGAGTACTCCATGGCATTACGAAAACGGTTTTCACTCTCAACAATATGCTCTTTTTCCATCCGAAATGAGTGCATCACCATTGCCATTGCGTGAGGCGGGATCAATACCATCAACAGTGGAATAAAGGAAAATGCCTGAACCGACATTTTGGGGTCGGGCGGGAGTGTAAATAGGTTGAAATTGATCATTAGCGCAATGAGCAATGTGGACAGAAAACAAAGGATAAATGTCTCAAATCGCGGTAATCGGATGGAAACCCATATCAACGCCATGATGACGAAAGTGAAAGGAAAAGGAAAATAAATCAATCCGATATAGCAAGCCGCTAGCGACAATATCATCATCCACATCATATCGAACAGGGCTTTGGTTTTAGTGGCAATATTGAAGTAACCACGGCGGTAAAGTAGCCCGACTGGCCCTAAAGCCAGCATGCCGATGGCCTCTGACATAAACCATACCGTCAAGACGTGCATAAAATACCCGTTTTGGGGCGACAAGTACCATGCTGCGGCCAATCCACTCAATAGAGGGACAATAACCACAGTACAAATTGAGAACTTGAGCCAACTAAACAGATTATTAAGCGGATCTTTGGGTTGCAGGAATTTGCGCAGCAACCAAGCCCCAGTTGCCGACTCTGCAAGATTGATGATGGTTAATGGCAACGGGAACCAACTGATACCATATAAAATAAAATTGGCAGCGACGATACATATCCCTGCCGTCAATAACTGCAACGACCAATAGCGTGTCGGATGGTGGAATAAAGCCACCATCAATACTGCGGTAGGGAACCACAGTGGAGCCAAATTTTCAGACTGCTCAGAGAGTTGGATACAAAAAAGTGCGAGCAAAAACACCACTATACTGATGATAGTAATGTGTATAAGAGTATTATTATCAGGTGCCGGTTTTTCAGCTGCGCTGAGATCCATATACCGCCTTATTTTGCCCGAGAATAGGAAAAACCCTCGTATAACAATACGTCATATTTAAAATACGGTCATATTCAGCAGTTTAGTATAGATGAATACGAACAAGTGATATTCACATCACTCAATGCTCAATTAATTATTTGATTATCATCACCACTAAACTAAGAATATGGTGGCGAGCCCCAGAAAGATGAAAAAGCCGCCAGTATCGGTGATAGCTGTGATCATGACACTGGAGCCGATGGCCGGATCACGACCTAAACGAGCCATGGTCATCGGGATAATCACACCCATCAAGGCGGCCATTAATAAGTTTAAGATCATCGCCAACGTCATTACGCCGCCCATAGCGGGATCGTTATAGAGGAAGTAGGTCACAACGCCCATAATCCCTCCCCAGACTAAACCATTAATCAGTGCGACACCCAATTCTCTCAGCATTAGGAAAGTGACGTTACCTTGCTGAATATGGTGTAGAGCCAAAGCACGAACAATCATGGTAATGGTTTGATTCCCCGTATTTCCGCCAATACCGGCGACAATGGGCATCAATGCTGCCAGTGCAACTAACTGTGAGATGGTATCTTCAAATAAGCCGATAACCCTTGAAGCAACAAAGGCGGTACAGAGATTGATAGCCAGCCATGACCAGCGAGTCCGAACCGCGCGGCCGACGGGGGAGAACACATCTTCCTCTGGGCTTAAGCCCCCCATTCGTCTTAACGTGGTATCACTCTCTTCATTGACCACGTCAACGATCTCTTCGATGGTCAAGCGGCCCATCAGTTTACCTTTGGCATCAATGACCGCGGCACTGATTAAGTCATAACGTTCAAAGGCACCCGCGGCGTCTTCCGCTTTCTGCTCTGGCTGGAACGTAGTCGGATTGCTCTCCATCACCTGAAAAACTTTGGTATCAGGTGCATTGAGGAGAATCGCTGTCAGGGGAAGTTCACCGAGCAGGGTATTTTTGCGATCAATGACGAAGAGTTTATCTGTGGCATCAGGAATATTCTTTCGATAGCGCAAATAGCGCTGCACTGTTGCCAACGTAACGTCAGCACGCACAGTCACCAGCTCGAAATCCATCATCTGACCGACGGTATCGCGAGCATATTGAATCACTTCACGTACGCGGGCGCGCTGGGCCGGATCCAATGACGTGAGCAACCGACCCATCAAGTTTCGCGGCAGATATTCAGCCAGATAAGCCTGTTCGTCGACATGCAAGGTACGCATTGCCTTTAACAGGTCTTTATCGCTCATCTCTTTGATCAGGGTATCCCACACAGTTTCAGAGACTTCAACCAGTGTGTGGCCGCGTTTCTCGTTTTTGACTAACCGCCATAATGCCAAACGTTCGTCATTGGGTAATGCTTCGAGTAAGTCAGCAAGGTCAGCTGCGTGCAGGTCATCAAGCAGGCTTTTTATTTCAGCTGTTTTTTCAATTAGTTGCTCATCACTGAGTGTGTTTTTGTCATCCTGACGGCCAAGAATACTGTCAACCAAGTCTTTATTATTCAATAACAGGGAAAGAATTCGATTGCGTACTTCAGCCAGTTTTTTAGCATTATTTTTAGCTTTATTTTTTACAACACCAGAAAGGGGCGTTGGGATGATAGGCACTGGCATAGTGTGTCCTTGATTCTAAATATATCCTTCAACTTTCAAGTTGTAGGAGCATTGGCTACTTTCGTTTATCGAGTCTTTCTCGAAGGCGAGCCTGTGTCTTGAAACCTATGGATATGAATCTATGGGCTAAGATCAGTCTCATGAGGCCCCGGCAGCTCGCCGTCCACAGTTTGCTCAAGTTCTTGTGATTGCCTACGTTCTTGATGGTGAGAAATAGAGGCGATCCCCGCATACAATAAGCGGCCAAATAAAATGAGAAAACTCACCAGCAAGATGATTTTTGTGAGTTGTGTTGAGGGTCTTCTTTTCATCTCTTGCCCTTCGCATTTGGCGATTCAGCTGTGTTAGCTGCTTTCATTCACCCGAATTACTGACTTGAGTCAGCTCATCGGGATTCATTCGTTTGCTGCCTTGCTGCATCACCAATGACTTTGGGCAAGCCCTTCGTATTTGACGATTCAGCTATGTTAGCTGCTTTCATTCACCCGAATCACTGACTTGAGTCAGTGATTCGGGATTGACTCTTATGATGCTTTCGGAGCTTCGGCTTCAGTCTCTTGCGGTGCTTCTTCAATAATCAGTTTCCAACCAACCACATCGTCCCAGTAAGCTTGCTCGCGTTCAAAATCTAGCTGTACCAGATTATTTTGCGCCAGATAACCGGCTGGGAAACGTAATGTCCAGTGACTGTCATCGGTAATCAGTTGCAGACTTTCCGGCGTGGTGGTCGACTGACGTTGATTATTCAGCAATGTACTCAAACGTAATAACTGAATTAACGGCAAATAGTGTTTTTTCTTGAATAAATTCAAGCGGGGTAGCTCATCGAGCTTAATACCTTTACGGTGCATACGTACCAAAGTTGCCAGCAATAATTGCTGTTCCTGATTGAAGCCAGGTAAGTTGGTGTTTTGCAGAATATAAGCCGAATGGCGGTGCATTCCGCTGTGATTAATGCTCAGACCAACTTCGTGCAACAGTGCCGCCCATCTCAGTAAAGCCTCGAGCTGTGGCAAGGCCAGCTTGGTATTCTGCGCCAACCACTGACCATAAAGTTGTTCGGTGGTTTCTAGCACTCGACGGGCTTGTTCCCTATCAATGTTGTAGTGCTCGGCCAGACTTTGTGCCGTGCGTTGACGGATATCCTGATGGCGGAAACGGCCTTCCATTTCATACAGCACCCCCTCACGCAGTGCACCATCGGATAAGCGTAGCTCTTTGACGGCTAAAGCATCGAACACACCACACAAGATAGCCAGCCCCGGCACGAATACCGACTGGCGATCTTCAGATAACCCCGGCAAACTCAGCGCGGAGAAATGCTTAAATTGCAATACTTGCTCAACTAGCATTTCGAGGCGTTCAGGCGTGATCAAACCGTCTTTCTCGCCCATCTCTACCAGTACTTCGTAAGTCGCTTTAATGGTGCCAGATGCTCCTAGCGCATATTGCCAGCCTTGAATCCGGTACTGCCAGGCCAAGTTTTCCAGCTTCTGTGCAGCGGCCAAACGCGCACGTTTGAAATTCGCCTTACTTATTTCGCCGTGTGGGAAAAACTGTTGAGCAAAACTGACGCACCCCATACGACGGCTTTCGACCAGCAGTGGCTCAAAATCTTCGCCAATAACCAATTCGGTGGAACCACCACCAATATCAATGACCAGTTTGCGACCTTTCTCTGGCTGGGTATGTTCAACGCCCATAAAAATCAGACGCGCTTCTTCATGACCAGAAATGATTTCAATCGGATAAGGGATGACCTCAGCTGCGCGCTTGAGGAAAGTCTCAGCATTCGCGGCTTGACGCAATGAGTGGGTACCGACAATGCAGACGTTGTCTGGTGAGAAACCCTGCAAACGCTCTGCAAATAGCGCCAAACAAGCCAGCCCTCGTTCGATGGCCTCTTCACTGAGCATATTATTGCTATCTAGACCATCAGCCAGATGCACCCGCTGCTTCAGGCGGCCTAAAACCTGCAAGGCACCGTTGACAACGCGGGCAATCACCATATGGAAGCTGTTAGATCCCAAATCGATAGCGGCAATTTCTTGCGGTTTTGTGGTAGTCGAATTATTGGTTAGCGGCATAGTTTTAGCCTTACTGCTCTGGTTGTTCCAGCGCTTTTAAATAATCATAGATGGCAATCTGTGCACGTACTTTGCGCCTGTTTCCACGCGGTACATAACGATTACTCAGTTCTTTATCAATATAACGGGCTTTTACCGTGTCGTTGAATAGCAGCTCTAAAATATCCAGTACCCGCTGTTTTAATCTCGGGTCCAGCAATGAAACTGCGACTTCGATACGATAATCAATGTTACGTGTCATCCAGTCAGCGGAAGAGAGATAGACCAGTTTGTCGCCTTTATTCTCAAAGACGTAAACCCGGTCATGCTCTAAGAAACGATCAACAATACTGGTGACCTGAATATTATCGCTGATCCCCGGCATATTTGGGATTAATGAACACATCCCACGGACTAAAAGGCGTATTTTCACCCCCGCACTGGAGGCGCTATATAACCTATCTACCAGGCCTTTATCCACTAAATTATTTATCTTCAGGGTAATCCCGGCACTTTCCCCCGCTTGAGCATGAATAATTTCCTGATCAATCAATTGATACAGCATTAAGCGCGAATTCTGCGGGGACACCATCAGATTATCGAACTTGACCGGGCGGTATGGATTTTCAATAAAGTTAAATACCCGACGCACTTCATTGGTAATACGGGCATCTGCTGTTAATAAAGAATAGTCGGTATAAATACGCGCCGTTTTTTCGTTAAAATTGCCGGTGCCGATATGGGCATAGCGCACGATCTCTTCGCCTTCAAGACGGGAGATAAGGAATAACTTGGCGTGAATCTTCAAACCCGGCGCGGAGAAAATAACGTGTACACCGGCAGCCGTTAGACTTTTGGCCCAATGAATATTGGCTTCTTCATCAAACCGCGCCTGTAATTCCACGACCACCGTCACTTTCTTACCATTATGGGCGGCATGGATCATCGATTCGATAATACGAGAATCTTTCGCGACGCGATAAATATTGATTTTAATCGCCAATACGCTTGGGTCGAATGATGCCTGGCGTAGCAATTCTAAAACGTGCTCGAAGGTGTGATAGGGGTAATACAGCAATACATCCTGTTCACGAATGGCATCAAAACCGTTGCGGAATTTATCAAACCAAATATGGCGCAGGCGCGGCATTGGCCGGTTAACCAAATTGCTTTTGCCTACATTGGGGAAGTTAATAAAATCTTTGAAATTATGATAACGACCACCGGCGATGACGGAATCATCGTTCGAGATCCCCAATTTATCGCGCAGTAACTCCACCATTTCATCGGGCATATCCCGCTGATAAACAAAGCGCACCGGCTCGGCAGTGAGACGTTGTTTCAGGCTCGATGACATCAATTCCAACAGGCTGGATTCCATTTCTGTGACCAAATCATATTCGGCATCACGGGTCATCTTCATGGAGTAGGCATTGAGCGCATCATAATCAAAGAAGCCTTTAAAAATCTCGTCAAGGCAATACCTTAAAATATTATCTAACAATATCATTGGCTTGCGTCGGCGAGGGGCTTCTGGTGGTAAATTAACAAAGCGCGGGACTTTATCTGACGGGATTTCCAACAGGGCATAAGCAATGTCCTGACCTCGGATAATCTCTACCGCCAAATAGGTGTAATCATCTTTGAGAAATTGCACCAAATTGGTGTCGTGGTTAATCAGGATCGGCGTGATGTGTTGGCGCAGATGCTGTTTAAAATATTGTTTTAGCCAGACTTGCTGATTTTCGGAAATTTGCCGCTCATTAATCAAGAATATTTGATTACGCGCCATCTCCAGCAATAAGTCGTTATATAGCCCGTCAAATTCTTGATCAGCTTTAACCACTTTGCTTTGAATTTTTTTCAGCAAATGGCGAGACGTTACAGCAGAGCCTTGCTCTTCACTAATCAGAATGCGCCGTTTCAGATCAGCGAAACGGACTTTATAAAACTCATCAAGATTATTGGAGTAAATACCAAGGAACCGCATCCGCTCAATGAGTGGATTGCTCTTATCCGCCGCTTCCTGCAATACCCGCTCATTAAAAGATAACCAACTGAGTTCTTTTTCGGTGTAGAGCTTTTCCTGACCCATTGCAACTCCAGTAAGATTATTGTGGGAGTATTTAGTGTCCATAATCATTATTGCGAAAGATTGACAAGAAAGTCCAACAGATATCATGAGTTAACTTGATTGACCGCCGTCATAAACATTGTCATGCAAACGCCACAAAACTGACATAAGATACTCGGTCATCTTAGGGTATAGATGATTGATTGGATTAATAACAAGATAGACGGGATATGGCGTAAGGGCATGGGGCAATCGAAGATTATGCAGCAAGCGGGCGTAGTAACACAATCAGGGAGAGATAAACGCCGGGCTGTCATTGAACGTCTTGTGCGTATGGTCGTCACGGGTAGTGGCCTGCTGGTTTTACTCACCCTAATGCTAATTTTCGTTTATTTATTGTACGCGGTGCTGCCCCTGTTTAAATCGGCCTCCATCGCGTGGCAAGAACCCTTTGCCGTGAATCGCAGTGCGCCCACGCTTGTGCTGGGGGTTGATGCTTCGGGGCAGATAGGATATCGCATTGATCAACAAGGCAAAGGTTATTTTATTCGACTCAAGGCCATGGGGGAATATCCCGCTGGGAGTTTAATTAGTGAACAGGTGCTATCACCACCGCCGGTCTCGATCAGCCGTGCTGCGGGTGGGCAACCGCTGTATGGTGTAGGGCTAAGTAATGGCCGTTTTCTGCTGCTACAACCCGATTTTTCTACCACACCGCCGCGCTGGCAATTTCCGCTTGGTGAATCACCGCGTTTTATGGATTTAACAGGCCAGCGCCTGAGTCAATTGGTTCTGGCAGAGCCGCAACCACAACAATTTTCTATTGCTGCCGTGACCGAGGATGGCCGAGTGATGGCCGGGAGGTTTAACGCGCAGGGGCAGCAGGTCACTGAACTGGCGAACGCGCCCAAGACCATCAACCAGTTATTGTTGACGCCAGATGGGCGTTTACTTTATCTCTTGTCCGAGCATCAGCTGTATATCTACCAATTCGGCACGGAGCCGACATTGCGCGAAATAGTGCCTTTGCTTGATGACCCATCGCCATTAAAAGGTGCATTAAACCTCTCTTTACTGGTGGGGGGGAAATCACTGTTGGTACAATCGCCTGATGGGGTATTAAGCCAATGGCAAGATGTGCCAAAAGCGCCAGATAATCAATACCATCTGACACGCATTGGTAGCTTTACTCCCTCAGGTAAGGGCTTACTCACGACTGAAAATACGCGTCGGGTATTTGCTTCACTGTCTCCACAAGGTGAGTTATCACTCTTCTCCAGTATTCAGTCAGCGCCGCTATTGCAACATCAACTGGCACAAGGCATCACCCATGCCGCGTTCTCGCCTTGGGGGGATAATCTGCTGGTTGAGAACGCCGCAGGTTGGTCAGCTTACTCTGTTGAGAATCGCTACCCTGACATTAGCTGGCGTAGCTTATGGCAACGGGTATGGTACGAAGATTATCCTGAACCCGCTTATGTTTGGCAGTCGAGTTCAGCACAAGAGAGTTATCAAGCCAAATTCAGCCTAATACCCATTATCTTCGGCACCTTAAAGGCGGCAGGTTACGCCATGTTATTCGCCGTTCCGCTGGCATTAGCAGGGGCGATTTATACCGCCTATTTTATGTCGGCAGGCCTACGCCGAGTCGTGAAACCGACTATTGAGATGATGGGCGCATTCCCCACGGTGGTTATCGGTCTGGTCGCTGGCATTTGGTTAGCACCGGTAATTGAACATTATCTGACCGGGGTTTTATTGCTACCGCCCTTATTGGCTCTGACTATTTTATTGTGTGGTTGGGGTAGCGCTTGGTTGTCAGCAAAAACACAGCGGCCATTACCTGCGGGTTGGGATGTGATGATATTGCTGCCCGTTATTGTGTTGACGGGTTGGCTGGCATTGTGGTTGGGACCAAAACTGGCCGTAGGGGTATTGGGCGTGCCGTTACATGAATGGTTGGGCGATAACTATTCTCAGCGCAACGCGCTAGTGGTTGGTATCGCCATGGGATTTGCCCTAATCCCCGTCATTTTCTCGCTGGCCGAAGATGCTTTATTCAGTGTGCCACCGTCATTGAGCCAAGGTTCGCTGGCGTTGGGAGCCACACCGTGGCAGACGTTAATTCATGTGGTATTGCCCTCGGCTTATGCGGGTATTTTTTCTGCATTAATGATTGGTTTTGCCCGTGCGGTAGGCGAGACCATGATTGTACTGATGGCGACTGGCAACACCCCTATTATTGATGGCAGCATTTTTCAGGGGTTACGAGCGATGGCGGCCAATATTGCCATTGAAATGCCGGAAGCTGTGGTCGGGAGTGGTCACTATCGGGTGCTATTCCTGACGGCCTTGGTTCTGTTTTGTTTCACGTTCTTAGTCAACACACTTGCCGAGTCAATTCGTCTGCGGTTGCGTGAACGCTATCAGACGGAGCAGGTTGCGTGATGACAAAGAGTGTAACGGCGGGGTTGACCAAAAAATGGTTTGCATCTGGGTCACCGTGGATTTGGCTAACGGCGGGGGCAGTCAGCATCAGTTTGTTGGCCCTGTTAGGTATCGTCTTATTGTTAGCCGGCCAAGGAATGCGCTATTTCTGGCCCAGCCCGGTTTATCTGTTTGAACTCAAGCAAACGGCAGCAGGCCCCGTCAACGTGATTGGTGAGATTTACCAACAACAATCACTGTCGCGCCAGCAATTAGCGCAATCGGGAGTTGTTTTACCGCCAGAGGCGGGAGATACCGTAACCCGTTATCTGATTAAAACGGGTAACCGTGAGGTGCAAGGGCAAGATTTCCATCGTCTTTTGGACAGCGATATTCAGCAGCGCAGCCAACCTAAAGATTTGCTGGTATTAGACCGCCAGCACAATGGCACTGCTTACGGTTTTCTGGCAGGAATGCTTGATAACGGCCAGCCGGTGGTGGGGAATGACTTGGCTCAGGAACTGCAAAAACGGATTCCGGTGGTCCAAGCCTTGGTTCAGCAGTCTAAAGATATTCAGTTTCGCCAAATGAATATGCTTAATCAGCAATTTGAGGCACTTCGGCTGGAGAAAAAACGCCTGCAAATGACCGGTGATTTTGACAGCAAATCACAAGACCGTTTTGAGGCGGAGTGGGGGGAGTTGCAGCGTAGTTATCAGGCGATGATGGAGAAATTGCGTGGTCTGCAAATGGACCAAGACCGCTATACCCTGCTGTTGCGAGATATGAATGGGCAAATTCATCCACTGTCACTGAGCCAGATCAATCGGGCTTGGTATCCCAATGATATGAGCTTTTCGCAGAAGTTGAGCCATTGGGCGGCACAAACACATAAGTTTCTGACTGACAACCCCCGTAATACCAACACGGAAGGGGGTGTATTCCCCGCTATTTTTGGCACCGTATTAATGGTGATATTGATGTCTATCGTGGTCATGCCATTGGGGGTGATCGCAGCGGTGTATTTACATGAGTATGCAGGTAAAAACTGGCTCACTCGGATGATCCGTATTTCTGTGGTGAATCTGGCTGGGGTACCTTCCATTGTTTATGGTGTATTTGGCCTCGGTTTCTTTGTCTATTTGATTGGCGGCTCGCTGGATAAACTGTTTTACCCCGAAGCGCTCCCCAACCCGACATTCGGCACGCCGGGCGTGCTATGGGCGGCATTAACGCTGGCCTTATTGACATTGCCGGTGGTGATTGTGGCCACGGAAGAGGGGCTATCACGTATTCCTGCCAGCTTGCGGCAAGGTTCGTTAGCTCTCGGTGCCAGTAAGGCCGAGACCTTGTGGCATATTGTATTACCAATGGCCGCTCCTGCGATGATTACCGGGCTAATTCTTGCGGTAGCGCGTGCCGCAGGGGAGACGGCTCCGTTGATGCTGGTTGGTGTTGTCAAATCTGCACCACTCCTGCCGGTTGATGGGGTTTTTCCGTTCCTCCATTTAGAACGCAAATTTATGCATTTAAGCTTCCAGATTTACGATATGGCTTTCCAAAGCCCCAATGTGGAAGCGGCACGGCCATTAGTTTTCGCCACTGCACTGTTGTTGGTTATTATTGTTGTTGGACTTAATTTGGCCGCTATCGGAATTCGTCATCATCTACGTGAAAAATACCGAGGTTTGATGCTGTGATTGAATTGTTTAACCCGCAGGATAACATATGGGACTTCTGATGCCTGATTCGCTGCCGTTATTTGATGTGCAGCAATTGACCCACGAGCAAACTGCACTGGCGGTAGAGAAGCTCAATTTATTTTATGGCGATAAACAGGTGCTGCACGATATTTCATTTAATGTGCCCAAACATCGTGTTACTGCGCTTATTGGCCCTTCCGGCTGTGGCAAGTCAACATTATTGCGCTGTTTCAATCGCATGAATGATTTGTTGGATAACTGTCATCTTGACGGTGAAATTCGCCTTGGCGACGAAATTATCACAGATAAAACTACCGATGTTGCCGCATTGCGCCGGCGGGTAGGGATGGTGTTTCAGCGACCTAACCCATTCCCCAAATCAATTTATGAAAACGTGGTATACGGCCTGCGCTTACAAGGAATGCGTGATAGGCGGGTGCTGGATGATGCTGTCGAGCGCTCTCTGCGCGCAGCGGCCTTGTGGCACGAGGTCAAAGACCGACTGCGCGAAAATGCGTTTCGTCTCTCTAGTGGGCAGCAGCAGCGTTTAGTGATAGCCAGAGCTATTGCGATTGAGCCAGAAGTATTGTTATTGGATGAGCCAACATCGGCGCTAGACCCTATCTCAACCCTAACTATTGAAGAGTTAATCACCACATTAAAGCAGCAATATACCGTGGTATTAGTCACTCATAATATGCAGCAGGCAGCCCGAGTTTCAGACTACACCGCCTTTATTCATCAAGGGACGCTGGTGGAATACAATGATACCGATGCTTTGTTTACTTCACCGCATCAGCGGCGGACGGAGGATTATATTACCGGGCGTTATGGCTAGCACCCTTCATCTTTCAAGCCGCAGGGGTGTTGGCTGCTTCTGGTCATTGGATAGCAATAAGCATTTCTCAGGTTTTCACTTTATTTATCTCGCGTGATTTAAGTTTACACTTTCATGTGTCGCTGCTTATCTAAGTGACTATTGAATGGAAGCGTTAAGTGAAAGAATTACTGATAACTCAGCCTGATTTTATGGAGACATTTCGCTGTGCGGGAACAGCATGTCGGGAGCACTGTTGTAAAAATCAGCATGTCATGCTTGATAGAAACCGTTATCAGAAATATATCAAAAGCCCTTATTCCGATATTAAACGTATTGCCGTTACCGAGATTTCTGTCACTCAAGCCAGCCTTGCGAGTTGGGCCAATATTATCCCTGATAACCAAGGGAATTGTCCCTTCCTTGATGAACAACAGTTATGTCAGATTTATAAACATGCAGGTATGAACGCATTAAGTCATCGTTGCGCCACTTACCCCCAAGTTGACCATATTTATAAAAATCAAAAAATTAAAAGTATGTTACTTTCCTGCCCGGAGGTTACCCGGCAGGTTTTATTTTCATCTAATGCATTAACATTACGTTTTTCTACTATCAACCAATATGACTATTACAAAGCACCTGAGATTGTGACTGAGGAGCGGTTGGTCAATCGTGCCTGTGCCACAATAACAGTGACCATTCCACGGGCCTCTATTGAAGAAAACCTGTGGGCGATAAACCAATTTTTGCACAGTTATCAAGTCAGCTATGATGTGAACAAAAATAAAATAGCCGAGATAGACAATCTGCGCATTGAATTAACGGCAAAAATAGAGGCAGGGGAGGCTGCTGATGCATTAATGGTTGTAGATGACGCACCGCTAATTCGTCGTGAACTCTTAGATTGCTTACGAGACTTTATGACTCAACTGCCTAATATTCGTGGAAGAAAAACACTGTCTATTTATACGGATACATTGCTGGAAAACTTCGCCGATAGACATCGTGATGTTGATAATAATGAACAGAAATTAAGTAACTTATGGCCGCAGCATGTATGGCCTTTTTTCATACAACACAATTTAGTCTTTCGTCATTATTTTCTCTATCGTATTCACCATGATCAATTAGCTATGGGGGAAAAGCCAGCAGCCACAGTATTTAATCTACAGATTATTGATTATTTTTATTTAAAATTATTAATCTGTGCTCACCTCGCTAAAAATGAACAAATTAGTGACGATGATGTGGTTGATATTATCTATTCGTATCATGCTTGTCGTGAGTCCACTGACAGCGTCAGTCAGCAGTTTATGCAACAACTGACCGATTTTGCGGTAAGAGATGATTTTTCCATATTATCTTTACTCGTGTGAAAGAACATTTTCTCATGCGATTTAAGTTGGCCTGTGATTGTGTCGCTAGTTATCTATAAATGAGCAGTGATAAACAGGACTCTATTTCGTGAAAGAATTACAAATTATTCAACCGGACTTTGTCAAAAACTTCAATTGTGTCGGTTCAGATTGCCGTGATCATTGTTGCAACGGCTGGGATATTGGTATCGATAAAAATACTTATCGTAAATATAAAAGTAGCCAAAACAAAACCATTCGGAATATTGCAATAAAGAATATTTTAGTCACTCGTACTAGCTCAGATAACTGGGCTAAAATTCGCCTTAAAGAAGATGGCAATTGTCCTTATCTTGATGAAGCTCGCTTGTGTGAAGTTCATAAGCGATTGGGGGGGGAGGCATTGAGCCATACATGTTCAACTTACCCACGAAGTCATCATCAATATCAATCCGAGAAATTTAATACGTTGACGTTGTCCTGCCCAGAGGTGACCCGATTAGTCCTGTTTAATCCTGATGCATTTCACTTTAACCATGAAGTGATAAACCAGAAAAATTATTTTAACGAGAGGAATATTAGCCCTGAAGGGCAGATGATTAATTTTTATTGCAATCAACTTATCCTTGTCCCTAATGAGAACTTTGAAGAGAATATTTATGGGGCGAATATTTTTATTCACTGTTGCCAAGATATTGATAAAAATTTAGAAGATAAAATACCGACAATCACAGGGCTATATGAGGCAATTTATACCAAGTTGGTATCGGGCGAGATAGGCAATGAAATGGTTAATATTCCATTCAATACAAATGCACGCTGGCATTTTTTGATGATGTTTCAACGGCGGACGGTGAGCGCTTTACAGGTTAGAGGTCAAAAAATGTTTTTTAATTATATGGCCTTCTTAATTCATCACTTAATGAATGATGTGGATATTAATCAGCTAGAAGCACGCATGGCGTTGCTGAGCTCCACATGGAATAACAAAGTGATGCCTTTACTTAATCAACATCCACATATTTTACGTAATTTATTTCAGTATAACTTCTACCATAATCAGTTTGCATTGAGTGAAACCGAAGCGTTAAATAAAGATTTTTACGCCTATACTATTGATTACTTCATTATTAAATCGGTTATTAGCGCTTTTGTGATACATAATGACTCTTTAAGTGAGGACGATATTATCAATATTGTTTATTCATATAATATCTTTAGATTACATAATAAAGGTGCCCAAAACTTTTTGTTATCAAACATAGATGCAGTTAATGAGAATGATAATATCACCTTGCTTAACTTATTGAATTGATTGTATTCATATGTATTGGGGCCATGTGGCCCCAATCGACTAAGCACTCTTTATCGATGGCGTTTTATATTTAGCCAAGTATTGGGGCTGGAAAATGCACATACGAATGGCTGTGCGGTATTCACCATTGATAAAGAACTCTTGTTTCAGCTCACCTTCCAGTTCAAAGCCTAATTTGCTATAGATATGGATGGCTTTTTTATTCTCTTTATCGACGATCAGATAAAGTTTATACAAGTTCAGTACAGAAAAACCGTATTCCATCGCAAGTCTGGCAGCCGAACCAGCATAACCTTTGCCTTGATGGGCTGGGTCGATAATAATTTGAAACTCAGCGCGCCGGTGAATATGGTTAATTTCGACCAATTCAACCAAACCGACTTTGACTCCCTGACCTTCAATAATAAAGCGGCGTTCACTCTGATCATGAATATGTTTGTCGTACAGATCAGACAGTTCGACAAAGGCTTCGTAAGGTTCTTCAAACCAGTAGCGCATAACACTGGCATTATTATCTAACTGATGAACAAACGGCAGATCATCCCGTTCCAGTGGACGTAACCGGACGCTGCTGGTGGTAGACATACTTATTCCTCATAGGGCGACAGCGATTGCTGCCTCTGAAAATTATACTCTTATACCCTTCGTACTTGAAGTTACAGGTGTGTTGGTTGCGGTCAGTTATCCGAATCACTTGGCTTCGTAAGCTCATTGGGATGCGTTCCCTTACCGACTTCCTGCAATTTTAATGACTTTGGGTATCATAAAAGAATAAGCAAAAAGGCGCAGACCTTATCACGGGTTGCGCCTTTATTATGTGCTTTATTGGTGACTATTCAGCCGCGTAACCTTGTATAGGTAAGCGCTCACCATCCAACCAGGCCGCATTATCACGCATCAACAGACGGCCATCGGTGAACCAACTAACTACCAGTGGATAAATATTGTGTTCTTGAGTTTGCACTCTCTCGACCACATCCTCTTCACTATCATCACTGAAAATCGGGACTTTGGCTTGCAGGATAACGGGGCCGCCATCCAGCTCTTCAGTAACAAAATGTACCGAAGTGCCATGTTCCTGATCACCATTTTCCAGAGCCTGCCGATGGGTGTGCAAACCGGGATACTTCGGCAATAAGGAAGGGTGGATATTCAACATCCGGCCAGCATAATGCTGCACAAATTCCGGGCTGAGAATACGCATGTAACCCGCCAACACCAGTAAATCAGGCTGATATTGATCAATAGCCTGCGCCAATGCTAAATCAAAACTAGCACGGTCAGAGAATGCTTGAGCATCCAGCGCGTGAGCCGGAATCTCAGCTTGTGCCGCACGTTCCAAACCATAAGCCTGCGGATTATTGCTGAACACTGCACTGATTGTGCCTGCAATACGCCCTTGCTGCTGGGCGTCTATCAGTGCTTGCAAGTTGCTGCCCTGGCCGGAGACCAAAACTACGATTTTTTTCATATACCCTTCGTACTTGAAGCTGCAGGGGTGTTAGCTGCGCTCACTCACCCGAATCACTTGCCTAAGTAAGCTCATCGGGATTCATTCACTTGCTGCCTACCTGCCACTTCAATAACTTTGGGTATACCCTTCGACTTGAAGCTGCAGGGTGTTAGCTGCGCTCACTCACCCGAATCACTTACCTAAGTAAGCTCATCGGGATTCATTTACTTGCTGCCTACCTGCCACTTCAATAACTTTGGGTATACCCTTCGACTTGAAGCTGCAGGGGCTAATGCCGTAAATAATATTATTGGTTAATAATAACCTGCTCTGCGCCTTCATTCGCAGTAGCAATTACGCCAATTTTCCAGGCTTTCTCACCCGATGCCGTCAGTAACTCAACTGCACGGTCAGCCAGTTCCGCCGGAAGGGCAACAACCATCCCGACACCGCAGTTAAATGTCCGATACATTTCGTGGCGGCTAACATTGCCGGCTTGCTGTAACCAGCTAAATACCGCAGGCCACTGCCAGCTTGTTTCGTCGATGACAGCTTGAGTCCCTTGTGGCAACACGCGCGGGATATTTTCCCAGAAACCGCCACCGGTCAGGTGAGCAATAGCGTGGATCTCCAGTTGCTCAATCAGACTAAGGATTGATTTGACGTAAATTTTGGTCGGCTCCAGCAGATGGTCAGCCAAAGATTTACCTTCTAATTGGGTCTGTTCCGGGTTGGTATGACTCACTTCCAGAATTTTACGTACCAGTGAATACCCATTGGAATGTGGGCCGCTGGCACCTAAAGCAACCAGAACATCACCGGGGGCAACTTTGCTGCCATCGATAATTTCAGATTTTTCGACCACGCCGACACAGAAGCCAGCGACGTCATAATCTTCACCGTGGTACATGCCCGGCATTTCGGCAGTTTCGCCACCAACCAGTGCACAACCTGATTGTTTACACCCTTCGGCAATCCCGGTAATGACACTGGCGGCAGTGTCTACATCCAGTTTGCCTGTAGCAAAATAGTCAAGGAAAAACAGCGGTTCTGCGCCTTGAACAACCAGGTCATTGACGCACATAGCGACTAAATCGATACCGATGGTATCGTGGCGTTTCAGGTCCATTGCTAGACGTAGCTTGGTGCCTACGCCATCGGTGCCTGAAACTAAAATAGGTTCACGGTATTTTTGCGGCAAAGCGCACAGGGCACCGAACCCGCCCAGTCCACCCATGACTTCAGGGCGACGGGTCTGTTTAACCACACCTTTTATGCGATCAACAAGGTCATTGCCGGCATCAATATCTACACCTGCGTCTTTATAGCTGAGAGAGGTTTTGTTGGTCACTGCGAGGTCCCCACGGCGGTTGGCTGTTTGAGCTTAGGAAGAAAACGCGACAATTCTAACAGCGCAGGCAAACGTTTGCGAGTAGCTTGTGATATCACTCTGATTTTTAGCTTTCTTGACTTAATAATGATTTTCTATTGATCTGAATCAGGCTATTCATTGTGGCGTTCAAAAAAAAAGGCGGTATAATCTCGCGATTTTTTTGGCCGTCAGCCGCCTAACCAGGAGAAAAATAATGAAGATCGTTGAGGTGAAACACCCGCTAGTAAAACATAAACTTGGTTTGATGCGTGAGAATGACATCAGTACGAAGCGCTTTCGCGAGTTAGCGTCTGAAGTGGGAAGTTTGCTGACTTACGTGGCAACCTCTGATCTGGAAACTGAAAAAGTGACCATCGAAGGTTGGAACGGGCCGGTTGAGGTAGATCAGATTAAAGGTAAGAAAATTACGGTGGTGCCTATCCTACGTGCCGGTTTGGGCATGATGGAAGGGGTATTGGAAAACGTACCGAGCGCCCGTATCAGTGTGGTGGGTGTTTATCGTGATGAAGTAACCCTAAAACCAGTGCCATATTTCCAAAAGCTGGTTTCCAATATCAATGAGCGCATGGCATTAGTTGTCGACCCGATGTTGGCAACCGGTGGTTCAATGATTGCAACCATTGATCTGCTGAAAAAAGCCGGCTGCCAGAGTATTAAAGTCTTGGTATTGGTTGCCGCGCCTGAAGGTATCAAAGCGTTGGAGGAAGCACATCCAGACGTTGAGCTATACACCGCTTCAATCGATCAGGGCTTGAACGAACACGGTTACATTATCCCAGGGTTGGGTGATGCCGGTGATAAGATTTTCGGAACAAAATAATAAGTGATGGCCGACTTGATAGTCGGCTTTTTTTTGGTCTGCCGTCCAGAATTAAATAACCTTGCCAGAGGATAAGAGAAAATGAGCCGTCGCACCATTGGGGTCAGTGAACGTCCGCCATTATTGCAAACGATTCCCTTGAGTTTTCAACACCTGTTCGCCATGTTTGGTGCCACCGTTTTAGTGCCGATTTTATTTAAGATTAACCCGGCAACGGTATTACTGTTTAACGGCATCGGTACATTGCTGTATTTGTTTATTTGTAAGGGAAAAATCCCGGCTTATCTGGGGTCTAGTTTTGCTTTTATTTCTCCGGTTTTGCTGTTACTCCCGCTGGGGTATGAAGTCGCATTGGGTGGTTTTATCATGTGCGGCGTGCTGTTTTGTCTGGTAGCGCTGATTGTAAAAAGAGCGGGCACTGGCTGGTTAAATGTTCTCTTCCCGCCCGCGGCGATGGGGGCGATTGTTGCTGTTATTGGCCTTGAGCTCGCCGGCGTTGCTGCCGGAATGGCGGGGTTACTGCCAGCTCAAGGAGTGACGGTCGATTCAACCACCATCATCATCTCAATGGTGACATTGGGTGTGACTATTCTTGGGTCGGTGCTGTTCCGTGGCTTCTTTGCCATTATCCCTATCCTAATTGGTGTGTTGGTTGGTTATGCCTTGTCATTCGTGATGGGCGTGGTGGATTTAACACCTATCCGTGATGCTCACTGGTTTGCCTTACCGACGTTCTATACACCTCGCTTTGAGTGGTTCGCAATTTTGACTATCTTGCCAGCGGCATTGGTTGTCATTGCCGAGCACATTGGGCATTTGGTAGTGACGGCGAATATTGTGAAGAAAGATTTGATTCGTGACCCAGGTCTGCATCGCTCTATGTTTGCTAATGGTATTTCGACAGTCATTTCCGGTTTCTTTGGCTCAACACCGAATACCACTTATGGCGAGAATATTGGCGTTATGGCGATTACCCGTGTTTACAGTACTTGGGTTATCGGCGGAGCTGCCGTTTTGGCCATTATGCTCTCTTGTGTCGGTAAACTTGCAGCGGCTATTCAGGCGGTCCCAGTACCTGTCATGGGCGGTGTCTCATTATTGCTGTACGGAGTGATTGCCGCTTCTGGGATCCGTGTATTGATCGAGTCAAAAGTTGATTATAACAAAGCACAAAACTTGATCTTAACCTCAGTTATCCTGATTATCGGTGTCAGTGGCGCGAAAGTGAACATCGGTGCAACTGAATTGAAAGGTATGGCACTGGCAACGGTTGTAGGTATTGGCCTGAGTTTGCTGTTCAAAGTGATCAGTATGGTTCGTACCGAAGAAGAGATTATTGACGCGCCGGAAGAAGAATCGGTGCTTAAGTAAAAGTGATATCTGGCCGAGCGGTTATTGTCGGTTCGGCCAGTTTTTCGCCTCAGTTCAGGTTTTTATGCTGTTGGAATTTTTTGTGGTAAGCTTGCCATGTTTTCCCGCCCGTTTTGTTGGTTGAGGTGCTTCTGAATACGCCGGCACAGCTTTCACTGCCACTCTATCTTCCCGATGATGAAACTTTTGCCAGTTTTTATCCGGGGGAGAACCCGTCTCTATTAGCGGCGATCCAGTCTGCTGTTCACCAGTCTCATGGTAGTTATATCTATTTCTGGTCACGCGAAGGCGGTGGCCGCAGCCATCTGTTACATGCCGCTTGCGCTGAGTTATCACAAAAAGGCGAGGCTGTCGGTTATGTTCCACTAGATAAACGGGCCTATTTTGTGCCGGAAGTCCTTGATGGCATGGAGCAGTTAGCTCTGGTTTGTATTGATAATATTGAGTGCATTGCGGGTGATGAACAGTGGGAAATGGCGATATTTAATCTCTATAACCGCATTGTGGAAACCGGCCGTACTCGCTTATTCATTACCGGTGATCGCCCGCCGCGCCAATTAAATCTTGGTTTGCCAGATTTGGCTTCTCGCCTTGATTGGGGCCAGATTTATAAATTGCAGCCGCTGTCAGATGATGAAAAATTGCAGGCTTTGCAACTGCGCGCCAAATTACGTGGTTTTGAATTACCAGAAGATGTGGGCCGTTTTCTGCTCAAACGCCTAGATCGAGAAATGCGCACCCTTTTTATGACGCTAGATCAACTTGATCGCGCTTCTATCACCGCCCAACGTAAGCTGACTATTCCTTTTGTGAAAGAGATTTTGGGGTTGTAACCCTCTGCATCCTTGGGGCGCTGCAATGTTAACTACATTCAGTTACTCAGCCCCTCCATGGGCTTCGCCTCTTCGAGGCCATCTAAATCACGATAAAATCTCAAGCACCTGTTCTGGTGGGCGGCCAATGCGTGCTTGGCCCTGATAGACCACAATGGGGCGTTCGATAAGCTTAGGATTATCACTCATCGCTTGTAGCAACTGCGCCTGCGTTAGCGCTTTATCGGCCAGATTTAATGTTTTGTAGAGTTCTTCTTTGGTGCGCATCAATTGACGAGCATCACTAAAATCTAGCTGTTGCAGTAATTCTTTCAGTGTAGCCACCGAGGGGGGAGTATCTAAATACAAAACCACCTGTGGCTTAATATCATGTTGTTCCAGGAGAGCGAGGGTCTCTCGGCTTTTGGAACAACGCGGATTGTGATAAATCGTGACGTCTTTCATTGTAACTTTCCTTAAGACTTCTGGTACTTGCGGAAGCGCTCATTCAATTGGCGCAGCTGGTCGATGCGGGCATCATAACGAGCCTGTTCCAAACTCCCTAATTTCACGCGTGCACTGGCATCACTGAGTAGCCCGATGGCTTGTGTCAGCTTGCCACTGAGCGCCAAACTTTCCGCTCGAGCGGCTAATTCTTGGTCGCGTAAACCTTGCGCCGCCGCCGCTTGTGCCAGTAAATCCCAACCATTAGGGTCATTTGGATTGGCAAAAGTATAGCGGTTCAATAATTTAACGGCGGCAGCGGGTTGCCCACCTTGGACATACGCATTAGCCAAGTTGAGCTGTAACACCGGTTGTTCAACTTTTTGAGCCGCAATGGCTTTTTGTAGCCGCTCAATAGCCGGTGCTGGTTTGTTCTGGCCTAAATCGATATCTGTCATCAAATCAAGGAACCAAATATTGCCAGGCTGTTGGGTTAATAGGGGCTGTAGTTGGTTACGGGCTTCATCATACTTTTTGGCTTGATACCACAATATGGCTTGGCCATATTTAGCGGCCAGTTGCTCACGTGTAGTGCCTTTACTCAAGGTGTCTAGCAGGTCTGGCGTCAGACTATTTTCAGTTGAACCATACATCCCCAGAATACGCACTTTGGCAAATAAATAGTCTTGCGATGAGGCAATCGGGTGCGGTTTCATCTGATTGGCACGGTTGCGAGCATCGGATAATCGGCTGTCAGGTAGGGGGTGAGTCAGCAACATTTCGGGTGGTTTTGACGCATATCGTGACTGATCGGCTAATTTTTGCAGGAAATTAGGCATGGCTTGTGGATCAAATCCTGATCGTTGCAGCACTTGGATACCAATGCGATCAGCTTCTTGCTCATTGCCTTGTGTAAAACTGATAATACCTTGCTGGGCGCCTGCCAGCGTGCCGCTTAAGCCCGCCATACCCGCTTGAGGGCTGGCCATCGTCAATAGAATAGACCCTAATACGCCAACCCATGTCAGCGGGGCCATACGTTGCTGTTCTTCCATGGCCCGCGCCAGATGGCGCTGTGTGACATGGGATATTTCATGGGCTAAGACAGAAGCAAGCTCACTTTCGTTGTCGGTATAACGGAACAAGGCTGAGTGGAGCACCACATTGCCGCCAAAGAAAGCAAAGGCGTTTATCTGATCGTTATTAACCAGGTAGAAATGAAAGGGGGTACGTACAGAGTAGGCATTGGCGACGAGGCGATTGCCTAACGTATTTACGTATTGAGTTAAGAGCGGGTCATAAATCAGCGGGGTGCTAGCGCGCATTTGGCGGACATAGAAATCCCCCATGGCTTTTTCCTGATCAATGCTCAAGGTCGCGCCTGCCGAGGTACCGATATCAGGTAGCAAGTCTTGACTCTCAGCTTTCACAGGCATGGAGCCTGTGAGCAGTAAACTACTCAGGAGTGTGGCGATCACTGTTTTGCTTAACCGACCCGTTTTACTTAACTGGCCTGTTTGACGTAACCGACTTGTTTTACGTAACCAATATGTCATAAACGAGGTTGCCCCTACTAATGTAATGACAATTAGACTCCGAGATGTGTAAGAGTTCTTCTTCCTTGGTCTGCTCTCCAGTACAATCATCACGAAAGCGAGTTAGATCACAAAAAAAGGCTCAAATAGGTCAAAGGTTAAGCTCTTCATCCGTTGCTGAGACTTGCAACTATCTTAGTCAGCCTATCGTTATAAAGGAACAGTTATATAAAGGAATGGTGGCTAAGGCAATGGCGATAAAAGAATGGCTGTCGCGCAAAAATGGCCTTCGGGTTCAGCCTCTGTTTATCGGGGCGATTAAAGGAATTCGCCAACTTGCGGGTTTCTCATGGTACTTAAGGAGCAATTTCGGATGCTAGAGCTGTTGTTACAATGGTATCGTCGGCGTTTTACTGACCCGCAGGTTATCGCCTTACTGGTTATTCTGTTGGCCGGATTCTGCATTATCTACTTCTTCAGCGGTATCTTGGCGCCTCTGCTGGCCGCGATTGTGCTGGCGTATTTATTGGAGTGGCCAACGGCTCGGTTACAACGTATCGGTTGTTCGCGCCCGTGGGCGGCCAGTATCGTCTTGGTTGTTTTCGGTGGCATTATGCTGCTGGCGGTATTTGTAGTGGCGCCGACTGTCTGGCAGCAGGGCAATCTTCTGATATCCGACATGCCAAAAATGCTGAATAAATTCAATGCCTTTGCTCAGACATTGCCTTCTCGATATCCCGCATTGGTGGATGCTGGCATTGTTGACATGATGGCAGAAAACCTGCGCAACAAGTTGTCTGGCATGGGCGAGTCGGTGGTTAAAATCTCTCTGGCTTCACTTATCGGCTTACTGACGTTGGCAATCTATTTGATTTTAGTGCCATTGATGCTGTTTTTTCTGCTTAAAGATAAAGAGCAGATGCTGAATGCCGTGCGGCGTATCTTGCCACGTAACCGTGGTTTAGCCGGGCAAGTGTGGTTGGAAATGAACCAGCAGATTACCAACTATATTCGCGGAAAAGTGCTGGAAATGGTGGTGGTCGGTATTGCCACATATTTAGTGTTCTTCGTGATGGGCATGAATTATGCGTTGTTGCTGGCGGTATTGGTCGGTTTTTCTGTTCTGATTCCCTACATTGGTGCAGTGATTGTGACGATCCCAGTCGTACTAGTCGCGTTATTTCAATGGGGTATTGGTGCTGATTTCTGGACTCTGTTTATCGCCTATTTGGTCGTTCAAGGGCTGGATGGCAACTTACTGGTGCCTGTTCTGTTCTCTGAAGCCGTAAACCTGCATCCGTTGGTCATTATTCTGTCAGTTATCATCTTTGGCGGCATGTGGGGTTTTTGGGGCGTATTCTTTGCTATCCCGTTGGCGACATTGATTAAAGCGGTTATTCATGCGTGGCCGGAGGAGTTTATCCCTGACGCAGATTGACTATCCCCTGCGCCCTTGATGCTGCAGCGGTGTTAGCTGCGCTCACTCCCCCGAATCACTGACCGGTGTCAGCTCATCGGGATGAGTTTGTTGGCTGCCTTGCTGCAACAGCAATGGCTTTGGGGATATATTGCCCTTGATGCTGCAGCGGTGTTAGCTGCGCTCACTCCCCCGAATCACTGACCGGTGTCAATAAAAAGAGCGCTTAAGCGCTCTTTTTTGCAATGAAGGATAATGACGCGTACATCATAACTTAGGCACTTTGGCGCAAGTAATCCATAACGATATCGTGGTGGTTAGTGGTTTTGAAGTTATCAAACACATGCTCCACCTTACCATCAGCATCAATTAAGAAACTGATACGATGGATGCCATCGTAGGTTTTCCCCATAAAACTTTTCTCACCCCAAACGCCAAATTGCTCGGAAACCTGATGGTCTTCATCAGACAACAGAGTGAAATTTAGCAGTTCTTTTTCGGCGAAACGCGACAGTTTTTCAGGCTTATCGGTGCTAATACCCAGCACCTCGACACCCGCTTTCTTCAATTCATCCATATTATCGCGCAGACCACAGGCTTGGACAGTACAGCCTGGTGTCATGGCTTTAGGATAAAAATAGACTAAGACACGTTGTCCCTGGAAGTCGGCCAAACTAATCTGCTCGCCATCTTGGTCGGGCAAACTAAACTTCGGCGCAATATCACCGGCTTTCAATGGGCTCATTACTAACTCTCCATTCGTGAGTCATGCTGTGGATAGTTCACAACGCTAATACTGCCTTGCGCGTTGAGTTCTGTACATAGCTGATAAAAGGCTTGTTCTATTAATGAACTGTTTTGGCTGGCGGGACTGTGTGCACTGATCTGGATATGCAACCGAGGAGGAATGTCACCTTCAGCCGGTTGAGTCTTAGAAACCAACTCCGCAATATTCATATTGTGACAATGGAACAGGTTGGTAAACCGTTCAATAATATGAGGGGAGTCATTCACTTCCACTTTGACCCATACTGTGGCAGGCATTGCTTTCTGATTTTGAGCATTGGTCCGCTTCATGACAATCAGTAAATCAAGCTCTGCCCCTTTTTGCGGCAAGGTTGATTCCAATAAGGTAATTGCGTTCCAACTGCCTGATAGCAGCATAATAAATGTGAACTCTTCACCAAACATGGCCAGCCGGCTATCTTCAATATTGCAACCGCAGCTACTGACATGGCGGGTGATGGTATTCACGATTCCAGGGCGGTCAGCACCGAGTGCGGTAATGACCAGATAATGTTCGTCAAGCTGCGGCAAAATCGCTCTTCCTGTCATGCTCTTTGGGGTTACCATGGTAAACATAAAAAAAACCTGCTGCCAAGCGCTTACAACACAGTTGTTTGCTTGCTTTTGGATAGAGGTCAAAAGTACCATGAGGGACTTGTTTAAGTAGGGGGTGGGCAATGTTTACGGGAAGTCCGATGTTTACAGGAAGCATAGTTGCACTGGTAACGCCGATGGACGACAAAGGTGCTGTCGATCGTGCGAGCCTGAAGAAACTTATTGATTATCATGTAGCCAGTGGAACTGCGGCGATTGTTTCCGTGGGAACGACGGGCGAATCAGCAACACTGAACCATGACGAGCACGTTGATGTGGTCATGCAGACGCTCGAACTGGCCGATGGCCGGATTCCTGTGATTGCCGGAACCGGGGCTAATGCTACCTCCGAAGCCATTTCGCTCACACAGCGCTTTAATAATACCGGTGTAGTGGGTTGCCTGACGGTGACGCCATATTATAACCGTCCTATGCAGGAAGGGTTATATCAGCATTTTAAAGCGATCGCAGAAAGTACCGATTTGCCACAAATTCTCTATAATGTGCCATCGCGTACAGGTTGCGATATGCTACCGCCAACGATTGCCCGCTTAGCCAAGATTAAAAATATTGTTGCCGTTAAAGAGGCAACAGGGAACTTAAGTCGTGTAAGTCAGATCCAAGTGCTGGTTGATGATGAAAATTTCATCCTGCTCAGTGGTGACGATGCGAGCGGGCTGGACTTTATGCAACTGGGCGGCAAAGGTGTTATTTCGGTGACAGCAAACATTGCTGCACGTGAAATGGTTGAACTTTGTGCACTGGCTGCGCAAGGTAACTTTGCCCAAGCACGCCGTTTGAATCAGCGCTTGATGCCGTTGCATCAGCATTTATTTGTAGAAGCAAACCCAATTCCGGTGAAATGGGCCGCGAAGAGACTGGGGCTCATGGCAAATGATACATTGCGTCTGCCAATGACTCCGTTGACCTCTCCGGCGGAACGGATTGTGGAAGACGCGCTGAAAAGCGCAGGTTTGCTGTAACTCTTAGGGAAATTTGATGGCAATATCATTGCAAAAGTCGACGGTGGTAACGGTTGTGGGTGTCTCGCTGGCAATGTTGCTGGCAGGTTGTACCACAGACCAACGCTACAAACGCCAGGTTGGCGGTGACGAGTCTTATCTTGAAGCTCCGGGGTTAAAACCTCTGAACTCACCGGCGGGGATGATTCTGCCTGTGCAAAATGGCGAGTATGATGTCCGTTCCGTCAACTCTCAAGGCGCTGTGGGCAAACAGTTGGATATTCGTCCTCCTGTACAGCCACTGGCATTGTTAAGCGGTTCTCGCGCTGAAAATGCCAACGATACCAGCAAGCTATTGTTAGAAAATAGCCCGCAGAATCGTAATCTGTGGACGCAGGTTACGCGCGTTCTTCAGGACAAAAACTGGGCGATCGCCAGCCGTCAGGATGCCAACCAAACGCTGACAACTGATTGGATCAAATGGAACCGTGCAGATGAAGACGTTCAGTTTGAAGGCCGTTATCAGATAAGCGTACAAGAACAAGGTTATCAGTTGGCATTGGTGGTGAAATCCCTTGGTTTACAGCAAGGCGGGCAACCTGTTACCGGCTATACCGAAATTCAACGCTACAATGGTGCAATGTTGAATGCCATCGTAGAGGGCTTGGATAAGGTTCGTTCTGATAGCGAAAGCAACCAAGCGGCTCGTCGAGTCGGCGCGTTAGATGTTCAAAGTGGCAGCGATGATACCGGTTTACCGCAACTGATTGTTCGCGCACCTTATGCTGTGCTGTGGGAACGTCTGCCAGCCGCACTTGAAAAAGTCGGTATGAAAGTGACAGATCGCAGCCGTCCACTGGGTACGATTAACGTTACCGTTAAATCGATGAGCAGCAGCAGTTGGGATGCGCTAGGTGCTAAAGATCCAGAATTGCCAGAGGGTGATTATAAGTTGCAAGTCGGTGACCTTGATAACCGCAGTAGCTTACAGTTCATCGGCCCTAAAGGGCAGACACTCACCCAGTCGCAGAATGATGCACTGGTAGCTGTGTTCCAGGCGGCACTTAGCCAGACAAGTGCAACAAGTACCAAATAAAACCAAAGGGGCTTCGGCCCCTTTAATCCCGTCGTACTTCAAGCTGCATGTGCGTTGGCTGCGTTCAATCACCCGAATCACTTGACTTTGTAAGCTCATCGGGGTTTTCTCTCTTGCTGCCTTCCTGCAACTCGAATTATTTAGGGCTTATTCATTTTATGGCAAGTTACACTTTCACATTACTGGAGTAATAAGATGCAAAAGCTAGCTGAGTTGTATCGTGGCAAGGCGAAGACCGTCTATACCACCGAAAATCCTGACCTATTGGTATTGGAGTTCCGTAACGATACGTCAGCACTGGATGGTCAGCGCATTGAGCAGTTTGATCGTAAAGGCATGGTGAATAACAAATTTAACCATTTCATTATGGCTAAATTGGAAGAAGCCGGGATTCCTACCCAAATGGAAGGTTTGCTGTCAGATACAGAAGTGCTGGTGAAAAAACTGGAAATGATCCCGGTTGAGTGTGTGATTCGCAACCGCGCTGCTGGCTCTTTGGTTAAACGCCTGGGTATTGAAGAAGGCTTGCCGCTGAATCCTCCGCTGTTTGATCTGTTTTTGAAAAACGATGCCATGCATGACCCGATGGTCAATGAGTCTTACTGCAAAACCTTCGGTTGGGCGACAGAAGCACAATTGGCACGGATGAAAGAACTGAGCTATTTGGCCAATGACGTACTGAGCAAAATCTTCGATGATGCGGATTTAATCTTGGTGGACTTTAAATTGGAATTTGGTTTGTTCAAGGGTGAAGTCGTTTTAGGTGATGAATTCTCACCAGATGGTAGCCGTTTGTGGGATAAGAATACCCTGAACAAGATGGACAAAGACCGTTATCGTCAAAGTTTGGGTGGTTTGATTGAAGCCTACGAGGAAGTTGCACACCGTATCGGCGTAAAATTAGACTAACCGCGCAATCGATTACGTTTTCATGTTTAAGGGAGGTAATCTCTATCTCCCTTCAAAAATGCCAAATCTCCCCCCTGAATACTGATCATTTTCTCTTTTAATGGTATTAGCTCCATAGATTTCCTACGATAATGTGTAAGGAATATCATTGGGAGTACAGCTATGCGTTGGCAAGGTCGTCGTGAAAGTGACAATGTGGAAGACAGACGGGGTAATTCATCAGGCGGCGGCGGGGGTTTTCGCCCCCCCATTGGTGGCAAAGGCGGTCTGGTTATTCTAATTGTGGTGCTGGTTGCGGGTTACTATGGCGTTGATCTGACACCGTTATTAAATGGCAGTGACCCAATGTCACAAAGCCAAACACAGCAAAGTCCACCACGTTCTGTCAGTGCGAAAGATGACCAATATGCCAAATTTACCTCGGTGGTGCTGGCGGATACTGAAGACACCTGGAAACCTATTTTCCAAAAGATGGGGCGCGCATATCAGGAGCCGAAATTGGTGATGTACCGTGGCGCCACTCGCACCGGTTGTGGTACAGGCCAGTCGGTTATGGGGCCATTTTATTGCCCGGCGGACAGCACGGTGTATATCGATCTCTCTTTTTATGAAGATATGAAAAATAAACTGGGAGCAGACGGTGACTTCGCTCAGGCTTATGTCATTGCGCATGAAGTTGGGCATCATGTGCAGCATTTGATGGGGATTGATACTAAAGTGCGCCAACAGCAGCAAGGTGCATCTCAGGCTGAAGCTAACCGCTTGTCGGTTAAAATGGAGTTGCAGGCGGACTGTTTTGCTGGTGTGTGGGGGAAAGCCATGGAAGCGCAAAATGTGCTGGAAGTGGGGGACTTACAAGAAGCCCTGAATGCTGCTCAGGCCATTGGTGATGATCGATTACAGCAACAAAGTACCGGGCGTGTTGTACCAGACAGCTTCACTCATGGTACTTCAGCACAGCGTTATGCTTGGTTTAAACGTGGTTTTGACAGTGGTGATCCTAACAGCTGCAACACCTTTGCCAGCCGTGAATAGCGCTAGAACCTCAACCCAGCAGAGACTATCATAAGACCACTTTTTGCCGGCGCATTCGCCGCCGGCATTTTATTGTAAGGCAGGGATAACCATGGCCGCTCTCGACCCAACTTTACTCATCCTGTTAGTGCTGGCAGCCCTTGGCATCATCAGCCATAACATGACTGTTACACTAGCCATTCTGGCACTCATTGCTGTTCGTATTACCCCGCTGAATCAGTTTTTCCCGTGGATAGAAAAGTATGGCTTAACCATCGGTATCTTGATATTGACCATTGGCGTGATGACGCCGATTGCCAGTGGAAAAATCAGTGCTAGCGAAGTATTGCACTCCTTTATTCAATGGAAGTCGATCTTAGCGATCGTCGTCGGTGTGGCAGTTTCTTGGCTTGGTGGGCGCGGTGTCTCGTTAATGACGCATCAGCCGTCAGTGGTAGCGGGCTTATTAGTCGGAACGGTTTTGGGGGTGGCGCTATTCCGCGGTGTGCCAGTCGGGCCGTTGATTGCCGCTGGGCTGCTGTCGTTGGTGATCGGAAAATCCTAGCGTGAACCATGAAAGTATTCCCTATCAGTCGATTGCCGCCCTCCAATCATTGATGGCGCAGCAGGGGATCCGGCGTTTATTGGTGCTCAGTGGCCATGCAGACTGGTCACGACAGCAGGCTCTGGTGCTGCGTGAGTTGTCAGGGGATTGGTTATGGATGGGGGAGGCCCTCCCTGACAGTGTTAATGGCATCCGCCCGACGGCGGCGAAAACATTGCTGGGTCAGGAGTGGTTGCATGCCGTATTTGATGCCACTGATGGCTTGAATACTGAAGCGCTGGCGGTGTTGGCTGGCACATTACAGGCGGGTAGTTGGCTGGTGCTGCTAGTACCCGAGTGGAGTCATTGGCCGCATCTGCCCGACAGTGACAGCTTGCGCTGGAGCGAGCAGGGCATACCTATTGCCACACCGAATTTTATCCATCATGTACAACACCAAATTTTGGCTGATCCTGATGTGATTTTATGGCAACAGGGGCAGCCATTATCCTTGCCTGCGGGACAATCTCATCCAGCCTGGCAACCGCCCGATGGCTCACCAACCGCGGAACAGCACGACATTCTTGAGCGCTTAATGCAGGCAAAAAGTGGCGTCTGGGTGCTGACGGCGGCCCGAGGCCGAGGGAAGTCGACACTCGCCGGAATGCTGGTGGCACAATGGCCGGGCACCTGCTGGGTCACCGGGCCGGGTAAAGCAGCGACTCAAGTATTAAGCCAGCGCGCGGGGAGCCGAACACACTTTTGGGCACCGGACGCGCTATTGGATCATTGCCAGAAAAATGATGTCAGTGAAGTTGATTGGTTATTGATTGATGAAGCCGCCGCTATCCCGACCGCCCTCTTATCGGCGCTTTTGGCTTACTTCCCACGGGCATTGTTAACCACCACAGTGCAAGGGTATGAGGGGACTGGGCGCGGCTTCTTGTTGAAATTTTGCGCCACGTTGAGTGATTGGCACCACTTAACACTGACGGATCCGATTCGTTGGGCGCGGCACGATCCGCTGGAGCACATAGTGGATGACATCATGCTATTTAATGATGAACTGCCTACGGCCAACTCTCTTGATGCACCGATTGACATCCTCCCCTGTGAGAAGCGCGTTTGGCAGGACAATCCTGAATTATTGCGCCACTTCTATGGCCTACTTTCCAGTGCACATTACCGCACCACCCCTCTTGATCTTCGACGTTTGATGGATGCGCCGGGAATGCATTTCTCAGCGGCGAAAGCGGCAGATTCCGTGATTGGTGCCTTGTGGCTGGTGGATGAGGGGGGATTGAAAAGTGAGCTAGCACAGGATGTGTGGGCTGGCAGGCGGCGACCTAAGGGCAGTTTGGTCGCCCAATCACTGGCCGCTCATAGTGGGCAATGGCAGGCCCCCATGTTGTTATCGCGACGTATTAGCCGGGTGGCGGTAGCGCCATTGTGGCGGCATCAAGGGATTGCCCGGCAGATGATCACTGCACAACTGGCGCGTGCGCAACAGGACACACTTGATTTTCTTTCGGTCAGCTTTGGCTATACCACAGAGTTAGAGGCATTCTGGCGCGCCTGCGGTTTTTATCTGGTGCGTATTGGTAGCCACCGAGAAGCCAGTAGTGGCTGTTATGCTGCGATGGCGATATTGCCATTGAGTCGCGCAGGGCAATCTCTCTGTGACTCAGCACGACAACAATTAGTGCGTGATTGGTATTGGTTACAGCCATGGATTGATCTGGAAACGCCATTATCACTGTCACTGCCAAAATCTGTTGATACTTCCCTAAACGATGACGACTGGCGAGAACTTGCCGGATTTGCTTTTGCTTTCCGTTCATTGGAAGCCACTCTACCTGCTTTGCAGCGATTGTTATTGCAGACAGAGTTACCTCTTGTGGCATTACGGCAATATTTGCAACAGAGGAGGCCGTCAGCAGAAATTGTTAAACATTTAGGGATTTCAGGTCGCAAGGCATTGATGGCTCAGTGGCGGCAAGAGGCCGCGCAGGGGATGGCGGCAGTTGATGTTATTAAGGTGGGGTTAATGAGGGAGTGGGTTAGCTCGTTATGTCGGTGATTTGGTTGAGGTATAGGAGGGCAGGTCGTTGCTCATCTTATGTCAACCTAACCGGATCATCTGAACCGATATCAACCGAAACCAATACCATGCTCATCAACACCATGCTCATCAAAACTGATCATCAATAATTCCCACCAACTTCATCAATAAAACCTAATATCCCTACCAAACCAACAGCGTATAGTCACTTTATTGACACTTAACCATAAAAGGCCCAGTAATGAGTCAGAAGAATATCGTGGTGCAGCAACCGACAAAACCAGAACAATTAATTTTATTGTTTCATGGGGTTGGCGATAGCGCGGCTGGAATGGCTCCGGTAGGGAGTCACTTTGCACAAGCTTTTCCTCAGGCGCTGGTGGTTAGTATTGATGGGCCTTTTGCCAGTGGCATGGGCAGTGGTCGGCAGTGGTTTTCAGTACAAGGAATCACTGAAGAAGGCCGTCAAGGGCGTGTTGATGAAGTGATGCCGCAATTCATTGCCACTGTGCATCATTGGCAGCAGCAAAGTGGCCTGAGTGCACAGCAAACGACGTTAGTGGGCTTCTCGCAAGGGACAATCATGTCCTTGGAGGGGGTGAAAGCACAGCCTCAATTAGCAGGGCAAGTTATCGGATTTAGCGGCCGTTTCGCCACTCTGCCGCAACGGCCAATCACGGATGTGGCGATTCATCTGATTCACGGAGAGCTGGATGGGGTCATCCGGGTTGAGCATGCCAAAGCCGCAGTCAGCAGTTTAATGGCATTAGGCAATCAGGCAACGCTGGATTTAGATGCCAATACTGGGCATGGCATTAATCAACCGATGTTGGAACGCGCTATTGCCCGACTGCATCAGGATATTGCAGAGAAGTAATGAGTGTTAGCGAAGGGTGGCCCCTTCGCTTTACGTCGCCTACTTACTTTTTCTTGTCTTTATCCGGCCAATCGTCGTCGTCGTCCCACTGTGCATTATTATCACGGTGTGGGGGTAACTCCGGCTTATTGCTTAAAAACTTCTTATGGTCAAGTCGGCGTAACTCTTTGATGCCGTTTAAAATAATGCCCACCAGAAGGATAAGGACTATCCACCAGTAATCTGCTAGCCAATGCATGGTTTATTTCCTATAAAGCGTGAAAATATCATAGGTAAATGGCGGGTAAGCCACTCACTGCCTGCCACATCCTGTGACTGCCAGGCTTCCAGCAGAATTGCTGGGGTCAATAAATGTTCTGCTGTTTTTGCCAGAGGGCGATAACTCAGATGCCAAGGTTCTGCCGCGACACCGCCGGTGTCTTCATTGAAGGGCCGGTAAAAACCAAACTCATCCATATGGGTATCAAGCCATTGGGTTAGCGGGTAAAAATAGCCACCTGACAAATATTCCCACGGCTCCAGTTGGAGTTTTGCCTCCGCAGGTAACAGTGATGGGTCATAAATATCCAAATCACTGCCCCAATGGTGGCGGCTGGCTCCCGGTAGTGCTGACCAGCGCAAAATGGCTTCACAACGCGCCGCAGCGTCAAGTTGAGAAACGTCTATTGGTTGGCTGTCTTTATCTAATACTGGTCGCTCGCCGCGAAATTTACCATTCCAGATAGCTAATTGGCGGTCAAAATCACGAAAAGTGCTGGCAGGTTGCAAATTAAAACCCGCCACTTTTGCTGCCTGTTGCATGGACAGAAAAGCGGCCACCGCTTCAGGCTGCATCCGGTGGTTACCCGTCAATACCACCAAATGGTCTGTTGAGCGCCCGGTTAGCATCTGCGGGGTTATCATGCGATAAGTTGCTCCATGATTCTCTGATACATCCTGCTGAGTAGCTGTAAATCAGCGGCGTGGACGCATTCATTCACTTTATGGATGGTGGCATTGACCGGGCCAAGTTCAACCACTTGTGCTCCCATTAAGGCGATAAAACGACCATCTGAAGTGCCACCGGTGGTTAATAACTGCGGTGTTATTTCAGCGTAATGCTCAACGGCGTTAACTACGGCATCCACCAATGCGCCGCGTGCAGTCAGGAACGGTTGGCCGGACAGCACCCACTCCAAAGTATAATTGAGTTGATGACGTTCCAATAATGCTTCAACCCGCTGCTTGATCATGCTGTCGGTCAACTCAGTGCTGAAGCGGAAGTTGAACTGAACATAGAACTCGCCGGGAATCACGTTATTGCTACCAGTACCGGCATGCAGGTTTGCGATTTGCATGCTGGTTGCAGGGAAGAACTCGTTGCCTTCATCCCATTGGGTTGCCACCAGCTCATTGAGGGCTGGCATCGCACGGTGAACCGGGTTATCTGCCAGATGAGGATAGGCCACATGTCCTTGAATACCGTGGATATGCAAGTTAGCGGTAATTGAACCACGACGGCCATTTTTGACGACATCACCGACACGCTCAGTACTTGATGGTTCGCCAACCAGACAATAATCCAGCCGCTCATTACGTGCCATCAGGGCGTTAACGACTTTCACGGTTCCGTTAATCGCTCTGGCTTCTTCGTCGGAGGTAATCATAAATGCCAATCGGCCTTTATGGTCGGGGTGTGCGGCAACAAAACGTTCAGCAGCAACGACCATAGCAGCCAGTGAACCTTTCATGTCGGCAGCCCCTCGACCGTAGAGCATACCGTCGCGAATGGTGGGTTCAAAAGGGGGAGTGGTCCACTGTTTTTCATCACCGGTAGGTACTACGTCAGTATGACCAGCAAACGCCAGTGTTTCCCCTTCGCCGCGCCATGCCCAGAAATTGAGGGTGTCGCCAAAATTCATGGGTTCGACGGTAAAGCCGATAGCTTCCAGGCGCTGAATCATGATCTCTTGGCAGCCCGCATCGTCAGGGCTAAGTGACGGGCGTTTAATCAGTTGTTGGGCCAGTTCGATTACCGGACAGAACATGTTATTGCACCTCAATAGCGGTTTGGTTATGTATAAAGTCTTGGTAACTTTCAATATTGAAGCCGAGTAGCATCTCGCCATTCGTGGCTTCTAACAGCGGGCGTTTGATTATCGCGGGCTGCTCTAACATCAGGACTTTGGCAGCTTGTGCATCGGTAATTGCATCACGCTGATCTTGCGGCAATTTCCGCCAAGTGGTGCCGCGAGTATTGAGCAGTGGTTCCCAACCCAGCTTATCGATAAAACGTTGTAGGTGCGCGTCACTCAATCCATCTGCACGGTAATCGTGAAACTGATAGGCGATACCTTGTTCTTCCAGCCAGCGGCGGGCCTTTTTTATGGTGTCACAATTTTTAATGCCATAAAGGCGCAATGATGGGGTTGCTGGATTATCTGACATGGAAAAATAGTCTCTCGGCTAGAATGGCAAATCAGGCCAGCCACTGATAAGGCTGGCCGAGCTATTTGCCCATAATGCGGGAAAATGGGGTTTGAATCCAGACAGCTATGAGCAGATGAGCCGCTAAACGTACATCTGCCGTCTGAAGGATTAGCTTATACGGTCAAGGTCAGCAGCGTATTGGCGAATCGCTTTTTGGTAGAGGCTGATTTCTTGATGATTTGAGGTGTCAGCCAGCAATATCAATAATGCAGCGACTGCCTCTTTGGTTTCACCTAGATTGTATAAGGTCATCGCCCGAAATAAGGTTATCTCTTTCGCCTGTGGGAAATGAGCTAATGCCGCGTCAAATGTGTCTAATGACGCCTGATATAACCCCAGAGATCGGTAAGTACTGCCCAGCCCTAGATAGGCTTCCTGTAGCTCAATACCCGCCAAATGGTGCTCAATAGCAGCACGATAGAAAGGGATAGCTTGCAGTTCCAACCCTTGCACATCATAAAGAGAGGCAATTTTATACAGCAGACTGGGGTTGTCAGGTGAGCTGCGCAGTAAATTTTGCGCCATGGCCACCGCATCATCATAACGGCCCAGTTCTTTTAGCGAATCAATGGAGTGTTTCATGGTTTTGCTCTGCATTTTGCCAACAACGGATTATGTCAGAAATGGCGTTTACCCTCGTATATCTCAGCACGCTACTCCGTAAGTCGGTCAATTTCAATATATCAGCGATAGATCTCATTTTCGCGATGGCATAAGCCTGCCTTCCGTTTTGACTGTTCAAAAAATAGGCGTATAATTGATCGCGATAATTAGAGAGGATGTTATGGTTGAATTTGAGTTAAGCACGTGGAAAGAGTTTATCGATGCTATGCTGCGTAAGGCATAAGCGAATAAACCAGCAGTAAGAATAATTATCTTTTTGTTGTTTTATCGATATACCAGGGGCGAGTTATCGCTCGCAGAAAGGCAGAGACCAATTAAGGTGTCTGCCTTTTTTATGCCCTTCATTCTTGGAGCCGCAAGGGATAAGTTACCGCTCCAATACCGTTGTAAGCTGCTTATTTTTGCTCTTTAGCGCGTGGTGGTCGGCCAGGGAAGCGGCGGCGCACCAAGACAAAGAACAAAGGCACAAAGAAAATGGCCAATACCGTCGCGGAAATCATGCCACCCATCACACCTGTACCGACGGCATGCTGGCTGCCAGAACCCGCTCCTTGGCTGATGGCCATTGGCAATACACCAAAGATAAATGCCAGTGACGTCATCAGAATGGGCCTTAAGCGCTGACGAGAGGCTTCCAGTGTCGCCTCCACCAGATCTTTGCCCCTATTATTTAACTCACTGGCAAACTCGACAATCAAGATGGCGTTTTTGGCCGATAGCCCGATGATAGTCAACAACCCCACTTGGAAATAAACGTCATTTTCCAGGCCGCGCATCCAGGTTGCGGCAACCGCCCCAATGACCCCAAGGGGGACAACCAGCATCACAGAGAAGGGGATTGACCAACTCTCATACAATGCTGCCAGACATAAGAACACCACCAACAGCGAAATTGCGTATAGGGCAGGAGCCTGTGAACCGGATAGCCGCTCTTGATAAGACATTCCTGTCCACTCCAGCCCGAAGCCATTTGGCAACTGTTTGACCAAATTTTCCATCACATTCATGGCAGTACCGGTACTGACTCCCGGAGCAGCCTCGCCAACGATTTCCAGCGCGGAATAGCCGTTATAGCGCTCCAGCCGTGGTGAGCCATATTCCCAACGCGTGGTCGAAAATGCAGAGAAAGGCACCATGCCGCCGCTTTTATTGCGCACAAACCATTTATTGACGTCTTCCGGCAACATGCGGGCGGTGGCTTCTGATTGAACATAAACTTTCTTCACTCGGCCACGATCTACAAAGTCATTGACGTAAGTTGAACCCCACGCGGTTTTGAGCGTGTTATTAATATCATCCAATGACACCCCTAGCGCCTGTGCTTTGCGTTGATCAATATCGATCTGCAATTGTGGGCTATCATCCAACCCATTATGTCGTACTCGGGTGAGCGCTGGGTCTTTGGATGCCATTTGCAATAATTGGTCGCGGGCTGCCATTAATTTATCGTGGCCTAAACCGCCGTGATCTTGTAATTCCATATCAAAACCGGATGAGCCACCCAAACCTGAAATGGCGGGCGGGCTACTGACGGACACTCGCGCCTCGGCTATTTTATTAAAGACCTTGGTGGCGCGTTCAATAATCGCAAAAGAGGAGTCGTCGCTGTCTGTGCGTTGATCCCAATCCGCCAGCCGAATGAACAAGCGCGCTACGTTTTGTCCATTACCACCGGGGCCGGAACCTACCGTTGAAAATACCGACAGAACATTATTTTTTTCTTCTGTCAGAAAGTAGTTCTCCACCTTCTCGACCACTTTCAGCGTCTGTTGCTGCGTTGATCCGACAGGAAGTTGCACTTGTGCCATAAAGACGCCTCGGTCTTCTAAGGGCAAGAAAGAGGTCGGCAGCTTGATGAACAGCAGCGCCAATCCACCCAAGAGCAATAAATACAGCAGCATATAGCGTAAACTGTGGTGTAAAACACGAGCAACCCCCCGCTCGTAGCGGTGGGCACTGCGGTCAAACATGCGGTTAAACCAGCCAAAGAAACCGCGCTTGGCGTGATGATGCCCCGGTTTGATGGGCTTTAGCATGGTAGCGCACAGTGCAGGGGTGAGAATCAGCGCGACTAATACGGAGAGCACCATGGCTGACACAATAGTGATAGAGAACTGGCGATAAATAGCCCCGGTCGTTCCTCCGAAGAAAGCCATGGGGATGAATACGGCTGACAGTACTAGTGCAATACCCACCAGAGCACCTTGAATTTGCCCCATAGATTTACGGGTAGCCTCGCGCGGATCAAGCCCTTCCTCACTCATCACGCGCTCAACGTTTTCCACCACCACGATAGCATCGTCAACTAATAGGCCGATGGCCAACACGATGGCGAACATGGTGAGTGTATTGATACTAAAACCGAATGCCGACAGTATTGCGAAAGTCCCTAATAGCACGACCGGGACGGCAATCGTCGGGATCAACGTGGCACGGAAGTTTTGTAAAAACAGATACATCACCAGGAAAACCAATAGGATGGCTTCCAGCAGTGTTTTGACCACGTCCTTGATGGAGGCTTTAACAAAAGGGGTGGTTTCATAAGCAATTTTGGCTTCAAGGCCATGCGGAAAGAAAGGGGTTAACTCGGCAATACGCGCTTTAACCAATTCATCAGTTTGTAGCTCATTGGCGCCTGATGCCAGTTTGATGCTCATACCGGATGCCGCTTGCCCATTAAAACGGCTCAGATAGTCATACTTCTCTGCCCCCATCTCAATTTTGGCGACATCTCCCAAAGTGACCAGCGACCCATCCTGATTGACACGCAGCGTGATTTCCCGGAATTGCTCTGGTGTTTGTAATTGTGCTTGAGCATTAATGGTGGCATTCAGTGCCTGGTTATCTACAGAGGGGGTTCCGCCTAATTGCCCCACCGCTATCTGGCTATTCTGTGATTGGATCGCGGTGACAACATCCTGCGTAGTCAGTTGGTAATTATTGAGTTTATTGGGGTCCAGCCAGATACGCATGGCATATTGCGAACCAAAAGCATCAATGCTACCCACCCCCTCAATACGGCTAAGAGGGTCTTGTAAATTACTGGCGACATAGTCGGCAATATCTTGTTTATCCATGCTGCCGTCGGTGGAAACAAATGCCACCATCATCAACGTGTTATCGCCCGATTTAGAGACTGAAACGCCTTGCTGCTGCACATCTTGGGGGAGCTTTTTAATAGCAGATTGCAATTGATTCTGAACCTGCTGCATCGCTTCATTAGGGTTAGTACCGGCCTGAAAAGTCAGGGTGATGGATGCACTGCCAGAGTTACTGCTTTGTGATGACATATACAGCAGATTATCCAAGCCCGTCATACTTTGTTCGATGACCTGTGTGACGGTGTTTTCCAGTGTTTGTGCTGAGGCTCCGGGGTATGAGGCACTGATGCGCACATTGGGTGGCGCCAGATTTGGATATTGCTCAACAGGCAAGGTTGAGATTGCTAATGCGCCAGTAAGACACAAAATTATCGCCAAGACCCAAGCAAAAATCGGGCGGTCGATGAAAAAGTTTGCCATGCAGTGCCAGCCTCTATAAAGAAAGATCAAAATTAGATACAGCAGAATCCACTGTGCACTTTACGCGGGAATGCGGCATAAAACGTGAAGAAAATAAGGAGAACCTGTAAAAAACATCGATATAACCGAGTTAATTCACATCAATAGAGAAAAGAGTGGTAAAGCGGTATTTTGGCAGGCATCAAATACCCTTTTCGGACTTGAGCTTGTTGGGGGCTAACTGCAACTTCAATGGCTTTAGGTATAGACTAATGAGTAGTGATTCAACTGAGGAAAGTGTTATGGAACTCAATCCGGTATTTGCCCGCCGTCTCTATCTTTGTTGGTTAATCAGCCGTGGTGATGATTCGCTCAATGTGCCGCGTTTGATGGAATTGACCGGCTGGCCGCGGCGAACAATTCAAGATGTGTTGAAAGCGCTACCGGGTTTGGGAGTCACACTGACATTTGTGCAGCAAGGGGCGCGCAATAATGCCGGTTTTTACCAGTTGGAGGGCTGGGGGCCATTAAATAAAAGATGGGTATACGATAACCATAATCTTATTTTAGCGGCTATTGAACAACCAAATAGTTCGCCAGCCATTAAATAACAGTACGGGTTTTAATATTTTTTATTTTCCAAAAACATGATAGTTGCTGCTACACGTGAACGCACATTCAGCTTACGTAATAAATTACGGATGTGCACTTTTACGGTTTCTTCCGAAATGTGTAACTCAAAGGCGACTTGTTTATTGGACATCCCACGCGCGACTTCTTGCAGTACATCTAATTCGCGTTCGGTTAATTCAGCAAATGGGTTTACCTGTTCGTGACGAGAAGATAAATACTGCGCGACCTCTTCACTGAATACTTTTTCACCTTTTGCAGCATGGCGGATATTTTCCAGCAATATTTCCGGTTCGCTGTCTTTGAGCAGATATCCGTCGGCGCCTGCGTCTATCATGGCGTACACATCACTGCGCGCATCAGAAACGGTTAGAACAATGATTCGCGCATCAATATCTTTGTCACGCAAAGCTTTCAAGGTGTCCAGCCCGGTCATGCCTTTCATATTCAAATCGAGCAGAATGACATCTGGCTGACATTCCGCCGCTTTGGTAATGGCATCGCTACCACAGTTGGCTTCAGCAACAACGTCAAAGTTGCTATCCAGCTCAAGTAACTGCCTAATACCACGGCGCATTAGGGGATGATCGTCAACGATCATGATAGTGTGACTTTTGGTCATGATAAGTAATGTCCCTGTAACCGATAGCATTAAATGTCTGGCTGTTGAACGTGGATTATTTAGGGCCGTTAATTTGGCAGACCATTTTATCCATCATAGTTAGTTAAACCACGATCAAAGTGTACCGTAGTCTCACTGATTTCTTGCTGTAATTCTCTTGCGTAGTATAAAAGGGTTCCCGACAGATCTCTATTTATACCCGCGAAAAGGAAGTGTGGTTGTGTTAAATTCAGGGCGAAGTCATTCCACCGCACCACTTTATCTGAGGAAATAATTATCAAATGACGGTTTTCTTTTGATAGCGATTCTCATTAAGCAAATCGTTATATAAAAAATGTAATAACGCAAATAGATTTAACAGTGAGAAAACTCGCTAATAACCACTAAATTAATTGATCTTGCTCAATATCTCCCCCCGATTAACCCTAAAGAGTAATTATTTTATTACTCATTATTCTGTATCTAATACACAAACACTGGGGAAATTCTCCTATTATATAAACAATAATCATTACCATTAGTCCGATATAAATATTTGGACTTAAGTGAACAGTCTTCATAGCTACTCGCGGGCGCGCCAGCAGATGTTAAGGATATCAGCATGACTGATTTATCACGGCGTAAATTGCTGACTGGTTTTTGGCAAGCGGGTAAACAGCAACCCACAGCGACCCGCCCCCCTTGGTCGGTCTTAGAAGCTGATTTTATAGCCGGTTGTACTCGTTGCCATGACTGTGTTGCTGCCTGTGAAACCGGCGTATTGGTGGCAGGTAGTGGTGGATTCCCCGAAATAGATTTCCAACGTGCTGAGTGCACTTTTTGCCAAGCCTGTGTGCAGGTCTGTAAAGCGGGTGTTTTTACCTCGACGGATCTGGCTGCTTGGTCACTTAAAATTAACATCTCGGACCGCTGTTTACCTTTTCACAATATTGAATGTCGCAGTTGTCAGGACAGTTGTGAAACTAGGGCGATTAGATTTCGTCCACGTCTGAATGGTATTGCTCAGCCCGAATTAGACCTTCCTGCCTGTACCGGCTGCGGTGCCTGTGTACCCAGTTGTCCCGTTCAGGCAGTAACCCTCACCCGGAGTGAAGATGGACGATAAAGAGTGGCATGTCTGTGGATTGGTAGTGCAGGCCAAACCTGCGCGCATTGCGCAGCTAACCGACAGCTTGCTAGCGATTCCGGGAACAGAAATACCGACCAGTGATGCCGCTTTGGGTAAGTTGGTGGTGGTTATGCAGGCGGCGCGCTCAGACGTGCTCCTGAATTATATTGAGTCAGCACGTAATCTGGATGGTGTGCTGGCTGTATCGCTGGTGTATCACCAGCAGGATCAGCAAGGTGAGGAAATGCCATGAAACTCAGTCGCCGGGATTTTATGAAGGCCAATGCCGCAGTTGCTGCGGCAGCCGCAGCCGGATTGACCATACCCACTGTCGCCAAGGCTGCCGTGGGCGAGACAACAAATGCAATAAAATGGGATAAAGCACCTTGCCGATTCTGTGGTACTGGCTGTGGTGTCCTCGTCGGGACGCAAAATGGCCGTATCGTGGCATCACAAGGTGACCCGGATTCACCGGTCAACCGTGGGTTGAACTGCGTAAAAGGCTATTTCCTGCCTAAAATCATGTACGGCAAAGACCGCCTGACACAACCTCTGCTGCGAATGAAAGACGGTCAATATGATAAAGAAGGTGATTTTACTCCAATAAGTTGGGAGAAAGCCTTTGATATCATGGAGCTGAAATTCAAAAATGCCCTGAAAGAAAAAGGCCCGACCGCCGTGGGGATGTTCGGCTCAGGTCAGTGGACGGTGTGGGAAGGGTATGCCGCATCAAAACTACTCAAAGCAGGCTTCCGTTCGAATAACCTCGATCCGAATGCACGTCATTGCATGGCGTCTTCGGTTGTGGGCTTTATGCGTACCTTTGGTATGGATGAACCAATGGGGTGTTACGATGATATTGAAGAAGCAGATGCCTTTGTGCTCTGGGGCTCCAATATGGCGGAGATGCACCCTATCTTGTGGTCACGTATGACGAGCCGTCGTCTGACCAATGACAATGTCAGAATTGCCGTGCTCTCCACGTTTGAACACCGCAGCTTTGAGTTGGCAGATAACCCGATTGTCTTTACCCCTCAGACTGATCTGGTCATCATGAATTACATTGCCAACTACATTATTCAAAATAATGCGGTTGATCAGGGCTTCCTTGACCGCCATGTGAATTTCCGCCGTGGCGCAACCGATATTGGCTATGGTCTACGGCCAACTCATCCACTGGAAAAAGCAGCCAAAAACCCCGGTAGTGATGCCTCTGAGCCAATGAGTTTTGATGATTTCAAAACTTTTGTTGCCGAGTACACGCTGGAAAAAACCGCCAAAATGAGCGGGGTGCCGGAAGACCAGCTGGAGTCATTGGCACAGCTGTACGCTGATCCAAACGTTAAATTGGTTTCCTACTGGACCATGGGCTTCAACCAGCATACCCGTGGAGTTTGGGCCAATAACATGTGCTACAACCTGCACCTGTTAACGGGCAAAATTTCTAAGCCCGGCTCTGGGCCTTTCTCTTTGACCGGTCAACCTTCCGCTTGTGGGACTGCACGTGAAGTGGGGACTTTCTCTCATCGTCTGCCAGCAGACATGGTGGTCACCAACGAAAAACATCGCCAGATAGCCGAAACCAAGTGGCAACTGCCCGCAGGTACAATCCCAGAGAAAGTCGGTTTACATGCTGTGGCACAAGACCGGGCGCTGAAAGATGGCACACTTAACGCTTATTGGGTGATGTGTAATAACAACATGCAGGCCGGGCCAAATATCAATGAAGAGCGTATGCCGGGCTGGCGTGACCCGCGTAACTTTATTGTGGTTTCCGATCCCTACCCAACAGTCAGCGCGCTGGCCGCTGACCTTATCTTGCCAACCGCAATGTGGGTCGAGAAAGAGGGGGCTTATGGTAATGCTGAACGTCGCACTCAATTCTGGCGTCAGCAAGTTCCTGCACCAGGTGAAGCTAAATCTGACTTATGGCAGATGGTGGAGTTCGCCAAACGCTTCAAAGTTGAAGAGGTATGGCCTGCCGAGTTGGTAGATAAAAAACCAGAGTACCGCGGTAAAACGCTGTATGACGTGCTGTTTGCCAATAACGTGGTGAACAAATATCCACTCAGTGAAATCCCAGCAGATCAATTGAACGATGAAGCTCGTGATTTTGGTTTCTACATTCAAAAAGGTCTGTTTGAAGAGTATGCCGATTTTGGCCGCGGTCATGGCCATGATCTGGCACCTTTCGATGTTTATCATCAAGAGCGCGGCCTACGCTGGCCAGTCGTCAATGGTAAAGAGACGCTCTGGCGCTACCGCGAAGGTTTTGATCCCTTCGTGCCGAAAGGTGAAGACGTGCGCTTTTATGGCAAACCGGATGGCAAAGCGGTGATTTTTGCGTTGCCATACGAACCTGCCGCTGAAAGCCCGGATGAGGAGTATGACCTGTGGCTCTCTACTGGGCGTGTGCTGGAGCATTGGCATACCGGCTCAATGACGCGCCGAGTTCCTGAGCTACATCGTGCTTTCCCGGAAGCGGTGTTATTCATTCATCCACTGGATGCCAAAGCCCGCGATTTACGACGTGGTGACAAAGTGAAGGTGATTTCACGCCGTGGTGAAGTTATCTCGCTGGTGGAAACTCGGGGCCGTAACCGTCCGCCGCAAGGTCTGGTGTATATGCCATTCTTCGATGCGGCCCAGTTGGTCAATAACCTGACGCTGGATGCCACCGATCCTTTATCCAAAGAAACTGACTTCAAGAAATGTGCAGTGAAATTGGCTCGGGTAGTCGCGTAATTCGGGAGCCTGCCCTACGGGGCGGGCTTTGCCAGTCTCTATAGAAATTATCCAGGGATGCTCAGGAAAAGACGGTGTCTTTCAGGAGAAAATAATGAATAACCAGATTTTTAAATCATTAAACCGCCGATTTTTATCCATCATATCGCTACTGGCGGTATTGGTGATGGCCGGTGTGGTTAATGCGGCCAGCAATGTCGAGATGGATTTAAGTCAATCACCAGAAGTCTCTGCTACAGCGGAAGGCAAGGTGAAAATGCCAAAACAGCAACAACGGATGGCTCTCAACTATGTTAACCAACCACCGCTTATTCCACACAGCGTAGATGGCTATCAGATCAGCAAAAATACCAATCGCTGCCTGCAATGCCATGGTGTTGAACATTACCGTACCACCGGTGCGCCGCGCGTCAGTCCGACTCACTTTATTGACCGCGACGGCAAAGTATCGAGTGAAGTGTCTCCGCGCCGCTATTTCTGCTTGCAATGCCATGTGCCACAAACCGACGCGGCACCCATTGTCGGGAACAGCTTCCAGCCAGCTCCTGGCTTTGGTCAATAAGCGAGATAGCTATTGTGAGAATAAAACATGAACGAGACTAAAAAACCCGGTGTTATTCGACGGATATGGCAGTGGTGGCGTCGGCCTAGTCGACTGGCGCTCGGGACTTTACTGCTCATTGGCTTTGTCAGTGGCATCATTTTCTGGGGCGGTTTTAATACCGGCATGGAGATGGCCAATACCGAAAAATTCTGTATTAGCTGCCATGAAATGAAAGACAATGTTTATCAGGAATATATGGGCACCATCCACTACAGCAACCGCAGTGGCGTGAAAGCAACTTGCCCTGATTGCCATGTTCCCCATGAGTGGGGGCCGAAAATGGTGCGTAAAATCAAAGCCAGTAAAGAGTTATATGCCAAAACCTTTGGGCTGATTGATACGCCGCAGAAATTTGAGGCCCATCGCCTAACAATGGCTGAAAATGAGTGGGCGCGGATGAAAGCCAACGGTTCGCAAGAATGCCGCAACTGCCATAATTTCGACAACATGGACTTCACCGCCCAAAAAACCGTCGCAGCCAAAATGCACAACACCGCCATTGCCGAAGGCAAAACCTGTATTGATTGCCATAAAGGTATTGCGCATAAGTTGCCGGATATGAAGGATGTTCCAACCGGTTTCTAAAATCCTTCGTCCTTGGCGCCGCAGCGGTGTTAGCTGCGCTCGCTCACCCGAATCACTGACTTGAGTCAGCTCATCGGGATGAGTTTGCTGGCTGCCTTGCTGCAACACCCATGACGTTGGATTTATCCTTAGTTCTTGGCGCCGCAGCGGTGTTAGCTGCGCTCGCTCACCCGAATCACTGACTTGAGTCAGCTCATTGGGATGAGCTTGCTTGCTGCCTTGCTGCAACACCCATGACGTTGGATTTATCCTTAGTTCTTGGTGCCGCAGCGGTGTTAGCTGCGCTCGCTCACCTGAATCAAACGCCCTGTCGACACGATGTTGGCAGGGCGTTTTTTATTGCAATATTGGATTGTTCTTCTCATAATTAGACCTGTTAACAGGTCTTTTTAGGTAATTTATGCCAAGCATAATTTTGACGGACATTAGCGCAAGTGTCAGTGAATTGAAAAAGAACCCAATGGCAACCGTCAATGCGGGGGCCGGATTTCCTGTTGCGATTCTCAACCGCAATCAGCCCGCCTTCTATTGCGTACCCGCAAAGCTTTATGAGCAAATAATGGATGCTCTTGATGATCATGAGCTAGCTAAACTGGCTAATAATCGCCGTCACCAAAAATTATTTGATGCCATTCGCTAATTATTATTAGCCAGATAAAGAAGGCCCTATGTCAGTCAAAATCGAAAATATTCACAGCCAATTGTTATCTAAAAACTGGTTTAAGTTATACAAATATACCTTTGATTTAAAATCGGATAATGGCACCTCGGTACAACAAATTCGCGAAGTATATGACCGAGGTAACGGTGCGACTATTCTGCTGTATAACCGCGACAAAGGTACGGTGGTGCTCACCCGGCAATTCCGCATGCCAACCTATGTGAATGGGAATCCTGACGGGATGTTACTGGAGGCTTGTGCCGGTTTGCTGGATAACGATTCGCCAGAAGAGTGTATTCGCCGTGAAGCTGTAGAAGAGACGGGATATCAGGTTGATAAGGTACAGAAGCTGTTCGAAGCTTATATGTCTCCGGGCGGAGTGACTGAAATTATCCATTTCTTTGCTGCGGAATATCATCCAGAGCAAAAAGTCACCGATGATGTTGGTGTGGAAGATGAAGTGATTGAGGTGGTTGAACTGCCTTTTGCTGACGCCATTGCGATGATTACGGATGGCCGAATTAAAGATGGCAAAACTATTATGCTTTTACAGTACGCTCAAATTCATCATTGGTTTAACTAGCTTTTTTCCGAAGTCTATTGCCGCTATTTGAGCGGCATTTCATTCCCTGTTGTTGTCCATTTTCCCTTTTTGATAATTAAATCCCCCTATTGCTGCAAAAATGTTATGCAGAGTATGCCCTGCTTCATAGATTGTGATAAATCACTCACTATACTGGTCGTTCCACCTCAAAGCATAAAATCAAAGGGAACCTACGATGGACGAACAATTAAAACAGAGCGCGCTTGATTTTCACCAATATCCAACCCCCGGAAAAATTCAGGTATCGCCAACTAAACCGCTAGCGACCCAACGGGATTTGGCGCTGGCATATTCTCCGGGTGTTGCTGCCCCTTGTCTGGAAATTGCTGCTGATCCTTTGGCAGCTTATAAATACACGGCGCGTGGTAATCTGGTGGCGGTTATTTCAAATGGCACCGCAGTGCTGGGGCTGGGGAATATTGGCGCGTTGGCAGGTAAACCGGTCATGGAGGGGAAGGGGGTTCTGTTTAAGAAATTCTCCGGCATTGATGTATTCGATATTGAAGTCGATGAGCACAACCCAGACAAACTGATTGATATTATCGCCTCGTTAGAACCGACATTTGGCGGCATTAATCTGGAAGATATTAAAGCGCCGGAATGTTTCTATATTGAACAGAAATTGCGTGAACGTATGAAGATCCCGGTATTCCACGACGATCAACATGGCACGGCGATTATCTGTACTGCTGCGGTGCTCAATGGCCTGCGAGTGGTGAAGAAAAATATCAGTGATGTGAAGCTGGTCGTTTCCGGGGCTGGCGCGGCATCTATTGCTTGTTTGAATCTGTTGGTTGCGCTGGGGTTAAAGCACGAAAATATTACTGTCTGTGATTCTAAAGGCGTGATTTATCAAGACCGTGAAGCCAATATGGAACAAACCAAGGCGGCTTACGCGATTAAAGATAATGGTCAGCGCACCTTGGGTGACGCTATTCCCGGTGCCGATATCTTCCTGGGGTGCTCCGGCCCGGGTGTATTAACGCCAGATATGGTGAAAACCATGGCAGCTAGCCCGCTGATTTTGGCGCTGGCAAACCCGGAACCTGAAATCCTGCCGCCATTGGCAAAGGCCGTCCGTCCAGATGCGATTATCTGCACTGGCCGCTCGGATTATCCGAATCAGGTCAACAACGTGCTGTGCTTCCCGTTTATTTTCCGTGGCGCATTAGACGTGGGGGCCACCACTATTAATGAAGAGATGAAACTGGCTTGCGTACATGCCATAGCTGACTTGGCTTTGGCAGAACAGAGCGATGTCGTGGCATCAGCTTATGGTGAGCAAGACCTGTCCTTCGGTCCAGAATATATTATTCCTAAGCCGTTCGACCCGCGCTTGATTGTAAAAATTGCTCCGGCAGTAGCAAAAGCGGCGATGGATTCAGGGGTGGCCACACGTCCGATTACCGACTTTAGTGCTTACATCGAGAAACTGACAGAGTTCGTCTATAAAACCAATCTGTTTATGAAACCCATTTTCTCTCAGGCGAAGAAAGAGATGAAACGGGTGGTATTGGCGGAAGGGGAGGAGGAGCGGGTATTACATGCGACTCAAGAGCTGGTCTCTCAGGGGCTGGCTTATCCTATTTTGATTGGTCGCCCTAGCGTGATTGAGACGCGGCTGAAGAAACTCGGCCTGCACATTACTGCCGGGAAAGACTTTGAAGTGGTGAATAATGAGTCTGACCCGCGCTTTAATGAGTATTGGCACGAATATTATCAAATCATGAAACGCCGAGGAGTTTCACAAGAACAGGCCCGCCGCGCGGTGATTGGCAACCCAACCCTGATAGGTTCTATCATGGTGCATCGCGGGGAAGCCGATGCGATGATTTGTGGGACTATCGGTAGCTATCATGAACATTATGATGTGGTTGAAAAAGTGTTCGGTTTCCGTGAAGGAGCGCATGTGGCGGGGGCGATGAATGCGCTGCTGCTACCAAGCGGCAATACCTTTATCGCAGACACCTATGTCAATGATGATCCAACGCCAGAGCAATTGGCTGAAATTACCTTAATGGCTGCTGAAACCGTACGCCGCTTCGGGATCGAGCCAAAAGTCGCATTATTATCACATTCAAGTTTTGGCTCCTCGGATTGTCCAGCCGCACGTAAAATGCGCCGAACATTGGAATTGGTCAATCAGATGGCACCGGAGCTAGAAATTGACGGTGAAATGCATGGTGATGCAGCACTTGTTCCCAGTATTCGCCATGACTTGATGCCAGACAGCCCACTGAAAGGAGCTGCGAATATCCTGATTATGCCGAATATGGAAGCGGCGAGAATCAGTTATAACCTGCTGCGCGTAACCTCTTCCGAGGGGGTAACTGTCGGGCCGGTACTGATGGGGGTGGCGAAACCAGTCCACATTCTGACGCAGATTGCTTCAGTGCGCCGCATCGTGAATATGGTGGCGTTAGCGGTGGTGGAGGCACAAACCCAACCTTTATAACGATTTGTTTTTAGGTGTTGCCAATCAAACCCGCCTTGTGCGGGTTTTTTACTTTTGAGAGAAAATTTAGCTGCGGGCTTTGCTGGCTTGCTGTAACCATTTATCCAATTCATTGGCAAATTGCTGGCGATCGCGCTGATTTAAGGTATTAGGGCCACCGGTTTGAATGCCGCTGGCGCGCATGGTATCCATAAAATCACGCATATTGAGGCGCTCACGAATTGTATCTGGGGTATAGCGCTCGCCACGGGGATTAAGAGCGATGCCACCTTTCTCAATCACTTCTGCCGCCAGTGGAATATCAGCGGTGATAACTAAATCATTTTTCTCTACCCGCTGGACAATTTCGTTATCGGCAACATCAAACCCGGAAGCTACCTGTAACGTACGGATAAATTTTGAAGGGGGCGTTTTTAATGGCTGGTTAGCCACTAATGTGACCATCATACCGGTACGATCTGCGGCACGAAATAGCACCTCTTTAATCACATTCGGACAGGCGTCCGCATCAACCCAAATTTGCATCAGTGTTGCTCTCCTGCGGTTAACCAATCTTTTACAGGCAGAAAATCACGGTACAGTGCCGCTTCTGCGCTATCGGGAGCTGGTTGATAATTATATTCCCAACGTACCAATGGCGGCAGTGACATCAAAATAGACTCAGTACGCCCGCCGGTTTGTAAGCCAAATAAGGTGCCACGGTCCCAAACCAGATTGAACTCCACATAACGACCACGGCGATAAAGTTGGAACTGGCGCTCGCGCTCACCCCAACTCAACATTTTGCGTCGCGCTACAATCGGCAAGTAGGCATCAAGGAACCCCTCACCCACGGCTCGCGCAAAATTAAAGCAGGTATCAAAATCGGGGCTATTTAAATCATCAAAGAACAGCCCACCAATGCCACGAGCTTCATGACGATGTTTGATATAAAAATAGTCATCACACCATTTTTTATAGCGCGGATAAATTTGTTCACCAAAGGGCTGGCACAATTGCCAGGCCGTTTGATGCCAGTGAATAGCATCTTCTTCAAACCCATAGAACGGGGTTAAATCAAAGCCGCCACCAAACCACCACACTGGATCTTCGCCGGGCTTTTCAGCAATGAAGAAACGCACATTGGCGTGACTGGTAGGCAGATAGGGGTTGAGTGGATGAATAACCAGCGATACACCAAGCGCCTGAAAACTACGACCGGCCAATTCGGGGCGATGTGCTGTGGCAGATGCCGGTAGCGTGGCGCCAGAAACATGTGAAAAATTGACGCCAGCTTGCTCGAATACGGCCCCATTGATCAATACCCGACTGCGGCCGCCCCCGCCCTCTTCACGGGTCCAGTTCTCTTCTGTGAACTCAGCGCTGCCATCAGCCTCGCTCAGTGCGGCACAGATTTTATCCTGCAGATCCAGCAGGTAGGTTTTGATTTGGGCGATATCGGGTAAATTCATCAGAAGGGTTCTAGTGGCCTGGAAATTTTCAGGGGCCAAGTATACCCCGATTTATCCTCATTGTTGTACTCTCCGTGTGGATTAACGCCGAACATGACAAGATTTATCTGGTTCTATTACGTGCTGTACCTGCAACAAATATCACTTTATTATTGCGTGATATAATATTGCGTAATAATCAAAATATCTATTTGACTCAAGGGTGCGTATATCCATGGAAATCCGCGTATTTCAACAAGGCGATTTTGAAGAAGTAATTCTGCTGTGGGAGCATTGCGACTTACTGCGGCCATGGAATGATCCGGAAATGGATATTGAGCGTAAGCTCAATCATGATCCCGAATTATTTTTAGTGGCGGAAGTCAGTGGCGCGATTGTCGGCTCTATTATGGGCGGTTATGACGGTCATCGTGGGTCTGCTTATTATCTTGGTGTCCACCCTGATTTCCGTGGTCGTGGCTTTGCCAATGCGCTGATCAGTCGGTTAGAAAAGAAACTTATCGCCCGTGGCTGCCCGAAGCTGAATATCATGGTGCGCGAAGATAATGACGCAGTGATTGGCATGTATGAAAAGCTCGATTACGAGACACAAGATACCATTATGCTGGGCAAACGGCTGATTGTGGATCAAGAGTATTGATTGTATTACAGAAAATAAACTTTCCCTCGTTCTTGGAGGGAAAGTGGGTATTTGATGTTACTGTACTGCTGGCATTGCTATATTCTGCATAGGCTGAAAGTCGAAATAGTTTGGTATACGTTGTATTCCTAACTCTTGGCCGAGGTCTTTGAATCCTGCCATATATTCTATCATTGTGTCTGGTGAATATTTTTCATTATTAATAAACGCAGTCATTCTTGCTTCTTCAATATCACTTTCTGCTTTTTCTATTTCCTCTAGAGTATAGTCGCTAACTTTATCTCTAAGTTTTTCGACTTTAGTTATATCAACAATGTCGGAAATATTCTGATCAGAATGGGTACGTGATTTTCCTAATGGTTGAGAAATTAAAAGATCCTTTGCATTATATGTAGTATCGCCAATTTTTATTTTTTCAATAACAGCACCATGATTGATGTCTAAATTAATTAACTGAGACGTATAGTGAGAGAATGCGTTTTTTTCCGCAGTAAACTCATTTACAGCTTGTTGATCATTATTTTCTTTAGCGACTCTAATCTTTTCGTTTAATGCACTGATAACGTCATTGGTTGATCTAGAAAGTAAACTTGCTGGTACTAACCCTCTCTGATAAAAGCCATGCATTTTATTAAAATCCCACGACTTATGCTCATAGTTAATATTTATATCTAGTGCATTCTCATAGTGACTATTCACTCTATTTCCACGAGTCGTTAAATTAAACTCAGCATAAGCTTTATCTATATTCTGCTTACGGCCGGCATAGCCTATATCATCAAAAGTGACGACATTTTTAGATGCTTTATCACGGATGAAGATACGACCATCTTTAGCTGAGTACTCTAAATCTTCTTTTTTTGCATCTATAAAGGTAAGCGTATCAGTACCACCGGGATCTCTAATAACATAGTGACTTTCTCTTAAGTTTACTTTGAAATTTGTATCTCCATAATTACCTTTTATGATTTTCGCCGCTGCCGGATTTTCCTTTTCGACCTGATGATTATTTTCCATTTTTATTTTTCCTTATTCATTATATATAATTTTTTTGTTTTATGTATTGTCGGGTGTAAATTCCAGACCAACTGGACTGTAATAAATTTTTACTGTGGTTGAAATAAACAATTCATAAACATAGTGTGGTAGTTGTATAATTTAATATATTTGTTTTTTATGGTGTTTTGTGTGAAATATTCAGCAGGATAGAGATGGAGAGGCAGTGGGAAATAGGAGTGCAAGAGTAAGATAAATAACGGGTGCTGAATGTCTACAGCACCCGGGAGTCACGGCTTAATTATTTAATCTTGATGATGTTTTTTACATCAACTTCAACAGAATTCCAGTCTTTATCGACTTTCCCTTCGATTTGTACTTTATCTTGTGGAGTGATGGTTTGACCTTTCCAGCGTTTGTTATCAATATCCACCGTGATAGTGCCGGTGCTGTCGCGGAAAGTATATGTATCGTGACCCAGGCGCTCAATGATATTCCCTTGCAGGGTGACGCGGGCGTCATCACGCATGGTTTTTACTTTATCTACCGTTGTATTGCTGGCACTCGGGCCAGAAAAACCACCTTGAGTGGCTGGTTGAGTTTGCGTTGTTGCTGGGCCATCAAAGCCACCTTGCGCGGTAGCTGTTGCACTTTGAGCGACAAATGGGGTGCTGCATAACATAACCAAGGCGGCAGCTAAGGTAAGTTTCTTCATTTTATTGCTCCTTCAATGAATGAATAGTGACATCTGAAATTAAAAGCCTTATTAACCTCGTGTTACCCAATACTAGACCAATATGGCGGTGGAACTTGCTTAATCACCAGATTATCGACAGCAAAGTATCCTGATTCGATGAATATAAATGGGGATAAAACCTATGTTATCAACCCTATCAACGGTTTTTTCTCTAGTTTTCCTGAGTTGATTTAGTTTGTTTATTGTGGCTCTAATGATCAAAGCCTGATGGGATATGGCACTTTTTCAGCTACGTGGACTCCAATCACTGGTTATCTTTTTTTCAACTGCCCCTCTTTTGCTTCTGCCCCTTATCTGCAGAAAGGCTTATTGGATGCAGTGGTTTTTTTAAGGAGCTTTAGATGAATCTTCGCCCACGATTTTCTGGGGTGCGGTTGTTATTACTGGGTGCCCCTTTGTTGTTAGCCGGGTGCTCGAGTATGTCCGGTTTCTCCTGGTCAAGTTTGTCGCCACTTAATTGGTTCAGCGGCAGTAGCAGCATGCAGGTTACTGATAAGGGTGTCGGTGGGATAACAGCCAGCACACCCTTGAGTGAAAATGAGATAAAAGAAGGTCTGAAAGGGGATTATCGGCTACGCAGTGGTATGGCAACTGACGATGGTAAATTGATTTCTTTCTATCAGGCTATGAAAGAAGACCAAATTAAGTTGGTTATCTCTGGCCAGCCGAAAGGTACGGTAGAGCGAATCGACGTGATGGATAAAAATATTCCGAGTCAATGGGGTGTGACGATAGGTACGCCATTTAGTAAATTATATAAAAAAGCTTTTGGCGTTTGTCGTCATGGCTCGGGTGATGATGCCGCACAAATCGAATGCGCTGCACCAGACAGTTCGCATGTGAGCTATTTATTTGATGGCGACTGGCATGGCCCGGAGGGGTTAATGCCTTCTGATGACTCGCTGCAAAGCTGGAAGGTGAGTAAAATTATTTGGCGCGCTAAAAGCGAATAAATATTATTCCCCTCCGATTAGCTACTCATTAAGGCGCGAGTTATTTTAAGCGCCTTAATAATATTATTATATTTCTCAATAGCCTATTCCCTCGCTCAATTTTATTTTGCGCTGACGCAAGGTTATTTTAATCGCTTCAGCTATGATACCCAGCATAACCAATACTCATTTTTAGTGGGGAAAAAATATGACCGAAGTTCAGAGTGGCATATTGCTGGAGCACTGCCGTTTTGCCATTTTCATGGAAGCCAAAGTGCAAGGTGAGTTTGATGCCATTCGTCAGGGATGCAAAAAATTCTGTCAGGCATTAGAAGAATTAAAAAATAAATTTCCTAATGAGCATTTAGGCGCAGTTATCGCTTTTGGTTCCGATGTGTGGCATGACCTGTCGAATGGGCAGGGCGCGAAAGAATTGAAACCTTTTGTTCCATTGGGCAAAGCTCCCATGATCGCTCCAGCGACGCAACGCGACTTATTAATTCATATTCAGTCACTGCGTCAGGATATTAACTTTACCCTTGCGCAAGCTGCTGTAGCGGCTTTCGGTGATGCTATTGCGGTTGAAGAAGAGACCCATGGCTTCCGTTGGGTTGAAGAGCGTGATTTTACCGGTTTTATTGATGGTACAGAAAATCCGCAAGGCGACAGTCGCCCGGAAGTGGCGGTGATCGCAGAGGGTGAAGAGGATGCCGGAGGGAGCTATATATTAGTTCAGCGCTATGAACATGACCTGAAAAAATGGAAACGCATCCCTGAGCACAAGCAAGAGCAAATTGTTGGGCGCACAAAATCTGATAGTGAGGAATTACCTTCGGACCAACGTCCGGATACCTCCCACGTGAGTCGGGTTGATCTTAAAGAAGATGGCAAAGGGTTGAAAATTCTGCGTCAAAGCTTGCCGTATGGGACTGCTAGCGGGAAACACGGTTTGTATTTCATTGCTTATTGCGCTCGCCTTCATAATATTGAACAGCAATTATTGAGCATGTTCGGTTCACTTGATGGCAAGCATGATTTGTTACTGGGCTTTAGTAAGCCTGTGACCGGTAGTTATTATTTTGCGCCGTCACTGACTAAGCTATTGTCCCTATAATAAAAGGCCGGATATCCGGCCTTTCTGTTTTTTGTGTCATCGCGTTAATTTATTTTAAGCCGGATAGATGGCATCACGCATTCTGTTTACCACCGTTTGCTTTTGTTCTTTGGTCAGCGCACGCAGTGGTAAACGCGGGTTACCGGCATCAATACCGTGTAATTGCATCGCTGCCTTACCGGCTGCCACCCCGCCAAACTCAACCAGTACACGGATAAGCGCGATAACCTGATCCATACTGCGCTGAACGGCGGCTTGATTACCTGCGTTGAAGTCCGCAATAATTTTTTGGAACAGTGGGGCAGCATAATTATATGTGCTACCGACTGCCCCAATGGCACCGACTGCCAACCCGCCCGGTAAATGTTCATCCACCCCGAATGGGATATCAAATTTACCACCACTGACCCGCAGGCAGCGTTGGAATTCATACAAATCCGCATTATTGAACTTAATTCCTGACAGATTTGGGATCTTCGATTCTGCTTTAATCAGGAATTGTTCCATATCCAAATTCACACCAGACATCCCGGAATGATAGTAATAGAAACCTTTCGATGGAGCCGCAGCCGCGATAGCCTGACAATAGGCAATTAAATCATCCAGATTACCCGGCTTAAAGAAGCAAGGGCCGATGGCTGAGGTGGCGAAAATATCCAGTGTTTCAGCATGACGCGACAGGTCAACGGCATCTTTGATGCTCAGTGCACCAGTATGTAAGGTAATGCTCAATTTACCTTGGGCTGCTTTTACCCAGCGTTCTGCAATTTTTTTGCGTTCTTCAACCGAGCAATGAATACCCTCGCCGGTGGTACCGCAAACATAGACGCCTTCTACGCCGTCATTGACCAGATGCTCTGCAATTTGGTCGATGACGGGATAATTAACTTCACCCAATTCATCAAAGGGAGTGTGCGGAGCAGCAATCAAACCAGTTAACTTTTTCATACGCGTCCTTAATCAATCAGAGAGATGACCCTGGTGGTCACAATAGTTTGAGTACGATAGCAATCAGTATTCGGTCAGTTTTGCGGTTTCCGGTTCTTCAGTCATCTGTTCTGACGTTGTTTGTTCTGCAATAGCATCACAGAACCAACCGCAAATGTGTTCAATTCGGGTAATGGCGGATCCGACAGTCACCGCATAAGCGCCCGCAGAGATAGCCGCTGCGGCCAATGCTGGTGAATTATAACGGCCCTCGGCAATCACTCGGCAGCCCGCTTGGGATAATTGTTTAACCAGCGCCAGATCCGGCTCAGTGGGCACTGTGATTTGGGTATAGCCCGACAGGGTCGTGCCAATAAAATCGATGCCAAGCCGATATGCGGCCAGACCATCTTCAATGTTGGAGGCATCAGCCATCGTCAGGCAGCCTGTGGCTCGAACCCGCTGATATAAGGCTTCAACTGAAACCGGACGAGGGCGGCAAGTGGCATCAAAAGCAATAATATTGGCACCGGCGGCACTGAGCGCGTCTACATCTTCTAGCCAAGGTGTAATTCTGACTTCAGAATCAGGCAGGTCGCGTTTAATGATGCCGATGATTGGCGCATCGGTCACCCGACGCACTGCTTCGATATTGCGAATCCCTTCAACACGCAGGCCAACCGCGCCGCCATCGAGTGCTGCCTTTGCCATTGCTGCCACGATTTCAGGTGTATCCATAGCACTGCCAGGGACGGGCTGACAAGAGGCGATAAGTCCATTCTGGAGCTTGTGGCGGAGATTACTTGTGTTACTCATCGTTTTATCACTCGCAGTCAGGTTGCTCACGGTTTTTAGCTCCGATCTTTAATTTTAAATGAAGTTTTACTCCATTATGTTAGATCTTTTATTTGTACGGCGCAATGCTAAGAACGCCAAAATGTGAGTTATCCCCTTCGGTTTGAGGCGGTAGGAGGGGGCCAGTTAAATTTATTTGGGAGTTTTACTCCAATACAAAAATAACAATGGAGTTTAAGGCGAAAAGTTGCCATAGTCATTTCGTCATCATCATTACATTTATTACAGGTGCAAGAGGGTCACGCCAGATGGGAAAAGTGTTGGCATTGGATATCGGTGGAACAAAAATTGCGGCCGCGGTGGTTACTGAAAGCGGCATGTTGATTGGCCGTCAGCAAATGGCAACACCGCGCGGTGGAGCTGAACAATTGGCAGTAGCACTGGAAACCTTGATAGCACCTTATCGACATCTGGTTGATTTTATTGCTGTTGCATCAACGGGCATTATCAATGATGGGCGGCTGACGGCCCTGAATCCGGCGAATTTAGGCGGGTTGGCTGATTTCCCATTACAAGACTGCATCCAGTCAATTGCACAATTGCCTTGTGTGTTGCTCAACGATGGGCAGGCCGCTGCTTGGGCTGAATATCAGGCGCTCAGCGATGATTACGACAATATGATGTTTGTGACCGTATCTACCGGCGTGGGCGGCGGCATTGTTTTGAATAAAAAGTTGCTGGTGGGTCACCATGGGTTGGCTGGGCACATTGGCCACACACTGTCTGACCCCCACGGTTTACTGTGTGGTTGTGGCCGTCGGGGGTGTGTCGAAAGTGTGTCTTCCGGCACGGCGATTGCCGCAGAAACCTTAGGTTGGAAGCAGCCCGTTGCCGCCGCCAGAGTGTTTGAAATGGCACAGCTTGGCAATATTCAGGCAGAAAATATTATTAATCGCTCCGCGACGGCGATTGCTCAGATGCTGGCAGACATGAAAATGGCGTTAGATCTGGAAGTGGTGATTCTGGGGGGCAGTGTTGGTTTGGCTGTGGGGTATCTAGAGCGAGTCATTGGCGCACAGAAAATTCTGCCAGAAATTTATCGCGTGCCAATGCAGTCAGCCCATCATCGTCAAGATAGCGGGTTATTAGGTGCGGCATTGTGGGCCAGACATACCTTGGGTCATTGACGTGGCAGCCAACGCTGCCGCCAATAACTGGGTGCTCTATCATTATAAGTAAAATAAGAGGATCGCTATGATCAACGGATCATTAACACAAACAGCATTTTTTAGTGCATTACCTGAACGTCTTCAATGGGTTTTAGCTTATTTGGCCGAGCAACCCCTGTCGGCGTTAAGTTGTGGGCGTCATGAAATCGACGGCGAGCTGCTATTCATGAATGTGATGGAGTTCGATACTCAGCCGGCTGAAAATAAGAAAGCAGAGATGCACCGCACCTATGCTGATGTTCAGTTATTGATAAGTGGCATTGAAGGGATTGAATATTCAACACTGACGCCGACCGAGCATGTTGAACCTTATCACGCCGATGATGACTACCAACTGATTGCTGATATTCCAGATAAAAGTCAGTTACGTATGCTGCCGGGAATGTTTGCGGTATTTTTACCGGGTGAACCGCATAAGCCAGGGTGCTTGATTACTGGCTCCGGTTCTATCAAGAAGGTGGTAGTAAAAGTCCACAAAAGTTTGCTATAGCGCCGGCTAGGTTTATGATTTTGATATAATAATAACGCACGTTATCTTTGACATCTTCCCCGGCCCCCCGGGGTTTTTTTATTGATCTCACCCCGCATCACACTGCCATTTTTCTTCACGAACTGGGCCAATTATGTAATGATGCGCCCCAGAACCACTGTCCTCAATCCATCCATTCTCTTTCACTTGAGGTGTCCGCGTGAAAACTGGTGCTCCCCGTTTTAAGCCAGGTAAAATCCTTGATGCCTTGGGTGCAATGCAAAATAGCCTGACCCGTTCAGCACAGCGCATTGCTGCTTATATTTTGGCGGAACCGGCCAATGTTACCCAGCTTTCTATTGCCGACCTTTCCTCGCTGACACAAGCCGGAGAAGCCACGATTATTCGTTTCTGCCGGACACTGGGCTATAAAGGCTTTCAGGACTTCAAGATGGATTTAGCCATTGAAGTTGCTACCCGGCATAACAGCGAAAACAGTCTGTTAGATGCGGATGTGCAAGAGGGCGATGATACGCTGGCAATTGGCAGTAAATTGCAATCGGCAATTAATAATGTGCTGTCAGAGACGCTCAATTTGCTTTCTATCGAGAGTGTCGAGCAGGTGGTCAAGTTACTGCGCCCAGCCGATCGTATCTGTATTTTTGGTGTCGGTTCATCAGGTATCACCGCAGAAGATGCTAAAGGCAAATTGATGCGTATTGGATTGCGAGTTGATGCCGCAACAAATAACCATTTTATGTATATGCAGGCTTCATTGATGCGTCCCGGTGATGTCGCAATTGGTATCAGTCATTCAGGTACTTCGGCTGAAACGGTACATGCATTAAAATTGGCCAAGCAGGCAGGGGCGACCACGGTCGCATTGACGCACAATATGGGTTCCACCATAACTGAACTGGCGGATTATGTGTTGATTAACGGCAACCGTCAGGGCCAGTTGCAGGGGGATTCCATTGGTACCAAGATCGCACAATTGTTTGTTTTGGATCTGATCTACGCCTTGTTGGTGAAAGCGGATCCGGCGCAGGCTGAGAGCATTAAGCGTAAAACAACGCAAGCGGTTAGCCAAAATGGATGACCGGTAATACATTTCCTGCTGCAATACCTAGCCACGGTGGCGGAGATATTCCGCCCGCAGTGGTAAATACCTCTTCATCCTGTTGTCAGTCTCATTCTCCTCAGCATTTCGCCATCTTTGTCACGTTTTAGACACATTGTGATTGAAATAGCGGGCTGATCTTATACACTCAAATGGAGTTTTACTCCTTTGTTATATTTAGTTTGGAGTAAAACCACATAAATATAAATGTGGCGAGAACCGTCTGGCAGTGACAGATTAAATGTTGTTAAACAATCAGTTGCTAGGGTTAACCCTGCCGCGAGGAAAACAGTTTCCGCCAGTGAACTTAGCTGGTGGTGGAGAGAGAGCGACGATATGAGCACTTCAGTACAATCTCGTGGAGACAAACCATTGCGTTGGTATAAGCAACTGACGCCTGCGCAATGGAAGGCATTTATTGCCGCCTGGATCGGTTATGCCCTGGACGGTTTTGATTTTGTTCTTATTACTCTGGTTCTGACAGATATTAAACAAGAGTTCGGTCTGACGCTGATTGAAGCGACCAGCCTGATTTCAGCGGCCTTCATTTCACGCTGGTTTGGTGGGTTGGTGCTTGGGGCCATGGGTGACCGTTATGGCCGTAAGTTGGCGATGATCACCAGTATTGTGCTGTTTTCCTTCGGTACGTTGGCCTGCGGTTTAGCTCCGGGTTACACCACTCTGTTCATCGCCCGTCTGATTATTGGTATCGGGATGGCCGGGGAGTATGGCTCCAGTTCCACCTACGTGATGGAAAGCTGGCCTAAAAATATGCGCAACAAAGCCAGCGGTTTTTTGATTTCTGGTTTTTCTATCGGCGCGGTATTAGCGGCTCAGGCTTATAGCTACGTGGTTCCAGCATTTGGCTGGCGTATGTTGTTCTACATTGGATTACTGCCAATTATCTTTGCATTGTGGTTACGTAAAAATCTGCCAGAAGCCGAGGATTGGGAAAAAGCCCAAAGTAAACAACAGCAATCGAAGCAGACGAAAGACCGCAATATGGTGGATATTCTGTATCGCAGCCATTTGAGCTACCTGAATATTGCCCTGACAATCTTTGCCGCCGCCGCACTCTATGCCTGTTTCACTGGCATGGTATCGACACCGCTGGTGGTGATTCTCGGCATTGTTTGTGCCGCGATATTTATCTACTTTATGATTCAAACCAGTGGTGAGCGCTGGCCAACCGGTGTGATGCTGATGGTGGTGGTATTTTGCGCCTTCCTCTATTCATGGCCGATTCAGGCATTATTGCCAACTTACCTGAAAATGGATTTGGGCTATGACCCACACACTGTGGGCAATGTGTTGTTCTTCAGTGGTTTTGGGGCGGCAGTAGGCTGCTGTGTGGGGGGCTTCCTAGGCGATTGGCTAGGCACTCGTAAGGCTTATGTGACCAGTTTGCTGATTTCACAATTGCTGATAATCCCACTGTTTGCGATTCAGGGCAGCAGCATCTTGTTCTTGGGGGGATTATTGTTCCTGCAACAGATGCTGGGGCAGGGGATTGCGGGGTTGTTGCCAAAACTGCTTGGGGGCTACTTTGATACTGAACAACGTGCTGCGGGCCTGGGCTTTACCTATAACGTCGGTGCATTGGGCGGAGCATTAGCACCGATTATGGGGGCATCGATTGCTCAACACCTCAGTCTCGGAACCGCACTGGGTTCACTCTCATTCAGTCTGACATTTGTGGTTATTCTGCTGATTGGTTTTGACATGCCATCCCGTGTGCAGCGCTGGATTCGTCCGTCGGGCTTACGGATGGTAGATGCTATCGACGGCAAGCCATTCAGTGGTGCTATTGGTCCAAATACCGCCGCGGTTGTCGTGCAGAAATAAAATAATTCATTTTTATGCCCAGTGCAGGTTGGCTGGGCTTTTTCATGGGCGAAGGCCAGCAAATTAGAGAGGCTGGCGACCAGCGTTGTGACTGGCTTAGAGCATTTGATACTTGAACATCACTAAACGGTATATAAAACCGTTATAGGTATGCGCCTAGTTATAAATACACTGAAGATATTAAAGCTCATCATTCGTAATCAATGATAAATGCTTGGTGAATGAACTCAGTGAATAAGGTGCAGAATGAAACAGAACTCAGTGAAGAAAAGTCCACGTAACGGATTAACTCGTGCCGCCTTATTAAGCGCGTTAATTTTCACCAGTGCAACCGCCTGCGCCACTGAGTTGCTTAACAGCTCTTATGATGTCTCCCGCGAATTATTCACCGCATTGAATCCGGGTTTCCAGCAGCAATGGGAACAACAAAATCCCGGTGACAAACTGACCATTAAACAGTCTCATGCTGGTTCTTCTAAGCAGGCGCTAGCTATCTTACAAGGTCTGAAAGCCGATGTAGTGACTTACAACCAAGTGACGGATGTGCAAATTCTGCATGATCGTGGCAATTTGATTCCGGCCGATTGGCAAGCCCGCCTGCCGAATAATAGCTCGCCATTCTATTCCACGATGGCTTTTCTGGTGCGTAAAGACAATCCCAAGAATATTCATAACTGGGATGATTTAGTGCGTGAAGACGTCAAATTGGTTTTCCCAAATCCTAAAACCTCAGGTAATGGCCGTTATACCTATCTGGCAGCTTGGGGGGCGACTCAGCAAGCCAATGGCAAGGATGAGGCCAAAACCCGCGATTGGATGCAACGTTTCCTGAAAAATGTAGTGGTCTTTGATACCGGCGGTCGTGGGGCAACGACCACGTTTGTTGAGCGTGGCTTAGGTGACGTGCTGATCAGTTTCGAGTCTGAAGTGAATAACATCCGTAAAGAATATGGTAGCGACAAATATGAAGTGATTGTCCCACCGGTCGATATTCTGGCGGAATTTCCTGTCGCGTGGGTAGATAAGAATGTAGAGAAGAATGGCACGGAAAAAGCAGCCAAAGCTTACCTAACTTACCTTTATAGCCCCGCGGCACAGCAGGTTATCACCAGTTTTAATTACCGCGTTTATGACAAAGCGGCAATGGAAGCGGCGAAATCCCAATTCCCAGAAACCAAATTATTCCGTGTTGAAGAGCAATTTGGTAGCTGGCCACAAGTGATGAGCACCCATTTCGTCACCGGCGGTGAGTTGGATAAGTTGTTAGCGAAAGGGCATCAGTAATGTTGTCGGCATCCAGTAAACGGGTTCTGCCCGGATTTACCCTCAGTCTCGGGAGCAGCCTGCTTTACACTTGCCTGATCTTGTTATTACCCCTCAGCGCATTAGTCATGCAGGTCGCCCAAATGAGTTGGGCGCAATACTGGGAAGTTATTACCAACCCTCAGGTTGTGGCGGCTTATAAAGTGACCTTGCTGGCGGCAGGTGTGGCGAGTGTCTTTAATGCGGTATTTGGCATGTTGATGGCTTGGATCCTGACTCGCTACCAATTCCCTGGTCGCAGTGTGTTGGATGGTTTGATGGATTTGCCGTTCGCTCTGCCTACTGCAGTGGCGGGGCTGACATTGGCAACCCTGTTTTCTACCACCGGCTGGTATGGGGCTTGGTTAAACGAGTTTGGTATCAAAGTTTCCTTTACCTGGCTTGGGATTGCCGTCGCCATGGCCTTTACCAGCTTGCCATTTGTGGTGCGCACGGTACAGCCAGTGTTAGAAGAATTGGGGCCGGAATATGAAGAAGCTGCAGAGACTTTGGGCGCTAGCCGCTGGCAGAGTTTCCGTCTGGTTGTGATGCCAGAACTGGCTCCGGCACTGTTAGCTGGAACCGCGTTATCTTTTACCCGCAGTCTGGGGGAGTTTGGCGCCGTTATCTTTATTGCTGGCAACATCGCGTGGAAGACGGAAGTCACCTCGCTGATGATTTTCATCCGTTTACAAGAATTTGATTACCCGGCAGCCAGTGCCATCGCTTCCGTCATTCTGGCGGTTTCACTGGTGCTGCTGTTTGGTATTAACACGTTACAAAGCCGTTTTGGTCGGCGGATAGGTGGGCACTGATGGCGGATATCACGGAGTTTAATGGTGTGGCCCGCCCGCCGATTAACTGGGGCAAATGGACACTCATTGCGATTGGTGCGTTGTTCTCGTTTTTGCTGTTAGTGATCCCGATGGTGTGGATCTTTATCACTGCATTCTCGAAAGGGTATGAGGTGGTGGTTCAGAATTTAACTGACCCCGATATGCTGCATGCCATCTGGTTGACGGTGTTGGTGGCGCTGATTACCGTGCCGGTCAATCTGGTGTTTGGGGTGGTACTGGCTTGGTTGGTGACCCGATTTGTCTTCCCCGGTCGCCAGTTATTAATGACGTTAATTGATATCCCGTTTGCGGTTTCACCCGTGGTGGCCGGTTTGATGTATCTGCTGTTTTACGGTTCAAACGGCATCGTCGGAGGTTGGCTGGATTCTCACGATATCCAATTAATGTTCTCGTGGCCCGGCATGGTGCTGGTCACTATTTTTGTGACCTGCCCATTTGTGGTACGTGAACTGGTGCCTGTGATGATGAGTCAGGGTAGCCAAGAGGATGAAGCGGCGGTATTGCTCGGAGCTTCAGGCTGGCAGATGTTTCGCCGCGTGACGTTACCCAATATTCGCTGGGCACTTCTATACGGTGTCGTGCTGACCAATGCCCGTGCTATCGGTGAGTTTGGTGCAGTATCGGTGGTTTCGGGTTCTATTCGTGGCGAGACATACACCTTGCCACTGCAAGTTGAGTTGTTGCATCAGGATTACAATACTGCCGGGGCATTCACTGCCGCGGCGTTATTGACGCTGATGGCAATCGTGACCCTTTTTCTGAAAAGTGGCCTGCAATGGCGTTTAGCGCGCCAAGTTGTTCGTCTTGAACAGGAGCAAAAGCATGAGCATTGAGATTGATAATATCAGCAAGTATTTTGGTCGCACCAAAGTGCTGAACGACATCTCTCTGGATATTCCTTCTGGTCAGATGGTGGCTTTGCTTGGTCCTTCCGGTTCGGGGAAAACCACGCTATTGCGCATTATTGCCGGGCTAGAGAATCAAAATGCCGGGCGTTTAAGCTTCCACGGCACTGACGTCAGCCGGCTGCATGCCCGTGATCGGCGCGTGGGTTTCGTTTTCCAGCATTATGCGCTGTTCCGCCATATGACCGTGTTCGATAACATCGCCTTTGGCTTAACCGTGTTACCGCGCCGCGAGCGTCCCAATGCTGCGGCTATTAAGCAGAAAGTGGAACAATTGTTGGAGATGGTGCAATTAGGTCATCTTGCAAATCGTTATCCTTCTCAACTTTCTGGTGGTCAGAAACAGCGCGTAGCTTTGGCACGCGCATTGGCCGTTGAACCGCAAATCTTGCTGCTGGATGAGCCTTTCGGTGCGCTGGATGCACAGGTGCGTAAAGAGCTGCGCCGCTGGTTACGCCAATTGCATGAAGAATTGAAATTCACCAGCGTTTTTGTGACCCACGATCAGGAAGAGGCGATGGAAGTGGCTGACCGTGTGGTGGTGATGAGTCAGGGCAATATCGAACAGGTCGGAACGCCAGATGAAGTGTGGCGTGACCCCGCGACCCGCTTTGTGCTGGAATTCCTCGGTGAGGTTAACCGCCTGAGCGGTGAAATTCGCGGTTCACAACTGTTTATTGGTGCCCACCATTGGCCGTTGGATCTTGCACCAATGCACCAAGGCAGTGTCGATTTATTCCTGCGTCCATGGGAGATGGAAGTCAGCACACAATCAAGTGATCGCTGCCCACTGCCGGTGCAGGTGCTTGAAGTTAGCCCGCGTGGTCACTTCTGGCAATTGACTGTACAACCAATTGGTTGGCATCAGGACCCTATCAGTGTCGTCCTGCCAGAGGGCAATATTGATGCTCCTGTACGCGGCAATCGCTATTACGTCGGTGGATTAAATGCTCGCTTATATTCAGGCGATCAATTATTACAACCCATTGCTTTAGCCCAAAGCGCCTGATAAGTTTTTCTTCTTTTTTGTAGACACAGAATCATACCCAAAGTCATTGGAGTGGCCGCCAGGCAGCTAATGAGCGAATCCTGAATCACTTATTTAAATAAGTGATTCAGGTTCGTGAGAGCAGCGAACACCGCTGCGACTTCAAGGAGGAGGGGTATTTAATAGGTAATCAACGTGACAACCCTTGAACAATGCATCGGCAATACCCCCCTCGTAAAACTGCAACGCTTGAACCAAGGGCTGAATGCCCAGATTTGGGTCAAATTGGAAGGTAACAATCCGGCAGGCTCGGTGAAAGACCGTGCTGCTTTTGCCATGATTCAACAGGCCGAACTGCGTGGCGAGATTGCACCGGGTGATGTGTTGATTGAGGCGACCAGTGGGAATACCGGTATTGCGCTGGCGATGATTGCCGCGATGAAAGGATATCGGCTGAAATTGCTGATGCCGGAAAATATGAGTCTGGAGCGTCAAACGGCCATGCGTGCCTACGGTGCGGAGTTAATTTTAGTCAGCCGCGAGCAAGGTATGGAAGGTGCGCGGGATCTGGCATTAATGATGCAAGCCGATGGGCAAGGCAAGGTGTTGGATCAGTTTAATAATACAGATAATCCGTATGCACATTTTACTGGCACTGGGCCGGAAATTTGGCAGCAAACTGCAGGAAAAGTAAGCCATTTTGTCTCCAGTATGGGCACCACCGGCACGATTACCGGCGTTAGCCAATATCTGAAAAGTCAAAATCCACAGGTCACTATTATTGGTCTGCAACCGGCTGAAGGTAGCAGTATTCCAGGGATTCGCCGCTGGTCACCAGAATATATGCCGGGAATTTTTCGCCCTGAGTGGGTGGATCAGGTGTTAGATATCAGCCAGAATGACGCCGAACAGACCATGCGCCGCCTAGCCACGGAGGAGGGGATCTTTTGTGGTGTCAGTTCTGGGGGGGCGGTGGCTGGAGCACTACGTATCGCCGCCGAAAACCCAGATGCGGTTATCGTAGCAATAATTTGTGATCGCGGAGATCGCTATTTATCGACTGGGGTTTTTGGATAGAAACACGGCCGCCAGTGGTGGGCCGCCGTCTAGCGGCCCGACTCTTTTGACGCCGTGTAGCGGCGAAGCGAGCAAATTGAATATTAGCTAATCGAATAACTGATTCTACTCCCGCTCTAATGCCCTGATCGGATCCATTTCTGCTGCCCGCTTGGCAGGGAAAAAACCAAAAATCACACCAATCAAACTGGAACAAACAAACGCGGTAATAATGGATGTCGCGGAGTAAATCATCGAGAAGTTAGTGCTGAATTGGCTAAATAACAGGCCGATCCCCAGAGATAACACCACACCAAGGCTACCGCCTAACAGACACACCAGCACGGCTTCAATTAAAAATTGCTGCATAATATCGCTGGCTCGCGCGCCGACCGCCATTCGAACACCAATCTCTTTGGTGCGCTCGGTGACGGAAACCAGCATGATATTCATCACTCCAATACCACCGACCACCAATGAGATAACCGCGATCATCGATACCAACAATGTCATGGTTGATGTCGTTTTCTCAATAGTTTGACGAATACTGTCGGTGTTCATAACGAAAAAATCCTGTGTTCCATGGCGCTGAGTCAGTAGCTTGGTCACACCCTGCTCGGCATTGGCCAGATCGATATCATCGTTCACTCGCACAGTGATACTTTTCAAATAAGATTGCCCAAGCATGCGCTTCATTGCGGTGGTGTATGGGATCCACACATTGAGATTTTCATCGCTGCCAAAGCCACTCTGTTTTTTGGCCGCGACACCAATCACCCGACAAGGCAGAGAGCCAAGTAAGATAACTTTGCCAATAGGGTTTTCACCATTGGGAAATAGCTTGTCGCGGGTGTTCTCATCGATAACGACCTCTTGCATCAAGTTATTGACGCTGGTGCGGTTAAAGGCCATGCCTTGGGCGATGTTATAACCCCGCACGACAAAATATTGTTCACCGACACCATTCACCGTGCCACTGACCGATTTATTGCCGTAACGCAAAGTGGTACTGGTAGACACCGTCGGCGTCACGCTGTGAATGTAACCCTGCTGTGCCAGCGCGTCAGCATCGGTGGCACGCAGAGTGTGAATTGCCGCAGAGCGCATATCACCAAAATCCTTACCGGGGAAAATCTCCAATGTACTGGTACCCATTGCGTTGATATTTGCCAGAACTTGTTGTTGCGACCCTTTACCCAGAGCCACGACAGAAACCACGGAGGCAATACCAATAATAATCCCCAACATGGTCAGCAGAGTCCGTAGACGCTGCGCTGACATTGCCAGCACCGCCATCTTGAACGCCTCTTGTAGCCGGTCGCGTTGGGCTTTCCATGGCGTGAGTGGTGTTTTACTCGTTGTATCAGGTGGTTGCTCAACATCACCGCTGTTCTGTGGTCGCTCTGAGGACTCGGCATGCAGCATTTGCCGGTCAGCGATAATCTCGCCATCTCTGAGTTCAATAATTCGCTGAGCATGTTCTGCAATTGACATATCATGCGTGACAATGACCACCGTATGCCCTTGCCGGTGTAACTCTTTGAGAATGTTTAAGACTTCAACCCCACTGTGCGTATCGAGTGCGCCGGTGGGTTCATCGGCCAGAATAACTTCCCCGCCATTCATCAGTGCTCTGGCAATACTGACCCGTTGCTGCTGACCGCCAGAAAGCTGACTTGGGCGATAATCCATTCGTTCAGCCAACCCAAGGCGCGACAGTAGGCTGGCTGCTCGGCGGCGGCGCTCTTCACGTTCGACACCGGCATATACTGCTGGAATTTCAACATTCTCCTGCGCATTTAAATCATTGAGCAAATGGTAGCGCTGAAAAATAAAACCAAAATGCTCGCGACGTAATTCAGCTAATGCATCTGGGTCCAAATGCAAAGGAATGCGCCCGGCCACCAGATATTCGCCTGAACTCGGCTTATCCAGACAACCAAGAATATTCATCAATGTGGATTTGCCGGAGCCTGATGCCCCGACAATCGCTACCATTTCACCGTGGTGAATGGTCAGATTGATATTTTTCAGTACCTGAACTCTGGTTTCACCCGTGGTTTTTTCCCCGGTAATAAACCAACGGCTGACGTTATCGAGTTGCAGTAAAATCTTGCCTTGATTGCGATTTGGCATCTGTTACATCCCCATCGGTGGCCCCATACGCTGGGCCTTACTGTTGGAGGTGTTGGCACTTGCCTGACTGACAATCACTTGTTCCCCAGCTTGCAGGCCGGAGAGTATCTGAGCATCAACATTGTTGTTTAGCCCAACCGTCACCTCACGGACACTGATCTTGCCCCCATCATCCACCACTTGTACCCGGTAGTGCCCATTGTCGTTTTCCAGCGCTGTTGCGGGGATAACAATGGCGTTCTCGGCTTTTTGTAGCACGATATATACCTGCGCGGTCATTGAAATACGTAATGCACCATTCGGATTGGCGACATCAAACAAACCGTTATAGTAAATAGCGGTGGTAGTCGAAGAACTGGAACTGCTACTTGATGATGAGGTGGTGGTGGTTTCATCATTAATTGAGTCCGGTGCCGGTTCGATGGCTCGCAATGTCGCGCTGAATCGCTCTTCCGGCTCCCCTAAAATGGTGAAGTAAACCGGCATGCCTGCTTTAACTTTGACCACGTCCGCTTCGGAAATTTGTGCCTCGACAGTCATGGTATCGAGTTGTGCCACTTTGATAATGGTTGGGGCGCTTTGCACCGCATTGACGGTTTGCCCCTCTTCGACAGGAATGGCGACCACAGTCCCGGCAATGGGGGCGCTGATTTTGGTATAGCCTAGATTGAGCTTGGCGGTACTGACGGCGATTTCGGCCTGCGCAATTTGTGCGTCCAGCGCATTAATTTCAGCTTGGGTGCTGTCTAATGTTGCTTTCGCGCTGTCAAAATCAGCACGAACACCGAGGCCTTTCGCCAGAATTTGCTGTTGCCGCTGGTAGGTCAGTTGATTATTTTTCTGTGCAGCCACTTTTGCTGCGCGTTGCGCCAGCACATTTTTCAGAGCCTCTTGTGCATCCTTCAGGGCATTTTGCTGAGTAAGGTCATCAATTTCAGCAACTAACTGGCCTTTTTCTACCTGTTGTCCTAGGGTGACATGAAGAGCTTTAATTTGCCCTGATACCTGAGCACCCACCGTGACTTGTTTTCTTGCCTTAATCGTTCCATCAGCCAGTACAGTTTGTTCCAGTGTGCGGATTTCTGCGGGTGCGGTAATAAACCGGGGTTTATCTGCGGGTGACATCATTATAAACAGCAGTACACCACCGGCAATCAGTAGCACGGTAGCCAGCCAGATAAGGCGTCGTTTCGACCCTGTAACCTGTTGCATAATCAATCAAAGATCCTTGAACCACGATGAAGAGAATGGTGAAGCTAAATGCAGGGGGATAATTTACCGCTAAGACCCAAAAAGTGTGAGTTAAGTGAAACTCAAGAATATGTAAGGATTGAGTAAAACCGGCTGCGCGCGAGTCAAATAGGCATGAAAATAGCCGAAATCAGGCAGGAGAGTTAAAACATGAAAATTTTGTTAGTCGATGATGATGTTGAACTGGGCACTATGTTGAGGGAATACCTAAGTGGCGAGGGGTTTAACGCCGAATTGGTATTAACCGGCAAAGCGGGCATTGAAGGCGCCTTGTCCGGGGAGTATACCGCCTTGATCCTCGACATTATGTTGCCTGATATGAGTGGTATTGATGTTTTGCGACAAGTGCGCAAAAAAAGCCGTTTGCCAATTATTATGCTGACGGCCAAAGGTGACAATATTGACCGGGTTATTGGCCTTGAAATGGGGGCGGATGACTATATGCCAAAGCCGTGCTACCCACGTGAATTAGTAGCACGCCTGCGCGCGGTATTACGCCGCTTTGATGAGCATCCAGATTTGTCATCAACCGATGACAGTGTCATTACTCAGGGTGACTTAACGCTCAATCCATCAACCCGAAGCAGTGAATGGCAGGGTAAGCCATTTGACCTAACTGCCTCAGAGTTTAATTTGCTGGAATTGCTGTTGCGCTCACCCGATCGTGTCGTCACCAAAGATGAGTTATCAGATAAAGGGCTAGGGCGACCACGTGAAGCCTATGATCGCAGTGTCGATGTGCACATTAGCAATATTAGACAGAAACTCGCGGCGTTACCGGGGAATACGTTAAACATTGAAACGGTACGTAGTATTGGCTATCGCATCAGATAATCGCGATTGGTGGAGCAGATAGGCTATGCGCGGAAGGTTATTTTGGAAAATCCTATTAGGATTTTGGCTTACCTTTATTTTAATGACTCAGATGCTCTGGGTGGTGTTCTCCTTTTACGGTAATCGCCACGAACCTCCTGAACGCGAGATGGTTCGTCAGATTGCTAAATTACAAGTCGCATCAGCGGCCTCGATACTTCAGTCTGGTGGCCTTCCTGCATTAAATACCATGATTGCAAACTGGCCTGAGGCCGATAAAAACCACTTTTCGGTGTTGCCGGCCACCGAGATACCACCTGTTGCAGAAAAACCCTTGAATAACGCGCGACCGCCTGAAGGTCGGGAGCCTGAATTTTACAGCAGAGAAGTCACGGAATGGGTCAAAGGCCCTGATGGTCAGAATTATCGTATCAGTTACGATATCGATGGTTTGCGTGAGGTCAATCGGCAGGAGGGGGAAAGTCGCCGCGAAATTCTGAACATTCCGATCCCCATGATCTGGATGGGGGTGCTGGGGGGGCTGTTCTTTAGCGCATTGTTGGCTTGGAATCTAACACGGCCAATGCGCCAGCTTCGGGCCGGTTTTGAGCGAGTGGCACAGGGCGATTTATCAGTGCGGCTGTTGCCTGTTATGCGACGCCGTCATGATGAGCTTACTGAAGTGGCGCGAGATTTTGACTCAATGGCTGAACGTCTGGAGGCATTAGTCAGTGCTCGTGAACAATTGCTGCATGATGTTTCCCATGAACTACGTTCGCCATTGGCGCGATTGCAATTAGCCATTGGATTGGCACGCCAAAATCCCGTTAATGTTGAGAACTCATTGCAGCGTATTGAGCATGAGTCGGAACGGCTGGATAAGATGATTGGTGAGTTATTAGCGCTTTCTCGTGCTGAAAACCATGATATTTCTGATGATGACGAGTATTTCGATTTGCACGAGTTAGTGAAAGTCGTGGTTAACGATGCTCGCTACGAAGCACAAGTGCCGGGAGTCGAAATCCTACTACAGGTCACACCACAAATAGGCTATACCGTTAAAGGGAATGCCGAGCTAATGCGGCGGGCGATTGATAATATTGTTCGCAATGCGCTGCGTTTTTCTGCCCATGGTCAACAAGTCATAGTGGCACTGACGCAAAGTGATAAGAGTTATCAGATTCAGGTTTCTGACCAAGGACCGGGTGTTGAAGAGAGCAAACTTTCCAGTATTTTTGACCCATTCGTGCGCGTCAAGTCGGCAATGTCTGGTAAAGGTTATGGGCTGGGGCTGGCAATTACACGGAAAGTGATTTTGGCACATGGTGGGCAGGTTGACGCAAGAAATGGCGAGCAGGGGGGGTTGGTGATTACACTGCGAGTGCCACGATGGATAACGACAGATTAACCTCCATATTCATCGTCAACAAAAACGGCGCCCTTAGGCGCCGTTTTTCATTCGCATAAAATTACTTTTTGATACGAATAATCGGTGTCTCACCCACGGTGACACTACCAGACAACTTAATCAGCTCTTTAATCTCGTCCATGTTAGAGATAACAACCGGAGTCAGTGTAGACTTGGCTTTCTCTTCCAGCAGGGCCAGATTGAACTCAATAACCACATCACCTTTCTTGACGCGCTGGCCTTCTTCAGCGATACGCTTAAAGCCTTCGCCTTTCAGTTCAACAGTATCAATACCGAAGTGGACGAACAGCTCAATGCCGCTGTCTGATTCGATAGAAAAAGCATGGTTAGTCTCGAAAATTTTACCAATGGTGCCGTCAACAGGAGCAACCATTTTGTTGCCTGAAGGCTTGATGGCAATCCCATCACCAACGATTTTCTCTGCAAATACAACATCAGGAACATCTTCGATGTTAACGATCTCGCCAGACAGCGGAGCAACAATTTCAATCGTGCCACTGTCTTTTTTATCATCTGAAACCAATGATTTCAGTTTATCGAACAAACCCATGATCTTCTCCTAAGTATTTATATTGGGCAGCGTTCCAGTATCGTGGAATTAGCAGAGCGTTTTTTCTTCGATGAATGTGGTAACCAAATCCATCAATTCCTTCGCTGTTGGTTGAGCTAATGCCTGCTCCGCCAACACCTTCACATCTTCGAAATTCGTATTACGGATAATTTTCTTGATGCGTGGGATCGAAATTGCACTCATGCTGAACTCATCCAGCCCCATGCCCAATAGCAACAGTGTAGCACGTTCATCGCCAGCAAGTTCACCGCACATACCGGTCCACTTACCTTCAGCGTGAGATGCATCAATAACCTGTTTGATCAGGCCCAATACCGATGGCGACATTGGATTATAGAGATGAGAAATCAGCTCATTGCCACGATCTACTGCCAGAGTATACTGAGTTAGATCGTTTGTCCCAATACTAAAGAAGTCAACTTCTTTAGCCAGATGGCGAGCGATGACCGCCGCCGCTGGTGTTTCCACCATAACACCGACCTCGATAGTTTCATCAAAGGCCTTGTTTTCTTCACGTAACTGGCTCTTCAGCAGTTCAAGTTCTGCTTTCAGTTCGCGCACTTCTTCAACCGAAATGATCATCGGGAACATGATACGCAATTTACCAAACGCAGATGCGCGTAAGATTGCGCGCAATTGTGCGTGCAGAATTTCTTTGCGATCCATAGCAATACGGATTGCGCGCCAACCCAAGAATGGGTTTTCTTCTTTCGGCAAGTTCATGTACGGCAGATCTTTATCGCCGCCGATATCCATAGTGCGGACGATAACTGCCTGAGAGCCCATGGCTTCCGCAACGGCTTTATAAGCCTGGAACTGCTCTTCTTCAGTCGGCAGTGAGTCGCGGTCCATGAACAGGAATTCTGTACGGTATAGACCCACGCCTTCAGCGCCATTACGCTCTGCACCGGCGATATCACGCACAGTACCGATGTTGGCAACGACTTCAACCTGATGGCCATCAAGGGTGATAGCGGGCAGGTCTTTCAGTTTGGCCAGATCATTTTTCTCAGTGATGTACTGAGTATTTACCGCTTTCAACTGCTCAATCACATCTGCAGTTGGATTTAAATAAACTTTGTTGTTTACCGCGTCCAGGATCAAATAGTCGCCATTCTTGACTTGTTTGGTCACATCAGTTGTTCCGACAATCGCCGGCAACTCCAAGGAACGCGCCATAATGGAGGTGTGGGAAGTTCGGCCACCCAAATCGGTGATGAACCCTAATACTTTATCCAGATTAAGCTGTGCGGTTTCTGACGGCGTCAGATCGGTGGCAACCAGAATCACTTCATCCTGAATTGCGCTTAAATCGACAATGGTCAGACCGAGAATATTCTTCAGCAAGCGTTTACCGATATCACGTACGTCAGCTGCACGTTCTTTCAGGTATTCGTCATCCAGCTCTTCCAAGGCTTTTGCTTGCCCTTCAATGACTGAATAAGCGGCTGCATCAGCAGTGGCATGCTCATCTTTGATGAGGGCTATGATTTCCTGCTCAAGCTCTTCGTCTTCCAACAGCATGATATGCCCTTCGAAGATGGCAGCTTTCTCTTCGCCTAGGCTTATGCCAGCTTTGGTCTTAATCGCTTCCAACTGTTCAGCCGCTTTGGCACGCCCAGTTTTGAAACGCTCGACTTCCTGCTCCACTTGGTCAGCAGAGATCTTTTTCCGGTTGATGACAATCTCATCTTCTTTCAGCAAAAGTGCTTTACCAAAAGCAATACCCGGTGATACTAAAATGCCTGAAATCATAACCCTACCTTACTCTTGACTGGTGTTAACTCAAAAAGCGCGCGTGATTACTCAAGCTCTGCCATCAGTTTTACCAGATGCTCAACAGCTTTCTTCTCATCTTCGCCTTCAGCAGAGATCGTAACAACAGTACCTTGGGTCAGGCCCAGAGTTTGTAGTTTGAACAGGCTCTTGGCGCTGGCGCTTTTACCGTTAGAGGTCACGGTAATTTCAGACGCAAAGCCTTTTGCTTCTTTTACGAACTGGGCAGCAGGGCGGGTATGCAGACCGTTTGGTGCAGTAATAGTAACTTCTTGCTGGAACATTGTATTTCCCCAACTTATTGGATTTATGTTGTGGAGCTAAAGTTTAGTGTAAAAACTAAACTTTAGCCTGTATTGGTGCGCGTATTACGACATCTTTCAACTCGCGCATGACTTTGCCTCAACGGCAGGTTAGTCACAAAGACAATTTCCGATATAACCTGAGTTCAGGCCAAAAATCGAAACTGCTACTTCTAAGAATAATGCTCTCTTTGCGTTATGTCTTCAATCAGCATTCGGTGATGACATTTTTTGTTGTGTTGCATAATTGATAAATCGATTCAGCCAGAGAGGCGCTCAATACGTGATTAATTTCGCGTATCAAAATAATTGACCGGTTAAATACTAAACCCAGAGGGTAAAATCAATCTTTATGTAGTGAAAACTTTGAAGTGTGCCACAAAAAAAGCACCCGAGTGGGTGCTTTTTTAGCATTTAGTGCGGCAGCAAGATTACTGTTGCAGCTCTTGCTCAGTGAACAAGTCTGCAAACAATGCCGTACTTAAGTAACGCTCACCCGAGGAGGGAAGAATAACCACAATTGTTTTGTCAGTAAAGCCTTCTTCTTCAGAAAGCTTAACCGCAGCAGCCACTGCTGCACCAGAAGAAATACCGGCCAAAATACCTTCTTCGTCCATCAAACGGCGAGCCATAGAGATGGCTTCGTCATTGGTCACTAAAGCAACACGGTCAATCAGGCTCAGGTCAAGGTTACCCGGAATGAAACCTGCCCCAATACCCTGAATTTTATGTGGGCCTGGTTTGATTTCCTGGCCCGCCAATGCCTGGGTGATTACAGGAGAATCTGTTGGCTCAACCGCAACGGCGGTAATGGCCTTGCCTTTGGTCTTTTTGAGGTAGCGGCTGACACCCGTTAGTGTACCGCCAGTCCCAACGCCTGCAACAAAGACATCCACTTCACCGTCTGTATCTTCCCAGATTTCCGGGCCAGTCGTTTTCTCGTGAATTTCTGGGTTTGCCGGGTTACTGAACTGCTGCAAAATGATATAGCGGTCTGGGTCAGTGGCCTGAATTTCTTCGGCTTTGGCAATCGCCCCTTTCATCCCTTTAGCGCCTTCAGTCAGCACCAGATTTGCTCCCAGCGCTTTCAGTAATTTACGCCGCTCAATGCTCATGGTTTCAGGCATGGTTAGGGTTAATTTATACCCACGTGCTGCGGCGACAAAAGCCAGTGCAACACCGGTATTGCCACTGGTCGGTTCCACCAGTTCTTTACCTTCGGTCAGGATGCCTTTGTTTTCGGCATCCCAAATCATATTGGCACCGATACGACATTTAACGCTGAAACTTGGATTGCGTGATTCAACCTTCGCCAAAATGCGTCCGTTGCCGATACGGTTCAGACGAACCAGCGGCGTATGGCCGATTGTTAAAGAGTTGTCTTCATATATCTTGCTCATAGCCCGTCCTTTAACTCTATGAAAATGTAGGAAACGTTCAAAGCATACGCTAACAGTATGGCTATGGAAGTAAGTAATTGGTATATCGATATGTTATTAAGAAATAAGTTTTAATCCCAATAACAAGGGCGTGACTCGCACGCCCATGGAACATTAACGTGATGGTTGAATAAACTGCTCACGATAGCGATCAACCCACATTGCCGTGGCACCGCAGACGGCAACCGGCATAATCACCAGATTCAGGAATGGGATCATAGTGAATAAGCTCACCAGTGCACCAAATTGCAAGTTATCGACTTTATCTTGGCGTAATGCACTGCGCATGTGCTGAAAACTCACTTTATGGTTATCGAAAGGATAATCACAATATTGAATTGATAACATCCAAGCGCTGAACAGGAACCACAGTACCGGGGCCAGTGTTTGCCCCACACCAGGGACGAGGTAAAGCAAGAGCAATACCACAGCACGTGGCAAGTAATAGGCTAATTTACGCCATTCACGCGCCATAATGCGCGGCAAATCTTTCACAATCCCCATGATACCCGTATCGGGTAGGGGCTTGCCGGTAAGGCTGGCTTCCAATTGTTCAGCTAATAAACCGTTAAAGGGGGCTGCGATAAAATTGGCGAGGGTGCTGAAGAGATAACTGAATACCAGTAGCACCGAAATAACCATCACTGGCCATAATAAATAGCTCAGCCACTGCAACCAATCCGGGACATAACTCATCAAATGAGGAACCCAGTCACCTATCCGGTTGAATAACCACCAAAAAGCGCCTCCCATCAGCAGAATATTCACCAATAAAGGTAAAATCACGAATCGCCGGATACCTGGGCGGGAAATTAACTGCCATCCTTGAGCAAAATAATGGATACCACTGACCTTTTTTACCGCTTTTTGCGTATACGCCATGCCGTTGAGTTCTCTGTTAGCTTATTGACCTACGTATCATATCGGTATGATTTCCCACTGCATAGTCACATATTGTTCAAAAAATAAGCGAAACATCTAGCATAATCATCTTTCTTCGAAGAAAATTGAGCACGGACTTGCACTTGTGTTCGTTGGGAAATAGAGTTAAAGGGTGAATGTTTGCCGCGGTGGCAATGTATTGGAACAACAGAGATAGTAATGATGCAGGATTTGCGTCTGATATTAATCGTTGTTGGCGCGATCGCCATAATAGCGTTGTTATTGCATGGTTTATGGACCAGCCGTAAAGAACGCTCATCACTTTTTCGCGATCGCCCAGTTAAACGTCCGAAACAAGAACGTGTTGAAACCCCGATCGAGAATCTCGATGAAGGGGTTGGAGAAGTGCGCGTCCGCACAGCTCACCCACAGGAGAAGCCTTCATTTAATCATATTGATGATGACGATGAAGACATGCCGGTCATTCAGCATATTGAAACCCAACCGGTGCAGGTTAAGGCGGAACCACGTCAAAAACCTTTTGCTTCTGTGCAGACAGATTATGACGACCCATTATTGGGTGGACTCTCTGCTGAGCAACCACCGCATGAATCCCAGCGTGACCCTTTGTTTGGCTCGGTTGAGGAGTCTTATTCGCAACCGCGACACGCAGAACCGCAGCATGCGGCGGAACCCGTATCTCAAGTGGCACCACAGCATGTGGAGTCACAACCAGAGCCGGTAGCTCCTGCTCCAGAGGTTAAACCACAAAAACTGAAAGAGACTGTTTTGGTGCTGCATGTTGCCGCTCATCATGGTGGTGCTCTCGGTGGCGAGTTGCTGCTACAGAGTGTTCTTCAGTCTGGTTTCCAGTTCGGTGAGATGGGCATTTTCCATCGCCACCTTAGCCCTGCAGGCAGTGGCCCAGTGCTGTTCAGTCTGGCGAATATGGTAAAACCAGGTTCTTTTGACCCTGATACCATGTCTGATTTCTCAACGCCGGGTGTGTCAATGTTTATGATGGTGCCGTCTTATGGTGATGCTAATCAGAACTTCAAGCTAATGCTACAATCAGCCCAGCGTATTGCAGATGATGTTGGCGGTGTGGTGCTGGATGATGAACGCCGCATGATGACCCCGCAAAAATTGGAAACGTATAAGGCCCGCATTCGTGAAGTGTTGGATGCGAACGCAAGCGCCTGATAACGTAACCTCGCAATGAATCGAATTAACCCGAACCCCCGCATGCCGGGGGTTTTTTATCTTTGATGGTGAGCCATGGAATCGATAATTCAGCAAATTAATCAACTAAGAACTTCATTGCGCCATCACGAACATCAATATCATGTTTTGGATGCGCCTGAGATCCCTGATGCTGAATACGACCGCTTAATGCAGCAATTACGCGATCTGGAAGCACAACATCCTGAACTTATTACCAACGATTCACCGACGCAACGAGTTGGCGCAGCCCCTCTTGATGCCTTTGAGCAGGTTAAGCACGAAGTTCCGATGTTATCTCTTGATAACGTCTTCGACGAAGAAAGCTATTTGGCTTTTGATAAAAGGGTGCATGATCGGCTGAAAACGGCAGAACCGCTGACATTTTGTTGTGAACTAAAACTCGATGGCTTGGCGGTCAGTTTATTGTATGAAGAGGGCGAGCTGGTGAGAGCGGCCACCCGTGGCGATGGCACCACTGGTGAGAATATTACCGCGAATGTGCGCACCATCCGAGCGATTCCACTGCGCCTACGTGGCGATAATATTCCACGCCGAGTTGAGGTCCGTGGCGAGGTTTTCATGCCGCAGGCTGGGTTTGAACAACTGAACGAAGAGGCGCGGCGCAAAGGGGGCAAAATTTTTGCCAACCCGCGTAATGCGGCTGCGGGCTCTTTGCGCCAGCTTGATCCACGAATCACGGCCAAACGTCCATTAACTTTCTTCTGTTACGGTGTGGGGTTATTGGATGGCGGTGAGCTGCCGCGCAGTCATATTCAACGGCTGATGCAATTTAAAGCCTGGGGGTTGCCGGTCAGTGATCGGGTTAAATTGTGTACGGGTAGTGACCAGGTGATTGCTTTTTATCGTCAGATTGAACAAGACCGTGCTGATTTGGGTTTTGACATCGATGGCGTGGTTATCAAGGTTGACTCCCTCGATCTGCAAGAGCAATTAGGCTTCGTGGCGCGAGCACCTCGCTGGGCAACTGCATTTAAATTCCCAGCACAAGAGCAGATAACCCAAGTTCGTGAAGTGGAGTTTCAGGTGGGCCGTACTGGGGCTATCACTCCGGTTGCACGTCTAGAACCGGTACAAGTTGCGGGGGTGATTGTCAGTAATGCGACGCTGCATAATGCCGATGAAATTGAGCGACTGGGTCTGCGCATCGGCGATACTGTGATTGTCCGCCGTGCTGGTGATGTGATTCCACAAGTGGTGGGTGTGGTGATGGAGCAGCGCCCACAGGATGCCAAAGAGATCACTTTCCCTGACCATTGCCCAGTATGTGGCTCTGATATTGAGCGAGTTGAGGGAGAAGCCGTTGCCCGCTGTACTGGCGGTTTATTCTGTGCTGCGCAGCGTAAAGAAGCGCTGAAACACTTCGTTTCACGTCGGGCGTTAGATGTGGAGGGAATGGGCGACAAGATTATCGAACAATTGGTGGAAAAACAGTATGTCGAAAACCCGGCTGACCTATTTACATTAACTGCTGGCAAATTAACGGGTCTTGACCGTATGGGACCAAAGTCTGCGCAAAATCTGATTGCGGCGCTAGAGAAGGCGAAACAGACCACATTTGCACGCTTCCTCTATGCTTTGGGTATTCGTGAAGTCGGAGAAGCAACTGCGGCCAATTTAGCCGCTCATTTCCGTTATTTGGATAATCTTCGCGCGGCAGATATCGATGCTTTAAAAAGTGTACCTGATGTCGGTGAAGTCGTGGCAAAGCACGTTATCAACTTCCTGAGTGAAGAGCACAATCAAAAAGTGATCGAAGCGCTCGAAAAAGTCATTAGCTGGCCCGAGCCACAACAAATTATTGCTGAAGAGATCGACAGTCCGTTTGCGGGAAAAACCGTGGTGTTGACGGGGTCACTCACGATCCTTTCGCGTGACGAAGCTAAAGATCGCCTGACGGCACTGGGGGCTAAAGTCAGTGGCAGTGTTTCTAAAAAAACCGATCTGGTGATAGCCGGTGAAGCAGCAGGTTCAAAATTAGCGAAAGCACAAGAACTTGGAATTACAGTCATCGATGAAGCGGAAATGATCCGTTTATTAGGTGAATAGAGGGCGCGTGGAACATGGAAAAAGAGAATCTGGTTGAGATAGCCAATACTCGGATGCCCTTCGGAAAATATCAAGGGCGGGTATTAATCGACCTGCCTGAAGAGTACCTGCTTTGGTTTGCCCGCAAAGGCGAGTTTCCACAAGGAAAGTTGGGGATGCTCATGGAGATGACGCTGGCAATTAAGATTGAAGGGCTGGATGGTTTGGTTAAACCCCTCAAGCAGGGGTAATTCGGTCGACTAAAATAGGGCGATGGGCGTTACTCCGTTCATCGCCCTAGTTTTGTAGGGTACAAACGCCATTAGATATAAACGTCAATCTGGTTCTGTGCAGAAGGGCGGTTTACTCCATCACCGGTCGGTGCGTTCGCACTCACGGTATTATTATCACCCTCTTTGGTTTTTTCGGCCTCTTTAGCCTCAATACGTGCGATTTGAGCCTGTAGCGCGGCAATTTGACTCTGAATTTGTTGCTGCTGTTTTTGTAGTTCATCAGCAGTTAAACCAGAATCTTTTAAGGTACTTAATTTCTCGGTCAGTTTTTGGATCTCTTGGTTCAGAGATTTAATCTGTGCCGCCGCGCTGCTATCTGAAGAAGAGCTACCGCTGCTGACAGAAACGGATGCTGTAGAGATGGTATTCGACATTATTATTCCTTAGAAAAACGTGGGTGGAATAATAACTATCGGTGAGAGGAAGATTAGCCTTAACGTTTAAGGGGGGTTTTACGCAATCTTATCACTTGCTTATCACTTGGTTACCACTATGCTGTTTTTTTAAGCATAAAACCAGAGGTTAGCGCAGTTAAACAACCAAACGTAATTGCGGCCAATGCTGCAACCAACCTTTGCTATTGACCCTTTGATTGTACGTATCAATTTCACCATTTTTGGGGTTAAGCGTGATAGTTCTGGCAAATAAAGCATCCAGACCGAGTGGAGCAATCAATTCAATATCGCCTTTGCTGTTTAGTTTGGCACCAATGGCGGTTTCGACTTCCACCCAAAAGCTGATGGCATCTTCTGTGCTGGTATAGGGCCAGCGGCCAGTATAGAGGTGCATCCTGGCTTGGTTTTTTACTGACCAGGGGAATGATGTACCCTGAAAAGGCGGCGTTTGAAGCAACTGTTCTTCTAGCTGTAAGTCACGCTGCTCGCTGGCATCTTCTTCATCAAAATAGACTAAATCAATGTCATTGAGTGGCGTGGGTGAAGAGTAGCCATGAAGTTTATCCCACACAAGATTACGGACAAATCCTGCCGCTAGACACCACTGATGTAGTCCTAGTTCATGAGCAATAGACAATGCACGCATCCGATAGGGGTCAGCACGTAGCCATTGGATGATTTGTTGCTGCTGGTCCATTATCTTTTCCCTCTGTAATCAATGCGCCGGAGAGTCAACAGGATAGCAGTAGAAAAGGATAAATTGGAGAGTGAATATGGCATCACTGAAAAGCAAAAAACCGGCCTAAGCCGGTTTTTTAAATGGTGGTGGAGCTAGACGGGATCGAACCGTCGACCTCTTGCATGCCATGCAAGCGCTCTCCCAGCTGAGCTATAGCCCCACAAATGTGGTTGTTCGTACTGATTTATCTCTATGCCATCAAACCCGAAAGTTTGGTGGAGCTAGACGGGATCGAACCGTCGACCTCTTGCATGCCATGCAAGCGCTCTCCCAGCTGAGCTATAGCCCCAATGTGCACATAATAAATTGTGTGAACGGGGCGCATGATATGAAACCACTGAAAAAGTGTCAACGGCTAATTCAATTTCTCGCGTTAAGCGCTGAAAAAGCCGCCAAATCAGTGAGCAAACAGCATGATAAATACTTCAGTTGGTTATGTTCAAACATAAAAAAAGGTGGCTTATTCAAGCCACCTTAAGTATAAAAAATCCAAATTTATTGCTGGGCTTCGCGTTCGCTAATAAAAGCGAGTGCCTTGTCAATGCGCGCCAGAGAGCGAGCTTGACCAATGGCATGGACAGTGACATCCATACCCGGTGATTGGCCTGCGCCAGTGACAGCAACACGCAACGGCATGCCAACTTTGCCCATACCTACACCTAACTCATCAGCGGTGCCCTGAATGGCGTTGTGGACGTTCTCAGTAGTCCATTCAGTGATGGCAGCCAGTTTAGCTTTGACCGCTTCAAGCGGTTGACGCGCAACCGGACGCAGATGTTTTTTCGCTGCGTCTGCATCAAACTCATCAAATTCTTCATAAAAGTAACGGCATGACTCGGCCATTTCTTTCAGTGTCTTGCAGCGCTCGCCCAGTAGTTTAACAATCTCAGCCAGCTCAGGGCCATTGCGAGTATCAATGCCCAACTGTTCAACCTGCCATGACAGATGAACGGCGACATGTTCAGGTGGCAGACTATTGATGTAGTGATGATTCAGCCATTGTAGTTTTTCAGTATTGAACGCACTGGCTGATTTGCTGACAGCATCAAGGGTGAATAGCTCTGTCATTTCGGCGACAGAGAAAATTTCCTGATCACCATGGGACCAACCTAAACGTACCAGATAGTTCAGCAATGCTTCTGGCAGGTAGCCGTCATCGCGGTATTGCATGACGCCGACTGCACCGTGGCGTTTAGACAATTTCTTGCCGTCATCACCGAGAATCATTGAGACGTGTGCATATTCAGGGACTGGTGCACCTAATGCTTTCAGAATATTAATCTGGCGAGGGGTATTATTGATATGATCTTCACCGCGGATAACATGGGTAATTTCCATATCCCAGTCATCAATGACCACACAGAAGTTATAGGTTGGCGATCCATCGGTACGGCGAATAATTAAATCATCCAACTCTTGGTTGCTGAATTCAATTGGCCCACGGATTTTATCATCGAAAATAACGGAGCCTTCCTGCGGGTTACGAAAACGCACCACTGAAGGTTCATCGGCACCATGAGTACATTGGCTATCGCGGCAGCGGCCATCGTAACGCGGTTTTTCGCCATTCGCCATTTGGGTTTCGCGCAGTTCATCCAGACGCTCTTTAGAGCAATAGCATCGATAAGCCGTGCCGTTCTCCAACATTTGGTCAATGACGGCATTGTAGCGGTCAAAGCGTTTGGTTTGGAAATACGGACCTTCATCCCAATCCAAATTCAGCCAGTTCATACCGTCCATAATGGCGTCGATAGCTTCCTGAGTTGAACGCTCGAGATCAGTGTCTTCGATGCGCAAAACAAATTCGCCGCCTAAATGACGGGTGAATAACCAGGAATAAAGCGCGGTACGTGCGCCACCTACGTGAAGATAGCCGGTAGGACTGGGTGCAAAGCGGGTTTTAATTTTCATTGGGATCGATGCCTTATTACGCGACGCCAGCCAGCGGACGCTGGCAGTTGCTCGAAATTCGAAAAAGTAGGCGACATTCTACCACCCTGTGGTAATTCCTCAACGATGTTACCGGCATGCAATTGATGATTACTGGCAGATACGGCTAAAGAAACGTCCGCAGCGGCGATAAATATCGCATCCTGTTTAAATTTGCGGCGAACGATTGTTTTCGTTTTAAAAACCGTTGACTCACTTCGAACTATCCCTATAATGCGACTCCAACAACACGGCGGGGCGATTAGCTCAGTTGGTAGAGCATCTCCTTTACACGGAGGGGGTCATCAGTTCGAATCTGGTATCGCCCACCAAACTCGACGTGTTTTGCAGTAAGAATTACGCAGTAAAATGAGATAGATGAGGGCGATTAGCTCAGTTGGTAGAGCATCTCCTTTACACGGAGGGGGTCATCAGTTCGAATCTGGTATCGCCCACCACTCATCACTCATTGATTTTAAAGCATTAAAAGTAGTAGAAGTGGGCGATTAGCTCAGTTGGTAGAGCATCTCCTTTACACGGAGGGGGTCATCAGTTCGAATCTGGTATCGCCCACCACTTCTCTTACTCTCAGATTATATAATGGGTCGTTAGCTCAGTTGGTAGAGCAGTTGACTTTTAATCAATTGGTCGCAGGTTCGAATCCCGCACGACCCACCATTATATCAAGTACCTCAGCACATCCCCCAAACTCAGAAATCACAGACTACCCAGTTCGTGTGGGTGAGACCCTGCGTTCAGGTTCGAGCCGAGGATGCGAGACAGCAACGCGCCAGCGTTGACCCGAAGGGCGAGTCCGTAGGACGAGTCATCCCGCACGACCCACCATTATATCAAGTACCTCAGCACATCCCCCAAACTCAGAAATCACAGACTACCCAGTTCGTGTGGGTGAGACCCTGCGTTCAGGTTCGAGCCGAGGATGCGAGACAGCAACGCGCCAGCGTTGACCCGAAGGGCGAGTCCGTAGGACGAGTCATCCCGCACGACCCACCATTATATCAAGTACCTCAGCACATCCCCCAAACTCAGAAATCACAGACTACCCAGTTCGTGTGGGTGAGACCCTGCGTTCAGGTTCGAGCCGAGGATGCGAGACAGCAACGCGCCAGCGTTGACCCGAAGGGCGAGTCATCCCATTCGGCTCAAAGTACCTCAACGTAACCAGAAAACGAAAAAACCCAAGCTGACTGAAACTCGGGTTTTTTGTATTTCTAGAGTGATGTCAATATATACTCGCTGTTATTTTACTGGCGCTTCGAGAGTGAAAGCCTCTTGAGCAAGAAGAGTTTCTGTCTCGATATCGTCGGTCTGCACCTCTGTGTAACTTTTGGGCGTACCACGGCAGCCATCTCCATAATGTTCCCCCTCCCAACGCCCAACCAATGCCGCACCAATCGCATTACTCATCACGTTAGTGGCAGAACGACCCATATCTAAGAAAGGATCGACACCCATTAACAGAATCAAGCCCGCTTCTGGAATGTTAAATTGGCTAAGAGTTGCGGCAATAACCACTAATGATGCGCGAGGAACACCCGCCATACCTTTAGACGTCAACATCAGGATTAATAGCATAGTGATTTGTTCACCCATGCTCAGATGTATATTACATGCCTGAGCGATAAAGATGACGGCAAATGAGCAATATGCCATCGAACCGACCAGATTGAAGGAATAACCAATAGGAAGAACAAAACTGGAAATTTTGTTAGATACACCAAATTCCTCCAGTTTCTCCAACGTACCGGGGAAGGCTGCTTCAGAACTTGACGTGGTAAAAGCCAACAGTGCAGGTTCGCTGATACCTTTTATTAACCGCAGGGTACAACGGCCAATTAGCACAATTGAACAGCCAATCAGAATCAACCACAATAGTCCGAGAGTGAAATAGAACTCACCCATAAATATACCGGCACTGACCAATACACCCATACCACGTTCAGAGATCATCGCTGAGATAGCGGCAAATACGGTCAGTGGGGCAAATAGCATGACATAACCGGTCAACTTCAACATCAGATGTGCCAGTGATTCCAGCACCGAAACAATGGGTTGCGCTTTTTCACCAATGGCTGAAAGGCTAATCCCCATAAAAATAGAGAATACAACGATTTGCAGGATTTCATTTCGCGCCATCGCATCAATAATACTGGTGGGAATAGCATGCGATATAAATACTTTTGCGGAGAATGGAACAGGTTCAATACCATCAACCGCGCTTGCGGTAGCCGCCACAAAGTTGATTCCATCACCTGGCCTCAAGATGTTAACGACAACTAAGCCCAGCAGAATTGAAATGAATGCTGCGCAAATAAACAGGAACAATGTTTTTGAGAAAACACGCCCTAATGTTTTGGCGTCACCCATTTTTGCAATCCCAACCACTAAGGTTGAGATAATTAATGGCGCAATAATCATCTTGATCAAACGCAGGAAAATATCGGTAAAAATCGATATTTCAGATGCGTATGATTTGGCAAAGTTAGGGCTGCTAAAGGAATTTATTAAAAACCCAACAATAATACCTATTATCAGACCCAAGATGATCATTGTGGTCAAATTTTTTGATTTCATAATGATTCCATTTATAAGTAGGGTGGTATCGTTTTTATAAAATATTGAATAGTGGCACCGATGTTGTATTTTATTTCTATAAGGAAACGGTGCATCAGGCATCACAATGCACCGGCTATTCGGATGTTTGTGTTTTACTGTTAACGCTAAGAAGACTAAATATCGAACTCGAGTTTTAATAAAGGCGCATGTTGCTGAGCACCATAAACATCCGTATCACCCACGGCACCAGATACAAGGTGGCGTGGCATCACGATTTTGACTGCATTCGCTGGGTCGAACCAAATAATACGAGAGACGAATTTTGGCTCGACATTATATATTTTTGCGATTATCTCCTTTTGAAATTGCCCAGAATCTTTAATGCTGGAATAGATACTTTTATTCTTAAATAAAATATCCAGCACTAATTCATATGGCCCAGCATTTTTTGATCTGACGACATGAGCCAGCTCGATGATTGATATATTCATGCCATCACTCCTTCTGCTGTCACATTCTCCAGCTCGAATTTAAATGCAACCTCCGGTGTATATTCCATTAAGTGGTAAATGGAAAATTCATAAACCAGACCCGCTCGAATATCTGATGGTGAGAATGGGAAAGCCAAATTACCGGCAGTTGCAATCCGCCCGATATAGCCATAGTGAAGTAACGTCGAACGAGCGAGTGAGCAAATGCTATCAGCCATGGCTTGAGAGGGGGCGACGACATCGAGCAAAATACCCAATTCATAAGCGGTGGTATTAGGCTCGGGTTCCATTTTTCCCATCACGCCATTTTTCCCGTACAGGTGGAAATTGAGTTGCACGGTATCAGGCGCGATACTCAGGTTTTTCTCTACGCTTTTGCGGACTTCGCACAAAATATTCTCGATATCCGCGATCATTATGGCATCTCGGGTACCGGCAATACTGATAGTACGATAGCCTACCGGCCGGGCACCTTCTAACTTCACCGTGTAGGGGGTACTTTCATGCACTGATCCGCTGACGCGAACTTGCCCTTTCCCCATATCTTTGAACTGGCAAGCGGACAGATTTAATATCCCTCCGGGGCCGGGTAAGAAGTAAGGATCTGATTTTTCATACAATGTATGTGCGGCCGCGGAGGTTTCAGTAAATTGGCGTTTATCATTGAAGGTTTTCAACGTAAAGCCGGATTCATCCAGAATCCCCATGGCACAGTCAGAACCCGATCCCGGTGTTGCAGCAATCGCGGCGCACTCTAAAATCTTGCCACAATGCAGCGCCAGACCTTCATCGAACCCTTTTATGATAGGTAAGGCGGCAAAGCATGCGGGATCATAAGCCCGGCCACCTAATACCACTTGTGCCCCAGCAAGCAGCGCTTCCTGAAAAGGCTCAACCCCCATTTGTGCCACGATATAAGTTGTTGCATCAATAGCTTCATGGGTGAGTTCAGGGACAAAATCCAGCGACCGAATTTTACCTGCATCAAGAGCGGCATGGACCACTTCTTTACTCACGTCGGCAGGGATCACCGCCAAGGTAAAGTTTAGTGATTCCTCTTGAGCAATTTCTAAAATTATCTGGCGACACCATTCTAAATGTGGCGCGGCACCTGAACCTCCCGCCGTGCCGATAACGACAGGAATTCCGTTATTCACACCTGCAGTTATCATATAACGGAGATCCCGTTTTACCCCGGCACGATCAGTAAACGGCTTACCAGAACCCAAATAGTGAGGGCCAGGATCGGAGGAACCCGCGTCTACCGCGATTAAATCGGGAGACTCCTCCATCGCTTTCATAAAACTCTCTTCTGGAAATCCATATCCCAAAATGGCTGTAGGCGAGAGGATCTTAAAGGTTTTAGACATATTAATTTGCCTTTGCTTTCAGTTGCGCGATGGTACGTGTCATCTCGTTAAACACAATGTTCATGCCTTCATCGAAGCCCATTCCCGGCTTAATTAGCATGCGCATTGGGCGAGAGGCGATAGCAACATGCACGCAGGTGCGGGCGCTGATATCGGTTTCGTTACATGTCCCGCCCTGATAGGCCTCCATTCCTTTTTTATTGCAATAGAGCACAGCGTCAACGATGTTGTGGATACTGCCCAGATCCGGGGTTTTGATCTGCACCATGTGACAACTCCCGGCATCAGTAAAGTCGATAATATCTTGATAGGTATTACACCATTCGTCGGCTACGATTTTGACGGAAGACCCCAGTTTTTCTAGGTTACGGGTAATTTCAGTCAATAATCGGATTTGGTCCGGCTTATTGCCGGCATCAACCGGCCCTTCGATATACAGATCCAGCTCACCAGCTTGTTCTTGTAAACTGGCGATATATTCCGCACACCGCATTGGATCCATATCGAAAATCAAACCAATCGTGCCGTAAACATCAATATGTAAGTTAGGTTTATAATCGGAATTAGTCCGCAAATCAGTAACGCGTTTTGCCAACCAACTGACGTAATCGCGCAGTTTTTCCCCATTGCGGCCCAGTTTTTCATCAACATTGTTGATAAGGCCATGCGGCAGAACATCCACGCCTTTAAGAATCATTTTATCGACAGCGATATAACGGTCATCACCGCTTTGCCCAAACAGCGGAATTGGTTGCGCCACAAGTGGCAGGTGCCATTCGTCACATATGACTTCGGCTTTTAAGCGGCCCGTTGCCAATGCAGTTGCATCCAACAATGCTTGGGAAAGCCCATAACGAATAGCGGTGTGCAGTGGTTTACCCTCAATGGTTACTTCATCAAAGAAGCGGGCATTTAGGCGAAACTCACTGATATCACGCCCTTCTAGCAGGGGCTTGATATGTTTTTCCAAGAAAGGAACGAAATTAGCGGCGATAAATAAAGGATCACGGCCACCGGCACCTGAGTACTGTACTGCCGCGCAGTCACCTACGGCAACGGCGCCGTTTTCTAACATTAATTGGATGTTGACGCATTCGCCAGCTTGACGAATAGAGGTAAAACCATCAGTGACAGGTGTGCCTTGATAGATAAAACCATCCAGCTTGGCGCCGTTTTTTATTGCCTGTTGGTCATCGAAATAGAAAGATGAATTACCGGCAGTGAACAATACATGTTTGATTTTCATTATGGTCTTCCAATTAATTTGCTGTGGGATACGGCGTTAATATCGTCAATGATCATTTGGAATGAGGGGGTTCGTCCCTCTTCTTTAGCGCGCTCTGCGACAAAATCATGGTGCAGTGCGAGAACATCTTTCGGCAAAGGAACGGAACCGGGATCAAACACTCGGATGGCACCGTGGTTATCACGAATTGGCATCATTTTGCCGGAGTTACAGGTGGCTGGCGCAAAAGGTACGTCAAGAACGCCAGCTTCAAATGCACGGACAGTGCCGATGGCAATATCGCCTTGCCCCAGTTCCAATACTTTGTCCATAACTGCGCGAACTTCGCGTTTGATCAATGCAATTTCGCGGTCAACTTCAACGCAAGGTGGGAATTTTTGGTCACGAACCATGTTGAGCATTTGGTTCGATGCCCTGAGTCCTTGACCATTCGCTTCGGCCGTTGGGATGCCATAAGCTTCATGTGGGCTTTTAGTAATGACCTTAGTCGCGCCGGCCATGCCCGCGACGGCGGCCCCCCATGAGATAACCGCAAATGCACGGGATTCATCTTCTGGGAACCCCCCCATCCATTGATGGAATACGGTACTTAGCTCATAGTTTTCGTAGCCATTAGCATGAAAGTATTCATCAGCGAGTTCACGTAAAGAACGGATGGCGGCAATGTCTTGCACCACATTACCGACCTGACCGTAGCCGACAGTGACTGACTTCACTCCTTGTTCCAGTGCCAACAAACCCTCAATAATAGCGACGGCATGTGACACAAACGGTGGAATCAAAGTGCCAGTCAACGGGCCAAATGGCTCGCGATTGATGCGAATACCATGTTCTTCATAGACACCAATCAAACGGTCGCAGTACTGCCAATCCCGGATGGATTTTTCTAGCGTCACGCGTTTTGCATAAGGAATGTTGTACGAGATTCCGCCACCTTCGTAACTGGTGAATCCACTCGCCATGGCTATCTCGGCTAGCAGACGCGCATCGGGTGTTCCGTGGCGAATTTGCAGTGGTTTAGATAAGGTTTCCGTGATGCGGCGACAGGCTTTTACCCCGTGATTGACCACCGGTAACCCATTGAGCTTTGATGTACCGGCTTCAACGGATTTTTGGATACCCACAGCGGCTTCTTCGTAACGATTAAGACGGGTATAAGCATCAATAGTGGTCGGCAACAGATCGCAGTCTTTTTGCAGCGTTCTTAGCAGTTCAATATGTTCTTCAATTAATGCGACCCCAGCACGAGGCTGGCTCAACGTGATCCCGTCGCGATCAGCGTCAAACAGCGCTCTGGCGAAGTTTTTTGCTTCAGGGATGGTCTGCTGATACTTCACGCCATCCTCAAAATTTTCAACATCTTTGCCGGTGTGCCAAGTCTTTAACACTTGAAAGCGTTCGGACATAAAATCGTCTAAAGATATTTTTTTGTTTCGAAGTTCCATCATGACTCCAATTTTCACTTGTTCAAAATTCGAACGCCAGTCTGGGCGGCAGCTTTAGGAAAGCGACGAGCGACATTAGCGAGCAGGGGAAGTAAACCTTGCGTATCTCTGTAATACTCAAACTGGTTGGGGAGCAGCACTTGCTTGCCTTTATCATCAAAATCGCGATATTTCAGCCAGTTATGGATATCAAATGAATCTGCTCTGGAGAGCCACCCTCCGGTGCCAATGACTTTTTGTACGAGACTTAAATCACGGCCAAGTTGCAGGTCAATATTGCCCGCACAGGTGCAGACCTGCGTTTTAGTACCCGCATGGCGCTCAGAGGCATATCCGACACAAATCCCGGCAAGCAACTGGTCAAATACGCACTCTTCATCGGAACTTGGCACGTAACCTGGATGGGTCGTGATGTATTTTAAATAGTGATGAAAAGCATCAATTTTGGTTTGTTGATGGGCGAAATAATGGTCGATCATGGATGCGCCGGTTTCACCGGCATTGATGGCTGAAACACGCATCCCTAAATCACCCTCGACGGTGCGCTTAATCAGTGGTTCTGGCAGACCGTGCATGACCGTGTCAGGCAGTAAGTGGTTATTGTAGGAGGAGTAGATATCTGTAGTCGCTCCCCCCATGTCGATCAGCATGAAGGTTTCCCAATCGGGCACGTGTTGGCGAATTTGCTGAACTAATTCAAAGACGGAATAGGGGGTGGGTAATGGTTCTTCGCCGGTTTGATCGACGATAATATCTAACCCTTTCCCTTTCACAATTTTATGCAAGAAAATGTCACAAATGGCCTTGCGTGCACCATACGGATTAGGGCTATCAAGATTGGGCAAGACGTTGTCAACAATGGTTAAGTCTTTACTGCCGAGAATGTCCTGCACCTCATCATCCAGATCACGGTTTCCGGCATAAATAATGGCGCATTCAAGATCCGATTGAGCCAAGAGTTTGGCATTTAATAAGCCGTGGCTGCAGTCTCCACCATCAGTGCCGCCGGTAAATAACAAAATGTCCGGTGGTGATTTCTCTAAAGCCCGTACATCTGACTTATTTAGGTTATAGGCAAAATGCTGCGATACTTTGGCACCTGCGGAATGTGCCGTCACTTTAGCCGATTCCAACGTAATATTGGGCACTAATCCAATAGCCGCAACAGACAGCCCCCCCTTAGCAGAGGAGGAGTAATCAATCTTTACCTTCCCAGAGGCCAATAATGGGCGTGCATCGCTAACACCCAGAATCTTATTTAATACAGAAAAGAACCCCTCAGCTAAGTGGTGGGGGGTTGTAGGGGACAAGGCATAGTTTTTCACAACAATATTGTCATTATCACCTACTTCAAATACCGCCCCTTTCGTCCAGGTGGAGCCAATATCGATAGAAACGCTGATCATTGCATGCCCTCGGCTGTTTCCTCTGCCTGCATGACATGGTCAATATCACTTTTCATCAGGGAGCAGACTAATTCCAAGTCTGTGTCTGGCGCGAAAACACGATTAAAGCCCATCTCTTTAAATTTGATTTCGATTTCTGAAAAATCATGTTTGCCGATCACCAAATTTCCACCGACATAAAGCAATATTTCACCAATCCCGCGCTCAATGCAGTTCTCGCGCATACCGATACAATCTACCTCGCCATGTCCATAAATAGAGGAAATGACAATGGCCTGAGCACCGGTTTCAATAGCTGCATCAATATATTCATCTTGGCTCACCATTACGCCGAGATTAATTACGTTGAAATTGTGCATTGTAAATACGCGGTCTAGCACCTTATTACCAACAGCATGGCAATCAGCACCAATGACGCCAATAACAATTGTTGGATTTTGCATGTTAAGCCCTCTATGTAGATTACGGTCTCTATATTTTTGTTTGGTGAGCAGAAAGTAAAACCTAGCATTTCACTCTCCACGCGAAATTAAATAATATTATTTTTTGTAATGACGTATTTCATTCCCCTGGTCTATAAATGCGATGGAGACTTGCTGGGGTTTTATTGTTGTTTAATGTGCTTCTCCATTAAATTAAATACAATTGATTTATTGTCAGGACATCTTGAAAAAAGTGTAAAACAAAAATATTTATTAGTTTTTACATGCTTTTGTTGATTAAATTCATTGTAAATCAATTCGTTAAAATAAAATATATCACTTTGTTAATAAGGGTGGATAAATGTTATTTTTGACAATGTGAATATTTATAGATGAATTGTGATCTGTGCCAAATTATTTATCTTCTCAAGTTGTGATAGTGATCATATTTTAATGGTGGTTCTTTTGAATATAAAAAATATATATTCATGCTCAAATTGATAATATGCCATCCGAAAGATAGATACCCTTCTTACATTAATTAACGGACTCCACCTGCTACCATTTTGACCAAATGCATACGAGGATAATTTTTAATTATTTGCTTTCGGTGCAACATTCTGAGCAGGCGCTCGACGTCATGTTGACAATGATTAAGCAGTAGCCCAATGACGCTGCCACTGTGAGCCACATTTAAACCATAAATGCCACTGTGTTCGACGATATCCAGCAATTGATAGAACTGGGGTTTAGGCAGTAGTGACTCACTGGCGATGGCACTCAAGGTTGTTGCTTCTCCAAGTGTGTAACAACATCGCCTTTCATTTGCTAACCGGAACTGTTGCATCGCTTTTACCAAATAGGGAGCCTGTTTCAGCAGCAATGAATGGCGCTTTCGTTGATGAAATTCCTCTGTTAGCACTGTTTGTGAACTTTCGAGCAATACAATATCGATGTCAGGCAGCCAAGGAAATGAGAGCTGGGTTTGTGCTGTTTGGTGATCAAAAAGAGTGAGATCCTTAAATATAGTGCTGTCGGTCGGTTCAAGCGCCACACAGAGTTGGGCTAGTGACTCATCACTTAATGGTTGGCCCAACAAACGGCTGGTGGCCATTGCTGTCGCTGCAATATCTGCGGTGCTGCTCGCTAATCCTTTGGCGACCGGAATAGTTGATTCGAACTCGATACAGATATTCTCAGCAAGGAGAGGAGATTGGTCAAAGTGCGCCAAGACTTGTTTCACCATTTGGCGCATACGAGGCCGCTCGCGTGGACCTGGCTTTCCTTGTGTCACAGATACATTGCTGTACCAATTTATCGGGCAGGAAATCAGTTTTTCGCCACCCAAGATCCACCCCTGGAGTAATTCACCGCAGGAGGCCGGGCAGTGTGCTTCAGCCATGAAAAGTATCCTTACAATGATAATCCCTACAACGATAACCCTTTTGCGGACAATGCATTATATGACTTGCAAGAGTGGCTCATGGTTGATGTCGATTGAATGAGAAGTAAAAGCCAGCACATCGCTAAGATTGACCACATCACCGATGACTAACAATGCTGGCGCATGGACCTTTTTACGAGCAATCTCATCTTTTAGCGTGTTCAGTGTTCCTTTAGCTATTTCTTGTTGCTGGTGGCTGGCATACATCACTGCAGCAGCAGGGGTCTCCGGCGATTTGCCTCCTTTGATTAATCGCTGGCAAATTTCCTCTTGTCGGCTCATTCCCATCAGCACAATCAGTGTGCCGTCTAATTGGGCTAATGCATTCCAATTCTGTGGTTCATTTCCCTGACTCATATGCCCGGTGACAACATGAAAACTGGAAGCATAGTGGCGATGGGTTACCGGAATCCCCGCATAGGCTAATCCACCAATTGAGGAACTGATGCCTGGCACTATTTCAAAAGGGATATTACGGTGTGAAAGACTTTCGGCCTCTTCTCCACCACGGCCAAATACATAGGGGTCACCGCCTTTAAGGCGCACGACATTTTTACCAGCTAATGCGTGATCGATCAGTATTTGGTTGATATGTTCCTGTGGAATCGGATGGTGATTTGAGGCTTTTCCTACATTAATAATTTGGCAATTAGGTGGTGCTTGAGCAATTAGCTCAAGATTAACTAAACGGTCATGGACAAGAACTTGGGCTTCACGGATAGCCAGTAACCCTTTCACGGTGATTAATGATGCATCTCCCGGGCCTGCCCCGACTAATAATACTTTTCCTAGACTCATTAGAACGACCTTTATAGCAGCGAAGGCATAAGATTTTTTAAAATCGCAAGAGTTTATTATCTAAAAATTAATGTATAGCTTGAGCGCAGCATCATTATCCATAAAAGAAGAATGAGATACATGACCTTGCTCCCATTATTTAATCACTTTTAGGAATGAACTCTTCATAATATATGATATTAATTTTTAAATTTAAGTCTGTTATTTTATTTTTTTTTGCATTGTTATTAATTATGTTTTCATTCATTATTTTGTTTTTTAACTTTAATATTACATTTGTTATTGATAATTATGAGGGCAATCACAAAAATGGCTGATCGCTATGTTTATATATATAATTTTGTGTATGTTAAAAAACAAATAAAATCCGTCTTACATTTCTAATGTAAATGTCTCGGTATGGCATAGCAGGCTATCTAATCAATGATTTCATGAAATAATGGGTGAGTCACAATGCGGTGCAAAATTCCTAAAACAGACTTATTAGTGACATTTGAAGCAGTTGCTCAATATGAAAGTTATACTCGAGCAGCCGAAAAATTGGCGTTAACACAAAGTGCCGTTTTCCGCCAAATTACAGCACTGGAAGATTTACTTAACGTTTCACTATTCCACCATGTTCGTAAGCGGATATTTCTGAATGATGCAGGGCGTTATTATCTTGGCTTAGTTAGAGATACCTTAGAGCAATTGGAAAGGGATACGCAAAGTATTATGTCTTATCAATCGACTCAACAGATTTTAGAATTAGCAGTAACACCCACGTTTAGCACGCATTGGTTGATCCCTAATCTTAGTGATTTTCATGAGAATCATCCGGAGATTGTTCTGAATTTAATTGCTCTCACGACACCTGCAGATTTTTTGAATCTGAAATATGATGCTGCGATTATGCGTGAAGATTTCAGCAGCCCTTGGGCAGAAAATGAGCATCTATTTGAAGAAGAACTGATTCCGGTATGTAGCCGCATGCTGTGGCGCGATGATAAAAAGGTTATGCGTGCGGAACAATTGATGGACGAATTTACACTACTGCACCAAACGACTCGTTTAGACTCTTGGTATGATTGGTTTGCACTCTCTGGAGTGAACAATCCCAAAGTGCGAATGGGGCCGCGATTTGATCTTTTATCAATGCTAATTTCAGCCGTTCGCTCTAATTTGGGCGTGGCGTTATTACCTCGCTTTGCCATTCATAAGGATTTAGAAAATGGTGATATGGTTATTCCTTGTGATTTGCCGATGAGTACTGGAAATCATTTTGTACTGACTTATAAAGATGGCAAAAGAGGGTTAAGAAGTTTGCAAAAATTCAGCCGTTGGGTACATGCGAAATCGAAAGAAGAAGAGCTAAAAAGAACATGGGTTAGCTGATAATTTATTAAACGGACATTTATAAAAATCATTGTGGTCAATATGCTTTAATTGTGTATATAAATATCATTTCGTCACCGACTTGTTCACTAGAAAACATTATGTATTGCAGATAGAACAATTGCTTTTTATCTTATCCCGCCAATAATGGAGGTGTAATGCATATGGCAATTCAAGATGTTATTTCTCAAACCCTTTTCAATATAAATAACAAGTATGTTCTGCCTGCTGTTTATATTTGGTTAATAGAGTGAAAATAATGCATAAAAATGGTTTTTCCTATCAAGAACTATTTCCTCTTACTGAGGATAAAACAGAGTATTACTTACTAACAGATAAGTATGTTTCGACTATTAAAATTGCGGGAATAGAAATATTAAGAGTGAAACCAGAGGCTCTGACATTAGTCTCTCAACAAGCTTTCCATGATGCCTCATTTTTTCTACGCCCAGCACATCAACAGCAAGTTGCTGCTATTTTGCACGATCCTCAAGCTAGCGAAAATGATAAATATGTCGCACTTCAACTACTGAGAAACTCAGAAATTTCAGCTAAGGGCATTTTACCAAACTGTCAGGATACGGGGACATCTACCATTATTGCCCAAAAAGGCCAGAGAGTGTGGACCGATATTGATGATGCACAAGCACTGTCTCGCGGTATTTATAACACCTTTCGTGATGATAATTTGCGCCATTCACAAAATGCCGCATTGGATATGTATACCGAAATCAATACTGGAACAAACCTTCCTGCGCAAATTGATATTTTCTCGACTACCGGGGCGGAATATTCTTTCCTGTTTGTTAATAAAGGGGGCGGTTCAGCAAATAAAGCAGCACTGTATCAAGAGACTAAAGCATTGCTGGAGCCGAAAAAACTGACTGCTTTTTTAATTGAAAAAATGAGAGAGTTAGGAACGGCGGCATGCCCTCCTTATCATATAGCATTTGTCGTCGGCGGTACCTCTGCTGAATTAACTTTGAAAACGGCAAAATTAGCCTCAACTAAATATTATGACAACTTGCCCACGGAAGGTAATGAATACGGGCGAGCTTTTCGTGATATCGAACTTGAGCAAGAATTGCTTCAAGCTTCTCAGGCATTTGGTCTGGGTGCTCAATTTGGTGGCAAGTATTTTGCCCATGATGTCCGCGTTATTCGTTTGCCACGCCATGGTGGTTCCTGCCCGATAGGTATGGCGATTTCATGTTCATCTGATCGAAACATTAAAGCCAAAATAAACAAAGAGGGAATATGGCTTGAGAAGTTAGAGCGGCATCCTGAGCAATATATCCCCGAAGACTTACGGGAAAGTAACGAAGGGACGGTGGTGAATATCGATCTAAACCAACCGATGGATCAAATTCGTCGACAACTTTCAGGCTATCCCGTCTCTACGCGTGTCTCGCTGAATGGTTCATTAATTGTGGCCCGAGATATTGTCCATGCCAAACTGAAAGAGCGTCTGGAACAAGGAGAGGAATTACCGCAATACATGAAAGATCACCCTGTCTATTATGCGGGGCCCGCTAAAAAGCCAGACGAATTTATTTCAGGTTCCATGGGGCCAACAACAGGAGGGCGAATGGATTTGTATGTCGACCTTTTTCAATCCCATGGTGGCAGTTTAGTGATGTTGGCTAAAGGTAATCGCAGCCATGAAGTCACGCAAGCCTGCCAAAAGCATGGTGGCTTCTATTTAGGCAGCATTGGTGGTTCTGCGGCTATTTTGGCGCAGGAATATATCAAAAGCCTGGAATGTATCGAGTTTCCCGAACTGGGCATGGAAGCAGTATGGAAAATGGAAGTCGAAAATTTCCCCGCCTTTATTTTGCTTGATGATAAAGGTAACTCATTCTTTGACCTAATTCAGATGAAAGTATGCGCAGGTTGTCAGCACTAGCTTTTGCGCGGAGGGTATCTCAATGAGCGAAGAACGGTATCAGCAGCGGCAGCAACATATTAAGGAACAGGTTGAAACGCGTGTTGCTGAAGCGACTAAAACGGGCGGTATCATCATTGTATTTACCGGTAATGGTAAAGGAAAAAGTACAGCAGCTTTTGGTACGGCGGCACGAGCTGTTGGTCATGATAAGCAAGTTGGCGTCGTTCAGTTTATTAAAGGCACATGGGAAAGTGGTGAATATAATCTGTTGAGTCGCAACGGGGTTGAGTTTCATATTATGAAAACCGGTTTTACTTGGGAGACACAAGACAAGGTGGCAGATACCCTCGCAGCACAAAGGGTATGGGAACAAGGCCGTCGAATGTTATCCGACCCGTCATACCATCTCGTGATTCTAGATGAGTTAACTTACATGATCACTTACGGTTACTTGGCACTAGACGAAATAATAACCACGTTAAAAGAACGACCTAAGAATCAAAGCGTCATCATCACCGGGCGAGCATGTCATCGCGATCTCATTGCCCTCGCAGATACCGTCAGCGAATTACGGCCTGTTAAGCATGCTTTTGATTGTGGGGTTAAGGCGCAGAAGGGTATTGATTGGTGATTCCCCTTCGTCCTTGGCACTGCAGCGGTGTTAGCTGTGCTCACGCGCCCGAATCACTGACTTGAGTTAGCTCATCGGGACTTGCTCGCTTGCTGCAACGCCAATGACTTTGGGGAATCGTTTGGTCTTGGCGCTGCAGCGGTGTTAGCTGTGCTCACGCGCCCGAATCACTGACTTGAGTCAGCTCATCGGGACTTGCTCGCTTGCTGCCTTGCTGCAACGCCAATGACTTTGGGGAATCGTTTGGTCTTGGCGCTGCAGCGGTGTTAGCTGTGCTCACGCGCCCGAATCACTGACTTGAGTCAGCTCATCGGGACTTGCTCGCTTGCTGCCTTGCTGCAACGCCAATGACTTTGGGGAATCGTTTGGTCTTGGCGCTGCAGCGGTGTTAGCTGTGCTCACGCGCCCGAATCACTGACTTGAGTCAGCTCATCGGGACTTGCTCGCTTGCTGCCTTGCTGCAACGCCAATGACTTTGGGGAATCGTTTGGTCTTGGCGCTGCAGCGGTGTTAGCTGTGCTCACGCGCCCGAATCACTGACTTGAGTCAGCTCATCGGGACTTGCTCGCTTGCTGCCTTGCTGCAACGCCAATGACTTTGGGGAATCGTTTGGTCTTGAATTGCAGCTGTAAAAAAAGGCGCCGTAGCGCCTTTTTATTCACTGCTTTCTGATACGACTTATTAGAGTACCAGACCCGCGATAGAGGCGGACAATACGCTCACCAATGTGGAGCCGTACAGCAGTTTTAAACCAAAACGAGAAACCACATTCCCCTGATGCTCATTCAGACCTTTAATCGCCCCGGCTACGATACCGATAGAAGAGAAGTTCGCGAATGAAACCAAGAACACGGACAGAATACCGACACTACGTGGTGACAGTTCTGATGCGACTTTCTGCAAGTCCATCATTGCCACAAATTCGTTAGAAACCAGTTTGGTCGCCATGATACTACCCACTTGCAAGGCCTCATGCGCCGGAACGCCCATAATCCATGCGAACGGGAAGAACACATAACCCAAGATTCCTTGGAAGCTAATACCGAACAGCAGGCTGAACAAGGCATTTACAGCAGCAATCAATGCGATAAAACCAATCAGCATTGCAGCAACAATAATGGCGACTTTGAAACCCGCCAGGATGTATTCCCCCAGCATTTCAAAGAAGCTTTGGCCTTCATGCAAGTTACTGAGTTGTAACTCTTCTTCTTCTTCAGCTTTATACGGGTTGATTAATGACAACACGATAAAGGTACTGAACATGTTAAGCACCAGTGCCGCGACCACGAATTTCGCGTCCAGCATTGACATATAAGCCCCCACAATCGACATAGAAACTGTCGACATTGCAGTTGCTGCCATGGTGTACATACGTTTTTCGGACATTTTGCCCAAAATGTCTTTATAAGCGATAAAGTTTTCAGACTGGCCCAGAATCAGTGAACTCACTGCGTTGAATGATTCCAGTTTGCCCATGCCGTTAATTTTGGACAATAAAGTACCAATGATACGGATAACGATCGGCAGTACTTTGATGTATTGCAAAATACCGATTAAGGCAGAAATGAAGACGATAGGGCACAGCACTCTCAGGAAGAAGAACGCCAGACCTTTATCCCCCATATTGCCAAAGACAAAGTCAGTACCGGTAGCAGCGAATCCGAGTAATTTGTCGAATAAGCCGGCGAATCCTTTCACAAAACCTAATCCAGCTTCCGAATGGAGGAAGAAGTACGCCAATAACACTTCAATAACCAGCAATTGAATAACAAACCGAATGCGGATGCTCTTGCGATCTTTACAGGCAGCCAGAGCTAATATGGCCACCACGATCAAGGCCAACGCAAACTGCAGAATATGGGACATATGTGCTCCAAATTTGAGGCAGGCTAGATTTTCGTGGACATTTTATGTAACGGCTACATTAAAAACGAGACGTAGGCTGCAAATATAGAAATTCACTTTCATAAATGCAAACAAATTAGTGGGGTAGATCACAAAAAATAGGATGTTAATAATATGCTAAAGAGGTAGTTTTAATCCATGAGCTTGGATAATTGTAGCTCCCAGTCTTGGAAGCTGCGATGTCAGATTTGGCACGGTTTTCAGAAACAATGCGCAAAAGATTATTGCACGGCAAATTATGCGGTATTGGCTATCAGAGAGATAAGTTTTGTCGTTCTAAATGCGCTTGATAATTATTATCATTTATCTATTATTGGTGATCAGAGAGTAGCCGTAAATTCCCCAAGGGTAATACTGAATGTTGAATAGCCGTGCTGTCGATACATCCCGCCGTACATCAAGGAGGATTAAGCTCTCCCTGATGGGGCCTGCTTTTATCGCGGCCATTGGTTATATTGACCCCGGTAACTTTGCCACCAATATTCAAGCGGGCGCTTCATTTGGCTACACCCTTTTATGGGTAGTTGTTTGGGCCAACATCATGGCCATGCTTATCCAATTACTTTCTGCCAAACTCGGTATTGCAACGGGTAAAAATCTGGCTGAACACATTCGAGATCGTTTCCCCCGTCCCGTAGTTTGGGCGTACTGGGTGCAAGCCGAGATAATCGCAATAGCAACGGATTTGGCTGAGTTTATCGGTGCGGCGATCGGCTTTAAATTGCTCTTAGGTGTCACTCTTTTGGAAGGGGCGGTACTGACGGGCATCGCAACATTCCTCATTCTCATGCTGCAAAACCGTGGGCAAAAACCGCTCGAACTGGTCATCGGTGGGTTGTTGCTGTTTGTTGCTGCCGCCTACATTGTTGAGCTTATTTTCTCGCGCCCTGAGATTGCAGCGCTAGGGCGAGGGATGTTAGTCCCAGATTTACCTAACCGTGATGCGGTGTTTTTAGCCGCCGGGGTATTGGGTGCCACCATTATGCCGCACGTTATCTATCTGCATTCTTCATTGACGCAAACGGCAGGGGAGAGCTCTAAAGCGGATCGTTATGCGTCGACGAAATTGGATGTCGCGATTGCGATGACCATCGCCGGTTTCGTCAATCTGGCGATGATGGCAACAGCCGCAGCAGCTTTTCATTTCAATGGTTACGGCAGTATTGCCGAGATTGAACAAGCCTATTTAACATTGCAACCACTGCTGGGGAATGCTGCCGCCACTATTTTTGGCTTAAGTTTAGTGGCCGCCGGGCTTTCATCAACAGTGGTCGGGACGTTAGCTGGGCAAGTGGTTATGCAGGGCTTTGTGCGGTTTTACATTCCCATTTGGGTTCGTCGTCTGGTGACTATGCTGCCCTCTTTTATTGTTATTTTAGCGGGGTTAGATGCTACCCGGATACTGGTTATGAGTCAGGTATTGCTCAGTTTTGGTATCGCACTGGCATTGGTGCCACTGCTGGTTTTCACCGGCAATAAAGAATTGATGGGAGATATGGTTAACTCAAAATTGATTCAGAATTTGGGGAAACTGATTGTGCTGGTCGTGGTTGGATTAAATGCATACTTGCTTGTGGGTTTGCTTTAGTCAACGACAGACAATGATGCCATAAGGCGGGTGGGGCAAACTCCCGCCTGACAACAAACGTGACTTAGTCGTGATGATGACCATGCCCTTTTCCATGACCGCGATGTTGCTTTTTGGCGTGCTTGTCATATTTCCAGTAGCGGCCTTCATGGTAGTAATAATTCTTTTTCCACCAACCTCTATTTTGCCAGCGGTGACCATCCCAGTAATGGCCGTGGCGGTTTCGTTCACCTAAATCTCGGCCTTGATGGTTGTGCCACCACTGCCGGTCGCGCCAATCATAACCATCCCAATAATTACCACTGCGGTCTTGTTCGCCAATTTGCAAAGACACACTGGGTAGCAATTCAATACTCTCGGCATTTGCCATTGGAATGAGAGGGAACCAAGCTAATATAGTTATCAATAGCAAGGGCTTGATTCTTCTCGGTCTCACGACACTCAGTTTCAACAGCGTCGATTTAAACAGGGCCGCTTTTATCATCATTCATCCTTATTTGGCCTTATGGCTATGACACCATCTTAAACAGTGCGGTCCCCGCTGGGATTCGGATAAAACTGTAAAATAAAGATTTAGGAATTATCTGTGAGGATGATGAAAGGACGTTAACAGGGGCACTTAGCCCCTGTTTGATGATAGGAGAGGAAACGTTTACACCAAAATGTCTTCGATAATTTTTATCTCAGCTTCACTGAATTCAGTATTTGCCAGCATGCCGACGGCATCATCGATTTGACTCGTTTTACTGGCTCCAATCAGAGCCGAGGTTACCCGCCCACCTCGTAAGACCCAAGCTAAAGACATCTGCGACAACTTCTGCCCACGATCTAATGCCAACTCATTCAATTGACGCACTTTCGTCAGTTTTTCCGCTGTAAGTTGTTCAGGATTGAGGAATTTACTGTCACTGGCGGCTCGTGAGTCTAATGGGATGCCAGTCAAATAGCGATCAGTTAATAACCCGCCAGCCAGTGGAGAAAAGGCAATGGAACCCACCCCATATTCCTCCAGCGTATTTTGCAGATCTGCTTCAATCCAGCGCTCAAACATTGAGTATTTGGGTTGATGAATCAGACATGGAGTCCCCAGTTGCGCCAAAATTTCGCAAGCCTGACGCATAAGTGTCGCCGGGTAGTTAGACAAGCCGATATACAGTGCCTTACCTTGCCGTACGAGCAGGTCTAGCGCTGCCATCGTTTCTTCCAATGGCGTATTGGGATCTGGGCGGTGGTGATAGAAAATATCAACATAATCCAACCCCATACGTTGCAAGCTTTGATTGATACTGGCCACCAAATATTTTTTAGAACCCCAATCACCATAAGGGCCGGGCCACATGGTGTAGCCTGCCTTGGAGGAGATAATCAGCTCATCGCGATAAGGGCGCAGGTCTTGTTGCAAAATACGACCAAAATTCAGTTCAGCCGATCCGGGGGGAGGGCCGTAGTTATTGGCTAAATCAAAGTGGGTAATACCGTGATCAAAAGCTCGGAGAACCAAATGACGGCTATTTTCATACAGCGTGCTATCACCAAAGTTATGCCATAGTCCAAGTGAAATAGCCGGGAGCAATAGCCCATGACGACCACAACGATGGTACTCCATTTCCTGATAGCGGGAGGAGGCTGCTTGATAGACCATGATGACCCTTATTGATGAGAATAAACGACACTTGAGTGTATGCGTGTTCACCCGCTGCGTAAGCTAGTGAGATCACGTTATCTCTTGTTGACGTGATGATGCTTATGACTGAAGTCGGGATGTCAGCAAAAGATGACAGTACGCGCTAATTAATAATTCAAAAATATTAGATATATTTATGTTTTGCTTAATACTTATCTCACGATAATCAGCATTAAGGTTGATATGGTTATGGTCAGCAGCTACAAAGTGGCGGATTACTTACTGGATCGCTTGGCGCAATTAGGTGTCCGACATCTCTTTGGTGTTCCTGGTGATTTCAATCTTCATTTTCTTGATCATGTGATAAATCATCCCGTTATCCACTGGATGGGATGCGCTAATGAGCTTAATGCGGCGTATGCCGCAGATGGGTATGCCCGTGTCATGCCTGCTGCGGCATTGTTAACCACTGTAGGGGTCGGAGAGTTAAGCGCTATTAATGGAATAGCAGGTAGTTATGCTGAATATCTTCCTGTTATTCATATTGTTGGCACTCCTGCACTAGATGCACAAAAGGCGGGAGAATTGCTGCATCACTCATTAGGTGACGGTGACTTTGGTCATTTTGCCCGTATGGCAAAAGAGGTTACCTGCGCGCAGGCCAACTTGACTGCCAAGAATGCGGTAGCCGAAATAGATCGCTTGCTTGTGGCAGCATTGTGCCAGCGACGCCCTGTTTATCTCCAACTGCCCGCCGATGTTGCACAAGCTGATGTGGCAACATCTTTGGGTGAGTTGTCTCTGCCGCAACCTCTCTTATCGCCGACATCGTTGCAGGCATTTACTGATGCCGCTCGCGAAAAATTGCAGTCGGCGCAACGGATAGCCCTATTAGCTGATTTTCTGGCCGATCGTTTTGGTGCCCGACAACCGTTACGTCACTGGCTGGCGGAGGTGGATCTGCCACATGCAACGTTATTGATGGGAAAAGGGCTATTGGATGAGACGCACCCGATGTTTATCGGCACTTATGCTGGTGCGGCCAGTGAGGCCAACGTCAAAGCATATATCGAAGAGGCTGATGTGCTGATCGCCGTCGGAGTGTGGTTTGTCGATACCACTACTGCCGGATTCAGCCAGCATATTACCCAGGATAATTGTATTGATATCCAACCAGAACAGGTGCGTATTGGGCAAAAAGTGTTCAACCAAATCCCCATGGTGGTCGCTGTGGAGGTATTGCATCAATTGTGCAAATCACTGCAAGATGAGTGGCAACCCTCCATGATCGCTCATCCAGTGTTGGAGGCACCACAATATAACATTCTGGATCAAAAGGCATTTTGGTATCACATCCAACATTTTCTGCGCCCGAACGATATTGTGGTGACGGATCAGGGCACCTCTTGCTTTGGTGCGGCGACACTGACGTTACCTTCAGAATGTATCCTTTTCACTCAGTCATTATGGGGATCAATTGGTTTTAGTTTACCCGCAGCTTATGGCGCACAAGTGGCGCAACCTCAGCGGCGAATGATATTGCTGCTGGGGGATGGGGCGGCACAATTAACCATTCAAGAGCTAGGATCGATGCTGCGCAGTGGCTTAAATCCCATTATTTTTCTCTTGAATAACCAAGGGTATACCGTAGAACGGATGATTAACGGGCCACAGCAACGCTATAACGATGTGGCCGAATGGAACTGGTCACAGCTACCACAAGCCTTAGCTAAGGGTAAAGAATCCTTTACGGCGACGGTAACTCAGGTTGATCAATTGCAGCAGGTGCTGGCAGACATCGAGAATATTGAGCAGTTGGCTTTTATCGAAGTGGTATTACCACAAATGGATGCCCCAGAGTTACTTATCAATATCGCTAAATCTCTTCAGGCCCGAAATACAGTGCTTTAACGGTTTATTTATCTGTATTGGTATTGCCAGTCAATTGATCCAATAACCAATAGCCTGCCGGGCCAGGTGGGCTTTTTTTCGACCAAACCGCATCAATTGAGATCATCTTTGGCCAGCCGGCGGTGGGCAAGGCCACCAGTTTTCTATGACTATATTGCTCAACTAGCCAGCGCGGTAAAATGGCCCAGCCAAAACCTTGTTCAGCCATTTCCAGTAACATTAAATAACTAGGCGCTGACCACATTAGCCCCTGTGACTGATTACGCTCCGTGCGGTTGTATGTATTGAGGCGAAGCTGGCGAGTGGTTGCCAGTTGCTCAGGACGAACGTGGGAAAACTGCGCTAACGGATGGTCAGCTTGGACAAATATCGCCATTTCAGTTTGTGCGGCTAAACGGCTGGCTGCAATGTCCGGCGGATAGTGCGACTGAACCTCCACCACACCAATATGCGCACGGCGCAGTTGTAGCAAATCTATGACATCGTCATCTTCGGCAATCAAACACTCAAATTCAATATCGGGGTAGCGCTGCTCAAAGCGGCGCAACAGGCTTTCATGATGTGTGGGTTGATAAGTGTCAGAGAGGACAAACGTCAGCCGTGTTTCAACCTGACCGGCCAACCTAATGGATAAATTATCCAGCCGTTCACTGGCGGCCAGAATCTCCTGCACATGAGACAGCACACGGCGCCCATGGTCAGTTAACACTGGCTGACGCGCTTGCCTGTCAAACAACGTCAAGCCCAAATCAGCCTCCAAATTGGCAATAGCAGTGCTGATGGTTGACTGGCTTTTACGAAGTTTACGGGCTGCGGCTGAGAAGGAGCCAAGTGCTGCGGCTTCAACAAACGCAATTAATGCCTCAGGAGAATAGTGCATAAACTATCTATTTTATCGATGGGTTCTATTTTTAATCTATCTTAAAAAACGATGATAATCACCATCAACAAGATATTATCGGTTAATTATGTAGGTGTTTTATGCAAGTCCATCACAGATCTTTTTTTGAACGAGTTATTCATGCCGTAGGTTTTGAAGTGATTGCGGTGGCTATTTCTGCCCCTGTTGCAGCGTGGCTGTTGGATCGTCCTATTTTACAAATGGGGGCATTGGCCGTCATTCTCTCTTCAGTGGCGATGCTGTGGAATATTATTTACAACAGCCTGTTTGACTACTTCTGGCCAGTGAGCCGGGTGGCAAAAACGGCATTGGTGCGGGTGCTGCATGCTTTGGGCTTTGAAGGTGGGTTTATCCTGATTGGCTTGCCTATCGCTGCTTTCGTATTAGGGGTTTCATTGTTACAGGCATTTATACTGGAGATTGGTTTCTTCCTGTTCTTTCTGCCATACACCGTCTGTTACAACTGGGCCTATGATAGCTTACGGATGCGGATTATTCGTTCCCGCCGGTCAAGTACATTGACCCCAGCGTCTGATAAAGGGCGTAGCTCGAACTAATTTCCTCAAAACGATATCCCCTTTTTCGTGTTCAGTCGCGGCAATTTGCTGCTGCTGAAACGTTTTTTTGTGATCTTTATCGCAAAGCGAAAGGGTTTACAGCAATGAGATTGTTGTTTCTCCAACCTGATTTTACAGTGAGCGTAGTTGAAGTTAAGAATCCCTGTAATGGAGAAGTTTCTGATGACGAGCTATGCCCTGGTGGGTGACGTTGGCGGCACTAATGCCCGTTTGGCGCTCTGCGCTGTGACGACGGGCGAACTATCACAAGCACAAACATATTCAGGTCTGGAATACGACAGTCTGGAAGATGTGATTAAGCAATATTTGTCAGAACATCAGGTTACTGTCACTGATGCCTGTATTGCCATTGCCTGCCCGATTACCGGGGATTGGGTGGCGATGACCAACCATACTTGGGCATTTTCTATTGCGGCAATGCAGAAAAGTTTGGGGCTGAATCATTTAGAAGTTATCAATGATTTTACGGCGGTATCAATGGCGATTCCGGTGCTTTCAGAACAGGATATTCTGCAATTTGGTGGCACATCACCACAGCCAGGTAAGCCTGTTGCCGTCTATGGTGCGGGGACAGGGTTGGGAGTGGCGCATTTAGTCAATGTGGACAAACGTTGGATAAGCTTGCCGGGTGAGGGTGGGCATGTGGATTTTGCCCCCAACAGTGATGAAGAAGACCAAATTCTGGCGGTGTTGCGCCATGAACTGGGCCATGTTTCCGCTGAACGGGTTTTGTCCGGACCGGGGTTGGTCAATTTATATCGGGCGATTGTGATTTCTGATGGGCGCCTACCAGAGAATCTTGCCCCTAAAGATGTGACCGAGCGTGCCTTAGCTGATAGCTGCACCGACTGCCGCCGCGCACTATCACTGTTCTGTGTGATCATGGGGCGCTTTGGCGGTAATCTGGCACTGAATCTCAGTACCTTTGGTGGCGTCTATATTGCTGGTGGTATCGTGCCGCGCTTTATGGAGTTCTTTAAAGCCTCTGGCTTCCGTGGTGCTTTTGAAGATAAAGGGCGTTTCAAAGATTTCTTGCAGGATATTCCCGTTTACATGATTACGCATCAGCAGCCCGGCTTGCTGGGGGCCGGAGCGTACCTACGTCAAAAATTAGGGCATGAACTCTAATCGTTGGAACGTAAGGTTTAATAGGGAGTGATTATCACTCCTTAAGTCCCCTCATTTGTAATGACGTCAAGGATAGGTTTTTAGACTACTTGATAAAAAAAGCAGAACCTTGGTTCTGCTTTTTTGTGTCTAAATTAGCTGTCATGCATGGCTGCTGGCAGTCACTCTTGCTGGGGCAGTTGATACATTTTCTGCCTCGGCAGTGGCACCTTTAGGTGGCTTGATTATCAGTGTTAACAGCAAAGAGATCACCGACAATACTGCAATCACGATAAAGGTTGCGTGATATCCGCCCAGACGGGCTGCGATAAATGATCCCGCCAGCGCTCCCAAACCAAACCCTTGATAAATAACACCATAGTTTTTGCTGTGGTTTTTCAGACCAAAGAAGTCACCAACAATGGCGGGGAACACGGTGATATTGCCGCCGAAACAGAAAGCAATGGCTCCAACACACAAGAAGAATAACGCGTGAGTGAGTGGAACAAAACTCAGTACAGATACGGCCAGAGTCGTCACCAATAAGGTAAAACTGATCACTCGTAGGCGGCCTACTTTATCTGATAATGCCCCTAAAATAATGCGCCCGGCGGTGTTAAATATGGCGATAGCAGACACCGTATTAGCCGCCATCGCCATGTCCATCCCCGCCAGTTGTACGCCTAAATCTTTCACAATACCAATCAGATATAAGCCACTCATACATGCTGTGAAGAAGATGATAAACAGGAAGTAAGACTCTTTCACTGCCAGCATCTCTTTGACACTGAAATCACGGCCAGCGGATGCAGATTGCAAGCTGTTGGCAGCTTGGGGTGCGACTACCTTCTCGCGTAGTAGGAATGACCCTGCCCCGACCAGCACCATGACAATAATACCCCAGTAAAAGAAAGCCAGCGATACTCCTTGATTGGCAATCAAGCTAGCATTCACATACTTGAACAACAGGCTACCAGTACCAAATGCGCCAACAGAAATTCCTGAAATCAGCCCCTTACGTTCTGGGAACCATTTAATCAGATTTGACAAAGTGGTGATGTAGGCAGTGCCATCGGCAAAGCCGACCACAATACCAGCTAGTAGATAAATCATACCCAGAGAGGTTGCAAAGGAGCTGGCAATCAGGCCAAGGCCGAGAATAATACCGGAAATCAATGTCAGTTTACGGATACCGATGCGCTCTTGTAGACGGCCAGCAAACAGAGTGGCAATCGCTAAAGAGAAGCTGGTGATGGAAAACGTGGTGGCAACGGCCCCCAGTGACCAACTGAATTTCTCCCCAAGAGGTTGATTAAATAAGCTCCAAGTATAAATAGTGCCTAAACCCATCTGAACAATGATAGTACCAACAACAATTAGCCAACGATTTACCGGTTTACTGCTCATGCCGGACTCCTTAAACATCAATGCATATGGCCCGAATAGGGCTATTGCGACTGTAACAGTGGATGCAATAGCGTCGGTTTGCCAGAAAATTACGCGCTGAGGAGCACCGAAAATCTTGTATTGAGGTGTTATCAGCCCGCCGAATGAAACCAGTATACGGGCGGGCTAACGGCTATAGATCGAAAGGGGAATGAGCTGCATTCAGGGAGGAATGAAATGCATTTAAAGGCGCATCAGTTGCCTGAACTCTTTTATCTTGCTGCGGCTGACGGGGACTTCAAAATCTAAATCACTCAGTCGTAGGATATAGGTATTGTTAAACCAAGGGACAATTTCGCGGATTTTAGCTAAATTCACACAATAAGAGCGGTGGCAGCGGAAAAAGTACTCTTCCGGCAGGCGGCTACAAAATTCAGTGATATTCATCGGCATAATAAATTCTTCGCGTCGAGTATAGACCAGCGTGACCTTCTCTTGTGCCGCTGCATAGTAAATATCATTGATATCCGTGACGATGATGCGCTCATCTTTCATCAAATTGATAGTATGGGCGGCTGAACGATGACTGGGGCTACTGGCCTGCTCTTTATTATTTTGATTATCGCGTTTGTGCAGAGCTTCCAGTTTTTGCAACATCGTCACAATTCGCGACTCGTGATATGGCTTTAAAATATAATCAAAGGCTTCAATTTCAAAGGCTTCAACGGCATGCTCTTTGTAAGCCGTGATAAAAATAATATAAGGCTTCTGAGTAAACTTGCTGATGTTCTGCGCCAGTAAAACGCCATCGAGTGATGGAATATTAATATCGAGAAAAATAGCATCAACTTGATGATTTTGTAGATATTTAAGTACATCAAGCCCATCTTCAAAGGTGGCTTCAATGGTTATGCCGCTGTGCTGGCGGATCAGGTAACTTAGCTCTTCCTGAGCCAGAAATTCATCCTCAACAATGATTGCTTTCACAGGTTAAACTCCGGCTGAAATACTGGGTTCTGCATGGACCTTGCCACCATTCTTACTGATATAAAAAGAGATCTCGGTGCCGGGCTCTAGCCGACGTATCTGTAAACCCTCGCCATAAAGTAATTTCACCCGATGATGCACATTCAGTAAACCGATTTTATTGCCTGGCATTTCGTTATTTGCCACACGCTCAATGGTTTCCTGATTAATTCCGTTACCTGTATCTTTCACTGAAATTTTTATCTGGTCACCACAGTCTTTAACCGCAATAACCACCACACCTTTACCACGACAGGGCTGAATTCCATGCACGATGGCATTTTCTACAAGTGGTTGAATCAGCAGACTTGGAATTTTGAGTGAAATATCGTCATCAATATCATAAATCACGGTCAATTTACTGCCAAAGCGTGCCTGCTCAATGGCGATATAATCCTGAATTTGATGCAATTCTTTGCGAATATCAATTTGCTCATCATTTAGCTCAAGGTTGTAGCGCAAATAACGAGACAAATTGATGATCAACTGGCGTGCGGTATCTGGATTAATGCGAATCGACGAGGAAATTGCATTCAGCGCATTAAATAAAAAGTGCGGGTTAATTTTACTTTGCAGTGCGCGCATTTCCGCTTTATTGGCCATTTCACGTAGCTGTTCAATGCGAGAAACCTCAATTTGCGTTGAGATTATCTGTGATAAACCTACCGCCATTACTTTTAGTGAATATGTAATTTTATGAGCGTGGCAATAATAGATTTTCAGTGAACCAGTGACTTCGCCTTTTTCCCATAGTGGGATGATGATAAGCGAATGAATTTGTGGCGTGCGGTGGACTTCATCATTATTGCGAATAGTAATTTTACCGCGTTGGATACTTTCTTTGGTGATATCACTGATAATTTCATGACCGATATTGTAGGTTTCTGCCCCCACGCCGACATAAGCTAGGATAGTCTGGGTATCCGTGATGGCGACCGCATCTGCTTTGATATCGTTGCGAATAATTTCACACACACTGCGCAAGGATTCGCCGTTAATATTGCGAAAATAAGGCAGGGTTTTGTTAGCAATATCCAAGGCTAATTTTGCTTGTCGGGCGGCAATGACCTCTTTTTCATCCTCGACGCTTTGTACTAGCAACACAATCAAGCCGATACAAACCGCCCCTAAAATCATCGGAATCGCGATTTTAGATACAATATCAATACCCAAAGCTGTCGGTTTAGCCCAGATAACCACCAAGAGCATGGTCAGTGATTCACAAATCATACCGGCCAGAATACCAATACTCCATTGCCGCTCTTTCTTGACTTTTAGATTGATATAGCCCGACATCAAACCAGCAATAATACTGGTAATTAAACAGGGAACAGAGGTAATGCCATCAATATCAATTAAATATCGGTGAGAACCTGCAATTAGCCCGGTAATAATTCCAACCCACGGACCAAAGAGAATACCGCCTGACATGACGGCAATCACCCGCACATTAACCAGAGACCCTTCAACATTGATGCCGGAATAGGTGCCAAAAATAGCAAACAACGAGAAAATAGCCGTGACCGCTGCTAGCTCCAATGGCGTATGTTTTTCTTTTTGCAATAACTGGCGAAATAGGCGAGTGCGGGTCAGGAAGAACAGGCAAATTAACATCAATGCGGCGCGATCAAACACCGCCAGTAGCATTTCAAATATCTGGTGCACACTATTTTCTCTTGGCAACAACCGGTGTCTCAGGTGAGAAATAATCGGGTCGTAGGGCGAACAAGCGGCTAATTATAGGGAGAATAGCGGCTGACTACCATTTTATCTTCAGAGATGAGAAAAATGCTGCCGGAGTTGATTTTCCGACAGCAGATTCGCTGGGGAGCCTACTCTGTCATTCCTAATTGTTGTTTACCAATGGCGGTCAAATTTGTAGCAGTGGCTCTGCCTGTGAAATCGACTTCAAAGTCATCCGCCGCAAAATCGGGTGGCGAGCGGCCATCAATAAAACTGGCTAATTGGCGTGGCAGATAGGCGGCATTCTTTTCGCACCAAGGAGCCGCAGCGATATACATAACATTGCTGTCAAACTCCCCGTTATGTTCGTTTTCTACAGAATGAATTACGTCGCAATGCCAGAATACCGTATCACCAGCCTCTAGATCTGGAATAGGGGAAATGGCTTCCATTAAAAGAGGATGCCACTGCTCGGAGGTGGATAATGCTCGTCCTGGCGCAGCACCACACAAATCATCATCTGCCACATCGTCTTGCAATGCCCGCAGCAACATATAGGCCATCGCATTTGCTATCGGAATCACATTTAAGGTCCCGGCGTGGGTACGTTGCGGTGTGAGCGCCGTCCAGCCCTGAAAAGTACGGAACATTGAACACACGGCGGGTGACGGGAATTCACGCACTTGTGGGCGACCTTCAGCGGCAAAGGGATCGTATTTTTGCCATTCACCGGAAAATACATGACGATAAACATGGCGGAAATTTTCGTCCAACCAGCGTTCGATTGAGCCGCCGTCAACATGAGGTGACAAGCCCAATGATGACGATTTTGGTGGGCGACGACGTGTACGGTCGGCATAGGTCACCACACGGTTGGCATCAAAGTGTTGCTTACCGTTGCTCTCGGTTTGCCACAAATTATTTAAGAATATTTGCACCGCATTCATGCGCTGATCCTGACGGGCTTCAATCTGTGGTGTTGACCAGTAAATACCGTAAATTTGTGGCTTGCTGGCAGCTAATGTGCCGAAGTAGTTATCTTCCGCCGCATTTTTCAGACGTTCTACAAAATTATTACGTTCCAGGTAGTGGCCGATTTCACGGTTCCATGCCGCCGCTTTTTCCCTAGGGAATACACCGAGGATGGCACAGCATCCCCGCTGTTTTATTTGTGCTTTTTGTTCGTCAGTGATTCTGCCATTGATAATATCATCAGCATGAATACGCGGAACCGGGCTTTCACCCTGTGCCAAACTGCGGCGGATTTCAGTGACTTGCTGGCGAATATTTTCTTCTACAGCTTGGAAGACTGACTGATAATCAGGTAGTGCCTGACGTAATTGCTGTTTCACCGCTTTGATTGCTGCGGGAATATCGTCTATTTGTAATGAAGCCATAATGCTGATTCTCCGATAGCTGTAGGTTGAGGCTGCGGTAATGGTTTGCATTTTGCTGACCATTTGTTTGTTTTTTGTTATCTTCAGGTAAACATTATTTGAGCAAAATAGAGAAGAATAAAGGGATGAGGTTTCAGCAAAATTTCCTCTTTAGTTTCTTAACGTCTTTTCGTCACTAACTTGTTAAAATAAAAGGAAAAATGGTGCCAGTCATTCCTATGTTTAGTCGCAATCCTATCTCGCTAAAAACACCCAGACTTACCCTCGACAGCCTGGTAGAACAGGACTGGCCGCTGTTTTTGCGTTTATATCAAGACCCCGAGGTCCAGCGTTATATGTCTGACCCGATGGATATCACTGAGATCCGCGCACGATTTGAATCTCGCCTGATGCCTTGGACGAAGACTGCCTGCCACTGGTTATGTCTGGTTATCCGTGAGAAAGAGGGCAGGGAGGCTATGGGGTTGACGGGTTTTTTAGCGGAATGGTCACCTCTACAACAAGCCGAGGTAGGTTATGCCATGTTGCCGTCTTATCAAGGCAAAGGGTTTGCTAAAGAATCCCTGATGGCGGTACTGGCATTTGGTTTTCAGCAATGCCAGTTTCATAAAATGAAAGCCACGGTGACTGTGGGGAATCACCCCTCGCGTGCGGTGCTTGAACGCTGTGGCTTTCAGGTGGAAGGCACCTTGCGGGATAACTACCGGCTTGGTGGGCAGTGGTGTGATGACTGGGTATTGGGGTTGCTGGCCCGTGAGTTTGCTCCACAGCCCTGACGTCCGATGAGCAAGATATTTGTTATCAGCCACTCGACAGGTATTCAGCGCTGGGATATGTTCATAAACAGACCATTTGATGGTCAGCGTCGCTCGGACGGTCCGGGCGCTAACGTATCCTCGAGGAAATTATGTCTGAACAACCTTCTAAGCGTCGTTTTACCCGTATTGATCGCCTTCCCCCTTATGTCTTCAATATTACCGCTGAACTGAAAATGGCCGCGCGTCGTCGTGGAGAAGATATTATCGATTTTAGTATGGGTAACCCGGACGGCCCGACGCCACCGCATATTGTGGAAAAAATGTGCAGCGTCGCGCAGCGTGAAGATACTCACGGTTATTCAACTTCCCGTGGTATCCCCCGTTTGCGTAGGGCAATTTCTCGCTGGTATGCCGATCGCTATCAGGTAGATATTGACCCCGAAAGTGAAGCCATTGTTACCATTGGCTCGAAAGAAGGGCTGGCCCATTTGATGCTGGCGACGTTGGATCACGGTGATACCGTGTTGGTGCCAAATCCCAGCTATCCCATTCATATTTATGGGGCGGTCATTGCTGGAGCGCAAGTGCGCTCGGTGCCACTGACGGAGGGCATTGATTTCTTTGGGGAGTTGGAACGCGCCATTCGAGAAACCATTCCTAAACCTAAAATGATGATCCTCGGTTTTCCTTCTAACCCAACAGCACAATGCGTGGAGCTGGACTTTTTCGAACGCGTCGTGGCGTTGGCGAAGCAATATGATGTGCTGGTGGTGCATGATTTAGCTTATGCCGACATTGTCTATGATGGCTGGAAAGCCCCATCAATCATGCAAGTCCCCGGTGCGAAAGATATTGCGGTTGAGTTCTTTACCTTATCGAAAAGTTACAATATGGCAGGCTGGCGTATTGGTTTTATGGTCGGCAATCCAGAATTGGTCAATGCCTTGGCGCGAATTAAGAGCTATCACGATTACGGTACATTTACTCCATTGCAGGTTGCCGCTATTGCCGCATTGGAGGGGGATCAGCAGTGCGTGCGTGATATTGCTGAGCAGTATCGGCAGCGCCGTAATGCCTTGGTCCGTGGGCTACATGAGGCGGGTTGGATGGTCGAAAACCCGAAAGCATCAATGTATGTCTGGGCCAAAATTCCAGAACCTTATGCACATCTAGGCTCACTAGAGTTTGCTAAGCGCTTATTATCAGAGGCGAAAGTTTGCGTCTCACCTGGGATTGGTTTTGGTGATTATGGCGATACTCATGTCCGTTTCGCTTTGATTGAGAATCAGGACAGGATCCGTCAGGCAGTTCGTGGGATTAAAAGTATGTTTCGTGCTGATGGTTTATTGAAACCTAAATCCAGCTCGGGAGACGCGGTTTAATCGATTAGCTATATAGCGGAGCGCGCAGCCATGAGAAATCGTTATTCATTACCGCAGATAACACTGCATTGGTTGACGTTAGTGATGATCATTTTGACGTACTCAGCCATGCTGCTCAGTGATGCTGTACCTGATGAAGATCGGACATTGGTAAAAAATCTGCATTTTAATTTTGGTATTTCTGTCTGGCTGCTCATGCTCGCGCGACTCTGGCTACGCCATCGAAATGTGACCCCAGCCATCACACCTAAATTACCTGACTGGCAACTTTTGGGCGCACATATGCTGCACTGGGGCCTGTATCTGATGTTTTTATCGTTACCGGTATTGGGTGTTTTAGCGCAGGCTTATGGCGGGAAAACTTGGTTCTTACTGGGTTGGCAAGTCCCGCAATGGGTGACGCCAAATGACGATGCGCGTGCTTGGCTAAAACAGACCCATGAGTTAATCGCCAATTTGGGGTATTTCGTGATTGGGGTTCATGCGCTGGCAGCACTTTACCATCACTATATTCGCCGTGATGATACGTTGCGCAGAATGATGCCGGGGAAATGATATTCAGCTAAAAATGATAAAGGGCGCAAATGCGCCCTTTATGCTATGTCTGGTCATTGATGGTTTAAGTGAATGTTATTCGACCATCATCATGAAAGTGCCAACCCAAACCACTAACATGATTGAGATACCCATAAAGAAATATTTCATTGAACAACTCCTCCTTGGAGCCATCTCGCCAGCCTGAGTCACTCAGTGACTGTCTGCGAGTCGATGGCGCTAATGTAATCCCAACAGAGAGCGGTTTTCAATACTGTAATTTTATGCATTAGATCACACTTCTACATTTAAATAGCAGTAGATGTTGGTCAATGTATTGAAGTGTGAGGCTATTAACGTTTTTTTAAATTATCGCTTAATAACAATTTGTTACTCTCTTGACTTAAATTTAAGCGATGACGTTGGTGGCAATGTGCTTAATCGATTTTTCTTACCATGATATCTGCCTCAAAGCCCAGTAAATAAAGGGCTTGCTCCAGCACTTCAACTTTGGACGCGTAATCCACATCAAGCAGACGATCCATTTGTGGCAAACTCAAACCGAGCTTACGTGCCATCTCGGCTTTACGCGTGTTTGTGGCGAGAATAGCATTATGTAATTCTGCTTTTAAACGCACCAGAATGGAGACATGAACCGCAATATCACCTGCTTGTAATGGCGATGGCGCAGGAATTGGGCGGCGTTCTTCCATCTCAACGGCGATCCCATTTTTAATCCCTTCTTGTGCTTCTAATTCAATATCGTCCAGAGAGTAGGTCACTGATTCCAATTCAGGAAAGTCACGATACTGAATATGGTATTCGCCGCTGACTTCATCAAAAGTATAACTGGCAGGGTAATGGAACAAAGTGGTGACTCCTGTAGGAACAAAGAACTTAAGTTAGCAGGCATTGTACTGGTATCAGCGAGGTGGAGTTACCTATTTAGTCGATTCATTTAGGGAGAGGATTAGCAGAGTGATGGTGATATTACTGACATTTCCAGCGCCATTGCCGGGCATCTGGCAACGCATTCGCCACAACCATCACATTGTTGGTCAATTAATGTTGGGGGCTGGCGGGGGTGCCATAGCAGTGCTTGTTTATCACAAAAATCAGTGCAGCTATTGCAATAAATATACGTATTTTGACACGGGTTTGTGAGGATGGGATGAGGCAGCGTCGGGGGCGTAGTCTGCACGGCGCCTCCCGCCGCACCTTTTAATAAGCCACGAAATAGCCCGCGGCGGCTGATGACCCGACTTTCCAAATAGGCTTTGTAATAACGCTCATCTCTAGCCATTTATTTTTTATCCTCCCTTTTTCTGGATCACCGATATAACTCATGTGGTTCTGGAAATAAGCCCAACTCGGCTTGCAGCGTTTTCAGATAACACTCGGTAATTTCTGCCAATAGCGGATAAACCGGATACTCAAGCTGTGCATTTTTAACTAACTCAAGATAACGATATGCCCAAGGTAATAAATGCTCGGTGAGCAGCACTATTGCCGCTTCATCTTGTTGATGATTAGGTAATTGTTGATGTTCAAGTAAATGCACCAAGGCCAAGAGCATTAAGCCAAATTGATCTTCGGGTTCATGGATAGTGCTTTGACTTACCAGCCCTTGCCGGGAGAGAAATTCACGATATTGCAGTGTACTGCCTCCCATCAGAATATTTTCTTTATCCAGATAAACGGATCCCCAAGGGGGAGCGGGCATTTCGCCTTGCCCCTCAAATAGCACCGAGAAATCATATTCCAGTTGCTCTGGGGTAATATTCGGTATCTGCTGACAATAACCGGTAATTTTTGCAGCGTTTGTCCATGGAAAAATATCCGCCATGTGTGGCAACAATGGCCACAAACGCTGCACCGTCGCGGACTGTGGTGGGTAGTAAAAACACGCGCCCAGAATGCGTGGCAAGGTAGTGTCTAATAACGTCAACATGTTCTCTCTTTCGGCCCGGTTATTTAAGTTTTGATTAGCCGCCGCAAGTGGCGGCTAATTGGGTTTTAAAATCAACAGGTTAAATTACATTGGTACTTGCCAGAGATTATAAAAAGCGATGCGCCCTGCCAATTCACCGATCACCAGCGCTGATGCGCTGACTGCCAATGTGGCCCGAGGAATCCTGTCTTTCAATAATGCGGCAGCGGCGACAAAGATGCCCAACGTTAGTAGCAGAATTTGAATGCCCCAAAACAGCGCCTGCTGGCTGCTGAGTTCGGCTGAACTTTGCCCAAGAAAGCTTAAATAACCGGGTTTATTTACCAATGTTACAATAGCACCGATTAATACCGCCACAGCACCGAGTTGACGTGCGCCGGTGAGAATAGCGAAAGCGCCCCCCCCCACTAATACCGTCATCCACAACTGTAAAGAGGTGTACGACGTATCCCAGTTAGGTACGGTAGTCAGTTGATAAACTTGGGTAATTGACCAAGCGAAAGCCAGCCCAAAGATGACTGTCGCGACATTGCATAGTGTCGCCAGCCCTGTTTTTTTTACGATAACAGAGAAGAAGACCGTGCCGCAGGCCATGGCAACAAACAGACTACTGAGCAGAATTTCATTGCTCATGGGGGAGCGCCCCACGCCGAGCAACATATTCATGGCACGAAGCGGTTGTCCTACATGCAACGCACCGATGACCAAGCCGACCAGCATCAGAATCAGACCAATAATATTGGCTTGTTTGAGTTGCGGCTCGGTGGTCATGCCGAGTTTGTGACTCAACAGTGCTAAAGCAAACAACCCGACGGCTGTTTGCCCTAGCACGGTGAAAAATACCAAAGGTAATTCGTGCATTTTATACCTCCGCTGGATTTTGAATACTGCCTGATGTATCACCTGATGGTTTGGCATCACGATGGGCTTTTATCACCAGATTCGGGTGGGTGAGATGGGCAAGCGGCAAAGGTGCAATGGCATTTTCTTCGCCGTATTTATCTCTTAAGACGGTAATTTCATCGAAATCCAATGCGCGCTGTGGGCAAGACTCGACACAAACCGGTTTCTTCCCTTCTGCGATTCGCTGATAGCAGCCATCGCACTTGGTCATTAACTTCTTCTTGGCATCAAATTGCGGTGCGCCGTATGGGCAACGCATCTCGCAATAGCGGCAGCCAACGCAGAGATCCTGATTGACCACCACCAAACCGTCCTCTTCACGTTTGTGCATCGCGCCGGTAGGGCAGCCAGTGACACACGTCGGGGACGAACAATGGTTACACGCAATGGACAGATAGTAATTAAAGACATTCTGTACCCAGATATTGCCCTGTTGAGTCCAGCTACCACCGCCATACTCATACACTCGACGCAGTTTCGGCCCCAGTTCCAAGTTTTTCTCATCCTTGCAACTGATCTGACAGGTTTTACACCCCGTGCACTTAGTGGAGTCGACAAAAAATCCATATTGCTTCATTTTTCAACTCCTTATGCGCGTTTAACTTCAACGAGGTTAGTGTGTTGTGGATTGCCTTTCGCCAGTGGCGACGGGCGGAGTGTCGTCAAGGTATTGATACAGCCACCCACGTCAATGCCCTCTTTGTTGAGGTTGCGCCATGCTCCTTGCGGCACAGTGATCACGCCCGGTAACACGCGCTCGGTAATTTTGACGGCAATAAGGATTCGGCCTCGATCGTTAAAAATCTCAACCATATCGCCTTGTTGCAGACCACGAGCTTTTGCATCAATCGGGTTCATCCAGAACTGGTGTGGTACTGCCTCACGCAGCATTGCCACGTTGTAATAGGACGAGTGAGTGTGGCCTTTGATATGAAAACCGGTCATTTGAAGCGGATAGGTTTTCATGGTGTCGATATCACTAACCCCTTCAAATGTTGGGCAGTATTCAGCGACTGCTGTAATACGGTCACCCGGTGCCAGTTGCCACTCTTTTCCTAATGTCGCCAGTGCTTCTGAATAGATCTCAATTTTACCTGAGGGGGTTTTCAACGGGTTATTTAGCGGATCGTCGCGGAAACTTTTTAATGCGATATATTGGCTACTGTCGGCATAAATACGGTCAATAATGCCTTTATCATCGGTTTGCTCGAACGTCGGTAGCGCCGGGTTTTTCTCACGCATTTTGTTATAGCTAATTTCGATCCACTCTTGCTGGGTATGGCCTTCGGTAAAGGCGTCTCCAATCCCGCATTTAGTGGCAATCTCGGCCAAAACGTCATAAGAAGGGCGGCATTCCCACATCGGCTCGATAGCATTTTGTAGCCGTGTCACGTAGTGATAAGCCCCACTGGCATAAGAGTTATCAATCAAGTCATTTGATTCAACCGATGTGACGTCAGGTAAGAGTAAATCAGCGTATTTAGCGGAGTTTGTCATGTGGTTTTCCCACACTAAAATAAATTCGCATAGTGATTCATCTTGTAAAATTTGGTGAGTTTTATTTAAATCAGAATGTTGATTACCAATGACGTTGCTGGCGTAGTTCCACATAAACTTAATATTGGTATCAAGTTTATCTTTATTCTTCACATGGGCATTTTTAGCCGTCATCTCAGTACCGCGGAAGATAGCGTCAGTCCACATAAAGCAGGGGATGGCTGTTTTTACCGGATTAGGAATACTGAATCCCGGCACCGGGTATTTTACGTTTCCGCCCCAAGCGCCAGTATTGGTTCCTGCTCGACCGATATTTCCAGTCATTAGTGGCAACATCATAATTGAGCGTGCAGTCTGCTCACCATTGGCACTACGCTGAATACCCCAGCCTTGTGAAATCCAGGCTGCTCGAGCATTACCTAATTCGCGGGCGAGTTGGATAATACGCACGGGATCAATGCCGGTTATTTCGCTGGCCCATTCTGGCGTTTTTTCTACCCCATCAGCACCATGACCTAAAATGTAGTCTTTATAAGAACCATTGGCAGGAGCTGATGCGGGAAGTGTGGCAGCATCCCAACCGACACAATATTGTGCTAGAAAATCCTCATCGGTCAGGTTTTCTTTAATTAATACATAACCTAATGCAGCAACCAAGGCGGCATCAGTTCCGGGGAATATAGGGATCCACTCGGCATTGAAAGTGGTCACACTGTCGGTCATGCGTGGGTCGATAATAATGACCTTGGCTTTGCTTTTCCCTAGCGCGTGGACTGTTTCAATATATTGTCCACCACCTGACATTCGTGTTTCTGCCAAGTTATGGCCGAACATTACCACTAAATCTGAGTTTTTAATTTCATCCAGTAGCGTTTCCTCAGCACCGCCATAAATATACGGCATTACTGTATTGATTTGCGCTGTGGAGTAGGTGCCGTGTTGGTCTAAAAAACCGCCCAGTAAACTTAGCATTCTTTTACAGGCGTTGCGGCCTTGCAAATTAGCACCGGTAGAGCCAGAACCATATTGATAATAAATAGCTTCATTACCATGCTGTGCAATAGTTTTTTTCAGATTATCAGCCACAATAGTAGTGGCTTCATCCCAACTAATGCGTTTGAATTTACCTTCCCCACGTTTACCCACTCGTAACATGGGATATTTCACCCGGTCTGGGTTATATGTTTTCCATCTTACTGAGCGCCCCCGTAAACATGGGCGAATTTGATGCTCGCCAAATGTGGAATCATCATAAATAGCTTCATTAGCAATTTTAATAATTTCACCATTCTTGACATGCACTTTTAGCGGGCAGCGGCTACCACAGTTAACCAAGCATGCACTATATTTAATGGTTTCCTTTTCTGTTGATGTTGTCGCCTGTTCTGGCGCGGCTTGCACTGAGAAAGGAAGGGTGATTGAACCGGCGATTGCCGCAGCCCCGGTCACTGCGGCAGATGTTTGAATAAATTCACGGCGGCTTAGTGAGCCGGTGATAGGTCTTTTATTGTTATTCATCGACATTACCTTTGCGGAGGACATTTTTTTGAAAAAATAAAAAATTTTGGCGAAAATAAAATACAGAGTCGGACGATAGAATCTCACCTTATGAAATGTTTTGTTACTTGCATATGATATAAATCAATTAAGGCGGTATAACGAAAATATAGCGGTGATTTATGTACGTATGGCGCAAATCATTAATGACTTACTGCGAGATATTAACTATTCCCTATACATAAATTTAATATATTTATTGTTAGATAAGAGTAATAAAGAATCACTCTCAAATGAAAGGGTTGTATTATTGTTAATATAGCGTCTGTGTTTTTATTTAATTTAACTTAATTTTTTGAGAAAACTCTTAATATATTTGTTTTTTTATCTAGCAATTTTTCTTGTTGATATAAAATGAGTAGTTAGCTGTCTGAGTACCGTATTAATAATGGAGAAATGAGGCAAGAGGAGATCTCCATCACGATTTCTATCTCTCGTTGCTTGCGATACAGCATTAACATGCTAATTTATCCGTAGTTGGATTGTTACCGTCAATGGCGGGCAAAACCTGATTGAGTAGCTTGATAAATGCTGCTGAATCGGGTTTTTTTGTTTTCAGGGCTAACACATGCAGATTGCTAAAATACTTAATAATAATGTGGTTATTGTCCTTGATCAGCATGGTCAGGAACAGGTGATTATGGGCCGTGGTCTGGGCTTTCAAAAATCTCCCGGAGAGTCGCTGGATAACACATTGATAGAAAAAGTGTTTGCTTTGAAAGATAACGAAATGGTTTCGCGGTTGAGCGAGTTACTGAGCTGCATTCCATTGGAAGTGATGATTACTTGCGATTGCATTATTACGCTGGCAACTGCCAAGCTGGGTAAGTTGCAAGATAATCTCTATATCTCACTCACTGATCACTGTTTCTACGCAATTGAGCGGCATAAACAGGGCTTGGATATTACTAATGGGTTGCAGTGGGAGATTCGTCGATTGTATCCAAAAGAATTTGCTTTGGGGCGTGAAGCATTGCAAATCATTGAACAACGACTCGGTGTGCAGTTACGTGAAGATGAAGCCGGATTTATTGCACTGCATTTAGTGAATGCACAATTGAACGGTGAAATGCCGGAAGTGATGCAAGTAACGAAAGTTATGCAGGAAATTCTGCATATCGTGAAATACCAATTTAAGTTGGAATATGACGAGGATGGATTGAGTTATCACCGTTTTGTGACCCACCTGAAATTTTTTTCACAACGCATGCTGGGGCGTACAGGAGTCACCAGTGATGATGATTCTTTACATGATGCAGTAAAAGAGAATTATGCCAAAGCATACCGTTGTGCCGTTAAGATCCAACAGCATATGACATTGCAATATCAGCAGGATTTGAGCAAAGAAGAATTGATGTTTTTGACTATCCATATAGAAAGGGTTCGGCGGGAATGTTTTAACTTACCGGATTAATGCGTTAAAGAGAGAATGTTTTCCATAGGTTGCAGTGGGGGGATAACACTCAAATAGCCAAAAGGAAAAGAGGATTGTTACTGCCAACGGCAGGCAAAACCTGAAAGTGCTTGTATCGCCTCATTGCGGTACGAAGTGCATTCAGGTTTTTTTTTGCCCGAACTTAGCTAGCCAAATAAATTATAGCGCCATCGAAGGAAAATATTATGCAATACACAACGGTCGCCAGCGAAATCCTCGCCGGAGTTGGAGGCAAGAGTAATATCAACAGCGTAGTCCATTGCGCTACCCGTTTGCGCTTCAAACTCAAGGACACGTCGCGGGCAGATGCACAAGCGCTGAAAAATAATCCGGGCGTTATTATGGTCGTGGAGAGCGGTGGACAATTTCAGGTGGTTATCGGAAATCATGTCAGTGAGGTCTATCAGGCTTTATTGCAACAAGCCGATTTATCCGACACTGACAACAATAGTGATCAACCAAGCCAGCAAAAAGAGAATTTACTTAGCCATAGTATCGATATTATTTCGGGAATTTTTACTCCATTGCTCGGCATCATGGCCGCGTCGGGTATTCTTAAGGGCTTTTTGGCACTGAGCCTTGTGTGTGGTTGGCTGCAACCCACCAGTGGCAGTTATATGATTTTATTTGCTGCCAGCGACTCACTGTTTTATTTCTTCCCATTGGTATTAGGCTATACCGCGGGGAAAAAATTTGGCGGCAATCCCTTTATCACGATGGCAATAGGTGGGGCCTTGGTACACCCCATGATGATCGCTGCATTTAATGCCGCTGGGCAACCCGATGCTGCCACCATTTATTTCTTTGGCATTCCGGTCACTTTTATTAATTACACTTCATCTGTTATTCCCATCATATTAGCGGCTTGGGTCAGTTGCCGACTGGAAAAAGGATTCAACCGCGTTTTACACAGCAGTATTAAAAACTTCTTTACTCCTTTGCTGTGTCTGGCAATCACCGTCCCTGCGACCTTCTTGCTGATTGGCCCATTGGCGACGTGGCTGAGTCATTTATTAGCGGCGGGTTTCCAAATGATTTACTCCGCCGCACCACCTGTCGCGGGCGGCATACTGGCGGGGCTATGGCAGATTTGTGTCATCTTTGGCCTGCATTGGGGCTTGGTACCACTGATGATTAATAACCTGAGTGTTTTGGGTTATGACACCATGGCACCTCTGCTATTACCCGCGGTGATGGGGCAGGTCGGGGCTACGCTCGGTGTCTTTTTACGGACTCGTGACGCCAAAATGAAAGCCTTATCTGGTTCGGCATTTACCGCTGGGATATTCGGTATCACTGAACCTGCTGTTTATGGTGTGACGTTACCATCGAAAAAACCCTTTGTATTCGGCTGTATTGGTGGGGCAATAGGGGGTGTTATTGTCGGTTATAGCCAGACATATATCTATTCATTTGGCCTGGTCAATATTTTCTCTTTTGCCCAAATAATTCCCTCAGGCGGTATTGATGCCAGTGTCTGGGGCGCGGTTATTGGTACTCTAACCGCATTGGCTTTTGCCGCTGTCAGTACCTTCTTTTTTGGCCTGCCAGCTCCAGCTATCACAGTAGAAACTGATGATTTGTCTCAATCCGCATCCAAAACTGAGAACCACAACGGGTTAGGTGAAGTGGTGTTCAGCCCTATCCGTGGTGAATTATTGGCATTAGCCGATGTCAGCGATACCACTTTCGCGAGTGGTTTATTGGGGGCGGGGATCGCCATTATTCCACAGCATGGACGGGTAGTTTCGCCAGTCAATGGGGTCGTGGCCTCTCTGTTTAAAACCCATCATGCGATAGGTATTGAGTCTGATGCGGGGGCTGAAATTCTCATCCACGTAGGTATCGATACCGTCAAACTCGGTGGACAATATTTTACAGCCCATGTTAAGGCGGGTGATCGCGTTAACGCCGGAGACTTGTTGTTGGAGTTTGACTGTGCGGCCATTACTGCCGCTGGTTATGACCTAACAACACCAATCATTATCAGCAATAGTGAAGATTATCAGGATGTTCTGTGTACCAAAGGGACGTCTATTACTGAGCAAGCACCGTTATTAACCGTGATCCGTTAATTCAGATTCAGGAGAAAACTAATGAAATATGCATTTCCAGATAATTTCCTTTGGGGCGGTGCCATTGCGGCTAATCAGGTCGAAGGCGCATATCTAACAGATGGAAAAGGGCTGTCTACCTCTGATTTACAGCCATACGGTATTTTCGGTGACATTATTCCACGAGTCAGTGGTGACAGTTATGTCAAAGATGTGGCGATCGATTTTTATCATCGCTATCCGCAAGATATCGCGCTATTTGCAGAAATGGGATTTAAATGCCTGCGAATCTCTATTGCCTGGTCACGCATTTTCCCGCAAGGCGATGAGCAGCAACCGAATGAAGCAGGCCTGGCATTTTATGACCGATTATTCGATGAGATGGCGAAATATAATATTACGCCGCTGGTGACATTGTCCCATTATGAAATGCCTTACGGGCTGGTGAAGAATTATGGCGGTTGGGGCAATCGTAAAACGATAGGTTTTTTTGAGCATTATGCTCGCACGGTATTCCAGCGTTATCAGCATAAAGTAAAATTGTGGTTAACATTCAACGAGATCAATATGTCATTGCATGCCCCTTTCACAGGGGTAGGGTTAGAGCAGCCAAGCAGTAAAAGTGAGATCTATCAGGCGATTCACCACCAGTTGGTCGCCAGTGCTAAAGCGGTTGCGGCATTACACCAAATCATTCCTGATGGCCGTATCGGTAATATGTTATTGGGCGGTTTGATGTACCCGTTAACCTGTAAACCTGCCGATGTTCTGGAAACACTACAACAGAACCGTGAATGGTTATTCTTTGGTGATGTACAGGTGCGTGGCTATTATCCATCTTATATGGCGCGCTATTTTAAACAGCACGGGATTAGCATTGAAATAACCGCTGAAGATAAGGTGGCATTAAAAGAAACGGTCGATTTTATTTCTTTCAGCTATTACATGAGTGGCTGCGTGACTGCTGACGAAGAATTAAATCGTAAGGCCAGAGGCAATATTCTTAGCATGGTACAAAATCCGCATCTTGCCAGTTCTGAATGGGGATGGCAGATCGATCCCGATGGGCTGCGCATTTTACTCAATGAGTTGTGGGATCGTTATCAAAAGCCACTGTTTATTGTTGAGAATGGACTGGGGGCGAAAGATAAACCTGATGCCAATGGCAATATTGAAGATGATTACCGTATCGAATATCTCAATGATCATCTGGTTCAGGTGAGCGAGGCCATCGAGGATGGTGTTGAGATCATGGGGTATACCAGTTGGGGGCCGATTGATCTGGTCAGTGCTTCAAAAGCGGAGTTATCCAAGCGTTATGGCTTTATTTATGTCGATCGCGATGACAACGGTAATGGCACATTAGAGCGTCGCCGTAAGAAGAGCTTCTATTGGTATCGCGATGTCATCCAGAGTAATGGAGAAAAACTGAAACGTTAATTCAGTGATATTTAATGTTGTATAGCGCACCTATTTTATATCGGGTGCGCTAATTATTCTAAAAGGGAAAAAAATGAAACCAATTATATATCTGACTCGTCAGATAAATTCTGCTGCATTTTATTTACTGACCTCGACAATTCTATTCTCGTCATCAGCGTTCAGCGATGGTTTAACCGGCAGTGGTGAATATAGCGAACCACCAACACCAGAGTGGCAAGGAATAGCGTTAGGCTTTGAACCGCCGCAAGAGGGGTTATTGGGGGATATGTTAGGTATTCGACCTATTTTATCGGAGCACGGTTTTAATTACTCACTCGGTTATTTGAGTCAATTATCCTATAACGCAGGTGGTGGTTATAATCATGACAAACAAGCTTCTTATATTGATCAATTTTCATTAACCTTTCAACAAAACCTTGAATTATATACAGGCATCCCAGATGCAGTTATTGAAGGGAATATTGCTAATCGGAATCATGATAACAACCTGACACGTGATCGATTACAAGACCCCCGTGTCAACATTACGGATTTATCGCAGGAAAGTTTTGGCGGCCAGTCAATTACTCGTTTGGGATGGCTAACCTTCGCCCGTAGTTTCGCTGATCAAAAATTGCATTGGCGAATTGGTTTAATGAATAAAGTACAGGATTTTGACCAAATCATTCCCTGTGATTTTCAGACATTAGGATTATGTGGTGGTAAATCAGCAAACTCACTGACTTGGTTTAACTGGAATGTTCACTATTGGGGGACCACGCTGCAATATAAACTTACTGATGACCTCACCTTAAAAACTGGGGTCATGGAGCAAAATCCAGAAGCACCAAGCCGTGGCAGAGCGTGGAGTTGGTCAACCAAAGGCAGTAAAGGCCTATTATTGCCATTGGAATTGGAGTTAAAAACTCATGCCGTGGCGGGCCTGCCCGGTATTTATAACTTGGGGCTTTTATACACCAATGCGGAACAACGCGATCTTTATACTGGAGTCTCCGGCGCACCCGGTGCTACTGATCCCGGTGGTTATCGCTACCACAATGATACTTGGTTCTTCTACGGCGGATTTAATCAGCAGGTCACAAAACATCAAGACGATGCCAGCCGCGGCTTAAGTGTGTTCTACAGTATGTCCTTGGCTGATCAGCGGACGAATTACATGCATTATGCCGCCGCTACCGGTATTCGTTATCGTGGCCTATTTGATAGCCGACCACAGGACTGGTTAGGGCTGGGTGTTTCAATGGTGAAACTCAGTGATCATTATAAAGATAATCAACGCTATCATAATCAAATCAATAATATCTCTGACTATGCGAATCCACGTTATTCCCCCGTACCGGGCCATTCCATTACCGCAGAACTTTATTATCGTTTCCGTGTAACGTCATGGTTGGAATTGCAGCCTGATTTACAATACTGGCACTCGCCAGCGGGCGTCAGTCAGACACAAGATGCTTGGGTTACAGGATTAAAAACTGTGATTACATTCTAAATCGCCAAGCTTTGCGGGTAAATCGTGAAAATGTGGTGCTTTAACCGGCGCCACGTAAGCTGCTACTCTATGGTGTACCGAATCATCTTTACCGTATTTATACGCAGGGAATCCGCGCGATGTGGAATATTAAAAACCGCTTTGAGCGCCATAATCTCTTTGGCGAGAAAAATATTCATGCTGTTTTTGAAGTCAGTTTGCTGCTGAAAGCCTTTTTGGCTGTCATGGAGATTCTGTCCGGCATTTTAACCTTTTTTATCACTCCGCAGTTTTTACTTAATTTATTACATCGCATTACACAGGTTGAATTTATTGAAGGTCGTGGTGATGTCGTTGCCAATTATTTGTTGCATGCAGCACAAAGCCTTTCTATTAGCAGCTTGCATTTTGCTGCCTTTTATTTGCTCATTCACGGGGTGGTTAAGCTGTGGGTCATCATTGGCTTGTGGCGTAAAAAACTGGGTTATTATCCGGCGGCCATTGTGATTTTCAGCTTATTTATTGTCTATCAACTATACCGCTATACCTTTACCCATTCAGTACTATTAATCTTGATTACCTTACTGGACTTGGTGGTGATTGTATTGACGATACTGGAATATCGGCAGCTACGTCTTGAGCACAAAGGCCCCCAAATAAGACCTTTGTGATGTTAATTAAATAGTGGGTTAGCGGCGGGTGATGCCTTCATAAATTAAGCGCAATCCAAAGGCCCCGACCGCGATACCGATAATGCCACTGAGTAGGTGCTGAACCTTTCCATAAGCTCGGCGTACTTTGGGGCGCGAGAACGCCATACTGAGTAATGACCGCCACAGAACCGAAGCGAGCACGATGCCAAGCCAGGCAACCACTTTAGCCCATACGGGGGTGGTGGGAGTGAGGGTGACGGAGAAAATACTGATAAAAAATAATACAGTTTGTGGATTAGATAAATCAGTCAGCAGACCGCGGCGGAAGAAAACATACCAAGGGGTCCTTGTTGTAGTGGTGACCGCCTCGATACCCATATGGAGTTCTTGCCGATGCCGCACCATATTGTAGGCATACCAAAGCAGATATAAGCCGCCCCCGATTTTAATGGTCGAGAATAGCATGCCACCTTCTGCAATTAGCGCTGCCATACCAAATAGCCCCAACCCCGAATAAATGGCATCGCCTAACGCCACACCTAACCCCGTCATTAACCCGGCATTTTTACCTGAACTGAGGCTTGTCTGCACCACAACCAGTAGATTGGCTCCAGGGTTAATAAAGGTGAGCACAAATAGCCCGACGGTCACTATGATGACATGTGTTTCATCCATTGGATGCGGCTCCGTAATTCATGATTTCAGCAGCATAATGCAATCTGTGTCGACAAACAGAGCTAATGCCTCAATTTTTATAAAGAACCCGCGGCAACACTGCATTTTCCTGTTTGTGCTAATCTGACAATGCCTTAACATGGCTATCACTTTTTGCATGATTTATGGGTATTTGATGCGTCACTTGGCTGTTATTCTCCCTTTATTCACTTTGCTCTGCGCCTGTAGCAGCAAGCCGACGCCTCCTGCTGCTGCTACACCGTCAGATAACCTGACGCAGAGTGGTTTTTTGCTGGAGCCGCAACATGTAGGCCATCTGGAAAATGGCGATTTTGCTTATAATGCAGACACCGCCCGTTTTGTTGACAAAATGGTGCGCGAACACGGTTTTGAACGCCAGCAATTGCATGATGTATTGGCTCAAACTAAAAAGTTGGACTGGGTTATCCGTTTGATGGATAAGCAAGCACCCACGTCAGGCCGTCCTTCCGGACCAAATGGGGCTTGGAACCGTTATCGCAGCAAATTCATTACCCCGGATAATGTGCAGAATGGCGTCAATTTCTGGAATCAATATGAAGATGCGCTGCAACGCGCCTATGAGATATATGGGGTGCCACCAGAAATTATCGTCGGAATCATCGGGGTTGAGACCCGCTGGGGTAGGGTGATGGGCAAGACCCGCATTATTGATGCGCTGGCGACACTCTCCTTTGCTTATCCGCGCCGTGCCGAATACTTTACTGGTGAGTTGGAAACCTTCCTGCTAATGGCGCGGGCTGAGGGTAATGATCCGCTCAGTTTGCAAGGTTCTTATGCTGGTGCGATGGGTTATGGTCAGTTTATGCCCTCATCGTTTAAGAGCTATGCAGTTGATTTTAATGGTAACGGACACATCAATTTGTGGGACCCGGTAGATGCCATCGGCAGTGTGGCCAATTACTTTAAATCTCATGGTTGGACGAAGGGGGCGACAGTCGCAATACCTGCAAACGGACAAGCGCCCAATCTTGATAATGGCTTTAAAACCAAATATCCCGTCTCAACGCTGGCAGCAGCAGGGTTAAACCCAACAAGTTCACTGGGTGAATATCAAGAGGCCAGTTTATTACGCCTTGATGTCGGTAGTGGTTATCAATATTGGTATGGTTTACCAAACTTCTACACCATTACCCGCTATAACCACAGCACCCACTACGCAATGGCCGTTTGGCAGTTGGGAGAGGCGGTGGGCCGAGCAAGAAATCTATAGGGTATTGGGCCAATCACACTTGGTTCTTTGAACCATATAAAAATGGCCACTCTGAGTGGCCATTTTTGCTGCAACATTCTTCATCACATGAGATGGGAAATATCATCCGGATGAACTGAAGGCGGTGATTTACGCCAACCGCGGGTCAGCCAGAGCAGATAGATAAAGCCTGCGAGCAACCACAGCAAGCCTACCTCAAGCGCGCGTTGTTCAAGATGAACCCACAGCCATACCGACATCACAAAACCCATCATCGGTAGCAGCCCATATTTGAACATTGCACTAGCACCGCGACGTTTCTCATTGATAATAAAATGTTTTACCACACTTAAATTCACAAAAGTGAATGCACCAAGTGCACCAAAACTGATCATCGACACCACCAAGTTCAGGTCAAGGAACAGGGCTAGCAATGAGATAGTCGCCACGAACAAAATTGCCCGCCAAGGTGTGTGGAACTTACGATGCAGATGGAAGAACACTTTACGTGGTAATACGCCTTCGCGCCCCATGGCATAGAAGATGCGTGACACACTGGTTTGCGCGGTCATTGCCGAGGCATAAACACCGGTCAGATAAGTGGCCATAAAGAAGTTATACATCCACTTACCGCCGACGTGCTCGGAGATAATCAGGCTGGCGGTATCTTGATGAGGAATGAGCGATTTCCAGTCGGGGTAAGCCAAATGCGCGGCATAAGAAACGGCGATAAAAATAGCCCCAGCACTTATTACGGTAAACAAAATGGCACGTGGCAGAGTGCGTTTAGCGTCATGAGCTTCTTCTGCCATTGTGGCGATAGCATCAAAGCCGAGGAAGGCCAAACACAGAACGGCGGCACCGGAGAGTAAGCCTGAGAAGTCGCCGGCATCCACCAGCAATGGCTTCATTAATGCCGCCGGGCTTAAATCGGCCTGACTGAAAGAAAGCGCGATAAATAAGACGATAAAGACCATTTGAGCAGCAATCAGTGAGAAATTCACTGAAGTGAGCAAACGCACGCCAAGAATATTTAACAGACTGACACTGACGATAGACGCAATAATAAAGACCGGCGCGGGAATGGCCGGAAACGCCTCGTGCAAGAAAATGCCTAAAACCAAATAATTAAGGATTGGTAGGAACAGATAATCCAAAATTTGAGCCCAACCCACCAGAAAACCGGTTTTCCCACCAAAACTGCGCTGCACATAAGAGTAAGCAGAACCTGATAGCGGCATGGCGCTGGTCATCCGACAATAACTGAGGGCAGTAAACAGAATGGTGGCAACCGTGACCAGATAGGCAATAGGTAAATGCCCCTGACTTAATACGGTCACCTGTCCGTAGGTGGTGAATACGCCTAAAGGCACCATGTAGGCAAGCCCGAAAGCGACGAGCGCCGGGGTTTTAAGCACTCTGCGCAGCTGAATATTTTGTGGCATTACCCTATCATCTCCTGGTGTAAACAAGCACCGTTACGCTGCATTTTTATGCAGCTGTAAAACACAAAGGAGCGGATTTTGCCACAAGGGTAGCGGTAACGCCAATGACTTCCTTCTGGCCTGACTTTGCAACACTGATTTTACTGGCCCACTGAGATAAGTCAGTGAGCCAGAACAGGATTATTTTGCGGTTATTAGCCTTGATAAACCACGTTACCGCCGATCAGTGTGGATTCCACTTGAGTTTGGTAAATCGTTTCTGGCGACTGCTCAAATAGGTTATTTTTCAAAATGATAATATCGGCAAATTTACCCGCTTCCAGAGAACCAATATATTGCTCTTTGGCTATCATATAGGCGGCATCAATAGTGGCCGAACGCAGTGTCTCAATCAAGGTCAAATCCCGGTCATTATCCAGCCGTGGGCCTGCGGGACTTCCGTCCAGACCCCATGCGCGGCGGGTCATACCCACTTGCAAGTTGTACCATTCATCTAAGCGGTCAATGGGCCAGTCACTGCCATAAGCGATTCGCGCCCCTGCATCCAGAAAACGAGCTGCCGGCTCCATATGCTGGAAGCGGGTTTCGCCCAACATTTCACGCTCTTCATCAATGAGAACGCCCGGCAAACCGCCCCATTGGAAAGAAAGCACTGCCGTGGCCCCCAGTTTGGCAAACCGGTCATATTGGTGAGCAGCAACCAGCTCGTTATGCGCTAACCCTGGGCGAATATCTTTACCCGGCATAGCGGCCCGCATCTGTTCTACTGCATCTAATACCATTTCGATAGCCCCATCACCCACCGTGTGAGTATGAGGATGAAGGCCCGCCCGTGCGCACTCCAGAATCACAGCATTGACCACCGGTGCAGTAAAGTAGAGATCACCATAATGATCAGTATCTTGCCAATCGGGTTTGTCTGGTGTGCCTCGGTTGGCACGATAAGGCTCCAGTAGCGCAGCGGTCATCGTTGGGGGTTGTAGCACACCATCGATAAACAGCTTCAGGTGGTCAACGGCAAAACCCGGTGCCGGCGTCCATTCTTCACTGCCCCATTGGCGACCAAATTCCACCACTTCTTGCACCACCCGCGCGGCATCTTCTGGCCCCTGCAAACTGTCGGGTGTCACTTCTTTGGCGCCTAGCACCCGCAGCGTTAACTCATCGCGCTCATACAGACGGCGGAAAGCCAGCAATTGCTCGGCAAATACGCGCGTATCCATCACGGTGGTGACACCCTGAGCATTCAGCACTTGCTGCACATGGGCGGCAATTTGCACATTCTTTTCCGGTGTCGCGGACGGGATGCTGTCGAAAGCACGCATGGCGGGTGCATCTTCCAAAATGCCGGTGAGTTTGCCTTGCGCATCACGGGCAATTTTGCCATCTGGTGGGACGGGCGTGTTTTCATCGATCCCCAGTAATTCAAGGGCGCGACTGTTAGCCGCCAGCGTATGGCAGTCATTAGAGAATAGGGCGATCGGGCGGCGGGTATTGAGCGAGTCCAGTGCGCTGCGGCTCATATCGGCACCAACCGGCGTCATAGCTTGACGTTGCCAAGCGCGGACGGTTAGCCAGTCATTTTCACCCTCAAATGGGTCGTTATCAAGATGCTTCTGGATGATATCCAGAGTCTGCTCAACACTTAGCGCGGCATAATTGAGGTTGCAACCGATCAGTTGTTTCCCGCCCCAAAATGGGTGCATATGGCTGTCGATAAGGCCGGGCATCATAAATTTGCCCTCTAAATCGATAAGACGAGTCTTTGGGGAAGCAAACTGCTGGGTGAGTTCATCACCGCCGGTGGCCAGAATATAGCCCTGACCTATGGCGATAGCGCTGCAAACTTGGTTATTCGCATCTGCCGTGTAAATCGTGCCGTTGTAGTAGATAACATCGGCGACAGTAGAGTGTTGAGTCATAATCGGCTCTCAAAAGAAAATATCCCCGTTACAGCATCGATAAATTGATGGGGATGATAGGTGACAAATTGCCATTATAGCCTGTATCTCCAGCAAAAGCCGTTAGCGTGAGATAGTGGTAAAAATGGGGGTTAGATGGAGGATTTATTGAGTAACTCGGTTTCCATCATCGCAGCGATATGGCGCAGTATCTCGGTTTCCGAGAAGCCGAGTTCGGTAAATTGGGTTAGCCCATCCAGACCACAGACCAGCCCAATCAAGCGCCACGCAATATCACTGGCGTTGATATTTGAGCGGAATTCATTATTGATAATCCCTGCGTGTATCACTTCTACAGTTGCTTGATGCCAGTCCGACATTGAGGCCGCATAAGCCTCTTTAATCAGTTCATCCCGTTCAGCCAATATGGAGGCTTCATTCCACAGCCGGGTTTCCCGCTGACAGATTTCATCTTGCGGATAACCAAGCACCTGTAACATGCGCTCATGAGCAGGTAAGCCTTGGCTGTTTAGCACAAAAGATGCCAGTGAGTGCTTAACTAACAAGAGAAAAGCATCTGCCCGTAGCCGCGAAACAGATGAAAAGTGATGATGAACTTGCCCAACAGCAACGCCTGCTTCACTGGCCACTCGCCGCACGGTAGTCGCAGTCATCCCCTCGGTAATCGCAACCCGCATCGCTGCTTGCAAAATGGTGTCATGCCGCTCTTCACGGTTTAAATAGGCCAAAGCGGCTCCTTTATCTGACTTATTAGCATTTTCGCCATTATGTGGTGAATTGGACGCCAGTTCAACTTTCCGCTACTATTGCCGTGTTGAACATGTGTTCAACATTAATTTATGCCCAATTTGAGCGTGTTTGTATGTCTAAAAAGTGGATGATTTTCTACGTTATTATTCTGATGTATCTCCCTGTTTCTATTGATGCAACGGTACTCCATGTCGCGGCTCCCCGGCTGGGGATTGCTCTGTCTGCCACAGGCAGCGAGTTGTTGTGGATCATCGATATATACTCATTAGTGATGGCGTGCTTATTACTGCCAATGGGCGCACTGGGAGATCGCATTGGTTTTAAACGGCTGGCCTTGTTGGGATCAATACTATTTGGGTTGGCATCACTGGCGGCAGCATTGGCACCTTCGGTGGCGGTATTGATCGCCGCGCGCGCTTTCTTAGCGGTGGGGGCGGCGATGATCCTGCCGGCAACTTTATCGGCAGTGCGCCATATTTTTACGGATGAACGTGAACGCGCCATGGCCTTGGGCATTTGGGTTGCTATCGGCACCGTAGGTGCGGCGATGGGGCCGTTGGTCGGTGGATTATTAATGGAATATTTCTATTGGGGATCGGTATTCCTGATCAATATTCCCATTATTATCGCCGTGGTGATTGCAACGCTGCTGGTCATTCCTGATCAACCGATACGCACTGAACAGACTTGGAAATTAGCTCCAGCATTGGTCTTGATTACGGCCATTTTGCTGCTGGTCTATGCCGCCAAAGCCGGGCTGCGAGGGGGAAGTGACCCTATAACGACCTCGCTGACAGCCATCGTGGGGGGGGGGATGTTATTTGCATTTGTTCGTCACCAATTATCCACATCTGCCCCAATGATTGATTTTCGTTTGATAAGCCAGCGAGTTATTGCAGTCGGTATGGTCATGGCAATGACGGCGATGATCACGCTGGTGGGATTTGAATTACTTCTGACCCAAGAATTACAGTTTGTTCTAGGCAAAAGCCCGCTCGAAGCCGGTATATTTTTGCTGCCATTAATGATTGCCAGTGGCGTGAGTGGGCCGCTTTCTGGCTGGTTGGTGGCCAAGTTAGGGTTACGCACGGTGGCAAGTGCAGGTATTGCATTGAGTTCATTAAGTTTTCTAGGATTAGCTTGGACAGATTTTGCCACGCAGATCTATCAGGCATGGGGCTGGATGATATTGTTGGGCTTCAGCATAGAGGCTTCTTTATTGGCCTCTACTGCGGCAATTATGAGCGCGGCCCCACCTGAAAAAGCAGGCGCGGCAGGGGCGGTCGAAGGCATGGCTTATGAGCTGGGTGCAGGATTGGGAGTGGCTATCTTTGGTTTGATGCTATCGCGGGCTTATACCGCTTCTATTGTGTTACCGGAGGATTTACCCACCAGTTTGACTGAGCAAGCCAGCGCTTCTATTAGCGAAACTATTCAGGTGATTAATCATCTTGGTGGATATGATGCTTTGCTCACCAGTGCCAAACTCGCGTTTTCCGCCTCACACAGTTTGGTATTAGGCACCGCCAGTGCACTATTAATCTTGCTCGCTATTGTTGTTTGGTTCTCAATGCCGAGGAAAAAAGTATCGCAATGGGTAAAAATCAACGGAGATAATGCCAACAATAAGCTGCTTTAGCGTTGGCACTCAACCAACAGAGATATTTTGCACTTAAGCCCTTACTCTTTAGTCATTACTCTGACTAAAGTGTGTGATATACCTATTTAAGGTGGTGGCTTGGTTTTTGATATGTGGATGATGTCAAAACCGTATTCCAATAAAGAGTAAGGCTTTCTCTATGACAGAGCGGCAGTTTGCAGCACAACTTAATATTGACAGCTCGGCCCAGCCTGCCCGGGTCTCGATTATTGGAGATTGGGTGCTGGCGCATTACACAGCGCTGGAACCTAAGGTCACGCAATTACGGTCAAATATGCCTCATGGTGTCGTATTTGATCTCAACCAATTAGGGGCACTGGATACTGCTGGCGCGACGTTGTTAGCGCTGCTGCTTGGTGAGGAACGAGTTAGCCATCTGCGAGAACTCGCTCCAACGTTGCCGCAGGAACGTCGGGTATTATTGGAGACGGTCAGTCAGGTTTTACCGGATATCGCGCCAGAGCCATCAGACAAGAAACCGGCATTTTGGCTTGAGTTAGTGGCGAATACGGGGCGCTCGGTTGACAATTTATGGCAAGATTTCAAGTCGTTGCTGGGGTTTGTCGGCCTGACACTTGAAACGCTGTTGGGCACGCTATTTCGGCCCTCTCGTTGGCGAATAACCTCACTGATTGCCAACATTCAGCAAATTGGCCTCAATGCTGTTCCTATCATTATGTTGCTGACTTTTCTGGTCGGCGCAGTCATTGCTTTCCTCGGTGCCACGGTATTAACCACCTTTGGGGCGGGTATTTTTACTGTCGATTTAGTTGTCTTTTCTTTTCTACGTGAGTTTGCTGTCCTGCTGACGGCCATTTTGATGGCGGGTCGTACCGCCAGTGCTTTTACGGCTGAAATTGGCCTGATGAAAGCCAATGAGGAGATCGACGCCATCCAAACCTTGGGGTTGAATCCGGTTGAGTTACTGGTATTACCGCGGGTATTGGCACTATTGATTTCATTACCGATGCTGACGTTTATTGGCATGGTTTGCGGTATTTTCGGCGGGATGGTGGTATGTGCTTTAACGCTCGATATTTCACCGACCATGTTCTTGTCGATTATGCAAAACAGCAACGGGCTACAGCATTTTCTTGTGGGGATAAGCAAAGCGCCTATCTTTGCTTTCCTGATTGCTATTATTGGCTGTCTTGAAGGGTTCAAAGTGACCGGCAGTGCGGAGTCTGTTGGTGTGCACACCACCACCAGTGTGGTGCATTCAATCTTTGTCGTGATCTTACTTGATGCCGTCGCGGCGCTATTTTTCATGGAAATGGGATGGTAAGCCATATGACGCAAGAGCCAATTATTCAAATTCGTCATCTGGTGAACTGCTTTGGAAAACAATGTGTCCACCAAGATTTGAACCTGGATGTCCAGCGCGGCGAAATTCTGGGGGTTGTGGGCGGTTCGGGTACCGGCAAATCGGTGCTGTTGCGCAGTATTGTCGGGCTGCGCCGTCCAACTGATGGGCAGATTCATGTTTTTGGCCAAGATTTAATGACGTTATCGGGTCAAGCTCGTTCGAGGGTAGAACGGCGATTTGGCGTGTTGTTCCAGCGAGGAGCATTATTCAGTTCTCTGACGGTGACAGAGAACGTAGCTTTGCCATTAATCGAAAATGCCGGCTTGTCGCGGGCTGAGGCCGAGCAGTTGGCACAGGTTAAATTGGCGCTGGCGGGGTTACCGCCGGGGGCGGGTAGCAAATATCCCGCGTCACTGTCCGGTGGCATGGTAAAGCGCGTAGCCCTGGCTCGTGCGTTGGCATTAGACCCGGATATTGTCTTTCTTGATGAGCCGACGGCGGGTCTTGACCCTATTGGTGCAGCCGCTTTTGACAGTTTGATTCGCACCTTGCGTGATGCACTGAATCTGACGGTGTTTTTGGTCACGCACGATCTGGATACGCTCTATACCCTTTGTGATCGTGTCGCGGTGCTTTCGCAGAAGAAAGTGTTGGTGGTTGATACCTTAGATAACGTCGCCGCGACGGATGATGAGTGGATTCAAGCATATTTTCATGGCCCACGTGGCCGGGCTGCTTATCAGGCGGCAACGACGAATATTGAAGAGAGGTTGTAAATGGAAACCCGTGCCCATCATGTTGTCATTGGTTTGTTCACTCTCATTGTGGTCAGTGGCGCACTGCTATTCTGCCTGTGGCTGACCGGCGCTGGCTCTGACCGCCAATTCAAATTGTACGATATCGTTTTCAACGAACCGGTGAGTGGTCTGTCTCAGGGCAGCACTGTGCAGTACAGCGGTATTCGAGTCGGTGAAGTCACTCAGTTGCGCCTAGACCGAGATAACCCTAATCAGGTTTGGGCACGTGTCCGCGTGTCTGCATCCACTCCCATCCGCGAAGACACTCAGGCCCGATTGACGGTTGCGGGCATTACTGGAACGTCAAATATTCAATTCAGTAGTAGCAGTCAGGTCAGCCCCATGCTGGAAAGCAAAGATGGCGAAGTACCTGTTATTATCGCCACTCCGTCGCCGATGAGTCAGTTACTGGCTAACGGTGAGAACTTTATGGGCAATGCTAATGAAGTCTTAGTGCGGCTTAATCAACTGCTGGCACCGGATAACCAACAGCGCCTAATCACCACATTGGATAATCTTTCTCTGGTCACTCAGACGGTGGCTGATCAACGCCAAGACATTCGTACCATGTTGCAACAATTGGCGCTGGCCAGTAAGCAAGCTAATGAGACGTTAACTCAAACTAATCGCCTGCTGCGCAATGCTAATGGACTGATGGATGGTCAGGGAAAACAGTTGGTTAATGATGCTGCGAAGACCATGGCATCGCTGCAAAATACCAGCATCATCCTCAATAAATTGGTCAATGAAAATAAGACATCACTCAATAATGGTATGCAAGGGATGAATGAACTCGGGCCGGCTGTTGATGAGTTACGTCGAACATTAGCGACATTGCGTGCCGCTGTTTCTCGTTTGGAAGAAAACCCTGCGGCTCTGCTGCGTGGCCGTGAAAGAACACAGGAGTTTACGCCTCGATGATATCTCTTAAGGTAATGCATGTTGTTAGCCGTGGTGCAGGGTTATTGACGGCATCAATGCTGGTTATGTTACTGTCAGCCTGTACTATTTTGCCCAGTGCGCCAGTATCACAAGTCTATCTATTGCCCGTACCACCTGCGGCAAATACGTCGCGTGCGCCGACAGTCAACTGGTCATTACGGGTTTCGCAACCCGCGACCAATCAGTTTATTAATAGCTCACGTATTGCTGTTCAGCCAGATGGGCAGGAAATCGCGGTCTATAAAAACTCACGTTGGACTGACCCTGCACCTATTTTGGTACGTAATCGCCTGATTCAAGAGTTCCGCACTGATGGTCGTATTCCCGCCGTCAGCAGTGACGATGACAGCCTTCAGGCTGATGTTGAGTTGAGTGGCGATTTATCGGCGTTTCAAGGGGTATATCAGGCAGGGAGCAGTGAAGTGCTAATCAGCTTCGATGCCCGTCTGGTAAGGATTTCTGACCGTCGAATTATTGCGACCCGCCATTTTGAAATCCGCCAGCCGATTAAAGGCGCACAAATGAATGAAGTTGTTGAGGCTTTTGGTTTGGCTAGCAATCAGTTGGCTGCACAAGTACTGAACTGGACGTTGCAGCAGTCTCCTCAGGCCGCACGGGAATAAGCAATCTAGGGGTAAATGTATGAGCCAATTATTTTCTCCGGCAAAGCTGGGTGAGTTGACGCTGGAAAACCGAATTGTAGTCGCCCCGATGTGCCAGTATTCGGCGCAGTGGGGGTTTCCAACCGACTGGCATATGATTCATTTAGGTAATTTGGGGTTATCTGGTGCCAGCTTGCTAATTCTTGAAGCTACTGCGGTGGAGCCAGAAGGGCGCATCAGTGATAAAGACCTCGGGATTTGGGATGATGAGCATGCGCAGGCGCTTCGTCCAGTGGTCGAGGCTATTCGCCGTTACTCGCCGGTCAAATTGGGTATTCAGTTGGGGCATGCAGGGCGTAAAGCATCTTCTAATCTACCCTGGCTTGGGGGCAATGAACTTCCTACTGCTCAAGGTGGTTGGCAAACTGTTGCGCCATCAGCATTGCCTTTTGGTGATCGTCATATCCCTCAGGCACTCTCTATTGAGCGTATCACGGAGATAAAATCAGCTTTCGTTGCTGCGGCAAAACGCGCAGTTGAGTCAGGATTTGAATTGATTGAAGTCCATGCAGCGCACGGCTATTTATTGCATCAATTCTTATCGCCGTTATCAAATCAGCGCGACGATAATTATGGCGGATCGTTGGAAAATCGTATGCGGCTGGTGCTCGAGATATTCCATGAAATCCGTACAGCCATCGACAAAAAGATTGTCGTAGGAGTGAGGATTTCAGCCACTGACTGGGTTAAGGGGGGTTGGGATACTGAGCAATCTATCGTGCTGGCAAAGCAATTGGAAATGTTAGGCTGTGATTATATTCATGTTTCCAGTGGGGGATTGTCGCCGGATCAGCAAATCCCTGTTAGCCCGAATTATCAAGTGCCATTGGCACAGAAAGTTCGCGAAGCCGTAAAAACCCCAGTAATGGCCGTAGGCTTGATTACTGAACCGGAACAGGCAGAAGCTATCATTGCCACTGGGCAGGCTGATTTTATTGCACTGGCTCGTGGTATTCTCTATGACCCAAGATGGCCATGGCATGCGGCGGCTAAATTAGGCGCTACCATTAAAGTTGCACCTCAATACTTACGTTGCGAACCGCATAACTTGCGTGGGTTATTTAAATAACGCATAAGTGCAGTTGTTGTGATATCAGGCGAGAATACTCAGATATTCTCGCCTTTTTTGTTCTGGAGTCATGGTGACTTCTTTTAACGCTTAAAACCTCAGGAAAAACGTTCTTGGTCGATAAGTTGTTTGCCAAAGGGGAAAATATTCTCTTTATTGTTTTGTGACTAGTATCTCACTGGTGGTTGTTTTTATTGGGTTTTGATTATTTATCTATTTGTATTTTAAGTGTTTTTATTGTATTTTATCTTTTTTAATATCTTTTCTCAAAGAGAACAAAATTCTCCACGTGCCAAAAACAACAGGAAATAATGAAAAGTATTTCTCTCTATAAAACCATAAGATGAAAATAAATAAAATCACTCACTAATAACTTAAAATGCAAAAAATTACGCATCAACAATTACTCGATTGGTTGAGAAAAGAAGTGAAAATCTCATTAGGTTGTACTGAGCCAATTGCTATTGCCTATGCTGCTGCGGTAGCGGCTAAATATCTTAAGGAGCCACTGGTCAAGATTGTCGGGAATATATCGGAGAACCTATATAAAAATGCGATGGGGGTCACTATTCCGGGGACGGCTTATTCAGGTGTTACGCTTTCAGCCGCAATAGGAGCGATTGGTGGTAATGCGGATGCAGGGTTGGAGGTATTAAAAGATATTACTACAGCACAAATAGCTGAAGCTTATCGACTTAATGAATCAGGTCATGTGCGTTTAGAAACACTTGAGGCTGAGGACTTTATTTTTATTGATATTACTGTATATAGCCTTTGCGAACAGTGCCGGGTTGTTATTCAAGGTAGTCATACAAATATCACTGAACTTTATATTAATAATATTAAACAAGACCTCACAAATGATTTAATGACAAATAATATTCAGAGCACTGAGTTACCTCAGTTCTCCCTACTCGATGCGTTTAGATTTATTACTGAAGTTGCCGCAAAAGACATTATGTTTATGCTTAAAAGTGCAGAAGTCAACTCGGCACTTTCTGATGAAGGGCAAAGGAAAAATTATGGCTTGAACGTCAGCGGCGCATTGGTACAAGCCAGAAAAAACGGTTTTATCAGTGCTGATTTATTGAGCCAAATGTTAATCAATACGACTGCAGCCTCAGATGCGCGTATGGGGGGGGCACCTTTACCTGCGATGTCAAATTACGGTTCGGGCAATCAGGGGATTACGGTGACGATGCCGGTGCTGACACTTGCCAAACACCTTAACGTTGACGATGAAATATTGGCTCGGGCGCTGGCATTGGCTCACTTGGCTGCTATTTCAATTCACATGCGTTATACCCGACTATCTGCATTGTGTGCAGCTTCTACGGCTGCCATGGGGGCCGCCGCAGGAATGAGTTGGCTGTTGACCAAGAACTATCAGACAATTTCATATGCTGTCAGCAATATGATAAGTGATATCAGCGGCATTATTTGCGATGGTGCATCAAATAGTTGTGCCATGAAAGTCTCTACTGCAACAGCTTGTGCATTTAAATCAGTATTAATGGCACAGCAAAACACCGTGGTCGGTGAGCGTGATGGTATTGTTTCTTGCGACGTAGAAGGCTCTATTAATAATTTATGTAAATTAGTTTTATCACCAATGAGACAAACGGATAAAGAAATAATCAGTATAATGACGCTTAAATAAAATAAGCAGTACTGTTTAACAGTGAAGCCTAGCATCATTATTTATAATGAGCGGTTGGCTATCGTTAAAATTTAAGGGATAAATAATGAAGAAAACAAAATCAATTGCAACTCTGGTGATCCATGCAGGAGATCAAGTTGATCGTGGTAATAATGCTATTTTCCCACCAATTACTACCGCCAGTTCTTTTATTCAGCCAAATTTAGGTGAGGAAGGTGAGTTTTGTTATTCCCGATGCAGTAATCCAACAAGATACGCCTATGAAACGGCATTGGCTGAATTAGAAGGCGGAATCTATGCAACGGCAACCGCTTCTGGTATGGCTGCAACTGCGCTCATATTGGAACTGCTTCCTAAAGATTCCCATGTATTAGTAATGAAAGGTGTTTACGGCGGTACTTATCGTTTATTTGAGCGGCTGCGCAAACAAACATCAGGTACCACATTTAGCTACGTCGATCTAAATGATCTTGCCGCAGTGGATAACCATATCCAAGAAAATACCCGTTTAATCTGGATTGAAACACCGACGAACCCGCTGTTGGAATTGGTTGATATTGAAGCGGTGTGCCAGGTTGCAAAAGAGCGAGGCATCATGAGCTGTGTGGATAATACTTTTGCCAGCGCTTGGAACCAACGTCCTCTCACCCTCGGTGCGGATATCGTTATGCTTTCTACCAGTAAATATATTGGTGGGCATTCTGATTTAATTGGCGGTGCAGTGATTACGAATGTTCAGGATATCGCACAACAGCTCGATTTTTGCAAAACCACCGTCGGGGCTATTGCCTCTCCGTTTGATGCTTATCTGGCATTACGGGGCATGAAAACATTGGATGTTCGTATGGAGCGTCAATGTAGCAATGCCTTAAAAATGGCTCAGTTTTTAGAGCAACATCCGAAGGTACTTGATGTTCATTATCCTGGGTTGGAATCTCATCCTCAATATCAGTTATGTAAGAAACAAATGCGTTCTGGCGGTGCAGTCGTCAGCATTCGATTAAAAGGTGATATCTCGGCGGTAAAAACCTTTATTGCCAAGTTAAGTTACTTCGTTTTAGCCGAGTCTCTGGGGGGAGTTGAAAGTATGGTCAACCATTCTGCGTCAATGTCCCATGGTTCTATGTCCAAAGAAGAAAAGGAAAATATTGGCATATACGACACAACACTACGCCTTTCAATAGGCATCGAAGATATTAATGATTTAATAGCAGACGCAGAGCAAGCCCTTTCCTTTATACAATAATTAATAGGGTAGTTATATGCATGATTACGGCGTGTGGACAATTATAACTCCATTAGTCACGATTTGTTTGGCCATCTTTACTCGCCAAGTCATACTGTCGTTACTTATGGGGATAGTTGTTGGATTTACGGTCATTAACGACCACAATATTATTCAGGGAATCAGTGGGACGTTAAATGGCATTATTGATACGTTCTCTTCTCCAGGAAATACCCGTACTGTTATTTTTATGGTGATGATTGGCGGAATTATGCGCTTAATTGTCGTGACTGGTGGGGTGAGAAGTTTAGTTCGCGCCTTAACAGAAAAGACCCAATTTGTTACCAATAAAAAAGCAGTGCAATTACTGGCGATGGTGATTACTTCAATCATTTTCATCGAAAGTTCGATTAACCAACTTATTGCTGGGGCATCGACCAAAGATCTGGCAAAAAGATACGGCCTGTCACCGGAAAAAATGTCTTACATTATTCAAACTTCCTGTGTCTCTGTTTGCTCCTCGGCAATGATTAATGGGTGGGGCGCCGCTATGATGGGGGTTATCGGTGTCCAGATAGCGAAAGGCTACATTGATGGCCAACCATTTGAAATTCTTGCCAGATCAATGGTGTGGAATCTTATGGCATGGTTCTCTCTGGCTTCAGTGCTATTTTATATTTTCTCTGGTGCTACTTGGGGGCCGATGAAGAAAGCGGAAGTAAATTTCGTTAGTAAACAGGATGTTCATGTCGCGAAAGAAGAAGATGAAGTCATTGATCATCCGGCATGTAATTCATTGCTTAACTTCCTAATCCCTATCCTATCGACTGTCATTGCTGTTCCGGTTGCACTTTATGTGACTGGTGACGGTGATTTTACGAAGGGCAGCGGTTCTATGTCGGTTTATAGCGCCGTGATGTTCGGGACAACCGTTTCATTTATTTGGTTCTGTGGCCGACGAATTCTGAATATAGAATCCTTCTTTAAAGAGCTGTATGTCGGTTATGCCAGCATGGTTAAGATCAGCTCAATTATGGTATTGGCATTTTTAATGGGTAATGTCTCTGCGGATCTTAATACCGGACAATATATTGCAGCTATCACGTCTGGTGTTATTTCCCCCGGTTTCTCCATTGGTTTTATTTTTATTATCAGTGCCATTATGTCGCTCGCGACGGGGACATCATGGGGAACGTTTGCCATCATGATCCCTATTGGTGTGCAACTGGGTGTTTCGGTTGGTATACCTGTGGAATATATGATTGGTGCAGCAATTGCCGGGTCTATTTTTGGGGACATGACATCGCCCATATCTGGGGATGCTATCGTGGCATCGATGGCAACAGATTGTGACCACATCGAGCATATTCGCACACAAATGCCTTATGCCATTGCCACCGCGAGCATTGTTTTAGCCATCTATCTTTATCTCGGTTTCTCAGTATAACGTAGCGTATTTTGTATTTTTTACCGACAATAATGTACAGGAAATACCGCCTCTAATGCCATTATAGCTTCTTATAATGGCATTATTTTTTGCTGCTGCCATGTATTGGTTTGTTGTGCTTATGTCAGGTTAAGTAAAGTTCAACAATTATATTGACCGAGTAATTATAAACTTTTGCAAAATAACTGACGGCTGTCGGTGAAATATATCTTATATCAAATAAGTGTTGATTTTATGTTTCATAATGTTTGACTATTGCTTTATAAATTGAGCAAAAGGGAATCATTATGCTTTGGAAAAATACCAAGGAGAAGTTTGGTTGCGTCACTATTAGTATCCACTGGCTAGTGGCATTAACAGTATATGCACTGTTTGCTCTGGGCTTATGGATGGTGACATTAGGCTACTACGATGGTTGGTATCATCAGGCACCTGAAATACATAAAAGCGTCGGGTGTATCCTTTTTTCTGTGATGTTATTTCGTGTAATTTGGCGTTTTATTTCACCACCACCAAAGCCACTATCGAGTTATAGCCGTTTAACTCGAGTTAGCGCGATATTGGCGCATGTTATTTTATATATTTTTCTATTTTGCATTATGTTCAGCGGTTATTTAATTTCGACGGCTGATGGGCAACCTATCAATATATTTGGTTGGTTTTCCGTACCGGCAACATTAACCGGATTACCTGAACAAGCGGATATTGCCGGGACAGTGCATCTTTATCTAGCTTGGGCTGTTGTTGTGATTTCACTATTACATGGACTGGCCGCAATTAAACATCACTTTATTGATGGTGATATGACTCTTAAACGGATGCTGGGACGTAGCACCGATTAACCAACTGTATTATGGAGAATTAAGCATGTTTAATAAGACCCTTTTGGGCCTGACTGTAGGCGCACTGATGTTTACCGCAGGTAGCGCCGTAGCCGCTGAATATAAAATCGATAAAGAAGGCCAACACGCCTTTATCGAATTTCGCATTAAACACTTAGGCTATAGCTGGTTATACGGCAGTTTTAACGATTTCGATGGTTCTTTTACTTTCGATGAAAAGGATCCGTCAGCTGATAAAGTCAACGTCGTGATCAACACAAACAGTGTAGATACCAATCATGCCGAGCGTGATAAGCATCTACGCAGTAAAGATTTCCTCAATGTTGGTAAATTCCCACAGGCGACATTTGAGTCAACAGAAGTGAAGAAGAACGCAGACGGTTATACTGTGGTAGGTAATCTGACGTTAAATGGCGTGACTAAGCCTGTGACGTTGGAAAGCAAATTAACCGGTCAGGGTAATGATCCGTGGGGGGGTTACCGTGCTGGTTTTGAAGCTAACGGTAATATTAAGCTGAAGGATTTTAATATCACCACGGACTTGGGGCCAGCGTCACAAGACGTCGAGCTGATTCTGTCAGTTGAAGGTGTGCGCGTTAAATAGTATCACTGTTTACTTGATTAAAAGGAGCCTTTGGCTCCTTTTTTACTGAGCATTTTCCACCGATGACTTATTCTCCATTGAATTGAAAAATGGCCCATTACTGACAGAATCTCTGATAATCAGCTCGGATTGAAATATATTTTCCTTTGATAAATATCCGCCATCTAGCATAGATATAAGTCGATTGATAACTTCATTTATCATACCGCTGACAGGATCTTTTATGCTCGATAGTGGGGGCCGTAGGAAAGGTGCAATAGGAATATTGTCGAAGCCGATGATGGAGATATTTTCAGGAACTTTCATTCCCACTTCATCTAATTTTTTTATTGCACCAATCGCCATATCATCATTACTGGCAATAATTGCACTAAAGGGAACGTTGCTGTCTAACAACAGCTCTACCGCTAATGCTCCACTAGTAGGCGTCCATTTCCCTTGCACAATTAGCTCATCCTGAACCGGCAAAGAAGATGCAGCTAATGCGGCTTTGTACCCCGAAAGGCGTTCTATTGCCGTGGGGGAATCCAGTGAACCTGTAATGAATGCAATATTCTGGTGGCCTCGCTCAATAAGATATTGCGTTGCATGATAACTTGACCCTTGATGATCACAGAAAATACAGTGGCTATGATTTTTTCTGAGCTTTCTGTTCACCACCATAATGGGCTGCTTATATTTATCAATAATAAGGTCCATGGCATCAACAGTTAGAAATCGTGGGTAGATTATGATTGCATCACAACGCAAATCGAGCAGGAATTGGATGGCTTCTTGTTCCTCTGCTGCGCTGTGTTTCCCGTCAACCAGCACTAATTGCCGGCCATGACTTTCTAACTTTTGCGCAGCCTGAGAAAGTATTTCATTAAAGTAGCTCCCCTGATACAGGGTATTCGTCACGACAAAACCGATACATTCAGACTTATTTGTGGCCAGATTTCTGGCCAGTAAATTTGGCCGATATCCTGTCTCTGCTATTGCCTTAAATACCTGCTCTTTAGTCGCTTCGCTGACATAACCTTTGCCCGACAAAACACGCGAAACAGTGGCTTTTGACACCCCAGCTTTCTTTGCCACTTCTTGCATTGTAGACATAGGCCTTCCTGACACATTGAAAATTATTATTATTCTATACCTTTCGTTCTTGAAGTTGCGAGGGTTCGTCAGGTTCTGTAGCGAAACTGATGTCCTTGACACTGAAAAATCACCCTCTAATGACGATCACTATCACAGAATTAAAATTGAATAAATTCACCTATTGAATTTTACCTCATATTTTAAGATTCTCATGTGGAACCGGTTACCTATTGGGTCGAAAATGACAATATGAACAATTTTTCGTTGGTAACCAAATTATAACTATATGAATATTATAGCTAATTATGAATTTATGCTGGCAAGGGGCATTTCTCTTAAGCCGCAAAGAGTTCACTTAGCTCGGCGTGCGTCATTACGGGGAGTTGCCACTCATGTCAAAAAATTTTGCTGCTGTATCTCGACAAATCGTCGATGCCATTGGTGGGGCGAATAATATCGCAGCAGTGACTCACTGTATGACGCGTTTACGTTTTGTACTCAATGACGATAGTGCGGTTGAACTGGCAAAGTTGAAATCCATCACCGGTGTGCTGGGAGTAGTTCGCAATGAAAACCAGTGCCAAGTCATTATCGGGAATAATGTGTCTTCAGCCTATGCGGAAGTGATCAAATTGCTTCCTGAAGGTATATTGCCCACCAATACACAACCCCAGAAAAATAAAATTACGTTAAAGCGAATTGGGGCGGGGATACTTGATGCGCTGATTGGCACGATGTCACCGTTGATCCCAGCCATCATCGGTGGTTCGATGGTGAAACTGCTGGCGATGATTCTGGATATGACTGGCATCTTCGAGAAAGGTTCATCAACACTCATTATCCTCAATGTCATTGGTGACGGGGCTTTCTTCTTCCTACCAGTGATGGTGGCGGCCTCGGCGGCGATAAAATTCAAAACCAACATGTCGTTAGCCATTGCTATTGCGGGTGTGCTGGTTCATCCGGCCTTTATTGATTTAATGGCGAAAGCGGCGCAGGGGCAGCAAGTGGAATTTATGGGGGTTTCTGTCACGGCCGTGAAATACACTTATACCGTGATTCCCGCTCTCTGTATGACTTGGCTGTTGTCTTATATTGAAAGATGGGTCGATCGTATTACACCGGCGGTGACCAAAAACTTCCTGAAACCGATGCTGATTGTGCTGATCTCAGCGCCGATTGCCATCATGTTTATCGGGCCGTTGGGGATCTGGATCGGTAGTGGTATTTCCTCTCTGGTGTACACCGTTCATGACTATCTGGGCTGGCTTTCTGTTGCGATTATGGGCGCACTCTGGCCGTTGTTGGTGATGACAGGCATGCACCGTGTATTTACCCCCACCATCATCCAAACCATTGCCGAGACTGGGAAAGAAGGGATGGTTATGCCGTCAGAAATTGGCGCTAATCTTTCTCTTGGTGGTTCTTCACTGGCGGTGGCTTGGCGAACCAAGAACCCTGAACTGCGCCAAACCGCATTGGCTGCGGCGGCCTCAGCGATTGTTGCTGGTATATCTGAACCGGCACTTTATGGTGTGGCATTGCGCCTCAAGCGGCCATTGATCGCCAGCCTTATCAGTGGCTTTATTTGTGGTGCGGTGGCGGGTATTGGTGGGTTGGCTAGCCACTCAATGGCATCACCTGGGCTATTTACTAGTGTACAATTTTTCGACCCGGCAAACCCAATGAGTATTGTGTGGGTGTTTGGTGTCATGGTTCTGGCGATAGTTATTTCATTTATTACAACATTACTGTTGGGATTTGAAGATATTCCTGTGGAAGACAATGAAGGGGACTCTGCCTCTGTAGCAGACCCTGCTGTTTCGCACAGTGCAGTAAAAATTAACTAAATTAAAGAGGTACTTAATGGCAGCATCAATATTTCCCGACGGTTTTTTATGGGGCGGCGCATTAGCCGCAAACCAGGCCGAAGGCGCTTGCTTTGAAGGGGGGAAAGGGCTGTCAACGGTGGATATGATCCCTCATGGACCACACCGTTTAGCCGTGAAATTAGGGCAAGAAAAGCGTTTTAGCTTAAGAGAGGATGAGTTTTACCCTAGTCATCAAGCGATAGATTTTTACCATCGTTATAAAGACGATATTGCGCTAATGGCTGAAATGGGGTTTACCGTATTTCGCACATCAATCGCCTGGAGTCGAATTTACCCGAATGGCGATGAAACGACCCCCAATGCAGAGGGGGTTGCTTTTTATCGTGACCTCTTTAACGAATGTAAAAAGTACAATATTGAGCCGTTGGTGACGCTGTGCCACTTTGATGTTCCGATGTATCTGGTTGCTGAATATGGTTCGTGGCGTAACCGCAAAATGGTTGAATTCTTTACCCGCTATGCCCGCACTTGTTTTGAAGAGTTTGATGGGTTGGTGAAGTACTGGCTGACATTCAACGAGATTAATATTCTGCTGCATAGCCCATTTTCTGGTGCAGGTTTGGTGTTTGAGCCGCATGAAAATCAGGATCAGGTAAAATATCAGGCAGCGCACCACGAACTGCTCGCCAGTGCGCTGGCAACAAAAATTGCGCACGAGATTAACCCTGAGAATCAGGTTGGTTGCATGTTAGCTGGGGGGAATTTCTATCCACGGACTTGTAAACCGGAAGATGTCTGGGCTGCGCTGCAAAAAGACCGTGAAAATCTGTTTTTTATTGATGTTCAAGCTCGGGGCGCTTATCCAGCTTACACCAAACGACTTTTCCGGGAGAAAGGCATTTCTATTGCCACTGAAGCAGGGGATGACGATATCCTCAAACATACCGTGGATTTTGTCTCTTTTAGCTACTATGCCTCTCGTTGTGCATCTGCGGACATGAATGAACATAACAGCAGTGCTGCCAATATCGTCAAGTCACTGAAAAACCCTCATATTCAGGCCAGTGAGTGGGGCTGGGGAATTGATCCCCTCGGTCTGCGTATCACCATGAATATGATGTATGACCGCTATCAAAAACCACTATTTTTGGTGGAAAATGGCTTGGGCGCGAAAGATGAAATTAACTCACAAGGTGAGATTGACGACGATTATCGTATCAGCTATTTGCGTGAACATATTAAGGCGATGGCCGAGGCCATCGATGATGGTATTCCGGTAATGGGGTATACCTCATGGGGCTGTATTGATTTAGTTTCTGCCTCTACTGGCGAAATGAGTAAGCGCTATGGCTTTATTTATGTGGATCGCGATGATCATGGAAAGGGGTCTTTAGCTCGTAAGAAGAAGAAATCTTTCTATTGGTATAAAAAAGTTATTGCCAGTAACGGTGCCGATTTGAGTTAAATCATTCGCTGGGAATTTTATTTATTGCTTATATTCCCAGCGAGTCACGTTATACAGGTAGGGGCTATTTTAATTTTATACTGACGATTATTCGGTACTGCCGTTACGATCGCGTGGCGACCCTTTCTTCAAGTTGGTCATAAAATCCATAAATGCGGTACGCAGCGGTGCAAACAGTGGGTGCTTGCGATTCTCCATCATAGTTTCTGAAAACAGTTTCAAACCCAATGCAAATGCCGCTGTTTTTTCTTTGCCAAAATCAATATCTTCCCGAGCTTGTAACCGTTCGATGATGCCGAGAATATCATCATGATTCTCGGCTTCAAACGTTACCGGGGCTTTATCAATGGGATGACCTTTGTTGTCGGTCAGCGGCTCAATGGTGATGCGATAACGGTAACCGGGCATTATTTTTTCTCCTGCTCACTCTCGTCGGTGGCTGCTGATTGCGGTGCTAACTCTTTCTCAATAATCTCTACCGCGGTCAACAAGGCGGTATTAATGCGCACGACCTGTTCAGGGGTAACATCTGAACGCACCATATTGCTGCGTAAAATGTGACGTAAACGGTGCATCGCATCAGAAATACCTTCAGCCAAATTCCCTTCAGGGCGGCGTTCTGCTTGTGCTAATCGAGAGAAAATGGTGTTGACCATCTCTTGATTTTGCTGCAATTCAACTTTACCCGCTTCAGTGACCTGATAGCTTTTACGACCATTACCGGTTGCCACGGGGGTAATAAAATCTTGCTCTTCCAGCAGCGTCAGTGTTGGGTAGATAACCCCGGGGCTTGGTACATATAGACCTGATGATGCTTCTTCAATTGCTTTAATCAGCTCATAGCCATGACTAGGTTTTTTATCCAGCAGTGCCAAGAGAACAACCCGCAAATCACCATGTTCAAACAGACGCTGCATTTTATCACCGCGCCCACGTCGACCACCTCTGACTGCTTCTGCCCCTTGTGCCGCCATGTGATGACGACCCCCACGATGCATTCTTTTACCACAGCAACCTTGCCCTTCATGATGTTCATTACTGCAATGGCGGCTTCGTTTCATTGAACCAAACATAGTTAATCTCCTTTAGATATATCGAAACGATTTCGATATGTCTAATCTAGATCGATATATCTAAATTAGCAAGAGGGGGAGGTGAAAAAAGATATATCTAAATGAATGCAGCGCTAGGGACTGTTGCCAAGAAAGAGGTTGAGAGAGAGAAATACGCGGAAGGAAAGTGGGGAGTGAGAAATTCCCTCCCAGTATTAAAACAATGGCTTATCTTAAATAACTGAGTGCCAGCGTCTTTGTCGGGAGGGGAAGTGACCGATTAAATTATCAGCTTTTCTTAACAAACTCAGATTTCAGCTTCATTGGGCCAAATCCATCGATTTTACAATCGATATTGTGATCGCCTTCAACCAGACGAATGCTTTTCACTTTGGTGCCAATTTTCAGCGTTGAGGAGCTGCCTTTGACTTTCAGATCTTTAACCACGGTGACGGCATCGCCATCGGCAAGCAGGTTGCCATTGGCATCACGTACAACTAACCCTTCTTCAGCCGCTGCTGAATCACTGTTTTGCGACCACTCATGACCACATTCTGGACAATTGAGTTTTTCCCCTTCTTGCCATGTATATTCAGAACTGCACTTTGGACAGTTTGGTAAATTCATTATGTTAACCTCTTGAAAATAAGCTAAATAAATTCAAAAAAATGACAAATAAAAGACTACTGTACTAATAAGTGCATATTTTACACTTTTTATCACATTAAATGATAGTCAGATGGCGGATTAGGCGTATAAACGATATGGCTTCTTACTTCTATTTTGTTATTACAAACCAGAAAAATTCTAACTCAATGCTTCTCTGATGATGGTCACTTTGTTGAATAAAACTCAATCCGGCTGACCAAATTCGGCCACAACAAAATCAATAAAGCTGCGTAATTTAGGGGTGGGTCGCCGGTTAGCTGCAAACAAGATATGCATTTGGCGCGAGGGGGCTTGATAGTCAGCCAGCACTTGCACCAATTGCCCAGAGTTAAGGTAGTTTTTCAGTACGACTTCTGCGCCAAGAATAATGCCACCGTTATGTAAAGCTGCGCAGAGTAATGCGGTGGCATCATTCACCTGCAAGCGCCCATTAACTTGAATGACATGAACCTCGCCATCCTTGGTAAAGTGCCAGCCGCGTTCGGGCGGATGAGTCCAGTAGGTATAACCGAGGCATTCATGTGTAGTCAGATCTGCGGGGACTTTGGGGATGCCGTGCTCCAACAAATAGTCTGGCGAGGCGCAGGCAATCAGCCGGTAGGGGGCTAATGAACGAGCAATGAGTGATGAGTCTTTGAGGGCACCAAGACGTATCACCGCCTCATAGCCTTCATCAATGAGGTCAACAAAGCGGTCATTGAGTGTCAAATCAACGTGGACTTCTGGATACTCGTGCAGATAGCGGGTCATCATCGGTGCCAGACTATAGGCTCCGAAAGTCACGGGGGCATTGATGCGAAGGCGACCCCGAGGCGTGGCATTAAGCTCGTGTGCAATCGATTCTGCAGCTTCAGCTTCAGCCAATACCACTTTACAGCGCTCATAAAATAGTGCGCCTATTTCTGTCAGGCTCTGTTTGCGCGTCGTGCGGTTGAGGAGTTGTGTGCCTAAGCGATCTTCCAAAAAGGCGACATGCTTTCCTACCATTTGCGAAGATATATCAAGATGTTCACTTGCTCTGGCAAACGATCCACAGTCTACAACTTTGATAAACACCGCCATGCTTTGTAGCCTATCCATGATTCACAACCTATGGTTTCTAAAATCGCAACTGAATGAGTATTTATCACTGTTTGATTGATAATTATAGTGGTCAGGTACAATTTGATACGGACAACAAGCGAGTGTTGCTATGAAAATCGGAATTATTGGGGCTGGGTTTATTGGACGTGCTGTTGCCGAGTTGGCTGTTCGTCATGGTCATCAAGTCATGATCAGTAACTCCCGAGGGCCAGATACCTTACTTAGTCTTGCCGCAGCAATAGGATGTGAGATTGGCACGGCTGAAGATTCGGCAGCTTTTGGCGAGGTGGTTTTAATTGCTGTTCCACTAAAAAATTATCGTGCAGTGCCTGTCGCGGCGTTAGCGGGCAAAATTGTGCTTGATGCTAATAATTACTACCCTGAGCGGGATGGACAGATGGTTGAATTGGATACGCACCAGACCACAACCAGTGAGCTATTGGCGCGCCATCTGCCGGAGTCAAAAATTGTTAAAACATTCAATTCCATTCGGGTAAAAGAACTCGAGGTTGATGGTCAGTTAGCGGGAACACCGCATCGGCGTGCTCTGCCTATCGCCGGAGATGATACTGAGGCGAAACAACGGGTTACAAAATTACTGGACGAGTTCGGTTTTGATACTTTAGATGCCGGTCCACTGGCCCAAGGCCGATTATTCGAACGTGGTACCGTGCCATATTGTGTTCGCTACACTTTGCCCGAGCTGAAGCAAGCATTGGCTATATAGTGATGAATAGAATTCAGTATGCTATCCGCAATATTCTCATCATATGGATGAGGAACTGCTTAACCTGATTGCGTGGGTAGGAGAAGTGCTAATGGTGTCCCCGACTGACTTCATTAAATTGTCTGAGGGTCGCTAAATTAAAGGGTTTTTGATTGTGGTGTTATATGGATACCCCCAATAACACCCCCAATTCGTTTTTCATGCCGCTTTCCGTGGTTCGATTTCTAGGTTCGATTTCCACGCAAGATAATCAGAATACTTCCAACGTGACATCCGTCCAAGCTTAATTTGCTTTGGGAATGCCCCTCGCTTAATCAGATCATAAAACCATTTGGATGTCATGCCGGTGTCCGCAGTAATAAATTTCATGTCTACTAGCGAGTCAGGTCCAAGTGACTCTTTATTGATTGTCATAGCTGGCCTCTTATCTCTTTATCAATCTCATCACCGGTTCCACTTAAACTGACCATTCAGTACTCCGATGGCGAAAAGAAGCCAAGCCAGCTTGTAGCCAAGTGGCTTTATCTTCTCGTAGTGGCGCAGGATGATAGGGCGGGTGATGGAGTCTTTATTGGTGTTAGCCGGCAGGGCGGCAATGGCGGTTTTAATTTCGTTGTTGCAGTTCTTTGCTGCTGACTGGAGGGCGTTCTGTTTCTCTTCGGGAGTCACAATTCACCCCGCACCGCTAAACGTATAAATCGTTGCTGCTATTGCGTACCCAATTATACAAATCCAGAACAGGGTGCCGCTTGATATCTTTGGTAGTTTCATGCCGCCTCCATTATCTTTCTCACTTTCGCTTTCACTGACTTCACCGTTTTTACCGGAGTGGGCGGGACAACTTGCCGCGGTACCGGTCTCTTTGATTTATCGCCGGTTCGTAGCCGCTGCTTTATTTTCATGTCCCACAAGTAGGCTTCTTTATGGTCACGTCCGTCATCAGGCGCGCGGGACACGGTTAGAATGAGTTCGCTGATATCGTCCATCAAGCCACCTCATTCGCTTGTTGGTTAAGCAGCCCAAACTTGACGATTTCCAGCACGCCAAGGATTTCACTGAAACCTATTTCACCGTCATACTTGTGAATAAGGTCATTAATACGGCCTGTTAATTCAGCAGGCAGCGGGAATTTACGCTCGACTGGGAGCATTTAAATAGGCATAGGGAATCTCCAGATAGTGAAATCCGTTTCTGTGAGTCCGTGGTTTGGTTAAAGCGCGTTAGCGATAGACTTCGCTACACATAAGCACAGCATCAGGCCGCCGCTCATGTATCAGCGTTGATATTTGTTGGCATTCAGATTGAGTAGGGTAGATGTCTTCTGTTACTGGTTGGGCGGTGCAGGTAAGGCATGAGGTGACGAGTAGAACGAAACCAATTAACATTAGCCCTCCACAGGTTTAGCTGCTGTGAACAATGGAATTACGTGAATACAATCATCTTCTGAATCTGCATAATCATTATAATTATTAGCCTCATCCTCCATGACTCCCTTGTCGCCGATGCAACATTCGCTATAATAAGCAATGCCGTTTTTATCAGCCCCTTTTTTAGAATCCCAGCCATGTGACTGAGGGCCGTCATTGTCATCTGACCAGCAGCGATTGTTATCCTCATTGCGACCGTCACCGCGCAACTCACAACGTAATTCCATGAAGATAGTCATCACTCATCCCCTTCAACCGGATAGCCAGCGGCAATAATCCGCTCAACAGCATGGGCGCGAGATAGGACCGTAGACAGGGACAACTTAACAGGCACAAGTAGCCGCGCCTCTGCTGCCTCTGCGCGTTGACCTTCTTTCGACCAGTCACGAAGCGCTGCCGCTGAAACTTGTTCGGCTGCATCACGCTGCTCAAGGTAATACTGTGCTAGCTTCTGTGCCGCTTCCAGCTTGGCTAGCAAGTTAGATATTTGAAGGTCACGCCAAGCCAACTCTACTGCGATTGCTGATTTGCTATGTAGCGCTTCTTTGGTCATAGCATGAACATGCACGCCGTAATGATTGGTACTCATAATCTCTTCAAGTCGATTTTCAGTGTCGTACTGCTTCAAGTCTTCAATATGCTTATCCATCATGCCTCCCTCTCGGATTTAATTTCTGCAATAATTTCAGCATCAAGAAAATCGTCTGGAATGATTACTGCATACTTGCCCGCCGACCACGAAAGAGGCCCACTCTTGCGAATGGCGGCATTGAGAGCGTCGAATGCCTCCTGAAGCTCTGAAGGTAATTCTCCATCGTCTGGCAGGCTGTCGCAGAAGAAATCGCTGCCATCAATTTCACTTGGGTAGTTTGGTTCGCAGATAACAAGCTCTAGTTCATGAGGAAGAACAAGGTGTTCCGTACAGTAATCTCTAAGGTCATCAGCATCGAAGAAGAACCGATCGTCACAATCGATAGTTAATGGCTCGCCTTGCCACGGTTTGCGTGGCATTGCTTGGAACTTTGCCTTCCGCTTTTCTGCGTGGCAAATATCACAATAGCTATTTACCGGATAAATTGGGTGCTCGGGGTTGTTATGGCACTTTCGGTGAGTTGATCCGGCGTACCGAGCCAAATCTTCGTTATTGCCGAAAAATCTACCGTCAGAGGAAGTCCAGCCAGTAACGGTTTTAATGCTTGCCGCTTCCGCCGAATCCATCAGTATTACTTTATCTTTTATGTTACTCATCAGTTGTCACCCCTCAGGCTGGCGGCGAGATTAACTGCTCGGAATAAAATTGATTTTATTATTCTGTAATGCGGAGTTGTTGTCCTGTAGTGACTAGCCAATAGGCCGAGTTCGTCAGAAAACGAATCAACACCCCACGCCTTTATCTCGTTAATCGCTGCGTCCGTGGCTGGAAAACTTAACTCTTCTGCGCAAGGAATAACCTCACCGTATATCCGGCTCATCGCGCAATCCCAGCCATATTGCATAGCGTCGTAGCGGTCGGTGATGCCTTTATCTTCAAGACCACAACCCATTCCCTCGCTGTGATATTGAGGTTCGTTATCAAGGTCGGTTACTGAGTTTATGATTTCCTTCATCACAGCATTCTCAGCAACCAGCGATTGACACTTTTTCTCTAGAACCGCGTAATCACTGAATCTCACAACATCAACGACAAAGCCGTCTTTCGGACTGGCGTCATGAATAAGACTGCTATCGAGTCCGTATACTTTTGCAGACATAGAAAGTCCTCAGCAGATTGACTGCCGGTTAAATTGGGGAGGGGATTAGGCTGCTTTTGGAATGGATAATGAGGTGCGTTTGCACATAACTGATTTCAGCGTCCTGCCAGTTAAGTTAGCTACTTTCTCGTCGGCATCCTTGCCAAGTAACTGCAATTCCGTTTCTGTCCATCGCCGAGCCGGTCGATTTGAAATTAGGGTGACATCCATGTCAGAAGCTTTTGAGTAAACAGACTGAATAGAGCGTTCAAGTTTTTCAGCTATCAGGCTGCCGGGCATATATCCAGCAACCTCCCTCATAAACTGCTCTTCATATCCTTCCCATGGTTCATAGGGTTTTGTCATAACAGTCTCACATTGGAACTTCTTCCATTTCAGCCTTGCGGATACCGTAAATGTCGGTGGCTTTTTCGAGTTGCTCATGGTGATCTGCAAGAACGCGCTGACTGTACTTGAAGAATTTATCCAACTCAGCAACTGATTTTGCATTGCTGGCGGCGGCAGTAAAATCAGAAAGCAGTGTGTCAGGAGAGCGCTCCTCGACCTTCGTAGACTCCAATTCTCCTTCGATAGGTTCCTGTTTTTTCGTATTAATCATCTTGTTCAGGTCAGCATTAGTGCGAGGCGTTACGTCACGCTCAGGTTTCGGCTTACCGTCCAACTCGTCAGTGGAATAGACGCCGAGAATAACCTCTGGGCAGTACAGGCGAGACCAGCGCTTAACTGCGAGATAGGCCAACTGTTGCTTGGGGTCGCTGGCCCATAAAGTGGAATTTCTTACTTGCGCCTGAGACAGTAGCAACTCAAGAACGCGTGGTTCATCCTCGCCTTTCATCGTGGCCCAAACTCTAATGCCCAAGCCTTTCTCATCAGCCAGCGTCCAGTCTGGTGCAATGTATTTGTTGCCTTTTGGGGATGTTTTCTCTGCGAACTTGCCGATCACGTTCTCCCACTGCCCGAACCAGTCATAATGGATCCGGTCTTTGGTGGGAGCCATTGCGTAAATCACCGCGTTAACTAGCTGTGCTTCATATCCAAGTGTTCCACTGACTACGTGAGTTTTCTGAGCAACTACAAACGGGTTCATTCCCCATTGAACGGCCTGCATCGCAACTGCCATGCAGTCAGCTTTATTACCGGCAAGATGCGCTGGGATTGTTGAGCGACCGCTTGCCATTAGAGTTGCAAAGTTTTGGATAGCCATTAAGTTTTGCGGGCTGAAAATAGCCACGTTCGCATTAGTGATGGACGGCTCATTACTTAGTTCGATATTGGCGATGTCAGTCATTGTTCTTTTTCCTTGCCCATGCCGGGCGGTAAATGGTTTCTACACCGCCCCATTCGTTGCTGAGTCGGCATTCGTGATAGGTCTGTAAATTTTTGCGATAAAGTTCGTGCCCGGCTGCAACATCGTCGGCATCAAGCTGGAATACCCGAGTCGGATATCTGCCACAGTCGATTGTTTCGCTAACGGCAAGAAAGATAAAAGTGGGGTATTCGTTGAAGTGATTAAGATAACCATCCCGGTACATGGCATCCTGCACGTGATACCGGAATTCTTCGATGTGGCGAGAGAAGCGATCCATGTCAGCGACTTTTTTCACATCGACGATAATTGGCTGACTTCGAAGAAACTTATCTGGGCGTATTCGGCACAGCTCTTCCGTTTCCTCATCTCGCCAGTAAATAGACGATTCGCAGTATCCTTCTGCTTCTAAAAAGTATCGCGCCGCCGGGTGAGCTAAGGCGCTTCCTCGCATTAATCCCAGCTTCCTGTGCTGTTCAAAATCCATGACAGTCTTCCCTGACTCTTCGCACTCTTTCAGAAAATCCTTTTCTGCTGCCTTGCCGTCAGTGGTTCGGCGATTAAACTCTGGTGCTTTGGTAAAGCGGTTATCAAACTCATCTGGCTCTAACAGTAGGCAGTGCAGGGCGGTGCCCATATCCAGTGCCTTGAGCTTCTCCGTATCTACTGGCGCTGTTTTCTTCCATGTGAGTATTGCGGGGTTAATAGCCACATCATCCAGTTGCGACTTACTGACTCCCGGCCCCGAGTGATAATCCTCGTTTGAAATATCTTGATAGTGGCCAGGCTCCATCATGCTGCCTCGTCGTGTTCAGCTAAGTGGCGCTGTATTTCCATTACACGCTGCCACTTTGCGTTATCAAGCAGAACGTTGTAGAGCGCGGTATCTAGTCCTTCGAAGTCGTACTCATCAACTAAAATACCGAAAGCCTCACGGTCAAAGTCAGGCAGTTGCTCAAAGACTTTAATCAGATTGCTAACCTTGAGTTCTTTCTCTTGCCGAGTGGCTACCTGTCCCGCTTGTTCCAATTCTTGCTCGCTCAATGAGCTGTAAAGCTTCCGTGCTTCATTCATTTCGGTGTATGTCATAGAGGATTACCCTTACTGCGTAGAAACTCGACTATCTTGTCCAGCAGGCTCTTGCGTGGCGGAGGAGTGAAGCTGGCTGAGGTAAGGCGGTAGGTCGGTGAGTGCTGAATTTTGGTCAAATAGTTAGTAGAGCAGCCCACGCAAGGCCACCCTGCACAAATTAGCTGTTGCATGGGTTACTCCGGTTTAATTAGTAGGTGATACGAACTGAGGAAATGAGGTTCTTAGCGATAGCGGCTACACATTTCTGTGCGCAATCTTCTGGCAATCCGTTTGCAATTAAGTCTGCTACGGCTTGGCGGTTTATGGTGCGACGATGCTCAACGTCTTTCGCACGTTTGTCAGCTTCATCAGCAACACGTTTCTCTTCTGCTAGTCGGGCATCTTCTTTCTGCTTGGCTTCGCGTTGGATGCGGTCAGCTGCTTCCTGAGCTTTCCGTTGCTCGGCTGCGATAGCTTCCTGCTTCTCGCGTTCGACACGTTCAGCCAATTCTTTAGCATCACGCTCAGCTTTAGAGGCGGCATCCTTGGCTGCCTGTTCGGCTCGTTCCTGAGCTAGTCTTGCATCACGCTCACGCTGTTCTGCTGCCGCAACTTCCTGTCGGGCTTTTTCTTCTGCATCACGAGTTGCCTTTTCCGCTGCTTCCTTAGCAATGAATTCTTCATGGGCCTTGCGCAGACGTTCAACTTCTTCAGTTTTCTCTTTAGCGTCACGGTCGAAAGCGTCATTCATCAGCAATGCCATTTCGTGAGACACTTCAATTTCTGCCGCTAACTCTTCAGCTTTCTTCTTGGCTTCAGCTTCCTGCTTTAATCGTTCCTGTTCAGCCTCGTATTCAGTGACTGGTTTTCTGATATCAACTGCAATTTTGTCCATCTCATCACGAAACTTTTTGCGGTTGGCATCTATCAGGGCGGGGCGCGCTTTTAGTTCAGCAACCAACTCTTTGGCGCGAACCTCAAATGCTGCTTTTGATTTGCGCACTTGGTCAGCCATCGTGATGTAAACGCCGCGGCCTTTTGTCGTCTTCAGGTCGCCAACTACCGAACCGGCTGTCTTGCGAACGTTATCAATCAGCTCATCAATGAACTTGTCATTCAGTAATGCAACTTCTAAATCTACTTTTTCGGCTGGCAAAGTGACGAGCGCCAGTTCCTTTTTTTCATCACTCATGCTCATTTCCTTGTGTTTGGCCCACAGCAAAACACCGACAGTTGTCAGTTATTCAGTGTTGGGAGTGGAGAGTTAGTGGGGGAGGTTAAGGTATGATTGCAACTATTTCTTCGTTCGTTAACTCATTTCCTGATTGATTATATCTGACGAGTACAGCGCCTTGTTGACCCCATTCCTTACTTAATTTTTTCATTGATGGTCGATTATTGCCTAAGCACTCCAGAACCACGGCGCTATTACTATCAAATTGCGCTCTAGAATCCAAAACCATGTAGTAGTGCTTCATATCTCACCTATTTAGTTGGAGGGGTTATTTACTGCGAGCTGCTAGCATGGCGTCTGCTAACTTATTTGCGCTATTTGCTATTTCTTCCGCGACACCCTCCTTATCAATATTGACACTGTCATAGCGTGAAATTAAAGCTGCCATTGCTTTAGCCGCGAAGTAATCACGCAATGTCATGCCGGGATAGCAATCCCCGCCAATATCATTAAACGGAAATGCTAGGCCGCCAGTTTCTTTATCTGCCATCGTCTTACCCTCTATCAGTGAATTTAGGGAATAAAAAAGGCCGCTTATGCGAGCTATTGAATTCGTTCCGTACGCCCACCGTGGCGTAACACTTCCCCATATTCGCCAATACTTACGTTGGTTTCCCTGTGCTGGCGTAACGCCTGCTTTACCGCTGTTTCAGCGTTACAACGATAAGCGTCAAATTCAGCCTGAAGTGCTTTAAACTTTTGCTTCCATTCGCGATCAATATCATCATATCGATCTGAATCTGGATGGGAGTAGAAAGCCATTCCGTAACATTCATGACCACCGCTGACGGCCTCAGCAAGGCAAGTGAGTTGCTCTGATGTCAGTGTTAAATCACAGCCGTCAGTGGCTTGTGAAATACACTCCTCCCAATAATCCAAGTCAGTCATTTCTCACCCCTTAACAATGTGAACAGCTTCTTTACGGTTGGTGCGGTACCCAGCGCTAAATCAATGGAATGCTGTGACCGCGTACTTTCTGCCGAGCGTTAATCTGTTGGTCAAAGTTACCGCGCACTTTCAGGTTATCCCGCTGGCGTTTCTCGGCTAATTTCTCAGCCATCGCACAATGAAATTCTGCTGCTTTTTCGATTTGCGCTCTGTATTCAAAGCTGATTGGCTTTATGGCGCTTTCTATGCGGCTGTTAGCCTTGCGGTTCAGTCGAAGAGTAGGGCAATTAACTTCGTGTGCCTCTGGTTCTACGATGCCGTGCTGAGCGTTGTATGCTGCTGTCAGAGCTTTGCGCTTATCGTTGCGGCGCTGTCTGGCGTTGTCATAACCTTGATGAGCCATGGTGTTACCTCCGGTTAATAAGCTTTGGTGATGTGGTGAAGGGATTCGAACCCATATAACGTCAGGCCGGACCGCATGAGATAATCTGGGTTATGAACCTTGATTAGTGCTCACCTCCCTCTGCTGAGGGCGCTCTACCGGGTTGAGCTACACCACATCCCAAAACTCATTAGCTTTGGTACTTCGCACTTTTCAGTGCAGTTATCTTAAAGAACACTTCCTGTCGTACTTTTGGCTTCCTGCCGTTTCGATGGACTTAATTTAAGACTTCTTAAGTTTATGTGCAATAGTTATTTTGAAGAAAACTTAAGTTATTTTCTAAGTTATTAAGAAGTATTGAATTTTAGGCAATAAAAAACCCGCAACTAGGCGGGTTGGGTTGATGGACTTAAGTTTATCGGCGTTTTCTATACTTTCTGTGTTCCATCATTGTACCGATAATCCTAATTTGCGATGTATCCGATCTCAGTGTGGGGTAGTCATCATTTAATGGAACTAATTCAAAGACATCCTTTCCATTTATAATCCCACGCGGTCTGTATTTTTTAAATAGTGCTTCATGGTCGCCGTTCTCAGCAGCCACAAAATCCCCAGGAAGTGGATTAACCTCTGGATCAATTATTACCGAATCTCCCTCTGAAAAGTCAGGTTCCATTGACCGGCCTTTAATAATTAAAGCAAAGGCAGAGGAAGACAGGTCAAGATTTGTTTGCAAAAATTCTAAATCCCCATCTAAAGATCGGATTGTGCACTCAGCAGTCCAAGCACCGGCTTGCACATAACTGAGGACAGGAACCATACGTGAATCTAATTTTGCTGGTTCCACATTGGATGCAGAATTTTCACCATACAAAATGAACTCAGGAGCACATTGAAGCTCACGAGAGAGGCTTAACAGGTTATCTCCATTGGGGGCCGTCTTGTCGTCTTCCCATTGCGACACAGCTGCGCCTTTCACACCAATGCGAACTCCGAGAGTTTCCTGAGTGATCCGCAATTCTTTTCTGCGCTTGCGAATGCGCTGACCAACAGTTTCGTTTTTCATGATTAAGCAATCTTAAATTCAATTGACTTAAGAATCCTTTCGGTGAATAATTTAAGAATTCTTAATAGGTGCAATCAATAAAGGACGTGGACATGCTGAAGAAAGAAGTCATTGCCCACTTCGGGAGCCAAAGAGCAGTAGCTCGAGCGTTAGGAATTAGTGACGCTGCCGTATCCCAGTGGAAGCCTGTAATACCTGAAAAAGACGCATACCGTTTAGCTGAAGTAACAAACGGTGCTCTTAAGTTTGAAGTAACAACCTATCGTCAAGCAGCTTAATAACCACCGCTCATTAACTCCTCTGCGCTGAAAAGCGCCCATCAAAACTAAATCCCCAATCTACCGGGGAGGCATCACTACATCAAACAACATGGAAATCATACGAAATGGATAGCGCACGGACACGCACTAAAGCGGAAGAACTGGAGGTTCAAATCATGAATGGAATAAACCACAGAGGCCAACTGGAGGCAGCGAAGCATGTAGGTGTAGACCGCTGCCAGATAAGCCGCTGGATATCAGGCAAAGACAGCATGTTAAGCAAGTTCTGCCGGTTACTGGAGTTTTCGGAGATAGACCGGTCGGGAAACATTCTGTCTATAGCGGGAAGTGAAGCAAGGGAGATAGCAACGACACTTCGATTGATGCGATTGCTGCTTAATCCTCAAAAGCAAAAAGCCCCTGCGGCAACAGAGGCTTCAGAGCAGCAAATAACTATGCATTTTTAACTGGATCAATACACAGGAGTAATTATGAACGAGAAACCTATTTTGTTCAATGCAGAAATGGTTAACGCCATTCTCTCAGGCCGCAAGACGCAGACGCGACGGATCATGAAGGTTCAGCCCGAAAATACACATTTAGGGCTTCGCCGAATTCTTGAGTCAAAGAATAGCAGCGAAAACGGGAAATACTTTTGGTCTCAGTCTGATGCATGCGGAACGAAACCTCGCTCAAACACTTTCTCATGCCCACTCGGGCAGCCCGGCGATCAGCTTTGGGTGCGTGAGACCTGGAACAAGCATGGTGGCTTACTCACGTATCGCGCTGACCATGACTGGATTGAGGAGATGCGCGAGGTAGCTGTCTGCCCCGCTAAGTGGGTGCCATCAATCCACATGCCGCGCTGGGCGTCACGCATCAATCTGCTAATCACCGGCGTTCGTGTTGAGCGGTTGAATGATATCACTGAGCAGGATGCGCTGGCTGAAGGTGTATCAGCTAATGAGCATTCACCAGCTAGGTATGTATTCGGCTCCCTATGGCAGTCTATTTATGGGGCTGATAATCCGAAAAGTTGGCAGGCTAACCCATGGGTATGGGTAATTGAGTTTGAGCGCATGGAGGCCAAATGAATAACTTAGAAAAATGGATGAATGAACCACCAACAGAAAAATTAATGGAATTTCCCGAAACATTCAAAGCAAATGGTTGGGTGTATATCCTCCAGAATGACTCCATGCCGGGAATATTTAAAGTTGGAATGACGACAACTCACCCTATCCAAAGAGCTAATGAATTATCACGAACAACAGGTGTGCCAACAAAATTTTCAGTTGTTGAAAGCTTTATATCTGTTTCACCTGAAAAGCACGAAAAAGAAATTCACAAAATTCTAGCTCGTCACAGAGTCAATGAAGACCGAGAGTTTTTTAAGTGTCCGATTGAAAAAATCATATCTGCTTGTCACTTAGTTATCCCTGACGGGGCAGCTAAAACAGTTAATGATTTAATAGAAAAATACAACCTGATTAGTTTTGAATCGCTCGGAAGAGTTGATGTTGCAGATCATTTTAGTGATTTTGGAATTAACGCATATGGCGGTAGAAATGAGCTTGTAATTCGCTTGGCAATGTTTGGCGCAGAACTTGTAAGGTACTTAACCAAGGATGGTGGCGCTGTAGTTTTCTTTGATAATCAATTTACCCTGCTTAAGCCGGAGGAAGACCATGAACTCTAATCTTCGGCGAGTGGACTTCATTAACAAGAAAGTAATTAGAGATGATTCAGGAGGTCATGTGGCCACCTTGGATGAAGGCTATTTTAGAGTTGCTTCAAGCATAGGAAAGCTTAAGCCAAAACTTAAACTTGCAGGGAGAGAGCATCAGGTATTCGACGCTGTTATTTATTGCACGTTCGGATGGAATAAGTCTGAGGATAAGGTCACCAACACATACATCGCCGATATGACCGAGTTGGACGATTCAGATGTAGCGGATGCACTTAAGATTTTAGCAGAAAGAAGAATCATCAACCTCAGGAAAGTTGGTGGCTTCAAGATTGTTAGCGTCAACGTCAATTTGGAGCAATGGGCGCTCAATAAACAACCAAAAAACACCACAAAAGCACCACCAAAAAAGTTGGGCGAAACCACCCATAATAATGGGCAAAAAAAGGTTTCAAATTGGGCGAAACCACCCGACACCCTAAACAGTCTTACCAAAGACAATATAAATACTAACCCCCTTAATCCCCCAAAGGGGAAAGTTAAAGGGTTCGATCCTCTCGCTGTAGAAATCCCTGAATGGCTTAACAAGCAATCTTGGATTGAATGGGTTAGCTACCGGTCACAATCGAAGAAACCAATCAAGTCGATGCTCACCGTTACCAAAGCGTTCAACCTCCTGAAAGAATGTTTTGACGAGGGGCACGACCCATCAGCCGTAATCGACGCCAGCATAGCCAACAGCTATCAAGGCCTATTCAAACCGAAGTATCCGATCAGCCAGCAGACTCAAGTCGTAAATAACCAGACCCACTGGAACGACAAAGAGGCATGGGAGAATGAGTTCATATGAGCAACTTAACTCGCATTATCGATAATCGTGATGGTTCTGCGCTGGCCCGCATGGTTGGATCTGCGCCAGAAGCCGTGAAGATGGTGAATCCCGAAGCTGAAAAGATGGTGGATGCACTATTCAAAAACTTGAAGCAGGTATTCCCTGCCGCCGTATCAACCACGTTTCGCAATCCCGCTGATGAAGTGGCTGCCAAACGTCAGTGGATCGCCGCCTTTGCTGAAAACGGTATTCGCAGTCGTGAGCAGTTATCCGCTGGTATGCAACATGCCCGAGCTAGTGAATCACCGTTCTGGCCGTCACCCGGTCAATTCATTGCATGGTGCAAGAAAGGTGCGCTGAAGGTGGCTGGACTGCCCGATGCGGATGAGCTTTATGACATGGTGATGGACTATGCCAAGCGTCGTGACATGTTCAGCAGTGCCGAAGCATTCCCATGGCCCAGCAATCCGGCCTACTGGATGGTCACAAAGCTTTATTCACAACAGCGAGTGCAGGGGTTATCTGAGCAGGACTTACGGAAACGTTGCGGCAAAGAGCTGGCTGACATGTCGAAGCGCATCGAAGCTGGCGAGCCAATCCCCGCGCCAGTGGTGCAAATTCCTAAACTTCACATCCCAGTCAGTAGCGAGAAAGGGCTGGATCACATCGCAGAACTGCGCGCCAAGCTGAATATGCCGAGGAAATCATGATGGACTATAAAAAACTCAGCGAACAAAGCGATGAAATTCAAATCGCAATAATCAATGCGGCACGAGATATAACCGTCGCGAAAATTCAGGCAAAGGGAGCTAATTTTGACCAGTACACGCGGAGTGTTAACTGGTTCAAGAACTCACTGAATGAAATTATGTCGGGCCTCGGAGAGCAAGAGAGGGTGAAATCATGATGGACATAACTAAATCGCGGGAAGAGTTTCACAAATGGCTTGAAGAAGTTCATGGGCTATATGGCGAAGATATTGATTGGCAGCCAGAGAGAAACTGCTATCGAATTTTTGGCATCCATTTGGCGTGGTGTGCATGGCAAGCCAGCCGTGAAAGTATTGAGGTGGAGTTGCCAAAACACTGCGAGCGGTACAATTGGTCTGACGGTGTATTCAATTTTAAGGAGGACACAATCGAGGCGTGCCGCACTGCCGGTATTCAAATCAAGGGAGAGAGTGAATGAGTGAACTAAGAAATTGGCTTGAAAGTGGTGATTACTTACCAAATGAGTTTCGGGACTTTCACGACCAAAAGGATTTGTTCAAAGCAATGCACTGGATTATCGAAAATGCTAACGAAAACGGAAATGCACGTGATGGTCATATCTACGTCGTCGATACCTTTCTTTGGTACATGGCAAGCAGGGGATACACCCTACAACGCTCAAGAAAGAAAATTAATTTCAAAGAAATATCAGATGATGTAATCCGATTTAAATCAGAAAGCATGAGAATTTTTGATGAAACATTAAGAACGGAGAAGGAGCCAAAACCATGAAAGCATTAGATAGTTTCACTGTAGAGAGACTGGGCGAAATCAAAAATGCATTTCTTGATTGCAACAAAGAAACCGCGCCAAGCATTGGAGAGATTTTCACTCTAATTGACATCGCGTTAGCTGCAAAGAGGGCTGAGCCTGTAAGCCTTGAATCCGCAATCGAAAAATTCAAGGAGTACAACATTGGCTTTCCAGTTGAAAAGTTAAAAGCCGACTTCGTTATTTCATGGTGCCTGACCAATCTAACCCCACAGTTGAACTCTCCGGAGATACCTGATTATAAATCTGCACTTCTTGGCTTGCTGATGAGCCGTATATCAAAAGACCATTTAGGCTTTTTCACCCTGGCTGGAATAAATAAAACAAATCTAGCACAAGCCGTTGAAGTTTCTGGGGAAACTATAAATTTTGACAACGTGCCACGTGTAGATATTGGTGAATGTTTAATACCTAAAGGTTGGAGAATAACCCCGGAGATACCGGAAGGTTGGAAACTAACCCCTATTAATCCAACAGCGGAAATGATGGCAGCGGCAATGGAATGCGATGATGTAGTTTTCGACTTAGACGACGATACTATTTTCTGCGTTCAATTCGACAATATTTATGCAGCCATGCTAGCCGCCGCGCCGGAGAAGCCACTATGACTAATGACATCACCATTTGGTTAATAGCTGGATTATCTTTTCTTGGATACCTCTACATCCTATTTAAAACAGGCGAATGGCTGGCTAGCATCATCTGGAAACAATGGGATAAAAGCCGAAAAGAAGAGCGAAAGCAAAAGGCCATTAACGAACTGTATGACGCTTTCAATCTGAGTGATTTAACCGATGGCGACACGATGAAGGTAGCAACCAAAGGTGGACTAACCATCATGATGATTCGGAAGTGACCAATGCAAATCGATATGGTCAAGAATGCCGGTGGCGTTTTTGTTCCAGCGTTCGATCATGACTTACCAAGGTTAACCAAGTTCAAAAACGGCGAGATTTACACCGCCGACATTAAGTTAACTCGCAACCCCGCTTTTCACCGAAAGATGTTTGCCTTCTTCAGCTTCTGCTTTGCTCACTGGGCAGCAGAGAATGCCGGTTATGAATTCACAGATGAATATACCCAGAAAGAGGAATTCAGGAAGGACCTGACTATTCTGGCTGGATTTTTTGACGTCGTGACAACCATCAAAGGCGAGACAAAGGTGAGGGCAAAGAGCTTGGCTTACGCGAACATGGAGCCTGACGAGTTCGAACGCTGTTACAACGCAATGATTAACGCCGCAATAAAACACCTGTTCGGGCGCACGACTAACCAGAACATTATCAACCAACTTTATAGCTACTTCTGAGGTGCTAATGACCGGAATAGCAGTGGCGCTTTACATGTTTGTCGCTGGCATTGTCTGCGAATTTACCAGCAATCAATTACTGCGAATGGGAAAGGCTAATGTGTATATCACATCGCTATTGGCCGGGCTTCTTTGGCCTTTGTTTATCGCATGGGCGCTGATATGGAGGATTGAACGTGAATGAGTCGATATGTCAGTTCAACACAAATCGCACTAGATAATCTCAAATTCAAAGTATCCCACCGAACCAAGCCAACCAAACAAGTCCCCGCCAGCGAAATACCCACATATGACGCTATCTATCCGTTATTAGCTAAACGCTGGCTAAGACTCAGGAGTAGAAAGAATGCTTGAACTACAGCGCTCAGTCTGCGCGTTCTGTTTCAAACCAATGACTGACGGCTCTATTTACGCTCATCAGAAATGTATTGATAAGGCGAATGCAGATAAGAATATAAATGAATCGCAAGAAGATAGTGACCTGAAGCGGTTACATAAGGAAATTCTTGAGTTGCTCAGCTATGACCCTGAAACCGGAATACTTAAGTGGCTTAAGTTTAGGGGCGGGCCGACAGCAAAATCTGGCTCAGTTGCGGGTTACAAAAGAAAGGATGGATATAATCAGGTTAGGGTAAAAATGAAAATGTTTAAAACTCATCGGTTAATTTGGTTTTATGTCCATGGAGAGTGGCCATCTGGTGAGATAGACCACATAAACGGAATAAAAGATGACAACAGATTATGCAATTTAAGAGAGGCGACTAGAGGGCAAAATGTAAGAAATATAGGCAGGAGGAAATCAAATACCACTGGATTTATAGGTGTTACTAAAAATACCCGAGGAGGAAAATGGAGCGCTAGGATCTCCTTCAATGGAAACCTCTACAACATTGGTAGTTTTGAAACACCAGAATTGGCGCATGCGGCCTATTGTGAAAAAGCCAAAGAGCTTCACGGAGAGTTTGCAAACACGGATAACTCCCCAGCATATCTAAATGTTGGAGGAAGCTGATGATAAACAAGCTACCGAATCATCGTAACTGCAAAGTATGCAAAACGAGGTTCAAGCCTGACCGCGTAGAAACGTGGTGGTGCTGTCCAGAGCACAAGGAAGAATACTGCATAATTTTATACAGAAAAGACCGTGAGCTAAGGCAGAAGAAGAAATCAGTAGCAGATAAACAGCTAGCCAAGACACAGAAAGATGAATTGAAAGCCAGGAGGGAGAAGTTAAAGACCAAACCTCAACGAATGGCAGAGGCCCAGGCAGCGTTTAACAAGTATGTGAGGATCAAATATTTAGGCACTCCCTGCATAAGTTGCGGCAGGTATCCAGAACAGAAGTACGGCGGGACGATGGAATGTGGTCACTATCGAAGCCGCGGCGCAGCACCCCACCTCCGTTTTAATCTTCACAACACTGGTTCCCAATGCGTTTATTGCAATCGACACCTAAGCGGCAATGTAGCTGGGTTCAGAATAGGGCTTATCGAGCGTGACGGCTTAGATAAGATTCAGGAAGTAGATTCAAACCACGAAACCCGCAAGTTCGACATTCCATATCTAATCCGCATTAAAACCATCTTCACCAAAAAAGCCAAGATGCTTGAGAAAAGGCGATCCCATTTTCAGGAGGTAGCAGCGTGAACGCATATGTGAAAACCATTCCAGAGTTACTTATCGCCGCTTATGGCAACCAATCAGCTGTGGCAGCCCAGCTAAATACTCAGCGCTCAACGGTAAAAAAGTACGCCAATGACGTGAAGGGCGAACGCCACGCAATTGTTAATGGTCGGCTGATGGTTGGGACAACTGGCAGGAAGAGGATTGAGAAATGAGACTGGAATCAATAACGAAACACTTCTTCGCTAAATCCACAATGATTAGTGACTCTCCACGGGCAACGGCTTCTGATTCACTTACCGGCACCGATATCATGGCAGCGTTAGGGTTGGCAGACCTTAAAAGCGGCTTCGGGCTGGAATTGTTTTTGGCAAAACAGGGGATCAGTAATCCGCATCGCGCCGTGGAAAGTCTCACTCAATATGCGCTGAAAGAATCCGTTAAGTACAAAGCAATCTCTAAGCTCGATGAGGATATTAAACAAAGCGTCGTGCAAACACTCGCAAGATATGCGTTTGCTGATTATGCGCGGAGTGCTGCCAGTGTTCGCGAGTGTGAATGCTGTAAGGGGGAAGGGTTCACTGAGTCAGAGGTATTCACAACTAAAACGTCAATGCCACTATTCAACAGGGAGATCGTTAAAGGTTCCATTAGTTTTGGAATTGAGGGATTCCGGCCTTCCGAGTATGAAGTTCATAGGGATCTGCGTGAAAAACTAAAATTGCTATGTAAGCCGTGCGGCGGGAAAGGCGTGGTTTCAAATTCATGCCGGTGTAATGGGAAAGGCACTGTGGTGGACAAAGAGAAATCAGAACAACAGGGGATTCCGGTTTATAAAACCTGTGGGAAATGTTCAGGTCGTGGATATTCGCGGCTTAAGTTTTCTGACGTCTACGAGGCTATTAGAGAACACCTTCCTGAACTGGCATCCAGCACATGCTACGAGAGTTTTAAGCCGCTCTATGAGCTGCTGGTAACGAAATGCCTAATGGAAGAGGGCGTGGCTGATTCAATGCTTGCAAAAGTAACCCGATAGAACACGATGGGAGCATGATTGCCACGGATGGCGACATTATAAAAACAAAGTCTTGCATTTACCGGAAAAATGGACTAGATTCATCTCTAACGGTGGTAATTGCATCCGTTGAGTCGGTAAACAAGACTTTGCGGCGGCACTTGTTAACCATAGATACCGCCGAGTTGGTCACTTCGACTTAGGTCTGGAACTCCAACCGTTCTGGCTGAGAGGTCGGTAAAATTAGAAGCCTCGGTTAATCGCCGGGGCTTTTTGCATTCTACATTCGCATGGGTACTGGATTGGTTAATCCAATCGTTGTGAAACAGTATCCAGCCGAATGTGGAACTCTGAAAAGTTACAGGACGAAACGTGCGAGGCTAATACCCTCAGTTCCACATACCAACCTTTAAGGCTCACTTCGGTGGGCCTTTTTTATTTCCGGAGCCAGAACAATGAAAACTTATATCGCTGGCCCCATGACTGGCTTGCCTGATTTCAATCGGGCGGCATTCAATGCGGCAGCCAAAGAGATATCGGCATCTGGTCACGTCCCGCTGAATCCAGCAATTCTCCCTGACGGATTATCTCAACCTGACTACATGTGCATTTGCATGGCAATGCTGCAACGCGCCGATGCCATTTACATGCTGGGCGGGTGGCAATCAAGTGCAGGTGCTCGGGCTGAGTATGCTTTAGCTGAGAAGCTCGGTATGGAGATTATATTTCAGAACAACACGTTGAAATTTAGAATATTTTTCGGGACATGAGCATTGCTAGAATATTTGTACGAAAAGCCCCATTAAAATAATTTAGCCCGCCGCCAGCGCCAATCACCCTCAAACAAACTCCGTGTCTGAATGGATCACGGCGGCAGGGCTATTCCCTACACAACAGCATACGAACCCGACCAATCGCCGGGATTAATTTCCCCAATGGGGAGGCAGGATATGAAAATGCACAACTCCCCGGATGTATGGACGCTGATAGCTGCGTGGGCTGGAGAACATAAAGGCGAATTACTAAGCGCGTTGATTGCCGCAATTATGGCGATCCTACGTGGCTGGTATGCAGGCGGCGGACGAACTCAACGAATGCTTGATGCTGCTATGTGCTCAATTATCGCTTGGTTCTTGAAAGATATATTAGTGCTACTTAGCATCGACCAAGGCTGGGCAATGGTGTCGAGTGTATTTATCGGCTACCTCGGCACTGACTATATCGGATCGGTTCTTAAGCGCATCGTTGGCAACAAGACAGGGGCTGGCAATGCAAATCAGTGAGAACGGAATTAATAAGCTGAAAGTCGAAGAAGGCGAACGACTGACCGGCTATAAAGACTCTCGCGGCATCCCGACTGTTGGAGTTGGACACACTGGTGTGGTTGATGGTAAGCCGGTTGCTGTTGGCATGGTCATCACCAAGGATAAATCATCCGAGTTGTTACGCTCCGATTTAGCCTGGGTTGAGAAATCTATCGCAACAAACGTGAAAGTTCCCCTTACTCAGAACCAATACGATGCGCTGTGCAGCCTGATATTCAATATCGGGCCAACGGCATTTGCTAATTCTACTGTATTAAAGCGTCTTAACTCAGGCGACTACAAAGGTGCTGCTGACGCATTCCTGATGTGGAAGAAAGCCGGTAATGACCCAGAGATATTACTACCGCGCCGCCAGCGAGAAAGGGCGCTTTTTCTATCATGAGCCGGATAACCGCAATACTCGCTGCTGCACTGATAGCCATCTTCACTGGATTAGCCTGGTTAGCCTTTCACTACCACTCTCAATCAGTAGGGAAAGATAAAACCATCACCACGGTAACCGGTGAAAGGGATGAAGCTAAATTCACGCTAGGAAACTACACCACGTCAATTCGTATATTCAACGATATCGCCAAGGCCAACGAGAATGACAAACAGAAAATTGCTCAAGAGGGTGAGGCTCGCATTGTTTACATTCGAGAAGCGATTAAAGGCGACGATTGTACTAATAAGCTTGTTCCTGCTGCCGCTGCTGACCTCTTGCGCCGGCACGCCAGTAAAATACGTTCAGTTGCCACAGGTGCCGATACCAGCAAGCTTACTTTCTGACTGTCTGCCACCAGAAATCCCTGAAGCATTAACTTGGGGAAATAGCCTGTTACTGAATGACACGCTACTAACAGTGATAGAGAAGTGCAACGCAGACAAGGCGAGCATTCGAAAGATAGAGGAATCACGCAAACAGTAAAAGGAAATAATCATGGCCGGAATGACGCTAACAGAAGAACAAAAGGCGCTTTTCGATGCCCTGACACCACTACAGAAAAAGTTTGTCACATGTCTGCTAAATGGTGACCGACAGGCTGAGGCTTATCGCAATGCTGGCGGTAAAGCAAAGGGTGAGGGTATCCACTCCAAGGCCGCCACTATGGTAAGAAATGGTAAGGTTCAAGCCTTCCTCCAGTCAGTTCAGTACGAAGCGATTAACGAAGCCATCATGACCTTTGAGGAGGCAATGGAGCGGCTATCAGTGATGGGGCGTACGTCGATTGCTGATCTGGCTACATTTGGCACTCACGTTGTTGGTAAAGATGATGACGGCAACTCAATCATCCAGGCGGTCTGGTCGTTTAAAGATGCCAGCGAATTGAAGCCTGAGCAGATGGCGGCAATTTCTGAACTGACGGCAGGCAAAGACGGGCTGAAAATCAAGCTGCATGATCCGAAAGCTGCTATTAAGCAATTAGCCGAAATGCGCGGGTGGGAAGCACCGAAGAAAACCGAGTTAACCGGCCCGAATGGTGGAGCAATTCAAACTGTAAGTATGACACCAGATGAAGCCGCCGAAGCTTATCGAAAGCTTATGGGGTAAACTGATAACGTGGTGAATGCGCAGGCTGATGCGCGCGAAAGAGAGAAATCTCTGGACATATGGCAAGACAATTCGATAACTCGATGCGGCCCCCGTTGATATGTCAATGCCGGAGATCAGCGCCGGTCACCACCCCTCAAAACATTCAGAAATAGCCCATTAGATTGATAAATCCTCTATGCAAAATATGGGATGTTTTATGCATGATTTATGCACTCAATTATCTAACACTCTGACACGTTAACCCTGATAAATAAGCCTCTCACGCGGCTTGTTCGGTGAGTGCTGTGCGCTCGGTACGGGTAACGGTCATTATGTTAAAAAGTCCCGAAATTCACGCATTTATCGAGTAAAAAAATCACATGCCAATCCCATTCCCTTTTGACTTCAAGAACCCGGATTACATGCAGGTTTTTGAATGGCGAATGGAAAGATTGCAGCGCATTCGCCAACAGCCTGAATTACTGCCGGTCATGAAGGCGTTTTATAAAGACAACCCCGCTCAGTTCATTATTGATTGGGGTATGACGGTTGACCCACGCAACGTTGAACGGGGATTGCCTGCCCGTATCCCGTTCCTTTTGTTTCCGAAACAGGAAGAGTGGATTGAGTGGTTTGTTGATCGCTGGCGTAGTGCTGAGCCGGGCATCACAGAGAAAACCCGTGATATGGGTATGTCGTGGCTAACTGTTGGTATGGCTTCGTCGCTTTGCCTGTTTAACCGTGGCGTGTTCGCCGGGTTCGGTTCTCGCAAAGAGGAATATGTCGATAAGATCGGTTCGCCTAAATCGCTATTCGATAAGGCCCGTAATTTCATTTCTCTGCTGCCCACTGAGTTTCGTGGTGGCTGGAGCCTAAAACAGCATGCCCCGCATATGCGCATTCTGTTTCCTGAAACTGAATCAGCCATGACCGGCGAGGCGGGGGACGGAATAGGGCGCGGTGACCGTACCAGCTTTTATATAGTCGATGAGTCAGCGTTCTTGGAGCGGCCTTATCTGGTCGATGCGTCTCTGTCTGCGACTACCAACTGTCGGCAGGACGTATCAACGCCAAACGGCATGGCTAACTCATTCGCTGAGCGGCGGCACAGCGGCAAGATTAAGGTATTCACCTTTCACTGGCGAGACGACCCGCGCAAGGATGATGCCTGGTATGCAAAACAGGTTGAGAACCTCGACCCCGTTACCGTGGCACAAGAAATTGATATCAACTACAGCGCCTCTGTTGAGGGGGTATTGATTCCGTCCGCATGGGTACAGGCTGCAATAAACGCACATGAGGTATTGGGTATTGTGCCAACTGGCCAGCGCCTGGGTGCTCTCGATATCGCTGACGAGGGCAAGGACACCAATTCCTTTGCAGGTCGTCACGGCTTCTTACTTGAAAGCATCGAAGAGTGGTCCGGTAAAGGCGATGATATTTTCGGTACCGTACAGAAAGCCTTTGATATTTGCGATGCACAAAACCTCGAAACTTTCCGCTTTGATACCGATGGATTGGGGGCCGGTGCGCGAGGTGATGCTCGGGTTATCAACGAACAACGCGAAGAGCAACGCAGGCGGCACATCGTTGCCACGCCATTCCGTGGTAGCGGTGGTGTTACCGACCCCGATGATGAGGCGGTTCCTGGTGATAACGGACAGCAAGGGCGACTTAATAAAGATTTCTTTGCTAACGCTAAAGCACAGGGATGGTGGAGCCTGCGCACCCGGTTCCAGAAAACGTATCGAGCAGTTAAAGAGAATATGGAGTTCGATCCCGATGAAATTATTTCCATCCCGAAAGACCTCAAAAACCTAACCAAATTAGCTTCTGAATTATCGCAACCCACCTACTCAGTCAATGGCGTAGGGAAAATTGTGGTGGATAAAAAACCTGACGGCACTAAGTCACCTAACCTAGCGGATTCAGCAATGATTTTATATGCACCAATGGATAACGCGCTGGATATCTGGCTACGGCTCGGGGGGGCGTAATGTCGAGAAAACGTAGAGTAGGCAAGGCATCATCACCTCAGAGAACAACCGATAGCTATCAAAACCTCACTGCTCGATATGGACTTCGCACCGAGAATCAAAGCGCTGATTTTAACTACCAACCCAACTGGACATCCCGCAACCGTCAGCTGATAGAAAATGCTTACCGGTCGTCGTGGCTGGTAGGCGCGGCGGTTGACACCATCGCAGATGATATGACCCGCAAGGGGATTAACATCACCTCTAAAATGGCTCCGGATGCCAAGATGCGGATTGAGGGGCGCTGGGAAGAATTATCTTTATGGGATGCTCTCAATGACACCATCAAGTGGTCACGGCTATACGGTGGCTCTATTGGTTTCATCATGATTGACGGGCAAGCACCTGAAACACCTTTACGGATAGAGACCATCGGCAAGGATGCATTTAAAGGGTTGCTGGTACTCGATCGCTGGATGGTTAACCCGACAATCAGCGAGAGAGTGACGGATATGGGGCCAGACCTCGGCATGCCAAAATATTACCAGGTCGTTACGACTGGCAGCGGCATTCCTAGCATGAAAATTCACCACAGTAGAGTTATTCGCCTTGATGGCGTTGGCCTGCCGTATCAGCAGAAACGAACAGAAAACGAATGGGGTATGTCGGTTATCGAACGGTTGTTCGACCGGTTACTCGCTTTCGATAGTACCTCTACGGGGGCAGCACAGTTGATTTTTAAGGCGCACTTACGCACCTACAAAATCAATAAGTTTCGTGAGCTGGTAGCGATGGGGGGTAAAGCATTTGATGGGCTAATGAAAAGCATGGACATGATCCGGCAATTTCAAAGCACTGAGGGGCTTACCCTTATGGATGCGACGGATACGTTTGAAACACACAGTTATGCATTCGGTGGCCTGTCTGACGTAATGGCACAGTTCGCCCAACAGATAGCTGGTGCCATTGGTATCCCGTTGGTGCGCTTGTTTGGTCAGTCCCCGGCTGGGTTCTCAACCGGTGACGCTGACCTGGCTAACTACTACGACAATATCGGTACTCAACAAGAGCGCCGTTTGCGTCGTCCACTGCGCCGATTATTCGAAGTGATCCACTACTCCGAGTTTAGTTCACCATTGCCTGACGGCTTCTCTTTTGACTTCAATCCTCTGTGGCAAATGTCGGAACCTGACCGGGCAACGGTGGCAGAGCAAACGGTCAATACCATTAATGCTGCGATGGATTCAGGCTTGCTGACGTTACAGGGTGGCATGACTGAACTAAGAGACAAAGCAGGCATTATCGGTATCGGCTCTAGTATCAGCGATGAGGATATAGAGAGTGCGAAAGACATCGACCCGCCGAGGTTCGGCGAAAGCGCAGATCTCAACGCGCCTGAAGTCACGACGCGCAGAAGTCCAATATCAAACTCAACTACGCAAGATAGCGCGAATGGTCGGCGACATCGTAAATGGTACTTACGATGGTTCCAATGACTCAGTAACGCTCATCCAGCGGAACCTATCAAGCTATGCGGAAATTATTACCCCATGGGCTGAAGGTGTCGCCAGTAGTATGTTTGATGCCGTGAACCGAAAAGAATCGGAAATGTGGCGTCAGGCATCGAGAGACATTTCATTAGAGTTACGTGATGTCATGGCAAACAGTGCTGTTGGTCAGGTGGCCCGTAGTATTGTTGAGGAAAATATCAAGTTAATGAAGTCTCTTCCGTTGGAAGCTGCGGACAGAGTGAGTGATATTCATGACCGTGCCATTGAAGCCATGATTAATGGTGAGAGAAGCAAAGATTTTGCAGCAGAGATATTCAAATCGGGTGACGTCGCCGAGTCACGCGCAAAGCTTATTGCACGAACCGAAATAGGAAGGGCCTCTACAGCGCTGACACAAGCCAGATCACTCTCTGCAGGTTCCGAGGGCTATATTTGGCGAACCGCAGAAGATGGTGACGTTAGGCACTCACATGCAAAGATGGAAGGTAAGTTTGTCGCGTGGACTAACCCACCAACGTTAGACGGTATGACCGGGCATGCAGGCGCATTGCCTAATTGCCGGTGCTACTGCGAGGTTGTGATCCCAGAAGGGTAAAACCGATTAAATACAGGATTAGCCCCCAAATTCGACTGAACCTCAATACCTGAAAATTGTTATAAAAATGTTATTGCTCTAAAGGGTGAGTTTTAGAGGAGTTAATGCCGACTTTTACTCATCTCGGCATGATATTTAAGTGAGAGCCATTTGCTCGGTGCGCTTAAGGGTCTTTATGTTAAAAAGTCGCTAAATCAGCACAATTATCTATTATCTGGGCAGGTCGCTAAGGCGGCCTTTTTTTATGCCCGCAATCCATCAGGTGACTCATGCAATATTTCTATAACTCCCGCTTAGGGGAAAGCCGCTTTGAAATGAGTGACGGTGGCCTATTGTGTAAAGACGTACCAATAGGCCGAACCGGAGTACAGCTTTATGGTGGTGAAGAGCTGGACGACATAGAGCCTGATAGCGATGGCGAAATACTCGTTGAAAGAACCGAGGATGAGGTATTTAAACCCGAAACACTCGCCAGCTTTGAGGGAATGACATTCACAGTATCTCACCCCATTGAAGATGTAACCCCTGACAACTGGGGCCGTTACGCTGCTGGTCACGTTCAAAATGTCAGGCGGGGTACGGGAGACCAATCAGATTTAATGATCGCCGACATCGTGGTTAAGAAGGCCGAAGCAATATCGGCAATTCTTGATGATGGTGTCGATCAAATTTCGGCTGGCTACGATGCCGAATATCAGCAAACCGCCATAGGCAAAGCCCGTCAGCACGACATTATAGCCAACCATGTTGCTCTCGTTCCTACGGGACGCGCAGGGAAACGCTGCTCAATCGGAGATAGTAAACGTATGACAACCAATAACACCTGGCTAGCTAAGCTACGCCGAGCAATTAAAACCAAAGATGCGGCAGCGATGGAGGAGGCAATGGAAAGTGTCCCTACCGAGCTGACTAATGATGAAGGTACCGGCGAACTGCCCAAGGCCATCAATATCACCATTAACCCGCAGCAACCACTACCGAAGCAAGAACCAGAGCTGGATGCTATCGCGACTACTGATAGTGGTGATATCGAAAGTCGCGTTGCTGCGATGGAGACAGCCTTAGCCGCGATTCTGGAAAAGTTAGGTTCCACTACTGACTCTGACCCGGATGAAGAGGAAGAGGGGCGACGCATGACCAGCGATGCCGCTTATCATCAGGATATTGTTTCCCGCGCCGAATTGATTATACCCGGCATTAAATTACCAGAGGGTGGAAAGCTGTCGTCCTTTAAACGGACCGTATTAGACTCGGCGTTTAAAACAACCGAAGGTGAGAAGCTGCTGAAAGGTATTGTCGGCGACAAACCAGATTTTGCCAAAATGCCGAAACTGTCTCTTGATGCGGCATTCATTGCTGCCAGTGAGATTGCCAAGGGTCGCAATAACACTCAGTTGAACCATCGAACCATCGATTCCGCCGCACCAAATCACCGACCTACCGCCGCCGACCTCAATAAACAGAACGCCGCGTTCTGGGCTAAAAAAGGAAACTAATTCATGACAGCATATTTATTCCGGATGCCTGCGGGCATTGCCGGGGCAGTCTCACGTCCGCAGGATCTGACTATCGAGCCGGTATTGATTAATACAGCCAACCCGTTCAGCCAATACGGTCTGGCGGGCAAGTTCAGTGGCAACTTCTTTGTGCCATTGGAAGAAGATGACACGGCAGACAAAATCGTCGGCATCTTTGTCCGTCCATTCCCTACCACGTCAACACCAGACAAAGTGCGCCAGATTGGTACCAGTAATAACTTTGCCGGTGATGCGCTGAAGCGCGGGTACATGACTGTAAATATTGGCGCTACGGCTGCTGGCGTTGTTAAAGGTGCGCCAGTTTACATCCGCGTTGCTGATGCCACCGAAGCTAGCCCTCTGGGTTCTGTTCTGGCCGCTGCGATTGCTGACGCTACTGTGGTGCTGCCTAACGCTTATTTCACGGGTGCCGGTGATGCTGCTGGTAACACTGAAATCTCTTACAAGATTTAAGGAACAATCAATATGTTCACTTACGACAGCCAGCGCACCATTGATGCCAGCGGCGCATTCCTCATCGGGGAACTGGAGCGATTAGATCCAGAGATTAACCTGCCGTTGGTGGGAACGACTTACACCCGCGATATTCAATTCCGTGAAGATGTGAATATTGCTGATGAGATCAGTTCATTCACTAAAACTGGCTTTGGTGTTGCCGGTACGGGTGCCAATCCAAAAGGTAAAAACTGGGTTAGCCAGGAATCGACAGCGCTGGCGGGCGTTAACGTCGATATCGATAAAAAGGGTTTCCCGCTGACGCTGTGGGGGATGGAGTTGGGCTGGACAGTAATTGAATTAGCCGCAGCTCAACAAGTGGGCCGCCCAATAGACACGCAGAAATATGATGGCATGGTGTTGAAATGGCATATGGACGCCGATGAGCAGGTCTATCTCGGTGATACCGATCTGGGTGTAAAAGGTCTGGCTAACTACACCGGCGTAGCGATTGGTAACGCAACTAAATCATGGCTGATATCGACCGTGGCTGAAATCCGCGATTCCATCAACAAGGTGCTTTCCGATGCCTGGGCTGCCTCTGGTTATACCGTGGTACCGAAAGACCTGTTGTTACCCCCTGAGCAGTACGCCTATCTGGCACAGGTTATTGTGTCTGATGCGGGTAACCAATCTTTGCTGACCTACCTGACCACTAACACTATCGCTTTCCATCAAAACGGTATTCCTCTGAATATCCGTGCGGTGAAGTGGCTGAAAGGTGCTGGTGTGGCAGGTAAGGATCGGATGGTGGCCTACACCAATGACCGTAAATATGTGCGTTTCCCATTAGTGCCACTGACCAGCATCCCGATCCAGTATCGCGGGTTGTGGCAGTTGGTGACCTATTACGGGAAATTGGGCGTGGTTGAAGCCCCCTACATCGAAACACTGGCTTATTTCGACGGTATTTAATAACTCAGATGGCCTCCTGCGAGGCCAGTAAGGTGAAATGATGAAAATTGCAGTACACACACCCTTTAAATTGTCGCTGCCTGGTCAGCCAGATATTGCCTTTCTTGTTGGCACTCACACAGTAACCAAAGACGTTGCTGAGCACTGGTTCACTCTGGCTTATGCCGAAGTTATTGACGGTGAGATCGAGCAAAGCAATGCCGATATGCAAGCAGCCATCCTTGAGATGCAGAAGCAAATCGATGAGCAGGTACTGGCGCTTGTGGCGCGTGATGACACCATCCTTGAGATGCAGAAGCAAATCGATGAGTTGACCAAGCCGAAGGTGAAAGCAAATGCCAAGGAACAAAAACCTACCGACACCGGAACAGTTCAGGACTGATTTTCCTCAGTTTGAGAATGAGGCCCGATACCCTACCGCCGCCATTCAGTTTCGACTATCACTCGCTGACAACCTTTTAGATGAGAACCTACTGGATAATATGTTTCCTTATCTGGTTGAGTTGTTTGTTGCTCACTACATGACGTTGCAGGCGAAGGATATGCAATCAGCGGCAATGGGAGGTGGTAGCGGGGCAACCAGTGGCGTGGCAGCGTCCAAGAGCGTAGACAAGGTTTCAGTGAGCTATGACAACAGCGCCACGCTCAACCCTGATGCCGGATTCTGGAACTTTACCCGCTATGGTGCCGAGTTCTACCAGATCATTCTTATGTTTGGTGCTGGTGGGAGGCAGTTATGAAAAGCGGCTTAAAGGTTCGGGTAGATAAGGCGAATAGCGTTCTGGCTGCGCTCAAATCTATCGGTAATAAGGATGTGCTGGTGGGGATCCCCGAGTCAACCAGCAACAGAAGTCCGGAGGAGGGAGAGAAGGTAACGATAGGTAATGCTCAGATAGGTTATATAAACGAATACGGCTCTCCCGCTCAAAACATCCCAGCACGACCACATCTGCAACCCGGCGTTCAATCCGTTCAGGACAAGACGATAGCAAAACTCAAACAGGCTGCACAGGCCACGTTTGATGGTAACTCAGGGGCAGCAGATAAAGCACTTAATCAGGCGGGGTTAATTGCCAGTAATGCCGTAAAGCGCTACATGACCATCACCAATTTAGTTCCCTTGGCTGATAGCACTCTCGCGGCCAGGGCCAGGCGTGGGCGAAAAGGTGCAGCAAGGGAGTTAGCGAGGCGTTCGGGTGAGAGTTCTGTCATGGATAAAAACGATGCTGGTCAACTTATCAGCAATACCAACGCCAGACCATTGATTGATAAGGGGCAGTATCGACGCGCCATAACTTATGTCGTAAGGAATAAAAATGCCAAATCTTGATGTTACTGACGTGCTGTTTGATCCGGACTTCTGTGACATGTCACTGGTGGTTAAACGAAACATTCAGACGGTGGATGCTGACGGATTTGCCACAAATGAGGTTACTGAAAAGGGTTTTGCAGGTGTAGTGACAGTCGATCGTTCCCTTGAGTCGCGCCGGATGATGTCAGGGAATGTTATTGGTGGTGCCATTCTTATTGTGACCATTGAGCGACTTACACAGGGACAAACGGGGCGTGATGCCGATATCGTGACCTACCAGAATCGTGATTATCGTGTGACGTTTGTTGACCCCTATACGGCGTATGGTGCGGGATTCGTTCAGGCGCACTGTGAACTCCTGCCGTTCGATGGAGGGATACCCATTGAGCAACAACAGCAGTAATGAGGCGGGCTGGTTAACGCCAATCGCTGAGGGTCCCTCATATGATGAGACGCTGGAGCGACAACTTAGCCAATGGCTGAGGGGAGTCTCCGGGTTACCCGATGGTTACGTTCGCCCCAGATGGACCTCAGTCCAACCCCCAATCATGGAGGCTAATGTTAATTGGTGTGGTTTTGGGATTATTGACATACCCGACGATTCCGGCCCAGCCTTTGAGAACCAAACAGAAAACAGTACCGAGTTATGGCGACACGAAGAAATAGAATGTATGGCGAGTTTCTACGGCCCTAGTGGTCAGCGTTATGCAGCCCAATTTCGTGACGGCCTGACTATCACCCAAAATAACGACGAACTGGTAACGATGGGCCTTTCTCTGGCCCGATGCAGTCACATCACACCATTTCCTGAACTCATTAATAACAAATGGGTACGTCGTTTCGATATCACCATCAAGTTACGCCGCAAAGTGATACGCGAGTACGGCATTAAATCGCTGACCTCCGCACCCGTTAAATTCTTCGGAGAATAACCTCATGTCGCAGGGATTACCTGTTTCTAACATCGTCAATGTGACGGTGAATATGGCTGTGCGTGCTGCCATGGCTCGGAACTTTGGTTCCCTGCTGGTGGTTGGCCCGTCGCCTGTTATCGATGCTCACGAACGCCTGCGCAGCTATTCCAGTGCGACGGATATTGCATCTGACTTTGGTCTGGATGCACCAGAGTATAAAGCCGCGAATTTGTATTATCAGCAGTCACCGCAACCGATTGATTCTTATGTCGGGCGCTGGGTGAAAGAAGATTCGGCCGGATTGTTGCGCGGGGCGATTTTAAACCCAACTCAGCAGCTTATGGCTAACTTTACCGCCGTTGCTGATGGTTCCATGAAAATCACCGTTGATGGTGTTGAAACCGTTGTCAGTGATGTTGATTGGACTGCTGAATTAAACCTGAATGGTGTGGCGGCCCGAGTTGAGGAATCACTTCTCATCGCAACGGTTATCTGGAATGGTAGCCGCTTCATCATCACATCCAAAACCACAGGGGCAGCATCGGCGGTCGGCTATGGCTCTGCTGATGCGACCGGCACCGATATCTCTGTATTGATGGGATTGATTGAGAATGCCGGAGCGCTGCCTGTTCAAGGTCTGGCAAAGGAAACCATTCAGGCCTGCATCTATAAACTGGCTGATATGTCTACACGCTGGTATGGATTGGTAATTGCTGACCCGTCATTAAATGATGAGGACGTGATCAGTATTGCCGCGTTTATCCAGAGTGATGATGTATCGCGCATTTACGGCCACACTACGCAGGTAACTTCTGTGCTGGATGCGGATATTGATACTGATATCGCCAGTAAGCTTAAGGCCGCGAACTATGCCCGTACGTTGGTGCAATATTCCAGTTCGAGCCCGTACGCCGTCGCCTCTATTTTTGGTCGCGCCTTTACCGTGAACTTTAACGGCAATAACACCACCATCACGTTGAAATTTAAACAGCAACCAGGCATTACCGCTGAATCAATTAGCCAGTCTCAGTCCAATGCGCTGAAAGCGAAGAATTGCAATGTGTTCGTCAATTACGACAACGACACGGCGATTATTCAGGAAGGTGTGATGTGCAATGGTGATTTCTTCGATGAGCGCCATGGCCTCGACTGGTTGCAGAACTACGTACAGAACAACCTCTATAACCTGTTGTATACCAGCACCACCAAAATCCCACAGACAGACGCGGGTGTAACTCGCTTGCTCACCAACGTAGAAAAATCACTGGATCAGTCTGTCACTAACGGGCTGGTGGCTCCGGGCGTGTGGGGTGGTGATAGTTTCGGTGTGCTGGAAACGGGCGACACTCTGACTAAGGGGTATTACGTCTACGCACCACCTGTAGCAGATCAGGCACAGGCTGATCGTGAAGGGCGTAAAGCGCCGGTGATGCAGTCTGCAACCAAGTTGGCCGGTGCTGTTCACTATGCCGATGTCATTATTAATGTTAACCGCTAAGGGGCTGATGAATGTCTACTTATAGTTTTATGGATGTCACTGCCTCCATTACTGGTGTGGGCGGTTCCTTCGATCTGGGTTATGGCGCAGCTGTAGCTGAAGAGGGCATTACCACCTCGATGATCGAGAATAAAAACACCATGACCATTGGTGCTGATGGTGAGGGTATGCACAGTCTGCATGCGGGGAAAGGTGGGACAGTCACAGTAAACCTACTGAAAACCAGTCCGACCAATCGCAAATTATCGGCCATGTATAACGCGCAGGTACAATCGAGCGCAACGTGGGGCAATAACATCATTCTGATTCGAAATACCGCCAGTGGTGACACATACGCGGCGCGAGGTTGTGCATTCCAAAAACAGCCTGATTTCAATAACGCCAAAGACGGTGCGCTGGTGCCATGGGTATTTGACTGCATCAAAGTAGACCAACTGCTGGGTACTTTTTAGGGGGTAGGTAATGGAATTCACGATTAAAGGTATTGAATACCGCTCTCAGAAACTTGATGTATTCGCGCAACTGAAAGTGTCCCGCAAGTTACTGCCTTTGCTGGCGGGCATTCTCAAAGACCTGCGAAGCGGTACCGTCACGATTGAAACGGCATTACCCAGCATCGCCCAGTCACTTTCGGATATCAGCGACGAGGATTGTAACGCCATCATTCATCCTTGCCTGGCGATAGTGTCACGCAAGCATGGTAGCGCCTATAACCCGATTTTCACCGGTGGTGAACTGATGTTTGATGACATTGATCTGATGGCAATGCTGCAAATTGTTGGTCGGGTGGTGGGCGACTCCATGGGAAATTTTTTGCACGAACTCCAAGAGAGCGCACCAGCGGAACCGCCAGCGGCTTGATGCTGGATACCTTGCCGGGTGGGGAGGATTTTATCTTGCGCCCGGTAAAGCACCAACTCACGACGATGGGTGAAATAAAAAGCGGCAATATTGATTTACTCGACATTGCACTACTGAATGATTACCTCGATCTGGAGGCTGAGAATCAGGCGAAAATAGATAAGTGGAGATCCGATAAATGAGCAACGCTGAAACCATTAAGGACTTCCTTGTCAGTCTTGGCTTTAAACTGGATGAGGCGGGGGAGAAGAAATTCTCCGCTGTTGTTTCTGGCGTCACGGCCAATGTGCTGAAAATGGGGGCCGTTGTAGAGGGTGCGGCGTTGGCCGTGGTTGGCTTTACCACCAAAATTGCCAGCGGGTTAGACAAGGTCTATTTTGCCTCTCAACGAACCGGCGCAAGTGTGGCGGGCATCAAAACTCTGGGTTATGCCGCTTCTCAATTGGGCGTTGATGCCGCGTCAGCGCAAGGCTCACTGGAAAGTCTGGCCCGATTTGTTCGCAACAGTCCGGGGGCCGAGGGCTTCCTGAATCGCCTCGGTGTTCAGACCCGTAGCGCAAACGGCAGCATGCGTGATACATCAGCCATCTTTACCGGACTTAGTGCAAAACTGAGCAGCATGCCGTACTACCGCGCCAATCAGTACGCACAGATGCTGGGTATTGATGAAAATACGCTGATGGCAATGCGTAAGGGGCTGAGGGGCTTTGGCTCCGAATATGCATTAACCGCTAAGAAAATCGGCTTTAATGCGAATACCGCGGCCAAACAATCCAACCGCTTTATGACATCCATGCGTAATCTAACGATGACGGTTGGTCAGGCGCGGGACAAAATCGGCGCAAATCTGGCAGATGGGCTGGCAGGGGATATTGATGCTCTGCGCAAGCAACTTCTCGATAACTGGCCGAAGATTGAAGCGGTGCTGATGAAAGTTATCAAGGGCATTCTCTGGGCAGGGGATGCGGTTGCGCGCGTATTGTGGCGCACTGGACAGGCCATTGATGATGTTATGTCATGGTTTAAAAAGCTAGACCCGGTCACGCAACAACTCCTTATGTTGTTTGGTGGCTTGCTGGTGGCATGGCGTTTACTCAATACAGCGTTCCTGACGTCGCCAGTGGGGATTGTTCTTTCTCTGGGTGCAGCGCTTTTTGCCCTGTACGACGACTATAAAACATGGAAAGAGGGCGGGAATAGCCTGATTGATTGGGGAAAATGGGAGCAGGAGATAAACGCGGCGCTCAAGGGGATAGATGACCTAACGAATTCCATCAAGGGCGTTGGTGTCGAGTTAGCCAGACTGCTTAACATCAACCTGAAAAATTGGTCGCTAAAAGGCGATATCGAGAGCCTGACGAAACAATTCGGCGAGTTCGGCAAAATGATATCGATGATCGGCGATCTGATTAATGCGTTGAAAGATGGAAACCTGAGCGAGGTTGGCAGGATTGGGAAAGCGTTATTTAGTCAGGGTAGCGAACAGCCGGATGCCATGCCTGCCGTAACAGATAGCGCGAATAGCGCCGCTGATTGGTTTAAGGATAAAACTGGCTTTGACCCCAGAAGTGTTGGGCGATGGCTACGTGGCGAAAATAACAGGGCAGAACCTGAACAACATGCCCAGTCAGCGCGTCGGATAAAAGACATTGATCTCCCCGGCACTGTAGCGGGGCAACTCAGTGAGACCGTTGAAAAGATAAAGGGCCAAAAGTTCGCGGATAATCTTACCGATGCCCTGCTGCGATTAGTTAACCGCGCTGCTGAGACCGTCAGTCAGGTTGTTAGCCCTGCTGCAATGCCTGACGGCGTGACCGCACCTAAACCCTCATCGACTGGAGCTGCTTTACTTGGTTGGTTACAGCCAACGTTCAGTAAGCTTGAAGCACTCTATAAGTTGCCAGCGGGCCTGCTTAAAAGTGTGGCAATAACGGAATCGAGCGGTAATCAATACGCCGTTTCTGGCGCGGGTGCTAAAGGGTTATTCCAGTTCATGGACGGAACAGCAAAGGATATGGGGCTAAAAGGCAATGACGTTTTTGACCCTGAAAAATCTGCCGCAGCTGCTGCTAAATATCTCAACATGCTCCTTAAGATGAACGGTGGTGATTTGGATAAGGCTCTAGCCTCTTATAATTGGGGGATCGGCAATGTCCAAAAACACGGTTTAGGCCTGATGCCACCAGAAACCCGCAATTATATCCCTAAAGTGCGGAGCAATATGCCTGGTGGTGGATTACAGCAGGAAACGAACATCAATATTTATGGTGCAGCCGATCCCGTATCCACTGGAAATGAAGTGGCCAGCAGACAGACCGGCGTTAATGCGCGACTGACTCAGCAATTAAACCCAGTAACCCGATAGGAGGGTGAATGGATATTCTTTCTGCTCTCTTTCGACAGCAAACACGAAAAATCGGGGTGTTGGTACCCAGTGTGATTATCTCTGAAAAACATCAGGACGCACTGGAGATTACAGAGCATCCCGTAGAGGTAGGCGCGGCAGTTAATGACCATGCGTATAAACGTGCCGCCGAAGTAACAATGGAGGTGGGTTTTGCCGGCGGCGGTTCATTGCTGGATTTTGTAGATACCTCAACCATAGGGTTAAGTCTGGGTAAAAGCCCGGAGGAGGTTTATCAAGAACTCCGTGATTTACAGGAAAGTAGAGAGCCATTCGACGTCATTACCGGCAAGCGGAAATACAGCAATATGCTGATCCGTGGCATTGAGGTGACAACGGATAAAACCAGTGAAAACGTGTTGATGTGTGTTCTTACCCTGCGTGAAGTCATTATGTCTCAAACTGAATCAGTCAAGGTAGCCGACAAAGAGAATATGCAAGATGGGGTAAGTACATCTGCGATGCAAAACACCGGCACGAAAGCCCCAGCCCCAGCTAATAAATCGCTGTTGAAATCTGGTCTTGATTGGATAACGGAGACCTTTTAAATGAATGTTCAAGAAATCCCTCTAACAGCCAATAATCAGTTTTTCAATATCACTCTCGGCGAAAGAGCACTTAACTTGCGCCTGGTCTATCGTGATGCGGCGGGCTGGATCATGGACGTGAGAGACAGCGGCGGCGTAGATCTGCTTTGTGGTGTCCCGCTGGTGGTCGGTATTGACCTGCTGGCGCAATACCCTGACTTGGGTATCAGTGGTGTGTTTGCTGTGCTCAGTGATGATAGTCGAGAGGAATATCCGACCAAGGCCAATCTAGGCACCGGCAGTCATTTATATTTCGTGCAGAATAACTAAATCAATCCACTCAATACAACCCGCCACTGTGCGGGTTTTTTTATGGGGTTTTTATGAGTAAGAACTGGATACGCCATTTTGAATTGATGTTATTTGATGATGAGGGAAAGGGGATTAATTTCACTGACTTTAAGGTGACGTTTAATATTGAGTGGTATAACACCTCATTCCCGCGCGCGGCTATTTTCAAGATTTATAACCTCTCACAAAATACGGTAAACCGGATCATCGGTACCGAGTTTTCAAAGCTAAAGCTTATTGCTGGTTATGACGGTTCAACCTCACCGAATGGTCAGAATGAAGATGCTAATTTTGGCGAGATATTTTCAGGTGATATTCGATACACGATAACGGGCCGTGATAACCCCACAGATACGTTTATTCTTATTCAGGCTATCGATGGTCATAACGCATTTATTAATGCCACCATAAACCAGACAGTAGCAGCGGGTTACACCGTAGCCGACATCAACCAACTACTCATGCGTAATTTGGAACCATTCGGCATCACTCAGGGCATCATGCCGGAAATGCCGCCTACAGTATTCCCTCGCGGTAAAACCATGTACGGCATGACGCGGGATTATCTGGATAACGTTGCCAAGCAATGCAAGGCCACCTGGCAGTTTGTTAACGGCAAGGTTGATATGGTACCGAATGATAAGTACGTGCATGAGGCTATTGTGCTGAATAGCAATACTGGCTTGATTGGCATGCCACAGCAAACTATCGGTTCGGGTGTTAACGTACGCTGCTTGATTAATCCCAATATTCGCCTGAATGGACTTATCCAATTAAATCAAGAATCGGTCTATCGTACGACGCTATCTAGTCAAGAAGTGCAAATGGCAGGCGGCAGGCTTGAAGAGCAAGATAGTAATGGCAATGTGACCGTTAGCGGGGCATTAAGTCAACCGGCCAGCATTGCGACCGATGGTGTGTATATCGTTAGAGGGATTAGCTATACTGGCGATACGCGCGGCAACCCGTTTTATATGGATATGATGTGTGAAGCTCGCGGGGCTAGGGATTTGTATTCATCTTCAGCTTTTAGCAGAGCACAAGTACCTTGAACTTAATTAATATAAGAAACTATAAAATGAAACTAAAAACTATTTTCTTACCTTTATTATGCATTGTAATGCTGAATGGATGTGGGGCATTGCCTCAAAAGCCCAAAGCAGTAAGTGACAATTGGCAAGGACGTGAAGCCGCAAGATTGGAAGAAAAAAGAAAACAGGATACGGTCGATTATCTTCAAAGGCTTGAGGAAGGTGAGCGCCAAAAAAAGGAATTTAATCTGGAGCATCCAGAGGTAGAAATAACAGGTTTAGGTCAAATGTTTTCGAATACAAAACTGGCCTCTTTACGTGAGCCTTTCGATAGTATGAAATTTTTAACAAGATATCCTGACACCAAAGATATGCAGAAATTATATGTAAAGGTTGGAAATTATGACTTACCGTTAAGTAGGATTCTTATTTCTATAAAAGAACAAGTTATTGAGTGCCAGCGTGTTTCAGCATATTTAGATCATGATGTCGAGAGTCAATGCATAAGTCAGTCAGTGCGTGGTTTATCAAATTTCGCGCAAATGATTAATGATCTTGATACCCCTGCTTTAACGAAAAAGGCAGCACTAGGGGAAGCAACTATAGGTAACGTGATTTATTTTGATCACGCAGCCAGACTAATGAGAATGCATAACAAAATGTGTAATAAGCAAAATGATGATGGATATGTAAACATGGTTACAGTTGCTGTTCCTTGTAAGAATTTTAAAGGTGTTGGCATTAATTAACTTGCATTAATGGTTTGATGCTATCGAGTAATTCTCTACTAATAGATGGAGATAGCTTAATTGTGAATAAGTCATTAGACATAACCTTTAACGGCTCCTATATCAGTAAGTTAAGGGTGGTAGTATCACTGCTAAAGATCTGCTTTTTATTGGTATTTAATGAAAAAGCGATTCTGAGTTTAGAGGATTTTAATCCTAAATAATATTAACCCGCCAATGTGCGGGTTTTTTATTGGAGTTTTTCCATGACGGTATCAACAGACTCCCGTTCGGGAGAGCTATCCGAAACCTTAAGAATATTACAATCATCAATATCATCTCAATTACGCGTATCGATGCCGGGAATTGTTCAATCCTTCGATGCTGACAGCGTGACATGTGATATTCAAATAGGCATTAAAGGCGAATCAGGCGGGGAATCAACAAACCTCTCAGTGTTGACTAATGTACCGGTTATTTTTCCGCGCGGTGGTGGTGTGACCATGACATTCCCCATTAAGGCTGGGGATGAGTGTTTATTGATTTTTGGTGATCGGTGTATCGATTTCTGGCACCAATCAGGCGATATACAGGAAACGGTTGACGAGCGAGAGCATGATTTATCGGATGCTTTCGCCATTATTGGCCCCCAGTCACAAGCAAAGAAAATTAGTGGTATCAGTACCAGCGCCGCGCAGTTTCGTAGTGATGATGGCTCAACCTATTTTGAAATAGACCCGACAACCAAAAAGATAAAAATCGTGGCACCTGGTGGCTTTGAGGTGGTGACGCCTAAGGCTGAGTTCTCTGCTGAGGTTCTGGTTAATGGCCTGTTCACTTTCCTTGGCGGGCTGGTGGGGAGTGCGGCGGAGGGTGTCTCTGCAAAAATTACTGGTGCTATTGAATTCATCGGTACCCTTACCTCTAACGGTAAGCGGGTTGATGATACCCATACGCATAATGAAGTACAGCCAGGTACCGGCAACTCAGGCAAGGTAAATTGATATGCGCTATCGCAGAGAGGACGAGAACGGCGACTACACATTCGGGCAGGGTGATAATACATTCTTGATTGACTCCCCGGAGGCGGTCGCTCAGGCAGTGAAAACCCGCTTTGAATTATGGCGTGGTCAGTGGTTCTTAGATTTAACTGAGGGTACGCCTTATATCCAGTCGGTGCTCGGCAAGCAACGCTCTGATGTTTATATCCTGGCTATCCGTGAGCGTATTCTTGATACGCAGGGTGTTAACTCAATAGTGGATTTTGAAACCAATTACACCGGCGATACTCGCCGCGTCACTTTCACCGCAACTATAGACACCATCTACGGCACCACAACCGTTACCAGCGAGGCTTAAATGTTAAACCTTGATACGCTAGGGCTGAATGCAATTGTCAGCGCTACGGGGATAACTGCGCCCGATTTTGAGACTATCCGTAGCACTTTGGTGAGTTATTTCCAAGAGATTTATGGTACTGACAGCTATCTGGATGCGGATAGTAAAGACGGGCAAATGGTCAGTATCTATGCGCTGGCCATCCATGATGCGAACAATAGTGCTATAGCCGTCTATAACTCATTCTCTCCGGCAACCGCGGTGGGAAATGGCCTTTCCAGTAATGTGAAAATTAACGGCATTCAACGGAGTAAAGAAACCAATTCAACTGTTGATTTGCTGATCACGGGTAGTGTTGGGCTGGAAATTGCCAACGGGGCCGCGCGTGATGCCGATGGTGTGCGCTGGGATTTACCGGCCAGCGTGGTTATTGGTCTGGATGGGACTGCAACTGCGACGGCTATTTGCTCGGTACCCGGTGCAATTGTCGCTCTGGCTAATACCATGAGAGAGATAGCAACGCCGACTCGGGGTTGGTTAAGCGTCAATAATCCGACAGGGGCAACACCGGGCAAGCCTGTAGAGATGGATGCTGAATTACGTACGCGACAAACATCATCCGTAGCGCTTCCTTCACGCACGGTACTTGATGGCATTCTGGGGACCATTGCTGGTATTAGTGGTGTAGAGCGGTATCGAGGTTATGAGAATGACACCAGCATTACAGATGCCAACGGCATACCCAGCCACTCAATCTCTCTCGTGGTGGATGGTGGTGATGCTACGCAAATTGCACAGGCTATCGCTCTGAAAAAGGGACCGGGATCTGGGACGTACGGCACAACCACCATTCCCATTACAGATAAGTATGGAATTGTTCACCCCATTCATTTCTTCCGGAAAGGTACTGTGTTGATTTATGCCCGTTTGGAAATAAAAGCGCTGGTGGGGTATACCTCGTCAATTGGTACTCAGATTCAAAATGCTATCGCTGAATACATTAATGCTATAGAAATCGGTGAACCCGTAAGAATCAACAGTCTCTATCTACCCGCTCAATTAAATGGCAGTGCTGAGCGCCTTACCTACGACATCAACCTTTTACAAATAGGTATTTCTCCATTGGAGCTATTGGAGGAAAATATACCAATATCATTCAATGACGCGGCAGCTTGTGTGCCTGAAAATATAACTTTAGTGGTGACTTAATGAGTGAGACTAAATATCGAAGTCTCATCACTTCCTATCACAAAAATAAGCCTAAGTTTTACGACCATATATCTCTAATCACTGCGCCGTTCCTTGGTATCCAGAAAGCGACAAATCAACTCACCAGCGACTTTGACCTCGATAGCTCAATAGGCAATCAGGAGGATGCAGTCGGGTTGTGGGTAGGTATTGGGCGAAACATCAGAACGCCAATCACCGATGTTTATTTCTCACTGGATACTGAGGGGCTGGGTTTTGATCTGGGGAGTTGGAAGGGGCCGTATGACTCGCTAACAGGCTTCACTCGATTGGATGATGAGACTTACCGCACGATACTTCGGGCAAAAATCCAGGCTAACCACTGGGACGGTACAGTAGAAACCCTCAGCGATATCTATCAAAGCATTTTCCCTGACGGGCGCACAAAGATATTCGCCGTCGATAACTTTGACATGACCATGACTATTTACATTGCTGGTGAACAAATCTCATCGGTGATGCGGGCTGTTATTGCTCAGGGATATTTAGACGTTAAACCGGCTGGCGTTGGCGTCACAAATTACATCATTTCAACTGAGGCCGGTGCGTTATTCGGCTTTGATTTAGATAACGAATATTCCTCGGGATTCGATAATTCATCATGGGGTTTATCATTAAGGAAAGCACATGGCTAAGAATGAAATTCTACCGTTTGGGATTGGTGTTGATGCCAATGTATTGACCCCAGCCGAATATGAGGCGCTAGCGGCACGAGTCGGCGGCTTTTCGTCAGGGGTGGCAAAGTCAGAGCAGTTAAATACTGTTTGGCGTCAATCCGCGTTTCTGTCTTCAATGCTGGCGCAATTTATCGCGGATAATTCCGGGCAAGATGTTTTGGACGATGGAAAGATAGCTGAGCTCCAAGTTAGTTTGGAATTAGCAATCAAGAGTTACGCTAATAGCAACTTACCCAGCGCTTCAACCGCACAAAAAGGGATTGTTCAGTTAAGTAGTGCGACTAACAGCACCAGCGAAGTTTTAGCTGCCACCCCAAAGGCCGTTAAAGCGGCAAATGATGCTGCCCTAAAAATTGTTAATAACCTTTCTGAGATTGCTACAGCGGGTACGGCAGCGGTTGCCACGACTCTCGCAAACCTTGGTTTAGGCGACGCGGCAAAGCGTACCGTTGGGACGGGTACAAATCAAATCCCTGACATGAATTCTTTCTTATCTGGCGCTCAATGGTCGCGTTCACCAGACGGTACAATTGTTCAGAGAGGGGTGGCAGTAAGCGCTGCCAGTGGTTTTATCAACGTGACATTTCCAATTCCTTTCACATCATCATTCAATGTTGTACTTTCTCCAGCAAGCTCAGTAACGCCACCTGCTAGCCGATATTCAGTCGTTCTCGGTGCATCTAATTTAGTGAGTTTCGATTTTGTGTGCTGGATTTTAAACTCAAACGTGTTGGTAGCAAACAGTTGCCAATGGGTTGCGATAGGGAGATAAAATGAAATATATATATGATGCAAAAACTAACGCTTTTTATCCGCAAGCACTTAAAGATGATTATTTACGTTCAGGGACTTGGCCGGATGCGGGTGTTGAAGTTGATGAAGAAACATTTGCGCTTTATACAGGGGAACCGCCAGCGGGTATGGTGCGTGGTTCTGTTGATGGAATGCCCTCTTGGGTAGATGCACCACTTCCTAATCCACCGGATGCGGAGCAGTTGATATCAGAGGCTACAGAAAAAAAACATCAACTAAAAATACAGGCTGATTCAGAAATTGAATGGCGTCAAGATGCTGTTGACGGTGGTTATGCTGAACCTGATGAGGTCACGGCATTGGCTGCATGGAAGAAATATCGTGTTTTACTGATGCGTATCGACACATCAAAAACACCAGAAATTGAATGGCCACGCACGCCGGAATAACAAATCAATCAAGTTTCCTTTCAGCAACCAACTTAAACGCTTCTTCATACTCAAACTGACAGGTAGCAACAGGTCCTAGTATTGGTTCAAACCTTGACACGCCATCCCACCACATCGAATCACCATCTATAATTACTCGCTTTGTTGCCCAGTTTGGCGCATTGGTGAAGTGATTTTCATTACCGGAAATAATTGTCCATTTCATGCGTGGGTGTCCTTATTAATTTTGTGGATAGGGTAGGAGTTGCTTTATAAACATTCGAATTGGTTATGCAGATCAATACTTGATTATTGATCGGCTAAAACGATCAAATTGATATCGAGGGGTTCGGTAGCGTATCTGGGCAGGGTTTAGGTGGCGGCGCTGAATGCCGCCGCTTGTTTCTACTTGTTGATCATTGAATCAAGATAGTCCGCATACCATTGCATCATGCGTTTTCTATCATCAATGTATTGGGCGTGATTATACACGCCTCTGATTTTACTTTTATCAAGATGAGCAAGTTGACGCTCCACCCAGTCACCTTCGAATCCATGCTCATTGAGTATTGAACTCATTTGGTGTCTGAATCCATGGCCACACGTTCGCCCCTCATAGCCAACCCTGCGGATCACCCCCAAAACAGTATTCTCACTGATGGGTTTTGTTCTGTCATTTCTTCCAGGAAACACCAAATCAAAGTGTCCAGTTATTGGTTGTAACTGCATGAACAAGTTAATGACTTGGCTGGATAGCGGAACAATGTGTAAGCGGCGTTTTTTCATTACCTCGATAGGAATGGTCCATATCCCCGCTTCCAAATCTACATCACTCCATTTAGCGTGGCGCAACTCCTTAGTTCGCAATCCTGTTAGCATTAGTATCTGAGTCGCTGTCTTAGCTATCACACTGCCAAAGTATGAATTCAGCGCAATAATAAAATCTGGTACTTCAGCTTCAGTGAGGAATGGATAGTGAGTGCTATTAGGTGGCGTCATTGCCACCGTTAAATCTGGAGCTGGATTATATTCAGCTCGACCGGTAACGATCGCATATTTAAAAACCTCCCCGCACCGCCTTCTTGTTTTTCTCGCCATCTCCATGGCGCCGCGCCCTTCAATTTTCCTGAGTACATCCAAAAGCATTAATGGTTTCACATCTTTTATTGGCATATGTCCTATAAAAGGGAAAACATCACGAACGAACATGGACATAACTAAATCACTGTAGTCAGGTGTCCATACCTTTCTTTTTGAGTTGTGCCACTCTCTTGCTATCGCCTCGAAAGTGTTTTCCGCTGATATGCGCTGAGAGACTTTTTTTGCTTTCTTGTCTTGAGATGGATCCACACCATCAGCAAGTAGCGATTTCGCTTCATCTCTCTTTTGACGTGCGTCAGCCAGTGTAGTAGCTGGAAACAAGCCAATGGTAAGCAGTTTCTCTTTCCCGTTAATTCGGTACTTGAGCCGCCATGACTTAGCGCCAGTGGTAGAAACATACAAAAATAAACCTCCACTATCAGACAGCTTATATGATTTTTCTTGCGGTTTAGCTGTTTCTACCTGCCTAGCTGATAATGGCATTTCGGGGGTATCCTATGTGGAGGTTGTTTCAATACCCCTGATACTACCCCCGATTTATAGTTTATTCACGGTTATTTGTGGTTATGTGTGGTTACATCGATTGCCTGAGAGCGTTACTGTGAAAGGGTTTTTGGTGTGACGTAGTAACGCTGGGTAATGCTGTCGTGGTGTCCCCGACTGGAATCGAACCAGTAACTAGCCCTTAGGAGGGGCTTGTTATATCCGTTTAACTACGGGGACCTTTTTATCAGCGGGTTTACTGCCGATGAAGTGTACTGCCGGAGCATTATACGCATTTTGACCCAGATAATAAGCAGTTAGCTGTCTGTTTGGTTATTCTGTCACCAGCGGGGAGTGAATAATTAGCATTAGTGTGCAAAAAACATCAGACCAAAGCGGTAAAAAGTGGGCCATTATGTGTGCGGGTGATTGTCTACTTTGTCGCTTTTTTTAGGTTGATGGGTCATATCGCTGCGGATCTGTGCGTGACTTATCAATGCAAAAATAAAGGTGCCACCAATAATGTTGCCCGCAAGAGTTGGGATGGCGAACGGATAGATAAATTGCTGCCAGGGTAACGATCCGTTAAATACCAAATAGAAGATTTCTACTGAGCCAACCACGATGTGGGTTAGGTCACATAGCGCCACCAGATAGGTCATCAGAAAAATCACCCAAATCTTGGCCCCTCCCGCGGAAGGCATCATCCAGACCATAGTGGCAATGATCCAGCCGGAAAATATACCATTAGCAAACATCTCACCCGCAGAATTATCCATGACACTTTGTGCAATGCTAACAAACGCGGCACGCGTAGCCTCGTCAAATACGGGCATATAAATAAAAGCGCAGGCCGCGATTCCGGTGCCAATCAAGTTGCCAAACAATACCAACCCCCAGAGACGGAATAGCAGGATAAAATTTTGGCGACTGGGCTTTTGCATTATCGGCAGTACAGGGGTGACGGTATTTTCAGTAAATAGCTGTTGGCGCGCCATAATGACGATAATAAAACCAAAGGTATAACCGATGTTTTCCAGTAAAAAGCTAGCTGGAGTATCTGGTAATTTGGCGTGAAAAATACCTTTGGCAATCAATGATGCTCCCATGGAAAGGCCCGCCGCCACGGCTGACCATAGTAGGGCAAAGCTGTCGCGCTCTAACTCTTTTTCACCCTCGACACGAATAATTTCATGGATTGCTGCGGCTTTGGAGGGCAGGTTTTTTTCGTACACTTTAATTTCCTTACCATCATGTTGTCCGCGGCTCTCCACGTTCAGTTCATCCTCAGCTTGAGAAAGTTTTTCATCACTCATAGGGGATTTCCGGTTAGTCGTGAAATAAGGAGGTCGTCAGAAAATAAGCATAGTAGCTAATTATTGTTCGTGAGCTTTTAGTCACGATAACTAAGATAAGTCGTAACTAAATTTTAACGTTGTTGATTTTTTCTACAGAAATTTGATCTTGACCCGAATATTACCTCTATTAGGGTAGGCCTAGCATTAGACCCATGCTACGTAAGGAATAAGCCTTATGTTATCATTCAGTTTTCCTGAGTGAATAATTCTACGGTGGAAGACAATCCTTCATGCTGGAAGCTAAAAATCTGACCTGCATCCGAGATGAACGAAGCCTGTTCCAACAGTTAAGTTTCTCTGTGGCGGCGGGAGAGATTGTACAAGTGGAGGGGCAAAATGGGGCAGGTAAAACCAGTTTGCTGCGTATTTTGGCCGGGCTTGCTGATGCTGATGTTGGGCAAGTGAACTGGCTGGGTGAAAATATACGCCGTGACCGCGCCCGTTATCATCAGGATTTACTGTTTTTAGGTCATCAGCCGGGCATTAAATCGGTGCTGACACCATTTGAAAATCTGGCATTTTACCAGTCGGTATTCCAGCAGGTGGATAGTGCCGCAATCTGGCAAGCCTTATCTCAGGTTGGGTTGGTGGGATATGAGGATTTGCCGGTCTCTCAGTTATCGGCAGGCCAGCAACGGCGAGTGGCATTGGCCCGTCTGTGGTTGAGTAAAGCACCGTTATGGATTTTGGATGAACCTCTGACGGCGATTGATAAGCAGGGCGTCAGCACATTGTTAGCCCTGTTTGTGGCGCATGCCGCCAAAGGCGGTATGGTCTTGCTCACCACACATCAGGATCTGGATGCTGTCGGCCAGCATGTGCGTAAAATCCGTTTAACCAGCACGCAGGAGAAGTAATGTTTATCAGCGTGTTGCGCCGTGAATTGAAAATAGCCTTCAGAAAAGGCGCAGAAATCGTTAATCCGCTCTGGTTTTTTCTGATTGTTATCACCTTGTTTCCATTAGGGATTGGCCCGGAACCACAATTATTGGCACGTATTGCCCCGGGTATCGTCTGGGTTGCGGCATTACTCGCTTCATTGTTATCTCTGGAGCGATTGTTCCGCGATGATTTCTATGATGGCTCTCTTGAGCAGTTGCTGCTATTACCCACTCCGCTAGCCCTCACGGTGTTAGGCAAAGTGTGTGCTCACTGGGTTGTTACCGGGCTGCCTTTACTTATTTTATCGCCCTTAGTGGCGTTGCTACTTTCCCTTGATAGTGATACTGCCATTGCGATGGCGCTGACCCTGCTGTTGGGGACGCCAACCTTAAGTTTTATTGGGGCTATCGGTGTGGCGCTGACCGTCGGTTTACGTAAAGGTGGCGTTCTGTTGAGTTTATTGGTTCTACCGCTGTATATCCCTGTGCTGATTTTTGCTACCGCAGCTATTGATGCGGCGTCGATGGCACTGCCGATTGACGGTTATCTGGCTATTTTGGGGGCAATGTTAGCAGGGAGCGCAACATTGGCACCTTTTGCTACCGCTGCTGCATTGAGAGTGAGTGTGCACTAGCTAATTATCGCTGGGCACAAAGAGGCTTTTTGTCTGAGAAGTTATTAACAACAACCATTAAAAGAGTAACGGTTTTCAGAAGCTTAAGCGCGGTAGCCAACGCAGATCTGAGCAGATTGTGCGCCGTACCCTGCACCGACATGCCCACGAGGGTGATGGCGGTCCAATTTCAACGTGAGCAATGAAAAATGTGGAAATGGTTTCATCAATTCGCTAAACCCGAGCGACTCTATCAGCTGTGTGGGCGTTTTATTCCATGGCTAGGTATAGTGGCCGTTATCTGTCTGGGGGTGGGCTGGGTATGGGGATTCGGTTTCGCCCCATCGGATTACCAGCAAGGTAATAGCTTCCGTATCATGTACATACATGTGCCTGCGGCGATTTGGTCGATGGGTATCTATATGTCGATGGCTATCGCGGCATTTGTTGGTTTGGTCTGGCAAATGAAAATGTCCGATAACATCGTGGCAGCCATGGCTCCTGTGGGGGCAGTATTTACCTTTATCGCGCTGGTTACAGGGTCTGCTTGGGGTAAACCCATGTGGGGAACCTGGTGGATTTGGGATGCCCGGCTGACTTCTGAGTTAGTCCTGTTGTTCCTCTATCTGGGGGTTATCGCCCTTTATAACGCCTTCGAAGACCGCAAATTAGCGGGGCGAGCTGCCGGTATTCTGGTGCTGGTTGGCGTAGTCAATATCCCTATTATTCATTTCTCAGTCGTTTGGTGGAACACCCTGCATCAAGGTTCGACCAATATGCAGCAAAGCATCGATCCCAGCATGCGCTCCCCGCTGCGATGGGCCATTTTTGGCTATCTGTTCTGTTTTGCCACACTGACATTAATGCGCCTGCGCAATCTGATTTTGCAGCAAGAGCGCCATCGCCCTTGGGTGAGTGCGTTATTACGTAAGGAGCCACGCCTATGAAACCTGCTTTTAACTCTTGGGCGGAATTTTTTGCGATGGGCGGTTATGCCTTATATGTCTGGCTGGCTGTTGCTGCAACGTTATTATCACTGCTATGCCTGTGGGGACATACGCGCTGGCAATACAAACAATTATTAGCGGATATTCAGCGCCGTGAGGCTAGAGAGCAGCGTATTCAACAGGCAAATCAGGCTCAGGTCGAACACGCGAAAAATGCCGCCCGTCCGCAGGAGAAACAACAGTGAACCCACGTAGAAAAAGTCGGCTCTATCTGGCCATTGTAGTGTTGATCGGTATCGGTCTGACCGCCACTTTGGTGCTGTATGCACTGCGTTCTAATATTGATCTATTTTATACTCCAGGTGAAATTTTACAGGGTAAAGGCGAGCGTCATGAGAAGCCGGAAATCGGCCAGCGTCTACGTATTGGCGGCATGGTCATGCCAGGCTCGGTGCAACGCGACGACAAAACATTGGAAATGAGTTTCAAAGTTTACGATGCACGCGGTGCCGTCACTGTGACTTACACCGGTATTCTGCCCGACTTATTCCGTGAGGGGCAGGGCGTAGTCGCACAAGGCGTGTTTGCCGAGGGCAATACCATCAATGCCAAAGAAGTGTTAGCAAAACATGATGAGAAATACACGCCACCAGAAGTGCAAGAGGCAATGAAAGAGAATCATACTCGCCCGGCCGAGGTTTACAGTAGCGCCAATGGTGGGAGCAATGCCTCATGATGCCTGAAATTGGCAGTTTCCTATTATGTCTGGCGCTGGCTATCTCATTATTACTGAGTTTGTATCCACAATGGGGAGCCGCGCGGCAAGATGCCCGTATGATGGCAACTGGCAGACCATTGACCTACGGTATGTTTGCCACGATTGCGCTGTCATTTATATGTCTGATCTATGCGTTTGTGGTAAATGATTTCACTGTCTCTTATGTTGCAGCAAACTCAAATTCACATTTACCGGTTTATTACCGGATTGCGGCGAGCTGGGGGGCGCATGAAGGGTCACTGCTGCTTTGGGTATTACTGCTCAGTTGCTGGTCACTGGCGGTAGCACTGTTTAGCCGCTCAATGCCAGATGATGCGGTAGCCCGCGTGCTATCGGTGTTGGGGATGATTACCGGCGGCTTCCTGCTGTTTATCATTCTGACCTCAAATCCGTTCAACCGCACCTTGCCGGACTTCCCGATTGATGGCAACGATTTAAACCCCCTGTTGCAGGATATTGGGCTGATTTTCCATCCACCTTTACTCTACATGGGTTATGTGGGCTTCTCGGTGGCGTTTGCATTCGCCATTGCTTCTTTAATGGCTGGCCGTCTCGACAGTGCATGGGCGCGCTGGTCACGCCCGTGGACTCAAGCTGCATGGGTGTTCTTAACTTTGGGCATCGTGCTCGGCTCGGCATGGGCCTATTATGAGCTGGGTTGGGGGGGCTGGTGGTTCTGGGATCCGGTAGAGAATGCCTCCTTTATGCCATGGTTGGCAGGTACGGCGCTGATTCACTCATTGGCGGTGACTGAAAAGCGAGGAACGTTCAAAGCCTGGACGGTATTACTGGCGATTACCGCATTTTCTTTATGCCTGATGGGAACATTCCTAGTGCGTTCCGGCGTGTTGGTGTCAGTACACTCTTTTGCCTCTGATCCTGCTCGCGGCATGTTTATTTTGGCTTATCTGGTGATTGTCATCGGCGGCTCTTTACTGCTGTATGCCTTTAAAGGTGCGCAGGTCCGCAGCCGTACCCAACATGAAGTCTTCTCACGCGAAACTTTCCTGCTCGGTAATAATGTGTTGCTGATTGCTGCCATGTTGGTGGTGCTATTAGGTACCTTACTGCCGTTGGTCCACAAGCAGTTGGGGCTGGGTAGCATCTCTATTGGCGAACCTTTCTTTAATACGATGTTTACTTGGTTGATGGCTCCAATGGCATTGTTGATGGGGATCGGGCCGCTGGTGCGTTGGCGCCGTGATGAACCGAGCAAGTTGTGGAAACGTTTAGGTGTGGCGCTAGTGGCAACGTTGCTCTTGTCAATATGGGTACCGTGGTTGCTGCAAGACACTATTGCCGGTATGACGGTGGTTGGGCTGATGATGGCTATTTGGGTGATTATTCTGACCTTGATGGAGTTACATGAGCGCGCCACGCATCGCCATGGTTTCTGGCAGGGGTTAAGCCACCTTTCTCGTAGCCATTGGGGCATGGTGCTGGGGCATCTTGGTGTGGCTGTCACCGTGATTGGCATTGCATTTAGCCAGAATTACAGTGTTGAGCGCGATGTGCGCATGAAAGCCGGTGATAGCATCGATATCCATGATTATCACTTTGTTTTCCGTGATGTTCACGAGATCAAAGGGCCAAACTATACCGGCGGTGTTGGCATTATTGATGTCACTCGAAACGGTAAGCCAGAAGCCACGCTGCATGCAGAAAAACGTTATTACGCGGTTGCCCGTTCAATGATGACTGAAGCGGCCATTGATGGTGGCCTAACCCGTGATTTGTACGCCGCCTTGGGTGAAGAGTTGAATGACGGTTCATGGGCGGTGCGCCTGTATTACAAACCCTTTGTCCGCTGGATCTGGTATGGCGGGGTGTTTATGGCCATCGGTGGAATTCTCTGCATGCTCGATCCTCGTTATCGAATGAGCAAAAAGTTAAAACGCGGCGCTACAACGGAGGCTGAAAAATGAAATCTCAAGGTTCATTCAATAAGCTGATGTTTATTCCGTTGGTGCTGTTTTTACTGCTGGTTATCGCCTTTTTAGTGCAACTAACCCGTAATGCTAATGGCGATGATCCAACCATGTTGGAGTCAGCGCTAATTGGCAAGCCTGTACCGACGTTCAAGTTGGAATCCCTTGAACAACCAGGGAAAACCTTTGATCAGGCAATATTGCATGATGGCCAGCCGATGCTGCTCAACGTCTGGGCAACGTGGTGCCCGACGTGTCGTGCCGAGCATCAATATTTAAATAAACTCGCCGCTCAGGGCATCCGTGTCGTGGGATTGAATTACAAAGATGATCGCGCCAAAGCTGTGCAGTGGCTCAATTCGTTGGGCAACCCGTATGCCCTGAGCTTATATGATGGCGATGGCATGTTGGGGTTAGATCTTGGGGTTTACGGCGCGCCGGAAACTTTCTTAATCGACGGTCAGGGCATTATTCGTTACCGCCATGCCGGTGATCTCAATGATCGTGTTTGGCAGCAGGAAATCCTGCCACTCTACAAAAAGTATCAGGGGGGCGCATGAGATTATTCAGTCTGCTACTTGGCTTGATACTGAGTTGGAGTGCGTTTGCTGCTATTGATACTTACACTTTTAGCACCGAGGCGCAGGAGCAGCAGTATCGTGAATTGACCGAACAGCTGCGCTGCCCGAAATGCCAGAACAATAGTATTGCGGACTCAAATGCCATTATTGCCGCTGACATGCGCGGTAAAGTATATGAGCTGCAACAGCAGGGGCAATCTAAGCAGCAAATCATTGATTATATGGTGGCCCGATACGGTAATTTCGTCACCTATGAACCACCGGTGACTGCTGCCACCCTCATTCTGTGGGTTGGGCCAGCACTGTTTGTCCTGATAGGGGCCGTGATAGTCGTGTTGCGCGCGCGGCGAAGAGTGGCGAGCGAAGCACCACTTTCGGAGCAAGAGCAGCAAAGATTACACCGTTTGCTGGCTGAACAGGCAGTGACAGAACAACACTCCCCGGCTCAACAAGAAAAAACTAACAGGAAACAACCATAATGGCTTTTTGGCTGATAGTGATTATTTTGCTGGTGGTTGCGGGCGCTCTGCTGGTTATTCCGGCTCTGCGGCACAAGACAAATTCGCAAGTGACAACCCGAGATGAGCTGAATAAAGCAATTTATCAAGACCGGTTATCTGAACTGGCGGAAGACGAAGCGCAGGGTGTGGTCGAACAGAGACCTGAATTGATTCAGGAACTGCAACAAAACCTTCTGACGGATATTCCACAGCAATCATCTGAAACCACCAGCCCAATCAATCGTTGGGTACTATTACCGGGTTTAGTGATTATGGTGGTCGTCGCGGTGGGGTTATACCTGAAAACTGGCGGCTTACCTAAAGTGCAAGAATGGCATCAGGTTGAAGCACAAATGCCGGAGTTACGAGCGCGGGTTGCCAATGAACGAGCGGAGCCTCTGAGCATGGAGGAAGTTGCCCGTTTAGGGTTGGGGCTGCGGACTTCTTTGCAGCAAGATACTGGTAACGTTAATGATTGGATGATGTTAGGCCGAGTGGGTATGGCGCTGAATAATGCCACCACAGCAACACAAGCTTTTGCTAAAGCTTACCAACTTGCACCCGATAATGATGATGTCAGGCTGGGCTATGCCGAAGTCTTGACACGCTCCAATGATCCGCAGGATAACCAATTGGCAACTCAGATGCTGCGCACTATGGTGGGGCAGGATCATACCAACTTGCGGGCCATGAGTTTATTAGCTTTTAATGCTTTCGAGCAGGGAGATTTTAAACAAGCCATTGGCGCGTGGGAAGTTATGCTAAAATTGCTGCCGGCTGGTGATTCTCGAATAGAAGTGATAAAACGCAGTATTGCACAAGCCAAATCACAGGCAGGGCAGGAAACAGCTACACTGGGAATAGAGGTTTCATTATCACCTGATGCCGCCCGGGATTTACCGCAACAAGGCATGCTGATTATTTCGGTAACCGATGGCGTAAACCCAATACCGGTTGCTGTAAAACAACTACCATTGAGCCGATTCCCGCTATCAGTGACGCTGGATGACAGTAATGCAATGATGCCAGAGCGTTTGCTCTCTTCTTTGCAGCAGGTGAATGTACGCGCGCGTATCTCACTAGATGGTACTGTTAATTCTCAACCTGGTGACTGGTTTGGCGAAAGCGGAGTGCAGAGTTTTGACGGTAAAGGGCAGCCTCAGACTATTATTAATGTTCAGATAAACAAACAGATCCCTTAAATCGAAGGGGCTGGATAGAATTTCATGGAGAAAAGTATGAACTACCGCCTGATGGGGCTAGCTTTTGCAACCGTACTGTTAGTGGGGTGCGCCAGTAGCTCATCGGATCACATGGAGCAGGGCCGCTCAGATCCACTAGAAGGTTTTAACCGGGCAATGTTCAATTTTAACTATGAGGTTCTAGATCCTTATATCGTACGCCCGGTTGCGGTTGTTTGGCGTGATTATGTGCCGCAACCGGCACGTAATGGGACGAGCAACTTCTTAAGTAACCTTGAAGAGCCAGCCAGCATGGTCAACAGCTTCCTGGTCGGCGACCCGTACAACGCCATGAAGCACTTTAACCGCTTCTTCCTGAACACTATTTTGGGGATGGGCGGCTTAATTGATGTGGCGAGCATGGCGAATCCGAAACTGGCGAAGCAAGTTCCTCAGCGTTTTGGTTCTACATTAGGTCATTATAATGTGGGTTACGGGCCATATGTGGTTCTGCCAGCGTATGGTAGCTTCACGATCCGTGAAGATGGCGGTAATGCCGCTGATTACGTCTACCCAGTGTTGAGTTATCTGACGTTCTGGATGTCGGCAGGTAAGTGGATGCTTGAGGGCGTTGAAACCCGTGCCCAACTGTTGGATTCTGATGGTTTACTGCGTAACTCTTCTGATCCGTATCTGATGGTGCGTGAGGCTTACTTCCAGCGCTATGATTTCTTGGCAAGTGGTGGGCAGCTAAAACCAGAAGTGAATTCGAATGCACAAGCTATTCAGGATGATCTGGAAAGTATCGATTCAGCCAACTGATTATTGATACCCAATGAACAAATAAAAAAGCGCCGAAAGGCGCTTTTTTGTGGGCAAATGTATTGCCAAGCAGGCTATTAGAAAGCGTAGTTGAAGTTCACGCCGTACAGCAATGCCGTCCCTTTAGAGTCAAATTCATAGGTCGTGCCGCCCAATGCTGCTGGTGTTTTTTCCGTAATATGAACGTTCTGGCCATGCATATAGGAAATCCCTACGTCAACAGAGGCATCTTTGTTGAAGGCGTAAGTTGTACCGGCACTGATCCAGAAACGGTCTTGGTCTGGGATAGAGATGGTACGGTTATTGGCTGGAACTGGGCTATCATCGAAGGCGATACCGGTACGGAATGTCCAGTTGTCATCATAATAATAGGTGGTACCCAGTGCGATACGATAAGCATCGTGCCAGCTTTCATCTTTCTGGAACAAGACGTTACCATTAGACCCTGTTGCTTTCAGCTCTTTAAACTGACTCCAACTGGTGTAGGCCATGCTGTAGTGAATTGCCCACTGTGGTGCTACACGATTGTAGCCTGACACTTCCCATACTTCGGGCAGGTTCAGAGTCAATGCACCCGGAATTACAGCACCACCAGTGCCACCAAATGCAGGTGGTAACTGATTACTGAAATCACCATCAAAATCAATTTTCACTTTTGAACGGTAGGTGAAGCTGTAACGGTTTTCTTTATCGATTTCATACAGAACACCCGCATTCCAGCCATAACCCCACTTAGTCCCTTCCATTCGAGTGACTTCGGTGCTGTTTGGTAGGCCTAAGCGAGCACCTGCTTCACCAATATGACGCACGATCTTCGCATCAGCATAAACGGCGTTAAAGCCTAAGCCAAAACTGAAGTTTTCATTTAAACGATATGCTGCACTCAGGTTCAGGTTAGCGGTTTTCAGATCAGTCTGACCACCGAGAGCCCCTGCAACATAATCATCATTAAATTCCGTCGCCAAACCGTAGTTCGAAGTACCAGAGGCACCAATTGCCCACTGTTCATTCAGCGGCATAATAAAGTGGATATTTGGGATCCACTCTGATGGCGCGATATTATTGGCACTGGTGCTTCTACCGCTTGGTGATGTTCCGCTGATATCGACGTTTGGATCAACATAAACGAAGCCACCAGAGAAGGAAGGGCGATCAAACATAGTCATCGCGGCGGGGTTGCGGCTCCCCACTGAAGCATTGTCAGCAACAGCGCCTTCACCAGAGAAAGAGCGGCCCAATGCAGCGGCTGAATATTCATTCAGCTGAAAACCGGCCGCAGACACGTTCGAAGAAATTAATGCTACTGCAGCTGCCAGAGCTGATCGGGTAAACAGGTTTTTCTGGTTCATGACCAAAACCTCATTGTTTTAATTAATGTTACATACCGTAACAAGAGAATGCGGGATTGTAGGGTCCGTTATCACTCAGACAAAGCAGACCAGTGGCTGAAGTATAGGTCCGACCTGTATCAATGTTGCAAGTATGTTTTGACATTTGGTCGTTTTTGATTGCAAAAAATAGACGTAGTTAACAAAAAACTCACAATTTAATAGCAATTAATACATTATTGATGAGTGAACAAACAATTTGACTGTGATTTCCATCACTTAATAGGCCTTTAAACAGTAAGTCCTAGTTCCAAGTGACCGAGGAGAGTAAAATAGAGGATAGAGAAATATTTTTTGCACCATGTTTTATTTTTGTGCCATTTGCACTATCTAATAGGCAATTTGCACCTATTTTGAAATATCCGTTGAGGAGAATTGAAGATGTCAGATGCAATTAATCGCTGTAGTGCCGAAGAAACTGCGGCATGCTGCTGCGTAGATGTGGGTACTGTGATGGACAATACCGACTGCACCGCATCCTATAGCTGTGTATTCGATAACCGTGCTGAAGCTGAAGCTATGCTGAAACTGCTGACTGAAAAAGCACGTGCTGTTGAGTCCGAACCTTGCCTGATTGAACATAAGCTGGAAGAGACTGAAGGTGGTGTGCGCCTGACTATCGATTTCACCTTTGCCTGCCAGGCAGAAACTATGATCTTCCAGTTGGGCCTGCGTTAATTTAGACCCTGCCGCCGTGAGGTTATCGAACGCGGAGCTTTTTGCTTCGCGTTATCCTCAAAGGGCCGTTTTGCAATCTTTGTCTTTCCTCCCTTCTTATTTTTATTCCTAAAAGTTGCTCCTGCTCTCACTTTCCTGCTCTATAGGTTTACCAAATGTAAATATTTGGTTAACAATAATTAGATCAGGTCTGACCTGTTAATTTGTTATGCTTTAATTAAAGCCACTTTTTTATCAGGAGCGTTTATGAGTAAGCCATTACCGCTAGTGACGCGTCAGGGCGACCGCATCGCCATTGTCAGCGGTCTGCGAACCCCTTTCGCCAAGCAAGCCACTGCTTATCATGGCGTACCAGCCGTAGATTTGGGCAAAATTGTGGTCAGCGAATTATTAGCCAGAAGTGGTGTAGCTCCTGAATTAATTGATCAACTGGTGTTTGGTCAGGTCGTACAAATGCCGGAAGCGCCCAATATCGCCCGTGAAATCGTACTGGGGACGGGCATGAGTGTGCATACCGATGCTTACAGTGTCTCACGTGCATGTGCGACCAGTTTTCAAGCCGTAGCTAATGTGGCTGAAAGTATTATTGCCGGTTCGGTGACTGTGGCTATTGCCGGTGGCGCGGATTCCTCTTCCGTTTTACCTATTGGTGTCAGTAAAGCACTGGCGCGAACCTTGGTTGATGTGAATAAAGCACGAACGTTATCTCAGCGGCTGAAATTATTCAGCCGATTAAAATTTCGCGATTTACTGCCTGTCGCCCCAGCGGTGGCTGAATACTCAACCGGCTTGCGCATGGGCGATACTGCGGAGCAAATGGCAAAAACCTATGGTATCAGCCGCGAAGATCAGGATGCTTTAGCATTACGATCTCACCAAATGGCGGCACAAGCTTGGCAGCAGGGGCTGCTGCAAGATGAGGTCATGACGGCTTATATTCCGCCTTATCGTGATGCTATCGCTGAAGATAATAATATCCGTAAAGATTCCACGATGGCGCAATATGCCAAATTGCGTCCGGCGTTTGATCGCAAACATGGCAGTGTGACGGCGGCGAACAGCACACCACTCACGGATGGCGCGGCAGCCGTGATGATGATGAGTGAGTCAAAAGCCAAAGCGTTGGGTCTACAGCCTTTAGGTTATCTGCGCAGCTTTGCATTTTCCGCTATTGATGTATGGCAAGACATGTTGCTAGGCCCATCTTACGCAACGCCATTGGCGCTGGATCGCGCCGGTATCACATTGGCTGATTTGACTCTCATCGACATGCATGAGGCTTTTGCAGCACAGACACTGGCTAATTTGAAAATGTTTGCCAGTGACAGCTTTGCCCGAGAGAAACTGGGGCGTAGCCAGGCTATCGGTGAAGTCGACATGAGTAAATTCAACGTATTAGGTGGCTCTATTGCTTATGGACACCCCTTTGCCGCCACGGGCGCGCGTATGATAACCCAAACACTTAATGAGCTGCGTCGCCGTGGCGGTGGATTAGGGTTAACCACCGCATGTGCTGCGGGAGGTTTAGGTGCCGCGATGATTTTGGAGGTGGAATGATGAATCAGGAACCAGTCATTAATAGCGGTGATGAAATCGCGCTGGTGGATAATGCGGCTTCAGTTCATTCAGCATTTACCCTCCATGTGCGCCCCGACAATATTGGTGTTATCACCATCAATGTTGTAGACGATAAAGTGAATACCTTAAAGGCTGAATTTGCAGAACAAATTACTGAAATACTGCAACAAGCACAGGCTTTGACCCAATTGCAGGGGCTGGTGATGATTTCCGGTAAACCGGATTCATTTATTGCCGGAGCTGATATCACCATGATTGCCGCATGCCGAACCGCACAAGATGCACGTGTTCTGGCACAAAAAGGACAATCCATTTTGGCGCAAATCGCCGCATTCCCAGTACCGGTAGTCGCCGCAATTCACGGTGCTTGTCTGGGCGGAGGACTGGAATTGGCGCTGGCATGTCATGCACGTATTTGTTCGCAAGATGATAAGACAGTGCTGGGTTTACCCGAGGTGCAATTGGGCTTGTTGCCAGGGTCCGGCGGCACACAGCGCTTACCACGCTTGGTGGGGGTTAGTAAGGCGCTGGATATGATATTGACAGGCCGGCAAGTGCGGGCACGTCAGGCGCTGAAAATGGGGTTGGTGGACGATGTTGTACCGCAGGATATTTTGCTGGATGTGGCTATCAAGCGAGCAAAAGCCGGTTGGCTTGATAGGCCAGCACTGCCATGGCAAGAGCGCTTGCTCAGTGGCCCATTAGGCAAAGCGCTGTTGTTTAGTCTTGTGCGCAAAAAAACCTTAGCGAAAACCAAAGGCCATTATCCTGCGGCTGAACGTATTATTGATGTCGTGCGTAAAGGGCTGGATCAGGGCGGTCCTGCCGGTTATGAAGCCGAAGCCAGAGCTTTCGGCGAACTGGCGATGACTCCTCAATCAGCCGCTCTGCGCAGCTTGTTTTTTGCCACTACGTCGTTGAAAAAAGAGACTGGCGGTGAAGCTCGACCACGTACTATTCACCGTGTAGGCGTGCTGGGCGGCGGTCTCATGGGCGGCGGCATTGCCAATGTGACAGCGACCCGAGCGAGGTTGCCCGTTCGTATCAAGGATATCAATCCACAGGGGATTAATCTGGCGCTGAAATATACTTGGGATACGTTAAGTCAACGGGTGCGCAATAAACGTATGCGTCCAGCTGAACGGCAACAGCAGATGATGCTGATTTCAGGTAGTACGGATTATCGTGGTTTTGCCAACATTGATATTGTTGTTGAAGCTGTGTTTGAAGATTTATCACTGAAACAACAAATGGTTGCGGATATCGAGAGCGTTGGTAACGCGCAAACTATTTTTGCCTCTAATACCTCCTCATTACCCATAAGCCAGATTGCAGCACAAGCACGACGGCCAGAGAATGTTATCGGACTACATTATTTCAGTCCGGTGGATAAAATGCCGCTAGTTGAAGTGATTCCTCATAGCAAAACCAGTGAGGAAACTATCGCCACGACTGTTGCTCTTGCGCGAAAACAAGGGAAAACGGCAATCGTGGTTGCTGATTGTGCTGGGTTCTATGTAAACCGCATTCTTGCACCTTATATTAATGAGGCTGCTCGCTGTTTGCTGGATGGCGAACCTGTCGACTCAATTGATAAAGCACTGGTGGATTTTGGCTTCCCTGTAGGGCCGATTACTTTACTGGATGAAGTGGGCATTGATGTCGGCACCAAGATCATGCCAATTTTAGTCGAGCAATTAGGGCCACGTTTCGCGGCTCCCCCTTCATTTGATGTCATTTTGAAGGATGGGCGCAAAGGGCGTAAAAATGGCCGGGGCTTCTATCTCTATCCGGCTAAAAGTTCGGGTTTTAAGTGGAAAAAAAATCCGGGTAAGGAAGTGGATACCAGCGTGTATACGCTGCTGGGTGTCACGGCCAAAGCACATATTGGGTCTGCTGTGATAGCGCAGCGTTGCACCATGATGATGTTGAATGAAGCTGTGCGCTGCCTTGAAGAATCTATTATTCGTCAACCGCGCGATGGTGATATTGGTGCGGTGTTTGGCATTGGCTTCCCACCATTTTTGGGGGGGCCTTTCCGCTACATGGATAGCCTTGGGGCTGACAAAATGGTGAAGACGCTTAAATTGCTCGCGCAGCAATATGGTGAGCGTTTTGAGCCTTGCCAATTGTTGGTCACGATGGCTGAACAACAGCAGAGGTTTTACCCGCTGCAGAGCCAAGTGAATGACGAGCAGGCGAAAGAGAGTGTTATTGGCTAGCGTGACCAGAACATTTTAGGATGTTTTTTCACCTATTCACTGTGGGTCAATACTCTATAATTAACAGTGTGAGCAGGATCACCACCTGCAATTCTAAGAGATAAGGTGGCTGTACACAGGGGTCAACCCGCGCTACCTTACAACCAGAATCACGTGAAGTGACTATTCGTGCCAAAATGAATTAATAGCCACTTATTGTGCAGGTAATAGAGTTTGGATTAAGCTATTGATATGGTTACTCTGTAACCAATCAAGGTTGGCTGTTGATGTTCCTGAGGTAAAAAACAGCCATTTTCTTTACCTTAAGTTTCAGGCAAAATGCCCGGCCGCCATAGAGAGACGGCGCGTTATCGTTATGAAGTTTCTTTGCTTTCCAGCAAAGGTTTCGGCGGTACAGCACGCGAAGCGTTTCTGTATAGCGTTATTTTGTTAACAAAAACGGTGCAATATGCAAGTTTTCATTATGCGTCACGGTGACGCGGCCCTTGATGCAGCAAGTGATGCACAACGGCCTCTAACTCTGTGTGGTCAGGATGAATCACGTCAGATAGCAAGCTGGCTCAACGACCAGTCAGTCGATGTTGATCAGGTTTTGGTCAGCCCTTATCTACGTGCAGGGCAAACATTGGAAGTGGTTCGTGAAGTGATGGCGCTTCCGCCATCACAAGAAGTGATGCCAGAATTAACGCCCGGTGGGGACGCGGCCTTTGTCTGCTGTTACTTGCAAGCGCTGGCAAAAGAAGATTGTGCCGCGGTGTTGATTATTTCGCACTTACCCTTGGTGGGGTATCTGGTCGCTGAACTTTGCCCTGGGCAATGCCCACCGATGTTTGCGACATCGGCCATTGCTTGTGTTGATTTGAATGGCGAGACAGGCAAAGGAACTTTCGATTGGCAGGTTAGCCCAACACAACTTTTAGCGAAAGCTTGCCACGGCTAGATAGAATAATCTCATTCACTGTCAATGGGCGCGGCATAACTGCTGCGCCTATGTTATTTTGTCATCCGCACAATGAATACCCTATTGGCAATAGTGCACAAATCCCTCTAGCATTGTCTTGCTACTGCTCTAACTCAATTAACACCAGCAATGCAGCCGTTCCACCCCACTCTTTAGGGGCCTGATGGAAAGCTAGTACGTCAGGATGCTGCGCCAACCACAGTGGTGTTTGCTGTTTTAAAACATGTTTGCCATGACCATGCATCACACAGGCGCAATGCACGTGCTCGCGTTTACAGGCCGCGATCAATGCCCCCAATTCTTGCTTGGCTTGTTTCTGAGTTAATCCGTGTAAATCCAAAAACATATCGGGCGAATAGTCGCCGCGGCGTAGCTTCTTAACTTCGAAGTGGTCAACACCGGGCCGCACGTACCGTGTCGGGCCTTCGGTATCCAATTGCGGCTGGAATTCATCAGAAAAATAATAGCTAGCATCGACCTGCTCTTGCAGCAATCGTTCAGGTGCAATTTTTTTGCCGAGTTTAGGTGGCACACGGTGAACAATAGTGTCTTGTTTCAGCTTTTTCGCTCCGGCAATCGACTCTTTAAATAGCTGTAGTTCATCCGTTGTCAGGTGATATTTATTTTTCATTGTCTATTCATCGTGCTTATTCATTTTCCTCAGTTTACCTAATGTCCCGCGGAGATTAACCACTTTAATCTGTCTTTCATTATTTGGTTATCATGCAACTGATGTATTGCTGCTGATTTGTGGCGGGCTTCATGGCAAACTAGGCAAATAGATAATGATTTTACGTACCCGCTGGAGAATATTTTGGACAAAATTTTCGTCGATGAAGCAGTCAATGAGCTGCACACCATTCAGGATATGCTGCGCTGGGCTGTCAGTCGTTTTAATGCGGCCAATATTTTTTATGGTCACGGTACTGATAATCCGTGGGACGAAGCGGTGCAGTTGGTTTTCCCAAGCCTATTCTTGCCGATTGATATTCCAGAGGATATGCGCAATGCGCGTCTGACTTCCAGTGAGCGTCACCGTATTGTTGAGCGCGTTATTCGTCGGGTTAACGAGCGTATTCCGGTCGCTTATTTGACTAACAAAGCTTGGTTCTGTGGCATGGAATATTATGTCGATGAACGTGTGCTGGTGCCACGCTCGCCAATTGGTGAGTTGATCAATAACCGCTTTGATGGGCTGATTCGTCATCAACCTAAGCATATTCTGGATATGTGTACCGGTAGTGGTTGTATTGCGATTGCTTGCGCCTATGCCTTCCCTGAAGCGGAAGTGGATGCCGTCGATATCTCCAACGACGTATTGGCCGTCACTGAACATAATATCCAGCAGCACGGCATGGAGCATCAAGTTACGCCAATTCGTTCTGACCTGTTCCGCGATTTACCTCCAATCAAATATGACCTGATTGTCACTAACCCGCCTTATGTCGATGCTGAAGACATGGCCGATTTACCGCAAGAGTTCCGCTTTGAGCCAGAACTGGGGCTAGCTGCGGGCAGTGATGGCCTGAAGCTGGCGCGCCGAATTCTGGCTTGTGCGCCTGATTTCTTACAAGATGACGGCGTGCTGATTTGTGAAGTGGGCAACAGCATGGTGCATTTGATGGATGAATATCCTGATGTGCCGTTCACTTGGCTCGAGTTTGACAACGGTGGTGATGGCGTCTTTATGCTGACTAAACAGCAACTTATTGACTGCTCATCACATTTCAGCATGTATCGTGATTAATCATCACTTTTAAAACTGCCAGCCGGTTAATACTATGCTGGCAGTGAACTTAATGACTTAGAGGAACCGTGATGGCTGGGAACAGTATTGGGCAGTTTTTCCGCGTCACCACTTTTGGTGAATCTCACGGCATTGCCTTGGGATGTATTATCGATGGCGTCCCACCAGGAATTCCCATCACTGAAGCTGACATTCAATTGGATCTTGATAGACGCCGCCCTGGGACTTCACGGTATACCACACAACGCCGTGAGCCAGATCAGGTGCGCATTTTGTCAGGCGTGTTTGAGGGCGTGACTACCGGTACGAGCATCGGGTTGATGATTGAAAATACCGACCAGCGTTCACAAGATTACAGTGCTATTAAAGATGTATTTCGTCCCGGGCATGCTGATTACACTTACGAACAGAAATACGGTGTGCGCGATTATCGGGGGGGAGGTCGCTCATCTGCCCGTGAAACGGCGATGCGTGTCGCCGCCGGCGCTATTGCTAAAAAATATCTTGCGCAGAAATTTGGCGTACAGGTGCGTGGCTATCTGGCACAAATGGGTGATATCAGTTGTGATTTAATTGATTGGGATTTGGTCGAGCAAAATCCATTCTTCTGCCCGGATGCCAGCAAACTGGAACCACTGGATGCCTTAATGCGCGAGCTGAAAAAGGCCGGTGACTCGATTGGTGCCAAAATCACTGTCGTGGCTGAGCATGTGCCCGTGGGGCTAGGTGAGCCGGTATTTGACCGTCTAGATGCCGATTTGGCCCATGCATTGATGAGCATCAATGCTGTGAAAGGGGTAGAAATCGGTGATGGCTTTGCGGTGATAACCAAACGCGGTAGCGAAAATCGCGATGAAATTACGCCACAGGGTTTCCAGAGTAACCATGCGGGCGGCATTCTCGGTGGGATTAGCAGTGGGCAGCCGATTGTGGCGCATATCGCACTGAAACCGACCTCCAGTATTACGGTACCGGGGCACACGATTAATCGGCAGGGTGATGCGGTTGAGATGATTACCCGTGGTCGTCATGATCCTTGTGTCGGCATCCGTGCTGTTCCGATCGCTGAAGCGATGATGGCGATTGTGTTAATGGATCACCTGCTGCGCCAGCGCGCTCAGTGTGGTGATGTAGTTTCAGACGTCCCGCGTTGGTAAACACAATGAAAAAATGGATAACGGGTGTCGTGGCATTAGCCGGTTTAGCGGCGCTCGCGACCATAAGCCCGGTAATGGCAGCGACGCCGTGGCAACAGATTACACATCCGGTGGCCGGACAACCGCAGTCAATTGGTGGTTTTGCCAATGGCTGTGTTATTGGTGCCATGCCTTTGCCGCTTGAGTCAGCTGATTATCAGGTGATGCGTCCGGATCAGCGCCGCTATTTTGGCCACCCCGATTTACTGAATTTTATTCATCGTCTGGGTGATAAAGCCCAACAAAACCAGCTCGGAACTGTCCTGATTGGCGATATGGCGATGCCTGCTGGTGGGCGTTTTAGTAGTGGGCATGCCAGCCATCAATCGGGGCTAGATGTGGATATTTGGTTGCAACTGCCACAACAGCGCTGGAGCCAGAAGCAGCTATTGAAACCACAACCCATTGATTTGGTTGCAGCCGATGGTAAACGAGTCGTTCCTGCATTGTGGCAACCACAAGTTGAAAGCCTGATTAAACTGGCCGCCAAAGATAATGAAGTCACGCGTATTTTCGTCAATCCGGCAATTAAAAAACAGCTTTGTCTGGATGCTGGCGCGGATCGTAACTGGCTGCATAAAGTGCGTCCATGGTTTGGTCACCGCGCTCATATGCATGTGCGCTTACGCTGCCCAGCAGATAGCCTTGAATGTCTGGATCAAGATACGCCACCGCCGGGTGATGGTTGTGGTGCCGAGTTAGAAAGCTGGTTCCAGCCACATCAACCAAGCGCCAAACCGGGTAAAACCTTACCACCACCATTGCCGCCTTCTTGTCAGGCTTTGCTGGATAACCATTTCGCTGCGGAATAAACTTTGATGTTTAATAGAATCCGTTAACATCGAATAAATACCTCAAGGCCTCGCATTTGCGGGGCTTTGTGTTTATTGGCATCTAACGACATTGATTGACAGCGAATAACAAACCGGACAAGCTACCGGACAAATAAACGGTTATCCGGTGGCCCTATGAAGTTAACTGATACCAAAGCACGCAACGCTAAACCTCAAGAAAAAGCCTATCAATTGCAGGATGGTAACGGCCTGTACTTGGATGTGCGCCCCTCAGGTGTAAAGACATGGCGTTATCGCTACTGGATCACTCCTACAAAGGACGGACGCTACACTATCGGGAGTTACCCTGCCGTATCGTTGGCCGAAGCTCGTCGAGTGCGTGAGTGGGCTAGGGAGCAGGTAAAAAACGGCATTGCTCCCAAGGAAGCCAAAGCAGTTGAGCGGGATATCGCAAAAGCTGAGAACGCCAATACATTCGAAATAGTGGCAAAAGAATGGCTGGATAAAAAAGGGGAGCATTGGGCCAAAAATTCAAAAAATCAGATCACTGGTTTTATGTATAACGATATTTTCCCCGCCATTGGCGCTATGCCTATGCGTGAAATTAACGCCTCTCATATATTAAAAATAATTAGAGACCTTGAGAGTCGGGGCGCTAAATCCGTAGCGGTTAAAGTACGGCAGTGGTGCTCTGCTGTTTTTTGCTATGGCGTAGCGACATTACGCGCAGACTCCGATCCGGCTGCGGCATTAAGGGGGGCTATTATAGTTCCTAAAACCGAACATTCCAGACCGCTCACTGGTGATGAGTTGCGTGATTATTATTTGCGTCTTGACAGCTCCACCGGTAACCAAGCAACTATTATAGCGCTAAGAATCTTGCCGCTAGTATTTGTTAGACAAGCTGAATTACGTTCGGCTGAATGGTCACATATTGATTTAGATAATGCGGAGTGGGTTATCCCCCCAGAATTAATGAAAATGGGGCGAATGCATAGAGTACCATTGTCGGCCCCAGCAATATCTCTACTAAATGAATTGAAGAAAATTACGGGCAATAGGCGTTGGTTATTCCCCAATACCAGACTAAACAACACTTACATGGGAGCATCCACTTTAAATAGGGCTATCGTGCAGTTGGGATATGCTCGTACGGTGATAACAACTCACGATTTCCGCGCTACAGCTTCAACCAGATTGCATGAAATGGGATATCGGCATGAGGTTATCGAGCGGCAGCTAGCACACGTTGAAAAAAACCGTGTGTCAGCCGCATACAATCACGCCGAGTACATGCCAGAGAGACGGCAGTTAATGGAAGAGTGGGGCCAGTGGGTTACTGGCCTGTTTGCTTCTGATTCTCCACAATAAGGTTATCAATCCATTCCTGAATCACCGTTGACGGCCAACGAGAGTTGCGCCCGTCTTTAACTGGTTTTGGGAATGTCCCTTCTTTGATGCGCAGGTAGATGGTTGTGCGGTCATACCCTACAGCCTTTTCTACCCGTTCAATTGTCAATAATTCACATGTGATCATAATTAGCCGCCTTGCTTATCTGTAGGGTAAAACATTGGTGAACACTCGCTTGAGTAACCCGCCTTCCGGATCGCTATAGAGCACATAGCAATGGCAGCGTTGAAATGGTTCGCGGAGTTTAGGTCTTCACCCTCCAGACCAGTGATATCAATCATTGGGGGGGAGCATTACCGGTGTTTTGATTGCCGCTTGCCACCATGTCCAGCCTAAATCCGTTCTGTAGCTAGCGTAGCCGTTGCCATGGCGAGTTAAATCAAAGCCGCCTACGTAGTGACAACGTTTTTCAAACTGCTGACGGTTGCTCATCTGCGCATACCTCCATGACAAAATCAGTAATAGTGGCTTCACCCATCGAGGCCCACCAGTGCCAATGCCCGTAGCAATCGGCCTCGTCTTCTGCTTCGGTAACGCGCTCGAATGGTTCACCGTTCCACTTGCCTGTACATTTGAATTTCACTGTTTCGCCTCCACAATTAGCTCTTCGTATAGCGGCTCTGGGGTTCCTCGAAAACCGGGCTTAAGTGCATCCTCTCGCGTTGAAAATAGGATTCCGGCAATCTCCCAATAAACCGGTTCAGCCATTAGCGCAGATAGGGCAACTCGGTAGCTAGAGAGAACAAACTCAGCGTGTAGCGCGGCGCATGGATTGCTTGATGCTGTCTGTTTTTCCAACAACTCAATCTCAAACTGAAGCATTTTTATATGGTCTTGTTTATTCATCACACCGCCCCTATCGCTTTCTGAACCACCTTATAACCCCGTTTCCGGGGCTGTTTAATCGGCGTTATTGTCACTGGTGCTACCTTCGGTCTGGCTGGTGGTGCTTCATTTATCCCATTCCGCATGCGGTACTTTTCACGCATTTTCCAGTTAAGCCATTTCGTCCAGTCGCGACCATCATCTATCCGAACCGTGGCCCGTACTTGGGTGTCGTTGATATCAGCCTGTTTACCCATTGGTACCCACCTTGCTGTATCCGGCGTCGATAATCGCCCTTGCAACACTGACGGAGTTCGAGTTATCTAGATATACAGCCTCGAAAACAATCAGGTTCAGTTCGCCAGATAGCACGTGGTCATAAGTTGTGGGCCAATACTCGAAAGGGATATCATTTCCGTAATAATCATTCGTAATCAGATCCAAAGTCAGTAGAGCGGCTTCCTCGGCTGATTTCTCTGGCTTACGGTAACCAGCCGCCCATACAGCGCCTGTGATATCGCCGGGGTTACCCCACGCTAATCTGATGATGTACGCCAGTGGTAATATGCTTTGCTGACCAGATTGGCCGATAGCCTTGCTATTAGCGGGAACGGGTGCGACAACCCCCTTATCTTTGCCACCAATTAGCTCAAGTGATTTCTTCATCGCGACACCCCCCGAGCCACAAGTTTATAAGCCCTGAGCACCGCCGCAGAGCGACCGGAAAGCACGGTTTTCATGAAGAATGATCCGGTTCGGTGTGGGCTAACATCTACCAGAAGCAACACCTTATCAACCACACGGTTATGTTTACGGAATTCAAATATCGTGCTGGTGATCGTGATGCTGGCCACCGCGCCGCTGTCTTGATAATCGAATTTCATGCCAACACCTCCCGCAACCAAATGACCCAGCCAAGCCAAGCATAGAAGCCAGAAGTAAGCCCAACGCCGACAAGGGTAGAAAAGAACAGCGTCCACATAATCTCAAATACCTTCTTCATTCAGCACCCCCTGGCAGAGTTCAAAGGCGTTTGAATGTAGCGGCATAATTACCAGAAATGGGTTTCCGTACAGGTGATTAGTGGCTGGGTCGAGCAGTAACTGGCACGGTGCTTCTTTCCCGTAAGGCTTGAATTTCACCGGGCCAAAACCATGACGAAACATCAGGTAAGGCAATGCCAGTAGTCGGGCATTGAACATGGGAAATTCTTCGCATGGTTCCAGTTCAGCGGGTAATAGCTTGCTAAAATCGGGGTATTTGCAATCGAGTAGTTCCAGCATGTTTGAACAAATTGGCTTCTCGTTTTCATCGTAATGGACTGCATACCAGTTGCTGCCGTCAGCAACAATCGCGGTTAATTCGGCATCGGCGGCTTCGTCAGGAATGTCACCATCAAAGACAAACACGCCATCAATATCATTACCGACCTCACAGCCATGCTCCATCATCACCAGCGCACGGCCATCAGTAGCCTTGATATGGGTTGGGGTGATGTACACCCCTTTCAGGTATTCGCGGGTTTCGCTCTCTCCAGCGACACAGAGCAGAGCGGCGCGAAGAATATCGGTTGGAATAAACATTATTTTGTCTCCCCTGTGTGGTTTTCGGATTTCAGACGTAAAGTGAAGCCGCCGAACTCTGGATGCTGCCAGCGCTTAAGTTTGCCGGTGGGTGGTGTGGACTCATCAAGCAAGGTTTGAGCTGCCGACATAAACGAATCACGGTGAATCAGTAAATGGCCTCGCTCACCATTGGTCAGGCGGGTAGGTAGCTTCGAGAACGTAGTCAATCGGCGGCAGGCATCATCTGATAACCCACAAGCCCACGACAGATCAGACACAAGGGCATATTCAGATTGTCCGCTATCTGGCGTGTGGTGGCTGACCTGCAAGGCTTCTGGTGCTGGTGGCGCGATAGCTACAACTGGTTCAACTACGGGTTGGTACTTCTGAATGCCAACAATATCAATTACCGCTTTCATGGTTGCCGATGCGGTTGCCTCAGCTACAACACGCGCCAGAGAAAGAATGTCATTATTCATGTGGGTTTCCTGTGGTGCTGGCGGTGAGAGGAGAGGCTGGGATTCGCCCGTTTCAAGTGCGTGCCAACGATCAATGATTGCAGCGCGACGTTTAACGTCGTAACCAGAAACCAAAATTTCCGAATGTCGGCGATCGAGGAGGAACTCAGAGACAAAGCCACGATTATCGATGCAGGCAATAACGCCAGAAACCAACGTAACCTGTTGATTTTTATAATTACGCAAATTTGCGTTATCTTTGCTGATACCATAAAGAGATTCCAGCATCACCCACACGTCGCGGATCACGTCTGCTGGGCGTTTTTCAGTCATCTTTGCAATTTCTTTGGTACCCATCATTGGCGCACCATTGACTACTAGTTCAGTTTTATTCGTCATTTCACTTCACCTCTTTGATGTTGATGCCAATGTGTTTTGCGTACCGGCGCATGCTTCGGTTTAATGGCATTTCAACTACGCCGTCGTCTGTTCGGTATTTCGCTACTGATTCCTGCACGTTGACGTATTCCCTTGCTGGCGCTCGGTCTAGTCGGTGTCCTTGCGCCAAGGTCACACCACAAAGGCCCTGACGAGTTTTGCTATTGCGTTTTTTAGTCATACTTCTGGTTTTCCTTTGTATTTCGCCTGGTCAGAGCAACGCTGCGCATTGCTGGCACATATTCCCTGAACCTCTATTGATGGGGCGTGAGGTAATGCGTCACGCCAAGCACATGCAGCACGGCGATATAGCCCTTTAGCTTCAAGCTCGGTTGCTTGTTCGGCTCTTTGGGCGTAATTGCTCATTTCACTTCCCGTGTGTCGCTGGTGGCTGGTTCGTCAGATGCTGTAACAAACCCATCAATTAACCGATCAACAAGGGCGTGACCGCTTTGGGTAAGTCCACCAAACTTTTTGACGCAATCCTTATAGGTTTCAACAATCGACTCACGAGCCTTGGCCTTTCCTAATGATTCAATAATTACCAGCTCAAACATTTCTAATGCGCGTGTTAATACCTCAGCCGTTAATTCAATGGAGATAATCTCCCCGCTGGCTGATTCTTTAATTACGCAGGTGCTGCCTGTTTTCCGCTGCAATGAATCCAGTTTTGCAGCCACTATGCGATTACGATATCTTCCGATTAATTCAAGATTGCTCATATTTGGGTTGCCTCATTTACGGCCTTTAGGTATGGGGAGTCCTAACCCGAAGGCCATAGTTAATATTTTGTTTAGTTAGTAATTAAGACTTACAATCTCTTTCTTTAATTCGGCAACCTTATCTATTGCCTTTTTATATTTATCGATAAGAGAGTCAGTTTGCTTTTTCTTTTTGGCTTCCTGTCTTAATATTTCGCGTCGCTTGGCTAACAGGCGGCGAATACGGCGCATACAGCGCGAGTGGGCAATAATATAATCTATAGTGTGTTCACCGCGATTATGTGCAATCCTGCCATCTTCAAGTGTTGTGTAGGTTTCGCCTACGCGAGACTTAACACCCGCCCGTTTAAATACTTTTTCAGTCATAAAGTGAGCTAGACGATTAATTGCAGTTTCACGGCTAAAGCATTTCTTACGGCGACCGTGACGCATAACAAAATAAACAGGTTCCGGCCTTAATTGGAATGCAACCTCGACACCACCATCATCAATTAAATCAAATTCCCACTCTTCGAATCTGGATGGGTCAACTTTTTCAATTTTCATTATTTTCATCCATTAATTTTTTAGCATTTCTGGATGATTGTGTTGTCATTATTACCAACTCTTCTGTAAGGCTCCATAGCCTCGCTGCAACATCTTCATCAACCTTTCGAATTGCGTCATCAATGAGCGTTGTATATAAATATCTTAATTGCTTTGCATAACGATCAGCATTACTAGCCGTGTAGGCAAGGTATTCTATTTGCCCTTTCGGAGGGAAAATACCAAAATTTAATGGTGTAAAATTATCAGGTTCTTTGTACAAGATATCTTTCTTGTCTTATATGTATACACCTTCGGAAGAGCCACCGGAGACAGAGATGATACCTGGTGTGATTTGGTTTGATGTCGATAAATTACGCATAGATTCCAGCTCCTTTATTCATTTGTAAATAGCGCGTCTGAGTCTTAATAACACAGCCGGTTTCTTTGCAAGCATGCGTGATAGTATAATTACCCAATACATCACCGACGCTAGGGAACGGTTCTTCAATATATATCCCGTAAGCCTCTCTCAACTTCCAATTGGCTAATAACCAACCGTATTCAGTTTTATAGTCACTTGCCAATTTTTGGGCTACATGCCGAGCGTCTTTATCAACTAGAATAACTTTCTCAGATGATGGGTTTGTAGTTGCATTTTTAATTATGATACTATTTGACTTAACCATATAACTAACCTCTCAGGTATGTGTATTTGGCTAGGCTCATGTATTCGATTGGCGTCAGTACATGAGTCGTTAAACTAAGCATTCAAGTTTCTTTCTTTATAATTAGAATAACCAATAATTGAATTTTTAAACTTTTCGCATTCATCAATTATTTTTCGAGCTTGTTCATTTGCTGATTCGTAACTGTTAAAAAAATCCACAAGAACAAAGTAATTTTCAATCCGTTCATAAATGGCGTATTCAACTTCACCAACAAAACAAGTTTGAAGTTGGTAAGTTGATTTAGGGTTAAAATGTTTAGCATCAAACAAATACGACCAGTGGGATTTACTCTCACGTAATTTTTTATGAATATCCTGATGGTTAACCTCTGAGTGTTTCATCTTATCCTCAACGCAATTATGTGTGGCGGTGAGGTAATAATACTAAAAGTTTTAATATCTGCAATACTAAAAGTATATAAAATATTATCATAAGTATTAACTTTTTGAATTTTAATGGTATTTATTTTTATTTTGGCGATAAAAAAGGCCCGAGGTTAACCGTGGGCCTTTTGTTGGGGGTGTGGGTAGGTGGTTTTTAAGAGAACATAATTTTAGCTTCTACCACAACGCCAATGATTTTACAGTTTCCATTAATGGGGATTAATGGGTACTGAGGGTTTAGGGGCTTAAGGTAGGATGATCCTCCGTCTGTCACTAATTTTTTGAATGTGGCTTCGTTGGCATCAGTTAATTTAGCGATAACAAGGCTGCCATTTTTTGCTTCTCGCCCAGTATCTACCAGAACAATCATTCCCTCTGGAATGCTGACACCTACAGGGGATGTCATTGAGTCACCTTGGACTCTCAACCAAAAGCCATCACCTTCAATGTGAGCTGAAGTATCATACCACTCATCGATATCTTTCAGGGTATAGGGTTCTATAGCCTCACACCATGAGCCTGCACTGACCCAGCTAATTAATGGATAACTCCCCTTGGGAGTATTTTGCTCTACAAATGACACGTTGGAGACTTGTGATAAGCGGGATGCCTCTTTTGCAAGAGATGGACTAAATTCTGATATAGGAACCTGTAGAAAACTTGCAAAAACAGCGGCAACATTTAGGTTGAGAGGGTTTCGCCCATTCAGATAATGACCTACAGCCCCCTGAGAAATATCAAGTTCGTTGGCAATTACCTGCTGAGTAATCCCTAAAGATTTTTTCTTTGACTCATACAAAGCCTTCAGACGCATCGCATCTTCCAACTGTTCTGTCGTCAGGACTCTTTTGTTTTCCATATCTTATTTTAATACCTTTAGTTTGATAATGTCTCCTACTTGTAGTAGCATTTATATTAATACTTTTAGTATTATAAATGCAACAGATAGGACATTTATGACTAATATGACGTTGAGAGAGTATGTGGATATGCATGGGCAAGTCCGTACTGGGAAGGCTCTTGGCTTAACCCAGATGGCAATCAGCAAGGCGCTTATATCTGGGCGAAACATCAAGGTTTCTGTTCAGGAAGGAGGAGCTCTTGAGGCATTCGAGACAAAACCCTTCCCGAGTAAGAAAAAAGTAACCAAGCGGAATTAACCCATGACTCCCGATGCATTTACCCAAGTAATCATGCCAACGGTGTTTTGCCCCGAGGATGGGAAGTGGATTCAGGAGCAGTTACAGCAATTGGCACCCTCGTTGCGCAGAAAGGTTGTCGTTAAGTATGCAGAGGCTTATCAGGTCGCGTTTTACACGGAGTCTGTTTCATACCGTCAAGAGAACAAAGCAAGGCATGAAGCTAATACGCGATTGAGATTGTTTGTGAACAGCCACGGAAAAGCACTACAGGGTTACACGGTCAGTCCGCCGTTGGTAGCACAACGGTAAACAACCTGCGGATAACCAGACTTAAAGGTGTTTGGTTGCATTACAGCATCAAGGTGCTGGCAGGTTACTAAATCTACATATCAAGATGCGTAATTTTTAGGTGGCTAGATGTGCGGATATCTAAGCGCTTAAGTGTCTGGATGTATAGATGCTCACCTCAAAAAATGAGGGGGGTAAGGGGGGAGTTGGGTTTAAGTGCGAAGCACTGGAACAGGCTTTTCCAACAGACAACTCCATAGGTTAGGTAGATCTCGATCTAAGGGGTAGCCCTTAAAAATGCGATGTACCACCAATCTAGTACGTTAAGTAATTATGAGGAGACTCTATGAGCAAAGAACTGAAACAGAAATTAATCGCCCTTCTGGAAGAGCAATTCATTCGGTCTGACGACAAGGTCACTTTTGACTACGTCATGCAAAGGAAAATCAAATCTCAAGGTTATTACCTGCAACGCAACTTTGCTATCAGCGTGGCCAGTGGTCGCAAAGGGTTTATTGATTGCCTAGTTACATCGCCTGACGGGCAGCAATGCGCCATTGAAATTGACAAAAAATCTCCTCGTTGTCGCTCACTGATGAAGTTGAACGTATTACCTGACGGTATGTCTGGTTTCGTCCTGCTCATGGATGGTAGGCACCCACTGCGTTATATCGCTGATGGCGTCGAGGTTATCCGAGCCACCAGATTCAAGTAAACGCTTTGTACTAGCTAGATGATATGGGGTCACACAATGCTGAACATCACACCGAACTTTGCACAGGAACGCGCCCTGAACATGCTGCGCAGTGACTGGAAGTCATTCGGCTCTTTCATGGTCTATGCACCGACAGGCAGCGGCAAAACCGGCTTAGCGGCATTTATCGCTGATGGGTTTGTTAGTCGCGGTATGCGTGTGCTCTTCATTGCCCCGTACACAATTTTAATTAACCAGACTGCGCAGCGCTTTATCGAATACGGACTCCCTGAAGATGAGATTAGTTTCATCTGGCAGAAACATCCGAGCTATGACCCAGCGTTAAAAATTCAGATTGCCAGTGCCGCCACGCTGATCCGCCGTCAGTTCCCGGACAATATTGATCTGCTGATCGTTGACGAGGCTCACCTCCGGCAGAAACAAATTCTGATTGAGATTGAGCGCCTGACACGTGAAACACAGGTGAAAGTGATTGGTTTATCCGGTACGCCTTTCTCACCGTTCTTGGGTAATTACTACCAGCAACTGGTTAAGCCGACCACCATCGGGGAGTTAATCCAGCGTGGCGACCTGAGCGGTTACGAGTTCTATGCGCCGAGCAAGCCAGACCTGAAAGGCGTGAAAACAACCAACACCATTGATTGCGGACGAGACTACAACGAAAACCAACTCGCAGAAATCATGTGTGGTGCTGACCTTGTTGGCGACATCGTTGATAACTGGCTACAGAACGGGCGGGACCTGCCCACGGTGGCATTCTGCGTAAATGTAGATCACGCCAATTACGTCACCATCCAATTCAACAAGATGGGGATTAACGCTGAGGTGATGATAGCGGAAACACCTCATGAAGAGCGTCAACTCATGATTCATCGCTTTGAAACGGGCGCAACGAAAATCATCGTCAGTGTGGGCGTACTGGTAGCTGGTTTTGACAGTGATGTTCGCTGCGTTATCTATGCCCGGCCAACTAAAAGTGAAATCCGTTGGTTACAAGCGCTTGGGCGTGGCTTGCGTACTGCACCGGGTAAAGAGTCTTGCCTTGTTTTCGATCACAGTGGCACTGTTCACCGCTTGGGCTTCCCTGACTCCATCGAGTACAACGAACTGCCCTCCAAAAGCGACGGAATGAAAGACAGCGCCAGTCGTGAGACTGAGGAACGCACTGAAAAACTCCCCAAAGAATGCACCGAGTGTCATTTCATGAAGCCTGCGGGTGTATATGTCTGCCCGAAATGTGGATTTAAGCCACTGGCAGGGCAGGACGTGGAGACCGACACCCAGCGCGGACTGAAAAAGTTAGGTAAGGGTAAGCGGGGGTTCACCCAATCTGACAAGCAAGCGTGGTGGAGTCAGATCAAGTTCTATCAGCGTCAGCGTACATCAATGGGTAAGCCTGTCAGCGATGGCTGGTGCTCACACACCTTCCACGACAAGTTTAGCGAATGGCCTAATGGCTTGAGTGATTTCCCGATGGAGATAACCCCCGAGGTCAGCAACTTCATTAAACATAAGCGCATCGCTTTTGCTAAAGGCAGAGAGAAATCTCAGCCACCCCCTCAACAGCGTCATGACGTCAATGCCGACACCACCATGTCGTTGATTAATGCCAAAAATCAGCTTGAAGATATACGTCAAAGTTTAAGGAAAGCAGTATGAAAACAACAGAAGCGTCAAGAGGCCGGTGGGCTGAAATTTTTGAGTATTTTGGCTTACCACCCATCACAGGCAAAAACCATTTTAAGGGAGAGTGTCCGGTATGCGGTGCTCGTGGCAAGTTCCGCATTGATGACCGCGACGGGGTGGGAACATGGATTTGTATCTGTGACAGTGGCGACGGTATGAAGCTGCTTAATCTGACGCAGGGTAAATCATTTTCAGCACTGTGTGCCGAAGTGGATCAGTTGATTGGCAATAACTACCGTCATGTCAGCATCCCCGTCACCAGTTCAGCAGCGAAACAGCGGCAGCGAGTCATTAGTAAGTTTTCAAAGCTGGTGGGCTTACGTGGCACGACGGGGGCAGATTATTTGCGTCAGCGTGGTATTAGCCGTCTTCCGGTTGAAGCTGTCAGGTTTTGCGATAAACAGCGACATGCAGGGCGGGTATATCAGGCGCTTTATTCTTTGGCTACAGATGATAAGGGTGAACTCTGTTACCTACATCAGACCCTGCTTGATGGAGATAAAAAAGCCAATATCGGTGATAGCGCCAAGCGACTTAAGTCACTTCAGGAACAGAACTACCTCGATCACACCCGCTCAGTAGCGATACGTATGTTTCCAGTCGCTTCCACATTGGGGATTGCAGAAGGGATAGAAACAGCTCTGTCCTGCTATCAAGTTTACGGGGTCAATACATGGTCAGTCATTAATGCTGGATTCATGGAGAAATTCAGGGTGCCGGCAGGCGTCAAACACCTCATTATTTTTGCTGATATGGATAAACATTCAGCCACCGGACAGGCAGCGGCCTTTAATTGCGCCACCGCCAATCTCAGAGCAAAAAATGACCTGATATCTGTTAGCGTACGCTGGCCCGATAATGATGATTTCAATGACATGTTAATGAATGGTGATCAAGTTCGTGAGCAGATCTACACAAAGAGGGCGGCATAGTGAAACTAGAATCAGCAATGAAACAGTTCAGCGCCAAGAGCCAGATGATTACCGATTCTTCCCGCGCGACCTCTTCCGATTCGCTTAAGGGACCGGATTTAGCCGCTGCAATGGGAATGGTTGAGGCTCGTGCCAGTTTCGGCATGGCTGCATATCTTGGCAAGGTGGGTATTAGCAAAGAGGACAAGGTAAGAACCGTTGAACAGCTTACACAGTTCGCCATGAAGAATGCCCCGAAACATGTTGGTAAAGCATCAGGCCGCCGAATGGCTCAATGCATGGTTATTCTGGCTAAATTTGCCTACGAGGAATACAGCAGTTCAGCCGCGGCCACTACCACATGCAAATGTTGCGGTGGGCGTCGATTTATCACTGTCACTCGGGATGTTGTTACTTACCCTGGTTACATCGGTGCAGATGGCGAAGAAAAGATATCCCCGACCATCAAAAATGAACAAGTGCGGGAGTTGTGCCAATCCTGTAACGGTAAGGGTGCTATTTCTATTCGCTGCCGCTGTAATGGTACCGGTAAAGTGCGTGACCTTGAGAAATCCAAACGGCTTGGCGCGCCAGTAGAGAAAGAGTGTGAACGCTGCTCAGGAATTGGATACAAACGGACACCCTCAACAACAGCTTACAGAGCGATTACAGCGTTACTTCCAGAACTCACCCAATCATCTTGGTCGCGTAATTGGAAGCCGTTCTATGCGTCGTTGGTGGCTAAATGTGACATTGAAGAGAGTTATGCAGAAGATGAGTTCCAGCGGATTACACGATAACGACATGATTGTGACTAATGGCGACAAGTTTTTAATATATCGCTTGCATTTTGCATAAAGTTGGCGTAATTTCTCTAAATCATGGGCGTTTCTGTAGATGAGCGCCAAGGAAAATTATCAAGACCTCGCTTCGGCGGGGTTTTTTGTTTCAGTATTCACTGCTAGTTGGGTATACTAATTGCGAGGTATGCTCAGATTAATATGTTGGTACGCACTATCGATTATTAAAAAACTGAGCATATTTCACTTGTACGCAGTGACAGCCGGGAAAGACCGGCAACTATTCAAGCCCTTGAGTTAATTGCTCACGGATTTATGGTTTTGTGAGTCATGCCCACTGTAAAGGTAGTTATGTTTAAGGTTTGTTTATAATTGCAATGTAAATTATTCAGTGCTGTGATAGCTACCTTGGTGCAAGGATTGCATTATCATTGATACGGTTGCAGGGTTAACTATCACAGCCCCGAATTTTAAAGCCTCGGTTAATCGCCGGGGCTTTTTCATTTCTACATTCGCATGGGTATCACTGAATAACGGGTTCATAGCCCAATCTATTCGGGCCGCTGCTGTAAACAGTGGTAGGTGCTCAGTCGAATGTGGTGAATGCGCATGCTAAAGCGCCGCAATACTGGAGATGAAGTGACCGTGCAGGCTGGCAAAACTCCAGCAGACGGCCTGCAAGGGAGAGTGTAAAACCACTCCCCGATACACGGAGTAGCGCAGTGAGAATCTGACATATCCGAGATTAGCGCCGGACACCACATACCAACTTTTAAGGCTCACTTCGGTGGGCCTTTTTTATTTCCACTACACACCCAGCCCATATGGGGAGGGGGAGATATGAAGATGCATAACAACCCTGACCTTATGGACATCATCACCAAATGGATAGCCGCACATCGTCTCGAATTGGGCTATGGCGGTATCGCTGGGATTATTGCTTGGTTACGTGGGCGGTATAACGAGAAACCGTGGCGTAGATGCTTTCTCGATGCGCTGATGTGTGCCGCGATTGCGTTTGCAGTGCGGGACGTTCTTGATTTTTTCGGGTTATCGACAGACCTCGCCTATATATCGAGCGTCATTATTGGTTATCTCGGTACAGATTACTTATCCAGCTTATTTAAATGGAAGGTAACAGGCAGGCCGATTGAAGAAGGGAAGGGCAATGACAAGTAATTTCAGGTTCAGTCAGCGCAGTGAGAACAACCTCAAAGGCATTAATCCAAACTTATTAAAGGTAGTTCGCCGTGCGCTAGAGATTTCAGCCGTCGATTTCAGCGTGATTGAAGGACTGCGCACAGTAGAACGGCAAAAGGAGCTGGTGGCCATTGGCAAGAGTCAGACCATGAACAGCCGCCATATCTCTGGTAATGCGGTAGACCTATTCCCCGTAGGTGGTGACTGGAATAACTATAAGTGCTGGTTGCCGGTACTGGATGCCATGCACCGCGCTGGTAAAGAGTTAGGCGTTAAGCTGCGTTTCGGTATTACGTGGACAGATAGCCCGAATGATAAGCCCGCTAAGTTTCTGGATGCGCCTCATATTGAGATACCCGCATGAAAGAAACCCTATTGAGATTGATAGCCATCGTACTGACGATTTCAGTTTTAGTCGGTGGCGGGTACTGGTGGGGTAGCGATAGCAAAGATACGGAGTGGTCCCTAAAGTGGACTAGGCGGGATAAGTCAGACCTAGAGTCACAGCTAGCCGCTAAAAAGAGCGCTGAAGAGAAAGAGGCTCAACTTCAAGCCGCACAATCAGCCGGATTAAAAGCATATCAACAAGGGGTAGCAGATGCTGAGAACAAAGCAAAAGGCACTATTGCTGCTTACCGTGCTGGCAATATCAAGCTGCAAAAGCGCTTCGAGTGTCTCTCCGCTTCAGTTGGGGATATGTCCGTTACTCCCGCCAGTGGACAGCTCACTGATGCAGCCAGAGATTGCGGATTTTCAGACGCAGATGTCGGATTTCTTATTTCAATCGCTGAACGAGCCGACAAGCTAGTTGAGAAGGTCACCGCACTGCAGAAGGTAGTCACTGACGACCGGTTAATCATCAACAGCACCCCACATCAATAGCGCTGGGTTGTCGCAGTCCAAAGGTATTAGCCCTGACGTAGTACCTCTCTATCGAGCGTACCCTTGGAATCAAAAACAACCAATACACCCTGTAGTCGGGCATTGGCGGCAACATCAGCCGTTGTAGGCGAAGCGATGTGACAGTCGGAGAGACGACCTGTATTGCAGCAGTCATTCAATGAGTGATTGCGACAATACACGATAAGTAATGCTACCACCTGTTTCCCGCCGCTCACCCTGAGCATTAACAGGCTGGTGGCATTTTATTTAATTCTGAAATCGGCGATTGGCCAGCGAGAAAAACAGCACAAACACGCTGTATTGGTATCGAGTGGGCTTCGAAATATGCCGGTCTATATTTTACCCACCAGCAGGAAACTCTAAATGAATACGATTGAGATTAAAGTTAAAGTTAACGTTGATACGGCACCATTAGATAGCTTGATTACCAAGTTAGAGCGGGCTGTTGAGCTACAAAAGCAGTTAACGCCGAAGAGCAAGCCCAGATCACTCATATCCATTAGTGTTGAGCCTGCGCCGTTTGGTGTTGTTGTTAGCTGGAGTGAGTGGTGGCCTGGGGCTGCAAGGGTTCGCGTATACAGTAAATGCCTCCGTGGTGATGAAACAGTAGAGACGTGTAGCTGGCCCGTATCGAACTCACAGCAGAGCTATTTAATTAATGGGTTAGCGGCTGGTCAAAGTATTGAATGCCATGTGCGCTTCTATGATAACGATGGTAAGGAAATCTTCCGCAGCGACACAGTAACGGGCAAGGCTAGCTCTGATGCTAGTGAAATCCTTAATGCAGTTCCCACTGGCGGCTATGTCGGTAACAGCAAAACATACTCGCTCCGTACTGGCATTCATATTGATAGCTTTATATTGGGTGGATCAGTTTGTGCCTCAAAGATTGAAACCTCTCTGGCTTCCATTAAAGAGCTTCAGGATAACGTTGCGGCGATTATCGCTACTGCGATTGAGAATCAGCAATACATTGAGCGTGTAAACCATCAGCGCGAGAAAGACTTTGTTGCTCTATCAAAAGCTGTGCGGTCAGTAGAGGAAAGTATCAGCCTACTCATTCATCAGGTAACCCATGAAAGAGCCAAGGGTATACGGTAGCCGATGGGCTAAGGCTCGGGCGGCTTTCCTACGTGATAATCCCCTGTGTGTGATGTGCCAACAACAGGGACGGATAGAAGCCGCCACAGTTGTTGACCACATCGAGCCGCATCGACTCAAAGAAGCCTTGATGTTAGGTAACATAGTGCAGATAGCCAAGTCTCAGAAACTATTCTGGGATAGAAAGAACTGGCAAGCCATCTGCATCCCACACCACGACTCAACTAAACAGCGCATGGAGAAAAGCGGCGTTGTTATCGGTTGTGACACGAACGGTATACCCATAGACCCCAACTCACATTGGAATAAATCATGACGCAAGACCAACAAACGCTACTGATGTTCAAGGGGTTGATTGCCTCACTTCCTGCTGAAACTCAGACCCAAGTTAAAGAAGTTGAGAAGAAGCTGCGAGCTGTCTTGGCTGATTACCCTGAGGGTGTGGCAACAGTCGCTTTCGGTCTGATTGGCGCTGAACTTCAGATGGGTGAAACCGAAATCATCAATAAATGACACGAATTCTCATCTGAAAAGGGGGAGGGGGGAGGTCAAAACTTCACAGCTTTGGACCTAAAAGACCGCTCATAGACCTTTCATTTAACGCTAACCCGATTTTTTCAGTTTTATTAGGTAATTGAAATGGCAGAAAAACGAACCCGCTCGGACAGTTCGACCGCAGCGCTTCAGGCCATGAAAAATGCCAGTGAGGACACCATCCCTCCACCGGCGCATGCTGGTCTGGAGAAAAAAGCCGAACCATTTTGGCATGACAATATTCGCTCAAAAGCCCTCGACAGCTGGACGCCAGCCGATCTGCTTGCCGCCGCTGAACTGGCGAACAATCAGCTCTATGCGATTGAACTTCGTAAGGCGTTAAAGCGTGAAGAGCGCAAACGAGGTGAGGAGCGCGACGAGGGGTTGATAAAAGATTACCGCAAACAGATTGTTGAATTACAGCGGACAATCTTGGCCCAGCGCCGTGATCTTCAAATCCATTCTCATGCGACGAATGGTGAAAGTCGCGACCAAAAGAAACGCAATCAGAACGATCAGAACGCTCGAAAGACTGCCAATCAACACAGCGAAGAGGAAAATAACCTCATCGCCTTTCCCAAACACGGATAATTCATTATGACGCGAGGTGAGCGTGTTATAGCGTTCATTGAACGCTATTGCATTGTGCCAGAGGGTAAACTTGTTGGTCAGCCCATGCGGTTAGACCCGTTTCAGAAAGATTTCATTCTGGATACTTACGATAATCCTGCTGGCACTGATATGGCGATCCTCAGTATCGCCCGTAAGAACGGAAAAACAGGCCTGATTGCTGGCATTATGCTGGCTCATTTGGTAGGGCCGGAAGCGGTTCAAAACTCGCAGATAGTGAGTGGTGCATTAAGCCGTGAACAGGCATCAATTGTTTTCGAGTTGGCTGTGAAGATGGTTAACCTTGGGCCTGAGCTAAAAGATATTGTTCATATCACGCCAAGTGGTAAAAAACTTATCGGACTCCCCTGCAATGTCATTTACAAAGCCTTGTCTGCTGAAGGTAAAACCACTCACGGACTGTCACCTATCCTCGCAATACTGGATGAAACGGGACAGGTTAGGGGTTCACAGGATGATTTTATTGATGCAATTACGACCGCACAGGGAGCGCACGAAAATCCGCTATTAATTGTGATCAGCACTCAAGCGGCAAATGATGCTGACTTACTGAGTATCTGGATTGATGACGCTCAGAAATCGAAAGACCCGCATATCGTTTGTCATGTTTACGAAGCGCCAAAGGATGCTGATATCAGTAAACGTGAGACTTGGCTTGCAGCCAATCCTGCACTTGGAACGTTTCGATCAGAAAAAGACATGGCACGTCAGTCTGAAAAAGCAGGACGGATGCCAAGTTTTGAGAACACCTACCGCAACCTGAATCTTAATCAGCGTGTTTCGACCGTATCACCGTTCATCTCCCGAAGTGTTTGGGAATCCTGCGGTGCCAAACCACAGTCTATTACTGGCGAGTGTTATGCCGGTTTGGATATGTCAGAAAGTAAGGACTTAACCGCTTTTGTCATTATAGGACAATCAGCCGATGGGCTTTGGAACGTTTATCCGTACTTCTGGACGCCTGAAGCGACATTGAAAGACCGGTCGAAAAAAGACCGAGTACCCTATGACGTGTGGGCCAAACAGGGATGGCTCAGGACTACACCAGGATCATTCGTTGATTATGACTTCGTGGTTAAAGATATCGCTGAAATCATCAGTGATTTTGATATCAGTGCGATAGCCTTTGACCGCTGGCGCATTGAGATCCTTAAAAAAGCGGCAGACCTCATTGGCCTGACATTGCCGCTGGTGCAGTTCGGGCAAGGGTTTAAGGATATGGCCCCCGCACTGGATACGCTCGAAGCTGCTTTGTTGAATGGAAAAATGCGCCACGGCATGCACCCAGTGCTGACCATGTGTGCCGGTAATGCAGTAGTGGTTAAAGACGCCGCTTCTAACCGAAAGATAGACAAGGCGAAAGCAACAGGCCGCATGGATGGCATGGTAGCACTCGCAATGGCAACCGGTGCTGCTGGTGGGGATGTGGCTGAAGATAATGGCGACATTGACGATTTTCTTAATAAACCGTTGAGCATGTGATGGCAGATAAAACTAATTACAGTATTGACCTGCGAACCAATAACGGTTGGTGGGCGCGCGCTCAGTCGTGGTTTGTGGGCGGGCGCTTGGTTACGCCAGATCAAGGATCGCAGACAGGGCCAGTATCAGCAGGCGGTTCTGTAGGTGATTCCGTTATCACCGATGAACGGGTGCTGCAAATCTCAACCGCATGGCGTTGTGTCAATCTCATCTCTTCCTTAACCGCTTGCCTCCCGTTAGATGTATTCGAAACAGACGGAAGCGGCAATAGAAGCAAGGTTGGATTAGATAACCCACTGGCTCGTTTGCTCCGTTATTCCCCTAACCAGTATATGACCGCTCAGGAATTTCGTGAGGCCATGACCATGCAGCTGTGTTTTTATGGCAATGCGTATGCGTTGATTGAGCGAAACGCATTAGGGGATGTTATCAGCCTGATGCCGCTTAATGCGGTGAATATGGACGTCAAACTGGTTGGGAAGCGGATCGTGTATCGCTACAAGCGCGACAGCGAATATGCTGATTTTGCTCAGAAAGAAATCTTTCATCTCAAAGGTTTCGGCTTTAACGGGCTGGTGGGAATGTCACCAATTGCTTTTGCGACCAAAACAGCTGGGGTTGCAGTGGCAATGGAAGACCAGCAGCGTGAGTTCTACGCGAACGGGGCCAAATCTCCAAAAATCCTTTCAACAGGTGAACGTATTTTAAGTGCGGAGCAACGGGCGCAAACAGAAGAAAACTTCAAAGAGATAGCCGGTGGACCGGTTAAAAAACGGCTATGGATACTCGAAGCGGGTTTTCAGGCTCATGATATCGGTGTTAGCCCACAGGATGCGGAGACGATGGCCTCGCGTAAGTTTCAGGTCAGCGAGATTGCGCGGTTCTTTGGTGTTCCACCGCATTTGGTTGGAGATGTTGAGAAGTCAACCAGCTGGGGGACAGGGATAGAGCAACAGAATCTCGGCTTCCTCCAATATACCCTGTCACCGTATTTAACCCGATGGGAGCAATCTCTCTGGCGCTGGATAGTGAACCCCGACGATATCGATAAATTTCATGCAGAGCATAATCTTGATGGGCTGCTGCGCGGGGATTCTGCTGCTCGAGCCACCTTTATGACCACCTTGGTTAATAGTGGACAGCGGACTGTGAACGAAATGCGGCGATTGGATAATCTGCCTCCATTGGAGGGGGGAGACGTCGCCACCCGGCAATCTCAAAACATCCCCATCACCGAATTAGCCAATCCGAGCCTCGCCAAAAGCGGGGCTTAGTTATTTATAGGGGTCGCCAATGTTAGGTATACAAAAAACACTCGCCTTTGATCAGGCAGAAATCAAATTTAGTGGCGATGGCACTCAAGGCATTTTTGAGGGCTATGCCTCGGTGTTCAATAACACTGACTCAGACGGTGACATCATTTTGCCGGGAGCCTTTAAAAACGTGCTGGCAGGACAGTCTCGCAAGGTTTCGATGTTCTATAACCATCGTACTTGGGAGCTTCCAGTCGGTAAATGGGAGCAAATTGAAGAAGACAGCAAAGGGCTACTGGTGCGTGGTCAGTTGACGCCGGGCCACAGTGGAGCAGAAGACCTTAAAGCTGCGATGAAACACGGCACCGTTGAGGGTATGTCTGTCGGTTTTAGTGCGTCAAAAGACGATTACAGCATCGGCACATCCGGACGCATTTTTAAGAATGTGACGGCTTTGCGCGAAATCAGTATTTGTACCTTTCCCGCTAACGAGCTGGCAGGGGTGTCATCCCTGAAAAGCCTTGAAGGTGTGGAAAGTATCAGGGATGCGGAACACTGGCTGAGGGATTCAGTTGGCCTTTCCAAATCAGAAGCACAGGGCTTTATTGCCCGTATTAAGTCCGCAGTTCGGAGTGAGTCCGAAGGCGCTGACAGAGATATTTCCGCGCTTGTCGAGCGCATCAAGTCTTTCCCACTCCAATTAGGAAAATAACATGACCGAATTAGCCGAAATTCAGAAAGCGATTGAAGATTCTCACAAAAACGTTTCAGAACTCTTCGCCGCGCAAAAGCAGGAAATTGAAACGACTGGCAAGGTATCCAAGCAGCTGCAAGATGATTTAATCAAAGTGCAGGACGAGCTGAAAAAATCCGGTACCCGCCTGTTTGATCTGGAACAGAAATTATCTGCAGGGCCAGAAAATCCGGGTGAGAAAAAATCATTCGCTGAACGTGCATCAGAAGAGTTGGTGAAATCGTGGAATGGCAGCACTGGCAGCTTTGAAGCCAAAACCTTTAACAAGTCGTTGGGTAGCTCTGCCGCCTCAGCGGGTGCGTTAATCCAACCCATGCAAGTGCCGGGCATCATTATGCCGGGTCTACGCCGTTTGGTTATCCGTGATCTGCTGGCTCAAGGTCGTATTTCCAGTAATTCACTGGAGTATGTGCGTGAAGAACTTTTCACCAATAACGCGGCGCCTGTTGCTGAGAAAGCACTGAAACCTGAGTCTGATATCACGTTCAGTAAGCAGACGGCCAATGTTAAAACCGTGGCGCACTGGATTCAGGCATCTCGTCAGGTGATGGACGACGCGCCAATGTTGCAATCCTATGTGAACGATCGCCTGATGTATGGGTTGGCACTCAAAGAGGAATACCAACTGCTAAATGGTGATGGCACAGGCGACAATTTGGAAGGCATTAACCTCGTAGCCACCGATTATGACACTGCATTGAACGTGACTGGTGATACCCGTGCTGATCTGATTGCTCACGCTATTTTCCAAGTGACTGAGTCAGAATTTAGTGCCTCCGGTATTATTCTGAACCCGCGTGACTGGCATGGAATTGCCTTGCTGAAAGATAACGAAGGCCGTTATATCTTCGGCGGGCCACAAGCATTCACCAGTAATGTGATGTGGGGTTTACCGGTCATTCCAACCCGCGCACAGGATCAGGGTACGTTCACTGTGGGCGGTTTTGATATGGCCTCTCAAGTGTGGGACCGCATGGATGCCAGCATCGAGGTGAGCCGCGAAGACCGTGACAACTTCGTTAAAAACATGCTGACCATCTTGTGTGAAGAACGACTGGCGCTGGCGCATTACCGGCCGACTGCACTGATTAAAGGTGCTTTTTAGCCTGCGGTCGCAGGTAAATCCAGCAAGTAACCGGGAGGGGGCGGCTTGTCCGCCCTGATTGGCAATGACCATAACTGTCACTGACGTTGTGCCAATTGATGAGCTGCGGGAGCATATCGAGTTTGATGGAACTGACCGCGATAAGATGATCACCCGCTATGCTCAGGGGGCGCTGGATTACTGTATCAAATGGTGCGATGAGCCTGCATGGACAAAGGCTGAGGACATTCCCGCGCCAGTAATTAATGCCATGTTGCTTGTTTTTGCAGATCAGTTCGAGCATCGACTTTCACAGACTGAAGTACAGTTGTACACGAATGCGAGCGCAGAAAACCTGATGTGGTTTTACCGTAACTGGAGCAATAAGGCGGGAGGTGAACCCTAATGGAACCCGGACGATTCAGGCACCGAATAACATTACAGGTATTCAGAGAGGTTGGTCGGTTAGACTCGGGGCAACCAGATCAGCAGTGGGTTGATGTTGCAACTGTATCCGCTGAAGTCAAAGCCATTTCAGGTCGTGAGCTAATAGCCTCAAGTGCTGAATTGTCGGAGGCAACGGTCAGGATTTGGATGCGTTATAGACCTGATGTTGATACGGCCGCTCGCATCCTTTTCCGTGGCGACATTCATGATATCCAGGCTGTATTACCTGATGCTCGTTTTACCCGTTTAGAGCTGCTGTGTAAACAGGGGGTAAAACGTGATTGATACACATCTCGATTTCTCCGGCATGCTGGATCTGGACAAAGAGCTTGAATTACTCAGTAAAGCCGAAAGCCGTACCGTACTGCGGCAGGCTGTTCGTGCGGGAGCTGCTGTTATTAAAACGGAGGCCCAAAACCGCGCGCCAGAACGTACCGGAAAACTAAAACGCAATATCATTATTGCCAACGGTAAAGGGAGTGCGACCGAAGCAACCGCCGGTATTCGGGTCAGGGGGGCAAATCCTTCAGGCACCAATAGCGACAACACCAAAAAAGCGATCAACAGGAACAATTCATTCTATTGGCGCTTTCTTGAGCTTGGCACGTCAAAGTTCCCCGCCGTTCCTTTTATCCGCCCAGCATTTGACTCTAAAGCCGACGCCGCTGCACAGGCTGCGATTGACCGTGCAATACAGGCTATTGACGAGGTATTAGCAAAATGACCGAGGCTGATATTTACCCCCTGATCAAACATTTGGCTGGCGGGCAGGTATATCCTTACGTTGCCCCACAAAAAACTGATGGCAGTGGCCCGGCAATATCCCCGCCGTGGGTGGTTTTCATTCTGCCATCCAGCATGACTGATGATGTGTTGGATGGTCAGGCTGCCACAGCATCGATGCTTCAAATTGATGTCTATGCCAGAACCATTGACGAGGCCCGCGCCATTCGCCGTGAGGTGAGGGCGCTTATTAAACCGCTTTCGCCCGTTCAGATGAATGAGATCACAGATTTCGAACCGGATACCTCCCTTTTCCGCGCCCTGCTTGAAGTTCAGGTGTGGGAATAACCCTCAAAGAAAGTTACCAGCCGCCTACGGGCGGTTTTTTTATGTCTGGAGAAAAATATGACCAGTATTTATGAAAAAACGCAGGGCACGAAAATTTATGTTTCTGCTGGTGTGACTACTCAACCGTTGCCGACTGGATCTGTTGTGTGGTTGTCAGCGGCTTGCGCCACCAAAGAGATCAGCTTTACCGGTGGACAAAAGGCGGATATCGACGTCACAACTCTGTGCTCAGAAGAACAGGAAATGACGAATGGTTTGCCTGCGCCGTCAGAAATGACCATTTCGCGCAACTGGAGTCCGGATGAGGAGGCGCAATACTCGCTCTATGAAGCCTACGAAACCGATACTATGCGATCTATCAAGGTCGTCTTCCCCAGCGGCAATGGTTATGCCTATCTTGCTGAAGTGCGTCAGAACAGTTGGAGTGCTGGCACCTCGGGTGTGGTATCCGCATCATTCACACTGCGCATCAAAGGTAAACCGGTTCGTATTGCCGCTACTGATGTTCCTGTTACCAGCGTCACGCTAAATAAATCGAATGTTGCTATCGAAGTTGGTGATACCGGTGTGTTAATCCCGACATTTTTACCGGCTAATGCCACCAATAAAACAGGTACTTTCATTTCGTCAGCGCCTGCCATTGTGAGCGTCGATCCGGTGACCGGTCAGTATGAAGGTCTGGACGATGGCGCTGCAATTGTCACCTTTACTGCGGCAGATGGTGGTTTTACCGCAACATGTAATTTTACTGTTACTGAGGCTGCATAATCATGACTAAAAAGGATTTGCGATCACTGGCTATTGCGCCCCGCGCAGGGTTTCGACACAAAACAGTGGTCGTTCCTGAATGGGATGGTGCCACGGTGATATTACGTGAAGCCTCTTCGGGTGCCTGGCTACGTTGGCGAGAGGTTGCGGTAAAAGGCGAGGCGAACCCAGATGAAACGGTAAAAGCCTCGATTGAGGACCAGATCACCAACAATATTCTCTCCGATGTCACATTGTTTGTTGACGTGCTGCTTGATGAGAGTGGTCTACAGGCGTTTTCCAATGAAGATGTTCGCCTTGTCGCTGAAAGTTATGGGCCGGTGCATGCTCGCTTGCTCAAAGAAGCGCTCGACCTCAGTAAGCAGGATATTGAAACTGCTGAAAAAAAGTAAACACGCCGGGCATGTCCTTTCTCATGATGTTGGCATTGCGACTGGGGCGAACCCTGCATGAACTTGAAACCACAATGACAGCGCGTGAGTTGGCTATGTGGATTGAGTTTGATGCTGGCAGCCCTATTGGGGATCGGCGTGGGGATATTCATGCGGCACAAATAGCCAGTGCGGTATATCGGTCGCAGGGCGGTAACGTCAGTCTTGAAGATTTATTGCTGCAATGGAAAGAGCCTGAAGAGACAGAGGAAGACAGTACCGCCTTGGAGTCTTTCTTTGAATCCCTCATAACCTAACCCGCTTCGGCGGGTTTTTTACTTTACTGGTGTTGATATGGCATTGCGCGAACTGATCGTTAAAATCACGGCTAACTCGTCCTCTTATCAAGCGGAGATGGCCCGCGCCTCACGTATGGGGAGTGAGTATTATAAAACCATGGAGGGCGGTTCGCGCAAGGCGGAAGCAGCTACACGCCAGAGTAAGCGTGCATTAGCTGAACTTAATAGCGAACTGGTCACCGTGAAAGAGTCGGCCAGCGGCATGGTGGGGATGTTTGCCGGGGCATTTGCAGTAGGTAGTCTGATCAGTACAGCAGACCAATACGGACAAATTTCATCCCGAATCAAAATGGCGACCGGCTCACAGGAAGAATATAACAGCGTTCAGCAGCGCTTGATGGAGATCAGCGACCGCACGTATAAAAGTATCGAGGAGCAATCCGAGCTATATATACGCAGTGCTAACTCAATGAAGGAACTTGGCTTCTCCACGGCCAGTACGATTGATTTTATCGATTCAATTTCCAGCGCATTAACCATTAACGCCGCCAGCGCTGAAAAGGGCGAAAGCGCGATTAATGCACTGTCTAAATCCATGGTAAATGGCAAGGTGGCAGGTGATCAGTGGCATGCCGTCATGGAGATTATGCCGACCGTTATTGGTGATATTGCCCGTTATTTGGGGACCACTGAGCTTGAAGTGAAAAAACTTGGCGCGGCTGGAAAGTTATCAATGGATACTTTTTCCAAGGCGGTGATCGCTGCAAAAGACCGTAATGCCGAACTTGCCGAGGCTATGCCGACAACGGTCGGGGATGCCATCACTAAACTGTCAAACCATTGGAAAGCCTATATTGGTGATGCCAATAGTGCAATGGGTGTGACGGCGGCGATCTCCGGCGTGATTGGTACCGCTGCGGATAATATCGATGTGCTTGTTGCAGCCGGTACCGGCTTAGTGGGACTTGGATTAGCGCGTTATTTCGGTGGGTTGGCCAGTAGCGTTACCAGTGCAACCGGCAATCTCATTACGGCAACACGCTCACAACTTGCTCTGGCTGCGGCGCAGGTTGAAGGTGTTCAGGCGTCATTGTTACAGATCCGGACAGAGCGAGAATCGGCAGTTGCCGCACAGCGTTCGTTGGTCGCTCAGTTACAGTTGGCTCAAACCGAAAAGGCCCGAGCAACCATTCGTGCACAACTGGCGGTTAACTCTGCTGCAGTAGCCGCCGCATCCCGCGCAGAAGCGGCAGCAACGGATGCCCTTACCGAAGCACAAAAACGGTTGAATGTTGCCTCCGGACTGGCGAGTAAGGCGCTGGGCTTAATTGGTGGTCCCGTTGGGGCCGCTATGCTGGCTGCTGGCGCAGTTTATTATTTCTATGAAAAATCAGAACAAGCCAAACGTTCAGCGACAGAGTTAGCGGGGGGCGTGGGTGGACTGATTGATAAAATGCGGGAAATGGGGAATGTTCAGTTAGCGGCAGAGATCGGCAAGCTGAATAACTCATTACCGGCGCTCTCTTCTGTAGTTGCTGATGCGCAAAAGAATTACGACAAAGCGACAGAAGCCGTTGAGAGAAATCGCCGTCAAATTTATTTGTGGGGGGAAGGTTCAACCATTGGGAAGCAAGCCAATGAAGAATTGAATATCTCTCTGAATAATCAGGCGATAGCACTCAAAGAATTGACGGATGCGCAGGACAATAAAAGCCGCGCGGTCAATGGGGCTAATGTTCTGAGTGCTCAGTTAAATGATACGCTTAAGCAGGGTGTCGGCATCCTCAAGGTGGAGCAGTTGGAGCTGGGTGTGGCCGCTGGAATAATGGCTCACTTTTCCAACTCTATCAATGTCGCTACCCAAGCCAAAACCGCCTTTAACTCAACCAGTCTCATTCTTCCTGTCAGCGAAGAGCTTAAAAACGCGCAAAAAGTGCAGGATGATAAGCTAGCGATATTAAAGTTGTCGGGCAGGGCGCAAGCGACAGAAATCGCCAGACAAGAAGCTGAACGGCTCAAAATTACTGATCCGACCGAGGTATCTAAATTCGTCAGTGGCGAACTCAGAAACTACGATCAGTCTGAGCAGAACAAGGCAGATGAACAAGCTAAAAGCAAAGCGGCCAGTGCAACAAAAACGGCTGAAAGTGCAACAAAAGCCTATGAACAAGCCATTGCCAATCTGAATAAAGAAATTCAGGTTGAGTCAGTTCGACTCAAACAAGGTGAAGCTGCAGCGTCATTATTTGCCGCATCAATTGAAACCGGCGCGAAATATACTGATGGCCAACGCGCTGAACTGGAACGGCTGAATAAAACCCTCGCAGAGTCAAAGCAGCGCTGGGAAGATCATAATGCAGCGATTGCGTCAGACCCTTACCGCAGCGCCGCTGAGTCACAACGTCAGGCACAGGAGCAGCTACAACGGCAGATTGCCGGGGGTGAGATACAAAGCGCCGAGGAACTTTCCCGCCGTAAACAACAGATCCACACGGACTATCTGACGGCGCTGGCCGACGCTAACCAACGTTACGCCGTCAGTGCCAATGATGAGTTAGCCGGTAACGTCGATCCGGTGCAAAACCTCAGTAACCAACTGGCAAAGCGTCAGGCGCTTATTGAGACTTATGCGGCGGCAGGCGTTATCACTGAGCAGCGAAAAAATCAGCTTATTCTTGCTTCCGAGACGGAAACCCGCGAACAGCAGTATCAAGCATCTTTGCAATTATTCGCCTCACAAGGTGACCTGCAACGCATGGCCGTTGATCTGTTTCAGGACTCACAAGACCGGCTCACTAATATGCTGACTGGTTTAGTGAATAAAACTCAAACAACTAAAGAAGCGTTGTCGAATTTATTCGCGTCATTGTCTCAATCGATTATCAAAAACCTTGTTGATATGGGAGCGCAAGCCTTTGTCACTAGTTCGATCATGCAGACGATTACGGGCGTCTCTGGTGGGTTGTTAGGTGGATTTATGGGAGGCGCAAGCAGCGCGGCAGGGTCTGCCAGTAATGCATTCTCGGGTGGCGCTTATAGCGGGTTGTCATTTAATGCCAAAGGCGGCGTTTATGATTCACCTAGCTTGAGCGCCTATAGCGGTCAGGTTGTCAGTTCACCGACCTTTTTTGCGTTTGCAAAAGGGGCTGGCGTCATGGGCGAAGCGGGGCCAGAGGCGATTATGCCGCTTACTCGTTCCGCTGATGGCTCGCTCGGTGTAAGGGCGGTCAGTAGCAATATGCCGATTAGTTCTTCCGGTGGTTCAGCCGCGCCACAGGTTTATATCACCATCGATGGCAACGGCAACACCTCCACACAAAGCAGCCAAGGCATGGAGCAGTGGGGCAGCGATATTGGGCGATTTGTTGAAGTCAAATATCGTGAATTGTTGGAGAAAGATCTTGGACAGCGTGGTGCAATCACAAATGCCATTCAAGGAGGTAGATAGTGATTAAAACGTTCACATTTTGCCCTCGCGTAGATGCTACAGCTCAAACTCAATTTCGAACTAGGGAAATACAGTTTGGCGATGGCTATATCCAGCGCGCCGGTGATGGGATAAACACCAAGTCAACGGAATGGACACTTCAGTTTATTGGGGATTGGAACTACATCAAGCCAATCCTCGATTTTCTGGATGAACATCAGGGACACACCGCTTTTGAATGGACTAACCCCATGGGCGAGCTTGGCCTTTATGTTTGCAAGGCATATGACCCGACAGCAAAAGGTAAAAACTCAGCCGGAAAACCGATGTTTCAGCTCAATGTTCCCCTCGAAATTGCTTATCATCCGTAAGGTTTAATATGGGTATAAAACACGATTATCAAACGCTGGACCCCGGCAACGAGGTTTGGCTTTATGCGGTTGATTGCACAGCCTTTAATGGTCCTGAACTCTTTTTTCATAACCATAAAATACCGTACACCTCCCAAGAATTACGAGCGGCAAATGGGGATATAACCAAGCTTCCTGTTAAATCTATCTGGTGGCAAGGGGTTGAGTATCTACCTTGGCCGGTAGAGTTGACGGGAATAGAAATCTCTGGAGACGGAACGGCCCCCAGACCTTCACTCAAAGTAGGAAATATCGACGGCACAATTAGTGCGATGTGCCTTGCATATCAAGATCTGGCACAGGCCAAAATTAAGGTACACAAAACCTTTTCTCATTATCTTGATGCCCGAAATTTTTTAGAGGGCAACCCGTCAGCTAGTCCCGATGATGAAACCCTTTATGTCTACTTCATCGACCGCAAATCTGGAGAGGGACCTGATGGTATCCAGTTCGATTTATCCGGCCCTTACAATTTACAAGGGATTAAAATTCCCCGAGAGCAAATTCAAGGAAGCGTTTGCCGTCATTGTATGCGCGGTTGGTATCGAACGGGGCGAGGCTGCGACTATGCTGGATCGCTATATTTTGATGAAGATGATAATCCAACGGATGATCCGAGTCGTGACGAATGCAGTGGATCACTTCGGGCCTGCAAACTACGCCATGGCGCTGAACCTTTGCCTTATGGCGCCGAGCCAGGTTCATCACTCTTAAGGAGATAAGCATGCAGAAGAAAACCCATTCAGCGATTTTTGCGCATGCTGAAAAAGACTACCCCCGCGAGGCTTGTGGTTTAATTTGTCGCAATGGCCGAACGGAAAAATACTTTCCGTGCCGCAATCAAGCCACTGAGCCAAATGATAATTTCATTTTGCATCCGAAAGACTACGCCACCGCCGAGGATTGGGGGAATATCACCCATATTGTTCATAGTCACCCTGATGCAACAACCCAGCCCAGCAATGTTGATCATGCCCAGTGTGACATGTCCGAATTACCCTGGGTTATTGTCAGTTGGCCGGAAGGTGATTTACGAATAGTTGAGCCGGTTATAGGGCCGCGTCCACTCGAGGGACGTCCGTTCGTGCATGGTGTGTGGGACTGCTTCAGTATTATTCGCGACTGGTTCAAGTTGGAGCGAGATATTGATCTCCCCAACTTTGAGCGCTCACCGTGCTGGTGGGAATCCGGTACCGAAAATTTGTACATGGATAATTACAACAGTGCGGGTTTTGTGGAGGTTGGCGGCGAGTTATTACTTGGTGATGTTATTATTATGCAAGTAAGCGCTCCAGTCCCGAACCATGCAGCAATCTATATTGGCGATGGCATGATGATCCATCACATGTATGGACACTTAAGCAAGCGGGTGCCGTATGGCGGGTATTATCAAGATCGCACTACGGTTAAGTTGCGACATAAGTCACTAATGGTATGATTGTTAACAATGAGCTAATCGGAAGTTGGGATAGATTGTCATTGGAGACCTTTATATGCGTTTTTTTATTCTTTTATTATTCATTTTTGGTGTTGTTGGATGTAACGAAGACAAGGATGCTCCATTTGGGTATAAATGGGGCATTACACCCTATTCAGTACAGTCTAAAGGTGCTGCCATATATTCTGAGTCAGAAGAGAAAAATGGAATTATTGTCTCATTTACATCAACAGTTCCTGAAGGTGGTTTTAAGGATGGTTTCTATCGACATTACTTTAAGAATAAAAGATTAAATAAGATAGTATTTAACACTTATGACATTCAGGGTGACAAGTCTAATGGTATATCTAAATATGAATCATTAAAAAAAGAATTGATTGAAAAATATGGGGAGCCAGTAAATACAAGTGAATATGTGTCTAGTGATAGATTTAATTTCTACCCATGCATTATAAATATAAATTGCGGTTCTTGGACGTCCAACTTCGCAACCAAAGATTATAATATAAAATTATATCTTGGGATGGCTAACCAAGGAAATACTTATGGCGAAAATAGAGATAAGGGCAGCGTTTATATAGAATATACTGAAAATTAATAGTAAGTATTTAACACTAAAGCCCGCATTCGCGGGTTTTCTGTTTTATGGGGCATGAAAATGCGTAGAAAAATAGAATTAAGTGGGATTTTAGGCAAAAAGTTTGGTCGGGAGTATAACTGGGAGGTATCAAGCCCAGCAGAGGCAATACAAGCCTTAAGGTTACAAATTAAAGGTTTTAAGCAATTCCTATTAGACAGTGAATCAAGAGGGCTTACATTTGCTGTTTTTAATGGCAAGCGCAATATTGATGAAAATGAATTATCCCTTGGTGGGAATGCCCCCATCCGAATAGTGCCTGTTTATATCGGTAGCAAGAAGGCTGGACTGTTTCAAACGATATTGGGTGCAGTACTCATTGCTGCAACCTTTTGGAACCCAACGGCGGCTTTAATGTCTGCTGGATTTGCCAAAGGTATGTTAATGGCTGGTGCATCAATGGCGCTTGGCGGGGTTGTGCAAATGTTATCACCGCAACAGGGCGGGCTGGCAACTCGACAATCAGCAGAGAACACCCCAAGCTATGCATTTGGTGGGCCTGTGAACACAGTGGCGCAAGGAAACCCGATTCCGATTGGTTACGGCGAGCGAATTATCGGCGGTCCAAAGGTTTCAGCCGGTATCTATACCGAAGATCAAATGTAACTACTAACTTTAATATTGAACCGCCTCCGGGCGGTTTTTTTTCGCCTGGAGAAAAGTATGTCGGCAATTGTGGGTAAAAAGGCGGGTAGTTCAGACAGCCACACTCCGGTTGAATCACCAGATTCATTAATCGCTACTTCTTTTGCAAAAATGTTGCTGGTATTGGGCCATGGTGAGTGGGTTGGTGGGCTTGATAATACCCGAATTTTTCTTGATGGCACTCCCATTGGTAATGCTGATGGTAGCGTCAACTTCCCTGGTGTGCAGTGGGAGTTTCGCCCTGGGACTCAGCATCAAACTTATATTCAGGGAATGCCAGATGTTCAAAATGATATCGCTGTCGGTATTGAGCTGAAATATGAAACTCCTTGGGTTAAGGCAATCACCAATACTGACCTCTCTGCCGTGCGTGTTCGCCTGTCATGGCCAGCATTGCAACAACAATTGGATAATGGCGATATTGTTGGATACCGAGTTGAGTATGCGATTGATTTAGCAACCGGTGGTGGGGCTTACAATGAGGTTTTGCGGTCTGCTGTTGATGGTAAATCAACAACGGGGTACCCACGCTCTCACCGTATTGATTTACCTACTTCAACAGAGGGTTGGCAGCTTCGTGTCCGGAGGATAACACCAAATACGACAAATACAGCCCGGGTTGCCGATCGGATGTTGGTTGATGCCATCGTCGAAATTGTTGATGCAAAATTGCGCTACCCGAATCTGGCGTTGTTGTATATCCAGTTTGATGCAAAACAGTTCCAGAACATCCCGACAATAACGTGCAAGCCGAAGATGGACATAATTCGAGTTCCATCAAATTATGATCCTATTAACAGAACTTATTCCGGCGTTTGGGATGGCACATTTAAATGGGCATGGACCAATAACCCAGCTTGGATTTTTTATGACCTTTGCATTAATGAGGAATACGGATTAGGGCAATGGATAAAGGCCAACAATCTTTCCACTTCAAAATGGGAACTGTACGAGATAGCAAAATATTGTGATCAGCTTGTCCCTGACGGTCGCGGCGGTACCGAGCCTCGCCACTTATGTGATGTTTATATCCAAGGGCAAGAAGATGCAATTAACGTTCTGAGTGACATCATTAGTATATTTTCTGGCATGTTCTATTGGGCTGGCGGCGAAATCAGAGCGCTGGCCGATATGAGCCGTCCAGTTGATATGGTTTACTCTCGCGCTAATGTGAAAGATGGTTTTCAGTATAGCTCTGCCAGTGAGCGAACCCATTACAGCCAAGCTATGGTGTCATACTCAAACCCTGACAACCGTTATCAGGATGATATTGAACCTGTCGTCGCTCGGTCTCTGGTTAGGCGATACGGTACTTTAAACGCAGATATAACAGCCATAGGTTGCACACGTCGAAGCGAAGCCATTCGCCGAGGTAAGTGGGTTCTCTATACCAATGAAAAGGATAGGGCGGTTTCGTTCACAGTGGGGCTTGAGGGTCGCATTCCCTTGCCAGGTTGGGTTGTTGGGGTTGCCGATCAGCTATTGGCTGGGCGGGTGCTTGGAGGGCGCATAAGTAGCGCCGTCGGTCGCAATGTTACTCTTGACCGCAAACCTGACGCTAAGGCTGGGGATCGTCTTATTGTTAACCTTCCGAGTGGGGTGGCGCAAGCCAGAACGGTGCAATCGGTTAATGATAGAGTGGTCACTGTTAGCGTGGCTTATAGTGAGTTACCTGCTGCCGAATGCGTCTGGAGTGTTGACGCCGATGATCTGGCTGTACAGCTTTATCGTGTGGTCGGCATTAAAGACGCATCAAGCGATAAAGAAATAGCCTATGAAATTAATGCTATTGAATATGATGAAAATAAATGGGCCAAGATTGAAAGCGGCGCAATTATTGAAGATCGCCCGATCAGTGTTATTCCGCCTGGCGTCCAACCCCCACCAAAAAACATCGAGATAACCAGTTTCTCTGCGATTGCTCAGGGGCTTGCTGTTACTACGCTACATGTCGAATGGGATGCTGCCGAAAGTGCAATTGCTTACGAGGCAGAGTGGCGGCGCGATAACGGTAATTGGATCGCTGCCCCGCGCACGTCTACACGCAGCTTTGATGTGACGGGTATTTACGCTGGGCGTTATCAGTGCAGGGTTCGCGCCATTAATGCCGCTGAAATATCCAGTATATGGGCCAACGCCACTGAAACAGCCTTAAACGGTAAAGAGGGGAATCCTCCCATGCCTGCTGGCTTTGCGGCGACCGGCATTCTCTTTGGTATTACCTTGAGCTGGGGTTATCCGGAAGGGGCTGAAGATGCGCTAAAAACAGAGATTGAATATAGCCTGTCTGCTGATGGTACTGATGCGATGCTGCTGAGTGACGTGCCGCACCCGCAACGGAACTACACGATGCAAGGCTTAAGAGCAGGGCAAGTCTTCTGGTTCCGTGCTCGAATAGTTGATAAATCAGGTAATCAGTCGCCATGGATAGACTGGGTTCGCGGCATGTCCAGTACAGACACAAGTTCGATCCTTGAGTTTGTGGGCGATGAGTTCATTACAAACACCGTTGCCGGGCAGCAACTACTTAACGACGACTTCATGAATGCTGAGGCTATTCTTGAAACAGCCAACGCCAATAACGCCAGTATTCGCCAGCAATGGGCGCACTATGGGGAGAATAAAGCGGGGATTGTTGAGATATGGACCACTCAGGCTGATGCGGCTAGAGCATTTGCAGAATATCAGTTGGTAGTTACCGCAACATTTGAAGATCAGACAGCGGCTATTGGTCAAAAAATGACGGCAGTTGTTGATGCTGATGGCGCAAGTGCTACATACAGCTTACGAGCAGGGCTTAACTATAACGGTCAGTTTGTCAGTGCAGGTATGGTCATTGGTGCTGAGTTTATTAATGGTGTGGCGAAAGCATCGATTGGATTTAATGCCGATAGTTTTATTCTCTTAAGTGGACCCGAAGGTAATAAATTCTCTCCATGGGCTGTCGTAAATGGACAGACGTTTATTAATGATGGATTTATTCAAAATGGCTCAATAACTAATGCCAAAATCGGTCAGTATATAATGTCTGACAATTACGTGATGGGAATGCTGGGCTGGAAAATAGATAAACTCGGTAACGCTGAATTTAATAACGTCACAGTTAGAGGAACAGTATACGCGACAGCAGGTAAATTCAGCGGAACGATTGAAAGTAATGACGGCTATTTCGGTGGAACTGTATATGCTAATAAAATCATTGGCGATGTGGTTCAGGGCGTTCATTTAAAAGGATATGTAACAAATACAGGCATGTCGGCAGGTGCATCATCAGATAGAGTCCCTAGCGGTGTATTGTGGACGGTATTTTCATTTGATTCTGCAAATTTTGAGAGAGTGCTGATTATTAACGGAGATGTTACGTGGGGGAACATCTACTCTGGAAACGATTTAAATCTACTAATAAATGGCGTGATCGTCCAAAGTTTCATTACAGGCGGGGCGTCAACCCCAGCAACAACAGTGGGCGGCGTTTCATTCAGAGTCCCTGCAACTGTCTTGGGTGGGATGGATGTTGTAAGCATTCGATACAATAACTTTGGCGGCGGGAGTTCAAATGTCACCCCATTGTTTAATGCCACGGTGTTAGTGTGCAAGAAAGGAAGTGCTGGTGTTCTTGTTGGACCTAATAATATCCCCGCTTAATAAACTACCTCATAACCTGTGACGGACGCCTGTGTTATTTCGGTGTTCTAATTTAATTAAATATCATAAATGATAGGGATCACTATGATTGGTGCTTGGTATAGAACTGGGACAATTACAGCCCCATCCGGTCAGAACGTTATTACCGGTTCTGGAACTCAATGGGCTAACAATGTCATGGGTGTTGCTATTGGACAGGCATTGTATGTCACCAGATCCGATGGAAATACATTGGTTTATGAAATATTGGCTGTAGACAGTGATACTAAAATTAGAATTAATGGAAATATTGTTGATTCTTTGACTAATTCAAATTATGCAATTCATACATCTGTTTCTAATTCATATTCTGCATTAGCGCGTGAGTCATCAGCTCAATTAGGATTTTATCAACAGTTGTTTAAAGATTGGCAAAATATAACAACCAGTACTGGCGATGTCACTATTATTGCGCCAGATGGTTCAATTGTAGTTATTCCGTCACTTAATCAAATGAGCGCAGACATAGACAATAAATTGTCCCTTGATGGTGGGACGATGACCGGCCCGATGGTCTTGTCTGGTGATGGTACTACAGCTAAAAGCCCAGCATCTATGGCTCAATTAACGGGGGTGGTTGGTAGTGCTGCTAGCGCTATATTAAATTTCCCCGCCGCTGGTCTCGCGACGGGTATGTTCACTGCCGATGAAGTAGTAGTAGGAGACGCCGCAGGTCTAACTTATAGACTTAGGGGTGTGAGTGCGGGTATTAATATTTCAACAGTTGGCGCGGGAGGGATGGATACAGGAACCCCTCCCACAGATGGATTTGTTGCTATTTATGTTATGTACAATCCAACAACAAAAGCACGAGTTATGTTGGCACGGAATACAACAGGCTCTGTTGCGCCTCTTATATATTCAGGGGCAAATGCTCCAGCGGGTTACACAGCTTCTGCTTTAGTCAGTGTATGGCCCTTGTTAGGTGTTCGCTTCCGGCAAGGCTGGCAAAGGGATAGGCGTATTAATTTCCCCCCAATCACTATTTCTAGCGGAACCATACCCGTCACCTACCAGGCGATAGACTTATCAACCATATGTCCCAAGAATGCTAAAACTGCATTAGTGGAGGGTACGGCCAACGCAGGCGGTGGGGGTGCAAGCACCTCATTTGTTGTTTCAACAGATGCATCAGCAACAGGGAGGATTAGATTTCAAAATAATTCAGCAGTATGTATAGGCACGGGAGATGTATTGATTGGGGCCAATAACACTACTTATTTTACTGTAGGTGCATCGCCTGTCCAAGGCACCTGGGCACTGGTGGTGTCTGGTTATACATTCTAGGGGGTTTATATGGTAAATGTCATTTTTGAAGATGAAACACACGCCGTTATTAAGATGTACTTCGAAATCGCCCCCACTCCGGGTTTTTATCTCAACATGGGAACCGTAGAGGTGGATGACCCCCGTTGGTATGTATTTTTTTATAAGTTTGATGATTTTATGCGAGAGGGCTGGCCAGAACCAACATATGTTCCATCTATTGAGGGTGAGGATATTCTTGCAGAAGACGTAAATTAGAAATACAAAACCGGGCTTAATTGCCCGGTTAGTAAACTTATTTAGTTTTAATATCACAATCAGTATTAAAAGTTATATTTAACTCCTAACATCACCGCAGTATCGCTATAACCTTTGTTGCCGATCTGCTGGCCAACATTACCCCAAAGGTTGACGTTCTTATTCATTTGACCTTCAACACCCACTTTCAACTCACCGATATTTGCAGCACCATCCTGCTTCACTGTTACATTATCCATTGTTGTGCCAAAGTCTTTAGTATTATGGATCCAGTTTGCTTCAATAAACGGCTGGAATACACGGTCTTTGCCTTTATCCTGATCGCTGTAGCCGTTCATAAAGGCTTTTACACCCAGGCGGGTCTGAATATTACCATCACCTTCTCCAGACACATTCGTTCCGTTGGCTTCTTTATGGTCGTCAGCTTTCACACCCATCCAGGTAACTTGCGCCTTAGGTTGAATGAAGTAGGCGGCATTCTTAGCGGCATTTTCACCCACTTTAAAGGTATAACCACTTTCGACAGAAGCTGTTACCCCTTTGGATTTGTATTCTTCAGCAGCTAAGTTCTGGCCTTCAACGGTATTGTTGAACCAGCTGTATTGCACCCAACTGTCAACGTATAGTCCAGCTTTATCTTCGTTGTTCGCGTACCAAGTCCCATATACACCGGTACTATAGCCGTCGGTTGACCCTTTAGCGTTGTAGCCGGATGCCCGTGAAACAGTGGTACTTTTGCTATTACCATACCCAGCCATAACACCCAGATGGAAGCGGTCCGTTGTATTGCTGCTCCATTGAGCTATATCACCGCCCAATTGCACGACATAACGATTAGCCTGTGTACTCAGTTGGCCTGATGTATCACGAGAGCGGTTGTGACCACCTTCGTTACGCAACCACAGGCTGGTTAATTTATGTTCACCGGTCAATGCGTCGATATACTGTGTTTCACCCATGCGGTCATTAAGGTTCGTCACGAACATGTTATTGACTGCAGCCAGGTTAGCTGCATAATTGCTCGCTTCAGGACGTTTGATCATTAATGATGGGTCAACTGGGTCAACTGGGTCAACTGGGTCAACTGGGTCAACTGGGTCAACTGGGTCAACTGGGTCAACTGGGTCAACTGGGTCAACTGGGTCAACTGGGTCAACTGGATCAACTGGGTCAACTGGGTCAACTGGGTCAACTGGGTCAACTGGATCAACTGGGTCAACTGGGTCAACTGGGTCAACTGGGTCAACTGGAATAACTGGGTCAATTGGATCAACTGGAATAACTGTACTTGTCAGGTACCAATTATTTGCATTTGTTCCGACACCACGCGCCAGAGAGTAATCATAGGCGCCAGCAACAATACGTCCTTGTTTAACAAACTCACCGTTCGACAGCCCATTGACTTCAATCAGCTCAATGCCATTCAATGTTGCTGCACCACTGCCACCCAAGTTAGTCACACCCACGCGAGTTGTACCCGAAGTATTGCCGTTAACGACTAATTTATCAGTAGCCGAGGTGTCATTATTCAGTACTGAGTTAAAATTGAGCAAACCATCATTGCCGATGTAATCGCCTGATACTGTCAATACAGTACCTGGTGCACCGTTAAGGCTTACAGTACCGCTGTTGTTCAGACTGTTCAGTGTTTGGTCAAAACCAGCTAAATCCAGTAGCCCCGCTGTATCGACGATATAGTCAGAATCCGCACTGAAACTGCTTGCCGCACCTGCCTTTAAAGTACCCCCATTAACAGTTGTGGTGCCGCTGTAATTATTTATACCATCTAGTACAGTTGTACCGTTGTAAACTGCCACTTTACCACTGCCAGCAATGGCAGAATTAAACTGATAATCAGTATCAATATGGTTAAAGACAATTGAGCTATCACCGCTCCCTAAGGTAATAAGTGGTGTATTAATATAACCGGCTAATGACGCAGTATAATTAGCTGCGCTACCAATATTCAGTACTCCGATTGAAGTTGCATCTTTAGCAATGGTTAAATTATCGGTTTGAACAGTCCCACTGTTATTAATAGTCAGTGAGGCGTTACCGCCAAACTCCCCAAAACGAATATCACCTGTATTAACCCAATTGGAGTTAACACCAGTGACCAAAACGTCACCTTTTGAGCCAGCGGTATAGCCGACATAGCTACCAGAACTACTGAGACTCCCGCCATCGGAGACGACGACAGAGCCATTCCCACTGTTACCAATAACCAAGCTGTTAGCGTTGTGCCAAGAAGAATCTGTACCTGAGATATTTACTCGGCCAGTGGCATCTTTCCCTGCACCAACATAACCAAAACTATCAGTTACAACGCCACCATTAGTGATATTTAGAGTACTATTAGAACCTACTGATGCGTAAAACGAACCAATTTGCAGGGTCTCGGCATTATCCCAACGAGAGTCGGTGCCGGTAATTTCTACCACTCCGATAGAGTCGTTAATATTCCCGCTTTGACTGGTTACTACACCACCATCAGAAACTACCATGGTGGCAGGGCCATTTGTTCCTATATCAAGTAAAGTACCCACTTGCCAGCGGGAACCTGCACCGTTCACTTCTACATAACCGGTTGAAGTCGTTCCTGCCGCAACGCTTGCTTTCGTTGCCGTGGTAACAACGCCGCCATTGGTGATTTTAAGACTGCCATCACCTTCATGGCCGATGAACATACGATTACCGGCATTCCAGATTGAGCCTAGACCTGTGACTTCAACGCTACCGGTTGAACCTGGGCGATACGCAATATCAGCATCATTTTGGTTAGTGACTACAGCACCATCGGTAATTCGCATCATGCCATTACTGTCATTTTCGCCACCAATGCGTAACTCACCGCCGTTGATTAATTGTGAATCAGTTCCACTGACTTCAAGATAACCAACAGCCCCAACACCAAAACCAACATGTGTCGCGTTAACAGGGTTATTTACAACTCCTCCATCCGCTATCAGTAATGTGCCGTTACCGTTATAACCAACAAAGAGCACCCCGTTATTTATCCACTTAGAGTCAGAGCCAGTAATAACTACCTCACCGGTAGCTGTAGAACTATAACCAATATAGCTCCATAGCCCAGCGGCTACATTTCCGCTGGTTAACGTTCCACCACTTCCGCTGTTCAACGGTCCACCATTGAAAATATCCATAGCACCAAATGACGTATTACCAATTATTATTACCCCTGGAATATCCCAGTCAGGTAAGTCGGGTATTACATCACCTGTAAAACCGATGTCAGCATAAGAAGTTGTAGTACTAATCGCAGATATAATAGTTAAGGCGATACAAGATAATTTGTAGTTAAATTTTTTCATTTTAAGTAATGGCCCAGATATAAAATATGATAAAAAGAATAAGTTTATTAATATGAATTCTCGTTTACTTTTTAAAATACACATGAGCATCAAATTTATTACTGCAACGATAATTCATGAACTCACGATAACGTGATTTAGGTCAAAAAATAATCAGATACTAGGGTTGGTTTTGTAGGAATATTCCTGTTTTTCGTTTAAGTATCTAAATTTCCGTATCCAAATAATCAGTTTAAAATAATATTAATAATTGTATTAAGTTTTCATCAATGTGGTTGGCATCATAGAACAGATTCATTGCTCCACAAATACTGGGGGGATATCGGGGAGGGAGTAGCCGGTAGGTAACCGGTCAGATAGAAGGTGTTAAGCCTGAAACCAGTCATCCGCACTTTCCCACGTTTCCTGCAAAATCTCCTGAATCACTTCTTTGTCGTGAGGCAGCCCACCGAATACAGTTAACCCGTCCATACCTGCCAATCTTATTGTAGCCTCAGCCTCTGGATAGCGACGCTTTACGCGATCATTAAACTCGATAGCTAGAGCGGATAGAGCGCCGGCGGGTAATTTCTTGGTTTTATCAACGGTCACTTCGATACGTAGCATGATTTTTACTCCCACATTAATGCACTGGTTTTTTATACAGCACTTTGAGTGGGGAGTTCAATCTGTTTTTACGAACACCAGCCGATAAGATACTAAATATTTACTTCTTCATTTCGCCACTCATCCTTTTATAATGCCCACGCTGACAGGTATACTCAACTTTTAGCAGTGAACAATAAACCGGATAATGAGCCGGATAAAACAAATGGGATTTAAAATGAAAAAACATTTAAATCAATCATTTATGATGTTTAATGCGTATTTCGCTGCGGAATAGATCATGGATTGGTTCACTCTTGGTCCTGGGGTTTTGGGGATACTATTTTTAGTCTCTTTAATGGCCGGATTTATTGATTCCATTGCCGGTGGTGGTGGGTTACTTACCGTCCCGGCATTGTTGGCAGTGGGGCTACCGCCTGCGCAAGTTTTGGCGACCAATAAATTGCAATCTGTCGGTGGATCATTCTCCGCTAGCCTTTATTTTATCCGCCGTGGAGCGGTGAATCTAAAGGATCAGCGGCTGACCATCGCACTCACCGTGGTTGGGTCAATGTTGGGGGCTATTTTGGTCCAACATATGCGCGCTGATCTTTTGCGCCAAATTCTGCCCTTGTTGGTCATTGGTATTGGTGTCTATTTTCTGGTGACACCAAAACTCGGTGAAGTTGACCAACAGCGCCGTTTGTCCGCGTGGCCATTTGCCTTGATAGCGGGTGGCGGTGTCGGCTTTTATGATGGTTTCTTCGGCCCAGGAGCCGGCTCATTTTATGCTTTGGCCTTTGTGACCCTGTGTGGCTTTAATCTGGCAAAATCGACTGCTCACGCTAAAGTACTCAATTTCACCTCCAATGTGGGCAGCCTGATATTTTTTATCGTCGGCGGCAAAGTGGTGTGGAGTATCGGGATGGTGATGCTGGTCGGGCAAGTGTTGGGTGCTCGCCTTGGGGCGCACATGGTTCTGACTAAAGGGCAGAAATTAATTCGTCCAATGATTGTCGTAGTGTCATTTATCATGAGCTGTAAGTTGCTTTATGACAGCCACGGCGCTGAGATTAGTTCTTGGTTAGGATTACACGTTTTCGCATAACTTTAAGGTATCGGGGCAAGGGTAAAGTGATAAATCCTTGTCGATACCGCTCTGACGGACCCCAGCATGACCCATGATTATCAGCAATTAATCGGCATTTTTAATACCTGTTTTAGTGATGAATATAATACGCAGTTGGTAAAGGGCGATGATGAACCCATCTACCTGCCAGCCGATGAACAATTTCCTTATCATCGGGTGATTTTCGCCCATGGCTATTATGCCAGTGCGATGCATGAAATCTCTCATTGGTGTATTGCCGGTGAAGAGCGGCGCAAGCAAATAGATTTTGGCTACTGGTATTGCCCTGATGGGCGTGATGCATTAACCCAGAGCCAGTTTGAGGTAGTCGAGATCAAACCACAGGCACTGGAGTGGATGTTCTGCGTTGCGGCGGGTTTCCCTTTCAATGTCAGTTGCGACAATCTGGAAGGCGATTGTGAACCTGATCGGATAACATTCCAGCGTAAAGTACGTGAACAAGTACTATGGCATCTCGAAAATGGAATATCCCCACGACCTGCGGGCTTTATTCAGGCGCTACAATCGTTTTACAATACGCCGCCGCTGGCACCAGAACTTTTCCCTTACCCGGAAGATTTAGTTTAAACATATCCTTTGCATTTGAAGCCACGAGGTCACTAACCCGTGAGGTCAATTGCGTTGAATACAGAACATAGAATTTACACCCAATAGATTTCAAACCACAGACAGGTGGCAAAGGCGTTCATCTTAATGAGCTGATTCAAGTCAGTTATGCAGGTGATCGAGAGCCGTCAACACGGTGGTGGTTTGAAATATGTGGGTTATTAAGGAAAAGTGATGATCGCAGATTTCGAAACGCACATTTTAGCGCAAATTGACGACATGGTAGAGCACGCCAGTGATGATGATCTCTTTGCGGGTGGCTATTTACGTGGTCATCTGACACTAGCAGTGGCGGAATCCGAAGAGCACGGCGAGACTTCAGCCGAGCAGTTGCATGCACGTGTGCAGCATAGTCTGGACAAGGCTATCAAAGCCGGTGAATTGTCTCCGCCGGATCAGGTGTTAGTTTTGGGGTTGTGGGATCGCTTGCTCGAGCAAGCCCAAAATCCCCTTCGTCCTTGAAGCCGCAGGGGCGTTAGCGGCGTTCACTTACCCGAATCACTTACTCATGTTTGCCTCAGAAGCTGCCGGTGCACGATGCTGCACTGGCCTGCCTTTCAGTAATTTTCGAACCCAGAAACGGTTAGGGTTGAGGGCGGCGAGTGTCGTGGCATCTAACGGCAGCGGCTCACCAAACATTTGTGCTGCCAAAATTTCAGCGACCAATGGGGCGCTGCATAACCCGCGTGATCCCAAGGCCCCGGCCATAAACAGATCTGGATAAACGGGGGCAACATCCACCGGTTCTCCCTGCTTTATTTGCTGTTGTAAATCCTGATACTGCTCTAGTGTTGCAGCATAGTCTGGCACTGCTCCCACCATAGGCAAATGGTCACGGATAGCACACCGCACACCACAGCGAGCCTGATTATCACTAATATCAACCTGCAGCGGCCAGCTCACTTCTGGCAGGCAGCGTAACAGACGATCCCGATTTTCTTGCTGCTCAGTGGCGCGAAAATCGGTGGTGACATCGCCGCGTTGATAGCTGGCACCTATGCAGTGATGCTGGTTGGCCGGATTCACCGGCGTCAGGTAGCCGTCATAGCAAAGCACTTGCTGCAACTGACTCAGCACCGGGGTTGTGGGAATGTGTGAAACCTGCCCACGCACCGCAGACAGTGGCAGATGGCGTGTTTGTTCCCAATCGGCCAGGCGATGACCGGTCGCAAGCACAACCGTGGCGTGCTGTTTGGTTTCTCGTGGCGGCTGGAAGTGTAACTGCCATTGTCCATTAACACGTTCTAATTGAGATAATTCATGCTGATAATGGCAAGCCATGCCATTTTGTTGTGCTAGCACCATCAGCGCGAGGGTGAGGTCTGATGGGCAAAGCCAGCCCCCCGCCGGATAGTGAATGCCATCATGAGCGCAATCCAATCCAGCCAGAGCACTGAGTTGTTCCCGACTCATGGCTTGGGCTAGTGGCTTTGGCCAGTCTATCTGTAGCATTTTATCTATCTTGCCACGGCTTTTGTCGTCAAACGCCAATTGACTGACGCCGCACCATTGATGGTCAAAACTCACGCCTTGCTCAACGAACTGATCGTATTGGCGGCGAGCAAAGGTAAAGGCGCTGGTAAAAAAGGTTTCTAGCGCATCACTTTTACCGTTCAGTAGTGGGTAGAGCGCACCTTGGCGATTGCCTGACGCCCCTTGTGCAGGTTGTGCATCCGCGCAGTAAAGCGTTACTTTGGCGCCACGGCGCAGCAGTGCCAATGCCGTCAACGCACTGACAATCCCACCACCAATAATAGCGACATCATCACAATGGCTTGCCGCAGGGCGGTGATACCAAGGTAGTGATGGGGATGTGTGGTTCTGTAGCCGCGCGCCCGTCAGCATTTCACGTTTTTGCCCGAAGCCTTTGATTTTCGCCACCTCAAACCCGGCTTGTTGCAATCCACGGCGTACAAATCCGGCGGCAGTAAAGGTGGAAAATGTTCCTCCGGGTCTTGCCATTCGCGCCATTGAATTGAACAGCGTGTCATTCCACATATCTGGATTTTTCGAAGGGGCAAAACCATCAAGAAACCAGGCATCCACTTGATTGTTGAGACTGGCATCTAACTGTGGCAGCAGAGTATTGACATCACCAAACCACAAATCCAGCGTGATGGTACCCTCTGCCAATAATATACGGTGGCATCCAGCCAGTGGCAGTGGCCACTGTGCGCGGAGCTGTTCAGCAAACGTGGCTAATTCAGGCCAGCGGCTATGGGCCGCCAGTAAATCAGTGACCTGAAGCGGGTATTTTTCAAAGCTAATATAGTGCAATCGCTGGAGTTGGGCTGTTGGTTGTTGTTGTCTGAATTGAGCAAAATCGCGCCATAATGTTAGAAAATTCAACCCAGTACCGAAGCCTGTTTCGGCAAAAATGCAGTTTGGGCGTGGGTGCTGAATAAAGCGCTCAGGAAAGCCATTTCCCTTAAGAAAAACGTAGTGAGTTTCTTCCAACCCATCTTCATTAGAAAAATAGATGTCATCAAACTGTTCCGATACAGGTGTACCTTGTTCATTCCAGCTCAATGTTGCCGTTTGGATTGGGGAATTACTCACGTTTAAAGACTCGTATCTCAAGGGGTGGGGCGATTCTAACTATGTGACCCGCCTCGTGCAAATCGGAAAATTATCTGGGTATATTACGCTGATCGGACTTGTTCGGCGTACAACTGTACGCTAAAGTGCGTTGCAAAATCCCGAATGTAAAATAAGTGGAAGAGGTATTGAATGAAGCGTGCAGTAATTACTGGCTTGGGTATTGTCTCCAGCATTGGTAATAACCAGCAGGAAGTTCTGGCGTCTTTGCAAGAAGGCCGCTCTGGCATTACTTTCGCCCAGGAATTTAAAGACGCAGGTATGCGCAGTCATGTATGGGGCGATGTAAAACTCGCATCAGAGCCAAAAGACCTTATTGACCGCAAAGTGCTGCGTTTTATGAGCGATGCCTCCATTTATGCATATCTTGCGATGCAAGAAGCGATTGCAGATTCTGGTTTGGCTGATGAGCAGGTATCTAATTTCCGCAGTGGGTTGGTTGTGGGTTCCGGTGGTGGTTCACCGCGCAATCAGGTTGCTGGTTCTGACGCAATGCGCACTCCGCGTGGCTTAAAAGGCGTCGGTCCTTATATGGTGACCAAAGCGATGGCATCCGGTGTCTCCGCATGTCTGGCGACGCCATTTAAAATCAAAGGTGTTAACTATTCCATTAGCTCCGCGTGCGCAACCTCAGCACATTGTATTGGCCATGCATTGGAATTGATCCAACTGGGCAAACAAGATGTTGTTTTCGCTGGCGGCGGTGAAGAACTGTGCTGGGAAATGGCCTGTGAGTTCGATGCAATGGGCGCTTTGTCTACTAAATACAATGAAACGCCAGCAAAAGCGTCTCGTACTTACGATAAAGACCGTGATGGTTTTGTTATCGCAGGTGGTGGCGGTATGGTGGTTGTTGAAGAACTTGAGCATGCGCTAGCGCGTGGTGCACATATCTATGCTGAGATTGTTGGCTACGGCGCAACGTCTGACGGTGCCGATATGGTGGCGCCATCAGGTGAAGGTGCAGTGCGTTGCATGAAGATGGCAATGGAAGGTGTCGACACCCCAATCGACTATATGAACGTACACGGCACATCTACACCGGTAGGTGATGTGAAAGAGCTGGGTGCCATTCGTGAAGTGTTTGGCAATAACACACCCGCTATCTCTTCAACGAAAGCCATGACCGGTCACTCTTTAGGGGCCGCAGGTGTTCACGAAGCTATCTTCAGCCTATTGATGGTTGAGCACGGCTTTATTGCACCAAGCATCAATATTGAAAATTTGGACGAGCAGGCTGAGGGGATGAATATCATCACCGAGACAACAAAACGTGAACTGACCACTGTGATGTCTAACAGCTTTGGTTTCGGCGGGACTAACGCCACATTGGTTATGCGTAAATATCAGAAATAAGGTCAGGAGCAGTTATATCTGCTGATTGATACTTAATAATAAGGCCCACGAGAGATCGTGGGCTTTTTTATTCGCTATAAAATAAACACTATTCCCAAAAAAGAGTGCAATAGTTAGGTAATTGACCCTTTTTTATCAATTTCGTCTTTTTCTATAAAAGAGTGCTGGTTGATCACTTGTTATTCATAAAAATATCTTATACTAAATAACCGAAATAGATAACAACACAGAAAATAGGTGATTGAATACTAACGTATTAGCGTAAATTAACGTTGTTTTGAATGAATTTATACTCTTTTAAAGTCAAATTTTAAGTTAAAAAATCCTTGCCTGCCCAAAAACGTTAATTCACAATATTAAAACAATAATTAAACAAATCTATTTTTTGCTTTTTAATATACTCACACAGCAGGGTAGTTCAATGAGCGATAATCAAAGTGATCAGAAGGTGAAGATTGCCGATTTAAATGAGCGCGTTGTTCATGAAATTCTTGAAGTGATAAGTGATGGTATCTGGGATTGGAATGCAAACAGTGGTTTTGTTTATCGTAATACGGGTTGGTATGAAATGCTGGGTTATCCTGCCCATGCCTTTGAAAATACAGTGCATACATGGGAGAAAATTATCCATCCAGAAGATTTCGAAAGGGTAATGTACCAGTTCGATGCCTATATTAATAATCAAGCCGAAAGATATCAGACAGAATATCGCTGTAGGACGCATGACGGCAGCTATATCTGGATTGAGGATCGTGGCAAAGTGGTTGAACGTAATCGCGATGGTTCAGTATCAAGAATGATCGGTGCTCATCGGAATATTCATGATAGAAAACATCTTCTTGAAAAATTGGAATTAAAAAATAAATCTCTGGAAGCATTAGTTGAAGAAAGAACCGCCGAATTACGCGAAATCAATTTCCAACTTAAGCAGCAGTTAGATATCAAAAAGATTCTCTCCGAAACGGATGTATTAACTTCCGCTGCAAATCGTTATTTGTTGGAAAAAGTACTCAAGCATGAATATCACCGAGCAAAGCGTTTTTGCCAACCGCTGTCATTACTCTCGTTAGATTTAGATAATTTTAAATCTATTAATGACAGATACGGCCATTCTACCGGGGATTTAGCCCTGACACATATTGTTGACATAATTAGGAATAATATTAGAGAGGTTGACATTTTAGGCCGCTGGGGAGGGGATGAATTTATGATTGTTTTACCCAACACACAATTAGCAGAGGCGAAAGGTATTGCAGAGAAAATCCGAAAATTAATTGAGATGATGCCGGTGGAAGGCAATATAAATGTGACAATGAGCCTGGGTGTGGTTGAATTGGAGCCAAATGAGGCGCAGGAGCAATTATTACTTCGTGTCGACAGAATGCTTTATAACTCAAAAGCCTCCGGCAAAAATATTATCAGTGGTTAATGCTGCTGATTTTTGCCGCCGTTTTACAGCGGCATAGTTTTAGATAATATTTATTCAAACTTCAGGGCATACTCTGCGGCAGCGTTGGCATGTATTGCCGTGGTATCAAATACCGGAACATGGGCATCTTGTGCATGCACCAGCAGGGTAATTTCGGTGCAACCAAAGATTATGCCTTGCGCACCTTGCTCCTCTAATTTCCCCATAATGCGGCGATATTCTTGGCGGGAAGTGTCATTGATGGTGCCCAGACATAGCTCTTCATAAATAATACGATTAACAATTTCTCGATCAGCGCTATCTGGTGTAATGACATCAATACTATGTTGTTGTGTTAAACGACCACGATAGAAATCTTGCTCCATGGTATAGCGGGTGCCCAGTAGACCAATTTTGCTTAACCCTTGTCGCTTAATTTGTGCCGCCGTGGCGTCAGCAATATGCAGTAACGGTAATCCGCAGGCAGCCTCAATATCATCTGCCACTTTGTGCATGGTATTGGTACACACCACAATAATGTCAGCTCCCGCACGTTTTAATGATACTGCAGCATTAGACAATACTTGCGCTGCGGTTTGCCAATCACCTTTAGCTTGAAGCTGTTCGATTTCATGAAAATCCACACTGTAGAGAATAATCTTGGCGCTATGCAATCCACCTAATTGTTCTTTAACGTGCTGGTTAATCATACGGTAATAGGGGATGGTTGATTCCCAGCTCATTCCGCCAATTAGGCCTAAAATTTTCATCATTATTATTCCTATCAAGTGATCCATGGCAAGCGAGGGCATTATTTCACGCGGATATCAAGATAACAGCCAGAGATACGCTAAGACAACCAGGTCTTATAATTGCTGGATAGGATTCTTTTGAGATGATATTGCCTCAGGATAACCGCCGAAGCGGCTACCCTGAGTGTGTATGGTTGGTTAGAACCAAGCCTCCCACATTGCCCCGATGTTGAAGGAATCCAGACGAGTATCTTCTGTGTCCGTGGTGGTCGCGGTATGTTTGTTATCGACTTCGCCGCCAGTGACATAGAAGCGCAACATTGGTCTGAAATCAGCCCCCATATCGATGGAGACGTTCTGAGACAGTGTCAGTTTCCAGCCTCTGTTATCGCCGCCAGTATCGTAATCTACCCGTTGATAGCCCGCTTCAAGCCAAGTGGAGTGAACATCATTCCAGAAATGCATCGGGCGGATAATGACACCATAGTTGCGGCGATTATCCTCGCTGTGGTTGCTTCTATCGTAATCATGGAATGCGGCGAGATAGGTGACAGAGGTTTGCGGCGTGAACTTATAAGTCCCCTCGACGCTGGTATAAACTGTGCGAAGATCGCTAGTTTTGTTGTAAACGCTGTTATCCGAGTTGTCTGAATAACGAGTCACCCATTTATTTTCAATGTTTTGGCCGGTATGGCTGAGTACTACCGCCGTTTGCCATGCTTTCAGTTTTTCTTCGCTTTCGATGGCTTTAGAATCAAAACCATAGTTGGTATACAGCTCAAAATTGACTGGCCCAAATTTCACACCATGGATTTTAGATGTCAGAGCATAGTGGCCATTATCACCGGTTCCTGAGCCACCGGTACAAGTAATACGCGATGGGTTGGACTGATCCGCGACGACTTGTGGGCTACAAGATTGTACTGAACCGACCGCTGCAGCATCGAGCTGAAGCACACCCAGATCCAGATTTTTAATCCCGGCACCTTGCCCATCATGGGTCATCCAAAAGTAGTCGTTGATGCCTTGTTGTGGACGCTGATGGAAATCACGACCAGCCCATAAATAGGCGTTAGGCTGAGATTCAAACAAGTTAGTGACGCCAGCGTAGGCTTTTTTCAGGTTAACTTCATCACCCCAGTGATCAAGCATGACCACCACATCCCATAGCGCGCCGTTATTACCTTTAAAGGCTTTAGAAAGTTGGAATTCCCCACCATTGCCTTCATTCCCCAAACGACCAATAGCTGAAGAACCATTATATGAGCCATCGACACCTATGTATTTCTGGTCACCGGCTTGGAAATGCGCGCCATAACGTGCATAAGCATTGAATTTTAGACCATAAGGAATTTCTGTCTCTGGTGAGGGTTTGATTGCTGACGTATCAACGACATCGACATTCTTTTTTTGTACCAGAGTGGTATCTATCTTTTCCTGACGTTCTGCCAGTGCTTTTTCTACAGCTTGAGCAACAATTTGATTTAATTGCTCAGGGGTAATTGTTTGTGCTGCTGTTTGTGTCGTTCCTTGTGCAAATACGGAAATAGGGCAAAGCGCGGCGATAACCGCCATTGTTAATGGAAGCTGTTTAAATATTTTCATCGCTATCTCAATTTAATAAGTTATTATTTAGATAATAATTATCCCGCTCGGATAGGACAGGATAATCATGCCATCACCAAAATAAGGTTTTTATAATGTAATTTTATTGAGCTTAATTTAAATTCTTCGCGTAATAATCTCTCCGTTCAAGATGGATAATATTTTTCTATTTGCGAATGTAATATTAACGCTGATAAAGATGGATAATTTCTTCCGATAATTCCCGTGCTAATAAAGATGTCATTAAATGGTCTTGAGCATGAACCATAATTAATGTCATCGGCTGCCGGGCTTCCCCCGCATCCTGCTCAATTAGCTTTGTCTGCATATGGTGTGCCTGACGAGCAAAGTCGTCAGCCTCTAGCAATAAGCTTTTGGCGCGGTCAATGTCACCTTTACGCGCAGCTTGCAGTGCTTCAAAACAAAGGCTGCGCGACTGCCCAGCATTAACAATAATTTCCATTACTGCTTCTTCTAATTCAATCATTATTCATTCCTGCATTAATCAAAGCCATTATTCTCAGCGGTAGCGGTAAACCATTCTCCGCTTTTTTTGACAGTACGCTTTTGGCTGGCTAAATCTAATTGAATAAAGCCATAACGATTTTTATAACCATTGCACCAAGACCAGTTATCAATAAAAGTCCACATATGGTAGCCAAGACAATTACAGCCTTCGCTAATTCCTTTGTGTAGCCATTTTAAATGGTCAGAAATAAAATCTATTCGGTACTGATCGTTAATTTTACCATCCTGTAAAAAACGCTCTTCGTTCTCAACACCCATGCCATTCTCAGAAATAAAGCAGCGTGGGTTGCCATAATTAAGACGTAAATTAGTCAGAATGTCATAAATACCCGCTTCATAAATCTCCCAACCACGGTAAGGATTCATTTTGCGTCCGGGCATTTCGTAAGCATCAAATAACCATTCGGGCATAAAAGGAGCTTGCGGATTGACTGCACTGTCGCGGCATTTTACTCGCCGTGGCTGATAGTAATTGATACCCAGTAAGTCAATTCTCCCTTCAGCAATTAGCGCCTTATCTCCTTGCTGACGTATTGGCATCTGATCGTAATCGCACAGTAAATCGATCAATTCCTGTGGATATTCACCGCGTAATGCGGGATCAAGAAAACTACGGTTAAACAATAAGTCTGCATATTCCGCTGCTTTTAAATCAGCTGGGTTCTGCGAACGTGGGTATGAGGGCGTCAGATTCAGCACAATGCCAATCTCACCTTCATAATGGCCTGCACGATAAGCCTTGACGGCTGTCGCATGAGCCAACACGGTGTGGTACGCCACGGTTGCTGCGCGTCTGAAATCCACCACGTTAGGGTAATGGAAGTCATACAAATAGCCGCCTTCCACAGGAACGATTGGCTCATTGAACGTGAACCAATATTTAACCCGGTCGCCAAAGAGTTCAAAGCAGACTTGGGCGTAACGCTTCCAGGCATCGATTACTTCACGATTTTCCCAGCCACCGATCTCCTGCATTGCCATTGGCATATCGAAATGGAACAAGGTAATAAATGGCGTAATACCTTGGGCCAATAGTTCATCGATCACCTGATTATAAAAGGTCACAGCCTCTGGATTAATCTCTCCGACCCCATTGGGGATCAGCCGTGACCAACTTATCGATGTACGAAAACTGTTGTGATTGAGTTGCTTGAGCAACGCGATATCCTGTCGCCAGTTGCGATAGAATGTCGATGTGTCATTTGGGCCAATCTGCTGGTGAAAGCGTGTGGGTTGGCTGGCAAACCAGGCATCCCAAGTCGTGGGGCTTTTACCCCCCTGTAGACTTTCACCTTCTGTTTGCAGCGCTGAACTGGCACTGCCCCACCAGAAGTTATCTGGAAATTGGTATTTCATGGTCTTGTCTCTTGTTGTTATCAGTTGCTACGGGCAGTTTCAGAAAGTGACGGGGCAGTATTCAGATTTTTTTCCCCTTCAGTTTTTACCAGTGAACGCTCATAAGCACGCAGGAATGGCAGATAGATAAGTGCCGAAACCATCATACAGACCAGACACATCACCACAGGGCTAAAGGCCCAGTTCGCTGCCCAAGATGCGCCGATAGGTGCTGGTGTCGTCCAGGGTGTCAGGGAAACGACTTGTGCAAGCCAGCCAAATTTGGTGGCGGTATAGGCCAGAACAGCATTGATCATCGGTACGGCAATAAATGGGATGAACATTATTGGGTTCATAATGATTGGCGCACCAAACAAAATGGGTTCATTAATGTTGAAGAAGCTGGGTACAACACCTAATTTGCCAATCGTGCGTAAGTGAGTAACCTTGCTACGCAGCAACAGGAAAGCCAGTGGTAATGTAGAACCCACGCCACCGATGAGCAGATAGTGATCCCAGAAACCTTGTAAGTAGATATGCGGTAAGGTTGCCCCAACGGCAAGTGCTGCTTGGTTTGCTGCCAGATTGGTCATCCAGAACGGACTCATAATACCGGTGACAATCAGCGAGCCGTGAATACCTGAAAACCAGAAAATCTGGCACAGCAATACTGAAAGCAACATCGCTGGCAAGGAGTCTGATGCAGACACCAATGGCGCCAGTAAATGCATAATAGCTTCTGGAATAATCATGCCGGTTTGCGATTCAATGAATAAATTCAGTGGATGCAATGTGGCAATAATGACCAATACAGGGATCAGAATTTCAAAAGAACGTGCTACACCGGTAGGCACCTCTTTTGGCAGACGAATCGTAATATTGTGTTGTTTCAGTGCGGCATAAACACGCGTGGAATAAATTGCTGTAATTAACGCAGTAAAGATCCCCTGACCAGAAAGATACTGGGTAGAGATTTTGCCATCAGCATAAGGGGCGGCAACCAGCAGGAATGCCATAAATGCCAGTAGCCCTGTCATGACCGGATCAAGATTAAATTGCCTCCCTAAGCTTGCGCCAATCCCTACCGAAATGAAGAATGTCATCACCCCCATGCTCAGATTAAATGGCAACATTAATTGTTCGCGATATGTCTGAGAGAAGTCCAGCCATGCCCGAGCGAATCCCATTGTGGTATCGGCAGAAAATGGTGGGAAAATAAACACCAGCATAAATGAACCGATGATCATAAAAGGCAGTGCAGCGGTAAAGCCATCGCGGATAGCAATAACATATTTTTGCTGTCCCAGACGTCCTGCAAACGGCGTAATAGTTTGCTCAATAGCAGCAACCATTGATTGATATAAAGAACTCATGTGAATACCTTCTTAGTGAGTCGCTTCAATGAGCGACAGAGCATAGTCCAGGACTTTATCGGCACGCTGCATTCCGTAGTCCATCATATCGATGGGTTGAACGGGAATACCGTGAACAGCCGCCTTTTCTGACAGCATTCCTAACATGTATTTCACTTGCGGCCCAAGCAGAACTACCTGATAGCGTGGGAACTGAATATCAAATTCAGAGACACCAAACGCATCAATTTCTACCGGGATACCTTTTTCTTCAGCCACGATCCGCATTTTTCTCACCAGCATGCTGGTGGACATTCCAGCGGAGCAACACAACATGATCTTGAACATCTACAACCATCCTCAAAAGATAAAAAAGCATTGCGAAAAACGTGGTAACACTCTTTTTATGACATTTTGACATCTTACGGAAACCGTTTTCCATTTCGAAAAAGCGGTTGTTTCGCGAATGATTGGACATCTTACGGAAACCGTTTTCCATTCGAAATGAGTGGAACTGTGATAGCCATCAAAGTCCAGTGTGTATAGGGATTATTTATTTGATGGACATCACAGCTTTGGAGGTTGGATAACTATTTTGGATCGTGATGGAAATTCGGTTTCCATGCTAAATGGAAACGATTATACTCAAGGCTGGTGTCATCGATAGGACAGAGCTGTATTTAGGAATGACAGGCAAGGACTTCAGCCTGCTAGGAGAGAATCATGTCTACAATCAACGATGTATCACGTTTAGCTGGGGTTTCTAAAGCCACAGTATCACGGGTGTTGAGTGGTTCGCGCGGCGTTAAGGAAGCTAGCCGCCTGGCCGTATTAAAAGCGGTAGAGGAGCTGAATTATCGGCCAAATGTTATCGCGCAATCATTATTAAGTCAGTCAACAGGCTGCATTGGCGTTATTTGCGCACAAGAAAATATTAACCAAACGACAGGTTATTTGTACGCACTTGAAAAACACCTCAGTCAGCATCAAAAGCATTTACTGTTGCGCTTTGCCAACAACAAAGCTGAAGTCATGCAGGCACTTGATGAGCTGACCTGTGGGCTGTGTGATGACGTACTCATTATTGGTGCACGTTTCCCTCTTAATCTCTCAGATGAGAGCATCATTCTCGTCGATTGCATGGATACCGACGCTGCGAACAGTATCCAATTTGACCACGCCTTTGCCGCAGAAACTGCCTGCAATTATTTGATAAAACAAGGCAGAAGAAAAATTGCTTTAATTAACCCTGACACTAGCGGTTATGTGGACGATGTGCTGTTAGGGTACAAGCGCGCGCTAGAAAATAACTTTTTGCCTTTTAATCGCGACCTGATTTTTATGGATTCATCCTCTTCATCGGTTGCGTTGCAAGTTTTGCTTAATAGCAGCGCGACGCTGAATTTTAATGCTTTGCTGGTGGCGGATGAACAGGAAGCTCAAAGTGTTATCCCACAACTTCAAGCGTTTAATAAATCGGTTCCCGATGACATCATGGTCTTTAGTCTGGCCGGTTCATTACATTATCCGGGAATCCCGACGATTCCGGCAATTGAATATTCGATGGACGCCATGGCCGCGAAAATAGTGACATGGCTTAATGAGAAAACCCAAGATGTACTGGGTTCTTATGCGTTACGCGGTGATTTGATTATTCCAGATATGCCCGGTAGAAAATAATGGCTGGCTTGTCGGGGTTTCATTCGTTTGATAAAAACCTACCCAGCAGAGAATAGCACTAGCACTGATTAACCATCAGTGCCGACTGGGGATAACCATCTAAATCTGTGGTAATACCAAGATTCATCGACAAAAAAATCAATTGGTCGACCTGACATAATAAGTGGATCTGTGATGAGACTCCGCTTTTACCTCCCCCCTGCGTCTATTATCTCTGTTGTAACAAATCTGTAGCAATCGAAAGTCTATTGACGACTTAAACCACCAACGGATGATGGAGTTTGGGATGATAAAAATAAAGACGGCGTACGCCCTGACCTTATTAGCAACTCTCTTACCTGCTTCAGCCAATCTTGTGGCTCAAGATAAGGTCGTGGCTCAGGATAAGAACGGTCATTATAAACTTGAACAGGTTTTAGTCATGAGCCGCCATGGGATACGTGCGCCCTTGGTGAATTATGGCGATATGCTCTCCAGTGCCACCCCGGATAAATGGCCTGAATGGAGTACACCTGGTGGTTACCTGACACCCAAAGGGGCCGAACTTGAGGCGATGATGGGGGGATATTTCCGCCAGTGGTTGGCAGAAACCAAATTACTCAAATCGACCGGATGCCCGACACCAACCACGGTATTTACCTACGCCAACAGCTTGCCAAGAACCATTGATACCGCACAGCATTTCTTATTTGGCGCTTTCCCCGGATGTAATGTTCCAGTTACCCACCAAAAAGAAATCGGTAAGATGGATCCTGTCTTTAACCCGATTATTACTTTAGATGTTACCCCTGAATTTAAAGAAAAAGCGTTGGCTTCAATTAATCAACATGCAGGGCCGGGTGGGGTAGAGGGGTTGAACAAACGTTTACAGCCAAATTACGATTTACTGTCTAACATCCTAGATTATAAAAATTCACCAGCATGTCTAGTCGATAAGAAATGTGACTGGAGCATGCAGCCGACTGAAATTGTATTAGTACAAAATAAAGAACCGGGCATTACTGGCCCACTGAAATTAGGGACTGGTGCCTCTGATGCTTTCATGCTGCAATATTATGAAGGCTTCCCGGCGAAAGATGTGGCTTGGGGGCGGATTCAGTCATCTGAAGAGTGGCGTAAATTAATCGATATCAAGAACCTCTACCATGAAACTTTATTTGGCTCTCCTGCTATCGCAGATAATGCCGCCGAGAAATTAGTGGGCTTTATTAGCTCTGCTCTTGATCCTCAGGGTGAGAAAACCCCGAATGAATTAGCCGCGCAAAAAGCGAAGTTTGCAGTATTGGTTGGGCATGACTCCAATATTGCTTCATTACTCGCAGCACTTAAAACCAAAGAATACCAACTGCCTGATCAATACGAGAGAACCCCGATCAGTGGCAAAGTGGTCTTTGAGCGTTGGAAAGATATTAAACAAAATAAAGATCTGATGAAGATTGAGTATATTTATCTGTCGACCGAGCAAATTCGTCATAAAACACCGTTGTCACTTCAGGCACCACCAAAACGTGTCACGTTGGAAATCGAAGGCTGCCCGATTGATGCGAAAGGATTTTGCTCAATGGATGATTTTAGAAAAGCAGTGAAACAAAATACTCAGATCTAGTTTGAAGCGGCTGAATCTTGAGTTTGGCCGTTGACAGATAATGGGGCTGGCATAAAACGATCGGCTGCGCTAACGTGACCTTTCTTTGTCAGCCCTGTTATTTGTAGATTTCCTGATGACATTATTCGCAACGACTCATCGTGCAGTAAAAACAGTATTCAGACCTTTTCTGAAAGACCGCCTGCTGCATATTTTAGTGATACTGGGTATTGGTCTTACGGCCATGATGCCAGCCAAAATTAGCGCCTTTCCACAGTTTATTGACTGGACCACCATTGTGACGTTGTTGGGGTTAATGCTGCTGACAAAAGGGGTTGAAGTCAGTGGCTACTTTGATTTTATTGGTCGCAAGATAATTAATGCGTTACATACTGAACGGCATCTGGCGCTATTTTTAGTCTTGTCTGCGGCGGTATTGTCTTCTTTCCTGACGAATGATGTCGCGCTGTTTATCATTGTTCCCCTGATTCTGACATTGAAGAAAATATCGTCTTTACCCGTTTCCCGTCTGATTATTTTCTCTGCATTGGCCGTGAATGCGGGCTCGTTGTTAACGCCTATCGGTAATCCGCAAAATATTCTGTTATGGAGCCGTTCCGAACTCTCTTTTATTGGCTTTACTCACCAGATGGCCCCTTTGGCAGCAGCTATTTTGCTCACACTCTTGGCGGTGACCTGGTGGCGTTTCCCCGCGCGAAAAATTGTTAAGCAAAGTTCTAGCCCGATTTACCCTTACCAATTCCGCCTATTGCTAAGTTGTTTGGCGCTATATGTAATTTTTATTGTCTGTGTCGATTTGGGGTTGGCAAGTTATGGATTATTCATTGTATTTGCGGGCTTATTGTTATTGGCGCGGCGAGTTTTATTAGCAATAGATTGGAGTTTGATAGTGGTCTTTATGGCCATGTTTATTGATGTTCGCCTACTGACCGAGTTACCTGCTTTGCAGTCATTGTTTGGTGAAATCAAAACTTTGTCTACGGCGGCGGCCTATATATTAGGTATTGGTTTATCCCAACTGATTAGCAATGTTCCGGCCACAATCTTATTGCTGAATTATCTTCCTTCCAGTGCATTGGTCGCCTATGCCGTGAATATCGGTGGCTTTGGTTTTGCTTTGGGTTCGATGGCGAATTTAATTGCGCTGAGAATGGCGGGAGAACCCGCGATTTGGTTGAAATTCCACGCCTATTCACTGCCCTTTTTATTCTGGAGTGCACTGGTTGGTTGGGGGCTATTGGCACTGTAAAATGAGTGGCTCAGATAAAGATAGCCTGAGCCAGTAATCTACGGGTAGCGGCTAATTAAAGAAAAATAGCCAATAAAAATACCATCACAATTATCAGCGTTACAAAAGCCAGTGATGGTTTTTGCAACAAAGGTTGTAATGATTGTGGCAGTGCGGCAATAAGCGGGTTAATGATTGGCTGAAGACTTTGTTGATCTTCAGCCAAGCGCTGGGCGGTATTGGCTCGGTCTAATCTGGCCGCAAATAGCACGTTAATAATGTCGTTCAATTGCGCCTGTGTCAGCGGTGTTGTTGAGCTGGCTTGAAAGCGATTCTGTGTGTAATCAATTAATAACTGCTGCTCTTGCGCATCGGCGGGCTGTTTCAGTACGGTTTGCAGATTCACTAACGTGGGGGCTGTTTGCTGGCTAAGGGCAACTTTGGCCTGTAAAAACTGGCTGAGTATCTGAAAATGGCGTGCGGGTAGCGGGTCATGACTTTTCACACTCACCAAATCAAATAGGGCTTGCCATATTTTGGCTGGTTGCTCCCCAGTAGCGGCACTGAGTTTAGCCACCAGTGATTGAATATGTTGCTGCTCTGCCGGGAGCAACGGTCTGTCAGTTATCGTCGTTAATTGCGGTTGCGGAATATTTAGCGTGCCAGATTGCAGTAATACCAAAACTTGTTGTAATTCGGTATGACTTAACTGGCTTAATACCGTATGACCAAATTGCTGGCGAATAAAATCACTGACTGCTTGCCGGTTATTACCCTGAGGTAGTAACTCGGTCAACTGCTGACGTAGTTGCTGATTGGCGTGATTTTCCTGAGCCTGCGACAACCGGGTTTGCAGTAATTGCTCGGCGGGTTGGAAGTGGCGAGCCAATAAATCACTGGTGCTGCTGAGAGATAAATCATGGCGTAGTGCAGCCCAGATTTCGGCTGATTTTATTGGGCTAAGGGCCATAATTCGTACAATCAGTTTTTCCAGCGTTGTACGCTGTGCAGGAGTTAGTGCCTGATCTTCCACTTGACCCGGAGAGGGCATTTTGGGCAGTGCAACATTGCGATCAGTGGCAATAGGTACACTTGGGCCGTTCAAAGGTTGCATATAACCTGTCCTTCGCAGTGGAGGAGATTTATCGGTGGCCCGGTATGAGATCCAAGCAGTTGGTATAATACCTGTAAATGTGAGCAACCAATATATTCTTATTAGGTTTGAATGAATGTCCTGCCCAAAAATGTATTGGTTTCGTTTGGTTAAGAAGAGATACATAACGCGCTAACCACCGAACAGATTCCCCGTCCGGGTCGCTCACAAGCCGAAACCAGATTCAAAACATTTTCAGCTAAAACCTAAATTGAACCTTTTTGCTGACTATTGTTTACCAACCAACCATTGATAATGGAAATTATATCGTTAAGATGATGCCTAATAACTGAATGAGATTATTAAGTATCAATAATGTTTAAACGACAACGCGCGGCAAAGTGGTTCCTCTGTCTGGCTTGCCTGGTCATACTGGTTTGTATGACTCAGCGCATCGCTAGCTTGCACGCGTTGGAAAAAAATCTTCTCCCGACATCATCGTCACAAGTGGTTACCACTGATGCTGATGAAGCACCAACACCTTGTGAATTGAGTGCCAAATCTTTACTGGCTTCACCGCCGGTTCTGTTTGAATTAGCGATTTTCTCGCTGGGTTTATTGCTGCTATTGCTTGTCCCTATTATCCCCACCAGTATGCGGTTCCCACCGCCCAGAGTCATATCACCCAGTGGTTTGAGGGTGCATCTGCGATTGTGTATTTTCCGGGAATAACCCAACTCTTTGAATAACTCTAGCTCGCGAAGTGCGGTTTTCATTTATCAGCCATTTTTATAAAAACCGTACTGTGCGAATAATCATAGCGACACAATGTGTGGCTGTGCTTAATTTATTCATGGAGAGATTAAATGCGCAATTTAAGCAAAACAGCGCTGTTTTGTCTGTTGCTGCTGTGGATGCCCACCCTTTGGGCTGCAGACAGTGGTTGGTTGGTCCGTCCACAAAATGACCATGCTAAGGTTCAAATTCGTGCCGAGCCTTCTGCTGATGATAAAACCCGTATGTTATTGAGTGTCCAACTGGAAAAAGGTTGGAAAACCTATTGGCGTTCACCGGGAGAGGGAGGTATTGCCCCTGTCATCGCTTGGGCAACGCCACTTGAGTCCGTTAAATGGTACTGGCCTGTGCCACAACGTTTTGATGTGTCTGGGATTTCAACTCAGGGGTATCATGAGCAGGTAATATTGCCGATCGTTATTTCTGGTCAGGTTCCCAAAATCTTAAGCGGTGTTTTGACTCTGTCGACTTGTAGCAATGTCTGTATTTTGACTGACTACCCGTTTAGCGTTGACCTCTCCTCTGCGGTCAGTGGTGAAGAGCAGCAGCAATTCGAACATGATTTTGCCCAGGCGATGGGGCAGGTGCCGATTGCTAACGCATTGACTCAGCAGATTCAGGCGGGTTTTAGTCACAGTGAAGTGCAAATTCTTGCTCATCGTGATGAAGGTTGGCAGCAGCCGGAACTGTTCTTCGATACGCTCGACGATGTGGATCTCGGCAAGCCGATAGTGAGTGTGCAAGGTGCCCAGTTATCAGTGCGAGTACCCGCCACCGATGGTTGGGGAGAGGGCTCCGCCGATCTGAACGGAAAGTCACTGACTATGGTGATTACCGATGAAGGACTAGCGCAAGAAGCCACGGTGACAGTTGGGCCAGCATTAGCGTTACCCCAATCCTCAACCACGTTTTGGTCTTGGGTGTTGATGGCACTTGTGGGCGGATTGATCCTCAATCTGATGCCCTGTGTGCTGCCAGTATTGGCGATGAAACTTGGCTCTATTTTGCAAACAGAGCACCAAACTCGCCGTCAGGTGCGCTGGCAGTTTCTAGCCTCGAGCGCCGGGATCGTCACTTCATTTTGGCTGCTGGCGTTATTGATGAGTGCTTTGCGCCTAGGCAACCATGCCCTTGGCTGGGGAATTCAGTTCCAAAGCCCGTGGTTTATCGGTTTTATGGTGCTGGTTACTGCGATCTTTACCGCCAATCTATTCGGTCTGTTCGAAATTCACCTCTCTTCATCACTGAACACGCGAATTGCTACGCCCCGTGTTGAGAAACCGGGGGCGCACGGTATGGCCGGTCATTTTGGACAGGGTGTACTGGCGACATTGTTGGCTACACCGTGCTCCGCGCCATTCCTCGGCACTGCAGTGGCTTTTGCACTGGCGGCCCCGTTACCCGCACTGTGGGGGATTTTTACAGCTCTCGGCGTGGGAATGAGTCTGCCGTGGCTGGCTGTTGCGGCATGGCCCAAACTGGCGCTATGCCTACCGCGTCCCGGCCGTTGGATGAATCATCTACGTATTGGGATGGGAGTGCTGATGTTGGCATCCAGCCTATGGTTATTGAGCCTAATGACGAGTCATGTTGGCCTGCAAACCGTGATGGTTATTGCTGGAATATTATTATTGGCCCTGTTACTGGCCATTGGCTGGCGTTATGGCATTCGAATTGCTGCTATCGTCAGTTTAATCGGGGTGTTGCTTGTCGGGGGCTTGTTGCTGGTGGGGTCATTGACGGCTGATTTATGGCGTAAACCTCTACATGACAATATCCCGTGGCAGCCATTAACGGAGTCCGCCATTAAACAGGCTTTGGCCGAGCATAAACGTGTGTTTGTCGATGTCACCGCAGATTGGTGCGTGACGTGCAAAGTGAACAAAATTCACGTGCTGATGCGCGATGATGTACAGCTTGCTTTGCAAGCGCCTGATGTAGTAGCACTGCGCGGGGACTGGACTCGGCCTTCTGCCGAAATCACTGAATTTTTACGCAGCCGCGGCAGTGTCGCCATTCCGTTCAATCAAATTTATGGGCCACAACAACCACAGGGCATCGTGCTTTCCCCTCTGCTGGATCGTGATGTGTTATTAAAAGTATTGGCCGACGCTAAAGGAAATGAAAAATGAGAATATTAACTGTATTGCTGTTTGTCCTATTTTCGACGCCATTGTGGGCGGCGGCACCTTTTACCCCAGAACAAGAGGGGCGGATTAAAGAGCTGATTCGTGAAACGTTGATAGCGAATCCCGATATTCTGGCGCAATCGGTCGATGCTTGGCAGCAACAGGCGAATGAGGCTCAGGGGCAACAACTGAACCAATTTATCGAGACCAATAAACACGCTCTGTATCAAGACCCCGGTAGCCCACGATTTGGGGCCGCAGTACCACAGCTCACCTTGGTTTCGTTTACGGATTACAACTGTCCTTTCTGCAAAACATTTGATCCGTTGCTGGAAAAATTAGTGAAAGAGTATCCGCAGGTTGCTGTGGTGATTAAACCCTTGCCATTTAAAGGTGAAAGTTCAGTGACCAGCGCACGATTGGCACTGACCCTATGGCAGCAGCATCCAGATCAGTTTCTGGCTTTTCATCAGCGTTTGATGGCGAAAAAAGGGTTCCATGATGCTAGCAGCATTGCTGCGGCACAGAAAAAAACCGGCGTGACGCCTGTGGAGCCGAGTGAGCAAAGTTTGAATGTGTTGCGCACTAACCTGAAACTGGCTGATCAGTTAGGTATTCAGGGCACTCCTGCCACCTTAATTGGCAACCAAATGGTGCCGGGAGCGATTTCATACTCGCAATTAGAGGAAATCGTTAAGCAACAACTGGCGCAGGCCAGTCAATGAGCCGTTTAAAGCGCTGGGGTAAAGAGTTAGTTATTTTATTGCTCGTGGTAGCCGCTATTTCATTTGGTATGGATTGGCTGCGCAGTCCACAGGCCCCTGCAGACTGGCCAGATAGCACGTTGCATACCTTAGCGGGGAAGCCGGTTTCCCTGCAAGAGATGAGTCAGGAAAAACCTTTGCTTATCTATTTCTGGGCGACATGGTGTGGCGTGTGTAAATTCACTACCCCCAGTGTTAATCAGTTGGTGCAAGAAGGGGAGAATGTCCTGACTGTCGCCTTACGTTCTGGTGATGCGCCGCAGGTAGAGCGTTGGCTGAGTAAAAAAGGCTATCAACTGCCAGTGATTAATGATCCACAAGGCCAGTTGTCGGCACAGTGGCAAATTAATGTCACTCCAACCGTGGTTATCCTCTATCAAGGGAAAATGGTGCAGCACACCAGCGGTTGGACGAGTTATTGGGGAATGAAACTGCGTCTGTGGCTATCAACGCTTGGTACTTAAAAGCGCAGTTAACTCTCCAATGTTTCAATGAGATAGTGACAGCCCGGCCCCTTATGCCGGGCTTTTTTGTGCCTGACACTGGCGGATTGCAGTACTCAGACGGCTGATTCCTTGAGTTATCAGTTCGGGTGAATTAGCAGCGAAATTTAAGCGCAGGCTGAATTCGCCATAGGACTCTTGGGAATAAAATCCACCGCCTTTAGCGAAAGTGACTCCCGCTTGCCATGCCAGTGGCATTAAACGTGAAATTGGCGCATTTTTAGGCAGTTGCAGCCAGATAAATAACCCACCATCTGGGATCTCAAACGTACAATCTGGCGGTAATGTGTGTGTGAGTGCCTCGGTCATGGCATCACGGTGTTGGCGGTACAAACGGCAGGCTCGGCGCAGCTGTTTGTCATAACGGCCAACAGTAACAAAAGCATCCAGCGCCCGCTGGATCAAATTTGAACTGGTAAAACTATCGACATGTTTCAAACGCGCGAGTTGCGTGTAGTGGGGTTGATCCGCCACCAAATAACCAATCCGCATACTTGGCAACAGCATTTTTGAAAATGTACTGACATAGATAACCTCGCCTGGCGCTGCGAGTGAACGTAGTGATGGCAACTTTTTCCCGCTGTAACGCAGGTCCCCCACATAGTCATCTTCCAGAATGACCACCCCAGCAGTTCTGGCTATCTGCAATAGTTGGTGGCGACGGGGTTCACTCATACAGCGGCCAGTGGGATTGTTAAAGTTGGGGATGCAATAGAGAAGTTTGGGTTGGTACTTGTCCAGCAAGCTGGGTAGAGTTTCGAGTTTCATCCCCTGTGAGTCACTGGGCAACGCCACTATATTCACTTTATGCAGGCGAAACAGAGCGAGTGCTTCTGCATAGGTGGGCTCTTCGACTAGAACAGTATCACCGGGGGCCAGCAATGATTGACTCACTAGACTGATGGCGTGTTGTGAACCATTCGTTATCAGCAATTGCTCTGGCCGAGTGGGGATCCCCTGCGCAGAAAGAATGCGGCTGAGGGTATCGCGCAATGGGTAATAGCCACAGTAATCGCCGTAACTGAATGCTTCTTCAGCATGGCGGCGCAATATGGATTGCAGGATCTGGCGAAACTCATCCAGTGGGAAAATCTTCGGGCTGCCAATTCCGGCGGCAAAATTAATCGTATTCGGTGGTAAAGGGATATCAGCATAACCGTCCAACCGCGAAGTCACGGTGGTAAAACGGTCGAGAGGAAATTCATCTTGTACGCGCGCAAGCGGCTGACTGGGCGGTGGCGGAAGATGACGGACATAAGCACCGCTACCACGCCGCTGCTGTAAAAAGCCTTTGGCGGCGAGTTCGGCGTAAGCACTATCAACCGTCAGACGACTCACCGACAACTCAGCGGCCAGCGTGCGAGTGGAGGGCAATTTATCACCGTCAGCAAACACGCCACTGAGGATAGCCCGGCGCAATGCTTCTTCAATTTGTAGATACAGCGGAATGTCTTGTTGACGGTCTAAAGGGATGTGCATGCGATAACGGCCTAAAGTGGCTCATGTCAGAAAAGATGTTTTCACTATACCCCTTGTTAACAAGGCTTCAAGCTAGAAAAAGTGGCCTGCATCAATCTGTAGAGAAGTGGCTCTGGTCGCCTAAAAACGCCAGCGTAGAATGATATTCATTAATTGATGTTGTGAATCCAATGAGGCAGCGATGGCAATACCGGCGGGGTTACCCCCATCTATGATGGGTTCGCCATTGGCGGGCCGTGTTTTTTTTACCGGTAAACGACAAGGTTATGCGCTGGCGATTATCAGTGCCGTATTATTAGGTTTTACCGGGATAATCATCCGCATCCTGACTGCACATTATCATTTGCCCACCTCTGTTTTGGCTTTTTGGCGAGCCGCATTAGTGGCGGCGGTATTATTGCCTATTTTACTCATCATCAGACCGCAGTGGGCCAAACTGCGCCGTGATCAAGTGAAGTTCTATCTCTCATATGGCTTATTGTTGGCGGTATTTAATGGGTTATGGACAGAATCTGTCGCCTTAAACGGAGCATCGATATCCACCATTTTGGTGTATTGTTCGGTGGGGTTTACTGTTTTTCTTGGGTGGATTTTTTATAACGAATATATGGGATGGCGTGAACTGCTGGTGATTATCATCAGTTTATCGGGCTGTTTTCTGGTCAGCGATGGTGTAAATATTACCGCAGCGGACTTTAATTTTATCGGTCTGTTTATTGGGCTAGCATCGGGAGTCGGCTATAGCTTTTATACCTTAGCGGGGAGAATTGCCACTGATCGTCGCTATCCGGTGTGGAATACTATTTTGTATGTATTTGGTTTTTCCGCTGGCTATCAGCTGATATTTAATCAGCTCTTGTTGTGGTTTCCGGTTCAGGGGCTACAGCAAATGGTCGGGGATCTGTTTTTCTTATCTCATGGCGCACAGGGGATTCAATGGTCTGGCTGGTGGCTATTGCTGATTCTAGCCGCAGGCCCGACATTATTGGGGTTTGGTCTGTTTAATCTCAGCTTGAAGACATTACCGCTGGCGGTTGCCAGTCTATTATTAACGCTAGAGTTAGTGTTCACTGCCGTGATTGCTTATTTTCTGCTGGGCGAAGTGTTGTCGACATCGCAATTGCTGGGGAGTGCATTGGTATTATTGGGAGTATTCATGTTGCATAGAAAAGATCATGTGCAGGTGGGCGTTGAGATAGCGGCGGATAATAAGGCCACTATCTCATCTTGATAGTTTATTGGGCCGCTTTCCTGCGCAGTGGGGTGCGCAAACGTTGAGCCAAAATGACCCCGGCTAAGGTAATGCCGCCGCCAATCAGGTGATAGCTGTGCAATTGCTCATGCAAGAAGGTTACGGCGATGACTGCGGTAAATACCGGCGTCAGGTTCATAAATATTGATGCGGTGTTTGCTCCTAAACGCATCACACCGTGAATCCATAAATAGGGCGCAATAATAGACGCAGGAATACCAGCAAATAAGACCAACGGAATATTCTGTGCGGTTAATTGCACATCCGGTGCCAGTAGGAAATTAGGCAACAGCAGCACCACACCAAAGGCGATTTGCATATAAAGCGATTGCCAATTAGGTAACTGAATCGCCCAGCGTTTTGTTAACACGCCGTACAAGGCATAGGATGCCGAGGCTCCAAACATCATCAGTTCACCCTTACCAATACCTTGATGCAGTAATTGTGCTGGATCACCAGCACTGACCAGCCACACTAATCCCCCTAATGACAACACACTGCCCAGAGCAATCCCGACAGTGGGGGCGACGCGTAACAGGAAAATGCTGATAAGCACCGTCAATAATGGGATTAATGAGCTAAGGATCCCCATAAACAGGGCGCTGACACTGTGGGCGGCGTAATAAGCCAGACTTTGGTAAAGCACCATGCCCAGCAATCCCAAAATCATCAGCTTCCACCAATAGACGCGAATTGCTTGCCAGTTACGGATAACCCCCAGCAGTAAAAATGGCGTTAAGGTCAGGAATGCCAGTACCCAGCGATAGAAAGAGATCGCTGCCGGGTCAATAGCTGTGGCTGATATCTTGCTGACAACGGCATTGATTGACCAAATAATCACTGCGAATAAGGGGAACAACACATTCATGCTAATAATTCTCATCAATATACTTATGTGATGTAGTCTACAGTTGTCTGATTTATTCTATATACTGATAACCAGACAATAATTGCTGTGATTAGGACAATTTCAGCCAGCAGATGAGTGACCACGAGAGTATTGACGATGAAAAAACCTGATTTCCCGATGGTTGCTGCCACCGCCCCGCAGAATTTGTCCTTTCGCTGCGAGATATACAATGCCAATACGGAGTTTCTGCCGCACAGTCACACATACGGGCAGTTGATATGTGTCAAATCAGGTGTGTTGGCAATGAATATTGGCGGACAGCGTTTCTTGGCTCCCCCTGAGTTCAGTGTCTGGGTACCCGCAGGGGTGGAACATTCCAGTTATAATCGCAAACCGATGCATTTTCGCGCCATTGATATTGCGCTGGCGTTCTGTAATGGGCTACCGGCATCGGCTTGCCTACTGAATGTCAGCCCAATTTTTAATGCCATTGTTGAGGATTGCTTCGCTCGGGGTTTATTGATGCCGGAGAGTGAGCAAGATATGCGTTTAGCGCATGTGCTGATTGACCAACTTAATCAATCCCCGGTGCAGCGCACCTATCTGCCGACCTCGCAGGATAAGCTGTTATCGCCGGTGCTGATGGCTCTGGAGCGCTGCCCGGCAGATAACACCTCATTGGCGCTTTGGGCTAAACGTGTCTACACCACCGAACGAACACTATCACGCCGTTGCCAGCAAGAGTTGGGAATGGCATTTAGTGAATGGCGACAGCGGCTGCGATTCTTACACGCCATCTCTTTGTTGGAGCAGGGAAAAACAGTACAAAGCGTGGCGCTGGATGTTGGTTATAGCTCGGCATCGGCCTTTATTGCCATGTTTCAGCAGATTTCAGGTACTACACCCGAACGTTATCGAAGAACCTGAAACACCGCATTTTTTGGGTATATACTAGGTCCCCCTGTTTTGTAGGGCAGTAAGCTGCCGGAGAACAACGTGAAGATTCTGGTTGATGAGAATATGCCGTACGCGGAAACGCTATTTCAACGGTTAGGTGATGTGCAGGCAGTGCCGGGGCGACCTATCCCCCTTGATGCACTGGCGAGCGCAGATGCACTGATGGTGCGCTCGGTAACCAAAGTGAACGAGGCATTACTGCAAGGCACCTCAATTGGTTTTGTGGGTACGGCCACCGCCGGTACTGACCATGTCGACGATAACTGGTTACGGCAACAGGGTATCGGCTTCTCCGCCGCACCGGGTTGTAACGCTATTGCGGTGGTGGAATATGTCTTTTCCGCTTTGATGATGATGGCCGAACGTGATGGTTTCCAACTGCGTGATAAAACCGTTGGGATTATTGGGGTTGGCAATGTTGGTTCGCGGCTGAATACTCGCTTGCAAGCCCTTGGCGTTCGGACTTTATTATGTGATCCACCACGAGCCGATCGGGGCGATAATGAAACCTTCTGGCCGCTGGAAAAACTGGTGCGCGAAGCAGATGTTCTCACTTTCCATACACCGTTGAATAAGACTGGGGTCTATCAAAGTCTGCATATGGCTGATGAAGCGTTACTGGCAGCCCTGCCGGATGGACGTATTCTGATTAATGCCTGCCGTGGTGCTGTAGTCGATAACGCTGCCTTACTCCGTGTTCTGGAAAAAGGAAAAAAACTCAGTGTGGTATTAGATGTATGGGAGCCTGAACCAGAGTTATCTTTACCGCTATTGGCGCGTGTTGATATTGGTACACCCCATATCGCCGGATATACGCTGGAGGGCAAAGCACGTGGTACAACTCAGGTATTTGAAGCGTTTAGTCAGCATCTGGGGCAGCCGCAATCGGTAGATCTTGCGACTCTTTTACCACAGCCAGAATTCAGCCAACTGCAACTTAATGGCGAGCTGGATGAAGGCAAATTAAAACGATTGATGCACTTAGTGTATGATGTGCGCCGCGATGATGCGCCGCTGCGCCGTGTTGCTGGCCTGCCGGGCGAGTTTGATCGCCTGCGTAAGCACTATCAGGAACGTCGCGAATGGTCATCACTTTGCGTGCAGTGTGACAACGCGGCCAGCGCAGAGCTATTACAGAAATTAGGGTTTACCGCTCAGTTACGTTAACTCGCTATATAAATTAATCGTTATTGAATATCAGGCGGTATTTTACCGCCTTTGTCTTATCAATCATTAGTGGAGAAAACCAACATGTCTGACGGCTGGAATATTGCTCTGTTAGGAGCTACGGGCGCAGTAGGTGAAGCTTTGCTGGAGCTATTAAGTGAGCGCCAGTTCCCGGTTGGTGAATTGTATCCTCTGGCCAGTGAGCGCAGTGCCGGCGCAACCGTGCGCTTCAATGGTAAAAGTTTGCTGGTCGAAAATGTCGCTGAATTTGATTGGTCTCAAGCACAGTTGGCTTTCTTTGTCGCCGGCCGTGAAGCCTCCGCGCAATATGCTGAAGAGGCAGGAAATGCGGGCTGTTTAGTTATCGACAGCAGCGGCTTCTTCGCCATGGAACACGATGTGCCGTTGGTGGTGCCGAGTGTGAACCCGCAAGTGCTGGCAGATTATCGCAATCGCAATATTGTTGCCGTAGCCGATAGCCTGACCAGCCAGTTACTGACGGCCATTAAGCCATTGACAGAACAGGCTGGTTTATCTCGCCTGCATGTTACTGCGCTGATTTCTGCTTCAGCCCATGGCAAAGCGGCGGTGGATGATCTCGCTGGGCAAAGTGCCAAATTGCTCAATGGTATCCCTGCCGAGCCGGGGATCTTCGCTAAGCAACTGGCTTTTAACGTGCTGCCGCTGCTGGCAGATGAAGAGGGCAGTGTACGTGAAGAGCGCCGTCTGGTGGACCAGGTACGTAAGGTCTTGCAAGATGAAGGTTTGCCAATCTCAGTGAGCTGTATTCAGTCACCGGTATTTTATGGTCAGGCACAGGTGGTTCATCTGGAGGCATTACGACCAATTTCTGCGGAGGAAGCCCGCAGCGAACTTGAAGATTGTGAAGATATTCAGTTATCTGACGAAGATGACTACCCCACTCAGGTCAGCGATGCCTCCGGCAGTGATGTTCTGAGCATTGGTTGTGTCCGCAATGATTATGGTATTCCCGAGGTGTTGCAGTTCTGGTCAGTCGCGGACAACATTCGCTTTGGTGGTGCATTGATGGCGATTGAAACGGCGGAGCGCCTGTTGCAGGAGCAACTATACTGATGTCCGAACTTGAGTTGGCCCAGCAAGACAATACCGTGGCTGAAGCTGTCGGTATAAAGATTGCGCTGGGTATTGAATACAATGGTAGCCGCTATTTTGGCTGGCAGCGGCAACAAGAAGTTGCCAGCGTGCAGGGGTGTCTCGAAGCCGCGTTATCAAAAGTTGCCAATGAACCTATTGGCGTCTTTTGTGCTGGGCGGACAGATGCCGGTGTGCATGCGACCGGGCAGGTGGTGCATTTTGTCACCACGGCGATGCGTAAAGATGCCGCATGGACTATGGGGGTCAACAGCCATTTACCACCAGATATTGCGGTGCGTTGGGTAAAAACAGTTGATGATGATTTTCATGCCCGCTTTAGTGCGACAGCTCGCCGCTACCGCTACATTATTTTTAATCATCGCTATCGTCCGGCCGTTTTGGCGCAAGGGGTCACCCATTGTTATATGCCGTTGGATGCTGAAAAAATGGAGCAAGCGGCCCAATGCCTACTCGGCGAAAATGATTTTACCTCGTTTCGTGCAGTGCAGTGCCAATCGCGTACACCATGGAGAAATGTAAAACATGTCAAAGTTACCCGACATGGCGCGTATATCGTGGTAGATATCAAGGCCAACGCTTTTGTCCATCATATGGTGCGTAATATTGTCGGTAGCCTGATCGAGGTGGGTTGTGGCAATCAAGATGTGACTTGGATGGCCGAGCTGTTGGCGCTTAAAGATAGAACACGTGCGGCAGCAACCGCGAAAGCAGAAGGGTTGTATTTGGTCTCAGTTGACTATCCCGAACACTTTGCTTTACCAAAAGCACCGATGGGGCCACTTTTTTTAGCGGATGACTGATAGAAAAAGTGAATATGAGTTTGGCTGGCAATAATTTGGGGCTAAGGAATACCTAAGAAAGTTCAGTTAAACTCGCCCAATCAAAAATTAGGTTTAGCGACTTACCGAGAGTATTTATGGAATTTATACGTTTCGTTATTGATTTTATTTTGCATATTGATGTTCATCTGGCGGAGTTGGTGTCGCAATATGGGGTTTGGGTTTATGGCATTTTATTCCTGATTTTATTCTGTGAAACCGGTCTGGTGGTCACACCATTCTTGCCGGGGGATTCTTTGCTGTTTGTGGCCGGTGCGTTGGCCTCTTTACCTTCCAATGATATCAATGTGCACATTATGGTTGCTCTGATGGTCACTGCGGCCATTTTAGGGGATGCCATTAACTACGCTATTGGTCGGGTATTTGGCGAAAAACTATTCAGTAATCCGGACTCCAAAATATTCCGTCGTAGTTATCTGGATAAAACCCATCAGTTTTATGAAAAACACGGTGGTAAAGCGATTATCTTGGCCCGATTTGTCCCGATCATTCGTACTTTTGCGCCATTTGTGGCCGGTATGGGGAAAATGTCCTATCGGCATTTTGCCGCGTATAACGTGATTGGGGCATTGGTATGGGTACTGTTATTCACTTATGCTGGTTACCTCTTTGGTAATGTGCCTATCGTGCAGAACAATCTGAAATTGCTGATTGTCGTTATTATTGTGGTGTCAATTTTGCCCGGTGTATTCGAGGTTTGGCGTCATCGGCGTGCAGCGGCACGTCAGAAAAATCAGTAAAAACGTTACCTAAGCCGAGGGTTCGACCAGTTTTTTATCTACACTGTCGAGCCAATATGGTTTAATGAGTGACATTTATGGTCTGTTCCTGCGGACAACCTGAGTATGAGTGCCTTGGTTACGCTGTACCAACGTGTATCTTAGGCATTTTTTATTGGGGTGTTTTCAGGGAGATGGTTAAAGCATGAACAGCGGACTGGCAACAGCCAGGTTCAAACAGAAAGGTCATCGATGAGCTGGATTGAACGAATTCTCAACAAAAGCAATATCTCACAAACCCGTAAAGCGAGTATTCCTGAAGGGGTGTGGACAAAATGCGACAGTTGCGGTCAGGTACTTTATCGTGCCGAATTAGAGCGCAATCTGGAAGTGTGTCCTAAGTGCGATCACCACATGCGTATGTCAGCCCGTGCGCGGTTACATATGCTGCTGGATGCAGGTAGTGAAGTTGAATTGGGTAGCGAGCTGGAGCCGAAGGACATCCTGAAATTCAAGGATTCCAAAAAGTATAAAGACCGGCTTTCTGCTGCGCAAAAAGAGACAGGCGAGAAAGATGCGCTGGTTGCCATGAAAGGAACCTTGCAGGGGATGCCTATTGTTGCTGCTTCATTTGAATTTGCCTTTATGGGCGGTTCAATGGCATCAGTCGTCGGTGCCCGCTTTGTGCGCGCGGTAGAACAGGCATTGGAAGATAATTGCCCACTGGTATGTTTCTCCTCCAGCGGCGGTGCTCGTATGCAGGAGGCATTAATGTCTCTGATGCAGATGGCAAAAACCAGTGCTGCTTTGGCGAAAATGCAAGAGCGTGGCTTGCCGTATATCTCCGTTCTGACGGATCCAACCATGGGCGGTGTTTCCGCCAGTTTGGCAATGTTGGGCGATATCAATATCGCGGAACCTAAAGCGCTGATTGGTTTTGCTGGCCCGCGTGTTATTGAGCAAACGGTACGTGAAAAACTGCCGCCGGGCTTCCAGCGCAGTGAGTTCTTGATTGAAAAAGGTGCTATCGACATGATAGTTCGCCGTCCGGTTATGCGTCAGACGCTGGCCAGCATCTTGTCTAAATTGACTCATCAGCCACAGCCAAGTGTGGTTGAGGCCAAGGCTGATGCAGCGACGACTGATAATCAGGCCGATGCCTGATTAACCCAACGGGCACCTCCTGATAAGGTGGTGCCCGGTATCGTAGCTTGAGCTTTATAGCTTTAAGTCAGAGAAAAAAAGGCCAGTGACGGGACTCATGAACAATCATCTCATTCCCCAAGCCACGTCGCCTTTGGCCGCGTGGCTTGACTATCTTGAGCGTTTGCATTCTCAACCAATCGAGTTGGGTCTGGAACGTGTAAAGCAGGTTGCAGAGCGTCTGGATTTGCTTAAGCCAGCCCCTACAGTATTCACCATTGCCGGCACGAATGGCAAAGGCACCACTTGTTGTACCCTTGAGTCGATTTTACTTGCCGCGGGTCTGCGGGTCGGGGTTTACAGCTCACCTCATCTTTTGCGTTATACCGAACGTGTTCGTATTCAGGGGAAAGAACTCTCTGAAGCGCAGCACTGCCACTCTTTTGCCCAAATTGAAGCTGGACGTAGCAATATCTCATTGACTTACTTTGAGTTTGGCACGTTATCAGCACTGCAATTATTTAAGCAGGCTAAGCTTGACGTGGTTATCTTAGAAGTTGGGCTGGGTGGGCGGCTGGATGCGACCAATATTGTCGATTCTGATGTTGCGGCGGTTACCAGCATTGCAATTGATCACACCGACTGGCTTGGATTCGATAGAGAGAGTATTGGTCGTGAAAAAGCCGGTGTGTTCCGTAGTGGAAAACCAGCCATCGTTGGCGAGCCAGACATGCCTCAGTCTATTGCTGATGTGGCCGCAACATTAGGTGCAAAACTGTATCAACGCGATAAAGCGTGGCAGTTCAGCCAGAACAATCAGAACTGGAGTTGGCAGTGTGATGACCGCCAATGGCAAAATTTACCGTTACCTAATGTGCCTTTAGCCAATGCGGCGACGGCACTGGCGGTGCTGCATTATTCTGGATTATCACTGAGCGAAGATGCTATCCGCCAAGGCTTATTGGCAGCCAGTTTGCCGGGGCGTTTTCAGATAGTGAGTGAACAACCGCGGTTGATTTTGGATGTGGCTCATAACCCTCATGCGGCACGATACCTAACGGACAGGCTAGCTCAACTGCCAAAACAGGGCAAAGTGCGGGCGGTCATCGGGATGCTATCAGATAAAGATATTGCGGGTACGCTGGCGTGTTTATCTGAGCAAGTTGATGAGTGGTATTGTGCGCCATTGGAAGGTCCGCGTGGGGCCAGTGCAGAGCAGTTAGCTGAACATCTGGCACAGTCACGTCAGTTTAGTGATGTAGAAACAGCGTGGCGTCAGGCCATGCAAGATGCCGGACCACGGGATGTGGTCATTGTCTGTGGCTCTTTCCACACTGTTGCTCATGTGATGGCTGCATTGAATCTGTGACAGCGTTGAGTTTGTAAAGACATTGAAGGAGAGCGAGTGGCAAGTAAGTTTCAGAACCGTTTAGTCGGGACCATCATTCTGGTGGCCTTGGGCGTGATTGTGCTGCCGGGGCTACTGGATGGTAAAAAAAAGCATTATGAGGATGAGTTTGCTGCCATTCCCTTAGTGCCAAAACCCGGTGACAGCCAAGAGATTGATGCGGTTCCACCGGTCAGTCAACCCCTGCCTATTGCGCCGCCAGAAGGTGCTGCGCAAGCTGTGGGTATTCCTAAAGATGATTCCGTTTCTCAAGCTGCGAATGATGCCGGTAACTTACCCTCTGAACCCACAATCGTAGCGCCACCGGTAATACAAAGTAAGCCGGTTGAGGTGAAACCTGTTGAGCGAAAACCGGTCGAAACTAAGCCGGTTGAAACTAAACCGGTAGAAAGTCGACCTGTTGAAACCAAGCCCACTCCTGTTGAGAAAAAACCGCAGGAAGTGAAGCCAGAGATCAAACCGCCGGCTGAAGAAAAAGCGCCAGTAGGGCAGGCGTATGTCGTCCAACTCGGTGCACTGAAAAATGCGGCTAAAGTGAATGAAATTGTCGCGACACTGCGTCTGTCGGGCCATCGGGCATTTACGGTGCCAGCGACACCTGTTCAGGGTCAGATTACTCGGTTATATGTCGGGCCGGATGCGTCAAAACAGAAATTGCAATCGGCTTTGCCAGAGCTTAATTCATTAAGCGGCTTGAGTGGACAGGTTAGGCCTTATAGTACCGGGCGTTAAAGTTTGTCCAAGGGTTAAGATATCAGGGTGTACAGGGTTCTAGCGGCTTCTTGGTGCGGCGATGGTTATTTTTAAGTCACCGCACTTTAAGCGCCTATCCCATTAGGGTTGTTTTATTTGCCATTTTGAACCTGAGCAGTGTTCAGAATCCTCACGTACTTCGTGTACGCTCCGGTTCTTGCGCGCTGTTTGTGTTCAAACTGACCGCAACAATCACACCTACTGGGATAAGCTTTCATTTTCGCGGGTAAGAATTCCTCTACGCAAACGTTTTCTTTTTCTGTTAGAATTCGCCGCGAACAGGATGCAGCGGCGATTTCGTCATTGGAATAGTCATGGTCTGGATTGATTACGTCATTATAGGGATTATCGGATTTTCTGCTTTAGTTAGCTTAATCCGGGGTTTTGTCCGTGAAGCATTGTCACTTGTAACATGGGGATGTGCGTTTTTTGTTGCCAGCCATTTTTACACTTACCTTGCTGTCTACTTCACTCGCTTTGAGGATGAGGTGGTACGCAACGGAATTGCCATCGGCATTTTGTTCATCGCGACATTGATTGTCGGGGCTATTGTTAACTATGTGATTGGTTCATTGGTTGAGCGTACTGGGTTATCAGGAACTGACCGGGTGCTGGGGATCTGTTTTGGCGCGCTGCGAGGTGTTCTGATAGTCTCTGCCATGTTGTTCTTTCTGGATACGTTTACTGGCTTTTCGCAGAGTGTCGACTGGAAGCAGTCACAATTAATCCCGCAGTTCAGTTATATCATCAGGTGGTTCTTTGACTACCTGCAGAGCACGTCGAGTTTCTTACCGAATCAATTACCGATTCGGAGCGGCTTATGAGGAAAAGACAACATGTGCGGTATTGTCGGTATCGCCGGTTTTGCACCGGTAAACCAGTCGATTTATGATGCGTTGACGGTGCTTCAGCACCGAGGCCAGGATGCTGCAGGCATCGTTACCATTGATGCCCATAATGGGTTCCGGCTGCGTAAAGCAAACGGCTTGGTGAAGGATGTATTTGAAACCCGGCATATGCTGCGTTTACAGGGGAATATGGGTATTGGCCATGTTCGCTACCCAACGGCAGGCAGTTCCAGTGCTTCCGAGGCTCAGCCTTTCTACGTTAACTCACCGTTTGGTATCACTCTGGCCCATAACGGGAATCTGACTAACGCTCACCAGCTGAGAAAGAAATTATTCGAAGTTTCTCGCCGTCATGTGAACACCACTTCTGACTCAGAAATTCTGCTGAATATTTTTGCCAGTGAATTGGACCGTTTCCAACATTATCCGTTGGAATCAGATAACATTTTCGCCGCTGTTGCTGCGACGCACCAATTAATTCGTGGGGCATATGCTTGTGTCGCGATGATTATCGGCCACGGTATGGTCGCGTTCCGTGACCCTAACGGTATTCGCCCACTGGTGATTGGTAAGCGCACTTTAGCTGATGGTCGCAATGAATACATGGTTGCGTCTGAAAGTGTGGCATTGGATACCCTTGGCTTCGAATTCCTGCGCGATGTTGCTCCGGGCGAAGCGGTGTATATCACCGAAAAAGGCCAGTTGTTCACCCGCCAGTGTGCTGAAAATCCGAAATACAATCCGTGCTTGTTTGAGTATGTTTATTTTGCCCGTCCAGACTCCTTTATGGACAAGATTTCGGTTTACAGTGCGCGTGTGCGCATGGGCCAGAAATTGGGGGCGAAAATTGCCAAGCAATGGGAAGATCTGGACATTGATGTCGTGATCCCTATCCCAGAAACCTCCTGCGATATCGCGCTGGAAATCGCCCGCATCTTGGATAAACCGTATCGCCAGGGGTTTGTGAAAAACCGCTATGTAGGCCGGACCTTCATCATGCCGGGCCAGCAAGAACGCCGTAAATCTGTACGCCGTAAACTGAATGCCAACCGTGCAGAATTCCGCGATAAGAATGTGTTATTGGTGGATGACTCTATTGTGCGTGGTACTACGTCGGAACAGATCGTCGAGATGGCGCGTGATGCAGGGGCGAAGAAGGTTTATTTTGCGTCTGCAGCTCCTGAAATTCGCTTCCCGAATGTGTATGGCATCGACATGCCAAGTGTTAATGAATTGATTGCCCACGGCCGTGAAGTCGACGAGATTCGCCAGTTGATTGGCGCTGATGCGCTGATTTTCCAAGATCTTACTGACCTTATCGAGGCTGTACGTGAAGATAACCCTGATATTGCTCAGTTTGAGTGCTCAGTCTTTAATGGCGTTTACGTGACTAAAGATGTGGATCAGAGCTATCTGGAGTATTTGGAGTCATTACGTAACGATGATGCGCAAGCATTACGTAATCATAATGAAGCAGAAAATCTTGAGATGCATAACGAGGGTTAATATCCTCCTCCATCTTTCAAGGTATAGATGAATCAAAAAGGTGCAACTTGCGTTCAGGCGCGGTGCACCTTTTTTGTTTTTACATAGGACGTTGCAATTCTTAGCAGATAATCACCTAAGACAGTCAATTGGCCTCATTTCTGGTTATACTGTGGATAATTTGTTATCCGTCATTTGGTTGAGGCAGTTCCCATGAAACGACTTATTATTGGTATCAGTGGTGCCAGCGGTGCTATTTATGGCGTTCGGTTATTACAGGTACTGCAACATGTCGAGGGCGTGGAAACCCATTTAATTCTCAGTCATGCCGCGCGTCAAACATTGGCGCTTGAAACGGCGTTCAGTGTCAAAGATGTACAGGCATTGGCGGATGTTGTGCATGATTCTCGTGATATAGCCGCGTGCATCTCCTCGGGATCGTTCAAGACCAGCGGTATGGTTATTTTACCCTGCTCAATCAAAACATTATCTGGCATTGTCCATAGCTATACGGATGGTTTACTGACGCGCGCGGCGGATGTGATATTGAAAGAACGCCGCCCATTAGTTTTGTGTGTGCGTGAAACACCACTGCATCTAGGGCATTTACGCCTGATGGTACAAGCCGCTGAATTGGGGGCGGTGATTATGCCACCTATGCCCGCGTTTTATCACCAACCACAAAGTATTCAAGATATTGTCGATCAGACGGTGAACCGGATTATCGATCAATTCGATATTGAACTGCCTAAAGATCTCTTTATTCGCTGGCAAGGTTCGAATTAACATTATTTCCCTTAATTGATACATTTGTGCAACATCGCACTGAAATGGAGCGGATCATGCACCATAATGATCCTGTTTCAGAACGCGTGCTGTTGCATGGCATTCGCATTCAGTTTCTGTTAACAACCAGATGCCTGCATTTAGTGGCTTTCATGCTAAGAAAACGGCCATAAAATTTGCTTTTCTTCCCAGTGATTACTGGCACGATTACTGCAAATTGATTTATGAACGCTCTGGGTAATACAGAAAACTAACGCGCTTTGTGGCATCGAAAATCAATTTGAGGGTTATGTATGAATAAGAAGATTTTGGTTCTGCCTTTAGTATTAGCATTAGCTGCCGCCAGCAGTGCTTTTGCCGCTATTCCGAAAGATATCAAAATTGGTACAGATCCAACTTATGAACCATTTGAATCTAAAAATGCCAGTGGTCAGTTAGTCGGTTTTGATATCGATATAGCCAAAGAATTATGCAACCGAATTGATACTAAATGTACTTTTGTTGAAAGTGACTTCGATGCATTAATCCCATCGCTGAAAGCTAAAAAAATTGATGCCATTATCTCCTCGCTCTCCATCACAGAAAAACGTCAAAAAGAGATTGCCTTTACTGACAAACTCTACGCGGCTAATGCCCGTTTGATCGCCACAAAAGACAGCAAGATTGAGCCAACGTTGGTTGCCTTAAAAGGCAAACGTGTTGGAGTCTTACAAGGTTCTACTCAAGAAGCATTTGCGAATGCGGAATGGCAGCCAAAAGGTATTGATGTCGTAGCCTATCAAAATCAGGATTTGATTTATGCGGACTTAGCCTCTGGCCGTATTGATGCTGCCTTCCAAGATGAAGTTGCCGGCAGTGAAGGTTTTCTGAAACAAGAAGCCGGTAAAGGTTATGCCTTCGCCGGTCCGTCAGTAAAAAATGATCAATTCTTTGGTGTAGGCACCGGTATGGGTTTGCGCAAAGATGATACAGAGCTGAAAGCAGCCTTGGATAAAGCCTTTGCTGAAATGCGCCAAGATGGCACTTACGACAAACTCGCGAAAAAATATTTCGACTTTGATGTTTACGGCGGTTAATCCCATTTGCCGCTATGGCCTCAGCCTATTCAGGCTGGGGCCAACACAGAGCAATTAACCAGACTCCTTACTCAGTAAAACAGGATAACCCAGATGCTGGATGGATATTCGAAACTGATATTTGAAGGTGCGCTGGTGACGCTGGAGTTAGCACTGTGCTCAGTGTTGCTATCAGTGATTATCGGCTTGATTGGTGCCGGTGGAAAATTGTCATCAAACCGGTTGTTATCTGGCCTGTTTGAGTGCTACACCACGCTGATTCGCGGCGTACCTGATTTAGTCTTGATGCTGCTTATCTTTTACGGTTTGCAGATAACCCTCAATAGCATTACCGAATCACTTGGTTTTGCACAAATCAATATTGACCCTCTTTCTGCCGGGATTATTACGCTCGGTTTTATTTATGGGGCTTATTTCACCGAAACTTTTCGTGGCGCTTATATGGCTGTTCCTGCTGGCCAAATTGAAGCGGCAAGAGCATTTGGTTTTAATTCCAGCCAGATTTTCCGCAGAATCATGTTTCCGGCCATGATGCGCTATGCATTACCGGGGATTGGTAATAACTGGCAAGTGATCCTCAAGGCGACGGCATTGGTCTCTATTTTGGGATTGAATGATGTGGTCAAAGCCACACAATTGGCAGGAAAGGGCACTTATCAACCCTTCTTTTTCGCTTTGGTGGCCGGTGTGGTTTATTTGATTTTCACCACGGTCTCTAATGGTGTTTTGCTATGGTTGGAACGGCGCTATTCCCATGGGGTGAAGAGGGCTGAACTATGATTGATATTATTCATCAGTATTGGCAAGCCCTGCTCTGGAGTGATGGTTACCGGTTTACCGGGCTGTCCGTGACGTTATGGTTGTTAATTTCTTCTGTTGTAATGGGGGGATTACTGGCTATTCCATTGGCGGTGGCACGCGTCGCAGAACGGCGATGGATTCGTTTACCGGTCTGGATCTTTACTTATATCTTTCGTGGTACGCCGCTCTATGTACAATTATTGGTGTTCTATTCTGGTGTGTATAGTTTAGAGATTATCCGAGGAAATGATCTGCTTAATGCCTTTTTCCGTAGCGGATTAAACTGCACAATTTTAGCGCTGACATTGAATACCTGTGCTTATACGACCGAGATTTTTGCGGGGGCTATTCGTTCTGTTCCCCACGGTGAAATTGAGGCGGCCAGAGCATATGGTTTTTCACGATTTAAAATGTATCGCTGTATTATTTTACCTTCAGCACTGCGTATTGCTTTACCGGCCTACAGTAATGAAGTTATTTTAATGCTGCATTCCACCGCACTGGCTTTTACTGCCACGGTGCCGGATATACTGAAAATAGCGCGCGATATTAACGCCGCAACTTATCAGCCGTTTTATGCTTTTGGTATTGCTGCCGTACTTTATCTGATTATCTCCTTTACGCTAATTAGCCTGTTCCGCCAGGCAGAGAAACGTTGGCTGGCACATATAAAACCTCAGGCATCGCATTAAGTATGGAGAGACCATGACTGACACACTAGAAACTAAAATAGCTGAAACTAAGCTGTCTGTGACGGAATTGCATAAGCACTATGGTGAACATGAGGTTTTAAAGGGGGTTTCACTTTCAGCTAAAGCTGGCGATGTCATCTCCATTATTGGGTCGTCCGGCTCGGGAAAAAGTACTTTTTTACGTTGCATCAACTTTCTTGAGAAACCTAGCGAAGGGTCGATTAGCGTTAATAATCAGGATATTCGTTTAGTTCGGGATAAAGACGGGCAATTAAAAGTCTTTGATAAAAAAGAACTGCAATTATTGCGCACCCGACTGACGATGGTATTCCAGCATTTTAATTTGTGGAGCCATATGACGGTGCTGGAAAATGTTATGGAGGCACCGGTCCAAGTCTTGGGGCTGAGTAAGTCTGTGGCAAAAGAGCGTGCTATTCGCTATTTGGATAAAGTGGGTATTGATGAACGTGCTCGCGCTAAATATCCGGTACATCTTTCAGGCGGCCAGCAGCAACGTGTTTCTATCGCACGGGCATTAGCGATGGAGCCGGATGTACTACTGTTTGATGAGCCGACTTCTGCACTGGACCCTGAACTGGTGGGTGAAGTTTTGCGTATTATGCAAAAACTGGCAGAAGAGGGGAAAACCATGGTGGTAGTGACCCATGAAATGGAGTTTGCGCGCCATGTCTCCAGCCATGTTATTTTCTTGCATAAAGGTGTTATTGAAGAAGAGGGGCCGCCAGCCGAGCTTTTTGGTAATCCCAAAAGTGCTCGCCTACAGCAGTTCCTGTCTGGTGCACTGAAGTAACAATTTATTCCCATCATCTTTCAAGCAACAGTGATGTTTACTGCCATCAGACACCCAAGCCATTGAGTTATCTCAACGCCTTGGGTGCATTCTGTTGCCGCTTGGCTGCAACTCGAAATGTATCGGGAAGGGCGGGATAACTCGCAGAGCTATCCCCCAGGCTTTTTCAGTACATTACGCAAAGCATCTTCTAGTTCGAAATAGCGAAAGGCAAAACCGGCTTCTTCTAGCCGTTTCGGTACTGCCCGTTGCCCTCCTAGCACTAAGGCAGCGGATTCCCCCAATAATAAGCGAATGGCTGCTGCCGGAGTACGAATCACCGCAGGGCGATCCAGCACGTCTGCCAGTGTGGCAATAAATTGTTCATTATGGACGGGATAAGGTGAAACCATATTAAACGGACCACTCAGTCCCTCTGTGGTCAGTAAATAATGGATACCGTGAACCATATCATCAATATGTATCCATGGCAGATATTGGCGACCATCCCCAATTGGCCCCCCCAATCCTAAGCGTAATAGCGGCACCATTTTCGCTAATGCACCGCCATGAGGGGCTAATACTATCCCGGTACGCAGTAGGCAGACGCGGGTGTTAGTGCTTTGGGCGGCCAGAGCGAGGCTTTCCCAACGTTCACAGAGTTGGTGAGTAAACTCATCATGTGGCACCTCATCTTCGGTGACCAATGCTTGCCCTTGATCGCCATAAAATCCAACTGCGGACCCTGAAATAAACACCGCCGGCGGCTGGCGGCTGGCTTTAATTAACGTCGCTAATTTCTCGGTTATCTGCCAGCGACTTTGACACAGAATCTCCTTCTGCTGTGCCGTCCAGCGCTTTTCCGCTATAGGTTCACCCGCCAGATTAATCACTGCATCAAAATCGTCGAGGTCATACTTATCATCAAGAGTTGACCAGCAGGTGACTTGTGAACCCAGTACTTCAGTAGCCCGCTGCGGATTTCGGGTTAGCGCGGTTATTTGGTGGCCTTGCGATAAAAGGAACGCGCTGAGACTACGCCCGATGAGTCCTGTAGCTCCAGTGATTAAAATACGCATCGCCAATCTCCGTTTATGCCTTTCTTACTTCAGTGTTATTGTCGTCATGTCTGCCTATCAGCATCTCTTTTAGCATAGGTGATTCTGTGCTCTTCTCATACGATGATGAGCACATCCTGAGTTAATTTTTATCCAGATAAGCCCTCTTCAGACCCGTTAGTCGTGGAGCAATACAGTGCCTATATGTTGTCAGCAACATCATTTGAGAAAATAAAAAAATAATAGCTAAACAAATCATCTGATCTGTCCGATTAATACAGTGTTAAGCGCTCAGGTATTACCAGTTAAAACACCGCGTTGTCTTATTGCTGTTGAGCGCTAACAAAGGTTATAAGCCAGACAAGACGACTTTTAAAACACTGAATTTGTGATTTTCTGCTAGAGTGAACATACACATCTGAATAGAAAATAGGCGGTCAGTCTTTTCGCCTTGTGACGTTGGATGTTTTATAAATAAATATTAGGTGTTTTATAAAAACTCACGGCGGCTTATAAATCCTCCAGCTGAGGTCAAGTTGTGATCTCATTGTTGTCCATACACTTTTCCAGGTGCGCATGAAGCTAAACATCGAAGTTAACTGTACTTATGTGTGTGAACCTATACACAGGCAAGACGGTAGCTTATTAGCCGTTGAGCTATTAAGCCGATTTTCAGCTAAATCGGTCGATTTAGCCATCGATGTCGAACAGTTTATTAAAGAATTGGATATCGGCGGAAAGACTGATTTATTCCATGACCAATTACGCGCGGTCAAAGCTTATAGCGATTGGTTTATCACGAACAATGTTTTGCTCTCTATTAATATCGATTTTGACTTGGCCAGTGTGATTGTTACTGATGATTCAACCCGTCAAATGCTGGACGAAATGCCTTTTTTACGGCTAGAAATCATGGAGACTTTCTCCAATTTATCTGATGGGATGAATAATCCATTACTCCGTGAATTGGCTGGGCGATACCCGTTATGGCTTGATGATCTAGGGAGTGGCGGCTCTACTTTAAATGCAGTAACGGCCAATATTTTTGAGTATGTGAAAATTGATAAGCATTTCTTCTGGCAGCACAATAAGCATACTTTTCCTATCCTGATAAATAACATTAAGAAATATTGCCTCGGAGTGATTGTTGTCGGCGTAGAAAATCAGGATGAGTCAGAACAACTTAAAGGCAGTAATATTGATGCCATGCAAGGATATCTATTCAATCAGCTCACACTGGAAGAACTGGCATCCCGACCTCTATTATAGCGCCGCCCCCTCATTGGAATTTGCATCATGCTGACATTATTCTGTAATGTCGGCGTTGCTTTTTACGATAAAATTTTCTTATGGCAGATAGTGTTTTTTATCGGATTAATCCGACGGATTGGATGATAGAATACGGCCACATTTAGCTTTCATTAAGTGTTATGACTACATGTTAGGTCTGACTTATTGAGGAAAACGATACCATGAAGTTAATGTTTGCTTCTGATCTGCATGGGTCGCTGCCTGCCACTGAAAAGGTGTTGGAGATCTTTGAACGTAGTCAGGCGCAGTGGTTAGTGCTGTTGGGTGACTTGCTCAACCACGGGCCACGTAATGCATTACCGGCAGGTTATCAGCCAGCGGCAGTAGCAGAATGCCTTAATCCCTATAAAAATAAGATTATCGCTGTGCGCGGCAATTGCGACAGTGAAGTCGACCAGATGTTATTACAATTTCCGATGATGGCTGGTTGGCAGCAGATTATTATGTCGGAAACGCGCTTATTTTTGACGCATGGTCACCTTTATCATCCCGCTGCACTTCCTCCGTTGCGTCATGGGGATGTCTTGGTTTATGGTCATACTCATCTGCCTCAGGCGCAGTGGCAGGATGAGGTAATATGTTTCAATCCCGGTTCCGTCAGTATCCCCAAAGGAGGGTATCCAGCAAGTTATGGCATGTTGGATGAGGGTGTTTTACAGGTTCTGACCCTACAAAATGATGAGCCTGTTGTTCAGTTGGCTTTGCGCCCTTAGCTGATAAAAGTGAATCAATATAAATACTTATAATGTTGTTTTTGAAAAACACTGTTGATTAACAATTGCGCGCATCTAAATGCGCCCAGATAGAAGGTTTCAGAGGATGGTGGAGCAAAATCCAGCAGCAGTCATCGAGTGGGTTGATATTGTTGATGAGCAAAATGATGTTATTGCTCAATCCAGTCGTCAACAAATGAGAGCTCAACGACTACGCCACCGTGCTACCTATATTGTGGTGCACGATGGAATGGGCAAAATTCTGGTACAACGCCGCACTGAGGGTAAAGATTTCTATCCCGGGAAACTGGATGCAACCGCCGGTGGTGTCGTGCAAAGTGGTGAAAACTACCTTGAATCCGCCCGGCGCGAAGCGGAAGAAGAGCTAGGTATTGCCGGTGTGCCTTTTGCCGAACATGGCCAGTTTTACTTTGAAGAAGAGTGCTGTCGTGTGTGGGGGGCTTTGTTTAGCTGCGTCTCTCATGGCCCATTTGCATTACAAGCGGAAGAGATAGATGAAGTTCGCTGGATGCTGCCAGAAGAAATCACCGCTCGTTGTGATGAATTCACTCCCGACTCTCTGAAAGCCCTGTCACTGTGGCTAACACGCAATAATGAGCAGGATTACGGAAAAATCACACCACGCGAAGATTAATCCCTATCAGCCATAAAAAAGCCCCTTTCCAGGGGCTTTTCTCTTTCTTGTTTCTATCTTACTGATTATCTAACAATAATACCCAGTAAAATACCCAAAGCACCGAAGTCAGCATCACTGAATGTGGTGTTGGCGAAACCGATGTCACCCAGCACTGGCAGCAGGAACACTGGCAGGAAGGTAATTAACAGACCTTGTGCGAATGCACCCAGAATAGCGCCGCGACGCCCGCCCGTTGCATTACCGAACACCCCAGCAGCAGCACCAACGAAGAAGTGAGGCACAACACCTGGGATAATCACGGTCATGTTCATCAAATACAGCGCAAACATCCCGATAAGGCCTGCGGCAAAGCTGCTCAGGAAGCCAACCAATACAGCATTAGGTGCGTAAGGGAAGACAACTGGGCAATCCAGAGCCGGTTTAGCATTAGGCACTAACTTGTCTGAAATCCCTTTAAATGCAGGAACAATCTCGGCAATAACCATACGCACACCTTGCAAGATGATGTATACACCTGCGGCGAAAGTAATGGATTGCATCAGTGAGAACATGAACCAGTTTTTACCACCGCTGAGGCTCTTCACCACTTCCGGCCCAGCAAACAGGCAGGTTACGATGAAAATAATGCACATGGTAAAAGAGATTGCGACGGGGGTATCACGCAAGAACAGCAGACTTTTTGGCACATTCATGTCTTCAGTCGAATGTTCTTTATTACCAAACTTACTGCCGATAAAACCCGCTAAGACATAAGACAGGGTAGAGAAGTGGCCGATTGCCACGTCATCAGAACCAGTCACCTTTTTCATATAAGGGTGGGCGATGGCAGGGAAGAACACCATTGCAACCCCAACGACCAGCGAACCGATAACAATCAGTGTTACACCACTAATCCCAGCGGTTGCAAGAATTACGGCGACCATCATCGACATAAACAGCGTGTGGTGCCCTGTCAGGAAGATAAATTTCCACGGCGTAAAGCGGGCAATCAGGATATTGATAACCATAGCGAAGAACATAATCATCGCCATTTCTTTACCGAAACTCTTCTGTGCGACGGACACAATGGCTTCGTTATTGGGGACGACGCCCTGAATACCGAAAGCATGTTGGAAGATATTGGCAAAATCACCCAAAGACGATACGACCAGACCTGCACCAGCACCTAAAATCACAAAACCCATGATGGTTTTTACGGTGCCCTTGATGCATTCCGTGACTGGTTTTTTCTGTGCAATCAAGCCGATTAAAGCGATGAGACCCACCAGCACTGCCGGTTCGGAAAGAACATCACTCATTAAAAAGCGGAAGAAATCCATGCCAGCCTCCAGTTACAAAGCGCCTAATTCAGTTAATGCCACAGACAAACGTTCTTTCATGGCTTTTTTATCAATCATGTTGTCTAAAGCAACAATTTTTCCACCGACGGCCTGAGCAATGAGCTGCTCGGCAATATCGTTGGTGCCGATGAAAATATCACTGGGTGTTCCTTTAGCCGAACCCAAGTCAACATGATCAACCTCAGCACTGACCGCCAATTCCTTCAGGATATTTTTGATGCTGATTTCCATCATCAGGCTGGTGCCTAGGCCGTTACCGCAAACCACTGTAATTTTCATTTTTTTCCCCTTAAAATTATTATCCGAACCTAATGTTTTGATTAATAACGCGCAATAACGGACAAAATATCCTGCTGCGTTTTAGCATTAAGCAAGGCGGCCACATCGTTATCGTTATCGAACAACTGAGCGAGTTGAGAAATAGCCTCGATATGGCTCGTACTGTCTGTTGCACTCAACACGATGAGCAGTTTGACCGGATCATTACCTTCTGCGTTGAACGTGACGCCCTCGGTAATAACGGTTAATGCCAGAGCGAGTTTATTCGCCCCTTCTTCTGGGCGGGCATGCGGCATAGCAATCCCCGGCCCGACAACATAGTAAGGGCCAATGGCCTCATGGGAGCGATAAATCGCCTCGACATACCGGGCTTCAATCGCGCCATTATCAATTAACGGTTGGCATGAAATCGCGATGGCATCACGCCAATCTTTTGCCTGGGTGACGACTTGAATGACGTCTGGCGTTAACAGTGTTTTTAACATGATATATATGACTCCCGATGACTGTTAACGTGAGAGTAGATAGTTATCACTGTTATTAATGTGATGAATATCTCAATTGATAGCGCTACCTGATAGCGCTATCAAAATTTGTGATAGCGCTATCATTTGTCGCATCCGGTCCTTTAGCTATCTCGTAATAAGCCATATACAATGCAATGAATTGTCGATGTGAATACGGAATGGTTTGTTGTCGGCAGGCAAGACATTTTAATTAGGCAGGAATTCAGCATGGAAAAAACGCGCAAGCGCCGCAATACCGGGCGGGTCACGCTATCTGATGTGGCGAATTACGCCGGGGTAGGGTCGATGACTGTTTCCAGAGCGCTGCGAACGCCGGAGCAGGTGTCAGACAAACTACGTGAGAAAATAGAACAAGCGGTTGAAAAACTTGGCTATATCCCTAACCGTGCCGCAGGGGCATTAGCATCCGGTCACAGCGATACTGTCGCCGTCTTAATTCCCTCTCTCACTGACAAAGCCAGCTCTCGCTTTATGCAGGCGCTGCAACAGATTTTGAATAAGAATGAGTTCCAACTCTTATTAGGTTGTCACGAATATAATCAGCGTAAAGAAGCTGAAATACTGATGACATTGCTGCAAAGCAATCCGGCGGCAGTAGTGATTTTTGGTTCGCAGTTGGCGGATAAAACTTATCAACTGCTTGAGCGAGCGAACATCCCCACAGTGAATGTGGTTGGGTCTTATTTCAAAGGGGCAAAAATTACTCTTGAAGCGGCTTTTTTTGAGTCAGCCTATGAATTGAGCCGCCATTTGCTGGAGCGGGGTTACCATAATATTGGGTTTATTGGCGCACATATGGATAACCGTTTGCAGCGTCAGCAATTAAATGGCTGGCATAAAGCGATGCTTGAGCATTACAAAAATGGGGATCAAACTGTCACAACGCCAGAGAGTGCCAGTTTGCAGTTTGGCCGTTATGCGCTGACCGAAATACTCCAGCGCCAACCTGAATTGGATGCCGTGATATGTAGCCACGAAGATATTGCCCTTGGTGTGTTATTTGAATGTCAGCGGCGGTTGTTGAAAATCCCCAGTGGTATTGCAGTGGCGTGTTTAGACGGTTCAGACAGCTGTGATCAGACTCACCCAACGCTCACGTCCATGCGTATTGATTACAAAAAGATGGGTAAGGAAGCGGGTAAGATGCTGATTGATATGCTAGATAATGATGACGATGAGATAGATGAACCTCTCAATCAGAGCTTCAACTATAAGTTTGAACCACGACAAAGTACCTGACATGCAGAATCATGAGGTGATAAGTCGATAACCAAATAAAAACGCCAGCACAAGGCTGGCGTTTTTTATATGATTTAACCCGAAGATTAAGACGCGTCAGCTTGTGCTGATTGAATGGCGGTCAATGCCACGGTATAGACGATATCGTCTACCAACGCACCACGGGACAAGTCGTTAACTGGCTTACGCATGCCTTGCAGCATCGGCCCGATAGAGATCAGGTCGGCAGAACGCTGTACCGCTTTATAGGTGGTGTTACCGGTATTCAAGTCAGGGAAGATGAACACTGTTGCTTTACCCGCAACGGGTGAGTTAGGCGCTTTGGATTGAGCCACGTCTGCCATGATTGCCGCATCATACTGCAATGGACCATCGATTATCAGATCTGGGCGTTTTTCCTGTGCCAAACGTGTTGCTTCGCGGACTTTTTCCACATCGCTACCTGCACCAGAATTACCGGTGGAGTAAGAGATCATCGCCACACGCGGTTCGATACCGAATGCTGCGGCAGAATCAGCAGACTGGATAGCGATTTCTGACAGTTGTTCAGCTGTTGGGTCTGGGTTAATCGCGCAGTCGCCGTAAACCAGAACCTGATCAGGCAGCAACATGAAGAACACAGAAGAAACCAGCGAACTGCCCGGTGCGGTTTTGATCAACTGCAACGGTGGGCGGATAGTGTTTGCGGTGGTGTGAACAGCACCTGATACCAGACCGTCAACTTCGCCTTTTTCTAACATCAACGTACCGAGAACTACGTTGTCTTCCAACTGCTCACGAGCAACCACTTCGGTCATGCCTTTGCTCTTGCGCAGTTCAACCAGACGCGGAACATATTGCTCACGTACAGCAACCGGATCGATGATTTCAACGCCTTTACCCAGCTCGACGCCTTGAGCCGCAGCAACGCGTTGGATCTCTTCTGGATTACCTAACAGCACGCAAGTGGCAATGCCACGTTCGGCACAGATAGAAGCCGCTTTCACGGTACGTGGTTCGTCGCCTTCTGGCAGTACGATACGTTTGCCCGCTTTACGCGCCAATTCCGTCAGCTCGTAACGGAATGCTGGAGGAGACAGGCGACGTGAACGTTCAGAGGTGGCAGTCAGAGAGTCAATCCACTCGCTGCTGATATGGCTGGCAACATAGTTTTGCAGCTTCTCAACACGCTCATGGTCATCAGCTGGAACTTCCAGGTTGAAACTTTGCAGGCTCAAAGAGGTCTGCCAAGTATTCGTGTCTACCATAAAGACTGGCAGGCCAGTTTGGAAGGCACGTTCACACAAGCGTTTAATTGGCTCATCGATGGCGTAGCCGCCGGTCAGCAAAATTGCGCCGATTTCAACGCCATTCATCGCTGCCAGACAAGCAGACACCAACACATCTGGACGGTCTGCGGAAGTGACTAGCAGAGAACCCGGACGGAAGTGTTCCAACATGTGCGGGATGCTACGGGCGCAGAACGTCACAGATTTAACGCGGCGAGTTTTGATATCACCTTCGTTAATAATGCGTGCGTTCAAATGTTTGCACATATCGATTGCACGGGTGGCAATCAGCTCGAAGCTCCAAGGCACACAGCCTAGAACAGGCAGCGGGCTATTGGCAAACAGTTGTTTTGGATCGATTTTTGCCACACTGGCCTTGGTTGAATCATCAAAGATTTCAGACAGGTCAGGGCGAGTACGGCCTTGCTCATCCACCGGGGCATTCAGTTTATTAATGATAACGCCGGTGATGTTTTTGTTTTTGCTGCCACCAAAGCTGGAACGTGCTAGTTCGATACGCTCTTTCAATTGATCCGGTGAATCATTACCCAATGAAATTACAAACACGATTTCAGCGTTCAGGGTTTTGGCGATTTCATAGTTCAGGGCATTAGCAAACTGATGTTTGCGAGTTGGCACTAAACCTTCAACCAGAACCACTTCAGCATCTTTGGTATTTTCGTGATAACGGGCAACAATTTCTTCCATCAACACGTCTTGCTGATTAGAACTCAGCAACGCTTCCACATGACTCATATTCAGTGGTTCAGCAGCAGTGATGCTGGAGTTCGCGCGAATGATCGTGGTGGTTTGATCAGGTGCATCGTTACCAGCACGTGGCTGGGCGATTGGCTTGAATACGCTCAAGCGTACACCTTTTTGTTCCATGGAGCGGATGACACCCAAGCTGACGCTGGTTAAACCAACGCTGGTGCCGGTAGGGATCAACATTATTGTACGGGACACGGCTAAACCTCTTTACGGTTTTATACCCGCCATCTTTCGAGTTGCAGAGTTGTTGGCTGCCATCATTCACCCAAGTCATTGCATTATCTCAACGCCTTGAGTTCATTCTGTTGCCGTCTATCTACAACTCGAAATCTATGGGGTATATATACCAGTCATACTTCAAGTTGCATGTGGGTTGGCTACGTTCAATAACCCGAATCACATACTGGAGTAAGTGATTCGGGATGAGTACGTTCGCTACCTGCTTGCAACACCAAATTCTTTGGATATATAAGTATAAAGAATAATTACGCGGTCAGACGAGAGGCGTCTTGCGCGATAACCAGCTCTTCGTTGGTCGGGATAACCAGAGCCAAGCGGCTGCCATCTTTGGTGATGGTGCCAGACTTACCAAAGCGTGCTGCCAGATTGCGTTCATGATCAATCTCAAAGCCCAGCAGTGCCAGTTTGTCCAAGGTCAGTTCACGCACCATTGCGGCGTTTTCACCAATACCACCCGTGAAGACAACCGCATCCAGACGGCCATCCATCAGTGCAGTATAAGCACCGATATATTTAGCCAGACGGTGGCAGAACACATCCATTGCACGGCGTGCATCTGCTTTGGTTTCATAGTTGTCTTCAACATAACGGCAGTCACTGGTGACTTCGGTCAGGCCCAGCAGGCCAGATTCTTTGGTCAATAGCTTGTTGATTTGATCAACGCTCATCCCCATAGAATCATGCAGGTGGAAAATGATTGCCGGGTCAATATCACCACTACGGGTACCCATAACCAGACCTTCCAGTGGCGTCAGCCCCATAGAAGTATCGACACATTTACCGTTACGAACCGCAGTGACAGAACCACCATTGCCCAAATGGCAAGTGATGACGTTCAGTTCTTCCAATGGTTTGTTCAGGACTTTGGCGGCTTCTTGGCTCACATAGAAGTGGCTAGTACCGTGTGCGCCATAGCGGCGAATACCATGTTCTTTATATAAGTTGTACGGCAGGGCGTAGAGATATGACTCTTCCGGCATAGTCTGGTGGAAGGCAGTATCGAACACTGCAACATTTTTATTAGCCAGATTCGGGAAGGATTTCAATGCTTCAGCGATACCGATCAGGTGTGCTGGGTTATGCAGTGGTGCAAACGGGATGGAATCTTTGATACCCTGAATAACTTCTTCGGTAACAATTGCTGATGCAGTGAATTTCTCGCCGCCATGAACGATGCGGTGACCGATAGCGGTCAGTTGAGCGGAAAGCTCTGGTTTTTGTGCCAGAATAGTATTAACAATGAAATTCAGTGCTTCGCTGTGTGCTGCACCAGCACCCAATGCGGCTTCGTGTTTACCACCATCCATTTTCCATTTGAGGCGAGCCTCTGGTAGGTGGAAGCATTCGGCTAAACCTGAGAGGTGTTCTTCACCGTTGGTTGCGTCGATGATTGCGAATTTCAGGGAAGAGCTACCGCAGTTAAGAACCAGTACTAGCTTACTCGACATGGAAGTACCTATTTATAGTCGTGTTTGGTATTTGTTTTTGTCTACTCGATACCAATAGTAGCGGAAGGACAAAAACAGCGAAAAACACGTGGTTAATAAAACGTCAATCTGTCCAAAAGCGTAGCGCATATTGGCGTCGACATTAATGATTAACATCATGCGATAGCAAAAAAGGCATGATGATGAAAAAATCGCTGATAAAACGTTAATGCCTGGTGGTAAAAACCTGTGCGATTTAACAAAATTGATTTAAATGCTGCGAAAAGTTGACATATTTAGTGTCATCTTCTATGCGGCCAAAAGGCCGGACTAGGATACCGATAGCGCCGCCTAAAAACAAAATATATTTAACAGACTAATTTTTAGTTTGTGGATTACAAAAAAATTTTTAATTTTTGCTTGTGAAGTTGAGGTGAGTCATGACAACAAAACCCTCTGATACCGTAAGTTGGTTTCAGATACTGAAGCTGGGCCAGCGCTATATGAAAACTTGGCCGGCGGATAAACGCCTAGCACCGGTGTTTCCAGAGAATCGTGTGTCGACGGCGACGCGTTTTGGCATTCGTTTTATGCCGCCGTTGGCCATCTTTACGCTGACTTGGCAAATAGCCCTAGGGGGCCAATTAGGGCCAGCCATTGCCACTGCACTTTTTGCCTGCAGTTTACCGATGCAAGGATTGTGGTGGTTAGGTAAACGTGCAATTACGCCGTTGCCGCCGACGTTATTGCAGTGGTTCCATGATGTACGGAACAAACTGGCAGAAGCCGGGCAAGCGGTGGCACCGATTGAACAGACACCGACTTACCAGTCGCTTGCCGATGTATTGAAACGCGCCTTTAAACAGTTGGATAAAACGTTTCTCGATGACTTGTAAAACACATTGAGGGCTGATGCGTTTTTTGATGCTCATCGTGGCATGATAGAGGAAGAGATACCGGGGCTTTGTTTGCTGCCGGGGCTTTTTGTGGATCTGTTAACAGCAGCGCAAAATCCCCTGTCAAATCAAAGTATGGCCCCACTCTGTATGCGATGATTTCCTCATTATTGATGTCTTAGGAGTGTAGTGATGGATATGACCAACGCCCAACGACTGATTCTGTCGAATCAGTACAAAATGATGACCATGCTGGATCCGGAAAACGCTGAACGCTATCGCCGACTACAAACTATCGTCGAGCGTGGTTTTGGTTTGCAGATGCGTGAACTGGACCGCGACTTTGGTGAGATGAGCGAAGAGACTTGCCGTACCATCATTAATATCATGGAGATGCATCACGCTTTGCAAGTCTCCTGTGGCAACCTAAAAGACAAACAAGACTTGGATGAGCGCCGCATTGCGTTCCTGGGTTTTGATGCCGCGACGGAATCCCGCTATCTAAGTTATGTGCGTTTTATGGTCAATACGGAAGGGCGCTATACCCACTTTGATTCAGGAACACATGGCTTTAATTCCCAAACTCCTATGTGGGATAAATACCAACGTATGCTGGCTATCTGGCAGTCATGCCCACGCCAGTATCATTTGAGTGCTGTTGAGATTTCGCAAATTATCAATGCTTGATTGGGCGTGATGGTTGGGTGATTGAATATATCCTCCGGGGTATAAATTGGTTTATTGATGAGGATGTGCTTGTGGAGTGTAAAGGTTTTCTTTTTGATTTGGACGGGACTCTGGTTGATTCATTACCTGCTGTTGAACGAGCCTGGATTGGCTGGGCGCAAGGCCGCGGCGTAGATCCATCAGAAGTTCTTGAATTTATCCATGGCAAACAAGCAATTACCTCTCTTCGCCATTTTATGCCAGGTGCAAATGATGCTGAACTTCAGGCAGAGTTTTTGGCATTAGAGCACATTGAAGCCAATGACACTGACGGAGTGACTGCGTTGCCGGGGGCTGTGTCACTGCTGGAACGACTTAACCGTTTGTCTATCCCGTGGGCTATTGTAACCTCAGGTTCAGTCCCCGTGGCTTCAGCTCGTCGTGCTGCGGGCCATCTACCGGAACCTAAAGTGTTTGTGACTGCTGAACAGGTTAAGCATGGCAAACCTATGCCTGATGCCTATCTGTTGGGAGCCGAACGTTTAGGGTTGGCTCCTGCCGACTGTATTGTGGTGGAAGACGCGCCCGCTGGGATTTTGTCCGGGCTGGCGGCAGGCTGCCAAGTGATTGCCGTGAATGCGCCTGCTGACACGCCAAAACTTGACCAAGTCGATTTGGTTCTCAGTTCACTTGAGCAAATTGCCGTTGACGCCACAGCAAATGGCGCAGTTGTTCGTGTTATTAATTAACCACTTTTTCTCGCTTTGATTGAGAGCGCCTTATGGCGCTCTTTTGCTGTGATAAATATAGCGCAGAGATAAATTTTTCAGAAAAAATATAATTTATGCGATTGCGGGATGGTAACCGCATAAATTTACAGCCATTATTGATCTCAAACAGCGGTATTGACTTCATTTAATGCTTTACTACGAGAGTCGGATACTCCCTCTTCACTTTCTGCCAACGAGGCCATTTTGAACAGCGAACTATTGTGGGTGTTGACGCTACTTCTGATAGCTATTGTGCTGTTTACTACCAATAAATTACGAATGGATGTTGTGGCGTTATTGGTCATTATTGCCTTCGTCATGAGTGGCACGTTGTCATTAGGGGAAGCCACTAGCGGGTTTAGCGATCCTAACGTGATATTGATTGCAGCCTTGTTTGTGATTGGTGAGGGGTTAGTGAGAACCGGCGTGGCCTATCAGGTCGGTGATTGGTTGGTGAAAGTGGCCGGTCACAGTGAAACCAAAATGCTGGCGCTTTTGATGGTGACAGTGGCAGGGCTTGGGGCCTTTATGAGTTCGACTGGGGTCGTCGCAATTTTTATCCCGGTAGTCCTGAGTGTGGCTAGCCGGATGAAGATTTCTCCGGGGCGGTTGATGATGCCGTTGAGTTTTGCCGGGCTTATTAGCGGCATGATGACGTTGGTTGCGACCCCGCCCAACATGGTTGTTAACAGTGAATTATTGCGAGAAGGCATCAAGGGGTTTGGCTTCTTTGGCGTCACACCGATTGGCCTTATCATCTTGCTGATGGGCGTTGGTTATATGTTAGTCGCCCGGCGTTGGCTGGGCGGTACACCGGCGAGTTCAGAAAAAGAGCAGCAATGGAAGCGCCGTACTTTCCGTGATCTGATTCGCGACTATAAACTGACGGGGCGCGCGCGCCGTCTGGCAATCCGCCATGATTCCCCCTTAATTGGCCGTTCTCTGGATGAACTTCATTTGCGCTCTCGCTATGGCGCGAACGTGGTCGGGATTGAGCGCTGGAAGCGTTTTCGTCGGGTTATGGTGAGCGCGACGGGTTCATCGGAACTGCGCGAAAACGATGTATTGCTGATAGATATGTCAGACAGTGGCATGGATTTACGTGAATTCTGCACTGATCAAATGTTAGAGCCGATGGTACTGCGGGGTGAGTATTTCTCTGAGCAGTCACGTAACGTTGGGATGGCTGAGGTATCGCTGATCCCTGACTCTACCTTGCTAGGAAAGAGTTTACGCGAAATGACTTTTCGAACGCGCTATGGCTTAAATGTGGTGGGCATTCGTCGCAACGGTAAGGTATTGGAAGGCAAACTGGTTGACGACAAATTGCAGTTTGGCGATATCTTGCTGGTGATTGGCGACTGGAAATTGATTCGCCAGTTACAGCAAAAAACGCGTGATTTCATCGTACTGAATTTGCCTGCAGAAGTTGACGAAGTGGCTCCGGCAATCTCACAAGCCCCGCATGCTTTATTTTGTCTGGCATTGATGGTGGCGATGATGTTGACCGACGAAGTCCCGAATGTGATTGCAGCGCTGGTGGCGTGTTTGCTGATGGGGCAGTTCCGTTGCATTGATATGGACAGTGCTTACCGTTCAATCCATTGGCCGAGTTTGATTTTGATTATCGGGATGATGCCCTTTGCACAAGCGCTACAGAAAACCGGAGGGGTGGATTTAATCGTCCGTGGTTTAATGGATGTTGCTGGTGGAATGGGGCCGCGGGTAATGTTGCTGTGCTTATTTGTATTGTGCGCCACCATTGGGTTATTTATTTCCAATACGGCCACCGCGGTATTGATGGCACCCATTGCAATTGCTGCCGCCCGCGAAATGTCAGTTTCTCCGTATCCCTTCGCAATGATTATTGGCATCGCGGCATCTGCCGCCTTTATGACGCCGGTTTCATCCCCAGTCAATACGCTGGTATTAGGCCCCGGTGGTTATAAATTTGGTGATTTTATCCGAATGGGGGTGCCGTTTACTTTTCTGGTGATGATTGTGAGTGTGATGGTGGTACCGCTGTTATTCCCATTTTAGCTTTTGTTATTGGCGCAACAAGGGCTAACCGCCGACTTGTCGCGCCAATAACACTGGAGCACGTAGGTTTCAATCCAGCGAGTCGAGGCTAATTTCATCCAGCGATAGGCTAAAGCTGGGGACAAATACTTCCATGAAGTAATCCATTTCTGGGCTTTGGCGCATCGCGAGCGTTTTCTCCAATCGCGCTTTAGCTTGAATAAATTCATTATTGCCCGCGGATAACTCCTCCAGACATTTAAGATAAGCGCAAAGGGCATCAGCCTGTTTAACCAGTGCTTTTTCCTCTTCACTGTAATAATGCTCATCCAGTAGACAGCGAAAATCGTGTTGTAACTCTTTTGGTAACATTTCGATCAGTTTTTGCTGTGCAACTTTCTCTATCTTTTTGTATTCATGGGCAATCTGAGGATTGTAATACTTGATAGGGGTGGGCAAATCGCCAGTTATCACTTCACTGGCATCGTGATACATCGCCAGCAAGGCAATTCGGTCGGCGTTAAGATTGCCATTAAATTTACGATTCTTAATGATAGCCAGTGCATGAGCGACAAAAGCCACCTGCAAACTGTGTTCAGAAACATTCTCTGTGCGGACATTGCGCATCAGTGGCCAACGGTTGATCAGTTTCAGGCGGGATAGGTGAGCGAAGAAGTGACTCATAGTGTTCTCTCTTTATCTTTGCAAATGCAGGTCTGCAGGTAGTTTATCAGAGTCGTTATTGAGTATGGGATCTGGTTTTAGTTGATATTGGTTCTGGTGAATAAGTTCAGTTGTGTGAGAATGGATTAGGTTTCGGTTGATATTCATTCAGTGGTCACTTGTTCTTCGAAGCCTGCCATCCTTGTCGGTAATATTCCTGATTGCGCTCAACATCAAAAAAGAAATTCAAAACCAAGAAACATGGCTTTGACCTGAGTGTTTAAAAGCACATTTGAACAGGAGTGAATCGACCGGTCCGTCAGCGAAACGATGAGCCGAGGGCTATCCACGAAGTGGGCTAACGATACGTGCGCAAGCGCGGGGATGACAGAAGGGGTCACACGCTTGTGACCCCTTTGGCGGCTGAGGTGACGGGGATTAAGTTGCCGTTGATCTCATGTCAACCGAACCGATCACCTGAACGATTACCAACCGGACTTGGTAGGCTAAATGAATATCAACCAAACTGAATTTCATTTATCTCGACCAACCCCATAAAACTTACTGGTGGTATGTCTCCAAGAACCGCCCCAACTTCCTCACGGCCATCTCCAACTCATCCACACGGGGAAGCGTTACAATCCGCACATGGTCCGGGTACGGCCAATTAAATGCACTGCCTTGTACCAGCAATACTTTCTCTTGCAACAGCAAGTCCAGCACCATCTTCTGGTCATCATGCAGATTAAATTTCTTGGCATCAATACGCGGGAACATATAGAGCGCGCCCTGAGGTTTCACGCAGGAAACCCCCGGGATTTCATTGATCAGCTCCCAAGCGCGGTCGCGTTGTTCATACAAACGCCCACCCGGCTGAATAAACTCGCTGATGCTTTGATAGCCACCCAATGCAGTTTGAATCGCGTGTTGCATTGGTACGTTGGCGCACAACCGCATCGAGGCCAACATTTCTAAGCCTTCGATATAACCTTTGGCGTGCTTCTTCGGCCCATTCAGTACCATCCAGCCTTGACGGAATCCCGCAACACGATAAGTCTTGGACAAACCATTGAATGTCACGGTCAGTAAATCTGGCGCCAGAGCGGCAATAGAATGATGCTGGGCTTCGTCATATAAAATCTTATCGTAGATCTCATCGGCGAAAATAATCAGGTCATTCTGACGAGCGATTTCGACAATCTCCAACAGCAGTTCTTTGCTGTAAACCGCGCCAGTTGGGTTGTTTGGGTTGATAATCACTATCCCACGAGTTCGTGGCGTGATTTTACTGCGGATATCATCCAAATCAGGGAACCAACCTGATTCTTCATCACACATATAATGCACAGCTTTACCGCTTGAAAGCGACACAGCCGCTGTCCATAAAGGGTAATCTGGGGCTGGCACCAACATTTCATCGCCAAGATTGAGCAATGCTTGCATGGATTGCACGATCAACTCAGAAACGCCATTCCCAATGTAGATATCCTCTACCGTCAGATCGCGCATATCGCGAGCCTGATAGTGCTGCATAATGGCTTTGCGCGCCGAAAACAGGCCTTTGGAGTCGCAATAGCCTTGTGCAGTCGGCAAATTACGGATCACATCCACCAGAATTTCATCCGGTGCATCGAAACCAAACGGGGCTGGGTTGCCGATGTTTAGTTTCAGAACCTTGTTACCTTCTTCTTCAAGACGCTTAGCTTCTTTTAGCACTGGTCCACGAATGTCATAACAGACGTTGTCCAGTTTGCTGGATTTCTCAATGGGGGACATAAAAAATTGAGCCTTTTGCTGGTAAAAGCGTGTCCTCAGCGTGGAACACTGCAAGGTGTTCAATGTACTCCGACGCCGTAGGTTTTTGAAGTTATATGCATATCTTTAGTGCAAAAGTCTGACGAGTGTAAAGAAGAGGGGGCGACACGGGGCTTTTTACTGTTTATCCCTCTTCGGTATATCTGATTGATGAGTTTATCTGAAGTTTTATTCTGATTGATTTCAACAGACATAACTGTAAACAAAATAAAGTTTCTACTGAGACTTTAAGCATTCTCTTTTGAGCGGAGATTTACCCATATAGTGAGTGTGGATACATCATTTTTCTGTGTTGTCGCGATAAGGATCTTAATTCAACAATTTATATCATCATACATATTTAGATTGGGTAAAAAAGAGAGAATTTGTAAATAGGAAAACTATTAAGGATTATTAATGTTAACATTGCGATTCTTTACTAATTCTTAGGCCTTACTGATTGAATTAACTCAATTGGATTAGAATTGAGGGCGAAGATATATTGATATTTTTTAATATTTTTCAACTTTTGCACCTTGCCTATTTAATTAAAATAGAGTGGCTACTTTTTATAAAAGCAGCAAAGAATCAGGGTTACTAAAGAAAAAAATCTTCATTTATCGAAGATTTAGCGTATTTTTATGACCTAATTCACAAACAAATACAGAGTTACACCAATAGTTTTTTTTAAAAAGAGATAGCGGTAACGAAATATAAGTAAATTTTTTGCCCTACTCTAATGAGTGGGGTACTGTCATACTTAGCGTTGTCCCTTATTGATAGCGCTGATACTTAAACACCAGGGTAGTTTGTAATTAGAATTCAAAAAAGTGAAGAATACACTATGACAAATGCAAATCGTCCGATAATTAATCTCGACCTCGATCTGCTTAGAACCTTTGTAGCTGTTGCTGACTTGAATACTTTTGCCTCTGCTGCTGCAGCGGTTTGTCGAACTCAGTCAGCAGTTAGCCAACAAATGCAACGGTTAGAACAGTTAGTCGGTAAGGAGTTATTTGCCCGTCATGGGCGTAACAAATTACTTACTGAACATGGTCTCCAGTTACTTGGCTATGCCAGAAAAATCTTGCGTTTCAACGATGAAGCTTGTACGTCACTGATGTACAGTAATATAGAAGGGTCACTTATTATCGGCGCATCGGATGATACTGCCGATACGCTGCTACCTTTCTTATTAAATCGAGTAGCGACGCTTTATCCTCGGCTGGCAATTGATGTGCGGGTGAAACGTAGCCCACTCATCGCTGACATGCTGAGTCAAGGCGAAGTGGATCTGGCCATTACCACGGCTAAGGTCGACACTCATCCTCATGTGATCTTAAGAACATCACCTACGCTTTGGTATTGTTCCGCCGACTACCAGTTCCAGTCTGGTGAATCAGTACCGTTAGTGGTGATGGACGAGCCTAGCCCGTTCCGCGATATGGCAATAGAACATCTGACCAGAGCGGGTATCGCATGGCGAATCGCCTATGTCGCTTCTTCACTTTCTGCCATTCGGGCAGCGGTGAGGGCGGGGCTAGGTGTGACCGCCAGACCAATAGAAATGATGAGTCCTGACTTGCGTGTATTGGGTGAGACAGAAGGGTTACCCCGCCTGCCTGAAACGCATTATTCGCTTTGTAAAGACAACCAGTGTGGCAATGAATTGGCGCTCGCCATCTTCGATGCTATGCAAACCGGCCATCAACATGGGTTGCAGTCTGGCTCGGATTTAATACTGGATTCTGATTATTTAATAGACGATCAAAGCTAAGTATTTAGGTTATAAAAGCATCATAAGCCCCTTGTTTTAGGGGCTTTTTTATTTTTATTTTTGACTAAATATTCATTTTCACTGATTTCAGTTTAATTTTGCATTCAACTCGTCGTTTTGATTCACTTATAGATGTTTATCTCGATAAGTTTACCGTCGATAAACCAGATTAACTTAATGGTTAATATCTATTTTATTATTAGCATTATATTTTTTATTAAAACATCGTTTCATTTATTTTAAATACTAAATAGCAACTTTTCATACCAAATATTTATGAAATAACACTCAAAACGTGTTCTGGATCAAAAAAATACCCCTAGCTAGTGAGTGGAAGAACCGGTTATTCCTGAGACAATGGTATAGTTAAAGATGACTATCCAAGTTGGTTTATATGTGTATGTTCTGGCTTAACAAATTACTGACTCGATTTAGCTTTATGAGTCGCACCAAATGTTAAGTAAGATCGTGCGTTTGTAAATTAATCTGTTGTTACTTTTGTCAAAGTTGACAAAAGGTTACTGAAAGGAGTAAAAAGCCCACAGTAAAACACTGGCTAAACAGTTGTAAAGACAGTGTGTTTTGTGTGGTTTTTATCCTTCCCTTTGAATCGATGTGGTGCGCTAACTGCCAGTACAAGAGCAGGATGTCCGACGCCACTTTTGATGAGTAAGCAATGAGTATGTCAACAACCACTGAAGTTATCGCTCATCATTGGGCGTTCGCTGTATTCCTGATCGGCGCTATCGGGCTGTGCGGTTTGATGCTGCTAGGTGCGTTCTTTCTGGGTGGGAGAGCTCGGGCCCGCGCCAAAAACGTCCCCTATGAGTCGGGTATTGACTCGGTAGGTTCTGCGCGCATGCGTCTGTCTGCCAAGTTCTACCTGGTCGCCATGTTCTTCGTTATTTTCGATGTTGAAGCCTTATACCTGTATGCGTGGTCAATCTCTATCCGTGAGAGTGGCTGGGTCGGCTTTATCGAAGCAACCATTTTCATTTTGGTGCTTTTGGCTGGTTTGGTTTATCTGGTGCGCATCGGCGCTCTGGACTGGACTCCTGCGCGTTCTAGTCGTCGCGTGAGTAAACCGAGCATAGTCAAATACGCCAGCAGTCATCCGCAAGCGCAAGATAATCGCCAATAATTAATATAGCGAGGCATTAACATGGACTATACGCTCACCCGCATAGACCCTAACGGTGAGAACGACCGTTACCCCCTGCAAACTCAGGAAACCGTCAGCGGCGATCCTCTCGAGCAACATGTCCACCGTAGTGTTTACATGGGTAAACTTGAGACCGCCATGCATGACATGGTGAACTGGGGGCGTAAGAACTCTCTTTGGCCGTATAACTTCGGTCTTTCCTGCTGTTATGTGGAGATGGTGACATCATTCACTGCTGTACACGACGTGGCACGTTTCGGGGCCGAAGTATTACGCGCCTCACCGCGTCAGGCCGATTTCATGGTTGTGGCCGGTACTTGTTTTACCAAAATGGCTCCGGTTATTCAGCGTCTGTATGAACAAATGCTGGAACCTAAATGGGTTATCTCTATGGGCGCCTGTGCCAACTCCGGCGGCATGTACGATATCTATTCCGTAGTACAAGGCGTGGATAAATTCCTACCGGTAGACGTGTATATTCCTGGTTGCCCACCGCGTCCGGAAGCTTATATGCAAGCTTTGCTGCTGTTGCAGGAATCTATCGGTAAAGAGCGCCGTCCTCTCTCTTGGGTTGTGGGTGATCAAGGTGTTTACCGCGCCAATATGCAACCAGAAAGAGAACGTAAGCATGCTGAACGAATTGCAGTAACTAACCTGCGTACTCCTGACGAGATCTAAGCTGACTATTTCTACGGGAATAGTCGCGTAAGATTTTGGTACGTAAGTGATTTGTTTTTGGATAGAACCGTTTTCTTCCAGAACATGTGTGCGGCAAAAGACCACAAAATGACACATTCAGTGTGGTGAAAAAACAGTGTGGTGAATAAATAATGACCGATTTAACGACGTCCGACAGCACCCAGCCTGCGTGGCAGACCCGAGATCATCTTGATGATCCGGTGATTGGTGAACTGTCGAACCGTTTTGGGCCTGAGGCCCTTGTTGTTCAGGCTACCCGTACCGGGATGCCCGTGGTATGGATCAAGCGTGAACAATTACTGGAAGTAATGTCGTTCCTGAGAAAACAACCGAAGCCGTATGTCATGCTGTTTGATTTGCATGGTGTTGATGAGCGCCTTCGTACTCACCGCCAGGGCCTCCCTGCTGCGGATTTTTCTGTTTTCTATCATCTGATTTCCATTGAGCGTAACCGTGACATCATGCTGAAAGTGGCACTGTCTGAAAAAGACATGCATGTGCCCACAGCAACCAAGATTTTCCCTAATGCCAACTGGTATGAGCGTGAAACTTGGGAAATGTTCGGTATTACCTTTGATGGTCACCCGCACCTGACGCGCATCATGATGCCGCAGAGCTGGGAAGGTCACCCGCTGCGTAAAGATTACCCCGCGCGTGCCACGGAATTCGATCCCTTTGTGCTGACCAAGCAGAAAGAAGATCTGGAAATGGAATCACTGACCTTCAAACCCGAAGATTGGGGCATGAAGCGCGGAACCGAAAACGAGGACTTCATGTTCTTGAACCTCGGCCCGAACCACCCCTCTTCACACGGTGCGTTCCGTATCGTGTTGCAGCTTGATGGTGAAGAGATTATCGACTGCGTGCCAGATGTGGGTTACCACCACCGTGGCGCGGAGAAGATGGGCGAACGCCAATCTTGGCACAGCTACATTCCTTATACCGATCGTATCGAATACCTTGGCGGTTGTGTGAACGAAATGCCTTATGTGCTGGCAGTGGAAAAACTGGCTGGTATTGAGGTTCCGGATCGCGTCAAAACCATCCGAGTGATGTTGTCTGAACTTTTCCGCATCAACAGCCACTTGTTGTACATCAGTACCTTCATCCAAGACGTTGGTGCCATGACACCGGTGTTCTTCGCCTTTACCGACCGGCAGAAAGTGTATGACTTGGTGGAAGCTATCACTGGTTTCCGTATGCATCCGGCCTGGTTCCGCATTGGTGGTGTCGCGCACGATCTCCCACGTGGTTGGGAACGTCTACTGCGTGACTTCCTTGACTGGATGCCAAAACGCCTTGATTCCTACGTCAAAGCCGCATTACAGAACAGCATCCTAAAAGGGCGTTCTATTGGTGTGGCGGCTTATAATTCTAAAGAAGCGTTGGAATGGGGTGTGACCGGTGCTGGCCTGCGTGCGACAGGTGTTGAATTTGACGTGCGTAAATGGCGTCCGTATTCCGGTTATGAAAACTTTGATTTTGAAGTGCCAATCGGTAACAACGGCGACTGTTATGACCGCGTGATGCTGAAAGTGGAAGAGTTGCGTCAAAGCCTGCGCATTCTGGAGCAATGTTATAAAAACATGCCAGAAGGACCATTTAAGGCTGACCATCCACTGACAACGCCACCACCGAAAGAACGTACGCTGCAACATATCGAAACGCTGATCACTCACTTCCTGCAAGTTTCATGGGGTCCAGTGATGCCAGCTAACGAATCATTCCAGATGGTTGAAGCGACCAAAGGGATCAACAGCTACTATCTGACCAGTGATGCCAGCACCATGAGTTATCGCACCCGGATACGTACACCAAGCTATGCCCATTTGCAGCAGATCCCATCGGTTATCCGTGGCAGCTTGGTATCTGACTTGATCGTCTATCTGGGCAGTATCGATTTTGTAATGTCTGATGTGGACCGCTAATTATGAGTGATCAAAAAGAGACTCAGGTAAATAACGAAAGCCAAAATGTGGCGAACCTGGCAGTCAATGCGGCTGAACCGGCGACCACAACTGACGTTTTCGAATTGAGTGCTGAAGAACGTGATGCTATCGAACATGAGAAGCACCATTACGAAGATGCCCGCGCCGCGTCAATCGAAGCACTAAAAATTGTGCAGAAGAAACGGGGCTGGGTACCGGATGGTGCGATTCATGCTATTGCTGATGTGTTGGGTATCCCAGCCAGTGATGTTGAGGGTGTGGCGACATTTTACAGCCAGATCTTCCGCCAACCCGTTGGGCGTCATGTGATCCGTTACTGTGACAGCGTGGTGTGCCACATCACAGGTTATCAGGGGATTCAGGCTGCGATTTCGAAAAAACTCAGTATTCAACCGGGGCAGACGACTTTTGATGGCCGCTTTACATTGCTGCCGACCTGCTGTCTGGGTAACTGTGATCGTGGCCCGACGATGATGATCGACGACGATACCCACAGCTACTTGAAACCTGAAGATATTGAAAAGTTACTGGAGCAATATCCATGACCATGACTTCAGGTTTTACCAAAGAGATCGTCCGTACCCCGGAAATGCACCCGCTGACTTGGCGTTTGCGTGATGACAAACAACCCGTGTGGCTGGATGAATATCGCAGCAAAACCGGGTACCAAGGTGCTGAAAAAGCCTTAAAAGGCATGGCACCACCTGATGTTGTTAGCTTGGTCAAAGACGCTGGCCTGAAAGGGCGTGGCGGTGCTGGCTTCTCCACGGGTTTGAAGTGGAGTCTGATGCCAAAAGACGAAAGCATGAATATTCGGTATTTGCTGTGTAATGCCGATGAGATGGAGCCTGGCACCTATAAAGACCGCTTGCTGATGGAGCAATTGCCTCATCTGTTGGTGGAAGGGATGCTGATCAGTGCCTTCGCGCTGAAAGCCTACCGTGGCTACATTTTCCTGCGTGGCGAATACATTGAAGCCGCTGCTAACCTGCGTCGTGCCATTGCTGAGGCTAACGAAGCGGGTTTGCTGGGCAAAAATATCATGGGCAGCGGTTTTGATTTCGAGCTGATTGTCCATACCGGTGCTGGCCGTTACATCTGCGGTGAAGAAACCGCGTTGATTAACTCGCTAGAAGGTCGTCGAGCTAACCCTCGTTCTAAACCACCTTTCCCTGCATCTTCTGGTGTTTGGGGCAAACCGACTTGCGTGAATAACGTGGAGACGCTGTGTAACGTCCCCGCCATTCTTGAGCATGGTGTTGAGTGGTACCAAGGGATCACTGCCGGTAAAAGTAACGATGCCGGTACTAAACTGATGGGCTTCTCTGGCCGGGTGAAAAATCCAGGTCTGTGGGAACTGCCGTTTGGTATCACTGCCCGTGAAATTCTAGAAGATTATGCGGGCGGTATGCGCGATGGTTTGAAATTCAAAGCTTGGCAGCCAGGTGGTGCAGGGACTGACTTCCTGACCGCCGACCATTTAGATTTGCCGATGGATTTCGAGAATATTGCTAAAGCAGGCAGCCGTTTAGGAACTGCACTGGCGATGGCGGTAGACCACGAAATTGGTATGGTCCCGCTGGTGCGCAATTTGGAAGAGTTTTTCGCCCGTGAATCTTGTGGCTGGTGTACACCTTGCCGCGATGGTTTGCCATGGAGCGTGAAGATCCTGCGTGCACTGGAGCGCGGCGAAGGTCAGCCGGGCGACATCGAGACGCTGGAGCAACTGTGCCGCTTCTTGGGGCCGGGAAAAACCTTCTGTGCTCACGCGCCGGGCGCGGTAGAACCACTACAAAGTGCGATCAAATATTTCCGGGAAGAATTCGAAGCCGGGATCGCCGCTAAAGACTATGGCAACACCCGAGCCATAAGTGGTATTCAACCGAACAACTTGCTGAAGCAGCGCTGGTGACACCTTGGCTCACATGAGATGCATTAAATGTGGCGTCTCGGTGTGCCAGATAAGAAAGTTTTTATAATTAATGCCTGAACATAACCCAATAATTTGCGTGGCGGCCAACGTCGCAGCAACGTAAAGGACAAGGATTATTTCAGGCCACTTGGAAGCATGCTGATATGGCTACGATTCATGTAGACGGCAAAGAATACGACGTAAACGGGGCCGACAACCTGTTACAAGCTTGTCTCTCCCTTGGACTCGATATTCCTTATTTTTGCTGGCATCCGGCGCTGGGAAGCGTCGGCGCTTGCCGCCAATGTGCGGTAAAGCAATACCAAAATGCAGACGACACCCGTGGGCGTTTGGTGATGTCCTGTATGACCCCGGCTACCGATGGAACCTTTATTTCCATTGATGACGGCGAAGCCAAAGCGTTCCGTGAGAGTGTGGTTGAATGGTTGATGACTAACCACCCACATGATTGCCCGGTCTGTGAAGAGGGAGGGAACTGTCATTTGCAAGATATGACAGTGATGACCGGTCACAGTTTCCGCCGTTATCGCTTTAGCAAACGGACGCACCAAAATCAGGATCTCGGCCCGTTCATCTCACATGAAATGAACCGCTGTATCGCCTGTTATCGCTGTGTGCGTTACTACAAAGATTACGCTGATGGCACAGATTTCGGTGTCTACGGCGCGCACGATAACGTCTATTTTGGTCGTACCGAGAGTGGCACGCTGGAAAGCGAGTTCTCAGGTAACTTGGTCGAAGTGTGCCCGACAGGTGTCTTCACCGACAAAACTCACTCCGAGCGTTATAACCGTAAGTGGGATATGCAGTTCGCGCCAAGTATCTGCCAGCAGTGCAGCGTGGGTTGCAATACCAGCCCAGGTGAACGTTATGGTGAATTGCGTCGCATTGAAAACCGCTACAACGGTACGGTAAACCACTACTTTATGTGTGACCGTGGCCGCTTTGGTTATGGCTATGTCAACCGCAAGGACCGCCCACGTCAGCCACAGCAATTGCGTGGCAATGACTGGATCCACCTGAACGCGGAACAAGCGATGCAAGGTGCGGCGGATATTCTGCGTCAGGCGAAGAAAACCATCGGTATTGGTTCACCGCGCGCCAGTTTGGAAAGTAACTTTGCGTTGCGTGAATTGGTGGGGGCTGAAAACTTCTACACCGGGATCGCCGCAGGTGAACAACAACGCCTACAACTGATGCTGAAAGTGCTGCGTGAGGGCGGTATTTACACGCCTGCATTACGCGAAATTGAAAGTTACGATGCCGTGCTGATTCTGGGTGAAGATTTGACCCAGACAGGCGCACGCATCGCCTTGTCTGTCCGTCAGGCAGTGAAAGGCAAAGCGCGTGAAATGGCCGCTGCACAAAAAGTGGCTGACTGGCAAATTGCCGCCATTATGAACATTGGTCAGCATGCCAAACACCCACTGTTTATCACCAACGTTGATAACACCCGCATGGATGATATTGCGGCATGGAATTATCGTGCACCAGTGGATGATCAAGCTCGCCTAGGCTTTGCTATTGCCCATGCGCTGGATGAATCCGCACCTGCGGTTGATGACCTGTCAAAAGATCTGAAAGGTAAAGTGGATATCATCGTACAGGCGCTGGCCGGTGCGAAGAAACCACTGATTATTACCGGTAGCAGTGCGGGTAGCGATGCCATTATTGAAGCGGCAGCCAACGTGGCGAAAGCGTTGAAAGTCCGTGGTTCTGATGTGGGCATCACCTTTGTTGCCAGTGCTGCCAACAGCATGGGTCTGTCAATGATCGGTGGCGGTTCACTGGATCAAGCGCTGGAATTGTTGACTCAAGGTGATGCGGACAGCGTTATCGTGATGGAAAACGACCTGTATCGCCACGCAGCAAAAGACAAAGTCGATGCTGCATTGGAGAAAACAGCCAATCTGATTGTGGTCGATCACCAGCGCACGGCGATTATGGATAAAGCCGATTTGATTCTGTCTGCGGCCAGTTTTGCAGAAAGCGACGGAACATTGGTCAATCAGGAAGGTCGCGCTCAGCGCTTCTTCCAAGTGTATGACCCGACTTACTATGATGATCCGAAAAAACCTGAAAACCGCAGCATTATGCTGGAGAGCTGGCGTTGGTTGCATTCCCTGCACTCAACTTATACCAGCCGCCATGTGGACTGGACTCAGCTTGACCACGTGATTCAAGCTTGTGTGGCTGCATTGCCGCAGTTAGCCGGTATTGTTGATGCCGCACCCGATGCCACATTCCGCATTCGTGGTCAGAAACTGGCACGATCGCCGATTCGTTACAGTGGTCGTACTGCTATGCGCGCAGATATTAGTGTGCATGAACCGCGTCAGCCACAAGATATCGACACGCCGTTTGCCTTCTCAATGGAAGGGAACAACAGCCCACTGGCGGATCGTCAGCAGATTCCATTTGCTTGGGCACCAGGTTGGAACTCACCGCAAGCATGGAACAAATTCCAGGCAGAAGTGGGTGGCAATTTGCGCTTTGGCGATCCCGGTGTCCGCCTGATTGAAGCGGGGGAGGGAACGCTCGGTTACTTTGATTCAGTTCCTGCGGCCTTTACCGCCCATGCTCAAAGCTGGCAGATAGCACCTTACTACCACCTGTTTGGTAGTGAAGAGATGTCTCAGCGTTCAGATGTGATTCAACAACGGATGCCTGCACCTTACGTGATGGTCAATCCGGCTGATGCTGCCACACTCGGGGTTAATCTCGGTACGCTGGTGGAGTTCAACTGCGCGGGTCAGACTCTGCGCCTGCCAGTACGTCTGAGTGAAACCTTGGCTCAAGGTCAGGTCGGCTTGCCGCTTGGCTTACCGGGCATTCCACCAATTATGGTGGGTGCGCGTGTTGAGAATCTGCGGGAGGCAGTACTATGAGCTGGTTTACCCCTGAATTGATTGAGATTTTAATCTCTGTCCTGAAAGCGGTAGTGATTCTGTTGGTGGTAGTGACTTGCGGCGCATTTATGAGCTTTGGCGAGCGCCGCCTGCTAGGCCTATTCCAAAACCGTTACGGGCCAAACCGTGTTGGTTGGGGCGGGTCATTGCAGCTGGTTGCTGACATGATCAAAATGTTCTTCAAAGAAGACTGGGTACCGCGCTTCTCTGACCGGGCCATCTTTACCTTGGCACCGGTTATCGCCTTTACCTCACTGCTGCTCTCTTTTGCTATTGTCCCAGTCAGCCCGACTTGGGCGGTTGCAGACCTGAATATCGGTATTTTGTTCTTCCTGATGATGGCGGGGCTGGCGGTATACGCCGTGCTGTTCGCCGGTTGGTCCAGTAATAACAAGTATTCTCTGTTAGGGGCGATGCGTGCATCTGCACAAACCCTGAGCTACGAAGTGTTTCTCGGCTTATCGCTGATGGGTGTCGTGGCACAAGCAGGCTCGTTCAATATGCAGGATATTGTTAACTCTCAGGAGCACGTCTGGAATGTTATCCCGCAATTCTTTGGCTTTGTGACCTTTGCCATTGCGGGTGTTGCAGTCTGTCACCGTCATCCCTTTGACCAGCCAGAAGCTGAACAAGAACTGGCCGATGGTTACCACATTGAATATTCCGGGATGAAATTCGGTCTGTTCTTCGTCGGTGAATACATCGGTATCGTGACCGTCTCTGCTCTGATAGTCACCTTGTTCTTCGGTGGTTGGCAAGGTCCGTTCTTGCCGCCATTTATCTGGTTTGCGCTGAAAACGGCTTTCTTCATGGTGATGTTCATTCTGATCCGTGCATCCTTGCCGCGCCCACGTTATGACCAAGTGATGTCATTCGGCTGGAAAGTTTGCCTGCCGTTGACCCTGCTGAATCTGCTGGCGACAGCCGCGGTCATTTTGTACAACGCTCAATAAGGGGTGAATGAACCATGACGTTGAAAGAGTTAGTGGTTGGTTTCGGCACCCAAGTGCGCAGCCTGTGGATGATTGGCCTTCATGCCTTCCACAAGCGCGAAACCCAAATGTATCCAGAAGAACCGGTGTACCTGCCACCGCGCTACCGTGGTCGAATTGTGCTGACGCGCGATCCCGATGGTGAAGAGCGCTGTGTTGCCTGTAACCTGTGTGCTGTTGCTTGTCCGGTTGGCTGTATTTCATTGCAGAAAGCCGAACACAAAGATGGCCGTTGGTATCCGGAGTTCTTCCGTGTCAACTTCTCCCGCTGCATTTTCTGTGGTCTGTGTGAAGAGGCTTGCCCAACGACCGCTATCCAGCTTACGCCGGATTTCGAAATGGGTGAATTCAAACGCCAGGATCTGGTGTATGAGAAAGAAGATCTGTTGATCTCGGGGCCGGGTAAATATCCGGAATATAACTTCTACCGGATGTCCGGTATGGCGATTGATGGCAAGCAGAAAGGCGAAGCCGAAAATGAAGCCAAACCGATCGACGTTAAAGGTCTGATGCCTTAGGAGCCAGCTTCCATGGAATTTGCATTTTATATTGCAGCATTGGTGGCAGTGGTGGCGACTATTCGCGTTATCACTCATACCAACCCGGTACATGCGCTGCTGTACCTGATTATCTCCCTGCTGGCTATTTCGGCAGTGTTCTTCTCGCTGGGGGCTTACTTCGCCGGTGCGTTGGAAATCATCGTGTACGCCGGTGCCATTATGGTGCTGTTCGTGTTCGTGGTGATGATGCTCAACCTTGGCAATGTCGAACAACAAGAGCGCGACTGGCTGAAACCAAGCTTGTGGATTGGTCCTGGTTTATTGGCCTTGGTGCTGTTATCAGTGCTGATTTACGCCATTAGTTCAGTCAGTGACTCGGGTATCAGCGGTGAAATGGTGGATGCCAAAGCCGTCGGTATTAGCTTGTTTGGCCCTTATGTGCTGGCCGTTGAGCTGGCTTCAATGCTATTGCTGGCAGGGCTGGTGGTTGCCTTCCATATCGGGCGTGAACATAAGCCGGGTGAAGTGCTAGGTGCCAGTGAATCAGCGAAAAGAAAAACGGAGGAACAAGCATGATCCCTCTACAACATGGCCTGATTTTGGCGGCCATTCTGTTTGTGCTGGGGCTGACAGGGTTGCTGATTCGTCGCAACCTGCTGTTTATGCTGATAAGCCTTGAAGTGATGATCAACGCAGCGGCGCTCGCCTTTGTTGTGGCGGGCAGTTATTGGGGTCAGGCTGACGGTCAGGTGATGTATATCCTGGCGATCACACTGGCAGCAGCGGAGGCCAGTATTGGTCTGGCATTGCTGTTACAGCTGTATCGTCGCCGTCATACTCTGAATATCGACACAGTCAGTGAGATGCGCGGATGAACCTATTATATTTAACAATTCTGCTGCCACTGCTGGGCTTCTTGCTGTTGGCATTCTCCCGTGGGCGTTGGTCTGAAAACACCTCCGCCACTGTCGGGGTTGGCTCTATTGGTCTGACGGCGCTGGTGACTCTGTATGTCGCAGTGGATTTCCTGAGCCAAAAGGCAACCGGGGTACAAGTGTTTAACCAAACACTGTGGAACTGGATGTCTGTTGGTACGTTCAACATTCCGCTGACGCTGACACTAGACGGCTTGTCACTGACTATGTTGTCTGTGGTCACTGGAGTGGGCTTCCTGATCCACATGTACGCCTCTTGGTATATGCGTGGGGAAGAGGGCTACTCACGCTTCTTCGCTTACACCAACCTGTTTATCGCCAGTATGGTGGTCTTGGTGTTGGCGGATAACCTGATGCTGATGTATTTGGGTTGGGAAGGGGTAGGGCTGTGCAGTTACTTGCTGATTGGTTTCTACTATACCAATCCGGCTAACGGTGCAGCAGCGATGAAAGCCTTTATCGTGACCCGTGTCGGTGACGTGTTCTTGGCCATCGCCTTGTTTATCCTTTACCAAGAACTGGGTACGTTGAACATTCGTGAGCTGATGGTATTAGCACCGCAGAAACTGGAAATGGGCTCCACCGCCATTACTTGGGCGACGCTAATGTTATTGGGTGGCGCAGTGGGTAAATCGGCGCAGTTGCCGTTACAAACTTGGTTGGCGGATGCGATGGCGGGTCCAACACCGGTTTCCGCTCTTATCCATGCGGCAACCATGGTTACCGCTGGGGTCTATCTGATTGCCCGTACTCACGGCCTGTTCCTGATGGCACCGGAAGTTCTGCATCTGGTAGGGATTATTGGGGCGGTTACCCTAGTGTTGGCAGGTTTTGCCGCCTTGGTACAAACCGATATCAAACGGGTCTTGGCCTATTCCACCATGAGCCAGATTGGCTACATGTTCTTGGCGCTGGGCGTTCAGGCGTGGGATGCGGCGATTTTCCACCTGATGACCCATGCTTTCTTCAAAGCCTTACTGTTCCTCTCTTCCGGTTCAGTCATTCTGGCCTGTCACCACGAACAAAATATCTTCAAAATGGGCGGTCTGCGTAAGACTATCCCGTTGGTTTATATCTGCTTCCTGGTGGGTGGTGCAGCGCTGGCAGCATTGCCAATCGTCACCGCAGGCTTCTACAGTAAAGACGAAATTCTGTGGGGCGCATTGGCCAGTGGCCATATCAATCTGATGGTTGCAGGCTTGGTTGGGGCATTCCTCACCGCGCTGTATACCTTCCGTATGATTTTCATTGTGTTCCACGGCGAGCCAAAAACCAAAGCGCATCCGGTCAAAGGGATCACCCATAGCTTGCCGCTGATTGTGTTGCTGGTGCTGTCAACATTTGTTGGTGCGCTGATAACACCACCACTGGCGGGCGTATTGCCAGAGCTTCACTTCGGTGAAGAGGGCAAAATGCCGCTGGAGATCTTCTCTGGCGTACTGGTTGTGGTAGGCATTGCACTGGCGGCGGTACTGTATCTGGGCAAACGTCAGTGGGTAAACAGCATTGCGCAAAGTGCACCGGGCCGCTTCTTTACGGTCTGGTGGTTCCATGCGTGGGGTTTCGACTGGCTGTACCACAACGTATTTGTTCGCCCGTATCTGTGGATTGCAAGACTGTTGCAACGTGATCCGCTGAACTCACTGATGAATACCCCAGCGATACTTTCGCGCTGGAGTAATCGCGGTCTGACCGTCAGTGAAAATGGACAGGTGCGTTGGTATGTCGCGTCTATGGGTTTGGGTGCAGTCGTTGTACTGGCTCTGTTGCTTTTCGTTTAATTAGGGACACAAAACGCCATGCTATTACCTTGGCTAATTCTTATCCCCTTTATCGGCGGCTTACTGTCTTGGCAGTGTGAGCGCTTCGGTACTAGAGTACCGCGCTGGATAGCGCTACTCGCGATGGGGCTGACATTGGTGCTCTCTCTGCAACTGTGGGTGCAGGGCAGCTATTCACTGATTAATCCGGCGGGTATCCCGCAGTGGCAATCAGAATTCACCTTGCCGTGGATCCCACGGTTCGGCATTGCTTTCCATCTGGCTTTAGATGGGTTGTCACTGCTGATGGTCGTGTTGACCGGCCTACTGGGTGTGCTGGCTATCCTCTGTTCGTGGCGTGAAATTCAGCGCAATCAGGGGTTCTTCTACCTGAATCTGTTGTGGATTCTGGGTGGGGTTATCGGCGTGTTCCTTGCCATCGACATGTTCCTGTTCTTCTTCTTCTGGGAAATGATGTTGGTGCCGATGTACTTCCTGATTGCCTTGTGGGGTCACAAAGCATCGGATGGTAAAACGCGCATCGCGGCAGCGACCAAGTTCTTCATCTATACCCAGGCCAGTGGCCTGATTATGTTGATTGCCATTTTGGGGTTGGTGTTTGTGCACTACAACGCCACCGGCATCTGGACATTCAACTACGAAGACCTGCTGAAAACGCCGATGTCCCACAATGTGGAATATCTGCTGATGCTAGGCTTCTTTATCGCTTTCGCGGTAAAAATGCCTGTGGTGCCATTACACGGTTGGTTACCCGATGCGCATAGTCAGGCACCGACAGCAGGTTCTGTCGACTTGGCTGGGATTTTGCTGAAAACCGCCGCTTATGGTTTGCTGCGTTTCAGCTTGCCATTGTTCCCAAATGCCTCTGCTGAATTTGCCCCTATCGCCATGTGGTTGGGTGTTGTCGGTATCTTCTATGGCGCATGGATGGCATTCTGCCAGACGGATATCAAACGTCTGATTGCTTATACCAGCGTATCGCACATGGGCTTTGTCCTGATTGCCATTTATACCGGCAGCCAACTGGCCTACCAAGGTGCGGTTATCCAGATGATTGCTCACGGTCTTTCTGCCGCGGGTATGTTCATCATTTGTGGTCAGCTATACGAGCGCCTGCATACACGTGATATGCGCCAAATGGGCGGCCTGTGGGGTCGAATCAAATATTTGCCTGCGCTGTCGTTGTTCTTCGCGGTAGCCACTTTGGGGATGCCGGGCACCGGTAACTTCGTGGGTGAATTTATGATCCTGTTCGGCAGCTTCCAAGTCGTTCCAGTTATCACGGTTATCTCGACTTTCGGGCTGGTTTTTGCTTCGGTTTACTCGCTGATTATGATGCAGCGTGCTTATTACGGCGCGCCAAAATCACAAGAAGCATTACCGGGCATGAGTGCAAGGGAACTGTCCATCATCCTGCTGTTAGTGGTGTTGTTAGTCTTGCTGGGGGTTTACCCGCAGCCAATTCTCGACACTTCACATGCTGCGATGAGTAATGTACAGCAGTGGTTCTCAGCTTCATCTATTCCAACAACAAGGCCGTAATTCGCCATGACAATAACTCCTCAACAACTGATCGCAATGCTACCGCTGTTGATCGTCGGATTGACGGTGGTGGTTGTGATGCTGTCCATTGCGTGGCGACGCGATCACTTTATTAACGCCACTCTGACGGTTATCGGGCTTAACCTGGCACTGCTGTCACTCTACTTTGTCGGTCAAGTCGGGCCGATGGATGTCACGCCGCTGATGCGGGTTGACGGCTATTCGATGTTTTACACAGGGCTGGTAATTGTTGCCAGTCTGGCAACCAGTACCTTTGCTTATCCGTGGCTTAATGGCTACCCAGATAACCGCGAAGAGTTCTATCTACTGGTGCTGATCGCAGCCATGGGCGGCATTCTGTTAGCCAGTGCTAATCATCTGGCCTCGCTGTTCTTGGGTATCGAACTGATCTCCTTGCCGCTGTTTGGTCTGATTGGTTATGCCTATCGCCAGAAGCGTTCGCTGGAAGCCAGTATCAAATACATGCTGCTGTCGGCGGCAGCCTCTTCATTCCTGCTGTTCGGGATGGCGCTGCTGTATGCAGAATCCGGTAGTCTGTCTTTCGCCGGTTTGGGCAAAAGCCTGAGTGACTCGGTTATCCATCAGCCGCTGATTCTGGCCGGCCTAGGAATGATGATTGTCGGCCTCGGCTTTAAATTGTCACTGGTGCCATTCCAACTTTGGACGCCAGATGTGTATCAGGGCGCACCAGCTCCGGTATCGACCTTCTTGGCAACAGCCAGTAAGATTGCCATTTTTGCCGTCGTGATGCGCTTGTTCCTGTATGCGCCAGCGGCTGACAGTGAAGCGGTCCGTTTGGTGCTTTCACTGATTGCGGTGGCATCGATTCTGTTCGGTAACCTGATGGCAATCAGCCAGACCAATATCAAGCGTCTGCTAGGCTACTCCTCAATTGCGCATCTTGGCTATTTGTTGATTGCGCTGGTGGCAGTCCAAACCCACCAGTTAGCACTGGAAACAGTGGGTGTGTATCTGGCGGGTTACTTGTTCAGCAGCTTGGGGGCTTTCGGTGTGGTCAGCTTGATGTCCAGTCCGTACAAAGGCCCGGATGCTGAGTCGCTGTTCTCCTATCGCGGGTTGTTCTGGCATAAGCCAATCCTGTCTGCAGTGATGACCGTGATGATGCTGTCACTGGCCGGGATCCCAATGACTCTGGGCTTTATCGGTAAGTTCTTTGTCGTCGCAATGGGTGTCAGTGCAAACTTATGGTGGCTGACCGGTGCGGTGGTATTGGGCAGCGCTATTGGCCTATATTACTACCTGCGTGTCACTGTTAGTTTGTACCTTAGCGCGCCAGAAACATTGGTTCGCGACACACCAAACAACTGGGCACTGACAGCCGGTGGTGTAGTGGTACTGATTTCCGCGATTTTGGTACTGGTGTTGGGTATTTATCCACAACCGTTGATTACACTGGTTCAAATGGCCCAGCCGCTGATGTAACTGTGCGCTGAAGCCAAACAAAACCCTCTGTGAGTTTCGACTGACAGGGGGTTTTTCTTTTATAGGCTATTAAGATTATTTCAAGTTATTCAGATTTTTTCGCGACTCAAGCCATAAAAGTACAAGAATGGTATTTGAGATAAAAATCACATTAAATATGAAATTAAATTATTTGTGTCATTATTAATGTGATTTAAATCGATAAATTATGACCTAAACTCAGGTAAACTGCGCGGCTTTCATCCAATGAACGTTTTGTCTCACTCTTTTGCGCGGGTACACACTGATGAACATTATTCTGATGATTGCCATTACCACTGGCATTCTCTCGGGTATTTGGGGCTGGGTTGCGGTCAGCTTGGGGCTTATCAGTTGGGCGGGTTTTCTTGGTTGCACCGCGTATTTCGCTTGCCCGCAAGGGGGGCTGAGAGGGTTGCTTATCACGTTGCTCACCTGCATGAGCGGTGTGTTCTGGGCGATGATGATTATTCAGGGCAGCGCATTGCAACCTGAATGGACCATACTTGGATATATGTTGACAGGCATTGTGGCATTTTTGATGTGTATTCAGGCGTGCCAGCAGTGGTTATCGTTTGTCCCCGGCACGTTTATCGGTGCCTGCGCCACCTTTGCAGGCAATGGGGATTGGAAATTAGTGGTGGCTTCATTGTTAGTCGGAGCCGTGTTTGGTTATGCCATGAAAAATAGCGGGTTATGGCTGGCCGCTAGACGGAGTCGTCCGGGGAAAGAGGCTTCTTTATCACCCTCGGCGGACACAAAATAAGAGATGAAATTTGGCTAACTGGCTGATTCGGTTGTCAGTGCCCCATCGCTTATGGTGCCACGCATGAAGCTATGCGTTTTAACAACCGAACGGTCATTTCGCTACAACTCAAATGACATCACAGCAGATGATGAGCAACCTTAACCACCAGCTTGCGTAGTGGGGTAATTTCGGCCAATGTTCCCATTGGACGATGCAATTCACCGGGGAACAAAATCGCGATATCTCCGGGGGCCAGAGTTAGCAGGGTTTCTGTGGTGATCCCTTCAAATAAGCCATAATCTCGCTCAGTATCAAAATCCATTGTCGGACGCTGGCCCTGAGTGGTGGGGGAAGCACCAATCACTTCATTACCTTCCAGCAGAATATGAATATCAATGTAATAATGATGTAATTCAGGGGGTTGTTCATACAATGGCTTAGTTGTAGCAATAATATGATTGAGATAAATCTCCCGACCTTCAATATCGCGTTCACCGGCAGGCAAATTGGCTAAATCCAGTTTGTTGATTGCTGCCAGTGTACGACGGATAGCCTCAGGGTAGAGTGGGTTATTCACTGCGTTTTTCAGTTCATCAAGTATCATAATAATTCCTATATTCTTACATCAGCATTGTTTTTATATCAGCATGGTACTGGAGGAGCTTAAGCGCAGTGGCTCACCTTGCTTTCTTGTTTTAACGCGGTGATGCAGTGTTCAACCACACCGACAATGTCAGGCGAAATATCAATGGCAACCACATCAGGCTCGCGAGCATCGGGTACTTCGAGTGTTGCAAACTGGCTTTTTAACAGGCTTTCCGGCATAAAATGTCCAGCCCGCTGCTGCATTCTGTGCAATACCAAATCGTAATCGCCAGTCAACCACAAAAAACGAATCCCCTGATTACCTTCGCGCAGACGGTCGCGATACTGCTTTTTCAATGCCGAGCACACGAGAAAACCCACTTCATTTTTTTGTTGCAGGCTATAGGCCACATCGCTTAGCCGTTCCAGCCAAGGCCCACGGTCTTGATCATTCAGAGGCTGGCCTGATGCCATTTTTTGAATGTTGGCGCGTGGGTGCAAATCATCGCCATCAATAAATTTGGCATTCAATTTTTGCGCCAACGCCTGCCCGACACAGGATTTTCCCGTGCCGGAGACGCCCATGACAATAATGCATTTACCGGACATAACTTCCCTCAGTACCTATCAGACTGCAACCAGCATGCCGCCATCGACAAACAGCAGGTGACCATTAACAAAATCAGAGGCTTTTGAAGAGAGATACACCGCCGCACCAATCAACTCTTCTGGATCACCCCAACGGGCCGCTGGAGTCCGTTTGCACAGCCAATCAGTGAAGGCTTTATCATCCACCAGTGCTTTCGTCATCTCTGTTTTGAAATAACCCGGAGCGATCCCGTTGACCTGAATGTTATATCGGGCTAGCTCGACACACATTCCACGAGTCAACATTTTGACTGCCCCTTTAGAGGCGGCATACGGGGTGATAGTGTCTCGGCCTAGTTCACTTTGCATCGAGCAAATATTAATAATCTTGCCGCGTTGGCGCTGAACCATATAACGAGAGACCGCTTGTGAAACCAAAAATACAGATTTTTGGTTTACGGCAATAACGTCATCCCAATCTTTTTCTGGGAATTCAGTAAAAGCATGGCGGCGTTGAATACCCGCATTATTAATTAAAACATCAATAGTACCAATGCGACTTTCTATTTGTGTAATAGCCTCATTCACTGCATCATGGTCAGTCACATTAAATGCTGCTGCATGAGCAATAACCCCCTCGTTACGTAATTCAGCCACCGCTTTTTCTGCACGTTCAGCGGTAATATCATTAATAATAATTTCGGCTCCAAATTCAGCGAGTCCTTTTGCCAATAAAAATCCAATACCTTGTGCCGAACCGGTAATTAATACTCTGCGTTTTTCTAAAGAAAACAAATTTTTCATAATAAATTCCTGATGGCGTTAATTAAACGTCATATACAATAAGTATTGTTGCCGAATAAAAATAGTGGCCGATTAACTGTTATTAATATAAAAATAGTCAATTGGCTGCTTGAAAACATATGCCTATCAGACCGTTTTTCACTTTAGTAAACTGTGATGCAGATCACTTTAAATCATGTTACAGCAGCCTGTTACCGCTAACGTGAGCAATATCGCCTTCATGAGGAGAAAATAACGCTATCCGCACGGAGTTTACTCACATGGGGAGATAGTTACAGATTAACTTATTGATAATAAAATAACTTAATAATAGAGCTCTTGGCTGTTATGCCATTTTTAACCCGTAACATGCTTTTCATTATCCGCACTAACAGTGCATAATCATTTCACTCTTCCCGCACTCTTGTTCCAGGTATATGCCATGAAAAACCAGCGTGTTACGTTACAGGATATCGCGTTACTTGCAGGCGTGACCAAAATGACTGTCAGCCGCTACTTACGCACGCCGGAAAAAGTGGCTCCAGAGACCGGTGAGCGTATTGCTCAGGTGATGACAGAAGTCAATTACAGTGCTGATTCTGACGGGGAAACCAGCCTTAATCAAAAGACTCCGCGTATTGGCATTTTAGTGCCTTCCTTTAATAACCAGATTTTCTCCGATCTACTGGCTGGAATTGAATCAGTGACGGCGGCCAGCGGCTACCAAACGCTCGTGGTTAACTATAACTACAATAAAGAACGTGAAGAGGAGCAGATAATTAATCTGCTGTCTTGCCAAATTTCAGGGATGATTTTGACTGACTCTGAACATACATTACGGGCTGATAAGTATTTGAATGCCGCAGAACTTCCGGTAGCGCAAGTGATGGATTTGGAACCTCAGTTCGACCGTATTACGGTGGGGTTTAATAATTATCAGGCCGCTTATGACATGACAGCAACGCTGCTGGCCAGTGGGAAACAGAATATTGTCTACTTTGGTTCCATGTCTGATGTACGAGATCGCAAACGTTATCAAGGATATAGCCAAGCAATGAGTGATGCCGGTTTCTCGCCTTTGCATATTACACCGAACAAAGTTTCTTCAGTCTCTATTGGGGCTGGTATGTTGGCATTGGCACGGCAAATGTATCCGCAGGTCGATGCAATTTTTTGCACTAATGATGATATGGCGGTTGGCGTGTTACAGGAATGCTTAAAATTGGGCATCGCAGTACCAGCAGAAATGGCAATCTCTGGCTTTCATGGCTTGGATATTGGTCAGGCAACCACGCCAGTATTGGCCAGTGTCACGACGCCGCGTTTTGAAATGGGTAAAGTTGCCGCTGAAATATTGATTAAGAAAATCAAAAAAATACCGACAATTGAACAGGTTGACCTTCATTATCGTATCTCACTCGGTGGGACTATCTAAGATCTCCACGGCCATTCGAAAGCCGCGTTCTACAGCGACTCACTATTATTGTGCTACGTAAACAGTGAGTCGCTTCCAGTGATTTCCCCATCATCAGGCTATCTCTCGCCATAACAAACAGTGCCAACCGATAACATTTTGGTTAAGGCATTACATGACTTATTAACGCGTATTTGATTAGCTGAAACAATTCAGCCTTGGCAATGATAAGTCGGTCACGTTACCGGTAACATGTTTTCTTAACATGATTTACAGTGACCCACATCACAAAATAAAACATTGAAAACAGGTCTCATAACGATATTCGCTGAATGGCTCAATCATCCGATGATTACCTGTCGCCATTCTGGTTTTTGATTTATTGACATAATCAGGTACTCGTAATGAAAAACAGCAAACAAGCCGTATTGATCATCGCTCCAGTAATGGACTATTTAACGCAGAAGCTGGAACAAAATTTTACGGTTCATAAACTTTTCCAGATGACTGATCCCACTGAATTTCTGGCAGAGCAGGGCAAGAATATCAAAGGCATTGTGACCCGCGGTGATATCGGTGTAACCAACGAAGTGCTGGCGTTATTACCCGAAGTACAGATTATCTCAATATTCGGTGTGGGCACGGACGCAGTGGATCTGGATATGACGCGTGAGCGCAATATCATTGTGACCACAACGCCGGGTGTACTGACTGACGATGTGGCTGACACCGCGCTAGGACTGATTATTGCCACCTCTCGCCGTTTATGTCAGGCCGATAAATTCCTGCGTGCCGGGCAGTGGCCACACAGCAGCCTACCACTCTCCTCTAAAGTGACCGGCAAGCGTTTGGGGATCTTCGGGATGGGGCGCATAGGCCAAGCGATTGCCCGCCGTGCCGTGGGTTTCGATATGCAAATTGCTTATACCGACACGGTGCACATCGAGAGTTTGCCCTACCAATATGTGCCAGACTTAATGAGTCTTGCCCAGCAAAGCGATATTCTGGTCGTTGCTATTTCAGGCGGGAAAGACAGCGCCGGTCTGGTGAATAAAACCACTTTTGCTGTGATGCCAAATCATGCGCTGCTGATCAATATTGCTCGCGGCAGTATGGTTAATCAGGATGATTTAATTCATGCATTGCAACAGCAAGAAATTGGTGGTGCTGGTTTGGATGTCTTTGCAGATGAACCTAATGTGCCTCAGGCCTTAATTGAAATGGATAACGTTGTGTTACTGCCGCATATTGCCAGCGCCACGACAGAAACTCGAATTCAAATGAGTGATATTGTCTTCTCTAATATTCTTGCTCACTTCTCGGGTGAAAAAGCGCCAACGGCCATCGTTTATAAATAAATTAAATAGTCATCATAATAAAAATATTTCGTGAAATTTAATTAACAGCAGCAAATATTATTATTTGCTTTCGCCCTACCTTGCACCTTTATTCTTGGTGCAGGGTAATACTTTGCTATTATCATAAGGCGTATATATATGGACAGCAAGATCCCTAATGCCCGTTGGTTCCGCGTTATTGTTCCAATAATGATTGCTTGTATTATTTCTTTTATGGACCGGGTCAATATTAGTTTTGCCCTACCGGGCGGTATGGAAAGCGATCTGGCTATTACCAGCCAAATGGCCGGTTTAGCGGGCGGTATTTTCTTTATTGGTTATTTATTTTTACAAGTACCCGGCGGCCGTATTGCCGTTCATGGTAGTGGCAGAAAATTCATTGCTTATTCTCTTGCTGTCTGGGCAGTTGTATCGATTCTGACGGGTTTTGTCACTAACCATTATCAATTGTTATTCCTGCGCTTTGTTCTGGGGGTTTCTGAGGGCGGCATGTTGCCGGTGGTATTGACCATGGTCAGTAACTGGTTCCCAGAACGTGAGATTGGTCGCGCGAATGCTTTCGTGATGATGTTTGCCCCGATAGGAGGCATGTTCACCGCTCCGCTATCTGGCTTTATCATTAATGCACTCGATTGGCGTTGGTTGTTCTTTTTGGAAGGGTCACTATCAGCCGTGGTGCTGGTGATGTGGTGGTTTGTTATCAGTGACCGGCCAGAAGAGGCCAAATGGTTGTCCGCCAAAGAACGTGATTATTTGGTCACAGAGCTGGCGCGGGAGCGTGCTGAACGGATGCTGGATACGCCAGTAACTAACGCCCCACTCAAAGCTGTTTTCCTCAATAGAGGTTTGATGAAGTTGGTCGCACTAAACTTTTTTTATCAGACAGGGGATTATGGCTACACCTTGTGGTTACCCACTATTTTAAAGAATCTGACTGGCGGCAATATGGCCTCCGTGGGTGTTCTGGCGATTTTGCCTTTTATTGCGACTACCGCCGGTATTTACGTCATCTCTGCGTTGTCGGATAAAACCGGGAAACGCCGCCTGTTGATTATGATTTCCCTGTTTTGTTTTGCCGCGGGTCTGGTGACATCGGTGATTTTCCGTCACAACGTACTGGTCTCGTATTTGGCGTTAGTGGTGTGTGGTTTCTTCCTTAAAGCAGCAACGAGTCCATTCTGGTCAATTCCGGGGCGCATTGCGATACCTGAAGTGGCGGGGGGCGCGCGTGGTGTGATTAACGGGTTAGGTAATCTGGGCGGATTCTGCGGCCCGTATTTGGTGGGGGTGATGATTTTCTTCTACGGCCAAAGTGCGGCAGTTTGCATGTTAGCTGGCTCCTTGATTATTGCCGGGCTGATTACGCTTACCTTGCCAAAAGAGTGTGACGTTGAAGTCACCACCAAGGGAACAGGAATGGCTGACAAAAACTTAGCCAAAGCCAAACGCGCTTAAGCCAGATAGGCGGTATCGATGGGAGATAACCCAGCCGCCGCTCATCACCGGAGAATCTCATGAACTTACAGCAGCAACTCACCCACTGCCAACAGCACCAACAGCTTTTGCAGTTGACGCATTTCAATCATGAAACAGCTTGGCAGTTAGGTGAAAAAATCAAGCAGCAGGCCGAACGGCAAGGTGTGGCTCTGGCTATCAATATCACCGTGAACGGGCAAACATTATTCAGTTACGCCATGCCAGGCACCACTGCTGAAAACAGTGACTGGCTACGGCGCAAACGCCATATGGTGGAGTTACTGGGTATCAGTTCTTATGCCGCCGGGTTAATGCTGCAACAGCGCCAGACCTCGCTGGAAGCGCGTTATGGTGTCAGTTTGCGAGATTACGCCGCGTTAGGTGGTGGATACCCACTACAGGTTAGACAGGCCGGTATTATCGGCAGCGTTAATGTTTCCGGCGCGCCACATCTGGATGATCACAATTTGCTGTTGCTGGTATTGGCGGATTTTATCGGCCTCCCTGCGGGCAGTATTGAACTTTTGGCTCCCTTGAGTGAATAAGGAATGGCGATGAACCCGACTCTCATCCGCGTCACGCAGCGTATTACTGCGCGTTCTGCGGCGACTCGCACGGCCTATTTGCAACGCATTAGTGCAGCAAAGGGGAATACCGTTCACCGTTCGCAACTAGCCTGTGGCAATTTGGCTCATGGTTTTGCTGCCTGCCAACCTGATGATAAAACCGCATTGAAAAATATGGTACGTAGCGATATTGCCATTATTACTTCCTATAACGATATGCTGTCCGCCCATCAGCCTTATGAGCATTACCCACAACAATTGAAAGAGGCACTGCATGATGTCGGTGCGGTCGGGCAGGTTGCGGGGGGAGTTCCCGCTATGTGTGACGGAGTGACACAAGGGCAAGATGGCATGGAGCTGTCACTGATGAGCCGTGATGTCATTGCCATGTCTGCGGCAATTGGCCTGTCTCACAACATGTTCGATGGGGCTTTGTATCTTGGGGTATGTGACAAAATTGTGCCGGGGTTACTGATGGCTGCTTTGTCATTTGGCCATTTACCGGCGGTTTTTGTTCCTGCGGGGCCAATGAGCAGTGGTTTATCTAATAAAGAGAAAGTGCGGGTACGCCAACTGTATGCCGAGGGTAAAGTTGACAGACATGCATTGTTGGAAGCGGAAGCCGCCTCTTATCACAGCGCTGGCACTTGCACATTTTATGGCACCGCCAACTCGAATCAGATGGTAATGGAAGTGATGGGGCTGCACTTACCCGGTTCTTCATTTATTCAGCCTAATACGCCACTGCGTGATGCTTTGACCGCGGCGGCGGCGCGTCAGGTCACGCGTTTGACACAAATTAGCGGCAACTATCTACCAGTTGGCCAGTTAGTGGATGAAAAAGTGGTAGTGAATGGCATCGTGGCACTGCTGGCCACTGGTGGCTCGACCAATCACACCATGCATCTGGTGGCGATGGCGCGCATGGCAGGCATTATCATTAATTGGGATGACTTTTCCGAACTGTCAGAAGTGACCCCGCAGCTATGTCGCATTTACCCGAATGGCCCGGCAGATATTAACTATTTTCAGGCTGCGGGGGGAGTGGCATTGCTGGTAAGAGAGCTACTGCAAGGTGGTTTGCTGCACGAAGATGTCCATACGGTGGCTGGGTTTGGTTTACAGCGTTACACCCAAGAACCCTATCTGGCAAAGGGGGAACTGCAATGGCGCAGCGGGCCTGTGCGGTCACTGGATGATCAGGTTATTGCCCATTTGGCTCAGCCTTTCTCGCCACATGGGGGGACCAAAGTATTAAGTGGCAATTTGGGGCGTGCGGTGATGAAAACGTCAGCAGTGCCTCATGCGCATCAAATTATCGAAGGGCCTGCGGTGGTATTTGAAAACCAGCACGACGTCGGGCCAGCATTTGAATCTGGTGAGTTGAACCGCGACTGTGTGGTGGTCGTACGTTATCAAGGGCCACGAGCCATTGGAATGCCGGAGTTACATAAGTTGATGCCGCCACTGGGCGTATTATTGGATCGCGGTTTTAAAGTGGCGCTGGTCACCGATGGCCGTTTATCTGGTGCATCAGGCAAAGTCCCCTCGGCAATTCATGTGACGCCAGAAGCTTATTGCGGTGGTTTACTGGCAAAAATCCGCAACGGCGATCGGGTTCGGGTGGATGGTGTTAGCGGTGAACTTTCATTGTTAGTCGATGAAACCGAATTGGCCAGCCGCCCTGTGGAACGGCCAGATATCTCGGCTTTCCATGCCGGAGCTGGGCGAGAATTATTTGGTGCGTTGCGAGAGCAATTTACCGGGGCAGAGCAGGGGGCATGTAGTGTTTATGGTTGATTTGGGTGATTTGGTTCAGTCGACATGAGATTAGTGGCGACGGAGGTGCCCACAAACTCATCATCAATCCGAACTCATCCCCGCCCCTCCCCAGATAGACTATCCTTATAGGATGCTCTTTTTTCAATCATGGAGAACGCATATGAACCGAGATAGAGAACAGCAAACTTCACTGGATGATGATTTGACCATGTTGACGGATACATTGGAAGAGGTGCTGCGGGCCTCGGGTGATGCTGCCGATGAAAGTTATCAGGAAATCAAAGCGCGGGCGGAGAAAGCCTTAAAGGAGGTTCAATACCGTTTGAGTGGCCGCAGTGAATGCTATATCAAACGGGCAAAAGCGCTGGCGTGCTGTACCGACGATTATGTCCGCGAAAAACCGTGGTGCAGTGTGGGAATCGGCGCCACAGTAGGGTTGGTTATAGGGCTATTGCTCGCCCGCCGCTAGAGTGTTTTCTCTGTGTATTTCGCTCACCACTATCCCATGCTAAGGGTAGGTGTACTCCTGCCCTTAGCCCCCATTAAGAGGTAAAGATTTGTGCCGATATCAAATATTAGTGTGATAACGAACAATAACTTTTCAATCTGACTTTTTTTATTATTCATGGCCCGTATAATCCCACTCTTTCTGTTGATTTGCCGAGGTGGTCGTGAAGCAACTTTCTGGTTTGTTAGGTGAATTACGGCAAAAGTTGCGTGCCGGTTTCCCTGACCAGGCCGGTATTCGGCAAATTATCTTGCCCGCGCCGGGACAAGTGGGAAACCAATTATTGGAGTGGTTAGCTGCTCAGTGCCATTTCCCTCAATTTTATTGGCACCACCGTGAAGGCCATGAAGAGGCTGCTGTCTGTGGCCAAACCCGGCAGTTTAATGATGTGCAATCCGCTGATCAGTTTATTCAACAGCACAGTGCTACCATCGGGCTGCGAGTCTGGGGTTTGAATGCATTTGAGCCAGTCACTCTTGCTGCCTCTGGTGCTGATAGCCTTCATTCTGAAGCTCAAGGCACACAAACCAGCTTTCTGTTTTTACCGCGTATTGAAATATTGCGCCGCGGCAATAACACGCATTTGACCCTTAACCTGGTCAGTGATTCCTCCCTACAGCAAGATGCCTTGCGTGCTATCACCTTTATTGACCAACTACTTGCCGCTAAACCGCTCCCCGCACTGGATACCGTGGTTGAACAGGCCAGCCATATGCCGGAATACCCGCAATGGAGCCGCTTGATTCAGCAAGCTCTGGGCAGTATTGAGCAACAAAAAATGGAAAAAGTGGTTCTGGCGCGGGCGACTCGCTTGCGGCTGGACAAACCGCTCTCCTGTCCGGCTTTTATGGCCGCCAGCCGTCAGGTTAATCACCACTGTTTTCATTATCTGTTGCGCTTTGATGCATCACGGGCATTTTTAGGCTCCAGCCCGGAGCGCTTATATCTGCGCCAACTTTGCCATTTGGAAACCGAAGCCTTGGCGGGGACGGTGTCAAATGATGAAGATACTGGCCAAGCTACTGAATTAGCTCATTGGCTGATGAGTGATGAAAAAAATCAGCGCGAAAATTTACTGGTAGTCGATGATATTTGTCAGCGTCTACAAGGTGGGGTTGAAGCGGTGGATGTGATGCCACCAGAGATTATTCGATTACGCAAAGTACAGCATTTGCGCCGCCGCATTCATGCGCAGCTTAATCAGGCCAGTGATACCGATTGCTTGCAACGATTGCAACCCACCGCGGCGGTGGCGGGGTTACCACGGAATATCGCTCGGCAGTTTATTGCCGAAAACGAACCCTTTTCCCGTGGCTGGTATGCGGGGTCGGCCGGCTATCTTTCACTCAAGCAGAGTGAGTTCAGCGTCACCCTGCGTTCGGCATGGGTGGAGGAGCAATGGCTGCATCTGTATGCCGGAGCCGGTATCGTGGCGGGTTCTGACCCAGAGCAAGAGTGGCAAGAAATTAACAATAAATCCGCTGGATTACGCACGTTGCTGGTTAATCAATCACGCGATAATGATGAATAAAATACGGTAATTAACCGCACTTGTTATGTGGGCGGATTGTGACCCCCATGCCGCAGGTGTAAACTGTTAAACTCGGCAAAACTAAACCACATGTGTGGTATAGGTCGGTAAAATTTTAACCATTAATCAGTCACTCCGGGCTATTTCAAAGGGCAATGTTTGTTTTTCATGCCGATTATCGGGATCGCAGTGTCTGTTAACTGACTTTTGGGCGAATCATGTCGACAAGCGTTTTTAACCGTCGTTGGGCGGCATTACTACTGGAGGCGTTGACGCGCCACGGTGTACGTCATATTTGTATTGCGCCAGGCTCCCGTTCGACACCGTTAACCTTGGCGGCTGCCGCGAATTCATCCTTGGTGTGCCATACCCATTTTGACGAGCGCGGTTTGGGGCATCTGGCGTTGGGGTTGGCGAAAGCCGCCAACGAACCCGTTGCCGTGATAGTTACATCAGGTACTGCTGCTGCCAACCTCTATCCCGCCTTAATTGAGGCCGGGCTGACAGGGGAGCGCCTAGTATTACTGACCGCCGATCGCCCACCAGAGTTGATTGATTGCGGTGCCAACCAAGCGATTCGCCAACAAGGGCTGTTTGCCAGCCATCCTCAGGTCACACTGAATCTGCCTCGACCCACACCGGATATTCCGGCCCGTTGGCTGGTATCGACGCTCGATAGCGCCATGGCGCAATTGCATCATGGTGGCCTACATATTAACTGCCCATTTGCGGAACCGCTCTATGGCGGTGACGACCAACACTATGCTGACTGGTCTGGCGCGTTAGGTGACTGGTGGCAGGATTGCCATCCGTGGCTGCGTCAATCGCGCAATTTGCCGCAAATAGAACAAGCTGACTGGTTTTCATGGCGGCAAAAACGTGGTGTTGTCATTGCCGGGCGTATGACCGCTGAAGAAGGGCGGCAAGTTGCTGAATGGGCTGAACTGTTGGGTTGGCCATTGATTGGTGATGTACTTTCGCAAACGGGCCAACCGTTGCCTTGTGCTGACCTGTGGCTGGGGCATCCGGGAGCGCAACGCGTGCTTGCGCAGGCGCAGATAGTTCTACAATTTGGTAGCAGCTTAACGGGCAAGCGCCTGCTGCAATGGCAAGAACAGTGTCAGCCGCAGGAGTATTGGCTGGTGGACACCTTACCGGGCCGCCTTGATCCAGCTAACCATCGTGGGCGTAGAATTATTTCGCCAGTGAATAAGTGGTTGGAACAGCATCCTGCACAGCGCCGAACCCCGTGGGCTGCGGAACTTATTCTGTTGTCGAAAAATGCCCATGCCTATGTAGCAAAAGCGCTGAATGACCAGTTTAGTGAAGCGGCAGTGGCGCATCTACTGGCTGAACTTTTACCAGAAAACGGTCAGCTTTTTGTGGGTAACAGCTTAATTGTCCGCTTGATTGATGCTTTGGGGCAATTGCCGGTGGGGTATCCGGTTTACAGTAATCGGGGAGCCAGTGGCATTGATGGTTTGCTATCGACCGCTGCGGGTGTTCAGCGCGCAACGGCCAAACCGACACTGGCGATTGTCGGGGATTTATCGGCTTTATACGATCTCAATGCGCTGGCGTTGTTACGCCAAAGTTCAGCGCCAATGGTGCTGCTGGTGGTCAATAATAATGGCGGGCAGATTTTCTCCCTGCTTCCGACTCCTGAAGCTGATCGCCAGCGTTTTTACTGTATGCCGCAGAATGTGAATTTTGAACATGCCGCCGCCATGTTTGGCTTGGGTTATGCCCGGCCGGAGAGCATGTTGATGCTTCAGCAGCAGGTAGAGCAATGTTGGCTGCGCGGTGGTGTGACACTGATTGAAATCGTCGTGCCGCCAAGTCAGGGTGCCGAAACGTTGCAACAACTGGTGCAACAGGTGGCCCAATTATGACGTTGGCTTGCCGTAAGCTCGATCCACACCCTGATTCGTCTACGCGGCAACATAGTGGACCATGGTTAGTGTGGCTGCATGGTTTACTGGGCAGTGGTGAAGATTGGCTACCCGTCGCTGAATTGTGCGGCGATTATCCCTCACTGCTTGTCGATTTGCCGGGGCACGGTAAATCAACTGCCGTGAAGACTCGCGGTTTTGCTGATATCAGCCAGCAGCTAGCCGAAACATTGCAGGCTTATGGTATTCGCGAATATTGGCTGGCAGGCTACTCTTTAGGCGGCAGGATTGCGATGTACCACGCCTGCAATGGTCACCATCAAGGGTTGCTGGGGCTACTGGTAGAAGGCGGAAACCTCGGGTTGGAAAGTGATGAACTACGAGCGCAGCGCTTGCAGCACGATAGACAATGGGCGCAGCGTTTTCGTCACGAACCTTTGCCACAAGTCTTGGCCGATTGGTATCAACAGGATGTTTTTGCTGATTTAGATTCACAACAGCGGACGCAATTGGTGTCACTGCGTGCGGCCAATCAGGGACCTGCAGTGGCAGACATGTTGGAGGCAACCTCACTAGGGCATCAACCTTGGTTGTTACCGGCCTTGCAACGGCTCAGCGTTCCCTACACTTATCTGTGTGGCTCGCGCGACCAAAAATTCCAGCAGTTGGCACATCAATATCAGTTGCCATTACGTACACTGGCCCGCGCTGGGCATAATGCGCATCGGGCAAATCCCGGCGCTTTTGCGGCGCAGGTACTTTCATTTTTGTCACAGTCTTCATTTTTGTCCCTCTCCCGATAAAGGAATGCTAACTATGCTGTATCCGAGCGAAGAACAACTGTACGCCGCCATCGAGTGGCATGAATGCTCCGCCGGGTTTGAAGATATTCGTTATCACAAATCCAGCGATGGGATCGCTAAAATAACCATTAACCGTCCTCAAGTGCGTAATGCATTTCGCCCGTTAACGGTGAAAGAGATGATCCAAGCGCTGGCAGATGCCCGCTATGATGACAGTATCGGGGTGATCATTCTGACCGGTGAGGGTGAGAAAGCCTTCTGTTCTGGCGGTGATCAGAAAGTCCGTGGTGACTACGGCGGTTATCAAGATAACAGCGGTGTTCATCACTTGAATGTGTTGGATTTCCAGCGTCAGATCCGTACCTGTCCGAAACCCGTTGTTGCAATGGTAGCCGGTTATTCTATTGGCGGTGGGCATGTATTGCATATGATGTGTGACCTGACCATTGCCGCAGATAACGCTATTTTCGGCCAAACAGGTCCCAAAGTCGGCTCATTCGACGGCGGTTGGGGAGCGGCGTATATGGCTCGTATCGTCGGCCAGAAAAAAGCGCGCGAAATCTGGTTCCTGTGCCGTCAATATGATGCCAAGCAGGCGCTGGATATGGGGCTGGTTAATACCGTGGTCCCGTTGGCTGAGTTAGAAAAAGAAACTGTACGCTGGTGTCGTGAAATGCTGGAAAACAGCCCAATGGCACTGCGTTGTCTGAAAGCAGCATTGAATGCTGACTGCGATGGTCAGGCTGGTCTGCAAGAGCTGGCGGGTAACGCCACTATGTTGTTCTATATGACCGATGAAGGCCAAGAGGGGCGTAATGCATTTAATGAGAAACGCCAACCAGACTTCAGCAAATTCAAGCGTAATCCATAATGCGCGCGGCCACGCTTTACCGCTATAGCATCCCGATGGACGCTGGGGTGATACTGCGCAATCAGCGGTTGAAAAGCCGCGATGGGTTATTGGTGAAGTTGCAGCAAGGTGAACAGACAGGTTGGGGCGAAATTGCCCCCTTACCGGAGTTCAGTCAGGAAACGTTGGCGCAAGCGCAAGCACAAGCCACCTGTTGGCTACAAAACTGGGTGGCGGGTGAGGCCCCTTTGCTTGGTGCATTGCCATCCGTGGCTTTTGGCCTCAGTTGCGCGCAAGCCGAGCTTGAGCAATCCTTGCCAATGGCGGCAAACTACCACAAAGCGCCACTTTGTACGGGAGACCCTGACGAGCTGTTCGCTGTGCTAGAAGCACTGCCCGGTGAGAAAGTTGCCAAGGTGAAAGTCGGGCTGTATGAAGCGGTGCGCGACGGCATGATTGTCAATGTGCTGCTGGAAGCTTTGCCTGACTTAACTCTGCGACTGGATGCTAACCGCAGTTGGACCCGAGCGAAAGCCGATGGGTTTGCCAAATATGTGAACCCTGAACTGCGCTCACGTATTGCTTTCTTGGAAGAACCCTGTAAAACCCGCGCCGAATCCCGCGAATTTGCCCGTGATACGGGGATTGCTATCGCTTGGGACGAAAGTGTCCGTGAGGCGGATTTTCAGGTGGAAGCCGAGCCTGGGGTGGCGGCGATTGTTATCAAGCCGACGCTGGTGGGCAGTATTGCACGTTGCCAGCAATTGGTGCAGCAAGCGCATCAGGCGGGGCTGGTGGCAGTGATCAGCTCCAGTATCGAATCCAGTCTGGGGTTGACGCAATTGGCGCGATTGGCGCATTGGTTGACACCAACCACCCTTCCGGGGCTGGATACGCTGGATTTGATGCAAGCGCAGTTAATACGCCAATGGCCTGAGAGCCGCTTGCCGCTAGTGACCGCAGACCAACTGGACGTGCTATGGCACAGCTAAAGGACTGGCCTTGGCAACATTGGGCTAATCTGCGACCTCAGGCAACAGCGCTGCACGTAGGGTCACAACTGATCAGTTGGCAGCAGTGGGTTACTGATCTTGATAACCTGACGTCCAGTTTTCAGCGGCAAGGTGTGACTCCCGGTAGCACTATTGTGCTACGGGGCAAAAATAGTTATTCATTGCTGCTGGCCTATTTGGCGGCGTTGCAGTGCGCTGCTCGGGTTTTACCGCTGAATCCTCAATTACCTGCGCCACTGCTGACTCAACTGCTGCCACAGCTCGATATCGATTTCATGCTGAATCTGGCGGATCCATTACCTGCGTCATTAACCTTTCTTCCACTAAATCTCAGTACCGAAAACGCTGCGCCAGAGGCGGTGATATGGGATAGCCAGCGGCTGGCAACCATGACATTAACCTCTGGTTCTTCAGGCTTGCCTAAGGCGGCGGTACATACGCTCGCGGCCCACTTGGCCAGTGCTGATGGCGTATTGCAACTGATGAATTTCGCCGCGAATGACAGTTGGTTGCTCTCATTACCACTGTTTCATGTTTCAGGGCAGGGGATTGTCTGGCGCTGGTTAAGGGCTGGGGCTACGTTGGTGGTGCAAACGGACGTAACATTATTGGATGCGTTGAATGGGTGTAGCCATGCATCGTTGGTGCCAACTCAACTTTGGCGTCTGCTCGATGCTGCCGACGGTCATCTGAGTTTGAAAGAGGTGCTGCTAGGGGGAGCGAATATTCCAACCGAGCTAACCGAACAAGCGGAAGCTCGTGGTATTCGCTGCTGGTGTGGATATGGCCTGACAGAAGCTGCCTCGACGGTGTGCGCCAAGCGCGCTAATGGCATGCCGGGTGTCGGGGTCGCCCTTGCAGGGCGGCAAGTGAAGTTGGTCGAGGAGGAGGTCTGGGTCAAAGCCGATTGTCTGGCTGCTGGTTATTGGCAACAGGGGCAGTTACGGCCGATTACCGATGGTGAGGGTTGGTTTCATACCCGTGATCGTGGCGTTTGGCAAAAAGGGGAACTGCGGATCCTTGGGCGGCTGGACAATGTATTTTTCAGCGGTGGTGAGGGCGTGCAGCCAGAGGATATCGAACGCATTTTGGCGCAGTACCCCGGTATACAACAAGCATTTATCCTCCCCGTCGAGGATGCTGAGTTTGGTCACCGCCCGATAGCCGTGATTGACAGCGAGGTGGCCGTGGATGAACTTGCGCTCGCAAAGTGGCTTGCGCCACAGCTCGCCGTCTTTCAGCGTCCGGTGGCTTTTTATCGCTTACCGGATGCGTTAAAAAACGGCGGGATTAAGGTTTCTCGGCGGTTGCTAACGGAGTATTTTGAGAAAATACACCCTGCGTAATGTGAAACCGCAGGGGATCAAACTTAGTTAAAGGTGATGAGCATTTCAGCCGAGGCAGTCACGTCACCATTTTGCAATTCGCTACCGCCTGAGCATATTCGCCATGTCACCTGATTGTTCATATTCAGACTGGACTGAGCACTGGTGATGCGGCCAATTTTGAGCGGCGTATTATCAAAAGGGATGGCAAAGTAAAAACCCCTCAAAAGAGGGGTTTTAAATAAATGTCTTAATTTAATCCCAGCGCTTTCTTCACGCCATTACCGTAATCAGGGTGAACCTTAGTAAACAGGTCTACCTGACGGCGTTGGATCTCTTCAGGAACTTGTGAAAGCTCCCCGGCAATCCGAGCAAACATCCGCTGATGTTCTTCTTCACTGAGCAGATTGAATAGCGCTCGTGGTTGTGAGTAATAATCGTCATCTTCGCGGTGATTCCAATGATCAGCGGCCCCTTCCAAAGTTAATGGCGGTTCGCTGAAATCAGGTTGCTCTTGGAACAAACCAAAACTGTTTGGCTCGTAAGTTGCCGTATTACCACTGTTACCATCAACACGCATTGCACCATCACGATGGTAATTGTGGAATGGGCATTTAGCACTGTTCACTGGGATCTGATGATGATTAACCCCTAAACGATAACGCGCCGCATCACCGTAAGAGAACAAACGGCCTTGCAACATGCGATCTGGTGAGAAACTCACCCCGGGCACTACGTTAGCTGGGTTGAAGGAGGCTTGCTCAACTTCAGCGAAGTAGTTTTCTGGGTTGCGGTTCAACTCGAAGAAACCAACATCAATTAATGGGTAGTCACCGTGTGGCCAGACTTTGGTCAGGTCAAACGGATTATATGGGGTTTGTGATGCTTCATGCTCTGGCATCACCTGAATCTGTAATTTCCAACGTGGGAAGTCACCACGTTCAATCGCCTCATACAGGTCACGCTGAGAGCTTTCTCTGTCTGTGCCAACCAGTTTTTCAGCTTCATCATCCATAAGATTTTCAATGCCTTGCTCGCAGCGGAAATGGAATTTAACCCAAAAACGCTCATTCTTGGCATTGATAAAACTAAAGGTATGGCTACCGAACCCGTGCATATGGCGATAGGATCTTGGTAAGCCACGGTCACTGAAGTCGATGGTGAGCTGGTGCAGAGACTCAGGGAGTTGGGAGAAGAAGTCCCACTTGTAAATCGGGTTACGCAGGTTAGTGCGCGGGTCGCGTTTTACAACATGGTTGAGGTCGGGGAATTTTAGCGGATCACGCAAGTAGAATACGGGGGTATCGTTACCGACTAAATCCCAGTTACCTTCTTCAGTGTAATATTTCATGGCGAAACCACGAATATCACGTTCAGCATCAGCAGCACCGCGTTCGCCTGCAACGGTTGAGAAGCGAACAAACATTTCGGTTTGCTTACCAATCTCGGAGAAAATTTTTGCTCGCGTATATTGGGTAATGTCGTGGGTCACCGTAAAAGTACCGTAAGCACCAGAACCTTTAGCGTGCATGCGGCGCTCTGGGATCACTTCGCGATCGAAATGAGCCAGCTTCTCTAAGAACCACACATCTTGCAGTAGCATCGGGCCACGTCGGCCAGCAGTCACAACATTATTATTATCAACAACGGGAGCACCTGCTGCAGTCGTTAAACCTTTCTTTTTGCTCATCATTTTCTCCAGTATGGCTGTTGAATTGATTGCTTTTTCGGGTATTTAAAGCATTACATCGCGTCAAAAGTCTAATTGACAAGATAATAACTTAAACAACATCAGGGATTTATTCTTTGATCTCCACACTAGTTGTAGCCGTATTGCTGATATTCAGCAAATAGGTACGCCTTATCATTATCATCGCTAGCATAAAACATATTAATGACATGATTATTGACAATCATTTGAAATACTGTGGTATTTAATCGGTTTTTCCGTGTGTTTATGGTTTTTTTTTCGGTTAAACTCGAGGCAGGAAAAACCTGTTAGCCAGAGTTTGCTCATGGGTAACATGACGAATAATGAGAGAGAAATATGAATAAGCATTTAATTGCCTGTGCTGCCAGCCTGTTGTTTGTTACAGGTTCCGCCAGTGCGGTAAGTTTTAACGCTGAAACTGGGCGTCATTACACCAATTTAGGGTTTGGTCTTGGTACTAACACCGGCGGGTTGGCTATCAGTGGCAACTGGGCGCGTAGTGATCATGATGGTGATGTTTATGGTATGGGGCTGGGTTTTAATTTGCCGATTGGTCCAATGATGGCAACTGTTGGCGGGAAAGGCATTTATATGTCGCCGGAAGAGGGGAGCAATGGCGGCGCAGTAGCGATTGGCGGTGGGCTAACTTATCCAATCAACAAGTCATTTACTTTATACGGTGAAGGTTATTTCGCCCCTGAAGAGTTGACCAGCGGCATGAAATCCTACAGTGAAGCCAATGGTGGCTTGCGCTGGAGTGTCTTCCGCCCACTGACTGTTGATGTTGGCTATCGTTATATCAATATGGAAGGTAAAGAAGGCCATCGGGATAATCGCCTAGCGGATGGGGTGTATATCGGTGCGGGCTTAAACTTCTAATTCCCCTACGCCCTTGACGCTACAGCGTTGTTGGCTGCATTCGCTCACCCGAATCACTGACAGGTGTCAGCTCATCGGGATTTACTCGTTTGCCGCCTTGCTGTAGCGCCAATGGCTGTGGGTTGCAGTCGGCTACTGCGCGTCATCACGTACATTGCGCTGTGCCCGCCTCCGCAGTGCGCGACGTATACACTGCGGGGACTCCGCGCTGGGCGTACTCAATTGACCCAGCTCGCTACGCCTTACGGGGTGCAGTTACACTTACCCAACAGCGGGTAGTGCGCCAGTGACAATCCCGACTTGAATTCCAATGACCACAACCCCACAAGCAAATACCGCTGCGAGTGCCGGTTTCCCGCCCCATACGCGATAACTTCCTTGATGAATCTTACGTGCTTTCCACGCCAACATGGCAGGCAGAATTAATGCTAATACCGATAATGCGACAGCGGCAAAACCTAAGGCCATAATAAAACCACGTGGATAAAACAGAGCGAACAGCAGCGGCGGTACAAAGGTAATTGCGCCAGTTTGCAGGCGGCCTCGTACTGAATTACGGCGTTTAAACAAATCCGCCAGATAATCAAACAGCCCCAATGCAACCCCTAGGAATGAGGTCGCCAGTGCCAAATCGGCAAACAGATGGACGGCCAACTCGACATGAGGGGAGGCCACCACATCACGCACGGCTTGTAATAAGCCATTCAACCCAGCTTGCTGTGCCAAAATACCAACGAAGGTATGAGACGAAATGGACCCTAGCGTGGTCAACTGCCAGAAAATATAAGCAATAAGTGGGATTGCACTGCCGATAATAAATACCCAACGCAGTTTACGAATATTGCCACCCATATAATTGACAATACTGGGTACGCTGCCATGAAAACCAAATGAAGTGAAAATGACCGGAATAGCTGAAAGAGCCAGCCCTTGTTCCAATGGCAACGTCAATAAATTGGTTTTCTCTATATGCGGCATCATCAATGCCAACATTACAATCAGGAAGATAATTTTAGCGCTGAACAAGATGCGGTTAAATAAGTCAACGGAGTGGGTTCCGATACAGACCACACCACCGGCAATCAGTGTAAACAGCAATACGCCAAGTGAAGTTGGAAACGAATGTTGAGTCCACTGACTAATGCTGGTGGCCAGCAACTCACCAGCGCCACTAATATAGGCGGCGGTCAGTGCATACATCAGAAACATCATGCTAAAACCGGTGAGCCACTGCCCTCGATGACCGAGATAACGTTTAGCCAAAGTCCCCAGCCCAGTATCTGCCGCTTCGTGCTGGTACACTTCAACCAAAAGTAATGCGGTGTAACACATTAATAACCAAAGAGAAATTAATAATGCGAGGGTGACGCCAAAGCCCACTCCCGCAGCAGCCAGTGGCATAGCCAGCATACCTGCACCAATGGTGGTGCCAGCAACGATAAATATACTGCCCAGGGTGCGATTCTTCACGCTTTCCTCTATTACATAACAATTTATTGGAATTATTGAGTGCAGCAGGGTAGTAGATTGGCTTATTTGTGTCAAATCGTCGTTACGCGGCATGTAAACATATGATTACATGTGTAGAATAAAGCGAAATGGATATATTGATTACGTCTATTCCCAATAGATTCTCTGATGTAGGAAGGCGATAAACGAGAACACCCTAATGAGTTAATTCAATCGGGTGGCCGAGAGCAATCAACACTCCTGTATCTTGAAAGATGAAGAGTATATTTATTGCCGCCGCGGGAAATGATTGTGTTTGAGTGATGGGATTCATAAAGTACATCTGCAACTCGAAACCGACTGGGTGGGGCATGGGGTTGAACGGAGAAAAAAATGATTAGAGTTGAGATGTTGAGTACCGGGGATGAAGTGCTGCATGGGCAAATTATTGATACCAATGCTGCATGGTTAGCAGATTACTTATTTAATCAGGGATTGCCCATTAGCAGTAGAGAAACTGTCGGTGATTCACTCTCAGCGCTTATTGAGGTATTCACCGAGCGCAGTCAGGTTGCGGATGTCTTGATTGTTAACGGCGGGCTGGGGCCGACGAGTGATGACTTGAGTGCTTTGGCCGCTGCACGGGCTGCCGGAACGGAGTTGATCGAACACCCAGAGTGGATTGCACGAATGGAGGCTTTCTTTAAAGAGCGCGGCAGAGTGATGTCGTCGACTAACCGTAAGCAAGCGCACATTCCGGCCAATGCAGAAATGTTAGATAACCCGGTCGGAACTGCCTGTGGTTTCGCACTGCAGCTAAATAAGTGCTGGATGTTTTTCACCCCCGGTGTGCCATCAGAATTTAAGGTGATGGTTGAGCAGCAGATTATGCCGCGTTTGCGTCAACATTTTGATGTGGCGGAGCCTCCATTGTGTTTACGAATGACCACCTTTGGCCGCTCAGAAAGTGATTTAGCGCTGGAGTTAGACCCTTTGCCACTCCCTGAGGGGGCTGTGCTGGGTTATCGCTCATCTGCACCTATTATTGAATTGAAGTTAACGGGGCCTGCCTCGCAGCGCACAGCGATGGAACAGGTGTGGCAACAGGTTAGAGCGGTAACTGGCGATAGCACGATATTTGAAGGTACTCAGGGGTTACCGGCATTACTAGCCGAGCAGTTAACACAGCGTGGTTTGTTGCTGGCCGTCAGTGAACAATTTACTGGTGGATTGATGCACTGGCAATTGCAGAGCGCGAACGCGTCATTGGCGGGGGGCGAGTTGTTGCCAGCCCATTGTCAGGAATCCTTACCCGAAGTCGCGAGCCGTGCTCAGTCACTCTCTATGCTGTGTGGTGCGCAGGTAGTGCTGGCTGTCAGTGCAATGCAAAATGATTGTCTTAGTGTTGCGCTGCACACCTCTGATGGGACTTTTGCCCAGACAGTGCGTTATCAGGCGAGCCGACATAGTTTACGAATTCGTCAGGAAAGCAGCGCTATGCTGGCATTGGACATGCTGCGGCGTTGGCTGAAAGGTAGCCCAGTCTGCGGCCAACACGGTTGGCTTGAAGTGGTTGAGATTTTGTAGTTAATTTTCAATTAATAGATATATCTCTAAATAAGTAAAAGGCGCATCATTTAAATGCGCTTTTTATTTAAATATGGCATATGAGTAATATATTAATCCATAAAGTGTTATTGTTAATTTAATTGTATTCCCACCTTAATATAACTCTATTTGTTTCTTGTTTGATTCTCATTTTAGATCTAGATTTTTGTTTTAACAAATGAGGTCTCTAATGAAATTACTCTATATAAAATATGCATATTTAAAATTAGTTCGTCATTTATTTTTAATTTGTATTTTGTTTTTAATAATATCGCCGCTAAGTTTGGCGGATAACCGACCGGGGTTTGTCTGTGGGAAATTTAATGGTCATGTGATGGAAGTCCCGAACAGCTATATTATTTACTGGGCGGAATATGAGGGAAAAAGCTCTTTTGAACCAGGTTTTAGCAAAAATAAAAAAGGTTGTGATGCTAATTTTACCTCTCTACCAATGATAACCGGTTGGCCAGATATGCAGCCCGGAAATAAGTTGCAATGGTATGAAAAGGGGGAAGAGTTTGGGGGTTTAAGAATCAGTGTTGAGCCGATGAGACGACCTGATACTGATATCACCTATATGCGTGATTTCTATTTGGAAAAACGTAAGAATAAAATATTTGATCCGGTTATTTATCTTGACGAATTAGGGCTTTTTTTTGTCAAGAAAACCGAAAAATTAAATAGATTTCCTCCAGTGGAAAAAAATGACCCTTATCGGTTTGATGAAGATATTGATGGTTATTACTGGTCAGAAGTTAATGGCCGTGTGCCGGTAGTATTTAACTGCCTTTGGCTCCCTTTAAGCAAAAGATATTATATCTGTGATACCACTTTTGTCATGCCAGAAATAGGTGCACGTGTTGAAGTGACTTTTACTGTGGAAAAATTACCGCAATGGAAAGCCATCGTGAGCCGTACCCAGCAGTTTCTTTTATCGCATATTAAACATTAAGGAAGATAATTATGTTGCAACAAAATAGAAATTCAAGTGAATTACAACTCAATACCGCTGATTTGGCTCGTGCCAGAGAAATATTAGAAGCCCATAAGGAGAGTAAAGACCCCAGTCCGATGTATGATTTTTTGGCTGCTTATGGTGATTGCTATGCTAATTTGGCTAATGGGGTAGTAAAAGAGAACTCCCTTGCCGGCAAGGTGGCAATTAATCACCTAGTAAGTGTTGCTACTAATTATGGTAAACCGTTGACTGAAGTTCAGCTTAAAGATCTTCGTTTTGATTTAGCGAACGAATATCTCAATATACTGGATAATAGATTAAAGGCCAGTAACGGGACTATTTATGGCAATATTGACCATAAGCAAGCATCCTTATTACATAAACGTGTTTTTAATCAATATGAATTACCCGACAAAGCATGGACGTTAGATGCCGTTTTTAAGACTCTAGATGAAAAAGAACACGTATCTTATTGGGGGCAAGTGCTGAATGCGGCGGGCAACCCAGCAGAAGAACTTAAACTCTCTTTTATTACTTATAAAGAGATGGTGTATTACTCGACATTTGCTTCGGAGGACATCAAAACAATCGCTCGTGAATGGTTTACCACTGTTGATTCTCCTCCTAACTATGGAACAATAACAAAAGGCACCATCAACCAGCTATTTAACCCCCCCACCGAAGACGCGCTGGTTTCCCCCCCGCAGTGCAATACTGACATCAGCATTACCCCCAGCCCGCAAGCCGTTCAGCGTGTTATCGATGAGGATCAAGTTCGGCGGGATGTCTCCAACGGCTATCTGGTGAATAAACCCACCCACAGTTTCTCCTTTACTGACGCCACCTTAGATAACACGGATTTTACCTCCGTGCAGATGGGGGGAATGGCATCGGGTGGTATTCGCCCTGGGGAGATTCAGTTAGACCCCAATGTGCAGCCCAACCGCTATTTATCTGAATATTACCTTGAGCGCCCTGCCTATATGTTGCCGGAAACCGGCTTATTTGATGCCGCGACACTCAATGGCCTGTCGGCGCAAACCACAATCAATACCTACGTTGATCCACTGCTGCTGGATTTAAGTGGTCGCGGCGTGGCCATGACGGGAATTGAGAATGGAGTGCTGTTTGATATCGATAACAGTGGCACCCTAAAACGTACCGGCTGGGTTGGGCGGTCGACCGGTATATTGGTTGTCGATAATGGCAGTGGAAGAATTGACAATATGAGTCAGATGTATTCGGAATATTATGGTGGCGTGGCGGGTGTGAATGGTCTGCCAGGAGAAAAACGTTATAGCGATGGTTTTGCCGCTTTGGCCAGTGATGATGCTGATGGCAGTGGCATTATTGATAGGCGGGATCCTATCTGGTCAAAATTGCGTATTTGGCAAGATGTATCCCATAACGGCAAAGTTGATCCCGGTGAGTTAAAAACACTGGATGAATGGCAAATTTCTCAAATAAAAGTCGAGTCCATCCCGGTCAAGAATCACACCCGTAATGGTCATCGGGTAATGGCATACGGTATTTTTGCCATGAATGGTCAGCGACGCGAAATGTTATCCGTGAATTTTGCCAGTTCCCCAGTCAATCACCGTATGACCCAACGAGATGATTATGGCGTGTTTATTCGTTCTGATAGCGGTGATTCAACGACGACAGCCTATGCCCAGCTCACTGATCGCGCCATGGTGTTATCTGCCGAAGATTTGAGTGTCGATAATATTTATGGCAGTCATTCAGGCGAGGTTTTAAAAGCCAGTGCCAAAGGCAGTTGGTTGGTGGGGCGCGGTGGCAGTAATCGCTATATTGGGAATACCGGTGACGATGTTTTTGTTATCAGTGCCAGCGATGATCCGGCTGATATTGCTGGGAATGGTGGCCGTGATACGGTGCTAATTGTCGGTAATGAAGGGGTGGCACTGAATATGGCACGCAGCGGCATCACCATTGCTCAAGAGGGAGACGGCGACGATATTATTGTCAGTGGTGGACATAGCAGCGTCTTTATTAAAGGGGGGCGTGGAAATAGTCTACTGGTCGGGGGCGGTGGTAATGATGTGTTGGCCGGTGGCCGTGGAAAAAATAAGATAGTCGGGGGCAGTGGCAAAGCGGTTATCTATTCGGGGCCACAGGGCGATATTATTTATGCCGCAGAGCAGGGCAGTATTATTTACGCCGGTGGCGGTGAAGACCGTATTTATGGCAATAAAGGGCATGATGTTATTGAGGCCGGTCAAGGGGATGCATGGGTTGACGGTGGTGGCGGTATTAATGTGGTGGTATTGCATGGCACGCATGATGAATATCTTATTAGCCGAACGGCACAGGGTTTCCAGGTTGCCGATAAAGTGGCGGGTCGAGATGGCACTCTGACACTGAAAAATATCCAAAAGATTAATTTTTCGGATATTTCAGCCATTGATTTAAATACGCATAATAGTATTCCGGTTGATGATGCTGTGACACTCACCGCATCTGGTGAACCGCTTAAACGCAACCGGGTGATAACGCTTCGTGCTCGCGATTTACTCGCCAATGATATTAATTTTAACTCGGGGCGTCATTACATATTTCTGCAGTGAGTGATGCTATTGGTGGCAGAGTTTTCCTGAATGCGACGGATAGCAGCATCCAGTTCATTCCCGATAGAAAATTTACGGGCATGATGAGTTTTAAATATAAAGTGATGAGTGCAGCAGGGGATGCTGCTATTTCTGTGGTGGACTTAGCTCATGGTGAGGAGGCAATAAAAAGGGCAACCGTGAGCCTATTAACTTCCGATCTTCCCACGGATCCACAAGCGGCCAAACAATACTACTTAAGTGAGATCGATGTATTCCCAGTCTGGCAAGATTATACCGGTAAAGGTATTCGGATTGGGCAGTTTGAACCCGGCGGTGAGTTTGCCACGGGGCCGGAAATTTTTGATATTCAACATCCCGATTTAGCCGCTAATGTCTCCCCTACTTGGCTGGATACACAGACGAAAACGGGAACACTACCGGCGGATATCTCTCATCATGCCACCCGAGTGGCGGGTGTTATGGTGGCGGCAAGAAACGATATGGGTGGAGTGGGTGTCGCTTATGACGCCCAGCTAGGTGGCCATTATCTGAGTAATAATGGTCATGACCTGACCACGCTAGGCAAGATGTCCAGCTATGATGTGGTTAACCATAGCTGGGGATTCAAAAATGAATTTGCCTTGAGTCATTCCCCTGGTGGGGGGGTTAATCTCCCCAATACCCTCAATACCACCGTGCACTATGTTGCGGCCAATGGCCGTGGAGGATTAGGCACGATTATTGTGACGGCGGGCGGTAACCAACGTGAACAAGGGGGGAGTGCACAAGGGTCATTAATGAGTAATACCCGCTTTGGTATTCAAGTAGGCGCCATCAATGCTAAGGCCGATCTCTCTACACTGAAAACTCACTCACAGCCTTTCTCTAATCCGGGGGCCAGCCTATTGGTCTCAGCACCCGGTAGCCATGTCCTCTCCAGCAGTCTCCAGATTAAAACAGAACGCGGTGCGGTGTTTGGCGCGAAATACAGCACCGAACAAGGAACCAGTTTTGCCGCCCCGATTGTCTCTGGTGTTGCTGCATTGATGTTGCAGGCCAATCCTAATCTGGGCTATCGCGATGTGCAGCAGATCCTTGCGGTGTCGGCACGCGGGGTTAATGACAGGAATACCCAGTGGTATATTAATGGAGCCAATGATTGGAATGGGGGTGGGATGCATGTCAGTCATGATTATGGTTTTGGTCAGGTCGATGCGCGGGCGGCGGTACGTCTGGCTGAAAGTTGGGTGAGTCAACAGACTGATGCTAATCAACAGAAGATGGAGAGACATTATCAGTACGTGATGCAAAAACAGCTCTCTGCTGGTGGATTGGATACTTCATCGGTCACTTTGGCAAGTGGCTTGAATGTCGAGCAGGTCGAAGTGGATTTCAGTGCTAATGTGGCGCGCTTGGGGGATTTGACAGTGAAATTAGTCTCGCCCAGTGGCAGCGAAAGTATTTTGCTAGACCGGGCGGGGAAAAAAACGGGAAATGATGCGGATGAGACCGATACCGGTAGCGCTCTGTCAGGTGATTTCAACTATACATTTATGTCTACACATCACCGCAGCGAGGATTCTGCCGGGCAGTGGCGATTAGATGTTAAAAATGCCCAAGAGGGTTTGCCCATCAGGTTAAACAGTTGGTCTCTACGACTCTTTGGCCGCGAGGTGAATATGGATAAAACCTATTTTTACACCGATGAGTTTGCCGCTCTGGCGGCACAACAGCCCACACGGATGATGCTTGGTGATACTGACAGGTTGGCTGGTGGTCGTCATACGCTGAATGCCGCAGCGATGTCAGCGGATGTAAGGATAAATTTAGCCACGGGCGAGGCGAATCTTGCTGGCACGGCGCTGACTATTCGCTCACCACAAACATTGCATAATTTGCTCAGTGGTGATGGGAATGATGTGTTAACTGCGGGGGCGCATCATAGTTTGCTTGATGGCGGACGAGGAAGAAACACTTTGGTGGGTGGGGCGGGTAAAGAGATATTTGTGGTGCGTAAACGTGTCGGTGGCCATGACAATATTGTTAATTTTGAGGCAAACAAAGGTGAGGTTATTCACTTAGTCGGCTTTGCAGATAAAAGATTCAGTGAGTTGCAATTAAGGCAGTTGAGAAATGATGTTCAGATTCAACTGACTGATAATCAAACCATCACTATCAAGAATCGACAGAAAGCGACATTACAGGCGCAACATTTTAATTTTCAAAGTACCTTTTCGCCCCCCGCCAGTTATTTCGATAGCCAGATTACGATGGATACACCATCCGTGCGTGTACCATCGGGGATTATGCTAAATGGCGGTGGGGGTGGTGTCAGCTTACGCACTGATAATCAAGGTAAAATGGTGGCTTCATTAGCGGGAAAAGTTTATCAGCGGGAAAATGCTGAACCCAGTATTTTCGTTCTGGTTTCTCAAGAGGGACAATCAGATTATAGAAATTCAGTCCGAGGATTTCGGCATGGTATTGATAAAATTGATGTAAGTGCGGTTGGTATCCAGAATTTCAGTGAATTAACGGTGACTAAGCGCAACTCTATGGTTATTAATGGGTTGGCCATTATTCAAGGTGTCAATGTCCATTCAGCGGTGCCGGCAAAGGAAAGCATTCACCTGATGTATCTGGATGGGTTGGATGTTGAGCAACTTAGCGCTAACGATTTTATTTTTGCCGACGCCGAGCCAATGCTGGCGGATGCCCCTTTTAATGATGACGACATGGCTCGTTTGATTGATGTGACGCCCTATTTTGATAGGGTTGTACGTGAATATGAACCTCTCTATTCCCCACCTAAAATAGTGCAATTCCTATCTCATGCATTGAGCGCCAGCAGTTTTTAAACGCGGGTTTATTATGATCAAGATGACTTTTTTTAATACCCACTCAACTGAATGGGTATTTTTAATTTCAACGAAGGCAAGTGGTTGTTATTTCACCTGCGCATTTCTGACGTCGTCGCCTGCTTCCCAAATCCGGTATTTCACATCGACCCCTTGCGGAACATAAACCACAATAGGCAGTCGGCTGTTATAGCGTTGCATTCCGGCATCGCCCAGATTAGCGGCCACAAATTGTGGGCGGCGAGTATTATCTGGGCATGCCATCATGGTTGAAGCCGGTTCTGAGATTTTATCCATTACCAGATAATCAAATCCCCAACCTGACAACGTTCTGGTTTCCAGATTGCCGCCGAGCATATGGCGGTTACAGTCCACTTCAATCGTTTTGCCGATCAACAATTCAACTTTAAAACGGCTTTCATCTTCTTGTGGATCAAGGAAAATTACCTGGCGGCTCATGCCTTTTTCAGCTTGTGGATAAGGCGCAATCTTCTCTAACGGTTGTTGCCGATCAAGTGGCTGCTCTGTCGCGGCAAAAGTGCTGATTGATGCTGCCATTAACAGGCTGGTTATTGCGATTGACACTATTTTCATCTTTTGTCCCTATGGTTTGTCAGGTAATACCGGGTGCAAAATATCATACAACCGAGCATCTGATTATAGGTGAAATCCTAACTTTCTAAATGAGGAATAAGCCAAGCTTATGTTTTGAAGGCAATATCTTAGAGGATATGGCTAGAGTTCGATTTCAATATCGCCTTTGGGTTGACAGCAGCAGGGCAGAATTTCATCGGTTTGAATAAAGGCCAGCGGTTGCTGTTGATAGCAGACCTCGCCCTTGAGTAATCGCAAGCGGCAAGAACCACAATAACCGGACCGGCATTGGTATTCGATTTGAACTTGATGGTATTCGAGCGTTTCCAATAAATTGCGGCTATTGGCAGGGCGGTTAAGTTGAGCACCGGTGGTGCTCAACGTCACAGTGTTCCCCACATCGAGCTCACTGACTCGAAATTTGTTGGGTAGAGACTTCATGGCTTACAGCTCGAAATCACTCAGGTCATCAGCACTGACTTCTGAATCAATCTGACCGACCAAATAAGAGCTGACTTCAACTTCCTGCGGCGCAACTTGCACGTTATCAGAAACTAACCAAGAGTTGATCCATGGAATTGGATTGGTGCGAATAGCAAATGGCACACCGAGACCCACGGCTTGCATGCGAATATTAGTAATATATTCAACATACTGGCACAAAATATCTTTATTCAGACCAATCATGGAGCCGTCACGGAACAGATATTCGGCCCACTCTTTCTCTTGTTCTGCGGCTTTCACAAACAGTTCATAACACTCTTTCTGACACTCTTGCGCAATCTCAGCCATTTCTGGATCGTCTTCACCTGAGCGCATCAAATTCAAGATATGCTGGGTGCCTGTCAAATGCAGGGCTTCATCGCGCGCAATCATTTTGATGATTTTCGCATTGCCTTCCATCAGTTCGCGCTCTGCAAAGGCAAAGGAGCAGGCGAAACTGACATAAAAACGAATCGCTTCCAGTGCATTCACGCTCATCAAACACAGATAAAGCTGTTTTTTCAGCTCACGTAAACTGACCACCACGGTTTTACCGTTGACTTGGTGAGTGCCTTCCCCCAGCAAATGGTAATAGCTGGTCATCTCAATCAGATCGTCATAATACGCCGAGATATCTTTTGCGCGTTTAAGGATCTCTTCGTTGGTCACGATATCATCGAAAACAATCGCTGGGTCGTTAACGATATTGCGGATGATATGGGTGTATGAACGTGAGTGAATGGTTTCAGAGAATGACCAAGTTTCAACCCAGGTTTCCAACTCAGGAATAGAGATCAGGGGTAATAGGGCAATATTCGGACTGCGCCCCTGAATGGAATCCAGCAAGGTTTGGTATTTCAAATTGCTGATGAAAATGTGTTTTTCGTGTTCTGGCAGGTTCTGATAATCAATACGATCACGGGAGACGTCAATCTCTTCCGGGCGCCAGAAGAACGACAGTTGTTTCTCAATCAGTTTTTCGAAAATAGCGTGTTTTTGCTGATCGAAGCGCGCTACGTTGACGGATTGACCAAAGAACATCGGTTCGAGTAACTGGTTGTTTTTATTTTGCGAAAAAGTGGTATAGGCCATGATTTCCTCAGGGAACAGCAAAGGGCAAATGAAGAGAGGCCCGCAACATTCTGTATTCAGCGACAAAATGAATCATCCCCCAGTGGGCGCATGAGCATGCGCGGACTGGGGGAGGGCCTGAACTAAAAATCAGATCTTACATGCACCGCCTTCACAGTCATCATCACCCGGCTGACTTTGAATATCTTCCTGCACATCATCAGCACCATCACGGGTGTTTTGATAGTAAAGGGTTTTTACGCCAAATTTGTACGTTGTCAGCAAATCTTTCAGCAACTGCTTCATCGGCACTTTGCCTGATGGGAAGCGAGTCGGGTCGTAATTAGTGTTGGCTGAAATTGCCTGATCGACGAATTTCTGCATCAAACCGACCAACTGCAAGTAACCGTCGTTATTTGGCATATCCCACAGCAGTTCGTAAGCCTCTTTCAGGCGCTCATATTCAGGAACCACTTGGCGCAAAATGCCATCTTTCGAGGCTTTAATACTGACATATCCCCGCGGCGGTTCAATGCCATTGGTGGCATTGGAAATTTGTGAAGATGTCTCTGAAGGCATTAATGCCGACAATGTAGAGTTACGCAGCCCAAAGGTCTGAATATCCTTACGCAGCGTTTCCCAATCGTAATGCAGGGGTTCGTCACTGATGGTATCCAAATCTTTTTTGTAGGTATCAATCGGCAAAATACCCTGTGAATAGGTGGTTTCGTTGAACCATGGGCAAGCACCTTGTTCACGAGCCAGCGCATTTGAGGCTTTCAGCAAATAATACTGAATAGCTTCAAAAGTGCGGTGAGTCAGATTGTTGGCACTGCCATCGGAATAACGAACACCATGCTTCGCCAGATAATAAGCAAAGTTAATGACACCAATACCCAAGGTGCGACGGCCCATAGCACCGCGCTGTGCTGCAGCAATCGGGTAATCTTGATAGTCCAACAGGGCATCTAGCGCGCGGACGGCCAGCACGGCCAAGTCTTCTAAGTCATCAAGGCTGTCAATGGCACCTAAGTTGAACGCCGACAAGGTACACAGCGCGATTTCGCCATTTTCATCGTTGATGTCATTGAGCGGTTTCGTTGGCAATGCAATTTCTAAACACAGGTTTGACTGGCGCACCGGCGCAATTTTCGGGTCAAACGGGCTGTGGGTATTGCAGTGATCCACGTTCTGAATATAAATACGGCCAGTAGAAGCACGTTCTTGCATCATCAGAGAGAATAACTCGACGGCTTTTACTCGCTGCTTACGGATGCTGTCATCTTGCTCATACTTGACATAAAGGCGCTCAAATTCATCCTGATCGGCGAAGAACGCATCATACAGGCCCGGAACATCCGATGGACTGAACAGAGTGATATCTTCACCTTTCAATAGGCGCTGATACATCAGTTTGTTGATTTGTACGCCGTAGTCCATATGGCGGACGCGGTTGCCTTCAACGCCACGGTTGTTTTTCAGAACCAGCAGGCTCTCAACTTCCAGATGCCACATTGGGTAGAACAAGGTGGCTGCACCACCACGTACACCGCCTTGTGAGCAGGATTTTACTGCGGTCTGGAAGTGTTTGTAGAACGGAATACACCCGGTATGGAATGCTTCACCGCCACGGATTGGGCTACCTAAAGCACGGATCCGGCCAGCATTGATACCAATACCCGCACGTTGTGACACATATTTCACAATGGCGCTGGAGGTGGCATTAATAGAATCCAAACTGTCACCACACTCAATTAACACGCAAGAGCTGAACTGGCGGGTTGGCGTACGCACACCGGACATAATCGGTGTTGGCAGCGAGATTTTAAAGGTCGAAATTGCATCATAGAAACGCTTGATGTAATCCAGACGAGTTTCACGTGGGTAGCCAGAGAACAAGCAAGCAGAAACCAGAATGTACAGGAATTGGGCACTTTCATAGATCTCGCCGCTGACGCGGTTCTGCACCAGATATTTACCTTCTAACTGCTTAACCGCAGCGTAGGAGAAGTTCATATCGCGCCAATGGTCGATGAAAGTGTCCATCTGTTCGAATTCTTCTGCGGTGTAATCTTCCAGCAGGTGTTTGTCGTACTTACCCATTTCCACCATCTTCGTCACATGGGCGAATAATTTTGGTGGTTCAAACTGACCGTAAGCTTTTTTACGCAGGTGGAAAATGGCCAGACGGGCGGCCAGATACTGATAATCCGGTGCATCGCGTGAAATAAGATCGGCGGCAGCTTTGATGATCGTTTCATGGATATCGGCAGTTTTAATGCCATCATAAAACTGAATATGTGAACGCAATTCTACTTGAGATACTGAGACGTTATGTAAACCTTCCGCGGCCCAGTCGATGACCCGGTGGATTTTATCCAAATTGATGCGTTCTTTGCTGCCATCGCGTTTAGTAACAAGTAGGCTTTGGTTCATGTGTTCGTGACCTTTGTTCCCCTGACTTTATGCCCATACAGCACAAATTTACGTTCTCCATGATTGCAATAATCATTGAGGGCGTAGTGTATTGTTCAGTATGTAAACACAATATATAGGGGGTGGGTAGTGGATAGATAACAAGATAGTGAGTATTGAGACTTTTGGCAAGTGAACAAGATCGATGAATTGTGTGGATAACTTGGGGGTGAATTGTTACGAAACCCTCACAGACACCGCCATTGCTGGGGCTTACCTTCCCTTCACCTAGGGGATAAGATTTTACTGAAAATCTTAAAAATTTGATCGTTTGCCGTTTTATTAAACATTATAAAAAAGTGGCATAACTTATCGCTTTTATTGTTTAAAAAAACGGTTTCTGCCCGATATTTCGATTGACGGCGTATAAAGCAACAAATTGGTGCGGTCAGTCACAAAAAATGCCCACATTAAGTGCAACCACCGGCCAAGGAGCGACCAAATGCGCTCGCTCCTTGAGTGAAATAATGACCGTTTTATAAGTCATCCCGTTGAGTATGCACCATATAATTCACGTCAACGTTGCGACCGAGCTTGAAATGGTCTGTTATCGGGTTGTAATGCAGCCCAATAATGTGGCGTTCGCGCAGAGGCGTTTGGTCAACCCAACCAATCAGTTCTGATGGGCGGATAAACTTTTTCGAGTCATGCGTGCCTTTCGGGACCATTTTCAGAACGTATTCCGCACCGACAACCGCCATTAACCAAGATTTGGTATTGCGGTTAATGGTTGAAAAGAAAACATGGCCACCAGGTTTGACTAACTGTGCACAAGCACGAATAACAGAAGCAGGGTCAGGTACGTGTTCGAGCATTTCCATGCAAGTGACAACATCGTAATGTTGCGGGTGTTTTTGCGCGTGGCTTTCGACTGTTTCCTGCACATAATCCAGTTTAATACCGGTTTCCAACGCATGCAGGCGGGCGACCTGTAAGGGTTCATAACCCATATCCAACCCGGTCACTTGTGCTCCTTCACGCGCCATGCTTTCCGCCAGAATGCCACCACCACAGCCTACATCCAGCACTTTCTTATCGAAAATACCGCCTGAGCGCTGCAAAATATAATCAAGGCGCAAAGGATTGATGCGGTGGAGAGGCTTGAATTCACCCTCTAAATCCCACCAACGAGAGGCAACTGCCTCAAACTTAGCGATTTCTTGTTCATCAACATTATGATGGGGGGCTTGGGTATCAGCACGCATGATGGAATCTCACTGTTATGTTTCTTTGCGCGGATTATACATGTTCCCCATCAATTGGCGCAGTTTTGTGTCCGAGACTTAAGCGCAATGACGTTTCTCTTGAACGTAATGTAGTTTCGCCAAAATCAGGGTTTTGTGATATAGTTTCGTACCTTTAAATCCGGTAATTAGTAGAGGGATAGCGGCTCAATGAGCGACCTTGCCAGAGAAATAACACCGGTCAACATCGAGGAAGAGCTGAAAAGCTCCTATCTGGATTATGCGATGTCCGTTATTGTCGGACGTGCTTTGCCAGATGTCCGGGATGGACTGAAACCGGTTCACCGTCGCGTACTGTATGCGATGAATGTACTGGGTAATGACTGGAATAAACCATACAAAAAATCGGCCCGTGTAGTTGGGGACGTTATCGGTAAATATCACCCGCATGGTGACAGCGCGGTCTACGACACAATTGTGCGTATGGCCCAGCCGTTTTCACTGCGCTATATGCTGGTGGATGGGCAGGGTAACTTCGGTTCCGTTGACGGCGACTCCGCCGCAGCGATGCGTTATACCGAAATCCGTATGTCTAAAATTGCTCACGAGTTGTTAGCGGATTTAGAAAAAGACACCGTTGACTTCGTGCCTAACTATGATGGTACGGAACAAATCCCAGCAGTCATGCCGACCCGAATCCCTAACCTGTTGGTTAATGGTTCGTCTGGTATTGCCGTCGGGATGGCAACCAATATTCCGCCACATAACCTTTCTGAGGTTATTGATGGCTGCTTGGCCTATATCGAAGATGAAAACATCAGCATTGAAGGGCTGATGGAATATATTCCGGGGCCAGACTTCCCAACCGCTGCGATTATTAATGGTCGTCGCGGTATTGAAGAAGCTTATCGTACTGGCCGTGGCAAGGTGTATATCCGCGCTCGTGCTGAAGTCGAAGCTGACGCAAAAACAGGCCGCGAAACGATTGTTGTTCACGAGATTCCTTATCAGGTGAACAAGGCGCGGTTGATTGAAAAAATCGCCGAGCTGGTTAAAGAAAAACGCGTAGAAGGCATCAGTGCGTTGCGTGATGAGTCTGATAAAGACGGCATGCGTATCGTGATTGAAATCAAACGTGATGCGGTAGGGGAAGTGGTTCTGAACAACCTCTATTCTCTGACGCAATTGCAGGTGACTTTCGGTATCAATATGGTGGCTCTGTCGCAAGGGCAGCCTAAATTACTTAACCTGAAAGACATTCTGGTTGCCTTTGTTCGTCACCGCCGTGAAGTGGTGACACGCCGGACTATCTTTGAACTGCGTAAAGCACGTGACCGCGCGCATATCCTTGAAGCACTGGCAATTGCTCTGGCTAACATCGATCCAATTATCGAGTTGATTCGCCGTGCAGCAACCCCAGCGGAAGCGAAGGCTGGCCTGATTGCCAATCCTTGGGAATTAGGTAACGTTGCAGCCATGTTAGAACGTGCCGGTGATGATGCTGCCCGCCCTGAATGGCTGGAAGCTGAGTTCGGTATTCGTGACGGCAAGTATTACCTCACCGAGCAGCAAGCTCAGGCGATTTTGGATCTGCGTTTGCAGAAACTGACCGGTCTGGAGCATGAAAAACTGCTGGATGAGTATAAAGAGCTGCTGACCTTAATTGGCGAGTTGATCTTTATTCTGGAGAACCCAGAGCGCTTGATGGAAGTGATCCGCGAAGAGTTAGTGGCTATTAAAGAGCAATATAATGATGCTCGTCGCACTGAAATCACAGCGAATACCTCTGACATCAATATTGAAGACCTGATTAATCAGGAAGATGTGGTTGTGACATTGTCCCATCAGGGTTATGTCAAATATCAGCCGTTGAGTGATTACGAAGCTCAACGTCGTGGTGGCAAGGGTAAATCGGCAGCACGTATCAAAGAAGAAGACTTCATTGATCGCCTACTGGTCGCCAACACCCACGATACAATCTTATGCTTCTCTAGCCGTGGTCGTCTCTACTGGATGAAGGTGTACCAGTTACCGGAAGCCAGTCGTGGTGCACGTGGTCGCCCGATCGTCAACTTATTGCCGCTTGAGCCGAATGAGCGTATTACCGCTATTCTGCCGGTTCGGGAATATGAAGAAGGTCGTCACATCTTTATGGCGACCGCCAGTGGAACCGTGAAGAAGACAGCATTGACTGAATTTAGTCGCCCACGCAGCGCCGGTATTATTGCCGTCAATCTGAATGAGGGTGATGAGCTGATTGGTGTGGATCTGACCGATGGCAGCAATGAAGTTATGCTGTTCTCCGCACAGGGTAAAGTGGTTCGCTTCCCAGAAACACAGGTTCGCTCAATGGGTCGTACTGCAACTGGTGTTCGCGGTATCAACCTCAATGGCGATGATCGGGTTATTTCTCTGATTATCCCGCGTGGTGATGGCGAAATCCTGACGGTAACTGAAAATGGTTACGGTAAGCGTACCGCAGTGGAAGAATATCCAACGAAGTCTCGTGCGACTCAAGGGGTTATCTCCATTAAAGTCAGTGAACGTAATGGTAAAGTGGTGGGTGCCGTCCAAGTGACACCGACTGACCAAATCATGATGATCACTGATGCAGGTACACTGGTGCGTACGCGTGTCTCTGAAGTGAGTATCGTGGGCCGTAATACTCAGGGTGTGACACTGATCCGTACTGCTGAAGATGAGCATGTGGTTGGTCTGCAACGTGTAGCGGAGCCAGAAGAGGATGATGACATCCTTGATGGCGAATCATTGGAAGGTGAAGAGGGCAGCGAAAACGCCGCACTGAATACACCAGAAGAAGATGATGCTGCCGACGAAGCAGAAGACGATAATGCATAATATGCAGTAATCAATAAAAGCCAGCTTACGAGCTGGCTTTTTTATGGGTTATGGGTAGTGTATTCTGTTACTCACACTGCCTGTCCGGCGATGCTTTCACCATGGTATCAGATTGAAATATCTCTCTTCATTTCGCACGACACTGAAAATATCCCGCTACCTGTTCCGGGTATTGGCCGTCATGTTATGGTCGCTGGGTGCATTGCTGACAACCTTTTATATCCTGAACATCCTTAATGAGAAAAAATCTGATATTCGTCAGGAATATAATACTAACTTTGAACAAGCACAGAGCTATATCAGGCACTCATCCGATATTATTCGTGATATCAAGTATATGGCGGAAAATCGGTTAAACCAAAATGCAGCGAGCAGTGACATCGCGGCTGGCGCATTTATCAAAAATAAAACAGTACCAAAGTATTACCCTCTCAATTCACAGGCTGATTGTGCTGCGCTTAATTCATCCCGCCACTCGTCATTAGATTCTCTCAGCAATCTCATCTTGTACTGGAAAGAGAATTTCGCCGCAGCCTATGATCTTAATCGGATATTTTTTATTGGCAGTGACACCATGTGTATGGTGGATTTCGATATTCGTAATACTCCGATGGATCAGGAGAGTTTACTTAAATCACTGAATGAACATATTTTAAAATATCGTGAAGCAAACAATCAGGATAAAGATAGCACGCTGTATTGGATAGTTCCGGGTGTGCGCCCTGAAATTGGTACGCTATATGTTCTCAGCCCGATTTATGTTGGTAATAAATTAGAAGCTTTAGTGGGGACTGAGCAAACTATTCGGCTGGAAGATTTTATCTCTTCAGGGCCGCTGCCGGTTGGGGTGACATTACTCAATCAGAATAATGAACCAGTTTTGCAACTGGCTACTGGCGAGCGTTCTGCTTCTATGCTGGATAATTACCCTGATTCGCCCTCTTATTTCGGCTATGTTGATGATTATAATTATCTTATTCTGAAAAAGAACTTGCTGCCATCCCCGCTCAGTATTACCTATTCTTTACCTGTTAAAACCATTATCGAGATATTTAAGCTATTAATTTTTAATGCATTATTATTGAATACGCTTTCTGCGGTGGTGATATTTACGTTGGCCTGGTTATTTGAGCGAAAAATGTTCCACCCGGCCGAAGATAATGCGTTAAGGCTGGAAGAGCACGAGCAATTTAACCGTAAAATTGTGGCTTCTGCGCCGGTAGGTATTTCTATCCTGCGCATAAGCGATGGCACCAATATTCTCAGTAATGAATTGGCACATAACTATATTAACTTGCTGACAAATGAAGATCGTGAGCGAATTACGCGCATTATTTGTGAGCAGCAAGCGAACTTTGTTGATGTGATGACCAGCAATAATAATAATCTGCAAATCAGCTTTGTTCATTCGCGTTACCGTAATGAAGATGTGGCCATTTGTGTGTTAGTGGATGTCAGTTCGCGAGTGAAGATGGAAGAGTCACTGCAAGAGATGGCGGCCGCGGCAGAGCAGGCCAGTCAATCTAAATCGATGTTTTTAGCAACTGTCAGTCATGAGTTGCGGACCCCACTGTATGGTATTATCGGCAATCTCGATTTGTTGCAAACCAAAGAGTTACCTCAGGGCGTTGACCGATTGGTCACAGCGATGAATAACTCATCGGGTTTGCTCCTTAAAATCATTAGCGATATTCTCGATTTCTCCAAAATAGAATCGGAACAACTGAAAATTGAGCCAAGCGAGTTTTCAACTGTAGAGGTGATAACTCATATTACGGCGAACTATTTGCCGCTGGTGGTGAAAAAGCGCTTAGGTTTGTACTGTTTCATTGAACCAGATGTTCCTCGCCTGATGCTGGGCGATGCAGTTCGACTGCAACAAGTAATTTCTAACTTATTGAATAATGCTATTAAATTTACTGATACAGGCTGCATCATCTTGCAGGTGCGGGTCCGCGGCGACTATCTGGAATTCCGGGTGCGGGATACCGGTGTAGGCATTAATGCACGCGAGATAAATCAGTTATTTGATCCTTTCTTCCAGGTGGGAACAGGGGTACAGCGCCATTTCCAAGGCACGGGGTTAGGTCTGGCTATCTGCGAGAAATTAGTCAACTTAATGGATGGGGATGTGGAGGTCGTTTCTGAACTGGGGATGGGCAGTATTTTTGCCATTCGCATACCGCTGTATCAAGCGAAAAATACGGTATTGCCGCAAAGTGATCGTTGGCAAGGGAAAGTATTGTGGTTGGATATTCGTAATACCCGCCTTGAAAGCTATTTACTTGATCTATTGAGCCATTTTGGTGCCACAATTCAGCGTTATAGCAATGAGCAAACCCTGCAAGACCAGGTGCTTATTTGTGATTATCTGCCACAAGTCAGCGCACCTTTATCAACATGGATACAGCTATCCATCGAGCATATTGGTTTGCCGCAAGAGACACGCCCAGGCTATTGGTTGCTGAGTACCTCTACTCTGCTGGAAATCATCCCATTGTTGGACCAAATATTGCTGGAACAGCCCTTGGTTGAGGGAGCTCCATTGCAATTATCCTCGCCGAAAGTGAATCAGGATGATAATGCTGATTTACAAATATTGGTTGTGGATGACCATCCGATCAACCGTCGGTTACTGGCTGACCAACTGACAACATTGGGTTACCGAGTGATAACGGCAAATGACGGGCTGGATGCACTGGCTGTGTTGAGTGCCAATAACGTTGATATCGTGCTAACTGACGTTAATATGCCAAATATGGATGGTTACCGATTAACACAGCGCTTACGGCAACTGAATCATCATTTCCCGGTCATTGGTGTTACGGCTAATGCATTAGCTGAAGGCAAACAGCGCTGTATTGAGGCAGGAATGGATAACTGCCTCTCTAAACCCGTTACTTTAGATACCTTGCGTCAAATGTTGCGTTATTACGGCGATAAGGTGAGGCGAGCACGTTAAACCCGGTAAATCAGAAACGATATAGATATAAGTTCAGGGATAAAGTTAATTGATGAATTGATAATATGAATGGAATCGGGAAAGAAATAAATAAACCCGTGGTGTTGTGAATAACACCACGGGTTTAGGAACAAAAGTTATTCTTTATCTTGGCCGATAGTTACGGATGAAAGATAATTTAACAGGGCAATATCATTATCAACGCCCAGTTTCAGCATCGCCGATTTCTTCTGACTACTGATAGTTTTAATGCTGCGATTCAGTTTTCTGGCAATTTCGGTGACCAGAAAACCTTCAGCAAATAGCCGTAACACTTCACTTTCTTTCGGGGATAAGCGTTTATCACCGTAGCCATTTGCGCTGATTTTTTCCAGTAATTTAGCGACACTTTCAGGCGTGAATTTCTTCCCTTTCTGTAGTGCAGCTAACGCCTTAGGTAAATCAGCAGGCGCGCCTTGTTTTAATACAATCCCATCAATATCCAAGTCCAAAACGGAACTGAGAATAGCGGGGTTATTATTCATTGTTAGTACAATTATGGCTAAGTCTGGGTAATGCCGTTTTATATATTTTATCAATGTGATGCCATCACCGTACTTATCTCCAGGCATGGAGAGGTCGGTAATTAGCACATTGGCATCAAGTTTAGACAAACTGTTAATAAGCGCTGTGGAGTCTTCAAACTCTCCGACAACGTTTACCCATTCAATTTGCTCAAGCGACTTTCGGATGCCAAACAACACAATTGGATGGTCATCAGCAATAATTACATTAAGGTTGTTCATGGTTATGGGTTACCTTGCTGCAACAGTCTGGTGACGAAAGAATCAATTTGACTGATGCTATTTTCGATCTTCAACCGATCGCCATCTGCGATATGCTGTTCTAGTGTTTCACATAGCTGTTTGCCGAGAAGCAGGTTCAACATAGCAAATACGCCTTTCAGTCGATGTGCGGTCTGCGAAAGCGATATGAAATCATGTTGCTGAAGTTCAGTATACAGTTTCTTCAGATCTACCGGTACTGTCTCAACAAATAAGGAATAATAGTCACTGGATTTAAGTTGTTGCTCGTATGCACTTATATCATCATCAGCAATAGATTCAGACACTTCAGAGGATTCATCTGATAGGATTCGCTGCTCAATTAATAATAATACGGCATCAATGACTGCACTTCCTAAATTATAATTTACCCGAATATAATTATCCTGCAACTGCTGCAAACCCACCTCATCAGAGGCTAGCAATAAGGTAAAGTTATCATAGTGTTGCGGGTTATCCGTTACTGTCACGTCGTAGTCTCTTCCCGGCAGACGGTCATCCACAATAATGCAGTTAGCGCCGAACGAATTCAATAATGTTGTGATGATGGAGCGAACTTCTTCTGACGTTATATCTAATAATGCCGTGACTCCGTCCAATAACTTCTCTTGCTCCTCCTGTTGATCATTTTCTACGTCAATTGTAACTCGAATAGTATAACGAGTACCTATATCAACTTTGCTACGAATTTCTAATTGACCGTTTAATTTTTTACATAATTGGTTACATAAAAAGAATGTTAGCCCTGAGCTGTGATTGTATCTGTCGACCAATGTCTGGCTGAGGAAAGGGTAATTAAGATTACTGATCTCTTCATCAGAAATGCCTACACCGGTATCAATTATCTGAATGATGAGTTGTTCCGGATGCTCTGGTTCATGGTCAACATTCAGGGTGATTTTGCCGTAAGCCGTCGTAATAACCGAATAATGCAGCAGTAGAGAAAGTATTTTACGTAATACTTTTTCATCACCGATGTAGTTTTGGTCAATATTAACGCGATAGTGATTAAATAGAGTTAACCCTTTTTGGTTAATTGCCGGGAGCATATCGAGTAGAAGTTCATCAATTAATGCTGACAGCGAGAAGCGATGTTCCTCCGGTTGCCAGTCTTGTGTTTCCAGACGCGTCAGTAGGGTAATGTTATCAATCAGTTCAATGACAGCGTCAGATTGTGCAATTAATTTAGCTGTCAGGGTATGCCGCAGCTCATCATCAGTAGTGTGCTGTAACTCTTTGGCTATCTGATTGAGGTGACTGACCGGTTGGTTTAGTTCAATCCCTAAATTATGCAGCATTAGTTTCCGCGCTTGCAGGCTCTTATCATATTCGCGCCTTGCCTGTTGCAGCCTTTTGTTGACTAACACTTCTTTGTCTTGATCATGAAGCAGGAAAAGATAAGTTTCCGGTGAAATCTTACTGTGGAACATGCGAATTTCGTAAACTTCATTGTTCACTGTTCCCTGAATCACACCATGGTGCTGCTCCGCCATATGGGCAATTTTTTGCAGATTAAGGTGTGGCATCAGATTATCGGCTATCTGGTTGCTGGCAATAACCGCGTTATTGCTGAAATTATAAACCAGCAATCCTTGTGGCAGGCTGGTAATAATTTCCTGACTCAACGATTTTTGCGTTTCCAATTGCTCAACCATGTCCGCACTGGGGTAAACAAATTGGCGGCGAATAAAATAGATACCCAAAATAGCCAATGACAGCAGTAATAGGTTGGTTAGGATCAGCCAGAAATTGTTCTTCAATAAATCAATCGCCAGCACACTGATAGGAACCCGATAAACAATTTTAAGGGTGGCGTTCGCTAGGGGAGCGGAGAACTCAAGCCAGTAGCCATTAAGTGTCACGCTAGCGGTGGTGATATCCTCTGGTGTCATCCCCTCATTGATTGGCGTTTTATCCTGTTGCAACAAGAAGTTGGCGCGCGCCATATTAGGGGGAATTAAATCATTAATCGGTAAGTCAAAAGCGATCACGGTGGCCAGATGACCGGGGTGATTAAAGGTGGTTCTCAGCGTAAAATAGTAGGCGTTCTGAAAGCGTAATTTTCGTAGTGGTGAGAAACTTTCTCTTTCATCTAGCGTATTGGCTTGCTGGAGCATCTCCGCGCGCCGCGATTCTGCCGCTGCCGTCAAATAACTTTCTTTAAAGCGCGATGTGACTTCTTTCAGCGCCTGTGTCGTGATGAGCGTTAGGCTATTATCTTGACCATTAAGATAATACATGGAGTAAGTATCATTCTGTGACCCCCAGTGGCTGTCGAGATACTCAGACAACCGCAATGTCATAGGGAGTGTCAGGGGTTCGTGATTGCCAAAAATGACGGCATCCGTTTTTCTGCGCGGTTTTTCAATATAGTAAATATCAGGGCGCAAGCGGACTTCTTGGACATTCAGCATGCTCTTCTCAGACATGCTCGGATTATTGGCTAAATCATATATCTGATAGGTATGGTAGCGGTAATCATCAATACGTTGTTGCAACCCAGTGGCTATGGCGGTTAAGGCGTGCTTTTTATCCGTCAGGTAAGCATTGGTATAGTTATAGCCATACAGCCCAATGGTGATGAGCAACAATACGATAAACAGCCAGAAGCAGCGGGTAATGTTGGCTGAACTGGTAGATAACGAGTTATTTTGCATAAAGGTAATGCATATTCCTTGGTTAGCGCGTCACGGCTCTGGCGCTGGCGGTAACGGTCAGTAACAACAGTGCCACACAGCCAAAAGCGACTGATAAATTACTGAGTTGGGCAACAAAGCCAATTGCCGCTGGGCCTGCCAGAATCCCGGCATATCCGATAGTCGTGATGGAGGCGACAGCTAAATTGGCTGGCATCACGGTCTGGTTACCGGCTGCGGTGAACAAGATAGGCACCACGTTTGATGCGCCCAACCCCACGAGCATAAAGCCAATCAGGGCAGCAAGTGCGCTATCAACACTGATTGCCGTGATAATCCCGATCGCTGCACACAGACTTCCCCCTAATAATACCTTGTATCGGCCTAATCCGTTGACAATCCGATCACCATTTAAACGGCCCAGTGTCATAGCTATGGCAAATACGGCATACCCCATACCCGCCTGTGATGGCTCCATACCACGTAATGTTGTTAAGAAGACCGCACTCCAGTCGAGCATGGAGCCTTCAGCCAGAAACATAACAAAGCATAAGAAGCCGATGAACATCACCCAGCCACGGGGTAAAACAAAGAGCGGGCCGTCATGGGGTTCACCGCTGCCTTGCAATAGGTTTTTGTTGGCAGCTAACAACAGGATAATCATTAATACGACGGTCGCAATAATGGCCGCTAAAGGACTCAGCCCTAGCCACAGTAAAGCACTGACGCCGCCCGCCCCGGCAATCCCGCCGACACTGAATAGCCCATGAAATCCCGACATCATTGCTCGGCCGCTGGCCTTTTCGACAATGACTGCCTGAATGTTCATGGCGACATCTATTATGCCCATCGCGGCCCCGAAGACTAAGAGGGCGATAGCCATCGTGACTGGGGTATTCATCAATGCAAGCAAGGGCAAATCGAGGCAGAGTACCGCACCTGCCAGTAAAATGACGGCCCGACACCCCCATTTTGCTGTCAGCACGCCCGTCAGGGGCATGGCGAGCATTGAACCGACACCAATACACAACAGCAGTAAGCCAAGAGAAGCATCATTAAGGCCAATACGCTCCTTAGCAAAAGGCACTAACGGCGCCCACGCGGCCATCCCTAATCCGGCAATAAAAAAAGCTAGCCGAGTAGAGACTTGCTGTGCAACACCGAGCTGCAATGTTTGTTGGAGTGTTTTGGTGGTCATGAGGTATCGGATCTGCGATTGGTATGAATAATAAATATAGACAGACGTTTCTATCACAAAGCGAAATGCCGGTCGAAGGGATTTATCTGGAATAGCATAATACTTGCCGCCTTTCCTTGGTGATTGGCCTATTTCACTCACAAGTAGGTTAAATATTGCACAGATAAAGGGTTGGATTCATATTCTGCAATAAATCTAAACTATCCTATGGTGATAATGAGACTTTGTTGCAAAAATGTAATCTTTATTGATTAATTTTGCTTATAGTTATGGATTGCGCTTAGTTGCACCTATTTTGACTGATACTGGTAATGACATTTTCAGCTGAAACGATTAATTTTTAATTTTATCAAGTAGTTAACTTGATTGTTTTTTGCTTTATCTCTTAGTGCTAGCCTGATTTTTATCATTTCAATTATTTATGATTGTAAATTAAATGAAAAATTTAATTGTACAGTCATGAAATATCTACTTATATCTAAAGAGTGGCTCGCCAACTTATTGTTCGAGATCACATTAAAAAATATGTATAAAAAAAGAGATGTGCAGATCACGCTGATTTTTTGCTGTTGTTAACCACACCAGAAACAAGCTCAAACCCTCTTTATTGAGGTGTTTATATACCCTCCAGCGTCCGACTTATCCGGGGAACCCCCGGATATGTTCTTACGTGGAGATACCGTCTTGCTTGATTTTTGAGGTTATCCATGGCGAATTCAGTAGCGGGTTCAGTTGATATTATTTCGCGGCAGAATGGGGCGCTTATCTCTGAGGTTGCAGGCAACCAAGCTGTTGTCACGCTGAACGGATTGAGTATCGTCCGTATCCATGGCACGGCAGAAAGTGTAGCGAGCTATGAGCGTCAGGGTAGTGATCTGATTTTGCGCATGAAAGACGGTACAACCGTCCGCTATCAGAATTTTTTTATCACCGACGGTGAAGGGCATTACAGTGAATTGGTGTTTGATGATGGCGTCAACCCGCCTGTTCATGCCAGTTTCCCTGCAGCTATGGGCGCTGCTGCTTTCGGCGATGCCATATTGGTACCGCAATTTACCGCAATTGATGGGGTGGCCGGTCTGGCCCTAAGCGGCAGTAGTAGCTCCGCTGGGCTATTGGCCGGATCATTGGGTTTTCTGGCGATCGCCGGCGGTATCGGTATTGCCGCATCGCATAGCAGTAACAACAATAGTGGCAGTGCGGGGGGGAATAATGGCGGTAATATTGAGCCACCGACAGGCAATCCCAACCCAAATCCCAACCCAAATCCCAACCCTGACCCCGACCCCGTCGTGACATTGAAAGTGAATCCGTTGACCGGTGATAACCGTCTTAATGGCAGTGAAATCACTATCAGCCAAACCTTGAGTGGTACAACAACCGGTGTCGCTGCTGGGCAATTGGTCAATATCACGATTAACGGTACGACCTATACTGCGAAAGTGGCTGCTGATGGATCCTGGCATGTTTCGCTTCCCGCCTCGGTGTTGCAAGGATTACATGACGGTAGCTATAACGTGGTGGTCACTGTCAGCAATGGCAGTGGCCAGACGGCGGAGCAAACTATCACGGTGGTGGTGGATACCACCGCCCCCACACTGACAATTTCACCTGTCGCGGGTGATGGCATTATCAACGCCGCCGAAACCAAAGCGACCGTCGCCATTAGTGGGACGTCTACTGCCATTGGTGCCACCGTTTCCGTTGTTTTCAATGGCAAAACCTATACGGGTACGGTACAGAGTGACGGCAGTTGGAGTGTCAATGTTCCAGCGAGCGCACTCGTTGGGTTGGCGGACGGCTCACAATCCATCTCTGCCACGGTAACGAATAGTGCAGGCAACAGTGCCAGTGCCTCTGGGCATGTCATCATTGATGCCGACCCTGCCAACCTCCCTAATTTGGCGATAAACGACTTTGCTGTAGATAATCACCTTAACGGGGCAGAGCAAAAAGTTAGTCAGACATTGAGCGGCACAACCAGCCATGTTGAGGCTGGCCGATTAGTCCTCATCACATTGAATAATAAAACCTATACTGCCACTGTTGGGGCTGATGGTAAGTGGAGCACTCAGATTCCGGCCGCAGATTTGGCGATGATTGCCAATGGTACCGCCACTATTCATGCTCAGGTTACGGATATCGCCGGTAACCCGGCCAGTAAAGACAGCAATATCCTCGTCGATAGCACCCAAGGTGGTTTGGGTATCAATACCGTTGCGGGCGATAACCTTATTAATGCCATTGAAGCACAAAATGACCTCACCGTAACCGGCACGTCAGCAGGCTTGGCACTAGGCACACAGGTTACCGTCACGTTAAATGGCATACTTTATACCGACTTTGTTGATGCGGATGGCAACTGGAGTGTGCTTATTCCTAAAGGGGATTTAGCGAACCTGCTTGATGGTTCAGTAACATTAACGGTTAAGGCCACCGGTGTGCCAGACAGCACCTTGCCACTCGGTATTTACATCCATAGCTTACCCGTCGTTACCATTAATCAGCCTTTTGGTGATGGGAATCTCAATGGTGCTGAAGTCAATTCAAGCCAAACAGTCACGGGGTCAACGGGGGTTACGGGAGCGGGGCAGACCGTTTCGGTGAGCTTTAACGGTGTGACTTATCAGGCAATAGTCGATATTAATGGCAGTTGGTCATTAGTTTTACCCACTGCAGCCCTACAGGCATTGGGCCAAGGGAACCTGCCGCTGGTGGTGACGGTCAGCGATGCCGCAGGTAATAGTGATAGCAAGCCGTTGGTGGTGAATGTCGATACACAGGCACCGACACTGGTGGTCAACCCTGTGGCCGGTGACGGCATCATTAACGCGGTTGAAGCCGCCGCAGTGATAACACTCAGTGGGCGCAGTTCTGAGATAGGCGGCACAGTCATCATCACTTATGCAGGGAAAACCTACACCGCCGCCGTCTTGCCAAATGGTTCTTGGGCGGTTGATATTCCGGCCGGCGATCTCTTTGCCACTGCCGATGGGCGCTACCCATTCAACGCGACTATCGCTGACGCCGCGGGTAATACCACCACCGTTACGTCGACCGTCACTCTGGATGCTAATCCTGCTCATTTGCCAACGCTGACCATCAATCGCTTTGCAGGTAATGATATTTTGGATGGTGCAGAACAGCGGATTGACCAGATAATCAGTGGGCTAACCACGAATGTGGAAGCGGGTCGTGTAGTGTCCATCATACTGAATGGCAAAACATACACCGCGACGGTTGCGGCGGATGGCAGTTGGAGTGCCAAGGTCAGCGCGGCAGATTTATCCCTTCTGGCGAATGGTAGCACCAGTATTACGGCGACCGTTACAGACGTGAGCGGTAATTCTGCCGTAGGGACTCATAACATTGTTGTCGATAATAATTCGTCGGGACTCGGTATTAACCTGATCACGGGCGATAACCTGATTAATGCAGCAGAAGCGGCGGCTGGGGTGACGGTCAGTGGGACCTCGTCCAATGTGAATGCCGGGCAAACCGTGACCTTGATGCTGAATGGCAAAACTTATACTGCCACAGTCGGGGTGGGCGGTAACTGGAGTACCCAGATTCCTGCAGGCGATCTGGCCCAGCTAGCGGATGGCACTGCGGCGTTATCAGCCTCGGTTATGGATGCCGCTGGTAACATCATCAACAGCACAACGACGCTGGGGATTTATACCCATACCTCTCCGGTTGCCAGTCTGACACTGCCTTTTGGTGATGGCACGCTCAACAGTGCGGAAGCCGCACTGGGGCAAACATTAAGTGGGAGCACCGGCATCACGGGCAGTGGTCAGCACGTCAGTGTGAAACTTGGCGGTGTGACCTATTCGGCGACCGTCGCGACGGATGGCAGTTGGTTACTCGTGTTGCCCGCCAATGTGCTCCAAGGCTTGGGGCAAGGCAACCAGCCACTGGTGATCACCGCCAGTGATGCTGCTGGCAATAGCAATACGCTGAGCACCCAATTTAACGTGGATACTCAAGCTCCGGGTCTGTCTGTTTCACCGATTGCGACGGATAACATCATTAATGGCGCAGAAGCAGCGACAGGTATTTCAGTCAATGGCAGCAGCACAGAAATAGGTGCCATTGTGAAAGTGACCATTGGCGGCCAGACCTATACCGGAGTGGTGCAAACCAATGGTAGCTGGAACATCACTATTCCTGCAGGGGCACTGTCGTCTCTCAGCGATGGGACCTACGTGGTCAGTACACAGGTGCAGGATGTGGCCGGTAATAGCACAACAGTGACACAAAATGTCACGCTGGATGCCGATCCGCTCAATTTACCTAGCCTGACGATTAATACTTTCGCCGGAAATAATATTCTTGATGGGGCTGAACAGTTAGTCAGTCAGGCTGTCAGCGGTAGCACCACAGGGATAGAAGCTGGGCGGGTGATCACCATTTCGCTTAATGGCCGAAACTATACAGCAACAGTGGACTCTTCGGGTAATTGGAGTACCCGCATTCCTGCCGCTGATCTGGCGTTGCTAACCAATGGCATGACGAATATTACGGCAACAGTTAGTGATATGAATGGCAATGCGGCCAGTGGTAGCCACAGTATTATCATCAACAATGCCCAGAGCGGAATTGGGATAAGCCTGATAGCGGGCGACAATCAGATCAATGCGCAAGAGGCCGCGGCAGGTGTCACGGTTAACGGTACCTCCAGCAACCTCAATCCTAACCAGATAATTACCCTGACACTGAATGGTAAAACCTACATTACTGTTACTGGCGCGGGGGGAAGTTGGAGCCTGAATTTACCTGCGGGTGATTTGGCGCTACTCGCGGATGGCAAAGCCACATTGACCGCCACCGCCACTGACAGCGCGGGCAACACTGTCTCGACCAGCAGTGAGTTGGGTATTTATATCCATAATTTACCCGCCCCGATAACCAACCTACCTTTTGGCGATGGCACGCTGACAAAAGGCGAAGCGGGCATCAGCCAGAGCTTAAATGGTTCCACGGGGATTTCTGGGGCCGGGCAGACAGTAACGGTGACGGTGGGCGGCAAAACGTATCCGGCATTAGTCGGCAGTGACGGTCAATGGTCACTGACGTTACCCAGTTCGGTATTGCAGGGGCTGGCGCAAGGTGGGCAGTCCATCACGGTGCAAGTAACCGATGCAGCCGGTAATACCAATAGCAAGGTGACGGCGATTACGGTCGACACGTTGGCACCTGAATTGTCCGTCGGACCGATCGCCGGTGACGGTGTGATCAATGCCAGTGAAGCTGCAGCAAACATCCCGGTATTTGGCACCTCCAATGAAGTAGGGGCCACTGTTAATGTGGTCATTAATGGGCAAACTTACAGTACCACGGTGGGGCCTTCCGGCAGTTGGAGTGTGGATATTCCGGCTAATACCCTGAATTTATTGGCGGATGGATCCTACCCCATTAGCATTTCGATTCAAGACAGTGTTGGCAATACTACCACTCAGGTTAGCAATGTGACGCTGGCAACGCAGTCACTTCCTGCACCAACACTGAGTACACCGTTTGCTGATGGATACCTGAACGCAGCAGAAGTCACGACCAACCAAACATTAACTGGCTCCACAGGTGTCAGTGGTGCAGGGCAAAAAGTGGTGGTAACGGTGGGTGGCGTGGAACACCAACTGGTGGCCGATAATAACGGCAATTGGCAATTAACCTTAGCACCGTCTGAATTGCAAAATCTGCCTAATGGCAATCTGACTATTATAGTCACTGCGACGGACAGCGCCGGTAACAGTAATACGTTCACCGGCAATGCCACAGTAGATAAAATCGCACCGGATTTGGTGGTAGATCCCATCAGCACCGACAACATTGTCAATGCCACTGAAGCTCTAAGCACCGTCAATATCACCGGCAGTACGCCACTGTCAGAAGTGGGGCAAACGGTCTCTGTGGTGCTTAATGGCATAACCTACACCGGTTTGGTTCAACCGAACGGCAGTTGGAGCATTCCACTGAGTAGTGCCTTGCTGCAAAGCCTAGCAGACGGTAGTTATCCGATTAGCGTCACGCTCAGTGATAGCGCTGGCAACCAAAAGACCGTCGGTAGCACGCTGATCATTGATGCTGATACCACTCGTTTACCGACGGTCACTATCAGCACCATTTCCGGCGATAATTTCATTAACCGGAATGAATATTCACAAGATGCGCTGATCAAAGGGGTTTCTACTCATGTGGAAGCCGGGCGCACTGTCACTGTTACCCTTAATGGTAAGAGCTACAGCGGCCAAGTACAAAGTGACGGCAGTTGGCAAGTGACCGTCCCTGCCGCCGATGTGAGTCAATTGCCTGAGGGGGCATCCACCGCGCAAGCGACGGTGACGGACTTGGGGGGGAACCCTGCGAGTACCAGTCATCAGGTGACGGTGATAGCCTCTCTTGCTGACCAACCGTCGTTAACGGTTGCCACGGTCACCAGCGATGACATTATCAATTATCAGGAAAGTCAGTCAGCACTGACCATTCATGGCAATAGCCTGCATGTACAAGCCGGGCAAACGGTGACCGTGGGTTTACACGGTAAGTTCTATCAGGCGCAGGTGCAGGCGGACGGCAGTTGGAGTGTCTCCGTTCCTGCCGTGGATGTGCAGGCGCTGCCACAGGGTAACAACGTCATTACCGCCACGGTTAATGATGTCGCGCAAAACCCGGCTAGCACCACCCACAATGTCACGGTAGATACGCAAGCCCCAGTTCTCACCGTCGATGTGCAAACCAACCTCGATAATGTTTTAAATCTGGCCGATGCCTTGCTGGGTGTGGTAGTGAAAGGAACTTGCACCGGAGATGCCGGGTTGACGGTGACCGTCACACTGAATGGTCATGACTATAAGACGACAGTGCAAAGTGATGGCAGTTGGAGCTTAACCATTCCGTCGGCTGACTTATTGCTGTTGGGGGATGGCCCGCTGGCTGGCGGGATTAATGTCAGTGTGACCGACACTGCGGGTAATGAAAGTCACAATGTCACGAGCATCACGGTCGCTATCCACGATGTTCCGACACTGACATTAGCGCCCTTATTTGCTGATAACATTTTGAGTGTGGGCGAGATAGGAGCGAATGCCACCTTGACCGGCAGTTGCAGCAATCTGGCGATTGGCACGGCGGTAGTGGTGTCCATTAATGGTAAAAATTACCCCGGTAGTGTGACGTCAGCCGGTGTCTGGTCGGTGAATATTAGCGCCACAGAGTTGCAAGGCTTGGCTGATGGAATGACGAAAGTAACCGTCAGCGCCACTGATGCCGATTCGGGAAACGTCGCTTCAGCCAGCACTAACCTCGATATCTTAATCCATAATGTGCCAAATATTACCCTGCCAACATTACCGTTTGGCGATGGCTATCTGAATAAATTAGAAGCGGCCACCAGCCAAATTTTGACGGGAAATACCGGAGCCACAGGGAGTGGACAGATCATCACACTGAAAATTGATGGCGTAACCTACCCAGCGACTGTCGCTGCTGATGGGACGTGGGTCTGTGCTCTGCCTGCGGGGGCATTAAGTTTGTTAGCTGATGGGTCACACACGATTTCGGTCACGGTCACCGACCGGGTGGGTAATAGCGATACGGAGTCCGTTAACTTCAATTCTCAATTGATAATTAGCCCAACCCCAACGCTGGATACTGGGCCGATCATCGACGGTTATCTCAATGCGGTGGAAGCGGCCGCCGGTGGAATCTTAACTGGGACCACCGGGATTGTGGGCGATACGCGACAGCAGGTCACCGTCTATATTAATGGCACCGGTTACGCGGCAATCGTCACGGAAGATGGCAAATGGACATTGGCTTTGACCCCCGCCGTGCTGCAAGCCCTGCCGGAGGGGACATGGAGTGTGGCTGTCACCTCGAAGGATGCGGCGGGTAATAGCGGCACCTTGACGGGGCAGGTTGAGGTGATAACCCATGATTTACCCCAGCCAACACTGACATTGCCGTTTGGCGATGGGGTGCTGAACCATGCGGAAGCTCTGCTTGGGCAGACATTGAGTGGTAGCACGGGCGTTGTGGGTAGCGGGCAGAGTGTGGCTATTTTTATTGATGGTAAGTTGATCAATACCATTACTGCTGACCCTGATGGCAGTTGGAGTTTGCCGCTACTATCGGGGGTATTAACCCTGCTAGGGGCGGGGTCACATACGATTGGTGTTACCGTCACTGATCGTGGCGGGAACGTGGTGGATATTCTGCCAAATCAGCCCATCACCTTTATTTCTCAGCAGTTGTTGCCACAGCCCACAATCAATCTTCCTTCCTTTGGCGATAGCATTAATATTGCTGAAGCTGGGGCGGTGACCACGATCAGCGGCAAAACCGGAATTTCGGGGAATAACCAGAATGTGCAGCTGAAAATCGATGTGGGTGGAATCATCTATATCGGCCAAGTGAACTCGCTGACTGGGGACTGGACAGTTACTATCCCATCAGGGGCGCTAAATAGTCTGGTTAATGGCGCGCACCAAATCAATGTCACTGTGACTGACTCCGCCGGAAACAGCAATACTGGCTCATTGGGCTTTGACAGCTTCTTGACACTGCCACAGCCGACCATTAACACACCTCCCTTTGGTGCAGTGCTGAATCTGAGTGAAGCGGGGGTTGATCAAATATTGACAGGCACCACGGGTTTGCTGAACACGGCCCAAACTGTGAAAGTGACTCTCAATGGCAAGCAATATGATGCGAATGTGAATATCACCACGGGGGTATGGTCTGTCACGGTGCCAACGGCAGATTTAAAACTCATTCCTGATGGCTCACCCGCTATTCAAGTGGATGTACTTGATGGCGGTGGAAACAGTGGCAGCCACTCACTCAATATTGGTGTACAGACACACACGTTGCCAACAGTCACCATCGATACTCCACTTTTTGGTCCTGTTTTGGACTTCCTAGAAAGTAAAGTGCCCCAGATTATCAGCGGCACCACCACCAATATGGCTATTGGCAGCCAAGTCAATATCACCTTTGGTGGCCTTAATCTCACGGCCACAGTGGGGGCTAATGGTGCGTGGTCAACCACAGTGAGCAGTGCTCAGTTGGGGAGTTTGGCACCCGGAAATGTAACGATCAATGCGTCAGTCACCGACAGTGTGGGTAATGAGGGCCATACCCTCAATCCAATTAACGTTGATGTGAATATCATTGTTCCTCCGGTGGTGCTGACTATCGACCCTATCAACACCAATAATATTATCAATGAGCTAAGTGATCCGCTGACCATCACGATTGGCGGTAAAGTGACCAATGCGCTGGGTGACAACGTTATTCTCAAAATCGATGGTGTCACCGTCGGTTTGCCGATCGCCATCGCGGTTGACGGGAGTTGGTCAGTCACCTTGCCCAAAATCACTTTCCCCGATGGAAATTATCAAATTACAGCATCATTGGAACTTGGTACTGCCTCTGAACAGGTCGGGCTGCTGGTTGACCGTGTTCCTCCCACCTTGACGGTAGAGCCATTTGCCATCAACAACACATTAGATGCGCTGGAATCTAAAGTGCCACAACAGGTCAGTGGTACAGCTTCAGTTGACGATATTGGCCGCACGGTAACGGTGACGCTAAACGGTAAAAATTACTCGGCGGTAGTTGTAAGTGCAGGTCTAGGTGCAACATGGAGTGTCACTATTCCAGTGGTCGATTTGCAGGCGCTACCCCAAGGCAATAATACCCTGACGGCGACACTGGCCGACCTGGCAGGAAACCGTGCCAATATCACGCCGATTACTGTTTTGGTTGATACGGTGCCAACACTGATCACCTTGGACGTCAGTGCGCCCATCCTTAACAACAATATCCTTGGTTCAATATTGTCTGGGACAGCGTTGGGATCCGAAGGGCAAACCTTAAGCCTGACCCTGGGGAGCACGACACTCACCACACTGGTAGGAAATGACGGTAAATGGAGCATCAAGGTGCTGCCACAGAACCTCTCAGGAATTGCGGATGGCCCATTGGTGGTGGGCTTGAGTGTGACGGATACTGCCGGTAACCCAAGCGGCAGCAATGTGACAGTGAATATTGCGCTCAATAAAGGACTGTCACTGGCGGTTGACCCACTCTTTAACGGTGGCTATCTCAACGCGGCTGGCGCGTTGCTGGATCAAACGTTATCGGGCACGGCACAAAATGCTGGGTTGGGTGCCAAGGTGAAACTCACCATTAATGGTGTCGAACTGACGGCTGATGTGGGGGCTAATGGCAAATGGTCACTGACGCTACCAACGGCACAACTGAGTCAATTAGCCGATGGCCCACTGTCATTGGCGCTCACCATAGTTGATGCTAATAATAATGTGGTTCAGGTGAATCCCGCACCAGTGTTGAATGTGCTGACACACAATCTGCCAACGTTTGGCTTATTAGACCCACTGTTTGGTGCCGATGGCATTCTTAATGCGGTGGAAGCGACGACAGCTCAAACACTGAGTGGGGTGATAAATAATGTCGCCGTTGGAACAACGGTTACTGTGACCATCGGAACTCAAATATTGACCACGCAAGTACAGGCTGGTGGTGTGTGGCATGTTGACTTGCTGCCGTCCCTGCTTGGTGGTCTGCAAGACGGTAGCTTGCAGGTCAATATTTCGGTCAAAGATGTGGCAGGTAACATCGTCAATACCCAAGTTGGGGCTACTGTTCTTATCCATAATCTGCCGCAGGTTAGTCTTAATCCAATCTTTGGTGATGGCATCCTCAATGCGGCTGATTTGCTGCTCAATCAAACCATCAGTGGTACGGTTAAGAATTTGCCCGCAGGGGCGAAAGTCACTATCAAACTGGGGACGGTTTCGCTAGAGGCCACGGTCAATGCGGACGGGACTTTCAGTGTACCAGTTGACGCTCTCACACTGAATGGGCTGCTGGCAGGTACGCTCAATGTTACAGCTTCGGTGGAGGATTCTGCGAAGAACACTAGCACAGTGACTGGCTCATTACTGGTAGATGTGACCCCACCGGTTATCGCGTTAAATCCTATCTTTGGTGACGGAAAGCTCAGTCTGGCCGACACTGCCATTGCGCAAATAATTAGTGGCACCGTCAGTGGAGTGACAACCGGAACACAGGTGAGTGTCACGCTAGGAGGGAAAACCTTCTTTGGCACCACCGCCGCAAATGGCAGTTTCACGATCACCTTGCAACCTGCGGATTTGACTGCACTGCTAAATGGTAACCTCAAGGTGGACGTCTTTATCACTGATCAGGCGGGCAACACTGCAAGCGCATCGGGCAACGTTAATGTCATTATCAACAATGTACCTAAACTGGTGCTGGACCCTATTTTTGGTGACGGGCTGCTGAGTATTCTGGATAGTCAAACCGTGCAAATCATTAGTGGGACGGTGCTCAATGGCACGGTTGGTGCGCAGGTACAGGTTCAAGTGGGCGCGTATCAACTGGTGGCAATCGTCGGGGTTGGGGGCGCTTGGATTGCATCAGTTCCGCCCATCATATTAAGCGGACTATTGGATGGCAACCAAACTATCAGTGCATCGTTGGTTGATGGGGCCGGCAATACCACCAGCGCCAATGGATTAGTCAATGTCCTGATTCATGCCCAGCCTACGCTGTCAGTCAATCCTATTTTTGGTGATGGCATTCTCAGTGTGGCAGATTTACTGGTAGCGCAGACCATCAGCGGCACCACCACCAATGTGGCGTTGGGCACCCAAGTCAATATTGCCCTCAATGGCAAAACCTACACTGCCACGGTAGGGGCCGGAGGCAATTGGAGTGTGCTGGTCCAGCCGATTGATTTAAAAGCAATGCTGACAGACGGTAACTTGACACTCACCGCCGGATTGCAAGATGCGGTGGGCAACCCTGCCTCCAGCACTGGCATTCTGAATGTTATCGCCAATGGCTTACCGACACTGACACTGGACCCTATTTTTGGTGACGGTTTGCTCAATGTGGCTGATGCACTTTTGACCCAAACTATCAGCGGTCATAGTACATTCGCCGCCGGTTCTACGGTAAATGTGACTGTCGGTAATTTGACACTGAATACCACCGTCAAAACCGATGGTTCGTGGAGTATTCCCGTTTCACCATTGATGTTAGCCGGCCTGCTTGATGGCAGTTTTACGGCCAGTGCCAGTCTGACTAATGCCGCCGGGCATAGCACCTCAGCCAGTGCACCGGTCACTGTCGGTATCACTTTACCAACGATCACACTAAACCCATTCTTTGCCACTGATCACTATCTCAGCGGTGCGGAGTCGACAGCGGCACAAGTGATCTCAGGAACCAGTACTCATGCTGTTGGTTCGCAAATTAAGGTGACAATTGGCGGGACAACGCTTCTCGGCGTCGTGGGCAGTGATGGCAGTTGGAGTGTGCCTATTACCCCGTCAGCTCTGACGGGGTTGTTGGACGGTTCGGCCAAAATAGGTGTTTCAATCACTGATACCGTCGGCAATCAGGTTGCGGTGAACACCGATTTCACGGTGAAAACCCATGCCCTGCCATTATTGGGAGTCGATGTATTAGGCAATGTGGGCAACTTGGTATTACTGCCGATCAACGGATTAACCGTTTCTGGTTCCAGCGTAAATGTGCTGCCCAATACTAAAGTCAAAGTGGTTTTGCTGGGGCAATCCCTTGAGGGCACCGTTGATAGCACCGGGCACTGGAGTGTCAAATTCTATGGATCTTTCCTCGGGGCGCTGAATGTTGTCAGCATCCTAACCACCACTGTGGCGGTCTCGGTCACAGATGAAGCCGGTAACTACAAAGAGATATCGGTTGGTTTGCTCTCAGGTTCGGGTATTCAACTGCTGTCGGCTGATAGCGATATTCAAGCGACCAGCATGATGGTCACTCCAGATACCCAAGCTGCGCATACCGCCGGTGTCGAGAGCCAGACCGTTAACACTTCGACGGCTAGTGACACTTCGGCAGACTCAACAGCAGCGCAATCCGCGTCAGCTCAAACACAATCCATGGTCGTCGAACCACTGGCTGAACCTATCGACAGCATGCTGTCCACCACGGTGACGGAGGGGGGCTATACCATCGGCGGAATTACGCTGAATCTGGCCGATGGTGTGGTGATGTCTGGTGAAGCGCTGACCGGGAGCAGTGGCGCAGATATTTTCACTGTCAATTCACTGAATTTTAGCCATATCGATGGCGGTTTAGGAATGGATACTTTGCTGTTAGGTGGGACGCATCAGGTTCTAGACTTGACCAGTCTGGGGCTAAAAGTGGAGCACATCGAAGTCATAGATTTGGGGCAAAGCGGCACCAACAGCATCCGGTTGGATTTGCACGACGCATTAACACTGACCGATAAACCGCAAGATGACTTGTTGATCAAAGGGGCTGAAGGTGGTCAGGTCACCCTCAGCAATACGCCCGAGGGGGTCTGGAGCAGTGTAGGGCAACGCAACGTTGATGGGCAGGCGTTTGACGTTTACCACAATTCCTCTCTGGATAGCAGCAACACATTGGGAGATGTGTTGGTTCAACATGGCTTACAGGTGCATTTGGTGTGAAACCATGGATGAGATTAAGAACAAAAAAGCCCCATAAAATAGGATCGGCACAGGAGTTTGTCGGCGATGAAAAGAAAAATAAGGTGCTTAACTCGCCGGGATATTCCCGGCGCATTATGGGCGGTGACGATGTTAATGGCCGTGGGGACGCCGCCGGTATGGGCGGCAGAAACCCCACCAGTGGCAGTTTTTAACTGGCAGGCGGCCCCCAGTGAGGAGCAATTGGCCCAACTGAGTTTGCGTGAGGCCATTTTGCGGGCATTTGCCCGTAACCCGCAAATTGCGCAAGCGGCGGCGCAAATAAAAGTGGGGCAAGGTGATTTGGATGTCGCTGAAAGTGGCTGGTATCCGCAGATTTCCCTACAGGGAACGACGGGAAAATCGCACCAAACAGATTCCGCTGGCAGTCTGAATAACAATGCTTCTGCCGGGATCCAATTGAGTCAATTGTTGTATGACTTTGGTAAAACGGGCGGCAGCATTGATGAACAACAAGCCTTGTCAGATGCCTATCGCTATGAACTGTTTAACACCATGACTGCGGTGGGGTTGAGTACGGTTCAGGCGTATTTGCAAGTTAAACGCTATCAGGCATTAAGTGTGGTGGCGCGCAGCAATATTGCGTCACTGGAGAAAGTCAAAGAAACCGCCCAGCTCAGGGCTGATGCCGGCCTGAGTTCACAATCAGATGTGTTACAAGCAGAAACCCGAATCGCTGGCATGGTGGCGACGCTGGAGCAATATCGCGCGCAGCAGCGCTCGGCTCAGGCGCAACTGACAGTGCTAACCGGGGTGGTCTCCGATAACTTACCCGATCTGCCTAAAGATCTGCTCAAGCAAAAAGTCACGCTCAATGCCATTCCCTATGATGCCAGCAGTGCAGTACGCAGCGCCGAGGCAAAACAGCAGGCCGCAATGCAGCGGGTGCGGCAAAGTCAGGCACAACACTGGCCGACCTTAAAGATTCAGGCGGGCCGAACTCGCTATGAAAATGATTCACGCTCTTACTGGGATGATCAGGTGCAACTGGCAGTCGAAGCACCGGTTTATCAAGGAGGCGCGGTGAGCGCTAAAGTACGCGCGGCAGAAGGTGCGCGGGCGGCGGCACAAGCGGAAGTTGAAAAAGCCAAACTGGATGTGAATCAAAAAGCCGCGATGGCGTACGCCGACATGATTGGTGCCATCCAACGTCAACAAGCGGGAGAACAGCAATTGGAAAGTGCCCGCCATACCCGCAGTGTTTATCAGGATGAATATAAGTTAAGCAAACGTAGCTTAAATGACCTGCTGAGTGTTGAGCAAGATGTGTTGCAGGCCGACTCAATGCGGCTGATGGCGCTGTATGACGGCTGGGATGCGACAGCACGCTATGCCTCGGCTGTCGATAACTTGGTGGACATGCTGGGTATTGATCGGGTCGCTCAGAGTGGTGAAAGGTTGCCGACGCTCTGAAAACGCCCAAACACCCCCGTCCATTGACGGGCGGTTTCGGGTTTAACTGACCGCAAATGCGCACGCGACAGAGGTAACATGACGACGCAATCTACGCCAACAGAAGTCTGGATAACAGCAATGGCGAGAGTTGCCAGCCGCTATGGCAAGCCCGCTGATGTTAACTTTCTTGCCCAGCAAATGCGCTGGTTTGAGCAATTAAGTGGCTTACGCCAACTGGAACGACTCAGTGGTCTGCTGGGGTTGCAGGTCAATGTGATGCCATTGAAAAAAGTACGCTGGCGCAACGAGTTGTTGCCAGTGTTGCTGGAGCTGGAACCGGGCAGCGTAGCTGTTTTAGAGCACATGGGCGATGACGATTTAGTGAGCTATTGGCTCAGTGAAGGGGGGGACGTGGTGCGGGAGGCGAGCTTGCAAGAATTGCTGGCACGCAGCCAAGGTCAGGTGGTGATGGTGGGAATGGCCAATCGGGGCCGTGATAAACGGATTGACGAATTTGTCGGGCCGTATCGTAAACACTGGTTTTGGCAAAATTTCCGTGGAGCGGGGCGTAAAATTGCCGAAATCTCTCTCGCGTCGGTACTGGGTAATGTGCTGGCGTTGGGCGGCATCCTGTTTTCAATGCAAGTCTACGATCGGGTGATTCCAGCTCAGTCATACGCCACGTTGTGGGTGCTGTTCTTTGGTGTGTTACTGGCGGCATTTATGGAATATGTCATTCGCCTAACCCGGACGCAGATCTCTGATTTAATGGGCAAAAAAATTGACCTCAATGTGTCGTCGATGCTGTTTGTCCGCGCTATGGCTATTAAAAATGAAGCACGGCCTAAATCGACGGGGTCGTTTATTTCCCAATTGCGCGAAATCGATCAAGTTCGAGAGTTGCTGACGTCCACGACAGTAGGGGCCGCGGCCGATATGCCTTTTGTGCTGCTGTTTCTGGCCATTATGGCGTTTATGGGAGGGCCATTGGTGGTCATTCCGCTGTTAGCAATCCCGTTGATTGTTATCCCCGGCTTATTAATTCAATTCCCACTGGCAAAGTTGGCGAAAGAAGGGATGCGTGAAGGGGCGTTACGCAATGCCATCTTGGTCGAAACCATTGAGGGGATTGAAGACATTAAAGCGTTACAGGCCGAGCCTTATTTCCAGCGCCAATGGGAGCAAACCCACGAGGTAAGTGCGGCGGTTGGGATGAAGCAGCGGCTGTGGGGGGCGCGCCTTACCGGCTGGGCCTCAACGGTTTCACAATTGACCTATGCCGGAATGTTGGTGTTTGGCACCTATTTGGTGCTGGCTGGAGAGATAACCACCGGTACGTTGGTCGCCAGCAGCTTGCTCTCCTCAAGAACCATTGCGCCGTTAATGCAATTGACGATGGTGTTCTCGCGTTGGCAACATGCGAAAAGTGCCATGACCGGCTTGAATGAATTACTCAAAAAACCGTTGGATCGCCCTGAAGAGGGTGAGCTGGCTCATTGCCCGATACTCAATGGTCACTATCAACTGCGGAATGTGCAGTACACCTATGATGAGGAAAAAGGGCAAAACGTGGTTGCCATTAGTTCACTGGAGATAAAGCCCGGTGAGAAAGTGGCGATCCTTGGCAAAGTAGGGGCCGGTAAATCCACTTTACTGAAGTTGCTAGCCGGCCAGGCTAGTGCGACCCAAGGCAAAGTGGTCATTGATGGTGTTGATATCAAACGCATTGAACCGGCGGATCTACGCCGCCAACTGGGTTTTTTATCGCAAGATTCCCGCCTGTTCTTTGGTTCATTACGACAAAACCTAATGCTGGGGCACCCTCATGCGACCGAACAGGAAATGATTCAAGCGCTGCGCATCAGTGGCGCAATCACTATGGTGCAGCAAGATGCGGCTTGCCTTGACCGGATTATTAATGAAGGTGGGAAGGGGTTATCGGGGGGGCAGCGGCAAATGGTATTACTGAGCCGCATGATTTTGCGTAATCCACAAGTAGTGTTGATGGATGAACCGACAGCATCAATGGATGAACAACTGGAAGATTATGTTATTCGCCAAATGCGCACTTGGTTAGATGGACGCATGTTGGTACTGGTGACTCATAGACCCGCATTACTAAAATTAGTGGACCGCATCATTGTCATGGACAACGGCCATGTCGTGGCTGATGGCCCACGAGACCATATCCTTAATGCGATGGCCAATAAATCTCAACAAGGTGCAGCCTAACAGGAGTTGGTCATGAGCAATTTAAGCCTACAACAAGAAAGGGCACAGCAGGAACGGCGCATGTCGGCCATTGTGTGGCTCATGTTGGTGGGGATGATAGTCATGTTTCTCTGGGCCTATTTCGCCATTCTGGATGAAGTTACGGTTGGCACCGGGAAAGTGACACCGTCGAGTCGTGCACAGCTAATAGAGAGTCTGGATGGCGGTATCATCAATGAGTTGCTGGTCCATGAAGGAGCTATCATCAATAAAGGGCAAATACTGGCCCGCCTCGATCCCACGCGTTTTCAATCTAATTATGGTGAGGCTGCCGCCAGAGTGCGGACGTTACGGGCCTCCGCTGAACGCTTACGGGCCGAACTTACTGGCGCGGCGCTGGTTTTCAGTGTCGATACCTTGAAAGAGCCGGAGTTGGTGGCGAGAGAGACTCAGTTTTACTTATCTCGGCGGCAAAACCTCAATGAGACGGTTAGCAATTTACAGCAGTCACTCAAGCTGGTGCAGCAGGAATTACGCATGACGGAACCTTTGGTGGCTAAAGGGGCAGCCAGTCAGGTCGAGGTGATTAGGCTACAGCGGCAAGTCAGTGATCTGCGAGGTAAAATTGACGAGGCTCGCAATCAGTATGCCGTCAGAGCTAGAGAGGAGCAGTTGAAAAACAATGCTGATTTGGATGCACAATTGCAGGTGGTCTCCGGCAAACAGGATCAGCTCACTCGAACGACACTGATCTCTCCTGTACGTGGGATCGTAAAAGATATTCAGGTTTCGACGGTCGGTGGGGTACTGCAACCCGGCGGTAAACTGATGGAAATCGTACCGATTGAAGAACAATTGTTGATCGAAACGCGTATTAACCCTCGTGATATTGCTTATATTCGGCCCGGGTTACCCGCTACAGTAAAAATCACGGCTTATGATTCATCAATCTACGGCAATCTGGAGGGCGTGGTAGAAACGGTTTCGCCGGATACCCTGCAAGATGAGGTCAAACGGGACCAGTTTTACTATCGTATCTACGTTCGTACTAATCGGGCTGAGTTGACCAATAAAGCTGGTAAATCGTTTCCTATATTACCGGGAATGGTTGCCAGCGTAGAAATTAAAACGGGTCAGAAAACAGTTTTAGATTACCTAATAAAACCGCTAAATAAAGTGAAGGAATCATTGCGGGAGCGCTAATATTACTGTTCATTATTTATCACTATGCGCCTTTTACTCTCAGGGCTGAAGAGTGTTTATTGGCGTAAAAAGATGAAGTTATGCAGTTAAATAATTGATTGATCATTAACCTATCAGGCTAATTATTAGTCTGTGATTATTGAGCTATTCGTGCTTAAATATAAATACGAAACTATATACGTAACCTATTATTTCATTTTGGAAATATACCAGCCACTATAAATATACTTTACTATATATATTGCAGGAAATAAAAAAGCCGGTCAATTGACCGGCCGTAACACTAACGAATTATCTGGCTGCGTAAGCCACAATGTAGGTAATAGTAAAATAATGATGATAGCGGATTTATTATAGCCTCTGTTTTTCGAATGTCACTTGTCAATTTGGTGCGGTTTGTATTTGTCTACATATCTTTGATTTTATTATAAAAATAATTATTTTTGATTATGCGTGCTCTATTTTTAAGTATTTTTTGTTTTTGTGAAAGTTCGCTCTCATTTACATTTTGAAATGCTTTTTGGTCATATGAAACATTATTCGAGACTTGGTAGCATTTTCTGTATAGATTAATCCTAATCTTATTACCACAATAGAATCACCCCATTGGGATTATATGCTCGCAAGAGCAGTGGCATAGTTAGATCTAATAATTAGAGGATAATAACGATGAAACTTCGAGTTCTTTCCCTGCTTGTTCCGGCCTTATTAGTCGCAGGTAGTGCAGGCGCGGCTGAAATTTACAACAAAGACGGTAATAAACTGGATCTGTACGGTAAAGTCGATGGTTTGCATTATTTTTCTGATGATAAGAGCAAGGATGGCGACCAGTCTTACATGCGTTTTGGTCTGAAAGGCGAAACTCAGATCAGCGACCAACTGACCGGTTACGGCCAGTGGGAATATCAGGCGAATCTAAACAAAGCAGAAAGCCAAGACCAAGATAACTTTACTCGTATTGGCTTCGCTGGTTTGAAATTCGCTGATTACGGTTCTTTTGATTATGGTCGTAACTATGGTGTGCTTTACGACGTAACTTCATGGACCGACGTACTGCCAGAGTTTGGTGGTGATACTTACGGTGCGGATAACTTCCTGTCACAGCGTGGTAATGGCATTGCGACTTACCGTAACAGCAACTTCTTTGGTCTGGTTGATGGTCTGAACTTCGCACTGCAATACCAAGGCAAGAACGGCAGCGGTACTGAAACCAACAATGGCCGTGATGTACAAGGCCAGAATGGTGACGGCTACGGTATGTCCGTATCTTACGACCTGGGCTGGGGTGTGAGTGCATCGGCTGCCATGGCAAGCTCTAAACGTACCGATGATCAAAATAACCTGGCATTTGGTCATGGCGATCGCGCTGATGCCTATACCGGTGGTCTGAAATATGATGCGAACAATGTTTATCTGGCGGCAACTTATGCCCAGACTTACAACTTGACTCGCTTCGGTAAGTTCAACAGCGATCCTACTGCAATTTCCGGTTTTGCTAACAAAGCGCAAAACATTGAATTAGTCGCTCAGTATCAGTTTGATTTCGGTCTGCGCCCATCTGTAGCTTACCTGCAATCTAAAGGTAAAGACTTGGGTAACGGCTATAGCGACCAGGATCTGGTGAAATATGTTGATGTCGGTGCAACTTACTTCTTCAACAAAAACATGTCCACCTATGTTGATTACAAAATCAACCTGCTGGACGAAAATGACTTCACCAAAAAAGCGGGTATCAACACTGATGATATCGTAGCGGTTGGTTTGGTTTACCAGTTCTAATCCTGCTAGCAGGATAGGTTCTGATAAAACGCGGTCATTTGGCCGCGTTTTTTTGTTTTTGTTAGTGCGTAAACCGAGTTGTCGCCTAAGCTAAAATAGGTGTGTTTTTGACCGGAGTGACTTTTTTTGACCAGTTTTGGCGTGAAGTTTAACCAAACGAATCGAATTTCAATTTTTTCTGAATGAAACACTAGACATATCATTACGCTATAGATGATAATGCCGCCCATTGGAAGGATGGCCGAGTGGTTTAAGGCAACGGTCTTGAAAACCGTCGACTGTAACAGGTCCTAGAGTTCGAATCTCTATCCTTCCGCCAAATTACGCCGGCATAGCTCAGTTGGTAGAGCAACTGACTTGTAATCAGTAGGTCCCGAGTTCGACTCTTGGTGCCGGCACCAATTAAAAGCCCGTTATCTGAATAAGATAACGGGCTTTTTGCTTTCTGACTGATGATGATCGGCGGCAGTTTTTAGCTCCGCCGCCGATGGTATTAGCCGTTCTTCGCTAGCTGAGCAACCAGTTGATTGACGCCATCGCTCATATTGGTGAACCTGGTCAATTGGGTGCGGGTGACCACCACAAAGACGCCAATATTCTTCTCAGGTATCATCGCCATGTAGGTAATAAATCCGCCACCCCCGCCGGTTTTTTGCATGATGCCAGGCAGCTCAGCATTGGGGGCCATGTAAACCCAGCCTAAACCTAACGCATCGGCCTGACCGGCAACATCCATCCCTTTCAATGAAACTAAGTCGCGGCGCTGGAAATACATGGCTTGTTCACGTTTAGCTGAATTCTTGCGTGCATTCTTATCTGAAGATAAAAATTGTTGCATCCACCGCTGCATATCTTCCGGTGTTGAGTAAACCCCACCGCTACCCGCTGCCGCAGTGGTGTTCTCACAGCGGCTGCTGCCAACACCGACCATCAGACGGCTGCATTGCTCCGCTGTTGGGGTGAGGGTGGTGTTACGCATTCCTAGTGGAGCGGTGATTTTATCGCGCAATAAGCTGGTATAAGGTTTTCCTGACGCCCGTGATAGCGCATCAGCCAGCAAATCGTAGGCTAAATTGGAGTAAGCCGCTTTGACTCCGGGCGGAACAGTCACCGTGGCCTGTTTCAGCCATTGCCAGCGGTTATCCTTAGTTGGCCAGGTAAACACCGGCCTTTTTTGCGGGCCACCCGGTTGCTCACGTGGCAGGCCGCTGGTGTGGCTGGCTAGATTCAGCAGGGTAATTGGCTGTTTCGTATTATAAGCCGGAACCTTGGCCCCACTCGGCGCATATTTTCGCAGCGGGTCGGTCAATTTTACTGTGCCATCTTCGGCCAGTTTAACCATCACCTCACTGGTCATTAGCTTAGTGATGGAGGCAATACGAATTAATGAGTCTGGTCGCGGGCGAAGATTGTTACCGGGTTTGGTTTCGCCAAAACTCCGGTTGACCACTTGGTTATTATCAATCACCACCAGTGCCATACCCATGGCTCCGCTGTTATAGAAAATATGTTCGGCGTATTGGTCAACAACTTGTGATGTCAAAAGTGCCGTATCGGCGTAGCTGTGCATAGGTATCGTCAATAGCGCGGCAGACAGCAGTGAAGCAGAGAGATGTTTCAGCAATCGTTTATCCATGTTCAAAAAACTAAATAAGTGGTCGTGGACTTATAGTAATCGGATATTTGTATAAAACATGCTGAAATTTTCAGGTAGACGAATAATTTACATTACAGGGGGAGGCATTACCCGGAGGGATAAAAAAACCGCATCAAGGAGGCCGATGCGGTTTGATATGATTACCAGAGTGAATTAACTCTCAGTCACTGGTTTAGGAACGACATTTGTGGACTCTTTCATACCAAGAGGGTTGTTGCCCCAGCATTGTTCATATTTCCAGCCAGTAAGTTCTTCCGCCACGGCGCGGGCATGAGCCGGGATATCTGCCATGGCACCGCCACCTTTAATTCGCTCAATTTCTTCCAGCAGGATTTTGTGATTCTTGCGGTCGAGTTTCATCTGTGTGGTGTAGTAAATTGCCACCAAGGCCAAGGCAATGACACCGATGGCGAACACACCGACAATCGCTTGTACCGCAACTTCTGGCTGGCTCGATTGCCCGGAAACAAAACCAAAGCGACTTAATGTCCACCCCATGGCGAAGACGATAACTGAACGCACCATTTTACCCGCGAAAGTCATGGCACCTGCGTAGATACCTTCACGGCGACGGCCTGTTAATACTTCATCTACATCAGCCAGGAAAGTGTAAACCGTCCATGGAATATAGTAGATACCGCCGGTACTTAGGCCAAAAACAGCGGTAATACAGAACAGCACAATCACGGTCGTAGTTTGAGACCAGCCGGTAAAATAGAGTGCGGCATAGGCGATAACACTGACAATAACCACTTGCAGCGCAATACGGAATGGGCGAGCAAAACCCATTTTGACGCAGATGCCAATAAAGACCGCGGTTGAAATCAACTGCATGATTGAGCTGAAGCTATTGAGTTGAGAAACCAGCGCCGCGTCTTGGCCCAAGCCAAAAATAATGAAGTAGGTAAATGCGGAAGCGAATAGCCATTCAGCGCCGAAACCAAACAGGTACATCCCCAGATGTTTACGGAAAATACGCAGATGGAAAGTCGATGCCATATCCACACACAGCTTTTTCAATGCTTGACCTAAGCTGCTGGTGGTCTCTCTAACCACTTCACTGGCAGGACGCTCCCAAGATGAACTATAAAGCCAGATCATCGCGCAGCACATAATGAGACCATAAGCGATACCGGTATAGAGGAATGGTGTTGCCGAATCTTTACCGTAAATAGCAATAAACTGGCCGGGAATAAAGGCGGCCAAAAAGTTTGCAACTTTGCCAAAAATAGCTTTGGAACCGGTTAGTTTTGAGCGTTTAGCAAAATCGGTTGTCATCTCGGTTGCCAATGTTTCATAAGGCACCATGATAGACGTGTAAATGAGTTCAAACAGCGCGTAGGTCAGCAGGTAATACCAGAAACCAAAGCCGCTCATCCATAGCATTGGATAAACCAAGACCAGGGGGATCCCTAGCAAAATAAAGAAGCGACGACGACCAAATATACGGCCAAGGCGTGTGTTGTAAAAGTTATCAGTGATATAACCCATGACCGGGTTACTGATGGCATCGAGAATACTGGCGATTGAAAAGATAGTGGCCGCTTCGACGACAGACAGTCCGCAAAAGGTGGTATAGAAATACATTAACCAGGCACCGCTAATTGCTAATGCCCCACTTCCCAATAAGTTGGCGCTCCCATACGCCAACGTATGTCTTGTTGTTATAGCTTTACTCATTTTTACCACCACCTCAAATTAAAACAATGTTTCATTAATAATGGATAAGCGTTTTCTTTATAAAGGTATGGTGTTCATAAAAATGAGTGGTCGATCACGAAAAAGGGTTTTGTGGCCTGAAAAAGCGCGTATTACAGTAAAAAATTGATATGAATCAAATTAGTGGATAGAGGAAATATTCGGCAAAAAAACAAAATATCCATAAGAATACGAATAAGCGATAATGCACGCTTACGGCAATCATCACCGTGACAAAGGTGGCAAGATTTTAATCAATAGTCTGAAATATCAGCAGTAGTGAAGGATGTAAGATGGCGAAGAAAAACCCGTATTATGATGCCAGTAAGCCACACCACACTGAGTTTGGATTTCAGAATCTGGAACCCGTCATCCACCATCCACAGGATTTAAAACGCTGGCGCGAAGAGCGTAAACGTCAGTCACTACCCAAACCCCCGCAACAAGGCTATGCGCAGTTTGTTGCTGACTGGTGGCAATCGGCAGATTTCAGCGGCCAGCAAGATGCCTTATGGTGGTTGGGTCATGCCTCTCTATTGTTACGTGTCGCGGGGAAAACGGTATTGTTTGACCCGGTACTGTCTTGTCGTGCTTCCCCTCTCAATTTTTACGGGCCTGCGCGCAGAACTCCGGCACCCGCCAGTGTGAAGGAATTACCGCATATTGATGTTGTCGTTATTTCCCACAACCATTACGACCATCTGGATGTCACGACGATTACCCAACTCATTCGTCGCTTCCCCGAGGTGATTTTTTTGGCACCACTCGGGCTAAAAAGTTGGTTCGTGCACCATGGAGCTAAACATGTCCATGAGTTAGATTGGTGGGATAAGCATCAGGCCGCTGAATTTGAGTTTCATTGTGTTCCTGCGCGCCATTGGAGCATGCGCACGCCGTGGGATCGGAATCAAAGTTTGTGGTCGGGTTGGGTCGTTAAGCGCGATGAGATTAACTTCTATTTCACCGGTGATACTGGTTATTGTCAGCAACTGCTAGCAATCGGTGAAAGGTTAGGGCCATTTAATTATGCGGCCCTCCCCATTGGCGCTTATGCTCCACGTTGGTTTATGAATGCACAGCATATGGATCCGCAGCAATCAGTACATTTATTTGCGCAATTACAGCAGCCGATAACAGTCCCAATTCATTGGGGGGTTTTTGAATTGGCTGATGAATCTCTGGATGAGCCGCCACAACAATTGAAAATGGCCTTAACTGAAGCAGGTATTCCACAAGATAATTTTGTACCCATTAAGATTGGTGCATGCATCGTGCTGGAATAGGGGAATTTCAGCGGGCTGATGATAGCCCGCTGAAACTACAGGTCTGATGGACTAGATTTTGAATTGGTTCACCGCCCCAGTTAAATCTGCCGCCTGGGCCTGTAGCGCTGCAGATGCTGCGGTTGATTCCTGTACCAGTGCGGCATTTTGTTGCACCATGGTATCCAATTGCGCGACCGCGCTATTGATCTCATGAATGCCACGCATTTGCTCATCAGCGGCATTAGTGATTTCTGACATAATGGTGGTGACGTCAGATACGCTACCGACAATTTCGGTCATGGTGTTGCTGGCCTGACGGACTTGACCAGAACCTGAAGCTACGCTGCTGACAGTTGATTCAATCAATGTTTTAATTTCTTTTGCTGCTTGCGCACTGCGTTGCGCCAGTGTGCGAACTTCCCCTGCCACGACGGCAAAACCTCTGCCTTGCTCACCTGCGCGTGCCGCTTCTACAGCGGCATTCAGCGCCAATATGTTGGTTTGGAATGCAATACCGTCAATGACACTGGTGATGTCGCCAATTTTGCCAGATGCGGCCTCAATCGATTCCATGGTTGTGATTACTTTCGCAATAACATCCCCTCCGCGAGAGGCATCATTTGCAGCAGAGAGCACTGCGGTATTGGCTTGCCTTGCCGCACTGGCTGACTGAGCCACAGTTGCCGAGATTTGTTCTAATGCGGCTGAGGTTTGTTGCAAACTGGCGGCCGCTGATTCTGTTCGACCTGACAAATCCTGATTACCTGCTGCTATTTCATTGGCTGCAATCCGTACCGACTCGCTAGTGTCACGAATTTGCGCCATAACCGCACTGAGTTTGTCGGCAAAGTTGTTGAATGAAAGGGCTATCTTGGCCACTTCATCACGGCCTTCTATTGGCAAACGCTGAGTTAAATCTTCGGTGCCGGAACTGATTGCATCCATGGCTTTGTGCACATGGGTCAGGGGAGCTAATGCACGCTGAGTAATCAGACCAATGATAACCGTCGCTATCAAAATAATAACAACTAAAGTGACCAAAGATGTTGTCAGCAATGAGCGCATGCCCGCCGTGGCTTGAGCTTTGTCCAATGCGACAACGGTAAACCACTGAGTACCTGGGACGGCTTGTGCCAGTAGCAACTTACTGCTGTCGCCAATATCGACAGTCATGGGCTTCGTTGCCGTCAACAGTGCGTTCAAGTCCAGTGAGGGGGCAATTTCACTTAAGGGTTTCAGGGTTAGTTGTGCATCTTGATGCGCGATGATTGTGCCATCGGCATCAATTAACATGCCGAAGCTATCATCAGTCGGGTGTATCGATTTTACATTAGCAATCACACTATCCATGGTGACATCGGCAGCCAATACCCCTTTAACATGTCCATCTTGATTAATCGGCAATGCAAAAGTGACCACCAGCTGGTTGGTTCCCGCATCGACATAAGGGGGAGTGACCACGGGTTTGCCTGCTTTCACTGCTTGTAAATACCAAGGTCGGCCAGTGGGGTCGTAATCTGCGGGAATACCATCAGGGTTAGAAAAGATAGCTGTCTTATTGGCGTAACCAATATAAACGTTAATGAAGTTACCGGCGGCGGCAACTTGGCGTAGTGCGGTCGTTGGGTCTGCTGCCAGTGCGCTGTCTTTCAGTGACACAATCATTTGGGTTTTAGATGCAACCCAATCTGCAATTCCTACACCATGACTCGCTGTTACCGCAGTGAGGGTATTATCAATGGCACGACTATTGTATTTGTTAGCAACTGAATAGTTAAAGTAAGTGTTAATGGCCAAAGAACCCGCCACGATGAAGATACAGGCAGCCAAGATACGTGAACGAATAGAATCAAGCATAGAGCGTCCTAAATAGAAGGGAAGGCATGATTCAAGTAACGGCGTGGTTTAGAAAAACTTGAGCTGAGTCACGGTTACAAAGTGTAATTTATGCACCATTGTTAATTATTTTTTATGTGATGGTGACAATATAGAAGGATTTTGTTGATGTTAATTTCTAATAAAAACATTAACTTGATCGTTTTTTGATCTTGAAGGTATTGCGTTGACACGGGGTAAAGTTGAAAAAAATAGGGAGATAAAAATAAAGATTAGCACCAATCCGTAAGCATAAAGGAGGCAGGATTGATGCTGAATATGTGTAGTTATACTCTTTCAGAAAGATTAAAACGTATACTGCAAACCGACACTAATACTTTGATTTTGATGAGATATTCCCGAACCTTCAGAGAATTTGGCTGAAGCACCCGTGGTGCGGTCAAGTATTTGTGTGCCCCCTTTCCCTTCGGAGTAGCGGTTCCAGGCGGCTTCAATCAATAATTTAGTGTTGTTAGTGATGTAATAACCAGCATTAATAACAATGCCGTAATAACGTGATTTTTTGCTGCTATCTTTGAATGAAAGATTGCGTAAGTAATGCTCATCATGACCTTGAGCATTAACCCATCGGCTATATTTCACTAAGGTATTAAATTCGTAATCCTGGTAGCGATAATGACTCGCTAACCCGACATAGGGCATATCAAATTTTTGTTTATAACCGAGACCTGCAACTTCATCAGGTTGCGGTTTTGTATAATTGCTGTGCCCACCATATGCTGTCCAACTATTATTATACCGCTGGTAACCATACATTAAGGAAATTCGGTAATTATGTTGCTGTAAAAACCAAAACTTAGCATTGACGTCCATTTCATTGGCATAATTTAAGTTGCTTTTTTCATGGTGGGACCAATGAGACCATTGGGTTTGTTTTGAATTAAGCCAATCATAATCATCCATCAACCCATGACTGGATGTTAATGTACTCCAGCCTCTAGCACTCAATGTCAATCGAGATAAAAAATCCCATGAGATCTCAGCTTTAATAATAGGTGTGTTTTTTGCCTTCCAATCTAGTTGGCTTAATTTACGACCATTACCTGGCACATTGTAAACAAATTCACGAGATTCTGAATTTAATAAACCTAGTGAGGTACTGACAATAACATTATTTGTGATATGACTTTGCTGGTTTGCGGCGGCAGTATGGCTCGCCAGCAGTAATGCTAATGTACAAACACTTTCTTTAGTGATTAGCGTGATTTTCATTATTAACCTTTACTCTGTTTACGTTTCTGTAAGGAAACCTAATATCGATAAAGTATTAATTTTTTAAAATAAAGATTAAAAGAAAATCAAAAAAATTAATTTATCACTAAATAATGTCTCTAGGATAATAAAGAATATCACTGAGTCAGTTTAACAGATTTTAATTTTCTCAGAATTCACTGACTAACCACTCATCTGCCTCATCAAACATTTCTTCAACTAAGCGGTTGAGTACTGATTTCTCTTGTTTACTCGCATCCGTGTTGATGCCGTTAGCCTGCATTGGTTTGACCCTAACGTCGGCATCTGGAAATACTTGATGCACTCGCTTGGTTAGTTCGGTCTTAATCATTTCATTCGCATTGGCAAGGCCAGCAACATTACGTTTGTCGTAGATTAGTTCAACTCGCATGGGTTCTTTCCTGAGTAAATAATACTGTTTTAATATACAGTATTTTAAGTGTGAGGCAATAGGATTTTAGTCATTTTAGCGAGAGAACAAGCTAACTTTCTGTTTAATGAGTGGTTTTTGTTATTGAAAAATAACCGCAGGTGATTTATTGGATAATAACTGGCGGTTATTTTTTTTGTGTGAATTTATCTGCTTGTTTATATAGATAATTTAAATTTTTTGCCGTGAGAGTGCGTTCTCAAAAATAGATGCTTTTGGCTAATCTATTTCCAACCAGCGGGCATCAACGACGACGCCAAGGATCTTACAGTTACCATTAAGTTCGATTAAACGGTAGGCTGGATTCAATGGTTTCAAGTACTTAACGCCAGCATCAACAATTAATTTCTTAAATGTGGCTTCGTTGTCATCTGTTAATTTGGCAACAACAAAATTACCCGGCATCGGTTCTTTTTCTGGGTCGATGAGGATAATCATGCCTTCTGGAAAGCTGATGCCCGACGGTGAGGTCATGGAATCGCCTTTGACACTCAACCAAAAGGCACTGTCATGCGCATTCTTGGTCGACTCTGGCCAAATTTCAATATCACGCAGGGTATAAGGCTCTATTGCTTCATACCAATTACCCGCGCTGATCCAACTGATCAGTGGGTAACTGTTGGCGACAGAGCCTACCGGTTTGTCATTTAGCCCACCGCGAGTCGGGATCGATAGGCTCTCGGCCATCTTTGCCAGCTCTTTTGCCAATGAGGGGCTAAAGCTACTGATAGGCTCATTCAGTACTTTCGCGAAAGCAGCAGCGTTGGTCACATTGAGCGGATTGATGCCGTTCAAGAATTGGTTGACGGCACTTTGCCCCACGCCCAATTCGTGCGCAACAGACTCTTGGGATATACCCAGTGCTTTTTTCTTGGCATTAAACAGCTCTTTCAGCCGTTTAGCGTCGTCTAACTGTTCTGGCGTCAGTGGCTTCTTTTTCATGAGTCAATTTTATTACCGTTAGCAATAATATCCAATCACCTGCGGTATTGACTATAAAATCACTTGCGGTAATAATCAATCAAAATATATAAGAGAAACGCATAGAATCGCATCGGTAACAGGCACTCTCTGCAGTGCTACAAGCCTACGCGATGTGAGTTGCTCTGGTTATCACAAGAAGACGGCGGCCTTATTTACCGGTGGTTTCCGTTGTTGAACAATTGATAGGTTGAGGTGTCACCGTGTGGCCCCGCCTTTGTGGAGTAGCTATATATGAGTTCAATCAACAGTCCGCAAGCCGGAAACACCAGCCAGAAGAACCAGGGCATAAGAGACATTCAATTAGTACTTGCCCGCTGGGGTGTGTGGGCAAGATGCAGCTCAGGGCTGGATTATTCCTCCATCGCTGCCGGTTTCAAAGGCCTGCTTCCTGATACTTCGAAAAGCAAAGCATCCTGTTGTGATGATGATGGTTTAGTGGTGGATGGTTGTGTTGCTAGGCTAAAACAATATCGGCCAGAAGAATATGAATTAATTATCCGTCATTATGTTCTTAATCAATCAAAACGGGCGATTGCACGCCAGCAAAAAAGAGATGAAAAGCTGGTAAGGATTAATATGCAAATGGCGGAGGGTTTTGTTGATGGTTGTCTGGCAATGTTGAATGTGAAATTAGAAATGGATCCGTTGATCGAAAACTTACATATTTATGAAAAAACATTAACGCGGTCCGCGAAAAGTGTATTAGTCTGAAATGAGTGGTTAGTCGGTTACGTAAGACTAATTATTTGAAATCCTGCTTTGGCAGGATTTTTTTGTTTTTGTATTTTCTATTTTTAATGAAAGAAAATAAAATTAAAAATAATTAAAAAAAGCTAACGCGGTCCCAAAAAGTATATTAGTCTGATACCACTGCTTGATTACATACTGATTAACTAACAGGAAATCCCCGCAATGTCGGGGCTTTCCTGTTTCTGTTGATTATATATGCCGGTGGGTCAGGGAGGGAGGTTATAAATGAATGAACAAAATCAACTACCCTATTGGTGGACAGGCGCACTGGCATTATTCTCGGCTCTGAGTTTACAGGATTACATCTTTATTCTCGGCACGGTAATTAGCGTCATATTCACCATCAAAACGTATTACGTCAATCTGCGTGAAAAGGACGCAATAATTAAAGAGGAACAGCGCAGAACTGAGATTTTACGTGATTTTCTGAAAAACAAAACAGCCGAGAATATTCCAGCCGCTATTGCAGTATGCAATGACGCATTAAATAAGATGGAGAGTTGAGATGACGCCAGCATTGCGTAACAAAATAGTTGGTGCGATCGCTGGCGGTGCAATTGCTATTGCGAGTGTTCTACTTGGTGGGCATGAGGGGGTCGAGGGCCGTCAATACCGTGCTTATTATGATGTTGCGGGGGTGTTGACGGTGTGCGATGGGCACACTGGCAAAGACATTATTCGCCATAAACAGTACAGCGACCAGGAATGTGATGCATTGCTGCAACAGGACTTACTGCCAGTAAAGCAGCGGGTAGATAGTGCAGTGCATGTCCCTTTGGGGGATTACACCCGTGCTGCACTCTATTCCTTTACCTACAACGTCGGCAGCACCGCATTTATCAATTCAACCTTATTAAAGAAATTGAATAGCGGAGATATTGCTGGCGCATGCGACGAATTACGGCGCTGGATCATGGCAGGGGGAAAACGTTGGCAGGGCTTGGTCAATCGCCGCGAGATTGAACGTGAACTCTGTTTGATGCCGCCGCAAATCACTAATAGCACGCAGGAGAGTAAATGAAGACGCGAATCGTCACGGCGGTAGCGCTGCTGTTATTGCTGCTCGGTCTGATGGCAAATGCTGTTCGCCTGAGTGCTAAACAGCGGCAAGTATATGCAGAGCTGCAAGCCCAGCAAGTAGTGAATCAAACGCTAGGGAACATCATCGATGCCTATCAGTTAAACGATGCGGCGAATCGAGCCGCTGTTGCCAGACAGTTGGAAAGTGAAAGGACGTTACGACATGAAACTGAAGATCGTCTCAAGCGTTTTGCGGCTGCGGCAGCAACTGATAGTTGCGCTGCTCACCGTATGCCTGAGTCTGGTATTAACATCTTGCGCGAATAAACCCGGCACAATTTTAGCCAAAACTCCGGTGCTACTACCACCAGAGTCGGCAATGACGGAATGTGAAATTCCCGAATTTACCGGTTCAACATGGGGGGACAGTGCGCTCTATGCTCTGGCCCTGAAACGGGAATTGCGCATCTGTAAAGGGCGGTTAGATGAAATTATCTCTTGGCGTGCAACCCTTCGCCCTTGAAGTCTTCGGTACGTTAGCGGCGAGAATTCACTTGAATGACTTCTTGCGCTGAGTGGTTTACAGCGGATCTGCGGCTCGAATGACGTTGGGTCTCGTTAACGTTTTATCCCCTACGGGCAACTATTTATCAGGAGAATAATCATGGCATGGATTGATATCGGAATATGTACTTTTTGTCAGGTGGAATCATGAATGCAACTCAAATCAGGCAACTGGCCGCCGCCGCGTTAGTGGGAAAAACGGATGCTGAAGGCAGAGTCTATTCAACTGACGCATGGCCAGTCACCACGTATCCGGCCATTTTGTTGCAAACGCCGATGGAAGTTAAAGAGTCCATTGGTCGGCATGCGCCGCAGTTTAAGACCATGACGACCTTGCGAATCAGTGGACATATCCAACTGAGCGAGGCGATAAATCGGGTCACTGAAGCAGCATCCGCGCTTGAACGTTTGTGTGAGCAAATTCAACGTGCGGTTATCAACAGTTATGAGCTGACTCGTCAGATTCAGCAATTCGCCAAGGTGCGCACCACCATGGGCATCGACACTAGCAGTGAGCAGCATTTTGCTGAAGTTAAAATGGAGTTGGATCTTGAATATTACCAAGGGCCGGAGGATTTCTTCCCGCTGGAAACTACCCCATTGGAGGGCATTGACGTCACTCTTTCTATGCCCGATGGCACCACAGATCCGCTGATCGCCATTACCTTCCCGGAGTAACTCTATGTTCGTAAAACCTACGGCTGGCCGCGCGGTGCGCGATCCGGTCAAGGGCACCTTTTTGCCTAAATTCGGTACTGAGGTTCCTGATAACGCATTTTGGCATCGTCGCATTCAAGACGGTGATGTGGTGCAGATAACCGCTAAATCAGTGGTGTCTGCATTTGAAGTATCAACAATGGAGAGTACAAAACTATGAGCATTCCTTTCACTAATATCCCAAGTAATCTGCGCACGCCGCTGTTTTTTGCAGAGTTTGATAACTCTCAAGCCAACACGGCGAGCACTACCCAGCGCACATTGATTATTGGACAAACATTATCGGAAAGCACTTTGCCCGCCAATGTTCCGGTACTGGTTTCATCCACAGCGACGGTTGCTGGTTTGGCGGGAGCCGGCTCGATGTTGCATGGGCAAATGGCGGCCTATCTGGCAAACGACACGGCGGGTGAAATCTATCTGCTTTCCCTGAGTGAAACTGATGCCATGGTGGCAGCCACCGGTAAAATCACTGTGACTACGCCCGCTTCGGCGACGGGAGTGATTTCGCTCTACATCGGCGGTATTCGGGTACAAACCACTGTCGTGGCGACGGATGATGTGGCCACGGTTGCTGCGGCACTGGCTGCGGCAATTGAGAGTCAGCCTGAATTGCCAGTGACGGTTGTTCATACCGAGGAGCAGGCATCTGAAGGGGGCGTTATCGTCTTAGCGGCAAAGAACAAAGGTGCGCATGGCAATAACATTGACTTGCGTCTGAACTATCTTGGCAGCGCTGGTGGGGAAGCAACACCAGAGAGTTTGATGCTAACGATGACCCCAATGGCCGGTGGCGCAGGGGCGCCAGAGCTGGCGAGTGGTTTGGCGAATTTACAGGATCGCACCTTTGATTTCATCATCAACCCCTACACCGATACAGCGTCATTGGATGCTATTCAATCTTTCCTTTCCGATAGCACGGGGCGCTGGAGCTATAGCCAACAACTGTATGGGCACAGTTTCGCCGCGCAATCTGGCACCTATGGTCAACTGACGGCTGCCGGAGAACTACGTAATGATCAGCATGCTTCACTGTTGGGTGTTCATCACTCACCGACACCGGCCTACATTTGGTCGGCGGCTTATGTGGGCGCTATTGCACAAAGTCTGCGCAATGATCCAGGTCGCCCACTGCAAACACTGGCTATCAGCGGCGTCTTGGCGCCACCATTGTCCAGCCGTTTCACGCTGACGGAACGTAATAACTTACTGCACAGCGGTATTTCCACGGTGACAGTGGCGGATGACGGCAAGGTTCAAGTGGAAAATATCATCACGACTTATCAGACCAATAAATACGGTACTGAAGATGATAGTTACCTGCAAATCGAAACTTTGTTCTTACTGATGTTTGTCACCCGTTATCTGCGCACGCAAGTAACCTCTAAGTTTGCTCGCATGAAGTTGGCCGCCGATGGCACCCGTTTTGCTCCGGGTTCGGCCATTATTGCTCCGAATGTGATCCGCGCTGAACTGATTGCCCAGTATCAAACATTGGAATTTAACGGCTACGTGCAGGATGCCAAAGGTTTCGCTCGTGGGTTGATTGTTGAGAAAAACGCCAGTAATCCGAATCGAGTTGATGTGCTGTGGACTGGGGTGCTGATTAACCAACTGCGTATTTTTGCAGTACTTAATCAATTCCGCCTGCAAGCGGCTGTTTAACTCTCAACATTTTAACAATAAATAAGGAAATAAATTATGAGCGATTCTTCAAACCGTCTGGCGGGTACTGCCTATGTCACTGTTGATGGCATTACGATTATGGTAGCTGGTCAGTTCAAATACAGCCCATCAAAAGTGAAACGCGAAACCGTGATGGGGATGGATGGCATTCATGGCTATAAAGAAACCGTGGTTGCACCGTCAATTTCTTGCACTATCCGCGACAGCGGCGGTGTTTCCATCAGTGACTTCAATGACCAAACTAATGTCAATATCGTGTGTGAATTAGCTAATGGCAAAACCATTATCGGCAGTGGTATGTGGTCGGTTAGTACTTTGGTGGTGGATAGCACCGAAGGTACAGTTGATGTCAGTTGGGAAGGCGGTTCGGTGACGGAGAACTAAGATGGCTGAATTGGATCGCAGTAAAACCATTTCGCTAGTGAAACCCATCTCGCACGAGGCCACTAAGACCACCTATGAGGTGGTCGAACTCAGCGAGCCGACGTTATTGCAAGTGCAGCAATTTTACGATGAGCAAACCAAAACCGGCTCGCTCAGTGGTATGGGATTGTTGATTGCATTGGTGTCTGGGGTGCCGCGTGAAGCTATCAAAAAGATGGCTTTTACCGACTACAAAGCTTGCGAGGTCTACATGATGGGTTTTTTAGCCTACTCCCCAATGGGGGACGATGGCGCGAAATAATCGCTGACGTCACTTACTACTATAGCTGGGGGCCGGGCGATGCCTGGTCCCTGACCTACAGTAAATTAATGTGGTGGTGTCAGCAGGCCGAGCGGATTAATAAAATTAAGGCTGGCAAAAATGGCTGATAAAAACAGTATTGATGGGATTCCACCTTTGGACGATATCGCTGGGGGTAAAATACCGGCGTATAAAAAAATTCCGGGGGCCATGGTTAAGGCTTATAAGCTTGCTAATGGTGTACATACAGCCTATACCATTAGTTCTGAATTATTAGGCTTAATAAATAAAGGTGCAAGTAATGCACTCATTGTTAACAATGCAGCTCAAGGTGTTGGAGTGCCTGTTGAACAGTTCGGTGATGTTACTGGTGCCATGAGAATTCGTGGTGTTGATAATATTGAGGCCATCAAATCCACACAGAAACTATATAAAAGGCTCAATGATATAGCTTGGGGCCATAATAAGCCGGCATCTGAATTATTCACTAAGCATAAAATCGATATTATCCTCAATGATAATGGCACCGTTGATGCTCCTAAAACGATGACAAATTATGCTACTGCTTATGCACCATTGTCACCAAGAGATAAGAGCGAATTAGATAATGTCATTGAGTTCGACAGTAATGAAATGCTATTGCCACGTGAAGGCACTGATCTTAACTCTTTATTTACTCGAGTTAAAACTTTCGGACTTGATGTCGATCCTGAATATAACAAAAAAGCAGTCACTTTGGAGCATGAAAAAACCACACTAAAAGCGGCTAAAGAGGGATGGTTGCAGCAGTTTAATAACAATGTAACTAGCCCATTTTTATTTGATGATATTCTTGCAAATATAACAGGCCGGTTTGCTGATTTAATCGCTTATGACTTTGATGAAAGCTCATTTATTACAAACTGGATGAATATAGATGGCTATAATTTATTAAAGAAACAACAAGCACAGAGTGATCCTGATTTTCTAGATAAACTTAATACGTATGAGCTTTTCATGCTTAACTTTCCTGGAATATCAGGCAGTGTTAAGAAAAAAATGCATGAACACGAAGCTTTAAAGAAAAATACGCAAAGAATAGGCTCGCCAGTAGCTGATAGTACTATTAGTCAAACTCCTTATCCACAGGCTAATCTTAATCAGCAAGTAGAACGATTTAATCAGAGTATTGATGATATTTGGATGAGTGATAACAGCCAAGTTAGTGATTCTGATATACGTGATACTTATTCGATAGAGCCAGCTACATCACCCAACGACAATATCGTCAGTCATGTTACCAATATATCGCCTATTTATTCTGAGGCGACGGGGGGCTTTAATGCTGATGTGATTGCCGATGTTATTGCGACTGCTATGCAGAATAACCGAGTGGAGATCGAACTGACACTTATTGATAGCCGGACGGGTGAAACGTCAGAGATTCAGGCGCAGGGAGGCGGGCGGATTAGCTACGCCATGGTCATGCCAATGTAATTACGCGAGTCATTTCCCTTCCTTTCTGTCATCACCCGCTTCGGCGGGTTTTTGCTTTTCTATCGTAAGAATCCTAAACAGGAGAACGCAATGTCACTTATCGGCGATACCTTATCCACGCTACTCGGTGGCGGTGATGACAACTGGCAATGGTCGGATCATCTACATCAAGCCTCGTTTCGCGGTGTACCTTTTGTCATCAATAAAAGTGTTGATACTTTTGGCCGGCGTCAGGCGGTGCACAGTTACCCTTATCGTGATACCAGCTATATCGAAGATCTCGGCCGTAGCGCTCGGAGCATTGTGCTAACGGGATTTCTGGTGCAAAACAGCCAGATTTATACCGCGCCAGATGTGATGACTCAGCGTGATTCATTGATTGCTGCATGTGAAATGCAAGGGCCGGGGACGTTAGTACACCCAACTCTCGGCGAAATGGCCGTCAGTGTGAGTGAATTGCAGATTGATGAGAATACCGCCGCTGGGCGGATATTTTCATTCACTATAAAGGCGCATGAATCCGGCTTACGCGCTTTCGCCATCACTGGTGCGGCAGAGATGGGGGCATCAATCCAATCTTCCTGGCTGGGTTTGAGTGCCAAAGCGGTTGCCGGTTTTATTGCCACAGTAAAGGGTGAGATGCGCTCTGCGACTCAGGCGATAAAAACGCTGAAAAATACGGCGGCATTTTGGGGGAGGATGGTAACAAGCACCGCCAATGAGGCCAGCAATTTGGGAAATGCGTTACGCTCAACCTTCGGTAGCAAGCGGTATGGCCGCTATCACCACGGCACCGTGGGGGGCAGCAGTTCAGGGGCGACACAAACTGTCAATTTGACAAGTGATACTGCGGACCTCGCACTCTTGGTATCGCAGCGGCTGGCATTAGCGGTTGAAGGGCAGTCGGCAGTTAATTTTGCAGTAAATGACTTGCTTGATGCCAATAGCATTGATGCCCATGCCAGTAAGCTGTTGGCGCTGGTGAATGCATTGCAAAACAGCGGTGTCAGTATCTTAGATGTGATTCGCATGATGGAAATATTGGCAACAATGCAAGACGACACCTTTCGTGCCAATGAAAGTGAGGCGGCAGTTGCCGATGCCAGTCATCAATTAATGGCGACATTGTGTGCTGGGGGGATGGTTTATGCTGCAGCGCAATATCAGCCGGAAAGCTATGACGATGCGGTGACCATTTTAGGACGGGTGTGTGAAGTCATTGATAACCGAGCGCTGGCTGCTGCCGATAGTGGAAATGATGATGTATACCGTTCACTGATGTTGATGCGGGAATCCATTGTGTTGCGTTTGCAACAAGCAGGAGCGAATTTATCGCGGGTTGGCGATGTAAGTTTTACTCGTGCGCTGCCTGCTTTGATGCTGGCAAATCGGTTGTATCAAGATGCTTCTCGCGCAGAGGCGTTAGTGAAAATGGCCAATCCTATTCATCCGGCATTTATGCCCATTAGATTTAAGGCATTGAACCTATGAATGATGAATGGGTAAACGATGACTTAACACTAGAAGTGGGCGGCAGGGCAATCACCGGCTGGAGTAAAATTCAGGTCACCAGAGGCATTGAAACGTTACCCAGTAGTTTTGAACTGTCATTGATGGATCGCTATCCCGGCAGTGAAGGACTGCAATGGATAAACCCCGGAGATCCCTGTGTGGTCAAACTGGGCAACGATGCCGTCTTGACCGGCTATATCGACAGCTGGGATAGCACCATCACGGCCACCAGTCGTGAGGTTACTGCGAAGGGGCGGAGCAAGTGTCAGGATTTGGTCGATTGCTCTGCGCAATGGCCCAACAGCGTAATCAGTCAGTCCACGGTATTGCAAATTGCACAAAAATTGGCCGATCCTTATGGCATTAAGGTGACCTCTGACGTTACCGATTTGGTGGTAGTGCCGAAATTCACCCTTAACTGGGGAGAAACCGCGCAGGCGGTCATTGAGCATGCAACCCGCTGGGCAGCACTGCTCTATTACGACCAACCAGATGGCAATTTATACCTCACTCGTGTCGGTACATGTAAAGCGGCTAGTGGCGTAGAACAGGGAGTCAATATTCTGAGTGCAAACCTGCATACGGATATTAATCAACGTTTTATTGACTACACCGGTGTAACCCTGTCGAGCAATACTGTCGCCCGCCGTTCTGCTTCGGGCGGCAATAACACCTCGGCTTTGGTGAAAAAGCAGGATACACAACTGGCTGAACAGTTTCCCACCCGTTATCGAAACAAAATAGTTATCGTCGAAAGCACCATGGACTCACCCGATTTGGTGAGAAATAGCCTCGATTGGAGCATCAACCGCAATAATGGCCGCTCTAAAGCCCTTAAGGTGCAAGTTGATAGCTGGCGCGATCGCGAGCACCGACTCTGGGAGACCAACTCACTGATTCCTATCTCCATTCCAGCTTTGGGGCTAAAAGATGAGTTATGGCTGTTGTCGGAGGTGATTTATCTAAAAGACGCTAAGGGCACAGTGGCAACTATGACGCTGATGCCCCCAGAGGCTTTTGCTCTTCAGCCCTACAAAATCAAATGAAACAGGGGGTTATATGCATGATGTCAGTGGACAATTCTCGACTCTATACCGACAGATAAAAATGCTGTTGGGGATCGGGCGAGCCGCTACCTTTGATGACAGTGAGGGGGTACAAACCGTGCAGTATCAGACCTCACTGGAAGTTCACAGTGACACACCACGGCTAGCTGAATTCGGCTTTTCGTCAGGATTACCGGCGGGTAGTGATGTGGTGATGGGGTTTCTGGGGGGCGATCGCTCCAGCGGTATGATCATTGCCTCTAATCATCCCTCTTACCGGCATAGAGAATTAAACTCCGGGGAAACAGTGATTTACTCTCAATGGGGGCAGTTTATCAAATTGACGGAAAGTGGGGTAATCATTGAGGCCAATAATCAGCCAGTGATCGTGAATAACGCTACTGACGTGACGGTAAATGCATCGGTAAAAGTGAGGCTAAATACCCCGCTATTAGAAGTGAGTGGCGATATTGTGGATAACGCAGGCAGTAATACCACGACACTTAAAACCTTGCGAGATACCTATAACAGCCACAATCATCAACTCAAAAACGTACAGTCGGGTAGTGCAACACTCACCAGTGAGGCACCCGCTAAGGTGGTGCGATGACAACGGATATTAAAACAGTTTGGGATGTCGATGCCTCTCTGGGGGATTGGCGGACAGGCCATGGTGGATTGCTAGAGGGGGATGATCTGCATACTGCCATTTTGTTGAGTTTATTCACCGATCGCCTAGCTCGGGTTGATGATGATATCGATGGCGATGATCGTCGGGGCTGGTGGGGGGACAGTGATGCGGTATCCGCGATAGGTTCGCGACTTTGGTTATTACGGCGACAAAAACTGACCACCCAGATTGCCATCAAAGCGGAGGACTATGCGCGGGAAGCGTTGGCATGGCTGATCGAGGATGCCGTTGTGGCTGTAATCACCGTTCGCGCACAAATCATGTACCCCAACACATTGTTGCTTGCTATTGCGTACCAGCAACCAGACAAAACTCAATCTTCAGTTAAATTTTCATGGGTATGGGAGGAATAATTCATGCCATTTAATCGACCCACCTTAAGCGAATTACGGCAACGAAATCAGTCCTATATGCAATCGGAACTGAAAACGGGTGGTAATTTATTGCGTTTTTCTAATATTGGCGTGATCAGTGACGCAGATGCCGGAATGGCACATCTGCATTACGGTTATCTTGATTATATTGCCCGGCAAGCGACCCCCTACAATGCGAGCGATGAATATCTTGCGGCCTGGGCGGCACTAAAAGATGTGTTTCGCAAAGCAGCGAATCCAGCCAATTGTACTGATGTGCGTTTCGGTGGTCTTGCCGGGCGGGTCATTCCTGCCGGGCGGCGTCTTAATCGGGCTGATGGCTATCAGTATCAACTCGATAATGCCGTGACGATCGCCGCTGATGGCAACGCAATCGGTAGAATTACCGCGATTTTACCTAGCCCACTGGAGGATGCGACAGGCGGTGGCAACCGAGGGAACAGTGCAGCAGGAACCGTGTTGACACTCGATATTGCTATTGAGGGGGTGCAAGCTACTGCTACAGCACTGAGTAAAATCACCGGGGGGGCAGACATTGAATCTGAAGATGCCTTTCGCTCGCGAATGTTATTGGCTTACCAAAACATTCCGCAAGGCGGTAATGACACAGACTATCAATCTTGGGCATTGGCAGCACCGGGAGTGACGCGATGCTGGGTTAAACGGCGCTTGATGGGGGCCGGCACAGTCGGAGTCTATATCATGTGTGATGATAATGATTACGCTGGCTTCCCGCAGGGCAGTGACGGCATTTCTTCACTCGAACAGTGGGGGGCCGTCAAAGCCACGGGAGATCAGAGGCGGGTAGCCGATGCTATTTATCCGCAGCAACCCATTATTGCCTTGGTATATGTCTGCGCTCCCATCGCACAACCCATTGATTTCGTCTTCAGCGGCATTTCTCATGTAGATGGCACCACCACGGCCGCCATCAATGCCGCGATCGACGAGGTTTTTTTCGCTGAGGGCGAGCCCGGTGGCAAAATTCTGTGGTCATCACTGTTGTTGGCCATTGGGGAAGTCCCTGGCACTGGGGGGTTTATTATGCAATCTCCGGCAGCCAATATTGAGCTGCAAACCGGTAAACTCCCCATTAGGGGTACAGTGAGCTACTTATGAGCCGCTATTCTGTCAGTGAATATACTGAAGCTTTGCAGGCATTAATGCCAATGGGTTTGGTTTGGCCACGACGATCTGATGGGGTGCAAACTGAAGTTTTACGGGCATTAGCCAGTGCTTATCGGCGCAGTGATGAAGATGCACAAGATTTGTTATCTGGCGCTTTTCCGGCAACCGCTACGGCGATGTTGCCGGAGTGGGAAGCGGCCTTGGGGCTACCGGATCTGTGCGCCATCGGTGAAGTCGATAGCATGATCCAACGCCAGCGTGCCGTGGTGTCTAAATTGTTTGGTATGGGGGGGCAGTCAGCGGCTTATTTTATTCGAGTCGCAAAAGCCCTGGGTTATTCCATTACGGTCACTCAATATCGGCAAGCTTGTGCAGGAATGGCAGTTTGTCATGATGCACTTAACGGCGAAGAGTGGCCCTTTACTTGGCTCATTACCGCGCCGGAAACCACCATCCATTATGCTCAATGTGGCTTAACTTATTGCAGCGACCCTCTGCGTTCATGGGGTAATAAACAACTTGAATGCAGATTAGCGGTATTAAATCCGTCTCATACAAATTTGAAGTTCGGCTATACCCTTATGACTTGATGCTTCAGCGCCGCTAGCTGCAACACCAATTCATTCGGATATATATCAGTTAATTAATTATCGATACAGATCGCTTTCACTAGTGAGGATTTTCTATGCAAAAAATTGGCGATATTCCTAATACGCGCGCCGACAACAATGGCGAATTTACCGACGGCAATGTTGCTGCCGGTGTTCCCCCAACGATATTACCGGCTGAATGGTTTAATACCATTCAACGTGAATTGATTAATGTTTTGATCTCCGCAGGTATTGAACCTGATAGCGATAAGTTTGATCAAGTAGCAACCGCCGTCACTAAATTAATCACTGACGGTGGATTTTTAAAAACAGCGAATAACCTTTCGGAGATTAAAAATGCCGGGGCCGCAGCGGTTGCTACTGCTCTCGCAAACCTTGGTTTGGGGACTGCGGCAACCAAAAATGTCGGAACCGGTGCGGGACAAATACCCGATATGAGCGCGTGGTCATTTGTCAAAAATGCCGATAGCAGCAAGTGGACGCTGACCTTACCCAACGGTTTTTTACTGCAAAAATGTACGGTGGTCACTCCCGGCCCATCAGCAACGATTAACGCTGTCTGGTTAACCCCATTTCCGATTGAGTGTTTAGGCGTTTGGGGGATGGATGGTTCATCCGGTACTGCGGATTTGTCATCATCGGCCGCAGGTTCTCTACCTGTCGGACGGGTTTACGCCGTCGGCTCAACCAATACTTATGCCCCTGTCGGCGGCTATGGCGGCATTGATATCTACGCAATAGGACATTAACCATGAAATATTATTTTTCACCCGCCACACTTGGTCTGTACCGTGAAGAAATGAAACCGCGCTATATTGCGGCCGAGTCATGGCCCAGTGATGCAATAGAAGTCACGCAGGATATTTATGACCAATACACCAATGCAGCCCCAGCAGGGAAAGAAATCGGCATCGATAACGCCCAGCCTTGTTGGGTGGATATTCAAATTCCACCGCTAACCCCCGACCAGCTAGCGGCAAAAGCTCGCTCTCACCGTGATAATTTTATTATTGCCACCGATCCCATGATGGTCAGTGATTACTCGATTGGCGACACGCCATTGACTGAGGCACAACGTTCCGAATTAACCACGATCCGCGCAGCATATCGCGCATGGCCGAGGCAGGAAGGCTGGCCGCTGATTGAGTTGCCCGAACTTCCACAATGGCTGTTGATTGAAGCGGTAAATCAAGGTTATCGCGTGCCCGCATGGCCGCCGGAAGTGTAAACACAAATTGGCTTAATTAGACAATAAAACCGGGCTTAATTGCCCGGTATCCCGTCAATTGGTTATTATCTCTATTCCCCCGATAAAACCCTTATCAATCTTCATCAATCCCCTCGTGACGCTCCTCATTTCATGCTAAATTCCCATATCTTAAGCCATTACATCGTTTTTCGGGGACCAGTATGTTTACCTATCAAGAAATATCTTCGTTAAACGAACTGGAACTGATTGTCTATAACTACATCATAAAAAATACTGACAAAGTGATGTATATGACTATCAGGGAACTCGCCGATTCTGCTGGTGTTTCCACTACCACCGTTTTGCGTTTTTGCAAAAAAATGAATTGTGATGGTTACTCTGAATTCCGCGTGCGTTTTAAACTGTATTTAGAGCATGACGAAAAACCACCGATTAGTTTTGGTATCAGTGAAATAATTAACTATTTTAAAAGTATCAATAATAGTGAATTTGATGAACTACTTGATCTGGCTGCAGCACAAATAGCACAAACACGGAGAATTATTTTTGTTGGGATAGGCACATCTGGTGCATTAGGTAAATATAGTGCTCGATTCTTTTCTAATATTGGTAAATACAGTACATACATTGATGATCCTTATTACCCGATTAATAGTGATATGTATCAGGATGCGATTGCCATCATACTCTCCGTTTCTGGAGAGACCGAAGAAATTATCCGTATTGCTAATCAGTTCAGTTTGCAAAACTGTAAGATTATCAGCCTGACCAATAGTGATAATTCAACATTGGCTAAGATGGCTGATTTAAATATCTCTTATCATATGCCACCTATTGTATTAGAAGGTCATTATAATATTACTACCCAAATACCTGTGTTGTATATTATTGAAACCATAGGTAAGAAACTCCCTCCGCTAATGAATGAAAAAACGCCATAAAACAAGGTGTTTTTTATATGTTACATATTCCAAGTCACGACTTTTGTTATATCGTGACTTCAATTCTCTTTTTGTTAAACTTCAGTCTTAATCGACCAAAAATATTAATAATAAATCGCTAATACTCTGTTTATCTTATACTCAGTATCCTTGACAGGAGATTAATAATGGCAATTGATTACTCATTAACCGCTCAAGAAATTATTAAATATATCGGCGGTGATAATAATGTGATTACCGTCACACATTGTGCGACGCGTTTACGTTTTATATTGAAAGATAATAAAGCGGTCGATAAAGAAAAATTAAATCGTGTTAAGGGTGTTATTACCGTTATCGAAGCTGGCGGGCAAATGCAGGTGGTGATTGGTAATCATGTCGGTGATGCCTACAAACATGTCACTAACCTGATTAATATAGATGAAAGTGCAGCTGTTGCTGCACCGAAAGTCGGTATTATTAGTCGTTTGATGGATATTATTTCCAGTATTTTTGCACCTTTCCTTTATCCGTTAGCGGCCTGCGGTATTTTGCAGGGGATTATTTCTTTCCTTGCAGCCATTGGTTGGATGGATGCTGCTAGTGGTACTTATCGTATTTTGAACTTTGTCTCTTGGACTGGGTTCACTTTCCTGCCAGTGATGGTGGCCTTTACCGCGGCAAAAAAATTCAATGTGAATCCGTTTACTGCTGTGATTACAGCCTGTGCGCTGATCAGCCCAGATTACATGAATATGCTGACAGCCAATAAGATAGTTACTGTCAATTCAGCGGATCCTGCGGTTCAACAATTAATGCATGAAGCCGTGAATAACCCACAAGTTGCTCAAATTTTGAATACTATTGCAGGTATCCCTTTGTCTTCACCGACACTGGATTTCTTCGGTATTCCTGTGCAATACCTGAGCTATACCGCCTCGGTTATTCCGATTATCTTGATGGTTTGGGCTATGTCTTATGTGCAGCGCTTTTTTGAACGTGTCCTGCCGATGGTTGTGCGTAACCTGTTCACTCCAATGTTCTGTATTGCCATTATGGTGCCATTAACCCTGCTGGTTTTCGGCCCAGTAGGTAATTTGATTGGTGGCGCTATCGGTGGTGTATACAACACGCTTTATAACCTTAGTCCCGCAGTTGCCGGGTTTATGGTAGGTGCATTTTGGCAACCCTTGGTCACGTTAGGGGTTCATTGGGGTATCACGCCGGTGACAGTAGGTAACTACGCAACCCTGGGTTATGACACTTTCACTGGTCTACAAGCTTCTGCTGTCTTCGCTATGGCCGGCGCTATGTTTGGGGTCTACTTAAAAACGCGAAACAGCGAAATGAAAGGTATTTCTCTGTCGGCGGGGATTACCGCTTTATTCGGTATTACCGAGCCGGCTATTTATGGTGTGGCATTGCGACTGAAAAAACCGTTCCTGTGCAGTTGTGCCGCGGGCGGAATTGGTGGGGCTATCGCCGGAAGTTTTAATGCGGTGTCGTGGAGCTACTGTTTGCCGGGTATTGCCGTGCTGCCCGTCTTCTTTAAAGAAGGGCATATGACCCAATTCTTGGGTTTCTTAATATCAATCACTGTCGCTTTCGTATTGGGTGCTGTGTTCACTTGGCTGGTTGGCTTTACCGATGAGGTTGAGAGTGTAGAGGAAAAAGCATCATCGTCACCTATTACTCAGGCGCAAATGAATCAGGGTTAAAATAGCCTTAATGTTTAGGCGGGCGACCCCCGTCATTGAATTTTATTTTCAGGGTGGGTACTTGCCTACCGCACTATGGGAGAAAGTTATGAATTACAAACAATTACCGAAGGATTTCTTATGGGGTGGCGCAGTCGCAGCACATCAGGTTGAAGGTGGCTGGGATAAGGGGGGTAAAGGGGTAAGTATCGCCGATGTACTTTCCGGCGGCGCGCACGGCGTTGACCGTGTGATGACGGATGGTGTGCTAGAAGGCTATCGCTATCCGAACCATGAAGCCGTTGATTTCTATGGTCATTACAAAGAAGACATCGCATTGTTTGCTGAGATGGGCTTCAAATGTTTTCGTACTTCCATTGCTTGGACACGCATTTTCCCTAAGGGTGATGAGTTACAACCGAATGAAGCGGGCCTGCAATTTTACGACGATATGTTTGATGAGCTGCTGAAATACGGCATCGAACCGGTTATTACTTTGTCGCACTTCGAAATGCCATGGCACTTGGTTAAAGAATACGGTGGCTGGAAAAACCGCAAAGTGGTCGACTTCTTCGTTAGGTTTAGTGAAGTGGTCATGGAGCGTTATAAAAGCAAAGTTAAGTATTGGATGACGTTCAACGAGATTAACAATCAGCGCAACTGGAAATACCCATTATTTGGCTATTGCTGCTCTGGCGTGGTGTTCACTGAACAAGAAAATCCAGAAGAAACAATGTACCAAGTGCTGCATCACCAGTTTGTTGCCAGTGCTAAAGTGGTCAAATTGGGTCATGCAATTAACCCTGAATTCAAAATCGGCTGCATGGTTGCCATGGTGCCGCTATACCCATTCTCTTGCCACCCTGACGACATGATGTATTCCGTGGAAGCTATGCGTGAGCGTTATCTATTCGGTGACGTCCATATGCGTGGTTATTACCCTTCATATATTCTCAATGAATGGGAACGTCGTGGTTTTACTATCCATATGGAAGAGGGCGATCTCGAAGTGCTGCGTGAGGGGTGTGCTGACTATATGGGGCTGAGTTATTATATGAGCAATGCAGTTTCGGCGACCAATCCCGGCAGCGGTAACTCATTGTCTGGTTTTGAGGGCAGTGTGCCAAATCCACACGTTAAAGCCTCTGACTGGGGATGGCAGATTGATCCCGTCGGCTTACGTTATTCACTCAGCGTATTGTATGAGCGTTATCAAAAACCGCTATTTATTGTCGAAAATGGCTTTGGTGCTATCGACAAAGTGGGCGATGACGGCATGGTTCACGATGATTATCGCATTGCTTATCTTAAAGCGCATATTGAGCAGATGAAAAAAGCAGTGTTTGAAGACGGTGTCGACTTAATGGGCTACACCCCGTGGGGTTGTATCGATTGCGTGTCATTCACGACTGGTGAATACAGTAAACGTTATGGTTTTATCTATGTAGACAAAAATGATGATGGCACTGGTACGATGGCGCGTTCGCGAAAACTGAGTTTCGACTGGTATAAAAAAGTCATCGAGACCAACGGCGAAGAACTTTAACGTTACTCAACTCTAGGTTTATAGCAGGTCATCAGGGCAAGGTCGCGTGCTATCGAGCGACCTTCTACCCCGACGTTCAGTTCCTATCACACAAACAAAAAAACCAACCCTAACAGGTTGGTTTTCTTTAGGTATTTTGGTCGGCATGAAAGGATTTGAACCTTCGACCCCCGACACCCCATGACGGTGCGCTACCAGGCTGCGCTACATGCCGATACAGTGGCATTTATACTACATTTTACAGTGACTAATGCAATACCGGATAAAAACGTTTGCCGTTTTTTTAAGCACGTAATGCCCGAATTTTAGAGCTAGTTCGCAATAAAACGTTTTATATCCGTCAGTACTTGCAGTAGCAGTGGGAGCTGCGGCTTTTCATCTTTAATTTCATTGCCTTGCTCATCATAAGTACGGTATTGGCCATTACTATCTAACACAATCGTTTGTGTCGGTGTTGTAATCACTAACATTCCGTTATCACCCGTAGCAACCCAGTTATGATGACGTCGCGCGGCAAATAGATCTTCACCTTGTGAATAATCCTCCGATGCCGTCTTAACATGCAATAACCGTTGCATCAGTGTCGTCATAATATCTTCGTGGTTAGTGAGCTTGTTCACCGTCTGTGCTGGCGTACCTGGCCAATGGACAATCAGTGGGACTTGCAACTGTTGACGATTAAAACTGCTACCCGCCCCCCAATTATCATTACCGTAATCATTAAATTCGACACCATGTGCAGCAGTGATAATAACCACGGTTTTATCGAGTTGGCCACGCTGTTTCAGGGTGTCCAGAATCGTTGCAATCTGCTGATCCACATCTTGTGCGCCCGCCTTATAGTGACGGACAAAGTTGTTCGGTGATGCAATTTTCTCACCCTTGATAGGATCTTGTGCTTCAGCGGCCCCATTCAGATTAATGTATGAGAACCATGGCGCATTACTGGTCAAGGTTGACAACCATTGTTGCCATTGCGCCGTAGTCTCGCTGTCAGTCTGTTCTGTGGGAGCCGGTAAGGTGAAATCGGACAACAGGGCTTGGCGGTAAAGTGGCGATGCAAAGCCATCGGACGAGAACAGGCCAAACTGGTAACCTTGCGCACTCAATGCCGTAATGAATGCCGAGGGTTTCCGGGCAGAGAGAACACCGTCCAGATAAGTTGGGGATATGCCATAAAACAGGCCAAATAAACCGGTATCTTGGCGATTACCCGAACTGTAATGTCGGTCAAACTGAATATTCGAGTGACTAAACTCGGCCAATGCTGGCATATCTTTTTGCAGGCTATCGACACGAATTCCATCAACGACAATTAACAGCAGATTATAGCCACTGCCTTTATCGCTAAAAGTCATTGGGCTGAGAGGATATTCAACCGTCAGCGCGTCTGGATTCCCCTGCTCGACTAAGCGCCTCTGATATTCCTGTTGGTCAAGCAGACCATGTTTCTCTAGGAATTTACGGGCCGTCATCGGATATGAAAGTGGTAAGTTGGCGCGTTGCATGCTGATCGGGCGATAGAAGTTTGCATCAGCCCAGATATACATCAAATGTGAGGCAAAGAATGCGGAAATAAACACCGCAACCAATGGTTTAACAAAGCGCTGCCGGTTGAGACTGCGCAATTTTTGCCATGCCCAAGTACCGAAAAGCATCTCGACCAGAAAAATAACTGGCACGGCAATAAACATCAATTGCCAATCACGCGCCAACTCAGTTTGGTCTGGGTTAATCACTAATTCCCAAACGACAGCATTAAGGTGTAAGTGGAAACGAGTGAAAACCTCTGTATCTACTAATAATAGCGTTAAACCCGCCGTCGCAAAGGCAGCTGAAAGGAAACGCAGCAGCCGCTGCGACATCACCACAAAGGTCAGTGGGAATATCACCAATAAATAGGCAGCAAAAACGATAAAACTAAAATGCCCGAGCCAGCTGACAAGGGCATAGATACGGCCAATCAGCGATGAGGGCCAATCGGAAACAAACAAATAGCGGCTACCCAGCACCAGGCTGAACAGGATGTTAAACAAGGCGAACCAGTGCCCCCAGCTGATCATCTGGGAGACTTTTTCACGATAGCGCTGACGATTTGTCACCATATTGAGATTGCAGTCTTGGCCGATAAATTAATGAGCTTTATCTTCACGTACTGAAGCTTGAAGGGCCTCAGCGAAAGAACGCGCCAATACTTTGCGTTGCGCGGGGGCAATGCTGGTATTGATCAGATTTGTTACCATATTCCCCAAAACCATTAAAGAAAGGTCGGTTGGGGTACGGTGTTTTTCCAGTACGCTGACCAATTCAGATAGCAATTGTTCAACGTGTTCGTCGCTATAACGGGATGATTGTGGCATAAAAATTGTGCTCAACACCTGACAAAGTCCCATATCTTACCGTATAGAGACGCGCTTTTCCGCTATTTTATAGCATTAAGAATCATTAGCCATTAATTGAGGGACGCGATAGCTTTTGGGTTGCAGCTCTCAGGCATCAGTGATTGAATACGCCCCTAGCCAAAAGGAGTATTTATCATGAGTCTGGATATTGACCAGATAGCCTTACATCAGCTTATCAAGCGTGATGAGCAAACGCTTGATGTGGTGTTGCGCGATTCACTGTTACCAACCAATGCTGTAGTCGAAGAAATGATGGCCGAGCTGCATCGGGTTTACAGTGCCAAAAGCAAAGCTTACGGGCTGTTTAATGAGCAAAGTGAGTTAGCTGAAGCACTGAAACGAAGCCGTAAGGGTGATGAAGACTTCCTCAGCTTTAGTCGCGCAGCAACCGGGCGTTTACGTGATGAGTTAGCGAAATATCCGTTTGCTGAAGGTGGTGTGGTGCTGTTTTGCCAATACCGCTACTTGGCTGTGGAATATTTGCTGATCTCGGTGTTGAGCAGTTGCAATAGTATGCGAGTGAATGAGCAGCTTGATCTGAGTACCACCCATTATCTCGATATCAATCGTGCTGATATCGTGGCCCGTATCGATTTGACAGAGTGGGAAAATAATCCAGAGTCAACCCGCTATTTGACCTTCCTGAAAGGGCGGGTTGGGCGCAAAGTATCTGACTTCTTTATGGATTTCCTGTCTGCGTCTGAGGGGCTGGATACTAAAGCACAAAACCGTGGTTTATTGCAGGCGGTTGACGACTATTGTGCAGATGCAGAGCTTGGCAAAAATGAGCGTCAGGCATACCGCCAGCAGGTGTATAGCTACTGTAATGAGCAGTTGCAGGCGGGTGAAGAGATTGCTTTGCAGGAGCTTGCACAAGAATTACCTAAGTTGGGCGAAAAGGATTTCCAGCAATTTTCTGTCGAGCAAGGTTATGCACTGGAAGAGAGCTTCCCAGCGGATCGCGGAACACTGCGTCAGTTGACCAAATTTGCCGGTAGCGGTGGTGGGTTGAGTATCAATTTTGACGCATTGTTGCTGGGGGAACGTATTTTCTGGGATCCCGCGACAGATACATTGACTATCAGAGGCACGCCACCAAACCTGCGAGATCAGTTGCAGCGTAATGCGGGCAAGAAGTGACTGTATTGTATCAGTAAAATGTTTAGCCAATAAAAAACGCCGCATAAGCGGCGTTTTTTATTTCGGCGTCCCGAATATCGAAAGCGACGCGATTAAACGCGAACGAAGTCGATATGAGTCAGTTTTGGCTTGAAAGCGTGACGCTGAACAGCCTGTACTTTAACTTTGGTTTCTTTACCGTCAACAACCAGAGTCAGTACTGAATCATAAAAGCCCGGTTTCAATTCAAGGTTCTTGGTGGTGTCATGATCAAGTTCAATAGCGATTGCTGCTTCTGAACCACCGTAAATGATTGCCGGAAATTTATTTGCTGCACGCAGGCGGCGGCTCGCACCCTTACCCTGGTCTTTACGTACTTCTACATTGATAGTGGTCATTTGGTTTTCTCTTAAAGAAAATTTACCCTGCTACAGGCGACCCAGCAACAGGTTCGATAGTCGGCTTTGATCGGGTAAACCCAGAGCAAAGCGGGCGATATTCTAGCGAAGTCTCAGCCAGACAGCAAACAATACCGCATATAACCTGCGTTCTTGGCGCTACAGCGGTGTTGGCTGCATTCTCTCGCCCGAATCACTTACTGATGTAAGCTCATCGGGACTCTTTCACTTGCCGCCTTGCTGTAACGCCAATAACTGGGTTATCTGCTTCGCATGGCGCTACAGCGGTGTTGGCTACATTCTCTCGCCCGAATCACTTACTGATGTAAGCTCATCGGGACTCTTTCACTTTCGCTTGGCGCTACAGCGTGTTGGTTGTATGTGTTAAGCCAACGAGTCTGCTTTTCTAAAACGCCCCTGATAATCAAATATCTTTTCTCGAATTTGCCACCATTGTCCACGGCGCCGGGCGACAACAAAATCTGGATAACGCAATAGTGCTTGTTGAGCAATAATATCTGCTGCGGTTTGCCATTTTAGTGTAATTCCCGGCGCTCGTTGATGGGGGCGTAGGAAAATTTGCTCAAAAGCCATCCGCTGTGCTGGTGTGGTTAACCGAAAACGTTCGCTGGTATTGGTGCCATCTTCGTCGTAATAGGTCATTTTTAGCCATTCGCCCTTTGCATCATGCCCAGACTCCAGACTCATGCCGCCACAGCGCAGTACTAATGCGTCTTTCAATTTCAATGCGGCTTTTAGCATATCGTCGGGGTCTACCAGCACTTCCTGACACTGATGACAGCGGCGCGCAGCAATATCATTTTCAGCCCCACAATAAGGACAGGATTTAAAGCGGAAGCGGTAGTCACATTGCGCTCTGCTACCGCTGTCATCCTCAAACCAGCCCTGACAGCGGCGGCCAAAGTGTTCGATAATTTTGCCTGACGCGGTGCATTTCCCCCAAAAAATATTGGCAAAACCACAGTCCGGGCAAAAAACTTGCACGGGTTGGCTATCGCTATGGGGTTTACTGGTGCCAACTTCGGGTGTGAAAAGATCATGGGGATTACCCGCATAATCTAGAATCAAACAGTCTTTTTTGCCCGGAAAGAGTCGCAAGCCACGTCCGACAATTTGTTGATATAAGCTGACTGATTCCGTCGGGCGAAGAATGGCAATTAAATCAACATGAGGAGCATCAAAACCGGTCGTCAATACAGCAACATTCACCAAGTAGTGTAATTGTTGTGCTTTAAAGGCGGTAATTAATGCATCGCGTTCCGCAGGGGGTGTCCCGGCACTGATCAGCGCCGCTTCACCCTGAGGCAGTAATCCGTAGACCTCTTTGGCGTGTTCGACGGTGGCGGCAAAAATCATCACTCCACGGCGCTGGGCGGCATATTCAATTATTTGGCTAACAATATGTGGGGTGATTCTTTGCTGCTGTTTAAGTTCACGGTCTAAATCTGCTTCACGGAACATCCCGTCACTGTTGCTGGTCAGGCGGCTGAAATCGTATTGCACTACCGGCATATCTAACCGCTCTGGGGGCACCAGAAAACCGTGTTTGATCATATAGCGCAGGGGTAATTCATAAATACAATCGCGGAACAGTGATTTTCCATCACCGCGCGTAATGCCGTGATAATGGAATTGATAAATCCACCCCTTGCCCAGACGATAAGGTGTGGCTGTCAGCCCCAACAGCCGCAGGCGCGGGTTGGTGCTGCGTAAATGTTGAATAATTTGCTGATATTGGCTGTCATCTTCGTCACTGATGCGATGGCATTCATCAATAATTAACAATGAAAAAGCACTATCAAATAGGGAAAGATTTCGCGCGACTGATTGCACGCTCCCAAACACAACTTTCCCTTCACTTTGGCGTTGCTGTAAACCCGCGGCGAAAATATCAGCTTCTAAACCGTAGGCACAGTATTTGGCATGATTTTGCGCAACCAATTCTTTGACATGCGCCAGCACCAGAACGCGGCCACGAGCCAGCTTTGCCAGTTCGGCAATGACCAGACTTTTACCTGCCCCGGTAGGCAAAACAATCAGAGCGGGTTCGGCATGTCGACGAAAATGGGCAAGGGTGGCATCCACCGCCTCTTGCTGATAAGGGCGTAATGTAAATGCCATTACAGGTTATGGCCGTTGGCGGAAGACATCATTCGCAACACTCTTTTACCGGATATAAACAACATTTCTCTCTACCCGTAGTGAAAAAATTTCTACTCTCTATTATGCCGATTGGCGGGGCTGGGGCGATAACTGAATTTTACCACGATGCAGTTTCTAAATAAGGGGCTGGTTGCAACTGTTTCTAGGATGATATGACAACCGCCGCTATACTGGTGGATTAGGTTGGTTAGACAGCGAATAATTTTCCTCTATATAACTTTACGGCTTCATTCATTCCACACCGTATAATTCCCCTCATTTTTCAAGATGTAGGCGTGATTACGGTATCGTGCCTGTCACGGGCACGACTATACAACAGGCAAAGTAGATTCAATGCGATTGGACAAGTTTTTATCTCAGCAATTAGGTGTCAGCCGGGCGTTGGTCGCGCGCGAGCTACGGGCAAAGCGAGTTACCATTGATGGTGAAGTGGTTAAAAGTGGTGCCATTAAGCTAACCCCAGAGCAGGACGTGAGATTTGATGGCAACCCATTACAACAAATGGTTGGTCCACGTTACTTTATGCTGAACAAGCCACAAGGCTACGTGTGCTCAACCGACGATCCGGATCATCCTACGGTGCTATATTTCCTTGATGAACCTGTGGCATACAAACTTCATGCTGCCGGTCGGTTAGACATTGATACTACAGGGTTGGTACTGATGACCGACGATGGTCAGTGGTCACACCGTATCACCTCGCCGCGCCACCATTGTGAAAAAACCTATCTGGTGACATTGGAACATCCACTGGCCGATGATACGGCGCAGCAATTTGCTGACGGCGTACAACTGCATAACGAAAAATCCCTGACCAAACCGGCACTGCTTGAAGTTATCGAGCCGCAGTTGGTGCGTCTGACCATCAGCGAAGGGCGTTATCATCAGGTTAAACGGATGTTCGCGGCCGTCGGAAATAGGGTAGTAGAACTGCACCGTGAGCGAATTGGTGAAATCAGGCTCGATGATGATTTGGCACCTGGCGAGTATCGCCCACTAACGGCAGAAGAGATTGCGAGTGTCGGCGCACCACATCTGTAAGTGATTTTTCTATTGCAGCGTGGGCGAATGGTTTCCACGCTGTTTTGCCGTTGATATAACCGACTACAGGTTATTGAAGGAGTTATTGAACGTGCTTGCCAGTAATCAAGAAGAGAAAAATCGGACATCCCACTTTGGCTTAATCTTTATCCTGGGCTTGTTGTCGATGCTGATGCCGCTGGCGATTGATATGTATCTTCCCGCCATGCCCACGATTGCCCAAGAGTTTGGTGTAGAGAGTGGTTCGGTGCAGATGACCTTAAGCGCATACGTGCTGGGATTTGCTATCGGGCAGATGTTCTATGGGCCAATGGCCGATAGCCTTGGGCGCAAGCCGGTCATTTTCTGGGGGACGCTAATCTTCGCGCTTGCCGGGATGGCTTGTGCTATGGCGCAATCGATTGAACAATTAATTAACATGCGTTTCCTGCATGGTTTGTCGGCAGCCGCCGCGAGTGTGGTGATTAATGCCTTGATGCGAGACATGTTCACCAAAGACGATTTCTCCCGCATGATGTCTTTTGTGGTTTTGGTGATGACTATCGCACCGCTCTTGGCACCCATCATTGGCGGGGCGTTGCTGGTGTGGTTTAGCTGGCATGCTATCTTCTGGACTATGGCGGGTGCTGCGTTGGTGGCCGCGATATTGGTTTCACTGTTTATCAAAGAAACTTTGCCGCAAGAAAAACGACAGCGGTTTCACTTGCGTACCACTATTGGCAATTTCGCCACTTTATTCCGTCATAAGCGGGTCCTGAGCTACATGCTAGCCAGCGGCTTCTCTTTTGCTGGGATGTTCTCATTCCTGAGTGCCGGTCCTTTTGTCTATATCGATTTAAACGGCGTTTCTCCGCAGAACTTTGGTTATTATTTCGCGCTGAATATTGTCTTTCTATTCTTGATGACACTGATTAACAGCCGCAATGTTCGCCGCTTCGGAGCATTGAAAATGTTCCGCTTTGGTATGTTGGTGCAACTTGTTATGGGAATCTGGTTGCTGGTGGTTTGTGCTACCGGCTTGGGGTTCTGGGCACTGGTATTGGGTGTAGCGGCTTATGTTGGCTGTATCGCGATGATCACCTCGAATGCCATGGCTGTTATCTTGGATGATTTCCCGCATATGGCAGGTACGGCCTCTTCTCTGGCCGGGACTTTGCGCTTTGGTATCGGCGCGATTGTGGGAACGTTGTTGTCGATGGCACCATCGCGTAGTGCCTGGCCTATGGTCAGCTCAATGGCATTTTGTATTATTGTCGCCATGCTGTTTTATCTTTATGCCAGCCGCCCTCATAAAGATGCGGTGAAATAATTCATACTTAGGCATGAGAGGAGGTGCTCGAACCTCTTCTTATGTCTTTTATGAGTCACTAGCCATTAATTAACATCATGCTTAAATCCTTCCTCTGCTTCCCTTCACTTTGTTAAATATCGCTCTAATTGCCACGAAAAAGCAGCAGATTCTTGCGCTTCATCAACATAATAAGCATGCATATCATTATTCATTGCATAGTTATGCTTGGCACCATATTGTTAACTTTTTGAGCAATATTATAAAAACATCTAAATTGTTGCGACGTAATTTTTATCTGTTATTTCTTCGCGTAAAAAGGTGACGGATATCAGTGAATGTATATATTTATCAATTAATTAATTGAACTTTATTCGCAGGGTATGACGCTGATTTGTTCCTGAAATGTAAAATATTGGCTGGTATTAGGTAACGTGTTTGCAAGAAAAATGGTTGAGATAGCCGCCATAAAGGTATAAATATAACGAAAAATGGGATCTAAATCCCAAACCGGCAGTCTCGGGCTTGGCACTGATGACTGAATCAAGGTTGAAAACAGCACAAAAGTAGCATTGTTGGTTTTTAGTTTCTAAATTGTTATCAATGTTGTGTTTTGATGAGGTTTGAATCAAGCACAATACCAACTTAGCGGCTATAACTTTAGTGAGTGTGAGTCATTGTGGTGCTTTTATGGTTTTTTGATTTTTTATTTTAACTAGGAAAAATACGTGAATAATATCCAACTTTCGGTAGTACATCGTCTGCCGCAAAGTTACCGTTGGTTATCTGGTTTCATCGGCGTCAAAGTTGAGCCGATACCACTGACGGCGATAGACGATACCAATAATGACCTTATGGGGCTGAAATTACTCAGCCACGATGGCACACATGCGCAAATTATCATGCAGCGGCTCCATCTCTCGTTACAAGAGATACAAGTGGATTCCGCCATTGTTGAATGGGAAGGCGAGCCTTGCTTGTTTGTCCATAATCAAGATGAAAGTGCCACTATGTGCCGTCTGAAAGATGTGGGTGTTGCTATTGCTGAAACGATGACGGCGCTCTATCCCTTCTGACGTGCGATCGCGTTCGTCAGCGCTACTCGTCAGTTATCCATGCTGGCGCTTTTTTATGTCTTGATTCCCGATCTTCATCAAACTAGTCTGCAAATTGCAGCAATTGCTGAGTATATTGCTGTTTGGGCGCAGCAAATATCGCCCGACAATCACCTTGCTCCACGACTTCGCCTTGCTTTAACACAATCACCTGATGGCAAAGTGAGCGTACAACTTGTAAGTCATGGCTGATAAACAGATAACTGAGCTGGTAGCGTTGTTGAAGGGATTTCAGTAAAGCCAAAATTTGCGCCTGTACTGATTTATCCAATGATGAGGTTGGCTCATCGAGGATCAGCAACTGAGGTTGCAGAATGAGTGCTCGCGCAATGGCAATACGCTGGCGCTGCCCGCCTGAGAACTCTGTCGGGTAGCGATAACGGCTCACCGGATCCAACCCAACTTCTTCCATAGCTTTGATCACTCGCTGTTCGCGATGTGTGGCGCTGAGTTTCTGATGCACCTCCAGCCCTTCAGCAATAATCTGCTGAACATTCAAGCGAGGGTTAAGTGCTGAGTATGGGTCCTGAAACACCACTTGAATGCGGCTACGATAGGGCAGCATTTGCTTTGGTGAAAAATTGTGTAGCGGTTGACCACTAAACCAAATCTCGCCTTGGGAGGGCAGTAAGCGCAGCAATGCCAACCCGGTGGTGCTTTTCCCTGAGCCTGACTCACCCACCAACCCTAAACTTTCGCCGGGTTTTAAATCAAAACTGAGATCTTTCAGCGCATAGTGATGAGCGACGGTGCGGCGTAATAAACCTCGCTTGATGGGAAAAGCCACTTGCAACCCTTTAACTTCAAGCAAGGGTTGCAAGTTGGTGTTCAGCGGTAATGGGTCACCTTGTGGCTCGGCATCCAATAGCTGGCGAGTATAAGGATGCTGTGGTGTGCTAAATAGAGCCTGACGACTATTTTGCTCAACAACGCGTCCTTCACGCATCACCGCCACGTTGTCTGCTAACCGGCGCACAATATTCAGGTTATGAGTGATAAACAGTAAACTCATCCCCATTTCTTGCTTTAACTCTTTCAGCAAACTCAAAATTTGAGCTTGCACCGAGACATCCAGCGCCGTCGTTGGTTCATCGGCAATCAATAACTTGGGTTGCGTCAAGACCGCCATCGCAATCATCACTCGCTGGCGTTCGCCCCCGGAGAGTTGATGTGGGAAATCGGCTAATCTGCTTTTGGCATGACGAATCCCCACCCGATCAAGACACTGAATAATCTCAGTTCGAGCCACTTCCTGACGCATACCCCGATGCAGCGACAGCACTTCTGCCAGCTGTTTCTCAATGGTATGTAATGGGTTTAATGAGACCATCGGCTCTTGAAAAATCATTGAAATCTGGTCACCGCGAATACGGCGTAATGTTGGTTCATCAGCGTGTAACAATGATGTTCCCGCAAACAGAATATCGCCGGTTGGGTAAACGACGGGGGGCGAGGGCAGTAGACGTAAAATAGACAGAGCTGTGACACTCTTGCCAGAGCCGGACTCCCCGACCAAAGCCAGTGTTTCACCGGTTTCTATCTGTAATGACAGTTCGCTGACAACTTGACGATCAACACCGGCTTGGCGAAATGCAACACTGAGATTTTGAATATCCAGAAGTGGGGAGGTCGCCATATCAGTACACCTTACTTGGGTCAAAGGCGTCACGTACCGCTTCGCCGATAAAAATCAACAGAGATAACAGCACGGCCAATACCAAAAATGCAGTGATCCCAAGCCAGGGCGCCTGAAGGTTATTCTTACCTTCCAGCAGCAGTCCGCCTAGTGAGGGAGAACCCATTGGTAGGCCAAAACCGAGGAAATCGAGTGAGGTAAGGGTGGTGATTGAGCCACATAGAATGAAAGGCAAAAACGTCAGTGTGGCGACCATGGCGTTAGGCAGCATATGACGTGACATAATCACTCGGTCACGCACTCCCATGGCCCGCGCCGCGCGGATATAGTCATAATTTCGCGTGCGCAAAAATTCTGCACGAACGACACCGACTAACCCCATCCAGCCGAATATTACGGTAATGGCCAATAACCACCAGAAATTTGGCTGCACAATACTGGACAGTAAAATCACTAAAAACAGTGTTGGCATACCGGACCAGACTTCAATAAAGCGCTGGCCCCACAGGTCAACCCGGCCACCGTAATAGCCTTGGACCGCGCCCGCGCAGATACCAATGACGCTGGAGAATAGCGTCAGAGTCAGGCCAAATAGCAGCGAGATACGAAATCCATAAATGACTTTAGCCAACACATCACCGCCGGTGCTGTCCGTACCCAATAAATTGGTGCGGCTGGGAGGTGAGGGGAAGGGAACATCAGTGGCAAAATTAATGGTGTTATTGCTAAAACGGATAGGTGCCCAGATAGCCCAGCCATTTTCTTTAATTCTGGCCAGCACATAAGGGTCTTGGTAATCGGCTGCCGTGGTTAAAATACCGCCAAAGGTTGATTCGCTGTAATTGGTCATAAAGGGCATATAGATTCGCCCCTGATAGTTCACCAGCAGTGGTTTATCATTGGCGATAAACTCGGCAAATAGACTGATAATAAACAGTGTCAGGAAAATCCACAGTGACCAGTAGCCACGGCGGTTTTGACGAAATCGCGCCCATCGGGCCTGATTAATTGCACTCAGCCGTATCATTATTGGCGGCCCTCAAAATCAATCCGTGGATCAACCAGGGTATAGGTGATATCGCTGAGAATGTTTAGCAACAAACCAATCAGAGTGAAAATATAAAGGGTGCCAAACATCACCGGATAATCGCGCTGCAAGGTAGCGTCATAACCTAACAATCCTAAGCCATTAAGCGAAAACATCACTTCTATCAGGAGTGAACCGGTGAAGAACATGCTGATAAAGGTGGCAGGGAAACCGGCTATCACCAACAACATGGCATTACGGAATACATGACGATACAGAATTTTTTCTTCGGGCAGCCCTTTGGCGCGGGCAGTGACAACATATTGTTTGCGTATTTCGTCGAGGAATGAGTTTTTAGTCAGCATAGTCAATGTAGCGAAGCCACCAATCACTGTCGCCAATACCGGCAAGGTGATATGCCACAGATAGTCCGTTATCTTGCTATACCACGGCAGTGTGTCCCAGTTGCTAGACACCAGTCCACGCAGTGGGAATAAATCGAAATAGCTGCCACCCGAAAACAGCACAACCAGCAAAATAGCGAACAAGAAAGAGGGGATGGCATAGCCAATAATAATTAAGGTGCTGCTCCAAGTATCAAATGCCGTACCATTTCGGACCGCTTTTTTGATTCCTAGCGGAATGGAGACCATATAAATTATCAGTGTGCTCCATAGCCCGAGGGAGATAGATACCGGTAGGCTATGTTTAATTAATGACATGACAGATTCGCCGCGGAACAGGCTGTCACCAAAATCAAAACGCACATAGCTCCATAGCATGTCGAAATAGCGCTGATGTAGCGGTTTGTCGAAACCAAAACGTTGTTTAATTTCGGCAATGACTTCCGGGTCTAATCCGCGTGAGCCGCGATAGTTACTATCACCCACTTGCGCGGCATTTAGGCCAACTTTTGCGCCTCCTAAGCCCGCATCACCGCCACCAGTGCTATAACTGCTGGAATGACCCAGTTCAATGTTGGCGATGGCCTGATCAACCGGGCCTCCAGGGGCGATTTGCACAATAAAAAAGTTAATAGTAATAATCGCCCACAACGTGGGAATGACCAGCAACAGCCGTCGTAACAGATATGCGCCCACAACAGCCCCCTAGTGACGTTCTGCTGGCAGGCGAGCTGCCTTATTGACATCAAACCACCAGCTATCAAACCCTAGCGAATAAGTGGGGCGTTCCGCAGGCGTTGAGAATTTATCCCAATAAGCAAAGCGGGCATGATTGGAGTACCACATCGGAATCATCAAATAGTTCCAGGTCAACACGCGATCAAGCGCTCGGCCTAGAGACTGTAAAGCCTCCGGCTGTTCTTGATGTTTAATAATCTGTTCGATTAAGTGATCAATCGCGGGATCTTTAATACCCGGTGCGTTGTAGCTGGAATCAATATAAGCCGAGCCCCACAAGATTTGTAAGTCTGGGCTAGGGTAAGGGAAGGCCCTGTAAACCGTCGGGATCATATCGTAATCCCGGCTACGCAGGCGGTTAACAAATTGAGAGCTGTCAACCTCGCGGATATTCATGGTGATACCCAATCGCTGCAAATTATGTTTGAACGGTTGGACATACTGGAAATTGCTGCCGCTAAGTAACAGCAATTCAAACTCAAAAGGTTTACCGGTTTCGCTGTTAACCAATCGTTGATTTTTAACTTCCCAACCCGCTTCACTCAGTAATTCACGTGCTTTTAATAGATTATCCCGCGAGTCACCACTGCCGTCAGTTTGTGGTGGCTGATATATTTGCGTGAAGACTTCTGGCGGTATTTTGCCTTTGAGTGGGGCTAACCAAGCTAATTCCGCGCTGTCTGGATAACCTTTTGCGGCATATTCAGTATTCTGGAAGAAGCTATTTGTGCGCTGATAACTATTGAAATAAAAGGCTTTATTCATCCAGTCAAAGTCAAAGGCCAGAGTCAGTGCTTCACGGACTCGCCGATCGCTAAAAATTGGGCGCTGGACATTAAATGCTAACCAGCGAGTATTTTGCGCCGAATTATCGAGGATATCCTGTTTGACGATATAGTTTTTTGCGAAGTTACCGCCCACATATTGCGTGGCCCAACTTTTTGGCGAAGTTTCTTCGCGGAAATCGAACGCACCGGCTTTAAAAGCTTCCAGTGCGACTTTATCGTCTAAATAGTAATCATATCGAATGGTATCAAAATTATACTGGCCGCGATTGACTGGCAAGTTAGCTGCCCAATAATCTCTGACTCGCTCGTAGGTAATAAACTGGCCCATTTTATATTTACCAATACGATAAGGACCACTGCTGACAGGTGGTTTACTCAACGGGTCACTGAGTTTATGGTCTTTCCAAAAATGCTCGGGCATGACAGGTAAGCCAAACAGGCCCAGCATTTTATCTTTATTAGGTTCCGGGAATTCAAAACGCACAGTTAGGCGAGAAATAGCTTTAACTTGTACACCTTTATAGACAATACGAAATTGTGGTACGCCTTCCGTCATAAACTTATTGAAAGTAAACGCCACATCCCGCGCAGTAATTGGGGCACCATCATGGAAACGTGCACGGGGGTTAATATCCACTTCAATCCAGTGAAAGTCGGGAGCAAAACGCGCTGATTCAGCAATTAAAGGGTAATAGCTGCCAATCTCGTCATCTGATGTAGTAAATAGCGAGTCATACAGCCGCTCAGTACGTATGGCCGCGTTACCACGCAATGCATAACGGTTAAAGTTATCAAAGGTGCCAATAGCAGACAGCGTGATGTTACCGCCTTTAGGGGCCGCAGGATTAACATAATCAAAATGGCTAAAATCTGATGAGTATTTAGGTTCGCCCAGGATGGCAAAAGAGCTGCCTTCTTTAATTGTTTCGGCCTGTAAGCCAAAACTGAGGGTTGCAAGCATCAAGGCAGCAAGTAGGCGTAACAACATATTGGTGATTATCTCCTGCCGTTATTCAGATAGTCATACTCTTAGATAAAATTACCAGTTTGCAGGGGTAAAGCAAACATTAAGGCGACGCGTTTTTGTTACGAATTCTTTTTCTTACAAAACTCGATTAAATCCTCAACAGACAATGGCTTGCTAAGTAAATAACCCTGTAAGAAGTTAACCCCATGCTGTGTTAAATACTGGAGTTGTTGTTCTGTTTCGACGCCTTCGGCAACGGTTTCAATATTGAGTTTGTGCGCTAGCATTAATACTGCATCCAATACCGGTGCCGCAACAGTATTAATACCGATTGTGCTGACAAAACCACGATCAATTTTAATATAGTCTAGAGTAAAACGTTCTAAATAGATCAGCGCACTGTGTCCCGTGCCAAAGTCATCAACAGCAATTTGTATTCCTTGGGAACGCAACCAGTCAAATTGCTTAATCGCCAATTCTTCTTCCACCATACCGCGCTCGGTAATCTCAAATATAGGGGCAAAGATGTCGGTATTTAATTGCTGCAACATGTGTGAGACATCTTTACGGAAGTCATCATCAGCAAGGTGAATAGGTGAAATATTAAAGGCCAATTTTGTTCCAACAGAAACATGACTTTCTATTAATTTACTGTCTTTGATGATTAACTCAAATAAATGCCGGGTTAGTGGTTGAATCAAATGTTGAGCTTCAGCATAGGGAATAAAAAGATCAGGGGAGATTCGCCCTTCAATGGGGTGCTTCCACCGGATCAATGCCTCCAAGCCACGTAATGAACGATCCTGTGAGCTAAATGCCGGTTGATACTCCACAAAGAATTCACCACGCCGAATACCGCGTAAAATTTCAGCTTCAGCACTTTGACTGGCAATCAAAATATAATATGCCAGTATCCCCACCAAACCTGAAAGTAACAGTCCGCCTAATAGGGTCATGCGAATATCATCCGCTGTGAGGCTGGAGTGATAAATCAATATTTTAATTGGGTAACCGGGTAATTGCACTTCACGCGAAGCCTTGGTGGGTAGCTGGCTAACGGGGATGACTTTAGAGTCAAGAGTGGTTACGGCCAAATCATCAATCACAATCGCTAAATCGTTAACTTGGTTTTCAGCGTAATTTAATAATAAATAAGGATGTAATGTTAATTCCAGTGTTGCCAATACTCCGGAGTTACCACGACCGGCTTCACGAAGCCATACGCCAATTGCCGGTTTACTTGGCATCATAGGCGTACCTTGTTGGATTTTAAAATCCAAAGGCTGGGATGTAATGCAGAGCTGGCTTGTTCACATGTTTTTGTACTCAGCGGGATAAGCTGAGACATGGTTGTCGTCAGTTCATTAAGGAACTGGGACGAATAAGAGATAATATGATCGCTTTGTGTTGTTAATTTTCGTTCGCTACTGCGATAAAGTAATGACAACGTAATAATAACGAAACAAATAAAGAAGCAGAGTGCGAGGATGACACTTTTTTTTACAAGATGACGACGGGATAGAATATTGCGGGAGAACGCACTGTTTGAACTCATGTTACGTCGCCCCTCAGCATGATAAAAGTGTAATGAGTATAAGTAAGTTAGTAGCGCAGCGCTACCGGTTTGCTAGGGAGTATTATTGGTATTAATAAGCTTATCGATTTGAATTTCATCCAATATAAAGAAAACATGCTCTCTAAATGCATCAAATACGTAAAACAAGCAGACTTAATTTGTACCGATGTATTTTAGGGATATATCAGTAAAACAAACTTTCAGCTTATTAACCTAATCGACTTAATTTTCGAAAGGAGAATCGTTGGTTAATATGCCTTAGTACCAGAAAAATCTCGGTTAAGCGGAGCGAATTTTACACAGAAAATTCTTGAATTTCGCGGTTCTTAAAAAAAAAGGACATTTCCTACAATCAAACAGGAAAAGGGGTTAGAAAGGAAGGCCTACCCAAAATCGGTTAGAGACGTATAAATAATAAAAAACGCCACCAGAAGGTAGCGTTTCATCGTTTCGTTTGGTATCTCGGACAACAGGAATAAAAATCTGCTAGCTGCGCGAACCGCTACTTAGCACTCGGCGCCCATCGCGATAACGCTTATTCCAATAATCTTCATTTAGGCTCGATATTGTCACGCCGACGCTGGTCGAAGCATGAACAAATTTATCGTTACCTAGATAGATACCCACATGGCGACCTGTCGAACCAGCTCTGAACAGCACTAAATCGCCGGGGCGCAACTTGGTACGTTGGATTTTCTTGCCAAGATCCTGCTGCTCAGATGTTGAGCGTGGCAAATCCATTCCAAATTGTTCACGGAAAGTCGTTTGTACAAATGCGGAACAATCAATACCGCGTTTGGTGCTACCGCCTAAACGATAACGAACCCCTTTCCACCCTGCATACTGTTCTAAAATTTTCGACTTGACGTCAACGTTGCGCACCATCGCTTCGAATTCATCCTGAGAGGCTTGCAGTAAAAGCCCATCTTTGTCATTAACTGCACGCATCTCAGTTTGCGTATTTAAGTTCGAAGTCTGTGGTGTAGTACACGCGGATAACATGACCGCTGCTGCAACCGCAGGAATGACCCGCAGAATATATCTCATAATAGGTTGAGACTTGACCATTGTTGTTGTTTTCCCTTGCTGTCCTTACGACGGATGTCGCTACCAAAATGCCAAACGAATCGAGATTATTGATTGTGGTCTGATCAGACAATCACTTAACCAAATAAATGTGCGGGAACGCACAATATTAATCAGGACAGTGATGGAATAGCGATATCCGAGCACAAACGCTTTTGAGATTACCGTAATGGTTAATAAAAGGCGAGCGCTTTTATAACCATTATTTTACTAAATGTTAATGCAGCATGAAATTTGATATTAAAACGCGGATAGCTGAATTTGTAACCATTTGGTAATAACAATGAGGGGGATAAGCGAATAGCGATTAGGGCAAAAAATAAGCTTTTTTGCCCTAACATTAAGGCGATGATGGATTAATGGTCTTTTGAACCGGGTAAATTTCGGTTAATGACATCAATTATTTTGTCACTGAGTGGTGTGAGCAAAACCCAGCTTGCCCCAACCAGAACAACGGCAAGAGAACCAACAGCAATATCGGTAAACCAATGCGCACCAATCATGACTCGCGGCATTGAAAAAATGACCACAATCAACAGAGCGATGGCAAATGCACCACGAGAAAAATAGCGCAACATAAAGCAGGCAAATATCATCAGCATCATGCCGTGGTCACCAGGAAAACTGTCGCTAGAGGCATCTTTGGTCGGAATGCCCGTCAATTCACTGACGCGATTGATATTCTCAAAAGTCAGTGTCGGGCTAGGATGAGAAACCGGTAGCAGATGACCTAGCTGGTTGAGGATAACCGCAGTTAACAACATCACCACCCCTGTGACGATTAACCGACGGCGACCTGTGGGGGGTTCCTTAATATAGAAGTACAAGTACAGCAGGCCCATGCACATCAGGGAAATAGCGTCAAAACCTCGATTGTTGGTGATAGCCACCAAGTGTAAAAATGGGGGGCTGGACAGCAAGTGTTGGTTAAAATAGAAGAATATTGCAGAATCTATTTTGAACCAGAAACCGTGGTTTACTGGGATATACCAGGAAAAAAATAGAGCAATTCCAAGCAAGTTGAGCAGTAGTATTGTCGGTAAATTACGACGGGTCATGCGATGGCCTATACATAAATTGTGTAACGAACAAAAATCGGGGCATATTATACCCCTTTAGTTAACCTAATATTCAGTAATTGATGCTGTAGTGCATTCCAATCAGCTTCATTTGCACTAATGAGTTCGATTCGGCTATCCAACGGGGGAATTTGGCGCGTTTCTATTTGCAAGTCATTACCTTGGCGATTAATTACCAAGGTTCCCTCGGCAATACGCATCACGCCTTTTACTCGCTCCACTGGGTTCAATCGTACCCATTCCAATAAGGGAACTGTATCAAATACGGTATCGGCATTAAATACCCAGCCACAACTCAGATAACCTTGACCCTTATTCAGCGCCCGACGCCAAGGCTCAGTTCCTTTTAAACTTAATGCTGCCAGCCCTTTTTGACGTGTTGAACTGTGATGATGTGCCCCATCGGGCAATTCATTATTATTACTATGGGATATATCGAGTAGGGCAACATCAATTTCACCCTGTTCAGCATAATAGAGAGGGCGTGATGGTGATTGTTGCTCATGCCATTGTTGTAGTGCGTTGTAATCTGTGGCGCTGTAAGTATCTTGTTTATTTGCCACAAGGATATCAGCCGCCGCCAGTTGGTCACGGAAATTCTCATTGCTGGTATAACGATCATCACTTAGCTGGCGCGCATCAAGTAAGGTTACCGTGGCTCGCAGATCAATCCATGGCTGATAAATATCTGAAGTCAAAAGGGATAGGATTTGTTTTGGGTGACCCAATCCAGTTGGCTCGATAAGTAAACGATCGGGTTTTGCCTGTTGTAGCAACATATTCAAGCCAACTTGCATGGGCAAGCCATTTACGCAGCACATGCACCCACCGGGTATTTCTTTTAATACCGCGCCACTGTCTGCTAATAGAGCACCATCAATACCTATTTCGCCAAATTCATTGACCAGAACCGCCCATTTTTCGTTCTCTGGTTTTTGTGCCAATAAATGTCTAATTGTAGTGGTTTTTCCACATCCCAAAAAGCCGGTAATCAAGTTGGTTCTTGTCATATGGATCTCCGCGATGAAAATTTTTTTTTAATTAGCTATTAAGTTAATCCCATTTTAGCCGTTGTTATTAGAAGAGGATATAACAACAAGCAGGCTAATTATTGAACGAAAAAAGTCCAAATTAAGAGTATTTCCTAGGAAATTTCAGAACCGCGCCTAATGGCGGCCCTCGGAGAAGAAATATAATGAGCTTATTCCGGGGATTTTATTGAGTTATGGAAAGAGTAGAGCAATAAAAAATGCTCTACCGTTACCATTACTCGCGCTGAAATCCTCTATCTTTAAAATGACAGATATGAGAGTCGAGGTGATTATGAACAATTATCGAGTACTAATTATCTTAGCGATAATGTTTTCATGGACAATATCTTTTACTGCAAGTAGTGCGCAATCAAACCTGTCTGCTTCAGGAACAATTACATTTTCTGGAGCCATTGTAGACAGTCCATGTGATACTGCATTCGTGGGCCAAACGATAACAACCCGCTGTTATCGTAATGGTGAAACACTGACTCAGCGACAAACACTCTCACGTAATATGCCTCTGACATCCCGATTGCCAGGGAATTTAGCTTCTTCTCATCTGGAATGGCTGAATCCACAACGTAATCTGGGAATTTTAACCGTCACTTATCTTTAATATTTCAGACCGCATTATTAATTTCTGTAAATACACATCGCTGTAGAAAAGAATATCTATAAACACGGTTTATCATAATGATAAGCCGTGTTAGCTCGTTGCATATTTTGGCGTCAAGACACTATATGACCACAATGAAATTGTGTGACCACATGGTATACTTAGTGCCAATCAGACACCCCTTTGGTCAGGCCAATTTGGTATTATCAACGCCAATGCTTGATATAGGAACTTAAGGTTATGCGGTTATATCAGGAAGTGGGCAGTCAGTTACGTGCAGCGATTGTCAGTGGTCAGTATCATGTCGGTGACCGTTTACCGCCAGAGCGAGACATTGCTGAAAATTTCAGTGTCAGTCGCAGTGTGGTGCGAGAAGCACTGATTATGCTGGAACTGGAAAAATTGGTGGAAGTGCGCAAAGGCTCCGGTGTTTACGTGGTCAATGTACCCGATATGCTTGTAAATGGAGAGTCAGCTGTTTCAACTGACAGCGGTTATGGCCCATTTGAACTGCTACAAGCCCGCCAATTGCTGGAAAGTGAAGTGGCTGCTTTCGCTGCTATGCAGGCCACTAAGGCCGATATTATCAAAATGCGTGAGGCCATCGAGCAGGAAAAACGGGCATTAGAAGCCGGGGCTGTGGATGAAAGCGCGGATGAACTGTTCCACTGTCTGCTGGCGCAATCGACACAAAATAGCGTGTTGGCCAATATGGTTGCAGAAGCTTGGCAGGCACGAAAAACCAGCGCAATGTGGCTCGGTGCTCACGGTCATACTGTTGATTTCAGCTATCGTTGGCAATGGTTGGAAGATCATCAAAAAATCCTGCAAGCCGTGTTACGACGTGATAGTAAAGCCGCCAAGCAAGCCATGTGGCAGCATTTGGAAAATGTTAAAATGAAATTACTGGAACTTTCTGATGCTGACCATCCTGACTTCGATGGCTATTTGTTTGAGTCGGCACCTTATCAGCTTGAAGAATAGAACGTCTTTGATAAATGTATTGGCTGAATGACGAAGAATGCTCATCCAGCCATTACGCAACAATGAAATTAAGCCTGTTCTGCCAAACGTTTCACACTCTCTTTCGCGCCAAATTGTTGCAGGCTGAGATAGGCTTCGGTTACCGCTTGGACGAAAGCGTGCTGCTGTGGCAAGGATTCACCAAACAAGGCTTTCAGTGACAGTAAACTCTGTACTCTGGCCACGCCATCTTCGCTGTTGGCCACACATTTCTTAAAGCTGTCAACCATTGGGTCACGGATATCAATAACCTGGCCATTATCATCGACACCACTGACATAACGCATCCAACCTGCAATACCTAATGCCAAACAGCGGTAGTTGCCGCCATGCTGTAAGTGCCAGCGCACGGAATCCAGCATCCGCTGCGGTAATTTTTGGCTGCCGTCCATGGCAATCTGCCATGTGCGGTGTTTCAGTGACGGATTGCTGTAACGTTCGATGAGTTGATCGGCGTAGGCATTAAGGTCAACACCGGTGACGCGCAGGGTTGGCGCTTGTTCATCTATCATCAAGCGGCGGGCAGTAATACGGTAATTATCATCAGCCATACAATCATTAATATGCGGGTAACCGGCCAGATAACCCAGATAAGCGAGGTAGGAATGGCTGCCGTTTAACATGCGCAGTTTCATTTCTTCAAAAGGCAATACGTCATCCACCAACTGGGCCCCAGCAATTTGCCAGTCAGGGCGGCCAGCGACAAATTTGTCTTCAACAACCCATTGAATAAATGGCTCACAGGCAATACCGCATGGGTCAACGACACCTAATTCGTCGGCAATCTCTTGCAAGGTTTCGGAAGTGGCTGCAGGCACAATGCGGTCGACCATGGTGTTAGGGAAGGTCACATTCTGGCTAATCCAATTAGCCAGCTCAGGATCACGGGCAGTGGCTAAACCCAGAACTGCATTTTTCACGATATGACCATTTTCTGGGATATTATCGCAGGAAAGCACGGTAAAGGGTGGCAGGCCGCGCAGACGACGTAACCGAAGGGCTTCAACCAATACACCCGGTGCAGAAGTTGGGGCATCAGGTATTGCCAGATCAGCACGGACAAACTCATTTTGCAGGTCCAATTGGCCGGTGCCAGGTTCGATGCAATAACCTTTCTCTGTGATGGTCAGCGAGACAATCGCCACTTGCGGTTCGGCCAATTTCTCTAATACTTGCATGATGCCATCTAGCCGGGCATGTAGTGACTCACAGACAGAACCGACAATAATTGCTTGATTACTTTGCGCCCCTTTTTCCAAGACAGAGAAAAGATGGTCTTGCTGACGCAAATTTTGAATCAATACGTCGCCACCCAATAAGCTGACTTCGCAGATACCCCAGTCTCCACCTTGTTTATTCAATACCCGGTCAGTGAGGAGTGCCTGATGGGCACGATGAAATGCGCCAAAACCAATGTGAACAATGCGACTTTTTAGCGCAGTCCTATCATAAGTCGGCAACTGTACGGTTGAGGGGAGGGGGCTGTTAGCTATGGTGTTCATACGTGGCTCCAAAATCATTCACCCCACAGTAGCTGCAAGGGGCTGACGTAAAAGGTGGCAAATAAAAAGTTGTTAGACCAGTTTTGGTGAGCCATCTGTAGGAAAAAAGCCACACCATCGTGATCATTTTCTTTTGCTCGTTGCCATGAATATCGGCTTGCAGTGTAAAGCCATATGACAGAAAATAAAATTGGTAAGTCCAATATTGATAATATTCGTGAAGTGGATCAACCAATGAGGTTTTGCTTTTTGACACTTAGCCCTGAAAGAGTAAGGATAAAGCTGAGTGATACCTCTTGGAAATCTGTATAACAGCATTTTTAGCACACCTGAATAGTTTACATAGAAGGTAAAAAAATAAATGGAACAAACATGGCGTTGGTATGGCCCGAATGATCCGGTGTCCTTAGATGATATCCGTCAGGCTGGCGCAACTGGGGTAGTGACCGCGTTACACCATATCCCGAATGGCGAAGTTTGGCCGGTGAGTGAAATCGAAAAGCGTCAGGCTGAATTGGCGGCGAAAGGTTTGGTCTGGTCGGTCGTGGAAAGCGTGCCGATTCATGAAGAGATTAAAACGCACAGCGGTAACTATCAGCAACATATCGATAATTACAAGCAAACGCTGCGCAATTTGGCTGCCTGCGGTATTGATACCGTGTGCTACAACTTTATGCCAATACTGGACTGGACACGTACTGATCTGGAATATCAATTACCGGATGGTTCCAAAGCATTACGTTTTGACCAAATCGCGTTTGCCACTTTCGAATTGCACATCCTCAAGCGCCCTGGTGCAGAGAATGATTACACGGCTGAAGAGCGTGCGCAGGCGGCAGATTATTTCAAAGCCATGACTGAAGCGGATATTGCCAAGCTAACGGGTAATATTATTGCCGGTTTACCGGGCGCTGAAGAGGGTTACACGCTGGATCAATTCCGTGCCCGTCTGGCTGAATATGATGGTATTGATAAAGCGCAGTTGCGTGAAAATATGGCCTATTTCCTGCGCGAGATAATTCCGGTTGCTGAACAGGTCGGTTTGCGTATGGCGGTACACCCGGATGATCCACCGCGTCCAATTCTGGGCCTACCGCGTATCGTTTCAACGATTGAAGATATGCAGTGGCTGAAAGAGACCGTCGATAGCATTCACAATGGTTTTACCATGTGTACCGGTTCTTATGGCGTACGTGCTGACAATGATTTAGTGAAGATGATCGAAACTTTCGGTGATCGCATTCACTTCACGCATCTGCGTTCAACCTGTCGTGAAGGGAATCCAAAAACCTTCCATGAAGGCGGTCATTTGCAGGGTGATGTCGACATGTACTCCGTCGTTAAAGCTATTTTGACCGAAGAACAACGTCGTCAGGCGGCGGGTGATATGCGTCCGATCCCGATGCGACCAGACCATGGTCATCAGATGCTGGATGATTTGCAAAAGAAAACCAATCCGGGCTATTCCGCCATTGGCCGCCTGAAAGGGTTGGCAGAGGTTCGTGGCGTGGAGTTGGCGCTGAAGCGGGCGTTTTTCCCTGAGCTAAAATAGTATCCATACCCGTCATCTTTCATGTTACAGCGGTGTTTTAGGATGAAAAAGCAAAAGGGCCGAGAAATCGGCCCTTTATTGTAGGTATACCCAATAGATTTCGCGATACAGGAAGGCGGCAAACGAACTCATCCCGATGAGCTTACATGAGTAAGTGATTCGGGTGAGTAAGAGCAGTCAACACACCTGTAACGTGAAAGATGATGGGGATATTATTCGGCGCGTCCCATATAGCGACGTTCTGCAATATGAATACGGATCTTCTCACCAGGGCTGATATATTCTGGCACCTGAATGGATAGGCCGGTACTCATCACCGCCGGTTTGTTACGGGCACTGGCTGATGCGCCTTTGATGCTCGGTGCGGTATCAACAATTTCCATATCAACCGTTTGTGGCAATTCCAATGCCAGCAACTGACCGTCCATTGTCAAAACTTGCATCCCCGGCATACCGCCTTCAGGAATAAACAGCAACTCTTCTTCAATTTGTTCTTTTTTGAAGTTGTAAGGCGTGAAATCTTCATCATCCATAAAGACGTATTCGTCGCCATCGATGTATGAGAAATTCACTGAGCGGCGGGTTAGCGTGATGGTATCGAGGATTTCATCACCTTTAAAACGCTCTTCAACTTTCAAACCTGTACGTACGTCAGAAAAACGCATTTTATACAGTGTACTTGCGCCACGGGCACTTGGGCTTTGCACATCAATATCTTTCACCAGCAATAATTTGCCGTTGAGGTTGACCGCCATACCCCGTTTTATTTCGTTCGCTCTTGCCATTTATTAACCGCCAATCAGAATTGAAGATAAGTTGCGACAAGTTACTCGTGCCGTGTGTTTCAGGCAAGCAGATAGCGCAAAAAAGAGTGAGATTTTCGGTATCAAACTGGCCTTATGCAAACACCGGCAACAGGCCGAATAATGCCGCAATATGAGCCACCGCATTGATCAGACCAAATAAGATAATAAAGCCAATCATAAGACGGCCACCCGGAGCTTGATAACCGGCCTGTGGGAAGCGTTTACGGCTGGCGCGTGCCATCAACGCAGGAACAATGACGGCCCAAATGGTGGCCGCTAACCCGGCAAAGCCAATCGCATAAAGAAAGCCATTCGGGAACAGCAGAGCACCGACGGTCGGCGGTACAAACGTGATTAATGCAGATTTAGTGCGCCCACGACGATCATCGGCAAACTTAAAGAAGTCGGCAATATAATCGAATAACCCCAGAGACACACCGAGGAATGAGCTGGCCAATGCCATATAAGAGAAGGCGTTGAGGAGTTGGCTGGTGATCTGGCTGGCCGAGACCGTATCCATCTGTTTCAGCAAACTACCAATATTACCGCCATCAGCAATCACTTGTTTGAATGCATCCCGGGCAATATTGCCCTGAATGGCGTACTGCCACAGGATATAAATGACTAAGGCAATCAAGGTACCATACAGCAAGCTCTGCACGACAGCTTTGCCGTCCTTGTGGTAATACTTTACCAGCCCCGGCACGTTACCGTGATAACCAAACGATGTCAGCAAATAGGGTAGCGCTGCCAAGGCATAAGGTAAATAGCTGGCATTACTGTCAGTTTGGTTGAATAGAACCGCACTTTCTACATGGCTAAACATATCACCGATGGACATGACAAATGTGATGACCATCCCACCGATTAATATCGTACTTAAGCGATCCACTGCTCGAGTGGATAACCAAACAATAAACGCCACCAGTAAAGCAAAAATAAAGCCCGCACCGGTCTGACCAATCCCCACGGTATTTTGCAATGTATGGGTAATGATTGAACCACCAGCAGAGATATAGGCGTAGGTCAGAATATAGAGAACAAAGGTGATCGATAGCCCATTGATTGAGCTCCAAACCTTACCAAGCAGGTCTTGCACCATGGTGTGGAAACTGGCACCTGTTGGGTAATTTAAGTTGGCTTCCAAAATCATCAAACCCGAAATCAGCATGCAGGCCCAAGTATAAATCAGCAGTGCCACTGAGCCGCTAAACCATACACCGGCTGTCACGATTGGGATTGAGAACATCCCAGCGCCCACAGCGGTGCCAGCAACGATCATGGCTCCCCCCAGAACGGAAGGTCGTGATAGGGATTGGGCTAGGTCTGTTGACATCTGTCACTCCGCATTTCTTTCGTGCTTGATGTTGCAGGGGCTGATGGCCCTGTTGCAACGTCAATAACGTTGGATATTGATAATAGGTTAATTGTTCTTTTGTACTAGCCTAATGGTACGGGGTGACGCTGACGCTGTAAACAGATGAATATGCTTACGGGGTTCATTTGGTTAGTGATTAGTCTGGTCATTAGAATTAATGCTGATTAAATATCGTACAAAACTATCTGAGACACAGGCGGTTGACTGCCATCATTCACTTAATTCATTGAGCTATCTCAACGCCTTGAGTTCATATCATTACCACCTACTTGCAGTTCGAAACTTATAGATTTTCAGGTCGTTCCAGTTAAAAACAGACATAACGTGCACAATGAAAAGACAAAAGCTGTGGACGGCGTCAGCTATTCAGCCATTAATCAAGGATAGTGCTGGTAGTTGATGAGGGCGGTTGCTATTGTCCGCTGTTATTCCACCAGCCTACAGGAGCCTGCTGATGGACTGTCGCTCAGATTGCGGTGCCTGCTGTATTGCTCCTTCGATTTCCAGCCCGATCCCTGGTATGCCTTTAGGCAAACCAGCCAACACTCGTTGCCTGCATTTGGATGATGCCATGCGTTGCGGTATTTTCCATTCGCCTTCCCGTCCGGCGGTCTGTGCCAGTCTGCAAGCGTTACGCGAGATGTGTTTTGATACTCGCGACCAAGCTCTGGTGTATTTGATTCAACTGGAAACGGATACCGCGCCTTAAAGACAGTTGAGGGTAATCCTCAACTGTTGTCGAATGATACAGCGCTGTTTCTTAGTCAAAGATGGCGTAAAACTGCTGATTTAACCATAAATTAATAGCATGGCGGCTGGCTTCAAAATGTGGCTCGGGCAATTCTCGCGGGTCACACCATATCCATTGCTGACATTTATCAGGTTCTTTCAGCTCTGGCTGTCCACCGGGGTGCTGCGCCTGCAAACAGACAGAAACGGTGTGTTTACCTTCTGCACGCCAGGTTGCAAGATTATTACACAATGCCACGACATGCATTTCATTGATATATAAGCCAGTTTCCTCGAGGATTTCTCGTTGAGCGGCTTGCTCAAAAGACTCTCCAGCCTCCATGTGTCCACCGGGAATAGACCAATAAGGCGCGTGCTGACCACAGCGTTTGCCCAGTAAGACTTCGCCTTGTTGATTGACGATAATGACGCCCACACCGACCACTACAGACATCGTATTAACTCCTTTATAATGTGCGTCAGCAACTATCAGCCATGGATGCTATTTTGCTGCTGATACAAACTCATTCACCATGAAAATGTGCGGAATGTCAAAAAATCATCAAGAATAAAAGCAGAAAACTTGCATATATTCTTAGTCGGAAACACACTCCTTGAAACGTTTCAGCGTTATCTCGTCACCAGATGATAAAGGGTAACGCTCCTTTTTCTCATTGAAGCTGAAACGATTCAATTTCAGCAAGAGAGGAGACATAATGTTCCAGTTATCAACTAAAGATATCCATCTGGCTGCACAAGCAGACAGCAAAAACGAAGCGATCACCCAAGTGGCCGCCGCGCTGACTCAAGCCGGGTGTGTTGCCGCCGGGTATGTCGATGGTATGTTAGCCCGTGAGCAACAAACTTCGACCTATCTGGGTAATGGCATTGCCATTCCACATGGTACTACTGATACCCGTGATCTGGTACTGAACACCGGCGTACAAGTTTTCCAATTCCCGCAGGGCATTGCGTGGGGCGAAGATCAAACGGCTTATATTGTTATCGGGATTGCCGCGCGTTCTGATGAGCATTTGGCATTATTGCGCCAGTTAACACATGTATTAAGTGATGATGCCGTCGCTGCGCAGTTAGCAAAAACTACTTCAGCTGAAGAGCTGCGCAGTTTGCTGATGGGTGAGCAAAAAGCAGCTGAATTCCATTTTGATACCTCACTTATCGCGCTTGACGTTGCCGCAGACAACTTGATCACACTGCAAGCGCTGAATGCGGGTCGTTTACAGCAAATCGGGGCAGTCGATGCTCGCTTTGTCAGTGATGTCATTACCCGTGAACCGCTGAACCTAGGGCAGGGTATCTGGTTGAGTGACAGTACTGAAGGCAATTTGGTCAGTGCCGCTACTGTCAGTCGCCCAGCGACTGCATTTGAGCATAACGGAGAAAAAGTAGCGTTGCTGCTGACATTGTCCGTTGCCGATGACCAACCTCTCTCCGTGTTGAATTATTTAAGCGACCTGTTACTGGCGAAAAAAGCTGACGCGTTGCTGAACGCTGATGCGGCAGCACTGTTGGCATTGCTGACCAGTGAGTATGTCGAGCAAAACGAAGTATTGAGCGCTGAGTTTGTTATCCGTAATGACCATGGATTACATGCGCGCCCAGGGACGATTTTAGTCAATACAATCAAACAGTTTACCAGTGAAATCACCGTGACCAATTTGGACGGCACCGGTAAACCCGCTAATGGACGTAGTCTGATGAAAGTTGTGGCTTTAGGGGTTAAAAAAGGGAATCGCCTGCGCTTTACCGCGAGCGGTGAAGACGCACAAGCAGCACTGGATGCGATTGGTGAAGCTATCGCCGCCGGTTTAGGTGAGGGGGCAGCATGAGCAGAAGAGTTGCAACTATCACACTAAACCCGGCTTACGATCTGGTCGGTTTTTGCCCGGAAATTGAACGTGGCGAAGTGAATTTGGTGAAAACGGCCGGTCTGCATGCCGCGGGTAAAGGCATCAATGTCGCCAAAGTACTGAAAGACCTTGGTATTGATGTCACGGTCGGCGGTTTCCTCGGTAAAGATAACCAAGATGGCTTCCAACTGTTGTTTAGCGAGCTGGGTATTGCCAACCGTTTTCAAGTGGTGCCGGGCCGCACTCGCATAAACGTCAAACTGACTGAAAAAGATGGCGAAGTGACTGACTTTAACTTCTCTGGTTTTGAAGTCACTAAGCCGGATTGGGATCGCTTTGTAACCGACTCATTGAGCTGGTTGGGGCAATTCGACATGGTTGCCGTTAGTGGCAGTCTGCCTGCGGGCGTTGATCCTGATGCATTTACTGATTGGATGACGCGGTTACGTTCCCATTGTCCATGCATTATTTTCGACAGCAGCCGTGAAGCGCTGGTTGCGGGGCTGAAAGCATCACCGTGGTTGGTAAAACCCAATCGCCGTGAGCTGGAAATCTGGGCCGGTCGCCCATTACCTGAATTGGGTGATGTGGTGGATGCCGCGCACGCACTGCGTGATCAGGGAATTGCCCATGTGGTGATTTCTCTTGGCGCGGAAGGGGCACTCTGGGTCAATGCCTCTGGGGCATGGTTAGCAAAACCGCCTGCTTGTGAAGTGGTCAGCACCGTGGGTGCCGGCGACTCCATGGTGGGGGGCTTGATCTATGGGTTGCTGATGCGCGAATCCAGCGAACATACGCTGCGTTTGGCAACCGCTGTCGCCGCTTTGGCTGTCAGTCAGAGCAATGTGGGTATTACGGATCGCCCGCAGTTGGCAGCCATGATGGCGAAAGTTGACCTGAAACCCTTTAATTGATCTCCGGAGGCGAAATGAAAACGCTACTAATAATAGACAGTTCGCTCGGGCAGGCCAGAGGCCACCTTGCGACACTGATGTTGGGTGCTGCGGCGGCAAAAGCAGGACTGAGCTGGGTAGACAAAGCCGCTGATGCCGAGTTGGTGATTGTCGCAGGGCAATCAATCCCAGCTGACGCTGCGCTGAACGGCAAAAAAGTGTATCTCGGTGATGTGGAAAAAGCGGTTCGTGACCCGGAAGGTTTTCTGGCGCACGCGATTGCGCAGGCAAAACCTTATCAGGCGACTGCAACAGCAGCACCTGCGGCCTCAGTGACAACTGGCCCTAAACGGATTGTGGCGATTACCGCCTGCCCAACCGGCGTGGCGCATACTTTTATGGCGGCAGAAGCCATTGAAAGTGAAGCAAAAAAACGTGGCTGGTGGGTGAAAGTTGAAACACGCGGTTCCGTTGGTGCGGGCAATGCTATCACTCCGGAAGAAGTGGCAGCCGCAGATTTAGTGATTGTGGCCGCGGATATCGAAGTGGATCTGGATAAGTTCGCCGGTAAACCGATGTATCGTACTACTACAGGTCTGGCACTGAAGAAGACCGCGCAAGAGCTGGATAAATCCTTGGTAGAAGCTGAAGTCTATCAGCCAAAAACCGGCAGTAGCACTGGGGTGAAGAAAGCAGAGACTGGCGGCCCGTATCGCCACTTGCTGACGGGTGTGTCTTATATGTTGCCGATGGTGGTTGCTGGTGGCTTGTGTATTGCACTGTCATTCGTGTTTGGTATCAAAGCGTTTGAAGTGAAAGGCACTTTAGCTGCGGCCTTGATGCAAATCGGTGGCGGTTCAGCCTTTGCCTTGATGGTGCCGGTATTGGCAGGTTTCATCGCCTTCTCCATTGCTGACCGTCCGGGTCTAACTCCAGGTTTAATTGGCGGTATGCTCGCTGTTAGCACTGGGGCGGGCTTCCTTGGGGGCATTATTGCCGGTTTCCTTGCCGGTTATGTAGCAAAAGCTATCAGCACCAAGCTGCACTTGCCGCAAAGTATGGAAGCGCTTAAGCCGATACTGATTATCCCGCTGGTCGCTAGCTTGATTGTTGGTTTGGTGATGATTTATGTAGTCGGTACGCCGGTGGCAAAAATCATGACAGGCCTGACTAACTGGCTGCAATCTATGGGTACTGCGAATGCGGTACTGCTGGGGGCCATTTTGGGCGCAATGATGTGTACCGATATGGGCGGGCCGGTGAACAAAGCTGCTTATGCTTTTGGTGTGGCACTGCTGAGTTCGTCAGTTTATGCACCGATGGCGGCCATCATGGCGGCGGGGATGGTTCCACCGTTGGCGATGGGGCTGGCAACACTGCTGGCGCGTAATAAGTTCGACAAAGGCGAGCAAGAAGGGGGCAAAGCGGCGCTGGTACTGGGCCTGTGCTTTATCTCTGAAGGGGCGATTCCATTCGCGGCTCGTGATCCAATGCGTGTCTTGCCGTGCTGTATCGCCGGTGGCGCACTGACGGGTGCTCTGTCTATGGCATTCGGTGCACAACTGATGGCACCACACGGTGGTCTGTTCGTGCTGCTGATCCCGGGCGCAATTCACCCAGTCCTACTGTATCTGGTGGCCATTATCGCCGGTACAGTATTGGCCGGTGGCCTGTATGCGCTGCTAAAACGCCCTGATGCTGCGGTTGCGAAAATCGCTTAATCACGTGCTCAAGTTGTATTACCCAATAAAAACCGGCCTCAAGTGCCGGTTTTTTTATGCTGACTCAAGATGATACGGTTAAGCTTCAGCTTGTGATTTCAGCCAAGCTATCTCTTCTGCCCAGATATCTGGATTCACGGTTTCCAGAATCAGCGGAATATTGTCAAAACGCGAGTCGCGCATAATATAGCTGAACACTGTTTTACCAATATTGCCTTCACCTAAGCTGTGGTGGCGGTCAACACGGCTGTTAAATTCACTTTTGGCATCATTAAGATGCATGCCACGTAGATATTGGAAACCGACGATATCGCCCAGTTCAGCAAAAGTATGCTGACAATCGGCTTCGGTCCGTAAATCATAACCGGCAGCAAAAGCATGGCAGGTGTCAATACAAACGCCAACGCGGCTTTTATCTTCTACACCGGCAATGATGGCGGCCAGATGCTCAAACTTAAAACCGAGATTACTGCCCTGACCCGCGGTGTTCTCAATGACGGCCGTTACCCCTTCAGTTGCGTCCAGCGCAATATTGATAGATTCAGCGATGCGGGCCAGACATTTGTCTTCATCAATTTGTAGCAAGTGGCTACCAGGGTGGAAGTTCAGTAATGACAACCCCAGTTGCTGGCAACGTGCCATTTCATCGATAAAAGCGTCACGGGATTTTTCCAGTGCTTCGGTCACCGGGTGACCAAGGTTAATCAGATAACTGTCATGAGGCAGGATCTGGGCTGAGGTATAACCGTACTGTTCGCAAGCCTGCTTGAATTTCTCAATAACATCATCTGCGAGCGGCGCGGCGCGCCATTGACGCTGATTTTTGGTAAACAGGGCAAAGGCAGTGGCCTCAAGTTCGTGCGCCCGAATCACAGCCTGATCGACCCCCCCTGCTGCGCTAACATGTGCACCGACAAATTTCATTCCATTCTCCTTTGATAACCCGGTCATTATGGCATTGATAGCGGCATGATTGAATGGGATAAACTGCGGAGAAAGAAAAGGGCTGCCAATGCAGCCCTTGAATCAATGCGCTATGCCGCGAGATGCTGAACCAGCAAGTTGATGCCAGTACCGCCGATCAGCAACCAAGCAAATAGCATGAAAGCCAGCAACAGTGGTTTGATCCCCGCCTGACGTATGGAGCCGATATGAGTGGTTAATCCCAGCGCCGCCATCGCCATCGCCAGCAAGATGGTATCCAGTACAATCAGGTGGTTGACCCATGCCGCTGGCAACAAGTTAAGTGAGTTGAAACCGGCCATCAGAATAAATATCACCGCAAACCACGGAATGGTGATGGCACTTTTCTCACGTTTTTCTCCGGGGGCCTTCGTGCCATTACGGCCTAAATAAGCTGAAAGCAACAGCAAAAACGGAGCCAGCATCATCACGCGGATCATTTTGGTGATAACCGCCGCATTTTCAGCATCAGGCCCCATCGCGTGACCTGCCGCTACCACCTGTGCTACTTCATGAATAGTCGAACCAGCAAAAATACCAAAGGTTTCCTGAGTCAATGGCAACCATTGATAATGCAGGTTCAACTGATACAGCCACGGGTAGATAAAAATAGCCAGCGTCCCGAAAATGACCACTGTCGCGACAGCAACCGCCACTTTACTGGCATCGGCTTTCAGTACTGGCTCAGTGGCCATAATGGCCGCCGCACCACAAATACTGCTACCAGCACCAATCAGCATGACGGTTTGCTGGTCCAGACCAAATAGGCGTTTACCCAACCAGCACGCCAGCACGAAAGTCGAGCTTAAGGTTAAAAGGTCGATAATCATGCCAGTAGCTCCGACATCAGCAACTTGCTGAAAAGTCAGCCGGAAACCGTACAAAATGATCCCCAGCCGCAGCAAATGCTGTTTGGCGAGCAGCACCCCATCAGCACAGACCGGTTGTGCCCATGGATACAGCGTGTTACCCACCACGATGCCGAATAAAATAGCCAGAGTCAGTGCCCCCAGCCCCATGTTGATAAACCACGGCATATCACCCACTTTAAGTGCTGCCCCTGTAATCACACCGGTCAACACCAAGCCCGGTATATAGCGGGTTAGGGCAAACTGCTGTGGTTGGGAGAGTCCTTTAGTTTGAGAAGTCGCCATGTTATCTCCTGTGTCCCGTAAAGATTGCGCACAGTTTACCTGCTCACGATATAATAGATAAATTCATTATATCTTTATAATCAATCTATATAAGTGGTAAGTCTATTTGAAAACGATAAGAAAAACGGGTGATGCTATTGATGATGCAGGCCAGGACCCAATATGTCCGCTTAGTGTTGGCGTTATTGTCCTGTCGCCTCACTCACCTCAGGGACGGGCTGGTCATAGGTATACGGGGGCGAGTCACCGAAATAACAACCCTCATCTATATCTCCGGATGGAAGTGTGCAGGCAATAGCACATTCACTCGGCTCTCCTCCATCTTCTATACAAGCATTTGCAGACAGCGGAATAATTAATGAAAGCAGTAAGTATTTAATAGGATTATTCATGAGAAACACCTCAATAAATTAAATATATCCACAGAATGAAGATGTGATAAATTCAAGAGGAATACTCATTTCCATGTTAATTAATAATGTTTATACCTAATATATACAATGAGTTACCACATCAAAGAAAGAATATGACGATAAAGCTCACAGCGCAATGAACTAATACTGGTATTAATGGGACTAAAGCATCGGAATAACCTGCAGGTGGTGGATGAGACTTGCGGGGAAAACGGGTAATTATGCTACAGTGGTAACATTAAATAGGCGATATAAGGTTTTAGTATGAAAAAAGGAAAACCAGAAAAGTCGCTTTGGGTGATATTAGTCATTGCACCACTTATTTATTTATTGATTCCACCTTATATAGTCGCTTATTTTTTCAAATTATATAACTTGAACCCTTTCCATATTGCGTTGCTACCACATTTTAATCCGTTTAAGACTGAGCGCGGTATTCCACTCTCGTATGTATTTAGTTATCTTTTAATTATGTGGTTGATTTTTAACGTGGTTATTAGTGTGATTTTTGGGATTATTTATCGTATCTTCTTTCACTCAGATGACGATGACTAGTATTTTTACTGTTTAATTTCATCCCTGATAACCTCCCGATTTTACTCAAAGGTGTTAGTCTTATACGGTAATTGAGACTATATAATCTGTTCGTCAACTCCATAGTCACTGATGAACAGAGTGATAATAGCGTCCTCCATTTTTTACGACAGAGACCGTTATGCACATAACCTTACGTCAACTTGAAGTCTTTACTGAGGTGCTAAAAAGCGGCTCCACAACCCAAGCATCGGTTGTGCTCGCGCTTTCACAATCGGCAGTCAGCGCAGCGTTGGCGGATTTGGAAGGGCAATTAGGAGTGCAACTTTTCGATAGGGTCGGTAAGCGTTTAGTGACCAATGAACATGGGCGGCTGCTTTACCCCAAAGCGCGTGCGCTTCTTGATCAATCCATTGAAATAGAACAACTTTTCCTACAGGATTTAGGTGCCTTACGTATTGCTGCCAGTAGCACTATTGGCAATTATATGTTACCGGGCATGATTGCCAAATACCGACGTGATTTCCCCGGCACGCCGCTGGAGCTGAATATCGGCAACACTCAGGATGTGATTGAAGCGGTTGCTGATTTTCGCGGTGATCTTGGTCTGATTGAAGGGCCGTGCCATATGCCTGAATTATTGACACAGGCTTGGCAGCGAGATGAATTGGTGGTGTTTGCAGCACCGGACAATCCGTTATGCCACAGGATGCTGACTTTGGATGAGTTAGCCAATGCAGCGTGGATCCTACGTGAGCGGGGATCAGGTACACGTGAAGTGCTTGACCATTTACTACTGGCGAAATTACCCCATTTTAAACTCGTCATGGAGCTGGGTAACTCAGAGGCCATTAAACGGGCGGTGCGTTACGGCATGGGGATCAGCTGTTTGTCACGTCGGGTCATTGCCGATCAACTCGCCAGTGGGGAACTGGTCGTGCTTAACATTCCTTTGCCGCCACTTTTTCGCACGCTATACCTGATTCATCATCGGCAAAAACATATCTCCAACGCCTTGCAACGTTTCCTCAGTTATTGCCAAGAAGAGACGTGAATTGGCGGGTTTTCGTACAAGCGTATTAGCCGCATCATAGAGAGAGTTTTAAGTGTTTTACACCAGTTAAAAGGGGGATTGTGGCTTGAATACCCTGTTGCCATGAGATTCTTCTGACAATCGAGCTTTTGCTAATAATAGGGTTGGGATCATGAAGGTATCTTATATCAGCGCATTGTTACTCACAGAGCCGGTGGGATTTGTTACAATCCCGCCTCATTTTTAAGGGCGGATTAGGGTAAGAATGACTCAGCAACATACTAAAATCCCAGCGCAGCAGGGTGCACAGCGCTTACGCCGGGAGCTTAAATCACGGCATTTAGCCATGATTGCAATCGGTGGTTCAATTGGTACTGGTCTATTTGTGGCCTCAGGGGCGACAGTATCACAGGCAGGCCCAGGTGGAGCATTGCTCTCCTATGCATTGATTGGCCTGATGGTCTATTTCTTGATGACCAGCCTCGGTGAATTGGCGGCGTTCATGCCGGTATCGGGTTCATTCTCGACTTACGGTTCAAAATACGTTGAGGAAGGATTTGGCTTCGCCCTCGGCTGGAACTACTGGTACAACTGGGCGGTAACTATTGCCGTTGACTTGGTTGCTGCACAGCTAGTGATGAATTACTGGTTCCCTGAGACTCCCGGCTGGATTTGGAGTGCGTTATTCCTCGGCCTGATGTTTTTACTGAACTGGATATCAGTTAAAGGTTTTGGTGAAGCGGAATACTGGTTCTCACTGATTAAAGTAACCACCGTTATCATCTTTATCATCGTGGGTGTGATGATGATAAGCGGCATCATGAAAGGCGGCGAGAGCGCAGGTTGGCACAACTGGACTATCGGTGACGCACCGTTTGCAGGGGGATTCTCCGCAATGATTGGTGTGGCAATGATTGTCGGGTTCTCTTTCCAAGGGACGGAACTCATCGGGATTGCGGCAGGTGAGTCAAAAGATCCGGGCAAAAATATTCCCCGTGCAGTGCGTAAGGTGTTCTGGCGTATTTTGCTGTTCTATATCTTCGCTATCCTGATTATCAGCCTGATCATTCCTTATACCGACCCAAGTCTGTTGCGTAACGATGTTAAAGACATCAGCGTCAGCCCGTTCACTTTGGTCTTCCAGAATGCAGGTCTGTTGTCAGCGGCAGCAGTGATGAATGCGGTTATTCTGACAGCAGTATTATCGGCGGGTAACTCCGGAATGTATGCTTCGACCCGTATGCTGTTTACGCTGGCGTCAGAAGGTAAAGCTCCGCGTATTTTCGCCAAACTTTCTAGCGGCGGCGTACCGCGCAATGCGCTATATGCGACGACTGTTGTAGCAGGGTTGTGCTTCTTAAGTTCCATGTTTGGTAATCAAACAGTCTATCTGTGGTTGCTGAATACCTCAGGGATGACGGGCTTTATTGCTTGGTTGGGTATTGCTATCAGCCACTACCGTTTCCGTCGTGGTTATATGATGCAAGGCCGTGATTTGAATGACTTACCCTATCAGTCGGGTTTCTTCCCGTTAGGGCCGATTTTTGCTTTTGTGCTGTGTTTGATCATTACTTTGGGTCAGAACTATCAAGCATTCCTGCAAGATCGCATCGACTGGTATGGGGTGACTGCAACTTATATCGGTATTCCATTGTTCTTGGTGATTTGGTTCGGCTATAAGCTGACTCGTGGTACTAAGGTCATTAAATACAAAGAGATGGAATTCCCGAAATGGCGTGATGAAAGTCATGATGATCAAGAACCGAAAAAAGCGGTACTGATTTCTGACTAACATAAAGAACCAATAAAGAGTAGGGCGATAATCTTATCGCCCTTTTTTTATGCCCCAAATAGGTGTTTTCTTCATCTTCTTCCGCAAAAAATTTCACTGATTTTGCCATATTTCCCTCATAACATCATGGGTAAAATGCGCCTCATTGATTAAATGATTTTACAAAATAAGCAGTTACATAGAATTATAGCAAATCAGTTATAGTAATCTTATTGATAAGTATTATCGTTTGCTTTATTGTTAGCGGCAATTGATAAGAAAGTGTAAGGGCGCTGGATATCCTGAATCTGCAAAAGGTTCTGCCGATAACCCCATCATCTCTATGACGCCCGCAGCAGGTAGCAGACATAAATGAGTATAACCACTGAACCCATGGCAAAAACACCGCAGCAAACTGATGTCAGCGTTATGGGAAGTTATAAGAATATTGTACGTCACCGTTTGCTCATTATGGGTGTTTTGGTGTTGGCAATTGTCGGTTGTTTGTTGCTGGACTTCACTATGGGGCCGTCGGGCCTCACATTGTCGTCGTTGTGGCAGACACTTATTGATCCGGCCAGTGCCGATGCAGGAACTCGGGTGATTGTTTGGGATATTCGCTTACCTTATGCCTTGATGGCCGTGGTGATTGGTTTATCGCTCGGGCTTGCTGGGGCGGAAATGCAGACCATCTTGAATAACCCGCTGGCGAGCCCCTTTACTTTGGGTGTTTCCTCTGCGGCGGCCTTTGGTGCGGCGTTAGCGATTGTGTCAGGGATTGGCATTCCGGGTGTGCCTGATCAGTGGTTTATCTCTGTAAATGCGTTTATTTTTGCCCTGTTTGCTGCACTGATGCTCGATGGGATTACGCGCTGGACGCGGGTCGCGACCTCTGGTGTGGTGCTGTTCGGCATCGCACTGGTCTTTACCTTCAATGCGCTGGTCTCGATGATGCAGTTCATTGCCAGTGAAGATACGCTGCAAGGCTTGGTATTTTGGACGATGGGCAGTCTGGCGCGGGCATCATGGGCCAAACTTGGTATCATGTTGGTGGTGTTCGCCCTGATGCTGCCATTGTCGATGATGAGTTCGTGGAAACTAACCGCATTGCGTTTAGGTGAAGACCGAGCCATCAGTTTTGGTATCGATGTTCGTCGCTTGCGCTTGGGAACTTTGCTGCGTATCAGCATGTTATCAGCACTGGCCGTGGCGTTTGTCGGGCCGATTGGTTTTATCGGTCTGGTCGCCCCGCATATTGCCCGCATGATGTTTGGCGAAGATCACCGTTTTTATCTGCCTGCCAGTGCTTTGATTGGCGCACTGGTGCTGTCCATGGCATCGATTGCGTCGAAAAACCTGATCCCCGGCGTCATTATTCCGGTTGGGATTGTAACCTCGCTGGTGGGGGTGCCGTTCTTCCTAAGTATTATTTTGCGCCATAGGGGGAATGTATGACTGCTGGCTTATGTATTGAACACTTTAATGCGGGTTACCCGAAACGCCCGGTGATTCAAGATTTAACCGTGCCATTGTTACCGCGCGGCAAAATCACGGTATTGCTCGGACCGAATGGCAGTGGCAAGTCCACCTTACTGCGTGCATTAGCGGGTTTAAATCGCGCCCAAGGCCAATTGTGGCTAGAGGGTAATGATCTGATGCAGATGCCGTTTGCCCAGCGGGCAGAAAAAGTGGTGTATTTGCCGCAATCCTTGCCAGCCGGAGTCCATCTGCATGTGCTGGAGTCGATTATCGTGGCCCAGCGCGCCTCTGGTGGGCGCAGCAATGCCAGTAGCGAAGCCGAAGTGATGGCACTGCTGGAGCAATTGGGTATTGCTCATCTGGCACTCAGCTATCTGGATCAACTTTCTGGTGGTCAGAAGCAGTTAGTGGGGTTAGCACAATCCCTTATTCGCCAACCATCGCTGCTATTGCTTGATGAACCGCTCAGTGCGCTAGATCTTAACTATCAATTTCATGTGATGGATCTGGTGCGTAAGGAAACCCGTAAACGCAATATTATTACCGTGGTTGTGGTTCATGACATCAATATTGCTCTACGCCACGGTGACCATGTACTGATGCTGCAAAACGGCACACTGATTGCCGATGGTTTACCGGAAGAGGTGATTACGCCACAAAGTTTGGCCAAAGTGTATGGCGTGAAAGGGCGTATTGAGCGGTGTTCACAAGGAACATCACAAGTATTAATTGATGGGTTAGTGACTGAACCCACAATATAAGTCAGTTATTTTGATGCCTTATTCTTACGGTGGGTAATAGCATCGTGATGTAAGGCATATATTTGAGAAGTCATTGGTTTAATAAAACAATAATTATGTATTAAGCAGAAATCGTTGGAAGCGCTATTTCTGCTTTGGTGAGCTATTGCCGGTTTTTATAAAAATAATATTTATCACCTGCCCGTCAGGCGGCATCGCCACAGGCAAAAAGAACCTGATGGAAAGGCTCTGAGTAAATTATATCTCATGGAGAACGTACAATGGCGAAGGCCAATAAGAGTTTTAGGAAAACTAATGCTGCGGCATGGGTGATAGCGACAATTGTTTCATCTCAGGCATATGCAGCTGAAACCAATACCACGACAACAGACACCATGGTAGTAACTGCGTCGGGCTTCCAACAACGTATTCAAGATTCAGCGGCGTCTATTTCTGTTGTGACTCGCGAACAAATTGAGAATAAAGCATATCGTGATATTACCGATGCGCTGAAAGATGTTCCGGGTGTAGTAGTCACTGGTGGTGGGAGCCACAGTGATATCAGCATCCGTGGTATGGCGGCGAAATACACGCTGATTCTGGTGGATGGCAAACGCGTTGATACTCGTGGTACACGACCAAACAGCGATGGTTCCGGTATCGAACAGGGCTGGTTGCCACCACTAGCAGCGATTGAACGCATTGAAGTCGTCCGTGGCCCAATGTCCTCTTTATACGGCTCAGATGCGATGGGCGGGGTGATTAACGTTATTACCCGTAAAGTGGGTAAAGAGTGGCACGGTACGGTGCGTGCTGATGCCACATTGCAGGAAGATTCTAAATCTGGTGATATTTATCAGACCAATGCTTATGCCTCTGGCCCATTAATTGACGGTTTACTGGGATTAAAAGTCAGCGGCCTACTTTCTCATCGTAGTGAAGATAGAATTGTCGATGGTTATAATGAACAGCGCTTAAGAAATGGTGCGGCGACATTTACTCTGACCCCCGATGATAAGAACGAATTTGATTTTGATATTGGCCATTATGTGCAAGACCGAAATTCAACTGCCGGACGTTCAGTGGCATTAAACGGTAAAAGCAGTGATGTGCAATATGACCGCAATAATTATGCTGTGACTCATCACGGTTATTATGATTTCGGTAATTCAACCAGCTATGTTCAGCGTGACGAAACTCGTAACCCATCGCGTGAAATGAAAAGCGTCGATAATGTCTTTAATAGCCAAACCTCATTCTTATTTGATAGCCACACATTAATTCTGGGCGGCCAATATCGCTACGAGGAATTATATGATGAGGGCAATCAACTTGCCTCCGCCAGTGATTTGACTAAATTAACACGCTGGAGTTGGGCCTTGTTTGCCGAAGATGAATGGCAGATGACCAATGATTTTGCCCTGACCGGCGGTATCCGTATGGATCAGGATGAAAACTATGGCACTCACTGGACACCGCGTTTATACGGCGTTTGGCATCTGGCAGAGCAATGGACATTAAAAGGTGGTGTCTCCGGCGGTTATCGTTCACCTGATTTACGTCAGGCAACTGAAAACTGGGGGCAAATCACCGGTGGTGGCCGTGGTGATCCGGCAATCATTGTCGGTAATGCTAACCTGAAACCAGAAAGAAGCCTTAGCCAAGAAATTGGCATTCTCTGGGATGATCAGGAAGGTATGAATGCGGGCGTAACACTATTTAATACTGATTTTAAAGATAAAATCACCGAAGTTCGTCGTTGTACAGATACTACCGGTAACGCGTCTGGTCAGTGCATGATCAACGGTACACCGTATAAGTTTATCAGTGATCGCACCAACGTCGATAAAGCCATGACCCGCGGCGTGGAAGCAACTTTCGGCTGGGATATCAATAAAGAGTGGTCCCTGACCTCCAACTACACCTTCACTCAATCTGAACAGAAGAGTGGGCAGTTCTCTGGCCAGCCATTGAACCAGATGCCAAAGCATATGTTGAACGGCACACTGAACTGGCAAGCCAGTGAAGAACTGGCCACCTGGATTCGGGCTAACTATCGCGGCAAAACCTCGGAATATCTTGACCGTACCAGCATGGGCACCCAAACCCCGTCTTATACATTTGTTGATATCGGGGCAAACTACCGACTGACAAAAGAGTTCCGTCTCATGGGCGGCGTCTACAACGTGTTAGATAAACGTGTGGATATTGAAGTTAACGATAAAGTTCTGGATGGGCGTCGTTATATGGTTGGGGCGAGCTATGATTTCTAAATCCCCTTTGTCCTTGGCGCCGCAGGGGTGTTAGCTGCGCTTACTCACCCGAATCACTGACTTGAGTCAGCTCATCGGGATGTGTTCGCTGGCTGCCTTCCTGCAACACCAATGACGTCGGGGATGGGTTTTGTCCTTGGCGCCGCAGGGGTGTTAGCTGCGCTTACTCACCCGAATCACTGACTTGAGTCAGCTCATCGGGAATGGGGTTTTTCCTTGAAATGTCAGGGGTTAGCTATATTAGTTGACCCCTGTTTTCTTGATTAGCTCAGGCCAATATCAATGACTTTCTTGAATGCTGCTCTTTGGGTCAGGTCATAATACCAGCGCTGTAAATGGGGTAATTCTGGGCGCTCGATAGCCAGATTAAACCAAGCATAAGCCAGACATCCCAACGGAATATCGCCAATCCCGAACTTATCACCAGAAAGAAAATTCTGTTGGCTAAGGGCTGCATCCGCAATTGCCATTAAGGTATTGAGCTGCTTAATGCCTTGAGCGATTTTTGCTTTATCTTGTCGTTCTGGTGCCGTGCGTACTAATCCAATAAACACGGCTTTAAACGGCTCCACGACACTGGTCGACGCCCAATCCATCCATTTCTCTGCGCTGGCACGTACCTGCGCATCTGCTAAGTAAAGGGCATTTTCCCCATATTGCGCCGCCAGATAGCGCACAATGGTATTGGACTCCCACAGAATGAAGTTATCATCTTGCAGGCAGGGAATCAGACCATTTGGGTTCAATGCGCGGTACTCTGGTGAGCTAAGGTCGCTATATTGACCGCCAGCATCCGTACGCTCATAGCTAAGGCCCAACTCTTCCAGACACCACAACACTTTTTTGACATTGGTCGAATTATTCCGACCCCACACCTTCAGCATATAAATCCCCTTGAGTTAATTTAGCGCCGTTGCCAATGATGAATTTCCCAGTCATGTAAAATGGCTAAGTCCACCAATTCTGTTCCCGGATTGATGACGGTGGCGCGATCGACATATTCCAGCAACGGTTTGTCATTGATTGAATCGCTGTAACCATAAGTGCGTTGGAAAGCTAATTGGGGCGACTCTGCAAGCCACTGTTTCAGCCGCTCGACTTTACCTTCGCGATACGTCAGGGTGCCATAGGTCTTACCCGTGTAACGGCTGTTTTCCACTTCCACGCCGATAGACAGTGCTGCATTGGCGGAAAAATGCCGTGCAATGGGGGTGACTAAATGCTCACCTGTGGCTGAAATAATCACAATATAATCGCCACGATCACGGTGCCAGCTCAGTAATTTTCTGGCTTGAGGATAAATACGGGGCAGGATATCGCGCTCAATAAAACGCTCAACCCAACCCGCTACTTCCAATTGGTGCTTCCCCACCAAGGGCGACAAGGTCGATTCCATATAACAGGACATTGACAGGCTCCCCTGATAATACTGTTTCATTAAATATTGTTCTTGTTCTGCCAGCTCTACGGGAGCAAGCCCCTCATTAACCAGCCAGCGCAACCATAGGCCAGAGCTGTCATCGCTGATCAGCGTTTCATCAAGATCAAACAGGGCCAAATCCATTAAGCCACCTCTGGGTTGATAAATCGAATGAAGTGAAACCTAACAGTGCTTGTGCTGGACATCAGTAAATTCCTCACCGGAATAACGAGCATCAATGATTAACCTAATACTTTCTCCCTAAATAGGGAAGTTAAGCAGGTTAGTGAATCATTAAGACAACATTGTGAACGAGCCGATGTTAATGCGGATAATGATGAAAGAAATAACATAGAACGGATTGATATTGGTGCGTCGATAAAATTCGGTGTTAATTGTTTTATATCGTTTGGGTATAGATTGTTAAATATCTAGTCTGAAACGCTCTTAAAATGACTTTTTACCGCCACAGCTCAGGAGCTAGTTATGCTGATTATTCGTTTGTATGGTTGTCCAGTTTTCATTGGTTCTGAGCAAAAAAAGCAGCCAACTGAACATTCTGGAGTCAAAAATGAGCCACCAACCCTTAAGCAATCCACTATTTGTTAATCAATCAGCAACGAGTACGGCAGCCACTAACGCATTACCGTTATTGGATATTTCATTACTCAACGGCAGCGAAACTGAACGTCAGGAATTTTTAACGGCTCTACGCCATGCCGCTCGAGATATTGGATTCTTTTATCTTACCGGGCATGGAATTGACCCCGCGTTATTACAGCAAATTCAAACCCTCTCACGTGAATTCTTTGCGTTGCCAGATGAAGAAAAATTGGCGGTGGCGATGGTGCACTCCCCCCATTTCCGCGGCTACAACCGTGCGGCATCTGAACTCACTCGTGGCCAACCCGATTGGCGCGAACAGTTTGATATTGGTGCTGAACGAACCCCATTACCCCACAACTCAAGCACCCCAAGTTGGGCGCGACTACAAGGGCCAAACCAGTGGCCTGAGGCGTTGCCTGCGTTAAAGCCCGCATTACTGCAATGGCAGAGAGAGATGACCGGTATGGCACTGCGGCTATTACGCGCTTTCGCTTTGGCTTTGGACTTGGATGAAAACGCCTTTGACGAGTTGTATGGCGACAAGCCGAATGAACACATCAAACTTATTCGTTATCCAGGGCGAGAAACCACTCAAAGTGGGCAAGGTGTTGGCGCGCATAAAGACTCGGGTTTCCTCAGTTTCTTATTGCAAGACCAACAACGCGGTTTACAGGTTGAAGTCGAAGAGGGGCATTGGATTGATGCTGTTCCGCAAGAAGGGACTTTTGTTGTCAATATTGGCGAGTTATTGGAATTGGCCAGTGACGGCTATTTGCGCGCCACAGTCCACCGCGTAGAAACCCCACCCGCAGGGACGGACCGTTTGTCTATCGCTTTTTTCCTTGGGGCGCGTCTCGATGCGGTGGTGCCGCTATATCAGTTGCCTGCATCGTTGGCGGCACAAGCTCGTGGGCCTGCCAGTGACCCACAAAATCCACTGTTTCGTGACGTCGGGTTTAATTATCTCAAAGGGCGTTTGCGCTCGCATCCAGATGTTGCCGCGCGCTATTACCCTGAAACCCTTGGTTCTTAACACTAACCTAATGACCTTAGGTTAATTAATGATAAAAAATTTATTGTTGGGATGATGATGATGACTAAAACACCTGTTTCCGGCTGGGTACGTACTGCACTACTGACTGCATTGGTATCAACATTGACATTATCAGCGCAGGCTGCTGAAGCACTGCGGGTTGCCGCTGATCCGGTTCCTCATGCAGAAATTCTGCAATTTATCCAAAAACTGGATCCGTCGTTAAATCTGAAAGTCATAGAGATCCCAAATGGGGTGAACTCTAATGAATTGTTAGCGCACGGTGATGTGGACGCCAACTACTTTCAGCATGTCCCTTATCTGCACTCTCAAGAGCAAGCGCTAGGACAAAAATTTGCTGTTGCCGCGACGGTGCATATTGAGCCACTTGGGGTCTATTCCCATAAACATAAAACTTTTGCGGATGTACCAGAAAATGGCACCGTAGCGGTGCCCAATAACGTCACTAACCTCAGCCGTGCACTCTATTTATTGCAAGATCAGGGGCTGATTACCTTGAAACCGGGCTTTACCGATCCGGCGAAAAACCAGGCAACACCCAAAGATATCGCCAGTAATCCGAAGCAGTTAAAAATTCTGGAAATTGAATCACCGCAGATTCCACGCTCACTCGATGATGTTGATTTAGCTGTAATTAATGGCAACTATGCACTGGAAGCAGGTTTGAATCCGGCAAAAGATGCATTGGGGTTGGAGAAGGCGGCAGGAAATCCATACGCCAATATTTTGGTGACTACGCCATCGTTGGCCAATGATCCGCGAATCAAACAATTGGCAAAAGATTTGCAATCTCCGGAAGTGGCAAAATTTATCACGGATAAGTACGCCGGCTCGGTCATTCCAGTGGCAGGCATTAAATCATGATTAGCATCGAACGCCTGAGTAAAACCTATCCACAAGGAGGGCTACCGATGGTGGCCTTGGAGGAGGTCTCACTTGAGATCCCGACCGGCTCGGTGTTCGGTATTATTGGCCGTAGTGGGGCAGGGAAAAGCACCTTGATCCGTTGCCTTAATCTACTGGAACGGCCCACTTCGGGCCGTATTCAGGTTGATGGCCGTGAGCTAACCGCATTGTCTGATAGCCAATTGCGTTTGCAGCGACAGAATATCGGTATGATTTTCCAGAATTTCCACTTACTTCATTCACGTAACGTATGGGATAACGTCGCTGTTGGCTTAGAAATTATTGGCATGCCGAAAGCACAGCGGCAAAAACGAGTGGCTGAGTTATTAGACCTAGTGGGGTTGAGTGACAAAGCTCGCGCCTTCCCTTCGCAATTATCCGGTGGGCAAAAGCAGCGAGTCGGCATTGCCAGAGCGTTGGCGGCCAAACCCTCTTATTTGTTATCCGATGAAGCGACCAGTGCGCTGGATCCAGAAACTACCGCCTCGATACTGGCGCTGCTCAGTGATATTAACCGCCAGTTGGGGTTAACCATTGTGCTGATCACCCATGAGTTGGATGTGGTGAAATCCATCTGCGATAACGCAGCGTTACTTGAGCGTGGGCGGGTGGCTGAAACCGGTGTCATCGCAGATTTGTTGGCATCGCCTCACTCCCGTTTAGGGCGCTCATTACTACCGGCACGTGGCCCGGTGTCAGTCTCTGGTTTGCCAGTGGCAGAACTGACTTTTTTCGATACGCTATCGGCTTCGCCAGTCCTCAGTGAATTGGCTCAGCAACATGCTGTGGGGGTGACTTTGCTTGGTGGTGGCGTGGAATCGATTGGCGGTCAGCGGGTAGGGCGCTTGCAAGTTGATTTCAGCCACCCAGACGGCGGGTTGAACTTGACGGAAGTCCTGCAATTTCTTAATGAACGGGGTGTGAGGGCTGAACTGATATGAACAACACAATGAGTTGGCAGGATCTGCTAGCACTGGTGGCCAATGCAACGGGGGAAACCCTATACATGGTGGTCATTGCTACCTTTTTCACTGTATTGATTGGTTTACCCTTGGGCGTTTTATTATTTGTCTCGCGCCCTAATGGCGTGTTGCCAGCGCCCCGGCTAAATACCTTGATAGGTGCCATCGTCAATTTAGGACGATCGATGCCGTTTGTGGTGTTACTCATTGCATTAATTCCTATTACGCGATGGATTATCGGCACGACATTAGGCAGCACCGCCGCCATTGTCCCCATCACGTTGGGGGCGATTCCCTTTTTTGCCCGTGTGGTTGAAGCCGCGCTGGATGAAGTGGATAAAGGGCGTATTGAGGCCATTCTATCCATGGGCGGATCGGCGCGGCATGTGATCCAAAAAGTTTTATTACCAGAGGCGTTACCGGCGCTGTTAGCCGGGATAACCTTAACTGTCGTCATGCTGGTGGGGTTCTCGTCAATGGCGGGAGTCATTGGTGGTGGCGGTTTGGGTGATTTGGCGATTCGTTATGGTTATCAGCGATTTAATAATGAAGTGATGGTCGCGACGTTAATCATATTGGTGATTCTTGTTCAGGGTGTCCAAAGTTTGGGGGATAAGTGGGTCAGGTCACTGGCCCATCGGCGCTAAGGTTCTCACCTTATATTATTGATTTACCCCCACGCCTATTCGAGCGCTGTATGTGGCGTCTCTCGATGAGTTCCGAGATACGGGCCATTTCTTACGTATATTGGCAGATTCTGAAACACAACAATCAAGGGGAAAATTAGTTTTCGAAGAGGGCGGACATGTTTGGCAACGGACGGTGTTGTGTGCATTACCGTGGTTTTTGGGTAGGAGTGCGCTCTCCTACCCGATTGAAAATTAGCTGTTTAATGCCTGTGCCAAATCGGTAATCAAATCTTCTGTATCTTCAATGCCAATAGATAAGCGCAGTAACTGCGGAGTAATGCCGTGTTTGAGTCGAGTTTCTAATGGAATTGAAGCATGCGTCATACTGTAGGGCTGGCTGATTAAGCTCTCGACACCACCCAGACTTTCAGCCAGCGTAAACAGATGTGAGCGCTTAATCACTGCACGAGCAAAGGTATCATCGCCTTTCAACCGGACTGAAATCATGCCACCAAAACCGGCCATCTGTTTGGTGGCCAGCGCATGTTGTGGGTGACTTTTCAATCCCGGATAATACACATTTTCCACTTGTGGTTGTTGTTCAAGCCACTCAGCGATGCGTTGAGCACTCTGATTGTGTCGCGCCATTCGTAAAGCCAGCGTGCGTAAGCCGCGCAAGGTCAGGAAGCTACTGAAGGGGTCTAGAATGCCTCCCACGGCATTGTGTAAAAAGCCCAATTGTTCTGCCAGTTCAGGGTTATTTCCTACCGCAGCAACACCTGCAACCACATCAGAATGACCATTAAGGTATTTGGTGGCTGAATGCACCACAATATCAAAGCCCAACTCTAGCGGGCGCTGAATGTATGGTGAGGCAAAGGTATTATCCGCGACACTGATCAGGCGATGTTTTTGGGCAATTGCAGCAATGGCGGCCAAATCCGCCAGTTTTAATAATGGATTGGTTGGGGTCTCCACCCAGATCATTTTGGTATCAGGTAAAATGGCTTGCTCCAGTGCTGCTGTATCCGCTGGAGAAACATAGGTTACCCGCAAACCCGCGGTGCGGCTGCGGACTTTCTCCAGTAGGCGATAAGTCCCACCATATAAGTCATCAACGGCAATGATATGACTGCCTTGATCCAGTAGTTCCAGAACAGTTGAACACGCAGCCAGCCCTGAGGCGAAAGCGTAACCTCGCGTGCCACCCTCCAATTCTGCAATAGCTTGTTCCAGCGCAGTTCGCGTGGGATTACCACTACGAGAATATTCATATCCGGTGTGTTCGCCGGGGGCGGGTTGCGCAAAAGTCGATGTCGCATAAATGGCGGGCATCACCGCACCCGTGCTGTCAGGGGTATAACCGGCGTGGACGGTTAATGTGTCGAACTTTGCCATAGTAAAAATCCTTAATAAGAGAAGATTAAGCCAGCTTTTGACGCCAGGTATTCAGGACATCGGTACGAGTAATCAGACCAAGGAAACGGTTGCCATCAAGCACTACCGCGACATGCCCATCATTGAAGGTGGTCAGGAGCGAGTGGTAATCCGCCTCTTTTTGCAGCGTGTTAACCTGACGTGTCATCGCGGTACTGACCGGTAATTTAAAGTGGTCGGCATCGGCTTGAACTGCATTCAGCAGATCCCACTCATCAATCAGCCCAACGACTTTTTCACCGTCTAATACCGGTAACTGTGAGATGTCATAGAGGCGCATTCGGGCATGGGCGATGGCCAGAGTGTCTTCTGGTGTGACCGAGACGGTCGCCCCATCTTGATGGCTATAAGTGATGTAATCGCGCAAATCTCCATGCTGAGGTTTGCTTAATAATCCCTGTTCCAGTAGCCAGTAATCGTTGAACATTTTCGACAGATATTTATTCCCGCTATCGCAGACAAAGGTCACTACCCGTTTTGGTGTAGTTTGTTCACGGCAATAGCGTAATGCTGCAGCCAGCAAAGTGCCGGTTGACGATCCTGCCAGCACCCCTTCTTCACGCAGTAAAGTTCTCGCGGTGCTGAATGCCTCAGCATCATCAATTTGATAAGCTTTTTTCACCTGAGAGAAATTACTGAGCGGTGGGATGAAATCCTCGCCAATACCTTCAACCAACCAGCTTCCGGCATCATTAATCTGTGAGCTGCCGACATAATCAGCCAGAATAGAACCCGCGGGGTCAGCTAATACAAACTCTGTCGTGGGTGAAATATCGGCAAAGTATTGGCTTAGCCCACTCAATGTGCCGCTTGAGCCTACGCCCACCACAATGGCGTCAATATCTTCCCCCATCTGCTGCCATAGCTCTGGACCAGTGGATGTCCGGTGGGCCGCTGGGTTTGCCGGATTATTGAATTGATCGATGTAGAAAGCGCCGGGAGTCTCTTGAGCCAGGCGTAGAGCATAATCCTGATAATAAGCTGGGTGACCTTTACCGACATCTGAGCGGGTTAGCAGCACTTGCGCGCCTAATGCCCGTAAATGGAAAATTTTCTCCTGGCTCATCTTATCCGGCACCACCAAGACCAGTTTATAGCCTTTGAGTGCCGCAACCAGTGCTAGCCCAAGACCGGTATTGCCCGCAGTCGCTTCAATAATGGTGCCACCAGATTGCAGCAGGCCATCTCGTTCCGCTTGTTCAATCATCGAGAGGGCGACCCGGTCTTTAATCGAACCTCCTGGGTTTTGATTTTCCAATTTGACAAACAGTTGGCACGGGCCGGTATCAAAGCGAGTCAGCTCCAGAAGAGGGGTGTGGCCGATAAGGTCAAGCACCGAGCGAGGGATAGCCATGATTTTCTCCAGCAAAAATATGAGTTAACAGAGTGAGTTCGATTAACAACCTATGGCGGGATAATAGCGCTGGCAGCTTAGGCACTAAAAAGAACAAATAACCCTCTTATATTCCTTTTTGGAATATATTTGTTTGTTTTTAGATGTTTAGGTGCTTAAACGTAAAGACGTTTAGATAGGGAGATGGTTAGCCGTATGGCCATCACTAGGTGGTGAAAAAGTGCATCTTTACAAAACAAAACGTAAAACTACGCCCAATTGACTCAGCAATGGGATAAATTTAGAAAAGGTGCTGAAGTATGACTAAGCTAATATTTCAGTATCAGTGAAAAGACGTTACTTTTTCGCTAATTGGACTGTGGTTTGTTCTGTGGGCACCACATATTTCCGATTATTTGCAAGGATACTCTGGCGATCTCATGATGAAATTTACCCTCCCGTTTAAGATAAAAAAGTTTACTTTCAGTGCCGGATTATTGCTTTTGGTACTGCCTGCGGCCCATGCGGCTGATGACCCGGCACCTCCTGCGGTAGATGCCAAAGCGTATGTGTTGATGGATTACAACAGCGGCAAAGTGCTGGCTGAGGGTAACAGTGATCAGCGTCTCGATCCGGCCAGCTTGACGAAAATTATGTCCAGCTATGTGATTGGGCAGGCGATTAAAGCCGGTAAAGTGCATCCGGATGATTTAGTGACGGTTGGGAAAGATGCCTGGGCTACAGGTAACCCGGCGTTGCGCGGTTCTTCGCTGATGTTTTTGAAACCGGGCGATCAGGTGAAATTATCTGATTTGAACAAAGGCATTGTGATTCAGTCAGGTAACGATGCCAGCATCGCGTTGGCCGATTATATTGCCGGGAGTCAGGATAGTTTTGTTGGCTTGATGAATAATTACGCCAAAGCGCTGGGTTTGACTAATACCCATTTTATGACTGTTCATGGCCTTGATGCGCCGGGGCAGTACAGTACCGCGAGTGACATGGCCGTGCTGGGGCAAGCCTTGATTCGCGATGTGCCTGAAGAATATGCGTTGCACAAAGAGAAAGAATTCACCTTCAACAAGATTCGCCAAATTAACCGTAACCGTCTGTTATGGAGCACTAATCTCAACGTTGATGGGATGAAAACCGGTTTCACGTCTGGGGCAGGGCACAATCTAGTGGCTTCAGCAACCGACGGGCCGATGCGGTTAATCTCCGTCGTGCTGGGTGCTCCCAGCGATAGAGTCCGTTTCAGTGAAAGTGAGAAACTCCTGACTTGGGGATTTCGTTTCTATGAAACCGTGGTACCCATTAAAGCCACCAAGCCTTTCGTAACGCAGAAAGTCTGGTTTGGCGATACGGGGCAAGCAGAGCTGGGTGTTGCGCAAGACGCAGCGATCACTATCCCCAAAGGGCAGATGAAAAACCTGAAGGCCAGTTATAAGTTGGATCAAACTGAACTGCGCGCACCATTGGCGAAACATCAGGTAGTCGGTACCATCGATTTTCAGCTGAATGGCAAAACGATTGATCAGCGCCCGCTGGTGGTATTGAACGAAGTCAAAGAGGGAGGCTTCTTTAGCCGTATTTGGGACTTCGTGATGATGAAACTCAGTCAGTGGTTCGGTGCAGTATTAGGTTAGTTTTACCCATTGATGACTCAAAAAGGGGCGACATAGTTGTCGCCCTTTATTGTTGAAGCCGCAGAGAGTTAGTTACACGCCACTATCTTGATTGCCAAGCCACCACGAGACGTCTCGCGGTATTTTGAATTCATGTCTTTGCCGGTTTCATACATGGTTTCGATGACTTTATCCAGACAAACACTCGGTTCACTGGTCCGGCGCAGCGCCATACGGGCTGAGTTGACGGCTTGTACGGCAGAAATGGCATTTCGTTCAATGCATGGAACCTGAACTTGCCCTGCCACCGGATCGCAGGTCAGGCCGAGGTTATGTTCCATGGCGATTTCAGCGGCAATGCAGACCTGAGCAGGGCTGCCACCCATTAATTCAGCCAGTCCAGCTGCGGCCATTGAACAGGCAACCCCTACTTCTCCCTGACATCCCACCTCTGCGCCAGAAATGGATGCATTCATTTTATACAGTGCACCAATAACCCCAGACACCAAGAAATAGCGACTGTAGGAATTCTCATTCACTGGGCGAATGAATTTATCGTAGTAAGCCAAAACAGCCGGGATAATACCGCAAGCCCCATTTGTTGGTGCCGTCACGACTCGCCCGCCTGCGGCATTTTCTTCGTTAACGGCCAAAGCGTACATATTGATCCAATCCACCACCATCATCGGATCGGCATTATGTTTATCTGTCGTGACCAACATACGGCGCAGTGCCGCAGCACGGCGAGGAACTTTCATTGGGCCGGGTAAGAGGCCCTCAGTATTAATACCGCGCTCAATACCTGCACGCATCACATCCCAAATCGCCGCAAAGTGAGCACTTATCTCGGCTTTACTGTGTAAAGCCAGCTCATTTTGCATCACTAAACCGGATAGTGACAACCCAGTATCTTTACAGTGTTTTTGTAAGTCACGGGCAGAATTGAATGGGTAGGGCACAGAAACCGCATGGGTATCTTGCTGGCCAAAATGCGCCTCATCGACAATAAACCCGCCGCCGATGGAGTAGTAAGTTTTACTGAAAATACACTCATCACCTGCATGTGCGCTGATGGTCATGCCATTTTCATGTAACGGCAAGTTGGTTTCATGGAAATTCATTCCGCCCTTTGCAGGGAAATCAACTTCATGAGCACCATTGGCGAGTAACAGGCGCTCGCGCGATTCTACATCGCGGATAAATCCGGGGATTGCATCAATATCAACAGTATCGGGCAGATTCCCTGCCAGCCCCATGATAATGGCAATATCGGTATGGTGACCTTTACCGGTAAGGGACAAAGAACCATAAACATCAACAGTGATTCGGGTGACAGCGGAAAGATGCCCTAAAGCGATTAAATCATCGGTGAACAACTTCCCGGCCTTCATGGGGCCGACGGTATGGGAGCTGGAAGGACCAATACCAATCTTAAAAATGTCAAAAACGCTGACCATATATTCGCCTCCTTCATGTTAAAGGCGTTATACCCGTATTGGGTAATATTATTAAAATGCTTACATTGCCGTGGAGTAGAAAGCCGGCGCGGACGCACCGGCTTTTGAAACGAATGACAACAACGGATGACGATAACAAGCTGGCCGTGGAAGTTGGCCAGCGTCAGCATCATTAACCGAACAGGCTGTACAAGATTGCTGAGATAGCAATGAGGCCCATAATAACCACGAATACGTTGCTGATGTGACCGCTGTACTTACGCATCGCTGGAACTTTATGGATGGCATACATTGGCATCAGGAACAGCAGCATCGCGATGATTGGGCCACCCAGTGTTTCAATCATGCCCAGAATACTTGGGTTTAAGGTAGCAACAATCCAGGTTGTTACTAGCATGAACAGCGCAGTAATGCGGTTTAGTTTGTCATGATTGATGGTTTTGCCTTTGCTACGCAGAGACTTGATCATCATGCCGTTAAAGCCTTCACGGGCGCCCAGATAGTGGCCCAGGAAAGATTTAGTGATGGCGATAAAGGCAATCACTGGCGCCATGTAGGCAATCATTGGGGTGTTAAAGTGGTTAGCCAAGTAAGACAGAATAGAGATGTTCTGGCTTTTTGCTTCAGCCAAATCGGCTGGAGACAGGCTCAATACGCAGCTGAATACGAAGAACATCACCGTAACAACCATCATGATGTGAGCAAAGGCTAAAATGCGAGAGCATTTTTTCTCAGCATCAACGCCGTATTCTTCACGTTTTGCTACCGCAAAAGCAGAGATGATTGGGGAGTGGTTGAATGAGAACACCATCACTGGAATGACTAGCCACAATGTCATCCACAGGCCACTGCCCGTACCGTTGCCGTCCATTGATACATGTTCGAATATTGCGCCTGACCAGTTAGGGATCAGGTAGACCGCCAACAACATCAATACAGCAACAAACGGGAAGACCAGAATACTCATTGCTTTCACAATGGCATGCTCACCAAAACGCACGATTGTCATCAAGCCGATAATCAAGATCAGCGACAGAATGGCACGCGGCGGAGAGGGGAGATGCATCTGGTGCGTGATGAAGCTATCAACAGTGTTGGTAATAGCCACACTGTAGACCAGCAAAATAGGGTAGATAGCGAAGAAGTAAAGCAGCGTAATCAGTTTGCCCGCGCCTTTACCAAAATGTTCTTCAACCACTTCAGTGATGTCTTCGCCAGGATTTTTCCCTGACAGCACAAAGCGACATAGACCACGGTGTGCGTAGAAAGTCATCGGGAAGGCAATAATCGCCATAACGATAAGCGGCAGAAGACCGCCGATACCCGCATTGATTGGCAGGAACAAGACACCTGCCCCGATTGCTGTGCCGTACAAACCCAACATCCACATGGTGTCACTTTTGCGCCATGTGCTTGTTGAAACTTTTCCCGTTGAGGCAATAGTGCCTGTTTGAGTAGTGTCCATGAAAAATCTCCATAGTGAACACGTTAATTTAAAATTAAGAGCCGAAAGTTAGGTGCCTGTAATGCCTTATTTGGCGACATCATCAGGCGAAAAATTCAGTCAAAACGATTTGTTTAAAATGTGTGCCCTGGTTATTGCGTTGGTGCCGTAGCCGTGCATTATATCTAAAAGTAAAAGTGCAAAATTTAACCGATATTAAGAGCGTCAATTCGCTTTATCGGATATTTTTGTTGTTCTAATGAGAACTCTAGTTTTTGCTGGCGGCAAGATAGCGATTTGTAGTGAAAACTACCGTGATCCTGCTCTCAAATGCTCAATAAAATCGTTCTTTATCACTTGTTGCGAATTTATGGCTGATTGTTATGTGAATGTTTATAATTCATCACTAAAAATAATAAAAATATCCATCTCTATAGTGATTAATAAATAAACAATTCATTTTTTATCCCCCGACTTCTTGCGGGGCAATATATTTTAACCATACGAATGAATCTAGTGAAAATCAGTTTTTTCACTGATTTATTGATGAATATCATTAATATAGAATAATGATTTAAATTTAACTTATTGATATCTATCTGTTTTTTATTTTTGTCTGCTTATTGATGAAACTAAGGTTGGAGAGGGGTAGAAACCGTTAAATAAGACCTAAAATGAAAGTTTTGCTATGAAATAAAAATAAGTCAGCGCGTGATTATTGGCAGCTTATACTTTATTTGTCATATAAATTTTTGCTGTTGGTAATTTGTCTGACAATAAAATAACGCTATTCTTTTACTCGAATGCATTAAAAGAATACAAAATGTTAAATTAATTTACTTTATGTTCGGGTTGCGCTGAAAAGCTAATTTCATAATGAAATTGTGTTTTAAAATTTTTATAGATTACAAATGGCATTTGGCCTCAATTAATATAAGGTTATTAGCTATGACTTATCTTGCTTAAATATAATACAGTTTTTAGATAATGCGCGGTTAACATTACCCACTCATAATTTACTGCGCTAAGATTTTTGCTATGTAATCAAGGCTAACACGCTTGATTAACTGCATAACGGGCATAGGGCTGCATCATAGGCAATATATCCGTGTAGTGAAGTAAGATGCGCATAAAACACGCATCTCTATCAGTAATGGGAGTCGTCAGTGGGGAGGGGGCGAGCTTAACGGTGAGTTATAATACCGTGCTGTGAAAAGAACTGACTGAATTCATCGTCCGGTTGTCGGTCAGTGACTAACTCATCAAAGAGTGTTAAATCACCAATTCTGGCGGGTTTCATCTTGCCAAATTTACTGTGGTCAGCGACCAGGATTTTATATTGGGATTTGGCTATGGCTTTCTGCTTCAATGGTAGTTCGTCGAAGTTGAAACAGGTGGCACCATACTCAACAGAAACACCCGCAGCGGAGATAAAAGCCTTGTTCGGGCAGACATTGTCCAGCTCATTGTGCTGGCTAATCGGGGTGAAAATATAGTTATTGGGCTTGAACTCACCACCGCACAAGATAACTTTGCAATTGGGTTTATCTTGTAGTGAAAGGAACGTGTTAAGGGAGTAACAAATGGCAGTAAATGACAGTTCTTCGTCTATTTCATCAATAATAGAAGGAATGGTGGTGCCGCAGTCAAAAAAAACCGTATCATTTTCCGCAATAAGACGGGCTGCCAGTTGGCCGATTCGGCGTTTTTCTTCCACCTGTTTGGCCTGTTGATCCGAAACAAAATAGTTATTGGCGTTATTGCTTTTGGGATCCATCACCACATAACCGCCCAGTAAAATAACGGCAGTAGGCTCGGCGCTGAGATCTCGCCGAATTGTCATTTCAGAAACACGCAACAAATTGGCTGCGTCTTTTAGATGGATTTTGTCGGAACGCTTAAGGGCCTGAGTTAGTTTATTGATTCGTTCAGCACGGCGAGTTTCCATAAGCTATCCCTGACAAGTTATTTTCAACGCCATGTATTATAAGCGATTTTTTGAAATGCAGTTTTGATGCGTGGTTGCAAAACAAAATAATGCAAAATAGACACAGCAATAAGTCAGCCCGGTAATCACCGGGCTGACAATAATTTAGTAACTTGATGCGGACACTGATTGGCCTGAAACGATAGCCACGCCAGAACTGGTACCAATTCGTGTCGCCCCAGCCTTAATCATAGTTTCAGCTGTTGCTCGGTCACGAACAGCACCCGATGCCTTAACCCCCATCACTGGGCCTACTGCGGCACGCATCAATTTTACATGTTCTTCTTTAGCGCCACCGGTACTAAAACCTGTTGAGGTTTTAACAAAGGCAACGTCAAGTTCACGACATATTTCACAAACTTGCACGATTTGTTCGTCGCTAAGCAAGCAAGTTTCTAATATTACCTTCAACGGTGTGGAGGCGCAATTATCGCGCACGGCCTTGATGTCAGCTTTAACAGCATCAATCTTACCGCTTTTTAACCAACCAACATTGATAACCATATCAATCTCTTGCGCACCGGCTTTGATAGCTGCCTGTGCTTCAAAGGCTTTGGCTTCGGTCAGCCCCGCCCCCAGAGGGAAACCAATAACTGAGCAGACTTTTACCGGGCTACCCGCTAATTGCTGTACCGCCAATGGAACGTATCCCGAGTTAACGCACACAGTATAAAAATGATGCTGTTTTGCTTCGTCACATAGCTTAATAATTTGTGCTTCAGTGGCGTCCATTGCCAGTAGAGTATGGTCAATGTAAGTCGCGTAATTGATCGTCATGATTATTATCCTTTGTTCATCTGTAAGTTAGTTCTGTTGTTATAATAATAACATTTTGAATGAAAAACAAAGATAATTATCACAATTTAAGCTGTTTTAGATTTTATTTTGTTATTTTAATAACATTTATTTTGATAAAATGAGCCAAGCATACATTCAGATTTAAATGTAATTAATTGATTTTAAGTTATTTTAAATGTCTGTCGAGCGATGAGAAAAGACATTGCCGGTCCTTTAGTTGACCGACAATGTAAAATAAATAACTTGAGAGGACGCTAGCTTCTGACCCACCCGCGGCTGATAGGTAAGGAAAAGCTCATGTGATAAAGGCGTTTCATGCCATTTGAGATAGCTTCTCCGAATAAATTCCACACCAACTGGGCGAACAGGCAGCCGACGATCCCGAGTAAAAAGGCCCCGACCATATCTAGTGGCCAATGGACACCCAGATAAACTCGTGACCAAGCAATTGCGATAGCCACACTCATCATCGTGATGGCAGACCAGAGTTTGTGCCAAAAAACAAAAGCTAAGGCAAAGGTAAAAATAGCGGTGCCGTGGTCACTGGGAAAAGAACTGTCCGGAGCGTGTGGCATGAAGTTGTAGCCGAAACCGACGACAAAAGGTCTGTCATGAGGGATCAACATGCCAATGCATGCGGCTGAGAGCATAGAGAATGCAAGTGCAATGGCGGCTTTGGTAACCATAGTACGCTGTATATCCATAGTCTCTTTCGGCCCCCACAACCAAAGTCCTACCAATAAAACGGGGATAATCATAATGACGTCACGCGCGATAAAAGTCGCCATAGAAATTAGCCATGCTGGGGATGCAGGGGTTGCATTTATCATGGAAAAGAAAAAATAATTCATCTGTTCTATCATTTTGTACCTTTATCACGGTTGTAATAACCGCTAATTATCCAAAACCCTGTTAACTGACTGAGCCATACCCACCAACCAGCCCACAGGTTGTGCGTTAGAAAATGTGCCCCTCGCATGATCTGACCAAACCCCATCAGCATGCCAAGACCGACACCGACAAACCAACACAGTGTGGCCAGACGTGGTCGCTCAGGGTAAAACAAGAAAAACAATGCCATGACTGCAAAACCGCTAGATGCGTGACCACCGGGGAAGCAATGACCGGGGCCTGCACCGACCGGGGCTGTTCCCATCAGTACATAACTGAAAGATTTACCGCCATATTCCACTAAATCCCAAGGGCAAGAGTGTGCACTGGTGGCTTTTAAGATGCCGACGACTAACGGGCCAACACCGAGTAGCAACATGGTGGTTATCAAACGCCCATTGCGACGATAAATTCCCCATAGCAATGTGACAATAGCCGCGCTGATAATGGCCTGCTTCAGTAACCGGTGATTCAGCAAATCGAGCCAGACATTATTCTCCCATGGAAAATTCTGACCAACCGGATCAAACCAGTAATTGCTAATAAGCCAATCCAACTGCTCATTGCGGGAAAGCCAGAGAAACAGCAATCCACTGATCAACAGACCAAAAACCTGCCAAAAATAAAAGGATAACGGCAATGAGTAAAGGGAGTTTGTCCTAATTATTGGTGCCGTTGAGGTATTATTTAATATCGACGTCACTACGTCAGATTGGGCGGTGGATTTGTTGGTCTTCACGAAATAACCTGAAGCAGAAGTAATGATGTGGGTACTGTAATAATGTTGCCTTAAGAAAGCCTTAAGAGCGAATAGGGAAAGGGAAAGTGGGGGCGCTTGAATTTCAGACAAGAAAAAACCCGATTAGTCTTGAACCTAAGAAGGCGGGACTATCGGGCTCCTCAATATGGGGACATCAAAGAAAAGCAGTGGCATTAATTCAGACCCCAACCTGGTAAGAAAGTTCTGGTCAAATGAAAAAAGTATAAAATAATGTTTAGCTTTCCCCTAAATGCACCTTTTTATGTGTTAGTTATGTGTTAGCCCAATATGCCCGGCCAGACAATCACGATTAACGAGCCTGCTAATGTCAACAGTACGTTCGCGATGGCATAAGTTCCTGCGTAACCCAGAGCTGGGATATTACTGCGGGCGGTGTCGCTGATGATATCCATCGCCGGGGCACAGGTACGTGCGCCCATGATTGCGCCAAAAAGCAGGGCGCGGTTCATGCGCAATACATAAGCACCAAAGATGAAGCAGATAACCACCGGCACTAAGCTGACTATCAGGCCGGAAATCAACATTTGCCCACCGACAGCGCCCAAGCTGCTGTTTATACCGCCACCCGCACTTAGCCCGACTCCCGCCATAAAGACCATTAGCCCGAATTCTTTCACCATATTAAGCGCCCCTTGCGGGATATAGCCAAAAGTGGGGTGATTAGCACGTAAAAATCCAAGCATGATGCCGGCCATGAGCAGGCCAGCCGCGTTACCAATACCGAAACTGAAATTACTGAATTGGAAGGTAATCAGGCCAATCATTAATCCCAAAATAAAAAATGCGCAGAAGGCCAGCAAGTCGGTAACTTGGCTGTGAATGGAGATGAAGCCGATTTTTTCCGCCACACTTTTTACCCGGCGAGCGTCACCACTGACTTGTAATACATCGCCTTTATTCAACACCACATTGTCATCAATCGGCATTTCAATCTGGCTGCGGATCACACGGTTAAGGAAGCAACCGTGGTCAGTCAGTTTTAAATGGCTAAGTCTTTTACCGACGGCATTACTGTTTTTGACCACAATTTCTTCGGTCACAATGCGCATGTCCAACAGGTCACGGTCAAAGACTTCTTTACCATTGCGAAAGCTCGGATCAAGGCGTGAGTGGGCATCTGGATAACCAACCAGCGAGATTTCATCACCCACTTGCAGTACCGCATCACCATCGGGGTTTGCCAGAATGCCATTGCGGCGAATACGTTCTATATAGCAACCCGTTTGACGATAGATCCCTAATTCACGGAGGTTTTTGCCATCAGCCCAAGCCACTAATTCCGGGCCAACCCGGTAGGCGCGAATAACGGGTAAATAAACTTTACGTTGGCTATCGGTATCAAGACCACGCTCACGAGCAATTTGCTGGGCGCTGGTGGGTAAGTCTTGGTGCTGAAGTTTTGGCAGATAACGCGCACCTAAAATCAGGCTGACCAGCCCGATAAGATAAGTCAGGGCATAACCCAAACTCAGATTGTCTTGAGCATGTTGCAGTGCTGGGTTATTGGCGATGGTATGGCGCAAAGTATCACCCGCCCCCACCAACACCGGGGTTGATGTCATGGAGCCTGCGAGCATCCCGGCGGTTAGACCGATATCCCAGCCAAATAGTTTGCCCAGACCGAGGGCCAAAATCATGGCGCTGCCAACCATGACTAAAGCAAGCATCAGGTAGTTTTTGCCGTCACGGAAGAAAATGGAGAAAAAGTTTGGACCGGCTTCAACGCCGACACAAAAAATAAACAGCATAAAGCCCAGATTCAGTGCTTCTGTATTAATGGTGAAATGCTGTTGTCCAAGCAACAGTGATACCACCAGCACACCGATGGCGTTGCCTAATTGGATAGGGCCGAGCCGCAGTTTTCCTAGGCATAATCCCAGCGCTAAAACTACGAATAACAGCAAGATGTAGTTGCCGTTTAACAAATTTGCGACGTTTATATTCACGAGTATGACTTTCTATTTTGCCCGGATGATGATTTACGATGCACACGCCCCTGAGTGAATGCCAGAGCGACACATATCTTTAAATTCAAAAGTTTTATCGCCAACCAAGAGATAAATATAGGCGACAGCGGGGTTATTCTAATCGGTCTGTTACGAGACAGCCAGTAGTAAGCAGAAAGTTTGGCACAGCCAGATAATTATGCTTGGCTATTTAACCGCCGCGGGCAGATATGCTGTCAATAAAGGGTAGGGGGGCAATAGTGGGGAAATGTTTTACTGTATCGGCTGTCATGGCCGCAATAAAAAAGGGTGTAAAAACACCCTTTATCGGTTCAGACTCGCCAAAATTGACGATAACCCTAATATGGGTATAGATAATTTCGGCTTTTTGCCCGTCAGATTACTGGAATAGGCTCAGATTTTGTTTAGCATAGGCTTCAAAATCAGTACAACCGCCAATGTGTTTTTCATCAATAAAGATTTGTGGCACGGTTTCTACTGGTTTACCAACAGTCTTTTCCAGATCCGCTTTAGTGATACCTTCCGCATGAATATCGATATAGCGGAATTTAAAATCGTCACGTTCAGTTTCCAGTTTCTCTGCCAGTTCTTTGGCACGAACACAGTAAGGACATCCAGGACGCCCGAAAATCACAGCAAACATGTAAAACTCCTTGATTAAATTGAGATAATCACTTCGCCAACAGTTACTGATATATTCAACTGTTAAATGACTTCTAGCGTATTACTCACTCTCACTGGGGTCTACTATGCCCTTTGGCGCAGTGAAAAAAAAGCAGGAATTGCCTGTTATTCTGATTAATCCTACCTATTTGCATCTCGATACTGTTACAAATAGTGGGTATTCAATACACTGGATAAAAGTTGGTACAGAGCTTATCGGAGGTAAAGATGCGCTCGTTAGGAGATATGCCCCGGATTGTGATTATTTCAGAAGCATTGGGGATGCTGTTACTGGTTGTGGCCTATTTGAGTATTAATGACTATTTGTCATTACCAGGCTCAATGGGAACACCGGCGGTTGCCGTGGCGATGATTTTTATCGGAATTGGCCTAATGCTGCCGGCTGCCGCTTATATTGTTTGGCGCGTTGCCAGTGGTTTTGGCCCGCTATTAGGCAGTGCGGATAGAATATCAAAGCCGCAATCCAAGAAAGAGTTAGATGAAGCACGAATCAAAAAGGAAAACAAATCAGAGTAAGGCCATATTGGTCTGTAGTGGGGAGCAAATTAGTCGGGATTGAAGTAGCGCTGTCGGTCAATATTCCGTAAGCTATGGCACTTTTCGTATTGTGAGAATCGTGAGGTAGGTAGTTATGGATTCACTCATCGTCCCGGATTTAGCCTTATTACGGCGTTGGCTGGATCAACTCGGTATCTCATTTTTTGAGTGCGATTCCTGCCAGGCGCTGCATTTGCCGCATATGCAAAATTTTGATGGCGTGTTTGATGCCAAAATCGATTTGGTTGATAACGTCATTTTGTTCTCGGCATTGGCTGAAGTCCGGCCAACTGCATTGATTCCACTCGTGGCGGATCTTAGCCAAATCAACGCCAGTTCGCTGACTGTGAAAGCCTTTATTGATATTCAAGATGATAATCTGCCGAAACTGATTGTCTGCCAGTCATTGACCGTTGAAGTTGGCGTAACTCTCGCTCAATTTGGCTATTTTATGCAACAGAGCGAAGAGCAGATTTCCATGATTATTCTGGAAGCGCGTAGCAATGATTTACTGTTCATTGGGAACGGTGATGATGATGAGCAGCCACAAACCGCTACAGCATACCCCGTTATTCATTAATTTATCCCCATATCAATATTCAGAGTGCTGCTGGTAACCAGTGGCACACTGCCATTCTCCCTGTAAACCATAAGATATTCTGCTTTTTACCCTCCTTTGCCAGATATTTATCGCCGTTTATGCCGTTAGTGGCGCATTACATAGATAAAATATGCATAAAAAATCGATAAAAGGCGTTTTTTACCCTAGAGTCTGGTGCAGATTGCGAAGTGCGGTTATGCTGCTGTTTCTGCAAAGGGCATAATATTTCCCACAAAATTTGTGATTGTTATTGTTAGGCTCATAATCACTCACCGTGCATAGTCATGCATCGGTATTTGTGGTAATCGCGCTCGGCAGGACAACGGTGTTGTATCCCCTCGGGTACAAATTTAGCGTACGACCTCACCCCCTATTTTGGAGGAGTTAACGGATGTTCACCCAACGTAAAAAGTGGTTATCGGGTGTTACTGCTGGCCTGTTAATGGCCGCGTCCGTCTCAGCATCCGCTGAGGAAAAAACACTGCACGTTTACAACTGGTCTGATTATATCGCGCCGGACACGCTGGCTAATTTCCAAAAAGAGACCGGCATTAAGGTTGTCTATGATGTGTTTGACTCCAACGAGGTGTTGGAAGGTAAGTTGATGGCAGGGAGTACCGGGTTTGACTTGGTGGTGCCATCAGCCAGTTTCCTTGAACGCCAATTGTCTGCTGGTGTATTTAAGCCGCTCGATAAAAGTAAATTACCTAATGACAAAAATCTCGATCCCGAACTGTTGGCTCTGGTCAGCAAGCATGATCCTGAGAACAAATTCGCTATCCCTTATTTGTGGGCAACGACAGGTATTGGCTATAACGTAGAAAAAGTAAAAGCAGCACTGGGGACTGATGCGCCGGTAAACAGTTGGGATTTGGTACTGAAACCTGAAAATCTTGAAAAACTGAAAAGTTGTGGCGTCTCTTTCCTTGATGCCCCGAGTGAGATTTTTGCTACGGTACTCAATTATCTGGGCAAAGATCCAAACAGTATTCAAGCTGCGGATTACACCGGCCCTGCCACTGATTTACTGCTGAAGTTGCGACCGAATATCCGCTATTTCCACTCGTCACAATATATTAATGATTTGGCCAATGGTGATATCTGTGTTGCGGTAGGTTGGGCTGGTGATGTTATGCAAGCCTCTAACCGCGCTAAAGAAGCTAAAAATGGGGTCAATGTGGCTTACAGCATTCCAAAGGAAGGGGCATTGGCTTTCTTTGATGTGTTTGCGATGCCATCGGATGCTAAAAATCAGGATGAAGCTTATCAGTTCTTGAATTATCTGATGCGCCCTGATGTGATTGCGAATATCAGTAACCACGTATTCTATGCCAATGCCAACAAAGCGGCGACTCCGTTGGTGAACGCAGAAGTGCGTGATAATCCGGGCATTTACCCGCCAGCAGATGTGCGCGCGAAAATGTTTACACTAAAAGTACAAGAGCCGAAGATTGATCGTGTAATCACCCGGGCTTGGACCAAAGTGAAAAGCGGTAAATAAGCCGATGGTGTGAATCAGTCATCTGGCGATGGCTGTTAACCCATTGATAAAAAGTAAAATAGACCATGGTAGGAACAGGGAGTATATCTTCCTGTTCCTGTTTTTTATTGTGCCGCACCTTGAATGCGGCCTGTTCTGCTTTTACGGAGAGCACGCTGAGTGAATGATGTAATTCCCCGCCCGCAGCCAAAATCTCAGAAGGTGTTTACCCCCTTGCTGGAGATTCGTAATTTAACCAAATCATTTGATGGTCAGGCTGCGGTAGATGATGTCAATTTGACCATCTATAAAGGTGAGATTTTTGCGCTGTTGGGGGCGTCAGGCTGTGGGAAATCCACCCTGTTGCGTATGCTGGCCGGTTTTGAGCAGCCGACTCAGGGGCAAATAGTTCTTGATGGGCAGGATTTATCGCACGTACCGCCTTATCAGCGCCCAATCAACATGATGTTTCAGTCTTATGCACTATTCCCACATATGACTGTTGAGCAAAATATCGCGTTTGGTTTGAAGCAGGATAAATTACCGACTGATGAAATTAAAAGCCGGGTAGCAGAGATGCTAACACTGGTGCACATGCAAGAGTTTGCCAAACGTAAACCGCACCAGTTATCTGGTGGTCAGCGCCAGCGAGTGGCTTTGGCGCGCAGTCTGGCCAAACGGCCAAAGCTGCTGCTGTTGGATGAGCCAATGGGGGCATTAGATAAAAAGCTGCGCGACCGCATGCAACTGGAAGTTGTGGATATTCTGGAGCGGGTAGGCGCGACTTGCGTCATGGTGACCCATGATCAGGAAGAAGCGATGACCATGGCTGGGCGCATTGCCATTATGAATCGTGGCAAGTTTGTACAAATTGGCGAACCTGAAGAGATTTATGAGCATCCAAACAGCAGATTCAGTGCTGAATTTATCGGCTCGGTGAATGTGTTTGAAGGCGTGCTAAAAGAACGTATGGATGAGGCGCTGATCATTGATAGCCCCGGTTTACGCCATCCGTTAAAAGTGGATTCTGATGCTTCGGTGGTTGACGGTGTCCCGGTCTTCGTTGCACTGCGCCCTGAAAAGGTCATGCTGTGTGAGCAGGTGCCGGAAGATGGGTGTAACTTTGCGGTGGGTGAAGTGGTGCATATTGCCTATCTGGGTGATTTGTCTATCTACCACGTAAAACTACACAGTGGGCAGATGCTCAGCGCGCAACTCCAGAATGGCCACCGTTACCGTAAAGGGATGCCAACCTGGGGTGATGAAGTGCAACTTTGCTGGGATGCTGATAGCTGCGTGGTGTTGGGAGCTTAATATTGTGATACCAGAATCTACCCGTGGAGCCGCAGAGCCACCGGCCCGAACCGTCGGGCCACTCAAGGCGCTGATACAACGTTTCCAGATGTTGCATGGCCGCAAGGTGGTCATTGCGATGCCTTATTTGTGGCTATTCCTGCTGTTTATGTTGCCATTTCTGATTGTGTTTAAAATCAGTCTAGCGGAAATGGCGCGTGCAGTTCCTCCTTATACTGATCTGGTGACCTGGCTTGACGGTAAGTTGGATATCTCGCTCAATTTGGGCAACTATCTGCAACTGCTTGATGATCCACTGTACATCGATGCCTACTTGCAATCACTCCAAGTGGCGGCGGTGTCGACGCTGTGCTGTTTGATTATTGGTTATCCATTGGCTTGGGCGATCGCCCACAGTAAATCATCCACACGCAATATCTTATTGTTGCTGGTTATCCTGCCATCATGGACATCATTCCTGATTCGGGTTTATGCCTGGATGGGCATTTTGAAAAATAACGGCATTCTAAACAACTTCCTGATGTGGGCTGGAGTTATTGATCAACCATTGGTCATTCTGCATACCAATTTGGCGGTATACATTGGTGTGGTCTATTCCTATCTGCCTTTTATGGTATTGCCTATCTATACCGCATTGACCCGGCTGGATTACTCATTGGTTGAAGCCGCGCTGGACTTAGGGGCCAAACCATTTAAAACCTTTGTCAGTGTGATTGTGCCGTTGACCAAAGGTGGGATAGTGGCCGGATCTATGCTGGTCTTTATTCCAGCCGTCGGTGAGTTTGTTATTCCTGAACTGCTCGGAGGGCCAGATAGCATCATGATTGGCCGTATTTTGTGGCAGGAATTCTTCAATAACCGCGACTGGCCGGTGGCCTCTGCGGTCGCGACTGTCATGCTGGTATTGCTGATTGCGCCAATACTCTGGTTCCATAAGCACCAGAATAAAGAGATAGGAGGCTCGGTATGAATAACCTGCCGGAAGTGCGTTCGGTTTGGCGCCGGGCTATTTTGATTGTCGGCTATACATTCTTGTATGCACCAATGCTGATGTTGGTTATCTACTCATTTAACAGTTCAAAGCTAGTCACTGTATGGGCGGGGTGGTCAACACGTTGGTATACCGAGCTTTTTAATGACTCGGCGATGATATCAGCCGTCGGATTAAGTCTAACTATCGCAGCGGCCTCTGCCACGATGGCGGTGGTACTGGGGACGATAGCCGCAGTCGTTATGGTGCGTTTCGGGCGTTTTCGAGGATCCACTGGTTTTGCTTTTATGCTGACAGCCCCACTGGTGATGCCCGATGTTATCACCGGCTTGTCTCTATTATTGCTGTTCGTGGCGATGGGCCACGCGATTGGCTGGCCAGCGGAACGCGGGATGTTCACTATCTGGTTGGCTCATGTGACTTTCTGTACCGCCTATGTGACGGTGGTGATTAGCTCTCGTTTGCGCGAGTTGGACCGCTCAATTGAAGAAGCCGCAATGGATCTAGGGGCGACACCATTGAAAGTCTTTTTTGTGATTACTGTACCGATGATAGCGCCGGCGTTAATTTCCGGTTGGTTGTTAGCCTTTACTTTATCACTGGATGATTTGGTCATCGCCAGTTTCGTGGCCGGGCCGGGGGCGACAACCTTGCCGATGCTGGTGTTCTCCAGTGTCCGTATGGGGGTTAACCCAGAAATAAATGCGCTGGCGACGCTTATCTTACTGGTGGTTGGGATTATCGGCTTAATTGCGTGGTGGTTTATGTCTCGTTCGGAAAAACAGCGGTTACGCGAATTACGTAAAGCTGCCCGTAGCTGATTAGCCTGAAAACTGTTAGTCTTTCATCATCTTCTGACGCCGTGTAAAAACGGCGTTATTGTCAGGGATAACATTAGGTTGCAAAACCCTAACAGGGAGACAGACAGGGCAATATGAGATCGTTATTTTCATCCCCAGCGTTTTCATCTGCAGCCACCACTCCTGTGCCGGTATTAATTGCCGGAACGGCCATTATTGCTACCCGTATTCTCGGGGTATTGTTGTTAGTTGCCGAACTGGGTTGGCGTGGTACTGGCAGCTTTATTCATGAAAGCCTGCAAAGCTGGGATTCTGGTCTGGTCTTTGTTATCAGTATATTACTGCTGCTACTGGAAATTGTGTGTGGCGTTGCGGTGTGTCTGCGGCAAAACTGGGCGCGTTGGTTTTATCTGGTTTGCCAATTACTTGTCATTATCTATTTGTTAATGGTCTCACTGGATTGGTTAACGTTGGATGTGGATGTTTTCCGCGTTGATGGGGATACCAGCGCTGAAATTTTGCATAGTCTGCTGTTACAGAAAATCCCGGATGCAGTGATTATCGGTTTGTTATTTTTCCCTTGGCACCGCTATTCCCGCGCGTCAAAATGAGTGTTTAGCGTTACACAGTGCTACAATCCGTTCCCACCAACAGCCTCGGCTGAAAATTATTCAACGTCTCAGATTATAACGGTTAATTATTAATGCATTGCGCACAGTATACGGCGGGTCGCTGCCGTTCCTGTCAGTGGCTGGAGAAACCTTATTCTCAGCAACTGGCCGACAAACAACATCATTTGGACAGCTTATTATCCGGTCACGCCGTAGCTCAATGGCTTGAGCCGGTTTTTGGTCGTGAAAGTGCTTTTCGTAATAAAGCGAAAATGGTGGTCAGTGGCAGTGTCGAGCGCCCGCTATTGGGGATGTTGCATCGTGACGGTAGTGCCGTTGATTTATGCGATTGTCCACTTTATCCAGCCAGTTTCGCCCCCGTTTTTACGGTGCTTAAAACCTTTATCGCCCGCGCGGGGTTGACGCCCTATAACGTTGCCCGTAAGCGCGGTGAGCTGAAATTCCTGCTATTGACTGAAAGTACGTATAGCGGTGAGTTAATGCTGCGCTTTGTGTTGCGCTCTGAAACGAAATTGGCGCAACTGCGGGCGGCTTTGCCGTGGTTGCAGCAACAATTGCCTCAACTGGCGGTTATCTCGGCCAATATTCAGCCAGTCCATATGGCGATTTTGGAAGGAGAGCAAGAGATTGCATTAACGGAGCAGCAGGCGCTACCGGAGTTATTCAATCAAGTGCCGCTATTTATCCGCCCACAAAGTTTTTTCCAGACCAACCCGCAGATGGCAGCCTCACTGTATGCCACAGCGCGCCAATGGGTGCGTGAGCTAAATATTGAGAGCATGTGGGATTTATTCTGTGGGGTAGGAGGCTTTGGTTTGCACTGTGCTGATGCCACCACTCGGTTGACGGGCATCGAAATTAGTGCCGAGGCCATTGCCTGTGCACAGCAGTCAGCGAATCATTTGGGGCTAAAGAATGTCAATTTTGCCGCGCTCGATTCAACCCGTTTTGCAACCAGTGAGGCTCAAGTGCCCCAGTTGGTTTTGGTCAACCCGCCGCGCCGAGGAATTGGTACTGAATTGTGCTGTTATCTCAGCCAGATGGCACCTAAATTTATTCTCTATTCAAGCTGTAATGCACAAACGATGGTAAAAGATATTGGCCAGTTAACGGATTATCGTATTGAACGGGTTCAGTTGTTCGATATGTTCCCGCACACCAGCCATTATGAAGTGCTGACCCTACTGGCCTTTCGCCCTTAAAGCCGCAGGAGGAGCTGTGCTCACTTACCCGAATCACTTACCTGAGTAAGTTTTACGGGATAAGTTCGCTGGCCACCTACCTGCAACACCAATGACGTTGGATAAGTGTTTCAAAAGAGGAATCAGTTAGGGAACCATTTATCATTGATGGCTTTATACGTCCCATCTGCTTTCACTGCATCAATTGCTTTATTCAATTTTTCTAACAACACGGTGTTATCAGGGCGCACGGCGATACCCAAGCCAGTACCGAAGTATTGCGGATCCGTCACATGCTCACCCACGGACGCCAGATTCGGGTTGGTTTTCAGCCACTCATTTACAACGGCTGTGTCACCGAACACCCCATCAATACGGCCATTTTTCAGATCGATAATCGCATTTTGGTAGCTGTCATAAGCCACTGTTTGAATTTTAGGGTGCTTATCTTGCAAGTATTTCTGATGCGTGGTGCCATTTTCCATACCGATCTTTTTACCTTTCAGGTCAGCAATAGAACTGAATTTACCTTTCGTAGCGATGACAATGGCAGAGTTAGCATAGTAAGGCTGGGTAAATGCCACTTGCTTGCTACGTTCAGGCGTGATGTCCATACCGGAAATCACGGCATCGTAACGTTTGAATTTAAGCGCCGGAATCAAACTATCAAAAGCCTGATTGGTGAAAGTACAGTTGGCTTCCATCTGTTTGCATAATGCTTTTGCCAAATCCATATCGAATCCGACAATTTCGTTATCGGCACCGATAGATTCGAAAGGAGGGTAGGTTGCTGACGCGGCAAAACGGATGGTGTCTGCGGCAGTTGCGCTAAAAACCATACCACTTAAGATTGATGCCAATAGTAACTTTTTCATGCTTAAACTCCTGTCTGAATTTTTTTAATAGAATAGGCTGTTAGTTATTGATTTTATTATTTCTGGTGATGCTTTATCGCGATTTATTCGGATGATTGATGGTATTTACATTGCCATTTTATGAATTTATATGCAAGTAATGTGATTAAAAATTTAGTTTTTATTTTTGTGATAAAAGAAGAGGGAGATATTTTGATGGATATTCATTTAGGTGTTCGGTTCGGTTGTTAAAGCTCTACTGCTCACTTAATCTCGGATGAACCAACCGCCAAAGGGTGTGAGCGCACACCCTTGTGGAATCCCACGCTTGCGCGAAATATTGCCCTGCGGGTAAACCTCCGGCGTCTCTCGGGCTTAACGAGCCAGCGCGATGGGCATCATGGCCCGCTCACTCTACCCGCTATCCTTGTCGGCAATATTCCTGATTGAGCTTAACAACAAAGTCCAAAAACCCTGGTTTGTAGGTTTCGATGTTAAAAGCACATTTGAGCAGCCGAGTGACGAGATCAGGCAAGGAAAATGGGCAGGACGCCCGTTTTAGGCGCCGCGCGGAGGGGCCCGCGTAAAGCCGTCTGCCAGCCGAAACGATGAATGAGAGGACCCACGGAGTGGGTTAGCGATACGTGCGTAGGCGCAGGATTGTCAAGGGTGTGCGCCAACACACCCTTAACCGGTTGAGGCGATGGAGATTAGGTGAGCAGTAAAACTTTAACAACCGAGCTGAGCACCTAGTTCAAGCAAAACCATGAGGAAAAGCGCCCCACTAATTACGCCGCTCAAATGCCAATGCTCTGCGCTCCACCAACCGCATCAACAAGGTCAGTAAACCATTTACACACAGGTAAACTATCCCCGCCGCGCCAAATACCATCACGTCATAGGTCCGGCCATACATCAATTGGCTGTAACCCATAACTTCCATCAATGTGATGGTGTAAGCCAGTGAGGTACTTTTGAACACCAAGACCACTTCGTTGGAATAGGAGGATAATGCGCGCTTAAAGGCGAAGGGCAGCAAAATACGCAATGATTGTGCCTTCGACATCCCCAGTGCTTCACAGGATTGCCACTGACCCGCAGGAATGGCTCGGACAGCACCATAGAACAACTGAGTTGTATAGGCCGCGCTGTTCAATGCCAACGCAATCATTGCACACAGCCATGGTTGCGATAGCAGACTCCATAACCACGGATATTCACGGATAGCGGGGAATTGCCCTGGTCCGTAGTAGATCAAAAAGATCTGCACCAGCAACGGAGTGCCAGTGAACAGCGTGATATAAATTTTGACCAGCGGTGTGATGATGGGGGTTTTTAGTGTCAGCACAATGGTAAATAGCAGCGACAACACTAAAGCCACCAACAAGGAGGCGATGGTCAACGTCAGACTGGTGTGCAGCCCTTTGAGGATCTCGGGTAAATATTCCAGCATCAGGATGCGCTCCGTTCGAAACGGGTGGTACGAAGCTCAATCCATTTGAGCACATACTGACTCAGCAGGGTCACCACCAGATAGATCGCCGCGGCAATCATATACCAAGTGAAAGGTTCCTGAGTTCGGGTGGCAATGCTTTTGGTTTGCAGCATTAAGTCATTGACACTGATCAGCGACACTAATGCGGTATCTTTGAGCAGCACCAGCCATTGGTTGCCTAAGCCGGGTAAGGCATGACGCCACATCTGCGGCATGATCAGACGGAAGAAAATAGCCGCCTGACTTAATCCCAGCGCCTGGCCTGATTCCCATTGCCCAACGGGCACCGCTTTCAGAGCGCCGCGTAAGGTTTGTGAAGCATAAGCCGAATAAAGCAGGGCTAAGGCGATAACACCGCACAAGAACGGACTGACCTCGAAATCATCGATATTGAGCTTAATAGGTAGCTCAAACAGGTAGAGATTTAGAGTGAAGCCGTCAGATAGCATCATCAAGAGCTGAGAGGAGCCAAAATAGATAAACAGGACCACCAGTATCTCTGGTAGCCCGCGCAAAATGGTAACCCAGCCGGTGGTCAGGTAGCTGACCACTTTCCAACGCGATGATTCACAGACGGCAAACAGCATCGCCAGAACCAGACCGAGGGCTAGGGCACAAACGGCAAGGCCGACGGTCATGCCGGCGGCGCTTGCTAAAGGTTGAAATTCATTCATGGGTGCTTAAATTACTGCTGGAACCATTTTTTGTAGATTGTCTGATAGGTGCCATCTGCTTTAACTTTCGCCAGTGCAGCATCTAACTTACCCTGTAATTCGGTGTTGTTTTGACGAACCGCAATACCTAAACCAGTACCGAAATAGTTAGCGTCAGTCACTTTGTCACCCACCGCAACCAGTTGGTCATTCTGCTTAAGCCACTCATTGACCACGGCAGTATCACCAAACACAGCATCCAGACGGCCATTTTTCAGATCAAGAATGGCATTCTGATAGCTGTCATAAGGCACTGCGGTAATTTCAGGGTGTTTCTCCATCAAGAATTTCTGATGAGTGGAACCATTTTGCATACCTACGCGCTTGCCTTTCAGCGCAGCCATGTCAGCAACTTTGCCTTTCTCTGCAATAAACAGTGCGGAGTTTTCATAGTAAGGTTGGGTGAAAGCCACTTGTTTTTGGCGCTCTGGGGTGATGTCCATCCCAGAGATAACCGCATCAAAACGTTTGAATTTCAGGCTTGGGATCAAGCTGTCAAAGGCTTGATTGGTAAAAGTACATTCGGCTTGCATCTCTTTACACAGCGCATTAGCCAGATCGATATCAAAGCCCTGCATTTTATTATTAGCATCAATAAATTCGAATGGCGGGTAAGTTGCTTCAGCAGCGAAACGGATAGTTTCAGCGGCAGAGGCAGACAAACTGATACTGGCGAGGACTGCAGCAATTATTAATTTTTTCATCGCAAATTCCCAAATAGATATCAATGTGACAGATAGCTGGCAAAAGCTTCAGTTGTTGGTTGTGTAAAGTGGCTGGCATCGCCTTGTTCCACTACGTGACCATTTTCCATATAAACCACGCGGCTGGCCGTTTTGCGGGCTACTTCCACCTCATGGGTAACAATCACCTGAGTGATGCCCGTTCCGGCCAATTCACGGATGATACTGACGATTTGCGCGGTAATTTCTGGGTCAAGTGCCGCGGTGGGTTCGTCAAAAAGCAAAACCTGTGGCTCCATCATCAATGCACGGGCAATCGCCACACGCTGTTGCTGACCACCAGAAAGGTGCAAGGGGAAGCGATCGGCAAAATCAGTCAAACGCAGACGCGTCAGTAACTTTTGCGCACGTGCCATGGCTTCATCTTTTGACAAACCCAGCACACGGCAGGGGGCTTCAATCAGATTTTGTACCACTGACAGATGCGGCCAAAGATTATATTGCTGGAAGACCATACCTACATTCTGACGCAATTCGCGAATAGCTTTTGCGCCCGGAGCTTGAGTAAAGTCGAAGTGATTTCCAGCGATCTGCAAGGTGCCTGAACGAGGCATTTCCAGCAGATTAAGGACTCGCAGCAATGAGCTTTTACCGGCGCCACTTGGCCCTAATAGCACTAAGGTCTCGCCCGCAGGGCAATCCAATGTAATGTCGAACAGCGCCTGATGCACGCCGTAGTAACAGTTAATTCCGTTAAGTTGAATACTCATGCGCCAAATCTGAATAGCCAATGATGCGGTGAATGGTAACTTCCGCGGCATACTTATGCAATCTTTGTGCGTTAAAATTTATTAATAACCCGTGTTACAGCGGTATGGCAGCATAACATTTGGATTTGAATGCTATCCAAGGGAATTTGTCATGCGATGAATAAATCTGACAGAGTATCCGCAGTGTGGGCTAAAAAATAACCAAAATAAGTTTATTCTTATAAATCAATACGTACCGGTTTGATGGAATAAAACCGGTACAATTTTATGTTCGTTATCTTTTAAGCGGCGGAGGTTTATCGATCACCCAAAAGTTGGCGCAAGCTGCTGGCTGGGGCAGAGACGCCCATAAAGCGGATATCATCAACAACCCAGCATGTTCCCTCGCGGATCATCAACACTTCATCTTGCCATGCTACCGATTTCCCGCCTGCGGTTTGATGGGTCAAATTGACGCGTAACGGAATATTCCGGGCATCGGTATTGGGAATGGTTGAGGCGCTGGCAACCTCAGCGCTGGTGCTACCTTCACGCAGGCTGGTAAATATATCGCCATTAATGGTTTGTGTTGGATTCGCTTGGCCGGATGTGCGATGACTCGCTTGTTTTCTGACCGTTTGAATTCTTTCGTAGAGTGCTTGACTCAGATAAGGGCGGAATTGAGCAGATAAATTATCATCAGGTAAACCATTTAGATGCCCAATTTGCTGAATGCGTAGATCATAGAATTTTTGTGCTACCTGATCGGGCCCGCCTTCAACGCAAGGTGCGCTGCGGCTGCTGATATCCTTAAATGCCGGAGAGACGGTGTTGGTACAGGCGCTAAGTAAAACAGCGAGGGGAAGAATTAGGGCAATACTTTTCTTTTTCATATAAGGACCTTAAGTGAAAGAATCTATTATGAAAGTGATTGTAGTATATACCCAAAGAATGTGGAGTTGCAGCCCGGCAGCATGAATGGCAAATCAGCATCAACTTCAGTAACGATGGTTGCTATCAACCGCGCAATTTACCGTGTTCTCTTAGCCAGCGGGCAGTGCGAATAATGCCTTCGTCTAACGATACTATTGGGCGATAACCTAATTCCAACTCCGCACGGTGGGTGTCCAGTGTCAGATCAAAATTGAGTTTGGCGACACCATAATGTGTCAGTATCGGCTCTTTTTTTGCTTTGTTTCCCAGCTTCTCCATCGCTCTGGCCATGATATCCATCATAGGATAAGGCACGGACCGGATACGGCAGGTCATCTGTAACTCTTCCAGCAGATGTTGCACGATAGTGCGTAGAGGGCGGGGTTGTTGATTGGTAATATTATAGGCTCGACCGGACAAGGTCTCTTGGCTTTGGGTTGCTCGCCACATGGCATGTACTGCATTTTCCAGATAAGTCATATCCACCAATGCATCGCCACCACGGGGCAGCAGCAGAGTGCCATAATACTTAATCATTTGTAGCAAGCGTGGGAGCATCACGGTGTCATGGGGGCCGAACAAACCTTGCGGACGCAAAATAGTGAAATGGGTCTGCGGATTGGACAGCGCCAATTGCTGAATAACTTCTTCTCCAGCCGCTTTACTGCGTGCAAAATCATTGGCAAAACGCGCCGGACGGAAATCTTCCAGAATATTACGATGATGATGGTAATCGAAATAAATGGCTGGCGAGGAAACATGAATGAAATTCTCGACACCATAAGCCGCAGCCCATTCACCCAAGCGGCGTGTAGCGCGGACGTTTGCCAATTCAAAAGCCTGCTCTGTGCCCCACGGTGAGGTGAAACTGGAACAGTGCCATAATGTATCGACACCCGCCAACATGGCTTTTGCCTGTGAAGAAACCAAATTCGTCAGGTCTGCGTGAATAAATTCAGCGCCCATTTTTGTCAATAATGCGCCCATCGCCGAGTTGTTGCCGGTGGCGATGACTTTGATGCCCTGACGACGGAGATATTCAACGGCATTTCGGCCTAACCCGCAGGTTGCACCGGTAACCAATACCTTCATAACGAATTCGGTTCCCACCAAGAATCAGAATGCTAGAGCTTCGAATTATTCGCCCAGCAAATAAGATGCCATTCTTCCGTGAAATGATGCGCTATGCAATCAGAAACGACTTATACCTTTCATCTTTCAAGTCACCGGGGGGGGTTGGCTGCTCTCGCTCACCCGAATCACTGACTGATGTAAACTCATCGGGATTAATGAACCTCATCCTTGAGGCGCATCCTGCTGACTCGCGCAGGCGCTGCTCAAATCGGTTCCCGACCGATTTGTTTCTCCTTTGCCGCCTACCTGTATCTTGGAATCTATTGGGTATGCTTGTCATTCTTTGAACTGGGCAGAGCGCGACTTTCTTGGTTTTTTTCGCGGTCATATTGTTCGGCTAAGGTCGTGATTCGTTTGGCCATACCCCGGAAAATAAATAGGTGCGCTGGCATCATCACAAACCAATACAGTAATCCGTTAAAACCGGCCGGATGCCACCATGCCCGGACATCAAAACTCCGACGCCCACCCAATTCTTTGATAGTAAATGTCAAACGCCCTAAACCCGGTGCTTTCATGCCGAACATCATCGCTAATTGACGTAAGGGTTTTAGCGTAATCACTTTCCAGCCATCAATCAGGTCACCCAATTCCAGTGTTTCTCGATCCGGGCGGCCATAGACAACGCCGCCGCCAGCAATATCATCCATCCAGGCTCGGATTTTCCAGAGTGGATTACCATAGAAATAGCCCTCTTTGCCGCCAATTTGTTGTACCACATGCCACAGTGCTTCACTGGATGCGGTGGTATAGAGTTGGCAGCCGGCCTGTTTAGGATAAAAACCATAACCCGGCCGCCAGCGAGCACGCGCCTCAGGGTCATATCCCCAATCAGGTGAATCTACGACTTCATCCTCACGACGCAATGTCTCTTTGACTGCATCGTCAAACCGGATGAGTTGTTGGGGGATAAGCGCCTGTAACGCTTGGCCGTCAGCCGGTAAATCGTGGTTCAGTCCTTCAATCAATGCACTGGCAATCGAGGTGGGTACAGAGGTGATCATGCTGATGAAGTAGACTGAGATAAAACGGGTTGGCAATGGAATAGGGACCAGCCAGCGCCGTTTACCACTGATGGCAATAAAGCGCTCAAATAGGGTCTGATAGCTAATATATTCCGGCCCAGCAACATCAAAAATACGGTTTTCGGGGGCCGGATGATTGAGTAATTCGGTTAAGTACACCAGCAAGTTTTCCAGCGCAACTGGGGATGATTTTGAACGCACCCAGCGCGGAGGCGTCAGGATGGGCAAGTTGTAAACCATATCGCGCATCACCTCAAAGGCGGCAGAGCCAGGGCCGACGATGATACTGGCGCGCAGTTCTGTCACGGGGATACCGCTTTGACGCAGCAAGTCGCCGGTCAGTTTACGGGCAATCAGATGAGCGGAGCTATTATCATCCGGCTGCAATGCGCCCAAATAAATGATCTGCTTTACCGAAGAGGATGCGTCGGCTAGATGTTGTTGAAGCGCTGTTTTCACATTGTTGGCAGCAATACGTTCCTGCTCAATCAAATCTTGTCCGTCTCCCATGCCATGCACTAGATAGTAAATAACATCAATATCTTGCAAGGCGGCACTGAGGGTTGCGGGTTGATAAAGGTCAACAAAGCGGCAATCAACACCTAGCCATGGTTGCTCTTTCAGCCACTCAATACGGCGTGCAGCAGCAACGACATGGTGCCCTTGCTGACTGAGTCTGGGCACCAGATGTTGGCCGATATAGCCACTAGCACCTAGCACTAATATCCGTTGTGGCGTCATGAGCGCTGCTCGGCCAAAAATTCGCGCCACAATGCAACCACTTTTTCCAGATCTGCACGACTGATATTGATGTGAGTAATCATCCGAGTGATAGGGGCTGCGCTGATTAATACGCCACGTTCGCGCATCCAAGGGCCAAGTTTGGTAGCGAAATCGGCAGATTGCTTAATATACAGCACGTTAGTTTGTGCTCCGGGGGCCACAATTTCGACATCCAATGCGCGCAATTGCTGCTCTAGCCAGAGCGCATTATCGTGGTCATCTTTGAGCCGGGCGACGTTATGTTCCAATGCGTATAACCCCGCAGCCGCTAGAATGCCGGCCTGCCGCATGCCACCGCCGGTCATTTTGCGCCAGCGACGGGCACGATGAATATATTCAGCACTGCCGCACAGCAGGGAACCAACAGGTGTTCCCAAGCCCTTGGAAAGACAAATGGTTAGCGTGTCGCAATATTGGCTGATTTCACTCAGTGGAACATTCAATGCTACAGCAGCATTAAATATACGTGCGCCATCAATGTGCAGCGCGAGTTTCTTTTCACGAGTCAATGCCCAAGCTTGCTGCAAATAACTGAGTGGCAAGACTTTACCACTGTGGGTATTTTCCAAACTTAACAGCCGAGTTTGGGCAAAATGAATATCATCGGGTTTGATAGCTGCCAGAACCTTGTCCAAAGGCAGTGTGCCGTCATCATTGGCATCAATAGGTTGCGGCTGGATGCTGCCGAGAACTGCAGCTCCACCCGCTTCATATAAGTAGTTATGCGCCTTTTGGCCAACAATATACTCTTCTCCGCGCTGACAATGAGTGAGCAGCGCCACCAGATTTGCTTGGGTGCCGGTCGGCAAAAATAATGCCGCTTCTTTACCGGATAACCGCGCAGCTTCTGCCTCCAAAGCATTCACCGTTGGGTCATCACCATATACATCATCACCCACTTCGGCATTGGCCATAGCATTGCGCATCTCAGCGCTTGGTTGCGTTACTGTGTCACTACGTAAATCAATCAGCATAATTTTCTCACGGGCTAGATAAAGAAAAGAGTTGTTTCATCATAGCGAGAATATTGAAACAAAAAAGCCTACTCACACGTTATTTGTTTTAAATAACAGATTACGTCTGAGAGTCCGGTTTATTTGCTGATTTTATTCTGTTTTTTATTTAATTGCGTGTGCGATAGCCAGCGCTGTATTCAGTCGCCCTAGCGGCTTGCCTTCTTTATTCGTAAAAAATTGCTGTTCCAGCGCGTTGGCATCCATCTCATCAAGCAGTTTTAGATGATGGCTATTTAGGAAAGTCTCCAGATGTTCTTTCTCTATACCAAAAATCCAATGTTCACCAATATTTCTTAACCCTTCAAAGACTTCTATTGAACCATATGAGGTGTTATCTCCGGTGAGGACATCGGAATAAACATAGTCGAAGATAATTTCACTGCCAGTGGGGGCATATGAGCTAATCGCAGAGAAAATACTCTCCACAGTGTCAGGGGGTAAATACATGATTAACCCCTCAAGAAGAAACAGGTGTTTTTCTCCTGCTCGATTTGGAAATTCCTGCAAAATTTCAGCCAAATTTCTCTGATTAAAATCAGTGGGGATATAGCGCAGGTTTGGTGGAGTGGGGATACTAAGCTCTTGTAACTTTGCTATTTTATTCTTTTGCGATACTGGATGGTCAAATTCATAAACACAGCTTTGTTGTAGCTGGTTCTGAAATCTGATCACTCTGGAATCAAAACCGGCACCAAGAATAAAGATATTGGCAAACTCACTGGCATGTAATTGAAAAAATTCATCTATATATTTTGTTCGGCTAATTAAAAATTCATAACTGCCTGCCGGTATCTGTGGCGAAAGAATATTGCCTGGCATCAAGAATGATTTTTGTGTCATTGAAAAAAATGAGGTTAAGGAGTGTGAGATTAATAATGATATATAGTCATCTGTTTTGTATCCTTCCCTTTTTTCGCCATAAGATTTTGCTCTGAGTATGCAAATTAGCTCCGCGGAGGGCGAGAAATCTGACATAGTGTTTTTTGCCATTTTATTTATCCCCGAGAAAGATTCGATTGTATTGTGATTTTACGCCGCACATGATTGATATAAAACAGCCTCATGCACCAGCTCAATTTTCATCTGTATGCAATATGAAAACTGTTAGCTGAGGGAGAAAAATACAATCATTATTTGCCAATGATATCGGTATAAAGCCGATATCATTGGCCGGAAAGACAAAGAAGATATTTTATGAATTGGCGTGTCGGCACTTAACGCAGCCAGTTAGTTTTTGCCAACTCGACCACCTCATCACCTCGGCCATTAATGATTGCCCTAAGCATGTAAAGGCTGAATCCTTTGGCTTGCTCAAATTTGATTTGTGGTGGCATTGATAGCTCTTGCTTGGCGGTGACAACGTCCACTAAGACTGGCCCCGGATGGGCAAAAGCGCTCTCCAGTGCGGCATCTAATTCAGAGGCTTTTTCTACCCGGATCCCTTTGATGCCCGCAGCATTAGCAATGGCGGCAAAGTCTGGGTTATGTAAGTCAGTGCCATCGGTTAGATAGCCCCCGGCTTTCATCTCCATTGCTACAAAGCCCAGTACACTGTTATTAAATACCACAATTTTTACCGGCAATTTTAGTTGCGCCAAGGTGAGGAAATCCCCCATCAGCATGGTGAATCCGCCATCACCACACAGAGCAACCACTTGTCTATTGAGGTCGGTGGCTTGTGCTCCAATAGCTTGTGGCATGGCATTGGCCATTGAACCGTGATTAAACGATCCGAGTAAGCGCCGTTTGCCGTTCATTTCCAGATAACGGGCAGCCCACACCGTGGGAGTGCCAACATCGCAAGTAAAAATGGCATCATCAGTGGCATGGCGGCTGATTTGTTGTGCCAGATATTGTGGGTGAATGGGTTGATTGTCATTAGCTGTTGCCAGCCCATCGAGATCTTTACGGGTGGTGCGATAGTGCTCCAGCGCTTTGGTCAAAAATGTGTTATCACTTTTAGCTTCCAACTGGGGCAATAGGGCACCCAGCGTCGTTTTGATGTCACCAACCAGAGCCATATTGACCGGGCAGTGAGCCCCGATACTCCCCGGGTTGATGTCAATCTGGATGATATTTGCGTTGGTTGGGTAAAATGCGCGATAGGGGAATTGTGTTCCCAGCAACACCAAGGTCTCGGCATTGATCATGGCGTGATAGCCAGAGGAGAAACCAATCAGGCCGGTCATTCCCACGCTGTAGGGATTATCCCATTCAATATGTTCTTTGCCGCGCAGGGCATGCACCACAGGCGCTTGAAGCATTTCAGCTAATTTCACCACTTCATCGTGGGCATCGGCACAACCACTGCCGCACATCAAAGTGATGTTTTTCGCCTTGTTCAATGTCTGTGCCAAAATATTCAACTCGCTCATTGGCGGCTGAACTAGCGGTAATTTAGGTGTTTGCCACACCACGGCGGCATCCTCTGGTGCAGCTTGCAACGCTACATCACCGGGTAACACAATCACTGAAACCCCTCGATTAAGGATGGCTTTACGCATGGCAATTTCCAGCACTCGGGGTAATTGTTCTGGGTTGGAGACCAATTCACAGTAGTGACTGCATTCGCGGAACAGTTCTTGCGGGTGGGTTTCTTGAAAATAGCCGCTACCAATTTCGCTGGAGGGAATGTGTGCGGCGATAGCCAGAACCGGGACATGGTTGCGATGGCAATCAAACAAGCCATTAATCAGATGCAGGTTGCCAGGGCCACAGGACCCCGCACATACGGCCAGTTGCCCGGTGAGTTGCGCTTCAGCGCCAGCAGCGAAAGCAGCAACTTCTTCATGGCGAGTGCCCAGCCATTCAATCGTGCCCATGCGGTGCAGGCTATCACTCAAGCCATTGAGTGAATCCCCGGTTACCCCCCAAATTCGCTTAACGCCAGCTTGTTCCAACGTTTTTGCGACCAGTGTTGCCACAGTTTGCTTCATTGTTGTTCCCTCAAGGATTAATGGCGAGTCATTATTCTATGAGGTCAAAGTATGGCGCGTTTAACAATATTTGCCCCATTAATGGTAGAGAGAGACCGCGATGGGGCAGTTAAAAATAGACTTTAGGCCAGTTGAATATCCCCTTGTAACTGACAACTGCAAGCCAAAACATAGCCTTGGGAAATCTCTTCTGGCGTTAATGTCATGGTGCTGGTCGTGGTATATTCGCCATGTAGAATGCGCGTTTTGCACGAACCACAAACACCGGCACGACAAGCTGCCATCACTGGGACTTTGTGCTGCTCCAGCGCAAATAGGAGCGACGCGCCGACTGGAACTTTCACGCTGCGCAGCGGGTGGCTGATGGTCATTGTCAATTCATTGCTGGTATCAATCGCCTCATCAGTGGGGCGGAATTGCTCTTTCTGAAAATGATCACTGGGAACCGACTGTTCGCGACAATATTGCTCGACCCAATCCATATAGGGAGCAGGCCCGCATGTCATGACGCGACGGCGGGCAATGTCTGGGGCAACTTGTTGCATAACCTGCGCATTGATTCGCCCGGCAATAAACCCAGCAGTGGCTTCTGACTCAGCCATTAATGTGAGTTGTAATTGCTGTGGATAGTGTTGCAATAGTCTTTGCCATTCATCTGCAAAAATGACATCCGCAGGTGTTCGGACATTAAAAATCACCCGGATATCAGCTTGCGCGCGTCGGGCTAACAAGTCGCGACACATCGACATGACAGGAGTGACACCGCACCCAGCGGCGAGCATCAGATAATGGTCGTCATCAAAATGGGCGCAAGTAAATTCACCTTGAGCATCTGACAGCCACAGATAATCCCCCTCATTGACCTGTTGAGTCAGCCAGCGGGAACCTTTTCCGTCGGCCAGACAGCGCACTGTTAATTGGATAAAGGGACTTAAACCGGGAGTAGAAGAAAGCGTATAAGCCCGCAGAGTCTCATCACTGTTACAGATGCTGACTAAGGCATACTGCCCCGGCAAATAGGGGTAAAAATCATGATTAATTAAGTGCAAGCTCCAGACATCGGGGGTTTCTTGCACGATAGAATGGACTTGCATGCGATTTGGGCAGAGGGGCGTTGGGCAATCGGTTGGGATAAAATCGGTCATCGGGGCCTCACAACGAATCTGGATAATAGGCAAAAAAAACAGTAAAAAACCATGAGTAAAAGCCCGGTCAGAGATAAGAAATGCATTAACCGGGCAGGTTGTTTTCGGCTTACTGGCCCAAAATCTCGTTCATATCCTGTTCTACGGTAGTGATTGGCCGCATACCAAATTTCTCATAGAGAATGGCCATCAGATTGTCGGTCAGGAATCCCGGCGCAGTTGGACCGGTATAGATATTTTTTACGCCCAATGACAATAAGGTCAGTAGAATAACAATGGCTTTTTGTTCAAACCAAGACAGCACCAAGCTTAGTGGCAGGTCATTGACGGTACAACCTAGTTTTTCTGACAGCTTCACTGCCAGCATAATCGCTGAATAGGCATCGTTACATTGACCGACATCCAGTAAGCGCGGCAATCCTTCCAACGTCCCAAAATCCAGTTTGTTGAAGCGATATTTGCCACAAGCCAGAGTCATGATGATGCAGTCTTGCGGTACACTGCGGGCAAAGTCAGTGAAGTAACTGCGCTCTGTGCGACTACCATCACATCCGCCGACCAAAAACACGTGGCGTAATTTTTTACTCGCAACCAAATCAATGACAGTGTCGGCAGCATTCAGTAGTGTTTGGCGACCAAAGCCCACCGTAATCAGATGTTCTAGCTCATTGTATGGGAAACCCGCCATGCTTTGTGCTTGTTCAATCACGGGTGCAAAATCCTCACCTTCCAAATGATTGACACCTGGCCAGCCAACGATACTACGTGTCCAGATGCGGTCGCCATAATGGCCCACATTCGGGTCAATGATACAGTTGGATGTCATCAAGATAGGGCCGGGGAATTTGGCAAATTCCGTCTGCTGATTCTGCCAACCGCTGCCGTAGTTACCCACTAAATGCGGGTAGCGCTTCAATTCTGGATAACCGTGGGCGGGCAACATTTCACCGTGGGTGTAAATATTCACTCCGGTTCCCTGTGTCTGCTCCAGTAGCATTTGTAAGTCTTTGAGGTCATGGCCGGAAATCAGAATGGCTTTACCGGCAACTGGGCGCACGTTAACAGACGTTGGCTGTGGATCACCGTAAGCTTGGGTTTCACCACGGTCTAAAATAGCCATGACATTGAAGTTCATTTTGCCAATACCCATGGCGTTATTGAGCAGGGTATCGACATCACGTGGCTGTGTGCCCAACCACGCCATATAGGCATGGTATTGGGCATAAATTTGTTCATCATACTGGCCCAGCACATGTGCGTGCTCCATGTAGGCCGCCGCTCCCTTCAGACCATACAAACACAGCATCCGCAAACCATGAATATCATCACCAACATCGGCTTTGTCACTGTTCAGCGCAAATTGTTGTGATTGTTGTAGCAGGGTAGGAATGTCGTCTGACTGCAATTGCAGTTCGGCCAGCGGATGATCGACAGTGATGGTGCTATCGAGCAGGCGGCAACGGATAGCCAGTGACTGGCGTAATAGAATGGCTTCTTTGGCATAACCGATGATGCGGTCAGAATCAAAGTTTACATTGGTTAAGGTTGAGAAAAAGGCTCTGGGTGCAAAGCTATCAATTTGATGGTCAACAATACCAAGCTCGCGGGCTGTCAGTGCCCACGCTGAAAGCCCTTGTAGTACGGCAACCAATAAATCTTGTAAATCAGAGGTTTCGGCGGTTTTTCCGCACATACCCTGCGCATAAGAGCAGCCATTGCCCGCAGGTGTTCGGATGGTTTGTTCACATTGCACACAGAACATAATTGTTTTTCCTTTTAAAGTTGCATTTGTAATGCGTGTTTAAAAGCATAGATGCGCTATGGAGGTTTAAAAAGGCTTTTCTTATGCAACTTTAACTTGTTTTGATTTGGCGCAACTTTTGCTGCGAATGAGAATTTATTCAGTTTTGATGGGAATGTAGCGCAGTGAGCCAAGAGACCCTCTGCGCAACAGGAAGATTAAGAGGAAAAGAAAGCAATCAAGACAGGAGCCAGCAAACTCAGTAAGAAGCCGTGTACGATAGCTGCGGGAACCATTTCTATACCACCACTGCGCTGTAATACCGGCAGAGTAAAGTCCATTGAGGTCGCACCACACAAGCCCAGTGCTGTGGAGCGACTACGGCGTACCAAGGTTGGAATCAGCATAATAGCCACTAATTCGCGGGCCAAATCGTTGAAGAATGCGGCACTTCCAATTACTGGGCCGAATGTGTCGGTTAATAAAATACCTGACAATGAATACCAGCCAAAGCCAGAAGCCATAGCCAATCCAGTTTTAATTGGTAACCCCATCAAGACTGCGGCGAGTACACCGCCAGCTAATGCACTGACCGCCACCACAAACGCTACAATGGTGCCTCGGCGGTTTAAGACAATTTGGCGTAAAGTCATGCCACTGTTACGTAATTGAATGCCCACTAAAAAGAGCAGGAAGATCAACGCCAATTCGCTACCCTGCGCGGCAAACTGCAACCATGCCCATTGGGTCAACCCCAGCAGAAAACCAACAATGACCACACCGCACAGTTTTAATGATTCCAACGCCATATGCAGACGTGACGGTAACGCTTCCTGACGATGCGTGTTTTTCCAAGGAGTTTTGCGTTCAAGTAAAAACAGGGCGAATAAATTGGCGCAAAAAATACACAGAAAAAAGACGCTGGTATATTGGAAAATAAGCAGCAAGTTAGCGCTGAGATTTTCCAGAAATGCCAGGCTGATGCCCATAAAAAATAAAATAACGTAGACCATCCAGCTCAATAAGCGGTTGATCAACTGAATTAATGATTTGCGGCTAAGTGGGATCAGATAACCAATAATTAACGGCAAAAGAATGATTAGCAATCCTGAATACACGAGTTATACCGTCCTATACCGCTTTTCATTGAGGCTTACTGAAATGCCAATGACTTTGGGTATTATTTGCAGATGAATAATGGGCTGTGGCGCAATAAGCTATCTAAAATCAGGGAAAGAGTAAAGCAACACCGGTTGCCGTGGTACTTGACCTATAAGGTTTTTTTGTTTCAGATAATCAGGTAATAGATTAAGCCCGCTATCTGATAATATCAGTATGAATACATTCGCACCGGAGGCGTAGCATGTATCTTGAACGTGTCGATATTGTTGGTTTTCGCGGAATTAATCGCATTTCATTGAATCTTGATGATAATACAGTGCTCATCGGTGAGAATGCCTGGGGCAAATCCAGCTTATTAGACGCCTTAACATTACTGTTGTCCCCCGAACCTCAACTTTATCATTTCACCTCGCAGGATTTTTATCACCCAGCGGGCGATGAAAGTGCCAAAGAACGTCATTTACAAATTATCTTCACGTTTTGCGAAAAAGATATTGGTCACTGGCGAGCCCCCCGTTATCGCCAGTTAGCGCCGCTATGGATAAAAAACGACGATGGTTTACATCGTATTTATTATCGTATCGAGGGGGAGTTGGCGGACGACGACACGGTGTGCACTTGGCGTAGTTTCCTCGACTTAGAAGGGCAACCACTCGCTTTGCACGATATTGAAAAATTGGCGCGGGGAGTGATTCGTATTCATCCCGTATTGCGATTGCGGGATGCGCGTTTTATCCGTCGTCTACGCAATACCGCTGCTGAAAATAATCGTGAACCTGATAAGGCCGCATTGAATCAACAATTGGATCAGTTGAGTCGCGAGTTAGTGCGTAATCCACAGAAACTGACGAATTCTGAGCTGCGCCAAGGGTTGGAAGCGATGCGCCAGCTGCTGGAGCACTACTTTGCCGAGCAGGGGTCGCAGTCAGCAAATTTGCGTAATCATCGCTATCGTCCGCAGCCGGAGCGTGAGGCTTGGCTCGCTCTCGATAGTATTAATCGCATGGTCGCGGAGCCAAATAGCCGCAGTATGCGATTAATTCTACTGGGAATGTTTTCAACATTGCTGCAAGCAAAGGGGCCGTTAAGCCTTGACCCACATGCTCGACCACTGCTGCTGGTAGAAGACCCTGAAACCCGTTTACATCCGATTATGCTGTCTGTTGCTTGGGGGCTGCTCAGTCAACTTCCTCTGCAACGCATCACCACCACCAACTCAGGTGAGTTAATCTCATTAGTGCCAATCGAGAGTATTTGTCGGTTGGTCCGTGAGTCTTCTAAAGTTGCCACTTACCGTCTTGGCCCACGAGGAATGAGTTCTGAAGATAGCCGCCGCATCGCTTTCCATATTCGTTTTAACCGCCCTTCAGCACTGTTTGCTCGTTGTTGGCTACTGGTTGAAGGTGAAACAGAAATTTGGTTACTCAATGAATTAGCACGCCAGTGTGGTTATCACTTTGAAGCTGAGGGGGTCAAAGTTATTGAATTTGCACAGAGTGGTTTGCGCCCATTGTTGAAATTTGCCAACAGGATGGGAATACAGTGGCATGTTCTGACTGATGGTGATGATGCGGGTAAAAAGTATGCCGCGACGGTACGGAATATGGCGGATGATGGCCGTGACCATGAACGTGATCGCTTGACGATATTACCGGCACCCGATATGGAGCACTTTTTGTATCGCGAAGGTTTTGACGGGGTGTATCACCGGATCTCCGGCATTCCGGATAATGCCAAAATGCAGCCACGTAGGGTGATTGAGAAAGCGATTCATCGCACGTCCAAGCCAGATTTAGCCATTGAGGTTGCCAGCCAAGCGCGGGACTGGGGGGTAGAGTCGATCCCCCCGTTACTGAAAAAAATGTTTTCTCGTGTGGTGTGGTTAGCGCGCGGACGTGCTGATTAGCGGGAATGTAGGCGGTCTGAGTTTAGTTGCGGGTAAAATGCGCGCTCAGACCGCTCTCAAGCTGTTCAAGCAACTGATAACGGCGGCGATATTCGGCACGTTTTTTACTGGCAATATCTTCAATCGGCTTACGTGCAATTCTGGCCGGTAAGCGGAAATGACCATCCGTGCACTGTGTTCCACCCAGAGAAATCCAGAAATTATCGTAATCTGCGTGCAATTTATCTTTTTTCTTCGCCCGGTAACGCCAGTTTTGATAAATATGAGTGGCATTTCCTACAGCGATAATATTAGTTATTCCCATCAATTCAGCCAAACAGCCAGTGGCCTCCAAAACTAAACGTTTAGGGAATAAGCCGTAACAAGCTTTAGTGCTGGTTTGAATTTCGCTGTGCGGGGTTCCATTATCTGCGCCCTGTAACCCACCAATAAATAAAGTTTTTTGATTTTGATAATAAAAGAGACTGAACGTCAGCAGTGCCAGTGTTTGCTGTTGCTCATTGGCGAGCATCAGCGTAATTTCGCCTTCTTTATTGAGTTTCGGAAAACAGCCCAAATAAAGAGAATACTTTTCATCATTTTTGCCCGTTAACTCTGCCAGTTTATAAGGCAAGTAATGCAAATAGTTATGACGTAATGATTCAGGCATACATTGATTCATCAGCTGGAAATGATCCTGTAGTACCCCAAGTTTCTGGCGGTTATTAAGTGTATTGGCCAGATACGGACGATGTAATTTACAAGGCAAATCAGGTTGAGCGCGTAGTATGCTGTTGAGAAGAGGCTGCTTCACCAAAACACCGAGGAAGTTAAAGGTCAACCTTGGGCAGATTAAGGCCCGAGCAATAAATTTAAGCCGAAACTGTAATTCTTTCCATGAACCACCGAGTGCTTGATGACCTTTGAATAGCAATGTAATTAACCCCCAACGGTTAATATTGTTAGGGATTAATGCGGTATTGTTAATGTTATGCATGATGAAATCCGTTATATCAATATATTTCCAGCGACATTGAAACAAACAGGAACTAAACGGAGTCTCAATGCATCTTAGATTTCACCTGTTGCTCTATGGGCATTGATATCTGGTTTAGCTAAATGAGAATTTCCGATGCTATTTTCAGCGGATTAGTTATTTCAATTTAAGGAAGGTAATTGCTTTGATGCAGTTAAGTAGAAGTCAGCGCCGATGGTTTATCGCAATTGCTGCGTTAGTTATCGGTGGCTTTTTCATTATTAGGCACCTAATGGCGCCTGCACCGGTTCAATTTCAAACCGTAAAAGTGGCTAATCGTGACCTGCAACAAAATGTACTGGCAACCGGTAAACTTGATGCTGTGCGTAAAGTCGATGTTGGTGCGCAGGTCAGCGGACAGTTAGAAAAACTGTATGTGGAAATTGGCGATCAAGTTAAGCAAGGGCAATTGCTAGCGATGATTGACCCACAGCAGGCGCAAAACCAAATTAAAGAAGTGGAAGCCACATTGCAGGATTTGAATGCACAGTTAGGGCAGGCGAAAGCCGAGATGCAACTGGCTGCAGTGACACTGCGTCGCCAACAAGACTTAGCGAAATTACAGGTGGTTTCACGTCAAGACTTGGATCAAGCAACCACGACTCTGGCGGTGAAAAAGGCGCAAGTTGAGACTATCAATGCGCAGATTAACAAAGCTAAGGCCAGTCTGGATACCGCCAACATTAATCTGGACTACACCAAGATTTCGGCTCCAATGGATGGTGATGTGGTGCAAATCACAACCTTACAAGGCCAAACTGTGATTGCCGCGCAACAAGCACCCAATATTCTGACGCTGGCAGATATGAGCACTATGCTAGTGAATGCACAAGTTTCAGAGGCTGACGTTATTCACCTCAAACCGGGAATGAAAGCGTCTTTCACCGTACTGGGCGATCCTGGGAAACGCTTTGATGGGGTATTAAAAGACATTCAACCTACACCAGAAAAAGTGAATGATGCCATTTTCTATTCAGCGCGTTTTGAAGTACCGAATCCGGATCGATTATTGCGCCTGCAAATGACTGCGCAGGTATCAATTCAGTTAGCGAATATTCCGCAAGCGATGGTTATCCCGTTGTCAGCGCTAGGGGATGAGTTGGGGACTAATCGCTATCAGGTCGCGGTACTGAAAGATGGCAAGGAAGAAAAACGCGAAGTGACCATTGGCATCCGTAATAACGTCGATGCGCAGGTGGTTTCGGGCTTGAAAGTGGGTGAGGATGTCATTGTGAGCCGCGGCGGGGCGGAGGAAGCATAATGTCGGCATTGCTTGAACTAAAAGGCATCCGTCGTAGCTATCAGTCCGGCGAAGAAACCGTTGATGTTTTACAGGATGTCTCACTTACTATCCATGCTGGCGAGCTGGTAGCTATCATTGGTGCTTCCGGTTCAGGTAAATCGACACTGATGAACATTCTTGGCTGTTTGGATAAGCCGAGTGCCGGTGTTTACCGTGTCGCCGGCCAAGATGTTGCGGCATTAGATAATGATGCGCTGGCGGCATTGCGTCGTGAGCATTTTGGTTTTATTTTCCAGCGCTACCATCTGCTGCCTCACTTGAGTGCCGCTCATAATGTGGAAGTCCCTGCTGTTTATGCTGGTTTGGGCAAAAATGAACGCCGTGAACGGGCGACCATGTTATTAACCCGCTTGGGGTTAGGCGAACGTGTTGGTTATCAGCCTAATCAACTCTCTGGTGGGCAACAGCAGCGAGTCAGTATTGCCCGTGCATTGATGAACGGCGGGCAGGTGATTTTGGCTGATGAACCGACTGGGGCACTGGATAGCCATTCCAGTGTCGAAGTCATGGCTATCCTGAAACAGCTACAACAGCAAGGGCACACGGTAATTATCGTGACCCATGATCCGAATGTTGCTGCTCAGGCGGAGCGGATTATTGAAATCAAAGATGGCCGCATTATGGCCGACTCTGGTTCGAAAGCAGCGCAAACAGTCACCACGTCGGAAGCTATCAGCCTGACGCCACCAGCACCATCATGGCAACAATTAGCCGGTCGTTTCCGTGAGGCGCTATTGATGGCCTGGCGTGCAATGTCAGCCAACAAAATGCGTACTGCGCTGACGATGCTGGGCATCATTATCGGGATTGCATCTGTCGTCTCCATCTTGGTCGTTGGTGATGCGGCGAAACAGTTGGTATTGGCAGATATTCGGGCAATTGGCACTAATACGATTGATGTCTATCCGGGCAAAGATTTTGGTGATGACGACCCCAGTACCCGGCAAGCGCTGGTCCACGATGATATGACTGCATTGAAAGCGCAAGCTTATGTCAGTGCCGTATCCCCGACTATCGCCGGTAGTATGCGGCTGCGGTATGGCAATATTGATGTGGCGGCCAGCGTCTCCGGGGTTAGCGAACAGTATTTTCGAGTGTATGGTATGAAACTCGAACAAGGAACGGCCATCACCCGTGAGCAGGTTGAACGCCAATCGCAAGTCGTGGTCATTGACCGTAATACTCAGCGCCGCTTGTTTCCGCATCTTAAAGAGGTGGTCGGACAGGTCATATTGATTGGCAATATGCCTGCAACGGTTGTGGGGGTGGTGGAGGAAAAGCAATCCATGTTTGGTAGCAGTAAAGCGCTGAGAGTATGGGTTCCTTATAGCACCATGGCGAGTCGCTTGATGGGCCGTTCCTATTTTGACTCGATCACTATTCGCATCAAAGAGGGCTATAGCAGCAAAGAGGCCGAACAGCAGTTGGTCAGGTTATTGACTATGCGCCATGGTAAGAAAGATATCTTCACCTACAACATGGATAGCTTGCTGCAAACCGCGGAGAAAACCACTCGAACCATGCAACTGTTTCTGACATTGGTGGCAGTGATTTCGCTGGTGGTTGGTGGGATTGGTGTCATGAATATTATGCTAGTGTCGGTAACGGAGCGTACCCGTGAAATAGGTATTCGTATGGCCGTAGGCGCGCGTTCCAGTGATGTTATGCAGCAATTTTTAATTGAGGCGATCTTGGTTTGTCTGGTCGGTGGGGCGCTCGGTATTTCACTCTCCTTTGCTATTGGTTTGGTTGTGGAAATGTTTTTACCTAACTGGCAAATTGCTTTCCCTCCAATGGCATTATTCAGTGCTTTCCTGTGCTCAACGGTAATAGGGGTAGTGTTTGGCTATCTACCGGCCCGCAGTGCTGCACGGTTAAATCCTATTGATGCATTAGCACGTGAATAATTGACATTGAGTCAAGGGTTGATATTAGCGACGTTGGCCGCATAATAGGAAAGTAATAAAGAAAAATGCCAGTCATTGTTGGCTGGCATTTTGAACAGATGTTTGAATGGTTATCGATGTAAGATAGCAACAAATCGCCTTGGCAATACCTTTGGCACCAGCGTGTTTTAGGTGATGGTATGCTTGAGATAAACAGGCAGAGAAGTGCGCGGTGTCAGGCCAATGCAGCGAGTTCCTGCGGTACAGCTTCTTGCAATACCACCTCTAACCCGATTGGAACAATGAGGCTGGCATGGTTTCCTTTTGGTCCCTGATGGACATCAAAGTTAACCATCTGACCTGCTTTTAACGTTCGGTAGCCATCCATCTGGATAGTTGAATAGTGAGCGAAGATATCTTCGCCGCCGCCCTCAGGGCAAATAAAGCCAAAACCTTTGGCATTGTTGAACCATTTAACAGTACCCGTCTCCATACTTCTACGTTCCTCGCAAGGCTATTCTAGTTCGAGATGAGGTAATCACTGGTTAAAGTGAGCGCGAATTGGTTAAAACTCCAACAGCTCACGAAAATACACTCTAGTGGAAATGGCCTTAACGTCAAGGGGGCGGCTTTTGTCTTACTGAGGCAGTTCTTCAAAGTTTGATGTAGCTAACGCTATTGTACTTATTTGGATACAATTTAACCGTTTTTAATGCGAATACACCAACTTCTTTCTCTGGCGGCGTTATGGCATAAGTGATGTTAAAATAATAATAGATATCTGCATGAAATGGTCTTATAACCGGAGTGAGATGTTGCTCCTGTATGGTTCAGTGAAATGATGGGCAGGCAATGGGCAAGAACAACGACTGGCTGAATTTTGAACATTTAGTCAAAGATAAACAAATCGAGGCGCTCAAACCGCCGTCTATGTATAAAGTTATACTAAACAACGACGATTACACACCGATGGAATTTGTGATTGACGTTCTGCAAAAGTTCTTTTCTTATGATATTGAACGTGCAACACAACTGATGCTCAATGTGCATTACCAAGGAAAGGCGATTTGTGGTGTTTTTACTGCCGAGGTGGCAGAGACCAAAGTCGCACATGTAAATCAATACGCCAGGGAGAACGAGCATCCGTTGCTTTGTACGCTGGAAAAAGCCTGATTAAGGCAATTATTGGGAGGTGCCTATGCTCAATCAAGAACTTGAACTCAGTCTCAATATGGCTTTCGCCAGAGCGCGCGAGCACAGACACGAGTTTATGACCGTGGAGCACCTACTGCTGGCATTGCTAAGCAATCCAGCCGCGCGGGAAGCGTTGGAAGCGTGTTCAGTTGACTTGGTGGCATTACGCCAAGAACTGGAAGCGTTTATCGAACAAACCACACCGACATTACCTGTGAGTGAAGAAGAGCGCGACACCCAGCCGACGCTCAGTTTCCAGCGCGTGTTACAGCGTGCGGTTTTCCACGTCCAGTCATCAGGGCGCAATGAAGTCTCTGGTGCCAACGTGCTGGTCGCCATCTTCAGTGAACAAGAGTCTCAGGCGGCCTATCTGCTACGTAAGCATGATGTCAGCCGTCTGGATGTAGTGAACTTTATTTCCCACGGCGCCCGTAAGGACGAACCGGGTCAAGCACCGAATGCAGAAAATCCGGTGAATGAAGAACAGGCAGGAGGGGAAGACCGTATGGAAAACTTCACCACCAATCTGAATCAACTGGCCCGCGTTGGCGGCATTGACCCGCTTATTGGTCGCGACAAAGAACTAGAACGCACCATTCAGGTATTGTGCCGTCGTCGTAAAAATAATCCGCTGTTGGTGGGGGAGTCTGGCGTCGGTAAAACGGCTATTGCGGAAGGTCTAGCCTGGCGAATAGTGCAGGGCGATGTTCCTGAAGTCATGTCAGAGTGCACATTATATTCATTAGATATAGGTTCTCTGCTCGCCGGTACTAAATATCGTGGTGATTTTGAAAAACGCTTTAAGGCGCTGCTGAAGCAGTTGGAAAATGACAAAGATAGCATCCTATTTATCGATGAAATTCACACCATTATCGGGGCGGGTGCTGCTTCAGGTGGGCAGGTCGATGCTGCTAACTTAATCAAACCACTGTTATCCAGTGGCAAGATCCGGGTTATTGGCTCTACGACCTACCAGGAGTTCAGCAATATCTTCGAAAAAGATCGTGCGTTGGCGCGACGTTTCCAGAAAATTGACATTACTGAACCAACACCGGAAGAAACTGTTCAGATTATCAATGGCTTGAAACCAAAATATGAAGCGCATCATGATGTGCGTTATACCGCGAAAGCAATACGTGCAGCGGTGGAGCTGTCGGTTAAATATATCAATGACCGCCACCTACCAGATAAAGCAATTGACGTAATTGATGAGGCAGGGGCGCGTAGCCGTCTGATGCCGGTAAATAAGCGTAAGAAAACGGTCAATGTGTCGGATATTGAATCCGTGGTTGCCCGTATCGCCCGTATACCGGAAAAAACGGTATCTGCGAGTGATCGCGATGTACTGAAAAATCTGAGCGACCGTCTGAATATGTTGGTATTCGGTCAGGACAAGGCCATTGAGGCACTGTCAGAGGCCATCAAGATGAGTCGTGCAGGGTTGGGCCATGAGCATAAGCCTGTTGGTTCTTTCCTGTTTGCTGGTCCAACTGGGGTCGGTAAAACGGAAGTCACGGTGCAATTGGCGAAAGCACTGGATATCGAACTGCTGCGCTTTGATATGTCAGAATATATGGAGCGTCATACGGTTAGCCGCCTGATTGGTGCACCTCCAGGCTATGTTGGCTACGACCAAGGCGGTCTATTAACCGATGCGGTCATAAAACATCCGCATGCTGTTCTGTTGTTGGATGAAATTGAGAAAGCGCATCCAGATGTGTTTAATCTGTTATTGCAGGTGATGGATAACGGCACACTGACGGATAACAATGGTCGTAAAGCTGATTTCCGTAATGTCATTCTGGTAATGACCACCAATGCCGGTGTGCGGGAAACACAGCGCACCTCTATTGGTTTTAAACAACAGGACAACAGCACTGACGCGCTGGAAGAGATCAAAAAAGTGTTTACGCCGGAGTTCCGTAACCGGTTGGATAACATTATTTGGTTCAACCACTTGTCACCGGCCGTAATCCAGCAAGTCGTCGATAAATTTATCGTTGAATTGCAGGCGCAATTAGATGCTAAAGGTGTGTCGCTGGAAGTCAGCGAAGAAGCACGCAATTGGCTGTCTGATAAAGGTTATGACAAGGCAATGGGCGCACGACCAATGGCGCGGGTCATTCAGGAAAACCTGAAAAAACCGCTGGCAAACGAGTTACTGTTTGGTTCTCTAGTTGATGGTGGTTCGGTCACCGTTGGGCTGGATAAAGAGAAACAGCAACTGGCTTATGAGTTTCAGAGCGCACAGAAACGCAAAACTGAAGGTGCGGTTCACTAAGGTCAGTCAGTAGCTAATACTGTAATAGTTTGATATTCAGAAAAATAAAGGGCGATAAGCTAATTTAGCTATCGCCCTTTTTATTTTTTTGCACATTTTGCTTTTGTTTGTTCGATAAATAAGTTTTGCGATGAATGGATCGCATCAAACCGACAAATAAAAGAAAACGCAAAACGCCCTTGCCATGATAGGAAGGGCGCCGGAGGGGGACTACATCCTCAGAGCTCGCGAGTCGGCGACTTGCGACAGATTAGCCGATTAACGGCTACGGAAGACAATGCGGCCTTTGCTCAGGTCGTACGGGGTCAGCTCTACAGTGACTTTGTCACCCGTCAGGATGCGGATATAGTTTTTACGCATTTTACCGGAGATATGAGCGGTTACCACGTGCCCGTTTTCCAATTCAACACGGAACATGGTGTTCGGCAGCGTATCAAGAACGGTGCCCTGCATTTCAATATTGTCTTCTTTGGCCATCGAATCCTCTAGGTGTAACTACCTTAGTTTTTAACCGGCAAGATAATGCCGAAAAACCCACATTATGTAAAGAAGTGTTGGCGGTCATCGCACCATTTCCGCAAAATTAGTCTGCCGGTAAGAGGGGGATAAAGCCTAATGTGGGGTTCTTTATCAGTGGTTGAGCTTTACTGCATCGCGGATGAAACATTCAACGATTGCGGTAACCAGCATTCAGCCGGTAGTGGACTAAACTGGAGTTGACTCAACTGCTGCAAAAAAAAGTTGCGTGGGATCTCAATCGCACCCAGCGACGCAGTGTGAGCGTTGAGGACCTGACAGTCAATCAGTTCTCCACCATGATGGGTAAAATGATGACAAAAAACCATTAATGCGCTTTTTGACGCATTGTCAGCACGGCTAAACATGGATTCACCGCAAAACAGAGAACCGACAGCAATCCCATACAAACCGCCAACCAGTTCATTTTCCAACCAAACCTCAACTGAATGGGCATGACCCAAAGCATGAAGTTGACTATAAGCTCGCTGTACATCTTCACCAATCCAAGTTCCCTCATCGCGTTGAGAAGCACAGGCGCGGATGACATCTTCAAAAGCATGATTGAGTGTAAAACGATAAGGACAACGGCGCAGAAAGCGCCTCATGCTTCGACTAATATGTAAATCTTCAGGAAACAACACCGCCCGAGGGTCAGGCGACCACCATAAAATCATCTCACCTGGACTGAACCAAGGGAAAATCCCTCGTTGGTACGCTGCCAGTAAGCGAGGTGCAGATAAATCCCCGCCAAGAGCTAATAGCCCGTTGGGTTCGCGCAGAGCCAGCTCAGGGGAGGGGAACACGAATGATTGAGATGAAAGCTGTGTGATGCGCATAAATCCCCTTGGTGACGTTTACAGGCCCATATCCTTCGCGTTTGGCGTGGCAGATATTAGCTTGCTATCTGCCACGTCATAAGGTTGGATTTAATCATCAATGACAGACAATACTGCTTTGGTTTCAGCAGCTTTACTTAATATTAGCTACAAATTTGTTGATTATCTGCCTGTGTTCCATTGGTGATCACACATCACCTTTGTCTCAGTGCCGTTGATGGAATTGGTAATAGCGCCCTTTGTTCTGCAACAAGCTTTGATGATCACCTTGCTCAACGATTTTTCCACCATCCATCACGCAGATTCGATCCATATACTCCAGACCGTGTAAGCGATGAGTTACAATGATTAGGCTTTTTTCCTGACAATGCTGACGCAATAGCGACAAAATCTGTTGCTCGGTTTCCGCATCCAAACCTTCAGTTGGCTCGTCAAGTAGTAAAAGTGGCGCTGGATGGAGCAGTGCACGGGCAATACCTAGCCTCCGCTGTTCACCACCAGACAATGGACGTCCGCCATCACCCATCCAGGCATTTAGCCCCTCGCTGTTATCCAGCAAGTTCGCTAAACCAACTTGCTGCAATACCACCTTTAGTTGCGCATCAGACGCATCTGGGCAGGCCAGTAGTAGGTTTTCGCGCAAGGTGCTGCTGAATATATGCACCCGTTGACTGACCACCGTCATCATCCGACGCAATGTAGCTTCATCATAGCTGGCTAAAGGTTTCCCATTCAGTGTGATTTTGCCCTTATTGGCATCCCAAGCCCGTGTTAATAGCTGTAATAATGTGGACTTGCCGCAACCCGTACGGCCTAATAGTGCAATATGCTCTCCTGCGGTCACTGACAGCGATATGTTCTGTAAAACAGCTAAGGGTTGCTGTGGATAGGTAAAACTCAACCCTGTCACTTCTAGCGCCACCTGTGAGCCTGGCTCAGGGCCACGAGTAGGGAATGTCACTTCCGGTTTTTGTTCCATTAACTGACCAACACGAGTTGCGGAGGCAATGACTTGCCCCAAGTGTTGGAACGCGCCCGCTACGGGTAGTAGAGCTTCAAATGCCGCTAAAGAAGTAAAGACAAATAAGGCCAGCAATGCATCTGGTTGGCTATTTCCACCGATCCCTGCCGCAGCCAACCATAACATCAGTGTTACTGTCAGACCTGAGGCCAGAATCATTAATGCTTGTGCTAAACCTGCCAGAGAAGCCTGCTGCTTTTGGCGGCCCATCCAACGTTGTTCAATATCTTCTAATGAAACACGAAAGCGATGTAATGCACCAAAAACTAACAACTCAGCCTGACCCTGTAGCCACGAGGTCAGTTGTGAACGATAAAGCCCGCGTAAATCAGTCAAATCGTGGCCAATAGGCCGACCTGCACGATAGAAAACCAGCGGAACTAACAATAATAACCCAAGAAGAATGGTACCCAGAGTCAGGGCCAGATTGACATCCAGATAACTCAGACCAAAAGTCACAGCAGCGATGATGACAATGGCGGCAACCAGCGGTGATATCACCCGTAGATAGAGATGATCGAGTGTATCAACATCGGCGACTAAGCGATTCAGTAGCTCACTTTGGCGAAAACGAGCAATACCGGCAGGGGATAGCGGTAGGATCTTCTGGAATGCAAATACCCGTAGATGCGCCAATACACGGAATGTGGCGTCATGGCTGACAACTCGCTCGGCATAGCGGCCCGCAGTGCGAGTTATTGCAGCCCCACGCACGCCAGCTGCTGGTAGTAGATAGTTAAACGTATATAACCCTGCGGGACCTGCAATGGCTGTTCCCGCTAGAAACCAACCCGATAGCGTGAGTAAACCTATACTGGCGAGCAGGGTAATAATAGCCAGCACTATACCCAGACAAATCAGGAACCAATGACGACGATACAGCGCCAAAAAAGGAAGAAGTACGCGCATAATTAAAGCTCCTCACTGCGATGGGACAACAGATTGGCAAACGAACCGGCAGATTGACTTAAACTGGAGTAATCACCTTGTTGAACCAAAAGGCCACTATCCATGACCCAGATTTGATCATATCCCACTGTATCTTCCAACTGATGGGTGACCAACAGCGTGGTTTGCTGGCGTGAAGCTTCCTCTAATGCTTTCATGACCAATTGTTCACTGTGGGCATCCAGACTGGCAGTAGGTTCGTCCAGTAACAATAAACGGCATGGATTGAGCAGTGCTCTGGCAACGGCAACCCGTTGGGCTTGCCCAACAGAAAGTCGAGCAGAGTGGTCGCCTACTTCCGTATCCAATCCTTGCGGCAATTCATTGAGAAACTCATTGATGTACGCACGTTCAACCGCTGACTGTAATTGACGGCTATCAGCATCAGGCTGGCCCAGCAAAATATTGGTCATTAGCGTTTGTTCAGGTAAGTGCGGGTTTTGGCCGACCCAACTCAATTGGTTTCGCCAAGCTTGTGGATTCAGTTCGCGTAGTTCTACTCCGTTGACTTTTAGCGAGCCACGGTAGGGTAAAAAACCCAGAAGCAGATTTAGTAATGAGCTTTTGCCGGCGCCACTTAGGCCAACAATAGCAACGCGCTTGCCCGCAGGTAGAGAGAAGGTGAGTGGCCCGGCCAAATGAGCACCTGTTGGTGCCAATATCTCTAATTCATCAGCTTCAAGAGCGATGGCATCGGTGCCATTTAGCACTTTGTCACCTTGGCCGATAGCTTCGCTCTCACTGCTCAAAAACGTCACTAGGGATTCAGCAGCCCCAACGGCTTGTGCTTTAGCATGATAAAACGTGCCTAAATCTCGCAAAGGCTGGAAGAATTCAGGCGCTAATATCAGTACCAGAAAACCGGCAAACAGAGTCACGCCAAGACCATAACTACCGAAATTCAATTCCCCCAAATAAGAAAAACCAAAATAAACGGCGACGACAGCAATGGATATGGCGGCGAAAAACTCCAAGACGGCGGAGGAGAGGAATGCCATCCGCAACACTTCCATCGTACGACGACGGAAATCTTCTGAAGAGTCACGGATTTGATCGGTTTCTGCTTTAGCGCGGTTAAATAGTCGCAGAGTGTCTAAGCCACGTAAGCGGTCAAGGAAGTTGCCACTTAGGCGAGCCAGTGCGACAAAGTTACGTCGGTTGGCATCTGCCGCGCCCATACCGACCAGCGCCATAAATAGTGGGATCAGGGGGGCGGTGACAAATAAGATTAAACCTGCTGCCCAGTTAATTGGGAAGACAGCGATCAGAATGAGCACTGGAATAAAAACAGCTAAATACATCTGCGGCAGATAGCGAGAATAGTAATCTTGCATATCTTCAATTTGTTCCAAAATAATTGTCGCCCAGCTGCCAGCGGGTTTGCCTTTAACCCAAGCAGGGCCGAGTTGTTCTAAGCGGTCTAGTACTATTTTGCGGATTTGTTGCCGCACTTTCATGCCACAAATAAACCCTACTCGTTCGCGTAACCAACTGATCACGGCACGTACGGCAAAAGTTCCTGCCAGCATCCCAAAATCGGCAGTTAATGCCGCACGGGGTACTTTGTCAATAATCAAAGATTGTAGCAAGGTGGCGAGTAACCATGCTTGGGCGATGATCAATAACCCGCTGAAGAGGCCAAGTAACATGGACAGGCGGAGCCAACGTTGCGCGGGGGCGCTTTGTCTTTTCAGCCAACGAATCAACTCATACTGTCGTGTTTTATTCATCGGGCAATTTTTTCTGCACAGAGTACTGGAAAATATCAAAAAGTGTTTGTCACCATTGAAGGTGGTACACCAGCGAGGGGCAATATTACCTCGTCATGTCATGAGGTGAAACCATAATGGTCGTGATAGTTGCCGCATTAGCGAATATCAATAATTTGCTGTTTTTCATTGACATGAGCACGTACAAAAATAAAGGGTAAAAACAGAAAGTAAAACGGGCAGCTCACATATCTGTCAGCTGCCCGCTTGTATTTGGCTAAACAGTGATGCCAATAGTGTTATTTATCGTTGACTAACCCATCCAGATAGCGCTCGGCATCTAGTGCGGCCATACAGCCTGTCCCAGCAGAGGTGATGGCCTGACGGTAAATATGGTCCATGACATCGCCAGCAGCGAAGACCCCTGGAATAGAGGTCTGTGTAGCATTACCTTGAATGCCGGACTGCACTTTGATGTAGCCATTTTCCAGTGCTAATTGATCGCCAAAAATAGCAGTATTAGGGCTATGGCCAATCGCAATGAACACACCGGCAACCGCCAACTCTTCGGTCTCGTTACCTTTGGTTGATTTCAAACGCACACCGGTTACACCCATTTCATCACCCAGCACTTCATCTAACGTACGGTCAGTGTGCAGTACGATGTTACCGTTTTTTACTTTTTCCATTAGACGGTCAATCAGAATTTTTTCTGAACGGAAGCTATCACGACGGTGAATTAGATGAACTTCAGCAGCGATATTTGCCAAATACAGAGCTTCTTCAACGGCGGTATTACCCCCACCAACAACGGCTACTTTCTGGTTACGGTAGAAGAAACCATCACAAGTTGCGCAGGCGGAAACCCCTTTCCCTTTGAACGCTTCCTCTGATTCCATGCCCAAATAGCGTGCAGATGCACCTGTTGCAATAATCAGTGCATCACAGGTGTATTCCGCGCCATCACCAAACAGGCGGAATGGGCGATTTTGCAAGTCAACTTTGTTGATATGGTCGAATACGATTTCTGTATCGAATTTTTCTGCATGCGCATGCATCCGTTCCATCAGTGCTGGACCAGTAAGACCTTCAGGATCACCCGGCCAGTTTTCTACGTCGGTGGTGGTGGTCAATTGACCGCCTTTCTCCATTCCGGTAATCAATACAGGTTTCAGATTGGCGCGTGCTGCATAAACAGCTGCGGTATAACCCGCAGGGCCAGAACCTAAAATAATCAATTTGCTATGTTTAGCCGTGCTCATGAATACCTCTTTCCCACAATGGCGGATAATGTTAGCGATTGTAGGGAAAATTGATCATTAAAAAAAGCAGACAAAAATGTTGTTAGCGATTTGTTTAATAGGTAATGCCTATTTAATAAACTAAATGTATTAAGAATCGGCAGTTAGCCAGTAAAAGAATTAGAGTGGGTCCCAAATTCGACCAAAATTGATTTTTACGTTATGGGTAAAAAAGGACTAAAAGCCCTTAACCCCATAAAAGATGTGGCTTGCAAGCCAATAGAACCTTAAAACACTCGGAATTACGATCTGTCTAATTGCACCATTTTATAGCAAATAAACGGTGAAAAAATAGGTTGGGGGAGGGGACTGCGATTTTAATTCTGGCACGTTCCACTGATTTAACTTCTTTTACTTTGACAATCGGCTGTGCATTTGCGAAAACATCATAGGAAGAAGAAATTATCTGCGCGCCATAGTTTCAGATTTGGTGTCAGTGATGCCAAGCGAAAACCCTGGAATGTTTTCGATTAATACTGGATGGCATGTGGAGTATATTCACGAATAACTGCAGGGGGATTTTTTGCAGTTGGTTGTGATGCGCTATCTCTTCCTCAACGCTAATAATCATCGAGTACCTCGCATACAGTTGGACAGACAGGGTGTGAGATAACAACGTATTGATATATTTGCATAAAACAGGCTGCGGGTCGTTGTTTGCAGCATGCTCTGAATTTATTGACGTTAGAGTATGTCGCAGACTCAAGGAAATTAAGAGAGACTATAAGATGATAGATAATAAAAAACGCCCGGGGAAAGAGCTTGATCGTATAGATCGTAACATCCTGAATGAATTACAAAAGGATGGGCGCATTTCTAACGTCGAGCTTTCAAAACGAGTAGGGTTGTCACCAACACCATGTTTGGAACGGGTTCGCCGCTTAGAGCGTCAGGGCTTCATTCATGGCTACACCGCACTGCTTAATCCACAGTATTTGGATGCATCATTGCTGGTTATCGTTGAGATTACTCTGAATCGTGGCGCTCCGGATGTGTTTGAGCAATTTAACGTCGCTGTAAAAAATCTTGAGGAAATTCAAGAGTGTCACCTGGTTTCCGGTGATTTCGACTATTTGTTGAAAACCCGAGTACCTGATATGTCTGCTTACCGTAAATTACTCGGTGAGACCTTGCTTCGCCTACCGGGCGTTAACGACACCCGTACCTACGTGGTCATGGAAGAAGTGAAGCAGAGTAACCGTTTAGTTATTCAAACGCGGTAAACAGGCAGGTGCAAAACCTGAGTAATTTGGTTACACTCCTGTTTATTCATACAGTTTCAACGCCGGGAGGGTTCTCGGCGTTGTCACTCATACTAATCAACAGGAACCTGGAGAGCCTTTCTTGAGCCAGGAATATACAGAAGATAAAGAAGTTACTCTGAAAAAACTCAGCAGCGGGCGCCGCTTGCTTGAAGCTGTTTTGATTGTAGTAACGCTATTGGCAGCCTACCTGATGGCCGCGCTGCTCAGTTTTAATCCTTCGGACCCGAGTTGGTCCCAAACCTCATGGCACGAACCAATCCATAACCTTGGTGGGAGTGTGGGTGCCTGGATGGCTGATACGCTATTCTTCACTTTTGGCGTTCTGGCTTACGCCATTCCTGCCATTATGGTGATGTTGTGTTGGGCGGCATTCCGCCAGCGTGATACCAGTGAACATGTCGATTACTTTGCGCTTTCATTACGTCTAATCGGTACATTGGCGTTGATCTTAACGTCATGCGGATTGGCGGCATTAAATATTGATGATCTTTATTACTTTGCCTCAGGTGGAGTCATCGGCAGTTTATTCAGTAATGCGATGCTGCCTTGGTTCAACGGTGTTGGTGCGACGCTGACGTTGCTCTGTATTTGGGCTGTTGGTTTGACACTCTTCACTGGTTGGTCATGGTTGGTTATTGCTGAAAAAATTGGCGGGGTAGTTTTAGGGTCATTGACCTTTATGACAAATCGCTCACGTCGTGAAGAACGCTACGACGATGAGGATGATTATCCAGCTGATGAAGCCAATACTGCAGAACAAAATACGGATGCAGTATCGAATAAAACCGTGGCGGCAGGTGTGGCGTCAACAGTACTGGCTGCAAATCCTGCTCTGGCAGATGATGATGACGTTTTATTCTCAGCTCCGTCGGTTACAGACAAATTGGCTGATACACAGCCGATTGATGGTGGCGCGCCGGCCAAAATTGAAGATAATTATGATCCTTTATTGAGTTCATTACGTGCGACTGATCATGGTGACCTACCTCCTCTGTCTGCGGCATCTACAGAGGGGCCAGTTGAGCCAGTTATCAGCACTAGCGTGGGGCATAGTCATAATACAGTGCCAGCGACTGATAATGAGATACCGACACCACCACTCTATTCTTTTGAAATTCCAGCAGAAGCGATATCTCCAGTACCCACCCATGTTGCACCAGCAGAGCGTCTGGAGCCACAACTGGGGGAATGGGATAAGCCTGCAAGTTCTACCAGCCATTCACCATTTGATTTTTCAGCGGCACAACGGCATAGCGATCAGGTAGAAAGTACACCTCATATTAATCCAGGGCTGGCTACTGATGATGAGCTAACCTCCTTAGGATCAATAAATCGTCCTGTGTCTACCTCTGAAATCGTGGCGGCAAGTGCTGCTGCCGCGACATTTATGCCCGCATTTACGGCAACCAGTGATAGCAGTTCTCAGATTAAACAAGGCATAGGACCTGAGTTGCCTCGGCCTAATCCTGTTCGTATTCCAACGCGACGTGAACTGGCATCCTACGGTATAAAATTGCCATCTCAACGGATGGCCGAGCAGGAACAGCGTGAACAGCGCGAAGAGGGTACTCAAAATCCGTCTTCAGTTACTGGTTCTCAATTTGATGCAGGTGTTGTATCTGAAGATGATGATGCATTGCAGCAGGCAATCTTACGCAAAGCCTTTGCAGAACAACAATCTGAGCGCTATGGGCAAGTTTCAGACTCGGGCGTTAACACGGTCTCAGCACCTGAACCTGAAGATGAACAAGCGTTGCAAGAAGCAGCATTGCGTGAGGCTTTTGCTGCACAACAGCAACATCGTTATGACGCTATTCATAGCGGAAATAACAGCGCTCAAAGTACGGTAATTGAAAATACGCAAGCTGAAGAGATGCAGTTGGTTGATACGAATAGTGCTTTCACTTTTTCACCAGTGGCTGATCTTGTGGATGATAGCCCGCGTGAGCCACTGTTTACGCTTTCGCCTTATGTTGAGGAAGCCACGTCGCCAGCAGCAACTCAAGGCGCTTTTGCACCTCATGATGTTAAGCAGGCGCCCGCCTACCAGTCGTCAGCAGGGCATCAATCTCATTCAGGACAATCAATACCGGCTCAGTCGACTGCACCAGTACAGCCGGTTTCACCAGTACAACCCGCACCAGCGATGGATAGTTTGATTCATCCATTCCTGATGCGTAATGACCAACCGTTGATTAAACCTACGACGCCATTGCCTACTCTTGATCTTCTTTCTTCTCCTCCAGCGGAGGAAGAGCCAGTCGATATGTTCGCATTGGAGCAAACTGCTCGTTTGGTTGAGGCGCGGTTAGGAGATTATCGGGTAAAAGCCGAAGTCGTTGGCATTTCTCCGGGGCCAGTTATTACCCGTTTTGAGCTGGATTTGGCACCAGGTGTTAAAGCTTCGCGCATTTCTAACCTGTCCCGCGATTTAGCACGTTCTCTATCTGCTATTGCCGTACGAGTAGTCGAAGTTATTCCGGGTAAACCTTATGTTGGCCTTGAACTGCCAAACAAACACCGTCAGACCGTGTACCTACGCGAAGTGCTGGATTGCGCCAAATTCCGCGATAACCCTTCACCTTTAGCTATCGTGTTAGGCAAAGATATTGCCGGGCAACCTGTGGTAGCCGATCTGGCTAAAATGCCTCATTTGCTAGTGGCGGGTACGACTGGCTCTGGGAAATCGGTTGGGGTGAACGCCATGATCCTCAGCATCTTGTATAAAGCCACCCCAGACGATGTGCGCTTTATCATGATTGACCCGAAAATGCTGGAACTGTCTGTGTATGAGGGTATTCCTCATCTGTTAACCGAAGTTGTAACAGATATGAAGGATGCGGCGAATGCATTGCGCTGGTGTGTCGGTGAAATGGAACGGCGCTATAAACTGATGTCTGCATTGGGCGTACGTAATCTTGCGGGATATAACGAACGAGTTGCTCAAGCTGAAGCGATGGGGCGGCCAATTCCAGACCCATTCTGGAAGCCATCCGATAGTATGGATATCTCTCCGCCAATGTTGGTAAAACTGCCTTACATCGTAGTGATGGTGGATGAGTTTGCTGACTTGATGATGACAGTGGGCAAAAAAGTTGAAGAGCTTATTGCGCGTTTGGCGCAGAAAGCTCGTGCTGCTGGTATTCATCTGGTATTGGCAACTCAGCGTCCATCAGTAGACGTCATTACGGGATTGATTAAAGCTAATATTCCGACCCGTATTGCCTTCACCGTGTCCAGTAAAATTGACTCACGGACTATCCTCGATCAAGGCGGCGCCGAGTCACTACTGGGAATGGGGGATATGCTCTATATGGCACCTAACTCGTCGATTCCAGTGCGTGTCCATGGTGCCTTTGTCCGGGATCAGGAAGTTCATGCCGTAGTTAATGATTGGAAAGCGCGCGGTCGTCCTCAATATATCGAAAGTATTCTCAGTGGGGGGGATGAGGGCGAAGGCGGTAGCCTTGGGCTGGATAGCGATGAAGAGTTGGATCCACTATTTGACCAAGCCGTCAGTTTTGTACTGGAGAAACGCCGTGCGTCTATCTCTGGCGTTCAGCGCCAATTCCGTATCGGTTACAACCGTGCTGCACGTATCATTGAGCAGATGGAGGCTCAACAGATTGTGAGTACGCCGGGTCATAATGGTAATCGTGAGGTTCTGGCGCCACCGCCACATGAGTAATATCTGGTTTTGAAGCAGTGAACATAAACAGGGCCGCTTTGCGGCCCTTGTGCAAAGAAGCGTAAACCCCGTATTTATCAGATTAATATGCTAACGCGAAAGCAATGCTTCAGCTAAAGTGCATAGGTCTGTCGAAATAGGTTTGTAGTATGTATTCAGTTTGCTCGCCATAGACTTAAATGGCGCATAGCGTGAGAATATACTTGCTTACTGAATTCGCCTTTGTGGCAGCCCTGTAAGGGGGCAATGAATCTTATAAGGTATGTAGAATAATGAAAAAACTGCTTGTTGCTTGCTGTCTGTTGTCGGGTTTAATTTCGGGTTCGGTTCTGGCCGATGCCAGTACCGATTTGCAAAGTCGCTTGAGCAAAGTGAACAGTTTCCATGCTAATTTCTCACAGAATGTCACCAGCGCAGATGGTACTGCGGTACAAGAAGGTGAGGGAGAGTTGTGGGTAAAACGACCAAATCTGTTTAACTGGCACATGACGTCTCCAGACGAGAGCGTCCTGATTTCTGATGGTGAAACACTGTGGTTCTACAACCCGTTTGTTGAGCAGGCGACGGCGACTTGGCTGAAAAATGCGACAGGAAATACACCTTTCATGCTGATCACCCGCAATAACCCGGATGATTGGAAGCAATACAATGTGAAACAGAAAGGTGATGATTTCGAACTGACGCCAAAGAGTGCTAGCGGCAATCTCAAGCAATTTGCTATCACGGTGACACCAACAGGCACCATCAAAAGTTTTACGGCGGTTGAACAAGACGGGCAACGCAGTGCGTATACACTAAAAGGTCAGCAAAACAGTTCAGCGGATGCCAGCAAATTTAAATTTACCCTACCAAAAGGCGTGACGCTGGACGACCAGCGGCAGTGAGGTTTGCGTGAGTAATATGTCCCTCGACTTTTCCCAGAATGAGTTTCAGCCACTGGCCGCGCGTATGCGGCCTTTGACGCTAGAACAATATATTGGTCAGCAACATTTGCTGGCCCCGGGTAAACCGTTACCGCGGGCAATCGTTGCCGGGCAATTACACTCGATGATCCTCTGGGGGCCGCCAGGAACCGGCAAAACGACATTGGCCGAAATTATTGGTCGTTACGGTCAGGCAGATGTTGAGCGTATTTCTGCGGTGACCTCCGGTATTAAAGAAATTCGTGAAGCGATTGAACGTGCACGGCAAAATCGGGATGCGGGTCGGCGAACTATTTTGTTTGTCGATGAAGTCCATCGCTTCAATAAAAGCCAGCAAGATGCCTTTTTACCCCACATTGAAGACGGCACTATCACCTTTATTGGTGCCACCACGGAAAACCCTTCGTTTGAACTGAACTCGGCTTTACTCTCCAGAGCGCGAGTCTATTTACTCAAAGCATTAACTGCCGCCGATATCGAAAAGGTTATCGATCAGGCAATGTCCGATAGCAGCCGTGGTTATGGCGGACAAAATATAAAGTTACCCGCTGAAACTCGCCGTATGATGTCTGAACTGGTGGGAGGGGATGCTCGCCGAGCATTAAACAGCCTTGAGATGATGGCAGATATGGCAGAAATAGATGCCAATGGGGTGCGAGTGTTAACCCCTGATTTGCTAAAAGAGGTTTCTGGTGAGCGTAGTGCCCGCTTTGATAATAAAGGTGATCGGTATTACGATCTTATCTCGGCAGTGCACAAATCTATTCGTGGTTCAGCCCCGGACGCGGCCCTATATTGGTATGCGCGCATTATCACAGCCGGTGGTGACCCACTCTATGTTGCGCGACGTTTGTTGGCGATTGCTTCGGAAGATATTGGCAATGCAGACCCTCGTGCTATGCAAGTGGCTATCTCTGCTTGGGATTGTTTTACTCGTGTCGGTCCGGCAGAAGGTGAACGAGCAATTGCTCAAGCGATTGTTTATCTGGCGTGTGCGCCGAAAAGTAACGCTGTTTATACCGCATTTAAAGCAGCCATGCAGGATGCGCGTGATAAACCTGACTTCGATGTGCCAGAACATCTGCGCAATGCCCCAACTAAGTTAATGAAAGAAATGGGTCTGGGTGCCGAGTACCGTTATGCCCATGATGAACAGCACGCTTATGCTGCGGGTGAGAACTACTTCCCTCCAGAAATGGCTGCCACTCGCTACTACTTACCGTCATCCCGAGGTCTGGAAGGTAAAATTGGTGAAAAGCTGGCATGGTTGGCTGAACAGGATCAAAATAGCCCGATAAAACGCTACCGCTAGCCTTGCTGTTGCGGTAAGGTTAGCGCTATAAGTACTTTGTAAGCGACTGTTTATACCGCTTACGTCGTTAATTTCTCCTTTCATAACTATTTATCAATAACTACAAGCACAGGACTAGCATGCTCGATCCCAATATGCTGCGCAATGAGCTAGACGCAGTTGCCGAAAAACTGGCTCGCAGAGGTTTTAAACTTGATGTTGAGATGTTGCGCCAACAAGAAGAGCGCCGCAAAGTTTTACAGGTTGAAACAGAAAGTCTGCAGGCAGAACGTAACTCTCGATCGAAAATGATTGGCGCGGCCAAAGCACGTGGCGAAGATATCGAGCCATTACGCCTGGAAGTGAATGCGTTGGGTGAAAAGCTCGATGCAGCTAAGGCTGAGCTAGATAAATTACAAAACGAAATTCGCGATTTGGCATTGTCTATTCCTAACCTGCCAGATGATTCTGTTCCTATGGGCAGAGATGAAAATGACAACGTTGAAGTCAGCCGCTGGGGTGAACCACGCAAGTATGATTTTGAAGTGAGAGATCATGTTTCTCTGGGTGAAATGGCCGGTGGTCTTGATTTCGCTGCTGCCGTGAAGCTGACAGGTGCCCGTTTTGTGGTGATGAAAGGGCAAATTGCTCGCATGCACCGCGCATTAGCACAATTCATGCTGGATCTGCACACTGAAAAACACGGTTATCTCGAAACCTATGTCCCTTATTTGGTTAACCATGCGACGTTGTACGGAACAGGTCAGTTGCCTAAGTTTGGTGGTGATTTATTCCACACCAAACCATTGGAAGAAGAGTCAGATAGCAGCAACTATGCATTGATTCCTACGGCTGAAGTACCTGTGACCAACTTGGTGCGTGATGAGATTCTGGAAGAGGAATCTCTGCCATTGAAAATGACCGCTCATACACCGTGCTTCCGTTCTGAAGCCGGTTCCTATGGCCGTGATACTCGTGGCTTAATTCGTATGCATCAGTTCGACAAAGTCGAAATGGTACAAATCACGCGCCCAGAAGATTCAATGGCGGCACTGGAAGAACTGACGGGTCATGCCGAGAAAGTTCTGCAATTGTTGGAATTACCTTACCGTAAAGTATTGCTGTGTACTGGCGATATGGGCTTTGGCTCCAGCAAAACTTACGATTTGGAAGTATGGTTACCCGCGCAAAATACGTACCGCGAAATCTCTTCATGTTCCAACATGTGGGATTTCCAAGCGCGCCGTATGCAAGCTCGCTGCCGTAATAAAACGGATAGAAAAACCCGTTTGGTTCATACACTGAATGGTTCTGGCTTGGCAGTAGGGCGTACGTTGGTTGCCGTGCTGGAAAACTACCAGCAGGCTGATGGCCGTATCCAAGTTCCCGACGTTTTACGCCCTTATATGGGTGGGTTAGAATTTATTGGTTAATAAAAACAGAGGGTATTTTGCCCGGTTTTTGTTACCACGCTAAAAGCGCCTTCGGGCGCTTTTTCTTTTTGGATAGCTGTCAGCGTGCTGATTCAGGAGGATTGATATCGATGGAACAACATATTGTGCTATCCCCTATTGAGAGGTAATTGACTTTTTTATCGCCAGTGGCATGATGCGCTCACTTCCATCATCCCGACGGTTTCTGTCTTATTATGTCCGCATATTCTCGCCCGGTGCTGCTTTTGCTCTGTGGGCTTTTGCTGTTTACGATTTCTATCGCGGTTTTAAATACATTGGTTCCCCTCTGGTTATCTCATCAACAGTTGCCAACCTGGCAAGTGGGGATGGTTAGCTCATCATATTTTACCGGAAATCTTGTTGGGACATTGATTGCTGGGCGGTTGATTCAACAGCTCGGATTTAATCGCAGCTATCACTACTCCTGCATTTTATTTGCTGTCGCGACCTGCGGGCTGATGTTGTCAGTCGATTTTTGGAGCTGGTTAGGATGGCGCTTTTTTGCTGGTGTTGCCTGCGCGCTGATTTGGGTGATTGTCGAAAGTGCATTGCTGCGCAGCGGTACATTAACCAATCGTGGTCAACTGCTAGCAGCTTACATGATGGTTTATTATTTGGGGACTGTAACCGGGCAACTACTCTTGGGTGTGGTTTCAACACAATTGCTGAATGTTATTCCTTGGGTCAGTGCGTTGGTCATCACGGCAATGCTGCCACTGTTATTTGCCCATTTCTCGCATCAAGGTAGTAGTGAGTCATCGCATGTTGCCGTTTGGCCAATGCTAAAACGCCGTAGCGCGCGTCTGGGCATTAATGGCTGCATTATCTCAGGTGTGTTGTTGGGGTCGCTCTATGGGCTGCTCCCGCTGTATTTATCACATCAGGGAATGAGTGATGCGAGCGTCGGGTGGTGGATGGCACTGCTGGTCAGCTCTGGCATTATCGGGCAGTGGCCAATAGGCAAAATGGCGGATCGCTATGGCCGTTTATTGGTGCTGCGGATTCAAGTGTTTGTCGTCATTCTTGGCAGTGTCGCTATTTTGGGTAACTACGCACTGGCGCCAGCACTGTTTATTCTAGGGTGCGCTGGTTTTACGCTTTATCCCGTGGCAATGGCGTGGGCGTGTGAAAAAGCCAGCGCTGATGAGTTGGTGGCGATGAATCAGGCTTTACTGATGAGTTATACCATCGGCAGCTTGGCCGGGCCGACGATGACCTCACTGCTGATGCAGCGCTATTCAGATAATTTATTGTTTGTGATGATTGCGGGTGTGGCGCTAGTGTACTTAATGATGTTACTGCGCAAACCTGACCAACAACACACGCCTTTTGCGGCAGTGTAGTGGAAAAAAAATGCCGCCTGCGGGTTAATCCAGCGGCGGCATAACTTCAATGATATCTTTAATTGAGTATCAATAGATCACTTTGTGACCATAACTTTCCAGAATACCTTTTACTCTATCCATGATTTCCTTGGAAGGCGGTTTAACACCATCCAACTTGTATTCTTCGCCCATGGCAACCCATTTATGCTTACCCAGTTCGTGGTAAGGCAGTAATTCGATTTTCTCAATATTGGTCATGTTCTGGGTAAACTCACCCAGCATATGGGCTGATTTGTCATCATCTGACCACCCCGGTACAACCACATAACGAATCCAGGTTTTCTGGTTACGCTTTGCCAAATAACGAGCAAATTCCAGTGTCCGGTGATTGGAGACGCCGACCAGATTTTGATGCACGCTGTCATCCATCTGTTTTAAATCCAGCATGACTAAATCTGTGGCATCCAATAATTCATCAATAACTGGGTCATAACGACGCACGAAGCCATTGGTATCTAGGCAAGTATGAATGCCTTCTTCATGACAGGCGCGGAACCAATCACGTACAAATTCGGCCTGCAAGATAGCTTCGCCACCAGAAGCCGTTACACCACCACCGGAAGCATTCATAAAGTGGCGATAGGTGATGGCTTCTTTGACTAATTCTTCAACGGTAACTTCTTTACCGCCGTGGGTGTCCCAAGTATCACGGTTATGGCAATACAGGCAACGCATCAAGCAGCCCTGGAAGAATACGATAAATCGGATGCCAGGGCCGTCAACGGTGCCACAGGATTCGAATGAGTGAATACGACCAAGTACTGGTTTGGTAGCCCCCTCTGTGGCGGGGGTTTCCGTTGTAATACAATCTATTATCTTGTTCATAAAGTTCCAGTTAGTGCCATTTGGTTCTGAATGGTGGACATTATATGGACATTCCATTTATGGGATTCAGTGCTACCGCATCTTGCAAAAAGTCAGGTGCAAAGTGCGCATACGTCATCGTTTGTTGTATTGTGGAGTGTCCTAAAATTCGTTGTAGTGTAATAATATTACCTCCATTCATCATAAAATGCGTTGCGAAAGTGTGCCTCAATATGTGCAATGCCTGACCGTGAGGGATGTCAGGTTTCATTTCCCTTAGTATTCTACGGGTTTTAGTATAGTTTGACTTGAATAGTTCCTCAGAAATAGGAACAGATCGCCGCTTGCCGTTCTTAGTTTTCATAAAAGTAACCATGTTATTAAATACATGTTCACCTTTCAGAGCTGAAACCTCACCCTACCGCGCACCAGTAGCCAGGCAAACTAAAGCCACTTTCCGATCATCATCCTCTAATAACCCCAGCAGTTTGGGTAATTCATCGGATGACAGAAACGCCATTTCTGATTCAGGTTCTTTCAGCTTCTTAATCCCGCTAAATGGGTTTTGACAGTGATATTCACCCGCGTTAATTAGCTTGGTGAATAGCCCCATCAAGACAGAACACTCACGGTTAATGCTCGATGTCTTAAGCCCTGTATTTAGCAAGTGAACCCGATAGTCTGTGATGGTTTTTTTTGTCAGTTGGTCGGCCCTGATAACCCCCATTGCGGCTAATTTTTTCATCGTGGCAATTAGCCGGCCTTTCTCAACCTCCCCGCGTGTATGGCTCTTACCGTGATATATCCACCACAGATCAAGTAACTCAGTTAATTTTCTACGGTCTGCGGGTTTCTCTAGAAGAATAAACGCAACGACGCGCAAAGCCAGACGCCGCAAGGGTTTGCGCCAAATGGCTGGGAAATTTTCATACTGTAAAAATGAGTACGAAATTTACAACGGTCACTGGCGTGAATCACGTCGTTAAGAGAAGGGAAGTTATCAGGTAAAAGACTGATATGAGAAGTTTAGCTTGTGGCTATAGTTAGATTCTGGGCTTTAATTTAAGGAACTCTATATGCATTTTGGCGTTAATTCATGTCTCTGTACTTCAACTCAAAGTTTGGTATCAGATGTTGATAAACCATATAAACAGCAAAAATTACCTGAACACAATATTTCCTCAGGCGGTTATGTTACGACTAGTAGCACAGTTCGAGCATCAGAAATTAAGCCATTGGTTTCGAGCATCCATCCCAAAACAAGAATGAGTGAGAGTGAGTATTTAGAGTACAAAGAAATGATGAAAAATTTGGGGTGTCTGCAGGAAAAAAAAGTCTCATTTAAAGAGCCAGATGACTCTTCTAGTAAGAAATTAGTAATTTCCACAGATTACGATATTCCAAGAGAGCATCCAATATCCGCGGATTATGATATTCCGAGAAAACATCCAATATCCACAGATTACGACATTCCAAGAAAATACCCGATATCCGCAAATTACGACATTCCGAGAAAATAGCGAATGTCCTTAAATTAAAAAAGTCCCGCAAGCGGGACTTCTTTTGTCGACATGGTCAATATGTGGACGAGACCTGAAATTAATCCTTTAATTTCAACTTGTTAACCTTGTTTAAAAGTCACCAAGTACTGACATAGCAGGATTTCTCCAATGCTGGATGAATAAAGGCCCCACTAAAGTGGAGCCTTTAAGTTTATGCCATTTTACTGCAGCAGGGAATTATATCGACTGTGTAAAGGTACGAGTAATCACATCCTGCTGTTGTTCTTTGGTCAGTGAGTTAAAACGAACAGCGTAACCTGATACACGGATTGTCAACTGCGGATATTTTTCCGGGTTTTCCATCGCGTCTAACAGCATTTCGCGGTTCATTACGTTCACGTTCAGGTGTTGACCACCTTCAATGGACGACTCGTGATGGAAGTAACCATCCATCAGACCTGCCAGGTTAGCTTTACGAACTTCATCGTCTTTACCCAGCGCGTTTGGCACGATAGAGAAGGTATAAGAAATACCATCTTTCGCATAAGCAAACGGCAGTTTAGCAACAGAGGTCAGAGAGGCAACAGCACCTTTCTGGTCACGGCCGTGCATTGGGTTAGCACCTGGACCGAATGGAGCACCAGCACGGCGACCATCTGGGGTGTTACCTGTTTTCTTACCATAAACCACGTTAGAGGTGATGGTCAGCACAGACTGAGTTGCTACGGCACCACGGTAAGTACGCAGCTTCTGAATTTTCTTCATGAAGCGCTCAACCAGGTCACAAGCAATATCATCAACGCGTGAGTCGTTGTTACCAAACTGTGGATACTCGCCTTCGATGTTGAAGTCGATAGCCAAGCCATCAGCATCACGGATGGTGCTTACTTTGGCATATTTGATAGCAGACAGGGAGTCAGCAGCAACAGACAGACCTGCAATACCACACGCCATAGTACGGTAAACATCACGGTCATGCAGTGCCATCAGCGCAGCTTCATAGCTGTACTTGTCATGCATGTAGTGAATGATGTTCAGCGAGGTAACGTATTGTTTAGCCAGCCAATCCATAAAGTGGTCCATGCGGTCCATGACTTTGTCATAGTCCAGCACGTCGTCCATCATTGGCGCTTCTTTCGGACCAACCTGAATTTTCAGTTTTTCGTCAACGCCACCGTTGATTGCGTACAACATGGTTTTCGCCAAGTTTGCACGAGCACCGAAGAACTGCATTTGTTTACCGACAATCATCGGGCTAACACAACACGCGATGGCATAGTCATCGTTGTTGAAGTCAGGGCGCATCAGGTCATCGTTTTCATACTGTACAGATGAAGTATCGATAGACACTTTAGCGGCAAATTTTTTGAAATTCAGTGGCAGTTTTTCTGACCACAGGATGGTCATATTCGGCTCTGGAGAAGGCCCCATGGTGTACAGGGTATTCAGGAAGCGGAAGCTGGTTTTAGTCACCAGAGTACGGCCATCAACGCCCATACCTGCCAGAGACTCAGTTGCCCAGATTGGGTCACCAGAGAACAGCTCATCATACTCAGGCGTACGCAGGAAGCGAACCATACGCAGTTTCATAACCAAATGGTCAATCAGTTCTTGCGCTTCTTCTTCAGTCAGTTTGCCTTCTTTCATGTCGCGTTCAATGTACACGTCAAGGAAAGTAGACACGCGACCGAAGGACATTGCAGCACCGTTCTGAGATTTAACCGCAGCCAGATAGCCGAAGTAAGTCCACTGTACAGCTTCACGTGCGTTAGTCGCAGGACCGGAGATATCACAACCATATTTGGCTGCCATTTCTTTGATCTGAGCCAGAGCACGATGCTGTTCAGCAATTTCTTCGCGCAGCTGGATAGTCATTTCCAGATCTTTACCGTTTTCCAGGTCATCCTGTAAAGAGTTGAACTGAGCCAGTTTGTCTTTCATCAGGAAGTCGATACCGTAAACGGCTACGCGACGATAGTCACCGATGATACGGCCACGGCCATAAGCATCTGGCAGACCAGTCAGTACACCAGACTTACGGCAGTTCAGGATATCTTTGGTATAAACGTCGAACACACCTTGGTTATGCGTTTTACGGTATTCGGTGAAGACTTTTTTCAGTTGCGGGTCAAGTTCACGGCCGTAAACTTTGCAAGAGCCTTCTACCATTTTGATGCCGCCGAATGGAATCAGGGCACGTTTCAATGGTTTTTCAGTCTGCAAACCAACGATGGTTTCCAGATCTTTGTTGATGTAGCCAGCATCATGGGAAATGATGGTTGAAGCTACGTCGGTATCAAAATCAACTGGCGCATGGGTGCGGTTTTCCAGTTTGATACCTTCCATAACCATGTCCCACAACTTGGTGGTCGCTTCGGTAGGGCCGGCAAGGAATGACTCATCGCCTTCATAAGGAGTGTAGTTTTTCTGGATGAAGTCACGAACGTTGACTTCATTCTGCCAATCGCCTTTGGTAAAACCCTGCCATGCTTTGGCCAATTTTTCATTAAGTTCGGTCATAATGCATCTACCTTTTAATGTGAATTTCTTCGAAAACCGTGTGCGGCCACTCAGTGTTGCTGGTCACCGCGCAGATAAATTACCCAGTAAGTCAAACCTACCAATAATCCGCCGCCAATGATGTTACCGATAGTGACGGGGATCAGGTTATCAATAATAAAGTTACTTACGGTTAAGTGAGCAAATTGCTCAGGTGCAGCTCCTATGGATTGCCAAAATTCAGGCGAAGCGAAGTTTTTAATCACAATACCCATAGGAATCATAAACATATTTGCGATGCTATGCTCAAAGCCGCTGGCAACAAACATTCCCACCGGTAAAATCATCGCGAACATCTTGTCCATTATGGTACGGCCGGAGTAACTCATCCACACCGCAAGGCAGACCATCAAGTTAGCCAAAATACCCAAGCAGATGGCTTCAATAAAAGTATGGTGCAATTTATGGTCGGCGGTTTGTAAAACATTCAAACCCCATTGACCATTGGCCACCATATATTGACCTGCAAACCAAATAAGGCACACAAAGAATAGTGCACCGACTAGGTTCCCAATATAGACATTAACCCAGTTGCATCCCAGTTGGCGCCAAGTAATTCGGCCACTGGCTTTGGCGACAGTTGTGAGTACAGTCGAAGTGAAAAGATCACCACCACATACCACTACTAACATTAGCCCCAGGGAGAAACAAATACCACCCACTAACTTGGCAAAGCCGAAAGGCACGCCCGCAGTACCGGTAGTCGCAGTAATATAAAAAACAAACGCAATTGAAATAAACACACCAGCAGTAATCGCTAAATAAAAGGTTTTTAGCGGATGCTTGGTGGCTTTATAGACACCGGCATCTTCGGCTACTTTAGCCATTGCCGCAGGTAATAATGCATCGAAGGGGTTGTCAGCTTTCACACTAACTCTCTCTTAAGGGTTAATAAAGCACAACGAGATACTAGCAAAGCAGTATAGCGTGAAAATTGATATGGATCATATTGCGCGAGTTTAGTTCGCTATAAAACACTACAAAATGTGTGTCTAATGAAGTTAAGTTGTTGATTTTTAAAGTGAAAAAATATTTTAAGATTTACAAAAAATTTTGATTGCTCTGTTTTAAAGCCGTTGGAAACGTTAATTAAAAGGAGTATTTGTAGCTATTTTTATTTTTCGCCATCATTAAAAATTAACGCTTTATTCACCTTTGCAGCTATTTTATCTGAATGACAAATAATGTTTGTTTAAAGGTGCTATTTCCACTCAACGTGGCGTCAGAAAATAACGTTTTTTTATGACAAAAACAATTATTGCTTTTGGTTATTTGTATTTATTTTCATCAGGAATAATTGCAAAAATTAAATAGAGGGGGAACGTGCCGTGAAAGGGAAAAGTAAAGCGACAATTGCCGCTTTACTTGAAGGGTGTTTATTCGCCTTTAGACCAATAGCGGCGTTTAGCCGCTTGTAATTTGGCATAGGCACCCAACAGGGCTTGATGCGCAGGGAGGGCTTTCAGCTCTTCATCAACACTGAATAAACCATTAAAGCGCACTTCACCGACGAGTGCTGCTGAGGCTGTCTCTACAGCTTCCTGACCATACATCTTCACAAAGGCGCTGTGATATTGCACAGGATCACGATCTGGCTCTTGGGTCAGCAACAGTAAGGTTTGCAGGCAACGGTAATAATTGGCCTGTTTTGCAGTGAAGACCGAAGAGTTGAAATCTTGTGTCCATTCTACCCAAATCAGCGCTTGTTCCAAATCACCGCCCGCCAGTGCCAGCATAGATTTCAGTTCACCGACACGCAGGGTATACCAGCCGTTATCTTTGCCAGAGGCGATGCCGAGCAGTTCACGCACCCGCGCGAAATCATCCAAACCGTCGTCGTCCAATTTCTGAATGAGTTCCAGATACTGCTCTGGCTGCCAGTCACTGTCCGGTAGCGCTAGAATTGTGTCGCGCAGATGTACACCCATAGTGTTGTTTGCCATTAACAAGTCTTCGGCAGGATAAATATCTGACATCCCCGGTACCAGAATTCGGCAAGCATAAACACCAAGATGTTCATAATCAGCGATATACACCTCAGCGTCTTCTTGCTTAAAGATGTCCATCAACGTTGCGAACTCTTCTTCGGTAGTGCCTTTAAAGCTCCAATCAACAAACGGATAGTCAGCCTCTTCTTTAAACATATCCCAACTGATCAGGCCGCTTGAATCAATAAAATGCGTTTCCAGATTGGTATGTTCAGCGACTTCTTCATCGTCAAAGGTTGGTGCAGTAAAGACATCCAAATCTTTCAGGCTGCGGCCTTGTAATAACTCAGTCACGGTACGTTCAAGGGCAACACCAAAGTCAGGGTGTGAGCCGAATGAAGCAAAACAGGTGCCATTTGATGGGTTAAACAGCACCACACAAATGACTGGGTAAGCACCACCTAATGACGCATCGTAAGAGAGGATTGGGAAACCTTCTTCTTCCAGTTTGGCAATGGCCTCTACGACGCCTGGATAGCGATTGAGCACCTCAACTGGGATTTCTGGCAAGCTGATTGATTCCGCGATAATGCGATTTTTTACCGAGCGTTCAAACACTTCTGATAATGCCTGCACACGAGCCTCATTGGCGGTATTCCCGGCAGACATGCCGTTTGATACATACAGATTGCCGATAATATTCATAGGAATATAGACGGTTTCTAAATCTGACTGGCGAGTGAAAGGCAGTGAGCAGATTCCTCGTTTGGCATTACCCGACTGCAAATCCACCAGATCACTGGCAAGCAACTCTTGCTCTGGATCGTAAAACGCCAACAGGCGCTCATCCAAAATACCTTCTGGCAGTAAGTCATCTTCAGGGATTGGGAACCATTTCTCGTTCGGATAATGAACGAAATCGCCCTCTGCAATGCCTTTGCCCAGATAGAAATCGGCGAAGAAATAGTTTGTTGATAAACGCTCGAAATATTCCCCCAAGGCCGAAGCCAGTGCCGCTTTCTTGCTGGCACCTTTGCCATTGGTAAAACACAGCGGGCAGTCACGATCGCGGATATGTACCGACCAAACGTGAGGAACCGGGTTCAGCCAGGAGGCTTCTTCAATATTAAAACCGAGGTCGCTCAGTTTTTGCTGAAAGCGGGAGATGGAGTCTTCCAGCGCGGCGTCTTTGCCGGGAATAAAGGTTTGAGTCATTGTCTTCACTTTTTGGCGGTACTAAAAACGCGCAATCATACGGGGTTTTGGTTAATAGCTCCACGTATTCCTAAAGCACAGTAAATGTCACAGTTTTTATATGGATATTCCGGATAATTCACTAGCTTATAAATAATGGAGTCATAATATGAAATCTATAAAGCTAACTGTCTTAGCCGGAATCTTAGCAGGGATCAGCGGTTCGGCCTTTGCTCTACCTAATATAACCTTGTTGGCAACTGGGGGAACTATTGCCGGTGGCGGTGATTCAGCGACCAAATCTAACTATACTGCCGGAAAACTGGGGGTTGATGCTCTGGTCAATGCCGTGCCAGAAATGAAAAAACTCGCCAATATTCAAGGTGAGCAAGTGGTGAATATCGGTTCTCAAGATATGAATGATGAAGTCTGGCTGAAGTTGGCGAAAAAAATTAATACAGACTGTGCCAAAACTGATGGATTCGTAATTACTCATGGTACTGATACACTTGAAGAAACTGCGTATTTTCTCGATTTAACCGTCAATTGTGATAAACCTGTGGTGATGGTTGGGGCGATGCGCCCGGCAACCGCTCTTGGCGCTGATGGCCCGTTGAATCTCTACAATGCTGTCGTTGTCGCCAGTGATACCAATTCGGCTAAACGCGGTGTGCTGGTTGCCATGAATGACCAAGTGCTGACTGGCCGTGATGTGATGAAAACCAATACCACCTCGGTACAAACCTTCCAATCCCCGAACACTGGCCCGCAGGGCTATATCTATGATGGCAAGGTCAATTATTTGTATCAGCCAACACCAAGACAACCTGCTTTTGATATCAGCAAGTTGGATACCTTACCGAAAGTCGGCATTATCTATAACTATGCCAATGCATCTGATTTACCTGCTAAGGCATTGATTAGCGATGGATATCAGGGAATTGTCAGTGCCGGTGTCGGCAACGGAAACCTTTACCATACTGTGTTTGATACATTAGCAACGGCGGCACATAACGGCGTTACCGTGGTGCGATCATCTCGAGTGCCAACAGGCTCTACCACGGAAGATGCCGAAATTGACGATACCAAATATGGCTTTGTTGCTTCCGGTTCACTCAATCCACAAAAAGCACGGGTATTGTTACAACTGGCATTAACACAAACGCAAAAACCACAAGAAATCCAAAAGTTATTCCATACATACTGATTTAATTCATCTTTAGCGGAGGCTTCGGCCTCCGTCTATTTTTTATTACCTGTAATCTGAAATTAAAAACGCAAATACTTTCTGCCAGCTACCTTTAATAAATATCAGGCAAGGATTTGTGGATCTTTTTAGACAGCAGGAAAACAATAAATGAAAACGTTCGATTTCAACCGGATGGCTTTGGATAAATTCCCTATCGAATTTTTAGCCGAGGTGGGTATCCGATGTTTATTTACCTTTGTCTTAGTATTCTTATTTCTTAAATTGAGCGGCCGCCGGGGTGTGCGGCAGATGTCACTATTTGAAGTCGTGATTATTCTGACACTCGGTTCCGCGGCAGGTGACGTCACCTTTTATGAAGATGTCCCTATGCTGCCGGTTGTTATGGTCTTTATCAGCATTATGATTATGTACCGCTTATCCACTTTCTTGATGTCACGCAGCGAAAAAATACAACAATGGATGGAAGGTAAACCATTGATTATTGTAAATGACGGTGTGTTTGCTTGGGAAAGTATGCAGCAGGAAAATATTACTCATGATGAGTTTTTTATGGAATTGCGCCAGCAAGGCGTAGAACACTTGGGTCAGGTGCGGTTGGCGATTCTAGAAGTCAATGGTGCTATTAGCGTCTTTTTCTTCACTAATGAACAGGTTAAACCCGGGTTGCCTGTTCTACCAAAATGTTGTGTTAAGTCATTTAATACCATAAAGAAAAGTGGTGAATATGCCTGTAGCCAATGTAGCCTCATTATTACATTATCAGCGGGTTCACACGCCACCTGCCAACGGTGCGGTCACCACCACTGGGTAGAGGCTTTGCACCATCAACGGGCAAAATGAGTTATCTATTGTGCTGTAAGAGTATAGTGGGGCTACTTTTGGTGAATAATTTCAAATTAATGACAAGATAACGCACAGCATGCTGAGGCCGATGCTGAGAGTTTCTCCCTCACCAGTGAATAACCGTTGCAGCAGGCTGACTCGGATGATAAAACCGAGGGATGGGTTATGACGATGGCAATCTTAGTTAAGTGTGGTGAGGGGAAATGACACAGGTTTATAATTTTAGTGCAGGGCCTGCAATGCTGCCGGTTGAAGTTTTACGTCGTGCAGAACAGGAATTACGTAACTGGCATGGGCTGGGTACGTCGGTCATGGAAATTAGTCATCGTAGCAAAGAGTTTATGCAGGTGGCTGAAGAGGCAGAAAAAGATCTGCGCGATTTGATGCAGATCCCTGCTAATTATAAAGTGTTATTTTGCCACGGCGGTGCACGCGCACAGTTTGCGGCGGTTCCACTGAACTTGCTCGGTGACAACAATACCGCTGATTATATTGACGGCGGTTATTGGGCGCACAGTGCCATTAACGAAGCACAAAAATATTGCACACCAAATGTCATTAATGTGAAAACTGATGATAATGGCGTGGTTGGCATTCAATCAATGAAACAATGGAAGTTGAGTGAGAATGCGGCCTTTGTGCATTATTGCCCAAATGAAACCATTGATGGTCTTGCTATCGATGAAGAACCTGACTTTGGGAACAAAGTCGTGGTTGCTGACTACTCATCATCTATCCTTTCTCGCCCGATTGATGTTAGCCGTTATGGTGTTATTTATGCCGGCGCCCAGAAAAATATCGGCCCAGCAGGGCTGACAGTGGTTATCGTGCGTGAAGATTTGCTGGGCAAGGCCCGTAAGGAACTGCCATCAATTCTTGATTATAAGGTTTTGGCAGACAACGATTCGATGTTCAACACCCCACCAACTTTCGCTTGGTATCTCTCAGGTTTGGTCTTTAAATGGCTGAAAGAGCAGGGTGGTTTGGCTGAAATGGAAAAACGCAATCAGGCCAAAGCAGAGTTACTGTACAGCGCTATTGACCGCACCGGTTTCTACCGCAATCAGATTGCTGCTGCTAACCGCTCGCGAATGAATGTGCCGTTCCAAATGAAAGATGCTTCGCTAGACAAACTCTTCTTAAGTGAAGCTGAAGCTCAAGGGCTGCAAGCATTAAAAGGCCACCGGGTAGCGGGGGGAATGCGCGCTTCTATTTATAACGCTATGCCAATTGAAGGTGTTAAAGCATTAACAGATTTTATGGCTGATTTTGAACGCCGCCATGGTTGATCTCTGTACGCGGATATTTATCTGCACCAGTTTATTCATCGCCATGATTTAAATAATTATTTTTTTCAGTAACAATAATGTATCAGTAACAACAGCCCCGTCCTGTGCGGGGCTGTTGCTCATAAAAGACTGGAGAGTGTTTTTCCCATGCTGGAATCCCTGACTTTACAACCCATTGCCCTGATTAATGGCACCGTTAATTTACCTGGTTCTAAAAGTGTTTCTAACCGTGCACTTCTTCTGGCAGCGTTGGCTGAGGGGACGACCCAGCTAAGCAACTTATTAGACAGTGATGACATCCGCCATATGCTCAATGCCCTTGAAGCATTAGGCGTAAAATTCCGCCTTTCTGCTGACCGTACCCGTTGTGAAGTGGATGGCCTTGGCGGCAAATTGGTCGCTGAGCAGCCATTGGAGCTGTTTTTGGGCAATGCTGGAACGGCAATGCGCCCCTTGGCGGCAGCTTTGTGTTTGGGGCATAGCGATATTATTTTGACCGGTGAGCCGCGAATGAAAGAGCGACCAATTGGTCATTTAGTCGATGCATTACGTCAGGGCGGTGCACAAATTGATTATCTTGAACAAGAAAACTACCCGCCATTACGCTTACGCGGTGGTTTCCGTGGTGGCAAGCTGACGGTAGATGGCAGTGTTTCCAGCCAATTCCTGACGGCATTATTGATGACGGCTCCACTTGCTGAACAAGATACTGATATTCAGATTCAAGGGGAGTTAGTTTCCAAACCTTATATCGACATTACCCTGCATTTGATGAAAGCTTTTGGTGTTGATGTCGTGCACGAAAATTACCAAGTCTTCCATATTAAAGGCGGCCAGACTTATCGTACGCCGGGGACTTATCTCGTCGAGGGGGACGCATCATCTGCCTCCTACTTCTTGGCGGCGGCGGCGATTAAAGGTGGCACTGTGCGAGTTACCGGTATTGGTAAGAAAAGTGTGCAGGGTGATACCAAATTTGCCGATGTGCTGGAAAAAATGGGGGCTAAAGTGAGCTGGGGCGATGACTATATCGAATGTAGCCGTGGTGAATTACACGGCATTGATATGGACATGAACCATATCCCTGATGCAGCGATGACCATTGCAACCACCGCATTATTTGCCGACGGCCCGACAGTTATTCGCAATATTTATAACTGGCGAGTCAAAGAAACGGACCGTTTATCCGCGATGGCGACAGAGTTAAGAAAAGTCGGTGCCGAAGTGGAAGAGGGGCAGGATTATATTCGCGTTGTCCCTCCTGCGCAGTTAATTGCAGCAGAAATAGGGACTTACAATGATCACCGTATGGCGATGTGTTTCTCTTTGGTGGCGTTGTCCGATACTCCGGTCACGATTCTGGATCCTAAATGTACCGCCAAAACTTTCCCAGATTATTTTGAACAACTGGGCCGTTTGAGCCAGTAATGCAAATTTGCTACTGACATAATTTAGTTGTGGAAATGGGTGCCAATCGGCGCCCATTTTTATGTGATAAAGGTCAGCTGCAAACAAGTAATCGCTGGTCTTTGCCCCTGACGTGTTGGCTCGCAAATTAACAAAAGATAAATATTTTTACTGTCTATCTTCCCCATCTCCTCTACACTTTCGCTACAGCCTATGGTTTTATTTTCAGCAACTAAACCACGGTAGGGTAACAGTTCACTCCGATGCAGCGTATAATACTGCTCCTGTGTTTGCCCTGTCGGGTAGACAAGAGGTTTTGCCTACCGAAAGGAGAGATAAATGACGGCGTCAGCCCCGGTGATAACCGTTGATGGACCAAGTGGTGCAGGTAAAGGGACGCTTTGTAAAGCACTGGCTGAATCGCTGGGCTGGAATTTGCTTGATTCTGGTGCGATTTACCGTGTTTTGGCTTTGGCAGCGCTGCATCACCACGTTGATATCAGCACCGAAGAGGCACTCGTTCCACTAGCTGCACATCTCGATGTTCGTTTTGTCTCACAGAATGGGCAGTTAAAAGTGATTTTGGAAGGTGAGGATGTCAGTAATGAAATCCGCACTGAAACTGTAGGTAACACAGCGTCGCAGGCTGCAGCTTTCCCGCGAGTGCGTGAAGCATTATTGCGCCGGCAGCGAGCATTTCGCGAGGCGCCAGGCTTGATTGCTGATGGCCGCGATATGGGTACAGTGGTCTTTCCTGATGCACCAGTGAAAATATTTCTTGATGCAAGTTCGCAAGAACGTGCACACAGGCGCATGCTACAGTTGCAGGAAAAGGGGTTTAATGTTAACTTTGAACGTCTTTTGTCCGAGATACAGGAGCGGGATGACCGTGATCGTAATCGGGCTATTGCTCCTTTAGTCCCTGCGGCAGATGCATTGGTACTGGATTCAACCAGTATGTCCATCGAGCAGGTGATTGAACAAGCACTGGTTTACGCCCAAAGAATTCTAGCGTTGCCGTTAAAAAAATAACGACAATGCCGTCCGTTCTGAGCTCTCAACGATTTATTTTTTAATTAAAATTATTTTTGATGAGCACTTTAACCTTGCTGCAAGGATGTGTGGCGAGGCATGTGAAACAACCCCATCCGGCGGGATGCTAGATGGACGTTAAACTTAAGAATCCTGAAGATTATTAACATGACAGAATCTTTTGCTCAACTCTTTGAAGAATCCCTGAAAACAATTGAAACACGTCCGGGCTCTATCGTCCGTGGTGTTGTTGTTTCTATCGATAAAGATATCGTACTGGTTGACGCCGGTCTGAAATCTGAGTCAGCAATTCCAGCAGAACAGTTCAAGAACGCGCAAGGTGAACTGGAAATTCAAGTTGGTGACGAAGTTGACGTTGCTCTGGACGCTGTTGAAGACGGCTTCGGTGAAACTCTGCTGTCCCGTGAAAAAGCTAAGCGTCACGAAGCTTGGATCACGCTGGAAAAAGCTTACGAAGAAGCTGAAACCGTTACTGGTGTGATCAACGGCAAAGTGAAGGGCGGCTTTACAGTCGAACTGAACGGCATCCGTGCGTTCTTGCCTGGTTCACTGGTTGATGTGCGTCCAGTTCGCGATACTCTGCATCTGGAAGGCAAAGAGCTTGAGTTCAAAGTCATCAAGCTGGATCAGAAACGCAACAACGTCGTTGTTTCTCGTCGTGCAGTTATCGAATCCGAGAACAGCGCTGAGCGTGATCAATTGCTGGAAAACCTGCAAGAAGGCATGGAAGTTAAGGGTATCGTTAAGAACCTGACTGACTACGGTGCATTCGTTGATCTGGGTGGCGTTGATGGCTTGCTGCACATTACTGACATGGCTTGGAAACGTGTTAAACACCCAAGCGAAATCGTCAATGTGGGCGACGAAATCACTGTTAAAGTTCTGAAATTCGACCGCGAACGTACTCGTGTATCCCTTGGCTTGAAACAGCTGGGCGAAGATCCATGGGTTGCTATCGCTAAACGTTACCCAGAAGGCACTAAGCTGACTGGTCGTGTAACTAACCTGACTGATTACGGTTGCTTCGTAGAAATCGAAGAAGGCGTTGAAGGTCTGGTACACGTTTCAGAAATGGATTGGACCAACAAAAACATTCACCCGTCTAAAGTTGTTAACGTTGGCGACGTAGTGGAAGTTATGGTTCTGGACATCGATGAAGAACGTCGTCGTATTTCTCTGGGCCTGAAACAGTGCAAATCTAACCCATGGCAGCTGTTTGCAGAAACCCACAACAAAAACGACCGCGTTGAAGGTAAAATCAAGTCTATCACTGACTTCGGTATCTTCATCGGCCTGGACGGCGGTATCGACGGCCTGGTTCACCTGTCTGACATCTCCTGGAACGTTGCAGGCGAAGAAGCAGTTCGTGAATATAAGAAAGGCGACGAAATCGCAGCTGTGGTTCTGCAAGTAGATGCAGAACGTGAGCGTATCTCTCTGGGTGTGAAACAACTTGCAGAAGATCCATTCAATAACTACCTGTCTGTAAACAAGAAAGGTGCTATTGTTACTGGTAAAGTCACTGCAGTTGACGCCAAAGGTGCTACAGTTGAATTGGCAGGCGGCGTAGAAGGTTATCTGCGTGCTTCCGAAGCAACTCGCGATCGCGTTGAAGATGCAACGTTGGTTCTGAACGTCGGTGATGAAGTTGAAGCCAAATATACTGGCGTTGACCGTAAAAACCGCGTAATCAGCCTGTCTGTTCGTGCTAAAGACGAAGCTGATGAGAAAGATGCTATTGCTACAGTTAACAACAAGCCAGAAGAAGGTAACTTCTCTAGCGCAATGGCAGAAGCGTTCAAAGCTGCAAAAGGCGAGTAATAACGGGGGGCGGTCTTTCCGCCCCTATACGGTAGTTTAGCTGCAAAGCTTGGAGGTAATATGACCAAGTCTGAACTTATTGAAAGACTTGCTGGCCAGCAATCTCACATACCGGCGAAAGTCGTTGAGGATGCAGTGAAAGAAATGCTTGAACATATGGCTGGAACACTAGCTGAAGGTGAGCGCATTGAGATCCGAGGATTTGGCAGTTTTTCTCTTCACTACCGTGCTCCGCGTGTTGGCCGCAATCCAAAGACTGGCGATAAAGTTGATTTGGATGGTAAGTACGTTCCGCACTTTAAGCCAGGCAAAGAACTGCGCGATCGCGCTAATATCTACGGTTAAGCTGTTTACGGCTTACCGCGTTATTATTTATACCCAAAGTGCTTGGAGCGATTGTTCCAAGTAAAATAGGTATAACGCTGATACGAAACGGTGCCTTTAACGGCACCGTTTTTATTTTGCACCTCATTTCTTCATTTTTTATGTATCCACCACTCCAGAACGTACTTTCCTTTCAATAATGCCCGCTCGTTTTAGAGGCATCCCGCATTTCCATGATTAATTTTGCAACAAGATAAAGCGGTTCGCGAACCCACTCTAAATGCCTGTTTTTAATGCTGGCTGTATTCCCTCGCTCCATAGAAAATCAGCATCTTACTTACGAAGTAACGGATGGCAATGATGCTATCTGGTAATAATAAAATGGACGGTCTCATATCACTTTATCAATTGATCATGCCGCTACGGCGATAGTTGTCGGGTTACTCCCTCTCATGTTTTTGCCTCAACTGCCAGGGACTATCACCATTAGCACACTCCTGCTCTTGGCTGCATTGCTATGGACCCGCAGTCATCTCTATTGTCAGTGCCTTACGCTGGCCCTAATTAGCTTCGTTTGGGGCAGTTGGCACGGAGACAGGGTATTGAAGCAAATTGCTCAGTTGACTCAAAGGGAGTTACACGTTGTTGGAATAATAAAAAGCCCGCGCTTGGCAGAAATAGAAAGCAATCAGGTGCTATTAGATATTCAGCAAGTTAATGGGCAGCGAGTCTTTCCACCGATGACTGTGATGATTAAGTGGCAAAAGAACCTCGCATATTGTGCCGGTCAGCGGTGGAACTTGCAGCTAAAGATGCGGGGCGTGCACAGTTTACTTAATGAGGGTGGCTTTGATAGCCAGCGCTGGGCGGTAGCTAATCGTCGCCCATTACAAGGACGAATGATTCATGCTCAATTACTTGACGCACGCTGTAATCTTCGCCAACAGGCAATTCAGACGATCGAACAGCAGCTTGAACCCTATGAGCAACGAAAAGTATTGCTGGCGCTGGCTTTTGGGGAGCGGCGGCAAACAGAGACTCAATTCTGGGCGCTATTACGTGATACGGGCACGGCACACCTCATGGCCATTTCTGGTTTGCACATTGCCATGGCTGCGTTATTCGGTGGGGCAGTGGCGCGCTGTGTACAATTTTTCCTTCCTGTGAGTTGGATCCGACCATTGTTCCCTCTGTTGGTTGGCTGGCTTATTGCAATGGTCTATGTCTGGCTGGCGGGCGCGAATCCACCTGCGGTTAGAGCTGCTATTGCCTTAACACTATGGCTGTTGCTCAGATTGATGGGGATATCGTGTAGTGCATGGCAAGTGTGGTTGTGGGCGTTGGCACTCATTTTACTGAGTGACCCACTTGCCGTCCTTTCCGACAGTTTCTGGCTCTCCTGCCTGGCGGTCTTTAGCTTGATATGTTGGTTCTATTGGATGCCGCTTTCACCCTGTTTTAAAAGAGGCTGGCGTGGAGGGGTTATCCGCTGCTTACATTTGCAATTGGGCATGATGTTATTGTTGATGCCGATACAAATCGTTCTTTTTCATGGCATCAGCTTATTTTCAATACCCGCGAATCTCTGGGCAGTTCCTCTGGTTTCTTTGGTTACAGTCCCTTGTGTCTTGTTGGCATTGGCTTTTGCACTATTTCCGGCTATTGCTACTGTGTTTTGGTCTTTGGCCAATGTATCGCTAACTGCTGTATTTTTACCTCTTAATTATTTGAGTTCAGGGTGGTTTTATACTGGTGCCGCATTTGTCGCTTTGGGGGCTGGCGGCTGGCTAGCAATGCTTATTTGGCGCTTTCAATGGTGGCGTAGCTATCCCATTGGGATAATAGTCCTTTGCGTAAATGTGGCACTGTTCATTCAGCGGCGTGATGAATATCTCTGGCGCGTTGATATGCTGGATGTTGGACACGGTCTGGCGGTGGTGATTGAGCGAGGAGGAAAGGCAATCATATTTGATACAGGCAACCGCTGGGCTACCGGCAGCATGGCATCAATGGTTGTTCTACCTTATTTACGTTGGCGTGGTATTACCGTCGAGCAAATTATCCTTAGCCATGACCATCAGGATCATACTGGCGGGTTGATCGAGCTTCAGTCTGCTTTTCCTCTGGCTACAGTCCGAGCTTCATTCCCTTTAAAGAATGTCATCAATGCATTGCCTTGCAAGAAAGGAGAAGTATGGCAGTGGCAAGGCTTAAATTTCGAGGTTTTATGGCCTATGACACAAGTGGCTAATGCACAAAATGATTATTCATGTGTTATTCGCATTGATGATGGTCAGTACAGTTTATTGCTGACGGGGGATCTGGAAATGAAGGGTGAACATGAATTAGTTAAACTTTTTCGGGGAAAATTAGCATCCACAGTGCTACAGGTTCCCCACCATGGCAGCAACTCATCTTCAACTGCGCCCTTTCTGCGGGCGGTGAAACCAGAATTGGCATTTACTTCTGTTGCACGCTATAACCAATGGCACCTGCCCGCCAGAAAAGTCCTGAAACGTTATCAAAAAAATAGCATTATCTGGCGTGATACTGCGGTCTCAGGGCAACTAAGTGTGCATTTTTACAGCGATAGTTGGCAAATTAATGGCTATCGAGAACAATTAATGCCACGTTGGTATCACCAGCAATTTGGCGTTGGAGGTCATAATGAGTAGAATGGGCCGCTATTTCTTCTGGTGCTGGTATTTGCATGATGAATGATAAAGATCTATCCACTTGGCAGACGTTCCGTCGCCTCTGGCCAATGATCTCTCCTTTTAAGACCGGTCTTGTAGTTGCGGCGATAGCATTAATCCTTAATGCCGCCAGTGACACGTTTATGCTGTCATTACTGAAACCATTGTTAGACGATGGTTTTGGTAAAGCTAACAGCTCAATTTTAAAATGGATGCCTCTGGCCGTAATTGGTCTGATGGTTGTTCGTGGTGTGACCGGCTTTATTTCAAGCTATTGCATCTCATGGGTCTCTGGCAAGGTCGTGATGCATATTCGTCGCCGCCTATTCAGCCATATGATGGGAATGCCGGTGTCCTTTTTTGACCAGCAATCGACCGGTACTCTGTTATCACGTATTACTTATGACTCGGAGCAAGTTGCTGCATCTTCTTCTGGTGCACTGGTCACCGTCGTGCGGGAAGGGGCCTCGATTATCGGCTTGTTCATCATGATGTTTTATTACAGTTGGCAGCTGTCGCTGATTTTAATTGTCATCGCACCGATTGTGTCGGTCTCTATCCGATTGGTTTCTAAGCGTTTTCGTAATATCAGTAAAAACATGCAAAGCACCATGGGGGAAGTGACGACCAGTGCAGAGCAAATGCTGAAAGGGCACAAAGAAGTTTTGATCTTTGGTGGGCAGAAAGTTGAAACCGAGCGCTTTGAAGCGGTCAGTAATCGTATGCGTCAGCAAGGAATGAAACTGGTTTCTGCCTCTTCCATCTCAGACCCGATCATTCAGTTGATTGCCTCTTTTGCCTTGGCATTTGTGCTCTATGCGGCAAGTTTCCCCAGCGTAATGGAAACGCTAACGGCGGGGACGATTACTGTCGTGTTCTCAGCCATGATTGCTCTGATGCGTCCATTGAAGTCATTGACCAACGTGAACGCGCAATTCCAGCGTGGTATGGCGGCTTGCCAGACGCTATTTACTATTCTGGATATGGAGCAGGAAAAAGATGATGGCAAATTGGAAGTGGAGCGCGCTAAAGGCGATATAGAATTCCGTCACGTGACGTTCTACTACCCTGGCAAAGATACCCCTGCATTGAACGATATCAATATGCACCTCGAAGCGGGTAAAACCGTAGCATTGGTCGGGCGTTCTGGTTCTGGGAAATCGACAATCGCCAATCTACTGACGCGTTTTTATGATGTAAGTGAAGGCAGTATTTTGATGGATGGTCATGACTTGCGTGAGTATCGGTTGGGTTCGTTACGTAATCAGGTCGCGTTGGTTTCGCAAAATGTTCATCTATTCAACGATACAGTTGCCAATAACATCGCTTATGCACGCGATGAGCATTACAGCCGTGCAGAAATCGAAGAAGCAGCCCGAATGGCTTATGCGATGGACTTTATCAATAAAATGGAAAATGGCTTGGACACAGTCATTGGTGAGAATGGTGTCATGCTTTCTGGTGGTCAGCGCCAGCGTATTGCCATTGCGCGTGCTTTATTGCGTGATTGCCCAATATTGATCCTGGATGAAGCCACTTCGGCGTTGGATACTGAATCTGAGCGGGCAATTCAATCCGCATTGGATGAGTTACAAAAGAACCGAACTTCATTGGTTATTGCCCATCGCTTATCCACCATTGAAAAAGCCGATGAGATTCTGGTTATTGAAGATGGCCGTATTGTTGAACGTGGTGTGCATGCCGAATTGTTGGCGAAAAAGGGCGCTTATGCCCAACTTAACCGTATGCAGTTTGGCCAATGATTGAACGTATCTGGTCTGGGAAATCGTGGCTGTATTTATTGCTGCTACCGCTATCCTGGCTATATGGTGCAATCACTTGGCTAATCCGAACCAGCTATACACTGGGGCTGCGCTCAAGTTGGCGCGCTCCAGTGCCAGTTATCATTGTGGGCAATCTTACTGCTGGGGGGAATGGTAAAACTCCGGTGGTTATCTGGTTGGTGGAACACTTACAATCACGGGGCTACCATGTTGGTGTAGTGTCTCGCGGTTATGGTGGCAAGTCAGATGTGTACCCGTTGTTGCTCTCCAATGAAATAACCACTGCACAGGCCGGTGATGAACCCGTGTTGATTTTTCAGCGCACCGGTGCGCCAGTTGCTGTCTCGCCAACACGTTCTGAAGCGGTCAAAGCCTTACTGAAAAATCACAAGCTGGATTTCATTATTACCGATGATGGTTTACAACATTACGCGCTACAGCGTGATTTTGAGCTAGTGGTGATTGATGGTGTGCGCCGCTTTGGTAACGGCTGGTGGCTTCCTGCGGGGCCAATGCGGGAACGGGCCGGGCGATTGCACAGCGTGGATGCGGTGATAACCAATGGCGGTGTTGCAGCCACCGGCGAAATACCCATGCAGTTAGTCGCACGGGAGGCTGTCAATTTGGTCACAGGCGAGCGCCTTTCGGCACAGCAGTTACGGCATGTCGTTGCTATGGCCGGAATTGGCCACCCGCCGCGTTTTTTTGCCACGTTGAAGCAGTTGGGCATTGAGCCAAAAAATGAATATGCCTTTGCAGATCATCAAGATTATTCATTAGCTCAACTTAGCCCACTCACATCAGGGCCACAAATTTTGCTGATGACCGAAAAAGATGCTGTCAAATGCCGTGCTTTTGCTCAACCTAATTGGTGGTATCTACCTGTAGATGCACAGTTGCCACTGGATCAGGCTGAACAATTGCTACTGAAAATTCAGGCTCTCTCCCGTCATTCGTCGTAATTCAATTTATAAACCCAGTGACGCACGTTTCAGCGCTTTTGCACATGCTGCTAGCGAGCGCTGCTGAGTTTGTTCGTACAATTGCAGTTCATCAATGACTTCAACGCCCAAATCACGTTGAAAATCCTGCTGGTTGGAATGTCCAGCAAAGTGACTTTGCCCTTTATCCCCTAAATTGGATTGGAAAATCCCCGCAGCACTGACTGGTAAAAAATCCTCGTAAACCAAAGGCTCATATCGAATGAACTCGGCGTGGATTAATTCATCCAAGGTTAAATTTTGGATGGATACCGCAGCAACACTGAGACTTTTCTCTGTGGGAAAATAACGGAAAAAGGCGAGTTTTTCTGCTCGCATCGTCGGATAATCATCAGGAAACTGGCGAAACTGCTCGCTGAGAATAGCGCTATATTGCTCAGCATTTTTCTCATTCGCTGGAACCTGTAGTTGATCCTGTGCGGCCTGCAATAAACAGTCATATAGAGCACGTCCTTTCGCCGTCAGTGCGGCACCACGCTGTTCTATCTCTCCGAAACGGGCGGTGTGGTGCCCTTGAACTAACAGCCCATCGGTAGAGACGAAGGCGACTTTTTCTTCCAATGCCTTAAAACTGGTTTGTCGCAACAGTATTGGGCAATGACGTGGCGGTGGGCCTTCGATCACGGCTTTTGGAGTAATGTTATGTTCCGGCATCGCCGTTTGCACGGCATCTATATTCAGTGTCCGTGGGGTCAGGTGATTAATATGTGGCCCCTTAAAAGCGACGACATCAGCAATTAGGCGATGTTGATCATGCAGTTGCTGATAAACCTCGACACTGACTGTAGCCTGATTATGCCAGCGGAATATCTCCAACGCTTGGGTGATAAAATCAGTCGCGTCATCATCAGTTAGCCCACCTGCTGTTTCATTTTTGACAATTAATTCGATAACACGCGAGGTGAAAATGTTTCGTTTAGCAAGAATATCAGCAGCTTGCTGCCTCAGTTCAGATTGTTCTATTAACTCTAGGCGCAACAGTGAGGTGAAAATTCTAAATGGACAGGCTTGCAGTGAGGCCTCATGTATGGCGCGAAATGCTGTGGAGTGAACAGGCACACCTGCGGGGGCCAGATCATAATAGCCCACGGGGACCATACCCATGACAGCAAACAAGCGACGTAAGGTGGCAAGTTCGGCAGCCGTTCCTACCCGGATAGCACCATGCCGCTCCATACCAAGCCGCTCGATTTCCCCGGTTTGGCGTAAATGGCGAGTCAGTTCGGGTTGTTGCTCCATGTTGTGATTGTTAATGTCAGCAACCAATTGCAATAAGGTGCCGTACAGTGGGACTTCGGTCTGATACATGTCGGACATGGCACGAGAGAATCTGGCACGGATTTCATCGGGATGAACAAATGGTTGGTGAGTCATAATCAGATTGCTCCTGTAGCCTGGTTATCGCGTCTGTTAAACGTGCATATTCAAATTTTATTTTAGGTTGATATTGGTAAATTGGAGGGTAAGCAGCGGAGAATATTGAATTTTTATGCGTAGCATCTCATTGATGCTGCCCTGTGATACATATTCCCAGATAAAATGGTTGCATGGTGGTATGTTTTATGAGTAAATAGCCGTCGGCCTGTGATACAGACCTATTTATGTGTAAGAGTGTACGAGAGTAAAGCAAAGCAGTTCCTCCCAAGACGTTATCTTCTGATGCCGCTTCAAAGACGAACCTCCTAGTATCTCCGATAAGTAACTCCCATAAGTAATGTTTCTGATGCAGACCCGCTATCTTGATAGCGTAGAGTGCCTTATGGCAGATTTATTAGTATTTGTATTTGATAGTAAAGGTAAAAGTTATGTCTAAGAAAACTGGTCAGGTTAAGTGGTTCAACGAAGCTAAAGGTTTTGGTTTTATTGAGCAACATGATGGCGGTAAAGATGTGTTTGTTCACTTCTCTGCAATCGCAACTGATGGTTTCAAAACTTTGGCTGAAGGCCAACGTGTTGAGTACACCATCCAAGACAGCCCGCGCGGGCCGGCTGCTGCAAACGTTGTTGCTCTGTAATTCAGAACGATAATGTTTGAATAATCTTGGAAACCGATGATGATACTGATGTGTTAATCATCTATCCGGATAACAAAATTCTAAAACCCGCATATATGCGGGTTTTTTCATAAAATCAAGCTCATAGAGGTTTAATCAGAAAACTTTAGGATGGGCAACTGCATCTAAACAATAAATAAAAATGAGTTGTTAGGATGCCCAGTAAAAGGAAATTTATTATGACGTTAAAAATGGGTCGAGTGAAATGGTTCAACCAGTCCGAAGGCTACGGTTTCATTTCTCCGCATGATGGTAGCTTGGATGTGTATGTCAGCAAGACAGCCATTGCCAACACCAAAAATAAATCACTGAGTGAAGGGCAGCACGTTGAATTCTCTACTTATCGTAGTATTCATGGGCCGTCAGCCGCTGATGTGATCGCTTTCTAAGAAAACGGCTACCCAAGGGTAGCCGTTTTTACTCTTCTTACTTGACGTCGTAGCGCCAATTATTTTGAGTTGTTTCGCCTCTATTCGACTTATTTTCGTCGCTGGGCTGTTTTGCAGGTGCTTCTATTTGTATTTTTGCGGCTTAGTTGCTGAAGTTAGCAAACAGCGCAATAATTTTATGGAATACTTTCATTTCTTACTCGATGTACATAATTGTGTGATGTCAGTCACAAAATAATACTCTTCGATATTCAACATATCAATAACAAAACCAACATTTATCACTCCAATTGCAGAGAGTATTTACTTATATTAATGCTGATTAACATAACTGCTTGTTATTAATCGCTGATGCTCATGACGGCGTCGGCGTTGTTACCCTGCAACAGCAGTTATGGTATCCTCGACCACTTTCCCGCTGGCTAAACTCCATTTTGGAGGATGTATGGATCACCGTTTACTCGAAATCGTTGCCTGCCCGGTCTGCAACGGCAAGTTATACTTCAATAAAGAAAATCTTGAACTGGTGTGTAAAGCAGATAACCTGGCTTACCCAGTGCGTGATGGTATTCCGGTCTTGCTAGAGAACGAAGCTCGCCCACTGTCAATTGATGAGAAGCACGCATGAGTTTCATTGCTATAATTCCCGCCCGCTATGCCTCAACCCGTCTACCCGGTAAGCCACTGGCTGATATTGCTGGCAAACCGATGGTTGTTCATGTGATGGAGCAAGCGTTGGCGTCAGGTGCCACTCGGGTGATTGTGGCAACAGACCATCCAGATGTCGTGAAAGCGGTTGAGGCTGCCGGGGGCGAAGTCTGTCTGACCCGTGCTGATCATCAGTCTGGTACCGAGCGTTTAGCGGAAGTCATTGAGCGTTATGGTTTTGCCGATGATGACATTATTGTCAATGTGCAGGGTGATGAGCCACTGGTTCCTCCAGTGATTATTCGTCAGGTCGCTGATAATCTGGCGGCCTCTAGCGCGGGTATGGCCACTTTAGCTGTGCCAATTGAAAGCAGTGAAGAAGCCTTTAATCCTAATGCAGTCAAAGTGGTAATGGATGCTCAGGGTTATGCGCTCTATTTCTCGCGCGCGACCATCCCATGGGAAAGAGAGCGTTTTGCTCAATCCAAAGAAACCATTGGTGATTGTTTCTTACGCCACATTGGCATCTATGCTTATCGCGCCGGTTTTATTCGCCGTTATGTTAATTGGGCACCCAGTAAACTTGAGCAAATAGAGTTATTAGAGCAACTTCGTGTGCTGTGGTACGGTGAAAAAATCCACGTTGCAGTGGCAAAAGCTGTACCCGCAGTGGGGGTTGATACTCAAGAAGATTTGGACCGCGTTCGGACGATTATGCTCAACCAGCCATCCTAGCGAGAGCGACACACGCCAGTCTTAATTGAGGCTGGCATTGTCATTTTCCGCCGATCGTTCGATTTTTATTGTGGATGTTATTTGATCTGCATTCTAGAAATATCCCGCCCAGCATCCCATTATAAAGAATCATTTCCAGATAATCGGACAAAGCCTTATGGAACAGCTGAAAGCTGAATTAAGTGTAGTGATTGGGGAATCGATCACTCGCCTTGAACGCATCAGCGAACAACCTTATGCCCACTTGTATGCGATGTATAACCAACAGGGGCAGGCTATCCCATTATTAGCAAAAAGTTATGTCTGTCAGGGGATTGCACAGCAAGAGGCTTATAAATTGTCGATGCTGTCGCGTGAGGGCGATATCCGCTTACCGACCGTGTACGGCTTGGTCATGACCCATCAATCCCCATATAAAGAAATTCTTCTAATGGAGCGCTTGCGTGGCGTTTCAGTGGAAGCACCAACTCGGACGGGAGAGCGTTGGGATGCTCTGATGGATCAGATAGTGGAAGGGGTATTAGCCTGGCACCGAATTGACAGCCATGGTTGCGTTGGCAATGTTGATAGCACACAGGAAAATGATTGGTTCAGTTGGTATCAGCAGCGAGTCGAAGTGCTGTGGGCCACGCTGTCTAATATGAATTCCCCAGTCATGACCCTAGAAGACCGCGCGGTGCTTTATCGTGCTCGAGCGTCCTTAAGTTCACTTTTTGTTGGTTTTGACGACAGCTCTGTGTTGGTTCATGGCAATTTGACATTACGCAGTATGCTGAAAGATGCGCGCAGCGACCAGTTACTGGCGATGCTTAATCCTGGCCCCATTCTTTGGGCACCGCGTGAATATGATCTTTTCCGCCTCAGTGAAGAAGGGATGCCGAGTCAGCTATTTTACCGTTATCTCAATAAAGCACCGGTTTCTGAATCCTTTGTTGCCCGTCGTTGGCTTTATACCCTTTGGGAATTGGTCTCTCGCTTTATTCATACGGGCAATTTGGATCGGACTTTATTTGATAGTGCGGCCCGGCAACTTTTACCTTGGTTAGATTAAATACCCCTGAACTTGTCATCTAAAATCTATTGGGTATAGCTCTGCCTCTATGCTCAATTTTCCGGAGCATGATTTTCAGTTAATTTTTGCCATATCAATCCCAATGTCTCATACCAGGCCCGTTCTGAATGCCCTAAATAAATAGCGGCTGGAATGGCACGCTCCCAACTATGCAGTGGCGTAGTAATGGCCAATTGATTGGCGGGCGCCGGGATTGGGTGTAAACCTTTGGCTTCAAAGAATTTTATGGCTCGCGGTAGGTGACTGGCAGAAGTGACTAATAAAAATGGCTTATCACCGACCACGTTGGCAACAGCGGAGGCTTCTTCCGCTGTGTCTTTCGGCTGCTCTAACGCAATAATATCCTCCATCGGAACGCCCAAACTTTCTGCCACCTGCGCTGCTGTTTTGGCACTACTTTGGCTGTTGGGGCCTGCACCGCCGGTAAATATCATTTTCGTATTGGGGTGCGCGCGATAAAGCCTGATGCCTTCTGTTACCCGCGGCAAACTATTCGAGAATAAATTGGCACTGGGTGCCCAATTCGGATTAAACGTGTAGCCGCCACCGAGGACAACAATGTAATCTACGGGGTCGTTGCCGTGATAAGTGGCGTAGTGTTTTTCTAATGGCAATAGCAGGCGATCTGCGACAGGTTGCAGGCTAATAAGCAATAATACCAGCCAACTTAATGCAAAAAGCGTTTTGCCGCTTTTCTGCCAACGGGTAAACCACAATAAGATTAATGCCAGCCCCATAAGTATAAGCACTAAGGGTAGGGGCATTAATAAGCCGCCAACAAACTTTTTTAGGGTAAAAAGCATAAAAACAGAGACCTTTTGGCTGAAAAAACGGCATTTGGTGATGATTACGGGCCAAGAAGATTTATTCTAAGTCAGGCTGTGCCAAAATAGCAGGTTGGTAGTTATTCTTTTTGCTGTAGCCATTGATTTGCACGTCTCTATCAAGGCCGGTAAATCAATAGTTATATTGATGATGGTGGAACAGTTATCCATGCAGGATCGCAATTTCGATGATATTGCCGAGAAGTTCTCCCGCAATATCTACGGCACGACGAAAGGAATGATTCGTCAGGCGGTAGTTTGGCAAGATATCACCGGGCTGTTAGCGCAGTTACCGCAACGGCCGTTACGGATTTTAGATGCGGGTGGCGGTGAAGGGCATATGGCTTGCCAATTAGCGGCATTGGGCCATCAGGTTCTATTATGTGACTTGTCCGCTGAGATGATTCAGCGAGCAAAAGTGGCCGCCGAGGAAAAAGGTGTGAGCCACAACATGCAATTTGTACAAAGTGCGGCACAAGACATCACACAACATTTAGAACAGCCAGTTGATCTGATATTGTTTCATGCGGTTTTAGAATGGATTGCAGAGCCTCAACAAGTTCTGCAAATACTTTGTAATGTATTAAATCCAGGTGGCGCGCTTTCATTAATGTTTTTCAATGCCAATGGGCTGGTGATGCGTAATGCGGTATTAGGTAACTTTCAGTTGGCAATACCGGGCGTCAAAAGGCGCCGACAGCGCTCGCTGTCACCGCAATATCCTCTGGACCCACCGGTTGTATATGGCTGGCTTGAGCAAATGGGTTTATCCATTAGTGGTAAGACAGGAGTCCGGGTGTTTCACGATTACATGAAGAATAAACAGCAACAAGTTGATGAGTTTGCTGAATTATTGGAGCTGGAACAGCGCTATTGCCGGCAGGAACCCTTTATCAGTTTGGGGCGCTATGTGCATGTCTCTGCGTTCAAGCCGAATCTGAAGGACCCATTATGAGTGAATTTTCCCAGACAGTACCCGAACTGGTCGCCTGGGCGCGAAAAAATGATTTTTCGATTACTCTGCCAACGGAGCGTCTGGCCTTTCTTATGGCGATTGCCACCTTAAACGGTGAGCGGCTGGACGGCGAAATGAGCGAAGGGGAGTTGGTTGATGCATTTCGTCACGTCAGTAAAGGTTTTGAACAGACGAGCGAAACCGTGGCAGTGCGTGCCAATAATGCCATCAATGACATGGTGCGCCAGCGTTTACTGAACCGCTTTACCAGTGAAATGGCCGACGGTAATGCTATTTACCGCCTGACGCCATTGGGCATTGGTATTACAGATTATTATATCCGCCAGCGTGAGTTCTCGACTCTACGGCTATCAATGCAGTTATCGATTGTGGCACAAGAGCTGCAACGCGCAGCAGAGGCAGCAGAAGAGGGCGGCGATGAATTCCACTGGCATCGCAACGTCTTCGCCCCACTGAAATATTCAGTTGCTGAAATTTTTGACAGCATTGATATGACGCAGCGTTTGATGGATGAGCAGCAACATAGCGTGAAAGAAGATATTGCCGCGCTGCTTAATCAAGACTGGCGTGCTGCCATTGCCAGCTGCGAAATGTTGCTATCAGAAACCTCCGGCACTCTGCGAGAGCTGCAAGACACGTTAGAAGCGGCGGGTGATAAACTTCAGGCGAATTTATTGCGCATTCAGGAAGCCACCATCGGCAATGCGGGGCTGGATCTGGTTGATAAACTGGTGTTTGACCTGCAAAGCAAACTTGACCGTATTATCAGTTGGGGTCAGCAGGCGATTGATCTGTGGATTGGCTATGACCGCCACGTACACAAGTTTATCCGTACTGCAATTGATATGGATAAAAATCGGGTATTTGCCCAGCGCTTGCGCCAATCAGTACAGAACTATTTTGATAGCCCTTGGACCCTCACCTACGCTAACGCCGATCGCTTGCTAGATATGCGCGATGAAGAGCTGGCGCTGCGCAGTGAAGAGGTCACAGGGGAGCTGCCACCGGATCTGGAATTTGAAGAGTTTAATGAAATCCGTGAGCAGTTAGCCGCCATGATTGAGCAGGCATTGCTGGTTTATCAAGAGCAGAAATTGCCGCTTAATCTGGGGGAAGTGATGCGCGATTACCTCGCGCAATATCCGCGTGCTCGTCATTTTGACGTGGCTCGTATCCTGGTCGACCAGGCAGTTCGCCTTGGTGTGGCCGAAGCCGATTTCTCAGGGTTACCAGCCGAATGGTTGGCAATCAATGATTACGGAGCCAAGGTGCAGGCACATGTCATCAACAAATATTGAAGTAGTAATGCCGGTTAAACTGGCTCAGGCATTGGCCAACTCACTGTTTCCGGCGCTCGACAGTCAATTGCGTGCTGGCCGCCATATTGGTATTGATGAGCTGGATAATCATGCTTTCCTGATGGATTTTCAGGAGCAACTGGAAGAATTTTATACCCGCTATAACGTGGAATTAATCCGTGCTCCGGAGGGTTTCTTCTATCTGCGTCCGCGCTCTACCACTCTTATCCCACGCTCGGTGTTATCTGAGCTGGATATGATGGTTGGCAAAATTCTCTGTTATCTGTATCTCAGCCCAGAGCGCTTGGCCCATGAAGGGATTTTCGCGCAGCATGAGCTATACGAAGAGCTGTTGAGTCTGGCCGATGAGAGCAAATTGCTGAAGTTCGTTAACCAGCGCTCAACCGGTTCAGATTTGGATAAGCAGAAGTTGCAGGAAAAAGTACGAACGTCACTCAACCGGCTACGGCGCTTGGGGATGATCTATTTTATGGGCAATGACAGTAGCAAATTTCGCATCACTGAGGCGGTGTTCCGCTTTGGTGCTGATGTACGCAGCGGTGATGATCCACGTGAAGCCCAGTTACGTATGATCCGTGATGGAGAAGCCATGGCGGTAGAGAACAGTCTGTCACTCCATGATGAAAGTGATGAAAACGATATCACCATGGGCAATGCAGCGGACAGTGCAGAGGATGAACAGGAATGATTGAACGCGGAAAGTTTCGCTCACTGACCTTGGTTAACTGGAATGGCTTTTTCGCCCGGACATTCGATCTTGATGAGTTAGTCACCACTTTATCTGGCGGTAATGGTGCAGGTAAATCCACCACCATGGCCGCTTTCGTCACGGCATTAATTCCTGACCTGACGTTGCTGCATTTTCGTAACACCACAGAAGCCGGAGCCACCAGTGGTTCCCGCGATAAAGGTTTGCACGGTAAGTTGCGTGCAGGGGTGTGCTACTCAACACTCGATGTGGTCAATTCTCGCCATCAGCGCGTGGTAGTTGGCGTGCGCCTGCAACAAGTTGCCGGGCGTGATCGAAAAGTTGATATCAAGCCGTTCACCATTCAAGGATTGCCAACCGCGATTCAGCCGACTGAAATTCTTACTGAAGTTGTGGGTGAACGTCAGGCGCGCGTGTTGTCTTTACAAGAGCTGAAAGAGCGCGTTGAAGAGATGGAAGGGGTGCAGTTTAAGCAGTTTAACTCCATCACTGATTACCACTCGCTGATGTTTGATTTAGGGGTGATTCCGAAGCGTTTGCGCTCTTCGGCTGATCGCAGCAAGTTCTACCGTTTGATTGAAGCGTCATTGTACGGCGGTATCTCCAGCGCCATTACCCGCTCATTGCGCGATTATTTATTGCCAGAAAATAGCGGAGTACGAAAAGCCTTCCAAGACATGGAAGCGGCGCTGCGTGAAAACCGCATGACCCTTGAGGCGATTCGTGTCACCCAATCTGACCGTGACCTGTTTAAGCACCTGATCTCAGAGGCGACGTCTTATGTTGCGGCTGACTATATGCGCCATGCTAATGAGCGGCGTATTCACCTTGATGATGCTTTAGTACTGCGTCGTGATTTGCTGGCGAGCCGCAAGCAACTGGTGACCGAGCAGTATCGGCATGTCGAAATGTCCCGTGAGTTGGCGGAGCAAAGTGGGGCAGAATCTGATCTTGAGACCGACTACCAAGCTGCCAGTGATCACTTGAGTCTGGTGCAAACCGCGATGCGCCAGCAGGAAAAAATCGAACGCTATCAAAGTGATTTGGAAGAGCTGACTTACCGACTGGAAGAGCAAAACGAAGTCGTTGCCGAGTCAAGTGAGCAGCAAGCTGATAATGAAGCGCGGGCCGAAGCTGCCGAGCTGGAAGTGGATGAACTGAAAAGTCAGTTGGCTGATTATCAGCAAGCGCTGGATGTGCAACAGACGCGAGCTATTCAATATCAGCAAGCATTGCAGGCTTTGGATCGCGCGCGCGCGTTGTGTCAGTTGCCGGAGTTAACCGCAGATAATGCTGAAGAGTGGTTGGAAACTTTCCAGGCCAAAGAGCAGGAAGCGACCGAGTCTTTATTGCAGCTCGAACAAAAACTGAGTGTTGCCGATGCCGCACACAGCCAATTTGAGCAAGCTTATCAGTTGGTGGTTGCGATTGCCGGTCAGGTCAGTCGTAGCGAAGCTTGGCAGACCGCCCGTGAATTATTACGTGACTGGCCATCCCAGCAACATTTGGCCGAACGTGTCCAACCATTGCGCATGCGCCTATCCGAGCTGGAACAGCGCTTGCGTGCCCAGCAGGATGCTGAGCGTTTATTGCAAGAGTTTTGCAAGCGTCAAGGGCAGAACTATCAACCAGAAGAGTTGGAAGAGTTACAGCGTGAGCTGGAATCACAGGTTGAAGAGCTTTCTCTTAGCGTCAGCGATGCCGGCGAACGGCGCATGGAAATGCGTCAGGAACTGGAACAGCTGAAACTGAAAATTCAGGAACTGACGGCGCGAGCCCCCGTTTGGCTGGCAGCGCAGGATGCCTTGAGCCAACTGAGTGAGCAAAGCGGTGAAGCGCTGGAAGACAGCCGTCAGGTCACCGAATACATGCAGCAGTTGCTGGAGCGCGAACGCGAAACCACGGTTGAACGTGATGAAGTAGCGGCAACCAAGCGCGCCATTGATGCGCAGATCGAGCGTTTGAGTCAACCAAGTGGTGCTGAAGATCCACGGATGATTGCGTTAGCCGAGCGTTTTGGCGGCGTATTGCTCTCTGAGATTTATGACGATGTGACTATCGATGATGCGCCATACTTCTCCGCATTATATGGTCCATCACGCCACGGTATTGTGGTACCAGACCTGTCATTGGTGCGTGATCAATTGCTGGGGTTGGAAGATTGTCCAGAAGATCTCTATCTCATCGAGGGGGATCCACAGTCATTTGATGACAGTGTTTTTGCCGTTGAAGAGCATGAAAAAGCGGTCGTGGTGAAAATTGCGGATCGCCAATGGCGATATTCCCGCTACCCGGAAGTGCCCCTGTTTGGCCGTGCGGCCCGTGAAAATCGCCTGGAGTCGCTGTATCAAGAGCGCGATAGCTTGGCAGAACGTTACGCGACGTTGTCATTTGATGTGCAAAAAACGCAGCGTTTACATCAAGCATTCAGCCGTTTTATAGGTTCCCATCTGGCGGTGGCATTTGATTCAGATCCCGAAGCTGAAATTCGCTTGCTGAATACTCGCCGTGGTGAAATTGAGCGAGCGCTGAGTGCGCACGAAGACCAAAATCAGCAGCAACGTCAACAGTTCGAACAGGCCAAAGAGGGGATTTCAGCCCTTAACCGATTGATACCGCTGGTTTCATTGCTGCTTGATGATACGTTAGCCGACCGTGTTGAAGAAATTACGGAAGAGTTAACCGAAGCACAAGAAGCGGCTCGGCATATTCAGAAACACGGCGCTTCTCTGACCAAACTGGAACCCTTGTTGGCGGTGCTGCAAAGTGATCCGCAGCAACATGAACAATTACAAGAAAACTATGTGCTGGCACAAAACAGCCAACGTCAGGCGAAACAGCAAGCTTTTGCCCTGACGGAGGTGGTTCAGCGCCGCGCGCACTTTAGCTATACCGACTCTGCGGGCATGCTGACGGAGAACTCTGATCTTAACGATAAATTGCGACAGCGTTTAGAGCAGGCTGAAGCCGAGCGTACTCGCGCCCGCGAGCAGTTACGTCAGTATCAGGCTCAGTTCACTCAGTACAATCAAGTGTTAGCGTCATTGAAAAGTTCCTATGACGCCAAGCGCGACATGCTCAAAGAGTTGAGTCAAGAGCTGGTGGATATTGGTGTTCAGGCTGATGCGAATGCGGAAGCCCGCGCCCGTGCTCGCCGTGATGAATTACATGCTGCATTGAGTACCAACCGTTCGCGTCGTAATCAGTTGGAAAAACAACTGACGTTCTGTGAAGCCGAGATGGACAGCTTGCAGAAAAAACTGCGTAAGTTGGAGCGAGATTATCATCAGATTCGCGAGCAAGTGGTGAATGCTAAAGCAGGCTGGTGTGCCGTGATGCGGATGGTGAAAGATAATGGTGTTGAGCGCCGTTTACATCGCCGCGAATTGGCTTATATGGATGGTGACGAGCTACGTTCGATGTCGGATAAGGCGTTGGGGGCACTGCGTTTGGCTGTGGCCGATAACGAACATCTGCGTGATGTGCTGCGGTTGTCGGAAGACCCTAAACGACCTGAACGGAAAATTCAGTTCTATATCGCGGTGTATCAGCATCTGCGTGAGCGAATTCGGCAGGATATTATCCGCACCGATGATCCGGTTGAAGCCATTGAACAGATGGAAATTGAGCTGGGTCGTCTGACGGAAGAATTGACCGCCCGTGAGCAGAAACTGGCGATCAGTTCAAAAAGTGTGTCGAATATCATCCGTAAAACCATTCAGCGCGAACAGAACCGCATCCGTATGCTCAATCAGGGCTTACAAGCGGTGTCATTCGGTCAGGTGAAGAGTGTGCGGTTGAATGTGAATGTGCGCGAAGCCCACGCCACCCTGCTTGATGTGTTATCTGAGCAACAAGAACAGCATCAGGATTTGTTTAACAGTAATCGGCTGACCTTCTCTGAAGCACTTGCAAAACTGTATCAGCGCCTGAATCCACAAATGGATATGGGGCAACGTTTGCCACAAACCATCGGTGAAGAGTTATTGGATTATCGTAACTATCTGGAGCTGGAGGTTGAGGTTTACCGGGGTGCAGATGGTTGGTTGCGAGCTGAGAGTGGGGCATTATCAACTGGTGAAGCTATCGGTACGGGGATGTCTATTCTGGTGATGGTTGTTCAGAGTTGGGAAGAAGAGTCTCGTCGTTTACGTGGCAAAGATATTTCTCCTTGCCGCTTACTGTTCCTCGATGAAGCGGCGCGTCTGGATGCGAAGTCTATCGCGACATTATTTGAGCTGTGCGAGCGGTTGGAAATGCAATTAATTATTGCTGCGCCGGAAAATATTAGTCCGGAAAAAGGGACAACCTACAAGTTGGTGCGAAAAGTCTTCCAAAATCATGAGCATGTACATGTGGTCGGTTTACGTGGTTTTGCGAACGAAATACCAACACTGCCATCGAAGCCCGTTGAGCAACAGCAGCCTGGTTAATTATCAATCAGCAAAGACGTAATAATAATTTATTCCCTTTAATGGCCGCTAAGCGGCCATTTTTTATTTGCTATCACATTTGAGGGTTATATTTTATAACCAGAGGAAATCTGTTAGCGTAACGTAAATGGCTAAATTTATAATATTGGTCACTCAGTGGCATTTCTGTTTGTATAATATGGTTAATACCCAATAATAGGAGGTATTGCCGTCAACGAACAAATCGTGCTGGGTGGGTACCCGTCAGCCACTCGGGCAAGAAAGCCGCTAGCATGCTGCGACTTCAGGGAAGAAAGGTAACGACAGACTATGACGTACTTAGACAAGCATACCGGGGGCATAGAATGTCGCTAAAGAAAAGAAATACGCAACGTACATTCGCGTTATATTGCGCTTTAATTTGTAGCGTGATGCCAATATTGACTGCATCAGCGACTGCGCCAGTCATGTCTATAGATTCATCTTCAGCATTGTCAACGTCGCCGCAAAGTATGACGGTCGCACAAAGCCGTTCTCAGCTTTTGGCGACGCTGCCGAAAAACGTCACTCCGCACTATTTTTCTGAGTTAGCGGTACTTTATGCCGCTAATCAAATGCAGCCCATGTGGCAAGATAGAACGGCTGTTCAGCATTTTCAGCAACAATTGGCGGAAGTGGCGCTCTCCGGTATTCAACCGCAATTTATGCAATGGGTGAAATGGCTCAGTGATCCTGACATTACTGGCATGGCTCGTGATGTCATTCTCTCCGATGCGATGTTGGGATATTTACACTTTATCTCAGGCGTCGGGGCCAACGGCAGTGTCTGGCTATATAGCAATGTGCCGTACAAAATGGCGATGCCGCCGGCCACAATTTTAAATCGTTGGCAACAAGCAGTACACGAAGGAACCACTGCACCTTATCTGGCGTCACTGGCTCCCCAACATCCGCAATATGAAAAAATGCATCAGGCATTGAAGCAGATGCTGGCTGACCGTCGCCCATGGCCACAAATGACCAATGGTCCGAGTTTGCGCCCAGGTCAGCTTAGTGACGATATTCCTGCTTTGCGAGAAATTCTTGACCGAACTGGCATGCTGAATCCTGTGGCATCAGCGCCAGTGAAAGCCCCAGAAGTTATCCCGGCCGATAATCCTGCGGTTGCGGCAGTCAATGATGATCTCTCGGTTGATGAAGAGAAAAGTCGCGCCCAAGCGCATAGTCTGGTGGTTAGCCCATCGGCAGCTCCTGTCGCTGACGTTCCGGTGACTGAGGGCGTGGTTGCTCCTGCATCGACAGCTCTGACATCTACTGCCACAGTGACTGATAATGTCTACACACCAGAGTTGATGGAAGCCGTTAAACGTTTTCAACGATGGCATGGGCTGAGTGATGATGGTGTTATCGGCGTCCGTACTCGCGAATGGCTGAATGTTTCTCCACAAATGCGAGCCACGTTATTGGCACTGAATATTCAGCGCTTACGCATTTTGCCGGGACGAGTGGATAACGGCATTATGGTTAACATCCCAAATTATTCTCTGAATTATTATAAGAATGGTACAGAGGTGCTTTCATCCCGCGTGATTGTTGGCCGCCCAAGCCGCAAAACACCGCTGATGAGTAGCGCATTGAATAATGTAGTGGTTAATCCGCCGTGGAACGTGCCGACGTCTTTGGTGCGTCAGGATATCGTGCCGAAAGCGCGTTATGATTCCAGTTATTTCCAGCGCCATGGCTATACCGTGTTGTCTGGTTGGAGTAATGATGCTGAAGTTGTTGACCCGTCAATGATTGACTGGAGCATGATTTCACCGAACAACTTCCCATATCGTCTGCGTCAGGCGCCAGGTGCTAGCAATTCATTGGGGCGATTCAAGTTCAATATGCCAAGCTCTGATGCTATCTATCTGCATGATACGCCGAACCATGGTCTGTTCCAGAAAGATATCCGTGCACTGAGTTCAGGTTGTGTGCGAGTGAATAAAGCTTCTGATTTAGCCAATATGCTGTTGCAAGATGCGGGCTGGAATGATGCGCGAGTTTCATCGACCTTAAAACAGGGAGATACCACTTATGTCAACATTCGCCAGCGTATCCCGGTGCAATTGTATTACCTAACGGCGTGGGTTGCTGATGATGGTAAACCGCAGTTTAGAACAGATATTTACAATTATGATATGACGGTGAGATCAGGTTCACAAATCTCCCAACAGGCTGAACTTTTGCTGCAATAAATGCAGTAAAACTCAATAACTAATGGTCTCAATATCGGGTTGTCTTGTGGGCGCTCAACAGTGAGCGTCCTCTTCCCTAAACTAAACGCACAGTGAATGCGTGCCGAATGCGGGTTGACTGGTTTTCCGTAGGCGGTTATGGTTCGGGACGGCACATTATATAGTGCTTACTTTTGACATTCTTGCCGGGTATTAACAGAGATCATGGATAAAATTGATAATTATCGCCGTAAATGGCTAACGTTAGGCGGGGCGGCGTTGGGTATATCGCTGCTTCCGGGGCAAGCATTCGCTACCCTCTCTACTCCTCGTCCACGTATCTTGACCCTGAATAACCTGAATACAGGTGAGTCCATAAAAGCCGAATTTTTTGACGGTCGAAGCTATAACAAAGATGAACTTTCCCGCTTAAACCATCTATTCCGCGACTATCGGGCCAATAAAGTTAAAACTATCGATCCTCGCTTGTTCGACCAACTCTACCGTTTGCAAGGTCTTCTCGGAACAACTAAACCGGTACAGCTTATTTCAGGCTATCGCTCACTTGATACGAATAATGAACTGCGCGAACGTAGCCGGGGAGTGGCTAAACACAGTTTCCATACTCAAGGGCGAGCGATGGATTTTCATATTGAAGGTATTCAATTGAGTAATATCCGCAAAGCGGCATTAAAAATGCGCGCAGGTGGTGTAGGATATTACCCTCGCAGTAATTTTGTGCATATTGATACTGGGCCGACACGAACCTGGTAAGACGCATTTTTCTGCCAATGCTTTGAGTTTATGGGTTATGGCATTGGGGTTGGAGCTTTATGAAATATCAAATTATTCCGGTGACGGCTTTTAGCCAAAATTGCACTCTCATCTGGTGTGAAGCAACAGGGCAGGCTGCACTTGTGGATCCTGGTGGTGAGGCGACTAAAATCATTGCTGAGGTTGAGCGTCAGGGTGTTAAGGTGAGTCAGATTCTACTGACTCACGGTCATCTGGATCATGTGGGCGCTGCTGCTGAATTAGCCGCACATTTCCAAGCCCCTATTTATGGTCCAGAGAAAGAAGACACTTTTTGGCTAGAAGGCCTACCTGCACAGAGCCGAATGTTTGGTTTAAGCGAATGTGAAGCTTTCACTCCGACTCGCTGGCTGGAAGAGGGTGATAAAATCACGGTGGGTAACATCGAATTATCAGTGTTGCATTGCCCTGGACATACGCCAGGACATATCGTTTTTGTTGATCAACAAGACCGGCTTGCATTGGTGGGAGATGTTATTTTTAATGGTGGTGTTGGGCGCAGTGATTTTCCACGTGGCGATCATCAACAACTGATTAACTCTATCCGGACCAAATTGTTACCTTTGGGAGATGACATGGCCTTTATTCCGGGGCATGGCCCGATGTCTACATTAGGTCACGAACGGCAAACCAATCCATTTATACGTGAAGAACCCGCAATTTGGTGATACGCAGAGTTAATTTTATACTCAACGTTATTGAATAGTAGAAGGGCACCGTCAGGTGCCTTTTTTGCGTTATATTTAATGTTAGCGATTACAGTATTTTGTGAACCAATGATCAGCTATTCGTTGGCGCTACGAACATAATGGCGATTACCATTAGGTCAATATGATGCCTATCCACAGCAAGGCGTAACACAACAACATAAAAGAAATAACTGATATTAACTCGGCATCGTTAGTTGTTGCCGCTTTGAGTTCGTCGTATTACGAGTGCTTTCAATGGAACCTACTATGCCATTTCGTCGTTTCAGACCTAATAAGTTACTGTCCCGGCTCGGCTTTTCTTGCATGGTTTTATTACTATTTCTACTGTTAGGCGCTGTCGTGATTTACGGGCAGACAAAAGCCAATATGCATCAGGATGCTGAGGCCAAGTTATTGCAGGGTAGAGCGCGCTTTGATCAGATATTTAATAACTTACAGCATGCCGCTATTCAGGTCGAAACTGGATTAGGGAAACCCTGCTTACAAGTTGTGCAGAATTTACGCGATCAAGTCGTAATGATTCCGGATGTTCGTTCTGTTTCTTTAGCGAAAGGCACTACGATTTATTGTTCATCTATATATGGCCCGCTCGCGACATCTTTTCATTTAGATGTGTTTATTGATGGGCAATTAGAATTAATGTCGGGTAATGATGTTACCCCTGATCGCGCTTTGATGGTTTACCGACAAGAGCGGGGTGATTACAGCATTTTGGTTGCAGTTGATGGTTATTACTTGCGAAGTATTTTGAATCTCTTAAGTAACGATATTGAGTTGCGACTGAAAGTCGGCAATAAATGGATGGATTCTGCTGGGGTGGTCCATTCAAGTAACCCGACAAATGGAGGCGAGCCTCTATATCTGGCTTCAGAAAAATATGCCTACTCATTAAGTACGACACTCTCACATCAACAATATTTAAATTATGCTTGGCAATATGCACGAGGCAGTTTAATTTTCTTTGTGCTAGTGAGCGTTGGTTCCGCGGTGCTTACTTTTTGGTTATCCGGTAGAGCTGCATCACCTACATTGGTATTAAGGCACGCATTAGAAAATAACGAATTTATTCCCTATATGCAGCCGATTGTTTCCGGCAAAGACCAATGCTGGGTGGGCTGTGAAGTATTAATGCGTTGGCAACACCCACGTCAGGGGCTTATTCAGCCGAATAAGTTTATTCCGATGGCTGAAGACAATGGACTCATTGTGCCGATGACTCGCTCAATTATGCAGCAAGTGAGTGCAAAATTTGCACCTTATGTGAATCAATTACCTGAAGGTTTCCACTTTGGCTTTAATATTAGTGCTAGTCATTGCCGCGATTTAAGTTTGGTAGATGATTGTCGAAACTTTATTCAGGCTTTTGGTGGCAATAAGATTAATATCACGCTGGAATTAACTGAGCGTAAATTGATTATTGCAGATGAAACCACTGACAGATTATTTGCAGAATTGCATGCTTTAGGGGTTTTTATTGCCATTGATGATTTTGGTACTGGGCATTCGAGTCTGACTTATTTGCAAAAATTTAAAGTCGATTTTATAAAAATTGACCAAAGTTTTGTTGGGATGATTGGTTCAGATGCTCTGTCGAGCCACATTGTGGGAAATGTTATCGATCTAGCTACTCGGCTGGGGTTGCAAACCATTGCCGAAGGAGTGGAAAACGATACCCAAATGCGTTACTTGCAAGCCCATAAGGTGGATTATCTACAAGGTTATATGTACGGACGACCAATGCCAATGGCAGAATTTGCCAAATATATGTTCCATTAAGATTTTTTGTACTGATATATAAAACAAAGGGTGCCTAAGGCACCCTTTTTACAATCAGTCACGGAGTTTTATTAGAGCACAGCAACGATAGCTTCACACAGTGGAGCCATATTGTCTGGTGTCATGCCGGCAACGTTAACACGGCCAGAGTTTACGGCGTAAACAGCAAACTCATTGCGCAGACGCAGAACTTGTTCTTTGGTTAGACCGCTGAACGAGAACATGCCGTTCTGGTTAATGATAAAGCTAAAATCTTGCTGAGCGCCTTTTTCCTGCAAGGTATTAACAAACAACTGACGCATGCGGTGAATACGCTGGCGCATATCAGTCAGTTCTTGTTCCCAAATTGCGCGTAGCGCAGGGGTGCTGAGTATAGTCGCAACCACAGAAGCACCATGGGCTGGTGGGTTGGAATAGTTAGCACGGATAACGGCTTTAACCTGACTAAAAGCAATATCTGCCACTTCGCTGTTCGCGGCAACGACGGTACATGCCCCAACACGCTCATTGTACAGGCCGAAGTTTTTAGAATAAGAACTGCACACGATCAGTTCTTGATGCTTGGCGGCAAAAATACGTAGGCCCTGAGCATCTTCTTCTAAACCTTTGGCAAAACCTTGATAGGCAAAGTCAAACAGTGGCAACCAACCTTTCGCCACAGACAGTTCAGCCAATTGGCTCCACTGGGCCTCTGTCGGGTCTATCCCTGTTGGGTTATGGCAGCAGCCATGGAACAACACTACGTCGCCTGCTTGCGCTTCTGACAGGCTATTTAATAAGCCATCGAAGTCCAGTGCATGGTTTGCTGCGTCATAATAGGCATATTCAACCACTTCTAATCCGGCTGCAGCGAAGATGTTTTTATGGTTTGGCCAGCTTGGATTGCTGACCCAGACACGTTTGGCGCTGGTTTGGTGGGCAATAAAGTCAGCAGCGATACGTAATCCGCCAGTCCCACCCGGGGTTTGAGCCGTACGCGCACGTTTATCAGTAATGATGGCGCTATTAGCACCGAATAACAGTTCCTGAGTGCAGCTAGCGAAAACGGGCAGGCCATCAATACCCAGATAGTTTTTAGTAACTTCATTTTCCAGCAAATACTGCTCAGCTTTTTTTACGCTGGTCAGCACCGGCGTCTTCCCGGTTTCGTCTTTGTAGACACCGATCCCCAGGTTGATTTTATTAGGGCGGTCATCCGCGCGGAAAATATCGGTCAGGCCCAGAATTGGGTCCGCAGGTGCAGCAGTGATTTTTTCAAACATGTCAGAGGCTTCCATGGCTTAGCGTTAAGCAAACAGAACCCTCAGGGTAGCGCCAGTTGCGGTCTTTGCCAACCGTTTGCGAGAAAAAGAAATGAATGTTGTGAGGCAGGAGGATTCAGGGTGAAAAATCGGCACAATAGGCCAATCTACAGCGGAATATCCCTATATTGGCGATGGGATAAAACAAAAAGACAGAGCCGAGGCTCTGTCTTTTTTAACTTACTTCAGCAGGTAAACTGCATGATTAAGTCTGACTTAGAACTGGTAAACCAAGCCAACACCAACAACGTCATCAGTGTTCAGACCGTTAGCAACGGTAAACTTGTCTTCGTCCAGCAAGTTGATTTTGTAATCAACATAGGTAGACATGTTTTTGTTGAAGTAGTAGTAAGTACCAACAGAAACATATTTCAACAGGTCATGGTTAGTATCTGTGTTGTTGTTCAGATCCTTACCTTTGGACTGAACGTAGCCCAGAGATGGACGCAGACCGAAGTCGAACTGGTACTGTGCAGTGATTTCAATATCACGAGTTTTGTTCGCGATAGCGTCGTTACCGAACGGAGTCAAGTTCTGAGTTTCTGCATACATTGCTGCCAAGTATACGTTGTTAGCGTCGTATTTAGCACCAACGTTCCATGCTTGAGCTTTATCACCTTCAGCAACATACAGATTACTCAGGTGAGCATTTTTCTGAGCAGTGGTACGGTTAGCTGTAGAGTAACCAGCACCGAAGCTTACGCCGTAACCGATGTCATAAGTAGAAGACAGACCGAAGCCATCGCCGTTCTGAGTAGTCAACAGACCATCACGGCCATTTTCGTTTTTGCCTTGGTATTGCAGGGCAAAGTTCAGGCCGTCAACCAGACCGAAGAAGTTGGTGTTACGGTAAGTCGCCAGACCAGTAGAACGACCAGTCATGTAGTTGTCAGAGTTGGAGATTGAATCACCACCGAACACTGGCAGCATGTCAGTCCATGCGTTGACATCATAGATAACGCCGTAGTTACGGCCGTAGTCGAATGAACCGAACTCAGCAAATTTCAGACCAGCGAAGCCCAGACGAGTTTTGTTGCCATCAGCGCCTTGAGATTCAGCGTTGTTAGCCTGAATGTTGTATTCCCACTGGCCGTAACCGGTCAGTTGGTCAGTAATTTGGGTTTCACCTTTGAAGCCGAAACGAACATAAGATTCGTCGCCGTCTTGTTTAGCGTTATCAGAGAACTGGTGACGCGCGTCAACTTTACCGTACAGGTCAAGTTTGTTGCCGTCTTTGTTGTAGATTTCTGCTGCATTAGCCGCGCCAGCCACTAACAATGCTGGGATTACTACTGCAAGAATATTGCGCTTCATCATTATTATTACCCTCATTGGTGTTATTCGGACACCTGCCACTGCCGCCAATAATTTTTTTGGAACTATTGTTGAGAGTTTGGTGTCGTCTGTGTCTGAACGCAGTGTTCCATTCACAGGCCCTATAATCCACACCGAAAATGCTACCAATTACCAGAATATGTTTCATTGGGATACTATGTGTTACAAAATGTAAATATCAGGGAACTTTGTGACTTGGATCGAACTTTGAAAAATGAAAAAAGCCAGCAGGGCTGGCTTTTTTTTATACAAAAAGACAATTATTTTCTAAATGACAAACTTAGAAACTGGCATTTCTTGGTGTGCGTGGGAATGGAATGACATCCCGAACGTTTTGAACTCCTGTTACATATGAGATCAAGCGCTCAAATCCAAGGCCAAAACCTGAATGTGGCACAGTGCCGTAGCGACGCAGATCACGATACCACCAATAATCTTCTTTATTGAGGCCCATTTCCGCCAGACGGGCATCCAACACATCTAAACGTTCTTCACGCTGTGAACCACCGATGATTTCACCAATACCTGGAGCAAGAACATCCATTGCTGCCACGGTTTTACCATCTTCATTCATACGCATATAGAAAGCTTTAATGTCTTTCGGGTAGTTTTTAACCACCACCGGTGCTTTAAAGTGTTTCTCAGCCAAATAGCGCTCATGTTCAGAGGACAAATCAATGCCCCAAGACACGTCGTTCTCAAATTTCTGGCCGGATGCCAGCAAGATTTCAATGGCGTCGGTATAGTCAACTTGAGCAAAGTCAGAGGTGACAAAGCGCTGCAAGCGATCGACAGCATCTTTATCGACGCGCTCGGCAAAGAATTTCATATCATCGGCACGTTCGTTTAGCACAGCCTGGAAAACGTACTTCAGCATTTTCTCGGCCAAACCGGCAACGTCATCTAATGAAGCGAAAGCAACTTCAGGTTCGACCATCCAGAATTCAGCCAAATGACGACTGGTGTTGGAGTTTTCCGCACGGAAAGTTGGGCCAAAAGTGTAAACTTTTGATAACGCGCTGGCGTAGGTTTCGCCGTTCAACTGGCCAGATACAGTCAGGAAGGCTTCTTTACCGAAGAAATCCTCGCTGAAATCAACTGCACCCGACTCTGTGCGTGGCAAGTTTTCCAGATCCAATGTAGATACACGGAACATTTCACCAGCCCCTTCAGTGTCTGAAGCGGTGATCAATGGGGTAGAAACCCAGAAATAACCATTCTCATCGAAGAAACGATGGATGGCTTGCGCCAAAGTATGGCGAACACGTGCAACGGCACCGATCAGGTTGGTACGTGGGCGCAAATGTGCAACTTCACGTAAATATTCGATGCTGTGACGTTTAGCGGCCATAGGGTAGGTATCGGGATCATCCACCCAACCGACCACTTTGATAGCCGTTGCCTGAATCTCAAAACTTTGGCCTTCACCCGGTGATGCAACCACGGTTCCGGTCACTTCAACGGAACAGCCGGTAGTCAGGTGCAGCACTTCATCCTGATAATTCGGCAAAGTATTATTCACGACGGCCTGTAACGGGTCAAAGCAGGAACCGTCATAAACGGCAACGAAGGAGATACCCGCTTTAGAATCTCTCCGGGTACGCACCCAACCGCGTACGGTGACTTCACTGTCAACCGCAGCACGGCCTTGCAGTACGTCGACTACAGGCACTACGCTCATAGATTTCTCTCTTTAATAGTTAGCCCTTTGCACTTGAAGCGACAGGGAGGGTTAGCAGCCTACCTGTTGCGCCAATGACTTTGGGTATAAAAATAGTGAATAACCCAACAAAATGGGGATATTGCTATGTTACTTGTGGCAGGGCAGGACACAAGTAGAAATCACCAGATCAGTGCAACATTTCTGTCGTTAGCTTAAATAAAGACGGCATAAATCGAAGTGAAGTTTAATCGAAGGGAAAGTTGCGGGTGGAAAGTGTCTGTATTTGGGATAGTCGGATAATATTAACCCGACTATCCCTCAACGTATTGGCAGTATATTAGCTGGCTTTTTTAACCAAGGGCAGGGCAAAGGCTTCACGCAATTCAGCTACAAAAGCGGGATCCTGACAAATAGTTTTACCTGGGCTGTCAGAAAGTTTAGCGACTGGCTTATCGTTGCACTCAACCAACTTAATCACAATATTAAGTGGTTTCACTCCTGGGATATCACAGGTGAGCCGCGTGCCAATCCCAAAGACTAATTTAATCCGCTGGTAGAAATGGCGATACAGCGATAGTGCCTTTTCCAAGTCCAAATTATCCGAGAACACCAATGTTTTGCTCATAGGGTCAATGCCCAGTTTTTCATAATGAGCAATGGCTTTTTCACCCCACTCAACAGGATCACCTGAATCGTGTCGCAAACCCTGATAACGATTAGCGAACTCTTCACCAAAATCGCGCAGAAATGCATCCATGGTTATGCAGTCGGTTAATGCGACCCCAAGTTGACTGGGATACTCATCTAACCAAACTTGTAGCGCGACGCGCTGGCTGTTAGCCAGAACCGGGCTTATCTGTTGGTGAGCCTGAAACCATTCATGGGCCTGAGTGCCAACCGGCGCTAAAGCCAACTCGCGTGCTAAATCATAATTACTGGTTCCGACCAGATAGGGGAACTCATCTTTCAAGCTGCTGACAATCGCATTTTGTATCTCGCGAGAGAAACGACGGCGAGTACCAAAATCCATCAACTTAAAATGAGTAATGTCGATATCGGCACTGAGTGCTTTAAATTGCTGCAATTTGTGGCGTAATTGCTCGACAGCCTGGGCTGGCGTGACATGCACAGAGCGACGGCGATGTACTATTTCGCTGATAACCGCCAGTAATGGTACTTCCCATAGAATCGTTTCACACCATAGCCCGGTAATACGAATATCTAATTTTCCCTCTTTATCCGATACGGTGACTTGCTCAGGGTTAAAACGGAAATCCCGTAACCAGCTCAGGTAGTCATCTTGGAAGAAAGGTAAGCCCGAGAGATAGGTAAACTCGTCATCAGACAGCGCCAATTGGCTCATCAGCGTTATTTGATGGCGTATCTCGTCGGCATATTCGCCCAGCAACTCATCACCACGGCAGCGAAATTCCGCGGCAACGGTAATATGGCGATAACGATGGAACACTGCTTGTTGCATATGAAGCTTATAAGCATCTGTATCAAGCAATGAAGTCAAAATCGGTGAGGCGTCTTGGGTCATGGCGCTATACAGCATCCTCGTAGGAGCATTTTCCACAGTCGGCATAATCTAAAAGTCGCAGGAGTATACCGGTATTATCCTGTTATTGAAGCCTCATCACACCATAAATGCTAATCAGAGGTCTAGGATTAAACGTGCCATTATCCGCCAAGTGACTCTTTTCTTAAATGAGCAGTGCGATAAAAGCTAATTTTTTAGGCAGTTAGATGAAGCAAAGAAATATATTGTCTTAAAAAAGATAGGGTTATTAGCTTGATCCGCATGGGTTATCAACTAGGTTTTTTTCACAGTTGTGATACATTGAAAAACTATCTGAGTCTGGGGCAAAGCCGCTAACTGCATGGCTTTTTACTGAGCGATATTCTCTGTCATTCCGCGCTTCTGAGCCTAAACAATCATAACGGCAGACTGGATAACCATATTCACTGATGACGTCAAAAGGGTTTTTATGACACAACAGCCGCAAGCTAAATACCGTCACGATTATAAATCGCCGGATTACACCATTACCGATATCGATCTGGACTTCGCGCTAGATGCGCAGAAAACGACAGTAACGGCGGTCAGTAAAGTTAAACGTCAGGGAGTAGACGGAGCACCGCTGGTCCTCAATGGTGAAGATCTCACGTTAATCAGTATCAGCGTAGATGGGCAAGCATGGCCTCATTATCAGCTACAAGATAATTCGCTAGTGATTGAACAGCTGCCAGCGCATTTCACACTGACAATTATTAATGATATTCATCCGGCGAAAAACAGTGCGTTGGAAGGGTTATATTTATCCGGTGAGGCATTGTGTACACAATGCGAAGCTGAAGGTTTCCGTCATATTACCTATTATTTAGACCGCCCAGATGTGCTGGCTCGTTTTACGACACGCATCGTTGCGGATAAATCGCTTTATCCATATTTACTCTCTAACGGTAACCCGGTGGGGAAAGGCATTTTAGACGATGGTCGCCATTGGATTAAGTGGGAAGACCCATTCCCAAAACCTTGCTATCTATTTGCGCTAGTGGCCGGTGATTTTGATGTCCTACGTGATAAATTTATTACTCGTTCTGGCCGCGAAGTTGCTCTGGAGCTTTTTGTTGACCGTGGTAATTTGGATCGTGCCGATTGGGCAATGACCTCGTTGAAGAATGCCATGAAATGGGATGAAACCCGTTTTGGCCTAGAATACGACCTCGACATCTATATGATTGTGGCGGTTGATTTCTTCAATATGGGTGCAATGGAAAATAAAGGGCTGAATGTATTTAATTCAAAATATGTTTTGGCAAAGGCTGAAACAGCGACAGATAAAGATTATCTGAATATCGAAGCTGTTATTGGTCATGAGTATTTCCATAATTGGACTGGTAACCGTGTGACTTGCCGAGATTGGTTCCAGTTAAGTCTGAAAGAAGGGTTAACCGTATTTCGTGATCAGGAGTTTAGTTCTGATTTAGGTTCACGCTCTGTTAACCGCATTGAGAATGTGCGGGTCATGCGTGCAGCACAGTTTGCAGAAGATGCCAGCCCGATGGCTCATGCCATTCGCCCGGATAAAGTGATTGAAATGAACAACTTCTACACTTTAACGGTGTATGAGAAGGGTTCAGAAGTTATCCGCATGATGCATACATTATTGGGTGAGCAGCAATTCCAAGCGGGTATGCAGCTCTATTTTGAACGCCATGACGGCAGCGCGGCCACCTGTGATGATTTTGTGCAGGCAATGGAGGATGCTTCGAATGTTGACCTGTCTCTATTCCGTCGCTGGTATAGCCAATCGGGCACGCCAATACTGACCGTTCGTGATGATTATGATGCCGAAAAGCAGCAATATCATTTACACGTGAGTCAAAAAACATTACCAACCGCTGATCAGCCGGAAAAGTTGCCACTGCATATTCCATTGGATATTGAGTTATATGACAGCAAAGGTAATGTGATTGCACTACAGCGAAATGGTTTGCCGGTGCATCATGTGTTGAATGTGACGGAAGCTGAACAGACCTTTACCTTTGATAATGTTGAGCACCCACCGATTCCTTCTTTATTGCGTGAGTTTTCCGCGCCGGTCAAATTGGATTATACCTACAGTGACCAGCAACTGACGTTCCTGATGCAGCATGCGCGCAATGAATTTTCTCGTTGGGATGCGGCACAAAGTTTGCTGGCAACCTATATCAAACTCAATGTTGCCAAATACCAACAGAAACAACCATTGAGCTTACCGAGTCACGTGGCAGATGCTTTCCGCGCAATATTACTTGATGAAAATCTTGATCCGGCTTTAGCTGCACAGATCCTGACATTGCCATCGGAAAATGAAATTGCGGAGCTGTTTACCATTATTGATCCGCAGGCGATCAGCGCAGTACATGAAGCGATAACCCGCTGTCTGGCGAATGAATTGTCTGATGAGCTGTTGGCTGTTTACGTGGCGAATATAACGCCGGTCTATCGTATTGAACATGGCGATATTGCCAAGCGAGCACTGCGCAATACGTGCTTGAATTATTTGGCGTTTGGTGATGAAGACTTTGCTAACAAGCTGGTCTCTTCACAATATCATCAGGCTGATAATATGACGGACTCTCTGGCAGCCTTGGCCGCGGCTGTTGCTGCGCAGTTGCCATGCCGGGACGAATTACTGGCGGCCTTTGATGTCCGCTGGAACCATGATGGCTTGGTGATGGATAAATGGTTCGCACTGCAAGCAATGAGTCCTGCCGTGGATGTATTGGCGCAGGTGCGTGGGTTGCTGAAACATCCCGCCTTTAGTTTGAGTAATCCAAACCGTACTCGTTCACTGGTAGGTAGTTTTGCCTCCGGTAATCCAGCAGCTTTCCACGCAACAGATGGCAGCGGTTATCAATTCCTGGTGGAAATACTCAGTGACTTGAATACCCGTAATCCGCAAGTTGCTGCTCGCTTAATTGAGCCACTGATTCGCTTGAAACGCTACGACGCAGGGCGTCAAGCTTTGATGCGCCAGGCATTGGAACAACTCAAAGTACTGGAAAATCTATCCGGTGATTTGTTCGAGAAGATCACCAAAGCCTTAGCGGCATAAGATGTAGGCACATAAAAAAATAGAGGGCAGTGATGCCCTCTATTTTATGATTACCACGGCAGTTGATATCAATACTCTTTGCATGGCTTTACCTCGCAAACGTTTACTTTCCTGAAAGATGAATTTACCATTCCCGCATCAACGGCTTGTCATCGCTCGCTCAGGAGATTACATGTACTATCCTCTCGTCAAAAAAGCACTGTTTCAGCTTGATCCAGAACGTGCCCATGAGTTCACTTTCCGTCAGTTAAAACGAGTCACTGGCACTCCGCTTGAGTTTCTGGTTCGCCAGTCAGTGCCAACCAAAACGGTAAGCTGTATGGGATTGTCATTTAAAAACCCAGTGGGCCTGGCTGCGGGTCTGGATAAAGACGGCGAGTGTATTGATGCTTTAGGCGCTATGGGATTTGGTTTTATCGAAGTGGGGACTGTGACACCACGGCCACAATCAGGTAATGACAAGCCAAGACTCTTTAGGATCGTTGAAGCCGAAGGCTTGATCAACCGTATGGGATTTAATAACCACGGGGTTGATAACTTAATTGAAAACGTCAAGAAATCACATTTCGGCGGTATTTTAGGCATTAATATTGGTAAGAATAAAGATACTCCGGTAGAACAAGGTAAAGACGATTACTTGATTTGTATGGACAAAATATATCCTTACGCTGGATATATTGCGATTAATATCTCCTCACCTAATACACCGGGGTTACGCTCCTTACAGTATGGTGAAGCTCTGGATGATTTGTTAGCTGCAATTAAAAATAAACAAACTGAATTACACCAACGACATCATAAGTATGTTCCAGTAGCAGTAAAGATCGCCCCGGATCTTACTGAAGAAGAATTGATCCAAATAGCCGATAGTTTGGTTCGTCATAATATAGATGGTGTAATTGCTACTAATACAACTTTAGACCGTTCTCTCATTCAAGGTTTAAATTATTGCGAACAAGCCGGTGGTTTAAGCGGCCGTCCATTACAATTACACAGTACTGAAGTGATTCGTCGCTTATCACAAGAACTGCAAGGGCGTTTGCCTATTATCGGTGTGGGTGGAATTGACTCTGTTATTGCCGCCCGTGAAAAAATGGCTGCCGGTGCTTCATTGATTCAAATTTATTCCGGATTTATCTTCCGCGGACCAGGTTTGATTAAGAATATCGTTACTCATATCTAATTATTTATCTTCTTTACTTGTCTGGGGGTTTATTTATTCCCCCAGCTCGTCTATATTTTGTTCCATAGATTAAATATACACCAAAAACCTTATATGAATTTAGTCTCATTTGATGGGTGAAAACCCAGTCATTGAATCAATGATGTTGGCAGTATGGCGGGAAGGATAAAATATGCGGATTAAACCAGACGATAAATGGCGTTGGTATTTTGATACCGAACATGACCGACTTATGTTGGATTTAGCTAATGGTATGATATTTCGTTCGCGTTTCCCGTCAAAAATGCTCACTCCTGATGCTTTTGGTGAAGCTGCATTCTGTGTTGATGATGCTGCGCTCTATTTTGAATTCGAAGATCAATGTCGCCAAATTAAAATGGGCCATGAACAACGTTCAGAATTGATATTAAATGCTCTGGTTGCATTTCGCTTTTTAAAACCATTAATGCCTAAAAGCTGGTATTTTGCACAACAGACAAAAAACTGGGTGCCGCAAAATGCTGAACTGGCCGCAGTCAAAGTTTTGGACAGTGGTGAAGAAATTAGTTTGTTGGTGGTTGAATCTGGCGACTCTGCCAGTTTGTGCTTATTAGCACAGCCTCAGGTAATATTAGCTGGGCGTCAGCTAATATTGGGTGATGCAATAAAGATAATGAATGACCGTTTGTTGCCGCTAGTGATTGAAACCAGCTACATCGCACCAGCCTATGACCGGGCGATGTAATTCCTTTCATCTTTCAAGCCCAATGGCGTTGGCTGATTGTGTTATTAAGCTGTTTATTTGCCGCCGAGGGTAATATCCCCTTTGGGTATACAGCTACAGCAAAGAATCGTCCCATCATTACCGATAGCACTCTGTTTTAAAGGTGCGACCTCGCCATTGACCAAGGTAATTCTGCAACTACCGCATATCCCCGCCCGACAAGAATAGGGTATACGAATATTTTGCTGTTCTAATTGTTCCAACAATACTTGCTGATTATTACCGTTAAAACGGATACCGTTATATTCAATAGAGACAGTTTTCGATTGATCTTGTGGTGCTGCAAGGCTTTCAACCACGGCACCGGCACGGTATGGACGTGGCGGTTTGGTTGACAGAATTTCGACCTCATCCCCAACCCGAATAATACCGCTGTTTCTGGCCACCATATTCTGACCAAAATCAATATCACCATTTTCAGCGGTTCGGAATGTCTGTAAAGTCTGCAAAGGTTCGCCGGTAGGGTGTTTTCGTCCGCGTTCAACACTGACGGTCGTTAATACACAGCGGCTGCACGGTTTAACCAAATCAAAGGTAATATCACCCACTCGGATGACCTGCCAACCGTCTTCGGCAAATGCCGTAGCACCCGTCACCACTAAATTGGGCCGAAACTGTTCCAGCTTAATACTGCCAGGGCAACGTTGCTGTAATTCTTTAAACGATGCTTCATTGATCAGTAAATAAGGGAAGCCATCAGCAAAGGTGAGTGGAATTTCCGGCATCGGTTTTACCCGGCGGGTTAATTCTGGTCCAAGCCAGCGTAATTGGACTTCGCGCTGAAAATAGTCACTGAGCCAGTTGTTGATAGCGGCTGGAGCGATGAGCGCGGTAAAATGGTTCCCCCATACTTCAGTCGGTTCCGCATTGGCTAAAAAATCACTAAAGCGGATACTGGCACTCTCGCCATCGGGGGCAGTGAGATATAAACCATCTGGCATTAATGCCGGGGTAAACATGACCATCTTCGGATATTGGCGCGCAGTAATGAAAGTGCCATCCGGTTCGGTAATCATAAATGCGCGGTCAAAAGCCAGCCCACTGCTGCAAACTTGAGCATGAGAAAGCTGCAAGCCGCGCATGGATTTCACTGGATGAACATAAAGTCGGGAGAGGGTAATCACCATTATCTCCGTGCGAGTATTAAATTAGAGGGAGCAACTTTATGACAAGCTGCTGGGATTAGCTATAATGCGCAACAATTTTCTTTTTGGTGATAGTGCGATATGAACTCTCTGTTTGCCAGCACGGCGCGTGGACTGGAAGAACTGTTAAAAAGCGAACTCGAAGCGCTGGGCGCTCACGACTGTAAAATAGTACAGGGTGGGGTACATTTTCAGGGCGACGATCGACTCATGTACCAAAGCCTGTTGTGGAGCCGTTTGGCTTCGCGCATCTTGTTACCGCTTAACGAATTCAAAGTTTACAGTGATTTAGACTTGTACCTTGGTGTACAGGCAATTGATTGGCCGTCAATTTTTGGTGTGGATAAAACATTTGCCGTGCATTTTAGTGGCGTCAATGACGAGATCCGCAACAGTCAGTACGGGGCATTAAAAGTCAAAGATGCCATCGTCGATAGCTTTACTCGTAAATTGGAACAGCGCCCAACAGTGGCCAAACAGCAACCTGATATTCGGGTCAACGTATTCCTGCAACGAGAAATGGCCAGTGTGGCACTCGATCTGAGTGGCGAAGGCCTGCATCAGCGCGGTTACCGTGATCTGACAGGGCAGGCACCATTGAAAGAGAATCTGGCAGCGGCCATTATTTTGCGTTCTGGCTGGCAGTCAGGCACGCCAATGGTTGACCCAATGTGTGGCTCCGGCACGTTACTAATTGAAGCGGCAATGATGGCTTCTGATCGTGCGCCGGGCCTGCATCGGGAACATTGGGGCTTTACGGCTTGGAGCGCCTTTAACGAGGAACTCTGGCGTGAATTGACTACTGAAGCACAAGTGCGCGCTCGCCGCGGTTTACAAGAGACTACATCGCGTTTCTTTGGCTCAGATATTGACCGGCGAGTCATTGAAATGGCTCGGGCCAATGCCCGCCGTGCTGGGGTGTCAGAACTGATTACCTTTAATGCGAACGATGTCAGTAAACTAGTTAATCCATTACCAGAAGGGCCGGTAGGTACGGTTATCAGTAACCCACCTTACGGTGAACGGTTGGAAAGTGAACCGGCATTGATTGCCCTGCATAATATGCTGGGCCGCATCATGAAAAGTGCATTCGGTGGCTGGCGTTTATCACTGTTCAGTGCGTCACCTGAATTGCTAAGTTGTTTGCAATTACGTGCAGAGCGCGAATTCAAAGCCAAAAATGGCCCGCTTGATTGTGTGCAGAAAAACTATCAGTTGGCCGCGAACCCACAAGGTGCCGCGGGGGTTCAGGTCGCTGAAGATTATGCTAACCGTCTGCGCAAGAATGTGAAAAAGCTGGATAAGTGGGCGAAACAGCAGGGTATCGAATGTTATCGCTTATATGATGCTGATTTACCAGACTATAACGTCGCCGTCGATCGTTATGGCAGCAAAGTCGTGGTACAGGAATATGCCCCGCCGAAAACCATTGACGCGCAAAAAGCACGTCAACGCTTGTTTGATGTGATTAATGCCACTCTGGCGGTGTTGAATCTGCCGTCAAATCAATTGGTACTGAAAACACGAGAACGCCAAAAGGGTAAAAGCCAATATGAAAAATTGGCTCAGAAGGGTGAATTCCTGTTGGTGAATGAATATAACGCCAAACTGTGGGTCAACCTGACTGATTATCTTGATACAGGCTTATTCCTCGATCACCGCATTGCGCGTCAAATGTTGGGCAAAATGAGTAAGGGTAAAGATTTCCTTAACCTGTTTGCTTATACCGGAACTGCAAGTGTTCATGCAGGGCTGGGAGGCGCGCGCAGTACGACCACGGTCGATATGTCACGGACTTATTTGGAGTGGGCAGAGAAAAACCTGCGGGTGAATGGCTTAACGGGCCAGCAACACCGTTTGATCCAAGCTGATTGCCTGTCTTGGCTCAGTAACACGGATGAGCAATTCGATGTGATCTTTATCGATCCGCCGACGTTCTCCAACTCCAAGCGTATGGAAACCACCTTTGATGTGCAGCGCGATCATGTCGTGCTGATGAAAGAACTTAAACGGTTACTGCGTCGTCAGGGGACCATCATGTTCTCTAACAACAAGCGCGGTTTCCAGATGGATTTGGCCGCTATAGAGGCGTTAGGGCTGGAAGCGAAAGAAATAACAGCACAGACGCAATCTGAAGACTTTGCCCGTAATCGTCAGATCCACAACTGCTGGCTGGTCACTCACAGCCGCGAGGAAAAGTAAAAACTATGTCGTTAATTAGCATGTCCGGTGCTTGGCTGTCGTTCAGCGATGCACCTTTATTAGATAATACTGAATTGCATATTGAGGCAAACGAACGCGTTTGTCTGGTGGGCCGTAATGGCGCGGGCAAATCCACCTTGCTGAAAATTCTGAGCAAAGAAGTGCCTTTGGATGATGGTCGCATCATTTATGAACAGGATTTGATTGTTGCCCGTTTACAGCAAGATCCACCGCGCAATGTCGCGGGCACAGTGTTTGATTTTGTGGCTGAAGGCGTGCAAGAACAGGCAGAGCATCTGAAAGCGTATCATGCAACACTGCATCAGGTTGAACTTGACCCGAGCGAAAAAAACCTTAATCGGCTGGCGGCCTTGCAGGAAATTTTGGATCATCAGGGATTATGGCAGCTAGACAGCCGTATTCAGGAAGTACTGGTTCAGTTAGGCTTGTCGGCTGATGCAGAACTTTCTTCTCTGTCAGGGGGTTGGTTGCGTAAAGCGGCATTAGGTCGCGCGTTGGTCAGCTCACCGAAAGTGTTACTGCTGGACGAACCGACTAACCATTTGGATATTGAAACTATCAACTGGTTGGAAGGCTTCTTGAAAGAATTCCAAGGCAGTATCGTCTTTATCTCCCATGACCGCTCCTTTATCCGCGCAATGGCCACTCGCATTGTCGATCTGGATCGTGGCAAATTAGTGTCATGGCCGGGTAACTACGAATTGTATCTGGCTAGCAAAGAAGAAGCGTTGCGGGTTGAAGAGCTGCAAAATGCCGAATTTGACCGCAAATTGGCGCAAGAAGAAGTATGGATTCGCCAAGGCATCAAAGCACGACGCACGCGTAACGAGGGTCGTGTTCGCGCCCTGAAAGCATTGCGGATGGAGCGTTCACAGCGCCGTGAAGTGATGGGCACGGCCAAGATGCAAGTGGAAGAGACCGTGCGCTCAGGCAAAATCGTCTTTGATCTGGAAAATGTTAATTATCAGGTCGATGGCAAAGTGCTGGTGAAAGATTTTACTGCTCAAGTACAGCGTGGCGATAAAATTGCGCTGGTGGGTCCAAACGGTTGCGGTAAAACCACCTTGCTGAAACTGATGCTCGGTCAGCTTAAAGCAGATAGCGGTAAAGTGCATTGCGGTACTAAGCTGGAAGTCGCCTATTTTGACCAGCATCGCGCAGAACTTGATCCAGAACGCACAGTGATGGATAACCTAGCGGAAGGTAAGCAGGAAGTGATGGTCAATGGCCGTTCACGCCATGTGTTGGGCTATCTGCAAGATTTCTTGTTCCACCCGAAACGCGCGATGACCCCAGTGAAAGCGTTATCTGGCGGTGAGCGTAACCGCCTGTTATTGGCAAAATTATTCCTTAAGCCAAGCAACTTATTGATCCTCGATGAACCGACCAACGATCTGGATGTAGAAACACTGGAACTGTTGGAAGAGATGGTCGATAGCTATCAGGGCACTGTATTGCTGGTCAGCCATGATCGCCAATTCGTTGATAACTCAGTAACTGAATGCTGGATCTTTGAAGGGAATGGTCAAATCAACAGCTTTGTCGGGGGCTATTATGATGCTCATCAACAACGCGCTGAAGCAAAACCTATTCGTCAGGTTGCCGCTAAAGCTGAAGAGACCAAAGCGACTGCGCCGGTAAAAAATACGACACCAGCGGCAAAACGCCCTGGCAAGTTGAGCTATAACCTGCAACGTGAGTTGGATCAATTGCCTCAGCAATTGGAAAAGCTGGAAAATGAAATCAGTGAGTTACAGGCTCAGGTCAGTCATACTGATTTCTTCTCTCGCCCACATGAAGAGACACAGCAGGTTTTAAAGGCACTCGCGGATGCTGAACAGGCATTAGAGGTCGCATTTAGTCGTTGGGAAGAGCTGGAAGCTCAGAAAAACGGTTAAAAATCTGTAATAGCCGTTCTGTCTGATGAGGTGCTGTGCAATATTATGTCTATTGTTATATTAGGCCCCCTGACAAAACGGCACTCAGCGATATGAGTACTACCCAATAAGATTTCCAAGTACAGGAAGGCGGCAAGCAAAAAAGTACCGATAAGCTGGCTGAGGTGAGCGATTCGGGTCAGTGAGTGCAGCAAATACACCTGTGCTTGGAAAGTTAAAGGGTATTGAGGAATGAGATATTGTGTTCTGTAATTCAGCCTGAACACTCCGGGCAGACAGGGAATGTGATCCTGTGCCGGCAGTGTGATATGTCAGTGGTCTTACCCTCACTGCCTTATGGTACTAAAGCGGTATGTCCGCGTTGCAAAACGACACTAACGGCGAGGTGGGATGAGCCACGTAAGCGCCCCGTCGGTTATGCTTTCAGTGCATTATTTATGCTACTGCTGGCAAATATGTTTCCCTTTGTCAGCATGCGAGTGGCGGGGATCACCAGCGAAATCACTTTGATCCAAATACCCAAAGTGATGGTGGCAGATGATTATGCCAGCATGGCGACGCTATTTATGGTGTTGGTGCAGTTAATACCGGCTTTTTGTATGGTGGCCATAATTCTGCTTTGCCTACGGGTGCGTATGCCGACGCGTTGGAAAACATTCATAGCAAAAATATTATTTCAATTTAAAGCTTGGTGCATGGTTGAGATTTTCCTCGCCGGTGTATTAGTGAGTTTTGTTAAATTGATGGCCTATGGCGATATTGGCGTTGGCAGCAGTTTTATCCCTTACTGTATATTCTGCGTGTTGCAAGTTCGTGCTTTTCAATGTATCGACCGACATTGGATGTGGCAGGATATCGCGCCCGCACCTGCATTACCTTACCCTCTTATTGCGGGGCGTACCGGGCTGCGTCAAGGTTTACGCTCCTGTTCGTGCTGCACGGCCATCTTGCCGCAATCCCAAGAACAGTGCCCACGCTGCCATAGTCATGGGCATGTCCGTCGTCGCAATAGCTTGCAATGGACAATGGCATTATTGACCACATCAATATTGCTATATATTCCTGCCAATCTAATGCCCATCATGATCACAGAAAGTTTAGGCAGCCAGATGGGATCCACCATTATGTCTGGGGTGATTTTCCTATGGAGTGAGGGCTCTTATCCGGTGGCGTTGGTGATTTTTATTGCCAGTATCATGGTACCGTCCTTGAAAATGCTCGCGATCGGTTGGCTATGCTGGGATGCAAAAGGTAAAGGCAAAACAGACACTGAACGAATGCATTTTATTTATGAAGTCGTCGAATTTGTTGGCCGTTGGTCAATGATTGATGTCTTTGTTATTGCTGTGCTTTCATCATTAGTTCGTATCGGGCAACTGATGAGTATCTACCCGGCGATTGGTGCACTACTATTTGCAATGGTAGTGATCCTGACCATGTTTGCTGCATTAACCTTTGATCCCCGGTTAACCTGGGATCGAATAAGTGAAACAACCCAAGAAGGAGCCGCAAGGTGACGGACAATAATCCCAGCCAAGGTGTGGCAGAAATAGAAAAAATCAAGCGATGGTCCCCGGTGTGGATAATCCCTATTGTGACTGTGCTGATTGGTGCATGGATACTGTTTTATCATTTTAGCCATCAGGGACCTCAGGTGGTAATGACCACGTTGAATGCTGAAGGCATCGAAGCGGGTAAAACAAAAATAAAAAGCCGTAGTGTGGATATTGGTATCGTTGAACAGGTCACTCTGAGCGAAGATCTTAACCATGTTATCGTACAAGCGCGGCTGAATTCAGGCATGAAGAATTTGCTGCACAGCGACACCGTTTTCTGGGTGGTTAAACCACAAATTGGCCGTGAAGGTATTTCTGGTTTAGGGACGCTGCTCTCTGGTGCCTATATCGAACTGCAGCCGGGTGGTAAAGGCAAGGCATTAGATAAATTCACATTACTTGACTCCCCCCCACTTGCAGCTCCTGATGCAAAAGGGCTGCGCATCATACTCGACAGCGAACAAGCGGGGCAGTTGAATGCCGGGGATCCGGTACTGTTCCGTGGTTATCGAGTCGGTTCAGTGGAAACCAGTACTTTTGATGCTAAATTGCGCCTGATGCGTTATCAGCTCTTTATTGGCGCACCTTATGACAGCTTAGTGACGACCAATGTTCGCTTTTGGAAAGACAGTGGCGTGGCCGTCGACCTCTCCTCGCAAGGAATGCGGGTAGAAATGGCATCGCTGGCAACATTATTCAGCGGTGGTGTCAGTTTTGATGTCCCGGATGGTCTGGAGCTCGGTAAGCCTATCACTCAAGAAAAACCGGAATTTAAACTGTTTGATGACCGCAGCAGTATTCAAAACTCTCTGTACACTGAACATGAAGATTTCTTGTTATTCTTTTCTGATTCTGTTCGTGGCTTGCAGGCGGGCGCACCCGTTGAGTTCCGAGGGATCCGTGTCGGTACTGTGGGTGAAGTTCCCTTCTTTGCCGAGGGGATGAGGCAGCGTGTTGATAATGATTTCCGTATCCCAGTGCTTATTCGTATTGAGCCAGGCCGTTTCCGTAATGATTTAGGACCGGATGCCAATTTCGAACAAACATTGAAAGCAGCGAAAGAGCGTGGCCTGCGTGCATCCTTGAAATCAGGAAACTTGCTGACTGGCGCGTTGTTCATCGATCTGGATTTCTACCCAGATGCTAAACCGTGGAAAGGGCCTTTGGAAGTCGTGGGTTATCCATTACTGCCAACCGTCAGCGGTGGTTTAGCGCAAATTCAGCAGAAACTGACGCAAACGTTAGATAAAATCAATAATTTGCCGTTGACGCCAATGCTTAATGAAGTCACCAAAACACTGGTCGAAAGTCAGAAAACGATGCATGAAACTCAGAAAACGCTAGAGTCACTGACTGCGATTACCTCCAGTCCGGCCATGCAAGACCTACCAAAAGATCTGCAAAAGACGTTGAATGAGTTGAATCGCAGCATGAAAGGCTTCCAACCAGGATCACCGGCATACAATAAAATGGTGGGTGATATGCAGCGGCTAGATCAGGTCCTGCGTGAATTACAACCGGTATTACGGACGTTGAATGAAAAGAGCAACGCGCTAGTATTTGAAGCGGCGGGAAGTCAGGATCCTCAGCCTAAGAAGGCCAAAAAATGATGAAATGGATGGCAGTTATCGCCGCGCTATTACTTAGCGCATGCAGCAGCGAACCGAGCAAGACGTACTATCAATTGCCCGCGCTGAGTGCACCCGCAACAGCAAGTAGCAGTGTTGCATCACGGCAATTATGGATTGAGCATGTCGGTGTTGCTGATTATCTTGCTGCAGCGGGAGTGGTGTATCAAACCAACGATGTGCAGTATGTGATAGCCAGTAACAACCTTTGGGCCAGCCCACTGGATCAGCAATTGCAGCAAACGTTGGTGACAAATCTGAGCAGTGCGTTGCCGGGGTGGTTGGTGTCTTCACAACCCCTTGATAGCGATCAGGATGTTCTCAATGTGACTGTCACTGGTTTTCATGGCCGCTACGATGGGCGCGCTATCATCCGCGGTGTCTGGATACTAAAACATCAGGGCCAACTGATTAAGCAGCCATTCGATTTAGAGCTAAAACAGAGCGAAGATGGTTATGATGCGCTTATTCGCACTCTGGCTCAGGGGTGGCAACAGGAAGCTAAGACGATTGCCGCTCGTTTACAACAAGTTAAATAATATTTTGTTCTAAATCGGTCTAACCCTCTTTCATTGATAATAATGAATTTATCGTGAAAGAGGGTTGTCAATAAATATCAAGTAGTTACCTTCGTTCATCTCAAATCAATCACTTAGCTAATTCTGCGTGCCTAGCTCACAAATGTGACATTGGCGTGAATATTGCGCATTGCTTTTCTGTTTCCTAAGGTCTATCACTTAATTGTGACTGCACATAAAGTGGTCACTGTTTTCTTTCCACCAGACAGAAAGATGAGGGAAACGAGGCATGAAGAGACAGAAAAGAGATCGCTTGGAAAGGGCGTTGTCACGTGGGTACCAAGCAGGTATTTCTGGGCGTTCAAGGGAAATTTGCCCTTACCAAGCTTTAGACGCCAGATCACATTGGTTAGGAGGTTGGCGACAAGCCATGGAGGACAGGGCTGTGACCGCTTAAGCGGCTCTCTGTCAGACTGAGGGAACACCTCCGCTTTATGCGCATATCGCGGAGGTTGTTAATCGTACTTACCAGCGTTTCAGTAGTATGCTCGCATTGACCCCACCGAAACCAAAACCATTGGAAAGCGCATAAGTGATTTCACGGGCTTGAGCGTGGCCCGACACCACATTGAGTCCATGAGCCGCAGGATCCAGATTTTCCAAATTCAGCGTTGCTGGAACAATTTGATCCCGTAATGCCAAGACTGTAAAAATAGTTTCCAGCCCGCCTGCCGCCCCCAGTAAATGTCCTGTCGCTGATTTTGTAGATGTAATCGCTAAAGTCGCATTCTCGCCAAACAAGTGCTTAATCGCATTGATTTCGCCAAGATCACCAACCGGGGTTGACGTTGCATGTGCATTGAGATGCTGAACCTGTGCTGGTTCAATGCCTGCCTGACGCAATGCAATTTTCATCGCACGATAGGCACCATCACCATCTTCTGCGCCCGAAGTCATATGGTAAGCATCGGCACTGGTACCGTAACCGACAATTTCGGCCAACGGTTGTGCACCACGAGCCAAAGCATGCTCTAGTGCTTCAATAATCAGCAGGCCAGCACCTTCGCCCATTACAAATCCATCACGCGCACTATCAAAGGGGCGAGAGGCTTTCTCTGGTGCGTCATTAGAGCCTGTTGATAAGGCTCGAGCCGCGGCAAAACCGGCCAGACTGACCTTATCAATCGCGGCTTCAGCACCACCACATAGCGCAATATCTGCTTCATTATTGCGAATCATCCGCACCGCATCGCCAATCGCTTGAACACCTGCCGCACAGGCCGTCACCGGGGCACCAATCGGCCCTTTAAAATGATGCTTGATAGAGACATGGCCAGCGGCCAAATTCACCAGAAATGAGGGCACAGTGAAAGGCGATAGCCGTTTTGGCCCGCGGCTATCAGTGGTGCGAACCGCATGTGCGATGGAAGGAAATCCACCAATACCCGAGCCAATGACTGTCGCCGTGCGCTCTTGCTTCTCTAAATCATCGGCTTGCCAACCCGCATGAGCAATAGCCTCATCTGCCGCAGCCATTGCAAACTCAATGAAACGATCCATTTTCTTCTGGTCTTTTGGTGCAACAGCTTTATCGGGATCGAAGCCAGCATCAGGATCTTCTGCAAGGGTAGGGACTTGCCCACCAATTTTTGCCGGCAAATCGTCAACAATTTCATCTGGTAGAACACGGATACCTGATTGCCCCGCCAGCAGACGTTGCCAAACTATCTCAGTACCACAGCCTAATGGGGAAACTACTCCCATGCCTGTAATTACTACACGACGTGTATTCATCATTTTTCCTTTTGAGACTTAATTGAATGAGAGGGGTATCTGGCATCCGCTGATCGTTTGTCCTGCATCAGTGCCAACCGTTTATTAATTATATCGCTCCTGACGGAGCCTGCCGCGAGGGTGACATTTTGTGCGTGGATAGGTTGTCGGCTCGCGTTGTCCAGCAGGATAGGTTCCACAGGAACACCTGTGCGGCTATCTGCGAGCATCGCCACAGTTCCTTCTGGGGCAAAATGCTGATTCCCCCAGTGAAATAATGCGGCAATGACCGGGAAGAAATCATTACCACGTTCAGTCAGCAGATACTCATAACGAATAGGGCGAGTATGGTAGAGGCGTTTTTCAAGGATGCCGCTTTCCACCAAATACTTTAAGCGACGAGTTAGGATGGTCGGAGAAAGTTGTAAACTTTGCTGGAATTCATCAAATCGAGTTAGTCCCTGAAAGGCATCTCGAATGATCAGTATGCTCCACCACTCTCCCACTCGTTCTAGTGCACGGGCAACTGGACAGGGCATGTCTTGTAGGCGAGTTCTTTGCATACCACTCCTCGAATGATGGCATATCACGGGCTGCTACCAACAAGTCACTACATTTATTGTAGTCACTTGCGGTAAAAAAAATGCCATTGGCATCATGATAACAATGCAGGGGATTTAACTGCCCCTGCATCAGAATAACGGATAAAAAGATTAGAAAGCGTTAGTGTCTTTAAACAGGCCTACTTTCAAGTCGGTAGCGGTATAAATCACTTTGCCATCCACTAATACTTCGCCATCAGCAACACCCATAATCAATTTACGCATAATCACGCGTTTAAAATTAATACGATATGTCACTTTCTTGGCGTCAGGCAGTACCTGACCAGTAAACTTCACTTCACCGACACCCAAGGCGCGGCCTTTGCCTTCGCCACCCAGCCAGCCAAGATAGAAACCAACTAACTGCCACATGGCATCAAGGCCCAGACAGCCGGGCATTACTGGATCGCCGATAAAATGGCAACCGAAGAACCATAGATCTGGATTAATATCCAGTTCCGCTTCCACATAACCTTTGTTATAGAGGCCGCCGTCTTCTGTCATTTTAACGACACGGTCCATCATTAACATATTGCCTGCCGGCAATGGTGGCCCGCCAGCACCAAACAGTTCGCCACGGCCTGATGCTTCAAGGTCTTCTTTCGTATAGGATTCGCGTTTATCTACCATGTTCTCAGTAAGCCTTATTTTAATGAAGTGCGCAGAATAGCGTACAGCTGTACGCCGAGCAAGTCCGATCAGCCCTGGTTGAACCAGTTCAGCCAACGTAGTGGCCATGGCCAACGGTGCCTGTCCTGCGGATTTACTTGTGAGATTCGCTCTTGAATTATACCTAACAAGCTGGGTTGTTGCTCATCGGCATAAATCACACCCGTTAACAACGGTAATGCTTCAGCGGCTGTATCCACAGCCCACAAATGGAATTGACCGTTCTGCACCGCATCAACCACTGCTTGATTCAAACACAAATGACGGACATTCGTTGTGGGTAAGATAACCCCTTGATTACCCGTTAGTCCACGGCGTTGGCAAGCCTCGAAGAAACCTTCGATCTTTTCATTCACACCACCAATAGGTTGTACATTACCAAATTGGTCGACCGAACCTGTCACGGCGATTTGTTGATTGATTGGCTGCTGTGAAAGGGCACTGATCAGGGCACAAAGCTCTGCCAGCGATGCACTATCGCCATCAACCTCACCATAGGATTGTTCAAAAACAATAGAGGCTGAGAAGGGGAGCGGCTGATCAAGCTCCAATTCTGAAATCAAGAAGGCTTGCATAATCATCATGCCTTTAGCATGAATATTGCCGCCCAGTTCTGCTTTCCGCTCCACATCAACGAATTCGCCGTCACCTAAATGGACGACGCAACTGATACGTGCGGGTTCGCCAAAGGCATAAGGATGCCCAGGATATTCCAATACTGACAGACCATTAATTTGACCAACAACTTGCCCTTCGGTCTCGACCAGTATTTGCCCCAGCTCAATCTCATCTTGCATCCGTTCGGCAAGGTAGCTATTGCGCCAATCGCGGGCATTCTGTGCAGTCTCGAGCGCATTAGCAGTGATGATGTCTTCTTCAGTATAAAGCGCTGCTTCAGCAAGTATGCGAGTTAGCCACTGTGGACACAATGGCAGGCTACCCTGATCACCGCTATAACGCACCGCTTGCCGAAAGAGCACAGGCCAAGCATCGGCAGATAATGACGGCAACTGTTTTTGCTGCAACAGTGTATTGATGTAACCACACCATAAAGTCATGCCATCAATATCGACCAGCGGTAGTTCAACTTCGAACTCGCCATAAATGGCCAACTCACCCAACTCGGGTTCCATGTCATGGAAGTCGCCTAGTCCTAAGCGGTCACCCACAAGGATCAGGCGTAAATCGAGTGGCATAGAGGGAATATGCACAGGCAGAGGGCGGGTTTCATCCGGTGACAGCCAGTCAAAGCGTTGCTGAACAATCATCTGCTTTAGCCGTAGCCACATTAATGGCTGCGCCTGCAGTGAACGCACCGACAAGATCAATATGCCGCCATTAGCCTGGTGAACCAAACCGGGTTGTAGACTGATTTGATCTTTATGCCACCTGACACAACCAAATAGCTGTTCTGGCTCGACCCACTCCTGATAGAGACAGCGTGAGATAGCCGCAAACGGCTCGTCACCACGCTGTGCTGGTTGCCAAGTGACTTGGTGACCATGCACCTGATAATCACCGCCAAACAGGGCAGCGGCCTCAGGTTGCAGCTCTTTAACAGCTTGGGCGATCAATGCCAAGTACTCAGTACTTTCCTGTGCTTTGATCAGCATAAAACGCGGTTTAAATTGTGGATGACAGAATAATGTCATGCCATTTTCTAACCGGGGTTGAATTGCCGCGAAAGGAACAGGTTCCAACTGGGAGGCAGTAGCAAATAACGCTTCATATGGCGTTGTGTTCGGCAGCAGTGACTGCCATTCAAGTCTGTTATTGGTCAAAGTGATAGATGCAATCGTCAAAAAGGGAAAGTGCGATTATACAAGAATAAAGCAGACTGCATATACGTAGAGTGGTAGTTGATGGTAAGGAGTAAGATATCGACAGTGTTCCGTACAAAAAATAAACGAATCATGTGCTTTTAGTAGGGTGAAATTCTGTGTAAAGCTGTTATGCTTGCGTTAAGTTACACGGTCACTAAAGAGCTCACGATGAAATATCAACAACTGGAAAATCTGGAAAGCGGTTGGAAATGGGCATATTTGGTAAAAAAACACCGTGAAGGTGAGGCCATTACCCGCCATATCGAAAATAGTGCAGCGCAGGAAGCTGTCGACCAGCTGCTGAAGCTTGAAAATGAGCCGGTAAAAGTGCTGGAATGGATTGAAACCCACATGAATATGCAACTGGCCAATAGGATGAAGCAGACGATCCGTGCCAGACGCAAGCGACATTTTAATGCAGAACATCAGCATACCCGCAAGAAATCAATCGATTTAGAGTTTTTGGTATGGCAACGTTTAGCGGCCCTTGCCCGACGTCGCGGTATCACTCTGTCAGAGACGGTAGTTCAGCTAATTGAAGATGCTGAACGCAAAGAGAAGTATGAAAGTAAAATGTCATCCTTGAAACAGGACTTACAGGATATTCTTGGTAAGGAGATTTAATCCGTTTCGGTATGACTGAATATTAAGATCATTGAGACACCACGATTAAGAGATTAAAAAATCCGGCATGATCGAATTTAGCTGAATAATTTTTTTAGAATTAGATGATAAAAAAAAACCCCGCAAAGCGGGGTTTTTTATGAAAGCCGTAAACTTAAGCCTGTGGCTGAGTTACAACTTCTTTGTAGCCTTTAACTTCGATCTCTACGCGACGATCTGGTGCCAAGCACTCGATCAGAGCAGCACGTGGTTTCACGTTGTCACAGGTGTTGCCTGTAACTGGGTTTGCTTGACCTTCACCGCGTGCGGTGATTTTGTCAGCAGGGATACCTTTAGAAACCAGGTAGTCACGCACGCTGTCAGCACGACGCTGAGACAGAGCTAAGTTAGGAGCTGGTTGACCGATACGGTCAGCAAAGCCCAGAACAACTACAGAACCGTCTTTAGGATCGATAGAGCTCAGCTGTGAATACAGTTGGTCCAGAGCTTGCTGGCCTTCTGGTTTCAGAGTTGACTTGTTGAAAGCGAACAGCACGTCTGATTTCAGAGTGAAGCGCTTAGTGTCAACAACTGGAGCTGGAGCTGGAGCTGGAGCTACTGGAGCTACTGCATCGTCCTGACCGAAACGGTAAGAAACACCTACGCTCAGCATGCCGTTGTCTGGACGAGCACCAACGGTACCTTTATCACCGATGTTGCTAACCCATTGGTATTCCATACGAGTAGCCCAGTTTTTGGTCCACGCGTATTCAGCACCCAGAGCTACCAGTGGAGATACACCGGTGTCATGGTTGCTAGAACGTGCGCCAGAAGTCGCGTCAAACGCGCTTGAGTCTACACGCCAAACCAGACCACCCAGACGGGTGTACAGGTCCAAGTCCTGAGCAATTGGGTAGCTCAGTTTAGCAGCCAGCTGAACGCCTTGTGCTTTAAAGTCGCCGTTACGAACGTCGCCTTTGTAAGGCATACGGCCAAGCCAGTCGTATCCCATTTCAAAGCCCAGGTATTGGTTGGCTTGGTAACCCAAGAACGCACCAGCACCTAATTGGTCTTTATGGGTAGGACCGTCGTTGCCAAGGTCGCCATAGATACCGCCAGTGCCAGTATCTTGATACTGGGACCAGCCCAGTTTACCACCGGTGTACCAGGTGTTATCTTTCGGTGCGGCTTGCGCTACTGTAGCGAAACCAGCCAGTGCCACTGCTAATGCGATAGCTGTCTTTTTCATTTTACGCCTCGTTATCATCCAAATAGGCAATGAGCTTTAAAAGCTAAGCCCTTGGTTAAAATTCTTCGTCAAGGTATTCGCGCTCCCGTTAATCACGCTGCCAGTATAATTTGGCGTTTTAGAGCAACCTTGGCGATGTAAAGTCTACAACGTGGCGAGAAAGTTACAAGTGTGATGTGATAAACCGCCTGAAAAAAAAACGAAATTGTGCATAATCTTTAACGATTTAGCGGTAAAAGGCAGCTTTTTCTAGACGTTATTTTTTGCTGTAAGCCGCATTCTGACTCGCTTTATGCCGATTTTGCAGGAGTAAGCGCTAAATATTGTAAAAATTCATGGGATAAATCCTAAATTTACTTAATGATACAAAGAAGAATGAATTTTTAACGTTGCGCACTGTCCTTGATTCGATTTTGTGTCATCCAAAGGATGCATCACAAACCCATAAGCATTCCCTAACTTTGCTGCCAAACGTAATCGGATACGATCATTTTCTGACAACTCCGGTAGCCAACCAAGAACGACACTATAATTTCCCGTCAACAAGGCTTTTTCCATCGCATCGACTGTTGATAATGGATTTATCTGCCTTACCTGAACGATTTTGCTCGCGGGCAAACCAGATTGCTGTATCCATGAACGGCTTAATTTTTGTTGTGGTGTTAACCATAGGAGCCACCGTGATTGCTTGCCTAATTGTTGTAATAGAGGAAGCAATAGCTGGGTTACCGCAGGCTGGTTTTCACTGTACACAAGTTCACTGATAAGGCCACTATCTGTTGGTGCATCAACTCGCTCCTGCGTATTTCCGGTAAGAAGAGAATGATAATTAGCATGATAAGGTTTTAGTGATTGAGTACGCATTATGAACCTCGCCTGTAGTGTGCTGTATGCATATACAGTAGTCACTGTTTATTCGAAGATCAACTAAATTTTTACAAGGCGCTTCGCATTATTGCGATGTAAATGGGCGCAAAACCATTTTGTGTTTGGCTCGGTTAGCTATATTGCGTATTTTTTAATTAGTTGTTCCTCTTACACTTATTGCAACAAAACAGGGACGATAGGTCAGATTTTTACTAAAGGAGTAGTAATGAAATACGTATCAGAAAACATGATAAGGCGGGCGCAATCTCGTTTTGATTTTTTAGGTCAAATCGCTGCTCGCTCACAATTTGGCGGTTATGGCCTACTAGCCAACGGTATTATGTTTGCTGTGGTCTCGGAGGGGGAACTTTATTTACGAGCGAATGACCAGATTGAATACCGCTTTCGCCTCAGAGGAATGGCCAATCTTGTGTATGCCAAACGTGGGCTTCCTGTTTTACTGCGTTATTATTGGGTAGATACAATATTGTGGGATGATGACCTCGTTCTGCGTAATTTTGTCTGGCAGGCCCATCAAGGCGCCAAAACCGAGGTTCTCAGTAAGAATAGTTCCTCTATTCGTTTGAAAGACTTGCCCAATATCAGTGCTAGCCTCGAACGGCTCTTATGGAAAGCAGGGATTACAAGTGCGGATGAGTTGCGCCTTGAGGGGGCTAAACGCTGTTACCTTAAATTGCGTACTTTAAGGCGCTCACTCGGGGTGAATGTTTTGCTGGCTTTAGCGGGGGCAATCAGTGGCCATCACTCTGCTGTGCTGCCACTGATGATGCGCAGTGAGCTTATCGAATGGTTTGAGATACATATTCGTTCCCCCAAGGCGGCACAATACGAGGCAGCATAGCGATGGTCCATAGATAGAAAATGGCCCGAGATGTTAGTGTGTTGGTGGTTGACCAATACGTTTATTAAGCTCGCTAAGTTCAGGCAACAGTTCCAGCAATAGGCCAATTTGTTGTAAAACCAATTGGTCTATGCTTTCCGGCTCAGGATTGCAATTTTGTAGCCGGGTAGATAAACCCGTCAGCACTCGCGCCATTTGGGTGCTGTCAGGTTGTTCTTGCTCCAGTGAACCTTCGATATAGCAAATCGCATCATTGAGTAGGTTCAGTGTGTCGGCGTTACTCAGCTTTTCACGATGAGCACCCAAAGCCGATATATAACTTAGCATGGTGTGGTTTAGGCAAAGCAACCGAAATGCTGCTTCATGAGTCTCTTTGTCGTTTTGCGGCTCCGCTGACATATTTGAAATAACGGATGCGAGTTCTGCATCACAATTGTGTGCGTCACGACGGGCGATACGGTAGGTAAGGCTATTATCTTTGCCTTGATGATATTGCACTAAAATAGCATCGAGGTAACGGCAGTTTGCATTCAGTGTTTTATGCACAACCGCAGGGAGATGGCGGAATTTCCAGTCCGGCCAGATATAGCTTACGGCGACCCATGCGATTGCACAGCCGAGCAGCGTGTCAAACACACGTGGAGCGGCGACCTCGAATCCTTCTCCTAAAAGGTTAAAACACAATAAGACCAGCAAAGTAATAAACATCGTTGCATGGGCATACTGAACATTGCGAAAAGCAAAAAACAGCACCCCACTGATAACTATCAAGATTAATTGCCCCTCAATTGAAGGCACAAAATAAAGGATAGGTAACCCGATAAGTATGCCTGCGAGGGTGCCAACAATACGCCGGGTTAGGCGGCTACGTGTTGCGTTGTAGTTTGGTTGGCAGACAAAAAGACTGGTTAATAGGATCCAGTAGCCATGGCGCATACCAGTCAGTTGAATAAATGCGTATCCGACACAAAGCACGACTGACATGCGTATGGCATGACGGAAAAGCGCAGATTGTGGCGTCAGATGGCGGCTGATACGCAGCTTAATATCACTCCACCCGGTGAGACGATCATCAGATAAGCGACTCTCAGACTGCGGGCCTTCAGCTAATACTTGCTCCGATTCAATCCCTGCCAGTTGCGCATCAATGGCGCGTAAGTTTTTTAGTAACAGTGATAAAGCCTTCACTTGTGGCACATTCTCATTTTGAGCCAACTCTCTGGCTAACGCAGCATCTAAGAATGTAAAAGCACGCTCAAAACGCGGGTCATGCTGGTATTTTTGGCGCATCAAAATGGATTGGGACAGCTGCATACACGCTCTGGCTTGCATGCTGAGGAGGCGCTGAAAGCGGAACAAAACATCGCTATAGCGGAATTTTTCCCGAAGTAGCTGATATTGAACATGCGATGAACTGGCACGCTCATGAATATCTTGCGCAACAAAATAATAATGAAGAGTTCGCCTGGTTTCGCGTTGCCCGCGGTCACCTTTCAGACGTGAAACCAGAGATATTCTGGCCTGATTCAATGTTGATAGCAGAATGCCGTTTGCCATTGCTACATCAATCAGTGGCTGATCCACATCAGATTCAATATCAGGATCAAATAGGTTGGCTTTGGCTTCCAGATAGTGAGAGAGCTGCTGATAGCAACGAGCGAGGTTATCTTGCAAGGGCCGAATGGGGAAAATAAGATGCCCGCACAAGGTCAGAAGATTATACCAAACAGCCCCCAGTATCAGTAACAGAGGCTGCTGATACCAGATATGGTACATCGAAGTACCCAACATGGTGTAAATGGCAATTAATAATGCACCAAAGGCTATTGTTGCATAACGTTGCCCTAAGGCTCCCAACAGGATAAAACCGCAGGTCGATAGGGTGAGCCCAAGGGCAAAGAACCATGGGTAAGGGAACAACAGCTCAATAGAGGCTGATGCAACAAAAAAGCAAATTAAGGTGATGAATAAATTACGTAACCGCCCAGCTAGGCGGTCATCGAGATCAGTCAGTGCTGCAGCGACAACACCCAACGTTAAGGGAATGGTCAGTTTAGGCTGATCAATCCACCATGGCACCGCCGTTACTCCTACTAATGCGATAAAAATCCGAACATGATAGAGCAGGCTGCTGTTGTAGACATAACGGCGTAAACCAGTAACGAAAGTGAGCACAAAAAACCTCTAAAAACAGAAAATTCAGCGTTGCTGATACTGGCGCTGGGCGTTGGCTATTCTTGCCTGTTGTGCCATTTCTACAGAAACGACACGTCGACCCACCGGCCATAACGCAATAGCTGCGATTTTAAAATTGGCGATACCGACCGGAATGCCAATGATGGTTATACATTGCACAATCCCGGTTGCAATATGTGATAAACACAGCCACCAACCAAATAAAATAAACCAAACGATATTCAGTAGAGAACCGCCTGCGGATAACAGAGGATTACTTTTTTCTGGGTATAATTCATTGACATGGATCGCCTCATTACCATAAGGCAGAAATGATAACTTAGTAATCTCCCAGCAAGAGCGGGTTAATGGTAAGGTGAAAATCAGGATAACACTGACCACTGTTGCTAATAGCCAGCCTAATGTGGTGAAGAAACCACCTAAAACAAAGTTAAGAATATTGAGTACAGTACGCATAGTGATTAATCTGCCTAGCTGAATAAAAAAACCGCAATGCGGATGAATAATAACAGGTGCTATCTATTCTATAGAGATAGCGCAAGTTAGTTTCTTTAAACAACTATCGGATACCTGTTGTTTAAACTCAATTATTATATTTACACTCCTATATGTTATTTCAATTCACTTAATACGAGTTATGGCGCGCAGATATGGAACTTAAAGCGACATCTTTTGGCAAGCATTTGGCTCAACACCCCTATAATCGGGTGCGTCTGCTCAATGCTGGCATCGAAGTATGCGGTGATAAACATCAATACCTGATTCCTTTTAATCAGTTGGTCAGTATCCAATGTAAACGCGGTATCGTCTGGGGCGAGATGGAATTTGAATTACCAAACCAGCAAGTAGTCCGTTTACATGGCACTGAATGGCAGGAAACTCAGCGTTTTTACCATCACTTACTGGGCATCTGGCAGCAATGGAGTGAGGAGATGAGCCAGGTTTGTGTTGACGTTTTGCATAAACAAGTCGAATCAATCAAGCGAATTGAACATCAGGATAAATGGTTTAAACGCAGTGAATTAGGTCAGGTACAAGCATCCATTCGCGAGGCTTTTGCATCACTACCCATGCCGGTTCAGCGTTTAACTGAATTCGAGTCTTGTCGCGCCGATTACGAACTCTGTTTGCGCTGGTTGCAGCAGGGTAACCGCAGTGTTGATAGCCGCAATCAACAATGGACCCTCCGCATGTTGGAGGAGTATCAAGATTTCTTCCAAAGTGTAGAAACTTCTCCGCTGAATGAGTCGCAAAGCCGCGCTGTAGTGAATGGTGAAGATTCAGTATTAGTCTTGGCGGGGGCGGGAAGTGGCAAAACATCAGTGCTCGTTGCTCGTGCCGGTTGGCTATTGCGCCGTAATGAAGCATTGCCAGAACAAATTTTACTGCTGGCTTTTGGTCGTCAGGCGGCTGATGAAATGAACAGCCGCATCAAACAACGTCTGGCGGTAGAGGATATTCAGGCCAAAACTTTCCATGCTCTTGCTTTGCAGATAATCCAACAAGGCAGCCGTAAAACACCCGTGATCAGTAAGCTTGAGTCTGATAGTCAGGCCAGAAGAGCATTGTTGATCAAAAATTGGCAACAACAGTGCAGTGAGAAAAAAGCCCAAGCGAAAGGGTGGCGCGAGTGGTTAACTGATGAGCTGGAATGGGATGTTGATGAGGGCAATTTTTGGCAGGATAAACGATTGGCGGCCCGGCTAGCAGGGCGGCTTGAGCGCTGGTTAGGGTTGATGCGCATGCATGGAGGGAGTCAGGCTGAAATGATAGAGCAGGCTGATGAAGAAGTGCGTGATCTTTTCCAAAAGCGTATACGGCTAATGGCACCTTTATTGAAAGCATGGAAAACAGCCCTGAAAGAAGAAGGGGCTGTTGATTTTTCCGGATTGATTCATCAGGCCGTTAATTTGCTGGATAAAGGGCGTTTTGTTAGCCCGTGGAAGCATATTTTGGTTGACGAGTTTCAAGATATTTCACCACAACGCGCGATGTTACTTACGGCTTTACGCAAACAAAATAAACAAACCTGCTTATTTGCCGTTGGTGATGATTGGCAGGCTATTTACCGCTTCAGTGGCGCAGAACTTTCTCTCACGACCGCCTTTAACCATAATTTTGGTGAGGGTGCGGAATGCGCACTGGATACGACTTACCGTTTTAATGATCGTATTGGTGAAGTGGCTAACCAGTTTATTCAGCAGAATCCCTATCAACTGAAAAAGCCGCTAAACAGCTTGAGTAAAGGAAATAAAAAGTCAGTCGTTATTCTGCCAAGCGAGCAGCTAGAAGCTCTGCTGGATAAATTTAGTGGTTTTGTTAAAGATGATGAGCGTGTACTTATTTTGGCGCGATATCACCATTTGCGGCCAGAAATCTTACAAAAAGCGGAGACTCGCTGGCCAAAATTATCCATTGATTTTATGACGATTCATGCCAGCAAAGGACAACAGGCTGACTATGTGATTATTGTTGGCTTGCACGAGGGAAATGACGGTTTTCCCGCGGTAGCGCGCGAGTCAATTTTGGAAGATGTTTTGCTGCCCGCTCCAGAGGATTTCCCTGATGCAGAGGAACGGCGGTTACTTTATGTGGCAATGACGCGAGCAAAAAATCAAGTCTGGTTACTGCAAGACACAGCCAACCCCTCTATTTTCGTGCGCCAGCTTAGTGAGCTAGGTGTACCGACTCTGCGTAAACCGTAATAGACTTAACTGTTACACATCGATAATGAAACCCGGTGCCATAAACACCGGGCTTCATATTTATTTCAGTCGTTGCTGTAAATAGCGATCATAATCAGGGATGGCAATAGTCACTTCACCGCTAAACAAAGCTGAACCAATTAAGAAATCGGCAGTAGAGCGGTTAGTCGCGACGGGAATGTTCCAAACCGTTGCCAGACGCAGTAAGGCTTTGACATCAGGGTCATGTGGAACGGCATTAAGTGGATCCCAGAAGAAAATCAAAATATCAATTTTCTTCTCAGATATCAGAGCGCCCACTTCTTGGTCTCCGCCCATCGGACCACTGAGTAAACAGTGAACATCAATACCTGTTGCATTCTGCACCAGATTCCCCGTTGTGCCAGTTGCATAAAGTTCGTGCTGAGATAATAGATCTCTGTTCTCCATCACCCATTCGAGCAGTGATTTTTTGCAGTGATCATGGGAAACAAGGGCAATATGCTTACGTGCCGCAATAGTGCGGGTAGTGAGTTCCATCAAGATATCCTTCAATAAATGCCAGCGGTTTGCTGACAGATTACTGAAATGGCAATTTTGTGCATAGTAGTAGCGCAAAGAAATGCGAAGAAACAAGCATAACCTGATGTTTAAGAACGACCTTGATGTTGTAAGGCTATTTCGTGGGTGGGTTTTTGGCCCATAAAAGGAAACGTTTTTGAGTTTCTTTGTCTGCTTGTAGGAACCAGTATTGCAACATCTGCTCTGCGACATTCTCACCCTGCAGATTAGTTTTTTGCGCAGCATTCGTCCCGGCCACGGGAATAGTGGTTCCTGGCACGGCACTCACTGGCGAGGGCGGGATGGTGGCAAAAGAGGGGACTGAAGCACTGAATTGCCCGACATTATAGGTTGCCATCGCTGTTTCAAGTGTTGTGGCAGTATTGAGATTATCCTGATGCAATATGTCGTGGCGTACAGATAGTGGGCGACCATTATCGCCGATAAGCTGATATACCGGGTTTTTGGAGAATTTATGTCCATCGTGTTCTGTTTCAATCGTCGGTAATTTTATGGCCACGGAACGCACATTACGGGTATTGAATGCCACGACTAATGGTGGGGAGGCATACAGTATCTTCGGATCCGCTGGCAGTGGTTTTGCAACTTTAAACAAGATTTGGTGCTGACCACTGTTAAGCTCTAGGCTATCAGCACCTTTGAGCAAAGAACCCGACATATTCTTTCCATCGACCACCAACAGGTCAATTTCCGGCGCGAGTTTTAAGGTCGTGGCTAGAGCTGAAGCACTACAGCAAACGGCCAAAATCCCTGCGACCACCAGACCAAATTTCATGTGTTACTCCTGAAGGTGTTATCTGCATACATTGTCAGATCAGCTAGATTATGTGTCAAAGTCTTTCCGGCTGCCCATATTTATTTACGTTTTGAAATATTCAGTATAAAGAAGTCGCTTTTATCCTAATGAATTCTAAAGATAAAAAGGATAATCTAACAGCGATTACTTCTCTATCTATTAAACCAAATCAATTAGGCAGCATTTATCATCGTTTTTTCGCATGATGCTAGGGAGTCGCCTAATATTTGTAAATCCATCCGGATGCAAATGGACTAAAAACCTTCTTTTAGCGCATCAGAGGAACTGAAAAATGCACGATAAAGACATTGCCGACATACTCCAACAGGTAAAAACAATCGCACTGGTGGGGGCGAGTGATAAACCATCCCGGCCTAGTTATGGTGTGATGGCTTATTTGTTACAACAGGGATATCAGGTGATACCCGTTAGCCCTAAACTGGCGGGAACGTCGTTGCTGGGTCAGCAAGTATATGCTGAGTTAGCCGATATTCCACATCCCATTGATATGGTAGATGTCTTTCGTAATGCGGAGGCGGCATATGGTGTTGCACAGGATGCGATTGCGATAGGAGCCAAGGTACTTTGGCTACAAATTGGGGTTATTAACGAATTGGCAGCCACATTGGCAGCAGATGCTGGGCTAAAGGTGGTTATGGACCGTTGCCCTAAAATTGAAATCCCACGGCTGGGGTTAGAGAAAGCGTAATATTTTCTATTCTCGATAAGCTAAATTTTGGTGATAAAAAACCCGGCACGATAGCCGGGTTTGATTGATGAGTCTCAGACTTAGTTGCGCAGACGCGGAGCCTGTAGTTGATGACGAATAGACGCGGCCAATTCATCCAATGAAGGCTGCTCCGGATGAGCATCCATATCTTCGTAAGTCAGTTGTGCTTCAGCCAGATAGGTGTGTACCGGTTGCCCCTCATCATCCTCAATGACCACATGATACCAAGGTGATGAACGCAACATATCGTTGTTTGCTACCTCATCAGGTTCCGGTGGCTCAAGAGAATATTCAGGATCGATATCAATCACCACACCCAAATAGCCATGTAGGCTATGGCGAACCTGCTGCCCAATACCGAATTTGCTGGCGATCATGATAACCTCCTGAGAAACATTACTCTGCCTTCTATATGAGGGCAGTGTAGGGCATTTCAAGTCACATTATCCGACACGCAAACCCTTTCAGGTATAAACCTTCTGGATATGTCGCGATAACAGGGTGATCCGCTGCCTGACGGAACTGCTCTATAAATTGTATATCATGGCCTGCATCTAACGCAGCGTCAGCCAAAATTTTCTGGAACAAATCAGTTGGCATTAAGCCTGAGCAGGAGAAACTTAACAAGATCCCACCAGGGCGTAACAGTTGTATTGCGAGCATATTGATATCTTTATAGCCGCGACAAGCACTGGCCAACTGGCTTTTGTTTTCCACAAATTTCGGTGGATCCATGATAATCATGTCAAACTTTTCCCCTTGTGCGCGGTAATTGCGCAGCAATTGGAAGACATCATCACGAATAAATTCGGCTTTGCTTAAATCTAATTGGTTTAGTTCAACGTTTTGCTGGGCAATATCCAGTACCGATTGTGAAGTATCAACACTGATAACTTGTTTGCAATTCCCCATGAGTGCAGCGACCGCAAAGGCGCCGGTGTAGGAGAAACAGTTAAGAACGCGGCGGCCATCAGCGTAATTACGCGCCGCAAGGCGGCTATCTCGTTGGTCCAAATAAAAACCAGTTTTATGCCCCTGCTGAATATCAACCAGCAATTGCATGCCATTTTCGGTAATTGGCAGCAGTGCCGGAGGCATTTCACCATAAACGGTGCCTTGCGTCAGTGGTAAGCCTTCTTTTTTACGCACCGAAACATCTGAGCGGTCGTAAATAGAGCATTCTGGGTAGCATTTTTGCAATGCGCTGACCAGCGCTGCACGTTGATATTCAGCGCCTGCTGACAATAATTGCAGCACCAGAAAGTTCTGGAAGCGGTCAATGGTGATACCCGGCAAGCCATCTGATTCACCTGCAATTAAGCGATAGCCATTCAAACCATCACGTTGTGCCAACCAATCCCGCCAATTTTGTGCTTGCTGTAGACGGCGAACAAAGAATTCGCTATCGATAACTTCATCTTGTTGGAACGTCCAAACTCGTGCCAGAATTTGTGATTCAGGCGAGTAGGCGGCACGGGCCAGCCATTTTCCTTGGCTATCAAGAATATCGATGGTTTCACCGGGAAGCGCATTGCCTTCAATGCGTTGAACCGCCCCAGAGAAGATCCATGGATGGCGACGAAGTAAGGATTTTTCACGTCCTTTGGCAAGAATCAGGCGTACGGTCATAATTAGGTTGCTGCCAGCTAGGTAAAAAAGAGCGGTATTGTCGGAGTATGAGCCGGAAAATGCAAATTATCACGTAGATAAGGAATCGATATGCCAAAAGTATGTACTGCGGCCTATGTTTACGGAATCGTTCAAGGTGTCGGTTTTCGCTATAGCACTCAACGACAGGCACTGGAACTGGGAGTAACGGGGTATGCTAAAAATTGTGATGATGGCAGCGTGGAAGTCGTGGCTTGTGGCGAGCAGCAAGCCGTTGAACGTTTGATGGAATGGATTAAGCAGGGCGGGCCGCGAGGTGCGCGCGTGGAGCGTTTGCTGACTGAGCCGTATCCTCCCACGCAGTTTGAGACATTTAAAATTCGTTATTAACTTGAGTGCAATGCCAGAGCAAGAATTGCCACTTGTGGCCAGTTAAATGCATTTCACTGGTTTTGGTAAGCCTGCAATTTTTGTTGCTTGTTTTGCTGGCCCTTTAGGGAATAAGCGGTATAGATACCGGCTGTTACCTTTTTCTTCGCCATATTTTTGTGCCATAGCTTTAACCAGCATACGTATGGCCGGAGATGTATTGAACTCTTGATAAAAAGCACGCACAAAACGCACCACTTCCCAATGTGGCTCAGTGAGTGCAATACCTTCTTGTTCAGCGAGTAGGGGGGCTAAAGCCTCGCTCCAGTCCGCACTGTTTTTTAGATACCCTTGTGCGTCGGTTTCAATTACCCGACCTTCAAACTCCAACATACGACCTCGGTGATTCAATGAAGGGAACGGTGGCTAATTTAGCAAAAAATGGGCGATTCCCCAAAGGAGTCTGTGCTTTTCCTGTGTGAGATTTTATTGATGCCATCGAAAGGTAGGGGTGTTGTACAGTGAATCACCAGTGATGACGATTAATTCAGCATTTGATAATCAGGTGGCGGCTTTTTGGGCAATTAATCACAAACAGGCTTTACAAGCGGCGGTGCTCTGTTTATAGTTCGGCTCGTTGCGGAGGGGTGGCCGAGTGGCTGAAGGCAACGGTCTTGAAAACCGTCGACGGGAAACCGTTCGAGAGTTCGAATCTCTCCTCCTCCGCCATCACTTCTCTTTATCCTTCTGTTTTCTCAGCACCACTCCCCTCACACATAATTAAAACGACGTCCGTTTATAGAGACGGTATTGCGGATGCCAGAAATGCTTGGTGATAGCCGTTTTCAACATTTCATCCGGAATTTCAACAGCAACTTGTGCGAGTTGTGCCTCTTTAGCAACGCGATAAGCAATAGCCTGTGTAACTTGTTGGATATCTTTAATGTCCGGTAGCAATGGACCATCGCCATCTCGTGCCCGTGGTGAGAACTCCGCCAGCGTTCGGCTTGCTGCCATCAACATACTCTCTGTTACACGCCGCGCCTGACTGGCAATGACACCAAGCCCTATGCCAGGGAAAATATAGACGTTATTACACTGGGCAATAGGGTAGAGCTTCTCTTTATAGTTGACGGGTTCGAACGGGCTGCCAGTCGCGATAATGGCATTACCGTCCGTCCAGCGGAGAATATCTTCCGGGCGCGCTTCCATGCGCGAGGTAGGGTTAGACAGCGGCATAATGATCGGCTTGTGGCAGTGGCAATACATCGCTCGAATAACTTCTTCGCTAAATAATCCCGGTTGACCCGTAACCCCAATGAGCACGGTAGGTTTGACGTTCTGGATAACATCAAGGAATGTGCAGTTTTCGCCTTGATTGTCCCAACTTGCCAAGTTTGAACGTGGTTGTGCCAAATGGTGCTGAAAAGGCGCAAGATGGGTCTGATCGTCGGTTAACAGGCCAAAACGGTCGACCATATAGATATTGGCGCGCGCTTGTGCGTCGGTTAAACCTTCTGACACCATTTGTGCCACGATATGCTCAGCAATACCGCATCCGGCAGAGCCTGCACCAAGGAAGACCACTCGCTGATCCCGTAGCTGATGTTGAGCTGCGCGGCAGGCGGCTATCAAGGTGCCAAGTGTGACAGCTGCTGTCCCCTGAATATCATCATTAAAACAGCAGATCTCATCCCGATAGCGGTTTAGCAGGGGAATAGCCGTGTGTTGGGCAAAATCTTCAAACTGTAATAATACGTTGGGCCAGCGGCGCTTAACGGCGCTGATAAACATATCGACAAATTCAAAATACTCATCGGCGGTAATTCGTGGATGACGCCAGCCCATATACAGCGGGTCATTGAGTAATTGGGAATTGTTGGTTCCCACATCAAGTAAAATAGGCAATGTCTGAGCCGGGCTGATGCCACCACATACGGTATATAAAGACAATTTGCCAATGGGGATCCCCATCCCACCAATGCCTTGATCTCCAAGGCCAAGAATACGTTCACCGTCAGTTACCACAATAACTTTAATATTCTGCTTAGTTGCATTATGCAAAATATCATCGAGCATATGCCTATCAGGCCAAGAGATAAAAAGCCCTCTGGCTCGGCGGTAAATATCAGAGAAATGCTCACAGGCATGGCCAACAACTGGGGTATAAATGATCGGCATCATTTCAGAAATATGTTTGCCGACCAGATGATAAAATAGTGTCTCGTTGGTATCTTGGATATTGCGCAGATATATATGGCGAGCAATATCGGACTTGATGTCGAGAAATTGCTGGTAGGCCCGCTGCGACTGTTCTTCGATGGTTTCTACCGCGGCGGGTAGCAGCCCATGCAAATTAAACGTTTCCCGTTCATGGCGGGTGAATCCACTCCCCTTATTTAAAAGGGGAGAATCCATCAATAATGTGCCCGTGTACGGAATATAGAGTGAATCTTTGCTTTCTTCATGGAACATATTAAATATCCAAATACCAACGATGATGAAGAGTCTTAGGTCTAGAACAGCAGGTAGTTAGTTACCATCATGGTGATGATACCGCCGAGTGCCGGAATAAGTGTTCGCCTCACAATCATAAACGGAGAACATTCACCCGCCTTGCTGACCGCGATGATGATACCGGCAACTGGGGAGATAGAGCGCCCCATTCCTGCCATTAACTGCATCGGCAGAATCATGCTGACAGCTTCTTGACCAAACTTGCTGGCGATAGAAGGGGCCATCCCGGAGAAAGAGAAGAAGGCGGCGACACCAGAGCCGGTTAATACTGCGGTCACACCCACCAACAGTGTCATCAGAACGGTCATACTGGCGAAGCCAAAGCCGGCGTTTTGTACTGACACCAGCAAGTAGTCTATCGCACCGATTTTCTGCATCCCTTGTGCGTAGATATCAGCACAAACCAGTAACGAAACGATGCTGGTAAACATGCCCCCCATACCTTTGAAGAAGACCTGAACCCCTTTACAACAGGCGCGGAAATCACGTTTCACCAGAAGGTCACAAACAAACGCCGTCAACGTACCGATAATCATGGCAGTGACCACGTCTATTTTTATGGTATCAACGAACAGTGGGCTGAATATCAGCACTAGTGCAACCGGGAAAATAGGTAATAGTGCGTAGAAAGTAGGCACTTTCTCCTCGTCGGCCGTTTCGACGTTATTCACCTCTTGAACGACGACCGTGTGGCCATCTTTCTTGTCATAGTATTTAGCAGTAAAGAAGACTAAGACTGACACGACTATCATAACGCCAACCGCCACCGGCATCTGATAATGGGCAAAGTAGATGGCCGTTTCCATACCTGCATGTTTTGCTGCGAGGTTAGCTGTACCCACTGCAGGGCCGAGATCCATAAAGGCACAAAGACCAATCATGGATGCTGCCGCAGCTTTACTGACACCTAAGCGCACTAGCACCGGGAAGAAAGTCACCAACAATAACATGGCTAATCCGGCGGCACTGGAGATAGCCACGTGTAGCAGCTGTGCGCAAATATAACCCAGAGCCAGAATGAGGTAAGGTGCTTTAATCAGCTGCAGAGGGCGAATGCAGACATTTACCATGGCATTTGAGGCTTTAATATGGTCCATATAGCTAGCAAAACCGCCGGCTGCCATGATAATCAAACCGATACCAGCCACTTGAGTGGAGAGTGAATTTTTTGCAAAGGCAAAAATATCAACCCAAACAGAACCTGTTGACTTCGCTTTATCGTATAAAATGCTATGGTCTGGGTAAAAAATAGCGGTGATAGTCAGTAAAGAAATACCGGCCAGCAGCAACACCGTTTGAGGTTGATAATTCTTAATGATTAACCATGCAGCAATGATAGTAATCACTATTGCGATTATAAATGCAATCATGAGATGAGCCCTTTTTATTTGTTTTCCCGAGTGGAAAAACCACTGTTAAATAAAACTTTACAGATATATCTCAGGCGGGAACGGTTAATCTGTATGCCTGCTTATAATGTTGTCATAGTAGAAGTAAGCAACCGTTGGCAGAATGAGAAAATAGTTTTCTCACAGTAATTTGTGCGCAGTGTCTCATAACTTGAAATTCTTTGTTACATCGATTAATGATTTCATTTTACCTGTAGTTTGCATGATCATTAACAATGATATTCTTTCAGAAATATATTTATATGTCAGTGAGTCAAATTGGATGTCAAGAGGCAATAATGGATGAAAATTAATAATTTGTTGACACTTGAGAAATATATTTCACAAACAATACAATTAAATTCATTAACAGAATCGGAATGTCGCCTAGATGCTTATATTCAAGGGCATTTTAATGAATTACCTTTTCATGGCATTGTCGATCTCGCGCGTAATGCAATGGTGAGTAAAGCCACGGTCGGGCGTTTTTTAAATAAGTTGGGGTTCACAGGGTATTCATCTTTCAGGCGCGAGCTGGAAAAGGCCCTGTCACAGCAGAAACTGGTCCCCCCCTTTGAGCTGGTTTCTCGTGCTCAAGAGAAAACCAACATCACCACAGCAGAGATTGTTTCTGAGTTTAATAAAAATGTGACCATGTTGTTTGATAGCTTCAAGGATAATATTGATATTGAGAGTCTGGATCAGTTTATCAGCCTTATTTTGGACACCGATAGGCATCTCTATGTTATTGGCCCTTCTTCGTCTCATGCGATGGCGAAACATTTCACCACACTGGTTAAATATTTTAGGGATAAGGTGACACTTCTCTCTGTCGATGTCGGTGATTTACCGAAAGCTTTGCTGAATATATCCAGTAAAGATGTTTTGATCACTTTCTCCTATTATCGATTTAACCGTGTTGTCATTCGTGTGACGGAGTGGTTTCGTAAGAAAGATGCAGTAGTGGTACTGATAACTAATTCAGAATCAAATCCTTATGGTAAATTCTGTAATCTGCAGTTTGTGTTGCCAAGCGATGTACAGTCGGTATTTAAAAGCAGAATTATCAGTTTCTTTTTTGTCGAGTTAGTTCTGCATTTGGCATATGAAAAAGGGGAGGGTGAAGGAAATTTTGAGCAGTTGGAAGAGCTATTTGTCTTTTTTGAACTCTTTTCACCCCTACCTAAGTAAGGGGGTTAAGATTTCCCCCGAGGGATATTCTCAGGGGCATCTTTAGTATTAAATCAATTGGTTGACGGTATTTCTTTATTCGTGGCATCAAAAAATGCCACCGTCTCTTCTATCAGCGCGTCATTACAGCCAAGATAAGAAGATGGATCACAAGCGGCAATAATCTCTTCTTCTGTTAAGAACTCGCGAATTTGAGCATTACCGAGCACTAATTGCAGCAAGTCTTGGGTGCCATCTGCCTCTTTTAATAACGCTTTCATTATGTTGTATCCCTGATCCCGGCCAATTTTATCAGCCAGTTTCATTGATACGGACTCTGACATAATGAAATATTTCGATGTATTGAAATTGTCATTCATTTTTTGCTTATCAACCACCAGATGAGTGATAAGGCGACAAGCGCGATCAAGGCTGGTGGAAAGACTGAGCGCCGATTCAGGTAGCAGCGTCCAATTGAGTACCCGCATTGAGGCGGCTCGCACATCTTGCTGGTCAAGCAAGTTGGTCGCACCTGAGGCATACATCCAACCCATACGGGACAAGGTTTGGATCATATTACTGGCCCGAGGGTTTGTTTTGTGCGGCATGGTACTGGAGCCACCACCACCTTCACCTTCTCTGACTTCGCCAAAAGCGGGCCTGCCCATCGTTTCCACATCATTGGCTATTCGGCACAGGGTGCCGTGTACCAAGGCAAAAAACTGCACGACTTGGACCACATTATCTTGGCTGGCATTCATCATGCCCACTGGTGAAGATAATCCCAGCGATTTCATTAGATTATCTCGAGTCTCCATCCCGTGATGACCTACGGAGGCAAGGTTTCCTACTGCGCCACCAAATAGACCGGTAATGGCAGTTGGATAGAGATTATCAAGGCGATGAATGTGGCGAGTTAGCTCACTCAGATAACTGCTGACCTGCAACCCCCAAGTGGTGGCAGAGGCATCCACAGAATTGGTTCTGGCGACCATGACTGTGTTTTTATGTTCCAGCGCCATGGTTTTCAGGCACTCTCCCAGCTCAATCAACTGACGGCGCAGCAATAGCAATGTCTCTTTCATACGCATGGCTAGCGCAGAATCTAATAAATCCTGCGTGGTACATCCCCAATGGAGATATTTTTTTACCAGCGGTGTGCCAGCATCAGTGATTTGGTCAACCAGCGGTTTTATCGCCATTCCAACTGAACGGGTTTCTGCTGCTAATCGCGGCCAATCAATCTCTAACGATTGGCAAGTCGCGACGATCTCTTCAGCCGCTGGTGTCGGAATTATCTCTAATTCTGCTTGTACGCGGGCTACCGCCATTTCAAATGCCAGCCAGCAGCGAATTAAATTCTCATCAGACCAAATCTGTTTCATTTCCGGGTGAGTAAACAAGGACGAATACAGTTCCGAATCAAATACTGAACTATGACTACCTCGCATTATTGACTCCAAAATAAGTAGATGAACGATATCAGTGAGTTGGTTCTATTTATATCTGTTTACTGGCTGAAAGTCTGGTCTAATTTCTTGATGATAAAAATGAGAATATGAATTTCCCTTCTGTTACCTCCATTTTATTACTGAAAACGTGACAAACTTAACACAAAAGTAATATTGCTAACTTTTTGTATAATACAAAGAATGGAGAATTACTTAACTTTTATTTATCACTTATTAAATTTGACGGTGAAATTATGTTTTGAATTAGATTTGATTAATGTTTTGGGCGGAATATCACGTTTTAAAATGAGAAAGAAATATTCCCATACCCCACATTGCTTTTTGATATTAATAATTTCCACGATAAAAAATATTTTTATCTTCTTATCAGTTGAATTTTCTGACTGGGGTGCTCTACACGTTTTTAATTATAGGTAAAATATGAAAATTAAAATAATGCCGATTATTGTTTTAACCTGTATGAGTTCATCTGCATTAGCGATGAACGTCTATAAAGATAATGAAACGACGCTGGATATATATGGGCGTTTGGAATATCAGTTTGCACATGGTGATACTTCATTCGCTGGAGATGATGTGCGAAATCAACTGGGCGGGCGCATAGGTATCTATGTTACTCGTGATCTTCCATTGCTTGAAGATACTAAAATTATTGGTCGTCTGGAATGGCAGGTGAGAACCGAGAAAAACGATAATAAAACCAAGGATAAAGATCTGGATGCTCGTTATGCCTGGCTCGGTGTGTCTCATGCGCGCTATGGTGACTTAATTGGTGGACGTACTCAGAACCCGCTGTATCAGGTGATGAGAATGACTGACAAATATAAAAACTTTACGCCAAATGTTTATAACTACGGTATTAGCACAATTGATACTTCATTCCAATATAACCGTCAGGACGCCACTCTTCAGTGGAATGGTCAATTTGACGGGCACCAAATTCAGGCCGCCTACGTCGCAGGTAACGGTAACAGCGACAATGAAGGGCTTGATAACGGCATGATGATTAGTTATCGCAAAATGATTAAGGTGGGTGATCTAAAAATAACACCAGCCGTCGCTGTCAGTGAGTTTACACGTAAAGAAAACCCGCAGAAAAAAACCACCGATGGCCGTAAGAAACATCAACAAATAATGGGCGGATTACAGCTTGATTACGATGCCATGTCTTTAGCGATAACGGCTGGTAAGCTCTCCATCGAACGTGATGACAAGCCAGACAACGATTATTTCAGTTTTGATTCAGTGGCCTCATATCAGTTTAAACATATTAAAATTCTGGGGGGATATAGCTTCTTGGATGAAGACGGCAAAGATATTTACGAAAAAGAGGGCTGGAGAGCAGAAGCACAGTTAACCGTGGCTAAAAATGCTTATCTATCGCTGACCTATGACAGAGTACTGGCCAATAACAACCTCAAAATTAACGATGACGCCGTTATTCTTGGGTTACGCTACGACTTCTGAGGATAAAAATAATGAAGAAAATAATGTTGCTGCTGGCATGTGGATTAATCACGATGGCCAGTGCTCAGGCTGATACGCTTATTGCGCCACAGCCTCAAGCTAAAATGGACGGAGAAAGAAAAACATTCGCGCTCTACGGTAATTCATACATGCATTACAACAACCATGTGAATACCCGGTTGCGTGATTTAAGCCGTTCATTACTGCCTGATCAAGCGAAAGACTATATGTTCCGAGGAATTACCATTTCCAGTGGGCAATTAGGGTGGCATGTTCCTAACCTGAATTTCCAGAATTCTCTTCGCAAATGGGATGTGGTTATTCTACAGGGTAACTCTATGGAGCCTATTTCAGCCAAAGCCGAGTCACGCCAGTATTTTACTGATTCAGCCCAAACAATGGCGGATACCGCTCATCAAGCCGGATCTAAAGTTGTCTATTTCATGACATGGGCCAATAAGGATAAAAAGGAGCAAACGGACAAGTTGGCGAAAGCCTATATTGATATTGCCAGTAAAACAGGAGGTTACGTTGCTCCAATCGGTTTAGCGTTTAGCCGTGCAATCGAACTTCATCCAGAGATAGATTTGTACCACAGTGATGGTAATCACCCCTCTTTGGCGGGCACTTATCTGGCTGCCAGTGTGCTGTTTGCCACCATTTATGATCAATCCCCAGTGGGGGGCGCGCTGCCGGTAGACAGCGACATGACAGAACAGACCGCTCGTGCTTTACAACAGGTTGCTTGGGATACCGTGACGCAGTTCCGCCAACAAGGAAAATAAGTTTTTCCCGCCACACCCTCTTGAAATATCTCCCTTATCGATATCCGTTAAGGGAGATATTTTTTTTAGGGTTGGGCGACCCCATCAGACAGTATTGTCATCACCTACCTCTAAAGAGGTATATTGTTGATTTTATGAAATATTTGATCGATGGAGTGAGTTTTTTTTGAGCTAGTTCATAAAAGCGAATACCCACACAATAATTGTTTGATCTAAAACAAGCATTCTCATTACTACAAATAATTTGCAGAAAATCCCCCTTACTATCTCCACAACCCCACAGGGTGATATCCGTCATGGGGGTCTATTGACCGAATGCGTTTCATCCTATTGCGGGTCTAAAAATATAAAAATAACTGTCTGGTGCGGACATTGGCAGCGTCCGGTATGGAAAAATACACTGGAGTACATATTGTGAGCAAATTTATAAGGCAGATGTCGGTAGGGATATTGGCTTTTTTCGTTCTGGGCGGGGTATGGACTTTGTCGGCTGCGCCAACGCCGCCGATTGAGGCCCGTAATGATAAATTCGCCGAGCAACATGTGGATCAATTCACCTCTTGGCTGAAAACCAAAGAGAGTGGACCACGAGAAGATGCTTTGGCGGAAGATCCCAATCTGGTCATTCTATGGGCGGGTTATCCTTTCGCGAAAGACTATAACAAACCTCGTGGGCATGCTTTTGCCGTTACCGATGTGCGCGAAACCTTGCGAACCGCTGCGCCAAAAACTGCAGAAGATGGCCCATTACCCATGGCATGCTGGAGCTGTAAAAGCCCAGATGTTGCACGCTTGATCAATGAACAAGGCGAGGACGGGTATTTTAAAGGGACGTGGGCTAGAGGGGGGCCGGAAGTGGTCAACCAACTCGGTTGTGCTGATTGTCATGATACCGCGTCGGCTGATTTTGCTGCGGGGAAACCGGCACTGGTGTTATCACGCCCTTATACCGAGCGCGCCCTGCAATCTATCAATAAACCGTTTGAGCATGCCAGCCGTTTAGACCAGCAATCCATGGTCTGTAGCCAGTGCCATGTTGAATATCACTTTGCCGGTAAAGATAAAGCAGTGAAATTCCCATGGGATAAAGGCACCGATGTGGAGTCCATGGAGAAATATTACGATGAAATTGCGTTCTCCGATTGGATTCATCCACTCTCGAAAACACCGATGTTAAAAGCCCAGCATCCAGAGTATGAAACTTGGCGTGCGGGTATCCACGGTAAAAATAATGTTACCTGCATCGATTGTCACATGCCGAAAATCCAAAACGCAGCAGGCAAAATGTATACCGACCATCAAATCCGCAATCCATTTGATAGCTTCGAGACCACTTGTGTTAACTGCCATACCCAAGACAAAAAAACCTTGCAGGATATTGTGGCCGAACGTAAAGCCAGCATTCAGGAGCTGAAACTGAATGTTGAGAAGCAGTTGGTTCATGCGCATTACGAAGCGAAAGCGGCTTGGGATGCTGGGGCGACTGAGCAGGAAATGCAGCCGATTATGCAAGATATTCGTCACGCGCAATGGCGTTGGGATTATGCCATCGCCTCTCACGGCATCCATATGCATGCACCAGATGTTGGCCTGAGGGTGCTCGGCGGGGCGTTGAATAAAGCGGCCGATGCCCGCACCAAGCTAGCACGTTTACTTGCCACCAAAGGGATTAGCCACGAAATTCCACTGCCAGACATTTCCACCAAACTCAATGCGCAAAAAGCCTTGGGGATGGATATGGACAAGTTGAACAGTGAGAAGCAGGAGTTTCTGCAAAAAGTGGTGCCTGCTTGGGATGAGCAAGCCAAAAAAGCGGGCCGTTTGAGCCAGTAAGAGGCGTTCCGGTGTGGTGAGAACGCCAGCCGGAGCTATTCCAGGGACAAACTGGCTCCAGTGTGGGGCCATAGCAAAGGTGGAATAACTATGCGCGTTTTACGTTCATTCTGTCACGCAGTGTTGCTGACAGTGTTGGCCTTGTATCAGTTGCCGGCACTTGCCACAACACAGGCTGATACGCTGAAAGCAACCGACTCGCGTCATGTTGTTGAGCCGCAGCGTAATCCGGATGCTGCTTGCGTCCAATGCCATAAAGAGCAAAAAGATGAGCTGCACGGCAAGCATGCCAGCGCCATAAATCCGAACACACAATTAGCGGTTACCTGTACTAACTGCCATGGTAAAGCATCGATTTTGCACCGTAATGGCGTCAAAGATGTGATGCGCTTTAACAGCGATATGTTGAATGCGGATAAGGCAATGTACAGCGTATCGCAACAAAACAGTGTTTGTATGAGTTGTCACCAACCTGAGAAATTGCGTGAAGCTTTCTGGCCACATGATGTGCATATGCTGAAGCTTTCCTGTGTCAGTTGTCATCAGTTGCACCCGAAAACCGATCCAATGCATGGTTTGGATGATAAAGGGCGGGTCAAAATCTGTGTGGATTGTCACCGCCGCCAGCAGGAGCTGATACCGAAGGACGCGCCATGAATACGAATCGTCGTCATTTTATCGTTGGTATGGGGGCGCTGATTTTCATGACGGGTTCATCCAGTCGTTCGCTGGCTGTCAGTGGCACTATTGATGGCGTCCGTTACGGCATGTTGCATGACGAAACCCTCTGTATTGGTTGCACGGCATGTATGGATGCCTGCCGTGAAGTTAATCATGTGCCGGACGGAGTCTCGCGCTTAAGCATTATTCGCAGCCAACCCATTGGCGAGTTTCCGGCGGTGAAATATCAATTCTATCGCCACTCTTGCCAACATTGTGATAAAGCACCGTGCGTGGACGTGTGCCCAACAGGTGCATCATACCGTGACAAGGAGACCGGGATTGTCGATGTTGATCCTGATCTTTGTGTCGGGTGCCAGTACTGTATTGCGGCTTGCCCGTATCGGGTGCGTTTTATCCATCCAGTGACGAAGACCGCCGACAAATGTGATTTTTGCCGGAAAACCAATCTCAAGCAAGGCAAGCAACCGGCTTGCGTGCTGTCGTGCCCAACCAAAGCACTGATTTTTGGCAATCTGGATGACCCTAACAGTGAGTTGGTGAAGCTGTTACATCAACGCACCGTCTATCGCGCCAAGCTACATCTGGGAACACAACCGAAGCTATATCGAGTTCCTTTCCAGTACGGGGAGATAACCGGATGAATCCTGAACTGAATACGCCATTTCATTTTGACTCACTCGTCTGGGATTGGCCGATCGCCATCTATCTGTTTTTGATAGGCGTTTCTGCTGGCATGGTTGTGGTAAGCCTGCTGGTTAAGCAGCGTGTATTGGGGGACGATGCTCCACAGAGCGGGCTGCTTAAGTCCACGGCGATTATCGCGCCACTGGCGGTTATCTTGGGCCTATTTATCTTGATTCTGCACCTCACTCGACCTTGGACGTTCTGGAAACTGATGTTTTTCTACAGCACCAGTTCAGTGATGTCGCTGGGGGTCATGCTGTTTCAGCTTTATATGGTGGTGCTTTTGGTCTGGCTGGCGGTGATATTTCGTCATTGGTTAACGGCTTTACTACAGCCTTATCGAAAATTAGTGTGGGTCGGTACGTTGCTTCACCGGTTGGCCCCGATTGAACGCAAACTCGAACCGGTGATGATGTTTCTGGCCGTAGCGCTGGGTGCTTATACCGGTTTTCTGCTATCCGCATTGAAGAGCTATCCATTACTGAATAATCCGGTCTTGCCGGTGTTATTTCTATTCTCGGGTGTCTCTTCTGGTATCGCCGCAATGGTGCTGTGCTCGGTCACTTTTTTCAAAGAGCCTCCCCACAGCCCAGCCTTGGCTTTTGTGCATCGGTTGGAGAAACCGGTGGTCTGGCTGGAGCTGTTTCTGTTGCTGGCATTCTTCACGGGGCTTTGGTTCGGTGGCGGTCAAAAAGAAGTGGCTGTGACGGTGGCACTCGGTGGCGGTTTCTGGGCATTGATGTTCTGGTTTGGGGTGATAGGTTGCGGCATGGTGCTGCCAATGGCGTTAAACCGCTATTGCAGCCATAACGTACGACATCGGGTTTCATTCTTACTCGCCGTTTCTGGCCTGAGTTTGTTCGGGGTCTTTATATTACGCTTTTTCATTCTTTATGCCGGTCAGATGACGGTCGTGTGATGTGATAGGAAAAATTCAGTGGCGAGTAAAATGGCATGATAGGTGAGTTGGGGCTGTTGTCACTGCTGGCAGCGACGTCATTGGCGCTATTGCTCGGTTGTGTGCCCTTTATTGCTTTACATGGGCGGCGGCTACCTTTGCTGTGTTGGTTGCCGTCGCTCAGCTATGGCATCACTTTATTTATCGCACTAACCCTATTGGCACTGGGGTGGTGCTTTGTCACTGATGACTTTTCGGTGCTGTATGTTGCGCAGCATAATAATAGTCAGCTTCCGTTGTTTTATAAGATTGCAGCCATTTGGGGTGGGCATGAAGGCTCCATGTTGTTTTTGTTGTTTGTATTGAGTGTGTGGAGCAGTGTACTGACGGTGTTTCGTCGCCACTATCCACTGCGTTTTGTGGCCCGCGCCCTCGGTGTTATGGGTTGGCTGCTGGTTATTTTGAGCCTGTTTATCCTCTTTTTCTCTAATCCATTTGAGCGATTGTTTCCCACTCTGGCCGAGGGGCGCGACTTGAACCCCATGTTGCAAGATCTCGCGCTAATATTTCATCCCCCCTTGTTGTATCTGGGCTATAGCGGCTTTGCTATCAGTTTTGCTTTTGCTATGGCGACTTTGCTGGAGGGGAGTTATGGTCAAAATACGGCGCACTATAGTCGCCCGTGGGTACTGGCGTCTTGGTGCTTACTGACTGCGGGCATTTTGTTAGGTGCGTGGTGGGCGTACAGTGAATTGGGCTGGGGCGGCTGGTGGTTCTGGGATCCGGTCGAAAATGCTTCGCTATTACCTTGGCTGACCGCCTCGGCATTACTGCATGTGTTAGCTATCAGCGCGCGTCGTGGTTTGTATCATCAGTGGGGAATTTTGCTGTCATTGGTGACTTTCCAACTCTGTTTGTTAGGAACTTTTATCGTTCGCTCAGGGGTGTTGACCTCAGTGCATGCTTTTGCTGTTGATGCTGCTCGAGGGGAGGCTTTACTGGCATTATTTGGCACTGTAACACTGATTTCATTGACATTATTTGCCTTGCGCGTGCGCGGAAATCCTCGTCGTGCCGATTTTAACGTGTTCTCATTGGAAACACTGTTACTGGCAGCGCTGGTGTTATTGGGGATTGCGGCTATCACTGTGCTGATTGGTACACTATATCCGTTGATTTTCAGTGCATTAGGGCTGGGAACATTATCCGTTGGTGCGCCATATTTTAACCAGACACTGACACCTTTTGTCCTGCTAATGTTGTTATTGATGGGGTGGGCACCTTTTGCTCATTGGCAGCAAAGCCCCAAAACAGACTACTGGCGTCTTATGGTTCCTGCATTATTAGCGCTCAGTGGTGGATTACTCAGTTCGGGGTTGTTGAGCCAAACTTGGCATCCGGGAATGATTCCGGGTGTAGCCTTAGCTCTCTGGGCATTGTCCGCCCCTCTTTTTGCACCTCAGATACGTTGGCGTTCATGGCTGATACATGGTGGCGTTGCCGTCAGTTTGTTGGGGATGCTGTTTGCCGCATATTACTCGGTGGAGCAGGGCAGTCGCCTTTCTCCTGGTCGTCAGGCTACGTTGGCGGGATATCAATTTACATATCATGAAACGGAGCTATTAGTTGGCCCAAACTATACCAGTGAACGGGCGCTCATCACGGTAAGCCATGAAGGACAACCCATAGCGACGCTACGCCCTGAACGGCGACACTACAGTGTACGAGAAATGTTGATGATTGAACCTGCTATTGTCAGTGGCCCATTGGCTGATTTTTATGCGGTTTTAGGCGACAGCCTCGGGCGTGGGGAGTACAGCGTGCGTTTGTATCATAAACCGCTGGTGAGTTGGATTTGGGGGGGCACTTTGATGATGGTCTTCGGGGGATTACTGGCGCTATGGCATCGAACCCGCGGCTCCCATGAAAGTAAGGAGGTCAAATGAAACAACGGTGGCCTTGGTTGATTGTTCCTCTGCTGGGTTTGATTTTAGGTATTGTGCTTTACAGTGGCTTAAGCCGAGATCCGCATCGCATTGAGTTAGCAGAGCAAAATCTGCCTTTCCCGGCTTTTTCATTATCTGAATTAGAGCAGCCAACACAAAAACTCACCCGGGAGCAACTGCTGGGTAAGGTGACCGTGATTAATGTCTGGGCCAGTTGGTGCCCTAGCTGTCAGCAAGAAATGGCGGCATTGGCCCAGATTTCCAGCAGGCTACATGGCGTGCAGTTCTATGGATTGAACTACCGCGACTCTCGTCAAGCAGCATTGAATACTCTTCAGCGCTATGGCAATCCTTACCAAAAGAGCTTGTATGACCCGCAAGGGACGTTAGCCTTGGCAATGGGGGTCTATGGTACGCCTGAAACCTGGCTAATTGATGCCAATGGCCTTATTCGCCAGCGCTATGCAGGAGTGATGACGCAAGAGATATGGCAGCAGCAGTTTATGCCGCTATTGGCGCAATCAGCAACGACAGGAGCACCATGAAAACCTTTTTGCTGATGCTATCTCTGCTATTTTCAGCCGGGGTTTCGGCAGATTTAGTGGACACTTATCATTTTAGCTCGCCACAAAATCAACAGCGGGCATTAGCGTTGGCCAAAGAACTGCGCTGCCCGCAGTGTCAAAATCAGAACTTGCTGGAGTCAACCTCACCGATTGCACAAGATTTGCGCGTAGAGGTTTATCAACTGGTAGAGGCCGGGCACAGTTCTGAAGAGATAGTGGCCCAGATGACTCAGCGCTATGGTGACTTTGTTCTTTATCGACCTCCACTGAGAGGGGCAACGCTGGTGCTGTGGTTTGGGCCTGGCGTGCTACTAGTCTGCGTCTTGGGGGGTGTCGTGTGGCGAGTCAGGCGCCGAGCTCGCTCACCTTCGCGAGGGGCACACTAATGATACTGGCTGCCGGTCTGGCAATATTTTTACTTCTCATTCTGATGGGCCTTTGGTGGCCTTGGTTGGTGCAATATGGTCGTTTGAGTTGGCGCTGGCCTTTAGGCTTTAGTCTGTTGGTACTCCTGCTTATTCTGCTGGGATATCAACAGTTAGGACATTACACGGCGGTACAGCAGGAGGCTTTGCGTCAACAAGAAGCCAAGCGGCTGAATACGATGCTGGACAAACAGAGCAATGACCCAGCGCTATTTCGGTTACAGCAACGCATCCGTCAGGAACCCGATAAGGGAGAGTTGTGGTTCAGTTTGGCGCAATATTATTTATATCGTAATGAGTTTGAGGATGCGCTGATTGCGCTGCAACAAGCTGAACGTTTGCAGGGAGCCAGTGCGGCATTAGATGCGGCGCGGGCGACCATATTTTATTACCAGTCAGGGCAGAGAATGACTGGCGATGTGGCCTATTGGTTAGAGCGGGCGTTGGCAAAAGATCCTTTGCAATATACCGCGCTGATGCTGCAAGCCAACGACGGTTTTACCCATGCCCGTTATGGTGAAGCCATCGCTATTTGGCAGCGGCTCCTTGAGAGTGATAACCCAGAGATTGACCGCGCGATGATAATCCGTGCCATCACCTTAGCGCAGATCATGCAGCAAACACCTTAGTTCCTCCTCGCGTTTAACCCAAATAATAGGCAAAAAAAACCCTTACCAATCTCATTTGGTAAGGGATGCCAATTCGGCCAACACCAGGGAAACATTATAACCGTTTATTTATCATACGATTAATTTGTGTTAGTGACATGACTTAAGTCAACTTTATCTAGATTACATTAATATGTTTAATGTTTATATGTCATTAAAGAATATTTTTTACGAACAGGTGCAGTTGAAGCCATAAGATGGGTTGCTAACACGCATGCGCGTGATGAAAACGGTAAAATAATTGTTGAAAAGTCGTACACATTGGTGAGTTTTGTGGCGATGAATTGACGGAATTTTCACCGGTATGGGGGGAGCACTTTAGGAGGAGATGGTCGCCATCTGAATGTAAAAGCATCCAGATGGCGGGGTAAAACCTGGTATTGGCGAAAATATATTCTTTGCAGACTAACTTTCTGAGCGCCAGTGCGCTAAGATATTAGTTCTATTATATTGAAAACTAATTCTGTAAAGCAAAAACAGTTTAATTAACATAGGGCTATAATAATAGCTAGCCTTAAGTCCAGCTTACAAAACTAACCTTTGGTCTAGGTTTTTTTTAGTTTATCGAATAAGCGAATTTTATATAAGAAATGTCTGTGTGGGGATTCTATACTGTATTTTCTATTGAAAACAATGTGATAAAAATGTATTGTTACATTATGCATTGGGTGAATTTGGTCTGTTATGATAATTGATTATTTTGATAATGAAAGTATTAATGAAGACATAAAAAACTATATTCAAAGAAGAATAAAGTCTTATGGTGATCTCCGCTACTCTTATTTAGTTATAAATAAGAAAACACCTTTGCATCCTACTATTATTTCTAACTACCCATTAGATTGGGTGAAAAAATACAAAAAGAATAGTTATCATCTTATTGATCCTGTTATCTTGACCGCGAAAGACAAAATTTCCCCTTTTGCATGGGATGACAACTCCGTTATTAATAAAAAATCAACAGACTCAGCCGTGTTTAAGTTGGCTAGAGAGTATAATATTGTTAATGGCTATACTTTTGTGCTTCACGACAATAGTAATAATATGGCAACATTAAACATTTCTAATGGCAGTGATGACAGCATATTCTTTGATGAACTTATTGAAATAAATAAAGAAAAAATTCAAATGCTGCTCATTTTTACACATGAAAAAATGTTAGGTCTTTATCATAATAATGATGAAAAGAATCAGCCGTGTAATAATAAAATTGAGAGAGACATATTTTCCCCTAGAGAAAATGAAATTCTGTATTGGGCTAGCGTGGGTAAAACTTACTCTGAAATCTCAATAATATTAGGTATAAAAAGAAGTACAGTTAAGTTCCACATTGGCAATGTGGTCAGAAAACTAGGTGTTTTAAATGCCAAGCATGCAATAAGACTTGGCATTGAGTTAAAGCTAATTAAATCTATTTAACAATGTCGGGCACGACCAGAGGCCAATTTTCAAGAGTACGGGGTTCTATTTTATGAATTCTCCGTATTTTATTTATTAGCTTTTGTTGACTATCAATATCAACACCAAGGTGTAAAAGGTAAATAACCTCATTCTTCTCCGATTCACCTTGGTTTAGCACTGTGATATTCCAGCCAGAGCGTTTCAGCAAGACAAACATTCCTCGACTGACGACAGTGAGAATCCCTTTATATCCATGATCTTTTGCATAATTGACCATGGCTAAAAAAAGTATCGTACTCAGAGAACTATTATTACCCACCATATCTCTGGCTAATGCTTTCTCCACAAAAAAACGACTGGACTCGATAAACCCATCAATAGGCAGATCGACATCCGAAAAATAAGGAGAGAATGGCCCTGTTATCATTGTTGGGTGTTTCATTTCAATAAATCGAACACTACAAACAATGGTGTTATCTATTGTTCCCAATATATAGTTGGTATTCTCATCATCATATTGGTCGCTTTCTTTGCCATCAATGCAGGTCACTTTCCAATCGAGCCGATCTTTGAATGTTATTTTTCTGAGTGAAAAGACCTCGTCCAGCTTTCTTTCCGGCATATTATTAAAGTTTACGTTAAAGAGTTTTAACATAATAAAAACCAAAGTTATTTAGTTAAAACAACATCGTACACGATCTTTGATTGTTAGTGCAAACATTGCGCGACGCGACCTACCCGCCTAAATGGTAAATAAATGTCCACATGGCTGTACACATATTGTGCAAACCGCACTGAGACCTGTGAGGGTTTTAGGCCAATCATGGGCAATTGATGCGAAGCAACGGTAGGGTTGTGATCTTTTTAGGGAAAAGGTGACATCAGACAGGACTTTTTAATGAGAAATGGTTATAACGAAACAATGTTTCATTTCATGATTGAAAAGGATGTTGACGTGGACAGTAGTCCTCCGCTTTTTACGAATAAAAAATTTGTTTTTCTCGTCGCAACATTCTGTTGCTTGCTTTGGGGGAGCGCCTATCCGGCCATTAAGAATGGTTATGCGCTATTTCATATTGCTCCAGATGATATTCCAAGCAAAATGGTTTTCGCGGGTTATCGTTTTTTATTGGCCGGGATTGTGCTGCTCATTTTTGCAATTGCCAGTGGTAAGGCAATTGGGCGCCTTAGAAAAGGCCAGTATAAGCAGATTGCTATTTTGGGGTTAACTCAGACAGCTTTGCAGTATGTTTTTTTCTATATTGGCTTGGCATACACCACGGGTGTAAAAGGGTCAATTATGAATGCAACTGGCACATTTTTCAGTGTGCTATTAGCTCATTACATTTATAAAAATGACCGACTGACATTCAATAAAATTATTGGGTGCGCATTAGGTTTTGCCGGTGTCATGGTGGTTAATTTCGGCTCCGACTTGATGGACTTCAATTTTTCGCTGATGGGGGAAGGCAGTGTGGTCTTGGCCGCATTCATTCTTTCAGCAGCCAGTATCTACGGTAAACGTATTTCGCAAACCATGGATACGACTGTGATGACAGGCTATCAATTGGCGATTGGCGGGCTGGTATTGACGGTTGGCGGTTATCTCTTTGGCGGTAACTTAAGTGGATTTGGATGGCAGGCATTATTGTTACTGGCATATCTGGTGCTGTTATCGTCAGCGGCTTTTGCATTATGGAGTCTACTGCTCAAATATAACCGAGTTGGTATGGTTGCCCCATTCAACTTCCTTATCCCCGTATCCGGAGCTGTACTGTCGGCCATTTTCCTGAACGAAAGTATTCTCGAGTGGAAAAATGCTATCGCCTTAGTATTGGTCTGTGTGGGGATTATTTTGGTTAACCGCATTAAGCCGAGCAGAGTGTAACTTTTTGCCACAAAACGATTGTTTAAAATGAGAGCATTCCTCACCATTTTTGTCACTACAGCACTACACTAATAAGTCACTGCCAGCAATTATTGCTAGTGATAACTATCTGGCCTCTGCATCACAATGATTGTGTTCAGGGGCTTTAACGAGGGCAAAATCATGTTGATTCAGCCTTATTTATTTTTTAATGGTGACTGTGAAAACGCCGTTAAGTTTTATGCCGAGCAATTGGGCGGCGATGTGGTTGCGATGATGCGTTATAAAGATATTCCTGATCCCGAAAGTTGCCCACCCGGTACTAATCCTGAGTCCATCATGCATGCCCGCTTACAAGTGGGTAGTAATGTGATCATGGCGTCTGATGGTTGTGCAAGTGACGGTGACAGCCCACATAAGGGCTATTCACTCTCAATTAATGTGACCGATATGGATAAAGGCGAAGCGCTATTCAACGGTTTATCTGAAGGAGGGCAAGTGATTATGCCATTTGGCGCAACATTCTGGGCTAAGGGCTTTGGGATGCTGACGGATAAATTTGGGGTCGGCTGGATGATTAATGTTGAGTGACAGATTATGCTGGCATGCCGTGTAATCAGCTACGGCATGCCAGAGTCGCAGTGTGAGAATCAGGCTTTATCCGTCACTATCTTCACCCCAACCCGACTGACGCGATCAGACTCCATTTCGGCAATGGTCCAAGTTAATCCATCCCACTCAATCTGATCACCGATAACCGGTTCGCCGCCAAAGAGATAAAGCACAAATTGGCCGAGGGTTTGTTGCTTATCGACACCGGGCTCCAGATTGAGGCCATAAATCTGAGAGATGTCATGAAGCTTTGCATCAGCATCGAGAATAAAATCACCAAAGAAGCGCTCGTCCAATTGAATGCTGGGGGATTGGCTAAACAGTTTCCCCAGAGCAGGTAGATGATGCTCCTGACCAATGACACACAAGATATCGCCTTCTTTCAGGCGGGTACTGCCATTTGGGTGTAACAGATCCTTTCCTCGAAATAGTGCGGCAATTCGGGTTTCCTCCGGCATTTTTAAATCACGCAAGGCAGCACCAATGCACCACTTGTCGGAGCTGAGTTGGTAAATAAATTGCTCCCACTGATTATTCTTATCAATGTCTAAACCAATACGCGCCACCGGAGCCAGTGCTGGGGGGACCACCAATTTTGTCTTACGCGCAGCGAACGACAGGCTGGTACCTTGCAATAATAGCGAGACCAACACGACAAAAAAGGCGACATTGAAGAATAAATTCGCATTGGGAATACCCGCCATCATCGGGAATACGGCCAAAATAACCGGTACTGCACCACGTAGGCCAACCCATGAAATAAAGATGCGTTCCCGCAGATTAAAACTTGGGAAGGGCAGTAAGCCGATAAACACCGACAGGGGGCGGGCGAACAGAATCATCCACAATGAAAGGATCAGCGCCGGGATGGCAATTGGCAGCAATTCACTTGGGTTAAGTAACAACCCCAATACGACGAACATTCCAATTTGACTGAGCCATGCCAACCCATCGAAGGTTTGCAAAATGCCTGCGCGGTTGCGAATTGGGCGGTTACCTAACAACAAGCCACAGAGGTAGACCGCCAAAATGCCACTACCATTCATGGCCGTGGCGAGTGAGAAGACTAAAATCCCGCCGCTGACGGCCAATAATGGGTATAAGCCACTTGGCAGCTCAATACGATTAATGAGCAACAGCAGCAGCCCACCGCCGCCTAGCCCAATAAAAATCCCCAAGCCAAATTGCTGTATTAAGTGGACCAGGAACATCCAACTGAGGCTGGTTTCACCGGCGGAGATCATGGCGATCAGAGTAATGGTTAAAAAGACTGCCATCGGATCGTTGCTACCCGATTCAATCTCCAGCGTTGCACTGACGCGCTCATTCAGACCTTTACCCCCTAATAGCGAGAAGACTGCGGCGGCATCAGTGGAACCTATAATCGCACCAATTAATAAACCCTGAATAATATCTAAATCAAATAACCACGCGGCGGCTAAACCGGTCAGCCCCGCCGTAATTAACACACCGACGGTTGCCAACGAAAGGGCGGGCCACAGTGCAACACGGAATGATGACGCTCGAGTGCGCATTCCGCCATCCAGCAGGATAACGGCTAACGCCAAGTTACTGACCAGATAGGCGGCAGGATAATTATTAAAAGCAATACCGCCAATGCCGTCGGTGCCCGCCAACATGCCAATACCGAGGAAGATAACCAAAATAGGAATACCTAACCGGGAAGAGAGTGAGCTTAATAAAATACTGGCTCCCACCAGCACTGCGCCGATCAAAAAAAGGCTATTGATAGTGATGGCGTCCAAGGTGGGAGGTCTCCTGAGATAAATATAACGAAATGAAAGGGGGCGAAATTATTATACACAGATTTGCTGGAATCTATGGGTAGATATGACCCAATTCAATGGGTTATTGAGGCAGAAACAGCAATGATTTTGGTCATAGGACGAGAAAAAAACAAAACTGTACAAATAAGAGGCAGGTCGCTCACCTTTAATCGCCCGCGGGGAATCAAGGGTGAGCGTTGTATAACAACTAGTCGCGCTTGATCGTTGCCAAAGCTCTTCGCAGGGCTTCAGCCGTCACGAGTTTTTCCTGTTCAGGAAGATTATCGGTTGAAAATTGTGAGAGTTCTGTAATTAAGACACTGCGATCTTTACCGGTGATCGCGCTATCCAGTGCACCGCTAAGACGGCTAATGAGGGCCAGTAGAGTACCGAACTGCGCAGTATCCGATGTGGGATTATTCTCAATAGATTCTTGCTTATTCATCACAATTCCTCTTTTTTTTGTCACTGCAAGTGAAACAAATCCTGCTAGGAATCAACAGGATAACTACTCTAAAAACAGAGCGCACAGTGAGGCATTTACCATCCCGCATCAACATGATGGCCTGACAGTGTAGCGGTTTTATGACCAAAACGGTATGCAGATAACTCAATCACTTAGCAATAACATTATTCGTTTGAATAATACTTTGATTACGCCGTTTGCTGCTGGGGCTTGCCAGAAAACAAGAATTTCAGCAATGGAATACGGCGATGAACCTCATATAAAGCAAACGAAATTAGGCAAACAAAGACCATACCAAGTATGAAACCCAGAGCGTTATTGTCAATTTGTGGCGTGATAAATGCTCCATAAACCAAGGTTAATGGGTGATGCACCAGATAAATGAAGAGGGAGGCGTTAACCAGATAAGTGATACGGGGGGAAGGGTAGTTGAGCAACCGATGCCCAAGAGAATAGACAACGTTGGTCATGGTAACCCCCATTAATGCCTTAATAATAAGATCCAGCTCAAAGGCAAAAAACTCAGAAGTATTAATATGTTGGTTTAGATAGTAGGCACCAAACAATAGCACGGAGGCGACTAATGCGCCGGGCGAAAACGTGAGAAATACCTGTTTAAGTGGGGGATAGATAAAACTGTAGGCACCCAGAAGAAAGAAAGGCAGATAAAAAAGTGTCTCCATAACAACGAAATTGAAAACACTATTAAAGAGAATTTCAGGGTTAAGAAGAAATATTATTCTCCGCACTACTGAATAAACAAACACAAATAGAAACAATGATAGTGAGATTTTTCCTATATTATTCATTCCTTTTATCAAAGCAGGAATTGCGTGTTTTTTATTCTTCATTTTCTGAAACAGATAAAAGCACAGCCCCGTGAGTAATGCGAGAGTTAACAAAAACCATAAGTGTGAAACAACTTCCCAAATAGCAATATTTATTTTTTGATAAATTGTAAATGAGTTCCAATCTTGTAATTTATTAGTGTAATTCTTGAGTAAGAAAAACTGCGGTATAGTAATCAACGGAATAGCGGTAACTAACGGAATAACCACACGTTCTAGGCGGACCTGAAGCCAGCGCTGGCGCTCATAGCGCTGATATAGCATGAACGAAAAATAGCCTGAAATAACAAAAAATACCTGCATACGAAAGGCGTGAATGAAATCGTTCAGGAAGGTAAATGTCAGCGAGGGATGACCGCTGTTAACGGCCCAATGATTGCTGGAGTATATAAGAGAAAGATGAAAAGGAATGCCGAGTAACATCAAATAGGCGCGAATGGCGTCTAAAAAGTACTCCCGTTGGTTAGTATTTTTTTTCATACTTATTCGCTAGTTGTTATCTGAATTAGAATAACCTATCTGATTTTGCCCAGACTTTTTCTTTATAGTAAATATTCATTGTTAACTATATACGTTATCAATGGATCAGGACGACGAGAAACACTACTATAAGGGTTAATAATTTTCCATAGCGTATTTTAGCCTAGCTTGTTAGGCTTATGGCTTAGCCACAGGTTTACACAATGAGCGGGCAGTATAACTCCAGACATAACAATAATCTGGATTTATCTACCTAGTCTGCGGGATAAACCGTCAATAATTTGGCTATTGTGATTTAGGGGGAGATGTGGGAGTTAATATTTTGTCGGACGCAAATAGAATGTCAAAAGGGTTACGCGCGAACAGCGCCAGATGGTTGGGAGTGACTCTCCTGCTGTCATTATTCACTTCTCAGGCAATGGCTTTCTCGTTAGATGATGTCGCTAAACAAGCTCAGGCTCTGGCGGGTAAAAGTTTCGAAGCACCAAAAAGTAATCTTCCATCGCAATTTCGTGAAATGAAATTTGCCGATTATCAGCAGATTCAGTTTAACCATGACAAGTCATATTGGACCAAACTGGATACGCCATTTAAGTTAGAGTTTTATCATCAGGGGATGTATTTCGACACCCCGGTGCAGATTAATGAAGTCACGGCAACCAGTGTTAAGCCCATCAGTTATAGTCCCGATTATTTTAACTTCGGCTCAGTCAAACATGATCCTGAGTCCGTGAAGAATTTGGGTTTTGCTGGGTTTAAAGTGCTTTATCCCATTAATAAAGCGGATAAAAAAGATGAAATCGTCAGTATGCTGGGTGCCAGCTATTTTCGTGTGATTGGTAAAGGTCAGGTATATGGTCTTTCTGCTCGCGGGTTGGCGATTGATACCGCATTGGCCTCTGGCGAGGAATTCCCACGTTTTCGTGAGTTCTGGATTGAGAGACCTAAACCGAATGATAAACATTTGGTTATCTTCGCGTTACTGGACTCACCACGAGCTACCGGCGCTTACCGTTTTGTCATTTATCCGGGGCGCGATACCACCATTGATGTGCAGGCTAAAGTCTTCTTGCGCGATAAAGTCGAGAAGCTGGGGATTGCCCCCTTAACCAGTATGTTCCTGTTTGGCCCAAGCCAACCGTCTGCGGTATTGAACTATCGCCCGGCATTGCATGACTCCAATGGTCTTTCTATTCATGCTGGCAATGGTGAATGGATTTGGCGACCACTGAACAATCCTAAGCATTTGTCGGTCAGTACCTATACGGTAGAGAATCCTAAAGGATTTGGTCTGCTGCAACGTGGTCGTGAATTCTCACAATATGAGGATTTAGACGATCGTTATGATTTACGCCCAAGTGCTTGGGTGGAACCGCGTGGCGATTGGGGCAAAGGGAAAGTGGAACTGGTGGAAATCCCTACAGCGGATGAAACCAACGATAACATCGTGGCGTTCTGGACCCCTGATGTGTTGCCCGATGCCAAAACATCGCTGGATCTGAATTACCGTCTGCATTTTACTCGTGATGAAGAGAAATTACATTCATCGGATATTGCCTACGTGAAACAGACTCTGCGCTCAACGGGGGATGTGAAACAGTCAAATCTGATTCGTCAACCTGATGGTAGCGTCGCTTTCTTGGTTGATTTTGTCGGCCCAGTGTTGAAATCACTTGATGAAAATGCACCGCTGTCTTCGCAGGTCAGTATTGATGAGAACGGTGAATTAATTGAAAATTCAGTCCGTTATAATCCTGTCACTAAAGGCTGGCGTTTGACACTGCGGCTGAAAGTTAAGGATGCCAAAAAACCGATAGAGATGCGCGCAGCGCTGGTTAACGGCGATAAAACCCTGACTGAAACCTGGAGCTATCAGCTACCTGCCGATGAATAAGTCAAATCAATCCCCCGTACAGGATTACATTGCGGACTTGCCCCTGACTGCGCAGCAGCTGGGGGCGTTGCGTGATGCTTTACCTGAGGATGTGCTACTGGCCAGCACGCCAGATGCTATACCACGTGTGCATCAACAATTGGCCGCCAACATCTCTGATCCGGTGGCTTTCAGTGAGCAAGACAGTGCGTTGGCCTCTGTCAATGCGCGCTTGCAAGCCGCATGGCCAGATGCACTGAATGATGGCAAATTATTGGCGCGAGACGCAGAAGGGCGCACGGTTATTCATGCCATGCCGCCCATTAAACGTACCAGTATGGCGCCGCAGGCATGGCGCACCAATCCGGTTGGGCGTTTTTGGGATTCGTTGCTGGGCCGCAGTCCTGTTTCACGAGCACAAACTCACGAAGAAGCCGCCGCTGAGAAAAAATGGCGTAGTGTAGGTTCATTGCGGCGCTATATCTTGCTGATACTGATTGTGCTGCAAACCACCATCGCCACCAGCTATATGAAGACTATTTTGCCGTATCAGGGCTGGGCATTAATCGATCCTTTTGAGATCTGGCAACAGAACTGGCAGGTTTCGGTGATGCAATTACTCCCTTATTTACTGCAAACGGGCATTCTTATTCTGTTCGCTGTGCTGTTCTGCTGGGTTTCTGCGGGTTTCTGGACCGCGCTGATGGGGTTCCTGCAATTACTGATTGGCAAAGATAAATACAGCATCTCTTCCACCATTAAAGGGGATGAGGCGTTAAATCCGGCGCACCGAACGGCGCTGATTATGCCTATTTGTAATGAAGACGTGGAACGCGTCTTCGCTGGGCTGCGGGCAACCTATGAGTCAGTGGCTGCGACCGGGCAACTTGAGCACTTCGATATTTATGTCTTAAGTGACAGTTATGACCCTGATATCTGTGTGGCAGAACAGAAAGCCTGGCTGGAATTGTGCCGTGATGTTGATGGTCATGGCCGTATTTTCTATCGCCGTCGTCGGCGTCGGGTGAAACGTAAAAGTGGCAATATTGATGACTTCTGCCGCCGTTGGGGCGGTCAATATAGCTATATGGTGATTCTGGATGCTGACAGCGTGATGAGCGGTGGATGCCTAACGGGATTGGTGTGTTTAATGGAAGCCAATCCTAATGCCGGGATCATTCAGTCTGCTCCGAAAGCATCCGGAATGGATACGTTGTATGCCCGTATCCAACAATTTGCGACCCGAGTTTATGGCCCACTGTTTACTGCTGGCTTGCATTACTGGCAGTTAGGCGAGTCTCATTATTGGGGCCATAACGCCATTATCAGAGTCAAACCTTTCATTGAGCATTGCGCATTAGCGCCATTGCCGGGGGAAGGCTCGTTCGCCGGTGCTATTTTGTCTCATGATTTTGTCGAAGCAGCCTTAATGCGCCGTGCTGGATGGGGAGTCTGGATAGCTTATGACTTACCGGGCAGCTATGAGGAATTGCCACCTAACTTGCTCGATGAATTAAAACGTGATCGCCGCTGGTGCCACGGTAACTTGATGAACTTCAGGTTGTTTTTGGTTAAAGGCATGCATCCGGTTCATCGGGCGGTGTTCCTCACCGGCGTCATGTCTTATTTGTCTGCACCGCTGTGGTTTATGTTCTTGGTGCTGTGTACCGCGCTGCAAGCGGTGCATACCTTGATGGAGCCGCAATATTTCCTGCAACCGCGCCAACTCTTCCCGGTTTGGCCTCAATGGCGGCCAGAGCTGGCAATTGGTTTATTCTCTACCACCTTGGTCTTGCTGTTCTTGCCCAAGTTACTCAGTATCATTTTGATCTGGGCCAAAGGTTCGAAAGAGTACGGTGGGGCAATACGTCTGTTGCTGTCGATGTTGTCTGAAATGCTGTTCTCCGTGCTATTGGCACCGGTACGGATGCTATTCCATACGGTATTTGTGGTCAGCGCTTTCCTGGGCTGGTCGGTGCAATGGAATTCACCACAACGTGATGATGATGCGACCCCCTGGAGTGAAGCCATGGTGCGTCACGGGCCACAACTGTTACTGGGGTTAATTTGGGCGGGCGGTGTGGCGTGGTTGGATCTGCGTTTCCTGTGGTGGTTATCGCCGATTGTCTTCTCGCTGATTCTCTCACCAGTGGTCTCGGTGCTCTCTAGCCGCCGTACTTTGGGGCTGGCCAGTAAACGGGTTAAGTTGTTCTTGATCCCGGAAGAATACAGTCCGCCACGGGAGTTGGTGGCGACGGAAGAGTATCTGAAGCTAAATCATCAGCGCGCGCTCAGTCAGGGTTTCTTCTACGCCGTGATGAACCCATCGTATAACGCATTGGTCAGTGCCATGGCAACTGCACGGCATCATACTCGTGCAATTATTGAGCAAGTTCGTGTCGAGCGGGTGACTGCCGCGCTGGAAGCCGGACCGGAAAAACTGGGTAAACTGCAACGTCTGGAGCTGCTCAGTGATCCTGTCCTGATGTCTCGCCTACACCAGCAAGTCTGGCAACAGCCGGAACAGTATCGAGTCTGGAACGGATATTATCGCCAACTGGCGCACAATATGCGGGCATTCCCTGTCGCGAAATCTTCGTAATCTTAAATATAAAGCGGGCATACATTTTGTATTGCCCGTTTTTTTAAGGCTTATTAAGTGGTTTTTTAACACTTTCCGCACGGTATCTTAACATGCCGCTATGATAAACTGCATTCCGCCCTGAATTTCAAAGAGCTTATTGCTCGATCGCCAATAGTGTAAATTCCATGCCCAAACCAACAAATACCTTAGTCGCTATGATACGAGTTTTCATGCTGGGGGCCGGTATCATGCTGCTATCTGGCTGTGGCAGCATTATCAGCCGTACGGTGCCGGGGCAGGGGCATGGACATCAATATTATCCCGGCGTGCAATGGGATATGCGCGACGGGCCATGGAAATATGTCACGGTGATTGATGTGCCCTTATCAATGATTGTTGATACTTTTATGCTCCCCATCGATGCCCACCACGGCCCATACGAATAAAAATAGGTGATATATGATACCCGCCATGCCGCCTGTAACTGATTTGCCGGTATTACCACAAAATGCAGTAATGCGTGTTGCCAGACCGACAGATAATCTTGATGTTATCAGTGAGATGTATTGCAGTGGTTTGGGGTTTACCCGGCTTGGTAGTTTTTATGACCATCAAGGATTCGATGGCATCATTCTCGGCCATCCACACCACGCTTATCATTTAGAGTTTACGCATCATCGTGGGGTAGAGGTTGGGCGAGCCCCCACGGCGGATAACTTATTGGTTTTTTATATCCCTGATGAGGATGTGTGGACTCGTCAGTGTCAACAAATGTTATGCGCAGGTTTTAGCACTGTAGCGTCCTACAATCCTTATTGGGATGTGAACGGCAAAACTTTTGAAGACGTCGATGGCTATCGGGTTGTATTGCAACAACGGGAATGGCCGTTATAGCGTATTAATCAAAAACCCGCCAAACAAGGGGCGGGTTTTTGAATCAAGCTTGGTTGATCAATGAGTCTCAGGCGGTCTGTTGGCCCTGAGTATTGTTCATCAAGCGGCGAATAGGCACGATAAGCAAGATAAGCACTGCAGCACAGATAACCAAGGCAATTGAGCAGCGTGCAAACAAGGTTGGCAGCATATCAAGTTGATCAGCTTTAACCTGACCACCAATTAAGCCTGCAGCCAGATTACCCAGTGAACTGGCACAGAACCACAGCCCCATGACCTGACCACGCATTCTGTCTGGAGCCAGTAATGTCATCGTCGCCAGCCCAATAGGGCTTAAGCACAATTCACCCAGCGTCAGCAGCAAAATACTCATCACTAGCCACAACGGTGAAACCCCTTCACCACCACTGCTAAGCACATGCTGTGCAGCAACCATCATCACGCCAAAACCGGCAGCGGCACATAAGATACCGATGACGAATTTAGTAATACTGCTCGGTTGAATGTTTTTCTTCGCCAATGCAGGCCATGCCCAGCTGAATACCGGCGCTAATAGAATGATAAACAGGGCATTTATGGATTGGAACCAGACTGTTGGAATTTCAAAGTTCATAACAGTACGGTTGGTATAGTCATTAGCAAACAGGTTAAATGACGTTGGTTTCTGTTCAAACGCAGACCAGAAGAATGCCGCTGACACCAACAGAATAAAGCACACCAGCAGACGGGCGCGGTCTTTACGGTTCATATTGGCAAAAGCGAACAAATAGATGAAATAGAGAGTCACCGAGGCGGCGATAACATACACCAGTAAACTAGCAACTAACACCGGGTTAATCGGAATAATACCTTGTGAAATTAAAGCAATTATCACCACGATGCCCGCTAAAATAGCGGTAACCCACTTGCCAACACCTTGGCGTTGGACTGTCGGTTTATTCCAACTTGAATCTAGGCCGACTTCAGCGTCATAACGCTTCATTGCCGGGATAGCAAAACCACGGAAGATAAGCAGGGCCACCAACATACCTATCCCGCCGATACCAAAACCCCAGTGCCAGCCATGGGAGCGTAGCAGCCAACCCGAGATCAGTGGCGCAATAAACGACCCCATATTGATACCCATATAAAACAGTGAAAAGCCACCGTCACGACGGGCATCGCCCGGTTTGTAGAGAGTACCGACCATGACTGAGATACAGGTTTTGAATAAACCCGTACCGAGAACAATAAACACTAAACCAATAAAGAATAGATTGTTACCAAAGAAGGCGGATAGGGCAATCGACAAATGGCCCAAGGCAATCAGGATGGAACCATACCAAACTGCGCGTTGTTGCCCAAGCCAGTTGTCAGCCAGCCAGCCGCCCGGTAATGCAGCCAGATACATACTCCCGGCAAAAATCCCGACAATAGCCGACGCTTGTTCACGGGGCAGGCCCATACCGCCATCAAAAACAGTGGCGGCCATAAATAAAATTAAGAGGGGACGAATGCCGTAAAACGAGAAGCGTTCCCACATTTCAGAAAGAAACAATCCGCTGAGCGGGTAAGGATGGCCAAAGAACGTTCGACCGCCTTGGTTGTTAATCGTGGTTTGCATAAAGTCTTCCCATAGAATCGCTGTAAAATGAGCGAATAAGCCATCGTCGAATGTTACCTTTTTGGTGTTGCGACCAACTCTTAGGCTTAACACTCGTTATAGTAGAATTTAACGCAATAATAACGTCATTTTTTAATTTACATCGGGGTTATAGCGTATTTTTAGATGAAATGTCGATACGTCACGCATATCTCAGGGTTATGTTTCTGTCTTAAGGTGAATTTTGGCACAAAAAGTGGCCTAATTTCTTTGTGATGAGTGACTTATTAATTATATTTATCAATAAGTTAAAATAAATACTGATGGTTTTACTGATTATACTGAAAATTTTTAGCTGTCTTGCGGTTGTTGAACCTCTCGTTGGCGCGCTTTTGAGGGCTGACGTTGTAAACACCAGTAAGAGTATATGGCGTTAAATAGCACAACGACCGCCGTGACACAAAAGACGGCGCGAAAGCCATAGCTGGCAGAAACGGCAGCACCCAAAAGTGGTCCACTGACATTCCCGACATCGCGAAATGATTGGTTATAGCTAAAGATTCTACCGGCGACCTGATTAGTACAATTATAAATTAATAATGTTTGTACTGCGGGAAGTAATGCGCCATCTGTTGCACCTAATAAAAAGCGCAAAATACCCAATTGCAGCGGGGTCTGAACAAAAGCCATTGGGATCAGAATTAGCACTGACAGTGCCAACATTGCAATCAGGATTCGCTCCGGGCCAATTTTATCGCCGAGTTTCCCTAAACGAGGTGCACTCATTAGCGCGGCGACACCGGGCACCGAGGCAATCATGCCGCTGACAAACGCTAGATTATGAATATCTCCTGCGAGTTCCCGGACATACAGCGTAAGAATCGGCGCAATAGACCCGGTTGCAATCTGGATAATCATGGTTGTGACAAACAGGCTGAGAATTAACTTGGGATTTTTTAGCGAGTTAAACACCTGCCGCCCGTTGAGCATATCTTTTTTCAACACTGGGGCAAATTGCTCTTTGACACACAGCCAAGTCATGGCGAAGCAGGCGAACAAAACTCCCGCAGTAATAAAGAAGACGGGCCGCAAACCATAACTATCTGCCAGTAACCCGCCAATCAACGGCCCAATTAATGCACCACTGACCCCGCCAGTGGAAAGTGTACCCAATGCCCAGCCACTTCTATTACGTGGGACTTGAGTGGCAATAAGCGCATTGGCATTGGGAATAAAACCCCCCAACAATCCCAACAGTGCGCGTAGCGCCAAAAACTGCCAGATATTCTGTGCCATCCCCATCAGCACCATCACAATCCCCATGCCGAGTGCAGAGCGCAGCAGCATGATTTTACGGCCTTTACGGTCAGCAAGGCTGCCCCAAAACGGCGCTGCAATGGCAGAAAACAGGAACGTGATACTGAAAACTAAACCGGACCACATGTTGAGTGACTGGTGACCGCTCACACCCAACTCTTCCACATACAGTGGCAAGAAAGGCATGATCAAACTAAATGCCGCGCCGGTGAGAAAACAGCCTAACCAGGTGACAAAAAGGTTTCTTTTCCAGTTAACAGGTTGTGGGGCCGAGGTCATAAATTACCGATTAAGCAAGTGATTGCTTTGTGTCTCTTTATTCGTCGATAGGGGCGTTTGAAGGGGCAACAAAGCACAAGAAAAAACAGTTAGCTTGATAAGTATGCGCCCATAATGCATTTACATCAATGAGATGAATATGAGTTTTTATTAAAGTGGAATGAAGGTTTGAAAAGGTGAAATATGCTTATTCAGTTGGGGAATAACAGAATTTGGCGCGGTAATCTGAATGTTATATTTGATGCAGATGAAAGACAGAAAAAAGCCACCCGCTAGTTGGAGTGGCTCAGTATCATATCAATTATTAGCGCGGATTCTTAGCGATAGGCTTCATTTTTGGTCACGGAATAACGACCACTGCCCAGCAACATAATGGCGACGCCACCCAAGAAGTACATGGCTTCGTTTTCCAAACCCCAAGCCCCCACCTGAGTCAGAGTAAAGAATTTACCCGTACCAACCATTAAAACGGCAACCAACAGATTGACTGCGTAAATAAAAGCGGCAGGGCGGGTAAACAGACCAAGAATAATCAGAAGTGGGGTAATAATCTCGCCAATGTAAACGCCATAAGCGACAAAACCGGGAATTCCCTGAGCCTGTAAAGACTCCGCTATCCAACTGGTGCCGTGCTGAATTTTTGCCACACCATGGAATAACATCAAAATACCAAACGTAAGACGTAATAACAGTTTGCCGCCGTCCGGATGGTTAGTTAACCGCGTGAACCAGAGATTAAGTGTTGCTAGCATGTGTATATCCTTATCAAGAAAAAATAACCAGATAATAACTAGGATTAATTATTTGCATTATCAGTCAGATAAATACTATGTTTCTAGCGGATAAAACTGACAGATTGTATCAAAAAAATTGATATAAACTAATTCTCATTATCATCTGTAATATCTTTTTCGACTATATTATGCCCATGACTTCTGGGCATTAGGATAGTTACTCATACAGCGAAGGCGCACCTTCGGGCCGAGTTTTAAAGCGACGGTGTAGCCACATATATTGATCCGTAGCACGAACAATCTCTTTTTCCACCACTTTATTCATAAAGGCTGCGGCTTCAACTTCATTATCCAGTGGGAAGTTCTCCACCGCGGGCTGTAAAATCAGTTGGTAACCTTTGCCATCAGGTAATCGACGGGGAGTAAAAGGAATAATCGCGGGTTTCCCCATACGTACCAGCAGATAAGTCCCGGTGGTGGTGGCCGCTTGCTCAACGGCGAACAATGGCACAAATACACTGCTGCGTGGACCGTAGTCATGATCCGGTGCATACCAGATAATCTCGCCTTGCTTAAGGCTGCGGATCATCCCTTTCAGATCCCTGCGGTCTAGCATGGCTTTATTTGACCGCATCCGGCCCCATGTCTGCATCCAATCCATGGCTTTATTATCGTGCGGGCGATAGACGCCAATGCCGGGGTTATAGATGCCAAAAATACGGGCGCCCAGTTCCAGCGTCAGGAAATGCAAGCCAATCAACAATACCCCTTTACCCTCATCACGCGCTCGTTGGATATGCTCCAGCCCACTAACACTGCACCAGCGCTGAATGCGCCAATCTGGCCAAAACCATGCCATGCCCGTTTCAAATAGCCCCATACCGACCGATTCAAAATTCTTAACCAGCAGTTCATCACGCTCAGTTTGAGGCATATCGGGAAAGCACAACTCGAGATTACGTTGGGTAATTCGCTTGCGTCGTTTGAGAAAACGCATGGAAAAACGCCCAAGAGAAGTTCCCATGGTGTAAATAACCGGATAGGGGAGTAGCACCAGCAAGTAGAGAATACCGAGGCCGAGCCAAGTCAGCCAATAACGTGGGTGCAGTAGTGAACGATCAAAAGAAGGAACTTGCATATCTGTTCTCAGCGTCATTGTAATTCATTTAGACAGGTGACTATTTATTTCCGAAGATTCAGTCCTGTACCAATCTGTTCATCTGTCGTTTTAAGGTAGACTATTGTGGCATTTTTAGGGGCTTACAGGAAAAAAGACCGCACCAAAAAACCATTTTCACTCTTTTTTGTTGAATATTTCATCAGTCAACTCAAGGGTGTGATTATTCTTTAACCCGTGCTGATTGGGCTATTTTATCGGATTTAGCATGCAGACTAACTCAGCTAAACTATTGGCTGCCATTTTTTCCATCACTTTAGCCCGGTGGACTTCCACTGTTCTGACCGAAACACAGGCTTTGTCGGCAATTTCGCGATTAATCAATCCTTGCATAACCCACTGAGCAATCATCTGTTCTCTGGGCGTCAAAGAAGCATAGCGTTGTTGCACCTGTCGATTGTTCATCAGTTGATCCGATTGCACAAAACCCCGTTGCAGTGCTGCCATTAAGGGTGTCGTGGCCACGGGTTTTTGTAAGAAATCAACCGCCCCCCACTTCATTTGTTCAACAGCCTGTGGCACATCGCCATGGGCGGTAAGGAATATCACCGCCAACGTGCTGTTTAGCTGACGCATTTGGGCATAAACCTGAGTGCCATCAAGCAACGGCATGCGAATATCTAGCAATAATACGCCCGATAAATATAAATCAGCTTGTGCCAGAAATTCTTCACCGCCATGCCACACTTTGACTTTGTAGCCGAGGCTCTCCAGTAAAAAACGGCAGGCATCAGTGACAGCGATATCGTCATCAACCAGATGAATCAGTGACAAAAGTAAGCTCCTTGCTTGGGTTTATAGATAATGTCAGGGTGACTAGCACCCCCAGGTGGCCATTGGGGGATTGGTGGTTACGCAATGAAAGACTTCCGCCCTGACTGTTTATCAGCCGTTGGCAAATGACCAATCCCAGGCCAAGGCCATCACTTTTGGTCGAGCGGAAAGGGGCAAAGGGCTGATTGAGCTGTTCCGCGGTTAAGCCCCCGGCATCATCTTGTAATGTCAGTGTCACCCGGTCTGTTTGTTGATGGGCATTTAACCATAACTGGCTGGCCCCAGCTTGTAAGCTGTTAGTTATCAGATTACACAACACTTGCTCCAGTAATGTAGGGGGCAAGCGTAAGTCGATATGTGGATCGATATCGGTGTGAAGTTGACAAGGGGGTTGGTGCTGTTCGGCCTGCAATAATTGCCACAGGTGCATCAGCAGTTGATCCAGCGGCTGGTTTGTCGTGATGTTATTGGTCACCTGCACCTGCGTGGGTTTTTTCCCCACCCATAGACGCAAATTGGCAATAGTATCGGCCCCGCGCTGGGCCTGTTGGCTGATGTGCCCCAAAATGGGTAGTAACGGATGGTCATCTTGCTCTCGTTGCAGGCGAATGGCGCAGCCATCGGCGTAGTGTTGAATGGCACTGAGGGGCTGATTCAGCTCATGGGCAAATCCAGACGCCATTTCCCCTAAAATACTCAACCGTTGGGCTTGCTCCAGAGCGCTTTCTCTGATGCGAAGTTGCTGGTGCAACTGCTCTAACTGGCGACTGCGGCGACGGACTAAAAAGGCAACCCAAATATGATTGGCACCCAGCAACAGTAAAACCACGGCAATAGCGGCAAGCAATAATCGGTGCTGCTGCGCCCAATCTAGAATTTGCTGCCCAAAATGCGGTTGTTGTGGGTGTTGATTCACCGCGCGCAACAGGTTTTCTACCTGATTGGTTGACGAGGGCGCTCCCCACTGTGGGGCTTTATTGTTTGCCGGGGTGAGCAACGTGCGTGTCACATTATCAGCGAGTTCATCAGGGACGTGCGCTAACGCAGCAAATGACCAGTTTGGGTATAGCTCAGTACTGGTCAGGCAGGGAATGGTCGATTGCTTTGCTAATAATGGCCGAAAATCGCGGGCATGAACCAACCCTTCTGCTTGCATATCTTCCAACAAACAGGTGGGAACGATGGCGGCAGAAATGGCATGGTCGCGCAGGAGATAAATTAACGCATCAACGGGGAAACCGGTGAAATGCAATTGAAAATCTTGTTCAGGCTGTAGCCCCATATCACGCAACGCTTTGTATCCCAATAAGTAACCGCCAAAGGCTTCGGCGGAAACTGCGCCAACGTGTTTGTCGATAAGCGCCTGCGGCGAGTGAATATCACTGTCTGCGCGCACTAAAATCACACTGCCAATCACATTGCGACTGGTGCCATCCGGTTCATGACTTGAACGTAAAGACACTAACCAACGCAGAGGATAGTGATTATCAATTTGTACATATTGCGCCGGATTGGTGAGCAAAAAATCAATACGATTTTGCGCCACGGCGTTTTTCATTGCCGGTAAATCCAGCGGTAATAATTGAAAATGCTGCTCCGGCAATTGCTGATTCAGGCTATCAACCAAGGGTTGCCAATGCGTCTGTGCTTGGGCATCGCCACGTAATGCCAACACGCCAATCGTCCAATCTCGGGCATGGGCATTAGAAACACACAACCACAGCATTATCGCCAGTACCCTGAAGTTCATGATGTTCCTTTTTATGATCCCGATCGCAGTGCTCAATTGTCCTGGATCAAGTCCCTAAAGGGAATGTGGAAAACCACAATAGGGCTTCTGTTTGTCAATTTCTACAATCCTTATCACCAAGAAGATTCTTATTAAAAAGATGAGAAGAAAAATGGATCAAGGGAAAAGAGCATTTTTACAGCGGCTGGGTGTTTTAACCGCAGGCGCTGCACTGGTACCACTGGCAGATGCTGGCTGGCAGATGGAGCCGGTGCGAAAACACGGCGATATTAACCGGCGTTATGCCATGTTAATTGATTTACGACGCTGCATTGGCTGCCAGGCTTGCACCGTCAGTTGCGCTATTGAAAATCAACTGCCGCAAGGCCAGTTCCGTACCACGGTCAATCAATACCAAATTGCCCTATCTGGGGCTGACAGTGTGACTAACGTGTTGCTGCCTCGCCTGTGTAACCACTGTGATAACCCGCCTTGTGTGCCCGTTTGCCCAGTGCAAGCAACCTATCAGCGCCAAGACGGCATAGTGGTCATCGATAATACACGTTGTGTCGGTTGCGCCTATTGTGTGCAGGCTTGCCCTTATGAGGCCCGATTTATCAATCACAGCACCCAAACAGCGGATAAATGCACATTCTGTGTTCATCGTCTTGATGCTGGTTTATTGCCAGCTTGCGTAGAGTCTTGTGTTGGCGGTGCGCGAATTATTGGTGATTTACGTGATGGCAACAGCACATTGCGCAAAATGCTGCTAGAGCATGCTGTCGATATCAAGGTGTTAAAACCGGAGCAAGGTACTCACCCACAGGTGTTTTATCTCGGATTAGACGAGATATTTACCCGGCCATTACAGGGCCAACCCGCACTTTGGCAGGAGGTACATGCATGATCCGCGAAATGTTAGCCCGACCACAGGACATTGCTTGGCTGCCTTGGGCCGTGCAGTATTTTTTCTTTATTGGATTGGCGTGTGGTGCGGTGTTATTTGCCGGCGGGCAACGAATGTTTTCCCGCCGCAAGGGATTATCTCCGCAACAAAGCCAATTGGAGTTTTCCGCGCTGATGCTGGCAGTGACAGCAGTTGTCGTTGCTCCACTGGCGCTTAATGCGGATCTTCATCAACCGGCCCGAGTTTGGCATTTTTATGCACACTTTACGCCGTGGTCGTGGATGTCATGGGGTTCTCTCTTTTTACCGCTGTTTAGTCTCTGTGTTGTAGGCTATTTTTTGGCGCTAATTTATAGCCGCTTGAAAGCCAGACCCTTGCCGCGGTTATTGAAAGGGTTAGCCTTCCTTTGTGCGCTTTCCGCCATCAGCATTTTGCTTTACACCGGTCGTGAGGTGTCGGTGTTACGCGCCCAGCCGCTGTGGTTCAGTCTATGGTTGCCACTGTTTATTTTCCTCACGGCATGTCAGGCCATCCCTTCTTTATTGGCTATATGGCTATGGCGTGAGCCGCAATATCAACCGTTATTGGCACGTTGGCAGTTCATCAATTTAGTCCTACTGGCCTTGGTCACTTTGTTGTGGGCCAGCGGAGATAACCTGTCGGCACAGGCTTTGCGCCAATGGGCTGCCCAGTCTGTGACTATGGCGGCTTTCCCTGTGGTGCTGTGGCTGATGTTGTTGGGATTGTCCCTCTTTATGTGGAAGAAAACATTACCCATTAGTGTTGTGGTGCTACAGGTGGCGGTAGCCCTGACACTGTGCTGGTCAGTACGGTGGTTATTACTGATGCAGACACAAACATTGCCTAAATACAACGTGCTCACCAACCCTTATTCCCTGCCTCTTGGCAGCGAGGGATTGCTGGCAATTATTGGTACTTTCGGATTATGGATAGCAGCAATCATTACAATCCGCGAAAGTGTCAGATGGCTTGAACTGAAAGTATCAGGCGCAAACAGAGTTGAAGGGGAAAGACATCATGGCTAAGTCTACGCGGCGTCAATGGTTAAAAGGCGGTCTGGCCTTGGGGGGCGTGTTGGCATTCGGAGCCAGCTACCACGACGTGGCGCGTAAAACACTGGCCGGGCTGGTGGATGGCAGTGCCGGAAAACTCACTCTCGACCCTATCAGTGGGAATGCGTTGCCACCTGAAGGGCAAGTTGGGCCACAGTGGCGGGCCAATCCACAACAGGCGGTATCGATGACGCAATGTTTTGGTTGCTGGACACTGTGCGGCTTACGAGTGCGGGTCGATACCCAACAAAATAAGATCTTGCGTATTGCTGGCAATCCTTATCATCCATTATCCCATGATCATCACTTTCCTTATCAGTTGCCGCTAAGTGAAGCCTTACAGCGTTTAGGTGGCGAGCAGGGGTTGGCTGGACGTTCGACTGCTTGTGCTCGTGGCGCAACCCTGTTGGAAGGTGTCGATAGCCCTTATCGTATTACTGAACCGATGAAGCGAGTTGGGCCACGAGGCAGTGGTCAATGGCAGCGAATCAGCTTTGAGCAACTCGTCACCGAGGTGACGGAAGGCGGTGATTTATTCGGCGAAGGGCCTGTGGAAGGGCTGCGGGCAATTCGCGATTTAGTCACCCCCATTGATGCCAAACAACCGTCACTTGGGCCGAAAGCCAATCAGTTGTTGGTTACCAATGCCGGTGATGATGGGCGCGATGCTTTTATCCGGCGCTTTGCCAATCAGGCCTTTGGCACGAAAAATTTGGGTAGCCACGGGGCATATTGTGGGCTGGCATATCGTGCTGGCTCTGGCGCACTGATGGGGGATTTAGATAAAAACGCCCATGTTAAACCGGATTGGGATAACGTACGTTTTGCGCTGTTTCTCGGCACGTCCCCGGCACAATCGGGCAATCCGTTTAAACGTCAGGGCCGCCAGTTAGCCAATGCTCGTCAGCGTGATGACTTTAATTATGTGGTGGTTGCACCCGCTTTACCACTCACCACCACACTAGCCAATCAGCATAATCGCTGGGTGCCAGTATTGCCTGGTACGGATGCTGCTCTGGCGATGGGGATGATCCACTGGATTATCGAACAAAAACGTTTTAATCACGATTATTTGGCGGTGCCCGGTGAAACGGCCATGAAAGCCGCCAGCGAGCGCAGTTGGACGAATGCCAGCCACTTGGTCATCACCACTGAATCTCATCCGTTAGCAGGGCAGTTTCTGCGTGCTAGCCAGTTAAATGGTCAGCCAGTGGCACAGGAAGAAGAAAGTCCGGTGTTAGTGCAAGTGGCGGATGGCTCATTGCAGCCAGCCCCGCAGGCGCTTGAGGCGGAGCTATTTGTGACTCGGCAGGTCACTTTGCATGATGGGCAGCAGGTTCAAGTTCAATCGGGTATGACGTGCCTCCAGCAAGCTGCTACACGTTTCTCACTGGCGCAATACAGCCAGCAATGTGGCGTGCCGGAGGCCACCATTATTGGTTTGGCGCGCGAATTCACCGCCTATCAGCGTCAGGCTGCGGTGATTTCTCATGGTGGGATGATGGGCGGCAATGGGTTTTATACCACTTGGGCTGTCATGATGCTGAACGCGATGATTGGCAACTTGAACCTGAAGGGCGGAGTCTCAGTTGGCGGTGGTAAATTTGATGGTTTTGCTGATGGGCCGCGTTATCAGCTAGCCACCTTCAGCGGGATGGTGAAGCCAAAGGGGTTACCATTATCGCGCAGCAAGCAGCCTTATGAACAGTCGGAAGAGTATCAGCAAAAAATTCAGCAGGGCCAACCGGGCTATCCCGCTCGTGGACCATGGTATCCCTTTGTCGGTGGGCAGTTAACTGAGCAATTAGCTCCCGCTCTGGCCGGTTATCCGTATCCGTTAAAAGCCTGGATAAGCCACATGACTAATCCACTGTACGGGGTCGCGGGGCTACGTCATTTGATCGAAGAAAAACTACAAGATCCACATCAGTTACCCCTGTTCATCGCCATCGATGCTTTTATGAATGAAACAACAGCCCTGGCTGATTATATTGTCCCGGATACTCACAATTTTGAGAGTTGGGGATTCAGCGCACCTTGGGCTGGAGTGCTAGTGAAAGCCAGTACCGCTCGCTGGCCGGTGGTGGAATCACGCACTGCCCGCACTGCGCAGGGCGAACCGGTCGCCATGGAAAGCTTCCTAATTGCTGTTGCTAAGGCATTACAACTGCCGGGGTTTGGCCCCAATGCGATGCAAGATAGTCAGGGCAATGATTTACCGCTGGACCGAGCGGAAGACTATTACTTACGGGCCGCAGCCAATATTGCTTATGGTGGCGAAAAGCCGCTGCCTCCGGCAGAAGATGACGAGCTGAGATTAACCGGCGTTGATCGTTTATGGCCTGCTTTACAACAGAGTTTACACGCTGATGAACAGCGTCGCGTGGCCTACTTATTGGCGCGCGGCGGGCGTTTTGCCCCTTACGAGAAAAGTTGGAATGGCGATGCGACTGGGCCACAGTGGAAAAAGCCGCTACAAATTTGGAATGAGGATGTAGCGAAACATCACCATGCCATTACGGGTGAGCGTTATAGCGGTTGCCCGACGTGGTATCCCCCACGTCTGGCTAATGGATCGGATGTCTTTGAACATTATCCGGCAGCGGATTGGCCACTGCGCTTGATGTCATTTAAATCCCATCTGATGAGCAGTTCTACAGCGATGATTGAACGCTTGCGGGCAGTTAAATCAACCAATCTGGTGGCGATTAACCCCATCGACGCTCATCGCTATGGTGTCCAACACGGTGATATTGTGCAGTTGACGACGCCGGGAGGGCAGATGGCGGTGCAGGTTAGCCTTTTGGATGGTGTTATGCCGGGGGTAGTGGCGATTGAGCATGGTTATGGACATCGTGAGATGGGGGCCAGAACACATTCACTGGATGGCATTATGATGGCGGCAGACCCGCGAATCGGCGAAGGTACTAATCTGAATGATTTAGGTTTTACTGATCCTACGCGAGAAATCCCCAATACGTGGTTGGATTGGGTAAGTGGTGCGGCTGTCCGGCAGGGATTACCGGCGAAACTGCAATTGATAAGTTAACACGCAAAAGAACCTATCAGGCTAATGAATAAATCCCTCGTTATTTAAGAGGGATTTATTATTTCTGAATTGGGATATTTTCAGTGTATAAATTAGGGATATAAATCATTACGGAAAAACAAACGATGTCAGTCGCGAAACTCAGTGCGAGTTTACTGCTTGCTGGTGGCCTGTTGGGCTACGTTGGTGCCTATTGGCAGAGTAAATTATTACTGATTACGGCTGCCATTGCCCTGTTGGCCGGTATTGTGGCATCCGGTTTTACCGATCGCGACATCGCGGGCAATAGTTGTCGCCGCCGGTGATTTAAAGGTGCTGTGGCGGCCAATAAAGGGGGCCACACTATGCACAATCATTCCTACCACCACCAAACCTATTCCCAACAATGATAACCCCGTTGGTAACGGTGCAGCCAGCCACAGCATCTCGCCGAGCAAAGCAAACAGCACCTCACCGGATTGGGTTGCTTCTACCGCTGCCAGTTTCGAGTAGTCTTTTTTCACCAGATTAGTCGCTGCAAAAAACAGCAATGTGGCAATAACGCCGGAAAATAAGGCCACTAACAAGGATTGATTGATTTGCATCTGTGATGGCCAGCCGGTCTGTGACCAGCCGTAGTACGATAGCAGCAACCAAAAAGGCAAGCTGGCGAGTGTCATATTGAGCACCCGTTGCAAGGTATCCACATCGCCTTGGCAGATATCCATCATTTTGCGGTTACCTAATGGATACATAAACGCTGCCAATGTGACGGGCAAAATACACCATAAAGCTTGCTGTAGGCTCAGAGCTTGCGCATGCTGCCACTGCATCAGTACCACACCAAGTAAAATTAATAATGACCAGCGCAACCCTTTAAAGGGTATCTTCCCCCGTACCTGCTGAGTGCCATCAGGCGTTGATATTGGTTGTTTAAATAGAGGGATCAGCAAAGAACCCGCAATGATGGTAATTTGCCATGAACCGGCGACCAGCCAACCCTCGCCATAAGCCCCTGCCAGACTGAGTGGGGCATAAAACAGACCGAAACCCACCGTACTCCACAGCAGATAGCCGGACCAATATTGGCGTAAGTGGCGCAAACTTTGCGCTAACTGGCCGCGCAGCAATACCAATAACAACAGCATCGGTGCCATAAAAATAAAACGCAGTGTGGCGCTCCAAACCCAGTTTCCCCCACCGAGATCCATGGCGCGATTAAGAATAAAAGTAAAAGCAAAAAAGAAAGAGGCTGCCAGACCATAACAAATCGCGCGCATTATCTTCACTCATTAGCGCTGAAAGGAATAAAACAGGAATATCGATAATTGCCGTTGGCGTCAAGTCTTACGCCACGGTCAAAAGCGCTAAAGATGTGCCGTGGCGGTGTTTCGGGTATGATATGCGCCGCACGGGGTGACCGGTGCCAAAATATCAGTTCTATTGCGCGATGACTTGCTATGGTTAGCTATCGAATGGCTGACGTAACCCATTGAGCAGTAAATAACTATTTTACAGTAACCTCTCTGAAAAACAGGAAAGTACACCATGCCAGTGTTACATAACCGAATTTCTAATGAGGAACTTAAAGCGCGCATGTTGGCTGAAACCGAACCGCGTACCACAGTTTCTTTTTATAAATATTTTACCTTGGAAGATGCGAAAGCCTTCCGCGACAGCCTCTATAGCCAATTTGTCAAACTCGGAGTATTTGGCCGGGTTTATGTGGCTAAAGAGGGGATAAACGCGCAAATCAGCGTGCCAGCCAATCGCTATGACGAATTTAAAGTCGCGCTATTTGCCTCTCATCCGGCGTTGGACCAAGTGCGGCTGAACGTGGCACATGAAGATGATGGTAAGTCATTTTGGGTACTGCGGATGAAAGTTCGCGAGCGTATCGTGGCTGACGGTATCGATGATGACAGTTTTGACCCCAGCAATGTCGGGCATTACCTGAAAGCGGATCAGGTTAATCAGATGATTGATGACCCTGATACTTTATTTGTCGATATGCGCAATCACTATGAATACGAAGTGGGCCATTTTGAAAACGCGATAGAAGTGCCTTCAGATACTTTCCGCGAGCAACTGCCGATGGCGGTTGATATGCTGCAACATGACAAAGATAAGAATATTGTTATGTATTGCACTGGCGGGATTCGCTGTGAGAAAGCCAGCGCCTATATGCTGCACAATGGCTTTAAAAACGTTTATCACGTTGAAGGTGGAATTATCGAATATGCTCGCAAAGCCAAAGAACAAGGGTTACCGCTGAAATTTATCGGTAAAAACTTTGTTTTTGATGAGCGTATGGGGGAGCGGATCTCTGAGGATGTCATTGCACATTGCCATCAGTGTGGAACGCCAAGTGATACTCATACCAACTGTAAAAATGATGGTTGTCATTTGCTGTTTATCCAGTGCCCGAGTTGTGCGGAAAAATTCGAAGGTTGTTGTAGCCAGATTTGCCAGGAAGAATTGAAATTGCCGCAGGAAGAACAACGTTCTCGGCGGGCAGGGCGTGAAAATGGCATTAAGATTTTTAATAAGTCGAAGGGATTACTGCAAACAACGATGCATATTCCAGTGCCGGGTAATAGCCCAGATAAGAAGTAATCATACCTAAAGTTTTTGGTATTGCAGCGAACACTGCTACAACTTCAGGTTGAAAAGAAATACATCACTTAACCTGCTGGTGGTGCTATTAAAATAAGACGTTGTCGGTTATTTTATCCGGTAGCGTCTTTTTTTTGCCATTTTGAGCGGTGGCAGTTCTAATACAAGGATTAATAATGACAACACCTGGGGTAAGTAGCCAAGGTTTACGGTTAGTTGCAATGTTGGCAATGCTGGTCGTGATTATGGCTGGGATTAAGGCCGCATCACCTATTGTCGTTCTATTTTTATTGGCAATTTTTCTCGCTATCGTATTGAACCCTCTAGTTAAATTACTAGAGAAAATAAAAATCCCTCGAACCTTGGCTATTGTTTTACTGGTCACCATTATTGTTTTACTCATGGCATTACTCTTTAGCCGCTTAGGTTCTTCATTAAATGAATTTGCCCGTTCAATACCGCAATACCGCGGCATGATGCTCGAGAAAATGCGCGACCTACAAGAATTCGCGATGCGTTTTAATATTGAGTTTTCTGTGGATGACATTATGAAGCATGTCGATCCCAGTATGGCTATGAACTTTATTACCCGCCTACTGAGCCACTTGTCTGGCGCGATGGCCAGTACTTTCCTGTTGTTGATGACTGTCGTCTTCATGTTATTTGAAGTGGAGCGCCTGCCTTATAAAATGCAGTTGATGTTTGATAACCCCGAACAAGGGAATGCGGTTCTTAAAAAAGCACTGAATGGCGTAACGCATTATCTGGTGATTAAAACCATTATAAGTATCGCGACGGGGATTGTTATTTGGTTATTTCTGGCGGCAATGGGGGTAAGGTTTGCTTTCTTGTGGGGGTTATTGGCTTTTGTCCTGAATTACATTCCCAACATTGGCTCAGTCTTGGCGGCCATACCACCGATTATTCAGGCTTTATTGTTTAACGGCTTTGCCGATGCCTTTGCTGTAACCGGTGGTTATATTTTGATTAACCTGATCGGTGGCAATATCATTGACCCTCGAATGATGGGGCGAGGCTTGGGCTTATCAACGCTGGTGGTGTTTTTGTCATTAATTTTCTGGGGCTGGTTATTGGGACCTATCGGCATGTTGCTTTCAGTGCCGCTAACCATTATTGCTAAAATTGCCCTTGAGTTAACGCCTGCGGGTTATAAATTTGCGGTGCTGTTGAGTGATGGCAAACCGACCAAAATTGAGTCTGATAAGGCTGGTTGATGGCGTGATTTAAAACTGAAGAGGGCCACAGAATCTTATATCTGCTGGCCCGACCTAAAACGTCGGAAGCTATGAATGGAAATTAATAGAAAAAGAAATAAATATCGAGTGCTAACAGAATCAACCATAAGCAGATATAGAGTATCAGATGCTCCCGTACATTATTGATAACTATTGAGAGCAATTTATTTAACATACTCACTGCCTGTGGTTAAAAATGTCACTCATTATAAGGGGTTTTAATATTGTAAACAATAAGCTGACAGATGAAATGATCACATTTTAAAATGATAAAATAACGCATGAGATAATATATGTTGGCAGGGGATTGAAAAAATTGGCTGCGAGGTCATACTTAAGAAATAAGTGAAATGTAACCGATCCTTTAACGAAAAAAAATTTAACGCTATTTTTCCGGTTACATTATTTATAGCTAAAATTCACACTCTATTTTTTTATGAAAGCTAATGCTTGCTAGACAATATTTTACCTAGACTAGAGTGTCGGCTAATATAAATATTTAAAAACATTATAAATAAAACATAGCTCTAGGCGGTTTCTGACTTTTATTTTCTCAGTAATATGACGTTTATGCGAATAAACAGTGCTGTCACTGATGTTCAACTTTCTGGCTATGCGATAATTGGGCATCTCAGTCATCCAATAGCACATGACTTTGTGTTCTTGTGGACTAAACAACGATGAAGCGCACGCAGGGTTTAGATTATCTATATCATCTGAAAAGTCAGATAGCATTTTTAATAGTTTAGGTAAATGCCTCTTCGCCAAGATTGATACTGAGTCAGTTAAAGGGATAGGCGTTTCACTAAATGGATATGATGCATCCAGATAAATATAAACTTTTGCCTGACTACAGCAACTGAGAAATTGCTCTAATAAGGGACAATGTCCACCGAATCGACAATATTGCGTTAGATTAACAATGATTATCTCGGGATTAAAATCATGAATAGCCAATGTTGCCTGTTTAACAGTAGGCACATCCATTAAATTAAGAGATATTGAGTTGTTTAAATAGGTATTTACCCCAGAGCGGGTATAAAAGCATTCGTCGATAATTAGTATTTTCATGTGACATACATCCTTGTCTAACAGCAACCATGCCTGATTGCATACAAGGAGTAAGTTAATCCTCTGATGACTAAGACGTCAATTCGGGATTTACGAAGTTTTTTTACGGATTTTACGAATAAAGAACTGACAATGACTGTAGTTTAAGTATTTCATACTAAAGAGGAAATGTCAGCATAATGAATGAAATGCCGATGACTTATTTAAAGTATAAATAATCATCGGCAGGCATTATGGCGGATTACAGGTACTTTCTAATGCGACTAATCAGCAAAACGAGATAATGAAAAGGCCGAAATGTCGATAGGTGACGGTTTATTTTGTGCGAACAGCGCCGCGATTTCACCAAGAGCGGTTGCAAATTTAAACCCATGACCACTTAACCCTGTCACAACCATAATGTTGGCGTTGTCAGGCAAGGTATCGATAATAAAATCTTCGTCAGGGCTCATGTCATAGCTGCATGCAGCACCGTGTAGACAAACCCCCACACCAGGCAAGAAATTACGTAAAAAGCTAAAGACTTCGGTGCCATCCTCAGCATAACTGCCGAAAGGTTTTCGTTGTGCGGCAGACTCAATAGGCTGTCCACCATTATGTTTACCGAGTTTCAGTTCATCATTTTGTGAGGGAAAACCGTAGTAATGGATATGGTCCGGTGTTTCTACCGTGAATGCCGGGAAATGGTTGTTCTCACTGTAGCGGCCATCGGCATGATACCAAGAAAAGACTTTTCGGACGGCAGTCACTGGCAGTTCTGGTAGCAATTCCTTGACCCAAGTTCCCGCGGTGACAACGACCTTATGGGCACTGTAAGTCCCGTCTATGGTCACCACATCAACACCGCCATCGAATGGCTCAATCGCCGTGACGGGGCAGTTGAATAGAATGCCGCAACCCGCTTCAGTCACCGCTTTTATCAGTGTTTTTATCGCCAGCTCGGAGCGCAAAAAACCAGCTTGGGGTTCGAACACACCAATATAATTATCCGGTAGGGTAAAAACGGGCCATTTTTCACGGACCTGCGCCGCATTTAATGTTTCTACTGGCAAATTATATTGTTGAGCGCTGTGCTGCGCATTTTGCAGGAAAGTTGAATCATCAGGCCCTAAATTCAGTACACCACAGGCTTGAAATAATTTTTCGTCTGTTTGGACTGAGAGTTGGTTCCACAGTGCTTGAGCACGTAATACTAAGGGAACATATTTCTCACCCTCGCCATATGCATGGCGAATGATTCTGGTATCACCATGGTGGCTCCCCGTCTGGTGTGGAGGCATGGCACTATCAACCATCAACACCTTTAACCCTGCTTGTGAGGCGTAATATCCAGCGGCAGAGCCAACAGAGCCGCTACCAATAACAATTAAGTCGTAATCCATATTTTGCACCTTGGGGACTATCACCGTTGACCTAATATAACTCTCTCTGGTTAGTAGGTCATTTTGAACCTAACAATAACCAAAATGATTTAAATTAAAGCTAGCAAGTCGCAATAAAAATTAAAACGCTAGTAATAGCACGGGAGTTAGAGGAGAAAAAGCGATGTTATCCCTATTAGGAGAGGAGCGCTTAATAAAAAGGCACCAAGTGATATTCACGGGTGCCTTTTTACAACGCTGGGAATTAATAAGTGGAAAAAATTAATGCTTACGATGATCAAGATCTTGATATTCTGATGACTCAATTTTAGCAATGCCTGCTTCTAAGATATTTATTAATTGGCGTGCAACATCAGTCGTCAGCCAGAGTGTTCTATCAACGAGTGCATCTTCTGGCGGTTGATCCATGGAAGACAGGTAATGAAGACGTATCATCATCGCGTCATATGCATCTACTGTGCTGATATCCCAACCTACGAGCGGGTGAGTCTGGATAACTTCATCATTTCTGTCCATAAAGACCCCTTATATAGTAGTTACTGACTGGAGTGACTAACGAGGATCAATGCGGCTCATTACTGAGTGAGCTTTTTTAGTATACGCAACCGCTGATGAATGTGGAGATTATCCACAGATCTTTACAAATTATTTATTTATCGATGATTAATTAATCAAGTATCGACAAAGACTAATATGGGGATGGAGATAAACAATTTAAAGGTACATATAAAAAAGCCGAGGAGCGACTCCCCGGCAAAAACAGCATTACCGTGGGTTACTCCGCATCGAACCAGTCGTCAGCGCTTTCCCATATTTCTTGTAATATTTCAGAGATCAGATCTTTATCTGTTTTAGCTCCGCCTAAAACAGAAAGATTATTGGCACCAGCATAACGAACTTGTACTGCGGTGGTTGTGTCCGGGAATTTATTATTCAGCCGTTTGCTCAATTCATGGGTTAGTGCTTCGATAGCACCAGCGGGTAATGGATTTTTTTTATCAATACTGACTTCAACACGCATATTTGGCCCTCCGAATATTTATACTGTTTATTTATACAGTATAAATATTCAGGCCGCAACTAGACGAGAGAAAAAGTTTTGACTGTAGAGAAAAGGCTTCTCTACAGTGTGTTATCACGCTTTAACAGACCAATTGATGGTTTGGCCCGCAAGGAAAGGAATAACAGATTCATTTCCTAATGGGATGTCTTCTGGCTGTTGGAACGGAGCCCGGACTAGCTCAACGAAGTCTTCGTTAACAGGCAAGTTATAGAAGTGTGGACCATTTAAGGAACAGAATGCTTCCAGATGCTGTAATGCTTTCATCTCTTCAAACACCGTTGCGTAAGCAGGGAGTGCAGATGGTGCGTTGAAGACGCCAGCACAGCCGCATGATGACTCTTTGCGATGTTTGGCATGAGGGGCTGAGTCTGTACCAAGGAAGAAACGGTCAGACCCGCTAGCGACTGCTTGGCGCAAAGCTTCCTGATGAGTACTGCGTTTCAGTATTGGTAGGCAAAATAGGTGAGGGCGGATGCCACCGACCAGCATATGGTTACGGTTAAACATCAGATGCTGTGGGGTAATTGTCGCCCCAAGGAAACGATTGCCTGCCAACACATACTCAGCCGCGTCTTTGGTCGTAATATGTTCAAAGACAATTTTCAGTTCTGGGAAATGGCGACGAATCGGTTCCAGAATTTGATCAATAAAGCGAGCTTCACGATCAAAGATATCGACGGCGGCGTCTGTGACTTCACCGTGAATTAATAGTGGCATACCTATCTTCTGCATTTGTTCAAACAGAGGATAAATGGCTGGAATGTCTGATACACCGTGAGTTGAGTTAGTGGTGGCATTGGCGGGGTATAGTTTGGCGGCAGTAAATACGCCTTCGGCAAAACCACGAGTTAGTTCGTTGACATCCAGTGTATTGGTTAAATAGCACGTCATCAAAGGCGTGAATTTATGGCCTTTAGGTGTTGCCGCCAAAATACGTTCCCGGTAAGCAATCGCGCTCTCAACTGTCGTAATCGGTGGCGTCAGATTGGGCATCACGATGGCGCGAGCGAATACCTCGGAAGTATAGGGGAGCACGGTACTGAGCATTTCGTCATCACGCAAGTGAATATGCCAGTCATCTGGGCGGCGAATTTTCAGGATGTTAGGTTGTGCAGTCATTCAACTAGCTCCGCAGTCATGATGAGGTATTGGGATTTTTATGCTGTTACTGGCGGGGTCTAAGGATAAGCGGAAAGTGCTCAGGATGCATCTGATTGTTAGGGTTAAGTTGAAAACAATGCAAAAAGGGCATCTTATAGAGAGGCTCGGGATAAAATTGCCCGATAGGGTGAGCGATTGATTAGCATGCAAATGTGCTGATTGAATGTATAACATGGGAGAATAACTATGGAAGTCCGTGTCATCGCCAGCTTAGTGGCAAAACCAGAATTTATCGCTGAAGTTAAAGCGGCAGTTCATCAAGTGATAGAACCAAGCCGTGAGGAAAAGGGGAATCTGCAATATGATCTCCATGCTGAAAGTGATCAGCAGGGTTCTTTTGTGTTTTTCGAGCGCTGGGCATCTGATGATGCATTGGAAAAACACAATAAAACTGAGCATTTTAAGGAGTTTGTTAAATCGATAGAGGGCAAGCTGGAAAGCCTTGATATAAAAAAAGTTAAGCAGATTGCCTGATAAATACGAAATAAAAAACCCGCCATATGGCGGGTTTTTGCACTTTAGGGGGTGAACAATATCGCTATTATTCGACCGATTGCGGTTTTGTTGCTGGAGCCGTTGCCTGAGTAGCTGCAGCATGACCACCGGCAGAACCTTTACCTGCGAAATCAAAGGCTGGGCGTTCCCAATGGCCTTGACTTGGTGCTGCAGGAGCATAATCAGGTGCTGGTGCTTTAGTCATTGGTGCTGAAGCATAGTGTTTGAATACTACGCCTTCAGGATGAGCAACTATCGGTTGTTGAGGTGCAGCAACAGGTTCAGCCACGGTCGTTTCTTCAACGACAGCTTCAGTGATTGCCGGTGCTTCTTCAACCGTGTTTTCTTCAGCAGCAGGAGTGATGACTGGCTCTTCAACTGTGGTCTCTTCAACTACGCCTTCTTCAAGCGTTGTATTTTCAACGACAGTCTCTTCAGTTACAGCGTCTTCGACAGCCTCAGTAACGTCATCGGCCACAGATTCGACAGCGGTAGGCGCTGGTTCAACGGTGACGGCGGTTTCAGCCTCAGGTGCAATATCGGCAACCGGAGCCACTGTTTCAGCGACAGTTTCTGTAGCAATAGTATCTTCAACCGCAATGGCTTGCGCTACTGGCTCTACCGCCGGTTCGGTGATAACAACAGGTGTCGGAGCAATCACTGGCGCACGGCCAGGAACGGCTGCAGCTGAAGATGAAGAACCACCAGGCCTATGCTGTGGTGCTGGTGTCGGTGCCGGCACTTCAGCCACCGTAACAACCGGTGCAACAACAGGGGCAGCAATCAGCGGCGCTGCAACAACGGCGGCAGGTGCTTCAGCGACGACAGCCACTTCTTGCTCGTGATCAACGTTTACTGGCAGTTGCTCTTCAACCGGATTTTCCACAAAGGCTTGTTCCATCGGTTGAGCCACCGGATAACGCACCCACACTTTGCCTGATGCCATTTCTGGAGAGGCAAAAGCACCGGCCAGAGGCATGGCAGATTGTGTTGGATAACGCTCATCACGATAGCGACGACGGCGCTGACCACTGACGCGCAGGTGGCGAGGTGAACGACGAGAGCGACGTGGCATGCCATTTTCATTGCTGGCATTACGGTCATTCGTTGCGTCCTCATCAGCCTGAACACTGCTGGCCTGCGGTAATAATTTCACTTCTTCCTGCACTACTGGAACGGCAATGTTAACCGCCGGTTCGCTGGCAGGATTTTCCAAGACATTCAGCTCATCATTGGCAGATTGAATACGTACTTTCTGATTCAACTGGCGACGTTGACGGCGTTGCATGACCTGTTGACGTTCTTCTTGCTCTGGTTGCGCTTCTTCTACAACACTGACTGGTGCTGCATCAACCTTAGCTTTAACATCCTGTGGTGCCTGGCGTTTATCATCTTGACGACGACGCTGGCGATCGCCACGACGTTGCGGCTGCTCTTCACGCTGCGCTTTATCCGCGTCAACAACATCAGATTGCGCTTGTGGCGCAGCTGCTTGCTGAGTCGGGCGCTTGTTCCGGCGTTGATCTTCACGGCCTTCGCGATTGGTATTGTCACGGCCAGAGTTAGAGTTATCACGGGTGCTGTTATCACGACCATTATTATCGCGACCTTCACGTGGAGTGCGGTCATTGCGATCTTTACGGCCATTGTTCTGGCGACGAGGATTACGACGATCGTTACGACGATTTTCGTTAGTTTCAGTTTTTTCAACTTCAACCGGCTTAACTTCCACTTCTTCAGAACCGCCGAAAATACTTTTCAGACCACTGAACAGGCGGCTAAAGAAGCCGGGTTGAGCCGTTGTCGTTGGTGTCGCGGTTTGCGGGGCAACTGTTGGCTTAACCGCCGCAGCAGGTGCTGTTTCTGGCGGCACTTCAGTCGGCAGAGAGAATGTCGCCAACGCAGGTTGTTCTGGGCGTTTGCGCTCAATGGTGGCTTCTTCCAGTGGCTGTGCCATTTCTGCTTCATGCAGTTGTGGCAGCAAGTAACTGAGGGAAGGAACCTCTTCACCTTTACGTACACGGAGCACCGAGTAATGCGGCGTTTGCATCTGATCGTTTGGTACGATCACCGCACGCACACCACCTTGGCGTTTTTCGATAGCATTAACGGATTCACGTTTCTCGTTCAACAAGTACGAGGCAATCTGTACCGGCACAATCGCGTGAACTTCATGGGTGTTTTCTTTCAGCGCTTCTTCTTCAATCAAACGCAGAATAGAAAGTGACAGGGATTCGTTGTCACGTACAGTCCCTGTACCGCTACAGCGTGGGCACACATGGTGGCTTGACTCGCCCAGTGATGGGCTGAGGCGCTGGCGGGACATCTCCAGTAAACCGAAGCGAGAAATACGACCAATTTGAATACGCGCCCGGTCTTGGCGAACGGCATCACGTAAGCGGTTTTCGACTTCACGCTGATGGCGCACCGGTGTCATATCGATAAAGTCGATGACAATCAAACCACCCAAGTCACGTAAACGTAACTGACGGGCAATTTCATCAGCGGCTTCAAGGTTAGTATTGAACGCGGTTTCTTCGATATCACCACCACGAGTTGCTCGCGCGGAGTTGATATCAATCGCGGTCAAGGCTTCAGTGGTGTCGATAACGATGGAGCCACCGGAAGGTAGACGCACTTCACGTTGGAATGCAGATTCTATCTGTGACTCAATCTGGTAGTGGCTGAATAATGGAATTTCACCACTATACAATTTGATTTTGCTACTGAAATCCGGACGACCAAGTGCTGCAATATGCTCTTTAGCCAGTTCGAGAACTTTAGGGTTATCGATCAGGATTTCGCCAATGTCTGGGCGCAGATAATCACGGAAAGCACGGACAATCACGTTACTTTCCTGATGAATCAAGAATGGCGCAGGGCGACCTTCAGCGGCTTTTTTAATCGCATCCCAGTGCTTAAGACGGAATGATAAGTCCCATTGCAGCGCATCAGCAGATTTACCAACACCCGCGGTACGCACAATCAGACCCATACCATCAGGTAATTGCAGGGAGGATAGCGCTTCTTTCAGTTCAGTACGGTCATCACCTTCGATACGGCGTGAAATACCACCGGCACGTGGGTTGTTTGGCATCAGAACTAAATAACTACCGGCCAGACTGATAAACGTCGTTAGTGCGGCACCTTTATTACCGCGTTCTTCTTTATCAACCTGAACAATAACTTCTTGGCCTTCCCGCAGGACATCTTTGATGTTCGGGCGGCCATGAGAGGAATAATTACTAGGGAAATATTCGCGAGAAATTTCTTTTAATGGGAGGAAACCATGTCGTTCAGCGCCGTAATCAACAAAAGCGGCTTCCAGACTGGGTTCGATTCGGGTGATTTTGCCTTTGTAAATATTCGCTTTTTTCTGTTCATGACCTGGGCTTTCAATATCCAAATCATACAGCCGCTGTCCATCTACAAGGGCAACACGCAACTCTTCTTGCTGAGTTGCGTTAATCAACATTCTTTTCATCTTTAACTTACTCGTTATTTTTACATTGTCATTAGAACTGCGGGCAAAATAACCTCATGGCCGGGTAGACCGATGGCCCCGAGTCTTCTAGCAAAGTCGTCAACCTCACGGTTGTCGCCTGCATAGGGGCGCATTATTTCGGTAAGCCTGTGTTTCTTTCTGAAAAACAGCGCTTTTATATAAAGGGTAGCTTCTGAATATAAGACAACAGAGCCTTACCCATTTGCCGGCCAAGCTGCAACCCGCAGCCCGCTAATTGCTTGATTTCACATTACGTCTTACGCCATTGCTGCGTTTTTGTGTGATCAGGCAAAGTTTTATTATTCCACAAGTCTCTTGGTCTAACGAGAATCAACGCAGAATTAATCACATTATTCCATTGCTGACACTGATATAGCAAGATGACTTTAGCTGTCTACGTAAAGATTCTTTTACTGTTTTCACAGTGTTGGCGGCTATCGTTGTCTTATTAAACAATAAATGCACGCAAACGTTATCTTTAAATAGCCAGATTGACAGTTAAGCACATAAAAAGGGGTGGCGCTAATTCCTCGGTGTATTTAGAATCGCGCCCCATGAAAACGAATAATCCAGCAGTACAATTAATCACCATTTCTGCCGACGAAGCCGGTCAGCGGATCGATAACTTTTTGCTCACTAAATTGAAAGGTGTGCCAAAGAGTATGATCTACCGAATCGTTCGCAAAGGTGAGGTTCGCGTCAATAAAGGGCGTATTAAGCCAGAATATAAATTGGCTGACGGTGATGTGGTACGCGTGCCACCGGTACGTGTTGCAGAACGTGAAGAGGTTCAGGTATCAGCTAAACTTGATAAAGTTGCAGCGCTGGCCGAGTGTATTTTATTTGAAGATGATTATCTGTTAGTGCTGAATAAACCTTCAGGCACTGCGGTGCATGGCGGCAGTGGTTTGAGTTTTGGTGTTATTGAAGCGTTGCGGGCGCTGCGACCTGAAGCGCGTTTCCTCGAGTTGGTGCATCGCCTTGACCGTGATACTTCCGGCGTCTTGTTGGTTGCCAAAAAACGTTCGGCATTGCGTTCTTTGCATGAGCAGCTGCGACTGAAAGGGATGCAGAAAGATTATTTAGCGTTAGTACGGGGTCAGTGGCAGTCCCATTGCAAAGCGGTGCAAGCACCTTTGCTGAAAAATATTATGCAAAGTGGCGAGCGCATGGTGAAAGTCAGCAGTGAAGGTAAACCATCAGAAACGCGCTTTAAAATTGAAGAGCGCTTTGAGCACGCAACTCTGGTTAAAGCCAGCCCGATTACGGGGCGAACGCACCAGATTCGTGTTCACGCACTGCATGCCGGTCACCCTATTGCTTTCGATGATCGCTACGGAGATCGCGAGTTTGACCAGCTGTTACAAGGAACGGGATTACATCGTTTGTTCCTGCATGCCGCGGCCTTACGTTTTGAACACCCGAACACGGGTGAAACCATGCGTATCGAAGCCCCATTAGATAATCAGCTACGCCATTGTTTGCAGGTTTTGCGTAAGAAAGCGGCAGTGTAACGCTTTTATTTCAAAAGTAATGGATTCACCCCTTGCTCGATTAACATTTGGGTGAGGGCGATTAATGGCAGGCCGATGAGTGTATTTGGGTCGCGGCCTGATAACCTGTCAAATAATGTAATACCCAAACCTTCACTTTTAAAACTGCCCGCACAATTCCACGGCTGTTCCCGCACTAAATAATTTTCTATTTCTTCTTTACTTAGCGTGCGGAAATAAACATCAAATGTTTCGCAAAGGCAATCATGGGTCTTTGTTGCCGTATTTAGCAGCGCCAGCCCAGTATAAAAAGTGACGCATTGACCACTGGCTTGTGCTAATTGCGCTACTGCGTTGGCATGATTGTGCGGTTTTCCAACGATGTTCCCATTGATTACGCAGACTTGGTCGGAGCCAATAATGAGATGCTGTGGGTAGCGAGTGGCCAGTGCCTCGGCTTTTGCTCGTGCTAACCGTTGTACCAGATCACTAGCAGCTTCTGCCGGCAATGGCGTTTCATCGGTCTGCGGTGCATCAGCAATAAAGGGTAATTGCAGCTTTTCAAGTAGTGCACGACGGTATGATGAGGTTGAGGCAAGAACCAGTTGCTGCATAATATTTTCCATAAATCGTAGCGTAATTTAATCAGGCATTTTAAACTGTGTTCCGCTTCGGAAGCGAATATTGGTGAAAGGTGCGGTAAAATGGCCTTTTTCTTTGACTCTATGTCGTTACAAAGTTAATATGCGCGCCCTATGCAAAAGGTAAAATTACCCCTAACCATTGATGCGGTTCGTACCGCTCAGAAACGTTTAGATTACGCAGGTATCTATTCACCTGAGCAGGTTACACGTGTAGCCGACTCAGTGGTCAGTGTGGACAGCGATGTCGTGGCCTCATTATCGTTTAATATCGATAATCAGCGTCTGGCGGTTATTACAGGTCATGCGGACGTCGATGTAACGTTGATGTGTCAGCGCTGTGGTAACACGTTTGCACACCATGTTCATACAACGTATTGTTTTAGCCCGATCGTCAATGATGAGCAGGCTGAAGCATTACCGGAAGCGTACGAGCCGATCGAAGTCGACGAATTTGGCGAAGTTGATCTGCTGGCAATGATTGAAGACGAAATTATTCTTTCACTGCCTGTCGTTCCGGTACATGATTCTGAACACTGTGAAGTGTCCGAGGCGGACATGGTATTTGGCAAACTGCCTGAAGAGGCGGAGAAACCTAATCCATTTGCCGTATTAGCCAGTTTAAAGAAAGTAATTAAGGAGTAAGGTCAATGGCCGTACAACAGAACAAACCAACTCGTTCCAAACGTGGCATGCGCCGTTCACACGATGCGCTGACCACTGCCACTCTGTCTGTGGACAAAACTTCCGGTGAAACTCACCTGCGTCACCACATCACAGCCGACGGTTTCTACCGCGGCCGCAAGGTTATCGGCTGAGTAGTACTTGCTAATCTTTAGCAAGGCGATACCTTGACTTGTCTAACCCTAGTGTTAGATGCAATGGGTGGGGACTTCGGTCCCTGCGTCACAGTGCCTGCTTCATTGCAGGCACTGGCCTCTAATCCAAAGCTTAAACTCCTGCTGGTCGGGAACCCCGACACCATCACTCCGTTACTTGTTAATGCCGATCCTTTGTTGCTGGAAAGGTTACAGGTAATCCCCGCTGAGCATGTTATTGCTAGCGATGCTAAACCTTCACAAGCTATTCGTGCCAGCCGTGGTACGTCCATGCGTATAGCATTGGAGCTGGTTAAAAACGGTGATGCCGCAGCCTGTGTCAGCGCAGGAAATACCGGAGCACTGATGGGGTTGGCGAAGTTGATGATCAAGCCACTAGATGGAATAGAGCGCCCAGCGTTGATGACCGTTATCCCAAATCAGCAACGCAGTAAGACTGTGGTACTGGATTTAGGGGCCAACGTTGAATGTGATAGCACGATGTTGGTGCAATTTGCCGTCATGGGTTCGGTGATGGCAGAAGAAGTTGTTGGGATAACAAACCCCCGTGTTGCTTTGCTGAATATCGGTGAAGAGGAAACCAAGGGGCTGGATAATATCCGCGAAGCCGCCGCAGTATTAAAAAATACACCGGCGATCAACTATATTGGTTATCTGGAAGGCAATGATTTGCTGACTGGCAAAACTGACGTCATGGTTTGTGACGGCTTCGTGGGTAACGTCACTCTAAAGACCATGGAAGGTGTGATAAGAATGTTCTTGTCATTGCTCAAATCATCGGGCGATGGCGGTAAACAATCCTGGTGGCTTAAACTCATTGGGCGTTGGCTGCAAAAACGCGTGGCGAAGCGGTTCGGTCATTTGAACCCCGACCAGTATAATGGCGCATGTCTGTTAGGATTACGGGGCATCGTAATCAAGAGCCACGGCGCGGCAAATCAACGTGCATTTGCCGTCGCAATCGAACAGGCTGTGCAGGCGGTGCAGCGGCAAGTCCCTCAGCGGATTGCCGCGCGCCTTGAAGCGGTATTACCCAAGAGTGACTGATCGTACATGTATACTAAGATTCTCGGTACGGGGAGTTATCTGCCCGTACAAGTGCGCAGTAATGCTGATTTAGAAAAAATGGTGGATACCTCAGACGAGTGGATTGTGACTCGGACAGGTATTCGTGAGCGTCGTATTGCTGGCTTGGATGAAACCGTTGCTACCATGGGTTTCCACGCAGCTGAAAAAGCGCTGGAAATGGCCGGTATTGATAAGAACGATATCGGGTTGATTATCGTTGCGACCACCTCTTCAAGTCATGCTTTCCCAAGCTCGGCTTGTCAGGTGCAGCAAATGCTGGGCATAAAAGATGCAGCTTCTTTTGATTTAGCTGCAGCTTGTGCCGGTTTTACCTACGCACTGAGTGTTGCTGATCAGTACGTTAAAAATGGTGCGGTTAAGCATGCAATCGTCATTGGCTCAGATGTGCTTTCCCGTGCGCTGAATCCAGAAGACCGTGGCACAATTATTCTGTTTGGTGATGGGGCGGGTGCAGTCGTATTGGGCGCATCTGAAGAGCAGGGGATTATTTCGACCCATTTGCATGCTGATGGTCGTTATGGCGAATTGCTGGCGTTACCGTATCAGGATCGCCAACAGCAAGACCAACCAGCCTATGTCACGATGGCGGGTAATGAAGTGTTTAAAGTTGCGGTGACGGAACTTGCCCACATCGTGGACGAGACATTGCAGGCCAATAATCTGGATCGCTCGGCGCTAGATTGGCTGGTGCCGCATCAGGCTAATCTGCGTATTATCAGCGCAACGGCTAAAAAATTAGGCATGGGGATGGATAAAGTGGTGATCACACTTGATCGCCATGGCAACACCTCTGCGGCATCTGTACCTGCGGCGTTAGACGAAGCGGTAAGAGATGGGCGTATTCAACGTGGGCAGTTAGTGCTGCTGGAAGCGTTTGGCGGCGGCTTTACCTGGGGCTCTGCGCTGGTTCGTTTTTGATTTAACAAAACCTATTTTGGTTTAACAGGAAAGTAGAATGTCAAAATTTGCTTTTGTTTTTCCAGGCCAGGGTTCTCAATCCCTTGGCATGCTGGCTGATTTAGCTGCGCAATTCCCGATTGTAGAAGAGACCTTCAATGAAGCCTCCTCGGTTCTGGGTTACTCACTCTGGCAATTGGTGCAACAAGGCCCAGTTGAAGAATTGAATAAAACCTGGCAGACACAGCCAGCCTTGCTGACTGCATCCGTCGCTATCTGGCGTGTTTGGCAACATCAAGGCGGTAAACTGCCTGCGATGATGGCAGGCCATAGTTTGGGTGAATATTCAGCGCTGGTATGTGCAGGCGTTCTGGATTTCAAACAGGCAGTTAGTCTGGTTGAGTTACGTGGCAAGCTCATGCAGGAAGCTGTACCTGAAGGTACGGGCGCAATGTATGCCATTATTGGCCTCGATAACGAGTCTATTGCTAAAGCGTGTGAAGAATCCGCGCAAGGGCAAGTTGTGTCTCCGGTCAACTTTAACTCACCAGGTCAGGTTGTGATTGCCGGTAATAAAGAGGCAGTAGAACGTGCGGGTGCTGCTTGTAAAGCTGCTGGTGCAAAACGCGCATTGCCTTTACCGGTCAGTGTGCCATCTCATTGCGCGCTGATGAAACCTGCAGCCGATAAGTTGGCTGTTGCACTGGAAAATATTGAATTCCAAGCACCGTTATTCCCGGTAGTGAACAACGTCGATGTGAAAATTGAAGTGTCTCCAGAGGCTATCCGTAGCGCGCTGGTGCGTCAGTTGTATAACCCGGTACGTTGGACTGAAAGTGTTGAATTTATCGCAGCAGAAGGCGTTGAGCTGCTGTTAGAGGTTGGGCCAGGTAAAGTCTTGACTGGCTTAACCAAGCGTATTGTTGATACGTTAGCTGCGGCACCCGTAAACGATGTTGCCACACTGACCAACGCGCTTGAAAACTAAGAAAGAGGGTAACATGAGCTTCGAAGGAAAAATTGCGCTGGTAACTGGCGCTAGCCGCGGTATCGGCCGTGCGATTGCAGAATTATTGGCTGAACGTGGTGCCCGTGTTATTGGTACGGCGACCAGTGAAAAGGGCGCAGAAGCAATTAGCGCCTATCTGGGTGAGCAGGGCAAAGGTTTAATGCTGAATGTCGTAGATCCCGCGTCAATCGAGTCAGTTTTGGCAACGATTCGTGCGGAATTTGGAGAAGTCGACATTTTAGTGAATAATGCAGGTATTACGCGTGATAACCTGCTGATGCGTATGAAGGATGAAGAGTGGCAAGATATTATTGACACTGATCTGACTTCCGTATTCCGCCTGTCAAAAGCGGTAATGCGCGCTATGATGAAAAAGCGGTTTGGGCGTATCATCACCATTGGGTCTGTAGTTGGGACAATGGGCAATGCAGGGCAGGTTAACTACGCGGCAGCTAAAGCGGGTCTGATTGGTTTTAGCAAGTCTTTGGCGCGTGAGGTTGCTTCACGTGGCATTACTGTCAACGTTGTGGCACCTGGCTTTATTGAGACGGACATGACGACGGCGTTGACAGATGATCAACGCGCAGGCATTTTAGCCCAGGTTCCAGCTAACCGGCTTGGGCAAGCAAAAGAAATCGCCAGCGCTGTTGCATTTTTAGCCTCTGACGAGGCCAGCTACATCTCTGGTGAAACATTACATGTCAATGGCGGCATGTATATGATTTAAAAATCACGAAAGTATTTGCGTTATTTGAGGTGAAAACCGCAAAATAGCGTAAAATCGTGGTTTGACCAGCCTAGATTTAGTTGCATCTTTTTCAACATTTTATACACTACGAAAACCATCGCGAAAGCGAGTTTTGATAGGAAATTTAAGAGTATGAGCACTATCGAAGAACGCGTTAAGAAAATCATCGTTGAACAACTGGGTGTTAAAGAAGACGAAGTGAAGAACAGCGCTTCTTTCGTTGAAGATCTTGGCGCGGATTCTCTGGACACCGTTGAGCTGGTAATGGCTCTGGAAGAAGAATTTGATACTGAGATTCCAGACGAAGAAGCAGAGAAAATCACTACTGTTCAGGCAGCTATTGATTTTATCAACGCTAACCAGCAGTAAGCGTACATGCTTTAAGTTTAGATAGTTAGGCGGTCACTCGACCGCCTAAGTTTTTTTTGTCCTAAGTGTTATTTTCCCTCCTTGGAGGACAACCGTGTCTAAGCGTCGAGTTGTTGTGACTGGACTGGGCATGTTGTCTCCTGTCGGTAATACAGTCGAATCCACATGGAAAGCTGTTCTTGCCGGGCAGAGTGGCATCAGCCTGATCGACCATTTCGATACTAGTGCCTATGCAACGCGATTTGCTGGCTTAGTAAAAGATTTTAATTGTGAAGAGTACATTTCGCGTAAAGATGCACGCAAAATGGATGCTTTCATACAGTACGGTGTCGCTGCGGGCATGCAAGCTATGCAAGACTCCGGGCTTGAAGTAACAGAAGCCAATGCTTCACGTATCGGTGCCGCGATTGGTTCCGGTATTGGTGGCTTGGGTCTGATTGAAGAAAACCACACCTCGCTGGTGAACGGTGGGCCACGCAAAATCAGCCCATTCTTCGTGCCTTCAACCATTGTTAACATGATTGCCGGCCATCTGACCATTATGTATGGTCTGCGTGGGCCAAGCATCTCTATTGCCACGGCATGTACTTCTGGTGTGCACAACATCGGTCACGCAGCTCGTATCATTGCTTACAATGATGCTGATGTTATGGTGGCGGGTGGGGCTGAAAAGGCCAGTACGCCACTCGGTGTCGGCGGTTTTGGTGCTGCTCGCGCATTATCGACTCGCAACGAGAATCCACAGGCGGCAAGTCGCCCTTGGGATAAAGACCGTGACGGTTTCGTGCTGGGTGATGGCGCAGGTATGATGGTGCTGGAAGAGTACGAACACGCGAAAAAACGTGGTGCAAAAATCTATGCTGAAGTTGTTGGGTTCGGTATGAGCAGCGATGCTTATCACATGACCTCGCCACCGGAAGATGGTTCTGGCGCAGCTCTGGCAATGGTAAATGCATTACGTGACGCGGGTGTGAGCACATCGCAAATCGGCTATATCAATGCCCATGGCACATCAACTCCTGCTGGCGATAAAGCCGAAACGCAGGCAGTTAAGTCTGTATTTGGTGAAGATGCCTATAAAGTGATGGTCAGTTCCACCAAATCCATGACTGGGCATTTGTTAGGTGCAGCAGGTGCAGTCGAGTCTATCTTTACTGTGTTAGCTCTGCGAGATCAGGCCATTCCTGCAACTATCAATCTGGATAATCCAGATGAAGGTTGTGATTTGGACTTTGTTCCGCATGACGCTCGGCAGGTAAAAGATATGGAATACACCCTGTGTAACTCCTTTGGCTTCGGTGGTACTAACGGTTCTTTGGTTTTCCGCAAGGTATAACCTGTACTGTGTAATGCCAACGGCTAAAAAGACCCGGTTCTCCGGGTCTTTTATTAAGTGCGCTACGCATTATTCATAACATCCCGCCATAAAAATTGTCTTAAAATAGCTATTGGCTTAAATCTGATACTGTACCCATTCCATTTAAAGAGAATCTGAATGTTCTGGATTAATGGCATTGAACAAAGTTTGATTTCAGCTTCAGACCGCTCTGTTCAGTTTGGTGATGGCTGCTTTACCACCGCAAGAGTCTCTGATGGTCGTGTTGTCTGGCTTGATAAACACATATCGCGCTTACAGCAGGCCACTAAGCGGCTATTCATGCCCACTGTAAATTGGAGTGCCCTGACCAAGGAAATGGTTGAAGCGGCAAGTCATACTGAAGATGGTGTGCTGAAGGTGATTATCAGCCGGGGAACTGGAGGGCGTGGTTACAGTGGTACCGCATGCCAACACCCGACACGAATTATGTCTCTCAGCGACTATCCGGTTCAATATGATAGTTGGCGTGAGCGCGGGATCTCGCTGGCACTGAGCCCGATATGCTTGGCGCGAAGTCAATTGCTGGCAGGTGTTAAGCATCTGAATCGACTAGAACAAGTCTTGATTCGTGCGCATCTTGAACAGACAGATGCGGATGAGGCGCTGGTGCTTGACACTGAAGGCATGCTGGTGGAATGCTGTGCGGCTAATTTATTCTGGCGTAAAGGTGATAAGATTTTTACTCCGGACCTGAGCCAATCAGGTGTTGATGGCATTATGCGCCAAAACATTATAGCGTGTTTGGCTGCGCGGGGCAGGCACGTCGCAATTGTGGCGCAACCGGTGAGTGTGCTGGCTGATGTCGATGAGGTCATTGTGTGTAACGCACTGATGCCGCTACTGCCGGTGAGCCGTGCCAATGAGTGGGTTTATCACTCGCGGCAGTTGTTTGATTTTCTCAATCAACATTGCTGTGATGTATGAATGACAGTGTTTATGACGACCTTTAATGTGAAGATGGCCGCCCGATGAAAATAAAAAGCACCAGAGCGTTAATCCTGTTTGTTGTTATCTGTTTAGGGTTGCTGCTATTGGGTTACCAGAGAGTACAAGAGTTCGCGGACCAGCCGTTGGCTATTCAGCAAGAAACCCTTTTTAAACTGCCAGCGGGAACGGGGCGGGTTGGATTGGAGAATTTACTGCAACGCGACCATCTGATTAAAAGCACTCGCTGGTTCCCGTGGCTTCTGCGCCTGGAGCCTGAGCTGGCTCAGTTTAAAGCCGGAACTTACCGCTTTACCCCCGGTATGACCGTGCGCGGTATGCTAGAACTGCTCGCCAGCGGTAAGGAAGCACAATTTACAGTACGCTTTGTTGAAGGCAAGCGGCTACGCGATTGGCTGGATGAATTACAGCAATCAAAATATATAAAGCATGTGTTAGACGGTAAAAGTGATGCTGAAATCGCAGTCTTGCTGGGATTGAACGACACTGAACACCCTGAAGGGTGGCTCTACCCTGATACTTACTCATACACTGCTGGCACCACCGATTTGGCATTGCTCAAACGCGCCCATGCAAAAATGGAAAAAACGGTTGATGAAATTTGGCAAGGGCGAGACAAGTCGTTGCCGTACAAGACCCCCAGCGAGCTGGTTACCATGGCGTCAATCATTGAAAAAGAAACAGCGGTAAATGAAGAAAGAACCAAAGTCGCCTCGGTCTTTATCAACCGCTTGCGCATTGGGATGCGCCTGCAGACCGATCCGACGGTAATTTATGGTATGGGTGACAAGTATAATGGCAACATTAGTCGTAAAGACTTAGATACCCCGACGCCTTATAATACTTACACTATTTCCGGCTTACCGCCGACGCCGATTGCTATGCCGGGGCTGGCATCGTTAACTGCGGCTGCGCATCCGGCCAAAACGCCTTATCTGTACTTTGTAGCCGACGGCAAGGGCGGTCATACCTTTACCACTAATTTAGCCAGTCATAACCAAGCGGTACGGGTTTATCGCCAATCGCTAAAGGATAAAAATGAACAGTAAATTTATCGTTATTGAAGGGCTTGAAGGGGCAGGGAAAACCACCGCCAGAGATACAGTGGTTGCCACATTACGTGCCCAAGGGATTAACGATATTGTCTTTACCCGCGAGCCGGGGGGGACGCCACTGGCGGAAAAGCTACGTGATTTAATTAAGCAAGGCATTGATGGTGAAGTCCTGACGGATAAAGCTGAAGTACTGATGTTGTATGCAGCCCGCGTACAATTGGTTGAAAATGTGATTAAACCGGCACTGGCTCAAGGGTGTTGGGTGGTCGGTGACCGCCATGATTTATCATCACAGGCTTATCAGGGGGGAGGTCGAGGGATTGATAGTCAACTCATGGCCTCATTACGTGACACAGTATTGGGTGAGTTTCGCCCCGATTTGACTCTGTATTTGGATCTACCACCGGTTGTTGGCCTAGCGCGTGCCCGTGCCCGTGGTGAGTTAGATCGTATTGAACAAGAGTCATTGGCTTTTTTTGAGCGTACTCGTGCACGCTATCTTGAATTAGCTGCCGCAGACTCCAGCATCAAAACTATTGATGCCTCCCAACCTCTGGAGCAGGTTAGTGACGCTATCAGCCAGGCACTTAAGCAATGGTTGGCACATCTGGAAACGGCATAATGAAATGGTATCCATGGCTGACCGCGCCTTATCGTCAATGGGTAGGGCAGCAGATTGCCGAGCGTGGTCATCATGCATTATTGCTACATTCTTTGCCCGGAAATGGTGAAGAGGCGTTGATTTATGGCATTAGCCGCTGGTTGATGTGTCAACAACGTCAGGGCGAGAAAAGCTGCGGTGAATGCCACAGTTGCCGGTTGATGTTGGCGGGTAATCATCCTGACTGGCATGTGCTGGCACCCGAAAAAGGCAAAAGTAGCATCGGCGTTGAACTGGTACGCCAGCAAATTGAAAAACTTTATTCTCATGCCCAGCAAGGCGGCGCAAAAGTCGTCTGGCTCCCTCATGCTGAATTGCTGACCGATGCAGCAGCGAATGCTTTGCTGAAAACGTTAGAAGAACCACCAGAGAAAACCTATTTCCTGCTGGATTGTCATCAGCCCGCCAGTTTATTAGCTACCTTGCGCAGCCGTTGCTTTTACTGGCACTTGGCTTGCCCTGATACCGTGTTGAGTCTGCAATGGCTTAATCGACAGATTCAGGCTGAACCGGTCTCAATGCTCGCCGCTCTAAAATTGAGTGAAGGTGCGCCGTTGGCGGCAGAACGTTTGTTGCAACCGGATAACTGGGCTATCAGAACTTCTCTGTGCAGCGTACTGAGCAACGCACTGCACAGTACGGATTTACTGTCGTTGTTACTACCACTTAATCATGATGACGCGCCAGAACGTTTACAATGGCTCTCCTCGTTGGTGTTGGATGCTTTGAAGTGGCAACAAGGTGCAGGGGAGTTTGCCGTCAATCAGGATCAATTGCCGCTGGTGCAACAGTTGGCGCAAATGGCGACCACACCGGTATTGCTTCAATCAGCAAAAGCGCTGAGTCATTGCCGCCATCAATTATTATCTGTGGTCGGTGTTAATCGTGAATTATTACTCACCGAGCTACTGCTCAATTGGGAAACGGCCCTGACGACAGGCGCTTATTCCTCCTCATCCTCATTAGATATCTAGAAAACTTGGATTATTATGTTGTTAGTCGATTCTCACTGTCATCTTGATAGCCTTGATTACCAAACGCTGCACAGCAGTGTTGATGATGTATTGGCCAAAGCGAATGCGCGAGGTGTCGGTTTTGTGCTGGCGGTAGCCACGACATTGCCGGGCTTTTCGGCCATGACATCCCTCATCGGAGAGCGGAAGAATGTCGCATTTTCCTGTGGTGTTCACCCGCTGAACCTTGATGGTGGCTATGATTTTCAGCAACTTGAACATTTGGCGGCAGCAGATAATGTGGTTGCAATGGGCGAGACTGGGCTGGATTACTTCTATCAGAAAGACAATATCCCGCTACAACAAGCCTCTTTTCGCGAGCACATACGTATTGGTCGTAAATTAAATAAGCCAGTGATTGTGCACACCCGCGATGCTCGTGAAGACACATTGGCCATTTTGCGCGAAGAGCAGGCGCAAGACTGCGGTGGCGTTTTACATTGCTTTACAGAAGATAAAGCGACTGCAGCCACTTTGTTAGACTTAGGTTTCTATATCTCTTTCTCAGGGATCCTCACATTTCGCAATGCCGAACAATTGCGCGATGTTGCCCGTTATGTGCCGCTGGACAGATTACTTGTTGAAACGGATTCACCTTATCTGGCTCCCGTCCCTCATCGTGGTAAAGAGAATCAGCCAGCCTATGTCCGTGATGTTGCAGAGTATATGGCGGTACTGAAAGGCGTGAGTTTGGCATCATTGGCTCAGGCCACCACAGATAACTTCTGCCGGTTGTTTCATCTGGAATCATCGAACCTCTCCAGTGATTTGCCCCAACTTCCTTAATAATACTTTTTTTTAAGCTCGTAATTAATCGCCGAAACGAGTAATGTTCTCACCCGATTTATTGGGTGAGGGCAGGTCTTGTTGACGTTTTTTTACAAAAAATGCGCGATTTGAACCAAATTAGGCGCTTTCTTGAAAGAAACGTGACTGCCATCAAACATTAAGCAGGCTATTTATTTTACTCTTCGTAAAAATTAAAAGGGTGCTTTAGACACCCTTATTCGCAAAGGCTTACTCCCCCCTTTGTAACGCCAATAAACGCGAGAAAAAGCAGAAAAAAGCACTATTACTCAGGAGCTCACTCAACTATGTTTAAGAACGCATTTGCAAACCTACAAAAGGTAGGTAAATCGCTAATGCTACCGGTATCCGTTTTACCCATCGCAGGTATTCTGCTGGGTGTCGGTTCCGCGAATTTTAGCTGGCTACCATCGGTAGTCTCTCACGTAATGGCAGAAGCGGGCGGTTCCGTTTTTGCTAACATGGCATTAATCTTTGCTATTGGCGTTGCACTTGGCTTTACCAATAACGACGGTGTGTCCGCGTTAGCGGCAGTTGTTGCTTATGGCATCATGGTGAAAACCATGGCTGTTGTCGCACCGCTGGTCTTGCATTTGCCAGCAGAAGAAATTGCTGCCAAGCATTTAGCGGATACCGGGGTACTGGGTGGGATTATTGCAGGTGCAATAGCCGCTTATATGTTTAACCGCTTCTACCGTATTCAGCTACCTGAATATTTGGGCTTCTTTGCGGGTAAACGCTTCGTTCCGATTATCTCTGGTTTTACCGCGATCTTTGTGGGCGTGATTCTGTCATTCGTATGGCCGCCTATCGGTACTGCGATCCAGACATTCTCTCAGTGGGCTGCTTATCAGAACTCAGTCGTTGCCTTTGGTATTTACGGCGTTGTTGAACGTGCGCTAGTTCCATTCGGTCTGCACCATATCTGGAACGTACCATTCCAAATGCAAATTGGTGAATACACCAATGCGGCAGGTCAGGTATTCCACGGCGATATTCCACGCTATATGGCGGGTGACCCAACTGCGGGTAAATTGTCTGGCGGCTTCCTGTTCAAAATGTACGGCTTACCTGCAGCTGCGATTGCAATTTGGCACTCCGCTAAACCGGAAAACCGGGCAAAAGTGGGCGGGATCATGATCTCCGCAGCACTGACCTCATTCTTAACCGGTATTACCGAGCCAATCGAATTCTCCTTCATGTTCGTGGCGCCAATCTTGTATGTTATCCATGCAATTCTGGCTGGTCTGGCATTCCCAATCTGTATCCTGCTTGGGATGCGTGACGGTACCAGCTTCTCCCACGGCTTGATTGACTTCGTCGTCCTGAGCGGTAATAGCAGCCGTATTTGGCTGTTCCCTCTGGTGGGTATCTGCTACGGTCTGGTGTACTACACCATCTTCCGTGTGCTGATTGCTAAACTGGATCTGAAAACACCAGGCCGTGAAGACAACGCGACTGAACAAACTGTACAGGGCAGCACCGAAATGTCAGCTGCACTGGTCGAAGCGTTCGGCGGTAAAGAAAACATCACTAACCTGGATGCTTGTATCACTCGTCTGCGCGTCAGCGTGGCGGATGTTTCCAAGGTTGACCAAGCGGGTCTGAAGAAATTGGGTGCTGCGGGTGTTGTGGTTGCAGGCTCAGGCGTTCAAGCCATCTTCGGGACTAAATCTGATAACCTGAAAACAGATATGGACGAGTACATCCGTAACCATTAATTCAGGTCAGGGGAGTGCAAAAGGGAGGCGAAAGCCTCCCTTTTTTTGTGCTCAGAAAATTTCAATAATTCTTAAGAACGCTATATTTCTCTACGAGTTCTTAAATTTCTTGATGAATATTTTTTGTGCGGGAAAATCGATTAGTAAGGCAAATTTATCAAGAAAGTTTTTCCCGATTAGCCCATCTGTATCCATCTGATTAAATGTTCCGTCTAACAGAACTGCTTTAAAATTAATTTCCTTGGTGCCCATTTCATTAAGTTGGAAATCTGATGCGACACATCCTTCATGTTTCATCCCCGTCATGACTTCTTGGCAGGATATGCTAACAAACGGGTTTTTAATTCTTTCTTTCCAAAATACAGAGACGGTTGCGCCAGTATCAACCACCATGTTGTATTCTTTTAAATTCTTCAACACGTTGATTGCAATCCCTTCTTGCGTCATTCGTAACGGCAGTGAGATCCATCCATCAGCCATATTAATGCCTAACGCTTGGGTAGTATCAGCAACCGACAGCCGCTGATTTTTGTAATCAATAAGCACCGCCTTTTCCTTGAATAAATCCAACCCAATCATCATGGTATGAGGAATGATGCTATCTGATGTGAGAGGCATTCCTCGAGGGGTAGCCAATGATATTCCTTTCACATCCTTAAATGTCATGCCATTAATCGAAAGTTGTGGAATATGGAATTTATCGTTTAAAAATATTTTCCCTGTCAAGTCAGTCGTGCGCTGTTTACCGGGTTCTGGTATTAAGCCGGGAAGTTGCGCCATGACATCCTTGAATAAATGTAGGGCAATGGTGGCGCCAGTATCGATCATAAAAGTTTGTCGCATGCCGTTGATTTCAACATTGACCACTGGTACTGAAGTGTCATCCCATTCAAAAGGCATATGCATGACCGAGTCGGCAGTGTGAGCTGCGGGAGCCGCCAGTGAAAATACGGAGAATAAGAGGCTAATTATCATCGTTCTGATATATTTATTGGATAAAAAAAGCATGAGGATTATCCTTTTCCATTTCAACATTTTTGCTGAGATCAAATACCCTATCCGCCATGGCAATCATTGTTGGGCGGTGGGCGATAAAAACCCGGGTTATGTTCAACGCACGTATCGAATCATTAATTCGAGTTTCGTTGTCGATATCCAAGTCACTGGTTGCTTCGTCAAGAAATAATATTCGTGGGCGTTTATATAAAGCTCGAGCCAGAGAGATACGTTGGCGCTGCCCACCGGATAGAGTGTTCCCCATGTCGCCGACCATCGTTTCATACTTCATTGGCATGGCTTCAATCTCAGAATGAATTGATGCCATGCGAGCACATTCAAATACCCATTCATTTTCAGGATGAATATCAAATGAACTGATGTTATCAAGCAAGGATCCGGCAAAGAGCCTATCCTCTTGTAATACATAGGCAATGCTTTTACGGTAGACGCCTAAACCCAATCGTTGTACATCTACGCCATCTAATAAAATAGAGCCACTTTCCTGAGGCGCTAAACCCCCCATTATTTTAAGGAGGGTTGATTTACCGCAACCCGATGGCCCGATTATGGCAATGCTTTCCCCGGCCTTGATAGACAGAAACACATTTTCAAATACGGCGGGTTCACCGTCGCCATAGCGATAACTCAGGCCCTTAACTTCAATGTCGCCAGCAATGGTATTGGGCGTAGCCACATTTTTCTCACCTATTTCAAGCTCTGGAAGGGCAAGCGCGACGTCGGAGAGACGCTCACTGTGCATATCAATCAAACGTAGTTTGATAATAGAATCAATGACTCGTATGGCTCGAGTGATGTACATATCCGAATAAATCAAGAAAGCAAACAGCATGCCTGTAGTCGCCGTGCCTTCACCGATCAGTTTAGCTCCTAACCATAATGTTATCGCCGAGGACAAGCCGATTAACAAAAGACCTATAGTCTGTGTCGCCAGATCTATTTTAAAAAGGTAGGCTTTGGCATTAGCTTCATCGATAACTAAATTGAGCCAATCAGATCGCCGACGTTCAACTAGATCAAAGATTTTGACGCACGCGATTCCGCGAATGGTTTCGAGGAAATGCGACTGTTGTTTAGCTTCGTGAGCAATAGCTTCCAGATTGGCAGAACGATAGGCACCAAAAAGAAAGAATTTGATGGCAGCATAGAGAACGGATATCAATACAACAATGACTACGAGCTGGCCATTATAGGCCCACATCAGAAAGAACAGCCCAATGATCACCACAATATCCAGCAGCGATGCCACCATTTCCGCGGTAAAAGCATCTTGCACAACTGACAGCGAGTTAAAGCGTGAACTGACATCACCAATATGGCGCTTTTCGAAATAGGACACAGGTAATCGGATCAAATGACTAAAAAGTCCAGAGTTCCATTGGATGCCCAATGTGTATTTAACAGAGATAACCGCCCAAGCTCGAACTAGGCTGAACAAGGCTCTAAAGAGCAATAAAGCAATAATTCCCCAAGTTATCAGTGATACCAAATCAATATCGCCAGACTTTAACACCATATCGATAGTGAATTGAGCTGCCATCGGTACGACCATAGCAAGAAGTTCGATGCATAGCGAAAGGGTTAATACTTGGGTTAAAGCCCGTGGCAACCCTGATACATTTTTGAACATATCCAGCAGCCGAATGGTTTTTTTTTCAGTCCGGCGCTGAAAATTCTGATTAGGCCAAACTTCAAGTGCGATACCGGTAAAATGCTGGGATAACTCAGTAAAAGAAATTCGGCGTTCACCTTTGGCTGGGTCTAGGATGATGGCTCCGTGGCGAGAAAATTTTTTCAGTACCACAAAGTGGTTAAATGACCAATGCAGGATACAGGGGGTTCTTAGCTGATGAGCGCTGTCCATATCAGCCTGCACGGGACGCGAACCTAAGGATAAGCGATCGGCAAGCACGATAAGATTCCGCAAACTCATCCCTTTCAGCGACACTTGAAAGTGTTTACGCAGGGCATGGAGATCCATGTTAAGACCATAATAGCTTGCAATCATCGCCATACAGGCCAGCCCGCACTCTGTTGCCTCGGTTTGCATCACTAGTGGCAAGCGTTGTCGGAGAGGAGAAAAGTAACTTTTCATGCGGCATCTCTCGGCTTACTTTGAGTGGTGATATGACTATTTTTGAGGGGAAAAAGTAACCATTGGTAGAGTGGTCGTTTCCTGATGAAGATATCAGTTTCAACACCGATTCCTGGACGTAGAGGATAGGTTTTCCCTGCCAGAAGTACCCCGTTATTTTTAGGACTCACTCGCACTTGGAAATACCGCAGTGGCAACTGACGAGCCTACCCTCTATTTACATCTAAGTTTTGCTCGATTGAGGTAGCCGAAATTGACTTTACTGTGCCGCTATATTGCCCAAACCATTGGTAGGGGTAGGCGTCGAAGCGCAATCTTACTGACTGGCCCTCACGTAATTCACCGATAGCTTCGGCAGTGGCAAAAATCTCCACTTCGGCGTGCCCCGATGCTGGTACAACACTTGCCAATTCTTGGGTTGCCTGAACAGTGTGGCCGGTTAATCCTGTAATACCGGTTAATGTGCCAGTAATAGGCGATGTTACATGCAATTCTCGTCGCTCTTCAACCGATACTAAATCTTGGTCCAACCGTGCAGTCTGCCGGAGTAACATCTCTAGTGAGGACTCAACCTCGTTGCGAATTACTGCTAGCCTAGCTTTGATGCTGATAATTTCCCCCTGTAGTTTCACCTTTTCTCGTTGGAAGGCAGCAAGCTGAATTGAGGCATTGTAATACTCGGAGCGGCGGCTCATATGTTCTGTTTCAAGGGCTATCCCTTTGTGAACTAATCTCTTGAAGTGCTCTGCTTTTTTCAGTAACCATGATGTTTGTTGTGCTGATTGAGTAAGCAAACCATTCATTTTTTGCAGTTCAACTTCTTTATTTTTTAGGTTCTGGGCAAGAAAGCTTTTCTCGGTATCTGCTGCCGCTGATTTGAGTTTTATTTCTCGCTCAATGGTGGCTTTCTGAGATTTTAATGATGAAGTTATTTGATGTTTTGTGCCGCCATTCGCTGTTTGCGTTTCCATGTTCACGATAAAAATCACCTCCCCTGCACGAACCATTTTCCCCTCCGCAGCGAAGCTGCTGACAATAACTCCATCATGAGAGGGGGTTATTCGCGCCACGGCAGGGTGGTGAATAACGGTACCGGTCAGAGTGACTCTTTGCGTGTAATCACCTACGACCAAAAATGCAATGAGGCCGATAATAAGCGCCAGTGCGAGCATGACCCAAATAGACGCGCCAACAGGGGTAATGACTTGCGGGCTACCTAGCCAATGATGAAAACTATGTTCTATAGCTTCCGGTCTGAAAATAGGGTGTCTATTAATCAATTTGAAGGCGCTCCTTCACCATGTATCCAGTTATTGGCAAATTGATGTCATAATACGTTCTTCCTTGATGCCCATATTCAGTAGATGGGCAGATGCGCGGCTTAGAAAACTTCTTATGGAATAACAATAAACGGACTTGTGCTTAAAGCGCTCTTCAGATGAAAATCGATTGACTAAACGCCCACCGGTACAGATGTTTTCCCAAATACAACCTTTACATTCGTTTGGCAGGCATTGTCCAATGGAAGAATATTCTTGGGCTTGTGGACTATTTAATACATCAGACAGATTGATTTCAGAAATATGGCCAATAGTATTGAATATTCGGTCTGATGTTGATCGTAAGGTATCATCCACACGTATAGAGCCATCTGAGCTGACAGTAAAGGCATATACCCCAGTGATATTTGATGACTGCCCTAAAATACCAATATTTTTTACACCGAGTAGGCTGGCAAAGTGCGTTTGGAAGTGGCGAACAAATATCTTGGGATTATTGTCCTTCACCCACTCATCCAACGCCTCATTGAGAAATCGACCAATTCCGATAGGATCAATATTCACATCGTTGTAAGAGTCATCAGGTATTAGAAAATCAAAACCGTAAACACCCAAATCGTCAACGAAGTGTCGATAGATTTCAGCGTCGTTTGCCTGAGCATTAGCGACACACAAAATTCCAGGGGCGGAGGGGAGCCTACCTTGTTGATAAGCACTTTGAAGCAGACGGAGGCCACGAACAGTGCCTTCATAAGTGCTACGCCCTTTGGTGTCTAGGCGATGACGATCATTAATATGTTTAGGGCCGTCAATTGAGAGACTGACATTCACTGAATACTTTTCGAATAACGATATCCATTCATCGTCAATAAGTATGCCGTTGGTTTGCAATGCGAGCCTGATATTTGAGCCACAATAGTTACCTGAAATTAATTGAATACACATATTGGCGAAGTGTTCTTTTTTCATTAGTAGTGGTTCTCCACCATGAAAATCAATTTGTAAAGTATCAATCTCATACTCCAAACAGGCTCGTTGTAAAAAATTGGCTAGATGACCAATGTTTTTATTGGAAATTCTAGCTGGATTGTTATCAGCATCTGAATTTCCTTTGTTAAATACATAGCAATAATCACAATTTATATTACAGCGCTCACTTATTTTTAAGATTATTTCAAAATGTTTAATCCTTTTTTTTGTTAGTAAATGACCCATACCTCTACACTCCTTCCAGAAATTGAAATTCTGGACTGTAAAGCAAGTTAAATAGGGGCCACCAATTGGTAGCCCCGTCGTTTAGCATTTAAATCTAAAAGCTTCTAGACCAGTTTAAGAACGCATTTACCCAGCCACCAGCGATCTGATCAAGGAGATCATCAGCGAGATGTTGAGGTTGATTTTTTTTAGCTTTATTGGTGCCAATTGCAGTTTTAGTTTCAGTGATTTCTTTTTTTAAACGAGACATAGTGTACTCCTCCATTGATTACTTATGCCAAGAAATCATTTCTTGGTTTAGTCCATTAAGGAAAGTATTTCTTGTTATTATTTATTTTAAGCTATGAATTTATTTTAATTATGTATGTTTAATGTTGTAATTTAATAACCAATACTCTTACTTCCCTTGAAGAGTAAATACCATTCAACCATGATCGCCGTCAAGAAATAATAACGAGCTTTCGCCCTGGTTAACGGCTGTTGCTAAAGGTCGTTGTTAAATCATAAAGTTAATTTTACGCGTTAGTTTAAATGATATTTTTAAATGGAACTTAAATTAAATATTTATATAAAACCACTCGCTATCTTCTGCAATATTAATATTTGCTCTTAATTGATTCTACCTTGTTAATATCAGTCATTGTTATTCTGGCTCTAGCCAAGTGGTTTGGAAATCAAACCAACCGAGGTTATTCAAGTGAGCACCTTGGGCTTGCTCGGGGGCTTTGAGGCGCATCCAGTGGTGGAATAATGGCTGCAACCAGCCAGTGGCAATGACATCTCTGATCAATTGTTCGACGTTGAGGGATTGGTTGCGCCAATCATTGAGGTAGGCTTGTAAACGATCTTCATCACCACCAGTGATGGATTGGCGCAGTAATGGGGAACCCAATAACCAAGCCGCGACATTCCACTCTTCGGGAATAGCAAAATTGACTGTCCCCAACCACAAATCAACATTCGCATCACCGCTGGCCCAAGTGGTGTAATCAAGCTCGGATGCTTCCAGACGGATGCCTTGTGTCGCCAGAATGTGCGTCATTTCCGTCACTAACATGGCATATTCTGGGTGTTGTGCATGATAAGCCAGCGTCAGTACCGGCATTTCATCGGGAGTAACGGGAGGAGTAGTGAAAGGAGAGCATTTATCCCCGGAATCAATGCCGTGAAACCATGTGGGTAACACACTACTCGCAGGGACCCAGAAAGGACGAATAGGGTCAATTAAACGTTGAATGAGATTATAGGGATTGAGGGTTTCTCGTAACCAGCAGCGCTGCTTAATGCTACGCCAGTGTGGCGAGCGGCTATCACACAGTAAAAAGTATCCGCCTCGCTCCAGAAACATTTCTTGCGTTGCATCGGATGGTTTACCGGTCAGGCCAGCAGCAAAACCAGAGACATAATCAATATCACTGATACTGGAACTCAGCCAAGTCGCACTTTGGATATTCGCTATGCTCAGTTGCTCTGATAATGCCTGTGGGGAGGTACTTGGCTGACGGGCTAGATCAGGAAAGATAAGGACTTCAACTTCGTCTAACAGACCACGAAAACCAAAATAGTGGTCAAAAGATTTCATCTGCAAATGCCAGTCATCGTTTTCGGCGACCCGATAGGGGCCGGTTCCTACAGGGTGCTTGGCAAAATCTGGTTGTGAAACAGAGTCTTCAGGCAAAATCAGTGCGCTATGATGGGCCAGCAATAAGGGAAGCTGAGAATCTGGCTGATTAAGCTCAATAACCACCCCCAGCAACCCATGTTGACTAACTTGGCGGATATGTGAAAACAGAGGCAGCTTGGCGCAGCGGGTTAATGAGCTGACGACATCACGGCTGGAAAGCTCTCGTCCATCGTGGAACTGCACCGCAGGGCGTAAATAAAAGCGCCAGTGCAGAGGGGCTAATCTACGCCAACGATGAGCTAAATCTGTCGTTACCTCACCGGTTTCCTCGTCTATTCGCGTCAGTCCATTAAAAATCTGCCGTACTAAATGCCGTTCGGAGCGACGCAGTGGCGTGCCGGGACAAAGGTTTGGCATGGTTCGATAGTAAGGGATACGTAATGCTTGATAGTCATCCCGCACCCGATATCCCAGCTTAGTTCGCAGCAACGGAGTGATAAGCTGTTTATCTTTTCCGAGTAGTGCAATAGCGCCATTAAAATCACCCGCATCAAGCAACTGTTCCGCTTTTTCGATCAATAATTGATGAGTGTTCCGCAATAGTTGCAGATGTGACCGACGGCCACGACCAGCTTCCGCCTGCCAGATTAACCAGCCAGCTTGCTGCATTTGAACTAATAATGTCCGCATGTGGCGCTTGGAACAACTGAGTTTATCGGCGAGTTCTTGCAATGTAATCTCAACCGGCTGTACACCGACCAGGTTCAATAATCGTAAATATTGTTGTTCAAGGCGTCGGCTGGTCATAAAAGAGGAACTCAATTGACGAAAAGTCAGCAGTTTTTAATATCATCTTTTTAGCCGATAATTTTTATCACAGCAAGCTTAATTATTTAAGGTGAGATGATGACCCGATATTTAAACAAAGACACCAAGGTGTGTATTTCTTTGGCTGCTAGACCCAGTAATTTTGGCACTCGTTTCCACAATTTTTTGTACGATGCCCTGGATCTCGACTATCTGTATAAAGCCTTTACCACGACAGATCTGACAGCGGCAATTGGTGGGGTGAGGGCGCTAGGATTTCGTGGTTGTGCCATCTCAATGCCATTCAAAGAGGCGGTTATCCCGATGGTGGATGAGATGGATCCATCAGCCGCAGCAATTAATTCAGTTAATACCTTGGTTAATACGGATGGATATCTGAAAGCGTACAACACCGACTATATCGCTATTGCGAAACTGCTCCAGACCTATCAGGTATCACCCAACAAAGTTTTTGCTTTGCGCGGCAGTGGTGGAATGGCGAAGGCGGTGGCTTTTGCGCTGAAAAATGCCGGTTTTAAACAGGGATTTATTATCGCGACCAATGAAAAGACCGGTAAGCAACTTGCTGAACAATCTGGCTACATCTATCAGCCTGATATGCAAGGTGTGCAGGCCGATATGCTTATTAACGCTACCCCTGTGGGCATGGCTGGTGGCAAAGATGCCGACAACATGGCTTTTACCCAGAGCGAAGTCAATCAAGCGGAGGTTATTTTTGATGTTGTGGCACTGCCCGCCATTACGCCATTAATAAGCGATGCCAAAGCACAAAATAAAACGGTAATTACTGGTGCTGAAGTCTTTGCTATTCAGGCAGTTGAGCAATTTGTGTTGTATACCGGTATTCGTCCGGATCAGGCTTTGTTTGAAAAAGCAGCGGCTTATGCCCGTGGCTGATGATTGAGGTTGAAATCAATAGAAATTGTCGCTCATACTACGCATTCCCTATTTTTATCATGATCAAGGAAATGCGTTATGGCCGAAGAAACGATTTTCAGCAAAATTATCCGCCGTGAAATTCCTGCCGACGTGGTTTACCAAGATGAGCTGGTCACCGCGTTTCGTGATATCGCCCCGCAGGCACCCACCCATATCTTAATCATTCCCAACATTCTTATTCCAACTGTGAATGATGTCACGGTAGAACACGAGGCAACACTAGGCCGAATGATCACCGTGGCTGCTAAACTTGCAGAGCAAGAAGGTATTGCTGAAGATGGCTATCGCCTCATTATCAACTGCAATCGCCATGCTGGGCAGGTGGTCTACCATATCCATATGCATTTGGTTGGTGGTCGTGAGCTAGGCCCTTTGTTGTCTCATGAATAACGACATTTAACTGAGGTAAGCCTATGCGCCGCACAAAGGCGTTTTTATTACCGGTGATTGCGTGCGTGAGCATAGCAACGTTGCTGGGGTGTAGCAGCCCGAAAGGGATTGCGGTGAATAAACAGCAAACTGTAGTAATGGATTCGTCGGTACTGACTGCGGGCATTTTGGCCTCACAGCCAGCAGTCTCAACATCCTCAGGTGATAATGTTGCACGTTCGGTTCTTACCAACAGTCAGAATAAGCCGATAAAAATAAACTACCGCTTTTATTGGTATGATGCGCAGGGCTTGGATGTTCCGCCGCTGGAAGCGCCGCGCTCGATTGTTATTGCACCAGATAATGATGTTAATATTCAATCAGTTAATAATAATTTTAATGCGCAGAGTGCGCGCCTACATCTATTTTTATAACCGCTAGATTTTTATACCCGAAGAATTGGCGTTGCAGATAGCCAGTAAGTGAACGCCCTGCAATGTCAGGAAGAAGGGGATATAATCGTGCCGTTGGAGTGAAACAATGAAAAGGTATTTATCTGTGGCTCTGGCAGCCTTAGTGCTGACGGGGTGTATCACGCGCCCCCCTGTTGAGCCAACAACGCCACCTGTCACTATCGAACCGGTGACTCCGCCCGTCATTGAGACACCCCCCCCTGTAGACACTGTGCCACAGCCACCCAAGATGCAGCAGTCGATTGACTGGACTGCCAGTGTCGAGCCTTTAGTTGCCCAAATGGTTAATAGCAATGATGTGGCCAATGGCAGCATATTGCTGCTTGATAGCGTCAAAAATAACACCAATGGTGCGCTACAAACGGCAAAGGCCACCTCGGCATTGCACCAAGTGCTGACATCCAATAAAAAGTTTGTCTTGATCTCGCCACAGCAGTTGGCAGTTGCCAAACAAACATTGGGATTATCGGAAGAAGATAGCCTAGGTTCGCGTAGCAAAGCGATTGGTCTGGCTCGTTATGTCAGCGCTCAATATGTGCTGTACAGCGATGTGAGTGGTGATGTGAAATCACCGACTATCGAAATGCAATTGATGCAAGTGCAAACTGGCGAAATCATCTGGTCAGGTAATGGCCCAGTCAAGCGTTGATCCCTCGCTGTATGCGTTGATAGAAAGCATTCATCCGGCGGTGAAAATCGCCGATTGTCAAATTAGTCCGGTGTCTGGCCTGACCGGCGAGAGTTGGCGTATTTCTCACCGGTCAAATACCGCCCCGAATATTGACTGGCTGGCGCGCGAACAGTCAGTGCAGAAAACGCAGTTGGGTGTGAACCGGAGACAAGAGCGTAAGTTGCTGCGACATGTGGCCAATTGCCATGTATCACCAACAGTTATTGCAGCCAACCCACGGTGGTTGGTGGTCAATTGGCTTGAAGGTGACGTTGTCACTCAAGAGCAATTCATTGAATTATCAGATAATGGTCAGTTGTCGCTATTACTGGCTCGCTTGCACCATTTGCCCGCTAGTGGCTATCGTCTGGATTTGCGCACCCAGCTCATGCGTTATGGTTGCCTGATTGATTCGCGGCGTCGTTCGCCGGAATGGCTGCGCCTTCACCATCATTTTATCCGCAGTCCATTACCACAACCGGTGAAACTCGCACCTCTGCATATGGACATTCATCCCGGGAATCTCTTAGACACCCCAACGGGGCTGAAATTAATTGATTGGGAATATGCCGCGGATGGTGATATTGCACTTGATATTGCCGCGTTGTTTTGTGGGAATGGTTGGTCAGTGCAACAGCAGCAAACTTTTTTACAGCACTATTGCCGCTGTGAGCAGGGTTATCATGACATTGAGCGCCTATCGCGCCAGATACTGCGCTGGATGTCATGGATTGATTATCTGATGCTGATGTGGTTTGAAGTGCGCTGGCAGCAGACTGGGAACAGTGAATTTTTACAATGGGCTGCGCCGCTGCGTCAGCGATTTAATCTGTCTTTCTGATGTTAAAAATAAAATTTATGGAGTTGCCGTGGGTCCAGTGATGTTAGACGTTGCCAGCTACGAGCTGGATGCTGAAGAACGCGAAATTTTAAAACACCCGCTGGTGGGCGGTTTGATTTTATTTAGCCGTAATTTTCATGATGCCGAACAGCTACGTGAGTTAGTTCGCCAAATTAGGGCGGCATCTCATGAGCGTCTGGTGGTGGCCGTTGATCAGGAAGGTGGCAGAGTCCAACGTTTTCGTGAGGGTTTTACTCGCCTACCCGCGGCTCAGTCGTTTGCAACTATTAATGATGCAGCGACGGCGGCTCAATTGGCGCAAGAGGCGGGGTGGTTGATGGCGGCTGAAATGATATCTATGGATATCGACATTAGTTTTGCCCCGGTATTGGATATTGGTCATGTCAGTGCAGCCATCGGTGAGCGTTCATTTCACAGTGACCCGCAGCAGGCGCTGAATATGGCTGAGTGTTTTATCCGAGGGATGCACAGTGCTGGCATGAAAACCACAGGCAAACACTTCCCAGGTCATGGTGCAGTGACGGCAGACTCACATAAAGAAACGCCACGTGATAATCGACCACTGGCAGAAATCCGTACTCATGATATGGTTATATTTCGCGAACTGATTGCACGAGGATTACTTGATGCCATTATGCCGGCGCATGTGATTTATACTGAAGCAGATGCGCGGCCTGCCAGTGGTTCATCCTACTGGCTGCAAAACATACTGCGTCAAGAGTTAGGATTCGATGGCATCATTTTCTCCGATGATTTATCGATGGAAGGTGCTGCAATCATGGGCAGTTATGCCGAGCGTGGGCAAGCCTCTTTGGATGCGGGCTGCGATATGATTCTGGTGTGTAATAACCGCAAGGGCGCGGTAAGTGTGCTAGATAACCTGTCTCCGGTCAAAGCAGACCAAGTGGCGCGCTTGTATCATTCTGGGCAGTTCAGCCGCCAAGTGTTGATGGCATCATCGCGTTGGCAGCAGGCGAATAAGGCATTAACAGCACTCAGTGAGCGTTGGGATGCGCATAAACAAATGTCGTAGCGAGGATAAATATGATCGTCTATTTACATGGTTTTGATTCCAACAGCCCGGGTAATCATGAGAAAGTCCTGCAACTGCAATTTATCGACCCGGATGTGCGTTTTATCAGTTACAGCACATTGCATCCGCGCCATGACATGCAGCATTTACTGAAAGAAGTTGATAAAGCCATCCAGCAGGGTGGCGATGCTAAGTCGCTGATTTGCGGTGTGGGTTTAGGTGGTTTTTGGGCTGAACGTATTGGTTTCCTGTGTGGGATCCGTCAGGTGGCTTTCAATCCAAACCTTTATCCGCAGGACAATATGAGCGGTAAAATTGATCGCCCCGAAGAGTATGTCGATATCGCCAGTAAGTGTATTACTGATTTTCGTGAGAAAAATCGCGATCGCTGTTTGGTTGTACTCTCACGTCATGATGAAATGCTCGATAGCCAACGGACAGCCGGTGATTTGCATCCTTATTATGAAATTGTCTGGGATGATAAACAGACACACAAGTTTAAGGATCTTTCTCCTCATCTGCAGCGAATCAAGGCGTTTAAAACACTCGGTTAGTCAACGCAGAGTGGGTCAACAATTCACAATCAAACGGACTTTTTGTTAATGATTGGTTAATTGTAGTGCGGCGTAGACTTTATGACTTGGCTTGAAAAAAGGTAGCAATAGACTTTTTTCAGGCCATTTTTATGACTTAAAGCGCTAGAATGGTTTTTTATTCCACATCAAATAGAAAAATCGCAAACTGTGACTAAGTGCTAACTATTTGAATCCTCTTCCAGAAAAATTCTCTCTGCTGCCACTTTAATCAAAAAAAGTTGATATATATCAATTTTGGTATGACCAAATAACCCTGCATGATATTCTGACAGCAGATTATTGAATTAGCATCAGCGAACCCTATGTTATCTAAGGATATTATTAGTTTACCCTTAGCTAACAATTGGTTCACATTTAGGGGGTCATTTTGACAACGCCGAAGAAAAAAATCGTTATTATTGGTGGTGGTGCTGGCGGTCTTGAGCTGGCAACCAGTCTGGGTCACAAGCTGGGCCGTAGCAAAAAAGCCGAGATCGTTTTAGTGGATCGTAACCATAGTCACTTGTGGAAGCCGTTGTTACATGAAGTGGCCACCGGCTCTCTGGATGATGGTGTTGATGCACTGAGCTATCTTGCTCATGCCCGTAACCACTATTTTAATTTCCAATTGGGTTCTTTGACCGATATTAATCGTGAAACCAAAACCCTTAGTTTGGCTGAAATTTGCGACGAACATGGCGATGTGCTGGTGACGCAACGTGAATTGACCTATGACATTCTGGTGATGGCGCTGGGCAGTACCTCGAATGATTTTGGGACGCCGGGTGTAAAAGAGCACTGTATCTTCCTTGATAACCCACATCAGGCACACCGCTTCCATAATGAGATGCTTAACCTATTCCTGAAATATTCAGCGCAACCGGGTGAAAAGGGCAAAGTTAATATCGCCATCGTCGGCGGTGGGGCCACTGGTGTTGAGCTGTCTGCCGAACTGCACAATGCAGTGAAACAGTTGCATAGCTACGGTTTTGAGGGCTTGGACAATCAGGCGCTGAATGTCACGCTAGTTGAGGCAGGTGAACGTATTTTACCAGCCTTGCCACCGCGTATTTCAGCGGCTGCTCATCAGGAACTGATTAAACTGGGTGTTCGTGTATTGACCAAAACCATGGTGACCAGCGCAGATGAGAAAGGCCTGAATACCAAAGAGGGTGAGTTCATCAATGCTGATCTGATGGTGTGGGCGGCGGGTATCAAAGCGCCAGACTTTATGAAAGATATCGCTGGGCTGGAAACCAACCGCATTAATCAATTGGTGGTTGAGCCGACCCTGCAAACAACCCGTGATCCGAATATTTTTGCGATTGGTGATTGTGCTTCTTGCCCACAACCAAGTGGTGGTTTCGTACCACCGCGTGCGCAATCTGCACATCAGATGGCTAGCCGCTGCTACAGCAACATTCTGGCCTTGCTCAATGATCAGCCGCTGAAACCTTATATTTATAAGGATCACGGTTCACTGGTTTCACTGTCGAAATTCAGTACCGTCGGTAGCTTGATGGGTAACCTGATGCGCGGTTCAATGATGGTAGAAGGGCGTGTCGCCCGTGTTGTCTATATCTCACTGTATCGTATGCATCAGGTGGCATTGCATGGTTATACTAAGACCGGCTTGATGATGTTAGTGGGCGGGATTAATCGGGTTATTCGGCCACGATTAAAGCTCCATTAATGACTTTTATTATTCGATACCCAAATAATTCGAGTTGCAGGAAGGCGGTAAACAAGAGAAGCCCGATGGGCTGACGGTGGTCAGTGATTCGGGTTATTGAGCGTAACTAACGCACATGCAACTTGAAGTATGACAGGTAAACAAGCCGCTACCATTGTTGATGGTGGCGGCTTTTACGTTTATCAGCGCACGGAAAGCTAAAGTCATTCGCACGTAATGCTAAATTTTCAGCATAAAACTCCGCAATAACAAATCTCAGCAGTCGGATTACTCCTAAACACATTCATTCACACCTATTATCTGGGTGTTTAGTCCATTTGTCTTATTGCTAGGTCAAAGTAGATTGTGCAGACTCACATGTGTTTACAGACGGCAAGTCATGCACGCCGTATTCCGGAAATAAGAGGCAATCCCTCAACTGCCGGACGCTGTCAGATTTTCATTTTTTACCTTGGAATTCTGGGGCATAAGATGCGTGGTAACACTTTCAGGAGGATTTCCTGTGAACAAATCAATGTTAGCAGGTGTGGGTATCGGTATTGCGGCTGCTCTGGGAATTGCCGCTGTCGCGAGTATGAATGTCTTCTCTGGCGCACCGCAATATGCACAAGTTCTTACTGCGACACCGATTAAAGAGACGATTAAAACACCTCGTCAGGAATGTCGTAATGTGACCGTCACGCACCGTAAGCCGGTTCAGGATGAGCATCAGATAGCCGGTTCGGTTTTGGGTGCCGTGGCTGGTGGGGTGCTGGGCCATCAGGTTGGCGGAGGTCGAGGTAAAGATATTGCTACGGTTGCTGGCGCATTGGCGGGCGGATACGCCGGTAATCGCGTCCAAAGTAATATGCAAGAGGGTGATACTTACACAACAACTCAGCAACGTTGCCAAACTGTTTACGATAAGTCACAGAAAATGTTGGGATATGACGTAACCTACAAAATTGGTGATCAGCAGGGAAAAATTCGCATGGATCGTGATCCAGGCACGCAGATTCCAATCGATAAAAATGGTCAACTGATACTGAATAACCGAGCATAATACAAAATCTGTTGTCCAAAACCTTGAATTAAGAACCCGTGTTTAGTGTTAATTCTGATCGTTTAACGTGCTTGATAAGCGAGTGGCATTAGCATTAACACGGGTTTCTCTTTGCTGAAACCCGTGTTAATGAGCTTATTGAGCCACGCGATGTTGAGCAAAAGCGGCTAACAGTTCACTGATAAATTTCAGCCGCTGTGTCCGATCACTCAAGTCCTGCATAAACTTCAGTTTGGTTGGCCCTTCTAATCGGTATATCTGTGGTTGGCGCTGTAACAAACCAATCAAATAAACCGGATCCACTTTGTTTTTGTCACCAAACTCGATGAAACCACCGCGCTCATTACCTTCAATGCGCTTGATACCTAACGACTGAGCTTGTTGGCGCAACTGTGCAGTATGGAGTAGGTAACGGGCCGCATCCGGCAGTTTGCCAAAGCGGTCGATAAGCTCAACTTTTAACTCGTAAAGCTCGGTTTCATTACGTGCACTAGCAATACGCTTATAGAACGAAAGACGGACATTCACATCTGGAATAAAGTCTTCTGGCAGTAAAACCGGCATGCGCATTTCAATTTCGGTTTGATTGCTGGTCAAATCTTCCAGCGATGGCTCCCGGCCTTCTTTCAGTGCGTCAACCGCGCTTTCCAGTAGCTCCATATACAGTGAGAAACCAATAGTGGTCATCTGGCCACTTTGATCTTCGCCTAATAGCTCGCCGGCACCACGAATCTCCAAATCATGGGTCGCTAATGCAAAGCCGGCACCAAGATCTTCCAGTGATGCAATGGCCTCTAACCGTTTTTTGGCATCGGTGGTCATCGCTTTTGGGTTCGGAGTGAGCAGGTAAGCATAGGCTTGATGATGAGAGCGCCCGACTCGGCCTCGTAATTGATGTAACTGCGCCAGACCAAAATGATCAGCTCGTTCGATGATAATGGTATTGGCACTAGGAATATCAATCCCAGTTTCGATAATCGTAGTGCAGACCAGAACGTTAAAGCGCTGATGATGGAAATCATTCATCACTCGTTCAAGGTCTCGCTCACGCATCTGGCCGTGGCCGATGGCAATGCGCGCCTCGGGGACTAACTCTGCCAGCCGTTGTGCGGCTTTTTCGATATTTTCCACATCATTATAGAGATAATAAACTTGCCCGCCACGCAGAACCTCACGCAGAATCGCCTCTCGCACCACTAAGCTGTCGTACTCACGAACAAAGGTTTTTACTGCCAGGCGGCGTGCCGGTGGCGTGGCAATAATCGACAAGTCGCGCATGCCGCTCATCGCCATATTCAGTGTGCGCGGGATAGGCGTGGCAGTCAGCGTCAAGATATCCACATCGGCGCGCATGGCTTTGATTCGTTCTTTATGGCGAACCCCGAAGCGGTGTTCTTCATCAACAATCAATAGGCCAAGATCTTGCCAACGAAGGTCACTTTGCAGCAATTTATGGGTGCCGATAATAATATCGACTTTCCCTTCGGCGGCTTGCTCCAGAATCACTTGTTGCTCTTTGGCGCTACGGAAACGGGACATCATTTCTATCCGTACCGGCCAGGTTGCAAAGCGGTCACGGAAGTTGTCAAAATGCTGTTGGGCGAGCAGGGTGGTCGGTACCAATACCGCAACTTGTTTATTATTCGCCACTGCAAGGAAGGCCGCTCGCATGGCGACTTCGGTTTTACCAAAGCCCACATCGCCACACACCAAGCGATCCATCGCTAATGGTTGACACATATCGCTGATAACGGCATTAATTGCCTGTTCTTGATCCGGTGTCGTCTCAAAAGGGAAACTTTGGCAGAATAACTGGTATTGCTCACGATCGAGTTTAAATTTAAAACCAGATTTAGCCGCACGTTGCGCATAGATGTCCAGCAGCTCTGCTGCCACGTCGCGTACTTTTTCTGCCGCTTTTTGGCGTGCTCGACTCCAGGCATCGCCGCCTAGTTTATGCAGTGGCGCATTCTCATCGGCCCCGCCAGAATAACGGCTAATCAGATGTAATGAGGATACTGGGACATACAGCTTATCTTCGCCAGCATAGGTCAATATTAGGTATTCAGCTTTGATGCCGCCAGCTTCAAGTGTGGTCAAACCCAAATAGCGGCCAACACCGTGTTCTAGATGAACCACTGGCTGACCGGGGCGCAGCTCTGCCAAGTTGCGGATCAGCGTGTCAGTATTAATCGTCCGGCGATTATCCTGACGGCGGCGGCTGACGCGCTCGCCCAATAAATCACTTTCACAAATCAGCGCTAACTGTTTATCGGTATCAAGAAAACCGCGTTCAGCAGCACCAATCATCAGATAATGACCAGGAGCCTTGGCTTGAGATAGCTGGGCTATCAGCGTTGGGCTGATTTTTATTCGTGCCAGTAGGTCTTGCAGTGTTTCACGCCGGCCTTCACTTTCAACCGAGAACACAATACTGCCGCTGAATGACTCAATAAAACGCCGCAGATTATCCAACGGGGACTTTTGCTGGGCCTGCACGGCTAAATCAGGTAATGCCTGATAATCCAAGTTGGTATTAGCGGTTTTGGCTGGCAATACATCCGTCTTAAACTGCACGCGTGGCCAAGATTTTAGCTCACTAAAGAGTGAATCAACGCGCAACCACAGAGTTTCAGGTGCAAGTAATGGCCGCATTGGGTCAATGCGGCGGCTTTCAAAACGTTGGTTAACATCCAGCCAAAAACGTTCTGCTGAGTGCTCCAGATCGCCGGTATTAATCAGTAAGGTATTTTCAGGTAAATAGCTAAAGAGTGTCGGCAATGGCTTGCTGAAAAACAATGGCTGCCAGTATTCAATACCCGCAGGCCAGATGCCTTTACTCACTTGCTGATAAATATGTTCAGCATCGCGACGAACGTCAAATTGCTCGCGCCACTGGCTACGGAACAGCTCTATCGCAGTTTTGTCTATCGGGAATTCATGGGCGGGCAGTAAGTTTATCTGCTCAACTTCCGACAGTGTGCGCTGTGAATCAACATCGAATACACGCAGGCTATCAATATCATCATCAAAAAAATCAATTCGATACGGTTCTTCGCTGCCCATCGGGTAGAGATCTAGCAGTGCCCCACGAGTGGCAAACTCACCGTGTTCCATCACCTGATCAACACTGCGGTATCCTGCTTGCTCAAGTTGTGCACGCAACTTATCGCGTGACAGATGCTGGCCCTTTTTCATGACCAACGCGTGACCATGCAGGAATTCATGCGGGCAAACCCGTTGCATCAGGGTATTAATTGGAAGAATAATAACGCCGCGTTCCATCGATGGAAGATGATACAAGCAAGAAAGACGGGCTGAGATGATATCCTGATGAGGCGAGAAGCTGTCGTAAGGCAGAGTTTCCCAATCAGAGAGGGTGCTCACTGGGCGCGGAGAGAATTGTTGAATCTCATCACGCAGGCGCAGTGCCGTTTGCATGTCAGGGGTAATTAACATTACCGGGCCATCATGGCGCTCAATGATTTCTGCGCATTCGACTGCACAAGCCGATCCGGTCAACTGGCCTAACTGACGTGTATCGCCACGCCGTGTCGGTAATGAATAACGATGTTGTTGGGACATAAGCAGTTAAACAGTCTCTTCTATGTGGTTTACCTTTCGTCCTTGACGCCGCAGGGATGCTTGATAGCGACCAACCTGCAACACCAATCACTGGGGTATCATTGACCCGAGTTTCAATATCAGCATAATTCTCGGCGGCTATCCTAGCACGTGCGAGGGGATAGCCACAGATTGGTGCTCTGATTTGGAATAAAAGCCGGAGATATAGACGGTTAATGGTTCCATAAAGCGGTTGTACCCTTTATTATCCTCGATCACTTTGCTTTAGCAACAGGATCTAAACAGATTTCATGTATCAACCTGTCGCACTATTTATTGGCCTGCGTTATATGCGCGGGCGTGCATCTGACCGTTTTGGTCGGTTTGTCTCGTGGCTTTCTACCATTGGCATTACGCTGGGCGTGATGGCATTAATTACAGTGTTGTCTGTGATGAATGGTTTTGAGCGCGATTTGCAGAATAATATTTTGGGGCTGATGCCACAGGCGCTGATCACCACGCCACAAGGTTCTCTCGACCCAAACAAAATTCCTGCTTCAACATTGAAATCATTGGTGGGAGTCACTGATGTTGTGCCCTTGACCACGGCGGATGTGGTGTTACAAAGTGCACATAATTTAGCCGCTGGCGTCATGCTGGGCGTTGATCCAGAACAGCATGAACCGCTAGCAGACTATTTGGTCAATGTGAAACTAAAGGATTTGCAGCCGGGAAGCTACAATATGATTCTCGGTGAGAAACTGGCGGGTCAATTGGGGGTTAAACGGGGTGAGACATTGCGCTTAATGGTGCCGAGTGCCAGCCAGTTTACTCCGATGGGCCGCATTCCCAGTCAGCGCCTGTTTAATATTATCGGGACATTTGCCGCAGACAGTGAAGTTGATGGTTACCAAATGTTGGTTAATCAACAGGATGCGTCGCGGCTGATGCGCTATCCCGCAGGTAATATTACCGGTTGGCGTTTATTCCTTTCTCAGCCACTGAGCGTTGATAGCTTGAGCCAGCAGACTTTGCCGGAAGGCACGGTGTGGAAAGATTGGCGTGAGCGCAAAGGCGAGCTTTTCCAAGCCGTGAGGATGGAGAAAAATATGATGGGGCTGCTGCTGAGTCTTATCATCGCTGTCGCGGCCTTTAATATTATTACCTCGCTAGGCCTGTTAGTCATGGAAAAACAGGGCGAAGTCGCTATTTTGCAAACTCAGGGGTTAAGTCGCCGCCAAATCATGTTGGTGTTTATGGTGCAGGGGGCTACTGCTGGGGTCATTGGCGCGTTGCTTGGTGCTGGGTTAGGTATTTTACTGGCCAGCCAATTGAATACCCTAATTCCGGTTCTCGGTATATTGATTGATGGTGCCACATTACCGGTTGAGATTAACCCTGTTCAGGTCATTGTTATTGCTCTGGTAGCAATGGCGATAGCTTTGCTGTCTACGCTTTACCCTTCCTGGCGCGCTGCCGCCGCACAACCTGCTGAGGCTTTACGCTATGAGTAACCATCCTTTATTACAGTGTTTAAACCTGTGCAAACGCTATCAGGAGGGCCAACTACATACCGATGTATTGCGCAATGTGTCGTTTACTATCGAAGCTGGCGAGCTGATGGCAATTGTTGGTAGTTCTGGTTCGGGCAAAAGTACCTTATTGCACCTGCTGGGGGGGTTGGATTCCCCTACCTCTGGCGAGGTTATTTATCAAGGGCGCTCACTAAACCAGCTTTCTTCTACTGCAAAGGCAGAGTTACGTAATCGAGAATTAGGTTTTATCTATCAATTCCACCATTTACTGCCCGATTTTACCGCGTTGGAAAATGTCGCCATGCCACTGTTAATTGGTGGCGCTAAACCGAGTGAAGCGCAAGAAAAAGCGCGCGCTATGTTAGCAGCGGTTGGTTTGGAAAAACGCAGTAAACACCGTCCATCAGAATTATCGGGCGGGGAACGTCAACGAGTCGCTATCGCGCGTTCATTAGTCAATGACCCCTCTTTGGTTCTGGCCGATGAACCGACGGGCAACCTCGATCAGCGTAATGCCGATAGCATCTTTAATTTGCTGGGTGAACTGAATGTTCGCCAAGGGACAGCATTTTTAGTGGTGACTCATGATTTACATTTGGCTAAGCGAATGAGTCGCCAGTTAGAAATGCGTGATGGTCAGCTACAGCAGCACTTGACGTTGGTGGGGGCAGAGTAATGGGCGTTTCGCCACTGTCACTGTTAATCGGTTTGCGTTTTAGCCGTGGCCGCCGCCGCGGCGGTATGGTGTCGTTAATCTCGGTCATTTCAACACTGGGTATTGCTTTGGGTGTTGCGGTATTGATCGTCGGTTTAAGTGCAATGAATGGTTTCGAACGTGAGCTAAAAAACCGTATTTTGGCCGTCGTACCCCACGGTGAGATTGCTGTGGTTAATCAACCGTTCAGCGGCTGGCCCCAAACCTTGCAGCGCATTGAAAAAGTTCCCGGCATTGTGGCAGCGGCACCTTATATCAATTTTACGGGCTTGATTGAAAACGCGACGCAATTGCGTGCAGTATCAGTCAAAGGTGTTGACCCACAGGCAGAGTCGCGTCTGAGTGCATTGCCAGGTTTTGTGCTTGACCATGCTTGGGATAATTTCAAAGCGGGTCAGCAGCAGATTATTTTGGGTAAAGGTCTGGCAGAGGCTTTGGGGGTCAAGCAGGGATCATGGCTGACAGTGATGATTCCCAATAGCGATCCTGAGAATAAATTGCTGCAAGCTAAGCGCATTCGTTTACAGGTCGCTGGCATTTTTGAATTGAGTGGGCAGTTAGATCATAGTCTGGCATTAGTGCCATTAGCAGATGCTCAACAATATTTAGATATGGGTGACAGTGTCACTGGTATAGCCATAAAAGTTGATGACGTCTACAACGCGAACAAACTGGTACGCAGTGCTGGTGAAGTCACGAATGCCTATGTGTACATCAGTAGCTGGATTGGTACTTATGGCTATATGTACCGAGATATCCAAATGATCCGTACAATCATGTACTTAGCTATGATACTCGTGATTGGCGTCGCCAGTTTTAATATTGTGTCCACGCTGGTCATGGCGGTTAAAGATAAAAGTAGCGATATTGCGGTACTTCGTACGCTCGGGGCCAAAGATGGCCTGATCCGCGCGATTTTTATCTGGTATGGCTTGCTGGCCGGTCTTATCGGTAGTGTCAGTGGGGCGGTGGTGGGCGTGATAGTCTCTTTGCAATTGACCAACATTATTCGTGGGTTAGAAAAGTTGATCGGGCATCAATTTTTATCAGGCGATATCTACTTCATTGACTTTTTACCGTCAGAATTGCACTGGTTTGATGTGGCCTGCGTGTTGGCAACTGCGCTGGTATTGAGTTTGATTGCCAGTTGGTATCCTGCTCGCCGAGCCAGCCGTATTGATCCGGCACGGGTACTGAGTGGGCAATAGATTTCATCTTTAATAAGGGCAAACTTATGTATTACGGTTTTGATATGGGCGGCACCAAAATTGAGCTAGGTGTTTTTGATGCCAACCTGCAAAGAATCTGGCATAAGCGAGTCCCTACACCGCGTGAAGATTATCAGCAATTACTCCAAACATTACAGGACTTGACGCTGGAAGCAGACGGATATTGTAAAGTGCGGGGCAGTGTAGGTATTGGCATTCCCGGCTTACCCAACGCAGATGATGGAACGGTGTTCACCGCCAATGTTCCTGCGGCAATGGGGCAATCGTTGCAGGGCGATCTTTCGCAACGGATTGGGCGTGAAGTTAAAATTGATAATGACGCTAACTGCTTTGCACTATCTGAAGCTTGGGATCCTGAGTTTCGCCACTATCCCACCGTCTTGGGTTTGATTCTGGGTACGGGTGTTGGCGGTGGGCTTATTGTCAATGGCAGTATTGTTGGTGGACGTAATCATATTACGGGTGAATTCGGCCATTTTCGTCTACCGGTAGATGCACTGGATATTTTGGGGGCTGATATTCCGCGAGTGCCCTGCGGTTGTGGTCATCATGGCTGCATTGAAAATTATATTTCTGGGCGTGGTTTTGAATGGATGTACAAACATTTCAATCAACAATCCTTGCCAGCCGTAGAGATTATTGCTCACTATAATGCGGGTGAATCTAAGGCTGTGGCGCATGTCGAACGCTTTATGGATGTGCTGGCGGTGTGTCTGGGCAATTTGCTGACAATGCTTGATCCCCATTTAGTGGTGATTGGCGGTGGGTTATCAAACTTCGAACAGATCTATCAGGAACTGCCAAAACGTTTGCCGCAGCATTTATTACGTGTAGCCCGATTGCCACGCATTGAAAAAGCGCGTTATGGTGATGCAGGTGGCGTGCGTGGCGCTGCGTTTTTGCATCTATCTAAATAATATAATGACAATATCCAAACGTTGAGTTGAAAGGGTATCAAAAAAGGAAAAAGTTATGCGCATTCGCCATCGGCTATGTCGGTTTCGCAAGAATAAGCATTTGCGGCATCAACGTTTTCGCTCCCGCATTTTTCATCGAGACAGTGCGGTAACATCTGAAATGAAGAAACCGTTTGTGGTGGTTCTTACTGGTGCCGGTATTTCGGCAGAATCCGGTATTCGAACTTTTCGTGCTGCTGATGGTTTGTGGGAAGAGCATCAGGTGGAAGATGTGGCCACGCCTGAAGGGTATCGTCGGGATCCTGAGCTAGTTCAGTCTTTTTATAATGCGCGCCGCCGCCAGCTACAGCAGCCGGAGATTGCACCAAATGCTGCCCATTTCGCACTGGCTGATTTGGAAGCAGTGCTAGGTGATAATTTTGTGCTAGTGACACAAAACATTGATAACTTGCATGAAAGAGCCGGTAGTAAGCGAGTTATTCACATGCATGGTGAGTTACTGAAAGTGCGTTGCACGCAGTCTGGTCAAGTGTTGGACTGGCCTGGCGACCTCAGTCCTGAGGAACGTTGCCATTGTTGTCAATTCCCTTCGCCGCTTCGGCCACATATTGTGTGGTTTGGTGAGATGCCAATGGGAATGGATGAAATTTACAAGGCACTGGCTGAGGCTGACTTCTTTATTTCGATTGGAACCTCCGGCCACGTTTATCCTGCTGCTGGGTTTGTTCATGAGTCAAGTTTGCATGGCGCTCATACTGTCGAGTTGAATCTGGAACCCAGTCAGGTGGAAAGTCAGTTTGATGAAAAACATTATGGTTTAGCCAGTAAAGTGGTGCCGGAATATGTGCGTGAGTTTCTCACCACGCGGGGGGAGAATCGTCAGGGCGATTAATTTATCCTGCTTAATTGGCATATTTAAGTCAGGTTGATGTATAAATAAGCAATATCCTCTGTCGGTTGATGAATAAATCACCCGGCAGAGTTTTCTGCATTGCACCTTATTATTCTGGCTTAAGTTTGTCTAAAGCTGACCTGACGCAATATTTGATCATGATCACTTCCCCATAATGATATTCACTATTATGAGGGTGGGAACCATGGACAAATTACTCGACCGCTTTTTCAACTATGTTTCTTTTGATACACAAGCAAAAGCCAATGTAAAATCCGTGCCGAGCACTGAAGGGCAGCGTAAGCTTGCTCAGGCGTTACAACATGAGTTACAGGCGTTGGGCTTTTCTCAGGTTAGCTTGAGCGACCATGGCTGCGTAATGGCAACTTTGCCTGCCAATGTTGCCTGGCCGGTCCCCACCATTGGCTTTATTGCCCATCTTGATACCTCTCCCGATTTCTCGGGTAAAAATGTTAATCCACAGATTGTTGAAAACTATCGTGGTGGCGACATTGCCTTGGGAATGGGGGATGAAGTGCTGTCTCCAGTCATGTTCCCAGTGCTACATCAGTTACTTGGACACACTTTAATTACCACTGACGGTAAAACGTTACTGGGTGCCGATGATAAAGCCGGTATTGCCGAGATTATTACCGCGATGGTGCGCCTAAAGCACAGTCATGTCCCTCATGGGAATATCCGCATTGCATTTACGCCAGATGAAGAAGTGGGGAAAGGTGCGCGTTTCTTCAATGTGGAGGAGTTTGATGCTCAGTGGGCCTATACCGTAGATGGCGGTGGCGTCGGTGAGCTGGAATTTGAAAACTTTAATGCGGCATCAGTGACAATAAAAATTGTGGGGAATAATGTTCATCCCGGCACAGCCAAAGGGGTTATGGTGAATGCGTTATCATTGGCAACCCGTTTCCATCAGGAATTACCGGTAGATGAAACCCCAGAATGTACCGAAGGCTATGACGGTTTTTATCATCTACAAAGTATTAAAGGTACTGTTGAGCGTGCAGAAATGCACTACATTGTGCGAGATTTTAGCCGTGATGGTTTTGAAGCACGCAAGAAAAATATGGTCGATATCGCCAAGCGGGTAGGTAAAGGTTTACACCGAGACTGCTATATCGAAATCGTTATGGATGATAGTTATTACAATATGCGTGAGCATATCATTAAGCACCCGCATATTATTGAACTGGCGCAGCAGGCGATGCGCGATTGTGATATTACGCCAATTATGAAGCCGATCCGCGGTGGCACTGATGGTGCACAGTTGTCTTTCATGGGGCTACCTTGCCCGAATATCTTTACTGGCGGTTATAACTACCATGGTAAACATGAGTTTATTACGCTGGAGGGGATGGAGAAAGCAGTTGCGGTTATCATGCGAATTGCCGAACTGACCGCTAGACGAGCCAAAGATGCATGAGATTAGTTGTGTAATTAAAAACGCCCCGTTTATCGGGGCGTTTTACATCGTAAGCTGGAGATATTAGTCGTTAAAATACCAATAACCACTATTCACTAACGCAGTTAACATTGCCAAGAATGAAGGGTCTTCCAGCGCGTCACCGAGTTTTTCTGCATCAACACTGAAGTGCTGGCACAGTGCATCTGCTGCCTGGAAATGTGGTGTGTCAATTAACTCACCGTTAACGAAGCATTGGTTGCCAATGCGCAGCACACGAAGACCACTAAGTCGTTGTAATTCTTCACCTTGCAAGAGTAATTGATATACATCTCCAGCCGGATATGGTGGCTCAGGTGGTGCAAGGTCCAATTCATGGCGAGATTGAGAAATAAATTCACCAAACCAGCTTTGGAAATCTTCTGGTTGTTGGACTAACTCCAACATCATCGTCCGTAGTTTATCGACCTCTTGTGACTTAATTTCTGCTGGGTGTTCCCGCAATTGCAAATCAGGATCGCTGTAGCGGTAGCTGCCTAGCTCACGAGAAAGCACATAGTCGGCAAAACCACTGACCAGTTCTCGTGCATTAGGTGCACGGAAACCAACCGAATAATTCAACGCATTTTCAAGCGCATAGCCTTCATGTGGAAAACCTGGTGGGATATAGAGAATGTCACCCGGCTCCATTTCTTCATCAATAATGGCATCGAAAGGCCCTACTTGCAGCAAATCGGGGTGTGGACAATGCTGCTTCATTTCTGTTTTTTCGCCGACTCGCCAGCGACGACGGCCAGTACCTTGAATAATAAAGACATCATACTGGTCAAAGTGTGGGCCAACACCACCACCAGGTACTGAGAAGGAGACCATTAAATCATCCATGCGCCAGTCTGACAGAGGGCGGAATGGGCGCATTAATGCGGCGGCAGGCTCATGCCAGTGATCAACTGCTTGCACGAGAAGAGACCAGTTGGTTTCACCTAAATGATCAAAGCTCTCAAATGGACCATGACTGACTTGCCAGCGACCCTCCTCATGACTAACCAGACGGCTATCTACTTCATTCTCCATCGCCAAGCCAGCCAGTTCATCAGGCGAAAGTGGGTCAATAAAGTTTTTAAAGCCACGTTTGAGGATAACAGGGCGTTTCTGCCAATAGCGTTGCAGAAAATCAGGCCAGTCGAGATCGAGTTGGTAATCCATGTTTATTCCAGATAGGGGTGAGCTTGCCAGTGATTATAACGGATGCCAGCCAACAGTATCAGGGGCTGACAGGCAAATTTTATTAATCAGTGTGATAATCATGTTGCTGGCCAAAAGTCACCATCATTCTGGCACCGCCCAAAGGACTTTCAGTGATGGTTATCTTACCTTGATACTGTTCAATAATTTCTGCGGCAACAGATAGCCCAAGCCCTTGCCCTGGACGTAAAGTATCGACGCGCTGGCCTCGTTGAAAGATTAACTGTCGTTTACTTTCGGGAATACCCGGTCCATCGTCGTCAACGACAATGGTAAGTTGTTTTTCAGAGTGCAGGGCGGTTATCTCGACGAATTCGAGGCAGTACTTGCAAGCATTTTCCAGTACATTTCCCATGACTTCCATGAAGTCATTTTGCTCACCAAGGAAAGTCACCTCGGGTGAGATATCCAGTGTAAGTACTACGCCTTTGCGCTGATAAACCTTATTTAGTGCACTGCATAGGCTGTCTAGCAGCGCGGGCACAGAGTGAATTTCACGAATGAGGACATTATGTTCGGAACGCATACTAGCACGGTGTAGGTAATAGCCAATCTGCTGAGAAATACGGCTTATCTGCTCAAGCATGATAGGTTCTACTTCTTCAATGGTGGTCTGTTTACCGGTACGTAAAGAGCGAAGCGTTGTTTGTAACACTGCTAGTGGGGTTTTGAGGCTATGAGTTAGGTCTGACAGTGTTGTGCGGTACTTGGTATAACGTTGGCGTTCATTTGTGAGCAGAATATTGAGATTTCGCACTAAACTTTGCAATTCACGCGGTGGATTCTCATCTAACTGTTCACGCTCGCCTTTTTCTAACTGACTTATCTGACTGACGAGAGCTTTAATTGGCCTGAGGCTCCAATATGCGGCTAACCACAGTAATGGTAATACTAACAATAAGTTAGCCAGTAGGACGTAGCTGAACCAGTTCCAAACCAAGTCTGAACGTTGTAATTCCTGTGGAATGGTATCGACGACCACAATAGTCAGTTGTGGTAAGCGGGACGTTGCTGGATAAGTATTAACCGAAACAGTGTGGGTTAATGCGCTGCTGTCGGTGTCATCGTATTTTTTTAGCTGATCTTGGGCCTTGGGATTATCCCCTAGCATCATACTGCTGATATGAGTTCCAGTATCAAGCTCGTGAATGCCCGGTTTTTGCAACCAGCTTTTTTCGATGTGAGATTCAAGTTCAGGTACATGGCGTTGACGCCATAGGATATTGCCATCTTTATCGTAAATCAGAACCTGTGTGGGAATGTTCAGTTCGAGTTCTGGGGGGACCGAGATGCTGAGTTTATTGTTATGCCACTGAGCCAGACTGAAAAACAGATTACTTTCACTGCGATGCGCACTAAAAGTATTTTTTTGAAAGCTGACAATATAACCCACTACAGCGACCATACCATAAGATAGCGACAGCGCTAAAATGACACCGGCTGTCGCCATAAGAAAACGTGCACGAAGGGAGAATGGTTTGCTATTTTTTCTGAACATGGTGTCTAGTTGGCGTCAAAACGGTATCCCTGACCACGGATGGTCATAATCACTTCGCCTTCATGTTCTGCTTGCAGTTTTTTACGCAAACGGCCCATTAATACATCAATAGTATGACTTTCACGCAGCTCGGCATCCGGATACAGTTGCAGCATTAATGTATCTTTGCTGACCACTTTACCAGCATTGCGAATAAGCGTTTCAATAATGGTGTACTCGAAAGCTGTCAGTTTAATTTGTTGCTGATTAACGCACAGTTCTCTGCGAGAGAGATCAATCTGAAAAGGAGGGAATTCAATAACTTGTGATGCGAGGCCAATATTACGTCGCATCAAAGCCTGTATCCGTGCGATGACTTCCTCCAGATGAAAAGGCTTGGTCACGTAATCATCTGCACCGGCTTCTAGTACCGCGACTTTATCTTGCCAACTTTCCCTTGCGGTCAACACTAGAATGGGTAGGTTTGTCTGATGGCTACGCCAGCGGCGGATAAGACTCAATCCATCTTCACCCGGTAAGCCAAGATCGATAATTGCGATATCAGGAGCATGTTCCTGCAAGAAATAGTCTGCCTCTTTGGCATCTTCTGCAGCATCAACTTGATGGCCCATTTCACGCATTTGCACCGTAAGATGGTGACGCAACAAAGCATTATCTTCAACAACCAGAACCCGCATACCACATTCCTCGATATTCGTTAGTCGGGTAATTTAATATTACCCGACAAGTCAAAATTAAAACAGTGACTTAGAAGTTATAACGTAAACCTACTTGCATTGCCTGATCGTTCACTTTCCAATTATGGTAGGTATAACCGACTTCAGCAGCAAGATTTTGTGTTAGCGAATAATCTGTCATGACTCGTGCTTCATGGAATGCACGGCCATCATAGTTCGCTAAACGGTAGGCAACATCCAGACCAATATCCTGTGATAACTTGCTTTTAATTCCGACTTCACCGGTAGCGCTATTATACGTATTAGTCTTTTTACCATCTTTGCTGGCATCAAATACCATTGCGTGGCGACTGCCACCCACTAAGGTATAAAAATCAACATTAGGAGAGAAAGCAAAATGGTAGCCCAGGCCAAGGACGGCTTCGGCAAGCCCACGATCATTATTGGCAATGCTGCTGATGCGAGCATCAATAAATAGATCATTATCAAAACCATAACCGCCGTTCAGGTAAAGCCCACCCATGTCGCGTTTGCCGATATGGCTGTAATTACTTTGGTCAAATTGCTTGTCGAAACGCGAATTGCTGCTGATGGAACCGTATTGCAACCCACCTGCTACGTAGGTGTAATCAGCCGCCATTGTGGCAGTACAGGTACCCATCAGGGCAACGGAAAGTAGTGTTTGCTTCAACATAAAAATAATAGCTCCTGCGGTTGTAACGTCCTTTTGACATTGCCGATATTATCAATGATAACGGCTAAACCGGGGCTAAACAGGGGCAGTACGTAAAGGAATAGGAAAAGAGAGGGGATACACAGGTGACATTGATCTGCCACCTGTGTTTAAGATTACAACATTACTTCAGTTCATCGACCATCGTTGTGGCACGACCAATATAATTGGCTGGGGTCATTGCCTTTAAGCGAGTCTTCTCTACTTCTGGCAAAGCCAAGCTATCGATAAATGCCTGCATACCTGCGGCATCGACACGTTTTCCACGCGTCAACTCCTTCAGTTTTTCATAAGGTTTTTCAATGCCATAGCGACGCATTACTGTTTGGATTGGTTCAGCCAGAACTTCCCAGTTATGATCCAATTCTTCCAACAGGTGCGCTTCGTTGACTTCCAGCTTGCTAATACCTTTCATGGTTGCCTGATAGGCAATCACGGCATAACCCAGACCCACACCTAAATTACGCAGCACAGTGGAGTCAGTCAGGTCACGCTGCCAGCGTGAAACCGGCAATTTACTGGCCAAATGACCGAGTACTGCATTTGATAACCCAAGATTGCCCTCGGAGTTTTCGAAGTCGATTGGGTTTACTTTGTGCGGCATAGTACTTGAACCAATTTCACCAGCGATAGTTTTTTGCTTAAAGTGATTCAGTGCAATGTAGCCCCAGATATCACGATCAAAATCGATCAAAATGGTATTGAAACGAGCAACACAATCAAACAATTCAGCTATGTAGTCGTGAGGTTCGATTTGTGTCGTGTATGGGTTCCAGTTGATCCCAAGTGATGTCACAAAACTTTCACTGAACTGATGCCAATCAACTTCAGGATAAGCAACAATATGAGCGTTATAGTTACCTACAGCGCCGTTGATTTTCCCTAAGATTTCTACTTGCGACAACTGGTGGAACTGGCGTTCCATGCGGTAAGCGACGTTCGCCAGTTCTTTACCAATAGTGGATGGTGTTGCGGGTTGACCGTGAGTTCGGGACAGCAGTGGTAAGTCGCGGTACTGATGTGCCAGCGCTTTAATTGAATCAATAATCTGACGCCACATCGGTAATACCACATCCTGACGCGCGGTTTGCAACATGAGGGCGTGGGACAGGTTATTGATATCTTCTGACGTACATGCGAAGTGAATAAATTCTGATACGGCGTGCAGTGCCGGGATGCTTTCTACTTTTTCTTTTAAGAAGTATTCAACCGCTTTCACATCGTGATTAGTGGTGCGTTCAATGGTTTTAATGCGTTGCGCATCTTGCTCATTGAATTCTTGCACGATCTTATCAAGGTAAGCGTTTGCGTTTGCATCAAAAGCGGGAACTTCTTTGATTTCTGCACAGGCGGCCAGTTTTTGCAGCCAACGTACTTCGACCTGCACACGGAATTTCAGCAAACCAAATTCGCTGAAGATTGGGCGCAGTGCGCTGACTTTGTCGCCGTAGCGTCCATCAATCGGGGAAACGGCGGTCAGTGAGGATAATTCCATCGGTGGCAACTCCTGAGATCAGATTTCAATTATGAGCAAGAATACTCTGCGCCTGTTTAAACAGACGATTTCGCGAGAACATTAACTGCAAACGGCTTCCGCCGACTTGTTGCCAAAGCACGGCAGAACGGATACCCGCCAGCAGGGCAGCACGGACTTTTGCCTGCACCAATGTGCTTTGTAAAATAGCAGGTGAACCTGTCACCTGAATGCGCGGGCCAAGCGGGCTGATGACATCAGTATAAATCGCCGCCAGCGAACTCATCATGGTTTCGGATTCAAGATCGAAATGTGCCAACTGGCGATCAAGCTGACTAATACGATCTCCTAAGGTATTCATGGCTGACTTGTTGGCATGGAGCTTTCTTTCCAGCACCATCAAACTTAGGGTATAACGAGTGAGTTCAGCAGCCGGCCCCTGACGGTTGGCGTTTAAGACACTTTGCAATGTTTCCAATCCCATTTTCAGAGACTGTTCGTTTCCACCATATACCGCCAAGGTTGAAGGCGGATTGGTTTGTAGCAGCCCGCCCAGTACCGTGTTCAATGCATCATTATCGCATTGGCCTTCATGAGCCAATTGCTGTACTAAGCGAGCAGACTGGCAGATCCCCGCCAGTGCTAACGTAATATCGTAATAATTTTTCGCCACGATCACTCCTGTAAACGTTCTGATGACTGATTTAGTTGATTACCGAGTCGGTCAGTGGATAACGCGCTTCAATGATACCACCACCAAGACAGACCTCACCTTGGTAGAAGACCGCAGACTGTCCCGGCGTGACCGCCGCAACGGGGTCATCAAACCGAACCTCAACGCGATCGTCATCCAGTGGCGTCACGGTGCAAGGAATGTCTTGTTGACGATAACGGGTTTTCACTACACAGCGGAAAGCCGCCGTGACCGGTTCTCTGTCAACCCAATGTAGCTGTTGGGCAATTAGGCCAACAGACATTAAACGTGGATGTTCATGCCCTTGAGCAACCAACAAAATGTTATTAGCCACGTCTTTGTCTACGACATACCACGGGTCATCACCACCGTCTTTAGTACCACCGATGCCTAAACCTTTACGCTGGCCTAGCGTGTGGTACATCAAGCCCTGATGTTCACCCATATGCTGACCATCTACAGTCATAATTGGGCCGGGTTGAGCTGGCAGATAGCGCCCCAGGAAATCCCGGAATTTGCGCTCACCAATAAAGCAGATGCCGGTGGAATCTTTTTTCTTCGCGGTAACGAGTTCTAATTGTTCAGCGATGCGGCGAACTTCTGGTTTCTCTAACTCGCCCACAGGGAACAAACTTTGGGCGAGTTGTTCGTGGCTCAAAGTATAAAGGAAGTAACTTTGATCTTTATTGCCATCTAAACCGCGCAACAAGCGGCTTTTACCATTCACGTCTTGGCGACGAACATAATGGCCGGTAGCAATGTAGTCTGCGCCCAAGTCTTCGGCTGCAAACTCAAGGAAAGCTTTAAATTTAATTTCTTTATTGCACAGAATATCGGGGTTGGGAGTGCGCCCAGCTTTATATTCTGCCAGGAACAGTTCAAACACATTATCCCAGTATTCTGCTGCAAAATTGACGGTGTGCAACTCCATGCCCAGTTTGTCACATACTGCTTGAGCATCGGCCAGATCGGTCGCTGCTGAACAATACTCTTCGTCATCATCCTCTTCCCAGTTCTTCATGAACAAACCAGCAACTTGGTAACCCTGTTGCTGGAGCAGGTAGGCGGAAACGGAAGAATCAACACCGCCGGACATACCGACGATGACTTTTTTCTGGCTGTTATCTGACATGGGAGTCTCACTAACTTAAACGCCGGGTGTGCCAAATACGGATTATCCGTATTACATTGCGCGGCAAACAAAGCATTATAAAAACAAGCGCCGGATTTTATCACGTTGGTTGTCTGCGCGCATCGCAGAATCGGTGCTTTGGCCAAATTACCTGAGTAAATCAAATCTGTCTTTTATAAAGGCCAATTAAATGTGCCAACTAGATCAAGGGAATAACGCTCTGGTTGCTGGTAACAGCGGATACTTTCCGCAACCAAAGGGGAGCGTAAGTTAGGCGCCTGTAATATTTCATCGGCGGTGAGCCACAGACAACAATCAATATCGCTGTCATGCGGTTTGGTCGGCAATTGATCTGCCAATTCTACGACAAAAGCGAAACGTAAAAATGGTGTTTTGTCCGGCGCTAACCATTGATGCATGCGCAGAAAAGATTGTGGGATAGCACGAATGCCAGTTTCTTCCCACAGTTCTCTCTCTGCGGCTTGCAGTAAAGTCTCATCTGCTTCCAAATGACCAGCAGGCTGATTCCATAATTTTTTCCCATTAATCGTCTCTTCGACCACTAAAAACTTCCCTTGAGCATGTACAACACAAGCGACAGTTACGTGCGGCTTAAACATGGTTTATCTCCTTCCATTCGCCGGGCTGTAGGTTGCCAAGGCTCAAATTTCCCATACTAAAACGTATCAGGCGCAGAGTTGGGAAGCCAACATGGGCTGTCATTCTGCGAACTTGTCGGTTACGGCCTTCAAAAAGTGTGATCTTTACCCAAGTTGTCGGAATATTTTTACGCTCCCGGATAGGTGGATTTCGTGGCCACAACCACTCTGGCTCATCAACCAACTCAGCCCCGGCAGGTAAAGTAGGGCCATCTTTTAGGGTTATTCCCCGTCGGAGTTGAGCCAACGCATCATCTCCAGGTACGCCTTCTACTTGGACGAAATAGACTTTCCCGGTTTTCTGCGCGGGCTGGGTGAGTTTGGCTTGTAATTTTCCATCGTTGGTTAATACCAGCAAACCTTCACTATCACGATCAAGCCGACCAGCGGCATAAACATCATTAAAGGGGATAAATTCCTTCAATGTTGTGCGCCCGGACTCATCAGTAAATTGAGGTAATACGTCAAAAGGCTTGTTGAATAACAGTACTCTCCGCGGGGCGATAGGCTTCCCCGACTTAGCCGGAGTCTTGGTGCTGAATCGGTTAACGTTGTGATTTTTAACAGAGAATTTATTCATGATTATTGCGATTCCGAATGATTAGCGCATTATACCTCAATCCGTTTCGGATTGGCGTGGAACGAATATTCAAGTAGTATTGACACGAATCTTACAAGGCATTAACAAAATTGCGCTGAAGGAGAGGTTGATGGAAAGCAAAGTAGTTGTTCCGGCAGAAGGTAAGAAAATTACTGTCGATGCTCAGGGTAAACTGGTTGTTCCGCATAATCCGATCATTCCATTTATTGAAGGTGACGGCATTGGTGTTGATGTGACTCCAGCCATGATCAACGTGGTGGATGCTGCGGTTAAGAAAGCCTATAAAGGTGAGCGTAAAATCTCCTGGATGGAAATCTACACCGGCGAGAAATCAACACATGTTTATGGTAAAGATGTTTGGTTGCCAGAAGAAACATTGGATCTGATTCGTGATTACCGTGTGGCAATTAAAGGCCCGCTAACCACGCCAGTGGGTGGTGGTATTCGTTCTCTGAATGTGGCTTTGCGTCAACAACTCGACCTGTATGTGTGCCTGCGCCCAGTTCGTTATTACGAAGGGACTCCTAGCCCGGTAAAACATCCTGAATTGACTAACATGGTGATTTTCCGCGAAAACGCAGAAGATATCTATGCGGGCATTGAATGGAAAGCCGGTTCACCAGAAGCTGAGAAAGTCATCAAGTTCCTGCGTGAAGAGATGGGCGTGAAGAAAATTCGCTTCCCTGAGCAATGTGGTATTGGTGTAAAACCTTGCTCGGAAGAAGGGACTAAACGTTTGGTACGTGCAGCGATTGGGTACGCTATTACCAATGATCGTGAATCAGTCACTCTGGTTCATAAAGGCAACATTATGAAATTCACCGAAGGCGCATTCAAAGACTGGGGTTACCAGTTAGCGCGCGAGGAATTTGGTGGTGAGCTGATCGATGGTGGTCCTTGGGTTAAAATCAAAAACCCAAACAATGGCAAAGATATCATTGTGAAAGACGTCATTGCTGATGCTTTCTTGCAACAGATCCTGCTGCGTCCTGCTGAATATGATGTTATTGCCTGTATGAACCTGAACGGCGATTACATTTCTGATGCATTAGCTGCACAAGTCGGCGGTATTGGTATTGCCCCAGGCGCCAACATTGGTGACGAGTGTGCTTTGTTTGAAGCCACACACGGCACTGCGCCAAAATATGCGGGTCAGGATAAAGTGAACCCTGGCTCAATTATTCTGTCCGCAGAAATGATGCTGCGTCACATGGGCTGGTTCGAAGCGGCTGATTTAATTATCAAAGGCACCGAAGGCGCAATTCAGGCCAAGACCGTGACTTACGATTTCGAACGTCTGATGGACGGCGCTAAACTGTTGAAATGCAGTGAATTCGGCGACGCCATTATTGACCACATGTAATTCTGCTGTTGATGTCATATCTCACGGGGGCTTCGGCTTCCGTGAGTTTTTAGTACCCGTTTCAACTCTTCTGCAAAACGCTGCTCCAAAATAATCACGTCCTGCTGGTGGTGTTGTTATTCAGTCTTCAAAGATGAAAAACTAAAATGATCAGTCATTTGTTACTCATATCCAGTCATCGTTGACACAATAATGTGAAGAAAATATTTGACTGATCAGGTTAACTCTTTATCCTTTACCGCAAAGTTATTCGGCATATATCTGCTTTCTACTCGCATTGAGTTGATTTAATCATTAGTTTCCAAGAAATTATAAAAATTTATTTTTATTTTCTCTCTTAAAACAGAGGCTTATATTGTGACAAAGGATGTAGAAATCGTTAAAGCACGGCATCCGTTAGATAAGCAGCACATCAAACTGACTTATGTAACTCATTTTTATTGTAATCAGGGGAATATGGATTCGGTAGAGTCCTTGTTGAAGGAATATGAATCTTATCCTGACGATATTAAGGATGCTGTAGAATTTGTCATCGTCGATGATTGCTCACCATTAGAGTATGAAGTAAAAGATTACGATTTGAATTTCACGTGGTTGAGAATCACCACAGATATCCAGTGGAATCAGGCTGGCTCCCGTAATCTTGGGGTGACTTATGCAAAATCAGATAAGATTATCATCACTGATTTAGATTGCCTGCTGCCTGAAGACACGATGCGCTATCTGGTTAATGCTGGTAATCCTGGGCGTTCACTGTATCGTATTTACCGTACAGATGAAGAAACAGGGAAAGCCTATCGTGGTCATCCTAATTTGTTCTTCATGTCCAGAGCACGTTTCTTTAGGCTTTATGGTTACGACGAAGAGTTCGCTGGCCACTATGGTTCGGAAGATTATCGTTTTGTAAAATTCCATAAAGATCACGGTACTACACCGCGTTATCTGCCAAAGAAATATCGATGCATTGAACGTAATGTTGATAGGAAGAAAAGCTACCATTCACTGGATCGTGACTTGACGTATAACGCGCCGATTGATGACCGGAAGAAAAGTGAAATTGCCCGCTTTGGTGCAGAATATGGCCACAGCAGAATTTTCCTTAACTTTAATTGGGAAATCAAAAAAGTGCATTCACGTCCACCGACAGTACCTGCGCGTAAGGTGTGGTGGCGACCACTATGGTGGTTCCGTTATCTGTTCCGTTCACTCGCGGCATAACGAAATACCGGGTAAAATATCCCATCGCTAACTATTATCAACGAGTTGGCGATGTCATCGCTTGAGGCTGCGACACTTGGTTAACCCAAGTCAGGCAGCCTCTATTGTTTATTCATCTGAAGTGAGTGACTTATGATTTCTCCTGCTTCTTTGCCTGGTTCACCACCGGCGCATCGATATGTTGGCATGTTCTCTTGTGCAACTGCATTTCTACTAGGTATTGGTCTACCCACTTCTAATTTTATAATGAACTTGTCGATGGTATTGGCCGTCATCTGTTTGCTGTTGAGCCGAGATACCCGCTATGTGAAAGTTTTGGCAAAAAATCCGCTGATTTGGCTACCTGCCCTCATGGTGGTATTACTGGCGATCTCTTTGCTCTGGCATCACAATCTGTACGGCAAGGTGATGGTCAGTAAGTATTCTAAGTTGCTGTATATCCTGCCATTAGCTATGTTTTTTGTCCTTTCTCGCACATTAGTCGGTTATTTTGCCAAAGGGTTTTTATTGGCAAATGCCGTTATTCTGGCGGCGAGTTTGTGGGTAGGGGTCTTGCATATGCCGCTAGGTCATATTGATCCACTGAATCCATCTGTATTTAAACTACAAATTACACATAACTTCTTTATGGCACTGGCAGCAGTGATATGGCTTTCACTGGCATTCAAAAACCAAGGGCTTAAACGTTGGGGCTATGCCCTGTTAGTGTGTTTGGCTGTCTATAATATTGTGTTTATGGTGCAGGGCAGAACGGGTTATGTTGCGTTAGCGGCAACGTTTGGGGTATGGGGGCTATTATCGCTATCAACCCGCCAGCGCTTAGGAATGGTTGTTTGTGCCTTGGTCATCGGGGTTATTGTGCTAATAGTACCAAACCGGGCGGTTGATCGGTTGCAGAAAGGTGTGACTGAGATTCAATCTTGCCTGACGGTGAGTGAGGGCAGTGCGGATGAGTCATGTGACTCTTCAATGGGGTTACGGACTGCATTCGCGCTTGAGTCGATCAAGCTGATAGAGAAAGCACCTATTCTAGGGCATGGTGCCGGAGGTTTTTGGTACAAAAATAATGAGGCCGGTTTTTATAGCATCAACCCACATAATGAATATCTGATGCAGACCGTTCAGTCAGGAATTGTCGGTTTAGCTTTATTCTTGGGATGGATGTGGTGCTTTTTCCGCTCGGCTTGGCGTTTGCCTACCCACATTAGAAATGTGTTGATTGCTTTGCTTAGTGGTTATCTGGCTTGTCATCTGTTTAACTCCTTTTTACTGGACTCTTCAGAAGGTCACTTATTTATCATTCTTACGGCGATTGTTGCCAGTTACTCGGTGTTACCGCCCAAAGAACAGCCAGAAACAAGGCAATCAGAATAAAGTTACTGGTAGAGTGAAACCAAGAGTTAATTAAATCAACAGGTGCACAGTGTGGCACCTGTTTTTTATCAGTCAATTTGCTGTTTCTGCGGGTAAGCTAAAGCCTAAGCTGTTGTATCCCTCGTTGAAACCAAATAACTCCAAGAATTCATAAGCTGTTGAATACATATGATAGGGTGAGAAGAACATCCAGACAAAAAGTGATAATAAAACCATAATGGCAAGCAGTAAGATTTTATCCAGCAGCACTTTTCCTCCTTATAGTATTTAAGCCAATAAACCTTATCAGACTGGCGATGATATTGAATACGCTTCATACAATGACGATAACGCAAAACTTATAAAAATTCATGGATCAAAATGAGCTTTTTACCATTATGACGATGAAACCCTATTCAACCCGCCATTTTAGGCACTTTTTGTAGTTGATAGATAATTAGCAAACCCTCTTTCCTTGGTAATATACAACTCCCTTCTGAGTAGTTTATTTTCGTGAAATACATCACATAAAATACTTGTTAACGTTAACATTAGTGATTAACATCACATATTCAATCCAGTCGCTCTTCTCAAAATTAAAAGTTAACGTTAACAATAGACGTAAATCTCCAACAGGACATCGCCATGAGACATTCTGCCCGCAATCAATATCTGATTTTAAGTGGCTTATTGTTTACGTTCTTTTTTACCTGGTCGTCGGCCTTCTCTTTGTTCTCTATCTGGCTCAATCAATATGTAGGGCTAAAAGGAACAGAAACGGGTGCAACTTTTTCGGCTATCGCCTTAACGGCATTGTGTGCTCAACCGCTATATGGAGTGGTGCAAGATAAGTTAGGGCTGAAAAAACATCTTTTATGGGCCATTGGTATTTTGCTGCTGATCAGTGGCCCTTTTTTTATTTATGTTTATGCCCCTTTATTACGGGTCAATACGCTGGCTGGCGCGGTTGTCGGCGGCTTATATATAGGAATGACGTTCTTCGCCGGTATTGGCGCTCTGGAATCTTATACTGAGCGAGTGAGCCGAATTAGTGGATTTGAGTTCGGCAAAGCTCGGATGTGGGGGTCATTAGGGTGGGCGGGGGCAACCTTCTTTGCTGGTATGTTATTTAATATCAATCCTAATATTAACTTTTGGATGGCCTCAGCATCCGCAACACTGTTTTTACTGTTGTTGTGGCGTTTGCATGAAGTAAAAGCGGATGCGATGGGGCAGTTGGAATATGGCAAAAGCAGTGCCTTAACACTGGGTGACACATTGTCATTATTCCGAATGCCGCGCTTCTGGGCGCTGCTGGTGTTTGTCACGGGCGTGAGTGTTTATAACGTTTATGATCAGCAATTCCCTGTTTATTTCTCCTCGCTATTTGCTAACCCACGGCACGGCAATGAGATGTACGGCTTCCTTAATTCGTTACAGGTATTCCTAGAGGCCGGGGGAATGTTTCTTGCTCCTTTCTTGGTTAACCGTATTGGCGCTAAAAAAGGTTTGCTGCTGAGTGGATTAATCATGGCGATGCGCATATTTGGCTCTGGACTGGCACAGGATGCAATCACCATTTCACTGATGAAACTGTTACATGCGGTTGAATTACCTATCCTGCTGATCGCTATCTTTAAGTATATTGCCGCCAATTTCGATCCGCGTTTGTCAGCCACGCTTTATCTGGTGGGCTTCCAATTTATCACCCAAGTCTGTGCTAGCGTATTTTCACCGCTGGCAGGCAAAAGCTATGACCAGATAGGCTTTGCTGATACCTACATGATCATGGGGGGAATTGTTCTTGGATTAACCGTAATTTCCTGTTTTATGCTGCGCGATGAGTCGCGTACCGATGACCCTTCTCTACAATTAACGACCAAGTGAGTCACGATGAATCCATTAATTGAGCGGGCAAATGATGCGCTGCAAACTCTAGCTTCCCAAGTGGACCTGAATTTTTATCCACATATTCATTTGGCTCCCCCGGCTGGTTGGATGAATGATCCGAATGGGCTGATTTTTTACAATGGGCAGTATCACGCATTCTATCAACACCATCCTTATGATGAGAATTGGGGGCCGATGCATTGGGGGCATGCCACCAGTCGCGACATGCTCAGTTGGCAGCATCAGCCTATTGCTTTGGCCCCCGGAGATGCGTGGGATAAAGATGGCTGTTTTTCCGGCTGTGCTGTGGAGGAGGATGGCATTCTTAGTCTTATCTACACCGGACATGTTTGGCTCAAGGGGGAGGGTGATGATAGTGCTATTCACGAAGTGCAATGCCTAGCCACCAGTCAGGATGGCGTCCATTTTGAAAAACAAGGTGTTGTGCTTACACCGCCTGAAGGCATCATGCATTTTCGTGACCCCAAAGTATGGTTTGAAGAGGGCTGCTGGTGGATGGTGGTCGGGGCGCGTGATGCACAAGATCACGGACAAGTGTTGTTATACCGCGGCAGTTCACTGCGTCAGTGGCAATTTATTCAGGTGTTGGCGCGGGCAGATGACCGCATGGGGTATATGTGGGAGTGCCCAGATTTCTTCTCATTAGGTCATGAGCGAATTTTGATGTTTTCACCACAGGGCCTGATGGCGAAAGGTTACAATAATCGGAATCTGTTCCAGAGCGGGATATTACGTGGTCAGTGGCAACCGGGGGCTGATTTTATCCCCTCGCAACCCTTTACCGAGCTTGATCACGGCCATGATTTTTATGCTCCACAATCCTTGCTTACTGCTGATGGGCGGCGAGTAATTATTGGCTGGATGGATATGTGGAAATCCTCAATGCCGACGAAAGCAGATAATTGGTGTGGCTGTCTGAGCTTACCGCGAGAATTAAGTCTTGATCCTCAAGGGCAGTTATTGATGCAACCAATCCGAGAGGTGGAAGCATTAAGGTTGCCTGGACAATCAATTGCGCCGATGGCATTAGCGCAGCAGCAACAGCTTTTGAATGAGCATTGCCGCTGCTTGGAACTGCAAGTAGATTGGGACATTGCTGCCAGCGACGCGGAGAAATACGGTTTACATCTGGGGGAGACTCAGGGCACGGGTGGCAGAGCCTCTGTCTATGTGGATAATCAGGCGAGTCGGTTGATATTAGAGCGACATTATCCGCAGCACGGCTTAACGGGATATCGCAGTGTGCCATTACCTGAGTCAGGAATATTGTCATTACGAGTCTTTATTGATAGCTCTTCGTTAGAAGTTTTCATCAATGATGGACTGGCCTGCATGAGCAGCCGTATTTATCCGGCTGAACATGAGCGTTGTTTGTCACTGTTTGCTGAGAATGGTCAGGCACAATTGCTACGTGGCCAACTGTGGCCGTTAATGACGCGCTAACTATCCATTATCTGTTTTAAATCAGATGGATGCCCGCTCCAATAGTGGGCAAGATAACCGCCGTATTAAGCGTGATTCACGCCCTTCAATCAAGTGAAGGGCTGCTTCCCGCCCAATATCATAATGAGGAAGTTGCACTGTGGTCAGAGGGGGCAAGAATAGCTCGCCAATGCCGACCATATTGTCATAACCGACCACGGCAACCTGCTGTGGGATAGTAATGCCTTTGGCGAGCAGTACTTGGTAAGCCAGAAAAGCAATGCGGTCGTTACCACAAATAAGCACATCGAAATCAGGCTTACCGTCAGGGCAGTTGCGGTCTAGCAGTGAAATAACATCCTGATAATGTTCATCCCCCCAAGCTAAGTGATGCTGGCGCAACTGCGCCATTGGCAATGCAGACTCTTGCCAGGCTTTTTCCGCGCCCGCTCGCCGGGCCTTTCCGGCCAGCGTGCATTCGGGGAGATAGATGCATAATGGTCGCTGATACCCACGACGCAACACTAATTTCATCGCCTGATATTGACCATCAAAGTCATCAGGAATGTAGCTGGGAATGGAGTGCTTTTCACTGACACAATTGGCCAGCACAATATTTTTATCCTGCAATCGGTCGGGGATGGTGACTTGTCGCAACCCCATTGACGTAAAAATGATGCCATCCGGGCGTTGAGCCAGCAGTTGATTCACTGCCCGCTCACTGTCTTCCTGCGAGGTCAAATTAACCAGAAAACTATTCCAGCCAAATTCACGAGCAGTGAGTTCAATGGACAGTAATATTTCAACTGAAAAGGGGGTGGTGGCGGTGTCCCAAGCCAGCACGGCCAGAGTGGAGGTCTTGGTTGTATTGCCGCGCATTTTTCGCGCTGAGAAATCAGGGACATAATTGAGTGCTTCTATGGCCTGCATCACGCGCTGATAGGTTTCTGGGCGCAGTTGTTCCGGGTTATTGATTGCCCGCGAAACTGTCATTAATGAAACTGACGCCAAGTGTGCTACTTCTTTCAGCGAAGCCATATCTTCCTCAGTGGGTCGTGTTGCCGCTTTCATCAGTTGATTATCGTGTTCTTGTCGGCGTTGATCAACCGGCCAAGTTGCTATCTTTAGTTGGTTTATGGCGATGGAAATTTGCCGCGGGCGCGACCAATAAAAAGCCCTCAATGGGTGAGGGCTGGAGACTAACGGTTGGCTTTATCATCAGCCTCATCGAGCAGGCCATTAGCTATTTTGCTGGCATCAAGATAACGGGAGGTATTCAAAATGCCGTTTAGAGTCTCTCGGACACTAAAGAGAAATTGATCGTTATCTGACTCATTAGCACATTCAACCATTAATGCGACAAGCAAAGCTTCATGGGCGATCAAATGATCTTCACCAGGTAAGTTTGCACCGGTTTCACCTTGCGTAGCGCGAACAGATGTTTGATTAAGTGATGACATAAAACTCCTTATTTAATAATTGAATAACCTCTCACCCACTATAGCGGGGTTTCTGTTTATTGCTATGACAGATAAGCGTTCTACCATCACGCCCATAACAGATAAGGTGTTGGCTGCACAAATCTCCTAAATTTATTCACATTATTTCAATGAGATATTATTTAAAGCATATCTTTATTTGGTTGGGCGATAAATGCGTACCGCACCTGTCAGGCGTACAGTGCGATGAGCCAACTCTTCTGCCGCCCCGGCATATTGCTCGACCATAGCGGCATTCTGATGCGTCATTTGATCCAACTGGCCTATTGATTGACTAATTTGACCCAATGCCTGCGTTTGCTCATGAGTTGAGATGCTGATTTCGCTGATCAACGTGGACACCTGACCGGCTTGTTTGACGATATTATCCATGGTGGCTCCGGCATTTTGGACCAGTGCGCTACCATCGCGTACTCGCTCTACGCTGGTTTCGATGAGGTGTTTAATCTCTTTGGCCGCAGTAGAGGAGCGCTGTGCTAAATGCCGAACTTCACTGGCCACCACGGCGAATCCCCGACCTTGCTCACCGGCTCTGGCGGCTTCAACTGCTGCATTGAGTGCCAAGATATTGGTTTGGAAAGCGATACCTTCAATTACGCTGATGATATCGACAATACGATGACTGGAGTCATTAATTGTCCCCATAGTTTCAATCACTTGATGCATTAGCTCACTACCTTGCTCCGCTGCGTGGCTACTCATCGCCGCCAACGAGGTTGTTTCGTTTGCTGTGTTCGCACTATTTTGGACAGTAGCAACGAGTTGTTCAGTGGCACTGACAATATGCTGTAGATTAGCAGTTGCTTGTTCTGTCCTGACTTTTAACTCACGGTTTCCGGCGGCGATTTCACGGCTAGCGGTATTAATACCATCAACCTGGCCAGCAACATCATCGGTTAGAGAACGAAGATTGAGACCCAGTTGATTAACGCTACGCATTAAATAACCAATTTCATCAACACGGTTTAGCTGCACATAATCCCCGGCCTGCCCGGATGAGACATCTTGCGCTTGCTGTAAAATTGCGGCTATCGGGTGTGCAACCTGACGCCCCAGCCAAAATGACGTGATGATGCTGCCAGCAAGGGCCACGACACCTATGGTCATTAATGGCCCCCCCGTTACACCGGTGATACCAGCTGCGACAGTCGGCAGCAATGCTGCACCCAATATGGCACTGCGTAAACGCCAACGCAGCGGCAGAGTTTGGAATAGTGAGAGTAAAGAGAGCCAACCGGTACGAACAATTAATCCGCGATATAGCGCGATACGGCGTTGCTTCGCCTTCCCAGAATTAAAATCAACATACAGCGCTTCGGCTTGTTTAATTTCTTCACGGGTTGGTGCAATTCGCACTGAAATATAACCGGTTAAACGACCATTGTGCCGCAAGGGGGTGGCATTGGCGCGGACCCAGTAATAGTCTCCATTTTTACGGCGATTCTTCACCAGCGAAGACCAAGATAACCCATCATTTAGGGTTTGCCACATATCGGCAAATGCGCCAGGCGGCATGTCCGGATGACGCACAATATTATGAGGTTGCCCCAACAAGTCATGATATTCAAAACCACTGGCACGAACAAAGGCCGCATTGGCATAAGTGATATTTCCATGAATATCGGTAGTAGATTGCAAGGTGGTATCACTTCCAATGGGATACTCCTGCCGACTGACAGGCTTGTTGACTCTCATAATAACCTCAGTAAATGGGGGGAGTTCCCTGAAAACAGGTCAATACAATAATTACTTACGGTCATCGGCATTCTTAGATAAAACTTTATACTTTTATTTGTTACATTATTTGTTCCCTCCAAAGGTGCTATTTATTAATCGATTTGCACTTTTTTGGGGCGTTAAATTTAATTTTGAAGTGATTTGATAGATTGAATTTATTATTTAAACTTAACTTTTACTTTGTTTTTTTAATGGCTTATTTGTTATAAAACCCTTTTAATACAGTAATTTATTTTATTTCTATTTGTTGCGAATGTGATTTATTGATGAGAACTTTAAATGGATAACCATACTCAGTAATATTCCCCAGTCATTTTGATAAAATATGTTTATTTTTTGCTTAAAAGTTACATGACATGATGCTTGTTGGGGCGTTAACTTATGGCATTTGTTAATTGTGACGGTAATAATAATTATTTGTTACAGCTATAGATGGTGTTGTTCTGAGTAATATTAATTAGGAATAAAAAATCCCCGCGAGTGCGGGGTGATGAAACGTTAAAATGGATACCGAATACAATTTACTGGGAATCAAAGGTATTGTGGCTTTTCTTCAAACCTTCGATTTTCATCAGAAAGTGATAGATAGGGGCTAGACGCCTAAAGTCCTTGCTCAATATATCGACCAATTGTGCAGAAAATAATGCATCCATATCTCTATGATGGCTAATTAATGCCCATGATTTTTTGTTGTACCATGCCGCGAGTGCCGGTGGTTGCTCTTTAATCAGTGGTCGTTTATAGCTTTCCCCTTCAATTGAGAAGTTTGGATGGATACATTCAGCAATTTTGAGGAAGCTAGCGGGATCGCGGACTAATTGTTGACGAAAAAGATCCATTGTTGCGCGTGAAGCACTGTAATAGCCAAGCCCATAGCGCCACCAATCGGGGCCAAACTCAAAAAAGTAGGTGGGGGCGTCAGTCCAGTTTTTACGCGAACGTTTAAATGTCAGCCACAGATTATTGCGATAGAGAGACTTATCCCGAGAAAAACGGGTATCCCGATTCATGCGGGAAATTGTCTTGCCAATGGCAGGGCGAACTTCGAATAACTCATCAATAATCAGCATGTCAGAGCTTAAGTCAGTCACCAGTTTTCGCATGGGTTGCAGAAGATGCTCATCATAAATATCACGATGTTCCTCAAACCACTCCTTGGTGTTGTTCTGACTAATCAGTTGCAAAAATGTAAGCCCATCCTGAGTAAAACCGGTAAATCCACCCATAATATTCTTCCTCTCTGCTCCAGTCAGACTGAGCTTATACTCATCAGTTAGTGGGGTTTTCCACGATAAACGAGGGTTCTACTCTACACATTTAGCCACCCTATCTTATGACTGCTATCGGATAATCTTTGACTCGAGTGGTATACGCTGGTGATAACATTCCACGTTTCATTTGCCATTCTTGATTAATTCCTTGCCCGGCAAAGGCGATCTTACATTCAGATTGATTAATTTTGTCGATTGTTGCCATCAATTGTTCACTATGAACACGCGGTTTGCTTTCATCAAACAGACCCAATTGTACGATTCCTTGGCTCGAAAAGTCGCCCAAGATAATTCCTGCTTTCAGGTAACGATGACCGGGCCGCCAAATGGCTGCCAGGCATTTCAGGGCTGCGGCAATAATGTCCCGTGAATCCAGCGTTGGAAAGGTGAGGTGGGTACTGGCAATATTACTGTAATACACCTCATTAGGTGCAAAGGGGCTGGTCTTGATAAAAGTGGAAACATGACAGCAATACTGATGCTCTTTTCGCAGCTTTTCTGCGGCTTTTTCGGCATAGCTGCAAACTGCCTCATGTAGGTTTTGATATTCAGTAATTCGCGCACTAAATGAGCGTGAACAGATTATTTGTTGCTTTGTGGGGGCAAATTCCGCCACCATCAAGCAAGTTTCTCCGCGTAATTCTCTAACTGTTCGTTCCAACACGACACTAAAGTTTTTACGAATCAAAGAAGTATTGGCTTCGGACAGTTGAAGTGCAGAGGTTATCCCCATCATCTCAAGTTTTTTTGCCGTACGCTGACCCACTCCCCATACGTCGCTGACTGACATCAGCGCCAATAATTTGCGTTGTCGTACAGGGTTAGATAAATCAACAACACCGCCTGTTTTACGCCATAGCTTGGCTGCATGATTTGCCAGTTTGGCTAATGTTTTGCTGGGGGCAATGCCAACACCAACATGTAAACCAGTCAATTTTCGGACCTGATCACGTACATATTGCCCAAATTCTTCCAGCACAATTGAATGCTGTACACCTTTAAGATTAAGAAAAGCCTCGTCGATTGAGTAAATTTCAATACCGGGAGACAACTGCTCAAGAATAGTCATCACTCGAGCAGACATATCGCTGTAGAGTGCGTAATTGCTGCTGAACGCAATGACATTGTGCTGACGCATGAATGGTTGAATCTTAAAATAGGGTGCACCCATTGGGATGCCTACAGCCTTGGCCTCTCGGTTACGTGCAATGACACATCCATCGTTATTAGATAATACGACGACAGGGCATCCATACAAATCGGGTCGGAATACCGTTTCGCAACTGGCATAAAATGAATTCACATCCACTAAAGCAAACATTATCTTAACTTATTGATACTAAATGTAATTATACCAAAAATAATCAACTCTTCATCCCCTTCACAGAGTATCAAGGGCAGTGACCCAGCATTAAGTGCTTCAAGGCGAGGGGTCGGCCGTAAGTAAAGGCGCTTAATACTGAATTCCCCACCGATAGTGGCGATGACCACATCTCCGTGTTTTGCTTGCAAACTGCGGTCTATCACTAATATTGCGCCATGGTGAATACCCGCCTCACTCAGAGATTCACCCTCGGCAGTCATAAAGAACGTGGCTGCTGGGTGTAAGACACAATGCTCATTGAGATCGATTCCTTTCTCAATATAGTCTTGCGCAGCATGACCAAACGCACTCATAAAGCCTCCGAAATTACTCGCCATGTACTGTTTATATATACAGTGTATGGCGAGATTGAAGAGCTGAAAAGCCCTGAGATTCGGTTGTCATCCAGCGTATTGATTTGTAAGAAAAGAAAGTTATTGAATGATGAGATGGGGCAAACACCACCACGATGGCTGATAACGCGATGCCGATAACATTTAATTATAATTAATAGCTAAATAATTACTTTTGTCTGTAGGTATCGCTCATTAATTCCACTATTGTTAATCGCGTTCTCATATCTGTGTTATCTATAAATTATCTGTCTGACTCAGGGCTGCAGCATTGTTTATCGCTCCATAATTCTCGGTATTATCATGTATACAAAGGATAAAGAATGAAATTAGAAACGTTATCTATTCATGCTGGTTATTCGCCGGATCCAACGACCAAAGCTGTTGCGGTGCCTATTTATCAAACCTCTTCTTTTGCCTTTGATGATACCCAGCATGGGGCTGATTTATTTGATTTAAAAGTGGCAGGTAATATTTACTCGCGCATCATGAACCCAACCAATGATGTACTGGAACAGCGTGTCGCCGCTCTGGAGGGCGGAATTGCTGCTCTGGCGGTGGCATCAGGAATGGCGGCCATTACTTATGCGATTCAAACCATTGCTGAAGCTGGGGATAATATCGTGTCGGTGGCCAAGTTATACGGTGGGACATATAACTTACTGGCTCACACCTTGCCGCGTTATGGCATCGAAACCCGTTTTGCTGACCATGATGATATTGAAACATTGGAATCCTTAATTGATGATCGGACAAAGGCGGTTTTTTGTGAATCAATTGGTAATCCAGCGGGCAATATTGTTGATTTGAAGACGTTGGCTGATGCAGCCCATCGTCATGGTGTGCCGCTAATTGTTGATAATACCGTTGCGACGCCTATTCTTTGCCGGCCATTTGAGCATGGTGCGGATGTTGTGGTTCATTCCTTAACTAAATACATTGGCGGTCATGGTTCCAGTATTGGCGGCATTGTGGTGGATTCCGGGAAATTCCCTTGGTCACAATATCCAGACCGTTTTGCGCAATTGAATACACCGGATCCGTCCTATCACGGTGTGACTTATACCGAGCAATTTGGTGCCGCCGCTTATATTGGACGTTGCCGGGTTGTCCCGCTACGTAATACTGGCGCGGCGTTATCGCCGTTTAATGCATTCTTGATTTTGCAGGGGCTGGAAACCTTGGCACTGCGCATGGAGCGTCATACGGAAAATGCGCTGAAAGTTGCCCATTACTTAAAAAATCATCCGCAAGTCAGTTGGGTTAAATATGCGGGCTTACCCGACCATCCGGAGCATGAATTAGCGCAACGCTATTTTGGTGGTAAACCGGCAGCAATATTATCATTTGGTATTCATGGTGGTCAGGAAGCGGGTGGGCGGTTTATTGATGCGCTGAATTTAATTGTGCGGTTGGTGAATATTGGTGATGCCAAATCTTTAGCTTGTCACCCAGCCTCCACCACACACCGTCAGCTTAATGATGAAGAACTTATCAAGGCGGGTGTACCGCGGGATATGGTGAGGTTGTCGATCGGCATCGAGCATATTGACGATATTCTGAATGACCTTGCTCAGGCACTGGACGCGGCTAAATCCTAAGTGATAGATATGACCGGTTACTTGAGCGTGACCGGTCATCATGATGATGGCAATATTTAACGTGCGGCCAGTGTGGCGGCAATCACCTTGGTATAAGGCGTGGTTGGGCGACCAATAAGTTTGCTCAATGTGTGGCTGTCATCAAATAACCCACCTTTAGCCGCTCCCGCATCAGAATCGGCCAGCAAACCTGCGAATCCATCGGGTAAGCCCGCGCCAATCAGCGCTTGTTTAAAATCGGTTTCTGACAAATCTTGATAGACCACGGGTTTGCCTGATTGGCGCGCAATTTCTGCTGAGAACTCAGCCAATGTATAGCTGTCATCACCGGCTAATTCGTAAACTTTGCCAGCGTGATTTTCTTGAGTCAGTACTGCCGCGGCAGCCTGCGCATAATCTTCACGTGTAGCAGAGGCGATCCGCCCATCCCCTACAGCACCGATAAACACACCGTGTACTAAGGCGGGGGCAATGCTGGCGGCGTAGTTCTCGGTGTACCAGCCATTACGTAATAGCACCACAGGCAGACCAGACTCCCGTAACAACGTTTCTGTGGCGCGATGTTCTTCGCCTAATCCGAGCGAACTTTTATCAGCATGTAATAAGCTGGTATAGGCCAACAGTTTGACCTTTGCGCGCTTAGCGGCTTCGATCACCGCTGTGTGTTGAGCCACACGCTGACCCACTTCACTCGAGGAAATTAACAGCAGCTTATCAACTCCTTCAAAGGCCGTATCTAAGGTTGCAGGTTGACCATAATCGGCTTTGCGCACCTGAACTCCTAACGCAGCCAAATCGCTGGCTTTTTCAGGGCTACGGACGGCAGCAATAATTTCACTGGCTGGGACTTTTTTCAGTAATGCGTCAATAACAAGGCGGCCTAATTGGCCGGTAGCACCGGTGACTGCGATCATTGAGAAGCTCCAAATTATGTCTTATGGGAAAGGTGATGTGCTGTTTCTAAGAAATAAACGATGTTATTCGTTAAAAAAACTGCCCTTAAGATCATCATATGCAATATACTAACTTTAAGTAAGTACGTACCAAAAGGTTAGTATGAAAATAATGGAGTCGCAAAATTTAAGCAGCAATATTTCGTTTCCGGAACAAGTTCGGCGCGGCGAGTTGCTCAATGCCAAGTGTCCGTCAAGAGAAGTCCTCAAGCGTATCACTAGCCGTTGGGGCGTCTTGATACTGATTGCTCTAAGTAATGAAACCCTGCGCTTTAGTGCGTTGAGGCGCAAAATTGGTGGCGTTAGTGAAAAAATGCTGGCACAGACGCTCCAACACCTTGAAGAAGACGGTTTTATTGACCGCATTGCTTATCCGGTCGTACCGCCTCATGTGGAATATAAGTTGACGCCATTGGGAAAAGAAGTTCAAGAAAAGGTCGAGGGGCTGGCTCTTTGGCTTGAGGATAATCTGCATCGCATTATGGAACAGCGTCAGCAACGGGCGGCGTTATCCTCTGAAGATACTGAGTCGCTGTAGGCCATGGTATCAACCATGGCCGCTATTATGGTGAGTTATTAACAGCATTACAGTGTTTTTAATGCTTCAACTGACTCAATGGCCATGGACGGAATAAACTCAACGACCTCATAATGAGCCACTGCATTAAACGGATCTTCAGCCAATATCTTATCCAATTCTTCGCGAGCAATACTTTTTGCCAGAATAATCCCCCCTGTACGTGGCACTTTCCGGCCTGACGCAATAAAGGCACCTTGCGCATAATATTTTTTTAGCCACTCTTTATGGCTTTCTGTAAGGGGTTCAACAACGTCGATTGGTTGGTGGTAAGTTAGGGTGATGACAAACATGCGTTATTCCTCTGGGTTTACCCTTGGTTTTTGCAGCCTATTTGCAGTGCCGATGACTTTGGGTGTATTTGGAGTGTATTCAAGATAACGCCTTGAGCTATCACTGGCATCCTGAAAATTCTAAATTCTTCGTTTCTATCCCAAGCTTGGGCTGAGATATCTAAATTTTGTATATGAAAAGCAATAATGTTTATTTCATTTATTGCGTAGTTCAGCGTTTACTCATAGTCAGTCCACCCCATGAGATAAATAAGCAGAGGCGAAAATGGCTAAGATAGCGGCATGGTTTACCGGCTTTTCCCTGTGGTCATCAATACCGGCTCAAGAGGCAGAAAATGCCGCTCCTCAAGCTGATGGCGCGCATTTGCTAGAAACAATAAATGCTATTGGTGGGCTATATGGCATTGAATTTATTCATCATTAAATTACTTTTTTATTGAAAAACTAACAGTTAAAACGATATTGCTAATAAGACAGATAATCTTCTGATCGAAAATTTTAATTTATTTCTCACCAGGTAAATACACATGAAACTGACAAAAGCTTTATCCCTGAGCGGGATATTGAGTGCATCGCTATTGTTAAATACAGCCCTGTCATTTAATGCGGCGGCTGCGAGTTTATTAGATAAAGCCAAAAATAACGAGGTGTTGATTGCGGGGATTGCTAATGAGCAACCTTATGGTTATATCGGCACGGATGGCAAGGTGACCGGGGCTAATGTGGAAGTCCTGCGTGCCGTGTTGAAGCCGCTAGGAATTACCCAGATAGAAACCCCGATTGTTGATTTTGGTGCATTAGTCCCCGGTTTAGCCGCCAAGCGATTTGATGTCATTGGTGCCGGGTTATTTATTAATCCGGCGCGCTGCAAAGTGATTGGTTTCTCTAATCCGGTGACACGTTCGGGCGGAGCCTTTATTGTGAAAAAAGGTAATCCACTGAATTTACACAGTCTGAAAGATGTGGCGGCCAATAATAAAGCTCGCCTTGGTACACAAAATGGTACTAATCAAATCACGGAAGCGAAAGACAGTGGTATTGCTGCAGGTAATGTGGTGCTGTTTGATAAAGACACCGAAGCATTAGCGGCTCTGAAAGCCAATCGTGTCGATGCGGTGTATTTCCCTGACGCTGAAATCATCAGTTTATTGAAAAAATCAAATGACCCGGCAGTTGAGCGCGCGCTGCCTTTCGAGCAAATTCCTGATGCACATGGCAAGCCTAGCTACAACTTCCATGCGTTTGGTTTACCGCACAATGACCCCGCCTTTACTCAAGCATTTAATGCTGAATTAGCGAAATTACGCACTTCAGGAGAGTTACTGAAAATCCTGCAAAAATATGGCTATACCGAAAATGAACTGCCACCAATAGACGTTCAAGCCAGCCAAATTTGTGAGCCACAGGCATAGTTTTCAGAAATAGTTTTCGCTGAGATGTATAGGTTATTTATGTCAAAAAATTTAGTCAGTCCATCATATTCAAAGCATGTCGTAGGGCAGACTGGGACATTGAGCTGGGGAATGTTGTCTTTCGCTCACCCAACGCTGGCCACACTAGAATTACCCTATTTTGATATTGAGGCCCCACAAGCGGGGCCTTCACTTGCCATTATCGCTGGAATGCATCCGAATGAAGTATCGGCCATGGAAGCAGCCTTGCGCTTAAAAGACTATTTTGCTGAAAAGTTGGTGCGTGGCTCAGTAAGCATTTTACCGGTGCTGAATATGCCCGGTTTGTATTTGCATTCTGAGTTTGTCTGTCCAGAAGATAATAAAAATATTAACTTCCTTTCCCCCGGTTCCCCGCAAGGGAGCTTCAGTGAAGTTTTGATTGATGCGGTGCTGAATAGTTGGGCGAAAGAGGCGGCGGTATTTATTGATTTGCATGGCGGTGATTTGCGCGAGGATGTTGCCAAATTTGTTATGTGCCAGCGGGTTGGCAATGATGAGTTTGACAATATTACCACCTCATTGGCTCATCAATTTGATGCTGATGCGATTGTGGAGTTTGCGGTGGATCAAACCAATAATCGAGGGAGAGCGACTAATGAATTGCCGTGGTTGGGGCGTCATGCAGTGATGTCTGAGGGCGGGGCAAATGGCATTCTTGATGAGGAAAATACGCAATTTCATTTTAATGGTGTAGCCAATATTGCCCGCCAGTTAGGGCTGACGTCAGACCCTGTCGCAGTGCGGATACGGCGCAATAGGGTGGTTGATAATTTCGCTAAAGTTGAAGCTCCCTTCAGTGGTCGCTGGTATCTGGACATCGTCGCCGGAGAGCAAGTGAGTCGAGGGCAACGCCTTGGCGTGATTAAAAATTTGTACGGTGAATGGGTAGCTGATGTGATAGCGCCTTTTTCTGGCCTGATATTGATGATAGTGAATCATAACATCGTCAATCAGGGTGAATGGTTGATAAGCCTGGCTCCGACACCGTCCGAGCGAGGGGAGTAGGTTAGCGTACACTGAGTTAACATTATGGAATTGAGCAATATACCGTTTGTGGTCGGTGAGCTGGCTCACGGGGCATGGGTCACTGTGCAAATTACTTTATTATCCGCCGTATTGGCTTTGGTGCTCTCGTTTGTTTTTGCTTTATTGCGCCTTTCCCCTTTGCGGTCCGTGCGGTTGATAACCGGCGCCTGTATTGAGTTTTTACGCGGTACCTCAGCACTGGTACAACTGTTTTATCTGTTTTTTATTTTGCCTTTGTTTGGCATCAGTATTAGCCCGATGGCTACAGCGGTGATTGGTCTCGGGCTTAACTTTTCTTCTTTTGGTGCTGAAATTGTTCGCAGCGCTATCGTCAATGTTAGCCAAGGGCAGCGTGATGCTTTGCAAGCGCTCGACTTTCCACCGCTGATGGCTTTTCGTCGCATTATTCTGCCGCAGGCATTGCCTTTTATGCTGCCACCATTGGGTAATTTACTTGTGGAGCTGCTGAAGTCTACCTCACTGGTTTCTTTAATTACGCTCAGTGATTTGACCTTTGCCGGGGCCTCACTGATTACGACGCTCGGTGACCAGACGCTGATCTGGAGCATAGTGCTGCTGTGCTATTTTGCCATGGCATGGCCATTGACCCGTCTGGTGGCATATTACGAACGGCATCATACTCGCTACCGTCAGGTCGGGAATCTTTAGTGCTATTGGGCTGGTGATGAGTTTTGTAGGGAAATAGCTATGGATTTTGATTTCGCGTTTGCCTGGTCAATCTTGCCGGATTTATTGCCCGGTTTGCTGGTGACTTTTGAGGTGGTGCTGGCCGGTTTTATCGTGGCAACTCTGCTGGGAATGCTGGTGGCTGTGCTGCTGCAACTCCCTTCACGCATCCTCACCGCCGTGTGCCGGGCGTATGTCTCATTTTTTCGCAACACTCCGCTGTTGGTACAACTCTATTTTCTATTTTTTGCCTTACCACTCAGTGGATTAACACTACCTGCGATAGTCACCGGCGTGGTCGGTATGGGGCTTTATTATGGTGCCTATATTGCCGAAGCATTCCGTGGTGCTATCAACGGTGTACCACAAGGGCAGTGGGAAGCGGCTCGTGCGCTCGATTTTTCGCCCGTGACGCAGTGGACGCGCATCATTTTACCGCAGGCCTTGAAACCGATGCTGCCGGTGCTGGGGAATTACCTGATTGGTATGTTTAAAGAAACGCCTTTACTGGCGGTGATTACTATCCCGGAATTGTTTCAGGCAGCAAAACAGGTTGCTGGCCTGACTTACCGCTATAACGAGCCATACACTTTAATGGCGATACTGTTCCTACTTATTAGTTTACCAACCTCCTTATTGTTTAGTTATCTGGAAAGGCGGCGTGCACATGTTTGAATCTTCGATAACTTCACCGACTCAGATCACATTATCGCAAGTGGTGAAGAACTATGGCGAAACACGGGTGTTAGACCACCTTGATTTATCGATTCCAGCAGGGCAAAAAGTAGCGTTGATAGGCCCCAGTGGCTCCGGGAAATCAACCATATTGCGGCTGATTAAGGGGTTGGAAACTTTTACCTCCGGGCAGATAACTGTTGAGGGCGTGCCGGTCAAAGCGAATAGGCGTTCATTATTCCAACGCCGCCTACCAGTGAGTCATGTGGTTGGCATGGTATTTCAGCACTTTAACTTATTCCCGCATCTCACTGTTGAGCAAAATATTACGGAAGCTCCGCAGCGAGTTCTAAATGTAGAAGCCGAGGAGGCGAGGGCGCGCGCTCACCATTACTTGCAACTGGTTGGACTGGCGCATAAAGCTAATGCCTGGCCAGCCACTTTATCGGGTGGGCAGCAGCAGCGAGTGGCGATTGCCCGCGCTTTGGCAATGCGCCCTAAAGTGATGTTATTCGACGAGGTGACGTCGGCACTGGATCCCGAACTGGTCAGCGAGGTTTTAGGTGTCATTCGCCACATTGCCCATGAGCAGCAAATGACCATGTTATTGGTGACACATGAAATGAATTTTGCCCGTGATGTGGCGGATAGGGTGATTTTTATGGAGCAAGGCAAAATTGTGGATGACGGTGTGCCGCAGGATATTTTAGTGACGCCGCGTCATGCTCGAACCCGACAATTTCTCAATCTTTTGAATGATCGCTGAGTATGGTCGAATAGAGATTGGCAATATGAATGAGCGTAATTTACTTTTTATTCAATATGTTAATAACAGACTTTGATGATGAATATAGGGATAAGTTATCTCAGCGGCTGGCGTGGTTATGTGGATTTTGATGGGCGGGCAGAGGACAATCTGCCCGCTTTTCTATTACAACGTGACACCACTTTTGAAAATGGCCAGTTCGCGAAAGTCATTCACTTCATTACGCGCTCGCTGACCATTGGCAATAGCCACAATGAGATCAATAAACTCTGCCAGTAACTCCTCCATATTTACCCCATGAATAAGCTGACCCGCATCGAAATCGATCCAATGCGGTTTTTGCATCGCCAGTTCAGTGTTGGTAGCCAGTTTAACGGTAGGAACAAAACCACCATAAGGTGTCCCACGGCCCGTACTGAACAGCACCATATGGCAACCTGCACCAGCGAGCGCACTGGTGGCGACGGCGTCATTACCGGGAGCACTAAGCAGATTCAATCCCGGTGTTTTCAGTCTTTCTGCATATTTCAGCACATCAACCACCTGACTTTGCCCCGCCTTTTGGGTGCATCCCAGAGATTTTTCCTCCAATGTGGTAATGCCGCCCGCTTTGTTTCCTGGTGAGGGGTTTTCATAAATTGGCTGGTGGTGGTCAATGAAATATTGCTTAAATTCATTGACCATACTGACTGTTTTATCAAAGGTGGTGATATCGCGACAGCGACTCATCAAAATACGTTCTGCCCCAAACATCTCTGGCACCTCTGTCAGCACCGAGGTACCGCCATGAGAAATGATGTAATCTGAGAACCGCCCCAGCAGTGGGTTGGCTGTAATACCCGATAACCCATCAGAACCACCGCATTCCAGACCAAATTTCAGCTCCCCGAGATGGCCAGTAACGCGTTTATCATCGCGTATCGTCTCATACAGCATCTGAAGTTGCGCCACGCCAGCGGCCACTTCATCCCCTTGTTGCTGACAAACCATAAACCTCACCCGCTGTTCATCAACAGGGCCAAGAGTTTCGCGAAAGGCATCAACCTGATTATTTTCACATCCCAAGCCTACCACCAGTACTGCGCCTGCATTAGGATGTCGCACCATATTTTGCAGCATCGTGCGTGTGTTCTGGTGATCGTCACCGAGTTGTGAGCAACCAAATGGATGGCTAAAAAGATAAACGCCATCAATGTCTAATGCGTTGTTGTTAGCACGTAAGAAACGTTGCTGAATTTGTCTGGCAATTCCATTGACACAACCTACGGTCGGAATGATCCATAATTCATTTCGGATGGCGACATCACCTTCACTCCGCCGGTAAATTTGTACTTCGCGACAGGCCATTTGGGGCGGTAATATCGCCACTTCTGGCTGATAGCGGTACTTATCTAGGTCACTCAGATTGGTTTTAGCATTCTGCGAGTGTATATGTTCGCCAGTGGTAATATCACGGATTGCATGTCCAATCGGCAGGCCATACTTAATGATATTTTGCCCACAACGGATAGGTTGTAAGGCAAACTTATGCCCGCGACTCACTGCTTGAGGCAGCGTAATGACGCCGCCACGCACTTCATGCTGCGAGCCTGCATCCAGTGCACAAAGCGCGACGGCGACATTATCAAGCGGGTGTATTCTTATTGTTTTTTGCATATGTATCGGCTTCTGTGTGCGGGACTCAGCTGTATGCGGCTAATGCTGCCCGCATCCCTATACGCTCAATAGTGAGTAACTGTTCGGTAATTTGATCAGTCAGATGAGACGTCTGATTAAGGTCCTGGTCCCAATGAGAGCTATCGGCTAACACCTGTTGCACCAGATCTCTCATCGTCAATGATCCCTCTTCGACACCCTGCCAAAGTGAGGCAAAGCGGCTTATCCAGTGGTCATCATCCTGTAATGGGTAGCTCTCTTCCCCCCGTTTTCCACGGTAAAACATCAACAATGCGGCAAAGGCAAAGCTCAATCGTGGCGGCAGCGCGCCATTATTTTGTTGGTTGGCTAATAATTGCGGCAAAATACGTGTACGGAATTTGGTCATACCGTTAAGGGCTATCGATAACAACTGGTGCTGAATGAACGGATTACGAAAACGGCTTAATACTGCTTGGGCAAATGTCTGTAACTCATCGCCGGGTAAGTCCAATACCGGGATAATCTCTTCATTTATGAGCTGTGTGACAAATTGACTGATTTGCGGATCGGTCATCGCTTCACCGACAGTATTTAATCCTGCAAGGTAGGCGACGGGGACTAATGCAGTGTGCGCACCATTGAGAATGGCGACTTTACGCTCTTTGTAAGGTTTAATATCATCAACAATACGAATATTTAGCGGGTATTTATCCAAACGTAACTCTTGTGCCAATGACTGTGGCCCCTGAATAACAAACAGATAAAAGTGTTCGGCGGTATCAAGAAAAGTATCGTGATAACCGAGTTGGTGTTCCAATGCAGCCGCTTCATCACGGGGGTAGCCGGTCACAATACGATCCACGAGTGTTGAGCAGAATATATTGTGTTGCACCAGCCATTGGCTGAAAGTTTCGCCGAGTTGCCACTGTTGTGCATAACGTAAAACCAGTTTTAGTAAAGCTTCTCCGTTATAGTCGATCAGCTCGCATGGTAATAATACCCATCCCTTATCCGCTGCACCGGCAAAGTGAGTAAAGCGCTCATACATCAGACGGGTTAATTTCGCAGGGTAACTGGCCGCAGGGGTATCACTGAATTGATCCTCTGGCGAATAACTGATGCCTGCTTCGGTGGTATTGGAGAAGACCCAACGAATATTTTCATCATGGGCGAGGGCCAGATAGCTCTCGAAATCTTGATAAATATTGATTTCACGATTAACCGAGCGAATAATTCGCGCATCACTGACTTTTTCACCTTGTCCATTCAGACCACGAATGATTGTGGTGTACAACCCTTCCTGAGTGTTGAGCGACGGGGGAAAGTCACTGTTAATTGGGCGAATGACCACCACTCCGGCATCAAGGTCAGTGTGCTCATTCAACAAATCTAATTGCCAATCAACAAAGGCACGCAGAAAGTTGCCCTCACCAAATTGAATGATCTTATCCGGGTGCTGGCGGCCAGGAAATGCCTGGCGATTTAACGTTAACATAGTGCTATATCCTTAAAATATGGAGTATCAGAACTGAATGACACCTTTGATAAGATCTTTATTGTTCACGATTTGCTGTTCATAGATATTGGCCAATGTGTTGAATTCAAACCGATGAGTCAGGATCATGTCGGCTGATAGCTTACCTGCGGCCATTAATCTTCCTACTTTGGCAAAGTCTTCAAATGTGGCATTTCGGCTGCCCATCATGGTGGTTTCTTTCTTATGGAAATCAGGGTCAGGGAAGCTAAGGTCTCCCTTAAATAAACCGACAAATACGATACTGCCGCCATGACGAATAAAATTGACGGTGTTATTCATTGCGCGTTGGTTGCCAGTGGCATCAATAACTTTCAGTGGCAACATGCCAGAAAATTGCTGACGTAAGCGTGGTTCAAACGCAGAGTCACTTGGATCTAATGCTCGGATATCTAATAGATTCTCCACATGTTCACGGCGTTGTATGCTGGTATCCGCCATCACGACATGAGCCCCGTCAGCCTGTGCAATTGCCGCCACTCCCAACCCTATAGGGCCAGCACCTACCACCAAAACATGTTCATCTGGATGAACATCGGCCCGACGCACGGCATGGGCGCTGATAGCAAAAGGCTCAATCAGTGCAGCAGAGACAGGGTCAACATCGTCAACAATCAATAAATTGCTGGTCGGGACACATAAATACTCACTAAATCCCCCATCCTGATGGACGCCGATAACTGAAATATTCTCGCAGCAATTTGTTTTTCCACTCAAACAGGAATTACAGTGATGGCAAGCAACATAAGGAATAACAGCCACACGTTGCCCAGCATTTATATTATGAACATTGCTACCTAGCTTAATTATTTCCCCACAAATTTCATGGCCTAATACTCGCGGATAACTAAAAAAGGGTTGATTTCCAGCCCAAGCATGTATATCCGTACCACAAATGCCGACGTTTAAAACTTTTATTAGAGCTTCATTGTCTTTAGGGCTGGGTAATTCTCGTTGTTGATAAATTAGCTTAGTGGGTTCTTCACAAAGTAATATTTTCATCGTATTTATATTTCTCATAACGGGGGCCTCTTGATAGATGGACTCTTTATTAAATAAAAAAACGCTCCCCAGATGAATCAATGCTGTTATTTGTGAACTAGTGCTGACTATTCAGCTTTAAATTAGTTTTAAATGAATAAAAAACCTCAGGAGCCATGATGAGCAGAACCCAAAACCTTCGCCATAATGTGATAAATCAGGTCATCGATGGGATAAGTAAGGGGCATATTTTGTCTCCGTTACCCTCCCAAGCAGCGTTAGCCGAAATGTATAACATCAGCCGGACTACCGTGAATCACACTCTGAGTTATTTGTATGAGCGAGGGGTGTTAGAAAAAGTGAATGGCAATTATCTTATTGTGCGAGAACCTAATGAAATGGATGGTTTTGACAGTGTTAGCCAGCCCATTGAAGAACAAACCATTATCTTTGAACGTGCATTCTTCCATATGATTAATCAGAGGAAATTACGTGCTGGCGATAATTTCTCAGAGTTACAGTTAGCAAGAGAGGCGATGGTTAGCCCGATTGTAGTACGCGAATTTTTGCTGCGTTTTTGCCGCTACAATTTGATAGAAAGTGTTCGTCGTGGGCAGTGGCGGATGAAAAAGTTTGATAAGAACTATGCCGAAAAATTATTCGAATTGAGAGAAATGCTTGAGACACACGCACTTAATCGTTTTATGAATCTCCCGGCGGATGATGAACGTTGGTTAAAGGCTAAAGAGCTGCTAGGGCGCCACCGGCAGTTACGTGAGACCATCGGTGATAACTACCGAACCTTTTCCCAACTTGACCAAGCCTTTCATACGCTTATTTTATCTGCAGCTGACAATCCCTTTTTTAACCAGTCTCTTGAAATCATATCAGTGATATTTCACTTTCATTATCAATGGGATGAGTCGGATTTGAAACAAAGAAATATTGTCGCTACTGAGGAACATATGGCCATATTGAGTGCCTTGATTTGTCGTAATGACCTCAATGCTATGCGTGAATTGCGCCAACATTTGGACACGGCAAAACAATCGATGATGCATTCAATCAGCCAATATACAGATTGATGCTGTTTTGAAAAAAAGTATAAGAAGCGAGCAAGTAAAGATCCTATATTATTGATATAAAATGATAAATTAAAATAACAGGTGATTTATTATCTCTTTTATGAAAATTAAAAACCGATAAAAAACACGTTAAAAGCAGATTAAAAACAGCAAAATAGTAGTTACCGCACGAATCTGTCATAAAAAAGATGAAGTGGATATTTATCTCTCTATCCTCAAAATCAATTGATTGACATTGTTATTATCGAAATCCGAGAAGGAGAATTAAATGATACCTCAAATTTAGTGACTCTCAGGTATTATAAAAAGTGAGCTTTCTGTATGAGTTCATTATTAATTACATTAAATTGTAATGTAATTTTGGTGCGCGAATAAAATTATTGTACAGGATTAATAATCTATCCACTGAATTCGTATGAATTAATCTTGCTGAAAACAGTAAAGATACCCGGTATCAATATCGATAAATTACTCTACCAGGGAATATTTTTCGATACACGTACGTCTTTAATGTGTTGGCAGTATGCAATGACTGATTTTTAAACCGAGGAATAAAATGAAAAGCAAAATTATTAATATTGAAGTAAAAGATATTCGTTTTCCTACTTCTAAAAATCTGGATGGCTCTGATGCCATGAATGCCATATCTGATTATTCGGCAACTTATGTCACGTTGAGAACAGATGCGAATGATGATTTGGTGGGAAATGGTCTTACTTTTACGATTGGTCGTGGTAACGAACTGTGTGTACAAGCGGTAAAATCGCTGGCTGCTCTGTTTGTTCAAGACCGTTATCTGGAAGATATCACGGCTAATTTTGGTCGTTATTGGCATGAGTTGGTGGCTGGGGATTGTCAGCTACGCTGGGTTGGCCCGGAAAAAGGGGTTATCCATCTGGCCACTGCGGCGATCATTAATGCGATTTGGGATCTGTGGGCGAAAAAAGAAGGCAAACCGGTGTGGAAATTGCTGGCGGACATGTCGCCAGAACAATTGGTTAATTGTGTCGATTTCACTTATCTGACCGATGTGCTGACACCAGAAGAAGCCATTACCATGCTGCGCAAAGTCTCTACTACTAAAGCTCAGCGTGAAGAGGAGATGCTGCGTGATGGTTTCCCTGGTTACACTACCGCGGCGGGTTGGTTGGGGTATTCCGAAGAGAAAATGCGGACTCTAGCACGCCAAGCAGTGGCGGATGGTTGGACACATTTGAAGCAAAAAGTGGGGGCGGATATTGAGCAAGATATTCGCCGTGCCACCATTCTTCGAGAAGAACTCGGTTGGGATTACAAATTAATGATGGATGCCAACCAAATTTGGGATGTCGATCAGGCAGTGGAGAACATGCGCCGTCTGGCAGCATTTGATCCTTGGTGGATTGAGGAACCCACCAGCCCGGATGATATTTTAGGCCATGCGGCAATCCGTCAACGTATAGCCCCGATTGGCGTGGCAACTGGCGAGCATGCGCATAATCGAGTTATGTTCAAGCAGATGTTTCAGGCCGGCAGTCTTGATTTCTGCCAATTAGATCCTGCTCGGTTGGGGGGGCTAAATGAAGTCTTAGCTGTATTATTATTGGCCGCAAAATTTAATATTCCTGTTTGCCCACATGGGGGAGGGGTTGGTTTATGCCAATATTCCCAGAATATTGTTTTATTCGACTATATCGCTGTATCAGCATCATTAGATAAAAGAGTGCTGGAATATGTTGACCACTTACATGAAAACTTTATTGAGCCAATCACCATTAATCGTGGGCGTTATATGCCACCCAAATTACCGGGTTATAGCGTAACGATGAAAGAGGCATCGCTGGCGCGATTCGAGTATCCCCATGGCGAAGAGTGGCGTGACTGAGTAAATTGCCTTTTATAACAATTTGTTATGTTTTTATAAAGGGCCGCTTTGTCATCATAAAAATGATTGAGGAGTGGGAAAATGTCACCGAACGATAAAAGTGAAATACTATCGTCAGCGATAAAAAAGTCAGTCAGAAGATTATTACCCTTTCTAGCCATGATGTATATCATGGCGTATCTTGACCGAGCTAATATTGGTTTCGCGAAAGATACTTTTCAGCTAGATACAGGGTTAAGTAATGCAGCATATGCCTTTGGTGCCGGTATATTCTTTATTGGTTATGCCATATTCGAAGTGCCAAGTAATATATTTATGTTTAAATATGGTGCTCGTATTTGGCTAGCGCGAATTATGGTTACCTGGGGGGCTATTTCATCCCTCATGATGTTTGTGAATTCAGAAGTCAGCTTCTATGTACTGCGTTTTTTACTTGGCGCATGTGAGGCCGGTTTTATGCCTGGTGTCATGCTATATCTAACATTCTGGTTCCCGATTAATGTGCGTGCCAAAGTTGCCGGGTTCTTTTGGTTTGGGCCACCATTAGCATTTATTCTTGGTGGGCCGTTGTCGGGCGGGTTGTTATCAATGCACGGTGCATTTGGTTTACACGGTTGGCAAATTATGTTTCTGATCACTGGGTTGCTAACAATTTTGGTCGGGATTTGGGCTTATTTCTATCTTGATGATCGGCCCTCAGATGAACGTTGTACGTGGTTGACCAAACCAGAGCGAGACGTACTATGTGAAACTATGGCAACGGAAGAACACGACAAACTTCATCACGGACCAAAGAGTATTTTACAAGCATTATTTGATCCGAAAGTGCTTTTCCTATGTCTGATTGCTTTCACTATTCAGGTTGGCTCTTACGGAATTGCGTTCTTCCTGCCAACACAAGTGGCCAATATTTTAGGGACAAAAGTTGGGTTCTTAGTAGGTGTGGTGACCGGTATTCCATGGTTATGTGCATTAATTGCCGCTTACTATATTCCGCATTTCTCAACAGTTATTCGTGAACGTCGTTGGGTCGCATCGCTCACCTTATTAGCGGGGGCTGCCGGGGTTGCAGGTTCAGCAATGTTGGCAGGAACACCATTACTAGCCTTTATTGCTCTGTGCATTGGTTGTGCCGGTTTACTGGCAGTACAGCCAATATTCTGGACATTCCCTACCGGTTATTTAGGTGGTGCGGCGGCAGCATCGGGTATTGCATTGATTAACTCATTGGCAAACTTGGGCGGATTTGTGGCACCTAATATCCGGGTCTGGGCAGAGAGTGCATTTAATTCGTCAGTCGCAGGTTTGTATTTATTAGGGGCTATCGCCTTGGTTGGATCCGTAATGATTCTGGCGGTTTATCGGTTAGGTATTGGTAAACAGGAAGAGAGAAATAGTGTTGCTTCAGTCAGTAATAGTCAAAAAGCGTCACAGTTATAAGCGGATTGTTTGTTGAGATAAAATGCACCTCAGAGTTTGGGGTGCATTTTTATTAATAAAATTTGAATAAGACGTTATCCCAATGATGGTCGCTTAAACCAAGATTGCACCATGCCCGGTCGAGAGAACATCACCAAGTTACCCAGTAGGATAAGGATCAAACCAATAATGGCATTGAGATGCCAATGATAACCCTCATAGAAGGTTGAGATGGTCAGCGCGACTAAAGGAAATAACAATGTGCTGTAGGCGGCACCACTGGCTCCGATGCGGCCAATTAAGCTGAAATAGGCGGCAAAGGCAATAACAGAACCAAAGATGGCTAGATACAGTAATGAGCCGAGGTAACGTGGCGTGAGTTCGATAGTGAAAGAGTGATGCTGAAACAAGCTGAACAGCCCCATTAATACAGCCCCGTAAGTCATTGCGTAGGCATTGGTTGACAGAATATCTAGTCCACGACGCTGATGGCGGCTGCTTATCATGTTACCCAGTGAAAACCCGTAGGTTCCCAACAGGCTCAGACCAATTCCTTTAAGTAACTCTGGCGCAATTTGTGTTGCGGTTAAGTCGTGCCAGAACAACGAGATAATGCCCGTCATCCCGAGAATACTGGCCGGTAGCAGATTCGGACTGAGCCGTTGACGGAAGAAAATCATGCCATTAATGGCATTAAATAAAACCGCCATCGAGAAAATAACGGACTCCAAACCGCTGCTGATATAAGCCGCGGCATGATAAAAACAGTAAAAGTTAAAAGCGAAAACACAAAATCCCTGCGCAATGCAAAAAAGGTGGTCACCCAGAGCGAGATGGCGTAAGCGCCGGGCAAGCAGTAAAAAGATCATCATGACACCAGCCGCTAAAGCAAACCGATAAAATATTGATACTGTAATGGCAACACTTCCTTGCTGTTGCAGGGTTATTGCAATCCATGTTGTGCCCCAAATCACGACAACCAACAAATAAAGCAGCATGTTCATGGCGGTTTCTCATTATTTTTGAAAAACATGAGTATCAATCATACAAGGAGAGCCTGCTTTCATTAGATTGCTGTGAATTGCAAAATCTTGCGCATTTCTGAGATAAATAGCTGGAAAACATGGTTTGCATTACACCAAGCCATTAAACTGGTGGCGTCAGTTTTAACCACAGGAAGTCAGTGTGATGTTACAACGGTATCAGGCCTTTGAAACCCTTAAAGAACATAAAGCTCGCTTGCATGATTGCGTGCAACTTGGTTCGGGTATTCAACTGGCGGCCTGGTCTAATCGTGATGATTGCGTGACTCAAGAAAGCCCAGATCATCACACGTTGAGTCTCTATGTTGCCGACGGTTATGAGTGCTATCACAAAACACGAGGTGGGTGGAAAAACGGTGGTGGGCCAGATCGTTTTTGTCTTATGCCCAAGGGCAGTCTATCTAGCTGGGATGTGCGCGATGATTTGTCATTTGTGCATTTATATTGCACTGATGAACATTTACGGCAATTAGCAGAACAGATTTGGGAAAGAAGCCCACAATCTATTCAGGTGGATGAACGCATTTTCGCAGAAGACCCGCAAATAACGCTGTTATATCGCCAGTTTTTACTGAACTGTCATTGGCAAGAACAAGCGAATCATTTGGCTCTCAGCAGTGCAACCACCTTACTGATGACTCATCTGCTGAAGAATTATACCCAGTTGCAGTGGGCAATTCCTGCCATTCGAGGTGGTTTAGCGCCAGTCGTGTTAAAGCGGGTCAGGGAATACATAGATGCCCATCTATCTCGGCAATTGCTATTGTCAGATCTTGCTGAACAGGCGGGCTTGAGTGAATTCCATTTTGCACGGATGTTCAAACAAAGCACTGGATTAGCGCCACATCAGTTTGTGCTAAAGGTTCGCTTAAGTCATGCAGAGCAACTAGTAAAGTTCAGTTCGATGCCGCTTATCCATATCGCTTTGGCGTGTGGCTTTAGTTCGGCCAGTCACTTTAGCAACTGTTTTAAAGCGGCTTATGGTTTGACTCCCTCAATTATGCGGCAAAATAAATCCTAGATGCCTCTCATTACGGAGAAAGGCTATTGCAAGCTAGAGAGGGCAGCTTAAATCGCCTTCTGGGCAGTTGAGGAAGGATTTTAATAGTGCGGTACGCTCTTTGGTTTTTTGGGTTAAACAAGCAGAAATAATCATTGGGTGTACTGAGCCACCTTCAGTGGCTGATGATTGGAAGGTACAGTCGGCGTCACGGTATTTTATCCACGTTAGTTGCGCGCTTTTCAGTAATGGCCTCTGGGCCACCGATGTTTTGGCTAAAACGTCTTGGTAAATTCGATTAAGTTCTGCATCTGCTTTCTTATAATCTGAATTTGCGCACTGATTCATATCCAGTTGCGTGACGGCACTTTTACAATCAATCGCTAAAGCCTGATTGATGGGTAATACCAGCAATGATGCCAATAAAATTATTTTTAACATACTTATCCCTCGAAAATAATAATAGCCCCACACAATGAATACGGGGCTAATAATGATATTACACTGATAGTTTGATGGTTATCACCATTCCTTTTTCACATCTGTGACTTTCTTATCCGGTGATTTCTTGCAAGAGTCAATTATTTTTGGCGTATAAACAGTATCTATTTCTTGAAAATCGACATTATCCCCTTTCTTGTACTGAGTATCCTCATTGAGGATCCAGAAAGCAACGGGTGTCATACTTTTAGGATTAAGATCTAGAAATTCTTTGCAGGTCATATCTTTTGGCGTTGTGGGGGAGGATGCCGCAAATGCGGATGTTATTATTGCCAGTAGAGCAGTTACAATAATAATGCTAGGGAACGTTTTATAAAGCATAATTATGTCCTTATTTGTTTGTTATCTTGAGGCTGATACTGCTGATGTATTCGGATGAGATTATCTCGCCATTTAGCATGAGCGATAAAGTAATATCTTGCCAGTATGGAATGCAAAATTAATCATGGCAGGGGAAATAAAGTTTTTTATTATTAAATTTACTTTTGCTATGTGTCTGATTTTTATGAGGTGACTCTAAGTTATTTTTTAACTTAGCGTGATTTTATTAAATGTAGCAATACAAATTATATCCAGTTAAATGTATTATATTGCTATTTTTTTGGAGGTGAGAGTAGGTAAATAAAGCCATCCTTGGCTAAAGTTAGGATCTATTATAAATAATGCCTAAATAGGCAAATACTAGAGTTTAGTCCCTGATTTTTTTATCCTCAGGGGGTGGACAGTGATGTTTGCTATCATGAGGTGGCTGTCCCTTTGGTGGGTGGTTTTTATCATGCTCTTTGGGTGGCGGTAAGGGATGGCCATTCTTATCTTTTGGGGGCTCAGGTGGGCGCTTACAGGTCTCGCTAGGTTGTTTATTAATAGATTGTTTATCAACTGATTCCTTATTAACAGGTTGTTCTGCAAAACTGGTGGTGGCATTTAATAACAATGCTGTCGACAAGAAAATCATGAGTAATGTCTTCATTAGAGCTCCAATGGTTCAACAATAATCCGCATTACCATGGCGGATTATTGTTTCAGGTTTCTTGGCAATATTTGTAATGATTTTATTAAGTTGAATGTCATTCGTTATCAAATAGGGCCGACCTTCAGTACAGATCTACACTGATCCAGTGGCGTATGTTATAGTTAGCCATGTTATTATTGGTTTTTTCAAGTATTTTCATTATATTTCAATGAGTTGTTTTTAGGCTTTAAATAATAGGTGATTTATCTTTATGTCTTTATTTTCTTTTTGTCATAACTACCTGAGGTCTTTTGCCAAGAAAGTATTGGACCAGCATCAAAAAGGTAATCCAGTGAAGAGAGAGAATGGGGAAAATGAATTATCTAATCTTCAACTGGATGTCTTGCTGAATGCTGAAAAGCAGGTTGCAATCATTACTACTGACTTAGATAACCGCATTACTATATTTAATGTAGGTGCGGAAAGAATGTTTGGTTATTCTAAGGATCTAGTCTTGGGGTATCCTATATCTAATATATTATATATTCCAGAAAAAGGTGATGCCCAAGCTGAGTTGGATTATTTATTACATAACCGGCGTGATGCCAGTGAATGGTGTTATCAACGTAAAGATGGAAAACGTTTCTGGGGAGCGCTCAGTGTCCATGAAATAATGTCAGACACAGACCAAGTCGTTGGTTACATTAGTGTTATATCTGATATTTCAGATAGAAAGTCTTTGCTCATGAAACTGGAGGAAAGCAAGCAACTGCTAGATAGATTAACTAAAAATATACCAGCAATGATCTATGCTTATTATTTAAATACAGAGGGTGAGTCCTATTTTAAATATTGTAGTGAAGGCGTGCGTAAAATATTTGATCTATCTCCTGAGGATGTTTTGTACGTCCCCAGAGAAAAGAACCCGTTATTTAGTCGTATTCATGCCGACGATCTAGATGCACTAAAACAGGCAATTGTCACATCACGGCAAAATATGTCGGTTTGGCACTGTGATTTTCGAGTTGTGCTACCCGAGAAAGGAACACATTGGCTGCATGGCGAATCTTTTCCTACTCGGCAAGACGATGGATCTGTTATGTGGTATGGCTCATTTTTTGATATCACAGAACTCAAACAGTCTGAATCAATCTTAAAGGCATTGTCACAAACTGATGTATTGACGGGGGTAGCAAATCGTCGTCACTTTGATTTTCTTTATCAGCGGACTTGGAAGAAGCATCGCATTGAGGGAGGTGCGCTATCTGTCTTGATGATTGATTTCGATAACTTTAAAAGCTTCAACGATCTCTATGGGCACGCGATGGGCGATGTTTGTCTGAAGAGCATTGTCGAGACATTATCAAAATCTATTCGTGGTGGATCAGATATTCTGGCCCGTTATGGCGGTGAGGAGTTTATCGTCTTGCTGGCACCGAGCACTCTCGTGGATGCGACGGCAGTTGCGGAACGTATGCGTCATTCTATTGAAGAGTTGGATATTCCTCATGGTATGTCTCCACAGGGGCGAGTGACTATCAGTGTTGGTGTGGCATCTGTCTCTGAACCCGGTGATCACCTTTCAGCGACAGATTTATCGAATGCAGCAGATAAAGCACTGTACCAAGCGAAGACTGCGGGGAAAAACCGAGTAGAGTCCATAGCATTGAGTTGATGTAGACGGATTGATATAAAACATCGGAGTTGGATGATATGGGGCAGGGAGAGAATATTGCTGCCCCACAATATGCTGTCTATAACAAAAATGAAAATTTAATTACTCCTCCGCTTGATCTAATTTCTGAGATGGAAGTTAAAAAAGGAGTGATTGTATGTCTAAAGGAGTGAATAAATTCAAACCTATTAATGCCATTATTTTAATATTAAATATATCATTAATAAATCCGATTCAGGCAGATGATAAAATAGTCTACAAATCCATATACAATATCAAACATGGTGCTTTAATATATAGCAATGGCAGTCATGGGACTTATAGTAATAATTATCTCAATCGTAGAAATAATGATAGAGAAAGTAGTTATCTTTGGGGTGACTATGCCCACACTTTTTCAGGTAATTGGAAACAAACACCTAACTGGGGGATTTTATACCAACCAGATGGAACGATTTCCTTTGTTAATCAATACTCTGGACTATGTCTTCAGCATTATGGGAGAAATTATCAGATAGTAGAAGGGCCTTGTACATCAAATCACAAAAAACAGAAAGTTAACTTTCAACTTATTAGCACGGGTGCCATGCTCATAAAGTTCGCGCATAATGGTGAATGTATTTATATGTATTCTGGTACATCATATTACTCTATATACAGTGATGTTTGCGATCAAACAGACAAGCGTTTTTATTGGGCTATCATCCCAGCGCTCATCCCTTAGAACAAAAATAAAATCGGAGGGAATATGAAAAAATTATTTAAAGGGATTTTTTATAGCCTTTCAATCCTGTGTATGGCTGCTCAAGCTGATATTACAGATTATAAATTAGCCTCTTGGAATATGTAGGGGGCACAAAGTGGTCATGGTAGCCATTCCAAATGGGTGACCAGCATCATGGGAATGCTTACCACTCATGGCATGGATATTATTTCTTTGCAGGAAACCGGAGCTGCGCCCCCCACCGCTATTGTTTTACCTGTATTGACGGGCCAGCATTCTGAGATAGAAAGAAGAATACCTCGAACAGATGTACAAGTCGCAGTGACATCACTTCCAGGTGGGAGTGACACAGTAATAAATCCCAGTCGTCGAGGGGTAGCAAGCCATATGGTGCAAGAATATCTATGGAATGTCGGTACCACTAGACGCCCGAATGATTTTTATATTTACCACTTTGATCGTGGCCGAAGTGGTGCCGCATCGCGCATTAATTTGGCTATTGTCTCTCGCGCTCGAGCAGAGGAAATCATTATTGTGCCACCCATGGCCAGTGGGAATAACACCAGGCCAACATTGGGCATTCGTCTTGGCAATGACTATTTTTTTAGCATACATGCTGAGGCCAGAAGCAATAATGAAGCACCACAAATTGTACAATTTATAAATAATTACATGACATCAACAGTGCAAGGGGCTCGGCCAGAAGCGAGTTGGATTGTGATGGGGGATTACAATCGTACTCCTGATCAATTAACCGCTGCTCTTGATACCTTAAGCCCTGCATTGACGGGCCAATATCAGATAATTTCCCCCAATCAGATGACGCAACAGTCAAATAGAACAATAGATTATGCTGTGATGGGAAGATTACCCCAAGCGAATAACGCGGGCGCATTGGTCACGGTGCCCTTAATTGCTGCCTTACTGACCTATGCGTCTGATCATATGGCGGTGCGATATTTGCTGAAATGAGGGGGAGGGTAAAGTGGGTAAGTGAAATCGCGAGTGGGAGCATTTCACTTACCTTTTGATATTCAAATATTACGTAGAGATGGACTATAGCTGACGTTAGTAAGGGTCCTGAGCTTCACGCAGGCGTTCTTGCTCTTCCTCGATCACCGCTTTGATCTCCTCTAATACGCCATCAACATCGACAGTTTGCGTACTTTCAGCAAATTCACCGGTCAACGGAGTTTCGGGGTGAAGTTTGCCATCTTCATAAAGCGCCCACATCTCTTTGGCATATTTACGATTGAGTAATTCGGGGGCATATTGACCATAGTAGTGCGTCATATTTGCCACATCGCGCTCTAGCATGGATTTGGCGTGATTGTTGGCAGCGGCATTGACCGCCTGTGGTAGGTCGATAATGACCGGACCATCTTTATCGATTAACACGTTAAATTCTGATAAGTCGCCATGAACCAAGCCGGCGCACAACATCCGAACGACATAGCGGATCATGATGGCGTGATCGATCAAGGCTTGCTCTTTGCTAAATGGGACATCACTAAGTCGCGGAGCTGCTAGCCCATCCTCATCAGTGACCAACTCCATGAGTAAGACACCATCAAGACAGGCATAGGGTTGTGGTACACGAACATCGGCATTGGCTAACAGGTATAAGGCATCGACCTCAGCAGTTTGCCAGGTTTCTTCTTGCTGTTTTCGGCCAAATTTAGAGCCTTTTGCCATGGCGCGAGCATCACGACTATTACGTACCTTCCGGCCTTCCTGATATTGAACTGCTTGCTTGAAGTTGCGGTTTTCAGCTTCTTTGTAGACTTTAGCGCAGCGAATATCTTGCCCACACCGGACAACGTAAACATCGGCTTCTTTGCCACTTTTTAAACGACGGATGACTTCGTCAACCAAGCCGTCATCAACCAGCGGTTGGATTCGTTTTGGAATTTTCATGGCGTCCTTGTACCCTATTTAAGCCCGCGATGGAATGGTTTTGGCTGAATTTTCCTCCAGTTTACCATTCGGGTCCATCTGCGGGTGGGTTTTTACTGAGTATCAGGCAGCACTAAACTGGGCATTATGCAATTTAGCATAGGCCCCTTTACGGGCGAGCAATTCGTGATGATCACCTTGTTCTACAATACCTTCTTTATCGACCACAATGATGCGGTCAGCATTTTGTATGGTGGCTAGGCGGTGAGCGATAACGAGAGTGGTACGCCCATGAGATAATTCAGTCAATGCCAATTGAATGGCTTGTTCTGTGGCGGTATCCAGCGCAGATGTTGCTTCGTCCAAAATTAAAATAGGCGGATTTTTTAGGAAGATACGCGCAATAGATAACCGCTGTTTCTGACCACCAGATAATTTTACGCCACGCTCACCGACCACGGTATCTAGGCCATCTGGCAGGCTTTCAATCAATTCATCAAGCCGAGCTTGTCGTGCCGCTGCCATGATTTCGTCATCACTGGCATCCAGCTTGCCATAGGCGATATTCTCACGGATAGACCCGCCGAATAAGAATACATCTTGTTGAACAATACCGATGTTATTACGCAGTGACTGTTGGGTCATATCACGAATATTGATGCCATCTATGGTGATTGTACCGTCATCAAGTTCATAGAAACGGGGTAATAATGAACATAGTGTGGTTTTACCTGCACCTGATGGCCCAACGAATGCCACCGTTTCACCCGCACGAATTTGCAAATTCAAATCAGTAAAAATTTTATTCTGTGGTGAGTAACCAAAACTGACATTTTGGTAACAAATATCACCGTGTAGGTGACCGACAGGGCGCGCATCTGGCTTATCAACAATATCAGGCAGCGTATCAATCAATTGAGTGAATCGTTTGAAGCCGGCAATTCCTTTCGGATAACTTTCCAATACAGACGTGATTTTGGCCACCGGGCGGAAAAAAACTTCAACTAATAGCAGGAAGCCCACAAACCCCCCATAGCTCAATTGGTCATGAACCACATACCAAGTACCAACCACCATCACAATCAATTGTACCAAACGAGTACTCAGGTAACTCATGGTCATGCTGGTGGTCATGATGCGGTAAGCCCGCAATTTAGTGGTGCGGTAATCTTCGTTATCTTTTGCGAATAATTTCTTTTCATGCGTTTCGTTAGCGAAAGCTTTTACGACACGAATCCCACCAATACTCTCTTCAATGCGGGCATTAAAGTTACCGACTTGACCAAATAACCTGCGCCAGGTGTCCGTCATTTGTGCACCATAGCGACTGACCAAATAGGTCATAAACGGCACAATAATGATTGTGAGCATGGCCAGTGGCAGATGTACCGATGCCATCAGAATAAAAGCACCAATGAAGGTCATAACGGCAATAAAAAGATCTTCTGGGCCGTGATGGGCAATTTCCCCAACTTCTTCAAGATCTTTTGTGACATGTGTAATGATATGACCGGTTTTCACATTATCGTAATAGCTAAATGATAACTTTTGGAGATGACTGAACGCTTGGCGGCGCATATCGGTTTCGATGCCGACGCCGAGTGCATGGCCCCAATAGTTGACTATTGCCATTAGCGCTGTATTGAGCAGATAAATGAGTAATAAACCGGTAGCCGCCCAAACTATCAACACCCAGTCCTGATTGGGGAGTAGCTTATCAATGAATAGCTTGACGGCCATCGGGAAGCTCAGTTCCAACAATCCAGCCAAAATGGCACAACCAAAATCCAGATAGAAAAGCCCTTTGTACGGAGCGTAATAAGAAAAGAAGCGGCGGAGCATTGAGACATCCTTACAATTACAGAGGAAAAAAGGTACAAATATTAAAAAAGCTATCGGCAGCATTATAAATGTAAATGGTTCTTAATAGCATTTATTTCACCAGTTATTGGTAGCTAATAGAATTCCCATCTGCGGAAATGGCATTGTTACAAAGATAATATCGAGTCTTGTTAATAAAAATCATCATAAGGAGCATGACCATGAAGTTAACACTCACTGACGCCCCAACAAATGAAGATGTTGCGGATATCATTGCGGGGCTGAAAGCATTTAACCGCAATTTTGTTGGTGATCATGCTCGAAAACCGCTAGCGGTGTTTATTACCGACGAGCAAGGTGAAAAGTTGGGTGGGATTACGGGCTACACATTAGGCAATTACTTAAGTATCGAATTATTATGGGTATCAGACGTATTACGCCATTCAGGGGCGGGTAGTAAACTGATATATGCTGCTGAACAGGAGGCTGTACAACGAGGGTGCCGGTTTGCCCAAGTCGATACATTCAGTTTTCAAGCTCGACCTTTTTATGAAAAACAGGGCTATCAATTGAAAATGACGCTAGAAAATGTCGTAGGCGAGTATCATCGTTATTATTTAACGAAAAATCTGATGAGTTAAATTGTGCATTAAATAAGCTTGTATGGTTTTAATTTTAACAATACACAGCCTTATCTCCAATCGGTTGAGCTTTAGTATCCTTCCTCCTAACAATGCACCAGATCATTACGGGCAGTACTGCGTGCATTATTTGTCTTGCTATACTCAATTTATGAATATTCAACTTTTGATACCAACTCACGTTTTCACTGAATATCATCTATAGGACTTAGTCTTTCATTAGGTTAATCTGTTTTATCTGGGATTAATCGATACAAATGGAAATGAATATGGCGGCCTCATCAAATAAGAAATTGTCCCTGTGGTCATTAACGTCACTCGTTGTTGGTTCAATGATAGGTGCCGGTATTTTCTCTTTACCCGCGACATTTGGTCGCGCAACCGGCGGCTTTGGTGCCCTGATTGCTTGGGTCATTGCTGGTGGGGGAATGCTGACTCTGGCCTTTGTTTTTCAAACATTGGCGCAGCGCAAACCTGACTTAGATTCTGGTGTTTATATTTATGCAAAAACCGGGTTTGGTGATTATGCCGGTTTTGCTTCAGCAATTGGCTTTTGGGCTGGGGCATGTATCGGCAGTGTGTCTTATTTTGTATTGATTAAATCGACGCTCGGCGCATTTTTCCCATTATTTGGTGATGGGAATACACTCTCTGCGGTATTAATAGCTTCGTTAATCTTATGGAGCTTCCACTTTATGGTATTGCGGGGGATCAAAGAAGCGGCGGCGATTAATACTATTGCTACTTTTGCTAAAGTTATTCCGATATTTATATTTATCATTGTATTGGCGTTTGCATTTCACACCGATACTTTTGCTTTAAACTTTTGGGGGACTCAGTCTTTAGGGGCTGTCGGTGACCTCTCCCACCTGGATGATTATGGCTATACCGGCCATGCGGCCTTAGAAATAACCGCAGGATCCGATAGCTTGTTTTCGCAAGTACGTAGCACGATGCTAGTCACAGTCTTTGTTTTTGTCGGCATTGAAGGCGCGAGCGTTTATTCCCGCTACGCTAAAGAACGTAAACATGTTGGTATCGCGACGGTGTTAGGCTTCATTGGTGTTCTATGTTTGTTAGTTTTGGTCACGATGCTTTCATATGGTGTGCTACTTCGTCCAGAACTCGCCGCGTTACGTCAGCCATCGATGGCTGGGGTGTTAGAGCACATTGTTGGCCGCTGGGGCGCGATATTTATTAGTATCGGGCTGATTATTTCTGTGATGGGGGCTTATCTGTCATGGACACTGCTGGCCGCTGAAGCACTGTATAGTGCGGCGAAAAGCGATATTATGCCGAGCATATTTACTACTGAGAATAAGCGTGGTGTGCCGTCAGCTGCGGTTTGGATGTCTAATATTTTTATCCAATTATTCTTAATCATTACACTCTTTACTGAGTATGCATTCCAACTTGCTCTAGAGTTAACCAGCTCGCTGGTGTTGATTCCTTACCTGCTGGTTGCGGCCTATGGGTTGAAATTGGCTTGGACTCGAGAAACTTACCCGACTGATTCGATAGACCACAAGAAAGATTTAATTTTTGCTTTGATAGCCACGTTATACGCCATATTGATGGTTTATGCTGGGGGCTTAAAATACATATTATTATCGGCTGTGATATACGGTCCCGGAACGTTATTGTTTATAATTGCTAAACGTGAACAGAAAAAACCAATATTCTCTTCTTTTGAGAAATGTCTCTTTGCTGTAGCACTCATCGCCGCTCTCGTCGCACTCTACAGCTTGGCGACAGGGATTATTTCAGTGTGATAAGATTACGTTATTAAGTGCAGGCCGGTAGGGTGTAAAGAAACCCGAATATCACATGCAATACATTATCGACTTTAATGTGTTGGGGCAATGCCCTTATTTTTACAATGGTTGGGCTTGATCTATAACACAGACTACGACAGGATCGCGTTGGAATAACCTATTATCAGGTAGGTGTTGGTAGGTTTTTCAATAAAACGGTATCCAATAAAAGACGCGGTTTTTCTTATGCAGGGTCACGGCTGGTGTGTTTTACCAGTAGGTATTGCTTTGAAAAAACGACAAAATATTACCCAGAATAGTGATTATTCTTCGGGAATTGGCGATGCACAATTTGCGCTCGTGGTTTTACTTACAACATCATGTTTACTGATTGCAATTACGTTGATTGTGATCCTATGGTTAATCTAGGGTGCCATAGAAATTAGGGAGAATGTATGGATAAGGGTTTGTTTGATGACAATAAAGTTATTGCATTGATTGGTTTGCTATTGGCCGCACTTATTGTGGTTAGCACCATGTTTGTGATGACCTATATGGCGGACCGCCAACGTAACGAAGTGCAAACCATCGATGTGCAAAACTGCTACAAGAAAACCTGAGAACTTTATTCACCTGATAGAAACCAATACTCAGGCGAATAGTGCCATTGTGGATGTCATGCTAGCTTTTGGTGAATAGCATGTAAGGGTAAGGCAATATTAAGGTCAATATCGGTATTTTGCCTGAAATCATAAGGGGTTATGCCGTAACGTTTTCTGAACATATAAGTAAAGTGGGACTGTGAGCCAAAGCCAAAATCCAACGCAATGTCAAAAATGGTGCTATCACTGCTTCTAAGCTGATAAACCGCCCCAGCTAAACGTCTTTCCCGGATGTATTTACCTAACGATATCCCCGTTACTTCTTTAAATATTTTCTGCATATGCCAAAGAGAGTAGCCAGAGTATGTGGCTAACTCTTCAAGATAGATGACCCGGCCCAGATGGGTTTCGACCCATTTACTGAGGGCGCAGACTAACGCGAGATGATTTTCTTGTGACATTATTTAGTCTGTTTTTTCTGGTTAGGAGTAGTGCAGTATACACAAGTTGAATCTAACAACACAAAACACCAAATTGGCCTCTATCGACAGAAATGTTCCCAAAAGACTTTTCAGCGCGTGTTTGCAAAAGAAATTTCAGCTGCCATAGTAATAAGGGTAGTGTCGTCCAAATAGGAAATATCTCAAGGATAAAAGGTTTAGTTTGGAAAAATAGAAATTAAAAATGATGAGGTGATCGCATGTTGATAACAGTGATTATGACTCTGATAGCGGTTGTGGGTGTAACCGTCTTTCTCAAGATGCCAGTAATGGTTCTGCATAAAGGTAAAGGCGCAGGAGGTGATGAATTGTGAGGTTAGGAATATTGTGACCGGTGTATATAAAATGACTTCTTCTTCGAGCCAGGTAATTGATAACTATCATACCTGGTTTTTTTATACCTAATTTTTATGCGCGTGCATGACACTGTGGGCTAAAGAAATATTTCAACGGGCGTGATATCCTTGCGCGATATTTTTGTGAAGGAATTATTCATGTCTGAAATGTTCACTAATGACCAAGAGTTGGTCTCTGATCTTGTTGCTTGCCAATTGGTTATCAAACAAATCCTAGATGTGATCGATATTATCGCACCAACAGAAGTGCGGGATAAGATGTCACATCAACTTAAATCGATTGATTTTTCTACTCATCCTGCTGGGGCTGATCCGGTCACTAAGAGAGCTATTGAGAAAGCCATTGCATTGATTGATATGAAATTCACGCAAAAATAGCGGGTATCAAGGCTTTGGTAGGGTTTATGGCAGTGATAAGGCGCTATAAGTGATGGAAGGCGGGTTGATAGCGAACCCGCAAACCGATTATTCGAATATGTTGTTGCCTATCTTTTTGATTAAAGGGCAATGGCTAACACCAATGATGCCATTTTCACCGTTTATAAATTGAGCAGTGGTTATTGTTCTGGCAGTGAGATATTTACACTGTAAACCTATGCCTGCTGCGTTCTTCTCACTGCCAATAAGTACGCCATAACCAGAAAAAAGTAGACCGAGGTATATGATTGCTGCGACCAGAAAAAGCCTGAATAGACTCATGTAATCACCTCTTGTAATTAGTTTTACTTATTTTGTCGTGAGTATATTTAATAGTTTAACTTGTAATGATGAGTGGGTTAATAGTAAAAATCCTAAATCATTTTGATTTATAGGGTAAGCAATGAGTCAAAATTTTGTTCTAACATGATAACAAACACGAGTAATTACATCTTGGCTATAAATGGTTGATGTTTAATACAGTATAATTCAAGAAAAATGTTAAATAAGGTGCCCGATTTGAACATAAAAAAACTTGTTGCAGCGGTAGGGATCATCGCCGTTTGTTGCTTGTTTTATCTATTAGCCCTTGATAGCTATTGTGACCAAGGGGGGAGTTTCTCGACCGGTATTTGTACTATTACGTCGATTATTCCATGGTAAGGATAACCTATTACTTTTATATATAATAACATTTAATAACTATTACTATAAGTTATCGTCATTAATCGTTAATAGCCTACATGGATTTACCTATGTTGTGGGCGGAGTGATAAGATACTCTCTTCGCCACACATGCAACATGTATAGGGTAGTCAATGTTAGATACAAATATGGGCGCACTGGGTGCCATTCCAATCGCTTTATCACTGTTTACTGTCATTTTTTTCTTGATAGTTTGGTTCTTTTTGAGCCGTGCCAGTGTGCGAGCCAATGAACAGGTCCGCTTGTTACAAGACATTGTCGAACAGCAAAGGCAACAAACAGAATTGCTCAAAGCGTTGTTGGAAAACGCCACAGGCGTGAGTGATGGGCAAAGTGATAGCGATATTGTCTCTCCGCTTGATTTTAAGGGCTTTATACCAGAGAGGTAAACTTCTCTTAATTCTGGCACCCCCAGCAGGGGGGGCAGATGATTGCTACTGCCTGTGGGCGATATGTTGCTTTTCTCGCCCACACCTTTCTCTCTTTGCTCTCTGTCCCCTTAGATTTTCTCCTCTCGGTAAGCAACAACAAACTTTGTTGACTGTCATGAATTTGTCTTAATTTCGCCGTAATGTAGCCAGAACTTTTCAGGAGAACGGTGATTCGGATGATTAAATGGTATGAAGAAAGTGACAGCGAGGTGAACAGAAGCATTGCGTTACTTACCGGTGAAGACCCAGATAAGTGGTATCCCTATGGTGGTATTAAAGGTAAGGATTACTGCAAAAACCCTTCCGATGCATGGCCTATCATTTGCGCCAATAAAATTGGTATCTACTCCCCAGAAATTAATGATAATAATCAGTGGAATGCCAAGATCACCAATCCACAAGGCGAATGGCAAGCCTACAGCCAAAGTCCATTACGTGCGGCAATGATCTGTTATTTGCTCAGTCGAGAAGCGTAATCAGCGGCGTTGATAATTTTCAGCAAAATATGCCGCAAGCGCTCAGTGACAGGAATCACAAACGGTAAGCGTTTTTTAACTACTTTCGCGGAGCTGATGATGAAACGTATCATTAAAGGCGATTCAAACTTATCGCATCTGGTCATTGCGCATGCCGCCATTGACTGCCACCAGAAATCCTATGGAGAGCGGCGGCAGGGCTGGCCTTCAACTTACCTTATCCGTTATAAAAATAATCGTGTTGCAGTGGAAGTTGTCACACGGCGCCAGTCATACGTGGCGACACTCATGATTGGTGCGCGTAATTTGAGTAAACTCTGTGGTATTTCTGCGCTACACCCCTGAGATGGGGTAAGAGTTCATCAATAAACTGGCAACCTTATATAACGTAAGTTGATGGATTCTTGTCCAATTGTCAGCTAACCACCTTTATCCTTGATGCAATCTGGTTTAAGTGTTAAAAAACCGCCGCAGATTCATTTACGAAAGGCGCTGTTTACCACGCCAGTGTGTAACAGGTGCGGCAGAGGATAGGATGGAACAGCAGTTGCAGGACTCAACACTAAAACGTGGTTTAAAAAATCGTCATATTCAACTTATTGCTCTGGGTGGAGCGATTGGTACAGGGCTATTCCTAGGGATAGCACAAACCATTAAGATGGCTGGCCCCTCAGTTATACTGGGTTATGCCATCGGCGGTTTTATCGCATTTCTTATTATGCGCCAGTTGGGCGAAATGGTAGTTGAGGAGCCAGTTGCGGGGTCATTCAGCCATTTTGCTTATAAATATTGGGGCGATTTTGCGGGCTTCCTATCTGGCTGGAACTACTGGGCCATGTTTATCCTAGTCGGTATGGCAGAATTGACTGCAGTCGGTATCTATATTCAATATTGGTGGCCAGAAATACCCACTTGGGTATCAGCTGCAGTATTTTTTGTTCTGATAAATGCGATCAATCTAGTTAACGTACGTATGTATGGTGAAACCGAATTCTGGTTCGCTATCATTAAAGTGGTTGCCATCATTGGTATGATTGTGTTCGGGGCCTATTTGCTGGCATCTGGGTCCGGTGGACCAAATGCTTCTGTTACTAACCTCTGGGCGCAAGGGGGCTTTATGCCTCATGGCTTGACTGGGTTAGTCATGGCAATGGCCGTAATTATGTTTTCTTTCGGCGGGCTGGAAATGGTGGGTATCACCGCAGCAGAAGCCGAGGATCCTCATCACAGCATTCCTAAAGCGACCAATCAGGTTGTCTATCGTATCCTTATTTTTTATATCGGCTCATTAGCCGTGCTGCTTTCCCTTTACCCATGGGGCAAGGTTGTCGAAGGTGGCAGTCCTTTTGTCATGATTTTTCATGCATTGGACAGTAATCTGGTGGCGACAATTCTGAACGTGGTGGTTTTGACCGCAGCGCTATCTGTGTACAACAGTGGTGTTTATTGTAATAGCCGTATGCTCTTTGGTTTGGCATCGCAAGGGAACGCGCCCAAGGTGCTAACCAAGGTGAACAAGCGTGGTGTGCCAATTTTGTCGATTGCTCTTTCGGCGCTAGCGACTTCGGCAGGGGTGGTGATTAACTATGTGATGCCAGGCAAAGCTTTTGAGTTGCTGATGGCGTTGGTGGTATCAACGTTAGTCATCAACTGGGTTATGATTTGTTTAGCTCATTTGAAGTTTAGGGCTGCAAAGGTACAAGAAGGCATCGAACCCCGCTTCAAAGCGTTATGGTATCCCTATGGCAACTATCTGTGTCTGGTGTTTCTGGCATTGATCTTGGTTATCATGTACCTCACTGACGGCATTCAGATCTCCGTGCTAATGATGCCTGTCTGGATAGCACTATTATGGTGCGGTTTTATGCTGACTCGCCGTAGAGATAAGAGTAATCAGACACAAGCCAATGATTCAAACGCGGCCTGATTTGGTTACTGTGTGATGCTAAATAGCCGGGCATTAATACTGCCCGGCTATTTAGTTGTTTGGAATGACTTTCTAAATGTTATCTATTGTTTAAATTCCCAACAATAAATAAAGTTGAGATCGAATACCTATAATAGGTTATAGCTGTCATCTCATTTGGCGCCAATCAAAGTTAATTGAGACTAATTCCTAATAACAAATATAACCACTTTAGCAATATGGTTAAAAAATGTTGGAATAGTCTGAATTAGAATTGCCACCGCATCCAAGTAAACAAGACATTACCATTATTATAAGTGCCGGGAATATAGGTGGTTTGCAGAGCAAACCTATTATATTCAATAGAGAGCAGTGGCAGGGGTAATGGAATTGGAATGTAATGATATTCATGACGTGCGGTAATACTGGCGGTAAAGCCGATACCAAAACGCCAACCGTCCATTTCTCCAGGTATCCACATTTTTTGATAGCCGTAACCTATAATCGGCTCAATTTCATTATGTGAGTCCATGAACGCCATCGCATACACTGCATGCCAGTTGTTATCTTCATCATAGCGATACTTGCCATAGCCGAGACCCCAAGGCCGCTCATTGTAGGACTCTATCTTGTCATCATCATAGGTCCAGCGGTTATGCCAAGTATTCAGCGGGATGTACAGCTCTTGATTAGGAGAGTCCCAAGTGAGGGATATGTTATTCACCAAACGTTGCCATAGGCTGTCATTGCGGGCAGACAGTGCAGTTTTGTTTTCTATTGAGGATTTGGTTGATGGACTTTTGTCATCGGCAAGTGCTATTGAAGCCTGACTCAACCACAGACCACTACACAACACGGCCTTGATAATATGTTTGTAATTCATGGAATAACTCTCTGATGCTGATAAGGTGAAATAAGATTTCTTGGCATCAGATAATCTTTGTACCTATCAAAACTAATGACGAATAAAACATTATTTATAATAAAGCAGAGGGTATAACCCTAAACCTAAACGATTCTATAACGAGCAACTAAAATAGTGTTTTCAACTGCGCGCCAGAATAATTAAATTTTAATTCCTGAGCATCAAGAAATGTCTCAATCTGTTTTCTATAGCACAAATTGTTGACGTTTTTCGTTAGATTTTATCGCCGTAAACTGACTAAAAAAGTGTAATTGTCAGTATATTTATACAGATTAAATAAAACAAAAATGCACTTTCCTGGTGCGTTTTTTCCAAAATGACTAAATTAATGCACCTATATGACACAATAAAGTGTGATTGGATTTATGTGGTTTTCTCTCGCTGGATTTTTATTTAAATCTATTTTTCTCATTAGAAACTAGGCCAGCTATGGCGAACTGAGTGGTTATTTTTTCATCTCTGATGCGAATGGAAAAATAAGATATTTATGTATTTCTTATGCGAATAACGCAATGAACATAACCTGAGGTTAAGTAAGGAGTTAGTTTGGTGGGTTTCACGTGAGAGAGCAGCGGTGTTAGCTGGCCTCGGGACCAAAACAGAAGCCGGCATAAATTTAATTATTATATATTTAATGCTAATAAATTTTATACCAATGCACTTTTTTATCATCAGTTTGAGCTGGAAACCACAAGAGTTTCACGTAAGCAGCATTATAAAAAGTGTTAGCTTAAATGTTAAAAACCAGTAAGAAAGCGGGGCGGGATAGTATAAAAAAATAGAGCAGAAAATACGATGACCTTCAACAAATTTTGGCATATTTACGCATTCTTTATGCGCAACCGTTTCAAATATGTGCGACAGGTTCACCCTTGATTAAAAATGGCTTGCCATCGAATACAGAGTATGTGATAACGCATATGGGTAAAACGAGGTACAGTTCTGTATATGTGTGGCATTTTCAGTAAAGAAGTTCTGAGTAAAGACGTTAGCGTTGAATACCGCTTCTCTGCCGATCCTTATCTTAGTGCCTCAAGCAGTAACGACTCTAGTTTGTCTATGTAAACGCCCACGGGCGAGTTAAACAATCCAAAGGAAATACTCAAGATGGCAAAGATCAAAGGTCAAGTTAAGTGGTTCAACGAGTCTAAAGGTTTCGGTTTCATCACTCCAGCTGACGGCAGCAAAGATGTGTTCGTACACTTCTCTGCAATCCAGGGTAATGGCTTCAAAACCCTGGCTGAAGGCCAGAACGTAGAGTTCGAAATCCAAGACGGTCAGAAAGGTCCGTCTGCAGTAAACGTTACTGCAATCTAATCAGCTCTTTTGCTGTTAAAAACCCGCCTTTGTGCGGGTTTTTTCGTTTCTGTGGTCTGAGAAATCGGCGCACTAAGGCAAAATAATTAAGCCGGAATACTGATTGCGGCCCTTAATTCCCGGATGGGCAGGGTCAATGGCCTGTCGTTGAGTGGTGCGCCGAAAGCTGGTGTATTTGAAATGGGGCTGGTTATCATCCTCGCCATGGGGTGTGGTCGTGCATATGGTGCAACTCCCGACACGATCAACATGACTAATACCCGCACCACGCAATTGGTACTCAGCAATCGCCGTGAGGTTGAGGTGGCGAAAGTAAGGTGAGATGACATTTTTTGCCAACGGTAGTTCGCGAATAAACCGTTCGGCCAATTCTTCATTCACTTCATAACAACAAGCGTGGGCGGCTGGCCCTATCGCGGCGACCCAATTCGCAGGGTCATCATCACAGGCAATGCGCTCAACCATGTTTAAGATGATGCCATCTAGCAATCCACGCCAACCGGCATGAACCACAGCAATACCTTTTCCTTGCCGTTGACTGAAGATAACCGGCAGACAGTCTGCGGTCAGCACGGTTAATAAAATACCAGCCTGAGTGGTATAGAGGCCATCGGCTTCGCCGCACTCTTGCCCCGGCTCTGTCACATCGATAATCGTTGTGCCATGAACCTGTTTTTTATTCGCTTGGGTCATCTGATAGGGTTGCAGACAGTCCGGTAATAGGGCGGATTTATTGCCAAAACCATGACAGATTGTGGTGATACGGCTGAATTGGGGGGAAAAATCAGTCATTGGACTTACCTAATGAAAAATAAAGTACGCCATTTAGTGTAAGCCGTTTTTTAACTTATTGACCAGCCACCTTTTCTTTTAAATTGTCGTTAGCGAATTGTTGCAAAATAACGCATCTTGTATCACTGTTTTGGCACCTATTGACGTGGGGTATAGGGTTTAATGGCAGCTATAACTCATGCACTTCTTTAGGATTGAACTCTGTGATATCTAAACCCAAAAATGACGCTCACAACTTTATTCAATGGCGCTTTGGCTTGCTGTGTAGTTGTATTTTACTGTCATTTTTAGGGCTAATTGTTCGAGTTGCCTGGTTGCAAGTTATCGAACCGGCCCCACTGGTAAAAGAAGAAGATATGCGCTCAGTGCGGGTGGTGGCCACACCCAATACGCGTGGAATGATTACTGACCGCAATGGGCATCCGTTAGCTGTCAGTGTACCGGTTGAGGCTATCTGGGCTGATCCGAAATCGGTATTAGAGAAGGGGGGAGTGGGCGTTTCTGTGCGTTGGCAGGCATTGGCTCAGGAACTCAATATGCCACTGGATCAGTTGAATGGCCGTATCAGGCAGAATCCCAATGCACGTTTCGTCTATCTTGCCAGACAGGTGGAGCCTGATGTTGCTGAATATATCCAACGGCTGAAATTACCCGGTATTGCCATCAAAGAGGAATCAAGGCGTTTTTATCCTTCTGGTGATGTTGCGGCCAATCTTGTGGGTTTTACCAATATTGATGATCAAGGTATTGAGGGGGTCGAAAAGAGTTTTAACTCACTGCTTAGTGGCACAGCAGGCAGTCGAGTGGTACGCAAAGACAGATTTGGTCGGGTAGTGGAAGATATTTCGTCTACAGATAGTCACCCCGGACAAAATGTTGAACTCAGTATTGATGAACGGCTACAGGCGGAAACATCACATGCGCTGACCAATGCCGTGATGTTCAATAAAGCAGACTCCGGCTCTGCCGTGGTGATTGATATCAATACAGGCGAAGTGTTGGCGATGGCAAATTATCCGACTTTCAACCCGAACAATCGCGCATCAACACCGGAGGAAAATTTTCGTAACCGGGCCATCAGCGATATTTTTGAACCGGGCTCGACAGTTAAACCTATGGTGGTTATGACGGCATTACAGCGCCACTTGGTGAAACCTGACTCTGTGCTAGATACCCACCCTTATATATTAAGCGGACATCAAATTAAAGATGTGGGTTTTTACCCTGCGCTGTCGCTCACGGGCGTTTTACAAAAATCGAGTGATGTGGGTGTCTCTCGTCTGGCGCTGGCTATGCCGGCTTCGGCACTTATGGAAACTTATACCTCATTTGGCTTGGGGGAACCCACTCAGTTGGGGCTGACGGGAGAGAGCCGTGGATTGATGTCGCATCGCCAGCGCTGGAGTGATTTAGACCGTGCAACGTTCTCTTTTGGCTATGGTTTGATGGTGACACCACTGCAATTGGCGCGAGTCTACGCCACTATTGGCAGCTTCGGTATTTATCGGCCCTTGTCGATTACTAAAGTTGACCCGCCAGTGTTGGGGCAGCGGGTATTCCCCGAGGTGTTGGTGCAACAGGTTGAACATATGATGGAGAGTGTGGCATTGCCCGGTGGTGGGGGGGTGAAAGCGGCGGTGCGTGGATATCGAGTGGCGGTCAAAACCGGGACTGCCAAGAAGATTGGGCCCAATGGTCAATATATCGATAAATATGTGGCGTACACTGCGGGGGTGGCTCCAGCCAGTCAGCCTCGCTTCGCATTGGTGGTGATGATTAATAATCCCCAAGGTGGAAAATACTACGGTGGTGCGGTTTCAGCTCCGGTATTTAGTGACATTATGGGGCAAATTTTACGAACCATGAATGTTGAGCCTGATGCCATTCCTGTTGGGGGAGTTCGACACAGCTAATCTTCCGTGAATTCACCATGTTAAACCGCGGCTTGCATCAGTACCGGGGCTTCTTTAGACTAACTCCGCGTCTGCCGGTGACTCTGGCGGTTATTTATCTGTTATCTGGAACTCAACCATGTCTTATCTGTGTCCCCTTTGTCATCAGGCCATGCAGCAAAGTCCGCAACAGTGGCGTTGCAGCAATAATCATCAGTTTGATTGTGCCAAAGAGGGCTACGTCAATTTAATGCCGGTACAGCATAAGGGATCAAAACAGCCCGGGGACAGCCCAGAGATGATGCAAGCGCGTCGGGCATTTCTTGATGCAGGTTATTATCAGCCTTTGCAGCAGCGTATCTGTGAGATTCTAGATACGGCACTCCCTCTGGATGCTGCCATGTTACTTGATATCGGTTGTGGCGAGGGGTATTACACTGCTGAGGTTGCAAACCGACTCAATCGGCAGCGCCAAGTATCCGTATTTGGATTAGATGTCGCTAAAGTGGCCGTAAGATATGGAGCAAAACGTTACCCACAGGTGAATTTTTGTGTGGCCTCTAGTCACCGGTTGCCCTTTGCTAATCAGGCGCTTGACGCCGTATTACGTATTTATGCACCTTGCAAGGCCGCCGAGCTGGCACGTACTGTCAAGCCCGGTGGTATTGTGGTGACAGTAGCCCCTGGCCCACGCCATCTGTACCAGTTAAAAGCACTGATCTATGCCCAAGTACAACTCCATGACGATAACCAAGAGTATCTAGATGGATTTGAGTTAGTCAGTCGTGAAGAATTGGGCTATGAGATGAAGTTAACGGGTAAACAGGGTTTTAATTTATTGCAGATGACGCCTTTTGCCTGGCGTGCCTCCATTGACACGGGGCAAGAGCTGGCGGCGCGACAATCTTTTATCTGTGAAACAGACTTTGTTATCGCTCTGCATCGTCGTAAAGAAGAACCTGCTATCGAGAGTAATTCGGTAGCGGAAAGTTAGACTTATCTGTGCCTGCTTGGCCCGTTAGATTTTGGGCCACAGGTATATATAAATTGATATTCGCTATATAATTATTTTTGAATACCACAATGAAACGCCCCTAAGGGAAATATTATTATGGTGATAATAGTATGTGATTATTCCCTGGTGTAGGATTACTTATTAACTTAAGTCAAATTTGTAGTGTGTTATTTTTATAGCGATATTAATTTATTTTAGGTCCAGATTTCGCCAAGTTCTTCCGCCGGATTCAGTCACTAGAATCGAGGGGATAAAGCGTATCTGTTCTGCAACTTTTAGCGCTAAATCAGCGACTTCCTGTTTGTTAAGTATGCCACTGCCGTAATTGAACTCTCCCTCCGGTAATTTATAAACTTTTTCTCTGCCGATAAGACGGGTAAATCCTGCATCAATCATTTTTTTATTCAGAGTCTCGTAATCGCCTTCCACTGCATTATGCAAAACGACACTGACCGTAAAGTACGGCATATCTATTTTTCCAATCAGTCATGTGATGATATTTATATATCATATCGCTGTTCACGATATTTTGACCGGTGTCTAATTGCGAGAAATGAGGTGAGAATCACCTTGATAAGTTAGTGGGCATACGGTGAGGCCCAAATGTTTTATTGCGTAACTAATACAACTCGGCGGTGAGAAATTTCTTGGTTACGATAAAGAATCATAGGCTTTGCTGAGATCAGGTTTATTACACAACTGATCCTATTTTTTTACTCATCAAAAAATAATCCCCTTGAAATGCAGAAATGCTTGCATCAACTGATGTTATCAGGATAATTCCGAATCTTTATAATAAGCATTCTCATTAGTGGCTGTTTTGCAAAATTCAGGGGCATCAATACGATGAATAATACAATTTCTATCCGCGTGAATCAGAAACGGCATGCACCGCGTCTGTTGTGCGTTATGATTGGTGCTGCACTCGGCACTTTATCTGCATCTTCATGGGCTGCAACGACAACAGCTGATGCAGCTGAAAACGTAAAAAAAACCAGCACAGTGGCAGACACGGCGAAGGTTGATGAAAGCCAAAAAACCGACACCATCACAGTTGTCGGGACGCAAGATACTTTCCGCGCGGGTGGTAATGACTTAATTCCAACTTATCTGGATGGTCAGGTAGCGAATGGTGGCCGTATTGGCTTCCTCGGGCAGCAAGATGCCCGTAACGTACCATTTAACGTTATCAGCTATACCTCCAAAATGATCGAAGATCAGCAAGCAAATTCCATTGCTGATGTTGTCAAAAATGATGCTTCAGTCCAGAACGTTCGTGGCTATGGCAACCCATCACAAAACTACCGTATTCGTGGCTATAACCTCGATGGCGATGATATCTCATTTGGTGGTTTGTTCGGTGTTTTACCTCGTCAGATCGTTTCAACTAGCATGGTTGAGCGGGTAGAAGTGTTTAAAGGTGCTAACGCCTTTATTAACGGCATCTCGCCAAGTGGTAGTGGTGTAGGCGGGATGATTAACCTAGAACCTAAACGTGCGGGTGATACGCCGCTGACTCGTGTTAGCGTGGATTATGGTTCATCTTCACAAGTGGGCGGTGCGCTGGATGTTGGGCGTCGCTATGGTGATGACGATCAATTCGGTGTGCGGGTGAACGTATTACATCGTGAAGGTGAGAGCGCCATTCACGACCAGAAAGAGCGTACTACGGCTGTATCGACTGGCTTGGATTATCGTGGTGATCGGGCTCGTACGTCACTGGATGTCGGTTATCAGAAGCAAACAATCCATCATATGCGTACCGATGTTGCTATTGGTGGCGCAACCGTTATTCCTGAACCGCCATCCTCGACCTTGAACTATGGTCAGTCGTGGGTGTATACCGATCTGGAGACCACCTTCGGTATGTTGCGCAGTGAATATGATGTCAGCCAAGATTGGACGGTATATGGTTCCATTGGGGCCAGCCACAATGAAGAAACTGGCCAATATGGTTCACCGACACTGACAAGTGCCAATAACGGCGATGCCACTATTTCTCGACTGTATGTTCCTTATGCATCCGATTCTATTGCAGGTCTGGGTGGGATTCGTGGTCACTTTGATACCGGCTTTATTACTCATAAAGTGAACTTGGGCTATGCTGCTAACTATCGTACAGCCAAGTCAGCTTGGAATATGTCGAACCCTGTTAATACCAATATTTATAATCCGGGCGTCATTGATTTCCCACCGACTGCGTATAGCAGCACCAGCCAAGACCCACAACTGAATAGTCAGGTGCGAGCTTCAGGTTTTTCATTGTCTGATACCTTATCCATGATGGATGATAAGTTGATCGTGATGTTGGGGGTTCGTCGTCAGGAAGTCACTATTCGTAACTTTGACAGTGGAGTGCCAAACAGCGCTGGGTCATTGGATGCAATGAAGGTCACGCCTATCTACGGCATTATGGTGAAGCCGTGGGAGAAAGTGTCTCTGTACGCTAACCATATTGAAGCCCTCGGTCCGGGTAAGTCAGCCCCCTTTACTTATAGCAATGCGAGTGGTGTAACGACAACCGTAGCTAACGCCGGTCAAATCCCAGGGATTGTTCATTCAAAACAAAATGAGATTGGTGTGAAGTTTGATAACCAGCGTTACGGCGGTACATTGGCGCTGTTCGAAATCACTCGCCCAACGGGGACAGTTGATCCAGAGACTAGCATCTATGGCTTCTACGGCGAACAACGCAACCGGGGTATTGAACTGAATGTGTTTGGTGAACCGGTCTTTGGTACTCGTCTGCTAGGGAGTGCAACGTGGTTGGATCCTAAACTGACCAAAACCCAAAGTGGTGCCAACAACGGTAATGATGCAGTGGGTGTGGCCCGTTATCAGTTAGTGTTTGGCGGCGAATATGATATCCCTGCTGTTGAAGGCTTAACCGCGGCCGGCACTGTGGTGCGTTCAGGTTCTCAGTATGCTAACGAAGCCAATACGCTGAAATTGAAGCCGTGGACCCGTTTGGATCTGGGCGTGCGTTACACCATGCCGATGAAAGACACCACTCTGACATGGCGTGCGAATGTTGAGAACGTCACCAATGAGCGCTATTGGGAATCTGTGGAAGATACTGGGACATATATCTATCAGGGCGATCCACGCGCGCTGAAGTTGTCAGTCTCGATGGACTTCTAATCAGCAACAGATAACCACCCAGCTGATGGGTATTTCAACAATAAAAAACCCCGCCATTCTTGATGAGTGCGGGGTTTATTTTTAGCTTTTGCGACTGACCGCTGCCGTTCGCTTTATTTTATGATGAGAATAAAATAGCCACTATCAGGCTGCGATGCGGTAAATATGTTCGTAAAGAATATTAAAGCCGATGGCGATGAGTACGATGCCACCAGCAATTTCAGCGCGTTTACCCAGTAGTGGGCCAATATAACGACCAATTAGCATACCGAGTGTCGCCATAATCATTGTGGCTAAACCAATAGCCATCGCGGTATGAACGATGTTCACTTGCAAGAACGCCAGACCAACACCAATGGCCATAGCATCAAGGCTGGTGGCAATGGCCGTCATCACTAAGACCCAGAAACTGTGGCTACGCATTTTTTCGGTTTCTTCGACTTGCTGTTTTGCGCCTTCAAAAATCATGCGGCACCCAAGAATGAACAGCAGGCTAAAAGCGATCCAGTGATCCCATTCCAAAATGTATTGACTGGCAAATAGACCTATACCCCAACCAATAAGTGGGGTAATCGCTTCTATCACACCAAAGATAAGACCGGTGCGTAGTGCTTCTCTAAAACGGGGTTTATGTAGACTGGCGCCTTTACCAATAGATGCCGCAAAAGCATCCATAGACATCGCAAAAGCAAGAACAAGAGTTGCAGATAGATTCATAGAAATAGTCTCGGCCGGGCGGCTCCATATACACGTAACCCACCCCCAACCTAACGACGGAGCTACGTGTCTATGGTCTCGCCAACCTTACCTGGCTGCCCGCACCACGTTCCAGAAACAGAACGAGTATGTTGATACGGGCGTTTCTATAATATGAATATATTAATTAAATATATCGTATAGAAACCGGCTACTCCCCATGAACGGCGCAACCTTAACATATAAATTCCAGTATGGACAACCCCAAAGATAATATGCCAACTTAGTCATATTGATAATGATTTTCATTATCGAGATTATAGTGGAAAATAGCACATATAAGCATCAAGAATGGTGTGGAAATAAGCGGTAAAGGGGAAGGGGATGATGTCGGGAAATTAATCAATTAATTAAAAGATTAACTTCCCGCGGAACTGGGTTTATGCTTGATTTTCAATGAAAAAATTATAAATCTTTTCTAAATCATCTAATTGCTTGACCTGAATAAGTAATCTGCGCTGCTCTAACTCAATCACTAAAATTCCATCTTCAGATAAATTCATGCTTTTTATTCGATTATATTCAATAAAAGCATTAGCGTAGAAGAACCCTGTATTTTTAAACAACAATTTAGGCCAACGGATATAAGAGATATAAACCGCCACTAACGCTAAACCCACTAATAAATAGGTGGTTAAAGGTGCGCCATTCGCCATGACATTATTGTAAATAAGGATTGCAATTAACCCGACAAAAATTGCGCAGTCGATTTTGTTTTTACGTTTCAGATGAATTTGTAGCCGGGTTTTGCCTTTCATCATATTCATGATGAATTCATCGTAGATGGCATAAGCCAGCAGCAGGGCAATAAAAACAATTAAGACAAGATCAGTAACCGACATGCAATAACTCCTGTATACCCGTCATCGTTCACATTTCAGGTGTGTTGGCCGTGCTCGTTCGTCCAGAGTATCGGTTATCGGGTTGAACGATTTTACCGTCTTCCTGCACGTTGAAATTTATAGAGTATAGGATGAGGTTTTATCAAAAATAAATAACCGGGAGCAAGCTCCCGGTTTGAGTTGAATCTACGACCAATCCCGGTTTACAGCCCCAGGAAGCCAATCCAGTAGCCGAAGATACCGATGGCGAAGAAGCCCATAATGATCCACAGTGCGTTAACTTTACGACGTAGTAGCCACATACAGCCGAAGGTTAACAGCAATGGTACCAAGCCAGGCATCAACTGATCCAAGATGGTTTGTACCGTTGTGACGGTCGTTTCGCCATTTTGGTTGGTTATCCTGGACACCACGACCGGTATGTTGACGTGTGTCCACTTGTTAACCAAGGCCCCCATGACAAACAGGCCGAGGATAGACGCCCCTTCCGTCAGTTTTTGCAGGAGACCACCGTCCATATCGCTAACGATATTGACACCTTTTGAATAGCCGTAGGCCACACCGTAGTAACGGGTCAGCAAGCGTACAACGTTAAACAGTACAAAGAACAGCAATGGACCCAGTAAGCTACCGCTCATTGCGATACCCGCACCGAGGGCGGCAAATACCGGACGTACAGTCCCCCAGAAAATAGGGTCACCAACGCCGGCCAAAGGCCCCATCAGACCAACTTTGATACCGTTAATTGCCGCATCATCAATTTCTGCACCATTGGCTTTCTGCTCTTCCATCGCCAGTGTTACACCCAAAATCGGGGCTGCAACGAAAGGTTGGGTATTGAAGAATTCCAAATGGCGTTTAATTGCCTGCTTACGCTCTTCCGAGTTCTCTGGGTACAAACGACGGATCGCTGGCACCATAGAGAAACAGAAACCTAGCGCCTGCATACGTTCGAAGTTCCACGACCCTTGGAAGAGGTTAGAGCGGAGAAACACACCGCGAATATCTGCGGGCGTGAGTTTCTTTTCACCTGTTGTTGCCGTAGTAACAGTTGTTGTATCAACCATTTCTCTCACCTTTTCCTAGTCTAATTCGTTATCAAGATCGTTATTGGCCGGGCCAGACTGCACGACAACCTGAGACTTGTTGTATTTCGGGCTGAGCTGGATATAAAGAACGGCCATAACCACACCAATAACACCCAGTGCCACCAGGTTGAAGTTAGTAAATGCGGCAGTAACGAAACCTAAATAGAAGAATGGCATCAGGTAGCCAGCACGCATCATGTTGATAACCATGGCGTAACCTACTACGACGATCATACCACCGGCGATATTCAGGCCACTGGTAACCACTTCAGGAATCGAGCTGAGCATCATCTGAACTTCAGATGTGCCTACAGACAGAGCAACGATCAATGCAGGAATCGCAATACGCATTGCTTGCAAGAACAGCGCAGAGATGTGAATCCAGGTGATTGCGCGTAGGCTGCCTCGTTCGGCTGCGCCATCAGCGGCATGCTGGAAAGCAACGGTAATGGTACGTACGATAATGGTTAATACCTGACCAGCGGCTGCCAATGGAATCGCCAGTGCGATACCCGCACCAATGTCTTGACCGCCAGCAATGACCAGAATGGTAGAAATAATCGATGCCAGAGCCGCATCTGGTGCCACTGCGGCCCCGATGTTCATCCAACCAAGTGCGATCATTTCCAAAGTACCACCGATGATGATACCGGTTTTCATATCACCCAGAACCAGACCGATTAAGGTACAGGCGACGAGAGGGCGGTGAAATTGGAACTCATCCAGGATGGATCCCATCCCGGCGATACAGGCAACAATAAATATCAGCACAATCTGAAGAGTTGTGATCTCCATTGTACTTCTCCTATGACCAAAAAAGCTGAGTAAAAATAACCGTGTTCCAAAACAGAACAGGGCATAACTTTGCTACGTAGTTTTACTAAAGCTATTTATTAAGTTTGCTAATTAAGTCCATCATTTTGAGCCGGCTGTCCGAAGACACTTTTCGAACTTCCAGCTCAATACCACGAGCATTTAATTTATTAAAAGCTTCAATATCTTTTTCATCAACGGAGACCGCATTGTTCACCTGGGTTTTACCCTGACGGAATGCCATACCACCGATATTGACTGACTTAATATCCACGCCACCCTCAACCAAACGCACAACGTCTGTTGGGTTGGTAAAGAGCAACATCACCCGATCATTGGCATATTTCGGGTTGTTATAAACGCGGATAGCTTTTTCAACATCAACTACGTGCGCAGTCACGCCCGGAGGAGCAACTTGTGTCAGCAGTGTTTTACGCATTTTATCGGCGGCAACTTCATCACTGACGACAATAATGCGTTTTACGTTAGTTTCTTTGGTCCAACGAGTAGCGACCTGACCATGGATTAAGCGATCATCAATACGCGCCAGCCCGATCTTCATATGATCATTCGGGCCTAAAGCAACGGCAGGAGCCTTGGCTTTTGGCGCAGGAGCAGTTTGTTGCGTCTCGGGCTTATCACTCTTCACTTCAGGCGCTTTCAGTGCTTTCACGCCTTCACGACCGGTTTCTACTGCGACTGCAACCAATTCGGCAAATGATGGGTTATCATCACGGGCCATAAAGGTTTCAGCCAGCATCGGAATGTTAACCCCGGTGACGACCTCATAGTTCTCTTTATCGATAGCAATTCGACTGGCAGCGTTAAACGGACTACCACCCCAGGTATCAACCAGGAATAGCACACCTTTACTGGTATCTAGTCCGGTCAATTTACCGTTGTATTTCTCAATCAACGTTTCGGCATTCTCACCTGGGACGAAATCGATATAAGCGACGTTATCTTGCTCGCCTAAAATCATTTCAGCTGTTTTCAGCAGTTGTTCTGCCGCAGCCCCATGTGTGCCGATGATAATAGCTATACTCACTCGCTACCCCCTCTGTTAACTCAGAATTGAGTTCTCGCACGTAACAGTAAAACCAGTTTTCCCCAACAACATTTCAGTACGTAATTTCAGTACACATTGAATCTATTATGATAGTCACAATGTCAGCGTACTGCTGACGTTTTATTCACAACAGCAATGAATCGATTCAGGTACATACCGCAATGTGTTGGATGTGATTTATTTTAGTCAGTGAAAAAATAAATTATGTGACGATGCTCATTTATTGGGACATGTTATGAATCATTTTGCTCATTTGGATAATATTTAGACACATAGATGAACAAGATTGATGTGTTTGCCTCTAACTCACTCATCACAGTATGATTGTTGTGCTTGGAATTTGTGCAATTTGCATAAATTTTGACAGGTGGGCTATTTGGGGTGAGGAAAATTTTTAGTGATAAAAAAATAGCAGCATAGTTGATAGTGAATCGTCATTTCATGCCATAGAAGGTTATCGTCGACCAGATAACAAATCAGACTATGCTGACAAAAAAATTCCTGATAAAGTTAGCGGCTCGATTAATTGTCAGGAGTTAAGGGCCTCAGCTCTCCCTATGGACTGTCACCGAAGTTACTGTTTCTCTAGTGTTAATACCCAGCCAGTGGGTTTAAATCTGGTTATCCAATCACGCACTGTTGCTGCGTTTAATCTCACCCGATCTTTCTGCGTATCTATACTGACAACCGTGCAGCGGCGTTTTGCTGCGTCTGTTGCAGGTCGCACATCATCTGAATCGTGTTCTTATTATCGGAGTCTGACATGGAATTTCTAATGGACCCCTCAATCTGGGCAGGGTTACTTACGTTGGTGGTACTGGAAATTGTTCTGGGTATCGATAACCTGGTGTTCATTGCGATACTAGCCGATAAACTGCCGCCTAAACAAAGAGATAAAGCTCGAATTATCGGCCTGTCTCTGGCACTGATCATGCGTTTAGGCTTGCTGTCGGTCATTTCCTGGATGGTCACACTGACGACGCCGCTCTTTAGCCTCGGCAGTTTCAGTTTCTCCGGGCGTGATCTGATTTTGCTGGTGGGGGGGCTATTTTTGCTATTCAAAGCCACCACAGAGCTACATGAACGGCTGGAGGGTAACCAGCACGATGACAGTACGAATCGCGGCTATGCCAGTTTCTGGGCTGTCGTTGCGCAGATAGTCGTACTTGATGCCGTCTTCTCCCTCGATGCGGTGATTACTGCGGTGGGGATGGTCAATGACTTAGCCATCATGATGACTGCGGTTGTGATTGCCATGGGCGTGATGCTATTGGCATCCAAATCACTGACTAACTTTGTGAATGCGCATCCGACCGTTGTCGTGCTGTGCCTGAGCTTCTTGCTAATGATTGGCTTGAGCCTGATTGCCGAAGGTTTTGGTTTCCACATTCCAAAAGGCTATCTGTACGCTGCAATCGGATTCTCTATTCTGATTGAGCTGTTTAACCAAATCGCACGGCGCAACTTTATTAAGCATGAATCTCGTTTGCCAAGACGTCAGCGTACGGCAGAGGCGATTATTCGTCTTATGGGTGGGCGTGCACAGCAGGAACCACAAAATGGTGACCCGCAGTTGGCATTACCGACAGAGGCTTTTGCTGAAGAAGAACGCTATATGATCAGTGGTGTGCTGACGTTAGCATCACGTTCACTGCGCAGTGTAATGACGCCACGTACTGAAATTTCGTGGGTAGACTGCCATCGTTCACAAGAAGAGATCCGCGAACAGTTATTGGATACACCACACAGTTTGTTCCCGGTATGCCGTGACTCACTGGATCAAATCATCGGTGTGGTTCGTGCCAAAGATCTGTTGGTGGCAATTGAACGTGGTGAGTCTATTTGTGAGTTCGCCGCGGCGACACCGCCAATAGTGGTGCCAGATACCATGGACGTAATTAATCTACTGGGTGTATTGCGAAAAGCAAAAGGCCGCTTAGTGGTGGTTAATGACGAATTCGGTGTGGTACAGGGGCTGGTGACACCGTTGGACGTACTAGAAGCGATCGCCGGTGAATTCCCTGACGAAGATGAAACACCGGACATTATTGTTGATGGTGATGGTTGGTTGGTGAAAGGGGGGGCAGATTTGCACTCGCTGGAACAAGCGCTGGATTGTCAGGAGTTGGTAAGCCCAACGGCTGACTATGCTTCACTTGCTGGGATGCTGCTGTCTCATTCAGGTCATATGCCGACGGTAGGCGATGTGATTGAATTGCATAACTTGCGCTTCGAGATTATGGAAGTGTCAGACTACCGCATTGAGCTGGTACGTATCACCAAACTGCATAATGAGCTGGAAGAGTAAACCGCTAACAGCGTCAAATGAAAAGGGGAGCTTCGGCTCCCCTTTTTTGATGGCGAATTTTGCCACTAAAAGAAATTAATTACATTGCACTTTAATAGCCAAACCGCCGCGAGAAGTCTCGCGATATTTGGCATTCATATCTTTACCTGTCTCAAACATCGTTTCGATAACTTTGTCCAGCGAAACCCGCGGCTCGCTGGTGCGGCGCATCGCCATACGTGCAGAGTTAATCGCTTTAACCGAGGCAATGGCATTGCGTTCAATACAAGGAACTTGCACCTGACCCGCTACTGGGTCGCACGTCAGTCCCAAATTGTGCTCCATGCCAATTTCAGCAGCGATACATACCTGCACCGGGCTTGCACCCAGTAACTCGGCCAAACCTGCCGCCGCCATAGAACAAGCCACACCGACTTCGCCCTGACAACCCACTTCTGCACCGGAAATTGACGCATTCATCTTATACAAAATGCCAATCGCCCCTGATGACAGGAAGTAACGAATAAAGATTTCCGGGGTCACTGGTTCAATAAAATGATCATAATAGGCTAATACCGCAGGGACGATACCGCAGGCTCCGTTCGTAGGTGCGGTTACCACACGCCCCCCGGCTGCATTTTCTTCGTTGACCGCCAGCGCGAACATATTGACCCAATCAATAACATTCATTGGATCGCTGGACAGTTTATCCGAAGAGACCAATAGACGTCGCAATGCGGAAGCACGGCGGGGAACCCGCAGCGGTCCAGGTAACACGCCTTCGGTATTCAGGCCGCGATCAATACAAGCACGCATAGTCTGCCAAATCGCAGTGAAGTAGGATTCAATATCTTCTTTGCTGTGCATTGCCAGCTCATTCTGCATCACCATACCGGAGATAGACATACCGGTTTGCTCGCAGTTTGCCAGAATTTCTGCCGCAGAATTAAATGGATAGGGGACGCTAACGGCATTGACTGCCGCTTTACCAAAATGCTCTTCATCGACAATAAAACCACCGCCGATTGAATAATAGGTTTTGCTCAGGACTTTCTCATCCCCAGCAAAGGCGTGGATTTGCATGCCATTCTCATGCAGCGGCAGATTATCACTGCGGAAGACCATCCCGCCCTCACGAGGGAAATCAACTTCATGCAAGCCATTGGCTAGCATCAGTTTCTGGCGTAACTCTACATCACGAATAAAAGCAGGAATGCTGTCGATATCAACGGTGTCTGGCATGTTGCCAGCCAGACCCATAATAATGGCGATATCAGTGTGGTGACCTTTCCCGGTCAGTGACAGTGAGCCGTAAACATCGACGGCGACACGCGTGACCGATGGCATCAACCCTTGAGTCACCAGCAAATCGGCAAACTCTTTACCGGCTTTCATTGGACCCACAGTGTGTGAGCTGGACGGGCCAATACCAATCTTGAACATGTCAAAAACGCTAATCACGCTAAAACTCCTTAACAAAGCTTTTTGTTATTCCCAGTACACATGTTTATGGCTGAGAATATTTGTATTAAGTATAAGAGCTCTGTGGAAAGCAGCAGGTTACTTCGGTTAAGTATTGCTACCACAAGCCCTGTTAATTTGGGTCCTACTGGTGTTAGCCGCACCTAATTGATGCCGCAACAGTGATATATCGCTACCAATTTATTGTTATCACTATCAGGCTTTAACCTTACATTTTTAGTGGTTTATAGTGATGAAAGATATTTTACAGATATTTCATAACGCTGACAGGCCAGTTTACAGTTTTTTTAAAATGGTTGTGCAGAGAAAGTAGAGTAAAAATCGATATGATGGGGTGATAGGGATCGCTTTATGCTGCAATTCAGACTTTTTAGCGCAGAGGCTGTGAAGTTTGTCACTCATTACCCATACTAAGTATCTGGCTTTAATGTCAAATACTGACCTGCTGTGCCAAGCGACGAATAATCGCGGCAGTCAAACCCCAGATGAATTGGCTTTCATACCATGAAAGATAGATCCGATGATTGATTCCTCCTCTATGGATATCCAGCGAATAGTAGCGAGATAAACTTAGGGCCTCATGCAAGGGAATCTCAAACAGCCCGGCGACTTCATCTTCATTGCCATGAAAGGCAATATTATCAGGAACTAAACCGACGATAGGTGTGACCTGATAGCCACTGGAGCTATCCAGTGGTGCCAATTGACCCAACACATGTACAGCCGCAGAGGGAATGGCAACTTCCTCTTGTGCTTCACGCAGCGCAGTGGCAATTAACGAGCTATCTTGTGGGTCTGCTTTACCACCGGGGAAAGCGACTTGCCCCGCATGCTTGCGCAAGTGGTCTGAACGTTTTGTCAGCAATAAGGTGGGTTCAGGTCGGCAAATAATCGGAATTAATACTGCCGCATGGCGGCTATGGGCGGAAAAGATACCCGGTTGCGGCTGTTGCAGTTGGAATCGACTAATAAACTCAGCCAGTGGTTTACCAACAATTGATTTATTTATAAGTAATTTATTCATAGCAGATTGATTCACAAACAAGTCACTCACGGAATAGCTCACTCATTAATTATATATTTTCCAGTTGAGGTAATATGCGAGCGATTTTATCAAATGTTTCCTGATATTCAGCCTGTTCCTGACTATCAGCCACAATGCCCCCGCCAGCAGAGCAATATATTTTGCCGTTTTCTGTTAGCAGGGTGCGGATAGTAATATTGGTATCCATTGTGCCGCAGCAACTAATATAGCCAATGTTACCGCAATAGGCATTACGACGCTGCGGTTCTAATTGTTCGATGATCTCCATCGCGCGGATTTTAGGCGCTCCGGTTATCGACCCGCCCGGGAAACAGGCCCGAAGCAAATCTGTTGCTGTCGATGCGGCGGGCAGTGTCGCGGTAATAGTGCTGACCAAGTGATGCACCGCCGGGAAAGGCTCGACCACGAATAGCTCTGGAACACGCACCGTGCCGGGTTGGGCGACGCGGCCAATATCATTGCGCAAGAGGTCAACTATCATCAGATTTTCCGCGCGATCTTTTGTCGAATTTGCTAATCGCTCCGCTTGTAAACGGTCCTGCTCAGGGTCATTCAAGCGTGGCAGCGTACCTTTAATCGGGCGGGTCTGAATCTGACGGTTCTCCAGCCATAAAAAGCGCTCTGGCGAGACACTCAATATAGCGTTGTGTGGCAGGCGAAGAAAAGCCGAAAAAGGGGCTCTATTACTGCGACTTAATGATAGGAAAGCTTGCCATTCATCACCCTGATATTTTGCACTGAATCTTTGAGCCAAATTGATTTGATAGCAGTCGCCACTGTGCAGGTATTCTTGAATTTGACGGAATCTATCACCATATTGCTCGCGCGACATGTTGGCTTGCCACTGACTGGTCAATTTGAAAGGCGTGGAGGCGATAGGAGCTTTCTGCTGCTGTAACCACTGAAGGCGCTGTTCAGCATCACCGTGGCAGACCAAAGTCAGTTTCTGCAAATGATGGTCGGCAATTATTGCCCAGTCATACAAGCCGACAGCCATATCGGGCAACGCGATATCTTGCTCTGCCAATTGAGGTAATTTCTCGACCCGGCGCCCGAGGTCGTAACCAAATAGCCCCAATGCCCCCCCCAAAAAAGGCAAGTCAGGGTGAGGAGGTATTGAGGGAGAGAATTTATCCAGTTGTTGCTGTAGTAAAGAAAATGGATCGTCAAGAGAGAATTCCGACCCTTGCGCACTAACAATTTCTGTTTGCTGGCCGCGAGTCGTCAGGGTTACCCGTGGGTCGGCAACCAAAATATCAAAACGATTATGGGTGTGTTCAGCAAATCCAGAATGCAATAGCATGGCCCAAGCTTGATGGGCGAGCGGCGCAAATTGCTGGAGTAGGGCATCAGGCTGATAGGGTAAGATTTTGCAGGTCAGGGATTTCACACTCATGAGTCACTATTCTTTTCTTTCGGGTCGCGGTTAGACGGTGGCGAAATTGCATGTTCGCAACACGCGGTGCGGAAGATTAACATAAATTATCACAATATTTGGTGTCAGTTTACTTGGGGCAGGCAATTCACCTGAACTAAGAATAAACAGGTATACTTAATCAATTATATGTAGGAGATAAATCAATGTTAGCGGGTATGCCTTCACTTTCTCATGAGGAACAGCAAGAAGCTGTCGAACGTATTCACCAATTCATGTCGGAAGGGATGAGCAGTGGTGAGGCGATTGCCTTGGTGGCCGCCGAAATCCGTGAACGGCATCAGAACGATCCACAAGCCATGCCTATCTTTGAAGACACTGACTTTGATGACCATGGTGAGTCAGATTATCGCCGTGATGATGAACCGGATGCTGACGAAATAGAAGACCACTACGAGGGGTAGCCCCTTGCAGGATGCCTTTAAACCCGCCGTACTGGCGGGTTTATTTATGGAGTTAATAATTATTTCCCACTCACAATGACAGCGGCTGCACTCTGCTTCGCCACTTCAATCGCGGTATCAATGTCATCAGCTACCGCCAATGCCACACCTAAACGCCGCTTACCCGCAATCTCTGGTTTACCAAATAGGCGAATTTGCGTATCACCTACCAAGGCAGTTTCCAGCCCATGGTAAGCAATATTCTGGCTGGTTAGTTCAGGTAAAATGACGGCTGATGCCGCCGCGCCATACTGGCGGATAGTGCCGATCGGCAGACCGAGAAATGCGCGGACATGCAAAGCAAATTCAGACATGTTTTGCGAAATTAATGTCACCATTCCGGTATCATGTGGTCGCGGTGAAACTTCGCTGAAAATCACCTCATCGCCACACACAAACAGTTCTACGCCAAATAGCCCGTAACCGCCCAGTGCCTTCACTACGCGTGAAGCGATATCTTTTGCTTGCGCCAGCGCGGTTTCGCTCATCATCTGTGGTTGCCAGGATTCACGATAATCGCCATCTTCTTGGCGGTGGCCAATAGGCGCACAGAAATGAATACCATCAACGGCACTGATGGTCAGCAGGGTAATTTCGAAATCAAAGCGGACCAAACCTTCAACAATGACTCTGCCTCCACCGGCCCGGCCACCTTGTTGCGCATAATCCCACGCAGATTGAAGTTGCTCCTCACGGCGGATCAGACTCTGGCCTTTGCCTGAAGAACTCATGACTGGCTTAACAATGCACGGGTAGCCAATGTCATTAACTGCTTGGCGGAATGCACTTTCAGTATCGGCAAATTGGTAACTTGAGGTGGGTAATTGCAGCGTTTCTGCCGCCAGGCGGCGAATACCTTCGCGGTTCATGGTCAGGCGAGTGGCTTGCGCACAAGGCACGACGTGCTGCCCCAAACTCTCTAATTCAACCAGCATATCGGTGGCGATAGCTTCAATTTCGGGCACGATATAGTGTGGTTTTTCCTGTTCGACCAACTGTTTTAGCGCTGTACCATCCAACATATTAATCACATGGCTGCGATGGGCGACATGCATCGCGGGCGCATCGGCATAGCGATCAACGGCAATTACTTCCAGCCCCAATCTCTGGCATTCAATCGCCACTTCTTTACCCAGCTCACCAGAGCCTAGCAACATGACACGGGTGGCGTTTGGACGCAGAGCGGTTCCAATAGTCAGCATAGTTAGATACCTACATCAGTGGGAAAATTTTACCGGCGTAGTATAGGGTAAAACCGCGACGAAAACGATTGCGTATTCAGTGTGTCACAGTATAGTTCCGGCAATGGCTCCATCTCTGGTATTATCGCGCCAAAATCTTGCGCTTGCCTTCAGGCCATCGCTGCCATTCCATCCAGTTATAAGAGTTACTGCCGTGAGCACAACTTCCTTTTCTTCCTTGACGCTGCCAACTGAGCAGTTGTCCAATCTTAATGAACTTGGCTATACCGAGATGACACCGGTACAAGCCGCAGCACTACCGGCAATCCTCAGTGGGCAGGATGTTCGGGCAAAAGCCAAAACCGGCAGTGGTAAAACTGCGGCATTCGGCATTGGTTTACTCGACAAAATTGCGGTGGGTGAGTTCGTGACTCAGGCGCTAGTTTTGTGTCCTACCCGCGAATTAGCCGACCAAGTCAGCAAAGAATTACGCCGTTTAGCTCGTTTTACCCAGAATATTAAAATCCTGACGTTGTGTGGTGGCCAGCCTATGGGTCATCAACTCGATTCTCTGGTTCATGCTCCGCATATTGTGGTAGGAACACCGGGGCGTATTCAGGAACATTTACGAAAGAAAACACTGGTGCTTGATGAGCTTAAGATTTTGGTCTTGGATGAAGCCGACCGCATGCTGGATATGGGCTTTACCGATGCCATTGACGATGTCATTGCCTACACCCCGCCACAGCGCCAAACTTTATTGTTCTCTGCCACTTATCCGGCCGGTATTGAACAAATCAGCGCACGGGTTCAGCGCCAGCCATTGAATGTTGAAGTTGATGATGGCGATGAAGCACCAGCCATTGAGCAGGTCTTTTTCGAAACCACCCGCGAAAAACGCTTACCACTGTTGATTTCAGTCCTTAGTCACTACCAACCCGAGTCTTGCGTGGTGTTTTGTAACACGAAGAAAGATTGCCAAAGTGTGTATGAGGCTTTGGAATCACGTGGTATCAGTGTGTTGGCCTTGCATGGCGATTTAGAGCAACGTGACCGTGATCAAGTATTGGTGCGCTTCTCTAATCGTAGTTGCCGGGTTTTAGTCGCTACGGATGTTGCGGCCCGCGGCTTGGACATTAAAGATTTGGCTCTGGTGGTTAACTTCGAGTTGGCATTTGATCCCGAAGTTCACGTACATCGCATTGGTCGTACCGGGCGAGCAGGAATGAGCGGTCTGGCAGTGAGCCTGTGCACACCACAAGAAATGGCTCGAGCCCATGCGATTGAAGATTATCTGCAAATCAAACTGAAATGGACGCCAGCGGAGCAGGTGAGTCGCAGTGCCAATACTTTGCTTGAACCTGAAATGGTCACGCTGTGCATCGATGGCGGGCGTAAAGCTAAAATTCGCCCAGGAGATATTCTCGGGGCATTAACCGGAGATGCCGGTCTGACTGCGGCGGATGTCGGTAAAATCGACATGTTCCCTGTTCATGCTTATGTGGCCATTCGTAAAGCATGCGCCAAACGCGCATTGGCGCAGTTACAGCAAGGTAAAATCAAAGGCAAAAACTGCAAAGCCCGGTTATTAAAATAATCACAGTGGGGCGATGGTGGTTGCATCGCTCCAAATAATTACATTATACTGTGTTTATATACAGTTATCTGTAAGAAAAAAGGACCCGTATCAATGGCCGTTGAAATAAAATTCGTCGTGGTAAGACAGGGTGAGGAAAAAATGACTTTCACAACCAAAAAAGAAGCCGATGCCTACGATAAAATGCTGGATTTGGCTGACAATTTGTCTGAATGGTTGTCGCAGGCTCCTTTAACGCTCGAAGAAGAGCAACGTGAAGCATTAGGTTTCTTCCTTGCAGAAAACAAAGACGCATTGGGGCAAATTTTACGCGGTGCCAATCCGGTCGTGTCTACAGACGGGCAAGCGAAAATCAAAGCTGAAAAGAATGCCGCTGATAAAAAATCCAAACCTGAAGAAAATCAAGCTGCTTAATCTGCCAACTTTCAGCAGAAAGTGGAAAAGGGATCTAAAATGAATCGTGAAATCACCTTCTTTCGCCGGTTTGAGGCGGATATTCTGGCTGATCGTAAAACGATCACTATCCGGGATAGCAGTGAGTCCGATTTCCGCTCAGGTGAAATCCTGCGTGTATGTCGTAATGAAGATGGCGTATTTTTCTGTCATATCGTGGTCAAGTCCGTCACGCCAATCACATTGGATGCACTGTCTGAACGCCATGCTGAACAAGAAAATATGTCGTTGGATGAACTGAAAAAAGTGATTAAGGATATCTATCCCGGTTTGGAACAGTTTTACGTGATTGAATTTACACGGTGTTAATTCAGTAATATTAACTCTGTAACCTACCTTTCAGTCATCGTTCCTGCCATAGGATGGAGATAATAATATGTGGAGGAATGATGAGAAAGACAGGACTCGCTTTGATATTGGCCACGGCATTGGCAGGGATTACCCACAGTGTACAAGCCCAAGAGCCACGGGTAGCAAAAGTACCTGCTTGTCCGGGTTTAAACCAATCTCAGGTCGCAACACAGGTTAAACGGGACTTTTTGCAAAACCGGATAACGCGTTGGGAAGCCGATAAAAAGCAATTGGGCACTGATAGCCCGGTGGTTTGGATTAGTGCAGTTGACATTACAGGTAAAGATGATGTCTGGCAGGTTCCATTGACCGCCCGTGGTAATAAAGGCGATAAAACGTATCAAGTGGTGCTCGATTGCAAGGCCGGCTCTATTATTTACAATGGGCCTCAATAACTGTTATTAAATAAAATGACGCTTTGCAACAGGCGTGGGTGATAATTTTCCTGCGCCTGTTGATATCCCCTTCATTAAAAATGCTTTCACACCTTTTAAATATCTTATTTATCATTTATTTGATTCAATTTAACTAATTTATCGGCATAGGCGAATGCTTGGCATTAGCAAGTAATCATGTCACTCTCGCGATAACGAACACAGATGGACAACTCAACGAAAATGACCAAACCTCCAAAGGCAGAAAAACGTCCTTATCCAATGACAATACACGGTGACACCCGTACAGATAACTATTATTGGCTACGTGATGATGAGCGTACCGATGCTGATGTTCTGAGCTATTTACAAGCGGAAAACGATTTTACTGAGACGGTTTTACAACCACAGCAGCCATTACGTGAAACCTTGTATCAGGAGATGGTTTCTCGTATTCCGCCACAGGAAGAGTCCGTTCCCTATATTCGCAATGGCTACCGTTACCAAACTCGTTTCGAGCCGGGTAATGAATACGCTATCTATGTACGCCAACCCGTTTGGGCTGATAGCAGTTGGGAAACATTGCTAGACGGAAACCAGCGTGCCGCAGACAGTGAGTTTTACACTTTGGGTGGCTTGGATGTTAGCCCGGATAATCAATTACTGGCTGTTGCTGAGGATTTCTTATCACGACGCCAATATGACATTCGAGTCAAGCAGCTACAAAGTGATACTTGGCACGAAGAGGTGATCAGCAATACGTCAGGTAGTTTTGAGTGGGCGAATGACTCAAAAACGCTGTACTACGTGCGTAAACATGAAAAAACATTATTGCCCTACCAGGTTTATCGCCATGTGGTGGGAACGGATCCTAAGTCGGATCAATTGGTTTATCAGGAAGCTGATGACACATTCTATGTTGGTTTAGAAAAAACCACCTCTGAGCGCTTTATCGTTATTCATCTGAGCAGCACCACCACATCTGAAATCTTATTGCTGGATGCTGATCAGCCTGAAGCGCTACCTCAAATGTTCGCGCCTCGGCGTAAAGATCATGAATACGGTTTAGACCACTATAAGCAGCATTTTTACATCCGCTCAAATAAAGATGGCAAGAATTTTGGGTTATACAAAATGGCCGAAGAGGGGCCGGTACAATCTGATTTTGCTGATGAATCACGGTGGGAATCCCTTATTGCACCCAGAACGGATGTTATGTTGGAGGGGTTTAGCTTATTCCGCGACTGGTTGGTGGTGGAAGAACGTAGCGAAGGGCTAACGCATTTGCGACAAATTCATTGGGTCACGAATGAAGAGAAGTCCATTACTTTTGATGATCCAACTTATGTGACTTGGCTGGCGTATAACCCGGAACCCGAAACGGAATTGCTACGCTATGGTTATTCATCCATGACCACACCAAGCTCAATGTATGAGCTGAATATGGACACGGGTGCCCGTCAGTTACTTAAGCAGCAAGAAGTGAAGAATTTCACACCGGAAAAATATCGCAGTGAGCGAATTTGGGTCACCGCATCGGATGGTGTAAAAGTCCCAGTCTCTTTAGTTTATCACCGCGATCACTTTATTTCTGGGCGTAATCCGCTGTTGGTCTACGGCTATGGTTCATATGGTAGCAGTATGGATCCCGCATTCAGTGGCAGTCGTTTGAGCCTATTGGATCGTGGTTTTGTCTTTGCACTGGCCCACATTCGAGGGGGCGGTGAACTGGGGCAACAATGGTATGAAGATGGAAAACTGCTCAATAAGTTGAATACATTTAATGATTTTATTGATGTGACTAAAACCTTGGTCGCGAAAGGTTATGGTGATGCTAAGCGTGTCTTCGCGATGGGGGGGAGCGCGGGGGGCCTATTGATGGGGGCGATTATTAATCAGGCCCCAGAATTATATAAAGGTATTGTCGCGCAGGTGCCATTTGTTGATGTGGTCACGACTATGCTGGATGAATCTATCCCTTTGACGACGGGGGAATATGATGAATGGGGCAACCCGAATGATCAGGCTTATTATGATTACATTAAGCAATATAGCCCATACGATCAGGTTAAGGCCCAAGACTATCCGCACATGCTGGTCACCACAGGTTTGCATGATTCCCAAGTTCAATATTGGGAGCCTGCCAAATGGGTTGCCAAGCTCCGTGAAATGAAGACTGATGACCATTTGTTGTTGCTTCACACCGATATGGATTCAGGGCATGGTGGTAAATCTGGGCGCTTTAAAGCCTATGAAGATATCGCTTTGGAATATGCATTCATTCTTTCCTTGGCATAATTGCATACAGGATATTACGCCAGATAATGCGTCAGTGTGTGGCGCATATCAGGAGTAAGGTCAGAGATTGATGCTAGCATCCAGCGTAGATAGTCCGGGTCTTGCCGGGCTATCTGCTCAATACTTTTTCCCCGATATTTTCCGAACTTAAATGTCTGCAACAATAATGGTTGCTGTGTTAGTTCCACCATCTGCTCGGCACTCCAACTAGAGTCTTGCATAATCCGTTGCAATAACGCGGCAGTGACATAACAGTCATATAGAGCCCGGTGCGGATACAAATTATCGGGCACAGAAACATTCAGGCGCAAAGCATAACGCAGATATTGATTACTGTGCTTTATATCAGGGTAAAGCATACGAGCCAGCTTAAGCGTACAAATCCATTGTCCCCCCATCTCAGGTAACACACCTCGGTCGAAAGGGGCATTGTGAGCAACATAATAGGGGCTGTCTTGATATTTTCTCACAGCCACGGCAATTCGAGGTTTGCCTTCGACCATATCTTCAGTGATATGGTGAATGACCATGGCATCAATACTGATTGGTCTATCTGGGCTAACCAAATCACTCATCGGATTGCGCAATACACCATCAACCACATCGATAGAGGCGATTTCGACAATACCGCCCTCTAAGCCGCAAGTTTCAGTATCGATAACACGAAAATACATATTTCCCCCGTAATTCTTAAAGATTAGTAATAAAAAACCCGCCGTTCGTGGCGGGTTGACTGACGAGATGAAAAGTCCGTTATTCTGCGCTGGTGGAAGATGACTTCTTAGCGCGTTTCTCAGCTTTTTTCTCAGCCGGTGTTTTTAGTGGTTTTTTCTTCGCGTTCTTTTTGCTGTCCATTCCCTTACTCATGGCTTGCCTCTCTTTACCTTAGGTTAGGTTGGTACGCCCATCTATTAACCACCTTCTGAGGGGGAGTTGCAAGGGAAGAAAACATCAATATGCTTAATGTATTGTTTAGCAAGAGTATTATTAAGTCTTAATATTCCTTGTTACTGTTTACTCTTCATTATTTTTGCGACGTGGATCCTGAAAAGGCATTGAGATATGGCGTAATTATCACCAGTTGGTGGAATTAATGGACTGATTGGCGTAAATGTCATGTTTTATCGTTGACCCTGCGTGCTGTATAGGCTTTGATAACTTTAATGTCTTAACAAACATGGAAACATAATGGAACAGTTACGTGGGCTTTATCCAGCGTATGAACCTTACGACAGTGGGTTACTAGACACGGGTGATGGTCATCAGATTTACTGGGAACTCTGTGGCAACCCTGAGGGTAAACCTGCGGTATTTATTCATGGTGGGCCTGGTGGAGGAATAGCACCTTACCATCGGCAACTTTTCGACCCCAAAAAGTACAAAGTATTGCTGTTTGATCAACGCGGATGCGGGCGTTCAAAACCCCATGCCAGCCTAGATAATAATACGACCTGGCATTTGGTCGATGATATTGAACGGCTGCGTAAAATGGCTGGTGTAGATAAATGGCTAATCTTTGGAGGGTCTTGGGGATCGACCTTAGCATTAGCTTATGGCGAAACACATCCGAACCGGGTCAGTGAGATGGTGTTGCGTGGGATATTCACTCTGCGCAAAAAAGAGCTGTATTGGTATTATCAGGATGGCGCTTCACGTTTCTTCCCAGACAAATGGCAACGTGTGCTCTCTATTTTGTCGCCAGAAGAGCAGGGGGATGTAACGGCTGCTTATCGTAAGCGATTGACCTCTCCTGATAAAGCGGTGCAACTGGAAGCGGCTAAGATTTGGAGTCTGTGGGAGGGTGAGACCGTCACGTTATTACCAACCAGAAGTTCAGCTTCGTTTGGTGAAGATGATTTTGCCTTAGCTTTTGCCCGCATTGAAAATCACTATTTCACTCATTTGGGCTTTTTGGACAGTGATAATCAGCTCTTGGATAATGTGACACGCATTCTTCATATTCCCGCGGTTATTATCCATGGCCGATATGATATGGCATGCCAGCCACAAAATGCGTGGGATTTAGCGCAAGCTTGGCCGGAAGCTGAATTGCATATCGTTGAAGGTGCTGGGCACTCATTTGATGAACCGGGGATCTTGCATCAGTTGATTTTAGCAACAGATAAATTTGCCCGTAAGTCTTAATGTTTTCTCTGATTAACTCCCGCATACAGTTTGCGGGAGTCTTTTGCTCATGACTTCATTTTGGGTTCATACGGCAAACGTGAGAATTTAATTGATTCACTGCGATAATGCGTTAACCGCTGTAAAAAATAGTCGCGCAGCTCATCTGGCTGTTCCCTTGCAACCATTTCCGGAATCACTGGCATGTTGTAGCGCTCTTTAAATGCGACGCCTGAAGCCGCCAGATCAACATTCATTTTCGCCGTTTCTTCATCAGAAAGCTCTGCCAGATTATACCCCATTGTTTTCTCCATATCGGGCTGTGGGATGCCTATGGCGCAAAAGGTAATGCAGAGCGCATCGATTGGCAAGTGTCAGGCATGACTAAACAATTTTTGCTGATGGCCATTTTATAGAGATAATATTAATTTTCAGATAAAGAGGTTAGTGCTTATTTGAACTTTATTTCAAATAAGAATCATTCTTTTTAGTATTACAATCTGTAATTTTAATGACTATTATAAGAATTACCAAATATTTAATTTTCAATAATTTCAATTTAAAAACAATGGGTTAAATATTTATCATTTATTAATGTGAATAGGGTGTTCTTATTTTGTTTTTATCTTGGCATAATGCGCCGAGTGAATAGTGACTTACCTGCATTATAAAAACTATGAAATTATTATGTTGAAAAAAGAAATGGCGCAAAAGCTCAATGAGCAGCTGAATCTAGAATTTTACTCAGCTAATCTTTATCTGCAGATGAGTGCTTGGTGCAGCGATAAAGGGTTTGAAGGTGCAGCCGCCTTTTTAAAAGAGCATTCTCAAGAAGAGATGCAGCATATGCAGCGCCTTTTTGAATACCTCAGTGGAACTGGCTCTATGCCGGTTTTGGGAACCATCAGCGCACCACCTATTGATTTTGCGTCACTGGCCGATGTATTCAAACTGACATATGAACATGAGCAACTGATTACCACTCAAATTAATGAGCTTGCTCATGTTGCGATGACAACTCACGATTACTCCACATTCAATTTCCTACAATGGTATGTTGCTGAACAGCATGAAGAAGAAAAACTGTTCAAATCTATTCTGGATAAATTAGCGTTGGTGGGTAATAGCGGCAATTCACTGTTCTTCGTCGATAAAGATTTGAAGACAATGGCTGCTCAGAGCCACGTTCAGGCTTAATTCTTGATTTAATAGACACAGGCCGAATATTTGCCGCAGTTTCTGATTCCTTACCAGTGGAACCCGACGCTGCGGTTTTTCATTTTAATCCGGTGTTCACGCCTTTTTATCTTATTGTTTCGCGCTAATACTCTCTTGTTTAGTTATGGTTTCTCGACTTGCCATACTCAAATCGTTATCATTTGCATTCATAATAAAAGTACGTGAGCTTAATCACCGCTCAACTATTGGTGATATTTCAATCACCGTTCAGAATTTGGCGTTTTATTTTGTGCCCTACCTCACAGGTAGTGCAATTGACTGGAAGTGATAGGGGTTCGTGCTGCCAATATAGGATATGGTTGGTAGCAGACTGATTCTTCTCCCCATCGATTAAGGGACATTATGTTTATTCGCAAAGTACGTTCTTCTTGCCGTATGCTTTCGGCACTTATTGTGTTGTTTGTGGGGTTATCAAGCCAGCAAGCGCTAGCCCATGCGCATCTGAAAATCGAGTCACCAGCTGCCGATACCACAATTGGTTCAGCGCCGGAATCCCTGACACTCGGGTTCTCGGAAGGTATTGAATTGAATTTCAGTGGTGTGAAAGTGACCGGCCCAGATAATAATGTGGTAAAAACCGGTGAGCTAAAACTGGATCCTGTCAATAATACGCAATTGATTCTGCCTATTGATCATGCATTAAAAGCAGGAAAATATAATGTTTCATGGCATGTCGTGTCTGTTGATGGTCATAAAACCAAAGGCACATACAGCTTCACAGTGAAATAACATGTCTCTGGCGACTCTATTCGTTCTGTGTCGCTTCCTGCATTTTTTGGCGGTGATGTTGATGTTTGGCATCAGCATCTTCACCGCCTTATTAGCGCCAGATAGTTTCTCTTCGACACTAAAAAATCGTTTATCCCCCTTGCTTATCTTCAGCACCTTTTTGGGGCTGATTTCCGCTATTGGGCTTCTTGCTATTCAGGCGGGGATGATGGGTGATGGCTGGTCTGATACCTACAAGTTGAGTGTCTGGTGGGCGGTATTTAATACCCGCTTTGGCCAGATATGGCAGTGGCACCTCGGTTTATCTCTCTTGAGCATGTGGCTCGTATTACTTGGCTCTACTCGTATTTACTCTCGGCTAATGGTCGGTTGTTCAACGGTATTACTGGCCAGTTTGGCGTTCACCGGACACGCGGCAATGCATGATGGTGCTTTGGGGGGGATTCATCAAATCAATCAAATCATACATTTGTTGAGTGCGGGTTACTGGCTGGGGTGTCTACCGCCACTTTTAATTTGTCTTGCTTATACACAGCATAGTGATGTTAAACGTGAAGCTATCACTACGCTGATTCGTTTTTCAAGCTGGGGACATTTAGCGGTGATTTTGGTCTTAGCAACGGGGATAATTAACAGCATTATTATGCTGCGAGAGACGGCATTAGCGCTGACGTCTGTTTATCAGAAGCTCTTACTAAGCAAAGTGTTATTAGTCTTATTGATGATTGTTGTCGCACTGATTAACCGCTATCTCATTGTTCCTATGCTGCGACAATTGCCGGTGAAAGCTCATAGCTGGCTGGTTGTTAACAGTTGTGCTGAAATCATCCTTGGAGCAGGAGTGTTGCTGCTGGTGAGTATTTTCGCAACAATGGCACCGGTATAGTGCAGCTATAGATTCAGCAGTGCATCCACTGAGCTTGCATCGACTCCTTAGTATGAGAGAAAATCAGAACAATCAGTTAATTAAGGGTATTTATGATGAAGAGTTTTGTGCTGACACTATCGCTACTCATGTTATCGGTTAACGCTATGGCTGCCGGGAAGATTATTACGGTCAGTAAGTTTGAATTTGGCAAACAATGGGCATTTACTCGGGAAGAAGTGATGTTGGAATGCCGCGCCGGTGGTGCCTTATTTGTGATAAACCCCAGTACATTGGCGCAATACCCGCTAAATGATATTGCAACAGAGCAGATGAAGTCCGGTCATGTTTTGGCGAAGCCACTCGATGTTTTATTATTGGATGACAGTGAGAAGCCAGGCCAAAAGATGAGCCTAGAACCCTTCCAGCAACGCGCCATGACGTTATGCCAAAAATAGGCTGAGAACATGGGGGCTATGAACATTAGCTTATATTTAACAGATAATTAAATATGCCTAATGTGAAGATTGATTTTCTATCATCTCAATTAGTTTGCAACCGTTATTAATTACTTCTGCTGCTAAGTTGGCGAAACACATGTACTCGACTACGCTTAAGGAGTACGGCTGAATAAGCCTACGTTAATGCCAACTTTTAGCGCACGGCTCTCTCCCAAGAGCCATTTCCCTAGACCGAATATAGGAATCGTATTCGGTCTTTTTTTAATGTGTTGATTTATATGGTTTTTTCTCTCTTCGTCCGAAAATGTCCGAAATTTGTCCGAAATCTTGATATCCGGCCTAAATTTCTACCCACTCATTTTTACGTGAATCAAGGTATACATTCGTCATTTTCATCGACTTGTGGCCGAGTAATTTCTGAGCAAATTCTTTACTGTATTCTGCCTCATAGAGCCGTGAGGCCAGGCTGCGAATTTCATGAAAGCTGCGAGGGGATATTTCATAAACTAGATCGGTAGCCTTCAATGCTTTAACAAATGCTTTAGTGAGTGAGTCGGCATTTAATGCCCCCGGTTCTCTGCCTGAACTTTTACTAGACGAACTGATGAGATATTCACTTTTACTGTTGCTCATGCATTTTTCTATGACGTCTCCAACTGTGGTACTCATTATTTCCAACCGAAGTGATAGCGATATAGCTATTTGCATCTTGGTTTTACTCTGGACTACCCAAAGTTTGCCGTCATGAACATCGCTTCTTTTTAATTGCCGCACATCGTCACGGCGCTGGCCGGTAATCAGCGCCAGTGCCAGGCCGAGTTGAACCCATTTCTGTTGTTGACTGGCAGCCTCGTAAATCTTGCAAAAAGTTGCATAGTCGAGCCGTTCCCGCTTAACTTTTGGTGAGGGCGTGCGCGTTGCTTGTACTGGGTTAACGAGAGCGGGATATATCACTAAAGTTTGTTATGGATTTAAGCACGCCCAAGCACAGATTCAATATTACTTATCCTAAATTAATTATAAAAATGGATGTTTAGGTTCTTTTAATCGTATTTAATGCCCATGCTTCAATTTTCATTAATTTCAATTGGTTATTATATTTTATAATAACGTAACGTCATGTAATTAATGTTTTGGGATTTCAATCACGGAAGGTTAATATTTAGTTCCATTAGTTGATATGCGACGGGTTGGGCTGTAATTTATCTGCAAATAAAATTTTTTAAGATAATCATGAGCAATAAACCAGCCGAGCAACAATTCTTTTGGGTTAATCACAAACAAACATTCAAAATTGCGCGTAAAGAGGGATTTATCTGGGCCCCTCGTCGAGCAAAGGACGGAAAACCGAGAGCAGCATACGATACGCTGCAATTGGTCAACCCTGGTGACGTAATATTTTCCTATGCATCCACTAAAATAGGTGCAGTCGGTGTTGCTAAGTCCAATTGCTATGATGCTATGCAACCTCCTGCCTTTGATAGCTTTTGGGACGACCAAGGGTGGAAGGTTGATGTAGATTTTACAATGTTAAATACTCCTATCTTGCCAAAGGAACATCTCGGGGAAATTGCTCCATTATTACCTGAAACTCATTCACCGATAAAACCGCTTAATGGCAATGGTAATGAGATGTACTTGTCAAAAATCAGCCCTGAGCTCGGCCATTTACTGTTAAAACTATGCCAATTAATCAGTTTAATACAAAAAAAAGATACTTCTGATTATAAAGAAATTGAAAAGGATATCGCTGAAATCAAGGCTCATAAACTTGGAGACCCCACCACGGTAGAACGATTGATTCAGGCTCGAATGGGGCAAGGTTTATTCCGGCAAAATGTGCTGGCCCTCTATCCTCAATGCCCTGTTACAGGTGTATCTATGCCTGAGTTGCTTAGGGCTAGTCACATTAAACCTTGGCGAGAGAGTACTGATGAAGAGCGATTGGACCCTTATAATGGATTAATGCTAGCCCCACATGTAGATGTATTGTTTGATCATAGATTAATTAGTTTCATGGATGATGGGAGTATTGTTATTAAGAATGATCCAAAGATATACGAAGTTGTCCATGCACTTAATGTACCCACTGATGTAAAAATCCATATTTATGAAAAGGCTAAAGTATATTTGGCTTGGCATAGAGAGAAGTTACTAGGGTATAGAAAATAAATAAATTCACTTTACTAGTTGGAAATGTAGTTAATAATGTAATTCCCGGTAGTACATGGAAGGATTTATTATTAATTCTCAAAAAAAGTGTATGATGTGGCAGGAGTAAAAAACTGAATTCAAATCATAGATTTGGATAGTTATACTTCCTAGCTAGAGTATTAGATTAAAAATGTACTGTTTACAGTGCTTACATGATCCTAATCATTCGGTTCCCTGAATGAAGTGTTATGTTGTTTATTGAAGTTGCTAAATGCCTTCATTCAAATACATACCTTCTTTCGGAGATTGATTATGTCGGTCATAAACCCTACTACGTTCGACTATTTTTTACGCCATCTATCACAAGTTGCACAAGATAAAAAAGTTGTTCCATACAATGAGTTGGAAAATGCTTTTGGACTAAGCCATAACATGGTCGGAGAGTATGCCGGGGCTGTTGGGAAGTTCTGCATGGATAATAATTATCCACTTCTTAATGCATTAATAATAAACATTACAGATTGTGCCCCATCCGACGGTTTCCATGTTTGGTGCTTGGAAGCTGATGTTGGTGATTCACGTTATCCTTATACAAATTTATCGTGGGGAGAAATGATCTCCGCATGTTGGCGTTTTTTTCACGTTACGTCTTCCAGAACCAAGCAAGTTCAGAATTTTTCAGGTATGACTCCAGTGCATAAGTCTTGGGCAGAAAAATATATTCAGTAATAAGTAATCTCACATCATTGTCGTATTTTAAGCCCTGTATTCGCAGGGTTTTGTGTTTTATCCCACCAATTAATGACTACACACTCATGCTTATGAGTGGCTGCTTTGGTGTACTTGGTTCGCTGTTTTTTTATGGCTTTCACTTTTTTACTCAATGCTGGTGTGAAAATTTAAGATAGGCGTTATGGCTATAAACCGGATGGTGAGTGATGGCGCCGATAAAAACCAAACTCAACGGCGCAGTTTTGGGTTTAGTTATAGCTCGCGCGCCAGCATCAGTCAGTTTCTTGATAAAAAAGAGGGTAACAGGCTGGTGGCTTATCCCGATAGGAAGAATATTTGGACTATTTGCGGTGGTGCCAGGCGAGTTGATGGCAAACCCGTAGCGAAAGGGTGAACGTAATCACCTAATAGCCGGTTTTGCACTATTAGCTGACGGCCATATTTCTAATGCCTTAATAAAAACGCCGTCAGGCCTGTCAGAGGTCATACACTTTATTTCTTCTGAAACTCTCGTACCGCGTGCAATCCCGCCAGTGAAAAACGCTTAAAATGCTCGGTCAGTACCGTGGTTTGCATAGCGGCAATTTCGCGGACCGGACCGGGGATTCTATTACCTGCCACTATTAGCATCATGCAGGGGGCGACAACACTTATCATGCAGGGTAACAACGCTGGGTCATTTTCACTTATACCCGCAGCTTCACTGACAATTTTTTTCACCGACTGAATTTTTCCCATACCTTCGTTGTTCACAAAGTCTGACAGCTGTACTGAGGGGGCGAGTAATTCCCGTGCAAATACCCGCCCATGCCAGCTATTTCCTTCATTTAACTTTGAGATAAACATTTCTAGGAACATTCCCAGCTTTTCTTCCGCCTGCAGATTGCTCGCAGCCAGCGTCGCAAGCTTTTCACCGTCCAGATAGTGTCTGTGCGCCCGCGATAGAACGGCCAGATACATACCATCCCGACCACCAAAGTGATAGTTGATAGTCGCTAAATCAACCTGTGCTGAGCTGGCAATCGCCTTATTCGTGGTTTTGGCAAGCCCTTGTTCGGCGATGAGTTCGCCCGCGGCTTCCAGAATTCTTTCCCGGGTGAGTTCACCATCACTACGACGTGCTCGGTTCATAAATCAATCCAGCGTTGAGAATTTTTTTGCGATTGACTTTATACTCTCATAAATTAAGTTTAAATTAAATTTAAACTAAGGGTGTGTCGTGAGCTGCAATGGAAGGAATTCGTCGTGATGAACAAGAAGATAATAGCCGGCGTGGTGGTGGCCGCCTTGGTGGTTGTGGGCATAGCTGTCTGGCTGAATGGACGTAACAATGATGATAAAAATCAACTGACTTTGCATGGAAATGTGGATATTCGGCAGGTCTCTCTGGCTTTCGAAGAAAGTGGTAGGATCAGCGCGTTAATGGTTGACGAAGGGGATAGCGTGTCGGCGGGCCAAGTGGTGGCTATGCTCGATACTCATGCTCTGAAGATTCAGGAGAAGCAGGCTCAGGCGCGGTTGGATGCAGAAAAGCAAACTGTACGGGAACAGCAATCTGGCGCACGGCCAGAGGAAATCGCTCAGGTAAAGGCGCAACTGGCTTCAGCTCAGGCTCAACTGATCAAGGCCAATGAAGATCTCTCACGCATCCAGCGCATCGCCTCCAGTACAGGGGGAAGGGGCATCAGTAAACAAGAGCTGGATACTGCCAAAAATAACCAAAGTGTTGCCCAAGCTAACGTTAAAGAACGTCAGGCTAGCCTTGAACTGATGGTAAAAGGTGTCCGTACTGAGCAACGAGAAGCGGCCATTGCACAGGTAAAAGCGTTGGAGGCCGACCTTGAGTTACTTCGCTACCGGATTTCACAGGCTGAGTTACGTTCTCCGGTAGATGCCATTGTCAGGGCTAGACTTCAGGAGCCCGGAGATATGACTAGCCCCCAAAAGGCGGTTTATACCTTGGCGCTGACAGAGCCGAAATGGGTACGAGTCTGGGTTAGCGAAAGCGACTTAGGCCGAGTTAAATCTGGTATGGCAGCGCAGGTTGTCACTGACTCTTTCCCTGACAAACCGGTATCCGGCAAAGTAGGTTATATCTCATCGGTTGCTGAATTTACGCCGAAATCTGTTCAAACTGAAGAACTCAGAACTAATCTGGTCTATGAGGTGCGTATTGTTGTCAGTGACCCTGATAACGTCTTGAGGATGGGGCAACCCGCCACTGTCAACATCAATACGGCTTCCGTCAACAGTGGAAACTGACAGAGTGAGTAATCATTATGTCGTTATCGCTCAGGATCTTGTGCGGCTCTTCCCCGGGGCAACAAAAACCGCGGCAGAAGTCCGGGCAGTCGATAATCTGACGATGAATATTCGCGCTGGAGAACTGACGGCGCTCGTCGGTCCAGATGGCGCAGGAAAAACCACCTTTCAGCGGCTCATTGCCGGGCTGTATGCGCCTTCTTCCGGCAGTCTTACTGTATTGGGTACCGATGTCAGCATCGATCCGCAGGCAGTACAAAACCGCATCAGTTACATGCCTCAACGTTTCGGGTTATATGAAGATTTGAGTGTTCAAGAGAATCTCGATCTGTACGCCGATCTGCATGGTGTCGACCAGCAAACTCGCAAAGAACGATTCGATAAACTTTTGTCTATCACTGACCTTACCCGTTTTACCGCCCGGCCAGCAGGCAAACTCTCTGGAGGTATGAAGCAGAAGTTGGGCTTGGCCTGCACGCTGGTGCGCTCGCCAGACTTGCTGCTGCTTGATGAGCCCAGTGTGGGGGTTGATCCTTTGTCACGCAGGGATCTGTGGAAAATCATTGAGCAACTGGTCCAAGATGAAAAACTGAGCGTGATTATAAGCACAGCATACATGGATGAAGCGGAGCGCTGCGCTCAAGTGTATGTCATGTATCAGGGCAAAATTCTCGCTCAGGGCACTCCTGACGCATTGCGTAGCAAAGCTGAAGGTCTGACATGGCAAGCGATACCAACAATAGGGATGAGAGCCCGGAGTTTGCAGGCAAGTCTGCTGGAAAATCGACAGCAAATCATTGATGCCGTGCCTAAAGGGGATGCAGTTCGTTTTATCAGCCAATCGGGCAGCGATGATACTCTTGCCCGCAAGATACATGCCACGCGCCGTGAGGCCGAGCTAGAAGATGGCTTCATGGTTTTGCTTCACCAAGCTCAACATCAGGATAAAAAGACAGTTTCTCAGCCCGTCAAAGCCGATATGGTTTCCCGCCAGGATAACTCTGGTGACGAGGGAAAACCGGTCATTGTTGTCCGTGATCTGGTCCGTCAGTTTGGCGATTTTACTGCTGTAGCCAGCACTTCTTTTGATGTCAATCGGGGGGAGATCTTTGGTCTGCTCGGGCCAAATGGGGCAGGAAAAACCACCACCTTCAGAATGCTTTGTGGGCTATTGCCTGCAACCAGTGGTCATCTTGAAGTTGCCGGAATGAATCTGCGAACGGCAAGGGCCAAAGCGCGAGCGCGGATCGGCTACGTTTCGCAAAAGTTCGCCTTATACGGCAACCTGTCTGTGCGCGAGAATTTAACGTTTTTCGGCGGGGCCTACGGTCTGTCTGGTAAACATTTGACGCAGCAAATAGAGACATCTCTTGCCCAGTTTGACCTTGATCCTAATGCTATTAGCGGCGAACTCCCCGGTGGGTTTAAGCAGCGTTTATCGATGGCGGCGGCTTTACTACATGAACCCGAAATCGTCTTTCTGGATGAACCCACCAGTGGGATTGACCCACTAGCAAGGCGCGCTTTCTGGTACACGATTGGTGAGCTGGCCAACAAGGGCATCACGGTTATCGTGACCACACATTTTATGGAAGAGGCTGAATACTGTGACCGCATCGCGATTCAGGATGCGGGAAAGATGTTGGCGCTCGGCACCCCTCGTGAAGTACGTCAGCAGGCTGGACTGGAACATGCGGCAGATATGAATACGGCCTTTATTGCGATTGTCGAGAATGCCCGCGCCCAGAATCATAAAGCGGAGGCACAACGATGAAACGCTCCACCTTCATGAGCCGATTGGTCTCGTTGACCCGTAAAGAAACACGCCAGTTGCTACGGGATAAAAGTAACCTTGCTGTGGGGCTTCTTCTGCCTGTTGTTTTGATTCTGTTATTTGGCTACGGGCTGTCGTTTGATTTGTCGAACGCCAGAATTGCAGTGGTACAGGAACAGCGTACGCCACAGTCTTGGCAGATTGTCACCGCATTACAAGGCAGCCGTTATCTTACTGTTGAAGAATATGCCAGCTTAAATGCTGCTCAGAATGCGCTGCGCAAAGGAGAAACTGATGCAATTCTGCGTATTCCTTCAGATTTTGCTCAGCGCCTGACAGCAGGAAATGCGCAGGTCCAGCTTTTATTGAATGGCGCATCGACCAGCGTCGCCAGTGCGGCGCAGGCTTATGTTACCGGGGCGCTGGCAACTCAGGCGGCCATTGTTGCTGACCGTGGCGGGAACGCCATCAACACCGGCAGCGTCATTGTTGAGCAACGTATGTGGTTTAACGAATCCGGTAATAGTACCTGGTTTATCGTTCCGGGCTTGGTGGTGCTGATTCTGACGCTGATTGGTGCATTTCTGACCGGGTTGCTGATCGCACGCGAACGCGAACGCGGCACGCTCGAAGCGCTCTTTGTGACACCCGTACGCCCGCTTGAAATGGTGTTGGCGAAACTCGCGCCCTATATGGTCCTCGGTGCAATAGACTTGGTTATTTGCCTACTGGCTGCACATTATTTGTTTGAGGTTCCGGTCCGCGGCTCCCTTTGGGCCATTGCAGTTTCTTCTCTGCTTTATCTTCTGGTTTCTCTGGGGTTGGGGCTGACTATCTCTGGTTTTGCCCCCGGGCAGTTTTTGGCCAGCCAAGTTGCACTTATCGCCAGTTTTATGCCTGCCATGATGCTTTCCGGATTCGTTTTCGATATCCGCAACTTACCGGTTGTTATTCAGGTGATAAGCCAAATCCTACCCGCCACGCATTTTATGTCGCTTATCAAAACACTGTTTCTCGGGGGCGATAACTGGACGATGTTTTTTAAAGAGTGCGGGATTTTATTGTTTTACGCTCTGGTGCTGATAAACGCCTCGCGTATTTCTCTGCGCAAACGACTGAGATAACCGCTGATGAATACCATGACCCTCTGGCTACGTCATATCAGTTTTCTTATTCATAAGGAGATTTTGGCGATCCTGAAAGAGCCGGCAAATCGGGTGATTCTTTTTGCGCCCGCATTCTTGCAGGCGCTGTTGTTTGGCTATGCTGCGACTTATGATGTCAACCACGTGGATTATGCCGTGCTTGACCAAAGCCGGGGGCAGGCATCCACGGAGCTGCTGGCTCATCTAGATGGCACCGGAGTTTTTAACCGTACGGCAACTCTGACGTCGGCTTCACAGATACAGGATGTTGTGCTGGCAGGTGGTGCTTTGTTAGTCCTGACCTTCCCGGCTGATTTTGAGGATAAACTCAACCGAGGAGAGTCCTCTCCATTACAGATGATTCTGGATGGGCGCAATTCCTCAACCGCAGGTGCTGCAGCCAGTTATGTCAGTGCGGTAGTCGCCGATTTTAATCAACGTAAAACGGGCAACAAACCCGCAATCTCGGTGGAAACCCGCGCGTGGTATAACCCCAATCTGGAATCGCGCTGGGGGCTGATGCCGACGTTAATTGCGGCATTAAGTATGATGCAAACTTTATTGCTTTCCGCTCTGTCCGTTGCCCGCGAGCGTGAGCAGGGAACATTTGATCAGTTGCTGGTCACGCCTTTCACGCCGATGCAGTTACTGATTGGTAAGGCATTGCCTTCGATTATGGTGGGGCTGGTCCAGTCGACCATTATTTTGCTGATTATTCTGTTCTGGTTCCGTATTCCCATGAATGGTTCGATAACACTGCTGTATCTCGGCTTGGTCAGTTTTAACATTGCTGCCGTTGGGATCGGCCTGTCGATATCTGCTGTTTCAATCAATATGCAGCAAGCGATGCTTTACACCTTCCTGCTGATGATGCCGCTAATGTTGTTATCCGGCATGCTGACACCAGTGCAGACTATGCCCGCTATTCTCGACACCCTGACCTACGCCAATCCGCTGCGATTCGCCATCGATCTGGTTAGAAGAGTCTATCTGGAAGGTGCCGGATTTATGGATATCGCGTTTAATTTTATTCCGATGCTGGTGATGTCTGCCATCACACTGCCATTGGCCGCATGGCTTTTTCGTAACCGACTTTACTGATACAGGTATCCTGATGAAACGCCGTTTTTCTTGTGTTTTTGGTAATAAATTACCAGTCCTAGTGACATTAATGGCTATCGCTGTGCTGAATGGATGCACCGTGGGGCCTGACTATCAAAAGCCAAAAACAGATGCGCCTGCTGACTGGACAACTTGGCGCAGTGGCGATGCTTCACTTCATGCGGTGAACGGGGTGGAAGTGATGGTCGACCACCAGTGGTGGAAGCGTTACAACGATCCGGTACTCGACAGTCTGGTCAATCGGGCACTGTTGGCCAGCCCTGATATCAAAACTGCAGCGCTGCGCTTCTCCAGCGCTCGCGCTCAGTACCGCATCACTGCGTCATCTCAGACACCTGATATTAACGCCACTGGCAAAGTCAGCCGCGAGCAACTGAGTGAAAATAGCCCTTCTACACGGGCACTTAAGGAGGTGTTACCACAGCCCGATGAGCTGATTGACTTAATGACTGAGCCTTATACTTGGTATCAGGCGGGTCTGGATTTCTCATGGGAAATCGATCTTTGGGGTCATGTTCGCAGAGCTATAGAAGCCTCCGATGCCGACATGTCCTCACAACAGGCGATGTTGGAGCTTGCTCGGCTCAGTATCATCGGCGACGTGGTGAATAATTACTACAACCTCAGGGGTATCCAGCAGCAAATAGCGCTGGCTAAAGAGGATGTGCAGGCGATGGAAGAACGTCTGTCTCTTATCCGAGCCAGAACAGACGGTGGTGAGCTGGATTATACCGATTTCGAAAGGCAACAAAGTGAACTGGCAGCCACCCGAGCCAACTTGATTGAACTCCAACAGCAGGAGGGCGTCGCGATGAACCAGCTATTACTGCTGTTGGGGGAGCATCCCGGAGCATTGCAGCAGGAGTTAGCATTCAAACCCAATTTATTGACCCCGCATACTCTACCGCCACTAAATTTAGGTATTCCATCCGAAGTCGCCCTGAATCGCCCGGATATTCGTGCTGCCGAAGCTCGTCTACATGCTGCTACCGCCAGAATTGGGGTCGCGGAGGCGGAGTTGTACCCGAGCATTACGTTGGGTGCCCATCTCGGTTTTGATTCTTATAGTGAAAACAACTTTGCCGAATGGGGGAGCCGTTCCTGGTCGGTAGGCCCGAGTCTAAATCTGCCGTTGTTTGACCAAGGTCGCCGCAAAGCTACCGTTGTTTTGCGTGAGACTGATCAGCAGCAGGCTGCTGTCGATTTTCATAAAACTGTACTGAAAGCATGGCAAGAAATTGATGATGCGCTTAGTCGATACGCAGCCGCGCAGCAAAAGCTGACTGAACAGGAACAACGTGAGAAAAGCGCCAGAGAGGCAATGTCTCTGATTCAGGCGCGTTACGACGGCGGGCTGACAAGCTTTATCAATGTACTCGACAGCCAGCGAAGCTACATTCAGGCCCGACAATCACTGGCAATGAGCCAGCGTGATTTAAAAACGGCGTGGGCTGCGGTTAACCGCTCAGTGGGTAACTATCCGCGCTGAGTAATTTAAGACGAAAATTTGACACAAGTTTTGATAGAGCAGACTGATGCACCGTATGTTAGGGCTGTTTATCGTTGGCATCACGTTGCATTTGCGCTAAGAAGGGCGATTCACCGGGAGTTTTATAGAGGTGTTTACCGAGGCGCTGAATTGTCAAACGAGCTTTATGCGTAGCGATCCCTTTGTTGGCAGAATAAGTATGCCGGAAGATCTCTAAATATGAATGGCTTGATTCTGCGGGATACTGGCAATGACAAAGCTGCAGCGAGGTTATCGCTGCATCATCAACAGTTAAGCTAATGCCCTATTTGTAACAGCGGTAAGCCGTTGGGGAATATTAATGCATGGTCTGCGTCGGTCTGACGACTATCTCGTTTACATCCACATTATCCGGCTGCTCAATAACATAGCGTACCGCGCGGCCAATAGCATCTGGTTGTAGTGCAATGGCACGGTAGCTTTTCATCGCTTCAGCGGCTGTCGGATCAGTGATGCTGTCGGCCAGTTCACTTTCGACGACCCCAGGATGTACACAGGTTACCCGTAGCTGACTATTTTCCTGACGTAAGCCATCGGAAATTGCTCGTACCGCAAACTTCGTGGCACAGTAGACCGCTGCGGTTGGTGACACCGTCAAAGCCCCGACTGAGGCAATATTAATGATATGTCCTGAGGAGCGCTCCAGCATCGACGGTAATACTGCAGCAATACCATAAAGCACCCCTTTAATATTCACATCGACCATTTGATCCCACTCATCCACTTTAAGCGAGGCCATGAGCGATAGCGGCATGATACCAGCATTATTGATTATGACATCTATGCGGCCCCATTTTTCCAGTGCGAAGGTAGCAAACTGCTCCACTGAGCTACGGCGAGTCACGTCTAATGCATGTATCTCGACTATTGCTCCGTTAAAACGTAGCTCCTCAGCCAGCGCGGCTAAACGTTCTTCGCGACGGGCGCCCAATAGCAGTACAGCATTAGTTTTTGCCAGCTCGCGCGCGATTCCGGCACCAATGCCGCTAGATGCTCCGGTAATTAAGATCACTTTATGAGTCATACATCTCTCCTGTTTACATTGTGCTGGTGATCTTACGCCGGCAGGACTATAAAGATAATCCGCTCATTACTTAATAGGCTGGTAACGGTGGCTAACCAATGACAGTTGATAAGAACGCGCTTGAGGTATTTGTTATCGTGGCGCAGACACGTAATTTTCGGATAGCGGCAGAGCGGTTAGGGGTGACTCGCTCAGCAATCAGCCAAACGTTACGTCGATTGGAAGATCGACTGAACATTTCACTGATGCAGCGAACAACACGCAGTATCAACCTGACCGAAGCAGGGAAACGACTCTATGCTGACGCCGCTCCCGCCATTGAACAATTGAATTGTGCAGCGACAGATATCGCGGACCAGATGGCGGAGCCGCGTGGTCAGTTACGGCTGGCAATCTCCTCGATTGCGGAGAGAATAATTGGCGGAAAGCTACTGGCGGACTTTATCTCCGCTTATCCGCATGTCGAACTGGACATTACTATCACTGATGAAGAGTTCGATATCGTTGAGCAGGGTTATGATGCTGGTGTGCGACTTGGGGAGGTCATCGGACAGGACATGATTGCGGTGCCTGTTTCAACCATGCAGCGGCAGGTTGCCGTGGCATCCCCAGCCTATATTGCGCAACATGGCATTCCGCAGCACCCGAACGAGCTTATCCATCATCGCTGTATTGGCTGGCGAAAATGCCCAGGAGTTTCGCCCTATCGCTGGGAGTTTGACGATAAGGGCCGTGATTTTAATGTGAACGTCAATCCCCAGCTCACCACTAACGATATGGGCGTGATGATCCGTACCGTATGCGCTGGAGGGGGGATTAGCTTTGGTATGGCAGAAACTTTTCAACCTTACATTGAGCGCGGTGAACTGATGACGTTATTAGATGAGTGGTTACCGACATTCCCCGGTTTTTATCTCTACTTCTCCAGTCGGAAAAATCTGGCACCAAAACTCAGAGCGTTTATTGATCATGTGAAGATGTGATGGTTGTGTTGTTTGGCGTGCCACACTTTGATAGATATACCGAAGGTCGTTATTGTGACTAATACAAATAGGAATCAAAAATGGTCAATCTTGCTAACACGAAAGGTAACAACACTACTGGTGTGCATATGCTTCAGCGCGACAAGAACGGAGGTTTCCGGATCCGTACTAGTCCAGATAGTTTAAAACGCTTCACTTCCGTGGATGTGCGTCCAGAACATCGTGGTTGGTTCAAAGGGAAAAACGAAATTTACGGTTCAGAACCTTACAATACGATTGAAGATGGCGCTGTAGCGCTTTGTGCGTTCATTGAAAAGGTGTGTGGTGTTCCATGTGTGTGGGAACCGGCGAAAGAAAATAGCGCAACACTCGATGCGGGCATTATTAGTTGAGCGGTGTCTTCACACTTAAGCCACACAGCGTTCAGATCCTGCAATCTGGTACAGCCTTAAAGATTACAGGTATAATCCCACAAATTATTCAACTGGTTTAGAAACGAAGATGACAAAACTCACGCTACAAGAGCAGATGCTCAAAGCTGGATTAGTGACCAGCAAAAAAATGGCCAAAGTCCAACGAACGGCTAAAAAATCACGAGTTCAGGCTCGTGAGGCGAGAGAAGCAGTGGAAGAAAATAAAAAGGCACAACTTGAGCGTGATAGACAGCTAAGCGAACAACAAAAACAAGCTGCTTTATCTAAAGAATATAAAGCGCAGGTGAAGCAACTCATTGAAATGAACAAAATCGACATTTCAAAAGGCGATATAGGTTTTAACTTCACTGATAATAATTTAATTAAAAAAATAGTTGTGGATAAGGTGACTCAAGATCAGTTAATTAGCGGTCGTCTTGCTATTGCTCGTTTGGTGGTTGGTAACAGCGGTGAGAGTGAATACGCTATTATTCCCGCAAGCGTAGCCGATAAAATTGCGCAGCGAGATGCGAACAGTATTGTATTAAATAGTGCGCTGAGTCAGGAAGAGCAAGATGAAGAAGATCCGTATGCTGATTTTAAAGTACCCGATGATCTGATGTGGTAATTAACGTTTTGCCAATATTGATAAATGAAAGGCCCCTCGGGGTTTTTCATTCAGATTTTATGTTCAGCCAGTTTGTGGATAACACAGGGTTATTCTGAGTAGATACTTTGGTATTCAGAACGGACTGGCATTATGGGTTCTGATCCACTCTTTGCTCACGGGATGAACAAAATGTAGCTCACTGGCGTGCAACATCAGGCGCGGAGCTTGTTCGGTGCCTGGCAGTAGGAGACCACCATACAGGTCGCAGCCCAAAATAGGATGGCCCAACTGCTGGCAGTGGATACGAAGTTGGTGCGTACGTCCGGTCTCTGGAGTGAGTTCTACCCGCGTCAATGGTAGTAACGTCCCTTCGTCTAATTCATGATAAAAGCGCTCAATAACTCGGTAGCTGGAGCGCGCCGGTTTCCCATGGGTTGCACAAATCGACATCAGCGGAAACAGCGCCGGATCTTTGCTAATCGCTGCATCTATCATCCCTTCGTTGTTAGCCAGATGCCCGCAGAGCAGTGCCCTGTACACTTTAGTCACTGTGCGTTGGCTGAACTGCTGGCAGAGGGCGGCATTTATAGTCTTATTGCGGGCAATCACCATTAGCCCCGAAGTACCGAAATCAAGGCGGTGGACTAGGGTACAATCGGGAAAAACCTTTACCAGCCGATGATGCACCGAATCGAGATTTTGCGGGTTTTTCCCCGAGAGACTGAGCAGCCCTGTGGGTTTATTGATAAGCACGAGGTGATCGTCCTGATAGAGAGTCTCGATCTTGTCATGACACGGTGGAGCAATAAAGGTATCGATAATCTTAGACATCAGGCGACCCAGATGGAGAGCGGGAGCGGATGATAACGAATTTTAAGCCGGCTGGCGAATTTAGCTATTGGCTTAATGGGGCTGTTGGTGGCGATTAACGAATTTTATATCGAGTCATAGTGCTGATATATAAATATGATCAAATAAGAAGAATATTCCATGCAGGATGCACCATTGCAAAGAAACCTTGCCATTTCGACGAGATTTCTTTGTTAAGGTGAATCGCTCACTTTGGGTTATAGGCGCTATTAACGCACAACCAGAACGGAGCATTTGGCATGACGAACTACCGCTGCTGCATTTGAGCCCAGTAAATAAGTCATGATGCCGGGGCGGTGGGAAGCAATAACAATTAAGTCAGCTTTGACGACATCGGCAACTCTCAGTATTTCGTCTTTGGGGGAACCTGAGGTAATGTGTTTTTTGACTCGATCTTCAGGGATATCAAACTTAGCAATGAGTTCGGAAAGTTTTAATAATGCCTCATTTTTGATCTGCTCTTGATCTGGGGCTTCTCCTGAATAGGCGAGACCCAAAGAGGCATAATAGGGAAACGTTGGAATGACTGTCAGGAAATGAACATGAGCGACATCAGTAATATTTGCTTGTGCTTCAACATGTGCAATAACTTGTGAAGTGAACTCAGGATCTGAGATGTCCACAGGTACCAAAATAGAGTGATACATACATCCTCCTATTTGTTTTATGTCCCGCTGTAATTATAACCATTAATCTCAACGTCATTGTAGTGTTTTTAATGTGGTTTTAATCAGAACAGAGAGAGTAGTAAGGCAACCGGCAAGCTCAAAGGCCAAGTTATACCGATAAGAAGTGATGATATCAGCCTGATAGCCAAACTCTGATCACGGGTGAGAGGGAAGATGATGCAAGTTGCGGCAATAGCTCCAATCGCGTAAATGTAAAGAAGGACGACTCCGGTACTCATGGGGCAATTTTCCTTTTGTCCACGTTATTTGTTTATCATCTTCCAAAGAATTTGTATTTTCTCAAGGTAAGCAAAATCATGTGGCTGTATAAGGGTGAAACAGTCTAAATGTTACAGCTATTTAAGCGGGCCGTAAAACCTATGTAAAGGGTTAAATGCGAATAATGGTTATGTTCATACCTATTTACCCTCTTTCGATAAAAAAGTGAGCAAGTGAGTCAGAAAAATTGGTTTTCATATGGCTATCGTGCTTGCGCGCTCCCGTGGTTTCTGACAGAGATGGGAGGATAAAAAGAGGGGGGCAAACCTTGAGATAGCGTAATAAAATACGCACTAAAATTAATTTAATATATTTTTTATATTTCCACCTATTACATTATTTTTTGAGATATGGCGCATCGATAATATCTATTCATTTAATATTCGTTGAGTTACTCAATGTGAACTTTATTATCCTTATGGTTAATTAGGTTATTAATATGAAATTTATTACAGCAATATTGATTATTTCAGCACCCGTGTTTTCATTATCAATGCAGATAAATGAACCTATTGCTGTACCTGCAATAACAAGAGTTTCTGAAGCGGTATGTAATCGTAATTATGTTAACAAAGAGTATATTGCGTGCATAAAGTTAGTAGATTCATCTCTGCTTAAAGCGTATTGGGCAGGGAAAATGAATGTTTTCTGTCAGTCTAAATTTAATGATCAACCCTCTAAAGAAAAGCAATGTATCACCATCATGATGATATCAAATGCTCTGGATGAGATGGGCAGTCATTATCTTGAAGAATAAATAAACGATAGAAATAGTGGGGGCCGCTGAGGCGGCCTTTTTAAATTTATCTGCCGGATAATATAGTTAACATTAGTACATAACTTTACTCTGACTAACTACTGAAAGTGGGCAAAACTCTGTTCGCCGATGAGTAAGAGGGCGATGACAATCATAATAATCCCTGAAAATTGGCTCACTCGCCGGGCAGCGCTTGGGCGTGTTCGCAGAACTATTTTTGAACCGATCCCTACGAGAGAATAAACCACACCACAATTGATAATATGCGCAATTCCCATCACTCCTATCTGGATAGCGATTGGCCATGTCGCACTTTGATTTGTGAATTGCGGAACAAGTGCCAGAAAAAGGAGCAGTGCCTTTGGGTTCATTCCACTGATACCGAAGCCCCGAAGCAGTGTAGTCGAGTAACTTCCCGATGACCGTTCATTGTCAGTGGCTGGAACGGGAGGATCCCGTAGAACATGAATACCAAGCCACAAAAGATAGGCGGCACCGAGATATGTCAGCACGACAAGGACGACGGGAGCACTGGTAACAAGTACACCGACACCTGCAGCTACGACGACAGTAATTGCAAGATAGCCGATTAGCATGCCAGTCACAGCAGGAAACAGTGCTCTGTTTCTCAGCCCCGAAGAGATGGCAAAAGCCCAGTCTGCGCCAGGCGTAATGACCAGAGAAAACGACACAATCCAGAATGCCACTAACATATTAGTTTCCAATTAATCACCACCAAAACTCATAAGAATAATGAGATGAATAATATCAGTGGGTTACTGAAAGGTGCTTTTAATATCTTGCCTAAAATAGCCAAATTAAGGGAGAATATACCTCATGGATAAACTAGATCGAAAAATTCTTGCTGAACTACAAAAAGATGGGCGACTTTCTGTCACCGATCTAGGCAAACGTGTTGGTTTGAGCTTATCACCCTGCCACCGCCGAGTCAGGGCGCTTGAGGATGCGGGTGTTATTACTGGATATCGGGCAAGTATTGCACCAGAGGCTGTGGGGTTGAACTTCTCTGCTATTGTATTTGCCTCTCTTCGGGAAAGTAGCCGTGACAACGTGCGGGCTTTCGAAGATGCTTTAGTGGATATTCCAGAGATAGTTCAGGCGCAGCGTCTTTTCGGTGAACCCGATTACATGCTTCATATCGTCACACAAGATATTACGACGTTTCAAAAGCTGTATGACAGCACATTGTCAGCATTGCCAAGCGTTCTCAAACTCAAATCGACGCTTGTGATGAGAGATATTATCCATAATAGGCCTTTGGCGCTGTAATTTGGGCCTGACTTCAATGTGTCTAAAGGTGTCATTAGGATATTTAATCGCTATTACAAGATGTTGCCCGCAGTAATAGCTTAATAGGATTCTATATGTGGTGAGGCGATAGAATCCTGAGATGACAGGGGACTAAGAGTGAATAATTCTGTGTTTCTCAAGTACACCTTTATTGTCAAATAAGAAAAGTACTCTTCCTCCTTCTCCATTTTGGCATATAAGACCATCTGCATTTGTCTTGTCGGTGATACCTTGGCAGGTCATATACCCGTGGTGTCAGCAACCCTTTCTGGCAATAAACATTCTTGTATGCATTCCATAAAGACTCTCATTGCCGGGCTGACAAATTTACCCGCATGATGGGCGCACAATGCGGTGATGGTTAGCGGACTCTCTGAAAAATGAAGTTCTTGTAGTTCGCCAGACTGAAGTTCTTTTTCAACCGTAAAACGAGGTAAGAAAGTGACGCCCAAGTTGCTAGCGACACATCGTTTAATACTTTCGATACTCCATAGCTCTATAGTGTTTTCGAGTGTAATACCACGCTGACGTAATGTGCTTTCAAAAATTTGGCGAAAAATGCACTGAGTTTCATTAATAATGAAGCTCACCGGTAAATGCTGATTTGGCTGGGTAAAATCCATACCATTAAGTAATGGTGATGCGACAAGAACCAAATCTTGCTTTCCAAAACTCGTCATATGCAGTGCGTCGTCATTACCTACACGATAAAAAACACCTAAATCTGCCTCATCCGCCAGTAATGCATCACGTATGACATAGCAGTTTAGTGATTGCAGAGATAAACGAACTTTCGGTGCTTTCATTTTAAAGCGCTGTAATACTTGCGGCATTTTATATGCCAGCAATGTTTCCCCTGTAGCAACCCGCAGTTCTCCTGTTGGCTCTGCGTCCTGCTGCGCGGCTTGACGTATACCTGCCATAACGCGGGTGAGTTCATATACATGAGGCATCAGGTTTTTTCCCGCCTCAGTGAGCAGCATGCGGCGGCCAATTTTTTCAAACAATTGCATTGAAAGCTCTTGTTCTAGTTGTTGAATATGAAAGGTTACCGTTGATTGTGTACAGCACAGCTTCCTTGAAGCACGCATAAAAGAACCTTCTTCCACGACTGTTTTTAGCGTAATGAAACGGCGTAAATCCATGGGCTGTCACCTTAATCAATCGAAATTATCGAATTGATGATATCAAAACATTCGTTTTTTTGATTCTTTCGAATGAGATAAAGTCTAAAAAAAATTTTGGAGAAGACAAGTGACATCAGCCATTGTTAGTGCGTTTTTGACTTATACGCTTATTACAGCCATGACTCCTGGACCTAATAATATTCTCGCACTGAGTTCGGTTAATCAGTATGGGTTGAGAAAAAGCACTCGGGTTTTGGCAGGAATGAGTGCCGGTTTTTTAATTATCATGCTGTTGTGTGCTGCTTTTACTTTCACACTGATTAGCATTCTGCCCTCAATCAGTCAGTGGCTCAGTTGGGCCGGGGCGGCATATGTGCTTTGGTTGGCCTGGCATATTGTTATTAGTGAACCCTCGTCATCAAATACGGAAGCAAAGCCTTTGAGTTTTTGGGTGAGCTTCTGGCTTCAATTTGCCAATGTAAAAATTATTTTGTACGGCATTACAGCGTTATCTACTTTCGTATTGCCCCATACGCACAATGTTATTTGGGTTCTCATTGTTAGTCTCCTGCTGGCCATTATCGGCATTATAGGTAATTTATGTTGGGCTTTAGCAGGGCATCTCTTTCAGACACTGTTCCAGCAACACGGTAAAACAGTCAACCTGATCCTTGCCGCGGCATTAATTTATTGTGCGATACGAATGTTTGTTTAAATCTTACTGAGTCGAATAAGCCCCAGCCTGTCGTGACATAATTTCATGATTTCCTCACTCAGATGGGTGGGGGAGTCTGATATACTGACGAGATATTTTTAGTAACAGTTTGAAGTTATTGTTTTAATCACTTCTCGAAATTAGTTTGGGGCAAAGTACGTGAGTGTGAATTCTACGGTTTTATCTTCCCGACATACGTTCAGTTATGCCCCTTTTCGGAATTTATTTTTTGCCCGCTTACTGACCGTTTTAGGTAATGGCATCGCCCCTATTGCGCTAGCTTTTGCGGTGCTGGATATCGGGGGAAGTGCAACCGATTTAGGGCTGGTTGTTGCCGCACGGTCTATTTTTAACGTTGCCTTTCTATTGATCGGCGGCGTGCTTGCGGATCGCTATTCTCGAAGTGTTGTTCTATTGTCATCCTCCATCATTGCTGCATTATCCCAAGGCGTTGTTGCTTGGCTTGTGCTTGATGGTGCGGCAACGGTGATGTGGTTGGCGCTGCTGGGGGCTGTCAATGGTGCGGCTGCGGGTATTGCGCTACCGGCCTCCTCTGCGATGGTTCCACAAACCGTGCCCACACGTCACCTTCGACAAGCCAACGCTTTTATCCAATTGGGTATTTATGCGGGAACGGTAATTGGTGCTTCTCTTGGTGGCATTTTAACAAGTGCGGTTGGGCCAGGCTGGGGATTGGCTATTGACGCACTGGGATTTGCTGCGGCTGCACCACTTTATATGTTGATCCGTATTGACTCAACGAAACCGAGTGAATCACACACGAATATCTTGCAAGACTTACGAGATGGCTGGCAGGAGTTCATTTCTCGTGCTTGGGTGTGGGCTATTGTCGCTCAGTTCACCATTGTGAATGCCGCTTTTAGCGGGGTGGTGATGGTGCTTGGACCTATCGTTGCTGATGCTTCATTTGGGCGAACGGGGTGGGGGATGATTGTTGCTACGCAAAGTCTTGGTTTGATTGCCGGTTCTTTTATTGCGCTTCGATGGCGTCCGCGACGTGACCTATTTATTGGTGTCATGCTGATTGCCCTTTGTGCTATCCCGATTGCGCTTCTCAGCATGATTTCTTCAACTCCCATTCTGATGGGGGCATTTTTCATTGCTGGGGTTGGTTTTGGGCAGTTTGGCGTGGTTTGGGCCCATTCTCTACAAACTCATATTCCGCCAGAGAGATTGGCGCGAGTTTATGCTTATGATGCTATGGGGTCATTCGTCGCTATTCCTCTTGGGGAAATTGCCGCAGGTCCCCTGGCGATGCATTATGGTACTTCTACTGTTTTGTTTGTGTCAGCTATTGCTGTCGTTATAGCAACGGTTGCAGCCAGTTTCACTCCAGCGATTAGACAACTTGATAATTCGCCCCAAGTGAAGCCACATATTTAGCGCTGATTAAGTATATATATTGTTAAATATTATATTCTCTAGGCATTAATATTTGAGAATCGTACGATAAATAATAATAATTACTATTTTCACTACGTGATAACTTCAGAATTTCATAACGGGTGTTTAAATCTGTAAATCATCTATTCATTGATGCATTATACCAATCTGGTCATAGAGTTAAGTGTTATCATCTGTGTGTTTAATGACCATTTTAGGATATCTAGAGTTCTGCACGATAACTTTGTATGTATTTTGATCGATATACGCTATGGTTTAAAAAATAACAATGCTGTTTGAATTAAATTCAATTAAATCAACATGTTGATTTTTATTTGTTAAGAAATAAGTGTATTTATATTACTATATTGAGATAAGTAGATGATTTTAATTTAACACTTTCCTATGTATTTATAGGAAATTTCATATATAAGTGTAGGTGAAATCCATTAAATAAGATGATTTTTCCCCCTTAAAAGCAGAAAAGTATTATTTTATTATTTTCGGGTTATAACATAATACGCTACTAAAACAATCTTAACCGTTATTAACACTTATCTTTCAAATTACAGTCGACATATAATTTTGCGTAATGGGTGGTAGAGTGAAGTAATGCTCTAATTAATCACTACAGATTGGACCAAAGATCTTTTATGTGTCCATTTACTAGTGAATTTGATCGCGTATACTCCGGATCATAGTTATTGAGGTCGGTTATAAGGATATTTGGAATTCTAATGCACTAAACACAAGATTCATTTGTTTATAATATTAGTTACCCCCGCATTTCTCATATCTATAAATGATATTTAAGATATCGTTTGTGCTTACTTGGCAACATTAATTTTTTTTAAAATTGATTGAGTTTTTTGAAAAACTCATTGAACTGACCTTATTGTTCAGCAGCGATAAATAAATATCTAATGGTTATTGTGAGGCGACTCACGATCGGATTGACACACAATAGTATTGAGTTATTTAACTCATGCATTTATTAATTAGTGGAATTACAAATGAAAAACTTAGCTATTATTGCCTCAGTCGTTGCTGCATTCGTTGGTGTTAGCACCGCTCAAGCTGCATCTACCGGAACTATCAACTTTACAGGCGAATTAACAGCGTCTACCTGTAATGTATCCGTAGATGGGCAGGGTGCAGATGCAACCGTCGTACTGCCTACTGTCAGTACGAGTCAATTGGCTTCAGCGGACCAAGTAGCAGGTAATACCGGCTTTAATATGGCCCTGAGCAATTGCACCGGTGCACTTAAAACAGTTTCTGCTTTCTTTGAAGCGGGTTCGAGTGTCGATATCGTTACTGGTCACTTGAAAAATGTCAGTGGTTCTGCAGGCCAGGTCAGTCTTGAATTACTGGATGGGTCTAACATGACTCCGATCAAGGCGGGTGATACCAGCCAGGCAACGAACACCACGTATATTGATGCATCGTCTGGCTCTGCAACACTGCCGTATGCTGTTCAATATTATGCTAACGGTGAAACCACACCAGGTACTGTTATCAGCAACGTTGTCTACTCTATCCAATACAAATAAGTATTAACAAGTAAAACTGAAATTTAAAGGGCAGATATCTGCCCTTTTTGACTATAAGAACTAAAATTGAATTATGCACTCATTCATTAAGTGTTGAGGTTGTTATGACCAGAACTCACCGTATTTTATTCACAGCCTTTTCAGCTTTGTTATTGATTTTATTGGTTGGACGTTCTGTCCAAGCCAGTGTAGTGATCAGTGGTACTCGGGTTATTTACCCAGAGAACCAAAAAGAAGTCACTGTAAAAGTCAGTAATATGGGGAAAGGTCCAGTGGTAGTACAAAGCTGGATCGATAGTGGTGATGTCAATGCTCGCCCAGAAACATTAAAAGTACCTTTTGTACTTACTCCTCCAATTAATCGAGTCGAACCGAATAAAAGTCAGACACTGCGAATCAGTTATACCGGTGCGACGTTACCAAAAGATAAAGAATCTGTTTTTTGGCTTAATGTATTAGAAATACCGGCTAAGGCCGATGCGGGCAGTAACCAAAATTATTTACAGATGGCTTATCGCTCACGTATTAAATTATTTTTCCGTCCTCAAGGGTTAACTGGTAATCCGAATGAGGCTGCAAAATCATTAGTTTGGACGAAAGCCCCCGGTGGACTTAAAGTCACTAACCCAACACCTTTCCATGTTTCTCTGGTGACGGTGGCAGTTAATGCTGGTGGGAAGAGATCCCAAGTTGAAGGACAAATGATCAGCCCTAAAGATTCGCTAACATTTGCATTGCCGGGAAACAGTTCAGGCTCCACTGTTGATATTGAATTTGTTAATGACTATGGCGCACTTAATAAATTGAGTCAGGCTATCAAACCTTGATATATGCTTTTATATTAAATGATAAGAGCATCAGCAGATGACCGCGTTTATATCGTGGGTGTCAGAATATGAATATACTCTACGGAATAAATGAATAATGAAACGTTCTGCAATGCTTTCTTCTGCGGATCTGCCAGATCATGTTTATTTTTTGTCTCCTTTGGCGGTGGCGCTTATTTTAGCGTTTTTGTCGCCTGTGGTTTTTGCTGCCGATAATCCTGAAGAAACTGAAACTAAAGTCACCCCTAATGCTAATAAATCACAAGTTGCTGAATTTGATAGTGCATTTCTCAATACTGCCCATAGTGGTGCAGGCGTTGATTTAAGCCGTTTTTCGACCGGTAACAACGTCCTGCCAGGGGTATACCGTGCCGATATTTATTTAAACAATACGCTTATTGGTAATGAGAATGTGGAATTTAAGGCCCATGATGATAAAAGTACCTATGCCTGTTTATCTTCATCCCTTATTGCCAGTCTTAATCTCAAGCCAGAAGCGTTGCCATCAACATCATTGGCACCACTGAAAAAAGAGGGGGGTTGTGTTGACCTTCAAACACTGATCCCTGATGCCTCAGTGACCTTTGATAGTGGTGAACAACATCTGAATATTGTTATTCCGCAGGCGCTGTTATTGCGCACCGCACGCGGCACGGTAAGCCCTGCATTGTGGGACAGCGGCGTGACTTCAGGGATGTTGGGTTATTCACTCAATGGTTATAGCAGTTCATCAAACGGGCAGCGGTTTAACTCAGCTTTTGCGGGAGTTAATGCCGGGCTGAATTTGGGCGCATGGTATTTTCGTCATAATGGGTCGTATAACTGGCAAGAAAATGGCGAGAGTGAGTACACCAGCATTAACAGTTATGTGCAACGGGATATTCCGGCGGCGCAAGGGCGTGTTCTGTTGGGGGAGTCCAATACACCCGGGCAGTTATTTGACACGGTGCCATTTACCGGTGTGCAATTTAGTACTGATGACCGCATGTTGCCGGAGTCTTTGCGCGGTTATGCGCCAGAAGTTCGCGGCATTGCGCGAACCAATGCACTGGTGACCATCCGCCAGAGTGGACAAGTGTTATATGAAACCACCGTCTCTCCGGGCGAATTTATTATTGATGACCTCTATCCAACCGGCTATGGCGGCAATCTGGATGTGACTGTGCGTGAAGCCGATGGTAGCACGCAGAATTTTCAGGTGCCTTTTGCGGCGGTGGCGCAGTTACTTCGTCCCGGTTCGCAGCGCTACAGCTTGACCGCCGGTAAAGTCCGCAACGATTCGTTGTCTTTTACCCCAGGATTTTATCAAGGAACTTATCAACGTGGTTTAAATAACCGTTTTACCGGTTATACCGGCGTACAAGCCAGTGATGACTATTATGCCCTTCAACTAGGGACGGCGTTTAGTACCCCAATTGGCGCAGTCGCCTTTGATGTAACACAAGCCAATACCCATCTGCGGGAAGGAACAGAAAGTGGCCAGAGTTATCAGGTCAGTTACAGCAAGGTTGTCACTGAAACCAACAGTAATCTGAGTATTGCGGCGCACCGCTTTGCGACTCAGGGTTATCTGGATTTTTCCACGGCGATGCAAACGATGGATGCTGAACGTCAAGGCTACGATGCAGACCGCATTTATCGGGCTAAAAATCGCCTAACTGTGACTGCGGCTCAGGGATTACCGGAAGGCTGGGGCCAGATGTATATCAGTGGTTCAGTACAGGATTATTGGAATAAAGATGGCAGTGACCAACAGTATCAGATGGGTTACAGCAACAGCTATAAAAGCATGACCTATGGACTCAGTATTAACCGTAGCCGCACCGGCATGGGGGATATGCAGAATACCTATCTGGTTAGTATGAGCTTCCCATTAGGGCGTAATGATCAGCGGAATGTGCCGCAGATGCGTCTGGAAATGAACCGTAATGGTGAGGGGAGTTGGGGTGAGCAGGCGACAGTTTCAGGCAGTGCCGGTGAACAAAGCCAGTTCAGCTATGGTGCGACAGCCATGAACAGTAACGGTGGTTCGGGTGCCAGTGGCAGTGTAAATGGTCAATATCGAGGGGCTAGAGCTACCAGCATGGCATCTTATGGCGGTGGGAGTAGTTACCAGAGTGGCTCCGTCGGTATTTCCGGCAGCGTAATTGCTCACCCCGGCGGGGTTACGTTAACGCCATATAGCAGTGAAACTTTTGCCGTGGTGGAAGCGAAAGGTGCTGAGGGCGCTGAAGTATCGTCTTACTCTGGAGTAAAAATAGACTCACGGGGCTATGCGGTGGTGCCGTATCTGAATGCGTATCAAATGAATGAAATTACTATCGACCCCAAAGGCACTTCTTATGACGTTGAACTGGAGTCGACCAGCCAGAAAGTTGCACCCCATGCGGGCGCGGTGGTGATGGTGAAATATAACAGTACGACAGGCTATCCAATATTGGTCAATGCCACGCAGTCTGATGGTGAGCCAGTGCCGTTTGGCGCGGATGTGTTGGATATGAAAGGCCATGTTGTGGGTTCTGTCGGACAAGGCGGGCAGATTTATGCGCGAGTCAGTGAAGAGCGCGGGCGTTTGCAAGTGAATTGGGGTGAGGGGGCAGGGCAACAATGCTATCTCAGCTACATTTTGCCACCACAACAGCCGAATACAAAAATCACTGGAATGATGCAGTTTACCTCGACGTGTGTGCCTCAAGGGCAGCTATAAATCAAATTCCGCTGCCATGCTGGAGAACATCATATGAAATTATTAATAAAAAGAATGACTCAAATAGTGGGGGCGCTACTGTTGGCTGCCATGAGTTACAGTGCTTGGGCAGCAGTGGTATGTTCTGTTGGCCCCGGACTTCCCCGCACTGATACGGTTCAATTGTCTCCTGCCAATATTTCTGCGGGGGCGGATATTCCTGTGGGGACCGTTATCTATCAAGGCCGATGGGTGACGCCTTCTACTGGCACAGCAGTCATGATCTGCCTGTCTCCGGTGGATACCTCTATGTGGTACAACATTGCCTGGAGCATTGAAAGTGCACCTTTACCGCTTTCCAGTTGGGCTGGTAGCCCCTTCGGAGGAGCGGTATATCAAACCAATATCCCCGGAATTGGTATTGCCATATCTCGTAACAATAACAGCGATGCCGCCATTTTGGGCCAACCCAATTATCAGCATCCTAACGACACCGAAAATTTGGTGACCGGAGGTTCCTATGAACCCCCTCTGGGGACTCGAACCCTTTATGTCACATTGATTAAAACGGGCACGATTGCACCGGGGAACTATACACTGAATGCATCCAGCCTCCCGACCGCCAGCATTTCTATCACCAACCCGATATCTCATGCTGCGACAGCAGGGCTGCCTATCAAGGTTTATACCATTCAGTTTCAGGGACAGTTGAATATCTCGACACAAACCTGTACCACACCCGATGTGGATGTCTATTTGGGTAAATTTGAAAAAAGCCAATATTTCACTGGAATAAACTCGACCACACCTTGGATAGATTCTTCGATTAAATTGACTAATTGCCCCACGTTCTACGGTTTTTACAACGCTGCAAATAACACATTAATGTTTGATTACAGTACCGGACAAGGGAGTGTGGCTAATTCAACCAATAATAGTATTGGTGTACGTTTAACGCCCGTGACTAGCATTATTGATTCCACCAATGGGATCATTGGGTTGGATTCGTCGCTTCCAGATGCGGCATCAGGTGTGGGAATACAAATTGGGTGGGGAACCCCTCCATCAGTGTTGTTTGATTTATCGCAAGAAAAATCCTTATCACTCCCTAAAGATGGCAGTACTACCATCAATGTCCCCTTGTCAGCACGCTATATTCAAACTAGCACAACGGTCACACCGGGCAAAGCAAACGCGAAAGTTGTATTTCTCATCAATTATTATTAATAATACCCTCTCAGGAAAAAACCTGAGGGGGTATTCTATTGATATTTCATGCAGATAATTCACTTTAATATAGATAAACTCTCATCGTTGTGTTATTTCCAATGCTGGCGATAGATTATAACGTTTAGGAGATAGGGCGATGGGAACAGTATTGGCGCTGTTGGGATTAATTTTAGGCGCTTGGGCAGTACGTAGCATTTGTATTAAACAGCAAAGTACTGAAAAGAAGATTGGGAAATCTATTTTTGCCGGTTGGTACTTCCTGACTGCGGGTGGGATTGGGGGAACGGAAGAAGATAAGATTCCTCTGGTGGTAGTCGCGATGCTGATTGGCGCTGCTGTCGTCCTTTATTCTAATCATGTCTATAAAGTGCACAACGAGCAACAATGAATATACCGCCCTGAAGATGCGGCGGTGCATAAATAGATCAATATAAGATGATAATCCTAGTCATGCAGGTTTTGGTCATAACCTGCGCTGAAAAATTTTACAGTAAGCCGACTCTCTCCACCTGAAAAGAATTCGCTCGTTAATGCTTTATCCAGACCATATTCACGACAAAGAAGACCGGCTTGGTATGCCGCTTGATTTTCATCCCCTGTGCTTTCTGCGAGATGGTAGGCATACCCCAACACAAAGCCACGTTTATAGTCGGAACAGAATTTAGCAATCTCAGTTGCGGGTTTTGTATATTCAGCTTTTAATCCGGCCATCAGCCCCTTGCCAAAGTGATTGTCCATAGTGTCCTCCTTATCGTTATATTTGTAATTATATAACGATAAGTAACACAGTGAACATACTCAAAAGTATCTACCAGTACATTACTGGTACAAATATCATCGGCTACAGAATGTTTACTCGGCGGGATCGTTATTCAAGTGAAGCATCACTTGCATCCAGGCCATTTGCGTTTCTTTCCCCAGCTTCTGGAATACCTGTCGCAGTTGCTGCATTTGGGTATTTGTTAATTGTGACTCCAGTTTTTTACCCGCTGGGGAGAGCGATAGTTGCCGCACACGTTGATCATGTTCAGCCGTTGTGACCGTAATTAGCCCCATTTTAACCAATTGCTTTAAGGGACCATTGAGCGCTTGCTTGCTGATTTTCAAAATTCCCAATAGTGCATTGATGGCAATATCAGGATTTTGCCCAACAAAGTACAAAATACGGTGATGAACCCGTCCTAATCCCTGTTCTGCCAATAATTTATCGGGCAGTTCGGTAAAGGAACGGTAACCAAAATAGAATTGTTCGATAGCTTGATGAAGTGATAGGTCTTCCTGTTGTGGATATTTCTTAGTGGTTGCCATCGGATTTTTATCACAAATAAAAAATAATTAGGTCAATAGTATTGACGTAACTGGGAGTCCATTTTATTTTCCATAAAGGTCAAATAGGTTGACCTTTATGGAAGGACTGCCATGAATAAGACTGTAGTAAGCCAGAATAATCGATTTTCCTCACGGCTGCACGATCTTCACCCATCACCTATACGGGAAATTCTCTCTGTTATTGATAGACCTGGCATGATTTCATTTGCTGGTGGACTACCTGCAATAGAAAGTTTCCCGCATCTCCATCTTGAGGGAATGCCTCAATCGATGTTGCAATACGGAGCCAGTGAAGGGGAGAGTGAACTACGCGAGCGAATTGCACAGAATTTGTGTGGGCGTGGTTTATCTTGCAGTCAGGAACAAGTACTGATTATTTCAGGTTCACAACAAGGGATTGATCTGGTCGCCAAGTTGTTTATCGATGCAGGAACACCTGTTGCAGTGGAGTCACCCACTTATTTGGCCGCATTACAAGTGTTCCGTTTTTTTGGAGCGCAGTTTGTTGCCTATGATTCGGCTCAACCTGATATAAATAAACTTAAAATAGAAAAGCCCGCTTTTGCCTACAGTATTCCCACATTTCAGAACCCAAGTGGTCATTGCCTCAGTCTTAATCAGCGTACAACTTTAGCGAAAGTATGTGATGAGCTGATGCTACCTCTTTTTGAAGACGATCCTTACAGTGACTTGGTTTATGATCCTTGCGAGAGAAAGCCGGTATGTGCCTTACTCCAGCACGCATCATGGATTTATCAGGGATCATTTTCCAAAAGCTTATCTCCAGGATTTCGACTAGGCTATTTGGTCGCTTCGCCTGAGTTAATTCCTTACTTGACACGATTAAAACAGGCTGCGGATTTGCATAGTAGCCGAATCAGCCAATGGCTGGTATTACAGCAACTAGGTGATCCTAATTACTCCAATCAGATGGGTGCATTGGCGGCTTATTACAAAAAACGCCGTGATTCCTTCGAAATATCCTTACAACGGTATTTCGGTTCTCTTGCGTCTTGGGATAAACCAGCAGGGGGATTATTTTTCTGGTTGAAGCTAAATCGCTGCATAGATACTCGCGAGCTATTACCGAAAGCACTTGAAAGTAATATTGCGTTTATGCCGGGTGAGCCATTCTTCCCTCATTCTTCAACTGGATGTGGCCAGCTACGGCTTAATTTTAGTCATGCTACTGCCGAGCAGGCGGATATAGGTTTGCAGAAACTGGCTAATTTAGTGAGAGAGAATTCATAATATAAGCGGTGTTCATCGTAGAAACAGGGTGCCCGTAAATTTATGGACACCCTGTTTTTTCATCATTTGCCGAAACACTGAGTTAACCTAATTGAGTAAACATCGGTAATAATAAAGACAACTTGATCACGATAGCATTGGCTATATCCAAGAAGAAAGCGCCGACCATCGGAACAATTAAAAATGCAATATGGGATGGCCCGAAACGATCTGTTATTGCCTGCATATTGGCAATTGCGGTGGGTGTTGCTCCTAGCCCTAAACCACAATGCCCAGCAGCAAGAACAGCGGCATCATAATTTTTCCCCATTACCCGATAAGTGACAAATATTGCGTACAAGGCCATTAGCAGGGTTTGTACCAATAAAATAGCCAGCATAGGTAAGGCTAAAGATGCTAACTCCCACAGTTTTAAACTCATCAAAGCGATTGCGAGGAAAAGAGAAAGACTCACGTTACCCACGATAGACACCGCGCGGTCAAAAACCTGATAAAACCCAGTATAGGTGAGTATATTGCTAAGAATAACCCCAACAAACAGGACATAAACAAAGATGGGTAATTCAAATACCGATCCTGCAAGCCATTTCTTAATATAACCCCCGATCATCAAACAAATAGTAATCATAGCGATGGTTTCAATTAAGACCAGTGCGGTGATCATTCGTCCAGATTGAGGTTTTTCGAATGTTGTTGGTTGCAAGGTATCCTCTGGTCTACCATTGGGGGTCGCTGAATGTTTAATCAAATAAAGAGCGACAGGGCCGGCTATCAATCCCCCTAATACCAAGCCGAATGTGGCACATGCCATGGCGACTTCAGTGGCATTTATTAAACCATAATTATCAACAAATACACTGCTCCAGGCGGCGCCAGTACCATGCCCACCCGATAATGTAATCGTCCCTACCAGTAATCCCATTAACGGTTCCAGCCCCAACATTTTAGCCATGCCGATACCAACCGTATTTTGTAATAACAATAAACCAATAACGATGATGATAAATTTAACTAAGACTTTGCCCCCAGCTCTTAAACTGGCCAAATTTGCGTTAAGTCCAATAGAAGCAAAGAAGGTTAGCATTAAGGGATCACGTAATGATGAATCAAAACTGGCTTCCCAACCTGTTGTCTGATGAATAAGAAGAAGAATTAATGCAACTAATAGACCGCCAGCGATAGGGTCTGGAATTGCATATTTTTGCAATAAAGGAATGTGCTGAACACATTGCCTCCCAAGCAATAGAACCAGACTTGCAGCAACGAGTGTGCCATAGGCATCAAATTGGGTCATTTTGACATCCCCTCTATAAAAGAAACGACCGCTATTTACGTTATTTTTTATGTACGTTCAAAGGCCATATATAGGAGGATTCATTGCCACGCTCCAAACAACAATAGGGTGGGTAACTTATGAGAGTAATGAGGCTATAACTCAAGTTTGATGGCTATCATTTATTTGCAAACCAGTCATCATGGACACTTTATTAAAGCGTAGCATTACTTTGCGCTTCATTGTCCTGAAAGTCATAATTTTTATTCATAACATATTGTTTACACAATAAAGAATACAGTCCGCGTGAGAGTGGGGGATTAGAAAAAATATACTGGGTTGGAGACATGTTTATCATTCACTGCAAGATGAGTTAGATAACGGAGGAATGAGGATGTTAAATTAGAGCAATAAAATCCTAAAGATATCAGTAAGATTTATCACGGTAGACTTCACCACAAAGTAATACGACGTCAGGTCTTCTTTCATGAAGACGCGCCGCGACAGCCATACATTCATGGCGTGTTGCATAGATATCATCAGTTACGGGCAGGGCCTCGCAAGCATCCATTCCGCAGGTACTTACCAATAAAACAAATCCTATGAGCATATATTCTCCTTATTTATAGGATTTATATGAGTATAGCTTATTTATCACAAAGAATGTTGTCTCGTTTTTTATCTAAGCAATAGTGGAATCCATTATCTAGTTGAGTGTTAACCAAATTTTGTAATGACAACACCGATCATGATAATGGCGCTGGCGATAAGACGTAATGCTGAGGGTTTCTCTTTTAGCATCCAGATAGAAATAACCATGGCGAACAGTACGCTAGTCTCGCGTAGCGCAGCGACTAACGCGATGGGGGTGCTCTTCATTGCCCAGATGACAATACCGTATGCAAGTAACTGCATTGCTCCACCGATAATCCCCTGACGCCAATGTTGTTGGATTTCACGAAAAACCCTATTACGATGCATTACCCAAAGCAGGGCAAACATGGCTATACCATTACACATAAATAGCCAAAGAATATAGCTGAGGGGTTCAATGCTGGCACGGCTCCCTGCACCATCGGAAAGTGTATAACAGGCAGTAAATGTCGCAGTAATAAGGGCATAAACTATCGATTTTAAATCAAGCTTTTTAGGGCCATGGCGACCATCAAATGTCATCATAATAACCCCTGAAACCAGAATGACTGCACCCAATAAGGCCATTGCTCGTGGAATTTCTGACAAAATTAACCACGAGAGTAGCGCACTTAATAGCGGTGCTACGCCACGGGCAATGGGATAGATTTGACCAAATTCGGCTTGTTCGTAAGCTTTGCTCAGAAATAGGCAATAACCAGTATGAAAAGCAACAGAGAGCAGTAACCATGGGAGTGCACTGAGGGAGGGAATGCCAACAAAAAAAACACCAAAAAATGAAATGACACCAGAGAATATGGCCATCAATGAAATAGCCACCAAACGATCACTACCGAATTTGACTAATGCATTCCAGCTGGCATGCAGCAGTGCCGCCCCTAAGACTGCAATAAAAATTTCGCTGCTCATCCTATCTCCTTATTTAGGCAGCATAGTTTACCGCAACTGTATTTAATTTCACGTGTGCAGAGCATAAAACGTGTGAATGATATTTATTCCGTGTAATCACTAATTGAGTTTTCTTTATCATTGAAAATAAATGAAATTATTAATTTAATACTTTATGAAGAGTAATAGTTAATTAGGATATATCTTGGATGATCTAAATGGACTAAAAAGAATATAGTTGGATATAATTTATAAGCAATAAATCACTATCAAACCAGTGTCTGGCGAATACGTTAAGACATATATACTAAATTTTATTCTGGGGTATCTATCTTGTTAAAGAAAAGTATTTTTTTATTATTTGCGATGGTAATTGCTCTTACCGGTTGTTCTGAAACTGAGCCAACAGGCACAAAAGTTTTTGGGGGTAAGGCTTATATTGAGATGCCTGCTGAATTCACATTAATGTCTAAGGAAATGTTGGCGTCTAAATATCCTCAGGCTAATGCCCCGCAAGAAGCTTATTCTGTTGAAAACGGCAGTGTATCTTTTGCATTCAGCGATACCAGCAATGCAATACCTGAAGGTAAGCTCGGTGATGTTGTTAATATGATGAAAAAGCAATTCGCTGCATTTAAACCTACTCTGGAAGAGAAGGATGTTGATGGGCGTAAAGCTTATATCCTGAGCATGGATACACCGGTTCCAGATGGTACAGTTAAGAATGTGATGTTACTCACAACAATTAACGGGAATTTAGCTATTGCTACATTTAATAGCACTGAGGCTTTAGCGGATAAATATATGGAAGTTGGTAAGAATGCACTGCTTTCATTAAAATTTAAGAAATAATTACAAGCAAGTCTGGCTGCTTCTCGCCTAAATAGATAAGCAGTAATAAAGGTTGCCATCAGTACTATGGCAATCTTTATCTTTCCGCGTTGAGTTTTATTGCATGCGTTAGATAGGTACTGTGTCGCTGCGACTTCCTAAAATAGCCATAAATTGGCATGATATAGGCATGTTGGATTTTTAGGATGAGTGATGAAACAGTTTCCATTTGATAAACGTTATGAGATTGAAGATGCTAGCGGCACTGTTGGATACTATATCGATGGTGATGAGTATATCCGTGGTCAGGATGGTATTCCTGGCTATCGCATCGCGGGTTATGAGGTGTTTGAACATAATGCAGAGGCTAAATTGGCCGGTTTCCTTGAAGGGAAACATATAACGACACCTGATGCAGATATTTTGTTGACGATTTTAGATGATCCCGAATCTATAGATTAAGCTTCAACGTATCAACCTCGGTTGTGTGAGAGGAGCTGCGATATAAAGATAACGCAGCTTCCAACCGAGAAAATAAGATGTATTTGTCTATCATTAATTTTTTATAAAAGGTGCTATTCAGCCAGCATAAAACCGATTAACGTAAATCTGCCAATAATAATCAGTCGGAGCCACAATGAGCCATCAAACCATAACATTGTACAGCGATGCGGATTTTTTTAGTCCTTATGTGATGTCTGTTTTTGTGTCTCTGACAGAAAAGGCACTTCCATTCACATTAAGCCCCATTGATCTGTCTGCTGGCGAGAATATGAAGGCGGAATTTAGTCAGATCTCGGTGACTCGTCGAGTACCGACATTGGTGATTAATGATTTTCAATTATCTGAATCCTCGGCAATTTCCGAATATTTAGAAGATCGCTTCTCTTCACCGGAATACGCACGAATTTATCCACAAGACAGGCAAGAGCGTGCTAAGGCCCGCGAAATTCAGGCTTGGTTACGTAGTGATTTTATGCCCATTCGTACAGAACGTCCTACTGAAGTCGTTTTTGCCGGATTGAAATTCCCCCCGCTATCAGACAGTGGTCAACAGTCAGCGAATAAGCTTATTTCTGGGCTGGAGCGCATGCTGGCCGATGGAAGAAAATATCTCTTTAGCGAATGGTGTATTGCCGATACCGATTTGGCGCTGATGCTTAACCGACTTGCACTCAATGGTGATGCACTGCCGGAATACCTGCGCAAGTATGCGAGCTATCAATGGCAGCGACCGTCAGTGCAGCAATGGCGCATATTGTCACAAAATTAATCTCCCATGAAGAATGTGATTGAAATTGATACTGCACGTCTGTGTCTGCGGCAATGGTGTCTTTCTGACAGGGCCCCTTTTGCTGCGTTGAATGCTGATAAGCGAGTGATGGAATTCTTCCCGACAACGCTAACCCGCTCGGAAAGTGATGCAATGGCTGATCGTTGTCAGCAATTGATTGCGCAGCGAGGATGGGGGTTGTGGGCTGTTGAGCTTAAAGCGACAGGGCAATTTGTGGGGGCATTGGGATTACATATCCCCACGGCTAAATTACCGTTTTCACCTTGTGTCGAGATAGGTTGGCGTCTGGCTTATTCATTCTGGGGGCAAGGTTTAGCAACAGAGGCAGCATTTGCGGCATTAGCAGTTGGTTTTGAACAATTGAAGCTGGCGGAGATAGTCTCATTTACGGCGTTAATCAATTTACGCTCACAAGCGGTCATGAAACGAATCGGTATGGCGCGAGTACCGGGAAGTTTTCCACATCCCAATGTCAACTCAGATAGCCCATTAAGTGAGCACTGTTGGTATCGTATATCACGAGAACAATGGTATGACCGATAGTATGGCTGGGTGAGATGACGGCGAGAATTATATCAGTTGGGTCAGTTATCGGTGGGTTACATCAGATCAAGTAGTGGGAGTGATCCATCAACAACAGCGGCAGTGATATAAATAATAAAAAGTGAATAGAGAAAGAAATTGCTGATCATTTGACACCTCGGTTACCGACAGGGGAAAACTTTTGGTCATGACAAAGCAATTACACTATAGCACGCTAATTGAATAAAAAGTGCACAATAAATGAATAACTAATGAAGATTATGTTGCAATATTGTGACGCGAGAGGCCTTTTTAAAGCATATTGGTCGTGAATAGGCCAAATCTTGATGCGAGAAAGTATTAAAATTAAGCTGAATTGGAGTGAGAGTCTGCGGAGAAGAAATTCATAAATCTATAGCTTTATCAATCCATTAGCGTAAATTGAAAACAATTTAAGCAGCATATGAGCAGAGAAGGAGTAATTGTGCTACACTATGCGACCGATAATCAAGGATAAAACATGAAAAAAGTCTCAATCATTGCTCAGTGCTTAATAAACGCTAAGAGTTTCAGTGAGATGTCTGAAGCTGAATCCTCGATAAAAAAGGTGTTCAACGACAGTTATGCCGATCACTCTTTTGATGAATGGAATACCGATGTCTCAACGTTGAGCGCTAACCGTATTATCAGCCTGGTTGCTGGTGCTTCCAAGGTTCGGGTCAGAGGGTTGATCCAAGAATTATGGAATCACTGATCCCAGACTACGGTTTTTCAATAACCTGCCTACCACTTCACTACGCCAAGCATGCATGTCATGCTGCGTGGTGAATGTTTTTCCTCATCTCCTTCTACTCTCTGCGTGTTTCTTTCCAATTTCTCCTGCAAAACCGGTTATTTTCAACAAGTGAAATCTGATCCGACACAGATAATCTGAGTAACGCTGACTATGCCACGGTTTAGTTCTGGTGGTTAACGTAATCTAGTAGGGTTGTACAACAGAGGGACGAGTTATGTCATTTCTTGATAACGTCAGAAAGTGGGTTAGCCGTGATAAAGTCAAAATCAAGTGCCCGGATTGTGGCGAGACTTCTGAACAGAGCACAGAAAAGGTACAGAAAAACAAAGCATTAGTTTGCACAAGATGTGGCTGCTTATTTTTGCCCAAAGACAAACACGAGTAGCGGCACAATCAGCCAAAGATCATGGCTGCCCATCGCAGCAGCATTAATGCACCACAGATGCAAAGTAACACCAAAATCATCTTCCAATGCTTTGTATGCAAGCGCTTGGTCACCATAGGGTCCCTATTTTTATCTCAACATGGCAGTTTGACTTGAGACTGCATGACGACGTTTATTTGTTTACCGCAACTTGGGTATAGTAGCGAAAATTTATATTGATGCGAGAGTTAGTTTATAGCGATAAAGTGTAATATGCGTTGCATCAATAAGATTACAAATAGGAATAATGAGACCATGGCGACAATTCCACAAAAATATGAAAACGCAGAGCGTTGGGCTTTTGGTGATACTGAAAAAGTGGCAGATGATTTATTGGCACTGGTCCTGAATGGCACGAAAACAGCGACCTGTGCGGCATTAGATGAAGATGGCGTTCCCCAGGCTGGGGATGTGTTTGTGGTAGTAAATGGCCGCAATGAACCAGCATGTGCTGTCGAATTGACGGATGTGGAGCTGAAAACCTTTGATCAAGTTGATGAGGCTCATGCTTTAGCTGAAGGTGAGGGCGATCGGACGCTGGCATACTGGCGCAAAACACAACAGCGTTTTTTCGAGGAGTACGATATGTTTTCCCCGGATATGATGCTCATTTGCATGCAATTCAAAGTGCTGGAAAAGTTCTGATAACGTATTTTTGCTGACTAGGCTTCTCATTTGGCAGCACCATCAGCGAGTAAAAGAAGATGCCGTCACTCATAAGGTTTAGCTATGGGTTGACGGATCTTCTGAAGGTGCAATCAGGTTACCCTCATTATCCAGGCATCCTGATGTCGGTCATAATGCTTCTTATATAGCAGCCGATCTTTACCGTCTAATGTTGCTGGAATACTGGTTTGCTCATCCCACCCATCGAGTTGCATACACAATTCAGGATCCGATTTGCAAGGGATACTGAGCGTATTTTCACCCTTAGCCTGAGGGGCGGATAACACGGCGTCATCAACTTCAAAATCTCGGATTTTCACCACAGTTTTTCCCATAAAGACTCCTGTCTACTCAGTGGTATGAGGTATGACCAGATTGGTCGCCTTATTGAGAATAGCTGAGCTAGAAAAAAGTGCCAGACGTTGCCGGTAAAAAATTGTCGCAAATTTTAGCTGGGGAGTTCAGCCAAGTTAAATTGGTTGCGTCCGTTCTTTTTCGAGTAATAAAGTGCCTGATCTGCCGCCAACATTAAGTCAGCTTGATCAGTAATGTGGGTGTGATCATGGGCTTGGTATACGGTAACGCCAAGGCTAATGGTCACTTTACGGAATTTACTGTCGCTGTGCTTAATCCCCATCGCGCGGATTGACTGCAAGATATGCTCAGCCACCAGACTGGCACCCTTTTTATCGGTATCTGGCAAAATAGCCGCAAATTCTTCTCCGCCGTAGCGAGCCACGATATCGGTGCTGCGTTTTAATGATTTGCGTAATGCTCTGGCCACCAAACGCAGACAGGCATCGCCAGAGATATGACCATAACAATCATTGAAATTCTTAAAATAATCGATATCAATCATTAAGACTGCCAATGGAGAGTCTGAACGTCTCGCACGCATAAATTCATGAGCCAGAACTTTTTTGAATTCCCGTCGATTGGGTAATTTTGTTAGCGAATCGGTTCTCGCTTGGATCTCCAAGCGGCGATTTGCCTTAATTAACTTAAGTTCCAGTAGCTTACGCTCATGTATATCTTCGGCTGTTCCATACCAACACAAGACATTACCCTGTTCATCTACGCTGGGGACTGCACGGATACGCATCCAATTCCAGCCTTTCTCCACATGACAAAAGCGAATTTCAACGTCGAGTGGTTCCTTCGTTTGAAGCGAGTGTTCCCAGCTTATCAGTGTAGGATGGCGATCATCGGTATGAATAGTGCGGAGCCATTTATCCGCCAATGCTTCTTCACGGGTGAGCCCGGTAATTTTTTCAAAGCGGGAACTGACATGCGTAATCATGCCGTCGGGGGATGCCGTCCAGGGAATTTGCGGGTTTAGTTCGACCATATTGCGATAATGCTGCTGGCTACTGCGCAGTTTTTCTTCCATCTCTTTCAGCGGCGAGATATCAATCATAGCAACAGATAGGCCACTGACCTGACCTGTGGGATATCTGGCGGCTTTCATTCGCATGAAGAAAACACGTTTTTTATCCGGCATCTGAAATTCTGCATCAGGAATGCTATCGTCACAATACGCCTTTAATAGGGCATTTTGCACAATAGGAACAATACTGGGTAAAAAATCAGCCACTTTGCGCCCATTGATCTCTACTGTATTTTTACCGAGCAATTGAGCAAGATAATCATTTACTGTCAGGTAACGTAGTGTCGTGTCAATGAAGCACAGCCCTGCTGGGGCATTGGCATAAATTGATTCCAGCTCAAATAATCGCCGGCCGGCATCATAAGTCAAATTGCTCAGATTACGGTCAATACCCCGATAACCTTTGAACTCGCCATTATCATCAAACAGCGGGATCCCACTGGTTTCAAGCAAGACTTCACTACCATCTGCGCGAATACTGCGGTTTTGTAATCCAGCGAAAGGAATGCGTGCCGCGGCAATCTCAGCAAATATCTTTCCTACCCGACTGGCCTCATCTTTAGGCATAAAATCAAACGGGGTTTTACCGATCACTTCCTGAGGAAGGCGGCCCAATAGCTCGACAGATTTTGCTGATGAGAAGGTATAACAACCCGCAGCATCAACTTCCCAAATCCAATCTGAATTGTTTTCGATGATGTCCCGTAAGCTGTTCATTTCCTTCAACAGAGCAATGTCAGCTGGTTTTTCCCGATTATCATAATCAGTCATGTTTAATCGCGGCTTTCCTTAGGTAGAGTTCTGTCGGCTAATATTTAAGCCCGCAGATTGTATAACAGGGATAGATTTAGTACAGCTCAATCGGAATATTCTTATCTACTAATTATTTCTTCATTTCTACTTCGCTGAGAAATAAGACGAAAATAGAAATAGTTAATTTCACTGTTTTGCCAATGTATTCCTTGGTCAAAATTAGCTGTTAATACTCAAGCACCAGACTCACATTATCCTGATAGTTACCCGGAGTGCGTTGATTCTGATTAGGATTAATGACCGCATGAAAAGGAACTAATTGTTGCGCGCCAGTGCCCGTGCCAGGCTGCATTGAGGTTGCATTCCATAACGTGGTCCCTGCGGTATTTTGGTAAAGCTGATATTGCAAATAGTCAGTGACAGTTGAGGAGGTCAGTTTCATTTGCCGCCAATTTGCCAACGGGTTATCACCGGCAGTAACGTAGGTGTTAAAGGTCGATCCTTTGGTGCAGGTGAGCGTAATATTTTGACTGATAGGATTAAATTGCCCTACCAAGGCAAAACTGCCGAAGTTTACATCTTGAGCACTGTTAATCGCGCAATTCTTGCTGACCACGAGAGTCACCGTCACGGTAGACACGTCGGTTCCGATGCCGGTTCCCGACCATGTTCCCCCGATACAGATCCCTGCAGCGGCGACTTTGCAGATATTATAACTCCAGGCCAGATTGATGACGTCAGTATAAGTCCCTGCGCTGATATTGACATTAATCGCACCATTGGTGCCGGTTCGAATATAAATGGGTAGGTTGGCACTAATTCCGCCCAGACCGACGAGCAGTAAATTTGAGCTGCTATAGTCTAATACTCCATTGATACCCAATGCTGGGCTAAATGTTCCATTGCGATATATAGAATAGGGGATAAGGTCACCCGCAGCATTTTTCAACATAAGGTTATTGGTTGTGCTGACGATTCTTGCTGTCAATGCATAGGTGGATAATAAGCTAACCCCCAATCCGCTGCAGGCCATGGGCGTTGCACCTTGTGCATTGACGGTCGTGGTATTCGCCGCAACAGAAGAACTGGGTGGCAGGGTAACTGTACCGGGTGAGAATGTGCAGGAATCCGCCTGAGCCGGAGGCGCAATAAAACACAGCAGGATTATCAGCAAAGTGATAAAGCCGGCGAAGGTACTGCGGTGGCCTATTGCAAATTTATGGTGTATCACTTTGCCTCCGTTATGTTATTTCCACTCATAGACACGTCACTGTGCCGATATCTTGTATCCCCGCACGGGCTTTCTGTGTGAAGTGTACATAGCAACTCCCGCCATTATCCGCGCGGGTTATTTTCAGTTTATTTTGTGGCTTGATTTGCTCGATATAAGCGATGCCATCCCAGCCAACATAACTGGTGGGTTTGACATCAGAATTGAATATAGGGCTGCCTTTAGGTAACTCTTTACCCGATATATCAATGATATGTAGTGTCGCTGCGGTCACTTGTTCCAATGGGAAGTCGATTAAATATCCGCTGCGTTCACGGATGGCCAAGCGGCGCTCCACTTCAGGCATCGAGACATCTGCTGGTAGGCTCATAGGGTCAATCTGAAATTTCGCTTGGTAATAAGAGGTGACATTCGGAATTAATAGATAGCCATCGTCGTCAGTTGTGCCGATGAGTTGATTTTCATAACTGACAGGAATTTGGCCAAAACCATGAGTAGAAACCAGTGCAAATGCATCATTAATCGTATTACTGGCATAAATTCCCCGATTCATCATCACCACTGAACCACTGACTTCCCCCCAAGTACGGTAATCATTGTCACTACCATAGACGCCGACCCGACTTTCCATCATCCGAGTCCGCCAGATAAGGTCTGCCTGTTGGTAGCTACTGTTTTCACCGGAGCCATTGGCATAAGCCATATTCCAGCCAAACCCGCCATTGGTCGGGGTGGAGCGGCTATAGTTGACTCTCTGACTCCAGACGTTATTGGCATCACGCATGCTGCTGATGCTACCAGCACCCCAATCGCCGAGGGGGATACTGAAGACCATCTGTGCGTTATAGCCTTTCGTGCCAAGCTCACGGTTGACCGAGAGATAAAAGCTGGTATTACCAAAAACGGTGGTGCTGTAGCTTAGGTTGACCAGACGGGTTCGCTCTCCTAGTGCATCCTGAACATCAAAATAGCCGGAGCCAATAGACCCATATGCCCCCAACCCCAGACTGCCGGTGATTTGGTCAGTGCGGCGGCTGGGCCGATACGCGCTTTTATAATTTGCCAAGTCTCCATAATCTTCACTACGTGTGATGCGTTGAGCATTTAGGCTAAAAAAAGCATTGCTATAGCTGTAACCGAATGAATACTGATTGCCACGCCCACCATATCGCTGGGAGGGCAGTAAGGTGGCGGAATCAGCATTGAGGTTCGTAGGGGCGACGCCACTTCCCAACACATCGTCACCTGCGTGACTGAGACTGTAAGATCCGTTTAGCACACCGTAATTGCCAGCTCTCAGGCTGATACCGCCACCCGCCACATTCAGTTGTTTGGCGATATCCGTCCGGCCTTCGAGTGTCAGCCAAGAGGTGGCGCCGTAGCGGAGCACGCCGGTGGCCACAGGGTCGCCATAATCAGCAGAGCGAATCCCATAGTTTTGGCGCAACATGCCACTTGACACACTAAAATCCCATAAGCCGGGTTTTAACAGATCACTGGCAACATAAAAGGGAATAGAGGTACTGACTTGCCGCCCCAATGCATCGGTGGTGACCACCGTAGCTTGTCCTGCACCGTTGATTCGAGGGCCGTTATCTATCACGAAAGGTCCGGGATTAACCGTGGTCGATTGCATGCGAAAGTTATCAATATAGAGGTCGACGGTGCTGGGAATTGCGGCTTGGCCGGCAAATTGAGGCAGCGGGTAGGTTACCAAGTCTGGGCGAATGGCGAAATTGCGTGATATCTGGATTCCGCCAAGACGTACTGAGCTGCTCCACGCCAGAGAACCGGTTATCAGATCCCCCGCGGTGTAACTCAACATATGATTTTCATCATTTGACCGCCACTGGGTATCGTAGCGAACGTACCCTTTATCGACGGTCACGTTGTCCGTGTCTGTCAGATTGGTGCGGTAGATACCGGTGTTGCTGATGACACCAAAACGGTCAAATAGGCGCTGTTCTGTCCACGCTGAAACGTTGCTCGGCTGGCTATTATTGTCGCCTTGGTTGGCGTAGACATCGTAGTTAAATAACAGACCAAGGCTACTCTGAGCCAGATTAAAATCCTCTGGTGTACTGGCATTGACTCGTTGCTGAGGGAGCCATTCGCTGGGGATATCAATGAGTAATCGCTGGCTATCCCCTTGATAGGCGACTTTTACTTTATCCATAGCATCAATTGCGATTTCTGGCGTATTCGATTGTGGCGTGGGTAAGCCAACGGCATTCAATTGTTCAGGCGTCAGATAATAATGCCCACCACGAAATATCACGGGTACTGCCTCGCCAAAGTTACGGCCATTGACTACCAATTCAAGATAGAGTGTGGTGTCCGGCATCACAGCGGCAGATGGCGGAGGTGGCAAATCATCCCCCCTTACCGTTAGTGGTATTAAAATGGGGGATATCATTGAGGCATACATCAATGTCAAAAAAGGTGACAGCCTGATTTTGATTATCATCCCAACCTTATGTTCCTGTTTATTAATGCATTAGCCATGCATCAACCAATAGATATTCTTAAATCAGAACAGGCTATTGATGAGGAATAACGACAGGTTTGGCATGACTGTTTACTAACGCGGTTAGTTGTCCTGCGTTAGCCGGTGTGGGGATTTGAAAGTACATTTCACTCCCCGGCAGCACATAACCCATCAGCCCCTTATTGAGACTTTTATTTTGCAAATTGACCTGAGATATTCGTGCGTGCGTGTGTCCTTGATTGCGGATAGCCAACCACTGTTTACCGCTATCTGACGTGAGTTTGTAACTGAGATTCAGAGGGAAGAATGACGCCGGATTATTTGCATCTTCAGATTTTAAACCTTCACCATAGATAAATAGCGGGATGGAGTAACGCATCTGAAACTTCAGCCCCATATTCAGAGAGGGGGTGGGGGTGTCATCGGCATCTTTACGCGGAATCTCATCAATCAGCACGCGGAATGCCTGTTCCTGCCCTGCGGGGACTTGTGTATTTTTAATCAGACGAATCAGTTGACGTTTGCCCGGTAAAATAGTGGCAACGGGTGGGCTGGCAAGGATAGCAGACTGATGACTGTAATCATCCACCCCTTCTTTTTGTTGCCACCCTAATACTCGGATTTGCATATAAACTGGCTGACTATCTTTATTCTCCAACCACAGCGCAGTGGCTTTCTCGCTATTATTTATCACCGGATCAATCGGCCAAATAAGTACCGAAGAGGCGGCATAAAGAGAGCCACTGGTTAATGCAGTTGCCAGTACAACCATCGATGAGAGCGATGTTAATTTGGTCATGGTGAACTCCTTGTCGATAAGTACTCACATTAAATAAATGGCAATCTAATAAGTGATGGTCACTAATAGCGTATCGGTATAATTCCCTGCGGTGGGCAGTGTGCTACTGGCAAACAACTGCGCATATAAAACAATTTGTTGCAGCGTGCTGTTGCCACTAATGATTTGTGTTGCCCCGCCATTACTACCATCGCCCCAAATAATACTGCGGGCGCTGTCTTGGAATATTTGATAGGACAGATATTCACCAGTGCTGCTATTAAGTAACCGTCGGCCAGAGGCAATGTTGCCAGCGGTATTCGCACCGCTATTGAGCGCCAATGTTAGGCTAGGCGTGCCGCTACACTGAATAACGATTGAACCAGCATTCTGGCTGGATACGATATTAATCGGCGTAGCGAGGGACGATACATTGCCAAAATTCAGCGTGCCAAAACTGCTGCTATCTGCGGTGCCACTCCCTAAAATACAACCGGGTAATATGGTTGCTTTTACAGTAAAGGGGCTGCTCAATGTGTCTCCATAGCTTCCTGCCACGGGTAAACCCAACACCGCGAGTAGCAATAATTGAGTTAGGGTGGGATAGAAACAGCGCTGTGCCATATTGCTGCCTCCCTACCAATTGACCGTAACTTGAATGGTATCGGTGTAAACACCCACCGCAGGTGTGCTTTGTATGGGAATTAACCCATAGACGGGGAGGGTGACTGTTTGACCAGTGGCCACTTGTGAAACGCCCACAACATTATCCCAAATATGGCTATGTGCCGCGTCGGTATACAGGTTGTAATTCACATGTTGGCTTGCTGGCCCACCTGCCAGATAGCGGTTACTGACGTTGCCGCTTTGCCCTGCACTGAGTAGCACGGTAAAGCTGGTGTTTTTACTGCATTGTACCGAGATGGCCCCAGTGTTGGCCTGACCGGTAACGGCTATCGGGATATTGAGCACGCTGGCTTGTCCGAAGTTTAATGTACCAAAGCTGGTGGATCCTCCGACGACCGTCCCTGCGATACAGGTGGGTAATAGAGTGGCACTGACCGTAATATTGGCAGTTTTTGACACAGCGTAAGCCGGGTAAGCTCGCAGTAACAGCAGACCGACGAGTAGCCATAAAAAGGCCACTTTATCGTCGATTATCAACGAACGACCCGGAGTCATATCCAAAGTCATGCCACTACCAAGTGACAGTCACATTGACTGTATCGATATAGGTGCTGACGGTGGGGGTGGCCTGTGTCGGGACTTCACTGTAGATAGTCAGAGGGATAGGTGTGCTGATAGCCGTGGCGGTGCCAGTGAGAAGGTCCGAACCTGTAGTTCCCCATGCCTGACTGTAACCACTGTCTTTATATAAATTATAGCTTACATACTCGGTCGTTCCGCCTAACAAGCGACGCTGATTAACCAACGCATGTGCGCCATTGTCTATTCCGATACTGTAAGCGGTATTGGCACTACAGTATAAATTCAACGCACCAGCCCCAGTGCTGCTATAGGGGACTCTTATTCGGGTATTCAGCGTAGACACTGTACCAAAGTTCACCGTACCTAAATTTGTCAGTCCGCCAGCCGCGGTGCCATCATTGATATAGCACCCGCTGATAATCGTTAATGTGGCGTTCAACGTTCCTGTTGCCGTGCCTGCACTTTCCACTGGCGGAGCAGACTGTAATAAAACCATTGCACCTAGAATAAGTAAGGGTTTCTTCATTATTGCTTCCTTAATCATATAATATGCAGCCAGCTAATCTAGAACTGAGTTGCGCCAATAACGTAGCGCAATCGATATTTATGATACTAATCATTAAAAATTCTAGACATTTAAGTAATAGCAGCAAGATTCAGAAAGTGTCCAACATTAATTAAAAATTTACTTATCCATCTCATATTTATCATTTATTACTAATTTCGCTGGAATAAATCCGATAATGATATAATCCATACATTCAAGGTAAATTTATGTTTAAGGGGCTGTAACCTTTGATCTGAATCCATTCAGCCAAGAAATATATAATGGCGATTCGTTGCAGAGCTGTCCCTATTGTTTAAATTTATTTTTCATATGGATTACCGCTATTCCTAAAGCTATGAGAGCAAATAGCGTGGCGACCTTATACGTAAATTGCATTCCACGAGTCATATCTATGGCGGTTGCTAACACCCGATTCTGTGGAGCAGAGGCGAAGGAGAAAATAGCCCCCATGACAGATGCTCCTGTAATCAGCCCCAGATTACGTGAAAGGTTTAACATGCCAGAGGCCACGCCCCGTTGTTCGGCACTCACTGATTGAATAATTAGGGTGTTGTTGGCCGTCTGAAAGAGAGCGTAACTTGCAGTAATTAGGCAGGCTGGTATGAGGTAACCCAAAATGCCGACGGTAGGCGTGACGATTGATAACACCATAGCGCCGCAAGTTAGCCCCGTCAGCCCAAGTGTCACCATAATGTTGGCACCTAATTTATCGACCAAATACCCGGCGGGTATACCACTCAGTGCCGCAACCAGCGGGCCAGCAGACATTACCAACCCAACCCATTGTGTCCCTAAACCTAATGCTGATGTTAGATAGAACGGTCCAACAATAAGTGTGGTCATCATGATGGTGGTGACTAATGTACTCATGATTAGCCCATTGCGCAGTACAGTGTGGTGCAGCATCGTTGTCTGAATGAGGGGAAATGCAGCTCTCTTTTCGGCCCAGCGAAATAACCCGGCGCCAGCCACCGCCCCGATGAGTAGCGCAAAATTCAATAGATTGAATGTGCCGTGCCCCAGTGTCATTGAAAGCGCGTATAGCGCGAGAGTCAATCCTAACAACAGCATGCCTAAAGGGTCTAAACCAGACGGCGGTCTACTGGAAGGCGTGCTGCTTTTTGGCAAATAACGTGATGCCAACCACAGAGCTAAAAGCCCGAAAGGAAGGGTTGTCAGGAATATGGACTGCCAGCCAAACCCAGCAATTAACATGCCGCCGAGCGATGGCCCAAGCGCAGTGCCGATGGCCGATACCGTACCGAGCATGCCCATTGTGCGCCCAATTTTATCCTGAGCGACTGTTTCACCCACCAACGCCAATGTGAGTGTCATCATTGCCGCAGCTCCCAATCCTTGTAGGATGCGAGCGGTAATTAATACTCCGAGCGTAGGAGCCAATGCGCAACCCAGAGATGCCAGCGAGAATACGCCGATTCCGATTTTTAGCAGCAAGCGCTTGTCGATGATATCTCCAAGACGGCCAATGCTAATGGCTGATGTGGTGATGGCCAGTAAATAAGCCAAAACTACCCACTGCACATGTTGAAAAGAGGCATTAAAAGCTTGGGTTAATGTGGGTAATCCAACATTGGCAATACTGGTGGCTAATGATGAAAGCAGCATTGGTAAAGAGAGACTGATAACGGTCTTTTGTAGACCCGTATTTTCGGCGCTGTGTAAATTTGTGCTATTGGTGTCGATTTTCATTAGGGGTTGCTCCTGAAAGACCTAGGCAGGAGACTATTTCATTGTTAGATAGGGCGGAAGACGCACCAGTTGCAGTTTATTCATGCGTTAAACGCCATGTCATATAAGTGTGTGCTAAAGTCAGAGCATGACAAAACCTGATCTCAACTTATTAATCACACTCAATGTGCTGCTTGCAGAGGGCAGTGTGGCGCGTGCAGCCCAGCGCTTAGGGCTGAGTCCTTCTGCGATGAGCCGCGCGTTAGCAAGGTTACGAAAGACAACAGGCGATCCTTTGTTGGTCAGGGCCGGGCGCTCATTGGTTGCAACCCCCAGAGCGCTTGAGTTACGTGAACAGGTCAGTCAGTTGGTGCAAGACGCCACATCGGTACTGCGCCCAGCGGAGAAACTGGACCTTACCCAGTTAACCCGTGTTTTTACATTAAGGACCAGCGATGGGTTTGTCGAAAATTTTGGGGCCGCACTATTAGCGCGAATTCACCAAGATGCCGCGGGTGTGCAGTTACGATTTATGCAAAAACTGAATAAAGACAGTGCATTACTCCGTGATGGCATCGTCGATTTAGAAACCGGTGTTGTCGGCTCTTCAGCGAGTCCTGAACTACGCACCCGAGCGCTCTTTCGTGACGGTTTTATTGGTGTTGTCAGGGCGGGGCACCCCTTAATTGATAAAGAGATAACGCCTGAAGGCTATGCAACTCAACGGCATATTATTATTTCGCGGCGTCAGGGCCATAAGGGGCCGATTGACGATGCATTACACTTATTGGGGCTGGAGAGACATGGGGTGACGTATGTTGATGGCATATCAACGGCGTTGGCGTTAGTGAGAGGTTCCGACTTAGTGGCAACGGTTCCTAAACGGCATACCCTGAATTTACGTGATGGTCTGTACAGCTTTCCGCTGCCTCTCACCCTCCCTTCGATTACCGTCTCTATGTTATGGCACCCACGAATGGATGCCGACCTTGCTCATCGGTGGCTACGTCAGTGTGTGTTAGACGTTTGTGGGAATGATACTCAGGGCCAGATATACGGCCCTGAGTAACCCTCTGAGCTAGAAGCGTGGTATCGCGGTTCCCCAATTTCGCCAGTCTTTAGGTTCTTCGGCGTTCAGTAAGAAGTGTTGATTCACGCTGGCTTTCGGGGCCAGTGGCGTGGAAGGAGGAGTGGCAAAAGCAATCCCACCACGGATGAATTGCTGGAAGGTGCCACTTTTTACCACTCCGCCCGTCAGGCCAAACTCAAGGTTATAGCCCGATGCCAGCCAGAAAACGGTATTCTGCCGTACCAACTGCTGGAACTTTTGGCTGATGCGTAAAGAGACTTGTACCCGATCAGACATCGCTCCCAGATTAAAGCCAGTGACCGTGCCTACTTCAAGCCCCCGGAACAATACCGGCGTGCCAATTTGTAGTGATCCTGCTTCTGCGGTATCAAGAATAATGCTCAACCCATCAAGATAGCGGGAGTCAGTAATCGTAGCTGTTTGCAACTCAAAGGTTCGCAATACTCCACCTTTACCGGGCTCAACATTAATGTAGGGCTGGAACAAGGTATCGAGATTATTGACCCCTGCGGCAGAGATCTCTGGTGAAACTATGGAGAAGCGCGTCCCAGCACGGGCAAAACTTTGCACATATTCAGGGTAGAGCACTGCTTTAGCTAACACTTCATTGCGCTCAGGTGCCAGTTTTAGTGATTCAACCTGACCAATATTGATGCCCAGATAGCGAATTGGCATCCCTGTTGCCAGTTTGCTGGCATCGAAGGTGCGCAATACAATCTGGCTACCAACAGCGCGTGCCGCGGTTTCGTTACTATAAAGCGTTCGTTTAGCGCCTTTGTCCAGTGTGACACCTTCAAGATTATCGAAGCTGATCGCACCTTTTAATGCTCGATTCAGAGGCGAGGCTTGCACGGTCAGTCCGCTGCCGTTCAACTGCACTTTCGCCCCACCTTCAGCCCAGAAAATACTCTTATCAGTGAGCAGGTTGCGATACGCCGGCTGGATGTAAACATCCACCTCAAACTCATTGGCTTTCGGTCTGATGCGAGTAATTTCACCGACTTGAAACTTACGATACAGCACGACAGAACCGGCTTGGACATCTGGCAAGCTGCTCGCAGTTAAGGAGAGAGTGGTGGCTGGGCCATTGCCTAAAATCCCATCAGTGGCTTTATCCACACTGCTGTAGAGCGGATACTGGCTCAGAGGCTCGCCTTTACTGCCCGGCAGAATCAAAATACCGCCATCAACCCACTCCTGTGCGCTGGCTCCTTGCACTTCAATGCCGTCAATCCCCAGTTTCACATCAATACGGCTGTTCACCACAAATTTACTGTCTTTATGCACCAAATCCCGGTATTTCGCTTCAATGGCAGCGGTAAAACTGACGCCAGTAGCAGACAACTCACGGGTTAGCACCTGACCAATTTTAATGCCATGCAAGGAGATAGGCTGACCCACATCGATACCGTAGCTTTGTGGCGCGGTTAAATGTAACTCCAGTACATTAGGTTGCTGTAGCAGACTCTTACTGCTGGGCAGGACAGTAAAACGTTGCTGCGGCTCGCCTTCTCCGGGGATAAGTTCTAAAGTATTGCCGGTCAACAGCGTGCTGAGATTGGTATCATTAAGACTAATGCGGGGGCTATTCATTTCGATACGCGTACCAGCCCGCATTAAATCAACCACCGAGGGGTCAATGGTCAGCTCACCAACAACTTTGCTATCAGGCTGGAGCGTCATTTTGGTCAGCGTACCCACTTGCAAACCTTGGTAAATTAACGGCGTGCGGCCTTCACTCAAATTATTGCCGCTCGGAAGATCCAGTGTGATGGCCACCCCCCGTTGACTGTGTGCCAAATCAGAATAAAGCTGGAAAGGTCGGTCTGGTTTCGCATCTTGGCTGTTCTGTGGGGAGTCAAAGGCAATAGCACCATTCACCAATGCCGCCAGGCTTTCCATTTGCACAGAGACACCACTCAAGCTGAAATCGCCTTTGAAACCGGACACATTCCAAAAGCGAGTATCATTTTTGACTAGCTTGGCAAAACGGCGATCAATCAGTACGTCAATGACCACGCCGCTATTATCAGGCGCAATATTGTAATCATAGACTTTACCCACTGGAATTTTACGGTAGTAGACCAGTGAGCCATTGTTGAGGGAACCCAAATCTGGCGCATGTAAGTGAATCATCAACTCACCGGTATTCATACGAAATTTTGGTTGGGTATCTAATGCTGTAAAGTGGTTTTGGGGCTTACCTTCACCCGGCATCATTCCGATATAGTTACCGCCTACCAATGCGTCCAACCCTGAAACACCTGCTAGCGAGGCTTTGGGGGTGACCAGCCAAAACTGTGTGCCTTCACGCAGTGAATCTTCCATATCATTTTTGATACTGGCGGTGACTTTAATGTTACGTAGGTCATCATCCAGACTGATGGATTGCACCATCCCGACTTCGACACCTTGATAACGAATAGGGGTACGCCCAGCCACAATCCCGGCGGCAGATTGAAAATCAATCGTGACCTCGGTGCCACGCTCTTGCCAATTGTTGTAAACCAGCCAACCGGCGATCAGCAGTGCAATAAAAGGCAGCAACCAGAACGGCGATATCCGGCGTTTGTGTTTAATTTGTGCCTCAGTCGGTGTACTCGGCGTTTCCTGTTGCATGTGCATCCCAAATCAATCGGCTATCCAGCCACTCAACAGCAAGGATAGTCAAAATAACCGCAGACCCAAAGTAGAAGGCTGCAGGCCCCATCGTGAAGGAAAGAAGCTGATCACGATTAATCAGCGACATCATTAGCGCAATAACAAAGAGATCCAGCATCGACCAGCGGCCAATCCAAGTAATAAGACGCAACAATCGCATGCGGGTTTTCAGGCTGTGCTGTGTTTTCAGATGGATACTGAGCAGCAATGTTATTAAGACAATAACTTTAGTAAACGGCACCAATACACTGGCAATAAAAACAACCGCCGCGATAGGCAGGTTCCCCGATGACGCCAGTGAAACCACGCCAGAGAAAATAGTATCCTCCAGACGAGTGCCATTGGCGTAAACAATGGATATTGGCAACAAGTTCGCCGGCAGCAGCAGGACGATCGAGGCAATTAATGCCGCCCACGTTTTTTGGATACTGTGGCGACGCCGATGACGTAACGGGGTATGGCAACGTGGGCAGCGGCCCAGCGCGTCGGGATGCCCAGTATAGTGGCAAGACAGGCAAACGCGCAGTGTCTCTCTCGGGCCTGGGGGCTGCTCTTGGGGGTAAAATCGCTCCCATAGCTGCTCCAGATTCAAGTGCACGAGTGCCAGAATACTGAGCAAGGTGAGTGTCAGATAAGCGATTAACCCCGTACCGGCCATCACGTCAGCGTATTCTTTAACTTTAATACAGGCCACCACCATACCAATCAGATAGATATCCAGCATGACCCACTCTTTTAGCCGCTCCAACATCAATAATATGGGGCGCAGATTCATGCCAATCCGGCTACCAATGCGCAAATAGAGAATTGAGATGGTGAGAGTGATAGGGGCGCCCAGAATACAAAAAGCCACCATACTGGCTGTGATGGGGTCCCCTTGGCGGCTCATCTGCCAAATACCTTCCAGTAAACTGGCATCAATGCGAGTTCCAAGCAGACGGATAGTAATAAGTGGCTCGGTAAACGCAAATGGCATCAATAACAGCATGGCAACCGCAATGGCGGTTAGGCGGGTCAGTGACCAATCGCGCCCACTGGCAATTTTTGCACTGCAACGTGGGCAATACGCGGTTTGCCTGCCATTGAGTGGTGGCAAGGTAAACAGCGCATCACACTCGCAGCATCGTTGAACCCGTGCAGTGGATAAGGGGCGTTGAATCGCATGTATCTTCATCGTGTAGAACCCTGACACCGACACCGGTTTATAAAGAATAGCGCGGATGGTAGCAGAGCAATCACTCAAAACAAGGGGCAAAAAGGGTCAAACTGCCAATGTTGCTAACTCTTTTGCTTCATTAGCGCGGAATAACCTTGTCGGCAGGCGCATTTAATGATTATTTTATATAAGCTACGCATAACTATTGCCTCTGGCTATCCTTAGGTTTCTAACGGTCATTACATGAAAAAAGCAGAATTCTACGCGGAATTAAAACGTGACTTGAGTGCTCTGATTGCGGGTGAAACCAATTTCATCGCCACATTGGCCAATACCAGCGCCTTACTTTATGAACGCCTTGAGGGGTTAAATTGGGCGGGTTTCTACTTGCTCGATGGTCATCAATTGGTGCTCGGTCCTTTTCAGGGGAAAATCGCTTGTGTGCGCATTCCTGTCGGGAAAGGCGTCTGTGGGACGGCGGTGGCAGAAAACCGCGTTCAGCGAGTCGGTGATGTGCATGCATTCCCCGGACATATTGCTTGTGACACGGCCAGCAATGCTGAAATTGTGCTGCCAATCACGGTTCAGGGGAAAGTTATCGGCGTTTTGGATATCGACAGCATAGTTTATGATCGCTTTGATAAAGACGACGAATTGGGCTTAATCTCAGTTGTGGCGGGGCTTTGCGAGCATCTTGAGCTTTGTGACAGTACAAAATATGTTACACAGACTGCAAGTTGATATACGGATAACGTGGCAATTGCTGATAGCGTCATTATAATGACGCCTGTTCATGCCTGCGGCTTGTTGGCAACCCGTTGTAATCAGGAAATTTCATGGAAAATCAACCTAAGTTGAACAGTAGTAAAGAAGTCATAGCCTTTTTGGCTGAGCGGTTCCCGCTATGTTTTACCGCCGAAGGCGAAGCACGTCCATTAAAGATCGGTATTTTTCAAGATCTGGTCGAACGTGTTCAGGGGGAAGAGAATTTAAGCAAAACGCAATTGCGTTCTGCGCTGCGTCTCTACACCTCAAGCTGGCGCTATCTTTATGGGATCAAAGTCGGAGCTGAGCGTGTTGATTTGGATGGCAACCCTTGTGGTGTGCTGGAAGAACAGCATGTTGAACATGCCCGTAAACAGCTGGAAGAGGCGAAAGCCCGTGTTCAAGCACAACGTGCTGAACAACAAGCTAAAAAGCGCGAAGCTGCCATTGCTGCGGGTGAAACCCCAGAGCCACGTCGCCCACGTCCGGCAGGTAAAAAACCTGCACCGCGTCGTGAAGCGGGTGCGGCTGTGGAAAACCGCAAGCCTCGTCAGTCACCTCGCCCGCAACAAGCTCGGCCACCTCGTCCACAGGCTGAGGAAAACCAGCCACGCCCTGTGCCGGTCACAGATATCTCTAAACTGCAAATTGGTCAAGAAATCAAAGTCAGAGCAGGTAAGAGTGCGATGGACGCAACCGTATTAGAAATCGCTAAAGATGGCGTACGGGTGCAGCTATCTTCCGGTCTGGCGATGATTGTGCGCGCAGAACACTTGCAGTTCTGATACGGAGGCCAACCTAGGCATGAACAATTTTGTCAGACTAACAGCAATCGCAGGCTTGTTACTGGCGGGGATGAGTTACGCGGCCGATACAACGTATCGTATTGATCAACTTCCTCAACTGCGTCAGGAACCAGAGCATGCAACCGTGAGTGAGCGCGTAACATCGCGCTTCACTCGCTCTCACTATCGTCAGTTTGCATTGGACGATCAGTTTTCCGCCAAAATATTTGATCGCTTCCTCAACATGCTGGATTACAGCCATAACGTGTTGTTGGCATCAGATGTGGCTCAGTTCGCGGATAAAAAACATTCGCTGGACGATGAATTAAAATCAGGTCAGCTAGATACACCGTTTGCATTATTCAATTTGGCGCAAAAACGCCGTTTTGAGCGCTATCAATATGCGTTGTCAGTGTTGGACAGACCAATGGTCTTTACCGGCAATGACACCATTGATATTGACCGCAGCAAAGCCCCGTGGCCGACCAGCGAAGCCGAGCTAAATAAGCTTTGGGACGCAAAAGTTAAATACGATCAGCTTAATTTGAAGCTAACCGGTAAAACGGATAAAGAAATCAAAGAAACGCTGACAAAGCGCTATCAGGCAGCCATCAAACGTTTGACGCAAAGTAATAGCGAAGATGTCTTCCAACTGATCATGAATGCGTTTGCCCACGAAATTGACCCGCATACTAACTATTTATCCCCACGTAATACTGAACAGTTCAATACTGAGATGAGCTTGTCTCTGGAAGGTATTGGTGCTGTCCTGCAAATGGATGATGATTACACATTAATCAACTCCATGGTTCCAGGTGGTCCAGCGGCGAAAAGTAAAACTATTGCGGTGGGTGATCGGGTGATTGGTGTCGGTCAGACCGGTAAACCAATGGTTGATGTCATTGGCTGGCGTCTGGACGATGTTGTCGCCTTAATCAAAGGACCGAAGGGCAGTAAAGTGCGTCTGGAAATCTTACCTGCCGGTAAAGGGACCAAGCCACGCACGGTGACACTGACCCGTGAGCGCATTCGTCTGGAAGACCGTGCAGTGAAAATGTCGGTGAAAACCATCGGTAAAGAGCGCGTCGGCGTACTGGATATTCCGGGTTTCTATGTTGGCCTGACGGAAGACGTTAAGGTGCAATTACAGAAGCTGGAAAAACAGAATGTCAGCAGCATTATCATTGACTTACGTAGCAATGGTGGTGGAGCACTGACCGAGGCGGTTTCGTTGTCTGGTTTGTTTATTCCAAGTGGTCCAGTGGTTCAGGTGCGGGATAACAACGGCAAAGTGCGCGAAGACAGTGATACCGACGGTGTAGTGTACTACAAAGGCCCGCTCGTGGTTTTAGTTGACCGCTACAGTGCATCTGCTTCTGAAATCTTTGCTGCGGCAATGCAAGACTATGGGCGTGCATTGATTGTCGGGGAGCCAACTTTCGGCAAAGGCACGGTTCAACAGTATCGTTCGCTGAATCGTATTTACGATCAGATGCTACGTCCTGAATGGCCGGCATTGGGTTCTTTGCAATACACCATTCAGAAATTCTATCGGGTTGATGGTGGCAGTACTCAACGTAAAGGGGTCACTCCAGATATTGTGATGCCTACAGGTGTAGATCCGGCAGAAACAGGTGAAAGTTTCGAAGATAATGCCTTGCCTTGGGATAGCATCAATGCAGCCAGTTATACCAAAACGGGTGATTTGAAACCTATTGAGTCTGAGTTGCTCAAATCTCATGCTGCGCGTATTGCCGCAGATCCTGAGTTTCAACATATCCAACAGGATATTGAGCGATATAAAGCACTGAAAGATAAGAAAAACATTATTTCTCTTAATTATGCACAACGTGAAAAAGAGAATCATGATGATGATGCTACGCGTTTGAACCGCTTGAATGAACGCTTCAAACGTGAAGGGAAAAAGCCACTGAAGTCATTGGAGGATTTGCCAAAAGACTATCAGGAACCTGACCCTTATCTGGATGAAACTGTGCATATCGCGCTGGATTTAGCTCATAAAGAAAAAGCGCAACCGCAAGTGGAGCCTCAATTGGCAACAGCGACAGCAACACCAGTGAAGTAGTTTCAGGTGTGAAGAATCATCCGGGCTCAATAGAGTCCGGATTTTTTTTACTTTTTTTCCATGACAAGGCGGAAAGATTGGCGAAAAAATAGCTTGATATGTAATAAAAAGTATCCAAATTTGTAAAGTTATGTTGATTTACTCTGTTAGAACTTAACAAGCCTTGAAAATTTATCAGATGCCCATACGATCAGCATATCTCAGTAGAATTTGGCTAAGTCATCATTCATGTTTATGGCTAGTTTGACTTAAATGCCGTGTCGATTTAATAAGATCGTCAATTAACACAATAAGGAAATAAATTTCTATGATGCGTATCGCTCTGTTCCTTCTCACCAACCTGGCCGTTATGTTGGTGTTCGGGTTGGTACTTAGCCTGACAGGTATTCAGTCCAGCAGTGTGCAAGGGCTGATGATTATGGCCGGTCTGTTTGGTTTCGGCGGCGCATTCGTTTCGTTGCTGATGTCCAAATGGATGGCTCTGCGTTCTGTGGGTGGCGAAGTTATTGAACAACCCCGTAACGAAACTGAGCGCTGGTTGCTAGAAACTGTTCGTCGTCAGTCTCAGCAGGCAGGCATTGCCATGCCACAAGTAGCTATTTATCAGGCACCGGATATCAACGCTTTTGCGACTGGCGCTCGCCGCGATGCTTCCTTGGTTGCGGTCAGTACTGGCCTGCTGCAAAACATGAGCCGCGATGAAGCTGAAGCTGTTATTGCCCATGAAATTAGTCATGTGGCCAATGGTGATATGGTCACCATGACCTTGATTCAAGGGATTGTGAACACCTTTGTTATCTTCATTTCACGTCTGATTGCACAAGTCGCTGCCGGCTTCTTGTCTGGTGATCGTGATAATGAGGGGAGTAGTTCTGGCAATCCGATGGTTTACTTTGCGGTATCAATGGTATTGGAGTTAGTGTTCGGTATCCTTGCTAGCATTATCACCATGTGGTTCTCGCGTCATCGCGAATTCCATGCCGATGCAGGTTCAGCAAGATTGGTTGGTCGTGAGAAAATGATTGCCGCATTGCAACGTTTGAAAACCAGTTATGAGCCGCAAGAGGCGGGCAGTATGATGGCCTTCTGCATTAACGGTAAATCTAAATCTTTCAGTGAGTTGTTTATGTCACATCCACCGTTGGATAAACGTATTGAAGCTCTGCGTTCTGGTCAATATCTGAAATAACCTACATGCCGGTAGAGCAATAATACTATTAAAGGAGAGTCTCGCGAGAGGCTCTCCTTTACGTTATAGCTGTTCCCCCCAGATTCAGGGCTATAGGTTTGATACGTCAAACATATCCCACTATTCTTCGTCTTTATTTCCTTCAAATTCAAAGTGCCAATTCATAATCTGCGTACTCGCTCTGGCGCTAAAATTAAGATTTTCATCATTATATATAATGAAAAATAAGATGGAGGTAATGGAAAATCATATCATGACGATTGTATCTCTCCATCATTGAATGGAAAAATACGCTTTATTATCCTTACGCCATAATACGTTATTAAGAAAAATGTCATCACCATGCAAGAAGCTGTGCTAAATCTAAATTCCTTAATCATTATATTTCGCTAACACTCAATAAGTAACATTACTTTATATGGATTAATTATGAAAAAACTCATGTCATCATCACTATTATTAATAGTCGGTATTTTAGGTATTCATGCATCTTATGCGGCAACAATTAATATGTGGCGGGAGCCAGTCCCAAAAGTGAAGGAAGGGAAGTATTACAGTGTGATTGTTGATCGTGGCGAACTGCAAAAAGCCGTCAAAGACTCCAACAATGAATATGTTTTTTCTGAGCAAGGAGCTGGAGTCAAGCCGCTGGTACTGATTGGCACTGCGGCTGAAGTCACAGAGTTTTTGTTAAACAATGAAACCAGCGGAATTGAAAATCATATTATTGAACTGCCCGATATTTACATGGGTATCGCTCCTTATGTTATCAAGGAGAGGTTCACCGGATTATTTCCTCTAAACGATCTGTTGATAGCTTCTGTTGAGCAGGTACAAAAATTTTTACCTTTTGGTAAAATTATTACTGACACAGCAGGTATTCCTAGTGATCTCAAAAGTTTGTATGAGGCATTGCATAAGTTAGACACCAAGCAAAAGGAAAACGGGGAAATACTGTATGTGAAATTCAGTTATTTACCCGAGGAGGGAATGAGTCACATTGGAAGAAAAACGATTAGCTTCGGGAAAGTATTAAAACTAATACAAAATAAAATATAAGAATACTAATTTAATGAATATAACAAGGATATTAATATCAGTTAAGTTAGATTGCATTTTACAACATAAAGAATAAAAATTAGTCATGTTCGAAAATAAAAAAGCCCCATCAGAATGGGGCAATCTCATCATCAGTAATTTAACTACGTTTTTGGCTCACGCGAAGCAAACTGACCAACGCAGCAATGCTGGCAAAGCACCCCGCTAAGACCAGTGATGCATGGGTTCCGCTGGTGGAAAACAGATTAAACATCAGCGCAACTAGCGCAGCCCCTGTAGTTTGTCCCAATAGTCTTGCTGTACCCAACATGCCGCTGGCACCACCACTGCGCTGTTGGGGTGCTGCGGAAATAATGGTGTGGTTATTAGGTGACTGAAATAGGCCAAAGCCAGCGCCACACAGCACCATCCGCCAGATAATATCTATGTCACTGGGGTCGGCAGGTAAAATCGCTAATAGGAATAAACCACTGGCAAAAACAGCCAGCCCGATCCCACCCAGTAACCCGGCATGATAACGCTCAACTAAACGCCCGGCGATGGGCGCAACAACCATGGTGGCGAGTGGCCATGGTGTTAGTAGCAGTCCGGTGGCGACTTCATCACGGCCCAATACGCTTTGTAAGAAGAAGGGCAACGAAACCATCGCCAGCATTTGTGCGGTGAATGAACAAATTGATGATCCTATTGAGAGTGCAAAAATAGGAATACGGAGTAAGTCCACCGGCAACAAAGGGAAAGACTGGTTAAGTTGGCGGCGCACAAAGAAGAAGCCGATAAACAGTAACGCAATGACTTCGGCAGCAATCAGTGTCGGGCTTTGTCCTTGAGCAAAACCGCTGATAGCCGTGATCAGTAAGCCAAATGTCAGCGCATTCATTATGCAACTGGTGACATCGAAGCGATTACCATTACTTTTCATATTATTGGCAGGCAAATACTTCATGCCCAGCCCCCATGCCAGTAATCCTATGGGCACGTTAACTGCAAACAACCACTGCCAGGATGCAACGGATAATATCGCGGAGGCGATAGTTGGCCCGGCTGCAGCAGAAACTGCCACAATCAATGAGTTAATACCAATCCCCCGACCCAACTGCGCCCGAGGATAAATAATACGAATCAGAGCGGTATTAACACTCATCAATGCCGCAGCGCCAAGCCCTTGCAGTACTCGGGCAAATGTTAGCGTCCATAACGAGTCTGACAGAGCGCAAAAGAGTGAGGTCACGCTGAATACCAGTAAGCCGGCCTGATAGACCCGCCGATAACCAATGATATCGCCCAGAGAAGCCATGGAAAGCAAAGATACAGTAATTGCCAGCTGATAAGCATTCACTACCCAGATAGATGTCGCTGGGCTGGCATTGAGGTCGCGGGCGATGGTTGGCAATGCGACGTTAGCAATAGTGCCGTCCAGCACTGCAATGGTAATACCTAAAGCAATGACCAGTATTGCTGCATAGCGCTGAGGAACCGGCATTCCATCTGTTGCTGATGGGTTCATAGGTTTTATCTGTAAAAATAATAAGGTAGGGGATTTTTTCTATGCTAACGATTATTGCGCTTGAATGCATCCCTGAGATTTGGGTTATTTGTAACCTAGGATATAGAAGCTCCTTTCCAAACCAGATTAACCGCCTGATAAGGTCAGTAATTTGTGTAAATCAGTAAAAACAGAACCATGATCACGGAAAAATGAAACATCGTTTCTATAATGTGAGATAGTATTAGCCGAACAGGCTCCCCCCAGTGGGCAAATTTTAATTCTCTGATGATTTTAAGGACTTTCCGGATGGCCAAAGGTAAACAAATCCCCCTGACATTTGATACTTATCAGGATGCCTCTACTGGTGCACAAGTGACTCGTCTGACGCCTCCAGATGTTACTTGCCACCGTAACTATTTCTATCAAAAATGTTTCACCCGTGATGGCAGCAAGTTGTTGTTTGGCGGTGCTTTTGATGGTCCGTGGAATTACTACTTGTTGGACCTTAATACTCAGGTGGCAACACAACTGACAGAAGGGCGTGGCGACAATACTTTTGGTGGTTTCTTGTCACCTGATGATGATGCGCTGTTTTATGTCAAAGATGGCCGTAATCTAATGCGTGTTGATTTGGCCTCTTTGGAAGAGAACGTGGTTTATCAGGTTCCAGAAGAATGGGTCGGGTACGGCACTTGGGTAGCAAACTCAGATTGCACCAAACTTGTGGGGATTGAAATTAAACGTGAAGATTGGCAGCCATTGACTGACTGGAAGAAATTCCACGAATTCTATTTCACTAAACCGTGCTGCCGTCTGATGCGTGTTGATCTGAAAACTGGCGAGTCAACGGTGATTTTACAAGAAAACCAGTGGCTTGGTCATCCAATCTATCGCCCATACGATGACAATACGGTCGCTTTCTGCCACGAAGGCCCGCATGATTTGGTTGATGCTCGTATGTGGCTAATCAATGAAGATGGCACCAATATGCGTAAGGTAAAAACTCACGCAGAAGGCGAGAGTTGCACCCATGAATTCTGGGTGCCAGATGGTTCAGCCTTGGTGTATGTTTCTTACATGAAAGGCAGCACAGATCGCTTTATTTGCAGTGCTGATCCAGAAACGTTAGAGAACCGCCAATTAACTTCTATGCCAGCGTGTTCCCATCTTATGAGTAATTATGATGGCACTCTGATGGTTGGTGACGGTTCTGATGCCCCAGTCGATGTCCAAGATGACAGTGGCTATAAGATTGAAAATGATCCTTTCTTGTATGTCTTCAACATGAAGAACGGTACTCAACATCGGGTTGCGCGTCATGACACTTCATGGAAAGTATTCGAAGGTGACCGCCAGGTAACACATCCGCATCCTTCTTTTACTCCTGATGATAAACAAGTGCTGTTCACCTCGGATGTTCACGGTAAACCAGCATTATATTTGGCTACATTGCCTGAATCTGTCTGGAAATAGTTAAATTTTGCACTAGCCTCTTTCATGGAAAGAGGCTAATTTGCTGTCTGCAAGGCTTTTATCCGATTATTCACATTGGTTTATTGCACAGTCTCGCGACTTCCCTTTATAATAAAACCACTGTTCTATTTTTTTTAAAACGTATTGTTTTATGAAACACAGAAAACTGAGTAGGGTAACCAAAAAATGGCTATTGCAGATCTAGATAAACAACCCGACTCTGTTTCGTCGGTTCTGAAAGTTTTTGGCATCTTACAGGCATTGGGTGAAGAGCGGGAAATTGGTATTACCGAACTTTCTCAACGTGTAATGATGCCTAAGAGTACAGTGTACCGCTTCCTCCAGACCATGAAATCCTTGGGCTATGTTGCACAGGAAGGCGAATCAGAGAAATACTCCCTGACGTTGAAGTTGTTTGAGTTAGGGGCCAAAGCGTTACAGAATGTCGATTTGATTCGTAGCGCGGATATACAAATGCGTGAATTATCCAATGAAACTCGTGAAACTATTCACTTGGGTGCTTTGGATGAAGACAGCATCGTTTATATACATAAGATTGATTCTATGTATAACCTGCGGATGCATTCTCGTATTGGTCGTCGTAACCCACTGCACAGTACTGCAATTGGTAAAGTGTTGCTGGCATGGCGTGACCGAGCAGAAGTAGAAGAAATCTTGTCTCATATCGAATTCACCCGCAGTACTCAACATACTTTGGGCAGCGCAGCAGAACTGTTACCCGTGTTAGATCAGGTACGTGAGCAAGGCTTTGGTGAAGATATCGAAGAGCAAGAAGAAGGTTTACGTTGTATCGCTGTTCCTGTCTTCGACCGTTTCGGTGTCGTGATTGCGGGGTTAAGTATTTCATACCCAACATTACGTTTCTCTGAAGACAACAAGAGTGACATTGTAAAATCTTTACACCGCGCGGCACGTAATATTTCAGAACAGATGGGCTATCGCGATTATCCTTTCTAAGGAAATCTCTATTTAGGGTAAATACTGTATAATTATTGGATACGTGTAATCAGCTGTTAATTATAACTATTTATTCCTTTCCATCTTAAACGGCCCCTTTTTAGGGGCCGTTTTTTATTGGTTGGCGTATAACATCTTCGGCAGCGTTAGCATCTTCTCGTGCGTAAGTATTATTCGTGTTTATTAGTTATTATTTAAATGTACTGTTTACTGCCCATTTAATTTAGTTGAGTCACTATAACCGTGCTTAAGCATATTATAGGGAGAAGGATGATGAGGAAGTTATTAAGCGCGGGGCTATTATTACTGCTGGCGGGGTGTAGTAGCCCTTATAACGGCAAACCGCATAAATTGATCGACCGTGGCGAGTATAAAGTTGATACCAGTATGCCTTCAGTTGCTCAAAATGAGCGAGTGCGTTTTTTGGTGCTTCACTATACAGCGACAGATGATGCTACCTCGTTGAAAATACTCACACAGGGTGAAGTTAGCGCACATTATTTGGTCAAAACCCACCCTGACAGTATTGATGGTAAACCTATTGTATTGCAGCTGGTTCCTGAATCTCAGCGGGCGTGGCACGCAGGTGTTAGCAATTGGCACGGGCGCTCTAGCCTCAATGATACTTCGATAGGCATTGAAATCGTCAATAAGGGCTTCACAGAGAAGATGTTGGGTAGGGAGTGGTACCCATACAATGAATCACAGATTAAATTGATTGAGCGGCTAACGAAGGACATTGTTGAGCGTTATGGTATTGACCCAACAGATGTTGTAGCTCATAGCGATATTGCTCCTCTGAGAAAATCCGATCCCGGTCCGTTATTCCCATGGAAACGTTTGGCCCAACTTGGTGTGGGTGCCTGGCCAGATGACGCGACAGTCACAAAGTATATTGATGGCCGTAATAAGCAAGATAGTGCCTCAGTCAGTATTATTCAGCAGGCATTAGCTCGCTATGGTTATCAAATCCCACAAAGTGGCGAACTGGATAATGAAACGCAACAAGTCATCAAAGCATTCCAGATGCATTTTAGAGCGCAGGATTTCAGTGGAGTGCCTGATGTAGAAACAGAAGCCATTGCGTTAGCATTGGTTGAGAAATATCGTCCTTCGCGAACTTGAAAAAAGGGTGATAGTGGCCTCCATTTATTCGTTCCATTTACATAAATAAGCCCATCAGCGGCCAAAAATAAAAAAGCCAGTCATGAAGACTGGCTTTCTCTATATGACAATATCGCAGTGTTTATTGATGAGCTAAATCACCATCATCATCACTGTTAAGAATGTTTTTATCTGTTTGTTTCATTAATTGGCTGGTAATCGTACCGGCGGTCATCGAGCCACTGACGTTCAATGCCGTACGGCCCATATCAATCAATGGTTCAACAGAGATAAGTAATGCAACAAGTGTGACAGGCAACCCCAATGCTGGCAGCACAATCAGTGCTGCGAAAGTTGCACCACCGCCGACACCGGCAACCCCCGCGGAGCTAATGGTAACAATACCCACCAGTGTAGCAATCCATACCGGATCTAGCGGGTTAATGCCGACAGTCGGTGCGACCATAACAGCTAGCATCGCAGGATAAAGCCCGGCACAGCCATTTTGTCCGATAGTTGCACCAAAAGAGGCTGAGAAGCTGGCGATAGATTCAGGTACGCCCAAGCGGCGGGTTTGTGCTTCGACATTCAGCGGAATACTGGCAGCACTGGAACGGCTGGTAAAAGCGAACGTCAGCACAGGCCATACTTTGCGGAAGAATTTCAACGGATTAACACCGGTGAAAGACAATAGCACAGCATGCACAACAAACATGATGGCCAGACCGAGGTACGAGGCCACAACAAAGCTGCCTAGCTTGATAATGTCCTGAATATTAGAACCCGCAACCACTTTGGTCATTAATGCTAATACACCATAAGGGGTCAGTTTCATGACCAGACGCACGAGCTTCATCACCCAAGCTTGCAATGTATCGATAGCCACTTGTACGCGCTGACCTTTCGCTACATCATCTTTCAGCAATTGCAGGGATGCGATGCCTAAGAAAGTCGCAAAAATAACCACACTGATAATTGAGGTTGGGCTTGCCCCGGTTAAATCAGCAAATGGATTTTTGGGAATAAAGGACAGAATCAACTGAGGAACTGTCAGGTCAGTCACTTTACCAAGATAATTGCTTTCGATAGCACTTAATCGGGCCGACTCTTGTGTTCCTTGTACCAAACCATCGGCTGTTAAGCCAAAGAGATTAGTAACGAATACACCGACGAGCGCTGCTATCAATGTGGTAAACAGCAAGGTCCCAATGGTTAATACACTGATTTTGCCAAGCGAAGAGGCGTTATGTAGTTTAGAAACCGCACTTAAGATTGAGGCAAATACCAGCGGCATAACGATCATCTGCAGCAGTTGCACATAACCATTGCCGACGATATTGAACCAAGTGATAGATTCTTTCAGTACTGGATTTTCCGCACCATAAAACCATTGCAGCCCCAGACCAAATAACACGCCCAACCCTAGGCCTACCAAAACTTTTTTGGCCAGACTCCAATTTTTATGCCGGGTTTGTGCCAAGAGTAATAGCAGTGCCACAAAGAGCAGCACATTAATCACAAGCGGTAGGTTCATCCCCAAATCTCCAAATAATTATTTTAAATACTGGCTGCGCATTCTGTTTCTATTTTTATAGAAAACACAGTCAGGCACAGTCAATTGTGCAGCTAGCCGCGTATGGTAGCAGCTACTCTGTGACCTACTTATATCCAAAAAGAATTGTTTATAAATTTTTGCAATTATTTGTATGGAATGCATTCGTATTGGTTATTATTTGCCCATAAAAGTGTGATCACAGTCTAAAATTTTTCAATTGCTCCATATAGGATAGCAGTGGAATAGTGGTGTCGGTTTGCCAATAGATGGAAAAACAAACTAATAGCACGCATAGCACTCGTTCCAATTGATTACCTTTCTGCGGCCGCAAAACTGGAATAGAAAAACGCCAGCGACATGGCCATAAGAGAGGGACTCCCGCGGGTGTTATCATGTCTGCTAATAGGTGACTGAAATAACCAATAATCATTGCATGAAATGCGTCCGCTGGGACAATCCAGTCTCGTGAAATATCCATTTGAAATAGTGCAATACCGCCTACTACTGCCAGCAAACTATGTGTAAAGCCACGATGGCCAAATGCGCGAGCAATAGGCGTCGAGATCCACTTTAGCCTCTGGCCCAAGATTGATTTTGGATGATCAATATCGGGTAGCAGGGAAGTTAACAGGGCGCCAGGGATGATATGCCACCAATCGCCATGTGCCAGTTCAGGCGTAAGGCCGACTTTTTTGGCAAAAATAACGCAGGCGACAGAAAAAATAAGGTGTCCTTCCCCTGTCATACTTGAATTCCGAATCTGTAGCTGTTGATATATCCAGTATATGAGATTTATCTCGCTATAGATAGCCGTTACGCTGTAACTAAATGTCTCATTTTTCTCTGGTGATGAGTGGTCAATCCCACGTGGGTATTGAGCTGCGCAATGTTTGTTCTTTGGCGAAAATGTTGGGGCTGAATAATTCGGCACTACGCGATGCATTAGGGGGGGATGATGAGACTAAAAAAAGGGGAAAAGCGACTGGGAGTCAACTTTTCCCCAAAATAATACGGGTATGGGCATAATCTAACAAATAATGATGAGGGTACTACTCATAACGCCTGAATAATTAGAAGCTGTACTGCACACCTACACGGTAACGAGTTTGACGCTCGTCAGTTGTTTTGCTCCCTGCCACGTTGCCGATAGCAACATAAGGTTTCCAGTTTTTATCCCATTTGTAAGCCACTTTCAGATCATGGCTCCATTCTTCTTTCTCTTTGTTTGCCAGAATTTCGTCTTCGGATTTCTTGTAGTTCAATTCATATTCAGCTGAATAGTTTTTCAAGAAGTTATAGGCGAACAGCATAGTGAACTCATGGCCTTTTTCTGTATCTTTAGTCTGAGCTGGCTGGTTACGCTTGTAATATGGGCGATAACGCAGTGATGTTGAGAAATCATCAGTGAAGGAGACTTTACCACGCAGGTAAGGGCGGTAGTTGTTAGAGTCGGAAGAAGACTCTAATGAGAAACCTGGTTCCAATGAGAATGTTTTATTAAATTGGTAAACATAGCTGGCAACGACTTCAGTACCGTTACTGACTTGCTCATTGAATGGTTTATTCGGGGTAGTATCGGAGCTGTGCTGGCCCCATTTCCCTTCTAAAGATAGACCAAAACCATTAGCAAAGCGGTTGGAGATCAGTAAACGGTCTTTATGATCAGATTTACTGGTGTCTTTCATTTCATGCCGATAGTCAATAGTTGTTGCTACAGAGCTAAAACTAATTACAGATGCCACTGCCAGAGTCAGTAATTTAAATTTCATTTTTATATAATCCCAGGGTTATGGTTATTTAAATCAATTTTTATTAACAAATTTATAAAGAATCAACATACGATTGAAAAACAAGTTCACGAATAAAGAAACAACGTTTCATTTGTTGTGAATGCATATTCTATTTGTATTGATAAATAATTGTGTGATCCAGATCTTTGTTGTCGATTAATTTTTTAAACAAATATTAATTTGTGATGTCGGTCTAATTGGCTATTTTATTTTCATTCATATAACGAAATAACCCCGCCAAATTAATGGCAGGGTTTAATAGAAACTTAAATTAATTTAAACTAATTAATTAACGCATTGCGCGTTTCAGAATACGGTCACCTTGTTTATTAAAGTATTCTGCTGTTTCTTGTACGGTTTTCTGACCATAATCGATATATTGAATTGCATCACCGAACAGGGAAACAATTTGTGGGTCATCAAAGTATGGTGAAGTTGTCATTTTATGTGGCAACTCTAGCGCCATATTCAAACCCGCAACTGAAGGATCTTCATCTTTAATCACACCACTAGCACGCAATTGGGTTACAGCTGTTGCGCTCAATGGCACGCCACGCTCCAGACCTAATGCCTCAACCCCTTCTTTACTGTTCAATAAGAAGTTGATTAGCATCGCACTTTCTTTTGGATATTTAGTTGATTTACCAATTGAAAGCATTTGCGCTGGCTTGAAGAATAAACCGGCATCTTTCGCATCTGGCAACATTGGGTATGGGCCAAGAACCAGTTTTGCAGGTTTGGTCAAGTTATCGGAATACTTGGTTATTGTGGAGTTCCACATATAAGTACCCGCCCACTCACCATTAATCCATGGTTTCATTTCGTACATATTACTCTTGCCGAATGAAGCATAGTATTTAGTGGATGGCATAACATGACTATCTACCATGGTTTTATACATGGTAAAGAATTCAACCCATTGTTCTGGTGAGTAGGCAAATTTCTTACCTGCTTCATCAATGGTAGGAATGTTGTATTTTTGAGTCATATAAGAGCGGATGAGTGCTAATGTATCTTGGTGCTCTAATACCACTGGATAATATTGATCACCCAGTTTTTCTTTAAATACTTTACCGGCAGCAAGTAATTCATCCCAAGTTTTAGGATATTCTAAACCTGCTTTTGCCCATGTCGCATCATTAAAATAGAAGATACGTGCAGTCACAGAAATTGGAATACCGTTTAACTTGCCATTGACGGTAGTTTGTTGCAGTTCTTTCGGATCAAATTGCGCCAAATCTAATTGTTCTTTGACGTTAAACAAATTGTAGAAGCCAGTACCGTCTTTAGAGAAAATAGGTAGCCAGTTCCAGTTGGTTTGCATAACATCAGGCTCAGTACCGCCCGCAATTTGTGTTGTCAGACGAGATAAGTGACCATCCCAGCCGGTATACTCCGATTTAACATTAATATTCGGATGTTGTTTGTGAAATTCTTCGATCGCTTTCAAAGTTACCTGATGGCGGCCATTGCCCCCCCACCATGACATACGTAAATTCACTTCGTCCTGAGCGGCAAAAGCTTGGTGTGATAATAACGCCAGAGTGGATGCTATCAGCGTGTGTAAAATCGCTTTTTTCATTGGGTACTGCTCCTGTTAAAGAGAGATATTTTTTTCTGTTTTTGCATCAAAGATATGGCATTTATCCATATCAAACTGGAAATACACGGTGCGATTCAGACCATTTTCAATAATTGGTCGTGCTTCGTCAGACGGTAAGCGGCAGGTCAATTCAAAGTCGTCAACCTTGATATACATGAAGAATTCATGACCCATGTTTTCCACCCGCACCAATTCACCCTGTGAGTGATTGTCAGTAAACGGCTGCATAGACATGCTGACGAATTCAGGACGTACACCGAAGAACACTTTTTCTCCGGCGTGGGCGGCAACTTTAGCCTGCTGTCTTTCATTCAATACCAGGGTGTATTGGCCGACGGTCAGGCCAATTTTCCCGTCTTTTTCTACCAGCGTGCTCGGTTTAATATTCATTTCCGGCGCGCCGATAAAACCGGCAACAAACATATTGGTAGGGTAGTGATAGAGGTTATCCGGCGTATCCACTTGCATGATGTGGCCCAGCTTCATCACACAGATACGGTCACCCATGGTCATGGCTTCTGTTTGGTCATGAGTAACGTAAACAGTAGTCGCTGCTTTTCCGCTTTTTTTCAATTGCTTATGCAAATCAGAGATGCGAATACGCATTGATGCACGCAGTTTGGCATCCAGGTTTGATAACGGTTCATCGAACAAGAAGACATCTGGTTTTTTGACAATAGCGCGGCCTACAGCAACACGCTGTGCCTGACCACCAGACAGCTGACGCGGTAAGCGATCCAGTAAGTCTTCTAGTTCCAAAATCTTTGCAGCTTCAGCAACTTGTGTTTCAATTTGCTCTTTTGGCAGCTTGCTCAACTTCAGGCCAAAAGCCAGATTTTCTTTCACTGTCATGTGTGGGTATAACGCATAGTTCTGGAACACCATGGCAATACCACGAGATTTCGGTGCCAGATTATTCACAACCCGATCACCAATTCGTACTTCACCATCACTGATGGTTTCCAGGCCTGCCAACATACGCAGGGTAGTGGATTTAGCACAGCCAGATGGGCCAACAATCACCATAAATTCGCCATCATGGATTTTCAGATCAATGCCATGAACCGCGCGGAAACCGTTGGAGTAAACTTTGCCTAATTTGTTGAAAATAACTTCAGCCATGATAAATCCTCTATTAACCTTTAATTCCGCTGCTGGTTACGCCTTGAACGAAGTAGCGTTGAGCCAGGAAGAAAACAATGATGGACGGCAGAATGGAGATGCTTGCCATTGCCAGAATTTCGTTCCACGGTGCGCCTTCGGTCACGTCAATTGACATCTTCAGCGCCAATGCTATCGGGTACTTATCTACGCTGTAGACATAAATCAGTGGGCCGATAAAGTCGTTCATTGACCACATGAACTGGAACAGTGCCACAGAGATAATGGCTGGCTTCAAGATAGGCACGACCACATACCACAACACTTGGAAAGAGTTACATCCGTCGATTTGTGCTGCTTCTTCCATATCGCGTGGTACACCGCGCAAGAACTGAATAAGCATGAAGACGAAGAACCCTTGTGTTGCGAATGCCAGTGGCAGATACAATGGCATGTAACTATTCAGCATGCCCATTTCACGGAACATGATGTATTGCGGAATCAATAACACAGTGCTTGGCAGCAACATGGTGGTAATTAATGTTGCGAACCAGAATTTCTTCCAAGGGATCTCAAAGCGCGCAAAACCATACGCCACGATAGTCGAAGAGATAATGGTCAAAATAACTTTCGGAATAACAAACTTAAAGGTGTTAAGCATGTAATGACCGAAATTATATTCCGTACCTGTTCTCCAACCGTTAACAAAACCATCCCGTGTCGGATGCTCTGGCCATAATCCTAATGTGGTGAAAATTTCATTATTAGGTTTAAAGGCTGCAGAGAACATCCACAGCAACGGATAAAGCATCATCAGTCCGACAATAATCAACACAATATAGCGGATGGCAGCACTGACTTTCGCTTTACGTAATGTGCGGCTAATTTCCGCATCAGCAATATCCTGCGCCAGATCTAATTTTTTCTGGTTGGAATTTTGTACGTCAGTCATTTTTTCCTCCTTTATCGGCGGAGTAGAAGACCCAATATTTGGAAGATTTAAATGCAATGGAGGCAAAGAGGGCGACTACCAGGAATAATACCCAGGCCAGTGCAGCACCGTAGCCCATGTCAAAGTATTTAAACGCCGTATCATATATATAAAGCGAGAATAAATAGGTGTAATGGGTTGGCCCACCACCAGTAATGACATATGGCGCAGTAAACTCTTGGAATGCCTGAGTAGTTTGCATAATAAAGTTGAAGAAAATAACCGGCGTAATCAGTGGCACGGTAACTTTCATAAACATTTGCCACTTAGAGGCACCATCAATCATGGCCGCTTCATACTGTGACTGAGGAACGTTTTGCAATGCGGCCAAGAAGATGACCATGGCAGAACCAAACTGCCAAACACGCAGTAACGTGACAGATGTCAATGCCAGTGCTGGCTCTCCCAGCCAGTTGACTGGATCAAGTCCAAATACACCGATGAAACCATTCAGCAAGCCATCAATAGCAAACAAGGCACGCCACAAAACGGCAATTGCTACGCTACTGCCGAGAATTGATGGAATATAGAATGCGGTACGGAAGAAACCGATACCACGTAATTTAAAGTTCAGTACAAAAGCGATCCCCAGAGCAAATGCCAATTTTAATGGAATAGTAAGAAACACATAAGCGAAAGTTACGCCCATGGATTTCCAGAATAAATCATCTTCAAGAAACATATGACGGTAATTCTCGATCCCGTTGTAAACAGGAGGGTTCATTAAGTCATACTCAGTAAAACTGAGAAAGAAAGATGATACAAAGGGGAAAGCCGTAAATATTATCAACCCTAATATATAAGGTGATATATAGGCTAACCCCAGCATTCTGTTTTCATTCATAATGCTTACCTATTTTTAATAACATGAAAGATAAATAAAACTACTGATTCAAAAGCGACGGATAAATAAAATCGATATCATACAGAGTGCGGCTTTCCCCGTTCACCTGATAATCTCCATGGATGTAACCACCATTGGTAATAAATTGAGGTATTGCGGCCGACTTATTTTGCTTAGCAGCAATTAAGGTTAATAGTGCTAATGCAATTGGATTATCGATGCGGAAATAACGGTGCTCCGCTGACTCGACAAACAGACCGCGATGATAATGTTGTTTAAATAACTCATTTCCAGTTTGCCAAGCTAATTCAAATAATTGTGCGCATTGGCAATGTTCAGCCAGCTCGACTAGGGCCAGCAATAGATACGGTGTTGCAGTGGGCTTCTTACCTACCAGCAGTGTTGCACGTTGCTTTTGTTTGTTTAAATCAGCTAACTGCCAACGGTGCAGTAATACTGCAATCAAATCCAATAGTTCTTCATCATGGCTTAAGCGCCAGGCACGAACCAGTGGTAGTAAGTAATCGACGTCTAAGGCGAAAGGAGAAATGACAGTCCCCTTGGCACCATAATAGCCATCACGTTGTAAAACATAACCGCTCATGTCTTGTCCATCATTCCATAACGGGCGCAATGTATTGCTTTCGACGTCATAAGCGAAACGATAGTAATTTTTTAATCCATCAATAACCCACTGCATGACTTCAGCATCCGGCTGTTGGCGCAGAATATCCAACATCGCCAATGGGTTATCAATTAACAGTGGGCGCATATCGCGAAACAGGACATTAGCTTCACGTGCGATTTCACCAAACTCAGGGCCGAACTGGCGCTTGGCCCGGTCGCCATACCAAGATTGGGTCTGGTTATCATCTGTCGGTATTGGCCGGCGCTGCTGTGGCGAGCTGAATTGATAAACCGGTAAACCGGTTTCAGGATTACGGGCTAAAACATATTGGCGATATAAATGTTTACCCCAAGCAGCGGCAGCAAGGTCACCTGTATATTCGGCATATTTATAAGCCGTATAAATCAAATCTGTGCCAGCATTGACAAAAGTTAGCCCTTTAGTCTCAGGCAGTTGCGGTAATGCTTCTGGCTTAACCACATCATTGCGCATATGCGTGAAAACATGGGGATCACGTTTTTTGTCATAGCTACCGTGGCGACCCAGATCCAGTGCCTCCCAGTCTTCTACATGGGCGTGCCAAAAACCTTGGAAGAAATTAAGTGTTTTCTCACGGTCAACATTGGCCAGTAGATTGTAGTAGGGTAGGTGATGTTTCAGTTCATGCACTTGTGCTTTGGATTCTGGTCCTTCGGTTTTCAATGTATCCAGATTCAGAAAACGATGCCCACCCCAGTAAAACAATCCGCTTTGGTCATGAACGGCGTGCTGCATGAAATAGCTGGTTTGCACTCGTGCTTGTTGGTGATATTGCGGGTCTTGTGTGACCAAGCTGAGTGCATCTAAGGTTCGTAACCAGTTTTGTTGACTCGCAAAGTTAGATATCGGAGTATTACGGCCATCTGGGAATACCCAGACTACTGGTTGGTGGGTCAAAACATCAAAGCCATCGGCCATCAAAGGGGTAGGGTTTTGAGTGCTATGGCCAACAGACTGGACTAAATCAACATAGCTGCGTATAGCGCTGAGCCAGTTAATCATCATTGCGTCGCTGCCTTTAATGTTGCCTGCAAAATCCATCACCGTAACCCCATCATCTGAACATCAGCTCGGAACCGGTTTAAGGTTCCTTATAAATAGAAACATCGTTTCAATCCATTATATTTGTATTTACTGGCGAGTCATTGGGCGAATGACAAAAGTGTGATCGAAGTCGGAACGTTGTTTTGAATTTTTTATTTTTGCAGTTCTGGCGGGTTTTTTAAGCGAAATTTATTTGTTAACCATTTGATAAATAAGTAATAAAAAAGGCACAACTGAAGTTGTGCCTTAAGGTGATTTGAGTCTAAATATGGCGGATAACCGTCGAAAATAGACCTTAACTCAAATTAGTTAGGATTATATGTTTAGCGCGCCAACCAACCGCCATCAACTGCGATGGTGTAACCGCTAATATAATCAGATGCTTTTGATGCCAAGAAGACTACTGGACCTTTCAGGTCATCCGGTAAACCCCAACGGCCTGCCGGGATACGGTCAAGAATCTCTTTGCTGCGTTCTTCATCTTTACGCAACTGTTGCGTGTTATTCGTTGCCATATAACCTGGAGCAACAGCATTCACATTGATACCGTGTTTTGCCCATTCATTCGCTAACAAACGAGTAACACCCATCACTGCGCTTTTTGATGCAGTGTAAGAAGGGACACGGATACCGCCTTGGTAAGACAACATTGAGGCAACGTTGATGATTTTGCCGCCATGACCTTGTTTGATGAATTGTTTCGCAACAGCCTGAGACATAAAGAACACAGTCTTGATGTTAACGTTCATGACATCGTCCCAGTCCTTTTCGCTGAAGTTGATAGCATCTTCACGGCGAATGATACCGGCGTTGTTGACCAGAATATCGATTTGACCAAATTCCTTAACGGCGCGCTCTAATAAGGAAGGGATACCATCAATTTTGCTCAGGTCAGCAGTCAGGCTCAAAAAGCGGCGGCCTAATGCAGTCACTTTTTCGATAGTTTCAAGTGGCTCAACGATGTTTATACCAACGATATCGCAACCCGCTTCGGCTAAACCAATCGCCATACCTTGGCCCAAACCTGTGTCACAACCGGTAACCAGAGCAACTTTACCCTTTAACTCAAAGGAATCTAAGATCATAGCTAACATCTCTCTCTAGGCGGTCAAAGATTTACCGCGATTATAATATTGGGGAGAAAACCGCCCAAAAGACGGCTTTGGTAGGTGACGCTTAACGCTGTTTGCAAACATTTAGCGCAGTTCGCTTACGGCGATGTGGTCCATATCACCGAAGACTTGGTTTTCACCCACCATGCCCCAGATGAAGGTGTAACGTTTTGTGCCTACACCAGAATGGATAGACCAACTCGGTGAAATAACAGCCTGCTCGTTGTGAACCAACAAATGGCGCGTTTCTTGTGCCTGGCCCATCATGTGAAAGACTGCTGTTTCTTCGTCCATATCAAAGTAGAAATACACTTCCATGCGGCGATCATGGGTATGGCAAGGCATGGTATTCCAGAGATTACCGGGTGCCAGCTTGGTCAGGCCCATGGTCAATTGGCAGGTCTGCAACACATCAGGGACGATGTATTTATTGATAGTGCGACGATTGCTAGTAGCGTCATCACCCAAAGTTTGCGGTGAGGCCTCTGCCAGCGTAATTTTTTTATTTGGATATGTGGTATGTGCGGGAGCGCTGTTGTAATAAAACTTGGCGGGTTTTGCACCGTCGATACTGCTGAACTGCACTTCTTTTGCGCCTTTACCGACATATAAGGCTTCTTCATTACCTATTTCATAACACTGCCCATCAACACTGATAAGACCCGGTCCACCAATATTGATGACGCCTAGCTCACGCCGTTCCAGAAAGTAGCTAACACCTAATTGCTTACCCACTTCATCACCAATACTGACCGCCTTCGCGACTGGCAAAATACCGCCAATAATGATTCTGTCTATGTGGCTATAGGTCATGGTGTATTCATCTGCGACAAAAATCTTTTCAATCAGAAACTCACGGCGCAGACCTGCAGTATCAAGTTGTTTTGCGTGGTCACTGTGGATGCTTTGACGGACTTGCATGTAGGTGCCTCTCTTTCAGAACAATATCTTGGATGGGGATAGCCCAAGTCAGATAGCGGGCCAGATTCAGAAAGTTCGCATGAAATCTTAAATAGCGCAGACAACGTGCGTAGGTTTGATCCTGACCGAGTGTTTCTTTAATGCGATGATGATAGTATTTGCGGGAAGTTAATTCAATAAAAATGAAATGATGTTTTATTATTTTTTGAGGGATGTCATGATTTTTGGATTAATTATGTTCAAACTGCCGGATTTGCCCGTAGAATGAGCTGAATTCGGTGTGAAACTGTGACTACGCTACAGACAATTCTGCATAATAATGAGGAGAAATGATGAAGATGTTTTTTATTAATGACGAAGCGCCATGGGAAGAACTGGGCAACGGCATCAAGCGCAAGGTTATGACCTGGAGTGATGAGTTGATGATGGTTTGTGTTCACTTTGATAAAGGTGCCATTGGTACTGCACACAAACATGACATTCATGACCAGATTGCTTATGTCGCGGCAGGTAGCTTTGAAGTGGAAATTGAAGGGCAGAAACGTATTTTGAAAGCCGGGGATGCCTATCGTGCGGTTAAAAATGAAATGCACGGTGCGGTCTCACTGGAAGATAACAGTATTCTGATCGACACTTTTACCCCTAAGCGAGATGATTTCCTCTAAGAAAGACTTTGGGCGGCAGAGTTCAACCTCAGCCGCCTTATATTGTTATCATCGAATTGATCAAGAATGAGGTAAACCACTTCGAAATCTCATCGTGACCAACACTCCTTGTGATCAACACAGCCAGTTACGAGATATCCTCTTTACGTAATTGTTCTAACGAGTCTAATTGAATATCGGCTAATGCCCAGCGAGGGTCTGCGCGGTACTCTTCTGATGGAATAACGATAGAGCGCATACGTGCTGCTTTAGTCGCAATCATCCCATTCACTGAATCTTCTAGGGTGACGCAGTGCAACGGATCAACACCCAAGTCAGATGCGGCATTTAAATAGACTTCTGGATGCGGTTTGCTGTAGGGCAGGTATTCTGCGGAAACCAAGCGGTCAAAGTATTTTTCAATGCCTAATAAAGCCAAAACACGCTTTTGCATATGCAGTGGCGAAGCGGAGGCCAGCCCGATTTTCAGCCCTTGCTGACGACAAAGGTCTAAGGCGTATTCCACTCCTGGCAACACTGGACGTTTCTCTTCAACCAACTCTATCGCTCTGGCAATAATGAGTTTGCATACATCTGCTTGACTTGGCCCTTGCCAAGGCATGGCCTGATACCACATTTTTACCACTAAATCGATACGCAAGCCCAGCGTATCGGGCAGGGTATCTCGTGACGTAGTGTCCAGACCCAGTTTGGTAAAAATATCCAGTTCAGCCTGTAGCCATAAAGGCTCCGAATCAATGAGCAAGCCGTCCATATCGAAAATTGCGGCCTTAATTGTGTGCTGGGTCGCCATTTATCATCACTCCTGTTGGTTTTTAGCTACGGGTTTAACACTTTATCATTGGTTCATAATGATTGAACGGGGAGAACACTATTCTTTCTCTTTCTGACAATTTAATTTATTAACTTAATGATATTTCGTTGGATGAGCTAGGCTTGAATTTGGGCTAATCGTCAGTGATTCAATAAAAACTCTGCCCAAAAATGGGATGTAGCGGGTAAACTAAGGCCACATAAGTTGTGGTATTTACAAGGAGAAGTCATGACCTATCAACAGGCTGGGCGTGTCGCTGTTATCAAACGGATCGCCGGGTGGCTCGTTTTTATTCCAGCACTGCTGTCAACATTGATTTCAATTATCAATTTTGCCTATCAATATAGTCAAAAAAGTACCGGAATTAATGCGGTTATGCTGGATTTTATCCACGTCATGACCGATATGATCCGTTTTAATACGACTTTTCTGGATATCTTCTGGTTTAACTCACCCGTGCCGGATTTCGAACAGGGTTTTTCGGCCTCGAACATTATGTTCTTTATCATTTATATGCTTATCTTTGTGGGGTTGTCATTGCAGGCGTCAGGTGCCCGTATGTCACGGCAAGTGCGTCACATTCGTGAAGGCATTGAAGACCAAATGATTTTAGAGCAAGCAAAAGGCAGTGAAGGGCGTACTCGGGAACAGTTGGAAGAAAAGATAGTCTTACCGCACCACACAATATTTTTGCAGTTTTTTACCTTATACATTCTTCCATTAGTGATAGGTGTAGCAGGCTATTTTGTTATTAAGTTATTGGGCTTGATGGCGCAGGGATAACGTGGCTATCTGAATCTGATTAAAAGCATGAATAATAAATTGGCCCACAAATGAGGGCCTTTTTCTATTTATCATCATGATATATAAACAAATTAATCTCTTGAAAGAATTTTCTGACAATAGAGGTTCGATACTTATCTTGCTCTCACAATATTGAGCAACCAATTCCCTTATGCTGTCAGTCTCTTTTCTTTGTTATATCAGTCAAGTCATGAACGTTTTCATCTCTAAGAAGATGCGTAATTTTATTATTTTGGCTCAAACAAACAGCATGGCGAAAGCGGCTGAAAAGTTGCACATGACAGCCTCACCTTTTGGTAAAAGCATAGCGGCGTTAGAAGAACTGGTGGGATACTCACTCTTTACCCGTAATGAAAAAAGTATCAGCTTGAATAAAGCGGGACAGGAACTTTATCAAGAGTTATTTCCTATTTATCAACGGCTTTCGGCTATCGACAATACCATTGTCTCTATGTCGCATCGGCAGAAAAATATTGTGATTGGTATTGATAACACTTATCCCACGATAATTTTCGATCAGCTATTCAGTCTCAGTGACAAGTATGACGGTATTACCGCGCAGCCTTTTGAGTTTAGCGAAAACAGCGTCATCGATGACTTATTGGATCGTCGGGTAGATTTTATTATCTCCCCACAGCAAGCTTCACCGCGTGTGACACATATCGATAGCTTACAGACAACGGAGCTTCCTTTATTACGGCTCGGTTTTTTAGTCTCACGCCGCTTTGAAAATTGTCAGTCGCTCGAATTATTGAATACGCTGCCATGGTTACAAATGCGTTTTCAGAATCGGGCCAATTTTGAATCCTTGTTGGATGGGCATTTCCGATCTATTGGGATTAACCCAACCATCATTTATCGCCCTTACAGTTTTATGGCAAAAATTAGTGCAGTAGAGCAGGGGCAATTTCTTACTGTCGTCCCTCAATTTGCATACCGGCTAGTTAATCCAGCGAAGCTAAAATATTTTGATGCTCCGAATCAGCCCATGTATATGCGTGAGTATCTTTATTCGCTCAAAAATAATCACCATATTAAACAAGTCATGGGCTATATACATTCGGATCGTGATGGTGATTAAGGCGCTAACATTGAGCCGTACTCGAACAGATTTTGATGCAGTTGAAAGGCTTGCGTTAGATTGTGGTGCAAATGTCCCCCTTTAGCCTGCGCCAGATACTGGTGGAGGTAGTCACGGTACATGGGATGTGCGCAGTTATTGATGATAGCGACTGCGCGTTGCATGGGGGATAATCCACGCAAATCAGCAACCCCTTGTTCTGTGACGATCACTTTTACACTGTGCTCGCTGTGATCAACATGGGTACACATCGGGACGATGGTAGAGACTTTGCCGCCTTTGACAATCGACGGGGCCATAAAAATAGATAAATAGGCATTACGCTCAAAATCTGCGCTGCCACCAATACCGTTGACCAGTTCGGTGCCCGCAACATGGGTGGAGTTGGCGTGGCCGTAAATATCGAATTCCAGCCCCACATTGAGCGCAATGACACCAAGACGGCGAATGATCTCTGGATGGTTAGAGATTTCCTGTGGACGCAACACAATTCTGTTGGCGAAGAAATCCATGTTGTCATAGATTTTTTTTAATGAGGCGGAGGAGATAGTCAAGCTAGAGGCACTGACACCCAGCACTTTCTCTGTTTCGACCAGTTGGACAACCGACTCCTGCAATACCTCAGAATACATCATAAAGGGGGGGATCAGGGGGTTTTCACCTAAGCGCTTCATCACCGCATTATTGATATTTCCTACGCCGCTTTGTAGCGGAAGAAACTCCGGTGGGATGCGGCCTAACCTGAGTTCATTCAGTAAGAAATTGACTACATTGTCAGCTATTTGCTCACATAATGGATTTTCGCGATCAAGGCTGTTGCTGGCATCTGGCAATTCTGTTTCTACGATGCCAATCACTTTGCTGGGGTCTATCTGTACATAAGGTTCACCCACTTTATCTAATGTGTGATAGATGGGCAGAGTATTGCGCCGAGGTGGCGCACCGAGCATGATAATATCTGCCAGTTCTGCCACCCGTGGGCTGTGATAATGATTGAGTTCAATAATGATTTTTTTGGCTTTATGCAAAAAAGCTGGGGAATTACCAATGCCGCTGGTGAGATAGACTTTCCCATCGGCGGTGATTGCTGACGCTTCAATCACCGCCACATCAATATCACCAAAGAAACCATAATTGACCATTTGAGCGACTTCACTAAGGTGCAGATCAACAAAACTGACTGCCCCTTGGTTGATTTTCTCACGCAGTAACGAGGCTGTTTGATAAGGGGCACGCCAGGCGATAGCATCCGCTTGCGCCAGTTCATCATCGGCTTGAGCGCTGATTGATGCACCCGTTAACAAACGAATTTGAAACTCTTTTTGCTGTTGGTGTTGGGCTATTGCGCGTTTGGCGATGGCGGCAGGCAGCACCTTAGGCGCGCCCGCAGGGGTAAAACCGCTAAAAACCACCATATTTCCATGTTCAATACACTCGGCGGCAGTATCTGCGTTCATGATGCAAAATGACCGTTTCATAGAGAAATCCTTTATCTGATAAGGGTTAACGCCCAAGAAAGTTAGGTTTACGTTTCTCCATGAAAGCACTCATGCCTTCGTGATAATCATCGCTGTCGTAAACTGCACGCCGCATACCTTGGATGCGCTCAAATTCATCGGAATTCATGGTATGGGCTTCACCCAGAACACGGAGTTCCTCTTTAATGACGGCAATGGCCAGCGGAGCTTTTTCTGAAATGACATGGGCCAATTTGAGTGTGAAATCCTCCAGTTCGCTAGGTTCAACCACATGATTGAGAATACCCACCGATAGGGCACGCTGAGCGGTGATAGGCGCGGCGGTGAAAATCAGCTCTTTGACAATATGAAAACCAGCATCACGGATCAGGTTGTGGATACCAACCAAATTATAGGGCACCCCGAGATTGACGGGTGTCATTGAGAAAGTTGAGTTACTGCAGGCCACAATGATATCTGAACTCATGATCATCTCGAATGCACCGCCCCATACACTGCCTTCCACCATGGAAATGATTGGTTTAGGGTATTTTTGAATCACACGGGTAATTTGACGTAGTGGGTCATCATAGGAGAGAGGGTCACGCCGGCCAGTGGGTAATTCGTGGATATCATGCCCGGCTGAAAATACTTTGGAACCTTCCGCCGCACGCAAAATAATACAGCGAATATCGGTGTTATTAAGGTCATGTAGCGCCTGCATTAAATCATCCATAAAAACTTTGCTTAATGCATTTAGCTTGCGGGCATAGTTGAATTCAATAATGCCAACTCGATTGGCAATTAACACTTTGACATACTGATAAGACATGATTGTTTCCCTTTAACTGAAGATTTTTTGCGTAATAAAATCAGTGATAGCGCGAATCCCGGCTCGTGGTGAGATGTGGTTTTGCTGTAGCAGCGCTTCAATTTGCAGACAGTGTTGGTGCAAATCTGGGCGAGTAAACAGCGCTGCCAGCGCATTGGCTTCGGTTTGCTGACGAACCCAGCCTAAATTTTGCCGTTCACGTAAAGCAGCTAATTGCCCACTCGGTGCCATGACAGACCAAAAGGTTTCGACGGCTTGCCAAATATCACGAATACCGCGTTTTTCCAGAGCGCTACAGGTGAGGACGCGGGGCTGCCAGAGAGGGTGCTTGCGGCGGATAATATGTAGCGCGCTGTGGTACATATGGCGGGCAATATCGACATTTATATGGTTTTCGCCATCATCTTTATTGATGACAATAAAATCGGCCATTTCCATAATGCCCTTCTTGATGCCTTGCAGGTCATCACCAGCCCCGGCAATTTGTAGTGAAATAAAGCAATCCACCATGGCCGCGACTTCTGTTTCTGACTGGCCGACACCGACAGTTTCAACAATCACGATGTCGTAACCGGCTGCTTCACAGAGCAAAATCAATTCTCGGGTGGTTTGACTTATCCCCCCAAGATAGCCTCTTGAGGGAACCGGGCGCACGAAGGCATGCTCGGCACGAGACAAATTCAGCATGCGAGTTTTGTCACCCAAGATGCTGCCGCCACTGACCGGGCTGCTGGGGTCAACGGCAATTACGGCCACTTTATGCCCTTGTGACAATAGCTCTTCCCCCAGCGCTTCAAGAAAAGTGCTTTTCCCTGCACCGGGTGTCCCCGTCACTCCCAGGCGTTTGGCCTGCCCGGTATATGGCATGATGTGGTCTAGCAGTAAGGCGCTAAGTTCTTGGTGCTGGGGATGGCTGCTTTCTGCGAGTGTCATGGCTTGCGCCAATGCGGCCCGTTCGCCTTGGCGCAGGCGATGGATATAGTCGCCAAGATTGTCGATGTTAATCATGATGAGTACTGATGAGCTGTAAAACGTCACGTACACTGGCTAACATGGGGGTACCCGGCCCATAAATAGCCGCAACACCGCGTTCACGTAAGAAGGCATAATCTTGTGGTGGGATCACGCCTCCGGCAACGACGCAAATATCTTGCCGATGGTATTGGCGCAAAGCGTCAACTAATTCAGGAATCAATGTTTTATGGCCAGCCGCCAGTGAAGATGCACCGATGACGTGGACATCATTCTCGACAGCCAATCGGGCGATTTCATCTGGCGTCGAGAACATTGGGCTGAGATCAACATCAAAACCCAGATCAGAATAGGCACTGGCAATGACTTTAGCGCCCCGGTCGTGGCCATCTTGGCCCATCTTGGCAATCAGAATGCGTGGATGACGGCCATTCTCAGCGAGGAAGTGCTGCGTTTGTGCCAGTATTTGATCAAATTCTTGTGCGTCTTTTTCGCTTTGATGGTAACTGCGTGCAATGACGCCGGTGACACACTCGCTTGGCACCAAATAGCGATTAAATTCTATTTCCATGGCATCGGAAATTTCGCCTAATGTGGCCCGTAGCCGGGCGGCGTGCACGGCGGCTTCCAGCAAGTTTTCATTATGTCCTGCGGCATGGCGTAGATTGCTCAATGCTTGCTGTACAGCATCGTTATCTCGTTCAGCACGGATACGTTTTAATTGTGCAATTTGTTCATTGCGCACTTTAACATTATCAATTTCTAATACTGGGGTTTCAGTTTCTTTATCTAACTTATATTTGTTTACTCCAACAATGACGCGCTTGCCTTGGTCTATCAGTGATTGTTCGCCCGCTGACGCTTCTTCAATCATACGTTTGGGCAGCCCGACTTCGATAGCTTTTGCCATCCCCCCCACATCATCAATTTGCTTGATAATGGTTCGGGCCTGTTTGACCATTTGGTCTGTAAGCGATTCAACAAAATAAGAGCCAGCCAGTGGGTCAATGGTGCGGCAAATTTCTGATTCTTCTTGAATGATAATTTGCGTATTACGCGCAATACGTGCCGAAAAATCAGTTGGTAAGCCGAGCGCTTCGTCAAAGGCGTTGGTGTGCAAAGATTGCGTTCCACCAAGCGTTGCACCAAGGGCCTCGATGGTGGTGCGAATAATATTGTTGTAAGGATCTTGCTCAGTCAAACTCCAGCCGGAGGTTTGGCAGTGGGTGCGCAAGGCTAATGATTTAGGGTCGACAGCACCAAATTGACTGACTGCTTCACTCCAGAGATAGCGTGCAGCCCGTAACATGGCGATATTCATGAACAAGTCCATGCCAATGCCAAAGAAAAATGAGAGGCGGGGGGCAAAGTTATCAATATTTAAACCGGCATTCAGTGCCGCTTTGATGTACTCAATGCCGTCAGCGATGGTAAAAGCCACTTGCTGTACACAATTCGCCCCAGCTTCACCCATATGGTAGCCGCTGATGCTAATGGTGTTAAAGCGCGGCATATTTTTGGAACTCCAAGCGATAATGTCTGAAATAATGCGCATGGAGGGTTTGGGAGGGTAAATATAGGTATTACGGCACAGATACTCTTTTAATATGTCGTTCTGGATAGTGCCGGTCAGTTGTGCCGGGGTAACACCTTGCTCTTCAGCTGCGACAATATAAAACGCCATAATGGGTAATACAGCCCCATTCATCGTCATTGAGACCGACATTTTGTCTAGTGGGATTTGGTCGAACAAAACTTTCATATCTTCGACGCTATCAATCGCTACGCCTGCTTTACCTACATCGCCAGACACACGCGGATTATCGGAGTCATAACCTCGATGTGTTGCCAGATCAAACGCCACAGAAAGACCCTTTTGTCCTGCGGCCAAATTTTTACGATAAAAGGCATTTGACTCTTTAGCTGTTGAAAATCCAGCATATTGACGAATAGTCCAGGGCTGGGCCGCGTACATTGTAGCCCGCGGCCCTCTGACATAAGGGGCAATACCGGGGAGTGAGTCGGTAACCTCAAGTCCCTCAAGATCTCTGGCGGTATACAACGGTTTTACGGCGATACCTTCCGCGGTCCTGATGATTAAGTCTTCAACACTTTTACCGCGCCTACTGAGTTCTTTATTAGCGATGCTTTCCCATTCGCGAATATCCACCATTTGACATACTCCCAATTTTCAGCAATAGAATTCCTATCGAGGAGAGTCAATACTCCTCAACGAAGGCTCTTGATTTTATTTAAGTAAGCGCTTTTTCACGGGAATTGTCGCTGGCAAAAAAGAACAGGGTTGACTGTCATTATTCGACGGTAGGAATGCCTCTAATTTGTGGTTTGGTTCATACTTTTTTAGAAAAAGTCGATTTCATAACAAGATATTGGGACATAAAAAAGCACCCTGACTAGTTGGTCATCCAACTTTTGGGGTGCTATTTATTCCATATCAATTCAACCGGGCTGGCGCGCTTAAAATCTTTCCGGGTGTAATAACTGCTCGACGGCTTTCTGCGCATTAATCCAATGTTGCCCACCAAATAAATTACTGCGGTTCAATAAATAATAAAGTTGATAAATGGGTTGGCGCTCAATAAAACTGGCAGGAAGCGGCCAGACACTTTGGTAACCATCATAAATTTGAGCTGGCAAAGCAGGGTAGAGTGGCAACATGGAAAGGTCACATTCTCGATCTCCCCAATAACAGGCGGGATCAAAAATAACTGGTCCATTGGCACTGGCGGCGCAATTAGCTGGCCATAAGTCACCGTGTAATAAAGACGGTTGCGGCTGGTGGCTTTGTAACCGCTCTTGAACAAGATGAGTTATCTGGTCGATATCCCCAAATGACATGCCTTTTTCAGCTGCCAATTGTAATTGCCAACCGATACGTTGTTCAGCAAAGAATTGTGCCCAACGGCGTTGCCAACTATTTGGCTGCACCGTAGTGGCCAAGTCATTATCAAAATCCAGCCCGAATTGCAGTTGTTCACTCCATTGATGTAAATGTGCCAATTGTTGACCCAGACAATAAGCATTGTGTGCATCGAGTGGTTTTAATGGAATATATTCAAGTAGCAGAAAGCTGTAATCACGATCACTGCCGACACCATAAACTTCAGGCACCTGAACAGTTTTGCTGCGGGCTAATAAAGAGAGTTGGTCTGCCTCGGCGGTAAATATTGGCAGCATCTCACGGGTATCACATTTGACGAAAACCTCAGTGTCACCATAACTGAGACGCCAGGCCTCGTGAATATCTCCACCCGGCAATTCGGTTCTTTCCCGAATCTCTGCGGGGCCGAGATGTTCACCTAACAGACGATTCACTGCTTGCCACATGATTCACCCCCTATTAGCTACCCACCTGCAAATCTAGTTTCTTTAGGTATAGATCATTAGGTTAGCGTCTTTGTCCTGTTAAGGACAAGCGCTGATGCACAGGGATACCCGTGCCGGATCAAACAAACGACAGATTCTGTACTCATCCGTTACATATTATCGATAAAATTAATGAACAGTGGCGACGAAAGCAATCTTATAGGAAATAGGTCGAATGAATGACAAATCGTAATAAATAAGCCGTAAAGTATGAATACAATACGGCCTACAAATATACCCGCATTTTTAAGTTTATTAAAAATAGCGACTCAATTGATTATAGCAGCTTACCCTTTGGTGTGTTTTTTGCCCTATCATCCTTGGCTTTTACGGTTATTGGCCGACCTTTTACCGGTTTTATATGGTTGTAAATCAGAGCTACCACAAAGAATAATGCCTGAATGATGACAATGCAGGGGCCAGTCGCGCCATCAATATGGAAACTTATCAAAGTACCTAAAACACAGGCAGTGACGGAAACTAGGGTCGCAACCACTAACATCTGATCAAAACTGCGGCACACTAAAAAGGCAATGATGCCGGGAGCGATTAGCATGGCGATAACTAAAATAACCCCAACAGCCTGCAGTGAAGCAACGATAGTTAATGCCAACAGACACAGTAAGCCATAGTGCAGTAACTTCACTGGCAACCCAATGACGCGGGCATGATTTGGGTCAAAGCAGTACAACATAAAATCTTTGCGCTTGAGCAGCACCACCAATAGGGTAAAGCCAGCTATCCATAAGGTTTGCTTCAGTTCTGCCAGTGAAATGCCCAACATGTTACCGAATAAAATATGGCTGAGATGTTGGTCAGTATCCATGCGAGAAAACAGCACAAGGCCGAAGGCGAACATGCCAGAGAACACAATCCCCATCACGGTATCTTCTTTGACTCTACTGTTTTCTTTCAAATAACCGGTGGCAACGGCGCAAAAGATCCCAGAGACAAACGCACCAATCACCAATGGAATGCCAAGCCAAAAGGCCAACACTATCCCCGGTAAAACGGCATGGGAGATAGCATCACCCATCAACGACCAGCCTTTGAGTACCAGATAGCAAGACAAGACTGCGCACACCACGCCAGTCACGATAGCCGCGACAATTGCCCGTTGCATAAAGGGATAGGCAAAAGGTTCACTGACCAGACTGAACAATGCATTCATACATTATCCTCCGGGCGCGGGGCTATAGGATGACGGCGCTTTTGGCGAGTTTGATAACGAGTTGCCAGCAAACCGTGTTTAGGCGCGAAGAAAAAGGCCAGCAGGAATACCAGAGTTTGTAACGTCACAATCACGCCGCCCGTTGCACCATCAAGATAGAAGCTCAGGTAGGCACCAAAAGCACTGGTAAAAGCACCGATGCTGATAGCTATCACCAATAAACGGCTGAAACGGTCAGTCAGTAAATAGGCTGTTGCGCCCGGAGTCACTACCATGGCAATCACCAGTATTGCCCCAACGGTCTGTAAAGCAGCGACAGTGCAGGCACTTAATAGGGTGAAAAACAGAATCTTTAACTTTAGCGGTGATAGGCCTATCGACATGGCATGGCTTTCATCGAAAAATACGGCCAGTAAGTCTTTCCAAATCAGGCATAAAATCACAAAAGAAACCAAAATAATGATTTCGACCTGCAATACGTCTTCATCGGCTATACCCAAAATATTGCCGAAGATGATCGACTGCACGTTGACTGATGTTGGGTTGAGAGAAACAATTAAAAGCCCGACGGCAAAAAACGTAGAGAAAATAAAGCCGATAATGGCATCCTCACGCAGCCGGGTTACGTGACGAACCAACGTCATGGCTAATGCAGCAAGCATACCGGTAAAAAATGCCCCCGCGGCATAGGGTAGCCCAAGAGCATAAGCACCTGCCACGCCAGGAACGACGGAGTGCGAAAGTGCATCCCCCATCAGCGACCAGCCTTTGAGCATCAAATAAGCCGATAAGAAAGCGCAGACAGCACCCACTATCGCACTAACCCAAATGGCCTTGACCATGTAGTTGTAATTAAAGGGTTGCAGTAAAATGTCCAGCATCAGGAATTTTTCTCCTTCGACTGGCTTTGTGCCGGTGGGTCGTTTTTGGTATGACCATAAAAGACTGCAGGGCGCTCATCATCGGTGATGACCGTTACGGTTCGTGGGTCATTATCGTCATGCAGTGTGTTACCGGACAAGTTGATATGGCGCAGTACGCCACCAAAGGTGATTTCGAGGTTCTTTTGGGTAAACGTTGTTTCTGTTGGCCCCGCGGCTAGCACGGTTTGGTTAATCAAAATCACGTGGTCGCAAAATTCAGGCACACTGCCAAGATTATGTGTTGAAACCAAAATAAGGTGGCCTTCGTCACGCAGTGCGCGCAATAAATCAATAATGGCATTTTCTGTTTTGACGTCAACACCGGTAAATGGCTCATCCAGTAGTAGAACAGAACCCTGCTGGGCCAGCGCCCGTGCCAGAAACACGCGCTTTTTCTGCCCACCGGAAAGTTCGCCAATTTGACGTGACCGTAATGCGGTTAAACCGACTCTTTCGATAGCTTTATCAACGATAGCTTTATCTTCACGGCTTGGGATCCGCAGAAAATTCATTTTCCCGTAGCGGCCCATCATCACCACGTCTTCCACTAACACCGGGAAGTTCCAGTCTACATCCTCTGTTTGCGGAACATAGGCGATAGTATTTTGTTTCAATGCGTGGCTAATCGGCTTGTTGCTTAACTCTACTTTACCGACACTCGGTTTCACCAAGCCCATAATGCTTTTGAACAGAGTCGACTTGCCACTGCCATTCACGCCAACCAGTGCGCAGATAGTCCCACCAGTGAGAGAGAAGCTGGCGTCATAAATAGCAGTATGCCCATTGTTATAGGTGACAGTGACGTTATCCACTATCAGCTCTGGGCGGACAAAAACAGCATGGCTCATTGACCAAATCCTTTCGCGATAGTTTGCACTGTGGTGTTAATCAGGTCGATGTAGGTGGGAACCGGCCCAGTTTCATTCGATAAGGAATCAACATATAACACCCCACCATATTGCGCACCGGTTTCTTTGCTGACTTGTTTGGCCGGCTTATCAGAAATGGTGCTTTCGCTGAATATCACCGGGATTTTATTCGCGCGCATGGTATCAATGACACGACGAACTTGCTGCGGAGAACCTTGCTCTTCAGCATTGATTGGCCATAAGTAAACTTCTTTAAAACCATAATCTTTAGCTAGATAGCTGAAAGCCCCTTCACTGGTAACCAACCAACGTTGTTCTGCTGGGATGCGAGATAAGCGCTCACGAAGCGGGGCATCCAATGCGGCAATTTTTTCTGCATAGGCTTTAGCATTTTGATTATAGGTTTCAGCATGAGCGGGGTCGTGTTCTACCAATGCCTTACGAATGTTCTCAATATATATCAGTGCATTTGACGGTGACATCCAAGCATGCGGATTAGGAATGCCTTTATATGGCCCTTCACGGATAGGCAATGGTGCAATGCCATCGGTGACTACAGCAGAAGGGACATCTTTAATATTTTCAAAGAAACGCTCAAACCAACGCTCCAGATTCATGCCATTCCAGAGGATCAGATCGGCAGACTGGGCTTTCACAATGTCTCGTGGAGTTGGTTGATAGTCATGAATCTCGGCACCGGGTTTGGTTATTGACTCAACCACTGCGGCATCCCCGGCGACATTTTGCGCAATATCCTGAATAATTGTGAATGTTGTCACAATTTTGAATTTTTTATCGGGTTCGACAGATTTTTTTTCAGCCATCGCTGAAGTGCTAACTAATGATGAAATTGCAACAAGTATAAATAAAGCAATGGCGTGGAAAAAACGCGGTGTGAAAGGGCTCATGGGGTGCAGGTGAGGTATTTTTTGTTTAGTAAACATGGCGATGTTCTCTTTCTTTAAATGAAAATGATTATCAATATCATTAGCGATGAAGTCAAGCCTTGCCATACAATAAACTAAAACTTACCGATAGTTACCGAATATAGCCTGATCATTATGTTGATAATGGTCAAACTAGCCCAAAAAATCTATTTGGACGAGGTGACAACTTGTATATGCTACAAAACGGCTTAATAGCACGGGGAATACTGTGAATCCAAAAGTCGGTTGCCTAATGGCAATTTTATTGCTGGCGGGGTGTGCCAAACCAACCCCTCCACCGCAAGCAAATAATGGGTGGCTGAAGAATGCGCCACAAGGTGGTTTCCTTAATGCACCAAAAAGCAGCTCAGGTTCAAGTACAGTTGCGTATAGCGATGTAATTAAACAAGCGGCCAGCCATTATGGTGTTGATGAAACTTTAATTAAAGCCATTATCCAAGTGGAGTCTGGTTACAATCCTAATGTGGTGAGTACTTCAAATGCTGTGGGTTTAATGCAGATTAAAGCTTCTACCGCAGGCCGTGATGCGTACCGGATGAAAGGGCGCAATGGACAACCGAGTTCTGGCGAATTAAAAGATCCGGTGAAGAATATTGATATTGGCGCCGCTTATATCAATATTTTGCAAAACCAGCAGTTAGCGGGAATCAGTGACCCGCAGACTTTGCGTTATGCCACTATCGTTTCTTATGCTAATGGTGCGGGTGCCATGTTGCGGACATTCTCATCAGATAAACGTCTAGCAGTGAATAAAATAAATAGCCTTAGCCCGAACGAATTTTATCAGCATATACAGAAGAAACACCCAGCGGCACAAGCACCACGATATTTGTGGAAAGTGGATACTGCTTACCGAGCGATGTCAGAGTAATATTAAAACGCTAACCGATGTAGTCCATGGACGCTGTAACTTGTATTAATAAGTATAAACATCGGCTAGCGTTTCTTTCTTAGTTCTCGTTATTTGTCATGCTATCGGTGGGTGGTAGTTTGCAATAATATCCAGTACCCCATTAATAATAAATTGCACTCCCATGCACACTAATAAGAACCCCATCAGACGTGAAATCGCTTCAATGCCACCTTTTCCAACCCAGCGCATAATAGCTCCAGAGCTGAGTAGCGATCCCCACAAAATTAGCGATACACTTAGGAAAATCAGTACCGGTGCCACCGTAACAATCCACGGGCTGAATATAGCATGGCCTTTTACTGAGGCGGCGGAACTGATAATCATGGCAATGGTCCCCGGCCCCGCAGTGCTAGGCATAGCTAATGGCACGAAGGCAATATTAATAGATTTCCGCTTCTTTAAATCCTGTGATTTTGCTTCTAACTGAGTATCTTCAGCTGATTGCTGGGGGAAAAGCATACGAAAACCAATAAATGCCACAATCAGCCCGCCAGCAATTCGTAAACCGGGAATTGAGATACCGAAAGTACTCATAACGACCTGCCCGGCATAATAAGCAATGGTCATGATAAAGAAGACGTAGATTGATGCCATCTTTGACTGGTGATTGCGCTCTTCGCTAGTCATATTGCCGGATAAGCCGAGCAGTAGAGCAACTGTCGTTAATGGGTTTGCCAAAGGGAGGAGTAACACCAACCCTAAACCAATGGCTTTAAATAATTCGAAAATTTCATGCATCAATCTGGCTCCAAAAAATAACTTCAAACGTACCCGATGAAAAGAAAACCAATCAGGTAATTAGCCGCATAGGGTCAATATACCCATAGACGAAATGATTACTTGCCTTGCCACTCTACGCGATACGTTGGATAAAAGGCTATAGCCAAAAACATGAGTGTAGCTGCAGAGCCGTCATACTTTTGTTGATTCCTATCACTTGGAGAAGTCAGGGGGCGGCCATTTCAAGACCAAAAGGGATATGTGACGCAGATCAAATCTCTGACGGGCAACTGTTGGTTCAATACTTTAGATCCAGAATAATCATGTCAGCATCAATTTCTGTAAGGAATATGGCTTTGTGTATTTGTGATATTAGCGTTGAAGATGAATATATTCGCCAACCATTATCGGCTTCGGTTGCGTGGGTGCTTGATACACAAGCGGCACGAACCCGGGGTCGTTTGCGTTTTTTAAAACCTAAACGCGAAGCTCGTCCACGTTGGCGCTTAGCGCCACTCAAAGATACCTATGAGATTCGCTTTTATCCTAATCGCTTACCCGAACTCTGGTTTTTCAGTGCGGAAAATGCGTCTCGGAAACGGCTTTGATATCTCATTAACTCAGTGTGCTAGAAAAATTTATAGATTAAGTAACAACGAATAGAAAGCATGGTTCTATATCAAATGAATCATGTTTTGATTTGTGATGATGCTATTTTAACTCGGGGCCAGCATGGCATTTTCAGACTGTGAACGTAAGGCATTGTTGGCCGTAAAAGGGGTTGGTCCCACGGTGATTAAGCGACTGGAACAACTTGGTTTTACTTCATTGAGTCAACTAAGCCAGGCCGATATGAATGAGGTGGTCAGCAGCGCTGCCGCAATGGTGGGGTCAACATGTTGGAAAAACAGCCCTCAAGCGCGCTCGGCAATTCAAGCGGCAATAAATTTGGCTAAAACACATTCAATTGAGTGAATGCTTTTCAGCTATTAGCATTGTCAGTCAGTTCTCTTCTTTAACTATCTGTCTTATCTTGCACAGCACGTTTATTTTCTTGCGGCTTGGCGGAATAAGGCATTAATAGGTCATCCAGTATCTGCATTCTTTCCTCTATCGGAATATACAGCCAGCGCACAAACCAAGATGTTTTCTCAGAGCATTGTTGATGTGTTTGGCGAAAGTAAAGTTCGAGACCTGACAGAACCTCGGCGACTCTTTTCATCACATATCTCCCCTTTGTTGACCAGTGAACAAATCATAAACAACAAAATACGGAAGAAAAACGGATGGAATCTATTTTATTGTTCAGTATTTATCGCAAACCAGCTACAGCATTCATCTATGAGGGGATAACAGTGGGATGTTAATTTTGGTGTAAGAGGGGGACTGACCAAATAAAACGCCCCGACTGCGTAAACAATCGGGGCGGCGTTCCAGTAACCATTGCTACACGGAAACGGAAATTTATTATGGGCACTTCCTGTTGAAATAGCAATACACCCAGTGTTACTCAAAAGCAATAGATCATAATGTAAATCATTGTAGGCGGGGATATTTGCCTTTATGCGGCTGACACCGATGGTATGTATGATAAAATTCATTTGCTTCGCCAAAAGTGATATGTCAAAGAATTACCTCGGCGCTTTGGTTGTTTGTCTTTAGCTATTATCGAAATTTTCTAATTCTAAAACAGACACAATTTTAATTCTCAGTACGCGTTTTAGCGATTAGGAGCATGCTATGGTTGGGCCATTTATTAACAGCGCGGGGATAATTCTCGGCGGTATTGTTGGTGTCTTACTTGCCCGCCATGTACCCAAACGTTTGCAAGAGGGGCTGCCTGCAACATTCGCGTTGGCCTCAATTTCCATCGGCATCGTGATGGTTATAAAAGTGCATTTTATGCCAGCGGTGATTTTGGCATTGATTATCGGGACAGCAGTAGGAGAGTTATTGTCACTGGAGCAGGGTGTAAAATGGGGGGCAAATAAGACCCGCGGCTTATTAGAGCGAGTAATCCCATCGCGTAGTACACTGCCACCGCAAGAATTTGCACAAAGCTTCACGGCAATGATTGTACTGTTTTGTGCAAGCGGGCTAGGGGTGGTTGGTTCTTTAACTGAAGGGATCACCGGTGATTTTCAGCTGCTATTTGTAAAAGCCCTGATGGACTTTTTCACCGCACTCATTTTTTCTATCTCTCTGGGCATTGCGCTGGTGGCGATTGCTATTCCCCAATTGCTCATTCAGATTGCTTTGGTTTTGTTGGCAAAGCTTATTATGCCTTATATGGATGATATCGCCTTTGCTGATTTTTCGGCCTGTGGTGGGATTATTATGATTGCGGTGGGGTTACGAATTGCTCAGATTAAAATATTTGCGGTAGTGAATTTCTTGCCAGCGTTGTTGTTTGTCGTCCCTATATCTTATTTATGGCGCTATTTTATGGGGTGAGAATTTTAGTAAATAGTACTGTTCTCGTCTGAAACGGTGAACTTCTTTGCCAATATCTATCATCGAAGTAACCGTTTCAGTGTGGTGTAATGATATGTTTTTATTTTGATTATTTTTTATTTAGCCAATTTTTCGGCACAAAAACTTACCTTTAATCACGCCATCAAAAAAACGACCTTTTGAAACTACAGACATAAAATTCTGATGAACACGTTCAGGGACACCAAGATATTGATAAATACCTTGTTCACGGAACTGTATCTCCAGCATGCGATTTTCGGGATCATAACCAATCGACAAAATTCTGGAGGACGTAACAGGTTGTCGCTGCAATAGTTGACCCTCAGTTATACGGTGTTGATATCATGGTGATCGTAGAGCAATTTAAGCATGATAACTTTGTCGGCGATCATTATCACTGTTTAGTGCGAGTATCGCCGATGTATTTTCATGGGCACTTCATTTTATTCTGAACTGACGTCTGGTGATAGAGAAACCATGGTGCAGGGGAGTCGTGATAGTGTTTGTCATTGTATTAAGTAGTGATAATATGAGACCCCTTTGTGGCATGATCTATGTCACAAACTGAATTTTGCACACAGTTGCGGACCAATATAACAAACGTGGGTTAAATTGATGTCGCAACTTTTCGAAATTAAACAATAATTACGTCTTGCATGTGATCTGTCGTGTAAGCAATACCCTCAGTTTAACCCTGTTCCATCCTGTTTCAATCAAACGTGCTAATCCAGTGATTCTACTGTGTTACCTCCAACCACCCGTTTCAAACTGTTTCATCTCATACTTGTCTATGCCACGCAATTTGTGTACATATGAATGTACATAATGTGGAGATGTACACAGTGCTCAGTGATGCCAAACTCAGGAAGTTGTCAGGTAAGCCAATTCCTAAATTGATAGAGATGCCAGACAGTGGCGGACTATCAATCAGGATCACTCCTTTAGGGCTTGTCGTGTTTCAATATCGATACCGGTTTGGATCAAAGCCTAGAAGGATGACTCTTGGCTCTTATGATGACTTATCCCTGAAAGAAGCACGTGAAATGGTTCAAGAGGCCAAGCGCATTCTTTTATCTGGAAGGGACCCGATCACAGTTAAAGAAATGGAGCTGGAAAGCAAAGTTGCATCTGTTACGGTGTCACTTTGTATAAGTCACTGGTTAGAGAGCGCTCAAGCCAAGAGGTTGGTTAAGCTGGATTATTGGGATAGGGCTTTTTCACGGCACATAACCCCTTACGTCGGGGGGATGACGGTTGATGATATGGAGATATCCCACTGGCAACCTGTTTTTAAACGAATGCGTGAGAATGGCGCTGAGACCTTTGCAGGGATCATGCTTTCAAAATTGAAACAGGTATTCTCTTATGCGATCCGCACTGAGTACATAAAAGTAAATCCAGTGGTCAATCTCAGAGTTCAGGATGTCGGTCGTCCGGTTAAGGCCAGACGTCGTCACTTTAGCGATGAAGAGATTGGGTTATTTTGGAACACTCTAAATGCATCAACGATAACCCATCAAAACAAAATATTTATAAAGCTGCTTTTGCTAACAGCTTGCCGCGGTGTTGAGCTTAGAAAAGCAAAGAAATCAGAGTTTGATTTAAAAAATAGAACATGGATGGTTGTTGCAGAAAACTCTAAGACCCGTGAACCATTTGCAAGAGGATTATCAAAAGAAGCTGTGAAATTACTGGAAGAAGCATTTTCTCTTTATCCGGACTTCAAGCAGGTATTCCCTCCCGCCATTGTCCAAGAAGACCGGCCTATGTCTGCTGGCGTTCTGCTAAATATGGCAATGGTACTCAGTGCCGAAATGGGGGGTGAAAGTTGGGGAATGCATGACCTACGGCGCACTGCAAAAACTAAAATGAGCGAGTTAGGTGTTCTCCCTCACGTTTCAGAAAAAGTGCTAGGGCATAAGCTCGGTGGCGTACTGGCTGTTTATGACCAGCACGCTTATCTGAAAGAGCAGCAAGAGGCTGTAGATTTGCTTGTTGCGCATATCTACTCCTGCGTCGAGTCAATTAACCCCTGACAGCGGAAGAAACAAATCACATCACTGTACCGGTACTGATCGCCGCCTTTAATTGGATTTGTACCGGGTGCAGGGCTAGGAAACGGGGTTCCTTTTTCTCGCCACTCCTTTTTCTTGCGCCAGAATGTGGTGCGAGATATCCCGCCAAGTAATTGTTGAACTGTTTCTCTAGTGACCAGAATGGGCTGGACTCCCACAACAACATTAGTCATAGCTGGCCTCTTATCTCTTTATCAATCCCATCACCGGTTCCACTTAAACTGACCATTCAGTACTCCGATGGCGAAAAGAAGCCAAGCCAGCTTGTAGCCAAGTGGCTTTATCTTCTCGTAGTGGCGCAGGATGATAGGGCGGGTGATGGAGTCTTTGTTTGTGTTAGCCGGCAGAGCGGCTAAGGTGGTTTTAATTTCGTTGTTACAGTTCTTTGCAGCCGATTGGAGAGCGTTCTGTTTTTCTTCAGGAGTCACAACTCACCCCGCACCACTAAACGTATAAATCGTTGCTGCTATTGCGTATCCGATTATGCAAATCCAGAACAGGGTGCCGCTTGATATTTTTGGTAGTTTCATGCTGCTTTACTCCCGGTCAATATTTCCTGCCCAATCGCCTTTAGCTCATCGCGCTTAACCGTGGTGAACATGCAGCGAGGCTTGATGAATGGTCGCCAGATGAATAACAGCGAGCCCTTGTTATTGCCGTTGATTGGTTTGCCAGTGTCAGAGCGAATAAACGATATACGGCCATCGGTAATGAATCGCACCTCATCGACTGATTGCAGTGCTTGGCTAAACCAGCCGACAGATGAATCGGCCGGCACAAGCATCACAATTGGCTGGAGTTGTGCTTTGCATTGCTCGGCGGCCTTGCTTACCCAGGGTGAAATATCGGAATAGGGTGGATTGCACCAGATAGCCCCACAACTCTCCCATGCACTATTCAGTGCATCGCTTTGCTCTGTGATATATCGAGCGCACAGGGCGCTTTTCTGACTGGCTGCCGCATCAAGGTAAAAGCCAAACTCGATGTCTAGTGCGGTGAATATATCGGCGGGGGTCATCCATAAATCTTTCAGGTTGTCCGGTGTGTGGCTGCCGCCAAAGTCACTCATGCCGCCTCCATTATCTTTCTCACTTTCGCTTTCACTGACTTCACCGTTTTTACCGGAGTAGGCGGGACAACTTGCCGCGGCACCGGTCTATTTGATTTATCGCCGGTTCGTAGCCGCTGCTTTATTTTCATGTCCCACAAGTAGGCTTCTTTATGGTCACGTCCGTCATCAGGCGCGCGGGACACGGTTAGAATGAGTTCGCTGATATCGTCCATCAAGCCACCTCATTCGCTTGTTGGTTAAGCAGCCCAAACTTGACGATTTCCAGCACGCCAAGGATTTCACTGAAACCTATTTCACCGTCATACTTGTGAATAAGGTCATTAATACGGCCTGTTAATTCAGCAGGCAGCGGGAATTTACGCTCGACTGGGAGCATTTAAATAGGCATAGGGAATCTCCAGATAGTGAAATCCGTTTCTGTGAGTCCGTGGTTTGGTTAAAGCGCGTTAGCGATAGACTTCGCTACACATAAGCACAGCATCAGGCCGCCGCTCATGTATCAGCGTTGATATTTGTTGGCATTCAGATTGAGTAGGGTAGATGTCTTCTGTTACTGGTTGGGCGGTGCAGGTAAGGCATGAGGTGACGAGTAGAACGAAACCAATTAACATTAGCCCTCCACAGGTTTAGCTGCTGTGAACAATGGAATTACGTGAATACAATCATCTTCTGAATCTGCATAATCATTATAATTATTAGCCTCATCCTCCATGACTCCCTTGTCGCCGATGCAACATTCGCTATAATAAGCAATGCCGTTTTTATCAGCCCCTTTTTTAGAATCCCAGCCATGTGACTGAGGGCCGTCATTGTCATCTGACCAGCAGCGATTGTTATCCTCATTGCGACCGTCACCGCGCAACTCACAACGTAATTCCATGAAGATAGTCATCACTCATCCCCTTCAACCGGATAGCCAGCGGCAATAATCCGCTCAACAGCATGGGCGCGAGATAGGACCGTAGACAGGGACAACTTAACAGGCACAAGTAGCCGCGCCTCTGCTGCCTCTGCGCGTTGACCTTCTTTCGACCAGTCACGAAGCGCTGCCGCTGAAACTTGTTCGGCTGCATCACGCTGCTCAAGGTAATACTGTGCTAGCTTCTGTGCCGCTTCCAGCTTGGCTAGCAAGTTAGATATTTGAAGGTCACGCCAAGCCAACTCTACTGCGATTGCTGATTTGCTATGTAGCGCTTCTTTGGTCATAGCATGAACATGCACGCCGTAATGATTGGTACTCATAATCTCTTCAAGTCGATTTTCAGTGTCGTACTGCTTCAAGTCTTCAATATGCTTATCCATCATGCCTCCCTCTCGGATTTAATTTCTGCAATAATTTCAGCATCAAGAAAATCGTCTGGAATGATTACTGCATACTTGCCCGCCGACCACGAAAGAGGCCCACTCTTGCGAATGGCGGCATTGAGAGCGTCGAATGCCTCCTGAAGCTCTGAAGGTAATTCTCCATCGTCTGGCAGGCTGTCGCAGAAGAAATCGCTGCCATCAATTTCACTTGGGTAGTTTGGTTCGCAGATAACAAGCTCTAGTTCATGAGGAAGAACAAGGTGTTCCGTACAGTAATCTCTAAGGTCATCAGCATCGAAGAAGAACCGATCGTCACAATCGATAGTTAATGGCTCGCCTTGCCACGGTTTGCGTGGCATTGCTTGGAACTTTGCCTTCCGCTTTTCTGCGTGGCAAATATCACAATAGCTATTTACCGGATAAATTGGGTGCTCGGGGTTGTTATGGCACTTTCGGTGAGTTGATCCGGCGTACCGAGCCAAATCTTCGTTATTGCCGAAAAATCTACCGTCAGAGGAAGTCCAGCCAGTAACGGTTTTAATGCTTGCCGCTTCCGCCGAATCCATCAGTATTACTTTATCTTTTATGTTACTCATCAGTTGTCACCCCTCAGGCTGGCGGCGAGATTAACTGCTCGGAATAAAATTGATTTTATTATTCTGTAATGCGGAGTTGTTGTCCTGTAGTGACTAGCCAATAGGCCGAGTTCGTCAGAAAACGAATCAACACCCCACGCCTTTATCTCGTTAATCGCTGCGTCCGTGGCTGGAAAACTTAACTCTTCTGCGCAAGGAATAACCTCACCGTATATCCGGCTCATCGCGCAATCCCAGCCATATTGCATAGCGTCGTAGCGGTCGGTGATGCCTTTATCTTCAAGACCACAACCCATTCCCTCGCTGTGATATTGAGGTTCGTTATCAAGGTCGGTTACTGAGTTTATGATTTCCTTCATCACAGCATTCTCAGCAACCAGCGATTGACACTTTTTCTCTAGAACCGCGTAATCACTGAATCTCACAACATCAACGACAAAGCCGTCTTTCGGACTGGCGTCATGAATAAGACTGCTATCGAGTCCGTATACTTTTGCAGACATAGAAAGTCCTCAGCAGATTGACTGCCGGTTAAATTGGGGAGGGGATTAGGCTGCTTTTGGAATGGATAATGAGGTGCGTTTGCACATAACTGATTTCAGCGTCCTGCCAGTTAAGTTAGCTACTTTCTCGTCGGCATCCTTGCCAAGTAACTGCAATTCCGTTTCTGTCCATCGCCGAGCCGGTCGATTTGAAATTAGGGTGACATCCATGTCAGAAGCTTTTGAGTAAACAGACTGAATAGAGCGTTCAAGTTTTTCAGCTATCAGGCTGCCGGGCATATATCCAGCAACCTCCCTCATAAACTGCTCTTCATATCCTTCCCATGGTTCATAGGGTTTTGTCATAACAGTCTCACATTGGAACTTCTTCCATTTCAGCCTTGCGGATACCGTAAATGTCGGTGGCTTTTTCGAGTTGCTCATGGTGATCTGCAAGAACGCGCTGACTGTACTTGAAGAATTTATCCAACTCAGCAACTGATTTTGCATTGCTGGCGGCGGCAGTAAAATCAGAAAGCAGTGTGTCAGGAGAGCGCTCCTCGACCTTCGTAGACTCCAATTCTCCTTCGATAGGTTCCTGTTTTTTCGTATTAATCATCTTGTTCAGGTCAGCATTAGTGCGAGGCGTTACGTCACGCTCAGGTTTCGGCTTACCGTCCAACTCGTCAGTGGAATAGACGCCGAGAATAACCTCTGGGCAGTACAGGCGAGACCAGCGCTTAACTGCGAGATAGGCCAACTGTTGCTTGGGGTCGCTGGCCCATAAAGTGGAATTTCTTACTTGCGCCTGAGACAGTAGCAACTCAAGAACGCGTGGTTCATCCTCGCCTTTCATCGTGGCCCAAACTCTAATGCCCAAGCCTTTCTCATCAGCCAGCGTCCAGTCTGGTGCAATGTATTTGTTGCCTTTTGGGGATGTTTTCTCTGCGAACTTGCCGATCACGTTCTCCCACTGCCCGAACCAGTCATAATGGATCCGGTCTTTGGTGGGAGCCATTGCGTAAATCACCGCGTTAACTAGCTGTGCTTCATATCCAAGTGTTCCACTGACTACGTGAGTTTTCTGAGCAACTACAAACGGGTTCATTCCCCATTGAACGGCCTGCATCGCAACTGCCATGCAGTCAGCTTTATTACCGGCAAGATGCGCTGGGATTGTTGAGCGACCGCTTGCCATTAGAGTTGCAAAGTTTTGGATAGCCATTAAGTTTTGCGGGCTGAAAATAGCCACGTTCGCATTAGTGATGGACGGCTCATTACTTAGTTCGATATTGGCGATGTCAGTCATTGTTCTTTTTCCTTGCCCATGCCGGGCGGTAAATGGTTTCTACACCGCCCCATTCGTTGCTGAGTCGGCATTCGTGATAGGTCTGTAAATTTTTGCGATAAAGTTCGTGCCCGGCTGCAACATCGTCGGCATCAAGCTGGAATACCCGAGTCGGATATCTGCCACAGTCGATTGTTTCGCTAACGGCAAGAAAGATAAAAGTGGGGTATTCGTTGAAGTGATTAAGATAACCATCCCGGTACATGGCATCCTGCACGTGATACCGGAATTCTTCGATGTGGCGAGAGAAGCGATCCATGTCAGCGACTTTTTTCACATCGACGATAATTGGCTGACTTCGAAGAAACTTATCTGGGCGTATTCGGCACAGCTCTTCCGTTTCCTCATCTCGCCAGTAAATAGACGATTCGCAGTATCCTTCTGCTTCTAAAAAGTATCGCGCCGCCGGGTGAGCTAAGGCGCTTCCTCGCATTAATCCCAGCTTCCTGTGCTGTTCAAAATCCATGACAGTCTTCCCTGACTCTTCGCACTCTTTCAGAAAATCCTTTTCTGCTGCCTTGCCGTCAGTGGTTCGGCGATTAAACTCTGGTGCTTTGGTAAAGCGGTTATCAAACTCATCTGGCTCTAACAGTAGGCAGTGCAGGGCGGTGCCCATATCCAGTGCCTTGAGCTTCTCCGTATCTACTGGCGCTGTTTTCTTCCATGTGAGTATTGCGGGGTTAATAGCCACATCATCCAGTTGCGACTTACTGACTCCCGGCCCCGAGTGATAATCCTCGTTTGAAATATCTTGATAGTGGCCCGGCTCCATCATGCTGCCTCGTCGTGTTCAGCTAAGTGGCGCTGTATTTCCATTACACGCTGCCACTTTGCGTTATCAAGCAGAACGTTGTAGAGCGCGGTATCTAGTCCTTCGAAGTCGTACTCATCAACTAAAATACCGAAAGCCTCACGGTCAAAGTCAGGTAGTTGCTCAAAGACTTTAATCAGATTGCTGACCTTGAGTGCTTTCTCTTGCCGAGTGGCTACTCGTCCTGCCTGTTCCAATTCTTGCTCGCTCAATGAGCTGTAAAGCTTCCGTGCTTCGTTAATTTCTGCGTATGTCATAGCGGATTCCCCTTACTGCGTAGAAACTCGACTATCTTGTCCAACAAGCTCTTGCGAGGTGGAGGAGTGAAGCTGGCTGATGTAAGGCGGTAGGCCGGTGAATGCTGAATTTTGGTCAAATAGTTAGTAGAGCAGCCCGATGCGGTCTGCCCAGCAAATGCAAGTTGCATGGGATACTCCGGTTTAATGTTTAAAGGTTTGCTTCGTAAAAAGACTTAATAGCGGCTTCGAACTTTTTGAGGTCAAATGACCCAGCATCACCAGCCGAATCTGATTCAATCCAAATTATTCCGTCTGCATAATTCGAAATAGTGAAGTCACCAATTTTTACTGCTTTGGACTTTCCGCTATCAACTGATGGGTTTGTGTCTGTGTTGGTAAATAAAATACTCATGCTCATTTCCTTGTGTTTAGCCCACAGCAAAGCACCGACGATTGGCAGGCTTACTCTGGGGATTGGTGGGTGGGAAGGGTTAACCGGTTAGCTTAGAATTCCAGGATTCAATAGCGACAACTGGGGAGTCGAAAGTTACAGCGGCAATCCATCCACAACACTTCAGTTGGAATTTATTGAGGATGTATGGTTCCGGATTTACTCGACAACCGCGGTCCCACTCAAATGCTTTGATGATCGGTCTTTTTTTGCAGAATGGGCATTCATTAGCTTCTGGCAGGGATTCAAATAAGATATCAGGCACCGATTCATCATTCTCAGCCCACTGCAATTCACTAGGGACAGTCACCGAATACCCATCCCAGTAATCGAACTCAGGGGAAAGAACATCCTGATAACCAGCGCCGCGCAATCTGAATTTCTTTCTGGCTATAACGTTAATGCCCTTTGCTGCCCGGCTACTCATTCGCCATAGATAAACGCCAGCAGTTTCCGGCCTTCGTTCTGAGTAATTAATCCATTCCATATCTCACCCTCTCGCCTTAATCATTGCGTCTGCCATCTGGTAGGCTCTTCTGCCAAGTCATCGTTGCTGTACAATCTTTCAGGGTTAGCGCTCACACCCTGCATGTACTTGGCTGCAAAATAATCCCTGAGCGTCATTCCGGGGTCGCAATTCCCGCCAATGTCATTAAACGGAAATGCTAATCCGCCTGTTTTAATTGCCTCTGTCATACATCACCTCATCTAGTGGTCTTATTGCTGCCACCGGTTAAGTGGCAGGGGTAAGGTCACTGGGATGACTCTACATTCCAATAGCGCAAATATTGACGACTTGACCATGCCAGTTGAATGTAAAATTTACGGGCCACCGTTCCGCGCTCATGCCGAGTTGACTTAGCTCGATATTTTAAATAATCCGTTGCGCATTCATTTGCAAAAAGCTCTGGTGTAGTCATCATTCATTCCTCATTTACCTGCCAATAAAAAAGGCCACCTAAATGACCACATATAATTTGTGCTGGGATATTTAGCCACGCCCAGCCGTGTTTTCCCTGCTTTCCACAGTCAAAGGAAATTGATATGTTGGTTATTCCACAGTCAAAATAAGGAAATGGAAATGTCAGATAGATTAAGCCCGCTAAAATATCCAGACTACGCAGCTCACGAAGTGGTTATTGAGATGATAAAAGCAGGCAAAATTTCATACGCTAAAGATGCTATGGATGTTTTTACCCACGTTCTTGACCATTATCATGCTGAACGGAAGCGGGTTCTTGCTGAGAATACATCTCGATAAATGCCTCTCTTACCTCTCGAGCCAGTGTTTTAACTGGCTCTATTTGCTCATTCATTGCTACGCCTAACATTGAAAGCCTGTTCGAAAGTGTCTGAGCTGCTATCAACTGTACTTCACGTGGTAGTTCTACAAATATCATTCTCTTACCCCTTAACTATGTGGTGGGCTTCTTTGCGAACGTTACGGTTACCGTTTTCGTCGGCATAATCTTGAATCCACTTTTTGGCAATTCCGACCGCTTCAGAAAATGAGCAGTGATAATCAAGCTGAATCTGCTTCAGTACCTGCTCGAGTTTCTGCTCAGCTTCTTTATCTAACTCTTTACCCATACCTACCTCGCTGTTAGTGATTCTGACTTACGGAAGCCTGCTGCAAACTTAGCTACCTCAGGCAAACAACAATTGTTAATAGAGTCGTAAACCTTCGTTGTGTGAACCATGACTGCCAAATCTACGCGATTTACGGGCTTGCGGTTCAATCGCAGAGTAGGGCGCTTAACTTCGCGTGACTCTGGTTCTACGATGCCGTGTTGTGCGTTGTATGCTGCTGTGAGAGCCAAGCGCTTATCGTTACGGCGCTGTCTGGCGTTGTCATAACCTTGATGAGCCATGGTGTTACCTCCAGTTAATGAGCTTTGGTGATGGTGGCGTGTGATTAATTTCACGCTCGCTGCTTTTAGCTGAGTGGACACTTTCGCCTGAGACTCTAGGCTTGCTAGAAACGATTTCTTTCTCGCCTCTCCACTTGCTACCGGGTATCACCCGGAATCACCATCCCAAAACTCATTCGTTTTGGTTGTTTTGCACTTTTCAGCGCCGTTATCTTAAAGAACACTTCCTGTCGTACTTTTGGCTTCCTGCCGTGTTGATGGAATGATTATCACCATTAGTAATTCGATAGTCAACACTAATGGTGATAATAAATTACTAGTGGTGATTTTGATTTTGATTTTTAAGGTAATTTAATTTGAAAATAATTCAGACGTGACCCTTCGTACCTGGCTATCAGGCGTGAAAAGTGTGAGATGAGTTGTGTTTAAAGCGGGTAGGGTGGTGAGATTGTCAGATTACAGGCACAAAAAACCCGGCAGCGGGGCCGGGTTAGGTATTATTTTTTAGGCCTAGACCAAGGAAGTTCAATTGATTTTATTGAAGTATGTTTTAGAGTTGATTCAACAGTTAACTTCGTGGCTATTGATACGAAATTATCGAAGAACCAAGAATTTTTAGAGCACTCATCCTCAGTCATGTCTCTATCTGATTCAAAGTCAAAATACAACCGAAGGGCTATTTTAACTTTGAATGCCAAATCGTCTTCATCTTCCCCGTCTTCACTGTAGCCATTTATTGAGGGCGCTGCTTCTATTATAATTTCCCTGTTACCATCATCATCTGCATCTTGCAGTAACTTATAATGGTCGAATAAAACCCTAAACTTCCCACCCTCAGCATCTTTATACTCATTATATTCTGATGAGGTAACCTCGAAGCCTTTGAATATGATTTTATCAAGCATTAGTGATGCGTCCCTTTTTCTACTGTGCCAACCCATTTGGCTGATTCACTTGATCTTTTAACATAGCCAAATGCATCTCTAGACTCTTCAGAGCGTCGCTCAATATGAAAATGAAATTCTTTCTTACCAACCAACTTCTCTTCTATTGAGTTTTTAACTATTTCATTCAGCGAAATACCCGCATCTTTAGCCGCTAGATATGCTTTTTTATGAAGATCTTCACCAATTCTTATATTAAAAGAACCACTCATTGGCTTTTCTGGGGTTTTTCCCACAATAGCGCAAGTTTCAATGTAATCATCCACAGCCTCCTCAAAAGCAGATTTCAACCCAGGCAAATCAGCAGCTTCATATGTTACTAAGTCATTGATACATTCAATCTTTCCATAAAGAACCATATCTTCAATGGAAAATTCAATGCTACCATAGAATCCTTTATATTTCAGCATGTTACTCATGAGCTTCTAACTCTTCTAGCAAAATTTTAACTTCTTTGAGGACATAGGCCTTCTCAATGTTACCTGGATGTGGACAGTGAAGAGCCACTATGCGTTTATTTTCATTTATAAATTTTCTTTTTGAACCAGAGCCATTTAGTGTGCTGAACCCATACTGTTTCATTAGGGTGACTAACTCATCCCACGTAAAGTCTTTAGGTAGAGAGAAAAGCCTATCCCTAAGTTTTTTGCTCCTACTCAAGCAAAGTATATCCTTCAGACACAGTATAGCAACTGGAAAACAGGTGCAATATGTTAAACATTTTATATACGACGATCAAATTTATTTATCGCTGTATATAACTATTTGTATTAAATTAATTATTTACTTACTTTTACCCACCCCTCTATGGGCTAGCAGTGAAGATAAACGATAACACCTGGCTAACCCATTGAGCTATTCTCTCTGATGTGCGGTTGGCGTATAGGAGACCTATGATAGCTATCACAATCAGAATGATTGGAACTGCATAGTTTTTCATTTCGCCCCCTAAGTTATGGGCTAGCAGTGGGTTAGCTGAATGTCTCTTCGGGCCACTGAGCCTTAACTACCTTCCCGATGATCCGGCAGTTATCATTGCACTCAATGCTTTGGTAGCGAGGATTGGGGTTTAGAGGTTCCAGCCATGGCTTGCCATCCTCCCAAACGAATTTCTTGAATGTTACTTCGGTATCTCCATAGATACCGGCGACACAGAAGTCACCAGGGTCAACATCTTCTGCTGGGTCAACTAAGATCAACATACCTTCTGGAAAGCTCGGTTTGCTTCCTGGTGGTGCCGTCATGGAATGCCCAGAAACCTCCAGCCAAAATGAATCATTGCTCGCCTTTCTGGTCGTATCAACCCAGCATTTTGCGTCAGCCTCACGAAACGATCCTACCGCAGCGAATGCCCCCGCCTGAACTTCAGTAAGAAGCGGGTACGTATAACGCCTTACCTGATTTCCATTTTGGTCTACAGCCTCAAACATTTCGGCTATTTCTCTAGCTAACGAAGGGCTGAACTCATCAACTTTGATTCCTAGTGCCTTTGCAAATTGAGCTGCATGCGTCGCGTTTATAGCGTTAGAACCATTCAATAGTTGAGACACTCCGCTTTGGCCCATGCCCAGCTGCTCGGCCAGCGTTTCCTGCGAAAGGCCGAGGTCATTTTTTTTAGCTTCAAAGATTAACTTTAATCTTTCAGCGTCAGCTAACTGCTCGTTTGTTAAAGGCTTCTTTTTCATAGGCTAAATTTATCACCAATAGGAATATCCACCAATCACCATTAGTGTTGACAGTATCATTACTAACAGTGATAATTGATATTGATTCACAAGGAGACCTTTATGGAACGAATCCCGTTAGAAGAGTTTGTGTCCAGTAAAGGCCAAGAGAAGACGGCTGAAATTTTTGGCATTCGACAGAGTGCGATCAGCAAGGCTTTGGCCTTCGGACGGAATATTACGGTCATCATTCATGATGATGGTCGCGTGGAGGCTGAAGAATTGAAGCCATTCCCAAATAACAAACATTTAGCAGCTTAATCACCACCCGCTCATTAAATCCTCTGCGCTGAAAAGCGCCCATCAAAACTAAATCCCCAGATCATCGGGGAGGAACAACAACATCTAAATCACAAGGGAAGAGTACGCAATGGAACGTGCAAGTAACAGCAAGAGAATTATGGAAGTTGAATCTGAGCTACGAAGCCGAATGGCTATCAAGGGCCAGAGCAAGTTTGCGCGGGAGGCTGGCTGGGCCGAATCAAAGGTAAGCCGGTTGAACGTACATGATATGGCAGTGACGTTTGTTCTTCTGGAGAAGATATGGGAGACGAGCGTGATAAGGGAAATCGCAAGGCAGGCTGTGATTGCGGTGACCGGAAAGCAAAAAGCCCCTGCGCTAACAGAGGCTTCAGAACAGCAGATAACGATGTCGTTTTAACTGGACAAAACAACAGGAGTAATTATGAACGAGAAGCCAATACTTTTCAATTCCGAAATGGTCAATGCCATTCTCAGTGGTCGCAAAACGCAGACTCGCCGGATCATGAAGGTTCAGCCGTCCGAGCACTTTCACCCACAAACCATTCATAGAGCGATGGACTTCACGGCCCACTGGTACACACCGGGTGTTATAGACAAAGACGGTTATCTGCAACCCGCAAGAAAGGATGTGTTTGGCGTGGCTGATGAGGATGAAGGTTATACCTGTCCGCTGGGTGCGGTGGGCGATCAGTTATGGGTTCGCGAGACATTTGCTCTTCTTGGCAACGAGGATGGTGTTTGTGTCGATTGGCAAGACAATATGGTCAAAGGTGATGAGCAAGCGGCCGCCCGCATATACAAGGCTAGCTGCGAACAAAAACATGGTGATTACGGGCTGTATTCAATCCCTGATTCAGCCTATTGGAAGCCTAACACCTCAAACATGAAGTATGAGGGGTCGTGGCGACCATCAATCCACATGCCGCGCTGGGCATCACGTATCAACCTGCTAATCACCGGTGTTCGTGTTGAGCGGCTTAACACTATCAGCACTGGCGATGCTATGGCAGAGGGTTACCCAGCAGAACGTGAAGCTACTGGCGGCTCTCTGGATGCGTGGCTGTGGTTCCGTGAATTATGGGATGGAATTTATCCAGACAACACCTTTGAAGTTAATCCGTGGTGCTGGGTAATTGAGTTTGAGCGCATGGAGGCCAAATGAATAACTTAGAAAAATGGATGAATGAACCACCAACAGAAAAATTAATGGAATTTCCCGAAACATTCAAAGCAAATGGTTGGGTGTATATCCTCCAGAATGACTCCATGCCGGGAATATTTAAAGTTGGAATGACGACAACTCACCCTATCCAAAGAGCTAATGAATTATCACGAACAACAGGTGTGCCAACAAAATTTTCAGTTGTTGAAAGCTTTATATCTGTTTCACCTGAAAAGCACGAAAAAGAAATTCACAAAATTCTAGCTCGTCACAGAGTCAATGAAGACCGAGAGTTTTTTAAGTGTCCGATTGAAAAAATCATATCTGCTTGTCACTTAGTTATCCCTGACGGGGCAGCTAAAACAGTTAATGATTTAATAGAAAAATACAACCTGATTAGTTTTGAATCGCTCGGAAGAGTTGATGTTGCAGATCATTTTAGTGATTTTGGAATTAACGCATATGGCGGTAGAAATGAGCTTGTAATTCGCTTGGCAATGTTTGGCGCAGAACTTGTAAGGTACTTAACCAAGGATGGTGGCGCTGTAGTTTTCTTTGATAATCAATTTACCCTGCTTAAGCCGGAGGAAGACCATGAACTCTAATCTTCGGCGAGTGGACTTCATTAACAAGAAAGTAATTAGAGATGATTCAGGAGGTCATGTGGCCACCTTGGATGAAGGCTATTTTAGAGTTGCTTCAAGCATAGGAAAGCTTAAGCCAAAACTTAAACTTGCAGGGAGAGAGCATCAGGTATTCGACGCTGTTATTTATTGCACGTTCGGATGGAATAAGTCTGAGGATAAGGTCACCAACACATACATCGCCGATATGACCGAGTTGGACGATTCAGATGTAGCGGATGCACTTAAGATTTTAGCAGAAAGAAGAATCATCAACCTCAGGAAAGTTGGTGGCTTCAAGATTGTTAGCGTCAACGTCAATTTGGAGCAATGGGCGCTCAATAAACAACCAAAAAACACCACAAAAGCACCACCAAAAAAGTTGGGCGAAACCACCCATAATAATGGGCAAAAAAAGGTTTCAAATTGGGCGAAACCACCCGACACCCTAAACAGTCTTACCAAAGACAATATAAATACTAACCCCCTTAATCCCCCAAAGGGGAAAGTTAAAGGGTTCGATCCTCTCGCTGTAGAAATCCCTGAATGGCTTAACAAGCAATCTTGGATTGAATGGGTTAGCTACCGGTCACAATCGAAGAAACCAATCAAGTCGATGCTCACCGTTACCAAAGCGTTCAACCTCCTGAAAGAATGTTTTGACGAGGGGCACGACCCATCAGCCGTAATCGACGCCAGCATAGCCAACAGCTATCAAGGCCTATTCAAACCGAAGTATCCGATCAGCCAGCAGACTCAAGTCGTAAATAACCAGACCCACTGGAACGACAAAGAGGCATGGGAGAATGAGTTCATATGAGCAACTTAACTCGCATTATCGATAATCGTGATGGTTCTGCGCTGGCCCGCATGGTTGGATCTGCGCCAGAAGCCGTGAAGATGGTGAATCCCGAAGCTGAAAAGATGGTGGATGCACTATTCAAAAACTTGAAGCAGGTATTCCCTGCCGCCGTATCAACCACGTTTCGCAATCCCGCTGATGAAGTGGCTGCCAAACGTCAGTGGATCGCCGCCTTTGCTGAAAACGGTATTCGCAGTCGTGAGCAGTTATCCGCTGGTATGCAACATGCCCGAGCTAGTGAATCACCGTTCTGGCCGTCACCCGGTCAATTCATTGCATGGTGCAAGAAAGGTGCGCTGAAGGTGGCTGGACTGCCCGATGCGGATGAGCTTTATGACATGGTGATGGACTATGCCAAGCGTCGTGACATGTTCAGCAGTGCCGAAGCATTCCCCTGGCCCAGCAACCCAGCTTACTGGATGGTCACAAAGCTTTACTCACAGCAGCGAGTGCAGGGGCTATCTGAGCAGGACTTACGGAAACGTTGCGGCAAAGAGCTGGCTGATATGTCGAAGCGCATTGAAGCTGGTGAGCCGATCCCCGCGCCGGTAGTGCAAATCCCCAAACTTCACATACCGGTTAGTAACGAGAAGGCACTGGATCACATCGCTGAACTGCGAGCCAAGCTGAACATGACGAGGAAATCATGAACGCCTTGGGCCAATACATCAAACAGCAGATAGAGCAGCAAAGACGCCACGAACAAGACCTCCGCATTAAATTCCTAAGCCAGTTACCTGAAAACACCTTCCAAGCAATTTACGAAGAGTGCTTTGGCGCTGATGAAATCGATGATTGTTCAGGTGCAAGGTACAACGGAATTTACTACAGCGAGTGGGATATCTATTTTGCATCACATGAGCGTGACAGTGACGCGGAAGTGCTGCTGTAAATCAATTCGAGGAAATCATGATGGACATAACTAAATCGCAGTCTGACTTTGAAGTTTGGCTTAAATCGAAAATGCCAACGACTTACCGCCTTGCATTTGAGTGTAGAGACGATGACGAGTTAACCAACTTAGCTAAAGCGTCAGTGTTAGACATGCGGACGGCATGGAAAGCCAGCCGCGAAAGCATCGAGGTGGAGTTGCCAACGCAAGACGAATACGACGACCCTCTGTCGGCATACAACGCCATTAGCGACTGCAAAAAAATCCTCCGCACTGCCGGTATTCGAATCAAGGGAGAGAGTGAATGAGTGAACTAAGAAATTGGCTTGAAAGTGGTGATTACTTACCAAATGAGTTTCGGGACTTTCACGACCAAAAGGATTTGTTCAAAGCAATGCACTGGATTATCGAAAATGCTAACGAAAACGGAAATGCACGTGATGGTCATATCTACGTCGTCGATACCTTTCTTTGGTACATGGCAAGCAGGGGATACACCCTACAACGCTCAAGAAAGAAAATTAATTTCAAAGAAATATCAGATGATGTAATCCGATTTAAATCAGAAAGCATGAGAATTTTTGATGAAACATTAAGAACGGAGAAGGAGCCAAAACCATGAAAGCATTAGATAGTTTCACTGTAGAGAGACTGGAAGAGATTATCGCTGAGGAAGGGTATTCAGCAATGAGAACGCCAAAAAACGATGAAGTCCGAGCACTGGCAAGAATCGCGTTAGCTGCAAAGAGGGCTGAGCCTGTTTATCAGTATCAGTCAGGGGTATGCACGTTCGACGACATTGAATGGGTTTGGGATGACTGCGATAAAGGATTTTATGAACAATACGACCCCACCCGCCGCCGCATCGTCTACACCACCCCACAGTTGAACTCTCCGGAGATACCGGATGGTTGGACAAGCAGCGACCCTGCCAATGCAGCATTGGTGATGCTGGACAGAATTGACACGATTGACTCAGCTGATGATGGCAGGATTGAGGATATTAAATTAATAATCAGGCAGCTAGCCGCCGCGCCGGAGAAGCCGCTATGCCCGATGAAATATTAACTTGCCTGAATATTGGGCTGGCCTTGATAGGTTATTTCTACATCATTTTAAAATCAGTCCGATGGGCTGGCATTAATATCTGGAAGCAATGGGATAAGCGCAAGAAAGAAGAGCGAAAGCAGAAAGCCATTAACGAGCTGTACGACGCTTTCAATCTTGGTGAATTAACTGATAGTGACACGATGAAAGCAGTAACCAAAAACGGCTTAACCATCATGATGTTTCGGAAGTGACCAATGCAAATCGAAATGGTCAAGAATGCCGGTGGCGTTTTTGTTCCAGCGTTCGATCATGACTTACCAAGGTTAACCAAGTTCAAAAACGGCGAGATGTACACCGCCGACATTAAGCTAACTCGCAACCCTGCCTTCCATCGAAAGATGTTCTCCTTCTTCAACTTCTGCTTTGCTCACTGGGCAGCAGAGAGCGCCGGTTATGAATTCACAGACGAATATACCCAGAAAAAAGAATTCAGGAATAACCTGACTATTCTGGCTGGATTTTTTGACGTCGTGACAACCATCAAAGGCGAAACGAAGGTGAGGGCAAAGAGCTTGGCTTACGCGAACATGGAGCCTGACGAGTTCGAACGCTGCTACAACGCAATGATTAACGCCGCAATAAAACACCTGTTCGGTCGCACGACTAACCAGAACATTATCAACCAACTTTATAGCTACTTCTGAGGTGCTAATGACCGGAATAGCAGTGGCGCTTTACATGTTTGTCGCTGGCATTGTCTGCGAATTTACCAGCAATCAATTACTGCGAATGGGAAAGGCTAATGTGTATATCACATCGCTATTGGCCGGGCTTCTTTGGCCTTTGTTTATCGCATGGGCGCTGATATGGAGGATTGAACGTGAATGAGTCGATATGTCAGTTCAACACAAATCGCACTAGATAATCTCAAATTCAAAGTATCCCACCGAACCAAGCCAACCAAACAAGTCCCCGCCAGCGAAATACCCACATATGACGCTATCTATCCGTTATTAGCTAAACGCTGGCTAAGACTCAGGAGTAGAAAGAATGCTTGAACTACAGCGCTCAGTCTGCGCGTTCTGTTTCAAACCAATGACTGACGGCTCTATTTACGCTCATCAGAAATGTATTGATAAAGCAGCGAAGGAGAAAAGAGATGGTAATTGAAATTATTGCAGTTACTGCGCTGGGGATCTCCCTTATTCCGGCCGGACTACTCTCATACATCTGGTGGAGGATTATCCGTGGCTAATTTACGCAAAGAGGCTAAAGGCCGCGAGTGCCAAGTTAGGCTGCCGGGCATCTGTAACGGCAATAACGAAACCGTGGTGCTGGCCCACTATCGGCTATCGGGGATATGCGGCACTGGAATAAAGCCGCCTGACCTATTCGGCGCGTGGTGTTGCTCTGCTTGCCATGACGAGATAGACCGGCGTACGCACGTTATGGACATCGATAGTGCACATCTAGCTCACCTTGAGGGGATGGTTAGGACACAAGCAATCTTACTGTCGGAGAATAAGGTGAAGATATGACCGAGTATCACATAACTCCCATACCCAAGCCAAGGATGACGCAGAGTGATAAATGGAAGAAAAGACCACCAGTTCTACGATACCGAGCATTCTGCGATGAAGTAAGGCTAAATCGAATATCCCTCCCCGAATCACATTACCACGTAACTTTCGTAATCCCGATGCCACCAAGTTGGAGCAAAAAGAAGCGCTCTGAAATGGATGGAAAACCGCACCAAACCAAACCTGATAAAGACAACCTCGAAAAGGCGCTGCTTGACGCCATTTTTGAAGACGACTGTCGCATTTGGGATGGGAGGGTAACAAAGTTGTGGGGTGAGGCTGGGAAGATAATCATTCAGGAGATGGCAGCATGAGACTGGAATCAATAACGAAACACTTCTTCGCTAAATCTACCATGATCAGCGACTCTCCACGGGCAACGGCTTCTGATTCACTTACCGGCACCGATATCATGGCCGCGTTAGGGTTGGCAGACCTTAAAAGCGGTTTCGGGCTGGATTTGTTCTTGGCAAAGCAGGGGATCAGTAATCCGCATCGCGCCGTGGAAAGTCTCACTCAATATGCGCTGAAAGAATCCGTTAAGTACAAAGCAATCTCTAAGCTCGATGAGGATATTAAACAAAGCGTCGTGCAAACTCTCGCAAGATATGCGTTTGCAGATTATGCGAGGAGTGCGGCAAGCGTTCGCGAGTGTGAATGCTGTAAGGGGGAAGGGTTCACTGAGTCAGAGGTATTCACAACTAAAACGTCAATGCCACTATTCAACAGGGAGATCGTTAAAGGTTCCATTAGTTTTGGAATTGAGGGATTCCGGCCTTCCGAGTATGAAGTTCATAGGGATCTGCGTGAAAAACTAAAATTGCTATGTAAGCCGTGCGGCGGGAAAGGCGTGGTTTCAAATTCATGCCGGTGTAATGGGAAAGGCACTGTGGTGGACAAAGAGAAATCAGAACAACAGGGGATTCCGGTTTATAAAACCTGTGGGAAATGTTCAGGTCGTGGATATTCGCGGCTTAAGTTTTCTGACGTCTACGAGGCTATTAGAGAACACCTTCCTGAACTGGCATCCAGCACATGCTACGAGAGTTTTAAGCCGCTCTATGAGCTGCTGGTAACGAAATGCCTAATGGAAGAGGGCGTGGCTGATTCAATGCTTGCAAAAGTAACCCGATAGAACACGATGGGAGCATGATTGCCACGGATGGCGACATTATAAAAACAAAGTCTTGCATTTACCGGAAAAATGGACTAGATTCATCTCTAACGGTGGTAATTGCATCCGTTGAGTCGGTAAACAAGACTTTGCGGCGGCACTTGTTAACCATAGATACCGCCGAGTTGGTCACTTCGACTTAGGTCTGGAACTCCAACCGTTCTGGCTGAGAGGTCGGTAAAATTAGAAGCCTCGGTTAATCGCCGGGGCTTTTTGCATTCTACATTCGCATGGGTACTGGATTGGTTAATCCAATCGTTGTGAAACAGTATCCAGCCGAATGTGGAACTCTGAAAAGTTACAGGACGAAACGTGCGAGGCTAATACCCTCAGTTCCACATACCAACCTTTAAGGCTCACTTCGGTGGGCCTTTTTTATTTCCGGAGCCAGAACAATGAAAACTTATATCGCTGGCCCCATGACTGGCTTGCCTGATTTCAATCGGGCGGCATTCAATGCGGCAGCCAAAGAGATATCGGCATCTGGTCACGTCCCGCTGAATCCAGCAATTCTCCCTGACGGATTATCTCAACCTGACTACATGTGCATTTGCATGGCAATGCTGCAACGCGCCGATGCCATTTACATGCTGGGCGGGTGGCAATCAAGTGCAGGTGCTCGGGCTGAGTATGCTTTAGCTGAGAAGCTCGGTATGGAGATTATATTTCAGAACAACACGTTGAAATTTAGAATATTTTTCGGGACATGAGCATTGCTCGAATATTTGTACGAAAAGCCCCATTAAAATAATTTAGCCCGCCGCCAGCGCCAATCACCCTCAAACAAACTCCGTGTCTGAATGGATCACGGCGGCAGGGCTATTCCCTACACAACAGCATACGAACCCGACCAATCGCCGGGATTAATTTCCCCAATGGGGAGGCAGGATATGAAAATGCACAACTCCCCAGATGTATGGACGCTGATAGTGACGTGGGTAGCAGAGCACAGAGGTGAATTACTGAGCGCCTTAGTTGCTGCGATTATGGCTTTACTGCGCGGCTGGTACGCAGGTGGCGGCCGAACGCAGCGAATGCTCGATGCTGCGATGTGTTCAATCATTGCCTGGTTCCTGAAAGACATCCTTGTATTGCTCAGTATCGATCAGGGTTGGGCGATGGTATCAAGCGTCTTTATTGGTTACCTCGGCACTGACTATATCGGATCGGTGCTTAAGCGCATCGTTGGCAACAAGACAGGGGCTGGCAATGCAAATCAGTGATAACGGAATAAACAAACTTAAGGCCGAAGAGGGTGAAAAGCTCATCGGCTATAAAGATACTCGCGGCATCCCCACTGTTGGAGTTGGACACACTGGCGTAGTTGATGGAAAGCCAGTTGCTGTTGGCATGGTCATCACCAAAAACAAATCAACAGAGCTACTTCGTTCTGATTTGGCTTGGGTTGAAAAGTCCATCGCAACTAACGTGAAATCCCCCCTTACTCAGAACCAGTACGATGCACTGTGCAGCCTGATATTCAACATTGGGCCGACTGCATTCGCTAATTCTACCGTGCTGAAACGCCTTAATGCTGGCGACTACCAAGGGGCTGCCGACGCATTCCTGATGTGGAAGAAGGCTGGAAACAACCCGGATATATTACTACCGCGCCGCCAGCGAGAAAGGGCGCTGTTTCTATCATGAATCGCGTAACGGCAATACTCATTGCTGTGCTGGTCGCTTCACTGTTTGGACTGACTTACTACCACTACAGAGTGCAATCACTAAATCGCGATGTAGCTGAGTTAGCCACAGTAGCCAAGCAGCAACAAGCCACTCTCGACCAGATAGAAACCCAGCGCCAAGCCGTAGCGGCTATCGATATCAAATACACCAAGGAGTTGGCAGATGCCAAATCTGAAAACGAGCGCCTTCGTGCTGATATCGCTAATGGCACTAAGCGGTTGCAGCTCAACGCCACATGTACAAGTCCAGTGTCCAAAACCACCGGCCCCGCCAGCGTCCCTGATGATGCCAGCGCCAGACTTACTAACGCCGCTGAACGGGATTATCTCAGTCTCCGAGAGCGTATCGGCATTGCCACAACCCAAATAGCGGGGTTGCAGAGTTATATCCGCACCCAGTGTCTTAACTAGGGTGTCAAATCTGAAGTAAAAATAATATTACTAGATGCCATTAATGAGCTACAGAGGCTGCCAACAATGAAAAGCTACATCGGAACAAAACAGATTAACGCAACACCCATGACGCGTGAGCAATACAACAACATTCGAGGCTGGGCAGTACCCAGTGATGAAAACCCTGAAGACACAGGATATCTCGTTGAATACCCTGATTCAGCATCAAACTGTGAGGGGTATGCTGGATATATTTCATGGTCACCGCAGGCTGTATTTGAGAAGTCGTACATGCCGACGGATGGACTAACCTTTGGTCTTGCGCTAGATGCGGTAAATCTGGGTAAGCGTATCAGCCGCAAGGGATGGAATGGGAAGGGGCTTTACGTGTCTATTTGGCACTGCGATGAAATCAGTCACTCAATGTTACTGATATGCAACAATAATATTATGTCTACGTGGGTACCATCCAGTACTGACCTCATGGCTTTAGATTGGATGATTGTCGAGTAATGCAGCAATAAACACCCAATAGAGCCTCACTTCGGTGGGGCTTTTTTGTACCTGCAATATCTCCGCGCATTCACCGCGCATTTCAAACGAGAGTCTTTCAGAAAGCTGAGCCTGAGAATTGCCGCTATAAGGTGGCGACCTTCTCTCGGGCGGCATTCTGGTGAACAGGCTCATCTTTCTAAAAGGTAATCGCTATGAAGCATGCAATTAGCACGACAATAGATTTCGATTTTAAAAAATTCCTGGCAGTAGATGCCGGAGAGGTAATGACTGACACCATGCAAGTTGCTAAGGCTTTCAATAAGCGGCATGCAGACGTGTTACGAGCCGTGGACAGGATGCATTGCTCTGCTGAATTTCGCCAAACGCACTTTTGCGTTTCCGAGAAAATCAATGAGTTAGGGGTTTTTGATAAGAAGCAACGCTACTTCAGAATGGATTTTAGTGGGTTTGTGATGCTGGTAATGGGTTTCAATGGGCCAGCTGCTGCCACAGTGAAAGAGGCTTACATCAACGCATTTAATTGGATGACTGGTGAGCTTAAAAAATATCGAGAAGGTTATGAGGCTGAGCGCAATGCGGTGATGCTGGAATACATGAAAGAAAAAGATGTCGCTAGCATGTCAGGGCGGTTGCTAAATCGGTGGGGTAAAAAGACGAAGCCGAGATTAACCGCCCGTATTGAGCAGTTGGACAAAAACGGACAAGTTACCATTCCTGGGCTTACCGATAAGGCTGCGTGAAAACAAGCCCCCAAGATTGAGAGCCACTTTCACAACGGCTCTCAATCATTACAGGCATCCACTTTCAATGCCCTTATCTCACATAACAATAGAAACCCCTTGAGTAATAAAGCTTGCGCTTAATAGAGCTATGCCTATTTTTTGCATGATTTTTATTCTTTTATTTGCTCGAATGATTTTATTATTTTCATTTATTTCCTCTGTGCTTACAAAGTCAGACCCTTCCAGTGGAATAACAGAGTGACTGTAATAAAACATTATGGATGTGCCTAAAAAACCGAGGAAAACGGAAAAAAGCTGGAGGCATTTCGAAGTCATGAAACTTAGTTCCAGTTAGGGAAAAAATTAGCTTACGTTGTGAATGTTTAAAACCATAGGAATTTATTATGACCAAACCAGATTGGGAGGCCATCGAATCGGCATACCGAGCTGGCTTGATGTCTCTGCGTGAAATAGCCTCACAACACAGCATTAGTGAGGGGGCTATACGGAAGCGGGCAAAGCGTGATGACTGGTCGCGTGACCTATCTGCAAAGATAAAAGAACGTGCTGAAGATTTGGTACGCAAAGAAGAGGTACGCAAGCAGGTACGCACCGAAACGACACTTACCGAACGCGTACTCATTGAAGCTAGTGCCGAGGTTATTGCTAATGTTCGCATGGAACATCGCGGTGACATTCGCCGCGCCAGAGACATTACTAACACTTTATTCGATGAACTAGGTGCTGAGTGCGCCGATGTACCTTCCTTGGAAAAGCTTGGCGAGTTGATGTTTGATCCTGACGATAAAGGACAGGATAGATTGAATGAAATCTACCAGAAAATAATCAGCATGCCGGAGCGCGTAAAGTCGGTTAAAGCGCTTAGTGATGCCCTGAAAAACTTAATCAGTCTTGAGCGGCAAGCTTACAATCTTGACGAAGTAGCGAAAGACCCTGATGACCCACTCAAGAAAGACCTCAATACGACGGACATTGCGCGCCGTCTTGCATTTATCTTAACGCAATCAACGCGGGAGCAACAAAATGCCTGATATTTTAGTTTCATTGCACGGTAAGCGATTGGGCATTACAGCGCCTGATTCAAACGGTAAGTGCTCGCTTGTTCTGGACGGTGAGATTGTTGCTGGTGTTGGCGTCACGCTAACCATTCCCGCACCAACTTCATTAGTTCGCGGCGGCGTATTGCAACAAGCAACCATTACAGCACTAACTGATTCATCTGGTGGTACATCAGGCGGGAATACTGTTCCTGTGATTCCGGCGGCTACCGCCGCTACCACCGATGCAACAGCCGCATCATTAACATCTACCAATACCGCGTTAACTGCTGTCCGAAATGATGTGGCAACACTCGCCGCCCGCGTTAACGCTCTTCTTGCGTCAGATAAGGCTGCTGGAGTCATTGCTTAATCCCATTAGAGGTATCCATGTCTACAATCTCATTCGACGATGTACTCAATCGTCTTGTTGGGCTATCGCCTGAATCTTTAAGTCAGGTAGCCAAAGAGGTAATGAGCGCGACGGGAGATCAGATATGGATACCCAATCCTGGACCACAGACTGACGCCTATTACTGTGAGGCTGACGAGTTGTTTTACGGCGGGCAGGCTGGCGGTGGAAAGTCAGCACTGGTTAATGGATTAGCTGTAACTCAACACGAACGCACGTTAATACTTCGGCGCATTCGTGAAGACGCTAAGAAGTTGGCTGAAGCTGAGTTAATAGGCAAACTATTTGACGGTAGTCGTGATGGCTGGAATGGTTCAGACCTTATCTGGCGTAAAGATAAACAACTGGTTCAATTTGGTGGCTGCGAACTGGAGACAGACAAGCAGCGCTACAAAGGTGACCCACACGACCTGATTTGCTTTGATGAAATCACGGATTTTCTCGAATCTCAATATGAATTCATCACCATCTGGAACCGGTCAACAACAAAAGGACAGCGATGCAGAGTAGTTTGCACTGGCAACCCGCCAACCTCTGCCTCTGGACTATGGGTGATAAAACGCTGGGGTGCATGGCTTGACCCATCTCACCCTAATCCAGCAAAGCCAGGAGAGTTGCGCTGGTATATACGCAATGAAGCTGACGAAGAAGTGGGAGTTGATGGGCGAGGCCCTCATGGTAATGCGCCAGATGGTTCCCCGGTATTTGCAAAATCACGAACATTCATCCCTGCGAAACTTAGCGATAACCCAGACTTAGCGGCAGATGGTGAGTACTCCCGAATTCTTAACTCACTACCAAAAGAATTGCGTGACGCATACCGTGATGGACATTTCGCTGCTTCACTTCAAGATGAAGCATTTCAATGTATCCCTACGGCATGGGTTAAGGCCGCTATGTCACGCTGGAAGCCTCAGCCACCAGTAGGCGTAAATATGAGTGCTATCGGCGTCGACGTCGCTCAAGGCGGGAGTGATAACACGGTATTGGCTTCCCGATATGGTTCGTGGTTCGATAAAACTCAATCAGTGCCGGGAAAGGAAACTCCGTGCGGTTCTGATGTAGCTGGGCTGGTAATTTCAAAGCGCCGCAACAATGCAAAGGTCATCATTGATATTGGTGGCGGCTGGGGTGGTGATGCATATGCCCATCTGCGAGAAAATGGAGTTGATGCAGCCTCTTACATGGGCATTAAGTCGTCGCACAAGCGAACATCTGACAAGCTTCTCTCGTTCGCAAATATTCGCACTCAGGCTTACTGGCAATTTAGGGAAGTATTAAACCCTGACCAACCGGGAGGTTCTGATATTGCTCTACCTGATGATCCCAAGCTTCTCTCCGATCTAACAGCTCCAACTTATGAAGTTAAACGCGGTGCTAGCGGTGGTGTTATCCATCTCGAAGCAAAAGACAAGCTAGTTAAGCGGTTAGGTCGCTCACCTGATGATGGTGATGCCGTTGTGATGGCTTGGTCTGACGGAGAGAAGCAAGAAAACATCAGGGGTGGCTACAAGGTAAGGATTGGCACAGCGCCAAAGGTAAATTTAGGTCACTCATCCACGAAGAGGAAACGGTAATGGGCGGGATTGGAAAGTTTTTCTCCAGCGCACTTAGTTCAATTTTAAAGCCTGTTGGCGACATCCTCGGCGGTGGCACAGCAGATACAACAATCATTCAGCCAGCGGCAGAGGAAACAATGCCCATCGAAGATACAGAAGCGGTTACCCGCGCCAGACGACGCAAGACTGCGGAGCAACAACAGAGAAGTGGGCGAACCAGCACAATTTTAAGCGGCGGCAGTGACAAATTAGGTGGATAAATGGAAGCTCGCGCTCAACAATTAATTAAACAGGGTGATCACCTGTTCGGCAAAAAGTCACCAATTCTAAATTTGTGGCAAGAAATAGCAGAACAGTTCTACCCAGAGCGCGCCGACTTCACTGTTTGCCGTTCGCTCGGTACTGAGTTTGCAGATCACCTGATGACATCCTACCCAGTAATGGCTCGCCGTGACTTGGGTAACTCATTCGCCTCAATGCTTCGCCGTGATAAGTGGTTCAACTTAAACACTGGTGATGATGATTCAAATGACCACTCGGCCAAGGTATGGCTTGAGTGGGCCAGAGATGTACAGTTTAAAGCAATGTATGACCGCCGCACTCAGTTTGTGCGAGCCACTAAGGAAGCCGACCACGATTATGCAGCATTCGGCCAGTGCGCTATTAGCGTTGAGTTAAACAAGAATGCTGACGGGTTACTTTACCGCTGCTGGCATCTGCGCGATCTGGCTTGGGCTGAAAACTCAGAAGGCATTATTGATACCATTCATCGAAAGTGGAAGCCCACAGCAAGAGATTTAAAGGCTACGTTCGGGGATAAGGTTCATGCGAAAGTAAATGCCTCACTTGAAAGAGAGCCTTATCGGGAATTCGAGTGCCGCCACATTGTCGTGCCATCTGAAGAGTACGGCGACAAAAATGCAGCCCCTTATGTATCTGTCTACATTGACGTAGAGAATCAACACGTAATTGAAGAAATCCCAATATTTCACCGGATGTATGTTATCCCTCGCTGGCAAACTGTTGCTGGATCTCAATATGCTTACTCCCCAGCAACCATAGTTGCTTTGCCTGATGCTAGGTTAATTCAGTCAATCAGCAGGGTATTACTTGAGGCTGGAGAGAAAGCCGTTGATCCACCAATGGTGGCAAGTAGAGAAGTATTCCGTGATGATTTCAACTTAATGGCTGGCGGAATCACTTGGGCTGACATTGAAATGGATACTGACATTCGCAATGTGATTGCTGAATTTGGTAAGAACACATCATTGCCAGCAGGCATAAATATCCGCGATGACGTGCGTGAGATGATTTCTCAGGCGTTCTATCTGGATAAGTTAACGCTTCCATCAGTTCGCGAGATGACAGCGTATGAAGTCAGTCAGCGAGTTCAAGAGTACATCCGCCAAGCTCTTCCCATCTTTGCGCCAATCGAATACGAATACAGCGGCGACCTGTGCGAAATGTCATTCGATATTCTCATGCGTGGCGGCGCGTTTGGTTCTCCGATGGATATACCGGAATCACTACGTGGACAAGAGGTTAGGTTCACTTTCCAAAGTCCATTACAGGATGCCATCGGCAAAGAGAAGCAAGGGTTACTCCAGAATGCAGCTCAGATGCTTGGCGTTGCTGCGCAGATTGACCCAACAGTTGTGGCAGATGTGGACATTCGAGTTGCGTTCCGTGATGCAATGGATGGGTTCGGGGTGCCAGCCAAGTGGATGCGCAGCGAAGATGATGCTAACCAGCTAATTAATCAACAAGCACAACAACAGCAGGCGCAGGCAGCCGTTGAGGATGTTCAACAAGGCGCTAGTGTTATGCAGAACGTCGCAGCAGCAGCGCAAGCAGCGGAGGCAATTGGATGACGATACCACCTCCATATGAGCCTTATCCGTGGGCTGACAATCTACCATTCGTTTATGCGCTTAAAGCACTTCACGAAGGGGCCGCAACGGATACCCAGCAGAAACTAATCACTAAGGAATTGATGGCGCTAACCGGTTATTACGACCTGAGTTATCGACCTAACAGTGATAGAGATACGGCATTCGCGGAGGGTAAGCGGCATATTGGCGCCTCTATCGTGAAGATAATCAACTTACCCGCTGCTGTGATTGAACAATCAAAGCAGAGAAAAAATAAAAAATGACCCGCTTCGGCGGGTTTTTTATTGAGGCTTATACATGAATCTCTTTATGAATCTATCCCAATTTCGTGGCTACTGTAATGAATTAAGCACCGAGGGTGGTGACGGTGGTGGTGGCAACGCCACTGAAGTCACTACTGATACCACTGCGTCAGCTACCACTACTGAAACTACACCGCAACCAAGCACGTTAAACACTCCAGATAAAATGGCTCCGGCAGTAGTTGCGGAATTCCCTGAAGACTGGCGCGACAAATTAGCCGGTGATGATCAGAAGTACCGCAAACAGTTAGAACGCTACGCGTCACCTCAGGCTTTAGCAAAGGCCCACAAAGAGCTACAGAGCAAAGTTAGCTCAGGTGAATTGCTGAAGGCAGCGAAGTTACCAGAAAACCCAACAGCTGAAGAGCTATCAGCTTGGCGTAAGGATAACGACGTTCCTGAAAAGGCGACCGATTACCTAAGTGGCATGCCGTCAGGAGTAATCATTGGCGATGAAGATAAAGAGCGAGTTAGCTCTTTCATCGAAACCATGCATGGGAAGAATGTTCCCAAGGATGTTGTTCAGGCGGCCATCGAGTGGAATCAGAACAAGATTGAAACAGAGCGGCAAGAGATTTACGACCGAAACGCTGATCTGCAAGAGCAAACAGAAGAAGTCCTGCGTGCAGAGTGGGGGCCAGAGTTTAAGAGAAATATCAATCTGGTGAATGGCGTCATTGCTACGTTGCCAGAGGCAGCTCGTGATGTATTTGCTGGAGCTAAAGCACTCGATGGCACCGCGCTATTCAACAACCCAGACATTATGCGTTGGATGGTTGATATGGCTCGCAAGGTTAATCCAGTTGGAACCGTTGTTGCCGGCGCAACAAACATCAGTGCAGTAGATTCTGAACTTGAGCAAATTGAAAAGGTTATGAAAGACAACAGATCTGCTTACAACAAAGACACAAAAATGCAGGAACGCTATATGCAACTCCTGGAAGCAAAAGAGCGCTTCAATTCCTAACACCCAATCTTTTACACCAACGCGTAAAACGGCCCCATTCACCAGACAATCGGCCCCCATTCACTTGGGACACCCCTCTATTGTCTGAAGAAAGGACACCCCGTCGGAGCGACATATAACCCGATGAGGAAATTAAAATGGCGAATACCGCTTTCCAAACTATGTACAGCAATGAATTTATTGCTGGGTTTGAGCAGAATCAATCACTGGTTCGTCAAACTGTAACAACCGAAGGTGTTGTCAAGGGCAATCAGTTCGTATTTTTAGTAGCTGATTCTGGCGGCGCTACCGCTGTAACTCGTGGCGTTAATGGGCTGATCCCTGCTCGAGCAGATAACTTAAATCAACCGATTGCAACTATGGTTGAGTGGCATGACTTAGTTCGCAAAACTGGATTCAATATTTTTGCAAGTCAGGGTGATCAGCGTGCAATTATGCAGAGCACTACCATGGCTGTGCTTAACCGTAAAACCGACCAAGACATTATTGGTGAACTTACGGCAGCGACACAAACAACAGGTGCGGCAGCAACCATGTCGCTCGCGTTGGCAATGAAAGGAAAAGTAATTCTTGGTAATAACGAGGTGCCAGCAGATAACCAACTGTTTGCGTTGATTACTCCAGCAGCAGAAGCCTACTTGATGCAAACCAAAGAGTTTGGTTCTGTTGATTATGTGAACAACAAACCGTTTGCTGTAACTGACAGCTCTCTGAAGTCCTTCTCTTGGGCTGGTATTAACTGGATCGTCCATCCAAATCTGCCAGGCAAAGGCACAAATGCTGAAACCTGCTTCCTGTACCACCGCAATGCAATTGGTCATGGCATGGATATCAAAGGCCTGCAAACCGTCGTCGATTATGACAAAGAGCAGGATTATTCATTTGCTCGTGCAACTGCATACATGGGAGGCAAGCTTTTGCAAAACAAAGGTGTTGTCAAAATCATCCACGATGGTTCCGCTTTCGCTTAATAGGAGAAAAAAATGGCTTACTCAACAACTAACCCTCCAGCTCTGCTGCAAGACCGGGTTATGGGTGGCGGCGCAGAATGGTCATACATCTCCGCAGATGCGCGAGCAACAGTGGTAGGAACTGGTTATTTCAGCAATGGAAAGACGCTGGGCATGAAGCTAGGTGATGTCGTTAATGCCGTTGTCGATACTACTGGTGTGCTCACCGTGGCATCTGTTACAGCAGTTAACGCATCTACTGGAGCAGTAACAGTTACAGCTCTGGCTTAATTATCACACCCATTACAAGGGGCAGTAATGCCCCTATAAAAGGCTAATATGCACATTCTACCAACTCTCATAAAACCCGCTGAATACACGCGAACTGTATTTAGTGTGACAGCCACTCATGGTCAAACGATTGAAGATTTTAAAGATCCGGAATCGTGGGTTCATGTAACAAATATCCTATCCAAGCATGATCGCATTGAGGTTATTGCAGAGGATGGTTCTTTCTTTGCCGAAGGCATTGTGATTAAAGTCACTAAAATATCTGCATACATCCAATTCTTTACACATGTTGAACTAAACAGTGCGTCTGAATCTTCTGTTAAAAAAGAACTAGCATACAGCTGCGAATTCGCAGGCCCTCACAAATGGCGGGTCATTCGCACTTCTGATAAAGAGGTTGTTGAAAAAGGCATTGAAACTAAAGAAGACGCTCAGACTAAAGTCGATAAATTGAACGAATTAGGAGAATGAAATGCCAAGCCAGCTCAATGTTTATAACGATGCGTTGCGGCTGGTAGGAGAGCGGCAACTTACATCTCTGACCGAGAATAGAGAGCCACGAAGATTACTTGATGCTGTGTGGAACGGATCCCTGAAATATTGCCTTGAGCAAGGACAATGGAACTTCGCTATACGTTCCGTACGCGTCAATTACTCACCTTCAGTTGAGCCGCCATTTGGTTATCGAAGAGCCTTTAATAAGCCTGATGACTACGTTAGGACCGTGGCTTTTGCATCAGACCCATTCTTCAACAGCCCAATAATCCAGTATACCGACGAGGCTGGATTTTGGTTTTGCGATCTTGATGAGATATACATTCGTTATGTATCAAACGATGAAGCATTTGGTCTTGATACCTCTCTCTGGCCAGAGACATATAACAATTTTGTCGCTGCCTATTTAGCTCTGCAAATATCTCCACGATTAAAGAATGGGTCAGATCAAGATGCTTTGGCGCGTGAATACAAATCAGCAAAAACAGATGCTCTCACGAAAGATGCGCTGCAAGAACCCACTAAGATTTTCCCGTCAGGGCGGTGGGTTATGTCGAGGCAGGGCGGGTCAACAAGAGATTACCGTCGATAAGGAAGGAATAAATGCCAAGTAATAACATTCCGTTGCAGGCTTTTAACCGAGGCATTGTTTCAAAGCTTGCCCTTGCGAGAACTGACATTGACCGCATTGCTTTATCTGCTGAAGTGCAAACAAACTGGATGCCAAGAGTTCTTGGCTCAATGATGTTGCGCCCAGGGTTGCAGTATCTTGGACAAACTAGAAGCAATCTCAAGGCTAAGTTTTTAAAGTTTATATTTGCTACTGATGATACTGCGCTTATTGAGTTAACTAATGGGGCCATGCGTGTATGGGATGATGACTCGCTGGTTACGCGGACAGCGGTAACAACAACAATAACAAATGGCGGATTCAATTCAGACCTATCAGGCTGGACGGTAGCAGACGAATCAGGTGCGTCGACCGTGTGGTCTGAGTTTGGGGCTAGATTAAAGGGAACCGGATTTAACTCTGCAATTCTTAGGCAGCAAGTGACCGTGTCTGGCAGTAATGTTAATAAGCAACACTCTGTTCGTATTGTGGTGCCTAGAGAAGCTGTAACAATAAGGATTGGGTCAAGTGTCGGGGCTGATGATTATGTTTCTGAATCAACTTTAAGTGAAGGGACGCACTCCCTGGCATTTGTACCATCAGGTAATTTTCACATTCAATTCTCTAGTCGTGCCATTTATTCTCTATATGTTCGCTCTGTTGCTATAGAAGCAGCTGGGGTTATGTCCATCCCAACTCCCTGGACAGAAAGCGACCTTATTAATGTCCGTTACGACCAGAGTGGAGATGTTATTTTTGTTGCCTGTAAAGGAGTGCAGCAGCGAAAAATAGAGAGACGAAGCAATAACTCATGGTCGGTGGTTGTATATGCACCTGCTGATGGGCCATTCAAGATTGAGAATGTGACAAGCGTCAGGCTTTCAGCTAGTGCAATTTCAGGTGATATAACCGTAACATCATCATCTCCAATATTTAGGCCCTCTCACTCCGGTGCATTATTTAGGCTTGAGTCAACAGGGCAGGCAGCAGCTTCACTATTAAGTGGTGAAGGACAATTCACAGACCCAATAAGGGTTACTGGTATTGATGCCTCACGAAATCTCATTATCGTAAAAACAAGGTCAGGTGATGGCCCTTGGTCTGGGACGTTGACACTTCAGCGATCAGTAAGTGAGCCAGGTGCGTGGGTGGACGTAACAACTTATGATACTACTGATGGAACAATTACATATAACGACTCGCTGACTAATCAAATCATTTATTACCGGGTGGGATTTAAGGCGGGTAACTGGACTAGTGGGAGTATTAATGTTGCTTTACAGTTTTCTGGTGGTAGTCGGTCAGGTGTAGTTCGCATTACTAACGTGATGTCTGAAACATTGGTAGCGGCTAGCGTTCTATCTCAACTTGGTAGTACAAGCTCAACAGATCTATGGTCTGAAGGGGCGTGGTCTGGTAGAAGCGGATGGCCTACATCTGTTGCCCTTTATGAGGGGCGGCTGTGGTGGGCGGGGGGGAATGGTTTTTGGGGTAGTGTATCTGATGCATTTTCTTCATTTGATGGAGATACAGAGGGTGATTCAGGGCCAATCGCAGGGACGATAGGGTCAGGTCCGGTAGACACCGTTAACTGGTTGATGCCGTTGCTTCGGCTTATTCTTGGCACCCAAGGCGCTGAAGCTTCATTACGGTCATCATCGTTCGATGAGCCATTAACACCAACTAACTTCGGCATTAAATATCCATCCACTCAAGGTAGCTCTTCGGTTGCCGCACTTAAAGTTGATAGTAGTGCCATATTTGTACAACGCGGCGGTGCAAGGGTATTTGAACTGAACTATGACCCTGGTATTTACGACTACGCAAGTTCCGACATGATGAGCTTATGTCCGGAAGTTGGGCTTCCATCAATCATTGCTATCGGATCTCAGCGCCAGCCTGATACACGCATTCACTGCGTAAGGTCAGATGGAGTTGTTGCCGTGCAGGTGTTTGATAAGAATGAAGATGTTAAGTGTTGGGTGCTAGTTGAAACCGATGGGAGAGTAGAGGAAGTTATCTCTCTTCCTGGTGAAGTGGAAGATCAAGTTTATTACGTTGTAAACCGAAATGGCAATCGCTGCTTGGAGAAGTGGGCTCGCGAATCTGAATGCCGAGGTGGTCAGCTATGCAAGCTTGCTGATTCCTTCATTTCTTATAGTGGCCTCCCTGTCAATGAGTTATCGGGGTTAAATCATCTCGAAGGTCGAAGCGTTGTTGTCTGGGCTGATGGTTTTGATATTGGCGAACACATTGTCTCGTCTGGAAAAATAACCCTCCCTTCGGCCAGGAGCAATATCGTTGCTGGTCTTGGGTACAAGGCCAAATTCAAAAGTACAAAGCTTGCATACTCGGCAGGGATGGGTACCGCCCTTACTCAGCGAAAAAGGGTTACGCGAGTTGGACTTATTCTTGCCGATACTCACGCACAAGGCCTTCAGTTTGGCCCATCATTTGACTACTTAGACGATATGCCTCGCGATGAACGTGGTGCATATGTTCCTGATGGGAAAATATGGGATGAATATGATAATGACGCAATAGAGTTCCCTGGTGAATGGGATACGGATTCCCGCATTTGCATGCAAGCCTCTGCGCCACGGCCAGCAACAATATTAGCTGCGATTATAGGGCTAACCACCCATGACAAATAACATTAGACACGCCAATGAGAACGACATACGCAATTGGTATGGGCGAATTCCTGCAACTATGCGCGCAATCGTGATGGAAGTTGATGATGAGCCGAAAATGATATGTGGGGTGATGCATCAACCTGATCACTACATGGCATTCATGGACATGAAAGATGATGCCCAGCAATACCCAGTAGCAATTATGAAAGCATCCCGCCTGGCTGTGAAAGAGATATTCTCAAAATATCATCAGCCCATACTCGCGATTGAAAGTGATAAGCACGAGTCAGCAAATAGATTCCTCAAGCGGATGGGGTTTAAGCCCATAAATAAAAAGGTAATGGTATGGGAAGCTTATTCGGCGTCATAACTCAGGGTCTTGGATCTGTGCTTGGCGGATTTGGAGCAATTAACCAAGGTCGTCAGCAACAGAAGCAAGCTTATTCTGAAGCATCACAGCTAGACAGACAAGCCAGTAACACCCGCGCTCAATCTCAAGTACAGGCAATGGAAGATAGGCGTCAAGCTAGGTTAGCTGAGTCTCGCGCTTTAGCTGTTGGTGCTGCCTCCGGAGCTGCTGCTGATTCAACGTCATTCGTTAACAATATCTCTGACATGGAATCACAAGGCGAACTTAATGCCCTAACCTCCCTGTGGGGAGGTAATCAGCAAGGCAGTCAATTAAACAATCAGGCTGCCGTTAGGCGAGCTGAGGGTGACGCCGCGAAGAAAGCAGGAACGATTAACGCCATATCATCACTACTTCAGGCTGGCGGTTCTCTCTATGACCGATACGGTGGAGGTTCGTCGTCACCAAAGGCAGCAAAAATAAGCGCCGCTAAAGGCACTAAAAGTGTTTTCTAAGGATAAATAAATGGCTCGTATTCCTGATGCAAATGATATTGGCCGTCGCATCCCGGATGTGGCGCACGGAGTTGTTAGCGCAGACATAACTGCCCCATCAAGAGCGCTGCAAGGATTGGGGCAGTCACTTGAGCGTGTTGGCGGACAGATTCAGCAAAAGGAAGATCAGTTTAACTATGCTGAAGCGCAATCTAATTTCCTAAAAAAGAAGCTTGATATTATGGCATCTTTTGATGGTGACAATGATTATTCTACTTTTGGCGACCGATACAACGAGCAAATCAGCAAGGCCAGAGAAGAGTCTGCTGGCTTATTGCTGAGTAATTCAGATAAGCGTCTATTTGAGATTGAGTCAAACAATGACATTGCGCGCGGGTATGACCAAGTCCGTGGGCTGGCAAGAAATAAAGAGGTTGATTTTGGTCGGGCATCGCTTGACCAGACAATTACATCAAATCGTGAAGCAGCAATTAGCGCTAAAGATGAATCAACTCGGATGGGACTTATCAACGCCACTAACGATGCGATTATCGGTGCTCATAGTCGCGGCTACATCTCAGCAGAGCAGGCCCAGCAAATAAAGCAACGGTCAGCGGTAGACTATGCAACAGCATCAGTTTCATCGTTAACCCCACAAGAACAAGTCAGCGCGCTTAAATCTGGTGCTGGCATTGCAGCTTTAATCCCATTAGACACCAGAAAGAAGATGTTGGATCAGGCCGCATGGGATTCAGTAAACGAGCGCATTGGTAATGTGAAAATTTCGCTCATGAATCCAGAGGCGCTATCTGGCTTTAAAGTTGGTGATGCCATTAATTCGGATGATTTATTCTCTGCTGTTATTGGGCAAGAAAGTGGTGGGCGTCAATTTGGGCCTGATGGTCAACCACTTATATCAGAGAAAGGTGCTACCGGCATTGCTCAAGTGATGCCAGCTACAGGGCCGGAAGCCGCCGCGCTAGCAGGTTTGCCATGGGATCCCACTCGTCACCAGAACGATGCTAATTATAACGCTGCTCTTGGTAAGGCGTATCTCAACCAGCAGCTTAAAAAGTATGGCGGAAATCCTGTCTTAGCATTGGCAGCTTACAATGCCGGGCCTGGTAAAGTTGATGAGTGGATTGGCCGGTTTGGTGACCCCCGAAAAGGACAGATTACCGATGAGTCATTCGCAAATTCCATTCCGTATGCAGAAACGCAGAATTATGTTTCATCGGTACTGAGTAATGCCTCAAAACTAAGCGCTGCAAAATCTATCATCGATTCACCTGAGTTTTCTGATCTTGATGGGGCGCAGAAAACCAGAGCCATTGAACAGACTTATAACGTCATTGATACAGCCACTTCAGCGCAACGATTTAATATTCAGCAACGAATGCAGAACGATGTTGCCAGAGTGAATGCTGGACAATCAGTAGAAACACCAGTAACGATTTCTGACTTCACCTCCGCGCAACAACTTAATTCAACCCCTGCTGATCGCGCGCAAGCCTATCAACAGTTTAACCAATACCAGCAGACGCTAGCCCTGCAACCTGCATATCAGGCTGTTATTTCAAGTCCGGCTAATGTCGGCATGGAAACAGTTAATGGACTGATGCCTGCTACTGGCGAAGCTGACTTTGCTTTCAAACAGAAGCGTTATGCCGCAGTTGCACAGAAGTATCAGCAAGTTATAGCGGCAAGGGAGAAAGATCCCGGCGGATGGATGGTGCAAAATATTCCAACGGTAAGTGAGGCATATCAGAATTACCAAAGCGATCCGTCAACCGGTGCTCAGTTGGCTCATCAAGTCCTAATGGAGAAGCAGCGCCTAGGCATTAAAAACAAAGATGTGCTCCCTGACTCGTTGGTGAATGGAATTCTTCAGCAGATTGACAACAACAAAGAGCAGGATGTTGCTGTAATCCAGTCTCTTGGGCAGCAGTTCGGGCCATATTCACAGCAAGTTATGCAACAAGTTCAGAAGAAATCTGGACCAGTGCTTCAGGTCGTAATGGCGACTAATAACCCTCGTGCCGCCAATGCTCTTTGGCAAAATCGGGATGTGAAGACATCTGATTTACGTGGGTCTATCAATTCAGCGTCCAGTGGAGCTGCAGAAAGTGCTGATACTGAATGGGCGTCACAATCCAAAGACTTTTCAGCAACGATGGTTGGACAGCCTGGCGGCGTTCCTGTTTGGAATAACTTTAATGACCAGGGGCGCAGGCTTACCTATCTCAATATGCAGAAAGGCATGAGCGCTTCGGATGCGGCTTCACAGGCCTATCAGGATATTTTAGGCAGTCAGTACCAGACCAAGGGAACTTGGCGACTACCGGTTGCCGCTAATGCTGATATGAGTGATGTATCGGACGGTGTAGACACATTCATGAGCAAACTTAAACCAGCAGACATCACACCTTTACTTGGCGATCCGCGCCTAAGCAAAGAGGTTAACCAGCAGCAGAGTTTGAACCGCATCAAAGATAGCGCGGAATGGGTAACCAATGCAGATGAAACCGGTTTAATGCTCACTTTAAATGGGTTGATTGTTAGTGGTGCCGACGGAAACCCGGTTACAGCTAGCTTTGCTGATTTGGCTCAACTGGGTTCAACCAATCGTGGCTACTTCAATCAGCTATCAAAAGAAGTGAATAAACCGAGAACTTATACGCCGGGGCAGGAAGCAAAGGAATCTCAGGCTCGTAATGAGGAAACTGCGCGGCAACTTGGGCGACAAGGCACATCAGAAGCGCCATCTATGGCTGAGGGTATGAGGAATACAAATGCCAATCTATACCAGCGATCCGGGGCAGGGGATCAACCAGCCAATCAGTAATACCCCATCAAGCCTTGGTGATGCACTGGAGGCCTCGTTTGATTCAGGGCTCAGGGAGGGGCCTTTAGTTTCAGCAATTCGCTATGCTGAAGCTGACAATCTGGCTAACGACCCAAACTCAGAGATTGTAAGCAAGGCCGAAGCTGATGCGAAACTACGAGAATTGGGCGTTAAAAGCATTAATATTCCTGACTCTGGCGTAACAAAATCCTATCTTGACCATGTTAGCGAATCACGAAAAGAGTCATTAGCGAAGCAACAAATAGCTCAATCAGCCCCCTCTGGTTTTATTAATACCCCTCTTAACTTTATGGCAGGGCTTGCTGGCTCAATGGCTGACCCGGCAAACCTTGCTATTGGTTTGGTTCCGTTTGCTGGGCAGGCAAAGGCCGCGACAATGCTTGGACGAGTGGGAGAGCGATTCGTCCAGGGTGCCGCTATGGGCGCCGCTCAAACAGCAGTAACAATCCCATTCACAGCTCAAGCTGCGGCGGCAGAAGGTGAAGATTACTCTATGGCAAATGCGATGGAGAATATCTTCATGGGCACAGTTGGCGGCGGGATTATGCACGCTGGCGGCGGCGTTATTGCTGATATGGTTCGGGGGCGCAGGACTCAAGCGGCGACCACTCCCATTGATGCCGTAGAACGTCCAGCAATGAATGCTGAGTCATTTTTGACCCCTGAGTCACCAAGTCCAGTAGCGCGCCAATTCAATGAAAATGGAACGACGCCAATCCTGAGCGAAACCATCGCCAGAGATATGGATAGTTACGCACACAGTAAGGCATACGATGATGTCGTTCCTGACTACTTAGCCCAACAAGAGGCCACGGCTGCATTCCGTGTCGATAACATTGCTGACTTGAAAAATGAAATTGTCGATACGAATCGGGCTATAGATGTTATTGACCAGTCATTGCCTGAACGCACCTCCGCATACCAACAGCAGAGGATGAAGTTTAAAGATGCTCGCAATCAGGCTCTAAATGATATTGCCACTGAAAAAGAGGCTCTGCTATCAAGGCGTGGTGAGATTGAACAATCATTAGCATCTAACTCGAAATCAGAGGTGGCGCGAGGCGAAATAGCGTCAGTTAGGCGCGGTAAAATCCCCGACAATTTGAGAACTGCAATAAGTAATCGTGCTGATGAAATTCGGCAGTCTTTGCAATTAAACAACATCACTCAGGGAATTAAAAATGCCTCGCAGCGCATTGATGAGTCCCATTGGACGGTAAGGGAAAATGCTTTCCGTGCTGGGCTATCTCATATGATGCAAGGGAAAACGCCAGATTTAGAGCCGGTATTTAACCTGAGTGATCCTCAATTGAGGGATGCATCAATCGCTCAGATTCAACAGGGGCCAAGAGCTGATGCTGATATTTCGACAGTTAACGCTAGTCGTGATGCCGACGCGCACCTTGCTAGAGCCAATAGAGACAACGCTGACCTGGTTAATGCTCAAGAAGATCTCAATGCTGAAATGGAATTGGCAACCAACATGGTTAACGATATTGACTCGCCGGAGTTAAGAGGGGCCATTGAAGCGGCAGCCCGCGAAGCAAATGACGAAAGTATATTCAAAGGCCTTCAGGCCTATGCTACTTGCATGCTCAGGAGAATGTAATGGCTAACCAGTTTCTAACCGCGTGTGAGCAGGTAGTGAATAAGGCAGCCGGGCGAGAGCTTTCGGAAGGTGAAATGGAATCGCTGATTAACAACATGGAAACGACTGTTAAGCGTATCCGTGCTGAGAATGAAGGCATCTCACTTGAAGAGGCAGCACTACGGGCAGCCAATGAATTAGGCAACGAAGAAAAATTGGCTCGCGTCATTGAAGCCAGAAATAAGGCTATCAATACTCGCATTGCCGCCCAGCGATTAACCTTTATCCGTGATAGCTTCCCTGATCGGCCTGACATTGGACTATCAGCAATATTGGTAGGGCGAAATGAAGCCCGAACCGGCAGTCGTTCATCTGCCTCCAGTGAACAATTTCAGCTCCGTTCTAAGTATCTATCAGGGTTGAATCATGATTTGGATAAAGAAGGATTAATTAAATTTCTGGTCAGCGGCAGCAATGATACTGAAATCGCTGATGCTATGTGGCGTATTGGAAAGAATGAATCCACTGTCGGGATGACTAATGAGTCAGTGAAAATTGCTCAAATAATCACAAAGTGGCAGGAGTCAGCGCGCATTGATGCCAACCGTGCTGGCGCATGGGTTCGTAAAATGCCTGGGTATATCGCTCGGCAAGGCCACGACATGATGAAGATCCGCGCTGCTGGTTTTGATGTGTGGAGAAATGCGATTTTACCGAGGCTAGATAAAGCCACTTTTGATGGCGTTACCGATCAGAATGCTTTCCTGCAAAACGTTTATGACGGATTAGCCTCTGGTGTTCATCTCTCATCTGAAAAGCCAGATTGGATGAAGGGATTTAAGGGGAGTCAGAACGTTGCTAAAAAAGCCAGCCAAGAGCGGGTGCTTCATTTCACTGATGGCGTGGCATGGTCTGATTACAACAAGCAATTCGGCGTAGGTAGTTTGCGAGAAGCTATCTATGGTGGACTTGAAAGTTCTGCACGCAACACAGGCCTCATGAGAGTGCTTGGAACAAACCCAGAGAACATGCTTAATTATCTTGCAGACACTATCTCGGCAGATTTAAAAGGCAATGAGAAAGCGCTGAGGGCGTTCACTGATAGGCGTCGCAGCAACATTAAGAACGAAATGAAAGAGGTGACCGGTCAGACAAACATTCCTGGTTCAACCACTTTAGCAAGGTTCGGCTCGACTACCCGCGCCATCGACTCTACGATAAAGCTCGGCGGGGCTATGATCTCGTCATTCAATGACCTTGCAAGTAATGCCCTGGAGCTTAGGTATCAGGGTAAAAACTTCATGTCAGCGCTGAGTGAATCGCTCGCCGGCCGATTAAAGCGCTTTAAAACTGACGAACAGAAGCAGATTTTAAGCTCTCTTGGCGTCTATGCCGATAGTATGCGTGATGAAATACTTCAGCGATTCTCAGGTGACGTTACGCTCCCCGGTAAGGTTGCTAACTTACAGCGCCAGTTCTTTAAAGTGAACGGACTGAGTTGGTGGACTGACGCATCACGGAACACGACTGCAACGATGATATCCCACTGGCTTGCAGATAACTCTGCTACGCCACACGGAGCGCTAAACAGTAATCTTAAGCGCGCCTTAGATCTGCATGGTATCGGTGACGCTGAATGGTCAGTGTATCGGTCAATGGATTTGAAGGGCTCCGAAGGGCGCAAGTTCATGACGCCAGATGGGATTGATTCAATACCTGACGATATGATCGCCAAGTATGTTTCTGACAAAAACATCAAGGTTAATGAGCGAAGCATTGAGGCGGGGCGGGAAGAGTTAGCAGGTAAGCTACGTGGCTATATCCTTGACCGCGTAATGGTTGCAATGACTGAGCCGGGCGCGCGAACACGAGCCATGATGAAGCAAGGGACACAACCTGGTACAGTGGAAGGTGAGTTGCTCCGGTTTATTGGGCAGTATAAATCTTTTACCGCTTCATTCATGCAGCAGGCATTGGGGCGAGAAGTGTTCGGGCGTGGCTATACGCCAGTTCCGTTAGGGGAAAGCCGATGGGGTAATCTGCAAAGCGCTCTATTCAAAAGCGGAAAGGGTGAAATGCTTGGGCTGGCGCAGATGTTTTTATGGATGACCACATTCGGCTACCTGTCTATGCAAACCAAGCTGATGATTAAAGGTCAAACTCCACGGCCAGCAGACAGTAAAACATTCCTGGCGGCAGCGGCGCAAGGTGGAGGGTTGGGGTTGTTCGGTGACTTCTTATTTGGAGAGGTTAACCGGTTTGGGAGTGGGCCAATCACATCAATGGCGGGTCCGGTTGCGGGAAACCTAGATGACATAATTACTCTATTCCAAAAAACACGGTCTGGCGATGCTAAGGCTGGAGACGCTTTCCGCTTTGTAGTTGACCATACCCCATTCATTAACGTGTTCTGGGCCAGACCTATTATGAATTATCTGATCTTAAACCAGATACAGGAGTCATTATCTCCGGGGTCGCTGCATAGATTTGAGCAAAATGTTAGGAAGAATCAAGGAAACGATTTCTTAATTCCCCCGTCTCAGTTTATGCTTGGGAAGTGATAAGGAGTTAATAAATGAAAGGTATTATTGCCCATGTATTTCTTTCCATATGCCTTCTTTACCCATCGACTAAGGTTTTATTTTTCGATAAAAGCTATTTGTCTGGGGGGGATATTCTTTTCGTATCAATAGTATTCATTGCGGGGTTAATTTTAACAACGATGCTGCCCGCACATATAAAAGAATTACTTAAGCGCCCCCCTCTTAATTAACATCTAACCCGCTTCGGCGGGTTTTTTATTGCTCAAAAAAACTACCGCAGATTTGCTCTGTGGGGATTACGCACGCCAGGAGAAAATAAATGCCAGCAACACAAGAAGACCGTCTATATGGTTTGACAACCAGTGTCGCAGTGAAACCACCTGTATTAATTTCCGTTGCATATAACATTCCTACATATGGGGAGCAAACAATAAATTCGTCAACTATTAATGGCGATATAACAACAGTAACGACTCCAGGAATGCGAATATTATTAATGGGGCAAACCAACCCAATTGATAATGGTATCTGGGTGTCAGGTCCAGCGGCTTGGGCAAGGGCTCCAGACTTTGATGGCGCCCGTGATGCAGTTAATGGCACATTAGTATTTTCGACTATCGGAGAATGGTGGCAACTTGAGGCCACTGATCCTGTGCGAATTGGGTATTCACCTTTACGATTTAATCCATTTCCTCACGTTGGCTGTGCAAGGTTTGATACCGTCATGGCGGTAGCACTGTCCAATATTCCACCGGCAACTAATTTCTTAAATGTTATCGGATATTATACTGCTGGAGACGGTGGGGCAGCCAATTACAAGAAGGTAGATTCTGAGCCTGCTCACCCAGGGAAGATTCAGTCTGCTGACGGAGCTTGGTGGGAGTTTGTTGGTATTGAGATAAATCTTTACCAGACTGGATGCAAAGGTGACTCAACATCAGGTGTTACGGGATCAGGAACAGACGATACATTAAGTTTTATGAAAGCACGTGATGTAGCGTTAGCCCTCGATATTCCTGTAATTATCCCGGCATTACTCTCAACCAAAGCATTCCGATTAACTTCTATTATAACCCATTCAGGTGCAATTACTTACCTCGGAGTTGGTGCGAGTGTTACTTCGAGTTTAGTGCAAAGCTACCCAGATGGCGGGTCATGGTTATACCTTGATCATCTAGATAACGGTCTGCGTTTTAGAGACGAAGTTACACCCTCTAATAACGCTAGATTTGTTCGTATGTGTGGGTTAGGTATTGACCGTAATCAGGCAGCACCTGCCGTAGGTTGGGAACCCACTGCCGCGCAACACGACTTGCGTTTTGAGTATACAGCAGAGATAGAGGATATAACCTTCTTAAAATCAAGTAGAATGATTTTAATTAGGGGCTCTGGTAACTTACAATCCAAAGATGTTAAAGGGCAACCTTTATTAGTGGGGTATGAATGTGAACGTTCAGCGGATGTTCAGCGATGGGTTGGGAGCCACTTCTGGCCATATTGGTCACAAGATCTAAATGTTATTAATTACACGAAATTAAATACCTTATGTCACAAGATTCAGAGGGCTGATGGTCTGTTCATTGATAATGCGTTTGGTATTTTCTATAAGCGTGTGTTTTATGCAGCAGATGCGGTAGGTGCGGGTTCTGGTTTGGCAAACTTTCATCTACGCAATATGTATGCAGATGGCGGTGGCGGTGGCATTGAGATTAGTAGTAATAGTTATGCGGCTTATGGAACAATCGAGGGCTATCTGTGTAATTCTGATGTTGGAGGGAACTCGACAGAGGGGGCTGCATTCCGACTTAGTGGCACGGTCCCTTCTAATATCCAGCTTGGAATGCGGTCTAATCGATCTCCTGCCGAGGCTGTTTATGTTAGCGGCTCCGCACATCGAGTCTCACTGAGGGCCACTCTTTTAGCAGGATGGTCTTACGTTGCTACGAATCGTCATGCTATACACGTTACTGATGGTGCTAGAATCTTATTAGAAACCGCGCCAGAGCTGACTACAGGTAACGGCTTGTATTATAATATTGACGCAACTAGTTCTGTAACAATCCCGATGTCTTATTCGATAAGTAACAGCGCCAGATCCCCTCAAGGGTTTTATAGTACTCGCGTTACTATTGCCGATAACAGCGTAGCTGTTATACCTGCGCCCACTGGTGATTTCACCGCTAACATGCATATAACCCCTGTTTCAGCAGCTGGCGCGGGGAGCCCGGCAGGAAGTCTATGGTTACGTGCTACATCATCACCATCAGCGGTAATAATCAGTCTTAATACAACGACTAACGTAAGTGTAGTAACAGGAGTGCTAACTGGTAGTACCGGTACAGCTGGTAACCTCACAATCTCTGCAGCGAATACAAATAATTTCTATATCGAAAACAGAACAGGGTCACCTAAGACGTTTATTATAACGCTTCTTGGTAATTAGTTAGATGCTTTCCCTTTCAGCAATTACCTTAAACTCTTCTTCATATTCAAACTGACATGAAACAATTGGGCCATGGATTGGCTCAAACTTTGACACGCCATCCCACCACATCAAATCGCCGTCAATTATTACTTTCTTTGAGGCCCACTCAGGTGCGCCAGTAAAGCTCTCTTTATTTCCAGAGATAATGTTCCATTTCATGAGTATGTGTCCTTTGATGTGGTGGCGATAGGTTATGAGTTGATCAGTAAACATTCAAATTGGTTAGACAGATCAATGATTGTTTATTGATCGGTTAAAACGATCAATCTTGGTTGGCGTAGAATTTTGAAGCAGATGGTAATATTGACAGTGTGATTGTTGGCAGGGATGCCTGATGAGTTGGGCAGACATTCATGGGTGGATAAACCCATAATTGAGATGTTAGTATATTCCGTCCGTTATAGCGTCACACTATATGTGCAAAATGAGTTGTGTACATATGAGTGTACATATCAGGCAAAGTAAAGTCGGATAGCGCGTATAACATAATGATTTTAAGTAGTATTAAACTTTTGCATGTGATCTGTCGTGTGGGTCACCACTGTAGATAAGGAATTAGAATGCCCGTTATTACCCTTCCTGACGGTAGCCAGCGTCAATACGATCACGCCGTTTCTGTTCTTGATGTGGCTTTAGACATCGGCCCCGGTTTGGCAAAAGCCTGTATTGCTGGACGTGTTAATGGTGAACTGGTCGATGCCAGTGATCTGATCGAATCTGATGCGCAATTGGCCATTATCACCGCTAAAGATGCTGAGGGGCTGGAGATTCTCCGTCACTCATGTGCTCACCTTTTGGGGCACGCGATTAAGCAACTTTGGCCTGATACTAAGATGGCTATTGGCCCAGTTATCGACAACGGTTTCTATTATGATGTTGATATTGACCGTACCTTGACGCAGGAAGATTTGGATCTGCTAGAAAAGCGGATGCACGAACTTGCCGATAAAGATTACGATGTCATCAAGAAAAAAGTGAGCTGGCAAGAAGCCCGCGATACTTTTGCTGCTCGTGGTGAAGATTATAAAGTGGCTATTCTTGATGAGAATATCAGCCGCGATGATCATCCTGGTTTGTATCACCATGAAGAATACGTTGATATGTGCCGCGGCCCACATGTGCCTAATATGCGTTTCTGCCATCACTTTAAATTGCAGAAAACATCCGGCGCTTATTGGCGTGGTGACAGCAAAAATAAAATGCTGCAACGCATTTACGGCACGGCTTGGGGTGATAAAAAGCAACTGAATGCTTATCTGCAACGCTTGGAAGAAGCGGCCAAACGCGACCATCGTAAGATTGGTAAGCAATTGGACCTTTACCACATGCAGGAAGAAGCGCCTGGTATGGTGTTCTGGCATAACGACGGCTGGACTATCTTCCGTGAACTGGAAACTTTTGTGCGTATGAAGCTCAAAGAGTACCAGTATCAGGAAGTAAAAGGGCCGTTTATGATGGACCGCGTACTGTGGGAAAAAACCGGACATTGGGAAAACTATGCGGAGCATATGTTTACAACCTCTTCGGAAAACCGTGAGTACTGCATCAAGCCAATGAACTGCCCAGGACACGTACAGATCTTCAACCAAGGGTTGAAGTCATATCGTGACCTGCCATTACGTATGGCTGAGTTTGGTAGTTGTCACCGTAACGAGCCATCAGGTGCGCTGCACGGCTTAATGCGAGTGCGTGGCTTTACTCAGGACGATGCACACATCTTTTGTACCGAAGAGCAGGTTCGCGATGAAGTGAACAGCTGCATTAAGATGGTGTACGACATGTACAGCACTTTTGGCTTCGAAAAGATTGTGGTCAAGTTGTCCACGCGCCCTGAAAAACGTATTGGCAGTGACGATTTATGGACTCGTGCTGAGGAGGATTTAGCCGCGGCGTTGACTGAAAACGGTATTCCGTTTGATTATCAGCCGGGTGAAGGTGCCTTCTATGGACCGAAAATTGAATTTACCTTGCATGATTGTTTGGATCGTGCGTGGCAGTGTGGTACCGTACAGCTCGATTTCTCATTACCGGGCCGCTTAAGTGCGTCTTACATCGGCGAGAATAACGATCGTCAGGTGCCAGTAATGATTCACCGGGCTATTTTGGGGTCAATGGAGCGCTTCATCGGCATTTTAACCGAAGAATATGCAGGCTTCTTCCCAACTTGGTTAGCACCGGTACAAGTCGTGGTGATGAATATCACCGATAGCCAGTCTGATTATGTCCAACAAGTGACCAAAAAACTGCAAGATGCAGGGATTCGGGCAAAAGCGGACTTGAGAAATGAGAAGATTGGCTTTAAAATTCGTGAACATACGTTGCGTCGGGTTCCATATATGTTGGTCTGTGGCGATAAAGAGGTCGAATCAGGCAAGATTGCCGTTCGTACCCGCCGCGGAAAAGACTTGGGAAGCTTGGACGTCAACGTGGTCGTAGACCAGCTGCTAGCAGAAATTCGCAGCCGTAGTCTTCATCAACTGGAGGAATAAAGTATTAAAGGCGGAAAACGAGTTCAACCGGCGCGTCCTAATCGCATCAACAAAGAGATTCGCGCCACAGAAGTTCGCTTAACAGGCGTCGATGGTGAGCAGATTGGCATTGTCAGTCTGAATGAAGCTCTTGAAAAAGCTGAGGAAGCTGGTGTTGATTTAGTAGAAATCAGTCCGAATGCCGAGCCGCCGGTTTGCCGTATCATGGATTACGGCAAATTCCTCTATGAGAAGAGCAAGTCGACAAAAGAACAGAAGAAGAAGCAAAAAGTCATTCAGGTCAAGGAAATCAAATTCCGTCCTGGTACCGATGATGGCGACTATCAGGTCAAACTACGCAACCTGATTCGCTTTCTGGAAGATGGCGATAAAGCCAAAATCACTCTGCGATTCCGTGGACGTGAAATGGCGCACCAACAGATCGGCATGGAAGTTCTTAACCGTGTCAAAAAAGATCTGACTGAAGATTCTGATTTGGCCGTTGTGGAGTCTTTCCCGACTCGTATCGAAGGTCGTCAGATGATCATGGTGCTCGCACCTAAGAAGAGACAGTAAGGCATACAAGTAACAGGCTTCTTTGCGCTTGCGCAGCGGAAGTCTGTTCGCCTAGCTAGCTCGTTGTAATTAACAATGCGAAGTGGATATATTCAATGCCAAAAATTAAGACAGTACGCGGCGCCGCTAAGCGCTTCAAAAAGACCGCTAATGGTGGTTTTAAGCGTAAGCATGCTAACCTGCGTCATATTTTGACCAAAAAAGCTACTAAGCGTAAACGTCATTTACGTCCAAAAGGCCTGGTATCTAAGAACGATCTGGGTCTGGTCGTGGCATGTCTGCCGTACGCATAAGTAATTTTGGTTTGAATTAAGACGATAGGAGAAGTAAATGGCTCGCGTAAAACGTGGTGTGGTAGCACGTGCACGTCACAAAAAAATCTTAAAGCAGGCGAAAGGTTACTACGGTGCCCGTTCGCGCGTTTATCGTGTTGCTTTCCAGGCAGTAATCAAGGCAGGCCAATATGCCTACCGTGACCGCCGTCAACGGAAGCGTCAATTCCGCCAATTGTGGATTGCACGTATCAACGCAGCTGCTCGTCAGAATGGTCTGTCTTACAGCCGTTTCATCAATGGTCTGAAAAAGGCTTCTGTTGAAATCGACCGTAAGATTCTGGCTGACATCGCAGTATTCGATAAAGTGGCATTCTCTGCACTGGTCGAAAAAGCGAAAGTAGCTCTGGCGTAAGTCAGAATTGAAGAGGGAGCTTGTCTCCCTCTTTTAATCTTTATCTTCTTCGTAAGAAGGTCATCTCAATGATGCATGCAGTTACTTTTCGCTTCTTTTTTTACTTTAGCGCCTGATTTCAGGAGGCTTGCGCGTAAGAATAGAAACGAAAAATAGCGCCTAAGCCTCCCATAGTGGAGGCTTTTTTATTTGTGTTTTAGGGCGCTGTTCGACCCTTTAAGCTGGTATTACTCGTGGGCTATTTCGGAGTGTTGATTGAACCCAATTTTTTAGGTAATCCAGCAGATTTTTTGTCAACGTGTTGAATATTAGATTGTTAGTTATCAGGGTTGTATTAACAAATTTATATAGCTGCATTTCCACATAGTTATCAATTTCTATAACATTAATTTATATAACTACAAGCGGGCCATACCGGCCAGAGGAAGAGGAAACAATGCCACATCTCGCAGAGCTGGTTGCCAAAGCTAAAGCAGCCATAGAAGATGCCCAAGATGTTGCCGCGTTGGATTTGGTGCGCGTCGAATATTTAGGCAAAAAAGGCCATTTGACCCTTCAAATGACATCGCTGCGTGAGCTACCAGCAGAAGAGCGTCCAGCGGCTGGCGCTGTCATTAATCAGGCCAAACAAGAAGTACAAGAAGCACTTAATGCGCGTAAGGATAAGCTAGAATCAGCGATTCTGAATGCTCGATTAGCGGCAGAAACCATTGATGTCTCTTTGCCGGGGCGCCGTATGGAAAATGGTGGGTTGCATCCTGTAACCCGTACTATCGATCGTATCGAAACCTTCTTTGGTGAATTAGGCTTTTCCGTTGAGTCTGGCCCTGAAATTGAAGATGACTATCATAACTTTGATGCATTGAATATTCCGGCTCATCACCCAGCTCGCGCTGACCACGATACCTTCTGGTTTGATGCGACTCGCTTGTTGCGTACTCAGACATCAGGTGTGCAGATACGTACTATGCAAGGCCAACAGCCACCGATTCGGATTATCGTGCCAGGCCGTGTTTACCGTAACGATTATGACCAAACACACACACCAATGTTCCATCAAATGGAAGGGCTGATTGTTGACCGTGATATCAGCTTCACTAATTTGAAAGGGACGTTGCACGATTTCTTGCGTAACTTTTTTGAAGAAGACTTGCAAATTCGTTTCCGCCCATCATATTTCCCATTCACTGAACCTTCCGCTGAAGTGGATGTAATGGGGAAAAATGGTAAGTGGCTTGAAGTGTTGGGTTGCGGCATGGTACATCCAAATGTATTACGAAACGTAGGCATTGATCCTGAGGTTTATTCAGGGTTTGCATTTGGCATGGGAATGGAGCGCTTAACAATGTTACGTTACGGCGTCACCGATCTGCGTGCATTCTTCGAAAATGATCTGCGTTTCCTCAAACAGTTTAAGTAAGGCGGGAATATCTCATGAAATTCAGTGAACTTTGGTTACGCGAATGGGTAAACCCAGCCATTAGCAGTGATGATTTAGCCCATCAAATTACGATGGCCGGTTTAGAAGTTGATGGCATAGATGCTGTTGCTGGTGAATTTAATGGTGTCGTTGTCGGCCACGTTGTTGAATGTGGACAACATCCAAATGCAGATAAACTGCGTGTCACGAAAGTCGATGTAGGTGGTGACCGCTTGTTGGACATCGTGTGCGGTGCGCCTAATTGTCGCCAGGGTTTGAAAGTAGCGGTTGCGACTGTGGGTGCTGTGCTGCCGGGTGATTTCAAAATTAAAGCAGCGAAATTGCGCGGCGAACCATCAGAGGGCATGTTGTGCTCGTTCTCTGAGCTGGCTATTTCAGAAGATCACGACGGTATTATTGAGCTTCCTGCTGATGCGCCGATTGGCGTCGATCTGCGTGAATATTTGCAGTTGAACGACAAAACCATCGAAATTAGCGTCACGCCAAACCGTGCTGATTGCTTAGGTATTATTGGTGTTGCACGTGATGTTGCTGTGGTCAATCAGCTACCCCTCACCGAACCGGATATGAGTCCGGTTGCCGCATCTATTGCGGATACTTTCCCGATTCGCGTTGATGCGCCGCAAGCTTGCCCACGCTATCTGGGGCGAGTTGTTAAAGGTATTAACGTCAAGGCTGCGACACCATTATGGATGCGTGAAAAACTGCGTCGCTGTGGTATTCGCTCTATTGATCCCGTCGTGGATGTCACAAACTTCGTGTTGCTTGAGTTAGGCCAGCCGATGCATGCGTTTGATCTGGACCGTATCGACGGTGAGATTATTGTCCGCTTAGCGAGCGAAGGTGAAGAACTCACTCTACTGGATGGCACTAAAGCCAAATTAAACGCAGACACTCTGGTTATTGCCGATCAGCAAAAACCTTTGGCGATGGCCGGTATTTTCGGTGGTGAGCATTCAGGTGTTAACGAAGAAACCCGCAATGTATTGTTGGAGTCGGCATTCTTTAGCCCACTTTCAATCACAGGGCGCGCGCGTCGGCATGGTCTGCATACCGATGCTTCTCATCGTTATGAACGTGGTGTTGATCCCGCGTTACAACATAAAGCCATTGAACGTGCTACACGGTTATTAATTGATATCTGTGGCGGCGAAGCTGGCCCTGTCATTGATGTGACTGCAACGGCAGAATTGCCAAAACGTGCCACTATTACCTTGCGTCGTGAAAAGCTGGATCGTCTGATAGGGCACCATGTGCCTTCAGAGCAAGTCAGTGACATTCTGCGCCGCCTTGGCTGTCAGGTAACAGAACTCGGTCCTGATTGGCAGGCAGTAGCACCAAGCTGGCGTTTCGATATGGAAATCGAAGAGGATCTGGTAGAAGAAGTTGCACGTATCTACGGCTATAACAATATTCCAGATGTGCCTATTAAAGCTGACTTAGTGATGACGAAACATCGCGAAGCAGACTTACCACTTAAACGTGTTAAGACTGCGTTGGTCGATCGCGGCTATCAAGAAGCAATTACTTACAGTTTTGTTGACCCTAAAGTGCAGGCGCTATTGCACCCACAACAAGACGCATTAATTTTACCAAGCCCGATTTCGGTCGATATGTCTGCTATGCGGCTGTCATTGCTGACAGGTTTGCTGTCGGCGGTAGTTTACAACCAGAATCGCCAGCAATCTCGTTTACGGCTATTTGAAAGTGGTTTGCGCTTTGTGCCTGATACTACTGCAGATCTCGGGGTCCGACAGGATGTCATGCTAGCAGGCGTGATTGCAGGGCACCGTTATGAGGAACATTGGGATCTGGCGCGTCAGCCAATCGACTTCTATGATTTGAAGGGTGATCTGGAAGCAATTCTGGAACTTACCGGCAAATTATCTGATGTTCAGTTCCGTGCGCAAGCGCATCCTGCACTACATCCTGGGCAGAGTGCTGCAATTTATTTATCAGGGGAACACATTGGTTTCATTGGTGTAGTTCATCCTGAACTGGAACGTAAGCTGGATCTAAACGGCCGTACTGTGGTGTTTGAAGTTCAGTGGAACAAGCTTGCAGACCGCGCCGTGCCTCATGCTAGCGAGATTTCTCGCTTCCCGGCAAACCGTCGCGACATCGCTGTTGTGGTAGCTGAAAACGTTCCCGCAGAAGATATTTTGGCGGAGTGTAAGAAAGTTGGCGCAAATCAGGCAGTTGGCGTAAACTTGTTTGATGTGTACCGTGGCAAGGGCGTAGCAGAAGGCTATAAGAGTCTAGCTATTAGTCTGGTGTTGCAGGATACCGCCCGTACACTGGAAGAAGAGGAGATCGCCGCTACTGTCGCAAGATGTGTAGAGGCGTTAAAACAGCGATTCCAAGCATCCTTGAGGGATTGAACCTATGGCGCTTACTAAAGCTGAAATGTCAGAACATCTATTTGAAAAGCTAGGGCTTAGCAAACGAGATGCCAAAGATCTGGTTGAGTTATTCTTTGAAGAGGTACGTCGTGCTCTTGAGAATGGCGAACAGGTCAAACTGTCTGGCTTTGGCAATTTTGATCTGCGAGACAAGAACCAACGTCCGGGCCGTAATCCGAAGACGGGTGAGGACATTCCTATTACGGCGCGCCGTGTGGTGACTTTCCGTCCAGGGCAAAAGCTAAAAAGCCGGGTAGAGAGTGCCACTCCAAAAGAGTGAGTGTTTCCCGAACAAAAGGCCGCGCAAGCGGCCTTTTTCTTTGGTGTCGTTTGTCTCACTTTAATATGGTAGGAAAATTTAAGTGATGGGTACTCTGATTATTCTTCGAGTATAGGACCTGTGTGTCTAGAATCAATAATTGATATTTACCTTTCTGACTTACGGAAAAATACGATAACAGTTAGTCGTGAAATATTTTTTCGATTAAAAATTAAATTTTGTGATTTATAGAATAATAAAAAATTAGAAATTTCCTATTGAAATAAGGCGAGTACATGTTAGGCGCTTTTATTAAAGCGGCGAGTGATTATTATATTGCATACCAGAGCCTCTGTGATGACCACCTCCATGTCCACCGCCTGGTGGTGGGAGGAGACAGCAAGCCGAGAGTGAAAAGCTCAATAAGAGCACGCCTACTATTGATATTATCCGACGCATTATAATTTTCTCATATTAAAATTATATAGATATGAAAGGTAATTATAATTCAATATAAAAACCGCAGCTGTAAGTTCAGTGTTAAGACATGTTAGGAACAGTAGCAGGTAGTTATATCTAATAAGAAACGATTGTATGGATTTCGTAAATATTCTGAAATGAAATAGAAAATGGGAATTTATCTGATAGAAGCTGGTTATTTTCGCTGATATAAATTTATCAACTGTTAATAATATATTCGGATGTATATGAAAAAATATCTATTCCTACTGGGTGTTCTGTCATTAATGCCACTGATTGCGCAGGCAGATGTCTCACTTGATATTAATATCCCCGGTGTTAGTTTGCATTTAGGTGATCAAGATAACCGTGGCTACTACTGGGATGGCTATGATTGGCGTCCACCACAATGGTGGCATGAGCATCGTGGTGGTCATATTGGCGATCGCAATGAGCGTGGTTATTATTGGGATGGAGGCCGTTGGCAGCGCCCATCAGAACAGGATGGCCATAATCCATTTAAAGGCCAGAACCATGGGGAGCCGCAGCATAATAACCGTGATGACCAAAATCATTCACCACAGCACAATGATAATAATGGGCATGGTAAACCTGGCAATAATAATGGACAGGGAAACAGTGGTAAACAAGGCGGCCCAAATAATCATGGTGGGCAAAGTAACAATAGTGGCCGGGGAGGGCAGCAGGTTTATCCACCACAAAAAAATGGCTATCGCTGATATATTCGCCATTTTTTGATAGGTTGGGTGATGACAATCATGTTGCCATAACTCAATACTAATCAGGCATCACTTGTCATTGAATAAACGCTAATTTTGCCTTGAGAATCGGTGGCAAGATTAGCGTTTTCCATTAATAAAAAGTCATATTTTTCATGCAAATCTTTTCCAGATTACGTTAACATCCTAATCTCTGGGCCTAGTGGGTATCGATTACTGATTTTTATCAGGTATCTTAAGGTCAACCCTGAGCTCATCTCTGAGGATGTAATGCAGACCAGTCAATTATTTACCTCACTTCAGCAGCGACAGCAACAGCGTGATAGCCGCTACCTGAAGGGGTTGGTTGTCATATTGTTGTTAGCTCTGGTCATCAGTTTATGTGCCGGTGATATTTGGATTTGGCCTGCACAATGGGCCAGTGAAACAGGGCAATTATTTGTTTGGCAATTGCGTCTACCCAGGGCTTTGGCCGTCATGATGGTAGGAGCAAGTCTTGCCGTCTCAGGGGCCGTTATGCAGGCCTTATTTGAGAATCCATTGGCGGAACCGGGCCTGTTAGGTGTCGCTAATGGTGCAGGTGTTGCGCTGGTTATGGCGGTATTGCTTGGACATGGATTATTACCAATCTGGTTTTTAAGCACCTGCGCGATTGCCGGCGCTTTATTTATGACAGCCCTATTACTCGGTTTTGCCCGCCGGCGCTTATTAACCAATGCCCGCCTATTATTGGTTGGCGTTGCTTTGGGAATTGTATGCAGTGCCATTATGACGTGGGCGGTCTATTTCAGTACCAGCCTAGATTTACGACAATTAATGTATTGGATGATGGGCGGGTTTAGCGGTATTGACTGGCGGCAGCAGGGGTTAGTATTAGCACTCTTACCCATTGTGGTTTGGCTCTGTTGCCAAGGGCGCGTGCTCAACTTTATGTCTCTTGGAGAACAGCAAGCCAGACAATTAGGGATTCCTCTTCATTTATGGCGCAACTTATTAGTGCTCGCGATTGGTTTACTTGTGGGAATTAGTGTTGCTTTGGCGGGCGTCATTAGTTTTATCGGCTTGGTTATTCCCCATATTCTGCGGTTGACTGGTTTAACGGACCAACGTCGATTATTGACCGGATGTGCTTTAGCCGGCGGTGGAATATTGTTACTGGCTGATGTTGTGGCGCGCATTGCTTTATTCTCTGCAGAATTGCCGATTGGTGTTGTGACTGCGACATTAGGCTCGCCATTATTTATCTGGTTGCTGACAAGAGTGAAAAGTGTAAAGTGATCTGTCTTACGTCGATTTACACTCCGGCAGGTTTACCTGCTTATCATGCTGAATAAGGATTCTTCCTAAATGAGTCATTCAATTTACTCCATTCCATTGAAAACCATTGATAGTCAATCAGTTAAGCTGGAAAAGTATAAAGGTTCAGTTTTGTTAGTGGTCAATGTGGCTTCTCAGTGTGGATTAACCAAACAGTATGAAGGCTTGGAAAATCTGTATAAGACATACCAGCAGCAAGGTTTTGAGGTGCTGGGGTTCCCGAGTAACGAGTTCGCAGGGCAAGAGCCAGGCAGCGACGAAGAAATTCAGGCATTCTGTCGAGGGACATTTGGCGTCGATTTCCCAATGTTCAGCAAAATTGAAGTCAATGGCGCACAACGCCATCCTTTATATCAGCATTTAGTCGCGGCAAAGCCCGTCGCAGTGAAACCGGAAGGTAGCGAATTTTATCAACGTTTAGCGAGTAAGGGGCGTGAGCCAAAACACGAGGGTGATATTCTGTGGAATTTTGAAAAGTTTCTGATTAGCCGTGATGGTGTGGTGCTAGAGCGTTTTTCCCCAGATATGACCCCAGAAGACCCTATTTTAATCAATGCAATTACACACGCGTTAGCGGCTCACTAATTACGGATGAAAGATTTATTTTGATGTTATTGCAACTCAGCGAAGTGACTGTAGAAGCCCGTCTGGCGCCGTTCTCAACACAGGTGAATGCTGGGTTGCAAATTCATTTAATCGGCCCAAACGGTGCGGGGAAAAGCACGCTATTAGCCTCATTGGCTGGGTTGCTACCCGCGGGGGGAGACATTGTTCTGGCGGGGAAGTCATTATCCACTTATTCGGGTCATGAATTGGCGCGGTTGAGGGCTTATTTGTGTCAGCAGCAGTCTGCTCTGACAATGATGCCGGTTTTCCAATACCTTTCTCTTTATCAGCCTGCAGGTGTTACCCAAGACGCAGTAGCCGCGACAATTGGTTATCTGTGCAAAAGATTAAGATTAACTGATAAATTATCACGGATGCTATCTCAACTTTCCGGCGGAGAGTGGCAACGTGTACGTCTTGCTGCCATATTTTTGCAGGCTTGGCCCGATATCAATCCAGAGAGTAAATTGTTGTTGCTTGATGAGCCATACACGGGGCTGGATGTTGCACAAAAAGTGGCGTTGGATGGTTTGTTACGTGATTTTTGCTCTGCGGGGCGCAGCGCAATAATTAGTGCCCATGATCTGAACCATACTTTACAACAGGCTGACCAAGTTTGGTTGATGGCTCGAGGAAATATCCTTGCGCAAGGTAAGGCTAAGCAGGTAATGGAAATGAACCTTTTATCGGAGGTATTTGAAGTCGATTTTCAAATTCACAGCTTTAATCAGCAGAATTGGCTCATTACAAAGAATATTTAATAGTTACATTTTTTATTAACCTGCATCGATTTTATCAAATCAATATTCCTTATTTAGGATATTTTCGCTCATTATTATCATCTGCCCCTCTACAGCATATTTTGAGTAATAGAGTCAATTAAATCATTATCAAACCAATCCAGTCATCTGCGCTATTTGCTTGATTTTAATTGTAAATACAATTATTTCAATGTGAAGTTTTTGTGCGAAATATATCGATAAAAAAAGTCTATCTTAAGGTTTATTTAAGGTTGATGGACTACAGTTATTCCTAGAAAACTCGGAACCTATCTGAATAACGTTTAGATTTCGTTAACTTAGACGGGCATATAGTTGCCCAAAGTTTAAAGTACCCTAGGAATTTTTATTAATGCAGACTTTCTTGCCTTTTTCTCGCCCAGCAATTGGCGCCGATGAAATTAATGCGGTAGTCAATGTGCTAGGTTCTGGTTGGATTACTACTGGCCCACAGAATCAGCAGCTCGAGACTGATTTTTGTACGGCATTTGGATGCAAACATGCTATCGCTGTTTGCTCTGCAACTGCAGGGATGCATATTGCGCTGATGGCCTTAGGGATTGGTCCAGGCGATGAAGTTATTACACCGTCCCAGACGTGGGTTTCAACACTAAATATGATTGTGTTGCTGGGTGCTGAACCAGTGATGGTTGATGTTGATCGCGACACATTAATGGTTAACGCGGCTGATGTTGAAGCGGCAATCACTCCGAAAACCAAAGCAATTATTCCTGTTCATTATGCAGGGGCACCGTGTGACCTTAATGCGTTGCGCTTCATTGCCCAACAACGCGGTATTTCATTGATTGAAGATGCTGCCCATGCGGTGGGTACTCGCTATGGCGATGAATGGGTTGGTGAGAAGGGTACGGCTATTTTCTCTTTTCACGCTATCAAGAATATAACCTGCGCTGAGGGGGGAATAATTGCTACGGATGATGATGAATTTGCCGCCAAAGTTCGCCGCTTAAAGTTCCATGGCTTGGGTGTGGACGCTTTTGACCGCCAAATTCAAGGGCGTAGTCCACAGGCTGAAGTCATAGAGCCGGGTTATAAATACAACTTATCTGATATTCACGCGGCTATTGCGGTTGTGCAACTCCAACGGTTACCTGAAATCAACGCCCGCCGTCAAGCGTTGGTTGCGCACTATCATGCAGCCTTAATTGATTCCCCCTTACAGCCATTAGCTGTCCCTGATTATGCTCATCAGCATGCATGGCATCTTTTTATGGTGCGAGTTGATGAAGCGCGTTGTGGTATTGACCGAGATGTGCTGATGGAGCGGCTTAAAGAGTTTGGGATCGGTACGGGCCTGCATTTTCGTGCGGCACATACCCAAAAATACTATCGCGAACGCTATCCCACTTTGCACTTGCCTAATACCGAGTGGAATTCCGCCAGATTATGCACTTTGCCTCTTTTCCCCGACATGCTGGATAGCGATGTTGAGCGGGTAGTTGATGCATTAGCAACTATTATAGGGCCGCGCCGTGTCACAAAATGAACAAATCAAAAAAGTCTCTATTGTTATCCCTGTTTATAACGAGCAAGAGAGCTTACCCGCGTTAATAGAGAGAACGTTGGCTGCTTGTAAATTGCTGACCCAACCCTATGAAATTATTTTGGTTGATGACGGTAGCAGTGATAACTCCGCTGAATTATTGACGGCAGCGGCAAACGAACCCGGAAGTTGCATTATTGCCGTTTTGCTAAACCGTAATTATGGCCAGCACTCAGCCATTATGGCTGGATTCAATCAGGTCAATGGTGATTTGGTGATTACTCTTGATGCGGATCTGCAAAATCCGCCGGAAGAAATCCCACGGTTAGTGAGTGTTGCAGAAGAGGGCTATGACGTGGTGGGGACGGTGCGAGCCAACCGTCAAGACTCGCTATTTCGTAAAACTGCTTCCCGCATGATCAATTTGATGATTCAGCGCGCTACGGGGAAATCAATGGGCGACTATGGCTGTATGTTACGAGCCTATCGCCGTCATATTGTTGAAGCAATGTTACACTGTCACGAGCGCAGTACATTTATTCCCATCTTGGCGAACACCTTTGCCCGTCGCACAACCGAAATTACAGTTCATCACGCAGAGCGTGAGTTTGGTGATTCCAAATACAGCCTGATGAAGCTCATCAATCTGATGTATGACCTGATTACTTGTCTGACAACAACGCCACTGCGTTTATTAAGTCTGGTAGGCAGTGTTATTGCTCTTTCTGGTTTCACTTTTGCAGTGCTATTAGTGGTTTTGCGTTTGATATTTGGCCCTGAATGGGCGGGCGGTGGTGTCTTTACACTATTCGCTGTGTTGTTCATGTTCATCGGTGCCCAATTTGTTGGTATGGGGTTACTCGGAGAATATATCGGTCGTATTTATAACGATGTACGTGCGCGTCCTCGTTATTTCATACAGAAAGTGGTCGGCGTGGAGCAGACCGAAAATAATCAGGAAGTAGAAAAATGAAAGCGATTGTATTTGCCTATCATGATATTGGTTGTGTCGGTCTGAAAGCCTTGGTTGACGCTGGCTATGATATTCAGGCGGTATTTACCCATACTGACTCGCCCAATGAGAATCGCTTTTTCTCTTCAGTGGCCAGAGTTGCTGCCGATTTAGATCTCTCTGTCTATGCACCGGAAGATGTTAATCATCCATTATGGATTGAGAGGATTCAGCAATTACAGCCTGATATTATTTTCTCTTTTTATTATCGCAATATGCTCAGTGATGAAATACTGTCATCAGCTCCGCGTGGCGGTTTCAATTTGCATGGTTCCCTATTACCGAAATACCGTGGACGGGCACCTATTAACTGGGCACTGGTCAATGGAGAGAAAGAGACGGGCGTCACGCTTCATAAAATGGTAAAAAAAGCGGATGCTGGCGCGATTGTTGGACAGCATAAAGTTATTATCAGTGATGCTGATACAGCACTCACCTTGCATGCAAAAATGCGTGATGCTGCCGATGAACTGCTACGCGATCTCTTACCAAAGATGAACGATACGTCGTTGCAGTTGGTGCCACAAAAAGAATCTGAAGCCACTTATTTTGGTCGTCGTACCGCAGCCGATGGGGAAATTCCGTGGCAAAAATCCGCATCTGACATTAATAATTTAGTGCGTGCAGTAACCGAACCATATCCTGGTGCCTTTACTTATCTTGGGCAGCGCAAACTGATAGTTTGGCGTTCGCAGCCTCTGGATATCACACATGGGAAGGCTCCTGGTACTGTGTTATCAACCTCTCCACTGATTATTGCTTGTGGTGAAGGGGCGCTGGAGATCATCGCGGGACAAGGGGAGGCCGGTTTGTATGTTCAGGGCTGCCGTCTGGCACAGGATATGGGCATTGTCACTGATGTCCGTTTAGGTAATAAACCCAGCAAAACTCAGAAAAGGCGCACTCGAGTATTAATACTCGGTGTAAACGGTTTTATTGGGAACCATTTAACCGAGCGTTTATTACGTGATAATAATTATGACGTCTATGGTTTAGATATTGGCTCTGATGCTATCAGCCGCTTCTTGGGTAATCCTCGTTTCCATTTTGTCGAGGGTGATATCAGTATTCATTCCGAATGGATTGAATATCACATTAAGAAATGTGACGTTATTTTACCCTTGGTTGCTATTGCTACGCCGATTGAATATACCCGTAATCCGTTACGCGTATTTGAATTAGATTTTGAAGAAAATCTCAAGATTGTGCGTGATTGTGTTAAATACAATAAACGCATTATTTTCCCATCCACGTCTGAAGTTTATGGCATGTGTGATGATAAAGAATTTGATGAAGACAGTTCACGCCTAATTGTTGGGCCAATTAATAAGCAGCGTTGGATTTACTCAGTATCGAAGCAATTACTGGACCGCGTTATTTGGGCCTATGGCGCAAAAGAAAACCTCAAATTTACCTTATTCCGTCCATTTAACTGGATGGGGCCACGGTTAGATAATCTTGATGCTGCGCGTATTGGTAGCTCGCGCGCTATTACACAATTAATTTTAAATCTGGTTGAAGGTTCTCCAATTAAGCTCGTTGATGGTGGGGCGCAAAAACGCTGTTTTACGGATATTCATGATGGTATTGAGGCGTTATTCCGTATTATTGAAAACCGTGATGGTGTTTGTGACGGTCAAATAATCAATATTGGTAACCCAACCAATGAAGCCAGTATTCGCGAGTTGGCGGAAATGTTGCTAAGTAGTTTTGAAAAACATGAATTGCGTGACCATTTCCCGCCGTTTGCTGGATTTAAAGACATTGAAAGCAGTGCATATTACGGCAAAGGATATCAAGATGTTGAATATCGCACGCCAAGTATTCGTAATGCGCACCGTCTGTTGCACTGGCAGCCAGAAATTGCCTTGCAACAAACGGTTGCTGACACATTGGATTTCTTCCTACGTGGGGTAGTCCTCGAACAGCATGAAACCTCAAAGGACGAGCATCAAGTATGAAGCAAGTTGGTTTGAGAATTGATGTAGATACCTACCGGGGAACCAAGGAGGGCGTACCATCGTTGCTTACGGTATTGGATAAGTACGATATTAGTGCCAGCTTTTTCTTCAGTGTTGGTCCGGATAACATGGGGCGCCATTTGTGGCGCCTTTTCCGTCCTCGTTTCTTGTGGAAAATGCTGCGCTCGAATGCCGCCTCATTGTATGGCTGGGATATTTTGCTGGCGGGTACGGCCTGGCCGGGTAAAAGGATTGCGCAAGATTTTGGCCCACTGATGAAAGAAACTTTGCAGGCGGGGCATGAAGTTGGCTTGCACGCTTGGGATCATCAGGGCTGGCAAGCAAAAGTTGCGTCATGGTCAAAACAGCAACTGGCTGAACAGGTACAATTGGGGGTTGATGCATTACAACATAGCATTCAGCAACCAATTACTTGCTCAGCAGCTGCGGGTTGGCGTGCTGATGAACGTGTTTTAGCCATAAAACAGTCGTTTCCTTTCCTCTATAACAGTGACTGTCGTGGCACTCATCCTTTCCGCCCATTATTACCTGATGGCAACATTGGTACGGTACAAATCCCAGTGACTTTACCCACTTATGATGAAGTGGTGGGTAGCGAAGTTCGCGCTGAGGATTTTAATGATTTTATTATGAATGCCATATTGCATGACAGCGGAACACCGGTTTATACCATCCATGCTGAGGTTGAAGGGATGTCGCAAGCCGTAATGTTTGAACAATTATTGATTATGGCAAAGAAATACGAGATACAGTTTTGTCCCCTTGGGGCTCTATTGCCTGAAAATCCAGATTCACTGCCGGTGGGTAAAGTTATTCGGGCTGCTTTCCCGGGGCGAGAAGGCTGGTTGGGGTGTCAGTCAGATATAAAGGATGCGCAATGAGGCTGTTAAAAGGAAGTGGGGCAGCCCTACTGGCGTTGTTCTTTGCTTTAGTCTATTTATTACCTGTTAATAGCCGCCTACTGTGGCAACCGGATGAAACACGATATGCGGAAATTAGCCGGGAAATGCTGCAACGTGGCGACTGGATTGTGCCCCACCTATTGGGTATTCGCTATTTTGAAAAACCCATTGCGGGATATTGGTTTAATAATATTAGCCAGTGGATATTCGGCGACACTAACTTCGCCGTGCGATTTGGCTCAATTTTCAGTACGGCGTTGAGTGCAGTATTAGTTTATTGGCTAGCGACCTTATTGTGGCGCAACCGCTCAACATCAGTATTGGCGACGTTAATTTACCTCTCAATGTTGTTGGTATTTAGTATTGGTTCTTATGCTGTGCTAGACCCGATGATTTCATTGTGGCTAACTGCGTCGATGTTCTGTTTCTACCTCACTCTGCGAGCTGAAACCACGAAACAGAAAATAGAGGCTTACCTCTTGCTCGGTTTAGCTTGCGGTATGGGCTTTATGACTAAAGGTTTTCTGGCCTTGGCCGTGCCGGTTATTTCAGTCTTGCCGATTGTCATACAGCAAAAAAGGGTAAAAGAACTTATTATTTTTGGTCCGCTAGCGATAGTGAGTGCAGTAATAATCAGTTTGCCGTGGGCATTAGCCATTGCTCAACGGGAGCCAGATTTTTGGCATTACTTCTTCTGGGTTGAACATATTCAGCGGTTTGCAGAGAAAGATGCTCAGCATAAAGCCCCTATGTGGTATTACTTGCCAGTGCTGTGTTTGGGGGTATTACCGTGGTTGGGGTTATTACCAGGTGCCTTACTAAAAGGGTGGCGCGAGCGGGTGGCAAGACCTGAGTTATTCTTTTTACTCAGTTGGGTATTAATGCCATTGCTATTCTTCAGTGTGGCAAAAGGGAAGCTACCGACTTATATCCTGCCTTGCATGGCTCCGTTGTCCCTACTGATGGCCGCCTATGCAACGGACTGCGCCAATAATATGCGCATGCGCGCATTGAAGATTAACGGTGCAATAAATCTTATTTTTGGTTTGGTTTGTGCACTGGCGGTGTTGGTTATTGGTATGGGGCTGGTGGCGCATCTGGTTGCCTACGAACCGCACGAACATCTGAAAGTTATTCTGGCGACACTTGCTTTTGCTGGATGGGGGTTGGTGGGCTTTATAACATTGCGTAATAACGCCCGTCATTGGCGTTGGGCGGCAGCTAGCCCATTACTGTTTATATTGCTTGTAGGTTATCTCATTCCACAGCAAGTCATTGACTCCAAACAACCACAAAACTTTATCCAGCAAAATTTTGATGAGCTTAATAGTAGCCGTTACGTGTTGGCAGACAGTGTAGGTGTTGCCGCTGGACTTGCTTGGGAGTTAAAACGCAGTGATATTCTGATGTTCAATGAGAAAGGTGAACTGGCCTATGGGTTGAACTACACTGACAGCGGAAATAGGTACATCAATGAAACAGAATTCAGCGAATGGCTCGCCAATGCAAGGAAACAAGGAGATGTATCGCTGGTTGTGCAATTATCTCGTAATGAGGAACTTCCAACCTATTTACCGCCAGCGGACAAGGTTAATCTAATGAACCGTCTGGCACTTTTGTGGTATCAAAAAACACCATGATGAGTTATTTGCTATTAGTAATGGTCAGTTTATTGACCTGTGCTGGGCAATTATGTCAGAAACAAGCTGCGCAGTGTTGGGGGCTATCGCCAGAAAAGCGACGAGCGCCGACACTGCGTTGGTTAGCCTTGGCTGTGCTGTTCCTTGGTGTTGGGATGTTGTTGTGGTTAGGTTTATTACAACATCTGCCGCTGAGTGTGGCTTATCCCATGCTTAGTTTTAATTTCGTATTGGTGACCCTGGCCGCACAACTGGTTTATGGCGAGAAAGCGACGTCTCGGCATTGGTTGGGGATTGCTGCTATTATGTTTGGCATCCTATTGATTAGTTGGCACTTATGAAAGGTTATGGCTGGGGCTTAGGTAGTGTGGTCTTGGTGACTGTTGCCCAATTAATGTTGAAATGGGGCATGATGAATATGCCATTAATGTCATTGGCAGATATTAATGGGCAATTTTTAATACATCATCTGACACAGTTAATTGCCGTAATCTGTGGGTTGTTTGGTTATGCTTTATCTATGTTATGCTGGTTTTTTGCACTAAAATATTTACCACTTAATCGGGCTTATCCATTATTGAGCCTTAGTTATGCTTTGGTCTATTTAGCCGCCGTATTACTACCTTGGTACAATGAGCCAGTGACTTTATTAAAAACTATTGGGTCAGGTTTTATACTTTTGGGTATATGGTTGATACATACAAAACCGACAAAAAACGATTAAATATATTATCTCATTCATATAACTTGTTTTTTCCAAACTCGATAGCTAAATTAGCCATAATGATGTCTTTCATTAGCTTATTGTCTGGTGAATAGACCAAGCCTGACCTTTGGTGAATTATCGATGCGGATACGTTTCTGGATCTTTCTGATCAGTATGGTTCTTGCTGGCTGTAGCAGCCATGCCCCGACGCCAAGTGGCCACTTGTCAGATTCCATTGTGGTGGTCGCGAAACTCAATGAACAACTGCGCCAATGGGAAGGTACGCCATATCGTAATGGCGGACTGGATCAAAGTGGAGTTGATTGTTCTGGCTTTGTTTACCGCACATTCCGTGATCGTTTCGACATGCAACTGCCTCGCACGACAGTTGCGCAGACTACGCTAGGGACTGAAGTTTCCCGTGATGATTTGATGCCTGGTGATTTAGTTTTCTTTAAAACGGGTAGTGGACAAAATGGATTGCATGTTGGAATTTATGACACCAACGATGAATTCATTCACGCCTCTACGAGTAAAGGTGTTATTCGTTCATCGTTGGAAAATGTCTATTGGAAGCGGGTTTATTGGCAAGCGCGCCGTATCTAAATATGGTATTGAATCGATAGGCTGAACCTAAAACTATCTTTGTGGGTTATGTTATCTTAGTGGCTGCTTATTTTGGTTCGGAGCCGCGTTTATGTCATCCCTTCGGTTACTCATTTCTGACTCTTATGATCCCTGGTTTAATCTGGCAGTAGAAGAATGTATTTTCCGCCAAATGTCCCCAGATCAACGGGTGCTATTTTTGTGGAGAAATTCCAATACTGTGGTTATTGGACGAGCCCAGAATCCGTGGAAAGAGTGTAATACGCGGCGCATGGAACAAGACGGTGTAAAGTTGGCTCGACGCAGTAGCGGCGGCGGCGCGGTTTTCCATGACTTGGGGAATACCTGTTTTACTTTTATGGCCGGTAAACCTGAATACGATAAAACCATATCTACCCAAATCATTCTGAATGCCTTGGCCTCTTTGGGTGTTCAGGCCACAGCCTCTGGTCGCAATGATTTGGTGGTAGTTAAAGATGATGGTGAACGCAAGGTTTCTGGCTCTGCTTATAAAGAAACGAAAGACCGCGGTTTTCATCACGGCACATTATTACTCAATGCTGATCTTAACCGTCTGGCGGACTACCTTAACCCCGACCCCAAAAAATTACAGGCCAAAGGCATAACATCGGTACGTTCGCGGGTGACGAATTTGGTTGAGCTATTGCCTGGCATTGACCACGAGAAAATTTGTACAGCCATTGAGCAGGCTTTCTTCAATTATTATGATGAGACAGTTTCTGCAGAAGTTATCTCACCACAGGCATTACCCGACTTGCCCGGTTTCACGGAACAATTTGCTAAACAGAGTAGCTGGGAATGGAACTTTGGTCAGGCTCCGGCATTTAGCCATTTGGTCGATACTCGCTTTGTTTGGGGCGGAATTGAACTACATTTTGACGTTTTACATGGCGCAATTGACCGTTGCCAAATATTTACTGATAGCTTAAATCCAGCACCACTGGAGGCATTAGCTGAGCGTCTTCAAGGTGTGCCTTATCGAACTGATGCCATTACTACCACCTGCCAGCAGATAAGTGATGAGTTTCCTGAGTCGCAAGCTGAATTATTACAAGTTCGCCATTGGCTCACGGAGGTACTACGCTGATGTCTTCTTTTAATACTGATAAATCTGCGCCAAGATTTGAGGTTGATAATACGTCTGAGTTTGATAATGCTCTTCAATTTAACAGCAGCTATGGGCAGCAGTTGCCTGGTTTTTATACGCATTTGCAGCCAACACCGTTAAAAGGGGCGCGCTTGTTGTATCACAGCGAGCCATTGGCTCGGGAATTAGAACTTGATGCTAGTTGGTTTAGTGCACCGAAATCGGCGATCTGGGCCGGTGAGGCACTGTTACCTGGCATGGAACCGCTGGCGCAAGTTTATAGTGGGCATCAGTTTGGTGTTTGGGCAGGGCAGCTTGGTGATGGTCGCGGCATCTTGCTCGGAGAGCAGCAACTCAGCGACGGTCGCAGCATGGATTGGCATCTGAAAGGGGCAGGGTTAACGCCTTATTCCCGTATGGGAGATGGTCGGGCAGTATTGCGCTCTGTGGTTAGAGAGTTTTTAGCCTCTGAAGCATTGCATCATTTAGGCGTACCAACTAGCCGAGCACTGACAATCGTGACCAGTGACCATCCGGTTTATCGCGAGCAACCTGAGCGGGGAGCCATGCTATTGCGGGTGGCTGAGAGTCATGTGCGTTTTGGTCACTTCGAGCATTTTTACTACCGACAGCAACCGGCTCAAGTCAAACAGCTCGCCGACTATGTTATCGCACGGCACTGGCCGCAGTTTGTCGGACAAGCAGACGGCTACCTACTGTGGTTTACTGATGTCGTTAAGCGAACAGCCCGTCTAATGGCTCACTGGCAAACTATCGGTTTTGCGCATGGTGTAATGAATACCGATAATATGTCTATTCTTGGTATTACCATGGATTATGGCCCATTTGGTTTTCTTGATGATTATGCTCCCGGCTATATCTGTAACCATTCTGATCATCAAGGGCGCTATTCATTTGATAATCAACCGGCAGTTGCCCTATGGAACCTACATCGGCTGGGACAAGCATTGTCTGGTTTGATGACTGTGGAACAATTGCAAATGGCGCTGGAGGCCTATGAACCAGAGTTAATGGCGGTTTACGGCCAACAGATGCGAGCCAAATTAGGCTTCTCTCAAAGTGATACTCAGGATAACGAGTTATTGACTGGGTTACTGAGTCTGATGAGTAAAGAGGGGCGAGATTATACTCGTACATTCCGTTTGCTGAGTGACGTTGAAGTGAACTCCGCGCAATCATTATTACGTGATGATTTTATTGATAGAGCAAGCTTTGACAGTTGGTATCATCAATATCGCGCCCGTTTGCAACAAGAGCCTATTGATGATGCGCAGCGTCAGCAGTCGATGAAAGCGGCAAATCCTAATTATATATTACGTAACTATTTGGCTCAGTTGGCCATCGACCACGCTGAGAGGGATGATATCGAGCCATTGCAACGTTTACATTTGGCCTTGCAGCAGCCTTTTGCCGAACAACCAGAATTCAGTGAGTTGGCGCAATTACCGCCAGACTGGGGAAAACACTTGGAAATTTCCTGCTCCAGCTAATGAGACGGCTATAATGAGACAAATAACGGTGGTAGAGGTTCTCTCTACCACCGTTTCTCTTTATATTTTCTCGCTTAATTTAATTCTGCCGCAGTACGAAGTTGTTTGAGGATATCAGGTGTTTGTAAACCAAAACCCAATAATGCCATATCATCAAGCACCAATAACCGCTTTTGTTTACCAGCAGGTGTCAGTGCAATACCGGGTAAGCGCCAAACGTTTTCCGCACCATTAAGAGATTTTACGCCGTGGGTGGTGATAACTAACAAGTCTGGCGCACTGGCGATGATCCCCTCTTGTGATAAAGGGCGGTAACCACTAAATCCCTGAATGGCATTTTTAAGTCCCACAGCACTGAACATGCTATCGGCAGCGGTATTTAAACCCGCGGCTAACGGAGGAATCCCCGCGTGACTCATAACAAATAGCACTTTCACCGGCGAAGGAGTTGATACCACAGTGTCTAACTGTTGTTGATAATGTTGTATCAGCTGTTGGCCTTTTTCTTCTTTATTCAATGTGGTGGCAATCAATCGTATTTTATCAATTACACCTTCCGGTGATTTCTCCGCGGGAACATAGATAAGTTTAACTCCGAGATCGGCAATCTGTTTTAATGCCATCGAGGGGGAAGCTCGTGCTGTACTCAGAATCAGTGTAGGTTTGATGGCAAGAATACCTTCAATATTAAGTAGGCGCATATAGCCAACATCAGGGCGTGTTTTTAGCGCCTCAGGATTAAGGCTAGTACTGTCGCGCGCCACAATGTTATCACCTGCGCCCAGTGCGTAAGTGATCTCAGAGACATCGCCGCCAATTGTGACGATGCGCGGGGTGGCTGTGCAGTTTATTGAAGTAATGAATATGAGAGTAACAACAATCCATTTAGTCATTCAACGAACCAGATGCAGTCAATTGAGCCAGTTGCTGATGCCATTGATTTTGCTCTGGTTGGCCTTCTGAACGCTGACCAAAGACCTGTAAAATATGTTTTCCCTGACTATCAAGTAATTCTAAACTTGAGACAAATCCCTCTTTAGTCGGCTTGCGTGTTACCCAACTTTCAGCGATGGCACTAGCATTTATTTGTAAATGAAATCCTTGACTGAGCACCTGTATATCATAATTGCCAGAAGGGTTCTCATCCTGAGAAATTATAAATTGCTCAATAACACCGGTGAATATTTGCATGCATCCGTTATTGCCGACAAAGAGCATAATTTCATTTTGATTATTTTGCGCAGCCTTAACTATTTGCATCAAGGCACTGTTATCTACTCGATAAGCCAAGTCGTCACTGACGGCTCGAAACGCCTGTCTACGTGTGATTTTATTGCGTTTCAATAGCATAAAGAATTGATGGATATCATTCATTTTTCGCCATTCAGCATCAATAGTTGCGTTGTTGATGGGGGACTCGGTATAGGGTTCGACAGGGGCAGGTTGTAATATCAAGGGAGAATGAGTCGATGTATGAAATTGCGCGACCAAGGTATGCCAAGCATTGATGTTTGTTTCATTGCTACAATATATCTTATGGATTGCGTTACCTTGAAAATCAAAACACTGAATACTAAGTTGTTCACCTTGCGGGGTAGTTTCGCGCAAACTAAAAACAGTATTCCAGTGGCTGAAAAACAACCTTAAATCTAGTGCTCGGGGATTGAGAACCAAGCCCAGATGCCCATGTAAACGCAAATTCTGATATTCACCCATCAACGCATGTCTGGCATAGTGGTTCGCGGTGACTGAGCAAGTTCTCCCAACCTTCTCCAACTCGGTAAGTAATGTACTGGCGTCAATATTCAGGTGCTGTGCATCATTGCCAACGCGGGCATAGACTAACTCCGCCTCACTGACATTCAACATTTGCGCGATGTCACAAGCCTGCATTGTCGGGTTTTGTTGCTGAGTTGCTTGATAACGCTGAAATAATGGCATTTTCATCTATCCATTCCTTTTAATATTGTGCCGTCATCGTGATGATTTTTGCGGCAGGGTTCCATTAGGCCATTTCAGGATGGCGGGCTAAATGTGGGGCTATAGATAACTCGAGTGAAATATCACCACTGATAACTGACTAGAAATTTGGCATTACGCCCATCTTGGGGGATTTCTTGTGGCGAGTAATACTTTTTGTCAAAGGCATTACCCAGCACAACTGCTGCTGTGGCATTTTTGAATGTGCCTTGCCCGCGATAACTTAGGTAAATGTCATGTACGGCATAACCTGCTTGAGGTTTGTATGCACGATGAAGGAGGCTCAAGGCCCCATTTTTTTTCATGAACTTGGTGTTTTCAGCCATTGTCATGACCCAGCCGGTGCTAAAACCACTGTTAGCAATAGGGATATTTAGGTTACTGGTGACTGTGTCCGGGTTGATACTGTCAATAAAACGACGAGTATCAAGATTAATACCACGAGTACGGTTATAGGCCAGATCCCAGCTAAACAAGCTATTTTGATAGTTCAGTGAGACATCCCAGCCCCAGGTTTTGCTTCGAGGTATGTTGAGATAGACAGATTTTGAAAAAGAGACATCATTGGTAATACGGTCTTTGGCATCGATATGGAAGTAACTGGTTTTCAGTTGAAGTGTGTCACTGTCTGCCAATAAGTCGTCAAAATACAACCCAAAACCGGCTTCTCGAGTGACGTTAGTTTCGGATTTTAAATTAGGGTTGGGCCTCCAGTAGTTTCGCATAAAATGCTTTGAATCATTATAAAGTTCGGTCAGTGTAGGAGTACGGAAGGCCTGACTATAGGCACCAAATATCATCAGCCAGTCTGTGGGGGTGATTGTCACTGCACCTTGAGTTGATTGTTGCTTGGCTTCTCTATCAGCAAACCCTGATCGGCTATTTTCATAACGGTCAAAACGAGTGCCTACCCGTAAGGTGACTGGCAGGTCACGCATGGTCACTTCATTTTGTAACCAACCCGATGAAAATTGAATTGCAGCGGGTGGAAAGCTGCGGATAACCCCCTTTGGAATTTGTTTTTGATGATAAGTTTCAACACCGTAAGTCAAGAGATGTGATGCAGGGCTGTGCGAAAACAACAAGCTGCTATTTTCTAGCTTTAAGCCTTGGGTAATTTGCTTGCGACTACCGTAACCTTCGTTGCGTACATCGTCGTTGACATTGACCTCGGAAGTGTAGAGTTGGGTAGTCATATCCAGCCAACTCAGGTGCTGAGGGTGTAAACGATAAATTAGCTCAACATCACGTTGGATGGTCGAACGTTTCATCATTGGGCTTTTCAATGAGTCTGGCACGCTCTGGTTGGCCATTCTGGGTTCTAGCGCTCGGTTGTTGTAATAGCGCAGCGCGGTGGTCAGTGACTGGCTAAAAGAAAGGCGGGCAGTGCCCTTGAGCATCAGGCTATTAATGGCTTCATCATTGGGGGCATCGTAACCATTACTTTGGCGTATATTACCGACCTTGCGCGTATTTAGGGCAATAATGCCATCCAGATTCTCTGTACGACCAAAAGCAGACATCCCGACACCTAGGCTATGGTGAGCGCTTGCGCCATAACTACTGATGCGAAAACCGAGGTTTCTCTCTTTATCCAGTAAATCGGTTGGATTGACTGTTTGGTAGGCAATAACGCCCCCCATGGCACCACTACTCACGAGTGATGTTGATGGGCTACGGGTGATGCTCACTTGTTTGATGAGGGCGGGGTCAAGAAACGTACCATTGAAATGTGCACCGTTAATTCTTTGGCGAATACCATCAATTAATACCAATACCCCATATTGATCATAACCTCGGATGCTAACGTTCTGTCCGTTGGTTCGCCCTATGCCGGTAACACTGACTCCCGGTACATTCTTGAGCATTTCTGTCGCAGTGGTTGCAGTCTGTTTTTGCGGTTGTGAGGCATTAATGACGGTTAAAATGCTGGGGGTGTTAAAACTGTCCGTAGATGGTTTGACTCCTCTGACAATGAGGGGGGGATTATTCGGTTCCACTGTAGGGTTGGCTGCTGCAGTTGAAGATAGTGCTAAGGTCACGCTCAAGCAGCATGATGACAAACGGAAGAAATAAGGCACAAGCAACTCTCCATGTATTGTTTAATTTAATCAATGGATTGCTGGCTGCCTTCGTGGTGAATATTAGGTGGCTGGCGAAATGTTAATTTGAAATAAAGGACAACTAAAAGTCATTTAGTGAGTATGAGTTTTCCTGCTTTAGTTTGACGCAAATAGTAGAGTTGACCTTGGTGATTAATTGCTACAACGTCATGCTGCCCCAGTAGTTTTTGGCTGTTAATACATGAGCATAGCAAAAGAGATTCACTTTGATTTGAAGGGGTATCTACAGTTTGAGTTCGATAGGTTCTATTGTGCATAAGGTGATTTTATCAAGTATGTATTAGTATTTATTTGATAATGATTATCATATGCATTTGTGTGTTGCTTCAAGCTAAAACTCTATTAGTAACCATTTTAATGCCTTGTTTTTCATTAGACATTGGTGTTACACCTTCTTCAGAAGGAATTGATATGTCAAAACGGGGGTTAAGCGAATAGAAGTGGAAGAAGTATTGAATTCAGTGATTGAATAGCGATGTTGCTGGTGGAAGAATGCTACCCAAACACTGAATTGATGAACGCAAATTGAAATTAATTAAAGCGGCTACTGACAGCGTCGGCTAATAAGCTTAAGAGCTGCTCTGTATCTGCCCAGTTCAAACAAGGGTCAGTAATAGATTGCCCATAAGTCAGCGGCGTACCCGCAATAATTTTCTGTGTGCCTTCAACTAGGAAGCTCTCCGCCATGACACCCACAATCGCCGTGGATCCTGCGCGAATTTGCTGGCCGATATCTGCGGCAACTTCTAGCTGACGACGGTGCATCTTTTGGCAATTACCATGACTAAAATCCACCACCAGATGTTCAGGTAAATCAAATTCCCGCAAGCTATCACAGGCAGCAGCAATATCAGACGCACCATAATTAGGGGTCTTACCACCGCGCATAATAATATGTCCGTATGGGTTACCGCTGGTTTGGTAAATTGTCATTTGCCCCGTTTTGTCTGGTGATAAAAACATATGACTGGCTTGTGCAGCACGGATAGCATCAATTGCAATCCGGGTGTTTCCGTCAGTGCCGTTTTTGAAACCTACCGGGCAGGATAGGGCTGATGCCATTTCCCGGTGAATCTGGCTTTCTGTTGTCCGTGCGCCAATGGCGCCCCAGCTAATCAGGTCTGCAATATACTGACCGGTTACCATATCAAGGAATTCTGTAGCTGTTGGTAGCCCTAACTCATTGACGGCCAACAGCAGTCGCCGGGCCATTTCAATACCTTGATTGACTTTGCACGAACCATCAAGTTCAGGATCAGAGATCAACCCCTTCCAGCCAACCACGGTACGCGGTTTTTCGAAATAAGTACGCATGACGATTTCAAGGCGGTCTTGATAACGCTCACGTAAAACATTCAGCTTGGTTGCATAATCGATTGCGGCATCAAGGTCATGGATTGAGCAGGGACCTACAACAACCAGCAGGCGAGGGTCTTCACCGGTCAGTATTTTTTCAATTCGTTTACGTGACGCTGTCACGTTATCGGCTACCGCTGCCGAAATCGGTAACTTTTCTGCCAGTTGTTGTGGCGTGACTAAGCTATCGATGCGCGCGGTCCGCAGTTCATCAGTTTTGTGCATGAAGATTCTCTAAATCTGTTCTTCTCTACGGCAGGAATACCGGGAAGTGATGGCGATCACAATAAACCAAAACTAAATGAATTCAACCGCCATCATCATGATTCATAGAAATTCTGATGAAATAAACTGAAAATAATATCCTTGAGAAATATTTCCGATCAGAACATCCGGCGACTCATTCCTAAAATATCCAGAATTTTAGTGGAAATTTCTTCTACGGAGTAGTTGGTGGAGTTGAGATAGCGAATCTGATTTTTTCGGAACAATGCTTCCACTTCGCCGACCTCCATACGGCATTGGCGCAGTGAGGCATAGCGGCTGTTTTCACGCCGCTCTTCGCGAATGGCCGCCAGCCGTTCCGGATTAATGGTTAGGCCAAACAGCTTATGTTGAAAGGGTTTTAGTGCGGTGGGGAGCTGCAAATTGTCCATATCATCAGCGATAAAAGGATAGTTCGCCGCACGAATACCAAATTGCATGGCTAAGTACAGGCTGGTGGGGGTTTTGCCGCAGCGAGAAACGCCCAATAAAATCACCTGGGCTTGATCCAGATTGCGCAAAGAAATGCCGTCATCGTGGGCCAGAGCATAGTCGATGGCGGCAATGCGCGCATCGTATTTACCCAGATTACTTTCGGTTAAACCATGAGTACGATTGAGCACCGGTTGCGGAGAAACGCCCAGTTCGCCCTGAAGTGGAGCGACCAGCGCTTGTACGATGTCTTGGCAGAATCCTTCACTGTGTTGAATGAGTTCGCGGACTTCGGCACTGATTATCGAATAGAACACCAAGGGCCTAACTCCGGTTTCTCGATATATTTCATTGATTTTCTCGCAAACCTCTTGAGCGCGAGCCGCACTTTCCACAAAGGGTAGCGTATAAGTGGTTGCTTTAATGGGGAACTGAGATAAAACGGCATGGCCGAGGACTTCCGCAGTGATGGCGGTGCCATCCGAAATATAAAACACACTTCTTTCCACGCTGACTCCTGAATATTGACGGGCTGATTCATATCACTGGCTAACTGCTGATGGTGTAAGTTTAGCGTAGCCAGTGTGCCTGATTGGCCTTATCGGTAAAGTGTTTGCTGTCAGAATCACCTGAAAATAATTTTTCTTGTTGGGTTGATCGATTCACCTGTCCATGGGCTATGGATCATTGTGCTAGTCTGATTCTGGTGTTGCTGATTCGTCAGCCCCGAAAACCTCTTGTTGTACCCTACTGAATGTCCGTAATTGATGACATGTCCGTAACTAATGAAAATGTAAAAAGGATTGTTTCGATGTCCAACAATGGCCTAAATCTGTGTAATGTGCTTTGGTACAACCAGCTTGGCATGCACGATGTTGATCGGGTTGGCGGTAAGAATGCCTCCCTGGGTGAAATGATAACCAATCTGTCTGGGCTGGGTGTTTCGGTCCCCAATGGTTTTGCTACCACGGCTCAGGCGTTTAACGATTTTCTGGAGCAAAGCGGCGTCAACCAGCGTATCTACCAATTATTGGATCAAACCAATGTGGACGATATTGCGGCGTTAGCAAAAGCCGGCGCGCAGATTCGTCAATGGGTGATTGAGACGCCATTCCATCCTGAGTTCGAACAATCAATTCATGATGCTTATAAGCAGTTGGCTGAGGAACCAGAAGCTTCTTTTGCGGTTCGTTCTTCGGCAACGGCAGAAGATATGCCGGATGCTTCCTTTGCTGGTCAGCAGGAAACCTTCCTTAACGTGCAGGGAATTGATGCGGTGATGGTAGCCATCAAGCATGTATTCGCTTCACTGTTTAATGATCGGGCTATTTCTTACCGGGTGCATCAAGGGTACGACCACCGTGGCGTCGCATTGTCTGCGGGGGTACAGCGCATGGTGCGTTCCGACCTCGCGTCCTCGGGGGTTATGTTTACCATTGATACCGAGTCAGGTTTTGATCAAGTGGTCTTTATCACCGCAGCTCATGGTTTGGGGGAGATGGTGGTACAGGGTGCAGTGAATCCAGATGAATTCTATGTTCATAAGCCGACATTGCGTAATGGCAGACCTGCTATTGTGCGACGTAATATGGGTTCAAAAAAGATTCGTATGGTCTACGGTGAAAGTCAGGAGCATGGCAAACAAGTCCAAATCGAAGATGTGCCAGACGAGCAACGCAATCGTTTCGCTCTCAGTGATGATGAGGTTGAAGCACTGGCCCATCAAGCATTACTGATTGAAGAGCATTATGGCCGCCCGATGGATATCGAGTGGGCGAAAGACGGCCATACTGGCAAGCTGTTTATCGTGCAAGCGCGGCCAGAAACTGTGCGCTCCAACGAGCAGGTGATGGAACGCTACCAACTGAATAACCAAAGCAATGTGCTGGTCGAAGGCCGTGCTATCGGGCATCGTATTGGTGCGGGGCCGGTTAAAGTGATTCATGATATCAGCGAAATGGATCGCATTCAGGCTGGTGATGTTCTGGTTACAGACATGACTGATCCTGATTGGGAACCGATCATGAAGAAAGCATCAGCTATTGTGACCAACCGTGGTGGGAGAACCTGTCATGCGGCCATTATTGCTCGTGAATTAGGAATCCCCGCGGTAGTGGGTTGTGGCAATGCGACGGATATTTTGAAAGAAGGCCAAAATGTCACGGTTTCCTGCGCCGAAGGAGACACTGGCTACGTTTACCATGAGTTGCTCGATTTCTCGATTCAAAGCTCACAGGTAACAGAATTACCGGATTTGCCTTTGAAAATCATGATGAATGTGGGTAACCCAGACCGAGCTTTTGATTTTGCACGCCTGCCAAATGAAGGCGTCGGGTTGGCACGTCTGGAATTTATCATTAACCGCATGATTGGTGCGCATCCTAAAGCGTTGCTGGAGTTCGATACTCAGCCACCCGCTATTCAAGCCGAAATTAAGGCGCTGATGAATGGCTATGACGATCCGGTTGAGTTTTATGTGGGTCGCTTAACCGAAGGCATTTCTACGCTGGGCGCCGCATTTTGGCCTAAACGCGTGATTGTGCGCTTGTCTGATTTTAAATCTAACGAGTACGCCAATTTGGTGGGAGGGGAAGCTTATGAACCACACGAAGAGAACCCGATGTTGGGCTTTCGTGGGGCGGGGCGCTACGTTGCAGATAGCTTCCGTGATTGCTTCGCATTAGAGTGTGAAGCGGTTAAGCGGGTGCGTAATGACATGGGGCTGACTAACGTCGAAGTAATGGTTCCTTTCGTGCGAACCGTCGCGCAAGCCGAGGCAGTGGTTGCCGAGTTGGCGAAACAAGGGTTAAAGCGTGGCGAGAATGGCTTGAAGATCATTATGATGTGTGAAATCCCATCGAATGCTTTGCTGGCTGATCAATTCCTTGCTCACTTTGATGGTTTCTCCATTGGCTCCAATGATATGACCCAGTTAACGTTGGGGTTGGATCGCGATTCTGGTGTGGTTTCCGAGCTGTTTGATGAGCGTAACGAGGCAGTCAAGGCCCTGTTATCAATGGCGATTCAGGCGGCTAAACGACAAGGGAAATATGTCGGTATTTGTGGTCAAGGCCCATCTGATCATGAAGACTTTGCCTCATGGTTGATGGAGCAAGGGATCGATAGCTTGTCCCTGAATCCTGATACCGTAGTGCAAACCTGGTTAAGTTTGGCGCAACAAACTAAACATTGATCCGGGGTTATCCCTATACCGTGATACATTGATTAATCCGCAGCTTAGGTTGCGGATTTTTTCTATTACGCATAAATATCACAAGGGAGAGTGCATAATGCGGGGGCTTGATTTACAGAAGAAAAGGGAAATAAAAATCCGATAGAATGATAATTAAAAGGTAATAGTAAAAAAAAAAGCCCATCTTAGGTGATAGGCAAAGACTACACACAGCAATACGTATATTCGATTACAGATATTTAAATAAGCCATTATAAAATGAATTATTTAAATGCCATGATGGGGAAGTCATTAATACACCATAATAGTAAGTAAATTCCGCGAGTTAGTCATTGAGAATTGTCTGAATAAAAAAGAATAAATAAATACTTATAATGAAAGTAATTTCATCCGGTTATTAATAATCATCTTATTTAATAATTGATATAATTGGTTGTCAGAAATATAAATACGGGGAATTTAAAGAACCATTATTTATTTTTAATAGCGGATATTGCTGGATAATCGGGGGCCGGCAGCATAACTACTCAACCCCCTTGGATACTAAAGCTCTTCTAAATGCTTGGCGACTTCTTGAATACTCTCTTCTGGCTCAGGGGCTTCGCTGACCCAGGCAGCAGTCAGACGGTAGGAAATAGCCAATACGACCGGGCCAATAAACAGCCCAATCATACCAAATGACAGCAAACCACCAATAACACCCGATAGGATGAGAATCATGGGCATATCTGCTTCCATTCGAATCAAATAAGGCCGTAACACGTTATCCATTGTTCCAACGATACAACTCCATACTAATAAAATGGTGCCCCACGTTGAGTCGCCCGTCCAGTATACCCAAATGACAGCGGGGATCAGTATCAACAGTGGCCCAAGCTGGGCAACACAGCAGATAAACATTAATACCGTAAATAACGTGGCATATTGAATTCCAGCGATGGCCAGGCCAATACCACCAAGTATCGATTGAACCAATGCCGTGACCACGACGCCCAGAGCGACCGCACGAATCGCTTTAGCCGCCAGTACAACCACAGCATCACCGCGTTTATCTGCGGCCCGCACGGCAAAATGGCGGATAGCTAAACCCACCTGCTCACCATGGAAATAGAGCAAGATACTGAACAATAGCATCAGCGCCAGATGAATTAAGAAGTAGCCGACATGGGCTGCTTGTGCCACCAACCACGTTGCAGCCGCGCCAACATAAGGCTGAATTTTAGCGATAATGACATTGCCGCCCCCGGCTATCAAGTTATGCCAACCGCTATACAGCTTGTCACCCACCATTGGGATTGATTTCAACCACTCGACATCCGGCATGCGTAAATTAGATGGGGTGGAGGCCCATTGGATAAGAGGGCCACTGCTTTCAACCAGACTGCTCACTAGAAGGGCTATCGGGATAACGAACAGTAAAATCAGCAGAACCGTCATCACAATAGCGGCCAGCCAGCGCTTACCCCAAAGGAGTTTTTGCAGCCTTATTAGCAATGGCCAAGTGGCAATAACGACCATGCCAGCCCAGGCAAAGCCCATGACAAAGGGTTGTACCACCCAGAAACTGGCGATAATCATTATCATAATGAATATCACCCCAAACATCAGTTTAGGTAAATCGAAACGACGTAGCTGCGGGTAACTCATCTGTGGGTTCTCAGTTCGGAAATCATGGCAAGGTGGCCATTACACTGTTACTCATTAAATCTTGCCTTAATAAGATATTTGCGCCATCTCATTAAGCATCAGTAGTAATCATGGTGTATTTCCTCAGTTTTTAACAGAGACTCCAGGATTTTACATCCATGATTTTATCAAAAAAGGGCAATGTCCTTGGAATAATAGAAATCTGATAACGAAAAACGAGTTGAAATAATGTGGTTTCGGCTGAACTTGAGTGTTATTTGTGCAATATAAAATTTTGATACTCAATGGTTTATTGCCGTATTTATCCTTGGTCGATACCCATCACTTTCCCATCATTCTGAATTGACATAAATTATTCGACAAAGGTTGCTGCTACCGGATAATCTTTCAATGGACAGTCCTTAAAACAAACACACATATAGATAGGGTCACACTAATGATCCCACAGATTTCTCAGGCACCGGGTGTCGTTCAGTTGGTGCTGGATTTTTTGGATGCTTTGAAGCAAAACGGATTTACCGGCGATACTGCCACTGATTATGCCGATCGCCTGACAATGGCAACGGATAACAGTATTTACCAACTGCTACCCGATGCGGTGGTTTTTCCGCGTTCAACGGCGGACGTGGCGCTGATTTGCCGTTTAGCCGGGCAAGACAGTTTTAAATCATTGGTCTTTACGCCACGCGGCGGCGGAACAGGAACCAACGGTCAGGCGCTAAATACCGGTATTGTGGTGGATATGTCGCGTCACATGAACCGTATTTTGGACATTAACCCAGAGCAGGGGTGGGTAAAGGTTGAGGCAGGGGTCATTAAAGACCAGCTCAATCAATACCTGCGCCCATTGGGTTATTTTTTCTCGCCGGAATTATCAACCAGTAACCGTGCGACATTGGGCGGCATGATTAACACCGATGCCTCCGGTCAAGGGTCACTGGTCTACGGTAAAACATCTGATCATGTTTTGGGCTTGCGCGCCATTTTGCTTGGCGGTGAGATGCTGGACACTCGTGCCATGCCGACGTCACTGGCGGAAACGATTGCGCAGGAAGATTCCGTCACTGGTCGTATCTACCATACAGTGTTAAATCGTTGCCGTGACCAGCGGACGCTGATTCTAGACAAATTCCCCAAATTAAATCGCTTTCTCACTGGCTATGATTTGCGCCATGTTTTCAGTGATGATTTACAAACCTTTGACCTCACGCGGATTTTAACTGGAGCTGAAGGTACGTTGGCCTTTATTACCGAAGCCACGCTGGATATCACACCGCTACCTAAAGTTCGCCGTTTGGTGAATGTAAAATATGACTCTTTTGATTCCGCGTTGCGTAATGCCCCTTTCATGGTGGAAGCCAAAGCGCTCTCCGTCGAGACGGTGGATTCAAAAGTCCTTAATTTGGCGAAAGAGGATATTGTTTGGCACTCAGTCAAAGAACTCATTACTGACGTCCCCGATAAAGAGATGCTAGGGCTGAACATCGTCGAGTTCGCTGGCGATGATAAAACCTTGATCGACGCCCAAATGGAGGCACTTTGCCAGCGTTTGGATGATTTGATGTCCGCCCGAGAAGGCGGCGTGATTGGTTATCAGATTTGCAGCGATTTGGCTGGCATTGAGCGCATTTATGGCATGCGCAAAAAAGCCGTGGGTTTGCTCGGTAACAGTAAGGGACAGGCTAAGCCGATTCCATTTGCGGAAGACACCTGTGTGCCACCACAGCATTTAGCGGATTATATTGTTGAGTTCCGTCAATTGCTCGATAACCATAATTTGGCCTACGGCATGTTTGGTCATGTGGATGCAGGGGTGTTGCACGTGCGTCCGGCGCTAGATATGTGCGATCCACAGCAAGAAATGTTGATGAAGCAGATTTCTGACCAAGTGGTGGAATTGACTGCACGCTATGGTGGCTTGTTGTGGGGCGAGCACGGTAAAGGTTTTCGAGCAGAATACAGTCCTGCGTTTTTTGGCGAGGTACTTTACAGTGAACTACGGCGCATCAAATCGGCGTTTGACCCCGATAATCGTCTGAATCCAGGGAAGATTTGCTCACCGTTGGGCTGTGATGCGCCGATGATGAAAGTGGATACATCCGATAAGCGCGGCACGCTGGATCGGCGTATTCCGTTGGAGGTCAGAACTTCCTTCCGTGGTGCCATGGAGTGTAATGGTAATGGACTCTGCTTTAACTTTGATGCTCGCAGCCCAATGTGTCCGTCAATGAAAATAACAGGCGACCGTATCCATTCACCGAAAGGCCGAGCAACGTTGGTGCGCGAGTGGCTACGGCTATTATCTGACCAAGGTGTCGACCCCGTGGCGCTAGAAAAGGGGCTGGCGTCTCAGCGCCCAAGTTTGCGTGGATTGATTGAAAAAACCCGTAATACTTGGCATGCCCGTCAAGGCGATTATGACTTCTCTCACGAAGTTAAAGAGGCGATGTCGGGCTGTCTGGCGTGTAAAGCCTGCTCTACACAATGCCCAATAAAAATTGATGTGCCTGGCTTCCGCTCTCGTTTCCTCCAGTTGTATCACACTCGCTATCATCGACCGCTGCGTGACTATGTTGTTGCGGGGGTCGAAAGCTATGCTCCATTGATGGCGAAAACGCCAAAACTGTTTAATTTCTTCCTAAAACAACCTTGGGTCGGTGAGTTGAGCCGAAGAAGCATTGGTATGGTGGATTTACCGCTGCTTTCCAGCCCAACACTGAAGCAATCATTGTCTGGTCACTACGCCAGTACCATGACATTGGAGCAGTTGGAAACGTTACCTGTTGCTGAACGCAGCCAGCATGTGCTGATCGTGCAAGATCCCTTCACCAGCTATTATGATGCTCAGGTTGTGGCTGATTTTGTCCGGTTGGTGGAAAAGTTAGGCTTTAACCCCGTATTGCTGCCATTTTCACCCAATGGAAAAGCCCAACATATCAAAGGATTCCTGCAACGGTTTGCTAAAACAGCACGTAAAACGGCAGATTTCCTCAATCGTATCGCGTTGTTGGGCATACCTATGGTGGGAGTTGATCCGGCATTGGTGCTCTGTTATCGCGATGAATATAAAGAGATTCTGGGCGATAATCGGGGTGATTTTAATGTGCAATTGGTTCATGAATGGCTACAGGTGGCCTTGGTGGAACAACCAGAGCAACAACTGAGTGGTGAGTCTTGGTATCTGTTTGGTCATTGCACCGAAACCACAGCACTGCCGGCCAGTAGTCAGCATTGGGCATCGATATTCTCCCGTTACGGTGCCAAACTGGAAAACGTCAGTGTGGGATGTTGCGGAATGGCAGGAACTTACGGTCATGAAGCAAAAAACATCGAGAATTCACTGGGTATTTATGCACTGTCTTGGCAACAAGCATTACAAAAATTACCAGGGAAACGTTGCTTAGCGACCGGTTATTCTTGTCGTAGCCAGGTTAAGCGCGTTGAAGGTAATGGCTTACGCCACCCACTACAGGCTTTGCTTGAACTGGTTTAGTGTGTAGATCGTAGAGTCAGTGATTCGGGTAAAAGATAGCAGCTAACACTGCTGCAATTTCGAGTACAAGGGCTAAAGGGAGACAATCAATGCTGTGGAAACGTACCGCGACGCTGGAACAGCTAAACCAGCAAAGTCAGGACTGTATGGTTGGGCATCTGGGAATTGAGTTCACCCGATTCACAGATGATGAGTTGGAGGCCACGATGCCTGTCGATAAACGGACTACTCAACCTTTTGGCCTGCTTCATGGTGGTGCATCAGTGGTACTGGCCGAGTCGCTAGGATCAATGGCGGGCTATTTATGTACCGTTGAGGGGCAGCAAGTGGTGGGGTTAGAAATCAATGCTAATCATCTTAAGGCGGCTCGTTCTGGAAAAGTCCGAGGTTGTTGTCGTGCCATTCATGTTGGCCGTAGCCATCAGGTTTGGCAAATTGAGATTTTTGATGAACAAGGTCAGTTGTGTTGTACTTCCCGTTTAACCACCGCGGTATTAACACGGTAATCGTCAATAACCACACATAATACAAGTCATTATCCTACTCAGGGCCACTTAGCTGGCCTTGTGTCATTTAATCTTCCATCACGCTCCTCTCTCTCGCCTAATGGCAACTTTTGTTTATCCGATAAATGCGGCGAATCTCTATGATAGGTTTCCCCAGCGGGGGTTTTCAGCTAAAGTTAATGGAGAAATAGGTATTTTTTATGAATGTTTAAAAAACTCAGAGACTGACTGCGATTAGCCTTTGAGATAGCAAGGGATTCGAGTGTTGCTGTGGAAATTATTCTTTTATTTCATGGCGATAAAAGTGTTCTTGTTCTTCCCGACCTCTTCGGCCATCGCAGCATGTTCTCTTCGTTGCCGCCTCATACGGGGTTTAAACGACACTTTTCTTAATATCCCTGCAAAACAAACGGTTGAAGTGATAATTATTATCACTACCATTGTGAACAATCTGTGTTGATTCATCAATTATCAGCGAGAAAAAGGTAGGGCATATGCAACAGGAATCAGTCGGGACATTCTCACTCGACGACAATGTCTGGCAAGGCGTGACAATCACTGACAGCGCCGCCGCACAGATTACACGGCTCATGCAGCAAGACCCGGAAATAAAAGGGTTGCAGCTTGGCGTCAAGCAATCGGGTTGTGCTGGGTTTGCCTACGTAATGGACATGGCGAAGGAGCCTGCCAGCGACGCACTGGTTTTCGAACACGGTAGCGCCAGACTTTACGTGCCACTCAAAGCGATGCCATTTATCGACGGTACCGAGGTGGATTACGTCCGTGAAGGGCTAAATCAGATTTTCAAATTTAATAATCCTAAAGCTCAACATTCCTGCGGGTGTGGCGAGAGCTTTGGCGTTTGAGCGATGTAAACGAAATGACACGAAGCAATGTAGAAGTCCCAGATGATGTGCAGGCTTGGGTCAGCGATGGTCGCTATAAAGAAGGCTTTTTTACCCAGCTTGCTACAGACGAGTTGGCGAAAGGCATCAACGAAGATGTGATTCGCGCTATTTCAGCGAAACGCAATGAGCCTGAATGGATGCTGGAGTTTCGCCTCGGTGCTTATCGAAGTTGGTTGGAGATGGAAGAACCGCACTGGCTGAAAGCACACTACAAAAGTCTGGATTATCAAGATTATAGTTATTATTCAGCCCCGTCTTGTGGCAGTTGTGATGACAGCTGTGATTCGCAGCCCGGTGCGGTGCAGCAATCGTCAGCCGATGGCACGACATCGCAAGATATGTCGCAGCATAATATCAACGAATATCTCACCGCAGAGGTAGAGTCTGCCTTCGCCCAGCTTGGTGTCCCGGTACGAGAAGGGGCGGAAGTGGCGGTAGATGCTATTTTTGACTCGGTTTCTGTGGCGACCACGTATCGCGGGAAGCTCGCAGAGCAGGGCATTATTTTTTGTTCATTCGGTGAAGCCATTCAGGAATACCCCGAGTTGGTACGTCGATATCTGGGTTCTGTGGTCCCAGCCAAAGACAACTTTTTTGCTGCCCTCAACGCGGCAGTGGCCTCCGACGGTACTTTTGTTTATGTCCCCAAAGGGGTGCGCTGCCCCATGGAGTTATCAACTTACTTCCGCATTAATGCAGCTAAAACCGGTCAGTTTGAGCGCACTATTTTGATTGCAGACGAAGACAGCTATGTCAGCTATATCGAAGGGTGTTCTGCACCGGTGCGTGACAGTTATCAGCTACATGCCGCGGTGGTTGAAGTCATTTTGCATAAAAATGCAGAAGTGAAATATTCAACGGTTCAGAACTGGTTTGCTGGGGCAGATAGCACTGGCGGTATCCTCAACTTTGTGACTAAGCGGGCATTGTGTGAGGGCGCGGGTTCGAAAATGTCTTGGACCCAATCGGAAACCGGCTCTGCGATTACGTGGAAATATCCCAGTGTTATTTTGCAAGGGGATAACTCAATCGGTGAGTTTTTCTCGGTAGCACTGACCAACGGCCATCAGCAGGCCGATACCGGTACTAAGATGATCCATATTGGCAAAAACACTAAATCAACCATTATTGCCAAAGGGATCTCGGCGGGGCACAGCCAAAATACCTATCGAGGTTTAGTGAAAATTCTGCCAGGTGCAGAGAACGCGCGTAATTTCACTCAATGTGATTCTATGCTGATTGGCCCAGATTCTGGTGCGCATACTTTCCCGTATGTGGAAGTGCGTAATAATTCTGCGCAATTGGAGCACGAAGCAACAACCTCAAAAATTGGTGATGACCAACTGTTTTATTGCTTGCAGCGCGGCATCAGTGAAGACGATGCCATCTCAATGATCGTTAATGGTTTTTGTAAGGATGTATTCTCCGAATTACCACTGGAGTTTGCCGTCGAAGCACAAAAATTGTTAGCCATCAGCCTGGAACACAGTGTCGGTTAAGCGTTCGCTGCATATGTAAAGTTTTGCGCTTTTGCGCACCAAGGAAACCTATGTTAAGCATCAAGAATTTAAAAGTCAGTGTCGAAGGTAATGAGATTCTTAAAGGGTTAGATCTGGAGATCAAACCCGGTGAAGTGCATGCCATTATGGGGCCGAACGGCTCAGGAAAAAGTACCTTATCGGCAGCCTTGGCCGGGCGCGAAGAGTATGAAGTCACTGAAGGCAGCGTCACATTCAAGGGTAAAGATTTACTTGAGTTAGACCCAGAAGATCGTGCCGGTGAAGGTGTGTTTCTGGCCTTCCAATATCCGGTAGAAATCCCTGGTGTGAGTAACCATTTCTTCCTGCAAACTGCTGTCAATGCAGTGCGAAAATATCGCCAGCAGGAACCGCTAGATCGTTTTGATTTTTCAGATTTCATTGAAGAAAAAATTGAGTTACTCAAAATGCCTGCGGACTTGCTAACTCGTTCAGTTAACGTAGGTTTTTCCGGTGGCGAGAAAAAACGTAATGATATCTTGCAGATGGCAGCGCTGGAGCCTTCTTTATGCATTTTGGATGAAACCGATTCAGGTTTGGATATCGACGCACTCAAAATCGTCGCCAACGGGGTTAACTCGCTGCGTGATGAAAACCGCGCATTCATCATCGTGACCCATTACCAACGCATCCTTGATTATGTCAAACCCGACTTTGTTCATGTCTTATATCAGGGGCGAATCATCAAGTCTGGTGATTTCACATTGGTGAAACAGTTGGAGGAGCAAGGCTATGGCTGGCTTACCGACCAACAGTAATATGCTGGAGCAGCAACGTATTGATGCATTAAAGCATTTTGGCCAATTATTTAAGCAGCGCCAGAGTGGATACTCCGCAGATGCAACGGCGCATTGGCAACAGGTGCTACAATTGGGCTTTCCTACCGCTAAACACGAAGACTGGAAATACACGCCACTAGAGCGTTTATTCGCCCATGATTTCGGTTTTGCCCCTGCGCCGACGGTAACGCCCGCTCAGCGTGATGCCTTGTCTCTGGTGCAAGATGCTCACCGCTTAGTCTTTATTGATGGGCGATATTCCCCTGAATTAAGTGACGATGAATGTGGCCCGTATCAACTAACAAAAGAGATGGAAAATGCACAGTTCCCTGCGCCTATCCAGTCAGAAGTCTTTTTGCATTTGACTGAGAGTCTGGCACAGGAGGGGTTACATATCCGTTTGCCTGCGGGGAAACACAGCGACAAACCCCTTTATCTGCTGCATATCAGTTCGGGTAATGACTCTGGTTCGGTTAACACCAGCCATTACCGTCACCATCTGGCTATTGAGACAGCAGCACAGGCTGAGGTGATTGAACATTTTGTCAGTCTCAATGATCAACCACACTTTACCGGCGCACGGCTCACTATTGCCGTGGGTGACAATGCCGAGTTAAGTCACTGCAAATTGGCGTTTGAAACCCCACAAAGTTACCATTTTGCTCATAATGATTTAGTGTTAAGCCGTGATGCGCGCGCCAAAAGCGACAGTTTCTTACTTGGTGCGGGGCTGACTCGTCATAACACCAGTGCCCAGTTAAATGGCGAGGGGGCAACGTTATCGATTAATAGTCTATTACTGCCGATAGGGCGTGAAATTTGCGATACACGCACCTATCTGGAGCATAACAAAGGCTATTGTGAAAGCCGCCAATTGCACAAAACCATTGTTCGTGAACGGGGTAAAGCGGTCTTTAATGGCATGATTAAAGTGGCCCAACACGCGCTAAAAACTGACGGTCAGATGACCAACAATAACTTGCTGCTGAGTAGGTTGGCGGAAGTTGACACCAAGCCACAGTTGGAAATTTATGCCGATGACGTGAAGTGCAGCCACGGTGCTACAGTGGGGCGAATTGATGCAGAGCAGCTATTTTATCTGCAATCACGCGGTATCCATCAGGCTGATGCACAGCAAATGATCATTTTTGCATTTGCGGCTGAATTGACCGAAGCCATCCATAACGAAACTATCCGTAAAGTGGTCTTAGCGCGCATTGCTACACGATTGGCTGAGGAATCGTTATGAGTCTTTCTGTCGAACAGGTAAGAGCTGATTTCCCACTGCTTAACCGTCAGGTTAATGGGCAGCCGTTGGCATATTTGGACAGCGCTGCCAGTGCCCAAAAACCCCAAATCGTTATTGATCGGGAATTGAACTTTTATCGTGAGGGCTATGCGGCGGTTCATCGGGGGATTCATACCTTGAGTGCGCAAGCAACCGAACAGATGGAAGCAGTACGTAGTCAGGTAGCAGGGTTTATTAATGCCGCTTCTGCTGAAGAAATTGTTTTCGTCAAAGGCACGACAGAGGCCATCAATCTGGTGGCTAACAGCTATGGTCGCCGTGTATTGAAAGCGGGCGACAGCATTATTATTACCGAAATGGAGCATCACGCCAATATTGTGCCTTGGCAGATGCTGGCAACGGATCTTGGTGTTGACGTTCGGGTATGGCCGTTAACCGCAACAGGGGAGTTGGCGCTAAGCGCATTGGCGGGTTTGATTGATGAAACCACTCGGCTGTTGGCGATTACCCAAGTTTCCAATGTGCTGGGAACGGTTAATCCAATCAAAGAGATTGTCGCGCAGGCTAAAGCGGCAGGTTTGGTGGTATTGGTGGATGGTGCGCAAGCTATCATGCATCAGAGCGTCGATGTGCAAGATTTAGATTGTGACTTCTATGCCTTCTCAGGCCATAAGCTCTACGGGCCGTCTGGCATCGGCATCTTATATGGTAAGCAGGCATTATTAGCACAAATGCCACCATGGGAAGGTGGCGGCTCGATGATAAAAACCGTGAGCTTAACCCAAGGCACTACCTTTGCTGATGCACCGTGGCGTTTTGAAGCAGGCTCACCGAATACAGCCGGGATTATGGGGTTGGGAGCGGCAATCAGCTATGTGAATGAGTTGGGGCTGGAGCATATCCAACAATATGAACAGTCGCTGATACAGTATGCATTAGAACAACTTAGCCAGATTCAGAGCCTGGTAATCTATGGTCCGACAAAACGAGCCGGGGTTATTGCTTTCAATCTTGGGGTACACCATGCTTATGATGTGGGGAGTTTTCTCGATCAGTACGGTATTGCTATTCGTACCGGGCATCATTGTGCGATGCCGCTAATGGCGTACTATCAGGTGCCAAGCATGTGTCGTGCGTCGTTGGCACTTTATAATACGCGCGAAGAAGTCGACCGGCTGGTCCGCGGGTTGCAACGTATCGAAAAGTTGCTGGGCTAAACACTGACAGTTCGCGACACAGCCCCCTAAAGCCGACTATCATTTTAAGCAGTCGGCTTTTATTTTGGCGTTTATTCTGTAATAGGAAGCATGTTATGGCGGGTTTGCCAGATAAAGATAAATTGATTCGGAATTTTTCCCGTTGCTTAAATTGGGAAGAGAAATACCTGTATGTGATCGAGTTGGGTGCACAGTTGCCGCCGTTAACTGAGCAACAGCGCCAACCAAAGAACCTTATCTCAGGTTGTCAAAGTCAGGTATGGATTGCCATGACCCTTTCCGGTGAAGGGCGAGTGATTTTTGCCGGAGACAGTGATGCCGCGATCGTTAAAGGTTTAGTCGCCGTGGTTTTTATTCTCTATCAGGGTTTAACTGTACAGCAGATCGTCGATTTAGATGTTCGGCCATTTTTTGCTGATTTAGCACTGAGTCAACATTTGACACCTTCGCGTTCCCAAGGGCTTGAAGCAATGATCCGTGCTATTCGAGCCAAAGCCGCAGCCTTGGCCACCAACTGATTTACGCCAACATTTCGTGCTTTATTCATCGGTGACTGAGCATTTTTGCGTCACGGGTCACAGTATTAAAATGGTGGAATTTCAGCAGGTTAAATCGGCCTCCCTGCTGGAAAAAGCAGAATAAATTACATTGTAACGCCTTGATTTTTAGCGATATAAATTGCCTTTATAATAAGGGCTGTTACTATATGGTGGCCTTATTATTGGCTGCTAAAATTAACGTAGATAGCCGAACCGAATTTTAAGAAGTGATGTAGGAACTAAGCATGAAACGTGCATTAACTTTGATTGGTATGTTATTCGCAACTTGTGTGGCGGGAAGTATCACCGCTGCCAATGCGACCGAGTATCCACTGCCACCTGCCAATAGCCGTCTGATTGGCGAAAATACGACGTATACCGTTCCAAATGATGGCCGTCCGCTTGAGGCTATTGCTGCTGATTACAAAATCGGCTTGTTGGGGATGCTGGAAGCAAACCCAGGTGCTGACCCGTATCTGCCATTACCGGGTTCAGTATTAACTATCCCGACTCAGATGTTGCTGCCTGATACCCCACGTGAAGGTATTGTCATCAACCTGGCCGAATTGCGCCTTTATTACTTCCCTAAAGGTCAGGACAAAGTTGTTGTATACCCTATCGGTATTGGCCAGTTAGGGCGTAACACCCCAACGATGACGACCTCTGTCAGCCAGAAAATCCCGAACCCAACCTGGACACCAACGGCGAACATCCGTAAGCACTATCTGGCTGAGGGGGTGACCTTACCAGCGGTAGTTCCTGCTGGCCCAGAAAACCCTATGGGTCTGTTTGCTATGCGTTTGGCTGCCGGTCGTGGTGAGTACTTGATCCATGGTACTAACGCTAACTTCGGTATTGGTATGCGAGTGAGCTCCGGCTGTATTCGTTTACGTCCGGATGACATTGAAGCGCTGTTTAAATCAGTACCTAAAGGTACTCGCGTACAAATCATCAATGAGCCGGTCAAATATTCTGTCGAGCCAGATGGCAAACGTTATGTGGAAGTTCATCAGCCGTTGTCTCGTGTAGACAGTGATGACCCGCAGACAATGCCAATTGCTATCAGCAGCAGCTTGCAGAAGTTTATCAACGATAGCCAGACTAATGCACAAGTGGTTCAGGAAGCGATTGTACGCCGCTCTGGTATGCCGGTCATCGTGACAGTAGGGGAAACTGCACCTATCGAAGCTCCGGCCGCTGTAGCGCCTCAGAGCGAGCCACAACCGCAAAATGAAGAGCAGCAGCCGGCAGAAGAAGCTATTCCTAAGCTGGTTCAGCCAGGCCCGGTTTACTCCGCCGCGAATTAATCTTCAGGCCACCTTTGCTGTGGTAGTCGCTTGTCTACCATGGCAAAGTTTCTAGCGTAACGTATTGTGAAGCATGTTGATGAGTGAGTAAAAAAGGAGAGAGGGCTTCAAGGAAGGTCACTATCAGAAACAGGTTTCTACGAAGTAAAAAAAATGGCGCACAATGTGCGCCATTTTTCATTCAGGAAGTAATATTACTTCTTGTAAGCGTGAGCTTGGTTGTCCAGACGTTGGTTAGCACGTGCTGCATCGTCTTTAGCTGCTTGAACGTCAGAACGGATTGCGTTCACGTCGTTGCTCAGTTGGTCAACTTTAGCGTTCAGAGTCTGAACGTCAGAAGACAGCTGATCGATTTTAGCATTGCTTGAACAACCAGCCAGCATAGTAGAAGCCAGAATTACCGCGCCCAGTACAAGTTTAGTACGATTCATTATTAACACCCTCTAGATTAAGTTAATCTCCATGTAGCGTTACAAGTATTACACAAAGTTTTTTCGAAAGAGAATAAATTTTTAGTATTAGAGGGGTTTATTTTGATCGTTCGCTCAAAGAAGCATCTTGTTTTAAAAAAAAGTTAAAAAAACGAGGCAAAACAGCCGGATTCTTTCAGATAAGTCTTACCCTGAAAAAGACTTTAGCGCTTTTAAGATAAAGTGGATTTTTGGGAAAGTTTATTTAGCGATGGTCTAAAAAGAAAACGCCGCTATTGAAAGCGGCGTTTTTAATTAATGTTCTGTCGTGCAGATTGAGATTATAAGACGTGCACGGAAGAGGTATTGGTTGTGCCGCTTGGAACTAATGCACCAGAAACCATAACAACAACGTCACCTTTCTGTGCCAGGCCGCTTGCCAACGCAGCTTCTTTACCGATGCGATAGAAATCATCTGTTGAAGCAATTTCGTTGACCAGCTGAGTGACAACACCTTTAGTCAGAATTAACTGGCGAGCAGTCGTCTCGTTGGTGGTCAGTGCCAAGATAGTCGCAGTCGGGAAGTATTTACGTACTGACTTAGCCGATTTACCGCCGCCAGTTGCCACAACAATGACTTTGGCTTCCAGTTTTTCTGCGGTTTCTACAGCGCCACGGCAAACTGCTTCAGTGATACGCATTTTGCGGTTGTCGTTCAGTGTTTCGATGCGGCTAGGCATGATACGGTCTGTACGCTCACAGATGGTCGCCATGATGGTAACAGACTCTAATGGGTACTTACCCTTAGCACTTTCACCAGACAGCATCACGGCATCTGTACCGTCCAAAATGGCGTTAGCAACGTCACCCGCTTCTGCACGGGTAGGGCGTGGGTTTTTGATCATGGAATCGAGCATTTGAGTTGCAGTAATAACAACTTTACGTGCGCGGTTACATTTCTCAATCATCATCTTCTGCGCGAAGATAACTTCTTCAACCGGGATCTCAACGCCGAGGTCACCACGAGCAACCATGATACCGTCAGAGGCTTCCAGGATTTCGTCGAAGTTATTCAGACCTTCCTGGTTTTCAATTTTGGAGATGATCTGGATGTGCTCGCCGCCGTGTGCTTTCAGGTGTTCGCGAATTTCCAAAACATCTGAACGTTTACGGATAAAGGACGCGGCAACGAAGTCCACACCTTGCTCACAACCAAAGATCAGGTCGGCTTTATCTTTTTCTGCTAATGCAGGCAGCTGGATAGAAACGCCTGGCAGGTTAACGCCTTTATTCTCGCCCAGGTCACCGTTGTTCAGTACTTTACATACCACGGTGCTCTCAGTGACTTCGGTCACTTCCATGCCAATCAAACCATCGTCAACCAGCACTGTGTTACCAATTTTCAGGTCAGCAGCAAAACCTGGATAGGTCACAGCCACAATGCTGTTGTTACCAATAACGCTCTGGTCAGTGGTGAAAGTGAAAGTTTGGCCGGCAACCAGCGCTGCGTCTTTACCGCCTTCCAGTTTCATGGTGCGGATTTCTGGGCCTTTGGTGTCCAGCAAGATACCGGCCTTCAGGCCAGTTTCTGCCATAACAGCACGGATGTTCTTGATACGCTGACCATGTTCTTCATAGTCACCGTGTGAAAAGTTTAAGCGCATAACGTTCATGCCAGCGTTCAGCAGTTTCGTCAGCATTTCTTTAGATTCGGTTTTTGGACCGATAGTACAAACAATTTTAGTCTTTTTCATGACGGATTTTTTCTACAAGTTGTGATGGATAAAAAGCGAAAGTTCCGTTACGTACTGCAACGGAGTGGGATCTGATTAGTGTCTGGTGTAGCGAAACGTGACCAAGAAGCAAAACATTACTAAGAATAGATGACAGTTGCGGAAGTTGAGCGGAAAACTTTAGCACGAGGCTAAACGCATGATCGGAATACGATGGCGTAAATGCGAGTTGTATTTTTTTAGCGTATCTACAGATCAAGATGCTGAAACCATTCAACTGAAACGACGGTTCGTATTATAGGCGGTAAGTCGCGGGAAATGAAATAGAAAACAGAAACTCATTGCCGTTTTTTATAAAAAGGGGGATTTTGTCGCGCAAACACTGAGAATAATGCTTAGTTTGTTGCGCAACTGCTGTGGTTTTTAACATTTATTGCGAACTTTTTAAAATAAATAGCGAAAGCATGGAAGCACGATAAGAGGTGATAACGATAGTGCCGCAATGCAATAGGGAGCAGTGAAATAACATTAGGAGGCAAGGTATTATTGCGAAGTGGTGCGTTCTAATGGACTCGAACCATCGACCCCCACCATGTCAAGGTGGTGCTCTAACCAACTGAGCTACGGACGCACATTGTACTCTTTATTTACAGTAATTCTGGTGTTGCGAAAACGATGTTTGGTGCGTCCGAATGGACTCGAACCATCGACCCCCACCATGTCAAGGTGGTGCTCTAACCAACTGAGCTACGGACGCACATTGTACTCTTTATTTACAGTAATTCTGGTGTTGCGAAAACGATGTTTGGTGCGTCCGAATGGACTCGAACCATCGACCCCCACCATGTCAAGGTGGTGCTCTAACCAACTGAGCTACGGACGCGCAATAACATCTATTTCTTACAGCGTGACTCTCTGCCATCAACACTGACAGCGGGGACGAATATTAACGAGCCGCCCGTCTGCTGGCAAGGGGAAAAACACAATATTCACCGCAAACTCACGTAATTGCTGCGCTTTTGCCCATTGCGCTGTTTTTTTCTCCATCTTTATGGCTTTGGTGGCGCGCTAATTGCGGGCGGGCAATTAGCGCCTGAAAATTTATGTCGTTAATGGGCCGCTTTTTGCAGGATAAACGCCGGTGACTGTTTTTGTAGCCAACGGATACGCAAGGCCATCAAAATTGCCGCTGACGTTAGGCCGATAACAAACCCTATCCAGAAACCACTTGGCCCCATAGCTGGGACGATATAATCCGTCAGCCCCAGCAAATAACCACTCGGTAGTCCGAGCAACCAATAGGCGGTAAAAGTGATAAAGAAGATTGAACGAGTATCTTTATACCCTCGTAACACGCCGCTGCCGATCACCTGCACAGCATCAGATAATTGGTAGATAGCTGCTAGCAGCATTAAGTGGGAAGCCATCATCACTACAGCAGGGGTTTTATTGTAGAGCAGGGCGATGTGCTCGCGGAAAATAACGGTAAATATTGCCGTCACGCAAGCTAACAATAAGCCCACTGCGATACTGGTATAGGCAGAGACTCGGGCTTGCTCAACAGACCCTTGGCCGAGCCGAAACCCGACACGAATCGTTGCCGCGACACTTAACGACATCGGCAGCATAAACATCAATGAGCTGAAGTTGAGAGCAATCTGGTGCCCAGCTACGGCAACAATACCCAGCGGAGAGACCAGTAAGGCAACCACCGCGAACAGCGTGACTTCGAAAAATAGTGCTAATGCAACCGGTAGCCCCAGAGCACCGAGGCGTTTCATTACTTGCCAGTCAGGTGCGGCAAAACCTTTTTCTAGTTTGATATCTTGCTGTGAGCGTGCGCGGCTGACATACCAACGCATCATCAGGAACATCACCCAGTAAACAGTTCCAGTTGCCACCCCGCAACCCACGCCCCCTAATGCGGGAGCACCAAACTTACCGTAGATGAAGATATAGTTAACCGGAATATTAACGAGCAAACCAATAAAGCCAATCACCATCCCAGGTTTGGTTTTGGATAACCCTTCGCACTGATTACGCAGAACTTGGAAAAACAGGTAGCCGGGCGCTCCCCACATAATAGCGTGCAGGAATCTCACTGCTTTATCGGCTAGCACTGGATCAATATTATGCATTTGCTTAATAACGTGGTCGCTATTATAGAGCACCACCATAATAAGCAGGGAAACACATAATGCCAGCCAAAAACCTTGTCTAACTTGATGCGCGATTTGGCTACGTCGACCGGAGCCGTTGAGTTGAGCCACGGTTGGCGTCAGGGCCAAAAGTAATCCATGGCCAAATAAAATCGCAGGTAACCAAATAGAGGTCCCAACTGCCACTGCGGCCATATCCGTTGCACTCACAGAACCCGCCATGATGGTATCCACGACACCCATGGCAGTTTGAGACAATTGCGCGATGACAACAGGAATAGCGAGAGCCAATAAGCTACGCGCTTCTATAATATACTTCTGCACGTATGCACCTTTCTAATTAATACCCTTTTTCAAATTACTGGTGTGCGGTCCGCACGCACTGACCCGGATGACTGACCTGTGCCCGCTCACCGAGATGCGCTTGTTTGCCGCCTGCCTGTACTTTGAAATCAATTGAGTATACTGAGACGACTTATCGAGAGATAAATAAAAATAGCGGGAAAGCGATATAGGATTGTACCTGCTCGCCAAGCTTAAGCAATCTTTGTCATTAAAAATCCCGGAAGTGCCTTTTTCATTTAAGTGGTTTGGTTTTCCTGACCTTATGAGGCAAAATCAGGGCAAAGCATTTTCTTTTTATAGATAACAGATAAGAGGCATGGCGTATGTTTACTGGTATTGTTCAAGGCACCGCGCCAGTGGTTGCCATCGAGGAAAAATCCAACTTCCGTACCCATGTGGTGGAAATGCCAAGCGAGCTATTGCCAGAGTTAGCTTTAGGTGCTTCTGTCGCCCACAATGGCTGCTGTCTAACCGTGACAGAAGTTAATGGAAATCGGGTCAGTTTTGATTTAATGAAAGAGACGCTGCGCATTACTAATCTTGGCGATATTAAAGAGGGAGATGTTGTTAATTTGGAGCGGGCTGCTAAATTCAGTGATGAAATTGGTGGGCACCTTATGTCCGGCCATATTATGTGCACTGCGGAAATAGCCAAGATTTACACCTCAGAAAATAATCGTCAGATTTGGTTTCGCATGCCGAGCGACGATTTAATGAAATATGTGCTACATAAAGGTTTCATCGGTATTGATGGTATCAGTCTGACCATTGGTGAGGTTGTCGGTAACCGTTTTTGTGTCCATTTAATTCCGGAAACGTTGGCGCGTACCACATTGGGTAAAAAACGTTTAGGGCACAGAGTAAATATAGAGATAGACCCACAAACACAGGCAGTAGTGGATACGGTCGAACGGGTTCTGGCACAGCGTGATATTGCTCATGCAGCAGCGGCGGCTGAAAAAGCTATTCGGGGATAACACCGAATAAAATAAGGCAGGGGGCTGATGCCCGCTGCCTTGGTTACTTAATGCTTTAAAGCATCAACGAGGAACCCGAATACCACCTTCTACCCCATTGGGGCTAAATAACACCTGCCATAATTGAATGTCTCTAGCACGGAATGCGCCAGCACAAGCATTCAGATAATAGCTAAACATCCTTTCAAATCGTGGAGAGTAATTCTCTGCCAAACTTGGCCATGCTGCTTGAAAACGCTCATACCATGCCATTAACGTCCGGTCATAATCTGCACCAAAATTATGCCAATCCTCCATAATGAAATAAGGTTCACTGGCTTGGGCTATATGCCTTACTGACGGTAGACAGCCATTAGGGAAGATATATTTATTGATCCACGGATCAATGCTCAAATCAGTGCGATTAGCACCGATGGTGTGCAACAAGAATAAACCATCAGGTTTTAAATTACGGTTTACCACCTCGAAATAGGTGTGATAATTCTTCGGTCCAACATGTTCGAACATCCCAACAGAAACGATGCGATCGAATTGTTCATTCAAGTCACGATAATCTTGCAGCAAAATAGTGACATCCAACCCTTCACAGCGTTTTTGGGCCAATTTTTGCTGCTCTGCTGAGATAGTGACACCGGAAACCGATACACCGAAATGCCGGGCAGCATAGGCGGCAAGCCCACCCCAGCCACAGCCGATATCGAGCAATTTCATTCCCGGAGCCAATTGCAGCTTCTCGCAAATCATCTGCAATTTATTTTCTTGCGCTTGCTCAAGTGTTGTGGCGTTTTTCCAGTAACCGCAAGAGTATTGCATATTAGGGTCGAGCATAAGGCTAAAGAGGTCATTACCGAGATCGTAATGTTCTTTACCGACAATCCAGGCTCTTTTCTTTGATTGCAAATTGATAATGCGTGCAGCGGCAATTCGTAAAGTATCTTTGAGATGGTGTGGAAGTTGGTTTTCTAGGCCCGCTCTGAGAACTCGCTGGAAGAAAATATCCAGGCGGTCACATTCCCACCAGCCGTCCATATAACTCTCACCTAATGCCAAAGATCCTTCTTGTAATACCCGTTTAAAAAAGTCTGGGTTATTAACTCTAATGTCGAAGGGGCGTGAGCCATTGATTTCAATATCAGCCCGGTTTAGCATTTCTTGTACAATGCGAAACCACGGATTTTCTTGAATACTCTGGTCTTCTATACAGGATGAACTCATAGCTTCTCCATCACTTTCTTCTGACTTATGACCCGCGCAAATTGTCTTATGCGCTGATACATACCAATGAGGTTGTCGTGACCTTGGTGTCTGATGTCCTTGGCGGACATACCCACGGTATTTGAAGTTGCAATGGTCTTGCAGCTCCCATTACTTTGGGTAAAAGAGGAAGATTAAGAAGAAACCCTAATAACACGCTAAGTTAGGGTAACTCATCCATAAGAGTAAATGTGACGCAATCCACGCGCACAGAAAGTGCTTAAGATAATACTTTTTTTTAATGGTACTGTTATCGGTTAAATCGAGTATAGGCTCGCCGGGACGCTTTCTCAATAATAAATCGTTCCCGGCTTGCATGTTCGTTAGTGACTATTTTTATTAGTAATAATGACTCAGTGTGAATATTTTCTTCTTACTTATCATTCGGCTGCTGCCACGTTGGTGTAGCAACACCTTTAATCTTTGCATTCGCACTCACTGCCAAGTGTCTCTCTTGACCTAAAGCGTAGCAATAAATGCCATAACCTAGGGCCGCCAAAAGCACGGTTGAAAGCATCACTGTGACTGTGGCCAATAAGGGTTGGCTGATATAAGCCGAAACCATCATGCTGGCGACAAAACACAAACCGAGCTGAAGGGTATTTTGTAGCGCTGCTGCCTTTCCTGTATTCGCCGGAAAAGGGGTTAAAGCATTTGCTACGATAATAGGGTAGCAGGCACCATTCACTAGCGCCATTAAGCAGAAGGGAATAAGTAAGGTTGTTAATGTCGGAGTCGTTAATGTGGCGATCAGATAGAGTGCTATCATGCTAGCGGCGTAACCACTTAGCAACCAAGGCAACAGTGTATTGCCTTTCATCCGTGTTAGTGCACTACGGCAACCAAAACCACCCAGCAGAAAAGCTAATGTTTGTGGAACATAACTCAAACCTATCGCGTTTGGGCTATACCCCATATCTCCCAGAATAAAGGGTGACCCGGTCAACCAAGCAAAAAAACCTGCGCTACATGCCGCAAAAATCATCACGTTTCCGCTAAAGACCGGTGATTTCAGCAACTGCCAGAAACTAATGGCACTTTTATTTTGTGCTGCCTTATCAGAGGTGGTTTTTTTCCGCTCTTTCAGCAAGGCGGTCGGGATTAGCAATAGAAGTGTCACGGCCAATAACACGACAAAAATTGACCGCCAACTAAAGTGGTTTAAGAGCCATGCACCGAGCAACGGGGCTAGAGCAGGAGACAACGCCACTAAAGGCATAATAGTGGCAAAAACCCGGTTGGCTTTACCGTCCCGATAGCGGTCGATGACTAATGCTTGCCAGCTAACAGCGGCAGAACAGATGCCGACGGCTTGGATAAAACGCAGCACCAATAACTGGGTTGCGGTTTCAACCCACAAAATCCCCAAACAACCAATAGCAAAAAGCCCCAACCCGGCGAGTAACACAGGTTTACGACCCAGTTTATCGGAAATTGGCCCCCAGATAAGTTGAGCGATGGCGAAACCGGCGAGAAAGATACTTAGGCTGGCACTAATGGAGCCGGCAGAGGTTTGCAGTTCTTGCTGCATAGCGCCAAAGGCAGGCAAATACATATCTGTAGCCAGATAGCCCAACATGCTCAAACCAGCCAGATAGAACATGAAACTTGATGACGTCTTCATTCTTTATTTCTCTTTATCATATTTTTTGCAGGTAATTTGCTGTTTTTAGAAATTTTATCATTAGGGATTTATTGCGGGGGCATTCTATACGGCGCGATATTCTGTTGTGAACCGGTAATATTTGCGACATGCTATCAAAAAAATTGATAGCAAACGATTGAGTGAAAAGAGGCAGAAAAAATGTGGTCGGAATATGCGTTGGATGTGGTTGATGCCGTAGCTCGTACGGGGAGCTTCAGTGCAGCCGCCCAAGAATTGCACCGTGTGCCGTCTGCGGTGAGTTATACCGTACGCCAACTGGAAGAGTGGTTGGCAGTTCCGTTGTTTGAACGGCGCCACAGAGACGTGGAGTTGACCCCTGCGGGGCTGGTTTTTATTAAAGAAGCTCGAGATGTTATCAAAAAAATGAATGACACACGCCGTCAGTGCCAGCAAGTGGCGAATGGCTGGCGTGGCCAACTCAATATTGTGGTGGATAAAATAGTCAAACCGCAGCGGAGCCGCCACTTAGTATTAGATTTTTATCGTCATTTCCCTGATGTTGAGTTGCGGGTACGCTATGAAGTGTTTAATGGCGTCTGGGATGCGCTGGTGGATGGGCAGGCTGATATGGCTATTGGTGCAACACGTGCAATCCCGGTGAGAGGGCGGTTTGTGTTTCGTGATATGGGATTCTTGTCATGGCTCTGTGTGGTCAGCATTGACCATCCTCTTGCTCGTTTGACAGGGTCACTGAGTGACGATCAATTACGGCCTTACCCCTCGTTGTGTTTAGAAGACACGGCGAGAAACCTGCCAAAACGGGACACCTGGACGTTGGATAATCAACAGCGATTGGTGGCACCGGATTGGATGACCGGAATTGATTGTTTGTGTGAAGGATTGTGCATTGGCATGGTGCCTGCTCATATGGTGTCGCCTTTGATTGCGCAAGGAAAGTTGACGGTATTAACGTTGGCGGAGCCACTTCCCGATAGCCCATGCTGTTTAACTTGGGAGCAGAATAACCATTCTCCCGCTTTGGCTTGGCTGCTAGATTATTTGGGTGACAGTGTCACGCTAAATGACGAGTGGCTAAGAGACGATAATGCGCAGTTTGGCGAGGGAGTTGAGCAGTAGTGGCCGGTGGCATTGAAAGCTACCGGCCAAAGAGGGTTAACGGCGGTAGTCGCGGTATGGACCGTCAGCCACAGAACGGCGTTCGACCAATTTTGGATGCACCTCAATGGTCTGCGGATCTTCGCGTTTGCTGACAATACGATCCAACAACATGGCAAAGGCAGTTTCACCTAATCGCTCTTTGGGTTGGTGAATCGTTGTGAGCGCTGGCGAGAAATAGCGGGCATTACGCACGTTATCATACCCGATCACCGAAATATCTTGCGGCACTCGCAAGCCCAGTTCATCAGCTGCGCATATTGCGCCCATGGCCATAATATCTCCACCACAGAATACGGCGGTAGGGCGATGTTTTTGCGTTAGAATCTGATGCATGGCTTTATAGCCCGATTCGGGTTCAAAATCGCCCTGGACCACCCACTCATCACGCAGCGTGATGTTGGCCTCCTCTAAAGCTTTCAGAAAACCTTGATGGCGGCCCCCGCCGGTATTTCGCGACAGTTGGCCGGGGATGGCTCCAATATCACGATGACCGCGCTCAATCAGATAACGGCCTGCTAAATAGCCGCCTTCAAATGCATTATCAATGATTGAATCGGTAAAATCACCGCGCGCAGTGCCCCAATCCATCACCACCATGGGGATATTGCGATAATCTTCCAGCATCCCTAATAGTTGTTCTGGATATTCAGAACACATTACTAATAGGCCATCGACACGTTTTTGCGCCAGCATGGCCAGATACGCTTTTTGCTTATCCAGATTATTATGAGAGTTACATAAAATCAGGGTATAGCCCTTGCTATAACAGCTATTTTCAACCGCTTCGATCACTTCAGCAAAATAGGGCGCTTCACTGGATGTTGCCAGCAAACCAATTGACTTTGTGTGATTGACTTTCAAACTGCGAGCCACAGCACTGGGCGAATAATGCAATTCTTTAATTGCCGCCCACACGGCAGCCTTGGTGTTTTCGGCGACGAAACGAGTTTTATTGATCACGTGCGAAACGGTGGTGGTGGACACACCCGCATGTTTGGCCACATCTTTAATCGTTGCCATAAAAAAATAACTCCTAAGCTTACCTGTTACAGCAGGTAAGTATTATGTTAATCGTTTGCCTGCATGACTCGAAAACCGCTCAGACAGAAACATGATAGTAGGCTGGATAGTTGAATCCGCTGATTGTCTGAGAGTATTTATTGGACGTTATTAGTCGGTATGCAGTTATGAACTGCGAATTTTGTCTGATCTGGAGGAAAAGGGGAAGAGCTAATCAATGTTATAAAGTGCGTAATGAGCACAAGATTTTTTTTCCTAACTGTGGGAAAATAATTTAACGCACTAATTATGTGCCTTTTCCCTACTAAAACTAACCGGCTGAGGAGTATTTATGGATACCAATCTGAAAATGTCGCTGATTACGACTGTTGGCGCGCTGGCGATGATTATTGTCTTTAGCTTCGTGGCGGTCATGAATTAATTAAACCGCTTGCCGGTGTGAAGTGCTAAGTAGGGCGGATAATTCCGCCCTTAATTATTTTTACAATATCAGGCTAAATTCTTCTCGACGAAGGACCAGTTAACCAGTGCCCAGAAGTTCTCCAGATATTTTGGTCGTGCGTTGCGATAATCGATGTAATAGGCGTGTTCCCACACATCAACAGTCAACAATGGTTTATCAGCAGTTGTCAGTGGCGTGGCAGCATTTGATGTGCTGACAATTGCCAGCTTACCATCTGCTTTTTTTACCAGCCATGTCCAGCCTGCGCCAAAATTTTTCACTGCCGCATCAGTAAACTGCGCCTTAAATTCAGCAAAAGAACCAAACGATTGATTAATGGCATCCGCCACTTTGCCGGTCGGTTCACCGCCACCATTAGGGGATAGGCAATGCCAGTAAAAGGTGTGGTTCCAGACTTGGGCCGCATTATTAAAGATACCGCCACTGGAAGTTTTCACGATCTCTTCCAACGTCTTACCAGCAAATTCAGTATCTTTAATCAGATTATTGAGGTTAACCACATAGGTGTTGTGGTGCTTACCGTAATGGTATTCCAGGGTTTCAGCCGAAATATGCGGTTCTAGCGCATTTTGTGCATAAGGTAATGCAGGTAATTCAAAAGACATAGCTCTCTCCTTTCGGGGTTGCTCAGGGTGTTTGCTCCTCAAATCCGATCATTAGCAGTAGCCATGATGTGGCGAAGAGCGGTAAAAACGTAATTGTTATACTTTTGTTGTGGGTATTAATCTTAACAACTTTCGGCAGGAATGACAGAAATAACCACACTCTTGAATGGGTGATTGCACGAAAGTTAAACACATTATGTAATGTGATTGATGAGGGCACAAAGATGTGGACACCCGATAGATTTACCGGGTGTCAGCGAAAAAGTTAGCGGATGGTTTTGGGGGTCACTACACGCCGCGCCCCTACATAATGATCTTGCCAGTAGTCGTTATTCATCATGCTGATACGGATTTCTTCACCTGTCCGTGGGGACTGAATGAACTTGCCATTACCTAAATAAACACCAACATGATCCGCTACACCGCGATTAGCAATATTGAAGAACACCAAATCGCCACTTTCTAATTCTGCGCGCTTAACCGGTGCAGCATCACGCAAGTGATACATTTCATTGGCAGTACGAGGCATTTTTATTCTGATGACATCTTTGTAGGCGTAATAAATTAGGCCACTGCAATCAAAACCCGTATTAGGGGAGGAGCCACCCCAGCGATAAGGTTTACCGACTTGTTTCATCAGTTTACTCATGGCGGTCTGCTTGGCGTGTTGGTAGCGCTTTTTATGTGCGGGGCTGAGTTTTATCTTATTATTTGCGGCTAATTCCGTACCTGCTTTACCTTGTGCTTTATTTCTATGTCGGCCATAGGCGACTTTTTCTGTTTTTTTGACCGCCACTTTTTTTATGGTTGCGGTTTTAATGTTTGTTTTTTTGCTTGCAGTGACTTTATTACCGGACGGTTTACTGACTTCTTGTGTTTTCTTCTTGGCAGTTTTGCCAGTGGAAGCCGCTATTTTCTTTTTATCATTATTGGTTGCTGTTTTATTCTCGCTATTTTTGTTGGCGGTAGTTTTATTGTTAGCAACTTTGGCTTTCTTTATGCTTTTATCTGCTTTACGTTTTTTACGATCATCAGGGCTGGCTTGACTCACTTGGCCCTTCTTTTGCTCAGCAGAGACGTGAGCCTGCGGCGACGCATGCGCCAGATTTAGAAATAGCTGGGTAAACAGCAGCACAAACAGCGTAAGTAATAAACGCATAATAACGCTACCAACCTTGGCCCTGAGATGAATATGAAGAGTCACAGTATTGCCGAAACTCCGGATATAAAAAAGCAGAGAGCTATGGGTTTTTAATCGATATTGTGAGAAAACGTTAATGGCATCGCAATTGTTGTTTTTTCACGCGTCAAATGGCCTTAAATCAACCATACGTCAACGAGTTAACTGCCACGTATTTCAGACATCCCATACAGAAGATAATAATGAAGTGATGGGATCAAAAATGTTATTATAAATGCACATATTTGTAGCTGACAATATAACCATTTAGATACAGAGTAAAGCCCCTGCAAAAGATGGCGTTTTATTCCTGTCGTGACAGTCGCTACAATGGGCTGTACGCAATAATTAAATTGAGTAATAAGTATTGTAGCCACAGGGCTTGAGGAAGCAAGAAATGACGACGATTGATAAAATTCAGCGCCAGATAGCGGAAAACCCAATCCTGCTTTATATGAAGGGTTCACCTAAGCTGCCAAACTGCGGTTTCTCTGCTCAGGCTGTGCAGGCGTTATCCGCGTGCGGCGAACGTTTTGCTTACGTTGATATTCTGCAAAACCCAGACATTCGCGCTGAACTGCCAAAATATGCCAATTGGCCAACATTCCCGCAACTGTGGGTTGATGGTGAATTGGTTGGCGGTTGCGATATTCTGATGGAAATGTATCAGCGCGGCGAACTGCAACAGTTACTGAAAGAAACTGCTGATAAATACCGTTCGGAAGAAGAAAAACCAACGGCAGAGTAATGTGTTACGGGTGAATGCAGCAATAAAAAAGGTGGCTTGTCGGCCACCTTTTTTTATCGAAAAATATCTACCTATCTGTAGAGTTACTCTGATTCGCCCGCAGGTACTGGCCAGCCACCCAGTTTTTTCCAACGATTGACCAACTCACAGAATAATTTTGCGGTTTGCATGGTGTCGTATAGGGCGGAGTGTGCCTGGCTGCTATCAAACGGGATGCCTGCAGTTAGACAGGCTTTTGCCAGCACGGTTTGCCCCAGCACAAGCCCACTCAGGGCTGCGGTGTCAAACGTGGCGAAAGGATGGAACGGATTGCGCTTCAGACTGGCGCGCTCGGCCGCTGCCATGACAAAGCTGTGATCAAAATGGGCGTTATGCGCGACAATAATTGCCCGATTACAGCCTTGGTCTTTCAAACCCTTACGTACCGCTTTGAAAATGGCATGCAAAGCATCATATTCACTGACTGCACCACGCAAAGGATTGGTGGGGTCTATTCCGTTAAATGCCAATGCTTCGGGCTGTAAATTAGCACCTTCAAACGGTTCTACGTGAAAATGCAATGTTTCATCAGGCAACAACCAGCCATCCTTGTTCATCTGCAAGGTGACGGCGGCAATTTCTAACAATGCGTCAGTTTTAGCATTAAAACCGGCAGTTTCCACATCAATTACTACTGGGTAATACCCACGAAAACGGCCACTCAGGGCGTTAAGGTCACTTTTATCTGCCATCAGTTTCTTATCTTCATCGAATTCAGCGCGCATTATGTCAAATTTTGGCGCGAGATGCAGGGGGATATCGCGATGAGAAAAAGGCACCTTACCGGTGCCTTTCAGTTAATCAGTTTCCGAGGCCGTGTCCGGCACTCTTATTCTCGATTAACTCGATTTTGTAGCCGTCGGGATCTTCAACAAATGCAATGACAGTATTACCGCCTTTGACGGGGCCTGCTTCGCGAGTCACTTTGCCACCCGCACGACGAATTTGATCGCAAGTAGCGGCAACATCGTCCACACCCAGCGCCAAGTGACCGAATGCTGTCCCCATCTCGTAGCTGTCTACACCCCAGTTATAAGTCAGTTCGATAACTGAACCTTCGCTCTCGTCGCTGTAACCGACGAATGCCAGCGAGTATTTATACTCAGTATTTTCGCTGGTACGTAATAAACGCATCCCTAATACTTTGGTGTAGAAATCAATAGAGCGTTGCAGGTCCCCGACACGGATCATGGTATGGAGTAAGCGCATTTACAAAGCCCCTTATAATCAATAAGTTAAATTCACAAGTAATGATAAATCAAAACTAATTTATTATCATATAGCAATATTGCCATACTCACTACCCTGACAATCTTTTACAGCTAAAAAACAAAACAGCCAGTGAGAGTGTTAATCTAACTGGCTGTTAGTTATCAGTTTAAATCAGTTAACGATTACAGTGTTGGGTAGTCGGTGTAGCCCTTAGCACCACCACCGTAGAAAGTCTCACCATCAGGCTCGTTCAGTGGTGCATTTTGTTGTAGGCGAGCCACTAAATCAGGGTTGGCAATATAGCTACGACCAAAAGCAACAGCATCAATAAAGCCTTTCTCTATCAGATTTTCGGCTTTTTCTGCTGTATATGCGCCAGCACCGACAATCACACCATTGAAACGGGCACGCACGGCATCGCGGAATGCATCTGAGTAAGGCTTACCACCGGCCCAATCTGGCTCGGAAATGTGTAGATAAGCAATGTGACGTTTATTGAGTTCGTCAATCAGATATAGTGCTGCCTCTTCTTGATCCTCACCGTTATCCAGACCATTGAACGGGCCGAGTGGTGAGATTCGAATACCAATATGTTCCGCTCCCCATTCAGCGGCAGTGGCATCAACCACTTCCAGAGTCAGACGGGTACGGTTTTCAATGCTGCCACCGTATTGGTCGGTACGCTGGTTTGAGGCTGGCGACATAAATTGATGCAGTAAGTAGCCATGAGCGGCATGCAGTTCTACATAGTCAAATCCTGCCTCACGAGCATTGGCAGTTGCCTGACGGAAATCATTGATGATGCCAGGAATTTCTTCGGTTTCCAGTGCGCGTGGAGTCGAGCAGGGAACACGTACCCAAGCACCGTTTTCATCACGTACGGTGGTACGGGTATCGGCGGCAATAGCCGAGGGGGCGATGGGGGCTTGTTGGCCCGGTTGCAGGCTGTTATGTGAAATACGACCCACATGCCATAACTGTACGGCAATGTGTCCACCTTCTTCATGCACTGCTTGAGTGATTTCTTTCCACGCGTTTAACTGCTCTTGCGTGTGTAACCCCGGAGCACCGGCATAGCCTTTCGCTTGGAAAGAAACCTGAGTGGCTTCAGTAATAATCAAACCAGCGCTGGCCCGTTGACGATAGTATTCAGCCATCAAAGGGGTTGGGATATCACCCGGCTCGATACTGCGTAAGCGAGTCAGTGGTGCCATAAATACGCGATTTGGCAAAGTGAGCGCGCCAACTTTCAAAGGGGAGAACAGTTTAGCAGTTGTCATGGTGCGTCCTATATTAATAGACCAGTCAACTAGTGACTGGGTAAATCCTGAATATAAAATAAATACATTTCAAGATCATTGGGTTATTAGCTTATTAAGCAGGTTGCAAAATCAGTTCGATACTTTCCAGCGCACAAGTCAGCGGAGCAACCGATCGTTTCACTTTGGCGCGTAGCGAAGCACCAAGCCATAAGGCATAGAGTGTTTCCGCTGTTGCAGCAGGGGAAAGCGTAATGCGTAGCGAGCCTTCTTCAATACCGGCTTCGATGGCATCTTGCAAACGACCAATCACGCGAGCAGTACCCATATCCAGCGCATGGCGCATAGGTTCGGATAAATCACTCACTTCGGCTGAAAGTTTAACCGCCAGACAAGCATTGTGGCATTCACTGCCACAATAGTTAGCAATAGCTTGAGCAAAATAGTGCAGTAAATGGTGACGCTTATCCCCTTGTGAGCCGGTTAGTAGGCTCTCCATCTGCGCGTCATAACGATCAAAATAACGCTGTAGCATCGCCTCACCGAAAACTTCCTTTGAACGGAAATAATGATAAAACGAGCCTTTGGGGATACCCGCGGTTGTCAATAACAAACTGAGTCCCATGCCATTAAAACCAAGGCGTAGGCTAAGGCTCTCACCAGTTGCTAATAAATGCTCGCGGGTGTCTACATGTGTGTGCTGTATTTTGTTCATGCTCAGAAGCGTAATAGACCGATCGGTCTAGGTCAAGAAAAAAATGCCAGCAGAGGAGCATGCTGGCATCAATATTAAACGTTATCAATGGTTTAAACGCACTTCCTATTTACTGATTTGGCATGCGACATTTTTGTAGTAAATCCATTTCAGACTGATATTCAGTAGTTTGAATATTCAGCATGCCCAATATCGTGTGGAAGAGATTGTCATGGGACACCTCATCATGCTGCGCGCTGTCGGAGAGGCATTGGCGGTTAATGCCATAGTTTTTTGTGTATTCAGGAGACAACCACATTAAGAAAGGTATGTGTGTTTGTTGACTAGGAGCGAACATATAAGGTGTGCCATGCAAATACATGCCATTTTCGCCCAAAGACTCGCCATGATCAGAGAGATAGACCAGTGCAGTATTAAACTTATTGTTGTGTTGTTGCAGTAACTTAATGGTGCTATCCAACATCGCATCGGTATAAAGAATAGAATTGTCGTAGGTATTCACCAGCTCTTGTGGAGTGCAATCCTGAATTTGGTTGCTATCACAGGTTGGGGAAAATTGGCGTATCTCTGGGGAAGAACGGCGGTAATAAGCCGGACCATGACTGCCCATTTGGTGCAATACAATGACTGCATCACCTTGTAGCCCATTGATATAATTATCCAACTTGTAGAGTAAGGCGTTATCTAAGCAGACGCCATTCTCACAATCGGTCGTCAATTGCAGTTGAGTCACGTCTTGGTGTGGGACACGATCACAGGCACCTTTACAGCCACCATCATTTTCCCGCCACAAAACATTCAACCCAGCACGCGCCAAAATATCCATTAAACCTTCCTGATGACTGGCTAGGGTTGCATCATAATTTTTGCGCGGCATATTCGAAAACATGCAAGGTACGGAAACCGCAGTTTCGGTTCCACATGAAGATGCCTTTTCAAAGTAGGTCACATTTTGTTTTTGCAAACGTGGATTGGTCTCACGTCCGTAGCCACCCAGTGAGAAGTTCTCCGCCCTGGCTGTTTCGCCTACAACTAAAATAACCAGCGTTTTCTTTTGTTGCCCACTAATGAGTGGGCCTTTGTGAGCATCTTCGCCTATCGTTACCAATGCCATATTACTGGCAAAATATTTATGTTTCGCAAACTGAATACTGCCGCTGACGAAGTTGGACGGTGTTAGCATTTTAACGATGCTTTTATTGTTACGAATCAATGAGGCGTAATCTTTATAAAATAACGCCGCGACCAAAAGAATAATGAGGGCAGATATCAGAATATTTGCCGCGCGCAGCCCCAGCATATACCACCACGGACGGGCAGCACGAATATGCACAAAACAGATAACAATTGCGGGGAGAATGCCTAAAACCAGCAGCCATACCGCCATGCGCGGAGTGAAAAGGGCGGTGGCTTCTTGTGAGTTAGTCTCAAAAGCATTTTGCATCATGTTGGCGTCAATCACGGCGCCGTAGCTGAACATGAAATAATTCGCAGCCGCACTTCCTAGTAGGAATACGATAATGATGGGTTTTCGTAGCAAGGGGACAGCCAGCAAGCTAAAAATGATATTGAGTGCGCAGAAGATAACGAGCGGAATAGTCGCGGCAAAAAAATAACTGTCACTGCTATCAAAGTGAATCAAAGACCAGGCTTTATGGATAAACAGCGCATTTTGAAAGAGTGTAAAAAACAGTGCGCTAGCCAGAATAAAAACCAATCCGTTACACCGTAACTTATATCGTGCATTCATTGTGAAAATAAGACCCTACAGTTCACTAATTGCCGAAATGGTATCGAATGAAACTTAAGAAAACCTTAGCGGTTGAGCGCAGGGTGAAACTGCGGGGAAGGAATTTTCGTGTTGGTAGGAATAGGAGCTTGCCAGCGGCGGTGAAGCAGTCTTCAATTAGGGTATCAACATCAGGAGGCAGAGTGTCTCAGCAACTTGAGTTTTTTGACATCCCTAGCCCGTGCCGCGGTATCTGCCAAACAGATGACCGTGGCTTTTGCCGTGGTTGTATGCGCAGCCGGGAAGAGCGCTTTAATTGGATGAAACTGAGTGACCCGCAAAAGCGGGATGTCCTGCGTCTGTGTCGCCAACGTCTGTTGCGCTTACAGCGCGCTAACAAACAGCCAGACGAACCGCTACCGGAACAACCGTCTTTATTCTAATGCTTCCCAGAATTTTTTAACGTTTCGGGCGATTTCACCTTTCTGATGCCTATTGACCTTGAATTCCTTGTTCAGGGAGGATGATCCTTTTTGTTGGTTGTGTATGCTTGTGAACAAATAAACAAATGAGGTAGCTAATAATGGATACACGTAGCCAACTGGCTCCGCTAGGGCCTGAATTTTCCCGTATGATTTGCGGTTATTGGCGCCTGATGGAATGGGGAATGACGCCTCAAGAATTGTTGGCCTTCATTGAGCAACATATTGAGTTGGGTATCACCACTGCTGATCATGCGGACATTTACGGTGGTTATCAATGCGAACAGGCATTTGGGCAAGCTTTGCGTCTTAAACCGTCATTGCGTAGTCAACTGGAGTTAGTGAGTAAATGTGGTATTGCCACCACAGCTAAACCAGAACATGCGCTGGGGCACTATATTACTGATCGTTCACATATTATTGAAAGCGCTGAACAATCGCTGGCTCACATGCACACCGATTACCTTGATTTATTGCTGATTCATCGTCCTGATCCCCTGATGGATGCTGATGAAGTTGCTGAGGCATTCACCCAACTGCACAAAAGCGGCAAAGTAAAACATTTTGGTGTTTCAAACTTTAGCCCTGCACAATTCAGTTTGCTGCAATCACGCCTGCCATTCTCATTGGTCACCAATCAGGTGGAAATTTCGCCACTGCACCAACCCGCGATTGTTGATGGCACACTTGATGCTTGCCAGCAGCTCCGTATTAAACCAATGGCATGGTCTTGTTTGGGCGGCGGCCGCTTGTTTAGTGACCCGGAATTCCAGACATTACGTGATGAATTACAGACAGTGGCGCAAGAAATGGGTGCTGACAGCATTGAGCAAGTGGTCTATGCGTGGGTTCTGCGTCTGCCATCTGCACCATTACCGATAATCGGCTCTGGCAAAATTGAGCGGGTCAAGGCGGCATGGGCATCACTGTCTTTGACGATGACTCGCCAGCAATGGTTCCGTATTCGTCGTGCAGCTTTGGGCTATGATGTGCCTTGAGTCTTTCCTCTGCGCCAGCACTCTTTAGGCTGGCGCGGTTTTGCTTTCCTCTCCCGGTACAGCCAATTGGAGCTGCGTTAATGAGCAGTAGAGCCGCCAGATAAGCCCGGCTAGCTCCCGGCCTGAAGCATCAGGATATTGGCCTAAAATCGCACTCATCCGCTGTAACTCTTGCAACGTCGCTTGCAAAGACGCGGGTTGAACACCTTTCTCTGTCATACACCCTTTTAAACAGTGAATACAGACATCACGCACGGCTGATAATGGTGCAGACGTTGTTTGCCAATCACGCAGTTGCCAGACTACATGGCTGCAATTGAGCAGCACCATCCCCCAACGAAGTAACCACAAGCGAGCGGGTTGATCTTTGCTGAGATTAAGCTGATTTATACGATGATAGATCAGTGACTCGAATTGATTTTGGTTTTGCTGTGGTCGGCTACTGAGTTGATCGATAAAGTCACGGCGTAATACGCGGATAATACGTCGACTTTTGCGCTTGTCAGAGCTGGGGCGCAGAACCTGGAATGCAACACCGGCCAACATCACGCCGACCAATTTACCAATATTATCATTCAGAAATTCTTGATAGTCATAGCTAGGAGGGTTGGTAACACTCAGGAAAGAACCCATAAATACAATAAGTTGTCCCCACAGTGAGGCATACGTCGGGTGCTGGAGCTTCATCATTTGCATGGTGATTAAGATAGGGAATAGCAGGGCAGCAAATTGCCAAAAATCATCCATCTGCACCATCACACCAAATTTCAGAATAAAGCAGCTTATCGAGAGCAAAACGATGGCTTTCAATAGGGTCGCGATGCTGTCGGTGGGCGACGGCGTTGCGGAGTAGAGCACGCAGCTTACCGCCGCTAATGCGAGCGCCGCGCTGCCAGAGCTCCATTGCGTATTTATCCAGAACGCGCAGCCGATAACGATACAAACGAAGGTTCTCAGGCCATTGTAGGCAGCTTCATAGGTATCGGTATGGCGGGCTAAAGCGGTCACCGGTGGCGGCGATAGGACCCCGTCCTCAGGTTCTCTATCCAGTTGTGCCAGCCAACGATTAACCTGTAAATATAACCAACAAAAATGCCGTAATCGTAACCAGAAAGCATGATGACGATAATCAAACTCATCATGTGGAGCGATTTGTTGCAGTATTTTGGCAAGTTGGTATTTATCACAGTCTGGCTGTTGCATGGCCGTCAGTAATTGGGTCAGGACGGTGGCCAGATTTTCTGGCGGTGATGGCCAGTTAACTAACATACGGCGCAAGCTGGTAATTACACTGGTGATACGTAACTGACGATGCAGAATAAAGTTCAATACATTATTTTGTCGCCGCAGACGGTAATGGCTCCAAAAGGCTTGAATCCGCAGCAGGTTCATGGTGAGAATTTGACCTATCAGCCCTTCGTGTGAGGTGCGAATCTGCGGGGTAAGTTCGGTTTGCCACAATAATTCGGCATGTTCCAGCAAGCGCGATTGCATTCGACGTAATGATGTGAGTAATGCCTCACCATCCGAAGTGCTCGGCAGCAACATCATCATCAGCCCACCACAGAGAATACCGGTAATGACCTCACAAACCCGAGCTTGGGCAATATCAAATATTTGCTGTGTATCTGTAGTATTGACGGTTGAAAAGGCAATAATGGCGGTGGTGTAGCCAGCTAAAGCAAAAGCATAAGAAACGTTATTCTGATAATGGTTTGAGACAAAAGTACATAAGCCAATCCAGGTGGCAATCACAAAGGTAAACAACCAAGGGTCGTTCAAGCAATGGCCTGCGATCACCAATGAAGCCGCGGCACCAATAAGGCTACCAATAACTCGGCCAATACTCTTACTGATAACACCGCCGACGGTTGGGAAACTGACCACTGCGGCCGAAGTCATAGCCCAATAGGGTTCATCTAAATTCAGAGCAAACGCAATCCACAACGATAAACACATCGCCAGCGAATTACGCAGAGCATAACGCCACTGACTTGCATTAGCTTTACCCCAAGGCGTTTGTTGCCATGAAGGGAAAGTGAGCCGCATGAGTTACTGCACCAAGGAAATTGTACAGGTGGTCCCGGCGATCAACGTGACATCGGCAGGAACATCCAACAATTTAATGCGCACGGGAACGCGTTGTGCCAAGCGCACCCACGGAACATTGGGCTTCACATCAACCAAAAGATCACCGCCCGTATCGACACTTTGATCATAAATTGCGCGACCAATGCTCTCTACCACTCCGCGTAAAGGAATGTTGCCATTATACAGAACAATTTTGGCTTCATTACCTTCTCTAATGTGTCGCAGTTTAGTTTCCTCGAAATACCCCATCACATAGAATGAGTCGGTATCGATTAGCGCGACTAAAGGAGTACCGGCGGTCGCATAGTTACCAACGCGGGTCTGAAGGTTGGTGATATATCCATTGGCAGGGGCATAAATTCGGGTTTTGCTAAGGTTCCATTTCGCTTGTTCAAGATTGGCCAATGCCCCTTGATAAGCGGCTTTCATACTCTCTGCGGTTAAATTGGCAATATCAAGGTCTTCGCCAGAAATGATATTTTTTGGCAAGTTGCGCCGGCGCTCGGCTTCGTGATTGGCTTTAGCCAATTCAGCCTGGGCCCTGATTAATGCGGCTTGCGCATTATCCAGCGCCAACTGATAGGGTTGCGGGTCAATCACAAATAATAAGCTACCCGAGGTTACCAACTGGTTATCATGAACTAATATTTTAACCAATCTGCCAGAGACTTCAGGGGTGATGCTGACTAATTCCGCCCGAACTTTGCCATCGCGAGTCCAGGGAGACTGCATATAATAATTCCACATCCACCAACCAGCACACAGTGCGAGGGCGAATACGATGACTGAGGTGAAATATTTAAAAGACTGATTATTCATATCAATTTACCAACTGGCTAATATCCATAAAGAAACACTGACTGCAATGACAAAAATGGACAGATCCATTAATATTGGATGCCAGATATCGCCAGAGTAGATCCAATTCCGCAGCACATGATGGATCAATAGCCATAACACCAAACCTAGCATAACTGCCTTAAATATCGGCGGGAAATAGATTGAGGTGCCTAAAACCAAGTCTGAAAGTGGGGCATTTGCGGATAATATTGATACATACATAAGGTTAATCCCTAAGAGGTAATTTTAGTAAATACATCATTTTTGCTAAAGGATTCCTTGTATTTATTGCTATTGTCTTAGCATCGACGGTATATATACATTTGTGTTTTTAATGTTAATTACCCAAAATAGACTGGACTCTGGTAGTTATGCTAGCACGCTAAATAAAAGGAGGGGCAATTGGAATCGACATTAGGATCTGATTTAGCACGATTAGTTCGCGTTTGGCGCGCACTTATCGACCATCGGTTGAAGCCGCTGGAACTGACCCAAACGCATTGGGTTACCTTGCATAACATTAATCGTTTACCACCTGAGCAATCACAGATTCAACTGGCAAAAGCGATTGGTATCGAACAACCATCATTGGTTAGAACCTTAGATCAACTGGAGGAGAAAGGTTTAATCACGCGTCACACCTGCGCAAATGATCGACGTGCAAAGAGAATAAAACTGACGGAACAGTCTTCACCGATAATAGAGCAGGTTGATGGAGTCATCTGTTCCACTCGCAAAGAAATTCTTGGGGGAATATCACCCGATGAAATTAAATTGCTAACTGGTTTGATTGATAAGCTCGAGAGAAATATTATTCAATTACAAAGCAAGTAATAATTAGATGTTACGCTTCTATTCACAGCAGAAAGAACATTTTTAGTTACCAGAACAAGTCAGGGTTCGCAATGAACCCTGACTTTTAATTATGAGTCACCCGGTGAGGTGATTAGCGCGGGCTTACAGTCACAGTGCTGCCACTGCTAGCAAGCATGACACGCTGACCAACACTAAAGCGAGTTGGACCTTGTTTCTGAACAACCAAAATGGTTGTGCCATCGTCTTTACGGACTTCTAGTTGCACGCCATCAGTGCGGTTCATTGCACCTTGAACACCTTGTCCAGCCATACCACCAGCGACAGCGCCTGCTGCGGTTGCCAAGCTACGACCTGTACCACCGCCGACAGTATTCCCAAGGAAGCCACCTAATACCGCACCACCGATAGCGCCCATAACATTGTTTTCATCGCCGCCTTGGATAGTCACAGGACGAACAGAGAGCAAAGTACCGTAAGTCACTGTCTGTACTTGTTTGGCTTGCGAAGCGCTGAAGACATCGCCAGACAACGTATTGTTGTTGGCACAGCCAGTCAGGGTGACTGCGGCAATAGCAACGGCGATTAATGGCTTGATCATAAAAACTCCTATTAAAAATGCATAACCGTATTACGGTTCAGTATGCCGGGGATATCCAAATCCAGTCCATTGACGGCCTAGTATTTGCATAAAGTATGGCTTACCCAAATATTTATTTCACTACTTAACTGATTTTTGACTATGTGCTTAATTTTTCAACCACACCAATGGATTCGCAGCTTAGCGGTTTACACTTCAACCAATATTAAACGGTGGTTTAACTTTCTTAAAGAAAGAAATATCACTGACGTAAATGAAAATGTAAGAACGAGCCACTTTTATGTGACCCTTATTGCAAATAAAACGCATTCTTTAAGACATGCCCCTATGGCGGTATACACTTAAAAAAGTATATCTTTTCATGGTGTTATTTTTATCATTCTGACTTGGCTCACGGTAAGTCTTGTTGCTATTTTGTCCCTTAAAGGGAAATAAGGTCATTGCTATGAAATCAGGCCGTTTTATTGGAGTGATGTCAGGAACCAGCCTGGATGGAATTGATGTCGTACTGGCCGCTATTGATGAGCGGATGGTGGCACAACAGGCCAGTTATTGTCACCCGATGCCAGTGCAGTTGAAAAAAGATATTCTTGGTATGTGTCAAGGCCAGTCAACCACGCTATCGGCCGTTGGCAGACTTGATGCCCAACTTGGCATCTTATTTGCTGAAGCAGTACTGGCGCTGCTGGCCAACGAGGGGTTGACCGCGCAAGACATCACGGCGATTGGCTGTCATGGGCAAACCGTATGGCATGAGCCACTGGGGGAGCCTGCTTTTACCATGCAACTGGGCGATAATAATCGCATTGCTGCAATGACAAAAATTGCCACTGTTGGGGATTTCCGTCGCCGAGATATGGCCTATGGTGGGCAGGGCGCGCCTTTAGTCCCCGCCTTCCACCATGCCTTATTAGCCCACCCCACAGAGCGGCGCATGGTCTTGAATATTGGTGGTATTGCGAATTTATCGATGCTGTTACCAGATTTGCCAGTACGCGGTTTTGACACCGGGCCGGGTAATATGTTGATGGATGCTTGGATCTGGCGTAATCGCGCGTTGCCTTATGACGAAGACGCCGCTTGGGCCTCATCTGGTCAGGTTAATCGGTCACTGCTCGAGCTGATGTACAGCGACCCCTATTTTGCCTTGTCGGCTCCGAAAAGTACTGGGCGCGAGTATTTCAATGCCGGGTGGTTAGATAAGCAACTGGCTAAAATCCCGGGGATAAAACCTGAAGATGTGCAAGCGACGCTGGCTGAATTAACGGCAGTATCCATAGCCGAGCAAGTTCAATTAGCGGGAGGCTGCGATCGTTTGTTGGTCTGTGGCGGTGGTGCGCGCAACCCATTGGTGATGTCGCGGATGTCGGCTTTGCTGCCTGGCACCGAAGTGTGCGTGACGGATGATTTTGGTGTCAGCGGTGATGATATGGAAGCGCTGGCATTTGCCTGGTTGGCATTTCGTACCTTATCAGGAAAAACTGGCAATTTACCTTCAGTGACTGGGGCCAGTTGTGAGACCATTTTAGGAGCAGTCTATCCTGTATCGTCATGGTGAGGGTGTTAAGCTGCCATAGTTTAAGGCAGCTTATCCACTCAATGAGGACGATATGATGAAACGCTTTCTTGGTATGACAGCGGGTGTAACCGCAGTATTGATGCTGGCCGGATGTAACTTGGTACAGCCGAAGAATGAGACGTTGCACTATCAATGTGGCACGACCAAGCTGACGGTTATGCAGGACAACAAACACGATAAAGTCAGCTTGGTTTTGGATGGCAACCAACTGACGTTGCCGCAAGTGCGCGCCGCATCTGGTGCTAAATACAGTGATGGTCACTATACATTCTGGTCGAAAGGAAACAGTGCTTTTGTTGAGCGTGATGACAAAATCATTATCAATGACTGTGTTTTGATCAAGTAATCTAGTCGTTGCCGGCTCAGGGTGATTGTGATTCTGCACCAGCACGGGCAGAATGATAATCACTGCTTTCCTGCGCGTTATAGAGCTTATATGACTGACAATAATGAATTTGATGTTGCAGATTTGCGCCGTGAATATACTCGCGGCGGTCTACGTCGTAGCGATCTAACTGAAAACCCCTTGGAATTATTTGAACGCTGGCTAAAACAAGCCTGTGAAGCTCGTCTACCGGATCCCACGGCAATGTGTGTGGCGACGGTAGATGCCAGCGGCCAGCCTTACCAGCGTATCGTGCTACTGAAACACTATGATGATAAGGGGATGGTGTTTTATACCAACTTAGGTAGTCGTAAAGCACAGCAATTAGCTGAAAACCCACATATCAGCTTGTTATTCCCTTGGCATATGTTGGACAGGCAAGTCATTTTCCTCGGTAAAGCTGAACGGCTTTCCTCCCTTGAGGTGCTGAAGTATTTCAGCTCCCGCCCTAAAGATAGCCAGATTGGTGCGTGGGTATCCCAGCAATCTTCTCGAATTTCAGCCCGTGGCGTGCTGGAAAGTAAATTTCTCGAACTAAAACAAAAATTTCAGCATGGCGATGTCCCTCTGCCCAGTTTTTGGGGGGGATTTCGCGTCAAATTTGATTCTGTCGAGTTTTGGCAAGGCGGGGAACATCGCCTGCATGACCGTTTTATTTATCAACGGGATGCGGATGTATGGAAAATTGACCGTTTAGCCCCTTGAGAACGACGAAATAATTGTGGTTAAACCTAGCGCTCGTCCCACGAGCGCTTTATTCTATACCTTCCTTGAGCACCCCTCGTAAAATACAATTTTTGTACCAGACAATGTTTGTCACAGAGAATTTTTGTAGCAGACAATGTTTCGTAAAAGACAATGGAGTCGTTGATGACCAGCAGCAACCTGATTAAACAATTGCAAGAGCGGGGCCTCGTTGCCCAGGTGACGGATGAAGACGCGTTAGCAGAGAGACTGGCGCAAGGGCCAATTTCACTGTATTGCGGTTTCGACCCTACCGCAGACAGCTTGCATTTGGGCCATCTGGTTCCGTTGTTATGCCTTAAACGTTTCCAGTTGGCGGGGCATCGTCCGGTTGCCTTGGTGGGCGGCGCTACCGGTATGATTGGTGATCCAAGTTTCAAAGCCAGCGAACGTAAGCTGAATACCGAAGATACCGTCAACGAGTGGGTTGAAAAAATTCGCCGACAGGTTTCGCCATTCCTGGATTTTGATTGCGGTGAAAACAGCGCAATTGCTGCGAATAACTATGATTGGTTTGGTGGCATGAATGTGCTGACTTTCCTGCGTGACATTGGCAAGCACTTCTCTGTGAATCAGATGATTAATAAAGAAGCGGTGAAACAGCGCTTGAACCGTGATGACAGTGGTATTTCATTCACTGAGTTCTCATACAATTTATTACAAGCATATGATTTTGCCTGCTTGAATAAAGCTTACGGTGTTGCACTGCAAATCGGTGGTTCAGACCAATGGGGCAATATCACCTCAGGTATCGATTTGACTCGCCGTCTTCACCAACAACAGGTTTACGGCCTGACGGTGCCATTGATAACTAAAGCAGATGGTACCAAGTTTGGTAAGACCGAAGGTGGCGCGGTGTGGCTTGATCCTAAGAAAACCAGCCCTTACAAATTCTATCAGTTCTGGATCAATACTGCAGATGCTGACGTATATCGCTTCCTAAAATTCTTTACTTTCATGAGCATGGAAGAGATCAATGCGTTGGAAGAAGAAGATAAAAATAGTGGCAAAGCACCGCGAGCGCAGTATGTGTTGGCAGAGAATGTAACCGGCATGGTGCATGGCGCGGAAGGCCTCGCAGCAGCGAAACGTATCACTGATAGCTTGTTCTCCGGCAATCTACACGACATGACTGAAGCTGACTTTGCTCAGTTGGCACAAGATGGTATGCCAACCATCGAATTGAACCGCGATGCTGATTTACAGCAAGCGCTGGTAAATGCCGAGTTGGTTCCTTCCCGTGGTCAGGCTCGTACCATGATTAACTCGAATGCGGTGGCCATCAATGGTGAGAAGCAATCAGACCCAGAATATGCTTTCACTGATGCTGACCGTCTATTTGGCCGTTACACATTATTGCGCCGTGGCAAAAAACATTATTGCCTGATTAGCTGGTTATAAGAATGAAATAAGATAAGGGGCAGAAATGTCCCTTATTTTTTTATAAGCGCCCTTAACTTTAGGCCGTACCAATGAAAAATATACTTTCGATTCAGTCACACGTTGTTTTTGGCCATGCAGGGAATAGTGCTGCTGAATTTCCTATGCGCCGGATGGGAGTTAACGTCTGGCCGTTGAATACTGTTCAGTTTTCAAATCATACCCAATATGGTCACTGGACCGGGTGTGTGATGCCCGCCAGTCATCTGACCGACATTGTGCAAGGCATTGCCGATATTGATCGGCTGAAAGATTGTGATGCGGTATTGAGTGGCTATATTGGCTCCCCCGAACAAGGGGACCATATTCTGGCCGCCGTGGCGCGGGTAAAACAGGCCAATCCAAAGGCTTGGTATTTTTGTGATCCCGTGATGGGGCACCCCGAGAAAGGCTGCATCGTCGCCCCCGGTGTTGCCGAATTCTTCTGCAAAGAAGCGTTGCCAGCCAGCGATATTATTGCGCCTAATCTGCTTGAATTAGAGCAACTCAGTGGTGTGCGGGTCGAAAATGTTGATCAGGCGGTTAAGGTGGCACGTGAACTTTGTGCTAAAGGGCCGAAAATTGTTTTGGTTAAGCACCTCAGCCGCGCCGGTTATCATGCCGACTGTTTTGAGATGTTATTGGTAACGGCTGATGAAGCCTGGCATATCAGCCGCCCGCTGGTGGACTTTGGTGCGCGCCAACCCGTGGGTGTCGGTGATTTGACCAGTGGCTTACTGCTGGTCAATCTGTTGAAAGGCGAGCCTTTAGATAAAGCTCTGGAGCATGTGACTGCCGCGGTATATGAAGTGATGCTGAAAACTCAGATGATGGGCGAGTATGAACTTCAGGTGGTTGCAGCACAGGATGCTATTGTTAGCCCATCCTGCCAATTCACTGCCAATCCTCTTAGTGTTTGATGTCGCTGGGGTCGAGTGAACTAAGCGTCAGCAAATTCGTTCAGTTCGCGCCTGCGATAACACCAAATCTAAGCTGCCATTTATATCAAGCGCCCTTTTAATAAGGGCGCTGTTATCACCTACAGTTTTATTTCTTTGGGTCTTCTGCCGCTAAAGCCGCTTTTACTGCAGGGCGTTCAGCCACATGAGCCATATATTGGTCTAAATGGCTGCGCTGTTTAATATCCAGTTTCAGTGCATTTGCCCAGCGGGTAACGGTAAATAGATAAGCATCAGCCACACTGAATTTTGTGCCCAGCAGATACTTATGCTGCGCTAATACGCTGTCTACATAACTGAATTGCTTATCCAGCCGTTCACGCGCGATAGCTTTATACTCGTCAGGCGTTTTAGGGTTAAACAGAGGGCTGAAACCTTTATGCAGTTCCGTCGCAATGAAGTTTAACCACTCGATGGCATGATAACGGGAAAGGGTGCCTGGAGGAGCTATCAGGTGGCGATCAGGCTTTTGATCTGCCAGATATTGCACGATAGCAACACCTTCAGTTAATAGGCTGCCATCATCGAGCAGTAGTGCGGGGACTTGTCCTTTTGGGTTGATGCTTAAATAGTCTTTACCCGTTTCAGTTACTTTGGTGGCCAGATCGACACTTTCAATACTAAAATCTAATCCTGCTTCACGTAATACGATATGTGGAGATAAAGAACAGGCGCCGGGTTTATAGAACAATTTCATCACAAACTCCTTGAGTTTCGCATTGAAAGGAAAACGCTTCCTTAATCCTAAGGCAGACGAGAGAAAAATGCAGCTAGTGGCGTAATATAATTGTGTGGAAAGCGAGAGTGGTATAGAAGCTAACGTGGTGTAAGAAATAAAGTATCAGGTTACGGCGGAGAATATTTCCCCGCCATAGGTTATCCATGACAGTTATTTTCTGTCAGTAGAAATCAGTTACCGTGGTGGGCGAGTGCTGATAGATGCAGACCAGCTAAAAGTGGTGGTGCTTGGTGCTGTTTTTTTGGTTTTTCTTTCGACGCGGGTTAATTTGGCGATTTGTTCTCTGGCGTTCATTATTTTTTCTATGGCTTCGTCTTTAACTTTGTTTTGTTCTGAATTGGTTAATGCTCTTCCTAAATTGATTCTGGCTTTATCAAGTTGTGTTTTGACGTCACGTTGCTCACTTTCGGTCATTTCTTTTAATGTCAGCTTTTTCATTTTTTTTGCCTTGTTTGCATCAGTCCTACACAGTGTACAACCTTATTCAGCGCGGGGATGTAAGAGATTGCGATCTGGGCGACATTAATCACGATAAAAGCCTGTTAGCCATTTCCAAATGAGGAAACGAACGCCGCTCTGCGGAATATCCGACAAAGCGGCGTTGTCGTGTCGAGAAGATGATGTGTATTAGAGCAATCGCGAGCCGTAGCCCCACAGCAAGACGGTTAGACCAAGGAGTAACTCTAATACCAACACACCGATGGCAAATGTGGAGCCAGAAAAGATAAAACCTTCCTGCCGGTCAATATTCAGGAAGGTTGGAATTCCTAGATACATCAAATAACCGGAATAGCATAGGGCGACGATACCAACGAATAGACACAGCCAGATGATGGGGTAGAGCGCCACTATACCGGCTAAAAATAGAGGGGTTGCAGCATAACCGGCGAATAAAGTACAACTTTGCCAACTGGGGCGGCTTTCATAGCGGCGAGCCATCCAGTAAATCACGCGCCCCATCAGGGCGACAGCAGCCAGAATTAGCACATAGAAAATAATGGCGGAATAGAGCGCGGTAAAGGGGGACAACTTGATGGTCTGTCCATCACCAAAATTCCAGCCTACCTGAGTGGTGCCGATAAAAGCACAAATCACCGGAATAGCCGCCATCAATAGAACATGATGAGCGTATAAGTGCTGAATACTTTCGCCCTCACGTTTGATCTGCTGCAATTCCTGACTGGGATGGGTCAGAAGCCCCCAAACATGGTTGATCATACGTCACCTCCTTGCCCGCCATCGACCGCAGATAACAGACAAATATCATCCTCATGGATTTACAGGATGGGGTTGAACACCACACGGCCTAAGATCAGTATAGTTTGTTTTTTGTTCACCCATAATGTGATGGTGTTCACGTTGAATTCAGGCGCAGTGGTATCACTGATGTAAATGCATAAGATAACTTATCAGCTTTGATGCAGATTTTAATCACGGGAGCAGCACATGGGGATTCAGGGAAATGATAGTCGGATCGACAATATAGAATTTGCCGTCAGTGATATTGCCCGGTCGAAAGATTTTTATGGCGGGGTCTTCAATTGGAAATTTACCGATTACGGGCCAAGATATTGTGAATTTACAGATGGTCGACTGACAGGGGGCTTGACCACGCTGAGTGAAGTTCAACCTAATGGTGGGCCGCTAATTATTCTGTATGCCGATAATTTGGAACAGACACAACAACGTCTGGAAGAGGCCGGGGCGACGATAGTGCTGCCCATTTTCGCTTTCCCGGGGGGGCGACGTTTCCACTTTACTGATCCAGATGGTTATCAGTTGGCGGTATGGTCAGATAACTAGTCAATCAAAGAGTATTCTAAAAAGAAAAACCGCCAATAAATGGCGGTTTTTTATGTCAGACAGTCGTCATATGCTCGTTATGCCGCAGTGGCAGGTGTAGCTTTTTTGCTGTCGCTTGGTGCTAATGTCATGCGGTACAGTTTTGGTGCAGTCAGCATCATCAGTACGGCGATGATGGCGGTGACAATACCAATTTGCATAAACACATGGCTGTAGATAGCCAGTGATGCATGAGCGTCAGTGATATCACTTGGTACCGCAGTTAATGCAGCGACTTTACCTGCGATCAGGGCTGCAGCCGCAGTGGTCAGGAACCATGACCCCATGATGAAGCCCATTAAACGCTGAGGAACCAACTGTGCGACCATCGCCAGACCCAGACCTGAAATCATCAACTCGCCAATACTTTGTAATGCGTAGCTCAAAATCAGCCAGTTAACGGAGACAATACCGTGTTCGTTGGCGAAGCTGGCACCCCATGGTAAGACCAAGAATGCTGCAGAGCAGAGCACCATGCCGAAAGCAAACTTATGCGGCATCGGTAGGCGGTCGCCCATTTTGTTATAGATTGCAGCCAAAATCGGGCTGGCAACCATGATCCAGAATGGGTTCAGTGCCTGATATTGTTCTGGTTCAAAGGCAATGCCAAAGATTGAATGTTCCACGTTGTGGATAGCAAAGAAGTTCAGTGAAGTTGGCATCTGGCTGTACAGCACAAAGAATACCACCGCTTCTAACATCAACAGGAAGGCTACAATCATTCTGCGGCGCGCAGTCCCATGCAGAGAGAACGTTTCTTTGGCAAAGATAAAGATAATACCTAGAGAAACCAGCGCCAGCGCCCAACGTGCAACGATTTGGTTATGCAACAACCAGCTAGACAGGGTAACCAGCGCGACAACACCGACCAGAACCATCAGCAATTTCTTAAACTGTAATGGTGCAAAGTCAGGTTTAGAACCTTGGTTTTTCACCCATTTACGGCAGAACCAGAAGTTCACCAAGGTAATCAGCATCCCGACAACGCTCAGAGAGAACGCGACACTCCAGCCATATTTTGCGGCTAACCATGGTGTTGCCAGCATAGAGAAGAACGAACCGATATTGACGGACATATAGTACATAGTGAATGCACCGTCCAAACGCGGATCATCTTTGTTATAGCAGGTTGAGAGCAGGGAGGATGGGTTCGCTTTGAACAAACCATTACCAACTGCAATGGTCGCCATACCCAGATAAACCCAGAAAATGTCATGGCCTGAATAGGCTATCATGGCATAACCGACAGCCAGAGTGAGTGCACCAAGCACGATGACGCGTTTCGCACCGAGAACTTTATCACCTAACCAGCCGCCGATGGCAACAAAGCCATACACCAAGGCGCTGAAAGAAGAGAATAAGGTGATGGAATCGGCTTCGCTCATCCCGAGCATTTTTACCAGATAAACGGCCATGATCCCTTGTAGGCCGTAGTAACCAAAGCGCTCCCAAAGCTCTATCGAGAAGATCAGGTAAAACGCTTTCGGTTGTTTGAAAGCATTCATACTGATGCTTTCAGGTTGCTCACTGTTTGGTGGTTGTTGACTGTTGTTTGCTGTTGACACGGGGGACCTCTGTTTTCACTACCTGTCATAAATGACAGGAAATACAAAAGTGAATGCCATAACGGCATCCTTTTGCGTTGTTATAAGATGTTTAGCGGCGGTTAATGTTCACTATCTTTGTCAACGAGACAAGGGTTTTGTAATGTTCTGTTACATATATCTTAGTCATCAGAATATAACCATGTTGCAAATGTTATGCAGTATTAACGTTTATGTTTTAGCGATTTGGCGAATTTTTGTTTTGATTAAATGCTGAACTGATTTTATTTAGTGATATATTCTGCTATTTCGTTAATTTACGGTTCATATGGTTATCTGTATGTGAATAACCAAACCAATATTGTGATTATATGGAAAACTCTGAAATTATCCAAAATTAGGTTGAATGTTAACCAGTAGAAAATCTGTATTGAATAGCAAACTGAGACTCGGCTCAAAGAGTTGTGTAAATTTTTCGGCGAAAAAAGCCAATAAGGTAAAAACATGTGGCGCAAGTGCGGTGATATACTGCCTGCCATGATGAAAAACTGAGTATCTGTATGGATATCAAACAACTTATCTATCTGTGCAATCTAGAGCGCGAACGGCATTTTGGCCGTGCGGCTGAGGCCAGTTTTGTCAGCCAACCCACATTGTCAATGCGTTTGAAAAATCTGGAACGCGAGTTGGGGGTTGCATTGATCAATCGCGGTAATAACTTTGAAGGATTTACTGCTGAAGGTGAGCGAGTTTTGGCTTGGGCAAGAGAGATTGTTTCTGTCTATCAAGGATTAAAGCTGGAAGTTGAGTCACTTAAAAATGGGCTGAATGGTACGCTGCGTATTGGCGTCGTACCACAATGCAGCATTTCACTAGCTCGGTTGCTGAAAAATGCCAGTGAACGCTACCCCCATCTGGACTTTCGGGTTGCCGTATTAAGTGCAGATCAATTACTGGAGGCCCTGACGGGTCACTCAGTTGATGTGGGCATTGGTTTTTTTGAACTTAACACGCTCAATGAATTACATTTTCAGGCGCAACCATTAGTTGATAGAGGGATTGATGTCGTTTTTCATCCAGACCATTTCCCTGAATTGATCGGAACTGAACCGCTGACATTAGCGCAAACGGCAGCATTACCGCTCTGCCTGACGGAACCAAGTCGATACTTCCGCCGTTATCTGGACAACCATTTTCGCGACGCTGATTTGCCGTTGCACGTTAGGATGGAAAGCACCTCTATTTTTCAGTTGCTGCAAGGCATTTTTGTCGGATTAGGCTGTGGTTTATTCCCTCAAGGGAGTTTGCTGGACGCGATGTCTCCTGCGCTACAGCGGCGGCCAGTCGATATCCCTAAAATGAACCGACATGCTGCGGTAGTGGTGGCTGAACCAGGGCGGGTGACACCACTGGCCCAGCATTTCTTTGATGTGGCCAAAGAGTGGCTGTCCACCCACGAAGTTTAATGGCCGAGTTGATGGTCGGTAAGCCTTTAATCGACGTGGCCGAGTGTTTGCCTCAGGCGGTTAGCCCATCCTGCCGCCGCCGTGTTGAAGAGGAGACTAAGCACTTGATTATAATTGATACCAAGTGTCAATAACGGGCTAAGATGCTGATAGCTAAAGCGCTCCGGTGCGCGGGTCAATTCGGCAGCAACCGAAATCAGTGAGTGGGTAACTGTCCCTGATGATTGTGCAGCCAGCGCGCCATCAACATCCACCTGCAGCGCGGCTAATAACGGTGCATTTCCGGCAATTTGTTGCAGTTTCTGCTGATGTTGGGCCTGACAGTACCGACTGCCATTGATACGGGCACTGACCAATGAGACCCACTCCAGCCCACCAGTGAGAGCAGCATCGGATAGCTCTCGCTGTGAGTGATATAGCTGGAGGGCCATCTCGCGATAGGCAGGTAAACTTTGCTGATGATATGCTAACAATTGTTCCAGCGTCAGTTCCGCATCATCAAGCTCTTCTTCTGTTAAGGTCGTATTTTCTTCCCATCCGGGTAACCAGCCTTGCCATATGGCGTTCGCGTTGGGTAACTGAACGGCTATGGCGTCGTCCATTCGCGGGAAGCCGGGTAACATGACGGTCGGATAACCCGCCAGTGCAGAAACTCCCGCCACGACTCGTGCCTGATAGCCTATAAAGCCAATTATCTGCGATAAAACAATAATATCGGTGTGCGTTAAACCTACATCGGCCAACTGTTGCAGCGCATGTTGATCGATCAGTGTCGGCTGACTGGCAAGCTGGCGGGCATATTGGGTGATTTGTGTTAGCCGCATATTACTTTCCCGTGATGCATCCGGGCTAGGGAGTGGGGTAAGGCGCTCAGCATAGTGGCTACATAATCGCTGAACCCCCGTAACTTGTGCGACAGTTAATGCGCTACTCAAGCGGTCATAGAGTGAAAAGGTACTGTTATGGTCTGGTTCAACAATCGTTGGAAAAAGCGCGTGATACATGGCCTCTGAAGCCAATAATATAGGGGTATGGTGCGTGAATGCGTCATCAAATGTGTCTGGCATACCGGCTACACACCCAAGTAGAAAAATACCCTTTTCGGGGACGTTTTCAGCCGGTAGCGAATAGTCGAGGTTACTACTATTCACTGCTCCACTTGCGTCAGCAATTTGTGCTGCAACGATCTCCAGACTGCCGCTGCGCTGAGTCTCATGATACCAATGGGCATTATCGTGGCGTCTAAATTGCACCATAGTGACCTCCGTTAAGGGCAGCAACACATCAAAGTGAAAGGTAACGATGAGTTAATTACCGTAGCCTGATAGGCCAGATGCGAATGATTGATTAACGCGGTATCAAATGAGGAGCAATACAAAGTGCGAGGTATCAACATCGGCAAGATATCCTGTCGTTTTATGGAATGAACACAGTGGATATCATTGCTGATTGGCATGGCGAGATAAAATAATGTTAAACCATAATCCATAACCAAAAGTAATAACATATTATTATATATAACAAAAATGTTGTTACGTTAGCGAATAATTGATTATAGAAATTGGCGTGACAGAGAAGATCCGCGATGGGCAACTCGCGGATGAGAAAGAGATATTTTGTGCAGTAGATTAGCTCGGTATCAACGGCTATTCTGGTTTTTTCAGGTTTAATTCATTCATTGCTGCAATACTGAAACCGCCATCTACATGCAGGATTTCGCCCGTAATACCGGCGGCTAAATCAGAACACAAAAATGCAGCGGGGTTACCAACATCCTCAATAGTGACGGTGCGACGGATCGGCGTCACGGCTTCACAATGTGCCAGCATCTTGCGGAAACTATCAATGCCAGAGGCTGCCAGTGTGCGAATTGGCCCGGCAGAGATGCCGTTGACACGGATACCTTCCGGGCCGAGAGCATTCGCCATATAACGCACGTTGGCTTCCAAAGACGCTTTTGCTAAACCCATTACGTTATAGTTTGGAATGGCGCGTTCAGCACCCAAATAGGTCAGAGTCAGCAGGGCAGAATTCGGGTTAAGCATAGCTCGACAGGCTTTCGCCATAGCAACAAAACTGTAGGAGCTAATGTCATGCGCAATACCAAAACCTTCGCGGGTGACGGCATCAACATAATCGCCTTTTAACTGGTCAGCCGGCGCAAAACCGATGGAGTGTACGAAGCCATCAAATTTCGGCCAAGATTGGCCTAAATCAGTAAATAATTGCGCGATACTTTCATCTTGTGCGACGTCACAGGGGAAGATCAGTTTAGAGCCTAAGGCCGCAGCAAATTCTTCAACACGGCCTTTTAATTTGTCATTTTGGTATGTGAAGGCCAGTTCGGCCCCCTCACGATGCATGGCTTGCGCGATACCATAGGCAATGGACAATTTGCTGGCGACACCTGTTATCAAAATGCGTTTGCCGGTAAGAAAACCCATATTAATTATCCTTTTATGTCAGTTATCCAGACGAGTCATGGTTTCTGTCTCTGGTCGAGATTTTTCAACATGCGATATGTGTCAACACAGTAGCGATAGCATTAAAAGTTACCCGTGTCCCGGCGCCAAGCATCTGCGGTTAATGCTTCGCCAAAATGGCTGGAAATCAATCGCTTGGTGAGGTCGTGCAGTGGGGCGGCCAACACTTCTGCGGTACTGCCACGCTCCACCACTTCTCCTTCATGCATCACAATCACCTGGTCACTGATATGTTTCATCATCCCCAGATGCTGAGTCACATAAATGTAAGAGATGCCGTGCTTTTCCTGTAGCTCTAACATCAGATTAATAATCTGTGAGCGCATGGACATATCCAGTGATGCTAGCGCTTCATCAGCAACGATGACTTTAGGTTGCAGTATTAATGCTCGCGCCAGTGCAATACGCTGTTTCTGCCCGGAGGCTAACATATGTGGGTAGTAATTTGCGTGATCGGGTAACAACCCCACTTGCCGTAATGTCTGGTAGATGCGTTGCTCGCGTGCTGCGGCATCTAAATCGGTATTCAGCTTTAGTGGGGCATCCAGCAATTGGCCGATACGTTGGCGCGGATTCAGTGAGGTGCTGGGATCTTGGAAAATCATGCGAATGCGCTGGCTACGATAAGCGTAGTCGCCGTAGACCAGACGGTGGTCATCAATTAATAATTCGCCTTGAGTGGGTTCAATCATGCCAGACAGCATTTTGGCTAAAGTGGATTTACCTGAACCGTTTTCGCCAATCACGGCCAGTGTTTGCCCCTCACGCAGAGTAAAGCTGACCGATTTAACGGCTTCAACATGTTGACGACGGAATAACCCCGTACGATAGCGGAAGGTTTTGCTCAGGTTACGGACTTCGAGCAGGGTCTCAGCCATTATTGCTCCTCCAAGTTTAAGGGGAAGTGGCAGGCAAAGGCATGATTTTTAACCGATCGTAAGCGTGGTGTTTCAATACAGGTTTTCTGTGCATAAGGGCAGCGAGGCCCCAGACGGCAGCCGACCGGCAAATGTTCCAGTGATGGAATCGCCCCCGGTAAAGTATTCAGCCGGCTTTTATGGGGTAAAGAACGGCCAAAATCGGGCATCGCGCGGATCAGCGCTTGAGTATAGGGGTGGTGTGGGGAGGCCAGCAGCTCCTCGCAAACGGCACTTTCTACAGTTTGGCCACAATACAGCACATTGACCCGTGTCGCCCATTTACTCATCATCTGCAAATCATGGCTGATCAGCAAAATAGTGGTGTTGTTGTTTTGGTTCAGTCGGGCCAGCAGGCGGAAAATTTGCGCCTGAGTGGTCGGTTCCATTGCATTGGTCGGTTCATCAGCGATCAGTAGTCGTGGCTGGTTTGCCAAGGCGATCGCTATCATCACTTTCTGGCATTCCCCTTCAGTCAGTTCATAAGGGTAGCTGCGCATAATATCTTTGTGGTCTTTGATACCCACACGGTGTAACAACTCAATAGCTCGACGTTGACGCCAATGAAATCGTTGCCACCAGCGGCCTTTGTAAGTCCAGCCGGGAATAGCTTGCAACAGTTGCCGACCAATACTCTCAGAAGGGTCCAGACAAGATTGCGGCTCCTGAAATATCATTGAGATATTATGGCCGATCACTTTACGCCGCTCGCGTGGCGTTAATTGCAGCAGATCAATGTCATCAAAGCGAAAACGGTCAGCTGTGATGCGCCAGTTATCTTTGCTGACCCCACAAATGGCCTTGGCAATCAAACTTTTACCCGATCCGGATTCACCCACTAAACCACGAACTTCCCCCTCCGTCAGCGTAATGCTAATACGGTCAACCGCTTTTACCATTCCCTCGGAGGTCATAAATTCGATGGTGAGGTTACGAATATCAAGTAATGGCATTATTCCACCCCCGCATTGATTGCTCGGCGCATCCCATCACCCAATAGATTTACCAGTAGCACACTGACCAAAATAGCCCCACCGGGGAGCATGACTGTCCACGGCGCAACATAGACTAAATCCAGTGAATCACCCAACATTGCTCCCCATTCGGGAGAGGGTAATTGCGCCCCAAGATCAAGAAAGCCTAAAGCAGCGATATCCAAAATGGCCATTGATAATGCACGGGTAAATTCTGTCACGAGTACGGCGGCGATATTAGGGAAAATGGCATAGGCCAAAATATGAGGTGTGGAAGCACCGTCCAAACGAGCAGCAATCACATACTCTTTATCTAACTCATCATGCACTGCGCTATAAATAGTTCGAACCATTCGGGGCAGCAGCGCCAGCCACACGGCAAACATAGCATGCTCTAAACTTGGCCCGACAAAGGCCACGACGATGATGGCGAGCAGCAATGAGGGAATGGAGAGCAATGTATCGAGTACGTGATTAAGAATGGCTGAACGAAAACCATGAGTGATACCGGCAAAAACACCGAGCACTACACCACACAGTGCGGCTGCAAGAGTGACCAACAGCGCGGAGCCATACGTTGATGCCGTTCCTGCCAATAAACGGCTTAAAATATCTCGACCTAAATCATCAGTGCCGAGGAAGAAAGAGACATTGCCATAACGCGACCAAGAGGGCGGGAGCAATTGATAACCCAAAAATTGTTGGTCGAGAGCATAAGGCGCTAATGTGCTACCCAGTACACACAGCAATAGTAAGCCGAGGACGCCGTAAAAACCCACCATCGCCAGGCCATCAGAATAGAAAAGCCGCCAAGTATAGAGCAACGGGCTGGGCATTTTCTTCTCGCGGTAGACATTATCGAAGGGCATACCATTCCTTATGCTTTAACGGCGTCATCATTGCGCCCAGAATATCTGACAGTACGTTAATGACGATGACCAACGAACCGACCACCATCACACCCGCTGAGATTGCGGCGTAATCTTGCTGACGAATGGCATTAATCAGCCAGCGGCCCAACCCCGGCCAGTTAAAGACCACTTCGGTTATCATCGCCAGCGTCAGCATGGTTGAAAACTGTAGCCCTAATTTAGGAATAATAGGTGGCAGCGCATTATGCAGCACATGGCGACGAATAATAGTAAACCGTGATAAGCCACGGGTGGCCGCGGCTTTAATATAGTTTTGCCCGATAACATCATCGGTGCTGGTGCGCATCAAGCGGATAACTTCAGTTGTGGGGGCGACGGCCAGCGCAGTGATAGGCAAAATCATATGCTGAAGTGCGCTTATCATCATCTCTTTACGATAAGGTGAGGGTGATAACCATGCGTCAACCAACGCCAGCCCAGTGACAGGTTTCACCTGATATAACAGATCAAAACGGCCCGAGACGGGCAACCAGCCTAAATGCAACGAAAAGAACAACATCAGCAACAGAGCTAGCCAAAATACCGGGATTGAGAAGCCGAGCAATGCAATGGAGCTGATCGCGATATCGGCAAACTTACCGCGCATCACACCAGCAATAATCCCTAATGGGATACCAACAAATAGCGCCAGCGTAAAGGCTAAAACACACAGTTCCATGGTGGCAGGAAAAGCTTCGCGCAATTGCTCGCTGATCGGTTGGCCATTAATGCTGGAAACGCCAAAGTCCCACTGAAATAGGCTACTGAAATAAAAACGGTAGGCATCCAACAGTGCAGCACCATTTAGCGGTGCGTGAGGGGTAAAGTAGCTCAGGCTAAAACTGACCAGTGATAGCATAAACAAGGTTATCACCAGCAGTAATAAGCGCCGTAAGGTGAAGATGATCATGGCTTTTTGCCCTCATCGCTCTCGCGGAACACGCCAGCAAAAGAAGAATTGCCAAACGGGCTTAATACCAAACCTTTAATATCATAGCGGTAAGCCTGTAGCCGTAAGGATGATGCCAGTGGTAGCAGAGGTAATTGCTGCTCCAGAATGCGTTGAGCTTGCTGATAATATTCAATACGTGCCGATAATTGCTGGGAACGTAATGCTTTTTGCAGCAACTCATCAAATTCTGGATCACACCAGTGAGCATAGTTTGTTTGCGAACGAATTGCTGCACAGCTTAATAATGGTCGGAAGAAACTGTCGGGATCGTTACTGTCGGTTGACCAGCCAGAGAGCGTCAGATCGTGATTCATTTCCATCAGACGTGCTTCCTGGAAGCGTCCTTCGACGGGCACAATATTTACGGTAATCCCAACTTGCGCTAAATCCGCTTGTATTAACTCCGCCGTTTTTAACGGGCTGGGGTTATAGGATTGCGATGCTGTAGGCACCCATAAGTTGAGTTGTAGCTTAGTAATCCCCAACTCTTTGAGTATCTCTTTGGCTTTTTCCGGATTATATTCAGTGACTTGAGCTTGGTTGTCGTAAGCCCATGATGCTCTTGGCAAAATAGAGGCTGCGGTCTCCGCCGTGCCGTAATAAATTGATTGCATCAATCGCTGATTATTAATAGATAAAGCAATAGCCTGCCGTACTCGCGGATTATTTAGCGGAGGTTTGCGGGTATTGAACGCCAGATAGGCCACGTTCATGCCTGGGCGCAGTGTCAGCCGTAAGCGTGGATCATCACGTAAAATAGATAACTGGCTGGCTGCCGGATAAGCCAATACATCGCACTCGCCGGTCAGTAATTTAGATAGACGGCCAGTACCGCCAGCCCCCAGATCAATCACCACCTGAGGCATGCGTGGCAAGCCTTTCCAATAATCGCTATTTCTGAACAGGCGGATATATTGCCCAGAACGGTATTCGTTCAACAAGAACGGGCCGGTGCCAACAGGTTCACGGTCAATTTGTTCTTGGCGACCCTTTTGAGTTAAAACGTCAGCATACTCGGCAGAAAGTACCGGTGCATAATGTGTCGCCAGATGCCAAAGGAAGGAAGCGTCAGGAGCTTTTAGTTTAAATTCAACGGTATAGTCATCCAGTTTTTTGACGCTCTGGACCGCATCAGCAAATTGTAAACTATCAAAATAGGGATACTCCCCGCCGTTGACATCATGGTAAGGGTGATGTGAATCAAATACACGCTGGAAACTGAATACCACATCATCGGCATTCATCATCCGGGTGGGTTTGAACCAGTCAGTGGTCTGGAATGGGACATCTTTACGTAAATGAAAACGGTAAGTGGCACCGTTATCCAGCACTTGCCAACTTTCCGCTAATTCAGGGATGAGCCGATAAGTATAAGGGTCGACATCCAACAAACGGTCATAAAGTTGGGCGGCCAGTGTGTCGATGGTTAATCCGCTGCTCGCCATCTGCGGGTTAAAGGTATTAAGTATCCCGCTGACACAATAGACAAAACCGCGCTGACGGATATCCGGCAGTGGTTGAGTAGGTTCGGCGGCTGGGGCAGGTTGTGCCAGCGCCGGAGTCGCAAGACAAGCCAGCGACAGCATCCAAATCAGTAAAGCACGCATAAACGCTTTCGCAGTAAGTAAGCAATACTCTTAGTGTACCGTAATCTGGCACGCCCCCCAATCCATTGAGCAAAACAACTCTTTATTGCGCAGAACATCAGCGCACTTTGCTGGTTATTGCAGCAACTCACTGGAGTAACCAGTAAATTATTGTTTATTCACTAAGAAATGATGGCGCAATTAGCCGCATGAGGGGATCTCGGCCAGAAATGCACATAATTCCAACAGAATTAGTATGGAAATGAGAAAAATTCTCAACAAAGTGTTTGCAACTGCTATTGATAACCATTATCATCACTTTGCTCTTCAGGACAAAGCCAGTTGTTTCAGGCTTTTGACAGAAAAGCACGACATTGCTCACATTGCTTCCAGTGTTTTTTTAAGCCAGCTCGGGTGCTGGCTTTTTTTTTGCCTGCAACTATGTCCCTTCATATAATCCATTAAGGTTGCTCTCTATCCCCCGTCAGCATGGCATGCTTTTTTAGCATGCCGCGTAATTGATGGTAGGTTAGCCCCAGCAAATCCGCCGCCTTACGTTGATTAAATCGTGCCTGTTCAAGGGCATGCTTTAGCATCTGTTGTTCACTGTGATGTAACCATTGTTTAAGGTTGAGAGGGAGTGCGGGCAGGGTTGATAATGGTGCCGCTGCCATATCGACATTGTGGTTTTCGGCCATCGCGGTTTTCGTAGTCAGCCGGGGGGCAAAAGGATTAATAATAATATTATCCAGCGGCTGATTGCTGTCCCCATGGCGATAGACTGAACGTTCGACCACATTTTTAAGTTCACGTACATTGCCGGGCCATGGGTATTCCAATAGCTGCGATTTCGCCAGTGGTGTAAAACCGGGGAAAAGTGGCAAACCTAGCTCCCGGCACATCTGAATGGCAAAGTGTTCCGCCAGCAACATGATGTCTTGCTGTCGCTCACGTAAAGGGGGCAACTGCACCACATCAAAGGCGAGGCGGTCGAGTAAATCGGCGCGGAATTTTCCGGCAGCAGCTAAAGCGGGTAAATTGTCATTGGTCGCACACACAAGTCGAACATCGACTTGCAGTGGTTGACTGCCACCGACACGTTCTAAATGACCATACTCAATGACGCGCAGTAACTTTTCCTGCACTAACATGGGCGCAGTGGCCAATTCATCTAAAAACAGCGTGCCGCCGTCGGCTCGTTCAAAACGGCCCAGATGGCGCTTTTGTGCCCCGGTGAAAGCACCCGCTTCATGACCAAACAGTTCAGAATCGAGTAAATTTTCATTCAGTGCGGCGCAGTTAAGTGAAATGAACGGCCCCTGCCAACGGTCAGATAAGTAGTGCAAACGGTGAGCAATCAGCTCTTTACCGGTTCCCCGCTCACCAATCACCAATACGGGCTTATTCAGTTTTGCCAGCCCAGAAACTTGCTCCAGCACTTCAACAAACGAGTTTGCTTCACCTAACAGGTTTTCTACTTGCTCATTCATGATGAGATTCGCCAATAGTTGGTTAAAGTAATCACTCTACATTTTATCTCAAAACAAGCAAAAATATTTTTTTGTTATTTTTCAGTGCATTAAGTTTTATGAAAAGTTGGCACGACTCTTGATTATAGTTATCCCAAGAATGTGATGTGTTATTCCACAAAGCTATCGGAATGGATATAACCAGACGCCGGTATATCAAAGAGCCAATAAGTTAAAAGAGGATGTAAATTATGGGTATTTTTTCTCGTTTCGCCGATATCGTGAACGCCAACATCAATACATTACTGGATAAAGCTGAAGATCCGCAGAAATTGGTGCGGCTGATGATTCAGGAAATGGAAGATACGCTGGTTGAGATCCGCTCAACATCAGCCCGTGCGTTGGCAGAGAAAAAGCAGCTGCTACGCCGCATTGAAAACAGCGAAAGCTTGCAGCAAGAATGGCAGGATAAAGCCGAGCTGGCTCTGCGCAAAGATAAAGAAGACTTAGCTCGTGCGGCACTGATTGAAAAACAGAAGGTCGCGGACCTGATTAAAGTGCTGACGGGTGAAATGGCTGCTGTAGAAGAGACCCTAGAGCGCATGAAGCAGGAAATCACGGAGTTAGAAAGTAAACTGACTGAAACGCGCGCGAGACAGCAAGCATTGACCTTGCGTCATCAGGCCGCTGCATCATCCCGTGATGTCCGCCGTCAGCTTGATAGTGGCAAGTTAGATGAGGCCATGGCACGTTTTGAGCAGTTTGAACGCCGCATTGACCACATGGAAGCAGAAGCTGAAACTGTGGGTGTTGGTAAACAAAAGTCGTTAGACAGTCAATTTGCCGAACTGAAAGCTGATGATGAAATTAGCAAGCAACTGGCTGCGCTGAAAGCGAAAATGAATTCAGCTGAGTAAGTTTTTATAATGCTATCGGGCCGCCAGGAAAAGGCGGCCTGCAATGATAAAAATGCGGAAACCCGCTATCAAGATGATTAAGGGGAATGAATGAGTATCCTGTTTCTTGCCATACCGCTGACGATTTTTGTGTTGTTTGTTGCACCGATTTGGTTATGGCTGCATTACAGCAATCGCCAGCAAAGTGGTGCTCAACTTAGCCATCAGGATATGCAGCGCTTATCACAGTTAACGGATGATGCCCGCCGGATGCGTGAACGTATCCAGACATTGGAAGAAATTCTTGATGCGCAGCACCCTGATTGGAGGCAGTCATAATGGGCGATATTTTTAAAAATAATGTGTTGAGTAGCAAAAAACTGTACCGAGTGCCTGAAGAGGGCATGATCAAAGGGGTCTGTGCAGGTCTGGCACACTATTTTGATATTCCGGTGCGATTGATCCGTGTGATGGTGGTGCTATCACTCTTTTTTGGCCTGTTCGTGTTTACCATTGTGGCCTATATCGTACTGACTTTTATGCTGGAACCGGCTCCCGCAGCCAGTTTCAGCGAACATCATGAAGCAACACCAAGGCAGTTACTGGATCAACTTGAATATGAATTGGGGGCGGGAGAGCAGCGTTTGCGCCAAGTTGAACGCTATGTGACCTCCGAGACATTTGGTGTACGGAGTCGCTTTCGTCAGTTGTAATGTAATCCAATGAGTTAGCCTGCCGGAGAGTATCAATATGAACAATCATTCTGCTCGCACCCGTGCAGGTGTAGTATTAACGACAATAGTTAAGATTATTTTTACTGTTGCATTAACCTATGGCCCCGCCGGTGCCGCAGGTCTGATAGTAAAAAATGTCAGCCGCAAACCCCTGCGCTGGTTGCTGTTGATGATGCTGGAACCCATGCTAAAACGGGCAATGGGGGCAGCCGCGGGTCAATTTGCCAAGGAGAAGCATGAAACGACTGCAAAATGAGATTACTTCATTGGTTAACCGCGGGATGGATCGCCACCTGCGGTTAGCGGTAACCGGCCTGAGCCGTAGCGGGAAAACCGCATTTATTACATCTTTAGTGAATCAATTGCTTCATGTCCACAGTGGTGCTCGTTTGCCGCTGTTTTCTGCTGTGCGCGAAGAGCGGTTACTGGGTGTTAAGCGCGTGCCGCAACGTGATCTGGGTATTCAGCGTTTTACTTACGATGAAGGTTTAGCCTCGCTCTATGGGACGCCACCCAATTGGCCAACACCGACGCGGGGGGTTAGCGAAATTCGCTTAGCTTTGCGGTTTCGTTCCGGTGATTCGCTTTTGCGCCATTTCAAGGAAACATCGACACTGTATCTAGAAATTGTCGATTACCCGGGTGAATGGTTGTTAGATTTACCTATGTTGGAGCAGGACTATTTAAGTTGGTCGCGCCAGATGGCGGGGTTGCTACAAGGGGACCGTGTTCAGTGGGCCGAACCTTGGCTGACACTGTGCAAACAGTGTGATCCATTAGCGCCAGCTGATGAGAATCAGCTGGCTGCTATTGCTCAGGCTTATACCGATTATCTGATTCGTTGCAAAAATGAAGGACTGCATTTTATTCAGCCGGGGCGTTTTGTGTTGCCCGGAGATATGGCAGGCGCGCCAGCTTTACAGTTTTTCCCGTGGCCTGATGTTAATGATTTGGGGGAGTCACGGCTGGCACAGGCGGATAAACACTCGAATATAGGGATGTTACGCGCCCGCTTTAACTATTATTGCAACTCAGTAGTGAAAGGCTTCTATAAAGAGCATTTTGTCCGCTTTGATCGGCAAATAGTGTTGGTAGATTGTCTGCAACCGCTAAACAGTGGGCCGCAAGCATTTAACGATATGCGTTTGGCGTTGACACAATTGATGCAGAGTTTCCATTACGGAAAGCGCACATTGTTCCGCCGCTTATTCTCCCCCTGTATTGATAAGCTGATGTTTGCCGCCACCAAAGCGGATCACGTGACAGCGGATCAGCATGCCAATTTGGTTTCCTTATTACAGCAATTGGTACAGGAAGCGTGGCAAAATGCGGCGTTTGAAGGTATTAGCATGGATTGTGTTGGGCTGGCCTCAGTACAAGCTACGGAAAGTGGCATTGTTGAAAGTCATGGGCAGAAAATACCCGCATTGCGAGGGCATCGCTTGAGTGATGGGGCGCCATTGACGGTCTTCCCCGGTGATGTACCCGCTCGCTTGCCGGGAGCGGCTTTTTGGCAGCAGCAAGGATTCCATTTTGATGAATTCCGTCCACAGGCCGTCAATGTGGACAGCCCATTGCCACATATTCGCCTCGATGCGGTGATGGAATTCTTATTGGGAGATAAATTGCGATGAGCGAGCCTTTAAAACCACGGATCGATTTTGAACAACCTCTGCAACCGCTGGATGAACCGGTATTAAAAGCTGCACAGGATTTCAGCCAACAAGCGGCCGAGAACTTCTATCCTGCAGCTCCAGAACTGGATGCGGAAAATGAAGAGGGTCGGGTCGAGGGGTTAGTGAACGCAGCGCTGAAACCGAAACGCAGCTTGTGGCGTAAAATGGTGACCGCAGGCGTGGCACTTTTTGGTGTCAGTGTGCTCGCGCAATCAGTGCAATGGGTTAATCAGGCTTGGCAGCAACAAGATTGGATTGCATTAGGTGCAACGACCGCTGGTGGATTGATCGTTCTGGCGGGGGTAGGTTCGGTCGTGACGGAGTGGCGGCGTTTATACCGCTTGCGGCAACGGGCTGAAGAGCGAGACATCGCGCGGGAACTGTTAGTTAGCCACGGCATTGGACAGGGACGCGCGTTTTGTGAAAAATTAGCGCGTCAGGCGGGGCTGGATCAAGGGCACCCGGCGTTACAGCGCTGGCAAGCCTCGCTACATGAAACCCATAATGATCGGGAAGTTGTTGAACTCTATGCCAAGCTGGTGCAACCATCATTGGATAATCAAGCTAGGGCGGAAATAAGCCGTTATGCGGCAGAATCCGCATTAATGATAGCGGTCAGCCCATTGGCACTGGTAGATATGGCTTTTATCGCTTGGCGGAATATTCGCCTGATTAATCGTATTGCTGCTTTGTATGGTATTGAGCTGGGATATTTTAGCCGTATTCGTTTGTTCCGTTTGGTGCTGCTGAACATTGCCTTTGCCGGGGCCTCAGAATTGGTTCGGGAAGTGGGCATGGATTGGCTATCACAAGATTTGGCTGCGCGGTTATCCGCTCGTGCTGCACAAGGTATTGGTGCTGGCTTACTGACGGCGCGGTTAGGTATTAAAGCGATGGAGTTATGCCGCCCGTTACCGTGGTTGGGTGATGACAAACCGAAATTAGGTGATTTTCGTCGGCAGTTAATCAGCCAGTTAAAGAATACGTTGCCAAAGAAAGATAAGCTCAATCAGTCGTGAGGAGCCATTCTTTGGCATAGGCATTATTTCAGGCGGGGATCAAAGGCAAAAGAGAGGGGCTTGACGCTGTTCAAACACGCTTGAAAATCTTTATGCCGGGGGTTGATCAGCAAATTATTTTCTGATGGCACCAGTGTGGAGGGAACCAGTAATCCAAGTGATGTTTCTGATTCCAGCCACTCGGTGCCGATATCCATCGTAGCGGCTGGCGCGGGATCACTGCGCCAATCTGTCGGCCAATCTTGTGGTTGCAACAGCATAATGTTGCTGTCATCAACGTCCATCTGAAATAATTCGAATTCACTCAGTGTTGAGCTGTCTTGGATATGCACTAAGGTTTCCAGCATGGCCAGAGATACACTGCTGGCCAAATAGATAGCGGCATGCCCTTTATGATTCCAACGACCCCCATAAATATCTGCACCATAGCCGGTCCAGGTTGATGCAAGATAGTGGCGCATCACAATGCGGTAGGACATCATAAAGATTGGCCTGTCAGGCGGTATTTCATCGTACGCTTACCCCTTTAAACTACGTTTCCCTGTAATGGGTGGTTGAAGATTCATTTCCTTTTGGCTTTCAGCTACGAAAATACGCCATGCTCTAATCGCCCAATTAAATCACAAACTTCCAATGCGCCGGTTTCGGTTTCCAGCAGAGAGTCCGGGCTGCGGTGACCAAGACCCTTAATCGGGGTAGACATCCAAGTGATGGCTTTGCCTTTATCTCCCCCAAACAGATCGACTGCGGCATCCATGACACGGACGAAACGGGCGATTCGCTCGCTCTCTTCTGGTGTAAAACGGCCATCATGCGTGCGTCTACGGGTTAGACTACGGCTGGGAATACCGGTCGCGCGCAATATCTCTGCTTTAGGTATGGAGGCCCAAACATGGATGCTGTCGATGACATCAACAGAGAATCCCATTTTGATACTGTCGACCAATACAGTGCCACGGCTGGCGGGTAAGCCAATCTCACGCCATAGCGCGCCTGTTTTGGTCGCTGGGGCAGGGTGATATGTTCTCATGTAACCTCCTCGGTCAATTGGCTACATCCACTATAGCCACTTGGCCGATATAAAGCAAAGTGTCACTTGTCATTGACGAAGATATTGGCGCGACTAGGCATTATATTATTCTGAATTATTAATACTAAAACTAATAAGTCGCTGTATATAGTAATGATTGGCGTTGATGATCATGCCTTTCTGTGCTTTATCGAGGAAAAAAAACAGCAAAAAGCCGATTCCTGTCAACTTTTGCTGACAGACTGCTTCATCAGCGCGGGGGGACAGGGTATTATCTTTAACAGATATTCCGCACCTGCCATAGATAAGGTCGATACTGATGCGCTTGGAAGTTTTTTGCGAAGACCGACTCGGTCTCACCAGAGAGTTACTCGATCTCTTGGTTTTACGCAGCATTGATTTACGGGGGATCGAAATTGATCCGATTGGTCGCATTTACCTGAATTTCTCCCAACTGGACTTCAGCGTATTTAGTGCATTGATGATGGATATTCGGCGTATTGAAGGTGTTACTGACGTCCGAACTGTCTCCTTTATGCCATCAGAACGTGAACACCGTTCATTGCGGGCGTTGCTTGAGTCCATGCCTGAGCCAGTATTTTCCATCGATTTGAAAGGTAATCTTGAGTTAGCTAACCCAGCTGCTCGCGAACTTTTTTCCCTCAATGAAGAGAAAGTTCGCCACAAAACAGCAGGCAGCCTACTTGGGGGGTATAATTTCGCCAGGTGGTTTGATGGGGGAGAGACTGCCCCTCATACTGAACGGGTGTTGATCAATAATCAGGATTACCTGATGGAGATCACGCCGATTCAGCTTGAAGATGAAAATCAACAGAATCAAACCGTGGGGGCCGTGGTAATGCTGAAGTCTACCGCCCGCATGGGAAAACAACTGCAAATCTTATCGATTAATGATGATACTGAATTTAAGCAGATTGTTGCGACCAGCGCGAAAATGCGCCATGTTCTTGATCAAGCTCGGAAATTAGCAATGCTGGATGCCCCCTTGTTATTAGTGGGCGAAACTGGCACGGGTAAGGATCTATTAGCACGAGCTTGTCATCTGCGTAGCCCTCGAGGAAAAATGCCGTTTCTCGGTCTCAACTGTGCATCAATGCCTGATGATGTCGTTGAAAGTGAATTATTTGGCTATGCCGCAGGGGCTTATCCGAATGCCATTGAGGGCAAAAAAGGTTTCTTTGAACAAGCCAATGGTGGCTCGGTTCTCTTGGATGAAATCGGCGAAATGTCGCCTCGCATGCAGATAAAACTGTTACGTTTCCTTAATGATGGTACTTTCCGCCGTGTTGGGGAAGAGCATGAAGTGCATGTTGATGTGCGGGTTATCTGTGCGACTCAAAAGAATTTGGTGGAGTTGGTTCAACGCGGGGAATTTCGCGAGGATTTATACTATCGCCTCAATGTGTTGACGATCACTTTGCCGCCGCTACGAGAGCGTCAGGCCGATATTATGCCACTGACCTCGCTGTTCGTTGCCCGTTTCTCTGACGAACAAGGTGTACCTCGTCCGAAGTTGGCTCCTGAACTCAGCAACTTCCTGACCAGTTATGGCTGGCCCGGTAATGTGCGGCAGCTTAAAAATGCTATCTACCGTGCTTTGACTCAGCTAGAAGGGTTTGAACTGCGACCACAGGACATCATTTTACCGGAATTTGAGGTTGAAGCGGCTCTAGGGGATGAAGTGCTCGATGGTTCACTTGATGACATCAGTAAACGGTTTGAACGTTCAGTTTTAACGCGCCTTTATCGTAATTATCCAAGTACTCGTAAACTGGCCAAGCGGCTGGGTGTCTCCCACACGGCTATTGCTAATAAGCTGCGTGAATATGGCTTAAGTAGTAAGCGGGTAGCCAATGATGAAAATGAAGACGAATAAGTGATTAACGCAAGCGATGCGGCTGAAGTGTCGTGTCAGAAAAGCTAACGTTGGCGGCGATAAAAAACGGCTGTACCCGATGGGACAGCCGTTTGCGTCTTCATGAAAAGCGGAAGTTTGCGGTTATTTCAACGATGCCAGAGCAGCATCATAATTTGGTTCGGTCGTGATTTCGTTAACCAACTCACTGTAGATAACATTATCTTGACCATCCAGAACCACTACAGCGCGTGCGGTCAAACCGGCTAATGGGCCTTCAGTGATGGCTACGCCGTATGCTTGTTTGAATTCAGCACCACGTAATGTTGACAGTGTAATAACGTTGCTCAGACCTTCAGCACCGCAAAAACGTGATTGAGCAAATGGCAGGTCAGAGGAGATACAAAGAACGACGGTGTTCTCAAGTTCGCCAGCCAGTTGATTGAATTTACGTACGGATGCGGCGCACACGCCGGTATCGATACTTGGGAAGATGTTCAGAACCTTACGTTTACCAATGAAGCTGCTCAGTGCAACATCAGATAAATCTTTCGCGACTAATGTAAAATCTTTAGCTTTATCACCGGGTTGCGGGAGTTGACCTGCAACGGTCACTGGATTGCCTTGGAAATGTACTGTCTGTGTCATTATTTGATCCCTTTTACAGATGTGTAACACGAAGTTCAGTTTAAGGTAACAATGGCGGCTTGGATATGAGAAATTTGCCAAATAATTGAGATTTTACTGACGTCGGGTTCTGACACCTGACGTTAACGCCTGAATTCTATCGAGGACCCCTAATGAGAACCATGCGTTGTTATCCTGAGGCTTGGCCTCTACATTCTGCGTTTGTTATCTCCCGCGGAAGCCGTACTGAAGCCAAAGTTGTGGTTGTCGAAATTGAAGAAGGGGGAATCCGCGCATTTGGTGAATGTACGCCATATCCTCATTATGGAGAAAGTGAATCTTCTGTGATGGCGCAGTTGGCTTTGGTGGTGAGTGCCATCGAATATGGTGTGTCGCGCGAAGCTCTACAGCAGTTATTGCCCGCCGGTGCGGCAAGAAACGCAGTGGATTGTGCGTTGTGGCAGTTGGAATGCTTACAGAATCGGCAAACTCTGTGGCAGAGGACTCAAATCCCTGCGGTTTCTCATATATCCATGGCTCAGACAGTCAGTATTGGCACCCCGGAAGCGATGGCTTATAGCGCAAGTGCGCTGGCACGTTTGGGAGCTAACCTATTAAAAATAAAGCTCGATGATCATCTTATTGCCGAGCGTTTGGTGGCAATCCGCAGCGCCGTGCCAGATGTGACATTAATTGTCGATGCTAATGAAGCCTGGCAACCAGAAGGTTTGGCGGCGCGTTGTCAGTTACTGGCTGACTTAGGTGTAGCAATGCTTGAGCAGCCTCTGCCGGCAGGGATGGATGATTCTTTGCAGAATTTTATTCATCCGCTGCCTATTTGTGCTGATGAGAGTTGTCATACGCGAGCTGACTTAGCCGGTCTGGTTGGCCGCTACGACATGGTTAACATCAAACTGGATAAAAGTGGCGGATTAACCGAGGCACTATTATTGGCCGAGCAGGCAAAATCACTGGGATTTGCCATTATGCTCGGTTGTATGTTGTGCACGTCACGGGCTGTCCGCGCGGCATTGCCACTGGCGCCTGGGGCGCGTTTTGTTGACCTCGATGGCCCAACATGGTTGGAACGCGATGTCGACGAGGGTCTGCACTTCGCCACGGGGGCTATCGATTTGTCGGTTTAATCTGCCAATGTCAGTAAATCAATCAATGCGTTTAGGTAACATTCACTGGCTTCATCTGCCGAAATCGCGGGTAACTCGGCAGTAATACAAGGCAGTTCGCGCTCGGCACACCAACTTCCAAATGAACCCGGTGTGGCGTAACCCACACTGGTGACAAGCGGTAATGCGAAGTTTAGTGCAAGCCGTTCGCCCAATGCCGAGCTATCAGGGTCTTCGATACAAGCCAATGGCTCATGGAATGAAACAACCCAGCGGGGCGATAACTGCGTAATTAATGTGCATAACGCTTGTGTCTCAGGCTCGGATCCTGCGTGCTCTCCTGTTGATAGCACCACATCACGTGCATTCGCAGCACTGTTCCAGCGATATACCGTCTCCCCACCTTGCCAATTTTGAGTCGGGAAATTGCGGTTAAGATCAACGCCATTAGCATTTGCCCTCAACCCCAGTTGGCAACCATCAGGGTTAACTGCCAAGATAACATGGTGGCGCTGCTGCTGTGGTGAGATGCTGCGTAACGCACAAGAGAGCGCAACAATTGCCGCACTTTCATCACCATGAGTCCCTGCAATAATCAGCCCGGTGTCAATCGACGGATGAGGGGCAGGGAAATAAAGCAGTGGCGCACCCAATAGAGACTGGCCGTAATGTTGCCCTAGGGTCAGCAGTTTTCCCCGTGCTGGGCGGGGGCGATATAGGTTCATAGTATTTTCTGTTATTCCAAATACAGTCATATTAGATTTAACATAGCATCTAACATTATTACTTTGAATCAATAAGATAAGTTATTTTGTGGTAGACAAGATAATGATTCTAAGAAAAATGAGGGGTATATGGCGATTTGATTGTCATGGTAGGTACTGGATGCATTCGAAACGATTCGATATTTACCGTCGTCATGATGGTACTTAATCTGCTAGTTTATGGTTATTCGATTTTTTACTTTCGCTGAAATGGAACAACAACGAAAAGGTTAATCAATTATGCGCTATTTCCGTTATGCATTGTGTGCCGCATTGGTTGGCACAGCGCTGGGCGCGGCAAATGCTGCTGATGTCCCTGCGGGCACCGTACTGGCTGAAAAACAAGAAATTGTTCGTCATATTAAAGATGAACCTGCCTCTCTTGATCCGATGAAGGCCGTAGGATTAATAGAGGCGCAGGTTGCCCGAGATTTGTTCGAAGGGTTGGTTAATCAAGATGCGCATGGTCAGATAATCCCGGGGGTTGCGACTAAATGGCAAACTGCCGATAACCAAACCTATATATTCACGTTGCGTAAAGATGCGAAATGGTCCAATGGCGACCCAGTGACCGCACAGGATTTTGTTTATAGCTGGCGTCGTTTAGTCGATCCTAAAAGTTTATCTCCCTTTGCTTGGTTTGCCGAGCTAGCAGGGATGGAGAATGCACAGCAGATTATTGAAGGGAAAATGCCACCGGAGACTTTGGGTGTCAGTGCCGTTAATGATTACACACTTAAAGTAAAACTCAGTAAACCCGTTCCATATTTCCCAAGTCTGACAGCAAATTTCAGTTTATTTCCCGTACCTTCCTCGGTAGTTGAAAAATATGGCAGTGACTGGACAAAAGTAGGGAATCTGGTTGGGAACGGTGCATTTAAATTACAAGACCGAGTGGTAAATGAAAAATTAGTATTAGTCCCTAATGAACATTATTGGGATCATGCTCGAACCGTGCTAACAAAAGTGACATTCATTCCAATTAATCAGGAAGCGAATGCGACTAAGCGCTATCAGGCGGGTGATATCGATATAACAGAATCTTTCCCGAAGAATCTGTATCAGAAGCTATTAAAAGATATCCCTGATCAAGTGTATACACCTGACCAATTAGGAACTTACTATTACGCATTTAATACACAGCGCGCACCGACCAATGATGTACGGGTGCGTAAAGCGTTATCTTATGCAATCGATCGAAAAGTGATTGCTGAAAAAGTGTTAGGTACTGGGGAAAAGCCAGCTTATCACTTTACGCCTGATGTCACTGCTGGTTACCATCCGGTCGCAAATTTATTACAGCAACAAGATCAGGATGAATTAAATGCGCAAGCCAAGGCGTTGTTGCATGCCGCAGGATATGGCCCTGATAAACCGCTAAAATTATCACTGCTATACAATACGTCGGATAATAATCAGAAATTAGCTATTGCTATAGCGTCAATGTGGAAGAAGACATTGGGTGTTGATGTCAAAATGATTAATCAAGAGTGGAAGACCTATATTGATAGCCGCAACACCGGAAATTTTGATGTTGTCCGTGCGTCATGGGTTGGGGATTACAATGAACCCTCTACCTTCCTTTCACTGCTGACATCGACTCACAGCGGCAATATTGCCAAATTTACTAATGAAAATTATGACCGTTTACTCAGTGAAGCAGGGAAACAAACCAACCCTAAAGCATTAAGTGATGATTATAATAAAGCTGAACAGATTATTGCAGAGCAAGTGCCAATTGCCCCAATATATCAATTTACCAATGGGCGTTTAATTAAACCATGGGTGAAAGGCTACCCTATCACTAACCCTGAAGATGTGGCATATAGCCAGATGCTGTATATTATTAAGCACTAGTCATATCGTTTTGTGATGAATTGATAATAGAATACCGCCGGTATCACCGGCGGATTTTAGTTGTTAACATCGAACTGCGCATATTAAAAAATAGGTTATGTTGTATTTCGCCGTTTTGGCACAATGGCTGATATGGAAATCATGAAACCACTCAATGATGCGACTATCAATGGGAAAATAAACGCATCTGATGACCTCAATGGATTTTTTATATCGATAATAATCACAAAAAAGAATGAACTGGTCGCGAAAGTTGATGATGAATACAGCTCATTAAGTTTATATTGCAAATTTTCTAATGAAAATGGCGGTGTCTTTTTTGAAATGCAATCCCAGATAATGTGTATCAACATATAAGAAATACAGATAATACAGTAAAACTTAGTCAACTCATCTGTTGTTTGTGGTGAGTACCAGTGGGAAGAAAGTGGTTCCAATTTAGTTCACCAAAACTTGTCTCAGATAGACACCCGCAATAAGTGCGCCTCCAATGGCTGCAAATGTCAATGCGAGGGAAGCAGTGACCGTTAATGTGGGCACTAAAAATGACAAACCGCCGGTCAGTGCAAACCCAGCCCCTGCGCCACCAATTAATGCTTTCATTAACGTAATGAAGCTGATTTCCATAATCAATATTCCTTGAATATACAACGTGGTAACTGCACAAAATTGTACATCAAAGTCCGCATTACTCCCGCTGACTTTATCCTTATGCATCCTTAAGCCAGTCGTTGAATATCAATGCTTTTATACTAAACCTCATGACAAATAAATTGAGTGACTACAAGAAAATCATTCACGATGCTGCCTGTGATTTTATTGGCGATTGAGGCTATCCGAGTTCACCACCTTTAAAGATAAGGTTGCTAGCGCTACACTGAGCTAATTGCATGATAAATGCCGAAATAGAGGATGTTGTCGTGGATGTAGTCGAAGGAAAAGCACTTCAGGTTTCTGATGCCGTTTATGCCTATCAGCTTGATGGTAAAGGGGGGGTGACATCAATCAGCACTGATGCCATTGCCACTGCGGAGCAGCCTTGTTGGTTGCATCTGGATTACACACATCCAGAAAGTGCGGCCTGGCTGCAAAATACGCCGTTACTTCCCGAAGTTGTTCGTGACGGCCTTGCCGGTGAAAGTGTTCGCCCCAAGGTAACTCGCTTGGGTGATGGCACGATGATAACGTTGCGCGGGATTAACTTTAACAACGATGCCCGGCCTGATCAGCTAGTCACTATTCGGGTTTATATGACAGATAAACTGATTATCTCAACCCGACATCGCAAGGTGTACTCCATCGATGATGTGCTGAATGATTTGCAAAGTGGCACAGGCCCAACAGACAGCGGCAATTGGCTGGTGGAAATTGTCGATGGTCTGACCGACCACACCAGCGAGTTTATTGAAGATTTGCATGACAAGATTATCGATCTTGAAGACGACCTGCTGGAGCAAAAAATCCCCCAGCGTGGGCAGATGGCACTGCTACGTAAACAATTGATTGTACTGCGCCGCTATATGGCACCTCAACGCGATGTTTTTTCCCGCTTGGCCAGTGAGCGCTTGCCGTGGATGAATGACGATGACCGGCGTCGTATGCAAGAAATCTCAGAGAGACTGGGGCGCGGTTTAGAGGATTTAGACGCCAGCATTGCGCGTACAGCGGTTTTGTCCGACGAGATTAGCTCATTAATGGCGGACGCAATGAACCGAAGAACTTATACCATGTCACTTTTAGCCATGGTGTTTTTACCCACTACGTTTTTGACCGGATTATTTGGCGTTAACCTTGGGGGAATTCCGGGGAATACTGATTCCTTTGGTTTTGCGACGTTTTGTATGATGTTGGTGGTTTTGGTGCTCGGTGTTGCCTGGGGGTTAAAGCGCAGTAAATGGCTCTAATGGGTAAGAAGACGACGAGGAAAAGAGTATGCCAGATGGGGGGCTAATCACTGCAAAATTGAGCCATATCAAGATTTGACGGTTATGACTCAGGCATTATCACTTTGCAGGTGAATGCAACGTCAAGCGATGGGCGTTGCGCTCCATATTTGTAATACTTTTATTTTGAATTACTGCATAGCACATAATTGTTACGATGCCGATGTTGTTTCAACATCGGCATTTTTTTATACATTTTTTGTGTACAAACAAGCAATAAGACCCAAAAACGATTCGCCTCGTCACTATCCTATGGCAAGGCGATATCAGTTAGCCGCTTATTTTATTTCTAGCACATCAAGACGAACCAACGGCTGCTTTTCACTCTCTTCATCATCTTCAGGTTGCCAGCCAACGGGTTGCAGTGGTAACTCTTCACGGTCAAAAGCCAAATCACCACCATCCACAATGTCGCTGTCATGAGTAATGCTTTTAAAATCAAATAATTTATGGTCATTCAAATGCGAAGGTACAACATTTTGCATTGCACTAAACATGGTTTCGATGCGCCCCGGATATTGTTTATCCCAGTCCCGTAACATGTCTTTAATCACCTGACGTTGCAGATTTGGCTGAGAGCCGCACAGGTTACAAGGAATTATCGGGTACTCTCTGGCAACGGCAAAACGTTCAATATCTTTTTCACGGCAGTAGGCTAGTGGGCGGATCACTACATGTTTGCCATCATCACTCATCAGCTTTGGCGGCATGCCCTTTAATTTCCCGCCATAAAACATGTTCAGAAACAGTGTCTGCAAAATATCATCGCGATGGTGACCTAACGCTATTTTTGTTGCCCCAAGTTCGCTGGCGGTGCGGTACAAAATGCCACGGCGCAGGCGTGAACACAGTGAGCAAGTGGTTTTCCCTTCAGGGATAATGTCTTTCACTATCCCGTAGGTATTTTCTTCAACAATTTTGTACTCTACACCTTGCTTATCCAGATACGCTGGCAGGATATCTTCAGGGAAACCCGGCTGTTTCTGATCGAGATTTACAGCAATCAAGGTGAAGTTAATTGGCGCGCTTTTTTGCAGGTTTTGCAAAATATCGAGCATGGTATAACTGTCTTTACCGCCCGACAGGCAGACCATGACACGGTCACCTTCTTCAATCATATTAAAATCGGCAATCGCCTGACCCACGTTACGGCGCAGACGCTTTTGCAATTTGTTCAAATTGTATTGTTCTTTTTGATTAACCACTTGTTTCTCTTGCATTTGTTCGTGACTCATATCCAATTAGGAGCATAACGGGGCATTGTTGCGCACAAGTTTATCATTCAATAAGTGCATGTATTAGTATTTTAATTTATACGTGACTCATTTTGAGTGAGATATTGAGTGATGACTTATACGAAACCATTTGAATTGACTACTGTTATTAATAATTATCTCACCATCAATATCAACAAAGTCCGTAACGGTCCATATTATTGAAATGAAATCCGCACTATATTAGATGTTGCTATATGTATCGTGCCGAATAAATTAAATACTGAATTTGCGCTAAGTTTTCATCTAATTTAATACGGTGGTATTTCAACGTTGGGGTGGTGCGCAATAGAATAAGGTACAAAATAAAAAGCCAGTCAGTAGGGCACTGGCTGGCTGTGGAGTTAACGCATTAACCTCATCTACTATTCTGCGGAAGTTTTCTCCGTTTTGCCCGCAAGCAGGCTCAAGAAGTCATAGCGTTTTTTCAGGTCTTGTTCGGCCGCAGCATACAGTTGTGCCGCCACCTCAGGTTCTTGGGTGTTAAGCCGACGGAAGCGTTGCTCATTAAGCAATGTGGTCGTTAAGTTACTGCTTGGTGGGCGAGAGTCCAGTGCTAAAGCAGCTTTCCCTTCATCTGCACGGCGCGGATCGAAGCGGTACAGTGGCCAGAAACCGGTGGCAGTTAATTGTTTCATTTGATCATGGCTGTAGGCCAGATCATAGCCATGTTCTTCGCAAGGGCTGTAAGCAATAATCAGAGATGGGCCAGGATAGGCCTCGGCTTCCTGAATGGCTTTCACCGTCTGATTCAACTGTGCGCCTAATGAAATTTGCGCCACATACACATGACCGTACATCATCATGCTGACGCCCAAATCTTTGCGCGCTTTACGCTTACCGTGTTCGCCAAATTTGGTCACAGCGCCCAGAGGCGTCGCTTTAGATTGCTGGCCACCGGTGTTGGAGTAACACTGAGTGTCGAGTACCAGCACATTGACGTTTTCGGTCAGACTCAATACGTGGTCAAGCCCACCAAAACCGATGTCATAAGCCCAGCCATCACCGCCAATCAACCAGATAGATTTATCCACCAGATAATCAGCATCAGTGGCTAATTGCAGGGCATCATCTCCCGGGATTTCGCGTAATAACTGACGTAGTTGTGTGACCTGTTCGCGACGTACTTCTGGTGTTGCTTCTTGCTCAAGTAATTCGCTCACCAAATCTTGCGGGAGTTGAGGTGCCAGTTGATTGATCAAACGAATGATCCGTTGACGATGTTGATCGACCGTCAGACGAAAGCCCAAACCGAATTCAGCATTATCCTCGAATAGCGAGTTAGCCCATGCAGGGCCACGGCCATCGGCATTGGTGGTATAAGGCGTGGTGGGGAGGTTGCCGCCATAGATTGAAGAGCATCCAGTGGCATTGGCAATTAACAAGCGGTCGCCATATAACTGGGTCAGCAATTTAATATACGGGGTTTCACCACAGCCGGAACAGGCACCCGAGTACTCAAACAGTGGCGAAATAAGCTGCGAAGTTCGGATATCGATGCGTTCCATTTGGGTTTTATCGATTTCTGGCAATTTCAGGAAGAAATCATAGTGTGCTTTCTCTTCCTCCAAATGCTCCAGTCGCGGTTTCATGTTAATCGCTTTGATTTCTGGATGTTGACGATCTTTTGCCGGACAAACTTCATAGCACAGATTGCACCCGGTACAATCCTCTGGTGCGACTTGCAGCACATATTTCTGACCACGCATATCGCGGGCTTTAACATCCAGCGATTGCAAGCTATCAGGTGCCCCCGACATCGCCTCTGGTTGTACTACTTTGGCACGAATGGCCGAGTGCGGGCATGCAGCGACACAGTGGTTGCATTGAGTACAGAGATCAGGCTGCCAAATAGGAATATCTTCAGCAATGTTACGTTTTTCCCACTGTGTCGTCCCCACCGGCCAAGTACCATCCGGCGGAAATGCGGAGACAGGCAAAGCATCCCCTAAACCAGCCAACATCGTGGCGGTGACGGTTTTAACGAAGTTTGGTGCGAGATCAGAGACGATCGGTGGGCGCATCGGGCTATTTTCATTAATGGGTTGCAGTGGAATTTCCACTAACGCATCCAAAGTGGCGTCAAGTGCCTGCCAGTTGCGAGCCACAATCTCTGGCCCTTTATTACTGTAACTGCGGTCAATCGCAGCCCGTAGTTGCTCTTGCGCCATCGCCGTTGGCAATATTTGTGTCAGATGGAAGAAGGCCATTTGCATGACGGTGTTGATACGCGCACCTAACTTGCACTCGCGCGCAATTTTCGCCGCATTAATCACAAACAGGCGAGCTCCACGCTGATGCAAAACTGCTTGAACTTCCTGTGGCAGGCGCTGCCACATTTCATCTGCACTAAAAGGAGTATTAATTAGAAAGATACCGCCGGGTTTTAGGCGTTCAGCCATCTGGTAGGTATCGATAAACTGCAACTGGTGGCAGCCAACAAAATCGGCATGGCTGACCAGATAGGCTGAGTTAATGGGTGTCTCGCTGACACGCAAATGTGAGACCGTCAGGCCACCGGCCTTTTTGGAGTCATAAACAAAATAGCCCTGTGCATACAGCGAGGTGCTGTTACCAATTATCTTGATATTATTCTTTGTTGCAGAGACCGAGCCATCACTGCCCAGGCCATAGAATAGGGCTTCCAATGTGGCGCGTTGCTCAATTTTCTCGTCAGTCAACGGTAATGATAAGCCAGTGACATCGTCAAAAATGCCCACAGTAAAGCGCGGACGTGGCTGATCTTGCGACAATTCGCGGAACACAGCCAATGCACAATCTGGGCCAAACTCTTTGGAAGATAGCCCATAGCGGCCACCGATAACTTTGGGCAATGTCGCGCGTTCGCCACGGCTATAAGCCTCTGCCAGTGCAGTCATCACATCAAGATAGAGTGGTTCGGCCAGTGCGCCCGGCTCTTTGGTGCGATCCAGCACAGCAATGCTAATCACAGATTGAGGTAGGACACTCAGCAGATGGGTGGCGGAGAAGGGCCGGAATAACCGAACTTTCAGCATGCCCACTTTCTCACCACGGGTTAGCAGGCTATCAATGACTTCTTCACAAGTCCCTATTGCTGAACCCATCAAGATAATAACGCGTTCAGCCTGCGGGTGACCGTAATATTCAAATGGCTTATATTCACGCCCAGTTGCTTCGGCAAACGCTTGCATCGCATCAGCAACATGTTGATAAGTATCGTTATACCAAGGGTTGGTCGCCTCACGAGATTGGAAATAAGTATCAGGATTGGCTGAGGTGCCCCGAACCACAGGATGATCAGGGGAAAGGGCTCGGCTGCGGTGGTCGTCTATCGCTTTTTGTGGCAGTAACTGACGCAGAGTGTCATCACTTAGCGAGACAATTTTATTGATCTCATGAGAGGTGCGAAAACCATCAAAGAAATGAATAAATGGAATACGGCTATTGAGTGTTGCCATCTGAGAAATGAGGGCAAAATCTTGCGCTTCCTGCACACTGCTAGCACAAAGCATTGCACAGCCGGTTTGACGAACCGCCATAACATCGGAGTGGTCGCCAAAAATAGACAGCGCATGGGTGGCGATGGTCCGGGCGGCAACATGAAGAACAAAAGGTGTCAGTTCGCCAGCCAGCTTATACAGCGTTGGGATCATCAACAGCAATCCCTGCGATGAAGTAAAGGAGGTCGATAGCGCTCCGGTTTGTAGTGCACCATGTACGGTAGCAATCGCACCGCCTTCAGACTGCATTTCAATCACACGAGGGACATCCCCCCAGATATTGACTTTGCCATCACCAGACCACGCATCTGCTTGCTCGGCCATGGTGGAGCTTGGCGTGATAGGGTAGATAGCAATAACTTCACTGGCACGATAGGCCACAGAAGCGACAGCACTGTTACCGTCAGTAGTAATCATTAATTTGTACCTTCACATTGCTTGTCATGCAGAGAATCGTGCCTTTCTGCATATTGAAATTTATTGGGTATATCTGGCTATTTGAACTAATAATGAAATTCTAGCAGAGAGTATTTTTGCCAGTTATCGCATTTGTGTGACGGTGGGTATCTCATACTATGCAGAAAATAAGGAATCTCATTGGTCTGGGGGTATATCACCGTCATCAGATAATAATTATTACAATTAGAAAACTATTTATGATTGTAATTAGATGTCGCGGGCAACCAAGCTGGACAATTAATGCACTTAGATTAAGTTTATTTGTGAAATAATTGTGAAGTGGAAATAGATTTAATGAACATTTAATCACTGACGGGCATAATGTCGACCCAATACTGAAATATGAGAGTGATAATGAGTGGTTTCATGTATTTAATGATGGCAATCGTGGCTGAAGTTGTGGCAACGACAATGTTAAAAGCCTCTGATGGTTTTACCCGTTTGGTGCCCTCTATTGTGGTCGTGATTGGCTACGCTATCGCATTTTGGGGATTATCACAGGTCGTAAAAACCATGCCATTGGGGATTGCTTATGCGATTTGGTCGGGGCTGGGGATTGTCTTAGTATCAGTTGCTGCCACATTTATGTATCAGCAAAAGCTGGATTGGGCCGCAATTGTCGGTATGACGTTGATTATTGCCGGAGTATTGGTCATTAATTTGTTGTCAAAAACGCCGATGCATTAATCCTCTATGGCAGATGCGGGAGCAGTTATCTGATTTCCGCGTTATCGCAGCTAAAACGATAACGCGGTGTAAGTCTTGGGACGGGTGGATAGGATTGCGGTTATTTAATATCTAATCGATGTATTCCTTCGATAGCCAATAATGTCTCATAAATCTTGTCCAAACTTTTTCTTGGTGACAATGTCACTTCCATTGTTAATTCACAGTCTGTTTCATTCTCATCGCGTTTCTGTGTTACTGAAAGATTCATTGGTCGTAAACGCAGTTTTTCTAGGGCGACCAGAATGCGCGGTACACTCTGCGGTAATAATGTAATAGCAATATAATGATGCTGACCAAGCAGCCGGTTACTTAACTGGCGGAAGATTTCCAACACCACCAGCGTCATTAAGGTGCCATAAATCCCAATCTCGTACAGGCCGCTACCAATCACCAGACCAATTGCGGCGGTAACCCACATCCCCGCAGCGGTTGTTAGCCCCTTAACCATCTGTTTTTGAATCATAATGGTCCCGGCACCCAGAAAGCCCATACCACTAACAACTTGTGCTGCGACACGGCTAGGGTCAAAACTGACATGTTCTAACGTCAATAAATCCTCAAAACCATATTTAGACACAATCATAAACATGGCACTCCCAATACCCACCAATATATGTGTACGCAATCCTGCTTCTTTAGAACGCAACTGTCGTTCTATACCTATTAACCCACCGAGCGCTCCGGCTAAGGCAATTCGTAGTAGTAAATCCGTGATCATGATTATTCCTGTTTTATTTTTATGCAGACAATAGGTATTTGATTTTTAATATAATCAATATTGATTTGAATATTGTCATCACAGGCGAGTGCTGGAGTATTACGATAATTTGGCGACTTGCTGTGAACGACGCTAAATTAAATTATTGCATTTATGCTTATTTGTGTTGTGTTTTAATTATAACAGATATTATATAACGCTATATAACTCTCATGTTGGAACAAAAGAATGAAAGCATTATCTTGGTTTGTTGGCGGCGCTGTGTTCTTTTTAGCCGCTTGTAGCAGCAATGATCCAACAGATACCGCGAATTACGATGCTTATGAGCCGGTGCAGCAGGGCACCAGTGCCAATGTTCATCATAATCTCGATATGTCTAATCCCGCAGCAGTAAATTGTGCCAATGTGGGCGGTGTATTAACGATTGCCAAACAACTTAGTGGTGGCAGTATCGGGATGTGTCAATTACCTGATGGTAAGCGTTGTGAAGAGTGGGCATTAATGCGTGGTGCTTGTCCGGCACGCTAAAAAGCGATAGAGGGTTCATAAGAACACCCTATCGCTTATGCGTTAATAGATTATTGAGCGGTAATTATATTCGGGCATTGTTCGCCCTTTATCAATTGCTCAATATTCTGCATTGTTGTAGCAGAAATGCTGGTCAACGCTTCTTCGGTCAAGAATGCTTGGTGACCCGTAAATAACACATTGTGGCATGAAGAGAGACGGCGGAAAACGTCATCCTGAATCACGTCATTAGATTTGTCTTCAAAGAACAAATTGCGCTCGTTTTCATAAACGTCCAGACCGAGTGAGCCAATTTTTTGCTGCTTCAAGGCGTCGATTGCTGCCGTTGAATCAATCAAGCCACCGCGACTGGTATTGATGATCATCACACCGTCTTTCATTTGATCAAATGCTTGTTTATTGAGCAAGTGATGGTTTTCTGGCGTCATCGGGCAGTGCAGAGAAATCACATCAGATTCGGCATACAAAGTTTTAAGATCGACATATTCAGCACCCAATTCCAATGCTTGTGCACTTGGATAGGGGTCAAAAGCCAGCAGACGCATCCCAAAGCCTTTCAGAATCCGCATGGTCGCCACGCCAATTTTACCGGTGCCGATAATCCCCGCCGTGCGGTTATGCATATTGAAGCCAATCAGACCTTCCAGCGAGAAGTTGGCATCACGAGTACGCTGATAAGCACGATGAATTCGACGGTTAAGGCTCATCATCATACCCACGGTATGTTCAGCCACCGCTTCTGGCGAGTACGCTGGGACACGAACGACTTGAATACCCAATTCTTTGGCCGCGTCCAAATCAACATTATTAAAGCCAGCACAGCGTAGCGCCAGAATCGTAACACCCGCTTCTTTCAATTCTGTTAATGTCTCACGGCAAGCATCATCGTTGACGAAAATACAGACCGCTTCACAACCCGCAGCCATTTTTGCTGTTTTGGGGGTCAACAGAAAATCGAAAAACTCTAATTCAAAGCCAAAATCTTTGTTGACCAATTCGAGGTATTTGCGGTCATACTGTTTAGTGCTGTAAACGGCTAATTTCATCATGAATACTCCGCTAAAATATTGTGATCAATCTAACAGATTTGAATAAATCATACAATTTGCGACAATAATAAGTTCAATAAGGCTTGTAACATTCTCATGCCAATGAGGTAAGGTTTTTATTCCGTTTTTCAATGGCAACAGGTCTATTCGGGCTACAAGGTTAGCTATATTGATTATGGTATCTCGCGGCAGTTTAGGCTGCAGTGATTAAAGCACACCGGAAATCATGGTGGGTATAAAACAAGGCAAGTCATGGCTAAATGCGCAAAAATAGTGGGTTGGTTGTTATTAATCAGCGCAGTGTCTCTGATGATACTCTGGAAAACTCTACCGCAGTGGTTACCGAAAGTTGCACATTTTTGGCTGCCTGCGGGTAGTCAGCTCATTTTAACCCACCCTCCGGTCTGGAAAGCCCGGGCCTTGCTAATCCCACAACTGCGCTATCAAGTGCAAGACTGCACCCTCGCGAATGTTGACCAATTGAGTATAGGTTATCATCAAGACCGCTGGCAGCTTGGGGCAAATCAGGTTGCTTTGGATACAGCTTGTTTGAGCCAATTGCCCCGTAGCGACGAGAGTGCCCCGCAAGATTTGGCGTACTGGCAACAGCAGTTATCCATGCTGGATGTGAATATCGCCAATCTGCAAATCACGCCGTGGCAGCAATATGCGGGTAAATTGACGCTGACCTCACCGGATAAGCAGAAGCTGATTCAAGAACTGCATTATCAAGGCCAACAATTGCGCTTTTCTGCCACTCTGGACCAAGCACAACAGCTTAGTGTGCATCAACTCTCTATTGCGGTGCCCGGTACACCACAACCCTTCGAACTGAGCGGGAAAATCAAAATTCCATTATCAATGGATGATTGGCCTGAGCAGGGTGCACTCAATGGAATACTGACAACGGGGTATTTGTCTAAACCCCTCTTGCTGAATTTAAGCTGGCAACAACAACAGGGTGTTTTGACATTAACTGAGCGGGGTGATGATTCGCCACTTGCTCGTCTACCGTGGCACGTTTCACCCAACAGTATTCAGATTACAGGGGGGCAATGGCAATGGCCGTATACCCTGCAACCGTTAAGTGGTGGCATTAATCTTACTTTGCATGACTGGGATCAGGGGTTAGACCAAACATTGATTGATGCTCGCATTAATGTGATTACCTCAGGGGCTAGTGGTAAAGGCAATGCTGTCCTGACCTTGGGGCCGGGTAACTTGAGCCTGACAAACAGTGATTTAAAGTTCCAGCTAAGTGGGCAGGCTAATTTGGAAAGGATGGTGCTAAATGCCACCATCCCAGGTTTACTTAGCGGTTCGGTACTCAATCCGACGTGGGTACTGCATCCTGGCGCGCTACTACGTGCTCATGGCAATGTCACCCCAGAATTGCGTATCAGAGATGCTCGTTGGCCTTTAGCTGGCGTTAAGGTGACCGCCGCAGGTGTGACGGGCCGCCTGCAGGCGATTGTGGATGCGCAGGACAGTTATTGGGGTAACTTCAATGTCCACCTTGATGGGCGAGCGCAAGAATTTTGGCCAGACAAAGGGGATTGGCAGTGGCGGTATTGGGGGAATGGCCGCCTACCACCACTGGCGGCGCGTTGGGATATGGGGGGGCATGGGCGTTGGCAGGGGTCACTGATAACAGTGGAGAAACTGTCGACCGGTTTTGACCGTCTGGAGTATGGTGTTGCTAAGGTGGAGGCACCGCGGCTCACCTTAGTGAAGCCACTGAGCTGGCAGCGTGACCATCATCATCCAGCCTTCATTGCCGGATTTGAACTGAGTGCTAAAAAAGTGGCGTTTAGTGATGGTGGAGGCTATCTGCCACCAACAGTATTATCACTGCAATTCAATGGGCGAGACCCCGACAGTTTCTTGTGGCAAGGAAAATTACAGGCTCAGGCGATCGGGCCAATATCACTTAACGGTCGCTGGGATGGTGAGCGGTTACGTGGTGAAGGCTGGTGGCCAAAACAGTCACTAACTGTATTCCAACCACTTATCTCACCTGATTTGGGTATTAAGCTGCGTGATGGGGAACTGTATGCTCAGGCCGCTTTTTCCGCAGCCCGAGAGCAAGGATTTAAAGCGGGCGGACACTGGGTAGTGAAACATGGTGGGATGTGGCTGAAAGACGGTGAAATGAGCGGGCTGGATTTCGTTATGTCGTACCGTTTACAGGATAGTCACTGGCAGCTAGGGGCGAAAGAGCCGGTGACGTTACGCATCGCCTCAGTCACTAATTTGTTTGAAATGCAAAACATTACCGCCAATCTGCAAGGGACCTTCCCTTATTCAGAAAAAGCCCCATTGACCTTAAGCAACGTGGGTATGGATATTCTAAAAGGCCACTTAAGTTTATCTGCATTACGTATACCGCAACATGATGCTGCCGTGTTGAAATTAACCGGCATTGACTTAAGTGAGCTGTTTACTGTGCTCAAGCCCAAGCAATTTGCCATGTCGGGTAAAGTGAACGGCGAGTTGCCTTTGTATCTCAATAACCCGCAGTGGTTGGTGCATAATGGCTGGATTGCTAATGATGGGATGGTGACGCTGCGTCTGGATCAGGAGCTGGCAAACTCAATTAGTGAGAGCAACTTTGTCGCCGGAGCGGCGATTGACTGGTTGCGCTATATGGAGATTTACCAATCTTATGCCACCGTGAATTTGGATAACTTAGGGGAATTAACATTACTTTCAAAGATTCATGGTGTAAATACGCAGAAAAACTCAAAACGAGAGATAGTATTAAATTATCGACACGAGGAAAATGTGTTCCAACTCTGGCGTAGTCTGAGGTTTGGTGACAATTTACAAGAATGGTTACAGCAAACTATCTCGTTACAACCAAACATTTCGTTAAAACCAACAGTAATACCTGCGAGGGCGAAGGAATGAAGATCTTAACATGGGAACGTATCGCCATAGTGCTGGGTATTTTTCTGCTCAGTGGTTGTTTACGCCTTGAGGTAGCGACGCCTGAAAAACCTATCACGATTAATATGAACGTCAAGATTGAGCATGAAATCCAGATCCGAGTGGATAAAGATGTGGAAAATTTGCTTAAAAATCAATCCAATTTATTCTAAGGAGCCATAATGAAAAAGAATACTTCAAGTTGGATTGGTGGCAAGCAACGTTGGTTCAAGGCGATATTGAGTGGCGTTGTGTTAAGCACCAGTTTGCTGTTTAGCATGGGGGCTTTTGCACTCACCTTAGAGCAGGCAAAGCAGCAGGGCCGAGTGGGTGAAACACTCAATGGGTATTTGGCCCCAGTGAAAAAAGATGCTGAAACGCTGGCGTTGGTGGAGCAAATCAATATCGCCAGAACCGAAAAATATCAGGAAGTGGCGCAGAGAAATCATATTTCAATTGAGGATGTAGCCAAGGTGGCGGGGCAAAAATTGGTTGCTCGCGCGGGGCCTGGGGAATATGTGCGTGGTATTAACGGGCAGTGGATAAAACGTTGACGATAGCTTCAAGTTGATAAAAAGCGCCCGTTTTATACGGGCGTTTTTTTATGGCAAAAGTGATCAGTTCCAACACAACATAACGGTTTAACGTTCAGCTTGTAAGCTGGCTGCTGCGGGATGCCCGCTGAGGCTATTGAGCGTCTCTTTGCGGTAATAGGTATCTTCGTGGCCCGGTTGTTCGACTTTGACAATCAGGGTCAGCACTGCAGCAATCAAGTAGAGGGCAGTATAGACCCACACGACACCGACGATATCGAAGAAGGGTAGCACCAGTGATGCTATGGCGGGAGCGGCAAAATTACTCAGTCCCGCAGACAGGTTATAAATCGAAATAGCCGCACCTTTGTGTTCTGGCTCCAACACGGGGAAGACGGCGGTCATGGGGACGAAGGCTGCAACAGTGATGCCTAACATGACCGCAGGGATCAGTGCGGCCCAGAAATTATGCCCGAAGTGAACGGGAATATAGTAGAACGCCAGGCTGGAAAGGGCACAGCCAATGCAACCAAACCAACGCACTTGCCGCATCCAACCAATTTTTTCCCCTAAAATCCCCCACATAATATTGGTGAATATGGTCACGAAGAAGAATACCGCCCAGATTTGCAGCCATTCGGACATGGTAAAACCGAGACGACCAACAAACAGGATGGGCATGATAACGGCGAAACCAAACAGCGATAACGTGTTGATGATGCGGATCAGGCAAGATAAGAAAATATTTTTATTGGTAAATAAAATTGTTACTGCCCGCGACAATTCTTTTATTTTCTCTTTATTGGAAAGTGCAGCTTTCGGGCTGGCAGTGCCAACATTACGCAGCAATATCAATGCCATCATGCCACCCATCGTGACCCAAACAATGGCAAACCACAGAGTGCCTGTTTCGCCAATCATTGGGATGGTGAAGCTAGGCAAATAGCTGCCAACTACGCCAATCCCGATAGAATACATTGCCCAGAACCATCCCATGGCAGAAGAGAGCTGTTGCTTGGGGACGTTTTGCACGATAAGCATGACAAACGAATAAATAAACAGTGGATAAGCCAGACCACGAATACCGTAAAACAGCAGCATCAGCGGGTAGCTTTTGATGCCTAGGCCAAACACCATAAACAGGCAATGCATCACCACCCAAAGGATAAAACCAATCCGCATGGCGCGCTGCGGCGTAATGATTTCGGCCACTACACCAGAGCTCCAAGCCGCTATTGCGGCGGCTAAGCCATAAATAGTAAACACAAAAGCCGATTGGGCTGGGGAAAAGCCCATATCGGTAATATGTTTAGATAAAAAGGCCATTTCAAAACCATCGCCGCTCATAAAAATGGCAATGGCAATGTAACCCCAGAACAAATTCATCGGCAAACCAAACCAATGGGTAGGTTTTTTTTGCATGGCAAGTTCCTTTGGCGCATGAGCGCTAGCTTATTGTTTATAAGTACATTGAGTTTGTAGGGACAGCGAATCTGTATTTACTTTGATAATGATTGGCGTAGTTGCCTTTGCTGTTGATAGAGCAATCGGTAGCGTTCAAGGCGGACGAATAAGGCATCCTGCCGGTTAATGTCAGGCACAAACCGCTGATCGACTTGCGGTTTAGTGCACACTCGCTCTTCATTACCGCCAGCCGCCAGCCAGCCTAAACGTGCTGCGCCTAAAGCCCCGCCAGCCTCACCGCCACTGTGAGTAACAATCGGTAAGTTAAGGGTGTCCGCCATCAGTTGCCCCCACCATGCACTGCGAGCACCGCCTCCAATCAGAGAGGCTTGAGTTAACTGAGTGCCTGCGTCTTGCAATACTTTCAAGCCATCGGCGATACCGAAAGTGACGCCCTCAAGCACCGCATACCCGAGTGCGGCACGATCGGTTGCATGGGTCATGCCATGGAATGCCCCAGTGGCTAAAGGATCGTTATGGGGGGTACGTTCACCGGACAGATATGGCAGGAAAATCGGTGCGAGTCGTTGCTCTGCTCGGCTCAATTGGGCTATCTCTGACAGCAGAGTGGTTTCATTGGTCCCCAGCAACTGGCATAACCAGCGCAGGGCGCTGGCTGCCGTTAACATCACGCTCATTTGATGCCAACGATGTGGCAACGCATGACAAAAGGCATGCACGGCAGATTGCGGATTCGGACGGTAGCAATCATTGACGGCGAACAATACTCCAGATGTACCTAAGGAGATAAAACCATCACCAGGATTGATAGCGCCAATCCCAACAGCACTGGCTGCGTTATCGCCGCCACCGCCCGCAATGACCACGTTATCAGATAAGCCCCACTCACGGGCAATATCAGATTTCAGATAGCCGCTAGGCTCATTCCCCTCAATTAATCGCGGCATCATATCGCGTGACAGCCCGCAAGCTGCCAGCAAGGTGTCAGACCAGTCTCGTTTGGCCACATCTAGCCACAATGTACCGGCTGAGTCGGACATGTCGCTGACTTTGTCGTCACTCATCATCCAGCGCAGATAATCTTTGGGCAGGAGAACGGTTGCCAGTTGAGAGAAAATTTCAGGTTCATGACGAGCAACCCACAGCAGCTTCGGTGCGGTAAAACCGGGCATCGCCAGATTGCCAGCAATTTGATGTAACTGTGGCGCATTGCGAGTCAGCTCTTCACACTCTCGTGCGCAGCGAGCGTCATTCCACAAAATAGCTGGGCGTAAAATGCGATCTTCTCGGTTGAGCAAGACCGCACCGTGCATTTGTCCTGACAGACCAATCGCAAGAATCTCTCCCCAGCGCTGCGGTATTTTATGCCGAAGGCGACCAATCACGCGTTGCGTGGCTTGCCACCAATCTATCGGATTTTGCTCTGACCATAGCGGATGCGGGCGCTGAACAGTGAGAGGTTCGCCCTCACTGGCCATAATTTGCCCTTGGTCATCAATAACCATGGCTTTAATTTCTGATGTGCCCAAATCAAGTCCCAGATACATAGCCACTCCTTGTCGATGATTAACGGTTAGCTAAAACCCAGGCATTTACCCGGTCAATGGATTGACGTAACAGTTGTTCAAACTGACTGTCGCTGGCGAGCGGGCCAAACAGTTTGCTGTCACGGGCAAACAAACCGACCGGGTCAGTTGATTGGAACATGGCGTGAACGGCAGACGCATCCAAAATGCCATCTTGGTATTCATATGGCAGAGTGCCTTGATGCCAACTTTCCATAAAGACAAAGAACAGGGCGGGTAACATGGCTGTCGCTGCGGGTTGACTGCCACGCTGATAGCACTCGATTAATGTTGGTGTAATGAATCCCGGGATTTTGGAGAAACCATCGGCAGCGACGCGTTGGTTAGTGTCGCGGATATACGGGTTACTGAAACGGTCCAATACGACATCACGATAATTGGCTAAATCTAAGGGGCTGGGTGACAGTGATGGGATCACGTCCTGAGTGACATAGTCATAAGCCATCTGGCGAATAGCGTCAGTTTGAGTGCTTTCATGAATATAATTTTGCCCGATCAAGGTTCCTGCCCAGGCGATACAGCTGTGGCTGGCATTGAGAATACGAATTTTTGCTTCTTCGTAGGGTAGGACAGACTCCACCATTTCGACGCCAACGTTCTCAAGTGCTGGGCGTCCAGCAATAAAATCATCTTCAATCACCCACTGGATGAATGATTCACCCATCACTGGGACTTTATCGGCAAAACCGGTTTGCTCCAGCACCCGCGGGGCGATGTCGGCGGAAGGACGGGGGGTAATGCGGTCAACCATGGTATTTGGGCTACGAGTTTGACTGCTGGCCCAACTGAGCAAACTCTGCTGATCGCGTAGGGCAAGAAACTCCAGCAGACAATGGCGGAAGCGTTCACCATTATGGCGCAGGTTATCACAGTTGAGCAGCGTTACCGGGCCACACTGTTTCTGTTGGCGTTGCAGTAAAATACGGCTAATGGCCCCGTAAATCGTCCGGCAATCCCCTTTGAGATCCGCCTGAATATCGGCATTATCTTGCTGTAAATTAAATTGATTATCTAAGTAGTAGCCACTTTCTGTCACGGTAAAAGAAATAACGCGGGTTTCTGGCTGGCTACCTTGTTCAACCAGATGGTTGAGTTCTTTATCCCAAGGAATGATGTTACGCAGTGATGTGATTTTCTCGTACTGACGCTCACCGGCAGGAGTGACAGTTTCCAATACGTACTCGCCCTTTTGGGCCTGAAGTGCTGCAAGTAAGGGGGCGGCATCATCACGAATATTCGCCAGTGCAATAGACCAGCGGTTATCACCCATAGCCAGCAAGCGGTGCAGATACCAAGCCTGATGGGCGCGATGGAAAGAGCCAGCACCAATATGTAGCCACACAGCAGGGGATGAGTTCAGCTCAGTGTTCATTATGTGTTCTCCGCAATCACAGTAGGCATTAATATAAAATTGAGCATAAGCCCTTTTATTGGGCATTTGCTCTGATTGCGTTAGGTTAGTGTAACTTTTGCCCTTTAGATGGGCTTTAGCTCACATAATTGACAGCAGAGGTAAAAATCTGACAAAGAGCAGCGTAAAATGATTAACATGATGACTTCACACGCAGATACCCACGCAGATAATCCCATGCATAAAAGTGATAAAAAATTGGATCAAGCGGCCAGAGCGGCTTGGATGTATTACGTTGCCGGGCAGACTCAACATGAAATTGCTGACGCACTGGGGGTTTCACGCCAAGTCGCACAGCGGCTGGTGGCTTGTGCGATTGATAATGGCTTGGTCAATGTCAGCATTGCTCATCCCGTTGGTCGCTGTATGGCTTTGGCTGATCAATTGCAAAAACAGTATGGTTTGCATCAGTGCCATGTGGTCCCCAGCTTAGGGATGGACAGCGCGGGGATTCAGCGGGCGATTGCCGTAGTCGGAGCGGAGGTGATGGCGCAATTTCTGCGACAAGAGCAACCGCTGGTCATTGGCGTGGGGTCAGGGCGTAGCCTGAAAGCCGCCATTGATGAGTTGCCAGATTTTGAGCGCCCACAGCACAGTTGTGTTTCACTTATCGGGGCAATTGCCTCGGATGGTTCTTGTACTCGTTATGACGTCCCACTGTGGATGGCCGAGAAAACACAAGGTCGCTATTTTATTTTGCCTGCACCGCTGTTTGCCGATAGTGCGGCTGATCGCGACTTGTGGTGCAACCACCGTATTTATCGCACAGTGACAGAAAAAGCCGCCCTGGCCGATGTCACCTTTATCGGTATTGGCTCCATGGGGTATCACTGTCCGCTGCACAAAGATGGTTTTATCTCTGAGCAGGATGTGGATGTGCTGATGGCATCAAATGTGGTGGCAGAAATGTTAGGCAATTTTATCGATATCAAGGGTCAGCGTGTTAGTTACGAATTAGATAGTCGTTTAACCAGCGTCAGCCTGCGTATTCAGCCAGAAAAACCGGTAATTGCCATCGCGGGAGGCAAGGAGAAACACAATGCTATTAAAGCAGCGCTGAGTGGTCATTGGGTAAATGGGTTGGTGACCGATGAAGAGAGCGCAATGGCATTGTTGGCTGAGGTATGAGATTTCAGGACATAAAAAAGCACGCCCGAAAGCGTGCAATTCTTAACATTGGGTAAAACGAGGGTAATACAAGGTTACTTCAGTCGTGCATTAACGGAGACACCCGTCAGTGCGCGAAAGTTATCCACTAAGCGCTAACAACCTGAGTCAATAACTCTTTGGCATCGGCTTGGGCTTTAGTTGCCACTTCAGGACCATAAGCGATACCTTCAGCGAACACGAACTCAACATCGGTTATCCCGATAAAGCCTAAGAACAGACGCAGGTAAGGGACCACCAGATCAGTTGGGGTATCTTTGTGAATCCCACCACGGCTGGTCAGAATAATGGCACGTTTGCCGGTAATCAGACCTTCAGGGCCTTTTTCGGTGTAACGGAAAGTTACGCCAGCACGAGCAATCAGGTCAAAATAGTTCTTCAACTGTGTCGGGATGTTGAAGTTGTACATCGGTGCGGCCATAACAATCACGTCATTGGCCTGCAATTGGGCAATCAGTTCATCAGACAGCGCCAGAGCTTCTTGTTGACGTGGTGTCAGTGTTGCATCTGAAGGGCGCAAAGCACCAACCAGCTCGCCATCTAATACCGGAATCGGTTGAGCTGCCAGATCACGTACCGTGATTTCATCATCAGGGTGAGCGGCTTGCCATTGTTCAACAAAAAAATCAGCCAGTTGGTTAGACTGTGAATAAGTTGCCAGGATGCTTGATTTCAGGACCAGAACTTTGCTCATCGTAATTCCTTAAAAGGTAACAGAGACTTAGGCGATACGCCCTTTCAATGGAATACACTTTATTGATCTTTTTCTATCAGTGATAGCGCAATATTTTGCGTTCTTTGTTCGATTTTATTGAATGATGATAATCAGATAGCCAATATCGGCTGGGTTACGGCGCAAACTCTGACTGTGTTACCATATTAGGCAAGATTTATATCACTAAAAGCTATGGGTTACTCACCGCCTGTTCGTCGGTAAAAAATGACTACCTATTAATAAAAAATATCGGCTAATCAATTTCATAGCATAAAATCATTGGGCTGAAACCGTCGGTGGCAGCCGCATCGTAACAAGGAACACTGAACGTGAAATCTTCACTCGCAGCATTATCTTCCCAACTCGGTGAGTTGATGCTTCGTGACCAACAGCGCATGCGGCGTCGGCTGCAAGGCGCACGAAAAGTCAATAATCCTGAGGCCATCGAGGCCATTTCTCGCGAAATCGAAACTGAAATAGCCACTGCGATGCAGCGTGTTATCAGCCGTCGAGCAGCCTGTCCAGCGATCACTTATCCCGAAAACTTACCCGTCAGCCAGAAGAAACAAGATATTTATAATGCCATTCGTGACCATCAAGTTGTTATCGTCGCGGGGGAAACGGGATCGGGTAAAACCACACAGTTGCCAAAGATCTGCTTGGAGTTGGGGCGCGGTGTCAAAGGTGTGATTGGCCATACTCAGCCGCGGCGTTTGGCAGCTCGAACAGTGGCAAACCGTATTGCTGATGAGCTAGATACCCCCCTTGGCGGCTGTGTTGGTTATAAAGTCCGTTTTAATGATCAGGTGGGTGAGAACACGCTGGTTAAGTTAATGACCGACGGTATTTTGCTGGCCGAAATCCAGCAAGATCGCCTGCTGATGCAATATGACACCTTAATTATTGATGAGGCGCATGAGCGCAGCCTAAATATCGATTTCATTTTAGGATACTTGCGTGAGTTATTACCAAAACGCCCTGATTTAAAAGTCATTATTACCTCCGCAACTATCGATCCGCAGCGTTTCTCCAAGCACTTCAACAATGCACCGATTATTGAAGTGTCTGGTCGCACTTATCCCGTGGAAGTGCGTTATCGCCCTATAGTGGATGATGCCGACGACGTTGAGCGGGATCAACTTCAGGCTATTTTCGATGCTGTCGATGAGTTAGGACGTGAAAGCCCCGGTGATATTCTGATCTTTATGAGCGGTGAACGTGAAATTCGTGACACCGCCGACGCGCTAATAAAACAAAATTTACCGCATACCGAGGTACTGCCACTTTACGCCCGCCTATCAAATAGCGAGCAAAATAGAGTGTTTCAGTCCCATCACGGACGGCGAATTGTGCTGGCGACGAACGTTGCGGAAACGTCACTGACAGTACCCGGGATCAAATATGTTATCGATCCCGGTACGGCCCGTATTAGCCGCTACAGTTTTCGTACCAAGGTGCAGCGGCTACCGATTGAGCCGGTTTCTCAAGCCTCGGCTAATCAACGTAAAGGTCGCTGTGGCCGTGTCTCTGACGGTATTTGTATTCGTCTTTATTCTGAGCAGGATTTCCTTTCACGCCCTGAATTTACCGATCCTGAGATTCTACGTACTAACTTGGCGTCAGTTATTCTGCAAATGACCTCACTGGGTCTGGGCGATATTGCGGCATTTCCATTTGTTGAAGCCCCAGATAAACGCAATATTCAAGATGGCGTGCGGTTGCTGGAAGAGTTGGGCGCGATACAGACTGCGAGTAATGGTCATCAGCAATTAACACCGTTGGGTCGTCAATTGGCGCAACTGCCTGTCGATCCACGGCTAGCCCGCATGGTACTTGAAGCGCAGAAGAGTGGTAGTGTGCGGGAGTTAATGATCATCACTTCGGCTCTGTCCATTCAGGATCCACGCGAACGCCCGATGGACAAACAACAGGCCTCAGATGAAAAACATCGTCGTTTTGCCGATAAAGACTCTGATTTCCTCGCGTTTGTGAACTTGTGGGATTACCTGAAAGAGCAACAAAAAGAGCTGTCTTCAGCGCAGTTTCGTAAATTGTGTCGCAGTGATTTCTTGAATTATCTGCGGGTACGCGAATGGCAGGATATTTATACCCAGCTACGTCAGGTTGTGAAAGAACTGGGGATCCCGGTTAACAGCGTGGCGGCCGATTATCGTAGCGTACATACAGCAATACTGACCGGGCTATTATCCCATATTGGCCAGAAAGATGTGGATAAACAAGAGTATACCGGCGCACGGAATGCGCGATTTGCTATTTTCCCTGGCTCAGGTTTATTCAAAAAACCACCCAAGTGGTGCATGGTGGCAGAATTAGTTGAAACCAGCCGTTTATGGGGCCGTATTGCTGCACGTATTGAACCCGAGTGGATTGAACCTTTAGCACAGCATTTGGTTAAACATCACTATAGCGATCCACATTGGGAGAAAGCGCAAGGAGCGGTGATGGCCAGCGAGAAAGTGACCCTATTCGGGTTGCCAGTGGTGGTTGACCGCAAAATAAATTATGGCCCGATCGATCCGCCGCTTTGCCGTGAATTGTTCATCCGCCACGGATTGGTCGAAGGGGATTGGCAAACACGCCATGCTTTCTTCCGAGCCAATTTAAAGTTACTGGCTGAAGTCGAAGAGCTGGAGCATAAATCTCGCCGCCGCGATATTCTGGTTGATGATGAGACACTGTTTAACTTCTATGATCAGCGCATTGGTCGTGATGTTATTTCTGCTCGTCATTTTGATAGCTGGTGGAAGAAAACTAGTCAAACCCAGCCAGAATTGTTGAATTTTGAAAAAACCATGCTGATTAAGGATGGTGCGAACAAAGTGAGTCCGCTGGATTACCCGAATTTTTGGTATCAAGGCTCGCTGAAACTGCGGCTTTCCTATCAATTTGAACCGGGTACTGATGCTGATGGGGTGACGGTACATATTCCATTGCCTATTTTAAATCAGGTTCAAGAGCAGGGCTTCGATTGGCAAATCCCAGGAATTCGCCGTGAATTGGTGATAGCACTGATCAAGTCATTACCAAAACCAGTTCGGCGAAATTTTGTCCCCGCACCAAATTATGCCGAAGCATTCCTGGCCCGTGCTACGCCACTGGAAACCGGTCTGTTGGATGCCTTAGAGCGCGAGTTAAGGCGCATGACGGGCGTGACGGTGTCACGTGAAAGTTGGCAGTGGGAACAAGTCCCCGATCATCTGAAAATGACGTTCCGCGTGGTAGATGATAAGAACCGGACACTCCGCGAAGGAAAAGATCTGGCCGCGTTGAAATTGCAGTTACAAGACAAAGTTCAGGAAACGCTCTCTGCTGTTGCTGATGATGGCATTGAACAAAGTGGTCTACACATCTGGAGTTTTGGTTCTTTGCCTGAGTGCTATGAACAGCGCCGTGGTGGGTACGAAGTAAAAGCCTACCCAGCATTGGTGGACGAAAAAGACAGTGTCGCCATTCGCTTGTTTGATACAGAATCTCAGCAGCAACAAGCGATGTGGCAGGGGACTCGACGTCTATTGCTATTGAATATTCCATCTCCAATTAAGTATTTACATGAAAAGCTGCCGAATAAATCCAAGCTCGGTCTCTATTTTAATACTTATGGCAAAGTGATGGATTTGATTGATGATTGCATCGCTTGTGGGGTCGATAAGCTCGTGGCCCAATATGGTGGTCCAGTCTGGCAAGAGGCAGATTTTGCCCGTTTACAAGAAAAAGTTCGTGCTGAACTGAATGAAACGGTTGTTGATATTGCCAAGCAAGTTGAGCAGATCCTTACTACAGTCTTCAGTATTAATAAGCGACTGAAAGGCCGGGTAGATATCTCGCAGGCCTTAGCACTCTCAGACATCAAAGCACAACTTAGCGGCCTAATTTACCGTGGTTTTGTGACCAATAACGGCTGGAAACGTTTGCCGGATACGCTACGTTATTTGCAGGCGATTGAACGACGAATGGAAAAGTTGGCAGTCGACCCACACCGCGATCGCGCGCAAATGCAGCGAGTGGAGCATGTACAGCAGATGTGGCAACAATGGCTTAATAAATTGCCACCGAAACGCCAGCAAGATGATGATGTTAAAGATGTTCGTTGGATGATTGAGGAACTGCGTGTCAGCTTATTTGCCCAGCAATTAGGCACACCGTATCCCATTTCCGACAAGCGTATTTTACAAACCATGGAACAGCTTTCTGCCTAATTAATAATGTCTCCGCGCTTGATGCTGAATGGCATTGGGCGCGGAGTTTTTATTTGGATTTTTTGACCACTTTATTCGCCAATACTTTTAACCGGTCTTTTATAGCAGTCACGGCTAATGCACGGTTATCTGCGAGATAACGGTCCTTGGCGGCAGGAGCTGAACTTTGAATGGCAATCAGAGACCAATTATCGCCCTTTTTCAAGAGTAAAGGAGATCCACTATCTCCGGGGAGCGTGTCACACTGATGGGAAAGTACGCCTTGCTGCGCCCAGCCGGTAACCAGACAATTCTCATGGCTGTAGAGCGAATCTAAGTGATCAAGAGGATAACCTGCTTGCGTTATTTTACGGTTATTTTGTTTCAGCACCTGTGTCAGCTCATTTGCGGCACCACTCCACAGTGGCAACGGTTTTATTGGGATTGGTTTGGTATTAGTTAATCGAATAAGTGCAAAATCATATGCTGCAGCAGCAGGCGGCACTATCCAGCCTTCACCATCCGGTTTCAGTTTCTTGCCTAACTTAGCTTCAACCAGTGTTTCTAAGTCAGTCACTTGATATTTCCAATGGCCATTATGCGAAACAAACCTCAGGGCTACCGCATGATCAATTTTACCCGGAGGCGTCAGAACACAGTGGCCGGCAGTGAGCGCTAGGTGAGGGGATATTAAGGTTGCGGTACAAAGGTTGCCGCTGGCGGTCTCAACCTGTCCTATGGCTTGCCATGGCCAGTCAGCACTATCGGATACCGCGGTGCGATCATCTTTACCAAAAAACAGTGTAGTTTGATCAGCAATACTGTTGTCAGCATTTGGTGTGTCAGTCTGCGAAAGGGCAAGAGCGCTAGAAAGAGGGAATAGACTCAATAGTAATAATGAAGATAAACGCATAAATAGTTAACCTTGCCTTTATTTACTGACCAAGAGGTTATTTATGAACATACCCAATAACGACGAATTAAATGACTCATCACGAGTTCTACTATTGCTAACTATAGACATTATTAGTCAGAGGGTATGTTGTCAGTAATTGATATTTCAATAATTTTTACGCGACTTAAGCCGCTTGCTCTATAAATAAAAAAATAATGTGATCAGACCGCAAATAACCAATGTACCTAGAGTTATTTCGAATAAATAACGGCGCAGCATTTTCAGCACTCCTGATAAAAAACACCCGGTAAACCGGGTGTTGAGTCAATCAGCTGTTACAGTCAATCGTGGAGAGCTGGCTTCAGCTTTATCGCGTTAAATGCTACTGCTATTTTACGGCAGGTACGGCTGCCGGAGCCGATTTGCTGTGTGTCGCTTTTTTATGGTGTTTATGGGCGGCTTGAGCTTTCTGTACTGGTGCCGCTTTATCCATTTTTTTCATCGAATCGGATTTCATCGATTTTTTAGCTTTTTTATGGTGCATAGTTTTAGCTGGTGCACTGTGGGCTGCTGGCGCAGATGCCATTGGTGCGGCAGGTGGTGCAACGGTATCTGCGGCGAATGCGACAGAAGAGATCCCCAAAGTTGCAGCAACAATCAGAGCTAATACTGTTTTCATGATTTATTCCTCAGTGTTCTGTTTGTCAATCGGCCCCGTTGGGTCGTTGTAAAAAGAGTAGAGGAAATGATAAATGTCTTCCGTGAGTCATTGGTTTCGGCTTGTAACCGATTGTACAGAGTTGATTGCTATCAGTAATCGACGGCTCAAGTGATCAATGCGACTTGTCAAAAACCTATTTTTAGTTACAACATACAGTAGTATTTATGCCAACAAGGTGCTCTCTATCATTACGTGCAAAGCTGAAATTAAACTGACATTTTGGCTTACTAGCAAAATACTGCCACTCAAGGCGAGGGCAGCATTTTACATTGTACTTTGGGCTGAGATGAATATTACAGATAACGTTGTTCTAGATGCTGGCGGAAAAAGCGCGGATTAAGCGGTTCTCCCGTCGCTTTGGTGATCAACTCCGCAGTCGAATAACGGCTGCCATGTTGCCAGATATTTTGCTGCAACCAAGTGAATAGGGCACTCAGGTCGCCGTTGGCAATATTCTTGTCTAATTCTGGGATGGCGTTACGAGCCGTTTGGAAGAGTTGGGCTGCGTACATGGCACCTAATGTATAGGTTGGGAAATAGCCAAAAGCACCATCTGTCCAGTGAATGTCTTGCATACATCCATTACGATAATTACCTTCGGTGTTAATTCCGAGGTATTGCTGCATTTTTTCATTCCAGAGGGTAGGAATATCATCGACTTCAATCTCGCCACTTATTAACGCTTTTTCAATCTCATAGCGCAAAATGACGTGAGCAGGGTAACTGACCTCATCAGCATCAACTCGAATAAAGCCGGTTTTAACACGTTGATTTAACGCAATGAAATTATTTTCCTCGAAGGCTGCCTGCTCCCCAAATTGGTGTATAACTTGCGGCCGAATGACGTGCAAAAATTCTTTACTGCGCGCTAATTGCATCTCAAACAATAAACTTTGTGATTCGTGAATGGCCGTTGAGCGTGCATGCGATATTGGTTGACCCAACCATTCACGCGGTAAGTTTTGTTCATAACGAGCATGCCCAGTTTCATGCACAATGCCCATTAATGAGCTGAGAAATTCTTGCTCATTATAGCGGGTTGTGATGCGTACATCTTGAGGCACACCGCCGCAGAATGGATGAACACTGACATCAACACGCCCGCCGTCAAAATCAAAGCCCAGCACTTTCATGACACTCAAACCTAATTGACGCTGTTTTTCTACATCAAATGGCCCTTGTGGTATGAGGCAAGGCTCGTTCGCTTGTTTGGTGGTCACTTTTTGCAGCAATGTAGGTAGCCATTGTTTGAGGTCACCAAAAATACGATCCAGATCGGCGCTGTTTGTCCCCGGCTCGTATAAGTTGAGCAAGGCGTCATAGCGGGAGGTACCTGCCGCTCGAGCACGAATTGATGCTTCTTCGCGACTGAGTTTGACCACTTCTCGCAGATTTTCTGCAAATCCGTTCCAGTCATTGGCGATACGTTGTTGACGCCAGGCATGCTCGCATTTGGCTCCAGCAAGTGATTTAGCCTCAACCAACGCTTCTGGTAGCAACACCGAATTATTGTAATGACGACGCATTTCGCGCAAATTCGCCAGCTCAATCTCGTTGAGACTTTCTTGCTCGGCTTGTGTGAGCCATTCACCCACCTGTTTAGCCGTTAGAATCTGATGTTGTAGTACATTCAGTTCAGCCATGGCCTCGGAACGCGCAAGGTTCCCTTTTGCTGGCATCATGGTCTGCATATCCCATCCCGCAATAGCGGATAAATGCTCGAAGCGAGAAAGGCGAGTGAAGGTGGTGCGCAGGTGCTGATAGGCAGTCGTCATAGAACACTCCATAAAATCTGATATGCCAACGTGTTTTTATTGGTGGCTGTTTATAGGACTAGATTATTTGGCACTATCTGGGTCAGTGGATACCACATAAAGCGTTTTTACTGGCCAACAAAATCGGAAGCTGGCTCCTCCCAGTGAACTGGCATCGACAGAGATACTCCCTTGATATGCCTGTGCGATGGAGTGAACAATCGCTAATCCCAAGCCGCATCCCCCTGTTGCACGATCTCGGCTGGGATCAAGGCGCACAAAGGGTTCAAAAATACGGGTTCGCTCATCCAATGGAATGCCTGGGCCGTCATCTTCAACTTGCAAACACGCATTATCACCATCGAACCACAACCCGATACGCAGCCGTTTAGTGGAATAACGTAGCGCATTGTTGACCAGGTTATCCAAAACTCGTTCCATTAAACGCAAGTCAACAGCGCCAAAATCTCCGCGATGAGGGATATCAAGTTCAATCTCACGCTCACTATGAATCAAGCGCATATCCATAACTTTCGTGGTTAACCAACCCGGTAGATCTATGGGTTCCAGATTAAGGGAAACCTGCGGGCGATCCAGACGAGCATAGGTGAGAAGTTCGTCAATCAAGGCTTCTAACTGACCAATATCATGATTTAACGCTTGTTGTTCACTTTCTGTCAGATTATCGCTCATGGCTAAACGATAACGTAAGCGAACTAGTGGGGTCCGCAACTCATGAGCAATGCCGTCAATAAGGAGTTTTTTGCTAACAATCAATGTGCTGATGTTGTCAGCCATCTGATTAAAGGCGACTCCCAAGCGGCTCAAACTGGATGTAGGATCAAAATGTGTTCGCTCATCAAGGTGCCCAGCCCCTAGGCGTTGGGCTGCATTTTCCAACTTAAGCAAATCTTTCCAATGAGGGCGCATCCAGAGAAATACAGGTAAAGCCAAAGACATACCAATCAGAATGAGTAAGGCCAGATCAAGCAAACGCATTTGATGTAGATAAAACAGATAGGGGACCGGACCGACAGCAAGAACATAGTGACTACGCGGTATCCGTTGCAGGAAGGTGTATTCATCATCTAAAGCGATAATTTCACCTGCTCGCAGGCGTTTATTTAATCGCTCACCAAGGTCTCGTTTATCTAGTGGCTCAATATGCAATTGAAAAGAAAGATTTAAATCTAATGTGGCAATGGTTTTGTTCCAGTCCTTTAGCGGGATTTCACGTAGCTCGCTGCGCATGAGAGATAGCGAACTTTTCATTAAGTCATCTAATGACTGTCGGCCTGCACGTTCGGCTGTGACTTTATAAACCAGTCCGACCAACATCGCCATTACCAAAAAGCAGACGAATAGCAATAGGAAAAACTGAATAAATAGTTTCCTCATTGCTGCACAAACTCCCAAGCATTGGGCGCAAATAGATAGCCTTTATTGCGTACTGTCTTGATACGGAAAGGCTCGAGGGCATTGTCATAGAGTTTGCGGCGCAAGCGCGAAATTGCGACATCGATACTGCGGTCCATCCCGTCATAACTGACACCACGCAAGTTTTTTAATAGCGCTTCTCGATCCATAATGACTCCAGCATGTGTTGCCAGTTCCCACAGCAGATCGAAATCTGAAGTTGATAAGGTAATCTCTTCATCACTTAGATTAACTTGTCGATTAACTGGGTCGATGCACAGTAAGCCAAAATGAATTGCGTTATGACCTGTGAGTGGGGGGCTGATGGTTTCTTTGGTCTGCTGTTGATTATGTTGACGTAGATGTAAACGCAAACGCGCTAACAATACCGCCGGCGGGGTGGTTTTCAGGATATAGTCGTTCGCGCCCATCTCTAAAGAGAGAATATGGTTCATATCACTGTCTAGAGAAGTTAACAGCACGATCGGGCCTTCATAGCGGGGCCGCAGATCACGACAAAGCGTCATCCCATCTTTTCCCGGCAGCATGATATCAAGCAACACTAAGTCAGGTTGCTGATGTTCAATAACAGCTTGCGCGGTATCACCACGTGGCTCAACAAACACATCAATGTCATGTTTGCCAAGATAGGCTGCTATCAGTTTCCCGACCTCCGGGTCGTCTTCAACAAAAACAATTTTGGTCATGTTTTTCAGTTTTTAAAAATGCCGGAATTCAGCATAGCGCGCTGTTGTCAGCAATACTATGCATGTTACTTATTCTGTTTGTCATTAATGCCAATGACTGATTGCTAGACAACGGGCAAATTATTTCATTATATTAATGAAAGTGATTATATCGTCATCTCTATTTAGTTGCGTCCATCGTTTATATATCAATATCTGTGGTTAATGAATAGCTGTATCGATCAACTGAGGACTGAGGGATGAGTGGCGAACACATTGGTGTGCCAGCACAGAGCGAAAAAGTCTGCTTCGATTACACGGAATTTCTGGCCGCGTCGTGCAAAAAGCGGTGGAGTTTTCTTGATGCCATTTATGGTGTTATGCCCATTTTTGGTATGGTTGTAAAAACACAGGCTGAATTAGAGAACACCCCCCAAGAGCGGCTTACTGCCTTGGCATTACAGGTATTATCCACTCAGCTCAGTGACGAAACGAATATTATTCGATTGATTAAATTGGCCGAGCAACAGGGGATAACTGCGTTAGATATTCAGCTACCTTATCCTTTGGAAACGGCACAGCTTGGTGAGATTAAGCAAAGATTTCCGCTTTCAATGGGATTAAGTCAGAAGGGCGAATGTTTATCTGTAGATATATTAGGCACGGAAAACCATGAGCTATTTTAAGACCATGCTCGTATGGGCAAACAGGTTTAACCGGCCTGCCCATGAGAATTATTAACATCAACGCGCCAGGGCACTCAATGCATAACGAGCCAAGTTGCTGGAATGGTAGCCATTAATACCAGACAGATTGCCGCACGTTCCACAGTATTGAGTAATCGAAGCCCTTCATGCCCTTTTCGTGCATAAATAAACACCAATAAACCCGGCGCATATAAGAGGGCAGATAACAGCAAATACAGCAAGCCGGCGGCATAAATCAGCCACAAGCCATATAGACAAGCTCCACTCGCCGCCACAATTAACCGCCAGTCCTGACGTTTTATCGCTACCTTGAATAAGAATGCGCCAACCAAAAAGTAAGGCACTAGAATCATTTCAGATGCAATTGTGAGCAACGTATTGTAGTTGCTGCCTGTTAGCCAGATAAGAATCAGTGCCACTTGTACGGCGCTGTTTGTCAGCCACAGTGATTTTGCTGGGGAATTGTGCTTATTTTGCTGTCGGAACATTTTAGGAAATGCACCATGGTTCGCGGCAACCATCGGGACTTCAGCGGCCATAATGGTCCAGCTAAGATATGCACCACAAACAGAAATAATCAGCCCAGTAGCAATAATCACTTCACCCCAAGGCCCGATCATCTCAACCATAATGCCAGCCATCGATGGGTTACGCATGTCGGCCAATTCGGCACGGGGTACCACACCGAGCGACAATAATGTAATCAATAGATAAACGCACAAAGCAGAAACCACCGCCAGCATGGTGGCCCGACCAACATCTTTTTTATTGCGTGCTCTAGCAGAAACTACCACCGCCCCCTCAACACCAATAAAGACCCAAAGAGTGATAAGCATCGTGTCTTTTACTTGCTGCCAAACCGGGGTGTGCAGAGCGATACCAGTGAAATCAAAACGGAAAGTGTCGAGGCTGAAAGCAAGCCCCGCCAGAACAATAAAACCGCCAATGGGGAGCAGTTTTGCCAGCGTTGCGGCCAGATTAATGCTGGCGGCAGTCTGTACGCCACGCAATACTAGGCAATGCACTAACCACAGCAGAAAAGAGGCACCCAGTAGCGCCTGCCAAGTATTACCTTCGCCAAAGATAATGCTGCCCGATTTATCGGTAAAGAAGCTCAATGCGGCGAACACAATCACTAAATAAGAGACATTGGCAATCACGGCGCACAACCAGTAGCCCCAGGCGGAGAAAAACCCGATGAGATCACCAAATCCCTCTTTGGCATAGGTGAATATCCCACCATCTAGATCCGGGCGTAGACGGGTTAGTAGTAACATCGCAAACGCCAGGAAAATAATCCCCACGCCGGTAATACTCCAGCCAATAAGTAATGCCGCCGGGCTGGCAACTTCAGCCATATTTTGCGGCAAGCTGAAGACACCTGCGCCTAGCATTGAGCTAAGAACCAGCGCAGTTAGCGCAGTCAGGCCGAGTTTTCTTTCCAATTGTGAATCCTGGTTTTTAGAATATTAATGAGTGGCTACTGGCTATTAAGCAGCATTATATGAGGCTAATTCATCGAGAATTGACAGATAATAGCCCTAAAATTTTCGGGAGATTTTACGGAGTGAGGGGCAATCATGCAATGATTGGTTATGCGATTTAGATAAAAAATTATTCAATCAGTATGAGTAAAAGGATGTTGTAATGAGGGTCAATAACAAAAGGGCAGCTCATGGCTGCCCTTACGCTGAATATTTAAACAATCTTATTTGAACAGATCTGCGCTAACACTCAAGTTACCGCCACTTTTGTTCTGCCATTGGCGAGTCACATGGTAATACTTCGCACCTTTCGCCGCGGCACGTTTAGCGACTTCGTGAGAAACGTCCGTCATGCTGTTGTAGTGACCAGTAAAGCTAATAGAATCGAACGGCACCATCTGTGCAGCCGTGGTGTTATTCAATTCCTGAATTTGAGTACCATCAGGCAGAGTTACAGTGTAACGCTTACCTGTTGATGATTGGGTCTCAAAGAAACGGCCAACATCAGCACTTGGTGTGCCGGAAGAAGCAACACCTGGAATTTCTACGTTAGCCGCGGCTGCGCCACCGGCGGCAAGAGCCGCACGACCTGCATCAGAATCAGCAGGGATAACATCTGGGCTTTGTACTACACGTTTAGCGGCGTCTTCTTTATAGATATAAGCCGTCACAAACTGATTGCCACCTTGGTTTGCATCTACCTGACGAACGATGAAGAAAGAGTATGCACCTTTCTCTTTGGCCGCTTTGGAGATAGCTTCACTGATATCAGGCTGGCTACGGAAGAAACCACTGACAGACACGGTGTCATAAGGTTGCAGGGTGTAGGCTTCAGTCTTAGGTAATTCTTTAACACCATTAAAGACGCGATACTGGGTATCTTTGCTCACTTCCGGTGCATCATTATGATAAACATCGGCCGTTACACGCCAGTTGCCGCCATTGTTGTTGCTGTTGATATCTTGGATATAGAAGGAGTCGGCGCCTAATTTGTCAGCACGGCGGGATACCGCATCAGCTGCTTCATTGATTGCATTAAACCGGCCAGTAATAGTAATGCGATCAAAGGGCTTGATGGCTGCTGCTTGCTCTGGTGCGAGTTCTTTTGCCGCTTGTGCAGCAGAAAGCGCGGTGAGTGATAGCAATGCCGATGCGATGATCGTGTATTTCAGCTTCATAAAAAATCCTTTCGCCTTGCGCATTAACGTTGATACGTGCGGAACAATTGATGTGTAACAGACTAGCAGATGATTATTACATGTAATAATGGCGAGTGTCTCCGCAATTTATATGACTTAGCATGTGAATTATGAAGTTTAGCCTAGAGTTACTTTACATTAAGAATGGTAATAAGCTTTACGAATAATAGCTTTAACGTCATAAGTGCGGATTATTTACATTTTGCTAACCTGAAACCGCGCCGTTACTGAGTTGCGTGATTTTGATAACGCTCATTATTTTGGCGCAAAGTTGCAGGACAAGCCGCTAGTAAATAATATTTTTATAGTGAATTATACAGAGTTCTTTCCGCTTGCCAGTTTTAGTGCAAAAACTGCATTTGCAGCACACACAGATATGGATCATCGGTCACATTTTCAGTAGGTTATAGGGAGCTATAGCGAAGCAGGTTTTGCCCGTGGCTCGGTAGAACCGAGACTCACCCTAGAATAATTGAAATTGTAGGGTATATAGGCAGGATGACAATACTCATCATCAAAGACAGGTAAAAAGGGAACATTATGCGTATTGGTGTACCAAGAGAGCGGTTGGCCAATGAAGCCCGTGTTGCAGCAACGCCGAAAACGGTGGAACAATTGCTGAAATTAGGCTTCACCGTGGCGATTGAAAGCGGAGCTGGCCATTTAGCCAGTTTTGACGATGCGGCGTACCAGGAAGCGGGTGCCACCATTACGGATACCACCGATGTGTGGCAATCCGATCTTATTCTCAAAGTGAATTCCCCCCTTGAGGATGAAATTGCTCTGATGCGTGCGGGGAGCACTTTAGTCAGCTTTATCTGGCCGGCTCAGAACCCTGAATTACTGCAAAAGCTGGCAGAGCGTCAAGTCACTGTATTAGCAATGGATTCTGTACCACGTATCTCGCGTGCGCAATCCATGGATGCACTTAGCTCAATGGCTAACATTGCAGGTTATCGCGCCATTGTTGAAGCCGCACATGAATTTGGCCGTTTCTTCACCGGGCAAATTACTGCCGCAGGTAAAGTGCCACCGGCAAAAGTGGTGATCATCGGGGCTGGTGTCGCCGGGCTGGCTGCCATCGGTGCCGCGGGGAGTCTAGGGGCGATTGTTCGTGCTTTTGACACCCGTCCGGAAGTAAAAGAACAAGTCCAAAGTATGGGCGCTGAATTCCTTGAACTCGATTTTGAAGAGGAAGCAGGCAGCGGTGATGGCTACGCAAAAGTGATGTCTGAAGCTTTCATCAAAGCCGAGATGGAACTGTTTGCAGCGCAAGCGGCTGAAGTCGATATTATCGTCACAACGGCATTGATTCCTGGCAAACCTGCGCCACGTTTGATCACCAAAGAGATGGTGGCATCAATGAAATCAGGTAGCGTGATTGTCGATTTAGCCGCGCAAACCGGAGGGAACTGTGAACTCACCGTTGCTGATAAAGTCACAGTCACAGAGAATGGCGTGAAAATCATCGGCTACACTGACTTACCAAGCCGTTTACCAACTCAATCCTCCCAGCTTTATGGTACGAACCTGGTTAACTTGCTGAAATTACTCTGCAAAGAGAAAAATGGCGAGATTGATATTGATTTCGAAGATACCGTGATTCGTGGCGTTACCGTAGTGAAAACCGGTGAAATTACTTGGCCTGCACCACCTATTCAAGTATCAGCACAACCTCAAGCGGCTAAAGCTGCACCACTGGTGAAAGAAGAGGCTAAACCATCATCGCCGTGGCCGAAATATATCATTATGGCACTGGCGATTGTGTTGTTTGGTTGGTTAGCGAATGTTGCTCCGAAAGAGTTTTTATCCCACTTTACGGTTTTTGCATTGGCGTGTGTGGTTGGATACTACGTCGTGTGGAATGTCAGTCATGCACTGCATACCCCTTTGATGTCAGTAACTAACGCCATTTCAGGTATTATTGTGGTTGGTGCATTGTTGCAGATTGGTCATGGCGGCTGGGTGAGCTTCTTATCCTTTATTGCCGTGCTGATCGCCAGTATCAACATTTTTGGTGGCTTTACCGTCACCCAGCGCATGCTGAAAATGTTCCGTAAAAATTAAGCTTATATAAAACTAGGTTTATATAAAAATGTTGATAAAAACAATGTCATACAAAAATGAAGGGGTAACTGATGTCTAGTGGTCTCGTTACAGCTGCGTACATAGTTGCTGCGATTTTATTTATTTTCAGTTTGGCTGGGCTGTCGCGCCACGAAACATCCAAACAAGGTAATACTTTCGGTATCACCGGTATGGCCATCGCACTTATTGCGACCATTCTGGGGCCTGACTCAGGTAACGTTGCCTGGATTATCATTGCCATGGTGATTGGTGGGGCAATTGGTATTTATCTGGCGAAGAAAGTCGAAATGACTGAAATGCCAGAGTTGGTGGCGATTCTGCACAGCTTCGTGGGCTTGGCGGCAGTCCTGGTTGGCTTTAACAGCTATCTGGATCATGGCTCTGAAGTCATGGATGCCGTGATGGTGAATATCCACCTGACAGAGGTGTTCCTCGGTATCTTTATCGGTGCGGTAACATTTACTGGCTCTATTGTTGCCTTCGGTAAATTACGCGGAATTATTTCATCCAAGCCGCTGATGTTGCCACAACGCCATAAGTTGAATTTGGTCGCGCTGATTGTTTCATTCCTGCTGATGATTCTGTTCGTCAAAACCGACAGCGTGGCCCTTCAAGTGGTCGCACTGTTATTGATGACGTTAATTGCGCTGGGCTTCGGCTGGCATCTGGTGGCGTCTATTGGCGGTGCAGACATGCCGGTTGTGGTTTCGATGCTGAACTCATACTCTGGTTGGGCTGCAGCCGCCGCTGGTTTTATGTTGAGCAACGACCTGTTGATCGTCACCGGGGCATTAGTCGGTTCTTCCGGTGCCATTCTGTCGTACATCATGTGTAAAGCGATGAACCGCTCATTTATCAGCGTTATCGCTGGCGGCTTTGGTACTGACGGTTCTTCTACCGGTGATGCTGAAGAGATGGGTGAATACCGCGAAACTACTGCGGAGGAAGTGGCCGAGCTGTTGAAAAACTCAAGTTCAGTTATTATCACCCCTGGCTATGGTATGGCGGTAGCGCAAGCACAGTATCCGGTGGCGGAAATCACTGCAAAATTACAAGCTCGTGGGGTCAAAGTTCGCTTTGGTATTCACCCGGTAGCGGGGCGCTTGCCTGGTCATATGAACGTGTTATTGGCTGAAGCAAAAGTACCCTACGACGTGGTGCTGGAAATGGACGAAATCAATGATGATTTCCCAAGTACTGATGTCGTGTTGGTGATTGGTGCCAACGATACTGTCAACCCAGCCGCGCTTGAAGATCCGCGTAGCCCGATTGCAGGGATGCCAGTGTTGGAAGTGTGGAAAGCGCAAAGCGTTATCGCTTTTAAACGCTCAATGAACACCGGCTATGCTGGCGTGCAGAATCCGTTATTCTTCAAAGACAATACTCAGATGTTGTTTGGCGATGCGAAAGATAGCGTTGAAGCTATTTTACGCGCGTTGTAATCGTTAACGCGATAACTGAAAAGGGCCACTGATGTGGCCCTTCTTTTTTGGAGTAAACATGAACATCAAGTGAAAGGGCGGTTACTCTACATCCTCTTGATCTTCATCACTTTCAATTGGACATGTGAATCCTTCCGGCTTAATTGCCAACAAATCACATTTTAGATGGTCGATCACATGTTCTGTCGTGTTACCAATAAAGGCGGCAGATAATCCAGTGCGGCCCAATGTCCCCAGAACCACCACTCCCGCACGTAAGTGCTCAGCCAGATCGGGAATAACCTCTTCAGGTAACCCTTTCTCCACATGGGTGAATTTTTCATCAATACCAAACTGCTGACGTAATGCTTTCATGGCCACCAAATGCTGACCACGAATAGCATCGTTATAAACGCTCGGGTCAAAATCAGGCAATTCAATGGCGATATTAATCGGAGTTACTGGATAGGCGCTAATCAAGTGAACTTGAGTTTGGTTAACATGTTCGGCCAACTCTTGGGTTTCTTTCACTAGGCGTAAATTAAGTGGGTCATGTAATGGGTCTTCGCTAGAGAGGTTGACTGCGACCAATGCTGTCCCGCCCTCCGGCCAAGGTTGGTCTTTAACCATCCAAACCGGGCACGGACATTTACGTAATAGATGCCAATCAGTTGGTGTGAAAATAATAGATTCTAGACGATCGTGTTGATGTGCCATTTTCAGCAGCAAATCGTGCTTGAACTTCAACACTTCCTGAATAATAGCTTCGTAGGGTTTGTTGTGCCACACCACTTTTATTTCTATAGGGACGCCAGCATCAAGGTAAAACCGACACTGTTCGCCTATCCATGCTGAACGCTGGCTGATAACCCCTTTGCGCATAGCCGTACGCTCATCAGGAGATAGCAGGGTGGTCATGTCATAGGACAAGTCATAAATAGCTAAAAATGCTTTAATTGTGCCGCCATTGCGCTGCACAAGATAAACTGCACGTCTTAATGCAGGCTGATCATCCTGATTGGGGTCAATAGCCACCAGAATATTCTGATACTTTGCCATAGAGTCTCCTTACAACCGTGAATTAACAGTATGTTAGTTAAAGAGTAAACCATGAAAGTCAAAGAGGACAGGGAGAGCGCTAATCAGACCAATAAATAAGAGTTATCCTCTGAAGTATTTACTGGTCTGATATTCGGTTTAAAGACTGGGTCTTGGATTACCCGCTAGCTGTGCCAGCGCTTCGGTATTCTCGATAGTGATATACTTGCCTTTCACACTCAGAATATCGCTTTTCTGGAAACGGCCCAATAGGCGGCTAATGGTTTCTACTGTTAGACCTAAATAATTGCCGATATCGCCGCGCGTCATAGTTAGACGAAACTCGCGTGGGGAGAAACCACGCTGTGCAAAGCGGCGGGAAAGATTATAAATAAAGGCAGCCAGACGCTCTTCTGCATTCTTTTTAGAAAGCAGTAAGATCATGTCTTGATCACCTTTTATCTCGCCACTCATTAATCGCATCATCTGCTGGCGCAGATTTGGCATTTTGCCAGATAAGTCATCCAGTGTGTCAAACGGGATTTCGCACACCATGGATGTTTCCAAGGCTTGCGCAAAACTTGGGTGTTGTAAATTACTGATAGCATCAAAGCCGACTAAGTCGCCAGCCAAATGAAAACCGGTAATCTGCTCATCACCTTCTTCGGTAATGGTATAACTTTTAATGGTCCCGGAACGGATGGCATACAGGGATTTAAGTTCATCACCTGCTTTAAACAGCGCCTGTCCTTTCTGAATAGGTTTTTTCCTTTCAATGATATTGTCGAGCTGGTCCAGCTCATTTTCATTTAAGGTAAACGGAATACAGAGCTGGCTAATACTGCAATCCTGACAGTGAATTGCACAACCACCAGACTGGATACGTCGGATTACGCGTTTTTCCGGGATCATAGGGTATTCCCATTAATATTGATATGCGTCAATTTTAACATCTTTTCTTGCTTCTGATAAGAGTAAGAATAGTTAGCGTGCTAAAAGATAACCCTCGTGCATTAATAGCCACCGTTTTCGCTCTACACCACCAGCATAACCCGTCAATGCGCCTTGCTGGCCAATCACCCTGTGACAGGGGACAACAATAGAAATTGGGTTTAAGCCATTCGCCATCCCAACCGCTCGCGAAGCAGTTGGACGATGAATACGTTTTGCTAACTCGCCATAGGTAATCGTCTGACCGCAAGGGATTTTTCGCAGTTGCTCCCAGACCTGACGCTGAAAATCAGTGCCGGCAGTCTTCACTGGCAACGTGTCAATAATACTAAGCTCACCGGCAAAATAGCGTTGCATACTTTCACTTAACCCACCGGGATTACGTTTTTCAACCAACGTAAAGCTATTTTTGCCGTAATGATTGTGCAGTAATTTCATCAGACGGTCGTAATGATCGGTCCAATCAATAGCGCGTAGCCGGTGCTCCTCATCTGCAATTAGCAACAGTTCACCTTGCGGGGTTGCCATCCTATCAATCAAAAACGTTTCCATAAGTTTCCGCTACCTTGCTGCCATTGGTTGATGAAAAGAGAGGTTGATGAAAATTTTAGCGGTAATTATTGCATGAAAGATAGCATCGATAGATCACAATCCCGGTATGAAAGCAAAAAACTGTTCTTATTGCGGCATCAATCGCATAACGCAGAGCGTTTAGTTATAAGGTTGAGGTGGGCGAAGCGGGTATTAGCCGCTAGGATGAGAGTTTGTTAAACAGACTTCATAGACAGTATTGTTTGTGAAACCCACTCCTAATCAGGTGCTCAATTCATGTCGAATACGATTTCGTATCCTTTATTACGCGATGGCGATCCTCAGGCTGCCGTCATTGAAAACCCCGAGAGTTGCTCACCTTTTATTCTGCTAGCTGACCATGCAGGGCAACGTATCCCAACTCAGCTAGGCGATTTGGGTTTACCCGCAGGAGAGATTGACCGTCATATTGGTTGGGATATTGGATCATTAGCGACTGCGCAGTTACTCAGTCAGTATCTTGATGCGACATTAATTCACCAACGTTATTCGCGTTTAGTTATTGATTGTAACCGCACACCGGGTATTGCCAGTTCTATCCCCGAAATCTCGGAACATACACGAATTGTACGCAATATAGGTGTTACCGTAGAAGAAGCACAAGCCCGTCGAATTGAAGTCTTCCAGCCATATCATGATTTGATTACACAGACACTTGATAGACGCCGTGATAGCGGTCAGCCCAGTGTTATTATCTCCATGCACAGTTTTACACCATCATTTAAAAACAGTGACCGCCCTTGGCAAATTGGCACTTTATTTAACCGCAATCCAGATTTTGCTTTGCAATTAGTTGCATTGTTACAACAAGATAGTTCATTGCATGTCGGTATTAATGAACCTTATGCGATGACGGATGCCACCGATTTTACGTTGCCATTCCACGCCGAACAGCGGCAATTGCCCTATGTGGGGATTGAAATTCGCCAAGATCTTATTACTGAGCACGATGGTCAGAAAGCGTGGGCTCGCCGTCTAGCACAATTGTTACCGCAAGTTTTAGCGAATATTGGGTACTCAAAATAAATGGCTGGCTCATTTATTTCCCCGGAAATATCTGTTTTGTGCTAATCATCAAGCTGGATTTATGACGGGTAACCATTAATTCGTTATTATCGATCTTAATCGTCATGTTTAGTTTATAACACTCATAATAGTAAGGTTGATAATCACGTGGAATCCAAACCTGCGCGTATCCTGATTAGTGCCTGTCTCATGGGGAAACCCGTCCGTTATAATGGCAGAGCTCTGTCTGTCCATGATGAAATTATCCAGCGTTGGCAGGATGAAGGGCGGCTAGTGTTGGCTTGTCCTGAATTAGCAGCAGGAATGCCTGTACCACGTCCCCCGGCTGAAATTCAACAGGGCAATGGTGAAGCTGTGTTGCAAGGCCAGGCGCGGGTGATTGAACAGTGGGGCAATGATGTTAGCCGGGAGTTTCTACAAGGCGCTTATCAAGCATTAGACGTTGCACAAAAACACCACTGTCTCTTGGCCGTGTTGACTGAAGGTAGTCCATCGTGTGGCAGTAGTCGCATTTATGATGGCCATTTTAGTGGAACGCAACGCACTGGTCCGGGGGTAACTACTGCATTATTACGCCGCCACGGAATCATGGTTTTCAGCCATCTTCAACTTGAACAGGCTGATGATTTTTTGCGAAGCCGTTCACAAATCAAGGTCGAAAATTAATCAAATGTCATAAAATCACGCTATACTGTATAAATGAACAGTATCTGTAACATCGTATCTTTAGTCACTTAATTTTTATTGAAACCATTAAGTCGAGGTCGCGATATGACATTCAAGATAGTTGAAAAACAACCGCAGCAGATCGTCAGCATCCGGGTCGTAGGCCCGTATCATGAGACTATTCCCCGGGGCTTTGAGCAACTTTCATCACTTTATACGCAGCACCAAATTCCAGGTAAAGATTGGCTAGCACTTTACTGGGATAACCCAGATACCAACCCTCCGGCTCAATTGCGAGCTGATGTCTCATTGTCCGTCGCTGATGATTATGTCTTGCCCGCACAACTCAGTGGTCAACTACAATTACAAGTGATCCCCGGTGGTTTATATGCCGTGTATCACACCCGAGTAATAGATGATGATTACGCTAAAGCATGGGGTGAATTATATAACCAGCATCTGCCCCAAAGTGGGTATCGGTCAGTTGAAGGTGCGTGTTATGAGGTTTACCTCAATGACGGCATGACTGATGGCTATTTTGATATTGATATTTATCAGTCAGTCGAGAAAGCACAATAATACATCACGGCAGTCAGGTTAATCCGTTCGGCTGCCATGATTTAAACCACAATCAATTTGTATATGACAGGTCGAGGCATTCATATCTCGGTCACAAGAAACAATTGCTTTAACCAGTCACTGAAAATACGTACTCGTGGTGAAAGTTGGCGGCTATGAGGATATAGAAAAGAGACTGGCATGGGAGGTGGAGCATATTCTGGCAATATCTCAACCAACGTACCAGCCATTAAGTCTGGCTCAAGGTGATAGCGCGGTACTTGGATAATCCCAAGCCCTAGCCGGGCAGCAGCCACGAAACTTTCTGCGCCACTGACTGATAGCACTGTCGGTAACTTTACTTGATGAACTTCAGGTGTTGAGTGAGTTATCGAGAGCTGAAGCGAATGATCTTTTTCGGCGACAGGCAGCATTATAGCGCCAGTTACAAACTCTAACGGCATCAAACTGCCTGTTGCGCTGGAGCGAAAACCAACCATCTGATGCCCGGCAAGTTCATTCAGCGTATTGGGTGTGCCATGCTGTTGCAAATAACGTGGTGCAGCACAGGTGACTTGCGGCAATAGGGCCACTCGGCGGGCAACCATATCGCTGTCTTGTAAGTTGCCGACACGTAACACCCCGTCAATACCTTCGCGAATTAAATCAACCAGTCGGTCACCTTCACTGATAAATAATTCAATATCCGGGTATCGAGCAATAAAATCAGGTAATTGTGGCAGAACAAAATGGCGCGCCAGAGTCCCTTGTACATCTATTCTCAGCAAACCTCGAGGCTTCGCATTGGCAAAGGCCATTTCAGCATCTTCAATATCAGCAATAATTCGCAGGCAGCGCTGATAGTAAGCTTCCCCATCCAGTGTTGGGCTGACATGCCGGGTTGTTCGTTGCAATAGGCGGACATTTAAGCGTTTTTCAAGTTGTTTTACTGCGTCTGTCACTGTAGATCGTGGCAAATTTAAATCTTGGGCTGTTTGGGTAAAACTGCGCTGCTCTACTATTCTGATAAACACGCGCATTGCCTCTATTCTGTCCACTTTATTGTTCGCTTTATTCGGATAGTGTTATCGAATAATAGTGGATTATCCGAATAGACAAAAGTGGCATTCTTTGTTGACTCATGTCATTGGCAATAACTCTCTTTCAGGCGCACTGCCAACGAACGTGGATGAACAATTAAACTCACTTTTAGGGGAAGATTATGACGAATACAACTCAGCCCGTCGCCATTATCACGGGGGCCTCTCGAGGGATTGGCGCTGCAATCGCAGAGCGTTTAGCACAAGATGGCTTTGCTGTGCTTATAAATTATTCACGAGCTGACGATGAAGCCGAGGCATTGGTGCGCAAAATTCAACAAGCGGGAGGATATGCACTGGCAGCAAAAGGGGATATCAGTGACTCTGCCGCGGTGGCGCAACTATTTGCTAAAGCAGAAACGGCTTTTGGTGGGGTTGATGTCTTAGTCAATAATGCCGGAATTATGTCTCTCAGTACAATTGCTGATAGTGATGATGAACACTTTGATCACCTCATTGCGATTAATTTAAAAGGAAGTTTTAACGGGATGCGTGAAGCCGCGAAACGGCTCAGAGAGGGAGGGCACATTGTTAATTTCTCAACCAGTGTGGTGGGTTTGAAACTGGAAAAATATGCGGTTTATGCCGCCACTAAAGCGGCGGTTGAAACGATGACGGCCATTCTGGCTAAAGAGTTACGAGGCCGAAATATTACGGTCAATGCGGTAGCTCCTGGGCCAACAGCTACGGATCTATTCTTGGATGGTAAATCGCCAGAACTGATTGAAAAAATGGCTAAAATGGCACCATTAGAAAGATTAGGAACCCCAGAAGATATCGCCGCAGCAGTGGCATTTTTGGTTGGCAAGGATGGCCGTTGGATCAATGGGCAAGTTTTGCGTGCCAATGGGGGGCTAATTTAACGCTACTTTGTCGTTTGGCAGCGAAAGGGCTGAGAATAATCTTGAAAGATAAGGGTTAATAATTCATTGCGATTGTCATAAAAGCGTCATTCGCCTGTTCTAGTATCCGTTGTAACCAATAAATACAAATTGTATTACTGTTTTACAACAAGGAATTCTACTCATGCAGAATCGCGTATCCACTTTGTCCGGCATAGCCTTATCCGCCTTGATCTTAAGCAGTTCAATATTCGTGCCTAATGCGGTTGCCGCCGCCACAGGTTTATATGATCGCAGTGCTCACGGCGATGTCACGCAATTTGGCGGAGCTCGCCGTTTGACGAGTGATCAAACTCAGGCACTTCGCGACTCGTTATCCAATAAGACGGTAAAAAATGTCATTTTACTGATTGGCGACGGTATGGGTGATTCAGAAATTACCTCAGCACGTAATTATGCGATGGGGGCGGGCGGATTCTTCAAAGGCATTGATGCTCTACCACTCACTGGACAATACACTCACTATTCATTAGATAAAAAAACACAGAAACCCGATTATGTCACTGACTCGGCTGCTTCAGCGACGGCTTGGTCTTCCGGTGTCAAAACCTATAATGGCGCGCTGGGTGTTGATGTTTTTGGTAAAGATCACGTCACTATTTTAGAGCTAGCTAAAAAAGCAGGTAAAGCGACTGGAAATGTGTCAACGGCTGAATTACAAGATGCCACACCAGCGGCACAGTTTGCGCATGTCACAGGGCGTAAATGCTACGGTCCAGAAGAAACCAGTGAAAAATGCGGTACTAATGCGCTGGAAAACGGCGGCCGAGGTTCTATTACTGAGCAAATGATTGAAGGACGCGCTGATGTCACCTTAGGCGGTGGCTCAAAATCATTCAGCCAACTCGCTAAAGCCGGTGAATGGAAAGATAAATCCTTGCGTGATCAAGCTGTAGCACGCGGTTATGTGATTGTTGAAAATCTTAATGACTTGAACGCAATCAACCAAGCAGACCAACAAAAACCGCTATTAGGGCTATTTAGCTCAGGTAATATGCCTGTGCGTTGGCAGGGGCCAAAAGCCTCTTACCACGGCAATGTTGATAAACCGCCTGTCGTTTGTGAAAACAATGCTGAACGTACTAAAGATATTCCAACACTGGCGGTCATGACGGAAAAAGCCATTGATTTGCTCAAAACCAATAAAAATGGTTTCTTCTTGCAAGTCGAGGGAGCATCCATTGATAAGCAAGATCACGCCGCTAACCCGTGTGGCCAATTTGGCGAAACAGTTGATCTAGACGAAGCAGTACAAAAAGCATTGGAATTCGCCCGTGCAGATGGCAACACTTTAGTTATCGTAACGGCAGACCATGCACATTCCAGCCAAATTATCGAAGCCGATGCGAAAGCACCCGGCCTGACTCAGGCATTAACGACAAAAGATGGTGCGGTAATGGCTATCAGTTACGGTAATTCTGAAGATGATTCTCAAGGCCATACTGGTACACAGCTGCGTATAGCCGCTTACGGGCCACATGCGGCAAATGTTGTGGGTTTAACAGATCAAACGGACCTGTTCTTTACCATGCGTGATGCTATGGCGATTAAATAATATGGCGATTAAATAAGTTTCCTCACTTTCTGCAGAATCATCCCGGTGCTGTCTTGGCCGGGATTTTTATTGCTGTTGTCCCATCAACATTCCTTTTCCCGTCGATATCCTCCATTCACATTATCGCTGCTTACCAGTTGTTATAATAATAACATTTATGACTGCCTGGTTAAGGCCTAGTGGAATTAACTCCCTTTCAATGCTGCGATCATTGTCACATACATAACATTTATCGCCTGATAATGTTATTGCATTAACATTAAACGATAAAAAAAGTATAAAGGAAGGGACAATGGATATCGCAGTCATTGGTTCGAACATGGTTGATTTAATCACCTACATTGATGAAATGCCGCAAGTTGGGGAAACATTAGAGGCCCCGGATTTTGAAATTGGGTGTGGTGGGAAAGGGGCTAATCAGGCGGTAGCAGCAGCCAGATTAGGTGCTAACGTTATGATGGTCACTCGTGTGGGTGATGATCTTTTTGCTGAAAATACGATACAAAATCTGCAAAAAGCTGGGGTAGATACTCAATATGTGCAAACAGTTGCAGGAACCTCCAGTGGTGTAGCGCCAATTTTTGTCGATAAATCGTCACAAAATCGCATTCTAATTATCAAAGGGGCGAATAATCACTTGTTACCAGCAGATATAGATGCTGCTGCCGATGCCTTAAAAGCCTGCCAATTAATCATACTGCAACTCGAAATACCGCTGGAAACTGTCTACGCCGCCATTGATTTTGCTCGTCAGCACCATATCAAAGTCATTCTTAATCCTGCACCTGCGTCTAAAGCTCTCGATATTGGCTATGCCTGTCAGTGTGAATTCTTTATGCCGAATGAAACTGAACTCGCTATTTTGACCGGAATGCCCGTAGACAGCCTTGATAATATTTATCGGGCAGGGCGCAGCTTACTTGATAAAGGTTTGCATAATCTAATCATTACCTTGGGTCACCGAGGTTCATTATGGATGCACGGTGAAGAAATTCATCATGTGCCCCCAGTGAGTGTCCACGCCATCGATACTAGCGGTGCTGGCGATGCATTCATTGGGTGTTTTGCTCATGAATATGTTCAACACGGAAATGTATTAAAAGCGATGGAAATCGCTTCTGCTTTTGCAGCATACAGTGTCACTGGCAAAGGAACACAACGTTCTTACCCTGACGCGTCGCAATTTATTGATTTTTTAAATACCCTACACCAAGGAAAATAAAATGCGCCTGAATACCGTTCAATTGCCAGATGGCTATTTAAATAAAACACCTCTGTTCCAATTTATTTTACTCTCATGCTTATTCCCGCTTTGGGGATGCGCAGCCAGCCTGAATGATATTTTAATTACCCAATTCAAAAGTGTTTTTGCACTTAGTGATTTTGCGAGTGCATTGGTTCAAAGTGCGTTCTACGGTGGCTATTTCCTGATTGCAATCCCCGCATCATTAGTTATTAAAAGAAGTAGTTATAAAGTGGCCATCTTGATTGGGTTAACACTTTATATTGTTGGCTGTACGTTGTTTTATCCAGCGTCCCACATGGCAACTTACACTATGTTTCTGGCGGCTATTTTTGCCATTGCCATTGGACTAAGTTTCCTTGAAACTGCGGCGAATACCTACAGCTCAATGATTGGTCATAAAGATTATGCCACTCTACGCCTTAATATCAGCCAGACGTTTTATCCTATTGGCGCATTGATGGGAATTGTTTTAGGGAAGTATCTGGTATTCCAAGAGGGTGATAGTTTACAAACTCAAATGGCATCGATGACACCGGAACAGATCCATGAATTTCGTCTTAGTATGTTAGAACATACATTAGAGCCATATAAATACCTGATTTTTGTTTTATTACTGGTAATGTTGTTGTTTATTGTTACTCGTTATCCCCATTGTAAACCTCAGGGTGACAGTAATAAAAAAGTTGCTCAACCTTCATTAAAAGAGACGCTGAAATATCTGGCAGGGAACAGCCGTTTCAAAAAAGGGATTGTGGCTCAATTCCTCTATGTTGGTATGCAAGTTGCTGTATGGTCTTTTACCATCCGTCTGGCGTTGAATCTTGGTGCATCTAATGAACGAGATGCCTCAAATTTTATGATCTACAGCTTTATTTGTTTCTTCATCGGTAAGTTTGTCGCCAATTTCCTGATGACCCGTTTTAAAGCCGAGAAAGTATTAATTGCCTATTCCATCTTGGGGGTGTTAACCCTGTTATATGTGGTCTGTGTACCTAACTTTACGGCTGTTTATGCAGCAGTGTTTGTTAGTGTGTTATTTGGACCGTGCTGGGCCACTATCTATGCGGGTACTTTGGATACAGTAGACAACAAATATACCGAAGTTGCAGGAGCCATTATTGTTATGTCAATTGTTGGTGCTGCGGTAGTTCCTGCGTTACAGGGCTTTGTTTCTGACCATTTGGGTTCAATGCAGCACGCTTTCTTTGTCTCTTTATTGTGTTTCGCCTATGTCGGTTTCTATTTCTGGGGTGAGCTGCGCAATAAACAGCGGACAAATGCGGCAACATTGGCAAATAACGAATCCTAGTTAAGCGGGGGAGTATTTATAATGATCGCTAAAATAGCGCTGTTTCGCGAACAATTCAGTCGCCATGAGCAGGAAATCTTCCGTTGCGACAACTTTACCGTGACCAGTTTTAAGTATGCATCTGGTATTGAAGCATTAAAAATAACCAACTCCCGGGGTTATGTGACAATTTTACCTTACTATGGTCAGATGATTTGGGATGCAGAGTTTGATGGCCATAATCTGAAAATGGATAACATGTTTTCTCAGCCCAAGCGGGGAGAGAATATTGTGGACACCTACGGTTGTTTTGCTTTCCATTCAGGTTTACGTCGCAATGGTTGCCCTTCACCGGAAGATGATCACGTTCTGCATGGAGAAATGCCCTGTGCTGAGATGGATTATGCTTGGTTACTTATTGATGGCGATCAACTGGCATTGGCGGGCAGTGTGGAATATGTAAAAGGATTTGGTGATCACTATTGCGCCCAACCGTTAGTAAGACTGAAAGCGGGTAGTACGCAGTTTGATATAGAAATGAATGTCACCAACTTGGCCAGTGTCCCAATGCCTCTCCAATATATGTGTCATATGAATTACACCTATATTCCCGGAGCTACATTCCGCCAAAACTTACCGGGATCAGCCTTAAAATTACGTGAGACGGTTCCTGCTCATGTTCGCCCTACACCGCAATGGTTGGAATACACCCAACAATTACGGGATCGTCCGGCAGGGTTAACGGATTTAAATGAGCCGGAGTTTTATGATCCGGAGATTGTTTTCTTTGCTGATGATTTATCACAATACGTTGATGAAGCCGAGTTCTTTATGTTGGCCCCACAAGGACATCGTTTTGTAACTCGTTTTTCAACGACGCAATTTAATTATGGTACTCGCTGGATCCTATATAATGGCGATCAAAAAGTGGCCGCATTTATTTTACCGGCGACTTGCCGCCCTGAAGGGTATTTAGCTGCAAAAGAAAAGGGTACGTTATTGATGTTGGCACCGGGAGAAACTCGCCATTTTAGTGTGACAACCGGGGTTGTTTAAGACGGATATTTTCTGCTTGGCGGGCCGTGTATCCGTCAAGCAGAAATAAGTTTATTCGTAATGCCAGATAAAAGTTAGATACGCCCATAGAAAGTCATTCGGGCAGTTTCAGATAATGAAATATTTGGCTGGGCATTATACGCCAACACTACCAGCATGCGGGTGATATCACCTTGGGTTGGCGTCACTCGATGAATTGCATTTCTACCTCTAAATAGCACTAAGTCACCAGGTTCAATCTGTAATGTTTTAGGGGTAATTTGGTGATTGAGCAACTTTTCTACCCCGGCATAATTCATTTCACCTTTATCTGCATCTCTCATCTCTTCTATATATTCAAAAACACCTCCCGCCTGAGGTTTTTGAACTAATAAGGTGATGGCAAATGACGAGTTATCAAAATGCCAGCCCAACTCTTGACCTTGACTGGCATAGTGCAAATTAATGGAAGAGAGCGAGTCAGCATAGGGGTAGAGCTGTTCTTCATTTAATACGGCACATAGAAAATCTTGAAAAGCGTTAGCGGTATATAAGGTTCTGAGCGCTGAATTTGCAGGAATTTGTTCGTCAGTAATACAACCTTTTGATGACGTTACCAGTCGATTTCTGGGATGGTCAGTGGGAAAATTTGCATCAGTTTTTGTCAGATAAACATTGTGTTGATTCGCGGCATAATAAGCCAAGTGCTGATTCTCAACTCCCTCTTGCTTAATGCTACCTAGGGCCAGCGGTAATAAAAAATCCGATAAGACTAATGCGCCGTAAGTTTCTAAGGTGTTTTTACATTGCGCGACGAATGTCACATCATTGATGGGATGGGTGGTCATATTAATGATTTCAGCGAGTTTCTGCATATATCCCCACAGTCATGCTAAATGTTGCTTGGTTTATCTTTCTAACGGTATAGGATTACGTGTAACTGGAATAACAATAAAACGTTACTGATAAGTTAAGTTTGGCTATCGATAACGACACAGTAAGATGGGTAAGGAAGCGATGAATGAACAGTCATAAAGCAGTTCGCTTACCGAAATTAACCACTATTTTAGCCTTTGAAACCGCAGCCAAGACAGGTAGCCTGGCTAGTGCGGCAGAGCATTTGTCATTAACGCCTGCGGCCATTAGTCAGCAAATTCGCCAGTTAGAGCAGCACTTGGGGCTTCAACTTTTTACCCGATCAAAATCTGGTGTGGCGTTGACCCCGCAAGGCAGTGCTTATTTAGCTTATGTACAGCAAGCTTTTGAAACATTGCGTATGGCACAACACAGTATTGAGCGTGATAAAGGCGATTTATCACTGAATATCTTTGCATTACCTGCACTGGCTAGCCGTTGGCTCAATCCTCATCTTAAACAATGGCTGTCGCAACATCCTGATATTGATATCCATATTCATGCAACGCATTCAGCAGTAGATTTCAATCGGACCTCTGCTGATTTTTATTTGGCCTTTGGTGACGAACATTATCCTCAGCAAGAAAAAAAGAGGTTATTTCAAGATTGTGTTTTCCCCGTCGCCAGCCCAAATTTATTAATCACTCCGTGGTCAGAGGGGAAGCACAAGATTAATTACCCGATGATTCATGTTGATTGGGGTAAAGAAGGGCAGTTTCTGCCCGACTGGCATGAGTGGTTGCTGTCCGCTAAATGGGCGCACTGCGTGCCAAATCGTGGGCCAATTTACAATCTAACCTCAATGGCGATTGACTCAGCCATCGCAGGCAATGGCATTTTGCTAGGGCAGCAACATTTGATTGAGAAAGAATTAGCAGAGGGTCGTTTAATTCAATTATCGCAACACAAACTGCCCGTCACTAAACCTTATTATTTAATTTACCCTAAGCGCACGTTGGACAAACCTAAAGCCGTAGAATTTATCCAGTGGATCCTGAGTCTTTGCTAGCTGAATGCATAATCAACTGGCATAATTGATCTATTGCATACTCAGTTCGGTAATAGTGCGGAGCTGATAGTATTTAAAATAAAACGCGACTTATTATTTAACCGATAAATTTAGCTTAAGTCTAATTTATTGGCTTCCTTTGTGGTTTTTACACCATTTTATTTATGTAAAAAGCGGTGTAAAAGAATTATTTATTAAAAATTGCCATTAAAGGCAGAATAAAAAATACTATTTTAAGATAGGGGCATATAAACCATCGTGGCTAAGAGAAAATCTACCGGTACTGGCTGGGTTATCCTACTGATCGTTGTTTTAGGGCTGATAACAGGTATCCCAAGAGAGGCGTGGATTGCACTAAGTGCAGCTATCTTATGTATGTACTTTGTCTGGCAAAATCTCAAAGGTGCCAAGACCCACACCGTCCCATCTATCAACACTGATATGCAAAAAACTGCGACGATACCTGATCTGGGTGATTATCCAATGACACCTACGCAATTAGATCCAGAACATTCTGTTGCAGCTGATGAATCAACTAAAAACCCACAAGTGGATGAGGACAAAAAACCCAAACCCAAGCACTCTGATGCATCCCGAGGTTCTTTAGCCCGAGCTTCTTGGCTCCGCCCCGGAGAACTGGCGGTAGTGGCTGGAATCAATTTACCCGATGGTATGGTTTACATCGGTAATAAATACAAAAGTAACCGTACCGGTGCTGAACCGGCATTTATTAATCCCTCCATGGAGGTTGCAACAGAAGATGTCGATATTTCATTGCCGCTGATCGACAGTGCGCCGGATTATTCGACTTGTTCACCAGAGGCGAGAAAAGCCTATTTGCAATGGTTATCGGAGGGACGTAAATCCCCAACGGCTGATATTGGCTATGTGTTCTTATTTTTCTATGGGCTAGAGCATCGCGTACTTATTGATGCAGCTATAGATCCCGTGGCCAAAAAAGAACTCCCCGTTATCGAAACTGAAATTAATCGTCTGCTAAATATTTATGGCAAAAATAATGCATTCAATCATTATGCGCAGAACTTATTAGTTTATATATCCAGAGTGAATATAGATGAGAAACTCTATCTATCACCCCCTCCTGTCACACGTGAAGCCTCGACCGAACTTCCTCTGGCGCTCTTGGTTGGGTTAGGGCAATTGGCTATAGACCAGAAACCTTTGCCCGCGGCATGGGCACTTGCTTGGGGGGAAGCGGATCCTGCCATCAATCAGAATATTTCGATGGCTCATTGCGCAGAGGCTTTTGCCACATTGTTCCAACAGCGATATCAAGAACAGTATGGTGAGGGTTTCCTATTACCGATTAATAAAACTAAGTTACAGATATTTTATCGCCCAGCCTCTGCGGGTTTAATGGGGCAAGAGTTTTTCCAGCAGATAGCTGACCTACCCAATGTCGCTGTGTGTAAGGCTCACCGCGATAAACTTCGGACAATATTTGAAGCCTGTCAGCAAGATCTCGATATCTATAACCGTTTTGCCAGTGTCAATCCTAAGAAGAAAATGTCGTTGGAAGGGCAGTTATTAATGCCAATGATATTGTGGTCTAAGGAATTAAAAACCGAGCTGGAAAGTATTAAGACTAGAGTGGGTTATGGTTTGCTGATGGTGACATTAGCTGAATTATTTACTCAACTCAGCACGGCCTGCGGTACTAAGCCATTAGAGCGTTTATCACGCAGCCATGTGATGGCGTTGACCTATGCATTGGCTTCCTTGCAAGTGGGGGTTGAGCCTGATGTAAGGGCTGATAACCGTACGCCAGTATTACAAGATACTGTCGCGTTATTCCCTATTGAATCGTTGGTTGCCGAGTCAGCCACTTTTGATATTTACCGTGTGACCATGCTTGCAGTGGAACTGGCCTGTGCTGCGGTGATGATCGATGGCCGTATTGGGGAACCTGAATCCATCATACTCACCCGGCATATTGATGCTTGGGGCTTTTTAAGTCCAGGTCAACGTATGCGGCTAAAAGCCTATCTACAACCGGGGATTCGCAAAAGTAATACGTTGTTGGCGCTCAAAAATAATCTGGAACCACTTTCAATAGAGAATCGTCGCGTTATTGCTCGTTTTCTGGCTCACCTCATTCAAGTCGAGGGGACAATAACGCCGCAAGAAGTGAAATTTCTTGAGCGGGTATACCAGCGCTTTGCTCTGGATAGCAAATTGGTTTATTCCGACCTAGATAGCCGCGCGACCCCAATGACATTAAGCCTGCCATCTCCAGCCACTGAGATTATTACTGATGCCGACCGGGTAAATCTGCTGAAAAAAGAAAGCCAAGAATTGGTCAAATTACTTGAAAATCTGTTTGTCATAGAAACAGCCATTGTTCCAACCCCGGAAGAAATTAATCCGCAATCAATGGCTGCAGTCACCACTCAGTTACCGGATAGTATTAAGACATTCTTGAAGTTGCTTATTTCTCGGGATTCATGGGAACGGGATAAATTAGCCGATATTGCGGCAGATATGGAGGTAAAACTTGACGATGCTATGGTTGAAATCAACCGGAAAATATTAGCAGCATTTGATGTACCACTGATCACGGGAGAGGCGACACTGACGATTAATCGTGAGATATCAGCTGCACTACTTGCTTGAGTCAATGCACAATAATCGCTACCATAACGCGCCTAATAATGTCTGAGAGATAAGAGTAATGAAATACCAATGGATACTGTTCGATGCGGACGAAACATTATTTCACTTTGATGCCTATGAGGGGTTAAAGCTGATGTTTTCACGTTTTAACGTGGATTTCTCCGTACAGGATTTCGACCATTATCAATTGGTTAATAAGCCGCTGTGGGTTGACTATCAAGATGGGAAAATATCAGCGACTGAATTACAGAATACCCGTTTTGAGATGTGGGCTGAAAAGTTGGGTGTTGCCGCTACGCGACTGAACAGTGAGTTTCTAATCGCTATGGCCGATATCTGTTCATTGTTACCCGGTGCACGCGAATTGGTGGACGCACTGAGCGGTAAAGTTAATATGGGCATTATTACGAATGGTTTTACTGAGTTGCAAACTGTACGTTTGGAACGCACAGGGTTAAAAAATGTTTTTTCCCCACTGATTATTTCTGAACAAGTGGGGGCAGCCAAACCCGATGTCGCAATATTCGAACATGCTTTCAATTTAATGAATAATCCTGCGAAAGAAAATATTTTGATGGTAGGCGATAACCTTCATTCTGATATTCAAGGGGGAATCAATGCCGGTATTGATACCTGCTGGCTTAATATGCATGGCGCTATTGCAGATAATAACATTGCGCCTCGTTACCAGGTTAGTTCACTGGCAGAACTACAAAAATTATTATTAGCATAATTTATTCATATTTAAATAGAGAATGCCGTTAACGATATATTTTCGATAACGGCATTTTTATTTGTCTACTCGCTTATCTATGCCTGTAGAATAATAAAAAAATTATATTATCCCTGATGCGGCATTAATGATGGCGTTCCGGCAAAGGCGGGCTTGTTGCTCTGAAGTGCCTGCTCATCTTGGCTGATGCTGCCACTATTCGCTGCCCAAACACCTTCTTGTGTTTTGGTCATGGTCTGATGTTGTGAATTCAAGTCCTGACCAACGGCTGCAATGTGTGTGCTTTCAGTTCCACCACTGTTATCGGCCCAAGGGATCTGTGAGTCCACCGCTTGGGCAATATGACTACTGGCTACAGTGATGATGGCAATGACGAGAGCATATTTGAATTGAGTGTTCATATTATACCTGCATATTTCGTAGCAAATACGTTGTCTGCCATAGGGCAGAATCCTCTCACTCAGGCGAATAATTGTCGGGGGAGATACCAGTCAAGTTTATGCGGGTACCGTGCTCTTGATTTAGCTGCGAGTGCGGTATGTTGCGATGTTGTATATTAAAATGTAATTTATTTTGACGTATTGTAATGCAATGCGTATTTCTTAGTCGCAATCTAATCGGCACTTTAGTTATTAGCCTCTTTATCTTTACTAACACCACCGCCAAAAGCGGCAGTATTAGTCTTAAAGATGCGGTCAACTTGAATGTATCAACGTTGATTAGCGACCAAATCTTCTACTTGATCAAAAATAGGCATTTCAGGACCAAAACGCTGAACCTGAAGTACATCCTCTAATTTCTCAAGCTGGCTTATCATTTGTAGCAGGCGCTGATCATCCCACACCTGTAACCAAATACGGCTTTCTTCACCGCCTGCGAGCGGCATACATAGAATCCCTTCTACGTTGAATGCGCGACGAGCAAATAAACCGCAGATGTGGGACATAACGCCAGGGTGGTTGCGTACAGTGAGCAAAAGTGTCACCCATGCAGAAGTGGGTGGGGTTATTGCTTGCTGAGTTGCTATCTGTTGATTTGTCATATTACTCACCTCCAATCATATCGATATTTGCCGCGCCCGGAGGCACCATCGGATATACTTTTTCATCTACATCAATTAGCGCGTGGATCAGAACTGGGCCTGGACGGTTTAAAGCTTCATGCAATGCAGCGTAAGGATTATTTGCAGTATTGAGATCACAGGTTGAGAAACCAAACCCTTCAGCAATATGAATAAAATTAGTGCGATAAGGATAGTCAGCAGCAAAAATTCGTTTACCGAAGAACAACTCCTGTTGTTGATGGACCAATCCTAATGATTGGTTATTCATCAAAATAATCTTAACGTTCAGTTGCTCTTCTGCCGCCGTCGCCATTTCCTGAATATTCATCATCAAACTGCCATCACCGGAGAAACACACCACTTTAGCCTCTGGTTTTGCCAGTGCTGCGCCAATAGCCGCGGGCAGGCCAAAGCCCATAGTGCCGAGTCCACCAGAGGTTAACCATTGGCGTGGTCGGTGCAGGGGATAAGCTTGCGCAACCCACATTTGATGCTGACCCACATCGGTGGTGATGATAGTGTCGTCATCCAATGCTTCGGCGGCGGCACGAATCAAACCATAGTGGCACAGCGGATTTCCGCTATTGGGTTGATTAAATGGAAATTCACGCTGCATGTCACTGACTGTTGCACGCCATTCACTGCGAGTTTGGGTATCTACCAAGGGTAACAAATGGGTTAATACCTGCTTAATATCTGCATTCATCGCCAGATGTGGGCGGCGGATTTTGCCCAGTTCGGCCGGATCGATATCGATATGAATAATGCTGGCATCCGGGCAAAACTGCTCGGCTTTTCCGATGGCACGATCATCAAATCTGGCCCCCAACACAATCAATAAGTCTGCTTGTTGCATAATTAAGTTGGTCGAGCGTGCTGCATGCATTCCCAACATTCCTAAGGATAGTGGGTGGTCAACTGGCATAGTGCCTAGCGCCATTAATGTCATGGTGGTTGGTAAACCGGCTTGTTCCGCCAACTGTATTGCTTGTTGATGAGCTTCAGAACTCACGATCCCGCCACCCAGATAAAGTACCGGTCGGATGGCACGATTAATCATTTGAGCTGCCTGTGCAATAGCCACTGGATCAATTGGACAAGGCGAATCTGCCATTCCTGGTTCGGGCAGGCTATCAAGCTCAATCGTGGCTGTTTGTACATCTTTCGGAATATCAATCCATACTGGACCGGGGCGGCCAGACTGCGCAATACGAAATGCCGCTGGGATCACGCGAGCCAGTTCGCTGATATCACGAACTAAATAGTTATGTTTGGTTATAGGAATCGACATACCGTAGGTATCAACTTCTTGAAAAGCATCAGTGCCAATCATGGACGACGAAACTTGGCCGGTAATGCAAACCAGTGGAATTGAGTCAAGCTTGGCATCAGCAATCGCTGTCACCAGATTCGTCGCACCGGGGCCACTGGAAGCTAAGCAAACAGCAGTTTGCCCCGTTGCCCGGGCCATGCCTTGAGCCATAAAACCAGCACCTTGCTCATGTCGCGCCAATACATGGCGAATCGTGCGACTTTGCCCCAGAGCATCATACAGCGGTAATGCGGCCCCACCGGGGATGCCTGCAACTGTGGTTATGCCTTGCTGTTCCAGCAAGCGAACTATTAATTGGGCGCCTGTATAACGCATGGTTATATCCTTCATCAGGGCCGGCGGCTATCAGAGTGGGGCAAAAAAGAAACCCCGCTCGGCTGGCGCCGGCGGGGTTTGGGAATCTTTCTGGATTCGGTACCCGTTACGGCGCGCTGCCGACCACCACCACCACGCGCACGACGACTACCGCGTCAACATGCGCGGTGTTTAGTAGGGCGAAATGAGTAGTGGAATAGTTCACGGGATATCTCATCAATAAGTGTAATAAGCTTTAAGAGATAAACACGATTAGGTTAAAGGTACAAGTGGGGGAAGCAATAAGAATGCAAAAATCCAAGATTGATCACAGAGTTACCCGATGGCGAGCTATTCATAATCAAATTAACAATAGTTTAACTTTTTGAAAAACAAGAGGATTTATAAAATTATCGGGATATTTATGTGTCGATGTTTTATTAAACCAAGTTAATGTTGGCACCCTCAAAATTAAGACAATTTAATGGAATGTGCTTTTGTTGATGCTCTGTTTAAAACTTGAATACTAGAGTAGCAATTCTTGGCGTGTATGGAATGATAAATAGCAGAGGGATCTTATGCATAAATCTTTATCTTTAGTTTTCATTGCAGTATTAGTGGGTTGCGGTAATAGTTCCCATAAAACAATAGATATTGATAATTACACAGAAAAACGTATTAATTATATTATCGAAACTCAAGTAAAGACTGCCAATAGTGGTAATTCTGGAGAGGTGATCAATAAAGTCTCAGCCGAGTTTCTAGGGACACCTTATAAAGCGAATACGCTGATCGGCTCTTCGACTGAACCTGAAAAATTGGTTATAGACTTCAGAGGGCTGGATTGTTTTACCTATCTTGACTATGTTAATTCACTGCGTAAGTCGACAGACCGTGCTAGCTTTGTTCAGCAACTTGTCGGGACGCGTTATATTAATAAGGATATTAGTTACAAAAATCGAAAGCATTTCTTTACTGATTGGTCGCACAGAAAACCATTAAATGCGCAAGACGTCACAGCTAAAATCAGTTCTCATGCAGTTACCGTGACTAAGTACCTGAATCAAAAAGGAGATGGTGGTGAGTTTATCCCTACGTTGGGTATAATGAAACGCGATGTGACGTATATTCCTGCCGAGTTTATCGATAATAACGTTATACATAATTTAAAGACTGGCGATTACATCGGTATTTATACCAATATTAAAGGGTTGGATGTAACGCATACTGGTATTTTTATTATGACACCTAATGGACCTATGCTCCGCAATGCTTCTTCATTAAAAAAGAATATGAAGGTTGTTGACTCACCTTTTATTGACTATGTAAAAAACACACCGGGTATCGTTGTGCTTAGGGCCTTGTAAGGCAATGATTTAAATAATTTTATAACCAATGAGGCCTGAATTAATAAAACAAGAGTTTATTAATTAAAATATATAAAATGATATTGATGCCACAAGGAGAGCACTATGTATCAGATTGATTATAATAGTTATCGCTCCGTTAAAGGTTTTAATTTTCGAGTTAGATTCTTAGTCATGCATTATACCGCAGAGAAATTTTCGGGTGCTGTGACCTCTTTAACGGGGAATCAAGTCAGCGCTCATTATCTGGTTCCGGATATGAAGGATGAAAGTTATATCCACGCTGGGTTTAAGAACATAAAAATATTTAATCTGGTCGATGAAAATGCGCGAGCATGGCATGCAGGGAAGAGTAGCTGGGCAGGACGTACTAATATTAATGACACCTCGATTGGGATTGAGATTGTTAACTTGGCAACGGAAAAGGAAGGTATCTTCCATTTCCCGCCTTATCCGGCAGAACAAATAGCGGCAGTCAAACAACTTGCTAGTAATATTTTACAACGTTACCCCGATATTATTCCGGTAAATGTGGTGGCACATTCTGATATCGCACCGACAAGAAAAAGTGATCCCGGCCCGATGTTCCCTTGGCAAGAACTATATGAAGAAGGAATTGGGGCTTGGTATGATAATGAAACTAAAGAGGAGTATACACAGCAATTTGTGTCCTATGGATTACCAACAAGAGCTGAACTTCTGAGCCGGTTCAGTATATATGGCTATGATATTTCATTTGCTAACAGTGAGGCCGGTTATAAATATCTGGTACGAGCATTTCAAATGCATTTTCGACCAGAGAATTACAATGGTTATATTGATATCGAAACGGCTGCAATATTATATGCTTTGGTAAAAAAATACTTCCACTCGGTTTAACGGCTGGATGTCTGTTTAATGCCTAATAACGACTCACTCCCAACAATCACGTGGGAGTGAGTCGTATTTTTACGCTTTTATTTGCTTTATTATAGCGGTCAGTTGTTCACGATGCTGCACACTGATTTCGTTGCTGGCAGAGTAACCCTCATTGTGAATAATCATTTCGCCCAAACCAACTAACCAGTCATAGATATAAAATGCAGTATTGTTGGTTGGGATGGTTGTCAATTTTGTTAACCGTTGCGATGCACCTAAAGGAGAAACCGATTTAGGAGGTTGAGTAAAAATCTTATAACCTCGATTAATGCGACTATCTGGGCGCTGCTCCTCACTTTTTTGCAAGAATCCTAGCCAAGCAACAAAGTCCCCCAGAACCGTTAACGCACGGGAGACTTGGCGATCAGCTTTGGTTTCACGATGCAAACCGACTTGTTCATTGTCGGCTAACATGCTGACGAGTTGCCCGACGATATCCAACCGGATGCTGGCAGTGATAAGTTCGGCAACCAGTAGCTCGAGAGTTGGTTTATTGATGCCCAGTAATGCGATCAGTGATCCATTGTCTGGCAGTTTTCGTAGATGATTGATCCAGTAGCGCTGCACATTCGCGGCATACTCAGCTTCATAATCACCGCCTGAAGGCCCCGCAGGAGTTAATGATTGTTCAAATGATATAGGTTTATCGCTGAACAAATCGATATCAATGCCAATACTGAATGGCTCGGTATTGGCTGTGGGAGCCGTCAGTTCAGTCGTACGTTTTTTCTGTTGTAAATATAAACCACGCAGTTCATCACGAGTGGGCAACAAACGCTCAAGTAGTTCGCCATGTAGCCCGGTACGGGTTTGCAGCGCTTTAAGTAATATTTCTGCAATATGCTGTTTTTGTTGTGATTCACTGGTCTCTGATTGAGACCAACCGGCCAACAAGTTCTCGATCAACTCCCGCTGTAATTCATAAAGCTGCTCGGTAATACGCTCGGTTTTGATATCACGACGAATTTCTTGTGCGAGGTAAGCCTGCATTCGCTCAATTCCGCGAGGATCCAGTGCCAACATGGTGCCCCAGCTGTCGCCGGGGTTGCCAACAAAACGTTGCACCGCTTCGTCATAATTTTTAACGCCCTCTGAGCCAATACGCTGATCAAAGGGGGTGAGAGCCCAGATAAGCCCCGGGTTTCGACGTGAACGTACTTGTGTATTTTCCCCTTGAGATTGCTTAACCCAATAATCCAATGCCTTACCCACGCTTTTGACTTCATCACGTTTGCTTGCAGCATTACAGACCAACAGCAAGTTTATTTGTTGTTTATCGGTATAACGCTCAAGCAAATACATATTTTTGGCATGTGATAGCCAAGGCGCCAGTGGGTAAGTTGGGGGTTCAGACTGTGTTGTGGTGCCTAAGATGTCGCCAACATCAGGGAAGTCCAACAAGTCGACTGATTCAAATCCTTTTTCTGATGCGGTTATAGACAAAGGAATTTGTAACTCAACCGATAAGAAAGTTAACTCAGCAAGTGACAATGTCACTAAATCACCAGTAACGTTATCGGTTAAAGGCAGCACTTGGACTTGGCTATCTGTGGGGGTGTTTAGGGCATCTAATGTTGCCACATTCATGATGCCATTGGCGGGCAGCAGCATATCATCCACTAATACACTCAGTGGAGCCAGCAACTGTGTCGCATTTTCCACATGTTGCAATGTATAAGCAAAATGAAGGTAAGCCTCTGTTAGCGGTTGAGATTCTGCCCACAACAAAGAGAATAAACAGGCGCGATCATCAATACTTAAATAAGGGGCAATCTCTACAGCCAGTGGCCAAAAATGTGCCTCCAGCGCTTTCTGGCGAGGGGCATCATGGCGAGAAAGATAATCCCAAAGCCCAATGACATCATCTCGGGTTATACCGGGGCTGATCGCCGGTTGTTTGCGCATTATTATTTGCTGTAAATGGTCACGTATATGCTGTTCATCCAGCGAGTTTCCATGCATTTCTTGGCGTCGAGTTTGCGATTGGTTCTCCAGCAGGAAGGTGCTCGCCACTATTTTAACAATATCGGCTTCATTGAGCAGTGAAAGCTGTACCGGATGGTTTTCGCAATGAGCCATTGTAGGCATGTTCTTCGTTTGATGGCTAAAGCGAGTGACCAGACCGCAGGCTTGATATCCGGGTTTAATTTGTTGCCAGAAATCAAGGACTTTCCCGGCAAGAGTGATTTCTAGTCGCCCATGTTCATCAGCCACTAATGCTGAAATGAGGTGTTGTTTCCCCGCCGATGATTGGCCAAAAAAACCGATGCTCATCGCCTTTAATACTGCTTGTGCCAAGTTATGTGCTTTATTGCGATGGCGATGCAGTTTAATCGCTAATTGATCGGCTTCAATATCCAGTCGCATGGCATGTTGGCGCGTATTGTTAATCCAGTCAAAAGTCTGATCAATACCTTGAGCCAGTTGCTGAAGCTGATTATTGAGCTGTTGGTTGGTCAATGATTTCATTTTCTAAATACGCTCCCACTATCAATCCAATAATGGGTTGATGCTGAACCCTTGCTGGCTAAGGTATTTAATTTGAGACGCAGATGATGTAATGGAACTCGGCTGCCATCGTGTAGTATCGCGTCAGCAATTTCAAAACGCTCTGGAGCACTATTTTTATCAATAAAAGGCTTATCACCTTTGACCAGTTTTAATTTGACGTGCAACTGACTATCTCCGGCAACTTTGCGCGCCAGTTCTTGGTCAACAATTGATAAGGTATAAAGCGGAGAGGCGGGCCAACGATCATTGTCAAGTTGACGGAACCCTAGGCATAGTGCGCCTCTCACTTGGACACGGGCCTCTGATGGCAACGTAAAACTTGGGCTATCAAGATCAATATCACGATAACAGACATTCTCATCTGTCAGGGTGTCGCTGTTATCGAGCATGCCAAGATAGCGGATGGTCGAGTAAGGTTGAAAATCGCCAGCTTTAAAGTAAAAACCCGCCAGCCGTAAATCGAGTGCCAATAAACACAGCATCGCACCGACTGCTGCGGTGGATTTCGGATTATCAATACGCCCCTGTTTATTAAACGGATACCAATCATTGGTATGGTATCCATCCAGTGAAAGGATACGATTATTGGGCAAGGGTTGCAGATGACGGAACAAAGCCTGAATACCGGGGAAGCGCGAAGGGCGGCCAGTCAGCAAGAGTACATCGCAGCTATAGAGTGATACCACTTCAGATAGCGATCGCAGATTTTGCGTAATACTCATTCGATTGGATAAAAACTCACCGTGTAATTTGCTTAATTTTAAGACCAACGGTACTTGCAGAATATCAAACTCACCAGCATCGGCAGGTAACTCACGTTGAACTTCACTGTTAATGTATTCCAATACTTTGGACGTTGGGGGTTGGGATAACAGTTCCCCGAAACTGGCGTCGATCTCCGCATTGGTCTCAAGCGGATCAAATTGTTCATAAGCTTCTAGAATTGCTCGACCGACTGGCATAAATATCTGCAATGTTGTTTGCTGGCGCAAGGCTGATTGCCCGTCCATTCGACCATCATTGCCGAACAATTTATCCATCAGAATATCAACGTTGGAGACAGCGGCTTTTTTAAGCCGAGCTTGAAGTGCAGGTAAAATATAGAGCTGGATAACATCCAGTAAAATATCATCCCCGGCGACTTTAAATCCTTCACGGAACAACAGGCGTGGGCTGATTTTGACATTATTTCCAATGCCATCATCCAACCAATATTGCGTGATGGCCAGATCAGTCGTGCCGCCCCCAATATCTATTGAGGCAATACGTAAGGTTTTCCCGGCGCTTTCTCCTGCTTCGAGCTGCTTATCGGGCCGCGCTTGACTGGCAAAGAAAGCTGCCGTTCGCCCACCGAAATTCATTTGAGTTTCGTTATACAGATATACCATTTGGCCACAAGTAGCTTCATCCCACTCCATCTGGACATTCGGAACGGGGACGAGGCTTTTAGCGTGGTCTTGCTCAGTCACAAAGTTATCATCTGTTGGATGCCAGCCCATGGATTTCCACACCAAAGCAATGGCTTCGTTCATTCTTCGGCGGAAAATCTCGCGTTCTGGTTTTGGCATCGCAGAGGGAAGCGTCAGGATAATCGCGCGTAATTGTCGTGGCGAATTGGCATGTGTCATTTTCAACCGCTGTGCCGCGCTGTTTATCTGCATCAACGCCTGTGCAAGTAGCTCAGATAACATAAATGTCATCAATGAACTGCGGCTATAGTGTGGTGAAAATACCGGTAATCGTTCGTCTAGGGGGATGCTATACAGTGGTTGTCCATCATCGTTGACTAGACTGGTCAATGGCTGTGCGGCAGCCAGCGGTTCATGCGTTTGCTCTGTCTGTGTTTCGTTGAATCGCCAACCAGGGGGGTAGGCCTCCTCATCCCAAAGATAACGACGTGGGCTGGAGATCCCAGTAGAACCTTCAGTGCCCAAACGGTGTAGCGCCATCCGGCTGGCTTCGGTGCCAACCCGAGTTATTGCGGGCCAGATAAAAGCATCATCACGGCCACTCTCAACCGAAAAATTCTGTTTGCCAAATTTCGCTTGCGCGAATTCCACCCGACTCTCAAATAATTCGTTATACAGATAATGAGGCTCACTCAAATCACGTATTTGCAATTCGTAAGTTTGTTTCAGACCATCACTTTCATCGGCATGATCTTCTACTAAAATACCGCAGGTATGAGAATTACCCACATCAAGAATAAGATCAACATTAACGGCGGGTTCTTGCAGTGTGCTGCTATTCATTTTTATTTCCGGCACACAAACTTGGTTACCCAGTAATTCGAGCAGGTTAAGATAATGGGCCTGATATTCAAATTCACGCAGCGATGCACTGATATGTCGAGCCGTGCGCTCTTCTTGCTCTGACGCTTGCTGAATAAAAACTTCACGCAACCAGCCATCTACCCACGTTAAGTCAAGGAACTCGGCTAATTCTTCGTTTTGGTAGGCAAGGGCAAAACTCAACCCAGTTTTGATGTCATTTTCATTGGGGGCCAGAGATTCATTAGCATGGCCTTCAGGATACACCTTGGTATCAAAGGCCAAAGTTATCCGCAGCGTATTACCATCTTGATCAGGGCTATCCGAGACTAAAATTTGCATTCTGGCCCAGTTATCCGGCCCATTAATAAAGGTGCGTGGCGGATTAAAACGTAAGAAAGGTAAGGGTAGCCAAATTTTATTTAACAGCTTCAGTGATTGTTCCAACGGGAAGCTAAATTCGGGTTTTACAATCTCAGGAGCCGCTCCCGGCACCATGAGGGAATATTTGCCATTATGCTCATTGTAATTCAGGCGTAGCAGGGGGCCATTGGCACTTTTACGCACAAACTTATTTGGCAGTTCAGTGTTTAACTCAGGTTTTAACGCGAAATCCAAAAACTGAATACCACTATTTTGAATGAGCGTGATTTTCTGTTTATAGTCAGTGATTGTTGCCAGCATAATATTATTTAGTCTCACGCTTCATCGTCATGGGAAGGGTCGTATTCGCATCATAACGGCCTTTGCAATCCGCAATACCGGTAACACCTTGCTTACAAACCAGCTCTGGCATTTTATATTTGGACCCATCACTGCACTGCGCCCGATAGCGGCTGTTAATCACCAAATTACCTGACTTCATCAGCCCGGTAGTAATATTGGCGCGGCAAGTGACGTTATCGCCGTGGGTTATTTTTGCTGTGCCTTTCCCGTTTTTGATTTGATATTTCAAACTAGGTGCTTTACCCGTATGGGCGGCTTTAATATCAGGGCTAACGCGCCAATTGCCATTCAGGAATGCTGTTGAGCCAACTTTAACGGCATCGGAAGGTAATATCAGCGCCCCTTTGCTCAGTGCTTCGGTGATTACCGGAGCAACGCTAGGCTCGCTAGGAACAGGTGCAGGGGCGACAATAGTGGCATTACCTAGAGGGAGCTGCGGTTCAATAGCCGGTTGTGTGATTGTCACTGCTGGTGCGATAGGTTTCGGTTCAATTTCTTGAATTTGCGCTATTTTATCTTCAGCCACGCCCGGTTTGGTTGCAATAACCGCCGGTTTAACTTCAGCGATGGCCTTCTCTGGCATTCCTCCACTGAATTGCACAATTAATGCAATGATCAGTGCCAGAACAGGTAATCCCCAGCTTAATCGCAGCCAGCGAGCCGATTTTTTGGCTGGCAGAACTGTTGGCGCGAGTTCTGCCTCTGGGGTTGGTGGTATGGTTGATACCACATCAGTTTGAGGGGATAACTCAACCGCCGTGATAATCGGGGGAGCGACAGGGGCGGTGGCTGTTGGCGGTGGTGCAATCAGGGGCGCGAAAGCCGGCTCATTGATTTCTGCCGTTTCACGTAAACAGTCAAGTGGGTCAGTGCGCGTTTTCTTATCCTGGCTGACAAACCCCCAGAAAGTCATCACTGGCTTGCCCGCCACCAGATAAACATGGTTCTGGTCGGGAAACTGCATGGCTTTGGCCAGCAACACACCAAATAAACGTTGGGCGGCTTTGTCTGACTGTTGTGCGCGTTGGCATAGTTCATTAACACTGGTCAGGCACGCTGACAGGTGTTTAATCGCAGCTTTACGCTCAGTGGTACTGGCGGCTATCCAAGAGGTGACTTTACCTTCACTAGGCGCATACCAGTCAATACGGTCTCCTCGTTCATTGACCTGAGGAATAGCCAAACAATCAGCGATAGCCTGCTGTTTTTTAAGGCGCAATGCTTCTCTAATCTGAAGTGCAGAAGCATAGATCGGTTGCCCGTTTTCGCCTAACGCCAGAATATCGTCCAAACTACCACTGCGTAAAAATGATTTTGCCACGCAAAAGAGACCTTTGTAATGAAACTTAAGGCAGAAAATAAAGTGTTATCTGCGACAACCTATACTTTAGGTGGGAGGTAGGGGAATCAAACGGCGGAATAAGTGGCAAAATGTCTCGTTGTTTACAGAAAAAGTGTCTGTAGGCCGTTGGTTTAGGAAAGAGTGAGGGGTAATTGATGAATTTTTACCGCGATTATCCCTTAGGACGTTTTTGTGTTCACTTATTAGGTAGCGATGAATGAGCATTATTGAGTAAGCTCTAACCAATGTCACTGGAACCCATTTTGAAAGGAGATATTTTGAATCAATCACAAGCCACAACTCATCTCTCGGCCATTGAAGCAATAGAGAGATTGGAGACGTTATATGAGTCGGCGCTTGCGGCATTGCGTGATGCGATCAGCGCCTATATTCGTGATGGTTCTTTGCCTGATGTGGGTGACCGGGCCAAAGGGTTATTCTCATATCCACAAATCAGTGTTAGTTGGGATGGGCAGTTTCGCGATCTTCAGCGCACGCGTGCTTACGGGCGCTTCTCACGTACGGGACAATACAGCACCACTATCACGCGGCCTTCCTTGTTCAAAGCCTATTTAACTGAGCAACTTACATTACTTGAACATGAATATGGTGCAGTGTTTGAAGTGACAGCGTCACAACAAGAGATGCCGTATCCCTTTGTTATCGACGGTTCCGACCTGATTCTCGATCGTTCAATGACTGCTGGGCTGGCTCAACATTTCCCAACCACCGATTTAGCGATGATTGGCGATGGTATCACCGATGGCATTGATACCCTTACCGCAGACTACCCGCTATCGCATTTTGATGCGCTACGTACCGATTTTTCACTGGCTCGACTCAAGCACTATACCGGCACCCCGGCAGAACATATTCAGCCCTATATTCTGTTCACCAATTACAGTCGTTATGTTGATGAGTTTGTCCGTTGGGCTTGTGAGCAAATTCTGGATCCGACTAGCCCTTATCAAGCGTTGTCCTGCGCCGGTGGCACATACATTACGGCTGAAAATGCAGATCCTGAAAAGACCACCTCCGATCTGGCGTGGAAAAAGCATCAAATGCCGGCTTATCATTTAGTGGCTGAAAGCGGTCATGGCATTACGCTGGTGAATATTGGTGTTGGACCGTCAAACGCCAAAACCATTTGTGACCATCTGGCGGTGTTGCGACCTCATGCCTGGCTGATGATAGGGCACTGTGGTGGTTTGCGTGAAAGTCAGGCGATTGGTGACTATGTGCTGGCGCATGCTTATTTACGTGATGACCATGTTCTTGACGCGGTGTTGCCACCGGATATTCCGATCCCAAGTATCGCTGAAGTGCAGCGAGCACTCTATGATGCCACCAAAGCTGTGAGTGGTATGCCGGGAGTTGAAGTTAAACAACGGTTGCGGACGGGAACCGTGGTGACCTCGGATGACCGTAACTGGGAGCTACGTTTTTCTGCTTCTGCACTGCGATTTAGCTTAAGCCGTGCTGTGGCGGTCGATATGGAAAGCGCCACGATTGCCGCTCAAGGTTATCGTTTCCGTGTACCTTATGGCACCTTACTGTGTGTTTCCGACAAACCATTACACGGTGAAATCAAGCTACCGGGTCAAGCCAATCACTTCTACGAAGGTGCCATTTCTGAACATCTGCAAATAGGCATTCGGGCGATAGATTTACTGCGTGCCGAAGGTGATCAACTGCATTCTCGCAAATTACGCACTTTTAACGAGCCGCCATTCCGCTAATCTCATCACCTAATAACTGGCATTGCATCCCATTCATTGATGTTTTGTCAGTTATTTACCCATAATCATCTGAATAAAATTATCACGCACCAAATTCGGCATCGCATTATTCCAAGCGATGCCGACAGGCCAACGGAGGTTATTGCCGCTCAGTGAAATAATGTTGATAGTAGGTGGCGCGATATGCACGACACTCTGTGGCAATAGCGCTACACCGATACCGGCAATCACCAACGCGAGTATGGTCTGGATATCTTCCACTTCTTGTACCAAAGGAGCATCAATCTGATTTGATTGCAAAAATTGGTCAATCTGTGCATTTAACCCACGTCCACGTTCGGTATATAAACGCAGTAACGGCAGTTCTTTTAGCCACACATCAAAGGGGAGTGCTTTATCTTGGGGCACGATCAGCACCAGATGGTCTTCAAATAAAGGATGGAAATGTAGCGGCGTCTTGTAGGGCATCCGAACAAAACCGACATGCAGTTCACCCGTACTTAATAATGCATATTGCTGGGTTGAGGGGATATCCTCCAATGTCATCATGATAGCCGGGTATTGTTGTCTGAATGCCGCGATGTAGTTCGGTGCTGTATAGAAAGTTGATAAACCAAAACCTACCGATATAAACCCTTCAACGCCTTTCGCCACTCGTGCAGCGTATTGCAAAAAGGACTCAGATTGGTTGACCACTTTTTCTGCTTCCGAGAGTAATTGTTGCCCGCTCGGCGTCAGCTGTGCCCCTCGACGCCCGCGAGAGAAAAGAGGCAGGTTAAGCAGAGATTCCAATACGTTAATCTGCTTGGTCAATGCCGGTTGAGTGATACAAAGAGCCTGCGCCGCTTCACCATAGTTGCCTTTTCGGGCGAGTATCACAAAAGCCTTTAGCAATTTGATATTCACAGTTCCATTCCTATTGGTAATCGATAATAGAAAATCATTCATTATAAAGTTATCAATACGGCTGCTGTAATACCAATGATAAACATCAGCAGCAACTCGCTTTGGAGGTTCATGTGACAAAATCACAATTGATAACAGCAGCAACAGTGCAGTTCCAGCATCAGGCCAACAACAAGCAATATAATCTGTTGGTTATTGAAAAATTTATCGAGCAGGCCGCGCTGCAAAACATCAAGATATTGGCTTTTCCAGAGATGTGCATTACTGGCTATTGGCACGTGCCAAAATTGACGGCAGCACAAGTCACCGCGCTGAGTGAGACTATTGAAAGTAGCCCATCCATAGCATTAGTCCGCGCATTAGCGATGAAACATCAAATGCTCATTGGCGTCGGCCTGATAGAGCAGTCAGATGATGGGCGACTTTACAATGCTTATGTCGCCTGCATGCCGGATGGATCTTTTCATACCCACCGCAAGCTCCATGCTTTCGAACATCCCGCGATCAGTAGTGGTGATACTTACACGGTTTTTGATACACCATGGGGCGTCAAGGTTGGGATACTTATTTGTTGGGATAATAATCTGGTGGAAAATGTTCGCGCCACAACCTTACTGGGGGCGGACATATTATTAGCGCCGCACCAGACCGGCGGGACACATTCGCGTAGTCCATACGGTATGAAACCCATTCCGCGTGATCTCTGGGATCAACGCATTGAAAGAAAAGAAGAAATGAGTGCTGCTATTCGTGGAGTCAATGGCAGAGAGTGGTTAATGCGCTGGCTACCTGCTCGAGCACATGATAATGGCCTATTTATTCTGTTCAGTAATGGGATAGGGGCAGATGATGATGAGGTCCGTACCGGAAATGCCATGATACTGGATCCGTATGGTCGCATTATCAATGAGACCGGAGAAGCTGCGAACGTGCTGGTGAGCGCTGAGCTGGACCTTTCGTTAATCCCACTGAGTACCGGGCGTCGTTGGATCTATGGTCGCCGCCCAGAGTTGTACACTATTTTGACTGAGCGGCAAGGTTATGAGCGGGATGCCATTACTGCGCGTTTTTCTGATGAAGTGACCAATCTGAAAAACGTATAAACAGAGATTGGGCAGGGGCGAACAGTTCCTGCCTAGCGGCGAACACCAGTGCCAATACTAATACTGGATATGCCGCTTGAGCCGCCACTCACACCCACATGACCGGTATTTGCACAACCAATCAGCAGTAGTGCAATCATCATTATGATTAACTTTTTCATTCACATTCCTTGGTTCGCAGGTGTGTTATTCGCGTGGAAGCTGGGGCGAAAGCGTTCACACCTCTGATACTACCTACATTAATTATATCAAATTATGATTAATGTTGATCGGGAGCCAAAAAGGCGTTGAATTGTGGCGTCATTATCGCGCTGAAACCGGTGTCAGTTTTGCTCACCAGATACACAGCCAACCCTTTCTCTTGTGCCAGTTTCAGCGCTTTTTCTGGCCCTAACACCATCAGTCCGGTATCCCAGCCATCGGCTTCCAACGCGGTTGTGGCAATCACCGTGGCAGATACCAGTTTATGGGTGATTGGCCGGCCTGTAGCGGGGTCTAAAACATGGGAATAACGTTGCCCGCTTTGCTCAAAGTAGTTTCGATAACTGCCAGAGGTGCTGATGCTGTAGCCTTGCAGATTGACCAGCGCTTGCACGGCATTTTCTTTATCTGTCGGTTTCTGAATCGCTACTCGCCATGGTCGTCCTTGGCCATTAACACCACGAGAGGAAACGGCCCCCCCCACCGAGACCAAATAGTTGGTAATTCCGTGTCGCATCATCAGATTAACCAATTGGTCAACACCGTAGCCTTCTCCCAGAGTCGATAAGTCGACATATAAATCAGGGCGATCTTTTTGCAGCCATTCACCGCGATTATCGCTGATCAGTTTTAGATGCTGCAATCCCACTTGCTTAAGTGCGTTATCTATCTGATATTGAGTGGGTATTTTAGTTGGCTGTTTCTCTGGACCAAATCCCCATAAATTGACCAACGGACCAACAGTGATATTCATCGCACCATGAGTATCTTGGCCAATGCGCAGCGCCTGCAAAATAATATCTGCCATACCACGTGGAATAGGTTGTGCTTCAGTGCCACGATATTGGTTAAAGCGGGAAAGCACGGAGGTATCGCGATATGTCGAAATGTCATTATTGGCTTGCTCTAGCAGCGCATCGATTTCTTGTTGCAGCTGCTGTTGACTTTGGGGTATTTCGCCACTGATCTTAACGCTATAGAAGGTCCCCATAGTTTTACCTTCAATATCCATTTGTGGCCGAGTGTCAACATCGTCACAAGCGGTCATTAGGCCGAGAGCCAAACTCAATAATAAACCTTTGGTAAAAAGGTGGGCCACTGAGGAATCCTTGCAAGAAAATAGCGAAAGTGGGGATTATATGCTTTTCATCTAACAGCGGAATAGGTTGTCATTATTGTCATATACAGCGTAAATGTATAGTGACGCCGGACTGATTCAACCTGATTGGTGGCAGCATCTGTTTAATAATCAGATCAATACTTTCGCTCCATCAATCAAGAGAGTCCCTATGCACTTTACTCAAGCCATTGCCAGACTTCCTGCTGACACCTGTGGCCGCGGCCAGACGACATCCACGTTGGGCGCACCTGATATTGCGGTAACAGGCAGCCAATTTTTGGCCTATGTGGATACGTTGCTCCGTCTCGGCTTGAAAGTGACTATTTTGCCTGCGGCGCCAGCCTTTCCCGATGCACACTTTGTGGAAGATACCGCAGTCGTCATGCCAGAACTGGCAGTGATAACACACCCCGGTGCGCCAAGCCGTCAGGGGGAAGTGGATACCATTGAGCCATTGTTCACAGATCGCCCGGTGTTTCGCATGAGTACACGTGGTCACCTTGATGGTGGTGATGTGTTGTTGGTGGATAAACAGTTTTTCATCGGGTTAACGTCTCGTACTGATGAAGCAGGAATCAGCGAGTTTACGTCAGCAGTCGAGCGCTATGGCTATCGAGTGACCACCATTGAGGTCAGTGCGGGGCTGCATTTGAAATCTATTGTGAACTACGTCGGTCGCAACACGCTATTACTGACCGAGGATTACCAACAGCATCCAGCCTTTACCCGCTTTAATACCCTTGTTATTCCCGAGGCAGAGTCTTATGCCGGGAATACCTTATGGATCAATGACACGCTGATTACACCGCGCGGTTATCCGATGACATTGGCACAAATTGAAACGCTAGGAATGCCCATTGTGCAACTTGATACCAGCGAATTTAAAAAGATGGATGGCGGGTTAACCTGTCTCTCACTTCGTTTTTAACGGTTTTTCACCCCTCACTGTGGGTCATTTCCCGCATTTTGCCAATACCGGATCCTTAACTATGAAAAAGACATTAGCTGCATTACTGACTGGCCTGATACTTTCCGCTCCCGTTGCGGCGCAGACTATTGATACCATCAGTTTTGGTGTCGATGGGGGATATCCACCTTTTGATGTGTTATCACCCAACGGGGAGATCACCGGTTTTGATATCGATATCGCAAATGCTTTGTGTGAAAATTTGCATGCCAAATGTGTTTTCGTCAAACAACCGTTTGAAAGCATGATTGCGGCCCTGAATGCGCGTAAATTTGATGCCATTATTGCGTCCCTCAGCATTACAGATGAGCGCAAAAAAGAAGTGGATTTCACTGACCGCTATTACCGTAGTGCAGCGCAGTTAGTCGCACGTAAAGGCAGCCCACTGTCGCCGGATGTTGCCGGCCTGAAAGGGAAAACAGTAGGGGTGCAAACAGGTTCTATCCATGAGACCTATGCCAAAAAGCACTGGGGTGGGCAGGGAGTGAAAATCGTCTCTTATGCGAATCAGGATAATGTTTATTTAGACTTGATGTCTGGGCGCATCAATGCCTCACTGCAAGATAATATTCAAGCCGCCAGTAGCTTTATTGATACGCCACGTGGACAGAAATTTGCCTTTGCCGGCCCTGTCATCCAAGACGAAACCATCTCTACTGATGTCGGCATTGCTGTTGGCAAAGATAATCCGGCATTGCGCGACGCACTCAATGGGGCAATTAAGGCTATTCGCGCCGATGGCACCTATGATGCTATACAGAAAAAGTATTTTAGTTTCGATATCTACGGTAGCTAATTTTTTCGCTGACCGGGGGCTTGTTTCCCTCGGTGGCCGTTTTACAGCATAGGGAGGCCGATAATGGTAACAGACTATTTGCCGTTACTGGCACAAGGAGCGGGGCTATCGCTGTGCGTTATGCTGCTATCACTGGCAGTCGCGCTGGTGCTAGGGCTTATCAATGCGGTTATCAAACTGTTTGGCCCGCGTTGGTTGCGATGGATATCAACCGGGTACACCACATTGGTGCGCGGTATTCCTGAACTGGTGATTATGCTGTTGCTATTTTTTGGCGGCGAAATGCTGGTTAATGGGTTCCTTGGGTTATTAGGTTTGGGGCCAGTTCGGTTTAATACCTTTGTCTCTGGTGTGCTGGCGATTGGCATTGTGTTTGGTGCCTATTACACAGAAACTTTTCGCGGGGCATTTCAGACTGTGGATCGTGGTCAGTTAGAAGCCGCGGTGGCCTACGGGATGCGGCCTGCTCAAGTATTTCGACGTATTATGCTGCCGCAAATGCTCAGTTTTGCCATCCCCGGGATTAACAATAACTGGCTGGGTTTGATGAAAGCCTCGGCATTGATCTCTATTCTTGGGCTAGAAGATATGGTGTGGCTGGCTGAACAGGCAGGGCGCGCGACCCAAAAACCGTTCTTGTTCTACTTTCTGGTGGCGATGATTTATATGGTCATTACCGCACTATCCAGTTGGGGTTTTAGCCTACTATCACGGCGCTATGCACTCTCGACCTCGACGGCGAGGGCGCGCGGATGAATCTGCAAACAGTGCTGGAAGCCGTGCCGACATTTCTCTATAGCGACGGCTCTGATGTGACCGGGCTTGCCATGACGGCCAAACTGTTTTTACTGTCGGTGTTCCCCGGTTTATTATTGGCACTTTTCATGGCTATTGGGCAAGCATTTGGCCCACGGCCTCTCGCGTGGCTTATTCGCAGCATAACCTATTTCTTTCGCAGCACGCCGCTCTATCTGCAATTGATGCTGATTTACTACGGCCTTTCGCAGTTTGATATTGTGCAGTTGGGGTGGCAGGATGACCAACCCTTCTGGTTGCTGTTCCGCGATGCCACCTTTTGCGCCGTGCTCGCCTTGGTGCTGAATACCAGTGCTTATGTTGCCGAACTATTGGCTGGCATGATGGTGACATTCCCGCGCCAGGAGTGGGTGGCTGGCGAAGCATTTGGTATGACGCAGTGGCAAATCATTCGCCGATTAGTCCTACCCGCAACCTTGCGTCGTGGTATTCCTGCGCTGAATAATGAAATGGTCTTTCTGCTGCATGCGACCTCCCTTGCCAGCACGGTCACACTGTTAGATATCACTGGCGTCGCCCGAGCTTTCTATGCTGCCACTTACTCGCCGTTTATTCCGTTTTTGATGGCCGCAGCACTTTATTTGTTGTGTACTTTTATGCTGATTTTCTTGTTTTCACGTGCGGAACGGCGCTGGTTAGCATTTGCCCGTCACGACTAAAGGTACGGGCAAGCCAAGTTTAGGCGCGTTTTATCGCTTGTAGCTCGGTGATGGTGACGATTTTATCGACGCGGAATTTCTTGCTGGTCAGCCAAGTATCAGCCAGTAGCCGGTAGTGTTCCATGTTGCGACAACCAATACGAACCAGAAAATCGAAGCTGCCGCCAACCAGCCAGCAGTCCAACACTTCAGGTGTTTTGCGCACTTCTTGCTCAAAGGCCGCCTGAGAGTGGCCGTGGTCGGCCAAGGCTATTTGCGCTTGAATAACAAAGGCGTGTTCAGGTTCTGGCAGTTCAATAATGGCACTGTAACCGCGAATAATACCGGCGCGCTCCAATAATCGAACTCGCTCCAGGCAGGGGCGAGCAGTCAGATTGACCTGTTCAGACAGCTTCTGATAAGAGATACGGCCATCCTGGCTCAGGATTTCAAGGATTTTTTTGTCAATTCGGTCAAGCCGGGCTTTCTTTTCCACAGATAGGACGTCCAATGAAAATCAATCATTATAAGTTACCTGAACATGCCCTAAGTGGGCAGCGTCAATTAACCAGTTTTCATTTTGGCCAGCCGGGGGTGGGTGAAAAAATTTACCTACAGGCTGGTCTGCATGCCGATGAACTTCCCGGAATGCTGGTATTACATTATCTTAAAAGATTACTAAGCCAGGCGGAACGGCGAGCAGAAATTCAGAGCGAAATAATTATTGTACCCATCGCTAACCCGGTAGGGATGGCGCAAGTGCTGCTTAACAGCGGAATCGGCCGTTTTGATTTGGTCAGTGGGCGTAATTTTAATCGTGATTTTCCCGATTTAGCCAAGTTGACTCAACCGAGGTTGGGGCAATATACCGTCAGCCAAACCCCCTCTCAAAGGCTGCAACAAATTCGTGGCGCGATGCTCGAGATACTACACGATTTACCTGCAATCAGTGAAGTTGATGCATTGCGCCAACATTTGCTGATGTTAGCCTGTGATGCTGATTTGGTGCTGGATCTGCATTGTGATGATAGCGCCATTCTACATTTATATGCTGATCCCGCTTGGCGTGAGCCAGTCGAGACACTCGCCCGTTTTTTGCATATCGACACTGTGCTGTTATCACAAGACAGTGGCGGCGGCTCTTTTGATGAAGCTTGTGGTTTGCCGTGGCATCGTTTGACAGCACAATATCCAGACCTCGCACCAGCTTGTATGGCGGTGACGGTAGAATTGCGCGGGCAGCAAGATGTCAGCCATGCACTGGCCAGTGCAGATGCTGAACGTATTTATCACTATTTGCAGCATCGCGGGGCCATTGCCGCCGATAAGCCGGATATCCCGCAGCGCGATGTCGTTATGTTGCCGTTTTCCGCAGGCGAAATTGTCACTGCTCCAGCCAGTGGCCTGTTGCTGTTATTACGCCAGCCCGGTGAATGGGTAGAAAAAGAAGATGTGGTGGCTGAAATCATTGACCCGATCACGGATACTGTCAAAGCCGTGCGAGCGAAGGCAGGGGGGATAATCTATGCCAGCCGGCGTGCACCTTTTGTCACGTTGGGGGCGGAAGTGATGAAGATTGCCGGGAAAACTCCCTTTGTAGGCGGTGGGGAGTTAGCATCTTGAGCTTGCAGGCTCAATTCACCGTGCTTTCTGTGTTGTATTTTTTCTTGGGCTAGCTATAATTTAGCCGGCTAAATAAAATGATGCAAATACGATGAATTATAAAGCAAGGGATCTTCCCACCCGTGAAGTTCTGGCCCGTGTTCAGCGCCAAGAGAACCTTGGCAGCGACGTTTCGGGTGTGGACTTAGTTCTCAATCTCATTACTACCGCAGATTTAATTCGATCAAATATTTATGATCGCCTAGCCCAAGACTATGACATCTCAGAAGGTAAATTCATTCTATTAATGTCGCTCTACGGTGAAGGTGAAACCGCAGCCAGCGAGTTGGCGTCTAGAATTGGAGTTGCGCCTGCAACGGTTTCCGTGATGGTCAAACGCATGCTTACCGCGCCTGAACCTTTGATTACCATGACTAGAACACTGGCAGATGGCCGCTCCCGCTTAATTGCGTTAAGTCCCGCAGGCCGTCGACTCATTAAAGAAGCGTTACCGGGTCACTTTAATGCCATTCACTCTTTTGCCGAGGTCCTTGATGACCAAGAACGCGAAACTCTGATTTCAATGTTACAAAAATTACTGCGAAAAAAACCATAAATATTCGGGGCTTACCTACCGTGGCCTTTTTTTAATCATATACTTAGTCGGCTAAATAAATTGAAACCAGAACAAAATAATGCATCAAAACCGATACTAAAAACCGCAGTGACCTTTTTGGGCCTGCTCATCCTAGGTTCAAGTCTTATCTATTTCGGATCAAGGAATGATGCGGTATCTGTGGCACAAAATCTAAAATCAGGGGTGCTGACAGCCGACAACGTTAACATCGCCTTTGAGAATGTGGGTGGAAAACTCATCACGCGGCAAGTTCAAGAATCTCAGCGGGTGAAAAAGGGCGATATCCTGATGGTTCTGGATGATAGGGATAGCAATATCGCCCTTGATCGTCTTAAAGCGGTTATCCGCTCGCAAGAAGCGCTTATCCGTCAGGAAGAATCGGCCATCCGAATTGCCAGCAATGAAACTCAATTAACGGAGGTTTCTTCCTGGCGGAAAATAGAGGAAATCCAAGCCACCTTAAGTGCTGCTCGTGCCAGTGAAAACCTTGCTCGCACCGACTTTAACCGTATTGCAAAATTGCATAACACCGGCAGTGTTTCGCAATCCATGCTGGATACAGCGAGCAGCGCGTTAACCACGACACATTCGGCGGTGGTACAGGCAGAGCGTCAGTTAGCGTCAGCGATGATTGGCACCACACCAGCACAAATAAAAAATCTCGCAGATAAGGCCAGTGCTCAGGGCATGACACTTCAGGCAATTGCCAACTCGCGTGAATCAATCAAAAACCGGCAAAATGTACTGGACCAACTCTTAGCTCAGTTGGATCAATCTCAGGCGGAGCTGAGGCAATTGGAAATTAACCATCAGCGCCTGACATTGACCGCACCAGAGGCGGGTAAAGTGCTTAAGCTCCTTTATGAGTCAGGAGAAATGGTTCCCGCGGGCGCACCTGCTGTACTGTTGGAGACCGATCGCCAATACGTTGATATTTATGTCAATGAAAACAGTGTTGGCGCATATTCGCCCGGCACAATCGTGACAGCCAAGGTGCCGGCACTGGATACTCAGGTTAACGGCATTGTGCGTTTTGCCAGCGCAGCGGCCTCTTTTGCCGATTTACGTATGACTAGGGAACGTGGTCAGGCGGATTTAACTTCCTATCAGGTACGGATTTACACCGAAGAAAAGCCACAGTTGCTCACCGGAATGACGCTTGAGGTGAATGATGCAAAACATCGTTAAATCCATGTACGACGAGGTGGCTGCAATGATGTCCGGGCATGTTATGCCTTACCACAAGGTGGCTATCGTGGTTGCGGGTGTCATTGCATTGCTGTTTTCACTGGTGTTTTCTCACTCAACAGTATTTGAAGGTAAAATTGCCGTCATCGATCTTGATGCTTCTCAGTATTCGGCTGAATTAATTCAGAAGATAAATACGTCTTCCTATATTGAAGTCACTCAGATATTACGGACGCCAGTAAACCCTGAAATATTGACGGCACATGATCGCAATATTGGCGTGCTTTATATTCCCAAAGGGTTAGAAAAAAGCCTGAAAACGGGCGATAAAACCGTGCGTCTGGGTTATTTTGCTGACCACAGTAATTCAGCGCAAAATGCCGAGGTACTGCAAAATCTTAATGAATACATTCCAGAACTTGGCGCAGAGATTGGCGCGCTGCGTATCTCTTCATTGGGGCTTGGACGAGAGGGCACTGAGGCGGCGCTAAGCCCAATGCAGCTTAAAAATCGACATCTTTTTAACCCGACGAATACCGCCACTAACTCAACCAGCATCGCATTTGTGTATTTTTTCTCTTCATTGTTCTATGGGCTGGCAACACTGATGGTGGTAGGGCGATTGAAAGTCACGGGAGCTTGGAAGACGGCGATATTTAACCGAGGGCCTTTGGCATTAATGTGTCGAATGGTGCCTTATGCTTTTTTTTACACCACCGGCATTACGGTTGTTAGCGCTTTGTTGGTGCTTTTTGGCCAACTGAGATTTGACGGTAACTATTTTGCGTATGTTCCGACTATCTTCATGACGGGGCTGGCTTTCGGTTGGTTGGCATTGATTCTTTCCTGGTCAACGCAACACCCAGGAGAAGGGGCTAGCCTGATGACTTTTCTTGTTCCTCCGGGGTTTATTATGGGCGGTGCAACCATGGCGGTTGGTTTCCTGCCGCTTTGGGCCTATTACCTCAGCTATGCTTTCCCGCTCGTGTGGCAATACCGTTTTTATCGTGACTTTGCTCTGCGGGGGCAAACGCTGGCGCAAATGCTACCAACCTATGGGGCTTATGTAATCTTTTTGACGGTGATTGCTTTTGTGCTGCTGTTACTCTTCTATCGAACGAAAAGAATGCTTGAAAACGGCTAAGTACCGAAGAGGATATCCGTATCCTCTTCATCTATTTACACACTATAAACGGTCAAAATCTGATGCATCATGGCGTTCCGGTAACTGTTCTTCTGGTGCGCCCCAAGTGCGATTAACAATACGACCACGTTGTACCGCAGGCCGCTTGGCAATGGCCTCAGTCCAGCGAATTAGATGGGTATAGGACTTCACATCCAGAAACTCCCCAGCGTCATATTGCAAGCCTAAAACCAGATTGCCGTACCATGGCCAGATAGCGATATCGGCAATTGAATACTCATCACCAGCAATATATTCGTGTGTTTCCAACTGCGTGTTGAGCAAATCAAGCTGGCGCTTCGCTTCCATAGTAAAACGGTCGATAGCGTATTCAATCTTCACTGGCGCATAGTGATAGAAATGACCAAATCCTCCCCCTAGATAAGGCGCTGCGCCCTGTAACCAGAACAGCCAGTTCAGCGCTTCCGTTCTACCAGCATGGGATTTTGGTAAGAAATGACCAAATTTATCCGCCAAATAAAGCAAAATGGCCCCTGACTCAAACACCCTGACGGGCGGGGTAGTTGAATGGTCCATCAAGGCTGGGATCTTCGAATTGGGATTGACGGCAACAAAACCACTTGAGAATTGATCACCTTCACCGATACGAATCAAATGGGCATCATATTCGGCCCCTTTTTCCCCTAACGCCAGCAACTCTTCCAACAGAATAGTCACTTTCTGGCCATTCGGTGTCGCCAATGAATAGAGTTGTAAAGGATGCTTGCCAACAGGGAGTTCTGCTTCATATCGAGCACCGGCCGTTGGACGATTGATTTTGGACCATACACCACCGCTGGCACTGTTTTCCGTCCAGACTTTCGGTGGCTGATATTCGTTATCTTTCATCATGATTACCTTATTTGAGAATGAATACGAACTTAATAATACTCAGAGTGATTATGCACCAATCGTTCCCTATTGATAGAGAATAACGGGGATAATATTTCTGTCATTCAGGCTCCCTATAGTGAGGTGGCTTTTAACCTTTGGGCAATAACAATAATTAGGGAACTTAACATGAAAATGACCACATTTAGGTTGGCACTACTGGCAAGCCATATTACGTTCAGTACCTCTTTATGGGCAGCACAAGCGGTTGAAGTGCCGGCTACACTTGCTGGGCATGCCGTTTTACCTGTGAAATCCGTTGTCGCAGCACCGCAAGATGCGCCCAACGATTTACAAGAAAGTGGCAAATACACCCGAGGTCAACGAGTCACGACGTTAGGCTCAGTGGCGGGTAAATCAGCTGATCGCCTCACTGGCATCGGGCTACCCATTCGTGGTCAACCCCTACAAGGACATTCCGGCATAAAGCACATGCCAGACGGCACTTATTGGGTACTAACTGATAACGGATTTGGCAGTAAAGCCAACTCGCCGGATGCTATGTTGTACCTCAATCACTACAATATTGATTTCAAAAATGGCAGTGTCACACCGTTGCAAACCCTGTTTTTACACGACCCGGATAAAAACGTTCCTTTTCATATCGTCAACGAAAGCACCGAAAAACGTTATCTGACCGGTAGTGATTTTGACCCCGAAAGTTTCCAGTTTGCCGATGATGCCCTATGGATTGGCGATGAATTCGGCCCGTACCTGATTAAGGCTGATTTGAATGGTAAAGTGCTGGCCGTCTTCGAGACACAGGTTGACGGTAAGGTAGTGAAGTCACCAGACAATCCCACACTTACATTACCCGGTGCCCCAGATGCTAAACAGAACTTCCAGGTAGCACGCTCAAAAGGGTTTGAAGGAATGGCCGCATCGCCTGATGGCAGCAAGTTATACCCTATACTGGAAGGGGCACTGTGGGACGGCGACAAGTTTGAGAATATTGACGGTAAACGCTACCTGCGTGTGCTGGAGTTTGATGTAAAACAGCAGAAATGGACAGGGCGCAGTTGGCAATATGTCCTGGAGGATAACCAGAATGCTATTGGCGATTTCAATATGATTGACACTACGCATGGGCTAGTTATCGAACGCGACAATGGTGAGGGTACGGCGGACAAAGCTTGTGTAGCTGGCGCACCGACAGACAATTGCTTTAGCCAAACGGCCAAGTTCAAACGCGTATACAAAATTGCATTTTCGGAGGATAACGTCGGGAAACCGGTCGATAAAGTTGCTTATATTGATTTACTGAACATTCAAGATCCACAACATCTGGCGCGTAAGCCCCTAAATAACGGTGTGCTGACATTCCCATTCTTCACCATTGAAAATGTTGATGTCGTCGATGGCACTCATATTATTGTCGGTAATGATAATAACTTTCCGTTCTCCTCCAGCCGCCAACCCAATGAGGCCGACGATAACGAATTTATTCTGCTGGATGTGAAACAGTTACTGGGCCAATAACCGCAAAAAAGTTAGCTGACCCAATGTCTTTATATTGTGGGAAGCATGATGTCGTTTAAACTGACATCATGCTTCATACAGCACCGTTGAGACTTCCGCGACTTGTCGTTTTAGGATATTGAGCGTTTTCGAAAGTACGCTTTCTTGTTCTTTGAACCAGCCATCTTTATCGGGCAGGGAGGTGGCAAGCCGCCAAGACTCTTCTTTTTCCAATGCGGCCAATTCACGCAGCATCGCATCAATTTGATGTCGAACTTCATTAATTTTACGCCGCAGCCGCTCAAGATCATCAATAAGGTCACTGGACATCAGTGGCTCAAGCCCTTGCTTTAGGTTCTCCAGCAACTGATGAATGGCAGAGAAATCACCTCGTTGACGAGCTTGGTTGAGTTGTACCATGAGCTGATGGGCTTTCTCTTTAAATTCATCCGCCACTAAATCAGGGTGACAAAGCCGACTGGCTTGCCGCCATAAACGTTTCAATTCTTGGCGCTGATCAGCTGAGAGTTTCTGGTTATTATCGTGTCGCTGTTCAGCATCATTTTGCTGCTCTTGATAGCTCTCATATTTCTCTTTTGCTTCTTCGCGGGCTTTGCGCGTTGACTCAGTGTTTCGCGTGTTAAAGCCATTTTCCAACTCTTTAATCTCAGCCAGAAGTGCTGTCACAAGCGCCGTTTGTTGCTGAATTTGTTCTCGTATTTCAACGGTTTCGCTGGAAATAGCGGAAAGGTCTAACCAACGTTGTTTTAACGAGGCAAGTTCATCAATAGCCTGGGCGATGTATTGTTGGCAATGGCGATAATCGCGCTCCCGACGGCGCGCTTCGGCTTCCGCTTTTCGCAACGTGCTCTCCGCCAATTGCTTACGCAAATGGAGAATTTGCTTCATTAATGGGCCTAGGCGAACAAGGTAGAGGTCGTTAAAATCATCCAGTAACTGAATACGCTCATTACGTTTATCGATTAACTCGCGTAATTGCTCTTCTAGCGCTTTTAATTCTAATTTACAGGCCGCCAACTCCAGATCTTGCCACTCGGTTACCGCTTGTTTATTTCCCAACCACGCGGAAATAGCCTCTAGCGCGGCGGAAAATTTACCTTGCTCAATGGACATGGCAATAAAGACAAGTACAGCATCCTGAGTTTCACTTTTAAGATAAGGAAGTTGGTGTCGGATTATTTCGTCATCTTCAAGCTCAATGGCGCTTTTAATGATCTCCAGCCGTTTAATGAGTTTTTTCATAAATACCGGATTTACTGATAGCGTAAGCAGAATACCTACATACTAAACAACGGCTTCCCATTGTTCCAGATGAATAAGGGCTGATTTATGCCGGATGGTGAGATAGATATTCCGGCATGAGCGATAAATCACATTCGGTTCAGGGAATGGAGAGTCGAGTGGCCCATAATTGGCTAAAGGCAATCCAAGAACGTAGCGTCGGTGAGATAAACTTGCTTTTATGATAACAAAGCGTGAGTTTACGATAAAAACGATGCTCGGTTTCAAGTTGAACAAAATGCCCTTTATAGAATGGTTGTGCGAGTATTCTGTTCGAGATAAATGTAATGCCTAAATTATTTCTTACACACGAGAGAATGGCATCAAAGGCATTAAGCGAAAGGGATACATGCGGATTATGTAAATGTAATGCAAGTTGATTATCGAAAAAAGCCCGGCTGCTAGAACCACGTTCACGTAGAATCCAGCTTTCCTGATTCAATGTTTCATAAGACACTATTTTCTCTTTGGCCAGTGGGTGATTCTTACTCACAATAATCACCATCTCATCTTCCATCCAAGGCTCACAAATGAGATTGGGTTCTGTTGTCGGCCCTTCCAATAGGGCAACGTCAATCTCGAAACTATTCAACATACCACCAATTTCTTGTGTATTTGCGATGACCGATTGAGGTAGCCAGCCATATTTGTTCTCAAACTTGGTCAACATATCTGGCAATACATAGCTGCCAATAGTTTTAGTACAGCCTAAATTAAGATGAATATCATGTGATTTTTCATCAAACAGTTGCTCAACGCCTTGTACACGCGCTAATAGCTCATCCGCCACAGGCAGCAGCTTTTTTCCTTCATGATTGATAATTAATCGCGCATGTTGCCTATCAAATAGACGAATACCTAGCTGATTTTCTAATTCAGCTAGAGTTTGGGAGACAGCGCCTTTGGTCATAAATATTGAATCCGCGGCAAGTGTCATACTGCCATGGCGCACGATAGACACAAAAACGGAAAGCTGCTTAAAAGTAATATTCATCGTTTAGTTTTTCTAAACCTGTTGTAATTAATAACTCGATTTTTTAAATGATACCTTATCGCTATAATTTTTGCCGTAGATAGAGATGAAAAATCGAGGTAATAACGTGTTGAGATATATGCATCACAAAGTTCGGGGATTGCCGACGCCAGTTGCGGGGTTAGCTTTAGGGATTGCCAGCTTAGGTTTGTGTTTAGAAAATGCTTTACCCCTTGAAGGAGCAGGGCAAAACGTCGGAGCTTTGATTGCAGCAGGTCTGCTGTGTGTGATGATTATGCGTTTTATTCTTCATCCCGATACCCTACATCAGGATATTAAACACCCCGTAGTGGGCAGTATTGTTCCAACCTTTGCAATGGCCGCCATGGTTGTGTCTAAAGCACTGGGTAATTTCTCCCCGACAGCGGGTGAAGTGCTTTGGTTGGGGGCGGTTATTGTGCACTTAATTGCACTGGTGCTTTTCATTTATCATCGAGCACAAGAGCCTAACTTACACCATATGGTACCGAGCTGGTTTATACCGCCTGTCGGTATTATTGTGGCAGATGTGATGTGCCCCAGTGACGCATTTCATAGTTTTGCATTGATTTTGCTAGCTATTGGTATGGTAAGTTATCTGCTGATGTTGCCTATGATGATTTATCGTTTCATGTTTCGTAATGAAGTCCCCGATGCAGCAAAACCAACAATTGCCATCATGGCCGCACCTGCCAGTCTATCATTAGCCGGATATCTCACTGTGGTTAAAGAGCCCTCTTTATTGCTCTGTGCCATATTGCTGGGGATTGCCTTGCTAATGACATTAGTGATTTATTGTGCTTTCTTCCGCCTAATGCGGCTGCCTTTTAGCCCCGGTTATGCTGCTTTTACTTTCCCGATGGCTATCGGTGCGACAGCACTCTATAAAATGGCCAATCTGGTAGGACAATATCCACAGGCAATTGAATACGCTCAACAGTTGCATAGAATCGCGACGTTAGAAGCTGTAGTAGCAACATTAGTCATTAGTTATGTCTCAGTACGATTTATTCATAATTATTTAATACCCAGCAAATTAACTCGTTACCATCAAACAACGAAATAAATGGATGGTGATTAAGGATTAGAATCATGGAGAAGTCTAGCCAAGCCGCAATAATTCCTGCTATCGCTTTAGTGCTATTTTTAGTCTGTTTTGTATGGGCGCTATTTTTGTAGTCTTATCTATTTTCATAATAATTATATAGTCTATTGAAACCACTAATATAGGATTTTAATATGAATACTGTTATAGAAAAAAGAGGGGTAATCGTTGATATTAGCTACACTATCGACCATCAGAAAAGGACAATTTCGCTTTGTAAAGAATTCACCAATAAAGAAGTTCTGTTTAATTTTTTAGGTGAATTAGATCAAAAAGCAAGAAGAATCACTACTGAAATGCATCGATGCAAAATCTCCTACAAGATTCAAGAAGTAAAAAATAATTTTATATTAGATGCACAATTCCAATTTGCCTGCCCGACTGAAGCGCTGATTTTTGAAGCAAAAATAAATCATGATGTCTTCCTTTCACCAACAAGCAATGGTTACTACTCGAGGTAACTCTGTGGCTAAAGATAAGTTTATTACTCAAAGCTTTCCAGATGTCCTATGTTGGATTGAAAAGAATATTCACCGCGGAATAAAGTCTACCGACGTTATTGTCATTACGGGATATTCTCGTTCTTACTTCTTGCGTGAATTTCAAATAGTCATCGGAATCAGTTTATCTCAATACATTAGAGAGAAAAGGTTAAGAATTTCAGCAAGTAAACTCATATGGACCAACTTGAAAGTCAGTGAGATTAGTGAAGGAATGGGATTCCCAAGTCAAAGTACATTCTGCCAGACATTTAAAACATACTTTAATATGTCGCCAAGCGAGTATCGCTATAATTCAAAAGCTCTATAAATAACCCAGCGGGTGTTATCTATATAGAATTCGTCTAATTGCTATTCTTGTATATCGGAATATGGTTAATAAAATGAAAAGACAATTTAAAGAAAAAGTCGTGCTATCGACATTTCCTGAAATAAGGGAATGGATATCAAATAAAATAGAAAATGGGAAGAGGGTAGCAGCATCCGATGTTGTCTCTATTTCCGGTTATTCACGCTCTTACTTCTTGAGGGAATTTGATTACCATCATCAAATATCAGTATCGAAATATATTAAACGTGAACGTTTATACCATGCACTTAATAAAGTTTTGGAATTAAAAAATAGCAATACAACATTAAAAGAAATTAGCATGACACTAGGTTTTCCAAGTCAAAGCTCCTTCTCTAGAGCATTTAAGTCTTACTTTGGTGTATCTCCATCAAAATATGTACTCATAAATGCTCTTATGGATTATTGAGTAAACTGAATGAATTATGTTGTTGAGAATGAAAGAGAGGATGAATAATGAGTTCGACTTGCATTGATTCAGAATTAAAACAAGATCACTGGTACAGAATTACGGCGGAAATGCTGAGTCAGGCAAGGATCGCAATAAATGGAAACCGACCACAGGATATTCGAGTTAACAACCCAAAGTTTTTCAAGCGGGTATTACAAGAAGGTTCTCTTGGATTAGGTGAGAGCTATATGGATGGTTGGTGGGAATGCGATCGCTTAGATATTTTTTTCCAATCTATTTTAGCGGCCGAACTTGATACTCAACTCCCTAAGCGCCTCAGTGATATCATCCGCATCGCTTCCGCGCGTCTCTTTAACTTTCAAACACGTAAGCGTGCCTGGATCGTAGGTAAAGAACACTATGATTTAGGCAATGATTTATTTAGCCGTATGCTCGACCCCTATATGCAATATTCCTGCGCGTATTGGGATCGAGCTGAAACCTTAGAGCAGGCCCAACAAGCTAAATTGCGGATGATTTGCGAAAAGTTACAGCTCAAACCCGGCATGACGTTACTCGATATAGGCTGTGGTTGGGGCGGTCTATCTGCATTTGCAGCCAAAGAATACGGTGTATCTGTGAAGGGAATAACGATTTCGGTCGAACAACAGATAATGGCGCAGGAACGCTGTAAGGGATTAGATGTACAAATTCGGCTGCAAGATTATCGTGATCTTAATGAGCAATTTGATCGCATTGTTTCTGTGGGGATGTTTGAACATGTTGGCCCGAAGAACTATCGCACTTATTTTGAGGTTGCATCTCGCAGCCTCAAACCAGAGGGCTTATTCTTGTTGCACACCATCGGCTCCAATCAAACAGACCTTAATGTCGATCCTTGGATAAACAAATATATTTTCCCCAATGGATGTTTGCCATCGATAACACAAATTGCCTCCATGAGTGAGGGGCTATTTGTATTAGAAGATTGGCATAATTTTGGAGCTGATTATGACCGCACGCTGATGGCTTGGTTCGATACATTCCAGCAGAGTTGGCCAGAGATTAAAAGTAACTATGACGACCGCTTTTATCGCATGTTTACTTATTATCTCAACGCCTGTGCCGGCGCTTTTCGTGCGAGAAACATCCAACTTTGGCAAGTGTTACTTAGCCCTAAAGGTGTTGAGGGCGGAATTCGGGTATCTCGTTGATGACTAAAGAATTAAATTATCATTGTTAGGCGCTTAATTAACTCTAACTTCAAACAATTTAATGACGAATGTAGATGCATCTACGTGAATTCTCGCCCACTAAGACCCTGCAAGAAGTGCAGAATTCACGTAGCGCAAGCCATGATTAAATTCACAACCCTCTGAAGAATAGGGGAGATATGGTACGTTACCCCCATACAATTTTTGAATGCAGGAGTAATGATGAAAAGAGAGACACTCTTCAATTATGCACGGGAACATTTCAACTCAGATCCAGAATACCTATGGAGTAAGTTTCCAAGTTATGCCGTGCTCCGTCATCATGACGGCAAAAAATGGTTCGGTATTGTGATGAACGTACCAGGCACGAAACTGGGACTGAAGACAGAGAATAAAATCGATGTACTGGAGGTCAAAGTTAGACCTGAGTTCATTGGGTCATTACGGCAAAAAGAGGGGATTTTACCTGCTTATCATATGAACAAAGAACACTGGGTCAGCGTGCTTCTTTCTGGTCCGTTATCTTCAGAGGCGATTTACGACTTGCTTACTGAAAGTCATGATCTGACTGCCTGAACGCTATGTCGTAATGGTGGGCTGAACATGTCATTGTTCATCTGATGATGACTGAGTAAGAGAGTAGAAAGCGACAGTCCCGGGGCTTCAATTCAATTTAACATAATATACATTATGCGCACCAAGATAAAGATAGGCAGAATGTCGAGTTTTAACCTTTATCATGACAAGTTCATTAATTTGAGCTTGGTTGGTCTACTAACCATAACGATGTCTTTCTCTCATCAATTCAATCTAACAATAACCACTCAAGAGTCTGCAATAATCCGAAATACATAAGGCCGACTGGATAAAACCAATTATAGGAACAATACTTAATACGGTTCCATATGGTTCTTAGCTATCTTTATGAGAGGAATATTATGAAATTATTGAAAACAATGACAATGTTAGCTGTTCTGGGTGCGTTTTCTTCTGGTGCAATATCAGCAGAACTGTTGACTAAAGAAGATCTCAATGCAAACCCTAGTCAGTATGAGAAAATTGGGAATATTGTTACTTCCAATGAATTGGCACCAATGGATGCTCGAGAAGAGTTATCAAAAAAAGCAGATGAACTGGGTGGCGATTATTACGTAATTACATCAGCGAATACTGATAATAAGATCCATGCCACTGCCGATGTGTATAAGAAAAAGTAATCATTTTCAGTGGTCCTTATTGAATAACCTTTCTACAGACCCCCGCGGAATGCTCACCGGGGGTCTGAATATATTCAACGATTTCCCCGATTATTTGTGACACCGTCACCCTCCTCTACTATTTAATCTTACCTGAATCCGGTATGCTCAAAATATCTCATAAAATATTCCGGATTTGAAACATGATTCCAGTGTTTGGATGGTTCTATTTATTTCCATTAAAATCAATTAATTATCAGCATTTGCTCAGGTGTTTATTATGAGCCACTCAGCACTACGCAGTTCGGCGCTGCCACTATTAGTCGCTGGTGCTTTCTTCATGGAAAATCTTGATGGGACGGTCATCGTTACGGCCATGCCGCAGATGGCCTCAGCATTTGCCGTGCATCCTATTGATATGAATATTGGTATTTCAGCCTATATTCTCACGCTGACGGTTTTTATTCCTGCCAGTGGTTGGATTGCTAATCGCTTTGGCGCCCGTAATATCTTTGCGGCTGCTATGGTGATCTTCACTTTAGCATCAGTGCTTTGTGCTTTAAGTACCAATCTGATGGAGTTTACGGGCGCGCGTATATTACAAGGATTTGGTGGCGCTATGATGGTGCCTGTTGGCCGCTTGATTGTCTTGCGTAATACAGCTAAAGCAGATTTGATTAAAGCCATCGCCACAATTACCTGGCCGGGACTGGTGGCACCTATTCTTGGGCCACCAGTAGGTGGTTTTATTACTACCTATGCCTCCTGGCACTGGATTTTTATTTTAAATGTCCCGCTGGGAATTATTGGATTGTGGTTGGCTTGGCGGCTTATTCCGCAGGAGTCACCTCAGAAAGAGACACCATTTGATACTCTCGGCTTTTTATTAACGGGTTCAGCTTGTTTCGGCTTGATGTTCGGTTTGGAGCTGTTTAATCATCAAAGTTTCTCGCGTTTAGTCCCTCTGTTTTGTATTGCAGGTAGCCTGATGCTCGGTGCTTGTGCTGTCTATCATGCAAAACGCCAGGCTTTCCCATTAATTGACTTGTGGGCTTTGCAGATAAAAAGTTACAGCGTCACAGTCTGGGGTGGTGGTCTATTCCGCATGGCGATTGGTGCAGTGCCATTTTTACTGCCTCTGTTGTTCCAGATTGGTTTTGGATTAAGCGCCTTCAGTGCTGGTTTACTGGTGTTAGCCGTTTTTGCCGGTAATCTTGCCATGAAACCTTTTACCTCAGCTATTCTGTATCGCTTTCGTTTCCGCCCGACACTGCTTGTCAATGGCTTGCTAAATGCTGCCACTATCTTTGCCTGTGCACTAATCACACCAGACACTCCTAACACGCTAATTATAATGCTACTTTTTGTTAGCGGACTGACGCGTTCCATGCAATTTACGGCACTTAATACATTAGCATTTTCTGAAGTACCACCACCCAAAATGGCCGGTGCCAACACACTGTCCAATATGGCCCAACAACTAGCAATCGGCTTGGGTATTGCGATTGGCGCATTGGCGTTACGGATTGCTGAGTGGTTCCATCCTTATCGGGCGGGAATGATCCCACTGGAAAATTTCCAGATAGCGTTTGTGGTTATTGGTGTGGTCGCATTACTATCGGTAGTAGATACATTGGCGCTTAGCCGGGATGCAGGCGACGAAGTGCGTAAGAAACCTATCAGACGCGGAAAGACAACATAGGGCTATCGTGGTGGCTTTCAAATCCATGAGTGTGTTAATCCATATCAATTATATTGTTGGCAACGGAAAATAAGGAATGCATATGATCGTTTTCGTCACTGGCGCGACCTCCGGTTTTGGTGAGGCTATCGCTCGCAAATTTATTCACGAAGGTCATCAAGTTATCGCGACTGGCCGTCGTCAGGAACGGCTGGATGAGTTAAAAGCTGAACTGGGTGATAAGCTGCATACGGTACGTTTAGATGTAAGAAATCGCGCTGCGATTCAACAAGTTATTGAGGATCTTCCTGCTGGTCTGAGAAACATTGATGTGCTGGTGAATAATGCGGGTCTGGCATTGGGGCTGGAACCGGCTCACAAGGCCAATGTTGAAGATTGGGATACAATGATTGACACCAATACCAAAGGTTTGGTGAATATGACTCGCGCCTTATTGCCTGCAATGGTGGCGCGAAATGTCGGCCATGTTATTAACATTGGATCTACTGCGGCCAACTGGCCTTACGCTGGCGGCAATGTTTACGGTGCAACCAAGGCCTTTGTTAAACAATTTAGCCTAGGACTACGTGCCGACTTACACGGAACTCATATCCGTGTGACGGACATCGAACCAGGTATGGTGGGCGGCACTGAATTTTCAGCTGTTCGATTTAAAGGTGATGACGAAAAGGTTGATAAAACCTACAGTGGCGCTAACCCGCTAACACCTGAAGATGTTGCCGAAGCGGTTTATTGGGTAGCAACCCTGCCTCCTCGCGTTAATATCAACTCACTGGAAATGATGCCAGTCAGTCAGTCCTTTGCTGGATTGAGTATTCACCGCGAAGGTTAATTTGGCAAAGAACAAAGTGGCGGCGGTATCACCACCCCGCCCTTAATTGACTCGCCACCCCGCGACAATAATCAGCATGCCAGTCAACGCGACTCCTGCACCAATCCAATCGAATGCAGAAAGTTTCACGCCATCAACAACACGCAACCAAATTAATGCTGTCGCAACATAAACCCCGCCATATGCGGCATAAACGCGCCCACTTGCTGCGGGATGTAATGTCAATAACCAGACAAATATCGCTAAACTGGCCGCTGCGGGTAACAATAACCAAATTGTGCCGCCCTTGCGCAACCATAAATAAGGCAAGAAACAGCCAATAATCTCAGCTAATGCGGTGACAAAAAATAGCAACGATGTTTTTAACACGGTCAGATCTCTTTGTTGTCCTGCCAATGAGTTACAGCCTAAACAACAATAAAAAGTAACATTTAGTCACTCTACAGATCCTAAACAAGATTGTCGCTAGCTAGTGTATAGACCATGAGCAATGATATAATTTCTCTATCCGCTGATAGCGTGTCATTAATTATATGTGATTTAACATCACCGACTCATAAAGGACTTAAGACGATGAAGATAAATAGCCTGCCACGCTTGATCCGTGCTTTTTTACCCATAGCAGCGCTTGCATTGCCGCTCACTTGGCAAACACCTGCATTGGCACAATCGGCAACGTGTACTCAAGGCAGCACCTGCGTGTCTGTCGGTGGGAACAATGACCCAATGTCAAAAGAACAGGCACGCCAAAGTCAGCAACAATGGGATGATACCCATCGTCTACGCAATAAAGTGAATAACCGAGTAGAAAAGAATTTTGATAAATACGATCGTGCTGAAGATGCGAAAGATAACTGTCAGCGTAGCGAAAACTTGAACGCCTATTGGGAACCCAATACCCAACGTTGCTTGGATCGTTTGTCCGGTCGCCAGATTAATCCGTAATTGATGGCAATGACTCAGATTTACTTGAGGTTAAGTGAGTCTGGGCTATCCTTTAGGTACAGTTTAAGAATCAATACGTTAGGCAAGCTATTCATCCACATAAGGATTTTATGATGAAAAAAACGCTTATTATCAGCACATTGCTACTCTCTCTAGCGCCATTAGCTGCTTTAGCATCTTGTGAAAGTGTAAAAGCAGAGATCACGCAGAAAATCATTAGCAATGGCGTGCCCGAATCTGGTTTTAAATTGGAGATTGTTCCCAATGATCAGGTGCAACAAGCCGGTGGGCAAGTTGTAGGGCATTGCGAAAATGATACTCAGAAAATTGTTTATACCCGCATAACCGACGGCGAGTAATTTCTTCGTCCTTATCCGGGCGTGGGCGTACCTTGGGGTGCGCCCTTTTGTTTTAACAATGATGAAAATATGGGGTTTGCCTCAATATGTCCGGCAGTTTTGTTAAATGAAACGACCCGCTCATCTGTATTACTACCGAGTCATGCTGCGCCGGCTGCTGATCGCCATTATGCTCGGCATGATGTCTGCGCTGATCGTGTGGTTATTCCATCAAGCCATGTTGGGGTTAGAGTGGTTATTATTCGCCCGAACTGATGGAAGTCTGGTCGCTGCCGCCTCTTCTATTACTGGCTGGCGGCGAGCTTTGACTCCGGCATTGGGCGGTTTAGCTGCCGGCTCCTTACTGTGGGCATACCAACGTTACCAACATCGAAAGCCCAGTGCCCCAACCGATTATATGGAAGCCATTGAAACAGGCGATGGCCGATTAGATGTTTCTGCTAGTTTGGTTAAGTCGCTGGCCTCTTTATTGGTGGTATCCAGTGGTAGCGCCATTGGTCGAGAAGGTGCGATGGTGCTCTTGGCCGCTTTATTTGCCTCTGTTTTTGCTCAGCGCTACGCCAAACCGAAAGAGTGGAAACTTTGGGTAGCCTGCGGTGCCGCAGCCGGGATGGCCAGTGCTTATCATGCCCCTCTGGCAGGCAGTCTGTTTATTGCAGAAATTTTGTTTGGCACCTTAATGTTGGCATCTCTTGGCCCGGTGGTTATCGCTGCGGTCAGTGCACTACTGACCACGAATCTGCTGCACGGTGGTCAAGATACGCTTTATCAAGTGCAAGCGCTGCCATCCCCTTGGCCAATACAATATTTAGTCATGGGATTGTTAGGATTATTAGCCGGTTTTTGTGGGCCACTATTTCTTAGAGGCATGAGCGCCAGTGGGCATGCATTTCGTTCATTGAATTTATCCCCGCCATTACAACTTGCTCTTGGGGGAATTATTGTTGGGCTACTCTCTCTTATTTTTCCTGAGGTTTGGGGAAATGGCTACAGTGTCGTACAGTCATTTTTGACCACGCCACCCGGTGTTTTACTTATTGGCGGCATACTGATATGCAAACTAATGGCGGTGTTAGCGAGCAGTGGCTCGGGCGCACCGGGCGGGGTTTTTACCCCGACACTGTTTGTCGGGGCCGCGTTGGGAATGTTGTGTGGACAGATGTTAGCTTGGTGGCCAGTGTTGGGCGACAACATCGCCGTACTTATGGCATTGACCGGTATGGCAACTTTGTTGGCCGCTACCACTCATGCTCCCATAATGGCCGCATTAATGGTTTGTGAAATGACGGGCGAATACACCCTACTCCCTGGGCTACTTTTAGCCTGCGTTATTTCGACAACAATAGCACGCTGGTTGCGCCCTATCTCTGTCTATCATTCGCGCTAAAATAAGCTGATAATAGCCAAAGCTAACGGAAATAATTAATTTAACCAACAGTAACGCTATGGCGATAAATATATTATCTATTTATTGCTGTCAGATCTAAATATTGTGCCAGTGGTTTTTGTTCTGGATGTTGCAGATAAGGCAATTGCCCTAACTGTGGTGCCGGTAAACGTTCTCGTAGCATCGCGATTGTTTCAGCATAATGCGCCAGCCCCGGATTAATACGATTAGCGACCCAACCTAATAAAGGTAATCCATCATTGATGATGGCTTGTGCTGTTAATAACGCATGATTGATACAACCTAATTTAATACCTACCACTAAAATAACCGGTAATTGTTCTTGTATTACCCAATCAGAATAAAAGCGTTGGTCATTCATCATGACTTTCCAACCACCGCAACCCTCGACCACAACAGCATCTGCTTTATCAGATAATTGCTGTAGCCCTTGTGTCATTCTGTCGTAATTAATCAATGTATCCGTGCATGCATGGATAACATCGCTAGCCAGAGGATATGGGTTAACATCCTGATAATCAACGTCAATTGAAGATGAATTCTGTAAAATCAACGCATCCTGATTACGCAATCCATCAGGTGTTTCTTTACTTTCTGTCGCGACCGGCTTATAGCCCACTGCTGTTCTGTCATTTTGACTCAAGGCCTGAAGTAAGGCCCGTGACACTATGGTTTTACCAACAGCAGTGTCGGTCCCCGTCACAAATACACGCGTTAACATAACAATACTCCGCAATCTAGCCTCTTCGACTCACGTCTTTTCGCATAACATTAGCGAAATTGGCAACATGGATAAAAGTCTAGGCGAAGCTAGCAATTGACAGCTTGCGTTAGCGCAATGTTTTACCGAACTGAGGAAGGTTTTTAACGGATGACATCAAATAATGTAGAGAAATACACTGCAGGTACTCACTAATAATTAACTCTTAATTATTAGTGAGTACCTTATCCTTGCAGTAATTTCACCAGTAATGAGCCGTTATATAATGCTTCTTTTACTAATGCAGCACCCGGCATTGTTCCTTGATTAAAGAAGGCTGTCGGCTCAACAAGGATATTTTCGCTGTAAGCAGGTAATGCTTGTTGGCGAATACAAGATGCGATTGCCGGATGTAGAATAGACGCTGCTTTATTTAGTGGTGAACCCACTAAAATTTTTTCTGGGTTAAATAAATTGACCATTATGGCAATAATTCGCCCAACACTGTGACCGACACCCAAAATAATATCTTTCGCTAATTGGTCGCCAGCTAAAGCGGCATCACATAAAGACTCAACATTTAAAGGCGAACCGTGTAATAACGAGCTCATCGAGCCATTTAATCGCTGTTGTGCAATTTCCAGCATATTTTCAATACTGGCGACAGTTTCAAGGCAACCATGATTACCGCAATAACAGCGTTTACCATAAGGATCGACTTGGGTATGGCCAATTTCAACCACACTGCGGCTACCCGCATGCAATACTCGCCCAGCGGCAATAACGCCGGCCCCGACATTATGATCAATCACCACCTGAATAACATTTTGGCAACCACGCGAGGCACCATACAGCGCTTCGGCCATCGTCCAGGCACAAATATCATGTTGCAGGTAAACAGGTAATCCCGTTCGTTGCTCAAGCGCTGGCCCAAGCAGCATTTCGTCTACGTCATAAAACGGCATTTTATGCACAACACCGGCAGGCGCATCAATAATGCCTGGCATGGTAATTGCGATTGCAGTCAGTCTCTCAAGTTTTTCCTGATGACGAATAAAGAATTGATCGACTTCGCTAAGAATACGGCTAAGGAGGGGTTCCGGATGGCAATCAGGCAGTGGAATTTGGTCTTCGACCACTAATTTACTGCTCAGATCACGCAGCGCGAGAGTAATAGACCCGCGACTAATACGCCCAGAGACATAGTGCCAAGCTTCAGTATCAAGGACTAAACCAATGGCTGGCCGCCCGCGGCTACCCACATCTTGATATTCAGTCTCTTTGACCAGATGAGCTTCAACCAGTTCACGCACAATTTTTGTGATACTGGCGGGGGCCAGTTGCGCCCTCTTAGACAGTTCAATGCGGGATATCGGGCCGAACAAATCAATCAGCCGATAAACGGCCCCTGCATTGGTCTGCTTGATTTGATCAATATGCCCAGGCTGTCCATCCGTTATCACTAAACCGGCTCCTTCTCTGCCACCGAGTATTTTTCGCGCTTCTAAATAAAGATTATCGGCTATGTTGGGGCTTTTAGCATATGGCGTCAACTATTTGATTAGTTATGTGATTTACTGCACATAATCACCGATTTTCTTGCACGCGATGATGGTTATTTATACGAAGTCAGGCCAGAGAGATCTGCAACCATCAGGCGAATCAATGCTTCTGCCGGCGCGGTCACAGGCCGATGCTTATGGTTAACCAGCCATACTTCGGTGGTGGCGCTTTCTTCGGCTAGAGGCAAATATTTCACTCCATCCACTTTTACTCGAGTAAATGATGCTGGCAAGATTGAAACCCCTAGACCTGAAGAGACTAAGCCGACAATTGTCATCGCCTCCCCAACCTCTTGAGTAATATAAGGCGTGATGCCGGCACGCGCTAACAACGTGAGAATTTCATCATATAAAGCCGTGCCTACTTCCCGAGCAAAAAAAACAAAAGGCTGCTCGGCCAATGAGTGGTATTTGATGCTGGGTAATGCAGCGAGCGGGTGCTCTTTGTGGACAACGGCAACCAAAGGTTCGCGCAGCAGCAAACGGTATTGTAGAGCATCCGGTAAGCGAGTATTGCGCATTACACCAAGATCAAGTCGTCCATCCAACAACGGCTCAATTTGCTGTTTGGTGTTAACCTCCTGCATTTTAATATGCACTTGTGGATGTAATTGGCGAAAAGCACGTAAATTTTTCGACACTGTACTGATAAAAGGAGCAGATGACGTAAAGCCGATGGTCAATTCACCGGATTCACCACGATGTAGGCGTGCGGCCTTTTCTGATGCGGTATTCACTTGAGCCAGAATTTGGTAAGACTCTTTCAAAAACAGCTCGCCTGCTTGGGTTAGACTGACGTTACGGTTATTACGTGCGAACAACCGGGCGCCAATTTGCTCCTCCAGAATTTGAATCTGTTGGCTTAGGGGGGGTTGTGAAATGCGCAAACGCTCCGCAGCTCTTCCAAAGTGCAACTCTTCTGCTACCGCAATGAAATAACGTAAGTGCCTGAGTTCTATGCTCATCCAACCCCATTAATACTTTAAACGTCTTATTTTTAATAATTAATATATTAGACAAAAAACTTAGCTATTTCTATGATCTTGCTATTGAAGCAGATCGTTATGATTTTGATTAAGGAAATACCGTGACCACCTCTTTGCGCCCTACGGATACCTTAGGGCCGACTCTTGCAGCAAATGATGATGCCACTACGTTAGTGGCTGAATCAAAAGTCTCTCGTTTAACTAAACGCCCTTATATTCAACGCGGTACACCAGAGTTTATTCGCGTCACATTCGCTTTTTTTTCAGCCGGACTTGCCACTTTTGCCCTGCTCTATTGCGTCCAACCGATTTTGCCACTGCTATCGCAGGATTTTAATATTTCACCTGCGGGCAGCAGTTTATCGCTTTCAACCGCAACCGGGATGTTGGCTTTTGGCTTAATGTTTACTGGCCCTCTATCTGATGCCGTTGGGCGAAAGTCAGTCATGGTCGTCGCATTGATGTTGGCCGCTATCTGCACGTTAATTTGTTCATTTATGACGAGTTGGCATGGCATTTTGTTCATGCGGGCATTGATTGGCTTGTCCCTCAGCGGCGTGGCGGCCGTGGCAATGACCTACCTCAGTGAGGAAATTCACCCAAGCTTTGTGGCTCTTTCTATGGGGTTGTATATCAGCGGTAACTCCATTGGTGGTATGAGTGGCCGTTTGGTCACCGGGGTTCTGAGTGATTTCTTCTCGTGGCGTATCGCACTGGCGGTGATTGGCTTGTTTGCCTTAGCTGCTGCTTGTATGTTTTGGCGCATTCTTCCCGCGTCGAAACATTTCAGGCCCACATCATTACGGCCTCGCACTTTAGTGATCAATTTCAAGTTGCACTGGCGCGATTCAGGTTTGCCATTGCTGTTTGCCGAAGGTTTTTTGATCATGGGCAGCTTTGTGACTTTATTTAATTACATTGGTTATCGTTTGCTGTCACCGCCGTATTATCTCAGCCAAGCCGTAGTCGGTTTATTATCGATTGTTTATCTAACAGGTTCTTATAGTTCACCCAAAGCGGGCGCGTTAACCAGTCGCTATGGTCGTGGACCAGTATTAATGGCATCAATCGGTATGATGCTGATTGGGGTGATAATGACGGGGTTCTCACCCGTCATTACGATCTTAATTGGCATGATGATCTTTACTGCTGGTTTTTTCGCCGCCCACTCGGTTGCCAGTAGCTGGATTGGGCGACGCGCCCGCCGTGCGAAAGCGCAAGCCTCATCACTATATTTATTTTGTTATTATGCCGGTTCGAGTGTTGCAGGAACATTAGGCGGTATTTTTTGGCTTAATTTAGGGTGGACTGGGGTCGTTGGGTTTATCGCCATCTTGTTACTGCTGGCCTTGTATGTCGGTCAACGATTGCGCAAATTGCCCGAAGCGGCAAAAATTTAAACTTTAATTATCTATTTGACATCAAACTAGAATTTGACGTTCTCTCAATTATGTACTTATTATTAATAGGAAACTTAATACCACGAGTGACTGCGTAAAGTATTTAGGGAATTTTTTTACGATAAATGCTTCCTTAATTTATTCGATTTCAGGAGAACGTATGACAGCTCATTTTTTGACGCTTTGGGATATTCTGGCAACCACATTTTCAATTTTCTTCTTTATTGCCTACTTACTGATCTTGTTTCAGGTTATTTCTGACCTTTTCAGAGACCATGAGCTAGGTGGTTTTTATAAAGCCTTATGGATTATATTTTTACTGTTTATACCGTTACTTACCTCCCTTGTGTATCTTATCACTCGCGGAAAAGGCATGGCGCAGCGTTATCGCGCATCGGTCCAGAAGTCGGTCGCAGACACGAATGAGTATATTCGCCATGTTGCAGGTAAATCACCGGCTGAACAGATTGCTGACGCCAAAAAATTATTGGACGAAGGCACAATTACTGAAAGTGAGTACCAGCAGCTGAAAGCCAAAGCCTTGGCCTAATTTATCATTATTCAAAGATATAAAGGCTGAATGCCAGTGAACCTGCCATTTGGCCTTTTTTATTATTTTCCCTACGCCATAAAAAGCAGGTTTCAGCTTTTCCGTCATCACATCTATAATGCCGTTTCCTCCTTTAATTGCGAGATTCAGGAATGAAACACTCACCGCTGCGGCGTTCGCTATTATTAGCCGGTATTACCCTTCCCTTAACCCATTTTGCCCTACCTGCTTGGGCCACGCCCCCCGAGTCATTGGACAAACAGTTGGCTGAACTCGAACGGAAATCAAATGGCCTTCTCGGTATTGCGATGATTAATACGGCCAATGGACGGAAAATTCAGTATCGTGGTACTCAGCGTTTCCCATTCTGTAGCACATTTAAATTTATGCTAGCTGCTGCTGTATTGGGCCAAAGCCAATCTCAGCCTAATCTGCTCAATAAACACATCAAATATCATGAAAGTGATTTATTGTCCTATGCGCCCATCACGCGTAAAAATCTGGCTCAAGGTATGTCTGTCTCAGAATTATGTGCAGCAACCATCCAATATAGTGATAACACTGCCGCCAATTTATTAATCAAAGAACTCGGTGGAATAGCTGCGGTGAATGAATTTGCCCGTAGTATCGGCGATCACACATTCAGATTGGATCGCCTCGAGCCTGATTTAAATACGGCCCTGCCAAATGATCCTCGCGATACAACCACTCCCGCAGCAATGGCCGCCAGTCTGAATAAATTAGTGTTGGGAGATGCTCTGCCCGCCGCACAACGAGAGCAGTTAGCCATATGGCTAAAAGGGAATACCACTGGAGGGGAAACTATTCGTGCTGGAGCGCCAGCTGACTGGATTGTTGGTGATAAAACTGGTGGTGGCGATTATGGCACCACTAATGATATTGCGGTGCTCTGGCCACCAACAGGCGCCCCTATTATTTTAGTCATTTATTTTACGCAACGAGAAAAAGACGCGAAACCGCGCCGCGATGTGTTGGCAGAGGCAACTAAAATGGTCTTGTCTCACCTTTCTTGATGACCCTAGCGGGTATTAACACCCGCTATCTTAAGCACCTGTATGACTGTTATCTTTTTGCATATTCCCAATATTTCACGACAACGCTAGGCTTTCAGATGTCTTTTTTTATTAATATAAATACTGTATGTTGTAACTAAAATAAGATTTATGAAAAAAAATGATGAATAAATATGATTTGATAGACCGGCTAAATAACCGATTCTCTTCTCTGGAGATAGAATTACAGCAACTCCACCAGCAGCTTGCAGAATTACCCTTGCTCGCAGCGCGCGTTTTCTCTCTCCCCGAAATAGAAAAAGGCACTGAACATCAGCCTATTGAACAAATCTCTGTCGACACCACGATAGGAAATAAGGCAAGAGACTTAGCACTGCAACATTATCAACGCCTGTTTATTCATCACCAAGGGCAGAATATCAGTAGCAAAGCTGCCGTCCGTCTACCCGGCGTACTCTGTCTCTCCGTCACGGATGATCAATTAAGTGAATGCCAACAGACCATATATCAAATTAATCAATTAAAAGCTGAATTAGAACATCTCATTACCGTCGAATCAGGCCTGCCGAGTGAGCAGCGTTTTGAATTTGTGCACACTCATTTACATGGGCTAATAACACTAAACACTTATCGCACTATTACGCCGCTCATTAACCCCAGTTCGGTACGCTTTGGTTGGGCCAATAAACATATTATTAAGAATGTCACTCGCGAAGAAGTACTGGTGCAGTTAAATAAAAGCCTGAATGCTGGACGTGCAGTTCCCCCTTTTAGTCGTGAACAATGGATGGAATTAGTCAGTCTGGAAATTAATGATGTGCAACGTCTGCCCGAGAATACGCGCTTGAAGATCAAGCGGCCGGTAAAAGTACAACCCATAGCACGAGTCTGGTATCAAGAGCAGCAGAAACAAGTACAACACCCCTGCCCTATGCCATTAATAGCATTCTGTCAGGTTGAGTCGGCGTTGGAATTACCTAAGTTAGGTGAGTTAACTGACTATGATGCCAACCATATTAAACATAAATATAAACCTGACGCTAAACCATTACGTCTGTTAGTTCCACGATTGCACTTATATGTTGAAGCTGATAAATAAACGCCGAGAATCAATCTCGGCGCCAATCTCACGAGCGTAAGAAAATTACTTCATGCTACCAACCATGTCTTCCGGCTTGACCCATTCATCGAACTGCTCGCTCGTCAAATAGCCTAACTTTAACGCGGCGGCCTTCAATGTCAGCCCCTCTTTATGAGCTTTCTTCGCTATCTCCGCTGCTTTGTCATAACCAATATGAGTATTCAGTGCAGTGACCAACATCAACGACTCATTCAGCAGTTGCGTAATGCGGTCACGATTGGGCTCAATCCCTACCGCACAATGTTCATTAAAGCCCCGCATACCATCAGCTAGTAAACGAATTGATTGTAGGAAGTTATGAATGACTAACGGGCGGAACACGTTCAATTCAAAGTTGCCAGATGCCCCACCAATATTAACAGCCACATCGTTACCCATAACCTGAGCGCATAACATGGTCATAGCTTCGCATTGTGTCGGATTGACTTTACCCGGCATGATCGAGCTACCAGGTTCATTTTCAGGGATCGAAATCTCGCCAATACCGCAACGCGGGCCAGAGGATAGCCAACGCACATCATTAGCAATTTTCATCAGTGATGCCGCTAAACCTTTCAATGCCCCATGACCATGAACAAGTGCATCACAAGTGGCTAATGACTCAAATTTATTCGGCGCAGTGACAAAGGGTTGATGAGTTAATGCAGCAATTTCATTAGCCACACGTACTGCGTACTCAGGATGTGTATTCAACCCAGTCCCGACAGCGGTTCCGCCAAGAGCTAACTCACAGAGATGAGGAATTGTTGCCTCAATATGTTTCGCGCTATGGGATAGCATGGCGACCCAACCAGAAATCTCCTGCCCCAACGTCAGCGGTGTTGCGTCTTGCAAATGCGTCCGCCCAATTTTCACAATATCGCGATAGGCTTCAGCTTTATCCGTCAGTGTCTGCTGCAATATTTTTAGTTCTGGCAGCAGATTTTCTCGTAACCCGATAACAGCGGCAACGTGCATTGCTGTTGGAAATACATCATTTGAACTTTGACTTTTATTAACATCATCATTGGGGTGAACCAAACGATGATTGCCCCGCTCACCGCCTAACAGTTCACTGGCACGGTTTGCTAATACCTCATTCATGTTCATATTAGTCTGAGTGCCAGACCCTGTCTGCCAGATAGACAGCGGAAACTCGCTAGGATGGCAGTCATCCAATACTTCATCAGCGGCTCGCATAATCGCTTTGGCCCGATCCGCAGGCAGCAATCCTAAATCCATATTAACCTGTGCTGCAGCCCTCTTAGTCAGCGCCAGAGCATGAATCAGCGCAGTCGGCATTTTTTCTTGCGAGATGCGGAAATGCTCTAGTGAACGCTGAGTTTGCGCGCCCCATAATTGCTTTGCCGGCACATCGATAGGCCCCATAGAGTCTTTTTCACTGCGGGTGGTTGCCATCACTGTCTCCTTAGCACTTAGAACAATAGATTGAGGTAAGCCATGTCTGCGTCATTGGCAGCATGGCACTATAATGATGGCATATTTAGCATGACATTTATGCGATTGATTCGTATTTCCATCATTTCGTGTTCACTGCCAGCTTGGCTAATTGCATTACCACTTGCAACCCCTCAGGCCCCATTGTTTACTAAGGGACTATTTTATTAGGGCGCTTGCCTTTTCAAGGCAGTGAGTTTGCGCTGATGAGTGCACGAATCTCATTAAGTCCACGACAAACGGCAGAAAGTAACCATGCAAAAGATGAAAAATGCAGTACAAAACTATGCTTGGGGCAGCACCAATGCACTTACAGAGCTTTATGGCATAGCCAATCCGCAAGGGAAGCCTATGGCGGAATTGTGGATGGGAGCACACCCAAAAAGCAGTTCTGAAGTTGCAGATGCAAGCGGTCAATGGCATTCATTGCGTGATGTGATTGAACAAAATCCCGATGCGAATTTAGGCCCCGATGTCTACAAACGTTTCGGTGAGTTACCGTTTCTGTTCAAAGTTCTTTGTGCCGCGCAGCCTCTATCCATCCAAGTTCATCCAAGTAAAGCGGCTGCAGAAATTGGCTTTGCCAAAGAAAATCAGGCAGGTATTCCGCTGGATGCCGCCGAACGAAATTATAAGGATGCCAACCATAAACCCGAGCTGGTTTATGCCCTGACACCTTTTCAGGCCATGAATGGTTTCCGCACACTAGATGATATAGAAACATTGCTACAACCACTGGCATCCGCACACCCTGATATCGCAGCATTTCTACGTGAACCAGATACCGAACATTTAGCGACACTGTTTGCCAGTTTGTTGAGCATGGCGGGTGAGCCCAAAACGCGCGCCCTTGGCATCCTAAAAGCGGCACTGAATAATCAATTGGGCGAGCCTTGGGATACCATCCGTAGCATTTCGCGTTTCTACCCAGATGATAGTGGTTTGTTCTCCCCACTGCTGTTAAACGTGGTGACACTGCAACCTGGCGAAGCCATGTTTTTATATGCCGAGACACCGCATGCCTATTTGGACGGGGTAGCGTTGGAAGTGATGGCGAACTCAGATAATGTCTTACGCGCTGGCTTGACACCTAAATTTATCGACATCCCTGAGCTAATGGCAAATCTGCAATTTATGCCTAAACCTGCGAATACTCTGCTTACTACGCCGCAACAACGAGGTAACGAGTTAGTTTTCCCGATCCCCGTGGAGGATTTTGCTTTTTCCCTACATACCTTAACGTCGGAGCCACAAGTTTTGGCGCAACATAGTGCCGCGATTGTATTTTGTGTTCAAGGTCAGGCCGTATTGAAAAAACAACAACAGGAAATCACGTTACTACCGGGTGAATCCTGTTTTATTCCAGCCAATGAATCCCCTGTCACGGTGCAAGGCACGGGTTCGATTGCACGTGTCTATAACGCAGACTGAACGAAGTCATTCATTTTGTTGTCTATTGCTGGCATTTTGTTGCCTTGATAGATAGATTTCGGTGCCGCAACAGAAATGTTGCGCACCAGAATCGATTTTTGAGTTCAGGATCGCTGTTGTCGTAGGCCAAATAGTTATTCATCGCAATAATATTTGTGTAAGTTTAATCTAAGCCTATATTATTTTGGGGAGTGCTGTTTTTAGGCGCTCTCTTTGGTGTTATTAAATAAGTGACTCGTTACCGCGTTCAACATAGTGAATTTGGTGTATTAGAAAAGGATGAACAGAACAATGAAAAAATCGTTAGTGGCTGTCAGCGTCATTGTCGTACTTGGCGCAGCATGGACTGGAGCCTCGTGGTATACCGGCAAACTGATTGAACAACGTATGGGCGAATTGGTTAACAATGCAAATGGTCAGATCAGAACCTTGTTACCAAAAGCTGGAGTCAAACTCGCTTACACCGATTACCAGCGTGGTCTGTTCCGTAGTCAGGTTCGTTATGTGTTACAAGCAGATAGCAGTGTGGCAGGCGAAAAAGCGTTAAAAGACGGCGATGAAGTGGCTTTCATCGAAACTATTGATCACGGCCCATTCCCGCTCGCGCAGTTAAAGAAATTCAATCTGATCCCAAGCATGGCATCGGTTCATACTGAACTTGCCAATACCCCAGCATTGAAGAAACTGTTTGAAGTGACTAAGGGCAAATCACCGTTTACTGCGGATTCCCGTATTTCATACGGCGGCGACACCTCGTCCGCGATTACCTTCATTCCTATTGATTATCAGCAAAATACCACCACCATGAAATTCTCTGGTGCGCAAATTGATGCAGATGTTTCCCGCGATATGCGCGATGTGAAAATGAGTGGGACCAGTGACAGCCTCGTTTTCACTAGCAAAAATCAGTGGGATCAATTGGAGCAATTTACGCTGCAAGGTCTGGCACTGAAAAGTGACAGCAATGTAGGTAAATTCGATTTAAGCATTGGTGATCAGCAGCTTGGCATCAAGCAAATGAGTTTCAGTATTGATGGCAAAGAAACGGCAACACTGGTGGGCTTTAACCTAAATACCCAGTTAGGCGAAACCGATAAAGATTTAAACGGTAAGCTGACTTACACACTGGACGCCTTAAAAATTCAGGATAATGACTTTGGTTCCGGCAAGCTGGTCTTCACATTCGATCATTTGGATGGTCAAGGTCTGAAGCAATTCACCAATGCTTATAATCAACAAGTGATGAAGGCATTCCAGGCCGGTGAAAATCTAGATCCTGATGTTTATCAACAGCAAATGGCAGAGATATTGATTGCTAATATCCCAAGTTTGCTGAAAGGCAACCCAACGATGAGCATTGCACCACTGAGTTGGAAAAATGCCAAAGGGGAAAGTACCTTCACTCTGAATATCGCGTTGACTGACCCAGCACAAGCTAAGGCAAGTGATGAGCCACTGTTAGCGCAGTCGGTGAAAAAAGTGGATGCCGCACTGACAATCCCGATGCCGATGGCAACCGAAATGACAACCCAAGCAGCCCGCCTGCAAGGGTACAGCCCGGAAGAAGCCCAGAAGTTGGCACAACAGCAAGTGCAAGGCATTGCTGCCATGGGCCAGATGTTTAAACTGACAACAACCAAAGATGATGTTATCAGCAGCACGATCCAATATGCTGATAATCAAGTGAATTTGAATGGTCAGAAAATGTCGCTGCAAGAATTTGTCGGTTTGTTTGGTATGTTTGGTGGCGAACCCGCTGAAGAAGATACCGGTGCAGAACCTGAAGATGTCCCGGCAGTGCCCGTTGCGCCTAAACAGTAACCGCCTAAAGTCAAATGCAAAACGGGGCCTGATGGCTCCGTTTTTTTTGGCTGCTTCTCATCTGCTATTCACCATCGACACCATCGATCATTGAGATCACGCCGAGCCCCTACGGATCAACACTGGCGGTAATATAACGTTTTGCAGTTGCAGATCGACGCCCGCGATACGCTGAAGTAACCGCTGGCCTGCACTGTAGCCAATCTCTCTGGCAGAGCTGGTGATAAAGGTTAAAGGCGGCTCAGTGAGTTCAGCTTCCGGCACATCGCCAAAGCCAATCAAAGCGACTTGTTGATCGAGATAAGTATCAACCCCGGCGCTGCCAATTGTCCGACCGGTGCGCAAAATACCAAAATAAGCCCCTAGCGCGACGGATGCCTGATGACAAACAATGGCGCTGACATTAGGGTGATGGCGCAACAAATCTTCTGCTGCATCGGCCGCCGCTTGTTGATAACTATCACACTCCACCACCCATTCCGACCGAAATGGCAACCCATATTGCACTAATGTGGCGCAAAAGCCCCCCAGCCGCTCTGCTCGGGTTAACGAATGAGAATGCCCCCCCAAATAGGCAATTTGTCGATGACCACGGTCAATGAGAAACTCGGTCGCCATTTTGGCGGCTTGCATATTGTCTGGGCGTACCACATCCACACCATCCAAGACATTTGATCGAGCGGCGCAAATTAATGGAATATCATGCTCGGCGGCTTTTTCTTGTAGCCCCATTTCCCGTTTAGCACCACCACCGAGCACCAAACCATCAACCCCTTGATCAATGAGTGTATCAAAACACCTTAGCAACCCTTTGCCCTCGCGACCACTCTGGGTCAGAAACAACACTTTGCCCTCTGCCTCAATTGCCTGACTCAATCCCGCCGTCATTTCAGCATAAAAAGGATCGCCAATATCACGGACGATCAAGCCAATCACCCCTGATTCCCCACCTCGCAGTTGTGCTGCCTGACGGTTACGGACGTAACCTAACTGCTCAATGGCCTGATTAACTCGGTCAGCCGTCGCCGGCGAAATACGTCCTTTGCCACTGATAGCAAGCGAAACAGTCGCGACTGAGACGCCAGCAAATTTGGCCACATCGGTAATTGTCGTTTTTTTAATTGTCATAACCGCTGATAAGCATTGTTAACTTAGTCTGGTAAATCTTCGTGCTTCAGCACAAAGCCCAATATATCTGGATAAATGTTACACCCACAGCACTCAATTCATCCTACAAAACAAGCCAAGTTAAACGTTTAATCTGATGATTTACTCTAATACAAAAATAGGATCAGTAATTGTGACTTGCCGCTCATATTATCTGGGTTAAACGTTTTATCTTGTTTAACCTCCAGACAGGGAGGCGGGATCGTCGCCATTATCATTAACAAATTGTCGCCAACGGTTTTTCAACATCACTGTTTTATACATCAGGTATTTTAAGTACAGGAGTCACTATGTCAGCGGTAAAAAAACAAAAAATTACGCTGTGGGAGTTTTTCCAGAGTTTGGGTAAAACCTTCATGCTACCGGTCGCCCTGCTTTCCTTTTGCGGGATCATGCTGGGTATCGGCAGTTCACTCAGCAGCAGAGACGTCATCACGCTATTGCCGTTCATTGGTCATCCTGCCTTCCAACTATTATTTACCTGGATGAGTAAAGTTGGTTCGTTTGCCTTTAGCTTCTTACCGGTCATGTTTGCCATTGCTATCCCGTTGGGGATGGCGCGTGAAAATAAAGGTGTTGCCGCTTTCTCCGGTTTTGTTGGTTTTGCGGTCTTAAATCTGGCAACCAACTTTTACCTCACCACCAGCGGTGTGTTGCCTACAACCGATCCGTTGGTGCTGAAAACCCATAATATTCAAAATATTTTGGGTATTCAGTCCATCGATACCGGTATTTTGGGGGCTGTGATTGTCGGGATTATTGTTTACCTGCTTCATGAGCGTTTCAATACCATTCGCCTACCGGATGCATTAGCGTTCTTCGGCGGTACGCGCTTTGTTCCTATCGTGACGACAGTGGTTCTCGGGTTAGTCGGTTTATTGATCCCACTGATCTGGCCATGGTTTGCTGCCGGTATTAATGGACTGGGCCGTCTGATTAATGGTGCTGGAATGTTTGGTCCGATGATCTTCGGCAGTGGCGAGCGTTTATTACTGCCATTCGGCTTACATCACATATTGGTAGCACTGATTCGCTTTACTGAAGCAGGTGGCACCATGGATGTTTGCGGCCACAGTGTCAGCGGTGCTTTAACCATCTTCCAAGCACAACTTTCTTGCCCAACGACTACTGGTTTTTCTGAAAGCGCTACTCGCTTCCTGTCACAAGGTAAAATGCCGGCCTTCCTAGGAGGGTTACCGGGTGCAGCACTGGCTATGTATCACTGTGCTAAACCAGAAAACCGTCATAAAATTAAAGGGTTATTAATTTCAGGTGTTGTTGCTTGTGTTATCGGCGGTACCACAGAACCCATTGAGTTCTTGTTCCTGTTTGTGGCGCCATTCCTGTATTTGATTCATGCCATCCTGACCGGTCTGGGCTTTACCGTCATGGCATTGCTGGGAGTCACCATCGGCAATACCGATGGCAATATTATTGATTTCGTGGTGTTTGGTATTCTGCATGGCACCGCAACCAAATGGTACTGGGTGCCAGTGGTGGCGGGGATCTGGTTTGTTGCTTATTACATGATCTTCCGTTTTGCTATTCAACACTTCAATATCAAGACACCGGGACGTGAGAATGAAACTGTCGCCAGTAGCAATGCAGAAAAAACGGTCAGTGGTACTGTGACGGGTAAATCCGGCTACAACTCCCCTGCTATCTTAACGGCACTTGGGGGCGCTGATAATATTGTCTCACTCGATAACTGTATCACTCGCTTGCGGATGTCGGTTAAAGATATGAGCCTGGTCAATAAAGACGCGCTGAAAGCCAACCGGGCAATTGGCGTTATTCAACTCAATGACCACAACCTTCAAGTTGTTATTGGTCCGCAAGTGCAATCGGTGAAAGATGAATTAGACTCACTGATAGGAAATGGACAATTTGCCACGTCCTAAATCGATAACCCGCTAGGCTACGACCTACTTAAAAATCGAGACCCAAGTCCTTGATATTGCCGCTGACAACCGGACGACATCAGGGACAACGGGTCTATTTGATAAGCGAGATGCTGATGTTTGATTTCTCCACCCCTGTCGATCGCCACGGCACTTGGTGTACCCAGTGGGACTATATTGCTGACCGATTTGGTGCCGCAGATTTGTTGCCGTTTACTATCTCAGATATGGATTTCCCTACCGCACCGGTTATTTTACATGCATTGAATAAGCGTATTGAACACGGCGTACTCGGATATAGTCGTTGGCAGCATGAAGATTTTCTGGGATCGGTTCGTCATTGGTATCAGCAACGTTTTCATTGCCATATCGATACCTCGATGGCGGTTTATGGCCCATCGGTTATCTATATGGTGGCCCAACTGATTCGCTGCTGGTCAGCGCCCAGCGATTTCGTCGTTACCCATACCCCCGCTTATGACGCCTTCTACAAAGTGATCTTGGGTAATCAACGTCAATTATTGAGCTGCCCACTGCATAAAGTCGATAACCAGTGGCAATGTGATATGGCCCATCTAGAAGCCTTGCTGGCACGCCCACAGACCAAAATCTTGCTGCTGTGTAGCCCGCATAACCCCACAGGAAAAGTCTGGACCCCTGAAGAATTGACACATATGGCAGAGTTATGCGAACGCCATCAGGTCAAAGTTATTAGTGATGAGATTCATATGGACATGACATGGAATGATCAAGTCCATACACCGTGGAGTCAGGTTGGCCAAACACCTTGGGCTTTACTGACCTCGGGATCCAAGACATTTAATATTCCGGCGCTAACAGGGGCTTACGGTTTTATCAGTGACACTGAGACCCGAGACATCTATACCCAGATGTTAAAGGGTCGCGACGGCCTCTCTTCTCCGGCGGTGCTGGCGATCGTCGCACATATCGCCGCTTACCAACAGGCAGAACCTTGGTTGGATGAATTGCGCAGTTATCTGCAAGCCAATCTGGCTTATGTCGCTCAACGGTTAAATGAAGCCTTTCCAGTATTGAACTGGCAACCGCCGCAAGCGACCTATTTGGCATGGATAGATTTACGACCATTAAATATTGACGATCATCAATTACAAGATGTTCTGATCGAGCAAGAAAAAGTCGCCATTATGCCCGGATTCACTTATGGCGAAGAAGGCCGTGGCTTCCTACGCCTCAATGTCGGCTGCCCCCGCAGTAAAGTTGAGTCGGGTATGGATAAGTTAATTAGCGGTATCCAGTTTTTACAGGGGAAATAACAGCACTTAACCCAAAGACTATTCTTGCGCGCCACTCAATCCCAGAGTGGCGTTTTATTCGCCTTTCTGAATCATCCCTGCTGAAAATTTAAATAAAAGATATACTACTGAATCACCTAATTTGGACTGAATCAGTTTATATGCAGTGGGTCAGCAAATGAAAAAGAAAGAATTTATTGCTCAGGACTTATTGAGCAAAATGTACCAATATGGTGAAGATTTACCGGAGAAATTACCGCCAGAACGCCAGTTAGCTGAAGAGTATGGTGTGTCACGTTTTACTATTCGTAAGGCATTGGAAAAACTGGCAGCGATTGGTGCAGTGCATATGGTGCAAGGTGCGGGGATCTTCATCAATCCCGGGGTTGGTAGCAATCCGTTAGTGTATAACTCAATCACAGAGAAAAAATTCAACCAAATCAGCTTCCGCCTGATTAGCCTCCATAAACGCCGTCCAAACAATGAAGAGCAACAAATATTTAATCTTACTGTGGATGATTTTATTTGGGCATTTTCACGCTTACGTTATATCGATAATCGCAGAGTTCAAATTGAGAGTTCCCGCATGCCGGTGTCAGCATTCCCTGATTTAACCCCCAAGGTCATCGAAAGCTCCATACAGCAATATATTCTCAGTAAAGGCTATCACCTGTCTCATTCATTAACCCATTATCAGGCGATCAACATCAATAAAGAGCAAGCAGAATTACTCGGATGCAAGAAAGGTATTGCCGCCATGCATATCCTTAATCGAGGGATTTTGCAGGACGGCAGTGTATATACCTTCAGTGATATCGTCGATATAGACTATTCCTGTACCTATATTATTCCCTTCAATCAGGACAACCTGAAATTTCGACAAAGTTAAGTTTGGCGTAGTTAAAAATATATCATGGTCATTTAAGGTGTATGAATGGTGCCATTTGGCAACCGGCTTTGCGTCCATTCATGAGGTCGATAAACAACAGGGAATTCAGTCGCTAATTTAGCATCAAAATCAACACCAATCCCTGCTTGTTCTATTGGATAAAAATACCCTGACTCCGGAACCACAGCCCCGGGAAAAACATGAGTGGTATTGGCCGGATAGGCAACAAATTCCTGAATGGCCGCATTGTGCAGGTAAATATTCAGATGCGTATTAACCGCTGCACCAATGGGGGTCATATCTGGAGGACAATGCCAGGCAAGCCGGACGCCGAAGTTTTGGCAGAAACTACCCAGTTTCAGTGCCGGAGTAATCCCACCAATCTGCGAAACATGGCAGCGCAGGAAATCGATCCGGCGGTGAATAATCAGATCTTTCCATTCTGCAGGGTTATTAAACAGCTCGCCCGTCGCGAGTGGTACTGCAGTTTGATTGCGTATTTGCTCCAGCCACTCATTCTGATTTGGCGGTAAAATGTCTTCAATATAGTAAGGTCGGAAGGCTTCCAACTGTTTAGCAAATTGTACTGCTTGCTGTGGGAATAGACGCTCATGGACGTCATGTAATATATGAAATTGATTACCATACTTTTCGCGTAAAGCCTTAAACATCGCCAGCGTATTATCCATATATTGGTCTTGGTCATAATATGCCCCCGCCGTTGGCTCACGAGTGGTATGTATATCCTCAGAATTTCCACCATAGAAACCCAACTGACAGCGAATATGCCGGTATCCCTGCGCTAATAATTCATCCACCTCATGGTAAAGCCCTTCTAACGTATCGCTGGCGGCGTGGCTATACACCGCAATAGCATCTTTCGATTTGCCACCAAAAAGCTGATACAGCGGCATGTCAGCTAACTTGCCTTTAATATCCCACAGCGCCATATCAATGCCTGCGATAGCATTGTTAATCACCGGGCCATTGCGCCAATAAGCATTGACCATCATCATCTGCCATAAATCTTCAATATTATTGGCATCACGCCCCAGTAATAATGGCCGCAGATATTCATCCACCATCACTTTAACCGCCAAAGGACGCTGCTGAAATGTGGCACAACCCAACCCAACAACCCCTTTATTAGTTTCAATTTTAACCACCACCAAATTATGGCGATCAGGGCGAGTTATTTGACATTCAATGCCTGTGATTAATGTGGGTTGCATGCAAAGCTCCTTTACAGCACTCAAGTAACCACTCATCCGAACGGGTTACAAGCTATGCGAAAATAAATAAATTCTTATGAAGTATTTGCTGATTTCACCTTATTTCACGGGGCGTTGTAAACCTTAAATTTAAATGTTTTTTTTGGTCTGTAATTCAAGCTATTTGTCATAAAAAACCATACCAATTTACTAAAAACCCCCTTAATCAAGCTCAATACACCGAATAATGTGACCTAGGGCATGATTTATTGGTTTGTTTTTAACATTGAGTAAAACTATTATCTTTCGCAGTTAATAAAAATAATTATTCCGGTGCGAGGGTTTTATGGGCAGGACTGAGGCATGTCAATTAATAATAAAATTGGTTGGTGGGCAGAAAAACATAAATAAAGTCTGGCACTGTATGACGCGCCTGCGTTTTGATTTAATTGATGATAGTCAAGTCGATTGGGAAAAAATAAAAGCATTACCCAGTGTATTAGGGGCACAAAACCAGAGCGATCAAGTACAAATTATTATCGGGCCTAAGGTTAATGATTGGTATCAAGATATTGTTGCTAATCTAGCCCCTGAAGAAAATAAATCCTCAGTCGCACCGAACGCACGGAAAAGCCTAATATCACTCTTTATGGATACCGTTTCTGGAGTATTCGGCCCTATCGTGCCAGCGATTGCCGGTGCGGGGATGATTAAAGGTTTACTGGCGGGATTAATCGCACTGAAAATCATCTCGGCCAAAAGCGATACGGTCATGATTATTGACCTAATTGCCAGTGGCGTATTCTATTTTCTGCCATTCTTTCTTGCCGTCTCTGCCGCCAAGATATTTAAAACCAACGAATATCTTGCTGCCGCAGTTGCCGCCTGTCTGATGTACCCCACGCTGATTGATGCAGCCAAAGCACTCGCAGCGCATACACCGGGAGCAGTTAATGTCATTTATTTTATGGACGTTGTCCCGGTGTCGGTATTTAACTATTCCGCAAGCGTAATACCGGTTATTTTCTCAATTCTGGCTCTAAGTTACATTCATCGCTGGGTTGATAAAATTATGCCAGACGTATTGAAAACCGTCTTTACCCCAACCTTAACTCTGTTTATCACCGCCCTCGTTTCGCTAACGTTAATTGGCCCTGCGGGAATTTATTTAGGCAAACTGCTCGCATTCTGTATTCAGGGATTGTTTGATATCTCATCCGTATTTGCTGGTTTTATTGTTGGGGCTATCCGCCCGATAGCCATCCTTACCGGTATGCATCACGCCATGACGCCCATTGCATTGCAAAACTTTACCGACAAAGGTTTTGATATGTTGATGCCGATGATGTTTATGGCAAATATGGCAATTGCCGGCTCAACTTTTGCTATCTATTTCCATGTTAAAACGCGGGAAGAAAGAACCGTGGTGTTGTCTGCAGCCGTTTCTGGGTTGCTGGGGATAACCGAGCCTGCACTGTTTGGTGTGCTCACCAAATACAAAAAGGCCTTTATTGCTACCACCATAAGCAGCTCCATTGCTTCTGCATTTATTGCCTTTTTCGGCGTCCGACTTTATGGCTATATTTTGTCAAGTATCTTTAGCCTACCCGCCTATATTGGTCCTTATTTTATCTATATCCTGATGGGGGTGACTCTGGCGCTCGGGTTGTCATTTATCCTCACTTACATAATGGTAATCAGATCTGACAAGAAACTCGTGGCGATTGAGTCTTGAAGGATAATTCAGATCTGAATTGAGATGATGAGTGGACTATATCGTTCACTCATCATTCATTTATGATGCCAATCACTTTTTTATGCAACAATATGGATATTTTCATCGATTTGTTTTTATAATACTCTGCACTTTACCTAACAATCATCTAAGTGAGTGCACAATATGATCGACTCCCGCCTTCCTCTGACTGACATCCATCGCCACCTTGACGGCAATATCCGTGCGCAAACTATTTTAGAATTGGGTCGGCAGTTCAATTTATCGCTACCTGCAAATGAATTAGATGCCCTCCGTCCGCATGTACAAATCACGAAAAATGAGCCGGATCTGGTTAGTTTCCTGCAGAAGTTGGATTGGGGTGTGGCGGTTTTGGGGTCACTGGATGCTTGCCGCCGTGTCGCTTATGAGAACGTCGAAGACGCTGTAAAAGCAGGTTTACATTATGCAGAGTTGCGCTTTTCCCCCTTCTATATGGCGATGAAACATCAACTCCCTGTTGCCGGTGTTGTCGAGGCCGTGATTGACGGCATAAAGTCCGGTTGCCGCGATTTTGATATTGATATTCGCCTCATTGGCATTCTCAGCCGTACTTTTGGTGAGCAAGCCTGCTTAGAAGAACTCAATGGTTTACTGGCTCACCGTGATGGTATCACTGCGTTGGATCTGGCTGGTGACGAGTTGGGTTTCCCCGGTGGCCTCTTTCGCAGCCACTTCAATCGGGCGCGCGATGCCGGTTTACATATTACCATCCATGCAGGCGAAGCTGCCGGCCCTGAAAGTATATGGCAAGCTATCCGCGAATTAGGAGCAGAGCGTATCGGGCATGGTGTCAAGGCAGTCGAAGATATTAAGTTAATGGATTATTTGGCTGAACATAAGATTGGGATAGAATCCTGTCTGACTTCTAATATCCAAACCAGCACGGTCGCTTCTTTGGCAGCACACCCCTTAGCAACTTTCCTGCGTCACGGAGTGATAGCCTCAATTAATACTGATGACCCCGCCGTACAGGGGATTGAAATCGCCAATGAATATTATGTTGCCGCACCAGCGGCAGGCTTGACTCAACAAGAGATCCGCCAAGCTCAGGAAAATGGCCTGACAATGGCCTTTATCAATGAACAAGAAAAGCAGGCATTACGCGATAAAGTTCGTGGCTAAACTGCTTCCGACGTGACAAAAAAATGCCCGTACTTGCGTAAAGTCCGGGCATTTTAATTTTGATGGTATCTAATTACTTCGTTTCGCCACGATCACCTGAAACTGATTGTGCAGCAACCAACTCTTTAGCTGCGTTCTCTCCCGCAACTCGTTTGGCATATCGCTGCGCCAATACCGCACAGACCATCAATTGAACTTGGTGGAATATCATCAACGGCAATACCATAACCCCCACTACAGACGCGGGGAACAATACGTTAGCCATTGGGATACCATTCGCTAGGCTTTTCTTCGAGCCACAGAACACAATGGTAATTTCGTCAGCAGTATTAAACCCTAGCCAACGAGCAGCATAAGTATTGACGACCAACACCACGGTGAGTAATACCATTGAACACACCAATATCGCCAACAGTGACCAGCCATCAATTTGATGCCAAATGCCCTGAACTACAGCTTCGCTAAACGCAACATAAACCACCAAAAGAATTGATGACCGGTCAGTGATATTGACCAATTTCTTATGACGTTCAACCCATTTTGCAATCAATGGACGAGATAAGTGGCCGACAATAAATGGCACCATCAACTGCATAATGATAGAGCCAATCGCATGCAGAGTATCCGTCTCCCCACCTTGGGTTTGCATCAACATCCCCACCAGTATCGGAGACAAGAATACTCCAAGGATACTGGAAGCCGATGCGCTGCATATCGCCGCAGCCACATTCCCACCCGCGACTGAGGTATAAGCGATGGCCGATTGCACCGTCGCAGGTAACGCGCATAAATAGAGGAACCCCAGATACAGTGTTGGCGTTAACACGCCGGGAACCAGCACATTCATCCCCAATCCTAGCAGCGGGAATAACGCAAATGTGCTAAGAAAAACCACCAGATGCAGTTTCCAATGCCCCATGCCGGAAACAATCGCCGCACGGGAGAGTTTGGCTCCATGCATAAAGAATAATAAGGCGATGGCTGCCGTCGTCAGATGCTCAAACCACACTTTCACTTCCCCTTCACAAGGGAAAATAGAAGCGATAATGACCACCACAATCAGTATTAATAAAAACCTATCTATCTGTAAGCGTTGTAACCATGACATGCCACTGTATTCCTTCTCCCCGAGACAGCGACGTCGCTAAAGGATTAACGGCAACGTCACGTTTGTTGGGGTATTTTTCAAATAAAAACTGGGTGCAATGATGACACCCAATAAAGTGGCAACTCAGTTTGCAGATGAAACCGGCAGCGCTTTTTTCTGTTGATCAGAGGCCATACCCAGTTCTATCAATTCCATCACTTTAATCGCTTCAGATGCCGGTACTGGATTAGGTGCGGTTCCCAAAATAGCATCCCGTATACCAGCATAATAAGCAGGGTAATTCCCCGGCAACGTGAGTAATGGTTTTTCAGCGAGGACCCCATCACGTGACAGTGTCACCACCCCATCACGCATATCATAGCCCCAGTCCGCCTGCGGTAATCGTTCCCCCGCCTTCAGCCTATCTTCTTGCGGATCCAAACCAAACTTAATGTAGCTACCTTGCATACCATGGACGATATAGCGTGCAGTTTCAGCTGCGGCCAATACGGTGCCATGCAGCACTACACGTTGGCCTGGATAACTAAGAACAGCATGGAAATAATCTACTGATTGTGCGCCCGGACGTAACATTCCTAGGTCTACATTTAAGGTATCGGGTAATCCAAACAACTGCAGCGCCTGATCCAACAGATGCGGCCCTAAATCGTACCAAATGCCGCTCCCTGCACCTGCTTGCTCACGCCAGCGTTGGCGGATCTCCGGACGATAACGGTCAAAATGTGATTCAAAGTAGACCACTTTCCCTAAGGCACCTTCGGCCAGCAATGTTTTCAGTGTCAGAAAATCACTGTCCCAGCGACGATTATGGAATACCGAGAGCAGTAACCCAGCATCATCTGCCTGTTTTTTAAGCTCATTTGCTTGTGACAGTGTCACCGTAAAAGGTTTATCAACCACCACATGTTTACCCGCAGCCAGAGCTTTTTGCGCTAATGGAAAATGGGTATCATTGGGTGTAGGTATAACGATGAGATCGATAGAAGGGTCGTCAAACAGCGCTTGTGGTTCAGAAACAACCGTCATTGATGGCCAATCAGCATGAACTTTACTGGCATCACTACTGGAAACACCTGCGAGTTCAAGCCCCGGCGTCCCCATGATGAGCGGTGCATGGAACGTTTTACTGGCATAACCATAGCCCAGCAAACCTACTCTTATTTTTTCGGCCATTTTGTTTCCTCTTGCCCGGAATATTCGTCATCTTTACACTTCAAGTGGATCGATTTGACACCATGATGAATCCCGCGACAAGAGGTAATTTCTTGCTGAGCATTTCAGGCGGGATTAAACCCGCACAATTACCTCTGAATTATCCCGCCATTCTGGATGACGTAGACTGCGTTGCGGGTAGTTGGTTTCAATACTGCGACGCCGGAAATCACTGGGGCTAACCCCTACGCGTTTGCGGAAAACGCGCGAGAAATAGAGCTGGTCGTCATAGCCGACGACCCGGCCAATCGTCGCGATGGGTTCTTGTGTGGTTTGCAGTAATAATTTTGCCCGGATAACTCGCTGATCTTCACGCCAACGCAGGATATTAATCCCCACCTGCTCACGAAAAAGATGCGCCAAGCGAGAGGGAGACAGACACACATGCCGCGCCACTTCGTCAATACGCAATTCCCCTGCCAGATTACCCGTAATAAACTGACATGCTTCTATGACGCGTGGATCCATAATACGTTGTGGGCTAAGAGGGTCTTCTTCCATTGCACGCAGCAGAAGACGCTCCAGCAAGTTCATTCCTAATTCTTCACCAAAACGGCGACCTGATTTTTGTGTCTGCTCAATATTGGCAAATAGCCGGTCAAACTCTAGAAGTAAATTATTGTTAGGTAAGGATAAACGCCCTACTTCATGGGTTTTACTGTGCCATTCTAACCAGTCGGCCCAGTAAGCTCGCGGCCGGAAATAGACCCAACGGTGATACCAGCAATCACTGTTAGGCGAACGGCCGTAATAGTGTGCCGCCTTGGGTGGAAATAGCAGCAAATCGCCGGGATTACTGTAAAACGTATTTTCACCGTCAAATATCTTACCCTGACCTTTAATGGTCAAATTAAGAATATACCCCTTCATCCCCCCCGGCCTGTCGATAAAGAAATCGAGTGGTCCATCTGCCAGAATCGGGGTTAATCCTGCTACCAGATAGGCATTAAACGTGTAGCCGGGCAGCAAGGGATTGGGTTGCGGTTCCTGAACCATTCGATGGTACATTTAGCCTCCTTGGAGTCTTTTTCTGTTATGTAGGCAAACGCTCGTGCTAACTCCAGTTTATCGGGCAGATTTCACGCTGCCCGATAGTGATGACAGAATTGTGAGCCAGATAGGCTTTTTATGGACTTTTCTGTCACTCGCAGACTTATACTGTCCGTTTAGCAAGCTGCTTGTAACGGTCGAAGATAACCGCTGCTAGCAGGATCAAGCCACGAACTACGTATTGAGAGAATGGCGAAATGTTCAACAGGTTCATGGCATTTTCCACTGTCCCCAGAATTAAAATCCCGGCAATAACATAGGAAATTTTACCAATCCCACCTTTGAGTGAAACCCCACCCAGTACACAAGCAGAAATAACGATCAACTCATAACCTATTGAGGTCATTGGCTGACCGCTGGTCATGCGCGAAGCGAGGATAATACCCGCGGCAGCAGACACCAAACCGGATAACACAAAGATAATAATCTTGGTACGCACCACCGGAACCCCGGCTAAACGAGCGGCATCTTCATTGCCCCCAATGGCCAGTGTGTTACGGCCAAAGGTGGTTTTATTCAACAGAAAACCAAACAGAGCCAAGCAAGCAATGGTTATCCAGATAGGTGCTGGCAAACCAAACCAGTTGGTGTAACCCAGCGCAAAGAAACGTTCATCTTCGATGCCTACGGCTTTACCATCAGAGATGATGTACGCCAAGCCACGGACAATCTGCATCGTCGCCAATGTGGTAATCAGGGCATTAATTTTCAACCGGGCAATTACAAAGCCATTAATCAACCCACACAGCGCCCCCAACACTAAACCCGCACCGACCCCTAGCCACAGGCTTTCGGTCATATTGATGACCACGGCGGTAGTCACCCCCGCACAAGCAATCACCGAGGCAACAGATAAGTCAAAATCACCGGATGCCAGACAAAACAGCATGCCGCATGCCACCATCCCAGACATCGAGATTGCCAACCCCAGCCCTTTCATATTGATAAAAGAGCCAAAATTAGGCACAAATATCACGCAGCCGATAAAGACCACGGCGAAGACCACCAGCATGCCATAGCTATCCCAAATGCGTGAAAGCCCCAGCCCTCCTTTGGCAGGAGCCTCTTGAGGTGGCTGCGACTGAGGTGATGGCGGGGTCTTCTTATCAGAATTCAAAGTAACACTGGACATAGTTAACTCCTTCACAATCAGGCAACCGCAGGCGCGGCATCAGTCGTTATATTTGGGGCACGTAGCATCGCCAGACTGAGCGCTTGCTCTTCAGTGGCATGACCGTGTTCTAACTCACCGGAAATAGCCCCCTCACGCATCACTACAATTCTGTCAGCCAGCCCAAGCACTTCAGGCAAATCACTGGACGCAAACAACACAGCAATACCCTGTTTCGCCAGTGCATAAATCACGTTATAAATCTCATGCTTGGCTCCAACATCAATACCGCGCGTCGGTTCATCCAGCAGGATCACTTTCATATCCTCGGATAACCAGCGGCCTAAAATGGCTTTCTGCTGATTGCCGCCGGAGAGATTCATAATTAACTGTTGGGGGCCTGGTGTTTTGATATTTAGGGACTGAATGCGTAATGCCGCATTCTCTTGCTCCCAGCGGTTATTAATCAGGCAGCCCGCGGTTAGGGTTTTACGTCGGGCGCTGATATTGATGTTGTCCTGCACTGAATGCACCGGAATAATGCCATCAGCTTTACGATCCTCAGGGCATAGCATGATCCCAGCGGTAATGGCATCAATGGGGGAACGAACCGTCAGCGCTTTGCCATCCAACAACACTTGCCCACTGGTCAGTTTGGTGCCACCAAATAATCCTTTGAGTAATTCACTGCGCCCCGCGCCGACTAACCCAAATAAGCCAACAATCTCACCCTGATGCACCGTCAAACTAATGGGGGATTTAACACCAATGGCTTTTACATCTTGCAATGTCAGGCGCTCCGGCCCTATTTCACGGGGTTGATAGCCATAAATATCTCCCAGATTGCGCCCCACCATGGCCTGAACTAATGAGTCATTATTAACCTGCTCCATATCATCAAAAGTGCGCACGTAGCGACCATCTTTGAACACGGTAATGGCATCACTCAGTGCAAAAATTTCTTCCATACGGTGGGAAACATATAAAATAACCCGCCCTTCAGCGCGCAATTCGCGAATAACCCGAAATAGCTGTTCAATCTCTCTGGCAGAGAGTGAGCTGGTAGGTTCATCAAAGGCAATTATCTTGGCATTGCGCGCCAACGCTTTGGCAATTTCCACCATCTGCCATTGGCCGATGGAGAGATATTTCAGGGGGGTGTCGGGATCAATATCCAGCCCTAAATGTGCGAGCTGCAAACTGGACTCATAACGCAATAATTTACGATCGACCATGCCCATCTTGGTTGGCAATTGGCCTAAATAGATATTTTCTGCCACGGTCATTTCCGGTACTAAGTGCAGTTCCTGATAAATGATCGCCACCCCCGCGTCGAGTGCCTCGGTGGTGTTGGTAAAATTGACCGCCTTCCCTCTAATGTGGATTTCGCCCTGGGTTGGCGTGTAATTACCACTGAGAATTTTCAGCAGTGTTGACTTCCCTGCGCCATTCTCCCCCATCAGGGCGTGGATTTGACCGGCCTGACAGGTAAAACTGATATCATCCAGCGCTTGAACACCGGGGAAACTTTTTCCGATGCCACAAAAAGCCAGATAAGGTGACTTCTCGGCTTCCTGCTCGGCTTGTAACGCAGAATGGAGTGCTGACATGATGGCTTCCTTCTAAATTTTGGGTTGCACCGCGCCACGTAATAACATGATAAATAACTGCGTGGTCAGGTGGGGCAAGCCGCAGCCTGCCCCCAGTGCGTCATAGCCTGTATCTCCACAAGACATAACGGAATTACATCAAGCCTTTTTTCTCTAACTCAGTTTTGAAGTTATCCCGAGTGATCAACACCACATCCGTGACTTCAGTAAATTTCGCTGGCTCAACATCTTTGGTAACCCAGTCATGAAGCATCTGGATGCTCTTGTAACCATGGATATCCGGGCTTGGTAACAGAGAACCGTAGAAACCGGTCGCCTGGCCTTTTGACAATTCACTTACCGCATCAACACCATTGATACCAATCCCAATCACATTAGGTGCTTTAAAGCCCTGACCTTCGGTTGCCCGCACGCCACCCAATACGGTGTTGTCGTTCATCCCGACAATCAGCCAGTTTTTCACTTCAGGGTGCTGTACCAACATGGAGTTAGCGGCATCAAATGCGCCCGGAATATCATTGGATTTGGTTGGTACTTTATAGATTTGTTTCTCTGGGAAACCTGCTGCTTTCAGCGCGTCCATAGAGCCTGTAGTACGGCGACGTGCCGTATCAAGCTCGTCAGAAGTAATAGCCATGACAGCGGTTTCTGCCGGTTGCCATCCACGGTTATTCATCTCTTTCCACAGTTCCTGTCCTTGACGCTCACCGATTTTGGTCGCCGCCATCATCACTAATGGAACACTTTCCATCGGTTTGCCTTTGGCATTAACGAATTGGTCATCAACTGCGATCACTTTCAGGTTATAACTGCGTGCTTTTGCTTCGATGGCTGGCCCCAATTTAGGGTCCGGTGTACAGATGACAAAACCTTTTGCACCGCTGGCCGCCAGACTATCAATTGCATTTAGTGTTTTTTCACCATCGGGCACGGCAATCTTTATCACTTCGAAACCTAAATCCTTCCCGGCTTTATCAGCAAACTTCCATTCTGTCTGGAACCAAGGTTCTTCCGGTTGCTTGACTAAAAAGCCTAATTTCATGCTTTCGGCAATAGCTGAATGTGACATAACTGCCGCTAACCCAACCACTGCCAGCGCCTTAGTTAATTTATGCATAGTGTTCTCCGGACTGTTTTTGTAGGAAGAGATGTTTTTTGTTTATTAAATCGTCAACTACACAAATCTATCGATTTTCAGTGGAAACGTTATCAATCATGTTTTCTCAGTTTAAGTGCGGTTGCATGCTCTATAAAAGCCACCTAACCTCACCACACCCGGTAAGACGGTGACAGTTTTAACGTTAATTTCCTTTCAGAATGTAGAGCGCTATCACATCCAGGGATTACAGTTTATTTATCCATATATTCAGCAAATTTAACCTCTCTCTAACTTTTGACTGACATCACAAAAACACTGTAGGAAGCAGAAAAGTACATACTTCCAGCTATTGGCTCCTCACATCTTGCCGCCGCTCACTCCTATGGTTATTGCCAATGAATTCTTGTTTTCTGCAATCGTTAGGAGCATCCCCCATGACAGGCGACGTTATATCGGCAGGCAGCCCTTTATCGAAAAATAACGCTATAGCGCTCGGGTTGGATTTTGGCAGCGATTCCGTGCGGGTATTGGCGGTGGATTGTCAGCATGGCACCGAGATCGATACCGAAGTTGTTTATTACCCTCGATGGCAGCAGGGCCTTTATAGCCAGGCCGCCCACAATCAGTTCCGTCACCACCCTCTCGACTATATAGAAGCGATGGAGCAGGCCATCCAGCAGGTGGTCAATCGCCTCTCGACGCAACAGCGTCAACAAATTGTCGGCATTGGTGTGGATACCACCGGCTCTACACCAGCCCCGATTGATGAACAAGGTCAGGTATTGGCGCTACGTCCGGATTTTGCGGATAACCCTAATGCCATGTTCGTGTTGTGGAAAGACCACACTGCCATTGAAGAAGCAGAAGAAATCAATCGCTTATGTCACAGCGGAGAATTTGCTGATTACTCGCGCTATATCGGCGGTGTTTACTCTTCTGAGTGGTTTTGGGCAAAGATCTTGCACATTACCCGAGCGGATAAAGCGGTTCGTGATACGGCGGTGTCATGGGTTGAATTGTGCGACTGGATCCCGGCATTGCTCTCTGGTACTACGGCACCACAAGATATTCAACGAGGCCGATGCAGCGCTGGACATAAAAGCTTGTGGCACCCTTCTTGGGGAGGATTGCCACCACGAGAATTCCTGACGGCGCTGGATAGTAGCCTGGTTAACAAGCTCGATTACCCCTTATTTACTGATACCTATACTGCAGAACGCCCCGTGGGAGTTATCACCGCTGAATGGGCTGAACGTCTAGGTTTACCTGCTAACGTTGTCATTTCAGGTGGTGCATTTGATTGCCATATGGGCGCCGTTGGTGCGGGAGCTCAACCATATACATTGGTCAAAGTTATCGGCACCTCGACTTGCGATATCTTGATTGCCGATGAAAAGCTGGTGGGTGATCGGGCGATTGCAGGAATCTGTGGTCAGGTAGAAGGTAGCGTAGTACCCGGCTGGATTGGTATGGAGGCGGGTCAATCGGCATTTGGTGATATGTATGCCTGGTTTAGCCGTTTATTGAGCTGGCCATTACATCAGGCTGCACTGGCACAGCCCGAATTACAGCCTCAATTAAAGCAGATTGAATCCACCCTTCTTACCTCGCTCACAACTGAGTGGGCTAAAAATCCATCGCTTGATCATCTACCGGTGGTATTGGATTGGTTTAATGGTCGCCGCACACCAAATGCTAATCAGCGCTTGAAAGGTGTTATTACGGATCTGAATCTTGGCACCGATGCTCCGACGCTATTTGGTGGTTTTATTGCTGCTACCGCATTCGGTGCTCGCGCCATCATGGAATGCTTCGAACAACAGGATATTCCGGTGGAGAATGTGCTGGCATTAGGCGGTATTGCACGGAAATCTCCAGTGATCATGCAGGTTTGTGCTGATGTGATGAATCGACCGCTACAAATAGTGGCATCAGATCAATGTTGCGCCTTAGGTGCTGCTATTTTTGCAGCGGTTGCTGCTGGCGTATTTGATGATGTCCCAGCTGCACAGCGCCATATGGCCTGTAAAATTGAACGCACCTTGATACCAAATGCAACACAAGTCGCACGCTATCAACAGCTTTATCAACGCTATCAACAGTGGTGCTTATCGGCCGAACCCCATTACGCGCCAGTCACCGAGACTAAGCACTGATCTTGATGGTTAACCTGATTTATAAATATATACATTATTAAACGGAGTATCCGATGGACGTATTCAAGCAATCAGAAGTGTGGTTTGTGATCGGCAGTCAAAACCTGTATGGCCCTAAAACATTGCAACAAGTTATGGATAATGCCCATCATGTGGTCAGCAGCCTGAATAGTGAAGCGGGTTTACCGGTCAAATTAGTGCTAAAACCCTTGGTCACTACGCCAGACGAGATCACCGCCCTGTGTCGCGAAGCTAATTATGATACGGCGTGCATCGGCATCATGACTTGGCTCCACACTTTCTCACCAGCCAAAATGTGGATTGGTGGGCTGAGTATTCTGAATAAACCTTTGCTGCAATTCCATACCCAATTTAATGCTCAGATCCCATGGGAAACCATGGATATGGACTTTATGAACTTGAACCAAACAGCTCACGGTGGCCGTGAGTTTGGTTTTATCGGTGCACGTATGCGTCAGCAGCATAGCGTCATCACCGGGCACTGGCAGGATAAAGAAGCACACCAACGCATTGGTCAATGGATGCGGGTAGCTGCGGCTAAACAGGAAAGCCAACAACTGAAAGTTGCTCGTTTTGGCGACAATATGCGTGAAGTAGCCGTCACCGAAGGTGATAAAGTTGCAGCTCAAATTCAGTTCGGATATTCGGTCAATGCCTACGGCATTGGCGACTTGGTCACCGTGGTGGACGCAGTCAGTAAAGGGGATATAGATGCTCTGGTTGAAGAGTATGAGGCCACCTATCGCTTGACTGATGCCGTGAAATTGAACGGCAATAAACGTGAAAATCTGCTGGATGCGGCTCGCATTGAGTTAGGGATGAAGCGTTTCCTTGAGCAAGGCGGTTTTAAAGCCTTTACCACCAACTTTGAAAACTTATATGGTCTGAAACAGTTACCGGGGCTGGCCGTCCAACGTCTTATGCAGCAAGGTTATGGCTTCGGTGGCGAAGGCGACTGGAAAACCGCAGCACTGCTGCGCATCCTGAAAGTGATGGGTACCGGTCTGAAAGGCGGCACGTCCTTTATGGAGGATTACACCTATAACTTCCAGCCGGGCAATGATTTAGTTGTTGGTTCTCACATGCTGGAAGTCTGCCCATCAATTGCAAAAGAAGAGAAACCACTGCTGGATGTGCAACATTTAGGTATCGGTGGTAAAGCTGACCCTGCTCGTTTGATCTTCTCAACCCCAGCAGGCCCGGCCCTGAATGCCAGCTTGATTGATATGGGTAACCGCTTCCGCTTGCTGGTTAATGTGGTCGATACCGTTGAGCAACCCCACCCGTTACCAAAACTGCCTGTTGCTCGCGCTATCTGGCAAGCCCAACCGTCACTGGCAACTGCCGCCGAAGCTTGGATCATTGCTGGTGGTGCGCACCATACCGTGTTCTCACAAGCTATTGGCGTTGATGAACTGCGCCTGTATGCCGAAATGCATGGGATTGAGTTCCTGCTTATCGATAACGACACCACCCTGCCAGCGTTCAAAAATGAAATTCGTTGGAATGAAGTCTATTACCATCTGAATCATTGAGTTAGCGAAGGTAGGACCGTCATTTATATTTATCAGCAGATTAATTACTCATCAACCAAGGGGGCTTAATAGCCCCTTTTCATGGTTTTTAGCCCAACCGCTAACGTGATGGCCATAGCCACTCAGGAGTTGTATCCTGCTGTATTGTTGTTTCACTGAGCTGTTTATCCAACAAAATATGGCGGCAAAAATCTTCTTGTTGTAGCGCCTCCACTAATTCTGCGGCATGGGAAACCACGATCACTTGAGTATGCTGCGCCGCCTGACCAATTAACCGCGCCAATGGTTTCAGTAAATCAACATGCAAACTGATTTCAGGTTCGTTAAGAATCATCATCTCTGGCGGGCGTGGTGAGAGTAATGCAGCCACCAGCAATAAATAGCGCAATGTGCCATCCGACAACTCAGCCAACTTCAGTGGCCTGAGTAAGCCGTGTTGTGACAATAACGGTTCTAAATTGGGAGGGATAGCCAGAGTCATCCCGGGGAAAGCATCAGCAATGGTATGGTGTAGGGCATCGGGATCGCCTATTTCTATGATGGTTTGTAGCGCTGCGGCCAAATCTGCGCCATCACTGGCGAGTACAGGTGTATAGGTACCAATCTGTGGCTGGCGTGCTGGGGCATAACGATCGGTGCGTAAATTGTCATAAAAACGCCAAGCCCGCATACGCTCACGCATGAGTAGTATCTCTGGAGCATCACGCGGATCAGTGCCATGAGTCAGCATACTGTCATTGGTAGCTAACCCGTGATGGGCTTCGCGCCAAGTACCTCGCTCATCACGGATTCGTACACTTGGGCCACGACGTTCTGCAAAAACGTTGCTGTGCTGGAGTATGTCGCTACACCACAAACTTTCAATCTTGATTTCCGGGTCTTTGGCAAAATAGGATTTACGCGGAGGGGGTAACCCTAAATCAATGGCATAACCGTAATCCTCCCCAGAAAAGCCCAGTTTTAGACTGACGGGGTTATTACGCACCACACCTTGAATAGGCTGTTCCCCTCGTTTCATTGCCTTGGAAAATGATTCAGGCCCAGCCCAGAGTGTTGATTGCAATCCTCCTTCTGCTGCCAATGATTGAATCACCTGCCCCTGACCTATATCAGAGAGTAACCTCAGCGCCCGGTAGAGGCTGGACTTACCGCTGCCATTAGCACCGGTAATCACATTCAACTGCCCCAATTCAAGAACCACATCTCGTAAAGAACGATAACCAGAGATAGCAAGCCGAGTAATCATAATTATTCCTTCTGATGTAATAAATTCCTAAACCCTCTAGCAACTGATTATACATACAGTAGTTTTGAGTTACACAATTCCCTCTCTTCCGTTTAATCATTATTGATTTTTTATGATGTGGTTTTTGTTTTTTCTGTATTTCATCCAAACAGAAACCGGTTACAGAAACCGGTTGCATAGAAAGTGAATTACCGAATACACTGGTGGCAGATGTTTTAACCACTACTCTTTTCATTCATTACATGGGAGTGAATTTATGTCTGCTTTCCCGAAGGATTTTTTATGGGGTGCGGCTAGCGCCGCTTATCAAGTTGAAGGGGCCTATGATGCTGATGGCAAAGGCCCTTCTATCTGGGATACTTTTTCGCACCTGCCAGGTACTACCTATCAGGGAACCAATGGTGATGTTGCGGTAGACCACTACCACCGCTTCCGTGAAGATGTGGCGCTAATGGCTGAAATGGGTATGAAAAGTTATCGTTTTTCTATCTCATGGCCGCGATTATTACCTACCGGCCGTGGTGAAGTTAATCCTGCTGGGATCAAATTCTACAGTGAACTGATTGATGCACTGCTGGAACATAATATTGAACCCATGATTACCCTGTATCACTGGGATTTACCGCAAGCCTTGCAGGATGAGGGAGGTTGGGAAACACGTAGCACTGCCGATGCTTTCGAAGAATACGCCCGTTTGTGCTATCAACACTATGGTGACCGGGTCAAACTTTGGTCTACTTTTAATGAAACCATCTGTTTTATTGGTTTTGGTTATATTGTCGGCGCTCACCCACCGGGCGTTCAGGACACGGGGCGCGCCATTCAAGCCTGCCACCATGTTTTTGTAGCACATGCCAAGGCTGTTGCCGCATTCCGCACCAGTGGTATTGAAGGAAAAATTGGTTTTGTGAATGTCCTGCAAACCAATACCCCTCTTAGCAATTCGCCAGAAGATATTGCCGCATTCCGTTTAGCTGATGGGATCTTTACTCACTGGCTGTACGATCCCGTGTTGAAAGGTGAGTATCCCGCTGAATTACTGGAACAAACTCAGGCCATCTGGGGAATGCCTCAATTTGCTCCGGGTGATGAAGCACTACTGCGCGACAATATTTGCGACTTTATTGGCCTAAATTATTATAAGCGCGAAACTATTGCTGCAAATACCCAAGAAACGCATCTCGCCATTAACACTTCAGGCAAGAAAGGCTCAGGCCACCAGCAAGGTAATGAGTTCGGCTTTAAGGGCTTGTTCAAATTTGTCCGCAACCCAAGTGGCATTTATACCGATTGGGACTGGGAAATTTACCCTCAGGGCTTGACTGAGGGCATCATGAATATCAAAGCCCGCTATGGCGATATCCCAATCTATATTACAGAGAATGGCTTAGGCGCTAAAGATCCCATCATTAATGGTGAAGTTGTTGATGACGATCGAATTGATTATCTGCGTCAGCATATTGCCGCCATTGAGGATGCGATAAAACAAGGCGCCGATGTTCGAGGTTACTACCCATGGTCGTTTACCGACCTTTTGAGTTGGTTGAACGGTTTTCAGAAGCAATATGGCTTTGTGTATGTCGACCACCAAAAACAACTGGCGCGCCAACGCAAGAAAAGCTTTTTCTGGTATCAAGACGTGATTAAGTCCAATGGTGATAAGCTGTAACTAACACTGGCTGGGTGGCTAACCCGCCCCCAGCCAGATGCTCTACTCTGTTTGCAGCCGCCACAAATGGGCATAGACGCCGCGCTGCGCCAACAGTGCTTGATGGCTACCTTGCTCCAACACCTGCCCCTCTTTTAACACCAAAATACGATGACATAGACGCAATGTATTCAAACGGTGCGCAATGCAAATAACGGTGCGATTACGGATGATTTCCGGTAATTGGCGCATGATAGCTGCCTCAGATTCATAATCCAGAGCACTGGTGGCCTCATCAAGGATCAGAATTTTTGGATCTGCCATCAACGCCCTTGCCAATGCGACTCGTTGGCGTTGACCACCGGATAACATACCGCCGCGTTCACCCACAGACGTTTGGTAACCCTGTGGCAGTGTTGTAATAAAGTCATGCGCCCCCGCCAACCGTGCAATGTGCTCGACATGAGCATCATCGGCATGAGGCCGACACTGGCATATATTGTCTCTTATCGTGCCGGAGAACAGAACACTTTCTTGCAAAACCACACTCATTTGGCAGCGCAAGGTGGTGGTATCTGTAATGGCTAAATCCTGCCCATCGACCAAAATTTGCCCGTGTTGTGGGGTATACAAGCGCTGGAGCAACTTGGTTAATGTCGATTTTCCACAGCCCGAAGGCCCGGTAATACCGATAAACTCACCGCCAGCAATATCCAAACTGAGATTTTGGATAACTTCAGCGGTATCGGGCCGATAGCGGAAACGGACCTGTTTAAAAGCCAAACTCCCCGCTACCGCATGATTCGAGAGTAATCCAACACTGCCCGGCTCTGCCGGATAATCCAAAATACTACCAATGCGCTTGAGCGAAACTTGCGTATGCTGGAAATCTTGCCATATTTGCGCCAAACGTAAGATAGGCTGGGTAACGTAGCCTGAGAACAGTGTAAAAGCGATAAATTGCCCGGGACTGAGTTCCCCAGCGAGCACTAACGTCACGCCCACCCACAGTAAAATAGCTGAAGTTACTTTATTGATAAGATGAATACCTTGTTCAGCAATATTTGCCGCCCAAGTACATGCAAATGAGGCTCGTACATAACGAGCTAAAGAGGAGCGCCAACTACGGTTAAACAGATTTTCGGTCGCTGACGTTTTGATGGTTTCCAACCCACTGATAGCTTCCGTCAGAAATGCCGTGTTATGTGCACTGGCTTCATATTGCCTTTCTACTCGCTTACGCAAGAGGCCACTCACCGATAACCAGAACAACAGGTAACACACCAGAGAGAATATCACTATCCATGTTAAAGACTTACTGTAGCAAAACATCACAGCGATAAATGTGCCGACAAAGATTAAATCCAACAGCATGGTCAATGCAGAACCCGTCAAGAAGCTGCGAATTTGCTCCATTTCCCGCACTTTAGCGATGGTTTTCCCGGTTTGTTGTGCAGCAAAATAATCCAGAGGCAGCCCCAGTAAGTGATGATAAAGCCCGGAATTTAGTTCTGCCCCCACCCGGCTGGATAAATGTGAAAACAACCAACTGCGTAAAAAGGTATAGCATGGTTCAACAATTGCCAGCGCAATCATAGCAATGCCCAGAACCATCAAACTGCCGACCCCGCGCCCCACTAATACTTTGTCGATCATCGTTTCGAACAACATCGGCGTTACCAGCAAAATGCTCTGCAAAAGCAATGAGACCAGAATAATATTACGTAGCTGATGGCGATATTTGGTGATAACCGGGATAAACCAGCTAAAACCAAAAGAGGTTTTCTTTTGTACCGATGGCTCCGCTTTCGCTAATAAAATAGCCTCACCGCGCCACAAGCGAGCAAGTTCCTGCACACTTATTTGTAGCGATTCTCCTCTGCCAGCGTAATGGAGCATCGCCCCCTGTTCATTAAGTGCTAATAGCACGTACCACTGCACGCCATCACTGAACAAAATAGGGAATGTCAAATTGCCCAACCGTTCAAACGGCTGATTGACGGTTCTGGCCCGTAAACCAATCCATCCGGCACAGCGGCATAAGGCAATGTTATCTATTTTTTGAGAGGCCCCCCCCAATTTATGGGCTAACACGGAAACTTCGACGACAAGATCAAAACACGCAGCGGCACGAACCAGTGCTTCCAGAGGCTGATTGATCTGAGTTGATGCTGAACTCATCATATCAACGCTCCTTCAAGGCTTCAGATTGATACTGTTGCAATGGGCTGAGTAAATAATCAATCACTCGACGGCTGCCCGTTTTAATTTCGACACTGACTGACATCCCAGCGGATAACCGTACCGGTTTCCCCTCAACGATCAGCGTATCGCTGCCCAGTTGAATACGCGCCGGGAACACAAGCCCTTGCTGTTGATCTTCCATTGCATCACGCGAGATATGTTTAACTTCACCAGAAAGTGTGCCAAATCGGGTGTAGGGGAAACTGTCTATCTTGACTTCCACCGCCTGACCGGGCAGCACAAACCCCACATCTTTATTCAGAATCATGACATCGAGTTCCAGCGGGTAGTTTTCAGGCACCAAGACCATGAGTGGCTGGGCCGTGGTGACGACACCGCCCAATGTATGCACCGCCAATTGCTGGATGACCCCCGCCTCCGGTGCACGTAAAGTTTGCTGGCGCTGTTTTTCTGTCAACTTAATCAACTCTTGCTGCAATTGATTGATAACTTCGTGGGCTTTATTTAATCTCTCCTGATAATTTCTTTTATTTTCAGCTAGATAGTGAACTCGAGTTTGTGTTAAGTTGAGTGCCTTTGCCTGTAAAATAGCCTGTTCGTTTTTTAAGCGGTCGGCCTCTGCAGTCGCATTGAGCCATTCCCGCTCTTGTATTAATAACTCAACGTCAGCGATGGATTTAGATTTGGCTAGGGTTCGCAATGCCTGTAACTGTTGATAAATGTTTTTCATTAAGGCTTGCTGATTAGTCATATTGATGGTGGCCGCCTGAATATGCGCTTGATTAACCGCCAGTTCACTGTCTTGACGTGCCAGTTCAGCGTTGTCTTCATCGTGCTCTTTGGTTAACAGTGCCTTGGCGGCCACGGCCAATTCCTCTGAAATATCACTTGAATAGCTAAAATTAACGAGTGGGCTCTCCGTCTGTAGTGCCGCCATCCGTGCTGCTTCCAGTAACCGATGGCTCAATTGTTGGTTGATATTGCCTATCTCGGCATCAATACCAATGGGATTTAGCTCGATCAACACCTGACCGGCTTCAACGTGGTCACCATCGCGAACATGGATTGCCATCACCACACCCGGTTCTAACGGTTGAATCACTTTCGAGTGTTCGGAGACAATCACCTTACCCTGTGCTGAAGCGTGAATATCTAGCTTCCCTACAATCGACCAGATTAATACTGCCAGTAATGTCAGGGCCAGAAACCAGGCAGTACGCCGCGCCAAAGGCGATACCGGGCGTTCAACAACATCCAAATAAGCAGGAAGAAAATCATACTCATCACGTGTTTTCTCTGCCGCAACGTAGCGCTGCCAACGATGCTTTAGCGCCTTCACCCACGACAAGTTAGCCAAATAGTGCATCAGCTTCATTTTATTTCCTCATGGCTAAAGTCAGCCTGTTGTTGCCAAAGCTGGGCATAGACGCCATTTAGTGCCAGCAGTTCGTTATGACTGGCAAGTTCGGTGACTTGACCTTGAGTGACTACCGCAATACGGTGGCAATGTCGTACGGTTGAAAGCCGGTGAGCAATAGTGATAACGGTACGATTAGCAGTGATGCGGGCCATATTTTTCTGCACTTCGGCTTGCGACTCATCATCTAAAGCACTGGTCGCTTCATCGAAGATTAAAACCCGAGGATTGGCCAATAACGTGCGAGCTATAGCAATGCGCTGACGCTGCCCCCCAGAAAGTGATGCACCTCCCTCGGCGAGAACCGTGTCATACCCCAGTGGCAGTGCGAGAATAAAGGCATGTGCGCCAGCCAGAGATGCCGCATCCACAACCTCACTGAGCGATGCAGTTGGCCGAGAGTAGGCTATATTCTCGTGCACAGTTCGATTAAACAGGTGATTCTCTTGCATAACGACACCGATTTGCCGCCGCAAGCATTCAGGCGAGAAACGATTTATTGGGAACCCATCAATATTAATTACGCCTTGCTCGGCGATATACAAACGTTGCAGTAACCGCGCAACGGTACTTTTCCCAGAGCCTGAGGGGCCAACTAGCCCGATATGCTCCCCCGCTCGCAGAGATAATGAAAAATGCCGCAATACGGGGTCAAGATCCGGGCGATAGCGGAAAGTGACATTCTCCAACAAAATATCACCCTGAATTTTACTATCAGAAAGTGCCCCCCCACTGGCCTGCTCAACCGGTAAGCTCAGAATATCGGAGATTAACGTCAACCCAACCTGCGCACGAATACTCTGCTGCCACAAATCAACTAACTTGCTCATTGGCATAAGTGCCTGCCCAGCCAGCATATTAAAAGCAATCAATTGTCCGATACTGAGTTGCACAGACATCACTTGATATGCCCCGATGACTAAAACCAGTGCACCCGCCAGCTTTTGTAGCAACTGCGCACTCTGGCTGCTGAAACTTTGCAAATTTTGTACTTGAAAATTGGCTTGTGCAAAATCACGCGTTTGCCTCTCCCACCGCTGCTGCATTTGCGGCTCAAGTGCCAAACTTTTTACTGTTTCAACGCCCGATAAGGTTTCGGTTAAAAATGCGCCATTTTGTGCGGCACGACTGCACAAAACACTGACTTTCTTTTGCAGTGGTTTGGTACTCAATACAGCTAATAACAAATAAAGCGGTAATGTCCCCAAAACAATGAATGTCAGCCGCGGGGATATACACCACATAACAATAAACAACACGACGGTGAAGACCACATCCACACATAATGTCAGGGCAGAACCCGTAATAAATTCACGAATATTATCTAATTCTCGTACTCTGGCGACAATATTCCCTACATGACGCTGTTTAAAGTAGCTCAGTGGTAATTTAATTAAATGATTAAATAACTTCCCACCCAATAAAATATCCACTCGCGTGGTGGTGTGAGTGAAAATATATTCACGTAGAAATTTCAACATCACTTCATAAACACCAACCACGAGTAACACAGTAATTAACACATCAAGAGTGGTCAGTGCATTATGGACTAAAACCTTATCCATAATCACTTGAAAGAAAAGAGGCGATATGAGTGCCAAAAATTGTAGCAATAATGATAAGACCAATACCTGAGTCAGCGATTTGCGATGATGTAATAAGGCAGGAATAAACCAGCGGATATCAAAACGTGAATGGCTACAGTAGATAACAACACCACCCCATAACGTATTAAGCTCCTGATAGTCTACAATTTTTGGTTGCGCACTATCAGCATATTGTAGCAGTGCCTGGTTATCATTTAGACGTGCCAATAGAATAAATCGCCCTTGTACATCCCGGAATGCCAAGGGTAATTGCTCTGATTTTATCTTATTTAATGGCTTTCTTTTGACTTTAAAACGGGCTGGCGTGGTTCGTGATAATTGTGATAAATGCCTTTGTAACAATGTAAATGAGGTCATTGTCGAGATAGTGATAGCGGTATTCTGTCTAAATACTTTAACAGGCTCGGCACTAAATCCCGCCAAACAAAGTAGTCGTGCTGCACATACCAAAGAGGAATGAACGTGGTTTTCCATAAATGACATTACCTAATTATTTCATCGTAAAAATAACTTTTCACGTGATAAAAATATGACAGCAGAATTGTATAGTGCCACACATAAACCAAACTCATAAAATAAGGATGTGTAATGATGAAATTCTCAAAAATTCTTTAATGTTATTTAAAATAATCAAAATGATTTCAAAAATATAAAAATAAACAAGATATAAATCACTAATATAATTAACCGTTAGAGATAAAACACATCACATTCATCTACTAGTGACATCACATTTATTGATTTGCATCGCCAAATTTATGGTGCTTTGTGTGATAATTTCGCGGTGATTTATAGCCTCAATGATTGGCTGCCGCCGTTTTATCACTGATAACAGGAATTATCCCAGCATGACACCGACACGACTTTCCACTGCCGATGACCTCTCCCCTACAGTCAATGTAAGTCATGATACCAACTTGCAGCCAATTCAACTGATTGCACAGCAATTAGGTTTAACCGCCGATAGTGTGATCCCCTACGGACACCATATGGCAAAAGTCGATATCAGTGTGCTACGTTCCCAGAGCAAACAAGGCAAGCTGATTCTAGTTTCCAGCATTACCCCCACCCCAATGGGGGAAGGTAAAACAGTCACAACAATTGGATTGAGTCAGGGAATTAACAAATTAGGTTTTCGTGGTGTGGCATGTATTCGTCAACCAAGCCTTGGTCCGGTATTTGGTGTCAAAGGCGGCGCCGCAGGCGGCGGTAGCGCACAAGTGCTACCGATGGAAAAGTTAAATTTGCATCTGACGGGTGACATTCATGCCATCAGTGCTGCGCATAATCTGGCGGCAGCGGCGCTGGATGCACGTTTGTACCATGAACAACGTCTGGGGCAAGCCTTTTGCCAGCAAACCGGCATGCCTTTGCTGAACATTGATATCCAACACATTCTATGGCCGCGCGTAGTTGACCATAATGATCGCGCATTGCGACACATTCAGGTCGGCGTTGGCGGAGGAACTCATGGCGTTGAACGCGCAGATTATGTCGAAATAACCGCAGCATCAGAATTGATGGCGATATTGGCGTTATCAGAAAACTTGCAGGATATGCGCCAACGTATTGGCCGGATCATTTTGGCAAAAAATACCCACGGTGTCCCCATCACCGCAGAAGACCTTGGGGTTGCAGGAGCCATGGCGGCCTTAATGAAAGAAGCTATCCATCCAACATTAATGCAGACCACTGAACAAACGCCAGTGCTCATTCATGCCGGGCCATTTGCCAATATCGCCCACGGTAACTCCTCGGTACTGGCTGACCGACTGGGGTTGCAGTTAGCTGACTATGTAGTGACAGAGGCCGGTTTTGGCTCAGATATGGGGATGGAGAAGTTCTTTAATATTAAGTACCGTCAGTCCGGCCTTGCCCCATCCTGCGTAGTGTTAGTTGCCACACTGCGAAGCCTGAAAGCCAACAGCGGCGTGTTTGACATCAAACCGGGCCAGCCACTACCAACTGAAATTCTCAGTACCAATATCCCGCTCCTAAGCCAAGGTTGCGCCAATCTGAAATGGCACATTGATAATGCAAAAAGCTATGGTTTACCGGTGGTGGTGGCCGTTAATCGCTTCCCCGACGACAGCGCAGAGGAACTGGATTTTCTCAGCGATTATGCGCTTTCCGCTGGTGCTTTTGCTTGCGAAATTAGCGAGGCGTTTGCTAAAGGCGGCGCTGGCACCACGGCTTTGGCCCAACAAGTAGTCAATGCCTGCAAGCATGCCGATGAGCCGACACTTCCCTACTCTGACAGTGCCTCTTTGGAGCAAAAAATCGAGATATTAGCCCAACGTTATGGTGCCAGCGAGGTCACATACACCCCGCAAGCACGCCAGCAGCTAGCAGCAATAACGGCGGCAGGTTTCGGTCATTTACCGCTGTGCATTGCCAAAACCCCCCTTTCCATTAGTGCCGATTCCCGGTTGAAGGGGGTTCCTCATGATTTTGTCTTGCCTATCACCGCCTGCGCAGTTTCCGCCGGGGCCGGTTTTGTACGTATTTATGCCGGGGATATTATGACCATGCCAGGCCTCGGCACGCTGCCAGCTTATTATCATATTGATATAGATGACGAAGGACGCATTTGCGGGTTAAGCTAGTGCAATGAAAAAGGTCATATTCGATAAATAGGGTTCACTATGTCTCAACAGCAGGAATATCAACGTATTGGCGGCTGGTTATTGGCTCCATTGGCTTATCTGATTGTGACATTACTGAGTGCCAGTCTGATGCTAGCGCTGTATGCGATGGCCATTTTCACTCCTGAATCTAGGGAATATCTGGTCACTAACTCACAGGCGTTTACCCTGCAATGGTATTTCTCCGTGGTGACCACAATCGTCATGTGGATTTATACGGTATGGGTTATCTGGTTGTGTTGCAGCCGCTCACGTCGTTTCCCCAAACTGTTTATTCTGTGGCTATTGTTAACGGTATTATTAGCGTTAAAGGCATTCGCGTTTTCGCCTATCAGCGATGATATCGCCCTGCGTACCTTAGGTTGGCCTCTGTTGGCTGCCGCAATTTTCGTTCCCTATATCAAACGTTCTCAGCGCGTGAAACAGACTTTTACTGAGAATTAAAGGAATTGTTCCTCTTTTTGCCTTAAAATAGCCGGAAAATCGTAATAACCCTGCACTTCATCTGTTGTCGTTGGGCCGCCAATTTTGGATAATAGGCGGCTTTTATTTTTTTAGGCCCCGTAATGACTGAATACCTGCTCCTGTTTGTCGGTACTGTTTTGGTAAACAACTTCGTGCTGGTCAAGTTTCTTGGCTTGTGCCCTTTCATGGGTGTCTCTAAAAAACTGGAGACCGCCATTGGTATGGGGCTGGCAACCACTTTTGTACTGACTCTGGCCTCGGTGTGCGCCTGGATGGTTAACAGCTTTATCTTGCTGCCACTCGGGTTAGTCTATTTGCGGACATTGGCCTTTATATTAGTTATCGCGGTTGTTGTGCAATTTACTGAATTGGTGGTACGCAAAACCAGCCCAGCGCTTTATCGCTTGTTGGGGATATTTTTGCCGTTGATCACCACTAACTGTGCGGTGTTAGGTGTGGCCTTGCTTAATATCAATCAATCTCACAATTTTATGCAATCGGCGGTATACGGCTTCAGCGCTGCCGCCGGTTTCTCTCTGGTTATGGTGCTATTCGCGGCTATCCGTGAACGTCTGGCTGTTGCTGACGTACCCGCGCCCTTCCGTGGCTCGTCTATCGCACTTATTACCGCGGGGCTTATGTCACTCGCCTTTATGGGCTTTACCGGATTGGTGAAGTTCTGATGATGTCGTTATGGATTGCCATAGGCGCATTGAGCACTTTGGCGCTGATTTCAGGTGCCGTGCTGGGCTTTGCTGCCCGTCGTTTTCAGGTTGAACAAGACCCTATCGTTGAACAAATAGACGCTATCCTGCCGCAAAGCCAATGTGGACAATGTGGCTATCCCGGCTGTCGCCCCTATGCCGAAGCCGTCTCCGGCGGCAGTGAAAAAATAAACAAATGCGCACCGGGTGGCGAGCAAGTAATGTTCAAACTGGCCGAGTTGCTGGCTGTGGAGCCGCAACCCTTGGATGGCGATGAAACGGCCACCCATCCTCAGCGCAAAGTGGCGTTTATTGATGAAGCAAACTGTATTGGTTGCACTAAATGTATTCAGGCCTGCCCGGTTGATGCCATCGTCGGTGCCACCCGCGCCATGCATACCGTTTTACCGGATCTTTGTACTGGCTGTGATCTTTGCGTATCGCCTTGCCCAACAGACTGTATTGAGATGCTCCCGGTTGCTACCACCACTGCGAACTGGAAGTGGGATTTGAGCACCATCCCGGTCAAAAACCTGCCCACGCAGTTAGTTGCTTCGCAGATGATCCCGGTGAAAATGATAGATGCGGAGCAACATGTTTAAGCTGTTTACTGCCCGTCAACACGATAACATCTGGGATTTCGACGGTGGCATTCATCCGCCGGAAATGAAGCTGCAATCAAGCACCGTCCCTATGCGTATCGCCTCTTTGCCTGCACAAATGATCATTCCGTTGCAGCAACATCTTGGGCCTGAAGGTGAATTGTGTGTCAGAGCCGGTGAATACGTCTTAAAAGGACAACCTCTGACCATTGGCCGAGGTCGTACCGTGCCTGTGCATGCTCCAACATCCGGCACAATTACAGCAATAGCACCTCATACCACCGCACATCCTTCAGGTTTGGCGGAACTGTGCGTGCATATCACTCCGGATGGGGAAGATCGCTGGCGCGAACAACAACCTTGGGCAAATTACCGACAATGGGACCGGAACGCACTGCTAGAGAGAATTCATCAAGCGGGGATTGCCGGTTTAGGTGGTGCAGGTTTTCCGACTGCCAGCAAATTACAAGGCGGTTTAAACAGCGTTACTACTCTCATTATCAATGCGGCAGAGTGCGAGCCTTATATCACTGCCGATGATCGGTTGATGCAAGATCATGGCGAAGAGTTGGTGACTGGGATTCATATTTTAATGTACTTGCTCCAGCCTCAGCAGGTACTGATAGGTATTGAAGATAATAAACCTGAAGCTATTGCTGCTCTGCAACTGGCACTACGCGGCCATGATGACATCCAGTTGCGGGTGATTCCCACCAAGTACCCGTCAGGTGGAGCCAAGCAGCTCACCAAAATTCTGACGGGTAAAGAAGTGCCCTTCGGCAAGCATTCGTCATCCATTGGGGTGCTGATGCACAATGTGGGGACAGCGGTAGCCATCAAACGAGCGGTTATTGATGATGAGCCTCTCATCGAGCGAGTCGTGACATTGACTGGCGATGCAATAACAAAACCGGGGAATTTCTGGGCCAGGATCGGCACCCCAGTCATACACTTATTGACCTTAGCTGGCTTTCAACCACAACCCCAACAAATGGTGATTATGGGGGGGCCTTTGATGGGCTTTACCCTGCCAAGTTTGGATGTTCCCATCGTTAAGATAAGTAACTGTATTTTAGCCCCGACAGAAACTGAGATGGGGTTGTCGGAGCCTGAACAAGCCTGCATTCGTTGTGGCTTATGTGTTGATGCCTGTCCGGCCGGTTTATTACCCCAGCAACTATACTGGTTCAGCCGGGGTGAAGAACATGAAAAGGCACGTAATCATAACTTGTTTGATTGTATTGAATGTGGTGCCTGCGCCTATGTCTGCCCAAGTAATATTCCTTTGGTGCAATACTATCGCCAGGAAAAAGCCGAAATTCGCGCGCTTGATCAGGAAAGCGCCCGCGCAGCTATTGCGAAAGCACGTTTTGAAGCCAAACAAGCTCGCCTAGAGCGGGAAAAATTAGCTCGTGAATTACGCCACAAGCAAGCCGCCGTCAAGCTGACGGAAGCCGACCAGCAAACAGTTGAAGCCGCGGTTAGCCGCTTGTCCCGTGAAGCAAAAAGCGCTGACTCAACGATTGCCGTCATTGCAGGGCAAACACCAGATAACAGTGAGGCCATTGCTGCCCGCCAAGCACGTAAAGCTCAGGCCAGAACTCTTCAGGCAGAAAAACAGGCCACAATGACCGCTGAAAATGCAGAGGTCATTGATCCACGCCAAGCTGCGGTGGCTGCCGCTATCGCTCGTGTCAAAGCCAAAAAAGCGGCACACGTTACGGCTGAAACAGCCAAAAATGAAAGTCACGCGCCAGAAGAAGACCCGCGCAAAGCTGCGGTGGCTGCCGCTATCGCCCGTGTCAAAGCCAAGAAAGCAGCACACGTTACGGCTGAAACAGCCAAAAATGAAAGTCACGCGCCAGAAGAAGATCCACGCAAAGCTGCGGTGGCTGCCGCTATCGCCCGCGTCAAAGCCAAGAAAGCGGCACTCGTTACGGCTGAAACAGCCAAAAATGAAAGTCACGCGCCAGAAGAAGATCCGCGCAAAGCCGCGGTGGCTGCCGCTATCGCCCGTGTCAAAGCCAAGAAAGCAGCACAAACAGTGAATCCGGATTAAGGTATCACTGCACAAAGACTGAATTGACGCCCTACGTTTTTATAACAACAAGGCGTCAATTTACGGCCATAAGATAATGATAGACGGAGGAAATATCACGCATTTTAGATTCAGCATGACAACCATCAACTTCAATCACCTCCATCTCTAAACCACCACCAAATTCATCTCTTAACTTCGGCAATACTTCGTTGTACAAATAGATAGAAAACTTCACGCACTCTTTGGCACTCCCTTGATGAGAGATAGACAAAAACTCACCCGCCGGTATAGAAATATGGTCTATCTCGCGGTGCCCCTGAATTTCGTGCCTTTTCTCTTTATCGATCGCCGTCGAATAATAGACTCTGTTCTGCCCTTGTAAACTCTCCTTGGCAGAAAACAAGGAATAGATCCTCTGGCATGAGAAGTTAACTTCTTTAAAGAAATCGAGCAAAATCTCATCTTTCATGGCCATGCAGGATGAATGCTTGCCACTACAATGGTTGTGCTCATCAAAATCCAATTGCCGAGTGAAGCCCACCAGCTCTTTCTCTGGTAAGGTTATCCTTTTGATTTCTGGTGTATAATTTTCACAGAAACCAAAACGTGGAATCATACCTTGTACATCCCAATGCTCCATTTGGCGAAAGCTGTTTGGCGTGACACCAAAACGCTTCTTAAACGTACGAGTAAAAGTCTGTTGTGAATCAAAACCCAACTCATCAGAGATTTCTATGATTGGCCGTCGTGAAATACGCAAAGCCACTGCCGCACGAGTCAGCACCCGCCCGCGGATATAGGAGGCTAATTGTAACCCAACAATACTTTTAAACTTTCGTTGCAAATGCCATTTTGAATATCCTGAAATCTTCGCCACATCATCCAATGTCGGCCTCTTTTCTAAATTGATTTCAATCCACTCAATTAATTCTTCTATAAATAATATGTCTTCATTTATCATTGTATTGTTCTTTAAATATATAATTACACTGCATACTACATTAATCTATCATTATGCCAACGCTTTTCTCAAATCTAAATTTTAACGTTAAGATATCGTTAATTTACAGTTGGTTACTAAAGAATCCTCCTATAGAAAACGCTTCTTAAACAGACAGTTTTAGCTATGTTTCTGATACTCAAGCCTAATTATCTCGCTGGATTAACCCGTTCATCACTCTATTTCTTTGTTACTATTACGATATAAATTGCAAGCCTATTCTTTGGCTCACTAGGCATATTAAACTGGGCTATTTACTGAACATCACAGTTTATGAAGAATAATAACCCTATGATTAAGGCGTATTACACTTTGTCTGAATAGGGTAGAATGCGGCACCAATATTATTCCCCCTGACGGCTGAGTGTATTGACGCCCGCAAGTACTGACTTGCCCGCGCGACGCCTGCGTTTGAGAACCCTGTTAAGCATTCGACATATGGTTGCAATTTCATGAAATTCAGGCCCACAACTCCGATCCAGAACAAAGGGTTGCAGATAGCCAGTTCCCCTTTTACGCATAATCAACGAAGTACCCGCAATATTATGCTGTTGGTAATTTTGGCTTGTATTCCGGGCATCATCGCCCAGACCTACTTCTTTGGTTATGGCAGCCTGATTCAGGTTGCGCTGGCCATGGTTACCGCTTTGCTGGCCGAAGGTGCGGTCTTGCAATTACGCAAGCAACCGGTATTAACCCGGCTGCAAGACAATTCTGCTCTGCTCACCGGCCTGCTGCTAGGGATAAGCCTGCCACCGTTGGCCCCTTGGTGGATGATTGTATTGGGTACATTGTTTGCTATTGTCATTGCCAAGCAACTCTACGGTGGTTTGGGGCAAAATCCCTTTAACCCCGCCATGGTGGGTTATGTGGTGTTGCTGATTTCATTCCCGGTGCAAATGACCAGTTGGTTACCACCGCTGCCCTTACAAGGTACGCCAGTCGGATTTCATGACAGCCTGTTAACCATTTTCACCGGTTTTACCCACAGCGGCGCCGATATTCATCAACTGCAGATGGGGGTTGATGGTATTAGCCAAGCCACGCCCCTCGACCATTTTAAAACGGCGCTACGCGTCCAACCCGCTGAACACATTTTGCAACAGCCCCTCTTTGGTGGTGCCTTGGCGGGGATTGGCTGGCAATGGGTTAACATTGGTTTTCTGGTGGGCGGCCTGTTCCTGTTGTGGCGTAAAGCCATTCATTGGCATATTCCCGTCAGTTTTCTGCTGGCGTTAAGTACTTGCGCCGCGATCAGTTGGCTGATTTCTCCGCAAAGCTTCGCCCCACCGATGCTACATCTATTTTCCGGGGCGACCATGCTGGGGGCGTTCTTCATTGCTACCGACCCAGTCAGCGCATCGACGACACCGCGTGGCCGTCTGATTTTCGGTGCACTGATTGGTATTCTGGTGTGGTTAATTCGTGTGTACGGCGGTTATCCTGATGGGGTGGCTTTTGCTGTGCTGTTAGCCAACATCACTGTTCCGCTGATTGATCACTATACCCAACCACGGGTCTATGGCCATCATCGCGGGCATAAATAAGGAGCCGTTATGCTAAACACTATGAAGCGTCACGGCATCACTTTGGCCCTGTTTGCCGCCGGTGCCACTGGGTTAACCGCCGTCGTTAACTCTCTGACCGAAACAACCATTGCTCATCAGGCCGCACTACAACAAAAAGTGTTGTTCGATCAGGTTGTTCCGGCTGAAATTTATGACAATGATATGCAAGCAGAGTGTTACGTTGTCACTGATGCAGCACTGGGTAATGATGCCCCCCACCGTGTCTATTTGGCACGCAAAGCGGGTCAACCCGTGGCTGCCGCCATTGAAACCACGGCGCCAGATGGTTATTCCGGTGCAATCCAACTCTTGGTTGGAGCAGACTTTCACGGTAACGTACTGGGCAGTCGAGTGATAGAACATCATGAAACCCCAGGTCTTGGTGATAAAATTGATATCCGTATTTCTGACTGGATAGCGCATTTCAGCGGGCAACATGTTGCAGGCGAGCAAGATACGCGCTGGGCAGTGAAAAAAGATGGCGGAGCGTTTGATCAATTTACCGGCGCGACCATCACACCACGAGCCGTTGTACGTGCGGTGAAAAATACCGCACTGTATCTGGAAACCTTGCCGGCAAAACTCGATAACTTGCCTGTTTGTGGAGAGAGTCAATGAGTGAAGCAAAAGATCTGATCGTTCAAGGACTGTGGAAAAATAACTCAGCGTTAGTGCAACTGCTGGGCCTCTGCCCACTGCTGGCGGTTTCCTCCACTGCCACCAATGCGCTGGGCTTAGGTTTAGCCACGACCTTGGTTTTGGTCTGTACCAATACCGCGGTATCAGCCCTACGCCGCTGGGTACCCAACGAAATTCGCATCCCGATTTACGTGATGATCATTGCATCAGTGGTCAGTACCGTGCAAATGCTGATTAATGCCTATGCCTTTGGTTTATATCAGTCGCTAGGGATATTCATTCCATTAATTGTGACCAACTGTATTGTCATTGGCCGGGCAGAAGCCTATGCCGCAAAAAATCCGGTGGGGTTATCCGCTCTGGATGGTTTATCCATGGGGCTAGGGGCTACTTGCGCTTTGTTTGTTCTGGGTTCACTGCGCGAAATTTTGGGCAACGGCACCCTGTTTGATGGCGCAGATATGCTGCTGGGTAACTGGGCTAAAGTGCTACGTATTGAAGTCTTACATCTGGACACCCCATTCCTATTGGCGATGCTGCCACCGGGGGCTTTTATCGGTTTGGGATTATTGCTGGCCGGTAAATATGTCATTGACGAAAAAATGAAAGCGCGTAAAGCCAGAACACTGTCCGCGGCACCACAAACTCAGGATATCTCGGCCGGGAAAGCCTAATGAATAAAGAAAAACGTATCGCTATATTGACTCGTTTGCGCGATAACAACCCGCATCCAACCACTGAATTGGTCTATAACACCCCTTTTGAGCTGCTGATTTCCGTGCTGCTTTCTGCTCAGGCCACAGACGTCAGTGTCAATAAAGCCACCGCCAAACTCTATCCGGTGGCTAACACGCCTCAAGCTATGCTGGATTTGGGCGTTGATGGCCTAAAGTCATACATTAAAACTATCGGCCTATTTAATACTAAGGCCGAAAACGTGATTAAAACATGCCGTATTTTGCTGGAAAAACATCACGGTGAGGTCCCCGAAGATCGCGCCGCACTGGAGGCATTACCCGGCGTGGGTCGCAAAACTGCAAATGTCGTATTGAACACCGCCTTTGGTTGGCCGACCATCGCGGTTGATACCCATATATTTCGTGTTTGTAATCGTACCGGCTTTGCCCCTGGCAGCAATGTTGATCAAGTTGAAGCCAAACTGCTCAAAGTGGTTCCCGCTGAGTTTAAACTGGATTGCCATCACTGGCTGATTCTTCATGGACGCTATACCTGTATTGCCCGTAAACCACGCTGTGGCTCCTGCATTATTGAAGATTTGTGTGAGTTTAAAGAGAAAGTTTACCCGGAACATTAATTGACTGGCCCGGCTTTCTGAGCCGGGTTTGTTCGTGATAGCTCCCCTCTATGCCGCGATTACCGCATTCGATTAGACGCTTCAACCTCGCCCCACTAGACTTGTAACAAAACAGATTCAAGCGGTTAACCTTATGTTTCCTGCCTGAAACAAAAATAACACCTGCGGCGTACCTATCATGAAATTTAAATCAGCAATAAAACCCTATACCGGCGCTGCCGGTGGCTGGGGTTCTCTCGAAGCTACCACTCGCTTTGTACTGGACAGTAAGCAAGCGTTAAAAAATATTCGCAACTTATTGCGCGTCAATCAGGTTAAAGGTTTTGATTGCCCTGGGTGCGCTTGGGGTGACGATAATCACAGTACCTTCAGCTTTTGTGAAAATGGTGCAAAAGCAGTTAGTTGGGAAGCCACGCGCAAAGCAGTGGAACCGCAATTTTTTGCTGAACACACCCTCGCCACCTTGCGCCAACAAAGTGACTATTTTCTTGAGTATCAAGGGCGAATCACTCATCCAATGCGCTATAACCCACAAACTGACCGCTATCAACCGGTCAGTTGGGAAAGCGCGCTGGCGTTGATTGCTCAACATATTAATGGCCTAGATAGCCCTAATCAGTTGGAACTGTATACCTCGGGCCGTGCCAGTAATGAGGCCTCCTACCTTTATCAGCTCTTTGGCCGCATGTTAGGCACTAATAACTTCCCTGATTGCTCAAATATGTGCCATGAAGCCAGTGGTACTGGGCTGAAACAGAGTATTGGGGTCGGCAAAGGCACCATCCGCATGCAGGATTTTGAACGAGCTGATGCCATTTTTGTTTTCGGGCAAAATCCGGGGACCAATCATCCGCGAATGTTACACAGCCTGCGCCATGCCAAAGATCGTGGGGCGCGAATTGTCAGCTTTAATACTTTGCGCGAGCGCGGATTAGAACGTTTCGCCGATCCACAAAATCCGATTGAGATGTTAACGCCAAAATCCTCGCCTATTAGCTCGGCCTATTTCCAGCCCAATCTGGGCGGTGATATGGCGGCAGTTCGCGGCATGGTGAAGGCGCTACTGGAAGCTCACCGTGAACAATTGGCGCGGGGAGATAGCGGTTTGTTTGATCACGCCTTTATTACTGCGCATACCCAAGGAATCAACGACTATTTAGCCGCAGTCGACAACACCTCATGGCAACAAATTACGCAGCAATCGGGCCTGAGCGAGGAACAAATACGTCACGCGGCTGATATTTATCAGCACGCCGAGCGCGTCATCCTAACGTGGGCTATGGGGATTACGCAGCATAAACACTCGGTGATAACTGTTCGTGAACTGGCCAATCTACAACTGCTGTTTGGTCAGCTCGGCAAACCCGGCGCGGGTTTATGCCCGGTTCGCGGTCACAGTAATGTACAGGGCAACCGCACCATGGGGATTGATGAGAAACCCTCGGCGGCAATGCTGGCACGCTTAGGTCACCATTTTGGTTTTGAGCCACCTCAAGATGCAGGTCACAATACGGTGGAAGCGCTGGAAGCCATGCTCCGCGGTGAAGTCAAAGTGCTGATAGCCTTAGGGGGAAATCTGGCCGCCGCAGCCCCAGATACCGAACGAACAGCACAAGCACTACGCTGTTGCGATCTGACTGTGCATATCAGCACCAAACTGAACCGCAGCCATCTGATTACTGGCGCTGACGCCTTGATTTTACCGACATTGGGCCGCACCGAGCGTGATATACAAGCCACCGGTTCACAATTTATTACCGTGGAAGACTCTTTCAGCATGGTGCATGCCTCAGAAGGTGTAGGCAAACCGCTGGCAGACACGCAACATTCAGAAACCGCCATTGTTTGCGGTATCGCCCAGGCTGTTTTTGCTAATAAACCGGCTCAGGGAAAATCTCTGGATTGGCTTGCCTTAGCTGATGATTACAATCTCATTCGTGATCATATTGCGGCGACCCTCCCCGGCTTTGATGACTTTAATGCACGCTGCGAGCAACCCGGCGGCTTCTATTTAGGAAGTGCTGCCGCTGACCTGCAATTTGCGACACCAAGTGGTAAGGCCGAGTTTTGTGCTTCCGCATTACCGGAGAGTTTGTTCCCGCACATTGCCGGAAAGCAAGTTCCCTTTGTGCTGCAAACTTTACGTTCTCACGACCAATACAACACTACGATTTATGGTCTTGATGACCGCTATCGTGGCGTTTATGGTCAACGGGAAGTGTTGTTTATTAATCCACAAGACTTAGCCGAATTGGCGTTAGAAGATGGCGAACTGGTCGAGATTGAAACGTTGTGGAATGACGGCATTACCCGAAAAGTCAGTGGGTTCAAGTTAGTCAGCTATGATATTCCGCGCGGTAATCTTGCCGCCTATTACCCTGAAACTAACCCACTGGTGCCCTTATCCAGCTTTGGTGATCAAACCCACACCCCAACATCAAAATCAGTGCCTGTCGCCGTGCGACGTTGCCAGCAACCGCAATCATTGCGTATTGCCTGAATGCAATCGATGAAGGGCAATGGATATGCCCACGTCTTTCTCAGGGAATTGCTCGCCAAGGTGATATGCTGCTTGCCCGATGGGGCTGATTCGCGTAAAACTGTCAGCCGGATTAATCCCTCTCACTACACCATTCACTGGACGATATGTTTCAAGATAACCCGCTGCTGGCGCAGCTAAAACAGCAACTTCACACTCAGACTCCACGCGTCGAAGGCGTCGTTAAAGGTACTGAGAAAGGCTTTGGCTTTCTTGAGGTAGACGGGCAGAAAAGTTACTTTATTCCGCCACCGCAGATGAAGAAAGTCATGCATGGCGACCGCATTATTGCCACCCTGCACACCGATAAAGATCGTGAGATTGCTGAGCCGGAAACCCTGGTTGAGCCATTTTTGTCGCGCTTTGTGGGCCGAGTGCAGAGAAAAGATGACCGCTTGTCGATCGTCCCTGATCACCCTTTATTACGTGATGCTATCCAATGCCGTCCGGTGCGTGAGTTAACCCACGACTTCCAGAATGGAGATTGGGCTGTTGCTGAAATGCGCCGCCATCCATTAAAAGGTGACCGCGCTTTTAATGCTGATCTGACCGCCTTTATCACCCATGGTGAAGATCATTTCGTCCCTTGGTGGGTTACATTGGCGCGTCATAATCTGGAACGCGAAGCGCCTGTGATGATTGAGTCTGCCCTGCATGAGGGTGGCCTACAACGCGAAGATCTGACCGCGCTTAATTTTGTCACTATCGACAGTGCCAGCACTGAAGATATGGATGACGCATTGTATGTGGAAGACAAAGGTGATGGCTCCTTGCTGTTAACTATTGCCATTGCCGACCCTACCGCGTATGTCGATGAAAACAGTGAGTTGGATTTAATTGCGCGCAAACGTGCATTTACCAACTATCTACCCGGCTTTAATATCCCGATGTTACCGCGGGATTTATCTGACAATCTCTGCTCGCTCCGTCCAAATGAACGTCGCCCGGTATTGGTGTGCCGCGTGACTATCGCGGCCGACGGCGCGCTGGGTGATGATATTCATTTCTCTGCCGCTTGGGTTGAGTCTAAAGCCAAACTGGTTTATGACGAAGTTTCTGACTGGTTAGAGGGCATCGGTGACTGGCAGCCACAAAATGCCGATATCGCTGAACAGATAACGCGCCTTAAACGTGTTTGTGACGCCCGCTGTCATTGGCGTCAACAACACGCACTGGTATTCAAAGACCGCCCTGACTACCGTTTCTTGCTAGGTGAAAAAGGCGAAGTGCTGGATATCATTGTTGAGCACCGCCGTATCGCCAACCGGATTGTTGAAGAGTGTATGATTGCCGCTAACGTCTGTGCTGCCATAGCACTGCGCGATAATCTTGGTTTTGGTATTTACAATGTGCATACCGGTTTTGACCCAGCGCTGGTTGAGCAAGCCGCAAATGTCTTGCAAGCCAATGGGGTTGAAGCGGACCCACAAGCACTGCTGACGTTACCGGGCTTCTGTGAATTGCGTCGCCATCTTGATGCGTTACCTACTCAGTTCCTTGATAGCCGTATTCGCCGCTTCCAGACGTTTGCTGAGATCAGCACCGTTCCCGGGCCACATTTTGGTTTAGGGCTTGAGGCTTATGCAACCTGGACGTCGCCAATTCGTAAATACGGCGATATGGTCAATCATCGCCTACTGAAAGCGATTATTACTGGCCAGCAAGCAGAAAAACCGCAAGATGAAATCACCGTCCAACTGGCCGAGCGCCGCCGGTTGAACCGTATGGCAGAACGCGATGTGGGTGATTGGTTATATGCCCGCTACCTTCAGCCGCAAGCGGGTACTGATACGCGCTTCGCCGCAGAGATCATTGATGTGACTCGTGGTGGTCTGCGTGTACGCTTGCTTGATAACGGTGCAGTGGCCTTTATCCCAGCACCGTTCATTCATGCGGTGCGTGATGAACTGGTTTGCAGCCAAGAAACCGGCACCGTGCAAATTAAAGGTGAAACAGTGTACAGCCAGAGCGACAAGATTGAAGTGCGCATTGCCGAAGTGCGGATGGAAACCCGTAATGTGGTCGCTCGCCCTGTTGTCTAATAGATAACTTGCATAAAACTGATAAGCCGTGGTGATATATAACATCCACGGCTTTTCTATTTCCACGACGCTTACCCAATAGATTTCAAGGTGCAGCCAACGTTCCTGCGGCTGGAAAGATGATGGGCACATGTCACAATATGTAAGCAAATGATACCAAAGATAAGTTAAAAACAAATAGCTCATCACATTTCTCACTTTCGCTACTTTTCTTTCACATTAAAGCTCCTATGTTAAATAACCGTTACGGCCCTTCATTCTGTCGGTGTCGATAACCTCTATACCCAATAGATTTCGCGTTGTAGGTCGGCGGCAACAAAATGAACCCAAGGAGTTGAGATAACTCAATGAATGGGGTGAATAATGGCAGCCAACAGCTCTACATCTTGAAAGGTGGCGGGTAGATATCCCCCAACATAACGAAGGAGCCGTTACCCATGAAGAACGTCAAGACCGTCGTCATATGGCTGACAGTGGCGTTAATTGGTGCATTTGCTTTTGCCATGCTGGCACTTAGCCGAGGTGAGCATGTTAATGCCATCTGGTTGGTGATCGCCTCTGTGGCGTGCTACAGCATCGCTTATCGCTTTTACAGCCTGTTTATTGCCAAGAATGTATTTGAATTAGATGATCGACGTTTAACGCCTGCCGAACGGCGTAATGATGGTCTGGATTATGTCCCGACCAATAAATGGGTACTCTTCGGCCACCACTTTGCCGCAATTGCGGGTGCCGGGCCGTTAGTCGGTCCCATTTTGGCCGCTCAAATGGGCTTCCTACCGGGCACTATCTGGATTTTGGTTGGGGTCATGATGGCGGGTGCGGTGCAGGACTTTTTGATCCTGTTTATTTCCACCCGTCGCGATGGGCGCTCTCTGGGGGAGATGGCAAAACAAGAACTGGGTGCTTTTGCCGGGGTTATCACCATGTTGGGTGCATTGGGCGTGATGATTATCATCTTGTCAGCACTAGCCTTGGTGGTGGTTAAGGCACTGGCTGACAGCCCGTGGGGTCTGTTTACCATTGCAGCCACCATCCCAATCGCCCTGTTTATGGGCGTGTATATGCGTTTTCTTCGTCCGGGTAAAATCGCCGAAGTGTCATTAATTGGCTTTGTGTTAATGATGGCAGCAATTATTTATGGCGGAAATATTGCCGCACATCCTTATTGGGGGCCATTCTTCACGCTACATGGCACTACGCTGACTTGGGTGCTGGTTATCTACGGGTTCATCGCCTCTGTACTGCCGGTATGGCTATTACTGGCTCCACGAGATTACCTCTCAACCTTCCTGAAAATTGGCGTCATTATCGGTCTGGCTATTGGTATTGTGTTCGCGATGCCAGAAATGAAAATGCCAGCTGTCTCGCGTTTTATTGATGGAAGCGGCCCGGTATTCTCTGGCAGCTTGTTCCCGTTCCTGTTTATTACTATCGCCTGCGGCGCCATTTCGGGCTTCCATGCGTTGGTTGCCAGTGGCACTACGCCGAAACTGGTAGAACGCGAAAGCCACACCCGCTTTATCGGTTATGGCGCGATGTTGATGGAATCCTTCGTCGCCATCATGGCCTTGATTTGCGCCTCTGTTATCGATCCAGGCGTTTACTTTGCCATGAACTCACCGGCGGCGTTAATTGGCACCACCGTAGAAAGTGCCTCGCAAGCCATCAATAGTTGGGGATTTGTCGTCACACCTGAAGTTCTGACCATGATTGCCAAAGATGTCGGTGAGAACTCCATTCTGTCCCGTGCTGGCGGTGCGCCAACCTTCGCCGTTGGGATGGCACATATCATTAGTGAAGTCTTTAACAGCCGCAACATGATGGCCTTTTGGTATCACTTTGCCATACTGTTTGAAGCCATGTTCATTTTGACCGCTGTTGATGCAGGTACCCGTGCTTGCCGCTTTATGGTGCAGGATTTGGTGGGCGTGGTGGTGCCAAGTTTGGCGAATAACCGCTCATGGTTTGGTAACTTGTCTGGTACTACCGTGGCCGTTGCTTGTTGGGGCTTCTTTGTTTATCAAGGTGTAGTCGATCCGCTGGGGGGGATTAACACTCTGTGGCCGTTATTTGGCATCGGCAACCAGATGTTAGCCTCGATGGCGCTGATTTTAGGGACCGTCGTCCTGTTTAAAATGAAGAAGCAGCGCTATGCTTGGGTAACCATCTTGCCAACAATTTGGCTGTTTATTACCTCAATGACGGCAGGCTGGCAGAAGATATTCCATGAAAAACCGAGCATTGGCTTCTTGGCTCAAGCGAAGAAATTCTCAGCCGGTGTCGAGCAAGGCGTTTTAATTGCTCCGGCCAAGAGCATTAAAGACATGGAAACCATCGTGTTTAACAACCAGATCAACGCCGCTTTGTGTGCATTCTTCATGCTAGTGGCGGTGACCATGTTGATTTCATCTTTCTTTGTGGTTCGCCGTGCGCTGAAATCTAGCAAACCAACCACACATGAGACTGAAATCGTCTGGCGTGAGGAGAGTGCTCGTGGCTAATGCAGGTATACCGCTGCGTACCCGGCAGCCCCATTTATTGCACAATAATTCGTCATCAACGGGGCCGCGCACCATTACGCGCTGCATCCCCTTGGTTCCGATGAAATCTCACCCAACCACTCTGCGGGCATGGGTGCGCCTCATTGCACATCGGGTGGCGCAAAGTTTTCGCTTAATGGTAGGGGTTCAAGATTACGGTAATTATGTCAATCATATGCGCCGCCATCACCCCGATACTCCCCCGATGAGCGAACGTGATTTTCATCGTTATTGTCTGGATGCGCGTTTCCCTAGTAAGGCGGGAAAACTTGGGAAGTGCCCTTGCTAGGGGAAGTCATTCGTGGTTTGCATTGTGCAGTAAGTGACAGCGTAACCCAATAACCATTGACTAAAACCAACATAACGCCCTGTTGATTATTCACAGGGCGTTTTTAATGGTGACTATCGATTAGCTTAAAATAGCGCTACCAAACGCCCCTTGCCAGTCATGCTCAAACTGCTCTACTGCCGCTTTTACTGCCGGTGTACTGATAAACTGCTCGGCCACATCCACAGGAATAGTCACAGACTGGCACCCTGCCAGCAGGCAATCGAGCACCTGTCGTGGTGTACGGAAGCTGGCCGCCAGCACTTTTGCCCCCGGTGCATGTAAGGTCAGCAATTGTTGCAGTTCGCGCACCATTGCAATGCCATCCCCGCCCTGAGCATCCAATCGGTTAACATAAGGCGCAACATACTCCGCTCCAGCCAATGCAGATAACAGACCTTGCCCAGCACCATATACTGCCGTGCCCAATGTCGGGATCGACATGGCTTTTAATTTCTTAATTGCCGCCAAACCTTCTGCCGTTGCCGGAACTTTAATCACCAATCCAGGAACCCGTTGCGACAATAATACAGCCTCAGATACCATCAGTTCACTGTCACTGGCCAACACTTGTGCAAAGAGCTTACCGGTGCCACCTAGCGCATCACGTAGCGCAGGTAATACTTCCCAAATAGGTTTACCCGCTTTTGCCAAAATGCTTGGATTTGTGGTGACCCCTTGTAGCGGCAGCACCCGCGCCAGGCGTTTCACTGCAGCGACATCGGCTGTATCGAGATAAAGCTCCATAAGAACCTCCAGATTGTTTAAAGCGAATAGATTAATGAAAAATCATTAGCCGCAATCATAGACCAATCATCAGTCCATAACGTGATCCTCATCAACTATCTTTCATTCGAAAGTAAATTATACTTCAAACGAAAGTTTTATTTTTTGACGGATACGGTATGAACGCAAGACAGCAGGCAATTTTACAGATTGTGAATGACCAACAGCGTGTGAGTGTGAGTCAATTGGCACAAGCCAGCCAAGTCTCTGAAGTGACCATCCGCCAAGACCTTAATCTGCTCGAAAAGCGGGGGTTGCTCAAACGTGTCCATGGCTCTGCGGTGGCCCTTGAAAGTGATGATGTTGATGTGCGCATGATGACTCACTTCTCGACCAAGCAGAAACTGGCCAACCATGCCGCTTCACTGGTCAATGATGGTGAAACCATTTTTATCGAAAGCGGTAGCAGCAATGCCCTGCTGGCCCATAAACTGGCACAGCGCCCTAGCATTACTCTGGTGACGGTGAGTGGCTACATTGCTCGACAATTAAAAGATTCCACCTGCGAGGTGATTTTGCTTGGTGGAATTTATCAGAAGAAAAGTGACAGTATGGTCGGCCCTCTGACACAGCTTTGCCTGCGTCACGTACACTTTAGCAAAGCGTTTATTGGTATTGATGGCTACCAGATGGGAACGGGTTTTACCGGGCGTGACATGCTGCGTGCAGATGTTATTAATAGCGTGCTCGCTAAAGGAGCTGAAAATATTATTTTGGCTGATGCATCAAAGTTTGGGCAGGTACATCAAAATTCGCTGGCCCCCTTATCAAGTATCAACCGAGTGATTACCGATAACCGCTTACCTGCTGGCTATCAACAACAGCTCATGGCCCAAGGGATCCAAGTCGATATTCTCAGCGAATAAGACACCTACATTTATAGATTGCGGAGCACGAAAATGGCAGACATCACATTCACGCGCGAACAAACACAACGAATGGTGCATAAAATTCAACGGTATATGGAGCAAGAGCATCACTTTGAACTGGAAGATTTTGATGCGGAGTTTCTATTGCAATTCATCAGCCGTGAGCTAGGTGTGCATTATTATAATCAGGGCGTTAATGATGCAATTGCACAAGTAGAAGCCAAAGTGCTTGATATTACTGACGCCATGTTATGGCTGGAAAAACCTGTGCAAGACTGAGCACAGGTTCACCACCACACATAAAATCACTGCCCGTAATAGGCATTTTTACCGTGTTTGCGCAGATAGTGTTTATCCAATAACTCTGGTTGCATATCCGCTAATTGTGGATTCAACTGACGAGAGTAAATCCCCATATAAGCCAACTCTTCTAATACTACGGCGTTGTGTACTGCATTATCCGCACTGGTTCCCCAAGCAAATGGGCCATGAGAATTGACTAAAACGGCGGGTACATCCTCCGGTTTAATCGCGCGCTCATGGAACGTCTCGACAATTACATTGCCCGTCTCCCACTCATAACGGCCAGCAATTTCTTCCGGTGTCATCAGGCGAGTACAAGGAATGGTGCCATAGAAATAATCTGCATGAGTGGTGCCCCATGCGGGTAAGTCTAGACCCGCTTGCGCCCAGATAGTGGCATGGCGTGAATGGGTATGTACGATACCACCAACGTGCGGGAAGTTAAGGTAAAGTACACGATGAGTATCAGTATCAGACGAAGGTTTCTTGCTACCCTCCACGACTTTGCCGGTTTCCAGCTCCACCACCACCATGTCATTGACTGTCATGACATCATATTCCACACCTGACGGTTTAATCACGAGCAGGCCCTGTTGCCGGTCAACTGCGCTGACATTGCCCCAAGTGAAAGTGACCAGATGATGGCGTGGTAACGCCAGGTTGGCAGCAAGTACTTGCTGCTTCAGTTCGTTAAGCATCGTCGTATCCTGATATAACCGAATTACCCTCATTTTCAGCGTCACCGGTCAGAACCGGTATGGGATAAATGGCTATAAACTGCGTGCGGATCGGCTAGAAAGTGCAGTCTGAGAGGTGCACAGATAAGAATATGACTCTTTGTTCAGCATAGACAATGAGTTAATTGTTCAGATAAACCTTAATTCGCCCATGACACAGCCAAATTAAGACTATTTACCTATTAAATGATTCTCGGACATTTATACTGCTTTATATCGGCGAAAAAACGAGTTTTCAGTATTAATCCCGAATTTAAATCAAAAAGACGTTTTTTATTCTAAACACTAACATTTTAAGACCACGGCTAAAATTGATACAATGCCTATACTAAGTAAGGTAAGTTCAATTTGATACGGATAGAGCAGGATATATAAATTGTAGGCATATCACCTGCTCTATCCGTATTAAGCCAACGTCAGGAGAATTATGATGATGATCAATAAACGATTTGCCACTGCTGCATTGGCCCTTACTCTGGCCTTATCGTTATCTGCATGTTCTAACATGTCCAAGCGTGACCGTAACACGGCTATTGGTGCTGGTGCTGGTGCCGTCGGCGGTGCGGTATTGACTGGCAGTACATTAGGGACGTTAGGGGGCGCGGCGATCGGTGGGGTTATCGGCCATCAGGTTGGCAAATAACATTTAACCTTCGTTCTTGGCGTTACAAGAGATTATCTGCAACGCCAAGAACCTTGGATACTCTCTTTCGAACTTGATGCGAGTAAAATTAAAACGTTATATCAACCACCAGCCAATTTAACTCTCATTCCCTTGGCTTCCAGAAGTTGCTTCAGCAAATCCCGTTTATCTCCTTGAATTTCAATGATTCCGTCTTTAACCGAACCTCCACATCCACATTTTTTCTTCAACTCAGCCGCCAGTTTCTCCAGCATTTCATCGCTGCCATCAACACCGGTAATCAAACTTACACCTTTACCTTTACGCCCACTGGTTTGGCGCTGAATGCGGACAATACCATCACCTTTCGGCCGCTCAGGTTTGAGCGCTGGCTCACTGATACGGCCAGAGTCAGTTGAGTAAACCAGACGGCTATTATCATTGCTCATTTTGCCTCCTGACTCAGCGATGCCAGAATATCACTCAGTGTCTTTTCCGGGTTTGGCGATTGGGTGATCGGGCGCCCTATCACCATATAATCCACGCCCACTGCAACTGCCTGCTCTGGCGTCATAATACGACGTTGATCACCCGCGTCACTGCCTTGTGGACGAATACCGGGGGTCACAAGTTTAAAATCTGTGCCACATACCTGTTTCAGACGTACCGCTTCATGGGCTGAACACACCACACCATCTAAGCCGCAATCCCAGGTCAATTTTGCCAAGCGCTCAGCCTGCTCTGCTGGGGAAATATTAATGCCAATATCACGCAGATCCTCGCCATCCATGCTGGTCAATACCGTGACTGCAATCAATAATGGTGCTTGTTTCCCAAAAGGTAATAACGCCTCTTTCGCTGCGGTCATCATACGCGCGCCACCACTGGCGTGGACATTCACCATCCAGACCCCGAGGTCCGCGGCGGCAGCAACGGCATGCGCAGTGGTATTTGGAATATCGTGGAATTTTAAATCCAGAAAGACCTCAAAACCGCGCTGATGTAAGTCACGAACCAATTGTGGGCCATATAAAGTGAACATTTCTTTGCCCACTTTTAATCGGCAATCACGCGGATTAACACGATCAGCGAAGGCTAACGCCGCGTCTCTATTGGCATAATCCAGTGCAACAACGATCGGGGAAGTTATTGGGCCACTGTTATTAGTTTTCGTTGCAGACGTCATTTTTAAGCCTTTTTCAGTCAGTTAGTCATGATAACAGGCACATTCTACAGGCTACATCACTGAAATCACAGCTATCAGGTTACCTACGGTTGACCCTTTGTACACCGCGGGTTGATGGTAAAAGTCAGTTTGCGTCAAGAGGATATCCCCCGCATAACCGCCATTAAGTAAAATAGTTTCAAGAAGCGTAAATTATCGATCAATATATTTGATTAAGATGGTCAGGTGTTTGTGATTTTCATTCAACACCAATGCTATATCATTCACTCCATCGCAAGACATTGATTGTCTACTAATGATTTAAATAATACCTATTTAATCAAAAAATTGGAGTGTCACATGAAAAGCATCAAATACATCGCACCTGCTATCATTCTTTCCCTCGCTTCATTTGCCAGTGTTGCAGCCACGCAAATTCAGAAAAATACATCAACTGAATTGAATGAAATTGGTGTAATTTCAGTCAGCAATGCTAGTACGCTGACTGATTTAGAAAATGCATTGGCGCAGAAAGCGGAAGCTGCCGGAGCAACCTCATTCCTGATAACCTCAGCCAGTGGTAATAACAAGATGCACGGCACGGCTGTTATTTATCGTTAAATTTATTCCCCCTCTGGTTAAGTCTGTGTCGCATCACAAAAAAGAGCGCTTTGGTGCTCTTTTTTGCTCATTTCAATGTGAATTTTTTGTGACAATTGTGTTATCCCCTAGACAGTTTTCCTTTCCTCACATAGCTTGGTATTTTCCCCTAAGTTGAAGGTTATATGATGAGCGAAATATCTACCTTAACCATTAAAATCCCTCTGGAATTAAAAGATAAAATAAAAGCAGCAGCCTTAGAAAAACAGTTTTCCCTCAGTACCGAAGTCTGCGAAAGGTTGGAAAAAAGCTTTGAGGTTGATGTTAAAAGTAGTAAGGGCAGCCGCAAAGATGCCAAATTGCATCACAGCGAAATTGATAACCAAGGCGTGGAAGAAATTTCAGAACAACCATTAAGTCAGAAAGAGTTAAAGAAACTGCGGCAACTTTTGAAAGACGGTGTGAAAGCGTCTCAGAAGAAAAGATAAATCGGGAATGCCATATATCCTCGCCCATCGGGTGATTCACCTCACCCGATAACCCAGCCTCCAATCGTCCATTTATTGTCCATCCAGCCCTCGGATAGGTTTAACCGATGCCCATGCCCGGCATGATGGGCAGTGCCAGTAAAGCGAATGCGCAGTAAAACCACATTTGTGGCAACGGTAACGAGGTTTAGTCCGGATTTGTTCCCCGACCATGTCACGCAGCAACAGCAAGCTCTCTTTCGCTCGCCCTTCCTCTGCATCTGCCAAATGATAATCCATCAAACGATAGAAAACACGCATGGTTGGGTGGCGTTGCAACTGGCGGTTAATATACGTTTGCGCCACATCACGACCTTCCTGCTGCTCTAGAATCTCTGCCAGCATAAGCTCAGCCGTAGCGCCGGTATTATCTTCAACACAACGTTTAAGGAAATTGGCCCAAGCCTCGGGTTGCTGTAAGTGTTGGTAGCACTCACTCAGCATCGGCAATGCTTCGCTCACCACTTCTTTATCTTGCTCTAACACACGTTCCAGCGCGTCAACGCCTTTAGCATATTCACCCTTGGCCAGATATAACCGGCCTTGCATGATAGAGACTCTGGCACATTGCTTATCGGCAGCGGCCGCTTTTTTCAGCAACCCCATCGCCTTATCAAGATCATCAACGCCCATGGCTTGCAGCGCAAGTTCGCAATAAAAATGGGCAATTTCCAATCGCTGATTTTCTTTACCCATCTTGACCAGCTTTTCTGCTACTTCGATAGCGTTATTCCAGTCACTGGTTGCCTGATAAATTGCTAATAATTGCTGTAATGCCCCCAGCCGAAAATCTTGCTCCTCAACCAACTGGTTGAACATATCTTCTGCACGATCATATAAACCCGCTGCCATATAATCGCGGCCAAGCTGCTGGATGGCCAACAACCGCTGTTCAAATGTCAGGGAAGCGCTTTCCATCAAGGCCTGATGGATACGAATAGCACGATCAACCTCACCACGGGAGCGAAACAGATTGCCCAATGTCAGGTGGGCTTCAACCGCTGAACTGTCTTCTTTCAGCATTTCAAGAAACAGATCAACCGCTTTATCCTGCTGATTGGAAAGAAGGAAGTTAACCCCAGCAACATATTCACGAGACAGGCGGTTAGCATCCTGTTGCTTGTCCTGCTGTGCACTTCTACGCCCCATATACCAACCATAGGCGGCAGCGACGGGTAACAGCAGAAACAGCATTTCTAACATAAAAAATTATTCCTTGCTGACAGCAGGTGCGGATGCCGTAACGCTGGGTTCAGTCGATGGTACAAGCTGTGCTTCAAGACGTTTGATTTTTCGTTCTGCACGGCCCAACAAAATGCGCACACGCAGATAAAATAGCCCGCAAATAATCCATCCAAGCACTAAGCCTGCCGCAAAAAGTGTCGCCAATAACGTAGATACCCGATATTCGCCTTGAGCCAATAAATAATTAAAGGTAACGACCTGATCGTTATTTGCCCCTAACGTGACTGAAATCACGAAAATCACTAGCACTAACAAAAAAATCAGCAAATATTTCACGTTTTTTCCTAAAGGCCGAATCAACCTGATGAATTATGCCAAAAATGTGGCGTCCTTACTTATTAAATTAGCACTTCCTAACCCAGCAAAGAAAGCCTGCACCAAGATAAAGCGCCTAACTCGTGTTCAATAGATATTATTTTAAGCAACTTAACTGCGAATAATAACTAATCACTTAATTTTCCTCATGCTCACGTTTTTCTATTTCCTGTTTTTCTTGCGGCAAAATCGTTAACAGGCCGAACCAACGCTGCACTAAATGGCAAACTACCGCGACTAATAACGCGCTGATGATGGTTGCCGCCATAAGATCACGTGGCCAGTGCATACCTAAGGCCAATCGGCTCATCATGACACCCTGCGCCCATAACATCAGCAAAATAACCGTTTTGTAATGTCGGCGTGGCCACAGCAATCCCACAGCCAATAAAGCCCAACTGGCGGCAAAAACCGTATGTCCCGAAGGAAAAGCAAAACCGGTTTCAAATTGCCAATGATTACTCAGCCATGATGGAATAATCGATTGGTTTTGTAATTGCTGCTTCACGAGCGCGCTACGCTCAGACCGCGGTAGCGAATAGAAAAAACGATTATCAATATGATGTTCAGCCTCAAGCCACACCACAAATGGTCGAGGCTCCTGCACCTGTTCTTTAATCAAGGATTTTACACCTTGGCCCAAAACAATAACGCCACACAATATGACGAGCAGCCCAATGGCTGGTTTGATTCGAAAGCGCAGGCACCATAGAAACCAGCCGCCAATCAATATGCTGGTCACAATTCCCCACGGCGCGGTGACCGTTTCAGTCACCCAAAATAGTCCTTTTAGCCAGCTATCACTGCCCCCGGGCTGCCATTGCCAACCAGAAAGCCAGATAATCAAGGTCGGCAGCAGTAAAATAAGTGCTCCTACCGTGATTCGTTTTGCTATATTCCACATCTGAGGTCCTTTCTTTCTAGCAAATGCCCACAACATATTATCCATGGTGATAGCGCTAATTGCATCTATAGCCATAACGCATCAATCTTGCGGCCCATTGATAACATAAAAATTTTTTTGCCACTGCTGAAATAAACCCCAGCCTGACATTCACTCTTACCTTCTTGCTGCTTTGTTGAACAGCAGCAAGTCAAAAGTTATGGCAATATAGCTAATAATGATCACAGAGAAACTTTTTATTTAACCTTATACCCCAATATAAAGGGTATATACGGTAGGGTGTGCAACAGCCTTCCTAAGGGTCCGACGTTATAATATGAACAGTAAGATGCAGCTAAAACGTGTAGCAGAAGCCAAATTACCCACTCCGTGGGGTGATTTTCTAATGGTCGGTTTTGAAGAATTAGCCACCGGCCATGATCATCTGGCCTTAATTTTTGGTGATATCAGCGGGGATAAACCGGTGCTCTCGCGAGTTCATTCTGAGTGCCTAACGGGTGATGCTTTATTTAGCTTGCGCTGTGACTGTGGTTTTCAGCTTGAAGCGGCATTGGCCCATATTGCCGAAGAAGGGCGTGGTGTGCTGATTTATCATCGTCAGGAAGGTCGAAATATTGGCCTGCTGAATAAGATCCGGGCTTACGCTTTACAGGATCTTGGTGCCGATACGGTTGAAGCTAATCATCAACTGGGTTTTGCCGCCGATGAACGCGACTTCACGCTATGTTCTGATATGTACAAATTATTAGGTGTCAAAGCCGTCCGCCTGCTAACCAACAACCCCAAAAAGGTTGAAATTCTCTCGCAAGCGGGAATTAACATTGTCGAACGTGTGCCACTGATTGTCGGCCAGAATCCAAAGAACGAGCAGTATATGGCAACTAAAGCGGCCAAAATGGGCCATTTGTTGACCAAGTAATTCTGCTGTTCATGCCGTTCACGAAAGACTGTGTTCAAATGATAAAGGGTGGTCTTGTGACCACCCTTTGGCTTATTTGGCATTGAGTTACGTCGTCAAATAGTGACACTGTCACTCCGACACACAACGCATCACAACATTTTGCGGATAACGTAATGCAAAATGCCACCATTCTCAAAATAGACCAATTCATTCCCCGTATCGATACGGCAACGCGTATTGACCGTCTGTTGACGGCCATCAGCATAGGTGAATGTCACCGCAACAGTTTGCCCCGGAGCCAGATTTTGTAACCCGCTGACGCTGATGGACTCATCTCCGGTGAGGCCTAAGGTTTTGCGGTTAACACCTTGCGGAAACTCAAGTGGTAAAATTCCCATACCGATTAAATTTGATCGGTGAATACGTTCGAATGACTCAGCAATCACGACCCTAACACCCAGCAATCTCGGCCCTTTGGCCGCCCAGTCGCGACTGGACCCTGAACCATACTCCTTCCCCGCAATCACCGCCAATGGCACCTGTTCCTGTTGGTAGCGCATCGCCGCATCGTAAATCGACATTTCATTTTGCGATGGAATATGGCGAGTTATCCCTCCTTCAACACCGGGCACCATTTCGTTGCGAATACGAATATTGGCAAAAGTCCCACGCATCATTACTTCATGGTTGCCACGGCGGGAACCATAGGAGTTGAACTCTTTGATCTCTACTCCACGATCTCGCAAATAACGACCGGCCGGGCTGTCTAGCTTGATATTACCCGCAGGAGAAATATGGTCCGTCGTCACTGAGTCAGCCAAAATGGCTAAAATACGCGCATTATGAATATCTTGAACAGGCTCCGGTAACGCTTTCATATCACTGAAGAAAGGAGGTAAACGAATATAAGTGGAGTCATTTTGCCAGTCATAGGTTGGTGTACTAACAACCTCAATCGCCTGCCAATCTTCATCACCGTCAAATACTGCCGCATACTCTTTGCGGAACATCTCTGTTTTAACCTCTTCAACCGCTTTAGCGATTTCAATCCCAGTTGGCCAAATATCTTTCAGATAAACAGGATTACCCTCAGGATCATGACCTAGTGCATCTTGGGCTAGGTTGATATTCATATTCCCAGCCAAGGCGTAAGCCACGACCAGCGGAGGTGACGCCAGCCAGTTCGTTTTAACCAAAGGATGGATTCGCCCTTCAAAGTTACGGTTGCCGGACAGCACCGCGCCCACGGTTAAATCCCCGGCTTTAATGGCTTTTTCTATTGGGTCCGGTAATGGGCCAGAGTTACCTATACAAGTAGTACAGCCATAGCCAACCAAATTAAAACCCAGATGGTCAAGATAAGGCGTTAGCCCCGCAGAGTTGAGATATTCAGTCACGACTTTAGAACCGGGAGCCAGCGAGGTTTTAACCCAAGGTTTAGTTTTAAGCCCCTTTTCTGACGCTTTTTTGGCAAGCAAGCCCGCCGCCATCAGCACACTTGGATTTGAGGTATTAGTGCATGAGGTGATAGCGGCGATGACCACCGCCCCTTGCTCTAGCTCATGAGTTTGCCCCTCAAGTGAGAAAGAAACATGGCTTACTTTATCTTTCTTGCTGTTCACTTCCAGCTCTTCAAAAGCATTAAACGCGAGCGGGACTTTGGGCAATGCAACCCGGTCTTGTGGCCGTTTCGGCCCGGCCAAACTGGCTTCTACTGCACCCAGATCCAATGATAACTGGCTGGTAAACACAGGTTCATCCCCCGGATAACGCCATAGACCCTGTGCTTTACTGTAGGCCTCGACTAACGCTATCTGTTCATCACTGCGGCCACTTAAGCGCAGGTAGCCTAATGTGACATCGTCCACTGGGAAGAACCCACAGGTGGCACCATATTCTGGTGACATGTTGGCGATAGTGGCACGATCTGCCAATGGTAAATCAGCCAAACCATCGCCGTAAAACTCAACAAACTTACCTACCACACCGTGCTTTCTCAGCATTTGTGTAACCGTTAATACTAAATCAGTGGCGGTGATCCCTTCACGCATTTTGCCCGTCATCTTGAATCCGACCACATCAGGAATCAGCATCGAGACTGGCTGGCCCAGCATTGCCGCCTCTGCTTCAATCCCTCCGACCCCCCAGCCTAAAATCCCCAGACCATTAATCATCGTGGTATGAGAGTCAGTGCCCACCAAAGTATCTGGATACGCAACCTGTTTGCCGCCCTGCTGTTCATGCCAGACGGTCTGCCCTAAATACTCAAGGTTAACCTGATGACAAATTCCGGTCCCCGGCGGTACGACACGGAATCGGCTGAACGCTTTTTGCCCCCAGCGTAAAAAGATATAGCGTTCGTGGTTACGTTCCATTTCTAAGCGAACGTTTTCGCCAAAGGCGGCTTTATCGCCAAACTCGTCAACCGTCACCGAGTGGTCGATAACCAAGTCAACAGGAGATAATGGGTTAACCTGAGCAACATCGCCGCCCAAACGCTTAACCGCTTCTCGCATAGCGGCTAAATCGACGACGGCGGGTACACCGGTAAAGTCCTGCATGAGAACCCGCGCCGGACGATAAGCAATCTCTTTATCGGCATGACCGGTTTGTTGCCAATCAATAATCGCTTTGAGGTCTTCCTCTTGGACCTGCTCACCATCCAGATGGCGCAACAGGTTTTCCAACAACACTTTCAGTGATTTCGGAAGTCGGTCAATATCACCCAGTGCTGCCGCCAGTTGCGGTAGACTGTAATAGTGATACTCGTGGTTAAGGGCGACCAACTTGGCCATACTCGTTTTACGCAGATCCAACGACATAGCGCCTCCATTGTTTCTTATAAGTGTTCTAAACATCATTCATCTCAACAAGGCTATTCCCTTGAAATTATGAGGTCTAGATTAAATATAACACAAAGAAACATTAACATTTTGGCAACAATGGCGATTACTGGCAGCGATAGGTTTTAACGATAATGGATCCTTAATGCTAGCAGCACCAATATATTAATTTTAAACGGCTAATGAGGTACCACAAAAGGTAGGGAATTCAGATAGCCATAATCCCACTGCATTTCATTATCGTCTATAAACTCCTCTTCTCTATTATTTATTGCATCTTCGCTCTCAATTCCTGCTGAAAGTGTATAATAGACTGGGTTAGTTTTATAATCTGATATTTTCTCCTCATCCTCCAATGATCCTGCAACATCCGGTATATTGGTTATTTGGTTCTCATCCGGCATATTCGACTTTAGTAATGTCTCAAGTTCATTAAATATGTCTAAACTAATTGTTGGAAGCGCCATCTCGTGTTTTCTAATAAAGGGAGCAGTATTCTCTCGGTCATAAGAATCAGGGAAGAATATACTCTTCAGCCAATCTAAAACCTTGCTAGTTATTGTTCTGAAATCAAGACTTTGTTGTAACTCTGTGGGGCATTGTGGTTCAAACTCAAAATAAATATTAGTTTTGTTTTCATCTAACTGAAAGTCCTTACCCAAGAGCATTTGGCAATGTAATGTAAATAAACCACACTTCCCATCAGTATAATTAACTGAATAATTCATTGTAAGTTCGGAATCACTATCACTATCACTATCAAATTCCATTAGAATATGACTATTATGATGCAAGTATGGATACATTTTATCACTATGTGCAAGCGCAAATTCTGCCATTGAAAACTTACTCATTAAAGTCAATACACGAACCCTTCGTTCACTTTCAGCTTCATTGTCTGGAGAACTTAGCCAGCCCCCCAAAACTAACCCATCTAAAGCTTCACTCGCACTGTTAATACTATTTTCATTATTCCCACAAATATAGAATTGAGCTTTTTCAGGAATAGCGCCTCTGTTCTCTAATGCCTGAAATGTGTTACTCAGCCCTATTTTTGATAAAGAGTAAGATATTTTATCCATAGATTATCCTTGTTTACTTTCATTGTGAAAATGTTGAATACTTATATGAAAATACATTATATTTTTTAAATTATCTTTTAAATTTCAACTTAATAGTTCTTTATAGAAAATCAGATATACAAAAATAATTGATAAGCCACCATTCTATTTAACATAAATCATAGTAAGTAGGTTGCCTTCTCAGTACCCATACTTAGCTTTCCCATGCAAGGAACACCAACGCCTGAAGATTTGAACTAAAGATGTGTTCTCCGGTATAACATGTTGACATTTCTATTTTTAGTGTTTTCTCTTCTGCATCATAAGTTCTGTCTGTTATTATAAAATCAGTCTCAGGAAGAAATAAAAATTCATCTTCCCCATCACGCAGCACACTTGAAATGTCTGCACCTGAATAGGGATTGTCATTATATATTTCAAATAAGACATTTATAGAATCATTATCCAAAGTGGTTTTATCACCACAAAAACTCCATGCTACATCTTCGTCTTGGGATGAACTCATGAATGATTTAGTACTAAATATAGATCCTTCCGTCCAGTTACTGGTGCTAAAAAGGGACCTAACCTCCCCTCTGAACAATGTCTGTTGAACTGTAGGTTGCATGGCCTGCAACATTGTTAGATGCATGAGCGATAGTTTCATCTGAAATACATTCGATCGTACGTTTTGTTGCTCACCTTGAGACTCTCTTAAAAAATTATTTATCCTCACATAGCCATCCTCCTTAAAATCTCTAAAAGCAAACCAATCGATGAAGTTTACTTTTCTATAGGCAGAAAGTTGGTTGAAATTTTTGATTTCATCATGGATATCTAATTGAGTTACGTTTTGTAAAAAATCCTCACTATATATCGATGTTAACTCATTCAGAGCATCACTAATCTCACTGACTGGAACTGATACGTCATCGCTATTTGGCATGCTACGTAGATAATTTAAATGTTGTTTTTCTGGAAAGGGTAATTCAGGGAGCAATAGAGGACAACTGGTATTAGTATTAGAAGGATTACTCACTGAAAACATTTACTGTCCTTTTATAAAAATTGAAAATATACGAACAAAAATATAATAAAAATATAAAATCAGGTGAATTAATTAAATTTCATTAGCATATACATATTCTATTGTGTCTACTATTCCCTACCACGATAGACAAAGGAACCCCCTTGTACATACAACTTAATTAATATGTAACATTGTTAAATAGATAGTGCACTACGTGGAATACCCTATAAACAGGATGAAATGGAAATTATGACGAATAAGAATACCAAGAAAACCTCCCAATCAGTTGCTTCGCAAGCGGCGAAAATACTGAAAGATCCTAATGCTTCCGCCATCGAAAAAAGTCTTGCAGGATCGGCCCCATCTCAATCTAGCACGAATAATCAAACAGGCGCACATATGGAGGATGTCGCATCACAAGTTCTGGCAAATTCTAAATACAGTGAACAAACCAAAACGCTGGCCGGCTCAGTACTGGCACAAGCCAATAAGAAACGTTAGCAATGCAAAAAGCCCCATTAACTTGGGGCTTTATCTTTACGCTACAAGAACAATTATTTCGTCGGCAATTTTATGTCTTTGAACATCGCCTCAATATCTTCATTCGAACGCAAAGCAACCGCTTTATCCACCACATCACGCGTCAAATGCGGGGCAAAACGCAGGATAAAATCATACATATAACTACGCAGGAAGGTACTGCGGCGGAAACCAATTTTGGTGGTACTGTAAGTAAAGATATCGCGCGCATCAACCGTCACTAAATCAGGGTCTTGAACTGGGTCAACCGCCATACTGGCGATAACACCCACCCCCAGCCCTAATCTCACATAGGTTTTAATCACATCCGCATCGGTGGCGGTGAAAACAATTCGTGGAGTCAACCCTGCGCGATTAAATGCGGTATCCAACTCTGAGCGGCCGGTAAAACCAAAGGTGTAGGTTACTATTGGATAGGCTGCCAGCTCTTCAATGCTGACATGAGTCTTGCCAGCTAATGGATGATCAGGCTTAACAACCACCGCGCGATTCCAGTGATAGCACGGCAACATGATCAGGTCGTCGTACAAATGAAGTGCTTCAGTTGCAATAGCAAAGTCAGCACTCCCCTTGGAAACTGCCTCAGCAATTTGTGTGGGTGACCCTTGATGCATATGCAAGGACACGCGCGGATAACGTTCGATAAAGCCTTTAATCACATTAGGCAATGCATAGCGTGCCTGAGTATGAGTCGTGGCTACATACAAAGACCCTTTATCTGGATAGGTATGTTCACCAGCAACCGCTTTGATGGCATCCACTTTTGACAGCACTTCACGAGCAATACGGATTATTTCCAGCCCTGCGGGAGTGACTTGTGTGAGATGTTTACCACTGCGGGCAAAAATCTGGATGCCAAGCTCATCTTCCAGCATTCTGACCTGTTTACTTATCCCAGGTTGTGAGGTGTACAGACCCTCTGCGGTAGATGATACGTTAAGGTTATGATTAACCACCTCAACAATATAACGGAGCTGTTGCAATTTCATATCTATACCATCCTAGGTTAAACACTGCGGGGAACGCCACAGTTTGGTATATCGGTATCACCCGGTATGCCGAGAAGTTATTAACTGAAACTTATAGCGACATGCGAAGTGGTCAGTATTGACCTTATAATAACTTAAGGTGATAAAAAAATATTTTATATAACTACTATATCATTTCGCCAACAACTGTATATACCCTTCTCTCGTTGCATTGTAGCGATAGTAACGACTTTCCTTGCTTAAATCTCTGACTTGGGTCTGCCTGTAGACTTGCGCTATTAGCTACCTAGACCATCGAGTATTAGCCTAAAAATAATCGTGTTTTGGATAAATGCAGACAGCCGTTAATGATTGATAGTATCAACGGATTAACCAAGACTATAAAGCACTTGGATAAATTAACCCAATAAAAAAACCAGCCATTGAGGCTGGTTTCTTAGGCATGGCTCGGCATTTTAACTTTACGACTGAGCGCGATTAATCTCTCGAGATACCACTCTCACTCAGTAAAATGCTTATTTTTTCGCTTCAACCCATTTGCCATCGATATAGAAAGCAGACCAACCTGTGGCTTTGCCCTCTTTTTCAGAGGAAACATATTGTTGCTTAGTTTTACGGCTAAAGCGCACCATGGTTTTGTTACCCTCCTTGTCCGTCACTGGCGCATCCGCCAAATAACGTAGCTTCTCAGGTAAACGATCCTTAAAACGAACCAACTCTTCAACTAAAGGTGCACGTGTTTCGCGCGATTTAGGGAAAGTATTGGCCGCTAAGAACACACCCGCAGCACCATCTCGCAACACGAAATAAGCATCAGATTTTTCACAAGGCAATTCGGGTAATGGCACCGGATCTTCTTTTGGCGGTGCAACTTCACCACTGCGTAAGATTTTACGGGTATTTTTGCACTCGTCATTGGTACAACCCATGTACTTACCAAAACGTCCCATTTTCAGGTGCATTTCGGAACCACATTTCTCGCACTCAACAATAGGGCCTTCATACCCTTTGATGCGGAACTCACCTTCTTCTATCTCATAACCATCACATGCAGGGTTATTCCCACAAACATGCAATTTACGTTGGTTATCGATCAGATAGCTGTCCATTGCAGTGCCACATTTCTGGCAGCGACGACGGGCGCGTAATGCGTTGGTCTCCGCATCATCACCTTCCAAAATGTTAAGAATTTCAGCTTCTGGTACCAGATTGATGGTGGTTTTACAGCGCTCCTTCGGTGGCAATGCATAACCTGAGCAACCTAGGAACACCCCGGTACTGGCGGTACGAATCCCCATCGGACGACCACAAGTTGGGCAATCAATGCTGGTCATGACCATCTGATTTGGACGCATACCGCCCTCTTCAGGATCTTTTTCGGCTTTTTCAAGCTGCTCGCTGAATTCAGCAAAGAATCCATCCAGCACAGCTTTCCATTCAGCCTGATCGTTGGCCACTTGGTCCAAACCACTTTCCATCCGCGCGGTGAAATCGTAATTCATCAACTCGCGGAAGTTTTCTTCCAAGCGGTCAGTAACAATTTCACCCATTTTCTCTGCATAGAAGCGGCGGTTTTCAACCCGAACATAGCCACGGTCTTGAATGGTCGAAATAATCGACGCATAAGTAGATGGACGGCCAATACCCCGTTTTTCCAGCTCTTTCACCAATGATGCTTCACTGTAACGTGCCGGTGGCTTGGTAAAGTGCTGGCTTGGGATCAGCTTTTGCAAATCCAACTCACTGCCCACTTCAATCACTGGCAAGGTGCGATCTTCATCGCCTTTGCGCAGTGCTGGCATGACCTTAGTCCAACCGTCAAATCGCAAAGTACGACCTTTAGCGCGCAGTTGGAAGTCACCAGCCTGCACGGTCAGCGTCGTTGAATCATATTTGGCCGGTGTCATCTGACAGGCCACAAACTGACGCCAAATCAGCTGATACAGCTTCTGGGCATCGGCTTCCATATCTTTTAATTGTTCAGCCAGCACATTCACATCAGAAGGACGAATAGCTTCATGCGCTTCTTGTGAGTTCTCTTTGCTGCTGTATTGATTTGGTGCAGACGGTAAATACTTATCACCAAAATTATCACCGATATAACCACGAACCATGGTCAACGCATCTTGACTCAAATTGGTGGAGTCAGTACGCATATAGGTGATATGGCCCGCTTCATACAAGCGCTGCGCCATCATCATGGTCTTCTTCACACCAAAACTCAGGCGGGTACTAGCAGCCTGTTGCAAGGTGGACGTAATAAAAGGTGCGCCGGGCTTGCTGCTGGTCGGTTTATCTTCACGATCCAACACTTTGTAGCGCGCGTTTTCCAACAATTTAAGGGCGGCGTGCGTCTGCTCACGATTGACCGGTTTAAACGGCTTATTGTGAGCATGGGTGACTTCCATTTGAATCGGTACTTCACCCTTTGCCAGCAAGTCGGCATGCAGTTCCCAATACTCTTCAGGAACGAATGCTTTAATGTCCCGCTCACGTTCGACCACTAAGCGCACCGCGACGGATTGCACACGCCCTGCAGACAGGCCACGAGCAATTTTTTTCCACAGCAGCGGAGAAACCATATAACCCACAACCCGGTCCATAAAGCGACGGGCTTGTTGGGCATTAACCCGGTTGATATTCAATTCACCAGGTTGATTAAACGCTTGTTGGATAGCATTTTTAGTGATTTCGTTGAATACCACACGACTAAAACGCTTATCATCACCACCAATCACTTCCCGCAAATGCCAGGCAATAGCCTCTCCTTCGCGGTCAAGGTCGGTTGCGAGATAGATATGGTCAGCGTTTTCAGCTAATGCTTTAAGCTCGGCAACCACTTTTTCTTTGCCGGGCAAAATTTCATACTGCGCTTTCCAGCCATGATAAGGATCGACACCCATGCGGTTAACTAATGCAACCTTTTCGTCTTTCTTTACTTTAGTTTTGGGTTTATCAGCTTTCTTGGCTTTATCTTCAGTTGAGTTAGCGCTCTTCTTACTGGCAGATCCACTGGTCGGCAAATCACGAATGTGACCGACACTGGACTTAACCACGTAGTTATTCCCTAAGTATTTATTAATAGTTTTGGCTTTTGCCGGGGACTCAACTATTACGAGAGCTTTACCCATAATTACCTTTACCTAAATTATTTCTTCTAAAAGAAGGTTTTTATCTTGCCGTACCGCGGCATTCGCAATCTCTTTTTTATATTGCGGTACTTTTTCAGGAGATCAACCTGTTTTTTTGATCGGTGCCACAAAAGAGTCATCCGAATCATGCTTGACGATCCCGCAAAATTTTTGCCTGCGCCCAGTGTAACAGCAGTGAATTCTGCCTTATGGCGTCAACAAAACCTTCCACCTAATAGTATAAAATCCCACACTGTACCTGATAAAAAGCGCTACGCAACCTAATTAGCTCGGAATCTTAATTTATCCAATATTGATGATAAAGCCATCAATAGCTCGAATAAACCTTAGTCGGTTTGCGAACAAATGCTAACCCGCAGTACAATAGTGAAAGAATTTACTTGGTTCTGAAAACAAATATGATTGTCGTGAGGGAATATAATGCTCGGAAACACAGCACCGATTACGCGTAATGAATTGTTGGCAGAAGCTAATGAGATTATTCGCCAGCATGAAGATTATCTGCATGGTATGGAAGCAACAGAGGTTGAGCAGAAAGGTTCTGTCTTAGTATTTCGTGGTGAATTCTTCCTCGATTCAGATGGTTTACCAACAGCAAAAACAACCGCAGTATTTAATATGTTCAAACATCTGGCACACGTGTTGTCTGCTAAATATCATTTAATTGATTAATTCTGATTATTCTTCTTTTATTACTTTCTCGTTTAGCTATTGAGCCAACAATAACAGGGGGTTTCCCCCTGTTATTATCTTGTAAAACTCAAATCCTATTCGACTAGAGCAGGGGTTTTTCCCCACGCTGCCACCACCGCAATAATAGGCGGTCGACACTTTCTGCGGCGCTCCCGGTAAAACGATCCATTAGACGTTTGCGACGCGAATAACGCACACCTATAACTTCGTGGTTATCCATTTCAGCAATCAGTAAATCATCACTGGTACCAATCGCATCAACCAACCCTTTCTCTTTTGCTTGAGTACCAAACCAATGTTCACCGGTTGCAACAGCATCAATATCTAAAGAGGGGCGTTGTTGTTGAACAAACTGCTTAAATAGCAGATGAGTTTCATTCAAATCTTCGCGAAATTTCTCGCGCCCTTGCTCAGTATTTTCACCAAACAGCGTTAGGGTTCTCTTAAACTCACCAGCGGTGTGCAGCTCAACATCAATGTCGTTCTTTTTCAATAAGCGGTGGAAGTTAGGTATCTGTGCGACAACCCCGATAGAACCAATAATGGCAAAAGGCGCGCTAATAATGCGATCCGCAACACAAGCCATCATATACCCCCCGCTCGCGGCCACTTTATCCACCGCGACGGTCAGACGTATACCTTTATGACGCAAACGCTCCAATTGCGAAGCCGCAAGGCCGTAACCATGCACAACCCCCCCCGGGCTTTCGAGTCTCAGCAATACTTCATCTTGCGCAGTGGCAACCGCCAACACAGCAGAAATCTCTTCACGCAATGACGTGACTTCATGCGCATCAATGCTACCTTTGAAATCAATGACATATAAACAGGGTTTCCCTGTTGCCACCGCACCGGCTTTCGCGCGCTGTTTCTTCAGTTTTTGATCGGATTTTTGCTGCTTTTTAAATTCTTTACTCCAGACTTTTTGCTCCGAGGGACTCATGCGCGCTAAACGCATCTCACGCTGCATTTCCTTATATTGCTCACCCAAGTCAACTAGATTGAGTTCGCCTCGTTGCCCTTGTTTCCTCATTCCTTGGCTGACAATCAGTAGTACTACCGCACCAATCGCAACCACAATGGTTACCACTTTAGCGAGAAACAGTCCGTACAGAGAAAATAACTCCACAAATACCGCCTTTATTCATCTGCTATTAAAGAGATACCTGCATTCTAGCGAACCCATCGGCCGCCGTCTTGCGCAAATGAAAAATTGCATTGGTTTCGCTTAAATATAAGAATGTAAGAGATATCGCGGCATGAAAAATAGAATACTCGCCGCCAGCAAGAGGAATAATTATGCATTATCAACCTAAAGGTGACCTGCTCGATAATCGGACTATTTTAGTCACGGGTGCAGGTGATGGCATTGGTCGCGAAGCGGCGCTGACTTACGCACGTTTTGGTGCTCGTTTGATTCTCGTCGGTCGTACAGAGAGTAAACTCGTCGCTGTAAAACAGCAGATTACAGAGGCTGGCGGGAGGTCTGCAATCGTTCTGGTGCTTGACTTACTGCATGCAAGCGAACAGGATTGCCAGCAGTTAGCCCAAACCCTCAGCACACAAATTTCTCATTTAGACGGAGTGCTGCACAATGCGGGTTTACTGGGTGAAATAGTTCCCATGTCCGAGCAAAGCATTGCTGTCTGGCAAGATGTAATGCAAGTGAATGTCAATGCAACTTTTATGCTAACTCAAGCATTGCTACCATTGTTACTTAAGTCTCCCAGCGCTTCATTGGTCTTCACCAGCTCCAGTGTTGGACGTCAAGGTCGTGCCGAATGGGGTGCTTACGCCGTCTCCAAATTTGCCACTGAGGGCATGATGCAAGTGCTGGCTGAAGAGTATAAGCACAGTAATCTACGAGTTAATTGCATTAATCCCGGCGGAACGCGGACTCAAATGCGGGCAAATGCCTTCCCTGACGAGAATGCCGATAAGCTAAAAACACCTGCTGATATTATGCCGCTATATCTTTACCTGATGGGCGACGATAGCCGAAGAAAGACGGGTATCAGTTTCGATGCACAACCGGGCCGCAAAGCTGGCCCCGCCGAATAAAGGAACGTTTATGTCTGAAGAACGCCACCAGCAGCGCCAACAAAAAATAAAAGAAAAGGTTGAATCACGAGTGGCCGCAGCACAGGAAATTCGCGGTATTTTGATTGTTTTCACCGGCAATGGTAAAGGTAAAACCACTGCTGCATTTGGTACAGTAACCCGTGCAGTTGGCCATGGTCTGAAAGCGGGAGTGATTCAATTTATTAAAGGTGAATGGCCGAACGGTGAGAAAAATTTGCTGCAACAACACGGTGTCGAGTTCCAAGTGATGGCGACAGGTTTTACCTGGAATACGCAGAACAGAGAGACCGATACCGCGGCCTGCCAGGCGGTTTGGCAACACGGATTGCGTATGCTGGCAGACCCGACGTTGGACTTAGTTGTGTTGGATGAGCTGACGTATATGGTGGCGTATGACTATCTGCCACTAGAGGAGGTTGTTAATGCACTAAAACAGCGCCCTGCCCATCAAACGGTCATTATTACGGGGCGTGGTTGCCATCGAGATCTGTTGGAAATGGCGGATACTGTCAGCGAATTACGCCCAGTCAAACATGCTTTTGATGCTGGCATTAAAGCGCAACAAGGTATTGATTGGTAATTATCTGATGGCATAAGAAGAAGTGGGAAGAAGAAAATATCTTCCCACTTAGTGGATTACCCGCGTTTGTTCGATCCGCGACGCCCAGTCGTTGCTGCTGGCGTTGCATTACCTGCATTCTGACGAGTAGAACCTTTACGTGCAGAACCTTGACGGCCTGCAACCTGACGACCAGCGACTTCAGTATGACGCTTAACCGCACGGCGAATTTGGTTCGCTTTCACGCGACGTCGGTCTTTCTCTACTGGCAATTTACTTACAGTTTCAGAATCCAGCTCCACTAATTCACGCAGATAGTTAGTGGCGTTCAGATCTAGCTCTGTCCAGCCGCCACGTGGCAAGCCTTTTGGCAGATTGATATCACCATAACGTACACGAATCAGGCGACTAACTTGCACACCGACAGCTTCCCATAAGCGGCGAACTTCACGGTTGCGCCCTTCGGTTAAGGTGACGTTATACCACTGGTTAAGCCCTTCTCCGCCTTGGAATTTAATGGTGCGGAATGCCGCAGGACCATCTTCCAATTGCACGCCACGGCTCAACTGCTTGATTTTTTCGTCATCAATCTGACCAAACACCCGCACGGCATATTCACGTTCAACTTCGCGGCTTGGATGCATCAGACGGTTAGCCAGTTCACCATCGGTGGTGAACAACAATAACCCGGAGGTGTTGACGTCTAAACGCCCGACCGCGACCCAACGAGACCCGCGCAGTTTAGGCAAACGATCAAATACGGTTGGACGACCTTCAGGGTCATTACGGGTACAAAGTTCACCCTCAGGCTTGTAATACGCCAGAACACGGCACACTGCCTCTTCAGATTCTTTAATAGATAGAAGATGACCGTCTAGACGAATTTTAGTGGCCTGAGTCACTTCAACCCGATCACCCAGCTTTGATATTTTACCATCAACGCTAACGCGGCCTTGTTGAATAATGGTTTCGATTTCTCGACGCGAGCCATGACCGGCGCGAGCCAAGATTTTCTGTAATTTTTCGCCCACAACTTTATCGCCCTGTGGTTTAGGGCTTTGTGGCTTTGAGTTTGGTAATTTCTGGTCTTCTGACTTCTCGCTCATTGAGCAACCTCTAATGTCGCCTTCACAGGCGTCGTGTATAATCGTCTCATCAATAAGTTATGTTTTTTTACCGCACATCAACTCATTGGATTTTAAAACTTTTCAAAGAAAGCACGCAAATAAGGCGCCACAGCAACTGCTACACCTGATGCTTAGGGGTCACGTATATTACACGAATTCTAGCATGAAAGATTCTAATAAATCTTTACAGCCTGTTTAGAGTAAACGAGGGAGTCGTCAGCAAACTCAATGGCATGCCTAAACAGCACCGCAGCCATCAAGACTCTTGGCAGCCCTTTTCTGACCAATTCGCCAGACACACTAAGTATCCACAGACGAGAATCAGAAATAATTGGCTTTTAAAAGATAACGATTTTGAGCCATTCCACTGTACAGCCCAATTTGACCAAAATCGTTAATATTGAATGGATCGAATAATCTTGTACAAACTAATGCTGCCGTGCATTTGTTCCTAGCGGACAGGGAAAATGTTTTTCCATGTCCGGAACCGTTAAACTAGAGAAGAAAATTTATAGTCTGAGCCACACCAGCTACTTTTCTTTATCACCAAAAACATGCCGCAGATTAATTTCTTAACACTCTCCTATTTAGTTTGCGTGACTCAGGAAAGTTAACTCCTGAGTGCAATACATGAGAATGTTACGTCATTATAATCATACCATTGTACTTTGTGGTCCAGAGTGTGTATTGCTCAAGAACTGTGAAACAATTCCGGCATTCATTAGCATAGGTTGTAATGTGTTGATACCCAATTTACCCAAAGCACTGCGTTTGTGATAGCTAACCGTTTTATTACTTAATTCCAAATGATCTGCAATATCATTGTTCGATTTGCCTTGCAGCAATAACGCCAGAACAGTTCGTTCTCGCCGCGATAATATGCATGGCCGTTTTTTATTCAGAGCTGGCGGGCTGGAAAATACTCGATTTAATTGGCTAACGAATTGACTCATCAGGGCATTTTGCGCAATAACAGCATAAACCTGCTCAACCCCAAAGAAATATTGCTTGAGTAGATGAACACAAAACTCATCTGCGATGATAATGACGCGACAATTTGGGCGATGTATCCGTAACCAGTCAACCACTAAGCTTAGGCTATCACCCGATGTATAGTCCTCACCACGTAGATTCAAAATGGCTAGATTAACAGTAGGAAACTTCACCAAGTTATCATAGCAATCTGTGAGGGAGCTGACACTGGCAGCAACATTGACGGATTCACTCATTAAGAGTTTTTTTAAAATACGCTCCAAACTGAAACGAGTAAAAGAACAAGGATGTTGAATGATGGCAAATTTCTCTTCCATAGTGTTAATTTCCTTGATAGCGAACATAAGTTGGACGTTATTTATCTAAACTCTCTTAATTTTTTGAAAAATGAATTAATAAAAAACATGGCGGTCATGGCTGAGAACAGCGATAACCATAATGAGAATGCAATAAGAGAATCATAAGTTTCTTCCGAGACAATAGCGCCGAGATAAATAGAGTGTACGTAGTTCATAAACTCCGGAAATGTCTCAACGATAATCAGGCTAAAAAAACAGAACAGCCAGATAAACCAGAAGAAATAGAGTGAATAGGATACTAATTTATTCATCGGGCAAGACCTTACTCCCATTGACCTTGGGAAATAATGCATATAGTCATTATGCATTCGTGGGCAAATCGACTTGAGGGAAGCAGCAATACCCCGATATTACTGCATCAATTGCACCATCAAGATTAATAACATCATCCTTCTTATATACATATCCACGAACACCTATTCCAAGACATTTTTTCAAATAATAAATTGAGGTTAGTGAGGTATAAATAAGCACTTTTGACTCAGGAGACATTAGCATGAGTTTTTGGATGAGATTAAGTTGAATGTTTTTATATCCAACAAAATCGACAACAATGATACTCGGCTTATAAATACTGGCCATTTTTATCGATTCTAACTCTTCGCCAGTTTCATAAACTTTTCCACCTTTGCACTCTATCAGTCCCCTCACGACATGCCTTATTAAAGGATGTTGGTCAATAATCAGAGCTGAAATGATTTTATTCATCGTGACTTACTCGTGAAGTTATGAGTGTTTAGGCGAAATTATCATTAATGATAAAATCGCCCAGCGAATATATGTCCTAATTAAGAGTGTATTGCCCCGATAATGCACAATTTAAGTCAAGAACAGTTTCAGCTGACGTCGATGGTGATGTAACATAAAGTCCATAATAAATACTGTCGGTATCATACTGCTCTGAAATACCATCAAATCCTGCGACATTAATTGGACGAGAGAATGAATAACCGGCAGCGGTCCCTGCATTACCATCACGATAAGCGCCACAAGTCACTTGAGTGTTCCCACCCGTCGCTATCGTTGTATTGGGTGTAATAGAAAAGTTTAATGTTTTACTTTTCACCGTTGATAACCAGTTAACACAATTAACCGATAACTTAATTTCGCCAATATTTTGCGACAACCGTGTTGCATTGCTGTTATACGAGTAAATATGTTCGCCACTCAAAGTATTCTCAATACTGAGAGGCCCAGATGCACTTGCCTCACAGGCAACATCAAGATTTTGGGCACCCAAATCAATAGTACTGGTTGTATAACCGGTTCCACCGGTAGCCAATGTACAATTGGCATTATTAAGACATGAAAAACCCTCTGAAGAGGTTGTAACTCTAAAACGCCCATTACTGCCAACGAGTGTTGAAATATTAGCATAAGGGATTGACACGTGCTGATTAAGATTGACACCATGGGCCTCTGCCACCCTTAGTGAATTATAATGAGTGGTGGCATTCGATAATTCTGTGTCATAGCTGCCGTCACCCTGAAGATCAACATATCCTCTTTGTATTTCTGCGCCAACAGCACCTGATGATGTTAATAAATTAAACACATAAACCAATCGGCAAGATTGTAATGATTGAGTCCCAGCGCCTGTTTTCATTTTGCAGGTATTAGGATGAGTAGTTTCGTGGCTAGGTAAATAATAATGTGTCAGATCAAAAGTAAGTTCACTTAGACTAGTTTGTGGATTTTCTACAACATAATGGCTAAGTGCGATATTTGGCAGTGCTGAAAAAGCCAATGTGAATGTGATTAAGTTAAATAATTTCATAGTAAATATCCAAAATAAGGTAATGACAAAGCAGGCATAAATTGCGGTAAATATTATTGCCTTCTTTTTTAACTATTCAGCTGCGCATAGAGGGTATTAACATTATGGACATACCCTCTATACCGTTATTTATTTCACTATCGCCTTACATTGTTAAAACAAATTTCATGCTAAATGGCACGGGCACAAACGTCATAACATCCGTATCACTGGTACCATTGATTGTTGCCGTCACGGTACTCTCCCCTGGATTAGTACTGACGAGTGTCACGATAACTTCACCATTTATATCGCTTGTTCCGGTGGCAGCGATCGTTGCGCTATTAGTGGCATTGAAACTGACTGATTGATTCGCGACCACATTGTCAAATGCATCAGTGACAATGGCTTTAACACTATTTTGTGCCGTGCCATCCGCTGGCATATTGCCGATAACAGATTCCAGACTGACCTTTGCCGTGCTCGGATCAGAGACGAAAGTCGTATCTACCGTTTGACTATGACCATTGACCGTCGCGGTGACTTTAGTCATACCTGATTTGGTATTGGTTAAGGTCAATGTCACTGAGCCATCTGCGTCGGTCGTACCGCTGGCTGCAATCACGCCACTGTTATCGGCACTGAAATTCACCAGCAGATTCGGCACCCGGTTACCCTGAGCATCTGTCACCACCGCTTTAACACTGTTTGTGGCGACACTATTAGCCAGCGCACCATCAACTTCAATCGTCAGTGCTCCAGCGACAATAGTTGCCGTACTTTCATCAGCAATAAAGGTGACATCTACATTTTGGCTATTACCATTCACAGTAGCAGTAACACGGCTGACCCCTGAGGTAGTATTGGTCAACGTGACCGTCACTGAGCCATCTGCGCCGGTCGTACCGCTAGCCGCAATCACACCACTATTATTGGCACTGAAATTCACCAGCAAATTAGGTATCAGGTTCCCATGGGCATCCGTCACCACGGCTTTAACACTGTTGGTAGCAGAACCATTTGCCAGCGCACCATCAACCTCAACACTCAGTGCTCCGCCCACAATGGTGGCTGTACTTTCATCAGCAATAAAAGTCATATCCACTGTTTGACTATGACCGTTCACCGTCGCGGTGACTCGACTCACTCCAGCCGTTGTACTGCTCACCGGTAACGTCACCGAACCGTCTGGGCCTGTCGTAGCACTGGCAGTCATCACTGCGCCATTATCGGCACTGAAGTTCACTAGCAGGTTCGGTACCCGATTGCCTTGTGCATCGGTGACTACCGCTTTGACACTGTTGGTAGCAGAACCATTAGCCAGCGCACCATCAGTTTCGATAGTCAACGCTCCACTCACAATCGTTGCCGTACTGCTGTCTGGAATGAAGGTCACATCCACCGCTTGGCTGTTGCCATTGACTGTGGCGGTGACTCGGCTTATTCCTGATGTGGTATTTGTCAGAGGCAAAGTCACCGAACCATCTGAGGCTGTCGTAGCACTGGCCGCAATTACCGCCCCGTTATTGGCACTGAATGTTACTGCCAGATTAGGTATTCGGTTGCCTTGCGCATCGGTGACTACCGCTTTGACACTGTTCGTCGCGACACCATTAGCCAGTGCACCATCGACCTCAATACTAAGTGCTCCGCTGGTAATGGTTGCTGTACTACTGTCTGGAACAAACGTGACATCCACCGTCTGGCTGTAACCATTAACCGTCGCCGTCACGTGGCTCACCCCAGAAGTGGCGTTAGTCAGTGATAAAGTCACCGAACCGTCGGTGCCCGTCGTAGCGTTGGCGGCAATCACCGCACCATTGCTCGCACTGAACGTCACCACCTGATTGGGTACCCGATTGCCAGTAGCATCTGTCACTATGGCCTTCACCGAGTTAGTCGCACTGCCATTGGCCAACGCATTATCACTGGTGATAGTCAGTGCACCACTGAGAATGGTCGCGGTGCCACCATCAGGGATAAACGTCACATCCACGCTTTGGCTACTACCATTTATTGTCGCAGTGACACGGGTCACTCCGGCCACCGTGTTGGTCAGTGGTAACGTTACCGCACCATCAGCACCCGTCGTGCCATTGGCGGCAATCACTGCGCCGTTATTAGCGCTGAAAGTCACCACTTGATTAGGCACCAGATTACCTGTTGAATCCGTCACGACTGCTTTCACCCCGTTGGTCGCACTGCCATTTGCCAACGCATTATCACTGGTGATGGTTAGTGAACCACTGGTAAGGGTGGCGGTTCCACCATCAGGAATAAAGGTCACGTCCACCGTTTGGCTATGACCATTGACCGTCGCCGTTATACGTGTCAGTCCGGTTGTCGTGTTGGTTAGCGGCAGGTTCACTGCACCATCAGCATCGGTAGTTCCGCTGGCGGCAATCACACCACCATGATTAGCGCTGAATGCCACCACTTGATTAGGCACCAAATTACCATTGGCATCCGTGACGACAGCTTTCACTGCGTTGGTCGCAATACCGTTAGCAATCGCATTGTCGCGGGTGATAGTCAGTGATCCACCGAGAAGAGTGGCTGTGCTGCTATCCGGAATAAAGGTCACCTCCACTGCCTGACTATGGCCATTGACCGTCGCCGTCACACGCGTTATCCCGGCAGTGGTGTTGGTTAATGGTAAGGTCACGGATCCATCTGTACCGGTCGTGCCATTGGCGGCGATTACCGCGCCATTATTCGCACTGAAAGTCACCACCTGATTGACGACCAGATTACCGGTAGCATCGGTCACCACCGCTTTTACTGAGTCGGTCGCACTGCCATTTGCCAGTGCATTGTCACTGATAACCGTCAGTGCTCCACTGAGAATAGTCGCGGTTCCGCTATCAGGAACAAATGTCACACTCACTGACTGGCTGTTCCCATTGACTGTCGCTGTCACATGACTTAGCCCGGCGGTAGTATTGGTCAATGGCAACGTGACAGCACCATCCGCACCTGTCGTGCCACTGGTAGCGATTAATGCATTGTTACCTACACTAAACGTGACCACCAAATTCGGTATGAGATTGCCGAACGCATCGGTGACAACAGCTTTTACAGTGTTCGTTGCAACACCATTCGCCAACGCGTTATCACTGATAATCGTCAGCGCACCACTCGCGATAGTTGCCGTGCCACTGTCAGGAATAAAGGTGGTATTCACACTTCGACTCTGACTATTGACTGTCGCGGTAATATGCACCATACCGGCTGTGCTGTTGGTTAGCTGCAAAATCACTTCGCCATTGGCATCCGTGGTGCCACTAGCGGCTATCACCGCACCGTTATCTGCACCGAACGTCACGATCTGATTCGGTACCCGGTTGCCTGTGGCATCGGTCACTACTGCTTTCACCTCATTAGTGGCACTACCATCAGCCAGTGCATTGTCGCGACTAACTGTCAGTGCACCATTGGCAAGTGTGGCCGTTCCACTATCGGGGATAAACGTCACATCCACTGTCCGGCTAATACCATTAATTGAAGCAGTTACACGCGTTACACCCGCAGTCACATTGGTCAGTGATTGCGTCACTGAACCGTCGGCTCCCGTTGTTCCATTAGCCACAATATTTGCACCATTGCTGGCGGTAAAAGCCACGGCGATATTAGGAATGGGGTTTCCGTGAGCATCGGTCACAATAGCTTTAACACTGTTACTTGCATTGCCATTGGCGAGGGCATTATCACTTTGTACAGTCAGCGCACCGTCGACAATTGTCGCCGTGCCAGTGTCTGGAACAAAGTTAACCGCGACACTTCGGCTGGTTCCATTGAGTGTGGCTGTTACATTGACGGCACCTGTGGTGTCGTTCGTCAGCATCACGGTAATTGCCCCATTCGTGTCAGTAGTGCCGCTAGAAAGTGACAGTGTGGCGCTGTTGTCTGCACTGAAATTCACCAGCATATTGGGAACAGGGTTACCATTAGCATCCGTTATGACAGCCATCACGCTATTGGTCGCCGCGCCATTGGCCAATGCATTGTTGCTCAGTACGGTCAGGTTCTCACCCAAGATGGTGGCGGTGCTTTCGTCAGCAAGAAACGCCACTGCGGCTTGTGCTCTGTTGCCATTATCCAACACAGCATGAACCTGCCCAGTACCAGCTCGAGTGCTCTTAACTGAAACAGTCGCTCTTCCTAAATTATCAGTGGTCGCACTTGGCGTGACAATGTCACCAACTGTGGCATTAAACATGACGTTCATGCCCGCCATCGGTGTGTTGGCTCCATTGGCGGTATCAACCACTAATGCCCGATAAGTGACTAGCGAAGCACCGTCAGCCGTCGCGCTCGTATTAGAACCCACAACATTCAGCGCTATCTGATGTGGAGATTCCTGCACAATAATATTCGTGGTCGCTGTATTCGATTTATTGCCACGAACATCATAGGCAACGGCACTGACTTGGTAGCTGTTGACGTTTTGCAGATGTTGATAAGCAGGTAGTGTAACGGAGGCCGATTCCATCGCCAGTGGCATCAAGGCACCACCAGTGGTAATCAATATCGGTGCACTCCACTCAACACGTTCAGCACCATATTTCGACGCCACAACACCTGTCAGAGTGACATTTTCTAAGGCATGAGCAGAAATCGATGCTGGCAGCGTTAAATTAATAAGATTTTGTTTCTCATACTGCATGACAATATTGTAATTGCGATCAACCAAATCATAACGGCTACCCGCCAGACTGCGCATCAAGCCAACCGTGTCTTTATTGATTTGATCAATCCAAGGCACACCGAAGCGGTAATTAAAGTTCAGACCCACCTGAAGCTCATTGGCGGTATTCTGGCCTTTCTTATGCGCCACATCGACGGTAACTAGCGGGATCGGCGTATAATTAACACCCAATGTTACCGCTGACGGTGAATCACCTAAATCATCTGGGTTGGTCTTACCACTATTCAGCGCGACACCTTTGCCGAAATATTTTTCATACATTAACGAGCCACCTAGCTGAGGATAGCTAGGCAGATAGGCCATGGCCCTGACGTCAAAACCATTGGCCGGGCGTTCGTTATAATCTTCCATTTCGGACAGCACTGACTGATGCCAGTCAGTTAAACGAAAATAGCCATTGGCAGAAAATTTGAGATTATCAGTCCAGGCTTCAGCCCCTACCCCTAAACGGCTATTTTTTCCGGTCAGGTCATAGTCATAAAAACTGTTAACGCCGAACATCCAGTTTTCAGTAAATTGGCGGACCCCAATACCCGCATTATTGGTAGTCCGATAACCATCGTAACGCACACCTAACTGACCAAATAACAGGTTGTCTTGAGATTCCACCAGCGGCAGTAATATATCGGCGTTACCCGTGCCAGTAGAATTAAGTTGTACGCGCGCATGACCAAATTGATTTAGCCAATCAGAGGCCGCCTGCGCTGCCAAACCAGAGGAAACCCCTCTCACGGCACTTTCTGCGGCTTTTGCTGAGTTATCACTTCCCATTACGCCCCAAAATTGGGTTGCGGTGCTGGCAACAGTATCTTCAGTAAGATTAAATTTATTCGCTCCAGAGCTATTTGACTCCTGAGCATTATCAGAACCTAAATCAGGTAATGTGCTACCTTGCGGTAAATTTGTAGCTTCTTCTTTCTCTATGAAGGGATTCTTTGATTGAGAATGGTAAGGAACAACCGGTTCTTTAATATAATTATTTGGCTGTTCAGAATAAGTATTAGGTGCCGCTGCCATAGGTTCAACCAGTATTTCGGAGGACCTCATCTTTGCCATTATCTCGTCTATTTCATCTGCACGAACAGATAATGATATTAACGGCGTGAAAGCTATTGTTATAGGCAGCAGTAATTGCATTAATAATGTATTAATTGCAACCACTCGCATAAGTGATTTATTTGAATGGAAACCGTTCATAGTGGATTCAAAGTTCCGATTTTGAATGGCGATATCCGTGACCGCGCAGATACGAGCCGTTTTATTATTGACAGAAATACAAACCCCATCACTGACCAACATATGATGTGATTGTGTATTCCACCCAATAAACTCATTTTTAATAAAGAAACAAAACGCATGACGAAAAGAAATGAGCAATTTAGCGAACTAAACTGCTCTAATTCTAATAGTTACATTAAAAATATCTTATCATCAAAAAATACAACATCTACGCTTACTAAATGTAAGAATGAACATCGTATAAAATGCGAAAACATAAACACACTGATTGTTATAATAACTAAATATAGCAAGTGTCACTGTGTCTTAGTCAATAAAAACTAAATCCGCGAGAGATAGTTCACTTTGTTTTGTACTTCATTGAACGCAGTATTTCTAACTCTGGCACACACCATTTTAAGTTTTGAATCCAGTTCCAGAGAAATGAGTTGCTTCGGATCGTTATCCAAAATGTTTCGGTTTTGTTCTAAAAATGCATACATATCGTTGATTTGGTCGAATTGCCCTCTAAATACACCGAACTCATTGGTGTTAAGCTTTTTGACCATGGAAAAATTATTGACGCACTGATCGTTGGTACTCTTTTTAATAATGGCGGCTGTCTGTTTCTCGGAGTCAACCTTTGCTTGTGTGCTGCATCCTCCCAATACTGCACTTGCCATCAATACTACTATCGCCACTGCTTTCATAAAATACCCTCATTAATCCTTTATAAGTATTCAACCTTCTATTGGATATTATACCCCTAAGACTGATATCATCCCGCATTGCTCTTTTGCCGTGATATCAGTCAGATTCGTTCAATTAAGGGGTCACCCAACATTTGTAGCAGGGACACCTTACATCGCGATCTTTTATGCTGTCAAATGGCGATATGTCAGATCTATAAGCTGAATTAACTCAATAGACCAGATGATTATACTACTCGAAGATCTCGATATGGATGGAAAGATCGTATTTTCAGGAATTAATGGTTTTATATCTCATATTATTTATATAAATCAGTTGATCACCCTAATTAAATTTAAGGCAAAAAAAATATGAATTTAATCTAATTTATTGATGCAGTGCAAAAAATGAAACGTTAATTGTCACCGCCATAATAAATAGAACACAACATCAGCAAATCAATAACAAAATATATCAAATGAGAAGGCGCGCTAATATATCAAGAAAAGTTTAAATAATTTAAGAATTATCTTGGTTGGGTAAGGTTGATTGTATTTAAGAAATATATATTTTTATGATTGAAACTCACTTATTGTTTTTAGCCAATAAATCCTTAAGCATTCCACTAATAACTTTAACTCCCAACTTGTTATATATATTACGTCTATGAGCACTTGCGGTTTTACTTTTCATATCAAGTTTTTCTGAAATTGCATTATTCGTCATTCCAGACAGGAGACACTCCAGAACTTCATTTTCTCTGTGGGTTAGTTGATTTTTTATTTTCCTGTAAAAAACAAATCGGTCAGATTCCTTAGGTGATTTTTTTGATAATAATAATCCCATAAGCATATCTGCTATTTGTTCAAGAGCTGCTGTTTTACATAAGACACCATCACACAACGCTGACAAGTAGATGAAATCCTCTGTATTTTCACCTTTTCGACTAAAAATCATAATAAAGACATGAGGGTTGAACATCCTTATCTTATCAATGGTATTGAATACTTTAGTCGGTGAAATATTGTCAACATCGAAAATAATAACACTGCGAGGGGGAAGTGGATTATAGAGGCTAGCATTATCAACAGAGGAGTATAAATTAATATTATCACTTTCATTAGGAATTAATTTTATTCCCTCAACAACAATCTTTAGAGATAATCTTGTTAAGCTACACTCACTAACAACAATGACTCCCATGACGTTATGTCACTCCTTTTTCACGATTTTTGGGTCGATATAGAATGGTGTTTAATCAATTTGATAGAATATAAATAACGGTGCCGAAGCACCGTTATTTATAAGAGAAGATGACGATTAGAAGTTGTATTTCACCCCTAGCATGACAGCAGTATCGCTGTAGCCTTTATCGCCCAATTGTTGGCCTACGTTGCCCCAAACATTGAGTTGTTTATTCAGTTGCCCCTCAACGCCCAGTTTCAACTCACCAATATTCTTCGCTCCAGCCTGTTTCATCTCAACGGAGTTCATCGTTGTACCGAAGTCTTTGGTGTTATGGATCCAATTGGCTTCAACAAACGGCTGGAATTCACGGTCTTTACCATTGTCGCTAGCATGGTGTCCTTTCATATAAGAACGAACCCCAAGACGCGTCTGGATATTACCATCGCCCTGACCACTCACCTGAGTGCCATTGGCTTCACGGTGCTCGTCTGCCTTCACACCCATCCACGTTATCTGCGCTTTCGGCTGGATAAAGTACGTTTCATTCTTAGCCTTGTTTTCGCCAATCTTGAAGGTGTAGCCACTCTCTACTGAGGCGGTTACCCCTTTCGATTTGTACTCTTCTGTCGCCAGGCCCTCACCTTTCACCGTATTGTTGAACCAGCTATATTGCGCCCAGCCGTCTACATACAATCCTGACTTGTCTTCGTTGTTAGCATACCAAGTGCCATACACACCGGTAGTGTAACCATCAACTGAACCATCAGACTGATAACCCGATGCCGAATGAGTGTTGCTCTTGCTGTTACCGTAACCCGCCATTACGCCTAAATGTAAACGGTCCAGATCATTATTGCTCCACTGAGCAATATCGCCCCCCAATTGCATCACGTACCGATTGCTTTGGGTCTTCAACTGGCCACTCATATCACGCGAACGATTATGCCCACCTTCATTTCGTAACCACATACTGGTGACTTTCTGCTCGCCAGTCAGCGCATCAATATATTGAGTTTCCCCTAAACGATCATGCAGTCGCGTCACGAACATATTGTTAGCCGTGGCCAAGTTAGCAGTGTAACTTCCAGCCTCAGGGCGTTTGATTTCTTCACCAGGATTCACCGGACTCTCTGGATTTTCTGGATTTTCCGGGTTTTCTGGATCAACCGGCACATTGCCTAAGCTGGTTAGATACCAGTTGCTGGCATTCTGTCCCACACCGCGTTTCAGGCTGTAATCATACGCACCAGCCACAATACGACCACTTTGCACGAAATTACCGTCAGACTGGCCGTTGACCTGAATCAACTCAATACCATTGAGCGTTTTAGCGCCAAGCCCTCCTGCGTTATCCACACTCACATTAGTGGTTCCGCTGGTGCTGCCGTTGACTATCATGCTGTCCGTTGCAGAGTTGTCATCACCCAGCGCCGTGTTGAAATGCAGCAATCCGTTGTTACCAATATAATGACCATTTACCACTAACTGATTACCGGTGGTGCCAGTACCGTTACTGGTTTTATTGCCAATAAAGACCGTGCCGCTGTTGGTTAAATCCGTCCCCACCGTGAATACGTTGCTGGCAGGTGCCAAACGGCTCAGTATTGACGTCACTGGTGCTACCGGATTGCCGACAAACAATACGCCTTGGTTATCAATCGCACCAGCTACGCCGCCAAAGCCGCCCATAAAGGCACCGTTGGCAATATTCACTTGCTGGCTAGCCAGTGTCATTGGATCTGCATTGCTGCCCAAGATCAGGCCGCCTGCCTTGATATCTGTCTGGCCGGTATAGGCCGCAGACGGTGTTAACGATACCGTGCCAGTGCCATTCTTAGTCAGACTACCGCTACCAGTAACGCTATTTGCTAATGCCCAATCAGCATCTGAGTTCAATACCAGCGAACCATTATTGGTCACGGACGCCGTGCCCAGGTTCGCCGCCTGAGAAACAGTAAGCTGGCTAGCGTTGTTAATATCAAACAGGCCGCTGAACAGGCTGTTATCACCGCTGGCGATGATGTCGCTATTATTCTGCAATACCACACTGCCCGCATCACTGATGGCATTCACCAACTGACCTGTCGCACTGGTCAATGTTAATAGACCGGCATTGATAATGTTGCCATCACCCAGACCGGCGGCATTGTTCAGTAACGCCTGCGCACCACTGGCAATGGTCGTTACTGCGCTCAGGCCTGTGTTAGCCCCATTAACCGTCAGCACATCGGCAGCGATCGTCAACGCGCCTTTACCGGTGAGTTCACCGTCTGAAATACCGCCTTGACTCAGGGTCAGACTGCCGCCATTGACGTTCAATGAGGAACCGGCAGTACCGTTCAATTCACCTACTGTCTGGCTATGACCGTTCATATCAAAGGCGGTATCGGCTGCCAGAGATAACAGTGACGTATTCCCCAGCACATTGTCATTCGACATTTGCAGGGTGCCACTGCGAACCTCAGTCGCGCCGGTGTAGTCGTTGTTCAGATTGGACAGTGTTACGGTATTGCCTGCGCCGGTATCAATGGCCAGCTCACCCATGCCGGTGATTTTGGCACTCAAATCTGCTGCTGGGCCGGTTTTATTGGTGGCATACAGTGACAATGCGTCAGCGCCGCTTCCCAGTAACTCAACTTGCGTCAGACCGTAACCGACATACAATCCATCGTTACCCACACCGCTGGTCAGGCGATAATCATAAGTTCCTCTAGCGACCGTGGTGCCATTTTGGGCAATATCTGCCGTGGTGGCGTCAGTAATGACATTGCCATACTGGTCTTGCAGCACCAGATTGCCGCCATTACCTTGTACCGCAACATCACTTGTTGCTAGCTGCAATAGCGTGTTGGCATCATCTTGTTCCATAATTGGCAAGGTAGGATTAACGGGAGTCTGGCTGTTATCAACACTCTCGATATTCACTTCTACCGTACCGGTGCCGAGTAAATTCATCTCCTTCGTGGTGTGAATCGTGCTTTTCGCTACCGTTTCACCCGGTGTGCCGGTGTTAAACTTCACCGTACCGCCATCGAAGGCCAGCCCGCCGATAGTCTGAACACCATCGCCCACGGTTGTAAAGCTATCTGCTCCCGCTTTCAGGGTTGCATTCACCAGTGCCGAGGTATTTTCAGCCGCCAGTTCAAAAGTGGCGTGTCCTAATGCCAATACACCATTGAAGGCATTTTGTGCCGCGTTGGTAGTAAAGTTGAATGCATTACCTGCGGCATTTACTGCTACTGTACCCAAGCCATTAAGTTTGCTGTTAAAGTCCACTGCATTCAGGTTGTTAATCTGCAGCAGGCTGCCATCACCTAGGTTAAAACCCGTATCGGCATTGTCATCCTGAGCATTACCCAGTGCCAGCAAGACATTATCCAATGTCAGTGTGGAGTTATTAATCAGGTCGATGTAATCCATATTTTGGATGGTATCAACATCACTCAGCGTATACACCGAGTTATCAAAGGTCAGGGTGTCGCTACCTGTGCCACCATTCAGCGAACTGAACACGCCAGTATCAGCCAGTGTCAGATCTTTTAGGATAAATTCGTCATCACCGCTGCCGGTGGTGAAATCCGTCCCTTTACTGCCTTGCATCAAGGTGACAGTGTTGTTTCCAGTCAATAAATTGACCTGGCCGATAATGCTGCCACCCGTCTGGTTAGTGAAGGCCACACCGCTCCCGGTATTAGTCACCACCGCCTGCTGCGCCGCACTGTTGGCATGGATCGCGCCACTGTTGACGAAACTGGTGACATAACCGTTGTTGATATCCACCACCGGGTTAGTTAGTGACTGTGATATCAAGTTACCAGACTGCTCGACCTCACTGGTGGTGCCTTGCACAATCAGAGCGGCACCGCCTGCGGCATCATTGACATTCACGCTGGCACCGGTTTTCAGATTCTGACTGGAATTAGTCACAATCCCTTTGCCCGCGGCGGAATTGACGTTAATCACCAAGTCAGCCGAGTCGGACATATCCAATGTGTTATCGGTAATGGTATCGCCGGTATTGGCAAACAAAATACCGGTACCACTGCCGTTCACATTGATGGTGCCCGAGTTAGTGGCCGCCATTGAAGCACCGGTACGAATACCCGCGCCATTTCCCACGGTCAACGTGGTGTCTTTTAACTGAATACCTGAAATTTCGGCTTTGTTCTCAATAGCATTACCGGAACCACCGGCTGTCATGGTGATGGTGGCACCATCCACGGTCAGTGCTGTGGCACCGGTATCCAACAGCACACCATGGGCCGTGCCACCGGCTTTGGTTTCACCATTACCCGACAAGGTCAAGCTAGCGCCTGTCCCCAATAAGAAAGCGGCGGTGCCATCAGTCGCATTGACGGTACCCGAGTTATTGACTGTCGAATTAGCGCCTTGAATATTTACGGCAGTGCCATTCACTGAGATCTGATTTTGGTTCGTCAGGATCCCTCCATCGACTAGCACACCCGTGCTGCCAGATTGAGTAAAGTCGATAGAACCTTTGTGGATCAACTCACCACCGTTGCGGGCAATATAACCATAGGCGCCAGAAGCGGTATTACCCGTCGTCAATACCGCCGAGCTGGTTAAGACAGACTGGCCAGTAGTCCCAGTCGCGATACCATCCAAACCGTAGTAATTACCGTCAACAATACCGGCGGTGGCCCCATTACCGCTGAGGATCAGGCTAGCGTCAGCGGTGATCGTACCGGTCGCCCCACCTTCAACTTTCACCCCGGTGGCACCTTCACCCGAGAGCACCATATCTAGTGCACCAGAGCTGAAGCTACTGCCCACTCCCGTGACCTGAATCAACGATGAATTCTGACCGGTTGCATTCATGGTTGAGGCAGTGGTTCCAGCAAAACTGGCTCCTTTATCAACACGATACAAAGTAGAGCCTTCAGTTGACACCGTCTCAGCACCCACTGCAGTGTTATTGACACTGGCACCTGCACCATAAATCAGATATCCCACTTGTTTCTTACCTGAAACAAACTCAACCTGACCATTACCGGTGACATTAATAGTGCCCTTATCTTCAGCCACTACGCCAATAGCGCCGTCGCCCGTAAGGTTAACCTGACCGGAAAGGTTAGCCGCAGCCCCCGTCCCCACCGCTTGAATACCGTAGTTGGCCAGATTGGTCGCCGCATCAAGCCCTTTATTGACATAAATATTACCCGCGTTAGTCGCGGCGCTGCCTGCCAATACTTTCATGCCAACAGTATTGATACCATTGATAATAATATCGCCATTATTGACAACATTGGTGGCGTTCTGGCTGGAAGAAATACCGACATTTTGTGCTGCATTTTGCCCCGGCGTTGCACCCGCACCATTCAACTCAATCGTACCGTTCTGACTAACGGCGGTTCTGACACCTTGTGCAATAATTGCGGTGGAGTTTTCAGTTTTGCTGCCAATGACAATTTTACCGCCCACATTATTGATAAAAGTGGCGATATTGCTCAAATTAACAGTATCTTGAATGAGTTTAACGGCATAAGACTCTGTTTTTATTGCCAGATCAGTGACCACATCGGTTAATGAGCGCTGGGCTTGGCGGCCCACATAGACGGTGCCATTATTCTCAAAGGTAGAGCCTTTCTGAACACTCACCCCTTCGTTCAGATATCCTGCTGCAGGGGATGTATCAACAGTTGCGGCAATGTTTATTGCCCCGTTATTAACCAATGTGGAGTTGCCGTCAATAATAGCTGCGCGGGTATAAACACTGGTGCCACGTGAAGCAGTATTAATCACGCCATTGTTAGTCACTGAAGAGGTGCCATTCGCTAAAATCGCGGTATGACTCCCACTGGCGACATTCAGTGGTAATGTGGCAGACGGTATAGGTTTAAAATCCAGCATATCAGGGTTAGTCCCGGCATCCAGAACCCCTGTTGCTTCGTTAATTACCGTACTGTCTGTTGCTAAAATAATATTGGTGCCACGAACCGTTCCCGCAGCCGAACCTAATATCCCTGCGTTATTCAATGTTGCACCGTCTTGTAGACGCACAACCGAAATATCGGTGTTAAAAGCTTGAATGTTGGCATCAGTGCCAATATTCACAATGGCATGCTGACCATCACCATGAATAAAGGCAACGCGGGAAGAGTCGATAATATGATTTACAGCATCATTGGCATCAATCCCCATATCGAGATAGATCGGGGTAACTTTTGGTGAGGTATTAGAGTCGTTAGTAAAATAGGCGCGTGCCAGCTCGGCCTGATAACCTTTACTGTCGAGAACAATCGCACCACTTTTAATACCTGCGATCAAATCATTGTTGTATTTTTGAAAATCAGCAAAATTTTGAACATTTTGGGCACCTAAATAAGGACTGGTGAAAGCGCCGGTAAAGTCATCAAGTACCGCATTGGCAACTGAGGTGCTTCTGTCACGTATGTTATTGCTGTTATTACCCAGATTGACAACTGTTTTGGCATTATAATTGAGTACAGTATTCTGAGATGATGCGTTATCTGAATCGACATAGAATCCAGAAGACGTGGTTGCTGCCGCCTCACTTTTTAAGCCACCTTTCAGAATGGCGCTAAAATAATTCGTACCATCATTAACCCAACCAGATGCGGTACTACCAACATTCACTGTCAGGTCACTGCTATCCTGCACATGGAATAAATTACGATTCACATACTGACCATTTTCACCGACAGCATAGGATACGGGTACCGCAAAATCGGCAAGTGGTTTAATCGACATCGCCGTGCTGCTGTACACATTAATAGTAATTAATGCACCCGTTCCTTTAGGATCAAGGAAAGTTTCAGTCACCATGTCACCTAAATTGAAAATATTTTTACTGATCAGATTCTCTGCACCATAGAGGAAATTCCCCGCTGGAATATCCCCTAGCTTACTATTTTTAAAACCGGCATCACCTCGGGCAATGTTGCTAAAACTCCCCGATAAAGTATTCCCCGCGCCTGTGAAGGATTGTTCAAAATCAACTTCAGGCGTAAATACCGGAACAGTAATATCTGCCGCAAAAGAAGAGCTGGCCCCGAATGTGAACATCAAGGCGATGGCCATCTGGCTCAGACGAGCGGGCGCTCTTAAACTTAAGGTTGTACCAATCACACCTGAACAATATGACTTGGTTTTTTTACCGGATTTGGAAAACTCTGACGCCACATCATAGCGACCTAGTGCACTATTCCAAATGACTTTAAATACTCGATTCATAAAATTCTCAATTTTCTCTATATGTTATTGGTCATAATTAACGAGCAAGAGTCATACTCAACTAAAAAAATAATTGAGTTGGTAAACGCCCACTAGAAAATGGTTTAACTCTGACATTGGCTCATTAATAGGGATATTAAACTCGCTATGCCATATAGATATATAGGAGCAGAGAACTACATGAGTAGGACGAATCCTACAAATACGAAGAAATGAATTTATTTACAATAAAAATCAATCGGTTAAAAATCGATTTAAATAAGAATATTCTCATAACCATATAAGATTATAGAATAAGATATTTTATATTCATTATTTACACCAGTGACTCACTATAACGGCTTACGGGCACATAATAATCAAAAGAAGTTACATGCACTCAAACATAAGAATGATGTTTTTAATAAAATTCATCTTTTAAACATCACGTATTTGATTTTTTTGACTATTTTTTATAGAAAACGTGCAGATTATACATAAAAAATGATTTTTTTGGTTTTTATGATCGCAATAATCACAAATTCGACACTTTATCCTATCAATGTAATCATATCTAGATATACTAGAATATTGTTCTGTTGGCACTCTTGAGTCGAAGAATAAAAGATCGTTAAATAAAAATGACATTAATATAGCCATATTTACAATTAAATTTTCGTTGGATATGTCTTAAAAATAACTATTCATTTAAATCAGTTAAATAATCAAAATAATATAATGTTAATTATTGATAATAATTTAGCTAAAAATTAATGCAGGTGAATCTAAATGACAGAATCAGAAATCCCTTCTCGCGAATACAGCAGAACAAATCTGAGTAAGATCGGAGTAACACACTAATATTATTGATTATTTATTTAGGGATCGATTAAGTCTATAGCAATATTTGATGAAGGCTCAACGCCAACAATAATAGGTAAAAGACTTTTATTGGTTCGGGCAGGATTGATAAGCAGGTTGGATATCGGCATGTCACGATAAAATTTATGCCGCATCCAACCACTGCGAATACACAAGATGAAATTTAGCGGAACGGTGTGGTGTCCCCCGCTCCTTCGCGGATAACTTCAGGGGAAGAGTCTGTCAAATCAATGACGGTCGTAGGTTGTTGGCCCAATGAACCACCATGAATGATCAAATCCACTTGTTTACCTAAGTGCTCTTTGATTTCTTCTGGGTCAGATTCCGCGAAATCATTGCCCGGTAGCATCAATGTGGTCGACATCAACGGCTCACCCAAGACATCCAGCAACGCCAGCGCAATCGGATTAGACGGCACACGTAAACCGATAGTTTTGCGTTTATCATTCATCAAACGCCGAGGAACTTCTTTGGTCGCTTTTAAGATAAAGGTGTAGTTGCCGGGTGTATTATTTTTGATCAAACGAAAAGCCGTGTTATCCACATAGGCGTAAGTGGACAGCTCTGACAAATCACGGCACATCAAGGTAAAATTATGATGACCATCCAATTGGCGAATGCGACAGATACGTTCCATTGCCGATTTATCTTCTAAGCGGCAGCCAAGGGCATAACCAGAATCTGTCGGATACACAATCACCCCGCCTTTACGTAAAAAATCAACACTTTGGTTGATTAATCTAGGCTGTGGATTTTCCGGGTGAATATAAAAAAATTGACTCATGACTCTACCTCATCATTCAACGTACGAGTTGTCTGGCTCTATAGGCCAATCACGCCATACCGGCTCCACCCCAGCGGGCAGCCACAGTTTGCGGCCCAATTCAATCCAAGAGCAAGGTTGATGGAAATCAGACCCTTGGGATGCAAGTAAATTATAGTCACGCGCATATTGGGCAAGCTGCGCCCGTTCATGAGGAGCTTGCTGACACTGGGCAACTTCCATGGCATCTCCGCCATGTTCAGCAAAATGCGCCAATAACCGCTTTAGCCATTTTGCGGTTAAATCATAGCGACCAGGATGTGCTAGCACCGCTTGCCCACCAGATTGCTTAATCGCATCAATAGCTTGTTCTATTGTACACCATTGAGCAGGAACATAACCGGTCTTACCTTTGGCTAAATATTTCTTAAAAACCTGCCCGACATTGCTGGCAAGCCCTAACTCAACCAAATAACGAGCAAAATGCCCACGAGTTACCTGACCCCCACTCGCCAATCGGTTAGCCCCTTCCCAAGCATCAGGAATGCGCGCTTTAGCCAAACGAGCGCTTATCTCCTGCGCTCGGACATAACGGTGTTCGGATTGCTCACTCAATAATTTACAAATACTTTCATGATGGATATCAATGCCTAGCCCCACAATATGGATCTCATGGTTTTCCCATAATGTGGAGATTTCCACCCCCGGAATAAGCCGCAATGCCAGTTGTTGCTCGGCGATAGTCGCCGCCGCTTCTGCTAACCCCGCAGTGGTATCGTGATCGGTGATAGCCAAGACTCCCACACGCATTTGCGCAGCCCTCACGACTAATGCCGCTGGCGTCAACGAGCCGTCGGATGCCGTAGTATGACTGTGTAAATCATAGAGAGTAAAAGCCGAAGACTCAGCGACTCTATCAGGTGATTCAGCCGTATCAGCTAAAGTGGTGTTATCAGACACAACGGGTTTATTTATCAAAACGGTCTTATTAACCAAAACAGAAAATCCAGAAAAAACGTGGTTGGTTATGATACCTGCTAATAAGGACTTTACGCACTTTAATTGAAATCCGGGCACATCAGCCCGGTAACGCACAATTAAAAAACAATCACTCAGGGGTTGACATTCACTTCGCGAACCAGTTAACTAGTACGCAAGTTCACGAGGAAACCAATGATATCCTCGAATAAAGCAATCTTAGAGAGTCGTGACTGATAATGAAAACTTCCCTGATTTCCTTACTACGTTGGTGGCACATCTCCCTCACTCGGGCGATGTAATCACGCATATCCGTCATCAGACAGTGCAGATTGCTTCAGCCCGCTAATAGCGGGTTTTTTTATGGACAAATTTTGGCGTAATCACTTTTTCAGGATCACATCTTTTTAGGATCAATAGACAATGATGCAAACTTCACGCCCTACTTTACAGTTACTCACCGCCACGGCGTGTTATCGCGATGATCCCACTGCACTGTTTCATCAGCTTTGCGGCGCTCGCCCTGCAACATTATTACTGGAGTCAGCCGAGGTAACCAGCAAACAGAACCTGAAAAGTCTGCTCATTATCGACAGCGCACTGCGTATCACTGCACTCGGGCAAAAAGTGACCATTGAGGCACTGACGCGTAATGGTGCGTCTTTATTATCCTTATTGGATGCCGCTCTACCGGCAGAAGTTAACATTCAAGTGCGCCCTAATGGCCGTGAATTAACCTTCCCCATCATTAATGAAGTGCAAGATGAAGATTCTCGCTTACAAGCACTGTCCGTTTTTGATGCTTTACGCCTGCTACTCACATTGGTCAGCACTCCAGAGACCGAGCGTGAAGCGATGTTCCTCGGGGGCCTGTTCGCATACGATTTGGTTGCTGGTTTTGAAAACTTACCACCGCTGCGTGATGAAAACCGTTGCCCCGATTTCTGTTTCTATCTGGCCGAAACCTTACTGATATTAGACCATCAACATCGTTCAACTCATTTACAAGCGAGTCTGTTCACACCGGATAGCAACGAACATCAACGACTGACGGCCCGCTTAGAGCAGCTTAGTCATCAGTTACAACAGGCACCGCAGCCTATTCCGGCCATGTCAGTACCAGAAATGACGTTACAGTGTAACCAGTCAGATGAAGAATATGGCGCGGTCGTAAGTGAGTTACAGCTTGCCATTCGTGAAGGCGAAATTTTCCAAGTGGTGCCTTCCCGCCGGTTTTCTCTGCCTTGCCCCTCACCTTTAGCCGCTTACCAGACACTGAAAGACCATAACCCAAGCCCTTATATGTTCTTTATGCAGGATAATGAATTCTCTCTGTTCGGGGCTTCACCGGAAAGTGCACTGAAATACGATGCCACTAACCGCCAAATTGAAATTTACCCCATTGCGGGTACTCGCCCGCGTGGTCGCCGTACTAATGGCGAGCTGGATCGCGATTTGGACAGCCGCATTGAGCTGGAGATGCGCACTGACCATAAAGAACTCGCGGAGCACTTGATGTTGGTGGATTTAGCCCGTAATGATCTGGCGCGCATTTGTGAGCCGGGCAGCCGTTATGTCGCCGACCTGACCAAAGTTGACCGCTACTCCTTTGTCATGCATCTGGTCTCTCGCGTTGTGGGCACATTGCGCCACGATTTGGATGTTCTGCACGCCTATCAGGCCTGCATGAACATGGGCACCCTGAGCGGTGCGCCCAAAGTACGAGCCATGCAATTGATTGCTGGCAGTGAGGGTTCACGACGTGGCAGCTACGGCGGCGCTGTCGGCTATTTTACTGCACACGGTGATTTGGATACCTGCATTGTTATCCGCTCGGCTTATGTCGAGGATGGCATTGCCACCGTTCAAGCAGGTGCCGGTGTCGTACTCGACTCCATTCCACAGGCAGAAGCCGATGAAACCCGCAATAAAGCACGTGCTGTTTTGCGGGCAATTGCCACCGCACACCATGCCAGGGAGACCTTCTAATGGCCGATATCTTGCTGCTCGATAATATCGATTCCTTTACTTACAACTTGGTTGACCAGCTGCGTGCCAGTGGTCATCGCGTGGTGATTTACCGTAATCATATTGCCGCAGAAACCATTATTGAGCGCCTGCAACAACTCGAACAACCTGTGCTGATGCTCTCTCCCGGCCCCGGCACACCCGCTCAGGCCGGTTGTATGCCTGAATTACTACTGCGTTTACGTGGACAATTACCCATTATCGGCATTTGCTTGGGTCACCAGGCCATTGTTGAAGCTTATGGCGGTCACGTTGGTCAGGCGGGTGAAATATTGCACGGCAAAGCTTCTGCCATTGAACACGATGGGCAAGGCATGTTTGCCAATATGCCTAATCCATTGCCGGTTGCCCGCTACCACTCATTAGTTGGCAGCAATATCCCGACAGAATTAACCGTTAACGCCCGTTTTGGCGAGATGGTCATGGCTGTCCGCCATGATGCTCACCGGGTTTGTGGCTACCAATTCCACCCGGAATCGATTTTAACCACGCAAGGTGCCCGTTTGCTTGAGCAGACATTGGCCTGGGCGTTAGCGTAATTAAGGAACATAGAATGCAAAATTTACCCTCTAAAGACATGCTGCTGGCCAAAGATCTGTCATTGACCAAAGAGCAGTTGCTGGAAAAACTGTTCCAGGCCGAGATTATGACCCAGCAAGAAAGCCAAATGCTGTTTGCAGCTATCGTGCGCGGCGAATTAGAAGCAAGCCAACTGGCTGCAGCATTGATCAGCATGAAAGTTCGTGGTGAAACTCCCGCTGAAATAGCGGGTGCGGCACAAGCACTGTTGGCTGATGCACAGCATTTCCCGCGTCCAGATTATCTGTTCGCTGATATCGTCGGCACGGGGGGAGACGGCACCAACAGCATTAATATTTCTACCGCCAGTGCCTTTGTTGCCGCCAGTTGTGGTATCAAAGTGGCTAAACACGGTAACCGCAGTGTGTCCAGCCGTTCAGGTTCGTCTGATTTGCTGGCCGCATTCGGTATTCGTTTGGATATGACTGCCGAGCAATCACGGCTGGCCCTAGATGAGTTAGGGGTTTGCTTCCTCTTCGCGCCGCAATATCACATCGGTTTTCGCCATGCGATGCCCGTGCGTCAACAGTTGAAAACTCGGACGTTGTTCAATGTGCTGGGGCCATTAATCAACCCGGCTCGCCCACCACTGGCGCTGATTGGTGTTTATAGCCCTGATTTGGTGTTACCGATTGCACAGACCTTGAAGGTGCTTGGCTATCAACGCGCGGCGGTGGTACATGGCGGTGGCATGGACGAAGTCGCCATTCATGCCCCGACACAAGTCGCGGAATTGAATAACGGCAGCATCGAAAGCTATGAATTAGCACCAGAAGATTTTGGTTTGAATCGCTACCCATTGGGTTCGCTGCAAGGCGGTGCGCCTGAAGAAAACCGTGACATTTTAGCACGGTTGTTACAAGGTAAAGGTGAACCGGCACACGCCGCGGCCGTCGCGGCTAACGTCGCGTTATTACTGAAGTTGCACGGTCAAGAAAACCTGCGTCACAACGCGCAGCAAGCATTGGAAATGATTCACAGTGGTCAAGCGTTTTCACGTGTTACCGCTCTGGCAGCAAGAGGATAAATCATGCAGGAAACCGTACTTCACAAAATAGTGCGCGATAAGGAAATCTGGGTTGCCGCGCGGAAATTGCAACAGCCTCTGGCCAGTTTTCAAAACGATATAACCCTAAGCCAACGCGACTTTTATCAGGCGCTGCAAGGCAGTAAAACCGTTTTTATTCTGGAATGTAAGAAAGCATCCCCATCCAAGGGGATCATTCGTGACAACTTTAATCCGGCAGAGATTGCCGCTGTTTACAAAAACTATGCTTCTGCTATCTCAGTGTTAACTGACGAAAAATACTTCCAAGGTAGTTTTGATTTCTTACCGCAAGTCAGTGCCGTCGTGACTCAGCCTGTTTTGTGCAAAGACTTTATTATCGACGCCTATCAAATTCAACTCGCCCGTTTTTATCAGGCAGATGCGATTTTGTTGATGCTGTCGGTGCTAGACGATGACAGCTATCGCCAGTTGGCTGCGGTCGCACATAGCCTGAATATGGGCGTACTGACCGAAGCCAGTAATGCCGAAGAGCTGGACCGCGCCATTGCGCTGGGCGCAAAAGTCGTGGGTATTAACAACCGTGACTTACGTGACCTATCCATCGACCTTAATCGTACCCGTGAATTGGCACCTCGACTGCCAGAAGGCGTCACTGTTATCAGCGAGTCGGGGATTAATCATTACCGGCAGGTGCGTGAACTGAGCCATATTGCCAACGGTTTTCTGATCGGTAGTGCACTGATGTCCGAAACCGACCTTAATGCTGCCGTGCGCCGGGTATTACTGGGCGAGAATAAAGTCTGTGGGCTGACCCGCGCCCAAGATGCTGCCGCGGCATACCAAGCGGGTGCGGTGTATGGCGGGTTGATTTTTGTTAGCCATTCACCACGTCATGTGGACATCGCCCAAGCCCGTACCGTTATCAGTGGCGCGCCGCTAAAATATGTCGGGGTGTTCCGTGATGCTCAAATCAATACCGTCCAGCAAACTGCCGAGCGTTTATCTCTGGCTGCAGTACAACTGCATGGGCAGGAAGACCCATCTTATATTAATCAACTGCGTGAGGTTTTACCTGCCAGTTGCCAAATTTGGAAAGCACTGACGGTCAGTGACACACTGCCCACCCGCAGCCTACAACATGTCGAACGTTACGTATTGGACAATGGCGATGGCGGTACTGGTCAGCGTTTTGATTGGTCATTATTAGCGGGACAACCACTTGATAATGTCTTGCTGGCAGGCGGCCTGAATGCTGATAACTGTGCTGCTGCGGCTCAACTGGGCGCCGCAGGGTTAGATATTAACTCCGGTGTAGAAAGTGCTCCCGGCATCAAAGATCCTCAATTGATCGCTGCCGTATTCCAGACATTGCGCGCTTACTGATTTAATTTATGACCACATGTTGGTTAATCCGATAAAGGACAGAGAAATGACCACACTAAATCCTTACTTTGGCGAGTTCGGCGGCATGTACGTGCCCCAGATTCTGATGCCAGCATTGAAGCAACTGGAAGACGCTTTTGTCAGTGCCCAACTGGACCCTGAGTTTCAGGCGGCATTTCAGGATTTGCTAAAGAACTATGCAGGGCGCCCAACGGCCCTGACCCTGTGTCAGAATTTGACCGAGGGGACCAAGACCAAGTTATATCTCAAACGAGAAGATCTGCTGCATGGCGGCGCGCACAAAACCAACCAAGTGTTGGGTCAAGCTTTATTAGCCAAGCGCATGGGTAAGACTGAAATCATTGCAGAAACCGGTGCAGGACAGCATGGGGTCGCGTCAGCATTAGCTTGTGCCCTGCTTGGCTTGAAATGCCGTATCTATATGGGGGCGAAAGATATTGAACGCCAATCACCTAACGTGTTCCGTATGCGCCTGATGGGCGCAGAAGTTATCCCGGTACACAGCGGCTCATCGACCCTGAAAGATGCTTGTAATGAAGCGTTGCGTGACTGGTCTGGTAGCTACGAAACCGCCCACTATATGCTAGGTACTGCTGCTGGCCCACATCCTTATCCAACCATCGTGCGTGAATTCCAGCGGATGATTGGCGAAGAAACAAAGACGCAAATATTAGCCAAAGAAGGGCGTTTACCGGATGCGGTACTGGCATGTGTCGGGGGCGGCTCAAACGCGATTGGCATGTTTGCTGATTTTATCGACGAACCGGGCGTGGGTTTAATTGGTGTTGAACCCGCTGGGTTGGGTATCGAAACCGGTCAACATGGCGCCCCACTTAAGCACGGCAAAGTCGGCATCTACTTTGGAATGAAATCACCCATGATGCAAACCCGTGATGGTCAGATTGAAGAGTCTTACTCTATTTCTGCCGGGTTGGATTTCCCGTCAGTCGGGCCACAGCATGCTTATTTGAACAGCATCGGCCGTGCTGATTATGTTTCAGTCACCGATGATGAAGCGCTGGAAGCCTTCAAAGCACTGTCATGCAAAGAAGGGATTATTCCGGCATTGGAGTCTTCCCATGCACTGGCCCATGCTTTGAAAATGATTAAAGCGTCGCCGGAAAAAGAACAAATACTGGTGGTTAATCTGTCTGGGCGTGGTGATAAAGATATTTTCACCGTCCACGATATTTTGAAAGCACGGGGAGAAATTTAATGGAGCGTTATCAGCAGCTTTTCAAACAGTTGGCCGCCAAAAAAGAAGGGGCTTTTGTTCCTTTCGTGCAGTTAGGTGATCCATCACCGGCCCTCTCTTTGGATATTATTGATACTTTAATAGCAGCAGGCGCGGATGCGTTAGAGTTAGGTATCCCGTTTTCCGACCCGTTGGCTGATGGGCCGACCATTCAAAACGCGGCATTGCGAGCCTTCGCTGCGGGTGTGACGCCAGGTATCTGCTTTGAGATGTTAGCGGAAATTCGCAAAAAACATCCAACCATCCCTATTGGTCTGCTGATGTATGCAAATCTAGTATTCCACAACGGGATTGATACTTTCTATGAGCGCTGTGCTGAAGTGGGCGTTGACTCGGTACTGATTGCTGACGTGCCATTCGAAGAGTCAGCTCCGTTCCGCGCGGCCGCAGCACGCCATGGCATTGCTCCTATCTTCATCTGTCCCCCCAATGCTGACGATGATTTATTGCGTGAAATTGCTTCACATGGTCGTGGCTATACTTATTTACTCTCACGCGCTGGTGTTACCGGCGCTGAGAACCACGGTCATCTGCCGTTAAATCATTTGATTGATAAACTGCGTGAATACAATGCCGCACCAGCACTGCAAGGTTTTGGTATCTCAGAACCTGAACAGGTAAAAGCCAGTTTAGCTGCCGGGGCTGCGGGGGCAATTTCTGGCTCTGCCATTGTCAAAATCATAGAAAATAATGTCTCACAACCTGCTGAGATGTTGAAAAAATTAGCTCATTTCGTCTCAGAAATGAAAGCCGCAACTCGTCTCTAATCTTTACTCAGCGCCTGAAAGTCTCATTCTCAGGCGCTGAACTCATTATCGCGTGAGTATTAACGCTAAAATTTCTCGCGGCCTGTGGGAACATTGCAATCTTGGCAGTAATTACTCCCTTATTTTCAATATGTTCTCCACGAATTATTCACTGCTAATTTGAATTAACGCCATTAATAACCAATACTAATTATTGTGTTACATATGCCCTATGACATCGATAAACATGGAGAGTCATTTATGAAGATTTTCAAAACCCTTTCGGCCCTATGTATTGCAGTGATTATGGCGATGGCGGTATCCGCCTGTGCACCGACAGCAAAGTCTGAAGGCACAGGGGGCTATCTGGATGACACGGTGATCACGACGAAGGTAAAAGCGGCACTACTGGGTGAGAAGAATCTAAAATCCACGGAAGTCAGTGTTGAGACATTCAAAGGGCGGGTTCAACTGAGTGGTTTCGTCAGCTCACGCCAAGATGCTAATCGGGCCGTACAAATAACCCGCACCGTACCTGGGGTGAAATCGGTCAGTGATCAGATGCAAATCAGATAATTTAACGATAGGAGGCGCATTTCTGCGCCTCCTTTATCACCCAGTCCTGCCATATCAAGCACAACTGGCTTGCTCAAAGCATTACCGTTACAGATGGGCGAATCCCGATAAGCTTAACCAAGTAAGTGCAGCTAACCCTCTTGTCGCGGCAAAAGCGACGGGAAGTTAGAAGCGATAACCCGCGCCAAACATAAATACCCATGGGTCAAGGCGTGTATGGATGCTCTGCTCCACCCCACCAGCTTTGAATTTAACGTCGGTTTCGATGTTCATCCACCAGACAGACATGTTCAGCATCCAGTTTTCACTGACCATGTAATCCAAACCAGCTTGTCCTGCCACACCCCAAGAGTCTTTAACACTTAAATCGGTCAAGCCCGCAGAAGCACCGGTATTGTTGAATTTCTCGTCAAAGAAGGTGGTGTAGTTTAAGCCAATCCCTAAATACGGACGCAGTTTGTCTTGTTTATCACGGAAATAATATTGCGCCATCAGTGTTGGTGGTAATTGCTTAACTTCTGCAATATCCCCGGTTGGCCCAAGACCGACTTTATGACGGAACGGCGTAGCCGCCAGCAGCTCGACCCCAATATTGTCAGTGATCAGATAGCTGAAAGTCAGACCTAACTGAGTATTATTATCCGCCTTGAAAGAACCATAACCTAGTACATCATCAGACCCTGCATTTGGTCTGACTGTCGCCGTCCCTGCCCGGAAAATATAATCGCCTGCTTGATGCGCACTGACTGCAGTCGATGCCAGAGTTGCTACGGCTAATAATGCCAAAGTGACTTTTTTCATTATCCATTCCATTTGTAGGTACATTCGCGAACAGAATATACCTACAAATAAGTATTCATGATCCAATCGAGATCACATCTTTCGTAACAATCTAAATAAATCCTAATTTAAGTAGGGTTATTTAATTCCTTAATAACATTGAAATTGATCTGGATCATAAATGACCTTTTTCAGCAAATCGTGCTAATGACCATTGATGAAAAAGTGAACCGTCGTCATGCTGCTATGCTTGGATGTCAAATGTGTGAAATCGTGATCGGTTAGCTGTTTACTTTGTAAGGAGCGGTAGATTAAAGATGAGCGCTGAAATTAATCCGTGTGTGAATTGTGGTGCCTGCTGTGCCTATTTTCGGGTTTCATTCTATTGGGCAGAAGCCAAAGAGGGGGGTGGTACAGTACCTAATGCGATGACAGAACAAGTCACGCCATTTATTAGCTGCATGTCAGGAACTAACAGCAAATCCCCCCGCTGTATCGCCCTTCAAGGAGATGTCGGTCAGTCCGTTTCCTGTTCAATTTATGGCGATCGACCGCCGCCTTGCCACGAATTTGAGCGCTCTGGCGAGGCCGGAGAACCTAATCCTTATTGTGATCGCGCCCGCGCCCACTACGGCTTGCCACCGTTACCCATTGATAATATCCAGATAATTAGATCAGAAGAAATCAGCCATTGGCCAATCACGGGATCCCATAGCGCGCCATAACAAGGTATAATCATCGGCTAGCGCTATTTTTTCGATCCCAAGGAGCTTTCATGCCTATCACGGCTAACACTATATACCGTGACAGTTTTAACTTTTTGCGTAATCAGCTACCCACCATTTTGTTGCTGGCGTTGCTGACTGCGTTCATTACCGTCATGCTGAATCAGGCATTTATCCCTGATGCTGAACAACTGGGTATTTTAAGTGCTTCAGAAAGTGATTTTGCTTCATCGGGAGATATCAGTATTAGAGATATGGTGGCACAGCTCACACCAGAGCAGCAAATTGTGCTACTGAAAGTCTCTGCTGCGGCAACCTTTTCCGCATTAGTGGGCAATGTATTATTAGTGGGTGGAATGTTAACGCTGATCTCCATGGTATCAACTGGGCGTCGTGTTAGCGCATTACAGGCAATCGGAATTTCACTGCCTATTTTACCTCGCTTGCTGCTGTTAATGTTTATTGGCACATTGTTAATTCAGTTGGGATTAATGATATTCATCGTGCCTGGGATCATCATCGCCGTTGCTCTTTCTCTCTCACCGGTTATCGTGACTACTGAAAAGATTGGCGTTTTTGCCGCAATAAAAGCCAGTTCGAAACTGGCCTTTGCGAATGTGCGCTTAATTGTTCCTGCGATGATGCTGTGGATAGCCGCCAAATTGGTCTTGCTGTATTTGGTCAATCACTTAACAGCGTTGCCAACCCCCATTGCCAGCGTCATCTTAAGTTCATTGAGCAATCTGGTTTCTGCATTATTGCTGGTGTATCTGTTCCGCTTATATATGTTGCTGCGCCCGACGGATATTACAGTCTAAATATCCTGTCATTCTCATAAAAAGGGGCACTATATGCCCCTTTTGTTATTTATGATAAACGCATTATTCTCTACACATCGTTTTCAGGTTCCAGTTCCGTCACTGACGCCTGTTTTTCAGCCACACGCTGTTTACTCTGAATCAGCTTAAGAGCCAGATACAAGTCAGGGACCAAAATCAGATCTTCATCATGGCTTTTGAGTCGGTTAATCCTGAACCAACGCGTCAACTCAGTACGTCTTCCGGCTAATATCAGTTTGATATTGCGCTGTCTTAAATCGCGTTTTAATTCATCGATAGCCGCCAACACGCTGATATCGGCATAGGTAAAGCTGGCAACCGCATCAATCACCACCCAATCCGTCGGATGTAAAGTACTATCAACCAAATTCAGAATGCGCCGCTTAAAATAGGCCACATTGAAGTAGGTCAATGGTGAGTTAAAACGGTAAATCATCACTCCAGGAACAGGTTTAATACCGTTGCCACTGCGCATTGAATGGATCATGCCATCTTCATTGACCCCTAACAGCTGCTCCGTTGGACGAAATACCGTGCGTAAAAATTGTAATATACCCAGTAATACCGCTAAACCAATACCACTGATAACCCCGACCAACACCACACTGGCAAAGGTAAAAAGCGCCAGATAGAAAGCTTGAGTATTACGTTTGCGTAGCTGCCATAAGCTTCTGAACCCGAGCAGAGACCAAGCCGCATAAATCAACACCACACCCAGAGCGGCGATGGGAATAAATTGCAGTGGGCGAGTTAAGAACAACAGCACCATCGCAATAACCAGCGCGGCAATAATTGAAACCAACTGACTCTTACCATTATTGGCATCATTCACTGCAGTGCGAGTGCTCGCCCCACTGATAGCAAAACCTTGGGATAAGGCGGAGACAATATTCGTGACCCCCAGCGCCCGCAATTCCACATCGGCGTCAACTTCATAACCATTTTTGGCGGCAAAACTACGGGCCGTCAGCATCATGCTGACAAAACTGACCACCGCTAAGTTAAGGGCTGGAATGACCATGTCACGTAGTAAACCAGGCTGGAAAGCCGGCCATTGCACGATTGGCAACCCGCCATCAAAACCGCCGACGACAGAAACACCAAATTGCTGCATATTGGCAGCCCAAGAGACAAAAGTCGCGATGACAATGGCCAACAAAGGTGCTGGCCAATTGGGTCTTAACCATTTAACGCCATATAGCACGACAAAAGTCAGCAACGAAATTGCGACCGTCGGCAAATGACTATTAATCAAATTATGCGGTAATGCTAACACCCGCTCGATTAACTGGGGCGGTCGGGTCATAAAACCAAAAACTTTGCCTAGCTGGTCGACGATAATGGTAATCGCTACCCCGTTAAGCAGCCCTGTGAGTATTGGCCGCGATAACAAATCAGCCAATGCTCCCAATTTAAAGCGGCTCGCCACCAGGCACCACGTCCCCATCATCAATGTCATTATGATGGTCAGTTGCCAGTGAACCTCACTATTACCTGCCGCCAGTGGTGCAACAACCGCTGCTATCACCGCACAAGTCGCAGCATCAGGCCCCACAATCAATTGCCGCGATGAACCAAAAAATGCGTAGGCAATCATGGGTAAAATACAAGAATACAACCCCACCGCAGCACTTACGCCGGTCAATTCGGCATAAGCTATAGCGATAGGCAATGCTACAGCGGCAACGGATAATCCAGCTCTCACATCTGGCTTGAACCAACCACGCTCATAGGCCATTAATTGGGTCAAACCCGGCATCCAATACCGGAGTGATTTTCTCTGCATAACAACCCTACCCAGCCTTAACCCAATATTTACCGCTTATCATGCTGGGTTAATGCATGGCTGGCAATATACAGACAAAATCTGTTACCTGTTTATCGTAAGTTTCTGCAAATTCCGCTGGCAGTGCGCGCATTCCGGCAGATAATTAAGGATAATAGTGTTTTACCGCAGGTACACTCACCTCACTGAATCCGGTATAGTCGGGCGGTGTATAAATGATGGATTGATTCATGAAGCAACTTTTAGATTTTCTCCCATTGGTCGTATTTTTTGTTTTCTACAAGATGTATGACATTTTTGTCGCCTCAGGGGCGCTCATTGTCGCAACGTTGTTAGCGCTGGCCTTTACTTGGGTCAAATATCGCAAAGTTGAAAAGATGACGCTAATCACCGCGATTATGGTACTGGTCTTCGGTACGCTAACACTGGCATTCCACAGTGATTTATTCATTAAATGGAAAGTAACAGTGCTGTATGTTCTGTTCGCTGCCGCTTTGTTAGTAAGCCAATGGTTTATGAAGAAGCCATTGATTCAACGAATGCTTGGTAAAGAGTTGTCGTTGCCTGATGCCGTGTGGTCAACACTGAATATGTCTTGGGCAATCTTCTTCCTGGCCTGCGGCCTGCTGAATATCTATGTCGCTTTCTGGTTACCTCAGGATATCTGGGTGAACTTCAAAGTCTTTGGCTTAACTGCGCTGACACTGGTATTCACGCTAATCAGCGGTGTTTATATTTACCGACATATGCCGGAAGAGCAGAAAAAGTCATAATTTAACTAACTTATACCCGATAGATTTTCCATTGCAGGTTGGCGGTCACTGAATAAGCTCAATGAAATGAGTCAGTGATGACAACCAACAACCTTGCGGCTTGAAAGATAGCGGGTATCTATAACCCAAGTAGCGACAGAGATGACTCAAGAACAGCAATCACCTCGCGGTGAACAATTATTACCGAATGGTGAACTAGTCCTTCGTACCCTTGCCATGCCCGCAGACACCAATGCCAACGGCGATATCTTCGGTGGCTGGTTAATGTCGCAAATGGACATTGGCGGAGCCATTCAAGCAAAAGAAATAGCGCAAGGTCGAGTTGTCACCGTCCGTGTTGATGGAATGACTTTCCTCAAACCTGTGGCTGTAGGGGATGTCGTATGTTGCTATGCCCGTTGCATTAAAACCGGCCGTAGCTCTATTACCATCAATATCGAAGTGTGGGTGAAAAAGGTCTCTTCTGAGCCTATTGGTCAGCGCTATCGTGCGACTGAGGCCGTGTTCACCTATGTCGCAGTCGATGATGCAGGCAAAGCTCGAGCATTACCCGACGGACGGGGAAATTTTGAGGTGGGTGCGACACAATAGCTCCCCGCTTTCTATTAATGTCAAAAGGGCGCTGTTAAGGCGCCCTTTTCTTATCATGCGATTTCGCGTCCAACTAAGCTATTTTTGCTTTTCCAAACAATAAAATATAAGCCTTAGTTCATTTCCATCGTGCCGCCAATTTTGAACACGATGGTTGTGACATAATCTTTAGCAGCCACTGCCTCAAACCGCCACTTACGCATTACTTGCTTAACTTCTCGCTCAAAGGTATTTCGCGGAGTGGCTTCCAAGATTCGGACATTGGTAACTCGACCATTCTCATCAATGTCGTATTGTACTTTAACCTGCCCTTCAACCCCTAAAGCCAAGGCGCGCGCCGGGTAAGTCGGTTTCGCCTTACTCAGTGCTTTTGGTCCTGCTGATGTTGATGCTCCGGGTACTGATGCCTTCGGTGCTGATTTTACCGGTGCATTGTTAGAAAACAGAGCTGGCTCATCCGATTTAAAAGGCTTGTCATCCGGTGGCGCGACGGTCTTCTTCACGTCCGGCTTTTTCACTTCAGGCTTCTTAACTTCTTTTTTCACCGGTTTAGGTTTCGGCTTAGGTTTCACCGGTTCAGGAAGTGGCACTGGAACCGGCTCTGGTAACACTTCAGGCTCTGGTGGTGCCTCTTCGACCGGTTCTGGCTCGGGCTCTGCCTGTGGTTCCGCCGCTGCTGGCTGTGGAGCAGCAAAAGTAGCAACGTTCACCATCGTGACAGCCAGTGGTGCGTCCTCGATTTCAGGCTGTACGTGAATTTGCTCTACAGAGACGTATAGCAATGCCGCAACAACGCTGCCATGTAGCCCTACTGAAAATGCGATTGGCCATGTAAGCCGTCGACCCAGAAAAAATTTATTTAGCTGCATAATAATTCAGTGTCCTCTAATGCAGCTAAGTTTAAATGCAAATAGCAATCATATTCAATAAGCAACTGCAAACTATCTCATCAATAGGCTTTAAATGGTGTTTTAAGCGACAATATCAACGAAATGGTACTTTCTATTTACCCTTAATTATCATTTTATTTCATTGTTCATTACTGGGGTAAGCGCCAGATAATGGATACAGCGCCATTAGCGCACCTTATTGAATTTATGGGTGGAACATGCTGTTATGGGATACCAAATTCGATGCATATCATGATAATAATTTTAAAGGTGAAACATGTTTTATGTAATCTTCTCGACCGATGTTCCCGATTCACTGGAGAAACGCTTATCAGTGCGCCCTGCACATCTAGCACGCTTGCAGACTTTACAGGACCAAGGGCGTTTACTGACCGCAGGCCCCAACCCTGCGATTGACAGTGCAGACCCCGGTGCAGCCGGATTCAGTGGTTCTACCGTGATAGCCGAGTTTGCCTCACAGCAAGAGGCTGAAACTTGGGCAGAACAAGACCCTTATGTCACCGCAGGTGTGTACCAATCAGTCATTGTTAAACCCTATAAGCGAGTATTCTGACACCATACTTATCGGGCCGCCGCGCTAGCATCGTGGCAGCCCCGCTAGAAAACGGCTTATCATTCTTCATCCTAACGCTTCGCAATTACATCTCTTTAATCATCTTTACTTATAATTACTGAGAATCATTGTCTAATGAATTATCGATTTCTCTCTTGAGATATTGAGCCATTTTGTTAAACGCGGAGATGAAGACTATGCAGTGTCCAGTATGCAAAGATACCCAATTGGTGATGTCTGAACGTAAAAGCATTGAAATTGATTACTGCCCAAATTGCCGTGGAGTCTGGCTGGATCGCGGAGAGTTAGATAAAATCATCGAAAAATCTGTGGAAAATGGGCCTGCAACGGCCTCTTATTCTGAGCCGAGAGACCGTGAACGTCATCATGACCGTGATAACCACGGATACTCAAAACCTAAGCATTACAAGAAGAAAAGTTTTCTATCAGAATTATTTGATTAATTGAATTGATAAACATTATTAATCCACACAATACGCCTGCGTTCAGGCGTATTTGATTGACTATTTTCCCCTCTGTGCCCCACTACACTTTATAGTGCTTCAACCAATGGTCCTCACAAGCCTCCACCGCTTTATCCAACATATGCGCTGGTGATTTCAGTATCATATGATCTTTTCTTACCCATACTGGATATGTATGTTTACCGGCAGCAATGACTTGCTCAGAATAAATAGCAGCGTGGTATATCAGTTCAGACTCTTCGCAATAAATTTCATATTTATAGAGTGCGGTGCTAGTTTTTAAGTCCCCAAAGAATACTGTTTTAGCTAATTTATATTGAGACATGAACGATAGCCTTTGCTGTAATAGGGACTATATCATCCACCGAACCACAGCATATATCTGTGATATTCACAGCAAAAGCCTCCTAACTTGATGTCCTACCGACAAAAATTCTCTTTCCTTGTGTGTGGATTATTATTTTTACGTGAGTATCATTTGAGTAAACTTATCTGACATCAAAATGGTCATAGTGCAGCGTGAGGTTATGGAGTTCATTTAATGGAGACGCACTAAATAAGTAACCTTGCATGGCATCAACACCCATATCTGTAAGTTGGATAAATTGTTGGTGAGTTTCTACGCCTTCAACAACCACATTCTGGCAGTGATCACGCAAGCGGGTCACCAGATTGTCAAACGTCACACTCCCTCCCCACTGCCAGTAAAAATGCTTATCAACCTTTACACATTCAAAGAAACCACTGGCTGCCGCAGCAATGTGCGCATTGCCACTGCCAAAGTCATCCAACCACAAGGAATATCGTTTAGCCAACTTACTTAATAGTGTATTCTTTGCACCGTCACCCAGATTAGGAAAACTCTCCATTATTTCCAGTCGGATAAAAGGCATTGAGTCTAATAATGATATGACTTTCTCGTCATACAACACCGCTTGAGCCATATCAAAATCTATATTTATTGAGAGTATTATTTGTTTTTCAATAAGCCATTGCTGATGGTTTTTTACTGCACATAATTGGTCATGCAGTAATTGGGCCTTCATCTGAGCATTAAGCTGATGCAAAAAACGCTCGGTATAAATAGGCGATTTAAAGGCACACGTTGTAAAACGACTCAATAACTCCACTGCCAGTAACTGACCATTATGCTGGTATACCGGCTCACAGATAAAAGTGCAATCGACTGCAATGTTTAGCCTGCTATCCACAGTAAAATCCTTTTCTTTGATAAGAACAGCAGTATTGATCAATTGATAAAATTGATCAATTTTTTATTATTGATCACTAAAAACGATAATGAGAATTGAAGAAAAAAATAACATCAATCAACAACCCATTGATAGATAAGAAAGTATTAATCAATCATGATGATTATTAAGTTTATTATTTCAGAATCACATATTTAGCAGGAGGATGGCCACTTCGAACAACCTAACAGTAACACCCCTGAAACTGAACGATTAGAACGAAGCGGCCTAATATATAAGGTAGCGCGATGCCATTCAGATGTGAAATAAACTGATAGATCATTATTCTGCACTATCTATTATTAAAAATGACATCAGAATTATCGCATTTTGATAATTTAGGATAGGTGTGATTTTTATGCGAAAGAAAACGAAATTTAAAGTGGAAAATATCATTACTCAATTTCAAATAGACCATACTATTGTACAGGAATCACGTAAAATTCCGTGTCGGCTGATGGCGTTATACACGTAATTTTATAGTAGAAATTTAGTCATCGCCCAATATCTTAATGACTGAAACAAAAACAGCCTCATGAAGAGACTGTTTTTATTAGCGAGCACGTGAATTACCATTCATAAGCCACGGTGAACAATAGCGCCCTACGATGCTGATGTTCATGAAGCTGGCGAATACAATAGATATGGCGATAACGCCGCGATTGACCTTCAAGCCAACGACTTCTGCGGCGTTGATTTTGCCGCAGCATACGCCAACGGCCTACCTCATTTTTACTCCGTCTCATGAAACGACTCTTCCAAAGCTGAGAACTGGGCTATTATAAACTTTTCACTCCTCGATCCAAGTCGGCCCACAGTAAAAGTGCATGTTTCCCCCTAAATCCTATCGTTATCAATGCAGGAAGAATAACAAACGCCTGCTATATTTATTCTTGCAAGTCCTTTAGCTAAAAAGATTTTATCAATTAATATATCCGATTAAAGGTTTCGCCTTTGCCACACTGTGCGTACACTCTTTAGCGACCATTTGTGAACAGGATTTCCGCCCTTATGACAACATTTTATACCGTAATCAGTTGGCTCTCTGTTTTTGGCTATTGGTTGCTTATTGCCGGGGTAACATTGCGTATTCTGATGAAACGCAGAGCCGTTCCTTCGGCCATGGCATGGCTGCTTGTTATCTATATTCTGCCTTTGGTTGGGATCATTGCTTACCTCTCATTTGGTGAGCTTCATTTGGGCAAGCGGCGTGCAGAGCGAGCAAAAGCCATGTGGCCCTCCACTGCGCGCTGGTTAAGTGAACTGAAAGATTGCCAACACATTTTTGCCAGCTCCAACAGTGAGGTCGCGACACCTTTATTCCAATTATGTGAACGACGCCAAGGCATCAGTGGTGTTAAAGGTAATCAATTACAATTACTGACAACGACTGATGACACGTTAAAAGCGCTAGTGCGTGATATTGAACTGGCCCGGCATAATATAGAAATGGTGTTTTATATTTGGCAGCCTGGAGGATTGGTAGATCAAGTTGCTGAGTCTCTTATGGCCGCGGCACGTCGCGGTGTCCACTGTCGCCTGATGCTGGATTCAGCCGGAAGTCAGCAATTCTTCCGTAGTCCATATCCTTCCATGATGCGCAATGCCGGAATCGAAGTGGTCGAAGCGCTCAAAGTGAATGTTTTCCGGGTGTTTTTCCGTCGTATGGATTTGCGTCAACACCGTAAAGTGGTCCTGATTGACAACTATGTGGCCTACACCGGCAGTATGAATATGGTGGATCCACGCTTCTTCAAACAAGATGCTGGTGTGGGCCAATGGATTGATATGATGGCGCGCATGGAAGGTCCTGTGGCCACAACCATGGGTATTGTCTATGCCTGTGACTGGGAGATTGAAACCGGCAAACGTATTCTGCCGCCGCCACCAGATACCCATATCATGCCGTTCGAAGAAGAGAGCGGTCATACCATTCAAGTCATCGCATCCGGCCCTGGCTTCCCTGAAGAGATGATTCATCAGGCATTATTAACTGCTGTGTATGCCGCTCGTAAGCAGTTGGTCATGACCACCCCTTACTTAGTTCCCAGTGATGATTTACTGCACGCCATTTGTACCGCAGCACAGCGCGGTGTCGATGTGAGCATTATCGTTCCGCGGGATAACGACTCGATGATGGTTCGCTGGGCCAGTCGAGGGTTCTTCTCAGAACTTCTTGATGCTGGTGTTAAAATTTACCAATTTGAAGGTGGCCTGTTGCACAGCAAGAGTGTGCTGGTCGATGGTCAGCTAAGTTTAGTTGGCACGGTAAATTTGGATATGCGCAGTTTATGGCTGAATTTTGAAATCACATTGGTGATTGATGATGATGGTTTCGGTGCCGATTTAGCCCAAGTTCAAGATGATTATATTGCTCGTTCGAAGTTATTAGACGGGGAAGTTTGGAACAAGCGCCCACTCTGGCATCGGGTTACTGAACGGTTATTCTACTTTTTCAGCCCCTTCTTGTAATAAATTGAATACCAACCGTCATTCAATTGTAGATTCTCTGAGTTATTCATTTTCAGCAGTAGAATAATTGTAAAAGTTAGAGAGAGAATGTTTTAATGAGCGCAATCTGCACATGATAAATGGGAATCTGCAAATGGATCAGAATGCACAAGAGCCAAACTTAATGGACCTGAATAACCGCCTAACTGAAGATGAAACACTGGAACAGGCGTACGATATCTTTCTAGAACTGGCGGGTGACAACCTCGACCCAGCAGATATTCTTTTGTTTAATCTTCAGTTTGAAGAACGTGGCGGTGCTGAGTTATTTGATCCCGCTGAAGACTGGCAAGAGCATGTCGATTTTGACTTAAACCCAGACTTTTTCGCCGAAGTGGTCATTGGTCTTGCTGACAATGACGGTGAAGAGATCAACGATGTCTTTGCTCGTGTTCTTTTATGCCGTGAAAAAGACCATAAATTGTGCCATATACTGTGGAAAGAATAGCGGGGAGCTCATCCGCAGCGGTTCATGTTCAATGAGAATAAAAAAGCCCCACTTATTTAGCGGGGCTTTTTATTAACTTATCAATTGCCGTTAAATGGCTTTATAACGGGTCCACTTTTAGACAAGAGACTGCATGACGGAAACTGCCTTCCAATAATGGGCGAGTCTTGGCACACTCAGGCCCCGCGATTGGGCAGCGAGTGCGAAATACGCACCCCGACGGTGGGTTTATCGGTGACGGCAACTCCCCTTCCAATAACTGAATCACTTTCGCCTTTTCTTTATCCGGATCAGGGATAGGCACTGCCGACATCAACGCTTTGGTATAAGGATGCTGCGGATTATGGTAAACCTCATCATAGGTGCCCAGCTCAACAGCATGCCCCAAATACATCACCAACACTCGGTCAGAAATATGTTTTACTACAGCCAAATCATGGGCAATAAAAATCAGGGATAACCCCATTTCGCGCTGCAATTGCTGCAATAAGTTCACGACTTGAGCTTGAATTGACACATCCAGCGCCGATACCGGTTCATCACAAATGACCAGTTTCGGTTCCAAAATCAGTGCACGGGCAATGCCAATTCGTTGACACTGACCACCTGAAAACTCATGAGGATAGCGGTTGATTAAGTTAGGCAATAAACCTACTTTCAACATCATGGCTTTCACTTTGTCTTTGATTTCTTGACGCGGCATTTTGGGATGGTAAGTCCGCAAGGGTTCAGCAATGATATCGCCAATGGTCATTCGTGGATTTAATGATGCCAGTGGATCCTGAAATATCATCTGTATATCACTGCGCGTCGCACGCCATTCGGCATCACTCATATTGAGCAGATCTTTGCCCAACCAAGCCACACTACCGCCGGTCGCCTTCACCAAGCCAATAATGGCACGGGCAAAAGTAGATTTACCACAGCCAGATTCACCCACGACGCCCAAGGTTTCACCCTCATACAAACGTAAGGTGACACCATCGACGGCCTTGAGGGTTTTGCTCGGCTGCCAGAACCACTGTTTGCCATCCTGAATATCAAAATGCACTTTCAGGTCAGCCACTTCCAACAAAACTTTCTTCTCTGTCATGGCATTCATACCAACTCCCCTACTGGTTTATAGCAGGCACGTAAACGGCCATCACCAAAATGCTCTAATGCGGGCGCCGTTGAACAGCGATCCATTGCATACTGGCAGCGAGGTTGGAATGGGCAGCCTTTCGGCAAGCGCAGTAGATTGGGTGGGTTACCCGGAATAGTCATGAGAGATTCGCCTTCAGCATCAAGGCGAGGAACTGCATTCAGCAAACCAATAGAATACGGATGGCTTGGATGATAAAAAACATCACGTGCCTGGCCATACTCCATCGTTCGACCTGCATACATCACCAGAACTTTATTACAAATGCCAGCAACTACCCCAAGGTCATGAGTAATCATGATAATGGCGGTATTAAACTCATTCTTTAGTTCATTCAGCAAAGTCATGATTTGAGCTTGAACCGTAACATCCAACGCTGTGGTTGGCTCATCAGCAATTAACAGTTTAGGCCGACACAATAATGCCATTGCAATCATCACACGCTGGCGCATACCACCTGAAAATTCATGCGGATACATGCGCATGCGCTTGCGTGCTTCAGGCATTTTCACCGCATCAAGCATGCGGATTGACTCTTCAAATGCCTCACTCTTACTCATCTTCTTATGCAGTTGCAGCACTTCCATCAACTGCTCACCCACACGCATATACGGGTTCAGAGAGGTCATAGGATCTTGGAAAATCATTGAGATTTCTTCAGCCCGTAAACGGTTTAGCTGCTTTTCGGGCAAATTCAGGATTTCACGGCCATTAAACTTTGCCGAGCCGCCTATCCGACCATTACTGGCCAGTAACCCCATCAAAGCAAACGCCGTTTGAGATTTGCCGGAACCAGACTCTCCAACAATGCCCAATGTTTCACCGGCGCGCAGATCAAAATTCAGTGCGTTAACCGCAGTAACATCACCATCGGGTGTGCCGAAAGTGACCGTCAGGTCCTTCACATCTAGCAGTACATTGTGCTCAAACAAGCTCGATTGCTGAACAGCAGACTGATTATCTATCGTCGTCATGGTGCGACTCCTCAGCGATCTTTCGGGTCGAGGGCATCACGCAAGCCATCGCCGATAAAGTTAAAACAGAACAAAGTCACTACCAAGAAGCCGGCAGGGAACATCAATAACCAAGGAGAAACTTCCATTGAGTTAGCGCCATCACTAAGTAATGCCCCCCAGCTACTCAGTGGTTCTTGTGTACCTAACCCAAGGAAACTCAGGAAAGATTCAAACAAAATCATGCTGGGAACCAATAGAGATGCGTATACCACCACCACCCCTAACACGTTCGGAACAATATGGCGTAAAACGATATTGCGCGTGGAAACTCCGCCCACTAGCGCCGCTTCAATAAACTCCTTCCGCTTCAAACTTAAAGTCTGTCCACGCACAATACGCGCCATATCCAGCCAAGACACCATACCTATAGCCACAAATATCAATAGAATATTCTGGCCAAAGAAAGTCACCAGCAGAATGACGAAAAACATGAAAGGAAATGAGTTCAGGATTTCCAATAAGCGCATCATCAACGAGTCAACTTTCCCGCCAAGATAACCGGATAACGATCCATACAATGTGCCGACGACCACGGCAACCAGTGCCGCAGCAACACCGACCATCAAGGAAATTCGCCCACCAATGGCAACGCGAACCAGCAGATCTCGGCCAGAGGAATCAGTCCCAAAATAGTGTCCTGATTCCATATCGGGTGCTGCAGACATCATGCCCCAATCCGTATCCGAATAGGAAAACTGCGCCAGCATCGGGGCTAGAATAACAAATAAGGTAATAAACATAAGGATCACCAAACTGGTGATCGCCGCGCGGTTATGAATAAAGCGGCGGCGGGCATCCTGCCAAAGGCTACGCCCTTCAACTTCCAGTTTTTCACTGAAAACTTCTAGAGCTTCGCTATTTTTTTTGCTCAACATAATGGGCGTGCTCCAGTGCTAGTAACGGATTTTCGGATCAATGACGGCATACAGCACATCGACAATCGCATTAAATAAAATAGTTAAAGCACCCACTAAAATGGTCAAACTTAAGACCAGAGAGTAATCGCGATTTAACGCTCCGTTGACGAACAACTGACCTATGCCCGGCAAACCAAAAATAGTTTCAATCACCATTGAGCCGGTGATAATACCGACAAATGCAGGCCCCATATAAGACAGAACCGGCAGTAATGCGGGCTTTAATGCATGACGCAATACAATAACTCGCAGTGGCAAGCCCTTGGCCCGCGCAGTACGAATAAAATTGGAATGAAGAACTTCAATCATTGAACCGCGGGTAATACGCGCGATACTGGCGATATAAGCCAGCGACAGTGCCACCATCGGCAAAATAATGTATTTCGGTGCCCCGCCATTCCATCCTCCACCCGGTAGCCATTTTAATATAATGGCGAAAACCAGCACTAATAGCGGTGCCACGACGAAACTGGGAATAACCACTCCAGTCATAGCAAACCCCATGACGGTATAATCCCACTTGGTATTTTGGTTTAGTGCGGCAATCACACCGGCACTCACCCCTAATACCACTGCCAGTAAAAATGCGGCGAATCCGAGTTTTGCCGAAACAGGAAACGATGCTGAAACCAACTCATTGACTGTGTAATCTTTATATTTGAACGATGGCCCAAGATCACCTTGTGCCAGTTGCCCCAGATAATTGAAATACTGCTTATAAACGGGGTCATTGAGGTGATATTTCGCCTCAATATTCGCCATAACTTCAGGTGGAAGATTGCGCTCGCCGGTAAATGGGCTGCCCGGGGCTAGACGCATCATAAAGAATGAAATGGTGATCAAAATGAAAAGTGTCGGAATTGCTTCCAGACAGCGGCGTAGAATAAATTTTAACATTGCCTGTACCTTTAGCCTCTTACTGCGACTTTATATTTCAAAGCATTAAGGGCAGCACACAAATTGAGTGGCTGCCCTTACTCTATTAGTGCTTGATAATATAAAGATCTTTAACGTGCATATTATCCAGTGGATCCTTACCGGTATACCCACCGACATAAGGTTTCACTAAACGGGCATTCACGTAGTAGAACAAAGGTACGATAGCGGAATCTTTATCCAGCAACACTTCAGCTTGTTGGTATAAACCAGCACGCTCTTTCTCAGATTTAACTTTCAGCGTATCTCCCATCAGCTTATCAAACGCCGGGCTCTTATAATGCACGGTGTTATTACTGCTGTCAGACAGCATCATATTCAGGAATGAAGAAGGTTCGTTATAGTCAGCACACCAACCGGCACGTGCAACATCGAAAGTCCCTTGATGGCGGGTATCAAGGAACGTTTTCCACTCTTGATTTTCCAGCTTGACGTCAACACCCAGATTTTTCTTCCAGATAGAAGCCGCTGCAATAGCCAGCTTTTTATGTAAATCAGAAGTGTTGTACAACAGGTTGAATGTCAGTGGCTTATCTTTAGTGTAACCTGCTTCTGCCAGTAATTTCTTCGCCACTTCATTGCGTTTTTCTTGTGTCCAGCTAAACCATTCTGGCGGTGTTAACTCCGCACCACTGGTGTACGGTGGGGTGAAACCATAAGCCGGTAAATCACCTTGGTTTTTCACTTTATTCACAATGATATCGCGATCCATGCCCAGTTTCAGTGCTTCACGTACTCGAGCATCGGTGAATGGGGCTTTTTGGTTGTTGATTTCGTAGTAATAGGTACACAGATACGGATCAACATGAACTTCCTGTGGGATCTCTTTTTTCAATTTCTGGAACAGTTCAATCGGCATGTTGTTGTAAGTCATGTCGATTTCACCACTGCGATAGCGGTTAACATCAGTCACTTCAGAAGAGATTGGCAGGTAAGTTACCTGATTAATCACGGTTTTCGCATTATCCCAATAGGTTGGACTGCGTTCTAAAACAATACGTTCGTTAACGGTCCAATCTTTCAGCTTATAAGCGCCATTACCAACAAAGTTTTGTGGCTGAGTCCACTTATCACCAAATTTCTCAACCACGGTTTTATTCACCGGGGACATAGATGGGTGAGCAAGTAGTTTGTCCAGATAAGGAACTGGCTCGGTAAGTGTGACTTCCAGAGTATGGTCATCCAACGCCTTCACACCCAACGTATCAGGCGACTTTTTACCCGTGATAATATCGTCAATATTCGCGATATGTGCATATTGTACGTAGCTTGCATAAGGGGAAACGGTTTTCGGGTCAGCCAGACGTTGCCAGCTATAAACAAAATCCTGTGCCGTTACAGGGTCACCATTTGACCATTTAGCATCTTTACGTAAATGGAAGGTCCAAACTTTAAAATCTTTATTATCCCAACTCTCAGCGACACCCGGCAAAATTTTACCGTTAGGGTCATTGATAACCAGCCCTTCTAATAGGTCACGGGAGATATTTGATTCAGGTACACCTTCAATTTTATGTGGGTCCAGCGATTGCGGTTCGGATCCATTATTGCGGACTAAAACTTGTTTTTCAGCCAATTGCACGCCTGCAGGCACATCTGCCGCAAACGTATTTCCTACAGCCATCATACCCAAGGCAGCCACAATACCTGCGGCCAAGAGACTTTTCTTTGTGATGTTGGTCATGCTTATATCCACTCCAGTTTTTATTATTGCATCGCCCAGTGACGGGACATGCTTCGCCTTTAAAAGGCATTTTTAAATTACATCGCTCGGGGAACGAATCCGACGATATAAATATTCTATGTATTTGCAGCAGGCGAAAATTCGTGCTGCGTTATACACCCCTATGACTCTGTCTTTACTAAATACTTCGTGATTCTGTTTCTTGCTGCAATCAATATTTCCAGTGATTACAACTTACGAATATAAAGATTTTTCAAATCCACCAAGTCTTGCGGGTCTTTGCCCGTAAATCCTCCCACCGTTGGCCGAATAAGCCGAACACTGACGCGGTAGTAGACCGGAACCATTGCAGAATCTTTATCCAATAAATTTTCAGCTTGTTGATATAACGCGGTACGTGCATTGGCATCAGGCGCTGCCAATGTTTGCGCTAAAAGCGCATCGAACTCTGGGTTCTTATAGAAGAATGTATTATTACTGCTGTCTGACAACAACATATTGAGAAAAGCAGTCGGCTCATTGTAATCGCCGCACCAGGTTGCTCTGGCAACATCAAATTGGCCCTGGTGGCGACTTTCTAATGATGTTTTCCACTCTTGATTCTGTAAGGTGACAGTGGCCCCCAGATTCTTTTGCCACATAGATGCAGCAGCAATAGCTTGCTGTTTATTTTGATCTGACGTGTTGTAGAGCAAATTAAACGTCAGTGGATTCTCGGCGTTAAAACCAGCTTCTGCGAGCAATCTTTTTGCCTCAGCGTTGCGTTTCTCTTGAGGCCAACTTGCCCATTCTGGCAATGCGAAATTCCCCCCCTCCGTAAATGTTGGGGTAAAACCATAAGCAGGAATCTGCCCTTGCCCCATAATTTTGGTCGCAATAATATCTCGATCCAGCGTTAATTTGATTGCTGTTCTTACCCTTGCATCAGTAAATGGTGCTTTCTGATTATTAATTTCGTAATAGAAGGTGCAAAGATACGGGTTGACATGAACCTGCGATGGCAGGTCTTTCTTCATTTTGGCGAATAAATTTGGCGGAATGGCGCTATTAGTAATATCAATTTCACCACTGCGATAACGATTAATGTCGCTGACTTCTGAGGTTATTGGTAAAAAAGTGGCCTGATTAATAACGGTCTCTTTGTTATTCCAATATGTTGGGTTGCGCTCAAGCACAATGCGTTCATTAACGACCCAGTTTTTTAACTGGTAGGCACCATTACCCACAAAGTTTTGTGGAAGTGTCCACTTATCGCCGTATTTTTCCACAACATCACGCTTAACAGGCTTCATTGAGGTATGCGATAACATACTGATAAAATAAGGAACAGGCTCAGTCAGAGTCACTTGCAATGTTTTGCTATCAAGGGCCTTAACACCTAACTCATCTGGCTTTTTAGTCCCTTTTAGTACCTCGTTAACATTCTCAATTTGAGCATATTGTAAATAACTGGCATAGGGTGAACCTATTTTAGGATCTGCCAAACGCTGCCAACTATAAACAAAATCTTGTGCGGTGACGGGTGAGCCATCACTCCACACTGCGCCATCACGCAAATGGAAAGTCCATATTTTATAGCCGTCATTATCCCAGCGGGTCGCGACAGCTGGAATGATATGTCCATTAGCATCATTACTCACCAACCCTTCTAAGAGGTTGAGGATAATATTGGTTTCAGGGTTTCCTTCGACTTTATGCGGGTCCAGAGAAGCCACTTCAGAACCATTATTAATAGTAATACTCTGATCTAGAGCTAATACCACACCAGTAGGAATTGTTGCCGCCATTGAGACCGTGGAGAATGACAAACCCAGAATAGTGCCAATTATTGCCAGTGGTCGCTGTTTAAACTTTATTTGCATTTCTATCCGCCCTTTTGCGAGATTTGTGATGTTTTCTCTAGGTCTGCGTCAATCTGCCACCAACAACGACTAGCAATAACTATTCCAAGATAAAAATTACGGCCCAGTTTCTTTGAAAAAACAAGAAAACTCTCGTCAGCGAATTGACCGGAAACTAACAGAACCCGATATCCGACGCCAATAATTTTTACAGAAATGTTAAGCAATTCTCTATTTCAATACATAGCTAACGATAGTGACTCACTACATTAGCAATGTCATAAATAATTAAGCTACTGATTTTATACAAAAAACACACACCACCATTTAACTTCACACCGGAAAATATGCTTCAAAACAGCGAAAAGAAACATAAAGTTAACATTTATATCGTTACCAGAATAAACCCCTACACATCTGGGTCTAATCACTAATAACACCTAGATAAATTCAGCACAAGCCCTACAGAATGATGTGAGCATTTTAACAACAACTCGCGCATTTTATTTAATCGGAGAGTGTGTGAATTATTATTAAAGATATAAAAATAAGCCTTAAGCTAAATTATTTATACAGAACAACCATTATTGCAGCATTTAAGTGCAACAGATTAAACTTCATACATTATCTGCACCAAATTAATGCCTAATGATTTGAGTCTTTTACTTACGAAAAGCAAAAGACCACCGGTAATAAACAGGTGGCCTTTCTAAGATGATGAGTCGTGGATTCTAATGAACTGGTTAGATTAAAGTAATCCGGGGAAAATAGCCTTAATACCTGTCACAATGAATTCGATACCCAATGCCATCAGCAATAAACCCATAATACGCGTGATAACGTTGATACCGGTTTGCCCTAACAATCGAACCAATAGCGGTGCAGCACGGAACAATAACCAACAGCAAAATGCAAACAGAGCAACCGCGACAGTCAACCCCAGCAGGTTTTGCCAACTGTGATAGCGAGAGCTCCACACTATAGTTGAACTGATAGCGCCTGGTCCTGCCATCAATGGCAATGCCAGTGGAACAACACCGATACTTTCTCGTACGGCAGTTTCTGTTTTTTCCTGTTTATTCTGCTTGTCTTCACCGAGTTTGCCGCTGATCATCGACATTGCAATGCTGACAACCAAGATCCCACCCGCTATTCGGAATGAATCAATAGAAATGCCAAAAATTTTCAGGATGGCATCCCCCAAGAACAGAGAGATCCACAAGATAATGGCTACCGACAGGTTAGCTGTTAGGTTGGTTTTGTCCCGCCCTGCCGCCGCCTGATAGCTAGTCATACTGATAAATACCGGTAGAATACCGACCGGATTAACCAGCGCAAATAAGCCAACAAAAAACTTGATGTAACCTGAAAGGTCCAACAGTGATTGACTCACACATCACTCCGCGAAATTGCTAATAAATACATCACAGACAACGGGCCATTTTCACCAATGCCCCAGACAACACACTTTATGGTCAGAATCAGGAAGATTTGCGACACAAATGATGTCATCCACGCGCAGATACTATTCTGCATTATTCGAACATCACACCACAGCACTTTTCACTAAAAATCGACCTTAGAGCCACTACCATACAGATGTGCGCGCTAATGTAATGGAATTAGTCACAGGAATCCATGTAATAAACCTGCATTTATACTGGGTAAATGCTTATCGGTTAAAAGCGTCATTATTGTTAATACCCTGTGGCGTTAATGGTGTATTAACGTCATGAATTATCACTTTTTTTATGTTAATGATAATTACTCTCAACAAATAATTGCTGAATGGTGTCAGCTTGCTAATTTTGTGATTTAAATCACGAAAAACATACCTAAGAATAGTTAAGCTCTGGCCTGTAGTGAAGAATGCACTGCGAAGAAATAGAGTATAAAGGTTGAAAATAATCCTTTTATCCAAATTTATTCCTAGCAGACTAAAAGCTCTTTCAGTAAATCAGCGGTGAAAATGAGAAAGTAAGATACAAAAACTATCTCTAATTGACAGTACAGCATGCTAGAGCCTGTCTATACTTGTTGCTTCAACAGCTCATTTACTAAAAGAGTTTAACATTATCAGGAGAGCATTATGGCTGTAACGAATGTCGCTGAACTTAACGAGCTAGTAGCACGCGTCAAGAAAGCCCAGCGCGAGTATGCCAACTTCACTCAAGAGCAGGTTGATAAAATCTTCCGTGCCGCAGCTCTAGCTGCCGCAGATGCCCGTATTCCTTTAGCCAAACTGGCTGTAGAAGAATCAGGCATGGGTATTGTGGAAGACAAAGTGATCAAAAACCACTTTGCTTCTGAATACATTTACAATGCTTACAAAGATGAAAAGACTTGTGGCATTTTAGAAGAAGACAAAACCTTCGGTACTATCACTATCGCTGAACCTATCGGTTTGATCTGCGGTATCGTACCAACCACTAATCCGACCTCTACCGCTATCTTCAAGGCGTTAATTAGCCTGAAAACCCGTAACGGTATCGTATTCTCTCCACACCCACGCGCTAAAGACGCAACCAATAAAGCCGCCGATATCGTGCTTCAAGCCGCCATCGCAGCAGGTGCGCCAGCAGATATTATCGGTTGGATTGATGCGCCAACGGTTGAGTTGTCTAACCAACTGATGCACCACCCAGACATTAACCTGATTCTGGCAACGGGTGGTCCAGGCATGGTTAAAGCCGCATACAGTTCAGGTAAACCTGCTATCGGCGTAGGTGCAGGTAATACACCTGTAGTTGTTGACGAAACTGCAGATATCAAACGCGTTGTCGCATCTATCTTGATGTCTAAAACCTTTGATAACGGTGTGATTTGTGCTTCAGAACAGTCCATCATTGTTGTGGATTCTGTATACGATGCCGTTCGCGAGCGTTTTGCTTCACACGGTGGTTACCTGTTACAGGGTAAAGAGTTGAAAGCTGTTCAGGATATCATCCTGAAAAATGGTGGCCTGAATGCGGCTATCGTAGGTCAACCAGCCACTAAAATTGCTGAAATGGCAGGCATCAAAGTTCCAGCTAACACCAAGATTCTTATCGGCGAAGTTAAAGTTGTTGATGAATCAGAGCCATTTGCTCACGAAAAACTGTCACCTACTTTGGCAATGTATCGTGCGAAGAGCTTCGAAGACGCTGTTGAAAAAGCAGAAAAACTGGTGGAAATGGGCGGTATCGGCCATACATCTTGCCTGTATACAGACCAAGATAACCAGCCTGCGCGCGTTAAGTATTTCGGCGATAGAATGAAAACCGCCCGAATTCTGATCAACACGCCTGCCTCTCATGGTGGTATCGGTGACCTGTATAACTTCAAAGTAGCGCCATCTCTGACGCTGGGTTGCGGTTCTTGGGGTGGTAACTCCATCTCTGAAAACGTCGGTCCGAAACACTTGATCAACAAGAAAACTGTGGCTAAGCGAGCAGAAAACATGTTGTGGCATAAACTCCCGAAATCTATTTACTTCCGTCGTGGCTCCCTGCCTATCGCGTTGGAAGAAGTGGCAACTGACGGTGCAAAACGTGCCTTCATCGTGACTGACCGCTACCTGTTCAACAACGGTTATGCTGATCAAATCACTAGCGTACTGAAATCTCACGGTATCGAAACTGAAGTCTTCTTCGAAGTAGAAGCTGACCCTACCCTGAGCATCGTACGTAAAGGTGCAGAGCAGATGAACTCATTCAAACCAGACGTGATCATCGCGCTGGGTGGTGGTTCACCGATGGATGCTGCCAAAATCATGTGGGTTATGTATGAGCACCCTGAAACCCACTTCGAAGAACTGGCATTGCGCTTTATGGATATCCGTAAACGTATTTACAAGTTCCCGAAAATGGGCGTGAAAGCGAAAATGATCGCCGTAACAACCACATCAGGTACAGGTTCTGAAGTAACTCCATTCGCGGTAGTTACCGATGATGCTACAGGTCAGAAATATCCATTGGCTGACTACGCATTGACCCCAGATATGGCTATCGTTGATGCCAACCTGGTTATGAATATGCCTAAGTCTCTGTGTGCTTTCGGTGGTTTGGACGCCGTCACTCATGCTATGGAAGCTTATGTTTCTGTACTGGCAAATGAATACTCTGATGGTCAGGCTCTGCAAGCACTGAAACTGCTGAAAGAATTCCTGCCTGCCAGCTACAACGAAGGCGCTAAAAATCCTGTTGCACGTGAACGTGTTCACAACGCAGCAACTATCGCCGGTATCGCTTTTGCCAACGCCTTCTTGGGTGTCTGTCACTCAATGGCCCACAAACTGGGTTCTGAGTTCCACATCCCACATGGCTTGGCAAATGCGATGTTGATTTCCAACGTTATCCGCTACAACGCGAATGACAACCCAACCAAACAGACTGCTTTCAGCCAGTATGACCGCCCACAAGCGCGTCGCCGTTATGCTGAAATCGCAGACCATCTGGGCCTAAGTGCACCGGGCGACCGTACCGCACAGAAAATCCAGAAACTGCTAGCTTGGTTAGATGGAATAAAAGCAGAATTGGGCATCCCTACTTCAATCCGTGAAGCAGGCGTTCAGGAAGCTGACTTCTTGGCTAAAGTAGACAAATTGTCTGAAGATGCATTTGATGACCAGTGTACCGGTGCTAACCCACGTTACCCACTGATCTCTGAGTTGAAACAGATTCTGATGGATACTTACTATGGCCGTGAATTTAGCGAAGAGCTTGCGAGTGAAGAAGCAGCCGTGGTAGCTCCAGCACCTAAAGCTGAGAAAAAAGCTAAAAAGTAATCGCCATCTCAATGTGTGAACCTCATTTTCGATAGAGGTGAACCCGAGAAGGCCTAACCCCCGAATGACACTCGTTATTCGGGGGTTTCTTTTGCTATAACGCCATCATCAAATTGCATGGCCCATACTCAATAGCGTCTTATCTTCCTCAACCTGTCATCACAGCAGCACCGTGCTTTTGCCTTAACCTTCCCCCCCGACTCGATAAACTCTCCCCATTTCGCGTTTTGTGGTGCTCTCTGCGGGCAATTCGTTCGGTGCCTTGATACAGTTTTTTAGCCGGGTCATCTATTCTGCATTGTTCTCTGAGTTAAAAGCTCAAATACGTACGGCACTGCGATTCTCACCTAAATAAAGAGCCACTGAGAGGTTGCCATGACAGATAATCACAATAAATGAGCCTGTATGAAGTCCTATGGAGTTAATGCAAGAATAGGCTGGTTACCCCACAGCTTTACGGATAAAGCGCGTGAGGTATCTTATCTGAGGTATGAGGTGATTAAGGGTGTTGCTGATGCTGTTGCAGGCACGCGGCTTTGATAGCTTCTTTATAATGGCGGCGACAAACTGAGACGTAACTTTCATTGCCCCCGATGACGACCTGTTCACCATCATGCATCGCCCGCCCCTGTTCATCCAGACGTAACACCATATTTGCTTTACGCCCGCAATGACAAATTGTTTTTAGCTCAACCAATTTGTCGGCCCAAGACAACAAATACTTGCTGCCCGGGAATAGCTCGCCAAGAAAATCGGTACGTAAGCCATAACACAGAACAGGGATATTTAATTCATCGACCACTTGGCACAATTCCTGAACTTGCTCTTTTGTCAGAAATTGGCACTCATCAAGTAAAACACAATGGACAGGTTTATCCTGATGTTCAGCAGCGATAATAGATAATAATGATGTCCCGCTATTGAACAGCATCGCTTGTGAGGACAGTCCTATACGCGAACTGACAGTTCCAACCCCAAAGCGATTATCAATCTCGGCCGTAAAAACCAGAGTGCGCATCCCACGCTCTTGGTAGTTATAAGAGGACTGTAATAGCGCGGTTGACTTCCCAGCATTCATCGCTGAGTAATAAAAATAAAGTTGAGCCATGGGCCCGTAACTCCAGTGGTATAATAAATGGTCATAGTGACAATGAATTTGTAGTTTATCATAAATTCAGGCTTCGCGGTGAGCTGGCCACCTCATCTATATTACTGTTTTTTATATTAAGTAATGATATAGCTAATGTCATTGATAGAACTTTCATGTGAAACATGCGCTATTATTAGACACATTACATGACCAATTTCACAATATTGATACAGTTGAAATATTCTGCTTGAACATTAACCAAACCTGAGAGAAGGGAAACCAATTGTGTCCGATATGTACGCAGCACGATTGGTTCATTAATGATGCTGGTAATGTGTTCTCATGATTAATTCGTAAAATAGTGATAACAAATATTGTCATAACCTGACAATTCCGATGGCACATGCTTTTTTCTTACTCAATATTTCGTTAGAGCTATATCAATATCCCGACGCACTTATGCGATCAGTTATTGTGCATCCTTACAAGCGAAGGAACCTATTTTTGCTTTATTGATATAAAGCAAACTTATAACTTAGTGAGAAAATCATGTTCGCAAGTAGGATCATTAGGGAGCAAAACGAACTTTCACGTTAAAAACAGCTCAGATAATAACAAGTGCTCGCCGTTTATTAGTAGCACGCAGCAAATTTTCACTAATAAAATACGTAAATTCGAGTATACCAATCAAATTGGCTATTGCAGAAATTAAAATAGCACTCTATTATTATCCAGACGCCCCCCCACCAATTATAATTTGAGACCAGGACAATGAGCGAAGCGTTAAAAATTCTTAACAACATCCGTACTCTGCGTGCACAAGCGCGTGAATGCACTCTTGAAACATTAGAAGAAATGCTTGAGAAACTCGAAGTGGTCGTTAACGAACGCCGCGAAGAAGACTCCCAAGTACAGGCTGAAATTGAAGAACGCACACGTAAATTACAACAATACCGCGAAATGCTTATTGCAGATGGTATTGATCCAAACGAACTGTTGAATACTATGGCTGCTGCTAAAGCGGCTACTGGTAAATCAAAACGTGCTGCACGCCCTGCTAAATATCAGTATACCGATGAAAATGGCGATGTTAAAACCTGGACTGGCCAAGGCCGTACCCCAGCAGTGATTAAGAAAGCCATTGAAGAACAAGGTAAATCACTGGATGATTTCCTGCTGTAATCGTAATAGTTAATTTACTATTGTGATGAGAATACCCTCCTATTATATGGGGGGTATTTTTTGTTTATCGCCAAACTGCCAATCAGTATTTTTACCCTACGCGGGTAAATTACCCCCACTCAATCGCTGACAAAACATCATCGATGTTAGGGCCGTCTAAACATATCATTTCCAATAAATAACCCTGTGCAATCACTCTGATTGTAAATCGATAAGAATACTCTGCTAATTTATAACATCATAATAATCGATATAGCTGTGGTGCCCTAACGACACCATTGACTGTAATATAAGTGAAATTAAGCAATAAGCGACAGTATCTAAGCCCAACCACGATAGCGTTGGCTACAAAACAGAACTAATTTAAATTTTGCACCCAACACATAAAATCATCTTTCTCACTTATTACAACCGATTAATCGACGCACCACGACCAATCCCATAATAAGTGAATCCTCGGCTATTTAACCGCTCAGGATCGTACAAATTACGCCCATCAAAAATAACGGGTTGTTTCAGACAAGACTTGATCATATCAAAATCTGGAGCCCTAAAATTTTGCCATTCGGTGCAAATAACTAATGCATCAGCACCTTGTAATGCTGCCTCTTTTGTCCCCATTAATCTCAAGTCATCCCTTGCGCCATAAATTCGCTGTGCTTCATCCATAGCCTCTGGATCATAAGCCTGAATAGTCACTCCGGCTTCCCACAATGTCTCCATTAAAATCCGACTAGGGGCTTCTCGCATATCATCTGTATTGGGTTTAAAAGCTAATCCCCATAGAGCTAATATTTTTCCAGCAAGTTGTGAAGAAAAATGATGTTGAATAAATTCGGCCAATTTATACTTCTGTTGGTTATTGATCTGTTCGACTGCTTGTAGCAAATGTGGTTGATAGCCATTACTTTCAGCTGTACGAATTAACGCCTGAATATCTTTGGGAAAACAGGACCCGCCATAACCGCAACCCGAATAAATAAAATGGTAGCCAATACGAGAATCAGAACCGATGCCTTGTCGTACTTTCTCGATATCAGCACCCAATCGCTCTGCAATATTCGAAATCTCATTCATAAAGCTGATTTTGGTTGCAAGCATGCCATTCGCTGCATATTTCGTCAGTTCCGCGCTGCGAATATCCATAATTAATATGCGGTCATGGTTTCGATTAAACGGTTCATATAGCTCACTAATTAAATCGATAACACCATTATCATTTGTATCAATACCGATAACGATACGTTCTGGTCGTTTACAGTCAGCAACTGCCGCCCCTTCTTTCAAAAATTCGGGGTTTGAAACCACATTGAATACTATTTCTTGGTCGCGCTGCTGAAGAACAGTTTGTATTCTTTCCCGTACTTTATCCGCAGTTCCTACGGGGACAGTAGATTTATCAATAATGACTTTCGGTGCATCCATATATTTAGCAATAGTGTCAGCGACCTCAAGGACATATTTCAAATCAGCAGCACCATCTTCATCAGGGGGAGTACCCACAGCAATAAACTGAATAGTACCGTGCGCTACGCCAGCCTTTGCATCCGTAGAAAATTGAAGTCTCCCCTCGTCATAGTTTTCCTTTACTAACGATGCCAGTCCTGGTTCAAAAATAGCAATGCGGCCATCTTGTAAATCAGCAACTTTTTTTGCATCAACATCAATGCAGAGAACATCGTGGCCAACCTCTGCCAGAACTGCGGCTTGAACCAACCCGACATAACCAATACCAAAAACCGTAACTTTCATTCAAACAATCCTCAAGTAGAACTCGAATAAGGGGCGTACTACTCACTATTATCAGGAACTAACCTTAATTTAGCCTGAGGCGACGTAACCTTATTGCTAACGAATCAAAATGCTAATAGCCAATTTTTAGAGATAAGTAAGAGCGGGAGTATATCAACCGATATTTTTGACATCTCGCTCAGGCACATCGATTGAAACAAATTGGCTTTATTTCGCAGATTCGTTATAGGAGTATTTATGTTTGGCTGGCGGTAACCGTAAATAAAAGATGAATGCATTAAAGATTAGGTGGTTTTCCAGTGACTGACTTAATATCTGAGCTATTCATCAGCGGAAAGCATCAAACGTAACCGACTCCCTCCTCCCCACACCTGACATTGCCATGCTTCACAACGTTGGCTAATTTGGTTTAGATGCGTTGTTTTCAGTGTTCCAAGAGGCACGCCATTACTGAGCTGAATCTGGTTTTTGCCTGCATTAACATTTGCATGCAAGCCCGCTGAGACCAGTATTAAATTCTGATATTCCACATGATAGTAACCCACCAACAAAGGAAATTGCCCATCGAGATGAGTTCGCCTTAATAGTTGGTTAACTTGTTCAAGTAGAGATGACATCTGAGGTAAGCGATGCTGCTGATGCGCTAAATGTTCTTGTAAAATCCCGTTAAATAGCACGCGTAATAGCAAAGCGGCTAAAACACCATTATCCCCCGCTCGCGTTACATCCAAACAATAAAATGCTAAATCCTTATCTGACAATGCGGCAATATCAAGTACCAATCCTGGTTTCTCAACCATGGTCAATTGCCGGTAATTTATCCGACAGCGTGCAATTGTTTGTTGTGCTGGAGGTTGTAGCTGTTTTAACAGTTGGGCCGCGTTATAGGGATTTCTGCGTAGCGCATCCCAATCTTGTATAAGCTCAGTTTCTTCAATGGCATGAGAAGTAAACAATGCAGGATAGAGGCAAGCCAACACAACTTCACGTAAGCGATTTAAATCAACAATCGGCTTTAGCAATACGTCCTTAACACCCAGACGCAAAACTTTTGCGATATCAGTCATTTTATCTGTCGCTGAGATAACCAAAACAGGAATCTTTACACCTTGAGTCAGTAACCTTTCAACAAACTCTATGCCACCCATTTTTGGCATGGCGAGATCGCAAAGAATCAGATCTGGAGTCTGAATTTTTAGCTGATCAAGAGCCTCCAAGCCGTTCCCGGCTTGCTGAACTGTCGCACCGAGTGAACCCAAGAATCCCGCCACAACTGAGCGAAAGACGGTTTCATCTTCGATGACTAGAATATTTTTGCCTGCTAGTGGTTTATCCATGCACTGCTTCTCTTACTAACCTTATGGTAATAGTGGCTCAAAATGAATGTTTGTGCTTGTCAGAAATTGTCATGAACTATTGGGCCGATATATATCTATATCTATCAGCGTTTTATCAAATGGTGTAATTGTTCAGCACACTTTTCAGCAGCTAACTGCCCAGCGGCTATTGCTTCATCAGCGCGATGAAAATCCAACAGGGATATTTGCGGGCAATAGGGTTGAATCAGTACATCAGGAGGATCACCCGCCATTCGATTTCGTTTTAAACGGTTCTCTAGCACTTGAATTGATGTTGACATTATTTCCATCGCGCTAGGAACACTGTTAGCCGGGTCCGGAACGATATTGGCGATCCGCATTTTTAAACGCCGATGCCAACTTTCAGGCATATCTGGGGGGTTACCTTCAAGAGATATTTGTGAGGAAAGCATATCTTGCCGAACCAAATGTGCGTCATGCTGCAAGTCAACGGCAATAACGATATCGGCTCCCATCGCTCTAGCGAGAGAAACAGGGACAGGATTAACAACTGCGCCATCAACAAGCCAATAGCCACCATAACGAACAGGGGAAAACAGCCCAGGCATACTGCACGATGCTCTAATAGCCTGTTTTATATCTCCTTCTGTTAGCCATAACTCACGGCCTGTCGTTAAATTTGTAACAACTGAACCAAAAGGTAACGTACATTGCGAGATATCCTGCACTTCAATTATTTCGTTCACAGCATTGAATACTCGCTCCCCTCGCAGTAATCCACCACGGCGCCAGGAAAAATCCATCAGTCGAAGAACATCCCAGTATTTAAAAGATCTTACCCAGCGTTCCATCACATCCAAGTGATCACTGGCATATGCAGCACCGACTAACGAGCCAACCGAACATCCCGCTACGACATCGATCGTCACCCCCATTTTTTTTAGCACATTGATAACACCAATATGTGCCCATCCTTTAGCCGCTCCTGCACCCAGTGCCAGTCCAACTTTGATCTGTCTCATTGTATTTCTTCCATTTTCAATCGATTTGGCACTTTTTATAGCCTTAGGCGAAACCTATATTTCTTCTTTTACTTTGTACATTTACCTATATAACTATAGTGAATATTTACCCTTCTGGTTATTGGATACAAATACTTTACATTCGATGACTAAGATATAGCCTGTAGAGAGAGGGACATACTATGAATATTGAAATATGCCAGAGCGATCTGTTTATTCCTGAACTCATTACATTGATTACTCAATTAGATGCGTACCAAGAGGCACTCTACCCAGCAGAAAGCAATCATACAGAATCTATTGAAAATCTGTCTCAGGGGACAACAGTCGTTTATATCGCAAAATTGGAAGGATTAATTGTAGGATGCGCGATTCTTACATTACCTGAAACCCCATATCCTGAGGTTAAGCGCGTCTTTGTCAGCCCTAACTATCGAGGGAGAGGGATTGCATTATTGCTAATGAATGCAATATTAGAAAAATCTAACACATTAAAATTAAAGAATATTTATCTTGAGACCGGGGTTTACCAACCAGAGGCTATCAGGTTGTATCAGCGGTTGGGTTTTGAATTGACATCTCAATTTGGCCATTATCAATCTGACCCTCTGAGCGTATACATGGTGAAATCTTTAAATGTACATCAGTGATGATTACATAATTAATTCACGATTAATTTACTATCACAATGATTTATTATTTCTACAGTTTCATAAATACAAAATAGCCACCTTAATGGGTAGCTATTTAGATAACTATTCTGGGTTAATTAATATCAAAAAAAACGTCTAATAATAACAATTTAACCTACAGACAATTGCATATTATGCTTTATTTTTCACTGCCAAATTTTTCGATGACAGTGTCATTATCTACAAATCAAACTTAGACCAGAATATTATGAAAATCTCAGGTTAATAATGAAATGATTAACCGTTGATAGTACCGAATGAGACACTCATTTTTTCAAACATTGCGATGACTTTATTGATCAGTTTCATGGGTTGCTCCTGTAAATATCTTTATTTTTATGTGATACACATCACAGTTATAAAGTTACGCCAGAATGAAACGCCGGTCAAGTTTTTTTGTGAGCTATATCACAAATCTTTTTATCGTCCCTCCAATCTTGCTCAATGATCAACTTTGAACCTCAACACATGATTAGGTAAGATAGTTATCGTATTCGCCATAACTCTACTACCCGCCTTGGTCTGCCGCTCATTTTCTTGCACAGATATCTCGGCGTTATTATTTGGGAGATATTTTGTCAGAACTGTGTCCATGCGGTAGCAACATTGAGTATCAGCTCTGCTGTGAGCCTTATATCCTGGGGTCTAAAATTGCGACTGACCCTGCTATTTTGATGCGTTCACGTTATAGCGCCTATGTGAAAAAGGATGCCGATTATCTGATTAAAACCTGGCATCCAGATTGTCACGCACAAGAATGGCGTGACGGGATAACGCAAAGTTTTACCAATACGATATGGCATGGGCTTACAGTTATTACTAAAAGTCCTGGAGCTAACAATGATGAAGCCTTTGTGGAGTTCATTGCCCGTTTTACTGATGCGAATAATGCCCAGATAAGCGCGATGCATGAACGTTCACGCTTCCTTCGTATAAATGAACACTGGTACTATATAGATGGAGTCCGGCCATCCGTAGGCAGAAATGATATATGCCCATGTGGTTCGGGAAAAAAATATAAGAAGTGCTGCGGGCATTAGCAAAAAATCGTTCCATTACTGACCGCAACATCAGAAATTTACATAACATCAAGTCATGTTGAGACGGGATTTACCACCTTATGCCACACCAGAATGTACAGAAAAAAGTATTACGCACTATTTGTCCTGATGCTAAAGGCTTAATCGCGAAAATCACCAATATCTGTTACAAGCACGAGTTAAATATTGTGCAAAATAACGAGTTTGTTGATCACCTAACCGGCCGTTTTTTCATGCGCACCGAGCTTGAGGGTATTTTCAATGATACCACTCTGTTAGCTGATTTAGACTCCGCATTGCCTGTAGGAACCACTCGAGAATTACATACTGCCGGGCGTCGACGCATAGTTATTATGGTCACGAAAGAAGCACATTGCCTGGGTGATTTGTTGATGAAAAGTGCTTACGGTGGTTTGGATGTTGAAATTGCCGCTGTTATTGGTAACCACGATGCATTACAGAGTTTGGTGGAGCGTTTTGATATACCGTTTCATCTGATTAGCCATGAAGGTTTGACCCGCGACCAGCATGATCAACGTTTGATTGAGCAAATTGAACAATATCAGCCTGATTATGTGGTGCTGGCAAAATACATGCGAGTACTGACGCCGGCCTTTGTCCAGCGCTTCCCCTATCAGATCATTAATATTCATCACTCATTCTTGCCTGCATTTATCGGTGCTCGTCCTTATCATCAGGCCTATGAACGTGGCGTGAAAATCATTGGTGCCACTGCCCATTATGTCAATGACAGCCTAGATGAAGGGCCGATCATTATGCAGGATGTGATTCATGTGGATCATTCTTATACCGCAGAAGATATGATGCGGGCGGGTCGTGATGTCGAAAAAAATGTTCTGAGCCGAGCTTTGTATCGCGTTTTAGCGCAGCGTGTTTTTGTATACGGTAACCGCACAGTTATTTTATAAGCGCACAATAAATCGAGATTTTTTGCCCACATAATCATCTCCACGGACAAAAAATCATCGAACAAATTATTTTTTTCATTTCAAGTCTTTACAGGGGCGTTTCATTTGATATGATGCGCCCCGCTTACCAAGATAGTGTTGTTAAGCAGTTAGGCCAGTGGTGGGGTTCCCGAGCGGCCAAAGGGAGCAGACTGTAAATCTGCCGTCATCGACTTCGAAGGTTCGAATCCTTCCCCCACCACCATTTCTAGTCTCGAGTCTAAATCGGTTTAGAAGAAAGTAGAGCCTTTTATAGCAAGCATGTACGGCCAAGTATTTAGTATTAAAAACCACGAATTCTGTGGTGGGGTTCCCGAGCGGCCAAAGGGAGCAGACTGTAAATCTGCCGTCATCGACTTCGAAGGTTCGAATCCTTCCCCCACCACCATCTCTTCATAGTCCTCATATCTACTTAATAATCATTAAATACAAAATTGTGACTCAATGCCGGGGAAGGTAAGAACCTTCGACAAGGTTCGCACCGAGCGTAGCGAGATAACGACGCGAAGCGGCGGCCCGCAGGGTGAGGAGCGAAGTGACGAGTAATCCTTCCCCCACCACCATCTCTTCATAGTCCTCATATCTACTTAATAATCATTAAATACAAAATTGTGACTCAATGCCGGGGAAGGTAAGAACCTTCGACAAGGTTCGCACCGAGCGTAGCGAGATAATGACGCGAAGCGGCGGCCCGCAGGGTGAGGAACGAAGTGACGAGTAATCCTTACCCCACCACCATATCTTCATAGTCCTCATATCTACTTAATAATCATTAAATACAAAATTGTGACTCAATGCCGGGGAAGGTAAGAACCTTCGATAAGGTTCGCACCGAGCGTAGCGAGATAACGACGCGTAGCGGCGGCCCGCAGGGTGAGGAACGAAGTGACGAGTAATCCTTCCCCCACCACCTCATATTACATTTAACTCACTCTATAAAGAGTGCAATTAAAAACCACCAGAATGGGGGAGGAAAGAGTACTCAATAATGTATATAAAGATGGTCGATTAACCACGTTGTCATTTACGTCAGAGTATAAATATAATCTATTAGTCCATTTAGCACACTTGAATGTGACCTTGACTTATAAAAGTATAATTTATTTTCATCTTGAAAATTTGCTAAATTTATAAAATCTAATTGAGAGTCACCATTAAAATTATCCATAATGGAGTCAGTAATACAGATATATCGCCCAGAATAGATGAAATCCAAGCAGCAAGCTAGGTTATCAACTTGCCTGACACTCACTTTACTATGTTGTTTTTTAACGAATTCTTCTAAATACTTTACAAACTTGCTCCTGTACAGTGTCGGATTACATAACCAAATATTGTTATGAAGAATATTAATCACATCCTGACTTTCATTAATAATATCTTTACGTCCATAGATTCCAAAACCACTGTCTGGAACTTCATTCAGTAATATGAATCTTTCACTGGTTATTTTTTCTGATGATAAAATAAGCGAGTTTCCATCATAATCTCCAATTTCATCAATATTTTCATAATAGAATTTTATTATATTAGCCTGAATGTTATTCTTTTCTGCGACTTTATACAACTTCGTCAATTTCTCACTTTTACCCCAATCGTAATAAATATTGATGACATTGGAAACATGACCAGTAAGGTGTTTTTTGGTTATTTCTTTTTCTTGCTGATATAAATCTTTTAGATCATTATATAAAACCTCACCATCCCGAGTTAAACTCATCCCAAACTTTTCTCGTTTAAATAATTTTTTCCCTATTATGCTCTCAAAGTCTTTTATTGACTTCGCGACCGGCGGCGTAGTCCTGTTCATCACTCTTGCAGCTTTACTTAGCGAACCATTTTCAACTACAGCCATAAAGGCTTCCAACTTACGAGATAGAAACATAATTCACCAATCCTTTGCTTTGCATAAAAATTGATCAGAAAAAAATGACAAGCATGCCTACATATATAATGCTAACTTTGGAAATTATTTTATATATAATGTAAAACACACCAGTTGGATTTGGAATAATTGAGAGATAAATTATAAAAAATTATTATCGCGTAGACACTAACGACGTGAAGTTGCACTTTTTGCAATCAAAGTTTTGGAGACTTTGTGTATTATCACCCTATCACTACAAATATTTTTAACAGAGTTCACTGTGTAGATCCATGATATTAAATGACTATTTTTTATTCTTCCTGTTACAAAATCAGTTAACTAAGCCAAACATAAAACAAAAGAGCATGACCTTAATCTATAAATAAATAGACTGTCATTTTATTACGAGAGGTATTGGATGAGTTTATTTCTAACACAGAAATGAAAGAATTCATCAATAGATATATGTTATAGCGTTATAAAAATTAAAGTAAAACATTCACAATTTGTTTCTAAAAAATAGGAATACCATAAGATGTAAATAAATCATAAAAGCTAATCAATAAAAACAACACAACATACGACATTTAACTCCATTAGTCATCGTAGATATAGATTAAGTTCTATCTATGATATCAAAAAAATAAATTTAATTATTTTTAATTTCTTGTTTGTGAATGTTTTCACTTTCCTTTTTTCATCATTCATTATTATTTATTCTCTTCTAGCACATTACATTTCCATTCTGTTTCTGCTAATATTTGTGTTCATTTCTAGCGAATAAACGGTGCTGACCATGAAGTTTGTTTCTTTTAATATCAACGGCCTACGTGCTCGGCCTCATCAACTAGCGGCTATTATTGAACAACATCAACCTGATGTTATTGGGCTTCAGGAAACCAAAGTACACGATGATATGTTCCCGCTAGAAGAAGTCAGCCAGCATGGTTATCACGTTTTCTATCATGGACAAAAAGGTCATTACGGTGTCGCATTGCTCACCAAGCAAGCACCTTTAGCTATACGCCGTGGTTTCCCTACAGATGAAGAAGATGCCCAGCGCCGTATTATCATGGCCGATATTGCCACTGAACAAGGAACTTTAACGGTTATCAATGGTTATTTCCCGCAAGGTGAAAGTCGCGATCATCCTATTAAGTTTCCAGCTAAAGAGCGGTTTTATGCTGATTTACAGCAATATTTGGAACAACAGCTTTCAGCTGATGCTCACGTTCTGATTATGGGAGACTTAAATATCAGCCCAACAGATCTGGATATTGGTATTGGCGAAGAGAACCGTAAACGTTGGTTGCGTACAGGGAAGTGCTCATTCTTGCCTGAAGAGCGCGCATGGTTAGAGCGTTTACAAAATTGGGGTTTAGTCGATACTTTCCGTGCCGCAAATCCAGATTGCCATGATCAATTTTCGTGGTTTGATTATCGTTCACGCGGATTTGATGAAAATAGAGGGCTGCGTATCGATTTACTATTGGCGAGTAAGCCACTGGCTGCTCGTTGTATTGCCACGGGTATTGACTATGAAATTCGCGGGATGGAGAAACCTTCAGATCACGCCCCTGTCTGGTCTGAATTTGCACTCTAATTCTATCTCTTCGCCCTCGATTACCTTATGGCTGACATGAGGAATATGTGCAACTTTGATTGTGTCGGCGATACTGGCCCTATTTTAAGATAGGGCTATTTTTATGGCATAAATAAACCACTGTCACTGAGAAAATAAAAATGATTGATGTCGTCGCAGCAATTATCGAACAAAACGGCAAAATTTTACTGGCACAGCGAGATTCACATCGCGATCAGGCGGGAATGTGGGAGTTCCCTGGCGGAAAGGTCGAGGCTGGCGAAAGTCAGCAGCAAGCATTGATACGCGAACTTGCTGAAGAGTTAAATATCAGGGCGACAGTGGCAGAGTATATCGCCACCAATCAGTGGGACTCGCCAAAAGATAGGATCCGGCTACATGCCTGGCACATAGACAATTTCAGCGGTGAGTTGGTATTGAATTGCCATTCAGCATTAGTTTGGCTAGCACCAGAGGACGCATATAACTACCCTCTGGCACCCGCCGACATTCCACTATTAGAGGCTTTTATTGCTCGAAAACTTTTATTTCTCAAAAACAAATAAACTACTATCTGGTTAATCTTTTCCAAATCAGTGGATTTGTCCCGACCACGCTGGAGTCACGCACGCATTGCAGAACTTCTCCCTCGACTCGCAATACGGCCCCTTCCGAGTAATTTTGGTTTTGATAAATGCAACAGCGCGTACACGGGTTATTATTTGTGTTGCGATTTGATGAGTTATTCCATACCTCTGGCGGCAAAGGAACGACAACATCGACATTATTTCTGTTCGCCATCGCCGCACCGGAAATAAGCGTGGCGAAACCAATAAGGCCCAGTAATAGCTGTGTTCTCATGACTTATTCTCCTTGGCTTTAGACGATGTTTTCTTTCGCTTCTTTGTCGCACTAGCAGGGGCTGTTGGCAACCCACGAAAAACCTGAGGCGAACGATTTTGTTTTGCTTGATTGATTAAATCTTGCAACGTGGTTACTAGCGGCTGCATAAAATCCTGATATCGACAATTCTTTTCACTGATTTGCGTCAGCGTCGATTCCCAATGTGCCGTCATATCTGGGCGGGCGGCAATATCAGGTAACGCATGAATCAATGCTCTACCTGCCGGGCTAGCATGGATATAGCGGCCCTTTTTAAACAAAAAAGTCCGTTTAAAAAGCAGCTCAATAATACCTGCGCGTGTCGCCTCAGTCCCTAAACCGTCGGTGGCTCGCAGGACTTTCTTTAACTCTTTATCTTGTACAAAACGCGCAATACCCGTCATTGCAGAAAGTAGGCTGGCATCGGTAAATGGCCGTGGAGGTTGAGTTTGCCGCTCAACAACCTCACCACGTTCACACAATAACTCCGCGCCTTTCTCTACCACGGGCAGCGGCGCACCTTCGTTTTCTTCATCGCGTTCTTTGCTACCTAGCAGAGTCCGCCAACCCGCCTCAGCCAGAAAACGCGCTTTAGCAATAAACTTGCCACCAGCAATATCCAATTCAATAACGCACTTACGGAACTGTGCATCTGGGCAAAACTGCATCAGATATTGCTGCGCGACTAATCGGTAAACCTTACTCTCATCCGTGGTGAGATTCACTTTAGTGGATCGTGCCGTTGGGATGATAGCATGGTGCGCATCCACTTTTTTGTCATCCCAGCAACGGTTACGTCGATCGCTATCCATCACTTCTAACGGCAGTAAATCAGCCTGATGGATGCTGATAGCATTGAGCACCGAATGGCGGCCGGCAAAATGTTCTTCTGGTAGGTATCGGCAATCTGAACGAGGATATGTAATCAATTTGTGCGTTTCATATAAACGTTGACAAATATCAAGCACTTGTTGTGCACTCAGGCCAAATCGTTTTGCGGCTTCAATCTGTAAAGTCGAAAGCGAAAATGGCAAAGGGGCTGTTTCTGATTCCCGTTTATCATTATAAGACGTGACAAAAGCAGGTTGGCCAGTGATGCGATTAACGACATGATCCGCCAGTGGTCGGTGCAACAAGCGCCCTTCTTCATCTTGATAAGATTCGCAGGAATCACTCGGTTGCCATAAAGCAATAAAACGCTCATCAGCAGGTGTGACGATGTGCGCTTTAACTTCAAAAAAGTCTTTAGGGACGAAATCTTCAATCTCTTCATCACGACGTACAACCAGCCCTAATACTGGCGTTTGTACTCGTCCGACAGATAGAACACCGTCATAACCCGCGTTGCGCCCAAGAATGGTATAGGCACGTGTCATATTGATGCCATAAAGCCAATCCGCTCTAGCCCTCGCCAAGGCGGAAACACACAGCGGAATAAACTCCCGGTTATAACGTAGTCGCTCGACTGCGCGCTCCACCGCCTGGGGATTTAAGTCATTAATCAGACAGCGGCGCACATTTTGCCGTTTCTCCGCCTCCAAATCGAGGTAGTCCAATACTTCATCAACCAGAAGTTGCCCTTCGCGATCAGGGTCACCGGCATGGATAACTTCGTCAGCCTGCTGCAATAACTGTTTGATGACATTAAGTTGTTTACTAACAGAAGGGCGTGGCTGCAATCGCCACTTTTCAGGAATAATAGGCAGGTCAGCCAAAGACCAACGGGCATAGCGGCTGTCGTAAGCATCAGGTTGAGCCTGCTCCAGCAAGTGGCCAATACACCACGTCACCATTTGGTCATTGCCACAAGCAATGAATCCATCACCTCGGCGATGCGGCTTTGGCAGGATATCGGCAATCGCTCGCGCCAAACTGGGCTTTTCGGCAATAAAAAGTCGCATCATTCACCGTATAAATACATCAGAGAGAAGGTCATTCTGTTATCTCAATCAGCGCCCGACGATTATCCACCGCATGTAGCTCACCAATTGCGCTGAGTGTCATACCGTGTTGAGCTGCAATCTCTTGCACTTGGTTTTGTGCCTCTGGTAATACCGCCAATAACAATCCACCCGATGTCTGCGGATCACAGAGTAAATTTTTCTGCAGATCAGACATCGCGCCAATCAGATGGCCATAGCTATCAAAGTTGCGTCCAGTTCCTCCCGGCACGCAACCTTTCGCAATATACTCTTCGACCGCCGGCAGACGAGGAATGGCCGAAAAATGCAAGGTTGCCTGAACACCCGACCCCTGACAGATTTCGCTTAGATGCCCTAGCAAACCGAACCCAGTCACATCCGTCATCGCAGTCACTCCGGCAATATGCGCAAAGTCGGCACCCGATTTATTCAACTGACACATGGTTTGCGTGGCAATACCTTGATGTTCCGGGCGTAATTGACTTTTCTTTTCTGCCGTAGTCAGGATGCCTATCCCTAGTGGCTTAGTGAGAAATAGCTGACAACCCGCTTTTGCTGCACTGTTTTTCTTAACCTGATCCGTGCTGACAATACCGGTTACTGCTAACCCGAAAATCGGTTCTGGCGCGTCAATAGAGTGCCCACCAGCCAGCGAAATTCCGGCCTGTTGACAAACATAGCGCCCACCTTCAATTACCTGTTGGGCGACTTCTGGCGCTAATTTATCAATAGGCCATCCTAGAATGGCAATCGCCATAATCGGTTTGCCACCCATAGCATAAATATCACTGATGGCGTTCGTCGCCGCTATACGCCCGAAATCAAACGGATCATCGACGATCGGCATGAAAAAGTCGGTAGTGCTGATAATGCCAACCCCACTGCCAATATCATACACCGCGGCATCATCACGGGTTTCATTGCCCACCAGCAGACGGGGATCAAGAAATTTTTGTTGCTCAGAATGCAAAATTTTATCCAACACTTTGGGTGATATTTTGCAACCGCAGCCCGCTCCGTGGCTGTATTGAGTAAGACGTATCGCTGGCGATGTCATAACACTCTCCCGTCTGATGGTTCAGTAACAAACAATCTAACCAATATGCTATTAAATCAATGAATAAGCTATTTAGTCAGGAATGATGCAGATAAGGTAAATATCCAGAGTATCTATGGTAGCGCCTCTAGCTTGGCTTGGTAAGTGGAGAGCCGTGATAAGGCGGATAGGTTGGTCACAAAGCGGGCTAAAACGCAGCTTGCCGCTGAAAAAACAAGCAAACTGCGTTTTGATATGAGAAATCAAGTCTCAGAAATAACGAACAAAAGGCGAGTAATCCGGCGGAGTGACTTTGGTGGCTGATTTCAGTTGTGGAGTACCAAGGTAGAGGAAACCGACGATTTCATCCTGCTCGCGGCAGGCAAAACCCTGACGAACAACTGGGTGGTGAGTCCAAGAACCCGTGCGCCAAATACCATTGAACCCTTGTGCCAGCGCCGCCATTTGCATAGCCTGCACGGCACAACCAGCAGAAACAACCTGCTCCCAATTTGGTACTTTAGGGTTTTCTGTGACATGGGCAATCACCGTAATAATCAGCGGTGCGCGGAAAGGCGCTAACTTCGCTTTTTCCAAAACAGCCTCATCAGACCCATCGTGTTTAACCGCATCTTGCAGTAATTGGCTAAATCGCTCCAGACCATCATTTTGAATTAAAACAAAACGCCACGGCTGTAATGTGCCATGATCAGGTGCACGCATACCTGCATGAATTATATTATCCAATGCCTCACCTGATGGGGCTGGTGTGGTTAAGCGGGACGCCGAACGACGATTGAGTAACAATTCCAATGCATCCATCATTTTCTCCTGATAACGATTTTCATTTTCAGCACGGTAGCATAAGTTGTCGTTTTGTTACCAGTGTTGACCGATTCTCGAGGTTTTTCGGTGATTTAAAGCTGACTTTTGTTCATCAGGTCATTAGGATAACTGCACTTGCCCGGTTTTGTTGGAGATAACATGCGCACTTTGTGGCGAATTATTGCTGGTTTTTTTAAGTGGACTTGGCGTCTGCTGAATTTTGTCAGAGAGTTTATTCTTAATCTTTTTCTCATCCTGCTGATTTTGGTCGGCGTTGGTATTTACCTTCAGTTCCAAAGCAAACCGGCAGAACCGGTTAAGGGCGCACTATTAGTTAATTTAAGTGGTGTGGTGGTTGACCAGCCAGCAGTGAATAATAAGCTCCGTCAACTGGGGCGTGAATTATTAGGGGCATCCAGTAATCGTCTACAAGAAAACTCCCTATTTGATATTGTAGAAACTATTCGTCTAGCTAAAACCGATAACAATATTACGGGGTTGGTATTATCGCTGAGTGATTTTACCGGCGCTGATCAGCCTTCGCTGCAATATATCGGCAAAGCACTGCGGGAATTCCGTGATACGGGTAAACCGATTTACGCTATCGGCGATAGTTATAATCAGACACAATATTATCTAGCCAGCTTTGCCAATAAAATCTATTTGTCCCCACAAGGGGCCGTCGATCTGCATGGTTTTGCCAGCAATAATCTTTATTACAAATCGTTGTTGGAAAAACTCAAAGTCACCACCAATATTTTCCGCGTGGGCACATATAAATCGGCAGTTGAGCCGATGATCCGTGATGATATGTCTCCTGCTGCCCGTGAGGCTGACAGTCGCTGGATTGGCGGTTTATGGCAAAACTATCTGACAGCGGTTTCTGCTAATCGTCAATTAACGCCAGAGCAATTGTTCCCGGGTGCCACGGGTGTTATCAGTGGATTACAAGCTGCTGGCGGCTCCCCTGCGCAATATGCACTCAATAGTAAGCTGGTCGATCAACTGGCGGCTCGCCCTGAAATTGAAACTGAGTTGGTGAAGACGTTTGGTTGGGATAAAAGAAATAATGACTTTAATTACGTCAGTATTTATGACTATCAACCGACACCAACCCCACAGCAAGGTGAGCAAATTGCGGTTCTCTTTGCTAATGGCGCAATCATGGATGGACCACAAACACCGGGGAATGTCGGCGGCGATGCTCTGGCTGCGCAAATTCGTCAGGCGCGTTTAGATCCAAAAATCAAAGCGGTTATCTTGCGAGTGAACAGCCCTGGCGGCAGTGTCAGTGCCTCTGAGTTGATTCGTTCGGAATTGGCGGCGCTGCGGGCTGCTAATAAACCATTGGTTGTATCAATGGGTGGCATGGCCGCCTCTGGCGGGTATTGGATTTCAACCCCAGCCAATTATATTATTGCCAACCCAAGCACACTGACTGGTTCTATTGGTATCTTCGGCGTAATTAATACTTTCCAAAACTCGCTGGAAAGCATTGGTGTACATACCGACGGCGTGGCAACGTCACCACTAGCGAATGTATCGATAACCAAAGATTTGCCACCTGAATTTTCCCAGATGATGCAAATTAATATCGAAAACGGCTACAAAACCTTTATTGACTTGGTTGCTACCGCTCGCCATAAAACACCGGAGCAAGTCGATCAAATCGCGCAAGGCCATGTGTGGATAGGTCTGGATGCCAAAAACAACGGGCTAGTAGACCAACTCGGTGATTTTGATGATGCCGTCAAGAAAGTCGCCGAACTGGCAAAACTGAAAACCTGGCAACTGAATTGGTTTGTTGATGAACCGAGTCTCAGTGATTTGATTTTCGGTCAAATGAGCGCGTCAGTACAGGCGATACTGCCTGAAGCTATTCAGGCATGGTTACCTGCACCAATATCAGCCATGGCACGAGCAGTTAAAGATCAACCAAGTTTGCTCAATACACTCAATGACCCACAGAATCGGTATGCGTTATGCCTAACTTGTGGTGATGTGCGCTAGTCAAATCCTCAAATCGTAGATAAATACTCCGCCCGGCACCTGCCGGGCTTTTTTTCCTCACCAACCGCCCTATAATTCACTCATCTTATTCAGTTCGACTTTTCAGGCATATGACTCATGCAGAAGAAATCTATTTATGTCGCTTATACCGGCGGGACTATCGGTATGCAGCGTTCAGATCACGGCTACATTCCCGTGTCTGGTCACTTGCAACGCCAACTGGCCTTGATGCCTGAATTCCATCGGCCCGAAATGCCTGATTTTACTATTCATGAATATGCTCCATTAATTGATTCTTCTGATATGACGCCTGAGGACTGGCAGCATATTGCCAATGATATTCAGCAAAATTATGATTTATACGATGGCTTTGTTATTTTACATGGCACTGACACTATGGCGTTTACCGCCTCGGCCCTCTCCTTCATGCTGGAAAATCTGGCTAAACCCGTGATTGTCACCGGTTCGCAAATTCCCTTGGCGGAGTTACGTTCCGATGGGCAAACCAATTTACTTAATGCTCTGTATCTGGCAGCTAATCACCCTGTGAATGAAGTCAGTTTGTTCTTCAACAACAAATTGTTTCGCGGTAACCGTACCACCAAAGCTCATGCCGACGGTTTTGATGCTTTCGCCTCTCCTAATCTCTCTGTTCTGCTAGAAGCGGGCATCCATATTCGTCGTATGGCATCAGTTGAGTCCCCTATCAATAATGGGCCATTGGTCGTTCATAACATCACGCCGCAACCCATTGGCGTAGTCACTATCTATCCCGGAATCTCTGGTGCAGTAGTGCGGAACTTCCTGCTGCAACCGGTCAAGGCTTTGATTTTGCGATCCTATGGTGTGGGGAACGCACCACAGAAAGCAGAATTACTGGATGAGCTAAGAAATGCCAGCGAGCGCGGTATTGTGGTGGTAAATTTAACCCAATGTATTTCTGGCAGGGTCAATATGGATGGCTACGCTACGGGGAATGCACTGGCCCATGCTGGCGTGATCAGTGGTTTTGATATGACCGTTGAGGCTGCCCTGACAAAACTGCATTATTTGTTGAGTCAATCTCTATCCCCCGAAGAAATCCGCCGGTTGATGCAACAAAACCTGCGCGGCGAATTAACCGACACCCACTGATCTGGCGGAACTCTCATGAAAGCGGCACTGTTATTAATTGATTTGCAAAATGATTTTTGTCCGGGAGGCGCATTGGCTGTCACCGAAGGTGACGAGGTTATTGCTATTGCGAATGAGGCTATTCATGCCTGTTTGATGTTAAAAATACCTGTTATCGCCAGCCAAGATTGGCACCCAGCCGAGCACCGTAGTTTTGCGATTAATTCCAATGCAGAACCGGGTTCTGTTGGCGAATTAGACGGTTTAACGCAAGTCTGGTGGCCCGTGCATTGTGTACAAGACAGCCCCGGTGCAGCTTTGCATCCACATTTAAACCATGAGGCTATTGCTGCGATTTTCCGTAAAGGCCAAGATCCCGCGATCGACAGCTACAGTGCTTTTTTTGATAATGGCAGACGAGCAAAAACCCCCCTGGATGGGTGGTTGCAGCAACACGGAATTGAGCGTTTGTATATTATGGGGTTAGCAACAGATTATTGTGTGAAATACACCGTTTTAGATGCATTAACTTTGGGTTATCAAACCACCATCATCAGTGATGGTTGCCGTGGTGTCAATCTGCAACCACAAGACAGCCAACAAGCCTTTGACGCTATGCGTGATACTGGCGCCAACATACAAACATTGGCGCAACTTCTGACGGACTTAGAGGTAAAAGCAACTTATTAAACGAGGCACTCAACGGAGCCGATATCGACGCCGTTGAGTGATTCATTCTGGTTTCAACTTCACCAACGTCGGCTGGCTAAATTGCTGCTTAAGCTCTTGTTTGGTTTTCATCACAATCTGACCATCGGTGCCAATACTCATATGCTGGGCATCAGTGTTATGGCGCGCTTGCCATAGCATGACCATTTGCAGACTGTTCTCTTTCTGCTCAGGCGTCAGTGCCACACCATCTGGCCATTTACCTAACTCTACCGCCTGAACTAAACGTTGGTAAATTTCGGGTGTCATCACTGATATTAGGTCTTCAAGCTCCATCGGAACATCCTCAGGTAAAGGAATAGCAAGCTGAATCGATTTTTCACTTATCCGGTTACGGTTTTTATCAGCCGTTATCCCGCAGTCTGTTCGCCATTTTGGTCATCAACAAAATTCAGTGATGCCGAGTTCACGCAATAGCGCTCTCCGGTAGGTTGTGGGCCATCAGGGAACACATGCCCCAAATGTGCATCACAGTTACCACAACGAATCTCGACACGGTGCATATTATGAGAATAATCATCAATATAGCGGATTGAATTCGCGTCAAGCGGTTGATAAAAACTCGGCCAACCACAACCGGAATCAAACTTAGATTCCGAGATAAAAAGCGGTTGGTGGCAACACAAGCATTGATACACACCGTCACGTTTATTGTGCAGTAATTTGCCACTAAAAGGCGCTTCCGTCCCCCGCTGCTGGGTGACATGCCGCTGAATATCGGACAGTTTCTCAATATTTTCTGTAGGGTTCAGTTCTTTAGCCATTTGTGCGATTCTCTGGCAGGGAATAAAGTCAACGAAAACAACGTCTAATAATAACAAAAAATTAACAACAAAGCAGTTAAAATTGTCCTAAACTGTATGCCATCGAAGCGATAACGGTGTAAATGTGATAAAAATCGCAAATATTACTGATTCTCACTTTAAACTAAATTATTCGCCCCAATATAAAAATGAGGCTAATCGTATCAGGAAACGCGTGATTAATGTTCGATCTACCTCCCCTGGTTTGATTTGTAGCAATAATTGACACGATTCCGCTTGACGCTCGGTAAGGTTTTTGTAATTTTACAACCAACCTTTTATTCACTAACAAATAGCTGGTGGAATATATGACTATCAAAGTAGGTATCAACGGTTTTGGCCGTATCGGTCGCATTGTTTTCCGTGCTGCTCAGGAACGTTCTGACATCGAAATCGTTGCAATCAACGACCTGTTGGACGCTGACTACATGGCGTACATGCTGAAATACGACTCTACCCATGGTCGTTTCGACGGTACTGTAGAAGTAAAAGACGGCCATCTGGTTGTTAACGGTAAAACCATCCGTGTTACCGCAGAGAGAGATCCGGCTAACCTGAAGTGGAACGAAGTTAACGTTGACGTTGTTGCTGAAGCAACTGGCCTGTTCCTGACCGACGAAACTGCACGTAAGCACATCGCTGCTGGCGCGAAGAAAGTGGTTCTGACTGGTCCTTCTAAAGACGACACCCCTATGTTCGTTATGGGCGTTAACCACAAGGCTTACGCTGGCCAAGAAATCGTTTCTAACGCTTCTTGCACCACTAACTGCCTGGCTCCACTGGCTAAAGTTATCAACGACAAGTTCGGTATCGTTGAAGCGCTGATGACCACTGTGCATGCAACTACTGCAACTCAGAAAACTGTTGATGGCCCGTCTCACAAAGACTGGCGCGGCGGCCGCGGCGCATCCCAGAACATCATCCCTTCTTCTACCGGTGCTGCTAAAGCAGTAGGTAAAGTTATCCCAGAACTGAACGGTAAACTGACTGGTATGGCGTTCCGCGTTCCTACCCCTAACGTTTCTGTTGTTGACCTGACTGCGCGTCTGGAAAAACCAGCTTCTTACAAAGAAATCTGTGCTGCCATCAAAGCAGCTTCAGAAGGCGAGCTGAAAGGCGTTCTGGGCTACACCGAAGATGACGTTGTATCTACCGATTTCAACGGCGAAAAACTGACTTCAGTATTCGATGCTAAAGCAGGTATCGCGCTGAATGACAACTTTGTGAAACTGGTTTCTTGGTACGATAACGAAACTGGCTATTCAAACAAAGTTCTGGATCTGATCTCTCACATCTCCAAATAATGGATTGATGTAGATTTCTGTCAAAAGCCACCCTCGGGTGGCTTTTTTATTGTCTAAAAATGCGGAGATGGCTACACGACTCCTTCGGGTCAGTGTAATAAATTGCGTAATATCAATGATTCACCACTACTCTACTGTAGGCTTGCTGCAAGATTTTGCGTCTGTGATATTATCGAAAGTCTGAAGTTCAATGGATCTCAAGTTCCTATTCCCATAAGGCCAAACGAATGAACGAGAAAGTATTCACCCTACCTGTTGTTGAACAAATTTCGCCTTACATCAGCCAACGCCAGTTAGACGAATTACCCGTCGTAGTTGTCTCCCACCCCAAAGTGCGCGCTGCAGTCACCTTGCAAGGTGCTCACCTGCTGGCTTTCCAGCCAAGCGGTGAACAGCCAGTTATTTGGTTGAGTAATAACACACCATTTAAAGATGGCGTTGCGATTCGTGGTGGCGTTCCTATCTGTTGGCCTTGGTTTGGTCCATCCGCGCAACCTTCCCATGGTTTTGCGCGTTTATTGCCATGGACTCTCAGCGCTCATGATGAGAACGAAAATGGGGTTATTTTGACCTTCACACTGGAAGACAGTGATGCCTCACGTAAATTCTGGCCACACGCATTCACTTTAATCGCCCGCTTCAAGTTGGGTGAGGAATGCGAAATGGAACTAGAATCACACGGTGATTATGAAGCGGTTGCCGCGTTACATACCTACTTCCAGATTGGCGATATCAACCAGATAAAAATCAGCGGACTTGGCGAAAAATACTTAGATAAAGTGCTGAAAGTGGCTGATGCCACACAGCAAGGCGACTTAGTGTTTAACGGCCAGACTGACCGGATCTATACTCAGCCAGAAGCCTATAGCCTGATAAAAGATGCCGCGCTGAAACGTACTATTGAAGTGCATCATCATCATCAAAGTGATGTTGTGGCCTGGAACCCTGGAGCTGAACTGTCTAGCAGTATGGTCGATATGCCAAATGATGGCTATAAGACGATGGTTTGCGTGGAGACTGCGCGTGTGAATAAACCTTTAGTTGCAACGCCAGATGCACCTGCTCGCCTTTCCATGACGATTCGTAGCCGTAAACACGCCTGATTGTGACATACTCTGTCAGGCACAAAAATGGGGCATAACGCCCCATTTTTTATGATTCAGATACCCTACGCACAAATTAGCGGAAAGTATAAGTCACACCTGTCCATAACACGCCACTGTATGACGCATCGACCATTGGGCTGTTTTTCACTTCACTTGCCAGACGGATATAGCGGCCAGTAAAGAAAGCATTCCAATTAGGGTTGATGTTGTAATTAGCGGTCAATTCCAGATACGGTGCCCAGCTATCACTTGGGCTGTATTGCGCCAGACCACTACGAGCCGACTCATTGCGACTCACACCGTAGTAGTAGTCGTTTTGGTCCTCGCTATTCCAGCTTACACCCACGCCCGGCGTCAGTGTCCAACTATCAACATTAAAGCGATAGAGATAAGCCAGATCTGCAACAAAACCACCGCTATTATCCAGCACATCGCCAGAGAACATGGTACGGATGGTCCCCCAATCTTCGATATGAGAATATGACATCCCTGCCATCATAGTACTGCGGCGTTTGTCCAGCTGTTTCATCTGCTGGTCATCACTGTCACCTGGCTTAAAGTGCAAAGGCAAATAATAGGCATCAATCGACAAACGATTAGTGTCATCTTTCCACAGGTAATAGCCAGCCGCCAAAGTACGGAAGTAGAAATTATCACTTTCATAAGAAACGATAGGCACGGGATAGACACGGTCATTCTTACCACGATAAGGGTCTGGACTGACTAATGCAGATGCCCCCAGAGACCATGTACCTGCCATCGCTGTTGGCATACAAACAGCGGTAGCAACAGCCAATGCTGCCAGTGTTTTTATTTGCTTCGTTTTTATGTCATGTTTTTTCACGGATTAAATCCCATTGGTCACTAAATCATGAGGTAACTTAGTGTAAATCAATTGCTTGCCTGTGGCGAAATCTTTACACATGCAAGCCTAATAATCATTTTACCTGTACAACTTATCATCAATAAGTATCAAACAGGCAAGCTAAAAATTTACGCAGATTTGATTACAATAAAATAACAATATATTCAAACAGATAATTTCGATTAATCATATATAAAACTCTGCAAACGAAATAAAAAATAGATTTAATTACCAAATAGTGGTTATTTATTGTACTAAGGGTGGAAAATCTAGGGTTTAGGTGAACTTGACCTTTAGAGGAGACGCGACCATAACAATAAGGTAGTAGTTTCAAAATTTTAACCCAATAAAGCACTACTATTATTTTATGTTCCCAACCATTCAAACAGGACGGGCATCGCTATGAACATATTTGATCACTATCGCCAGCGCTACGAAGCTGCCAAGGACGAAGAGTTCACACTGCAGGAGTTCCTTACTATCTGTCAGCAAGATCGCAGTGCATACGCCAATGCGGCTGAGCGTCTGCTGATGGCTATTGGTGAACCTGTGATGGTCGATACCGCACTTGAATCCCGCATGTCTCGACTGTTCTCTAATCGGGTTATCGCCCGTTATCCTGCTTTTGAAGAATTCTATGGTATGGAAGAAGCCATAGAACAGATAGTTTCGTACCTGAAACATGCTGCTCAAGGGTTAGAAGAGAAGAAACAAATTCTGTATTTACTCGGCCCTGTAGGGGGGGGGAAATCATCACTGGCCGAACGTCTTAAGGCTCTGATGCAACGGGTGCCTATCTATATTTTAAGTGCCAATGGTGAACGTAGCCCAGTCAATGACCACCCATTATGCTTATTTAACCCGCAGGAAGATGCGGCAATTTTAGCCAAAGAATACAATATCCCTAGCCGTTACCTCGGCACTATTATGTCGCCATGGGCGGCCAAACGCCTGCATGAATTTGGCGGGGATATTACCAAATTCAAAGTCATAAAGGTCTGGCCTTCTATTCTTGAGCAAATTGCGATAGCGAAGACAGAGCCTGGGGATGAAAACAACCAGGATATCTCGGCGTTGGTCGGTAAAGTTGATATCCGTAAACTGGAAAATCACGCACAAAATGATCCTGATGCCTATGGTTATTCCGGCGCATTATGCCGGGCAAACCAAGGGATTATGGAGTTCGTGGAGATGTTCAAAGCTCCTATTAAGGTGCTGCATCCACTGCTGACGGCGACACAGGAAGGAAACTATAACGGTACTGAAGGGATCTCTGCCCTGCCATTTAGCGGCATTATCCTCGCGCACTCTAACGAATCAGAGTGGGTCACATTCCGGAATAACAAAAATAATGAGGCATTCCTTGACCGTGTCTATATCGTCAAAGTGCCTTATTGCTTGCGTGTATCGGAAGAGATCAAAATCTACGACAAGTTATTGAATCACAGTGAATTAACCCATGCACCTTGTGCTCCGGGGACGTTGGAAACACTGGCTCGCTTCTCGATTCTTTCCCGTATGAAAGAGCCGGAAAACTCCAGCATCTACTCCAAAATGCGGGTATATGATGGTGAAAGCCTGAAAGATACCGACCCGAAAGCTAAGTCCTATCAGGAATATCGGGACTATGCCGGGGTTGATGAGGGTATGAATGGTCTCTCGACTCGATTCGCCTTTAAAATTCTGTCTCGGGTATTTAACTTTGACCATGCAGAAGTTGCCGCGAACCCGGTCCATCTCTTCTATGTCCTGGAACAGCAGATCGAGCGCGAGCAATTCCAACAGGATGTTGCAGAAAAATATCTCGAACACCTTAAAGGTTATCTGATTCCGAAGTATGCCGAATTTATCGGTAAAGAAATTCAGACCGCCTATCTGGAATCTTACTCTGAGTATGGCCAGAATATCTTTGACCGCTACGTTATCTACGCCGATTTCTGGATTCAGGATCAAGAGTATCGTGACCCAGATACCGGGCAATTATTTGACCGTGAATCGCTGAATGCTGAGTTGGAGAAAATTGAAAAACCTGCGGGTATCAGCAACCCGAAAGACTTCCGGAATGAAATCGTCAATTTTGTGTTGCGCGCCAGAGCCAATAATAATGGCCGTAATCCAAACTGGACCAGCTATGAGAAACTGCGCACGGTTATTGAGAAGAAAATGTTCTCTAACACCGAAGAGTTACTGCCCGTTATCTCCTTTAACGCGAAGACCTCAACGGATGAGCAGAAAAAGCATGATGACTTTGTCGATCGGATGATGGAAAAAGGCTATACCCGCAAGCAAGTACGCTTGCTGTGTGAATGGTATCTGCGGGTAAGAAAATCATCATAATTTGTGACTGATTCTCTATGGCATCTGGCTCTGAAGGCTTAGTCCGTTGAGTTCTCAGGGTAAGTGAAGGCGGCAATTTAACCCATCCCCAGTCATTGAGTTGACTCAGTGACTGGGGTCAGTGAAGACCGTCAACACAGCAACAACGTGAAAGATGCAGAGGCTGGGGGAGCTATGGGCTACTTTATTGACCGACGACTTAACGGTAAGAATAAAAGCATGGTTAATCGCCAGCGCTTTTTGCGCCGCTATAAGTCGCAGATTAAACAATCGATTTCCGATGCCATCAATAAAAGGTCGGTGACTGATATTGAGAGTGGCGAGTCTGTCTCAATACCTATTGACGATATCAATGAACCGATGTTCCATCAGGGCCGGGGCGGATTGCGTCATCGTGTGCACCCCGGCAATGACCATTTTGTTACCAATGACCGTGTGGAGCGCCCTCAAGGGGGCGGGGGCGGTGGAGGTAGCGGTCAAGGTAATGCCAGTCAAGATGGTGAAGGTGAGGATGAATTTGTCTTTCAAATTTCCAAAGACGAATATCTCGATTTATTGTTTGAAGATCTCGCTCTACCTAACTTGAAAAAAAATCAGTACAAGCAACTGACGGAATTTAAAACCCATCGTGCGGGTTATACCTCCAATGGGGTGCCGGCCAATATTAGTGTGGTACGTTCACTACAAAACTCACTGGCGCGTCGTACTGCCATGACTGCCAGCAAACGCCGTGAACTGCGGGAGTTGGAAGAAACTCTCGCCGTGTTGGAAAACTCAGAACCCGCGCAATTGTTGGAAGAAGAGCGCGTTCGTAAAGCCATTGCGGAATTAAAACAGAAGATAGCCCGCGTACCTTTTATTGATACTTTCGATTTGCGTTATAAAAACTATGAACGACGCCCTGAACCATCAAGTCAGGCAGTTATGTTCTGCCTGATGGATGTGTCAGGCTCGATGGATCAGGCCACCAAGGATATGGCGAAACGGTTCTATATCTTGCTGTATCTTTTCTTAAGTCGTACTTATAAAAACGTCGATGTCGTTTATATTCGCCACCATACGCAGGCCAAAGAAGTGGACGAGCAGGAGTTTTTCTATTCGCAAGAAACCGGTGGGACTATTGTATCCAGTGCACTGAAACTGATGGATGAAGTGGTTCAAGAGCGCTATGACCCGGCACAATGGAATATATACGCCGCCCAAGCGTCTGATGGCGATAACTGGGCCGATGACTCGCCATTGTGTCATGAATTATTGGCGAGAAAAATTTTGCCTGTGGTGCGTTACTACAGCTATATCGAGATAACACGCCGTGCCCATCAAACACTGTGGCGAGAGTACGAGGACCTGCAAGCAAACTACGAGAATTTTGCTATGCAGCATATACGTGAACCTGAAGATATTTATCCCGTCTTTCGTGAGTTGTTCCATAAACAGACCGTTGATAACTGATAGCAGCCCTACCCAGCCGGTTAACTCTTTCTATGACAGAAATAGCTTTCCGGCTTTTTCATGGGCTAAAATCACCCTACCTTCATTATTCTCAGAACTTACCCATGAAATGGCATGATGGATTACGACAACCCGGCGTCGCCGCTGCATTAATTGCCGCAGTACTGTTCGGTGCGGGCACCCCGCTGGCAAAACAGTTGCTGAATACCGTCAGCCCGTGGTTATTGGCGGGTTTGCTGTATCTAGGTTCTGGCGTTGGTTTGGCGCTTTATCGAGCCATAACCCGGCAGGCCGCTGTACACCTGCCTCGAAACGAACGCCTGTGGTTTATCGGTGCCATTACCTCTGGAGGCGTTATTGCTCCAGTGCTGCTGATGGTTGGCCTGACCGGGATGCCTGCATCCGGTGCATCATTGTTACTCAATGCCGAGGGGGTATTTACCGCCCTACTTGCCTGGTTTGCTTTCAAAGAGAATTTTGACCGCCGTATTGCCTTAGGCATGGTGGTCATTGTGGCTGGTGCTGCTATTTTAAGCTGGCCCGGAGAAGCTCAATTTTCCGGATTGTGGCCCACGCTGGCTATTTTAGGAGCCTGCTTTGCCTGGGGGATTGATAACAACCTGACACGTAAAGTCTCGCTGACCGATGCCACCTGGATTGCCGCTGTCAAAGGGTTGGTAGCCGGCGTGGTGAACCTTGCTTTGGCTTTCGCGCTCGGGGCAACATTACCACCGCAGATAAATTTAGCTGGTGCACTGTTAGTGGGATTTTTTGCGTATGGCGTCAGTCTGGCACTGTTTGTGATTGGTTTGCGCCATCTTGGCACCGCGCGGACGGGGGCTTATTTCTCCATCGCTCCATTTTTAGGTGCAGTATTGGCCGTTGCTATGGGCGACACCATTACCTTGCCTTTGGTTATCGCAGGCTTGTTGATGGCGATAGGGATTTGGCTACATCTTACCGAACAGCATGAGCATCAACATCATCATAGTGACTTGATACATGAGCACGAGCATCTGCATGATGAACATCACCAGCATTCACATGACTTTCCTGTTAACCCGAATGAGCCACATAAGCACCGTCATCAGCACCAGCCGCTGGCGCATTCTCATCCCCATTTTCCAGATTCACACCACCGTCATAAACATTAGTTTCCCTATTTATATAAAAAGGCTTTTATAAAACACCACTTTTACGGATATTTAATAGAATAAATATCAGTTTGTAAGTTGCCATCAGCATAACTTACCAATTAAAACTAAAATACAGATGAGCTGCATCAGAGAGATTTCTAAAAATAACAAACGACTATGGTGAAACTATTAATATGTATAATTATTTTATCTGTCGTCATTTTTAAAACAATAAAATGGTTTTAAAAGATCACCTAAAATCATCGGTTTATCTCTACAAGCAAATCATCTAATATAAGAATATTCTTATTCGCATGTGTTGTAGAGAAAACTGTGCGCCTCCTACTTTCACTGACACTATTCTTATCATTCATCCCTGTATCTCAGGCGGTGTATAACCCAAAAGAATATAATATTTGGTATATTCATGGCGGCGTTTTATACGGGGCGACTCAAACAGAAGACGAGGAGCCAGTACTTATCAGTATTGCTGGCCCCACAACAGATTGGGCAAATATGGTGATTTCATTGATGAGTCATGAGCCTTGTGACCCAACGAAAGTCACGACGGAATTTGCCTTCAATAACGATATGCTCACGGTAGAATATCGCTGTTTAAAAGCCGCAGATCACACAGTAAGCAGCTATACCCTGCATGATGCAGTCAAAGTCAATCAACTCTATAACCAACTGAAATCAGGTTTTACTGTCACGCTGGATAAGCGCATTAAAGTGTGGGCGGCAAATATCGCCACCCCTAAAAATAGTGACTGACAGTGTTAATCCTGATTTATCGATCATCCAGTTGACTAAAACGCGACTCGAGATAATCAAGCACACTGCGTACCGATGGCAGCAGTCCACGCCGTGAAGGAAATACCGCATGGATGATTTCGTGGCGCAACGACCAATCAGGTAATAAACGAATCAGTGAACCTGAGGCCAGTTGTTCAGTCACCATCATGACCGGAAGCTGCACCGCACCGACACCACGGAGTGCGGCACTGCGCAATGTGGTCATCTCTGCCGTCACCAGCCGCGGTTGATGGTAAATGGCAGCATGTGCCCCCTCTGGCCCATCTAAATTCCAGATAAACTCCTGCTGCGGTTGCCCTAATCCCAGACTTGGCCATCCGGTCAAATCAGACGGTACCTTTACCTCACCTTGACGTGCTATCAGTTCAGGGCTTGCCACTAAGCACTGGCAGCGATTACCTAAGATTTTCAATACCAGATCACTGTCTTGCAGCGGCGGTGGCCGGACACGAATAGCAATATCAATAGCTTCTGCTACGGGATCAACCTGCCGATTCGTGGATTCAAGGTGAATCGTCACCAAAGGGCACGTGGCCATAAAATCGGCCAATATGGTACTGACTGTTGCCTGTAACAGAGCCACAGGGCAAGTCATTCGAACGATGCCCCGTGGCTCTACCCTCGTTAAGTCGATTGATTCCTGTGCTGCTTTAGCTTCCTCCAACATCGCCTTGCAATGTTCGTAATAGGTACGCCCAACATCAGTAACAGCGAAACGCCGAGTTGACCGCTGGATTAGTCGCACACCCAGCCGCTCCTCCAACAAAGCCAGCCGCCGACTCAGCTTTGACTTTGGCAACCCCAATGCTCTGGCGGCCGCACTGAAACCACCATGTTCCACAACCTCAGCGTAATAATAGAGATCATTGAGATCTTGCACACTCAGCCCCTAGGTTATCGATAACCATCTGTCTCATTGTTCTAATAATAGGACACTGATAACCAATTTTGCTATCTACTGCTTGGATTATTGCAGATATATACTTTCCTCAACGGGTCGCCAGAGCTGTTGAACATAGAGCGACCGTCCCTAATTGAGGAGAAAACAGATGAAAAAAGTCCAAGGTATTTATCGTGCGCCACGGCAACATTGGGTAGGTGATGGTTTCCCGGTACGCTCACTGTTTTCATACCAAAGCCATGGTAAACAACTCAGCCCTTTCCTGCTGCTGGACTATGCTGGGCCGATGGATTTTACTGCCACCCAGCATCGCCGCGGTGTCGGGCAACATCCACATCGTGGCTTTGAAACTGTCACTATTGTTTATCACGGTGAAGTCGAACACCGGGATTCCACCGGTAAAGGCGGTGTTATTGGCCCAGGTGATGTGCAATGGATGACGGCGGGCGGCGGGATTCTGCATGAAGAGTTTCATTCCGATGCATTCGCGCGGCGTGGTGGAGCCTTTGAAATGGTGCAATTGTGGGTCAATTTGCCAGCAAAGGATAAAATGACAGCCCCAGGCTATCAGGCGATCCGCAGTGAAACCATTCCTCAAGTCGCACTACCCGATGCCGCCGGTAACCTGCGCGTCATCGCCGGCGAATATGATGGTGAACACGGCCCAGCTAACACATTTTCACCGCTGAACGTATGGGATATCCGGCTGAATCAGGGAAAAAGTGCCGAATTCTCACTGCCTGATGGCTGGAACACCGCTCTGATAGTGTTGCGAGGCACTGTGCAGGTCAATGGTGATGCGATTGCTCGTGATGCGGAAATGGTGTTACTGGACTCTGTGGGCAGCAATGTCACCGTCGAGGCCAACAATGATGCAGTGCTGTTATTACTCAGTGGTGAACCAATCGATGAGCCTATTATCGGTTACGGGCCCTTTGTCATGAACACACAGCAGCAAATAGCCGAAGCTATCGAGGATTTCAATAGTGGTCGCTTTGGCTCAATGGATAACCACGCATAATCTTGTTCTACTGGCCATGGCCTGACTGCACAATTGTCAGGTCATGGCATTTTACTTTTAGCCCAATAGCGATACTTTAATCAAACCATTTGTCGCTCACGCCTGACGATAAATCACCCTTTTCCTCTCTGGTTATCAACTAAACTTATTACTGTATCGAGCTTATAAAAACAACATTGAAATAAATAAGACTACGGTGTTTTTTTAACATTCCGATTATTTATCCACACATTAATATTTGTCATTTATCCTATTTTATTTACTCATAAATAATGATATTTCAATAAACAGTAGCAATGACTTTATTTAACCAAATAATGACTGCCAAGCGCTTCTTTTACATAGGAATTTATTATGAAGCCAGAAAATACAGCAATATCGCAAGATGCAACGCAGTCTGAATACAACGAAAATAGCGCATTATTAAGTGCTCTGGACCGCTCATTAGCCATTATTGAGTTTGATCTTTCCAGTCGTATTATTGCTGTTAATCAAAACTATCTTGATTATTTTGGTTATCAACGTGATGAAGTCATTGGTCAGCACCATCTTATGTTTTGCCCTTCGGATTATGCCACCAGCAAAGAATATCAAACACTTAAAGAACATTTACATGCTGGAGAATCTCAAGAAGGTACATTTGAACGGCGGCACAAAGATGGGTCAACAGTCTGGTTGGCTGCGATTTATCAACCTGTAGCGGGCCCCGATGGCACATTGACTCGTATGGTAAAAATTGCCAAAGACATTACTTTTTTAATTGAACAACAAAAAGCCACACAAGAATGGGTACAGCTACTAACTCAATTAACTGATCGCAGCGACAGCGCCATGTTTATTGCCGCCAATAGTGAGCATGGACAACAAGCCGTGTATATCAATCAGGGATTCACGAAGCTATTTGGTTATACCCCTGAGCAAGCTCTGGGACAGAACATGGTCGATCTGCTGCAAAGCGCGCATCCAGAACAACTGGCATTAATGGGTTCAACATCAACGGATGCACGCCAACAACTCTTGCCACAAGAACTGTTCTACAGCCAAGACCGCCAACCCCATTGGTGTTCGGCCATTATTAACTCGTTGGTTAATGAGCACGGTGAACAAAGTTATAGCATCGGGGTATTAACCGATATCACCCTGACCAAAATGTACGAAGTGCTGCAATATAAGGTATTAGAAGCGTTGGTGCGAGAGCGCCCTCTTGAGGAAGTCATGTCATTGCTGTGCCACGAAGTTGAGCGTATCGCCCCAGAGGTGACCGCCAGTATTTTGCTTGCCACAGGGACTGATATGCTAAGTCATCTTGCTGCCCCTAGCCTACCGCTCAGTTACACCGCAATGCTTGCCAATGTTCCTATCGGACCATTAGCCGGTTCTTGCGGTACTGCCGCATTTCGCAAAGCCCCCGTCGAAGTACAGGATATCGCCACAGACCCATTGTGGGAAAACTACCGGCATCTCATTCTACCTCACGGGTTTTTGGCGTGCTGGTCAACCCCTATCCTGTCGAGCCAAGGCGATATTCTGGGGACATTCGCTTTTTATTACAAACAGATACAAGGCCCAAGCCTATTTCACCGTCAATTGGTCAAACTCATTGCCAATTTATGTTCGCTCGCAATGGAGCGGGAGCTTTCACGCAAGCAGATTCAGCATTTAGCGTTTTATGATTCATTGACCGGGCTACCTAACCGCAGCCAGTTCTTAGTTTACGCCAAACAAGCCATTGCGCTGGCAAATGAAGTTAGCCATTCGTTGGCCGTATTAGTGATTAATCTTGACCGCTTCAAGCAGGTTAATGACTCGCTTGGCCATGCGGCTGGTGATGAACTTCTGGCGGTAATTGCACAACGCCTGCGCGATGAATTGCCAAAAAGTGACATTATTGGCCGCCTATCTGGTGATGAATTCATTATTATTCTGGCATCGTGCACCGTGCAGCAAGCCACCGTAAAAGTTGAGAAAATGCTCAGTTTGCTGGCTCAACCTTGTCTGATAGCCAACGTCAATATTATTCCTTCTGCCAGTATTGGGATCAGCTTATATCCAGAAAATGGTCAAGAAATGGATACGCTGATGAACCATGCCGATATTGCGATGCATAAAGCCAAGAATATGGGGACCGGACATTTTAATTTCTTCAGCGTGGAAATGAATAATCTCAATCAACAACGCCAAGATATGGAGGATGCCCTACGCCACGCATTCCATATTGGCTCCCTTGAGCTATTTTATCAGCCACAAGTGATGTTGAAAGACGGGCATCTATACGGTGTAGAAGCACTTAGCCGCTGGATTCATCCGGTGTTGGGGAATATCCCACCGCAACGCTTTATTCCTATTGCCGAAGAGAGTGGGCTGATTAATGAGCTCTCCCTATGGGCTATCGAAACGGCTTGTCAGCAGTTGGCGGACTGGCGTCTACGGGGCATTGACGTACCCTCGGTGTCAGTGAATTTGTCACCGACCAATTTTCACAACCCGGGTCTGCCGGATATGATTGCGCATATTTTGCAGCACTACCATTTACCGCCGCAGGATCTGACATTAGAGATTACCGAAGATATCTTGATTGAAAATAATCTGGCCATTTTCACTACCATCGAAAAAATTCATCGATTGGGCGTGAGATTGTCAATGGATGACTTTGGTACAGGATATTCTAGTCTGAGCTATTTACGCCGTCTGGATCTTGATGAAATCAAACTGGATAAAAGTTTTGTCCATGACCTTGAACATGATGAAACCAGCCGCACCCTGAGCGAAGCCGTAATACGCATTGGCGAAAGCTTGCAACTTTCAGTTATCGTTGAGGGCGTTGAAAATGAAGCTCAACGCACATTATTGAGCCGACAGGGCTATCAGATTGGTCAAGGGTTCCTCTTCTCTGAGGCCCTGCCTGCCGTCAAACTGGAGAAGTGGCTAGCACATCGGGCGACACCTTAATTGATCTTAGATACACATAAGTGACATTGTCACTTTAGATGATTTGGTAGTACACAACCTTTTCATTTGTCGGCAAATTCTTTATCCTTGCCGCCTGTGTCATTTGGATGTTGTTTTGTTGTTATGCAAAAATTTCTCTTCTTGCTGTTAAGCCTGATTCTGCTAGGCCCACTGGGCATAGATCTCTATCTACCAACGATTCCCGCCATAGCCAAAGGGCTTAATAGCAGTGAGTCACTGATCCAATCCACCATTGCCTTATTTATTCTCGTCCTGGGGATCGGCCAACTGATTGCCGGCCCTCTAGTGGATAAATATGGTCGTAAACCGATAGCTATTGTTGGCATTGTCCTCTACATGCTTGGTGCCATTATGGCCGCTCTTGCCGTCAGCCCCTTGATGTTTGTCAGCTCGCGCCTGCTGCAAGGTGTTGCCGTTTGCTGTACTGCAGTGGTGGCATTCAGTGGCGTCCGCGACCGTCTCAATGGTAATGAGGCCGCCCGTGCCTTTGGCTTCCTTAATGGCACGTTAAATATTGTTCCGGCATTAGCGCCACTGCTTGGGGGGCTACTGGCCGAAGCTTTTGGCTGGCGAGCACCTTTCTGGTTCTTGGCGCTGTATGGATTGTTGGTACTCATTCTTATCATTATTTTCCTGCCAGAAACCCGCCCGGCAGATACGCAGCCAGTGAAGAGTTTGCCGATTAAAAATTATTTGCGCATCTTACGTGACGACCGTTTCTTGATTTTCTCGCTGGTAAACGCCGGGGCTATGGGCATGGCATTAACCTATGTCTCACTGGCACCAAATGTGTTGATGGTAGGCGCTGGACTCAGCCCATTGCAATTCTCATTAGTATTTGGTGCCAATGGTTTTTGGATTATGGCCGTTAGCTTCTTTGCCAATCGAATTATCCAGAAAGTCGGCCGACCAACGTGTCTGATGACCGGTAGTTTACTGATGGCATTGGGTTGCCTGGGGTTATTATTTGGCCTGACTCAACTGTCGGTAGAGACACAGCATCACTGGCTGGTTTACATGTTACCGGTCGCCAGCGCCTGCGCCGGTTTGGCCTTTATGATGGGGCCGGCGACCAGTTATGCACTGGAACCTTATGCTAATGAAGCCGGTGTCGCTTCAGCATTGGTCGGGTTCGTACAGATGGCGGGTGGCGCCGGATTGGGCCTGCTGGCAATGGCTCTGCCCATTGAGCCTAAACTCTCACTGGCTATCGTTATGCTGGCTGGTTGCTTACTTGCATGGCTAGCGCGCCGTACCAGTAAACATATGCGTGGGACCTTGCAGAAAATAAACTAGAAGCCTGCACGCATAGCCATTGGCGTCGTCGCAAAGCCGCAAAAAAATCCCGATGAGCTTACCCAAGTAAGTGATTCGGGGTTGCCCTACCACTGCGTCAAGGGTACAAAGTCACTGGCACTCGGCTAGCCAGTGCACACATCAATTCATACCCCACAGTCCCAGCGGCTTTCGCCACATTGTCTATAGGCAGATTTTCACCCCAGATCTCAACTTTGCTACCAATTTGCGCATGCGGACACGCGGTTAAATCCACCGTCAGCATATCCATCGAAATCGCCCCAACAGTATGCGTCAATAAGCCATCCACTCGGATAGGTGTCCCACTCGGTGCCAGTCGTGGATAACCATCAGCGTAACCACAGGCCACTACACCAATTCGCTGCGCGCCACTGGCGGTGTAGCGACTGCCATACCCCACCGAATGCCCCGAAGACAATGACTGTACCGCTATGATTTCACTGTTCAGATTCATCACCGGACGCAGACCAATGCCCGCAATATCGGCTGTGTCGCCGCTGGGCGATGCACCATAGAGAATAATGCCGGGACGAACCCAGTCATAGTGAGTCTCTGGGTTACGCAGTATTGCCGCTGAATTTGCAAAGCAGCGTGTTGCGGCAAGATGCTCACTGGCTTGCTGAATCACGGAAAATTGAGTCTGTGCACCAATATGATTATCTGCATTGGCGAAGTGGCTCATTAAGGTTACCTCAGCCACATTGCTCAAACTTTTCGCCCATTGCCAAACAGCATCCACCTGCCCGATGGGAAAACCTAAGCGATTCATACCGCTATTGAGTTTTAAATAAATATTAAGGGGAGTAGACAAGCGTGCAGTTTTAATCGCTTCAAGTTGCCAGTCACTGTGCACCGCTGTGGTTAGGCGATAATGGTCCAACACTTTCAGGTCTTGCGGCTGAAAGAACCCTTCGAGTAACAAAATAGGCCCTTGCCAGCCCTGCTCACGTAGCAGCACGGCCTCATTCAAATCCAGTAATGCAAACCCATCGGTTGCCGCAAGCCCTTGCCAGATACGCGCCAGACCATGACCATAGGCATTAGCTTTAACAACGGACCAAATTTTTGCTGTTTTGGCGTAGCCCCGAACAATATTCAGATTGTGTTGCAGTGCAGATAAATTCAGCGAGGCAGAGATCGGGCGAGGCATGCTTATTCCTTTCAGATAAATTCATTGCTTCACAGCCCGGCACTCCGCAGAGCTGTGACTGTCAACAAGTGCCTTAGCGAACAGGATGAATATCGTGTAAAGGCGCGGTATTCAATGGCCGAAAGCCAGCGTTATAACGTGATACCGCAAGATCATCAGCTAAGATTGCCGGGCGGCGGCCATACATAATATCGGCCAATAATTGACCGGAACCACAAGCCATGGTCCATCCCAAGGTGCCGTGCCCCGTATTGAGGTAGAGGTTTTTGAGAGAAGTTCGCCCGACGATAGGCGTGCCATCCGGTGTCATTGGGCGCAGGCCAGTCCAGAACGTAGCCTGACTGATGTTCCCTCCGTGGGGATACAAATCACTGACTACCATTTCCAGTGTTTCACGTCGTGCTTGTGCCAATTGCGTATTGAACCCCACGATTTCCGCCATACCACCAACGCGAATACGATCGTCAAAACGGGTAATAGCAATCTTGTAGGTCTCATCCAATACCGTGGAAAATGGTGCAGATGCGGGATCAGTAATCGGAATGGTCAGTGAGTATCCTTTAAGCGGGTAAACAGGAATCGACACTAACCCGGCCAATAACGCTGTCGAGTAGGCACCAAAAGCAACGACATAGGCATCCGCCTTGATAATGTCATCACCGCACAGTACACCTGCAATCTGGTCACCCTCCACCAACAACTTATCGACCGAGCGGTTAAACATAAATTTCACCCCAGCCTGTTCAGCCATTTTGGCCAATCGTTCCGTAAATAGCTGACAGTCACCGGTTTCATCATTAGGCAGACGTAACCCCCCCGTCAGCTTATGCGCGACCTTAGCTAATGCAGGCTCGACAGTCGCTAATTGGTCAGCGGTGAGCAGAGAATATGGCACGCCCGCATCATCTAATACCGCGATATCTTTAGTGGCATTATCAAATTGCTGCTCGGTACGAAACAATTGCAACGTTCCCCCCTGACGCCCTTCATATTGAATGCCGGTATCTGCACGTAGGTCTTTTAAACAATCACGGCTGTATTCTGCCAACCGCACCATTCGGCTTTTGTTAATCATGTAGTGGGATGTGTCGCAGTTTCTTAACATTTGCCACATCCAGCGCAATTGGAATGCACTGCCATCGAGATGAATTGCGAGCGGCGCATGGCGCTGGAACATCCATTTAATCGCTTTCAGTGGCACGCCCGGTGCAGCCCAAGGGGCAGCGTACCCCGGTGATATTTGGCCCGCATTGGCTGCACTGGTCTCCTGCGCAGGTCCCGACTGGCGATCAATCACGATGACATCATGACCGTCTTTGGCCAAGTACCAAGCGCTGGCAACGCCCACCACACCACTTCCTAAAATGACAATGCGCATATCATCCCACTCCGAAATCACACCAAAAGCATAATATTCTGTTGACAGAAAATTAACCCAGCAGAAAAAACTATCCAACACATTAATTATAGACTGTGACATTATTCACAATTAATTTACGGCGCAATGACTTCCCAATTCAATAGCGTCAGAGAAATAGCGATAAGATGCTATTTTTTACCCATTACGCGAAATAAAGACTGAAAATCGACCTAATTATCCTTATTTACAGCATGAATAATTGGCATATTGTATAAATGAAATTTATTAGATTATTGTTCTGATTAACCGGCAAATAAACAGAATAATAATCTAATAAATTGTCATTTAAGATTATTGATTCAATTGATAAAAAATAATCTATATTGACATAAGGTCTTGCCATGCCTCAGTTTGTTCATATTGAGCTAGGATTATTGAAGTGACCGGTATTTTGCAGGGTTATAAAACCGTGAGGATGCGCTAATGACAACTTCAACACCGAAACACACCGCGCAAGATAAGCGCCTGACTGACGGCCCGGACTGGACATTTGAGTTGTTACAGGTCTATCTGGATCAAATAGACAAAGTGGCAAAACATTACCGTCTAGAGACTTATCCTCATCAAATAGAGGTGATTACCTCAGAACAAATGATGGATGCCTACTCAAGTATCGGCATGCCAATTAATTACACGCACTGGTCTTTCGGTAAGAAATTTATCGAAACCGAGCAAAAATATAAGCATGGACAGCAAGGGTTGGCTTATGAAATTGTGATTAACTCCAACCCTTGTATTGCTTATCTAATGGAAGAAAATACCATTACTATGCAAGCCTTAGTCATGGCGCATGCTTGCTATGGTCATAATTCTTTCTTTAAGAATAACTATTTATTCCGAGCATGGACCGATGCCAGCTCCATCGTTGATTACCTGTTATTTGCCCGTCATTACATCAGTGAATGCGAAGAGCGCTATGGTGTAGAAGAAGTTGAGCGGCTACTGGACTCTTGCCATGCGTTGATGAATTACGGAGTAGACCGTTATAAACGCCCGCAAAAAATTTCATTGGTTGAAGAAACTGCGCGCCAAAAAAGTCGTGAGGAGTATCTGCAAAGCCAAGTCAATTCTTTGTGGAAAACCCTACCCCGCAAGGACAGAGAAGAAGTGCAAGCTCAGGCTCAACGCTACCCAAGCGAGCCGCAAGAAAACCTACTCTATTTCATGGAAAAAAATGCCCCATTGCTGGAATCATGGCAACGCGAAGTGCTGCGCATTGTTCGTAAAGTCAGCCAATATTTTTATCCACAAAAACAAACCCAAGTGATGAATGAAGGCTGGGCGACTTTCTGGCATTACACCATTCTTAACCATCTGTATGATGAAGGTCAGGTCACCGACCGGTTCATGATGGAGTTTTTGCACAGCCATACTAATGTTGTCTATCAGCCGCCGTATAACAGCCCTTATTACAACGGCATTAACCCTTATGCTCTTGGCTTTGCTATGTTTCAGGACATCAAACGTATTTGCCTTTCCCCAACGGAAGAAGATTATTATTGGTTCCCTGATATCGCAGGGAAAGATTGGTTGGATACACTGCATTTTGCCATGCGTGATTTTAAAGACGAGAGTTTCATCAGCCAATTCTTATCACCCAAAGTGATGCGTGACTTCCGTCTCTTTACTGTGCTGGATGATGATAAGAATAATTATCTGGAAATCTCAGCTATTCATAATGAGGAAGGCTATCGTGCCATCCGCAATGAATTGTCTGCTCAATATAATTTAAGCAATCATGAACCTAACATTCAGGTCTGGAACGTGGATTTACGTGGGGACCGGTCCCTGACGTTGCGCTATATTCCGCATGACCGAGCACCACTGGATAAAAGCCGCCAACAAGTGATGAAACATATTCATCGGCTTTGGGGATTTGATATTCACATGGAGCAGTTGAATGATGATGGCAGTATTGAACTGCTCGATAGCATCCCGCAGAGAACCAATAAGCTCTAAACAAGTTCAACGCGGCTAATTCTCATCAAAAAGGGGCACTATATGCCCCTTTTGTTTTTCGGTTTTGCCGCCTTTCTCTAGCGGCGAGCTTCAGCCAAATCACTTGGCATGGTGCCCTGCATACTGTGCCAGATAGCACCGCTCTCTTTACCATAGGTTCGCAGACATTCAACAACCTGCTCATGCCCTTTCTCATCACACAGTGTCGACAACTTGCTATAAAACGTCAGTGCCAACTTACGCGCTTCTGGATTTGAGAAGTAATAACGCCCTACGCGAGTATAAAGCCCTTTCAACCCATTGAGAATCAAACCATAAATCGGGTTGCCGGAGGCAAATGCCAACCCACGGAAAATGCCATAATCCAGTGCAGTAAATGCTTCTGAATTATCATCAACCGTCTGTGCTTGAGCCAGAATTTCCTGCGCTTTTTCTGGATGATTGCGAATGGCTGTGCGCACAAAAATTGTCGCGATATTTGTTCGAACAGCCAGTAAGTTGTCTATCAATTGTGGAACGCTGTCGTGGTCAAGCCGCGCCAGTGTTTCCAAGATATTAAGACCGGACGTCTCCCAAAAGTTGTTTACTTTCGTCGGTTTACCATGCTGAATAGTGAGCCAGCCATCGCGGGCTAACCGTTGCAGCACTTCGCGCAATGTTGTGCGGGTAACTCCAATTAGCTCTGAAAGTTCACGCTCCGCGGGCAAAATAGTGCCTGGAGGGAAGCGATTATTCCAAATACTTTCAATAATATACTCTTCCGCGAAACCGGCAGGACTTTGCGCCTTTATAACCATATTTTTTGACGTTCCGTAGCGATACATATCAGCAATTTAGTGCGCTCATCATACCAGACGACTCTATTCTGATATAGCTCCAGAGCCGAACAAATGGTGAAAGCAGTCATAAAGTTGCAAAAATTGCGCAGATGCAATGATGAGCAGATTATACATATTGCTTTTAGGTCGATAACGTAAAGTAAAATGTAACTTTGAACAGTAATAGCACCATAATCATTTATGAAGGAGACCACGACCCACAATGGATATGACCATTAGACAAGCCATACTCAGGAATTTTCTTGGAAGTTCACCCGACTGGTACAAACTGGCCATCATAGGGTTCCTTATTATCAACCCTTTGGTGTTCTTCTTTGTCAGCCCGTTCCTCGCAGGCTGGATGTTGGTTATTGAGTTTATCTTTACCTTGGCGATGGCACTAAAATGCTATCCCTTACAACCCGGTGGTTTACTGGCTATTCAAGCCGTAGCGATCGGTATGACCAGCCCACATCAGGTTGCAGAAGAAATTGCTAATAATTTGGAAGTCCTGTTGCTGTTGGTGTTTATGGTCGCAGGTATTTACTTTATGAAGCAGTTATTGCTGTTTGTTTTTACTAAACTGCTGCTAAATATCCGTTCAAAAATCATTCTCTCGTTAGCTTTTTGTCTCGCTTCAGCCTTTCTCTCCGCCTTCCTGGATGCTTTAACTGTCATCGCGGTAGTCATTAGCGTATCTGTCGGTTTTTATACTATTTATCACCATGTAGCATCCAATCACGCTGATAAAGACATAAATGATGACAGTTGGATAGACAGTCAGGAAAACCGTAAAACACTAGAGCAGTTTCGGGCGTTTTTACGCAGTCTGATGATGCATGCTGGTGTGGGTACGGCTCTGGGTGGGGTGATGACCATGGTGGGTGAACCACAAAACCTGATTATCGCCAAAAGTGCAGGCTGGCATTTTGCCGATTTCTTTATGCGCATGTTGCCTGTTACTCTGCCGGTACTGTGTTGCGGATTATTGGTTTGTCTGCTGGTCGAGCGTTTTAAATTGTTTGGCTATGGCGCTGAACTCCCTGAGCGCGTTCGTCAGGTTTTGACTGATTATGATAAACAAACCAGTGAAAAACGCACCCAGCAAGAAAAAGTCAAACTGTGGGTACAAGCACTGATCGGTGTTTGGCTTGTGCTAGCACTGGCATTGCATTTGGCTGAAGTTGGCTTGGTGGGGCTGTCGGTGATTATTCTTGCAACTTCACTTTGCGGCATCACCAATGAACATACGCTGGGTAAGGCGTTTCAGGAAGCCCTGCCGTTTACCGCATTACTCACCGTATTTTTCGCTGTGGTCGCGGTTATTATTGAGCAAAGTTTATTCACACCTATTATTCAATTCGTTTTGCAATCTTCGCCGTCAGCTCAATTATCGCTGTTTTATCTGTTTAACGGCTTGCTGTCGTCGGTATCAGACAATGTCTTTGTCGGCACGGTGTATATTAATGAAGCGCGAAAGGCATTTGAGCATGGCATCATTTCACTCCAGCAATTTGAGTTACTGGCTGTCGCCATCAATACCGGAACTAACTTGCCATCTGTCGCCACGCCAAATGGTCAGGCTGCATTCTTGTTCCTGTTAACCTCAGCACTCGCTCCACTTATTCGCCTATCCTATGGTCGTATGGTATACATGGCTCTGCCATATACTATCGTAATGACTGTTGTCGGTTTGTTGGGCGTTGAGTTTTTGTTGGTTCCCATGACGGAATGGATGACGCAAAGTGGCTGGATAAGTTTACCTCATATTGCAGAAGGGGTTAGCATCACGCACTGATGACTTGCATTATTGTCTCTGCCAGCCCTACACTTTCTTTCGCCGCGAAAGGTGACCTAAAAGCCAACGTCATGCATATTGACCGACGATGGGGATAATCTTCGAGGGATTCGGGGCTGGCAAGACAAACCAATATCTCATCCAAAGCAAAATTTATACCCGTGACAGCCTGTCATTCGCGAGAAATCGCTGATTTTTGCCTAATTTTACCTTTGGGTGGCTGGCAGCAAAGATGAATTGGTTTACACTGCCGGTACAATTGCTTACTGCATGGAAAATAAAGATATGTTGCAATTCCTTAACCGCTGCTCTAAAGGGCGCGGTGCTTGGCTATTACTGGCCCTGACTGCACTTGCATTAGAATTAGTTGCGCTCTATTTTCAGCACGTAATGTTGCTTCAACCTTGCGTGATGTGTATTTATGAACGGGCCGCATTATTTGGTATCCTGGGTGCCGCGTTATTAGGGGCTATTGCGCCTAAATCACCCTTACGTTATCTGGCTATTTTCATCTGGATTTACAGTGCTTGGAAAGGAGTTCAGTTAGCCTGGACACATACGATGCTACAACTGCATCCGTCCCCATTCACCACCTGTGATTTCTTTGTAAGCTTCCCTTCTTGGTTACCATTGGATAAGTGGTTCCCGGCTATTTTTGTTGCCAGCGGTGATTGTGCTGTCAAACAATGGGAATTCCTGACATTAGAAATGCCACAGTGGTTGGTGGGTATCTTCGCTGCTTACTTATTGATCTCAGTGCTCGTCTTGATTAGCCAATTTGTTAAGCCAAAAAGACGCGACCTTTTTAGCCGATAAGTCCCATACATATCTTTATCTATTTAAGACGCCATATGATATGGCGTCTTTTTTATTTCTGTCCGCGCTTTTGACATAAAAAAGGCCGCCCTAAGGCAGCCTTTTTTCACACTAATTATCAACGAATTAAGCTTTAGTGTGCGTACAAATATATTGATTAGCTTGCTCACCATCAACAACCGCCAAGCGAATTGGCAGCGCAGAAATATTGAGGGACGCAATAACCTGCTCCTCGCTACTGGCCTTTTGGAAGATTAGCGACTCACCCTGACCTTCTGGATTAACTTTTACAAACTTAAACACCGACTTATCAATGGTTAATTGTTGGTTCGGACCATCTAATACCGCAGTAAGATTCCCGCCATCCTTCAATTCGCAATCAAGATTAATTAATGATGCGCCAGCCGCTTGAGCCTGATGTGAAACGCTACCTAATGTAGCGGATAAGCCGATGATAACAGCGGCTAATGTTGAATATTTCATATTTTAAGTTTCTTCGTTAGATACGGCGTATGTCAGCCAAATCTGGCTTATTAATAGGTAAGTATTATCTGGCCCACTGCGGTTTATTCAGAATATGATCTTGCCAGTCAATGACTTCACTCTCGCGAACGGCAATATGACGCACCGAAATCCGCTCACCATGCATGGCTGATTTCGACCCTGTCAACAGGGGGTGCCAACTCGGTAAATCTTGTCCCTCACCGATTAAACGATAGGCACAAGTGGGTGGCAACCAATCAAAAGTGACCAAATTTTCGCGGGTTAACTTGATGCAATCTTCTTCTAATTCAAAGCGACGCTCATAGTTACGGCACTGGCAGGTTTTAATATTGAGCTGATCACAGGCCACATTGGTGAAATAAATTTCATCAGTGTCCTCATCAATCAACTTATTCAAACAGCATTGACCGCATCCGTCGCACAGTGATTCCCATTCGCTATCTGACATCTCAGCGAGTGTTTTTTGTTGCCAAAATGGACGTTGCGACATATCGGTATCCGGTGTGGTTAATGAACGTGCAGTTAATAAGCATATAGCTAAATGAGCGGGTCGTTATAGACGCTTTGGCTACCAGATGCAAGTATTTGCCGCCCAACCACAAGGACAGGCGGCCTAAACTACTTTAGATTATACGGGTACTCATCGTCTTGTCATTGAGCTTAATCGTTAGCATATCGCCCGATATCATTGGCCCAACCCCCTGCGGAGTTCCCGTCAACACAACGTCGCCTGCACGTAATGTAAAGAAACGACTGATATAGCTTATCAATGGGATGATCGGGGTGATCATATCGCGGGTATTACCCTGCTGGCGGATGTCCCCGTTAATGGTCAGGGATAAATCAGCATCTTGCGCATCGCCGAACTCAGCGACTGGAATAAAACCGGAAATTGGGCATGAGCCATCAAAGGCTTTCGCTTTTTCCCACGGTTGCCCAGCTTTTTTCAAACCTGCCTGTAATTCACGCAGAGTTAAATCCAATGCCACGCCATAACCGGCAATAGCACGCGCCACTCTATCTTCACTGGCTTGCTTTAATGGCGTGCCAATCAGAACAGCCAACTCCACTTCATGGTGTACAGCACCAAAATCTTTCGGAATGGCGACCGGCTGGCGAAGATCGCATAATGCCGTTTCTGGTTTGATAAACAGCACCGGTTCCGCCGAGGCCGTACTCCCCATTTCTTTAATATGCTCGGCATAGTTACTGCCAACGCAAACCACTTTATTTACTGGAAAATCCAGCAAAGACCCTTGCCAGTCTCTATGTTGATACATACTGCCTCTCCTGAATTCACATCCTGATAGACACGACACCGCGGTCATTTTAACCACAGACATTATTGACCAACACTATCGGCCATCATACCAATGCTGATGGCAAAATAGTAAGAGCGGTTCCAGTGCATAATGGTCCGAAAATTATCATAAACCAGAAATGCCCGCCCTTGCACATCATCGGGAACGATCACCCAAGCACGTAACTCAGGGTGAGTGATCTTCTTCCCAGATACAGGTTTGATACCAAGCCGCTGCCACTGCCCGATAGTCTTGGCTTGATTATCTTTCAAACCCGCCAGAGCAACATTGAACCCTTTTGGCAACTGTACTTCTTGCCCCCAACCTATCCCTGATGTCCAACCTTCAGTAGATAGATAGTTGGCAGTTGAAGCAAATACATCATCAATATTATTCCAAATATCGATTTTACCGTCACCATCACCGTCAGCACCATAATTCAGGAAAGAACTGGGCATAAATTGACTTTGTCCCATAGCTCCAGCCCATGACCCCTTCAATTGCGGGTCTTCCACTCGACCTTGTTGGACAATCTTGAGTGCGGCCATCAGTTCTTTAGTAAAGAATGCTTCTCGCCGGCCTTCAAATGCTAGTGTCGAGAGCGCAGAAATGACGTCTTCTTTACCTTGAATTTTACCAAAGCCACTTTCTAGCCCCCAAAGCGCAACAATATAGCGCTCTGGTACGCCATAACGTGCCGTCGCTTGTGATAACTGGGGCTGATAGCGCCGATAAATTGCCTTACCTTGCTCTATTTTTTTAGTCGTCAGAACCTTAGACAGATAATCATCTAATGTGACTTTCTTTTCTAGTTGGTTACGATCAGATTGAATCACCCGGTCAACAAAATGAATATTCGCAAATGCAATATCCAACGTCGCGCGACTGATCCCTTGCGCACGAGCATGCGCTTTCAACTGTTCGACATAAGCCGGGAACTGAGCCGGATCCCGACCTTGCTGAGAGAGCGTTGTTGTAGTGCTGTTCTTATTGACAGAAGCCGCGGCTGCAGCGCCTGAATCAGCCTCAACTTGTTGGGCGCTCGGCTGGGTTGGTATCGGGGCCGCGGCATTCTTACTGGAACATCCTACAGAGATGACTGTCGTCACAGCAATGGCAATTATTGACAGTTTCATCGTCACGTTCCTTTATAAAACAGGGGATTATGCCTTGGTTTCACCCAAATGCATTTTTAGCAAACTTTCTGGTGGCGGTGGGACTTGCAGATAAAAACCCTGCTCGACAAGCGCATTCTTCACTTTCTCAATATCGGCTGTCGCCAAGCTTTTTCGCTCGTTTAATGAAAGTAACATCGCAAATTGCGGTTGACCAAAACTGGCCAGTAGCTCCGCAGGAACTCTTGAGAAATCATCTTTCTTTTCAATATAAAGGTAGGTCTGATCCCGTTTCGGGCTTCGGTAGATAGCACAAAGCATGTTCTGGACTCTGGTTGGTAAATTCAATAATAAAATTGCATAGTTAGCTTAAGATTATAACACGTCATGCTAGATTGCATGTCTGAGATCTCAATAGATAGGGATGTCTATACCTATACTCTGTGCACATGGGTCAGGCACATAATGTTGATACTTTCCATTGTTGGTGCGTCGATGTTGTTGGTATCCCTGCTGTCTATTCTGCTGATACCCCTGCTGTTGGCATTTTGCCTGTTTATCACTTTCACGTTTTGCCGACTCGGCGTCTATCCGTGCCTTTTCCTGATCAAGCTGCCGCTGCCATGAATCAGCATTTGGAGTGACAGACCTCAGTGCTTTACGTTTTTCCAGATAATCCTTAGAAACCTTACTATCTTTTGGAATTTCAGCGTGATAGCTAAAATCAGCCCAGCTTGTTGCTGGAGCAGAAGTGGCAATAACACAGATAAATGACAGTGAGATGAAATTCCTTTTCATCGTTGATTTCCTTTAGAGTGATTGGTGTAAAAACCGCAAATTATCACAAAATGATTATCATTCTCAATATTAAATAACTAAAAATAGTACTGATTGGCGCAGTTTATAGTGAACAGAAAAGATGCCCGACAGTGAATGTTTAATTATTGCACGCTCTCTACTGTCGGCGTTGACAAAGTATCTGATCAGAGTTTTCTTAAATATTATTGTGAGCTATTTCACTAAGTCGATATTAACCATAATCAACCACTCTATTTCATCGTCTTAAAAGTGATAATAATGGTTACGTATTGTCATATCTTATAAAAACTGGAGTCACTCGATAAAAAACCTTGTTTGACTGAAAATAATGCTTTTTATGGGCGGCAACAAACCAGCATGAAGTAAATCTGACTGTTGAAAAAATATCCAATTTAATCATGGCAGTGATAATAGCCAAATATAGACAGGCCAAGGCTAGCGAATAAGCGGAAGTTATGCTGTAATTTCTTGTCAGATTGAAGTCATTAACGCTTTAGGATTTCAATATATTGATACGGATAGATTTCTCTTTATATTACCTATAACATGCTTGGGAAGATCAGAATATTGTACCCCGAATGGTATTTTGGGGATTAAACGCAGCTGAAACTGAGTCAGGATAGATGTCACAATCGCCAATTGAGTTAAAAGGCAGTAGTTTTACCCTTTCGGTCATTCATTTGCATGATTCGCGACCGGAGGTAATCCGTCAGGCATTACAGGAGAAGGTGGATCAAGCGCCTGCTTTCCTGAAAAACGCCCCTGTTGTGATTAACGTTGCAACGTTACCTAACGGTGCTAACTGGAAAGATCTCCAACAGGCTGTCACCTCAGCGGGTTTGCGTATTGTTGGCATCAGTGGTTGTCAGGATGAACGTCAAAAACGGGCAATAGCACGGGCAGGTTTGCCGTTACTGAGTGAAGGTAAAGGCCAGAAAATGGCACCAGAGCCAGTTGCCAGCCCACCAGAAAACGTTTCTACCAAGACACGAATTATCAACACACCTGTTCGTTCCGGCCAACAGATTTATGCTCGTAATTGCGATTTGATTGTTATCAGCAGCGTCAGCGCCGGTGCTGAATTAATTGCCGACGGCAATATTCATATCTATGGAATGATGCGAGGCCGTGCGCTAGCAGGTGCATCAGGTGATGGCCAATGCCAGATTTTTTGCACGCATCTCGGTGCTGAACTAGTCTCTATCGCAGGGCAGTACTGGTTGAGTGATCAGATCCCGCGCGACTATTTTGGTCAGGCTGCGCGTTTGCATCTGCTGGATAACGCATTAACTATACAACCTTTAAATTAAGCCCTTTTGACAAGGAATCCATTTCATGGCACGCATTATTGTTGTTACATCGGGTAAAGGGGGCGTTGGCAAGACCACATCAAGCGCGGCTATCGCAACCGGCTTGGCCCAAAAAGGTAAAAAAACCGTTGTTATCGATTTCGATATCGGGCTGCGGAACCTAGACTTGATTATGGGATGTGAGCGCCGAGTCGTTTATGATTTTGTTAATGTGATTCAAGGTGATGCCACATTGAACCAAGCATTAATAAAAGATAAGCGTACAGATAATTTGTATATTTTGCCCGCCTCTCAGACGCGTGACAAAGACGCCCTGACCAAAGAGGGTGTTGAAAAGATTTTGAATGATCTTGGCGACATGAATTTTGAGTTCGTGGTGTGTGACTCGCCAGCGGGTATCGAAAGTGGCGCATTAATGGCGCTGTATTTTGCTGACGAAGCCGTCATCACGACCAACCCTGAGGTTTCCTCGGTTCGTGACTCAGACCGTATCCTTGGAATATTGTCATCCAAGTCACGTCGTGCAGAAAATGGTCAGGAACCGATTAAAGAACATCTGCTGTTAACCCGCTACAATCCAGGGCGTGTTAATCGCGGCGATATGCTGAGTATGGAAGATGTCCTCGATATTCTGAGGATCCCACTGGTTGGCGTTATTCCAGAAGATCAGTCTGTATTGCGCGCCTCAAACCAAGGTGAGCCCGTGATTCTGGACAAAGAGTCTGATGCCGGTAAAGCTTATGACGATACCGTTGACCGTTTACTAGGAGAAGAACGTCCTTTCCGCTTCATCGAAGAAGAGAAGAAGGGCTTCCTGAAACGCCTTTTTGGGGGATAAACCATGGCTTTGTTAGACTTTTTTCTGTCCCGCAAAAAACCGACAGCCAATATAGCCAAGGAACGGCTGCAAATTATCGTCGCAGAGCGTCGTCGTGGGGACAGTGAGCCCCATTACTTGCCTGACTTGAAACGCGATATTTTGGCGGTTATTTGTAAATATATCCAGATCGACCCTGAAATGCTGCACGTGCAATTTGAGCAGAAAGGGGATGATATTTCGGTACTTGAACTTAACGTGACATTACCGGAAACGGAAGAAACGCCTAAATGATTTCTTCGCAATAACTCCCCCCTGTATTTATTTACAGGGGGGAGTTTTCTGTTATTGACTGTATAAATATCCAGTTTTGTTTCTGCTATTAATATATACCCATCTAAACAAGAAAAATCTTAATCTCTATTTCAGTTATTCATAAACTATCTATAAATTTAAACTGAAGTATTCAGAGTGAAGTTCCCTCCCCTCTGAATTTCGATTAATACTGCTGTAAAATCTCCGTCAATTCCACAGACAGCAAATCACCACGCCAGCCACTTAATAACTCAGGCTGTGTTTCTGTTGATTTCAGTTTCCAATGCCAACTGAGTAATTGGTTTATTTGACGACGTGATGCCAGTAACTCGCTGCTAAGTCCGCTGCGCTCACTGACTGATAATATTAGCGCTTTAATATCTTTAAAGACTTTCTTGTAACCGGGTTGATCAATCAAATTAATGACCGGTGGAGGGAGTTGATCTTCAGGGACAGCATCACTCTCTGCCACTAGCGCTAGCAAGGTGCGTCCGTGATAACGAATCTCTTGCCCACTCAGCCCTAGAGAATCCAGCTCACCTAGTGACGTCGGTTGGTAACGCGCAACTTGCCATAGGTTCTCTTCTCGCACGACAAAATTCACGGCTAAATCACGCTCACGCGCTTGGCGTAAGCGCCATGCAGCCAGCTTCTGCAAACAGGCCAGTTGACGACCACGTAATTGCCAAGCATTGGTGATTTCACGGTATGCCAGTTCCGGGTCAAGTGTTTCGCTGCGGCGTCGGCACAACAATTGGCACTCATCAATCGCCGCATCCATCCACCCTGCGGCCTCAGTGGCTTCCACTAACTTAGCGGCCAAAGGTAACAAATAGAACACATCCGCAGCGGCATAATCACACTGTTTTTCACTTAGCGGACGAGCAATCCAGTCTGTCCTAGATTCACTTTTATCTAACTCGACACCTTCAAATTCATTCACCAGCATGGCAAAACCACACGATAGCGTGCGCCCAGAAAATGCGGCCAAAACCTGAGTATCAATCATCGGCGTGGGCATCTGATCAAAGGCATTTAAGAATACTTCGAGATCTTCACTGCCCGCATGCAGATATTTCACTACATTGATATCTTGCAGCAGCTCGCGGAAAGGTTGCCACTGTGTGATAGGCAAAGGGTCAATCAGTGAAAGTTGTTCACCGTCATACAGTTGAATCAGGCCCAACTGCGGATAGTAAGTGCGTGTTCTGACAAACTCTGTATCCAGTGCGACATGGGCATGTTTTTGAGCTTGTTCGCAAGCCTGCTGCAACGCACTGTCGGTCGTGATCAACTGATAATTCAAAACGTCATTCTCTTGGTCGTTATACCCGTTATCTTTGGGGGTATAGTCTATGGCAAACACAACAACGCCGGTGATGACCGGCGTTGTTGATGATGATTAGGTGACTCAGTTAAGTTAAGCCGCGTTTTGCTCGCTAGCCTTAGTGTTAACTTGCTCGTCACGCAATTCCCTGCGCAAAATTTTACCGACATTCGATTTCGGCAATTCGTCACGGAACTCTACAATTTTCGGTACTTTATACCCAGTAAGGTAGCGGCGGCAATGGGTTAGCAGCTCTTCTGGCGTCAGTGAGGCATCTTTTTTCACTACAAATAATTTTACCGTCTCGCCCGAGACTTCATTAGGCACCCCTACGGCGGCAGACTCCAGCACTTTGGAATGTAACGCGACCACATCTTCAATCTCATTGGGGTAGACGTTAAAACCAGACACTAAAATCATATCCTTTTTACGATCAACTACGCGCAAAAAGCCCTGTTCATCAAGAGTGGCAATATCACCCGTTGCCAGCCAGCCATCTTTGAGCACTTCATCGGTCGAATCTGGCCGCTGCCAATAGCCTAACATAACTTGAGGGCCGCGCACCCATAGTTCGCCCGGCTCGCCGAACGCAGTGACTTCATTACCCTCATCATCAACCAAGCGAACATCTGTCGAAGGCACTGGTAGGCCAATGCTGCCACTGTAATGTTTCAAATCATAAGGGTTGCCCGTGACAAGCGGAGAACACTCAGTCAGCCCATAACCTTCCAAAAGGTGTCTACCGGTGAGTTTCTCCCATTTTTCGGCAACGGCTTTCTGGACTGGCATACCGCCCCCCACCGAAAGCCGTAACGAGGAAAAATCTAATTTGCTAAACTCTTCATTATTTAATAATGCATTAAATAATGTGTTCACACCCGTCATTGCTGTGAATGGATAGCGGCTCAGTTCTTTAACCATTCCCGGAATATCACGTGGGTTAGTGATTAATAAGCTACGCCCACCGAGCTCAATAAACAGCAGGCAATTCATGGTTAACGCGAAAATATGATAGAGCGGCAGTGCCGTCACGACCAACTCATGGCCGGGTTGCAGTAAGGGCGCATAGGCCGCTTTCGCCTGCTCCAAATTAGACTGCATATTCCGGTGCGTCAGCATGGCGCCTTTCGCCACACCGGTAGTTCCACCGGTATATTGCAAAAATGCCATATCCGTATTGATAACATCCGGCTTCACATATTGCATACGGCGGCCTTTCTGTAATGCCGTACGGAACGAAATGGCATCAGGCAAATAATATTTCGGCACCAAACGCTTTATGTATTTCACTACGAAATTCACCAGCGTACCTTTAGCTGTCGATAATTGGTCACCCATACGGGTTAAAATGACGTGCTTAACCTGAGTTTTGAAAACGATTTTTTCTAGTGTATGAGCAAAGTTGGAGACGATAACAATGGCTGCTGCCCCACTGTCATTTAGCTGATGCTCGAGTTCACGCGGGGTATATAGCGGATTAACATTTACCACCACCATGCCCGCGCGCAAAATACCAAACAAGGCGATAGGATATTGCAGCAGATTTGGCATCATCAGGGCGACACGGTCACCTTTTTGTAATCCTAAACCTTGCTGTAAATAAGCAGCAAAAGCACGGCTACGCTCTTCCAGTTTACGGAAGGTCATTACCTCCCCCATATTGATAAACGCAGGTTGGTCCGCATAACGCAATGCTGCGTTCTCAAACATTTCCACCAAAGAAGAATAGCGATCCGGGTCAATCTCTGCGGGGACGTCTGCCGGATAACGCTTTAGCCATACTTTTTCCAAGGTAGCACTCCTGAAATGATTATTGATCGCCAGAGTAAAACTCAAATTCACATCATAACTTTAACAATATTTTAACTCAGCTTACCAGTTTGCTTTTAAACAATTTTGAGGTTGCGATATACGTCACTATTTTCTGGTGCCGAGATAACTCAAATAGGCAATACAACAATCGAAATTGAATAAATTCCAATTAAATCAATAAATTATAGTTTTATGAAATGTTAAATTATGTAACCTTATGATTATGATACAAAAAAAAGGCGCTGAATTCAGCGCCCTTCTCTTAATTACGTGCCCACTATGCCACCGACTCGCTACTCCGTAACAATTGTTTGTATTGGTGCCGGGCCTGGATTATACCAGCCACCCCATCCTGGCCCCCACATTCCGGGGCTACGGTAACCCCAAGGCCCCATGGCAGGTGGCATCATCACTTGTTGAGCCAGATTCCAGCGCTTGTAGCCTGTCGCATTCATCACGACAAAGTCATACGGCGTCATCCCAATCTTGCCCGCTTCAACTCCAGTAATGGGGCCGACCACGGTAACCAGATGCCCTCGGAAATCAACTGGTTCAAGAAAACCATTCACATAAGCAATAACTCGCCCCTGTGAAGGTTCACCCAAAATAGGCCTCGCTCCAGAATCCAAAGGTACACTGGCTATCTCCAGCCGAGTACGTTGCTGCTCGTTAGTGACATTAATGACCGTGCCACCAAAGCGCGCCTCCTGACCGACAAATACCTGTGGAGAGGTTCTGACCAACGCCAAATTTTGCTGCGGTGTCGCCGTTGTTCCCTGAATCGCTGGCGGGATCGTGACACAGCCAGAAAGTAGCAAAACGCCCAAGCCCAGCCAACAACACATCCATCCACGACTTCTGCTCTGTCTAGATTGAGTGATTACCATTGCTTGCTACCCCTTATTATTTCTTTTTCACTATCCTGATATTTTAGACGCTAAACCAGATAACAAGTTGCTAAGTTCTAGCGTCCGGGCAGTTTTTTCCATGTCACTTCATTACGTAAGTAAACTGGCTCGGCATTTTCTACACTGACAACCTGCCCGCTGTCCCATGATGATAAAGCCAATGGCAACATATCTTCGGCTTGCGGCAAAATAACGTGTCCATCAGCCAGCACCACATTGCTGCCATTGATCATGTCGGGATAAGTCTGCCAACCCGTTCCCACGGTTGCCCATTGACCACTCAATGACTGGGCATGCTGTAGCACTTGTGCCGGGGTCATAACTGCCTCGGTAGCCTCGCCAAACCAGTGTCCTTGCGCATCACGCTCAAACTCGCCCCAATAGACTTCCCCCATACGCGCATCAATGGCAGCCAACACGCGTTGAGCGCCAGTCAGGCGAAATGCCCCCTGCGCCATGGTCTGCAAAGTAGAAACACCAATCATCGGTAAGTCGGCACCTAATGCTAGCCCCTGACCAATACCAATACCAATGCGCACACCGGTAAAGCTGCCTGGGCCTCGACCAAAAGCTAAGGCATCGAGTTGTTGTAGGGACAGGCCAGACTCGGACAATATTTGCTGTACCATCGGCAATATTCGTTGGGTGTGTTCCCGTGGGCACAGTTCAAACAACGCCTGAACGTCGCCGTTATTCCAGAGTGCGACAGAACAAGCTTCTGTTGCGGTATCGATCGCTAAAATTCGCGTGGACATGCCAACCTCGGCAGGAAAAGAGTATGAATTCAACACAGGGCGCGCATGATAGCACACCCCTCCTCGCTTTTCCCTCAATCGCGCTGCTTGAGAAAAGCGATGGCTTTCGCCAAGTCGCGAGTTCGTGGTGCTGGCGGTAAACTATTGAGGAACATCGCCCCATAAGGGCGCATCACTAGCCGATTATCACAAATCACTAGAACACCGCGATCATCAATATCGCGAATTAATCGGCCCACACCTTGCTTCAGAGTAATGACGGCATCCGGTAATTGCACATCATTGAAGGGATCACCACCGCGCAGACGGCAATCTTCGATTCGTGCTTTCAATAAAGGATCATCAGGCGAGGTAAACGGCAGTTTATCGATAATGACACAAGAGAGTGCATCACCCCGTACGTCTACCCCTTCCCAGAAACTGCTGGTTGCCACCAATAGCGCATTCCCTGCCGCCACAAACTGTGTCAGTAATTGCCCTTTGCTGGTTTCCCCTTGTACCAACACCGGCAATGTCATGCTGGCGCGGAACTCCTCCGCCAAGCCACGCATCATCTGGTGTGAAGTACACAGGAAGAAACAGCGCCCTTTATTCGCATCAATCAAAGGCTTTAGCATGACCGCTAATTTGCGTGCTGCCCCCGGCTCATTTGCCGAAGGCAAATTACGCGGTACACACAGCAATGCCTGATTAGCGTAGTCAAATGGGCTGGGTAACAGCAGCGTCTTGGCGTTGGTCAGCCCCAGCCGTGTGGTGAAGTGCGACAATTGGTCATTCACAGAGAGTGTGGCCGACGTGAAAATCCAAGTTCCTGGTTTTTCTTCGATTAATTCACGGAAACGGTCAGAAACAGAAAGCGGCGTGAGAGCCAGAACAAAATGGCGTGAATTACACTCATACCAGTAGCTGTAACCCGGCGTGTTAACATCTTTCAACCGCTTGAGACGATTACGGTACACTGTCGCTCGCTCAAAGGCGGCGTCCAGCATGGCTGATCGTCCCAGTGAGAGTTTCATCACGTCGTAACATAACTCCAGCGCATCATCGAGCAATAGCAATGCGCGCTGAATGGCCGGCTGCTCCATAACATCGCGTAAATTGCCGCGGTAACCGGGGTCGCCAAGCACCAAACGAAAGTCTTGCGTGCTTTGTGTCAGCCGGTCAGCACTTTTTTGTAGCTGTGCGGCGTCACGCACTTCGGTGCGATAAGCAATAATGATGTCTTTCGCCAGATCCATCAGTTGTCTGCTGGTCAGTTGCTGGCCGAAATATTGACTGGCAATATCTGGAATCTGATGGGCTTCATCGAAAATCATCACGTCAGCGGTGGGGATTAATTCAGCGAATCCACTCTCTTTCACCACCATATCGGCAAGAAACAGATGATGGTTTACCACCACAATATCCGCATCCATCGCCTTACGACGCGCTTTAACCACGAAACAATCTTTGTACAACGGGCAATCACTGCCCAGACAATTATCATTGGTACTGGTCACCAGCGGCCAGACAAAACTGTCTTCTGCAACCTGACCACAAGTGCTGATATCACCATCAACGGTTTCTGCTGACCAACCTCGCAGGCGAACCAAATCAACCAATGTCTCACTCGCCAATTCTCCCCCCGCCAATGACTGCTGTTCAAGTCGCTCCAGACAGAGGTAATTTGAGCGGCCTTTGAGTAAAGCCAGCTTCCCTTTGTACTTTAAAGCGGTTGCAACAGTGGGGAGATCCCGGGAATAAAGTTGATCCTGTAATGCCTTAGAGCCGGTGGAGATAATGACTTTGCAATCAGCCCGTAACGCAGGTGCCAAATAAGCAAATGTTTTGCCTGTTCCCGTTCCTGCCTCTACCACTAATTGCTGTTTGGCATCAATAGATTCACTGATGGCCGCCGCCATCTGGCGCTGGGATTCGCGAGGATTAAAACCTGTAATGGCCTGTGCTAGTGCGCCGTCTGTTGCAAAATCGTCTGTCACGCTTTCTCTTCCGAGTGAAATCAGCGGTGATTATGCCAAGCCTGACGGCCCGCGACCACACATTCTCATCACAAGCTATGCTACTCTAGCAATGAAACTGACATTGACATTCACACAAGGGAGTGAAAATGAGTATTGAGCGAATTAATCCGGAAAAACGTTGGTCAGACGCAGTCGTATTTAACAACACAATCTACTACACCAGTGTGCCCGAAAATCTGGATGCCGGCGCCACAGCGCAAACAGCCAACGCACTTGCTGCTATCGATATGATGTTGAATCAACTCGGCTCCGATAAAAGTCGTATTCTGGATGCCACGATATTTCTAGCCGATAAGGCTGACTTCGCCGAAATGAATGCCGCTTGGGATGCTTGGGTTGTCGATGGTAGCGCCCCGGTGCGCTGCACAGTCGAGGCCAAATTGATGAATCCAGACTATAAAGTCGAAATCAAAATCATTGCCGCATTGTAATAGTTTGTGGCCATAAATGATAAGGGTAGCCATTGGGCTACCCTTAATTTGATGTGCTGAATACTGTTTATACCTACGTCACTGGTGTTGTACCAAAGACGAAGGGCATCAGGACAGTTTGATCATCACCATCCCCGCCAGTAACAAGATCAGACCAATCCAGCCTTTATAATTCAGCCGTTGGTTGAATAAAATCCAACCGGCTGCCACAGTAGCGGCAATACCAAACCCACCCCATAGGGCATAGGCTACGGATAACTCAATGCCTTTGACTGCTTGTGCTAAAGCGCTGAATGCCCCTAATACTGACAGCAACGACAAAATACCCAGCCATACGCGGCGAAAACCGTCTGACATCTTCAGCAAAATATTAGCGATAATTTCTAGAACGACGGCCAATATCAAAAAGGCAATATGATAGAACTCAAGCTGTTGCATGATGCTCACCTGACTTTCCGGTCATCTTGCCACTGCCCGGCTTCTTCGGCTTACGAGTACCTGATTTCACCAACATGATGCCGCCGACCAAAGTCACTAAACCGGCAATTTTCAGCGGTGATAGACTTTCATCAAACCACAGCACACTGAAAACAGTAATAATCAGGATCCCAATCCCTTCCCACAATGCATACGCAACCCCCAAAGCGACTTTTTTAACAGCTAGAGCAAGCAAAATGTATGAACCGGTTATCATAACGTACATCACGATATGCCCGGCCATTTCCCCGCTGACGCTCGCGTATTTCATTGATAAGGTGCCAATAATTTCAGCAATGATCGCTAAACCTAAAAATATCCAATAAATCATGATTCTACTCCTAACATCCCTATACCCGATGGCTTTTAAGGTGTAGGAAGGTGATGCCGATGAGCTTATACAAGTCAGTCATTCGGGTGAACCACCGTAGCTAACACACCTACAATTTAAAAGATGACGGGTAAAACGCACGCTAAGGTCTATTTGTTACGGTTTCTAATTCACTTGATATATACCGTTGCAGGTAAGCAGCAAGCGAACTTATCTCGATGAGCTGACTCTGGTAAGTGATTCGGATAAGTGAACGTAGCGAACACCCCTGTGATGTCGAAGACAAAGGGCACGCACAGACCGTAAGAAATAGAAACTCACTTGGCGTATAAACTCTTACCTTAAATATTTCGAGTAACAGCAAGGCGGCAAGGAAGACAATCCCGATGAACTTACATGAGTAAGTCGTCCGGTTATTGAACGCAGCCAACGCATATGCAGCTTGAAATATGACAGGTATGCTTAAAACGGGAGAAGAAAGGCGCTATAGCTCGCTGCACCAGTGATGCTCACTGGCCAGAATGGCTGACAGGAAGAGTAGGCATGTAGAGTGAGTGACAGTAATTCCATTAATTTTAATCATAATATCTCTCTTTTTTTTAGCCACACCTGTTTTAGCCACATACATGTTTGCTAAACCTAGTGTGATACGCCTAAAATCCTCATAAAGTTAGAATAATTAACTGCTGTATTTTTACCACAGTCAATTTTAGAAAGCAAATCATCTATTTGACAAATAGTTTAGAAAAAGAGATTAAAAAATAATAAGTTAGTCATTCTCTAAAAACAAAACCCCTGCATTGCAGAGGTTTTATATTACGAACAAATTTGCGAATCTCCCATCAGTTCAGGGAGTTGGCACTGCTTATGCTGTGGCACCCGCGACAGCTTGTTTCGCTAATTCAGTAATGCGAGCGTAGTCACCTTTTTCCAGCGCATCAGCAGGAACCAACCAAGAGCCGCCGATACATAAAACGCTTTTCAGCGCGAGGTAATCACGGTAGTTACTAGGCGTAATACCCCCTGTTGGGCAGAAGCGCACTTGTGAGAATGGACCACCAATAGCTTGTAACGCTTTCACACCGCCATTAGCCTCTGCAGGGAAGAATTTAAACTCACGCAGGCCATAGCTCATGCCAAGCATCAGTTCTGAAACGGTACTGATCCCTGGGATCAACGGGATAGAGCCTTCGGTTGCGGCTTTTAGCAACTCATCAGTCAATCCTGGGCTAATGGCAAATTGTGCACCAGCTTCAACAACCTCAGCCAATTGCTGTGGATTAAGCACGGTGCCAGCACCAATAATCGCCTCAGGCACTTCTTTAGCGATAGCGCGGATAGCCTCAACAGCACAAGGGGTGCGCAACGTCACTTCCAGCACCCGAACACCACCAGCCACTAAGGCCTTTGCCAGCGGTACCGCTTGCTCGAGCTTGTTAATCACAATCACCGGGACAACAGGGCCTGCGGTCATGATCTGTTCTGCGCTCGTTTTCCAGCTTTTCATCAGTTGTATCTCCACTTATGCCGATCGGCATGTACTCACCCGAAGGTGTCAGTTGAAATATGTCCAGTGGGGCTTTCCACCAGCCATAAAGAATTAGAATCGAGCCAGCCAACGGCTCTTTTTATTATTTGCGTAAAATAGATGGGGCCTCCTGCCCTTGGCTACGCGCCAATTTCCCTGGCGAAGATACGCCACCAGAATATTTCTGATGGCGTTGACAACATTATCTATTCGAACTCGTTCCAAGAACGGCCATCACGGGTGATCATGGCAACGGATGCCACCGGCCCCCATGTCCCTGCTTGATAAGGTTTTGGCGCTTCATTATCAGCAGCCCATGCATTCATAATGGAGTCAACCCACTTCCAGGCCTCTTCAACCTCATCACGACGTACAAACAGTGCCTGAATACCTCGCATGGTTTCCAGTAGCAGACGCTCATAGGCATCAGCAATATGCTGCTCGTTAAAGGTTTCGGAGAAACTCAAATCAAGCTTCGTGGTTTGTAAACGGTGCTTGTGCTCCAGACCAGGGACTTTATTCAGCACTTCAATTTCGATGCCTTCATCTGGTTGCAGACGGATGGTCAACTTGTTTTGCGGCAGTTGCTGATAGGATTCACGGAACAGATTCAGTGCTGGATTTTTAAAATACACCACCACTTCAGAGCATTTGCTTGGCAGACGTTTACCAGTTCTCAGATAGAACGGCACTCCAGCCCAACGCCAGTCATCAATATCTACGCGGATAGAAACGAAGGTCTCGGTGTTGCTGCTTTTGTTCGCTCCTTCCTCTTCCAGATAGCCAGGGACTTTGTTGCCTTGAACAAATCCGGCAGTGTACTGACCACGCACCGTGGTTTCGCGCACATTGGTGTGATCGATACGACGCAGCGAGCGCAACACTTTCACTTTCTCATCACGGATGCGGTCGGTGCTCAAATCGGCTGGCGGTGACATTGCAATCATGGTCAGGATTTGCAGCAAATGGTTTTGGATCATATCCCGCATTTGGCCGGCCTGATCAAAATACCCCCAGCGCCCTTCAATTCCCACTTCTTCAGCCACCGTGATCTGTACATGATCAATGGTGCGATTGTCCCAATTGGAAGCAAACAGTGAGTTAGCGAAACGCAGTGCCAACAGGTTCAATACCGTCTCTTTACCCAAATAGTGGTCGATACGATAAACCTGACACTCATTAAAATATTCAGCGACTTGATCGTTAATCACCCGTGAAGACGCCAAATCTTTCCCCAGCGGCTTTTCCATCACGACGCGGCTTGGTTCTTTATTCAAGCCGGCCTCACCCAACCCTTTGCAAATAGCCCCAAAGGTATCCGGCGGCATAGCGAAGTAGTTAATAGTGGTGCGATTTTTTTGATCCAACATCTTGCCCAACTTGGCAAAATGCTTGCTGTCATTGACATCTAAATTACAGAAGTCGAGACGAGAACTGAGCTTTTGCCACAGTTCGTCATCCAGCTTCTCTTTCATAAAGGTATCGAGGGCTTCCTTTACCACGGCTGTGTACGCGTCTTTATCCCAATCGGCACGGCCTACGCCGATAATCCGAGTATCAGGGTGGATGTGACCCGCTTTCTCTAATTGGTAAAGGGAAGGCAGCAGTTTACGGCGAGCCAAGTCTCCCTTAGCGCCGAAAATCACCAGATCACACGCCTGGGCTGCCTGGGCTGTATTAGTTACCGCCATGTTATTCTCCTCGTTGCAGGATATTTGTAATTTTCTTACATTACTAATGTACTCTCTTTGACTATAGCCAGTAAACCCGGATAAAAGTGGACCAAAAAAGGCGAAATAACACTCAATAGAACCGCAGGCCGCGTCAAATCAGGCCGCGCAACTTTGAAATGTAATTTTATGACGTTTTTGACAACTATTTACCATTATGAAAATTAGACACAGGTCATATTCTGGTGAAAAAATGTGACTTCCAACCAGATGCCACTGCCAACGGGTCCCAGCACGTAGTATATTTTCATTAAACCGGCATAGATTTCTCCTTTAAATGAAATCGGTAAAACCCATGGGTGACTCTCGTTATATGAATACGCTGGAAAATATCCAAAATAATCTGGACCTCCTGAGCAAATCGGAAAGGAAAGTCGCCGAGGTGATCCTCGCCTCCCCACAAACTGCCATTCACTCCAGTATCGCTACACTCGCTAAAATGGCGAATGTCAGCGAACCCACGGTAAACCGTTTTTGCCGTCGATTAGACACCAAAGGTTTCCCCGATTTTAAACTTCATTTGGCACAAAGTCTGGCTAATGGCACACCTTATGTGAACCGAAATGTTGAAGAGGATGATAGTGTAGGCGCTTACACGGGGAAAATTTTTGAATCGACCATGGCAAGTCTAGATATGGTGAAGAACAATTTAGATATTGCCGCAATTAATCGTGCTGTGGATTTGTTGACTCAAGCAAAGAAAATTTCATTCTTTGGTTTAGGTGCCTCAGCTGCCGTTGCTCATGATGCAATGAATAAATTCTTCCGTTTCAATATCCCGGTGATTTATTTCGATGACATCGTTATGCAACGAATGAGCTGTATGAATTCTAGTGAAGGTGATGTCGTGGTATTGATATCCCACACTGGTCGGACGAAAAGTTTGGTCGAGCTGGCCCATCTGGCCCGTGAAAACGATGCCACAGTGATTGCCATCACCTCACGCGATACGCCACTGGCCGATGAAGCAACATTATCTCTGTTGTTGGATGTGCCAGAAGACACCGATGTGTATATGCCGATGGTGTCGCGCATTGCGCAATTAACATTGGTTGATGTCTTGGCAACCGGCTTTACCCTTCGTCGAGGGGCAAAATTTAGGGACAACCTGAAGCGAGTCAAAGACGCACTGAAAGAATCTCGTTTCGATAAGAGCTCACCACAGGTCAACAGTGGCGAATAGTGCTAGACAACGAATTGTATCAAAAAGTAAATGCAATCAGTGCCAGAAGTCGCTTTGTTTTGTGTTAGCGCATCTTCTGTCATGAAAATTTGACGTACTATTGAAAAATAACGTTCTTAATGGCTCGAATACCCTTTGAGTCGATAAGTGGTAAATAGCTCGCTTTTGTAATGTTGTCATTAATGGATAAGCGGTCTTCGAACAGGGCCATTTGATTCATTAATCGTTTTACATCCGCAAGCGGATAACATGCTAGATACTGTTTTTGATGAGGATATCTTTTGATAATGCAGGATTTTATTAAAGGGATGTTTTTGACAAAACCCAGTGGCATGAGCATGTCGTCGTAAAATTTGTAGCTTAATTACATTTTACTATCGGATTTATTATCCGCTGTTTTAACAACACCATGCTTCATCAGTCAACGGAGTAAGAGATGTCCAGACGGCTCAGAAGGACCAAGATTGTTACTACACTGGGGCCGGCTACTGACCGCGACAATAATCTGGAAAAGATTATTGCTGCGGGCGCTAACGTAGTCCGCCTGAATTTTTCCCATGGTAGCGCTGAAGATCATAAGTTGCGGGCCGAAAAAGTCCGTGTCATTGCTGCCAAATTGGGGCGCCACGTAGCTATTCTTGGCGATTTGCAGGGTCCGAAGATCCGGGTATCTACTTTTAAGGAAGGCAAGGTTTTCCTTAACATACATGATAAATTCCTGCTTGATGCCAACATGGCAAAAGGTGAAGGCGATAAAGACAAAGTTGGCATCGATTACAAAGGCCTGCCAGCAGATGTGGTGCCCGGCGATATCTTGTTACTGGACGATGGTCGCGTACAACTAAAAGTGATCGAAGTTCAGGGTATGAAAGTGTTCACCGAAGTTACTGTCGGTGGCCCGCTCTCCAATAATAAAGGCATTAACAAATTGGGTGGTGGCCTGTCAGCCGAAGCTTTGACGGAAAAAGACAAAGCCGACATCATTACCGCCGCTGAAATCGGTGTGGATTTCTTGGCCGTCTCTTTCCCACGGACTGGTGAAGATTTGCATTACGCGCGTCGTTTGGCCCGTGATGCAGGCTGCAATGCTCAAATTGTGGCAAAAGTTGAACGCGCTGAAGCGGTCGCAACCGATGAAGCCATGGATGACATCATTCTGGCCTCGGATGTCGTGATGGTAGCGCGTGGTGATCTGGGTGTTGAGATTGGTGATCCTGAGTTAGTCGGTATTCAGAAAAAACTGATTCGCCGCGCTCGTCAGCTTAACCGTGCCGTTATCACTGCGACCCAGATGATGGAATCGATGATAACCAACCCGATGCCAACTCGTGCAGAAGTCATGGACGTAGCTAACGCCGTGCTAGATGGTACTGACGCCGTGATGTTGTCGGCAGAGACCGCTGCTGGGCAGTATCCGGCAGAAACGGTGGCAGCCATGGCCCGGGTTTGTCTGGGTGCTGAAAAAATCCCAAGCATCAATGTGTCAAAACACCGTCTTGATGTGCAATTCGATAATGTCGAAGAAGCCATTGCCATGTCGACGATGTATGCGGCCAACCACCTCAAAGGTATCACGGCAATTATCGCGATGACGGAATCAGGCCGCACTGCGCTGATGATGTCCCGTATCAGTTCTGGCTTGCCAATTTTTGCGATGTCACGCCACGACCATACGCTAAACCTGACGGCTATTTATCGCGGTGTGACCCCGGTTTATTGTGATACTCATACTGATGGCGTACTGGCTGCTAATGAAGCAGTCAATCGCCTGAAAGATAAAGGCTTCTTGGTGTCTGGTGACTTGGTTATCGTGACTCAAGGCGACGTAATGGGAACTATTGGTACAACAAATACCAGCCGTATCGTCCGTGTCGACTAATCTGTTTTAAGCCACTATTGGCTTTGATTAACCGTTAATCAACCAGAAGTAAAAAGCCCGCTAATTAACAGCGGGCTTTTTTATATTCAATTATAAATTAGAGGTCTTTACGAACATAAGGCTCTAATTCACCCTCTTTGCGCGTTTTTAGAAGTTTAAGAATCCATGTATATTGCTCTGGATTAGGTTTTACCAGTATCTCAACTTCTTCATTCATACGACGGGCAATATAAGCATCATCGGCATCAGCTAAATCATCCATTGGCGGACGAATATAAATATCGAGGCGATGCTCGCGATAATTATAAACCGGGAACATAGGTACGATAGCCGCGCGACAGACTTTCATTAACCGCCCCACGGCCGGCAATGTTGCCTTGTAGGTAGCAAAGAAATCAACAAACTCACTTTGCTCAGGGCCATAGTCCTCATCGGGTAAATAATAGCCCCAGAACCCCTGACGCACTGAACTGATAAAGGGCTTAATACCGCTGTCGCGTGCGTGGATACGCCCACCAAATCGCAACCGCGCACTGTTCCATAAATAATCGACCAATGGATTACGCTGATGATGGAACATCCCTGCCACAGGCTTACCTTGCTCGGCTAATAACATGGCCGGAATATCTATCGACCAGGCATGTGGCACTAACAAAATAACATTACGCTCTTGCTGTTGGAGCTGGTCCAGAATATCTAGCCCATGCCAATGAACGCGAGTTAACACTTTCTTCGGATCACGAAAACACAGTTCCGCCATCATCATTAAAGGTTGCGCCGCAGTGGCAAACATTTGATCGATAATATGCTCGCGCTCTGCCTCTGGTAGTTCTGGCATACAATAGAGAAGATTAATCCGGGCACGACGACGGGCACTTTTGGCAAATTTCCCAGCAAAACGACCAATTCCAGCTAATAACGGGTCACGGAATTTGGGGGGAACATAAGCCATGGCTGCCATTGCTCCGGTTCCTAGCCATACGCCCCAAAACCGTGGGTGTAGGAAAGATTTTTTGAATACCGGAATAAAGCCAGCAGCGTCGTTTTTCTCTTTTTGCATGGGGAAACTCTTAGAATTGGCAGTGGGCTAATAATAATTGCAGATGACATTTTTTGCAGACAATCTTAGAGAAAAATAATCAGTTAGAAAAACGATTATTTGAAATTCAAGCCCGCAAAGATATATAGCCTATCTGACTGAAACTGAACCGCCAGTGTTTAACGACTGGCGGTTCCGAGATACTTAATCCGGTAGAAATGGCGACCGGGTAATAGTTAATCCAACTGCAACTGAGGAATGACCTGCTTGGCGATAGCCAGATATTCGCTGCGATCTTTGCCGGTTAACCCTTCCGAACGCGGCAATTTGGCCGTCAGTGGATTGACTGCTTGTTGGTTCATCCAGAATTCATAGTGCAGATGCGGGCCAGTAGAACGCCCCGTGTTGCCAGACAATGCAATACGATCGCCACGTTTAACTTTTTGCCCTGGCTTGACCAGTAGCTTTTTCAAATGCATATAACGTGTGGTGTATTGACGACCATGACGGATAGCAACATAGTTACCAGCGGCCCCACTGCGCTTGGCGATAACAACTTCTCCATCACCGACAGCCAACACTGGCGTCCCTACAGGCATAGAGAAATCGACACCTTTGTGTGGGGCAATACGCCCTGTGACCGGGTTAAGACGACGGGGGTTGAAGTTAGACGAGACACGGAACTGTTTTATCGTTGGGAAACGTAAGAAGCCACGCGCCAAACCAGAACCTTGACGATCATAAAACTTACCGTCATCAGCACGGATAGCATAGTAATCTTTGCCGCCAGATCGCATACGAACACCAACCAGTTGGCTTTGTTCACTGCGCCCGTCCAATATCTCACGCGACATCAACACCGAGAACTGATCACCTTTGCGCAATTTGGAAAAATCTAACTGCCATTGTAATGCTTTGGTCACTGCGCGAATTTCAGAATTGGTTAAGCCCGCTTTTTTAGCGCTGCTTACAAAGCTGCCATCAAGCCGGCCGGTTAGAACCGAATTACTCCACTCACCTTTTTGCAGCTCTTTTGTTTCTTTGAAACTATTACCAACGCGATCATAAGTGCGGGTTTCGCGACGAGAAACTTCCCATGTTAAGCGCTGCAAATCGCCGGTGTCATTGACGGTCCATGAGATTTGTTGCCCAATTTTCAGATTACGCAAATCACGGTTTTGATTCGCTAATAAAGATACATCCGAGATGTCGATACCATATTGAGTCAGGATGCTGCTCAGGGTATCCCCAGTTGAGACAACATATTCATGGACACCAGGTTCACTGACATCTTTGGCATCTAATTCATCTTGCGGAATTTCATCATCAGGAGTTGGCTGATCAATTGGTTCACTGGCTTCAGGTAATAAAATACGGGATTGGCTGTTATCTAATACTACGCTTTTGGCGACAGGTTCATGCTCTGGATGATAAACAAAAGGCCGCCAAACAGCGACGGCCAGAGTCATTACAGTCAACGACCCCAACATGATGCGGTGGGGTCGAGGGAGATTGTTATACGCCAATGTGATAGTTCGGACTATCTGCTGCACTTATGAGTATCCTTTTAATCTTACTTCAGGCAGCTCACGTATTGGTTAGACAACTGAGACATAAAGTTCACATAGCTGTCCTTGCCTAATACTATGCCACTCCCCAAGGGATCCAAGGTGCCTGAACGCACGTCGGTTCCTTTGGCGACAGCACTAATGACGGCCGGCCTGAATTGTGGCTCAGCAAAAACGCATACCGCTTTGTGCTCAACCAACTGTGTTCGAATTTGATGTAAACGCTGCGCACCAGGCTGAATTTCGGGATTGACTGTAAAATGCCCCAGCGGACTTAAGCCAAAATGTTTCTCAAAGTAGCCATAGGCATCATGAAAAACGAAATATCCCTTACCTTGGGCAGGCCTTAGCATAGTAGCAATATTTTTTTCATTTTGCGCTAGTTGATCCTCGAATCGGCGCAGGTTTGCATCTAGTTTGTCCTTATTTTGTGGCATAAGTTCCAATAATCTATCGTGAATAGCGATTGCAGATTGTTTGGCTATGGTTGGGGACAACCAAATATGCATATTATATTCGCCATGATGGTGCTCATCACTGTGATTATCTTTAGCATGATCATGGTCATGCCCTGCTTCTTCCCCCTCATCTTCTTCATGTTCATCACCTTTCATCAATAAAGGCGTAACAGAAGGAAGCTGTGCTAATGCTATCTTTTTATTATCAGCAACTTGTGTTAATGGCTTTGATAAAAATGCTTCCATTTCAGGGCCGACCCAAATAACCAGTTCAGCACTGCGTAACCGCTGGACATCTGATGGACGTAGCGCATAATCGTGCGGAGATGCACCATCGGGCAGTAAAACTTCAGTTGGCAGCACCCCATCAGCGATAGCTGAAGCAATAAAACCCAACGGACGCACTGAAGTAACGACCGCCGCAGAGGCAATATTAAATGGGTTAGCGACCAAAATTGCGCTGACCAACATTGCCCGCTTTAGCCATTTATTTTTATGTAACATAATACGAATTCTCGACGTTTTGATGGGTAAAGCGTAATATTATAACATTCACTCGGTTCTGCAAACGTAATCATCATGTCCACATTGGTCTCTTTAAATAAGATATCCGTCACTTTTGGTAGTCGACGGGTACTAAATGATATTTCCCTTTCTCTGCGTCCGGGAAGAATTCTCACTCTGCTTGGGCCAAATGGTGCAGGTAAATCAACATTGGTTCGCGTGGTGCTCGGGCTTATCGCCCCCACCAGTGGCACGCTGATTCGAGAACCTGGCCTACGCATTGGCTATGTCCCGCAAAAACTTCATTTGGATGCTACTTTGCCACTGACCGTAAGCCGTTTTATGCGGTTGAAACCTGGCGTCAAAAAAGCGGATATTCTGCCAGCGCTAAAGCGGGTGCATGCTGCTCATTTATTGGACCAGCCCATGCAGAAATTGTCTGGTGGCGAAAACCAACGAGTATTGCTGGCCCGTGCCTTACTTAATCGCCCGCAATTATTAGTATTGGATGAACCAACGCAAGGTGTTGATGTTAATGGGCAATTAGCGCTATATGACTTAATTGAACAATTGCGTAAAGAGTTGGGATGCGCTGTTTTGATGGTCTCCCATGACTTGCATTTGGTGATGGCAAAAACGGATGAAGTATTGTGCCTTAACCAACATATTTGCTGTTCCGGCGCACCAGAAGTGGTTTCAACCCACCCTGAATTTATCGCCATGTTTGGCAATCGCGGAGCTGAACAGTTAGCTGTTTATCGTCATCACCATAATCATCGTCATGATTTACACGGGAAGATTATTTTGAAGAACAGCGGGAGTCGTGACGCATGATTGAATTATTACTGCCAGGCTGGCTAGCAGGAGTGTTGTTAGCAACGGCGGCTGGCCCATTGGGGTCTTTTGTCGTCTGGCGTCGGATGTCCTATTTTGGCGATACTTTGGCGCACGCTTCTTTACTAGGCGTTGCGTTTGGTTTACTGCTCAATATCAATCCATTCTATGCCGTGATTGTGATGACCATGGTATTGGCGCTGATTTTGGTGTGGTTGGAGCGTCGGCCACAACTGGCTGTCGATACGTTATTGGGAATTATGGCTCACAGTGCATTATCACTGGGTTTGGTGGTCGTTAGCCTGATGCACAATGTGCGGGTTGATTTAATGGCCTATCTGTTTGGCGACCTGCTTTCCGTAACACTGAGTGACATCTGGCTGATTGCCGCAGGCGTAGTTGTAGTTCTTGGGGTGTTGTGTTGGCAATGGCGAGCACTGCTATCAATGACGATTAGCCCGGAACTGGCCCACGTGGATGGGGTTAATCTGGAGCGAGTCAGAATGCTGTTGATGCTGGTAACCGCATTAACAATTGGATTATCGATGAAATTTGTTGGTGCACTCATTATTACTTCATTGTTGATAATCCCTGCCGCAGCCGCGCGCCGTTTTGCCCGGACACCTGAGCAAATGGCAGGTATCGCCATCGGTATTGGCATTATTGCCGTGACAGGAGGGCTAACCTTCTCCGCTTTGTATGATACTCCTGCTGGGCCTTCGGTGGTGCTTTGTGCTGCCGCCATGTTTGTACTTAGCCTGTCACAGAAAGCGCGCGGATAATTTATTCATCGATGGGGTTTATATTGATAAACCCCAGTTCTCCTCTCTCCCCATTAGTATTCTTCACACCATATTATTTACTCTCGCCAATAAGCATCAATTCTGATTTTTATATTTTAATTAGTGTGATCAAATACAATGCATATGCAGTGTAATACCCTGCATAACACTCAATACCATGAGCATTATAATGATTATGCAGATACATCTACGTCTCTGCATAGGCCTTGTACGCTCCTCATTTTCGTAGAATAACTATTGTGCAGAGGCGACCAATCATGGATAGAACCACCCCAACGGGTTTACTTCAGCAGCCCAAACCGTTCTTTATGATCTTTTTTGTCGAGTTGTGGGAGAGATTCGGTTATTACGGTGTTCAAGGTATTCTTGCTGTTTTCTTCGTCAAGCAATTAGGTTTCTCACAGGAACAGGCATTCGTTACTTTTGGCGCTTTTGCCGCGCTAGTTTACGGTTTGATCTCCATTGGTGGGTACGTGGGTGACCATCTCTTGGGGACCAAACGCACCATGGTGCTAGGTGCTGTGGTGTTGGCTATTGGGTATTTCGCCACCGGCCTATCATTGTATCAACCCAATCTGATTTTCTTCGCACTAGGCACTATCGCCGTGGGGAATGGTTTATTTAAAGCCAATCCTGCGAGCCTACTCTCAAAATGTTATCCGCCTAAAGACCCGCGACTAGATGGGGCCTTTACGCTGTTTTATATGTCGATCAATATTGGTTCTCTGTTGTCGTTGTCATTGGCACCGGTTATCGCTGAACGCTTCGGTTACACCATCACCTATTATTTATGTGGTGTTGGTTTGATTTTTGCTCTCTTGGTTTACTTCTGCTGCCGCCATATGGTGCGTGATATTGGTTCTGAGCCAGATGCAAAACCCTTAAATTGGCGGAATCTGTTATTAGTGTTAGCCGGGACAGTAGTGATGATATGCGTCTGCGCTTGGTTGATGAACCATGTCATCATTGCCAATCTGGTGCTGATCGTCTTATCACTGGTTGTGGTATGCATCTTCTTTAAAGAAGCATTAAAACAGGATCAACTTGGTCGTAATAAAATGTTCGTGGCTTTTATTTTGATGATTGAAGCTATCGTTTTTTATGTTTTGTATGCGCAGATGCCCACCTCACTGAACTTCTTCGCTATTAATAATGTTCATCATGAGATTCTTGGATTTAATATTAACCCCGTTAGCTTCCAAGCGCTGAACCCTTTCTGGGTGGTGGTCGCCAGCCCGATTTTAGCCTCAATTTATACTCGATTAGGCAGTAAAGATCGCGATCTGTCCATGCCGGCAAAATTTACGTTAGGGATGTTTTTATGTTCACTGGGATTCCTGACCGCCGCCGCTGCCGGAATGTGGTTTGCTGATGCGCAAGGTCTGACCTCACCTTGGTTTATTGTCCTGGTTTACTTATTCCAGAGTTTAGGAGAGTTGATGATCAGTGCATTGGGCCTCGCCATGGTTGCAGCTCTGGTTCCACAATATTTGATGGGCTTTATTCTGGGGATGTGGTTCCTGACACAAGCAGCATCATTTCTGATTGGCGGTTATGTTGCGACCTTTACAGCGACACCGGAGGGGATAACGGATCCACTGGAGACACTACCTATTTATACCGATGTATTTGGCAAAATAGGCATCGTTACACTGGTTATTGCGGTGGTTATGGCACTACTGATCCCATGGCTCAATCGAATGATTAATACTCCGATCGCCGAGAAAGTTACAGTCTGAAAATAGTCACCCTCAGGGCTGAGACTGTCTCAGCCCTACGTCGACAAGGCTTACTCTTCACGAGTGATACCAAAATGTTTATACGCATGGTTGGTGGCAATACGCCCACGAGGGGTTCGCTGAATAAAACCTTGCTGGATTAAATACGGTTCCAAGACATCCTCTATGGTTTCTCGCTCTTCGCCAATAGCGGCGGCCAGATTATCTAGCCCCACCGGACCACCCATAAATTTGTCAATAACAGCCAGCAAAAGCTTACGGTCCATAAAATCAAACCCTTCAGCGTCGACATTCAACATATCCAGCGCTTTCATCGCGACATCACCGTTAATCGCACCATCAGCCCTAACTTCAGCAAAATCACGCACACGCCGTAGCAACCGGTTGGTGATTCGAGGGGTTCCCCTTGAGCGACGTGCCAATTGGTGTGCTCCTTCCGGGGTTAAGTCCAACCCCAAACACTTAGCACTACGCGAAACGATATGTTCTAAATCGGCTACTTGATAAAACTCGAGCCGCTGCACAATGCCAAATCGATCGCGTAATGGAGAGGTCAGCGATCCTGCTCGCGTCGTCGCGCCAATCAGAGTGAATGGCGGTAAATCTAATTTAATTGAACGGGCAGCCGGGCCTTCACCAATCATGATATCCAGTTGATAGTCTTCCATCGCCGGGTAAAGTATTTCTTCTACCACAGGAGATAAACGGTGAATCTCATCAATAAATAAGACATCGTGAGGCTCCAAATTAGTGAGCATCGCCGCTAAATCACCCGCTTTTTCCAGCACTGGGCCAGAGGTTGTCCGCAGATTTACCCCCATCTCATTGGCAACAATATTCGCCAATGTGGTTTTACCCAGCCCCGGCGGACCAAAGATCAATACATGGTCAAGCGCATCACCACGCTGTTTAGCCGCCTGAATGAAGATTTCCATTTGCTCACGGACGTGAGGCTGCCCGACATATTCTGCCAACAGTTTAGGGCGGATAGCCCGGTCAATACTCTCTTCATCACTGATAACACCCGCAGAGATCAGGCGGTCTGCTTCAATCATCCTTAGCCCCTATAAGTTCTACAACGCGGCGCGCAGGGCATCACGAATTAGGGTTTCACAATCTGCACCCGGTTTTGCTATTTTGCTAACTAAACGGCTGGCTTCTTGTGGTTTATAACCTAAAGCCACTAGCGCAGAAACAGCTTCAGCTTCGATATCTGCATCAGAGTTTTGCGATGCACTGGCCGGCAACTGGATATCACCAGTATTATTGAACAAATCACCATTAAGACCTTTAAAGCGGTCTTTCATTTCGACCACCAACCGCTCCGCAGTTTTCTTGCCGACACCGGGTAATTTCACCAGCGTGGTAATGTCTTCTCGTTCAACCGCAGCCACAAATTGTTGTGCCGACATACCAGAGAGAATGGCTAATGCCAATTTCGGCCCCACACCATTCACTTTGATCAGCTCGCGAAATAACGCTCGCTCCTGCTTATCATTAAATCCATACAGCAGTTGAGCATCTTCGCGCACCACAAACTGGGTGAAAATAATGGCTTCTTGCCCCAGATCTGGCAGCTCATAAAAGCACGTCATTGGCAGTTGAACTTCATAGCCAACGCCGTTTGTTTCCAGCAGCACCAGCGGCGGCTGTTTTTCCAGAATAATACCTCTGAGGCGCCCTATCACGTTAACTCTCTCCTTGCTTATAAATGATGTTATCGCTTATCAAACATGGCTGTTTATAGCATAAAAAAAGCTGGATGGATATCCAGCCTCAGTGATTGGCCTACCTTTATACTGTCTTTGCGCACCGTTGCACAATATTAGCGCAAACGACCACGGGCCATCACCAATTGGCTATCACCCAGTCGCACCGTGTTTTGGCTAAGATGGCAGTGGGTAATCGCAATTGCCAAGGCATCAGCGGCATCCGCCTGTGGGTTTGCTGGCAGTTTCAGCAGCGAACGGACCATGTGCTGAACCTGACTTTTTTCAGCCGCGCCAGTACCAACGACCGTCTGTTTGACCTGACGGGCGGCATATTCGGAAACCGGCAGATTTAGATTTACCGCAGCCACAATCGCCGCGCCACGTGCCTGCCCCAGTTTTAATGCCGAGTCTGGATTTTTCGCCATAAACACTTGTTCAATGGCAAAAAAGTCGGGCTGAAATTGGGTGATGATTTCAGTCACGCCTGCATATATTAACTTCAGGCGAGTAGGCATATCGTCAACAACAGTGCGAATACAGCCGCTGCCCAGATAGGTGAGCTGACGACCTTGCTGGCGAATCACGCCATAACCGGTGACACGAGAACCGGGATCGATGCCTAATACGATCGCCATACCAGCTTATTTACCTTTTTACATAAAAAGCTCTGGCCACAAATGCGGCCAGAGAGGATGACTGATAGCGGTAAAGAGTCGGATGAGTGGATGATGATTTACAGGGTAGCTGCGACTTCATCAGAGATTTCACCATTGTGGTAAACCTCTTGCACATCATCAGAGTCTTCCAGCATATCAATCAAACGTAACAGTTTTGGTGCGGTTTCAGCATCCAAGTCTGCTTTGGTTGATGGAATCAATGAGACTTCAGCGCCCTCGGCCACCAGCCCTGCGGCATCCAATGCATCTTTTACGGCACCCAGCGATTCCCAAGCAGTGAACACGTCAATAGCACCGTCGTCATAGACCACAATATCATCTGCACCTGCTTCTAATGCTGCGTCCATCACTGCATCTTCTTCCAAACCCGGAGCATATGAAATGACACCTTTTTTGGTGAACAGATAAGAAACTGAGCCATCCGTTCCTAAATTGCCACCTGTTTTGGTGAATGCATGGCGGACTTCAGATACGGTACGGTTACGGTTATCACTTAAACATTCGACCATCACGGCAGTACCGCCTGGGCCATAGCCTTCGTAAATGATCGTTTCCATGTTGTTATCTTCGTCACCACCGACACCACGCGCAATTGCGCGGTTCAGGGTGTCACGCGTCATGTTATTCGACAATGCTTTATCGATAGCTGCACGTAAACGTGGATTCGCACCCGGATCACCACCACCTAGACGTGCGGCGGTAACCAATTCACGAATAATTTTAGTGAAAATCTTACCGCGTTTGGCATCCTGCGCTGCTTTGCGGTGTTTTGTGTTGGCCCATTTACTATGACCTGCCATAAATAAGTATCTCCAAAATAGCCTAATTATCCCCTTCGTACTAAAAGCCACAGCGGTGTTAACAACCCTCATTCGCCCAAATCACTTACTCATGTCAGATCATCGAAACCTGATGGGTTGCTACCGACTTGTCACTCCAATAACTCTGGGGATAGACGGGAATTAAATAACAAACTCTTCAATCGCTTGCTGATTACTCCAGGACTTGGTCGATGCTGCGGCCTCCACAGCATCTAACCACTGATAAGCAAGGTGTTCGGTAATCACCACATCCCGCTCTTCAGGTAACGCCAAACAGAACCAATGTTCTTTATTCCGCGTAATTCCCGGTGCATAGCGATGACGAAAATGCACAAATATTTCAAATTCCACGCAGCGTTGGCAGTCGATCAACTCAAGGTTTTCACCCAGTATATCAATGCCGACCTCTTCCTTTACTTCGCGCTGCACGGTTTGCAACGGGGTTTCCCCCTCTTCCAGACTGCCGGTCACCGACTGCCAAAAATCAGGATCATCACGCCGTTGCAACATCAGCACCCGACCACTCGATCTGGCATAAATAACCGCCAGTATCGATTCGGGGCATTTATAGTTCATTACTGATTCTCTTCTTCCACGCTATCTGTTGCCCCTTTCTTCGCCACGACGCTGATAGACAGCTCTTGCAGTGAGGCAGGATTAGCAAAGCTTGGCGCATCAGTCATCAGACAAGCCGCAGCAGTGGTTTTCGGGAAGGCAATGACATCACGAATGTTATCGGTGCCGGTCAGCAGCATCACTAGGCGGTCTAGGCCAAAAGCCAGGCCGGCGTGTGGTGGGGTGCCGTATTTCAATGCATCGAGCAAGAAGCCAAACTTCTCACGTTGTTCATGTTCATTGATACCCAGAATACCGAAGACTTGCTGCTGCATTTCAGTCCGGTGAATACGTACCGAACCCCCACCGACTTCATAGCCATTAATGACCATATCGTAAGCATTGGCGATAGCGGTAGTTGGTGCCGCAGCCAATTGTTCCGGGCTCATATCTTTAGGCGCAGTGAACGGATGGTGCATGGCGGTCAAGCCACCTTCACTGTCGTCTTCAAACATTGGGAAATCAACAACCCACAATGGTGCCCATGCCCCCAACTGAGTCAGTTGCAGGTCACGGCCCACTTTTAGACGCAGTGCGCCCATTGCGTCAGTCACGACTTTGTCGCTATCTGCGCCAAAGAATAGAATATCGCCGCTTTCAGCCTGAGTACGTACCAGAATAGCGTCCAGCACGTCTGCACTGAGGAATTTCGCCACCGGGCTTTGCACGCCTTCAACACCCGCAGCACGGTCGTTCACTTTCAGCCATGCCAAGCCTTTCGCGCCATAGATGCTGACAAACTGTGTGTATTCATCAATTTGCTTACGAGTTACCTGAGCGCCACCGGGTACACGCAGTGCCGCAACACGGCCTTTGGCATCATTCGCTGGGCCAGAGAAGACTTTAAATTCAACATCTTTAACCAGATCCGCGACATCCACTAATTCCAGTGGATTACGCAAGTCCGGCTTATCAGAACCATAGCGACGCATTGCTTCGGCAAACGTCATCACCGGGAAATCACCCAGGTCAATACCTTTGGTTTCCTGCCACAACTCACGGACCAGTTTCTCCATCACTTCACGCACTTGATCGGCGGTCATGAAAGAGGTTTCCACATCAATCTGAGTAAATTCAGGCTGGCGGTCAGCACGCAAGTCTTCATCACGGAAGCATTTTACAATTTGATAATAGCGGTCAAAACCTGACATCATCAGCAACTGTTTGAACAGCTGTGGTGACTGTGGCAAAGCATAGAATTTGCCTTTATGTACGCGGCTTGGCACCAGATAGTCACGGGCACCTTCAGGGGTTGCTTTGGTCAGCATTGGGGTTTCAATATCCAAGAAACCATGGCTGTCCATAAAGCGGCGTACGAAGCTGGTAATTTTAGCGCGGGTCTTCAGGCGGTCAGCCATTTCTGGACGGCGCAAGTCCAGATAGCGATATTTCAGGCGCTGCTCTTCGCTGTTGGTCTGATTAGAGTCCAACGGCAATGGCTCAGAACGGTTAATAATATTCAATGCGTTGGCAAAGATTTCCACTTCACCGGTAGACATATCTTTATTGATTTGGCTGTCAGGACGCGCACGCACAGTACCGGTAATCTGAATACAGAACTCATTACGCAGCTCAGAAGCTTGCTCATAGGCCGCTTTATGGTCCGGATCGAAGAATACTTGAACAATACCTTCGCGATCGCGCATATCAATAAAAATCAGGCCACCCAAGTCACGACGACGGTTAACCCAGCCACAAAGAGTCACTTCTTGGCCCACATGAGACAGATTCAACTGCCCACAATACTCAGTACGCATACAATATCCTTTTACTCAGCCGATGCCGCACGCGTTATGTACTGTCCGTGCGGCTGTTTTCTGATGAGCCCTGATTCGAGCCTCAGCTACTACTGTCTGGTTTACTCTTATTATCTGGTTTGCTCTTACTGCCCGGCTTGAAATCTGTCGCATACCAACCGGTGCCTTTCAATTGAAAACCGGCCGCAGAGATAAGTTTCGATAACGCGGGCTGATGACACGCGGGACATTGAGTCAGTGGCGCGTCGGAAAATTTTTGCAGTTTCTCTAATCGATGGTTGCAAGCGCTACACTCATATTCATAGATTGGCATAGGTATTTATAGATTAAAGAGTGTTGAAAAAAGGGGGCCATTATAAAGGAATTTCGTGGCATAGATAAGAGCGAACGCACAGCTCAGAGACGACAAAATCTCTTTCAACGGTGTTTTAACACATCATTTAACAAATTTATCTCCTCGTAAAGACTGCCCGATAACATCTGTTGGCATAAACTGGTCGACAGAAAAAATTGGCCATCTGGGTTTCTACCCGTCAAATTGAGGCACAACACCATGATAATTGATGCAAAAACCACCGCGCTGGTACTGATTGATTTGCAACAAGGGATCTTGCCCTTTGCCAAAGGCCCCTACAGTGCAGAGCAGGTTATTACGACCAATGCTCGTCTAGCGAATAAATTCCGGGAGTTAGGCGCACCGGTCGTTTTCGTTCGTGTGGGCTGGTCTGATTCATTTGCCGAGGCACTTAAACAGCCCGTTGATCAGCCAAGCCCGCCTCCCGCTGGGGGTTTACCCGAATCATGGTGGACGTTTCCTGAAGCATTAGCGGTCACTGAACACGATATTAAAGTCATAAAACATCAGTGGGGAGCATTCTACGGCACAGATTTAGATTTGCAGCTACGACGCCGAGGCATTAAAACCATCGTATTGGCGGGTATTGCCACTAATATTGGTGTTGAATCTACCGCTCGGGACGCTTGGGAGCGCGGTTATGAATTAGTGATTGCAGAAGACGGTTGCAGTACAGCGAGCACTGAAATGCAGCTATTTGCAGTCAATAATATCTTCCCTCGGATATCCCGCGTGCGTAGTAGCAGTGAAATTCTTGCAGCACTGAGTGAGTGACGATAAATTCTATCGGTCTAATACCGCTAACTCATTCTGTAACCACAAATAAAAAGTTTACCCAACATATTTGGTGTTACAGCTAGGCGGCAAATAAGTAAATCCCGATGAGCTGACACTGGTCAGTGATTCAGGTGAGCGAATGTAGCCAACAACGCTGTAGCAGCAAATAAAAAAAGTTTACCCAAAGTATTTGGTGTTACAGCTAGGCGGCAAATAAGCAAATCCCGATGAGCTGACACTGGTCAGTGATTCGGGTGAGCGAATGTAGCCAACAACGCTGTAGCAGCAAATAAAAAAGTTTACCCAAAGTATTTGGTGTTACAGCTAGGCGGCAAATAAGCAAATCCCGATGAGCTGACACTGGTCAGTGATTCGGGTGAGCGAATGTAGCCAACAACGCTGTAGCAGCAAATAAAAAAGTTTACCCAAAGTATTTGGTGTTACAGCTAGGCGGCAAATGAGCAAATCCCGATGAGCTGACACTGGTCAGTGATTCGGGTGAGCGAATGTAGCCAACAACGCTGTAGCAGCAAATAGGAAGGGTAAAAAATGTACATTGGACTGCCGCAATGGCAACACCCAACCTGGAATCGTCTGGGTATCAAGGATTTGGCAGACTATAGCCGCTACTTTAATTGTGTCGAAGGAAATACTACTTTCTATGCATTGCCACGGCTGGAAATAACCCAACGCTGGCGTGATATGACCCCGGATAGTTTCCGTTTTTGTTTTAAATTCCCTGCGGCTATTAGCCATCAGGCAGCCCTGCGTGACTGTGATAAAGAGCTACACGCGTTTTATCAATGCTTATCACCACTGCATGACCGTATTGGCCAATTATGGTTACAACTGCCCGCAGCGTTCGGCCCAAATGAACTAAACCGTCTATGGCAATTTATCGATAAATTACCCGCAGGCTTCCATTATGGTGTGGAAGTACGTCATCCGGAGTTTTTCGCTAAAGGGGCCGCAGAACGCGCACTCAATCAAGGTTTACATCAGCGAACAGTTAATCGCGTAATGTTAGACAGCCGCCCTATTCATGCAGCCAAACCCACCACCATTGCCGTACGGGATGCACAAAGCAAAAAACCTCGTTTGCCGGTACATGCTCTTGTCACTGGCGAGCAACCTTTAGTGCGTTTCATTGGGGGCGATCAATTGGAAGAGAATTTAGCTTTATTTTCTCCGTGGTTACAAAAACTGCCACTGTGGGAGCAGCAATATCAGCCTTTTGTTTTCATCCACACGCCTGATAACAGCGACTCGCCGCAGCAAGCACAAAAAATCTGGCAGCAATTAGCGGGAGTGATTGCTACTCTGCCCCCCGCACCAGATTGGCCAGAGCAAGATGCACTGTTTTAATCTTTTTTGTTTGTTTTTTGCTCCAAAGCGGAGTGACTCACCTGACAATGTCTGTAATACATTCGCAAGCTTATCTTTCCAAACACTAAACTGGGTATTAAGAAATGTGCTTCCATCCATTTTTTCTAGCGACAGTAACCGTGTAGACAGTTATCATTATTCAGCCAGTCTATGGTTGGGCAATGGAGTTAAAAATGGTTAGCTCGCTTTATGTCGTGTTGGGCGCACTGTTATTGATCAAGCTTTCATTTGATGTGGTTAAATTGAGAAATCAGTACCGAGTCGCTTATGGCGACGGCGGTTTTTATGAATTACAAACCGCCATTCGTGTACATGGCAACGCCGTAGAATATATTCCTATTGCTGTCATTTTGCTCATTATGATGGAAATGAACGGTGCTGAGACGTGGATGATCCATATTTGTGGATTGATGCTGATCGTGGGCCGACTGTTACATTATTATGGCTTACGCCATCGCGAAATTCGCTGGCGCCGCTCGGGGATGAGCGCCACCTATGTTTCTTTAATATTGATGGTTATTGCTAATATTTACTATTTACCTTGGGATCAGATTTTTAGTCTGACTTGATAGGTATCACCGCATTATCTGTTCCGAGCACCTGCAATCGGAACATTGTTAGTTTTGGCGGCTTAACGCCGCCTTCATGTCAGCCCTCAGTTATCTATTCCCTCCATTCGGTTTATTGCGCTTATCTGCTCGGTTTTCTGTTACAATATGCGCCTTTAATTTCTTGTTAATGCCAATGACAGTCATGCCAAATCACGACACCCAATCTCAAAACGATGCACCACGCCTTCAGTCTGGGGCAACAGAGCCGCAGCGTGATAGCCTGTTTGCCGCCCCTATTGCCAAGTTAGGTGACTGGACTTTCGACGAAAAAGTCGCTGAAGTCTTTCCTGATATGATCCAGCGATCGGTTCCCGGTTATTCCAACATCATCTCGATGATTGGCATGTTGGCGGAGCGTTTTGTGCAGCCCAATAGCCAGATTTATGATCTCGGCTGTTCACTGGGTGCGGCCACACTGTCAATGCGCCGTAATATTAAGGCTGAAGGTTGCAAAATCATTGCCGTGGATAACTCACCGGCCATGGTCGAGCGCTGCCGCCGTCATATTGATGCTTTCCGGGCAGAAACACCGGTAGATGTGGTGGAGTCGGATATTCTCGATATCAAGTTAGAAAACGCCTCCATGGTGGTACTTAACTTCACTCTACAATTTCTTGAACCAGCAGATCGCCAGCGGCTACTCAATCAGGTCTATCAAGGATTGCGCCCGGGTGGGGCTTTAGTGTTATCAGAGAAGTTTAATTTTGAAGATAATGATATTGGCGAGCTGCTATTTAATATGCACCTCGATTTCAAGCGCGCCAATGGTTACAGCGAACTGGAGATCAGCCAAAAGCGCAGCATGTTGGAGAATGTCATGTTGACCGATTCGGTTGAAACCCATAAAAACCGCCTACATCAGGCCGGTTTCGAACATGCCGAAGTTTGGTTTCAATGCTTTAATTTTGGCTCGTTGATTGCCTTAAAAGCGGGAGCGGCGCAATGATTGAATTTGGCGATTTTTACCGGCTGATAGCTAAAGGCCCATTAAGTCCATGGCTAGATACCCTGCCCGCCCAGCTCAGTGCCTGGCAGCGAGAATCCTTGCACGGTAAGTTTAAAACCTGGTTCAATGCAGTCGAGCATTTACCCACACTCACCCCCACTTCGCTTGATTTGCGCGATGGTGTGCGGGCAGAAATGTCCCCGCCGATCTCTGCCGGTCAACGTGAAGGGATGGAGAATATGTTGCGCGCCCTGATGCCATGGCGCAAAGGCCCTTTCTCACTCTATGGGCTAGATATTGATACCGAATGGCGTTCCGACTGGAAATGGCAGCGCGTATTACCGCATATCAGCCCACTGGCAGGGCGCACAATCCTGGATGTCGGCTGTGGTAGTGGTTATCACCTTTGGCGCATGGTGGGTGAAGGTGCCCATTTAGCAGTTGGCATTGACCCAATGCAACTGTTTTTATGCCAGTTTGAGGCTATTCGCAAGCTACTGGGAGGTGATCAGCGCGCCCACGTGTTGCCGCTGGGAATTGAACAGCTACCTGAACTGGCGGCGTTTGATACCGTCTTTTCTATGGGCGTACTGTATCACCGTCGTTCTCCCTTAGATCATCTCTACCAACTGAAAAATCAACTAGTTAGCGAAGGAGAGCTGGTCCTTGAGACGTTAGTGGTTGAAGGTGATAGCCAGCAGGTATTAGTCCCCGGTGATCGTTACGCTCAGATGCGCAATGTGTACTTTATTCCATCGGCGTCAGCCTTGAAAGCTTGGCTGGAGAAATGCGGGTTTGTCGATGTCAGAATCGTCGATATGGCAGTGACCACCACGGATGAGCAACGCCGTACCGACTGGATGACCAGCGAGTCATTAGCGGAATTTCTTGACCCAAATGATCCAAGCAAAACCGTAGAGGGCTATCCTGCCCCACTTAGAGCAGTATTGATCGCCCGCAAACCCTAAAGAAAACCCCGGCCTAATGGTCGGGGGTAGTTTGATGTGCCGCAACGCTGTAGCGCCAAGGCCGCAGGGCAAGCCCCAAAGTCATTGGTGTTACAGCTAGGCAGCCAGTGAGCAAATCCCGATGAACTGACTCTGGTCAGTGATTCGGGTGAGTGAACCCCGCTAACAACGCTGTAGCGCCAAGGCCGCAGGGCAAGCCCCAAAGTCATTGGTGTTACAGCTAGGCAGCCAGTGAGCAAATCCCGATGAACTGACTCTGGTCAGTGATTCGGGTGAGTGAACGCCGCTAACAACGCTGTAGCGCCAAGGCCGCAGGGGCTACGCGCTCTCAGGCAGCGGCGCGCCTAACACCAACAAATCCTTCATTGCTTCAACGACTCGTCCATCCACACAATAATGAGCAAACTCATCAACATCGCTATCCGCACACATGGTGACGCCGGCTTTACGATATTTCATTGTTGAAGGTACCGTATGCCCGGCAGAACTGTGCAGTTCTCGGATACCCGCATCAATAAATTTTTGCATATTGGTCAGGCGGACCCCGGCTCCGGCCATGATAATTGGCCCCTGTTTTTGAGTTGCTGCAACCAAATCTTTCAATAATGCCAATCCTAACTCGGCATTTTGTTGCTGGCCAGAGGTTAAAATTCGCGCCACCTTAAGCTCCGCCAATTGCTGCAGTGCAACCATGGGGTTCTGACACATGTCAAATGCGCGATGGAATGTCACCGCCAGATGGCCACTGATGGACATGATTTCCTTCATCCGAGGTATGTCAATATGTCCATCGTTATCCAACATTCCGACCACCACGCCGGCAAAACCCATATCACGAATTCGTGCGACATCATTTTTAATGATGTCAAAATCATTCTTGCTGTAACAGAAGTCGCCGCCACGAGGACGCACAATCGGATGAACCGGAATGTTAACTGTCTCTCTGGCTTGCATTAATGCACCGATGCTCGGCGTTAAGCCCCCTTCGGACTGGCCGCAGCATAATTCAATCCGGTCGGCTCCTGCCTTTTCTGCTACCTGCGCGCAATCAACGCTATAGCAACAAATTTCCAATGTAGTCATTCTCTCCCCCGTTTGATGGATGCCACTGCGACAGTGCATATACCAAAATTATTTATTGGCATATAAGTTAGCTTTAAATAATTACAATATTGAATAAATTAAATGCTAAATATATCTCTTAAGCTAAAACAGAATTTAATCAGACACACTCAGCATTCACTATGACACTCATTTCGATTCCATGAGTAGATGTCAGTCACAGTGATAACCATAAGTGATAGTCGGTATTGAAATAAATAACCCATATACGTTAGTCATTGCGTTCGCTATCGACGATTTGTCGCAAAGTGTAAGGATGAAACTTGATCGTTATTTCGCCATCACTCACCGCCAGTGTTGGGTTAGCCAAACGTTCATGTTCCCCTTGAGGGGAGCTAAATTTAGTCTTTATTCCCTCAGGTAATATCGTTGGCAATAAAGCCAGTGCGCGCGTGTAAAGGGTTTGCGGATCGCCGGGCAAGACCAGTTCAACATGCTCCCAGCCCTCATGAGGATAGTAAGTCTTTCCGGGATAGGGTAACTCGATACAGTCAATTTGCCATGGGCCTATCGCGAGCGACTGCGCTAAATCGAATAAAATAATTGGCCGCCCATTAATCTGTGTCTCGGACATCAAATTACCGCACTGTTGTAATCCGTTGCGCCAGCGTTGCGCCGTTTCCGTTTGATGACAGCGTAATGAAATATGGTCAGCGTTGAATTGCGCCAAATTCAGATTTAATTTGGCCGCAAAAATAGCCAATTTTTGTTCAAAGCGCGGCAAATCTGTTAATAAATCCTGTAATTCAGCGATATCATTCAGGCTGCTCATTTTATTCCCCTTATAAATGTGAAGCGGCCATAATCTACAGTTATTAGCACTGATCAGCCATATTTAATCTGACTGTTTTATGACTGTACCTCATTCATTGCTAATAAAATCACCAGTTGATTCATCCTCTAAATAGATTAACCGCAACCGCGGCCCTGATGCTGACGTCGAGGGGCAAATATGGTATAAATCCTGCCATCTTGTGACTAACGTGCTGCCAGCCCCGGACACCGCTATGATTATTCTATGGTGTCGGGTTCTGTCCCCGTTTGAATTAACTGGCACGAAGATGCCCTTGTGCATCATTCATGTGTCTTTTGTGCGTAATTAAGGTAACCCGGTGAATATTCAGGCTCTTCTCTCAGATAAAGTCAGCCAGGCGCTGATTGCAGCAGGTGCTCCAGCAGGTAGCGAAGCTCAAGTTCGCCAATCTGCCAAAGCGCAATTTGGCGATTATCAAGCTAACGGTGTCATGGCCGTTGCCAAAAAACTTGGCATGCAACCCCGACAACTGGCAGAAAAAGTCATTGAATTACTCGATCTTGACGGCATTGCCAGCAAGGTTGAAATTGCCGGTCCCGGTTTTATCAATATTTTCCTTGATCGCCAATGGATTGCCAGCAAGGTAGAACACGCGCTGACAGCCCCTAAATTGGGCGTTGCGCCAGTTGAACCACAAACGATTGTGGTCGATTACTCCGCACCCAATGTGGCAAAACAGATGCACGTGGGCCACTTACGTTCGACTATCATTGGTGATGCCGCAGTACGTACCTTAGAATTCTTAGGCCACAATGTTATTCGCGCCAACCATGTCGGCGACTGGGGTACCCAGTTCGGCATGCTGATTGCTTATCTGGAAAAGATGCAGAATGAAAACGCCAGTGACATGGGGTTATCTGATCTGGAACTGTTCTATCAGCAGGCCAAAAAAACCTACGACGAAGATGAAGAATTTGCCCAACGCGCCCGAGCTTATGTAGTGAAACTGCAAAGTGGTGACGAATATTGCCGTCAGATGTGGCGTAAATTGGTGGATATCACCATGGCGCAAAATCAGATTGCCTATGACCGCCTCAATGTCACTTTGACCAAAGACGATGTGATGGGTGAAAGCCTGTATAACTCGATGCTGCCTGGCATTGTTGCCGACCTGAAAGCTAAAGGTTTGGCAGTAGAAAGTGAAGGCGCAACGGTCGTCTATTTGGATGAGTATAAGAACAAAGACGGCGAGCCAATGGGAGTCATCATCCAGAAAAAAGATGGCGGCTACCTCTATACCACTACCGACATCGCCTGTGCGAAATATCGCTACGAAACTCTGGGCGCCGACCGTGTGCTCTACTATATCGACACTCGCCAGCACCAGCACCTTATGCAAGCTTGGACCATCGTTCGCAAAGCCGGCTATGTGCCAGAGTCAGTACCACTAGAGCACCATATGTTTGGCATGATGCTGGGCAAAGATGGCAAGCCATTTAAGACCCGCTCTGGCGGCACCGTTAAGCTCTCCGATTTGCTGGATGAAGCCATTGAACGTGCTGGCAAGTTGATTGCTGAGAAAAATCCTGACATGCCAGCGGATGAACTGAAACAGGTGGTTGAAGCTGTTGGTATCGGTGCAGTGAAATATGCCGATCTGTCAAAAAGTCGGACTACTGACTACATTTTTGATTGGGATAACATGCTGGCACTGGATGGCAATACAGCGCCTTATATGCAATATGCTTATACTCGTGTGGTTTCCGTATTTAAACGCGCGGGTATTGATGAAAATAGCCTGACGTTACCCCTTGTGATAACTGAAGATCGCGAAGCTGCATTGGCGACTCGCCTACTCCAGTTTGAAGAAGTCATCACCACCGTTGCCCGCGAAGGCACACCCCATGTGATGTGCTCTTATCTGTATGATCTGGCGGGCTTGTTCTCAAGCTTCTATGAGCATTGCCAGATTCTGAATGCAGAAAGTGAGGAAAGCCGCCAGAGCCGTTTGAAGTTGGCCATGCTGACAGCAAAAACCCTGAAGCAAGGGTTAGACACTTTAGGCATCCAAACGGTTGAGCGGATGTAGTTTCTCATCACTAAGTGACAAAAAAGGCCCCAAAGGGCCTTTTTTATTGCTGAAAAATCAATTCGTTCTGCGAGCAAAATCACGCAGTTTAAATCCAAGTAAAGCGAGTGCTCCAAAGTAAGCAATCACCCCCGCCACCACGATGCCAGACAACCGTAACAAACGGTACGCCATTCCCCCGATATCCCAAGCTGGCATCACCCACAGCAATGCCAGTAACACCGCAGACATCACTGCGACACCAATAACCAATTTCATCAAGAACAGCGCCCAACCTGGCTGCGGCTGGAAAATGTCCTGCTTGCGCAACTGCCAATATAGCAAGCTGGCATTCAGACATGCCCCCAAGCCAATCGACAGAGATAGGCCAGCATGTTTGAGTGGGCCGATGAAAATCAAGTTCATTATCTGGGTAATTATCAGTGTGATAATCGCAATCTTGACCGGCGTTTTAATGTTCTGGCGCGAGTAAAAACCCGGTGCCAGCACCTTCACTACTATCAGGCCCATCAGCCCCACAGAGTAAGCCACCAGCGCACGCTGCGTCATCGCGGCATCAAAAGCACTGAATTTGCCATATTGGAATAGCGAAACCACCAGCGGTTTCGCTAAAATGCCCAAGGCAACTGCACTTGGCAATGCCAACAAGAAACACAGACGCAAACCCCAATCCATCAGTTTTGAGTATTCATCATGGTTGCCACTGGAGAAGCTTTTTGCCAGTGAGGGCAGCAGAATCGTCCCCAAGGCCACCCCTAACACCCCCGATGGGAACTCCATTAAGCGGTCGGCATAATACATCCACGAGACTGAACCTGAGACCAAAAAGGATGCAAAAATAGTATTGATAATGAGGGATATTTGGCTAACGGACACCCCGAGTATGGCAGGCCCCATCTGGCGCATAACCCGCCAAACACCTGCATCATGCAAAGACAACCGCGGCAATACCAACATGCCTATCTTTTTTAAATGAGGAAGTTGATAACCCAGTTGCAGTACCCCACCGACAACGACAGCCCAAGCCAACGCCATCACCGGAGGATTAAAATAAGGGGCAGCGAATAGGGCAAATCCGATCATGCTGATGTTCAGGAATGTTGGCGCAAAAGCCGGGATGGAGAAACGGTTCCAAGTATTAAGAATCGCCCCCACTAATGATGCCAATGAGATAAGCAAAATATAGGGAAAAGTCACCCGCAATAGTGCGGAGGTTAACGCAAACTTATCTGGCGTGTCGGTAAAACCGGGGGCCGTTATAAAGATAACCCAAGGTGCTGCCAACATCCCTAATACCGTCACCACGGCCAGAATCAGTGTGAGCAATCCCGATACATAGGCGACAAAGGTTCGCGTGGCCTCTTCACCCTGCTGGCTTTTATATTCGGCTAAAATAGGGACAAAAGCCTGAGAGAATGCCCCTTCAGCAAATATACGCCGTAATAAATTAGGTAATTTAAAGGCCACAAAAAAGGCATCCGTTGCCATACCCGCACCAAAAACCCGCGCCACAATCGCATCGCGGGCAAAACCCAATACGCGGGAAAACATGGTCATGGAACTGACAGCTGCCAGTGATTTCAATAGGTTCATAGATTTTTCTAATAGACTTGAATGATAAAACTGGCGCTAGTCTACGTAATCAACACTGAATAGCCACAGATAGATGTAACAAATTAATGGCCCGTTATTATTTACGCGAGTATTTTTATTGCTGCAAAATACGCTCTATCATCCGTTGCGCATAAATGGCGTCTTCGCCAGAGACGAGTGGCGCAGTTTGGTGACTGACAGCCGCAATAAAGTGATGCACTGCACCACTAAAGCCCCGCTGCTCCAGCGTCGTTTGCCAACCCGGTGCAGGCAAGCTTATCACCTGCCCCTCAGACTCCTGCTGCCATTGGCGCATATCCGTAATCTGATAACACGCTTCAGGGCTGACAGCTTGCACGCTTTCCCGTTGAGTGCCGGCATGGCGATGCATGCTGGTGGTGATTAAGCAATTACCCGCCTGGAAGTGGTGCTCCGCGTATAACATTTGCCCATGCTCATTGCTCTGCACAGACCCTGTCAGCAACGTTGCCGCCTCACCGCCAAGCCATAACGCGGTATCGACCACATGCAAATAATCATCAAGCAGAGTAAAACGAACTGCATTCGGCCCGACACCATTCTGGCGGTGTTTCTCCATGCGCAAAGATGCGGGCTGTATCATTTTATTTTTAAGCTGTTGATACAAAGGAGAAAAGCGGCGATTAAAACCCACCATAAGGGCCAAGCGTTGTTTCGCCGCCAGCGCAATCAATTGCTCGGATTGCGCCAAGGTTTCAGCCAGTGGTTTATCAACATAAACATGAATTCCCGCCTGTAGTAACTCACTCACCACCTGAAAATGGCTGGCTGTGCTGCTGTGGACAAAAATAGCATCACAGTTCGCTGCTAAAGTATCCAGCCGTGAGAAATAAGGCATGCGGTAACTGTCGCATATAGGTTGAGCTTTGATCTGATTGGGGGAGAAAGCACCAACCAACTGCCAATCCTGCGCTTGAGTCAAAATAGGTAAATACGCCTTTTGCGCAATCCCCCCCAACCCCACGATACCGACTCGCAGTTTTTTACCCACTGAGCTTTTGTTCATAGCATCCTTATTAGTCATCCAGTTGTAGCAGCACTTCATCCAGACGACGTGTCAGTACCACAACCTGCTGTTCAAGTTGGGCCACTCGGGCTTCAAGACCATTCGTCGAGCCTCCCTCTACACTTTCCTCTGCGGGTGATATTGGCGCAATATCACCACTGAAAAGATGCATAAAGCGGCTCTCACGTTTACCCGGCTCACGCGCTAAACGCACCACAAAAGGCCCATCTTCGCGTAAGGATAATTGAGTGAGCACCGCTTCAGTTTCTGCCACATCCGCAAATTCATACATTCGGTTGGTCCGAGTACGTAATTCACCCGGTGTCTGCGCGCCACGCAGTAACAATGTGGTAATTACGGCCAATTCAGCAGGTGAGAATTTAAGATTACCAAACTCGGAATTACAAAAACGGTGTTCGTACTTCATTACCCGATTACCACTTTGGGTGCGGATAAGATGCTTTTTCAACAAAAAATCCAACGTTTGTTGCACGTCGGATTCTGATAACTCCATCACTGGCTCACGGTTGGTTTTCTGATTACAAGCAATCGTCACACCATTGAGCGACATTGGATATTGCTCCGGCGTCGTGACCTGTTTTTCCAGCAAGCAACCAATAACGCGAGCTTCGTGTGCATTTAAACTGTGTTTCATCCTGACCTCAGCGAGTTGGCGTCCATTCTTTGTTAGTCAATGCCGTCAACACATGATCGCGCCATTGACCATCAATCAATAAATAATCTTTCGCGTAACCCTCACGCTCAAACCCAAGGCGTTCAAGTAAATTGCCACTGCGATGATTATGCGGCATATAGTTAGCCATGATCCGGTGCATCCGTTCTTGGCGTTGCATATAGCGAATCAGAGGTTGCAGCGCTTCGAACATCAGCCCTTGCCCTTGCCAACGCTCACCAAGTGAGTAGCCCAGAAAACAGGCGTGAAACGAACCACGCAAAACATTGCTAAAATTCGCGACGCCACGTACTTCTTTTTCTTCCGGATCTAACAAAATAAAATAATAGGCGCTGCCCTGTTTTTGCAACTCCATGATCATTCCTAACCGTGCCTGCCACCCCGAAGGCATGCAGTGGCTTTGATCTCGCACTGGCTCCCACGGTTTTAAGAATGCCTGATTCTCAGCGTAATACTCCGCCATGCGGTAAGCATCACGTTCATTAACTAGCCGCAGTGACATGCGGTCAGTCGCTAAGCGTATTTTAGGTGTTGCTGAATGATAGCCGAACATCTGCTCCCCTTGAGCTATGCGCTGGACATAATTTAGCGGCAATCTTCAATATACCTGTTGTGTCGTTACCGCGTAAAACCACGCTGCGCTCTTTTTCACACATCAATACAACAAGATTACGCAACAACAGTGCTTAAAATGCATTTTATTATGAATTTGTTGATGAGGTAACGTATTGACGATAAAAAAATATTATCCATCTAACCTCTATCGTTTCAGACAATTTGGGTACAAACTATACGTGTATTTTCTTTTCCCTCCTTTTTTAATTTCTGACGGTGAAGCATGGCCTTGGTATCACAAGCTCGCAGCTTGGGTAAGTATTTCTTATTGCTCGATAACTTATTAGTTGTATTGGGTTTCTTCGTTGTCTTCCCCCTCATATCCATCCGATTTGTCGATCAATTGGGTTGGGCTGCGGTGCTGGTCGGGCTTGCCTTGGGATTAAGGCAATTGGTCCAACAGGGATTGGGGATCTTCGGCGGGGCAATTGCCGACCGCTTTGGGGCCAAGCCCATGATAGTCACCGGGATGCTCATGCGCGCAGCAGGCTTCGCGTTGATGGCAATGGCTGATCAACCGTGGATCCTTTGGCTGGCTTGTGCGCTGTCGGGCTTGGGTGGCACCTTATTCGATCCTCCGCGCACCGCACTGGTGATTAAACTCACTCGTCCACACGAACGTGGCCGTTTTTACTCCTTACTCATGATGCAAGACAGTGCTGGTGCGGTGATTGGTGCACTGATCGGGAGTTGGCTGCTGCAATACGATTTTCATTTTGTCTGCTGGGCCGGCGCCGTTATTTTTATCTTGGCTGCAGGCTGGAACCTCTGGTTGCTACCCGCCTATCGTATCTCGACCGTTCGTGCACCAATGAAAGAGGGCATGATGCGGGTGCTACGTGATCGCCGCTTTGTGACCTATGTGCTGACGCTGACCGGTTATTACATGCTATCAGTGCAAGTGATGTTGATGTTACCCATCATGGTCAATGAAATTGCTGGCTCGCCTGCCGCAGTGAAATGGATGTATGCCATTGAAGCTGCACTCTCACTGACATTGCTTTACCCAATCGCTCGTTGGAGTGAAAAACGTTTTCGTCTTGAACAGCGCTTGATGTTCGGGCTGCTCATCATGACATTAAGTTTGTTTCCTGTGGGTCTTATCAGCCATCTACAAACGCTGTTTATGTTTATTTGCTTCTTCTATATGGGTTCCATCATCGCCGAACCTGCTCGTGAAACGTTGAGCGCCTCCCTGGCAGATTCTCGCGCACGTGGCAGCTATATGGGCTTTAGCCGTCTTGGGCTGGCATTAGGGGGGGCGCTTGGCTATACCGGTGGAGGGTGGATGTATGATACCGGCCGCTCACTTGAAATGCCGGAACTACCTTGGTTCCTACTGGGTGTTATTGGTTTAATTACGCTGGTGGGGCTTTACTGGCAATTCAATCAACGCCGTATCGAGTCTGCTATGTTGAGTGGAAGTTAGTCGGTTGCTTGCTGGAGCAAATGGGTCTCCGGCACCTTTCCCTTCTTTGAATATTCTCTGATTCAGGGTTATCTGATTGGCAATGCGCTAATCCTGCCGCACTATCGCCGCCATTCCAAACCGTCGTTGAACAAACACGGTTAATAATACAAAACAGCTGATTAACCAGTTACTATTGGGCAATTCTTTTTGTTTGATGTAATGAGTGCAAATTGCAACGAGGCTTTAATGAATAAATTAATGTGGGGCGCAGCAACGCTGATTGTGACTGCAACACTGGTTGGCTGCAACCAACTAACCCAGTACACCCTGAGCGAGCAGGAAGTTAATGACTATCTGCAAAAACATAATAACTATGAGAAACAGATTGGTATTCCGGGTTTGGTTGATGCCCATATTACCCTGACCCAATTACAAAGCCAGATTGGCCGCGCCGAACCCGGTAAAGTGACATTGACCGGCAATGCTAAAGTGGATATCACCTCAATCCTCGGCCCGCAAACTGCCGATATGACACTGACGCTAAAAGCACAGCCAACATTTGATCGCGAAAAAGGCGCTATTTTCCTAAAAGACATGGAGTTGACTGATTATCAGGTTAAACCGGAAAAAATGGATTCAGTGATGAAAGCACTGACCCCCTATTTAAATCAGTCGCTGAAATCCTATTTTGATCAGCAGCCCGCTTATGTATTAGACGGTGAGAAGAGTAAAGCTGAAGCGATGGCGAAAAAACTGGCGAAAGGCTTAGAAGTGAAGCCGGGCCAATTAGTCATCCCACTGACTGACTAACTCTACGGCCGGCTTATTATAGATAGATTAAATCTGGAGGAGATCGATATTACTCCTCCGGGTTATCTTCCTCAGATAACTCATCCCACATCGCTTGCAATGCTTCTCGGCTCAACTGCGCTAGGGTGCGATAAAAACCGGTAGTTGCATGGGCTTCAACTTTCCCCAAAAAACGACCACACCAAGGCAACAAATAGTCGTTAAATAGCGCGATCTGTGCTGCGACTTCATCTTCAGCCGCTTGATCTTCCAACCAGGATGCCGCAAGCAATAACCCACCAAAATGGTCCGTTGGTCCGTCACCTAACGGCATGCCACGTTGCTGTAAAAAGGCTCTAACTTCAGCCTCTGGACAAGCCTCCTCATAATCAGAACCATAAGGTGAAACGCTGCGTTCTTCACCCACAAACAGGGCCTTATAATCCGCAATCAAAGCATCTGGCTGGTACTCTTGCTGCAAACGAGCGAGTAATTCACTCTGCTCCAATGGCCAATGCTGTTCCAATTTACCCTGACTTATCAGGACAAAAAGTGGCTCCAACAACGGATCTTGCGGCTGGCGATAAAATAGTGACCCCAAAATGCGGCACACCAGAGAAAAATCATTCATTTCTATATCCCTGTTTCTTTTATATTTTTTAAACCATAATAGTGACAACGTCACATAAATAGCTAAAGGTCCGCTAATTCAGGAATTGCAGGGCAACCACGCTGTTCAAGAAAATTGAGCAGACGACGCGGACTGACATTTAAAATTCGGTCTTGCGGGAAATCCACTTCAGCAATAATTCGTTCGCAGTGCTCAAAAATTCCCAATGAATAAGCGATATGAGAATCGGAACCAAGCGCCAACCACCCACCCGCATCACGAACAGCTTCGGCAATCGCACGGCAATTGTCTTCACTGCCTTTACGTGAATGTGTAAAAGATGAATTATTTAATTCCAGAGCAACATTACATTTTGCCGCTGCTTCAGCAATAGCTGTAATATCAACGGGATATTTAGGATTTCCGGGGTGGCTAATAATATGCACATTCCCCTGTTCCATGGTCGCAATCATGGCTTGGGTATTGGCAGCCCTATCTTGAGGTGGGAATACAGGTTCATGGAACCCAGCAATTAGCAGGTCGATAACATCGAGCATTGGCCCGGTACAATCGATGTCGCCCTCTAGATTTTTGATATTCGCTTCAATGCCACGCAAAATGCCGACACCATCAACCAAGCGTGGCCACACTCGCATATTCATGAAATGCCAATAATGCGGGGCGTCAGCCATATCCGGGCCGTGGTCGGTAATGGCAAACAGCTTGATATTCTTTAGTTTAGCTTCGGCGATATAATCGTGCAGGGTGCTGTAAGCATGAGTACTGGCAATGGTATGCATATGTAAATCAACAGGATACATGACTACTCCACAAAGTCTTTTCAGGCGGGACATCATTTTTGCAGGCAAAGCATAGTCCGCTAATGATAGCAGGAATTCTTCTCATCAACAGCGCTAAAAACCTCGCCTGCCCATCCCTATAGCCTTGGGAGGTCTTGAATCAGTAACCCCGTGCCACATCAACCAACCCGACAGGTTCCCTGCCCGCCTCAATGGCGCGAATGTTAGCAACCACCTGATCCATTGCCGCTTCCGGTAACGTTACCGCCGCAATGTGTGGCGTGATGGTAATCCGCGGGTGGCTCCAAAAAGGATGCATCGAAGGTAAAGGCTCCTCGGCAAACACATCTAATGTCGCGGCGGCAACTTTACCTGCACTCATTGCTGCCAATAAATCTCGCTCTAATAGATGGGCACCTCGAGCAATATTAATGATATAGGCATTAGCATTCAGTTGTGAAAAGAGCGACTGATTAAGGATACCGGCCGTTTCTGGCGTGTTCGGTAAGAGATTAATCAGTAATTGTGTCCCTTGAATGAACGCGGGTAGTTTCTCTTTACCCGCGAAACTGCTCACGCCATCAATTTGCTTTGGGGTGCGGCTCCAGCACCGGACGGTAAAACCAAACTCTGCCAGTTTGTGGGCAACACTTTTCCCTAAGACACCCGCGCCGAGAATACCCACCGTAAATTTATCATGCTGGTGTGGTTCTAGCGGCTGCCACAGTTTCTGTTGTTGTTGTAGCTGATACTCGTCCATTCGACGGAAATAGCGTAATACACTGGCAACAACATACTCCTGCATTTGCAAAGACATTCCCGTATCTTCTAGCCGAACCAATGGTACTCCGGCGGGTAATGTCCCCGGATAGCGACGCTCTTGGTCCAAAATGGCATCCACTCCGGCTCCCAGAGCAAAGACCCCTTTCAATTCAGTGCGTTTAGCCAACATTTCCTGTGGAGGCTGCCAAACAAGCGCATAATCAGCGGGTTGCGTATCACCACGTCGCCATTGCCTAATATTCGCGGTGGGTAGACGAGATTGCAGCCCTGATAACCACGGTTTTGCTTCAACAAACGGGTGATAAAAAATAATATTCATTATTTGCCAGCTCCTTGCGAAAGTCCCTTTAGATTTCCGCGATTAACGTTAGGATGCAAGTGCTACTCACAAGAAATGCCGATGAAATCAGCAAACTGCTGCAACTTTAGCTAAACAGTGACAAAGCGAACATAAGAGGGTTGACGCTGGCCGCACTTTTGCCTACATTACGCCGGTCGACAACGTATAACGCGGTTGATAGTTGTAACACGGTGAGGTGTCTGAGTGGCTGAAGGAGCACGCCTGGAAAGTGTGTATACGTGTAAGCGTATCGAGGGTTCGAACCCCTCCCTCACCGCCATATTTAAAGCAGTTAATAAGCGGCAATCTAAAGCAAGTTTGGTGTTTTATCCCATGTCTTGCTGTTCAGATTGCCGTTTTTTTTACCTTCTATTTCCTCTTAAATGTTGGCCACTTTTATAGACACAAGTGGACTACCAATTCTTCTCGGTATAAACAATAAATATCTCTCTCTAATTACAAATTCCTTTATTATTAATTGATTATGCTGTTCGTTATCATTGCATGTTACAACGTGGAGGCACTTTCTTTTTTGAAACATAAACCACGGAGAGATAAAACATGGAGAGGTATATTAGTGCATTATTATTATTTTCCTGCTTCAATTCTGTATTTGCTGCTCCATTTATCGTCGCGCATCGGGCAGGAACCGCAGAACATCCTGAAAACACCCACCATGCCATCAGCATGGCACTACAAAATGAAGCTGATGTTATTTGGCTAAGTGTTCAGTTGAGTAAAGATGATATCCCTGTGCTGTACCGCCCCAGTGATCTTAACAGCCTCACGGATGGTAGTGGCTTTGTTTCTCAATATTCTTGGGATGAGTTACAGCAATTAGATGCCGCATATAGCTTTCATATTAATAACTTATATATCTATCGAGGAAGAGGCATAAAAATACCTTCATTGCAGCAAATTCTCCGCACTTACCCTGAAACGAAATTCATTCTTGATATTAAATCACCCAATGCAGATCCAATTATCATGGCTAATATTCTTGATAAGACCATCAAGGAAACAAATTCTCACGATAGAGTGATATTTTATTCTACCGACAAAAAATATCTAAAAGCCCTGCCCCATGACATTCGTAAATTTGAATCACGAAATTTGACCCGGAACATCCTAGCGAATGCAGTAATGGCCAATAACTGCAAAATAAATAAACGCTCCGAGAGCATGTTAAGCCACGGACCTGATAAGTACCATGCCTTTGAATTAAGGCGTGATGTGAAAGTTGTCGAGAAATACACCCTTGGCAAAGGCTCATCACAAGCGCAATTGATTTGGAATCAGCAAGCAATGGCATGCTTTAAAACAAATAATGACACCAAAATTCTGCTGATAGGTATCAATTCTTATGATGACTACCAATTGGCAGAAAACTTAGGCGCAGATTATGTCATGGTGGACTCCCCTGCCGTAGCCAGAAATTGGCGTTAAATGGGGATAACTTGCCTGTGAATTCTTCTATATGAGCGCAGAATAACCAGATGACAAACAACGAATAAATACTGCTTGACCATCAGGCTGTCGGTCACTATAGTACCGCCCCGTTGCAGTGCATAGCGCGGTAACGAAACGGTGAGGTGTCTGAGTGGCTGAAGGAGCACGCCTGGAAAGTGTGTATACGCGTAAGTGTATCGAGGGTTCGAACCCCTCTCTCACCGCCATATTCGAGCAAAAGGCTCTGACGAAAGTCAGGGCCTTTTTCTTTGGAATGTAGTCTGCATTCTGCACAATCATTATGTGCGTCGATGTTTACCTTTCGTGACGCGATCCCCAAGAGGGGAAAACGACATTAACCGGCTATAAACCACTTGATTTCGCCCTTGATTCTTAGCCTCATACAGCGCTTCATCGGTGACTTTTAATGCTTTTAACATCGACATTCCCGGTAAATAGAGAGAAGCACCAATGGAGATAGTTGCTCTTACTTTTCGCCCGTCATGTAAATCTACCACTAAATCTTCAACCCGTTGTCTAATACGTTCCGCAACGGCTTTAATCGCTTGCGGCTCATGGCGGTGAGTAATAATAATGAACTCTTCCCCCCCATAACGGCCAACAAAATCCTCATCCCTAACTGCCGTCATCAATAACTTTCCTACCTCTGTCAGCAGGATGTCTCCGACGTTATGTCCATAGGTATCATTGACTGATTTAAAATGGTCAAGATCTAAAATCATCAAGCCACACGCCTGTCGCCTGTTATGAATCGTCGTTAGCCGATTGTCAACACAGGCTCTATTATTCAACTGTGTTAATTTATCGATATTCGCCCGGTTCTGCATCGCGAAATAGGCATAAATATGACGTTCTTTAAAATTCAGCGCATGGTAGCAAATGGCTAAACAGGAGACAGAAATCAGTTGATAAACCACCACCTGCGTCCAGACAAGTAAGTGAGGAACAAATAAGAAAGCGGCAAGAGTTCGATAAATAGCGATGAGAATAATGGTGGTATAAAAAATACGATTACTCTTTTTCTCCCATACTTTGGAGAACAATATAGGAATAAAAATTAGCATTATTAATAAGTTAACTATATTAAACCAACCGCTAAAAGCGAAGTTTATCATCAACGCAGTCAAGCTACTTAGCCAACCACCATAAAAAGTGACTAATATAATTGGGATCAATTCGAAGCTGAAGAAGAATGAGTCGGAAATAATCCACTGATCTTGATTAAGGTAGAGTGAAACCGCCCCCGCAACAAGACCAAACACGACACGTTTCCAAACATCACCATCAAAGGAAAAAGCGCTGTTTTTACTTAAGGCAAAATAACTGATCGAGAGTGTCGCGTAGGTTACACAAGCATCTCGGTATAACGTTGACAGAGATTCTAATTCACTCATGGCGTAGCGTCAGTCCTTTGAATTTTAAGTATTGATTTCGACCAACATAGATGTTGCCAACTTATTACTGCCATAAAATCGCATTCTAAATTGAAGTTATTCATTTGAATCCCTAAACATTAAATTTAGCTAATAGCCACCGTTGCTCATCTACATCTTAGCTGTGCGGTAACCTTTATTCCTGAATAATTTCATTATGTGTTAGCTTCCAGACTTCCGGTTACGCGTTATCGTCAGATCACTTAATTCCGACCAGATAATACTTATTACTCAATTTTGGACTCTTGGGCTTAAAATAAGGCAATATCTAAGATAATGTTCACTTTCTATTTAACCATAGCGAAAAAACACATACCCAATAGGGTTCTGTTCATTTAAACCACTTTATTAAACGGACAGTTATCTACATTTCTATCAGAGATTGATATACATCTAGATCTCTTCGCATCAATTGGCGTATCGTTGTTATCAGCTACTCGAGACGGACCCTTATTGGCCCGCCATTTATTTTGTCTTTTCTTTATTTGGTTTGCACCTTAGATGAAAACGCACGGAATTAACGGCATTAGGCCGTTCAGCGCGCTTATTGACGCTTGCTGGCGAGAAACCTATACACTTCAACGACTTATAAAAGATATTATTGCCGGTGTCACCGTCGGTATCATTGCCATCCCGCTGGCTATGGCACTGGCTATTGCCAGTGGTGTTCCGCCGCAGTACGGCTTATATACCTCGGCTATCGCCGGGATCGTTATCGCTGTCAGTGGCGGTTCGCGCTATAGCGTATCTGGCCCAACAGCCGCGTTTGTGGTTATTCTTTATCCCGTTTCACAGCAATTTGGTTTGGCTGGCTTATTATTAGCCACATTAATATCAGGTATATTTCTACTGTGCATGGGGCTGGGCCGCCTCGGGCGTTTAATCGAATATATTCCATTATCCGTCACATTAGGTTTCACCTCAGGCATCGGTATCACGATTGCCACCATGCAAGTAAAAGATTTCTTTGGCTTGCACATGGAAGAAGTACCCGAAAATTACGTTGGCAAAGTTGCCGCACTGGCACAATCGCTGCCCACGATTAATCTCAGTGACACGCTAATTGCGACCGTAACGCTGATGGTACTGATCCTATGGCCACGATTAAAACTAAAGTTACCGGGTCACTTACCGGCTTTAATCGCAGGTACTGCCGTGATGGGGTTGCTATCGTTATTTGATTTTCAGGTGGCGACCATTGGTTCACGATTTGGCTATTTACTGGCTGACGGTAGCCAAGGCCAAGGTATCCCCCCCATTCTGCCGCAGTTTGTCTTACCTTGGCATCTTCCCGCAGCAAATGGGCAAGAATTTGTTCTGAACTGGGCGACACTCTCCGCACTGCTCCCTGCTGCCTTTTCGATGGCGATGTTGGGAGCAATAGAGTCATTGTTATGTGCTGTGGTACTTGATGGTATGACCGGGCAAAAACATCATTCAAATAGTGAATTAGTGGGGCAAGGGTTAGGCAATATGGTCGCCCCATTCTTTGGTGGCATCACCGCTACTGCCGCTATTGCTCGGTCAGCAGCAAATGTCCGCGCAGGTGCGACATCGCCGGTGTCCGCCATTGTTCATTCCCTGTTGGTGCTGCTGGCCTTATTAGTTCTGGCTCCTATGTTGTCTTACTTACCACTGGCGGCCATGGCCTCTTTGCTCTTAATCGTGGCCTGGAACATGAGTGAGGCTCATAAAGTTATCGATCTGCTGCGACGTGGCCCCAAAGACGACATTATCGTCATGCTGCTATGTATGAGTTTGACGGTGCTATTCGACATGGTGATTGCTATTACTGTGGGGATTGTACTCGCTTCATTGTTATTTATGCGCCGTATTGCCCGTATGACACGGCTGAGCGAAATACCGTCAGATAGTGATGAGCAGACGCTGATATTGCGAGTCAATGGGCCACTGTTCTTCGCCGCGGCTGAACGCATATTTAATGAGTTATTAAGCCGCAGTGAGCATTATCAGACCATTATTCTGCAATGGGATGCTGTGCCGGTTCTGGATGCCGGTGGCTTAAATGCGTTTCTACGCTTCACAGAAGCGCTGAATGAACATCAGCAACTCGTCATCACGGATATTCCTTTCCAGCCACTGAAGACGCTGGCAAGAGCAAGAGTGAAGCCGATTGAGGGTAAGCTGAGTTTTTATGGATCATTGCCCGAAGCGCTAGAAGCGCTACACGCGAAAAGTTAACCCGTTTAGCATCAAAAAAGGCAGTATCGAAACCGACACTGCCTTTTTATTTATTCGTCTCAGCACCTAGGTTGAGAGATATTTACTTGCTGGTATCCAACTCCGGGAAGCTTTTGACCAAATCATCAATCGCTTTCATCTGCACCAAGAACGGCTCCAGTTTGTCTAATGGCAATGCTGACGGGCCGTCACATTTAGCACTGTTGGGTTCTGGATGTGCTTCAATGAATAACCCAGCCAAACCAACGGCCATACCTGCACGAGCCAGTTCAGCCACTTGAGCACGGCGCCCACCAGATGCTGCACCAAAGGGATCACGGCACTGCAATGCATGAGTCACGTCAAAAATAACAGGATGCCCCCCCGTCGCTTTCACCATGACATTGATGCCCAACATGTCTACCACCAGATTGTCATAGCCAAAGTTACTGCCGCGATCACACAGAATAACTTGATCATTACCGGCTTCTTTGAACTTCTCGACAATGTTACCCATCTGGCCTGGGCTGACAAACTGAGGTTTCTTAACGTTGATAACCGCACCCGTTTTAGCCATTGCCTCGACTAAATCGGTCTGGCGAGCCAAAAATGCGGGCAATTGGATAACATCAACAACTTCAGATACGGGTTGTGCCTGACTCGCTTCATGCACGTCAGTGATGACTTTTACGCCAAATGCACTTTTCAGGTCCTGGAAGATGCGCATCCCTTCTTCCAGACCGGGGCCACGGTAAGAATGAATCGAAGAACGGTTGGCTTTGTCAAACGAGGCTTTAAAAACGTAAGGAATGCCCAGTTTTTGGGTCACGGTGACGTAATGCTCGCAAATGCGCATCGCCAGATCACGGGACTCAAGCACATTCATACCGCCAAACAGCACGAAAGGCAGGTCGTTCGCTACGTTGATATCGCCAATGCTAACCACTTTCTGTTTCATACATATACCTTTATAAAGGGTAAATCGAGATTAATTACAGCGAGTTAGACGCAGCCAGCAAAGCCATATTCTTGTGGCTACTCAGTGCTGCATCTTCGCTAGAGAAAGAGAATCAGTGCAACGTCACCCGCTGTTGCTCAATGGAGTGGATCTGCATTTTTATCATTTCAGCAATGGGGTCTTCTGGGCACTGCTCAACAAAATAGCTTAAATCAGAGATAGCAATGTGGTTGCAATCCAACTGCGCATAAATCAGGCCACGGTCGCGAATTTCATAAGGGTCATCGGGGTCAAAAGCCAATACCGCTTCACTGGCACGCAAAGCCAGCTCCATCTGCTTCTCTTCCATCAGCGCCGCTTTCAGCGTATCAAGCATTTTGCGCACAATCAGTGTATTTTCCGCCTCTTCCAGATCTTCATCTTCCAATTCGGCACTCAATCCCAAGTTGCCTTTGATCCACACTTCCAGCATATGCTCGTTCAGTGTTTCACCGTTCAGCGGGTTAATCAGCCACATCTCTTCATCTAACCAATCGGCACGAAGGATTAATTGGGTTGGAAAAATCACCGGCATCAACGGTAAATCTAATTGATGAGCAATATGCAGGAAAATAACACCCAGTGACACCGGTGTCCCCTGCCGTTTATCCAGCACTTTATCCAGCCAAATGGCATCAGAGAGGCGATAGACGCCCCCTGCACCACCAAATTTCCATTGGCGGTAAAATAGATCGATAAGCACTTCTAATTGCTGATCCTGATTGAGACCCTCGGGCATTGCCGCCCGCGCATCATCGACAAGCTGTTGCAGTTGATTGCGCACATCAGCCAGTGGAAAATTCTGTCGAATCTCCTGGGTAACCAGTAACACTCCATCACACAGGGACGCGTTGTTAAATTCGAAATCAGCAATACTACTCATAAATATCCCATCAGCAGTGGTAACTTAGTTGTTGCCAGTTTGACAATTAAATACAGGCAACCCAATGCGAGTATAAAGGCAAGCCAGCGACTTTTCTGGCTGCGGGTTCGCTTACCTAATGCGACATAGCCAAGCAGGATATAGATAATAACGCCAAATAACTTTTCAGTCAGCCATGTTCCTTGCGGGCTGAAAGGGTAAAAACCAGTAATAAAGATCAAGACAATACCGCTGACAAACAGCAACGTATCATTGATATGCGGCGTTATTTTTACCCAGCGTTTCTCCATCATAGCCGAACCGCGACATTTCCAGAAGAAACGTAGTACGAACAGCGTAATACTGATGACCACTGTGAGTAAATGTAAATACTTCATGGCGATGTAATCAATCCACATAACAACTCCCATTGCGTTGGGTATCTATACTCGTCAAACTTAAAGCCGCCGGCCTGCAACTCAAATTATTTAAAGTATATTCAATACGAAAAATTTAATTAAAACGGGATTTTTCTTGATTAAACGCCCCATTGTCCCAGTGTAACACGATCATTATTACCATAATCTTTATACGTCATTACTGCGCTAAATCCTGAATTCTTAAGTAATCTCTGTACTGCCTCAGCTTGCTGCCAGCCATGTTCCAACAGCAACCATCCCCCAGTTTCTAAATATGCTGGAGATTGTCGAATAATTTCGGCCAAATCTGCTAAACCTTCAGCCGGGGCCACCAGCGCACTGTGCGGTTCATAGCGAACATCACCTTCATTAAGGTGAGGGTCATTGGCATCGATATAGGGGGGGTTACTGGCAATAAGAGTAAATTGACCACTCACCGATTCAAACCAGCGACTCTGCACAAAATGTACATTCTTTATCGCCAGTTTTTCTGCATTGTGTCGAGCCAGCGCAACAGCATCAGCGTTTATATCACCCCCCATGACAGTGCAATCGGGCCGTTCACTGGCGATAGCCAAAGCAATAGCCCCTGTGCCCGTTCCTAAATCCAGAATGTGACATGGAGTGGCGGGGAGATGCGCCAACGCCTGCTCAACCAAACACTCGGTGTCTGGACGCGGGATCAATGTGGCGGAGGAAACACTCAATGGCAGTGACCAAAACTCACGCTCCCCGACCAGATAAGCTATCGGCTCCCCCTGTTCACGCCGGGCTGCCAATGGCTCCAAGATGGCTAACTGCTCGCTTGTCAGCACTGTTTCACCGAAAGCCAGCAAATAGGTGCGTGCGCGCCCGGTGACAAAACTCAACAAGATCTCAGCGTCACGCTTTGGGCTGTCACTTTGATTAAAACGGGCTGCCGCTAGCGACAGCCACTGCTGATAATCCATTAGTCTTGCTCAGACAACGCAGAGAGCTGATCCGCTTGATATTCCTGCACAATCGGCTGGATCAACATATCCAGTTTACCTTCCATTACTTCATCCAGACGATAAAGTGTCAGGTTGATACGATGATCAGTGACACGCCCCTGCGGGAAGTTATAAGTGCGGTTGCGATCTGAGCGGTCACCAGAACCTAACAAATTACGGCGCTCAGAGGCTTCGGCCAATTGACGTTTTTGCATTTCTGCTGCACGGATACGAGCCCCCAACACTGACATCGCCTTGGCTTTGTTCTTATGTTGTGAGCGCTCGTCCTGACACTCCACCACAATCCCGGTCGGGATATGGGTAATACGGATGGCCGAATCCGTGGTGTTAACGTGCTGCCCCCCCGCGCCTGATGAGCGGAAGGTATCAATGCGCAAGTCGCCAGCATTGATTTCCGGCATCTCAGCTTCAGGAATCGCAGGCATCACTGCCACAGTACAAGCCGAGGTGTGAATACGCCCCTGCGACTCGGTTTCTGGCACACGCTGAACACGGTGACCACCTGACTCAAATTTCAGTTGCCCAAAGACCCCCTCACCGGAGACTTTAGCTATCACTTCTTTATAACCACCATGCTCACCTTCACTGGCGCTCATAATCTCAACTTTCCAGCGGCGCGCTTCAGCATATCGGCTATACATACGGAACATGTCTCCGGCAAAAATAGCCGCTTCGTCACCGCCAGTTCCAGCGCGAATTTCCAGGAAGCAATCACGTTCATCGTCAGGATCTTTTGGCAGCAATAATAGCTGCAATTGCTGTTCCAGCTCTTCACTCCGAGCTTTGGCTTCTTTTAGTTCTTCCTGTGCCATTTCACGCATTTCAGGATCTTCGAGCATCATTTCTGCTGCTTCAAGATCATCTTGTACACTGCGCCATTCTTTAAAACAGCGAGTGACATCGGACAATTGCGCATATTCACGTGATAACGCGCGGAAACGGTCTTGATCGGCAATAACGCTGGCATCGCCAAGGTGCGCCAGCACTTCTTCGTGGCGCTCTTGTAACGCTTCCAGTTTGGCAACAATAGAAGACTTCATCCGTGGTTTTAAACCCTGTAATTAGAGGAAACTAGTGCTGATCCAGCCCAAGGCTGTCGCGTAATAATTGCAACCGCTCCATATCGCCATCGCTAGCGGCTTGCTGGAGGGATTTGGTGGGCGCATGAATCAGACGGTTGGTTAGCTTATGGGCCAATTCATTCACCACCTGTTCTATATTAGCCCCTTGCTCAATGGCAGCTAAAGCTTTCGCTGTCATCTCACTGCGAACCTGCTCGGCCTGAGAGCGGTAGTCACGAATGGTTTCGACCGCCCCTTGTGCTCGGAGCCAAGTCATAAAATTCATGCTTTCTTGCTGTACTATCGATTCAGCTTGAACTGCAGCTGCCTGACGCTGCGCCATATTGTGCTGAATAATCGCTTGTAAATCATCAACACTGTATAAATAAGCATTGGACAGTTTACCAACTTCGGGTTCGATATCCCGCGGCACAGCAATATCAACAAACAGCATTGGCTGATTGCGGCGGCTTTTCAGTGCACGTTCTACCATACCTTTGCCAATAATTGGCAGTGGGCTGGCAGTGGAACTGATGATGATATCCGCATCGGCAAGGCGGGCATCTATCTCGGGTAATGTAATCACCTCAGCACCGACTTCTGTCGCCAGTGCTTGCGCACGTTCACGTGTCCGGTTGGCAATAATCATATGTTTGACTTGATGCTCGCGCAGATGGCGAGCTACCAGCTCAATAGTTTCACCGGCCCCTACTAGCAACACATTCAGCTCGGAGAGTGACTCAAAAATTTGACGCGCCAGTGTACAAGCTGCAAACGCAACCGATACTGCGCTGGCACCAATTTCAGTTTCCGTGCGAACCCGCTTAGCCACAGAGAACGATTTTTGGAACAAACGCTCCAACTCGCCTGACAGTGATTGCCCGCGCTGAGACTCCGCAAAGGCTTTTTTCACTTGCCCCAAAATTTGCGGCTCACCTAAGACCAGTGAGTCCAACCCGCTAGCAACCCGCATCAAATGGCTGACTGCATCATTACCATGATGCCAATACAGACTTTTTTTCACGTCTTCCGGACTGAGCTGATGGTAGTTACATAGCCAGCTGATAAGTTGGTCGTGCAGATTTTCTTGCTGTTCTACGCTGAGATATAACTCAGTTCGGTTACACGTAGACAACACGACACCGCCCTGCACCAACGGTTGTTGGAGCAAGCTAGCAAGAGCCTGATCGATCGATTCCGGCGAAAACGTCACGCGTTCACGTAGCGATACAGGTGCGGTTTTGTGGTTAATGCCTAATGCAAGCAGTGTCATGAGAACGGCTTCGAGTAATACTGATGTTAGTATGGATTCTCGTCTGAACCGCATTCTACTTGATGCGCGGGATCAATAAAAGTCGCAGTGCATCATCCTAAGTATTATCCCAAATTATGCTCAAGAATTGATTATATGATGTACAAAATAGAACAAGATATTGACGCTCTGCCCTCAGGTCGTTAGCGTGAACAGCAATGACGCCGAATTAAGCTGCATCAAATCAAGACACATCAAAACGATTTGCTTTATTATTAAGCCGCTTTATTTAAAACGTGCCGCAGTGAAAACCCAGCGACCGATAGGATTTATACCCATATGCCTCAGTGCAAAATCAGTTTTTATCGTCTGCTTCCATTGGCTACTCTGCTGTTGGCAGCCTGTAGCACAACACCGCCAACCGGCCCGGCGACCAGCCCAACATCACCGCAATGGCGTCAACATGAGCAACAATTGCAGCAATTGAGCCAATTCCAAACCCGTGGTGCATTTGCATACCTCTCTGAAAAACAAAAAGTTTATGCACGCTTCTTTTGGCAGCAAACGGCACCTGAACGTTATCGCCTCTTGTTAACCAACCCGCTGGGCAGCACTGAGCTTGAGTTAGTCGTCCAACCCGGTGTGACCCAATTGACTGATAATCAGGGTAAACGCTATGTCAGTGATGACCCGCAAGAGATGATTCAAAAATTAACAGGCATGTCGATTCCATTGGAAAGCTTACGCCAATGGATTCTGGGGCTACCGGGTGATACCACTGATTTCGTCCTTGATGATAAATACCGCCTGAAGCAACTAACGTATAAACAAGATGGGGTGACGTGGGTTGTTGATTATCAGGAATACAACACCAAGGTGACACCGCCATTACCTAGCCGTATGGAATTGAGCCAAGGCGAGCAACGTATCAAGCTAAAAATGGATAACTGGACGGTTAAATAACATGGTTACCCATAATCAATATGTCTGGCCGTCGCCAGCAAAATTGAATTTATTTCTTTATATCACTGGGCAACGTGCCGATGGTTATCACCAATTGCAGACGTTGTTCCAGTTTCTCGACTATGGTGACGAACTGACTATCGTGCCGCGAGATGATGACCAAATTCGCTTATTAACCCCTATTGCGGGTGTAGAAAACGAACAGAATCTGATAGTGCGAGCAGCACGGTTGCTGCAACACCACTCCACCCGGCAAAGCGGTCATGCGGCAAACTTGCCTCGGGGAGCCGATATCAGTATCGATAAACGTTTACCTATGGGGGGAGGACTGGGTGGCGGTTCGTCTAATGCCGCGACGGTGTTGGTCGCACTCAATACCTTGTGGCAATGCGGATTATCTGATGAAGAATTAGCCACATTGGGTTTAACCTTGGGTGCTGATGTCCCGGTATTTGTACGTGGGCATGCCGCTTTTGCCGAAGGTGTGGGTGAAAAATTGCAACCGGCGGAGCCTGAACAGAAGTGGTATTTGGTCGCACACCCCGGAGTCAGCATCCCAACCCCCATTATTTTTTCCGATCCCGAATTAAAAAGAAATACGCCAATTCGCCCGCTGGCGGCGCTTTTAAGCGCTCCGTACGCAAATGATTGCGAACCAATAGCAAGAAAACGTTTTCGCGAGGTTGAACAGGCTCTTTCATGGCTGTTAGAATACGCTCCGTCACGCCTTACCGGAACCGGCGCTTGTGTGTTTGCAGAATTCGACACTGAGTCATCGGCCCGGCAGGTGTTAAGTATTGCCCCTGAGTGGTTGCACGGTTTTGTCGCCCGTGGTGTGAATGTTTCGCCACTGCATCGTGTACGCTCTGGGAAAATTGAAAGCAGTGAGCACAGATAACGATTTACAGCGTTATGTCAGGTCGAAGTATTGGCCGCTGACCTTGGGTTCTGAAATACCTGTCTCACTTGATTGAAAGCCGGTTCATAATGCTGTTTTAGGTTTGATGTGTTTTGGCTTTAAATACCCGTATGTATATTGCAATCAGTATGTATTAATCGCCCCTGATTACTGATCTGACAATATCTTCTCTGGACGCATGCCTGAGGTTCTTCTCGTGCCTGATATGAAGCTTTTTGCTGGTAACGCCACCCCGGAACTAGCACAACGTATTGCCAACCGTTTGTACACCAGCCTTGGTGACGCCGCTGTAGGTCGTTTTAGCGACGGCGAAGTGAGCGTGCAAATCAACGAAAATGTACGCGGTGGTGATATTTTCATCATCCAGTCCACCTGCGCACCCACGAACGATAACCTGATGGAACTGGTTGTCATGGTTGATGCCCTGCGTCGCGCCTCCGCAGGACGTATTACTGCTGTTATTCCTTACTTCGGTTACGCCCGTCAGGATCGCCGTGTGCGTTCCGCTCGTGTACCTATCACTGCCAAAGTTGTTGCCGATTTCCTCTCGAGTGTTGGGGTTGACCGCGTATTGACAGTGGACCTTCATGCTGAACAGATCCAAGGCTTCTTCGATGTTCCGGTTGATAACGTATTTGGTAGCCCAATCCTGCTGGAAGATATGTTGCAGCAGAATCTGGAAAACCCAATTGTTGTCTCTCCAGATATCGGCGGCGTAGTTCGTGCCAGAGCTATCGCAAAATTGCTCAATGATACTGATATGGCGATTATCGACAAACGTCGTCCACGCGCCAACGTTTCTCAGGTGATGCATATCATCGGTGACGTTGCGGGCCGTGACTGCGTATTAGTTGACGATATGATCGATACCGGTGGCACTTTGTGTAAAGCGGCTGAAGCCTTGAAAGAACGTGGTGCCAAGCGTGTATTCGCTTATGCAACTCACCCGATCTTCTCTGGTAATGCGGTTGAAAACATCAAACATTCCGTTATTGACGAAGTGATTGTTTGTGACACTATTCCGCTGTCAGCTGAAATCAAAGCATTGAAAAATGTACGTACTCTGACACTGTCCGGCATGCTGGCTGAAGCCATCCGCCGTATCAGTAATGAAGAGTCGATCTCTGCGATGTTTGAGCATTAATCAGTATTACGTTATGAATATCCCTGCGGTGCTATGTGGCCGCAGTTAACCATCGGGTTATTTCGTGATAAGCCACTCCGTGGAGATCGCGTTAGGGTATTTGTGGCTTTTTGATACTGCGCGATGAACTGACTGAAGCAGATAAAGAAAAACCCGTTGAAGCAGATGCGACAACGGGTTTTCTACTCTTGATCGATAGGTTCGTGATCAATTGACTCTTGGCTAATAGATCGTTGAGCCGTCATTTACCCCTCCCTAACATCAGCTCACTTAAAAGCCGAGAAGATAGGTTCTCTATTGACTGTTTTAAACGTCTAAACGCTGCCATTCATCGATAGCGCTAACAAATGACTACGAGTGACGTTGATTACGGTTGCAACGTTTATCAAAGTGTTTAACCCACCAATAGCGGTCTGCCACTTCTTCACGCCCACCAATACGTGCACCGACTAACCATAACAGTGCCCCGACAAAAATACTCATCACTGCTCCGTGGGCAAAAAATTGCGGTAAACCAAGCTGGGTAACTTCTGTCAGAATAGAGTAACCTACCCCGCCGACCATTGTTACCAAACCCAGACCCATGAGCACATTACCGAGCATTGCTGCATTTTTACGTTTCATATGCCACCTCCACTTGGGCTGCCAATAAATAACCACTTAGCCATACATCTAAACTGCTTGCTTAATGCGATTATTCATGTCCACTTAATAACTAAGTATAGTCAGCCTCACCGCGAAGGTATTGCGCTTGTGATCACAACTGGCAAATATATTCCAACAAATCTTTACATTATCCAGTCATTTAGCACCAAGATTGAATTATACACTAAAGTAATTATTCACATTGTGAATCAGTTTCTGTGTAATCCATATTAAAAACCCTCAAAGGTGTTATCGACTAATGAGTCAATAACAAATAAGTTACCATCCTGGGTTTTGTTATTACGCCCATGACAGGTAAACTGTCCCACTTTAATTCCTTTAGTTATAGTGAATGACGACGTGAGCAGCATTAAATTAATCGTTGGGCTGGCAAATCCGGGCGCTGAATATGCCCAAACTCGCCATAATGCGGGAGCCTGGTATGTGGATTTATTGGCTGAACGCCATAATCAATCACTGAAAGAAGAGAGTAAATTCTTCGGTTATACCGCACGGTTAAATCTGGCAGGTCAGGATGTTCGCTTGCTGGTGCCGTCTACATTTATGAACTTAAGTGGCAAAGCGGTTTCGGCAATGGCCGGATTTTACCGCATACTGCCCGAAGAAATTCTAGTCGCCCATGATGAACTTGATATCCCACCAGGCGTAGCCAAGTTGAAATTGGGTGGGGGGAATGGTGGACATAACGGCCTGAAAGATATTCAGAGCAAACTTGGCAACAATCCCAATTTCTATCGTCTACGTATTGGTATTGGCCACCCGGGTGATAAGAGTAAAGTCACTGGTTTTGTTCTTGGTAAACCGCCAGCCAGTGAGCAAACATTAATTGACGATGCAATTGACGAATCTATTCGTTGTACTGAGGTGCTGTTGAAAGAGGGCATCACCAAAGCAATGAATCGTCTACATTCCTTTAAGGCGAGCGTATAGCCATTTTCCAATTCCCCGGCGGATAAACCTGCGCCGGGGCCTCAACTTCTGGCTTTACTCATTTTTATTACACAGTGCATTAATTCCCTGTTGCCCCTCACTGGTTAGCACAACCCCTGCAATAATGACCCTCACCCGCCCAAGAAAATGATTGCTCTTCGCATCATATTCGCCAGCAATATCCTGTAGTTCATCAGTACAAAAAAGAGATGTCCAATCCGCCGCTTTCTTCTTATTTTCGGCTAATTCATGGCTGCGTTCGAATTTATCGTTCAGGGCAGTGAATGTCAGTTGAACTCCATCAAAATCCTCATAAAGTGTATTTTTCTTGTAACCTACATATCTGACACTTTTGCCCGACTGATTCTCTATCTGTACACCATATTGATCGACTAATTGTGCAAAAGTGGGGTCACTAGACTCAATATCCGCAGTCAGAAACCGTATGCCTGCAATCCCCACCACGCCGCCAAATAGAATGACTATCAACCATTTGTAGATGCTCATTTCCATGGACATTATCCAAATTCATTATGTAAATCCTAATAACTCGTTATCGGATATTTACTGGAAAACTTCAGATGGCCAAAGCGTGATCTCGAACACAGAGTTAGAAAAATCAATTACCTATCAGCTATAGCAATAAATGCCAGCCCCACAACGTAAGAGCATGATCGAGATAAATCATCATTATGTGTATAATGGCGGCATAAATTTTGATTACATTGGCTTGTTAACCCTAACAAGTTGATTTTTAAGTTATTTAAGGTGATATAAAACATGGGATTCAAATGCGGTATTGTGGGCCTGCCTAACGTTGGTAAATCCACCCTATTCAACGCGTTGACACAAGCGGGCATCGAAGCAGCTAACTTCCCGTTCTGTACCATTGAACCCAATACGGGTGTTGTGCCAATGCCGGATCCGCGTCTGGACCAATTGGCCGAAATTGTTAAACCTCAGCGAATCTTGCCAACGACGATGGAATTTGTTGATATCGCGGGTCTGGTTAAAGGGGCATCCAAAGGTGAAGGCTTGGGTAACCAATTCCTGACCAATATTCGCGAAACAGAAGCCATCGGGCATGTGGTGCGGTGCTTTGAGAATGACAATATTATTCATGTTGCTGGCAAAGTTGATCCAGCAGATGACATTGACACCATCAATACTGAGTTGGCACTTTCTGACCTTGAAACCTGCGAACGTGCAATACACCGTGTACAGAAGAAAGCCAAAGGTGGCGATAAAGACGCAAAAGCTGAGCTGGAAGCACTGGAAAAATGTCTGCCACATTTAGAGAATGCGGGCATGCTGCGCGCGCTTGACCTGACAGCGGAAGATAAAGCGGCTATCCGTTATCTGAGCTTCCTGACGTTGAAACCCACCATGTACATTGCCAACGTCAATGAAGATGGCTTCGAGAATAACCCCTATCTGGACCAAGTCCGTGCTATTGCCGCAGCGGAAGGCTCGGTGGTCGTTGCTGTCTGTGCCGCGGTGGAATCTGATATTGCTGAGTTAGAAGATGAAGATCGCGCTGAGTTTATGGCCGAATTAGGTATTGAGGAGCCTGGCCTGAACCGTGTTATCCGTGCCGGTTATGAACTGCTGAATCTGCAAACCTATTTCACCGCCGGAGTGAAAGAAGTTCGTGCTTGGACTATTCCTGTCGGCGCAACCGCACCTCAAGCTGCGGGTAAAATTCATACTGACTTTGAGAAGGGTTTCATCCGCGCACAAACTATCGCGTTTGAAGACTTCATCACCTACAAAGGTGAACAAGGCGCGAAAGAAGCTGGGAAAATGCGTTCAGAAGGCAAAGATTACATCGTAAAAGATGGCGATGTGATGAACTTCTTATTTAACGTCTAAATAGAATTTGTTGTCTCATAAGTTCTCACTAGACCTCACAAAGAGCACAAACCCCACAAAATCCACGCGCATGCGTGGATTTTTTTTCTCTGTCTCCGATACTCTTATATTCAAGATGCCGAACTATTTGGCCACAACAATTTTATTAGCCACTTCCAATGCAACATCAATAAATACCTTTGTTGCCGCTGTCTGCCACGCCCCTCTTCGCCGCATTAATACCGCCGTTCTTCCTAATTCCCAACCTGTAACAGGGAGTGCCACCAAGTCATTATTTTGTATAGCAATCGTGGCGGGAAGCAAGGTTGAGAGTGATGTACGACGGATCACATCAAGAACAGTACTGATTTCATTCATCTCTATCTGTACCCTAGGGTGCAACCCTGCTTGAAGAAAATTGCGATCGATATGTACACGCGTGGCGAACTCCTGACTGAGAAGGATGAGTTTTTCATTGTTGAGATCTTCAAGAGTCACCTTTTTTTGCCATGCCAGAGGATGATGGTTGGCAACAATCAATGCCAGAGTTTCAGTCAGAAGGTGCTGTGATTCAATATCTTGAAAATCACCGTTATCAAAGGCAATTCCTACATCCAAGTCATTATTCAATAACAGACTTTCTATCTTCTCCTGCGACATTTCTTGGACTTGTAAATTAATATTTGGAAAGCGTGCATAAAACTCTGCCACCAGCGGCCCGATAAAATAGGCGCTAAAGGTAGGTGTGGCAGCAACACGTAACGATCCCCGACTGAGATCCTCAACATCATGAATAGCTCGTTTCCCTTCGTCCAAAGCCCGAAATGCACGGCGCACATATTGTAAATAGACTTCCCCGGAATCCGTCAGCCGAATATTACGCCCGCTGCGATCAAATAGTTGGGTATTAAGACTTTCTTCCAGCAGCTTGATCTGCTGTGACAACGCGGGCTGTGATACATGCAGCGCGGCGGCAGCCCTTGTAAACCCTTGGTGCTCTGCGACAGCAAGAAAATAGCGAACATAACGGACATTCATGGCAATGACTCATAAGATTTTTGAATTACACCAATTATAAATCAGTCTTTTATCTTATAGAACAAAAGGAATAATCTTCACCGCATCTTAGAGCAAGAAAGTGAACCTACCATGAAAGAGATTATTAACGGTTTCCTGAAATTCCAACGTGACGCATTTCCTGAACGTGCTGAATTATTCAAAAGTCTGGCCACGCAACAAAGTCCAAAAACACTGTTCATTTCCTGTTCAGACAGCCGCATGGTGCCAGAGCTGGTGACTCAGCGTGAACCCGGTGACCTGTTTGTGATCCGCAATGCTGGCAACATTGTCCCCTCTTACGGCCCGGAGCCCGGTGGTATATCGGCTTCGGTAGAATATGCCGTTGCAGCACTGAAAGTAACGGACATCGTGATTTGTGGTCATTCTGACTGCGGCGCGATGACCGCAATTGCCAAATGTCTCTGCTTGGACCATATGCCGGCCGTCAAACACTGGTTGCAGTATGCGGACTCAGCAAAAGTAGTGAATGAATCTCGTGAATACAAAAATATGCACGATAAAACGATTTCCATGGTTCATGAGAATGTAGCGGCCCAACTGGTCAATATCCAAACTCACCCATCGGTACGCCTTGCTCTTGAGGAAGGCCGTCTGACAATTCATGGTTGGGTGTATGACATTGAAAGTGGTCTGATTTCTGCTTTTGATCGCGCATCTCGCCAGTTTGTTTCTCTGGCTACGAACCCGAATGTTCGTGCCGTTTCTTCCTATAACTGATTAATTTATAAAAAGAGGTATTGCCGTGATTCAGTCACAAATTAACCGCAATGTTCGTCTGATATTGGCAGATCAAATTCTGAATATTAAAGCGAAAAAAGATCTATCGTTTGCCGAGATTGCTGACGAAACGGGCTTATCCGAGGCTTTCGTCACTGCTGCACTTTTAGGGCAGCATCCATTGCCAGCAGAAGTTGCACAAATTGTTGGTCGAAAACTAGAGCTCGACAGTGATGCCGTGAGACTGCTGCAAACCATTCCGGTACGTGGCAGTTTCGAAGATGGCATTCCTACCGATCCGACCATGTACCGTTTCTACGAAATGCTGCAAGTTTACAGCACCACACTCAAAGTCTTGATTCACGAAAAATTTGGTGACGGCATTATTAGCGCAATCAACTTTAAACTGGACGTGAAAAAAGTCGCTGATCCCGATGGAGGTGAGCGCGCGGTCATCACATTAGACGGAAAATACCTGCCAACTAAACCGTTTTAACTTTTATTGAAGCAAACACGGCGGATATTGCTATTCGCCGATCTCATCAAGGAACACGATGTCCCCAAGTCATAATAACCGCCATCAACAAGACGTATTGCCAACATCTTGCAAACTTGCACAGCAGGAAAAAAATAACCTGATGTTGTTGGTACTGGTATTGATTGGCCTGAATATGCGCCCACTCTTAACGTCTATTAGCCCCTTACTGCCTCAGTTACAACAAGCCAGTGGCATAAGCTTCGGCGTAGCCTCATTGCTGACGACGCTCCCTATCATGGCAATGGGTGTCATGGCTCTGGTTGGTGGCTGGCTGGGTAAATATTTCAATGAGTACAACAGTGTGGCACTCAGCTTACTGATGATTGCCCTTGGCTCTTTGTTACGCGAAAGCGCTCCGCGCAGCAGCTTATTGCTCAGTAGCGCACTACTTGGCGGTATTGGTATCGGGGTGATTCAAACGATTATGCCGACGATTATCAAACGTCTGTTTAGCCAACGTATGCCACAAGTGATTGGTTTATGGTCTGCAATGTTAATGGGCGGCGGCGGATTGGGGGCGGCCTTGACACCTTGGCTGGCGCAGCACAGTCTTCTCTGGTATCACGCATTGGCTTGGTGGGGATTGCCTGCCATCATCGCACTTGTCGGTTGGTGGGTTCAATGCAAATCACTGAATTCAGTCGCATATATCGCCCCATCTACTTCACCTGTTCGCATACATATCAGCCCAAGAGCGTGGATTTTAGGCTTATATTTTGGGCTCATTAACGGCGGTTATGCCAGCTTGATTGCCTGGTTACCGCCTTACTATATGCAACTCGGTTTCAGCACTCAGTTTAGCGGCGGTTTACTGGCGTTAATGACACTCGGACAGACGCTGGGGGCATTAATTCTGCCTCTGCTGGCAAATCGTCAGGACAGAAGAGGACTATTGTTACTCACACTAGTACTACAACTGATTGGTTTCTTTGGCTTTATCTGGCTTCCACAACAGTTCGCCATACTGTGGGCTGTCGTCTGTGGTATTGGGCTTGGCGGGGCATTTCCTTTGTGCCTCGTGCTGGCTCTTGACCATTCCCCCCACAACGAGATTACCCGGCGATTGGTGTCCTTTATGCAGGGAATTGGGTTTATTATCGCCGGGCTTTCGCCGTATTTATCTGGCCTGCTACGTAGCCTCAGTGGAAACTATCTGCTCGACTGGATGTTTCATGCTGGGTGTATTATTGGGCTAATGGTGCTAACTCTGCGCTTTACTCCTTCGCACTATCCCCATGAATGGCGAACCCTGCCCTCATAAACGAAGAAAAACAGATCTGATATCAGCCACTATTATTTTACTTCCTAGTGCGCGGCTAACGAAAGTTGCCGCGCACTAGGAAGAAAACCACTGTTACAGGCTTCTTCTCCCCTATTTTCAATTTCGTGTGTTATGAGAAGACGCCTCCTGCATCAGCTTTTGCAGCAAAAGTTCGCGTAACAAAAATTTTTTGATTTTGCCTGAAGCCGTGCGTGGTAAACGATCCACCAGCTCTAGCCGTTCAGGATATTTGTATTTGGCTACCCGTCGGTTGCGAAAAAAATCGATCATCGCTGTAAACGTTAACGGCTGGCAACCGTCACGTAATACCACATAAGCACAAGCCCGTTCGCCAAGCCTTTCGTCTGGCATCGCCACGACACCAACATCCTGTACCAGAGGGTGCAATAACAGAATCTCCTCGACCTCACGGCTACTAATGTTCTCACCGCCGCGCACGATAATATCTTTCTTGCGGCCCGTTATTTTAATGTACCCTTCCTCATCCATGCGGCAAAGATCACCGCTGTAGTACCAGCCCTCCTCGTCTAGCGCTTGAGCCGTCAATTCCGGCTCCCCCAGATACCCCATGAAAACATTGGGGCCACGTGAGGCCTCTTCGCCCTCCTCGCCATGAGAGACTGTCTGACGTGCTTTATCGACAACTTTGATTTCGACACCAGACACTGCGACCCCATCGGTGTTAACCACACGAGAGAGTGGATCATCAAGTTTAACCACAGCATGAGGTGAGCTTTCCGTCGCGCCGTAAACACTGAGTAATTTAATGCCGACGAGCAAACAGTCCCGGGTTATTTGTTTTGGGATCGTCGTGCCACCGCATAAAAAGAAACGCAACGAAGAAAGGTCATACGGCTGTTGTTGCACCGTACACAGCAAATCATACACAAAAGGTGTGGCGCCCATCACGCAGGTACATTTTTCCCGTTCTAACAAGGTCAGGCACGCTTGGGGACTAAAAATATCCAGCAGGACGCTGCGAGCACCAATGATAAAAGGCGCAGTCACGCCATGCAGAAAACCGGTCGCATGCCCTAGCGGGGCGGGCATTAAGATGATATCCGTCCAATTCAAATTTAACGTCGCACAATATGCACGCTCGCTGGCAAGCACATTGTTATGAGTGAGCATCACGCCTTTAGGAACCCCTTCAGTACCAGAGGTAAACAGCACAACGGCCAGTTCATCGCCATGGACTTTAACGGGGTTTTCCAACGGAGGATAATCGCGCAATAACTGGCTCAATGAAGGCAGTGATGTTGCTGGTGCCAGTTTATCCACTGCGACCATTTGCTGAAGATAGGGAAGCTGTGAACGCAGTGGGGCAATCATTGCCACTGGGTCGACATTTTTGAACAAGGTCGGCACAAATAGAATCCGCGCCTGACTCTTATTCAGCGTCCAAATAAGCTCGGTTTCACGATAAGCAGGTAGCAGAGGGACTGCAACTGCCCCCGTTTTCAGACAGGCCAGATAGATCAGAGTGAACTCACACCAACCCGGAAGTTGAAAAGCAACCCTGTCGCCGGGCTGAATGCCACAATCTAACAGATACGAAGCCACACTTCCGGCGGCGCAATCCAGTGCAGCATAGGTATATGACGTACCTTGGTTATCAAGGACCGCTATCTTTTCGGGAGCAACTTTGACCGAATGGTGCCAATAGTCAGCGAGCGACGCATCCCCCCAGTAGCCTTGCTTCCGGTAGGCCTCCCTACGCTCATCATTAAATTTAATTGTAATAGCCATTCGCTTTATCTCACTTATTAACAGCAACTGCGCAGTGTCGTTGTAAATCTAATAGGTAGTGATGCAGGAAGATGGCCTACGAATAGGCCAAAGATGAGAGCAATTCAATGCAGGGATTAACCGAAGCGGAATTCGATACCAAAAGTACCTTGGGGATATTCCCATTTTTCGAGGATGGTATCGCCGCAGAGCACTCGGCAAGTTCCACATTCCAAACATCCGGCATAATCAAAATGAATATTGCCATCGCTGTCTTGTTTGTATAGCCCCGCAGGGCAGGCGTTAATCAACTTGCGAAACTGCGCCCTATCAGGATTATCAACTAACACAATGTGAGGATTGCTTTCATCTACACGAAATTTGTTGATACCCAGTTTGACGTCGACATTAACTGTATTTTCATTACTCATAACGCCGTTGCCCCCTTAATTCCATCTTTCAACAGATTGATTAACCCAACCTTTTTGGCCCGATTCAATATTTTAGAGCGAATGGGTTTGCTGGGGCTCCCATCGATGATGAACATGTCTGTCATGATGTCAGCGACCATCCGAGGATATTGTGTAAACATTCGCGGGTTTTCCATCATTGCAGGCATCTTGCGGAAATGATGCATATCCTGCATCACAAAACTTTGATCCAGTTTTTTCTTGTAGCCCATCAGCATGGCGGCTGAGAAATCCTGCTGCTGTTTGGCCTCAATAGCGGTCTGGGCGGCAGCCTCTGCCGAGGCAATCGCCAAATCCATACCGCGAATGGTATACCCCAGATTCAAGCAAAGCCCCGCAGCATCACCGACAATCATCACGCCATCATTGACCAGTGGTGGCACCATCGCCAATCCGCCCTCCGGTACAACATGCGCAGAATACTCCAGCAATGTGCCGCCTTGAATCAGCGGGCGAATCGCCGGATGCTGTTTAAAATCCTCCAGCATCTGTGGAACACTTTTAGTGGCATGCTCAATATCTGCCAGCCCACAGACCAATCCCAGCGAAACCGAATCTTGGTTGGTATAAAGAAACCCACCGCCCATTAAGCCATTCGAAGGGGAACCAGCAAACAACCAAGCGGCCCCTTCTCCTGCACAGAGATTGAAACGATCTTCAATTTGCGAGGGCGACAGCGCGATCACCTCTTTAACCCCGACGGCATAATGATGAGGAGACGAAGGTGGCACCATGCCAATGGAGCGGCCTAACAGCGAATTGACGCCATCGGCCAAAATAACAATGTTAGCCTCCAGCGAATCTTCGCCGGCTTGCACCCCAATAACTCGATTGCCTTCCCTGAGCAAAGCATCGACTCTGACGCCAGGAATAAATTGCACTCCGGCCTCTTCTGCCTTTTCCATTAACCACGGGTCAAATCGGTTACGCAGCACGGTATAAGAAGCTTTAAGGGGGATGTCGGGTTGCTCGCTATGGAAATCCAGCGTGACCGCACTTTCTTCCGTAAGAAACGAAATCTTTTCTTTCGTCACTTTGCGCTCAATCGGGGCCTCTTGCGCAAAGCCCGGCATGATTCTCTCCAGACTGTGTGCATAGAGGCGCCCTCCCGTCATATTTTTACTACCAGCGGTATTCCCCCGCTCAATGACCAGTACATCCAGCCCGGCTTTCGCCATCACATAGCCAGCAATACATCCTGCGACTCCCGCACCGACGACAATGGCATCGAACTTTTCTTCCGACATTGCTTTGACTCCCTATCCAGGCTTAACGGGTCAATTGCTCAATAAGGGCAGGAACCACTTTGTAAATGTCCCCAACCAAGCCGTAGTCGGCATATTTGAAAATAGGCGCGTTTTTATCTTTATTAATGGCAATAATAGTTTTCGCACCATTGCCCCCAACCATATGTTGAATCTGGCCGGAAATACCCAACGTCAGGTAAAGATCAGACTTAAGCAAGACACCGGACACCCCAATGTAACGTTCACGCTCCATCCAATGTTCACCTTCAGCGATGGGGCGCGAACACCCCATTTCGGCACCTAGCACTGTTGCCAGCTCTTGAACCATATTGAGGTCAGCTTGAGAGACCAAGCCACGCCCTACCCCGACAACACGTTTGGCCTTACTCAAATCAACACTACTCAAAGATTTGGCACGGCGTTCTTTGCACAAGATTTCCTGACGAGGAGCGACATAATTTGCTTGATGGATGGCGCAATCATGGGATTGATCTGCCGCTATGGGTTCGATGACACCGGGCGCAAGCGTCACAATAGCTATCGGCGTCATAATTTTCTCTCTACCAAATGCCAGCCCGCCATACATCCGGTGTTCAGCAAAAGTACCTTCATCGCCAACGGATAATGACGTGACATCATTGACCACCGCCGCTTCGAGTAAAACGCCTAAACGGGCCGCCAGTGCTTTACCACGCTTAGTTGCTGACATCAAAATCAATGTGGCAGGCGTTTGTTGCGCCGTTGGTTTCTCAATGAGAGAAACCAACGTTTCAGCATAATTCTCTACCCGCTGTAGCGCAGACTTCTCTGCCAAAACATAGAGCGCGTCCGCTCCCAGAGGTTTAATGGATGGAGTATTTTCACCGCCCAGTACCAAGACGTTGACCTGCTCTCCCCACTGGCGAGCACCAGCTAATAATTCGGCGTAGCGATCAAGATTGTCGCTGAACACCCATACATTATTTAATTTGCTCATGATCTTTTCTCTCCGTATTGGGTTAGTTCAGTACTTTCTTCAAATGCTCGGCCAGTTCAGCAATGGAATCTGGTGAATCATTTTCAATAATGATGTGCTTGCGTTCGGCTTGTGGGGGGACTTGAATATTGGCCATCTCGGTATAAGGTTGGCTAGGTGTCCAATCAATGTCGCTCGCTTTCCAGTGTGTTACTGGTTTTTTCCCTGCACCGAGGATAGCTTTCATGGAAGGGACTTTAGGCACATTGATGTCAGAGGTGACGCAAAGTACCGCCGGAAGTGACAACTCCAACACCTCTATTTCATCTTCCAAAGTACGTTCTATCAGGACTCGACCATCTAGCACCTGAATATTACTGACAGCATTGACAGTCGGAAGCTGCAGCATTTCACCCACCAATAACCCAACCTGCTGGGCGTACACATCACCAGAACCTTCGCCAAACAGCATCAGATCAAATCCGATTTTACTGGCTGCACTCGCCAATGCATGAGCTGTGTCTTTAGGTAGTGCAAATTCCAGAGATGCATCTTGCAGTAAATACAGTTCATGAGGGCCACGTGACAATACATCTTTGCGTACTTTCGTATTTTCTAAATAGGGCCCTCCTGCACTGAGTGCGATGACTTGACCATCATCACCTGATAATTGCATCGCTGCTTCTACTGCATTGAGATCAAATTGGCTGATTTTAGGGTCAGCACGATCAAAATTGAGCTTATGGTCGGCAGTCACGACAATGTCTTGCTCTTCGGGGACTAACTTAAAACAGGTTATTATTTTCATCGTATTTCCTATTATCTCAAACGGATATATAAGTTTAATGAGAATATATTGATACTCTGGCAAGGAAATAACGACATGATAATATGTTTTAGTTACCAACTATCTTGCAAAAAAAACATGAGGAATATATCAGTGCGGTAATAATTTATTTTTACTTGCAGCGCCGTGAATATATAAAAATAAAATAATAGCGGTTTGTGCGTTACCACATGAAATCAAACAGGGAAAGAAATGTGTGATATTTATCAAAGATAGAATGTATGTTTAAGGAAATTCTCATTATTAGCTGTGAGAAGGAGCGAAATCCGCAGCACGATGTAAATTCAGTGTGTTAACTATGTGTCTTACAGGTCAAATCAGATGAGAGAATAACAAATAAAATGATAAATTATCGGCAAGCATTCAATTCTTTAACCATCTAATTGCTGACGTATTATCTTGCACAGCGCACAAATAATCTTGTTTTGGTATGCTAAATTCGTGGTATATCTTGTCATCAGTTGCTTGAAAATGACGGTTTCATCTCATCGTTAAATAGGGAAGTAGCCATGTATCAACGCTGTTTTGATAATAAGGCAGATGCCATTTTTGAAAATGGACTCACGCCAAAACTCTCCAGATATGTCATTAGTGATGATCCAAATTGGGAATCAGGCCATCATGTGCATGAAACCGAGACCGAACTTATTTACGTCAAAAAAGGCGTCGTCAAACTGACCATCGACTCATCTAATTATGTTGCACAAGCTGGCGATATTATTGTTATCGAACGCGGTTGCCTGCATGCTTTGGCCTCTGATACAACCTCACCCGCGACGACCTACGCCTGCGCCGTATATGGTTTCAAAATAAACGGGTTGGAAGATAATCGATTAATGCAGCCCAATTCCTACCCTGTGGTTTCAGCGGTTAAAAATAAAGATGTCATACATGAAATCAGTCTGTTATTACCTCAGCAAGAAGAGAGCCTTTCCTCCTCAGTCTATGATGCCTTTGGTTATCTTCTTACCGTTATCTTCTACGAAAACTTCAAAAGTGCCTACCGAACCAACACCGGAAATATTATCAAAGACATATTAGTAAAAGACATTCTTATTTATTTAAACAATAACTATAGAGAAAAAATAACTCTAGAACAGTTAGCGAAAAAATTTCGAGCCAGTGTGAGTTATATCTGCCATGAATTCAGTAAAGAGTATCGTATCTCACCGATAAACTATGTCATTAAGCGCCGAATAACAGAAGCTAAGTTTGCGTTAACCAATACCGAATTATGTCTAAACGAAATTTCTTTCCGCGTCGGCTACGAGAATGTCGACCATTTCACAAAATTATTTATTCGGCATGTCGGCTGCTCCCCTTCAGAATACCGAAAACAGTTCAAAAGCCATCTTAACAAAGGGGAATATATATCGGAATTTAGTGAACGCACTGAAATGTTAACCTGAGACTGGCAGCAAACCTAAATAGTCTTATATTAAGCTCAATCCGTTCACATCTGAAAATGTGAACGGATTGCTAAAAGTGACTATTTATTTTGGTAATCTTTCAAGATTTGGCGGCCAGCAATATAAATCATAATCTCATCGGTTCCGCCACCAATTCGCTCACAACGCACGTCACGCCAGAAACGGGAAACTCGCGCATCATCGGTATAGCCCAACCCTCCCATAATCTGTATCGCGTCATCAATAACTTCAAGAGCAGTGCGAGCACAATACAATTTACACAATGCTGCACTGGTTCTTAATGACTGATGCATATCAGCCTGCCATGCGACTTTCAGCACCATATTTCGCATATTTTCGATTTTTACTGCCATTAGAACCAGTTTTTCCTGAATCATCTGGTTGTGCCCAATTGGCTTACCAAATTGAATACGCTGGTTAGCATATTTTGCTGCATCTTCAAAAGCACATTCAGCAAAACCGGTACTGCGGGCAGCATTGATCAAGCGCTCCATTTCAAAGTTGTACATGACATTCAGGAAACCCATTCCCTCTTCGCCGACCATATCGCTTTCATCGACTTCGACATTATCGAGATAGACTTCGCAGGTACTCAGCATGTGCCAGCCAATTTTATGTAATGGATTGATTTTAATACCCGGTCGATTTGACTCTACCCACCAAAGTGTAAATGCCTTTTTCGGATCTTTAGGCTCAGGATCTCGCGCCAGTACCAGCATATAAGGGTATTCTTTCGCCCCGGTAATAAAAGTCTTCTGGCCGTTCAAATACACTTTGCCATTCTTGCGTGTGTAACTTGTCGTCGCACTGTTATTATCCGAACCGGCACCGGGTTCAGTCAGCGCCAGCGCATAAGCTGGATCACCCGTTGCCAATGTACTTTCTGCTGTTTTCCGCAATTGTTCCGGTGAACCAAAACGCATCATACTGTGAATACACTGGCCATTAGTAATCAGAAATGCTGGCGCACCACACTTTGAAACCTCCATGAGTGCCAGCATTTGCGTGACATAATCAGCCGGGATCCCGTTATATTCTTCTGGTACGCCTAACAGAGAAATACCATTATCCGATAACGCCCTCATAAATTCTTTAGGATAAGTTCCGGTTTGATCACAGGTTCTGAAATACTCTTCAGGGAAGTCATTAGTAATGAGTTCCCGAATACTCGCCAGCAATAACTCTTGCTCTTCGGTTAAGCTAAAGTCCATACTCTTCACTCCCCTATTTTATTTATCATCAGACAAAACAAATCCCATGACGTTATCGTAAAACATCCGTTCATCCATTAATTTCAGATCAGTGGATATTATCGGCTTGAAATCCATTTGAGATAATATATCCCTTTCTAAATCAACACCGGGGGCAATTTCAACCAAGTGTAATCCGTCTTCTTTTAAGGTAAATACCGCTCGCTCAGTGATATAACGCACATCTAAACCACGCTCTAAAGCAATTTTCCCGCTGAACGTAATTTCTGGTATTTCTTTAATGAATTTTTTAACTCGCCCTTCCTGAATTATTTTCAGCGTTCCATCACCGACCTCAGTTTTCAGGCTGCCTGCAGTTAATGTTCCGCAGAATATTATTTTTTTAGAGGTAGCGCTAATATCAATAAAACCGCCCGTCCCCATAATTTTGCCATTAAATTTATGAACGCCGACATTGCCCTGTTGATCTATTTCAGCAAAACTCAAATAACAAACATCCAACCCACCACCGTGATAAAAATCAAACTGCGAGGTCATGTCCAGAATGGCTCGGGTATTCACATTGGCACCAAAAGCAACACCTTGTGTCGTAATGCCGCCAATGGGGCCGGTTTCCACGGTTAATACAAAATCATCAGCGCAGCCTTCTTCTCTGGCAACTAGGCCAATGCCATCTGCAATACCGACCCCCACATTTCCGACAGCCCCTTTACGCATTTCAAACAGTGCACGGCGGGCAACCAGTTTGCGTTGGTTCAGTGGAATCGCCATCTTAGTGCTGTCATCCAAGACAAAATCGCCGGAAATAAAACGGTTAACCGGTGCACCACCATAGAGTTGAGTTTGTGCTGGATCGACAACCACGATATCGACCAGATAGCCGGGTATTCTGACGGATTTTGGATGAAGCGTCGCTTTTTTGACCATCTTCTGCACTTGCATCATGACAATGCCGCCATTGTTATGCACTGCCTGCGCGATAACCAAGGCATCTAGATACATCACTTCATCTTCAAAAGAAGCGTAACCTTCACTGTCACAGGTTGTGGCACGAATAAAAGCCACTGTCGGCGCTATGGCCTTATAAAAGAGATATTCCTGATTATCAATTTCGATCAGTTTAATCAGTTCTTCTTTTGTCACTTCATTCAGTTTTCCACCTTGCTGGCGTGGATCAACAAATGTGCCAATCCCAATATTAGTTAAAATACCTGGCTGGTGAGCGGCAGAGGCACGAAGAACCTGAGTCAAAACGCCTTGCGGATAGTTATAGGCGCTAATCTTATTTTGTTCAGCCAAGTCAGAAATACGTGGTGATTGTCCCCAATGGCCACAAAGTGCCCATTTAACCAACCCTTCCTGAGCCAGTGGACTAATTCCTCGTTCTGCGCGATCGCCCAATCCGGTGGGACTAATTAAAGATAAATTACGTGGCGACTGTGTATTTTTATATTGTTCTGATAGTGCTGTTATTAAAGTTGTTGCTTCCAGAATCCCACCACCTGCACCTAATACACAGAGTGTCGCTTCATCCGGAATATATTTTACTGCATCCTCCGCGGATAAAACGGGAACCCGACCATTAACTCTTTTCGGTTTATCCAGTTTCATAGGTACTCCTAATTATCACTAAATTTATTTTCCATCCTACAGATGAAGCACATCCTCACCTCAAGGTGCTGTAAATAAAATTCAGATAGGGATGGTTATTCAGAAACCGAAATAGTTCCTGAATAACTTTAAATAAATATGAATTTATGACTGATGTATTGTCGTTAAAACAGATCTTAACTCTTTAATATCTATCTGCCCGGGGGCTGATGCTTTTTTTAGTGCCCCAAAGGTTGCCGCCGAACCAAAGACCTCACCTGATAATCGTGAAATAATGCCAAGCTTCGACATTGACATTGTAATGATGGGGCGATCTGCATATTGCTCATACATTTCCAATGTCGCAGCCAACAACGTCATAACATCGCTTTTATTTTGCGGCATTAATGCAATTTTAGGTATATCGGCTCCGAGTTCTTGCATTTTTCGTAGACGTTTAACAATTTCGTCTTTGGGCGGTGTTTTATGGAAATCATGATTAGACATGATAACTTTAATACCTTTAGCATGTGCATATGCTATCGTCGCACTGACTTCTTGGTCACCAGTAAAAAGCTCCAAGTCAATCATGTCAACCAAGCCACTATCAATCATCTTTCTGTTTAAGGAGAGATAATCTGTGGATGATATTTCTTTCTCTCCCCCTTCTTTCGCTGTGCGGAAGGTAAAGAGAATCGGTTTATTGTGAATAATAGTTCTGAGCTGGTGTGCCGCGTCGATAATACTCTCGATATTTTTCACATCATCAAAATGATCTATACGCCATTCTAGAATATCAAAGTCAAACTCTTGGTAATATTGCGCTTCTGACTTAACCGCAGAGGCATTTTTTCCCATCAATGACACGATGATTTTGGGGGCACCCTCGCCAATGACCAGATTTTTCACTGTTACCGTTTTCATTCTTTTCCCTTCCATTAATGCCTGACAACCGGCGTTAGTCAGTATATTCCCGAATAGTCAGTTACGCATTGAATCCCATAACCTTTTTAACATATTCCAATGGGAACTCTTTTCCGGTCCAAAGCTTAAACTGTTCGGCTCCTTGCCATAATAACATTCCATATCCATCAACAGTTTTACATCCCGCCTCCATGGCCATCTGTAATAGCTTAGTCATATGAGGATTGTAAACACATTCCGAAACAAGGAGTTCGGGGCGCAGCATAGAGATATCACTAACGATGCATTCATTTTCCAGTGGCTTCATGCCCACTTTTGTTCCATTCGTCAGAATATCTGCACTAGCAATCGCGTTAGCAAAAGCCTTTTGGTTAGCCAGGTCATTTACTGTCACGACACAATCGGTATTATCATTAACGCGTTTAGCGAAAGCGAGAGCCTCTTCGTAAAACTCATCCCGCCGATTAAACAGCATAATTTCTTTGATACCTTCAATCGCTGCTTGTGCACCAATCGCGGTAGATGCCCCCCCCGCGCCAACCAAAACCATTTTTTTACCCTTGATATCAAAGCCAGTCTCTTTAATGGCTTTAATATGCCCGGTTCCGTCAGTGTTATATCCTCTGAGGAAACCGTTATCATTAACAATAGTATTAATTGCACCCACCAATTTAGCTGCAGGGGTTAACTCATCGACATACTGGCATGCTAGCTGTTTATTCGGCATGGAAACGCCAGTACCGCGCATTTTTAATGCCTTCAACCCTTCGATTGCTTTTCCAAAAGTCGAAGTATCTACCTCAAAAGCCATATAAGTATAAGGTAACCCAACCTCTTCCAATGCTTTATTCTGCATTTCAGGGGATAAACTATGTCTGATTGGATACGCCATTAATCCAATCAGCTCATATTTTGCAGTAACATCCATTGGTCACTCCTCACTAAAAAATAGGTATATTAAAATTGACTTAGTTAATATTTCTCTTGTTATTTATAAGCAGTATTCTTATTGAAAGAATCGCTCACCAAAACGAAAATCACTTTGCGGAATTTTGAAGACTTTATAGTACCGAATAAAGACGACTATCGCGGTGACGAAAGCAACAAGAGCAAATGCGATGTCCAGCAGGATAATATATTGCAATCCGATAGTAGATAAATAACCGGTAGCTAGAGGAATGACAAAGTTCGCCAACCCTCCCATCATCATATATATGCTGGTAACTTTGGCTTTGCTTTTTGGGAAAAATTCAGACATGACTGAGACACCAAGCTGTAATATTCCACCCGCAGCAGAGAAACCAATAACGAACGCGCCGACATTACACACCAGCGGTGATGGATACAGATAAATAACGGTAGCCGCTATAACGGATAACGCAGTATTAAACACATTGGCCCAGACGGGGCGCACCATGCTTTTCAACAAGAAAGCAAAGAGAAATACGCACAGTAATGAACCCAAGCTATAGTAAGAAATTGTTTTTAATGCGTCCGCTTCTGCCATGCCTGCAAAAGCCATAGCATATTTTGGCATCCAAACGACGATGACATAAAACGTTGAAAATGCAGCAACACCAAATATAACGGAGGCGACACCTTCCAGCCACGCCAGTGGTTTACTGTTCATCTGAGGCAAGTCTTTGGCAATAGCAGCATCGACTGTCTGACTGGGAAATTTACTCTTGACCACTAATAATGTGACAAGAATAAATAACACACCTGGAATCACCATGGCATAACCAAACCAAAGCTGGCTCACCATCAGGAAACTAACCAACATTGGATAGAACATCTGCCCAAAGGAAATGGTGGCTTTAAGCAGAATAACAGCAGACCCAGATGTTTTAGGATAGCATTCCATCAACGCAGGATAACCGCCTGTATCTAATGCTGCGTTCGCGGCACCAACACAAAATGCCAGAATAAATGCGACGATCAGATTTGGACTGGCGAGAATACCAAAGAAAAATAGAATGTATAACGCAATGCCGACGAAAATAACCGAACGTCTACCGAACTTATCCGAGATGACCCCGAAGAATAGGATACAAACGAGCCGCCCCAAACCTATCCCGGAAATGACATAGGCGATTCCTGCACTGTCTGTGTTAAATTTTTCTGCCAATGGAGTCATATTCTGCGCTAACGTGATAACGCTGATCCCATGAAGAAAGTAGCTTAGGTATATACTTATCGCAGCTAATAAAAATGGCGCATTAAAGGCCCTGCTCTGGCTCATGCTTTTCTCCGTTTATGGTTAATTTTTATTAAATATATTCTTATAAAACATCAATAAACTACCAACCCTATATAATGTATATAACACCCACGGTTATTTATACGTAATATAACGTTTTCGTTTTCAATTTTATTGCAAACCACTAGCCAGAAATAACAAGAGTATTGTTGAAAATTTGTTTTAATTTCACACATCCAACACAACACGAATGGAGGAATAAAAACCGTCGCGACGAGTAAATATCGTTTGATTTTGTGAGGCAGTTAAAATTTATTAAGCCATAAATTTATTTAAGAAAATTACTCAACAAAACAATAGGGATTTCCATAAAACTATAATTAAATTATTTAACACTTCATTTACGCCGCGCGTTTTCATCAATAGAAAAAAGAGCATGCTATGTTGCACAAGGCCATAATAATTTTGCACATCCTACGAAAGCAAACCTTCAAAGACATTAAATTAATAAGATAATAACTCTCGCGCACCAGCACATTATGTGACGGTAACCCTAGTACATGCAGAATGTTTATCGTATGTTCACATGAGATAAATTGATAAACCGCGATGAGAAACTGAATGAATTTAAAACAATTACATTATTTTAAGCGTTTAGCCGAAAAGCAGCATTACACTGAAGCCGCATCGAGTTTGTTCATTGCCCAACCCTCACTAAGTCATGCCATATCTGAGCTTGAAAAAGAGCTTGGCGTGGCCTTGTTTGAAAAAATGGGCAGAAACGTGCGAATAACACAGAGTGGAAAAATTTTTTTACCTTATGTGGAAAATGCGCTGCTTGAATTGGAGAATGGCCGCCTTGCCCTACGCCAAATGAGTGGTTCTCAAAACAATACCATCAGACTGGCCTTTATTTACACTATGGGAGAAACAGTAGTTCCTCAGTTGATTAATCGGTTTATCCATGTCTCCGGCAATGAAAATAAACGTTTTTGCTTCTATCAGGGAACATCTTCATCGATTATTGACGATCTGAAAGCTGATAAGTTTGATCTGGCTTTCTGTTCTCATATGCCGGAAGAACCAGAAATAGAGTTTATCCCTTTAATTAGCCAAGAACTGGTATTGGTAACGTCCCGTGATCACCCCTTAGCACTGCGTAATGAAAGTGAAATAGCGCTAGAGGACACCATTCCATACCCCTATATCTTTTTTTCACAAAAAAGTGGATTACGCCAGTTTATTGACAAGATGTTTATGCAGAAGAAACTGATTCCAGAAATAACCTGTTATGTCGAAGAAGATACCGCGATGGTTGGGCTAGTGAGTATTAACTACGGCATTGCAATTATGCCGCGGATCAGTACGCTTTCACATTCTAATGTTCATGTTATGCACATCAAAGACCCCGGCCCCACACGGTATATTTGCCTAGCTACCCGTAAAGATCAGGTATTATCGCCAGCGGCACAAACATTTAAGAAATTTATCTTTACTGCATGTCAACAAATGACGTTCAAGTAACCCACCCGCGCTGTAGGCAGTAATTTCCACCTACAGCCTATTGCCTACTTCAAACCTGAACTTGACTCATTTTTACCATATAACCCCGCTCTTTCCTGCTCCGGTAACCAATAAATAATGCTGTCAGGAAACCTGCCGCAGCGAGGCCAACATCAAACCACATAATACTGGCAATACTGGTTTGTGAAAGTTTTGCGGTAATCAACGGAATAGTGAATGTCGCCAGACTCCCTGCACTATAAAAGATTGCAGTAGCCTTGCCTTTCGCTTGCGGAAAGCGCATTGCCATCAATGTCAGCCCGAGTTGCATAACACCTCCTGCCGCAGAAAATCCAATGACAAAAGAAAAGATAAATACCGTGGTGACAGTGGTATATAGGCATACCGTTAACAACGCGACAAAAGAGATGAAGGTATAAAGCATTAACAATGTGGTTGAACTGACAGTTTTCTTAACTAACCCTGCCGTAATAAAAACACAGAGCAAAGAGCCAATGGTATATACACTCAACAGTTTAATTGACAAGGTATAAGACATCCCTGCCACAAACTGCCCATACTGCGCCAACCATTGACTGATAAGATAAAATGTTGCCATTGCGATATAGCCATATAGCGTGAAACTGGCCAGATCCAGCATCGAACAGGTATAGGTTTTAGATGCTTCAGGTTCTTCTGTAACTTGCGTTGTGGATTCTATTTTCACAGGAGAATCATGTCGTGGGAAAGGGCATTTAAACAGATAGAGTGCATTGAGGAACATAATGCTGGCAGCAATCAAAAATGACCAACCGAACCAAAGATCAAACCACACCAAAATACTAATCATAAACGGCAGAATAAATTGACCACCGGAGACAAACGCTTTAATAAGAATATTCGCTGTACTCGGAGTATTAGGGAAAGCTTCCATTAACGATGGATAAGTGCCAGAGTCTAGGAAACTGTTAGCCATTCCTGCCAAAAAACCAAAACAATAGGCAACGACAATACTTTGTGTACTCAGGACTCCGAGGAAAAAGCCTAAATAACAAAACATTCCCAGATAGATAAAAGGTTTTCGACCAAAGCGGTCAGACAGCATACCTGCCACAAGCAGAATACTCAGCCGCCCTATTCCCAATGAAGAGATGACAATAGATACTCCCGCAGCATCAGTTTGCCATTGTTGCTGTAAATGGGGCATATTCAAACTGATCAATATGTCCCCCATACCATGAACCAAATAATTGATATACAAGCCGATAGATGTAGGTATGTAATTGTTTTTCATATAAACCTTTTCCAGAAAAGGATTTTTAAATTTAACCTACAGGAATTTTCCTATCGTTATCTAAAAAACCTGATCTACAGATATTTCCCGGTAAATGTTGTCGTGCAAGAAAATGACAACCAGACTCAATATGGCAAGTAAAACAATTCTTAAAAATTCGGTATTTTTCTTATTTCCATACTAACAATCAGGTCGAGCAATAAATAATTCATTTTTTGAAAGTAACTCATAGATTATTTCTATAGATGGAGCATATCAATACAGTATTTTTTCTTATAATCATATGTCATCTACATAGTTGCCATCCATTTTTCAACATAAAAGCAACATAATGGTTGGATGTTTAACACAAAGAGTGTCATATTCGGGATCAATCCCTAGGTAATAACGCTTAATGAAAAATAGGGAGAAATAAGCATGCCGTTGATATGTGATAATAGGCAAGATATTTATTTTTGAATTTGTGAGGAGAAGAAAATATTATTCAATTTTATGACGAAAATCATACTGTAAAATGAAATAATTAATTCCTGCAGACTGTCAATATACCTAGAGAATCAAAGTGTAATTAATGCAAGATAATTTCACTTTACACAGTAATTTTATTTATCAGTTGTAAAAAACCACCTATTTTTAACATAACCGTTCCAGATCATGAGAATAGAGTTCGGCCGCTACAGATTGATATATTTTCCATTCTATAAAGTCCCCCTCTGTATAGACAGCATGAAATGCCGCATAATCAGGGAAAAAGCGCATAGTATTATTCCCAATACGATTATTTATCTTTTTAATAATGGCATTAACTCTTTGCTTTCTTTTTTCATTCATGAGCATCAGCGTATCAACTACAGAAAGTGGGATATCTTGCTCTCCCCTTTCCCATTTCTGCCACATGTCAGTGTTGTTATCGCCTGCAATATACTTTGCCGCCTCGTCATAGCTTAGGAAAAAAAGCTGCCTCAGCGCCTGCAATTCTAAATTATTCATAATGCATCCCCCTAAAGTAGTCAGAATGAATGATTAAATAACATTATAATTATCTTAACGGAATGATCATTATCACAATAAGGTGAACCGATAGTTATTAGGTCATCGCGTTAAATTTAAAAAGCTCACAAATCCAAGAGGATTGCGAGCTTCTCATGTTGATCACATCACTGCCACTCAGGTAGGTGAATCCCAACATTTATGCGCGCACATGCTTTTTATTCTCCAACAAGAATAACGTCAATCCCCCCTTTGCGTAGGCCATTCAAGCTTTCAGTAGGAATACCTTTATCCGTAATGACCATATGTATACGCTGGGTATCAATAATCTTATGTAGGCTGGAACGGTTAAATTTGCTGGAGTCAGTGACTACGATGATACGTTCCGCAACTTCACACATTCGGCGATTGAGTCGAGCTTCGTCTTCATTATGCGTGCTCACCCCCCGCTCAAGGTCGATGGCATCGACCCCAAGAAACAGCATATCGAAGTGATAGTTTTGCAAAGACTGATCGGCCTGATCACCATAGAAGGAAAGAGACTGGCGGCGCAAATGCCCACCTGTCATCAGCAATTCCACCCCTTCAGCATCAAGCAGCGAGTTAGCGACATTCATACCATTTGTCATCGCAATGACCTCCTTATGATTACGCATGTGACGCGCAATTTCACAGGTAGTCGTGCCTGAGTCCAAAATGACGCGGTGCCCAGGCTTAATCAGATTGGCAGCAACACGGGCGATACTGCGTTTTAACGATGTGTTAAGGGAGCTTTTATCTTCAACCGTAGGTTCTACCGCAGGTGTACCTGAATCACACACCAGCGCACCGCCGTAGGCACGTACCGCAATCCCTTGTTTTTCCAAAAAAGCCAGATCATTGCGGATTGTTACCGTTGAAACGCCAAAAAATGACGATAAATCGTTTACCTGAACACTTCCCTGTTGACGCAGGCGTTGAATGATCTGCTCACGCCTTTCACTGGTGCCTGTTATGCGTTTATCCGTTGCCGAATCAGTATTGCTCATAGGAAATCCTTTCTAAAGCCTTTCGTTTCATTTCACTTTGTCTATTAACACCTTTCTTTTGCGGGAAAGCAAGTCTTAACATTGCCCAAGAACAGCGATCTTTCAGGTTCACAATTCTTTCATTATGTTTCTTTTGCGAAACAGATCTCAATTTTATAATCTTTCGTTTTGTTTTTATTAAGCGATAAAGCAGTATCAATGAAACAAATCGAAAGATAAAAGTACCTTACTACATTATACGGAGAGGAAAGTGAAACATTTAACCGAGTTTGTGGCTGACCATAAACAGGATACCGGATGTGGCATTTTTGCCGTCTGTTCCGCTCACCCATTGGTTTTGGAAGCGGCAATACGCCACGCCCAGGAGACCCAATCCCTCTTATTAATAGAAGCGACCTCCAACCAAGTAGACCAGTATGGTGGCTATACCGGCATGACACCGGCAGACTTTCGTGGTTTTGTTGAACAAATGGCGGATAACCACCAGCTTCCTCGTGATCGGTTGGTTTTGGGGGGAGACCATCTTGGACCTAATCGCTGGCAAAACAGACCGGCGCAAGAAGCTATGGCTCATGCAGAGGAACTTATTCGCCACTATGTGGCGGCGGGCTTTAAGAAAATTCACCTCGATTGCAGTATGTCTTGTGCTGATGACCCGGTGCCACTCACTGATCAAATTGTTGCCGAAAGAGCCGCAAGACTGGCCCATATAGCAGAAAAAACCCGTCAGGAGCAGTATCGTTCCTCTGATCTGGTTTACGTCATTGGCACTGAAGTTCCCGTCCCTGGTGGCGCACACGAAACACTGTCAACTCTTGTTGTTACCTCACCACAGGCGGCAAAAGCAACCTTGGAGGCCCATCGACACGCTTTTGAGCAACAGGGTTTAAGCGATATATGGCCGCGTATTATCGGGCTGGTTGTCCAACCCGGTGTCGAATTCGATCATGCTCATGTTATTGATTATCAAGCAGAGAAATCTCTTGCCCTCAGTCAAATGATCGCAGAATTTGACACTATGGTTTTTGAAGCCCACTCCACTGATTATCAAACTCCACTGGCGCTACGTCAGCTCGTTCAGCATCACTTCGCTATTTTGAAAGTCGGCCCTGCGCTCACTTTTGCACTGCGTGAAGCCTTATTTTCATTGGCAGCTATCGAACAGGAATTGCGGCCTGCCTACCAATGTTCGGGGCTGCGAGAGGTATTGGAGAGTGTCATGCAGGAACAACCTGAATACTGGAAACATCATTATCACGGCAAAAATGAAGCACGTCGTTTAGCACGTGGATACAGCTATTCTGACCGCATTCGTTACTATTGGCCCGATCAGAATATCGACAATGCCTATTCTCGATTAATAGAAAATTTGCTGGATGAAACGATTCCACTGCCATTAATCAGTCAGTATCTGCCTCTTCAATACGTTAAGGTCCGTGAAGGTCGTCTCGCAGCAACGCCGCACGAACTGATTATCGACCATATCCAGGATGTTGTGCGCCAGTACCATGCTGCCTGTCTGGGAACATCGCCATCCCATTAACACAATGATAACAAGGAATAAAATATGCCAAACATTGTATTAAGTCGTATTGATGAGCGACTAATTCACGGCCAGGTTGGTGTTCAATGGGTCGGTTTTGCCGGCGCGAATCTGGTTTTAGTTGCCAATGATGAAGTCGCCGAAGATCAGGTCCAGCAAAATTTAATGGAAATGGTACTGGCTGAAGGGATTGCAGTGCGCTTTTGGCCCCTGCAAAAAGTTATCGACAATATTCATCGCGCAGCAGATCGCCAGAAAATTTTACTGGTCTGCAAGACACCCAAAGACTTTCTGACCTTGGTTAACGGCGATGTTCCCGTGACGCGCATTAATGTCGGCAATATGCACTACGCCGAAGGGAAACAACAAATCACGAAAACCGTCTCTGTTGATGATCAGGATATTGTTGCCTTCAATGGCCTGAAAAGTGCTGGGGTGGAATGTTTTATTCAGGGCGTGCCAACTGAGCAGGCTCAGGATCTCTACAAACTCCTCTGAGGTATTTTCTATGGAAATTAGCTTACTACAGGCATTAGCGTTGGGGATTCTGGCCTTTATTGCCGGTCTGGATATGTTCAATGGCCTGACCCATATGCACCGCCCGGTGGTTCTCGGGCCGCTGGTTGGTCTGATACTCGGTGATCTCCACACCGGCATTCTCACCGGCGGGACTCTGGAACTGGTTTGGATGGGGCTTGCCCCACTCGCGGGTGCTCAACCGCCCAATGTGATTATCGGCACCATCGTCGGAACGGCTTTTGCCATTACCGCGGGCGTAAAACCTGAAGTCGCTGTTGGGGTCGCAGTGCCGTTCGCCGTGGCGGTGCAAATGGGTATCACATTCTTGTTCTCCATCATGTCTGGTGTCATGGCACGCTGCGACAGAATGGCGGCAAATGCAGATACCGCGGGTATTGAGCGTGTTAACTATCTCGCCTTACTGGCCTTAGGGACTTTCTATTTTTTGTGCGCCTTTTTGCCCATCTATTTTGGCGCAGAACATGCAAAAACGGTTATCGATGTGCTGCCAGCCCGTTTGATCGATGGTCTTGGCGTAGCAGGTGGCATCATGCCAGCCATTGGGTTTGCCGTGTTGCTGAAAATCATGATGAAAAACATCTATATCCCCTATTTCATTCTTGGTTTTGTCGCTGCTGCTTGGCTGAAACTACCGGTGTTAGCGATTGCCGCCGCAGCGCTGGCTATGGCATTAATTGATTTTATGCGTAAAGACCCAACGGTGCAGCAGCCTTCCCGTACTGAGCAAGAGGAATTCGAAGATGGCATCTAATACTCACGTTTTACCAGACATCAATGTCACGGAAAAATCAGTGATTGATGGCAATGATAATATCTATGAAGATCAAACTATCGGTGCAGAGCTGACGAAGAAAGATATTAACCGTGTGGCATGGCGCTCTATGCTGCTACAAGCCTCATTTAACTATGAGCGTATGCAGGCATCCGGTTGGCTGTATGGCCTGTTACCTGCGTTGAAAAAGATCCATACCAATAAGAATGATTTAGCGCGGGCGATGAAAGGCCATATGGGCTTTTTCAATACTCATCCTTTCCTTGTGACGTTCGTCATTGGCATCATTTTGGCGATGGAGCGTTCAAAACAGGATGTCAACAGTATCCAAAGTACAAAAATCGCCGTGGGTGCACCACTTGGTGGTATTGGCGATGCCATGTTCTGGCTAACTTTATTACCGATTTGTGGTGGCATCGGGGCTAGTCTAGCTCTACAAGGATCCATCCTTGGCGCAGTGGTATTTATTGTTCTGTTTAACGTGGTCCATCTTGGATTACGTTTCGGGTTGGCTCACTATGCATACCGTATGGGGGTGGCGGCTATCCCACTCATTAAAGCCAACACCCGTAAAGTAGGTCATGCCGCATCCATTGTTGGGATGACGGTGATTGGTGCGCTGGTGGCAACGTATGTCCGCCTGTCTACCACACTTGAGATTACTGCTGGTGACGCGGTGGTTAAACTGCAAACCGACGTTATCGACAAACTGATGCCCGCCTTTCTTCCACTGGTGTACACCCTCACCATGTACTGGTTGGTACGACGCGGTTGGAGCCCCCTGCGGCTTATCGGGCTCACCGTGGTCTTAGGTATCGTCGGAAAGTTTGGCCACTTTCTGTAAGTCAGAGGAGAAAATATGATAAGCATTATTCTCAGTGGTCACGGTGGATTTGCGACCGGGCTGGAAAAGGCGATGAAACAAATACTGGGTGAACAGCCACAAGTTATCGCCATCGACTTTCCTGAATGTTCCACCACCGCTCTGCTGACTGCTCAATTTGAAGAGGCAATAGCCAATCTGGATGAACGTGATGGGCTGGTTTTTTTGACGGATTTACTCGGTGGCACCCCCTTTCGCGTAGCCTCCACTTTAGCCATGCAGAAGGTAGGCCGAGAAGTGATCACCGGTGTCAATATGCAGCTCGTGCTAGAAATGGTGCTGGAACGCGAAGGTCTTAGTAGTCAGGAGTTTCGTCTTATGGCACTTGAGTGCGGGCATCGAGGATTGACCAGTCTCGTGGATGAGATGGGGCGCTATCGCGAACCTACTCCCGTCGAGGAAGGGATATAACGATTTATTGCCAAGCTATTCGTCTGTAAGACTTTCATTATGCCTCACTTTGGTTTGTGGCCTTTGTGTCACAAACCTTTCTTTTCCTTTCCAATAGTCAGCCATTATTAACCACAAATAAAAGTAATTCATTATAAATAAACGATATTTTAATAAACAACTCTTTTTTAGATCCTATTTTTCGTTTTATTTCCTTTCTTATGTTGACCTTTCGTTTTCTTTTCTATAGATTTTCATTTAAGCATATAACCCATTAAATGAAACAAAACGAAAGGTCGCCATGTTCTGCTTTGTGCTGACCCATTGAATTCGCACTGCTAAGGACTGAGTTATGAATGAAACCCATTTTTCCTGTACTCCCCCGTCAACGTGGACTGAAAAAGAGATCCGTCAGCAACCAGAGTGCTGGATACGATCATTAAAAAATATCGAAAGTTTACGTCACGATATCGACACTTTCCTTGCCCCACTGTTGCAACAATCTGATTTGCAGATTGTCCTGACGGGTGCGGGAACCTCAGCTTTTATCGGTGACATTATTGCACCATGGTTATCACGCCACACCAGCGAAAATTTTGTTGCAGTACCCACCACAGACCTCGTCACCAATCCCGCTGATTATCTGTCTGCCGAACAACCGACTTTACTTATCTCTTTTGCTCGCTCCGGTAACAGCCCGGAAAGTGTTGCCGCAGTCGATTTAGCTAACCAAATCGTCAAGCAGTGCCATCATTTGGTCATCACCTGTAATGAAGCTGGCAGTCTGTATCAAAATGCGGTGAAGAGCGATAATGCTTTGGCACTGTTAATGCCCGCCGAAACTCATGATCGTGGTTTCGCCATGACCAGTAGCATTACCACCATGATGGCTAGCTGTCTGGCGGTTTTCGCCCCAGAGGTCATCAACAGTTCGCGTTTTCAAGATGTGGCAACACGCTGCCAGCAGATCATTGCCTCACAAGGTAATTTGAGTCATGCCGTGTTTGGTGACTTGTCTTTCAAACGAATTGTCTATCTCGGCAGTGGTGGGCTACAGGGCGTAGCACGAGAGTCAGCACTGAAAGTGTTAGAGTTAACCGCCGGTAAATTGGTGGCATTTTACGACTCCCCGACCGGTTTCCGTCACGGGCCAAAATCCTTGGTCAATGCCGAAACACTGGTCGTCGTTTTTGTTTCCAGCCACCCTTACACCCGTCAATATGATCTCGATTTACTGGCTGAATTGCACCGCGACCAACAGGCTATGCGCGTTGTGGCAATCTCTGCTACACCCCATCCAGAAATCGACGCTGGTCCGCATCTTCTGTTACCCGCCTCCCGCGACTTTATCGACATCGAGCAAGCATTCTGCTTTCTGATGTATGCACAAATTTTCGCCCTGACCGAATCCATCAAAGCGGGCATTACTCCAGATACCCCTTCCGCCAGCGGGACAGTCAACCGTGTTGTGAAAGGCGTGGTTATTCACCCTTGGAAAGGTTGAGAGGATCAGCATATGAGCATTATTTCTACCAAATATCTTCTTCAAGACGCGCAGGCCAGAGGCTACGCCGTACCGGCGTTTAATATCCATAACGCCGAAACCATTCAGGCAATCCTTGAAGTTTGTAAAGAGATGCAATCCCCGGTGATCCTTGCCGGCACTCCGGGCACCTTTAAACACATTGCTTTTGAAGAGATCTATGCACTGTGTAAAGCCTATTCGGAAAGCTATGACATGCCGCTGGCGCTACATCTTGATCATCATGAATCACTGGAAGATATCACCCGCAAAGTCAATGCTGGTGTTCGTAGCGCGATGATTGATGGCAGCCACTTCCCATTTGCTAAGAATGTGCAGCTTGTTAGAAGCGTGGTTGATTTTTGCCATCGCCATGATTGCAGCGTCGAAGCTGAGTTAGGTCGTCTGGGCGGTGTAGAAGATGATATGGATGTTGATGAGGAGAGTGCCTTCCTCACTGACCCACAAGAAGCTCGCCGCTTTGTCGAATTTACTGGAGTCGATAGTCTTGCTGTTGCTATTGGGACTGCACATGGCTTGTATACCAAACGCCCCAAAATTGACTTCAAGCGCTTGGGCGAAATTCGTGACGTTGTCGATATTCCGCTGGTATTACATGGCGCAAGTGATGTCCCTGATGAATATGTTAGACGCGCCATCGAGCTGGGTGTTTGTAAAGTGAATGTCGCAACCGAGCTGAAAATCGCGTTTGCGGCGGCGGTGAAAAAATGGTTTGCCGATAATCCCGAGGGCAACGATCCACGTTATTACATGCGTGTCGGTATGGATGCGATGAAAGACGTGGTCTGCAGCAAAGTAACCGTCTGCGGGTCGGCGAACAAATTAATTCCTGAAATAGAAGCCTCGCTATAACCCTTGATAGCGCTGCAACTTTGACTCTTTACTGAAAACGAGACAACTCATCGAGTGGAAATTGCAGCGTTTCATCCTGTTTAAATCTGGACAACAAATATTCCACCGTGACACGTACTCGCGGCGCTATCAGTGCCCGGTGTGGGTATTGAATCACCATTTCATAGTTACCCGGGTCATGTTGACCAAAGAGCACTATCTTCAATGCCCCAGACTTTAGATGCTGTAGCGCATGGTGAACCCCGACTTGTGCGATACCAAGCCCTAAACAGGCGGCCTGAACTTGTGCTTCTGGGGCTGAAATTGTAACCACGGCGGAATCTGGATCCATAGAGGTAAGACTGCCATCAGTGCCCCGGAATCCCCAAGGAGAAACACGACCGCCCAAAAACCGTCTTGCGATTAAATGGTGCTTCTCAAGATCTGCTGGAAAGTGGGGAACGCCGTGCAAAGCCAGATATTCTGGCGCGGCAACTAAAATCATATTGAGATGACAAACCGGGCGTGACACCAATGATGAATCCACGATACGGCCACCACGAATGGCGAGATCATAGCCATCTCTAACTAAATCCGTCACTCTGTCGTCAAAATCAACTTCCACCGACAAGGCGGGATAACGTGATCGCAGGCCCGGCAAGGTGGGCAGCAATTGTTCTCGACCAAATGCAGCACTGGTTGAAATTCTCACATGCCCACTGGTTTCCATCTTGCGCGCAACCACCATATCCGCTGCCGTATCCAGTGCCTCAATCGCAATACGGGCCTGTTTCAGGAATACACTGCCTTCCTCTGTCAAACTTAACTTTCTTGTTGTTCTATTCATGAGACGTATACCGAGAGCTTGTTCAAGGCTGGCGATATTTTTACTGACAGCAGCAGCACTGATGCCCTGAATGCGAGCTGCTGCAGTAAAACTGCCAGAATCAGCGGCTTCAACAAAAGACAGAATTGCCCGTACTCGTTGTGATAACTCCATATCCATCCCCTCGACATTAATATTTCCAATAGCTTTGCAGCGATTATTAACCTCAAGTTAAATATTATTCAACCATATAGGCCATTAAAGTTATCAATAAAGAGGGGCATACTCTCTGCCATCAAGTGTGAGTAGTAAGAGAATAAGTAGAGGAAATAGAGAATGAAAAGCTTAGTTATTGTTTCACATCCCTATCCATCACAATCAAAAATAATCAAAGCATTGCAGCAAACCGTGGAGGGAATAGAAAACGTCAAGGTGCGTAACCTTGAGTCTCTCTATGGCAATGACGTGAGCGGATTTGATGTAGCCGCAGAGCAAATGGCTTACGAAGGTATTGATCGTCTCGTCTTTATGTATCCGACACACTGGTTCAATACCACTCCAATGCTGAAAGCATATTTAAATGAAGTCTGGACTTATGGCTGGGCTTTCGGGCCGGGTGGCGATGCACTCAAAAACAAACAGCTGCTGGTCGTCACATCGGCTGGTGCTAGCCAATATACTTATTCTCACAATGGATTGATTCAAAGCACCATGGATGAAGTATTGACGCCAATGAAAGCCAGCGCGCTCTATGTTGGAATGAATTATATGAAACCGTTGGTGTTTCATGACGTCGCGAGTGCAAGTGAGGAAAATATTGCGCAATTCCAACAAAAGCTGTTAGCAGCACTTTCAGAATAATGTTTTGTCGTCACGTTGGGTGTGTCAGGGCATCCGGTATTTCTACCATGCCCTGACAAAGTCAAAATCGTCAACAGAGGATGTAGCAACATGAATTTTCTGACTAGCATGGCCGCCACTACCCTATTTTCTCTCAGCCTCATGTCAGCGGCTAATGCCGAACCACTATTACGTATTTTTGAACTTGGTATTCAGGATAATCAGCAGCAGGCTTTTAATGTGGCTGGTCAAGAGAATTTAACGGCATCCGTTAGCACCGAGCCTGGCGTGCTGGCAATGTATGCCGTCAGCCCAGTAGATAAGCAAAATATGTCGTATTTATTCGAAATTTATCAAGATAAGAGTGCTTATGAGGCACATATAGCGTCACCTCATTTCCAGGCTTACCAAGCGAAAGCACCGAGTCTGCTCACAGGACATAAGAAACTCACCGAAACCGAAGCCCAGTTTTTCGCTGAAAAAGCCGCCCCCGTTAGGGTAATCAATGGCGAGGATAAACCAGTGATACGCTTTGCCGAAATAACGTTGAAAGAGGGAGTAAATGAGCAATTTCGCCAAATTGTCATCGATGAAATGAAAGCGGCAATTGAAAAAGAAGACGGTGTGTTAGCAATGTATGCCGCCACAGTAAAAGGCCACCCTGAACAGTGGCGCTTTGTGGAAATCTATGCGGATGATGCTGCCTATGAGCTTCATCGCCAAACTCCGCACTTTCAGCATTACATCCATTCTACAGCCGACATGCTGCAGGATAAAAAGTTGACGGTATTAGCGAATCGTACTTTGGTCAATAAAGGTGGGCTTTATTTCAACATCCTTGATTAGCTCTCTGCAATACAAGAAACCTAACAGTGAAGAGGTAAATAGTATGACTGCAACAAAGACTTGGTTGATTACAGGTGCATCCAAAGGTCTCGGCTTGGCTTTAACTCACCAATTATTAGCCGCCGGTCATCGTGTTGCGGCAACAACCCGTAATAAAGCATTGTTGGAAAAAGAAGTGGGTATTACGTCGCCACAATTTTTGCCACTGAGTGTCGATTTGAGTGATGAAGCCAGTGTTAAATGTGCAGTGAACCAAGCTCTGGATCATTTTGGCTCTATCGATGTTGTCGTTAACAATGCCGGTTTCGGTCAGATGGGAACTCTGGAGGAGTTAAGTGATGCCGAGGCCCGCAAAAGTTTTGATATCAATGTATTCGGTATGCTCAATGTTATTCGTAGTGTGATGCCGCATCTTCGAGCTCGTCGGAGTGGGCACATTATGAATATTTCATCGATGGCAGGAATTCAAGGGCATATTCCAGGTTGGGGCGTGTACTGTGCAGCCAAGTTTGCCGTGGCTGGGTTCACGGAGGCTTTAGCCGCAGAATCAGCAGAATTTGATATTAAGGTTACACTGGTTTATCCAGGTCATATGCGTACCCGCTTCCTCTCACAAGGCTCTATTATGTCGCCGGAAAATCCTATTGCTGATTATCTTACTGTGCGTGAAAACGAAAAAAGGGTGAAAGAACAGATGGATGGTCAACAGATTGGCGACCCCGAAAAAGCAGCTGCGTTACTTATCAAAATAAGCCAAGTAGACAATCCGCCATTGCACTTCTTTATGGGTGAGGATGCTTATCAGGCGGTAAATACCAAACTTAACTCGGTAAAACGCGATTTAGCTATCTGGGAGGCTGATACACTCTCCATTGGCTTTTAACTCTTTGTTGTTATACAAAAATCCACGCAACCGCGTGGATTTTTATTTTGATGATACCCGACAAAAGCTGTCCAGCTCTTTTCGTTTTTCTCATCCCCCTCAATTCTTAACAATAACCTTACTCTGGCTTTTGACGCATATCATGCAAATGTTAATATAGGTGGCTGAGGGTGCTTGATATTTTGATGACAAAGGAAACGTTTTGAACACAAAAAGCAGAATGCGGTTGTGGCCACGGTTGGCGTTATATGCAATGACTATTTTGCTATTGGCTGGGTGCTCAAACAAATCGAATCGCGACTATTCTACATTGCCTAAAGGCAGTTACAGCGATAAATCCTATACCGTCAAACGTGGCGACACGCTCTATTTTATTGCCTGGATCAGTGACAATGAAGTGAGTGATCTTGCTCGTATCAACAAACTTAGCCCCCCTTATCGATTAGAAGTGGGGCAAAAACTGCGCCTCAGCAGTTCTGCATCTAGCGGGAGTCTAACATCGACTAAACGTAAATCCTCAAATACCGCGATAGCGAAATCAACACCTCCACCGGGGGCTGGTGGTTGTTGGCGCTGGCCTACCAGCGGGAAAATCATCTCGAAATACTCCTCTGCTGATGGCGGCAATAAAGGTATTGATATTGCAGGTAAACGTGGACAGCCAGTATATGCGTCAGCCAAAGGCCGTGTTGTGTACGTCGGGAATCAACTGCGAGGTTATGGCAATCTCATCATGATTAAACATGGTAATGATTTTATTACCGCTTACGCCCATAACGACACAATGCTGGTGAAAAACGCACAGGATGTAAAAGCGGGACAGAAAATTGCCACTCTAGGTAGCTCTGGAACCGATACTCTTATGCTACATTTTCAAATTCGTTACCGGGCAACCGCCCTTGATCCATTGCGCTATCTGCCAGCACAAGGAACAACGCCGAAATGCTAACCTTTGGCTTTCATCCAATGTAGGCTATCTCAGATAAGCAAAAGGCCCCTCGAAAGGGGCCTTAGTGTTATGACGCGGAGTATTATTACGCCAAAACTTGTTTCACGAATGCTTTAATCTCTTCAACCTGACAGTTATCGAAGAAGCACTGCTGGAAGCGCTCACCGCTCACTGCAGTTTTGACCAATTCAGGGTCGATAGCGCGCAGCGTGTCCAAATAGTTTTCTTTCACTACCGCAGCTTTCACTTGGTTCAAAATACCCGCGTTACGCACTTGCGGCTCTTTACGATCCAGTGGATAGCCTTCGCCTTTCACGCCAGTAAAGGCCTTCTCGAAGATGTAGCGAACGTTCAGTTCTGCACCCCAACCAAAACCTTTGGCGAATGGCAGAGACAAAGCGTTACCGTTATTAATCTGAGCAAATAAGAAAGCATCCGCAGGATCAATACAATAGCCACATACAACACCAGGATGAATGTTCAATGACATCATCGCGCCCTGACCTGTACCGCAACCGGTAACCACGAAATCGACTGCTTTAGAGTTAAGCAGGATACTGGCCATAATCCCCAGATGGATATAAGTCAGGTGATGATCATTTTCATCACTCATACCTACGTTGTATACCGGGTACGCTTTTTCTGAGGCTACGGCGTTCAGCTCTTTCAGGATTATCGCGTTTTTAGTTGCCTGACTGTTTTCCATCATCAGTGCAATTTTCATTATGTTCTCTCCGATTAGGTCAATGAAACCGAGTCCATTGAATGTGTTGTTTGGCTTGATTATAGCGAAGATAGCACTAGTAAAACAACATTTCAATTTTAATGAAAATTAGTTCTACGCATATCACACATCAGTAGAAAGCCAGTGTCGATGTCTCTGTTTCCCTCTTCACGTTGATGAGTGAAGTATCCATAATCACTGCTATTCCTGTGCCATTATTTTTTAGTTACAGTCATTAATATGTTGAAAAACTGGTACTCTTACAGGATTAATTGAGCAATTTATGAAGCAGAAAAATTGATATCAGGGCTCTTCCTCAAATATGGAATCAATAATGAGTAATATGCTGACCTCTTATACCTCTCAAGCCATTCAAAAATTACAAAAATTAGGAATTATTCTGTCACCAGAATCAGATGTACCGATTCTGGCATTGCTGGATGCCATCGCTGATCTTGATACACTCCGCGTGACAGCAATTGGCCGCACACTGCAGCAGCAAAGTACATTTAATGCTGTGGTTCGCGACAATATTGCCAATATGGATGTCGCCAACCGTCAGGCAAAAATAGTTGCCGCGTTTGACTCCATTCGTGGAGATGCCACCCAAATGGTCGGCTGGTTAGAAGATGGCAAACTCGACGTTATTGAGCGTATAAAATCTGGTTGGATTACATTACGTCGCGGCTCTATCCCTGATCGATTCAATGACATCAAAAAAATCTATTTGGACGTTGCTAAAGCTTCCGATGAGCAGATAAGTCGTGAGAAAGCAATTTTAGATGCCTATCAGGATTTCCGTTTTGGCCTGAAACAGGCTCATGTTGATGCCCAAACCATACTTTCAATAGCGCAGGATAATCTGCAAAAAAGCCAGTCGCTATTGCAACAAGCGCAGACTGCTACAGAACAATATCAGAAAAATGACACCGCCGAGCATTCACGTCTAGAACTTGTCCGTGATGAATCTATCAGAGCTATGCAGAAAGAAGATGAACGTTATCAGATAGTCAAAGATCTGACGGATAACCTTCTGATTGCTTATAACGCTGCGGAAGCCGTATTTGCTCGTCTCCAGCAAACCTGCGCCATTAAGGAACGTGTTTACCGCCAAAGCGTGACCTTTTTTAGTACCAACGAAATCGTATTCACCGCCCTTTCCGCCTCAATGACATCTCTGCAAGGCTTGTCCGAAAGCACTCAAACTCTGGAAGCAATGAAAGCGGGAATTAATGATGGCCTGACAACTATTGCGACCCAAGGTAGCCAGCAATTGGAAGAGGGGTTACGCGCTGGATATGGCTCGACCATCAAAGCGGATTCTGTCCGTGCTCTCGTTAACGCCATTGTGTCATTCCAAGAGTCAAGCTATCGCATGATTGACGAACTGCGTGCTGAAGCGACAAGTAATGCCAACGAGTTGGCTTCTGTTGTTGAAGAGGGAAAACGCCGTTTTGCTGACGTTGTGACTAAAGCGGAAGTCTCTCGCTAAATAAACCTTAACAGCCTCTATTGCAAACGAAAAGGTAGAAGCTGAGTGCATGGAGTGACTCAATGCAAGCTGCACAAGTGAGCCAGTATCTTATAGATCTGGTGGCGAATACACGAAAACACCTTTCCCGAGCAGAATCAGATTTGGCAGAGACACGCCATCAACAACTGGTGATAAAGCAACGGATTGCGACGACTTATCAACAAATAGCCTCACTGTTACTGCAAGACAATGGTGCCGCTAATGATATTGAGATGGTGCAAGATTTACTGGATAAGCTGCAATTAGAGCTATCCCAAACTCAGCAAGCTTTGCAGCACAGCGAAAACGATATTTTGCGCCAGCTCGCACAGGTGGAAACCTTGCGTAAGCAAATTGTGCCACTAGAGCATGAGCGAGAACAATTATTGCAGCAAAATCCTGAAGCCATTGCTGCCCGGCGGGATATGGTTCAATTATACAGTGAGGCTAACCAGCAAAAGATTAATCATAGCGAATTACTCGTCGAAGCCGACGTTAAGCTAACAGAGTATCTTAATCAGCCTATTTTTATGTTTTTAATGAGTAAAAATTATGGACAACCTGATTATCATCGCGGGCCAATTTCGCGCAATTTGGATAGCTGGCTGGCAAGACATATTAATTACACCAATAACTTTGCCAATTACCTAATGCTTCAGGCCCTACCAAAAGAATCAGAGCGACGCCTACAAATATTGCAACATCAATCTGAAAAGCGTACTTCCGAATACTTGAATTACCTTACTGAAATCGAAGAAAAAATACATTTACCTCCCCGCTATCAACAATTGGAGTCACTCGAAAAAGCATTGGTGGTGAGTCAGCAAGAAGCCCGTAATTTACAAGAAAAACTGCAACAATATTCACTCGGCGAAAGCGAAACCTTTGCCCGCATCGCCACGCAATTATCAGCTCAAATGGCGATGCTCCCCCTTGATAGGTTGGATACATTGGTTGCAAAAACTGCCACGCCTGATGACGACCGTTTACTCGAGGAACTCCGAGGGCTAAAACGTATGGAAGTAAAACTGGCAGAGACACAGCACGAAGAGGAACACTCTATTGCCAGCATCCGACCCCGTGCTTCCGCCGCCGCGATTTTGGCGTCAACATTTATAAATAGCCGGCTTAATGATTCACGTTATGAATATATTGAAAGTCGGCATGAGAGGTTCGAAGATCTTTTTGAGCGTTTCTTAAATGGCTCAATCAGCCTGGAACTGGTATTAAAGCAACTCAACATGGCGCGCCAGGACTCTGACGTACCGACGGCGACAGGTATTATCGCTACCCTTGCAGTGGAGGCTATATTAGCTAACCGACGCTCTGCAGGAAGAAGCTCAGGCTCATCTTCTTCAGGTGAGGGATTCAGTTCCTCATCAAGTGCCGGCAGAGGCTCCAGTTCATCTTCTTCTTCAGGAGGCGGAGGGTTCAGTTCGTCTTCCTCCACTGGCGGTGGTGGTTTCCGCTCTACGGACAGTTTCTAATGCACATTAAATGCCAATCTAATAAACCAAATGGAGTGCACCAATGAGCGAGATTAAGCTAAGGGATCAGCTGGGTGCCATGGCGATTATTGATTCTCTGTATGCCCAACAAATCGCGCTAGAAGAACATTTGGACCTGCCCAAGTTACGCCAGCGGATTGCTCAACGTATACGTGATTATTACCAAAGTACAGGTACGGATATCAGTGACGAATTAATTGAACAAGGGGTAAAAAACTGGTTTGACAATAGGTTACGTTTTCAAAGTAGCAAAATGAATGTCAGCCAGCGTATTGTAACCTTCTTACATATGACAAGTAAGACGTGGCTCACAGGTCTAGGTATCATAATTGTCTTATTTGCTATCGGCATGAGTATTCATATTTTCGTTGATAAAAACCAGATTCAAGCACTGGAACAAGAAATTGCCACGCAGGTAGTGCAAAACACGGCTCTGACAGCTCAGGCCCAGCAATTATCAACAGAAATCGATGAGATAAAACCGGTTCATTTAAATTACGCGGCACAATCGGCCCAACAGACAGTGACTAAAGCAAAAAGTGTGTTAGGTGAGTTCAATGCTACACAGCAAACCATTGGATCATCACCTGAAACATCTTTTACCTCAAAAGAGAATGCTCAACATTATCTGACCAATATATCTGAAAATAATAAACAGCAAACCTTGCGACTCGAGCAAACTCAGAAATTGTTCGATAGTTTACCTAAATTGCAAAAGATGGACGAAACTTTGAGCCAAATAGTTCAAGACCCAAACCTTGAACTCTATACTCAACGAGCGCCAGAGATTGCTTCTCTCATAACCGCGGCAACACTTGCTTTGTCGCAAAATACACCAAGTGCAAGTAATCAGGTCAGTGCTGCTTTTGAAGCCTATGATAAGGAACAAACTCGTGAGAGTTTATATCAGTCTATGGATAGACGAACTCAGGAACTTCGTAGCCTCCCGCTTTCACCGCAAGACAAGGCGATAATTAGCAACCAAATTGCCGAAGCGAGGGAAATGTTGGCAGGTGTAGACCTGGTGAATACAGGTGTTCCTCAAACCTGGGTCGATGCTATGACTGAACTTGAACGCACCTACAATTTCATTAAGCAGCCGCTTCAGTTGGAGATAATTGATCGTGTAGGCCAAAAATCAGGGGTTGAACGCACATATAACAGCTCAAATGGCAAAAGTTGGTACTTGATTGTCGAACCCGTCACCCCTGGAAACAGACTCTATTCGATGTCGGTAAAAGACAGCGAGACCGGCGAACAAAAGATTGTTTCAAAATTCGGTGTCCGAGTTTCACAAAATGAATATGAAAAAGTCAGAAGAGACAAGCAGGATGACGGCCACATCAATAATAATATTGTGGGTAAAAAATCGGCTAATCAGCTGAGTTTCAAATTCAACCGACCTGTGCAAGAGGGCATAATTACTACATGGTAAATAGTTATTTAGCCTAAACAATCCGCGCAATCTACACTGCGCGGATTTTTGCCACATCAAATACATAATAAAAGTAAAATCAATGGTGTAGCATTTCGTGAACGATTTCATCTTTGCTTGAAGATATAGGGTAAAAGGTTGGCCAGTTATCCATTTCTTTGAGCAACTGTTCATGTGACTCGTTTCCCATGTAAATATGGAAATGATGAGATTTTTGTGGCTCGATAATATGGTCACTGAATTGTACGTACTTCGGTGCTTTGGAATTGATGTCTTTACACTCATACAAATAACGCACGCCTTTCTTCCCCGACTCATAGTGCATTATTTTAAAGCCGGAATATGTGTATCGGCAGGAATTAACTGCTTGAGTGGTGTGAAAATCAATCGTGTTATTTTCAATACCAATCATATTGATATCGGTGGCATACCCTCTTTTATAATACTCTCGGTATTGTACAACGGTTTTATCCTTATTTTTCTTCGCCTTATCCATCAATACTGGCTCTAGATCCCCTTTCAATAAATATGGATTAATTGATTGCCAGACTCCATCCCAATCACTCAGCCCCCTATCCTTAACATCTTTATCGACGAAAATGCCTTCGCTTGCTTTACGCGCCACATCCGACTGTTGATGCTCATGGTCATGACTGTGTTTCCCGTGTGCCAATACATTAAAACTGGTCAATGATGCGCAAACACTAAGTACAATGATGGATAACTGGGTTAGTTTTATTGACATTTATGCCTCCTGGCTGATTGCTTTAACTGTTATGTTATACTATTACATATTGAGCAATCAATAACTTTGAATCGCATAAGCCACGGGACATTTGCCATTAATCACTAACGTTTCTTGCGATTGCGATGCATATCAATGGCGACTGCACTGACAATAATGATGCCTTTGATAATGTCTTGGATATATGAATCCACACCGATAAAAGTAAAACCGCTCTTAATCAAGCCCAAGATTACCGCGCCAATCACCGTACCGGTAATTCTCCCAACGCCGCCCATCAAGCTGCTACCACCAATCACGGCGGCAGCAATAGCATCCAGCTCATATGATTGGCCCATGCTGGATTGCCCGCTACTCACACGTGCCGCCAGAACAACTCCCGCTAAACCGGCTAAACCACCCGCTATGGTATAAACCATCACCAGATATTTATTAACATTAATACCGGAGACTTTAGCGGAAATCATATTTCCTCCGATAGCATAGACATATTTACCATAGCGGGTATGTTTCAAAGCAATATGGAAAATGACAGCAATAACTAGAAAGATGATAACCGGCATTGCTCCTTGGCCAATGGCTGTAAAATCATCAGAAAGAAAACTCACTGGATTGCCTTTGGTATAATATTGGGCAAGCCCTCTGGCTGAAACCATCATTCCTAAAGTTGCAATAAAGGGTGGGATTCCAGTACGCGTAATCAAAAATCCGTTAATGAAACCACATAAAACCCCTACCCCAATACCGGCTGTAATGGGAATTGCCGCAGGTAAATCTAATAAGTGTGGATACATTGGAGAAATGCTATCGGATGTTTGCGCCAAACTCGCAGCAACGACAGCAGTTAATGCAATTAAAGAACCGGACGAGAGATCAATACCTGTCGTGATAATGACCTGCGTGACGCCAACGGCAATAATACCGATAATGGCAACCTGTAAGACAATCAATAGAAGACGGTTAGGATTCAACAGAAATGATTGGTCTCGAATAAACCAACCCAAAAATTCAAAAATCAGTGCGATACCAATCATGACAATAAAGATACCGGTATCTTTAGGTAATTTACCTTTTAATCCTGATAGGAATGGGTATTCTTTTGCAGACTCACTTATCAATGATTTATCAATTTTAATATTACTCATTTTAGTTACCTTCAAATAATTATTCGGAGGCCAATGCCATTATTTTCTCTTGATTGGCATCTTGCTTATCTAATATTCCTGTAATGTGACCACCATGCATGACCATGACTCTGTCACTCATACCGAGGATTTCAGGTAATTCAGAAGAAACCAAAATAATAGCAACACCACGGTTTGCCAACTCGCTAATTAAACGATAAATCTCTGACTTTGCCCCAACATCAATACCACGTGTAGGTTCATCAAGATTAAGTATCTTCGGTTGTGCTAATAACCAACGAGCAATCAATACTTTTTGCTGGTTACCCCCACTAAGGTTATTAATGATTTGATCCATGGTCGGTGTTTTTATATTTAATTTTTTAATCTGTTCCATACAGTCTTGTGCCATTTGCCCATGGCTAACAAAACCTTTTTTATTGATATACTCAGAAAGATTTACAATACTCATATTCTCAACGACTGATAGTACTAAAAACAATCCTGATTTCTTGCGATCTTCGGTCAAAAAGGCCAATCCCTGCTCAATAGCTTTTGACGGAGAGTCAATATTAACGGGTAATCCCTCGATAAATATTTCACCGCTATCAGCTGGATGCATACCGAATAAACTCTCCATGACTTCACTGCGACCAGCCCCGACCAGACCAGCGACACCTAATATTTCACCTCGTTTAACAGAAAATGAAATATCACGGAATAAACCATGGCGCCGTAATGCACTGACTCTAAGCACTTCTTCGCCAATATTATTATTAAACTTGGGAAACATGTGGGTCAGTTCACGTCCAACCATCATGGTGATTAACGATTGTTTTGTCAGATTTTCTGTTTTATCAGTGGCAACAAACATACCATCACGAAAAATACTGACCTCATCCGTAATTTCAAAAATCTCATCCATTTTATGACTGATATAGATAATACCTTTACCTTGCTCCTTTAATTCATTAATGATCGCAAAAAGGTGAAAGACCTCACCTTCGGTTAATGCAGATGTCGGCTCATCCATAATTAAAACATCCGCATCGTAGGAAACTGCCTTGGCTATTTCCACCATCTGTTGGCTGGCGATATTTAATTCACCAACTATCATTTCTGGCTTCAGATTTATATTAAGATATTGTAATAAATCCCGCGTTTTACTGTTCAGTAAGTCATGATTTACTAATCCATAGTGAACAGGTTCCCTGCCTAGCCAAATATTTTCCGCCACCGTCATGTGCGGAACTAAATTTAACTCCTGATGAATCATTGCAATACCAGCATGTAATGCATCTAACGTATCGCCAAAGGTTACAACTTCCCCTTTTATTTTTATCGTTCCTTCATCCGGATGATATATTCCAATCAGACACTTCATCAGTGTTGACTTCCCCGCTCCATTCTCTCCCATTAATGCATGGACGCTTCCAGGTTTTATTTTGATACCTACTTTATTCAGCGCTTTAACTCCAGGGAACTGTTTACTAATACTTTCAGCCTCGAGAATGTAAGGATACATGTATCATCTCCACCTCAATAGGGTCTATGTCGGAATGCCGTATTTATTAGAATAACAAATTAATAAATACGGCATGACTCACCAAGTAAAAATAGCTTCCACACATTTATATTGCGTATGGTTTTAAACTCAAAAATATATTAACTGATCTACTCATGTCATTGACTCGTCATGAGAATAGCTTCTATTTTATTTTTTGTTTTTATTGGCAAAGTCTTGATAGTTATTTTTAGTGATTAACTGATAGGGGATCATTACGCTGCTTTCGACTTTTTGCCCTGACGCTAATTTAATTGCAGTATCTACCGCACCTTCTCCTTGCCTTTTCGCATCTTGGAAAATACTGACATTGAGATCGCCTTTCTTAATAAACTCAAGTGCATCAGGTGTACCATCAATACCCCCGATCACAACACCATTTTTCTTCGCTTGTTTTAAAGCAAGAATAGCGCCAATAGCCATTTCATCGTTATTGGATGCGATCGCATCGATTTGCTGCCCGGAAAGAATCCAATCCGTGGTGACATCAACAGCCTCTTTACGGAAGAATTTTGCTGTCTGTTTATCAATAATATGAATATTCGGATATTGTGCAGCGACTTTCTCAACACCTCTTGTTCTATCACGGGTCGCCTCACTTGATAGCTCTCCCATAAGGATCATGACATTACCTTTTTCACCCATCAGTTTTGCAAGTTCTTCCATTTGTAAGCGCCCTGCAAGTTCAGAATCAGAACCTACATAGGCCATACCTGACGGTAAAGTTATTTCCGGACGGCGATTCACAAAAACCAAAGGAATCTTGGCCTGTTCAGCCAATTTGATCATGGGTTTCACGCCTTGAGTATCAACTGGATTTAAAATAATGGCATCAACACCCTGACTAACAAAATTTTCGACCTGCTGAATTTGTTGAGCAATGTCTCCTTTTGCATCTTCAAATTGCCCAGAAACATTCCCCTCTTCTTTCATTTTATTTTGCATTGCCTGACGTAATATTGTCAGGAAGTTATCATCGAAGTGAGCCATGGAAACGCCAATTTTAAGGTCTTTAGCATAGGAGCCCAATGGCAGCATACAGATAGCGAGTGAGGTAATAAGGATTTTTTTCAGCTTCATGATCTATACCCTTCAATAGTGGAATGCATTAACTTATTGATACCTATTTATTGAAAATAATTTTTTCAAATACTTAACTAAATGCAATGAAAATGTGACTTTTTTATAGGTATCTCAGTGTGGTTTCCGTGAATGCACCCGCCCCACCCCCGGACCTTAAAGCATAAAATAATTACAAAACAGAAAGTTAAAAAATTAACTTTGGTTCTAACATCCTAAATCTCTTTTTAAACATTTATTTCATAAATAAGATTATTGAAATTTTTAACACCAAACAACCGAAATGTGCATTTTGTATCGGGCAAATAACAAAACTATGACAGGGATCTAACAAATGCTGATAATTTAAGCATGTGTATGTGACTAAGATCGTGGGTCGATAACAGAAAAGATCGCTTATATGCGATGTCATTTGAAGTGAAACACACAGAAAGAATATTATTGAGGAATGCCATAACTCTGCTCTATCTCTTGAAAACTATAGGCAGCGCTAGACATTCCTCTTGACCGGAAATTCATGTAAAAACATAGAGTTCAATATGTCATGACAAATTATAAGATGAGCTCATTCTCAACGCTCAGGGAATAAATCTACCCACAGCAAGCAACTGTCAGCAATCAACGGCTCCAATTGCCCAACTTTGATTGTGGGTAACCACCAGCACCCCTGTGAAGTTGTGAGTTCATGGGTTTCTGTATGACTGATCAACCACTTTCCCTTCACCACATAAACCAATCCGCCGTGAGATACCGGCAATTCTTGGGCTGAGCTCACAGACGTTACTGATGCCTGCCAGCAGCCTCGTCGAGTCATAATGTTAAAGTCTTGGCTACTACTCCCAAGTAAATGGGCATGAATAGGGGCATCACCAGGAAAGGCAAAGGGTTGCAATGGCTGTGAAAGTGTATGCGCTTCCCAAATTGGGCTAGAGAGCACAACCCCATCACCAGAAAGCAATGTAATAGAGCGGTCGATATCAGGAAATACAGAGAACGGGCCATCTTGTTCTATCGTCGCAATACTGGCCCGCCAGGCAAAATCATCCCCCCCTACCGGCCAACATGCAATTTCTCGGGTTTCGCCGCCACCATTTCGCCAACGACTCACTGGTAAGCTGGCAAAATCAAAAACGGTAAAGCTCATCAGACCTCCTGTTGACAGGCTTTCAGTACAGCCAGAAAATCCTGTGCAGTTTGCTGTTGAATGGGATGATATCTATCCACAATTACCGCTTTGCCCGCCACATAAACATCCCGAATTTGCGATTTATGCCCCGCAAATAGCCATCGATTCAACAAAGAAGCAGATTCTGTTCCCGCAATGTAAGGGTCATCACCATCTAAAACTAACCAATCAGCTCGATATCCCTCGGCCAATTGCCCAATATTACTGGCACAAGCTTGCTGTCCCCCAGCTAATGCCTGGCTATAAAGCAAATCTGCCACTGAAGAATGCTTTTCATTAGTGAGACGGTTGCGGCGTTGATCTCGTAGCCGCTGCCCATACTCCAACCAACGCAACTCCTCTACAACATCTAGAGAAACATGACTATCAGAACCAATTCCCCACCGCCCTTGGCGTTGAACATAATCTACCGCAGGAAAGATGCCATCCCCCAAATTAGCTTCTGTTGTCGGGCATAGCCCTGCAACAGCCTGACTCTGAGCCAAACGTACAAGCTCAGACTCATCCAAATGAGTGGCATGAATCAAACACCAGCGGCTATCAACAGGCAGATTATCGTATAACCAAGTCACTGGCCGCTGCCCACTCCAAGCAAGGCAATCATTTACTTCTTTTTGCTGTTCAGCAATATGAATATGTACAGGTAAATGTTTATCTGACACATGTAAAACGTCCTGCATTTGGCTTAATTCTACGGCACGTAGAGAATGGAAACATAGCCCATGATTTTGTAACGGTTGATTCGCCAGTTGTTGCTGAATCACTTGCTGCTGCTTGAGATAGCTTTCTGTATTTTGTATAAAACGGCGTTGACCTTGCTGAGCCGGCTGAGCACCAAACCCAGCATAACTGTATAACACCGGTAATAGAGTCATCCCTATTCCGGCATCTTGTGCAGCTTGACTTAGCTGTGATGTCATTTCTCCAGGATTACCGTAGGGGATGCCGTCAGGGCCATGATGCAAGTAATGAAACTCTGCGACTTGGGTATAACCTCCTTTCAGCATCTCAATATATAGCTGGCGAGCAATCACGCCGACCTGCTCTGGTGTTAATTGCTGCACCAATCGATACATCAGATCTCGCCAGGTCCAAAAACTGTCTTGCGGATTACCTGCCACCTCAGCTAATCCAGACATCATGCGCTGAAAAGCATGAGAGTGCAGATTCGGCATTCCTGGGACTATCGGCCCCGATAGAACCTGACAATCTGCACCACCATTGCCAGTAGTGATCTTCTGTATGATCCCCTGTTCATCGACAGTAATCTGTACGTCAGCCGCCCATCCATTAGGTAAGAAAGCGCGTTTGGTAAAATAAACTGGCATAGCGATATCCCAATATTTTGTAAAGAGTCAAACGCGCTGAACAGCAGCTGCGTCAATTAATTAAATCACTTACTTGTATATACATATACACTGGCTAAATTCAACCGTAGACTTACCCTATAAATCTTCTTATTTGACGAGGTTAACGCCGTGGCGGAACAACCAACGGTTCTACAATTAAGTGCCGCAATGGACGATATTCCTGCGCCAATTTACCAGCGGGTGAAGTTGGCCATCATCCGCCAGATCAAAACTGGAATCTGGCAACCACATCAACGAGTCCCGTCAGAAAGTGAGCTTGTTGCCGAGTTAGGTGTCAGTCGCATGACTATCAACCGGGCGCTACGTGAACTCACTAATGAAGGTTTTCTCATTCGCATGCAAGGTGTGGGCACCTTTGTTGCAGAGGCAAAGGCGCACAGTGCCTTACTCGAAGTCCATAATATTGCTGATGAAATAACCTCGCGGGGTCATCGCCACAGCAGTAAAATTCTGCAACTAGAGGCACGCCCAGCAAGCGCAGAAGAAGCCGTTGCTTTAGGTTTGCAACCCGGGCAACAGCTGTTCTATTCACAAATAGTTCATTATGAAAATGACATCCCCATCCAAGTTGAAAATCGTTGTGTCAATCCAAGTACTGCACCCGATTATATGAAGCAGGATTTCAATCAAATCACCCCTTACAGCTATCTCACCCAAGCCGCCCCACTGACTGAAGGTGAGCATATTGTTGAAGCCGTGATACCAACTCTGATTGAGCGCCAGTTGTTGCAATTAAGTGAATACGAACCCTGCCTATTGATCCGCCGTAGAACTTGGTATGGAAAAGCTATTGTCACAGCTGCTCAACTGCTCTATCCGGGTGCTCGCTACCAACTCTATGGTCGTTTTACCGCACAAGGTACCGTGTCGTCCTGAACAATTTTATTTCTCTGCAAGAACTGCGAAGTGTTACGCAATTGTTTAAATCCCTATCTTGCCGATAGTGAATTTATGCGCTAGGTTGTCCATAATTGTATATACAACTTATTGCTGTACATTCTAAGGGGGTCAGATGGTGTCAACAATTCACTGTGACAGTCTGTGGTATGGTGCCGACATCGTGACCATGCGCGGCGGGAAGTATCACCTGATACCGCAGGGAGTCATGGCGGTTACTGACGGCAAAATAGTCTGGATTGGGCCGTATAATGAGTTACCGTCAATCTGCGCTTCACGTGAGGTCATCTATCAAGGTGGCCTGATTACCCCCGGATTCATTGATTGCCATACCCATTTGGTTTTTGGTGGTGATCGCAGCGCTGAATTCGAACAGCGCCTCAATGGCGTGAGCTATGCTGAGATTGCAGCCAATGGTGGAGGCATTGTGTCAACAGTCAAAGCGACACGTGACACCAGCGAACAACAATTGTTGGAACAAGCCTTGTTTCGCCTAAAACCACTACTCGCCGAAGGCGTTACCTGTATTGAAATTAAATCCGGTTACGGCCTCAGTCTTGAAAGTGAAATAAAAATGCTGCGTGTTGCTCGCAAGTTAGGCGAGTTATTGCCCATTACCGTAAAAACAACCTGTCTGGCGGCACATGCTCTCCCTCCTGAATATGCAGGTCGAGCTGATGACTATATCGATTATGTGTGCAATACGATTATTCCACAGGTTGCCGAGGAAGGATTGGCCGACGCTGTTGATGCATTTTGCGAACATCTGGCATTCTCTCCCGCGCAAGTTGAGCGCGTATTTTTAGCTGCACGTCTTGCCGGCTTGCCTATCAAATTACATGCTGAACAACTTTCTTCTCTCCATGGCAGTACTCTGGCGGCCAAATATAGCGCCATGTCTGCTGATCATCTTGAATATGCAACCGAGTCAGATATTCAGGCGATGGGAAACGCCGGCACTACCGCGGTATTACTACCGGGAGCCTATTATTTATTGCGGGAAACACAATGTCCGCCCATTGAACTCTTTCGCCAATATAACGTCCCCATGGCATTAGCCAGTGATGCTAATCCCGGAACATCGCCCACGCTTTCTTTGCGTTTAATGCTCAATATGGCGTGTACATTATTCCGGATGACACCTGAAGAAGCATTGGCGGGAGTCACTTGTCATGCAGCTCAAGCTTTAGGACTGCATGATTCTCAGGGCACACTTGAAACTGGCAAATTGGCTAACTGGATTCATTGGCCATTATCTCGCCCTGCCGAATTGGCTTATTGGCTCGGTGGTCAATTACCTGTTTCTGTTGTTTTTCAAGGAGACGTTCGCCAATGAATTTCACTGACCCTTTGAGTTTCCATGCAGGTAAACTACCTTTATTGATCAGTATTCCACATGCAGGAACCCGGTTGACCCCTACCGTTGAAGCAGGTCTAACAGATGCGGCCCGTTCCCTATGTGATACCGATTGGCATATTCCTCGCCTCTATGACTTTGCCCAGCACATTGGAGCAAGTATGGTGATTGGCCATTACTCTCGTCTGGTGGTCGACCTAAACCGCCCTGAGGATAACCAGCCACTTTACACGACTGCAACTACCGGTTTATTCCCAGAAACACTGTTTGATGGACAACCTTGTTTTATGCCGGGCAAAACACCGCCACCGCAGGAGCGGCAATCCTATTTGCAATACATCTGGCGTCCTTATCATCAGCAACTTCAATTAGAGTTAGCTAGGATTAAAGCTGACTTTGGTTATGCGCTATTGTTAGATGCGCACTCAATTGCATCGGTTATCCCACGATTATTTGACGGGCAACTACCTGATTTGAATTTTGGTACCAACAGTGGTGCCAGTTGCTCGGCATCATTAAGTGAGCAACTGATTGAGTGCTGCGAGAATCAATCAACATTTAGCCATGTGTTAAATGGTCGTTTTAAGGGCGGTTATATAACGCGAGCGTACGGCCAACCACAAAACCATCAACATGCAGTGCAGCTTGAATTAGCGCAATTAAACTACATGTCTGAGACTCAACCCTATTCTTATTTGCCTGAGCGTGCTACGCATTTACAACAATTACTCCATAAGATAATCAATACCATGTTGAAATGGGGTGAAGAACAATACTCACAATAATATGCGACGCGTCCCTCACCGTTAGCATTATGAATAGTATGAAATACAAAAAGGCGGGGTTATCCCCGCCTTTTTCAATTCACCTAATTCCGACACAGAAAAGGGTAATATTTAATGCTTACATCAACTTAGAAACGATAAGTCAAGTTAACTGCAACAGTATCATCTGTACCCAGACCCAATGGGTTGTTGTCTTCATCCAGCAAGTTAATCTGGTAGTCAACATAGGCAAACATGTTTTTGTTGATGTAGTAAGTTACACCAACTTCTGCATATTTCAGCAGGTCTGCATCCCCCACCACGGCCAAGTCTTTACCTTTAGACTGAACATAAGCGATTGACGGGCGCAGACCATTTTCGAATTGATACTGAGCAACCAATTCTACGTTCTGGGTTTTGTTGGCAATCAGCGCTTTATAAGGGGTCATGTTCAGCGTTTCACCATACATCGCTGCCAGATAAACTTGGTTTGCATCATATTTCAATGCAGTAGCCCAAGCCTGAGCTTTATCACCGGTAGCACTGTTAGCCAGTGTTTTCTGACCTAAGGTACGGTTGGAAGAAGAGAATGCGGCAACGAAACCAACACCACTACCTTCGATATCTTGATAATCAACAGACAAACCGAAACCGTCGCCGTTGGCTTTCTGAATTGCACGCCCATTATCAGCAGCGTCACCCTCGTCGTTACGGCCTTGATACTGAGCGGCAACGTTCAGACCTTTCACTAAACCGAAGAAATCAGAGTTACGGTAAGTTGCCAAACCGGTTGAACGACCAGTCATGTAGTTATCGGTATAAGCGATTGAATCGCCACCGAACTCTGGCAACATATCGGTATAAGCCAGCGCATCGTAAACTACGCCATAGTTACGGCCATAATCAAAAGAGCCAAATTCAGCAAATTTCAAACCTGCAAAACCCAGACGCGTTTTATTGCCTTTGTCGCCCTGAGATTCAGCGTTTTTTGCTGCAACGTTATATTCCCACTGACCAAAACCGGTCAGTTGGCTATTGATTTGAGTTTCACCTTTAAAACCAAAACGCACATAAGTGTCATCGGCATTATTATGGTTTGAGAAAAGGTATTTAGCGGCTACGCGACCATACAGGTCCAACTTATTGCCGTCTTTATTATAAATCTCTGCTGCGTTTGAAAGAGCTGGAACCATACTCAAGGCGACCGCTAAGGCCAGCACACTGCGCTTCATCATTATTTTTCCTTTAAATTTTAATAAAATTAACCCGCGGACTAAATTAATTATTTAGCCTCATAAAAGTTAACTTTTAATTTTTTATAATTACCTGTCTTTGTAAAGCGAGTAGACATTATCACTAAGCACGAAAAGTTAAAACGGTAAAATTGAAGATATATAGGTATAAATAGGTAATCAATTGTAACAAAATGTTTTTTACGGAACTATTCATAACCCTTTGATTAAATGAATTTTTAAGTAATTACATATAACCAAAACAGTGCAATAGCACCAAATCAGTGCAAAGTCATTTCAATTTGTTTCTTTTTTGTTCTGTTGGATGATTAGATTTGTAAAATGCAGCTGATATCACAAATCCAATGCGTTTTTTATATATCCAAAGTAATTAATTGACTATTTAAAATACAAACACCATAGAGATGGATGTCACATTTGGTGCAATGATAAAAACAAAGCATCAATGTCATTAATAGGTTTATAAAAAGTAAGTCTTTAGTGCTTGAGGAATTAGATGGATTTAAATCAACGATGTGTGATTTATAAAAAACTCAATAAGATAATCTTTAATCTTAAGAAGAAAAAATGAGCTATTATGGTGAGTAGCTCATTTTTTGTTTGTAAAATACGATATATAACTTCAAATTTAACTTAAGTAGAATTTTCTTTAGTTATATTAACTAAGGTAACTATCAGTGGGTGTATTCGTCATATCATCTTACTTATGATTTTGGCAGTTCACTTCCGTCCATTTGCACCAACATGATCCCAGCTCGTAATCCTAAAGCAACTCGCGGGTTGGGAAATAAAATCCACTCGTATTCATGTTCAACCCGATAAACCTCACTCAGTTGTTCCGCCATTAATGTACCTTGCTTAAAGCGGGTAAAGTTCACCGTATCATCTGATACCCACAATTTAAAATCTGGATGTTTTTTGAGTAGCGATTTCACAACACGATAAAATTTCATTGAGCCAGAAGTCCGCTCTGGCAGTTGTCCACCACAGGCAACAGCACGTAACCCTGCGATTATCATGCTAAATTGCTCAAGTTGATTTTTACCAAAAGGCAGCGCTTTACCCAGCTCCAAGGTACAGCTCGCTGCCTGGCAATGCTCGCTACTGAAATGAGCAAATGTCCCCCCCGCCGAGGTGTGCATAACCAATGCATCCAATTCAATATCCTGTAGCCAACGTAACATGGTCGATGAGTAGGGTGTTGGTTGATAAGGAAGCAACCCAAAACGGGTATGGTGAGAGGCGCGAATTGCCGTATGTAAATCATAATGCAACCGGGTTGAATGAGGGTCTGCGGCAAAAAACTCAATTACCTTTTGCTCAAGAGTTTCGGCTCGTCGCGTTTCGTCACAAGGTGGGTAATTCTGATGACGCCCACCAAACATACGATTGATATCAGCAGTGAGATAGCGCTCCCCCACTTTTATTGCTGGCGGATTCCCTAATATCACCAATAGACGTATTGCTAACAATAATTTTCCAGTTAACAAATCTGATACCAATTGGTTGAGAATCTCAATCGGCGCGGTTTCATTTCCATGGATACCCGCCGATAGCACCACCGACTGCGTGTGACCACGACGAGGCGTGAGCATGAATACTCCGTCCTCGATCCATTGCCATTCAAGGTTTGCCGTTTCACCACCGGTAACTGGCGGTGGATGACCCGATAAGGTGACCGACAGGAAATCTAGCATCATCATCCTTTCCCAAATATTTGTGCGGTGCAGGCCGCTGAATGACAGTTCTTGCGGTTAGCAACGCTGAAACGGATATATCGAACCGAGGTTGAGTATTCTTGTCAGTTCATCCAATGCTTGCCGCCCTTCCTGCAAGAGCTGCGGATCAGCTAAATCCTTAAACTGCAAGTGGTCACGATAATGCTGATCGACCCAATTATTTAGCGTTACAAACAACGCTGACGTCATCATAACCCGGCTATTAACCGCCTGTAGTTCCGTGTCACTTAGTGCAACACGCAATCGCAGGCAGGCAGGCCCACCACCATTGCGCATACTTTCACGCAAATCGAATACCCTGACTTCATCAATCGGCCCGCCACTGTTTATTAATTCAGACAGATATCGCCATACTGCGGGGCTTTCTTGCGATTCTTGTGGAATAACCAATAACATTTTGCCATTCGGTTTGCTCAGCAACTGACTGTTAAATAAATAAGTTGAGACCGACTCTGCAACTGACACTTGAGCAGCAGGCACTTCAATCGTGATCAATTGTTGCTCAATACTCGCCATCTTATGGCGAATATCGTCCATAACCTGAATATCGGGTACAAATGCATGTTGATGATGGAACAGCACATTTTTATTGCTGACAGCGATAACATCATTGTGGAATACGCCTTGATCGATCACCGCCGGATTCTGTTGTACAAAAACCGTCTGCTCAGGCTTTAGCAGGTGTAAACGTGCAACCGCTTCACTGGCTTCCAATGTCTGGCGGGCTGGATACCGGCTAGGTGTCGCCCCACTTTCTAACCCTTTGCGGCCAAAAACAAAGAGTTGAATTGCCGGTTGGTCATACTCCCCGCCCAAACGGTTATGATTTGCAGCCCCCTCATCACCAAACAGTTCGACACCCGGCAATGCTTCGTGATGAACAAAATGGCGATGGTTATTGAAAATACCTTTTAATATCTCGGCGGTAGTATCAACTTCTATGGCCCGATGAAACTTATTATTTAAATTGGCAACAGTGAAATGGACACGACTATCCGCACTGTCGGCAGAGGGCGAAACAGTGGCTGCATTGGCAGTCCACATGGATGATGCGGAGCTTACCGCAGACAATAAACGAGGAGATTTGCGCGCAACCTCACTTAATACCTGCTCATCTGAACCACTAAAACCGAGCTGGCGCAAAACATTTATTGCTGGCCGCTCTTGTGGCGGCAGCACCCCTTGTCGGTAACCTAAATCAGCCAAGGCTTTCATTTTCAGTAAACCCTGCTTTGCTGCCAACCGGGGATTGGAAATGTTGTTTTGATATTTGGCTGAGGCTTCATTGCCAAAAGACAAGCCAGCATAGTGATGTGTCAGCCCGACCAATCCATCAAAGTTAACTTCATATCCTGCCATCGTGTTCTCCGTGATGGGTCTATTGGCTATCGGGGAGATCAAAAGAAATGCCCGGCGATAAGGTTGCAGGCAGTGTCAGACTCTCGCTTTCCAATGAGGCCATTGGCCAAGCGCAATAATCTGCAGCATAGAATGCACTTGGCCGGTGATTACCTGAGGCTCCAACCCCGCCAAACGGCGCGGCACTAGAAGCTCCGGTGAGAGGTTTATTCCAGTTAACAATGCCGGCGCGAGCCTCTAGCAGCAGTTGATCAAATTGGTCGCGGTCTTCTGAAACCAATCCGATAGCTAAACCAAATCGAGTCTGGTTAGCAATTTGTAGCGCCTGGTTGAAGTCGGTATAGCGAATGACACTCACCAGTGGCCCGAAATATTCCTCATCGGGAACACCGCTGACGCCGGTAATCTCAATGATGCCTGGAGTCAAAACAGCACTTTGACTATCAGGCCGAGTCATGGTCAATAATGGCTTGCCCCCAAGCTCGATTAAATGTTGCTGCGCTGCCAACATTTTTTCCGCTGCCGGAGATGAAATCACCGCGCCCATAAAGGGGGCTGGTTGCATATCCCAAGGACCAATACGCAATGCTTTAGCCACCGCAATAAATCGCCGTAAGAAGGCGTCGCCTTCCGCGCCCATCTTGACCAATAGGCGGCGTGAACAAGTACAGCGCTGACCGGCAGAGATAAACGCTGACTGGATCGCAAGGTTCACGACAGCATCACAGTCTGTTATCTGCTCCACAATCAATGCATTATTACCGCCCATTTCCAACGCCAGAATTTTTTCTGGCTGGCCTGCTAATTGGCGATGTAAGTGATAACCGGTATTGGCGCTGCCGGTGAACAGCAAACCATCAATATCAGGTTGAGCGGCCAGAGCTTCTCCGGTCTCACGCCCACCTTGCACTAAGTTAATAACCCCATCAGGAAGACCGGCTAATTGCCATAATTTAACGGTTTCTTCTGCGGTCAGCGGGGTAAGTTCACTGGGTTTGAACACCACGGTATTACCGGCTAACAGAGCAGGAACAATATGCCCATTGGGTAAATGTCCAGGGAAATTGTAAGGACCAAATACTGCTAACACACCATGTGGTCGATGGCGTAATACTGACATACCATCCGCCATCGCGGTTTGGCTGGTCCCTGTTCGAACTTGATAGGCCTGCAATGAGATAGCCACTTTTCCAATCATTGCCTGCACTTCCGTCAACGTTTCCCAGTGCGGCTTGCTGGTTTCGAGACTAATTGTGCGTGCCAATTGCTGCTTGTGCTTTTCAAGTAAAGTCGCAAACTTTTGAACTAGCGCTACGCGCTGTTCCAGTGGCGTGCGCGCCCATGCAGAGAACGCATCTCTGGCCGCTTGGCAGGCAGTGGCAACATCGGCGCTGTCTGCCGCTCGCGCTTGCCATAATAATGTTTGGTTTATAGGGTCATGTTTATCAAAATGAGCACCTTTGCCAGTGCGCCATTCCCCCTGAATAAAGAGTGCAGGATGGGTCATTTTCTTGTCTCCGGAGCAAAAAGGCTGACTATGCGAACCGAATCACCGGCAACGACACCCAGTGCAGCAGCATTTTCCGTGGTTAAATGCAGTAATTCGTCTGATAGGTGAGTGTTAATCAATATTGAGCGGAAATATTGATAACTGTCATTAGCCACTAAATAAGCCGTGCCACTTGGGTCTATATCGATATCATCAATGACCACGGTTCGCTTGCTGCTGTCGCGCACCGCCCGAACTTCATCGGTGTTGGCTTCCAATGTTGGCCCACCGTCAAAAATATCCACATACCCCTGATATTGTAGGCCTTCCGTTTCCAGCACCGCTCGTGCAGGTGCGGTATGGGGATGAACTTGACCTATCACAGCACGGGCTTCTTCCGCCAGGAAATCAACATACAGCGGGTGCTTGGGCATCAATTCAGCAATAAAAGCTTTTTGACCCGTGCCACTGAGGTAATCTGCTTTGGCAAACTCAATGGAGAAGAAGTGACGGCCAACATTTTCCCAAAATGGAGAGCGGCCTTGCTCATCCGTGTAACCTCGCATCTCGGCAATCACTTTGCGTGAGAAATACTGGCGAAATGCCGCAATAAATAGGAATCGGACTTTTGATAAGAAAGGACCGTTTTTATCCTTACGATATTCAGGATCAAGAAACAGTGTGCAAAGTTCGCTATAACCGGTGTGATCATTACTTAGAAATAAGGTCGGTACTGATTTGTACACATTGAGCGTTTTGGAGGCATGCACCAATGTCCCGACACGAAAATTATACCAAGGGTCATTCATCCCCACCGCCACTTCAATGGCACTGACGCCAACCACCTTTTCTCGTTCGCTGTCTTCCAATACGAACAGATAACCCTGTTCACCCGTCGCTAAAGAACCTTGCCAAGTATTTAACGCGCGCTCAATCCTAGCCGCCAAATGGGGCTCATTTTGTGGCAGTGAGGTCATGCCAACGCCAGTTTTTCCAGCCAACTCCAGAATATCAGCTAAATCACGGCGCTCTACCGGGCGAATGATCATCATATTCAAGGTCCCTTGCTTACTGCATAAATGTTACGGCTTAGTCTTACGACAGACCTGCTCAATACCTATGGCAAGTCGGGCCAAGCCCTCGTTAATATCGCCCTGAGAGATAATCAGTGACGGAGCAAAACGCACCACATCTGGCCCGGCTATCAAGGCAATCAACCCGTGTTGAGCGGCAGCCTGAATAATGTCTTTTGACTTACCGGCATAATCGCTGTTGAGCACACAACCAATGAGCAACCCCCGCCCACGTATTTCTTCAAATACCTTGTACCGCGCATTGATTTCAGCCAGCCCATCCAAGAACCACTGATGCCTTTCTTTAACTCCGTGCAGTACTTCAGGGGTATTAATAAGGGAAAGAACAGTTCCAGCGACAGCGCACGCTAGTGGGTTGCCGCCGTAAGTCGTGCCATGGCTGCCAACATTCAGTGCACTGGCATATTTTGTTGTCGTCAGCATTGCCGCAATAGGGAACCCACCACCGAGTGCTTTAGCGCTGGTCAATACATCCGGAGTGACGCCATAGTGCATGTAAGCGTACAGTTCTCCGGTACGACCTACACCCGTTTGCACTTCATCAAAAATCAGTAAGGCATTGTGCTGATCACACAACATCCGCAAACTGTGCAGAAACTCTTTATCTGCGGGTAACACACCGCCTTCACCCTGAATTGGCTCGACAATCACTGCGCAGGTTTGGTCTGTAATCAGAGCTGCCGCGGAGGCTAAATCATTAAAAATACCGTGGCTGATACCGCCCGGTAATGGCGCGAAATCTTGCGAGTATTTAGGCTGCCCCCCTGCCGAGACGGTAAACAATGTCCGGCCATGAAATGCATTTCTGAATGCAACAATCTGGTTCTTCTCACCCTGCTGACCCGGTTTGTTGGCAAAATTATCCAATGCATATTTGCGTGCCAGTTTCAGCGCTGCCTCATTGGCCTCAGCACCTGAGTTACAGAAAAACACTTTCTCGGCGAAAGTGGCGTCAATCAGTTGTTTTGCCAAGCGCAATACTGGCTCGTTGGTATAGCCATTCCCCAGATGCCACACTTTGTCGGCTTGCTCAATCAATGCAGCTTTGACCGCCGGATGCCCATGCCCCAGAGCATTGACCGCAATGCCACCGGCAAAATCGATATAAGATTTGCCCTGCTGATCCCACAGCGTCGCACCTTCACCGCGCACCACGATAAAATCTGCCGGAGCATAGGTTGGGACGATCCATTCATCAAAAGACTGTCGGGTAACCGGGATTGGCTGTTCCATATTGGCCTCTTTAATCAGCGTAAATATTGGGTTGAGAGAAAGGTTGTCGGGATTATCGTCCTCACCAACAAAAATCTCGTACTCTGTTAACAATGAAGAATGAAATATATTCACCTGATATAAAGTGTACAGCAGCTTTCGTGCCACACCAGCCACTATGTGAATAGAATGTATTAATTCCATTAAAACAATAATTTAAATTGCATAATTATGCACATGGCTAGCATTCATACTGAATTTAAGCGGTTACACTGCCCAATCCAGTAGATTTTCTCGATATTATATGCAATTGAGGCCAATTTTGATTTTTGCTCTATCAGATCACACTTTAGCAACACAAAAATAACAATAGAGTTTTATCATGCCCTATAAATGAGCAGTGAACGCATCAATTAAGTGCATTTCTGCTGTGGGGAATGTGGCGTTGCAAAATGAAATAAGGTTGTTTATGCATAACGCAAACAGAAAGAAATCGAGGGTATCAACAGAAGATTATGCTGGCATTAACGCCATTTCTGGGCGCAGCCAGCATCATAGTGCGAAGAAATAAACGGCTGATTAGCGAGAACGGTGCCCTGTTTCTCCCGTCAATTGAGTAATGAGTTGCGCCAAAATGCGAATGGCTTTTTCACTTTGCTCTGACCAAGCGAAGGAAGCATTCAGGCGAAAACAGTGATCAAATTGGCTGCCTGTCGTGAACATCCTGCCCGGTGCAATACTGACCCCCAGCGCCAATGCTCGCCGGTACAATTCACTGGCATTAAAAGGGGGTTCCAATTCCACCCATAAGAAATAGCCCCCTGCCGGGTGGCTAATTTTGACGTTTTTAGGAAAATGTTCCACCACCGTCTGACGCAATGCATTTAAGCGCTGTTCCATTATGCGGCGCAAACGGCGCAGATGGATATCATAACCCCCTTGGCTGAGGTAATCGGCAATAGCCAATTGTGTAGGAACACTGGCCGAGACGGTACTCATCAGTTGTAAATGCTGGATCCGCTGTGCATGCTCTCCCGCCGCTACCCACCCCACGCGAAACCCCGGTGCCAAACATTTAGAAAAAGACGAGCAGTGCAGAATTTGCCGATGTTGATCAAGTGCTTTTGCCGGCAGTGGTCGCTCGGCACCAAAATACAGCTCACCATAAACGTCGTCTTCGATCAGTGAAATATTATTCTGTTGCAGCAGCGCCACCAGCCGTTTTTTCTGCGGCCAAGACATCATACAGCCCAATGGATTCTGAAAATGTGTCATCAACCAGCAGGCTTTGATCGGGTACTGGCTAATCACCTGCTCAAGCGCATCTAGGTCTATCCCGTTTTGCGGGTGGGTGGTAATAGCAATGGCTTTTAAACGTAGACGCTCTATCGCCTGTAATGCGCCATAAAATGCAGGCGACTCGATAACCACCCAATCTCCAGGTTGTGTCACTGCCTGCAAACTGAGACTCAATGACTCCATCGCACCTGCGGTAATCACAATTTCCTCTGGCGAAACATTCATGCCACTGGCGGCATAACGCTGGGCAATATTGCGCCGTAAACTTTCATTGCCCGGAGGTAAGTTGGCCACAGAACTCTGCGGTGATATTTTGCGTGCGACACCGGCCAACGCCCGTGATAAACGCGGTTGCAACAATAGACTGGGGTCTGGAAATGCCGAACCAAAAGGCATAATTGCCGGATCTTTTCCGGCCTGTAACACATCAAAAATAAAGGTATTAATGTCTACCTGTTCATCCAAATGCAGTTTTTTACCCCGTTGTGGCTGAGGCAATTGGGTTGGACGAGAAGCAACATAATATCCCGACTGCGGACGCGCCACGATCCAGCCCTGACTTTCCAGTAACTGATAAGACTGCACCACAGTCATTAAACTTAAACCTGATTGTTTACAACTTTCCCGCAATGAGGGCAGTTTGTCACCTGCCTGCCAAACCTTGGACTGTATTTGCGCCCGGATTTGTTGCGCTAACTGTTCATATCGAGTCATAGGCCAACTGTTATAGGTAAGATTGATTTAATTGTCACTATTATAGCCACTTTAACTTATGGTTAACTATCTGCCAAGTTCACTCCCCGAAATAATCGCCAGTAATGACGCCAATAAGTCACGACTGTGCGCATGATTCATTTTATCGATTGATGAGGCAGTACCATGTTTGCAGCGAGGTCGCTATGTTTGGCTTAACCGCTCTTGAGTTGGCCAGAATCCAATTCGCTTTCACCATTTCATTCCATATCATCTTTCCTGCGATCACTATCGGACTCGCCAGTTTTTTGGCGGTACTGGAAGGGTTGTGGCTAAAAACCAAAAATGAGGATTACCGCAGTTTGTATCATTTCTGGTCAAAAATATTTGCCGTAAACTTTGGCATGGGTGTGGTTTCTGGTTTAGTTATGGCCTATCAATTTGGCACTAACTGGAGCTTTTTTTCTGAGTTTGCCGGTAGTATCACCGGCCCATTGTTAACCTACGAAGTCCTAACCGCCTTCTTCCTTGAGGCTGGTTTTTTGGGTGTCATGCTGTTTGGTTGGAATCGCGTCGGCCCCGGTTTACATTTCTTCGCCACCTGTATGGTGGCATTGGGCACCTTAATGTCGACCTTCTGGATTCTGGCCTCCAACAGTTGGATGCAGACGCCTCAAGGTTTCGACGTTATTAATGGGCAAGTTGTACCCGTTGACTGGCTAAAAGTGATCTTTAACCCCTCATTCCCTTACCGGCTGCTACACATGTCGACAGCTGCTTTTCTGGCCTCCGCATTTTTTGTCGGCGCTTCTGCCGCTTGGCATTTGCTGCGCAAGCGCGATACCCCTGCGATGCGAAAGATGCTCTCAATGGCGATGTGGATGGCTCTGATTGTTGCGCCACTTCAAGCGGCTATTGGTGATGCTCATGGGCTAAATACGCTGGAATATCAGCCGGCTAAAATTGCAGCCATTGAAGGTCATTGGGAAAATGAACCCGGCGAACCGACCCCGCTAATTCTGTTCGGCTGGCCGGATATGAAACAGGAGAAAACTCACTTTGCGCTGAAAATCCCCTACTTAGGAAGTCTAATCCTGACACACAGTCTGGATAAACAGATCCCAGCGCTGAAATCATTCCCACCGGAAGATCGCCCCAACTCAACCATTGTGTTCTGGTCTTTTCGCATCATGGTTGGATTGGGTATGTTAATGATTTTAGCTGGTTTTTGGAGCTTATGGCTGCGCTGGCGTGGCGGATTGTATCAATCTCGCCCCTTTCTCTATTTCGTTTTGTGGATGGGGCCATCAGGGCTGATTGCGATTCTAGCTGGCTGGTTTACCACCGAAGTGGGCCGCCAGCCCTGGATTGTCTATGGCCTCCAGCGCACCAGCGATGCCGTTTCATCTCATGGTGAAATACATATGAGCATCAGTTTGGTTATCTTCATCTTGGTCTATGGTTCGGTATTTGGTGTCGGTTACGCCTACATGATGCGACTCATTCGCAAAGGCCCAAAAACAGGAGCTTATTATGGGCATTGATCTGCCACTGATTTGGTTTGTCATTATCGTCTTTAGCACCATGATGTATGTGGTTATGGACGGTTTTGACTTAGGGATCGGGATTTTGTTTCCGCTGGTCAAAAATGGCCGTGACCGTGATCTCATGATGAACAGCGTTGCCCCGGTATGGGATGGCAACGAAACTTGGCTAGTGTTGGGGGGGGCCGCCCTCTTGGGGGCTTTCCCGTTAGCCTATGCTGTTATTTTGGATGCGCTGGCGATTCCACTTACTCTCATGCTGTTAGGCCTGATTTTTCGTGGCGTGGCATTTGAATTCCGTTTTAAAGCCACCCCGGAAAAACAGCATATCTGGGATAAAGCTTTTATTGGCGGTTCACTGGTTGCCACATTTACACAAGGAATGGTTGTTGGTGCCTTCATTCATGGATTCCCCGTCACAGGGCGCAGTTACAGTGGCGGAGCATTTGATTGGTTGACTCCCTTTGCTCTATTTTGTGGTTTAGGCCTTGTCACGGCTTACGCCTTATTGGGATGCACTTGGCTGATTATGAAAACCGAGGGTCATGTACAACAGATAATGCACAAACTGGCTACGCCACTCACTTTGCTGATGTTATTAATTATTGCGGTTATTAGTCTATGGACACCGCTGACACATCCACAAATTGCCGCACGTTGGTTCAGCTTGCCCAATCTGTTTTGGTTTTTGCCCGTGCCCATATTAGTGCTTTTCGCCAGCGGGTCATTGCTCCGTTCAGTCAATCAAGGCGGCCATTATGCTCCCTTCCTGCTGACCCTGCTTCTCGTGTTTTTGGGGTATAGCGGCTTGGGCATCAGTATTTGGCCTTACCTTATTCCACCATCAATTACCTTATGGCAGGCCGCAGCACCGCCACAAAGCCTGGGGTTTATGCTGGTTGGCGCGCTCTTTATTATTCCAATCATATTGGTTTACACCTTCTGGAGCTATTACGTCTTTCGAGGGAAAATCAATCACGAACAGGGTTATCACTGAATGATGAAATCACACTCGTCCTCCCAACCCCTAGAACAGGTAAAAGCACCTTGGTGGAAAAAATTCGGTTGGATGCTGCTTATCTGGTGCGCTAGTGTGCTGGCGTTATTGGCAGTCTCGATGCTGTTCCGTATGATGATGACTGCCGCCGGGATGAAGTCTCATTGACATCATCCCCATCAGCGTTCATTCGCGGCAAGGTCGCTACGCTTATTGGCTAAAGGAACTCCACTTTATGAAACGTTATCTCATCCCATTGGTTAATCAGATAGCTTTGCTGATGATACTGCTGGGAATGCTAGGGCTCGCTGGCATGACAATTTCGTCATGGATGGCACAAAGCATTCAGGGTAACGCACATGCCATTAATAAAGCAGGTTCGCTGCGCATGCAAAGCTACCGGTTACTTTCAATGGTGCCGTTGGATAATCGTGATCTGCCCTATTTGACGGCACTGGAGCAGGACAAGACCAGCAGTGATTTACAGCATGCCCTTCAGCGGGAAGGCTTAACCAGCCAGTACCAGCAAATTGAGCGCTACTGGCAAAACACGTTAAAACCGCAACTGTTGCAAGCCAAGCATCCCGATGATGTCTCCAACAGCGTGGCAGATTTTGTCCACCAGCTTGACGCGCTGGTACTCGCCATTGACCATAAAACCGAGCAGCGCCTCCTACTCGTCACCATGATTCAGTTAGTCTTTATCGTTCTGACATTGGGGCTCCTACTGGCAACTATTTACTATCTGCGCCGCCGTTTATTGCGTCCATGGCTGCAATTAATCTCAATGGCGAATGCGATTGGCCGTGGGGATTTCAGTAAGCGCTACACTCTTTCATATCAACGAGATGAAATGGGGATGTTGGGTACTGCACTGAATCGAATGTCGCAGGAGTTGTCATTAATTTACAGTGACTTGGAACAGCGTGTTGCCCAGAAAACAGCCGACTTACAACAAAAAAACCAAGTGTTGGCCTTTCTCTATCACAGTAGCCGTCAACTGCATACCCACCAGCCGCTGAGTGAACGTCTAGTGCCGGTTATTGAGCAATTACAAGCCCTGACGCCGTTGGAAAATGTGCAGATATGTTTGTATGAAAATCATCTCTATCGCGCCCATCTTGCTGATAATGCCGATGGAGAATATTTACCACCACAAAATCGCCCTACACCGCTAACCATTAGTGGTTCAACAACGGTAGTGAGCCACACCACCTCACGTGAATCGCTGAGTTGGAGTCTGAGTGATAAACTTGGCCAATATGGTTTGCTGCTGGCAAAGCTGCCATCAGATAACCCGCTTAATTCTGATCAACAGCAACTGGTGAATATGTTAGTTGAGCAGTTGACCAGTACTTTGGCGCTAGAAAGTCAGGCGCGGCATCAACAGCAATTACTACTGATGGAGGAACGCTCCGCTATCGCACGTGAGTTACATGACTCAATCGCCCAATCGCTCTCTTGCCTGAAGATACAAATCAGTTGTTTGCAAATGCAGGCCCCGGATTTGCCCGAACCCAGTAAGTTATTAGTGCAGCAAATGCGCGATGAACTGAATGTTGCTTATCGCGAGTTACGCGAATTGCTGACAACATTTCGTCTGAAATTGAATGCAGCCACATTGCAAGCGGCACTACAAACACTGGTCAACGAGTTCGGCGAGCGAGCCGGTGTGCCTATTACTTTCGATTTTAACTTAGCTTCAGGCGCCGTTCCCGACCACCAAGCAATTCATATGGTCAATATTGCTCGTGAGGCACTCAATAATATTTATAAGCACGCTCATGCCAGTAAAGCTGCTGTCAGCGTCACGGCGGAGGGTGGTGATATCGTTATGTCAATCATCGACAACGGTTGCGGGATCGGTCAGGCCAGTCAGCGGCCGAATCATTACGGCCTGATAATCATGCAAGATCGCGCCGCCAGCTTGCACGGCCAGTGCGATATTCGTCAGCGAGACGAAGGAGGGACGGAAGTCCGAGTGCGGTTTACGCCAGATAACGATGATCTTGACTGACGTTTTGACCCGGCCCATCACGTCATCTTTCTAAATTTGGTAGTCGATCACCACCTCATTGCTTGCTTCAGCCAACACTTTCTCTTTAATGTCATGCAGAGAAAGTGTTGGATTACAGAGCTGGATAAAGAACCAGATAAAGTTACGTTGTAACTGACCGCGTTTTAATCCCAACCAAACCGTGTTGGCATCAAAGAGATGTTCCGCATTCAGCCGTACCAGCCCTTTATCGCGATGCGCCTCATAGGACATATCAGCCAGAATCCCAACCCCCAGCCCCAATTCAACATAGGTTTTGATCACATCAGAATCTTGGGCACTGAGCGCAATATCAGGTATCAGACCTGCGTTTTTAAAGGCGTTGTCCAATCGGGAGCGCCCGGTGATACCTTGACGGTAAGTAATTAATGGCAAACGACTTAAGATTTCTAGCGTGATATTGGATTCTTGCGTTAATGGATGATTTTCCGGCACAACAATCGCGTGATGCCAGCGATAATATGGAAATGCAGCCACAGCCTCATCGCTCATCAATACTTCGGTAGCAATGCCAATATCAGCCTCACCGGATTGCAACATTGCGGCAATTTCTTGTGGATTCCCCTGACTGATGACTAACTTGACCTGCGGATACAGCAAGCGAAACTCTTTAATGACTCGGGGCAAGCTATAGCGCGCTTGAGTATGAGTCGTTGCTATGTGTAGCTGCCCACTATCATTGTTACTGAATACATCGGCTAATCGGCGAATCTGATTCGCATCATTTAACATGCGTTCCGCTACCGTCAGCAATTCTTTCCCCGGCTCAGTCATCCCTAACAGACGTTTACCACGCCGAATAAATATCTCAATGCCTAATTCTTCTTCCAGCTCTCGAATATGCCGGCTGACACCGGATTGCGAGGTAAATAAAGTATTTGCCACTTCAGTAAGGTTGTAATTGCAACGGGCCGATTCCCGAATAATTTTGAGTTGCTGGAAATTCACACTAACCCCCTTTTATCGTGTTTTGTTTGATGTATAGATTTACGGGGGACAAAGGTGACAAACAAATACAAAAAAGCCGCTGCTTATGTTTTTTTGTACTAAGCAAAGTGAATGATGGAGACCAGGCAATCGCTTTAAGGTGAAAAAACAAAAATAATATTATTTATCAAGTAAATAGGAGTTTATACGGTGTTATATATTTAGCTGAATTCAAAACATAAAAATGAAATTTGCTATATTTAATTACTTTTTAATATAGCACTTTGCCGTTAGACGCCATTTAGGGTCGATGATAAAATTGTCCAATTAAATTCACCTACAAAGACTTTTTCTCTTTCATATTCATGTCAGGGAGCGAGTTGATATTGTTGTTATTCAGTCTCTCGCGCCAAGGGAGACTGTTCGGGAGTTATTCATGCCGTTGGCTATTATTGCACTAACCATTGCTACATTTGGCATTGGCACCAGCGAGTTTGTCATTATGGGACTGTTGCCAGAAGTTGCCCATGATTTGGGGGTCAGTATCCCTAAAACCGGTATGCTGGTTTCTGTTTATGCCATGGGGGTGGTGGTCGGCGCTCCTTTATTGGCTATTGCGACGGCAAGAATTCCACGTAAATCCACGCTATTGGGCTTAATCGTCCTGTTTATTATCGGCAATGTTCTGTGTGCCTTGGCTGAAACCTATAACCTATTAATGGCTGCTCGTATTATTGCCGCTCTGTGCCACGGCACATTCTTTGGGTTGGCATCGGTAGTCGCCACCGATTTGGTTCAGCCCAATCGCCGTGCTCGGGCAATCGCATTGGTCTTTATGGGTGTCACGTTAGCGAACGTGTTGGGTGTGCCGCTGGGGACGGCAATCGGTCAGGCTTTCGGCTGGCGTGCGGCATTTTGGGGGGTTAGCGCTATCGGTATTGTTGCCATTATTGCCGTCATAGCGTGGCTACCAAGTCATATTCCAATGAAGAAAATCAGCCCAAAGTTAGAGTTCAAAACGCTGATGCAGAAGAAAGTGCAAACTGCCCTGCTGTTATCCGTATTAACCAATACCAGTCTCTTTACTGTTTTCACCTATATTGCTCCCTTATTGCGCGAAGTTACTCGTGTGTCTGAACACGGCGTGACAGTTGTACTGCTCATTCTTGGCGTTGGCTTGTCTATCGGGAGTGTTCTAGGGGGGCGATTAGGGGATAGAAATCTGGTAGGTTCGATGACGAGATTGATAGCCATATTAATCGCTATCCTGCTCGCTCTTCACTACACCATTGGTTTTTATTTACCGGCACTACTGACATTATTTATCTGGAGTATTGTCGCATTCGCTCTGTGCCCTATGCTGCAACTCTTGGTGGTGGATCAAGCCCGTGATGCTCCTAATTTGGCATCAACATTTAACCAGAGTGCTTTCAATCTGGGTAATGCTCTCGGCGCTTGGCTTGGCGGCACATTATTAGCCTTTGGTTTACATTTACAACAACTTCCATTGGCAGCTATGGCTGTGATGGCCGTAGCGTTGGTCACAATGTTACGCCTAAGAATGCATTTCCGACGCACTGCAATTGTCCAACCTATCAGCTAAATATCGCTTTCCTTACACTCTTCTCATGCAAATAATTATCATTAACATTGGTTGGTGATATAATTTACGGCCTTATAAGCCATAGATCCTACTGGCTGACGTAGCAAAAATAAAACACCATAAAAGTAATAAGGATAAACTGTGACCACAGAATCAACCGCAGCCAAACCCAAATACCGTCCCACACCTCCGCACTTGGTGCAGGTAAAAAAGATAGTAGACACCTCCCCCCATTTGCGTCGAATTACCTTCCATAGCCCTACATTAGAGAACTATCCGTCAAATTGCGCTGGAGCTCACTTAAAGGTCTTTCTACCTTTACCGAACCAAACACAGCCTGAATTACCGGTACTGGGAGAAAAAGGCCCGATATGGCCCGCAGCAGACATTCGTCCGGTTGTTCGCACCTACTCTGTTCGAGCAGTTCGCCCTGAACAAGGCGAGATTGATATTGAATTTGCTCTTCATGATCACAGTGGTCCAGCGGTGAATTTTGCCCGTCATGCTAAAGCTGGTGACTGGCTGGGCATCACCAATCCCGGTGGCCCAGAGACCATGTTACCCGCAGCCGCGTACAGCTATTTGGTAGGCGACCCCTCTTCACTCCCGGCTATTGCCGCGTTATTGGAAACACTGTCAGCCGATGCGCAAGGTCACGTCATTATTCGTGTGGATACTCCACAAGATGTGCTTGATCTGGTTAAACCTGCCGGTGTTGAACTGAGCTGGGTCATCGGGGGTACCGAAAAAACGGATGAAGTTATCACCCAATTCTGTGCATTGACGTTGCCGATGGAAGAAGCAACTTTCTGGCTAGCAGGTGAAGATAGATTGGTGGTCGTCTTACGTCGTTATCTGCGTCGCGAAAAAGGCTGTGAACGTCATCAACTTTATGCCGTTCCCTATTGGCGTGAAGGGTTGAATGAAGAAGATTATCATCACAAACGCCATGAAGTGATGGACAATATTGACGACTAGACTACATTAATATCTATAAAATCAATGGACATCACTTTGTTATGTCCATTTTCATCACTTTTTTTCTACTCTTCTCGGTTAAAACCTTGTAAATTTCCTGCGACAATTTCCTGTTATTTGTTAGTCTTAAGGCTACTTAGCCTACAATATGGCACTTAATTATCGTTAAATGGCTCTAATGCCTATTTAATGCAGTAAAGTTATTAGGAGCGCTCTCGAAATGAAGTCGCAAAACGATCCTGGCCGATCTAAATCCCGCCACCACGAATACTCTTTGATCTTGCCTATCGTTGCACTGGTTATCCTTAATATCTGGGGTGACACCAGTAATTTTGCCGCCGTTATTATCATCAACCTCATAGCGCTGGTCGGTATTCTGAGCAGTGCATTCAGTGTGGTTCGTCATGCCGATGTATTGGCACACCGCTTGGGTGAACCCTATGGCTCCTTAATTCTCAGCCTCTCCGTGGTAGTGCTTGAGGTCAGTTTGATCTCGGCGATGATGGCAACTGGCGATGCTGCCCCCGCATTAATGCGCGACACACTCTATTCTGTCATCATGATTGTTGTGGGTGGATTGGTTGGGGTGTCTTTGCTCCTTGGTGGCCGTAAATTTGCTACCCAGCATGTCAATTTGGTCGGTATCAAACAATATCTAATGGCCATCTTCCCACTGGCAATTATTGTATTGGTACTCCCAAGTACCCTACCCGGTGGGGATTTTGGGGTAGCGCAATCATTGGTTGTTGCCGCAATTTCGGCAGCGATGTATGGCGTATTCCTGCTTATCCAAACTAAAACACATCAAAGCCTGTTTGTTTACGAACATGAAGACGAAGGTGATGACCCTAGTGACCCTCACCACGGTAAACCATCTTCCCACAGTAGCCTGTGGCACACCTTCTGGTTGTTAATTCATTTGGTGGCAGTTATTGCGGTCACTAAATTTGATGCCAACCCACTCGAAGCGTTGTTGACAGAATTAAATGCGCCAGCGAAATTTACAGGTTTCTTGATAGCTTTACTTATCTTGTCACCGGAAGGTTTAGGGGCGTTGAAAGCGGTATTAGCCAATCAGGTACAGCGTGCGATGAACCTCTTTTTCGGTTCCGTGCTGGCGACAATTTCATTGACTGTTCCTGCGGTGACCTTAATTGCTGTGCTGACCGGGCAAGAGCTAACCTTTGGTCTGGAAGCACCTCATATTGTGGTGATGGTGAGTGTCTTGATTCTGTCGCAAATTTCATTCTCTACCGGCAGAACGAACGTCCTCAATGGCACCGCCCATCTGGCACTGTTTGCGGCTTATATGATGACAATTATGCTGTAGTGGTTAATACCTCAAAATAGCCTGAATAAGCAAAGGGCAAGCGTTTTGGCGCTTGCCCTTTTTTATCGGGTCATCTATTCATAATCTTAAGTTACGAATAGGCATTTAACGTGTGCTGACAGAGTGCAGAACGGACACAATCCTGTTTATCAAAGCGGATGATGCCAATCATCTCATCCTCAGCAAAGCGCTCTAACGCATCGCTAAGACCTGATTTTACGCCACGCGGAAGGTCGCATTGGGTAATATCGCCATTAACAATGACCGTGACGTTTTCACCAAGACGGGTCAGGAACATCTTCATCTGGCTGGCGGTTACATTTTGTGCCTCATCGAGGATCACCACCGCATTTTCAAAGGTACGCCCACGCATGTAGGCGAAAGGTGCAATTTCTACCTTGCCAATTTCCGGTCGTAGACAATATTGCAAGAAAGACGAACCAAGTCGGCGCAACAGAATGTCATACACCGGGCGGAAATAAGGCGCGAATTTCTCAGAGATATCACCAGGCAAGAAACCCAGATCCTCATCTGCCTGTAGAACAGGCCGCGTCACAATTATCCGATCAACTTCTTTGTGAATTAATGCTTCAGCAGCCTTGGCTGCGCTGATAAAGGTTTTACCGCATCCCGCTTCACCGGTAGCGAAGATGAGTAGTTTACTTTCTATGGCTGATAAGTAATGACCTTGAGCTTCCGTACGCGCCTGAATAACGGAGGTATCACGGCTATCCCGTGCCATACCTATTGATTCAACACCGCCCATTTGTACTAACGATGTCACGTTTTCTTCCTCACGCTGACGATGACTACGTGAATCACGTCTAATTACGCGTTTCGCTTCACGACGAGCTTTGATCACTGCTTTCTGTCTTCCCATAGTGGCACCTTTCAGTTTGATTCACCTACCGCAGCAGAAATTGCCTGCGCGATTATGTTTCACATACGGATGAGGTTTTGGCTTCCTTTGCAGCCAATAATAGCCAATGAAAAATGCGAGTAAGGTAAACTCTCAAATGAGCTGAGTAAAAACAGACATCGATTGAATACAGTATCGCAAGGGGAGTTATCACGTATTATTAATACTGGGAACAAGAACGCGGGTAACAAGAATATTGTTAATACAGAAATAGTCGGGATAGATAATGATTGTATTACTGGAATTTTAGAGTCGGATGGGAAGCCCTCGTTACAACGAGTTGCTTGAATGAAACTTTGGTCTTGTCTTAACAGCCCAATCATGGACTCTACCATTAGCGATCCCCGCAGTGATAAACAACAGCCTAAGCTGTGCACCGTGTGAAAAATACCGCCAGATGATTACAGTATAATGACACTCTTAAGTTTCGCGATACAAAAATGTAAAAAAATATAATTTATCTGTTTGCTCACTTTTCACTCTAATTATTTTTTACATCGCGCTATACTATTAAACCCCGTAATACTCCTCGAATTAAATCTCCAGTCTTATTTCACCTTTACTGCTTTTCTCTCTGTTTTAAGTAAAGGCGAAATTAAAAATGGCAAATAAATACAATAAGATAGAATTAATCATTATCACTAACGACTAATTCTTAAATCCTGCAAGCGCGCGTTCTGTTTACCTTGGCTATCAAAGTTATCCATAGCCAACCAATCATTAAAGGCCTGCTTAATTATTGGCCACTCGCGGTCCGTTATGGAATACCAATTAGTATCTCTATTACGCCCTTTGGTCACAATAGCCTGCCGGAATTGCCCTTCATATTGAAATCCGAATCGCGATGCTGCTTTGTTTGATGGTTCATTCAATGAGTCACACTTCCACTCACAGCGGCGATAGCCTAACTTGTCGAATACGTAATGCAGTAATAGATATATAGCTTCAGTTCCCGCTGAATGACGTTTTAAACGGGGTGACCAATTAACTGAGCCTATCTCGATAACACCATTATTTTCATCAATTCGTTGTAACCCCACAGTCCCTAAAGCAAAACCTGATTGCGCATCAACAACGGTATAGTGAAAGGCATCTTTAGCATTAATTAATGTTTGGAGATATTGATGGAAGTCAGCTTCACTTTCAGGTCGTTCACAATAAAAATAAGTCCAATCGCTTGTTTCTTTGACCATGTGATATGCCTGATATAAGCATGTTTCATGTTTATCGATATTAACTGGGGCCAGATAACAAAAATGCCCGGGCAGAATCTCCCGTTGAGGTCGTTGCGCTGATTGCCAATGCGCTAATTCTGCTCCGATAGTTTGTCCGAAATGGTTTTGTTTCATTGCATGCTCCCGTTATTGCGCAACTGCCAAAAATATCAATAATGAACATCCGCGCATTATCATCCAAGATAAGTCCTGTTAAATCATAGCAATATATAAAGCAGAAGTAATATACAAAACAGAATTTGGTGATATTGACTCTGTGAGGAACAACATAAGGTGAGAACTGAATACCCGCGTAGTTGCACATCGGGTATTCAGTAATGCTTTAACGATTATCCGCGTCGTAAATTGACGACGGGCGCAACAGAGGGGAGCTGTAACCCTTCTTTAACCTCTAATAGCTGCCCATGCTCATCGTTATACAACGTGAGGCAAGAACCCGCTTTTAATTGAGCAATCATGTCACCGGAAACATCCAAACTGTCGGCTAACTCATCATCATTAAGATGCGGCCGATGCCCGCGGCGCTCAACCTGAAAGCGCACTTGGTTATATTTGGCCCAAACAATCAGCACGATGGCATTGAATGCCGCAATTGCCGCATACAGTGCCAGAGTCGTTAGACCAGCCAGAATATACATTCTGAACGGGATCGGCCCCATATTTGGGGCTCGGTGGATCATATCCAAAAAGCCCTTCACGAACAGAAAGATAAAACCGAACCAAGCCAATGCAGTAATAATAATATCGATCCAGCGGGGGATCGCCCGTTGTTCGGTATGAATCAAAGGTGCACTCATGGTTTAACCCTCCCGATCCCGCGGTCTGGGCTAACCCAACGCGCACGTTTACGCTTGGTGTTGAGCATGACTTTGGGGAACGAAACCACTGTGGTGAACAAACTCAGCATCCAGTAAACCATTGGATACCAGATAATCCAGAACAGCGAACTCCCCAGGTTAGGCTCATAGCGCCGTTCAATCACCAAACTGATAGCAAACTGCAGCAGGCAAGTCAGCGCCAATACCATACCGGTAAAGGCTGGTGGGAAGACCGTCTGCACATGAATTCCCGGTGGTAAAGTAATCACCAAACCCAGCAGGAACAAAATGATACTAAACAGATAAGTAAATGCCCACGTGATAGACAGTGAATACTCAAGGAATAACAGCCACATCCGGCGATTACGCCAGCGCCACAGTTTGAACATATTCTTCAAGAAGACTTCTGCCCCACCCTGTGCCCAACGCAGACGCTGTTTCCATAACCCTCGTAAGGTTTCTGGCATCAAAATCCAGCACAAGCCGCGTGGCTCGAAGAACACCGACCAATGTCTTATCTGTAATTTCCAGCTGATATCAATATCTTCGGTAATCATGTCTGGGCTCCAGTAGCCCACATCAGCCAACGCCCTACGGCGAAAAGCGGCCACAACACCCGACACAGTGAAGACTTGACCATAGACTCGCTGAGTCCGTTTAATCAAGCCGATGATAGATGAGAACTCACCCACCTGAACGCGACCAATCAGTGTTGAACGTGTGCGAATACGCGGGTTACCGGTGACCGCACCGGTGCGAGGGTTCGCAATCAACGGGGCGACCAAGTACGGCACCGCATTCTTATCCAGCAAAGCATCGCCATCGATACAGACCAGATATTCACTACGTGCCGCAGCCGTACCCATACGAAGAGCTATCGCTTTGCCCTGATTATGCGCCAGATGAATAACACGTAAACGCGGGTCTTCAACCAACATTGCGTCCAGTATTTGTGCGGTATCATCACTGGAGCCGTCATTGATGGCGATAACTTCAATATTGGTATAGCTCTGCGCCAAAGCTGCGTGAATAGTTTCCCGTGCATTCAGCCCCTCGTTAAAGCAAGGGATCAAAATAGACACGAGTGGGTTCCCTTTCAGCTCCGGAGGCGGTACATCATCGCCCCACGGCCAATGTCTTTCCCGGCGTAGCCAGAAGTAGACGCCGCCTGTTATCCAAATACCGGACATAAAGAGTGGGTAGAAGAAAACAAAATTCAGCAGCACATCGCCGGTAAAGAGCAGGATCATTCCCGCAGGAATGCTCAGTACCAGGCATAGGATGAGTAACGCAATAATTCTATCGATCATATAAAGGATACCAAGCAGAAGATAGCACAGGGCGGACATCTTTTAGCGGTGGTTCGCCAGTGATAAAGTTATCCGGGTAGTAACCAAAATTTTGCGCGCCATTTAACTGCAACTGGCGCATCCATCCCGCCAGTATCGGGCCACTGATAGCATTGCTGCCTTCAGGTTTGGTCCAGTCCTTCGATTGCAGTTCAAATACAGTTTTATTGAGTGCGCCTGGGCGCTGCGCAACTTTATTAACCAATTCAGCAAGCCACTCGTTAGACTCTGATAGTGGCACCTTCTCCATTAATGGCATGGCCATTGGGGCAACCCAGTCATAGTTAGCCAAAAAATCATCAAGATTCTGGGCAAACCATGCTTCGCTTTCCGGTTCCAAAATCGGCATAGCAAATATATTGCGGGCTGACTTCACTTGCGGGCCACGGATATCTCGCACTTGGCGGGTCAATTCGTTGGTAAAATCGACCAAATATTTGCTCTTATAGCGAGTCCAACGCGCCATCATTTCTGGATTATTACGTATCTCGACAATCGACCCAGGGAAGCCCGCTTTTTCGTACGCACGAATAGCATCCGGTGATGCATCCTCGAAATCAGACATAACCGCATCGTCGTGATATAGAATCCCGTCAATCGGTGCGCTATATGCCATATCGCGGTAAATATCAATAATGCGCTGTCTAGCTTCCGGATTAAATGGTGATAGACGACGATATTGATCCGGATCGATGCTGGTTTTACCCGTTTTTGGATCAATACGTTGAATTCGTGGTAACGATGAGTCCATTTCAAATGCCAATACCGGCATCCAGGCATATACATCAACATCTGGGCGTGAAGCTAGCTGCCACGCCACTCGGTTAAACAGGTCTTGGCGCATCGGTATCCAGCGGTTAGGGAAATAAACCTGCCGAATATTGCCATCCCCTTTTGGATCAGAGAATGCCTGTAAAAACACGGTAGTCACACGTAAATCCGAAATACGCTGCACTAACTTATCGAGGTTTTCCTTTTCCTGCACCGGGTCTGGATCGTAGAGATAATCCAAATCCACATGCGCTACCCGCATGATGTCTTTTTCCTGTACGGAAGTGACTAACTGGGCAAAATCCTTTAAGGACGGATTATTACTGATCAGAATACGCGGGATATTCATCAGATCATTAACATTGCCAATACCCGGTTCCAGTGTCATTGCCATCTGGTAGCCGTGTTGACGCAATATATTGATAACAGTGCCATTTGGTGCACCGTAAGGCCAAACCCAAACTCGTGGCTGTTTACCCGTAGCTTGGGTAATCCGCTGAGTTATCAATGAAATATCTTTTTCCATCCGTTGCTTAAAAGCAGCTTCGGTTTCATATTTTTTGGTTTTAGGGTCATACATGAGATTGGCCGCTGCCGGTTCAGTATTCCCTTGCGGGTTGGCTATTACGCCATAATGTGAGGCGTAGGTGTGCGCACCAATTTCAATCAATTTTGATTTTGACATTTCACCGATCTGTTTCCAGGTTAGGAAACGATCCCGGTCAGTACTTAAACCACCAAAATCCACCTTTTTATTGGCCGGTGTATCAATCCACGTCCCAACCGGGGCTAACACCGCACTCAGATTATTAGCTTCTAATAATGGGTAAACGCGAGTGTAAAAACTGCTGTAACCATCATCAAAAGTAAGTAATACCGCCTTATCGGGTAAAGGTGCACCACCATTACGAGCCGCCAGAATTTGATCTACAGAAACCACGTTGTAGCGATTGTCCTTCAACCAAGCCAATTGTTCACTGAGTGCGCTGCTGCGTACCGAAAGATAACGCTGGTCTGCGGAATCATCTTCAACATCATGATAAGCAATAACCACAAAGGTATTCTTCTGCCACGGTCTTTCACTGAGTGGCAATGCGCGCTCGGCTGGGGGAACAAATACCGGCTTTTCTGCATAACAGACGGATGCGAGTAGCGTTATCATTCCAACTACAAGTATCCGAATAAAAAATAGTATCTTTGCCATGGAGCGTCCCTTAGAAACGGTAATTCAAATCGAAAGCGAGCGAGAGATCATGCTCACGGGTGCCATCATAGGGGCGCTTGTCGTAGGTAATGGCCACTCCAGTATCAACAACATCATTCCATTGGACCCGTTGCCCATAACTTGCCGTGGTGACTAGGCCATTTCCGTAGTTTTTCTCCCAATAGCCACCGACACCAAGCTGCACTTGCTGACTCCAGATTGTTTTATAATGACGATACATAATGTGATTTATCGTGACCGCAGGAAGGTAGGTAAAGTCACTTTTCGGGTTGTAATAAATCACGTCTTCTTTGGTGTTGGTGCTAGCAGCCAAACCCAGATTGAAATCTGCAGTTAGGTAAGGCCCAGTCCAGATGCGCTGACGCCCATTAAGCTCATATTCCCAACGTTTGTTGCCATCTGAAAAATCTGACGGTGTCACATTAAATTCGAGATCACGTCGGTCATCAGCCTTCCAGAACACAAAAGCTGAAGCACTATTGGCATAAATGTTGTTTTTTAATGCACGCAGTGGAGTATCTTTAGCCAACCTTTCAACTTGACCTCCGACTCGCCAATGGTCATTAAAATCATACCAAGTCGATAAACGTGCACCGGTTTTATTACCAAAACCGTAATTCTGATTATTTACCTCAGCCTCAACCCAATGGTCGCGAGAAGTCCACTCTCCGCCTAATCGCATAACACGGTTAATGCCGGTTCCTTCTTCAAATTGTGAATTGTTATAGCTGCCGCCGCCGAATACCCGCCAGTTGTCAGCAATAGGCGGACTATAAAGCAAAGTTTCAATACCGTAGTCTTTGTTGCCACTGATAGGGCTATTAGAAGAAATCGTTCGGTTGCCGGTTACCCGCAACTCATACATATTATGAACTTTACGTTGGCGGTCTAATTCCTGCGATGGAACATCTTCGGGCGAACGAGCGATCACATCATCCGTCAACAACTCCATCTGACGCCATTCTTGTAAATCCATCGCTGTTTCAGCCTGCGCACGTTCTAAAATCAGGCTACGAGGTGCCAATGATTCTACGGCCTTCAATTCTTGTTCAGATTTGCGCGGTAAATCTCTGGCCAGATAAACGCCAGCCAAGGCAACACGTAAATTCTGGTTAGCAGGTGCCGTACTGGATAATGTCTCCAGTTTTTTCTGTGCCGCAGGCAGATCATTGAGCGCCACCAGTGATTGCACCAATAGCGTCTGACCCTCCATCCAATCATCATTCGGCTCTTTCCCCGGCAAACCATAGACACCGACTTGATAAGGTGTTTGTTCGCTGTAGTTCTTAGCGAATTGATGTGCTTTATCTAATTGCTCGCTTTCATTTAGTGAGTAATAGAGATCATCAGCATCAAGCAAGTCATCACTGTTACGGAATGTTTTACCATCGGCATAATACAAACTGGTTAGGATCGGGGCTGCTTTTTCTGGCATCCGGCGGTCGATATAAGCAGAAGCCGCCCAACGACGGGCATAGTCAGGCATTTTGTAGCCTTCGGCTTCCATGGCCTCATATTCTTTAATCAACTCAGCAGTGTTGCGACGAACCAACAATGCGCCCAACCTATCAATACGCGCTCGTTGGTAATCGGACTGTGCTGCGGGATCTTTACTCCAGCGAGTCAACAAATCCTGATAATCCGCTAATGCCTGATCCGCGATATAAAAACGTTCAGTTTCACTGCGAGTCGGCAACACAGCCATACGCACTTGCTCTGCCGCAGCATCTCGCTCGAGTTGACGATATTGCTCTGCAGTCACTAATTTCGGGTTCTCTTTCGCAAGCTGTAACGCCGGATCAGCAATACGGTTTCGTTGCAAAATCTCAAGGTGGTTTTTTAACACTTCCTCAGATTCTGGTGCCAAACGCACCGCCTCACTCGAAGCCTGTAATGCATCATAATTACGATTGGTTGCTCGGTTCAGATAAGACAGAGTCATATAATTTTGCGCGGAAGGGTTGCGCTCGGCTAACTCTTTTGCCTGTTCTAACACAGCACCACCACGCCCTGAGTCAGCCTGCGTCATGATCATGCCGGTGATAAGGTCTGGGTTAGTAGGATCTTTCTTTAAGCTGCTTTGCCACAGCGCCAGTGCTTGATCCCAGCGTTTTTCATTGCGATAGGCACGCGCTGCAGAGGCTAACCCGCGCGAGGAGAGATTCATAGAAGAGTGATATCGTTCATAGACATCTATTACCTCCTGATCGCGCCCTGCCCAACCGGCTATTTGTAGCCAATCGTCAACTTGACTGCTATTAAGCGGCCTCGCTTTGGATTCTTTTTGTAAATAATCAAGAACCGGCGCGGTATCCCCAGATCTGGCTTGGATGATTAATGAATCATACTGTGTTTCTGCCAAAACTGGATTAACCGAAAGGCCGGAAATTAATAGCGCTAATATAGTAATTCTGTGCCGGTGCAACGGGCGCAGCAGTGTCGTAAATGCGTTATACATTATATAACCCTTAAGCCAGCAACTTGTTTGATGATCAAGAAAAGCTTCTTCACGAACATTCATTTTTCATTATGGAATTATGTTGAAATGACGTCCTTGGAATGTATTACAGCATGTTACATAGGATAGTTGAAAGAAAATACTATTGCCGAATTATTATAGAATATTGTTATTCCAGCGATTAATAGAGGTAAAAACGTGATATGGGCGTTAATTTAGATACGATTAAGAATATTCTTAGTCAAAAATTCTTCAAAAACACGAAAAATAAAGACTAAATATTTTTACTAAGGGAATGCTGCGATACAGTATCCTGCGAAGAGAAGATTCGATTTGGTTTTCAGGCTGTTTGAGAGAGGTTTTTGCTACTTGAAATTTTGAATATCTAAAAGATTCTTTATATTTACAATCACAAGAAAAAAGTCACTATTGGCAGAGTTAATTATCACTTCCGTTATAATAAAAAAATCAAATAGTACAAAATTGATTATCAACTACATAATGTCGATAACCACAACATTAAAACACTTTTCAACCTTAACCTTATATTTTATATGTGTATTTTATTGCTTATTTTAAAGTTATCTCTCTCTATTCTTGCAGTAATGGAATAGCCTCCATGACAAAATTGTGGAGTCTATTCCATAGATAACTTTAATTCGCTTAAAGTGACAAACCGTACGCAGCTTAATTACAGTGCAATAAATCACGGTCAAGTTTACTCAAAAACTCAAAACCGCTCTCAGTGATGAGAATCATATCCTCCAGCATAATCGAGCCAACCCCAATACCGTAATAAGGCGTTTCAAGGCTCAGTACCATCCCAGGGCGGAATGTTTCAGTTGCCACTGTGCTAACAAAAGGAGCCTCTTCCAGCCCCAGAAATACGCCATCGCCATGTCCCAAATGACCACGGTTATAATGTGGCAGACCTGATTTTTTAATAAAGTCCATTGTGGAGTCAAAAACATCTTTTAATTTCACGCCTGGGGCGACCATCGATAACATATGTTCATGCCCGGTTCTGATGGTGTCGTATATCTGCTGCGTTAGCTGGTCAGGTTTTCCAAGAACAAATGTACGGGCAAGGTCAGCTCCGTAGCCGGCTACATCCACCCCACAATCAAACTTAATTAAATCTCCTCGCTTCGCAGGTATTTCATCGGCGAACATTTTAGGTGAGAAATTATCACCTACAGAAATAAGATTGAAACGAGAGAAGTTTGTCGCTGGGTCACTCATCACCGCAGCTTTAAATGCCGCGGTCAATTCTGATGCCGTGCAACCTACACGGATATGTTTAACTGCGCTGGCAATACCGTATTCAGTGATTTCAGCACTTTTACGTAGGTGATTAATTTCCCAAGAACTTTTGATCATTCTTATTTCATTAAACAGTGGTGTCGAATCAACCAACTTTAATCCTGGTGCTACTTTGTCCAAAACGCCTTTACCACCGTTGGACATAGCATGTAATTCAATGGCAATTTTCTTATTCAATACACCAGCGTTATCAAGAGCGCTTTTGACTAAATTAAAAACAGCCTCAATAGGTGGACCAATTGGTCGCTCACTCTTTCTCTGATAATTAAGAGGATTACGCGGATCATCTACATCAACCCATACAGGGAAAGTCTTAAGCTCCATATTAGGCATGTCAAAGTGGGCACTGGCCGCCTCAAACTCATTCATGATTATCTGTGAAGGAATATTGGCATCGCGGAACATAATTGCGACAGCCGCACCGGTATGCCGGAAGGTATACATAAAGAAGCTGGCAAAGCCGGTGAGATAATAGAAATTATCACAAACGGTCACGACCAGAGCATCAAGCCCTTCTCGCTCCATAACCGCACGAGCTTTACGACTTACCGCGTCTAAATGGGCAATTTTTTCTTTATTCACCGACATATCCTTAAGACTTACTTTATCTGTAAGCCGAATCATATACCGGTTATGGGCGAGATTCTAACGGACAATCAAGGCAGCAACCTACACCTGGCAGTTTATTGCGTTGACAACAGGTACGACGTTCCATGCCACCATTGCGTGGAATAACAGTACGATAGAGAGGATTATTTCGCCCATCAGGGAGGTTAGGGGTGAGGAATAGGTTTGCAATAATATCCTCATAACCGTCAATAGTGCCCAGTTTATTCCTGAACTCACGCAGATACCAAAACATCAGATAACCGATGTTATTCCAAATTAAACGGGAGTTAGCTTTTGGCTGGCGAGCTATTTTCTGCATAACAGGAATAATATGATGATCGAGTAATAAATAGAGCCGCTCTAATAAAGATGATGGAGACTTATCCAACCAACGATGTTGGTAGTAAATAGCTTCAGGCCGCCCTGTAGCATGGAGCTTAACTCGAATTCTTTCTGGTCGAGTATCTATCGCCACGGGCAATGCCAGTAACATCAATATCATCGGAGGAACAACCAAACCAAAATACCACTGCCCCCATAGTGAGTGCAGAGCTTTATGATTTGGGTTTAGCTCACTATCACTGTAATAGTGCTTTTCGTAGGTTTGCATTAATCGTGGCAAACTATTCTCAGCCGACCACTGCTCTAGCCATAGGCTTTCTTGGGGAGTTTCAGTTGCATCGACATGAAACGATTCTGAAAAGTGTATGAATGTACGAGCAAACAAACTAGCGATTTCATCAGAAATCGCCGTTGTTGAAGGGTAAATCACTTCAGCTGCATTCGACACAATCCATACTCCACGAAACCGGTATGGAGACATTATTACACTCAGTGATAATGATTATCAATGAAGTTAATTAATAATTCTCAACAGCATCAAATGAGAAAGGTGTTGATTTGAGTAACAACATAAATTAATTGGATATATTCATAACCAATACTAACTCACAGTGTAATTAATCGACATAATACCCTTCTTCTCCGTCATCGATAGTACCGCCACTTCACCTAAAACCTGCAATGAACTGACATGAGTACCACCACAGGCATAAGCTGGCAACATTCCAAATCCGACTTCACGAAAGTCCCCCTGTACGGAAATTTTTCTCGGACAATCTTGGCGAATATAGTCATCCACCGCAGTTTGAACAATATCAATATTAATAGATTGAGGATTCTCTGTTCGCTTGAATGATACCCGTCCCTCCCCAGGCCAATGATGTGCTTTCACTGGGAGCCAACCATAAGCTTCACCAATATTACCGATAAGATGTCCGGCGGAGTGCATCCGCGTATTCAAGGAGCGACGTTCACTGTCAACACTGGCGTAATGACGCCCCAGTGCTATGGGGCTTTCCAGATAGTGAATTAACTGTCCCTGTTGCTGCACAACACGCAATACTCGATTATCCCCAATGTAACCTGTATCTGATGGCTGCCCACCGCCTTGCGGATGGAAAATAGTCGCTTGTAATATCACGGCAAACTGTTCGTTTTCAGGTGTACAGCTCAATACTTCAGCATGCATTGTAAGTGTGTCGTTATCAAAAAATACACGGGTTGTCATATTCATTATCCTTTTATCATTTCCATTATGATTATATTGCTGCCAATCTATCGTGATAATCCGTCACATATTCAAAGGACTGTTGCGCCATGAGCACAAATCTTTCGATAACATTACTCAGCGAAATGGCGACCTTCGTTAAAGTCGTAGAGACGGGTAGTTTCTCAGCTGTTGCCCGCCAATTAGGTGTTTCCCCCTCAGCAATCAGCCGCAGTGTCAGCAGGCTTGAGAAAGCGCTGGCAACCCGTTTATTGCAGCGAACTACCCGGAAATTACGTTTGAGTGAAAGTGGTGAGGAAGTTTTTAAACGCTGCCACGCCATGCTCAACGCGGCCAACTCTGTGATGGAAGTGAGTGGTCAATATAATCAAGAACCAGAGGGACTGATCCGTATCAGTGTGCCGAAAGCCGTCGGACGTTTTGTCATTCACCCTCATATTCCTGAATTCTTACGTCGTTACAGCAAAATAGATGTGCAACTGATATTAGAAGACCGATATGTTGATCTGATTGATGAAAATATAGATTTAGCCATTCGAATTACGGATCAACCCTCACCGGGTATGGTGGGGAGGCAGTTGATGAATATCGAACATCTTTTGTGTGCGACCCCTGAATATCTCGCAACTCATGGTGTGCCACAACATCCCCACGATTTAACTCAGCACAGCTGTATTTATCTGGGGGAAACCCCCGGAGATGCACGCTGGAAATTCCGCCAAGGGACTAAAACTGCTACGGTCACAGTGCGAGGTCGTTATTCAGCGAACCATACAGGCGTAAGATTGGATGCAGTATTGCAGAATATTGGTATTGGCAGTTTGCCCTTTTTTACTGCAAGAACGGCACTACAACAAGGATTGATGGTTCAAGTATTACCTGAGTGGCGCTTTATCAGTTCATATAGTGGCGGATTATGGCTTCTCTACCCCCCGACACGTTATTTACCTCCGAAGTTGCGTGTATTTATTGATCATATCGTCAAATGTTTACATGATGCGCCAACGCTGCCGCCCTGCTAAATCATACATTACGTCATCAGAACTTGAATATAGCGAGGCGGCAAATTTCCAATAGCACTTTTATTGCGGTTTTTTAGCCAGCAAAGTCGCAAACCGCAATTTTATCCGGTTACCTTCAGCATCGGTCTTATGCAACTGCCCGACATCTTCGTTGTATTTAATGATGTCCCAATTTTTATAGTATTGGCTTAGCTCACCGGATTTTAATGTAAAGGAGAAAGGCACAGTACATGGGAAGTCATCAGTCGACATAGCAGAAATAATCAGGTTATAACCACCGGGTAAAGTGCACTCTTGCATATTATTGATAATATGCGGGATTCTTTCTGGTTGCAGGAACATCAGCACCACAGTCGAAAGAATAAAATCGTAACGACTATCCAAGCTAGCTTCATTAATGTTGTAAGTGCTAGCTGTGATATTTTGCAGTTTTTCCTTGGCAATAATCTGCTGCAGGTTACTGATGCTATCGCCATTTTTATCCACTGCGGTGACATTAAAACCCAGTAAATTCAAGTACAATGAGTTACGTCCAGAACCACAACCTAAATCCAGTGCCTTGCCCGGCTTGACTGTTTTCACTGCTTCAATCACTTCAGAATGCGTCGGCGTTAAATTGTATTTTTTATGGTAGAAATCTTCTGCCGTACAATAAAAGCTGAGTTGGCATTGCAGATCATCTGAACAAGCAGCGATACGATGCCAAATTTGCGGCTCAATAAAAGGAGGTTGATGCTCACAAGAAAAAGAGTGTCTTTCCAGTGTATTACCCGCCTCATCAAGGATCAGAAAGTCCATTTCACCATTCAGAATGGTCAACTTGGCCCAAGTCCCGGCTTTAGTATTGTGCTTCTCACGAAACATTGTTGGCACGTCAACGCTGTTCCAGACCGGCAACTGTTTATAACAAAGCAGCTCAGATGTTTTTTCCATGCTGATATTCCTCAGATAGTTTAAAGATGCATTTAATATGCAACATATAATACAGCATTTATGTGACCATATGAAGCGTCGGTATCATGCAAGAGTTCGATGAATTGTTGCACATAATAATTTCGCCATTCAGCGCGTTTAAGCTAATGGATGCATTACTACTGAGGTATTTGGGGTTTTACTATTTTTAGTTTTTCAATATGGTTGGCTAATTTTTGAATATCATCATCAGTCAGGTGTGCTTTGGCTTTATTCCCTCTCCCGACAATCTTGCCATCACGCCGCGCAGTCAGACCATCAACAATTTCATCACGCGAAAGTGATACCAGAGGCGGGGCTTTATCCAGACTTTTGCGATCCGCTAACCGCCCATGACAACTTGAACAGGTTTGCTTATAGATATGCTCACCGTCAGTGGCCGATTGAGCCGTTGCGTTGAATACCACCAGGCTCGTCGCCAACAGCCATATTTTCATTATGCTCCTACCACCCATTGTTGGAACAACGTGGTGAGATCTTTCTCATTACGCGCGCCCTGATGCAATTGTGTTACTTTGCCATCACGGTCAATCATAAAGGAGGTTGGTGTGCCAATAACCTGATAGCGCTCCTGTGTGATGCCCAATTGATCACGAATAACCGGGTAACTAATATTTCGCTGTGCCAATATCGGATTAATATCCACTTGTTCTGGATCAGTATTAATGGCCACCACAACGATATCGCTTTGATATTCTTGGCTTAGTTTATCCAATGCTGCCATTTCAGCCAGACAACCACCACAACTTGCTGACCAAAAATTAAGATATACCTGTTTACCTTTCCACTGCTCAAGTGCAACCGGTTTGCCTTGCAGGTCATAAGCCGCCAATTGCGGAGCAACTTCACCCACAACCACTTTTTCTTCTTTGCATGCACTGAGTAGCAAGAGTAAACCGCACACCCCAACAACTTTTAATCGATTACGCCACATGATGACGGCTCTCTTCATTCAGATATTTACCGTGCTGGAGCCGGATTATCCGATCAGCAACACACCCTAAGTCTGGGTTGTGAGTCACCATGACAATCGTTCTGCCCTGGCGATGGATATGATTTAGCAGATCTAATACCCGCTGTTCATTCTCTTCATCAAGGTTACCGGTAGGTTCATCAGCAAATATGATTGGGGGCTGATTAACCAGAGCTCGGGCTATACACACTCGCTGCTGCTCGCCGCCAGATAGTTGACTAGGTAAATGACCCATGCGTGGCGTCATCCCAACTTGTTCTAATACTTGCCGCGCTGCATCTTCATCTACCACACTATGATAATGCTGTGCCAGCATAATGTTCTCTAGCGCAGTCAGATAAGGGATAAGATGGAATTGTTGAAAAACCAACCCTATCTTATCTGCTCGAAACTTCCTGCGACCTTCTTCATCCAAACCCGCAGCATCAATACCATCAAGCAGAACTTGCCCTTCACTTACGGTATCCAGACAAGTCAAAATATTCATCAAAGTGGTTTTGCCTGATCCAGACGCCCCCATAATTGCCACAAACTCGCCACGATTAATGCGGATGTTGATATCTTCCAGTGCCGTTACTTGCCCGAAGCGCTTATATAAATGCCGAGTCTCAATGACCGCATCTGTGGCCAGCTCGGTTTTCACCTCTGTTAGTGGTGATGTCATTGACTACTCTCCTTTCAGGACTTTAGCGGGTTCAATATGGATAGCCCGGCGAGTGGGAACAATTGCCGCCACTGCGGCCACTAGCAATGACAATACTAATGTCAGCGGTAAAACCGGTGCGCGCAAAGCAATCGACGCACTAAACACTGTCTGTCCTAAGACCTGTGCCAACACATAACCCAGCAGTGCACCACAGACCGCAGCAGCCAGCGATATAATCAAGGTTTCAGTCAGCATTTGACGAATAATATCCGCGCCACTGGCCCCGAGTGCTTTTTGTAACGCAAACTCTTTTGAGCGTTCACCCACTATCGCCATTAATGTGGTATTCACACATAAAGATGACAAAATCAGAATAACCACCGAAACCAACCCCATCAGCCCTTTTATCTTGTCGAGGACTTGCCCTTCAGACGCTGAAACTTTACGAATAGGTCTTATTTCTAGGTCTGGATATTGCTCGCGAAGATGGCTGGCGAAGGTTTCAACCTGTCCCACGTCGTTGCTGACGCTCAGGAGTGCATTACTGATGCGCCCCGGTTGCTGGAGCCATTTCTGTGCTAACTCCAGATTAACAATCAGCATGTTATCTGTAGCATCACCAGCCTCTACAATGCCTTTAATTTGTAAACGCTGGCGCTCACCTTCGCTCACCAACGTTATGGTATCGCCCACTTTGACATGCAAACGCTCCGCGAGTTTGATACCAATCATTGCGTTACGATCATCGAAGCTGACACCAATCCAGTTACCACTGACTTGCCAGTACGGCACCAACCGTTGTAGGGATTCAAACCACACTCCCATCAGCACAACTTTTTCCAGTTCAGTACGCGCCATACCATAGATATAGGGGCTTGAGGCATTGATAAGGCCTTTAGGGGCAGCATCAATAATGGGTTGGAATTGATTTTGTTCGAACGTGCTACCATGCCCTGGCCCGATATAAAAATTCGCACCAAATGTCCGTAACTCTTGACTCATTTTGGCGTTAATATCGAAATAAACGGCAGACATTGCGGTGACAATCGCCGCTCCGACAGTCAATGCCGCAAATACAACACTGACGCGCTGCATCCGCAGACGTAATGCACGAAATACCAAACGCCAAAACATGCCATCGTGACCTTTATGTTGCGCAACCCGACGATTATCGGCCATAGAGCACCTCCACCGGGTAAAGACGTGCAATTCGTCGGGCTGGGAACCAAGTTCCAATGACGGCAATCAAGACTGATATCACCAACACACAAGGCACTACCATCCAGGCAAAACTCAACGGTGCACCAAATAGCATCAAGCCGATGGTTTTTGCTAACCCCCAGCCGGCCAAACAACCGGCTAAGCCACCAATCAAGCCACTGATGGCCGCTTCAAGATAGAACAACATCAAGATTTGCCATTGGCGTGCCCCTAAGGCTTTCATTAAACCAATCTCTTTAGCTCGTTCCATGATGGTACTGGTCATCAATGATGCAATCCCCATGGCGGCAGCAATCAGTGCCGCCAGTGTGACAACCGCCAGCAAGAGCTGTATCTTCTCAATCACCACCCCTTCAGAGGCTGCGACTTGCCAGATAGGACGAACCACCGAACCGGATATCGCCTCTTCAAGCTGATGAGCAATAGAAGAAACATAAGCGGTGCAATACCATAGGTCATATTCTTCGGCGTTAAGTGCTTCAAGATTGTCACGTGCTCTACGTGATAATTCGTTTTCCGGCACCGTCAACGCAGAGACCCTGACGGCTTGAACTTTCCCCGGTAGCCCCAATAAAGATTGAACTGCAGCGAGCGGCAACACTAAACGGCCCTCTTCTTCTCCGCCACTGCTTAACACACCACTGATTTTTACGGTTAACGGCCCGGATACACCACTGAGATGCAGCTCATCACCTATTTTCCAGCCAGTTTGTTGCGCCAATTGCTTGCCCAACAACGCCTGAACCTCAGTGGCATTATCCTTGACGGGTTCTTGTGGCCAGTTCCCGTTGATCTGCCAATAAGGACTAATAATTTGCTGACCGGTGTGATAATCCTCTTCATCAGGCACATTTACTGGCTGATTAAAATAAGTACCCAGTAGCGGGATATTTTGTCCATCGACTTCGGTTTCACCACTCAGTAAGGGGGCAAAACCGACAATATTATTACGCCAGAAAATATCTTTAATATTGGGGAGTTCAGCTTGATCCAGAAAATCCTGCCCAGTTAATGGATTACTTTTCTCACCAAACAGTGACGGCAGTGCAACTTGCCCTGCCGGTTCAATAAGAATGTTGGCACCATAAGACTTCAGCTCACGGGACATTTTATCGCCAATATCGATAGATACCGCCAACAGTGAAGAGATTAACCCTGCTGCAAGGAACACCGTGAATACAGCCAACGACTTACGCCGGACATTTCTGAACCAAGATTGCTTTAGCATGCGCCACAGCATAATTATGGGTTCTCCTGCGTATCACTGTCTTCGGCATTGATAACCGGAGTGACAAAGTGTTCGGGATGTTCACGGAAACGGTCGTAATTTGCCTCAGATGAGAAGAAGTAAGTCTTATCACCATAGCTATATTTGTACTCGGCTTTTTGGTTAGTTAGGTGCGTGTTATCTACCGGGTCAACCACATCCAGAGTCACAACGGTCGTGAAGTAATTCACGCCTGCTTCAAGTGAGGATTTGGGGATCACTAACTCTTTATCATCATTTTTCCACTCTTCCAGTGGAATGGGGTTACATCCCCCCGCCTTGCCAATTGAGGGAATAAAGATATGCACTGCGCATGCCACGCAGATGACTTGATTGCCTTCCATCACATAGCCTTGGTCGCCACATAACAGACAGGCATCAAAGACAGCACTAAGACGTAACCGATCAGGATAGCGGTTGATGATAAAGAAACGAACAGCCTTGCCATCATCAGCAACCCAAACGAAGCGATGTAATTTGCCATCACGAACTTGTTCAACTGGAATGTGCACCAAACCATCAGCCGCGAGAGTAACAGGGAGTGCTTCAGATAATTGAGGCGGTTGAGAAGCGACTTTATCCCAGTAAAGCTGGGCACCCATCACCACGATCCAAGCCATCAAGGAGAAGACCAAAACACGGCGTACATTGCGGTAATTCGCAAGCGCCTTGCGATGCGCAATGGGGTCAGCATTTTCACTGACAACACTGCTAGCCTGACGCAGTGGCACCACATAACACAGCATCGCCAACGCCAATAACAGCGCACAAATGTAACTTAACCAAGCATGTCCATTTGTCACTAACGCCACATAGCTGAGGAGTGATTTCGTTAACGGTAAAATCTGTAGTTTCATCAACAAGAGAATGGCATCGCCACTGAGTGGCAAAATCAATAACACTGTTAACAGCATTAATATTGGCCAACGACAACGCGGCAATTGCTTAATCATCATCAACAAAAGCACAGCACAGAAAGCAACCCAAACAAACGCAATGACAATGGCTGCCAAATTAAGTAGCAAATCAGTATTGATGACATGCGTATTGGTAAAGGCCCCCAAATTCGGGTTATTACCCCAATTGAATGCCGCGCCCACGACCAACAGAGCCTGCCATAAATAACCGAATGAAAGACGTGAAGTGAATTGACTTAGTAGGAATAAAAGCAATGCGAGAAGCTGAATCACTGCCAGCGCTAACTGCAATTGTTGAGATTTAGGATAATGAGCCCCAGCCCAAACGCCCACAACTGCCATAAGTATTGTTATCCATATGACCCTATTTATCGCGGGAGCTGGTCGAGTAGCCCAACTTAACCCCAGCAACAATGCCACGGGTAAAAAGGCTTGTAATACGGAAACAAAAAAATAACTCATTAGCACACCTTGGGCAGGGAAATCATAACATTACGAAATACGTTTCTATTTACAATCTTCTACTCATGACCGTAACGTTTTGACAAGAATGGAGAACAACAACTCTCTGGCTATTTAGCATGAAGAAAAACCGCGATAACTGAATCAGTTATCGCGGCCATTGTTATCAATTCAAACCGGTATATTTGAAGTCGTAGCTCACATCAAACGGCTTCCACCAGCGGCCAACACCGGTCTCGCTGTCAGTATGGCGATGCAGACCCGCTTTAGAGGGTTCGCTGATGTGATAAGTGACTTTGTAGTTACCCACACCCATCATTTTAATGTTGGCACCGTAGTGTGGGCCATCGCTGGCGACCATTGGCATAAATGTGCCTTCTTGTTTAGCGCCGGTGTCCGTATTCACCAAGGTATACGCAATAGTCAGGTACGGCATCCATTCACCAGCACCAAACCCATTTTTATTGCCTTCGGTTGCATGGATATCAGCCTCCAGATGGATGTCAGCTTTTGCTGCTGGCAAGCCCATACCACGAGGTTCCATATCAATTGGTTGTAAGTAAACCGCCGCAATTTCCATATCATTAATTTTGATAGGCTCGCCGGCTGGATATTCTTTAAAGGCAAAAGCAGCTGGGGCTGCAAAAATGCTGGCAATGATACTGCTGGCAATAATCGTTTTCTTCATGGTCATGTAGCACACCCTCTGGTATCAAATGATAATTACATTGTCGCTATTCACACCGGCACCACGCCGGACCATTATGCTGGGATAGCACGACCACGTCGTTGCATTACCCAAAGGGCAACTAGCGCAGCAATCAGCAGTATCCCTTGAGGAATCAAAGTCTCCACATAGGGGTAGATTCCCAACCAACTAATTTCTGGCACACCCGGCAACAGTGTTGGTTCAAACAATTTGCCTTCAATTAACTCAAGAACACTCTTACCCGCAAACACGAATGCCATCAGGTACATAAAGCCACCGGTAAACATAAAGAATGGTTTGAGTGGTAATTTGACGACGGTAAAACGCATGACGAGATAAGCCACCAGCAAGATGACACAACCCACACCAAAACCGGCCAGAATAGACAAATGACCACTGGTTGTGCTGGCATCCCCCATCAAAGCCAGATAGAACAGGACGGTTTCGGCACCTTCACGATACACCGCCAGAAAACTGGTCAGCCACAGCCCTATCATTGAGCCACTGCTGAGTGATTTGGAGAATTTACCCTCCAGATAGGCTTTCCATTGGCGAGCTTCTGTCTTTGATAGCAGCCAATAACTCATGGAGAACAGCATCACCACAGCAATCATCATGGTGAAGCCTTCAAGTAGTTCGCGACTTTGCCCTGAGTTAGCAAACAACCACTGGAAGACAAAGGCGGTCAGCACACTGGCAATTAATGCTACGACAATGGATTGGCGAATCAGCGGCAATTTATCCTGATGGTTATTTTTCACCAGATACGCAACGATGGCTGCCACAATCAGTAATGCCTCTAGGCCTTCGCGGACAATGATCAATAGACTGTAAATAAACAGGCTCCAATCCGTTTCATCCCCACCACCGAGCATTTCAACAGCACTTGCCAGATCGTTTTGCAAAGCTGCTGCCTCAGCTTGTAGCTGTTCGACTGGCTGACCGGCTTTCATCAAACTGACTAAGCGGGTGAAATGACCTTCTAACGTTGATTTAAATGCTGCGTCACGTGAACCAACTTTATTCTCCATGCCACTAGCTTCAAAGAGATCAAAATAGGCATCTTGCACTGCCATCATCGCTGGAGTGATCTGCCCTTGTTGATACTGACTAATAGCCTCATTCATCGCCTGATTTATTTTGCTGGAAACCGCAGCCCAATCGGCATTGGCTTGATTATCAGGATCGGCAGCCGAACTTGAGGATAGCCCTGCGGGTTGATCTGCGGTGACTTGTTGCTGTTCGCGAGTGGTTGGCAAGCCCGGAAGGATGTCTTCAATGGTTTGGAGTAACCCGGTGACACGATAGGCAACCTCTGTTATTTGACCTGGCTTGCGGGTTAAATCAATGAGTGCGGTAAATTGTTGATTAATCGCAGCCGCCTGCTGGGAGGAGCGATTTCCCCGCACAGACATTTCCATTTCAGAGTTTTTAAAACCTTGATAGTGAGCCTGCTGCACACTTTGGCTCGCTGCGGTAAAATTACCGTCCTGATATTCACTAATGGCTTGTGCCAGTAAATCATCGATAATTTTGAAACTCTGCTGCCAATACACCGCAATATCACTATTTTCGTATGTTGCATGCTGCTGTTCGGCCGTCAATTTGTGGCCATCCGTCAGCACAGGCAATACTGCGGTCAATTCGCCTTTGAGCCAATTAATTTTGTCATCGACTTCAGTTTGAGGTTTCCCCTCGCCAATCATTCGGCGAATTTCACCAAATGCGGCTTCCATCTGGTAACTTTTCTGTGCCGAAATATTGATTCGAATAGGCCCTTCGAGATTCTCAAACACTTCAAAATACGCCATCTGCACCGTAGTGCGGGCTTCATCATTGTTCTTCTGTTGATATAACTGGGACGTTTTATCAAGACGGGATTGGATATCATTGACCCACTGCTGGTAATCTGGGTTAGCCCAAGCCATAGAGCTTGATAGCCACCAACAACAGCAAAGCAGAAAAAACTGGTGCCAAATTCGCATAATGAGTGACGCGCATGAAGTTGATAATGAGATTTATTAACATTAACACTAAACAAAGGAAATGTGTCTTGATCCGCATCAAAAAATATTTAGTCTTATGAATTTTTGTTTAAAAATGCGGAGTGCCCCGCAACTCTTAACTCAAAGAGCTTGCAATAGGCATAGGCTGTGCGGCTTTCTGGGTAATCAGATTGTTGAGTGAATAACGATAACCTTTAGGTGATTGGGGATGAATAACATTCAGACAGAGTATGAAGATATTCGTACGAAGTTAGGTAATAACTCATTGATAACAATGTTATATATAGGCAGTGAGTCCACTGTGGTTACCACCAACACCGCGGATATGACTCTCGCTGTACACCATCTTACCGTTGGAGCCAATAACGTAGCTTTACGCTACTTCAAGCACACTCCACCGACAGCAGATGAGATGGAAATTGCCATTATGGTGGTCGAAGATGAAGTTATCCGCATAAGCCCTGCGGTAAATAAAGCATCGCAACTCGTTACCACTGATAGCCATATCAATACTATTGCCAGACTGGCCGGTTTGCCTGAACAAGCCAAAATCACTTTTTCACTCGAATCTGTAGAACATATGTTTGACCGTTTAGCTGCAGTCATATTAGGGAGACCCGCAGCCTCAGAAGGGATACCGACTGATAACGAATTTGCTGCACGTTTACTGATTTTGCGCGAATTCATGCATCATTTGCAGTTTTCTTCAATTACCGTGCTGGCACCGGCCCAATAGCCATCGTTAGGTTGATATAAAATTGAATCAGCGATCAAGATATTTTATAAGCAGGAAAATAGAGTTATCGCTGAAGTGAAGTAACTCACTAATAAATCAGCCACTACAAAGTCATGAGAAATTGAGTAAACCATAAGTATTGACTATAAGAGTCGCGCCTATAATACAAAACGGACAGTGCATAACACTGTCCGTCTCTTTTATTAAGTACCGCCACTATAGTGGATTACTTTCTGCTTTTTTTGTCCAAATTATCTGCAGGTAATTCCCCCGGCAGATAGTCAGGTAATCGTCCCGCCGGGAAGATAGCCAGCAGTGATAGCAGCGCCATAATCAGCAAGCCAAATTTCAGTGAGCGTAGACGGGCCTCCTCATTAACACGAACCGCCTCAGCAACTTGTTCAGGTGTTGCCGTGGTTTGTGCTAACACACCTTGTAGGCGGTCATTGCTCACGAAGTTAATGCTATCCATATTCACTTGAGCCTGAATTTCAGGTGTTAGGATTGGGGTTTCAGCCACACCACGCATCACATTGGCACTTAACAATCCCACCAACAACGCACCAGCAACCGCCGTACCAATGGCATTCGCTAGATTGTTTGTCGTACCCCGTAATGAGCCTACATCACCGGCCAACTCTTTCGGGGAAGCACTGACCAACACGTTGAATAGTAAGGTAACCAGCGCCCCTTGAGCCAGTCCAAATACCACCAGACCAAACAGCACTGCGAACTCACTCCAGTTATTGCGCACTACAAATGCCAGCCATAGTAAGGCAATAGTACAGACGATGAAGCCATAACGGCCAATTTTACGCGGTGTCAATTTCTTATAGAAACGAACAATCAGCATCGCGGAGAAGAACACGGATAAGTTAAACGGCATCATGGCAATGGCTGTCGCCATCGGTGTACTGCCCTGCACTATCTGGATATACAGCGGCACCGAGAAGTTCAGCATAGCTTCCAGTGCCACCACCGCGAACATAGCAAATACTGCCGCCTTCTCCGTGGGCGAGGTAATCACCTCCAGTGCCAGTAATGGTGTTTTACCTTGCTCCTGACGACGGCGAGTCCACACAACAAATGCCTGGCCCAGCACGATACCTAAGACAATCATGAAAGGTGCAGGTGAGAAACCCAGTAGATCAAAAGGCGCACCGTCACGCACCAGACCGAAGCCCCAGCGGTTCAGGTTATTAAAACCAAACGACAGTAAAATAATCGCCGCAGCAGCCAAGATCACACCAACCACATCGATACCGACTTCCGGGCGGCCTTGGTCAGATTTCAAACGGAAACTCAACACAAAGATGACTGCAGATAGCACAATCAATATGCCAAATGCCGGACGCCAACCGATATAAGTCCCTAGAACACCCCCAATCAGGAACGCCGCCACACCTGCACCCGCTCGGGCTGACCCCAATGCGCCAAGGGCTGTTGCCTGTTGTGTGCCACGATAGTTTTCAGCAATCAGGGCTACCAGTGCAGGCACCAAGGCCGCACCAGCCAGACCACTTAATGCTTGCGCGCTTATCATCACGGTGACGTTCGGGCTAAAAGTCATCATGACCTGCGCAATACCAAATAGCAGAACGGTGCTACGAAATACGACCAGTGGCCCGAAACGCTGATTAAGTTTGGCACCTAACATTACGAAACCGGCAACAGACAATGAATACATGACTATTGCTGTTGCAATTGTCGTTGGCGGCACATTAAAACTCTTTACCATCCCACCCAATGCTACTGGTAGAGAGGCAACGTTAAATGACATCAGAATCTGAGCCAATGCGATAGTTATCATCGGCACCCATGACTCTTTAATTTCTGCACCTGCGCGGTGAGCTGATTGATTAGCCATAATATCTATCCTTTTGAAAAAAATATTCTTTTTAACAGCAATAGGATTTAAGCCCGACCCGTTTTTACCGCACACTGTTGCGCTACCAACGATCGGCTTTGATCTATACCTGACTCTTACAGCTCAACTCTTTTCGGTATAAGGCTCAGAAACAAACATATCCATCCCAAGACTGCGTGATAAGAACCGCGCGGCCAGTTGCCCTTTCACGCTGTTGCCCGCGCTATCAAGCAACGGCGCGAAAGTTCCCAAGCCACCTTTTCCTGGTGACACTGTCACAATACCGCCCCCGATGCCGCTTTTTCCGGGAAGACCAATATCATAAAGCCAATCACCTGATGTTTCGTACAACCCAGCGGTGACCATAACAGCGAGCGCGTAATGGCACACATCGTTATCCACCACTCGTTCACGTGTCAGTGGGTTAACACCGCCGTCAGCTAAAGTCGCCCCCATGACAGCCAGATCACGGGCGCTGACATTCAATGAACATTGCCTGGTATATAAGTCTGTGGCGATCAAAGGGTCGCAACCCAGACGACCATAACCCTCCAGCACATTGGCAATGCCACGGTTGCGGAAGTTGGTTTCACAAGCGGATTGATACACTTCCTCATTCAAGGTCAATTCACGTCCTGCAAAACGGCACAAACCATCGTAAATAAATTTCCACTGCTCATCACTCGTTGCACCGGGTACCAGACTGGTTGTGGCAATGGCGCCTGAGTTAACCATTGGATTAGTTCGTCCATCAGGCGCACGTTCAATCGCTGTCACGGAGTTAAATGCCATTCCCGTGCTGTTGACGCCCAGTTTTTCTCGAGCAGCTTTTGCCCCAATGGCCTGACAGACCAAAGCAAAAACAAAAGGTTTCGAGACACTCATAATGGTAAATTCATAATCCACATCACCGGCTGAATGTACTTTGCCGTTAGTGCCGACCATACACACACCAAAGAGATTAGGAGGAATACGTTCTAATGCGGGATAAACCGTAGAAACAACACCTTCAGTATCAGCACCAAAACGCCTGTGAGCTTCTTCTACCAGCTTAATGACGGTGTCTGGATCTGGCAGATGCCCGGTTGATACGTAGTCGATAATTCCATTCTTGCTATCATCTTTAGGCATATAATTATCTCTCGTTTACCTTTTGTTTATTTTTGTGTCTCTTTTATCGCTACAACTTATTTAAAGCGCTGGAATATCCTTTGCATTTTAATTTAAATGAAATGGCAATAATGACGATTTACTTCTTGGATCTTAGGTATATCAATTAATCATGAAATTCTTAGAGTAAGATATCCTAGGTGAGGAAAGCTGTATATCAGTTGTTTCCAATGAGTTGATCATTTTTGGTGAGCAAAAGAAATCACGATACTGTTGCAGTATCATGACATTAAGGGGATGAGATAGGGGTAATTGACCAAGAGTGATTTAATTAGTGCTAGCAGATTAACATGCAATTGAGTATTAACATGGCATAATAGCGGCTATTACGAGAAAAGTATGAGTTAATTATCGCCACAAGAAAAAACATCTAATAGAAACTCGTTTGAGAGACGAAGACTTAATATTCGTTCACTTTTAACCGCTACGTTCTTTATACCCATCTCCATCACACTAAAGCGAACTCAGCTAACACTTACACGCCCCACGAAGAAATAATCACATTGGCATACTGGCTCAAGACATCGTCAGCGATACATAAATACCAGTGATAATGTTAAGCACGTCAGCTTTTTGATAACTATATAAATCGTTATGTAGCTAAAGTAATTCTAAGTCTTAGCGCCCTAACCAATAAACAGCGTAAACTATAGGACAATTTTGCTGGCGTGATTGTCGGGCTTAGAGCCAGTTTTATCGCACCTATCTCATCAATCTTAATGTCTGATAATCGCGCAGACTGGTGTCTCTGGAGCTGACATGAACAACGCAACAACGGCAGGAAAACAAAAAGTGCCGTTACGGCTTAGTACTTCAATCACGTTAATGGTCTCCGCAGTGATTGTCTCTGTGCTATTGGTCGTTCACACATTGTTCTTCGTACAACTCAGCCAGATGGCACAAGATGGCTTGCAAGATAAGGCTGTTGCCGTAGCGCGTGCCTTATCTTTTTCACCCACAATAATTAAAGGATTAAGTGACCCAGTTGCCGGGAAACAGATTCAGGCCTATACCAGCGAAGTTCAGAAAGCCAATGACCTGCTTTTCATTGTTGTAACAGATATGAAAGGCATCCGTTATTCACACCCTAATCCTGAAATGATCGGCCAGCATTTTATTGGTAATGACCTGCAACCAGCATTGCAAGGTAAAGAAAATAGCGCGGTCAACCGAGGCGTGTTGGAACGTGCTTTACGTATATTTATTCCAATCTATGAACCTCATGGAAAACAAATCGGCGTTGTCGCGATTGGTATTTCTTTGACTAGTATTGATTCCGTAGTCAGTGAAACTCGCTGGACTATCCCATGGACTATTTTATTTGGTGCATTAATCGGGTCTCTGGGCACTTGGTTTTTAGTCAAAGCACTGAAAAAAATCATGCTGGGCTTTGAACCCTACGAAATATCGAATTTATTTGAACAACGTAATGCCATGCTGCAATCGATTAAAGAAGGTGTTATTGCTGTTGATGCTGACTCACGTATTACCGTGGTTAATCATGAAGCGAAGCGTTTGTTTAAGCAAAGTGGACCAATGGAGAATTTATTACTCAGCAATGCCAGTAAATATTGGCCAGTCCGTTTGTATCTACAACAGGTTCTAGAAACTGGTATTGCCCGCCGTGACGAAGAGATAAATTTCAATGGCAGCATATTACTTACCAATACTGTTCCAGTGATGGTGAAAGGCGATATTATCGGTGCAATTGCAACGTTCCGCGATAAAACAGAAGTAAGCCAGCTGATGCAACGCCTGACCGGTATGGTGCATTATGCCGATGCATTGCGAGCACAGTCACACGAGTTTATGAATAAGCTCCATGTTATTCTGGGCTTATTACATATGAAGTATTATCAACAGCTCGAAGACTATATAGTTAAAACATCAAATAACTATCAGGCAGAGATTGGCTCTCTATTACGCAAAGTAAAATCCCCTGTAATTGCTGGTTTTCTCTTAGGAAAAATCAATCGAGCGCGGGATTTGGGCATCACATTATCTATTAGTGACGATAGCCTATTACCGGACACCGATAATGAACAAGTGACCACAACCCTGATCACAGTCTTGGGCAATCTCATTGAGAATGCCATGGAAGCCATCGGTGACCAAACACAACGCGAAATTAATGTCAGTTTTCACTACCAAAATGGCCGGGTACATTGTGTTGTCAGTGACGATGGACCGGGCATTGCAGCAGATCTGCAAGATCGAATTTTTGATAACGGTTTTTCAACTAAAGGGAACGAACACGGCATTGGTTTAAGTCTGGTCCGGCAGAGTTTAGAAAGTATCGGGGGCAATATTGAGTTTGACTCCGAAGCGGGCGTATTTACCCAGTTCTTTATCAGCCTTCCCTATGATATTACCTCTAACAACATGACCTCCAGTGACAATTTTTCAAACAACATCAGCGCGGTAAATCATGATTAATGTATTAATAGTGGATGATGATGCAATGGTGGCTGAACTGAACAAGTGTTATCTGAGCCAAGTAGCAGGCTTTAACTGCTGTGGTTCAGTCTCCAGTTTACAGCAAGCCCGTGAGCATTTAATGGCAGCGGAGCAGCCCATTGACTTGGTTTTACTCGATGTTTTTATGCGTCAAGACAACGGACTGGACTTACTGCCCATTTTGCGCGAATTCAGTGAACATACTGATGTCATCGTTATTTCATCTGCTACTGATGTGAATACCATCAAAAAAGCTCTGCAATATGGTGTAGTAGACTATTTAATTAAGCCATTCCAATTTTCACGCTTTGAAGAGGCACTGTCGACATATCGCGAAAAACAGAGTCTATTGGAACAACGTGAGTATTGTGCCCAAGAAGATGTGGACACATTACTACGACGCAGTAACGCAGCTCCCGCTGATCGTAAAAAGTTGCCAAAAGGCTTAACGGCACAAACATTGCGTACCGTATGTGAGTGGATCAAAGAGATGCAAGACGGTGAGTTCTCAACAGAACAGATGGCAAATGCTATTGGTATTTCAAGAGTATCCTGCCGTAAGTATTTGATTTATCTCTCTGATACCGAGGTACTCAGTACCAAAGTTCTTTACGGTGCGACTGGACGCCCCGTTTATCTCTACAAGCTTTTACCGAGTCAGCAAGATGTATTAAAACAATATTGCCAATAATTGTTATAGCAAGTGGTATCCAATACAAAGAAGCCACTTGCTATCTCATTCCTGATAATTTATTTACATAATCCAGCCAAGTAATAGCGTCGCGCCAATCACGGTAGATGCGCCGCCAATTCGGGTCGCTATCTGAGCAAATGGCATCAATGACATTCGGTTAGACGCTGACAGAATGGCGACATCCCCTGTCCCCCCCAACCCACTGTGGCAACTGGTGACAATTGACGCTTCTACCGGGTACATATTCAAATAAGGCGCAATAATAAAACTGACGATGGCCATTGAGAGAACAACAGCGCCACAAACGACGATGTAACCTACGGAGAACACAGCAACGACACTTTCCAAGGGAACATATAACATCCCTAGGCCAATCATCAGAGGCCATACCAATGTTGTGGATACAAATTTGTACCAACTGTGCGCGCCTTGCTCCATTTTTGTTGGAATAACCTGAGCATATTTGCACATCACCGCAATCAAAATCATCAATACCGGGCCAGGGATATGGACAAGTTTTTCAAACAACCCACCCACGATAAAGAAAGCGCAGGTCATCAATAACCCTCCCCCCATCAGCTGGAAGTCAGCTTGCTTTGGCCCCTCTTGTGAGGTAAATATCGCATTATCTTGTGCGGAACGTATTAGCATCCCGTCGCCATTAAGATCTTTGCGACGCATACCAATACGAGCGAGCACCCCGGCACAAATAATGGCGAAAATATTACCGACCACGGCGGCTGGTGCTAACTGTGCCACATAGACATCCGGTGACTGCCCAAGAATCGCGGAGTAAGCTAATGACAATGGCAAAATGCCCTCACCAATGCCACCACCGATAATCGGTACAATGATAAAGAAAAATGTGTGATATAGGGTAAAACCGAATAATTTACCCACCAACAACCCTGTAGCTACCGCCGTTATGGTCCCCACCACTAGCGGGATAAACATACGGGTCATCCCTTGAATGAGTACCACGCGATTCATCCCAAGAATACTACCGACAACCAAGCTGGCTATCACAAAATAGAGTAAGTTCGCTTCCTTCATCAACAAGTGGACGGTATCCAGCGTATTGGTTTGGAAAATACCAAAATAGACCAGAACTGAAGGTACCATTAGGCACAAAATGGCCGGGCCGCCAATATCTTTTAACACCGGAATATGCCGACCTATGTGGGCTAAAACAAATCCCATTGTCATAATAACCGCCAAACCACCGATCATATTTTTAGGCAAATAGCTGGCATAGGCCGAAATAAATACAATAGCTGAAATAGTCATAAATAATGCCATCGGCATGGTATTTATATTCATCTGATTAATATTCGCCATTAATCTCTTAATCAAGTGTTTATCTGTTATCTGAACCTCTTCGGCGGACGCTATCGCGACATCTTGATTTGTTTTTTCCATTTTATACCTGCTATTGTGTAGCACTTCATGAATATGAAAAAGGGGGAAACTAATGACCCGCTCAATTAATGACATTTAAGTCCGGCTAGCCTCTATTAGATAAACCTAAAGTGACCTAGCACAGAAAAACCATTGCAATCATCAAAATTGGTATCAAACATAAGTAAAGGTCTACTAACGTAACATTGCATTTAAAATAAAAGAACAGATACTCATCAGTAATGATGACATTTGAGATCACAACGACAATTTTATTTTAATTAACTTAACTTGGTGTTTTGTAATTAAATAATTTGCATCGGTTGAAAAATCAACCGTGATACTTTTAGTCGATGGCTATATTCCTCTGGGAGTTGCGTAAATATCGGCTGTTGATATTGGCTTCCCCCCCAAACACGGGTTGCATCGTGCAGCCAGAGTATCATCAATGATAACTAATTCATTGGCTCAATACGCCAAAGTAAAATTAATTAATTTATTGATTTAACTACAAAAAATATTAAATAAAAAATTAATGAATGGTTTGAATATATTAAATAAGCTACACATAGATAAATTTTAAATTTAAAAAATGCATATTCAAACTGGTCTGTTATTTATCCTTAATAAGATAAATTGCAATTTCATTACAAATCATACAGATAAATTCCATTTTTAATCAAAGAAACAATTTAGTCTAATATTGTAATTAAGTATTTTATAACTAAAGTAAGTAACATAACTACATTTGACGCTGTAACTATCTGTCATCTACTGTTTTAAATTCAATCAATGACTATAATGAATACATTCAACATTAACATGTAGCATGGTTATAAATTAACCTTAGCCATTCAATTAGTGGCTTTGGTAATTGCGCAAAAAAAATAATTTATAAGTGAATATTTTTTTGCCTCATCACGATAGAAACGATAGCATGCCCTCCGATAATTTAAGAGTAGCGATATTCACCATAACAACTGAAGGCGCTAAGACGCTATTTATGCATTAATCTTTAGCAATCGGTTTCAGTAATACATTCGCAATGATTGCACAACAGACAGGAAAATAGGGAATGTCTATGATGTCAGGAAAGCACTCTACGGAGACCCACCATGCCGCAAGAAAACGCTGGTTAGATTCTCATGATACTGGCTATCACAAAAGTATGGGCCGACGTCATATACAAATGATAGCAATCGGCGGTTCTATTGGTACTGGCTTGTTTTTAGGTACGGGTGCTCGTCTGCAAATGGCAGGCCCAGCATTAGCTTTGGTATATCTGGTCTGTGGGGTATTTTCGTTTTTTATCCTCCGCGCCCTCGGTGAATTGATTTTACACCGCCCCACCAGCGGTAGTTTTGTTTCTTACGCCCGTGAGTTTCTTGGTGAGAAAGCATCTTATGTCGCTGGATGGATGTATTTTCTCAATTGGGCAATGACGGGAATCGTTGATATCACTGCCGTTGCCCTCTATATGCATTATTGGGGCACATTTTCTGATGTCCCCCAATGGTTGTTTGCACTGGGTGCGCTTTCCATTGTCGCAACGATGAACATGATTGGCGTAAAGTGGTTTGCAGAAATGGAGTTCTGGTTTGCGCTAATTAAAGTTGCCGCCATCTCGATCTTTTTGGTCGTTGGCGTGGTATTCCTCGGTACGGGTCAAAGTGTTGCCGGGCACCCATCCGGCATGAATTTGATAACAGATAATGGCGGGTTCTTCCCCCACGGATTATTGCCGGCGCTGGTCTTGGTTCAAGGAGTCATATTCGCTTTCGCAGGCATAGAGCTCATTGGTACTGCGGCTGGTGAATGTAAAGATCCAGAAAAAATGCTGCCCAAAGCCATTAACAGTGTGATTTTACGTATTGGCCTGTTCTATGTTGGCTCTGTAGTCTTATTGGTGTGTCTGTTACCTTGGAATGCTTATCAGGCTGGTCAAAGTCCCTTCGTAACCTTCTTTAGTAGTTTAGGTGTTCCCTATATCGGCACCATTATGAATATTGTGGTGCTATCTGCTGCACTTTCCAGCTTAAACTCCGGTCTTTACTCTACAGGCCGTATATTACGCTCATTATCGATGGGAGGATCCGCACCAAAGTTCATGTCGAAAATGAGTTCACAATCCGTCCCGTATGCTGGAATACTGGTGACTGTCGGTATTTATGTATTCGGTGTTGTTCTTAATTACCTCGTTCCATCACAGGTGTTTGAAATCGTACTGAATATTGCCTCACTTGGAATTATTAGTTCGTGGGCCTTTATTATTATCTGTCAGATGAAATTACGTCAGGCAATAAAAAATGGGACAGCAAAACCGGTTTCATTCAAGATGCCTGGCGCTCCAGTGACCTCTTGGTTAACGCTTTTTTTCCTAGCCGGTGTTTTAGTGATGATGGCATTCGACTACCCGAACGGTACTTGGACGGTGGCAACGCTGCCCGTGGTGGCGCTATTGCTAGTTGTGGGTTGGTTCAGTTTGCGTAAACGCGCCAGAGAAGTCGCGGCAGAGCCATTAGCGCAAGAAAATGGCATGAAAGAGTGTGAGGTTAAAATAGTACAGCAGACTGAGTTGCGCGAACAAAAGTCGGCAGTTTAACACTCATAATCAGCCCGTAGGCGGGTGGACATGTCTACGGGCTGAATTGCCCAGCACCAGCGCGAGTTCTACTGAGTAAATAGCTAGCTTTCTAACACTTGCTGAGCAAAAAATCGCGTAACACTATCGCCTGATTTTGTTCAGCATCACGGCTACCGTATAGCAACGTAATGGGGTGCTGTTTCAGCACTTCCAGTAAAGGCTGCCAAGCTGTCGAGTCCTTGAGTTGAGCCTGATAGCGAACAACAAATTCCGACCAATCCTGATTTTGATGAAACCACTGGCGCAGCGCATTATCGGGGGCAACTTCTTTCAACCATATAACCCCCTCGAGACGCGCTTTACTGATTCCACGTGGCCATAATCGATCAACAAGAAAAGTGTTGGATTGGTAAGGCGGTTGAACATCATAAACCCGTCGTAACGTAACCTTATTGACACTCACAGCAATCTCCTTTCGCCTTTTGTAACTGCCGTGCCAAATCAATGGCAATGAATAGATTCGGAAAGACTCATTCCAGTGGGAATAAAATCATGGGTAACGAGCCTTACACAACCAATGCAATTCTTACCCTGACATCATCCTTATTACACAGATATTGAACAATTCTTGTCGTTCTAAATTCTTATTAATAGTGAGTAGTGACTCGCAAAAAAGCTCAACATAACGGTTATCATCTTTTCGAAATCTTTACTCTTCTCCTCATGCCAAGAATGTTCCTATCGCCTACTATTAGTAGCGTCAATTTTTCAGCACTTTTATAGCTGATATATAGTTTAGCCAACACTAGGGCATTATTAGAGAGTCGGGTTAATGCCTGTTGAATGCAGGCGTTAACTTTCTTATCAGTCATGCTCCTCAACAGAAGACTCACGTATTGCTCTTCAACCATTCTTCACGACTGATCCCCCATATTTCAGTCGAAAAATGACCACCCACATAGTCTCGTTCTTCCATTCCTATTAACTGCATCCCATTTTTCCGTGATATGGCCGCTGAGGCCTGGTTAGGTGCGGCTTTTGTCACTCTCAGAAAGGGGCGAGCCAATTGAATAAACCAAAAACGTGTTACTGCAATGCTCGCTTCACTGACTAACCCTTGCCCCTGCCATTCGGGGCTTAACCAAAAACCGCGATGGTCTTCAGTGTCACACGTTAAGTTAATCACACCAATCAATGTATCAGGTGCGGTTTTAAGGCGAATAGACCAGAAAAAACCACGCCCCTCCTGTATCTTGGGTAATGCGATATCTCGAACAAAAGTCAGCCCACCATCAGGCGGATATGGCCAAGGTACACATGAGGCATCTAAATACTTAACCACATCCCAGACAGGGAATCTTTGCTGGATCTGTTCCGCATCCTGCAGAGTTAAAGGTAATAACAGCAAACGATCAGTCGATAACGATTCCACACAACAGTTCCTCAACAAGGCTCAACCAGAACATTGAGGTATCTAAACGAGATACTCAGCTAAATGGAAAATAGCACCAAATGAGATACATCGACAAGCTAGCTAACTTAATGACCACAGTAATCAGATAAAGGCCGTGATAATTATTTCTTCATAAATACGAACATGTTATATTTATTCCAATTGAATTACTGGTGAATAAAATGACTACTGTGCTGATAAATACAACCAAACAGATTAAGCAGAAAAATACTATGCTGGTTGCCAGTACATTAAAATCACTGGTATCTGCAACCAAAGGCGATATATCTACTCAAACTGGATTAAGTTTGGCGACTTGTGGCACTATTCTGAATGAGTTATGTGCAAAGGGAGAGGTTATTGAAGAGTCTCTTGATGAATCACGCGGCGGTAGGCCAGCAAAACGCTATATATATAACTCTAACTACTTTAATGTATTAAGTGTTTATGTTGAAGGTACAAATGATCAAGGTGTTATATCATCATCCATCACCTCAGCTAATAGTGAAAATATAAAAGAGTATAATGAAGTCTATAGTCATTTAACGCTAGATATACTCATAAATCACATTCAAACAATTCTAGAAAAGCATCAAAATATCAAAGCATTAGGTGTAGGCCTACCTGGAGTCGTCGTTGATGGGAAAATCCTCACCTGCGATATTACCAATTTGGAAGGGTTAGCAATAACAGAGTTGTTAAGTCGCCAATTCAATATTTTCATTCAAGTTGGCAATGATATAAATTACACCGCATTTGGTTTTTATCGAAAAAACTATCGTAATATAAATGACCCTATCGCATATATTTTCATGCCACCAAGATATTGCGCTGGTTGTGGTATTGTTATCTCAGGGGAAATGCTCCGTGGTGCGAGTCAATTTGCCGGAGAGGTATCAAAACTCCCTTTTTATGATAACGTACAGAGTGAAAAAAATAAAAACCCTTATAGTACACCTGCATTAGAAAAGCTGATCCATATAACTTCATCACTGATAGCAATAATAAACCCAGTCACTATAGCCATATCCGGCAGTACAATTGATCAGCATTGCATCGATGAATTATCAGTTAGATTACAAGAAAGATTTGATAGCAAACATATTCCTCATTTTGTTTATCGTGATTCTATCAAGTCTGATTATCATAACGGGATCTCCGCATACACACTTGATGCATATAATAACTTCAGAGTTTTTGATAGTTAACTGGCACAACTGCTTATAGATGAGTTATCTCTATCACGGACCGAAATAGCACAAATCGAAATCGGTAAGACAACCAAGCCGCACCGACTCTCTTATCCATCAACATACACCCTGTCTCTCTTTTTTTTCTGACAAGAATACTCTTGACACTTCAAACTACACTATATATTTTACCACTTAATATAAGTCTTTTATAAAGTGTTTTTACATTGATATCAAATCCAATATCGTGCGACTAACCAGAGAAAGGTAACCACTTAATGTCTAGCTGTGCCATCAATTTCCCTCTGGATACGCGTGCCAAACGAACATCCACTCGTGCTGTTTTTTTCATCGCTGGATTTGCCATGGGACTTTGGGCTTCGCTTGTTCCCTATGCGCAAATCAGGCTCCAGTTCGATGCAGGCTCATTAGGGTTACTTTTGCTTTGTCTAGGTACTGGCTCATTACTCGCTATGCTTTTTTCCGGAAAACTCATTGGCCACTTTGGGTGTAGGAAAATCATGTCATTCGGTATTGTGCTTACCTGCATCTTTCTACCTACACTGGCAATAATTGTTCAATTTCCTTTAATGGCACTCTGTTTGTTCTTTTTTGGTGCGGGAATTGGCTTAGTTGATGTCGCAGTTAATGTTCAAGGCTCTCTGGTTGAGCAATCTTCCGATAAGCCGCTGATGTCTGGCTTCCACTGCCTATTCAGCATTGGTTCCATCGTTGGGGCGGGTGGTGGTGCAACACTTTTTACTTTGGGATTAATGCCCCTTACAGTGACATTTATCGCCATCGCGTTAATAACTATTATTACATCAGCAGTTTTCAATGAATTAATCCCCTTTGGCGATCATAAAGAACCTAATGAGACAGTGATAAATAAACCACGGCCAAATTTTCGCCTCGTGTTAATGGCACTCATGTGTATGATCTGTTTTATGGCTGAAGGTGCGATATTAGATTGGAGTGGCGTTTTTCTCACAAATGATCGCGGCCTCGATATAACACATGCAGGTTGGGGATTCGCAGTTTTCGGTGGAACTATGTCGATCATGCGTTTTACTGGCGATAAAGTTGTTAGCATCTTGGGGCGTAAACATGTCCTGATCCTAAGTAGCCTGTTTGCCATGGCAGGTTATGCTGTCGCAGTCATTATTCCTGATTGGAAATTCACACTACTTGGTTTTGCTTTGGTCGGAATAGGAGCTGCAAATATTGTTCCAGTCTTGATCACATTAGCAGGTCAAGAAAAAGTCATGCCGGTCAATATGTCTGTTGCCATGGTTGCGACATTGGGTTATTTCGGTGTTTTGGGGGGGCCAGCGCTAATCGGATTTATTGCCCACTTAACAGATCTCTACACCGCATTCTGTATCGTCGCACTGACATTTATTGTCATCGCAGCAGGTGCATTTAAACTAAGATATTCCTGTGATTAACACCGGTCCAACAAACAGATACAAGACGAGATGGCTGTTTACTAGCGTTCTCTGAAAATAAAATTTATGACTGAGTATGGTAAATTTACCAGCTAGCAGAATTATGCTAGCTTTTTTTTAAATGAAAGACGCTAAGATATTCACTCTCAATCAGGTCTCTTTGATATGCTAAAGAAGGAAATAAAATGAGTGTTAAAATTATTGCTGTTGATATGGATGGAACCTTTCTCAACGATCAGATGAGTTTTGATAGAAAACGCTTTAGTTCACAATATTCCCAATTAAAAAATAATGGAATTAAATTTGTTGTCGCCAGTGGCAATCAATATTATCAGCTAATTACATTTTTTCCAGAAATCGCTCACGAGATAGCATTTGTCGCTGAAAATGGTGCCTACGTTAGCAACGAGAATACTGAAATTTTTTGCGGGGAAATCTCAGAAGAAGATTGTAATAAAGTTATCAACACATTATTACCAATATCCTTTATCGAAATCATTGTTTGTGGCAAGAATGGGGCTTACATGTTGAGTTCTTCAAGTAAAGATTTCTTCACAACTATGAGTCAATATTACTATCGCCTTAAAATTGTTGATAATTTTAATCAAGTAAATGAACCGATATTCAAGTTTGCAATAGGTTTACCCGATGAGAAATTGAACGACTTTATGGCGTTTATCGAGCGCGAACTAGCGGGCATTGTTACTCCCGTATCCAGCGGTCATGGCTCTGTCGATCTGATAATACCCGGTGTACACAAAGCTAATGGCATTAAATTACTGCAAAAAATATGGAATGTGAAAGATGAAGAAGTTGTCACATTTGGTGATGGGGGTAATGATATTGAAATGTTGAAATATGCCGGCTTTGGTTATGCTATGGCTAACGCGCCCGAGAATATAAAAAAAATAGCAAAGTACCAGGCAGGCTCAAATAATGACTCCGGTGTGCTCAATGTGATCGATAAAATTCTAAAAAAAGAACTGCCTTTCGTATGAATGCGAATTAATGCCCCAGATACCCCTTTCATAATCTAATTTAAAAGAAAGTGAAAGGGTTACATCAATGGCGTTCAAAATTCTAATTCTTTATTATGTACCGGTAGCGAATCAGCGAATCAGCGAATCAGCGAATCAGCGAATCAGATAAAAGACAGCCCGCGAAAAACGTATCAGATAGACTTAGTTAAATTCGCCGGCTGATGAAAACCATGAGAGGTTAGCGCCCTTTCTTCTTACGTCCAGGCTGGGTAAAACGTTTACGTGAAGCTGAATTACCGTCAGGTTTTTCAGTTTTTTTTGGTCCGTTGCTGCCTACGCTTTTAGGTGTTTGTGGCTTAGGACGTGTTTTTTTCACTGTTTTTTCTTCGGACGATGAGTTTTCAATCAACTTAAATAAGCCGATAAGTTCATCATCGTTCAAGTCTCGCCACTCGCCCAGTGGTAACCCTTTCAGGTTGATGTTCATGATCCGGGTACGTTCAAGCTTAGTGACCTCATAGCCAAAATGCTGACACATGCGGCGGATTTGGCGATTAAGTCCTTGTACTAACGTGATGCGGAAAACAAAAGGTGCTTCTTTCTTCACTTTGCATTTTTTGGTTACCGTTCCGAGCATAGGTACACCAGCCCCTAAACCACGAATAAACTCTTCAGTCACCGGTTTATTGACAGTCACCACATATTCTTTTTCGTGATCATTCCCTGCGCGCAAGATCTTGTTAACTAAATCACCTTGATTCGTTAGGAAAATAAGCCCCTGAGAATCTTTATCCAGTCGTCCGATAGGAAAAACTCGTTTACTGTGATTAACGAAATCAACAATATTATTGTGTTCAGTGTCTTCCGTGGTGCTGACGATACCAACCGGTTTATTTAGAGCGATCAAAACTAAGTCATCTTCATCGCGCACATCGATAAGCTGACCATTAACTTTTACCACACTCCCAGCATATACCTGATCGCCAATCACAGCCCGCTTACCATCAATGAAAACATTTCCCTGTTCAATATAGCGATCAGCATCACGGCGAGAGCAAATACCGCTCTCACTAATGTATTTGTTAAGGCGAATGGATGTGTTGGCCAAATTAATTCTTCCGTAAATATTGAACTATACCACGTTAAGTGGCGAAATTTGCAGTGCTGCTTAACAGAAAGAAAACGAGATAATATGGGTATCTTTGATAACCCAATTTTAGCTCGCCCTCTGCTTACGATACTGCCTAACGCCGGTTTCAATAATCTACCGCATAATATCAAATTTAGGCTCAAGAACATGATGAATGTTGCAATGTAGACTAGTCACTATTCAATCTAACAGTCATGTAAACTCGATTTTTCAGGGAAGGCTGCTGTTGTTATGAGCGAGAATCTGACGCTATTGCTAAGCAGAAACAGTGCGAAACGTATCGATTAGCTATGGCAATTCAGTTTTCTTTAAACTGGGATTATATTGCCTGGCAAGAATTACCCTAGTTATCACTGCTGGGTAGAACATAAACAATCTGCTCAGGGAGTTGAGCCAACAGTTCATCAATCACTACGCGGATCTTTTTGGCACCCATTGTGCCTTTGCCGCCCTGCGCGGTACGGATGATTCGCAGCCAGCAATTCAGCGGGGTGTTGCGTTATCGGATACGTTGATCGACGAATTAAAAGCAAATAATTTGCTAATCATCGGCGCGCCAATGTACAACCTTAACGTTCCGACAGATTTGAAAAAATGGTTTGATCTGGTGGTTCGAGCAAGAAAAACCTTCCGCTACACCGAAACCTACCCCCAAGGATTGGTAGAAGGTATTCGAGCTGTGGTGATTAGCACACGGGGCGGCGTGCATGACGGACAACCAACCGATGTGGTGACCCCATATCTACGATCCATTCTGGGATTAATGGGGATGAGTGATATCGATTTTATCTATGCCGAAGGGATAGATATTAGACCCTATGGCCGCGACACCGGTATCGCCCATGCCCGACAGCATATCGCCCGCTCGGCACAGTTGGCATGATAGCCAACAGATTGCCAATACAGGCTTGTCCTATTTTTCATAAAACCAGAGTGTGTTGAGATTGTTATTCCACTATACCGGGAATTGATAGTAGCAACAAAGAAAGAGCCTCTCTGTATTGCTTATGATTTATATATTGATGAAAAGGATTCAGGACATTTCATTTTTATAGAGGAATGGCCGAACCATTCGGCCCTTGACGCTCACTGCTCAAGTGAACACTTCAGACGACTCGTACCTTTAATTGATCGACTCAAGCGGAAAAAAGCACATTACATTCTTATGAATTCCTTAGTGAATCCATACGTCTCGTAAGAATAGATAAGACAGTTAAGTCTGGTTTTGTATTTTACACTTTCTCAGAAACAGACTCTGATAACTCAAACCAACAGATTGTATCAGCTAGAGTTTAACATCATGATTTAGTGGCAATAGCACAGCCATCATTGCTAGAACATACGGTGATCTGACTACAAGCCGTCAAAATCAGGTAAAAGACTGAGTGTTAATTTCTTTGGCACTTTTATAATTTATTCCCCTTACTTTTAAGAGGTATCATTTATGAATTTTACCGTTGGAAATTCTTTTTTAACTACCAATATTAATAATAAAAAAATACACGAATTGATGACTAAAAACTCTATCCCGCAGATGAGTTTATGGGAAAAAATAAAGGGCTATTTTTTTGAAACAGGTCAAAATGAGGCATTAAAATGTCTTTATGAATTATTTCACCCCGCAACTAACCTTACAAGCAACGATGTAGAAGGCATATTCTTTAAATTAAAAGAGTTAGCCTCACCTATATATAAAGAAAGATTTTGTAGTAATCACATTGATAGTTCAACAACAGGAAAGTTACATATAAAAGGTGATGATAGTAGCGATTTGTTGTGTATTGAACAAAAAGGTGAATTATGTAACTATACTATTTTAGATAAAAAATTTATTTTTGACATTCCACTAATAGAATCTTCCGCTAAAGAGAGTCAATTTGGCACAAAAAATTTATCCATACATTTTCGCAATCGACCTCACCCCCAGTTCAATCCCAACATAAAATGGATGATAAATGAAAAAGCATGTATTTCATATCAAGGAAAAAATATCAACTTAGATTATACAAATCTATATGATAGGTTTATGAGAGAAGTCAGGAGCATTAATAAAGGTGATGACTTTGCAACGTGGAAAAAAGGGGAGAGAACAACCTATCTATCAGCAATAATCAACAAACAAATAGACAAAAACTTTACAAAATTAAATATAAAAACATCTAGTCAAGATAAGGATGCTATTTTCAATGGTGCTCATAAATATATTAATGATGGGAATTTAAAACTTGATACTGCATGTGCACAACCCTCGATAAAGCAATGTATAAAAACATATATCAACGGGGAAAGTGAAATAAACACACTCTTTGAGAAAAACTCAGAAGAAAAAAATGAAGTTGTGTCAGAGATAGTTAATAAAATAAGTGATCGTATTTATGAGGATATTTTTGTAGAGGACAATGGCTTAATAGAAAGGTTATCATCTTATGTGAACGATTATTATATACGCAACACTCATCTTTCTTAACATTAAATTTATCGGAATTACCCCCTACTACAATAACTAGACATGATCACTATCTAATTAAAGGCGACCGTGTAGGCGGTTGCCGAATTAAATAAAAAACAACTTTTCGTCAGCACCCGGCTAATGTTATATTTTGCGGTGATTTATGAAAAAACACCATTGTTTTAGTATCCCCCCAACATAAACCGTTATAATCTCTTCCTACTTCTGCAGCTACATAACGATAGGCAAAATTAGATTCCGGTACGTTGTTATTGGGCAAAAGGTGAATCGCGTCAAATACTCATCATGATTATAATTATTAACGTATGAGTAAAAATTTAGCGATGTGATGAGTTAAAAATACTCACCAGACTTCAGAAAATAAAAATACGATTGCTAATCGCGCCCTAACATAGTGGCCAGCATGCTGGGTTGGATATACAGGTGCCAAAAAATAAAAGCCCCACAGTGAGGTGAGGCTTCATTTAGCACAAAATCATCTGTCTTGCAGAAAGATAGTACGACTTTCTTAATAACTGATAATTTTTCGCCCACTAACGATAAGTCGCGCTGGAACGCCCCGGTTTTACAAAGGGTAAACCATTGATATCAAGAAAGCGGAAAACATCATATTCTGTAAATTTATTTTTAGGCCCCAACATCACATCGGAAATAACCTCTAGATTTGAGAAATCAAACTCATAATAGGATGTCAAATAACCAGAGGTGACCCGATATTTTACATCACTAAGCTGATCTGGCTTGTCAATATTGGGAATGTCTACACTCAGTGATGATGACGGCCAATAAATTATTCTTTTTTCTTTTTCTTCTTCAAACGCTGGGTTTTTAACACGCAATCCCAATTCGTTAAGCTCATCATTGAGGCGATCTTGGTAACTTTCCCCCTCATGACGCCTTTCATAGCCTTGCTGCAATAAATGACTTATTTCCCGTTCTAACTCATGTGTATCCAGATATTCTATTTCATTCAATTTGATTCTTTTTTTTCCATGCAATGTACTACCCGCGTTTAACCCTAAACGCTCCTCATCAAATCCAATTGCTACTCCCTCACCATCTTGTGCGTAGGCGCGCCATTGGCTCAATGAATCATTATCAGTTGAGAAACAAGCAACATATTTGGGCGGGCCACCTACCGTATGAGCTGACCATATCTCTTTGCACCATTCTAAATTTGTATCATTTATCATTTTATTTAACGCTCGCTGAAGAGCGCTCTCAACCCATTTGTCCTCTGCGAAGTCATTCATATTGTTTGTTGCAGAAAGCCATAACTTTTTTCGCTCTATAATCTGTAGGAACGTCTCGGGACGGCAATAATGGTATATCAGTGGCATTGTATAATCCCCCGGCAGTGTTAGGCATTTATTCTATGGGAATCGAATCTATATGTCCTTGAATGGCCCGCATCAATTCAGCATACAGTGCTTTTATTTTCTATGTCATGTTCTTATCCCTTGTATGCTCTGATCCGCTTTCGTCTGCAGCGAACAGGCCGATTTAATGCAACGATGATTCACTCCATCCTGTGCGGGGTCACGGTAAGGCGTATCCGTTTTATCTTTGCAGTAACCCAGAACAGTGCCAATAGAAACATTCCTGCAAAGCTAGATACTGGACAAGCCCGTTAGTGATAAATATGAATCTGCAACCGTGTGTCTTGTATTCGGCAAGAATATTTAAGGGAATTTTTGACTGGGAAGGAACACTGGGAGAGAAGCAGACGATATCGAGGCATAAAAATATTACGCAAACAGCAAGATATGATAGGAAAGTCGAGGCTATGCTTTTGGTGAGGGTAGTAAAGTGGATGTTGTACCCGTAATGGGTGGCAGGATAGGGTGAAATGTGATTTCAGACACAAAAAAACCGCCTCACGGCGGTTAACGACATACTTATACTGCTTTGTTTTACTTAGATTTGTTTCCATGGTGCCCGGGGCGGGACTTGAACCCGCACAGCCATAAGCCGAGGGATTTTAAAACGCCGGTAATATCTTTTTCTTTCATAAAGTTAACTGATTTTTTCGCCAAACTACGCATTTAATTATATGTAACAGATCAACAATTTAGGAAATCAGATCGAAGAATATGGCGAAGAAAACACAAGGGATTAAAAGTAACGTGTAAATAATATTTTTATTGCGAATCACCGTCATGGGGTGTCGAGGTCGAAGGTTCAAATCCTTTCATGCCGACCAAATATCCTCAAAAAAACCAATCCGTTAGGGTTGGTTTTTTGTTTGTAGGATTTGGCTGGTGTGGCTGTGGTATGAAACTGGTGTGAAGAGCCGACCAGGCATTTATACTTTAACCCAATAGGCATCCATGCCCAGCTATCATATACACAAACTATCGCCAAACACATCAGCTTTGATATCGATACATGTCCACAAAATCGCCGATACTTAAGTTCTGAACGTCAAGGTTACTACTATTTGTCAACTCTTAGGATGTGCGTTTGATGACACACCAATGTCTGACATGATAGTACATGGAGCAGTTAAATCACGATATTACCGCTACTCACTTAATTTATTATAATTGTCCGAGTCGGATAATATTTTCAAGAAGTTTACTCCAAAATAAATAGCCCCTTCTCTCGTAAGATGTACAGTATCAAAAAAAATAGGCTTTAAATCTTTAGTCAAAACATTACATGAGTTTGCTTCAGGACAGGTTAATTTAATCATATCCACGAAGGTTGTTCCTGGTACTTTTTCTATATTTTCATTTACTTTATCTGAATCAATATCTCTAAATTTTGATGCGTATTTATTAATACCATCAATACGCCCAAATAGATTAACAAGTTCAATACTGCTCTTGCTTAGGTTCTTATTACCAAATAAGTATATTTTAGCTGTTGAAATCTCTGATATTGCAGCAATAGTACCTTTCATTTTAGGAATGGATTGACTAGCCCACTTCATTGAAATGAAAATTTTATCTGCTTTACTAAGTATTTTTTTATCCATAAATGAATTCATCTGCCTTTCACACTCAGGAATAAGACTAGGCGCATTCATAACTGCAGGATTTTCAGCCGTCCAGAACTTCTGTCTTTCTGATTTATTAACATAAGGACTTCTACATCTAGTATTTATTGATATAGCAATAATATCGTATTTATCGATAATCCCAGCCTCATTCATTATGTTCATGATGTCAGCTGATTGAGAATCACCAACAATTAGAATTTTTTCTTTCCCGTTATTCCTGAAATCATGCTTATTAGTTAATTCTCTTTGTGTCTTTCCTACGTACCTCTGTAGAGAAGGTAGATCAATGTCGTTAATTTTCTGGATTTTCTCTGGTAAACGCCATACCCATCCCTTGCTAGCCCAACTGCTTGAGGCGGTGATCATCATCACTATTGCTATGCATGAGCATGCCAACGAGAAAGCAGAGCCCGAGATATTGAATTTTTTAGGGTTTCTAAATGGCTTTTCTATGAAGCGGTGCATGACCACAGAAAGAGCGAACGTCGCAGCGACCAATCCATAGCGCTCTATACTGGAAACCTCATTAACAAAGATATATTGAACAAATACAACTAACGGCCAGTGAATTAGGTATAGCGAATAACTAATTTCCCCAATATAACTAACTGGACGAAGAGACAGTATCTTGGCTCCTATCGCTTGCTCGCCTGAAAGAATAATCAGTGCAGCACCAATAACGGGCGGCAACGCATTTAAGCCAGGGAAGGCAGTTTCTGTTGAGTATGAAAATATTGAGTAAAATACCAATGCGATACCCACAACAAAAATCATGTTGGGCATATAGTATTTAGACCGCATAAATTTAGACCGACCAACCAAGAATGCCAGACCACCTACTGCAAATTCATAGAAACGATATTGCGTTAAATAAAATGCACCAGTTGGGTCATATTTCAATGCAAATATTGAAGAAATCAACCCAGCAATGGTTACTGATACAACTCCAGCTGCTGTTATTCTTCTACCAAACTTAATCAATAAAATTAATATTGCAGGCCATATCAAATAAAACTGTAGCTCTACACTCAGTGACCAAGTGTGCAGAAGTGGTTTTACTATAGATGCAGAGTCGAAATAATCAGCCTCCATCCAGAAGAATATATTAGATATCCCACCCAGTGCAAAAATGGTTGACCCTGACATCTTAGCGAAATCAATCGGAGAGAACAGCCAGAAAGCTGCGGCATAACTAAGGATTATCGTTACAAGCAATGCAGGGAAAAGACGTCTAGCCCTTCTTATGTAGAAATCAGAAAAGCTGAACCTGCCAGCCTCCCCTTGTTTCATTATCCCGCCGGTTATTAAATAACCACTGATAACGAAGAATATATCAACGCCAACAAAGCCACCAGAAAAATGGCCTATTGAGAAATGATAGAGCATTACCGAAATCACAGCGATAGCGCGGAGCCCATCGATATCACTTCGGTAAGATCTAGCTGTAACTTTGTCTTTTCTTTCTATGCCAGATAACATTAAACCATCCATTTCAAAGAGTTATGGCAGTCATAATTCTACTACTATCTACGAAGATGAAAGATTATATAGAGATTTTATTAATTATCCCACAACTGATTACATAAGCATGGTTGTATATTATTGATTATTCAGGGGATGGTAATAGATTTTGAACTTCCTGCTGAAAGGTTGAGTAAAAATCATGCCAACTCTTATCTGACGAACTAACAACCCCAAAGAAACGATTTTCATCCTCTGGTTGAGGGCTTCCAAAATATGAAGATATCTTTTTTCTATCTTCATTAATAAATTCAACATTAATCATATATATTCCTAATTTAGAAAGTGTAGCTAACAATGGAAATTACTAATGAATTTGTTGATGCGGAACCATATCCATACGAATAATAGGTAACTCCCGAAACAGGGGTAATAATCTCTAAGTATGTTACATAGTTGGTCGATGTGATATTTGCAGCCTGTCACCCAATCCCATTAGGACCAGCGTATAGAGATGTCGCAAGGTTATATACTGCACCAGACGGGCCACCATTAACGCTTACGTTAGCGCCAATTGACTTAGAATTAAGTGGCGCAGCAGAGATACATGATAACTGTGTCGGTGTTGATTGACCTGTTGATGTGGTCAATATATTAACCTCATTTCCAACGAACTTTCTACCATCCTGATAACCAACCACAAATAACCCGCCAGACACGCGCCAAATACTTACTAATACAGATGATGTATAGCTACAGGGCAAATTTCCGTTACAGTAGAAGAGGTTGCATTTGTAGCAAATAATGCAGACACTGATGTTACTGGGTTATAAATTAAGTAAATTGCAGCAAAACCATTATTTGGAACCGTACCATTAGTTCCTCCTGCACCTGAAGTGCCTAAATGTGTGGAGTAGACCCCATGAGCGAAGTTAGCGGTAAATTATTGACTCGCGCCGAATTGGAAGAGATCACTGGCTTTGTTTAGCCTAAAAAGCAATGTGAATACTTGCGTGAAAATGGCATTTTTATCATCGAACGTAAAGATGGCAGGCCCAGTACCACATGGATGCATGTAGAAAATCCATATTCTTCCCGTAATCTCATTCAGAACGCACCCGACGATCAACCTAATTATGGGGCTATTTAATGTCACGTCCACGCAAAAAACCAGCAGACAACTGGATGCCACCTCGGGTTAGAAAAGGCAAATCAGCATATGAATTTAGGACTATAGATGGCCGGACGATCCGGTTATGTGGGTTTGAATCTAGTCAGGCTGATGTATGGGTTGCTTTTGAAAGGCCCATGATCAGCCAGAAAGAGGATTCTACATTCACTGGTTTGATTAATGAATTTCTGTTGTCTGGTGATTTCTGCGAACTTGCTGCCGAAACACAAAAGGACTACCGGAAGTATTCATCAAAAATAATTGCTGTTTTCGGAAAAATGATGCCAGACAACATAAAACCAGAGCATATTCGGAAGTATATGGATAAGCGTGGAGTAAAAAGTAGAGTCCAGGCAAATAGAGAAAAGTCTTTTATGTCGAGGGTTTTTCGTTGGGGTTACGAGCGAGGAAAAGTAAAATTAAATCCATGTCAAGGAGTGAAGCAATTCAAAGAAAAAGCTAGAACCCGCTATATAACGGATGAAGAATATATAGCGCTTTATGACGTTGCTCCCCCAGTAGTCAAAGTAGCAATGGAACTGGCTTATTTATGTTGATCTCGGCAAGCGGACATTCTGGATATGAAAAAGGGCCAACTGCTGGAAAATGGTATTCTAATACAGCAAAGCAAAACCGGAGTTGCACAAATTAAAGCTTGGCCCCCCCGATTACGTGAAGTGATTCGCCTAGTTGGCACCCTTACCTTGAATGTTGGCGTAATGAGTATCTATCTATTGCATCAGCAATCAGGTTCACGCTTCACTCGCGATAGCTTTAATGCTCACTGGATGAAAGCAAAAAAAACGGCAGCCATAAAATATCCAGAGCTAGAGTTCAATTTTACGTTCCATGATTTGAAAGCTAAGGGCATCTCGGATCTAACCGGTTCTTTATATGATAAACAAGCTATTTCAGGACACAAAAATGCATCTCAAACTGCACGGTACGACAGAAAAGTAAATGTTGTTCCCGTAGTGGGTGGGCAGGATGTGGCGAAATGATATGGTGAAGCAATGGTGAAACGTGATTTCAGGCACAAAAAAACCGCCTCACGGCGGTTAACGACATACTCATACTGCTTTGTTTTACTTAGATTTGTTTCCATGGTGCCCGGGGCGGGACTTGAACCCGCACAGCCATAAGCCGAGGGATTTTAAAAACTCTTAGGACAATCTGCAAATCAATCACTTACGTTAAATCAGTAAGTTACCAAACACGATAGCGGGTTAGTTTGGGTTGTTGCGGGGGTGGTAGTCACAGTAATCCAAACTGAGTTTAATGCTAAGAAAAAATCAAATGTACTAACTTGTTCTTAATCTGACGCCTTTGCTATTCAGCATATAATCAGACCTCACTGTTGTCTCAATACTATGAATGGGCGCTACTTACATCACTGTGTGACAATCATCGAGAAACTGGTTATTCACTCACTCATGAAACTGCAACTAGCACGGAAGGGTAACAACTCAGAACAGCCCTGCAAGAGGGCCGTTCTTTGATATAATCTTGTTTAATAGCTAATTGCTAACTCAGATGAGATTGACCATTTCATCAATGGATTGCTTTAGCTCTGCTTCGGTATATCGGTTGGCTTGCATTGTTACATTTTCAGGATGGTGTATATGGTTTCGAATGAACGACTGTAACGTTGTAGGTAGTGGTAAAAGTGGGGCCCCGTTTCTTTCCTTCGTCCATTGCTTATTAGATGCAATGCCTTGAGTATTTAGCCACTGGTCAACAAAAGAAATATTGGTCAAGCCATTTTTCTCTTGTAAATGTCCATAAAGCTCATTATGTAAGTCAATAGTAGGTAGATCATATGCTCTATAGCTAATCTCCCCCCAAGACGGACTCCATGGAAACATAGGCGATGTAGTGGCTACTGAAATGGTATTTCTATTATTTACCTTTTTAAAAATGAAAAGTCCCGTATTTTTTAGGTTTGGAGAAGAAAGCATAAATGGAGAGTGTGTGGTAACGAAAACCTGTTTGGTTTTTGATATAACCATCAGTGCATCCAAGAGTTTTTTCTGCCCTGTAGGATGCAGGCATATTTCAGGCTCATCTATAAATAAATAAAAGGGTTTGGAGACTGGGGCATTTGCAGCATTAGATGTTAAGTCAGCATAAACTTGCAGCAAAGATAAAGCCACAGCTCTCTGCATCCCATGCCCCTTTTCACTCATAGGAACAGAAACACCATCATCAATAACAATACTAGCCGTTTTGAAAAAATTCTCTATTTGTAACTCTTCAAATGAAAATGATATGTTAGCCCCCCCAAACTGGGATGAGAATACATTCTGAACCATGGTTTCTATCTGTGCTATTTTATTTCTTAAATCCGATGCTGGATTATTAAAAAGACCATGATAGCTACTTTGGAACGCTTGATATTCTGGTGTACTCGTATGCCCAACTGCTATTTCTTTTAAGAGAGAACCGCAGATCGTTGATGCGCCGAACTTAGACTCATCACTAGGATTCGTGTCAGCCCATATGAAATTATTATCGTAAAATTTTTTGAATGGTGCATCTATCCCCGTTGGATTAGAATAGCTCTGATTAGAATCATCCCAAAAATTGATTTTCTTTATTTCATCTGGAAATTTTTCATTCCATGACCGTTTAACTTTAAAACACTCACACCCATCATTAATATATATGCCGTTCACAAAAGAATTCACTTTGTTTGGTTGCACATGAGCGTTAACAGTGGCTGAGATGTTGCCTGTGTAAGTAACCTCAATAGAAAAATCATTAAAAATCACAGAAGGGTCAGATTTATTAATTAGCGATGCTGCATCTTTCTTTGTACTATCCTTTATAAAATCGAGAGTTTCAAAAACAGTAGACTTACCTGAGTTATTCTCTCCAACAAAAATATTAAGCCCACTACCTTCCGTAACTCCATCAGGGGTATTGAAATTTATATTATGCGTTCCTTGATAACCTTTGAAATTTTCAATGTCAATTGATTTTATAAACATAGCTAATCCTTACTTTATTATATTCTCACATTATTAACTCTTTGAAATGCGATCATATGGATTCAAACTCACTGCCGCTTCTAAATGATCCGGCGCAAAGTGGCTGTAGCGCATGGTCATTTGGATAGTGGAGTGCCCGAGGATTTGTTGCAGTACTAATATGTTGCCGCCGTTCATCATAAAATGACTGGCGAAAGTATGGCGTAGAACGTGGGTTAACTGGCCGGTAGGTAACACCAGTTTAGCCCGGTCGATAGCTTGGCCAAATGCATCATAGGCATTGGCGAATAAGCGCCCTTTCATCTTTGGAATCAGTTTATGCAGTTCCGCAGAAATAGGGACTGTACGGTTCTTTTTACTCTTGGTGTTGATATAAGTAATTTTGTTTGGCATCACCTGAGCTTGTCTTAGTTGCTCCGCTTCACTCCAGCGCGCACCGGTGGCCAGACAGATACGAACAATGATACCGAGATCTTTATTGCTGGAGTTGTCACACTCATGCAGTAGACGCTTAATATCGTCCTCATAAAGAAAAGTTAATTCGTTTTCACTTTCACGAAATAACCTGACACCATCCAGCGGATTAGCATGATTCCAATGCCCTAGCCTTTTCAACTCATTAAACACAGCTCGCAGATAAGCATGTTCGCGGTTGACCGTTGCCTCTTTTGGTGGTTTAACGATTCCGTATTTTGGCTTACGGCTAAACTCACCGGCTAAACGCTGCTTGCGGTATTTGGCGAACACTTCCCGGTCAAAATCGACAACAGCAGGATCGCCCAAGTTATCACACAGGATATTGAGTTTATCTAATCTTGCTTTGCCGTCACTCAAAGAGCGCCCGTGGAGTTCATACCACTGACCGACCAATATTTTTAACCTCTGCGCGGCAGTCTCTGCCGGTGTGTAGTCAATATCCAGATCACCACGTTGCGCTAACTGCTCACGTTCAAAGCGCAACGCCTCGCCGCGAGTAACAAAGGTTTTCCTAACCCGCTTACTGTCACGGCCATCTGAGTAAAAATCACAGACCCACTTCCCGTTGGGTAACTTCCGTACTGCCATAAATAAGTCCTCAAGAATAATCCCTTGGACCTATTTACTGTATATAAAAACAGTAGTCAATGTTTGATTTTACTTTCATCAAACAAAATCGTGTAACTTGTAAATTAAATTACAAGTGACTACACATCGACTCCGTATGAGGTAAATATTTCTTTCATGTTATTATATAGGTCAGTATTATAAAATATTTCTTTGGGATACCCCATTCTCAAATGAGACTCAACTCTGTCTTGGTTCATATTTCTGTCTTTAGACAACTCTTGTTTATATACTAAAGCAAGGATGTTAGAAAAATCATGCCCATTACAAATATGGAGTTTTTCAGCATTTCTTCCTTCGTATTCACGATATTTTACTTTAATTTCCTCAATGCTTAATGCACTTGTGAAACTTTTACTTCTACCTATAACTGAGTGAAGTAGATTGTTAAAGTTGAATGAAATACTGAAATCCTCAACCTCTATAAAATCCGCATATCTCATACTTTTAAAATTAAGTAACAACCCAAAATCATAGTTGATCCACTTTAATAATCCAATTTTATAAGCAGCATCAAAAATATTATTTTTTACATCATCACTACTAATCTCATTGTGCTTACAAACTTCAAGTTTAGTAAATTCATGATAGAATTTATCAAATGAATTTGAGTTAACCAACATCATTTCAACATCATGATAATCAGTGAAAATTAAACCTTTATTTTCGTATTCTTTTATTTTTCCACTGATAAAGTCAAAATCCGAATCACAAATGCCATATACATTTTCATGATTATATCCCCTTAACTTATATACAGCCTTTATCACTTCAGGCTTTCCACAGCACGGAGAATCAAAATGCAATTCCTTATCTGAGAATATACCTTTGAAAAAACCAACATCACTATCGCCTTCGACTATAAAGAATGCTTTATTATTATACTTTGGATGCTGAAATAACAAAATAGTTGTATCGATCCAATCCTCTGTAGATAAAGTATTTTGCAATGAGTTCATTATCGTTCACCGTTGATTTCTTTAAATAAATCAATGGTTAGAGTCCATTTACCATTGATGACTTGTGGTGAATGTGTGGCGATTATTACTTTATCTATATGATTAACTTTTAATATTTTACCCAAACTATCAAGAAACTCTTTTTGCCAAGCAACATGTAATGATATTTCTGGTTCATCAATAAGAACTATGGAGTTTTCTTTAGTGTTGAAAATTAGATCATAAAATAGCACAATTTGATTTTGTTCACCTGAAGATAAATTTTCAAGTTCTATTTCTTCACCACCATCGCTAATGAAGTAAAAACCTCTATCATGACTAATTTTTACACTTTTAAATGCCAACATTTTTTCATTTAACAATGAAACAAATAAATCAACTTTATTATATAACTCATTGTATGGTTTTAGTTTCTCTAATGCATCTTCAATATAGAGGCTTAATACACTCATATAGGCTTTATCTAAACCACTATGACTAGGAATATGAGAGTCATTTTCTTTATCAGATTCAAGTAACCCATAACTTATAAAATTGTTTCGTGTACGCTGTAAGCCTAACAAGCGATCTTCAATTGAATCTGGTGTTCTATATTCTTGAGAAAATTCAAAAAGGCGTCTAGGAAAGGTAGAATCTAATTTTTGAGCAATATTAGAAGATATCATTGAGGCTCTTCTTATTTTTCTTGCTAAGGCTTTAGAAAAACTCTTTATAGTTAGTTCCGTTCTTTTCCCCATGTCGCGACTATTACTTGATGTTTCCAATCGTTGAGCTTTTATAAAAGTAGTTTCAGTGTCTTCAATGATTTTATCTAGCCATTTAAGATCGTCAATATGCTCTAATCCAAGATCATAGTTTAATTCTTCAAGATAGGTACTATTTTTAACACTTCTTTTTATAAACCTCTTTTTTACTAAATTTCCATTTTGAGCTTCAAATGCTTCAACGAAATCACGTTCATTTATAATATCATTAATAAATTTATAAGTATTAACTTCATTTGTTGTTAAATCTATCTTTTCCACATTTAATATATTATTTACAATAGTTAATCTAATATTAAAATCAGAGAATCCAAGTTCAATGAAATCGAATTTAATTTCAAAAAAAAACTTTAGATTCTTCGTCATGAAATTGTTTATTATTTTTAACAGTATAGTTTTTCCATAACCATTAGGCCCTGTTATTATAGTTATAATATCATTTTCAAATGACAGGCGATAATCTAGACGATTAAATAATTTGCTAACAGTAAGATTATGTAACTTCATTGCACTTCCTTAATAACTGTTCTAGAACTAATAGCCCGTAATTTCACCGACAACTTTCGCCAGTATATTAACCTCACTAACCGGCCAATTGACATCATTGATTCGCCATACATCACCGGGTAAACGAGCAATATTGCTAATCGAGGTCACACCTGCTTTTTCAATCAACCAAAGGCCGTCAGCAACATTTTTAAATTGACGTTCGACTAGAAAATAGCGTTTCTCATTAGGGAATGAAATTAATTCAGGTTCAATAATCTGAACAGGCAATAATTCTGAATCAAGCAATACAGGGGATGCATCTATCAGCAAGCCATCTTCAAGGCTTTTATGAGCAATAGATTTTGCGGTTTCATGTGCGGCAGGTTTAACCGGTTCCTGAGGTTCACCCTCACCAGTTGCAAGCCAATGTAATGAAACACCTGTTTCTAAAGCACAGAGCACAATCTCTTTGCCCGGAAAGTAATCACGTTTGATCCAAGTGCTGATTGTTCCCGTTCCTGCACCTAGATAAGTCGCTAATTCTCTTTGTACTTTAAAACCATAGGCTTGCATCATTCTTTCTACTGCTGCAATCCCGCCGCTTAGTTTTTTATCATCCACGCTCGCAAAAACCCCTTTACATACTCGCATATGCATAGTTTAATTCGTGAATTGATGGCAAATACCCACCAATACCTATATTAACCACCATCAAACAGGATGCCCTATGAATCAGAACCTTGCAATAACAGTTACGTCTCCCTATTTGTCACTCACTGAGTTCTCAAAATTGAGCGGAATCCCTTATGAAACCTGTCGTGGCATGGTGAAAGATGGTCGTTTACCTATCCGCCAGAAAGTTCGCAAAATGGAAAAGGTTCTCGTAAATATGATCGCTCTCACTAAAGAAGCGGCAAACCAGTAATGTTCGATATTCAAATTTGCCAACTAATTGTCGGCATATGTGAGGAAGTAAGCCATGTTTGATTTTTCAGTGTCCAAACATCCGCACTTTGATAACGCCTGCCGCCAGTTTGCGTTAAAGCACAACTTAGTCGAGCTGGCAGCAAACGCAGGGATTGCGGCGCAGGTTCTACGGAATAAATTGAACCCCGATCAGCCGCACCGTTTGACCGTAGACGAGCTGTTACGCATCACCGACCTGACCGAAGACCCAACGTTATTAGACGGTCTGCTGTCACAAATCAATTGCATGCCATCTGTGCCAGTCAATGAAGCCTGCCCCGGCAATATCCCGACTTATGCGCTACATGCTACAGCCGCTGTGGGTTCGATTGCTGCCGCTGCGGTGCAAGGTAATCACAAAACAGCATTCAGCAAATCTGCTCTGCTGGATAGCGTCAATACTGCGATTCGCCATCTGTCACTGATTGGTCTGACTGTGCAGGCGCGCATTCAGTCAACCCCTGCGCTTGCTTCAACCGTTGATGTTATTAGCGGCTTGAGTGCTGTCGCCGGTTTGAGTTGAGGTGTCTTTATGATTATTTCTATTGCCCCATTGTTAAAACAGCAAAGCCCGGTAAACCTGCGCCATTTCGGTCATGGTGTGCTGGAGTTGAGGAACGGCCAGCGCTGGAAGCCGGGAAGTAATCAAAAGGCGCTTTTACAAGAATTGTCCTCTGCAAAGAGGACGCCAATATTACGTCGTCTGTTCGGGCGTTGATTGGGGGATATATGCTGCAATTAACAGAAGCTGAAAAATTGAGAATGACGGGCATTGCTCGTATTGCTGAAATTAAAGAAAAATATTTACGTAATAGAAAGAATATTGCTCAGGAGGCTTTTGATAAATCACCGGCACATTTGCGTAAAACAATCTGTTTTCATGCCGGGTTAAAAAGCCGTCATGTGAATATGCAATTTTCAGAATTAACGCCAGCAGAAAGAGAGTCTGTTGTTGAAACGTTGAATTACTTAATTGAGTTTACTCGTTCGTTACCGTCATTTGTCAGTAATGATGACTGCACTCTGAATATTATTAATTAATCATAACCGCAATATATGGCGTTCTACTCGCCGGGTTTCGTATTGCCTAAAAACAGGAATTATCTATGCAGAATACAACCCAAAATATATGGATGGGCGTAGACCCGGCCAAGCCGGGCAGTGACCGCTCAGTCACAATGATGTCTGTTGAATCAATGGAGCTAATACTCAATGAAGCGCGCATGGATGAAAGAAAAAATCAGGCCGCGCTGGTTTCATTTCGTTTGGATGAGATTGCTAATCAAATTCTAAACCGAGAATTGAGTGGTGTAGAAGCGGCGGAGCTGCTTAATCAAATCGCTGAGCACATAATCACTCAGTCTTATGACCAGCATTAATAATATGCGTGGTCGTATTACCCCAACTCCGCCGTTGCCTTATCCGGGCAGCGGTGCTGCTGTTACTCAATGGTCTTATCCATGGAACGCTCCACGCCCGGCAATATCCGGGCCGGAAAGACCGCTTACCCGTGAACAACTGATTCAGGGGCAAGCTGTTTTAGACAAAATTAATAATCTGCCGCATTTCCTGCGTGACCAGTTCATTTCCCGCCACACTTTTCTCTTAGCCAATAAGGGACTACACGCCGCGAATAAGTGGCTGATTTTTGTTTTTGAACAGCGTATCTGGCCGCGCCTCCATGTGGTTAATACCAAGAATTTCATGGATACCAAGTACCTGCGGGAATTTTCGCTAGAGCCAGAAGACTATGACAAATTACCGGGGCTGCACGATAAAGAGCTGCGCCGCTTGGCCCGTCAAATTGCTGACGAGTTTAGGGTGTTCTTTAACCATTATTGCGATCAGTGCATCACGAACAATCAGGGTGATCGTTCCATTTTGTTGGAGTCAGGCACACAGAGGCGAGTTTTCGGCAAGCTGGGGCGATTCGCTCATGCTTTCCACGTCACCCCGATGCACTGGCGCAAATACCTGAAAGACCGGTTAGATATCACCTCTGCTATCGCCAGCCTATCACGTCTGGTTAATCCTGAATGGTGGGAGCGCAAACTCAAAGCACAGCGCACCCGCTGGCGGGAAGCGTTATTGATTGCTGTCGGTAATGTTAGCCGGGATATTTCAGCATCTTCTTATGCCAGTAAGCAGGCTATCCGCGAAGTGTTCGCCCGTCGCCAGTCTAATTTGGAATATCTCAAAAGCTGCCAGTTAGAAAATATTGAAACCGGTGAGCGCATCGACCTGATTGATAAGGTGATGGCGAGTATTTCTAATCCAGAAATTCGCCGTATGGAGTTGATGAACACCATCGCTTTCACCGAGAAATATGCTGCCGAACAAAAGCACGTCGGTATGTTCCTGACCATCACCACCCCATCCAAATATCACCCGACTCGCGTTGTTGGGAAAGGCGACAATGAGAAAGTCCAGCTTAATCATAAGTGGAATGATGAAGCCTATTCACCCAAAGACGGCCAGCGCTATCTCTGCAAGATTTGGAGCAAGATGCGCACCGCCTTTAAAGACAACGAATTAAGTGTCTACGGAATGCGCGTAGTTGAGCCACACCATGACGGTACGCCGCACTGGCACATGATGCTGTTTTGCCAACGCCGCCAGCGCCAGCAGGTAATCGACATCATGCGCCGCTATGCGTTGAAAGAAGATGGTGACGAGCGCGGTGCCGCTAAATATCGCTTTGAGTGTAAGCACATGAACAAAGGCGGAGCCGCTGGCTACATCGCTAAATACATTGCCAAGAATATCGACGGCTATGCGCTTGAGGGTGAACGTGACCATGAAACCGGTGAGCTGCTAACCGATTCCGCTGCGGCGGTGACGGCGTGGGCGGCAACGTGGCGCATCCCTCAGTTTCGCCCGATTGGGCTTCCCTCCATGGGAGTCTATCGCGAGTGTCGCCGTATCCGTTCTATTAGTCTGGCCGAGACTTTCGACGAAACCGTGGAAGCTGTGCGCCATGCGGCTGATGAGGGTGATTTTGCTGCCTACATCATGGCGCAAGGTGGCACCAATTGCGGCAATCAGACCGTCCGGTTAGCCAAGCGCGTCGCCGATGAACTCAACGCCTACGATGAAGAAGTGCAGAAAGTCGTCGGTATCTACGCGCCGCATTTGGGCGCTGACCATATTCATGAAACCCGCACAACCCAATGGCGCATCGTTGCTGGTGCGGTTGACGTTGAGCTTTTGACTTTGAAAAGCGCCTCTGGCGCGCCTCGGAGTCCTGTCAATAACTGTGGGTTAGGTGGAAACACCCAAGCGCCAAATGACCCCAACGGGCAGGCTAAAACGCCTGTGGCGGCGATGGAATACCCACCGGACGCCGTTATTGACTGGTCGGACACTGCCGCCGTAAAGGCGATTGTGGCCCGCGTTAAAGAGAAACAGCCAACGATCAGTAAGATGCAACGCAGTTATGACCCTACGAAAGGCCGCCTTATTGCGCCATCGGCCCGTTTAACCCGCGAAGAACGCCAGCGCATTCCCCAAATCCGCAATGATTTACTGCTGAAAGATATCAGCGTCCAACGCTGGGAGCTGGAATCGTTAGCGCGTGGGGCAAAAATGACGTTCGGCGACATTGTTATTCAGTATCCGGCCCTGTCCGACTGGCCGGAATTCGATGATTAATCTACCTGTGAGGAAAACCATGACTAAAACCGATGCAACCGCCCGTAAACAGGCACAGCGCCAGCGTGATAAATCTGCCGGTATCAATGAAATTCGCGCCCGACTTGAGCCGGAAGAGTTCGCCATGCTGAACGAGGGCATGGTCGCCCGGCGTCTGTTCCGACCAGCCTATGATTTACCAGAATATATCGCGCTGCTTATTCGGCAAGATAACTTGCGACTAAAAGAGCAACTGGCCGAGATGGGTAAACAACGTTGCGGAAAATGTGGCGATACCTTGCCGGGCGATCCTAATGGATGCTGTTTGCGGGGTGAGGCTGCTTGCTGGCAGACCAAAGGCATTAACAGCCTATTAATTAGCGCAATTAAACCATTGTGACGCGTCACATAGGATTATTTTTACTGAATATATCGCGTCACAATAATCTGATTAGGCTAAATAACTGCATACAGTATTGACCAACATAATATTTTAATCGATACTGTACATAAATACAGTATAATAAGGAACCTGCATGGAACCCGTTGATAAAAAAGAACTAACACTATCAAGAATTAAATTTATTGCTGAAGTTTCGCAAGTTGCACAGTGCAGTAATAGTGAGTTTCTTGTCGCCATGTCGTTGATATCAGACCTGACCAGCCAGATAGTCGCGAACCAAAATTATGATGAGATTTTCTATAACGCTGACGTTAAAAAATCGCACTGATAAATCCCCCATAATATGTTGCGTGTGTGGCCTGTTCGCTGAATGTGGGCCATGCATGCATATAGTGCATGATTCCGCATGTTGATCCCGCCCTCCATTTTCCCAGCTAGCACCAGTCCCGACGCGGATCTCAATGGATCATGCAAGTGCATGAAATGCGACCTGCAAAGCGCGCAGGCGTGGCGGGGATAGCATTGCGCGCAAAGGGTTTTGCTACCCTTATTTATCGATCTTGGGCGGGCCGTGGTGCTGCGTTCGGTTGGGTTGGGAATCAATGCGTGTTCATGAGGTGTGAGGGCGTGACGGGCGTCTGGTGGCGTATGGCGCGAGGTGTTGGAATTGCTACTTTTCGGGCATGAAAAAGCCGCCCGGTTCGGCGGCTATGATATTCAAAAATATCAATTAACTATTTGCAAACTTGAAACGCTGCCAGCTTTTTTTCATCTGTATACAGTGCAGCGACAAAGCCGTCTGTAACCAGTGAGTTGATAACGCCAAGCGCGCCAGTCATGTATTTGTCTTTAGACATACCACACATCACCTCAGAGTCATGGGCTAACGTTGCGTTACACTCTATTCGATGCGATACCAGCGCAGTAATACAATCCGGGTCAAGTGACAACGCTTGATTAAGAATATCAACAGCCAGTTGCGCTGTGATTTTGTGGTTAGTTTGAGTTTCCATAATTATTCCTTTTTTCGTTTTGTATTTTTGCGGTGGCTGCGGCGGTGGCGCGGGCCTCTTCACTGTGTCGCCGGGTTTATATGGCGGTGGTGTTGGCGCTTTGCATCCCATATTATTCCTCGCTTATCAGTTCATAAGGTTTGAATCGGATCACCTCTTCCCCTATCCAGTCATTCACCTCTTTCAATCGTTCTTGCAACGGCGTTAACTCGTTACGGACAAACACTTGTGAGGCTTTCGCCACGTCACCGAAACCGCCAGTATTGTTGGGAATAATCCCCATCATCTGCGGTGGCACCCGATGCACACTAAGCAAGTCGTCACGGGTGGCGTTCTTGATATTAAAAAAATCATCTTTGGTGGCGACTTCGCTCAACGGTAAAATCTGGATACCATCTTTTTTGCCATTAGGCGCGTACATAAATAGGTTGCGGAAGTTGCCTAACCCTTTGGTGTCGCGCATCGCTTTACGCATCGCCTCAATATCGCTGCTGCTTTGGGCCGCATCAGTCATATACAGGATGTATCCCGCGTGAGCGCCATTCTGGTAATACTTACGACGAAACAGCGTGGCCGCTTCATTGAGCCAAGCCGAATTTAAGCCACTGAGATATTCCGGCAGGCCGTAAAGCTCCTGATTGATATCCGGTTCTATCAGGTGGAAAACGCTCCCGGCTTCGAACAGGTGTTCATCTTTCCAGTTCTGCACAAACCAATAGCAATCTTTTTCTAATCCACGGCGGGTGTACTTGGCCGGACTGGGGTCGAGACGCAGGGGCGCGCCCAGTTGGTTACGGCGCAGCTCTAAAAACGCATTGCCGAACACCAGATAATCCAGCGCATAGCGACTAAATGCCTGCTGACTGAGCATTGGGTGAGGGATAAAAGTGCTTGCCAGTATGTTGCGTTTCACATACAGCGGTGAGCTGTGATGCACTGCCGCCCGGAAGCTGCGCGCCAGCCCGTCAAAGCTAATCGGCGGGTCATACCATTTCCCGTTGCCGGTGCATTCGATGTAATCCAGAATTTCCCGCTTATCCAGCACGGCGGAGGGTTCGCCAAAGGTGAACGCCTCCACCGGCTGCTGTTGGCTGGCGGTGTGATTGGTTGTCGGGCGATTCAATGCCTTGCGGCCTTTGCGCTTACTCATCCGTTAAACTCCAAAATATTCGGGCTGTGGCTGCCATTAATGGCAGTAAGGGGTTCATTTAGCAGGGCGTGCATAATCGCCCACGCCACATCGGCGTGGCTGGCTTCTTCGCTGCGGCTGGCAACATAAGTCGAACTCTTACCGCTGGCGGTCATGGTTTTGCGAATAGCCATAAATGACTGGGTGATATCGGTGTGGCCGGTGTCATATTCCAGACGGCCGTTATTAATGGTGTGCTTGGCTTTCAGCACCATGGCGGTTTTGATTTCAGGGGTATATTTGATTTCCCTTGCGGCCGGGAAGAACTGGCGCACCAACTGGAAAACGCCTTGGCCGACAGTGGTCGCATCGATACCGATGTATTCCACACAATATTTATGCGTCAATTCTTCGATATGTTTGGCCTGCGCTTCAAAATCCATTCCTTTCCACTGGTGGCGCTCCAATACGCGAAACTTGCCACCCGGCACCAATGGCGGTGCAATCACTGCACAACCGGCGCTATCACCGCCGTTGGCCTCGGACGGGTCGTAACCAATCCACACAGGGCGATAACCAAACGGCCGCAACGAATACGGGTTGTAGTCCTCCCACTCTTCCAAACTGTCGACCATACAAGCTTGCAACTCGGCGAACGGGAAGACGGACGCTTGATCGTCCACAAATTCGCACATCAACAGGTTTTGATATTCGGCCGGGCTGTATTCCAGTGAAAGCTGGTTGAGGTCAAACAGGTTACAACCGCCCGCCAGTGCATCTTCCACCGTCACAATCTGTCGCCACTGACCATCATCACACAACGCGCCACGGGCCAAATGGCTGTGGCTTAAATCCAGTTGGATATGGTCGGATTTATTGCGGCGGCCTTTATTGAACAGCTCACCAGACCAGAACGGATAGGCACTGTGCGCCAGACTCGACGGCGTGGAGAAATAGGTGGTACGCCATTTTTTGTGTAATGACATGCCGCTGGCGACTTTGCGCAGCTCCTGAAACTTGGGGATCCAGAAATATTCGTCAAGATAGAGATTGCCGGTGTAGCTCTGCGCGGTGCGCACGTTCGTGCCGAGGAAGAACAGGCGCGCCCCATTCGGTAACACCATCGGGTCGCCTTTCAGGTCAACGTCAACCATGCGGGCAAAGTCGATAATGTAGCTTTTGAACACATGCGCCTGTGCCTTACTGGCGGACAGGAATATCTGGTTACGTCCGGTTTTGATGGCGTCCAGCAGCGCTTCGCGGGCAAAGAAGAAGGTGGCCCCAATCTGGCGCGATTTCAGGATGTTGCGGATACGGTGAGTGAGTCCGGCCTCAAACCAATTACGCTGATAATCAAAGATATTTTCATGGAAAATAGACTCTAATTTTATAATCCCAGCTTCACTGAACAGATTTTTATCCGGGGTCTTGCGCTCCCCTTTGTTGCGGTTCGCCACATTCGGATTTAAATCAGCTTCGCTGCCGGTCTGGCTGTAGCGGTTCACCCGCGCCAGCCGTTCAATCTGGCGGCCTAACAGGTCAATCTCTTTAAAGTCCCGCCCCTCTTTGGCGTCTTTCATGATGAGCTGAATCAACCGCGCTTCCATACTGGTTTCCACGCGGGAAATGGGCGCAATGGCGTCCCATCCGTCGCGCTTCTTCCAGCTCTGCACAGTCGGCGATTTCAGGGCTAGCTGGTCTGCGATTTGGCGCACAGAGAAGCCCTGCCAGTAAAGCAAAGCCGCCTGTCGCCGTGGGTCGCTGATAATGGTGCTCGGTGTCGTATTCATGCCATTAGGCTACGCGACCAGCCCGACCCTCTGCGCGTCCTCGCTGTTGTGCCAGCCCCGTCACAACTGGCTTTCGTTGTTGCTGCCGCCATACATCAGGAAACTAAGCCCCGAACCGAATAATCATAATCACACTGAATGGAGCAGCCACTTATGGCTAAGAAAGTATCAAAATGGTTTCGTATCGGCGTTGAGGGTGATACCTGTGACGGGCGAGTAATTGACGCCGACGATATCAACCAGATGGCCGAGTCATTTGACCCACGCGTCTACGGTTGCCGCATCAATCTGGAACATCTGAAAAGTTACTCCCCTGACAGCACTTTCCGCCGTTATGGCGATGTTTCAGCACTTAAAGCGGAAACCATTGAAGACGATTCCATCCTGAACGGTAAGCGTGCGTTGTTCGCCCAAATCAGCCCAACCGATGATTTGGTGCAGATGAACAAAGCCCTACAGAAAATTTATACCTCCATGGAAATTAGCCCGAACTTTGCCAATACCGGTAAAGCCTATCTGGTCGGGCTGGCCGTGACCGATGACCCCGCCAGCCTCGGCACTGAAATGCTGGAGTTCAGCGCCAAAGCCAAACACAACCCACTGGCCGCCCGTAAATCTAACCCGGATAACTTCTTCTCTGCGGCAGTTGAAGTGCAACTGGAATTTGAAGACGTGGCCGAGCCGGGCGTCACCTTACTCAACATGGTGAAGTCGGTATTCAGTCGCAAACAGGCAACCGACGATGCGCGTTTCAATGATGTGCATGAGGCTGTAAACGCGGTGGCGGAGCATGTGCAGGGGCATAGCGAAACCATTGAAGCCCGCTTTACGTCCATCGAGAAGCAACTTGCTGACCAAGTAGCAGAGCTGAAACAGAGCATCGAAAAGGAAAAGCAAGGGGTTACGTCCCTAGAAACCAAACTTTCTATCACTGAAAACTTTAGCCAGACCAAGCGCCCGGAATCCACCGGCGGCAACAATCAAAACGATGTATTGACCGACTGCTAGTTGGGGTCACTGGCCGCCGGTTGTGCGGCCACTTGCTATTTCATTAACACGTTATTTAACTGAATCAGGATTATTATGCGCCCAGCAACCCGTTTTAAATTTAATGCCTATCTGACCCGTCAAGCCGAGCTGAACGGGGTAGAAACCGGCGACCTGAATAAAAAATTCAATGTCGAACCCTCCGTCACGCAAACCATCATGACCCGCGTTCAAGAGTCCTCAGAGTTTCTGAGCCGTATCAATATTGTGCCGGTATCTGAGCTGACAGCCGAAAAGGTCGGCCTTGGCGTCAATGGTTCGGTTGCCAGCACCACCGATACTGACGGCGGCGACGAACGCGAAACCGCCGAGTTTGCTTCACTGGACAGTGAGAAGTATTTCTGTGAACAGGTGAACTACGATTTCCACATCCGCTATAACACCCTTGACCTGTGGGCGCGTTATCAGGATTTCCAGACCCGTTTACGCGACGCCATTATCAAGCGTCAAGCGCTTGACCGCATCATGGCGGGCTTCAATGGCACTCACCGCGCCAAAACCTCTAACCGTGCATTGAATCCATTGTTGCAGGATATCGCGCCGGGCTGGTTGCAAAAATACCGCACTAATGCGCCAACTCGCGTGATGAGCAAAGTCATCGGCGATGATGGCGAGGTTGTATCAGAGAAAATTCGCGTCGGTCATGGCGGTGATTACGTCAATCTGGACGCGCTGGTCATGGATGCCACCAATAACATGATTGCTGAATGGCATCAGGAAGACCCTGAGCTAGTGGTCATTACGGGGCGTCAATTGATGCAGGATAAGTATTTTCCTATCGTCAATAAAGAGCAGGAGAACAGCGAAACCCTCGCCGCTGACCTGATTATCAGCCAAAAGCGTATCGGTAACTTACCGGCCATCCGTGTGCCGTTCTTCCCGGCAAACGCATTCCTTATTACTCGCCTCGATAACCTGTCTATTTACTGGCTGGAAGACTCGCACCGCCGTCATATCGATGAGAACGCCAAGCGTGACCGCATCGAAAACTACGAATCCATTAAACAGGATTACGTGGTGGAAGATTATGCCTGCGGTTGTCTGGTGGAGAATATCGAGATTTTATCTGCAAAAAATGGCGGTGAAACCGTCATGGGTGCAAGTGCGCTGATGGTATCCGATGCCCCGAACTATGACGGCCTAGCGGCTGCGATTATGGCGGCGGTGAACGTTGCAGCTAACCCGAATGAAACCCAACCGGAAGCCACCACCGACGCGCAGGCCGCGACGGAAAGCACGACCGAAGCACCGGCCACCAAAGGGAGAAAATAAGCCATGTCCAGTCCTGCGCGCCGCCACTTTATCCAACAGTCGGCCATTGCCGCCTCACAGCAGCGGGATAACCCGCTGCGCCACGCCACCGGCTACGAGCTGATGTTGCTCAAGCTCAATGAAGATAAGCGCAAGCTGAAACAAGTACGTTCAAACGAGCGTAAAGCCGAGCTGAAACGCCAACTCTTGCCGGATTACCAGCCTTGGGTGTCGGGCGTGTTGAGTGAGGGGAAAGGCGCGCAGGACGCCATTCTAATGACGGTCATGATTTGGCGTCTGGACGCTGGGGATATCCCCGGTGCACTGGATATCGCCCGCTATGCCCTGCGTTATCAATTAGTGCCAACCGACCGCTTTACCCGCTCGACAGCTTACCTGATTGCCGAGGAAGTGGCCGAGTCGGCCGGGCGCGCTTATGCCACCGGTAAACCGGTTGATGTTGACCATCTGCTGCAAACCATTGAGCTGATGGAAGACGAGGACATGCCCGACCAAGTGCGGGCCAAACTGCACAAAATGACCGGTTATGTGTTGCGTGACAGTGGGCGGGGCGAACTGGCCCTGTCCCATCTTCACCGCGCACTCCAGCTACACACCGGTTGTGGCGTCAAGAAAGACATTGAGCGGTTGGCCGTGAAGTTAAAGAACGCCGCCAGCCGCTAACCCGAACGCTCCCCGAGCCGGGCGGCACGATGGCCGCAACAGCATTCATCTTGTTAACGCCGTCGTCCACCGCCCACCCATTCTGATATTGAGGTTGCCATGACCACCACTGTTGTTATCCCCGCGCCTCGGCCCGACAAGACGGCCGAGCCGGTGATTGAAAATACCTTTTTCTGGCCTGCGGTTGACCCGATAAAACTGCGCGAATTGCTGCGCCTTGAGGGAACCGTCACCGCCGAGCGCCTGCGTTTTACCATCAAGGGCGCAATCGCCGAGGTTAACGCCGAACTGTACGAGTACCGCCGTGACCAGATGGCGACTGGTTTTAAAACACTGGCCGAGGTGCAAGCCGAGCAACTGGACGGTGAAAGCATCCTGTTGGCCGAGTACCAGCGGGCAGTCTGTGCCATTACGGCCGCACTGCTGGCCGAGCGTTATCGCGGTTATGACGCCAGCGCGCGCGGTGATAAACGTGCGGAGGCCATTGAAAGCACGGTTGATGAGTTGTGGCGTGATGCGCGGATTAGCATTCGTAACATTGCCGGTAAGTCCCACAGCATTATTGGCCTTATCTGATGCGGGTTTACGCGTTGCAAGGCGACACGCTCGACGCACTGTGCTGGCGGCATTACGGCCGCACACAAGATGTGCTTGAGCAAGTCTATGACGCAAATCCGGGGCTGTCGGAACTGGGGGCCATTCTGCCCCACGGCTATCCGGTGGAGTTACCCGACATGGCCCCGGCGGCCCAACGTGAAACCGTTCAATTATGGGATTGAAAATGGAGAAAATCAGCTCTGCATTAGCGTATGTTTTTGCGCTGCTGTTAGCGTTTATTGGCGCACTGAGTCCGCAAGATATTGCGTTTTATGTGGCGGCGCTGGCTGCTGCGGCGACCTGTCTTATTAACTGGTATTACCGGCGCAAGAGTTATTTCTTGCTGAAAGAACTGAGTATTAGGCGGGAGGTGTTCGATGAACTCAATCGTTAAGCGCTGTCTGGTCGGGGTCATTCTGGCACTGGCCGCCACCTTGCCAAATTACCAAACCTTAAAAACATCGGCTGCCGGGCTAAAACTGATTGCCGATTATGAGGGCTGCCAGCTCAACGCCTACCAATGCAGCGCCAACGTTTGGACAAACGGCATCGGTCACACCGCCGGAGTGAAGCCGGGCAGCGTTATCAGTGAGCGACAGGTGGCGGTCAATCTGGTGGCTGACGTGCAGCGGGTTGAGCGGGCAATAGCGGTGTGTATGCCGCTTGTTATGCCGCAACCGGTGTATGACGCGGTGGTATCGTTTGCCTTTAACGTCGGCACCGGTGCGGCTTGTCGCTCGACGCTAGCCTCTTATGTCAACAAGGGCGACTGGCGCAGCGCCTGCAATCAGTTGCCGCGCTGGGTGTATGTCAACGGCGTGAAAAGCAAAGGGCTGGAACGTCGCCGCACCACTGAACAAACACACTGCCTGAGCGGGGTCTGATATGCGCACAATAGTCATTTTATACCTTTCGATGATGGGGCTGCTGGCGTGGCATGCCCATAATCTGAAAAAAGATTTAGACAGCGCCCAACTGGTGATTGGCACTTTATCCGCTGGGATTGAGAGCCGGGACAACGCGATCACCCGCCTGCAAGATGAGGCCCGACAACAGGCAGACAATGAGCGGGCATTACGGCAATCACTGAGTCATGCCAGCACTTTGTCATTGTCCCGTGAACAGAAAATACAGAGGTTACTCAATGAAAATAAAGTCCTACGCGATTGGTTTAATACTGCTTTGCCTGCTGATGTTATCCGGCTGCACCAGCGCCCCGCGTTCGCCAGCCCCAACGATTATTTACGTTGGCTGTCCGACGGTGAACAGTTGCCCGCTGCCGGGCAGTAGTCCGGCGGTTAATGGTGATTTAAGTGCCGATATCCGCCAGTTAGAAACCGCATTGGTGGCCTGCGGGCTGCAAGTGGAAGCCGTGAAACAGTGTCAGGAACAGCATCATGTTAAAACCCAAACTGCTACGCCAAGCCTTAACCGACAGTCTGCCGCTGTTACAGACTAACCCGGAACGGCTGAAAATGTTTGTTGATGGCGGGCGCATTGTCTCAACGTTGGCCCCGTCGCTCTCTTTTGAAAATCAATATACGCTGACACTGTTTATTGAGGATTTCCCCAGTGATGTTGATTATCTCTTTGTGCCAATACTGGCATGGCTGCGGGAGCATCAACCGGACATTATGGCAACAGAAGAAAAGCGCCGCACCGGCTTTATTCATAAGGTTGATGTCATTAGCGATGTACTAAGTGATATCCGTATCGACCTGCAACTGACTGAGCGGGCCATTGTGAAAGAGATAGACGGCGCACTGCATGTTAACCATGCGCTGGAGCCACAATTGCTTGAGACGATACCCCGGCCAACGGAAATTTACTTCCACGGTGAGCGGATTAAATGAATGAGCTAAAACCCTTTGATGATGCACTGGCCGGGCTGATTGCCAACCTGACCCCCAAGGCGCGCAAAGCGCTGGCGGTCACTGTTGCTAAACGGCTGCGGGCCAGCCAGCAACAACGTATTAAACGCCAGCAAGCGCCAGACGGCACCCCGTATGCTGTCCGTAAATCTCAATCACTGCGTAAACCCAAGGGCCGGATTAAGCGGGAAATGTTCGCCAAGTTGCGCACCACGCGCTATATGAAAGCCAACAGCAGCCCTGATGAGGCGGTGGTCGAATTTGCGGGACGCGTGGAACGGATGGCGGCCGTGCATCATTTTGGCCTGCGTGACCGTCCAAACGCGCACAGCAAAGATGTGCAGTATGACGAGCGGACGTTGCTCGGTTTCAGTCAGCAAGATATTGCCATTGTCGAGCATGCCGTGATGGAAAGCCTGTCAAAGTAGAGTGTCTGTTGTCCTGTCGATGAACAAACCCGCACAAATTGCCGCCTGACCTGTTGGGCGGCATCCTTTCAGCATGAACACTCAAACTCAACTCACTGAAATTCTGCGCCTGCTGCGCAACCTTGTCCGTATTGGCACGGTGGCCGAGGTCGATCTCGACCAAGCCCTGTGCCGTGTGGCAACTGGGGACAATACCACCGGCTGGTTAAACTGGCTGACGCTGCGCGCTGGTCAATCGCGATCATGGTGGGCACCGTCCGAGGGTGAGCAGGTGTTGATATTGTCCCTCGGTGGCGAACTGGACACCGCCTTTGTGCTGCCGGGCATTTTCTCTGATGACTTCCCGCCGCCGTCGGCCTCGGCCAATGGCCTGTATCTCGCTTTTCCTGACGGTGCCACGTTGCACTATGAACCGGACAGCGGCGAGTTGCTGGCTGACGGTATCAAAACGGCGGTTATCAATGCGGGTGATTCGGTCACTGTTACCGCACCCAACATCACCTGTGCCGCCTCGGTCAAAATCCTTTTAGACACACCAGAAGTGGAATGCACTAACAACCTGACCACCGCCACCTTGAATGTGACCCAAGGCGGCAAGATGAGCGGCAATATCACGCATACCGGCGGGAAACTTTCATCTAATGGCGTAGTGGTTGATAAGCATGACCACGGCGGAGTGCAGCGCGGTGGCAGCTATACGGAGGGGATTCAATGACCACAGCAAAATACCTCGGCATGAACCGCAACGCCGGGCAAACCATTACCGACGCTGACCATATCAGCCAGTCAATTGCAGACATTCTGATTACCCCGGTGGGGTCACGTGTGATGCGTCGCGCCTATGGTTCGCTGCTCTCGGAGTTGATTGACCAGCCGCAAAATCCGGCCCTGCGCCTGCAAATCATGGCCGCCAGTTACAGCGCTATTTTGCGCTGGGAGCCGAGGGTCAAGCTGACTGGCATCACCTTTGATACCACCTTTGACGGAAAAATGGTGGTTGATATCACCGGCACCCGCACAGACAGCGCGGCCCCCCTTTCTTTAACTATTCCTGTGAGCTGACCCTATGGCAACCATTGACCTGAGCCTGTTACCGCCGCCGTTTGTGGTGGAAGAACTGGATTATGAAACCCTGCTGGCCGAGCGCAAAGCGACGCTGATTTCTCTGTATCCAGAAGAACAGCGCGCCGCTGTGGCCCGCACTCTATCGCTGGAATCGGAGCCGCTGGTCAAGCTGTTGCAGGAAAACGCTTACCGTGAGGTGATATTGCGTCAGCGTGTCAATGATGCGGCCCGCGCGGTGATGGTGGCTTATGCCGTCGGCAGCGATTTAGACCAGCTCGGCGCGAATAACAACGTTGCGCGGCTGGTGATTACCCCGGCAGACCCCACCGCCATTCCGCCGATTGAGGCGGTGATGGAATCTGACAGTGATTTCCGGGTGAGAATTCCACAGGCTTTCGAGGGCTTGAGTGTCGCCGGGCCGACCGGAGCCTATGAATACCATGCAAAAAGTGCTGATGGCCGGGTGGCCGATGCCTCGGCAATCAGTCCGACCCCTGCCTGTGTCACGGTCACGGTATTGTCGCGTGAGGGTAACGGCGAAGCCTCGGCCGAGTTGCTGGCTGTAGTTGAAGCCGCGCTGAATGATGAGAACACGCGGCCGGTGGCTGACCGGGTGACGGTGCAATCCGCCCGGATTGAAGATTATGAGATTGACGCGGTGCTCTATCTGCATCCGGGGCCGGAAGCGGAGCCGGTGCGGGTGGCCGCCGAGAAAAAACTGACCGCCTTTGTCACCGCACAGCGCCGTCTTGGTCGCGACATTCGCCTGTCGGCACTTTATGCCGCGCTGCATGTTGAGGGTGTCCAGCGGGCGGTGATTAATGCCCCATTGGCCGACGTGGTGCTGGATAAAACCCAAGCCGCGTATTGCACCGGCAGCACCATCACTGTCGGAGGGACGGATGACTGACCGCTTATTGCCCGTCGGTTCCTCTGCGCTGGAAGTGGCCGCCGCGCGTGCCTGCGCCGAGCTGGAAAATACCCCTGTCCCCATTCGCCAGCTGTGGAATGCCGACACCTGCCCATTGCCGCTGTTGCCCTATCTGGCGTGGGCGTGGTCGGTTGACCGCTGGGATGAGAAGTGGCCGGAAACCACCAAACGCGCGGTGGTGAACTCCTCGCAGTATGTCCACAAACACAAAGGCACCATCGGCGCAATTCGTCGGGTGGTTGAGCCATTGGGTTATCTCATCAATGTGCGCGAGTGGTGGAAGACCAACGAAACCCCCGGAACCTTTCGCCTTGATGTGGGCGTGTTAGAAACCGGCATTACCGAAGAAATGTATCAAGAGCTTGAGCGGCTGATAGACGACGCCAAGCCATGCAGCCGCCATTTAATCGGTTTGTCTATCAACCTCGACAGCAGCGGCCCGCTGTATGTAGCTGCTGGCAGTTACAGCGGTGACGAGCTGACCGTGTACCCGTATTTACCTGAAACCATAACCGTGACCGGCGAGGATTACGCCAGCGCCGCCGTCCATATTATTGATGACCTGAGAGTGAACCCATGACCGCAAAATTTTTTGCTTTACTGACCAATATCGGCGCGGCCAAGCTGGCGAACGCCACCGCCCTCGGCACCCGCTTAGAGATAACCCAAATGGCGGTCGGGGATGGCGGCGGAACCCTGCCGACCCCTAGCCCGGCACAAACCCAACTGGTGAATGAGCAGCGCCGCGCCGCCCTTAACATGCTGACCATTGACCCGATTAACACCAGTCAGATTATTGCTGAACAGGTTATCCCTGAGACTGAGGGCGGGTGGTGGATCCGGGAGATTGGCTTGCTGGATAAAGATGGTGATTTGGTTGCCATTGCCAACTGTGCCGAAACCTATAAACCGCAACTGCAAGAGGGCAGCGGCCGCACCCAAACCATTCGGGTGATTTTGATTGTCAGCAGCACGGCGGCGGTTACGTTGAAAATCGACCCGTCGGTGGTATTGGCGACGCGTAAATACGTGGATGATAAGGTGATTGAGGTTAAAATCTATGCCGATGAATTGATGACTGCACATTTAGCAGCGGTTGATCCGCATTCACAGTATGCACCCAAAGCCAGCCCCGCACTGACGGGTAAACCAACTACCCCTACACCCGCGGCGGGAGATAACACAAAACAACTGGCGAATACCGCTTTTATTCAGGCCGCCATTAACGCTTTGGGCTTGGGCAGTGCGGCTAAATTAAATTCTGGTGTCGCCAGAGGTGTTGCACTCTTTGACGATACACTCCGCGTAGTTAATGACTTAATCGAAATTAAAAACAAGGGTGAAATTGCCAAGACTAACGCAAGAATTAATCTCGGCTGTGGAACGGCGGCGGCAAAAGATGTCGGAACGGGCACAGGACAAATACCCGACATGAATTCATTCACTTCTGGCAGTGGTTGGGTGAAATATCCAGATGGCACCATTATTCAGAGGGGGCGTGCAATCAGTGTTGATACTGGTTATGCGCTGATAAATTTCCCTATTCCATTCACTGCCAGCTACACATTGGCTTTATTACCTGTTACTGCTGGAAACCCACCAACAGGGCGTTACTCAGCATTTACGGGGCCACTAGGGGACGGTAAAACAAACTTTTCATTTGCTGTTTGGGTCTTAAATTCAAATACACTCGTCACTCTCGGCACTGATTGGATCGCGATAGGAAAATAAAATGAAATATTTATTCAGTGATATTAAAAATCTATTTTTCCCTTATTCAAGCATGGACGATTATAAACAAGCAGGAATGTGGCCCGAGTCTGGTGTGGATGTTGATGAGGATATATTTGCACTTTACACAGGGGAGCCGCCAGCAGGTAAGATGCGTGGTTCTGTTGATGGAATGCCTGTCTGGGTAGATGTTTCCCCACTGCAATCATTAACCGCCGATGAACTTGCCGCCAAGGCCCGCTCTCACCGTGATGATTTTATTACTGCAACTGACCCCATGATGGTCAGCGATTATTCCATTAACGATACTCTGTTGACCAAAACAGAGCGCACCGAATTAACCACTACCCGCGCGGCCTATCGCGCATGGCCGACACAGGAAAACTGGCCGCTGATTGAGTTGCCCGACCTGCCGCAATGGCTATTGGTGGAAGCGGTGAATCAAGGTTATCGGGTGCCAGTCTGGCCGCCGCTGCCTGTGTGATATTTTATTATTGCCCCGATTGCGGGGCTTTTTCGTTGTACCAGCCACCACACATCCCCTATCAGATGCCCCTCGCGCAGTAAATCGTCACCATACTCTCACCCTTAACCAACGGAGAGTTACCCCATGGGTGATTATCATCACGGCGTCCGTGTCATCGAAATCAACGACGGCACTCGCGTCATTTCCACTGTGTCCACTGCCATTGTCGGCATGGTCTGCACCGGCGAGGATGCCGACGCGGCAACATTCCCCCTCAACACCCCGGTACTGATTACCAATGTGTTAGCCGCCGCCGGTAAGGCCGGTAAAAAAGGCACACTGGCCGCGTCATTGCTAGCCATCGCAGAACAGGCCCGCCCAGTGACCATTGTTGTTCGTGTCGCTACCGGTAAAGATGAGGCCGAAACCACGTCTAATATTATCGGCGGCGCTGACGAGAACGGCCGCTACACCGGCATGAAAGCGTTATTAGATGCGCAATCAGTCACCGGTGTGCGCCCGCGCATTCTCGGTGTGCCGGGGCTGGATAATCTGGCGGTATCGACGGCACTGGCGGACATTTGTCAGAAGCTGCGCGCCTTTGGTTATATCAGCGCCTATGGCTGCAAAACCCTTTCTGAAGCCATTTTGTACCGTGACAATTTCAGCCAGCGTGAGCTGATGCTAATTTGGCCGGATTTTCTGAGCTGGAACACTATCGCGAATAGCACCGATATTGCTTATGCGACTGCCCGCGCGCTGGGTCTGCGCGCCAAGATTGACAACGATACGGGCTGGCATAAAACCCTGTCTAACGTCGGGGTGAATGGCGTCACCGGTATCAGTGCCAGCGTCTACTGGGATTTGCAAACCGTTGGCACAGATGCCGACCTGCTAAACCAAGCCTGTGTCACAACGCTCATCCGTAAAGACGGCTTCAAGTTTTGGGGTTCGCGTACCTGCTCTGATGATCCGTTATTTGCTTTCGAGAACTACACCCGCACCGCCCAAATTCTGGCTGACACCATGGCCGAGGCGCAATTATGGGCGATTGACCGCCCGATGCACCCGACGCTAGTTAAAGACATGATTGGCAGTATCAACGCCAAATTCCGCGAAATGAAATCTGCCGGGCTGATTATTGACGGCGCTTGCTGGTATGACGACAGCGCCAACGATAAAGACACCCTGAAAGCAGGCAAGCTGTTTATCGATTACGACTATACGCCAGTGCCACCACTGGAAGACCTCACCTTACGCCAGCGCATCACCGATAAATATCTGGTGAACTTTGCCGCTGCCGTCAACAGCTAAGGAAACCTGATTTATGGCACTGCCACGTAAGTTGAAATTAATGAATCTGTTTAACGATGGCCGCGATTACATGGGGATCGTGTCCTCAATTACGCTGCCAAAACTCACGCGCAAGCTGGAGAACTATCGCGGCGGCGGGATGAATGGTGTTGCGCCGATTGATTTGGGGCTGGATGACGATGCGTTATCCATGGAGTGGTCAATGGGCGGTCTTGACGAGTTTGTGTTGCAGCAATGGGGCGCGCCCAAGGTTGATGCGGTTCCGCTGCGTTTTGCGGGCGCTTATCAGCGTGACGACACCGGCGAAGTCACCGCAGTAGAAGTCGAAATCCGTGGTCGTCATAAAGAGATTGATGGCGGCGAATCCAAGCAAGGAGAAGACACCGAAACCAAGGTATCCACCCAGTGCACTTACTACAAGCTGACCATTGACGGCAAGGTGGTAATGGAGATTGACGTGGTTAACCTGATTGAAATCGTTAACGGCGTAGATCTGCTGGAAGCCCAACGCAAGGCCATTGGCCGCTAACCCTGACGGCCAGCGCTCACCCGCTGGCCCTCCCTAATTTAATTGGAAAAAACCATGAAAAAAGTGACTGCGAAAACTGAACCCGCCGCCGAGGTTAACGAGAATGTGGTGGTACTGGAAACCCCACTCAAACGTGGCGATACCCTGATTACTGAAATTGAAGTTTATCGTCCCAATGCAGGGTCATTGCGTGGGGTGCGACTGTCAGATGTCGCCCATTCTGATGTGGATGCATTGATTATTGTGTTACCCCGTATCACGTCACCGACACTGACCGCCGCCGAATGTGGCCGTTTAGAACTGCCAGACCTTGTGGCACTGGCGGGCAAGGTGATTGGTTTTTTGTCGCCGAAACAGGGGGCGTAACGCTCGACCCAAAATTGGAAGTTGACGACCTGATGGCGGATATTGCCGCCATTTTTCATTGGCCGCCGTCAGAGCTTTGGGCCTTGAGTCTCACCGAGCTGGTGCGCTGGCGTCATAAAGCCCTGCTAAGAAGTGGAGCCGTAAACCATGAGTAAGAGCTTACAGCTACAGGTATTGCTCAAAGCCGTAGACCAAGCCACCCGCCCATTTAAAGCGATTCAAACCGCCAGTAAATCCCTCACTGGCGATATTCGCAACACGCAAAGCAGCATTAAATCGCTCGATGCGCAGGCGGCGAAGATTGACGGTTTCCGCAAGGCCAGCGGCCAACTGGCCGTCACCGGGCAGGCATTGAAAAAAGCCAAAGAAGACGCGGCGGCGTTGGCTATTGCCTTTAAAAACACCGAGAAACCCACCGCCCAACAAGCCCGACTAATGGAGGGAGCCAAGCGCGCAGCAGCCGAACTGCAAACCAAATACAACGGGCTGCGCCAGTCAGTGCAGCGCCAGCGTGATGCGCTCAATGCTGACGGTATCGCGACCAAAAATCTGAGCAGTGAACAGCGCCGGTTACGCAGTAGTGCCGCCGAGGCGACAGTGGCGCTAAGTCGCCAGCGCCAAGAGTTGCAACGCTTGAGCCAGAAACAGGAACAACTCAACCGTATCAGTCAGCGTTATCAAAAAGGCAAGGCCGCCACCGCTACGGTGCGTAATGTGGGCGCGGCCAGTCTTGGCGTCGCAACGGCTGGACTGTATGGCGCGGCAAAACTGATTGCGCCGGGTATGGAGTTTGACAGCCAGATGTCCGGTACGCAGGCGATTTTAGGGCTGGATAAAAACGACGCCAAACTGGCGGCCATTCGCCAACAGGCGCGGGATATCGGCGGTTCCACTGCATTTTCCCCGACGGATGTGGCACGAACCCAAGACACGCTGGCCCGTTCCGGCTATGACGCTGACGCCATTCTGGCGGCAACTGAACCGACGGTTAACCTGTCGCTGGCGTCTGGTGTGGATATCGCCGAGGCGGCCGATATTGTCACCAACATGCAATCAGCCTTTAACCTGCCGTTAGACCAGATTAAGCGTGTCTCGGATGTGATGGCGAAAGGCTTTACCAGCTCAAACACCAACCTGTTAGAGCTGGGCGAGGCGATGAAATATGTCGCTCCGATTGCCGAGGCCGCCGGGGCCAGCATTGAAGACACCACTGCGTTACTCGGTGTGCTGGCCGATAACGGCATTAAAGGCAGTATGGCCGGAACCAGTACCAGCGCGGTGTTTAGCCGGTTGCAGGCACCCGTCGGTAAAGCGCCGGAAGCCTTGCGTGAACTGGGAATAACGACACGCGACAACAAAGGCAACATGTTGCCGGTAGAGAAAATCCTCAAAGATATTGACCGTTCGTTTAAAAAGAACAAGCTCGGCACCGCGCAGCAAGCCGAATACCTGAAAGTGATATTCGGTGAGGAAGCCATGAAAGGCGCGGTGAAACTGGTGGCCGCTGCCGGTAATGGCAAGCTGGCGGAGAAACAAAGTAAGCTGAAAAATGCCGATGGCACCGCGCAATCTATCGCCACGGTCAGAATGGATAACCTCGACGGCGACCTGAAAAACCTGAGTTCGGCATGGGAAGACTTAGAAATTGAAGTCTTTGAAAAGCAAGATTCCGCGCTGCGTAAGCTGACCGTCACCACTACCGGCTGGCTAGTTAAGGTGGCGGCATGGGCTAAGAAAAACCCTGAACTGGTTGGCACCATTACCAAAGTGACCGGCGCAGCGTTGGCGCTGGTCGCTGGGCTGGGTGCGTTGGGGTTAATTGCATGGCCGGTGATGGCCGGATTTAACCTGTTGTTGGCGGGGGCCAGCCTGCTCAGTACCGGGTTTTCCCTGATGGCCGGAACCATTGCCACGGCACTCACCGCGCTGACATGGCCGATAGCCGCCGTGGTCGCGGTCATTGTGGCCGGTGGGCTGCTTATCCGTAAATGTTGGGAGCCTATCAGCGCCTTTATTGCGGGCGTGGCCGAGGGGTTTACCGCTGCCATGGGGCCAATCAGTGCCGCCTTTGAGCCGCTCAAGCCGGTGTTTAACTGGTTTAGTGACAAAGTAAAACAGCTTGCCAACTGGTTTACTGACCTGATTAAACCGGTCAAAGCTACGCAGGAAACCTTGGACACGGCCACCAACGCGGGCAAGTTATTTGGCGAAGGGCTGGCGGCGGCGCTCAGTCTGCCGATGGATGCGCTGAACACTCTGCGCAGTGGCATTGATTGGGTACTGGAAAAGCTCGGCATTATTGACACCAAGTCAGACGGGCTGGCCGATAAAGTCCCGAAAGATAACCCTTACGCGGGCGGCTATTCACCCAGTGGCGGCGTGCTGTATGGCGGTTATCAGCCGGTCAGTGCTAATGCCGGTACCACTATCGTTGATAGCAGTGTTACCACCAACGATATCAAGATAACCATTCCACCGGGCATGAGCCGACAAGATGCCGAGCGAATGATGACCAATGCGCTGGCTAAGAACGAACGGGATAAGCGCGCCCGTCAGCGCGGCCAAATGGAGAGCGATTAATCATGATGTTATCACTGGGTTTATTTGTCTTTATGCGCCAGACCACGCCCTATCAAACCATGGCCCGTAACATTGATTACCGTTGGCCGACTAACAGCCGCGTGGGTTTACGCCCATCCGCGCAATTTCTTGGCGTCGACAGTGAAAAAATCACCCTGTCTGGAGTGTTGTTGCCAGAGTTGACAGGGGGCCGACTGTCATTGCTGACCCTTGAGGCGATGGCTGACCAAGGCAAGGCTTGGCCGCTGGTTGAGGGCAGTGGCATGATTTACGGCATGTTTGTGATTGAGAGCCTGAGCCAGACCGGCGCGTTGTTTTTTGAAGACGGTAGCGCTCGGCGTATTGAGTTCACCCTCAACCTGTTGCGGGTGGATGAGTCGTTAACGGCCATGTTCGGCGACCTGCAGCAACAAGCTGACGAGTTACTGGGTAAGGCGACGGAAATGACCGGCAAGGCGCAGACGGCTATCGGGGGATTCTTCTCATGATGACCGGCATGGCACTACCGGCGGGTGCGGATATGGCCCCGGATTTTATGCTGAATATTAATCAAAAAGATATCACGCAGAATATCCGTGACCGTTTGCTCTCACTGAGTCTGACCGATAACCGAGGCTTTGAGGCTGACCAGCTCGATGTGGAACTGGATGACGCAGACGGACAGCTTGCCATGCCGGAACGGGGCGCGGTGCTGTCGGTGTTCTTGGGCTGGAAAGGGTCGGCCTTGATTGGCAAAGGCGATTTCACCGTGGATGAGGTCGAGCATCATGGCGCGCCGGATACGCTGATTATTCGCGCGCGCAGTGCTGATTTTCGTGGTTCGCTCAATACGCGGCGGGAAGTCTCTTATCATGAAACTACGCTGGGAAAAGTCGTGGCGCAGGTGGCCGAGCGTAATAACCTGAAAGCCATGCTGGCCGAGGGGCTAGCAGATATTGCTATTTCCCATATCGACCAGACCCAAGAAACAGACGCCAAGTTTATCACCCGGTTAGCCTCGCTCAATGGCGCAGTGGCCGCCGTCAAAGCTGGGCGCTTGTTGTTTATCAAGCCGGGCAGTGGTGTTACTGCCACTGGTAAACCTATTCCGCAGATGACTATCACCCGGCAAGATGGCGACCAGCACAGTTTTAGTATTGCTGACCGGGGCGCGTATACCGGTGTGAGCGCCAGTTGGTTGCACACCAAAGACCCCAAACCGGCCAAGCCGAAAAAGGTTAAGTTGCAGCGTAAGCCCAAGTTTAAACAACTCCGCGCGCTGGAACACCCCAAAGCCAAACCTACTCGCACCAAAGCAGCGACAGTAAAAAAGCCAGTGGAGGAAAAACAAGGGGATTATCTGGTGGGGTCTGAGGATAACGTTTTTGCTATTACCACGGTTTACGCCACGCAAAAAGCCGCCATGCGCGCCGCCCAGTCTAAATGGGAGAAGTTACAGCGCGGTGTGGCTGAATTCAGTATCACCCTTGCTATGGGGCGCGCTGATTTATTTCCTGAAACCCCTGTTGCGGTTAGCGGCTTTAAATCGGTGATAGACCAACAGAGCTGGATAATCAGCAAGGTAGCACACAGCCTGAGCAACAGCGGCTACACCACCCAATTGTCTCTCGAAGTGTTGTTGTCGGATGTCACTTATGAGGCCTTAGAGTAGCCGCGTTCAACTAATTGATATTTGTTTCACAAATGCGAACACTGGTGATAAGATCAGCATAATTACTGAATATGCAGTTTCGGAGGTAAATATGATGCATTGCCCACGCTGTAAATTTGCAGCACACGCGAGATCCAGTCGTTACCTTAGTGACGAAACGAAAGAACGCTATCACCAGTGCACCAATATTAATTGCGGTAAAACCTTTAAGACCCATGAAACTATCGTTGAAACGATAATGGAACCGGGAATAATTAATGCTGTACCGCCCCACCCTAAAGGGAATCAAGGCGTGTTGTGGATGTAATTAAAGAAGCCTGCGAATTGCAGGTTTTTTTATATCAAAATTCTGTGTAATTAATATCTTGTTGGGGATAACTGGCGGTTTATCGTGCTTGCTGCGGGGTGAAGCTTTTAAGGTGAGAAAAGTGCCGTAGACACAATGTAGTCATTTTGTAGTCACTCTGCTGCCACTTGCCGAATCTCAGAAACAAAAAAACCGCCTCACGGCGGTTAACGACATACTCATACTACTTTGTTTTACTTAGACTATTTTCCATGGTGCCCGGGGCGGGACTTGAACCCGCACAGCCATAAGCCGAGGGATTTTAAATCCCTTGTGTCTACCGATTTCACCACCCGGGCTCTGGAAAACTGGAGGCGCGTCCCGGAGTCGAACCGAGGTAGACGGATTTGCAATCCGTAGCATGGCCACTCTGCCAACGCGCCTTATTCTTCTTTGCCTTACTGCTGAGGTTCGCTTGTCGCCAACCTACTAATTTGGAGCGGGAAACGAGACTCGAACTCGCGACCCCGACCTTGGCAAGGTCGTGCTCTACCAACTGAGCTATTCCCGCAACATCAGAACTTACTGATTCTTTTGCTATCTTTCGACATTTCGTTGCTGCCGTCTGATGCGATGCATTCTACTTACCTGACGCAATGAGTCAATAAAATTATCTGACTAATGTGTTCGTTTGCTGCTTTTTGCGGCGCTTCGATCAAGGTTCGAGCAAATCTTTCCAGGCAGCGTTTAAATATTGGAACATTGACCAAAAAGTAAGTACTGCAGCAATGTAGAGTAAAACAAAACTAGCCAGCTCTACATTATGGTCTGGCCGCCAAAGTAAGCCGACCAACGATCCCATTTGGGCCGTCGTTTTAACCTTACCAATCCATGAAACAGCAACACTACTGCGCTTGCCAATTTCAGCCATCCATTCCCTGAGAGAGGAAATGATGATTTCACGGGCAATCATAGTCGCTGCCGGTAGTGTAATCCACCAGACATGGTAATGTTCAGCAACCAACACTAATGCGATGGCTACCATAACTTTATCCGCTACGGGATCGAGAAAAGCACCGAAGCGAGTTGTCTGTTTCCAGCGGCGAGCTAAAAACCCATCAAACCAATCGGTTGCTGCTGCAAACACAAAGATGATGGCACAAACCATCGGAGCCCAAACGAATGGCAGATAAAATGCCAGAACAAAGAATGGGATGAGTACAACGCGAAACAGGGTAAGCCAAGTCGGTATATTCAATTGCATAATGCTACGATAACTATCTGGCTGGTGTGGATATTATGAGTATGGTGCAACATTAGCTTCAGTGTTTCAATGCATTGTAGATTTTTTCTGCCAATGCTTGTGAAATACTCGGCACTTTTGCAATTTCCTCGACGCTTGCGTTAAGTAAAGGTTGAAGTCCCCCCATATACTTCAGCAGTATTTGCCTTCGTTTAGGGCCTACTCCCTCTATCATTTCTAATGCACTAGTGTTTTTTACTTTTGAACGGCGCTGCCGATGCCCGGTTATCGCATGATTATGAGAATCATCACGAATATGTTGAATCAAATGCAAAGCTGGAGAATCGGGTGGCAATGAGAACCCCTCACCCTCTGCCGCCAGAAACAATGTCTCCAACCCCGCTTTTCGATCACTTCCTTTAGCGACACCGACTAATAGCGGTTTGTGCTTATCCCACGGTACATTCAATGAGGCAAAAACGTCAAAAGCCTGCGATAGCTGCCCTTTTCCGCCATCTATAAAAATAACGTCGGGAATTTTTTTATCATCTAGTGCTTTGCCATAACGACGTTTAAGCACTTGAGACATCGCAGCATAATCATCACCGGGGGTGATGCCACTAATATTGTAGCGTCTATATTCAGAACGTACAGGCCCATTTGCATCAAATACAACACAAGATGCTACAGTCTGTTCTCCCATCGTATGACTGATATCAAAACATTCCATCCGATTTATCTCATCCAAATTAAGAATTTTCGCTAATTCTTTCATTCGTTGATGGATGGTTGATTGCTGAGACAGACGTGTCACTAATGCCGTTGAAGCATTAGTGCGAGCAAGTTTTAGATAACGAGCGCGATCACCTCGAGGGCGGCTTTGAATCTGGATTTTTCTCCCTGCTAGTTCAGAAAGTGAGGCAGCCAGCAGATCTTTTTCTACCAAGTTAAAATCTAGCAAAATCTCACCTGGTAGTGTGCGTCCTTGGCTGCCTTGCAAGTAAAATTGCCCAACAAACGTTTGGACAACCTCACTCAATTCAGTGCCTGCAGGCACTTTAGGGAAATAACTTCGGCTCCCCAGTACCTTACCTTGTCGGATGAATAACACATGCACGCAGGCTAGTCCTGCATCAAATGCCACACCAATGACATCGAGGTCCTCACTGTCGCCAGAAACAAACTGCTGTTCAGTGACTCGCCGTACCGCCTGTATTTGATCACGAATACGCGCAGCATCCTCAAAATGGAGCGATTGGCTGGCTTCCTCCATGCGAGAAATGAGTTGCGTCAAAACCTGTTGATCTTTGCCCGATAGGAATAAGCGAACATAATCTACCTGACGCTGATATTCTTCATCACTGACTAGTCCTACCACACAGGGTCCGGAACAACGGCCAATTTGATATTGCAAACAAGGTCGTGAGCGATTGCGATAGACGCTATTTTCGCATTGTCTTACAGGAAAGAGTTTTTGCAATAGTGCCAAAGTTTCACGAACAGCATAGGAATTAGGAAACGGCCCGAAATACTCGCCTTTCTCATGCTTTGCCCCACGATGAATGGCAAGGCGCGGATGTTTGTCCGCGCTTAAGAAAATCAATGGATACGATTTATCATCACGTAACAACACGTTGTAACGAGGTTGGTAAAGTTTAATATAGTTATGCTCAAGCAAAAGCGCTTCCGTCTCGGTATGAGTGACGGTCACGTCAATCTGAGCAATATTCTTGACCAAAGTCTCCGTTTTGCGGCTCGCCACCTGAGCACGGAAATAACTTGTTAGGCGCTTTTTAAGATCTTTTGCCTTACCGACATAAATAACCGTCCCCGCCTTATCATACATACGGTAAACACCAGGTTGGCTGGTGACAGTTTTTAAAAACTCTTTAGAATCAAAACAATCAGTCACTATTAGATAACGTCTCCGCATTAAATAGCCCATGGCGTATAGCCAAATGGGTCAATTCAACGTCACCACTAATATTAAGCTTACTAAACATCCGGTAACGATAGCTGTTCACAGTTTTTGGACTCAGATGAAGTTGTTCCGATATCTCGTTCACCTTCTGACCTTTCGTGATCATTATCATAATTTGTAACTCACGCTCTGACAAACAGCTAAATGGTGTTTCTGTCGGTGGCTCCAACTGCCCCAATGCCATCTGCTGTGCGATATCAGAAGCAATGTATCGTTGCCCAGAATGCACTGCGCGGATAGCGGTAATAACATCTTGAGGCGCAGCACCTTTGCTCAAATAGCCACTGGCTCCGGCCTGCATAACTTTCGCAGGTAACGGGTTCTCAGTATGGATAGTTAGCATGATGACCTTGGTGTCTGGAGAAAAACGCAAAATCTTACGGGTTGCCTCCAAACCACCAATACCGGGCATATTCATATCCATCAAAACGATATCAACAATATGATTACGGCACCATTTTACCGCATCTTCACCACACTGCATCTCATCTGCTACCTTGATACCCTTGATGTCTTCAAGAATGCGTCGTATCCCTGCGCGCACCAGTTCGTGGTCATCAACAAGAAGAACGCTAATCAAAGAAAATTCTCCAAAAATAAGGGAGTAACCTAATCACGCTTTGTTTACGCCAATGATATTACTTGTTTTCGAGCCAAGAATGAATACAGAATAATTGCAAATTCATATCTATATTGTTTGACAGATATTATTTTTATCATCATCTCGACTATGTACATAAAATCGCAGGCATATCAATTAATGTCATGATAAAAAAGAAAAGTTTTTTAAGAGTTTTCCCGGCATCATTCGCGCATTCATACAAAAATAACTTATCCAACTCAGAAAGTTAATTTCCCGCAAAAAACACAACATACTGATATAACTAACAATCAGATAATTCTGCACTATTTCAAAAACTAAGAATTATTCTTAGTTTTTATTTATTACATATGACTTATTCATCATGAAAATGAGTAACTTTTGACACAAATTATACTCGATAGATAGAATAGATACGTTTTTTATGAATAAAATTAACTTAATTAAGTAAAGTTCAATGGATGGAACTTTAGTCAAGCATAACTTTTCAACGCATCCATCGGCAAGACAAGAGTAGGCCCACCATTTAAGATTGCGCACAGGTTATCAAAGTTAATCATCAGTTTATGATATAATACGATAATTGTTTAATAATGCCGCTAATGTTCGCTACGATACAAGGCCTACCCCTATCGTTTTGTTGCAGGTTAGCGACTACTTCAGGAAAAAAAATGAGCAATCCAGACTTTACCACTTCTACTGATCCAGAAACTTTAGCAAATGAAGTTGCGTGCTTGAAAGCAACGATTACTCTGTTGCTAAAAGCAATTGGCCAAGCCGATGCAGGAAAGGTAATCCTAAATATCGAACGCTCAATTTCAGGTATTGAAGACCCCGCTCAGGCTGAAGTCTTCACCAATACACTGGCTCAAATTAAGAACGGCTATCGTCAATAGCGTTCGAGATACTACGTGTAACATCCCCATAAAATCATGCTGCTGACATATAAATTTCTTTTTTTTCATTGAAATATATTCTGTTGGCAGCTTATTTTTTGAATATTTGAGGCGTTAATGAGCCTGATACTTAAAGCATTGATCGGTGCCGGGGTTGTGGTGTTGATTGGGATATTATCAAAAACACGTAATTACTATATAGCCGGTCTCATTCCGTTGTTTCCAACGTTCGCGCTTATCGCACATTATATTGTTGGTAGCGAGCGCAATATCCAGGCATTGCGGATAACGATCATCTTCGGTTTATGGGCTATCATTCCTTACTTTATCTATCTGATATCACTTTATTTTTTTATTGAGCATTTGCGCTTACCCATAGCACTAACTGCTGCGGTTTTATGCTGGGTAGTCGCGGCTTGGGCGCTTATCTCAGCGTGGGGTCAATGGCACAGTTAATTGCTAATAGCGATTCGCATAACGCCCTCATTCAGCGCAGCAACAATAAAATAACAGCATGAATTGCCAGCATTATCACTGAAAAAGTCAGATTCAGATTACTTATTGATTTTGATCTGACCTCATCAGAAGGCTCATCACTTACCTGAATTTTCCTGATTCGGTAAATCCAGTAACCGCCGAGCACCACAAAAAGTAGAGCTAACGACACCGCGAGCAGTGGATACCCCCACACCAAATACTCACTAAGCCCTGCAATAGCAAACCAAAAAATGACAAAAACCATGATTGAACACCTAAAGTTTAGAAAACTGAAGCTTAACATACTCCATAAAAGCAATTAAGCCAGGTTAGCGAGAGCGTACTAAAAAAGCTAGAAAGATAAAAATAGCTGTATAAAGACATCATTAAGTTTAGCATCAGAGCATTTATTCGTTAATTATATTGAGTCATTAATTTATCCGTTGGTTAACAACCAAAAACACAATATCGAGATAGAGAAAACTGCCAGATTAATAATCTGAAATTAACATAACAAATAATTATCATCTCCTTTGCGTAACATTAATATAAATATTTAGATATAAAATAAAATACTCAAAAAACCAAATTAAGTAGTTTTATTACATCAAGAATTCATTTCATTTGCCGTTATACATTGCACCTAAATTTAAGAAACATAGTGGCCATGAAAAAGTTCTCCGAACTATCTATTTTGACAAAGTTACTTTCTGGATTTTCTGTCGTTATTATAATGATGCTATTGCTGGGCGCGGTAGCGCTATCACAGTTAAGCAGTAACAACTCTCGGCTAGAGGCCTACCGTGATAGTTGGCTACCCGGTGTTCGCTATGCGCTGGAAATGCGAGGGGTTTTGGCCGAACTGCGGCTACAGCAGGTACAGTACATAGCTTCATCAACAGAAAATGAACGTGAAGGTCATCGCCGAGAGATTTTACAGGCTGTAGATGATTTTCGAGCAGCACAAGATTTATTCTTGAAATTACCAGAAGGTTATAATGACTCAGCATTATTTAAAAGGATAATGTCAGATTTTGACCATTTTGCGCAGGCAAATAATATCGTTATTGATGCAGTTAATAATAATCAACTCTTTGAGGCAACTCAGGTCAGCGGAGATACCTCTAGAAAATACCGCACGCAATTAATGAAAGACTTGGCTGAATTAGTTGTACTGGAAGTACAAGGAGGGGAGCAAGCAGCAGCCGAAGGGAGACAAAGCTTCAATACTGCTAAAACCGTACTCCTTGCCCTATTAATCTTCGCCGTTCTCATTTCAACCCTGCTTGCCATTGTGATTGCTCGAAATCTATCTCGTTTATTAGGGGGTGAGCCTGCCTATGCCGTGGCTATTATGGGTCATATTGCTGCGGGAAATTTATCAACTGAAATAAAACTTCGCCCAGGAGATTCTCATAGTTTACTGGCTTCTCTGAATACGATGAATCAACAGTTAAAAAGAACAATTAATGAAATCATGCATGGTAGTGAGTCGATTTCGGTTGCATCGCACCAAATTGCTCAAGGGAATACTGATTTATCACAACGTACAGAAGAACAGGCTTCCTCGCTAATTCAAACATCAGCCAATATGCAAGAGTTGACTCAAACAGTACGGCAAAATGCTGATAATGCTCGACAGGCAAGTGAACTCGCCATTAATACCGCAGCTACGGCAACTGAAGGTGGAATGATTGTTGATGAAATGCTCCTTCGCATGCAAGAAATATCCAATAGCTCGAAGAAAATTGTGGATATCATTGCTGTCATTGAAGGTATCGCATTCCAAACAAATATATTGGCACTCAATGCAGCTGTTGAAGCCGCCAGAGCAGGTAATGAAGGAAAAGGATTTGCTGTTGTGGCCAGTGAAGTCCGAACGCTCGCTCAAAAAAGCGCTAACGCAGCAAAAGAAATTAAGCATTTAATTGTTGGTACGGTTGAAAAAATCACCGCGGGTTCAGAACGTGCAGACCATGCCAGCCATGCTATGGGACAGATCGTTGATTCAGTGGGTAAAGTTGCTCATATTGTTGGTGAAATATCGACTGCGTCACAAGAGCAGCATATTGGCATTCAAGAGATAGGTATTGCCATCGAACAAATGGACCAGGTTACTCAACAAAATGCAGCACTGGTTGAACAAGCCGCAGCTGCAGCACAATCACTGACTGAGCAAGGTGCTGAGTTGCGTCAGGTGATCCGCTTCTTTCATATTAATGAACCATCAGTAAGTTAGGAAAATAACGTTTAAGGGCTAAGTTTGAGTCATTATAAAAACTTAGCTCTTATTTCAGATGACCTTTTCTCTTATTTACATCAATCTGGTGAGTTTTATTTATCACAGTAACTCTCTCAGTACCCAGAGGCTGACACTTCCTCCATTCACAGGGAATACGGCCTCGCCGATATCATCAGTCGTTATAATTGCTTGATGATTGCCTAAATAGTCAACAAATTCTTTATTGCCCAAATTTTCACTAACCACAATAGCTTTTTCATTTTCAGCCCCATTTGAGAGAATAACTACACAACCTGGATCTTCTTGCGTACCTGCACGAACAAAAGCGATGCAGTTTTTATCATCAAAATAGTCGGTCTGTGCGCCATGGGCGAAACGTTGCCGAGCTTGAATTAATTTCTCTAGTTCAGTAATAACTGGCATGTCTATCTGATAAGTCTCTCCATCATCACCAGTGTCTTCATAATTAGCGCCAAACAAGTCAGGATAAAAGATACATGGGATTCCCTGTTCACGAATTAAAATCAATGCATAAGCTAAAGGCTTAAACCAAGGTTCAACAGGGGCCTCCAAAGATTGGAGCGGTTGAGTATCATGGTTGGCAACTAAAGTTATTGTATGAAACGGATCAACTTCAACTAATGAACCATTGAATACTTGAGTCAGGTCAAAATCTTCACCTTGTTTTGATGCTGCATGAAATTTGTGATGCAGAGCAACATCAAATAGCATTGCGGAACCGTCTATTCGCTGCAGATACTGTTGTAATTTTTCAATATCAGGTGACCAATATTCAGCAATAATCAGTAAATCATTATCTACTTTATTTTGTACATGCCCGATCCACTCCTTAAAGAACCATGCGGGGATATGTTTGACCGCATCCAGTCGAAAACCATCGATTGGCAGAGTATCAAGTATCCATTCTCCCCAGTATTTTAGCTCCCCCATTACAGCAGGGTTTCGAAAATCAATATCGGCCCCCATTAGGTAATCAAAATTACCTAGCTCATCGTCCACTTCGCTGTTCCATCCCTCAGCGCTGTAGTCATTTAAAATCTTAAAAATACCGTCATCTGTTGGCTCTTCAATATAATCAACCCCAGTAAAACATTGCTTATCCCAGATGAACGATGAATAAGTTTCTTGCCGGCCAGGAAAAGTAAAACGTGTATAAGCTTGAGCATCTATTGCTTCGTCATCAATTTCAGTTCGGTTTTCAGGATTGACTTTGCAAACGCTGACTTGCTCTTTTTCATCAGCACCCATTTTATGATTAAATACAACATCAAAAAGCACCTTAATATCCATTTCTTTTAATTGGCTAATCGCATATAGCAACCCCTCTTTATCTCCATATTTCGTTGCTCGCGTTCCCTTTTGATCAAACTCCCCCAAATCAAACAGGTCATAGGTATCATAGCCAACAGAGTATCCTCCAGAAGCACCTTTGTAAGCAGGAGGAAGCCAAACAACATTAATACCAAGATCACGAATATGTTCTGCTCGCTCTGCTACCTCCTGCCATAATTTTCCACCATCGGGATAGTACCAATGGAAAAACTGAAAAATTGTAATGTTTTTCATAAGCTTGATAACTCCAATTTATCGCACACTTCATAGTATGGCCCAATTTATTAAAGTTAGGCTGGTAATAAGGGTAATCGACTGTGTATTTTTATTAATATGCGTTAACTTATAACTTGTCAGTCAGTATTAACTAGGAGTTTTCTTGATGAATATAGTGGATATCCCATTCGGTATCACTGATTGGTCTTCAGTTGATAGAACTGAACATAAAGGGGATCAAGGGATGGCATATTGGCGGACAAAGCACTTTGGTAGTGTTCGTGTTCGCATGGTTGAATACAGTGAGGGATACATAGCCGACCATTGGTGTTCCAAAGGGCATATCTTATTGTGCCTAGAAGGTGAGTTAAGCACTGAATTAGATGATGGCAGAATTTTCATATTAAAAGCTGGGATGAGTTATCAAGTTGCTGATCATGCGGAGGCACACCGTTCGTCAACCATTGCTGGAGCTAAACTCTTTATTGTTGATTGATTCTAAGTCGCTCAAAAGTATTTATATCAGCTAGCAGTCGATCCTAAACGGCTAGCCGATAAGATACTTTGTTATCGTCCTTCGGGTAACGAGTCAATCGGATTATCAGGATATAAAACTCGGATACGCCGCCTGACGATTTCAACCTGAAATGCTGCCATTACCGCAATCATAATCAGGATCTCACCAAACCCACCCTGCTCAGTTGGCTGGTTATAAAGATATTGTAGCGTGCCAATAACCCATTTAGACCCAACGAGCAGCAGGAATAGAGTGATTGTCAGAGGTGTTCCTTTACAAAAAATACGTCCATCAGATTCACGCCAAATCTCAATAAGGCGGCCTTGTAAAACACCGATGACGATACTAAATAAAATACCGCTACCTAAAACGACCCAGGAAGTCATTGTAGTTGGCATATATGTACCACCAACTACCAGACCGACCATCCCGTAAACCCAGGCCCATTTAAATCGAACGGGGCCTAACGATACCTCGTGACTGACCGACTGACGGTATAATGCAAAAAGTGTTAGCACCAGAATAATCAGTATTTGTACGGGAGTCATCGCTATCTCCTTCAAGAGAAGCATATAGTCAGGGATAAAGTTCATCATTAGGCATATAACTCGATACGCGAGTAATATACGCGGACTTTATCCGTCTTTGGGAATGCCGAACGAATAACTATCTGCCAGAGCAGTTAACAATAATCTGTCAACTCGGACTGTACAAAGTTTAGTCTATTCCTCGATGAAGAGTACAATTGAGGTCATATTAATTCTATCTTTTCCCCACATTAAATAGTTTTAACGATCAGCTTGCTATTAAGTGGTGACGAAGGAAATAACCCCCAGATATCTCGCTTGATTATTCAATAACATCTCATTAATGATAAACTGGCGCTGCTTTTTATTGAGCAATAAGAAGCATCTTTATAAGGAAAAGATAAATGACTCAGAATATTTATGATGATCAGGATTTTTTTGCAGGATATGCCAAACTTAGCCGTTCAATTGATGGATTAGCCGGAGCACCGGAATGGCCCGCAATTCGTCAAGTTTTGCCGCCTTTGTTCGGCCGCAAAGTACTCGATCTTGGTTGTGGATATGGGTGGTTTTGTCGTTATGCCCACTCACAAGGTGCGACTGATATTTTAGGATTAGATATTTCAGAGAGAATGTTAAACCGTGCTATGGAAATGACCAAAGATAAAAACATTACTTATCTTCAGGAGGATTTAGAGAATATACATCTACCCTGCCAGATGTATCATTTAGTGTATAGTTCACTAACATTGCACTATATAAAATCACTCCCGGCCCTATTTGCTTCCATTTATAACACCTTGCTACCCGGTGGCAGTTTTATGTTTACTGCAGAACACCCTATCTATACCGCGCCTAAGCAACCTGGTTGGCTAATTGCAGATAATGGCCATAAGTCATGGCCGATAAACAACTATCAGGCTGAAGGCAAGCGAATAACGAATTGGTTAGCTGAAGGGGTGATCAAACAACATCGCACGTTAGGAACTTACATTAACCTTTTGGTTAAACAAGGATTTATGATTGCTCATTTAAATGAATGGGGACCAACAGCGCAGCAAATTGCAGATTGTCCTGCATTAGATGAGGAAAAAGAACGACCAATGATATTTTTACTTTGTGCCAAAAAACCTGAATAAAACCAGTTCTTCGTTAACGACTTATTTTGAAATATACATCTATCGCTGGGGAGGTTAACTCCCCGGATGTCTTATCCCTGACGTGCTCCCAAACAGTGCTAACTCACCAATTAAGTGCATCCATTTATTAGAAGAAATAATAATTATATGTAATTCAATCGGTTAAAATTGGCGTAAATATTGCTTAACTCGATGCAATAACATCAATGGGGGCCAATATGAAAACAATGTCTGGATACTACTTACAATACACTGCATTCCTGTTACTCACTGCAGGTGTTATTCATTTTGTTTTTCAGTAAACACTGAAAGAGCCACACTACCGCGTGGCTCTCTTTTCAATTCGTATTATCTTCCACAAATATCATCATACTAAGATTGATGTTTTCTATCACTTATAAGGAATATCGACAAAGTATGTCTACCAGTGGCAGCAACTGGAATAACCACTCATAATATTATGTATCAGCCTAATGGCTGAGTTTAGTGTTGGGAGTACAACATCATGAAACGAAGAATACCAGAGACTGCTTGGTGCCTCATGACAATCATCGCCTACCTTGCTCTTGTGAGTGTCTATACAATAGAAAATGCCGCTATGCGTGGTTTTTTCGGATGACGTGGAATAATGCAATGTCTCACGTTAGAAGTGGAATAAATTCCGCCAAGGAAGGCATTTAACTCCAATAAGAAATAAACTAGAATTAAAATACTCTATTTATAATCATAATAAATCAGGATTGGAAATAATTAAAATTTGTATCAAACTCATATTTAAAGTAAGAATATAGTCATATGAATTAATTCAATTAAGCACTCTTATTCACGCTCACAAAAAATAGAGACCTATGATAAATTGAGCGAGTATAAACACATATTATTTTTTTTCGGTAAAAAAGAAGTTTGACATGGAAAATAAATGAACTGAATATTTTATAATTATGCGAGATGTATAAGCTAAAAATGAAATTCTGAATTAGCGATTTATTATAAGTGATTGATTTGTTGGTGGGTCGTGCAGGGTTCGAACCTGCGACCAATTGATTAAGAGTCAACTGCTCTACCAACTGAGCTAACGACCCAACGGCGATAATTATTCTCCTGTTGACCTTGGCTGTCAAACGTTTCGTCAGATTTTTCTCTTTATACTGCACTATATTCGCCACTACAGATTAATTATGCCTCTGGCACTTACGATTATTGTTAGTTATGTAACTTCATGTTGTAATTCCACGTGCTGTGATGAACTTAACAAATTTCAGTGTGTGAAATATAAACACTGGAAAACGAAGCGCATTGTGTAATTATTGTTGCGGAGATATTAAATAATTCGCAAATTGTACTTAAAACATACAGAAAATCTAACAGACAGACAGACAGACAGACAGACAGACAGACAGACGGACAGGTTAAGACCAAAGAGCCAACATAGAGCTCAACAATTTCACAAATACAGGAAGAGGGAATGGGAAAGATGGTAGACCAATCCAAGATAGTGGCAGAACCGTTGCCAGAACCCGAAGAGCATCTTCAACGAAGTCTCTCCAACCGCCATATTCAGTTGATTGCCATTGGCGGGGCCATAGGTACCGGGTTGTTTATGGGATCGGGCAAAACCATCAGCCTTGCTGGGCCGTCAATTATCTTCGTTTATATGATAATCGGCTTTATGTTGTTTTTCGTGATGCGGGCAATGGGTGAGTTGCTGCTCTCAAATTTGAAATATAAGTCATTCAGTGATTTTGCCGCAGATTTGTTAGGCCCTTGGGCTGGCTTTTTCACTGGCTGGACGTACTGGTTTTGTTGGGTCATCACCGGGATCGCTGATGTTGTTGCCATTACCGCGTATGCACAATTTTGGTTCCCCGACTTCTCCCAGTGGGTCGCCTCATTATTAGTGGTTTTACTGCTACTGTCTCTCAACCTAGCAACAGTAAAAATGTTCGGTGAGATGGAGTTCTGGTTTGCCATGATTAAAATTGTGGCTATCGTGGCGTTAATATTTGCCGGCCTGACCATGGTATTAATGAGTTATCAGTCTCCATCGGGGACTACTGCATCATTTACTCATTTATGGAATGATGGCGGAATGTTCCCGAAAGGTATTAGTGGCTTCTTTGCTGGCTTCCAGATTGCTGTCTTCGCCTTTGTGGGGATTGAATTAGTCGGAACCACTGCGGCTGAAACCAAAGACCCTGAAGTTGTATTACCACGCGCAATTAACTCCATTCCTATCCGCATAATCATGTTCTATGTTTTCTCATTGATTATGATTATGTCAGTGACGCCATGGAGTTCAGTGGTTGCAGATAAAAGTCCATTTGTTGAGTTATTCGTTCTGGTCGGGCTGCCCGCCGCGGCTAGTGTGATCAACTTTGTCGTTCTGACCTCCGCGGCTTCTTCCGCTAACAGCGGTGTGTTTTCCACCAGCCGTATGTTGTTCGGTTTGGCAAAAGAAGGGGATGCACCAAAACAATTTGGTAAATTATCACGTCGCTCTGTTCCCGCTTCCGGCCTGACATTCTCTTGTATTTGTCTGCTCGGTGGCGTGGTGCTGATTTATCTGATCCCGAACGTTATGACCGTCTTTACACTGGTCACTACGGTTTCCGCCATTCTATTTATGTTCGTCTGGACTATCATTCTTTGCTCTTATTTGGTGTACCGCAAAAGACGCCCAGCACTGCATAAAAAATCCATCTACAAAATGCCTGCGGGTATTGTCATGTCTTGGGTGTGTATGGCGTTCTTTGCCTTCGTGTTGGTGTTATTAACGCTGGAAAGTGATACTCGTCAGGCGCTAATGGTGACGCCACTGTGGTTTGTTATTTTGACCATCGGTTATGTCATCTTGAAAAAACGCAGAGCACGGCTGTACGACAGTAATATCACCAAATTGTAGTCATTAGTCCTTTGCCCGGCGTCAGTACTTTCTGACGCCGGCTCTAAGAATTAGCCCCCTCGCGCCAGATAATTCCATCAATCACCAATTGCTGCACACTGGCAACTGTCTGTTGAAAGAATAATTTATCACGCAGATTTTTCCCCGTAATAGCTTCAATCTGCACACTAAAATCGGCGTAATGTTGTGTTGTAGCCCATAACATAAAAATGAAATGCTGCGGGTCAACCTTGGCTATCTGCTGGTTATCCATCCAACTGCGAATAATCAATATTTTCTCGTCAAACAGGGTTTTCAAGTCCCCTACCAGCTCTTGCTTTAGCAACGGCGCCCCCTGAATCATCTCAAGGCAAAACAGGCGCGATGCTTGTGGGTGGTCGCGAGATACTGCCAATTTTAGCTCAATATAGTGGCTAATGGCCTCAATGGGCTGTTGATCTACCTGCAATGCTTTTAATGGAGCCAACCAGATAGCCAAAATATCTTTCAGCACTGCGATATAAAGGGCTTCTTTCGACGGGAAGTAATATAGCAAGTTGGTTTTCGAGATATCAGCCCGCTCGGCAACCTGATCAAGGCTGGTTCCATGAATACCATAGCGTGAAAACAAATCCAGAGCCGCGACCATGATACCCTGCCGTTTCGCTGCCCCTGCTTTGCTGCGCCGAGAAGGCTTTACCGACTCTGAACCTACTGGGGCTGATAGCTTGTTATTGGCTGATTTCACTGATAATCCCTTTATAAGCATTAATGAGACAGATAATAGCAAAGGCTTTCAACCCTACCTATAGCACGCTTTCCTCTGCCAAAAATACCTCTTTAGCGTAACGCCCTGCACCGCCACTGGGCAGTCACGCCTGTTTTTTGTGCACAAATATTTTACCAAACAGTCCATTTTTGACCATTTGCTCAACATTTTATTCACCATAAATTATCAACTCATTGATTGAGTTGACATTATAAAAACTGGCATTGCGTTTGCTTAGGTACTGACGCAGGCATACAGATAGTCCAACTCACCATGCAGAGGTACTCAAATGAAAATTGGCGTATTTATCCCTATCGGCAACAACGGTTGGTTAATCTCTAGCAATGCACCGCAATACATGCCGAGCTTTGAGTTGAATAAAGCGATCGTGCAAAAAGCCGAACATTATCAGTTTGATTTTGCCTTATCGATGATAAAGCTACGCGGATTTGGCGGTAAAACCGAGTTCTGGGATCACAATCTGGAGTCTTTCACCCTGATGGCTGGATTAGCCGCCGTCACCTCTCGAATTAAAATTTATGCCACCGCCGCGACCTTAACCTTGCCCCCAGCCATTGTTGCTCGAATGGCATCAACCATTGATTCCATTTCCAATGGCCGCTTTGGATTGAATGTGGTGACCGGGTGGCAAAAACCAGAATATGAGCAAATGGGGTTGTGGCCAGGGGACGATTATTTCAGCCGTCGCTATGACTATCTTTCTGAATATGTTGAAGTATTGCAGGATCTTTGGGGGGCTGGGCAATCTGATTTTAAAGGCGAATTCTTCCAAATGAATGACTGCCGTGTTAGCCCACAACCACAAACGCCCATCAAATTAATCTGTGCTGCACAAAGTGATGCTGGCATGGCCTTTTCGGCTAAATATGCCGATTACAACTTCTGTTTCGGTAAGGGAGTGAATACCCCCACAGCCTTTGCCCCTACCGCTGCCCGGCTACAAACTGCCGCTGAACAGGCCGGACGAGATGTCAGCAGCTACGTGCTGTTTATGATAATCGCCGATGAAACCGACGAATTAGCTCGAGCTAAGTGGGAAAGTTATAAAGCCGGAGCCGATAGCGAAGCACTGGCCTGGTTGACTGAGCAAAGTGGCAAAGATACTCAATCTGGCACGGATACCAATGTGCGCCAAATGGCTGACCCGACGTCTGCCGTGAATATCAATATGGGCACTTTAGTTGGCTCTTACGCTAATGTGGCGAAGATGATGGACGAGATTGCCACTGTTCCCGGCACTGACGGTATTCTGCTGACCTTTGATGACTTCCTGTTAGGCATTGAGAACTTCGGTCAACGTATCCAACCCTTGATGCGCAGCCGTTCTGATATCAACAACACCGCGCAAATTGCCGCCAGGGAGGTGGCATGATGAAAATCGTCAAAAACCTGCAACCCAATGAGCCAAAACACCCGGTACGCCGTAATCCGGGGATCAGCAGCGATGAAGTTATTCTGAATGCGCGCCCGGAACCTATCGCCTTCCCAGCCTCAGCCAGTGCGTTGATTGTGGTTGATATGCAAAATGCCTATGCCTCTCCGGGGGGTTACCTCGACTTAGCGGGGTTTGATGTGTCAGCCACCGCTCCGGTGATTGCCAATATCAAGCGCGCCATCACCGCAGCACGAGTGGCAGGTATTCAGGTGATTTTTTTCCAAAATGGCTGGGATCCGCAATATGTTGAAGCCGGTGGAGAAGGTTCACCCAATTGGCACAAATCCAATGCTCTAAAGACCATGCGCAAACAACCCGAACTGATGGGGAAGCTACTGGCAAAAGGAGATTGGGATTATGAACTCGTGGATGAACTGCAACCACAGGCCGGCGATATCGTCATCGCTAAACCGCGCTATAGCGGATTTTTCAATACTCAACTCGACAGTATTCTGCGAGCTAAAGGTATTCATCACTTAATTTTTACCGGTATTGCCACCAATGTTTGCGTGGAATCAACCCTGCGTGATGGTTTCTTCTTTGAATACTTTGGCGTGGTGCTGGAAGACGCCACTCATCAGGCCGGGCCTGATTTTGCCCAAAAAGCCGCCTTATACAATATCGAAACCTTCTTTGGCTGGGTCTCTGACGTCGAGACTTTTTGCTCCTGTATTGCGCCCTCGGCGCACCTTAGCCAGTCGGCATAATGAATGCGTTTGAAATTGGCCTTACGCCCCCTACAGCTTTGCATTGGAGATTGTTATGCCTAAAACCCTGATTACTCCGCCGGGCAGTGGTACGCCTCTCGCCCCTTTTTCTCCCGGCACTTTGGCTGACGGAGTGGTGTATGTCTCCGGCACGCTAGCGTTTGATAAGCAAAATAATGTCGTGCATGCAGGCGATGCCGCAGAACAAACCCGCCATGTACTGGAGACAATAAAAAGTGTGATTGAAACGGCAGGCGGCACACTAGATGACGTCACCTTTAACTCTATTTTTCTAACCGACTGGCAGCATTACGCCGCCATTAATCAAGTTTACGCCGAATACTTTCCCGGCGATAAGCCCGCCCGCTTCTGTATTCAGTGCGGTCTGGTTAAACCTGATGCACTGATTGAGATAGCCTCAGTCGCGCATCTTTCCCGATAGCCGCAGCACTCAATGCCGGAGGCGTGACAATGTATTTCGAGATAAGTGGTCAGAATTCGCCATCCGCGAAAACAGTGGTGTTATCTGCCGGCTTAGGTGGGAGCGGCAGCTTTTGGCAACCCCAACTCACTGCATTAGGTAAGCATTTCCGGGTGGTGATTTACGACCAATATGGTACTGGGCGAAGCCCCGGCGTGATCCCCTCCGGCTACACGTTAGCAGACATGGCAAGTGAATTGGCGGACCTATTACAGCGCCAGCATATTGAGCGCTACTGCTTTGTCGGCCACGCATTGGGGGGAATGATAGGTTTGCAACTGGCACTGACTCACCCACAGTGCCTAGACAGGCTGGTAGCGGTCAATAGTTGGCCGGTGCTCGATAGTCAGACACGCCGGTGCTTCCACGTTCGTCAGGATTTATTGCTCAACAGCGGCGTCGCCGCTTATGTACGCGCCCAGCCGCTATTTCTCTACCCGGCAGATTGGCTCTCACGGAATACCTTGCGGCTTGAACAGGAAGAAGCCCATCAAATCACCCACTTCCAAGGAATGGAAAATTTATTACGCCGGCTGAATGCCTTGATGAATGGCGATTTCCGCCCAGTATTGGCACAAATTAACACCCCGACGCTGTTGCTGTGCGCCACCGATGATCTGCTCGTGCCTTACTCCTGCTCCCAGGCGTTGGCCGAACTTTTGCCCTATGGCGAGTGGGCACAAATGAGTTATGGCGGTCATGCCATGAGTGTGACCAATAGCGAACAGTTTAATGACATTTTACTCAATTATTTGCTGATGGATACTGGCGATTCGGCCACAAATTTTCGATAAATCAATCTAGTACATTTCTCTCAGAAACATTTAATGGAGCTGATATGGCACAAGTATTAACCCCAGATGCGCTGGCAACCTTATTTACCGACGCCCGGACGCACCATGGTTGGCAGGATAAACCTGTCGATGACGCACTCCTTAAACAAGCATACCAATTGGCACGCATGGGGCCGACCTCTGCCAACTGTTGCCCCGCGCGTTTTGTGTTTATTCGCTCCCCGCACGCCAAAGAGCGTCTCATACCCGCTTTATCCAGTGGAAATAGAGACAAGACATTCCAAGCCCCGGTTACCGCCATCATTGCCTATGACCCGGTTTTTTATGATGCCTTACCCAAGCTGTTTCCACATGGCGATGCCCGCTCGTGGTTTACCTCCAGCCCTGAGTTGGCGACAGAAACTGCATTTCGTAACAGCAGCTTGCAAGCGGCATATTTCATTATTGCCTGCCGGGCGCTGGGGCTTGATACCGGCCCGATGTCCGGTTTTAACAACGAGTTAATCGATACAACATTTTTGGCTGAAAAAGGCTGGAAATCCAATTTGTTAGTGAATATCGGCTATGGCGATAGCAATAAGCTGTATGCACGTTCGCCGCGTTTAGATTTTGACGAAGCCTGTCAGGTACTTTGATTTATCTGCTTATTTTTTAATGAACTGACTTTTAATCATGAGGTGGATTATGCAAACACAACTTTTACCCACATCGTCAGCATTACGCAGTGTCGCGGTGGATAAACAAGATTTTCGCGATGCGATGGCGCGGCTCGGTTCTGCGGTCAACATTATTACTACTGACGGCCCAGCAGGTCGTGCTGGATTTACCGCATCAGCAGTATGCAGTGTTACCGACGCCCCCCCTACCTTATTGGTCTGTCTGAATCGCTCCGCCTCGGTCTACTCCGTGTTTCAGCAAAACCAGACTTTATGTGTCAATACGTTATGTGCCGAACATGAGTCGCTATCCAATTTGTTTGGTGGCAAAACCCCAATGGAAATGCGTTTTGCCGCCGCCCGCTGGTCCACCCTTGTGACCGGATCACCTGTACTCAGTGGCGCGGTAGCCTCTTTTGACTGCCACATTACGCAAGTGATGTCGGTTGGAACCCACGACATTCTGTTTTGTCAGGCCGCAGCGGTTATTCATAACGATGATCAACATGGGTTGGCCTATTTTGACCGCCGCTATCATCCATTACTGCGCCAGAGCAGTTGATTTAGACAGTCATCAATGGATTTCCCTTAGGTAACTTATTGATATTTAACAATGACTCACGGAGTACATTATGGCGAATAGCTGGTTTCCAATATGGCGTAAACGTAGCGGCAATTTGGACGGAGCCATTATTGCTCCTGATGAGCGACTCCCGTTAGGATCAACATTGATAATGGGGCTGCAACATGCTGTGGCGATGTTTGGCGCAACAGTGCTGATGCCCTTATTGATGGGGTTTGATGCCAATTTGGCTATTTTGATGTCCGGTATCGGCACGTTGCTATTTTTCCTGATTGTCGGTGGCCGTGTTCCCAGCTACCTCGGCTCCAGTGCTGCCTTTGTTGGATTGGTTATTGCCATTACCGGCTATACCGGTAGCGGCCCTAATCCCAATATTGCCTTGGCATTAGGCGGAATTATTGCCTGTGGGGCGATTTATACACTGATTGGTTTTATTGTGATGAGTGTCGGTACTCGCTGGATTGAGCGCTTGATGCCGCCGGTGGTCACGGGTGCGGTGGTGATGGCCATTGGTTTAAATCTGGCACCCATCGCGGTTAATAGTGTCTCCGGCTCGTCATTTAACAGTTGGATGGCGGTCGTGACTATCTTATGTATTGGCGTGGTTGCCGTATTTACCCGAGGAATGATTCAACGTCTGCTGATTTTGGTTGGCCTGATTCTGTCCTATGCTATCTATCTGATTGTCAGTAATGGTTTCGGTTGGGGTACGCCGGTTGATTTCGGTCCCATCAGTCAAGCGGCTTGGTTGGGATGGCCACAATTCACGGCCCCGGTATTTGATGCCCATGCCATGTTACTCATAGCCCCCGTCGCAGTCATTTTAGTGGCAGAAAATTTAGGGCACATTAAAGCCGTTGCCGGAATGACGGGGCAAAATTTGGACCCTTATATGGGGCGTGCTTTTGTCGGTGACGGGCTAGCAACCATGTTATCCGGCTCTGTTGGCGGCACCGGCGTCACCACTTATGCCGAGAATATTGGTGTGATGGCCGTGACTAAAATCTATTCCACACTCGTCTTTGTGGCTGCGGCACTGGTGGCGATTTTATTGGGCTTTTCACCTAAGTTTGGCGCATTGATTCACACCATTCCTGGTCCAGTATTGGGCGGCGCATCTATTGTGGTCTTTGGGCTGATCGCCGTCGCCGGAGCGCGTATCTGGGTACAAAACAAAGTCGACCTCAGTGATAACGGTAACTTGATTATGGTTGCGGTGACGCTGGTATTAGGCGCAGGGAACTTCGCGCTCACTCTGGGCAGCTTTACCCTCGGAGGCATCGGCACAGCGACGTTCGGTGCAATATTGCTGAATGCGCTGCTGCAACGCCGTAAAGCACTACCGCAACTAGGCCGTGACGGTAAGCCATTGCCACAAGACAGCTAGTGATGGTTATCCCTTATTCTCTGCTCAGGATTGGCGGAGAGTAAGGTTATTTCGTCACAGTAAGCTAAGGGGCGGTAATTGCTTCACGTAATCGGCTCGGGGTTAAACCAAAATGCTGCTGAAAGCGTGAGGTAAAGCGGGACGGCGAAATGTACCCGTGTTGTGCGGCAATCTCCCCGATTGAGAGTGATGTGGTTTGTAACGCATTGAGCGCACATCCCATACGCACGTCTTCCAGAATGACGCGAAACTGCCGTTCCTCCTGCATCAACTTGCGCCGCAAGGTAGAATTGCCCATATGCAGTGATTGGGCGACATCACTCACACTCCAGTCACGGGCGGGATCGAGCAAGAAAATTTGTTGCACCTGTTCAGCCAATTTATCGCGACGATCGATAAGTAGAGGGCCTGCATGTCCGCCCAGACTCAGCGCCAATAAAACCCCCATGGCCGAGTGCTGCGACAGCACATCCGGCACCTGATTTTTGAGATTGAGTAACAAACTCTCCCAAGCTCTGCGGGTATTTACATCTAAAGGCACACATAAAGAAGCTGATGTTACCGGTGCCGCAGACTGCGCACCGTACCACTGACGAAACTGGCGTATTAGCGTCGGCGACAGATAAACCATATCAGAGCAGTAATGACCATGTTCTGGCGTATTAGCAATGCTGACTTCGGCTCCGGCAGGGAACAAAATAAGTGTTGATTGCCCTGCATTAGCGGCTTGCTCCCCCCATTGCACCAATTTACTGCCTTGGCGAACATGGCATAGCGCAGGTGAAAACACCGTTACCCGATGCAAGGTGTGCGCGCGACGGGCAACAATTTCAGCACTGGAAATAGCTATCTGGCTATGGTTTATCTGCGACATATCTCTGCTCTTGGGTTAACAGTTAACGGCCATAGGTGGCAACCAGTTCGGCTTTCGCAATAACATTGCTGTTGAGCATAAAGCCCACCAACGCACCACTGGCTTCACTATCCAACGGTAATTTATCCGTTTTCAATGCCCAAACCGTAAACTGATAACGATGAGGTTTATCTCCTGCCGGTGGGCAGGCCCCCCCAAATCCAGCATAACCAAAATCATTGCGGCCCTGAATTGCCCCCTGAGGTAAAGTGCTATTGTTTGCTGGCGCAGCCTCTGTACGCTGTCCTGCATTGGTGGGCAATTCATGGACATTGGCAGGAATGTTCACCACTGTCCAATGCCACCAGCCGCTGCCTGTTGGCGCATCAGGATCATAAGCCGTGATGGCAAAGCTCTTTGTTTCCGCTGGCGCTCCCTGCCACGAAAGCTGTGGAGATTGATTTTCACCAGTGCAGCCAAATCCGTTAAACACTTGTTGGTTTTGCAAAGGCTTACTTTGTGACATATCGCTGCTTTTTACGCTAAAAGTCTGCGCCTGAGCCGATAATGAAACCGCCATGATAGCCAAAGACAGTGCTATTTTTTTCATGTTCATTCTCCTGTAAGGTCAGTGGCTAGCTTACGCAAACAGGCGTGCCAACATTGTGCCATAACGCTCTGGTATTATGCCCTAAAGCTCAATACAGAGCGTTACTCACATCATTCTGTCCGCTGATTTACTCGATATGTAGCTGATTACCTTGCCAGGACATTTGTGTCACTGCTGATGTTGCAACACCGCCGGTGGTTTCTCCCCCCACTAAAATCAACTTATCACCAGCTTGAATAGAAACACCGTACCCCAATGGTTGAGGCAATTTACCTGCCATCTGCCATTGATTATTCACTCGTGCATAAATGGGTTGTTGCCACTGTTTTTTTAGCCCTTTATGCGCATATAACTGCCCTGCATTAAATTGTTTCCAAGCACCGGGAAAATTAGCGCCTCCCGCCACCAGAATCACATTCTGGCTGCTACCAGAAAATGCCCCAGCCAATCCTTCTTGGGCGACACCTTTTTCAGCACTCACTAAGTCAGGCTGTTGTTGCCACGCCAGTTCGGCCCCTTGCTTTTTCCCCTGCCATACAGCCGCGGTCCGCAGGCCAGGCTTAATCTCACCATTTATTAATATCAAATTGTCATTCATAACAGTGATTGCCGATCCCGCCGTACCTAGAAACGGCACCTGACCACCGCTTTTCCATTGATTTTTAACCGGATCGTAAATCAGTACATCGCGGTTATAGAAATAGTCGGCGGGAGCTTGCTCAAAATACGCATCAATAACCGCGTTTTTCTGTGTCTCATGACTTCCCGCGGCGGCAAGGTCAGCGAAATAACCGTCAAAAATAGCCTTATTTACCCCGCCCAATAATAGCGCTTGAGAGCCATCTAAGGTGGTCGCTACCGTCCCGACCAAACCACGAGGCGCACGTGTTGCCAATCGCTGCCATTGATTGGTTTGCGGATCAAACTGATAAGCATCATTGAGTGCACGCACCTGAGTGTCACTGGCGCTATTTTTACCCACACCACCAAAGACATACAATTTCCCATCCAGTGCAACGGTAACGGCCTGTTCGCGCGGTTGACCGGGGAAATCCGCTATCTTTTGCCAACCGCCGCTGGTTTTATTTGTATCAAGGCGATACCACGACTGACCTGCGCTACCCAGGCCAATATATAAATTGTTATCTATTCGCGCACCAGTACCATACTTAAAGGGAACAGGCACATCTGGATAGCGCTCTGCATTGGCATAAGGCACTGAGAACGAAACCATGAGCGCCAAGGCGCTAAACAAAACTGTTTTTGTATTTAAGGGTTTCTTATATTGATGGGGTATTTGAGTCATTGACGGTGTTCCTCATTGATCAATAAGTTGAGTGGTTTGTGTTTGGCGATAATCAGGAAAACAAAACTCCATATTTATATTTAAAATGGAGTTTTACTATCATTAAAATTATTACTCGCCCCCAGCGCTGTCAATGTAAATGGCCAGTAACTGTGATAAATACCCCAATAGCTTGAAGATAATTTAGGCTGAGATAGTTAGATAATTAACCACCAGATAGGCTGTCTGCTTCATGTCATATTGCTGTCTGGTTGCTGTCGTGGTGCTGTGACATGCTTGCACATAGGGTTGTTGGGATACCTTCCCCCTGGAGAGCTTAATATGAATCTTTACCGTATTCGTGAATTACGCCAAGCCCGAGCTTGGTCACAAGAGCAATTAGCGGAACTTTGTGGCCTCAGTGTGCGCACTATCCAACGGATAGAGAATGGTGAACAAGCCAGTCTTGAGACTTTGGGTGCCATTGCGGCGGTTTTTGATTTAAAAGCAAGCGAACTCTACTCACCCGAGGCGAGCCAGCCACAAGATGTGCCGGTAGATGCTGTTGATCAGAGAGTGCTGGATGCACGGGATGCTGTTGAAAATGAAATGGCTTTCCTACGCCAATTATTGCGAGCCGTCATCCTCTGCGCCGTCCTGTTTGCGATTAACTGGTTTACCTCCCCCAGCTATATATGGGCGTGGTGGGTGGTGCTTGGGCTAAGCATCCCATTGGGTTTGCGGGCAATAAATACGTTCGTCTTGGGTAACTGGTTGGAACGCTGGCAGCAAAAACGCCTGCAAAAAAAGTTACGTCATTTGTCGTAAGATCTGAAAAGTCAGGAGGACCAAATTATCCTCCCACTTCGTGCACCTTCTGTGCGGTCAATCTTGCAGCTTGGTTGTATTGGCGTATTGTTAATAAGTATCATAATCAGCGACTATGAATACATCATCAGCATCATTCAATATCAGTATTATTTAATAACCTTGATGGGAGCGAAGCGAGATGGCGAAAATTTTAGTGCTTTATTATTCCATGTATGGACATATCGAGACACTTGCTGGCGCAATAGCTGAAGGTGCCAAAAAGGTCAGCGGTGTCGAAGTGACTATCAAGCGCGTGCCGGAAACCATGCCTGCCGACGCTTTCGCCAAAGCTGGCGGTAAAACTGACCAAAAAGCGCCCGTGGCTACGCCACAAGAACTGGCCGATTACGACGGCATCATTTTCGGTACACCAACCCGCTTTGGTAATATGGCTGGGCAGATGCGGACATTCCTCGATCAAACCGGTGGCTTGTGGGCATCTGGTGCGCTGTACGGCAAAGTCGCTAGCGTATTCTCTTCTACTGGCACCGGCGGCGGGCAAGAGCACACTATCACTTCCACTTGGACCACTCTGGCACATCACGGTTTTATCATTGTGCCAATCGGTTATGGCGCGAAAGAATTATTTGACGTTTCGCAGACCCGTGGTGGTACTCCCTATGGCGCAACCACGATTGCCGGTGGCGATGGTTCCCGCCAGCCAAGTGCTGAAGAACTGGCTATCGCTCGTTTCCAAGGTGAACATGTAGCAAAAATCACTGCAAAATTAAAAAGTTAAGTTGCTATAAAAAATAAAAGCACCGCGTAAAAGCGGTGCTATTTTTCAAACGGAAACATTAAGCCTCAAGCAAACCTTGCGCCAGATAGTGGTGAGTATCAACTACCCCTGGCAAGGTGAAGAAATAGCCCCCGCCAATAGGTTTGACATACTCCTCTAGCGCCTCACCATTTAGCCGTTTTTGCACCGTGAGAAAGGCTTTTTCCAAATCAGATTGATAGCACACAAACAGCAGCCCCATATCTAATTGCCCAGAATTTGATACACCCAGTGAATAGCTATAGCCACGACGTAACATCAAATTACTTTGGGTTTCAGTCGTGCGTGGATTCGCCAGACGGATATGCGCATCCAATTTGATCACTTTTCCATCGGGGTCTTTGCTGTAGTCCGGCTCATCATGTTCATGGGCCATTCCCAAAGGTGCCCCGCTGTGTTTATCGCGGCCAAAGATTGTTTGCTGTTCTTGCAACGGCGTTCTGTCCCAAAACTCCACTTTAAAGCGGATAATCCGGGCGGCTTGATAACTTCCCCCGACAGCCCACGCCGGTTCGCCCGCATTCTCCGACACCCATACCACCTGATTGATTAAAGGCTTATCACTGGTTTTCGGGTTTGCCGTCCCATCTTTAAAGCCCAACAGATTAATCGGTGTCTCTTTACCTTTACTGCGGGCCGAATGGGCAGAGATAAAGCCCTCTCGCTTCCAGCGAACACTGAGAAGATCCGGCGAGTGTTTGATAATATCTCTCAGGGCGTGGATCACGGTTTCATTGGTATTGGCGCAAATTTGCAGCAAGATATCGCCATGACACAAACTGGCATCCAGCGAATCATTAGGGAAACGGGTCATCTTCTGAAGCCGCAATGGTTTGTGCTGCTGCAAGCCAAAACGCTCATCAAACAACGAGTCTCCGACCGATACCGTCATCGTCAAATTATCAGGGTAAATTTCTGGCCCCATAATGCCTGAATCCAATGGTGGCAATTTGGCATTGACTGACGGCGCATGCCCACCGGTGGTCAGAAAAGCAATGCGCTCGGTCAACAACTTAAATAACCGGATCAATGCCGCGTTGTCAGTTGCCAGCACATCAAATGCCACCAGCATCATTGCTGCCTGCTGTGGGGTCAGAACCCCAGATTGATGCTGGCCGTAAAATGGCTGTTTCTGCCAACGTTCATCCTGAGCAAGTGCCGCCTCAGGTGCTGGACAATCCGCCGCGCGTGCTATTTTTGCACCGCCCAGAGCCAATGCGCCACTCATCATGCCCATACCAAGCAATAAACGTCGACGGGACGGCAAAGCCGCCCCGCTGTCTTGCTGATACGGCCCGTTTTGCGGACCGATTTTCTTACTCATCTTCGTGCCTCAATCCAGACCTAATACACCACGAAGCTGCGCAAGGTCTTCTGCCAGTGCCGTAATTGGCCCTTTCAATGCATTGCGGTCGGCATCAGTTAACTTCTCATAAGACTCATAGCCATCTTTGGTGCGATATTTTGCCAAAATGCTATCAACAGTTTTGAAGTTGGCGTCAATTTTTCCCAGCAGCGGTTTATCGGCTTTCTCCAGCAATGGCCGCAGCAGATTTACAATTTTCTGTGCACCATCTACGTTGGCTTGGAAGTCCCACAAATCAGTACGACTGTAGCGATCTTCTTCACCACTGATTTTACTGGCCGCCACTTCCTCAATTAAACCAGCCGCACCGCCCACCACTTTGTTCGGCGCAAATGTCAGGCCACTAATACGCTTTTGCAGCTCCAAAGTGTCTTGATACAGTTGATCGGCAAATTTATCAGCGCCTTTGGTGGTGTTATCACCAAATAGGATTTTCTCTAAACGGTGGAAACCCGTAAATTTCGGATCGGCCGCTTTTTGTTCAAAATCATCTTCACGGGCATCAATACTGCCATCCAAATCAGAGAACAATTCAGCAATCGGCTCAATACGCTCATAATGTTGACGAGTTGGCGCATAGAGTTTACGAGCCAACGCTAAATCACCTTTTTTCACTGCATCCGTAAAGGCTTTAGTTTGTGTCACTAATTGAGCGACTTCTTGTGTGACATAGACTTTGTATTCGGCAATCGGACCAACCAGTGCCATAGCATCAGGTTTCACCGCCACCTCAGAGCCCGCCGCAGCGGTGACGGTCAATTTACCTTTCGGGTTACTCAGCAAGCCACAGGTCATGTCGTATTCACCCGGTTCCAGATTTGCCGTCATCTTCTGGGTAAAACCTGGGGCGATATTCTCACGTTCCTCAACCACCATGACCCCTTTGAGGATCTCCCACTCCAAACCTTTTTGGCTCACGTTATGGACGATGAACTGCGTTTTGCCGGCAGGGATCGACAGCGCCATTGGCTCGCACTGTTTATCATTAACCGTGATCTTAACCTGTGGAATATCAGCCGCCTGCGCACTAATGACCATAGCAGGCAAAGCCAATAAAGCGGCGTGTAAAGCGGTACGACGGAAAAACCGGTTAGACATGTGATAAATCCCTGAATTATTAGTTAGTTTTCCGCGCAGCAGGTGCGGTTGAGGCCGCCGTAGTGCGAGGTGGAAGGAAAAAGAAAATCAATGCCGGAATCAGATAGAGGAAATAGACGGCCACTTCACTGACGCTCGGGGCTTCCTGATAGCCAAACATACCTTCAAGGAAAGTGCCCAGTAGTGAATGAGTGGTGAGTACATTGGTTAAATCAAATGCGATATCTTGGAAATGATTCCACAGGCCGGCTTCATGGAAGGCCCTGATTGCTCCTGCGGCCAGACCAGCGGCGACAAAAAGAATAAACAGGCTGGTCCATTTAAAGAATTTCGCCAGATGTAATTTGATACCACCCCAGTAGATAGCCATGCCGACTAAAATGGCACATACCAAGCCTAATATCGCACCAATAGGCGCACCAATACCAACATCCTGCTGGAATGCCGCCAATAAGAAGAAAACGGATTCAAGACCTTCGCGAGCAACAGCGAAAAACACCATGGCCACTAATGCCCATCCCTGACGACGCCCTGAATTTAGTGCAGTATCAATCGCCCCTTCTAAATGAACTTTGACTGACTTGGATACTTTGCGCATCCAAAAAACCATATAGGTTAATATGCAAACGGCGACCACAGCGATAATCCCTTCAAACAGTTCTTGCTGTTTCTGTGGAAACTCACCGGTGGTTTCGTTAATAAAGATACCGATAGCGAGGCACAATGCTGCGGCGGTGATAACGCCAATCCATACCGCCCCCATCCATTGACCGCGTTGAGTACGTTTAAGATAGCTGGCAATTAGGCTAACAATTAGAGCCGCCTCCAGCCCCTCACGAAACATAATAAGAAATGGGACAAACATGCTATGCACCCCTAATGGGTATGGCTGTCGGTAGAGATCTATGATTATAGACAGTGTCAGTAAACGTAAAGATAAGTAAAACGATAGTGATTATCATTCTGGCAAAAAGAAATTCAAGGGGTTGAATAAGAATATTGTTAAACAAACTGTGGCAAGTTGTTTCTGCCACGTTAAATAACAAACAAATTCATCAGGATACAAATTCGTTCATCATTAATATTGAGTTAGATTCTTTGTCATAAAAACACAAAAAAAGCCCCCTATTTTATCGGGAGCTTTTTAATTAGACGTTAAACCAGCCGCGTCGTTATATCAAAGAGATGGCAAGTCCATAATTAGATAGTTTTAAACTCGGCTTCTGCATTGCGGAAACGCTCGGTAATAGCATTGCTCGGCGTGCTGCCCAACAAGCTAACGACCACAATAGCAATGCTGGCGAACAAGAAACCTGGGATGATTTCGTATAAATCTAACCATGCATATTGCTTCCAAACAATCACCGTAATCGCACCAATCAGCATCCCCGCCAGTGCACCATTGCGGGTCATGCGTGGCCACATTACTGAAATCAATACCACTGGGCCAAATGCCGCACCGAATCCTGCCCATGCATAGCTCACCAAACCAAGAACACGGTTATTAGGATCTGCTGCCAACGCGATGGCAATTAACGCGACCAACAACACCATGGCGCGCCCCACCCACACTAACTCCTTCTGGCTGGCTTTTTTACGCAAGAAAGCTTTGTACAGATCTTCTGTCAAAGCACTGGAGCACACCAGTAGCTGGCAGCTTAAGGTGCTCATGACGGCCGCCAGAATGGCCGACAGCAAAATACCGGCGATCCACGGATTAAACAGCAACTTGGCTAGCTCAATGAAGACACGCTCACCGTTTTGCGTCACACTTCCGGCTTGTTCTGGATGGTTTTCAAAATAAGCGATACCAAAGAAGCCTACCGCGATAGTCCCCGCCAGGCACAAGATCATCCACGTCATACTGATGCGGCGAGCACTACGGATAGTACGATGAGAGTCTGCCGCCATAAAGCGTGCCAGAATGTGTGGCTGACCAAAATAACCCAACCCCCAGCCCAGCAGAGAAAGGATAGCAACCAGATTCAACCCTTTAAACATATCAATGTTGGCAGGATTTTTCGCTGCAATCACCATCATTGAGGTATCGATGCCACCCACCGCCAAAATGACGATAATGGGTGTCAAAATCAAGGCGAAAATCATCAATGTTGCCTGCACGGTGTCTGTCCAACTCACAGCCAAAAAACCACCGATGAAGGTATAAGCAATGGTCGCAGCAGCACCGGCCCACAATGCAGTGCCATAACTCATGCCAAAAGTACTTTCAAATAAACGTGCACCAGCAACAACCCCTGAAGCACAGTAAATAGTAAAGAAGACTAAGATAACCACCGCAGAGATAACCCGCAGTAACTTGCTTTTGTCTTCAAAACGGCTGGTGAAATAATCGGGGAGTGTCAGAGCATTATTATTGGCTTCCGTATGAACGCGCAAACGACCAGCCACTAATTTCCAGTTAAGATAAGCACCAATGGTCAAACCAATAGCTATCCAACTCTCGGAAATACCGGATAGGAAAATCGCCCCCGGCAATCCCATTAATAACCAACCGCTCATATCGGAAGCACCTGCAGACAGTGCGGTTACAACACTGCCTAAACTTCGACCTCCCAGAATATAATCATCAAAGTTATTCGTTGCCCGGTAGGCCATGAGACCAATAAGTATCATCCCAAATATGTAAACTAAAAAAGTCACCAGCATCGGCGTGTTCATGGTCATGCAACGTCTCCATAGTGCGTATTATCGTTTTAATTGATCCCGCTATTTTTAGTTCTTCTCGCCTAACGCGGCGTCATGCTTTATACCCGATTGATGTAAAATTGCACCGGAGATGAACGCGAAAGCGTTAATAAACTACCAGTACAACTATTTGCGAGCAAACCGTCATTTGCGGTTGCTATCCTAGTGGACTCTTTTCTCCACTCACAACAATTTAAACAAAATTTTTACAAAAAATTCACCCTGCATCACATTAACCTCTGTCGACAGTGATACCCGGCATAACAAAATGAGTTACACCTTAGGCAAACTCCTTACAACCCCTAAGATTATTAGCAACCCCTACGTGTATGCGTAATATTCAAGCAAATATCACTTATGAATAATTGTTAAAAACAAGACTGAATTCACAGTTCAAACACGCCCTTCATTTAACAAGGTTGCACAAAGTTGCAACATCCCTGATATTGTCGGAATTAAAATCATAACTCCCCTTCTTAAAGGAGATAGACCGCATGGCTAGCACCACAATGGGCGTGAAACTCGATGAAGCGACACGTGACCGTATTAAAGCCGCAGCACAGAATATTGACCGCACACCACATTGGTTAATTAAGCAGGCCATTTTTAACTATTTGGAGCGGCTGGAAAGTAACAGTGAACTGCCAGAGCTGACAACAACGCATGCGTCTTCCTCTCAGGAAGTGGACGACATGATGGCGCAAGTCACAGAAAGTACTCACCAGCCATTCCTGGATTTTGCCGAACAAGTGCTGCCACAATCTGTTGCCCGTGCGGCTATCACTGCGGCTTATCGTCGTCCAGAGACTGAAGCCATTCCTATGTTATTGGAGCAGGCGCGTTTACCCGCAGAACAAGCACAAGCGACACACAAGCTGGCTTATTCCATTGCCGAAAAACTGCGTAATCAAAAAAGTGCCAATGGTCGTGCCGGGATAGTGCAAGGCTTGCTGCAAGAGTTTTCACTGTCGTCACAAGAGGGTGTGGCACTGATGTGTCTGGCCGAAGCGCTGCTGCGTATTCCGGATAAACCCACTCGTGACGCACTGATCCGCGATAAAATCAGCAATGGTAATTGGCACTCTCATTTGGGCCGCAGCCCATCAATGTTTGTGAATGCCGCCACTTGGGGCCTGCTATTTACCGGCCATTTGGTCTCTACCCACAATGAAGCCAAACTCTCTAGCGCTTTAAATCGCATTATCGGTAAAGGGGGCGAACCGCTGATCCGCAAAGGCGTAGATATGGCGATGCGCTTGATGGGCGAGCAATTCGTGACCGGTGAAACCATCGCAGAAGCATTGGCTAATGCCCGTAAACTGGAAGATAAAGGGTTCCGCTACTCTTACGATATGTTGGGTGAAGCGGCACTAACAGAAGCGGATGCGCAAGCCTATCTGCTCTCCTATCAGCAGGCTATCCATGCCATCGGCAAAGCCTCAAATGGTCGGGGTATCTATGAAGGGCCTGGGATTTCAATCAAACTTTCTGCGCTGCATCCCCGCTATAGTCGCGCTCAATATGAGCGAGTCATGGAGGAACTTTATCCACGACTGTTGTCACTCACCTTGCAAGCTCGCCAGTATGATATCGGGATTAATATTGATGCCGAAGAGGCCGATCGTCTGGAAATCTCACTCGATCTGCTGGAGAAACTCTGCTTTGAGCCAAAGTTAGCCGGTTGGAATGGTATTGGCTTTGTTATTCAGGCATACCAGAAGCGCTGTCCTTTCACCATAGATGCTGTGATAGATATGGCCCAGCGCAGTCGCCGCCGCCTGATGATTCGCTTGGTTAAAGGTGCATATTGGGACAGTGAAATTAAACGCGCACAAATGGACGGCTTAGAGGGGTATCCCGTTTATACCCGCAAAGTTTATACCGATGTCTCTTACTTGGCCTGCGCACGTAAATTACTGGCCGTGCCGAACCTGATTTATCCGCAATTTGCGACTCATAACGCGCATACATTATCGGCGATTTATCATCTTGCCGGGCAAAATTACTATCCTGGACAATATGAGTTCCAATGCCTGCATGGCATGGGTGAACCCCTATATGAACAAGTGGTCGGGAAAGTTGCCGAGGGCAAACTTAACCGCCCATGCCGTATTTATGCCCCAGTGGGTACTCATGAAACCTTGCTGGCCTATTTGGTACGTCGCCTGCTGGAAAACGGCGCGAATACCTCGTTTGTTAACCGTATTGCCGATGCCACTCTACCGCTGGATGAATTAGTCGCCGATCCCGTCAGTGCTGTCGAAGCCATTGCCGCAAGTGAAGGGCAACTCGGATTACCTCATCCACGTATTCCATTACCACGCGATCTGTACGGCACAGAGCGCGCCAATTCCAGTGGGTTGGATTTGGCGAACGAACATCGTCTGGCCTCGCTCTCCAGTGCCTTGCTCACCAGTGCCAGCCAAGTCTGGCGGGCTGAACCAATCATTGATGCCGAGCTTGATGATGGTGCTGATCTGCCCGTGATCAACCCTGCAGAGCCAACCGATATTGTCGGCTACGTGCGTGAAGCAACAAAAGAAGAGGTCAGCCGGGCCTTGGATGCAGCCGCCAATGCCGGGGCGATTTGGTTTGCTACACCACCCGCTGAGCGCGCCGCTATTTTGATACGCGCTGCTGAACTGATGGAAAATCAAATGCAAACATTGATGGGGATACTGGTGCGTGAAGCCGGTAAAACCTTCAGTAATGCCATAGCAGAAGTGCGTGAAGCCGTTGATTTCCTTCATTACTACGCGGGGATGGTGCGTGATAACTTTGTCAATGACAGCCACCGCCCCCTCGGACCGGTAGTCTGTATTAGTCCATGGAACTTCCCGCTCGCTATATTTACCGGTCAGGTTGCCGCTGCTTTAGCGGCTGGTAATAGTGTGTTGGCAAAACCGGCTGAACAAACACCACTGGTTGCCGCTCAGGCTGTGCGGATTTTGCTCGAAGCCGGGATCCCGCAGGGTGTCTTGCAGTTGCTCCCCGGACAGGGTGACAGTGTTGGGGCGACGTTAGTAAACGATGATCGAGTGCGCGGCGTCATGTTTACCGGTTCCACAGAGGTCGCGAGCATTTTACAACGTAGCATTGCTGGCCGGCTTGACCCTCAAGGCCGCCCTACTCCACTGATTGCTGAAACCGGTGGCCTCAATGCGATGATTGTTGACTCATCGGCCCTGACCGAGCAGGTGGTGACGGATGTTGTCGCCTCCGCTTTTGACAGCGCAGGCCAGCGCTGCTCAGCTTTGCGCATCCTTTGTATTCAGGATGATGTTGCCGAACATACCTTGCAGATGCTACGTGGCGCAATGGCTGAATGTCGCATGGGCAATCCTGAGCGCCTGTCTACAGATATCGGGCCAGTTATCGATGCTGATGCCAAAGCGGGTATTGAACGCCATATTCAAGCCATGCGGGCCAAAGGACGCAAAGTTTATCAAGCGGTACGCGGCAACAATCAGGATGAAAAAGAGTGGGCACGCGGCACTTTTATCAAGCCAACCTTGATAGAGCTGGACAGTTTTGACGAGCTGCAAAAAGAGATTTTCGGCCCCGTACTGCACGTCGTGCGCTTCCAGCGCCAGAATCTCAGTGCGTTAGTCGATCAAATTAACGCCTCGGGTTATGGTTTAACCTTGGGTATTCATACTCGTATTGATGAAACCATTGCCCATATCACGGAAAAAGCCAAAGTGGGGAATCTGTATGTTAACCGCAACATGGTCGGTGCGGTGGTAGGCGTACAACCATTTGGTGGCGAAGGTTTGTCGGGTACTGGCCCGAAAGCCGGTGGGCCACTCTATCTGTATCGCCTGTTGTGCAGCCGCCCGGAAGATGCGGTGACAAATACACTGTCCCATCAGCATAATGAAACCGTGCAAAATGTCTCTGGTCGCGAAATGCTACAAACCGCGCATCACGCATTGATCAAATGGGCTGGCGATCAGCAAAACAATGTGCTGACTGAACTGGCACAGCGCTATGGTGAGTTAGCTCAAGGTGGAACCGTCCGGTTGTTACCGGGGCCGACCGGTGAGCGTAACACTTATGCACTGCTTCCCCGTGAGCGCGTGCTGTGTCTGGCAGATAACGAAACCGACGCACTGACACAATTGGCCGCCGTGCTGGCTGTCGGGTGTCATGTCTTATGGTTAGAAGATGCGCTACAGCGTGATTTGCTCAAAAAATTACCGGCGGCAGTGCAGTCTTGCATTACTCTTACTCAAGATTGGCAAACAGCCAACATCAGCTTTGATGCCGTTATCTATCACGGAGATGCCGATCAGCTACGCATCTTATGTGAGCAAATAGCCCAAATTGATGGACCAATTGTCTCAGTACAAGGCTTTGCCCGTGGCGAAACCAACATTCTGCTTGAGCGCTTGTTAATTGAGCATTCACTGAGTGTGAATACTGCCGCAGCCGGTGGGAACGCCAGCTTGATGACTATCGGCTAGTTTTTCGTATTTCCGATTATTTAGTCAGCATAATAAGGCCCTTTCGGGCCTTATTATTTGCCTGATAGTGAGAATTTACTTCTCGTGTTGCCCCGCACTGTCGCGTGCAAAACCGCAACAATCCTTTTTTTCTCTGGCAACATTCCGCATCTCTAACTTCGTGTTCTTGTCACTTTACTATGCCTAACTCACTATTAATTCAAGCAAACAACTGAGCGACTTGTGTGCCTAGCTTTCTTCTTAGTGAAGATATTGTATACAGCAACCTTCAGAGGTGATATTTATATTCATGGCTGATAAAAAGATTATTGATGAGACTCATCAAATTGCTAGCCGGCGCGGTAATGGTCAATTACGCCGCGAGATATGGGCCGACCGGTCAGGTAGCATTACCCGTTATAATTTAGCCTATATCAATCACTGTTTATCGCGGGGTGATAATGGTCGGGTTATCGGTTATGACAATGCTCACGGGTTTCATCATCGCCATTACTTAGGCGCCATTGAAGCGGTTAATTTTGTCAGCTTTGAACAAATAGAGGATTGCTTTCAAAAGGATTGGACTTCACTAAGGAGAAGTTAATGGACAAGCTAGTCATCAAAACAGCAACGGAAGATGAATTTTTCAAGCGGGGTAAGCAACTCGCTGTATTAGCTGATACCGGGCAAACATTACCCGCAGAGCATACAATTACCTTCGAAGACCCACTAGAAATGGTGCGTGTGTTAAGTGCCGCTCGCCTTGTTTTACTGCGAGCAGTCAAAAAGTATCCCGGCTCTATTACTTCTCTTTCAACACGACTCAAACGAGACCGCAGTGCTGTCACGCGCGATGTGGCTATTTTGCAAAAAGCGGGGCTGGTCACGGTTGAACCAAAAGTCTTACCCGGTCATGGCCGCATGAAAGAAGTGAAAATAACCGCTCATCGTCTTAAACTCGAAGCCTTCTTATAATAGAGACACATCAGATAAAAATGGGGCCACCTTATCGCGCCCCACTTTTATTGCTATCACAAGAAAACAAACGGCTTAGTGATTATTGAGGAACTTATCAAGGAACTGCCGAGTACGTTCGTGTTGCGGATGAGCAAACAAAGCTTTCGCCGGGCCTTGCTCTACAATGCGTCCGTGATCCATAAAAATGGCTCGGTCTGCGACGTCGCGGGCAAAACTCATTTCATGTGTGACAATAACCATCGTCCGCTTTTCTTCAGCCAGTGCACGGATAGTATTTAATACTTCTCCCACTAGCTCAGGATCCAGTGCCGAGGTCGGTTCATCAAACAAAATAACCTGAGGTTGCATCGCCAATGCCCGTGCAATAGCAACGCGCTGTTGCTGACCACCGGATAAACGGCGAGGATACGCATCTTCCTTACCGCTTAAACCAACTTTTGCTAACAACTCGCGCGCCCGTTTTTCAGCCTCGGCACGTTTTTCGCCCTTCACTATCACCGGTCCTTCAATGATATTTTCCAGCACCGAGCGGTGTGGAAATAAATTGAAGCTCTGAAACACAAAACCCACTTGTTGGCGCAGTGCTCGCACCTGACGTTGCTGCTTACTGATCGGTATGCTGCCATCAATCTCGATATCACCGACTCGAATAATTCCCGAATCAGGGATCTCCAGCAGGTTGATGCTACGTAGCAACGTTGTTTTCCCAGAGCCGCTTGGCCCAATGATCGCCACCACTTCGCCACTGTTTACCTCAAGATCGATACCATGCAGTACCTGTTGACCTTTAAACTGTTTGGTCAGTTTTTTAACGTCGATGGTACTCATGGCTACTCCTGATCCTGACGATTAACATGTGCTTCCAGTCGATTTTGTAATGCTGACAATAATGTCGCCATAATCCAGTAAATCAACGAGGCCGCCAGATACATAGTGAAAACTTCCAGTGTGCGGGAAGTGACTAATTGTGCCTGTCGGAAAAGTTCGGGAACCTGGATAGTGGCTGCCAGAGAGGTGTCTTTGACTAAGCCAATAAAGCTATTGCCCAATGGAGGCAAGGCTGTTCGACCTGCTTGTGGCAATATCACTCGATAAAGTGTTTGCCAACGAGTCATCCCGATACTGGCTGCGGCTTCCCACTGCCCTTTCTCAATCGATGAAATTGCAGCACGCAATGTCTCTGATGTATAAGCCGCCGTATTCAGTGATAAGCCGATCAAGGCTGCTGGCATAGGGTCCAGTTCAATCCCAAACTGCGGTAAACCGTAGTAAATCATAAACAGTTGGGCAATTAACGGAGTACCACGGAAAATGGAGACGTAAAAACGAGAAAGGAGTGAGAATGGCAGGAAGCGAGATAGCCGCATCATGGCCAACATAAAACCTAATGCCAGACCAAAAAACATTCCCCCCAGACTCAGCTGGAGGGTAAACCAAGCACCTTTCAATAAAAATGGTGCTGAATCCAGCACCAATTGAATACTTTCTTGCATTATTTAGTTACGTCCGCGCCAAAATATTTTTCAGAAATTTTGGCCAATGTGCCATCTGCCTGCATCTCAGCAATCGCTTTATTGATTGCCGCTAATAACTCAGGGTTATTCTTACGCAGTGCTACACCCGATTCCTGGCGAGCAAATGCTGGGCCAGCGGCAGCAAGGGTGTCATTAGTTTTCTTCACCAGATCCAATGCAGCCAACCGATCGACTAAAATAGCATCAGTCCGCCCTACGCGCAGATCCTGATATTTAGTTGGGTCATCATCATAAGTGCGAATATCAACACCTTTCAGATTGTCACGTAACCACTGTTCGTAGTTGCTACCCAAACCCACCCCGACTTTCTTACCTTCCAAATCCTCGGGTTTATTAAATTGGCCTTCGTTGCCTTTTTTAGTCAGCACCTGAATACCGGAGATTGTATACGGGGTTGAGAAATCGTATTTTTTCTTGCGCTCATCCGAAATGGTGACTTGGTTTATCGCCACATCAATACGCTTGGACTCCAGTGAAGCCAGCATCCCATCCCATTTAGTTGGAGTGATTTTGGCTTTGACGCCCATATGTTGAGCCAGTGCATTGGCAAAATCCACTTCAAAGCCCGTCAGCTTGCCATCTTCACCTTGGAAGCTAAACGGGGGATAAGTCCCTTCCAGCCCTACGATTAGAGTGCCGCGCTCCTTGACCTGATCTAACAAAGAACCGGCTGCGTAAGACTTCACATTAAGGCCAGTTGCCAATGCAACCGCCACCATACCCAGAACGACTCGACGACGTACAATTGAAAAACCCATACATACCCCAGCTGTCATGTTTATTTTGATATTCAGCACTTTATCAGTGCTGTTAATGGAATAAAGGAATATAAACTAATAACGATAGCCATAAATGGAATAAGCCATAACTAAAGGTTACACCTGCGGGTGATAAGCAAATAATGCAGGAGCCCCCCCCGTATGGATAAACAGAATGGGGCCATCATCACGAAACTTTTTCTGCTCAAGACCATCAAGTAAACCCGCCATCGCTTTACCGGTATAGACGGGATCCAGCAATATTCCTTCAAGTTCCGCCAATAGCTTAATTGCCGCCAACCCTTCTGCATTTGGCTCGCCATAACGCGGGGAAAAATAGTCATCCCATAAGGTGACTTCAGCCTGCGGCCCGTCAATCCCCAGCGATACAGCCAATTTTTCCTGAATATCGACGACTTTCGGCCGCTGTTCATCTGCATGGCGCGATACCGTCACACCAATTAGTTCAGCCTCAGGTAAAAGTTGCTGCAAACCGACCGCCAAGCCCGCATGAGTGCCCGCACTGCCTGAAGCAACCACTATTGAGCTAAACGCAACATGCCCGGACGATTGAGCCGCAATTTCCAAAGCACATTGCACATAACCCAATGCACCTAAGGCATTCGAGCCCCCCACAGGAACCACATACGGACGAAAACCCTGTGCCTCAATCCGGGTAGCCAGCTCTGCCAATTGCTGATTGGGGTCATGCAAACCCTCACACATCACCACCTCAACATTAAACAAATCCAACAGCAATCGATTGCCATTGGTCAAATAATTTTCTGCCGAAGTACCGATAGGATTCTCAAGTAACGCCACACAATGTAGCCCCAGTTTTGCGGCAACAGCAGCCGTTTGGCGCACATGGTTAGACTGAATAGCACCTGCGGTGACCAGTGTATCGGCCCCTTGGCGTAAGGCATCTGCCGCCAAAAACTCAAGCTTGCGGAGCTTGTTACCCCCTAATGCCAGTGGTGTAACATCATCGCGCTTAATATAAATATCGCGACCTAAATATTCTGATAAACGAGACAGTTTCTCCAGCGGAGTGGCACTACCGACCAAGTCTAGACGCGGAAATTGCGCCAACTGTTGTTGAAGAGTCACGGTTCCCCCAAGGAATTCACGAATTGTAGCTATTTAATAGATTTATCAGATGTAAGGTTAATAATCACTTATTTTTATTATAGATGTTGGAAAATAATTTCACTGAGAAATAGTACTGCGGGGATAGAGAGGAGAAAAACAAAACGCCCGGCAAGCAGGAAACTGAACCGGGCGCTGTGTTGTAACAAAGTCGCAAGCAAGGTATTTGCCGTTAACCGTTAATAATTTTTTTGCCACGCCAAATATTGATCATATTTACGCAAAGCAATGCGGTAATTGTTATGCGCCGCATTGGGCAGTTCATCGATAATGCGCTGGTGCATAGTTTCGCTGGCGAATTTTTCTGCTGGATAATTCGTAGCAACCAACATTTCATCTAATCGACGCAAGCGCACAACATATTCACGAACAGTGCTGTGGCTCATCTCAGTTTGCTCAAATAGGTACTGTTTGAACGCCATAATATCAAAATAACCCGGCGCACTATTACAATATATTTCACTGCAAAAACGACATAATGCAGTGAGTTCATTTTGAAGCTTCAACCAGACCTGATCATCGATGGGTTGGTCCATTCCGGAGATCGCTTCTTTATTAATGATTTGTCCGCGAAAAACCAACGCCATACGATCAAGTTGTTTATGACAGTGTGAACAATGAGTTTGGCCGTGCTTGTAATCTTTTAAATAACGGCTCAGTGGCCGCTTTTTTAACTGAAGTCCTGGCATGAGAAGACCTGCATTAATAAAGTTAAACACCGTGATATCACTGAGCGAAAGTGAATTAAGAGTCGTTATTCAGGCGGGCACGTAAGCGTTTTATCGCCTGACTATGAAGCTGGCTGACGCGAGATTCCCCCACCTCAAGCACGGCTCCGATTTCTTTCAGGTTCAGCTCTTCCTGGTAATACAGCGTCAACACCATTTTTTCGCGTTCCGGCAATGCCTCGATCGCTTCAATGACGCGTTGGCGCAAATTTCCTTCCAATAAATGTTGCAACGGATTGGCATCTTCGTGCCCTTCCAGCAGAGGCTCGACACTTTCACCATGCTCTTCCCGCCATTCGTCATAGGAGAAAAGTTGGCTGTTATTGGTGTCTAACAAGATTTGGCGGTACTCCCCCAAATCGATATCCAACGTTTGTGCCACTTCTTGCTCGGTCGCCGGGCGTCCAACACGCTGTTCAACTTGTTGCATCGCACTGGCCACTTCACGGGCATTACGCCGTACACTGCGCGGTGCCCAATCTCGGCTACGTAATTCATCCAACATAGCGCCACGAATACGCTGTACGGCATAAGTGGTAAACGCGGTTCCTTGTAAAGCGTCGTAGCGCTCCACAGCATTCAGCAGACCAATGCCACCAGCCTGCAACAAATCGTCTAATTCCACACTTGCTGGCAGGCGCACCTGCAAACGCAGTGCCTCGTGGCGAACCAAGGGAACATAGCGTTGCCAGAGGGAATTTTTATCGATCACGCCTTCGGCGGTATACAGATCGCTCACTAGACAGGCACCTAAGGGTAAGAGAGTCGTACCATTATCCTGTCAGGCCCGTCAGACAATCGCCTGAATAAGCCCATAAAAAGGCGGCTATTTGGCTTATGCTAGTAACTTTTACTGTTAACACATTGCTGATATTGAAAAAACAGAGCGAAAAGTAATGACAAAAAGCATTAAAAACGAACAATTACCGCCTAATTTGAACTCACTCCTGGCGAAATAGCTCTGTTTGTTATTTCGCTAAGGCCAGAGAAAACCCCGCCGCAGCGGGGTTTGAAAACGTGTAAAGTCGCTGTGGAATTAACGCAGCAGAGACAGAACAGTTTGTGGAACCTGGTTTGCTTGAGACAGTACAGAAGTCCCTGCTTGTTGCAGGATCTGCGCACGGCTCATGTTAGATACTTCTGTTGCATAGTCAGCATCTTCGATACGGCTACGAGCAGAAGTCAGGTTGTTTACGGTGTTGTTCAAGTTGGTGACAGCAGACTCGAAACGGTTTTGTACCGCACCCAGTTGGCTACGGAAACCATCAACTTGTTTGATAGCCTTATCCAAAGTATCCAATGGTGAAGCTGTTGCTGCGCCAGTAGGGGTATATTGAGCAGCGGTTTTCAACGTCGCCGTGTCAGTAATTGCAGCATCAGCGAAAGTTACTGCACCAGTAGCTGCAGCAACTGCACCTTTATATTGCTTACCATCAGTAGTGCGGATAACGTAGTCATCATATGTACCGTCAGCTTTTGCAGCACCAACGCCGTGTACAGTTGAGCCTTTATCACCTGCGATAGTATTAACCGCGGTCATATCAATAGCAGTAGTTGTGGTTACACCACCAGTTGTTGAAGTCAATGCAGACAGTGAGTTGGTCACACCGCTAACACTGTAGCTACCCAGACCCAGGCTCTGTGCATCAATTTTTTGCAGATTAATGGAGATAGTTTCGCCATCATTTGCACCAACCTGAATGTTCATGGTGGTGTTTTCAGCCAGAACTTTAGTGCCGTTGAACTGAGTCTGTGAAGACACACGGTCAATTTCGCCTAAACGTTGGCTGATTTCGTCCTGGATTGAGGTCAAATCGCTGCTTGAGTTAGAACCATTTTGCGCTTGAACGGTCAATTCACGAACACGTTGCAAGTTGTTGTTGATTTCGTTCAGTGAACCTTCAGTGGTCTGAGCGATAGAGATACCATCGTTAGCGTTACGAGCTGCTTGAGTCAGGCCTTTGATGTTAGAGGTGAAGCGGTTAGCAATAGCTTGACCCGCAGCATCATCTTTCGCACTGTTGATACGCAGACCAGAAGACAAACGCTCAATGGCGGTGCCTAAAGAAGACTGGGATTTGTTCAGGTTGTTCTGAGTCATCAGAGACAAGCTGTTAGTGTTAATTACCGCCATAGTATTATTCCTTAAATGCTGTTGGGTTATGGTTTGGGCTTACTGCCCACGGCTTCATCACCGTCACAACTTGTATCGGCGCTCTTTAAGGAACCTTTAGTCATTCCACTAAATAATTTTAAAAATTTATAATATTATTCTGCCTTTCCTCCTTATATTACTTACCTATTCAATGGCAGAAATAGCCCCCTGTTATCCCCTGTTATTCCAGCCATTATAAATTTACTTTTATGTGTAAACTTTCTTTCTCCTCAGCCGATAACCATTGCAACGACACTTGAAAATTAAGGATTAGATATGGCAAGTATCAGTGCATTGGGCACCGGTTCAGGATTAGATTTAACGTCTTTGTTAGATCAGTTAAGTACTGCAGAACAAGGGCGTTTAACCCCACTAACACAACAGCAAACCAGCTATAAAGGCAAATTGACGGCCTTTGGTGTGCTGCAAAGTGCCCTAGCAAAATTAGAAACTTCAGCCGCAGCATTAAAAAAAGCAGACACCATAAACACCACAACTGTTAGTGGTAGTAATACCGCATTTAGTGCAACCACGGACAGCAAAGCCACTGCGGGCTCTTATACTATTGAAGTCACTAATATTGCTAAAGCACAATCACTGTTGTCCTCTGACGTCGCAACCGCAACCGAGCAGTTGGGTAATAGTAATGCCAGCCGAACTATTACTATTAGTCAACCAGGGCAGAAAAAACCTCTAGAAGTCACGTTAGAGAGTGGAAAAACCTCACTGACTGATATTCGTGACGCTATTAATAAACAAGAAGGCAGTGTCAGCGCCAGTATTATGAAAGCCGATGACAATACCTATTATTTGTCATTAACAGCTAAAGATACCGGAACTCAGTCAGAAATGACTGTGAGTGTGACTGGCGATGATACTTTAAATGATTTTCTGAACTATACGCCAAGTGCTACCGGTGGTAGTGGTGGGATGACACAAAAAGTCGCCGCAGAGAATGCTGAATTAACGGTCAACGGCACCAGCATTGTACGTCAAAGCAATACAATTACAGATGCGCCTCAAGGCGTAACAATTAATCTAAAATCTGAGACAAAGGCTGGCGCACCAGAACAATTAAACATCATTCGTGATAACTCAGCGACTAAAACGGCAATCCAATCTTTTGTTGATGCATATAACTCGCTGCAAACCACCTTTGCTTCTTTAACGAAATATACAGCAGTTGAAGCCGGTGCCGACCAGTCCACCAGTAATGGGGCATTAGTTGGTGATGGCACTTTACGTAATATCCAAACTCAGTTGAAAGGTCTAATCGGGTCGGCTCAATCCGGCGATATTAAAACTCTCACCAGTTTAGGCATTACACAGGATCTTGATGGGAAATTAGTCGTTGATTCAGACAAACTTGATGCTGCATTAAAAGATAAACCCAACAGTGTCACTGCATTCTTTGTCGGCGATGGTAAAACCACCGGTTTTGCTACCCTAACTGATAACTTGCTTAATACTGCTCTCGATACAACTAATGGCTCACTGAAAAATGCCACTGACGGTATCAATAAGTCATTAAAAAGTTTAGACAAACAAGTTACTGCTACCACTGAGAGCATCACTGCCACTATTGCGCGTTATAAAACACAGTTTACGCAATTAGATAAAATGATGACCTCATTAAACAGCACGGCTAACTTCTTAACACAGCAATTCAGTTCATAAAGGATAGTGTATGTATAACCGATCAGGGAGCCAAACCTACGCGCAAGTAGGGTTGGAAAGTGGCGTAATGAGTGCCAGCCCTCATCAGTTGATCGTGATGCTATTCGACGGGGCGCAAAGCGCCCTGGTTCGTGCACGAATTCTGATGACTCAAGGTGATATCCCAGCCAAAGGGGCTGAGATATCTAAAGCGATCAACATTATTAATAATGGTCTGAGCGCAGGTATCGATATAGAAAAAGGCGGCGAGCTGGCAGAAAACTTGTCAGCCTTGTATGACTACATGTCACGGCGCTTATTACATGCTAATTTATATAATGACGAACAGGCTATTGATGAAGTCGCATCTTTGCTAGAGAACATTGCGGATGCCTGGCGGCAGATCGGCCCCAATTATCAACCCAATTAGGACCCCATTTAATGGAACGTCACCAGCACCTTTTGTCCGAATATCAACAAATCCTGATTCTCAGTGAGCAAATGCTTGTGCTGGCTACTGAAGGAAAATGGGATACGCTGGTTGATCTGGAAATGACTTACCTTAAAGCCATAGAAAGCACCGCAAATATCACTATATCCTCCTGCTCATCTCTGGCATTACAAGAGTTATTACGAGAGAAGCTAAAAGCTATTTTGGATAATGAAGTTGAGATCAAACGCTTATTACAACTGCGCCTCAATGCCTTAAGTGAGTTGGTTGGGCAATCTACCCGACAACAGGCTGTTAATAATACCTATGGTCAGTTCCCTGACCATGCATTACTGCTGGGTGAAACACAGTAATCGGCAGTTCAGATAGTCGCTATATATTGGCTGACCACTCAGTAGTTACTTGCCAATGCAATTATTAACATGATGATTGATTGTCATTGTTTTTAACATGTAATTATATTGGCAGTAACAATTACCCATATCTAACTGGCTATTATTCTCATACTTAATACTTTTCGCTAAAATAGTCAGTTACTGTGAGTTTTCTATTAAAATAAGTTGCTAGTCTGCTATTCAAGGCGTAAAGATATTCTTAGGCTTAAATTGTGAAATGAATATCGATGGAACGTACAATTAATTTTTGCCCTGGTGTGGGTAGCTCGGCACATGTTATTCAACACACAGAGCTACTACTCACCTCTGTTTATATTGAGCATCCTTTGCTCATTATGGTGAACCGTGGACATAAGGTTATCCGTTGGGATAATCAAGAGTGTATTGTCCAATCCGGCGAAATAGTCGCGGTCAGCAGCGGCCAGACCGTCGATGTCATTAATAGCCTATCGGATGATGGGTTATTTTTCAGTCACCAACTTCGCTGTGATCCTCGGTTGATTGCTACTTTTGCCAATCATCCGGCCTCAGCCTGTCTTGATGTTATTCCTGGCGTTATGCCCGTACGCAATTTAGCACCCGAATTTATTAATACTTTCAGCAATACTTTTAAAGCAATATCAGATACAGGTGATATCCCTGCGACTATCGTCAGGCACCGCATGCTTGAATTACTGCTTTGGTTAGCTCAACGTGGCGTTAAATTTATACTCAGTGAAGGCAATTCATTAAGTGAAAAGGTTCGTCGTTGTCTCGCAATTGATCCACACAAAATATGGTCAGCCTCTGAAGTCGCCGCACATATGGCAATGAGCGAAGTGGTATTACGGCGGAAATTGGCTGCAGAAAATACATTATTACGTGACTTGATGATTGATGTCCGAATGACCAGTGCCTTACGCCTATTACAAGGAACAGACTGGCCAATTTCACTTATTGCCAGCCAAGTCGGTTACGAGAGCGCATCACGTTTTGCTGAACGTTTTCGCAAACGTTTTGGTTTTGCCCCCACTGCAATTAGAGGACATCATCGATTGCAGCCATCAGATAATGACCCTGCGTCTCTGCATTATCATGACTATTTAAGCCTCCATACACCGGATTAAAGCTCTGGATATCGCAAACGGACATCAGATCGTTCTTACGACTTGTGTTTATCTCCTTACCTACCAATACATTTCTATTTATTTAGATATCTCACATCCTTTCTACTGGTCGTCATTCGGACTGCTAAATACTGCTTTTAGGTATTCTGCGCGCTAAAACATTTTTTTTAGCTCAGTCATCAGTTTTTTCATCCAACAATCCTGACACTATCTCTAAAAAAGTTTTCATAATCATATAATTAACCATAAGCCACTGAAAGAAAGAGGAATATGTTAATTAGAGTGGCACATTCTATGATTAGAATTGATTAAATAATAATCTTTCGGGGCGGTTATGATGCCAAGCAACCTGTTCGGACTAAAAAACCGCTATCCCTTACATATCCAGATTGCGGCACTCTTTACCTTGCTGATTGTTTCAATCGGCACCGTAATCATTATTTTTGGTCATAGCCAACTGACCAAACTGACTGAGATCAGTACCAATAGGCAGTATCAAAAAACAGGTGAAGCCATTGCCGCCGAGTTGGATGCCGTGACTCGGCCAATGATGATGTCTGTTAATATTCTGGCTAGCATGCAAATTACGGAATTCACAACCCTTGAACAGAGAATGGGATTTGTCGGTAAATTTATTGAAATCTTAAAGCAAAATGACTACGCCAGTGCCGTATATAGTGCCTATCCTAACGGGGATTTATTCATGCTACGGCGGCTGACGGATGCCAACCGTATATTATTTCATGCCCCAGAAAATGCCGAATGGATGATCCAAAGCAATCGTTTTCTGGATAGCTTGCCGGAAAAACGCTTTATTTATCTGGATAAACAGCAACAAGTTATTGCAGTTATGCCTCGCGATAATGATAACTATGACCCCCGGCGCAGAGACTGGTTTATTTTGGCCTCAGCTAGTCCGACACTGATCACCTCCCCTATCTATATTTTTAAAGGCACAGGAGAAGCCGGTTTTACCTATAGCCGGCAAGCGGAGAATAAACAGGCAATTATTGGTTTGGATGTTTCTCTCGCATCCTTATCACAGTTTTTAATAAGGCAAAATTTACCGTCGGGTAGTCAGGCTATTATTATTAATTCTCGCGGTGAGGTTATCGCCAGCCTACCTAAAGATAAAGGGAACACGACCGTTTCGGCTCACACTGACAAGCAGATCCCAGTATTGCAAACCTTGCTTAATGCTCAAGAAAATAGCACGTCGGGAAGTAGTCCAAATGGCGATAATAATAATCGTAGTATTCTGTTTGAAGCCCAAAACCAAAGTTGGTATGGCTCAGTTGTTGACATTAATAACAGTGGGAATCGATATCAATTGGTTATTGCTACACCTGCAAGCTACCTAACTGCGGATGCAAATTCTATTCGTAATCATTCAACCTTTATTGCATTTATTTTACTAATGCTCAGTTTGCCAATTGTTTGGTATTTCTCAAGAAAGATATCCAAGCCCCTTATTCGTTTACGTCAGGATGCTGATTCAATCAGTAACTTATATTTTGAGGAACGAGAGCTAGAACACTCTGTGATTGAAGAAGTGGATGAACTGCACAAATCAATGTCGAAAATGAAATCGACACTGAAGCAGTTTATTTCAATGGGTAATATGCTAACCGCTGAAAATAACTTCTTCCGTCAGATGCAGGGATTATTGAGTGAAACTACCGACATTGCTGCTATGACGGGAGGAATTATCTTTCTTGCCGATAAAAATGAGGGCGTCTTTACACCAACAGCATTTCGCTGGAATGGTCAAAATATTCCCGTAGCAGAGATGTCTTCATTGCAAGTAGCAGAAGATAATTTCACTACTTTCCAACCGGTACTTGAAGGAAAAACCATCACCGGAACACTGAATAAAGAAAACATATTTAGCCAATTACAGGATTTTCTACAGCCATATTTACCACTACGTTTTATTGCTGTACCAATGAAAACCCATGATGAGCAACTGTTAGGTTTCCTGCTGCTATTTAACCCTTATGTATTAAATACGGAACGTGAACGCGCGAAGATTCAGTTAGTAAACGCCTTGGTGGGTAGTCTCTCTGTCTCTGTGGAAACACAGAGATTGTTGCAAGAACAAAAAAACCTGCTCAATGCCTTTATCGAGCTTATTGCCGGAGCGATAGATGCCAAGAGTGCTTATACCGGTGGACACTGTCAGCGCGTACCTGAAATAACCAAAATGCTGGCCCGAGCCGCCGTTAATGTTAAAGAAGGGCCATTCGCGGACTTTACTTTATCAGAAAATGAGTGGGAAGAATTGCATACCGCCTGCTGGTTACATGACTGCGGCAAAATAACAACACCTGAATTTGTTGTCGATAAATCAACAAAACTGGAATTAATTTATGACCGTATCCATGAAGTCCGTATGAGATTCGAAGTATTAAAACGCGAGAAAGAAATTACTTTCTTGCGTCACCATGCCACCATCACGGCCAGTGAAGCTGACCAACAATTGCTGGCTGATGAATTGCGCCAGTTAGATGAAGATTTTTACTTTATCGCTAACTGTAATGTCGGCGGCGAATTTATGTCTGATGAAGCAATAACCCGTATCCAGCAAATTGCCGGTTATCGCTGGACGCGTACATTGGATGATAACGCAGGTATTGCTAATGAGGAACGAGCACGTAAAGCCCGGCAGCCAGCCGCATCATTGCCAGTACAAGAACCTATGCTGGCAGATAAAGAAGAACATATTATTTATCGCGATAATAAAAACAGACGTCCAGAATATTATGATTTCAAAGTGCCAGAGCCAACCTTACTTTATAACCGTGGGGAGATTTATAACCTCAGTATTCGCCGTGGGACACTGACGGAAGAAGATCGTTATAAAATAAATGAGCATATTATGCAGACGATTGTGATGCTAAAAAAACTCCCCTTCCCACGCACAATGGCAAATGTGCCAACCATTGCCGGTGGGCATCATGAACGTATGGATGGCAAAGGATATCCTTATCAGCTGACTTACAAACAGATGAGCATCCCGGTGCGGATGATGGCAATTGCCGACGTATTTGAAGCACTAACCGCGGCAGATCGTCCCTACAAACCAGGGAAATTATTATCTGAAGCACTGAATATTATGGTCAATATGGTGAATGAGAATCATCTGGACAGAGAGCTTTTCATTTTATTCCTGCAATCCGGCATTTGGTATGAATATGCCACAACTCACTTGCAAGCGGATAAAGTGGATATTATTGATGTCTCAGTCTTACTGCAGAGGATTGGTCATCAGGATATTTCATTGGCTGAAAGCGCTTAACGACAACAAGCAAGAAACGGAGTGTGCGTCGCAAGGAATTAGCGCTATGCTTTTTATTTTTCGCACGCAGCACGAGGGAGTTTTTAGGTATGTATTATAGCTACGGTGAGATAGAGATTAATCACCTCAAAAAGCGGGATAAAAAGATGGCCGCGGCCATTGAACGACTAGGGATGATCGTCCGCCCGTTATCACCCGATTTATTTGCTGCATTAATCAGAAATATCGTTGATCAACAAATCTCAGTTAAAGCCGCCCTCACCGTCAATACACGTCTGGTGGCATTATTAGGTGCCGTAACACCTATGGCCATTGCAGCAGCTCCCATCGAAGCGATTCAAGGCTGCGGAATGACCATGAAAAAAGCCGGATACATTAAAGGCGCGGCTGAGGCTGCACTTGATGGTTCGTTAGATTTATCGGCTCTTTCCCAGTTACCCGATAATGAAGTGATTACTCAGTTATCAAGCCTGAATGGTGTGGGTGTTTGGACTGCGGAAATGCTGCTTATCTCCTCACTTTCCCGCCCGAATGTGCTCAGTTGGGGGGATTTGGCGATCCGCCGTGGCATGATAAATTTATATCGTCATAAAACACTGCCACGTGAACGTTTTGAAAAATATCGTCGCCGTTACGCGCCTTATGGAACAACCGCATCTCTTTATCTGTGGGCATTATCACACGAAGAAATTGAATAATACCCGTGATGCACTTCATAGCAGCTACGGGTTGTTTATCTTATTCTTCAAGATATTGACCGCCCATTTTATCTAATGCTTTCACCAGCCTTTTAATATTGACGCAGCCCGGTTTTGACACATTAAACTTTGAGGCGCAGGTATTCTTCATTTGCCCTACCCAGTAAGCCTTAAGAATCGAAGAGTCGACTAATTTCATGCAGGCAATACGTTCTTTTTTTGCATAACGATTACTGCAAACTGCCTCAGAAACTTTCATGATTGCGGGTACCGCCAAGAGGGTTTGAGGTTCACTAGCAAATGAAAATGCGGGGAAAAAGGCAAGAAATAACATTAAATAAACTCTCATCACAACCACCTGTATCAATTGATTTAAATAATAACTATCGCTTCAAATTGTTACATAAGTGTTGAATGAAATTTTGCTCTCAGGTGCGAAGTGAATTATTGCTAAAGGATAGGAATCTCTTGGGTTGGCATTTCACTGCACAAAACCCAAGCTATTTAAAATTGCGCTGACACTATTCTGTGATGAAAAAAATTATTAGACACCCATATTCATTATGTGAAGTGGTTGTTTTTAAATTCGCGTAAGTTCGTGTGAACTTCGTGGCTGGCAGTGACTTACCGCGAAGTGTCTCAACTGTGATTGGCATAGTTCGAGTTAGTTTGCGGTAATTTTTTGCCCCATTTTTGCCCCACTCACTACTTACCATCCCAACAGGCATCCATGCCTACCTATCACGCAGTAACTGTGCTATTTAATTATCGTTAGATTACCTTTCGGTGATACCGGAAGAATGCTTGGAAACGACTTACCAAGGTATGCAGCTCCTTCCTTAGTCAGATGGGCCGCGTCAAAGAATATCGGCTTAAGGTCGTCTGTGAGTACATTGCATGAGTTAGGACTCGGACAGGTCAGCTTCATCATATCGACAAAATTAACGCCAGTAACTTCTGATAGTTTTTGATTAACTGCGTCTGATCTTTCATCTCTGAATTCTGATGCATACTCGCTAATCCCATTAACTCTACCGAGTGAGTTAACAAAATCTATGCTGCCTTTAGCTAGTATCTTGTTCCCGAAAAGGTAGATAGGCGCATTAGACATACTCGAAATCTTAGATACTGCCTCACCTAATTTCGGTAATGAATGGTTGTACCATTTCATTGCAATGAATATCTTGTCCGCTTGTCCGAGTATTTTACTATCCATAAGTGCGTCCATTTGCTTTCCGCATATTGGGATTAAGTCAGCTCTTCCTATCGTTCCTAGGTTCTTCTTATTGAAGAATGCATCTCTCTCATCTTTGTTTACAAACGGGGTTCCGCATTGAGTGTAAATCAACCTAACAACCACGTCATAGTTATCTATTATTCCTGATTCATTGAGGATATTTACTAGATCGGCTGATTGAGAATCCCCTGCAATCAATAGCTTTTCTTTGCCATTATTCTTGAAATCACTAACTACAGCCAATTCGACGTGTTTATTCCACAAGAATTTTTCAGCTGACTTAACATCAAAATCATTAATTTTCTGTATTTGCTCGGGCAATCGCCACACCCACCCCTTATTAGCCCAGCTACTTGAAGCGGGGATCATCACCACTATTGCTATACATGAGCACGCCAAAGCGAAAGCTGTGCCAGAGATATCGAATACTTTAGGGTTTCTAAATGGCTTTTCTATGAGGCGGTGCATGGACACAGAAAGAACGAACGTTGCCGCGACTAATCCATAACGTTCTATACTAGAAATCTCTTTGACGGAGAAGTATTGAACAAATACAACTAACGGCCAGTGAATTAGATATAGCGAATAGCTAATTTCCCCAATATAACTAACTGGACGAAGAGATAGTATCTTGGCCCCTATCGCTTGCTCGCCTGAAAGAATAATCAGTGCAGCACCAATAACGGGCGGTAACGCATTTAAGCCAGGAAAGGCAGTTTCTGTTGAGTATGAAAATATTGAGTAAAATACCAATGCGATACCCACAACAAAAATCATGTTGGGCATATAGTATTTAGACCGCATAAATTTAGACCGACCAACCAAGAATGCCAGGCCACCTACTGCAAATTCATAGAAGCGATATTGTGTTAAATAAAATGCGCCGGTTGGATCATATTTCAATGCAAATATTGATGAAATTAAGCCAGCAATGGTAACTGCAACAACTCCATACCCTGTTATTTTCCTGCCAAACTTAATCAATAAAAGTAATATTGCAGGCCAAATCAAATAAAACTGTAACTCAACACTAAGTGACCACGTATGAAGAAGGGGTTTTAATATAGATGCAGAGTCGAAATAATCAGCCTCCATCCAAAAAAATATATTAGATATCCCGCCCAGTGCAAATATGGTTGAGCCTGACATATTGGCGAAATCAATCGGAGAAAACAGCCAGAAAGCAGCTACATAACTAAGGATTATTGTTACAAGCAGCGCAGGAAAAGACGTCGCGCCCTTCTTATGTAGAAATCAGAAAAGCTGAACTTACCGGCCTCTCCTTGCTTTATTATCCCACCGGTTATTAAATAACCACTAATGACGAAAAATATGTCAACACCAACAAACCCACCCGAAAAATGGCCTATTGAGAAATGATAGAGCATTACCGAAATCACAGCGATAGCGCGAAGTCCATCGATATCACTCCGGTAAGCTCTAATTGTGTTTTGGTGTTTTTTTCTATGCCAAACAATATTAAATCATCCATTTCAAAGAGTTAGTACAGTGATTTTCGACTGATAACTATGAATATAGTTGATTATATAGATATTTTTGCTGGCATCCCATAAAGCATTATCTTTTTTGATAACTAAGCAGAGATGTTATTTGCTACCACCGAGTTTGTCAGTGCTCCAGTTCCCCCCATGTTTATGGCGTAGTTGGGGTAGAACATATTGCCGGTAACAATTAGTCTATCTGCAACAACAGTGTTGAATCCGCTCTGTAGTTTGGTGTCGCGGGTATCATATACCGAGTTTCCATTGATTGTTGTTAGGCTACCGCCTGCAAATTCCAATCCATAACTACTTGCAGTTAACGCATTATCTTTGCATGTATTATTTGTGACTGAACCGTAAGATCCAGTGATCCGGATTCCGGTAGTATTGTTTAGGAAGCATGTGTTATTAGAAATGATATTGTGATTACCAAAGGCGCGAATGCCTGATGCGCAGCCCGTAACCTCATTCCCATTGATTACGGTCCCACTAGAAGATACATCTGTGTATATCCCGTGATCTAAGAAGTTAGATACTTGGTTGTCTACAACAATTACAGATGTTGAGTTAGCTACGAAAATACCTTGACCGGTAGCAGTTCCTCCACCGTTAACGATATTACCTGAGATAGTAATTCGTGCATTCCCACCCCCGTCTGTGATGCTATACCACGCTGTCCAACGCCATTAATGATGTTACCAGTTATAATCACATCCGTAGTGCCTTGCTGAATAGCCACTCCAAATGTTGAACCTGATAATTCATTGTTAATTATTTTGACATTTTTAATAGATCCGAATTGCGATGTAACCCTTACGCAAGATCCCGGATTAGATAGTTTCCCATTAAATACTTTATTCCCTTGAACAAGAACTCGCTGCGTATCTCCCTTAAGATAAACGACATCGTATGTCTTGCCTCCACCATCAAAGCTATTGTTCAATACCCAAATATCACGGCAAACACCACCGCCAATATCAATAATCTCTTCATCGACTCCGAGTGAGTTGTTGTAGCAAGTGTTCCCAATAATAAGGCACCGTTCTGTATCCCAATTAATATCTATAGCTTCACTGATAGCTCCAGAGAAAATATTGAAGGCAATAACCGTATCAGTAACAGGGCCGTTCGTATTACCAGCCCCATCTCCTCCCGTTGCTACACCAAATATTCCTCCTGATGTTTCATTGTATGTGAACCTTGAAAACTTAGAATTTTTCCAGAAGAAAGTTGACGTTTCGTTTCCTGTAAACTTACAATTTTTTATGTCAGTTCTTAGTGAATTTTCAACCGTAATCCCATAGATTCTTGGGCTGACAGTTCCAGTGTACTGGAATATAAAGGCAGGGCAGTCCCAACAGTGAATTACTGTCTGGCATGTGTTAAGTCTGCTTTTATGTTTGCTGCTAGTAATGGGTACGCCAATTCAGACCCCACATCCACACTAACTAGATTAAGGAAAAGTAAACCCCAGCCAGATCCGCTAACAAGGGATGAATTTTTTAGAATGCTTGATGGTTGCACCCATCAACAAATAAAAAATTTATGGACACTGGCGGTGTATACCGGGATGCGCCACGGAGAACTATGTGCGTTGGCGTGGGAGGACGTAGACCTAGAAGCTGGCACAATTATGGTAAGACGAAATCTCACTCGGGTTAAGCAGTTTACTTTGCCAAAAACTGACGCCGGAACAGATCGCATTATTCAGTTGACGGACCATGCAAAAGAAACTCTGCGCAGTCAAATGCTATACACCAGGATGGGGCCTCAATATGAAATACTGGTCCATACAAGAGAGGCAAGGAAAACAAGGAAAGACAGTTGCACTTTCGTCTTTATTCCCAAGGTTACATCTTCAAATCAAATATGCGGCGATTACTACTCGACGGAATCATTAGGGCAAATATGGAACAATGCATTAAGGAGGTCAGGAATAAGATCCAGAAAACCATATCAATCGCGTCATACTTTCGCATGCTGGTTGTTATCTGCTGGGGCAAACCCATCATTCATTGCATCACAGATGGGTCACGCATCAGCACAGATGGTTTTCTCTGTTTATGGGGAGTGGATGCCAGACAGTAATGATGAACAAATGACATTAATCAATGCTAAATTTTCTAGAAATGCCCCACTCATGCCCCATAAGAAAATCGGATAGTGTTTTTTACTATATAATTCAATAACCTTACCAACTCACACACCCATATTCATTACATCCTGATAAGCCGCAACCAGCTTATTACGCACCTGAATACCGAGTTGTAAAGAGACAGATGACTTTTGCATATTCACCATTACATCATTCAGACCAACGCCGGGAACACCCAATTCAAAGTTCTGCGCCAGAGTGCGAGCAGTTTGCTGGTTTTCACTGATTTTACCGATAGCCGCTTTTAATTCGCTAGCAAAGCCGGCCTCTGCGGGTAATGCCTTCGCAGAGTTAGATGCTTGCAATGCCGTGACTTGCAATTGCTGTAAAACCCCTTCGATACCTTGAACAGACATACTCACCCCAGAACACTCAGTTGTTCGAATAACATCATGGCAAGTGATCCTATCAATGCGGTTATTCACCGCCTGCCCTGAATCACTTTTTTCAGGATGACACCCTAACACATCATTTTTGCGCTAAAGCGGCTAATTAGACACAAAAATACCGGCTTATTGAGCCATCGAATTGGTTATTTACGGCAAATAATGGCGTGCCCATAAAAGGGGATGTCAGTTATTGATGCTTTCACTTGGGAGTCTGTTTTGTTTCGACACATTAGTTACATAAAGAATACTCACTCAAACGTTGTTCAGCTTGGCCAAGGACGTGTATGAATGCCTCGATAACCGGCGGTGAAAATCGTGAAAATACCTTTGCGACGACACTGGCACGCCTACGCGCGAATCCAAAAATCCCACTGCTGATTGCAGCAGCAGCAGCTATCGCTATCATTGTCGCGCTGATGTTATGGGCCAAAAGCCCGGATTATCGCGTTCTTTATAGCAATCTGAGTGATCGTGACGGTGGTGATATCGTCACTCAACTGACGCAACTGAATATTCCTTATCGCTTCGCTGATAATGGCGGAGCATTGTTGATCCCGGCAGAGAAGGTGCATGAAACCCGCCTACGTCTGGCACAACAAGGTTTGCCTAAAGGCGGTGCAGTCGGTTTTGAACTACTGGACCAGGAAAAATTTGGCATCAGCCAGTTCAGTGAACAAGTGAACTACCAGCGGGCACTGGAAGGCGAACTCGCCCGAACTATCGGTACTCTTGGGCCGGTGATGAATGTCCGAGTTCATTTGGCAATGCCAAAACCCTCACTGTTTGTTCGCGAACAGAAATCACCAACCGCCTCTGTCACTCTTGCCCTGCAACCGGGCCGTGCTCTTGATGATGGTCAGATCAACGCTATCGTGTACATGGTATCGAGCAGTGTGGCAGGTTTGCCACCGGCGAATGTCACTGTGGTTGACCAAACAGGCCGTTTACTCACGCAATCTGACAGTGCTGGTCGTGACTTAAATGCCGCACAACTCAAATTTACCAACGAAGTGGAAAACCGCTTCCAACGCCGTATTGAAACCATTCTGGCCCCAATGGTCGGTAGTGGCAATGTGCACGCGCAGGTCACTGCACAAGTTGATTTCGCCAGCCGCGAGCAAACCGACGAAGAGTACAAACCGAATCAGGCGGCCAACCAAGGAGCCGTGCGCTCTCAACAAGTCAGCACCAGTGAACAACTGGGCGGCACGAATGTAGGCGGTGTGCCGGGCGCATTATCCAATCAACCGTCAGCGACACCGGTTGCTCCGATTGAAGTCCCTCAACCCGCCGCCGCGCCTGGAGCTACAGGTGCTGCCGCCAATGCGGCAAATCGTCCAGCGGCCACGGCTGCTCGGTCGACTGCCACATCCAGTAATAGCCGCCATGACCAAACCACAAACTTCGAAGTGGATCGCACTATTCGCCACACCCAGCAACAAGCGGGCATGGTGCAGCGTCTCTCTGTTGCAGTCGTAGTCAATTACGGCAGCGATAAAGCGGGCAAACCGATTGCGCTGAGTAAAGATCAGTTAGCGCAAGTGGAATCATTGACCCGCGAGGCAATGGGCTTCTCCACTGAGCGCGGCGACACATTAAATGTGGTGAACACACCATTTAATGCGACAGACAATGCCTCCGGCAGCGCCCTGCCGTTCTGGCAACAGCAATCGTTCTTTGATCAGTTGCTGAATGCTGGCCGTTATCTGCTCATCTTACTGGTGGCATGGGTCTTGTGGCGCAAGCTGGTACGCCCATTAATTGCTAAGAAACAACTTGCTGATAAGGCAGCGGCCTCGGTCGATAACATTGTGCAGACCGCCCAAGCCACTGAAACAGCGAAACAGAGTAAAGAAGAGCTGGCCCTACGTAAGAAAAATCAGCAGCGGGTAAGTGCTGAAGTTCAGGCCCAGCGTATACGCGAACTTGCGGATAAAGACCCACGTGTTGTTGCGCTGGTTATCCGTCAATGGATGAGTAATGACCAATGAGCCTGACCGGAACTGAAAAAAGCGCCATCATGCTGATGACTCTGGGTGAAGACCACGCCGCCGAGGTGTTTAAGCACCTCTCCTCGCGCGAAGTGCAACAACTCAGTACCACTATGGCGAGTATGCGTCAGGTCTCTCACCAGCAGCTAGTTGATGTATTAGCTGAGTTTGAAGACGATGCCGAGCAGTACGCCGCTTTGAGTGTAAATGCCAGCGATTATCTGCGCAGTGTACTGATAAAAGCATTGGGGGAAGAGCGTGCATCCAGTTTGTTGGAAGACATTTTGGAGTCGCGCGAAACCACCAGTGGGATGGAAACGCTCAACTTTATGGAACCTCAGATGGCCGCTGATCTGATTCGCGACGAACACCCGCAGATTATCGCTACCATTTTGGTTCACCTCAAACGTGCACAGGCTGCCGATATTCTGGCCCTGTTCGACGAGCGTCTGCGAAACGATGTCATGCTACGTATCGCCACCTTTGGGGAGTCCAGCCAGCGGCATTGGCTGAATTGACTGAAGTGCTGAATAACCTGCTTGATGGTCAAAATCTCAAACGCAGCAAAATGGGGGTATCCGCACAGCGGCCGAGATTATCAACCTGATGAAAACTCAGCAGGAAGAAACAGTCATGGACGCAGTACGCGAATACGACGGCGAATTGGCACAAAAAATCATCGACGAAATGTTCTTGTTCGAGAATTTGGTCAGTGTCGACGACCGCAGCATTCAGCGTTTACTCCAAGAGATCGACAACGAGTCGTTGTTGATTGCCTTGAAAGGTGCCGACCAAGCACTGCGCGAGCGCTTCCTCAGCAATATGTCCCTGCGTGCAGCAGAAATTCTGCGCGACGATCTGGCCACCCGCGGGCCGGTGCGTATGTCTCTGGTGGAAAACGAACAGAAAGCCATCTTGCTCATCGTCCGTCGTCTGGCAGAGAGCGGCGAGATAGTCATTGGCGGTGGCGAGGATATCTATGTCTGATCGGATTAATACCCTGCCCTGGCAGCCTTGGTCACTTAACGATTTTGCCAGCCAGGCAGAATCCACCGCTGCTGCCCCGGCACCGGATATCAGCATGCTGTTCACTGATGAGCCGGGGACCGACACTGAGCCGACTGAAAATGATGCGCAACAAACACTGATAAACCTGCAACTCGAAGCAGAGAAGCAGGGGCGGCAGCAAGGGTTTGCCAAAGGGTTGCAAGAAGGTTTGGATAAAGGTTACCAAACCGGTCTTGAAGAGGGCCATCAACAAGCGTTGGCCGATGCCGAGAAACAGCTAGCACCAATCACCGCGCATTGGCAATTGCTGGTCAACGACTTCCAAAGCACGCTGGATGCGCTGGACAGCGTGATTGCCTCACGATTAATGCAAATGGCATTGGCCGCAGCAAAACAAATTCTGGGGCAACCGGCCATTTGTGATGGTACTGCGTTGCTGGCCCAAATCCAGCAAATGATTCAGCAAGAACCGATGTTTGCCGGGAAGCCACAATTACGGGTCAATCCAAATGATTTGGCGGTCGTCGAACAACGTCTGGGATCGACGCTGAGTCTGCATGGTTGGCGCTTATTGGGTGACAGCCAAATTCATCCGGGTGGTTGTAAAGTCAGCGCCGAAGAAGGTGACTTGGATGCAAGTTTGGCAACCCGCTGGCATGAGCTGTGCCGTTTGGCAGCGCCGGGAGAATTATGATGACCGCCCGTCTTGGCCGCTGGCTTACCTCTTTAGATAAATTCGAAGAGCGAATCAGTCAATCAACCCCCATTCGCCGCTACGGGCGATTGACGCGTGCCACCGGTCTGGTACTGGAGGCTACCGGCCTACAACTCCCACTGGGTGCCACCTGTCTGATTGAACGCCATGACAATGGTGAAGTACAAGAGGTGGAGAGTGAAGTGGTTGGTTTTAATGGCCAACGCCTATTTCTGATGCCACTGGAAGAAGTGGAAGGGATTGTTCCGGGCGCGCGAGTTTATGCCCGTGTGACAACCGGTGGCGCCTCAGCCAGCAAACAACTGCCCCTCGGCCCAGAATTGCTGGGGCGCGTGTTAGATGGCAGCGCCAAACCACTGGATGGTTTACCTGCACCTGAAACTGGCTATCGCGCCCCCCTCATCACTCCGCCCATTAACCCGTTGCAGCGCACCGCTATTGAGCAAGTTTTGGATGTCGGGGTGCGCACCATTAATGCCTTACTGACCGTAGGTCGTGGCCAGCGTATGGGCCTGTTCGCCGGTTCAGGGGTCGGTAAAAGTGTGCTTTTAGGGATGATGGCCCGCTACACCCAAGCGGATGTCATTGTCGTGGGGTTGATTGGCGAACGTGGCCGTGAAGTGAAAGACTTCATCGAGAATATTTTAGGGGCTGAGGGGCGTGCACGTTCGGTGGTGATAGCTGCCCCTGCCGATGTCTCGCCATTGTTACGTATGCAGGGCGCAGCCTATGCCACCCGCATTGCAGAGGATTTTCGTGACCGTGGCCAACACGTATTGTTGATTATGGACTCCCTCACCCGTTATGCCATGGCACAACGTGAAATTGCGCTGGCGATTGGTGAGCCGCCGGCAACCAAAGGATATCCACCTTCCGTATTCGCTAAATTACCCGCACTGGTTGAGCGGGCGGGTAACGGTGTCTCTGGTGGTGGCTCCATTACGGCATTTTATACGGTATTAACCGAAGGCGATGATCAGCAAGACCCCATTGCCGACTCTGCTCGCGCCATTCTTGATGGGCATGTGGTGTTATCACGCCGTTTGGCGGAATCCGGTCACTACCCCGCGATTGATATCGAGGCATCAATCAGTCGTGCCATGACCTCGCTGATTGATGAGAACCATTACAGTAAAGTCCGCCAATTCAAACAGTTACTGGCCAGTTTTCAACGTAATCGTGATCTGGTCAGTGTGGGTGCTTATGCGGCGGGCAGCGACCCGTTACTGGATAAGGCGATTGCCTTGTACCCACAGATGGAAATTTTCTTACAGCAGGGCATGTTCGAACGCAGTAGTTATGAAGATGCCTGCCAGCACCTGAAAAGCCTGTTTCCTGGCTAATCAAAGGGGAATGCGATGAAAAATCAGTCACCTCTCGTTACCCTGTGCGAACTGGCCCAAAAGGCCGTCGAGCAGGCAACGACTCAACTAGGACAAGCGCGTCTGTCCTATCAAAATGTTGAGCAGCAACTCACCATGTTGCTGTCTTATCAGGATGAATATCGGATGCGGTTGAATGACACCTTGAGCAACGGGATGGCCTCCTCCAGTTGGCAAAATTATCAACAATTTATTCAAACTCTGGAACAAGCCATTGATCAACATCGCAATCAGTTAGCTCAATGGAATGTCAAAGTGGAACAGGCAGTTAAGCATTGGCAAGAAAAACAGCAACGGTTAAATGCGTTTGAAACATTACAAGAGCGGGCTGAGAGCACCGCTCGCCTGCAAGAAAACCGTTTGGATCAAAAATTGATGGATGAGTTCGCCCAGCGCGCCTCACAAAGGAGTCTAAATTCATGAATCTGTCTTTACTGCCGACTGCTGCATTATCTACCACCAGTGAAGCTGAAGGGGCGACATCCTTGTCCTCCATTGCAGCGCTGTTTACCGATGCGGGATTGCCGGCAGATTTTGCCAAACTCTTGGGTGACCAACTGGGTAAAGAGCTAACCGCCATGGATGCCTCAACACTGAAATCCTCTCTGGCAGCGGCGACTGATATCACGGCTGATGCCGACGGTGGTAAATCCCTCGTTGGTAATAGCAAATTGAATCAGTTGTTGGCTGCATTGGGCGATATCAGTGCCACGTTACCTGCGGGCCTGACACATGCCGGGCAGACCGGAGACGCCGCTGGCATTAAAAAAACCGTGGCAGATGATGACAGTACACTTGATAAAAGTGGCAACAAAACCGACCTTTCAGCATTGCAAACATTACTGGCAATGCTGCCACATCAAGTTGCCAATACGTTGGGCACCGCGACTAACGGACAAAAAGCGACAGCAGCCAATGCCAATGGCCTGACTGAGAGTAAAACCAGCGTCAAGCAAGATGTTGCGGCCCTGACCACTCTGACTTCGCAAGATAAAGGTTTAGCGGCGCTGATAGGTAGCACACTGAATACAGTAAAAAATGATAAGGCCACGAGCAACGAGATATTGCCGGGCGTGACCACAAAATCTAAAGCAGCATCCGCACAAAGCAAGCTTGACCCATCGACAGCAAAAGGGGCTGACAATAACGCTCTTAATATAAAAACTGCGCTGGTAGAAACCAATGTGACGGCTGCAACTCTGGACAAAAGCCTCGCCAATTCAAACACCGTCCCCCCTCTCTGCCGCCCGTTTCTAGCCCAGTATTATCGACAACCGCCAGCCCCCTTGTCAGCGCCCCAGTCAGTGGCCATTTAAGTGCTCAATTAGGTAGCCAAGAATGGCAGCAAGCCCTTGGTCAACAAGTGGTGATGTTCAGTCGCAATGGTCAGCAAAATGCCGAGTTGCGGCTCAATCCACAGGAGCTGGGCGCTCTGCAAATCAGTCTGAAAATCGAAGATAATCAAGCGCAACTGCACTTTGCTTCAGCACACAGCCAAGTACGTGCCGCCATTGAAGCCGCCATGCCAAGTCTACGTAGCGCCTTGGCTGAAAGTGGTATTCAGTTAGGTCAAAGCAGCGTCGGCAGTGAAGGACAATGGCAACAAGCACAGCAACAGAGTCAGCAAAATCAACAAGATTTCGCCTCTCGAGGTCAACCGGGATACGGTGAAATCACCGCAGGCGACGCCTTAACCAGCACACCGCTTACCACACCAGCCGCATTACAGGCTCTGGCAGACGGGAATGGTGGCGTTGATATTTTCGCCTAAGATTGATGTTAGTTTCACCAAAAGGCGACAAACGAGCAAGTTAGGCTGTTTTTCGCCACCTATTCTGCCTATTGGCATTCATGATACGCGGGATAATCATCATCAATAATTCGGATAACGTGGATTTTCTCCACGTTATTATCGTGATTCACCGGTGTGATACCGAAACAGGAATTTGTCTTCTCCATGTCTGAAAATACCTTCCCGGCCAAGCGTAAGAGTTCGATCTGGGTGATCTTGCTGGTGTTGATCGCGGTAGCAGCAACAGCGGGTGGCGGTTATAGCTGGTGGATGCTCAATCAGAGTAGACCCGCCACAGTGAAAGCCGTGCCGGTGATCCCTGTATTCATGCCTTTGGAGACCTTCACGGTCAATCTGATCACGCCAGATAATAATCTGGATCGTGTCCTTTATATCGGATTGACGTTAAGGCTGCCCGACGATACCACTCGCGCAAAACTCAATGACTATCTGCCGGAAGTGCGCAGCCGCTTGCTGCTGTTGCTCTCCCGCCAGTCAGCTGACAGCCTGTCGAATGAAGAAGGCAAACAGCGTTTAGTCGGTGAAATTAAAAACGTACTTAGCCCGCCAATGGTTAAAGGTCAACCTAATCAGGTAGTCAGCGATGTGCTGTTTACCGCATTTATACTGCGATAATCATTATGGGCGATAGCATTCTTTCACAAGCAGAGATTGACGCACTGTTAAACGGTGACAGCGGAGGTGATGAACCCGAGGCTGTGATAGGTAACGAGACAGACGTTAAACCTTATGATCCAACGACCCAGCGACGTGTGGTGCGTGAGCGCCTACATGCGTTGGAGATCATTAATGAGCGGTTTGCTCGTCAGTTCCGAATGGGGCTGTTTAACCTATTGCGTCGCAGTCCCGATATCACGGTGGGGCCGATCAAAATTCAGCCATACCATGATTTTGCTCGAAATCTGCCGGTGCCCACCAACCTCAACCTAATACATTTGAAACCCTTACGCGGTACGGCGCTGTTTGTTTTCGCCCCAAGTTTGGTGTTTATCGCCGTTGATAACCTGTTTGGCGGTGATGGCCGTTTTCCGACAAAAGTGGAAGGCCGTGAATTTACGCATACCGAACAACGTGTTATCAATCGGATGTTACGGCTGGCGCTGGATGCTTACCGCGATGCTTGGGCGCCTATCTATAAAATAGATGTGGAATATGTCCGTTCTGAAATACAGGTGAAGTTTACCAATATCACCACCTCCCCTAACGATATTGTGGTGACAACCCCTTTCCACGTGGAAATTGGCGCGTTGAGTGGTGAGTTTAACATCTGTATTCCGTTTGCCATGATTGAGCCATTGCGCGAACTGTTGACCAACCCACCACTGGAAAACTCCCGTCAGGAAGATAGCCATTGGCGTGAAACGCTGGTTAAACAAGTTCAGCATTCAGAGCTAGAGCTGGTCGCTAATTTTGTCGATATCCCGCTCAGATTGTCGCAGATACTCAAGCTGCAACCCGGGGATGTGCTCCCTATAGATAAACCGGATCGACTGATTGGTCATGTCGACGGCGTACCGGTACTGACCAGTCAGTACGGGACATTAAACGGGCAATATGCCCTACGTGTTGAACATTTGATTAACCCTATTTTGAATGCTCTGAATGAGGAACAGCCCAATGAGTGACCCTAAGCTTCCGTCTGATGATGGAAAGGAATCCGTGGATGATCTGTGGGCTGATGCGTTTAATGAGCAGCAAGCGGCGGATAAACCAACGGCCACAACCGAAGGCGTATTTAAATCACTGGAAGCACCGGACGCACTGGGTAACTTGCAGGATATCGACTTGATTCTGGATATCCCGGTGAAGCTAACAGTGGAGCTGGGGCGCACCAAAATGACTATCAAAGAGTTGCTGCGCCTGTCACAAGGCTCGGTGGTTTCCCTTGATGGTTTAGCGGGCGAACCACTGGATATCTTGATTAACGGTTATCTGATTGCTCAGGGTGAAGTGGTGGTCGTGGCGGATAAGTACGGCGTGCGTATCACTGACATTATTACCCCATCAGAACGTATGCGTCGTCTGAGTCGCTAATGACCGGAGCGCAAACCGTGGCAGCAACGCTAACTGATTCATCCACTGGAACCGATGTCCCGGTAATCGTGCATTCGGCACAAATGAATGCTACGCAAGTGAATCAGCCAGCTATTACCCCGCCAGCAATCACTACGCAAACACCGGTGACGGGGTTTGCTACCAGCCATCCGGGTGTTGCCACGCAGCAAGCTGCGCCAGCCATGCCCGCAGGTTCGGTGCTCACGCAAGTTGGCTCGGTCTTAGGGGGCATTTTACTGTTGATTTTGTGTGCCGCCTGGTTGGTTCGCCGTTTAGGTTTTGCGCCACAGGCGCGCAACAATAAACTATTAAATGTTCGCGCCAGTTGTCAGGTAGGTCAGCGTGAACGAGTGGTGGTGGTCGAAGTCGATAATACTTGGCTAGTATTAGGCGTCACCGCACAAAATGTGACGCCACTTCATACATTGCCGCGCCCTCCTGTTGACGAGACACATACCGCGCCGTCGTCAGACTCAGCAAAACCGGCTGATTTTCGCCAACTACTGAATAACCATCTGTTTAACAAAAAATTGAAACATCCGGAAAAATCGGCATGATGTCCCTGCGTCCGCTTCTGAATAAAGCCGCTCTGCTGCTCATCCTTTTCTGCTCTCCAGCAGCATTTGCTCAACTGCCCGGTATTATTAGCCAGCCTTTAGCAAATGGTGGGCAAAGTTGGTCGTTACCGGTGCAGACACTCGTTTTTATTACCACACTGAGTTTCCTGCCCGCCGCGTTGCTGATGATGACCAGTTTTACACGCATCATTATTGTACTCGGTTTGCTGCGCAACGCCTTAGGTACTCCATCCGCCCCCCAATCAAGTCATGCTGGGGTTAGCTCTATTTCTGACGTTCTTCATTATGTCGCCGGTATTCGACAAAGTGTATCAGGATGCCTATCTGCCTTTTAGCCAAGACAAGATAAGTATGGAAGTCGCGATGGATAAAGGTTCGCAACCGTTACGTGAATTTATGCTGCGCCAAACACGCGAGTCAGACTTAGCACTGTATGCACGGCTGGCAAACCTTCCACCATTGGAAGGGCCGGAAGTCGTTCCTATGCGTATTTTGCTGCCAGCGTATGTCACCAGTGAGTTGAAAACCGCATTCCAAATTGGCTTCACCGTTTTTATTCCATTTTTAATTATCGACTTGGTGGTCGCCAGTGTGCTGATGGCCCTAGGGATGATGATGGTTCCTCCTGCCAGTATTTCGCTCCCCTTCAAGTTGATGCTGTTTGTCTTGGTTGATGGCTGGCAACTGTTATTAGGCTCGTTGGCGCAGAGTTTTTATAGTTGATGATGTTTTATCACCGAGAAACAAATTACGTTTTTATCCATCACATTTAAGCAAGGGGGACTCGTCATGACACCAGAATCGGTAATGGCACTCGGCGTCGAGGCAATGAAAATCGCCCTTGCATTGGCGGCACCACTATTATTGGCTGCGCTGATCAGCGGTTTGATTGTAAGCCTATTGCAGGCAGCAACACAGATTAACGAAATGACATTGTCATTTATCCCGAAAATACTGGCCGTATTCACCACCATGGTGATTGCAGGCCCGTGGATGTTGAGCCTGATACTCGACTATATGCGCAATTTATTCACCAGTCTGCCGACGTTGATCGGGTAATAATGATCCCCCTCGACACCACGCAACTGAGCCTTTGGGTCAGCCAATACTTCTGGCCATTAATCCGCATACTGGCACTGATCACCACCGCCCCAGTACTCAGTGAGAAGCAGATAAACCGCAAGGTCAAAGTGGGTTTGGCGGTATTAATTACCTTTCTGATTGCCCCTTCTCTGCCACCGGTCAATATTCCCCTCGTCTCCGCCGGTGCGGTGTGGGTTGCAGCCCAACAGGTCTTGATTGGGGTGGCCATCGGCTTAACCATGCAATTTGCTTTTGCCGCTATCCGCCTGGCAGGTGAAGTGATTGGCTTGCAAATGGGGCTTTCTTTTGCCACATTCTTTGACCCCTCAGGAGGGCCAAACATGCCGGTTCTCGCCCGGTTATTGAACCTGCTGGCGATGCTGTTATTTCTCACCTTTGATGGACATTTGTGGCTGATTTCATTGCTGGCAGACAGTTTTCATACCTTACCTATCCAGTTCGAACCACTCAATGGCAATGGATTTCTGGCATTGACGCAGGCAGGTTCATTGATCTTCATGAATGGTTTGATGCTGGCCTTACCACTGATTACGTTGCTACTCACCTTAAACATGGCATTGGGGATGCTAAATCGTATGACGCCACAACTCTCTGTGTTCGTCATCGGTTTCCCACTGACCTTGACGGTCGGTATTATTTCGTTGGGGCTGGTTATGCCGCTGTTGGCACCGTTTGCCGAGCATCTGTTTAGTGAGTTTTTTGACCGTCTGGCGGGTGTATTAAGCGGATTGGCAAGCTGAGATACTGTGGGGCGAACCCCACAGTCGTCGACGGATTATTTATTCAGTTGGAACAGAGACATGCCCTGCATATTGGTGAATGTCGTGTAGGATGCCTGCAATGCGGCTTGTTGCATGACATATGAAGAGATAGCAGAGTTCCAATCCACATCAACCAAGTCACTTAACCGTTGTTTATTGATCAAAGTACGGTCTGCACCTAAGCTATCCAGGTTGTCTAACTCCTGCAACTGAGTCCCAATCTCTGCTTGCACAGATAAGACATTATTCAGTGAGTTAGCCATACCACGGATACCTTTATCCATATCAGCTGTTGCCTGCGCTTTAACCTCATCCGTTGCGCCTTGTAAAGGCGTCTTCAACGAATTTAATACCGTATCTATCGTATTAAAGATATTGGCTTCAGAGGCTACCGGATCACCATTGACATCATCAGGTTCTGGTTTCGCATTACTGGTTAATGCCATAAATATGCTAGAACCCGTATGCCCTACTGTCATGGAACGGTTCGAATCGACTTTCTGTGTAATTGCTGTATCGCTCCCCGCGTAAGTCACTTCACCTGTCGCGCTGACCACAAAAGGAGCCTTGTCACTTTTAAACCCACCAAACATATAGCGGCCGTTACCATCCTTAGAGTTTGCCTGATTGAGGAGCTGATCTTTTAAACCCTGTAACTGTGTCGCATAGGAGGCACGGTCATCGTCACTTAGAATATCGCTCTTAGCACTGATGATGATGCTTTGAATTGACTGGATAGTGGTTGTCGCTTGTGCAAGAACCGTGGTCTCTAATGAGGAACTTTGGCGGGCAAAACTACGTGCCAAGGTATATTGACTATTTTCAGCTTCAGACTGTGAAACCATAACCGCTTGGGACGCCGACATTGGGTCATCCGAGGGGTTAACAACCCGTTTACCGGTAGACAGTTGTTGACCCGACTGCATCCAAAGGGATTGGGCATTAGTGACGCCCTGCATAGTTTGCTGATAAATCATGCTGGTACTTAAGCGCACAATGTCAGTTCCTTTTAGCAACAGCTAAGTCAGTAAACAGACTGACTTAGCTCGAAAGAAGATAAGTAGCGGCATATCACTTTGCCGCAGATAAAAAATTAACCGCGGATATCCAGCAATGCACTGAATAATGTTGACGCGGTCTGCATGACTTGTGCGTTCGCCAAATAATATTGTTGGAAACGCTGAAGGTCACCGTACTCTTCATCCAAGTTCACCCCGGAAATAGACTGCTGCTCGGCGGTCAACTGAGTCACAATATTGGCCTGCGCCGTACTGTTGGTTTTCGCGGTGTTCGTCTGGTTACCGACGGTGCTGACCAATCCGGCATAAGCGCCAGAAAGAGTTGCTTTACCGTCCACCAATTTTTTGGTTTGCAGATCCATTAACGCTTGGGCATTGACGTTATCACTCTCGCCACCTGCCGCGGTGCCCGCAGCTGCAATTTTACTGGAGTCTGTAATTGCAACCTGCAAATTAGCCGCTACGTTAGAAACTGTTTTTACAGTAAATTTATCTCTGGCTTGCGCGCCATTAGTACCATTATCAATACTGACAGCAACGCCATCAAAGCTTAAGCCGGTCGTGTTACCACTCGCATCCTTCACCGGGCTGGCCGCCACCTTGGTGTTATCCGATAAGCGAGTCACCTGCCAGTCAGTCCCATCAAACTCAACGCTATAATCACTGGCTTTGACTTTTGAAGTATCGGTATAAGAGACCGTCAGGCTAGCATCACCCTGATTTCTTGAATTTTTCAACGTAGTCGGTTCGGCAAAACTAAAGAAGTCAGTACCCACATCACCGTTGGAATCAAACCCGGCTTTGTGCTGAGTATTGAAGCTATCAGCCATCACCAAAGCCAGTTGACCTAGTTGATTGCGCGCACTGTCCAGTGCTTCACTGCGGAATTTTAACGTGCCACCAAGACTGCCGGTCATCAAACGACTTTCATCGACTTCCAGCGTGGTGCCGCTACCATATTTGTAGCCAATGGATAAACGTGTTGCATCCGCGCTGGAAGGCATCGCTTCCACTTGGTAAGACGTTGGCCCTTGAACCAACGGCAAGCCGTTAGCAAATGAGACGTTATAAGCATCACCATCTTGTTGCGTGACTGTCACGCCGACAATCTGATTCAGCTCGGTCACAAGCTGGTCGCGTTGATCCAGTAAGGCGTTCGGTTCGCTACCACTGCTGCCACGCAGACGGGTTATCTGGTCATTTAACTTAGCGATTTGATCGGCATAGTTATTAATTTTCGCGACACTTTCAGTGATCTTCTGATTGACGCCCGTATCCATATCGCGCAGGTATTTATCGGCATTCTGGAATTGGTTAACAAGCCCTTCAGCCTTGCCGAGTACAGTCTTGCGTGCCGAATCATCATCGGCATTACTGACCAAGTTTTGCAGGTTGCTAAAGAAATCCTGCATCGTCGTTGAGAGGTTATTGGACGTGTTAGAGAGCAAATTATCAATTTGCGATATTTGCTGATAATAGGTCGTCAACCCACTGCTTTGAGTCTGTGCAGAACGCAATTGATTGGTAATAAAAGAGTTATATTCGCGGTTAACACCCGTCACCGTCACACCGTTACCAATAAAACCCGCAGGGCTTAACGTTCCGCCGTTTTGCGCAAAAATGGTGTTCTGACGGTTATAGCCTGCCACCTGATAATTGGTGATGTTATTACTGACGGTGCTCAGGGCATATTGTGCTGCGCTCAGACCACTCATCGCAGTATTCATTAAACTATTGGACATGAAGAAATCCTTTTACAGCAGGCGATAACTCTCGCGAACCTGCGTTTATTAATATTGGGATACTGCCTGAGGAAACCGAAGCCCCCGCACAGCCTGTAAAGGTTATCGACCAGACTTTTGATAACTTGAGTAAAAATGTGGGTCCAAACTCGGCTTTAATCCCAAAATAATTGGGGTTGCCGGTAGGCGGCAAGCAAACGCCCCTGCAACTTCAAATACGAAGGGATTCTTAGAAGAGCTGGCTTAAGTCGCTACTATAAGCCTTCACCGCCTGCTCCCCGGCACTCTTCATCTGCTGGATGACACTGACCAATTTTTGGGCATATTGTGGGTCAGTAGCATAACCGGCTTTTTGTAGGGCATGCGCCCCTTGTTCTGGGCTTTGAGCTGCGGCCACATTGGCGTAGCGCGGGTTTTGAGTCAGCAATTTGACATAATCACTGACCGCTTCGACATAAGAGCCATACACCCTAAAGCGTGCTTTGGTTTTCTTCGCTACACCCTGTTCATATTCGGTGGTGGTAATTTCACTGACTGGACCATCCCAGTTACTGCCCGCTTTAATCCCAAAGACGTTATAGCTGGTCTTGCCATCATGGGTTGGAATCTCACGCTGGCCCCAACCTGACTCCAGCGCAGCCTGTGCCACGATAAGCTGGTGAGGAATGCCGCTTTGCTGACTGGCGATTTGCGCCGGAATAGACATTCGCGCCACGAAACTGCCGGTGCCTTGCGGCAATGATGCCGCATTATTGGCCGGCGGCGTTGGCATGGCCCGACGCACCATTTGTTCCAATGCCTGTGTTGGCAACGTTTGTAGAACTTCATTGTCCAGCATCATCGGCACTGTACCGGCGGTTTCACTTGGTGAGGTTGAACCAGAAAGCTGCTCCACCATCATATCTGCCAGACCGAGTCCTTTGACCGACATTTGCTGTGCGATTTGTTGGTCATACATCGAGGTATAAAGCCGGGTTTGATCACTGTTCATCACGCCATCTTGCGGCAAGGCAGAGCGCATGCTTTTGAGCATCATCTGCACAAACATGCCTTCTACCTGTTGAGCAACCTGCTTCAGGTTCCCCTGCGGATCTCTTGCTGCATCGCGTTTCAACGCATTCAGTGACTGGGCGTCATAAGCCGCCCCGAACATGTCATTGGCTGTACCGGACATTGCCATCAAATCACTCATTAGATAATTTCCAATTTAGCCCGTAAGCAACCGGCACTTTGCATCGCCTGCAAGATAGACATCAAATCGATAGGTGTTGCCCCCAGCGAGTTCAAGGCACGCACCACATTGTTCAAGTTCGGGCTGGCATTGACACGCTGCAGTGCACCGCCTTGTTGCTGAACAGAAATCTGGGTGTTCGGTGTTACCACCGTCTGGCCACCACCAAATGGCGTATCCGGCTGGCTAACGATGTTTTGCCGGTCAACCACTACGGACAAGTTCCCTTGTGCCACCGCACAAGAGTCCAGCATCACGTTGCGGTTCATAACAACGGAGCCGGTACGGGAGTTGATAATCACTTTTGCATCACCCGCGTCGACATTGACGGGAATGTTTTGAATATCAGCCAGAAAACGGACTTGCGAACTGCTGCCGCGCGGCACCAACACTTGAATGGTACGAGCATCAATAGCGGTTGCTGAACCAAAACCACGCTGACGGTTAATGGCATCACTCACCTGCTGCGCTAGGGTGAAGTCTTCGTTATTCAACTGAAGATTAATCACCCCATCAGTACCAAAGGTCGTCGGCAGTTCACGCTCGATAGTGGCACCGTTGCTGATTCGCCCGCCAGTCAATTGGTTGACCTGCACGCTGCTGCCCCCGGAGGAGGCACCGGCGCCCCCCACCAAGACATTCCCTTGAGCCAGTGCATAAACCTGATTATCGACCCCTTTTAGTGGTGTCATCAGTAGTGTGCCGCCGCGGATACTCTTAGCGTTCCCCATTGAGGAAACCACCACATCGATGGTTTGTCCGGCGCGGGAAAAGGCTGGTAACTTAGCGGTCACCATCACTGCAGCCACGTTTTTAAGCTGCATATTGGTGCCCGGCGGTACTGTTATCCCCAATTGCGACAACATGTTGCTTAAACTTTGCGTGGTGAACGGCGTCTGCATGGTCTGGTCACCGGAACCATCCAAACCCACCACCAGGCCATAACCGATCAACGCGTTATCACGCACCCCTTGAACGGTCACCAAATCGCGAATACGTTCAGCTGACGCCGGTAATGACAGCAACGAAATGAACGCAACAAGCTGTACAACAAACAGTGTGACAAGTGACGGTTTACGCATTGGTGGGCCTCTTAGTACGGCGAAATATTAAGGAAGAACCGCTGCAACCAGCCCATGGTCTGCGCTTCATTGATATAACCATTGCCCACATACTCGATGCGCGCATCAGCGACCTGTGTTGAGGTCACTGTATTGCTGCCGCTGATGGTGCGTGGGTTAACTACCCCAGAGAAGCGGATAAATTCGGTTCCCTGATTGATTGCGATCTGTTTCTCACCCACCACATGTAAATTGCCGTTAGCCAACACTTGGTTAACCGTCACTGTGATAGTGCCATTAAAGGTGTTATTGGCATTTGCCCCACCCTTGCCACCAAAGGTGTTGTCACCAGAAATGTCCATATCAGCACGGGCATTACCTAGCAGACCTTGTAGATAGCGCGGTGCTGTTGCCACAGCAAAGGAACTCGACCCATTACGACTGGCATTGGCTGAGGAACTTTTGCTGGCGCTGACATTTTCCTGCAAGGTGATCGTCAGGGTGTCACCGACGTTACGCGGTCGACGGTCTTCGAATAGCGGCTGATAACCATAATTCATCGGCTGAGCAGCCTGGAAAATCGAGCCATTCGGTAATGGCGCACTGGCAGGAGCTGGCTGTGCAGATGTCGTGCCATCCACCAAGGGTTTATGCGGAATATACGCGCAACCATTGAGCAACAGCATGGCCATCAACGGTGCACCAACCCATCTCAACTCACCTAATTTTCGCAGCGGCGATGTATCCATCTCTGATTATCGATCCTGTAACCTGTTAGAGGCTGGCAAGGTCAGCCCCGAATACTCATTATTCTGCGGCAATCAGGGGGCACTCTCGCCCCCCGAAAGCGGATTTACAGCTGTGTCAGTTTTTGCAACATCTGGTCTGAAGTTGAAACCGCTTTACTGTTGATTTCATAAGCGCGTTGCGTCTGGATCATGTTGACCAGCTCTTCCGCCACATTGACGTTAGATGTTTCAACATATCCTTGATACAACAAGCCCGCGCCGTTCAGACCCGGAGTGGAATCATTCGGTGCACCGGAGCTGGCGGTTTCCTGATACAGGTTCTCACCCATACTTTCCAGACCACTGTTATTAATAAAAGTGGTCAGTGTCAGTTGCCCAACTTGCTGCGTGGCCGTTTGCCCCTGCAAGGTGACACTGACTATCCCGTCGCGCCCAACCGTCATGCTCAATGCATTTGCCGGAATGGTAATGGCCGGTTGGATCGGAAAACCGGCTGAGGTCACTAACTGACCATTTTGGTCAACCTGGAAGGAACCATCGCGGGTATAAGCATTGGTGCCATCAGGCATCTGCACCTGAAAGAACCCCTCACCTTTAATAGCGATATCTTTGGTGTTATCGGTCTTGGACAGGTTGCCTTGACTGTGCAAACGCTCAGTGGCGACTGGGCGAACACCAGTACCAATCTGTAAACCGGATGGCAATGTCGTCTGCTCGGAAGATTGTGCCCCCGGCTGACGCATTGTTTGGTACAGCAAATCTTCAAAGACCGCCCGCTGACGTTTAAAACCATTGGTGCTGACGTTCGCCAAGTTGTTGGCGATCACATCCATGTTGGTTTGCTGTGCATCCAGCCCGGTTTTGGCAATCCATAATGATCGGATCATCGGTTTATTCCTCTGCGCCTTCGCGCTTAACCCAATGCTAACAGTTGATTAGCGCGCTGTTCGTTTTCATCCACACTGTGGATGACCTTCATCTGCATTTCGAAACTGCGGGCATTGGCAATCATGTCGGTCATGGCTTCAACCGCTTTCACGTTACTGCCTTCCAGCACACCCGGCATAATTTTGATAAGCGGGTCGTTAGCCAACTGAGCGCCACGCGCTTGCTGCGCGGCGGGCGTCAAATGGAACAAACCGTCATCACCGTGCATCACTTCACCTGCCGTTGCCCTGACCCGCTTAATTTGGCCAAGTTGAGCGATAGTATTCGGTGAATCGCCAGCATTCAGTGCCGAGATAGTGCCATCAGCAGCGATAGTGACGGCGGCTTCAGGAGGCACTTCAATCGGGCCGTTATCTCCCATTAACGGGTAACCCTGCACGGTCATTTGCCCGTTAGCCCCCACCTGAATGTTACCGTTACGGGTATAGGCTTCAGTACCATCGGGCAGTTGCACGGCCAAATAGCCATCTTGCTGTAAAGCCACATCCAGCGGGCGACCACTGAAGTTGATGGTCCCTTGACTGATATCCACACCTGGGGTCGATGCCACAACCATTGTGCGGGTTGGCATGCTCGGCCCGTCGATTGGGACAGCACGCATAGCGGTCAACTGTGCACGAAACCCCGGCGTAGAGGCGTTAGCCAAGTTGTTCGCCGTGACCGCTTGCTGCTCCAGCGATTGCCGGGCAGCCCCCATCGCGGTATATATTGCGTGATCCATGAGCTTATCCCGTCAGTTCGATTAACGCAGGTTAACCAGAGTTTGTAAGATCTGATCCTGAGTTTTGATGGTCTGCGCATTGGACTGATAGTTGCGCTGCGCCACAATCATGTTCACCAGTTCTTTACTCAAATCGACGTTAGAAGACTCCAACGCACCGCTGGTCAATGTACCGAAGCCACCACCACCGGCAGTGCCGAGGATTGGGTTGCCAGACGATTTGGTTTCTTTCCAGACGTTATCGCCCTCAGGAGATAAACCTTCAGGGTTAGCAAAGTTAACCAGCACAATTTGACCGAGCAGTTGAGTCTGTTGGTTTGAATAAGTCCCGACGACAGAGCCGTCGTTATTGATCTGGAAACCAGTGAACTCACCCGCTGCATAGCCAGTCTGGTTCTGGGTAACGATGCTGTCAGTCCCAGTATTTTGCTGCTTGCTGCCGCCCACATTCAGAGCGAAATCTTGCGCAGGTGCACCATTTACCACCCCCATAGGAATAGTCATATTGAAGTTAGTGGTACTTGCAGTGCCAGTGCCGTTCGTCACGCTTTTCAGTGCACCATTGGTATCAAATACCATCGTGCCACGCAGTGAAGCGGCTGCCGGGTCGGTAGGGTCCAGTGGCTTGCTTGCATCAGCCAGTGTTGCACTGCTGTCTTTGGTGTACACCGACCATGTGTTGCCATTCGCCGCGTCTTCACCCGTTTTAACGTAGAACACATTGATAACATGGCGATTGCCCAAGCTGTCAAAGGTGGTCATGTTATTAACAAAGCTGTACGTTTCTGGTTTTTCTGGGTCAAATGCGTCGGTAATGACATCATGAGTTGAGGTCAAGTTAGCCACCATGTTGCCGGACTCCGTCGCTTTCGCCCCCATCATATCTTGAGGGATAGACAGCGGAATCGGGTTAGCCCCTTGCTGCACTGTTGGTGGTGTCCCTGTTGCCGGGTAACCGGTTAGGCTCAAGCCCTGCATATTGACGATATTGCGGTTTTCATCGAGCTTAAACTGGCCGTTGCGGGCATAGTAAATGCCGCCGCTGCTGTCTTGCATACGGAAAAAACCACTCTGGCTGATAGCCAAATCCAGACGGCGGTTAGTGGTTGTTGGCGTACCGTCGTTAAAGTCCTGAGTAATCCCGGCAACTTTAACGCCCATACCGGTTTGAGAACCGGCGAACATATCGGCAAAAGAAACTGAGCCGGCTTTAAAACCTGAGGTCGCCGAGTTGGCGATATTGTTACCGATCACATCCAGATTACTGGACGCTGCGTTCAAACCGCTGACTGCTTGAGAAAAGCCCATTTTCTTCTCCGTTAAATTCGAGGTCGATGAGAGACCTTAAGCATTGATGACATATCAAATGCCACGTTTAAAAATGAAGGTGAGTCAGTGCAAATCATTGACCCACCGTAATGTTGTTTTACTGCTGCTTCCGTCAACGATTCGGCTTACAAAATTTGACGGATGTTATCCATGGTGGTTGTTCCCGCCATGCCCAGATCCAATTTGGACCCATCGCTACCGCGGGTCACACCATTAACAATGGCGTAGCTAAGTGGGGTAGCAACCAGCGATTCACTCCCACTGCTGGCAGTAATGGTCACGGTGTAAGCCCCATCCGGCGCATTGCCACCGGCTTCCAGTGAGCCATCCCATGTAAAGGAGTGCACGCCCGCCGTCAGGCTACCTATTTCTATGGTGCGAACTGCCAGACCATTGCTATCAGTGATAGTGGCGGTCACTTTATCGGCTGAACGTTCCAGCTCAACACCAAATGGCGTGGTGGTGACCGTGCCATCTTGAGTGCCTGCTAATATGGTGGTGCCTGGGATCATCACGCCATGACCAATCAAGCTACTGGCTTGCAAAGATTGGCTGCTGTCGATTTGCCCGGAAATGGAACCCAAGGTTGTATTCAGTTTTTCAATACCACTCACGGTGTTGATCTGCGCCAATTGCGTGGTCAACTCGTTGTTTTGCATTGGGTTGGTCGGGTCCTGATTCTTTAACTGCGCGACCAACAGGGTCAGAAAGCTGTTTTGCAGATCCTGACTGGTGCTGCCGGTAGTCGAGCTGGTCCCGGTGGTGCTGGTGATACCGTAATCGCTATCGGTCAGAGAATTGGTAATAGCCATTTATGCAGGCTCCTGTTATTGGCCCAATGTCAGTGTTTTGAGCATCAGAGATTTCGTCGTATTCAGCACTTCAACGTTGGCTTGATAGCTACGTGAAGCTGAAATGGTGTTTACCATCTCACCGGTCACATCTACGTTAGGCATACGGACATATCCCTTGGCATCGGCCAGTGGATTACCCGGTTGGAAGACCAAACGGTCTGGCGAAGGGTCATCGACTATCTGGGAAACTCGTACCCCACCCGTCTCTTGCCCTGGTTGAGCGGCGACCTGAAATACCACTTGCTTGGCGCGATAAGGCTGACCATCCGGGCCAGTGACACTGTCGGCGTTTGCCATGTTACTGGCGCTGACGTTCATTCGCTGCGACTGAGCTGATAATGCAGAACCGGCAATATCAAAAATATTCAGTAAAGACATACGTCTTATCCTTGTTGTAACACTGAAATCATCCCTTTAATCTGACTGCCAAGGACAGTCAAATCGGTCTGATATTTCAGGCTGTTATCGGCAAAATTGGTACGTTCACGGTCCATATCCACTGTGTTGCCATCCATTGATGGCTGATCTGGTACACGGAATAACAGATCAAGATCAGGTGGCTGAACTGTGCTTGCCGGGATATGACGGGCTGACGTTAAACTGAGCGACACCCCTGTACCATTGGCACGCCCTTGCTCCATCACTTTTTTCAGTTGGCTGGAGAAATCAATATCACGCGCCTGAAAGCCGGGTGTATCTGCGTTTGCAATGTTGGACGACAGGATCTCCTGTCGTTGAGCGCGTAAGTTAAGCGCTTCTTGTTGAAAACGCAGAGCACCGTCCAGTTTGTCGAGCATAGTCCCCCCGCAAGGTTAGAATTTGGAGTCGACAGCATAAACGTCGCACAGGGAAGCCTATCGTCAGAATAAGGGCAAAATGCGTCGCTATTTATCCCCTTAACCTTCTTGCGGTACAGGTACACTAGTGTGCGAAAAGAGGCTGTGGGTAATAAAAGAACGGCCAGAATTGTGCAGGTGAAGAGGAAAATTGATGGCGATAAAAAGAAGTGGCGCCATAACATTAGCGATGGGGCTGCTGGCGAGTCAGGCACTGGCGCATCAAGCAGTGGCGGCAGATTTATCTGCGCAGGTAAATCAATTCTTCCAACAACAGTATCCGGACAAAGACAGTCAGGTAAAGGTTGTCATCAAAACACCACAGAGCCAGTGGCCACAATGTGAAATGCCTGAAATCACACTGCCCCCCAATGCGCGCCCTTGGGGAAATATCAGTCTATCCGTGCGTTGCGATGGGCAACGTCGCTTTATCCAGACTCAAGTACAAGTCAGCGGGCGCTATGCTGTTGCGGCTCGCCAACTCGCCAGCGGAGTGAAAATTACCCCGCAGGATATCGAGATGAAGCAAGGTCGGCTCGATACCTTGCCTCTCGGTGCATTGCTGGACCCTCATTCTGCTCAAGGTGCTGTAAGTTTACGGCGCATTAATGCCGGCCAACCGCTAACACGCAATATGATGCGCCGCCTGTGGGTCATAAAGGCGGGACAAGATGTACAAGTATTAGCGCAAGGTGATGGATTTAATGTGAATAGTAATGGCAAAGCCATGAATAATGCGGCCATTCAAGATAACGTACGAGTGCGTATGCCATCGGGCCAAATCGTCAGTGGGACCGTGGCCGAGGATGGGACAATTCTCATTATGTTATAGTGATTAAAGTTTTTGTAACCTTTGCCGATAACTTTGGTATGCAGTTATTTGCGGGTCACACAGTGACAATCCCGCGATTCTTTTTGTAAAAAAATAAAGTCTCGCGGGTCGATAAACGTCAATCCCGCTATAAAGGGAGCAACACAATATGAGTATTGAACGCACTCAACCGCTATTACCGGTAACACAAGTGCAGCCACGGGAAACCAGTGATATTGCGCAACAGGCGCGTAAACCGTCGACCCAAACAAAAACGCAAGTCAGTGGTACCGAGGTTAAATTGAGTGATGCGCAGGCAAAACTGATGCAACCGGGCAGTCAGGATATCAATGTAGAACGCGTCGAAACATTAAAAGCGGCTATTCGCTCAGGCCAACTGACCATGGACACCGGTAAAATTGCTGATGCCCTGCTGAAAAATGTCGCGGATGATTTGAAGAATAGCTAAAGATAGCAACAATCTTTAACCGTAAAAGGATACGTGGTGGTGGAAAGATTACAGACCAATCTGGACCAACAACTGGAACTTCTGGAATTGCTGAAGACAGTGGTCGCGCAAGAGCAGCAATTGCTATGCTCTGGTCGGATTCAAGGGACAGTATTGCAAGGTGTAACCGAACAAAAAAGCTCAATACTGGCAACCTTGGCCTATCTGGATCAAACTCGGCTCACCACCGAAAAAACGGTTAATATGAAAGCACCTTATAGCAGCATGATCGAACTGGCCGTGCGTTGGCAGCGTATGTTGGAATTAGCCGAAAGCCTCCAATACAGCAACCTGCACAATGGCTTATTGTTGCAACAGCACATTGAGCATAATGCTCAAGCTCTGGCGGTGCTCAAGACTCGCTACAGCCAGTCATTGTACGGGCCTGATGGCCACTCTAAAGGGGCCAGTTTACTGGGCCGAAAGATCGGGATTTAGTTGTCTCCTGCCGTTATTCACAACTGCATTTAGTGCTCCGCAGAGATAAATTTCCCCACTCGGGCTTATGTCTGCGGCTATTCTCAGCCCCGAACTACTCTCACCTGTTGTGATGACTTTGCTTATTGTTCACTCAAAAAAGGGATTATTCTCTGGTTTCACGATGCGTTAATCTCTCGTGGTCGGACAATGCTTTGTCTGGTTTCGAGGAAACTATATGAAAATACAACGCGTATTATTTAGTTTGGTTTTTTGTAGTGTCATGACTCTGTCGGTAGCTGCAGTGGCACAGGCAAAAGAACTCAACAGTAGGCCGTTAAACCCCCTCCCTCTTATCTGTTTTACCTGCATTTACCCGATATGGTTATCGTCTGATTTTGTGGTTAGCCATTCTTTGCGATTACCGATATTTTTGTGATTAACGGTAGTTGACCAACACTTGGTGACTGAGCACTTGCAGCGGCGGATTAACCCGACCGGTACCTGCCATAAAATATACAAACGTCAGTTGGGTTGCGGCAGGTTCACCTGCCAACCCTCGACTTTGCCCGCTCCCCCTTCTAGCGGCATACAGCGGGTGGGAGTACATAGCTTCACTTGCAACCCCGCTGGCGCGGCCGACATCAATTGGTAGCGCCAGCCTACCGACACAATCCGCGCATTCTCCTGCGCCAATGCCGCTGGTGAACTTAACGGTTTGGCCGATGTTGCCACCCCCGTAAACTCTGTGTCACGCCAATATCGTCCGCCACCCAAGAACCGGAAGCCACTGCACTTAATGGCAACAAACAGGCTGAAAGCACAATGCCAATCATGGTAGGGGAAAGACGAATGAGCATCATGCCGCTCCTATTGTGGATGTCATGCGGATTTGGCGATTATCACCAATTTCCAGATTCGAGAGCACCACCATCTGCGGCAAGCTGCGACGCAGGAAACGAGCCAATAGTGCCCGGAGTGCATGATTGACCAACAATACTGGCGGCGCGCCCAGCATCTCTTGGCGTTGTAATGCCTGTTTTGCTTGTTCTAATAAGCGGTCTGCCAGACCCGGTTCTAACCCCCTCCTCCTTGCAGAGCCTGCAATAACAAGCGTTCCAGTGCGGCATCCAGTCCAATGACCTGAATTTCGCCAGTACCGGGAAACCACTGCTGTGCAATAGAGCGGCCTAATGCAACACGCACCACGGCGGTTAATTCGTATGGATCGGTTTGATTCGGTGCGTGTTCAGCCAAAGTTTCAATAATGGTGCGCATATCGCGGATTGAGACTCGCTCCATCAATAGATTCTGCAATACCTTATGCAGCGTGGTGAGAGTGACGACACCGGGGATAAAGTCTTCCGTCAGCTTCGGCATCTCTTGCGTGACACGATCCAGTAGTTGTTGGGTTTCTTGGCGACCAAACAGTTCACTCGCAAATTGGCTAATCAGGTGATTGAGGTGAGTTGCAACAACGGTACTTGCTTCAACCACAGTAAAGCCCTGAATCTGTGCCTGTTCACGTAATGCACTTTCAATCCACACCGCCGCCAAACCAAAGGCTGGATCATGGGTCGCCTCGCCGGGCAATGTGCCAACGGCATTACCTGGGTTGATGGCTAACCAGCGACCTGGATGCGCTTCACCACTGCCAATTTCAACCCCTTTCATTAATATTCGATAGCTGGCGGGGGGTAGTTCCAGATTATCCCTGATATGTACGACCGGTGGCAGGTAGCCCATTTCTTGGGCAAACTTTTTACGGATACTGCGAATTCGGCCCAATAACTCACCATTTTGCTGGAAATCCACCATTGGAATCAGGCGATAACCCACTTCCATCCCCAAAGGATCTTCCAACTGAACATCTGACCATGTTGCTTCAGTGGCTTGTTGTTGATCTTGCACAACGGGGGATTCAGCCACTGCGGGTTGCTGTTTTTGTTTGCCGCGTAAATGCCAAGCCAATGCCAGCAGGGCTGCGGTAAATAGCAGGAAGACAAAGTTAGGCATTCCCGGCACCATGCCCAACAAGCCTAAAACACTGGCACTCAACACCATCACCCTTGGGTTGTTGAACAACTGGGTGACCATTTGTTGGCCCACATCCTGATCAGTGCTGACGCGAGTCACAATCACACCCGCCGCAGTGGAGATAACCAATGCCGGGATCTGTGCCACCAAGCCATCACCAATGGTCAGCAACGTATAGGTTTCTGCCGCATGGCCGACAGCCATATTGTGCTGCAGTACCCCGACCAGCAAACCACCAACCACGTTAATAGCCATGATCAATAACCCGGCAACGGCATCGCCACGAACAAACTTACTCGCCCCGTCCATAGAGCCATAGAAGTCCGCTTCTTGGGTGACATCCGAGCGGCGTTTCTTCGCCTCATCTTCACCAATTAATCCGGCATTTAAGTCCGCATCGATTGCCATCTGCTTACCGGGCATCCCATCCAGCACAAAACGCGCCCCAACTTCAGCAATACGCCCTGCCCCTTTGGTGATAACCATAAAGTTAATGATAACCAAAATGATAAAGACCACGATACCAATGGCAAAGTTACCGCCTACCAGAAAGTGACCAAAGGCTTCAACTACGCGACCCGCCGCCGCAGCCCCCGTATGACCATCCATTAGAATGATACGAGTTGAGGCCACGTTTAGCGACAAACGCAATAATGTTGAAAACAGCAAAATGGTAGGGAATGCGGCGAAATCTAAGGTGCGCTGGGTAAACATAGCAACCAGCAGCACCATGATGGACAGTGCAATGTTGAAGGTAAATAGCAAATCAAGGATGAATGGTGGGAGCGGCAACACCATCATCGACAAGATCATTAAGATCAGAATTGGCCCGGCAAGAACTTGCCACTGCGTATCTTTAAAGTTGCCCGGTAAACGTAGCAGGGCGGCCAAGTTAGCCATTAGTCAGTCTCACTCTCTGTTGCAAAATCCAGCCCTTCCGGTACCGGCAGATGTTCAGGTTTTTTCGGGATTAACCCACCTTCCCGCTTCCAGCGTTTTAGCTGATAGACCCAGGCAAGGACTTCTGCCACCGCTGCATACAGGGTGGCGGGAATATGTTGGCCAACATCGCTGTGCCGGAATAATGCTCGGGCCAGCGGCGGGGCCTCTAATAAAGGAATGCGATGTTCGGCACCCAGCTCACGGATACGTAACGCAACAGCGCCCGCACCTTTCGCCAAGACTTTGGGCGCGCTCATCTTGGCCTCGTTATATTGCAGTGCCACAGCATAGTGTGTCGGGTTAGTCACGATGACATCGGCTTTCGGTACATCGGCCATCATTCGCCGGCGGGCCATAGCCCGCTGCTGTTGACGTATACGCCCTTTCACATGCGGGTCACCCTCTTGATCTTTGAACTCATCGCGTATTTCCTGCTTGGTCATACGCAATTTTTTAATATGGCTGGTTATTTGGAAGAACACGTCGAACCCAACCATCGGAGTTAGCCCCAATACCACCACCAATCCGCAAAAAATAATCAAGTGGAGTGCATCACCTAAAGCGGCTATTGGGGGGCGGCGATCAGCCGCATCATGTCAGGCCAGTTATGCCAGAGGAAAATGCCAGTAACCCAACCGACTAGTGTCGCTTTCAAAATGGCTTTGAGTAACTCGGCCAGCGCCTGAGAAGAAAACATGCGTTTCAAACCAGAAATAAGGCTCATACGCTTGAGATCAAACTTGATCGATTCGCCGCTAAACAACACGCCACCTAACAACATCGGCACTGCCAGCGCCACTATCACCAAGCCGGCAAAGATCGGCAGCAGTGCCATCAGCGTTTGGCTCAATAACATGCCTATTTGTCGCAGCATCTGCTTGTCATCACTCACCACGCCGTGATCAAAATGCAACCCTTGGGCAATCATGGCAGCAAGTTGTCGCGCCATCGACTCCCCAGAGACCCACAAGATCGCCAAACCGGCCCCGAGCATCAGCATCGAGGTCAGTTCGCGCGAGCGCGGGATCTGGCCTTTCTCGCGAGCCTTCTCCAGCTTATGGGCTGTGGGTTCCTCGCTTTTTTCCAGATCGCTATCTTCAGCCACAGCAGGTATTCCTGTTCAGCGTGAACGTTCCCGTATCAAAGACATGAGTAACAGTAAAATTGCTGCCTAGCATGACAAACATTTAGGCAGCCTATGGATGGAACAACGCTGCAATTAGGCGGTTATTTCTCGGATCAGCCCTAGTCGTCGCCTTCTATCCAGTGTTTGCACACGGTGATTTTTAGGAGCCAAAACAAAACCACTCTGGCTGATAATTTAATAATTCAAGTTTAATAATAACTTTTTTTATAAACTGATCTTTTTGATGTGATATAAGAAACAAATCCAACTCAGTTATTTTTATTGCCCACTAGTGTTAATTGAAAATAATTATCACACTAAGTTAAGTGATAATTAAACATATCAAAAGGAAATTGAGATGAAGAAATTCAATGTTACATATGATGTTCAAAATCATAATAGGAAAACACTAGCTTTTATCAAATCAGACGACATGTTCATTATTAGAATGCGGCAAGGGAAAGATTTTGCGGCGATGATGCATAAGGTAATGAAAAAAAACACACAATATAGGGTTATTTTCACTCTTGCCTCTGCTGATGTATATGTCGTTGATATACAATGCAACAAAAACAAAACAGATGAATTAAAGACCGCCATAGCAGCGAATGGGGATGTTAGATTTGTTGGCTATGCCTTTAAAACAGAGAGAAATAAAGAGCCTATTATTTATACCGAGAACTTGTTTATTAAATTTAATGATGACTTAACGGAGGATGAATGCAAAACAATAATCAGCCAATATAACCTTACTATTAAAGTAAGATTAACCTTTATGACCAATGGCTATTTCGTTTCCGCACAACCCAACACTGGAGATAAAGTCTTTATTCTTGCTGAGGATATATTAAAACGTCATGATATTGAACATTGCCATCCTGAGTTAATTCATCATAAAGAACCTAAGATTATTCACCCAAATCAATGGCATTTGAAGAAAACTGTCGTGCGGGTTGAAATTGATGTTGATGCCAGCGCCAATGTGGAAGACGCACATAGAATGACGCAAGGAAAAGGCACCACAATCGCCGTCATTGATGATGGCTTTGATTTAACCCATCCGGAGTTTATGCGTGAGGGGAAAATTGTGCATCCAGCCAACTTTTCGGGGGTGAGTTCAAATAATGACCCCAGCCCTGGGCCTAATGATACTCACGGAACACCTTGTGCAGGGGTCGCCTGTGCCGATGGTCGTTATGGTGCATCCGGTGTCGCGCCAGAGGCAAATCTCATGCCGATACGGCTAGCTGAAGGCTTGGGTTCACTAGGGGAAGCTTTGGCTTTTGTTTGGGCGGCCGATATGGGCGCAGATATTATCTCTTGCAGTTGGGGACCGGTCGAGGGTATGTGGTTCGATCCAGATGACCCTGAACACGAAGTGATAGCCGAGCTTCCGGCGTTAACACGCGCAGCAATTGATTATGCAGTAACAAAAGGGCGTGATGGCAAAGGTTGTGTCATCTTTTTTGCCGCAGGGAATGGCAATGAATCCGTGGATAATGACGGTTATGCAAGCTACAAGCATGTCATTGCCGTCGGTGCCTGCAATGATCGCGGTAGGCGCTCCGCTTACAGCGATTATGGCAAATCACTGTGGTGCGCCTTCCCAAGCGGCGATTGTGCCAATCCGATGGAACTCCACCCAACACCATTAACACCGGGCATCTGGACGACCGATTTACGAAATGAATATGGCAACAATAAAGGTGCGGTAAATACCGGTGATATTTTTGGCAACTATACCAATAGCTTTAGTGGGACTTCCAGCGCCTGTCCGGGAGCCGCGGGTGTGGCAGCCCTTATTCTCTCCGTTAATCCGTCGCTCACTATTCTTGAGGTTAAAGATATTATTCGATATACCTGTGACCAAATAGACAAAAAGTATGGTTTTTATGATAAAGAGGGGCACAGCCAATGGTATGGCTACGGGCGAATCAATGCCGGGAATGCCGTGCAGTTAGCCAGAGAGTGGGATGAACACATCAATGATGTGCAGTAAATTTGCTCAAGCCGAGGGGTAAGTCTAGCTAAAAAAAGAGTGGCAGATGAGGTTGCCCCAACAACAAGAGACCTCATCTGCACCGTATCATTTACAGAGTTCAATATCCGCTAGAAACCGAGGCTGTCGAGCAGGTCATCTACTTGATCTTGATTGGCGATAACGCCTGCACCATTTTTATCCAATTGAGGCCCGTTGAGTAAGCTATCCGCCGGTTTTTGCGGTTTTGATGGCATATCTGGAATGTTCTCCATTAAGACCATCAGTAATTGCTTCTCAATTTCTTGCACCACATCCATCATACGCTTGATAACCTGACCCGTTAGGTCTTGGAAATCCTGCGCCATCATGATTTCCAACAGTTGCGCATTAGTAAATGACGTATGTTGTGGCACAACATCCAGATATTCACGGGTATCCGTAACCAACTCACGAGCATCCGAAAGCTCAATTGGGTTAGCGAACCATTCATCCCAGCGAACTTTAAGTGCTTTAGCCGAGGATTCCAGCTCATTCTGACGCGGTTGCGCTGCTTCGACGCAGTTCAATGCCCGTTCTGCGGCCTGCGCCGTCATATGAACTACATAGTCAAGGCGGTCACGGGCATCAGGGATAGCTTCTGCTGCCTGAGCAATTGCTTGATCAAGACCTAATTCACGTAAACTGTCGCGCAACATCCGCGTAAGCTGACCAATACGGCTAATGATATCACTGGCTGATGCCGCATCTGTTGCGGGCATTTGATGGTTACTCATCTCGCCTCCTTACATACCCAATTTTTCAAAGATCTTATTGAGCTTCTCTTCCAAGGTAGCGGCAGTGAAAGGTTTCACTACATAACCACTGGCACCGGCTTGTGCTGCTGCAATGATATTCTCTTTTTTAGCTTCCGCAGTGACCATCAGAACAGGCAGAGAACCAAGAGCACCATCAGCACGGATCGTTTTCAATAGGTCCAAGCCATCCATATTTGGCATGTTCCAGTCGGAAACCACAAAATCGAAACCACCCGCGCGTAATTTATTCAATGCGTCGACACCGTCTTCGGCTTCATCCACATTATTAAAACCCAGCTCTTTCAGCAGGTTTCTGACAATACGACGCATGGTCGAAAAATCGTCTACCACCAAAAATCTGAGATTCTTATCCGCCATACCAACTCCTAAGGTTTGTTGCTCACCACTGAGCGATTAAATACCAAAATCCTGTTTATAATGGAAAAACTCTATCCAGCAATATCATCCAAAATCATTGACGTTGCCGGTAGGCTGCCAACAAGCAAATCCCGATAAACTTACTCAAGTCAGTGATTCGGGTAAGTGAGTAAACTCTCCCCCGCATATCAAGGACGAAAGGTGGCTAGATGCGCAACGCTTGTCCGCTACTGATCTGCGCCAACATCCGTTGACTGACCTGATTCAGATCCAGAACCTCATTGACCCCCCCCATCCCAATGGCTTCACGTGGCATACCAAACACCACACAACTCGCTTCGTTTTGTGCAATGGTGTAAGCTCCAGCACGATGCATCTCTAATAAACCAGCAGCACCGTCGTTGCCCATACCGGTCAAAATGACACCGACGGCATTCCGTCCGGCATACTGCGCTACCGAACGAAAAAGCACATCGACCGAGGGACGATGGCGGTTGACCGCCGGCCCATCATGAATACGCACCTGATAGTTTGCCCCACTACGAGCCAACTCCATGTGCCGATCACCGGGTGCAATATAGGCGTGTCCGGGCAATACCCGTTCGCCATCTTCTGCTTCTTTCACGGTAATCTGGCACAATTTATTGAGCCGCTCGGCAAATGAACGGGTAAATCCCGGTGGCATATGCTGCGTAATTAACAGTGCCGGGCTAGTGGGCGGCAAAGGCTGTAATACGGTACGGATAGCTTCCGTGCCTCCGGTCGATGCACCAATAGCAATGAGCTTTTCGCTACTGAGCAATGGTGTATGACTGAGCATAACCGGTACATGTTCCGGGCCACGTTGAGGTAAACGCGCTTTCGCCGCAGTCCGGATTTTCTCTGCAATCAGCTCGCTGTAAGCCAGCATCCCTTCTCGGATACCGAGTTGCGGTTTGGTAACAAAATCGATAGCCCCCAATTCCAGCGCTCGCATCGTTATTTCGGAGTTCTTACCCGTCAACGACGACACCATCACTACTGGCATTGGCCGCAACCGCATCAATTTCTCAAGAAAATCCAAACCATCCATCCGCGGCATTTCAACATCAAGTGTCAACACCTGCGGATTGAATTTTTTGATCAAATCACGGGCAACCAACGGATCAGGTGCAGCCGCAACCATTTCCATATCCGGGTGACTGTTAATAATCTCTGTCATTAACTGGCGCATCAATGCAGAATCATCAACGCACAATACTCTGATTTTACTCATCACCTCTCCTTGGTCAGTCCATAAACGGTCTGCCCGCGCAAATAGAATTCCCGACTAATCTGACTGAAATTCTCCGAATGACCTGCAAACATCAAGCCACCGGGTTTTAGCAAAGGGACAAAGCGACGCAGAATGCGTTCCTGCGTTTCTTTATCAAAATAAATCATCACGTTACGACAAAAAATAGCGTCAAATTGCCCAGGCAACGCCCACTCCGGAGCTAACAGATTGAGTTGTTGAAACTGAATCATGTTGGCAAGTTCCGGTCGCACTCGTACCATCCCCTGATGGGGGCCGGTGCCGCGCAAAAAATAGCGTTGCATCTGCTGCGCTGACAAAGAACGCAATTCCTCTTGTCGGTATACGCCACTGGTCGCTTTTTCCAGCACTTGTGTATCGATATCACTGGCTAGCACGCGACAGGATCCCGAACGATTTCCTAACGCATCACATAGTGTCATCGCGATAGAATAAGGCTCTTCGCCCGTCGATGCCGCTGTACTCCATACCGAGTAATTTCCCGGTCGCTGGCGCGCATGTTCAGCCAGAATCGGAAAATGGTGTGCCTCACGGAAAAATGCCGTCAGGTTAGTGGTCAACGCATTGACAAATGCCTGCCATTCCGCACTGTTCGGATCGGTCTCCAATAGCGCCAGATATTGACCAAAATCGTTAATTCCCAGCAATCTTAGCCGCCGGACCAAGCGGTTATAGACCATTTCCCGTTTGTGATCGGCCAGAACAATCCCGGCCCGTTGATAAATAAGTTGGCAAATGCGCCGGAAGTGAACATCCGACAGCGGGAGCCGTTGAATCATCTGGGTCAGAATAGACCCAGATTCTTGGGGTGATGGTTTCATCCGGCCTCACCCCATAACATCGTCTTCGTTACACCGTTTGACAATCTGGGATTTCCTTTGCGACCGCTGTTTTTACAACCGATTGCTGACTACTGCCCTCTGCTGCCTGCCCCTCCCCGCTGTCGCCATCCTGCTCCAAACGAAAAACAGACACGGCATTGGAGAGCTGACTTGCCTGCTCTTCCAATGCATTAGCTGCAGCCGCAGCCTCTTCCACTAATGCTGCGTTTTGCTGAGTGACCTGATCCATTTGTGTTACTGCGAGTGAAACCTGCTCAATACCCCGACTCTGTTCATCCGAGGCGGAAGCGATTTCACCCATAATGTCGGTAACCCGTGTCACTGAGCGAACGATCTCTTCCATGGTAGTACCCGCATTTTCGACCAGTGTGGAGCCCTGGCGAACACGGCTGACCGATTCGTCGATCAACCCTTTAATTTCTTTTGCTGCCTGCGCACTGCGCTGGGCTAAGTTACGCACTTCACCCGCGACTACCGCAAAACCACGCCCCTGCTCACCCGCACGGGCAGCCTCAACCGCCGCATTCAATGCCAGAATATTGGTTTGGAATGCAATGCCATCGATCACGCTGGTAATAGCGCCAATTTTCTGCGAACTGGTGGCGATATCGTGCATGGTGGTGACAACACTGCTCGTTAACTCGCCTCCTTTAGCTGCGGTTCCCGACGCATCTTGCGCCAGTAATGTGGCCTGACGCGCGTTATCCGCATTCTGCTTCACTGTGGCAGTTAACTGTTCCATACTTGCCGCCGTTTGCTCCAGAGAAGCCGCTTGCTGCTCCGTTCGTGCGGACAAATCATTGTTACCGGCAGAAATTTCCTGAATGCCCGTCAACATGGACTCGGTGCCATCGCGAACATGACTCACTGTCGTTATCAACGAGTGTTGCATGGTGCGTAAACTGGCAAACATTTGACTGATTTCATTACGACCAGAGACATAAATCTGCCCGGAAAGATCCCCGCGCGCGATGCGTTCAAAATGAGCGCGCATGATTTTCAGTGGTGTAACAAACATAGTACGCAACCAAATCAGTGAAGATATCGCCATCACAATCACCATTAGGATCGCACCACCAAAGATCCACATGGAGAGATGGTAAGCTTGCTGATTCTGCGTGCCCGCCTCAGCAATCACCTCATTGGCATACTGCAAATACTGCACAAAATCGGCTTCAAACAAATCCTGTGTTTTCTGAGTCGGTTGGTCCATGAAGGCTTGTAAATCACCCGCTTCCAGAAAATCAATTAATTGGCGTAATGAGGCCCGTAAGTTTTGATAGCTGTTTTTAGTCGCATTCAATAACTCCCCTCCGGTCTCACTTTCATCAAGACGCGGTACGGCCAGGAACTGATTAAAATAGAGGTCAGCTTTCTGTAATGAGCTGCGGGCATTCCCCATTAACGCATTAACTTGCTCCTGAGGTACTTTGAGAGCCGAGCGCGTCCCCGCCCGGTTTAAGGTATTACGTGCCTGAAGTAAGGATACCCAACTGAGGCTTAATGCATCCCGTTGCTGACTGCTGAGATCCACTCGGTTTAAATTTTGGTAGTCTGAACGGAAAGCGGTAAATGACAGACCACTCGAAATTAATTGTATTGAGCAAATCAACATGAGTAACAGGAAAAAGCTGGTAGAAATCCGGATTCGGCCAAACATCGTAACCTCTTCTCAGCCGGCTCGTTGGCCGGCTTTATTTATCCCCGTCGTACTTCAAGCTGCATATGCGTTGGCTTCCTTCGTTCACCCCTGTCACTTGCTGATGTCAGCTCTTGGGGATGCTCTTAGTTACCGTCTTCCTGCAACTTGAATTATTTGGGGTATATGTTTTTGTGTAGGGGTCTAGAAAGTTTCCCAATTCTCTTGCAGGTCACTTCCCAGTGTTTTTTTAGCAGTGCCGCTCAGATCCTGTGTCGGCTGCTTGGGTTTCTTGATATTTCTTGTGGTACTACTGTTATCCATACGCAAAACAAATACGGACATGGATTGGGTTAACATACTGGCTTGTTCTTCCAGTGCTGCGGCGGCAGAAGCAGACTCTTCGACTAAAGAAGCATTTTGCTGTGTGACGCGGTCCATTTCGGTAACCGCTTGGCCTACCTGATCGATACCCCGACTTTGTTCATCAGAGGCGGAAGCGATTTCGCCCATGATGTCAGTGACTCGGGTTACCGCATTCACGATATCACCCATGGTTTCACCGGCGCTTTCAACCAGAACAGACCCCATGTCGACACGGCTGACCGAATCTTCGATCAAGCCCTTAATTTCTTTTGCTGCCTGTGCACTGCGTTGCGCCAAATTACGTACTTCCCCCGCAACCACCGCAAAACCACGGCCTTGCTCACCAGCGCGCGCCGCTTCAACGGCAGCATTTAGTGCCAGAATATTGGTTTGGAAAGCAATGCCGTCGATGACACTGGTAATGTCAGCAATTTTTTGTGAGCTACCCGCAATCTCGTGCATGGTTTGCACCACGTTAGCCACAACTTTTCCGCCTTTCTGCGCGGTTTCTGATGCGCTCAATGCCAATTGGCTTGCTTGACGAGCATTTTCAGCATTCTGTTTTACGGTGGCAGTCAACTGTTCCATGCTGGCTGCGGTTTCTTCTAATGACGCCGCCTGCTCTTCAGTTCGAGCTGACAAATCATTATTACCGGCAGCAATTTCTGACGCGCCGCTATAGATGGCATCAGCCCCTAAACGCACATCACTCACCGTGGTAATCAATTCTGATTGCATATGTTTCAGGCTGGCCGCCAAGGTGCCCATCTCGTTGCGGCTATGCACTTCAATGGTTTGGGTCAAATCGCCATTAGCAATATGTTTAATGTGCTCAATCAGATGCTTAAGTGGGTTAATTAAGATGTGTTGCATGCCCAGCCAAACAACAATTATCACTGCTAATACAACAATCAGCACAGTAACAATCACACCCATGGCAAAACTGAAGGACTGATTACTGTCTTCTACGGCAGAAGCATACAAACGGTCATTCTGTGTCAGATAGGTGTTGTAATCATGCTCAAAGGCATTTTGGAAGCTGGAAGTCGGCTGATCAAAGAATTCATTAATTTTGCCCGCTTCCATCAACTGGATAAGTTCGGTCAATGCACCAAAGTATTGGTCATAAGTCTGCTTTAATTTTTTAGCTGACTCAGGATCTTGCTGACTATCGAGTGGAATTTGCTCGTAGCTTTTAAAACGCTCTTCAGCGACGCCCAATGTCCCTTTGGCCGAAGCCAGCAGATCATTCACTGTTGGGCCGCTTCCCGTGTGGTTGACATCCATCATGTAGCGGATACCAGCTCGGTTTAGTGTATTACGCGTTTGCAGCAGATTGACCCAACTTTCATTTAAAACCGACTGTTGCTGACGGATAACTTGTAAAACTTCAAAATTTTCTTTGTCATTTTTCAGTGAGTTAAAGAAAAGCCCACCGGAAACCAACTGTAAGGCACCAAATAGCACTAACACCAGCAGCAGGCTGGTGACCACTTTCATACGCTTGAACATGTTATCCCTTCATAAGTACGTCAAAACACCGGTACGCCAAAACATAAGACGTCTAATTAAGAGTGTTATCGGCACTGCAAGGGGGAACTTTACCGGGAAGAGACATTATTTTAACGAGGTGTAGCTGGGTGTTAACACTTCGCCGCAGTTAACAGCAAAATAGATATAAGCTAACGTTCATAAAACTCATTTAGCGCAGCTAACTACTAGTTTAGAAAAGGAAATTATACGGAGGTACTTAAACATTAATTTCCAAGAAAACTTTGATGATGATTTTAATCATTTCTTATACTTAGAGTAAGATATCCCCACAGAATAAAAAGATAATCCCCGAATAAACATGGGCAAGTTATTTTATTAGAAACCAATTATAACCACTTGATAAATAACATATTTAACAACCCATCACTTTTTTATTAAATAACTGATAAAGTCTATTTTCTTTAATTTTTATTTATTCTAATTACTGTAACCATTTCAAAAAATCATTGCTGTCCCAGATTAGGATGTGACAGTAAATTTTCCATTTAATAATAATTATTGAAGGGGTTTTCATAAATGAACGAGGTATCAGCCCATAATGTTGTGCTGATACCCCGCATTGAAAACTGAATAACGTATTAACCCTTCACCACCGAGTCAATCAGCGACATCTCTTCACTGCTCAACAGCTTTTCAATATCAACCAGAATCAGCATTCTTTCGCCGAGCGAACCTAACCCTGTCAGGTATTCTGTTGCCAACGTCACGGCAAACTCAGGCGCTGGGCGGATTTGTTCCGTGGTTAGCGACAACACATCAGATACACCATCAACCACAATACCGACAACGCGCTGATCAAAATTCAGCACGATAACTACCGTATTTTCGTTATAACTAACACCTTGTTGGGCAAATTTAACCCGCAGATCAATAATCGGAACAATGACACCGCGTAAGTTAGTCACACCTTTAATAAAAGCCGGGGTGTTAGCAATGCGAGTCACCTGATCATAGCCACGGATCTCTTGTACTTTCAGAATATCAATGCCGTACTCTTCAGCGCCCAGCGTAAAAATCAGGAACTCTTGTCCTACCGTTTCGCCAGCCAGCTTCGTGACGGTTGCTAGTCCTGCCATGTTTTTACCCTTCAATCAATAGGTTGAATTTATGTTTGTTTTTAGAGCCGGGAATACACCTCACAGCCCTATACCTGTTTTATTACGGGTTTCATACAGGGGCTTTTGCTATGCCGCGGCTGTATCATCAGCCGTGACACGCTTTTCCCGGTTTAAGGCCTGCAATGCCGACACATCGACAATTAATGCCACGCTACCATCACCCAAAATGGTGGCCGCTGAAATACCTGGGACCTTTCGGTAGTTGCTTTCCAGATTTTTCACGACCACTTGATGCTGGCCAATCAATTGGTCTACCAACAGTGCATAACGACGACCGGCACTTTGCAGAATGACAACAATGCCTTGAGTGGCTTCAGTTTTCGCATTCTCAACATCAAATACACGGAACAATTCAACCAGCGGCAGATATTCACCACGGACTTGTAGCACACGTTCACCACCGGCCAATGGATGAAGATCTTCAGCCAATGGTTGCAGCGATTCCATTACAGCATTCAATGGCAGAATGAAAACTTCATCACTGACTTTAACGGACATGCCATCAAGAATAGCCAGTGTCAGCGGGAGTAAGATACGAATGGACGTGCCCTTGCCTGCCTGAAAACTGACTTGCACATGGCCGCCCATTTCCTGAATATTCCGCTTAACGACGTCCATCCCAACACCACGGCCTGAAACATCAGTAACCTGTTCGGCAGTCGAAAATCCAGGTGCAAAAATCAACATCCCGACGTCTTCATCGCTCATGTGCTCATTAACCGCCATGCCCTGCGATTGTGCTTTCGCCAGAATTTTTTGCCGATTCAGTCCGGCACCGTCATCAAGAACCTCAATACAGATATTCCCGCCCTGATGCTCCGCTGACAGTGTCAGATTCCCCACGGGCTGTTTCCCTGCCGCGATACGCGTTTCAGGATCTTCAATGCCGTGATCCAGACTGTTACGCACCAGATGGGTTAATGGATCGATAATGCGTTCAATCAGGCTTTTATCCAATTCAGTCGAGCTACCCAGTAAAGTCAATTCAACCTGTTTATTCAGCTTGCTGGCTAAATCACGCACGAGTCGAGGGAAGCGGCTAAAGACATACTCCATCGGCATCATACGAATCGACATTACCGATTCTTGCAAATCGCGCGCATTTCGCTCCAACTGACCCATACTATTGAGTAAATCACCATTAATCACCGGATCCAATGTGCTGGAGCGCTGTGCCAACATTGATTGGGTAATGACTAATTCACCCACCAGATTAATCAGTTGGTCTACTTTTTCGACCGCCACACGGATACTGGTTGATTCACTCGCCTTCGCTTTCGGTTTGACATGTTCAGCACTGGCTGGCACTGCGGCAACATCAGCTTTGGGTGCACTTTTAACTTCTGCAACAGCGGCGACAGTCACTTGAGGGTTTGCCACGGCAACGGCTGCTTCAATCTCTGGCTCAGATGCAATCTCATCCTGTACAAAACTGATTTGTTCAGGTTCGAGCACAAAACAGAGTACTGCACTGATGTCATCTTCACTGACAGAAGTTATCAGCGTTGCTTCCAGGCTGTCGGCTGTTTGATGGGGATCTTTCACCTCGCCCAAATTACCCAACTCTTCGAGCATCAAAGGAATTTCTGGTGCTTTCAGACCAGAAAGGTGAATACGCATACCGCCCTGCACCAGAGCCGGAGACTTGCTGCCCGTTTTGGTTTCAATAGCTGGCGTGGCGATAGCATTACTCTGCTCAGCTACCACCGCTTTATTTGTATTACCTTGCTGCTCTAATGCCTCAAGTGCCAGTTGGCGCAATGCATGACAGATATACTCAAAACTTTCCGCATTAGGTTCTTGAGAGGTTTTGTAGGCGTCCAACTGTTCCTGCATAATATCTTTCGTTTCCAAAAACAGGTTGATGATGTCAGTGCTCAAGCGCATCTCGTCGCGGCGAGCACCATCCAACAGGTTTTCCAACAGATGGGTTGTCTCTTGTAATACCGTAAAACCAAATGTCGCCGCACCGCCCTTGATAGAATGTGCAGCTCGGAAAATGGCATTAAGTTGTTCATTGTCTGGTGCCAGCGGATCCAGCAATAACAAGTGCTGCTCCATATCTGCCAGCAATTCATCTGCTTCATCAAAGAACGTCTGATAAAACGCGGTAATATCCATGCTCACGGTGTCACCTCTACTGTGCGTCGCGGCTTGTCGGAGAGACCGGTGCATCACTTGCCGGTGCCGCTGGCAACGATGTCGTTGGTCCGCGGGTAACCGGAGTCGTGTTCTCCGTGCTCGATTGTTGTATTTGTGGTGCTGTTGCTGGCAAAACGGCCGCTTTTACAGGTTCCGTTGCGGCGGCTGCGGGTACGGAGACTGAACTCGTCGTCACCGATTGTTCTGTTGATGCGGCTGCACTCTTCGTTGCTGTAACACCGGGCGATGTCACCGCTGGTGTTGTGCCAGTAGAATCAATCTGCTTCAAGCTCTCCGCTTTTTCGATATCCAGCGCTTTGTTATCTAAATTCTCATGCTCAATGTCGTGTTGAGTCTGTTTGTTCAGCACCAAGATACTGATGCGGCGGTTAACCGGATCATCTGAAGCTTGCTCTTTTAGCCGCATCGTCGAGGCCATTCCAACCACGCGTAATACTTTGCCTTCATCTAAACCACCGGCGAGCAATTCACGTCGCGACGCATTAGCGCGATCTGCTGATAGCTCCCAGTTGCTGTAGCCCCGTTCGCCTGTGGCATACGGCAAGTCATCGGTGTGGCCGGAAAGACTGATTTTGTTTGGGATGTCATTCAAAATAGGGGCGATTGCACGCAAAATATCGCGCATATATGGCTCAACCTGTGCACTCCCCATCTTGAACATTGGCCGATTTTGGCTATCGATAATCTGAATTCTCAGCCCTTCGTCCATCATGTTAATCAGCAAATGTGGCCGTAACGCTCTCAGTCTTGGGTCAGACTCAATAAGCTGATCCAACTTTTCCCGTAACTTATTGAGTCGATACTCTTCTTTCCGACTTTCTTCTGAATCAATGTGCTTACGCACCTCACCCACTTGCTGCGTTGGGTCATCGCCCCCGCCAGGAATTGGGCTGGTACTGGAACTGCTTTTATCACCACTGGTCAGTGCCACTTTCAGCGGTGTACGAAAATATTCTGCAATTTGCGTCAGCTCTTGTGGGCTGGAAACCGAAAGCAACCACATCACCAGGAAGAAGGCCATCATCGCTGTCATAAAGTCAGCGTAAGCGATTTTCCATGACCCGCCATGATGGGCTCCGCCGTGTTTGGCTTTGCGCTTTTTGACCAGAATAACGGGGTGGTTCTGATGCTTCATGCGTCCTCTTCTGTCGCTTGCGGTGCCGGAGCTTTCACTCTGCGCACGTGCTCTTCCAGCTCAATGAACGATGGACGCTCAGTGGTGTAGAGTGTTTTACGACCAAATTCCACTGCAATTTGTGGCGCATATCCATTCAAGCTAGAAAGCAGAGTAACTTTGATGCATTGCATCATTTTGGTCGTTTCTGCACTTTGTTGACGTAACAAAGTTGCCAAAGGCGAGATAAACCCATATGCCAGCAAAATACCTAAGAATGTTCCCACCATTGCATGAGCAATTAGCGCGCCAAGTTCTGCTGCGGGTCGGTCTGCGGAAGCCAGTGCATGGACGACCCCCATAACCGCAGCAACAATGCCGAATGCGGGTAAAGAATCCCCTACCATCATCAAACTGCCTGCTGGCACTTCACATTCCTGCTCGTGAGTTTCAATTTCTTCATCCATCAGCGCTTCAATTTCAAAAGCGTTCATATTCCCGCTGACAATTAACCGTAAATAGTCTGTAATAAATTCTACTAATAGCTTATCGGCCAAAATCCTCGGATAATTAGAGAAAATTTCACTTTCTAATGGACTTTCTATATCACGCTCCAGTGAGAGCATTCCTTGTTGACGAGATTTCGCTAATAAGCGGTAAAGCAGCGCCATTAAGTCCATATATAAAACTTTGTTATATTTAGAGCGGCGCATCAATTTAGGCATGGCCTTCATTGTGGCTTTTATCGCTTTACCATTGTTACCCACAATAAACGCGCCGATACCTGCCCCGCCGATAATTAAAAATTCAGCCGGTTGATATAGTGCGCCCAGGTGACCACCAACAATGATGTAGCCGCCAAAAACCGCACCTAAGACCACGATATAACCCAAAATAACTAACACGCGATATCCTTAGCAAAGTGTGTGGGTGGAAGGTGAGGCGTTAGCACCCTTTGAGTACCCTGATTGCCATTAATGGGTTACAGAAACGGTATCCATACCGCGGCTGTAACCAAAAATGCTGACAACTCAAAGAAACTCAAACTGCGCGTCTAACCTGCTCATCCAGCAGTTGTGAAGTTATATCGGCAGATTGCGGAGAAAGTTTACGTTTTTTTACTGCGCGGGAAGGTGGTTGGCAAAGACTGCAAACAAAGCTGTTTCGCGGCTGGTGCGCATGGGTGATAAAAGTCCCACCGCAGCAGTTGCAACCAGAAAGTTGCAACATACCACTGTCAACGAATCGAACCAATGTCCAGGCACGGGTTAACGCCAGCAATGGCGGTATCCCAGACTGATCTGGACACTGTTCGAGGTAAAGACGATAAGCCTTAATAACGGCCTCAACACCGGTGCATTGCCCGCTTTTTAGCAAGAAGCTATAGGCGTTATAAAACATCGATGAATGGATATTCTGTTCCCAGGTCATGAACCAATCGGTCGAAAACGGTAACATGCCTTTAGGTGGTGGACTGCCTCTCAGCTCTTTGTAGAGCTTAATTAAACGCCCCCGGCTGAGTTGCGTTTCGCTTTCAAGCATCTGCAAGCGTGCACCTAAAGTTATCAACTCCATTGCCAAATGAATATCTTTGGCTTCCTGGACAATACTTTTCTCAACCATCAGTCATGCTCTTTTCTTAGGCGCACTACCGTCTTTTAACGATAGCTCGTGGAGTAAGTGGCTCGACAATAAAATCCCGGTATGAATTTGCTGCAAGTCATCCACACGAGATTCTTTCGTCAGATGATGAATAGTATTGTGATCGCTAAAACGAAAATGGCAGACTAATTGGTTAGTCTCAGCTAATTTAACCATCTGCGGTAAAGTTAACTGCGATAATGTGTCAGCCATGGTATCGGTAATACCCAGACGAAACATCGCTGAGGCTTTCTCATCGTTAATTAAGCGTTGCGCTAAAAGCAAGTAGGACAAATTAATATCATAAATATGCTTGAGTAATTCAGACGTACTCATTTTATACATCCCGACTGATTATGTTTTAAAACATAAGTTGGATGATAGTACTCCTCACCCAAGACCAGGGATCCTTCCCGTTATACAGTTAATTAGAACCTATAGAACTAAAAGTAATTAAAGCCTACTGGTGTTACATTACAAAAATACCATTTCGGTATGAGATAGCATGTCACTGGTTTGGCAGTTGAACTTTATGCTGCTCTGATATTGCACCTGCGCCATGAAACTTTTCTTACAAAATATTAGGATTAATCCTAAAGAGGCCCAACTCTACTCCCGAATCGTTAGCACATACAATGTGACTAGTGATTCATTTTAAATGTAATGTGACGCGAATCACAAAAATAAAATATAAAGTTGTTCTTTTTTCCGTTTACTGCTCATTTTTTGATCAATTGCATGATCAAAAAATGAGCAGAAGTCAGAAAAGAGCTAAAAAACTAAGGATATAGGCCCAATTCTTAGTGTTTTTAGATCAATTCGAACAAAAGCATTCCTAAAGCAAAATAGCAGTACATAAATCTGTCGTAACTCGAAATTATCAGCATGAAGGTCTAAGATGAAACTTTATTACCCTACAATGCTATAAATAACTTTCCGAAACTATTTTGTTTTAACGAATATTTATGCGCTTGCCAAAAAGTTATTCCTTCGATTATTTATTAACCTATTTGCCTTTTACTGTTAGAAAAATCAACAAGACGTATTAAAAAAGGCAACAGAGGTAACCACATGTTTCACTCCTATGTTCTGTACATATTTATCAGACACTTTTTCAACTTTGCTTCATATCCATATTTTTGCAAGGGCCTTGTGAATCAAATGTAAGTAAAATTAATTAATAATGTTTGAAACAGAAGTTTCACTTCGACCACCTTTACTATTTTTTTGAGTAACCCTCTGCTCTAAAAGCTTTTATTGCCTGCTACTACTAAGTGTGATTAATCTCTCATTTCTTAAAGATACGATCCCCTAACCTTTAAAGTATCATCGTACTTATAGGAGCCTAATGATGGGATACAGGAATGTGCTAGTGGCAGTTGCTCTTTCACCTGATAGCCAACGATTGGTTAATAAAGCCGTATCCATCGTTCGGCCCTATGATGGACGAATTTCATTGATTACGCTGACAACAGAACCTGAAATGTACAGTAGCTATGCCGCACCGATGCTGGGTGATTTACGCTCTGTTTTACAAGAAGAAGCTCAGCTTTTTATGGAAGAACTAGCGGTTAATTCAGATTATCCCATTGAAAAAAGAAGTGTTGTTCATGGGGAATTCGCCGATAGTCTGGCGTATTTTTGCCGTCAACATCATATTGATTTAGTAATATGTGGTAACCACAGTGCTAGCCTGATGAATAAATTCTCCTGTTCTGCTGCCCGGTTAATTAATACCAGCACGGTCGATGTGTTGATTGTCCCCCTTTAATTCATCGCCCTCTTCCTTGTTATATGGCGCCTGTCGGAATAAAACGACTGCGCCTTTCGCACTATTAGCTGAAACCAATGTAAAGAGTTCAACTATGATTTTTCAGCACCTACCGTTTTCAATATCCCGATTTATGCCTCACAAGTAAGGGAACCTGATGCCACAAGATAAAATTAATAACCGCCGAATTCTGTTGGCTTCGCGCCCGCATGGCACACCAATCGATAAGAATTTCACACTCGATATTCAGCCCATCCCGCAACCTACCGCAGGCCAAATTTTACTCCGCACTCGCTATCTCTCTCTTGACCCCTATATGCGTGGGCGGATGAGTGATGCGCCATCGTATGCCGCTCCTGTCGAAGTTGGCGATGTGATGGTAGGAGGTGCCGTCTCACGAGTTGAAGCGTCAAAACATCCAGACTTTCAAGTTGGTGATTGGGTTTTGGCCAGTAGCGGCTGGCAGGACTATTCCCTCTCTGATGGTGCGGGCATCCGCAATCTAGGGCCACAACTCGCCCATCCTTCCCGTTTCTTAGGGGTTCTCGGTATGCCAGGTTTTACCGCTTATATGGGGCTACTGGATATTGGTCAACCTAAAACCGGTGAAACATTGGTCGTTGCTGCAGCCAGCGGAGCGGTGGGTTCGGTGGTGGGGCAAATAGGTAAGTTGAAAGGATGCCACGTTATTGGTATTGCTGGGGGTGCTGAGAAATGTCGTTATGTGGTCGAGGAATTGGGCTTCGACGCCTGCCTTGATCACCGTGCAACAGATTTCGCGCAGCAACTGGAAAAAAATTGCGCAAAAGGTATTGATATCTATTATGAAAATGTCGGCGGAGCCGTCTTTGATGCCGTATTGCCATTACTGAATCCACGCGCCCGCATTCCGGTTTGTGGTCTTATTGCCCGTTATAACGACACAGAATTACCTACTGGCCCTGATCGTTTGCCACTGCTACAGAGCATCATTTTGCGCAAACGGATTCGGATGCAAGGATTTATCATTTTTGATGACTATGCCCCACATTTTGATGAATTCCTGCAGCAAATGACACAGTGGGTCGATCAAGGAAAAATCAAATTCAGAGAAGATTTGGTCGATGGGCTAGAGAATGCGCCACAAGCCTTTATTGGCCTACTAGCAGGCAAAAACTTTGGCAAGTTGGTGATTCGCGTCAGTAGCGAATAACCCGCACTAAAAATAAGTTTTATTATCCCGGGGCCAGATGGCCCCGGTTAGTTATATTAAATCGTGAATAAAAACAGTTAGAACCATTTGCCGAAGCGGCGAATATAGAACTGCTTCATCAGTTGCGCCACCACACAGTAGCTGACCAACGTACCCACCAGCCATGGGAAGTATTGCCATGGTAGCGGCTGTAATCCGACTAATGTCCCCAAAGGGGAGAACGGAATATAAATGCCGATGGCCATAATGATTCCAGTGGTCAATAACACAGGCAGTGCTGCCGTACTTTGAATAAATGGAATTTTTTGTGTGCGCAACATATGGACGACTAATGTTTGCGACAGTAAACCCTCGATAAACCAGCCAGACTGGAATAATGCCTGATGTTCGACACTGTTCGCGGCAAAAACAAACCACATCAACGCAAAGGTTGTAATATCAAAAATTGAGGATGTTGGCCCAATCCACAACATAAAGCGCCCGATATTTTTCGCATCCCACTTACGTGGTTTACGTAAAAACTCCTTGTCCATTTTATCCCAGGGCAGAGAGAGCTGGGAGATGTCATACATCAGATTTTGCAGTAATAAATGGATGGCGAGCATAGGTAAGAATGGAATAAATGCACTAGCAACCAATACTGAGAATACATTGCCGAAATTAGAACTGGCCGTCATATTCAAGTATTTTATGATATTCCCAAATGTTTCACGGCCTTTAATGACTCCCTCTTCTAGGACCATTAAATTCTTTTCCAGCAAAATAATATCGGCTGACTCTTTAGCAATATCAGTACCAGTATCAACTGAAATACCCACATCGGCATCACGCAATGCTGGAGCATCATTGATACCATCCCCCAGAAAACCAACAGTATGACCATTGCTTTGCAGCATTTTCAGCACCCGTGACTTTTGCAGGGGCGTCAATTTAGTAAACACGGTACGCAACTCCACTTCACGAGCCAGTGTCTCGTCATCCATGTTTTCAATTGCACGACCGCTCAACGGCTCACCGGGATCTAGCCCAACATCACGACATATTTTGGCCGTAATAATAGGGTTATCACCAGTTAACACTTTGACAGCAACGCCATTTTCCCGCAGTGCCGTAATCGCCGCTTCTGCACTCTCTTTTGGCGGGTCAAGGAAGGTCAACACCCCCTGAACAACCAAATCACGCTCATCCTGAATATTCAGCGGCAACTCACTGGCTTGAGTCCCTAACTCGCGAGTAGCGAGCAAGAGAACGCGAAAACCATCTTCATTATATTGTGTGGCCAGTGCTAATAATGATGTTCGACGCGCCTCATCCAGTGGATAAGTTTCCTCTCCTTCTCGCACATGGGTGCAGATACTGAGCATCTCCTCCACGGCACCTTTACAGATCAATTGTTGATGCTGTTGTTCATCTTTGACCACAATGGATAGACGACGCCGAATGAAATCAAATGGCAACTCATCCACTTTATTAAAGCGACGTAAAGCATCAATTTCGGGTTTACCACGACTAAATTTGATCACTGCCTGATCCATCAAATTACGCATACCACTTTGATGGAAGCTGTTAAGCCAAGCTAGTTGCAATATTTTACTATCATTATTACCGTGAGCATCCAGATGGTGCTCAAGAATGATGCGGTCTTGAGTTAAAGTCCCGGTTTTATCGGTGCACAACACATCCATCGCACCAAAGTTTTGTATTGCATTGAGTCGCTTAACTACCACCTTTCGCCGCGACATTGCTATCGCACCTTTCGCCAGATTAGAACTAACAATCATAGGCAACATTTCAGGCGTCAAACCGACGGCAACGGCAAGCGCAAACAACGCCGCTTCGCTCCAATCCCCTTTAGTAAAGCCGTTAATCAGCAAGACTATGGGCACCATCACCAACATAAAACGAATCAATAACCAACTGACGCTATTAACCCCACGGTCAAAGGCCGTTTGAGCGCGATTACCCACAATCGACTTAGCAAGCGACCCGAAATAAGTCTGCCCACCAGTGGCAACCACCACTGCCATTGCCGTTCCGCTGGCAACGTTAGTTCCCATCAAACAGATGTTAGACAGTTCAAGTAATTCACTTTCACTGCTAGCGTCTGCATCAACTGATTTCGGAGTGACTGCGCCCATTGCATCATACTTCTCAATGGGTATGGCTTCTCCCGTCAGGATTGCCTGACTAATAAAGAGATCTCTGGATTTAATCAGTCGCAGATCAGCCGGAATCATGTCCCCGGCAGATAATAAAATGATATCACCCGGCACAAGCTGCTTAATGGCAATTTCTTGTTTTGCCGGTTGAGCGCTATGGCTATTCCGACGTAACACTGTTGCCGTGGTTCGCACCATCGATTTCAATGCTTCAGCCGCTTTATTGGTGCGGTATTCCTGCCAGAAGCGCAGCAAGCCACTGATCATGACCATCGTCACAATGATGCAAACACCAACGAGATCCGTCTCCTCACCTCTTTGTCGCGGCAACCAATAATCAGTGAAGAAACTGATTATTGCCAAAATCATTAAAACAAAAATAAAAGGGTTATTAAACGCAGCCAATAATTGAATTAATGCTGGAGGTGCTTTCTCATGCGCAACTTGATTAATACCGTATAATTCCAGCCTTTCTTTAGCATCTTCTTCAGTTAACCCATTCAAATTTGCATTTAGCTTGGATAAAGTTTGGTCTAGGCTATTCTTAGCCTCTAATGCAATAGTAAAAGGTTTTTTATTATTGCTCCGACTCGTCGCTGTCTTTTTAAATTTGGTCATAACGCATCTCATTTAATTCTGAATGCACTGATCTTACCCACTCAATAATTGAGAGATAAATGTGCCGAACTATTATTGCGCTGCCAATATTGTATTTATTTTTATCAGCAGCGGCTGATTGAGTTAACTTCGGGGTGATCGTCCATAACAACTCCTTACTACCACATGGGTTAGCGCTATTTATTATTCAAATATTTATTAAATAACCTAATTTCATACCACTTAAATAAATCAGTAGTTAATATGATTAAACCGGCAATTCCGACGCAATACGCCAATGAACAGAGCTAACGCTACGCTCCAAACTTACGCGGCAAACAATACTTTCAATTTCTTTTTGTTCTGCTGGCGTTGCCATAATTTCAGCGCAGACTTCTAACTGGCCAGGCCTTGCAATATCGGCACTACAAAGTGACTGTAGCCGCAATGCCACACCATTTAGTGCCTGTAAAATCAAGGTACGCACCAAGACTTCATCTTCCGCACCGCAGGTGACTTGAATCCGATATCGAACCGCTAAATCGACAGCTTGTTGCTGAGGTTGCATATTAATCCGCTGCGCGGCTTCACGTAGCAATATATTGGCACATAGAATAACGGCGGTTGCAGCAACGGCATTCCAATACAGCCCTAGCCCACAAAGCACACCGATTCCCGCTGAGCACCACAACGTTGCAGCTGTGTTCAGCCCCCTAATATTCATGCCTTCACGCATAATAACGCCAGCCCCAAGGAAACCGATCCCGGAGACCACTTGAGCAGCAATTCGCCCAGGGCTATCTGGAGATGTCGCATAAGAGCTGAGAATAAATACCGCAGCTCCAGTTGCGACTAATGCATTGGTCCGTAAACCAGCCATTCGTTGACGCCATTGTCTTTCAGCACCAATTAGTGCGCCCAGACACATCGCCAGTAATAAATTTACGACAAAAGGAGTTAATGCCATGATTCTCTCCATGAATTAATCATTGGTAGAATAATCATGTGCTATTTAGCACACAGGAAATTGTGCTGATATATTCCAAACGGAATATCAGCAATAACCAGTGTTAGTGCCTGGAGGAAAGAGTGCGTGGTTATTAAATACCATAATAAAAACCCGAATTAATACCCTCGACGAAAATCATCGAGTTAAATCATTATTGGGTATGCACAGCTCAGAGAAATACAGAGAGGGTGCTGCCCGCCATTTTTCGGCAAGCAACAAATCGGTTGGAAGATGAGTTAGCTTGCCTTGCTTATTTGACTACTACTTTGCGTATCCATTAGTTTCTCCACCGAAATTTTTCAAGATTATAGTTGTGGGTGATAGCTATGTAAAGGTTATATTTCTAAACAAAACCTAAACCAATTCCCGTCAGTTAAATAATAAGAATAATATTAAGAATATTGTTTTTTTTAATTTTACTATATCGCCATATTTCATATTCATCAGAGTCAGGCGAATAGCTATGCCAGTTACTACACTGTAAACGTCACGCCGTCACTGGAGTTTTTCATGACTGCACCACTCACACGCCCCAATAACGTTATCAAGCATACCGTGGCATTGGAGGCTATCAGCCTCATCGCTAGGAAAAGCTACAGCACTGTGGCAACAATAACCTCATTCCCCGACCTGCACCATAGCATGCAGAGCTAGGGAAAATCCTGTATCAAGTCATTGACACAATTACAGAAATACAATGAACCCTTTAGTTCAAATTGCGATCCCGATCTCATTAATAACCCTAACTATTTCAGGCCCGTTGCCGATAGGTTCTTAAAGGACTGTGAAGATTATTTCAAATATAGGGGTGGATTAACTTTAAGTAGCGATGCCTACATCCGAAGTCACTGATGTTGCCATCCGTCAGTTAGCGGCACGGTAGCACCCAGTCAGGATATAGCAGGCAAGGACCTTTCCTCGAGCGACTATAGAAACGGAACTAACAATGAAACGTGGAAGTACGCATAAGCCATCGGATATAAAAATAACGCCAGAACATAATAAAGATACGAAAGTATCGTTTGTGAATAATATGCGTCTGGTCACTTTGTTTATCGCCATTTTGGCGGGAATACTGCTTTTATTTGCCGCAGCAATTGGTACATCGAGCTACTTTTTAAAACAAAGTAACCAGTCGCTAGAAGAAGCAACGCAAGAACTGGACATCCGTCTGGGCCTATCTAACAGCTCAAACCACCTGCGTACTGCACGCCTTATTTTGATTCAAGCTGCATCCGCGGCACGTATCGGTGATAGCCAAGGTTACCAACAGGGCCTAAAAAACGCAGAAAGTCTTATTGCTCAATCACAGCAGATGTTTAACCTCTACTATAATCGCCCGATTAAATCGGAGACCGACACAGCCTTAGATGCACCGCTGAAAAAAGCTTATGAAGAGTATCGCGACGATGGGATGAAACTCATGCTGGACGCGACTAAAGAGGGACATTTTGAAGAGGTAATTTCGCTAGAGGCGGAAAAACTCAATCAGCTAGATGACGCATATAATGAGCCACTGCTGAAAGCGGTTAAATATCGTACAGACCGCGCCAATCAAATTAATTTATCCGCGCAACAGGAAGCTCGACTTGGCTATATTCTGATGGGAGGAGCCTTTATTCTCGCGTTGCTGCTAACCGTCATTGCTTTCTTAGTCATCAGCAAAGTCATTATTAAACCTATTAACTGGCTAGTAGAGAGAATTCAACGCATTGCTCAAGGAGATTTGACACAGGATTCAGTCTCATTCGGGCGTAATGAAATTGGTGTATTGGGTAACAATATTCAGCAGATGCAAGATTCACTTTCCTCCACGGTCGAAGCCGTTCGCAGCAGTGCTGAATCCATCTATCAAGGTTCCAGTGAAATTGCATTGGGCAATACTGACCTCTCAGCACGAACCGAGCAGCAAGCGGCCTCACTTGAGCAGACTGCGGCCAGCATGGAGCAACTAACTGCCACCGTGAAACAGAATGCGGAAAATGCACACCATGCCAGCCAGCTGGCAGCTAACGCATCAGGTAAAGCGGCTCAAGGCGGTGATATCGTCAATGACGTCGTCAGCACGATGGACAAAATATCCCTCAGCTCGATGAAAATTGCTGAAATTACAAATGTCATTAATAGCATTGCCTTCCAAACCAATATTCTGGCATTAAATGCGGCGGTTGAAGCTGCTCGCGCAGGTGAACAAGGACGCGGATTTGCAGTGGTCGCCAGTGAAGTACGCAATCTGGCGCAGCGCAGTGCCGATGCAGCTAAAGAGATAGAATCACTCATTGAGGCGTCAGTTGATCTCATTGGTGATGGTTCAATTCTGGTATCTGACGCAGGCAAGACCATGAAAGAGATTGTGACGGCCGTCACCCATGTGACAGATATTATGGGCGAGATTGCATCAGCTTCTGATGAACAAAGTCGGGGTATCAGTCAGGTTGCACAAGCCGTATCCGAGATGGACAATGTTACACAGCAGAATGCCTCTTTAGTGCAAGAAGCATCGGCTGCGGCAGCCTCCCTTGAACAACAAGCTGAAGTATTAACCCAAGCTGTTGCGGTATTCCATCTGAAGGGGCGTAGTTCCTCAACGGCACTTAAAACACCTGCGCCTACGTCAACTGGCCAGCATAAAACCAGTGATAACAAAAAATCAGGCGATGATGCACTGAACTGGGAAACTTTCTAAGTTATGACCGACTGAAATCCAGTCGAAACATAATGAGCAAAGTGACATAAAAAAACCGGAGACTAGGTTATTCACCTTCCTCCGGTTTTTTATTACCGTTTAATAAACGCTCAATAGAGCGTGGGGTTGGTAACCCTACTTATGAAGTGGCTCAACAAAGGTGCCATCATGGCTGTCGATTTCGTTAAAGAACCACACGCCTGCAGGATAATCTTCCAGCGAAACCAAATACATGACGCCTTCGCTAAACTGTTCCACCTCTAGAACAACCCCTTCACGTCGTGGGCCGCCATCGGTTTTTACCGTCACCCGATCATTCACTTTCATGATATTACCTTCGATTAAATCAATGCTGCTAGTGTAGTACAGAATCAGGTGAGAATGATAAGGTTTACGCGCACCCAGTGGTATGCTTTTGTCGAATATATTAAAGGGAAATTTACGGACAGAGAGGACGTTGAGTAAAACAAGAATAAGTACAAAGAAAGAGTTAAGCGGAGATAAATTTTATTTACATCAGAAAGTAAAAAACCCGCCTTAGCGGGTTTTTTTATAATCAGCCAAAGGCCAATTAGATTGCAGTTACGTTTGCTGCAGACGGACCTTTAGCACCGTTCTCGATAGAGAACTGTACGTTCTGGCCTTCAGCCAGGGTCTTGAAGCCTTGATCTTGGATAGCAGAGAAGTGAACGAACACGTCTTTGCTGCCATCAGCTGGAGTGATGAAACCGAAGCCTTTAGACTCGTTGAACCACTTTACTTGACCTTTCATCATGTTAGACATGTGTATTTCCTTTATTAAAAAATTTTGCCACCATGGGCGTGTTATAGCCGGTTATCAGTCGTTACTTATGGAGGCACTATGAAGGAAATTCGTCAGTGAAGAGCTATCAACGATAACGCTTTAAATATGAACCACTTTACTCAAGATGTCGTGCATAAATAGGTCTGTACCACAGGCCGAGACGCATTAACTCATGACCGGCTTTTAATAGCAACTCTTTTTAGCAAGCAAACGGAAGATTCTTGTTCACGTGCCTAAAATAAAACCAAAAAAGCGATTTATTATACTCTTGAGCCTCTATTTTAGGCAGAATAATAACCATGATTATTATTAAATCGTACCAATACGGCCGTGCTTTTAGTCTCAACAGTGCAAAAATATCTTCAACGGCCTATTTTCATCATGTTTGTGGGTAGTCACTAAAAGTTTATCCATTGAATTTGCTATAATTAGTAGCTATCCATACCTAAGAGGAATACATGAAACACAAGTCTGCTACTTTAGATGATGTCGCGCGCCAGGCCGGTGTTTCATATCAAACTGTATCTCGGGTTTTAAACCACGCCCCCCATGTTTCGCCTAAAACCCGTAATAAGGTTGAACTGGCCATGGTCCAGTTAAGCTACGTTCCTAACCGCGTTGCACAACAATTAGCAGGTAAACATAGCCGGACACTGGGGCTGGCCACCACAGATCTCTCTTTACATGCCCCTTCACAAATAGCCGCCGCGATTAAAAGAAAAGCCCGAGAGTTAGAATACAACGTCGTAATTGCCATGGTTGATGACCACAGTGAGGATGCTTGTAAACAAGCTATAAATGAGCTGTTAGCTCAACGAGTTGAAGGCATTTTGGTTAATGTTTCTCTAAAGCCTAAACGTAGCCAAAAAATTGCCGAGCAATGTGCTAATACACCCGTGCTTTTTCTCGATGTAGACCCACAATCCACCGCGTTTAGTGTCTTGTTTGATCCCAAAGAAGGGGCAATTCAGGGAGCTGAATACCTGATTGCATTAGGCCACCAGCACATCGCCTTGATCTGCGGCCCGAAAGACGCTATTTCTTCCCAACTACGCTATCAGGGGTGGCAACAGGCGCTCAATACTGCGTCATTAGCACCGCAGGCGGTCTACCATGGTGAATGGAGTGCGCGCAGTGGTTATCAGGAAACACAAAAACTGATTTCTAGCCATATTCCTTTTAGCGCCATTTTAGTGGCTAACGACCAAATGGCTCTGGGTGTACTGCGAGCATTGCATGAACATCATATCGAAGTGCCAAGTCAGGTTTCTGTCATTGGATATGATGACACCGCAGACAGTGCCTATTTTCAGCCCCCCCTGACCACTATCAGACAGAACTTCAAGCGATTAGGTGAAGAAAGTGTTTCCCGCCTAGTGGTTAGACTGCACCATACAATTACCCCGCCCTCTGAATCTTTGTTATTGGCCACCGAGCTGACAATACGCCAAACAACCGCCCCATTTAATCCCAAAATCCGTAAAAATGAATAAATGCGATCACTCTCGACTATTTAACTCACCACTATTTACTTTACTTTCTGCTGAACTCATCTTGATAGCATCAAATTGTGAGCGCATAACATTTTTCCCTATCGCTAACTAAAATAAGAAAATACCCACAGAATATGAGGCAGATATCATGACGTCACCGCAAAAGGTTCAACATCAGCCTAGACCTACCCTTTCGCAGATTTTATCCCGTAGGGATTGGGAGAATCCGCAGGTGACGCAGTACCATCGCCTTGAAGCTCACCCACCATTCCACAGTTGGCGTGATATCAATTCAGCCCAAAATGACGAGTCTTCACCGCAGAAATTGCTACTTAATGGGCAATGGTCATTTAGCTATTTTACCCAACCCGAGGCAGTGCCAGATTGTTGGGTCGAACAGGACTTACCGGAGGTAGCATCGCTACCTGTTCCAGCTAACTGGCAACTTCATGGTTATGACACGCCGATTTACACCAACGTGCAATATCCCATTCCTGTCGATCCACCACACGTCCCGCAGGAGAACCCAACAGGCTGTTATTCTTATGATTTTACGGTTGAGGCCGACTGGCTATTATCAGGTCAAACCCGCATCATTTTTGATGGCGTGAATTCTGCATTCTATTTGTGGTGCAATGGCCACTGGGTTGGGTATTCGCAAGACAGCCGCCTGCCCGCAGAATTCGATCTCACACCTTACTTAACAGTGGGCAAGAACCGTATTGCTGTTCTGGTGCTACGTTGGAGTGATGGTAGCTATTTGGAAGACCAGGATATGTGGCGTATGAGTGGGATTTTCCGTGATGTTAGCCTGCTGCATAAACCAGATATTCATTTGCGGGATATTCACATTACGACCAATTTATCCCCTGAATTTAGTTCTGCCACTTTAGAGGTGATGGCCGCGATTAATATCCCATCCCTTGAAATTAATAATCCGCAAGTCACCGGAGCTTATCAAGTCCGTGTACAACTTTGGCTGGCTGAGACCTTGGTCACGAGCTTACAGCAACCCCTTGGTACATCGGCAATTGATGAACGAGGCCCTTATACTGATCGTACCCACTTGAAGCTTCGAGTTGAACACCCGTCCTTATGGAGTGCAGAGCAACCCACGCTGTATCGTGCAGTCGTTTCTCTACTGAATCATCAACAAGAACTGATTGAGGCGGAGGCTTATGACGTCGGCTTCCGGCAAGTGACTATTCATCAAGGCCAACTCAAGATAAATGGTAAAGCCGTGCTGATTCGTGGGGTCAATCGCCATGAACATCACCCGCAAACAGGCCAAGCTATAGATGAAAAAAGTATGCTAACAGACATCATTCTGATGAAGCAGCATAACTTTAACGCCGTGCGCTGTTCACATTACCCTAATCATCCATTGTGGTATCGCCTGTGTGACCGTTATGGATTGTATGTTGTTGACGAAGCCAATATTGAAACACATGGTATGCAGCCCATGGGGCGTCTCGCTGATGATCCACAGTGGTTTTCTGCTTTTAGTGAGCGTGTTACCCGGATGGTTCAGCGTGATCGTAACCATCCTTGCATCATTATTTGGTCACTCGGCAACGAATCAGGTCACGGCGCCACCCATGATGCCTTGTATCGTTGGATAAAAACTAACGATCCCACACGCCCAGTTCAGTACGAAGGAGGAGGAGCAAATACTCTGGCAACGGATATTGTTTGCCCAATGTATGCGCGTGTGGATGAAGACCAACCGTTCCCGGCTGTACCGAAATGGTCAATTAAGAAATGGGTTGGCTTACCGAATGAATCTCGTCCATTGATTCTGTGTGAATATGCCCATGCCATGGGTAATAGTTTTGGTGGATTCGCCCGCTATTGGCAGGCATTCCGACAATACCCTCGACTACAAGGGGGCTTTGTTTGGGATTGGGTAGACCAAAGTCTCACTCGTCACGATGAAAATGGGCAGCCCTATTGGGCTTATGGTGGTGACTTTGGTGATACTCCAAATGATCGCCAATTCTGCATGAATGGGCTTGTTTTCCCTGATCGAACCCCTCATCCAAGTCTGTATGAAGCACAATGCGCCCAGCAGTTTTTCCAGTTCAAGCTGCTTAGTACCGAACCCTTGGTGATTAGTGTCGCCAGTGAGTATTTGTTTCGAAAAAGTGACAACGAACATCTCTATTGGCGTATTGAGTCAGAGGGTAAATTAGTGCTGGAAGGGGATTTCCCATTAGAAATACAGCCTGAAAGCACACAACAATACACACTGGCAGCACAATTACCGGCTGTCGATGAAGGCCATACATGGTTGAATGCTGAAGTCAGACAAGTGCAAAAGACGCCTTGGTCGCCAAACAATCATCGCTGTGCCTGGCATCAGTGGCGTTTACCACAGACGATATCTTTCCCTCCTGCTTGTACAGCAAAAGTCTTCACGCCAAATCATCTCCAGTTACACCAGGATGTACATCATATTTGGGTAATACATCAGCATCAGCGTTGGCAGTTCAGTCGCCAAACCGGCCTATTAGAACAGTGGTGGGTCGGGGAAAAGATGATGTTATTGACCCCATTACGTGATCAATTTGTTCGTACACCGCTGGATAATGATATTGGCGTCAGTGAGGCTACTCGTATTGATCCCAACGCTTGGGTTGAACGCTGGAAAAAAGCCGGTATGTATCAACTAGAGCAGCATTGTTTATCACTACAGGCTGATACCTTAGCTCACTCAATACAAATTAGTGCTGAGTATGGCTACACGTTTGCCAACGAGCAGGTATTGTATTCACATTGGCTATACCGTTTTGATCAGCAAGGCCAAATGACCATTGATGTCCGAGTTCAAGTGGCTACATCACTGCCCTCACCAGCAAGAATTGGTATGTGTTGTCAATTATCAGATATCGCAGAAAATGTTAGCTGGTTAGGGCTCGGGCCACATGAAAACTATCCTGACCGCCAGCTTTCCGCGCAATATGGCCGATGGTCGCAACCACTCGAACAAATGCACACCCCCTATATATTCCCAAGCGAAAATGGCTTACGTTGCTATACCCGCCGTCTAGAATACGGAAATTGGCAATTAACAGGTCAGTTCCATTTTGGAATTAGCCGTTACAGCATGCAGCAGCTGATGAATACCAGCCATCAGCACTTACTCAAACCAGAACTAGGCACTTGGTTGAATATTGATGGTTTCCATATGGGGGTTGGTGGCGATGATTCATGGAGTCCCAGTGTGCATATTGATGATTTGCTAACCGATGAAATTTATCAATATCAAGTTAGTTGGAAATACAACACTCAGTAGAAAATAACCCAATAAGGTCAATGACATCCGGGCTTGTAAATAACATGCTCGGATAGTCATAATCCTATAAATTAAATAACAAAATCCAAGTTTGTTATTAATCTCATATAATAAATAAATTATTTAATAATATTTGTAAAAATTAATTCACGGCATAATCACCAAACCTACAAACACTACTTATAGTGTTCATAGTTATATGAACCACCATGTGAATCGTCATTACAGTGCAATAACAAACCCCCAAAGACTTTAACTTAAAAAACAATCATCATAAGTAACAATGAAATAGACAAACATAAAATAAAAAAAATTAATACCAATCATACTTATAACAAAAAGTTAGATACAAACGTAAAGTTATGTATTCCCGCTATTATCATGATTGACATGATGAAGTTTTTTTACAAAATAATATCGCGTGCAATATTTAGTTATTAATTCACCTAAAATTAAACTACCAGCTGAATTTTAGGTGCAGTGGATTTCATTAATAGTGACCACATGCTTACTTTATATTCTTTTTAATTCTGGAGTCTATAAACGTGTACTCACGCAAATATAAATCTAAAACTTTTAGAGCATCAATCTTACCTATCCTCATTAGCAATATAATGTGGTCTGGGTGCAGTATTGCCGGGAACTATAATTTACTTTATACCTCGACAAAAATCGATCCAAAATTATTTAATCTATCTGATGTGATTTATAATGATGGCAACTATAACGCCAACGTCACTATCGATAACCCTAATCAGCCTCTCGTAGTTTACTTCGCAAAATCGGAAAGTGATGGTAAAAGTTATAATATAGGTGACTATTCCATCAATATACATGGTAATAACATATCCAACCCTAATTATTATAATGCTTTCTATGGTCTCACGACCAAAAAAAACAATACCATTTCATTAAACAACTTTAGTTATATAAATAGTCTGACTATTAGCAATGGCCATAATAATAGCACTGCACTGTTAGCCTCTGACGGTTCAAATATCACAATTAACGGTAAAATTCACATCGATTCTCTGGTGGAAATGGATACCAATGGAACAGGTACAGCAACCGCGGCAAACAATGGTCTATATGCAGAAGGCGATGGTACAATTATTACTGCTAATAACGGTGATGTTTATATAAATACCTACACTAAAAATTTCTTGGAGGTATTAGAACATAATAATACTTACCCTGATGGTGGGGCTAAAAGTGATGCAATTAGCGCTAAGTATGGGGGCCAAGTAATCGTTAACCAAACGGGTCAACATAAACTCAATGTGATGGGCAATATGGATCTTGGCGATAATATCACTAACGGTGGGGGTAGTATTACTGCTGTATTCAATGGTACGGGCTCTTATTGGCATGGGCATGAAGTGAACTTCTATGATACGACATCTAACTCGTGGGTCGGAGCATTGGATGTAACTTTAATGAATAAAGCCCATTGGATCCCCGATGAATTAAATGCCGAGATCAGTGTACTAAATCTACAAAAAGACGGTGTGGTTAACTTACATGGCTTTAATTTACATACGAATAAGAGCCAGAATGAGGGTATCAAGATTTATGACTTGAAAGGGCAGGATGGTATTTTCCTTATTGATGTAAATACCAGCAAAACGGATGAACAGTTTAAGAATGGTAGCGACTTTATTGAGGTTGTCAGCAGCAGCACCGGTGGCTCTCACTATATTGAAGCACTGAATATCAACAAACTTGCAGATTTAAGTGAAGATATTTGGATAGCCGATGCTGCCAATAATGTATCTTTTAAGCCTTATGAGCAGGTCGATATCACTAACGAATATGTTTATGATTATAAACCTATAATTCGTTCGGACATTAAAGATGGTGACCCTACAAGCCAATATGGCACCAACTGGTATATTACAGGCGTTGATAAGCAATTGAGTGCACCTAGCGAAGTTGTGATGGCAAATGCCGGGGTTAACTATGCTACAGCGACGGCTCGCCTTGAAATTGATAGCCTCAATAAACGACTCGGTGAATTAAGAAGTGACCAGCAAGAAAATGGACTTTGGCTGCGTTATAAAGGTGGCGAGATGGAAAATAAACATGGAAGTTACTTTAAGAACCAGTATCACTTCTATCAGTTAGGTTATGACAATAAAGATGAATATGAGAATGGAGTCTGGACCAAAGGTATTGCCGCTCATTATCTGAATGGTAAGTCAGAATTTAATTACGGTTCAGGTGATAATAAAAGCTACGGCGGGGCTATTTACGGCTCGTGGAACCGTTTAGAGAAACAAGACTATATCGACTTGGTCCTGAAATATAGTCACCTGAAAAACCACATTGACTACCAAAATACTCTGGGTACAGGTGGGTACGGTGATGGAAGTAACTGGTCTTGGAGTGCAAGTGCTGAATATGGTCGTGAATTCTCACTAGATAACGGAAATTTCATCGAACCTCAAGGTCAGTTGGTTTATACCTACCTGAATAAAACTAACTACACCACCAGCAGTGGGCTAGAAGTCAATCAGGATAATATTAATAGTGTTATTGGTCGTGCCGGGGTTCGTATCGGTCATCGGTTTGAGGACAATAGTAACAGTGATATTTATCTGAAAGCTGATTTACTGCATGAGTTTGCCGGCAATCGCAGCGTTACCGTTAAGGGTAAAGATGCTGTGCTGGTCACCAAACAAGATGGGGACGATAGCTGGATGACTTACGGCATTGGTACCAATATCCAGTTAACAAAAGATAATAACTCCCGTTTCTACCTTGATGTGGAAAAATCCTCTGGGGGAGATATCAACACTAACTGGCAAATCAATGCCGGAATGCGCTGGGAGTGGTAAAACCTTTGCTGTTTAAACCGGGCAACTAAGCCCGGTTTTTTTCTGCGCCGACAATACCTTCAAATACTTACAATTTCGTTATCATATAAGCACATTCTCGCCATGAACTATTTCTATTACGAGACTAATATAGTGACTAATCATTAGTATAACGTCTGACTAAGTCCCTTCATGTTACAAAAGGAATATTATGACATTGCTGAATCCTATCCCAGCTAACATGGTCGCAATTGAAATTACTCAGCCTGGCGGGCCAGAGGTATTAGCCCCGGTTACACGGCCAACACCACTGCCAGCCGCAGGTGAAATTCTGGTTAAGGTGTCTGCTGCGGGCGTAAATCGCCCTGATGTCATGCAGCGCCGTGGGCAATATGCCCCACCGCCCGGTGCATCAGATATTCCTGGTTTAGAGGTTGCTGGTATTGTGGTTGCGACTGCCGCTGATGTTAGTCGATTTAAGATTGGGGACAAAGTGTGCGGACTTATCGCAGGTGGTGGTTATGCCCAATACTGTGTCATACATGAAAGTAATGCCTTACCTATCCCTACAGCTCTTACTGATATTGAAGCCGCATCACTGCCAGAAACATTCTTTACTGTATGGAGTAATCTATTCCAACGCGGCCACTTTACTGCTGGTGAAACAGTATTAATTCACGGAGGATCTTCGGGTATAGGGACTACAGCAATTTTATTGAGCAAAGCATTCGGCGCAAAAACGATTATTGTCACCGTGGGCTCAGAAGAAAAACGTCAAGCATGTTTAGCATTAGGTGCAGATATCGCCATTAATTACCACACAGAAGACTTTGTCGCTGAAACCAAACGAGCCACTGCCGGAAAAGGCGTTGATGTTATTATTGATTTAATTGCTGGAGATTATGTCTCTCGTAACTATGAAGCTGCTGCGATGAATGGCCGCATCGTTCAAATTGGTATCCAGAATGGCAATGCCAAAGATCTTAATCTTATGTTGATGCTGCTAAAACGTCTGACCCACATCGGCTCCACATTACGCTCGCGCAGTGTTGCTGAGAAAGCGGTCATCGCCAAAGAGCTGGAACAGCAAGTTTGGCCATTGCTGGGTAAGAACAAGATGAAACCACAGATATTCCAGACGTTCCCATTAGAAGGTGCAGCAAAAGCCCATGAGTTGATGGAAAGCAGTACGCATATTGGTAAAATTGTCCTGACCGTTTAGCCCTGTTCATATCTCTCATTATCGGTATTGCAAAGGCTTAATCAGGTGAAATCGGCACTCAAGTGATTGCTTTCACCTGATTAATAAATAATATATCCACTGAGCCCGCTAGCTATAACAGTTTTGCAAACTAATTCATCGAATTGATATGCTTAAAATTTAACTTTTCATGCTAATCTATAACAAACCATTATGGTTTAGTTTTTATGAGTTATTAATCACAAGGTCATAATTATGGACATAATTAAAAAAATATTAATCGATGACATCGCAAGAATAAATCAGAAAGAAAATAGAGATGGCCGGTTAAAATTTAACAGCGACTTTGTCTACAAACACCCCTACCTCTGTTTGGCCATGTTGATATCATACTTTTTTGTATTGATTTTGATGTATTTGACGCCTTATTTTGGTACTGGCTATATGATTGCCTTTACTCTGTTCTTCGTATTGATGTCCGCAATTCTTATGATGGAGATCAAACCTGTATTCAAGTTTGAAGATATTGGTATTCTTGATTTACGTGTTTGTTATAACGGCGAATGGTTCTTTAGCCGTGCATTATCGACTCAAGCGATTGATGAGATATTAAATAGCAAAAACATCAGTGATGATTTCAAGCTCCGCTTTAAAAACATTATCAGCAATAAAGGTGAAATAGACTTTTACGATGTTTATGATTTAGCCTATTTGCAAAAAAAATCTATGCGAACCAATAGCCTGAATGAGACCTCGTCGTTAGCCAGCACCTCTGCAATTAGGCATTAATCCTCCTATAGACAAACTCATACCCTAGTCACTCTAGAGGGTATGAGTTTATATTTTAGCTACGATATCTTTTTAGATGATGGGTTCATCATGACTGTTATTGAGATTATGCCTGCTCTTCATCGGCTTAACACTCAATCGTCAATTTATTTTTTATTCAATCAACATCATCTTTTTGCAAGGAAAATATCGTTAATAAATCAAAATGATGCCTATAATAACACCATTATACCTAATAATAAGAGGTGTGGTGGGTATGGATAAAATTGACGAAAAATTGATTGCCATTTTAGCTGAGAATGCTCGGATATCCCTGAAAGACCTATCTCAACAAGTCTGTCTCTCCTCTCCCAGTACATCCGAACGTCTACGACGTCTTGAAGACCGTAATATCATTCGCAGCTATACATTAGACTTGGACCAACGGGCTTTCGGTTATGGTCTGCAGGCTATTGCTCGTGTCAAACCTATAGCAGGAATGCTGTACGTAACGGAAAAAATGATTCAGGAGACTCTTGAGTGTGTTGAATGTGACAAAGTTGCTGGCGACGATTGCTTTGTTAGCCGTTTATATATCCACTCAATGGAACAATTAGATGCAATCATTGATCGCTGGTCAGAATACGCAGAAATCCAGACTTCAATTGTCAAATCGACCCCAATTTTAAGGCGACACCCCCCTTTAATGCAGTTGTCTAAGGCAAGCAAAATCTGAAATCTGTGCCATAGCCCTCACATTATCTATAATAAAAAGTTATGATTGAGATGCATAATATTTAAAAGCGGATAATTGATGAGCAACCATAATCAAAGTCATACGTCAGATTCATCGATTCTTACGCTCCCATACAGCCGTTGGGATCACCGTGAAATTGAAAGTACCAATGCCATTGATGCACTGGAACAAGGTAAAGTGCTGTTTTTACCTCATCTGACTTTCGAGTTGAGTGAACAGGAAAAACTGTTGCTTGACCCGGCACTCGTTGATGTTAAACGCAAAAACATTAGCTTTAAGCCGTTGGAGGGGACACTGAGCGGCGTCACCGATGAAAGTAAAATAGCCTTAACCCGCCAGCTACTTGAGCGCTATTACCAAAATTGTCTTAGCCTAGTAAACCAGCTCCTCCCAGAGTACACCGCGGCCCTGCACAGCCCGACCAACAGCCTGCGCTTACATCCTGTCACCGCCTGGCGTGATAAAACATCATGGCGCAAAGATGATAGTCGTTTACATGTTGATGCTTTCCCTTCGCGGCCTAATTATGGTGAGCGAATCATGCGAATCTTCACCAATATCAATCCTCATGGTGAACCCCGCTCATGGCGCGTCGGGGAAGACTTTACACAACTCGCCAGTCGCTATTTGCCACAACTTGGCAGTTATTCCCCCATTAGCAGTTGGCTGCAACATAAAGTCGGTATCACCAAACGCCGTCGTAGCCACTACGACCATCTGATGCTCCAACTGCACGATAAAATGAAAGCCGACTTGGATTATCAAAAAAATGGCCAGCAGCAAGCCATTGACTTCCCATCAGGCAGTAGTTGGATCTGCTTTTCAGATCAAACACCTCACGCGGCAATGGGGGGCAATATATGTTGGAACAGACATTCCTACTACCGGTTGACGGTATGAAAGACCCCCAGCAATCGCCACTAAAAATATTAGAATCACTAACACAGAAGGCACTGATATAAGTCAGCGCTTTCTATCGATACAGACTGTGATAAATCCGGCTTATTAACGGATTTATCACAGCTATAGGCCCTATGATATAGACCGAAAACTAACTATAAAAAAAATGCTTTTCAGACTTGATCACAGAGAAAAAAATAAATATCATTTTTACCGCAATAGAAACCAACTCTATAATAGTTTGACCTGAGGCAAAGAAATTGACCTCATCGAGTGTAGCCTATATCGGGCAGTTATTTAGCCATCCATTTTTTCGGCTATAGGTATATATCTTAGATACTGGTTTGATTTTATGGGCGGATTATTCACCCGATAGTTGTTAAACCTTATCGGATAACTATTGGAGGTTAATATGGTTAAAGTCTATGACAGAAACAGAAACCAAATTATCCCAGGCAAACGTGTCATGGTTGCGCAAACTGGGGAGATTGACGTAGCAAAAGCTATCCATACGGAAGGCCTGGGGCCAGTACAAGCAGAGCGAGCACCAGTTGTAGAGTTACAGCAAACGGGTGAGCGCTATGTTCCGTTCGATTTAGTCAGACTCGGTTAATTGTTTATTGCACATAGCATTTTGGTAAATTAAAACCTCACTTTATTAGTCTCGGTACTTATATGCCGGAGTAAGCCTATATTTTCTAGGCAGCTCCGGCCGTTACCATTTATATAGTACAAACATCTATTAGAATTCAATTAATAACTAAACTCAACGACCATAACGCTGTATATATAACACGTTCAGAAATGATTAACTTATCCGGTAGGTATTATTACTCACCAGATAAGTTTACGTTAAATATGGCAAGCTGGCTCAATCATTTTAGCCACTTTCTTTTGGAAGGTCTCAAGTTGACACAGTTTGTTATCACCCGTATTTTCACACTCTTCAACCGTGATTGGAACAATACCTGCAGGATTATTTTTTAGGTCTAACTTTTCAGCACCCCTTAACTGATCCATCGTTTGGTAGAACATTTTCACCGCGACATAACGCTGATGATTATCAGGATTCTGCCATAGCTCAAATACCAATCCCCCTCCTGGCGGAGTATTATCAGGTTGCTGCGGCAATTGCCAATTCGCCCCCAACACTCCGGCAATATTAGCAATATTGGTATCATGTCCCCCGAGGAAAAGTACTTTAGTTTGTGGTGATAACGGCAGTTTTTGCCCTTGAGCATCACGTTGTAACAGCAATGCTGTCTCAATTTGTTGCAGCAACGGCGTTCCTTTATGGCGTGCGATGTAAGGCGTCTTAGCCATTAAATCAAATTGCACATTATGTAGCGATAATAGTGAAGCCCAATTCTCTGCCCCATTGAGTCTATGCCAGGCAACATCAGGCATGGCTTGTGAGTTTTGTAACAGGAATATTTCACCCAACGTTGATGACAATGCCAAAGGGCCACTCAGTGAGACTTTGGTCCCTGCCTTATTTACCGTGATTTCATTAGCGGCGAAAGTGGCGAAATCACAAGTTTTTCCTGTTTGTTGTAGCGACTGACAGTAAGGGGATGCAGAAAAATTCAATATCTCCCCCATCTGAGCAAAAGGTTTCGCGTAACGCTGACTCAACGTGTTTAGTGGCCCCCCCAACCGCTCCTCAACCGCTTTATGAGTTTGGGTTGAATCTAACTGACAGACTCCGGCCTCAACGGGATGAAATAGCGGGTCAATTTTCTTCAAATCAGCCTGATAATGTACTGTGAGGCCACACCCCGGCGCGATCCCATCTAAAAAGGCTTGTCCCGTTAAGCGAGTGCGCTGGTCAACATCTGCTTGTGCATAAATGGCCCCATCCGCTGGACACCCCATAGGTAGCAACCCTTGATGACGGAAATAATCGCCATAAAAGCCCCCCATCAGTGTTACCAATTCTGCGCCTCGGGGGGTTAAATACCCTGCTTTTACAGGCCATTGCGGCCACTTATCAGGGGTAACATCATTCATTAGCTGTGTTTGTTTTGTCGGAGAGCGAACACCGTGACGGCTCAAAATGACTACGCGCTCCAAAGTGTAACCGGTGGGTGGTGCGACAACCGGTGCAGCACTGAGAGTAAAGCTACCGAGTACCAAAGTGAGTGCGGATAACCGCAAACTCTTTTTTGTGACTGTCATAATTTTATATCCTTATTAAAACTACGAATATTTTTTGCCCTATCGAGTATGGTCGACGATACCTCACCTCACAATGTACAAAACGATAAACAGCCCTAGCCTACTGATACTGACTGCGGCGAAAAAATTTGTGTTGGAACACGCTAAATATGATTCGCTTCTCATTGTTAGAATGATAATTAGCCGATTATGTAATTAACAATGTTTATACTTAAGGAGGCCACAGACCGTTTTACTCCCGGTCAAAATCTCGCGTATTAGGGCTGATGGAGATAGCCCATAATCCGGCAGTCATTACATTAATAAATCATAAGGAGTCTGACATGCGGAAAGCAGGCGATATCGACAGAGTCATGTCGGCCAGACAACTTCCCAACAAAGCTGTGGCCCTGATTCTTGCAGGTGGCCGCGGCTCACGCCTTAAAGACCTTACGTCTGTCCGAGCAAAACCAGCCGTTCACTTCGGCGGGAAATACCGCATTATCGACTTCGCATTATCTAATTGCCTTAATTCAGGCATTCGCCGTATTGGTGTGATAACGCAATATCAATCCCATACCTTGGTACAACATATTCAGCATGGTTGGTCATTTCTCAGTGAAGAGATGAATGAATTTGTTGATTTATTACCCGCACAACAGCGTCAAGGGCGGGAACATTGGTATACCGGCACGGCAGATGCCGTGTTTCAAAATCTAGATATCATCCGCCGCTATCGTGCTGAATATGTCGTGATTTTGGCAGGGGATCATATTTATAAGATGGATTACTCGCGCATGTTGCTGGATCACGTCGAAAGCGGCGCAGCCTGCACGGTGGCTTGTATTGAAGTCCCTAAGGAAGAAGCGACGGCTTTCGGTGTAATGGAGGTCTCCGAAGATTTACAAGTGAAAATGTTCTGGGAAAAACCCGAAGACCCACCAACTCTACCGGGTAAACCGGACCGCAGTCTGGCCAGTATGGGGATTTATGTGTTTAATGCAGAATTCCTGTTTGGCCTGCTTGAGATTGATCATGCTGATGAGAGCAGCAGTCACGATTTCGGCAAAGATATTTTGCCAAAAATCACCGAACAAGGTCATGTTTGGGCGCATCCCTTCTCGCTATCCTGTGTTTCTACTTCGCCAGATGCCCCTGATTATTGGCGTGATGTCGGAACATTAGATGCCTATTGGCAAGCAAACCTCGATCAAGCGGCTGTGACCCCTGAACTGGATATGTATGACTCTCATTGGCCGATACGTACCTATGCCGAGCCATTACCACCGGCAAAATTTGTTCAGGACCGTTCTGGCAGCCACGGCATGACCATGAATACATTAGTTTCTGGTGGCTGTTTTATCTCCGGATCCGTAGTGGTCAACTCCGTGTTGTTTTCCAGAGTTCGTGTGAACTCATTTTGCAATATTGATTCCTGCGTATTGCTGCCCGACGTCAATGTAGGGCGCTCTTGTCGATTGAAACGCTGTGTTATTGATCGCGCCAGCACCCTTCCTGAAGGAATGGTCATTGGTGAAAACGCAACTGAAGATGCGCGCCGTTTCTATCGTTCGGAAAATGGTATTGTCCTTGTCACCCGAGAGATGCTGGCGAAATTGTAAAGGTGACCGGACATGGACAAGCCGAGAATAATTTATATAATCAGGCCAAACAAATGAAAGGGTTTGATTATGTCATTTACTGAATGGGTTATTCTGGGTGTGGTGATTGGTTGTGCTGTGGGCGCCTTACTGAAGATTTTTGGTAAGAAAAAAGACAACTAACCTGTTCAGTTCACTGAATCAATAACATGAGACGGTACGTCATAGTGCCGTCTCTTTTTGTATCGCCAAGTCACCTAGCCAAAACCAAATCAATCAACGGCGCACTCACCATCACCAACCACAATAATAGAGCGCTGCCTATGGCACGACGCAACAGTTTAGTCGCTCCCCTCCAGCGTGAATCAAGTGCGCGGCCTGCTGCTAATTTTTCACCCCAAAGTTGCTGTAATGCAGCATCAATATGTTCTGTTTGTGGCTCGCAGGTATACAACAAAGCAAAAAGACGCTCATCTAGCCATAAACGCCAGCAATAGTAATGCGTTACGCCCGCAAGCAGCAATAACAGTGCAGCAACCCAACTCTCCGCCCCCCATAAAGCAAATATAATGGGGGGTAGCGTCAGCGCAGCCAAATAGCGCCAACTGGCAAGATGAATGGTCAAAACCTGCCCTGCTACAGGATGATTTAGCATGCTATATTCCTTTTTTGCCATAGGGCAAGCGCCTGCAGATGCCGTGGCTGCAATACCACTTGCGGGCGAACTTGTTGCAGCAACTCTGCCGCCGCCAGTGGCGTCACTGCCCATTTATTGTCCAATAACCATGCCGCAATCACCAATGCACTGCGCGACATACCGAGCGCACAATGGACCAAAACCGTACCATGCTGTTGATGAAGTTGATGAAGAGCATCGACTGCCCGTGCAAGTTGCTCTTGGCTCGGCACCACCAAATCCATCAGCGGGCAGCACTTATAGGGTCGATTCAAGCTATGCCGGCTACGGCTAAATTCCGCTGTGACATCCAACACGCTGGCCTGCAATAGAGGTGCTCGTGGGTAACTGCCGATAAATACCCCTCCTGCGACTTCTATTGCTGAAGGTAATTGGCGAGTGAACCCATACATCGAGAGCCACGCCCCCAGCCGATAAGGCCATAGTAGCAAGTAGGCAGACGGTGAAATTCTGCCATTTTCCTGCTTTTGAAATACCCCGGCCCCGCAACTGCGATACCCAACGGCCACCGCAAGTAACGCCAACGCGGGCCACCCCAATATTGACCAGCCATTTCCCAGCCACAATGCAGCCCCGCCCACCAGTAACGCACCACCGCCATACCAACGTGCTAATTTCAGTGATGAATGGCACGGGCGTTGCCAGCACCAACTGCTATTTATTGGGATCAGATAGCTGACAACCACGCCCACGGCTAACCCGGTAACAATATCAATCACATGATGCTGCCAAGTGGTCAAAACGGATATTGCAATCAAGACAAACCAGCCACTCATTAACCAACGTAAAATCCCTTGGCAGTGTGGCCAGAAGCGCAACCATAACAACCAAGCCAGCATAATATGCAATGAAGGGGCCTGATTGTATGGTAAATCAAACAGTTCCAACTGTTGAAACAACCAACCGAAGGGTCCGTCAGTGATGGGCCGTACAAAACTGAACTTAAGTGGAAATAACAGAAAACCGAGGCAAGCCACCAACGATGCCATCACCAAACGCCATGCATGACGAGTTTGCTCTCGTAGCGAAGTACAGATGAACAATGACAAGCCATAGAGCAGATCAATGCTCCAATAGGGCACTATTGTCCAAGGCAAAAAAGGAATATGGTGCTCCCACCCAAACACTACACTGCCCACCCCAATGCGGCTGGCCGTGAAATGGTTGGTCTGGCCATAACTGATAAAGAATAGCGGCCCCAGTAACAACAGCCATAGCACAGCTCGCCGCCAGATTTGCCGACGGCGAGCCACACCGTTAACCTCAGTCATGGGCACGACGAACCGCTAATGACACGGTAAAAATACCCCATTCATCAATCAGTTGATGACATTTATCAAAGCCGGCCTGTTCGACAAGGGCATCCATCTCCCCTTGACTACGCACCCGCATCACCCACGGCTGCCCCCCTTGATGGCTGGTCAATGCGCGCGCAATCATTTTAAGCTGTGGATGCCATGGTTGCCCGGTGTAGACCAGCACACCTCCGGGAGGAACTGCCGCGGCCAGTCCAGCCAATGACGCCTCAATCATCTCATTTTGCGGGAATAGCTCATATAAACCAGAAACAATGGCGAGGGTTGGATTGGGTGTCAAACTCGCCAGATCATCCCGATCAAAAGCATCACCTTTTTCAAAACGGGCAATCTCAGTCAAATTACGCTGGGCAATCATTGCCTGCCCTTTTTCAACATTCAGTTCGCTGTAATCACGTAGCAAAATTTGCTCAACATCAGGCTGATTCGTGAGAGCATCCAACACATAGCGACCATGGCCTGCAGCAATATCGACAATGCGCAGTGGCATCCCTTGTTCACGTAACCGCATAAGCGCCATTTGTATGGTTTGCTGCAAGTGAACTTTACGCATACGAATACCCCGCCAGCCAATGCTATTGAGATATTGTTGGTCGATATATTTTCCGAGAGTGTTCTTGCCCTCCGGCTGGTTACGATAGACATAATCCAGCGTACTACCAGAGTCAAAACCAGTCTCGAACCCTAACCGGACGCCAGTGGCGCTGCTACCTAGCGTCTTCATGCCATAACGTAATGTGCGGTAATACAACCCTTCAGCTGAATAGGATTTTAGCGGCACTTGTAATGCGCGATAGCTATCCGCACTGGCACTCCAGCGGTCTTCATAACGGTAATGGTGAGTGGGCAGCGTTTCGGTATACAGGCGCTCAATAAAAATGCGCATTTTATCAAAGGCCAATTGACGATCTTTTTCACCCAAAGTGTCGTGATAGAAGCCAGGCAATATGTGCTGCTCTTTTACCGGGCTGCGAAGGCGTTGATAAAATCTCTGTTGCGGTGCGCGATGAACCACAAAATCATCCCCAGAAATCAGTAATTGGGTTGGTAATGTGATAGCAGCGGCGTCTTGTACAATTCGCTCGGCGGCGCGGTAGAGATCTAGCAGGATGTTAACCGCAATGGGTCGGCTAACCAGCGGATCGCTATCAAAGCTGGCGACACGCTGGGCATCGTGGGTCAAAAATTTGCCTTTAACATAGGACTTGACGTAAAACAGACCGCGAAAACGGTGCATCAGAGTCAATCCTGGCCGAGCAAATGGCACATACAATTTTACTTTAAATGCTGGTGAAGCCAGAATCATTCCGCGAATTTTCGGCGCATAGTCATGCACCCACGTCGAGACCAGCACTGCTCCCACACTTTGTGCTACCACCATAATATCGTGCATTGACACTTGGCTTTCTACTGCGACAAAGCGGACAAACTCATCAACATCTTGCACTGACCGCGCCAAGCTGGGGCTGTAACCACGATCTCCCGGTGATTTGCCATGTCCTCTGGCATCCCAAGCATAAAATGTCACATCAGGCAGCATCAACTCATCAACAATGTGCTGCAAACGCCCTGAATGCTCATGACCACGGTGAAACAACACAATTACCCGCTTGGTCGGGCTATTTTGCGCTGGCCAACAGCGGTAGAAGAGCGGAACATTATCACTAGTCGTAAAGGTGAGTTCCTGAGCAATACGATGTCCTTGAGTCACGGAATTTTCCTTGTTGCGCGTTGTTGCAGGGTGAGAAACCGCTGCTGTAATTCAGCTCGGAATGTCTGTTTGTCATCATGAAAATAGAAAGGTTTATCAACATAGATATCAATAAAAAAGGGCACCGGGATTCGTTGCCCTTTACCCATCGCTCGCCCCAGCCCATGCATATACACCGCAGTGATTGGCGTAGTGGGAAATTGGCGGCTCAAATACCACAAACCCGATTTGAACGCGGAGAATTTTTCCGGCTCGCCGCGTGTCCCCTCAGGGAACAAGATCACAATTTTATTATTAGACAGCGCATCAATGCAGCCTGCCAGCGGGTCACTGCCCTTGCCTGCCCCACCCCGGGCTACCGGAATAATGCCAATCACTTTGGTTGCAAACCAAGCGATAGCACGGTTACGCAGGAAGTAGTCGGCGGCCGCGACGGGGTGAACCTGCGACAGGGTTGATAAGGGGAATAAGGTAAACAGCGTCAAGATATCCAAATGGCTATTATGATTTGCCACCACAATGGCCGGCCCTTTGAGCGGTAGTTGTTTTCGCTGCCAAACAGACACACCCAGCCATACCAGTACCACCGGATACGCGACACACAACGTAAAAATCCAGCGCAACAGTCGGTTCACGGCCAGCCCTCAATAATAAAAATAGCGAATAAAATGAAAGAACAGTGGCGCGGTGTAGATTAGAGAGTCAAGCCGGTCGAGAATGCCGCCATGACCGGGGAGTAATTTGCCTGAATCTTTCACCCCAAGATCTCGTTTAACCGCCGACATCACCACATCACCGCAAAATCCGGTAAAACCAATCAGTAATCCGGTCAACAGTGAGAAAGTAAAGTTCATCGGGGTTAATAAAGGCCCCAAAATCCCCGCTAAAAGCATGGTCGTTGCCACACCACCCAATAAACCCGCCAACGTCTTATTTGGACTAACTCTCGGAGTAACTTTAATGCGGCCTAATGACTTTCCCCATAAGTATTGAGCAATATCATTGAGTTCAGTTAGCGCCACCAAGAAGACCACTAACAGTGCTCCTTGCCCACCAATGCCGCCAGGCAAGACCATCAAAAATGCCACATGACTTAGAGCAAAAACTGTGGTCATCAAGCCCCAATGCATGTTCGCCGCCGCATGCAGGAAGCCCTTGGTATCACCAATCAGCACCATACGCACCGGCAGGAATAAAAAGGCATAGATCGGAATAAAAATAACGAACATGCCGTACCAGCCCATGCCAATCCATAAATAATGAATAGGGATAGCGAGATACATCCATAGCAGAGGAATATTGTCAGAACGGCGGGTTGAAATAAGTGTCAGGAACTCTTTGAGGGCCAGAAAACTAATGAAGCCAAAGATAACCAACGACAGCCATTTCGGGCTAACCATCGCCACAGCAAAAACAATGATGATCAGCCACCAACTAGTGATGCGTTGGCGTAATTCCAACCAGTCCTTTTGCGGATAGCGCCATATCAATACCAGCATAATGGCACTGGCAAGTGCCAAGAGAGCAAAAATAACGGACAAGCTGATAGCAAGCGTTGTGTTCATATTATGCCTCTGGCTTTAGCGCGGCCCGGCAGCGATTCACGCAGGTCCACAGCAATAACAGCGATGCAAAAGCAAATAACCACCCGGAATACGCCAATGACCCCGGCCATACGGCAATAGCCAACCCATAAGCCCCGAACAACAATGCACGGTCGCTTTTCCCCATCGGCCCCTGATACCCCCTTGGCCGCTCCAAGGTTTGCGCCATCACGCCACAAAACTCACTCAGTAAGGCTAAAAACACTGCCAATATGACCAGTTCTGGGCGAGCCAAAGGCAGTAAAGCGAATGGCAGATATAACGCAATATCGGAGACAACGTCGCCGATTTCATTCAATAAAGCCCCCAATGACGACTGTTGGTTAAATTCCCGAGCCAGCATGCCGTCGATGGCATTCAGTGCCATGCGGATAAACAAAAACACTGGCAGTAGGGCAAATATTATCCGCGAGGGATATAACATCATTAAGCAGCCAACCCCCAATGAAGCTATCAGGGTAAATGATGTGACCTGATTAGCTGTAATCCCTCGCTGATATAACCAAACCAAACACGGGCGCAACAGCGCCTGAAATCGCGGTTTAATATCATAAAGCGTCATAAATGCACCTGTGTATTAACGCTGAAATAATCAGCCATTGTCTGGTGAGGAGGGATTCGAATTATTCCGCACCAAATGATGCTAGAAAGGTATCATTTGTGGGCAAAGAGACCAATAAAAAATGAGACAAAAAGGGATCTACTTTATTGATTTATAGGAATTTTCTTGGTTATTCATTTAGAAAACACCCGAAGACTATCACCGTAAAAACGGATCAAAAAAGATGTTTATTTTTGAATATTCAGGATGTTAAGGCTGCAATGTCTGCTCACCAGTCATGACGGTACCGAAGTCATCCAGCACGGAGTAAAACACCTTCATTCCGGTGGTGACAGCTCCTTTTGTCTGCTCCAGCACAAAACTGTCCTGTCCTTTGGGGTCTATCATGCCGTTTTCGGGTATCACAGTGGCCACCGCCTGATTTTTATCTCGCCCCAACGATATTTCGAGCAACGTCTGATGGAAAGGTGTGGGGTTACTCACAAGCACGGATGATTTATTCCCTTGTTTTATCAAGCGAAAATTCAGTTTATCCTGAATATTGACCGTACTTATACCTTGTAATTGTGCTGGTCGATAGAATAATTTGATGCGCGTTCTGAATGCCATTTGCATCTGACTCGTCGCGTTGTTATTCACCTTTTGCGGAACTTCCAGCACATTCAACCAAAATACCGATTCGCGATCACTGGGCAGAGGTGCCCCGCTGCCAGTAAACAACACTCTCAGGCGTTGCGAACGTTTGCCATCCAGACGCAAAATGGGCGGCGCAACAATAAAAGGTGTTGTGATTTTCTCAGGTGCCGCTTCACTTTCCCCGGTATCAACCCATATCTGTAACAACACTGGAGAGCGACCTTCATTGACCACTCTTAGTGTCGCCTCTTTATCTTTCGCATTGACTATCAAACGCGTTACGCCCAGATAGATCTCGGCCTGTGCTATCGGAGTTTGAATTAATAGGACCATGATACTCGTCAGCATCAAGCCCCTTAATCCTCTACTTTTCAGGCGTAAACCCCAACAATTAAAAGCTGACATAGAGGCCCTACTTATAATTCAGCGTAAAAGTGATGTTGCTATTAGCACTGCCTGCGCCCACGGTGCTACCGGTTTGAAACAGCCCTGCTTGCAAGGGCACGGTGTAGTTGGCCTTTAATGTAGCATCGTAATTATCCAGCAGGTAAACCGTCCCAAATGTCACCGGCGCGCCATTTCCACGCAGTAACTGGATACCCACGCCACTGGCGGTGGAGCTGGCATTCGGTGCCACGACACCATTCGTGGCATCAAGCACTTGCGTGGTCGCGGCGAAGCTATATCCAATGCTGGCTAACCCTGCTGGACATTGGTTGAACGCCAGATTAAATACTTTCCGCCCCGCAATGGACCCCATGCCATTAAAATCACGCACTGAAGCCTCCGGCAAGTTGACCGTCACATTAGGGGTGGTGCACGTGCCACCATTGGCTATGATTGAACTGCCAGATTTAAATTGAGTGATCATATACGTGAGATCGCCCGGCGCAGGCGTACCGTTATTATAGGTTTGTACATGGCGCATGTAGGTTGGGTCAAACAACGGGATCGCACCATTGGTCAGTGTGTTGGCAGTTTTAACGAAACGTATCTGAACATCTAACCCTAGATAGAACTTAACCCCCGCATTGTAATTGATGGCAATCGACTCAGGGTGTGTCTGCTGCCCCCCGGTAGCAATGGTCAGTGGCTGCCAATTGGTAGTTTTACCGTTCAACGTGAAACGCCAACGGGCAATATATCCCAAGCCTGCTTTGCCAGAATTATAAACAGTATAAGTTTGTCCATCGGTACTGATGCTGCTATCAACCACATAAGGTGGGTAGCCTTGCACACTAAAGGTTATTGGCTGTTGGTAGTTACTGTTTGGCGTACAATTCCAAGCAGTCGAATTATTTGAATTGATCCAAGGGCCAATCACACTGCCCACAACACTGTCTTTGCCTATTTCCAAAGACGTGGTATCGAAATACTGATAATAGCCGCTGTTACGCGCACAGCTAGCATAGCTCCCCTCAGCACTGGCGACTCCGGCATAAACCAGCAGTAATAGCCCCCCCAAGAGCCGATATTTCTCTCTGATAATCCCAGTACCGAGTGCCGATAAAAAGTGTAAAACATCACGTCGCATCATTATCGTATCCCTGTATTCCGATAGGCGTTTATTTGCATATCACCGCCAACTGCCGGAATTCACCCTGAGCCACTGTGCTGCCGGGTAATTGATAATCAAAACCACAGCTTTCACCCACACCTTCACCCCAAACCACACGTAAGTGGCCGGCTTGCTCATTGACCCGAACCAGCGCTTGTCCGCCTTGAGCGATATAGCCAACGCCGATACCTTGAGCATCTTTGACTTCCGCACCAAACGGCAGTGGCGTGTTATCCGCCAGATGCCCGGTCAACAAAATTGAATAACCGCTTGAGGTCTCAAATTTCAACAACGCCACCGCACCTGCGGTTGGAGCCACTCGTTGACTGGTTGTTTTAAACTCCACATCGGCAGATAAACCTTTTGGATCAATCTCGACATCATTTTGCCGGTAAGGACTTAAATAAGGCACAACCGCCCGACCACGGCTATCAAGGCGCATGCCGGAATAGTTAGTTACCCGTGCTCCCACCGCATCGGGTGCCTCAACAATCCCAACGGTATCCCCCAGAGATGACGCAAACACCACACCTCCGCGGTAAGCAACCACACCACCAGAAAGGCTTGCACTAACCTGATCGTAATCATGACTTTTTGAATAACTGCCGCCAATTGTCGCTTTAGGAGCCAACCAATTCCCATTCACACCCAGAGTGTTATAGCTGCCATTCTCATCAGTATGATTATTCGCGACCGAAACCCCATAGTTGAATTGATTATCACTGCCCGCAGAACCTGAAACCCCGGTTTGTACTGAACTACTTTCACGCGTACTGGTGTAACTGGTGCTCAAACGCGAGGCTCCACTACGGGTTCCCAGTGGAATAGAGAAAGAGACACTTAATTGGTTATCCCATTCCCCACTCGACATATTACGCAAACGGTTAAGGGCTACGTTATAGCTCAGTGACTTATAGCTATTATTATAGCCGAGCTGAAAACTCATATCGCGCCGCTGCCCGCCCCAATAATCCTGTGCATTGGCGTTGGCATAAAATGAACCATAGCCTTCAGGTAAACCTTGGGTAATGCTGACTTGCGCCTGATTACGACGGCGATATTTAAAACTGTCATCATAGTCTGTGCTATCGGTTGGCAAGCCTGAATTGATGGTTCTTCTGCTCACCTCACCATGTTGTAAATAGTCGCGCATTCGCATGGCTTCTGACGGTGTGTAAAAACCGTCGCTGGAATAGTGATAACTGGCAATGGTCAGGCTGGTATTGGTTTCCGGTAACGAATTGGCATAGGTTATCCCCAGACTCTGACCATTCTGGTCACTTTCACCGGGCAATCGGGTTTGTGCTTGCGTCACACTAAACGCCAGCGCGCCTACCGGAGTATTGAATGCCAACCCAGCAGACGCGGAGAGATAGCCTTCAGCCGCAACAACGCCACCATTGCCGGTGATTAAATTAGATAAACCGTGGCGTAACGTCCCCATAAATAGAGTTGGGGTTTCTGCCATCGAATTGTCACGATACTCGCCGGCCATCAAGGAATAGCGTGTGGTTCCCGGACGCAGCAATTCGGCAATTGAGGCAAATGGAACAGTAAAAGACTGTTCACTACCATCAGCTTCGGTGATAGTCACACTTAAATTGCCACCCTGCCCGGTGGGGTAGAGATCATCGATGGCAAACGGTCCTGGAGGAACCGTGGTCTCATAAATAGATTGACCCTGTTGGCGTACGACCACTCGGGCATTGGTTCGGGCAATACCTCGCACTACCGGCGCATAGCCACGCTGAGAGTCTGCAAACATACGGTCATCCGAGGCGAGCTCAATACCGCGATAGCTGATGCTGTCAAACACTTGACCATCCGTGTTTGAATCACCAATCGTCATTTTGCTGTGTAAGGAAGGCACCGCACGCTCTGCATAAGTGGCCAGATTCTGATAATCAAACCCCTGACTGTCACTACGATTTAATGCACTTCGATAATACAAACGCCAACTTTGCCAATTAAAACCGCCCAACAACCCAAGATATTGGTATGTCTGGCTGCTGATATCAGTTTGATTACTGCGATAGGCGGTATAGTCATATCTTAAGGTTGCCGCAGTGACACCATCATCCCAATATTTAGGATTAACATAGCCACGAGCCTGGCGGATTAAAAAGGCTTGAGGAACTTGAATATCCAGACGCTGTGTATTCTCATCAAAAATAGCATTGCCCCCCTCCAAAATCGTGCTCAGTGAAGAGCAAGCGCCGGTGGTTTCTAGCTGCTTTAGAACATCTGATGACACTGCGCTGGTATCAATCCCTAATTCATCAAATAATGTTAAGTCATAACACGGAGAGGCAACTTTCGATTCTGGTGACGGTAATTCGAAACGCACGGACTGACGACCAATCCATTGCTCATTTAAGTAGATATCAATGCTGCGCTCACCAGGAGCTACGGGGTTACCTTCACTGTAACGAGCAGCATCGACAGAGAAACGGAGGAAAGAATCACTAAATTCAACATGCTCAGGATCTTCCGCTACAGCGGATAGGCTAAATAGCACACCACCCAAGCTATAAATAGCAAGAGATAATACCGATAGATATTTCGGGCGCTCGCGTTTTTGATAACACATGTAATAACTAAGCATTATGTCGAGGCCATTAAATGAGTGCGTACCCTGAATGGGAAAAAGTAAATATTAATTGTATTTATGTTTTATAATTCTACTGCACCAACTTTTGCGTACTCTGCGTTTCGCCGCCTTGATCATTGATAATAGAATAAAACACTTGTGTCGTATTATTAATCGATCCTTGAGCTGTCATTGGCAAACTCAGTTCAGCAAAAGGTACCACCATTTTATTATTTATTTTACTCAAGTTAGCCAGAACTGGGCTGTCTTTTGAAGCACGTAACTCAATTTTTCTAAAGGTAATGTAATACGGTGACGCATTTTTTATTACCAGCTGATTGCCCTTTTTAGAGAAGGTCAAATGCTTAATCGCTTGTTCTGATGGCATCGTTAATTCTGCCGGGCGATAAAACAATTTAATTCTGGTACGAAAAGCCAATTGCAGCTTGTTATCCTCACCGGTAGCGCTTTTGGTAGGTTTCGGTGGAATTTCTAACAAATTAAACCAAAAGAGAGTTTCCCGATCTGCCGCTAATCCACTGCCTGTACGAAACAGACGAATGGTCTGATCCCGTTTAGGATCTAAACGTATTACAGGGGGGGTAACACTAAAAGGTACCTTGATTGTCTCGGGGCGTGCATTCGCATCGCCATTATCAATCCAGGCTTGAAGAAGAACTGGCATATTACCGGTATTGGAAACCTGAACCACAGCCTCACGCTGTTTTTCATTGTAAATAACACGCGTACCTTTGATGATCACTTCAGCATGAGCCGCTGTTGCGGTTATCAATGATGTGACAAGAGCAAATGCCATGAAAAGTGTTTTACGCATAAAGTTTCCAATTATAGAGCGAATGAAACAGGGAGCATTAAGCTCCCATGTTGTCGCTGAAAACGTTGGAAATAAACACCAATTCGCCTTCAGCTCCGCTATGCCACAAGCTTTAATTAGTCATAAACAATAGTATAGTCAACTTGCGTCGTTACTGTACCTGCGTTAACTGATGCGTTGTTAGCATAATACTGTGCGTAATAGGTTAATGTTGCACCACCACCAGTAATATCCTCGACCACACTACCCTGACCGGAACTTCCGACCACAATGGGTGAGATACCTTTGTCTAATAAACGAACCTGAACACCGGTTGATGTACCATTACTGTTCAAACGGCCTGTCGCGGTGTCCACCAAAGCACCCGGTTCAAAATAAGCATAGGCATTACTCATTGATGCTCCAGTACAACTAGACAACACAATATTGAAAGGTGTCGTACCAGCAACAGAGTTAATAGAGCTCAATGCACTTGCAGAAATAGTAGGCAATATTACTGTTCCATCGTTGGTGCCATTATTGACAGAAACGCCACAAGTGGTGTCAGTGATTTGACCATTAATAGTAATAGTACCGTCGGCTGCAAAAGCAGATTGTGCAATAAACACACCAGCGATAGCAGCAATTAATACGTTGCTAGTTTTAATTTTCATGTATGTTTCCCCGTGACTTTAAATATATTTATACCGATAGGTTTAATTAGGATTTATATCATAATTAATGAAGTCCGATTTCGTTATGACCATTATTTCATCATTTTAGATATTGTCAATTAAGCTAAAAATTCAGAATCATTACTATTTGGTTAAATAATAGGAATCGTCAGCGGATGTAAAAGAAGGAGGGAATTCACCTGTGAGAAATATCCTTATATGTGTAGGAATAATCATACAGGAAATGAGAAATTCAGAAAGTCATCGATTTATAAAATCGAATAAGCATCAAACAAAAAAACAATATAAAACAGCGTAGTAGGATTTTTCTTATATATGGCAACAATAAAGTCACTAAAAAACAGTCAATTTTGCGCCACGTCAAGAAAAAACCAAGTGAGAATTTATCAAAAAATGACATTTACACATTATTTACGTTCTAAAAGTGAAAAATATTTTCACTAGAGAAAAGTTGCATCATTTTTAACATTAATAGTGATAAAAAAAAACAAAAAACCTCATATTATACAAGTGCTAAAAGGGAATCATTATCAGTTCGCTTCGCTAGCCTGACGATCTGTAGCTTTTTGAGCGCTGCCATCATAGTGATTAAGTCTAGATCAATCGAGCACTATTTAGGGGGGAATACTTTTGATAATGAAAAACCAACGTCTTTATTTAAAATAGTGCCTGTACTTTCGTAGGTAATAAAAATTCAAGCCACCGATACTCTGCTCAGTGGCCTGATATTATTTGCAAGTAAGTTGCTAACACTCAACCGATATCAACCTTGGCGCCTAATATACGAGCCAGCCCTTGAGCACCTTCACGCATGACGCGGTCATGATTCCAGCGAAATAATGGTGCCGCAATGGGGGCTAGATAATTCATCCAGCGTGTATTTGTTCTAATTTGCCAGTCGTAACGGACTATAGTATTTGTACCATCATAAAATAATGTCCACAGCCCTATCCCTTCAACCTCACCACTGGCCTGCCCCTCCAATAAGTGCAAAGGACTAATCGTGATGACATGAATATCAAACGTGATTCGGTAGGGCAAAACACCTTTCCAAGTATAGCGATGCAGCGCACCGATACCCTGTATATCACCTTTTTCTATCTCAGTGACCTGTTCCAAACTTTTCCACCAATCTGGCCACCTATCGGGGTGGTAAAGGACATCCCATACAACTTGAAGCGGGGCATTAACTCGCCAGAGAGTAGAAAACTGATACTCAGCCATACTGAACTCCGTACTAAGGGATAAAAAAATGCGCAGGAAAATGTACGTTGACTACCATGGCATCCATCACGACGGTTTCCAGTAGTTGGTCATCGGCATCATAGCTGATCACTTTGACTGGAAAACCTTGGCTGTTTTCCAACCAAATATCATAGCGATGTACATTCTCTATGGTGGCTCTTGCAGAACCAATGACCGATAAATGCAAAACAGATTGTTGTGCTAACTTCTCTTCGCCGACAATGATGGTGTGGCCATCTTGTTGTAAGCTATTAATATTGTGCAACAATCTACCTATATCAGACTGATCAACCCGGTGGCCGCTTTTATCACGTATCAAGCTATTGCTCGGTAAAAGGCTCAGAACAGGCAGCGTCCCTACGCCAAATGGCCATAAACGCACTTTACCGCTGTCTGGGTTATAAACTAATGTTGCGCCGCTGTGGGGTTCAGCAAAATCCATACGAACGTATCCCGGCTTAAGGTAGCTGTAACGAATTGCCGTTGAGTCGCCCGATGCAGACTGAGAGTGCACCCTGACTTGATAGGACTGAATCTGCTCAAAATGGTGTTGCGCCGCTACGATAGGGTCAGTTTTACGCCCATCGGCGTGCACAACAGGCATTAGCATCAATACCGCCGTCGATATCATGATTGACACTCTTAAGCCACGAATGGTTTTCTCCTGCATTTTTAACAAGTAAAATGAATCTCAACTTGCTCCCATATTTAAATATATACCTAATATCAGAAAGCCTTATGCCTACCTGATTAACAGGCTTTGTGTGATAAGGATCGCTGAAATTTTTTTCTATAAGTGCTTGAATAATTGAAGAGCGCTGGAGGATTTTCCCTTTCTAAAAGGCTATGTTCGGGGCACCCCATTCAGCCGCTTAGGTATCTCTCCATGAAACGGTTGCGTTTATGCCCCTTTTTACGGCATGTTTACAACAACACCTCTCTGCTTTAGACGTTCAAATTATCACTTTGTGAGCAACCTGATGATTAAGTGGCTGTGGAAAGCAAATCAACCGCAAGCGGAGATGCTTGCACAGTGGCGTGAAGCGCTGGATATTCCCCTGCTGGCACCTTTAAATGAGCAGGAACAACAGCGGTTGGTCTCTGTTGCGAGTCATTTGTTGCAACAAAAACGGCTGGTCCCCTTACAAGGGTTGGTATTAACCTCATTAATGCAAGCTCGTCTGACACTATTATTCGCCTTGCCCGTGATGGAATTAGGCGCAAAGTGGTTGGATGGCTTTCATGAAGTGTTGATTTATCCATCCCCCTTTGTGGTTGATGAAGACTGGCAAGATGATGTTGGTTTGGTGCATACGGGCCAAACAGTGCAGTCTGGTCAGAGTTGGGAGCAAGGTCCTATTGTTCTGAATTGGCAAGATATTCAGGATTCATTCGATTTATCCGGTTTTAATCTTGTTATCCACGAAGCAGCGCATAAACTGGATATGCGCAACGGCGGCAATGCCAATGGTGTCCCTCCGATTGCTATGCGTGATGTTGCCGCATGGGAATATGATTTGCATCGCGCGATGGACAATATTCAAGATGAGATTGACATGGTGGGCGTCGATGCTGCCAGCATGGATGCATATGCCGCCAGTGATCCGGCGGAGTGTTTTGCGGTATTGTCAGAATATTTTTTCAGTGCACCAGAGTTATTGGAAAGCCGCTTCCCTGCTGTTTATCAGCATTTCTGTGCTTTCTATCGTCAAGATCCTCTTACCCGATTAAAACGTTGGGAAAATAACCAATAAGGCCCAAAAGATTTCAATCTGCGGCGTGTCACCAACACGGCAATAACGTGAAAGATACCGAGCATTTGTTCAGATGCTGAGCAGTCAGCCCAAATACACCAATTTAGCGTTGACAGTATCAGGCATGCTAGATATCATGCGCCCCGTTCACACGATTCCTCTGTAGTTCAGTCGGTAGAACGGCGGACTGTTAATCCGTATGTCACTGGTTCGAGTCCAGTCAGAGGAGCCATATTAGAAAAGCCCGCTTAAGGAAACTTAAGCGGGCTTTTTGCTATTTCATTACCGGGTTTCTTTCCTGACTGCGATAACAGAGCGTAAAAACTACAACGCATAAAAAATCAATGCTGCAATACCGCCAAATAATAGCCATTTAATCAAATAATAAATTCTACGGTTCCAGGCTTTTAGCCGCTTCCCCACTTTACGCACCGCATAGATATATTTAAATGCCTTATTAACCCCTCCAGTGCGATCCCCTTCTTCATTGGGTGCAGTGGCGGCTGTCATTAGGTTTCTCCCCACCCAGTGGTTAACCCATTGCGCCCAACGATAGCGCATTGGTCGCTCAATATCGCAAAACAAAATCAGCCGGTTCTGCCCACTCTCGTTCTCTGCATAATGGATATAGGTCTCATCAAACAATATTCCTTCGCCATCGCGCCAACTGTAGAGCGTACCATCCACATCAATAAAGCAGCGATCGTCATTCGGTGTCATTAACCCCAAGTGGTAACGTAAGGAACCGGCATAGGGATCTCGGTGACGAGGTAGACGGCTGCCATCAGGCAGTTCGGCAAACATCGCGGCTTTCACCGACGGTAACTCTCGTAATAATGAAGTGGTATAGGGGCACAACGTCATTGCCGATGGATGGCTATCTTCATACCATTTTAAATAAAATCGTTTCCAACCCGTTTTAAAAAAAGAATTAAAACCTGCATCATTATATTTATCCGATGCTTTTATTTGTTGGATATCCATTAATGCCTTTCCCTCCTCCCTAATTTTTAACCAATTCTCGCGTAAAACAGCGAGTTCAGGGAAAAGATCCTGCTTCAGATAAGGTGTTGTCGGTACTCGAGAAAATAAGTACATGAAGACATTGATTGGTGAAACAAATGTCGAATGGTCTGAAAGTTGACGCCAAAACTTATAACGAACTTTCCCGCGAAAATGGACATAGGTTACACATAAGATAACAACCAATAACACTATATATTTCATGATGTCCTATCAATAAATATGGCTGGTAGCTAAATATTTAGTCTATCCCTATCAAATTTTCCAATTTAAAAAGATTACAACTTATTATAGGGGTGCTAACATCAAGATTAGTAAGCAATAAATGTTTGAACATCACTATCATTGAGTACAAAACATCCCGTAAAACGACGCCCTTCAGGGAATTCATCACTCAATTGCCGTAATAACTGTAACTCAAAACGGCCAGTATCCAGCGAATAGCTCAGTAGCCGTGCATCAAGAAAATCAAAATAACGTCCTAACTGTGGGAAAATAGCTTTAAATAAGCTCTCTTTAGCAGAGAAAGCTAACGTTAATAATTTTTCGAAGGGAAATGGATCCTTTTGAAAATGGTGATATTCATCTTCACTAAGAATACCCGGCCACAGATTTTTGGCTCTTTCGGCAGGAATTAAACTTTCAATATCCAAACCAATACCATGATGGTGTGAATTTGACTCTGAGGCGTCAACCCGCGGCGTAATAACTTGTGCAGTACATAAAGCGCGTTGGTTATTATGGCTAATACTGCCAATTAACCCCACTGGCCACTGTGGCGCACGGTCTATTCCATTTGTCAGCAAAAAGTCACGCACTTCCAGCATATTCAGCACTTGTCGAGCGACAAAGCGCCCAGCCAGATATTCTGCTCTGCGCTTAACAACCGCTTTTTGTAAGCTACCAGGAAACGCAATGCCATATACGGCAAAAAGTTCATCCCTATATTCATTGACATCAAAATCACATTTCGCCAAAAGCCCGTGAAACAGTGGCTGCCCATTCAAACCGCTAGCTGGCAGTGCGGCAAAGGTAAAGTTACGGATAAATACCGACGTCACACATAATCCTAATCATATTGATTCATAGACTTTTATAGTAGTTGTTAACCCACGTCGCCACAATATCTGCACCTCGTTCTTTTGGCAGGAAACGTTATCAGTAACATGCCCTCTCTTCTGATAGCTTGCCAAGTCACGTCCTGGCACAGGATCTTGTTGGGTTTTACCCCTTCATGAAATGCCACTTCACAATTATTGAAACGCGGTTCCTGACATTTCTTTTTCTGTGATAATGGTCAATTTAATAGCGAATATAAACCGCTAGGTTGAATGACATAGGGATAAAGGAATAACCCTTTTATATACATTGATATAACGATTCCACTATTAGAAATGATGCCTTTTTATCTATTTTTATACCCAAAGTAATTGAAGTTGCAGATAAACAGTACTGCAGCGACAAGTAGGATGGGTATAGTGACTTCTGGAGACGACCGAATGAAATTCCCTAAGCCTTTGCCAACACTATGCCTGGCTATTTCTGCCATCTTATTTAGCCAAATGGCCTCAGCACAACAAATTAAAGCCGCCGATGTTCACCCTAAAGATTATCCCAATGTTGTCGCCGTTAAAAATATGGGGGACAAGCTTAAAGCTGCAACTGATGGGCGCTTGGAAATCAAAACTTTCCCTGGGGGCGTGTTAGGTGATGAAAAACAAATGATCGAACAGGCACAAATGGGGGCTATTGATATTATTCGTGTATCCATGACACCTGTTGCCTCTATTTTGCCAGAGATCAGTGTCTTTACCCTGCCTTATATGTTCCGCGACGAAGATCACTTACATAAAGTCCTTGATGGCAAGATTGGTCAAGAAATTGGGGACAAAATTACTAACAACAAAGATTCAAAATTGGTGTTCCTTGGCTGGATGGATGCCGGGACTCGTAACCTGATAACCAAGCAACCAGTCGTTAAGCCGGAAGACCTTAAAGGCATGAAAATTCGTGTTCAGGGGAGTCCAATTGCATTGGCAACGTTAAAAGCAATGGGCGCAAACTCCCTGAGCATGGGGGTGAGTGAAGTGTTCAGCGGTATGCAAACTGGCGTTATTGACGGCACCGAAAATAACGAGCCAACTTTTGTTGCCCATAATTACCTGCCGGTCGTTAAAAACTACACGTTGAGTGGTCATTTTATTATTCCCGAATTGTTCCTTTATTCTAAAACCAAGTGGGATAAGTTATCGCCCGAAGATCAGCAAACGATTTTAAAACTGGCTAAAGAAGTACAGGCTGAACAGCGCGTATTGTGGCAAGCCTACGTCCAGCAGTCACATGACAAAATGAAAGCTGGCGGTGTGCAATATCATGAGATTGATCATGATTATTATTACAAAGCCACCCAGCCAGTCCGCGATGAGTTTGGCAAAGATTATCAAGACCTCATAAAACAAATCAGCGCTGTCGAATAACACTATTCTGGCGGTATTAATTATTTAATGTCGCTGACATATATACCCTTTGTTCTTGATGCTGCGGCACCAAGGGCAAAGGGTGAACTGAGGTCTCCGCTATGGCTCGCTTTTATCTATCAACGATGGATGTTTTGTATCGCCTGTCAATCTGGGTAGCTGGTATTGCTTTAATAATCATGGTTGCGGTTATTCCTATAGGAATATTCGCCCGTTATGTTCTCAATGATGGCTTATCTTGGCCTGAACCCGTCGCTATTTTGTGCATGGTCACGTTTACGTTTGTGGGCGCAGCGGCCAGTTATCGCTCCGGTTCACATATTGCTGTCAGCATGGTCACTGACCGTCTTTCAGAGGCGGGTAAAAAAGTCTGCTTGATATTGGTTGATTTGCTGATGACAGCAATAAGCCTATTTATCTTTGTTTACAGCTACATTTTGTGCAGTGAGCTTTGGTCACAACCGGTGGCTGAATTTCCATTACTGACGGCTGGGCAAACTTATATTCCTCTGCCTATCGGCTCCGCAATTACGCTGTGCTTTATTATCGAGCGCCTGTTTTTTGGCCCGCAGACCCACCGCCCGGTCGTCATGATTGGCAATTCATAATTTGGGGACTTTTGCCTTATGGATGCATTTATTTTAGTTTTTACTCTGGCAATTTTGTTAGCCATTGGCGTCCCGGTTGCCTATGCCGTGGGGTTGAGCGCCATTGCTGGCGCATTTTGGATTGATTTGCCACTCGAAGCGGTCATGATCCAAATTACCAGTGGTGTAAACAAATTTTCGTTATTGGCTATCCCATTCTTTATTTTGGCTGGCGCCATTATGGCCGAAGGTGGGATCGCGCGACGCTTGGTAAGTTTTGCCTATATCTTTGTTGGTTTTATTCGCGGCGGCCTATCACTGGTGAATATTGTTGCCTCAACATTCTTTGGCGCAATTTCAGGGTCATCGGTTGCAGATACAGCTTCAATCGGCTCAGTCATGATCCCGGAAATGGATAAAAAAGGTTATCCGCGTGATTTTGCTGCCGCCGTGACAGCCAGTGGCTCGGTGCAAGCCATATTGACGCCTCCTAGCCATAACTCCGTGATTTACTCACTGGCAACTGGCGGTACGGTTTCTATCGCGGCACTGTTTATTGCCGGTATTTTGCCGGGCCTGCTGCTCAGTTTCACCTTGATGCTGATGTGCGTCGGCTTCGCCTATAAGCGCGGTTACCCCAAAGGTGAGCGGGTACCCTTCCGCCAAGCGCTCAAAATATTCGTGGATACTCTGTGGGGGCTGATGACCGTCGTCATCATCATGGGCGGCATCCTTTCTGGGATATTTACCGCGACAGAATCCGCCGCTATTGCCTGTTTATGGTCGTTTTTTGTCACCATGTTTATCTATCGTGATTACAAATGGTCAGAATTGCCAAAACTGATGTACCGCACAGTAAAAACCGTCACTATCGTAATGATTTTGATCGGTTTTGCGGCCAGTTTCGGTGCCATTATGACCTATATGCAATTACCGGAACGCATCACTGATTTCTTTACCTCAGTTTCAGATAACAAATACGTCATTCTGATGTGCATCAATATTATGTTGCTGCTGATTGGCACCCTAATGGACATGGCACCACTGATTTTGATCCTGACGCCAGTCTTGATGCCGGTCACGAACTCATTAGGTATTGATCCGGTGCATTTCGGTATGATTATGCTGATTAATCTGGGTATTGGCCTGATTACACCACCGGTCGGATCAGTGTTGTTTGTTGCCAGTGCGGTGAGTAAACAGAAAATCGAGCAAGTGGTGAAAGCAATGCTGCCGTTTTACGGCGCGCTGCTTCTGGTGCTAATGTTGGTCACCTATATTCCAGAAATTTCGCTGTGGTTGCCAAGAGTCTTTGGCGTTCATAACGGCTGATAACGCAATAATTGAAGGCGGGCCGCTAATTGGCCCGCCGTATAATGATTAAAAAATAACCTTCAACTCAATACCATAGACTCATGATTGGCCACCCCACCAGCAGCAGCATGGCGATGTAGAACACCCCCATGATGCCCCCCAGCCGCCAGTAATCTTTCGATTTCACATAGCCACAACCATAGATAATCACCCCAGGGCCGGTGGCGTAAGGTGTAAGAACCCCCATGATCCCAATGGAGAGCACTAGCAGCATGGATAAATGCTCCATCGGCACCCCACTCAACCCTTTACCTACCGCCAAAATGACCGGCAGCATAGTCGCCGTATGGGCCGACAAGCTGGCGAACAGGTAGTGAGAGAAATAGAAAACCAATACCAATGCCACTACCGTCATATTGGGTGAGAATCCATCAAGATGGGTACTCATAGTGGTAGCAAACCAATCAATAAAGCCAGAACGAGTCAACCCATTAGCCATCACAACCAACGTAGCCAGATTGACTAATGTGTTCCAAGCACTGGAGTATTTGGTGATATCCCGCCATGACACTACATGCAGAGCCAACATCAAGGATACCGCCAACAAGCCAACTGCGGTCGCATCAATGAACTTGCCGCCAAATACCCATAAACACAAACTCAGCAGCACCAAGCCAATCAGGATGCCTTCCTTTCGAGTCAGCCCTCCCATCTCAGTGAGTGCCGTTTGCGCCCATGCTGATACTTCATCACTTTTGGTGACGCCGGGTTTATACAGTACATACGAGAGCCAAGGTGCGACGATCAGCAAAATTAGCCCCACGGGCAGGAATGCCAAAAACCACTGCATCCAACCGATATGGACACCAGCAATTTTATTCACAAACTCAATACCCAGCACGTTAGGCGCCGCGCCAGTCACAAACATGGAGGAACTGATGCTGGTCCCAATCACCATCATCCACATCAGATAGCCGCCGATACGCCGTGAAGACGGATCATTGGGGAAAGAATCAAACAGAGGGGGCAAGTTTTTCACAACCGGAAATACTGTGCCCCCAGTACGCGCGGTATTTGACGGTGTGAATGGCGCTAACAGAATATCAATTATAACAATGGCATAACCCAGTGTTAGCGTGCGTTTACCCATGAATTTCACCATGAACAACGCAATCCGACGCCCCAGACCGGTGGCCTCATAGCCGAGCGCAAAAATAAATGCCCCGAAGACGAGCCAGACGGTGGTACTGGAGAATCCGGCTAGCCCCCATTTCAGTGACTCTTTGCCCCCGTTAAAGCTGGCATCAGCCACTTCAGCGGCACTGAATAGCACCCAGTCAGAGCTCAACACGCAAATCGTCACCGCGATAAAACTTATTGCGGTGGCCGGAATGGGTTCTAAAATCATCCCAACAATCATGGCGACAAAAATCGCAAAATAGCGCCAAGCTTGTGATGGCATCCCTTCTGGGGTTGGGATCAATAGCAGAATGGCTAACACCACAAAAGGCGCGAGCGCTTTCCATAACTTCTCTTGCGACTTCAACATAGAGGTACTCCTATAGCACCATTATTATTTTGGGGAGGGAGTGGATGAGGAAACTGCGCCAGAAACCAAGTCAGGATCAGCAGATCAGCACTGCCGCCAGGGCTGAGGTTGCGGGCGATACATTGGGCGTCAAATATTCGCACCCGCCACAGGCTGAGAGGCTCACGCATCCCTGCCGGTGAGAGTGAAGACAGAATCTCGTTCGCCTGGTGTTGTAGCCATTGCAACCCCGCCATACCGCCACGGGAAACCACATTGGTATCTCGATTGACAGACATCAAAATCAGCAAGGTATGCAATAAGGCGTGGTCGGGTTGCGCACCCTTTGCGAGTAAACGCTGGTACGCGGGTAAAGCGTGGGTTAGCACGGTGGCGAAACCGGATTCAGCCTCACCACGCGCGCCCGTCAAACCATGATGGTAATACAGGCGCTGGCCTGCAGTTTGCTGTGGATTAGATTGCCGCAGTTCGCGCTCAGTCAGCCCACAACATAAATTGGCCACTTCCTGACAAATGGCTTCAGCATTTATAGGTTCAATACGTGCTTTTAGCCGGCCAAGAGCACAACAGACTAACCCCAGAGAAAAAACACTGCCTTTATGGGTATTAACACCTCCGGTGGCATTGAACATACTGTTTTCACAGGCCTTTCCTAATGGCCGCAAACCGTTAAGTGCCATCTGCCCGTGCACATCACAGTGATGGATGCCATGTTCTATAAAGCGTGGCAGCCACGGTGCTATTGCATCGGCACTGTGATAAAAATCGAGCAGCGCCATATCCTTATGTGCACCACAGTTAATACGATCCACCAAGCCGGGTTTCGGGGTCAGGTTGACTTCCGCCAGCATCGCCTGATAAGCCAGTGACCCATAATGTTTTATGAAATCAGGCTGTTGCGTAAAATCCGGTATTGCAGCAAGGCCAGACCAAAGCAGCGGCTGTTGAGCCACAGAGTCATCAGTGCGTTGTCGTTGCGGCATTAAGCATCAACTCCATCTGAGCCAGTAGTTCATCAATACTGTGGGTTTGCGCCCGAGCACAGACATTGGCCGGGCGGTGGCATAGCAAACAGCGACGGGGAGCTAGACCCACATCGCGGCGTGATAAAATTCGCCCTGACGCATCCAGCACATCGATATCCCATAACCTGCCCTGCGGGTGCTTTAGCTCGAGTAACAGCGCGGCATCTTTGACCTGTTCAGCCGGTAAATCGACCGCAATCAGCCCCTCACAACCGGTTGGCAGTGGGAAAACTTCTTGCTGTAACACTGGCCAATTTTGCTGTTCACTCAGTGCAGTAATGGCTTGCCACGCCAAAGCAAAGAGTTTGCGTGTCAAAGGGTTATCTTTTACGGCACCGGGAGCCACCAAGGTCAATGAAATCAACGCAACCTGATGGCGCGCCAGCCAGACCTGTTGTCGTGTCTGGCGGGACTCACGGCTGGTTAGCAACTCCGGTAAACTAATAGGCCGGTTGGCGGCTAATGCGGGGGACGGTGTGTTCATCGTCTACTCCTGTATCTGATGAACAACGTCAATCACAGAACCATCGCGATAGCGCACCACTGCGACGACACGATCCGTGAATTTGATAGGTTTTGGCGCACCAGTAAGAATCAATGCGCGTTGATAGAGCCAGTCAATCGTCACTACTGGCAATCCGGCTTGTTGTAAGCGTTCTGCCAGTTCTGGCCGTGCTGGATTCACCGCTATACCGTGATCGGTCACTAAAATGTCAATACTGGAACCCGGTGTCACGCAGGTTGTCACTTCACTGACCAGTGTGGGAATACGCCCGCGCACCAACGGGGCTACAATGATCGACAACCGAGCCGCTACTGCCGTATCACAATGACCACCAGAAGCCCCGCGTAATACACCGTCTGAGCCAGTCAGCACATTGACGTTGAAACCGGTATCAATTTCCAGCGCACTGAGTACCACGACATCCAAGCGATCAACGGATGCCCCCTTTGAACTGAAATTGGCATATTGGTTTGCACTGATTTCAATATGGCGTGGATTACGCGCCAGTGAGGAAGCGGCTTGTTTATCAAAACTTTGTACATCGAGCAGTTTGGTAATTAGCCCTTTTTCGTGCAGCTCCACCATCGTTGAGGTGATACCACCAAGCGCAAATGCAGCAGTAATGTTGCGCCGCAGCATTTTGTCTTCAAGGAATCGGGTTACCGCCAGCGATGCCCCGCCGGTGCCGGTTTGCAAAGAGAACCCGTCGACAAAATAGCCAGACCCCGCAATCACATCAGCCGCACGACGAGCAATCAATAATTCGCGCGGGTTGGAGGTCATCCGGGTAGTATCCGCGCCAATCTTGTCGGCATCTCCCACCTGTTCCACTTGAACAATCAAATCAACTTGATCTTGCGTGATGCTGGCTGGGTGATGGGGGTAAGCCACCAACGCTTCTGTCAGCAATACCACCCGGTCAGCGTATTCGGCATCCACACGGGCATAGCCCAAAGAACCACAGCAAGCATTACCGCTGAAACCATTTGTATTGCCAAACTCGTCACAAGCCGGGACACCAATAAAGGCGACATCAATAGACAGCTCGCCCGACTCAATTAAGTTCACGCGACCGCCGTGAGAATGCACCTGAACCGGTTTGGCCAATAACCCGCGTGAAATCTCCTCGGCCAAGGGCCCGCGCATACCGGAGGTATATATCTCACTGACGACACCATTACGGATATGCTCAACCAGTGGTGAGTGGCAATCGCTTAGAGAACTAGAAGCCAAACGCAGGTTTTTAAATCCCATAGTGGCAATGGCATTCATCACCAGATTTAAGGTCAAATCACCGGCCCGGAAAGCATGATGAAAGGAGATAGTCATGCCATCTTGCAGTCCGGAACGACGAATGGCGTTTTCTAAAGAATCACAAATCTTGAGATTACGGGGCTTTTGCGCCTGTAAATTTGCTTTCGACGTATTTTGGTACAGGCGATATGCCGGGCTGTTATCCTGACAATGACTGACGCTTTCTACTCGTTGTTGCCTATTCATCTCTTATTCCTCACGCAGACCGCTGACCGCACGTTGTAAAACCAACCGCGCCCGTTCAATCACCGGGCTATCGACCATCTTGCCGTTGAGGGACACCACACCTCGTCCTTCAGCTTCCGCCGCGGCGGCGGCATCAACCACCGCCTGTGCGTGACGGACTTCTTTTTCAGTCGGGGCATAGAGGTTGTGTAACAGTTCGATTTGGCGCGGGTTGATCAGCGATTTGCCATCAAAACCCAATTGTTTGATAAGGGCCGCTTCCTGCAAGAACCCAGCTTCGTTATTGGCATCGGAATACACCGTATCGAAGGCCTGAATCCCGACAGCGCGGGCGGCCTGCAAGATTGAACAACGCGCAAACAGTAGTTCGATGCCCTCTGGTGAGCGCTCGGTACGCAAGTTGCGAACATAATCTTCGGCCCCCAAGGCAATCCCCATTAACCGCGGTGATGCCTGCGCAATGGCCAACGCCTGAGTAATCCCCTGAGCGGACTCAATAGCGGCTAACAAACCGGTACTCCCCTCTTCGCGGCCACACTCCACCTCGATACGACTAATTTCTCGCGCCATATCTTCCACATCTTTGGCATTGTCCGTTTTGGGCAAACGGACAATATCGGCCCCTCCGCGTACCACCGCCTCCAGATCCGCCAGACCATAGGCAGAGTCCAAAGCATTGACTCGAACGATGGTTTCCACGTCCTGATAAAGTGGGTGTTGCAAAGCGTGATAGACCAAACGGCGGGCGGCGTCTTTTTCGCGCAGGATGACTGAGTCTTCCAAGTCAAACATCAAGGCATCAGCCTGATAAATAAAAGCATTACTGACCATGGCAGCATTAGCGCCGGGAACAAATAACATGCTGCGGCGCATTCTGTTTTTCAGTTCAGGTTTCACAGCGAAGCTCTCCATGGCAGAATTTTTTCATCACAGGCTCTAAGCAGTGCGGTTTCCAGCCGTGCCTGCAAAACACAATCCAGTGCACCTTTATCGTCAATAATCAGTTGCACTCCGGTGATCTGGTACTGCTCCAGCAACGCCAAAACGCTGTAACGAATGGCCTCGCCAAACTGCTTATCCACACTGCTGTGAATTTGTAGGTCGATTTCGGGTGGATTCAATGGCGCGATGCGCACCATGACGTCGCTCGACTCCAATGTTCCGGCGACGGCTTCTCTCATAATTTTCATTTTTCACCTGATTAACTTGTCTTCAAATTCGTGGTGTCTGACTAACTCATCAGTCCCTATCTTTGCGCCCTGCTTTCATCGAAATATCTAATCAACTGAATTTAATCGACTAAAACAGGGCTGAATGCTTTGCTGGCGTGGCGATTTTCTCTGCGTTAACCGCCTTTTGCGCACGCTGGGCCAGTAGCCGTTGCAAATACTGGCAAGTGGCGGGCGGCACGAGTTTACGAATAGTTTCACCGTCTCCCTGTGCCAATAACTTGCGCACCCAAGAGGCAGAAATAGCGGTGTTGTGGTATTTAAGGCGCTCAATTTCCACCAGTGATATTGGGGGATAAGGCAGTGATGGCGTTTCAAGCCAGAAGCTCATGTCATGGTTATATTTAGCGGTCACGGTGCAAAATGGCTCGGTCCCCACAAAGCGGTGAGTCACACCCAGTGCTGGTGCTAAATATTGACGGAATATTTTCAGATCAATTTCGGTATAGCAGTCATCTGCCACGCCTTGATCTTTAATGAAATAACACGGGAAAGTGGCACGGGAGATCATATATTCCGAACCGGGATGCACCGTGAGATTGGCAATATCCTGCGTCCCTTCAAGCACTAATTGCAGCCGGTCTTCATAAGGGAAACGTGAATTATCTTCCTTGACCAAAAATAGGTGGAGCCAATCACACTGCGCCGCGGCTTGTCGCACTAAATATTGGTGTCCACGGGTAAAAGGGTTGGCATTCATTACGATGCTGCCAATTTTTTGCCCTGGTTGGCGTAATTGGCTCAATTGTTTGGCGTAGCGCTGCAAGCGGCAGTCACTATTTTCCATTAATACGACAATACCGGGAACACTGGCGATAGGATAAAAACCACAGGCTTTAAATAAGCTCTCATTTTTGGTTTTGGTATAAATAAACAGATGGCTGTGATGGCGTTCATAAGCCAAATTGACCAACTCAGTAGCCAATGTTAGAGCTAATCCTTCGCCTCTGACTTGCTCACTGATCGCCACACATTTGATAATATTGCCAGCTATACCACCACAGGCCACCAACTTTTCATTACGGCTTACGGTAATAAAAACCTCGACGGTGGTATCTATATTTAAATCATTAGCCCGCAAGAACCGCGTTATTTCTGCAATCCTCTGATGGTCTGAACGATTAATTCGATTAAATACCGTATCCATAAGTCACTCTCTGCCATAACGTTTACATAACAAATAAAGAACAAGTTAATAGATTGAAAAATAAAATAATATAAACTCACCCTTCAAATAATAAATTCACATAAAAACAACAATATAAAATAAATTTAAACCAATTTAGTTTTTATTTGAATTAATTTTCGAGCACATGCTAAACATAAAAATAGTGTGATTAATTGACCTGTTTCACATATAAGAGAGTAAATATAAGTTATTTAATGGTTTTAATTTTCTTAATTATTAATATATATTTTTATTTCTCTTAGCTATTTAATTATTTCTTAAATTAACTTATGTTAATGCCATAGATTCTAATATCCAAAGAACTTGGGGCTGTAGGTAGGCAACAAGTGACTCGGTAATCTCAAGTACGATGAATATTTGTTAATTAAGGTGAGTAGTTTGTCGATTCCTTGCACAGTAGAAAAATTAACATGGCGTGGCCGAATGTGGAGCCGATTGAAAAATATGGCTTTCCCGTTGCGCATATTTTTACTGCTATTAACCGTCTCTATTCTGTTTACTGGCGCATTGGATCGCTTTTTAAGTCACAATTTTGAGCAATACCTGCTGGATCAGGTCAGCAAGACTGCAATGAATCAGGCCAAAATTATTGCGTCGATGGACTCAGTGGTTAATGCGGTGAAACATCGTGATAAAGCTGAGTTGGCGCAAATTGTTGGCCGATTGGGAAATACCTCGGATCTGGATTATCTGGTCATCGGCGATACGCACTCGATTCGCCTCTATCACCCAAATCCGGACATGATTGGCTACCCGATGCAGTGGACCAAACCCGGCGCTCTCGAACGGGGCGAGAGTTACATTATTTTTGGTAAAGGTTCGATGGGCGAAGCCATGCGCGCTAAAACACCTATCCGTGATGAGCAGGGGAAAATCATCGGGGTGGTGTCTTTAGGGTATCTGATCAGCAAAATCGACCATTGGCGGCTTGTTTACCTTCTACCACTCACCCACTCTTTTCTGATTGTGCTTGCCCTGTTACTGCTGTTGTCATGGCTTTTTGCTAATCATATTCGTCGACAAATGATGGGGATGGAACCCAAAGAAATAGCGCGAGTACTCCGACAACAAGAGGCACTTTTTGGTGCCGTATTTGAAGGGCTACTTGCCGTTGATCCTGAGGGAAGGATCACTGCAATCAATCAGAATGCGCGTAAAATGCTGCACATTTCTGCCACACCACAGCAGTTGATTGGTCGAAAAGTCAGTGACGTCGTTTCACCTGATCACTTCTTTCTCGATCAAACTGGTGATAACCGCCACGATGAGTTGTGCACTTTTAATGGTTTGAATGCGATTGCCAACCGAGCGGGGATTTGGTCAGAAGATGGCGTGTTCCAAGGTTGGGTGGTGAGTTTTCGTAGTCAGGATGATATTCATACACTCAGCGCCCAGCTCAGTCAGATTCAACAATATGTCGAAAATCTGCGCACCGTCCGCCACGAGCATCTGAATTGGATGTCCACCATGAGTGGGTTGTTGCAGATGAAAGAGTTTGACCGAGCACTAGAGATGGTGAAAACCGAATCATCCTCCCATCAGGCGCTAATTGATATGCTACGTACCGCTTTTAATAACCGGCAGATCGCGGCGTTATTATTTGGCAAGTATCACCGGGCGCGGGAGTTGGGGTTGACCTTAAATTTTGTCCCAGGTTGTCAGTTAACCCATCTGCCCTCCACTATTGGCGAAAATGAACTGGCCGCCATTATGGGAAACTTACTGGATAACGCCTTTGAGGCCAGCTTAAAAAACCCAGACAGTGATAAGCAGATTGAAATCTACCTATCTGATGAGGGCGATGATCTGATTTTAGAGGTGGCAGACCATGGTTGCGGTATCGACCCACAATTGCAAGACAGTCTGTTCGAGCGTGGTATCAGCTCCAAGAATTCCGATGAACATGGCATTGGCCTGTATCTGGTCGCAACCTATGTTCAGCAAAGTGGTGGCACCATTACGATAGAAAATAATCCGCCACGCGGCACCTTATTTACAGTCTTTATTCCGAAGACGCATTGATCTCAAAGACGGGGAGATCCCATGGAATGGCTTAATATTTTAGTGGTAGAAGACGAAACGCCGCTGGCAGAGATGCATGCAGAATTTATCAAGCAAAGCAGTTATTGCCGCGAAGTTTGGCTGGCGGGCAATTTACAGCAAGCCCGCAGTATGGTGGCACGCTTTCACCCTGATTTGATTTTGCTGGATAACTATTTGCCAGATGGTAGTGGCTTGGAATTATTGCGCGAGATGACTCTACAAGGGTTCTCTGGCGGCATTATTTTTGTGACTGCGGCCAGCGACAGTGAAACTGTATCAGAAGCAATCCGATATGGTGTTTTTGACTATCTGATAAAACCGGTGGCCTATGAACGGTTAGAGCAATCATTAGCCCGTTACAGCCATCGCCATCAAGTATTGCAGGATGGCACTAAAGTTAACCAGCGCCAAATTGATGAAATGTATAATACTTATGCTCGCGGCGAGCAAAAAGTGACCTTGCCGTTGGGAATAGACCAAATGACACTGGATAAAGTCCAAACCCTATTCAGTAATAATGCCGATGAATATACCGCTGAAAATGTAGCGCAAGTGCTCGGGTTAAGCCGCACGACAGCCCGCCGTTATCTGGAGTTCTGTGCAGCCAATCAAGCCCTACAGGCCGAGATTATTTATGGCAAGGTTGGCCGACCACAACGCATCTATCGCAGCAAAAAACCGGTGTAATGCTTAAGTCCCCCTCTCTCGCGCTCCACTCACCTTCGTGGGGCGCGGTATTTCCCCGCAACAACTGCCTATTTATTCTTCTGTTTTTTCTTGCATATGTTAAGCCTCTTACATTTCTGATAACAATTATTGCCATGCTAAAGATTGATGCGCATCATGCACTTCTGTGTTCCGTAATAATGAAAAATCATGATTAACGTCGCCTTGATAGATGACCATATTGTCGTCCGCTCTGGTTTTGCACAGCTACTCTCACTGGAAAAAGATATTCGTATTATCGGTGAATATGGTTCTGCAGCAGAGGCTTGGGACAAGCTATCCAATATTGATGTGCATGTTGCTGTGATGGACATTTCGATGCCAGATGAAAGCGGATTAAGTCTGCTTAAACGTCTGCGCCAAAAAATCCCGCATTTTCGCGCCATCATTTTGAGTATTTATGACACCACTGCATTTGTGCAAAGCGCAATGGACGCCGGTGCCAGCGGCTATCTAACCAAACGTTGTGGCCCAGATGAATTAGTACAAGCACTACGCACCGTCAGCGGAGGCGGGCTTTATCTGTGCGCGGATGCCTTACGGGCACTACGCCATATGCCCCAACAACCACAGCAACTGGCAGTTCTGACACCTCGTGAAAAAGAAATTTTTCAATTATTGGTTAACGGAATCAGTGTTAAATCTATCGCAGAGCAATTATCTCTTAGCCACAAAACCGTGCATGTTCATCGCGCTAATATTTTGGGTAAGTTGAACTGCGAAACCACCGTCGAACTGGTGCATTTCGCACTACAACATCAGTTATTGGCAGGTAACTGATGTGGCAGTTGCGCTCAGTGGGGCTATCACTGTTTTTGGTGATGTTTTTCTCCATGAGTTGGTTGGCGCTGTGGTCTATTAGTTTTTATCTCAGTGATGACGGTTTGCATGCCGTGTTGCTGTTGCCGCAGGGCCTGCGATTAGCATTAATGATCCTGCTGCCACGGCGATATTGGTCGATATTATTACTGACAGAGTGCGTCGCATTAGGCTGGCTGCACAGTGAAGCCTTGCAACCCACCGCGCTGATTATGCTGTCCCCTTTCCTGAGTTTGCTGCCTGCCTGGCTGACCCAGCGCTTTTGGCACCATTACACCCTTTACTGGCAGCGGTTGTTATTACTTCTCACTGCCGTTACTGGCAATAGTCTATTGCACGGGCTGGTGTTGGGTTTCTGGCTCCCTCTCCCTTTAACTCAAACCCTGCTCGCCACCTTTACCGGTGGCATTCTGCTCGTGCCCTTTACTTATCTAATCTATGAATACTTAAAACAGCAGCATATCCGTAATTTATTTTCTCAGCAGATGCCTGACCCGCCACTGCGCACGTCGCTACTGATTTGGTGCTCGCTGATTTTTGCTATTGGGGTCTGTGTGCAAATGGCGATTGCTCCCAATATGGAGCGGTTACTTCTCATTTTCGTCTTCCTGCCCAATGTCTTTATGGCCTACAAATTTGGCTGGCAGGGTGGGGTTTTGGCGGCAGTCTTAGGCAGCCTGATGATCACGGTAACCCGTCAGGCCAGCGGCGCATTTCATGACCTGGCCGAATTAGAGCTATTCCTCTCGACTCAGGCCCTATTAGGGATGACGCTGGGGATAGCCATTAGCCGTCAACAGCAACTGGCGCAGCACCTACACCGTTATCGCAATCAGTTAGAACAAGAGCTACAAACCCGTCGCAAACTGATGAAACGGTTAGTACATACCGAGGAAGATGTACGCAAAGAAATTGCTCGTGAGCTACATGATGAAATTGGTCAGAATATTACGGCCATCCAAATTCAGGCGATGTTGGTTAACCGCAGCGCGCCTTCTCCCGCCGCTCAATCGGCCGCGGATCAAATTAGCCATTTATCGCAACGTATTCACCAGACTACCCGACAGTTGTTGCGTCAATTGCGCCCGCCAGTGCTGGATGAAATGCCGTTGGATCAAGCACTGCACCATTTGGCCGAAGAATTTGCCTTTGCCGAGCAAGGGATTCACTTCCAACTGGATTATACGCTGCCATCCCCCCCTGCTGAGGATGTGGTGATATTGACACTCTACCGGCTGGTACAAGAGCTGCTCAATAATATTAATAAACATGCTAATGCCCGTAATATTCAGGTCAGCCTACATTTGACGGACAACATCATCACACTGGATGTTCGTGATGATGGTATGGGAATGCCAGAACAACCCGCTACCGGTAGTTTTGGACTGCGGGGTATTGAAGAGCGTGTGCGAGCACTTGGCGGCGACTGGCTATTACAACGCCGCCGGGGTACTCGGGTGGTCGTGAACCTCCCCACTCATGCCCGTCCCCACGACTCTGTGAGCCTGTCCACAGAACGGGATCAAAAACCCGCATAAATAGGCATTATTCCTAGCCATCTACAACCTTGTCTCATCTCTTTTACTTTTACCTTCCCTACACTCGATTCAATTACCGGAGGAATCTATGCCTGCATCATCCTTGTCGTCAAAGGCTTTACCCCCTGAGCCTTTGACGCCAGAACAGGTCAATGCGCGCTATCGCTACTGGCGACCGCGCCTAATGGCCGCCATGGTGATGGGGTATGCGGCATTTTACCTGACTCGCAAAAGTGTCAACTACGCCATGCCGGTGATGCAACTGGAGTTGGGGTTAGATAAAGGGGATATCGGTTTACTCGGCACCTTGTTTTATCTGGCCTACGGCGGCTCCAAATTTGTTTCCGGCATTGTCAGTGATCGCACCCAAGCCCGCTGGATTATGGGTATCGGCCTGATGATGACCGGGGTACTGAATGTGGTTTTTACCCTGTGTCACTCTCTGCCCGCGTTGTTGGTAGTTTGGACACTCAACGGGTTCTTTCAGGGATGGGGATGGCCTCCTTGCGCCAAATTACTCAGTACGTGGTATTCGCGCAATGAGCGAGGCAGTTGGTGGGGGTGTTGGAATACCTCCATCAGTATTGGCGGGGCGGCGGTTCCGCTACTGTCCGCGTTTCTGGCCTCACACTATGGTTGGCAGGCCGCCCTGCTCGTCCCCGGAGCTATAGGTATTGTTCTTGGTATTTGGTTGTGTTGGCAGCTGTGTGATAAGCCGCAAGAGCAAGGATTACCGACCATTGGCCAATGGCGACGCGATCCGCAGGACCAGTGGCAAGAGCAACAAAGCCCCCCGATGCCGATGGGACGCATTTTTCGCGATGCCATTTTGCGCAACCGTACCATCTGGCTGCTGGGGGTCTCTTATGTCTTGGTCTATCTGATCCGTATTGCTCTCAACGACTGGGGCAATATTTGGCTGGCGGAGAGCCACGGGGTCAATTTACTCAGTGCCAATGCCACCTTATCGCTGTTTGAGCTGGGGGGATTATTTGGCGCGCTGTTTGCGGGTTGGGGATCCGATTTGCTGTTTCGCGGTCAGCGGGCACCCATGATTTTGTTATTCGCTCTGGGATTGTTTCTGACCATGACCGCCCTATGGTTGGCACCCGTTCATAACTATTCGCTGCTGTCAGTGACATTTTTTAGTATCGGTTTTTTTGTCTTCGGACCACAGATGTTAATTGGCTTGGCGGCCACCGAATATACCCATAAAGATGCTGCCGGCACCGTCACCGGGTTTCTTGGGTTGTTTGCCTACCTCGGTGCAGCACTGGCCGGGTGGCCATTAGCACAAGTGCTGCAACATTATGGTTGGCCAGGTTTTTTTGCACTGCTCACACTGGCAGCGGCCTGTGTAGGATTGTTATTAATGCCTTTGCTGATGACCGGCATTAATCGATTAGGGTTCGAACCCGCGGGAAAGCGTTTCCTCCCGACAAGCAAAGACTAAAAGTACCTTAAGCAAAGTAAGTCATACCTCTCTACAACAACTACAGCTCTGCTTGTCTCTCGATGTTGGGGAGCATCAGAGTATAAAAAGGATAATGTTATGAAACTTGCACCACTCTCTGTACTGATTGCTGCGGGCCTCGCACTGAGCGCCTTTACTACTGTCGCCAAAGCAGAAGGCCGGTTGGTCATTTATTGCAGCGCGACCAATGCGATGTGTGAAGAAGAAGCCAAAGCATTCGGTGACAAATATGATGTTAAAACCAGTTTTATCCGCAATGGCTCCGGCAGCACATTGGCTAAAGTTGATGCCGAGAAAAAGAACCCACAGGCTGATGTTTGGTATGGCGGCACGTTGGATCCACAATCTCAAGCTGGGGAGATGGATTTACTCTATGCCTACCAGTCACCTAATTTGTCTCAAATCATGCCGCAATTCCGTGATCCGGCAAAACGCAAAGGTAACTACTCCTCGGCGGTTTATATCGGTATTTTGGGTCTTGGCGTCAATACCGACCGTCTGAAAGAAAAAGGCTTGCCAGAACCTAAGTGCTGGAAAGATTTGACCAACCCAATCTACAAAGGTGAAATCCAGATTGCCGATCCGCAAAGCTCAGGCACTGCCTATACGGCGCTGGCGACTTTCTCACAATTGTGGGGGGAAGATGCTGCCTTTGATTACCTGAAAAAACTCAATGCCAACGTGTCGCAATACACCAAATCCGGCATCGCCCCAGCCCGTAACGCCGCTCGCGGAGAGACCACCATCGGTATTGGCTTCCTGCACGATTACTCACTGGAAAAAGAGAAAGGCGCGCCACTGAAACTGATTTCACCTTGTGAAGGTTCTGGCTATGAAATAGGTGGCGTCAGCATTCTGAAAGGTGCACGTAATCTAGATAATGCCAAATTATTCGTTGATTGGGTGCTGTCAAAAGATGCCCAAGAATTGGCGTGGCAGAAAGGTCAATCCTACCAAATTCTGACCAATACAACGGCGGCTACCTCCCCTAACTCACTCAAGCTTGAAGATCTGAAGCTGATTAACTACGACATGGACACCTACGGTGCGACCGAGATGCGTAAGAAGCTCATTACCAAGTGGGTTAATGACGTCAAGATGGGCAAATAGCAACTAAGTATAAATATTAATAACTTATCGACTATTTCTATACCCAAAGTCATTGGCGTTACAGCAAAGAAACTCACACCGCTGTAACGCCAAAGACGCCGGTTATCTAGGGAACACCATGACACATACTCTGCGGCTCCCGCAGACACGGGATGCCATTTTCTATTGGTTGGCTTTCGCCGTGGCTGCTTTTGCCTTATTACCTGCATTCAGTCTAGATTACGGACTGCTTGAAGCGAGCCGGTCAGAACTCCTGGCCGCTTATGGTTGGTCTGGCTTAAACATCAGCATTTTGTGGTTTGCCCTGCCATTAGTATTACTGTTTCGGCCACTTTCTCCACAGGGGCGTGAACACCGTACTCGCCACTTATTCGATGCGGGCTATGCCCTTTTCTGTGCTCTTTTTGTGGTTATCACCTCAGCCTGGTTAGGGCGCGGATTGGGTTTTGCCACCATCGGGCTATTTATCGCTTTAGGTGCCGTCATTACGCTGGCACTGGCCCGGCTTGAATGGCTAGGTGGAGATCGTTTCGTCCTAGGATCACTGGTCACCATTATTGCGCTGATCACCGTGTTTATCCTGTTCCCCAGCATTGCTATTTTTATTCCGGTATTTACCGATGAAAGTGGGGCTTTTGCGCCATGGCAATTTATGGCGATCCTTGGGCAGGCACATATCCTGCAAGTTATCTGGAACTCATTTCTACTCTCCATTGCCGTCGGGATTGGTTGTACTTTCTTCGGCATGGTGCTGGCAATTTACACCACTAGAATTGCCAAGCGATCGGCTCTGCTGGGACGAATCTTCTCTATTTTACCTATCGTCACCCCACCTTTTGTGGTTGGGCTGGGTGTTACCTTGATGATGGGCCGCTCCGGTTATGTCACTGAATTAATGGTTACTTGGTTTGGGTTAACCAATACTAACTGGCTATATGGCTTTACCGGTATCTGGCTAGCACAGGTTCTGGCCTTTACGCCGATGTCATTTATGATCCTCGACGGCGCAATAAAAACCATTCACCCGTCATTAGAAGAGGCCTCTTATACATTGCGCGCCAGCCGCTGGCAGACCTTTATGCAAGTGTTCCTGCCGCTACTAAAACCGGCACTGGCGAACTCATTTTTGATAGTCATCGTGCAATCATTGGCTGATTTTAGTAACCCGCTGGTATTGGGAGGGAACTTTGACGTGCTCGCCACGCAAATCTACTTCTATATTACCGGCGCACAACTTGATTATCCGGCAGCCTCGACACTGGGTGTCATCTTGCTGATGTTCTCGCTATTCATCTTCTGTATCCAATATATGTGGATAGGTAAACGCTCCTACGTCACCATTTCTGGTAAATCCTCTCGGGGTGATGTCCAGCCACTACCGGTCTCACTGGTATGGGGGACTACAGCGATGTTGTATGTGTGGATTGCCTTTAATGTGTTGCTGTACGGCAGCATTTTCTACGGCAGCTTCACCGTCAACTGGGGGGTGGATTACACCCTGACACTGAACAACTTTAACCAGTTATTCGGCCAAGGTTTCAGTGATGGTGCATGGCCTTCCCTGCTAGACACACTGCTGTATGCCGGTATTGCAGCGCCAATTACTGCCGCCTTTGGTCTGCTGATTGCCTACATCGTGGTACGCCAGCAATTCCGGGGTAAAAAAACCATCGAGTTCAGCACCATGCTTTGTTTTGCCGTGCCTGGGACGGTAGCCGGTGTCTCCTATATTCTGGCCTTTAACAGTGCTCCGGTGTACCTGACCGGTACTGCCGCTATCGTCATTATTTCAATGGTAATGCGCAACGTACCAGTAGGAATACGTGCCGGGATTGCCGGACTGGGGCAATTAGATAAATCGTTGGATGAAGCCTCACTGAGTTTACGAGCGGGATCTTTGCGTACCGTGGTTTATATCTTATTGCCCTTGCTGCGCCCGGCGATTTTGTCGGCCCTGATATACAGCTTCGTGCGCGCTATGACCACCGTCAGCGCCATCGTCTTCTTGGTGACGCCGGATACACGCGTCGCGACCTCATACATCCTAAATCGGGTGGAAGATGGCGAATACGGTATCGCAATTGCTTATGGTTCGATTCTTATTGTGGTGATGCTCGCCATCATCTTCCTGTTTGATTATCTGGTTGGCGAAGCGCGTATTGCCCGCTCGAAAGCCAGTAACGCCCAATAGTGGCGCACTAATAAGGCTGATTACTATGTCTAATGAACAATATGGGTCGATAGAAAACCACGGGGCTAATCAAGATAACGGGCCTGATAAAAAGCATTTTGTCGAACTCAAACATGTGACCAAGCGCTTTGGAACTAACACTGTGATTGACGACTTAAGTTTGGCTATCCCTAAAGGGGAAATGGTCACGCTGCTTGGGCCATCAGGTTGCGGAAAAACCACGGTATTGCGGCTAGTTGCTGGTTTAGAAAAACCCAGCAGTGGGCAAATTTTTATTGACGGTGAAGATGTTACTGACAGATCCATCCAACAACGCGATATCTGCATGGTATTTCAGTCCTATGCTCTGTTCCCGCACATGTCGCTTGGCGAAAACATTGGTTATGGCCTGAAAATGTTGGGACGCCCCAAAGACGAAATTCATGAGCGTGTGCAGGAAGCACTGGCATTGGTTGATTTAGAAGGGTTTGCTGACCGCTTTGTTGACCAAATATCAGGAGGGCAGCAGCAACGTGTGGCACTGGCAAGAGCACTAATCCTCAAACCGAAAGTGCTACTCTTTGATGAGCCATTGAGCAATCTGGATGCTAACCTGCGCCGCAGCATGCGCGATAAAATTCGTGAGTTGCAGCAGCAATTTAATATTACCTCGCTGTATGTGACCCACGACCAAAGTGAGGCTTTTGCCGTCTCTGATACTGTGTTGGTGATGAATAAAGGCAAAATCATGCAAATTGGTGCGCCGCAAACGCTTTATCGCCAGCCTGCATCTCACTTTATGGCCAGCTTTATGGGGGATGCCAACGTCTTCCCCGCGCGGATTAACAGTGACAGTGTTGAAATCTTTGGTTATCACATCCCACGACCGCAGGGGTTTGCAGCGGGTTACCAACAATCAACGGTGGGTGTGCGCCCTGAAGCCATTACTCTGAGCCAACAAGGTGAGCCGAGTCAGCGCTGCATCATTAATAAAGTGGCCTATATGGGGCCACAATATGAAGTGCTGGTCGATTGGCAGGGGCAATCATTATTGCTACAAGTGAATGCCACACAGCTACAACCCGCTCCGGGTGATAGCTATTATCTGCAAATTCATCCGTATGGCATGTTTGTGCTGGCAGATACACCAGAGTAAATGCGCTGGCGAGCAGCAGAAATACACCGCTGCTCGCCTATTTTTGGTTGAAATATTGAGCTAAAAACCAAAAACCTCAATAAGTTGCACAAACTCTAAGCAAACGATTCAAAATTACTGTTTCCCCTTTGACATGTTCTGCATACCCCGCTATTATTCGCCCCGTTCACACGATTCCTCTGTAGTTCAGTCGGTAGAACGGCGGACTGTTAATCCGTATGTCACTGGTTCGAGTCCAGTCAGAGGAGCCATATTTAGAGAAGCCCGCTTAGGAAACTAAGCGGGTTTTTTGCTTTACCTGCCGATAACGCAACGTCAATTGAGTTACAATTCTTAATACAATATTATTAATTTTATTCGCTCATTGCTGATGACACTATTATGAAATTAGCGGCTATGCCCCTGATATTCATACCGGAATAACTCATACACAGAAAGATGGAAGTTTCCTACGCACAGACCTGAAATGTCGTATATATTTACATTTAGAATTATAACTTAACTATTTCTTCTCTCTTTTTCTGATTAATCCATTTTAATTTTAATAAAAAAAATCCTAATTCGTTTATAATCAAATCACTAAACAGAATAAAGCCTTTGGGACAAATCTGATTAAGCAAACTATACATAAGCAAGAATCTTTTCTTGATAATCTATAATTACGGATTAAAATCACCGAAATAGTACTTTGGGCATCGGCAGTAGCGGTTCTTGTTTATCTCGTCTTGGGTAATCATTTGAAGTCGATCGGTGCGAGCGAGGAGCAGTGAATTAACTCTGCAAATCCCAAGATATAACGGTTATGGAGATAACATGACAAAATCAGTGATGATAGTTGATGACCACCCGGCAATTCGTGTCGCTATTCGAGCTTTGCTATCACAAAGCAACGAATTTTCAACTATTTATGAGTCAGTTGATGGCAGTGAAGCCTTAGAAACATTAAAAAATAATCCGGTTGATCTGGTTATTATCGATATTGAGTTGCCTAATTTTGATGGTTTCTCATTACTGAAAAAGCTGCAACAGCGTGGATTCACCGGTAAATCATTATTCTTGTCTGCCAAGAATGAGCAAGTCTTTGCTGTTCGGGCATTACAAGCAGGTGCCAACGGTTTCATTAGTAAAAATAAAGATATTAGTGAAATTCTATTTGCGGCACAAAACGTATTACGTGGGTATTCTTTCTTCCCATCGGAAACCTTGACCCAATTAGCAGGCCAGCCTTCCAGTCATGATCCTGTCAATCGGGCACGTTTGTTGTCAGAGCGTGAAATTAATGTCTTACGCTACCTTGTGAATGGCCTGTCGAATAAACAGATCGCCGATGAAATGTTTATCAGTAACAAGACCGTCAGCACTTATAAAACGCGTATCCTAACTAAATTAGGGCTAAGTTCTGTAATTGAACTTGCAGATTATGCGCATACCCATAATTTGGTGTAGTTCAGGTAGAACTGATTTGCAGCGTACAGAGTTATCTTTACGAAGTTGGTTTTCTTTACGCATTTTACTGTGCTGTTTGCTGTTACTGAGCGGACAGCTTCATGCCGCCTTGATAACCGGCCGTCAGGGATGCGATACAGGTCAGCCCCTGACACTGCACAGTATCGCCAATAGCTACAGTGAAGATTTATTACTTACCCCATCCACTGACACGCGCCAATCAAGCCGACGCACTGTGAAAGTGGGTGTGGTGATTGATGCCAATACCCCTTTTGTCGTTAATCGTGATGATAATTCCATTGAAGGGATTGTTGCGGATTATTTGAAAATCATTAGTGATGCCAGCCAACTCTCTTTCCAGATGTTTGGGTATTGCGATTATGGCTTGGTATTAAATGCATTGGAAAACGGCCAAATTGATTTAATGGCCGGTACCCCAATGCCCGCACAACCGGGGCTAATTGCTTCCCATGCTTTCTTTACTAACCGGCATGTCGAAGTGCGCAGTAAAAACTGGGATCCGACCAAACGTACCCACCCGGAAACAGTGGCTATTGTTAATAATGAGCCGCTTTCTCCTGAGTTTTTATTTAATTATCATGCTGATAAAATCGTCGCTTATCCTAACCAGTTGCAAGGATTGCTGGCTGTCGCCTATGGTAATGCTGATGTGTTTGTCTCTAATGCCACTTCAGCTAACTATCTGATTGACCAATTGCAGTTACTGACACTGCAAATTCGCAACTTTGCCCCTTATCATCCCGCGCCTTATACTTTCCTGGCGCTGGAAAAAAACCAAAAACTGATCGATTACATTAATCAGATTCTGGAATTATTACCCACCCGTGCCACTGGCGATATTCAGCAACGTTGGTTTGGCAGCAAACATCATTACAATATTGACGCCAAATTACTGCTGACAGAACAGGAAGTCAGTTGGATTCAAAGCCATCCAGAAGTGAGCTATATCGCCCCACTTGATTTGGCGCCACTGATATTCCGTGATCGTCAAACTGGGGAGATGGCCGGTTTTTCCGTCGACTTGATTGATATTATTTCACGGCGAACCGGGCTTAAATTTAAGCCGGTGTACACCAAAGACACCGGTGAAGGATTACGTGATTTTGTCGCCGGTAAAGTCGATATGCTGCCGATTGTGGCGGTGCGAAATGGTCAGTACGGTGGCAACCTTTACTCCTCTCCTGTGGCGCAGTCCTTATGGGGCATTCTGACACGTGAAGATCGGGTTGATATTAACAATGTGGCTGACTTGGCTGGAAAACGGGTAGGTATTCAGGCGGGTAGCTCGTCCAGTGGGCTAATTGGTAATCCACTGTTAGCACAGAAAATCACGTTTGTTCATGCCCCCGACACCATGACTCTGGTGCGCTGGCTGCAACAAGGGAAAGTTGACGCCATCATCAAGAATATGATGACGGCTAACTATCTATCGGCTCAAAACTTTACCCCGAAGATTAAAACCGTTGCGGTTGCGGGCGAAGAACCACTCATGATGGCCTTTGCCATCAACCCGCGACTGCCTGAGTTAAAAGCCATTATTGATAAAGTCATTGAGTCCATTCCTCCGGAAGAATTAGACAATCTGATCAGTGAATGGAGTACATTCAAACCGAACCCCGTCAGCTTTGATGACAAGTCATCTGAGAACGAGTGGCTCATGTTGGCGCTCAAAATAAGCTCAGGCCTATTGTTGGTCTTCGGTTTATATCTTTGCTATTTGGTATTCAATAAACGCCGTCAGGCCAAATTACTGCACACCCGTTTACAGCAACAAGAATCCATCATTAATGCATTGCCGTTCGCTGTATTTATTCGTACCGCAAATGGCGAGTTAGCGGTGTATAACAGCCATTTTGCTGATGCACACCAATACAAGCTCAACGACATGCTCAATCAAGATAGCGAGCAAGCTCACTGGCCAATGACCAGCCAGTTGGATCGTGAAATAGATAAGTACTGTCACTATGTATTGCAAGACAGAAAGCCACAGATGGTCGATTTATCTATTGAGATCAACGGCGAGCTGCGTGACGTTTTCCTGTGGATTATTCCTTTGGATAACGCCGAGCGCAGCCTATTAGGGGGTTGGCTGGATATCAGTCAGCGCAAAACTGTCGAACGCCAATTAGAAGCGGCCAGGGTTGAAGCGGAAAGTGCTAACCGAACCAAGAGCACTTTCTTGGCCACCATCAGTCACGAGTTGCGTACGCCAATGTACGCCATTATGGGTTTACTTGAGCTAGAAATACGTAGTGATCAACCTGTGGATAAAAATACACTAGTGACGGTCTCAAAATCGGCTCAATCGCTGATGCTGCTGCTAGATGACATCATCGATTCCGCCAAAATTGAAGCTGGGCAACTGAGTGTTCACCCGGCTGTTGTCGATTTCCGTCAAGAAATCGAACGAATGTTTACTATCTATCAGCCTATCGCCGATGAACGCAATCTCAGATTCTCTGGCTGGTTGGATGAGGAAATCCCTGATTTGCTGATGGTTGATATGCTGCGGGTCCGTCAGGTCATGGGGAATCTGTTGGGCAATGCGCTAAAATTCACTGAACAAGGTGGCGTTTCGGTCGATATCACATGGGAATCGACAGATGAAAAACATGGCGTAATGAGTATTGATATTACTGATACCGGTATTGGCATCTCCCCTGCCGCGCAGGCCACGCTATTCCAACCCTTTAGTCAGGCCAACGAAGGCAAATCGCCACGCTTCGGTGGTTCAGGCTTGGGGCTGTGGATCTGCCACCAACTGATTCACAAGATGGGGGGCGAAATCACCTTGGAAAGTCAGCTTGGTAAAGGCACCAGCTTGTTTATTACGTTACCGCTCGAAGTTGCCACTGCTGATGATTTACCACAAGATGCCAACATCGTGCATGCAGATGAAACGCAACTTAATAAATTGAAAAACTTGCGTATTTTAGTGGTGGATGACTTGCCTGCCAACCGCCAATTGCTTCAACAACAGTTAGCTTTCATCGGCATTGAGCAAGTCATGAGTGCGGAGAATGGCGCAGAAGCCTGGCAAATATTGCAGCGTTATAGTTTTGATGTGGTCATCACCGATTATAATATGCCGTTGATGAATGGCTATGAATTGGCCGCTCATATTCGCAATAGCGCGACGATGAAAGATATGGTCATCATTGGTTGTACCGCCGATGCACGGGAAGGCAGTGATATCCGCAGCAGTGATGCTGGGGTGAATGATTGTATGGTTAAACCCGTCACCATTGATACGTTACGCGCCACTTTGCTACGTCAGGACATTATCGGCAGTGAGGCTGATAGCGTTCATCATCTCGCGAATGATGAACACTTCATCGTTCAGGATAACGGGGCCTTAACCGAGACAAGCAATGAACCGCTGTCCCCCTTTATCGCCGCACAGAACAAGCTGAAGTCTCTTTCCGGCGGCAATGCTGAAGCCGAAATCAAGTTATTGCAATCTCTGCTAGAAAGTAGCGTGCAGGATGCCGCCACATTGACACAACTGTACACCCGACTCACTACCGAAGTGCTGCCTACCGATGCCTATGAAGAGATGGCCAGCTTGGTGCACCGGATTAAAGGTGGTGTGCAACTGATTGATGCTCAAACTCTGGTAAGCAGTTGTATTCAATTTGAATCTCTACTCCACGCACAGGACAGATATGCCGCGATTTCACATGGCGTTGATTTTCTGGCGCGACTAACCGAAGTGAACCAATTATTGGTGGAATTAATTGCCTCATATGCAGAAATAAGCCCTCCATCGATAGAATAGTATTGGTAGAATATTTTTCGTTAAAAGGCTGTCAGATATTTCTGCCAGCCTTTGTCCTGTAATTTCCGAATATTCTTGGTTTTCACAATAAATATAATTAGCTAACTAAATATACAGTAACCGTTTGAAATAAAAGAACTTTGTAAATACACTGCATTTTAATACGGTAAGTTCCTACAGATTTTGTGGGAAATTTCATGTGCAAAACAAAGACGCCTCTCATTCTGTCGCCCCCACTTTCCCCTTACACTACCACCGGCCTGAAACCAGATAGTCAATATAAATAACGGGTGATTATATTCAGCCCAATGATCGCTCATTTTGTTGAATGCGGCTGGTCCCCGTTGATGAAAATATAAAACATAAATTTAAGTGAGAATTACATGGGAAAAGTTCTAATGGCGTTGGCGCTACTCACCTTACCGGGTATAGCGTTGGCTGCGACATCAAATAACACTATCAAGTTTCAGGGTGAAGTGGCCGAGCAGACGTGCATGGTTGATATCAATGGTACTGCTAATACTCCTGTGGTTTTGTTACCTACCGTTTCCACCAGCAACCTCAATCAAGTGAATTCAGTCGCCGGAAAAACCAACTTCACCATCAATCTCACTGGGTGCAACATTGCCATTCAAGACACCAAAATTAGCTCGGTTTTTCAAGGGATGAATGTCACGTCTGCGGGTAATTTGGGTAATGTTGGCACCGCCCAGAATGTTGCTATTCAGTTGCTTGATACAAACGGTGCGCCAATTCGTATGTCTGGCGGCAGCGTAGCTGTACCCGGTATTACGCTGGTCGCTGGTGCAACATCTGCATCGCAGGACTTAGCAGCACAATACATTACGGAAGAAGGTCGCGCGACGGCGGGGAGTGTTATTGCTTCAGCCCAATATGCCATCACCTACCCCTGACTATTCGTGAAATCCGAACAGTTTCATGAATAAGTTGGCCAACCGGTAACGGAGCCAAGACAAACCAGAAAAACCAAGGATAAGTAAGCGCTATGACACTGACCGCCCACAAAATTATCGCCTGCTCTTTGCTGCTACTTAGCGGCGTACCCTTATGGGCGAAAGCCAGTGTCGTCATGACAGGGACTCGCATCATTTATCTTGAAGGCACCCGAGAGAAAGTGCTCCAACTCAGTAATAAAGACGAGCATCCAAACTTGGTCCAATTATGGATGGATGACGGCAATAATCAGTCTTCGCCCTCAAAAAGTGATGTCCCTTTCACATTGACACCGCAGATATTTCGTATGGAAGCGCACAGTGGGCAAGTGGTACGTTTATCCTACATTGAGCATAACTTACCCAAAGATCGTGAGTCTGTCTTCTATCTGAATTTTCTACAGATCCCCGCATTAAAAAAAGCGGATACGCAAACTGAAAACAAACTGGTTTTGATTGTCAATAATCGACTAAAGGTCTTTTATCGCCCTGCGGCATTAAAAGAAAACGTCGATACCTTGGGTGAAAAAATCCGCGTCACGCTCGACAGTGCTAACGGCGATAAAATCAAGATACATAATCCTACGGGTTATTATATCAGCCTACGTGATGCCAAACTGGTGAGTGATGGGAAGACAATTTCATTTGCAACCAGTGAGATGTTTGCCCCCAATTCGACGACTGACGTAGCGTTACCCGCTGGCGTCAAAGCCAAAAAAGGCGAATTACTGACGTTGAACGTAGTTAATGACTATGGCACCGATATCTCCAACAATTATCATTTGTAATGCCACCGTGATGATAATCCAGAGTGTGGTTGCCCGCAGGGATAGCCGGTGAGATTTTCTCCCGGTTTTCTCTGTCTACTGACACACGGCCTATTAGTCAGCCATATCGTGTCGGCGGCAGAGGAGAGTAATCAAGACGAATATGTGTTTGAGGATGCATTGTTGCGCGGCTCATCACTCGGCTTGGGTTCTATCTCCCGCTTTAATAAAAAAGACAGTTATGAAGCGGGTAAATACCACGTTGATCTCTTTATGAACAACAAATTTGTCGATCGTGTCGAACTGCTGTTTATCACGAAAGAGAATGCGGTAGTTCCCTGCCTGTCTGCTTCACAACTTCTGCAAGCAGGCGTGAATGAAGAAGCACTGGAAAAAGCCAATCACGACGATAACTGTCTTGATTTCAAAACCATCCTACCTGCCAGTGACTATCGCTTCGATTACGCCAAGCTACGTTTTGATCTCTCCATCCCACAATTGTTTGTTAAGAATGTACCGCGCGGCTATGTTGACCCGCGAAATCTTACCGCTGGCGAAACTATCGGTTTTAGCAATTACAACCTAAACCAATATCATGTCGGCTATAACAAAGATGGAATTAAGCGCGCAACCAACTCAAGTTATCTTAGCCTGAACAACGGTATCAACGCCGGAATGTGGCGCTTTCGTCAACAAGGCTCACTACGCTATGACGCGATCCGTGGGGCCAGTTGGACTTCTAATCGGTTATATAGCCAGCGCGCTCTACCCACAATTGGCAGTGAAGTGACCGTAGGTGAAACCTTCAGCTCGGGCCAATTTTTCTCTAGCTTAGGGTTTAGCGGTATCACACTGGCAACCGACGACCGCATGTTACCTGAGTCACTGCGCGGCTATGCGCCAATCGTACGAGGTATTGCCAGAACCAATGCCAAAGTCACGGTATATCAAAATAACCGGCCAATATACCAAAGCACGGTTTCACCGGGGCCTTTTGAGTTCACCGATTTATCTGCCACCAATTTTGGTGGTGATTTGACGGTTGAGATTCAGGAAGCCGATGGCAGCATAAGTACCTTTCAAGTGCCATTCTCCTCGGTTCCTGAGTCATTACGTCCCGGCTATTCTCGCTATAACTTCGCCGCGGGACAGGTCCGTGATCTCAGTAGTCATGAAGTGTTCAGTGAACTCACTTACCAGCGGGGGATTAACAACGTCATTACTGCCAATAGTGGCCTACGTGTGGCCTCTGGCTATCAGGCCATGATGCTTGGTGGCGTTTTCACCCACTATATTGGGGCTTTCGGACTAGATGCGACCTATTCAAATGCCCGTTTACCGGATGATGAACAGCACGGCTGGATGGCACGCGCCTCATTTAGCCGTACATTTGAAGCCACCAACACCACGTTATCCGTGGCAGGTTACCGCTATTCAACTGAAGGTTATCGTGATTTAAGTGATGTTTTGGGGATAAGGGCCGCCAGCAATGGCAAAGCCTGGACCTCTGGCACCTATCAACAACGCAGCCGGGCCGAGATATCCCTGAATCAGAACTTCAATGATTACGGCTCACTGTATTTAACAGCCTCTTCACAGGATTATCGCAATGCCCGCAAACGGGATACCCAATTGCAGTTAGGCTATGCCAACACCCTGTGGCGCAATACCAGTTTCAACCTTGCGGTTTCACAACAAAAAACGGGGGGGAGCAATGAAACCTACTTTGTCGATCCCGGTAGCGGCATGCCTGCAGCAAACGGTGCAAATTTACTCGCCATTAATGAAACCGTGGTGCAGATGTCTATTTCATTCCCGTTGGGAGGCAGCCCACAGGCACCTTATATCTCTGCAGGTGCCGTCAACAGTAAAGCCAGCGGTGCCAGCTATCAGACCTCATTATCGGGTGTTATGGGTGATGACCAATCTGCAAGTTACAGTATGGATTTCGCTCGCAGCGAGCAAAACAAAGAAAACACCTTTAGTGGGAGTTTACAAAAGCGACTCCCCATCACCAGCTTGAGTGGCAGTGCATCACGCAGTCCAGGTTATTGGCAAGGTTCGGCCAGTGCTCGCGGTGCAGTGGCATTCCACAGCGGTGGTGTCACGTTGGGGCCATACCTGAGTGACACTTTCGCACTGGTAGAAGCCAAAGGTGCCAGTGGCGCAAAAGTGATGTATGGGCAAGGGGCGAAAATTGACCGCTTTGGCTACGCCTTGGTCCCTACCCTGACCCCCTATCGCTATAACACGATTACTCTTGATCCCGATGGCATGGATTTCAATACCGAGCTTCAGGACGGTGAGCGACAAATCGCCCCTTATGCCGGTTCTGCCGTAAAAGTGGCCTTCCGAACCCTCAGCGGATATCCGCTATTAATTACCGTCAAATTGGCCGATGGCAGTCAACTGCCGATGGGGGCGGTGGTTTACAACGCAGCAAGCAAAACCGATAACGATGATGACGCCCCACACCAAGAAGTCGGTCTGGTTGGACAAGCCAGTCAGGCGTATTTACGGGCTGAAAAACCGCGCGGCACGCTCATTCTGGTCTGGGGGGATGCGGCCAATGAACGCTGCCAATTGGATTACGATTTAGGTCAGCCCGATAACGATAAACAGTTGTATAAACTTGATGCCTTGTGTGTCTTCCCCCATTGAATCAGAGAAACAGTATGAACGCTATGACACCCCACGCTGCAACCCTATATCGACACAAACCCCTATTTTGGCGAAGGATACGTTTATTGTTATCCCTCGGGTTGCTCAGTGTGTCGCTACCCGGTTATGCGCAATGTGTCTGGAAAGGGGCCAATATCGGTGGTGATAATTATGGCGCGTCATTGCAGCTAGGCAATATCAATCTAACCAGCAATTACATTCAGCCTGTTGATTCCATTCTTGCCTCCAGTATCGTGAGTTTGGTTCCTGCTCGTTTCTGGTCAGACCCTGAAGCCGTTATCTATGAATGTGATGTGGCCGATAAAGACAGCTTATTCGAGGTTTTTGCCACTAATGGTGATAGCAATGTGGGCGGCTACACCAATATGGGGGATAACTATTTTCAAACGTTTTTCCCTTATACCGCGCTGAAGCTGATTCACGTTGACTCAGGCATCGAATTCACTCGCATTTGGCAGCAAGTCCCCTTGCGTAAATACGATATCGTCGGCAATAAGATTCAGGTTAAAGGTAAGCATTTCAGCCAAATCCGCGCAGAGTTAAAAAAAGTGGGTTCAGTCGATCGTACTCCCGGCCCTGCCAGTTGGGGATGTTCTGGGCCTGCGGCAGATAACTATTCCGGTAGCTATACCTGCAATCAGCCTAATGGTTATGTTGTTTTCAAAGGCCCGGGCATGCCCGTACCTGAGGCCGGCTATGATTCGGCAACCAATTATCAGACATGGGGAACAGGACGCTATATGGCGTTTGGGATGAATACATCACCCGTGTCAATTCTGACACGCAAAAATACCTGTGTAGTACGCAATGTGACGCCTTATGTGGTTTTCCCCATCATCACGGTGAATGAACTGAACGATAACCAAACACGCAGTGCCGACATTACTGTCGATATTGAATGCCAGGCCGGCACGGAATCGGGCGTTAACAGTGGACAAACCGCTCTCGGGATCCAAACCTCACTACCGGGATATTTGAAGGCGCAAGGATTAGGGCTAGTCAATTCGGCTGGAGGGGTGAGTTATCTACTTTCTGACAACTATGGCACTGACAGCCGTATTGCCACTGGCGTTGGGATCAGCCTGAGTGACAGCAGCGGAGCTATGATGAATTTCGTGGGTTGGGGCGGATGTGTTAAAGATTGCATCTCCACTGCCAGTGCTGGTTGGTATCCGGTTCTTACCGGCGCTAACGCCAATGGTAGCAATGCCACCGGCTTCAACAACTATTCACACAACTTCACCGCTACATTAAAAAAACTGCCTAATGGTACGCCTACAGCCGGAAAAGTTGATGCCACTGCATATGTTTTGGTGAAAATACAATGAGATACTTTTGCCTATTCTTACTGATATTCACTGTTCATCAACACGCTACCGCCGGTCTAGTCGCTGGGGCAACCCGCATAATTTATCTGCCCGAATCGCGTGAACGCACACTGATGCTGGCCAATACCAATGATTATCCGGTGGTAGTACAAACCTGGATTGATGATGGCGATGTAGATAGCACGCCTGACCAAGCTAAAGCCCCTTTTATGGTGCTGCCCGCGGTCTTCAAGATGCAACCAGGTGCGGCTCAGGGGTTGCGAATCATCAACAAAGGGGACAATCTTCCCACCGACAGAGAGTCAGTTTATTGGCTAAACTTGTATGAAATCCCGCCAAAATCGCGGCACGACACGGAAGCTCATGCTCAAGTGGCCATGGCGATGAACACCCAAATGAAAATTTTCTATCGCCCGCATGGCCTCACGCTAACACCAGAGGAGGCGATGAAGAAAGTCAGTTTTTCCCTACGCGAACAAGATAAAAAATACATTCTCATCGCCAAAAACCCCACCCCCTACCATGTTTCGTTCGGCCAAATGCAATTGCATAATAGACAAAAAAATCAACAACAAAGCTATACTATCGCGCAAGAGATGGACATGATGGTCTCCCCTTTTGCTGAACGCCAATATCAGTTTGAACATCAACCCACTTCACTCAACGGTGAGCTAACACTGGACTATATTTACTTTGATGATGCGGGTAATCAGGTCAAAAACAGTCAGTTAGTAAAAGTGACGCGGTAACACAATAGAGGAAAGGTGTACAAAAATAGACAAGTTTGCTGAAAAACAAGCCAATAAGCTCATTCTCTCAGCAAACGCACATTTTTGGTGTTTTTCTACTTTGACAAACTCCACCACCCCCGCTATTATTCGCCTCGTTCACACGATTCCTCTGTAGTTCAGTCGGTAGAACGGCGGACTGTTAATCCGTATGTCACTGGTTCGAGTCCAGTCAGAGGAGCCAAATTCAAGTCAATGGAGTTCCATCGAACTCCATTACTTATCTGCAAAACGCTTGTTTCCCACAAAATGTAATTCATCAATTACCCATGCAGTTCGATGACTCCTATATCATTCATTGTGGGCTTCCTTACGTTCTGCCCTATTCCGCCCTTCTCGGTACTGGTAATAAATCCTTAGTCTTTCTAATCTGGCAACCGTGTAAGAGGTTAGTGTGTTACTGGCTTCGTATCCGCAGACTGGACCAGCAACGCATACCGGCTCAGTAATTGCGTGAACCGGCTATCTATCTGTTGGCGTAGAGCCGAAGGTGGTGTTTGTCCTGAAGTAGATTGAGCTTGATACTGACGCAGCAGTTCTTCCAGCGGTAATGTTTTTTCTAGCGGTTGCTGAATGGAAAAAACCACCGATTTCAGCTCAGAAACCGTCATATAGCGCCCTTTCTTCTCATCCAGCCCATTCAGACGTTCAGCAAGTTGACGTAAACGTTCTTGCGCCAGTGCAAATTGTTCCAACTCAGCCACGGGGGCGGCGGCAGCTTCTCGCTGTTGTTGCCACCAAGCATTCAGCCGCTTGACCTCTTGACTGGCCGGCCAAAGTTGTTGCGCCTGTGACAACAATCCATCACCTTGCACCTGTGCCCACAATGGTGGCAGCCGGGTTAGTTGCTCTAACAGTGAACCCGTGCCCTGTAATACAGGTTCAGCCAAAGCAGCCAATGCTGTATCCGAAGTATGTGTTTTCAATTCATCCATTGATTTGGTAGGCAGAGATGCAGGTAAAGGTGCGGTACTGGCCAGCAACGCCTCCTGTAACGGATGAGATGATACTGATTGCCAGATAAAGAAACCACCGGCGACCAGAACTGCCATCAACGATAAGCCGGCAACAAAACCATGACTCGCTTTCCAACGAGGAGGGGGCGGCGAAGGTGGCGACAATTCTACCTGAACACGTGCCGGTGTCGGTTCGTTGACGATATAGACCAATGGTTCACTGACGGCCGACGACGTGAATGTCGGTTCGGGGTGAGATTCTGGGGCTGATATACCGGCATGCCGCGTGGGTATGCTCAATCGGTCAGAGGTATCAGAGGCTGCCTCAGCACTTTCCAAACGCAATGCAGCGTTATGTAACATCAGACGAACACCGTCCAGTTTACTCAGGTGTTTAAGCTCCAGCGTTTGCAACTGGGTACATAGTTGTTCCAGAGCGCGTTCTGCCCGATAAATCAGCGCCAAATCACCGTAGCACGGTGTCATTGTCCGCCAAACTTGCTGCAACCGGCTACTTAGCCATGCCAACAACTCAACCCGGGCATGTGTTTGCGGTGGCCACAATGCAGTCCACTGATGGGAGACTAACCCCGCCAGCAATTCCAGCCCTTCACATAGCCCAGCAAGACCGGCAATGTGCGTCCGGGCCAGTGTAAAATCAACCGTGGTCTGCAATTCAACCCCGTTCTGGCGAAACAACGCCAAACACAGTTGCTCAACCCTACCCCAATCAACATCCGGGCGAGCCGGATGATGCAACTTGCCAATTTCGTCACGTAAGGCGCTAAATTCAGCAAAATGGCGGGGATCTCCGCCGGTTTTAACCGTGCGCTCGGTATTCGATATCATGTGTATGTCTTCCCTGAATAGGCGTTAAAACGACTCACCCGGATTGAGATAATTTTGTTGTTTAAGATGACGAATCAACACCCTACCCTCTGGCATAAATGCCGTGCCAAAGTGTACCAGCCCGAACTCTTTCAGCTCGGCATCAATCCCATATTCCAGGTACCCCGGCGTGGATTGCGGCAAGAGCACTACATTGAGGCTTTTCAGCCGAGGTTCATATTTCAGCAAGGTGGCAGAGAGCGTGGTCAACAGTGAGTGTGCTGTGCCGGGCATTCCCTGCAAGATTTTGCTCATGTCCGGCAGACCGTAGTCTGGTAGATGGCTGAGCGTACCAGCGCGGCAGTTAAGGATACGCTGCATATTATCGAGTACCGACAGAACTCCTTGATCGGCTTCGTTCATCTGATGGAGTTCGAGACCACCAGCAACGTTGCCGAACAGCATTTCATAGAGAGAAGGCTGGGACATATTACTTATCCTTCAAAGGTAACAGTGCCATCCCATGATTGTTCAGTTCAATCTGGCGGGCCTTATCGGGGTCGAGGTCGTCACGGCTCAACACCAACCGCCACGTGTTATTAACAATATCGGGTGCCAGAAACATACCTGCGATCGCCACATATTCCGCTTTTTCGTCCATTGGCATATCGATAGTTACCGCAGCGCCCGGGCGAATACGGATATCTTTTTCAGCAATCAGATCCGCTTTTATCGCCTGACTGTCCTCGGCAAATAGGGAGGGATAATCGGTACCATCAAACGTTTTGCGATCCTGTAGCTGATAGATGCGCACCACCGTAGCTAAAGGAACCCCTGTCGCATTGTTGTTTACCGCATCCCGTGCCTGTATATCCAGATGTAGTGTTTTCACCTGCTTATAAAAAATGGATTTTGTCATGGCAACAGTGCCGTCACTCACTTTCTGGGTCAGTCCACACCCACTCAGGGTAGATATCATCACCAGCATCAGTAATGCAAAACGTGTTTTACCAGCGATAATCGCCATATTCATCAGTTTCCCTTCGGTGAAAATTTTCCTGGACACGCTGATAGCGGCCTAGATTAATTGTGATTATTTCGGGGTGGGTCTGTGTCGTTAAAGCACTGCGCTGTGTCCGCATCACAGCGGTTCTGCCTAACAGGATCCCCGTGCTTTTCGGCTGACAGGAGAGTTGAGCATCAGGCAACAGCGCGCGTAAGACAGACAACTGCAAACGCACATGCAGTCGCGACCCCAGATATACCTGCAATAACGCCAGAAAGTCCGTGTGTAACTGCCCTCCAGGTAGCCACGCTCTAGCTTCATCGGGATTATCCGTCTTCAATTTCAGCAATACCTGACTGTTAACATCTACCGCATGACTGCCCATTACGGGGCTGCTACTCATGCTAACGGGACGCCGTGCGCTCATGGTCAGTGGATTAGGCAAGGGAATACGGCAGCGGTCATGGGCTATCACGTGAGCATTTGTCTCCGGTGCCAGCAACTGAACCAGCGCAATAATGCCTTCGCTGGTGCGCGTGGGTAGGCGCATCATGCCGGTTAGGGCCAGAAAGCGAGACACCGGCGTGGCGATATTCTGTGCGCACCCATCAATACCCAGGCCACAGAGACTCAGCAGGTACTGAGAGGTTTTATCCGTGCCGCCAGGAGAAAAACTGGCGGGATAAGAGTACTTACGCCAGATACGGTAGTACTGAGTGATAAGTCGGTGATTGAAAATATCGAGAAAGTCACTGACCGCCTCATACCCTTCCCTGCGCTGGGTAATATCATCGATATACGCGGTAGGCAGCGGCGACTCCACACCATACAGTCCCATAAAAGTGGTGCGAATGGTCGGTGGGAGATGTGCATGCTCGGGGATCTCCACCCGTTTAAATTCACTGGCCGGAAAACCCATTCCCGGATGAGGGCGAAAACGAACCGGATCGTGCCTCACCTGCCAGTGGCTGCCCAGCGGAGGAACATCAGGCTGACTTTGTTCCAGTAACTGACAGAAGCGATAAAACTGGGTATAGGGTAGTTTATCCCACAGTTGTTCGATTAGCCGGGCAGACGCTGATTGTGATTCTCTTTCCATCGGATACATTTCCCGGCAGGCTGAACGATAAGGGTGAGCTGATTGAATAAATGAATGTCAGCATAAAGCGCAAAGAAGCGGTTGAGCATTTCCCCAAACAGATGAATGTCACCTTCACCGGTAAAACCGTTGCCATCCAGTGTCACTTCAATGTCGATACCTCGCAGCAGAAAGCCCTTTTCAAAACGCTGAGTCTGATGGTGCTGCACCTGTTGAATGGCATCAAGACGGCGATTATTCAGTTCATCCCCCTGCCAGTTATACAGTTCTAGTGTCCCACGCAGCACCTGCGCGCTGCTCATCAGGTTAAGGTAACTTGAACCCAGATGGCTCAATACCCGCCACTGGAAATGGTCTTCCGCCGGCGGGTAAGACGGCAACGTAGGCTTGCAGAGGTTGCGCACTTTCAGCGGCGTTTGTAACACCGCTTCGCAGCGGTCCAACAACGTGCTCTGTAACGCTTTGCGAGGTAGTTGACCATTGGTGCCGGTAATTTTCAGCGACACCGTCTCGCGGGTGAACTGCCGGTCCGCTTCCCACTGCTGACCCCCGAGGATCAACCAGGTATCGTGTAGCCCAGTCACACCTCGTTTCACCCGAGTGTGGAAATAGCGTTCCGGCGCATGCCGTCTCTGCATCCCGCCGCGATGGCGAAAACTGGTAAAAGGGACATAAGTAGCATCGGATGTCCGCTGCGAGCCAGTCACCGAGTCCACTGAGTAAATCTCGGTATGCCCATCCTGCAAGCGACGTGGGCGCAGCATATACTCACTTTCCAGCCCATTGATGGTCAGCGGGTCGGCTTCCAGCGAGAACAGATTAACCACCGGCACACAATGCAGATGAAGTGCATCATCTCTAACCGGCAGATCACTTTGCCACTGACCGTCAAGCACCACTTCGATATCAAACCAAGTAATACCCGTCGGCAGCGTCACGGTTCCCAGCCCGTTCAGATGCACGAACATAAACTTCTCGCGGAAGGTAAAGTATTCCAATAACAGCTGATAGCCGCTGAATGCACTGTCGCCTTTGGGCCACAGCAGGTCTTCGTCGGCAAAGCCGCCGGGTGAAAACCAGCCATCCAGTTTTATTCGGTCAGCCTGATTGGGCAGACGCAAATAAAGTGCAGCCTGACGCCGGGTCAGCGCCAGGTGTAATGCACTGCTAACCGCCGCTTCTCCCGCCAGATAAAAGCACAGACGACGTAAATCCACCTGTGACCAGTCAGCCTGAGGGCTGCATGCTAATCGCAGACGCAGTACCGAGCGGCCATCCGGTTCTGCCGCCATCACCACGCTTGAGACGGCAAGTGGATTGAGTACCATCTCGCGGGTGGTTCGGTACTGGCAGACGGTATTTTTCGGTCCGATTGGGCGAGAGTAAACCTCCATCCCAGCAGGCACAGTTTCGGCTATTTTCATCGCCGAAACCTCCGGGGTCAGCGAGACAATAGAAAGCGAAGGAATGGTACGAAGATAATGCGGCCACAGCATGCTCACTAACCCTTCGGTAAACTCTGGCAAGTCGTCATCAATCTTTTCTCGCAATCGCCCCATCGAGAAGGCAAAACCCTCAAACAGGCGTTCCACGTAAGGGTCAGGCGTACCAGGCTTATCCAGATCTAACATGGCCGCCCGATCAGGGTGAGTTTGGGCAAACTCTTTAGCTGCATCGCGCAGATAGCGCATTTCGGCGTCGTAATAACGCAGGGTAAGGTCTTTCATCGTTTTCTTTTTTATCAGGATAGAGTTATCGATTAACCACACAGCACCGCAGCCCTTACCGGGTCGAGGGCCACTAATCCGGCGAGGAGGTTTTCCATCTCGCTATGCAACCGTGACTTGTCCGACTCTGTCCGGCTGGCTTTCATGCGCAGCAATTTCAGGCGGCGGGCTTTCACTTCAAACAATAATTCCGGCTCCCATTGGGTGAGTGTCATCTGGGTTGCGTTCCCCTCCAGTTCACCCAGCAAATACAGTGCCATATCGTTTTTGCCGTACTGCTCGGCCACCCGTGCCATCAGCAAGCGGATTAGCCACTGATGGCGGGATGTCCGGATGCCGGGTCGGTTTTGCAACCAGTTCAGCGCCGCTTCCACACCTTCGCTGTCGGCTTGTGCCAACGCCTCCGGCTCCAGTTGTAAGATATCGTCGTCGCCCGCCGTGCTGGCGGAGACAGCAGGTTCACTCTCCCAACTGTCTGCTGCCATGACATGCTGGTTTATCCAGTGCAACGTCACTTCGTCGGCGAACGGTGTACCATCATTGAACGCCAGTCCTTCAAGCCCCGGCAGGCGGGTCAGTAGCCCATTAAGATCCTGCTTAATAATGTCAGCCCAACGTTCATGGTGTGCACCCGTTTTCATCAGTGCCTGATGGGTATACCACTTAAGATCCAGCCACAGATGATTGACGCCTTGTGCGAACAGGATGTCAGTTTGCTCCAACAGTTCCAGCCAACTTTGTTGCAGATAAAGCCGCTTCAGAAGTGCACGGTTTTCCGGCTTTGGAGGAGCCAGACGGGTACACCCATCAGAAGCTAGCGGCGGCAATTCATGTAGCGTATCTAAACGAATACTGTTCATCAGATGATGACCCGATAGCCAGCCGTTCGGCTGGTTACGCAAGAAGCCCGCCAACAGTTTTGCCTGATCGAGTAAATCACGCCCGGAGGTGACGGCTTTCAAGGCTGGAGCATCAGGTGCAGCGTGACGGGAGGGACTGCTGTTTTGTGGAATGACGGCATCAGGGCCGCCAGACTGCATCAGCCGATTTTCCAATGCCGCATAAAGGCTAGCGAACTGAGGGCGGGTGGACTCATCCCAGCCAACAACACTTTCTTCCATTAGCGCCAGCGCGCCCACAATGCGCTCAAAATCAGCCTTCGCGACTTCTGGATAGAGTGACAGGCTGTCCAGCATCCGGTTACCCGCCAGCCATTCCAGTGCCAGTTTGCGGCTGTTACTACGTTGCGGATGCAGTTCATCACCAAAACGTTGGACCAATCCAGCCAGCAGGGCCAGACCATCCGCCAGTCCGCTTTCGCCATCAATGTGCAGTCGCGCCCAGATATAGTAAGTTGCAACACGCACATCCTTACATGCTCCCGTCAGCAGTTTTTCCGCCAGTGCACAGATCAGGCCGGTGTCTGCGCCGGACAGTTTGTTAACCTCTTCACGCATCTGCTGGAAGTCATCGTCATAACCGGGATCGTCACCTACCGGTGTATCCGCTGCTATGGGGACCAGCCATTTCTCCCAGAGCAAAATCTGCTGTTGGACCTGCTGCGCAATCGCCTGCTGTTCAGCATGGCAGGCGTTGAGTAAGGTGATCAAGGTGGCCATCAGTACTCTTCTCCAATTGCCGAATCCGGTTTGTGCGCGCCGCCGGTGGTATCCACACTAAATATTTGCGTCGGTAAAACAAAGTTACGCAGTTTCAGTAAGGCCAGCGGCCCTTCTCCAGCTTCAGTCCGTAGGGTGTAGTTCAGCGGCCGGCCATCAGGCGCTTTCCAGCTGAGATTAAAACTGCTATTCACTCCCTGATACGGTGTCACCTGCGCCTTCTCCAGTAACCGGATCCATCCCCACGCACCGGGGTGATCGGCAAACTGGCGGGTACCAGCCTGAGTACTTATCCAACTCAGGCTGGCTCCCGGCGCTTCAGTATCATGGGGCCAGATAAAACGCTTCCAGACAGGTAACTGGTTGTAATAGCTTAGTTTCTGACTATCTATAACCAGATCAGTCTGCATCACGTCTTTGGCAGTACCCGGGCGCAGCTCAAAGCGCATTCCCGCTTCACCGTCGGCAAACACGACGTCAGACAGGTAACTTAACTGGTCCACGGCTTTTAAGAATACCGGGTTGAACGTCAACCCCTGCGCATTGATGCTGTCCGGTACCCAATGGCTGCCTTCTTTGTGCAGCACACCGTTCAGCCGGGTTTGCAGGAAGCGGGTGATACGGCCACTGTCGCTGTTAAGGTAACGTGCCAGCAATGGGAGTGACACTTCGCTGCTGGTATCTTTTAAGGGATAGCGTCCGCCAAAGGTACTGTTCCAGTCATCGACAATAGATGCCTGCCACTGGGCATTCAGGCTCTGGGCGGCGGGGGTTAATACTTGCTGCCACGCTTGTTCCATCGGCTGAACAAACACCGTCTGGCCAAATCCACTCCATTCCTGACCGAGACTGGCGGCTACCAGGCTGCCGTAATCACGGGTTTCAGTCAGATCGACCGCCTTGCCCTGAAAAACTGTCTGCGCCAGAGTTTGTGTCATAGCCTGAGGGTCGGCGGCATTCACCACCTGCTGGAGCTTAAGACGTACCTGAGTAACTCGTGTTAGGAAGGTTTGTAGACTAAGGTTAGTGTTGCCCTGCCCGCCAGACTTACCATCCATCAGCGCCAGTACTGGCCCGAAAGTAGCATCCAGCGGCCCTTGGGCACCGGCTTGCTGATCAATAGCAGGTTGCTCATCGCGGTTTAACAGATTTTTGGCCGATTTCACCAGCGAGTCCGACAACGCCTCACCAGTCTGCCCCGTTTTTCCCTGTATGCTCAGGGTGTTCATTAGCGCCACCAGAGGGGACTGACGTACATCAGCCATTAGGGTGAGCTGGTCGATAGAGTCCGATAACGTCTGTGCTGGCTGCCAGTGCAGGCTATTGAGAAAATCAAGCCAACTGGTAGAGAAGTCGGCAAAATAGCGCTCCTTCAGGCGTGTCTGCAGGGCTTCAGGGGAATCCTGCTGTAGCACGGCATTTTTACTGTCACTCAGCACCCAGTCCATCTCTTCCCGACGCTCGCTAACCACTTTTTCAATTGCTGGTTTTACTGCGTCCTCCCAGGCTTTGCGAGTGAACATCCCCGGCACGACGGCGTCGGTAGCAAAGATCCGCTCAGCATCGGTATCCCCAGTCATATCAGACAAGCGCAAATCAGCATACTGGTGCGCGACCTGCACCATCATCTTTTGGTAGAGCGAAGATTCGCTGTTACGGGCACCCATCTGACTGATCAGCCGGGAACGCACTTGACTGACCAGACTATCATCCAGCTTCAGACGCCAAACCGGATGCAGGGAAAAATTACGAGCATAAAAGCCCAGCAGAGCCGGCCCGCTACCCTGCCAGAGACTATCTGGCACGCCACTGCGCTGTGGCCAGTCGTGAAGCAGCGTGGTACTAAACCATGCTGCATCCATTTTCTCCGGACGCGCCAGCATCAGATAAAGTTTTAACTGGTCATAAGCGGGTTTCACCAACGTGTCACGCAACGGAGAGTCGGGGGGCAGCTGCGCCATGGTATTAAGTTGTTCTTCAAGGTGACGGGCAGCAGCATCACGCAGTAAGGGCGTGGCACTGGCCTGATAGTGCGGCCAGAGTACCGCCAGCAGCGATTCATTCTGACTCAAACCAAACCGGCTGTACCAAGGGGCACCTTGCTGCTGACGGTATTGAAGCCGGTCCAGTGTGTGCTGTAATTCCAGCAGCGCCTGAAGACGTGCCGGAAGGGGCTGCTGCACGTTAGCAGCTTGTTTCACCTGAGATTCAGCGGTATTGAGGGTGTCTCGGTTGATCAGGAATGATATCGCCATGCCCACGCCCCACAACACCATGATGCCAGCCAGCGCCATCCCCAGTGTTTTACGCCAGGCGAACCCCAACTTTTTCGCCGCCAAACCAGTGGGCAATAATGGTAGTGAATCGATCAACACGTCCCAGCGGTTATCCTTACCCCAGTGTTGTTTCACGCTGCGCTTTGCATCGACGGATGCCGGACTGAAGATAATCCCCGCCAGCGGTGAGGGACGATAGGGATTCAGCAACGTCGCAAGGGGGCCTGCGACAGAGTCCGGCTGACGTGATAATTGATCGGCTAGTTGCAACAAAAATGGGTGCTGGGTGTTGCTGCTAATCTGTTGCGTGCCCTGCTCAATCAGGGACGGCATCAGCCCAGCAAGCTGTGCACTCAGTTCATCAGGTTTACAGCCTGCGGGCAGCAAACAGCCGATAGATTGCGTGATGCGGTCGACCACGTCATCGGCATGCAGTGACCAAACATACAGCGGCAACCGCCAACCGAGAAGTTCATAACGTGAAGCAAACGCCTGCGCCACGCTGTCCATCATATCAGCAGTAAGTGTTGTTTTAGATTCGTTCCGAGCAAACGTAGTGCGTTGGGCTAAGGCTGAGGTTACCCAGACGATGCCATCCAGCGGGCGTCCACGCAATTTACGCAGGGAACCCAACCACGCACTATCGGCCTGCGCCCCCAGATCCCCCCCCCACAACAGCACAGTACCACTGTCTTCCTGCCAGTATTGCGACGTCAGGCCAGGGGTGAGCTGTTCCACCTCAGCTGCGCTGCCGGTAAGTAGAAGGATGCGCACTTTGCGAGGCCAGAAGAAACCATAGCGACCCCGGAGAATCTGTCGCAGTTCACTGACCTTGGTACTGCCGGGAGATGCCGGGGCCAGACGTGATTCCCCGTTAGGATAAATGCCGTGGTCGCGCCCATTATCTCGATGTTGCCGCCGCTTAATGTAACCGGAGATCGCTGGGGATAGGCGGGCCAGTACCGTTATCAACATCACCAATAGGAAAGCGAACAGTTTTTTATATTCGTTATCCAACCCGACGGTGTCGCCATATTGCCATATTAACCAACCAACAGTGGCCAACACCACGACGGCTAATACCGCGCCACTGCCCTGCCGCCACGGATTACTCAACATCTTCATTGCAAACTCCTGGAGAAACCGTACTGACTACCCCGCATTCGGGGCCAAATGAAAACACGACATAAGGCACGCCGTAGTAATAAGCAAAATCCAACCCAAACGCCGCTACTAACCAGGCAGAGAATGGCCCCGGAATACCGGTTAATGATTCTTGTATCAATACACTTTCCGCGCTGAAATTGGCCCCCAATCGGCGGCCAACAGGAATTATTTTCGGGGTCAATGACATCAATACAGTGCTATCCCCCAATATACCGCCCGCCCGGCAGGCCATAGACTGGGTTTCCATAAACAAGGTAAACTCGCTTTCTACCTGTTCAATATTCAGTTGCATCGGGCGAAGCAGGCGCCCTTGTATCGGTAATTGGTGTTTTTGTGCCATGTCATCGGTCGTGAGCAAGAATACAGCCAGCCCGTCGGAGTACCTCTCATCACCTTGTAGTTGCAACACCAGGATCAGTTCTGCACCAGTGACGGCATTCTTTATGCCATCCTCTATCTTGCTGTATGGCATCTCGGCAGACAGGGTCAACGTTATAAGCGCGAAGCGGGTGGGGATAGTCTTAGCCCAGCATTGATCCCAGACAGCTCGCAGTTGTTCGTATTCTGCCGGATCACTGTCAGTCAAGAGAGTCGCACGCAGTTCAATATCAGGAGGTAATGAATTAAGGGCTTGCTGGATGCTAACGAGCAAGGCAGTGATAGCCTGATACTCAGTCCCGTTGTCTTGGGGGAGATAGTCAATACGGCGAACAAGCCCGCGTTGAAACTCTACATCTGTTGGGTTATTCGCCAGATACGAGACAGTGATAACGTCAGGTAACAGAACACAACTCGCCAACACGGCCATATAACGCTCAGCCCACGTCTGCCACTCTTGTTGCGCCTGTTGCGCTTCATCTTGTAAAAAAGTGTAGTGACTGAGGTCCCGACCATACATATAGCCCCTGACACAGAATGCCAGCCCCCAACCGATAATAGGCACCGCGGAGGCCACCCAAATATTGATAGTTTGTAACCCGATAAGCCTGCCGGCAGCATGCAGTGAGAACAATAAAATCCCCACAATAATGGATAAAATTCCAACTAATAACCAACGTCCCAGCGAGGGTGGCGAGGGCTTTTTTGTTATAAACGGTTTTTGGCGATCCCAACCCATGTTTTATCCTATTGAACAATCTGGTGCACTGGAGATAACCTGGCATCCACACTCACAATGGCAACCATCAACAACAACAGCTTTGCCGTCAGAAGCCCATTCAGATGAGCCTTCTATAATGGCATTGACGCCATGCCCTGTTTTAGGGCAGCTAATCATGTCGCCCATGAGTGCCACTTTTTTGCCATTAACGACCATGCTTGATGTCGCAGAAATAACTTCACCACCGTGCGTTGTTTTATCGCCTAATAAAACAAATCCTTTGGGCATTCGGTTTCCCTTAATTTTGGTTCATATCGAGATAATAAAAAACTGTGCACATCTAAAATAATAGGTGTGACGGATAAAGAGTCGCACCATAAGCTATATCAGCAACTTAAGATAAAAAGTTTATGTGAGATAAAATAGGAGGTAGACGCTATAAAAGCATAGCCACTTAGTGTGTAGACTGAAGTTTTTTTAAGTCTGGAAAAATTGAATCATCAACCACAATGGAACCATCTGGATATTTTATCGAGAAATTCTCTCCTTGTTTCTTTGGTGCCTCTCTGAATACTAATTTATTAGAATACACATTGGCTTCATATATTATTTTATTAGTATTATACATGCGATAAGTAAATTTATTATCCAAGCCATAAATTGACAACTCTCTAGAGAACCCATTAATATATCGAGTAGTAACCATTGGGTAGTAATCCCTAATTATTTTTTTATCACCAGAAACATTTTCATAATTCCAATTTGTTCTTTGCGCCTCATTTTTATCGAATACAAATATAACTTCATTTGTATAGTTTTCTTTTATGTCCACAGAAAAATCTGATGGTACTTTATACTTAATCCCTATGGTGACATTACTTAATTTCCACTGACAGTTTCCACCACCATCAAAAGGGACCTGTGATTCAAAAAGGTCACTATTCTCTACCTGTTTAAGATTAATCTCAGTAAAATGGAATCCAGGTACCTCATAACTTTCACCATTAGCGTTACTTCGTTTCTTAAGACATATAGTCGAGCGGTACATCACGCCTAGTGGGAGTGCATCTATTTCATGCGGAATTTTCACCGTAACAGAAACACTCTTCCCGTTCAGCGGAGGAGATAGACCTTCATCCTTTTCACAACCAGATAACAAAACTAGCACCATCAAAAGGCTGTACTTAATCAGCTTTTTCAATTTCTTCCTCCGCAACGTTCTTAAACCGAGTGAGTGCATTTTTCCACGTATCATCTGACTCTGATATTAACAATGTAGTAGGTAGCATATCTTGTAACGAAAGGAAACGACGGTTCCTGCTTACTTCATTTTCAGAAGTATTACTCTCAGGGCTTATCGCTTGATTAAGCTTTTCTGCGAAAAACTGTCTTTGCCTTTTTCTCTCCAAAGGACGATTAGTATCTATTAATTCATTGTAATGTTCGAAGTTTCTTAAAATCAGGAAAGTATGGCGAAGAGGTCACAACCCCATCAGGATATGTAACCTCAAAATACTCACCAACTTTTTGCTTATCAGGTTCCATCGCTTTAATAATTAAATTAGAATGAATAACCGGATACACAAACACTTTATCTGCTTCATGCATTTTATATATAAAATCAGTTTCCTTTACTATAGATAGCGTTTTAGATTGGTCCTTAATTCGATAAGTTGTCATCATTGGATAATAATCACCACTAATAACCAACTCTTTATATACATCTTTATAAGAACCACTAATCCTTTGAGGTTCCATTTCATCAAATGTAATTATTTCGTTTATCGGTATATTTGTGATATCACCACTTTCAGATAAAGTATTTTTTTTATATTTAATTCCCATTGTGACATTACTTAATTTCCACTGACAGTTTCCACCACCATAGAAAGGGACCTGTGATTCAAAAAGGTCACTATTCTCTATCTGTTTAAGATTAATCTCAGTAAAATGGAATCCAGGTACCTCATAACTTTCACCATTAGCGTTACTTCGTTTCTTAAGACATTTAGTCGAGCGGTACATCACGCCTAGCGGGAGTGCATCTATTTCATGCGGAATTTTCACCGTAACAGAAACACTCTTCCCGTTCAGCGGAGGAGATAGACCTTCGTCCTTTTCACAACCAGATAACAAAACTGGCACCATCAAAAGGCTGTACTTAATCAGCTTTTTCAATTTCTTCCTCCGCAACGTTCTTAAACCGAGTGAGTGCATTTTTCCACGTATCATCTGACTCTGATATTAACAATGTAGCAGGTAGCATATCTTGTAACGAAAGGAAAAGACGGTTCCTGCTTACTTCATTTTCAGAAGTATTACTCTCAGGGCTTATCGCTTGATTAAGCTTTTCTGCGAAAAACTGTCTTTTTCTTTTTCTCTCCAAAGGACGATTAGTATCTATTAATTCGATAAGTTGATTATTAACAAAGGGCATATACTGGCTTGACATTAAGTGGTTCATTGGATTAGTTAATGAATCGAGATTAGGATTGCTATTCTTCGGAAAATGGTGATTAAGACTGTTGGAGTCTAAACAATGTATAAATGTTTTTTGTTTTTCTTCCGACAAACAAGCAACACTTTCATTCAATGACGGTACAAGATAAAGCTTTGCTATGCTTTTACTTTTATATGTGACAGAGATATTAGGGGAACGACGACTACCGCCACCAATCCAAAGAATAGGTTGTTTTTGCGACTGAATTACCGACTGCTCCGCCTTAAAAAAGACCACGACATTACCGTGATGCCAATAAGGGTCACCAAACTTCATTCCCCTTACCTGCAGTTGAATCTCAATAAGAGATAATCTAAATCCTAATAGAGTTCCGAGCGGCCCCCATAAATCATACAACGCATTATCAAGCTCAGCTTCTGGTGGAACACTGGTAACCGAATCAGAATCATTCACATGCCGGTAATGGGTAATACCCTGCAAAGATGAAACAGCCGTTGCAGTGAAAGTACGGGGCATTCCATAAGTGTAAATAACAGGGTTATAATTTTTCAGTGTCGCCGCATGTATAAGTGTTAATGCCCCACCAAGGCTATGACCACAGATAAAAAGCTCTCGTCCAGCCAATTTCTGTGTAATTTCACTAAATTTATCAGAGAATTTTTGTTGTGCTCGTTCAAAACCATTCAGAAAACCTTTATGAACACGTCCTATGGCAACCACTGCGGAACAGGGTATTGGACGAAATGTAGCATCTGTGCTGATATCGCCAAATTTTGTGGGTTCAGTCCCGCGCCAAGCAATCAAAATCTGCTTCTGATTACTGATATAAAATAATTGAGTGTCGCCATCCGATGAATCCCCAACACTAGTATCCAGAAATGTAGGATTAACATAACGTTCACTGAACGGAACATCAATTATGACAGGACGATATAACAACTGTGGAACCTGGGACAAATCCAAACATTGATGATTAAAAAATTTATTAATCTTATCACCACCTGAATAGGCAAAGTCAGTCATCAAACCTAAATTCATAGCATTGACAATTGAGTATTCCTTTGTGTGGTGTAACAGCAAGATCCAAGCCCTAAAAGGACAAATTCTAATAAGAATACGTGCATTAAAATACATATTGGAAATCAATAACCCAGAGAAGTCAGGGTCAGGAAAATGAAATTTCGGTAGTTTGGTATCTACCCACCCCAGAATGTTAGGTGCTTTATCACAAAGCTGGCCTATTACAGTATAATAACAAATACACCCACTTTCTTTATCCACATTTATTGGCGCCATTTTCATTTGATACGAACTTACTCGCTCAAGACTCAATGGCCGCTTTTCCATTTCATCTGCGAGAGGTTGAGCCGCAATAAACAGTGTCAGGTCAAGATGGTGTAACCCCTCAATACGTATAATGCCACTGGCATCGCTATTGCCAGTATACTCTTTTACATGACCACTTCTGATCGCATCATTAATGGCCCGATACGGCATATTAGCAACAGGATTATTCATCTCATCCAGTAATTGGAATTCAACCCAACTTGTTTGGTCTTTTGTGCTGAGGGATACGGTCTTACTTTCCTGTTTTATTGAAGTATTATGTTCTTTATTACTCACCTGCGAACCTCTTTTATTAGTCCTGAGTTATCTCTTCTTAACAAAGAAATCCCCTACGGGTTCATTTTATTTTTCCATAAATAAGCACTATAAAAAACACCAACTAATAAAAAAGCTCATTAAATATCCTTCTTCTTATAGTGAGTAATCCAATATCCTTTATCTCCCGATGAATATATATTAATTTTTCCACTGCTCAGCAGGCTAGATAAATTGAACCATCAGAATTTATTGAGTCACCAGGCTTATTTTAATTTTTCCTTTAGCTCCATCTCGTTATCATAAGAAAATATTTTGACGCTAACTTCAAGTTATTACCGTTAACACTTTCAAACTACCCATTGTGGGAAGTTACATCATCCGATGCTATCGTTGTCCCACTGCTGGGCCTGATACTAGTTCTTTCCCCAGATGCTCGCATCAATTTATTCTATCTCTAAATTAAACTCACTCAATTTCCATTGGCATGTCACCCACCTATAATGCTATTTTCTCTTTAAAGACATTATTATTAATTTTTTGTATTAATGCATTCAATAAACAATAAGTGAGAAGTAAATTACATTGAACTCAACTTCTCAAAATCAGGAGTTACTTCACCATTAGATGTAACACTTCCGTCGGGATATTCTATGTGAAAGAAATTACCCACACATCTATTCTTTGGCCCAATTTTTTTAACAATTTTAGACTCATCCAGGATGGGAGATAATTTTATGTTTACATTCTCATTATTAATAATATTAATTCTATAAGATTCAAAAGCCTCTTTCCCTAGCAAGGACAGTTGAGTAATTTCGCTAGGAAGATACTTTTTGGTAATTATTGGATAATAGGTCGGCGTTAGTGATAAAGGACTTGTAGTAAGTATATAGTCGCCATTTTTCACCCCTTCATCATCAAATGCAACTTCAATACCAACGGCTGTTCCTATCTGGCCTCCACCATTTTTAATTAGATGCTCTGTTCTGGAATATTGGATGCCCAATGTTACCTTACTTAAGCGCCATTTACATTGCCCACCACCATTCATTGGAATTTGACTTCGATAATTACCTGAGATTTTATCAAACTCCATATTGATACTACGAGCCTGAGTACCTTTTAGTTGATACAACTTCATATCTACGTTGTATCGTTCCTTTTTGCATTCATCAGAAGTGTAAAATGCAACTATTGGAAAAGCCTCTGTATTTTTTGGTGTTTTAATTTCAACATCGACCCATTGATTATCACTCGGCGGTGAAATTGCTCTATTTCTTTCCACGCAACCACTAAATAATATGACTAACAACACACACAAAAAAAGATGAAATTTTTTAAATTTCATCATTAAGGCTATGCCCAAGCTACTTAATTTTAATCGACTCATACTATTCAGCATCCTCTTAGCCATAAGCCGCAAAACGTTCGAACGCTTCTGTTCTTCCACTCATAAATTTGGTTACTGTTAATGCCTGCAGCAGCAAATCCTCTAGAGACAAAAACAGGTATTTCAATAAATAATAAATGAGAAGTAAATTACATTGAACTCAATTTCTCAAAATCAGGAGTTACTTCACCATTCGACGTGACGCTTCCATTTGGATACTCTATACGCCAATTATTACCTTTCTTTTTGATCTTTGGACCAACCATTCTCACAACTTTAGATTCATCAACAGTTGGTGAGAAGTTTATTATTAAATCACCTCCATCATTATTATTTACTTTATACAATTCAAAATCTTTTTTTCCAAACAAAGATAAAAAAACACCTTCATCAACAATATAGCGTTCTTTAACTATTGGATAGTAAGTTGGAGATACTGTTAGAGGAGTATTAGCAGAGATATAATCACCATTCCGTTCACCTTGATCATCAAAAGCCACCTCAATACCAACTGCAGTCCCTATCTTAACTCCACTATTTTTAATAATATGTTCACTTCTAGAGTACTTGATACCTAAAGTTATACGACTCAATTTCCACTCACATTGCCCACCACCATTTATAGGAATTTTACTTTTATAATTGCCCGACATTTTATCAAAATTCATATTTATATAATTTGTTTGCGTTCCAGACACTAAATATATATTCATATCTGTATTATATCTTTCTTTTTTACACTTATCAGAAATGTAAAATGCAGCTAATGGTGTTGCCTGTGTATTGTTTGGTGCCTTAATTTCAACATCTACCCATTGATTATCACTCGGCGGTGAGATTGCTCTATCTTTTGCCATGCAACCAGAAGTGCATAATAAAGATAAAAACAAGATAAATATTTTATTGAATCTCATAGATCATCCTTTTTCAAACAATAACGTTGCATGGAAATATCACCTTCTGGTAAAGACTTGGTGATATCCAAAGTCGTAACGAGTAATTTATCAACGGCCAGGAAAGACTTATTTCTGTTATACTCAGATTGAGGTATATCATTTTTATACTTCTCCATTTGCAAAATAAAAACATCCTGTTCTTTTTTATAAATACCATCATTAGTTGTATCATATAACTCCAGCAATCTATCACCAATATATTCTGCATACTTTCCGGATGGATGGTTACCTCCGTTTAGTGCATTTTTAAGCTCAGGATTGCCATGTTTTGGGAATAATTTATCTTTACTTTCTTTATCTATTTCTTGAATAAATTCTTGCTGATTATTTTTCGCATTTTCATCACTATGCGAGCTTAAGCAAGGAACCAAAAATAGTTTTGCTGTTTCTGAAAGGCGCTTTCTAATTTTAATTTTAGCTCGTGGATTTCGCTCTTCCAACCACTCCAAAACTGACTCTGCTTTGAAAAAGTGCACAACTTCACCATGATGACAAAAAACCTCACTCCCAATCGGGACTAAAGTCTTAACAATAGACCAACTATAACCAAAAACGTACCCTAATGGTCCCCATAGTTTATAGAAATGATTATCTAATTCTCGCTCTGGAGGTACAGAGGGTACTGCATCATTCTCATTAACATGTCTATAATGAGGTATCCTTTCTAATTCACCCATAGCACTTAGAGTAAAAGTACGTGGCATTCCATAAGTATATAATATTGGATCAGAGTCAATGAACTTCGCCGCATGAACTAAGGCTAGAGCTCCACCTAAACTATGCCCACAAATATATAGCTCTTTAGTAGCTAAAAGATCATAAAGCTTATCTAGCTTGCTATTTATATTTATATCTTCATTACTATAAACAGCTTGAAATGCATCGAGAAAGCCCTGATGCACTAACCCATTATTAACGATACCACTACAAGGCGCTTTTATATCGCAAGTAAGATCAATAGGTTTATAAGTAATATCCGAAACAACGTCCTTGAGACTTGCTGTTCCACGCCAAGCTACAATGACCTCAACACTATTAGCTGCGAAAAATAACTGTGTATCCTTTTTTGCATCAGCACCCTGACTCGAATCTATAAATTCAACATCAGTATAACGCTGGTGAAAAGGCACATCTTTAACAATAGGCTGAAATTTCTTATCATTTACTTGATACGGCACGCGAGCTAGTTCTAGCATTTGCTGGTTAAAGAAATGTGTTATCGACCCCGTTGCTTGCCCATCACCATTCGTATGGTAATCTGCATAAGATAATATTGACATCAAAACCAGATTATAAGCATTCACCACCGAGTATTCGGGTATATGATGCAAAACTAAAGACCATGCTCGGAAAGGACAAATCTCCAAAATATGGCGGCGATTCAATTTTTTAACCGTCAAACCGCCAAACTGAGTATCTGGGAAATGATATGCCGGCGGTTTCTTTTTATCTTCCCAATTAGGGGTAATCGCCGGTAATTTATCGCACAATTTCCCAATAGTGATGTACTGGTACTCATACCCTTCTTGTTCTGCCAATTTTTTAACCGTTGAATACTTTTCTTCCCTACCGACACGCAGCGATCGAGTTTCCATTTCATCTGCGAGAGGTTGGGCCTCAATAAACAAGGTCAGGTCAAGATGGTGTATTCCCTCAATACGTATAATGCCACTAGCATCGCTACTGCCTGTATACTCTTTCACATGACCACTTCTGGTCGCATCATTTATGGCCCGGTACGGCATATTAACGACAGGATCATTCATCTCATCCAGTAATTGGAATTCAATCCAACTTGTTTGGTTTTTTGCGCTGAGTGATACGGTCTTACTTTCTTCTTTTATTGAAGTATTATGTTCTTTATTACTCACCTGCTCACCTCTTTTATTAGTTCTGAATTATTTCTTTTTAACAAAAGAGATTCCCTCACAGGTTGCTTTTCCTTTTCCATAAATAAGCACCATAGAAGACACTAACTAATAAAAAACAGCTTGGCAGCAACCATTTCATTAAAAAAACCATATAAAATGCGGCTTTGGTTTCCCCCTCATAGTGTCCTTGTAGGATAAAACCTTCATAGACATGATAAAGAGATGATGAAAAACCAGTGATAATGAAGATAAAAAATAAGGTTAAGGAAAGTAAAATATAAAGAGATATATGAAAAAATTTTCTTTTCATAGAATCTCCCAGAACAAGACTTTGGTTGATTTCCTTAGGTCAGACATTGACAGGTAACTTTCAGATGCCTGAGGAAAGGTTCTTCTTGCCCAAGTAGATAACCATCCCAGACTGGCTAATTTATTGTTCTTCCATAAATCAATATGATCGCCAGTAGGGGATTTTTCACCAGAGCGTAACCAATAATCTTGGAAAAAGATGAGCCCTGTTTTATCAGACACAGCATCTTCATAAGTCTTTCCTGTCAACTCCAGTGGCTTTTTGCCACCGGCAAAAGGAAGTGTTTTCTGACTTTTAAGATAATCACTCAGTTCTTGGGCACGGATAGCATGAATTCCTTTTCCTGTACTGTCCGGTGTCGGGCAATTCCAACACCGAGTTCCTTTAAAGCTTTTCATCAATATGCCACATTTATACAAAGCCTGACTGACATTTATTGCGCAGTGATCTGAAAATATATCGTCTTTCGACTTGGGATCAATATGTTTGATCGTACTTGAAGGGTAAGCCGACCATAGCTCATCAAAGTAGACAGATTTAATTTTGACATCCTGGACAGAACCCGTTTTATTATTGGGTTTCACGACTGTTTTCTGATTCATTTATGCGTCCTTCTCTATCCGAGCAAGAGCTTCATCACCCCAAAGTACAGTTATTTCCGATTTTCCCTGAGTCACCATCCGTTCAGTCAGTCCTTGAGCATCGGTAAATCCCGAGTAAACCTGTCCATCTTGCGATTTTGCATAGTAAGCATATTCCACCAGTGGCTCTCCCGTTGACTCATCTATCGCCCTTAATTGCTCATCCAGTGATTCATCTGGTGAACTGATGGTCAATGGCATTGGAGTGGTGGTGAAAATTTTGGCTGTTTTCCCTTCAATGTCAGTCGTTCCTGAGTAAACATCCCCTGCGCTAGTTGTTATCTGATAGCGAGTAAAGGGTAAGGCTTCCCCAGTTTTTTCATCAGTAAGGGCATAACTCCCCCCAAAACCACGAGGGAATACTTTAGGTGCTACATTCAGACTTGCCGCGCCCATCTTCTGTACATTGGCCGACTTCAGCAAGATATTACCCGGGCAACCCAGTTCAATATTCCCACCGCTGAGTTTGATATAGGCTCCACCACAAGTCAGCACTAACTCACTGTTCGCCGATATTTCCACTTTCCCTTCTGCGCTGCGGATTTCGATATCTTTTTGGGCCGTCGCTAAAATCGCATCACTCTGCGCCTGTATTTCTATCTTACCCTTGCCCGCAAACAGTTTCATGCCCTGCCCTTGCGCAAATAGACTCACCGCATCACTCGCCGCCACCGTGAATGACTTACCCGCGCTGATATCAGTGTTGTGCCCTGACATTACACCGACACTTTCACCGCCCGAGGCTATCCGTACCGCTTTTGGGCTCACTATCCCTATACCTTCCGGGGCATGCAGTAATATCCCTGCCGCGCTCAGTTCGTTCAGCGTTTTGTTCAACTGCTGCTGACTAGCAATATCTCCTTCATGTGCTTGCGCGGTTTGTACTGCTTGCGATAGGCTTTTCGCTAGCGACAAAGCCGTCTCCAGTTGGCTTATTGCCTCGCTCATATCCAGCATTTCCCCCCCAGCAGACGGCTGTTTATCTGCACTGATAAACACCCCTTTGCCCCCCCGTACCGCTACCCAATCATCGGTACGTAGCTCTGCACCTTCACCCCGTAAATTGCGCTGGGCATCCACGTTATGCCCGAGGTTCAACTGGGTTTTTCCGCCGTACTCGGTGCTGAGCTTGATGTGTTCTTCGCCACGCTGGTCTTCCATCCTGAGCTTGTTGAAAGCAGGCGTGCGGATCACGTTACGGGTATTATTTTTTTCGGTGACATGGTCGGTATGACGCGAATCGTGCAGGGCATGGGCAATATACGGGCGGTCCGGGTCACCGTCATGGAAGGCTATCGCTACCTCGGTGCCTTGTATCAGCGGGAAGTGGATACCGTACACATCGCCACCGTAAGGTTTGGCGAGTCGCACCGGCATGCTCTCCTGCCCTTGTGCCTTATCGTCCTGGTCTGCATCAAATTTCACCCGATATAGGCCAGAGGTATCCTGCCAAGCATAAATATCGTTCGACTTCGCACTGGTCACTCGAGCCATCATCGTGCCGCTGACTTTTGGACGCGGAAGCAATGCCGGACGCCAACATAGAGTTTCACTGTAAGGGACGGCTGCGATAGTGACTTTCAGTGCATCTTTACGGCTGGCGCTAAACCCAGTGCGTACCACGACCATCGGTTGTGTCAACAGCTCCGGCAGCGTGGACGGGATTGATGTGTCGGTTACCGTCAGCACCTGAGCAGGGTGTAATGTGGGATCGGCGCTAAGACCGGTGATCAGTGTTTGTGCTGACAGAAAACGTTCATGGTCAAGGCGGGCAAGGAAGTTAGCGGTTTCTGCTGTAGGGTCGATTTTATCGCCAGTATCCAGATGGCGAGGTTTGTAGTGATACACTTCACCATAAGTGACCCCTTCACCGTCGCCGCGCGTCATGTCTGTTCGGGTGGACTGTAACACTTTCTGCGCTTCACGGTAGTTGTAATCTTTCGCAGTAACGCTGGCCTCAACGACATTGTGATGTACACTCAGCCCCCAGACTGACTCTACTCCGGTGTCACTCATGCCTGACGGGCTATTCAGCGGCAGGGATTTACCAAACTCATAGGCACTCTGCTTATCAGCAAAATGCACCACTTCAGTCTGGGTGTCCGGCTGCAAAGTGAAGAAATAAAATATCCCCATCTCTGAGAGCAACCGCTCAATAAACTTAAGGTCTGTCTCCTGATACTGGTTTATCTGCTCACGTTTCGGGTAGGTCTGTTTCAGGGTGAACTCATATTCCCAGTCCTTCAGGCCATGTTCCTGAAGTATTTGTTCGACAACTTCAGGTACCGATTTATTAACAAAAAAACGGTGGGTGCGGTACTGGTTATCCAACAATGCGATGAAAGGTTCTAGCGTTATCTGATAATTAACCTGATCGGCTGAACCCGATATCCGGCGAAAATCTGTGATAACACCATGCACCACCTTCTGTTCCATCAAACTCTGCAACAAGCCAGTCCCCATCGTCAGCGTTGCTGGTTTGCGCAGTAATTGGTCCGCATCAATATTTTTGTCTGTGCTGGTGAACAGTATATTGTAGTGATATGTATTGCTGAGTCCCTCATTGCCGCTGAAATCTTCGACGTCCAATGGTGACAGGCAGGAAGGAATATCAAGGCGGTAGCGATTCAGAGTAATTCCGGTAAGTTTTGATAATGTGTTCTGTAGCGTATTAGTAAGATTCATGGGTTTTACTCCGTGGTAATAACCTGCTTATTTCAAGTACAAAACAGGCAAAACCTATCTTTATCGTTAAATTTTGCTGGCGATGGATGGCTCATCATATTCGCGTTTAGTTAGCGGCACGTCATAAGCCCTTCTATTGAGCATTTCAAATCCCAATACAAAATGTCTTGGATGGTTACCCTTATCTTTGGACTCAATAACAAGTTGAACAATAAAAGGTCCGGTGGAGGTATCAGGAAGATGATAAAACGAAGGTGGGATACAAAGTTTCCCATCTATAATTGTTAGATTAGGTTCATCTGTGAATGTCCCTTCTTTAGGGGGGGGACTCCTGAGATTAATAGAGATAAAAACAGGCTGATAATCTTGCGCATTAGGAATAAAGAAGCATACCGAATCACCATTCATGTAAGTGCTGGCCGTCTCAGAGGGATAATACTTCATTTGTCCCCATGGACATCCTGTTAACATCAATAAGCAAAATAAAGACAACATCGTGAAAAATAGAAAACTCAGTTTGTTTCTTATCACCAAGGAAACCCTCGCAGTACATTTCGGTATGATTTTCTTATTACGACTTCAGAAATATCGCCATCAAGAGTAATAATATTATTTCTTCTCAATCGCCTCCAGGCACTCTAATCACTCGCCTGCAATGTAAAGTTATCCGCAATAATTTGCGCTTGTTGCTCCATGGGATATTCGCTTAACAGTCGCCCATCGAGTTTATATCTGTAACTGACCAGCCAACTAACCAGCCCTCTCGCAATGACATTCATTCCTTTGGCACGCTGCCATACATGGCTCATTTCATGAATGAACAAATGTTGTAAATTATCTGTTGTCTGCGAGAAATCATCCCGGTACTCATTACGGAAATAAATCTCACCATTCGGCGTCATTGCCGTATGTTCATCTTGCAGATTAAAAGGTAGGTAACTACCATGATGGATCCAGACAGTGTGGTACTGGATAGTTGATCCGAAAACTGACTTCGCCAGCTCCGTCTCTCCCGAGGTCAGCAACCGGATACCCCCTTCTTTTAATGTGTCCTTATTTTCCTTAGTCATTACCAAACTCCAGCACAATCCCTTCTTCTTCATCCCAGCCCAATGTCAGCGACGAGGTGCGCTGCTGCTCGCTCATGCGGCCCAGCAGTTGTTGGCTCAATACCGGCAAGATCTGCTGATTCAGCAAACTGTCGATGTTGCGCGCGCCGGTATCTGGTAGCAAGCAGGCGGCGACCAGCGTGTCGTACAGACTTTCTTCAATCGTGCAATGCAGGCCATAATGTTTGTTCAGACGTTTAGCGACCTGTGCCAGTTTCATTTCGACGATGGTACGCAACGCAGTGGCGTCTAGCGGGCGGTAAATCAGGGTCTGGAAGCGGGCCAACAGCGCGGGCTGGAAATGATCACGCAGGATCGGGCGTAGCAGCTCATGCAGATCGCTATAAGTTGCTTCCGGTTGTTCATCCAGTAACTGCATCAGATGATCACTGCCCAGATTGGCGGTCATTAGGATCACGGTGTTACGAAAATCAATTTCGCGCCCTTCACCGTCGCGCATAAAGCCGCGGTCAAACACCTGATAGAACAGATTGATGACATCGGTGTACGCTTTCTCTACCTCATCGAGCAACACAGGTAGAGAAATACTAAGCGGACAATCAGGGGATATTCATGCGGCTGAAGCAAGACTTATCTCGCAGCTTCCCGATCCGTAAGGGAAATGCCATAAACCCGACCATTTGAAATTTCAATTCCTGCCACTATTCTTCGAGGTACATTGCCGTGCGCTTTAGACGTTAGAACGTAGCCTACAATGAACTGTCCTTTATCCGGAAAAGAGTAAAAAGAGGGAGGAATACATAACTTCCCATCTGTTACACGAAGTCCGGGGTCAAACGTAATGTTCTGTTCCCTGTGGGGGGTATCCCTGGAGTTAATCGCAATATTTGCCGGCTGATAATCATCAGTATTCGGGACAAAAAAACAAATACTGTCTCCCGCCATGCTGACCTGAGCATCTTCATCAGGTTGTAATCGATCACCTGAACCAGGACATCCAGTGAGTATAAATAAACAAGCAAGAGACAGAATTGCCGTGCGCAAAAAACGATATTTTATTATGTTCACCAAGGAAATCCTCGCAAAGCTGCTGTATATTTTTGCTGTATCATTTCCTCACTGATATCACCCGCCATTGTGACATTATTTGAATCAAGTAGATCACACCATGTCTTATAGCCTTCGGTCTGTAACAAAAAATTATCGGCGATGATTTGGGCTTGTTGCTCCATGGGATATTCGCTTAACAGCCGCCCATCAAGTTTATATTTGTAACTGACCAGCCAACTGACCAACCCTCTCGCAATGACATTCATTCCTTTGGCACGCTGCCATACATGACTCATTTCATGAATAAAGAGATGCCGCAGATGAGGCACTGTTGCGGAGAAATCATCCCGATACCAGTAGCGAAAATACATCTCACCATTCGGCGTCATTGCCGTATGTTCATCTTGCAGATTAAAAGGTAGGTAACTACCATGATGGATCCAGACAGTGTGGTACTGGATAGTTGATCCGAAAACTGACTTCGCCAGCTCCGTCTCTCCCGAGGTCAGCAACCGGATACCTCCTTCTTTTAATGTGTCCTTATTTTCCTTAGTCATTACCAAACTCCAGCACAATCCCTTCTTCTTCATCCCAGCCCAATGTCAGCGACGAGGTGCGCTGTTGTTCAGACAATCGGCTCAGCAGTTGTTGGCTCAATACCGGCAAGATCTGCTGATTCAGCAAACTGTCGATGTTGCGCGCGCCGGTATCTGGTAGCAAGCAGGCGGCGACCAGCGTGTCGTACAGACTTTCTTCAATCGTGCAATGCAGGCCATAATGTTTGTTCAGACGTTTAGCGACCTGTGCCAGTTTCATTTCGACGATGGTACGCAACGCAGTGGCGTCTAGCGGGCGGTAAATCAGGGTCTGGAAGCGGGCCAACAGCGCGGGCTGGAAATGATCACGCAGGATCGGGCGCAGCAGCTCATGCAGATCGCTATAAGTTGCTTCCGGTTGTTCATCCAGTAGCTGCATCAGATGATCACTGCCCAGATTGGCGGTCATTAGGATCACGGTGTTACGAAAATCAATTTCGCGCCCTTCACCGTCGCGCATAAAGCCGCGGTCAAACACCTGATAGAACAGATTGATGACATCGGTGTGCGCTTTCTCTACCTCATCGAGCAATACCACGCTGTACGGACGTTTGCGCACCGCTTCAGTTAGGATGCCGCCCTGACCGTAACCAACATAGCCTGGAGGTGAGCCTTTAAGCTGAGAGACGGTGTGCGCTTCCTGATATTCAGACATGTTGATGGTGACCAGCGATTTCTCGCCGCCAAATAGCGTATCGGCCAGTGCTAGCGCCGTCTCGGTTTTCCCGACACCACTGGGGCCGACGAGCAGAAATACACCTAATGGGCCATTTTCCGGCGTGAGGCCGGTTTTAGCAGCACGTAAACGTTGCGCCATCTCAACCAGCGCAACATCCTGACCAACGACACGTGTCGCGAGGTGACTTTCTAGCTGTAATAAATCGGTCTGTTCATCTTTCAGCAGGCTACTCAGCGGGACGCCCGTCCAGTCGGCGATAACTGTCGCCACCGTGCGGACATCAACATCCAGCGACAGCAGCGGCGCGTTACCCTGAATCTGGCTTAATGCTTCCTGCAACGTGGCAAGATCCGCCACGTTAGCGATATCTTGACGTGCTTCGACGATAAGTGAAGTCAGTCGTTTCTCTTCCTGATACTGCTGTTCAAGCTGCTGTTGCTCAACCACCAGCTCTGCACGGCGCTGTTCAATCTCATGTAAGCGTGTTGAACCGACGTTCGGCAACAAGAGCACATCCTGTTCAATGGCCTGCTGTTCCATCTCTAGCGCGGCCAGTTCAGCGTTAATTTCCATCAGCGCAGCGGGCAACGTATCAATGCTCATACGTACTCGAGCACCGGCAGTATCGAGCAGATCAACAGCTTTATCCGGCAGTTGACGGCCGGTCAGGAAGCGTCGCGATAGGGTGACCGCAGCCGTAATGGCGGAATCAAGGATATGCACGCCGTGGTGCTCGGCATAACGGCCTTTTAAGCCTCGCAGCATCAAACTGGCTTTGGCATCATCCGGCTCGTCCACTAAAACCCGCTGGAAGCGGCGCTCCAGTGCAGCATCGCGCTCAAAGTACTGTTTATATTCCGACCAGGTGGTGGCCGCGATAGTGCGCAGTTCGCCACGAGCCAGTGCAGGCTTCAACAGGTTAGCGGCATCTGCGCCACCGGCCTGATTACCGGCACCGATAATGGTGTGGGCTTCGTCGATAAAGAGCAGCACTGGCGTCGGCGATTGTTGTACCGCTTCGATAACATTTTTTAGGCGCTGTTCGAACTCGCCTTTGACACCCGCACCGGCTTGCAACAGACCAAGGTCAAGGGTGCGCAGACTGACGGTTTTCAGGCTATCAGGCACGTTGCCATCGGCAATACGCAGTGCCAGACCTTCCACCAGCGCGGTTTTACCGACGCCCGGTTCACCGACCAAAATCGGGTTGTTTTTACGGCGACGCGACAAAATATCAACCATTTGGCGGATTTCTGTGTCACGGCCAAAAATTGGGTCAATCTGCCCCGCTTTCGCTTTGGCGGTCACGTCTAGCGTGAATTTATCCAGCGCCGCTTGCAGAGCATCGTTTAATTGAGCCTGACCACTGGCGGAGGTGGTGGTCGGAGCTTCATCCGTCAGATTAACCGGCGTGTCTGCCAGTGCCGCAGTTTGCTGAAGTTCAGGGCGCTCATCCGATTGGCTATCCAGCAGCGGTAACAAGCGAATAAGTTGCGTTGTGCTCAAACTCAGCAATGGCCAAGCCGCATCGGCAACCAATAATGACGGTTTTTTTATCAGGGCTGACAGGAGATGGGAGGAACGCACTGCATCTACGTTTTCCTGCAACGAGGCATCCAACCAAGCACTTTTGATCAGTTGCTGTAGTGCAGCTGAGAGCTGAGGTTTACCCTGTACCGTGCGCGGTAAAGTTTCTAGATGGGCCAATAATCCCTGCCACAGGCTGTCCATGTCCCACTCATAACGACGAGCAATAACGGTGATGTCACCTTCACCTTGTTCCAGCAATTTCAACAACCAGTGCTCGATAGTGATCTCGGCATGAGCGCGGGTCTGGCACAGGGTTGCAGCACCGGCCAGTGCCTGAGCGCAATAAGGATTTAATCGGCGTAATAAGTGTGCTGAATGCGTGGTCATAAATTCTCTTCCTTGTATGCGAAACCTAATACGTTAGCCGGATGAAGCTGGCGTCAGGCACGCTACCGCCCATAGCCATAAACCAAGGCCCATAAGGTCATCTGATAAATTGTCAGTGTGTTTAACGCAATACCGATAAGCCGATACTCAGCTAAAAACACAAAAAGCAGACGGCGAACCGCCTGCTGATGCGGGTTACCCTAAATAATTCGTGTTGCAGGCAGACGGCAAGTGAACGAGCCCCTGGGAGCATAGATAACTATGTGATCAGGGTGAGCGAACGTCGCCAACGCACCTGCGGCGCGAAGAATGACGGGTAACTATGCGGTGGCGCGTTCGTTCCATGAATCGGAATGAATGATGTTGCCGTCTTTAAAGGTCCAAGTGACTTTTTCGTAGCGCAGTTCCACCAGTTCCAAGTGGTTGTGCTTCTCTTTCGCCGGATCTTTGATGTCATGCATTTTCGGCGCGACTTTAACCACTTTGACGTTTTCCAGTTTGGTGTTGAAATATTCAACTTCCTGACCAGCGTCATCAATGCGGTACCATTTGAACTCGGCGGTTTTCAGCGTTTGACCGGTGGTCACTGCCTTGTACAGATAAGGGGTAGACGCATCGATTTCTTTGGTGAAAATGAACGGGGTATGGATACGGGTGCCTGTCAGCTTGCCAGTATTGTTATCGGTTGGGATGTACAGGTTATGATCCTGAGCCACGATCTCAATGCTGCCTTCACGGCTTTGCACATCAACAGAACCCTTGATGTCTGCACCGCCGTCGTCTTTCAGCCACAGATAGACTGGAATTGCCATGGTTTACTTCTCCATTTCTTGAGTTGATACGTCACTTTCATCCTGTGACGCTGTTTTTACGCCTGGCAGGCGACAGGCATCAGCCTGCGGTACCAGGCTGATTTCGACACGGCGGTTGGCCGCACGGCCCGCTTCCGTATCATTAGATTTCAGAGGCCGACTCTCGCCATAGCCTTGTACGGCAAAGCAGCTTTCCGGAATGTCCCCGGTATCATGCATCCAGTCACGTACCGATCCCGCCCGCTTAAGTGACAAAATCTGATTGGACTGACTATCCCCCGTAATATCGGTATGACCTGCTACTACGATCAGCCAGCCTGGTTTGGCCTTAATCCCAACCAGCGCATTAATAAGTACTTTGGTAGAACCGGATTTAAGTTCTGATTGACCCACGTCAAACAGTGACAGGCTGTCTAGTCGCAGGGTTTTGGGTCCCTGAACAATTCGATTAATTACAGGAGGGGGCGGTGGCGGAGACGTCCAGCTATTGATAGCAATATCAAGCGGAGCCTTAAGCCGCAGTCCCTGATACAAGCCCAGAGACAAACGCATAGGTGCACCTATGCGTAACCAATCATCCAATAGATGTACATCTGTGCGCAGTTGCTGTTGGGCCAGAGTCTTCGGAGCTGGAGGCGTGCCGGTGAGTCGGTTATACAGCGAAAGGTGATCGCCAACGCTCTGGACCAAACGTTGGTTATTGATATATGAGGCCAGCAGGGCAAATAGTAAAAATACACCGCACAGTACACCGGCCATCTGCCAGGTCTGCATCAAGCGAGAGACGCCACGACGGCGAGGCAGGTAAGGCAATAACACCTCTGGCAACGACAGGTCATTTTGCTCTGTGGTGGCTATAGGTGTCAGCGTGGTGACTCCACGAATGTATGTCTGCCACAGATTGTTTTGACGCCCCGTAACTGGAGTAAAGCAGTAGCCCCATGCGCATGGAATAAGTGCGGGGACATCCCCTTGCCGCTGTGTCAGGATGCTTAAAACATGTTCATCAAGCCAGCTCAGAAGACTCTCCATCCAGAATACCGCACTCAATCTTTCCTGAATGTTTCGATCTTGATGCTGACTCCATTCAATCAGTGGCATAACACCGGCCCCGGCTTCCTGAACCTGAATACCTTTTTGCTCTGGAGTGACCGTGTACCAGCGTTCTGACGGCTCTGACGAGGGGGTTGGGGGTGAAAGCCAGATACATACCCAGACCGGTGGTATCCCCGCAAGCCAACCTTTGCACTGCACGATGGCCCGTTGCCAAGCCAGCACAGATTGTGAAAAATCATCGCGAACCTGATGCTGCTCCGGCACGATAGCCAGTAACACCGATATCTGAGCAATCAGCGCTGGACGTTCAACGGCCAAATGTTGCGCGAGGATCGGTAATTGTTCCGGCATCTTCACCGCGAGATACCAACCTAGACGGGTTTCACGAAAAGAGGCAGATGCGGAAAACAAAGCATCGCTGTCACCGCAAACCAGGACCACCGCCCCCTGAAAATCTTCAGGGGGTAGCGTTGAATCTGCAATGGAGTCATGAGCCACTTTATAGCGGTTGTGTTTGCGCCACTGGAAATAACCGACACCACCACAGAGGATGACAACCACGATGCTCAGTGCCACACGGCTACCCGTTCCCAACGGCCAGAAACCTAGGATAAGCCACAGTGCTAGGCATGCACCCAACAGCAACAGGAGTAACTGTGTTAATCCACGCATCCGCTAATGCATCCCTGTTAGCTGAGACACCATCTGCGTAAGCCAGTTGGATAACATGAACCACAAAGCAACCAGGATTGCGACACCCGCAACCCATGAGAACCAATAGGTTTTGCGTCCGGAGCGCAGACGCAGTGAGCGCGAGACCAGCGGTGTGTCCTGTGAGGAAGCGAATGGGGGCACCAGCAAACTCAGCTTACGCACCACATCTTCTCTGCGCTCATCGCCCTGTTCACGGTAGCGACCAGCAAATCCTAGGGTCAATGCACGGTAAAAGCAGGTCAGTACTGCCGTATCGGGTGCCGGCTCCTGCAACACCGTACGGATCCGCTCCCACAATTCCTCACCTGCATTCAGGGTATTAAAGTAGCGAGCCTGAAGTGGGTTTTTCAGCCATTTGGTATAGCCACTGTCCTGTTTCTGGCGGTTCAACACACTTTCATCCAGTAACGCACACTGGGTATACAACATATGGTCACTGCTGATTTCACTGAAACCGGCACGCGACAACGCCTCGCGTGCGTCGTCAATCCACTCACAGGCACGGCGGTACAAAGCCTCACCGTCTTCAATTTCCTGACCGTTACGCAACTGGCTAACCATGAGCCAGCAGGGATAAAAAATCGCATCAACGACAGATGAATTTATTTTGCTCATGAGCGCAGCACCGCAAACAGTTCAAGTTTGATATCACCCAGCGAACCTGGAGTGTAGAAAGCACAGTTACCCACATCCAACATGGCTTGCGCTGCTGGCCCTTTGAGATCAAGGGCAAAGTACTGATTCTCCAGACGCAGCGGGATAGCGGCCGGAACATGGGACAGTGGTTTAATCACCACACCGTTCAACGCCACATTGACCACATCTGACACATCCTCAACGCTGCCAGCTTTACACAACAACGGGAACTGGGTTTGCAACAGATGATTGGGGATCGAAGAGCGAACAGAGAGGTAGAAATCAGCCCCTTCACGCAGGCGAGCATCGTGCAATGAACCGGTCCAAAATTGCCCCTCATGGGTCAGTTCAATCACCACCATACGAGACGGCAGGCTGGCTTCGAGCAAGGCGTCAAGTAAGGTAAACAGTGGAGGGAAAACCTGCTCCGGCGCGTCATGCTGATACAGCGGAATATCCTCGGCTTTATGCACCAGAGAAAACGTCAACAGGCTACCGGCGAGGCGGACCAGTTCGCGATAGAACAGCTCGGGATGGCGCGAAGGCATCTGATACAGTTCCATCAGTACTGGTTCAGCACTGTTTAACGCATTCAGCAACCAAAATAGCGACACATCGGCCACGGCAAAATCCGCCATGCGCTCGTTGCTTTCACGTCGCATAGCCATCAGGCGACGCCGACGTGCCTGTAGACGGTGGATTAAATCCCCCAGTTGTGACAGCACAACCTGACTTGCCGCCAGCGATAGCATCGGCGGGATAAAACTCTCATCCTGCATCCACTGCCCCTGAGTACTGCGGACCAACCGCACCACAGGACAGGTCAGATAAGCACTGTTTTCTTGATGAGCAAAACGCAACGTAATAGCATGGCGCATTATCGCCAGTTCAGTACGCTCATGACCGGCAAGTTCCTGTACCGTGACCCACTCCTGCTGCCAGCGTCGGGGGCGTGCACTGTCCTGTCCATCATCCAGATTGCCACCATTAGCCGAAAGCAGTGGCAATGCCAGTACCACCTCAACAACGTCACGGTCTGACACCGCAGACAAGTCGCAAGCAGGCGGTAAGTTATCCGCCCGTTCTGAATCAACCAGCGTGCCATCGGGAAAACGAACCACCAGTTGTAGAGCGTTCAGGCGGGAAAGCGCCAGTGATCCATTGTCGAATGCTGTCTCAATAACTCCCCACGGAGACGCCAGTACCATATGGGCCACGCTATCTGCCACATAAGTATCCCAGCGGGACTGCTGCTGGAATTGTTGCGGGGCCAAAAAGGCCCCATCGTTCCATAGCGGACGATAAATCTTCATCGTGCTTCCTGCCTTATGCCTTAGCCTTCGGCATCTGCGAGACCAATGACAAATTCACATCCATGCCTTCCACTTGGAAGTGTGGTACGGCATACAGTTTGACGCGGAAGAAACCGGGGTTGTCTTCAATATCCTCTACTGTGACTTTTGCATCACGTAGTGGATGGGAAGCCTGCAAATCATCACCCGGATCAGTCATTTCAGTGACTAGACTGCGCACCCAGTTGTTCAGTTCCAACTCCAACAAACGGCGGTCTTTGGTGGTGCCGATATTTTCGCGTTGGATCAACTTCAGGTAATGAGCAATACGTGACAGCAGGAAGATGTACGGCAAGCGGGCGTTGATACGGCTGTTCGCTGTCGCATCCGCCGTTTCATACAATGCAGGCTTCTGGGTAGAGTTGGCCGAGAAGAAGCAAGAGTAATCACGGTTTTTGTAGTAAGACAGTGGGATAAAGCCCAGATTGGCAAACTCAAACTCGCGGGTTTCTGGGATCATCACTTCTGAAGGGATTTTTACCTGATTACCGGTACCTAAATCGTATAAGTGAATGGGCAAATCAGTCACGGCACCACCCGCTTGTGGACCACGAATCTGTACGCACCAACCGTTTTTGATGAAGCTTTTCACCATATTGGCGGCAAAGGCGAACGAAGCGTTAGTCCACAGATAACGGTCGTGGTCCGGCCCTTTCACCTGCTCTACGTAATTAAAGCTACGTACTGGTACAGTATCAGGACCGTACGGCAAGCGCCCCAAAACACGTGGCATAGTCAAGCCGATATAACGGGAATCATCCGAGTCGCGGAAAGCCTTCCATTTGATGTATTCAGCACGGTCAAAGTAGTTACCAATATCTTTGATGGCCGCCACGTCTTCCATGTTTTCTTTACCAAAGAACTCGGGCCCCACTGAACCGATAAACGGCATATGGGCCGCCGCGGCTACCTTGGAGATATTGCGTAATAACGCGATATCTTGTGGGCTACGGTCAAACTCATAGTTGGAAATCGCCGCGGCAATCGGTTCGCCACCGGGGGTGTCGTATTCCTGAATGTAAGTCTGAGTGTAAAGACCGCTTTGCACGATTTCAGGGGCATCTTCAAAATCCTGCACCAGATGGTCTTTACTGATATCCAGCAGCTCAATACGGACGTTTTGACGGAAATCGGTTTGATCGATAAGGGATTTCACACCGCGCCAGGTGGACTCTACACGTTGGAAATCGGGGTGATGCATCACCGCATCCAACTGGCGACTGATTTGATCATCCAGCGCCGCAATATGGCCATCCAGCAGAGTTTTATCCAGCTTTTCCACTTTTTTGGATGACTGCTTAAGCAAGTCTAAAAAGACACTGACGGCGGCAGTGACACGTTCATCAGTCGTGGCATCTGCTAGGGTATCGTTGTTCTGGAAAGCATCCAGACCCGTCAGTGAGGACACAGGGCTCAGGTTGATTTTTTCAAATAAAGAGGCATAAACCCCTTGGGCAACGGGGCGGTTCTTCTCTAATACGGTCGTCGCACTACCCTGCGCAGCATTTTCCTGTACAGACATCAGCATGTTCCTTCTCTTATCTTTTTATTTACTGGCGGCCAATCCGCTGATTAACAGTCTTTTGGGGCTAATGCCGCCAGTTCAGCACGCAGCTCATCGCTCAGAGCTTCGTCTTTGAGGATATTTTCCAGCTCACGGCGGAAAGTGGTGTTGTCTAGCAGATTGGATTTGAGGTCACGCAGCAGGTTGCGCATGGCCAGTAAGGCGCGCAGTTGCGGAATTTGACGGGCGACACTTTCCGGCTCGAAATCTTTCATGTCACGGAAAGTCAGGGCAACAGCGGTATCGGTGTTATCGCCAGCCAAGGTATCAGGTACAGCGAGTTTCAGGCTCGGTTGGAATTCAGCCAACACACTGTTGAAATTGTTTTTATTGATATTGAGCTTTTCACGTTCGGACAGAGGGCGCTGTTCCTGACCGTTGCTGTAATCACCCATCACCAACAACTTTAAGGGCAGCTCCATTTTCTTTTGAGCGCCACCTGTATGCAGGTCAAGCTTAATATTAATGCGCGCCTTAGGTATCTCATTTTGGAAGCTTGAAGAGGACATCGACTTTCCTTATTAAGGGAAGGAAATTTAAGAAATCCACCGCTGAGAAAATGAATAAAAATAATCTACATTACCCGGCACAACATCCACCACCCACTGATTAACTCAGCGTGCATTAAAGTAAAAATACTCTTTGTAGATATCCCTATCCATTCATCGGATGGCATGAAACTGTAATCAAAAAGGTATTTTTCACACGCATTAGCATATCAATTAAATACCAGTGCGCGCAGTGTAAAAACGTTAGCCATATAACACCAATACGTTAAATGTAACAAAAAGTAAATTTCAAACATTCATAAAAAATAGATCATCATACTGATGTATAAGACATTTCTTACAAGCGACAGATAACCCACTACGGTTAAAGGCATTAATAAACATCATGGAAATTAAACTGAGATTTTATGAAGCTTATAGTAGGAATGTGCCTACAAATATTTTCTTCAAAAATGTGATGTGTATTGGACATATTTTAGAAGTAAATTGGTTCACAAGAGACTTATCTATTATTACCGTGAATCAGTTAACCACTAATAACGTAAAAATGACTTATCGATAGACAACATCATTGTGTATTACAGTTAATCAACAAAGAGATGTGAGTGGCAAATTTATGCAAATAACCCCCCATTAACGTTGAGAAATAGATTCGCCAATATTCAATGAGTACCAGCAGAATATCCCGTTTGGGTATAGCCCTATCTGCGCAAGCCCCATGTTTCCCAGTGTCAGCCCCCGTAAGAATAGGGTCAAATTTTAGGATTTAGGAAAAGTGATGCGTAAGACTGCGTGGAGTGATGTCGGTTGGCTGAATTAAAGAGTGTAGTGAGTATTGAAACGCTGATACAAAAAGTGACCGATTTAGAACTGACCAGATGATTCTGGCACCGGCAGAAACCCAAGGTGTTAAGAATGTACTGTTATGCATATCCCAACACGTATTCATCAGTATGGCCTTCACTATACTGCTGCTACCCGGTTGTAAAACATGAATCAGAGGCCAAATATAGTCTCAATTTCTATCTTGAGGTCAGGCGAAAAAAGACGGCTAACTTCAACGAGAGAACTGGCTGGCAAATGATCACCGTAATTTCGGTAGAGTACCGTGCGCAGTTCGTTGATCTCGTCAAAAGAAGTAATAAATATGGTCACTTTGATAAGGGCCGAAAAATCAGCACCTTCGGCACTGGCTATTTCCCTTATCTGACAGAATATTTCTTCAGCCTGTACGGCAATGCCTGATTGCTGTGCGGCAGTGCCAAACGCAGTCAGCCCTGAAATATAGAGCGTGTTATTGTGCCTTACTGAGTGGACATAAGGAGCCTTTACCTCACCCAACTCAGAATAATTCCTCCGTACCAGCTTACTCATGCTAATTTCCTTATTGAGAGGGAGCAATCGTTAATCTTATCATTCCCCTGCTACTGCACAACTTTTCTGCGCGTAGGTTTCACTGTCTATGCAACCTACTCTGCTTTAATTTATACACCGTGATGTTTGCAATGTCCGTTCTTGGCACTAAACCACCTAAAAAACATCGAGCAGCTATGATCGAGGGGCGAACCTTCAGGCTCACTAATTCATCACCAGACCAATAGCTGCGAGTTTCTGGGTAGGTTTTACTTGATATATCGTACTCTCAGCGACAACCTTTTAGGTTCAATACTGTATTTAATCGAAATTTTATGTAACCTAACAAACTCACGTACTAGCTAGGTGGATTTAAAATGAATTTTTTGTCAATTGAAGACGCTAGAAACCGAATCGATCAAATTGATAGAGAACTGGTTAAGATGATTGCGCAACGCAGCGAATGTGTTAAAGCTGCAGCAGTTTTCAAAATTGACCACTCAGCCGTCCGTGCTCCAGACCGCGTCCAGCAGGTAATCGACAAGGTATGTAAACAAGCCACTGAAGCAGGACTTCCCGAAGTGATTATCGAAAAGGTCTATCGGACTATGATCGATGCATTTATCGATTATGAACTCGAGCAACACGACCAACTGCGACAGGAAAAAGTCTAATATCGTGCGCCAACACTCGATTCAACTTCTCCCTATTACTGTCGCTGGTATCGAGGCGGTAAACGCCAACAGCGATTTTTCTTTTGGGCGGCATACTCACGACCAGTTCGGCATCGGTTTGATGGACAACGGCGGACAAAAATCACTGAGTGGGCGCGGGTATGTCGAGTCAATCGCTGGTGATATCATTACTGTTAACCCAGGGGAAGTTCATGATGGGACACCTCTCGGCGGTCCGCGAGCCTGGCGAATGCTTTATTTTGATACTGAGCTTATCAATCGCTGTTTTAGGGATATTACCGATGGGAGATTTGTCAGCGGCGAGTTTACTCTGCCTGTGTTGACTAATGCCTGCATAGCTGAAAATTTTAATCGATTATATCACTCCATTATTAGCGGTAATGGCGATGTAGAAAGGTTGGCTGCGGATGAGGTGATGTTAGTCATGACCTCAACATTGGCCCAAATGCCCAGACTTCAGATGAAAATACCATTAAAAGGAGTGTTGTACGCAAAGGAAAGAATGGATGATGAGCCGGGGAGTGCCATATCCCTTTCTGAGCTGGCGGCAATTGCCGGGCTGGGTCAATTTAAGTTTCTGCGCGCTTTTGCACACTATAGTGGGATGACCCCGCATGCCTATCTTTTGCAACGACGTCTGTCCTTGGTTCGAAAGCTTATTACGGGCGGAATGAGCCTTGTTGATGCAGCCATTGCCGGTGGGTTTGCGGATCAAAGCCACATGACTCGTCTGTTTGTCCGCAGTTATGGCTATACGCCGGGCCTCTATGTGCAACAAATTTCTAAAATCTAGCTGTCACTACTCTGCAATTTTATTCAAGACAGAAATACGCTCTTAATCAGATGCTGAAGCGGCTATTTTCAGCTTCCGATGAGGGTAAAATTTTGATTCCTTATAATGATTTTCTGGTGACATCTCTGCTGATCGTTATGTCGCCCGGTACTGGTGCCATCATTACGCTTTCCGCAGGTCTAAGGCAGGGAAAACGTAGCGCGATAATTGCCGCAGTGGGATGCACTCTGGGGGTGTTGCCTCATATGCTGGCGGCTATTACTGGCCTTGCCGCCTTATTACATACCAGTCCATTGCTATTTTCCCTTGTGAAATATACCGGTGTGGCTTACCTGTTATTTATGGCGTGGCAAACGCTACGGGATAAGGGACTTTTATCCGCTGACTACCCCGGATTGGCGTTATCTCATCGCGCTTTGATACAGCAAGCTGTAGTTGCCAATCTTCTTAACCCCAAGCTGTCGCTATTTTTTCTGGCTTTTCTTCCGCAGTTTATCGCCACCAAGGATGTACACCCCACACAGAGTATGTTGATTCTTTCGGCTATTTTTGCAGCCATGACTTTTGCTGTATTTTCTCTGTATGGCATTTTTGCTTCGGCCGTTAGTCATAGTGTATTAGGAAATCACAGGGTGATGACCGGCATTCGTTGGGGTGTCGCACTGGCCTTTACTGCAGTTGGGATTCGGCTGGCGATGGCAGTGCCATAATAAACATTTGCGTGGGATGACATGTGCAAAAAGTGTGCTGATAAAAGCGATTGGATGTCAGATCCTGGCACTTAGCGGTCGGGTTGTAGGACCGCTAAGTCTGCTATGAGCGAGAAGCGGACATTTGCAATTCGTGGATTATCGTTTTGACTAAACCTGTTTGGCATTATTTCAATAATTTTGACATTAGCTCAAAAAACATAGGCAGGTCACGGCTAAAAGAAAAGGACGCGTTTATGGCTTTGCGTGCGATTAAACCATCGATAAAGGCAAAAAGTATAATCGTGGTTTCTTCCAGACTAATATCCCGGCGAAACTCTCCCGCAGCAATACCTTCTACGATAATCCCTGCAATACTTTGCCGCATAATGGTATCACTGGAAATATACGTTTTTTGCAATTCGGGGTTCCGTGCAGACTCCGCCATGATTTCAACCCACAGTTGATGCGTGACTGGGTATCCTACATCGCTTATACACGAAGTAATCTGCTCGCAAAGGCGGTCGAAATAAGTGCCGTTAGATGGAGCATTATGCGCTGTTAACGCTGAATTCTGCTCTTCAAGAACGATTGCCTTGATGAGGTCATCCTTGCTTTTGAAATACGTGTACATCGCTCCCTGACTGATCCCTGCCCGGGTAGAAATTTCACGCACGCTTGTCGCATTAAAGCCTTTTTCTGCAAAGCAGGCAGCAGCAGCGGTAATCAGTTTATGGTAGGTTTCGGTTTTCTTTAACATGTTGACTATTGTGTTTAATCTGGTGTCAGGACTGTAGCGCGCTTTTATTCCTGGAGCCAGTGTTGAACTCTGTAGTCTGGCTCCAAGAATCAGATGTTACTTCATCAGCAGCAACGCACTGAGCATATTCTTGAGGTTCAGCATATCCCACGGCAGATGTTCCGCAATCGTAAGGCCGACTGGTTCAGTTTTTGAGGTTGTCTGAGCTATCAGGTTGAGTACATCTTCAATCGTCAGCTGGCCTTCTGCCACGTCACCAAAGTCGTGCACTCCTCTACCAGGCTTGGCGAAAAGAACAGAACGGAAAAGTGACGGTTCGAGAACGTCCAGATCCAGGTGTATCGCCAGATACTCAAGACTTTCCCTATCAATCCACTCCATAACTTCTTTCGCGCCGTTTTTGACTTGTTCAGGACCGATAGTCGCAATGTTATGACGAGCAAGGTAGTCAGCTTCATAAGCCAGTGGATCGTGGATACCTGCAATCATTATTTTTGAGGGATTAAGCCTGGTGGTTACGTGAGCAACTAAATCTTTATCACCCGTTCCAATGAGTGCTCCAAGAACATGGGCATGAGCGTTTGGATATTGTTTAGTAGTCTGTACGTCAGGGTGAGAGTCAATCCAGAGCACACCCAGTTTATCACCGTATTTATTGAGCAGATGTGTAAAAGGAGCCAGTGATACCAGGCAATCGCCACCAAAAACGACGATTGAATCGGGATTATGTTTCTCAATCAGAGTGGCTGCATCTTTGAGCTGCCTGATAATTTGAGGTTTAGCGGTAATGCCATCCACTTCGGCCTGTGGCTGCGTTGTGGGCTCATCGACCGGAACAGACTCAACGGGGCCATCCGATTCGGGGGAAAGATACGAGAGAAGAAGCGACCCAAGATGATAGGGGGGATTATTGCCTCCTTGCCATTGAGGAAATAAAAGTCTGAGCGTTTTACTGGTCATAATTTGCCTCTGCTTGTTTTGACAACAGACTGAATTGAATGAATCACAATTCAGATACGAATGAACGTTCATTCATTTTTGCGTAATCATCGTTCTTTCGCAAGCAACACGTTAAGTTAACTAAAAGGATAAAAGTCATTTTTGCAGGCTACCTTCAATCTACGTCCACTCCTGGTATAGGGCTGCTATTGCAGCCCTGACTACCTTAGACCTCAATCGATTCAGAGATCTCTAACGCATCATCGACTTCAATGCCCAGATAACGGACTGTGCTTTCCAGTTTTTTATGACCCAACAGCAGTTGGATCACCCTGAGATTCTTGGTCTTCTTGTATATCAGGTAAGGTTTTGTTCTTCTCATAGAATGTGTGCTGTAAAGCGAATCTTCGAGGCCAATCTTTGCTATCCACCCATGAAAAATTCGTTTGTATTGCCGGGTTGATATATGTTGGCAATTACTGACCCGAGATTGAAATAAGTAGTTTTTACTGTACAGATTGCCCAGTTTTATGAGTGCTGCAACGGCTTCTCTAGTCCCTTTGGTTAACTCAAATTGCACTGGGCTACCGGTCTTCTGTTGCAACACCGTAGCTCTGCTTGAAACAGAACTGCCATATGCAATATCTGATACTTTGAGTTTAACTAGATAACAGCCCCGTAGCTCACTGTCCAAAGCCATGTTGAACAGGGCCAGATCGCGCGTTTTACCTTCCAATTCGAGTCTGATTCGGATCCCCCAGATATGAGATATCTGAAGCGGCCTTTTTTGGCCGATGGTACGGTCTTTGTTCCACGGTGACAACCATACTCAAATCTCCTTAAGTGTGGGAGATTTGAGTATGGTTGTCACTGATGAGCGAAAAGAAGACGTTGCCACTTTTTCCCAAAAAAGCGCTAACAGAAACAGTGGCCTTTCACTATTCAGACATCAAAAATCTGGAGAATATTTCACAGGAGACATAGCGCCTTTCTTTCTTAGAACGTCCGGAATCTTTTTACTAAGGTAAATTTTTGCTATATCAGGAGGGGCGAGTCTTCCCCTGAATCCAAAGCGGGATTTTTGAGTAGATTCAAACTCATCATCTGCATCCCATGAAGGCATCTCAGGGAAATTCTCGCGGGTAGATTCGAGCCACTCATCAGCTATATAAACCCCTCTGACGATTCCCCTCACTGTAGCCAGTATAAATTCAGCCTTACGAGCACGCTCAACACGCACACGCCAGCTAAATCGTACGGCATCATAGAGGTCTACATCCTTTGAACTTCTATTCACGGAAATCATCAGGACTTTATGTTGGAACACGACTGTTTCGGGTTGGTATGTTGCGATTAATTCTTTGATGTGTGCTGCACCATATTCATTACTGCCAGCACCGCTCATGATGTTAGTTAAACCGGGGTAGGCGTCGATAAGTGCAGCTTCAACCTCGTACGCGGTCTTTTCATCTGCCATACCGTGCCGGTGGATTACATGGATGACCTCAAGATCAGCCAACCTTATCTCTCGAAGTTGCTTGAGTTTATTACTGAGCAATTCATCATCATCATCAACCGCAGCGACTTCACCGCGCATATGAGCAAATACTCGATTCCCTTTCCCTTTCCCCACGTAAAATGTACTTCCATCCCTTGGATCAATTAATCGATATACATACCAGCCAAGATGTTCCATCACTCCCGGAGGAAACTCTTTGATATCCATGCCATAACTCCTAGTACTTGATTCATGAGGCATGAGCTAAACATAGCAATGCCGATTAACAACTAATAGTACCAATTAATCTCCCCTATGATTGATATACCGAAGAAAAAACAACGTCCGCTGCTGGCACCAGACGGTCAACTCGTATACTGGAGCGACAAAACGATAGTAAGCCTTTGTCTGGCGTGTATTTCCCGAAGTTCTTACTCACACGGGATCCCTTCGCCAAATTATTGTTACGGGTTTCGTATTTTTCCCATCCAGAGGCTGTCTTAACTTTCTCTTTACTAAAATAGATTATGATCATAATCTATTGTTACATTAACGCTGTTTGCACCATCTAATTGAGAGGTAAGACATGACCAACCCGGTGTATGAACCCGAAATCACTGCATTGCTGTGTATCGATCTGTATAACGATTTTCTGGCCGAGGGCGGAAAACTGTTCCCCTGGGTGAAGGACATCGCAAAAGAAAACAACATGCACGAGAACCTGCGCAAAATTGTGGCGGCTGCTCGCGAGGCTGGAATTACCGTTTACCACGTTCCGCACCATCGTTGGGAGCCGGGCGATTATGAAGACTGGAAATATCCGTCACCTTATCAGTTGGGAGCTGGGCAGCGTCAGGCATTTGCAAAAGGAACCTGGGGAGGAAGCTTCCATGATGACTTCAAGGTACATGAAGGCGACGTGGTCGCAACTGAACACTGGGGATCAAGCGGTTTCCCAAACACTGATCTTGAGCACAAACTGAAACGCTATGGTAAGGAGAAAATCATCTGCGTGGGTCTTTTAGCCAACACCTGTCTTGAGGCTACTGCACGCATTGGTATGGAACTTGGCTTCCACGTTACTCTGGTGAGAGACGCAACATCCGCCCGTTCTCACGAAGCCTTGCATGCTGCAATGGATATTGATGGTCCAACATACGCTACCGAAGTTCTCACCACCGAGGAGTTGGTAAATGCAATCAAAAAACCCGCTACCTCACAGTTACCAATAGCTTAAGTAAATGCGGGAAACCTTCTGTTTTCCCGCATTCACTGACCTGGGATCACAAGCTTTCAAGAACAGCCTTTTTCATTCGACTTGCAAATTCTGGATCACTACTCAGCTCACTTAAATAATTCGCCCCAACCATTGCCGCAAACTTCACGAGATCACTATCCTCATATCCACTCGATGTAGTTGTGTCCGCAAAAATCTCAAACAGATTATTGATGCCTGCAGTGCATTCTGCTGCGAGTGAGGGGTTATCACGTTTCATTAAGTCATTACCAAAGGCAAGCATTGGGCAACGCTTATCTGTCGGTTTTTGCGTGAAATAATATTGGGCTATCTCACGCTGTAGGTTACCACCTTGCTCTAAGGAAACGTTGCTCCAGTTGGTAGTGGAAGAGTCAAATGCGAGACTAACAGCTTCTTGCGCCAGACTTTCTTTGGATTCGAAGTGCTTATAAAATCCGCCTGCTGTCATGCCAGCAGCTTTCATGATGTCCGAAACACTGACATTAGCTATGCCATGAGCCCTGAAAAGGCCGCTGGCCTTTTCCACTATCAATGCCCGATTAGATTCGGCCTGTATTTTGGTTGAACGGCCCATCGTCACCTCAAAAATAGAGTTTAATAATAATCTATTTTATCACAATAGCCTCAAATACTCTCGTTTGAATCACGCAATGGGACTTTCTGAACGTCCGCTCCTGGCACAAAGCTGCCAGCAACCGTGCTTTTGGACTGCTATGAGCGAGGAGCAGACGTTAGATCTGTCGATAAATTGCCAAGATAGTTTTGATCAAGGTGTCGTTCCAGACGTTGTTAGCCAACAGGGTATAGGTTAGTGGCTGTTGGCTATTTAAAAACACTAATTTAGAGTTCACCGACGGACCAACAATCTTACCTGCTTACTACGATAGGAAGCATAAGTTTGAAACTGGAAACCAAAACGCTCTGCCAAATAATTTGAACGCTCATTTTCATCATCAATAATGCAGCATATTGGAGAAGAAAAATTATTGTCGGCCCAAAGTAAAATTTCGGCCAGTGCTTCAGTTGCATAACCTTTGCCACGGGCTTTTGAAATTAAAGACCATCCAGCTTCAGGATATTTCAGTTCAGGTGTGCAATCGCGATGTGCATTCTGAAAACCAAACGAACCAACATAACGATTTGTAGCTTTCTCAAATACTGCCCAGTACCCATAACCTAACGCATGCCAATGTCCGATGTAACGGAGTAAACGGGTCCAGACCATTTCAGCTGAAGGATTTTCGCCACCATTAATTTTTGCCATTTCAGGTGTGTCCCAGGATGCCTTCAGTGCAGGAAAATCATCGAGTGTAAACTGCTTCAATATCAAGCGATCTGTTTGAAGTTGAGGTGCTTGTTCAAAAGACATTATTTCTCCTACATCAATAGATGATTAGTCTAATTTATCACTATACGCTGAGCTACTGCTGACAAATCAACCGTAGGGAGCCTTCACTTCACCTACCTCAGGATAATTCTTACGTACCATTTTACTCATGCCGAAAGTCTTTTTTGAAAGGGAACAAACTTCAACCTTATAATTCCTCTCAAAATGTTCAATTTTGATTAGCATAACGTGAAGTAGGTAACGTCGGCTCCTGCACCAAGCGAGGTGCTGGGTCAGCTAAGAGCGAAGAACGGAAGTTCAACAGATTTTTTACACAGTTAGTTTTCGAGTCGATTTTAATTCTTTCACAGATGAGTGAGCCTGGCATCTACCGTAAACGGCGGAAGAGTAACTGCGACCCGCGTCATCAATTATCTGACAATGGCACTTAAAAGGCTCACCTGATGTTGAGCATTTATTCAAATGTTCGTGTTCAGCATTAACGTTAAAGTCGATCGTAATGCTAGCTTCACTTATCCAAAAATCAGGGATTTGTTGCTTTCTTAATATATGCGCGAGCATGGCTGCATAGTGGAGTACAACATAATGTCTCAGATTACAGTGGGGGACACTCTTAGGAGGAGTAAGGAAAAAAACCATAGTGCTGAGGTTGTTATTAATAGCGAATAACTTTAACTGGCCAATAGTCCTGAATCCTTTGAAATCGTTGTTACGGCTTACAAAGCTCTCATTAAGAGCATTGGCTATCCCCCTCAGCTCAGCTCGACGTGCCATTGTTTTCCTCGATTGCTTGGCAGAAATCATGATAGCAACAGTAAGCTCTACTGATACCCCGCGCCAATCTTTAATGTGCTTTTCGTGATTCTGAATAGTAACTAAGTAATCAATATGCTTAGCTTTTTACGATGTCCACTCCTGGCACAGGGCTGCTGCTGTTGCAGCCCCGACAATCTTAGACTTCAATCGACTCAGAGATCTCTAACGCATCATCGACTTCAATGCCCAAATAACGGACTGTGCTTTCCAGTTTCTTATGACCTAGCAGGAGTTGTATTACACGAAGATTCTTGGTTTTCTTGTAGATTAGGTAAGGTTTTGTTCTTCTCATGGAATGTGTGCTGTACAGCGAATCTTCAAGACCAAGCTTTATCAATGCGGCAACAGCTTCTCTTGTCCCTTTAGTTAACTCAAATTGCACTGGGCTACCAGTCTTCTGTTGCAACACCGTCGCTCTGCTTGAAACAGAACTGCCATATGCAATATCTGATACTTTGAGTTTAACTAGATAACAGCCCCGTAGCTTACTGTCCAAAGCCATGTTGAACAGGGCCAGATCGCGCATTTTACCTTCCAATTCAAGTCTAATTCAGATCCCCCAGATATGAGATATCTGAAGCGGTCTTTTTTGGCCGATGATACGGTCTTTGTTCCACGGTGACGAGTTCATACTCAAATCTCCTTAAGTGTGGGAGATTTGAGTATGGTTGTCCCTCAAGAGCGAACAGAGGACACTATTATCAACTTCAGCTATTGTGGTTTACGAAGTTGCGCTTACGGTGTTTCCCGGTTAAAGCTAGCGAGAAACATCGTTATTTTTCTTATCGCATAATGCTTATATGGGGAGTAATTTAGACTAAAGGAGGAATCAATGTCACATTCGTCATCAAGAAGAAAAGTTCTAGCCGCAGAAGGCCTTCTTGCGCATAGAGCGTCACACGCACGGAGTTGCGCTAACCATGTTGCGAATAGATTGGGCATAACCCGTAGCGAGCTATTGATGAAGATTGAGAAAGATACAGGGGCGAGTTTGGTATCGCCGCTTACAGAAGATGAGTTAGTGAAAGCGTTTTATTATATGGAAAACCTTTAGGTGCGACTGCTGTGAGCGAGGAGCGGACGTTGATAGCTCTTCACTTTCCCTAAGAATAAAATATGTAGAATGCGGGTTATGAAACTATAGTTGCCTCAGGGCCAGTTAAGTCATGAGCACATAATTAACGCAGGCTATTGACTGTCATTGGATTGTTTAATAATCTGCTTAACAGGTTATGCGCAGACCTGTCAGCCTGTAGACAAATCCGCCAAAGCGCTTTTTACCCTTTAGTTTTCAGAGCATATCCTTTTAACTTTGCTCTGTGTTTACAGGCCGCAGAGTATTTGTAAAAGGCATATGCAATGCTCCGACACCTCGATGTTAACGATCACCGTTATGTCCCATCACTCAATCAGCTTCGCAAACAGGCTCGCTTCCTCAGAGATCACTGCAATGTTCAATTGAACCATGCCTATGAGATGGTCGCGTATTTTTATCGGTTTTCTAGCTGGGGAGATCTGCTAAATCACACCACCAGTGATATAGCTATCGAGGATCAGCAAATCGTTGCTCACATGCGAGAAGAACTCCAGACATACAGAAACCGTCTGCCAGCATCTGACCTTCAACGATTATCCCAATTAGCAGCGCTGAAGGGCACCTTAACAGAGGCTGTGGTGAATGACCGTATAAAGACATTAAACGATCTGGATATCGTTCAGGTCTATAATTGCCTGTATAACGAAGAATACTGGGGAGAGCCAGCTCCGGTTTCCTGGTATGAAGTACTCGATGAAACAGACAGATGTTTAGTGTTGCTTGCCAAACGGACAGCTCTGGCGGGCCGTACCAAAACAGTCAATCCTCATATTAGCTTTCCATGGTTTGGATTCAGAATGTATGGATATTTACACATTGATGGAAACACACTGAACTACAACTGCAGAGAACTGGACAGCTACCTATGGCCCTCAGAAAAAAAATACACAACGGTATTCAGCAGGCCGTGGTTTGCTGCATATGTCAGTGGCTTCATCCGTAAGCAGCTTCATTCACTATGCAGTTCTGGCTTCTCAGGGAAAATGTCATTTGAGAGAATAAATAATGTCGATTTGGTTGCAGGACCAGTCAGACAACCATACTTTAATGATGAAATACCAAGCTCTTCAATAAACACCGTTGTTGAAAATTTACTCAACATGGGAGGCGTGAGGGATACCAGAAAACAAAATATAACATTCCGTTTTGGCAACGGTGAGATGTATTGATGGATCGCTCATTCTGGATTTTACTTAGTGAACTGCCATCTTCAACAACTGCGTTTATTTTACTTGCAGGTGTCATCTATACGCTGGCCAGAAAAGGTTGCTTCCCCTCGCTTTCACAACGTCAGTTCTTTTATCTGATAATGACGTTTACAATGATAACTGGCTGTAAATTCTTATTTGGATAAAACTCACCAGGCCGATCTGCGACTTATTGATTAATATAAAGGGGCTCTGGTAATGCCCGCTCCTGGCACCAAACCAACTGTCAGATCTGATTGCACATAGGATAAAAAAGTGACTGATTGAGTATGTGCCAGTACACCTAAGATACTAGGCAGCGGTATGAAGACATTTCGTGTCGCCTCCACTAAGGCTAACTCAGTAGTCTCTTCATTATGTAAAAACACCGAGCATTCACTCTAATGACCCCATCAAGACGAGATACTCATCGTATTTATGGTAACAAAAATTTTAGGGCTTTTTGCTTTGTGAAGAAAGTAAGATTAATACTTTCACCACTGTCTAGCGGCTCCCCCCTCCCCGCCTTGAGAGTCTTGACGTAAATCATTGCGTCGTATTTACTATGCTTGGTTTAGATACTTTCTGATGATTTAAGGACCTGACGTGACCGATTATGATGTATTCCCCGAGCAGCGGCAGTCCATTATCTATCAAATGCTGACTGAAACTGGCCGGGTTGTTTGCGCCGATGTAGCCCGAAAGCTTGGCGTTTCAGAGCACACTATACGCAGAGATTTACAGGAACTGGCCCGAAAGGGCGTGTGCAAAAAAGTCTACGGTGGTGCAGTCAGTCAGCTAAAACAATCCGCCAGTTTTGATACTCGCGTGTCACAAAACGTGCAAGAAAAATCAAGGCTCGCGCAGAAGTGCGCACAATTGATCAGACCTGATACTTGTCTTTTTATTGATGCCGGTTCTACCTACCTCGCCATGGTAGAATTTATCCCTGATGAGCTGGAACTGACCATTGTCACAAACTCACCACAAATAGCCGCAGCAGCCTGTGGGCGCAGTAAAGGTGAGTTGATTCTGCTTGGAGGAAAGGTCAATGCCCAAACGGGAAGTACGTTAGGTTCTGAGCCGGTAAATCAAATTCGCGGTATGGTTTTCGATCAGACATTTATTGGTGTGTGTGGGCTTGATCCTCAGGCTGGGCTGAGTGCGGTTTACTATGAAGACGCCTGCTTTAAAAAAGAAGTTCTCAGTCAAAGTAATGAAGTCATTGCTGCCGCCACAGAAGATAAAATATCTCAGGTCGCAAGATATAAAGTGGCAACCTGTGAAGATATTGATATCGCGGTGGTGATCAAGGGAGCAAAAATTCAGAATTTCTCGGGTGTCAGTATGCATATCGAATTAGCTGAGTAATCCACTGTATTGACTCGCCATAAGGTTTCAAGAAGGTATTTCCCCGACCTTCTTGAAAATAAATCCACCGATGGATTAGCGCTTGGCTATTAAAATCTATCAGGACTGGAGTGAAAGTAATCTACAGATGGTTTTTTGAACCGCACTCTCGTCATTTGTCCCAGTGATATAATTAGCGACAGCTTTTGTTTCTTCAAATGCATTTCGCATAGCAAAGCTATACTCTGCTTCGGCCAATAATTCGATATCATTATAGCCATCACCGAAAGCCATGGTTTCATGTGGACCGACTTGCAGCATCTGTTGAAGTTTCTGCACTGTAGTGCCCTTATGCACACCATAATCCGCAATATCAATCCAAGATGCTTCCGACACGACAATGTATGCCTCGCGTTCAAAAGGAACTAGGCCCAAACGCGTCTGAGGGCAGTTACCTTCCTCATCATAAACGGTAATCTTGACGAAATCGCTTCGCAGGGTATCCAGACAATCAACTTGTGTAAGGTGAGTATAAGAGCCTCTGATTTTATCTTTTAGTCGTGATGGAATATGGGTGGAGATAACAGCCCCTTCAGGAGTGCAGGCAATAATAACGTGGTGGGGATTAAGCTCTTGAAGCCGATGAATAATTCGTCGTCCAAGCTCATTGCAGATAAGCGATTGAAATACATATTCGCCTTTATGTTTGATGCGGGTTGCACTGTCGCCAACAATCCACATATCCCGACTAAATTCGCCAAATAGCTCTTCAACTCTTTCACACTGTTTTCCTGTGCATGCCGCAAACTGAACCTTCTTTTCAGCCATCAGCAATCTGACATTGGCAAATAATTCTCTATCGTAGTCGCCCTGGCTATTCAGGAAAGTACCATCAAGGTCTGTGATAATAAGTTTTATCATTCTGTCACCGTGAACATGATTAGGTTGATATTTTGCTACCGTTACCAGAGGCATGATGACCAGAAGCGCCGACAAACGGTCAGTCATGCTCGATATTGCATTATTGTGCAATGTAATGATTGCTGTGTCGATAAAAAGCGGATACATATTCAAATATTGCACAATCGAGCACAAAAAAGCATAATAAATTTTCAGTGGTCTACGTTCTAAAGGATTTCACATGAACACACCTTTACCCGATGTAAGCTTTTTACATGAACTTGCTGATATTGCAGCAACCAGAACATTGCAAAGTTATTTAAGCCCAAAACTGATTGATATCGATACCAAAGTTAAAGAAGGGTTTCGTTTTGATCCTGTGACAAATGTCGATCGCGAAACAGAGTTATTGCTGAGGGAAATTATCAGCGAACGATATCCAGATCATGCCATCATGGGTGAAGAATTTGGCCGGACAGGTGAAGCTGAGTACGAATGGGTCATCGATCCGATTGATGGTACGCGGCCTTTTCTCTGTGGTTTACCTGTCTGGGGTTGTCTGATTGGATTAATGCACAATAACAAAGCCGTGATGGGAATGATGAGTCAACCTTATACTGGCGATAAATTCTGGTCCGATGGTCAGACGTCTCGCTTTTCAGGTCGTTTGGGTGACACCCGCATGGCAACCAGAAGAGATATTCCGCTTGAACAGGCCATCCTCCACACCACATCACCCGAGTCTGTAAATCTGTACCAAGATAATAATTTTGATCAACTCAAGAAAAAGACATTGATGACACGGTATGGCGGAGAATGCTACGCCATGGCAATGTTAGCTGCGGGGAATATTGACATATGCGTCGAATATTCACTGCAACCCTACGATATTGTTGCTTTTATTCCAATTATTGAGCATGCCGGTGGCATAGTTACCACTCTCGACGGTGGTAGAGCGGAAAAAGGTGGGGCTATTGTCGCTAGCGCCAACTCAAAATTACATACAGAAGTGCTTAATATCCTAAATAGCGGGAAGTCATAAAGACAGCGACATGGGGATTATACACAAACCTCCTTCTGTCTATTTCATACCTAGCGCAACGCTAATATTTTGTTCTTAACTTTATTTTGTATCATCAACCGGAGGTTTAGGAATGAAAGTCGCTCATATTGCATTGTGGACTTCTAATCTGGAAGAACAGGCTATTTTTTGGCAAGAATTCTTTGGTGGTATCGCCAATGAAAAATATAGCAGCACGAATAACCCAGGGTTTGAATCTTACTTCATTCAACTCAATGAAGGGCCGACTATCGAGTTAATGACTAAGCCGGGCCTCGAAAAACAGCAACAAACGAATAATAGATGTGGCTGGGCACACCTAGCACTATCTGTAGGAAATCAAGAAGCAGTGGATAAACTGGCTTTGATCGCAAAAGAAAAAGGAATTTTGGTCGGAGCACCAAGATTGACGGGTGATGGCTATTATGAAGCTATCATCGAAGACCCTGATGGAAATTTGATAGAAATTGTAGCTTGATGTTTGATATTAGAAACCCACTAATTTTAACTTTTAGCGCTCATGCCATAAAAAAGACCTGAGCGCGCCGTTTGTAATGTCAAATTACTGTCCATCAGCAGCGTCAGATCAAGCCAGCAGTTAGTGTACCCGCCATAATTGGCACTTATTGTGAGCCAATATAAATAATCATTAATGTGGGAAACATCCTACATTAATCTTACCCCCTATCTTATATCCCTCATTATTTCAATTCTGTATTTTGTTATAACTTCACCTTTAAAAAACAAAATGATAATTAATTACACTACCGAGGATTATTTAATATTCGCTTAATCAAAAACTCCCGTTAAATTATTGCAACATTACACTCACACATTAAAAACAATAATTATTCAACAAAAAAACCGAGAAGCTAACTTCTTCATAACTTTCTGACAGGAAGTTTTTTTAATCTGAAAGGCTAGTGCCTTAATAATTAAAAAATAAATTTTATCTATTAATAAAATTTAATAATGCTGAATAAATCACTTTACTGCGTCATTGTTCTATAGAAATCAGCAAGGACAGTTAATATGAATTTCCGACACCATGATTTTGTTTTATCGAATAAAAAACCTAAAAGAAATACTTTATCTTTACTCGTTTCACTCGCTATTTTAACCAGCATCAGCAATGTACATGCCGCGACGAATGAATGGCTTGGTGCCATCTCTTCTGATTGGAGTGATGAAAATAACTGGAGCCTCGCCATTTTACCTGACAGTAATACTAATGTTCTGGTTAATAACGGCAATCTCTTATTAGATACAAACGGCCAAAGTTGGAGTTTGGCAATGGGGATATCTTCGGGGAGTGACGCCTCAGTTATGGTTAATAATGGGAATGAATGGACTCTAGGCATCCCAGCATCCGGTTCCGGTGCCAATGGATTCAAGCAATATATTGGGGATAAGGGAAAGGCTACGCTGACCATTGAAGACGGCGGTAAAGTCTATTATGCCGCGAACTCTCCGACTATTTTAGGGAATGGGGTCGGTTCTCAAGGTGAAGTGATTGTCAGTGGTGCAGGCTCGGTTTGGAGCAGTGTTTATGGTGATGATTCTCACGCCAGTAATCAGACCAATGTGCAAATCGGTAACTACGGAACCGGTAAGCTTTCAGTACTCGACGGTGCGAGTGTCATCACCCCTAGGGGGATGTCTCTGGCTCAACAAGAGGGTTCTTCCGGCTCTGTCTCAGTCAGCGGCCCAGGTTCAAGCATGCTATTGGGCAACAGTTCGCTGGGTAATACCGGTTGGGCCGGAATATTTATGATGGCTGGTGAAGCCGATGTGACGGTTGAAAATGGCGGCGAGTTAACATTATATGGCGGTGTTTATTTTGGCCGTGGGAAAAATGGCGCGGCACAAAGCCTTACTGTCCGGGGCACAGATTCAATCATCACCAGCTACGGCGATATTAATAATGTCGAAAGCGGCGTCGTTCGCATTGAAGATGGCGGCAAACTATATTCATTGCACACTCCGGGGACAGGCTTTGCCGCTCAAGGGCAGGCCGTTATCGGTAGAGGCGGAGGCAGTAATACCGGTGATGCATATGCTTATGTTACGGGCAATGGATCTTTATGGCACATGGATCAAGATGCGATCGTTGGTTACTTGGCTAGCGGCCATTTAGTCATTTCTGACGGTGCTACGGTTGAGAATGATCGAGGCCGCATAGCGTTGCAAGCTGGTTATACCGGAACGGTCACGGTCACAGATACCGGTTCAGAGTGGAATAACAGCGGTGATGTCACTGTCGGCAGCCTCGGCGACGGAGCACTTACCGTCTCTAATGCTGGCGTGGTGAATGTCGGCAATAATTTGCTCATTGCTGAAAAAGTAGGTTCCACCGGCACATTGAATTTTGGCTCCGCAGAAAATCAGGCAGCTACAGCAACCGGTCGTATCAATGCTAACCAGATTAGCTTTGGTGCAGGCGCTGGTCGGGTTGTCTTTAATCACACCGATGCGGACTACCATTTTAATCAGATATTAAATGGGACAGGTACTGTCGTTGCTCATCAAGGCATCACCCAGTTTAGCAATCACCAAACTTATGGCGGTCAGACTGAGGTCCACAGTGGTGCAATATTACAGGCAGGTGCTGATAATGCCTTTAGTGTCAATTCACTCTACGACATTCGCAGTGGTGGCGTATTAGATTTGGCCGGTCACCAGCAAACCATAGGAACGACGACCAATGCTGGGCTGATTAAATTTCATACCGGAGCCATCGCCAGTGGACAGCCTCACAACCAGTTAACCATTGATGGAGACCTCAACTCCCACGATGGAGATATTATCTTTAACACGGTATTAGGTGATGATAATTCCGCCACCGATAAATTGGTGGTCAACGGCAGCACTTCAGGAACGACATGGGTGAGCGTGCTTAATGCAGGCGGCAGCGGTGCTGCAACACTTAATGGTATTGAGTTAGTTGAAGTTAACGGCAGCTCTGAGGGCGAATTTGTTAAATATGGCCGTATTGTTGCGGGGGCATTTGATTACTCGCTAACACGCGGCACGGATGCTCATGCCAGCAATTGGTATCTAACCAATACGTTAATCACGGATACAGATCCCGACACAGAAGTCATACGTGTTCCCCTGCCCGACCCATCAATAATGATTGAGCGCCCTGAAGCCAGCTCTTACAGCGCTAACCTCGCAGCAGCGAATACGATGTTTGCCACTCGGTTACACGACCGTTTGGGGGAAACGCAATATATTGACGCGCTGACAGGCGAGCAAAAAGTAACCAGCATGTGGTTGCGTAACGAAGGAGGCCACACCCGATTTCGTGATACTCAAGAGCAGTTGGGCACACAAGCGAATCGCTATGTAGTGCAGTTGGGGGGAGATATTGCTCAATGGAGTCTTGACGGTTTGGACCGCCTACATCTCGGGGTCATGGCTGGTTACGGTAATAGTAAGAATAAAACTGAATCGCGGATTTCCGGCTATACCGCGCGTGGATCTGTCGACGGCTATAGCTTAGGGATGTACGGCACTTGGTATGCCAATGAAGCCGATAAATCGGGTTTATATGTAGATAGTTGGGCGCAATATAGCTGGTTCAATAACACCGTTGATGGTCAGAATTTAAATACAGAAGAGTACAAATCCAAGGGCATAACAGCCTCAATTGAGAGTGGATATACCTTTAACGTCGGTGAAAACACTGCAAAAAATGCAAAATACTTCATTCAACCCAAAGCTCAAGTCACTTGGATGGGTGTGAAGGCAGATGACCATAAAGAGGCGAATGGCACCCGTGTTTCTGGCGTAGGTGATGGCAATATCCAGACGCGCTTAGGCGTGAAAGCCTTTATGAATGGTTTCCATGAAAGTGATAAAGGTAAAGACCGGGTATTCCAACCATTTATTGAGGCTAACTGGCTCCATAATACCAAGGACTTTGGGGCGCAAATGGATGGCATTACGGTGAAACAAGCGGGAGCCAGCAACATCGGCGAGCTGAAAACCGGCGTGGAAGGCCAAATTAATAAGCAACTCAATGTTTGGGGTAATGTGAGTCAACAAATCGGGGGGAAAGGTTACAGTGATACTGCCGTGATGCTTGGGGTCAAATATAACTTTTAACTTCTAATATCACAAAAGCAAACCCGTTCCTGACCATAAAATCCTCAGGAGCGGGTCTGTGAGAAATACCCGACACTACGAATTGATAGCTTTCTTTGCATCCAACGCACTGTGGATGGCCGCTTCTAATTCATTCGCTTCAAATTTTGCCACGTAAGCATCGGCCCCGACCTTACGCACGTGATCTTCATTTGCACTGCCAGATAACGAAGAGTGAATAATCACCGGGATATTTTTCAGGAACTCGTCACGCTTAATATTCAATGTGAGTGTGAAACCATCCATTTCTGGCATTTCCAAATCGGTTAATACAAACGCGATTTTATCTGAAATAGGCCGCCCTTCAGCACGCGCCTCATCGGCAATCTTTCTGATTTTATTCCAGGCTTCCAGACCGGTGATATGCATCACTGCCGGAATGTCCATCATCTTCAGTGCCTGTTCCAACATTGAGCGTGCCACTTTCGAATCTTCCGCCACAATAGCCACCGCGCCAGGCTTCAGATCAAAAGCTTTGCTCTTTTCGCTGTCTATTTTAACATCACGGTTGGCTGGAATAATGTCATATAAAATCTGCTCAACATCCAAAACCAGTGCCAGCCGGTTACTGGCTTTATCATTGTCGAGACGGGCAATACTGGTGATATTGCGGCTCTTAACGCCAGCATCAGCCGCCAGAACCTGGCTCCATTCCAAACGAACAATATCGTCAACCGATTCCACCGCGAATGCCTGAGTACTACGCGCATATTCAGTCACGAGCAATATGTTGAGTCCGGTTTTGGGTTCACAACCGACAATCGCCGGGAGGTCAATCACTGGAATGATTTCTCCGCGAATGTTGGCCATCCCCATCATCGGTGAGGACATCCCCGCCGCCTTGGTTAGAGTCGGCATCGGGACGATTTCTCGCAATTTAAATACGTTAATACCGTACAACTCAGATTGTTGCTCCTCTTGGGATTCCCCTAAACGGAATAGCAACAGTTCAAATCGGTTTGATGAGGTGAGGTTAGTTCTTTCCTCAATCTCTTTTTGAAAATTATCCATACTTTCCCCAGTGCAAATAATGATTGATGTGCAGTAACAAGGCGGTATCAGCCAGTCGGAAAATAAGGAATAACATTCTGCTCAACGGCAATTAATGCTTCACCCTTTCAATTGGGAACGCAAAAGCCTACAACCCACAGCTCTTTTTCGCCCCCACGTCTTTCCATTGCCTTTTTCTCGTTCTCTCGATAGAGGAACACATCTCTTTATCGGCAGCGGGCGAAAAATGCTTAATAATTCGGCTTAATATACAGAGGAAATTGATAGAAATGGAGTTAAGTGGTTAATTTATCAACAATAGCCACTGTCTCAGACGTTAATTAGCGTAAATAATTTTATCCGCGTAGACCGCTTCAATAGCCTGTTTGTGTGCGTTTTTCTTTTTATCAGTGACAATAATATCAATGTCATTTATGTCGCTTATTTTCATTAAGCCACTTTGACCAAATTTACTGGAATCACACAAAATGACTTTCTGCCTTCCCATCGCCAACATTTTCTTGGCAATGCGCCCTTCATCCAAATTTTTCACCATCACACCAAAATCACTGTCTATCCCACCGACCCCCACAAAGGAAAAATCAGTATGAATGTCATTCATTTGTTCAATGGTTTGAATACCTAAGTTCGCTTTATAAGCATGGTTATATTCACCACCCAAGACATGCACAATTGCCATATTATTTTTATTTTTTATTTGGTCAGCAATTAATGATGAATTGGTAAAAACAGTGAATTTTACTAATGGCAAGAATGAAGCAAAAATAAGTGTGGTGGTGCAGGAGTCAATATATAAAGTGTCGTTTTCTGTGATCAGTGACGCGGCATATTGACCAATCGCCATTTTTTCCTGACGATTTAAATCCATCCGCTGGGCAAAACTGCCCTCTTGTATATTCTGAACCTTTATTGCGCCACCATGGACTTTAGTCACCTCACCACTTTTCTCCAAATAGGAAAGATCTCTGCGGATTGTCTCAGACGTTACTCCCAGTTCCTCAGAAAGGCCAATAACAGATACTTCACCAAGGCTATCCAGCTTTTCCAAAATAAACTGTTTACGTTTGATCTGATTCATAAGAATAGCGACCCGACTGTGATACATTTATGCGTTATTCTACTGAATAATTTGCTGAAACAAAAGGCTATTCAATCACTCAGACCAGAGCTGATTGATGGCAAAAGCCACGCCGTGCTGGTTATTATCCAGACTGACTCTATCCGCACAGGATTTAACAAAATCACTGGCATTGCCCATTGCTACGCCGACGGCAGAAAATTGAAACATGCTAATATCGTTTTCCTGATCTCCCATGCTGACCACTGACTGCGCCGTGATGTTGAGGTGCCGGCATAGGTAATTTAGCGCACTACCTTTGCTGATTCCTTGCGCCATCATTTCATAATAATGGTGGCTAGTTTGACTGAGTGAAAAGTGCTGATGAAATTTTCGATCTATTTTATTGGCGACACCATTAATAAAATCAGTTGAACCGACAATAGAGACTTTAACAATATCATTTCGTTGAACAGTATTAACCACGTCAGATATCTCTATTTCCATATTAAAGAGTTCAGATTCATATTTTGTATATTCATTGATATGATTTGATGTGGAGATAATCTTATCGCGAGTAAAAAAGTGATGAGGGAATTTATTCTCTGCCAATAGAGAAGTCATCATTTTCAAATCATAGGCAGAAAGCGGTATAAAGTGAAGATCTTTGTTCTCAGCCTTGTCATATACCCATGCACCATTAAATGACACATAGTAGCGAATTAGATGCTCTAACTCAGTATTGTGAATAACTGCAGCCATGGCATGAACGGGCCGAGCTGAACATAGAACGACAATAGTATTCCAATTGATAACCTGCTTTATCGCGCTAATATTCTGTGCTGATATTTCATTTTCCTTATTGAGCAAGGTGCCATCAAGATCAAGGGCCAGTAATTTATACATAGTTTCACTCCAATAAAAAGGGAGAAAATATTCTCCCCCCTGCTTACTGACGGCAATTAGTGAGTAATAAACTGCGAGACAACGTCCTTGGCGGCATTGCAAACCACATTATCAATGGCCGTTCCCACCACCAAAATATTCACTCCAGTATCTTTAAATGCTTTGGCATTTTGCAGATTAATGCCTCCCTCCGCTAATGTTGGCACTGAAACCGCCCCTACCAGTGCCAGAAGCCGCTGTTTAATGGCCTCCGGAATATCGCCAGCAGTAACCCCCTCATAGCTCATACCCGTCATTAAACCAATCATATCAACACCCAGTGCTTCCATCTTTTTCGCCACTGCCGCAACATCAGCCGGTGTTTCAGCCGCGATACCGAAAGTGTGTAGATCACTTGGGTGGCCAATATAAGCGTCAACTGTCAGGCCATATTTATGAGCCAAATCGACCAATTCCTTTAAGTCCTCAAAACTGGATTTATGGGTATGCAAACCATCAGCACCTGATTGAGAAATCAATAAAATATCCTGTTCAGTAACCGGCGTGGGGATAGTTTCCGTAAAGCCCCCGGCAATTCCGACAGTAATAAAAATATCGTCGGCCACCACATTACGTACCCCCTGTACTGCTTCTGCCATTTGGTCGATGGTTATTTCATGGCGGATGCGTTCAGCGGCATGCATATTTGTTACGCCATTATGGCCACGCGCTAATGCCAATGCCGGATGATTAGGTTCCAATAATTTTACACCTGAATCGCATACTGCTTTCGCTAAGCGAGCATCATCGCCAGTTATTCCGGTGCTCAGAATAGTTTGACCGCCATGTAACTCAATTGCATTACGTACCTTATCCATGGCGACGGAACGTTTCTTACTCATATCAGCGTGGAACATATTGACCTCTACTTGATTTATATAAAGCTGCTTTTTTAATTGTTAACTCTTAGCCGAGATCCCTGATGCTGAGGATTCGGGCACTGCCTTTTTAATGGCAACAAATTTATTAGCTAATAGCGTGATAATGCAGGTCAGTACCAAGGTTACTGCCATCACCACTGCCATATAAAAAGCGTTATTTGATAAGAATGGTGAGGCAAACGCAGGAACATAAGCCACACCTTTAATATTGAGTAATCCCAGCAGCATGCCGCCAATACCGGCTGAGAATATTGCTCCAGCAAAGACGACTTTATTCGAGAACATAAACGGATAAGCTGATTCGACGAAAGTCCCAAAGCCAAGGTTAATTAACAGACCCGGAGCCGCCACCGCCGCTTCACTTTTTTCTCGTGGGGCAATAACGTTAGCTAGATTAATTCCTGCCGCCACCATGACTAAACCAACCATATCCACCGCACCAAGGAAACTGACTCCGGATTTTTCCATTTCCAGTAATACCAGTGGCAATATAACGGCATGATACACACCGCCCAAAATAGCTGGCCAAATCACCAAGCCGGCCAGTAATCCCGCTAAGATTGGGCTGAAAGCCAGTGTGGCTTCAATAGCCAATTTGATATAATCGCCAGCGGCTAATGCTAGTGGACTGAGCAGGTAATACATCACCAAACCGGAGAACAAACCGGATAACCCACCCGCGACGATATTGATGGTGGTCATTGGGAATTGCCATTTCAAGCACAACCCGAATAAGTAACGCACCATAATACCGGCACCTATACCACCTAAAATCCCACCAATTAATCCCCCTTCAACCGACAGCACACCTGCAACTACACCAGCCACAATCGATACTTCATCCAGCTCGGAGACTTGTTTTGCCGCAATCACCGCGACAATGACTGGCAGCCCTTTCAACAACAATTCAAAAATTGCATTCAGCGATTGCAGCCCAGGGATATGGCTCAATGCCAGTACAATTGCCATGGCAATAAAACCAGGTAAAGCCGGGATCATAATGCTGCGGATATTGATTCTTTTTAACAGGCTCTTGTTGCTACCCGGTACGCTGACATCACCGCTGCCTAGCACCGGGGTATATTTTATCTGCCAGTATTTGCACAATGAGGCCGTAAAGGAGATAGCACGAGTGCGGCTATTGGTGCCTGTAGTGCCTGATGTAGCAATGACATTCGCCCCTTTCGAGGTGATAATCGCCATCGAAGTACCGCCCGTACCGACTATGGGTATTTTCTTTTCTATTGCTGCCAGAATGGCTTCTTTATTGCTGCGCTCAGGATCTGCACTCATGATAATGATGCCATCAATATCACCAGCACGAATTTGTGCCGCAATTGCCGCATCCGACGATTTAACGGCGTCATTCACCTCAGACAGTTGCCCCTGAAAACTGATACGGGGCTGGTCCTGATCTTCTGCTGTTATGGAATAAACGGCGGCGGCAGTGGTGGGTTTTGCCACATCCATCGATTCTTCAGCAGCAATAAATTGCACGGCGCTGACAGCTAAACCGGCAGAATGGAGTTGGGTATAGATCTCTTGTAAAAGTCGCTCAGGGTATGCACCACCAAGATTGAACAGATTTCCCCCGCTGCTTCCGAGTATTGCTACATTTTTCATGTCGGGCCTCAAAAGATAAGAAATGTTAGAAAGTGTTATTATGTTTTTAACTGCAATTCACAATCACAGAAATAGCCAGACAAAGCAACATTAAACAACATATCTATATTGATTAGCCCCATTAACATGACAGCAATTAATTCCACTAATTAAATTTTAAATTCATAAAGTTAAACTAATATTCTTTAAAATTAAGATAGTATGAAATTTAAAACCACCAAGGTCCATTTTGTGGTTTTATTTTGTTTTGTTGTTTTCGTGATAAGGTTCAAACTATCGATGGGGATATTTCAGGCAGGAACGAAAATACAAAGAGAATGATGGGCAGAATGATTATTTTAGGCAACGGGCCTAGCAGCACATACTACCAAGCCCTATTGCACTATCACGCCGCGGGTCGATAACGCCATAACCAGCGGCCAGTGGACATGCGCCGGTAAAACAACACGCCACGGACTATCCAGTCGAGGAACATCCCCATCCATACGCCCGTGACACCGAATCCCAGGGTGATCCCCAGAATATAGCCAGCAACAATGCGACAACCCCACATGGCAGCTACCGCCACCCACATCGTGTAACTGGCATCTTTTGCCCCTTTCAGGCCAGACGGCAACACCCAGGCCGCCGCCCAGATGGGCATAAACAGCGCATTAATCCAGATAAGATGCTTCACAACCTCGATAACACTCGGTTCATTGGTATACAGCGATGCCAGAAAACCGGCGCTGGGAATAGACAGTAAGGCGATAAAACAAACCCCCAGTGTGGATAGCCAAAAGATATGTTTAAGCTGGCGAATCGGCTGCAAAATTTGCCCTTTCCCCAGACGGGTTCCGATAATAATCGTCGAGGTGTAACCCAGCGCATTGCCGGGTAAGTTAATCAATCCGACGATGGAAAAGGCAATAAAGTTACCTGCAATCACTTCCGTTCCCATTCCGGCAACAAAACGCTGAGTAATCAATTTACCTATGCTAAACATCACCGACTCAACACTGGCAGGGATGCCAATACTCAGAACCTCAAACATAATGGCCGAGGTAAAGGGCATAAAATAAGCCTTAAAAGGAATTCGCAGGGTATTACTGGCCCCAAAAATCAGCACCAGTACCACCACCAATGCACCAATATAGCGAGAAAGCGTAATGCCAATTCCTGCACCAACAAACCCCAATCCCGGCCAGCTAAACAGGCCATAAATCAGCACACTGCTGATAACAATATTGAGAATATTCATGGCGATATTAATAAACATCGGCAATCGTGTATTACCAGCGCCGCGCAATGCTCCACACCCCACCAGCGCTATCGCCATGGCGGGATAATTCCAGACTGTCAATTGCAGATAGGTCAATGCCATCGCCTTAACAGCAGGATCCGCCTGGCTGGCCATCAAATTAATGATGGTTTCCCCAGTAAAATGCACCAGCAATACCAATAACAGCGAGATGAGTACTAAGAGAGAAATAGACTCACGGGCGGCAGTTTGCGCTTGTTTGCGTTTACGTTGCCCTAAACTGAATGAGACCACTACCGATGTTCCGAGTGCGACGGCACCAAAAAATGCAGCAATCAACATATTGAAGCTGTCAGCTAGCCCCACCGCAGCCATGGCTTCTTTACCTAGCCAACTGACCAACAGGGTGCTGAACACCCCCATCAGCATGACACACAACCCTTCAATAAATAGCGGAATAGCCAGTGGTGTTATTTCACGCCAAAACAGCACTCGATAGGATTTTCGCTTTTTGTACCACGCGCTTTCGCGAAAGATTTTCAACTTAACAGTCCCTGAAACCATGTCTATTTGCATACATCCGCGCTTTCCACCACTATGGTGAAATATCCCTATGCGCCGATTTACAAAGGCGATTTCCCACTTTAAATTTTAACGGTTTATGCGTGATAAAAAGTTGATACAAACACCATAACAGAACGGTTAATTAATTTAAATGAAACGCGATTTTACCAAAGCGCCAATGAAATAGTTATGCAATGAAATACACATAAATATGCAAAATACCTTTGACCAAACTCGGGTTTTGCGATATCAATGTAGGCATTGAAACCTTTGCCAGACAGACCTAATTCATACAGGATTTAATTGATGACAACTATTCTCAAACACCTTCCTATTAATCAACGTGTTGGTATTGCTTTTTCCGGTGGTTTAGACACCAGTGCGGCACTGTTGTGGATGCAGAAAAAAGGGGCGATTCCTTATGCCTACACTGCCAATTTGGGTCAGCCTGATGAAGAAGATTACGATGCCATTCCGCGTAAAGCGATGGAGTATGGTGCTGAGAAAGCGCGTCTGATTGACTGCCGTAAGCAATTGGTTGCCGAAGGTATCGCTGCGATTCAATGTGGTGCTTTCCATAACACTACCGCCGGTGTGACTTATTTCAACACTACACCGCTGGGCCGTGCTGTAACCGGTACTATGCTGGTGGCTGCCATGAAAGAAGATGGCGTAAATATCTGGGGTGACGGAAGCACATATAAAGGTAACGATATTGAGCGTTTTTATCGTTACGGTTTGCTGACTAACGCTGAGCTAAAAATTTATAAACCTTGGCTAGATACCGACTTTATCGATGAGCTTGGTGGCCGCCATGAAATGTCTGAATTTATGATTCAGTCCGGTTTCGATTACAAAATGTCGACCGAGAAAGCGTATTCCACTGACTCCAATATGCTCGGGGCAACACACGAAGCCAAAGATCTGGAGTTCCTAAACTCTAGCGTCAAAATCGTTAACCCAATTATGGGCGTGAAATTCTGGGACGAAAATGTCGTTGTCAAAGCTGAACAAGTTTCTGTCCGTTTTGAACGTGGTTATCCGGTTGCGCTGAATGGCGTGGTCATTGAAGACAGCGTTGAATTGATGATGGAAGCCAACCGTATTGGCGGGCGTCACGGTCTGGGCATGAGCGACCAAATTGAAAACCGTATCATTGAAGCCAAGAGCCGTGGCATCTATGAAGCACCGGGGATGGCGTTGCTGCACATCGCTTACGAGCGCCTACTGACCGGTATTCATAACGAAGATACTATTGAGCAATACCATGCCAATGGTCGAGTGCTGGGCCGCCTGCTGTATCAAGGCCGTTGGTTTGATCCACAAGCGCTGATGCTGCGTGATTCAGCCCAGCGTTGGGTTGCCAGCGAAATTACCGGCGAAGTGACGTTGGAATTGCGTCGTGGCAATGATTATTCCATCTTAAATACCGTGTCTGACAATCTGACATATAAACCAGAGCGTCTGACCATGGAGAAAGGGGATTCTGTGTTCTCACCAGATGACCGTATCGGCCAGTTGACCATGCGTAACCTGGATATCACCGATACCCGTGAGAAGCTGTTCAACTATGTTGAAACCGGGTTGTTATCTTCTTCTGCGACCACCGGTTTGCCGCAGGTAGATAATAATAATCTGAGTGCTCGTGGCTTGCAGGATAAACGTAAGTAATTATCGTTTTACCCGTTCAGGGGAGAAGTCCCCTGAACATTCTATCAACCCGCCAGATGATCCCGCCGCTTTAAATCCCTCAACGTAGTACAAGCTCGTGATTTCTCACTAATGACCAGCATCACACTTTCACTCCACAGATCTGTGATAGGCATCATGCACAATTTATAGGTTTTGCCATGTAGTTCGCACTTTACTCGAATAGCACTGTTTCTATCCCAGCCTCTATCCACCCCCCCATTTATTTCGTTAGGGAAATGCTTATGCTCATTTCAAGCTTAAGGCGTAGAAGCATCACACGACAAACTCATCGCCAAATGCCGAATTCTTTGTGGATCGAGCAACAGTTTGAACGTGTAAGGATGGTGCTCCCCAATGGTGAGAAACCACGTCTCCAGTTCGGTGACAAAGTGATGCAGTTTTTGTAATGCGAGTTGGAGTTGCTGCCGCTGCTGGGGATGATCACCATACTTATGGATCCACAGGCGGAGCGCAAAGGCATCCGTGATATGGCTAAAAGCTCGGGTATACCAGAAGGCTCGTTCCCAAGTATCAATAAGGGTCTGTTTGAACGTGTCAGTGAGCGCCATTGCGGGCAATTTCTTGTTCACTTGCGTACGTAGATACTCGGCCAAAAAACGGGATTTTTGCTTTTCCAGTGCGATAAGTTGCATCTGTTGCTCACCAACCACTTCATCGTCAGGGGGCATCAATGGCTGGAAAGATTGTGACCAGTTGGCACTGCGCGTATCCATATGCAGTAGCTGCAGCGCTTGTTCAAAGTCAAAAGGTGGCTGGCTATGACGTTGCAATAGACGGCCGAGCAAACTGGACGTTTTGCATATCCAGTCATAGCTGGAGGTGTAAATGGCAAAGAGATCGTCTATCTCTTGCTGTGGCAGTGGCTGTAGAGAATATGCTGCCAACCACTCAACAAAGATAGCGCGAGGTGAAATGGTGGGAGTACGAATCAGGCGCGCAAGAGCGAACAGATTTAGCTCATTGACGGCCCCCAGTAATGGGTTATTCGGCAGCCATTCCCAGTTGATACGGGCGGTTATCGCCTCAAGTTCGTCACCGAGGGTTTGGGTAGCCCAGTGCAAACGCTTTTGCAATTCGTCCAATAAGCAACATGGGAGCAACGCCCAGCCATACTCGATGCCCCAAAGGTCGAACTCTACCCATTTGCGATAGCCACTTAGGTTGGTCAAGTTTGGGTTATTCGCAAAACCGGGTCGATAGTCCAGTTCTGTGGCCTTCATTGAGGCTCGTACATCATAAGGCAAAGCATCTAACGCCATCTTTAATTGCTGGCGGGGCCACTCTTTGTCCTGATAGTCACGCAAAACTAACTGGCGGCCCTGAAGGCGTAGGCTCTGATAGAGATGCTGAAGTGCTGTTTCCCATTCGGTTCGATGGACAGTGGGTGTCGAGAGGGACAGCCGTAACCCGCGAACCGTAGGCAGATGGCTCAATATTTCCGGCAATGTTTCGCTAAAAAAGAGATTAAGAAATGCCGCCTCATTATGAGAGTCATTGGACAAAAAATATTCGGGGAATTTACGACGCAGCTCGTGGTTATCGGGTGTCGCCTCCCCTTGCAGCCACAATTGAAGATGATTTTCTTCGCAATAGCGCCCCACTTTTTGCAGATATTGCAGGGCGTTATTTCGGGCCAACAACATGTGCTCGACCGTGGCACGTGGGCACCGAGGTGAAGGCTTGGCCAAGAGCGCCAGCAGTGATTGCTGATGCACGATTAAACCATTGCAGGGGAGTTTTTTGATATGACGCATCAGGTCGAGAAACACCTCCCATTGCCACATGGCAGGCGTGTTTATCTCAATAAACAGCAGCGGGACTGGGCTACCCATGATGGTTCTCCTACAAGCTGTATGGGCACGTCATACAAGTGAACGGATAGTAGAACGGGGGTTGTGGTGAGTCAATCGCAGTCCTGTGAATGAGCGAAAGGAAAAAGGAAATGAGTATGAAAACCTATGCACTGGTTGGCGCCGGTGGGCGTTCGGGAATGTATTTGGAGGCAATTGCCACAACTTACCGACCAACGGCGCGTCTGGTTGCGCTGTGTGACACGAATCAGACGCGCATGGATTATGCCAATCACAATCTCGAGAAATGGGGCCATCCCGCAGTAACAACATGGAAAGCCACAGATTTCGAGCAGATGATTGCTCAACATCGGCCCGATGTCGTCATTGTCACCAGTGTGGATCGCACACACGATCACTACATCATTCGTGCCATGGAGTTGGGGTGCGACGTCATCACAGAAAAACCAATGACAATTGATGCCGATCGTTGTCTGGCCATTGTTGACACTGTAGAGAAAACGGGGCGCGATCTGCGCGTCACGTTTAATTATCGATATGCACCGCACCACAGCAAATTGCGCGAGTTAATTCTCAACGGCACGGTTGGCGAGGTCTTTTCAGTACACTTTGAGTGGCTACTAAATACTCAACACGGGGCCGACTATTTTCGTCGCTGGCATCGAGATAAACGCAACAGTGGCGGGTTGCTGGTGCATAAATCTACTCACCATTTCGATTTGGTCAACTTCTGGCTCGATTCCGTACCCGAGTTTGTCTTTGCTCAAGGTGACCTGCGTTTTTATGGCAAGGAAAATGCCGAAAACCGTGGAGTGACCGAGTTTTACCCGCGCTGCCACCGCAATCCACATGCACTCAACGACCCCTTTGCTTTGCATATGGAAGAGCGAGACATGCTCAAGAGTCTGTATCTGGATGCCGAGCACGAAGATGGCTACTTACGTGATCAAAGCGTATTTAGCGATGGCATCAGCATAGAAGACACATTGGCAGTAATGGTGAAGTACCGCAATAAGACCCTGCTGACCTACTCCCTGAATGCCTATCAACCGTGGGAAGGACTAAACATCGCTTTCAATGGCAGTAAAGGGCGGCTGGAAATGAAGCTGGTGGAGAATTCTTACGTCAATGGTGGCGGTGAACGTAAGGAAGAAGGCAGCTTAATGGACTGTGATATCACTTGGTATCCAATGTTCGGTGCGCCAGAACACATCGCGGTGGAGTACGGACAAGGTGGGCATGGCGGTGGTGATGCCCTGATATTAGCAGAACTCTTTGGCAACCCCGGCCCGGATCCCCTCAAGCGACGAGCGGATAGTCATGCGGGGGCGATGTCCATTCTAACGGGCATTTGCGGCAATTTATCCATGCAGCGCAATCAACCTATTTTTATCGATCAATTACCCGTTGGCAGAAAACTTCTGTCGCGGCACAACAGGGAGCAATAACCAATGGCCAAGGGCGACATTTACCCACTCGAATATCATGAGTACATCGATCAAGATACTGGCTCGCGTGTCACCAGACTGACACCACCCAACGTAATCTGTCATCGTAATTACTTCTACCAAAAGTGTTTTCTGAACGAAGGGCGCGCACTGATTTTCGCGGCGGAATTTGACGGATTTCGCAATTATTACCGGCTGGAGTTATCCAGCGGTATAGCGACTCAATTGACCGAAGGCCCGGGTGATAACACCTTTGGTGGATTCCTCTCACCTGACGAGCAGTACCTCTACTACGTAAAAAGTGAGCGTCATTTAATGCGCGTGACGTTACAGGACTTATCAGAGGTCGCGGTATATCAGGTGGCTGATGAGTGGGTCGGTTATGGCACATGGGTCGCTAACTCCGACTGCACCAAGCTGGTGGGTGTGGAAATCCACCGTGATAGTTGGCGGCCCGTCAGCGACTGGACGGTATTCCAGCAGTTTTACGAAGAGCAGCCACTCTGCCGGGTCATTCGAGTCGATTTGCACACAGGGCAGCGCACCACGTTATTACAGGAAAACCAGTGGTTGGGTCATCCTATCTACCGTCCATATGATGATAATACCGTAGCATTTTGCCATGAAGGGCCACTGGATCGGGTAGATACCCGAATGTGGCTGATGAATGAAGATGGAAGCCATATTCGTAAGGTTAAACAGCCCACACCAGGGGAAAGTTATACTCACGAGTTTTGGGTGCCCGATGGCTCCGCCATGATGTACGTTACCTATGTCAAAGACAGTCCGGTACGCTATCTATGCCGGGTCAATCCCGATTCTGGACTGGATGAAAAAATCGTGGCAATGCCACCCTGCTCGCATGTGATGAGCAATGATAATGGGCAATTGGCCGTCGGTGATGGTTCTGGAAAACCTATTGATATCGTCGACAATGACAACTATGGCGATGCCACAGACCCTTATCTTTATCTTTTCGATCTGAAAAACAAGCAGACTCACAGGATAGCCAAGCACAGCAGTTCGTGGGCCGTACTTGATGGCGACCGTCAGGTCACCCATCCTCACCCTTCTTTCACTCCCGATGAGAAAAGCGTGTTGTTCTCCTCGGATAAAGATGGTCAGCCTGCGTTGTACCTAGCCACTCTTCCCGACTCAATTCTCGACAGTATTCAATAATAATAAGAGGGTTTAGCTATGTTAAAGACACCAAGAACCATTGCCGCAATGTTGTTACTCGCCACCTCCGGTATCGTACAAGCAGAAGATGTAGAATTAAGATTCTCATGGTGGGGGGGGAATAGCCGCCATCAGGCAACACTTCAGGCAATAAAAGCATTTGAGCAGCAACACCCCAACATCAAAGTGCAGGCAGAATACGCCGGTTGGGAGGGTTATCTATCACGTTTTACCACCCAGATTGCCGGTGGAAAAGAGCCGGATGTTATCCAAACTAACTGGAACTGGCTGCCGATCTTTTCCAAAGATGGCTCAGGGTTTTATGACCTGCGTAAGCTCGGCAAGACACTGGATCTGACGCAATATGAACCTGAGTCGTTAAAGAGCGTGACGGTCAATGACAAACTCAACGGTATCCCGGTGGCAATGACTGCTCGCAGTTTCTATTACAATAAAAAACTCTGGGAAGAGACGGGGGTCGCCTATCCCCAAAGTTGGGATGAGCTGAAAGCCGCAGGAATGGCCTTTAAAGCCAAGAATGACAATAGCTATCCATTGGTTCTGGACTATATGGAGTCGCTGACGCTTCTGCACTCTTATATGGCGCAGAAATACACTATCTCCGCCATTGATGAGCAAACCGGAAAATTCAATTACACCCCTGCTCAGTGGGAAGAGTTTTTCCAACTGTATAAAGATCTGGTCGACAGCCATGTCTTCCCTTCCATGCGCGTATTGGCCTCCTACGGAAAAGCCAACACTTGGGAAATGAAGCCTTGGATTAACGGAACTTGGGGTGGAATCTATATGTGGAATACCAACGCCACCATGTATGAAAACAGCCTACAGCCGCCGTACAACAAACTCGAGCTAGGGCCATTTTTCATGTTGCCGGGAGCTAAAGATGCAGGTCTATTCTTTAAACCTACGATGATGTTCAGTATCAGCCGGACGACCAAACACCCTGAAGAGGCTGCCTTACTGGTTAACTTCCTGATGAATGAACCTGAAGGGATTAAAGCGATGGGGCTGGAGAGAGGTGTTCCGCTAAGTGAAAAAGCCTATCAGCAATTGGTACAAGACGGCGCAATTCAGGAGAGCAGTATCGCTGTCGCGGGGCTGAAATCATTTATGGCGCTACCCCACAATGTTCCGACTTCCCCTTATTTCGATTACCCACAGTTTGTATCGCTCTACCACGAAACGATTCAAAAGATCGACCAAGGTGATTTATCCGTTAAAGAGGCAGCATCTTCTTTTGCCAAAAATGCCGAGCGAATTATGAAGCGCGCCATGAAATAACGCACATTTTTGCCAATAATGACTCCGTCACAGGCTCCCCGATAACGTCGGGGAGCAAGGCTCTACTCTTTTTCCATGGAATGAGAATATGATTAAATTTAGTGCCACGCTCACCTGCCAATATGACGCTATTTTTTCCCCTTTCAGTGCCACAGATTTTCATCTAGGACTGGCGTGGTTAAAAAAGAGCGGCTTTGACGCCGCGGAGTTGTGTATTGCCGATTATAACGATATTGATATCCAAACCATCGCCAAAGCACTCGCTAGACAGGGTTTGGAGTGTACAACGATTGCCAGCGGTCAGGCACGTAAGCGAGAAGGACTGTCGTTGTTGGCTAAAGACCCCGTGGTACTTCAGCGCACTCAGCAACGGATTTATCGCCATATTGATGCCGCTGCAATACTCGGCTCTTATGTCACCATTGGTTCATTGCGCGCCGCAGGATATCCCCTCAATGCGGAACACTATCGCCATTTGCTAGCTCAAGGATTAAGCCCTTGTCTGGATTATGCCCAAAAATGTGGCGTTACCCTGATTATCGAAGCTCTCAACCGCTACGAGATGGAGCATCTCAACAATGCTGCCGAGATGGTGTCATTCGTTGATTTCATTGGCGCACCATCTCATGTCGGTATTCTATGGGATGTGTTTCATGCCAATATTGAAGACCCACATTTTGCATCCGCAATCCAATTGATGGGAACCCGGCTGCGCCATGTGCATTTTGCCGACTCTAATCGCGCATTTCCGGGTTATGGTCATCTCTCTTTCGATGATATCTATCGACAACTGCTGCATTGCGGCTATCAAGGTGCCATCTCATTGGAGTGCCTCAACAGGCCATCAGCAGAGGTAGTCATTGAGGAGTCGGGGCCATTTATTCAGCGACTGCGTCAGTTATCCGTGGCAAAACCGCTGATGTCTAAAACTCAATATCAGCCACAATGCTAAACACGATGTAGCCCAACGGCTCCCCCCCCATTTGCGGGTAACTCAATATTACTCTCGGCCAGTGATCCCATATTGTTGTACATCGCGCAGGCGGCATCCACTAAATGCATGGCAAGTGCCGCACCGCTGCCCTCACCTAACCGCATGCCCATTTGCAAGTAGGGTTCGAGCTGCAAATGACTCAAGGCAATCACTGCACCTTTTTCTGCCGATAAATGAGAGGGAATCAGATAATCACGTACACCGGGCGCAATGCGACATGCAGCCAAGGCTGAAGCATAAGAGAGAAAACCATCCAAAATGACCGGCAATCCTGCGGCAGCTGCCCCCAGCATGACCCCGGTCATGCCCACCAAGTCAAATCCTCCCACTTTAGCCAGTACGTCAATCCCATCACTGCCATCGGGTTGGTTAGTTTCGATGGCACGCCGCACTACAGCAACTTTGTGATGCAGTTGATCCGTGGGGAAGTTTGCCCCAATCCCCACCACCAGCTGTGGGTCGCTATCGGTAAAGACACTGACCATCGCCGCCGCTGGCGTGGTGTTCGCCATTCCCAGTTCCCCTACAGCGAAAACTTTCACCCCATCTGCAGCCTGTCGCAATGTGAGCATGGCACTGGCCAGCAGTAAATCTTCAGCCTGCTGGCGGGTCATGGCCGCTTCACGGGCAATATTACCGGAGCCACGGGCCACTTTCATATTGAGAACACCGGGCAATTCATCGCAATCAATGCCCACATCGACAATTTTAACTTCAGCTCCGGCATTGGCGGCCAATACACAAACTCCGGTGACACCTTTCACCATATTGAGTGCCTGAACCATCGTCACTACACGTGGCGAGACGGCGACACCTTCATCATAAACACCGTGATCAGCCGCCATCACGATAACTTGCTTACGGCAGACTTGATGACCATACAGACCACGCATCCCGGCCAATTGTACAGCTAACTGCTCCAACCGCCCCAAACTGCCGGGGGGCTTAAGCAGGCCATCGAGTCGTTCTTTGGCGCGAGTCATCGCCTTGCTATCAAGCGGCGAAATGGTGCGTAGGACGGATGAAAGTGTTTGCATGGGTTTAATCTCTGTTTGCAGACTGCCAAGCAGCCCGGCTGTTCAACGCACGCAGCGTGACAAATCCTTCATGGATCTCCAACACACTGTATGCCCCCTGTTCAAAATGAAAATGCCACATCGCGCTCGCCGGCATTAACAGTAAGCGCGCCAACATCAGGCTTAATACCCCCTGATGGGCAACCAATAACTGATTGTTATCTTGGCGATGATCTGATGTAGTTGCTGCGGATAATAGGGGTTGGACCACCCCTTCTATCCGGGTCGAAAATTGTGAAAAAGACTCTCCGCCGGTGGGACTGGCTTGCTGCCAATCGGCAACCCAAGCGGCCCACGCATCAGGGTCTTCCCGTTGTAAATCCTGGTGATGGCGCATCTCCCACTCACCAAAATTCATCTCATTCAATTGAGCATCGGTGTTGGCCTTCAATGGATGGCCTGCCAGCACGATATCGGCCGTATGGCGCGCGCGTATAAGCTGGCTGCTGACACTGTGTGTGAAATCCACATTAGCCAGCCAACCTGCAACCTCTCCGGCCTGCTCCACACCTTGCGGGGTAAGAGCCACATCGGTCAGGCCACAAAATACACCGCGCAAATTGGCTTCTGTTTGCCCATGACGCACCAAAAAAAGTCGCATAACTGCCTCATTAAATGTGGTTATAGCAGTGCCAGCAAGAAGACAAACTCCCCCACTTCGGCTGCCGCGCCCAGCGTGTCGCCGGTTTGTCCACCTAAACGCCGGCGCAAATAAGTTGCCAACAGCAATACCACCACTACAGTGATGATCAACGCCCACAATGCTGCACTGTTGCCGAGCAATAGGGTCAGTATCGCGCCACCCACCAAGGTCACCACGGTTTGTCGGCCGGTGACTTTGCCGATATAAATATTGCCAAGCCCGTTGCCTTCACGAGCATAACGCTGGCGGTACATCAGCAGAACAATCACCGTGCGCCCAGCCACCGAGGCCGCCGTTAGCATGGCAAACATCGACTCATCACGCAGTGCCAGTTCACTGACCACCAGCACCTTGGCCACGACGATAAAAATTAGCGCCAAGCCGCCGTTAGTACCGAGTCGGCTATCACGCATGATCTCCAGTATTTGCTCGCGTTTGCGAGCAGAAAAGACCCCATCACAGGTATCAGCCAGCCCATCAAGATGAAAAGCACCGGTAATCAAGGCCAGTGCCAAAACATAACCCAACGCCGCCAGCGGCACACCGCACCAAGGTGCCAGCAAGGTAAAAACCGCCCCACCAATCACACCAACAATCAGACCAATAAAGGGGAAACCCACAATGCCACGTTCGTAGTTATCCATCGCCAGCCCCTGTGTCCAGCGCTCCGGCACCGGAATACGGGTCATAAACTGCAATGTGGCGAGAAACAGACGCAAACTCATTTAATCTTTACCTCAATACCTGAAACCACTAAGAACACTTCGTCAGCCGCTGCCGCCAAACGCTGGTTGACTCGGCCCGCAATATCACGAAAATGCCGTGCCAGCCGGTTTTCCGGCACAATCCCCATGCCCAACTCATTAGTGACAAGATAAATAGGCGCACGGCTACGGGCGCACGCAGCCAGCAGATCAGTAATCTGTTGCTGAATGCCCACCTCCAACACAGCAAAATCCATTTGCTCCGGCGAGGTATCACCCGCCAACTCGAATAATAGATTGGTAATAAGCGTAGTAATACATTCCAGCATTACCGCTTCATCGGGGTCTAGCTGTTGATCTATCACCGTGCCTAAGTCGCGATACCCTTCCCACGTCCGCCAATGTGCGGGGCGACTGGCGCGATGTAATGCTACTCGCTCGGCCATTTCAGCATCAGTGACCACGGAGGTGGCGATGTAAAATACCCGCTCACACGTCTGTGCTGCCAAACGTTCCGCTAGCGAACTTTTGCCGCTGCGCGCCCCACCGGTAATCAAAATCACTGCGAACACTCCTGCTGGTGGGTTGTCATTAAGGTGAAAATTCTATCAATATCAATATGCTGTCGCATCTGTTCTGCCAGAATATCGAACTGCTGTTTTTTATGTTCGCCATAATCCACTGTCAGGCCACCAAAGGCTGCCAGCCCTTTACGTTGTCGTAGATTGTTCAGCAGTGCGCGGGTAAAGAAGTGGCTGTCGAACAGACCATGAATATAACTGCCCAATACCGTGCCGTCCGTGTTCACCGCGCCATCTACCCAGTGCTCCGCTTGCCCGTTGCGTAACGTCAAGCGCGCAAATGGCATAGCATCCGCTCCAAGATGGGAGGCTCCCATATGAATTTCATACCCCTCAAGTGGTCGATCACCACAGGCGGCTAACATACCCGGCAGGTCAATCTGGCAATAACCACTCACTCGCGTAGTGACTTTATCCTGTGCAAATTGGGTTTCAACGTCCAACAGCCCCAAGCCGTCCATCTGATCAAGTTCCGACTCCACCCCATCAATGATACGTTTACCCAACATCTGGTAACCACCACAGATCCCCATCACTGGCACGCCTTCTTGATGCAGTGCCAGCAATGCTGTCGCCAGCCCGCTGTGGTGTAACCATTGCAAATCACCCAATGTATTCTTGCTACCCGGCAAGATAATCAGATCTGGTTGCCCTAATGCCGAGAGTTGAGAAACATAGCGCACGCGTACATCTGGCTGAGCGGCCAGTGCATTAAAATCGGTAAAATTGGCAATGTGCGGCAGACGAATAACGGCGATATCTAGCGCCTTTTCCGCCGCACCATGATATTTACCATTTTGCAGAGCAACGCCGTCTTCATCTTCCAAATCAATATCCAACCACGGCATCACGCCCAAAACAGGCACATTGGTTAGGGCTTCAATCTGCTCCAAGCCGGGCTTTAATAACGCAATATCACCACGAAACTTATTGATGATGACACCTTTGACTCGCGCTTTTTCATGTGGATGCAGTAACGCTAAAGTGCCATAAATAGATGCAAATACACCGCCGCGATCGATATCGGCCACTAATAAAACAGGGGCATCGGCTATAGCCGCCATGCCCATATTGACGATATCACGATCGCGCAGGTTAATTTCTGCTGGGCTACCCGCCCCCTCCAGCACCATGATGTCATACTCATTGGCCAGACTGTGGTAAACCTCGCTGATTTGCTGCTGCAACTGCGGCTTGTATTGGTGATACTCCACGGCATCCATATTGCAGGCTACTTTGCCCATCAGCACCACTTGTGCTTTGCGGTCACTGGTGGGTTTGAGCAGTACGGGATTCATACGGACATCCGGGGCAATTCCTGCGGCTTCTGCTTGAAAAATCTGAGCGCGCCCCATCTCTTCACCCTGCGGTGTAATCCCCGAATTAAGTGCCATATTCTGCGATTTAAAGGGGGCACAGCGATAACCATCTTGCCTAAAAATGCGGCACAGCCCTGCCACCAACACACTCTTACCGACATCCGAGGCCGTGCCTTGCACCATTATTGATAATTTCACCGCAGACTGATTCATCGCACTTCCTCCGCTTCACGCTGACGCATCAACGCAAAAAGTTGTTCTTCGGTTTTGCACAGTGGTAGGCCCAGCTCACTATGCATTTTCACCAACCATGGCTGAACCAGCCCGGCAGCTTGCAATTTATCTTGTTGCAGGAACACCTCGGTGGTTTCACCTGCAATCATCAAATGACCATGCGATAAGACATAAAGATAATCACAAACCTTATAAATCAAATCGATATCATGGCTGGAGAGAATAACCCGTTTTCCCTCCGCCACAATGCGTTCAATGATAGTTATCATGTGCTGCCGCCCAGCCGGGTCCAGCCCAGCGGTGGGTTCATCCAGCAGCAGATACTCCGCTTCCATGACCAAGGCACCCGCAATGGCCACACGTTTCTTCTGGCCATGACTCAGATGTTGAATAGATTTATGGCGAAAACTCTGCGCGTCGACCAAGGTCAGCGCCCGGTCAACGCGCTCGGCGATCACCGCTTCTGGCATACCAAGATTGCGTAGACTGAAAGCAATATCACTGTCGATATCGGTATAAAAAATCTGCTGTTCTGGGTCCTGAAATACCGTCGTCACCCGCTGGCGTAGCTCACGCAGATGGGCTTTTTTATAACTTAGCGGTTGGCCTTGCCACAACACAGCACCTTGCTCTGGTTGCAAAATGCCGGTCAGGTTCATAAACAACGTCGACTTACCACAACCATTCGCTCCCAAGACACCGGTGACCGCATGCTGGCTGAAATCGAGCGTCAAATCATGCAAGACCTGCTCATCCTGATAACTGAAACCTAACTGTTGGGTGGCTAACATCAACTCCTGCCTTACAGGTGGAAATCACCCTGATAAAGTTTCATATCCAGCGAGATGACCATCTGTTGATAGCGAATCATCACGCGGGTAAATAGCATGCCGACCAGCATTGCCAGCGAATGGTAGCCAGTTCGCAATGAGATATAACCAAATCTCAGAGACTGCGCATGATGAATCGCCGCCGCCTCTTCAATCAAAATAAAAATAAAGCGCCAAGTCAGCAGGATTTGCTCGGTGAGCAATCGGGGAGCATGACAGCGTTTGAGTATTTGAATCAGCTGCGGAAACGGCGTATTGAGCACAAACCAGAAGGTCGCAGCCAATGCCGCCAGACTGCGCCACAACGTTTGATTCGCAGTCATTAGTCCTACGCGATCAATACCCAGCCACCAATGGCCTATTTGCACCCCCCACCACAAGCTTTCCGGTTGGCGAGCGAGCGATAGCACAATCGTCACCAACCCCACCAGTAGGAAAGAGAGCGGGATGGCCAACCAGCGCAGGTAGCGACGCGGGCCGACCCGCAGTGAATAGCAGGTCAATCCGGCGATGAACACCAACAGCAGTGCTTGATACATCGGTGGACTCAACATGGCCAGCAGCAGGAAGACCCCATACAGCACCAGTTTCCCGATGGGATCAGCCTGTCGCCAGCGGCTTTGATAACTTAGTTTATCAATCCCCAGCATGCTCACCGCGTTTCCCCCGGTAATAGCCCAAGATATAGAAAATCACCGCGGCCCCAATACTGCCTTGTAACGTGAATAACAGGCTTTCAATTTCACCGCTTGCCGGTTCATACAAAGGCTGGAACCACGGTTCATAATGTGGCGCAGTAACCTGAATCAGGGTTTCAGCTTCACCATCAGAGCCGCCGTATTCACCACCATGATTAATAAAGAATGGCAAGATAACCAGAGCGATAACCATTGCCAGCAGAATAAGCGTCTTTTTCATGTTAGTGAGTCTCCGCAGTAATGAGCTTGCGTTTAGTTAACTGGTCGTAAATCATGACGGTTAACAACCCTTCAGCAATAGCAATCGGAATTTGGGTAATGCAGAACACGCCCATAAATTTGACAATCGAGCCGCTGACACCAAATTGTGGGTCGGGGAAGGCCAAACCAAGTTGTACAGAGGTGACAAAATAGGTGGTTAAATCTGCGAGCATCGCGCATAGAAATACCCCAACATCACGGCGTAATCCCGCTTTACAGGCCATTTTCCATACCAGATAGCCCACCACCGGCCCAATAACCGCCATCGACATGCCGTTAGCTCCCAGCGTCGTCAGCCCTCCGTGTGCCAGCAACAAGGCTTGGAATAACAACACAATAGCCCCTAATACGGCCACCACTACCGGCCCAAAGAGGATAACCGCTAGCCCAACGCCGGTCGGATGGGAGCAACTCCCCGTAACTGAGGGAATTTTCAATGCCGACAGCACGAAAATAAAGGCACCGCACAGTGCCAGCAGGACTTTCTGATTACTGTCTTCCGCGACAATCTGTTTCAGCCGTACCAATCCCATAAACAGACAGGGCAAGAACAGAACCCACCAAGCTAGCGCCCACATCGGTGGTAAGAACCCCTCCATAATGTGCATTGCAAAAACATCATTCGGGGCAATCGTCAGGAGTATTGCCATCGCCAAACCGGTGAATGACAATTTCTTTAGTTGTTGTTCCATTTCGAATTCCTTTAAATAGTTTTTTATGCAAAAACTTAACTCACCCGTATTCGAACTGACTTACTCATCGCGACTCACGATCTGCTGCTTATTGACTAAAATGGTCGAGAAATAGGGCAGTGGCTGATCTGCGGCAACGCTATCGAGTTGACGCCAGCATACTTCCCCCGGTAATGAGGCTTCCGACATCAATAGCGCATGCGGGAACAGATTTAACCGCGCCAACAGCGCCTGTATTTGGGCAAAACGGCCATAGACCTTCATCAGCACCACACAATCATGGTCGCGCAATGCGCGCTCTAACTCCGCTTGTGGTGCGGTGCAAGACATAATCGCTAGGGATTGCTGCTCCATCGCCAGCGGCAAACCCGCGCGCGAGGCAATCGCAGCAAAAGAAGTCACGCCGGGAACAATTTCCAACCAATCGGGCCGACCAATTCGTTCTAACAAAAAGACCCAGGTGCTAAATAACATGGCATCACCGAGAGTGATAAACCCAACCTGACGGCCTTTTTCCACTTCAGCCTGCAGCTGCTGCGCCACGTCATCCCATACCGCTTGCTTCTCACTGTCATCAGCACTCATCGGGAAATGACAGGTGCGTATTTCGGTATTCGGTGATAAATACTCACGCACAATAGACAATGCCAGGCTGTCGCCGCCTTTACGTCCTGCGGGGGCATACAACACATCGAGTTGGGCGACTAACCGTGCAGCACGTACCGTGATTAAATCGCTAGCACCGGGGCCGACCCCTAATGCATAAAGTCTGCCGCTCATTACGCTGCCTCCTGCTGTTTTTGTTGTAAGGCATGATCTAAATGCTCAACAAACATCTGGCGAATCAATGGGTTTTCACCCAAACCTTGCAGCCATGACTGGGCACGAATACCCGCTGCCTCCAACTGTGATTGCCATGAATCTGGTTCATCTGAAGCCATATCGTTGATAGCGTGATCCCCCGCGACCAACATCAATGGCATTAAGTGCACTTTCCGCACTCCCTGCTGTTGTAACCGGGTGATGATATGACTGATTTCCGGGTAGCTTTCGACCGCTCCGACCAGCGCAGGAAAATTCAGTGAGGCCATTAAATGGTCAAGGCAGGCATAGGCAGAAAAAGCATAGTGACTGGCACCGTGCCCCATAAAGACCACGCGCTCATCAGCGGCCAGCGACGGCATTTGTGCTTGCAGCGCCACCAGCAATTGCTGGTAATCAGCAAAACTGCTCAATAATGGCGTGCCTAACACCAGATGATGAAAACAGTCACTGAAAGCTCGCACTTCATTGGCCACTTTTTCGTATTCATCGCCATTGATCACATGCAACGATTGAATCGCGACATCCTGATAGCCCTGCTCTGCCAACAGTTTTAGGGCTTCTCGCGGGTTATTGATTAGCAAACCATCACGTTTGCGTAACTTGCGAATAATCATTTCCGAAGTGAATGCACGGAACACATCTCTATCGCTGTAGGCTGCCGCCAGTTGCTGCTCGCAAGCGTCAATATTCTTTTGGCGGGTTTGTTCATAACTGGTGCCGAAACTGATGACCAACAGTGCTTTTTTCATTTTATTGTCCTCGTTGTTGCTGCCAGCGCGTCAGATGCTGGGCAAATTCATCCAATGACGTGACTTGCTGCCCAATATTGTCCAAAACCACGCTGGCCGGGCGACGCACCACAATGCAGGGAAGATTCAGCGCCAGACAGGGAGCCACTTTTTCTTGATAGCCGCCTTGTGCGCCAGACTCCTTGGTGATGACGACATCCGGTTGACAAAACTCATACAGCGCCTGATTGAATTGCGCGCTAAATGGCCCACGCAGCGCAATAATATTCCCCACGCCTAGCCCCAATGCCTCGCATTGGCTCAGAACATCAGCAGTGGGCAATACCCGCACCAGCAGAGTTTTACCTGTCAGCCCCTGTTGATACTCAGCCAACTGCTTGCTGCCGGTCGTGAGCAATATCCGCTCCCCCAACTTCTGCGCTACAGCACAAGCGGCCGTAACACTGTCAACTTTGTGTAGCAGTGGGTGACTGAGCACCTCAATTTCACTCGGGCGCGCATAGCGAGTCAGTGGCACAAAGGCTTGCCTGCAAGCGGCCACCACATTGTCACTGAGTAGCTCGGCGTATGGGTGCGATGCGTCAATCACCCATTGCACTTGCCTAGTGATAAGAAAATCGACCATTGCCACCGTATCCATCCGCCCCACCACCACCTCGCCGCGAATATCGCCCGCCAGTTGCAAACCCGCATCACTGGCGACTGACAGGCTATAGCGCTCACCGGCTGTATCCAGCAACTGACAAATTAGCCGTGCATCACTGGTGCCGCCAAAAACATGAATCGGCGGATAGCGGCCAGTCATAATGAATTGCTCGTCATAATGCATAACCTCGAGGGGTGATCATCAGCCCGTCACGGCAATATGTAGCCTGGTTACCCACGATCACTAGACTGGTCATGTCGACCGGTTCGTAATCCATTTCGCCCAATGTAGTTAACCATTTTTCCTGTTTTTTACGCCCCGCCGCTTTCACCACACCAACCGGAGTTTCCGCTTTTTTCCATGGCTGCATTAACTCAAAAGCGCGTGCCAGATGCCCTTCGCGGCCACGGCTGCGCGGGTTATAGAAACAGATAACAAAATCAGCCTGTGCTGCGGCGATAATGCGTTTCTCAATCACGGCCCATGGCGTCATCAAGTCACTCAAGCTGATATGACAAAAATCATGCATTAGTGGTGCGCCAAGTAAGGAGGCTGCGGCAATACTGGCGGTAATCCCGGCCACCAACCGCACTTCCAACACCAACTTTTGTTGCGTGACCAACTCCAAAACCAATCCGGCCATGCCATAAATACCGGCATCACCACTGCTAATTAGCGCCACGTTATGCCCGGCCAGCGCCAAATCAATTGCGGTTTGGCAGCGCTCAATCTCTTTGCACATACCGGTTTTGATCACCTGCTTATCCCCAGTCAGGGGCTTGACCAGATGGGTATAGGTTTTATAACCGACGATAATTTCAGCTTCGCGGATTGCCGCAATCGCTTCCTGCGTCATCATCGATTCACTGCCCGGTCCAATGCCAATCACGGTTAACATTAATGCGATACTCCCAGAGTGATGGTGACGCCCTGCTGACGCAGAGTATTGCCAACCAATTTACCGTCGCTCATCAGCCAGGCGACCGGTTGTGACACGCTGCCGACACCCACCGTTTGGCGGACAAAATCAGAAGCAGGAAAACGCTGTTCGTGACGGCTCAACTCGCCCACACTGAACAGCTCGAAGGGCACCCGCCAGCACTGTGCTAGTTGGTGCAGTGCGGGTTCGTCTTTTTTGATGGTGACACTGCCAATCGCCCGCAGCGCCATCACGTCGAAGTGATTCTCAGCCATTTGCTGTTGCAGCAATTCAACCAGTGTTTGCAGTGAGGTCGCGCGGCGACAACCAATACCTGCAACCACTCGGCGCGGCACTAATTTGTAAACAGGCAATGGCAGTGACGGCAACGAGTCGTGTAGAGTTATGCACACTAAGGCATCCAATGAGGGAAGCGCATCCAATGAATCTACGGGCACAAAGCCACGGGTATCGCAGCGTTCACGCTCAGAGATCAATGGCGTGTCCCACCACAACCCAACTTTTTGCTCACTGACCAACATTTGATTGACCACTTTGACCGCGTGGCGGAAATCCTGCATTTCGGCATCTAATTGGGTCGCTAAAGTGTCCAGTGCCGCCATCTCATTAACATCGGTGGCAGTCGTTATCACCGGATCCGCCCCCAAAATCCCCGCCAGATAGCGGGTTAACGTATTGGCACCGCCCACATGACCCGACAGCAAACTGATCACGTGCTGCCCGCGCTCATCAATCACAACTACCGCGGGGTCCGTCATCTTGTCATTGACCAACGGCGCAATAACTCGCACGGTCAGGCCGATAGCCCCAACCACCACGAGCGCCGAGTAGTGTTTGAAGGCCTCACGTAGCGTGTCACCGAAGCTACCGTTAAATGGTAAAAAACCCGATTCCAGCAATTTGTCACTGGTAAAACAGGTCAGTGGCAGATGCGTTTTCAAACGTCGAGCGAGCCGTACTCCGCCCGGAGTGAGACAAAAAACGGCTATCGATTCAGGCTTGACGATATTCATGACTGAACCCCGCGTCATAGAGTTTGGAATAGTGGTATTCATCACCCAAGAAGGCCCCCACCAAAATTAAGGCGGTTTTATGAATACCTGCGGCCCGTACCAATTCAGCAATGTTTGTTAATGTGCCGCGCACGGTACGACTTTCAGCCCAAGTGGCTTTGTATACCACTGCCACTGGCGTCGCCGCCGGATAGCCCCCCGCGATCAAACGCTCTGCAACTCGGTCCATTTCTTGCACCGACAAGAAAATAGCCATTGATGTTTGGTGTGCCGCAAAAGACTCCAGTTGCTCCAGTGGTGGCATTGGTGTGCGCCCTTCAATCCGGGTGATAATCAGGCTTTGCGCCACTTCAGGTACGGTGTATTCCACGCCCAATTGTGCTGCTGCCCCCAGAAAAGCACTGACTCCCGGCACTGACACAAAGCCAATGCCATGCTCACCCAACACTTCACCCTGCTCACGAATGGAACCATATAAAGAAAGGTCACCGGTTTGTAACCGCACCACCAATTTGCCCGCCCGAACCCCTTCCACCATCAACTGGATAATTTGCTCCAGATTCAAACTCGCGCTGTCGTAGCAATGCGCCTGTGGCGAGCAGTACTCCAGCAGTTCGGTATTGATCAACGATCCGGCATAGATAACGACTTGCGCTTGTTGCAACAAACGGTAGCCTTTGAGCGTAATCAACTCTTTATCACCGGGGCCAGCACCGACAAACCAGACTTTTTGTGTATCCCATTCGGGGGTGACTGATGATGGAACAGAACTAAGATGCTCGGACATTGCGCGGCTCCTTGTGGCAGGAAATAAGATAAGTTGGATTGTTCGGTTTAAAGTAGTGCCCGCTGCCTAAGGGGGTCAGGGTGGAGAGTTGCAATTGAACACAGTCCAACTGGCTGATGGCGAAGGTCTGGGAGTGCGCCAACCGGTCTAAATGGCTGAGTGCATCATTCAGGTTATTGAGCAAAATAAAGGTCATTACCAAACGACCTCCGGGGTTTAACATCATCAGCGCCCAGTCGATGAGATCAGTCAAATGGCCACCGCTGCCGCCGATAAAAATGGCGTCGGCTTTGTCTGCCAGTGGCAGTGGCGCGATGCCAGCAATAACGGCCACATTGTTGCATCCCAACCGTTGGCGGTTTTCAGCGATTAACTCAAGGGCTACCGGATTGCGCTCAATCGCTGTCACGTTGAGCTTGGGGAACCGTAGTGCTGCTTCCAGTGCCACACTGCCAGTACCCGCGCCCACATCAATCAGATGAGCCGCACCGGGTAACACCAATCGTTCCAGTGCCAGTGCTCGCACGACTTCTTTGGTCATGGGAACTTTTTGCCCACGTAAGAACAGTTCATCTCTCATTGAGGATCACCACCACATTCATGTCATAGCGGGTCGCTACCTGCTCGACTGGCAGGCGGTGAATTCGTTCGTCAGGTTGTGAGAGATTTTCACCAATAATCAAGGTACGAGACAGACCACGTTGATGTAGAGCATCAGCAATCGCACGTGGGCCGATAATGCCGTCGGTCACCATCGCCACTTTGTCGTGCTGAAAAATCCAGTCAAAATCAGGTTCTCGCCCATGACTGCTCGTAAGAAAAAGGTCGTTCATATCCAGCGAGACTTTGGCACACAGATATTGAATCGCGCTAATGCCGGGGACGATATGCAACTCCTCGGGACTGAAGTTTGCGGCCAGCAATTTGCCAATGCCAAATAGCAAAGGATCACCAGAGGCTAGCACCACAATGGCGCGATCTTTATGGCTATCTAGCCACTCCAATAACCCCAGTAAGTCAGCATCCAATAGGCGGCTCTGTTTAATATTGCCGCTAAATGTCGCCAGATGGCGTTTCCCCCCCACCAAGACCTCGGCCTGTTCAATAGCATGCCGGGCATTGGGGGTAAGATATTCGGTGCCTCCGGGGCCAATCCCCACAACAGTAATCATCGTAGAACCTCCACAATGTCACCCAGCGGGCGGTTACTCCCCAGAACCTGATTATCAAAAGAGAATAAAATAGCGTCACACTGCGGAGGATTAACGGAGAAACGCATCATCTCGGCAATACGTTCGCAGATGCGTTCTGCAATGCGCGAGTACACGCCTTCCCAGCCCTGATCGGCAATCAATTCCATTGCCGCCTCGGTGGTATTGCATTGATTCACTTCAAGTAACAGAGCATGTGGTGCACCCATCAGAGCCAGATGTGCCACTAATGTCTCCATACGACCGTCAGCAATGTGGCTGTGAGTGTGAAAGATACCGGCAGCCACTTTAACTAACTTGCCGGGGTGCCCTACCAACAGGACATGGCGAAAACCCAGCCGCACGGTTTCTTGCAGCATATAGCCGACGAAGTTACTCATCGTGACCACCCGTTGGCTATCAAGGCCCAAATGGTCACGTACAAAACGTTCACCATGGTTACCCGGCACCAGAATAACTCGGTCCTCACCGGCCGCGCGCTTCATCTCCAGCTCCAACGCCAATGAACGTTTCCAACTCTCTTCCGACATCGGCGTCACAATGCCAGTGGTACCGATGATGGAGATCCCCCCCAAGATTCCCAGTCGCCCGTTGTATGTTTTCTTTGCTCGCTCTTCGCCCTCTGGAGCAAAGATTTCAACCTCCGCCCCACGTAATGGACCGATAACTTCACGCACTGCGGCTTCGATAGTTTGGCGCGGAGTACGATTAATGGCACTGCTCCCCACCGGCAAGCCAATACCCTTGCGAGTGACGGTGCCCACCCCTTCGCCACCGCGTAAGGTGATATCAGTTTTATCCGTTAGGGTCACGCGGGCAAAAATCAACATGCCGTGGGTGGCATCAATATCATCACCGCCATCCTTAAGAATCGCCGCTGTGGCTTGTTGGCCCTCAATCAGTGGTTGCTCAACATTTAGGCACAGGGTGACACCGGATGGCGTAACAATCGAAATCTGGTCAATCACTTGTTGGCGTAACACCATCAGCGCAGCCACTTTAGCCGCAGCTGTAGCACAAGATCCGGTGGTATAGCCTTTACGGTATTGCTTGCCGTTATGCCAAATACTGTCTAATTGCTGGTTTTGTAGCGCAGCGTCATCACTGACCAGCTCCTCATTAACCAGATTGTCACTCATAATGCCCCCCTTAACTGATAGAGGATGGCGTTAATAATGGCGGCGGCCACATTGCTACCGCCTTTACGCCCCAGTGCCGCAATGCACGGCAAGTCACTCTCAAGTAGCGCGTCTTTAGATTCCGCCGCCCCAACAAAGCCGACGGGCACACCAATGACCGCCACCGGAGCTACCTGACGCTCCAGCAGACGGAACAAAGCCGTTGGCGCATTGCCAAACACAAACAGTTTTTCGCCCGGCTCCGCCAGTGCGACATCCACCGCTGCCATCGAACGGGTAATGCCCTGTATGGGCGCACTGTCCACCACCCGAGGGTCACTGATATAGCAGCGGCATTCGCAGCCCATCTGCGCTAATAGGGTTTTATTGATACCGGACATTGCCATGGTGGTGTCGGTGTACAAGGTGCAACCTCGGCTGATCCCGTCAGCAATGCGGGTCAGCACCTCTGGTGAAAAATGCAAAATATCCAACCAGTCAAAATCTGCCGTGGTATGGATAACCCGCTTGATCACCGCTTCGTGCATTTCACTGACAAAAACATAATCGGGCCGCTCATTGGCAATGATGTCGCCAATAATCGCAAAGCTGTTTTGCTCTATTTTTTGCGGGTTCTTTATATAGTTCATCAGGTTATCCTTAATTAAATGCCAACGAGCAGCAGATGGATCAGGGCAAACAGTAAAAGGGCGAGTAACGACGCCACCTTCATCAAATGGATGCTGCGCGGGATATCGTTCAGTGCGACGTCGCGCCGCTCATCGCCAATCCAAGGTTTTTCTACCCGCTCACCAAAGTATTCATTCGGGCCGCCAAGGCGTATCCCCAGCGCACCCGCCACCGTGGCCTCTGACCAAGCACAATTCGGACTGGAATGTTGATAACGGTCACGCCAGCCAATCCGCAGCGCCTGCCGATAATCGGCCCGAATAAGCCACGCTGCCGCACTCAATAGCAACCAGCTCAGTCGGGCGGGGATCCCATTCGCCAAATCATCCATGCGCGCCGATACATAGCCGATAGCCCGGTATTTCGGAGTTTTGTACCCCACCATCGAATCCAGGGTATTGATTGCCTTGTACGCCATCGCCAACGGCGCCCCCCCTAACATCAGAAAGAACAGCGGTGCAATCACGCCATCGACACTGTTCTCCGCTACCGTTTCGACTACCGCACGGGTAATTTGCGGTTTCTCCAATTGCGAGGTATCACGCCCAACAATCCATGACAGTTTTTCGCGACTTTGCGCCAATGACCCCTGTTGCAGCGCATCAAAAACCAAAAGTGCCGCGTCACTCAGACAGCGCCCGGCCAGCAAGGTGTAAATCATCCACACCTGCGCCAACCACCCAAGCCACGGATTAATCTCAGCCATCAGCCATAAAAACCCCCAACTGATAAGCCAAGTGATCCCCACCACCGCTATCCACAACACCGCCCCTCCCCACTTGAGCGCCCGCTCGCTAGGACACACTGCGCGAATAGCCCGTTGTAGCACGGTGATTAGGTTACCAATCCAGCGCACCGGATGTGGCCAGTGCGGCGGGTCACCGAGCCAACTATCAAGCAGAAACGCCACAAACCACGCGGCAAGAGTCATAACCGACTCCGCGCGGCATTTAGCCAGCCATTTAATAAACCGGGGCGCTGTGCGAAATGAATATGTAGATAACTGGCCTGCGTCTGTTGTACTTGATAGCCGCTGCTCCAGTGCTGAATCACCTCGCCATCACGCCACTTGCTGCTATCAAATACTGGCGTCAGCGGGCTGGTAAAATCGGAGTAATGGAATTCATGACCACGTAACATCTCGCCTTGCGCGGCCAATAAAGTGTCACGACGGGCCTGCGCCTGACAGTAGCCAAAGCGGGTTAAGCGTTTTCCCATTTGGCTTTCACCCGCCAAAATCCCTACCATCGAGTGGCGTTGTCCATTTTCATCCGTTAACCCCTCACCCAAATACATCAAGCCGCCACATTCGCCATACAATGGAATTTGCAGGCGATGGGCCTGTTGTAATGCCGTGTGCATGGCAGTATTGGCCGCAAGCTTTGCGGCGTGAATTTCTGGATAGCCGCCCCCCAGATAGATCATCTGGCATGTGGGTAATTGGCGGTCATGTAGAGGGCTGAAACGTTGAATGCGCACCCCGGCCTGCTCCAGCAGATCAAGATTATCGGGATAATAGAAATTGAAGGCTTCATCTTCGGCTAGCGCCAGTGTCAGGCCCTCAGCTAAAGCTTGAGGAGGTAGCTCCGGAGAAGTTCCCACAGGGAGTTCAGAGCGGGAAGTCAGTGACAGTAGCCGGTCCAGATCGATAAATTCTTCAACCTGCTGCGCGAGATGTTGCCAACGTGGTGCGCTATCGGGGTGTTTGCCCACTGACCCGCCGCGCTCTTGAGCCGGAATTAATCCTAAGTGGCGCGATGGCAATGCCACATCGTCCATCACCGGCAGACGGCCTAATACTGGAATACCGCAATAGTGTTCGATGGCATGGCGGATAAGTTGGTAGTGATTATCTGAATTGACGCGGTTAACAATAACGCCCGCAATGTGGAGGTTTGAATCAAATTGACAAAAACCCAGCACCGTGGCGGCAACCGAGGTTGATACGGCTTTACCGTCGACCAGTAAAATAACCGGGCAGCCAAGTTGTTTGGCCATGGCGGCGCTGCTGCAATAATCAGGGTCAGTGCCATAACCGTCATACAGGCCCATGACACCTTCAATCACCGCCACATCAGCATGCCGCACATGTTGGTTATACAATCCATTGAGTGTGGTGGGGGGCAGCATAAACGCATCAAGGTTGCGTGAAGTTACGCCACTGACCGCGGTATGCCAGCCGGTATCCAGATAGTCTGGCCCCACTTTAAACGGTTGCACCGACAATCCACGCGCCATCAGCGCTCGCAAAATACCCAGCGTCACGGTGGTTTTACCGCATCCGCTACCGGTTCCCGCGATGATAAATGCTTGTTTGTCTGAGCGCTGCATAAAAAATCCCGCCATTTCAAGCGGGATAAGCAGTGTCAAAAAGGTGCGCCTACACAACGTCACCGCTGCGCGCATCTGATGACAACCCGCTTCCCACCGAAGGAGTTGAATATCTTTTACTGAGTTGGCTGGTCTTCTGGCTTAGCGTCATCCTCCCCTGCACCTTCCCAATCCTGTGGATCAGTGGTTTCAGCAGGTTCGTCAGCATCACAGCAGCGGGGGCTGCGGGGGATTGTCACCCCCTTCCCAGTTATGCTTTAGTGCATAACATATCCATTTCAGTAACTACGTGAGTTTAGATTTTGTTATTTAATTTTATGTTGCTATAGAATTTATCTCTTTATTTACACAGTTGTAACGTCAACTAACTTATTAAGCTTGATGAATATTAATATACTCTTTTCCACAAATAAAAAATGGTTAATTTCATTTTTTTGTGACTATTTTATTGCGTAGTTATAGCAAAAAATTGCTACAAAAAAGAAAAATAATCATTAAAAAACAATAAATTACCATTGGTTTTTTCTTTAAAATTATAACAAAATATTGTCATTAATTATTTTAAGAACTTAATTACTAATTTGACTTTTAAATAAACAAACATGAATTAAAAACATGAGGAATTGATATTAATTCAATAACTGCTATTCCATTTCATTACGCTCAGAAGAAAGTGAGCGAAATACCTGTGGTGTCACATTATAGGCTTGGCGGAATACTTTGCAGAAATAGCTGGTTTGTGAAAAACCCAGGTTCTTGGCAATACTGGCAATGCTCCAATCGCTATGCTGTAACATCTCTCTCGCATTGGCCATTCGTTGCTGATTCACCCACGCATTAAAACCAATACCCTGATATTTTTTAAATAATTTGCTGAAGTAGTAGGGGCTGAGATAGACCTTGGCTGCCACATCCTCCAACCGCAACTCTTCTGACAGATGAGTATCAATATAGCGCAATGCTTTCTTCATTTTACTGTCATGAGGATGTACCGGACGAATTCTGCCGGGCTCTTTGCTGCCCATGTTGTCATTGATAACCACAAAATTAAGGTGCTTTTTCAGACAATTTTCAACAATCAACTTCAGCAAGTCCGCAGACGCGATCACTCGAGAGAAATCCATGATAGGGACATTATGAAATTCATCCATCAGTGCCGGATTCTGTTGCCAGTGATTATCAACATTCAGGATATCAATCAGATAAACATCCGTGTGCAGCCGCACCTGACCACATAAAACAAAGCCAACCAGATGACCGGCAATCACCAATGGGATAGAGAAATCTGTGAGTCCGGCGTGACAACGATAAATACAAGGTTCGTTGGATTTTGAGGCCTCAAGGCCACCACAGCGATCACTCATACGACATCGAAGATGATTCACCGGATCTTGGCGCATCAATTGACAAAACGGTGTGAAGTTGAATAGGTCGGAGATCTCCTCACCGTGAATATTCACAACCACCACCGCCAGCCCCGTTGCTTGAGCAAAATCCTGGGCGATTTTATTTATGAGCTCTGAGTTTAGAGAACTGGCAGAAATCATGATAAAACCTCTCAGTTAATTTTAATTTATTGTTATTAAATTTCGTTTATTACTATAAATCATCCCTGTAATGATAGATGTGTTACCGCATTGTTATATTTTCATTCCCATTAGCCATGGTGAAAAACCTATTTCCCTGTGAAGGTATACTCTCCGGTGAAATGAAAACAAATAACAACCCACCTTACCAGAGTCATAATCAACAGGGGATGATAATCCATGCATTAACCCGAACAGATCACGAAATTTCCTCACCTTAATACCCATTTGCAGTCCCAAGATGAGGAAGTCGTCATTCATTTTCAGGTTTAATTAATAGCTTCTTCATCATCTAACTTACAGGTATTGCACGGCAAATTTTTACCAATTAAGAAGCGATAAACTGCGGCACCCAGGCAAGCACCAATAATAGGCGCCACAATAGGAATGATGAAGTAAGGAATATCACGCCCACCGGTCATTGAAATTTTTCCCCAACCGGCAAAGAAGGTAAATAATTTAGGGCCAAAATCACGCGCCGGGTTCATGGCAAACCCCGTTAATGGGCCGGTTGCCGCCCCAATCACCGCAACCAGAATACCGATTAATAAAGGGCCTAATGCGCCACGCGGCACACCATTACCATCATCTGTAAGTGCCATAATCAGCCCCATCAGAATTGAGGTGATAATGATTTCAACAAACGCTGCCTGCCAAACACTGATGGCGGGGGATGGGAATGTACTGAAAATACTGGCTAATTGCAGACTTTCCAAACTGCCACGCACCATCTGATGGGCAGTTTCAAAATCAGTAAATAAGTTGTGATACAGCATGTAAGATAATGCTGCTCCACCAAAAGCACCGGCAATTTGTGCAATGCTATAAGGGATAACTTTACGGCCTGGGAAGCAGGCAAACAGCCATAAAGCAATGGTGATGGCTGGGTTGAGGTGAGCACCCGAAATTCCGGCGGTCAGGTAGACGGCCAGTGAAATCCCAAGCCCCCATACGATACAAATTTCCCACAGACCAAAACTGGCACCGGCCACTTTCATCGCAGCCAGACAACTAATACCAAAAAATAGAAACAGCCCGGTACCGAGGAATTCCGCAATACACTGAGCTTTTAGCGAGTCGTTCATAGGGTTACCCTGCTTGTAATTAATAGGTTATATGACTTTCTGTATCGAATGCACGGCCCATGACCTACCCACTATAAAGAGACGAAAAATGAAAGTGTTGTCGTGATCTGCCATTCACTAAACAAAAACTAGAGTTTCTATAACAAATTATTGCTATTACATCCTTAAAAAACAGCCACAATACCCGATGAATAAGCAAGTTAGCGGATAATTAAATAATGTGACTTTCTTGCCATTTATTCTTTCTATTATTGTTATCAAGCTCGCAGTTTCTCATTTAATGTGAACTAGCCCCTTCCTTATATTAATGCGCGCAATACCAAAGATAATATCGGCTGTCACGAGTTTAATTGTAATTTTGAATATACAATAACCAATTATTATCACCATGCAATCATAAAATAGACTTAAAAAATAATAAGTTAACATATTCGGTGACAATATTTTGTTATTTCATCACTAACCATTCTCGCCAGTAAATTCATTACAGCCATTCTTTTTCATTGCTTGTTTGTATATTCAATTCCAGCACGAACCTGACAACGCTATTTCTGAACATGACAATTCAAGCCAGAACAAGGCATCTGATATTCCGTCGAGGTATTTATGCAACAAGAAGCACTAGGAATGGTGGAAACCAAAGGGCTAACCGCTGCCATTGAGGCGGCTGACACCATGGTGAAATCAGCCAATGTGACGTTGGTGGGCTACGAAAAAATTGGCTCAGGTCTGGTCACCGTCATCGTCCGTGGCGATGTAGGGGCGGTTAAAGCGGCCACGGATGCAGGTGCCATTGCGGCTGCAAATGTGGGTGAAGTGAAATCAACTCATGTTATTCCGCGTCCGCACACTGATGTCGAGAAATTTTTACCTAAGGGAAATAACTAATGAAAAGCAATGACCTGGTCGACCAAATCATGGCGCAGGTGATAGCGAAAGTCAGCGAACACGCTCCGGCGTCTTCCTCACCCTCATTCGATAAACAACCATCCTATAAACAACGAGATACGGCTATGGCTGAGAAAACTTGCAGTTTAACGGAATTTGTTGGCACCGCGATCGGCGACACCGTCGGACTGGTCATCGCCAACGTCGATAGTGCCTTGCTAGATGCAATGAAGTTGGAAAAACGCTATCGCTCCATTGGCATCTTGGGCGCACGTACCGGTGCTGGCCCACACATTATGGCGGCAGATGAAGCAGTAAAAGCCACCAATACCGAAGTGGTCAGCATTGAGTTACCGCGCGATACCAAAGGCGGCGCAGGCCACGGTTCGCTGATTATCTTCGGTGGTGACGATGTTTCTGATGTGAAACGTGCTGTCGAAGTCGCACTGAAAGAGCTAGACCGGACATTCGGTGACGTTTACGCCAATGAAGCTGGCCACATTGAATTGCAGTACAGCGCCCGTGCGAGCCATGCACTGGAAAAAGCCTTCGGCGCGCCACTGGGTCGCTCTTGCGGTGTGATTGTCGGCGCACCGGCGTCTATTGGTGTTCTGATGGCTGATACCGCCGTCAAATCTGCCAATGTTGACGTAGTGGCCTACAGCTCTCCGGCTCAAGGGACAAGCTTTAGTAACGAAGTGATTCTGGTTATCTCCGGCGATTCTGGCGCAGTTCGTCAGGCAGTGATTTCTGCCCGTGAGATCGGCAAAACGGTATTGGCGACCTTGGGTGCTGAACCAAAAAATGACCGCCCTTCTTATATCTGACGCCACAGTGAGGCTGTTTCATGAAATCGAAAAGATTTGAAGCGTTGGCGAAACGCCCGGTTAATCAGGACGGCTTTGTCAAAGAGTGGATCGAAGAAGGCTTTATTGCCATGGAAAGCCCGAATGATCCGAAACCTTCCATCAAGATTGTAAATGGTGTGGTGACTGAGTTAGACGGTAAACCACAGAGCAGTTTCGACCTGATCGACCACTTTATCGCCCGCTACGGTATTAATCTGACACATGCGGAAGAAGTGATGAAGATGGACTCCATCAAGTTGGCCAATATGCTGTGTGACCCAAATGTGTCACGCCGCACCATTGTGCCGCTGACGACAGCCATGACACCGGCCAAAATCGTCGAGGTGGTCTCCCACATGAACGTGGTGGAAATGATGATGTCGATGCAGAAAATGCGCGCTCGTCGTACCCCATCACAACAAGCTCACGTCACCAACGTGAAAGATAACCCGGTGCAGATTGCCGCAGACGCTGCCGAAGGGGCTTTCCGTGGTTTCGATGAACAAGAAACCACCGTGGCCGTAGCCCGTTACGCGCCCTTTAATGCTATCGCGCTATTGGTTGGCTCGCAGGTGGGGCGTCCTGGCGTATTAACACAGTGCTCTCTGGAAGAAGCTACCGAGCTGAAATTGGGGATGCTCGGCCACACCTGTTACGCCGAAACCATTTCGGTTTATGGGACTGAGCCGGTGTTCACCGACGGTGATGACACCCCATGGTCAAAAGGTTTCCTCGCCTCATCCTATGCATCACGTGGTCTGAAAATGCGCTTTACCTCCGGCTCTGGTTCTGAGGTCCAAATGGGCTACGCCGAAGGCAAATCCATGCTGTATCTGGAAGCTCGCTGTATTTACATCACGAAAGCCGCCGGGGTTCAGGGGCTGCAAAATGGCTCAGTCAGTTGTGTCGGTGTGCCATCCGCTGTGCCATCCGGTATCCGCGCTATCTTGGCGGAAAACCTGATCTGCTCGGCACTGGATTTAGAATGTGCATCCAGTAACGATCAAACGTTTACCCACTCAGATATGCGTCGTACCGCTCGCCTGCTGATGCAGTTCCTGCCGGGTACTGACTTTATCTCCTCTGGTTATTCTGCGGTACCGAACTACGACAACATGTTCGCCGGTTCTAACGAGGATGCCGAAGACTTTGACGATTACAACGTGATGCAGCGCGACCTGAAAGTTGATGGTGGCTTGCGTCCGGTATTAGAAGCCGATGTGGTGGCTATTCGTAATAAAGCTGCGCGCGCTCTACAAGCCGTCTTTGCCGGAATGGGCCTGCCGCCCATTACCGATGAAGAAGTGATTGCCGCAACCTATGCCCACGGCTCGAAAGATATGCCGGAGCGTAACATCGTCGAAGACATCAAGTTCGCTCAGGAAATCATCAGCAAAAACCGCACCGGTCTGGAAGTGGTTAAAGCCTTAGCACAAGGCGGTTTCGAAGATGTGGCGCAAGACATGCTCAACATCCAGAAAGCCAAAATTGCCGGTGACTACCTGCATACCTCGGCGATCATCAAAGGCGACAACCAAGTGCTGTCGGCAGTGAATGACGTCAATGACTACGCAGGGCCAGCTACCGGTTATCGGCTGGAAGGTGCACGTTGGGAAGAGATCAAAAATATTCCAAACGCGCTTGATCCGAATGAGCTTGGCTAAGGGGTTCACGAGATGGTGGATATTAACGAAAAACTGTTACGCCAAATTATTGAGGGCGTATTGCAGGAAATGCAGGGAGACCAGAATACCGTCTCCTTTAAGCAAGAGACTCAGCCTGTAGCGGCGGCAAACACCGGAGCATCTGGGGATTTTCTCACTGAAGTGGGTGAAGCCCGTCCCGGAACGCATCAGGACGAAGTGATTATTGCTGTTGGCCCGGCATTTGGTTTGTCACAAACCGCCAACATCGTTGGGATACCGCACAAAAATATTCTGCGCGAACTGATTGCCGGTATTGAAGAGGAAGGCATCAAAGCTCGAGTTATTCGCTGCTTTAAATCTTCCGATGTGGCCTTTGTTGCCGTCGAAGGTAACCGTTTGAGTGGCTCTGGGATCTCTATCGGCGTCCAGTCAAAAGGCACCACAGTCATTCATCAGCAAGGTCTGCCACCGCTTTCTAATCTGGAGTTGTTCCCGCAAGCACCGCTGTTGACGCTGGAAACTTACCGCCTGATTGGCAAAAACGCTGCTCGCTACGCCAAACGGGAATCACCACAACCGGTTCCGACCCTAAATGACCAAATGGCCCGGCCAAAATATCAGGCCAAGTCGGCGATTCTGCACATTAAAGAAACCAAATATGTGGTGACCGGCAAGAATCCTCAGGAACTCCGGGTCGCGCTTTAACAAAGGAAAACACAATGAATTCCGAAGCTATTGAATCCATGGTCCGCGATGTACTGAGCAAGATGAACAGCTTACAAGGCCAGACACCTGCAGCGACTTGCCCAGCGCCAACAGGCAGTTCGCGCAGTGATGCCAAAGTCACGGATTATCCACTGGCTAATAAACACCCTGAATGGGTGAAAACCGCCACCAATAAAACGCTGGATGACCTGACGCTGGCTAACGTGTTGAACGGCAATGTGACTTCACAAGATTTGCGTATTACACCGGAAATCCTGCGAATTCAGGCCGCTATCGCCAAAGATGCGGGCCGCCCACTGTTGGCAATGAACTTTGAACGCGCAGCAGAACTGACTGCGGTACCGGATGACAAGGTATTGGATATCTATAACGCCCTGCGCCCATTCCGCTCCAGTAAAGAAGAGTTAAATGCCATCGCTGATGATCTGGAAAAAAATTACAACGCCACGATTTGCGCCGCGTTTGTGCGCGAAGCTGCCGTTTTGTATATCCAGCGCAAGAAGTTGAAAGGCGACGATTAATCCATTTCTGGATTAATCAATTGTTATACCCAATAGATTTCAAGTTGCAGGTAGGCAGCAAAGAAAGGAATCCCCAGAAGCTGACTCAAGTCAGTGACTGGGGGGCAAATCTACCGGGGACAGATTTGAACGCGGCAAGCCCCAAGGATAGGCCAAGTCACGAGTGCGGCCAACATCGCTGCAAATTGAAAGATAAAGGGTATTTGAGGGAGGGGAAATGCGTTACATAGCAGGTGTGGACATCGGTAACTCATCAACAGAAGTGGCATTGGCGCAATGTGCAGCTGACGGTCAGTTGCAATTTGTTGCCAGCACCCTGACGGAGACCACCGGTGTCAAAGGAACACAGCGCAACATTTTCGGCATCAATAAGGCGTTGAACATGTTGGTGGAAAAGGCCGGAATCACGCTCAGTGATATCAGTCTGATCCGCATCAATGAGGCGACCCCGGTAATTGGTGATGTGGCGATGGAAACCATCACTGAAACCATAATCACTGAATCCACTATGATCGGTCACAACCCGAAAACTCCCGGCGGACTGGGGTTAGGGGTCGGGCTGACTATCACCCTTGATGAGCTGGTAACACGTGACCCTGCCCAACCTTACATTCTGGTCGTGCCCTCTGCAGTCGATTTTGCTGATGTCGCCGCCGTGGTCAACGCCGCAAATGGTGCCGGATACCGCATCACTGCGATTATCTTGCAGCGAGATGATGGCGTACTGGTCAACAACCGCTTAAACCACCCATTGCCTATTGTCGATGAGGTGTTGCATATCGACCGCATCCCTATGGGCATGCTGGCGGCGGTTGAAGTTGCTATGCCGGGTCAAGTGATTGAAACCCTCTCTAACCCTTATGGCATTGCCACAGTATTTGAACTCAGTGCCGAAGAAACCAAAAACATTGTTCCGGTGGCACGCGCCTTGATAGGCACCCGTTCAGCGGTCGTCGTTAAAACACCCGAAGGGGATGTTAAAGCTCGTGCTATTCCCGCTGGCCATCTGGAGTTGTTTGCTGAAGGTCGCACTGTTCGTGTGGATGTTGCCACCGGCAGCGAGACCATTATGACGGCAGTGAACAGTTTTCGGCATCTGGATAATGTCAGCGGCGAACCCGGCACCAACATCGGCGGCATGCTCGAACACGTGCGCCAAACGATGGCAGAACTGACCAACAAACCCACCAATGAAATCTTCATTCAAGACTTGCTGGCTGTTGATACTGCCGTGCCAGTCAATGTTATTGGGGGTCTGGCGGGAGAGTTCTCACTCGAACAGGCGGTGGGTATTGCCTCCATGGTGAAATCTGATCGTCTGCAAATGGCGCACATCGCCAGTGAAATCGAGAGGACTCTGAGTATTGATGTGCAGGTTGGTGGAGCGGAGGCCGAAGCCGCTATTCTCGGTGCGTTGACCACACCAGGGACACGACGACCACTCGCCATTCTCGATTTAGGGGCCGGCTCTACCGATGCCTCCATCATCAATGCCCAAGGTCAAATTGTGGCAACACATCTGGCTGGTGCCGGAGACATGGTCACGATGATCATTGCCTCCGAACTGGATCTCCAAGACCGCTATTTGGCTGAAGACATCAAAAAATACCCGCTGGCAAAAGTGGAAAGTCTATTCCACCTGCGCCACGAGGACGGCAGTGTGCAGTTTTTCCCACAACCGCTGCCACCAGAAGTTTTTGCCCGATTGGTGGTCGTCAAGCCGGAAGGTCTGGTGCCACTGCCGGGTGATTACGCACTGGAAAAAGTGCGCAATATCCGACGTTCTGCAAAAGAGCGGGTATTTGTGACCAATGCGTTACGCGCCCTGCGCCAAGTCAGCCCGACCGGCAATATCCGCGATATCCCCTTCGTGGTGTTGGTCGGCGGCTCTTCGCTGGACTTTGAAATTCCGCAATTAGTCACAGACGCCCTCTCCCATTACAAGCTGGTGGCTGGCCGCGGCAATATTCGCGCTTGTGAAGGCCCGCGCAATGCGGTGGCAACCGGGCTGATTCTAGCTTATCAGCGGGAGAGTGACTGATGAACTTTACCAACGATACCCCCGCCATCGTGATAAGCCGGACCGCGCAAACACTGGAGACCGTTTGGCATCAAGTGTTACTGGGCATAGAGGAAGAAGGCATTCCTTGGTGCTGGCAACAAGACGATGACGGTGATGCGATACAGCGCGCTTGGCAGGCGGCCACCCGTTCTCCGCTCTTGGTAGGGCTGGCAGGTTCTGCCGATGAAGTCGTGGTGCATTTCCGTAATTTACCGCCCACCAACCCGCTATTTAGGCAAGCGTGGGCACAAGACGAAGATCAATTACGGCGGCTTGGTAATAACGCCGCCCGGTTGGTGAAAGGTTTACCGTTTAAGTTATCGCCATAACCCATAAAAGGATAAATGAAATATGAACAACGCATTGGGCTTAGTTGAAACCAAAGGTCTGGTCGCTGCTATCGAAGCGGCTGACGCCATGGTCAAGTCTGCCAACGTACAACTGGTGGGATACGAAAAAATCGGCTCCGGTTTGGTCACTGTCATGGTTCGCGGCGATGTCGGCGCAGTAAAAGCAGCGGTTGATGCTGGATCTGCAGCAGCCAGCGCGGTGGGTGAAGTGAAATCTTGCCATGTGATCCCACGTCCGCATAGCGATGTAGAAGCCATTTTACCGACCTCTGCCTAAGGGCAAGAAGAGGAGCACAGCGTGAAAACGTCACTGGGTTTACTTGAAGTTAGCGGTCTAGCGCTGGCGATCGGCGCGGCGGATGCCATGGCAAAAGCGGCATCCGTCAACCTGATTGGGATAGAAAAAACCAACGGCTCTGGCTGGATGTTAATCCGCCTGACCGGTGATGTGGCCTCTGTACAGGCGGCAATCAGTACCGGTGCCGCCTTTGCCGAACAGCATCATGGTTTGGTTTCCCGCTCAGTGTTGGCTCGCCCGGCAGATACGCTGATGGCGTATTGGCAGGCTCCTGCGGTTGAGGTGGCGGTGGTCGAACCGGCAGTGGAAACCCTCCTCATTATTGAGGAGACGGAAGAAACCGATGCCCCACAACTGGCGGATAGCGCCAGCGATGATGCGCCAGAGGCCCCCTCTAGTGCGGAAAGCCGCACGGAAATAAACAGCATGGAGGAGAGTGAGGCTTCAGTAGCGCCGCACGTGAGCTGCAATCTCTGTCTCGATCCGGCTTGCCGACGCCATAAAGGCGAGCCTCGCTTTCGCTGTATCCACTTGGGTAAACGAGGAAAAGTCTGATGGAAAAAGCGTTACTGGAGCCCGTTGTCAGTAAGATCCTCGACGAAATGCGTCTTCGTCCGATCCCGCTTGGGGTTTCCAATCGACACCTGCATCTTTCGGTGCAGGACTACCAACAATTGTTCCCAGACCAGCCACTGGTCGAGAAAAAAGCCCTGCTGCAACCCGGCCAGTTTGCCGCCGAGCAGACGGTCACCTTGGTTGGACCAAAGGGTAGCTTAAAAAACGTTCGTATTTTAGGGCCGCTACGCAGCCGTAGCCAGGTGGAAATTTCTCGCACCGATGCCCGTACCTTAGGCATCAATGCCCCTCTGCGGATGTCGGGCAATTTAGACGACACACCGGCTATCCGTTTGGTCAGCCCGTACGGTGAGCTGGAATTGTCTCAGGGTGTGATTGTGGCGCTACGCCATATTCATATGTCACCGCTAGATGCCCTTATCTATCGGGTCAAGCACGGTGACCGGGTACAGGTTGCCATTCAAGGCAGTGGTCGCCGATTGATTATGGATGATGTCGCTATCCGCGTTTCACCCCAAATGAAACTGGAAATGCACATCGATACTGACGAGGCCAATGCCGCAGGTGCCGATGATCCAGCGGCTTTTGCCACCTTGTTAACGCCACCACAGGCGACGCAGCCATGAATCTGACTCAGGCGCAAACCGAGCAACTGGTCAGCCAGATTGTCACGCGGTTAGTTGAGCGCGAACGCCGGGTTCATGCCCTGCTGCTACCTCAACTGCGCGCCGGGCTGGATCCTGCGGTATTCGTGCAATATGCCAATCTGCATTTGATGTTACCGGACTTGGCATTTATCTGCCGCTTGGCGCAATCCGACACAAGTTGCCCTGCGGTTGCTGCACTGAACGAAGCGTGGTCATGGGGGATGAAAGTGCATATTAGCCTGCATAGTCAACTGCTGCCGGCACTGCCCGCTGCGGCATTGCGCCCTTTCCCGCTGACTTTCAGTGATAGCCGTGGCGTAGCTGTGCGGTTTCATGCAGGTAAGGTGCTGAGTTATCGCGATATTGCCACACTCAGCCCCGGCTGGTTGCTCATTGACCACCACACACTGGTGACATCGCTGGCACAAGACCAGTTGTCGGCCGGTCACATTCAACTGTTAAGGCAGGAGTAAATCATGCAACTGGCCAGAGTGGTAGGTTCCGTGGTCTCAACGCAAAAATCGCCGACGCTGATTGGAAAAAAACTGCTGCTGGTACGCCGTGTTGCCGGTGATGGCTCACTGCCACCAGACAGCAATACGCCGGATGAAGTCGCCGTCGATTCAGTGGGAGCGGGTCAGGGCGAGCTGGTGCTGTTGTCCGGCGGCTCGAGCGCTCGGCGAGTCTTTGCTGAACCGAATGATGCCATCGATCTGGCGATCGTCGCCATTGTCGATGAGTGTTCTTACTGATTGAGCAGGTGATTTTATGAGTATCTATACCAAAACTGGCGACGCAGGCACCACGGCCTTGTTCACTGGTCAACGGGTGAAAAAAACCCACCCACGGGTAGAAACCTACGGCACCTTGGATGAACTGAATGCCGCGCTGAGTCTGTGTGCTCGTGCGACACAAGGCGAGGAAAACCTTCAGTTGCTTGATGCCGTACAGCATCAGTTGTTTTATTTCAGTGCCGAACTTGCCAGCGAAGGTATTGAGACGCCACCGGTTGGGCGTAAAAGCATCAATGAACAAGACATTCATGCCCTAGAACACGCCGTTGACCGCTGCATGGCACAGTTACCGCCAGTGCGCGGTTTTATCCTACCCGGAAAGACTGAAGCGGGTAGCCGTTTGCATTTTGCCCGCACTTTAGCACGGCGCTGCGAACGACGGCTGATTGAATTAGCAGAACAAATTTCGGTACGCCCGGTGTTATTGCAATACCTCAACCGGCTATCCGATTGCCTGTATGCGCTGGCGCGCGATGAAGACCAGCGTCAGCAGTTGCAACAAACAGCTCAAACCGTGGTTGCTCGTTATTTGGCCGCGACTGAGGCATCAATGATGCAAGCACACCCCACAATGGCTGCAAAAGCGGCATCACCCACGACGACTGGGCTCGGATTTTCTGATGTCCATCAGCTCGTTAAGTTAGCCGTCGACGCTGCCATGAAATTACAAATCGCGGTAGTCGTGGCCCTGGCTGACCGCCACGGCAACATGATCATGACCTACCGTATGCCCGATACCTTGCTGGTGAGCAGCGAACTGGCACCGAAAAAAGCCTGGACTGCCGTGGCGTTAAAAACCGCCACACACCAACTGAGCCATGCCATTCAACCAGGGGCCGACCTATTCCAACTCGAAGCCAGCACCGGCGGCAAAGTCGTGAGTTTTGGTGGCGGCTACCCGCTATGGCGCAATGGCCAACTGGTGGGAGGTTTAGGGATTAGCGGCGGTAGCGTCGAACAAGATATGCACATAGCAGAAGCGGCCATATCGGCTTTACATCTGAGGAATGAATAATGAATACCCATGATCTTGAATCTCTCATTCGTACTATCCTCACCGAGCAACTGACGCCTACACCTGCGTCTGCCTCCAGCGCTATTTTTGCCAGTGTGGATGAAGCAGTGAATGCCGCCCACAGCGCATTTTTGCGCTACCAGCAAAGCCCAATGAAAACCCGCAGCGCCATTATCAGCGCTATCCGTGAGCAACTCAAACCGCAGCTCGCCTCTTTGTCTGAGCGCGGTGCCAACGAAACCGGCATGGGAAATAAAGAAGATAAGTTACTGAAAAACAAAGCCGCACTGGAAAACACCCCCGGTATTGAAGATCTATCGACCACGGCCTTAACCGGCGATGGCGGCATGGTGTTATTCGAATATTCGCCGTTTGGTGTGATTGGATCCGTCGCGCCGAGCACCAACCCGACAGAAACTATTATCAACAACAGCATCAGCATGCTAGCAGCGGGCAATGCGGTGTATTTCAGCCCGCACCCCGGAGCCAAAGCAGTATCACTGGATTTAATCGCTCAAATTGAAGAGATCGTTTTCAGCAGTTGCGGCATCCGCAATCTGGTGGTGACCGTGCAAGATCCCAGCTTCGAAGCCACCCAGCAGATGATGGCACACGACAAGATTGCGCTACTGGCCATCACCGGCGGGCCGGGTATTGTGGCCATGGGCATGAAAAGCGGCAAGAAAGTGATTGGTGCCGGAGCCGGAAATCCACCTTGCCTAGTGGATGAAACCGCCGAGTTAGTAAAAGCGGCGCAGGATATCGTGGCTGGAGCCTCATTTGACAATAATCTGCCCTGTATCGCGGAGAAAAGTCTGATTGTAGTGGAGAGTGTCGCCGACCGTCTATTGCAGCAAATGCAAGCTTTCGATGCTTTGTTAATCAGTGATCCGCAAGAGGTCGACAGCCTGCGCAAGACCTGTCTGACACCTCAAGGCCATGCCAATAAAAATCTGGTCGGCAAAAGCCCAACTGAGCTGCTGAAAGCGGCAGGACTCACTTGCCCAGCAAAAGTCCCGCGCCTGTTACTGGTCGAAGTGGCCGGTGATGACCCTCTCGTCACGACCGAGCAACTGATGCCGCTGTTACCGGTCGTTCGGGTAAAGGACTTTGATGCTGGCTTGACGCTGGCACTGCAAGTGGAAGCGGGCTTACACCACACCGCGACCATGCATTCACAAAATGTTTCGCGCCTGAATCTAGCAGCTCGCCTTTTGCAGACCTCCATTTTTGTGAAAAACGGCCCATCTTATGCCGGAATTGGCGTCGGTGGCGAAGGTTTTACGACCTTTACCATCGCCACCCCGACCGGAGAAGGCACCACATCGGCGCGAACCTTTGCACGTCAACGCCGCTGTGTGTTGACCAACGGTTTCTCCATTCGCTGAGCGAGGTCGTATGAAGACTTTTTTCCTGCAAACACGCATTTATAGCGGGGAAGGCAGCCTTAAAGTGCTGCAACGTTTCCATCAGCGCAAAATATGGATTGTGTGCGACGGCTTTTTGGCGACCTCGCCATTATTGGATCGCCTGAAACAAGCGCTCCCCGCAGACAACCAGATAAGCCTGTTCAGCGATATCACGCCAGATCCCAACATCGCCACTGTGGTCAAGGGCATTGAGCAAATGCATGCGCAGCATCCTGACATCGTGATCGGGTTTGGCGGTGGCTCGGCGCTGGACGCCGCCAAAGCCATTGTCTGGTTTAGCCGTAAGCAAGGGCTGGAGATAGAAACCTGTATTGCTATCCCAACCACCAGCGGCACTGGCTCGGAAGTTACCAGCGCTTGCGTGATAAGTGATCCGGAAAAAAGCATTAAATATCCGCTATTTGACGATGAAATTTATCCGGACATTGCGATTTTGGATCCGGCGCTGGTGGCAACCGTGCCGCCGGTTATCACCGCCAATACCGGATTGGACGTGTTGACACATGCACTGGAAGCCTACGTGTCACCGCGTGCCAGCGATTTTACCGACGCACTGGCAGAGAAAGCGGTGCAGCTAGTATTTCGTTATCTGCCAACCGCTTGCCGTAAAGGGGATTGCCTGATAACTCGCGGCAAAATGCACAATGCCTCAACACTGGCTGGGATGGCGTTCAGTCAAGCGGGGCTTGGTATTAACCACGCGATTGCTCACCAGTTGGGGGGGCAATTCCATATCGCTCATGGTCTAGCAAATGCACTGCTGCTGGTGCCGGTCATCCGTTTTAACGCCGCCGATTCGCGAGCGCGTAAACGTTATGCCCGATTAGCGAAAATATGTCACTTCAGTCCAGCAAAAGGGGACGACCGTGGTGCGGTGAATCAGCTCATTCATCAGATTGAACAGCTAAAACGCCAGTGCGGAATACCCCAACCTCTCGCGGCGATAAAAGTGAACGAGCGCCAATTACAACAACGGATTCCGGACATGATAACCGCCGCACTGGCGGACGTTACCCTGCGTACCAATCCGCGTCCGGCAAGCGACAATGATATTCGTGGAATCATCGAGGCGCTTTATGAGTGATATTCAGATGTCTGATGCCACCCAACTTCACTCGCCCCCCGCCTATGGCGAATTGGCACGCTGTGACGCGGCCACCATCCAGCAGCGGGTACGAGATGCAGGTGTGGTCGGGGCTGGCGGGGCCGGGTTCCCGACGGCAGTGAAACTTCAGGCACAGGCTGAGATTTTTCTGGTTAATGCCGCTGAGTGTGAGCCGATGCTGAAAGTGGATCAACAATTGATCCCACGACAGGCTGCGCGGCTGGTACGTGGCGTACTGTATGGCATGACCGCCACGGGTGCGCGTGAAGGTATTATTGCGCTGAAAGCCAAATATATAGAGGCGATTGCCGCACTAACTCCGCTGCTGCCGGCACAGATTCGCCTGCATATTTTACCCGACGTTTACCCTGCCGGTGATGAAGTGATCACTATCTGGCTGGCAACCGGCCGTAGGGTTCCTCCTGCCGCCCTGCCCGTCAGCATTGGCGTGGTGGTGAATAACGTACAAACCCTGCTCAATGTGGCTCGCGCGGTTGAACAGCAATGGCCGGTCACGCGCCGCACCCTGACAGTGAATGGAGCCGTGGCGCGGCCAGTAACATTAACTGTGCCACTGGGTACGCCACTGCGAGAAGTGCTGGCGCTGGCCGGTGGCGTCACCATACATAATCCCGCCTATATTAATGGTGGCCCGATGATGGGTCACGCTCTGCATGACCTTGATCAGCCAGTGACCAAAACCACCGGGGGCCTGCTCGTGCTGCCCGCCGACCATCTGTTAATCACCCGCCGCGCACGCAGCGATAAAGATGTACTCGCGATTGCCCGTACGGTGTGTGAACAGTGCCGCATGTGCACTGAGCTGTGTCCACGCCACTTGATCGGCCATGAATTACCGCCGCATCTGTTGGTGCGGGCGATTATCTATCAGCAAGTCGCTACCCCAGACATCTTACTCAGCGCACTGACTTGTTCGGAATGTGGTGTGTGCGAAAGCTATGCCTGCCCGGTAGATATCTCGCCAATGCGCATTAATCGCCTACTGAAAACCCAGCTACGCGCACAAGGCGCTCGCTACCAAGGAGAACTGCGCGAAGCCGACCCGATGGCCAATTACCGCATGGTGCCGATATCCCGACTCATCGCCCGGCTGGACTTGACCGACTGGTATCAGGCCGCCCCGTTTAGTGAGGATACCTACCTACCACCACGGGTCATTTTGCCACTGCGCCAGCATATCGGCGCCGCCGCCGAAGCGATGGTTACCGTAGGTGAACACGTCGAACAGGGCCAGCTTATCGGGCTGATTCCGAATAACGCCTTAGGTGCACCACTGCACGCCAGCATCCGTGGTGTTGTCACCGCCATTAGTACCAGCGCCATCACCATTGAACGGGTTTCTTAAAGAGGAATGGGCATGTCACAAGCCATTGGAATTGTTGAATTAAGCAGTATCGCCAAGGGGATGGAAGTCTGCGACCTGATGCTGAAAAGTGCCAACGTCAATTTGCTGGTAAGCAAAACCCTCTGCCCCGGCAAGTATCTGCTGATGGTGGGAGGCGATATTGGTGCCGTCAGTCAGTCTGTACAAAATGGTGAGCGGCACAGCGGCCATTTATTAGTCGATAGCATCGTGCTTCCCAATCTCCACCCTTCGGTATTGCCAGCCATTAGCGGCCTAAACCCAGTGGAAAACCGCCAAGCGGCAGGCGTGGTAGAAACCTGGAGCGTGGCGGCCTGTATTACCGCGGCCGACCGTGCAGTCAAAGCCGCCAATGTCACCTTGGTACGCATTCATATGGCATTTGGCATCGGCGGCAAATGTTATCAAGTGCTCAGTGGCGATATTGCCGATGTGCAAACTGCCGTGGATGTGGCCAGCCAGTGCGCCGGTGAGAAGGGGTTATTGGTTTACAGCGCCACTATCCCGCGCCCCCATGAGGCGCTGTGGCGTCAGTTAATTCAGGAGGCATGATGGAAGCGAATAGTACCCCCGAGCGCGTAATTCAAGAATATGTTCCCGGCAAACAGATAACTCTCGCGCATCTGATAGCCAACCCCAATAAGGCACTTTATAAAAAATTGGGGCTAAACGATGTCAGCAGTGCCATCGGCATTTTGACCATTACACCCAGCGAAGCCTCCATTATTGCCAGTGATATCGCCACTAAATCGGGTGCGGTTGAGATTGGTTTTATTGACCGTTTCACTGGGGCGGTGGTGTTTACCGGCGATGTTTCGGCGGTGGAATACGCACTCAAACAAGTGATTCACACTTTGGGCGACATGATGAAATTTACCGCCTGCCCAATGACTCGGACCTGATGCCATGCAGCGCATTATGTTGATTGGCCCCAGCCAGTGCGGCAAAACCTCACTGATTCAGCGCTTGCAGGGAGAGGCGCTGAATTACCAGAAAACTCAATCCATTATCTGGCAGGACAATGCCATTGATACTCCGGGTGAATATCTGGAAAACCGCTGTTTATACAGTGCGTTGCTTGCCAGTGCTTGCGAGTCGGATGTGGTGGGATTGGTGCAAAACGCCGATGCCACGCAGAGCTGGTTTGCGCCCATGCTGGCACAGGTTTTCAACAGACCGGTGATAGGCATCATCAGCAAAGTCGACACTGTCAGCCACCCAGACCAACTGGACTGGGCAGCGGATTGCCTGACTCAAGCAGGCGCACAACATATTTTTGTTACCTCGGCGCTCACCGGCGAAGGGTTAACTGACCTTATAACGTATTTGAATTATTCTGGAGAGTCGCATGCCCGGTAAGATTATGGCGATTAACGCCGGCAGTTCTTCGTTGAAATTTCAGTTGTTTTCTATGCCAAATGAACAGACCGGCCAACGTGAAGAGCGGGTGCTGTGTCAGGGGCTGATTGAGCGCATCGGCATGGATGATGCCGTATTTAATCTGCGGGCTGGTGATGTGAAATGGCGCGAAACCTTACCCATCGCTGATTGCCGCCAAGGTGCCGAGCACCTGCTTAGGGCGCTTATCGAACACAATATTATTGATTCACTGGATGAAATTAGTGGTGTAGGTCATCGCGTTGCCCACGGCGGTGAAGCTTTTGCCGATTCGGTGCTAATCACTCCACAGGTACTGGATAAAATAGAGCAACTTGGCACATTAGCACCTTTACATAACCCAGTGAATGCGCTGGGGATTCGGGTGTTCCAACATGCCCTGCCCCACGCGACTGCGGTGGCCGTATTTGATACTGCATTTCACCAAACACTTAGCCAGACCTCTTATCTCTACCCACTGCCATGGCGCTACTATGAAGAACTGGGGATCCGCCGTTATGGCTTCCACGGCACCAGTCATAAATATGTCAGTACAGTCTGCGCCGAGCGTATGGGTCGGCCACTAGAAACCTTGCGGATTGTCTCCTGCCACTTGGGTAATGGCTCCAGCATCTGTGCTATTGGCAATGGGCGCTCGATCAATACCTCCATGGGTTTTACTCCCCAAGCAGGCATCATGATGGGGACTCGTAGCGGCGATATCGACCCTTCCATTCTGCCGTTTATTCAGCAAACCGAAGGTAAGAGCGCGGCTGAAATTAACCATCTAATTAACAATCAATCTGGCTTATTGGGTGTTTCTGGTATCTCACATGATTACCGTGATGTGGAACTCGCCGCCAGTCACGGCAACCCCCGTGCCGCCGTCGCGCTAGAGTTGTTTGCCGAGCGAATTCGTGCCGTGATTGGCAGCTATATCGTGCAATTAGGGGGGATAGACGCACTGATCTTTACAGGCGGAATTGGTGAAAATGCCCGCCATGCTCGCCAACAAATTTGCCGCGAACTGGCCTTCCTCGGCATTGCGCTGGATGAAGAAAAAAACGCAAAAAATCAGTTCTTTATTCAACAGGATAATGCGCCAGTGCAAATTGCCATCGTCAATACCAATGAAGAATTAATGATTGCCCGTGATGTGCTGCGCGTGGCTCTGAATCAACCGGTACAACCGGTTCTCGCCATACAATGAGAGACAATATGAAAAGTGGGAAAGTTTGGTTGGTGGGCGCAGGGCCAGGAGATGCAGCGCTGATCACCGTAAAAGGATTACAGGCTATTCGCCAAGCCGAAGCGCTGGTATATGACCGCTTGGTCTGTGCCGAGCTATTAGCCCAAGCGCCAGATGGCTGTGAAATGATTAATGTGGGCAAAAATCCAAATCATCACTTGGTGCCACAGCCGGAAATTAATCAGATTCTGGTCGATTGCGCACAGCGTGGATTAAATGTGGTCCGGCTCAAAGGTGGTGACCCTTATGTGTTCGGACGCGGAGGGGAGGAAGCCGAGGCACTGGCGCTGGCAAATATTCCATTTGAAGTCGTACCGGGAATAAGCTCCGCCATAGGGGGTTTGGCCTACGCCGGGATCCCGGTGACTCACCGGGATTATGCCTCCGGTTTTCATGTGATAACCGGCCACTTGCGCCAAGGCAATGAGCCGCAAGATTGGGCAACACTAGCCAAGCTGGAAGGCACGCTGGTTATTTTGATGGGGATGACGCAGTTGGCGACGATTTGCCAACAATTGGTCGCTGGTGGTAAAGCCCCGACGACCCCTGCCGCCGTGGTGATGTATGCCAGCCATCAGCAACAGCAAGTTGCCAGTGGCACACTCATCACGCTAGCAGATCAAGTTGCCGCCCAAGGTTTATCCGCCCCTGCCCTGATCGTTATTGGTGATGTGGTACGTCTGCGGGAGATATTGGCATTCACGCCGGAAGTGTTGTCGCTGAACTCAATTCCCTCGCTTATGGTACTCTAAACGCACAAGCTAAATAAGGGTTTAACGTAGCGATGAGTGAGCATGGTGGGAATGTGCTGGAAATGGCACTGAAAATTGGAACAGATGCAGCGAACATCATTGATTTCAGTGCCAATATTAATCCGCTAGGAATGCCAGAGTCTTTAAAAGTGGCCATTGTTGAGCAGTTAGCGCGTGCTGAACACTACCCTGATGTTGAATATCGCCAGTTACACAGTGCGCTGGCGCGTGCTCACCATTGTTTGCCAGAAAATATCATGGCCGGAAATGGTGCCACTGAACTGATTTACGCGGTAGTGCAGTATCTCCAGCCGCGCAGCGCAATGTTACTGACACCAGGATTTGCTGAATACCGCCGCGCTCTGCAACGGGTGGGTTGCCAGATTCATGACTATGCAATGAGCGAAGCAGAGGGGTATCAACCCAATGAACGTTTACTGAACACATTGGAACAACAGCGCCCTGACTGCCTATTTCTGGCAACACCGAACAACCCAACCGGCTTGATGCCTGATGCTGTACTGCTACAAGCCCTTGTGCAATGTTGTCATCAACACCAAATTGCCCTGATTGTCGATGAAGCTTTTATCGATTTTCAGCCACATGCACCGGGACTGATCCCACAACTTACCGACTTCCCACGTTTATATGTGCTTCGCTCACTCACTAAGTTTTTCGCCATTCCGGGGCTGCGTTTAGGTTACCTACTCAGCGGGGATCTGGCGGGGATCCAACAGATGAAACAACAGCGCGAACCTTGGACTATCAATGCCTTTGCGGCACTGGCTGGCGAGATTATTCTTGATGACCAGCCTTATATTCAAGCCACCCATCAATGGCTAGCACAGCAGCAGCACTGGCTGTATCAGGCATTGTGTAAAATTCCGGCATTGCAAGTGTGGCGGGGCACAGCAAACTATCTGTTCTTGCGCTGCCTGAGGCCAGAAATCGACCTGCAACAAGCATTATTACAACACCATATTCTGATCCGCCATTGTGCGAACTACCCAGGTCTGACCCGCGACCACTATCGAGTAGCCATTAAGAGTGCTACGGATAACCAGAAGCTAGTAACCGCGATGAAGCAGGTTTTCGGCCATGGCTGAAGCCCGTTGCCCCGCCTCCTGTGGCGAATTGATTCAGGGCTGGATATTGGGAGGTGAAAAGCTAATTTCCTGCCCTATAAACTGGTTCAGCACGGTATCGGTTACTGAGGGTATGCCAGGTCACCATGAACGCCCTCGCATGCGCCAGATGCTGACAGCAGTGCTGGCCTATTTCGAGCTGCCTGTGGACATGGCCCGTGGCTTACATATCAGTTTTGACTCATCTATTCCGGTCGCCAAAGGGTTGGCTAGTAGCACCGCAGATATTGCAGCCACCGCGCTGGCAACCGCTCGCCATTTGGGAGAAACACTCGATGAGGCTGCTCTTGCCGCGTTGTGTGTTAGCCTCGAACCTACCGACAGCACCCTATTTCGGCAACTGACCTTGTTTGACCACCAGACTGCTGCCACACAAATTTCTTATGGCTGGCAACCTACTGTCGATATTCTGCTGCTAGAAAGCCCGCATATCCTCAACACCGAGGACTATCATCGTCGTGACCGCCAGACAGCACTGCTGGCGGGTGCCGCGTCTTTGGAACGGGCATGGCAACTCTTTGTGCAAGCCGCCAAGCAGCAAGATTGCTCACTATTAGGTCAGGCCACTACGCTTAGCGCACAAGCCAGTCAGCATTTATTGGTCAAGCCCGATTTTGCCGCCCTGCTGGCGTTAGTCGAAGAGTTAGATTTATATGGTTTGAATGTGGCCCATAGCGGCAGCATTGTTGGCCTGCTAATAAACCGCCAACGCCATGATGTAGAAAAACTTTATTGGCAACTAGAGCAAAGCGGCATCACCCAAAATTACCCACGTCAGCACCTACTCGCGATGGTGCCCGGCGGAGTGCGTTAGTTCATATCAAGCCCTTATTTCGCCTTTTTTATCGTCAATAGTCTCTCTGTCACTAAACCAAAATATCCATGCTGATAACAATGTTATTGGCTTTCTGATAGCCATTTCTGTGCAATCCTCTTGGCCTTACCGCTGAAAATCATGACCTCAGTCACAAACCGGGAAAGCAGCCATTTCGTCCATGTAAATAGCATTCAGAGATATGGGGAAAATAGCTGCCGGAGTATTAGAGTCCACCTACAGGAAATGTAGTGCAGATGTAAAATCTGCTCCTGTTAAATCTTCATTTTTTTAAAAACATAAATAAAACTCATGTCATTACGAGTTAAAAATATTGCACCAATGCATCAGGAAATAACGATAACCTCAACCTACACACGCTCTTGGAGCCTTAGATGAAAAAATTGAGTGTAAAAACCTTACTGGCCGCTAGCCTATTCAGCATGATGGTGTGCTCTGGTAGCGCACTGGCACAAGAAATAGAAGTGGTCAATATCTCGAAAATTGCAGGTATGCCTTGGTTTAACCGTATGGGCGAAGGTGTGGAACGCGCCGGTAAAGATCTGGGTATCAAAGCCTATCAAGTTGGCCCATCCAGCACGGATGCACCGCAACAAGTTAAGATAATCGAAGATTTAATTGCTAAAAAAGTCAGTGCTATCAGCATTGTACCCAATGACGCCGATGTGCTGGAGCCGGTGTTCAAGAAAGCCCGCGATGCCGGTATCGTGGTGCTCACTAACGAATCCCCAGGGCAACCGAGTGCTAACTGGGATATCGAAATTATTGATAATGCCAAATTCGCTGCGGATAACGTGGAAGAAATGGCGAAAGCCATGGGTGGCAAAGGCGGCTATGTGATTTATGTCGGCAGCCTGACCGTGCCACAACATAACCTGTGGGCAGATTTATTTGTTAAATATCAGAAAGAACACTATCCAGAAATGTTTGAAGTGACCAGCCGTATGCCAGTCGCTGAGAGCATTGATGATTCACGCCGCACTACATTGGATTTGATGAAAGCGCACAGTGATTTGAAAGGTATTGTCGCTTTCGGTTCACAAGGCCCAATTGGTGCAGGCCGTGCAGTGAAAGAAAAACGCGCGAAAAACAACGTCCATGTGTTCGGTATGATGATCCCATCTCAAGCCGCTTCGCTGGTTAAAAGTGGTGATATCGCCATGGGTGTGACCTATGACCCAGGTTCAGCTGGTTATGCCCTGACAGCCGTGGCTGACAAAGTGCTGAAAGGCGAAAAAATTGAGACTGGTATGGACGTTCCAGGGGTGGGTAAAGCAGAAGTTGATCAAGATAAGCGTCTGATTCAATTCCACAATGTGCTACGGGTCACCAAAGATAACGTCGACTCGCTGTATTGATTCTTTGTGTTATCGCAGAGCCGGGAGCCACTTCCGGCTCTGTCATTAATACCCAACAGAATCAAGAGGATGTAGCTATGCAGCCATTCATTACCCTGGAAAATATCAGTAAAACCTTTTATGGCGTTAAAGCGCTAAATAAGGTTGCCATGACCCTGCTGCCGGGTGAGGTTCACTGCCTCGCAGGACAGAATGGTTGTGGTAAATCAACCTTGATCAAAATTATCTCCGGTGTCTATCAGCCCGATGTTGATGCCGCCATCACTATCGATGGCAAAACCTATTCGACCCTGACCCCCATTGAATCTGTTCGTTTAGGGATTCAGGTGATTTATCAAGATTTATCTTTATTCCCAAATTTAACCGTGGCTGAGAATATCGCCATGAACCATTATCACCATCATCTGTGGGTTGATAAACGCCAGATGCGGCAAACTGCCGAGCTGGTGATCAACAGTATTAATGCCCATCTTGATCTGGATGAATTGGTTGAAAATTTACCCATCGCGCAGAAGCAGCTGGTCGCCATCTGCCGAGCGCTGGCGCAAGATGCTCGCCTGATTGTCATGGACGAACCCACCGCCTCTCTCACTCGCCAAGAGGTTAACGGCTTGCTGCGGGTGGTGCATGAACTTAAATCTCGCAATATCTGTGTAGTATTTGTCAGCCATCGCTTGAGTGAAGTGCTGGAAATTTCAGACCGTATTACCGTGCTGAAAGATGGCGATTGGGTGGGCACCTACCCGGCAGTTGACGTAGATGACGCTCGTCTGGCCTGGTTGATGACTGGTATGAAGTTTGACTTTCAGGTGCTACCGCCTTACAGCGCAGCCCGTCCACCGGTGCTGGCGGTGGAGGAGTTATCTCGGGGTAACGAATACCACAATATTTCCCTGACGTTGCACCCTGGTGAAATTGTCTCACTGGTTGGTTTGCTTGGCTCTGGCCGAACAGAACTGTGCCTCAGCCTATTTGGTTTAACCGCACCAGAATCCGGCACTATTCGTATCAATGATGAGCCGATGATTTTTACCAGTAACCGTGATGCGATTGCAGCCGGTGTCGGGTATGTCTCGGAAGACCGAATGAGCACTGGGCTGATTATGGAGCAATCGATTCGTGACAACATCAGTGCCACCGTATTGCACCGGCTGAAAAATGCTTTCCATCTAATGCGTACCGAGCGAGTCGATACATTAGTAGAAGATATGGTTAAACACCTATCGATTAAAATCGGTAACAGCGACTTGCCAGTCAATACCTTATCGGGTGGCAATGCACAGCGCATCGCCATTGCCAAGTGGCTGGCAACCGATCCGCAAATATTGATTCTAGACTCCCCAACTGTGGGGGTAGATATCGCGAACAAAGCAGGTATCTATAATATTATCAATGCACTGGCTGCACGGGGGATCGCAGTATTAATGGTGTGTGATGAGATTGATGAGGCTTACTTTAACAGCCACCGTATTTTAGTCATGCGGTCAGGGCGACTTGTGCAGGAGTTCTTGCCAGGCAACAGCAGCGAAGCAGCCATTGCGGAGGTAGTAAATGGCTAACCCCCATGCAGTCAATAAATCTGATGTGGCTAAATCAGGTCTATTCAATAAAGAACAACTGAAACGCCATGAAGTGATGTTGGCTTTCACTATCTTGATTATTTCGACTTATCTTGCTTTCACCAGCCCCGATTTTCTCACCCTCGCCAATATTTATGACTTGATAAATAACTACGCCATGCTGACCATTTTGGCTTGTGGCTTATTTATCGTGCTGATTTCTGGCGGTATTGATATTTCGTTCCCGGCCATGACCATTATTTCTCAATATGTCATGGTGACACTGATTGTGAAATTTGGCGGTAATTTCCCGATAGCTTTCGCACTGGCTGGCGGTATTGGTCTCTTGCTCGGCTTGATAAATGCGCTACTGGTTAATCGGCTGCGCGTGCCGTCCATCATTATTACTATTTCTACCCTGAATATTTTCTATGGCTTATTGCTCTATCTCAGCCGCGGGGTCTGGCTATATACCTACCCAGAATGGTTTGAACATGGGCCAATGTTGTTCTCTTTCACGGCGGCTGATGGTTATGACTATGGCCTCTCGCTGCCTATTCTGACGTTGCTGGCCACCATTATTGTCACCGCTGTGCTGATGACACGCACCAGTATTGGTCGCCAAATTTATGCATTGGGCGGCAATCAGGAAGCAGCATCACGCATGGGGTTCAGCATTCTCAAGCTACAACTGTTTGTCTATGGCTATATGGGTTTTTTATCCGGTATCGCCGGTGTCGTACAGTCCTATACCGTATTAACCGTCGCGCCGGATTCATTGCTCGGTTATGAACTAACAGTATTGGCCGCGGTGGTCTTGGGGGGCACCAGTATTGTCGGCGGGCGCGGTACCCTAACCGGAACTTTGCTGGGGGTTATTTTACTGGCTATATTGCAGAATGGATTGAATTTACTGGGTATTTCGTCGTACTGGCATACCGTGGTTATCGGTCTGGTCATTGTCATCAGTATCAGTGTGACGGCCTGGGGCCAACGTCATAAGGTAGGGATATAATCATGTCGAAAACAACGCAACGTGATCATACCGAACGCTGGCTGGTGGCACTGCTGGTGTTGGTTGCTGTCGTGTTCAGTGTGCTGATTCCGCAGGTTTTCTGGTCTGCGGCTAACTTCCAATCCATTGCTTCGCAAATCCCTGTTGCAGGGGTATTAACATTGGCCATGGCTATCACTATGCTGACGGGTGGGATTAACTTATCCATTATTGCGACCGCCAATGCCAGTGCTCTGGTCATGGCATGGGTTTGTACTCATCTGGAGCCGACATTCAGCTCAATGATATTGATGTTGCTGGCTGGTGCGTCGGTTGCTTTGGTTGTGGGGCTAATTAATGGAGTGCTTATCTCGGTTGTCCGGGTCTCCCCTATTCTGGCAACACTTGGCATAATGACCTTGCTCAAAGGCGTGAATGTGCTCATATCCAAAGGCTCCGCTATTTCTAACTTCCCCAACTATGTGCTGGCACTGGATCGCAGCTATTTTCTTGGGATTCCTTTACCGCTCTATCTGTTCGCGGCAGTAGCAACAATTATCTGGTTAATATTGGCTAAAACCCCCTTAGGTCGCCAAATCTATTTGTCTGGTTCCAATGAGAAGGCGACATTCTTCTCGGGAATTAATACGCGCCGTACGCTAATTTGGGTGTATGTCATTTCATCACTGCTGTGCGCTGTGGCTGCGTTATTGATGATGTCAAAATTGAACTCAGCGAAAGCCTCCTATGGCGAGTCACTGCTGCTTATCACTATTTTGGCGACAGTATTAGGCGGAGTAAATCCTGACGGCGGGTTCGGTAAGATTTTCGGTATTGTGTTGGCGCTGTTCCTACTGCAAATGCTGGAAAGTGGGCTAAACATTATGGGTGTGAGTAGCTATATCACTATGGCATTGTGGGGATCTTTGCTGCTGGCATTTATCTTTGTCAAAGGGGTAAATATCCCTGCGTTTCGTTTCTTAAGATCAGGAAAATCGTCTAATTGATCACTCTGTTAGGCAAAAAGAAAAGGCTGGCATTGATTGCCAGCCTTTCTATTAATTGTGCTATCTGCGGGTGAAAATATTACTTCACTTCGCCCATCGCTTTCAGTTTCTTCGACAGTTCACGGCGTTCTTTAGACAGATCGGCGTTTTTGATGGTGTACTCATCGACACGATCTTCATAAGCGGTACGCATATCAGCGATAATGGCCTGAATCTCTTCAATGCTCATCCCTGGTTTGATGTAATCACTCAGGTTATCAAGCAACAGAACGCGTTTTTGGTTATCACGGATTTTCTTCTCGTTATCAACGATTTCACGCTGCAACTTATTTTTGCGACGAAACATACGCACAAACTCCAAAACGTCCTGGAAAGTCGGCTTAATTGCATTATCCATTTTTACACCTTCACTTAAGTTTTACACAAATTCAATTGCTGGTGATCAGACCCATAGGCTTATCTTACCTGCTTTACTCGCCAGACAGAAATTTCATCTGTCTTAAGCTTCAATTGATCACCTGCGCAAGGTCATATTAATCAGATCATCTAATTCCTCAAGCTGTTTGGTCAACTCCATACTCAGCCATACATAGCCATAAATCGGGGTTTCTATTTGCTGCTCCTGCGTAACAGCCAACATCAGTGATTTCAATTCGTTCGCAATTTCACTCAACTCGGCAGCCACTTCGCGCTCACGCGCCGGTGAGCCATCTCGCAAGCTGTCACTTAATGTGTTCAAAGAGCGAATTGTCATCAGCTGCGTACTACGTAACCCTTTAGCATTAAGCATAATAAAGTGGCTTTCTCGTGACGACCAATAAGCATCTACCAACAACTCTAGAGTACATATCAGATTACGGCTTAATGTTTGGATCGCTTCAAAAATATCCTTATCAATATGAGATTCTTTGCTGGATGGTGCAATCAGAGCGCGCATTTTCACTGATTGATTCAATGCAGCTTTTAATTTAGCTTCTAAGCGCGGGCGTTCAACAACATTCGGTGACAAATACGCCGCGTAGATTTGACTAATTGCACGCAAATTGTCACTCATTTGCATGCGCCAATGAGTAAAGGCGCGCTGGGGATAGATACTGGTAAAAACCAATGCCAGTAATGAACCAAAAATCACATCACCACTACGCCAAAGTGCCGTATTCATATCCCCCGGCGCGGAACCACACACGACGGCCAGTGTGATACCAATCAGTAAAGCCATGTATGGCCGTTTACCCAACGTAAGATAGCCGCACAGAAACATCACAACTCCACACCAAGCCAACATAAATATCAGTGAATACGATTCAAGATAAAGGGCTATTAAGCCGGATATTGCGCCAAAAACTGTGCCACCAATACGCTGCATCGCGCGGGATAATACATTGCCCCAATAAGATATCGGCCCCATCACCACGACCAAAGTGATCAGTGGCCAAGTGCCTTCTGGAACGGCCAACAACCGAATAATCATGAAGGTTAGGATAAAAGCCAGCGTAATACGCAAAGCGTGCGTCAGCCGGTAATGGGTATAAATCAAGTTATCCAATGGTGATATTTTTTTATTCAGGCGCACGCAATATCTACATCCAATAAGACACTAAGCCCTAAGTCTAGCTCAATTATTACCGGCTGCAGCACGTTAAAAATGCCCCAACGTAGCGGCGTGTCGTCGGTAGGCGTTTATAGAGGGGAGTAGGATAAAAATGAGTTCCCCGCAGGTCGCGACCAGACGGGGAAACCAACTTATTTAAAATCAACCGCCATTTGTTGCGCAATAGTCATGCCGGAGCTGGACTCTACACAACGAGCGATATAATCGGTGAAACGAGGTGAGCGTGGCATACCTAAACTCAGTAATCGTTCATTGCTAAAACGCACATTTAGCATGGCAAAAGAGCCATATAAACGCATAGCTTTTAGCATCAAGCGCTCATTACAAGGGCCAAAAATCCCTTTAAGTTGCTTCCTCATCTGCACCAAGACACCGTATTCAACTTGGCAATAATCCGTCCCCACGGGTTTTTGTCTGGCGGCGAAAGACATAGCCTGATCAATTTCAGCAAAACTGACACTGTCCATCTCTCCGGCAGAAATATGATAAATATTCTCGGGTAAATTGGGATGTTGCAAAATACACAGTAAAGCATCGGCGCAGTAGTCAACCGGAATAACATCAATATGGTCATCTAATGAACACATGAACTTGCGCAGCATTAATGCCATGCGGAATACCCAGAAAATACTGCTTGAGGGCTGGCAACCCAAGCGGGTATGCCCAACAACAATGGAAGGACGAGCAAAGACCAAAGGTAATGCTGGGCATTGTTCAGTCAACATACGTTCGATGGCCGACTTTGATTTAGTGTATTCCACTAAGTGTGCATCATCTTCTGTGGATAATATCCGCTCATTGACTAAAGTATCTGCATCTGGCGTACAAGACATGGCGGTGCCGACATGAATAAATCGCTGTAAACCAATAACTTGTGACATTCTTTTGCCAAAGGCCAATGTGCCGTCGACGTTCACTTTCCAAATTAATGGGTTATTACCGAATGATGCAACAGCAGCACAGTTAATAACATGCGTCACACCGTCGATGCGCGGATCATTAATAAAACTGTCCGGCAATGCCAAATCGCCTAATAAAATATGACTGACATTTATTTTATTCAGCAATGCATTAGGTAAATAGAATTTTGCGAGATTCTCTCGAATACGAATAACGCCCTGCTCCGGTGTATTAGCCCGTACCAGTAATAAATAATTAAAATCCGAATTCTCTAACAATAACTTTTCTAATACTGCGCCGCCTAGAAAGCCCGTGGCACCGGTTAACAGAAGTGTTTTCACCATGAGTCCTACTATAATATTCAGTAGGTGAATTGTATGAATAGCTAAGTAAACGACAGGTAAATATGAGTTAGATCGGTACTTTTAGAGAAAAACATAATCGTTGCAAAATAAATCTTCATTCATGACTCAATCATTGCAGCCGCCCTTTGGCGTCTTAAAAGATTGTGGGTATTGCTGATAATCATGACAAAATTAACGTCTCCCTGACCTGAAATGGTATTCTTAAGCCAATGTCATAGGTCGCTACGGATAAGTTATCTCCGGCAAAAATAGGCCTGCCATACAGCATGACCATAGTGGATTAAGGGTTAAACCGAATAATGTCAGATAAAAATAAGCAACCAACTTTCTACATTCACGATTATGAGACCTTCGGTCAGCGCCCTGCACTGGATAGGCCAGCACAGTTCGCCGGGGTGCGTACCGATTTGGATTTCAACATCATCGAAGAACCACTGGTGATTTACTGCAAGCCTGCAGATGACTACCTGCCGCAACCCGAAGCCGTGATGATAACAGGCATTACTCCGCAACATGCCTTAGCTCATGGGGTCAATGAAGCCGAGTTCGCACGCCAAATCCATCAGGCATTCAATGTGCCTGGCACCTGCATCCTCGGTTATAACAATATTCGTTTTGATGATGAAGTTAGCCGCAATATTTTCTATCGTAATTTTTATGATCCTTATGCCTATAGCTGGCAAGGGGGGAATTCTCGCTGGGACTTGCTCGATGTGATGCGTGCCTGCTATGCCCTACGCCCAGAAGGCATTATCTGGCCGGAGAATGAAGATGGTTTGCCAAGTTTTAAATTGGAACATTTGACCAAAGCCAATGGCGTCGAACATTTACACGCCCATGATGCAATGTCTGATGTGCACGCCACCATCGCCATGGCAAAGTTGGTTAAGCAGGCACAACCACGGTTATTCGACTACCTGTACCAACATCGTAGTAAGCATAAAATAAATGCATTAATTGATATTGCCAACATGACACCACTGGTTCATGTCTCAGGAATGTTTGGAGCGGCACGCGGTAATACCAGTTGGGTGGCACCGCTGGCATGGCATCCTGAGAATAAAAATGCAGTGATTATGTGTGATTTGGCTGGAGATATGTCGCCATTACTGGAACTCGATAGCGATGCTCTGCGCGAACGATTATATACCCGTCGCGATAAACTCAATGCACCAGATGCTGCAGTGCCGCTAAAACTGGTCCATATCAACAAATGCCCAGTGCTGGCCCCTGCCAAAACCTTGTTGGCAGAGAACGCCGAACGCTTGGGTATCGATCGTCATCGCTGCTTGGAAAATCTGCAATTACTACGGCAAAACCCGCAAATCCGCGAAAAAGTGGTCGCGCTGTTTGCTCAAGCCGATGCTTTTACGGTGTCTGATGATGTGGATGCTCAATTGTATAACGGCTTTTTCAGCGATGCTGACCGCGCCACTATGAAAATTATTCTGCAAACGGAGCCGCAAAACCTGCCTGCGCTGGATTTAACATTCCAAGATCCCCGGCTGGAGGCATTGCTCTTCCGTTTCCGCGCCCGCAACTATCCGAACACTTTAACGGATAGTGAACAGCAGCGCTGGTTAGAACATCGCCGTGAAGCACTTAGCCCTGAGCGAGTGCAAGATTACGTGCTGCAACTCGAGCAATTCTATAACCAGTATGAAGATGATAAAGAGAAGTTAGCACTGCTGAAAGCCCTGTTTGACTATGCCAGAGGCTTGGTGAGTTAGCCGTCGCATATGATTGACCAATAAAAAAACGGAGCCATTTGGCTCCGTTTTCATTAGTAATGACAGGTTATTACTGTGCCAGTTCGCCATTAAATTGCGGCAATGCCTGACGGAAAGCACGGGTTTTCCAGACCATATACAACAGGCCAATTGCTCCCCACACCAAGCCCAATGTCATTGAGCTGCTTTCCAGATTCATCCACAGCACACCGACTGTCCCTGCCCCAATCATCGGCAGAATCAAGTAGCTGAAATGATCCTTAAACGTGCGATTACGGCGCTCACGAATATAGAACTGTGAAATCACCGACAGGTTAACGAAGGTAAAGGCCACCAACGCGCCAAAGTTAATCAATGCCGTTGCCGTCACCAAATCAAAGGAAATAGCGGACAATGCCACGCCCCCTACCAACAATACGTTGATGGCCGGAGTACGCCATTTCGGATGCACGTAACCAAACACTTTCTCTGGGAACACCCCATCGCGCCCCATGACATACAGCAAGCGAGAAACGCCCGCATGCGCAGCCATACCGGATGCCAATACGGTGACGCAAGAGAAACACAGAATCACTGACTGGAAGAATTTACCCGCCACAAACAGCATAATTTCTGGCTGCGACGCATCAGGATCTGTGAAGCGCGAAATATCCGGGAAATAGAGCTGCAAGAAGTAAGACACCACAATAAAGATGATGCCACCAATGAGCGCCGTCAGGAAAATCGCTTTCGGGATCACTTTACCGGCATTCGGTGTTTCTTCAGACAGCGAACTGATACCGTCAAAGCCAAGGAATGAGAAGCACAGTATCGTGGCCCCGGTTATCATTGGCACCAAATGTGCATTTTCAGAGTAGAACGGACGTGGGCTAACCAATGTGCCCGCACCTTCCCCCTGATAAACACCATGAATCAGCAGCCCCATGAAGACCACCATAATAGCCACCTGAACCACCACAATGATGGAGTTCAAGTTTGCCACCACATTGATGCCACGTAGGTTAAACAGCGTCATCAGGGTGACCAGTGCGCCAACAAAAATCCATGATGGCACACCCGGGAAAATGGCTTCGAGATAAATTTTTGCCAACAGAATGTTAATCATCGGCATGAACAGGTAGTCCAGTAGTGATGACCAACCCACCATAAAGCCTACATTCGGGCTAATGGATTTCTGGGCATAGGTGTAAGCCGAACCCGCAGAAGGGAAACGCTTAACCAATTTGCCATAGCTGATGGCCGTGAACAGCACGGCAATTAACGCAATGGCGTAAGACGTCGCGACATGACCATCGGTCAGGCCGGATACAATGCCGAAAGTATCGAAAATGGTCATCGGCTGTAAATAAGCCAAACCCATCATGACCACTTGTACCAACGTCAGTGTTTTTCTGAGTTGAACGCGGTTATTTGCGCCAGTTTGATTGGTGCCGACTGCAACAGTTGCATTATGCGTCATGATTCAGCCTCCCCATACCTTTAACCCGATTTGCAAGTGTGGCTCGCAGGTCAGAGGTGACGGGGAAACTTCGTATCTGCCTGGGATACGTAAGTGGGGAAACGAGAGCGGTGTAACGGGTATTTGCCATACCTGTTGCGCCATAATCGCTGCATGTGCAGCGCATACCGGTGGGCACCGGCGCCAGTGTGAATAATTGCCCCATCTTTCTTTCCTCATAACGGCGATTTTCGTATGTGAATAATCGCTCGCGAACCTGTTTATCTATCCGGATCGTTGTCCGGCCTCTTGATTTGTGAAAACATGAATGCAAAAAAATAACCGACGCGTTTAAACGTCGGTTATTGCATAGGGCGTATTTTGCCCTAACTTGAGATCAAAAAACAAGATGTTAAACAGCTTGAAACGATAATATTATTCGGCCTTGATCTAAACGGCTATTCCCGCGTGCTACCTACGCTGAGCGGCAATCTCCACCCGCTCAATTGCTGCCCACATTTTGTCTGAATTCAACTCAACAGGCAGGTAGTGGATCGACTCTCCCGGCTTCAGAATTCGGCCAATAACTCGCTCAATAGCATCACGGTCATGAATATTCACATCCAAAGCTGCTAAATGTGTCGGCAAGCCTAATTTATTGAAAGCGATAATCAGCGATTGCAATGCATCATCCTGCGCCAACAATGCCGTTTGAACCAAAATCCCGTAGGCTACTTTGGTGCCGTGGAGAAAATGCTCGGTTTGTGGCAACAGCGTCAGTCCATTGTGTACCGCATGTGCCGCAGCCACACGAGTATAACGCTCGCCTAATCCGCCAACCATGCCACCACCAGCAATAATAGCATCCACCACATCAAGGAAATCTTGCGTCAGTTCGCCCTGTCTAACTGCCTGCAATGCCGCTTCACTCTGCTTTAACAGCACATTACGAATATCCAGTGCAGCTTGTAATCCTAAGCGCACCGTCAATGATAACGTCTCTGGTTGTGGGCTGAGAACCACCGCTTCATACCATTTTGCCAACGTGTCGCCGATACCCGCCAGCAGATATTCCACGGGCGCTTGCAAAATAATGCGCGGTTCAACCAACACCAGATGATTGGCGTCTTTGAAAATCTCAAAATTTAGCGCTTGCCCGGCATCGTTATACCAGACCGAAAGCGGTGTCCATGCCGCGCAAGTCGCCGCAATAGTGGGTATTGCCACCAACGGCACCCCTAATTTACGCGCAACCACTTTTGCCGTATCCAATACAGCCCCGCCACCAATGCCAATCACAACCTGACGGTCACGCCCCGCTTTTTGTACCAAATCGGCGACCGTCGACTCACTGCAATGGGTGGAAAATACCGCGCGTACTGCGTGTGGGCTATGGAACGCAGCAGGCAAATAATCCCCTGCTGCCGCCAATGCGCGCTCGCCGTAAATCCACAGTGCATTATCCAGTGCCTCCTGAGGATAAAATTCACTCAATTTATCGATAGCACCGGAGAAAGAGAAATAATTTGCAGGCCCTACCTGCACTCGGATTGCATTGGTGCTCATGCCACTATTCCTTTTAGCTCATTATTTATTACACGTTGCGATGTCAGCAGTGTTTTCCATCTTAAGGGCATCCCCTCCATTGTTTAATAATTTTTTGATATACCTTAACTATTTTAGTTTGTTGCGAATTATCGAAACTGTGTTAAAAAAGAGGACTACCGCAGCATTATTGACTGCCTGATTCGTTACAAAACTTTTATAGGGCAGTTGCAGAAATATATGTCCAGCGCCTCCTCCTCCCGCCTTGAGATGCGGAATATCTCTATCTCGTTTTCTGGATTTCAGGCTCTACAACAAGTTGATTTCACGCTAGAAGGCGGCTCTACCCATGCGTTAGTGGGGGCTAACGGTGCAGGAAAATCGACCTTGATGGCGATTCTTTCCGGTGCCCACAGCCACTATCGCGGTGAAATCTATATTGACGGTCAGCAGATTGATATTCATTCTCCTCGGCAAGCAAAGCAGCACGGTATTCATGTGGTTCAACAAGAGGTTGATGTTGCGTTAATCCCCACCCTGTCTGTCGCAGAAAATATTATGCTGGATACGCTGGCGGAACGTGGGCATCTGTTTAACTGGCCGCAACTTTACCGTCAAGCTGAAGCCTTGCTCGACCAGCTTGATCTTAAACTGAATGTGCGCCAACGGCTTGAATCCTGCACATTGGCGGAGAAACAGCAAGTGCTGTTAGCCCGCGCACTATCCCACCAATGCCGTTTTCTGATTTTGGATGAACCCACCGCGCCACTGGATCAAGAAGAGAGTGCGCGCCTGTTTCGTGTCGTTCGTCGTTTGCAATCCGAAGGGATGGCCATTGTTTTCATTTCACATCGTATCCATGAATTGCGTGAAATTTGCGATCAACTCACGGTGCTACGCGATGGTCGCCGTGTCAGCCATGATGTGATGGGCGATCTGACGGGTGAGCAAATTGTAGAGAAGATGCTTGGCCATACTTTGGATGATATTTTCCCTCCTCGACGGACAACATTTAGCCATAAAACTCTGCTATCCGTCAGAGGGCTACATGATCAACATAAACTGCGTGATATCTCCTTAGTACTACATGAAGGAGAGATTTTAGGCATTGCTGGGTTAGCCGGTGCGGGCAAAACCGAATTGTGCAAAGCGCTGTTTGGCGCCACGCCCAGTCGGGTTGAACAAGGTGAATTACAAGGGAAAGCCTGGAAGCCCCGCTCACCTGAAAAATCAGTTATACAAGGGCTGGCACTGGTACCGGAAGAGCGACGTAAAGAAGGTATTTTTATTCACGAAAGCATTCCGATGAACCTCAGTGTCGCCGCTGATGACAGTTTTTCTCGCTGGAGTCTTTTTAGCCGTCGTCAAGAGTTGAGTTGGGCTAAAGAGTTAATCCAGCGCTTGGGGATTCGCACCTCATCACCGCAACAAAAACTGGCCCGTTTATCTGGCGGAAATCAGCAAAAAGTGGCTATCGGTAAGTGGTTGCGCGGTAATGCACGAGTGTTGATTTTTGATGAGCCAACCAAAGGGGTGGATATCAAAGCCAAACAGGATCTGTTCGCTCTGATTGACGGATTGGCCCAGCAGGGAAAAGGCATTATTTATGCGTCCGGTGAATTTTCAGAATTGGTCGGTCTATGTGATCGTATCTGCGTGCTGTGGGATGGGCGTATTGTCGCCGAGCTAAATGCCGCAGATATCGACGAAGAAACATTATTACTATTTTCAACCGGAGGAACCCCTCAGTGAGTAAAGAAATATCCCTGCCGGACGCGCAGCCATGGCGTCACCAGCTGTTTGATTTTCTCTACAAATGGGGGATGTTACTCACCGTTGTGGCGCTGATCGCGTTATTTGGCTTGGCATCAGACAATTTTCTTGATCCAAACAATATCATCAATATCTTGCGGTCCATCGCTATTGTTACAGTGATTGCCATCGGTGTGTCCATCTCACTGTCCGTTGGTGGTTTCGACTTATCGGTCGGTTCTACCGCCTCACTGGCTAATGCCATTGTGATGTCGCTGTTTGTCTGGTACGGCTTTGGCACCACCGGGGCTATCATTCTGACACTGTTGATTTGTACTCTGGTGGGGTTATTTAACGCGTTTCTGATTGTGGTACTGAAAATCCCCGACATGCTCGCGACCCTTGCCAGCCTGTTTGTGATTCAGGGTGTAGCGATGACCTACAGCTACGGCGGCTCTATCACGCAGAATATGTTGCTGCCAAATGGCGACATGGCGGAAGGCGTCATTCCTGAGATGTTTTCAGCGCTGGGACAAGTACCTGTAATCGTGATAATTATGTTGGTCGTCACGATTATAGTGCAGCTGTATTTGTCACTAACCAAACATGGCCGACGAATGTATGCCATGGGTGGTAATCCAGAAGCGGCCCGTTTAGCGGGGATCCGCACCGTGCGCTATCGAGTACTGGCCTATGTGTTTTCGTCACTGTTGGCGGCGCTAGGCGGGATTCTATTGGCGTCACGTATAGGCTCATCGCAAGTCAATGCTGGCGGTGGTTACCTGATGGATGCTGTGGCAGCAGCTTATATTGGTTTTTCACTGGCAGGTTCAGGCAAGCCTAATGCTATTGGTACTCTCATTGGTGCCGTGATTCTAGGGGTGCTGCAAAACGGGTTAGTTATGCTGTCAGTGCCTTATTATGCGATGGATATCATCAAAGGGCTGGTATTGGCGATGGCCTTGGCACTGACCTATATTCATCAGAAACGATGATACTTAACGGTGTATTGAGTCAAAGGGCTAGCGGCACTTAGCACCGCTAGCCATTTGATATCATTAGTTTAAAGGCATTCTTTCGGGGTCAGGATAAGCATATTCAAATCCCAACTCGCTGCAAATCTTACTGCCATCGATCTCACGGATGGGCTCTTCAATATCGTCAGGTGCAAATTCGGGCGGCGTCAATTGCAAAGCCCGTGCACAAGCAGGATAAAAGTCACGCTTACGCGGGTGCATTGGCGCACACAGATTGTAAATATGACCGCCTCTTGGCAAATTAAGCAGCAACTCGATTGCGGAGATGACATCTTCCTGATGCACCAGATTCACCCCCTGCGAACCACCTTTCACGTTAGTTTTGCCTGCGAGGAAACGCCCAGGATGGCGATCGGCCCCCACAAGCCCGGCCAGCCGCAAGATATCCACCGAAGTATTTGGCAATTTGTGCAGCCAAAGTTCGAGTTCCTCTAGGGTTTTGCCTGCTGTGGTTACCGGTTGCAACGGCGAACTCTCTTTGATACGGCCACGGGTATCGCCATAAACCGAGGTGGAACTGGTGAAAATAATGCGCGGCACACCAAATGCTAGTGCACTATCGACCACCATCTGCACCGCTTGAAAATACTGCGCGCCACCGTCAGTGGTACGACTGGCTGGCAAGGTGATAATCAGGACATCGGCCGACATCAGTTGTGCCAAATCATCCGGTTCACAAATCAGTTCCGGTGTCAGTTGCAATTGATAACAATCAATCCCACTCATTCTGGCAGCATCAACGCCATCGGGTGTTGTCTTACTCCCTACCACCTGAACACCACGGCGAATCAGTGATTGCGCTAAAGGCAGGCCTAACCAACCAAGACCTATAATCGATACCTTTTTCATTGTCATCATCTCCAGAATGGCTTCACCCTAAACTTACGCCAATAATTAAAAGCTAACAATTGCCATACCATGGTATTGACTTGTTGTTGAGTAATCTGATTGATTTCTCTAAGGATATGCGCAAAGGAAAGATCTACCGCAGCCATACTCTGATGGCTGCGGCTGATTTTATAACGATCTGGGAATTCGTCAACTTACCTAGATTGGCAAGGGACTTAAGCCGTAGTTCTTCAAAACTCAAGTTAGGTGGGTGTCCATCCAATTAACCGCCCTTGAGGAATATAGATTACAACTCCCCTTACTTGACTAGTCGATTTTTATTGACTGTCTTACCATCTACTGAGAGTTCAGCATAGCCGGTATCTAATATGTCATTGACGGCAAGCCGCCCTCCCACGTCAACACGCAACTGATGCTTATTACTAAAGGTACCCGGACTGGTTAGACGGACACCGGTCCAGGCAAATGTTGAGTAATGCTCACTCAACTTTTTCTCCTGACTTGCCATGAACGCGGGAAGCGACGACATATCAATTTTATCAAGAGAAATTAAGTAGTTATTGAGGTTGAATTTTGATGAATCACCACTCACGCGGATCTCTACCTGGCGTGGGCTTTGAAACTCACCGGTTCGAGTATCCATGCGCATGTTTAACAATCTATTCGCGTTTTCCGGGTTCAGGTAAGAGACACTACAAGTCGTCATCGCACCTTGCGGCTCCTTAGTACTACGGGACTTAATTTCCCCCCCAGAAGAAAAAAATGTACTTAATGTTGAAACCTTTGTCTCATCACCAAGCTTTTCTTTAACTTTCTTAAGACAAATATCTATTCCGTCTGATAATGAGTATTTATAATTTTTAACTGTATCAGTGGCATATAAAGGAGAATGAAAAAATATTGTTGTTCCAGCAATGGTCGATAAAATGTTAAGTTTAGTAAATACTCTCATAAAAATCCCTTTTAGGTGGATAGTACACTCAATATAATGAATATGATTAAAATAAATAATGTCCGCGCTCAATAAATTTGCTGATGATCTTGTTATACATTTATGTGGATTTTGAGTATCTAACTGCCTGACGATTCAGTCGTTTTATCTTGCTGTAAAGATTGATTTTTTCACGTTAATTCGTTGTATGTAACGCCTGGAGAGCAGATATATACAAGCTTCAGACTCTATAAAGGAAGTCGTCTCAGCTAATTAAGTACACTTTGTCGTTTACTTTAAAATATGGAGCACAATATGTTTTTTTCAAATAATACCTTTGAACTGTTTATGAAGAACCCGTCAAGATATTTAGGCACATCAGGCATTGTTTGCGGGATTTTACTTTGTATTGAGTCTATAAGAAGCTATTTTATGGAAACCGATCTGTTTGGAATGCCAAATTATCAGACTGGAAATGTAAACTCATTGTTATATTTATTCTCAACCGGCGTTATAGTCATGCTAATAGGTATTTACTTATATAGAAAATCCATCCTTCATATCAAATAATCAATATAACTGAACTATGAGGATGTACCTTGCCAACCTGTTGGCCACCATTCCCCCAGAAATTGGCGTGCTTATTTATTTGACCTTCTTCGCCCAGTTTCAGCACCGCAATATTAGCCGCCCCGCCCTGTTAGACCGTCCCATCCATTGTGGCAGCAAAGTCTTTGGCATGCAGACCCAATTAGCTTCCACAAACGGCTGGAGTTTTCATAAAACATGCCAGTTTTTCATTCATCGGCACAAGAGTCGTCCGTAATAACTTTCTGCTTAAATTATCCAAAATAGAAGAGATAATCACCGAAAGACAAGGCACAATCAGCAGATAACGTACCGCACTTACTTTGAAATAAAACAGCTCAATGAAAAAAAGGTTGCGCCCTACCCGCTTAATGGTTTACGTTGATTGACAGAAATTATGGCACGTTCTAAATATGGCTATTTTAGCTATGTAAGAAAGCCCAAACAGAGAAGCTACTATGAATCGCGTTCAATTTAATCACCATCATCACCATCATCCTGACTAGTCTTGCAGGCCGATGTGTGCTGGAAGACGGTTAACGAATCTTCCAGGTGGCGTAGAACGCAATAGAGAAAGCCCTCGGAAGATTATCTTCCGAGGGCTTTTTTGTTGTCCACGATTTTATAAAATTAAATTAATGAGTTAAGAGGATTACCATGCTAGATAAAACACGTTTGCGCATTGCGATGCAGAAATCAGGCCGCCTGAGTGATGATTGTCATGAATTGCTATCGCGCTGCGGGATTAAAATCAATTTACAACAACAGCGCCTGATCGCTTTTGCTGAAAATATGCCAATTGATATCCTACGTGTACGTGATGACGATATCCCAGGGTTGGTGATGGATGGCGTGGTTGATCTGGGCATTATTGGGGAAAACGTGCTGGAAGAAGAGTTACTGAGCCGCCGCGCTCAGGGCGAAGATCCTCGTTACTTCACCTTGCGTCGTCTGGATTTCGGTGGCTGCCGCTTGTCACTTGCCGCCTCACTTGATACCGAGTACACCGGCCCGCAGTGCCTGCAAAATAAACGCATCGCCACCTCTTACCCACACATTTTAAAACAATATCTTGATAAGCAAGGCGTGACGTTCAAATCTTGCTTATTGAACGGTTCTGTCGAAGTTGCCCCACGTGCTGGTTTGGCTGATGTTATCTGCGATTTGGTATCAACCGGCGCCACACTGGAAGCCAATGGCCTGCGTGAAGTCGAAGTCATTTATCGCTCTAAAGCGTGTCTGATTCAGCGTGATGGTGAAATGCCGACTGAAAAGCAGCAGCTCATTGACCGCTTAATGACCCGAATTCAAGGTGTAATTCAAGCACGTGAATCTAAGTACATAATGATGCACGCTCCGAGTGAGCGTCTGGACGAGATAATTACCCTACTACCGGGGGCTGAACGCCCTACCATTCTGCCATTGGCCGGTGATAAGAGCCGCGTGGCTATGCACATGGTGAGTAGCGAAACACTGTTCTGGGAAACCATGGAAAAACTGAAGGCGCTGGGTGCCAGCTCCATTCTGGTCTTACCGATTGAAAAAATGATGGAGTAACCCATGCAGCCGACGAATTTCAATACCTTAATCGACTGGCAGCAATGCAGCGAAGAGCAGCAAAAAACGCTGCTCAGTCGCCCGGCGATTAATGCTTCAGACCGGATTACCGCCACAGTAAGCGAAATCCTTGACCGAGTAAAAGCCGAGGGCGATAGTGCCTTACGCGACTTCAGTCAACGCTTTGATACTGTGAAAGTTAATGATATCCGTATCAGCAGCGATGAAATAGCCGCTGCCGCCGGGCGCTTGAATGACGATATTAAACAAGCTATGGCACAAGCGGTACGCAATATTGAAATCTTCCACAACGCACAGAAAATGCCGGTGGTGGATGTTGAAACTCAGCCGGGCGTACGCTGCCAGCAAATCACTCGCCCAATTGCCTCCGTCGGCTTATATATTCCCGGTGGCTCTGCTCCGTTGCTCTCTACGGTATTGATGCTTGGGACTCCCGCACGCATTGCCGGTTGTCAGCGAGTTATTTTATGTTCTCCACCGCCAATTGCTGATGAAATTCTGTACGCTGCGCAATTGTGTGGGATTAAAGAAGTGTTCCAGATTGGTGGGGCGCAAGCTATCGCCGCCATGGCTTTCGGCAGTGAATCCGTGCCGAAAGTGAACAAAATCTTCGGGCCGGGCAATGCGTATGTGACTGAAGCGAAACGACAGGTTAGCCAACGACTGGACGGCGCAGCAATTGACATGCCAGCAGGCCCGTCAGAAGTGTTAGTGATTGCCGACAGTGGTGCCACACCAGCGTTTATCGCCTCTGACTTGCTGTCCCAGGCCGAACATGGCCCGGATTCACAAGTGATCCTGCTGACCCCGGATGCCGCAATTGCTCAAGCTGTTGCCGAAGCCGTTGAAGAGCAACTCAAACAGTTATCGCGTGCGGATATCGCCCGTCAGGCACTCGAAAGCAGCCGCTTAATCATCACTAAAGATTTGCAGCAATGTATTGATATCAGCAATCAATACGGCCCAGAGCATTTAATTCTACAAATACGTCAACCAGAAGATGTTATCGACCAAATTGACAATGCCGGTTCGGTCTTTATGGGCGACTGGTCACCCGAATCTGCAGGTGACTATGCCTCTGGGACTAACCATGTGCTGCCCACCTATGGCTATACCTCGACCTATTCCAGCTTGGGCTTGGCTGACTTTGTAAAACGAATGACCGTGCAGCAATTAACTCCACAAGGCTTGTTGGGTTTGGCATCGACCATTGAAACGCTGGCGCAAGCTGAACAACTGACCGCTCACAAAAACGCCGTTACCCTACGTGTCGCTGCCCTGACAGCCACCAATAAGGAGCAAGCATGAGTAAGTCTGCCAATGTCACTGATTTGGCCCGCGCCAACGTCCGCGCACTGACCCCTTATATGTCTGCTCGCCGTTTGGGGGGAAATGGCGATGTGTGGCTCAATGCCAATGAATATCCACTGGCGAGCGAATACCAACTGACTGCACAAACGTTCAATCGCTACCCTGAGTGCCAGCCAACGTTGGTTATTGAACGCTATGCCGCTTATGCAGGATTAGAGACAGAGCAGGTCTTGGTCAGCCGTGGCGCTGACGAAGGTATCGAACTGTTGATTCGCGCTTTCTGTGAGCCGGGTAAAGATGCCATTCTGTTCTGCCCTCCGACTTATGGTATGTATGCCGTGAGCGCCGAAACCTTTGGTGTTGAACGACGCACCGTACAAGCTAAAACAGATTGGCAATTGGATTTACCCGCCATTAAAGAAAGTTTGGATGGGGTGAAACTGATTTACGTTTGTAGCCCAAACAACCCAACAGGCAACTTAATCAACCCCGCTGACTTACGTGAAATACTGGAACTGGCACAAGGCCGCGCTATCGTGGCTATCGACGAAGCCTATATTGAGTTCTGTCCACAAGCCTCAGTGAGTGGTTGGTTAAAAGATTATCCGAATTTAGTCATTTTGCGTACCTTATCGAAAGCCTTTGCATTAGCGGGTTTACGTTGTGGCTTTACACTCGCCAACAGCGATATCATCCAACTATTGCTTAAGGTGATTGCGCCCTACCCATTATCTACACCGGTTGCTGATATTGCCGCACAAGCACTCAGCCCGCAGGGCCTTGAGCAAATGCGTCAGCGGGTAAATGAAGTCCGAGCCAATCGCGAATGGCTACAGAATGCGCTGCAAGACTGCGCCTGTGTTGAACAAGTATTTACTAGCGAGAGTAACTATTTACTGGTGCGCTTCACTGCCTCGAGCAGTGTGTTCAAAACACTGTGGGATCAAGGCATTATTTTACGTGACCAAAATAAACAGCCAAGTTTATCCAACTGCTTGCGCATTACTATCGGTACCCGTGAAGAGTGTGAACGCGTTATTGCGGCTCTGGCTCCTCTGCCCGGCATTGATAGCACGAATAAAACTAATACCTCCAGCCTCCGTAAGGAAACAATATGAGCCAGAAATTTCTTTTTATTGACAGAGACGGCACCCTGATTGCGGAACCACCAGAAGATTATCAGGTTGACCGGCTGGATAAACTGGCGCTGGAGCCAGACGTTATTCCAGCACTACTGGCATTGCAAAAAGCAGATTACCGCTTGGTGATGATCACGAATCAAGATGGTTTAGGTACCAGTAGTTTCCCACAGGAAACCTTTGATCCGCCGCATAATTTGATGATGCAAATTTTCAGTTCTCAGGGAATCAATTTTGAGCAAGTATTAATTTGCCCACACCTGCCATCAGATAACTGTGCTTGTCGGAAGCCAAAAACAGCCTTGGTTGAAAGCTATTTGGCCGAAGGCGTGATGAACAGTGCCAACAGCTATGTGATAGGCGACCGCGAGACTGATTTACAGCTCGCTCAAAATATGGGTATCAACGGCCTGCGTTATCAACGTGACGGCTTAAATTGGTCGCAAATTGCCAAGCAACTCACCCAACGCGACCGCCATGCTCATGTTAACCGTGTCACCAAAGAAACCGCTATTGATGTTGATGTCTGGCTAGATCGCGAAGGCGGCAGCAAGATCAAAACCGGTGTTGGTTTCTTCGATCATATGCTGGACCAAATTGCCACTCACGGCGGTTTTCGTATGGATATTCAGGTCAGCGGTGATCTCTATATTGATGATCATCACACTGTGGAAGATACCGCGCTGGCACTGGGTGAAGCCATTAACAACGCACTGGGTGATAAACGAGGTATTGGCCGCTTTGGTTTTGTACTGCCAATGGATGAATGTCTGGCACGTTGCGCACTGGATATTTCTGGCCGCCCACACTTGGAATACAAAGCTGAATTTAACTACCAACGCGTCGGCGATCTGAGTACCGAGATGGTCGAGCACTTCTTCCGCTCCCTCTCCTATGCTATGGCCTGTACCCTGCACCTGAAAACCAAGGGTCGCAACGATCACCACCGGGTAGAGAGCCTGTTTAAAGTATTTGGTCGCACCTTACGTCAGGCTATCCGCGTAGAGGGTAACACCCTGCCAAGTTCCAAAGGGGTGCTCTAATGGAAGTGGTGATTCTGGATACCGGTTGTGCCAACCTCTCCTCTGTCACTTACGCGGTGCAGCGCTTAGGTTATGCGCCGGTAATCAGCCGTGACCCAGAGATTGTGTTGCGGGCCGATAAGCTGTTTCTGCCCGGTGTGGGTACCGCCCATGCTGCAATGGATCAACTGAAGCAGCGTGAGCTTATCGAGCTGATAAAAAGCTGCACTCAACCGGTTTTGGGCATCTGCCTCGGTATGCAATTGCTGGCTACCAGCAGTGAAGAAAGTGGCGGTATCGAGACACTCGGTATTATTGATACTCCGGTAAAACAGATGACGGACTTCGGTTTACCGCTACCGCATATGGGTTGGAATCAGATAACCCCTCAGGCGGGGAGTCATCTGTTCCGTGGTATCCCAGACGGAACTTATTTCTACTTTGTGCACGGATACGCAATGCCAATATGCCCAAATACCATCGCCCAAGCCAATTACGGCGAGCCGTTTACCGCCGCAGTCGAAAAAGACAACTTCTTTGGTGTGCAGTTTCATCCGGAACGCTCCGGAGCGGCTGGAGCCCAATTGCTGAAAAACTTTCTGGAGATGTAAGCACCATGATTATTCCCGCTTTGGATTTGATCGAAGGCAAGGTGGTGCGTTTGCATCAGGGCGATTACGGCCAACAGCGTGACTATGGCAATCACCCATTGCCACGCTTACAAGATTATCAGCAACAAGGTGCTCAGGTATTACATTTGGTTGATTTGACCGGTGCCAAAGATCCCGCTGCCCGCCAAATCCCGCTATTGCGCGAGTTACTGGCCGGTGTTGATGTGCCCGTACAAGTGGGGGGGGGTATCCGCAATGAGCAAGATGTTATTGCCCTACTAGAAGCCGGTGCGACGCGCGTGGTGGTTGGTTCAACCGCCGTTAAGCAACCCGAAATGGTACAACAATGGTTCGAGCGCTATGGTTCTGAAGCCATTGTCTTGGCGCTGGATGTACGCATTAATGATGCAGGTCGCAAGCAAGTGGCCATCAGCGGCTGGCAGGAAAACTCCGATGCTACGTTAGAGCAAATTGTCGAACAATTTTTGCCGTTTGGCCTCAAACATGTGCTCTGCACGGATATCTCCCGTGATGGTACGTTGAGTGGCTCGAATGTCGAACTGTATCAGGAAGTCTGCCAGCGCTATCCACAAGTGGCATTTCAGGCCTCCGGTGGCATTGGTTGTTTGGATGATATCGCTCGCCTACGTGGCAGTGGTGTACAAGGCGTGATAGTGGGCCGGGCGCTACTGGACGGTAAGTTCAATGTGAAGGAGGCGATTGCATGCTGGCAAAACGTATAATTCCTTGTCTGGATGTAAAAGACGGTCAAGTGGTTAAAGGCGTCCAGTTCCGTAATCATGAAATCATTGGTGATATCGTACCGTTGGCGCAGCGTTACGCGCAGGAAGGCGCCGATGAACTGGTATTTTACGATATCACCGCCTCCTCCGATGGCCGTGTTGTCGATAAAAGCTGGGTATCACGAGTCGCTGAAGTGATTGATATTCCTTTCTGCGTTGCAGGGGGAATTAAGAGTGTTGAAGATGCCGGTCAGATCCTGACTTTTGGTGCTGATAAAATCTCCATCAACTCACCAGCATTGGCTGACCCTACGTTAATTACCCGACTAGCCGACCGCTATGGCGTACAATGTATCGTCGTTGGTATTGATACGTGGTATGACGAGGAAAGTGATAGTTATCAGGTTTATCAGTTTACTGGTGATGAAAAACGCACCAAAGCTACCACCTGGCAGACCGAAGATTGGATCAAAGAAGTCCAATTACGCGGGGCCGGTGAGATTGTGCTGAATATGATGAATCAGGATGGCGTGCGTAACGGTTATGATTTGCGTCAGTTGAAACAGATGCGGGCTATCTGCCATGTTCCTCTGATTGCTTCTGGCGGTGCCGGAACACCAGAGCACTTCCTCGAAGCATTCCGAGATGCCGATGTTGACGGCGCGCTGGCAGCATCTGTGTTCCATAAGCAAATCATTAATATCGGCGAATTGAAAAAGTATTTGTCTGAACAAGGCGTGGAGATAAGAGTGTGTTAAGCGAACAACAAGTTAACCAACTAGATTGGGAAAAAGTCGACAACCTGATGCCAGCTATCGTTCAGCATGCCGTATCCGGCGAAGTTCTGATGATGGGGTATATGAATCGGGAAGCGCTAGCGGTAACTGAAGAGACGGGAAAAGTGACCTTTTTCTCTCGAACTAAACAGCGCCTATGGACTAAGGGCGAAAGCTCTGGTCACTTCCTCAATGTCGTAAATATCTACCCTGACTGCGACAATGACACGCTATTGATACTGGTTAACCCTGTCGGCCCGACCTGCCATTTAGGCCATAATAGTTGTTTTGCGCCGGCAGCTAGCGATTGGAGCTTCCTATATCAATTAGAGCAGTTGTTGGCATCACGTAAATCAGCAGATCCGGCCAGTTCTTACACTGCCAAACTCTATGCCAGTGGCACTAAACGCATTGCGCAGAAAGTGGGGGAAGAAGGTGTCGAAACCGCCCTCGCCGCGACGGTAAATGATCGCGAAGAGTTAACGAACGAATCCGCCGATTTGATGTATCACTTATTGGTATTATTGCAGGATCAGGATTTGGATCTGAGCAAAGTCATTGGTCGTCTGCGGGAACGCCACGAGAAGTAATTTTCCTGTGCACGTATGAAAGATAAAAAATGCCCCCGAAGGTTTCACTGCGGGGGCATTTTTATTGCGGTAAACCACCCATCAACGCATGTACTCAAGGGCACTTTGGCCGCTTAATCACGCCACCAAACCAAGGTGTTGCGAGCAACATTAGTCTGGGGGCACCCAGCGCACAGGAACCCGGAACGTACACGTAGTAAGTGAGGAGTCCGAACACTGCGCAATCCCAGAAGGGCAAAGCGCAGTAGCCGAAAGACGGATTACTCCATCCATTCGGTGTGGAATACACCTTCTTTATCTATACGCTTATAAGTATGTGCACCAAAATAATCGCGCTGCGCCTGAATCAGATTGGCGGGCAGCACTGCGGAACGGTAACTATCATAGTAGTTAATCGCCGCGGAGAAAGTTGGCGTCGGGATACCATTTTGAACAGCGTAAGACACTACATCACGCAGTGCTTGTTGGTATTCATCAGCGATTGTCTTGAAGTAGGGTGCCAGCAACAAGTTAGCGATATCTGCATTTTCTGCATATGCATCAGTGATTTTCTGCAAGAACTGAGCACGAATAATGCAACCCGCACGGAAAATCTTAGCGATTTCACCATAATGCAGATCCCAGTTATTTTCGTCAGACGCCGCTTTCAGCTGAGAGAAACCTTGTGCGTAAGAAACAATTTTACCCAGATACAGTGCACGACGGATTTTTTCGATAAACTCAGCTTTATCACCGGCAAAAGGCTGTACTTTAGGACCAGTCAGCACTTTAGATGCAGCTACTCGCTGATCTTTCAACGAAGACAAATAGCGAGCAAACACTGATTCCGTGATCAATGTTAATGGCTCACCCAAGTCCAGAGAACTTTGGCTGGTCCATTTACCTGTACCTTTATTCGCAGCTTCATCCAGAATCACATCAACCAGATATTTACCATCTTCATCTTTTTTGGTGAAGATATCTTTGGTGATATCAATTAGATAGCTGTTCAGCTCACCTTTATTCCACTCAGTAAAGGTACTTGCTAATTCTTCGTTGCTCAGGTCCAAAGACTGTTTCAACAGAGAATAGGCTTCAGCGATCAATTGCATATCACCGTATTCGATACCGTTGTGAACCATCTTCACGTAATGACCTGCACCGTCTGCACCGATATAAGCAACACATGCTTCACCATCGTCGGCACGAGCAGCAATCTTCTCAAGAATTGGTGCAACCAGTTCGTAAGCTTCTTTCTGACCGCCAGGCATGATTGAAGGGCCTTTCAATGCGCCCTCTTCGCCACCGGAAACGCCGGTGCCAATAAAGTTAAAGCCTTGCTCAGAAAGTTCACGATTACGACGGATGGTGTCTTTGTAGTAAGTATTACCACCATCAATCAGAATGTCACCTTTATCAAGATGTGGCGTCAGTGAGGCAATTGTCTTATCCGTTGCTTCACCCGCTTTCACCATCAGCAGGATACGGCGCGGTTTTTCCAGTGAATCAACAAACTCTTCAACGGTATAACTTGGCACCAGATTCTTACCTGGATTCTCAGCGACCACTTCGTCGGTTTTATCTGATGAACGGTTAAAGATAGAGACGGAATAACCACGACTTTCGATGTTGAGCGCCAGGTTACGGCCCATCACCGCCATACCGACAACGCCGATCTGTTGTTTGGACATTAAAAAAACTCCTGTCTGAAGGATGACACCTGTTACCGGCTATGAGGCCAACAGGTTTTTGATGTGGGAAACATGTTAACTCAGGATTATGTCAGCTGGGTAGTGATTGGTGCGATAGATAGCACAACTGACCAGTTGCTGTCCGCAATGGTTTGCTTTCCCTGACTGAGCGTTAAACATGATTCAACTCATTAAGACGAATGACACAAAAAAAAAGCAATCACATGGATTGCTTTTCATTTATCTTAAATCGCAGCCTAGGCTAAAAAATCTTTTAACCAAGCTTTAAACTCAGCGCCTTGCTTTGGATGACGTAATCCATAAGCAACATATGCTTGCATATAACCTAATTTCTCACCGCAGTTATAAGATTGCCCGGTTAAAGCAACAGCGTCGACCGGCTTTTCCTCTGCTAATGCGTCAATGGCATCAGTCAATTGAATGCGCCCCCATGCCCCGGGCTTGGTTTTCTCTAATAACGACCAAATATCGGCTGACAGCACATAACGCCCAACTGCTGATAGATTTGATTGTAAGTCAACCGGGCTTTGTGGTTTCTCAACCATGGCTTTAATTCGACTGCTCTCACCGGGTGCCAGATCTGGCTTTTCACAAGAGATTACCGAGTAATTTGAAAGCGCTTCTGGTTCAACCGAATGCACTAATACCTGGCTAGTACCTGTTTCTTCGAAACGTTTGACCAATTGAGCAAGATTATCCCGAGTCAAATCTGATTTCGCATCATCAATCAGAACATCTGGCAGTAACACAGCAAATGGCTCATCCCCCACCAGTGGCTTGGCACAGAGCACCGCATGGCCCAAACCTTCAGCATGCCCTTGACGAATATGCATAATAGTCACCCCCGGCGGGCAGATAGACTGCACTTCGTCCAATAGCTGGCGCTTAACGCGGGCCTCCAGCATCGCTTCCAGTTCATAGGAAGTATCAAAATGGTTTTCTACCGCATTCTTTGATGAATGGGTTATCAAGATAATCTCTTTAATACCGGCAGCAACACATTCGTTAACTACATATTGAATCAATGGCTTATCAACAATAGGCAGCATTTCTTTTGGAATGGCTTTCGTAGCAGGGAGCATTCTCATGCCTAAACCCGCCACAGGGATCACTGCTTTCAATTTGGTCATAATTAACCTACTGATTTCTTGTGAAAATTTAAAATCATTCTACATACAGCCACTAACTCATGTTAGTTGATTTGCTGTTTTAACCAAGCCGAAAAATTTTCACCTTCGGTATTATGACGAACACCATAGGTGACAAATGCCTTCATGTAGCCAAGTTTATCGCCACAATCGTGAGACTTACCCGTCATATGGAAAGCTTCTACAGGTTCTTGCTCCATTAACATCGCAATTGCATCCGTAAGCTGAATTTCATCCCCTGCACCACGGGGTGTCTTCTTCAATAGTGGCCAGATATCTTTTGACAACACATAGCGCCCGACCACCGCAAGGTTAGACGGTGCATCAGCTACGGAAGGTTTCTCAACAACTGCTGTCATCAGGGTGCTCTCACCTGGTGCTAAATCGACATGACCGCAGTCTGCAATACCATATTTAGAAACATCAGCTTGTGGTACTGGCTCAACCATAATCTGGCTACGCCCAGTTTCCTCAAAGCGCTGAATCATCTTGGCAAGATTTTCTTTAGATAAATTGGCTGTTGAATCATCAAGTAAAACATCAGGTAGCAGTACAATAAACGGATTGTCTCCCACCATAGGTTGAGCACAAAGGACTGCATGACCTAAGCCTTTGGCATGACCCTGTCGTACCTGCATGATAGTGACATCCGGTGGGCAAATGTTTTTAATTTCCTTTAATAACTGCCGCTTAACTCGTGATTCCAGAGCCGCTTCCAATTCAAATGATGTATCAAAATGGTTTTCTATCGCATTTTTGGATGAGTGGCTAACCAGCACGATCTCTTTAACCCCGGCGGCAACACATTCATTCACGATATATTGAATCAGGGGCTTATCGACCACTGGCAGCATTTCTTTCGGAATCGCCTTGGTCGCCGGCAACATGCGGGTGCCAAGTCCTGCGACAGGAATGACTGCTTTCAAACACTTCATTTGTTATGACCTCTTCAACTTTAAACAGTTAAATCTGGTGGGATTAGTTCTGTGAACGAAACGCAATAAACTAGGATAATTCATTATTCATTTATCTGTATCCAAGCTTACATCAGAAAGTTCCTGATTACATTTATAAAATATCAGCAGATATTTCATAAATTAATCATAACAAAGAGAAACGAATAAATATTATACTGTTAAAAACATTCATTTTAAAAACACACATAAAAAAGATACATTAAATCATCTAGCCATTATTTCATTATATAAATCGATATAACTTGAAACCATTTTTTCAGAGGTGAAGTTTTCTAGATAACGATTTCGGGCATTACGGCCAAACTCTTCTGATAACTCAATATTATCCCACAACTGATCCATCGCTAATCTTAATGCTGCAGGATCTGATGGAGGGACAACCAATCCAGTGTGTTGATTGATATTAATGAAAGTCGTTCCTGTCCCAATTTCACTTGAAATTAAGGGCTTACCGTACATAGCACCTTCTAACAAAGTGATACCAAAAGCCTCAGAACGTAAGTGAGAAGGAAAGACAACTGCAGAGCATAGAGTTAACAAAGCCGTTTTATCTTCATCAGATACCGCACCTAAAAAATGAATATTTTCAATTTTTAGTTCTTTTGCCTGTTTTTTTAATTCAGACTCAATGGGCCCCGCACCAACAATAACAATCGGGTAAGTTGAGTTTTTAGCTGCTTCAATAAGAATGTGTAAACCCTTATAATAGCGAAAAGCTCCGACAAACAAAAAGAAACGAGAACCAAATTTGTTTTTCCAAAACTCAAGACGACTCGGTGTTGGTATCGGATAAGATTTCTCATCTAGCCCATAAGGAATAACACTAACTTTATGTGAAAACTTCTTCAGTGTTACACTGGTTGCCACATAATTAGGAGAAGCGGCCACAATATGTGAAACATCACCAAGAAACAGATTCATTAGTGGTGCATATACTTTTAATATGTTTTTTTGCTTAACAATATCAGAATGATAACTAACAACAGTCGGCTTTTTAATACCCGATAGAAAGTGAACCATATCCATAAAAGGGAATGGAAAATGATAATGGATAATATCAGCCTGTTGAGCTAGCTTTTTAAAATCCCTTAATGCCTGAAAGGAAAAAGGGGTTGATGCTGCTTCAAAATTTATTGGAGAACAATATGCCGTATGCGATTTTATTCTCTGATTAGAGATACTACCTCGTTTACTTAAAGAAAGAACTGTCGAGTCAATACCTCTATTTGCACCACCCTCGCACAATTGGAAAATAACTTGCTCAATACCACCAAATGAATCCGGATAATATGTTTTATAAAAATGCAGTACTTTTAACATTATATTGTCATACCTGCTTATAGGCTTTTATTGTTTCTTGAGCACATTTAGCCCATGAAAATGTTTTCGCTCTGGAGAGGCCTAATTCTATTGATCGACTACGCCAATTTTCATCTTCCAGACTTTTAATAATAGCGGTAGTCAATCCCTCAACATCCAGCGCATCACACATCAAACCCGACTCACCTAAAACCTCAGGCAATGAGGCCGCATTTGAGCAAACAACAGGTACTCCCGAAGCCATAGCTTCTAGAACTGGTAACCCAAACCCTTCATATAATGAAGGAAACAGAAAGGTTTTTGCCCCAGAGAAAAGCAGAGGTAGTTCTTCCGAACTCAGGTAACCAAGATACAATAACCACCCTTGTTGGGCGGCTAGTTCAAAGCGACGGTGCAAGACATCACTATTCCAACCAGAGAAACCACAAATTACCAATGGATATTGGGTGCGCATCTTCAACGGAATGCGCTCATAAGCATCGAGTAAAGTTGCTATATTTTTTCTTGGTTCGATTGTTCCTGTAAATAACGTATATTGACCTGCAATTAAGTTCAATCGGCCCATTAAACTTTGCAAAGAAGCATATTCACGAGGATAGAAATCACCACTACTCGCTAATGGTGCTGAGACTATTTTCTCGATAGGATAATCAAAATACTCTGCTAGCTCTTTGCGGGTAAATTCAGAGTCTGTAATTAATACTTTAGCTCTTTTTAACGTGAGTAATAACTCTTTTTGCATATAGCGAACACGATTTTCCGGATGACATTGAGGCCAAGTAAAAATGGAAAGATCATGAAAAGTAGCAACAGCATTAGGAACACGGGGAGGTAGATAAAAGTTTGGACTATGATAAATAAAACTATCGTAAGATCTTAAAGCTAGACTCTTTAGCCAAGGTGCAGAAAGACGATATAGCTCACTGGCGACTACGCTATTTTTGACAAAAGTTTTTACTTTTGATGTCGGACTCGATTTAACATTTATACTAGATAAATCTCGAGATATCCTTCTTCCTTGCAAAAAAAGAAGATCTGAAATTTCATTATTACCCTGTAATTCTCGAGCTAACTCATAAGTATAACGACCAATCCCAGTCAAAGGATATTTAATAGGATCAGTACCAAAAATAACTTTCATTATTAAGCTTCCAGCATCCAGCGCAAAGTCTCTTCTAATGGTGGGGTATTCCATCCATCAACAATACTTTGTAATTTACTAGAATCTCCACATAACGTTTTCACTTCATTAGCGCGAACAAAAGCGGGATTAACATGAATAGTTAGATTATGCGAGGTGATTTCTTCACATATATTAATAACTTCGCGTAAAGAATAAGTTCTACCTGAACAGACATTAACAATTTCGCCAATAGGTTTGGCTAATAATAATCCCAAATAAGCTTTAACTAAAGCTCTTACATCTGTAAAATCACGCCATACATCCAAATTGCCTAACTCAATTTCATTCGCTTTACGTTTAAAGTGAGAAACGATCTTCGGTAGCAAGAAATTATCTGTTTGTCCTACGCCAGTATAATTAAATGGACGAGCAATGATAATTGGCAATTTTTCTGACCAAAGTTTAGCCATATATTCCATAGCTAACTTACTAACAGCGTAATCATTTGCCGGATTCACCACTGCCGTTTCACTCAACATCCCTGCTTGTGTATTACCATAAACATTGGCACTACTTGCAAGTAAGACTGCTTCAATACTGTTAGCTGCAGCACTAATAGCTGCCAGTAAGTTTCGAGTTCCGACAATATTTACATCATAAAAAGCGGCAGGGTTACCATGACCAACAAAAGCAATAGCCGCAAGGTGAACCACAACCTGAGGTTTTACCTGTTCAATAACAGAAGTTAGTCCATCCACATCCATTAGATCTACTTGAAAATAGTCGAGATCGTTTGAAGGCTGAGAACCTAAACCATATACCCGGTAACCGGCGGCGGATAGCTCCGCCGCCATATAATGGCCCGTAAATCCCTGAATACCGGTGATCAGGGCACGCTTGCCATTCATTATCATCAGAATGAGAAACCTTGTTTATTCCGACGAAGATCTTCTTCTACCATCATTTGGCAGAGTTCTTCTAATGTTGTTTTTGGTTCCCAACCAAGCACATCTTTTGCTTTTTGTGGGTTCCCAATCAATAATTCAACCTCAGCAGGGCGGTAGAACTTAGGATTCACTTTAACCAAAGTTTTTCCTGTTACTGTATCGACCCCGATTTCATTTTCATCTTTCCCTTCAAAGCGTAAATTAAAGCCAGCAGCTTTGAATGCCATAGAAACAAAATCACGCACAGTTTCAGTACGGTTGGTTGCTAGAACAAAGGTATCAGGCACATCAGCTTGCAGCATTCGCCACATACCCTCTACATACTCTTTAGCAAAACCCCAATCGCGTTTAGCATCCATATTCCCTAATTCAAGAATATCCAATTTGCCTAATTTAATTTTTGCTACTGAGTCAGTAATTTTACGCGTAACAAATTCACGACCACGCAGTGGTGATTCGTGATTAAAGAGAATACCGCTGCAGCCAAAAATACCGTAACTCTCACGATAGTTAATAGTCATCCAGTGCGCGTACAATTTAGCTACACCATAAGGGCTGCGTGGGTAAAATGGTGTTTCTTCAACCTGTGGTATAGCTTGAACTTTACCGAACATTTCAGAGGTTGAAGCCTGATAAAAACGAATTTTCGTGTTAACAATACGAATAGCTTCTAATAAATTCAGTGGACCGATACCAGTAATTTCTGCGGTTGTTGCAGGTTGGTCAAAAGAAACACCAACAAAACTTTGAGCAGCCAAGTTATACACTTCAGTTGCTTGTGTAGTTTGTAATAAACGAATACTGGCAGAAAGATCGGTAAGATCATATTCGACTAAGTGTAGGTTAGGATGTTTATCAATACCTAACTCTTCAATACGCCAGAAATTAACCGAACTAGTGCGGCGATAAGTGCCATAAACTTTATAGCCTTTCTCAAGTAATAGTTCTGCGAGATATGCGCCATCTTGGCCTGTAATACCAGTTATTACTGCAGTCTTCATATTTTAATTAACCTTTAAGTTACAAAATTTAATCATTACTTTAATAGAAACCTAACTAGATGAGAAGCACTATCAGACCATGTTAGCCAAGATAAATTCTCTGATGTTGGATGAGTGTCATCTTTGTATTGCATAATCCATTCAATAATTGCATCAGAAAGCACGTTGGGGTCTTGAGAGTCAAAATAAAATGCATTTTCACCTACTATTTCTCTAAAAACAGAGATATCTCTGATAATTAAAGGTAGTGACTTCCTTGCTGCCTCTATTAGTGGGAGACCAAAACCTTCTGCTTCTGAAGCGAATATCAAGGCACTAGAAGATGAATATATAGAATTCAGTTCATTATCATCTACATGATCAAACCAAAAAAGATGATGATTTAACTCACTATGTTTTTTCAATTTTGAAACAATATTAGGGATAGTACGTCGGAGTTCATTTGGTAGTTGTAGCCACCCCTCTTTCCCTACAATAATCAAATTAACATCAATACCTTTATTCCATAATATGTCAAATGCTTCTAAAACTTGTAAATGACCTTTTCTAGGTTCTAGAGTACCTACCATTAAGAATGTTATTTTTTTATCTACTAGAGAAGCTGTTTGATTCTTTTTACTATTATCACTTGGTTTTACTGGAACAGCATCTATATCAGCTCCTAGGTGTGACCACCCAAGAATAACTTTATCTATATTAATATTATTTTTATCACACCAATTTTCATATGAATTAAGCACACTTTTTGATATGAAAACGATCTTCTCTGAAATAGATGTAATAACCTTTAACCACTCTTTAAAATTATCACTACTGCCTGGGGGGAAGAATTCAGGATTAGTGACAGGAAGAATATCATTGACCATAAAGCAAATCTTCATGCCTTTTTGTTTTAATTTTAAATAAAATCCATGTATATTTGCATCAACAACATCATCACAATTTAGATCTGAGGAAAATAATATATCACCCTCATAAAAGTCTACAGGCTCATCGTTAAAACAATCTGGCACTTTATTAAACAATTCTCTTACAAAACCATGAGCATGTTTTAATATATAATCATCATTAACTTTTTCCATATAAACAGGAAGGATAATCACATCATCAATGTTACGCTTAATTAATTCAGCTACAAGTGTTCTTGTGACTCGCTCAATTCCCGTCCGTAATGAAGTACGAGCAGTTGCAGTAACATCATAAAAAATTCTTTTTTTAGGTTTCAATATTGGAAACGTTTCAGCTAATGAACCAGCTAATTTATTAAGTTCGCTCTTATGACTAACAGATAGTTTTGCTAAAAGGGGTACTAAACTTTCTGGTGTACTATTATATATTTGGGTAATCTTCTTATAAAACATCTCTGCGCAATAATCTGGGGAATGGTTTTTATTGATATAACCCCTGGCTAAAGTAGATAATAACTCCCGTTGTTGTTGATTAGAGAATAGATTATTTAACGCTATGGTTAAGTCATCAATTTCAAAATCATCATTCAATCTATAGGCTATTTCACTACTAATTTCAGCCATAGAGCCGTTAGCATTGTATATTGTCGGTAACCCATAATTCAAACAATCTAGTAAAGCTGCAGATGTTTCACCACGTGAATGAGATCTTAATTGAATACCTATATCAGCAGAGATTAAATAATCATAATATTTTTCATCATCAACCCAGCCAGTAATTATAACTTTATCGCCAAGCTCAAAATTAGAAATTAATTCATCAATTAATTTTTTATAAGGACCACTGCTCTCACCGACAAATATTATTTTTACATTACTATGTTTAAGGCAAGAGTCATTAAATGATTTAATAATAACATCATTTAATTTTGAACTATCAAGCATTCCAAATGAGCAAATAATAAAATCATTTTCTGCTATATCTAGTCTTTTCCTGGCATCATACTTGGTTCTTTCAATTGGTTTTCTACGTAATAAAGGAATGACTTCCCAATTTTTAGTAACTTTTTTATCATACCAATGGCAAGCCAAACTATAAGAATAAGAAGAGTGCGTTATGATCCCTTTTGCAGCTGCTAATAAACTAAAGTTTGAAGGATATTTGTACATGATATATTCATCATCATCTTTCTCTGCTCGTTCAATAATCGCTGAATATCCATGTGAGAAGAATAACTCTCTTTCCCAAATACCTAAGCCTCCATCTCTAGATTCAATATATCTTAAATAATTACTCATGTAAAAATCATGCAGACAAACTACACCCGGAACGAGGGTAATTAATTTATGCATATATTCATGATATGGTGAATTTCCAAAATGATATAATATATGATCATAATTTTGAGAATTTTTTAGGAAATCATTTGAGTTAATAACCTTGATTCTATCATCTATAAATTTGCTTGTTATAACAGATTGCTCACAAACAACATCAATATCATAAAAACTCGCAAGATATGGTATCAAATCTTCGCTGTATTTAGCTATTCCAGTTCTTTCCGGAGAGAGTGGTGATATATAAGCCAATTTTAAACGACTTACAGATCTCTCGATATTAATAGCCTTGGTACTTTTATTTATTGATTCGAAAACTTGTAGTGCTTTTAAAGCGGTCTGATCCCATGAAAAATATTTTTTTCTTTCATTTTCTACTTTTTTCAATTTTTCATAAAGACTTTTATCAGTCATTACTCTTTCAATTTTACTAGCAATATCCGCAACTGAGAAAGGATCAAATAATGCATCTTCATCACCAATAACTTCAGGTAAACTCGAATTATTAGCACCAATTACTACAGCACCACAAGCCATTGCTTCAAGAGCAGGTAAACCAAATCCTTCATGCCATGAAGGAAAAATAAATAACGAACACAAATTATAGAGTTTAACTAGGTCATCATCAGAAATATAGCCCGTTATACGAATTTGATCTTCTATATCAAACTTCTTGGCTTCTGCAAGAATATTGTATCGCGAAATATCAGATAATTTTCCGGAAATAACAAGTAAATATTTATTTTTTATATGAACAGGAAGTAAACTATAAGCCTCGAGCAGGCGAGGTAAATTTTTTCTCTCATCGGCTCCCCCAGCATACAGGAAGGAATCTTTCGTTAAAAAATATTTAGTGGAGATATCTTCAATTACAATTTGTGAATATTCATTTTTTTTAAAAAGATCATCACAACCTGTTGAAACGTTGAAAATATTACCTTTTCTATCTTCTAAATATTTGTTACCTTCATTTTCTGTGAACTCTGATATTGCTAATAAAGCATCACATCTATTAATATAATTTATTTTTTCTAGATAAAAATTTTTATATTCTGGATTATGGTCGAGATAATTTTCTGGATTCTGTAAGGGGATTAGATCATATAATGTCGCTACTGTCGGTATTCTGGTGCTAAATTCATTCACACTTAAAATACTATTATCTAAGAAACCTTCGAACATAGTAGGAATATAGATAAGGTCAGGTTTAAGACTATAAATAAAAGCTTCTCTAATAAGCTTTGCATTTTCTATTCGCGTATGATCTTGATTGGCTTGATAACTTAGTGGGCCTGGAGAATACCAAAACTTAATATTCTCTCGGGAAATAATCCCATCAAAATTATCAAGCACAGAAGATATCGAATCAGTCATCGTACCATTAGCAACTAGAATAACATCATGATTTCCTTTGTTTTTAATAATTGCCTTGGTTATTAATAGGGTATATCTACCAATTCCACGAAAACGGCTAGCTGATTGAATTCCTTGCAGGTCAATGACTAATCGCATGCTATTTCCTTTTGGATCTAATATGGAAGTCCAATTTTATTCTCATATTTTTCGTATCATTTGATATATTTAATTCTTCATTGAGTCCCTTATATTTATAAATAACCCTCATAAGACTCGCTTTAAATTTAACATATATATTCCTATATAAATATCTTAATAAATCATAGCAGCCTATTTTTTTTGATAGGAGGACAATATAAATTTTCAAAATATATTCACCTAATTAACGCATTCTATTGGCGATGGCTAATATTCAGTAAGCAACTGATGCTTATGATTTAAAGATGTATTTAATAAAAATACCAATTACAAATAATAGCTATTTTCATTATAAAATTATTTTTCGCTTAATAACTCTAAAATTTCTTTAGTTTTACTATCCATTAAAGTGACATTTCCTATTGATTCAACATTTAGACGCACTACAGGCTCAGTATTTGAAGTTCTTAAATTAAACCGCCAATCACTGTACTCAATACTGATACCGTCGGTTAAATCAACATTGACAGCATCGGGTTCATAGATAGCCCTAATTTTGGCAATGCAACTTTTAGCATCTATCAACTTACGATTAATCTCGCCAGAGGCAGGGAATGCCTTCATACGATCACCAACTAATTGGCTTAAGGACATATTCTTAACGCAAAGTAATTCTGCGACTAATAGCCATGGGATCATTCCACTATCGCAATATGCAAAATCGCGAAAATAATGATGAGCACTCATCTCTCCGCCATATATTGCATCTTCTTTGCGCATTCTTTCCTTTATAAAAGCATGGCCCGTCTTAGACATGACTGGAATCCCGCCAGCTTTAGAAATAATATCAACTGTATTCCAAGTTAAACGTGGGTCATGAATTATTTTAGCGCCCTTTTCTTTCTGTAAAAAAGCTTCACCTAACAAACCTACAATATAATAACCCTCAATAAATTGTCCGTTCTCATCAAATAGGAAACAGCGGTCAAAATCACCATCAAATGCAATCCCCATATCCGCACCAGAATCAATAACAGATTTTTCTGTATCCGCTCGGCACTCTGGAAGTAAAGGATTGGGAATTCCATTAGGGAAATGACCATCAGGGTGATGGTGAACTTTGACAAATTCTATTGGGAGGTGTGCAGCAACAAAGCGTTTTTCAATTTCATCAATCACATGCCCGGCAGCACCATTGCCAGAGTTTATTGCAAGTTTCAAAGGTCTGGTGAAGTTTTTAAAGTCGATGTAACCCATCAAATGATCTACATACTCACTGAGTATTGAGATCTTCTTATAACGACCTCTTTTACTTTGGTCCGGTGCTGTGAAATTATTCTCTTCTGCCAGCCTTTGGATATCACGTAGACCAGTATCACCGCTAATAGGTTTAGCGTTTTCCCGGACCAGCTTCATTCCGTTGTAATTCATTGGATTATGGCTAGCAGTCACTTCTATTCCGCCATCCACGCCTAAGTGAAATGTGGCAAAATAGACCTCTTCAGTACCGCTTAATCCAATATCCAAGACATCACTACCAGCATCCATCAATCCGTCTGCCAAAGCCATCTTTAGGGATTCACTGGTTAACCGAACATCACCACCAACAACAATAGTTTTAGGTTTTAAATACTCACCAAAAGCTCGACCAATACGATAAGCAATATCTTCATTCAACTCTAAACCCAATTGACCACGGATATCATAAGCTTTAAAACAAGTTAGGGTATTCATTGTTTCCTCTAAATCAGCAGCGGCCATAATGGTCTTTAATTCTGATAATGTCGTCATCGCCCAAGTAAGAACCTGACTGAACTTCAATAAGCTCAAGTGGAATTTTCCCTGGATTCTCTAACATATGGAGTGAACCAATAGGAATAAAAGTTGACTGGTTTTCAGTAATTAAGAATGTCTTGTCTGCAATCGTCACTTTTGCAGTACCGGATAACACAATCCAATGTTCTGCACGATGATGATGCATCTGCATAGAGAATGCGCCGCCCGGCTTAACCGTAATGCGATTTACATTAAAGCGTTGTTCATTAACAACAATGTCGCAACGTCCCCAAGGGCGATATGTTTCTCTGTGACGACGATATTCACTGCGCTTTGTTAATTTAAGATGTTCAACAATCTTTTTAACATCTTGTACTTTAGATTTATCAACAACTAATACGGCATCTTTAGTGCTAACAATAACTAAATTGTCCACCCCAACAGCTGCGACTAATTTTTCATCTGTGTTGATATAGCAATTCTGTGTGTCATGTAAGTAAGTATCGCCAGTAACAGCATTACCTAATTCATCTTTGCTGCTCACATCCCAGAGTGCAGACCAAGAACCAACATCGCTCCAGCCGGCGTCAAGCGGTACGACCACAGCATTACTGGTTTTTTCCATCACGGCATAATCAATAGACTCATCCGGACAAGTACTAAATTTATCTTTATCAATAGTGATAAAATCTTTGTCTGAGTCTGAATCTTTCATCGCAGCTTTACAGGCGTCAAGAATATCGGGTCTGAATTTTTCTAATTCTTGGATATATCGCTTGGCGCGGAACATAAACATGCCACTATTCCAATAATATTCACCAGAATGAATATATTGCTCTGCCGTTTTTAAATCCGGTTTTTCAACAAAACGCTCAACTTTGAAAGCTTCAGAGATATCATTAACGGTGGTTTCGCCACGCTGTATATAACCGTAGCCAGTTTCTGGGCCCGTTGGAACGATGCCAAAAGTAACTAGGCTGTCTTTCTTAGCAAATGGAATTGCCTTGGTGACGGCTTGTTGGAATGCTTGGCAATCATTGATTATGTGGTCGGCAGCCAACACTAACATTATTGGGTCGTCGCCTTGGGAGACAGCGTTTAGCGCGGCTAATGCAATGGCAGGGGCAGTATTACGCCCAACAGGTTCTAATATTATATTATGTGATAGTTTATTTATTTGCCGCAACTGTTCAGCGACTAAGAACCGATGTTCTTCATTACAAATGACGACTGGCTCTCTAACAGAAATTCCTTCTAAACGATTCACAGTCTCCTGTAACATCGAATTTACCCCATGCAAGCGTAAAAACTGCTTGGGATAAAGCTCTCTTGACATCGGCCACAGACGACTACCCGTTCCACCCGCCATAATCACCGGAAGTAACATCATATATCCTTATCACTATAAAGTTGCATACGACTAGAAGTACCACACCTCAAATGAGAATAATAACTATTCCATAAGAAATAATAATCAGCATAATTAATTGGTTTAACAACGCTACCGCCCTTGGCTTTACAGCTACCAATAGCTACTTGCTCATATTTACAGCATTTCATCGTCACTGTTAAATTATAGACGTATGATTTTATTGAGTGAATTATACTCACATAATTATTTCTACTGATTATCTATTATATAGCATTAAATTTAACTAGGAAATATCTGTTAGTTTCCTTCATTTATCTGACGTGTTTTTTTAAGGATTACACAATAGTTTCAGTGAGTTACAATTTTCCTTTTTATTCTTCACATTCGTATTTTTTGTTAGTAATATCGTCCTTTTCTTATATTTGAATTTGAAAACCTCGTGTTACAGGGCCATTATTCTCATCTACGGCGCAAGCCATAGAAATAAAAGGTGAAGCTAGAAATATGGAATGGATCGCAGATCCTACTATTTGGGCAGGGCTGGCGACGCTAGTTGTGCTTGAAATTGTGTTAGGTATAGACAACCTAATATTTATTGCTATTTTGGCGGAGAAACTGCCCCGGCACTTGCGGGATAAGGCCAGAGTCACAGGGCTACTATGTGCATTATTGATGCGACTGGTGCTGTTGGCCAGTATCTCTTGGTTAGCGACCTTAACTGCCCCCTTGGTCACCCTTTCCGGGCACCCATTCAGTGCCCGCGATTTGATTATGTTGGTTGGGGGGATATTTTTGCTCTTTAAAGCCACCATGGAGCTCAATGAGCGACTTGAAGGCAAAGACCATCAGCAGAGCCAGCAACGTAAAGGTGCTCGTTTCTGGCCGGTAGTGGCGCAGATTGTCGTGTTGGATGCCATTTTCTCCCTCGACTCAGTTATTACCGCTGTTGGTATGGTCGACCACCTTGCAGTCATGATGGCGGCTGTCTGTATCGCCATTGGGTTGATGCTATTGGCCAGTAAATCACTGACTCGCTTTGTGAATGCACATCCAACCATTGTCATTCTTTGCTTGAGTTTCCTGCTGATGATTGGCTTCAGTCTAGTGGCCGAGGGTTTTGGTTACCATATTCCGAAAGGCTATCTGTACGCAGCGATTGGCTTCTCTGTAATTATTGAGTCATTGAACCAGTTTGCACAATTCAACCGCCGTCGCTTTCTGTCTACTGTTCGGCCGTTACGTGAAAGGACAGCAGAAGCTGTGTTGCGTATGCTCAGTGGCAAGCATGAAGAAGCGGAGTTGGATAATCACACGGCCAATCTGATTGCGGATAATACCAGTGAAGGTCAAGAGGTGTTCAACGAGCAAGAACGTAGGATGATTGAGCGGGTATTGGGACTAGCTCAACGGACCGTCAGCAGCATCATGACATCCCGCCATGATGTTGAATATCTGGACCTTAATGACCCTCCTGAGAAGTTGGCTCAATTACTGACGAAAAATCTGCACACTCGAATTGTTGTCACTGAGGATAGCTCGACTGATGAACCCCTGGGGGTTATCCATATCATTGATTTACTGAAACAACAGTTGGCTGGAGAAAAACTTGATTTACGTGCGTTGATTCGCCAACCGCTGATTTTCCCTGAGCAAGTTTCTCTATTGATGGCACTTGAGCAATTTCGCCAAGCACAGACACATTTTGCTTTCGTGGTCGATGAGTTTGGTTCCATCGAAGGTGTTGTTACTCTGACGGATGTGATGGAGACCATTGCGGGTAATCTACCGGTGGCAGGTGAAGAGCTGGATGCACGCCACGATATTCAGCAAACAGAGGATGGTTGTTGGATTGCGAATGGTTATATGCCGTTGGAAGACTTAGTCCTTTATCTGCCTTTACCCATTGATGATAAACGTGAATATCACACATTAGCCGGGTTATTGATGGAGTACACCCAGCGAATACCAAAGGTTGGCGAGCAGCTGAAGATTGGCGACTATCTGTTTGAGCCTCTGGAAGTGAGTAGTCACCGTATATTGAAGGTGAAAATAACGCCACTGGCTGTGCCTGATCCTGATTATGAAGTGTAGTTGACCTATGGGGTATAGTTGACCTGCGATATATTAGGCCGGGTGTCTATTGTCACCCGGCTTTTTTATGGCTTCATGTCGAAATTATAAGTGCACTGGTACCAAAATCTCAGTGGCGACAATCACGACAACCAAACCGACCAATACTGGCACAGAGGTGCGTTTTACCACTTCGAAAGGCGATATTTTTGCCATCCCGGCTACCGCAACAACAACCCCCGAAACTGGGGATAACGTGCGACCTAAATTTGACGCCTGTAGCATGGGAATAACCAGATAAGCCGGGTTTATCCCCATTTGAGCCGCAAGTTTCGGAATCAATTCAACAAAGGCATAAAACGGTGCGTTACCTGAACCTGTTGTCATTGCCGCCAGCATAGTTATCACGACCAAAACCAGCATCATAATAATGCCACCGGTGCCAAAAGATTGAGCCAATCCAATCAAACCGCTGATAAAACCAACTGTGCTCAAACCTTGCGCGAACACCCCAGCAGCAACTAACAACATCACCACAGTCGCAAAAGCATCAGCCATACCGCGATAAGCCACTTCAAGACCGCTGAATACGGTTTTCGCATCGAAACTACGCAAGAATTCAATCACAGCAGCCATCAGCATGCAGATAACCAATACTGTGATGATGTGTAATTCTGGCCCCCATTTACCATCAAATATCAGCACGCCAATAATTGGTGTGAATGGCAAGATGGCATAAAAACCCGGTGCATTTGTTTTGATGTCGTTTACATCCATCATTTCATGCTTTTCCTGGCTTTTATTGTCGAGATAGCGCTGCCAGAAAAAGTGAGCTATGGCCATGCAAACGATAGCGGCAATAGAGATGGGCAATGTTGTTTTAAAGGCAAAATCAACCAGCGGCATTTCAGAGGCTTGTGCAGCCAGCACAACGTCACCGGAGGTGGGAGCCAGAATAATCGCCGCAGGAGATGCGCAAATAGCCGCCGCTGCTCCACGGCTAATACCAACGTTAACCATCACTGGGAATAATGTGGCCATCAACAGCACACCTAACCCGGTTGCCGATGATACCGCCAACGACATCAAGCAGGCCACGATGTATGCCGCGACCATCAGTAAATAGGGGGAATTGATCATTTGCAGCGGTTTAGATGCTATCTTGACTACCACATCATTTGCACCGATATGTGTCATATAAGCCGCAAAGCCACATAACACCATGATCATCATACCCAGATCACCGCCACGGCTCATCAACAGGATTTTGACATATTCGACAATATCCGTTGCTCGCCAACCTGTTGGCGTCGCACTGGCTGGCAACACGCTTTTGCCCATCAGGGCACTGATCGCCAATAGCAGTAGACCACCGACCATCAACACACCTGTGGCCGAATAACCTTTAATAATATAACGGCCTACGCCGACCGCCACGACAATCCCAATCAAAAGATCTAACATATACCCTCTCTCACCGAATATCCCCTTGGTATTTGGGTATACTCATTTGTTGCTGAATGCTGCATTAAGATTCTTCTTGTAAAAATGCAGAAATAGCCCTGCACTCTGCCCAAAGTCCATCGGCGAGTTTATGACATCTATCAATGATTCGCAGGGATTTTAGAAACAAATATTAGTTTGTGAGTAAGCCAAAGTATTTTGTATTTAGAAATACGAGATTGGGGATCAATGCAACAACAGAAAAATAACAAAGAATAGCTATCATCCAATATTGATAAGCCACCCGACATATCAATATTGGCGATGTAGATTAAAGCTTATCAATCAGCTTCTTAAGGTCCTGACGGGCGCGGTTCTCTGGGTTACGTTCAGCCCAGTCACTGAGGGCTCTTTTCGCACGCTGCTGCAACTCATTACGCAGGAGTTGCTCAACATTCAGTTGGTAACTCAATTGAGTCCACGGGCCATAAATACGTAGTGGAATATCCGTGTTTTGTAAAAACTTAACCAACCGATCTTCGCCACTCCAGCCTTGCATCACCCGTACAGACAGATTCATGTCGCACTGCCGTTGAGGTAAATTAAGCTCACCATTGCCTGTAATCGCAATTAATGCAGAATCAGCACTGAGGCTACTTACATTCACTCGCCCTTTGTTTAGAGCCAGATTGGCTTGTAGCTGTTTAACCTCTGTGTAGCGCTCATGGCGCTCTTCGGCTTTAACATCATTGGAACTGCGGGTCACGGCTTGTTGGATAAGCTGCTGGATATTCAGCCCTTGCAACTGCGCACCATTCATGCTGAGTTGCGCATCCCCTTTCCAGCGACGGTTGAATGCCTCGACATTGAGGCCGTCCCCAGACAGTTGCGCTTTCATGGAGAATTTACCGGTCATCATCTGCGGTAAACCTGCCGCCAATAATACAGGCCCCAATTCCATATTATTAATTATAGGGCTAACCGTTGTGAGCACTTTCTTTCCGGTCACATCCAGCGAGCCTGGTAGTGAGAAATCTCCTCCCAGTGCCTTGCCCGTTAAATGACTTATCTGCACATTCCCTCGTTGGTTTGATGCCTGCAGATTCAGTTGATTGACGTTGATAGCGCGATAAACCAAGTTACTCGCTGTGAGTGTTATTTGTGCAGTAAAATCGCGCAATGCTTGTAAGTCTTGACCGACATCATCATCAGCCTGAATCGCAATAACCGGTGCAGTCGCAATCGGCTGTTTAGCCAACGCTTTGCTATCCGCCGTGTTTTTAGCCTCCCAACCAAAAATCGCGTCTAAGTTTAGATTATCAGCAGCTAGATTGATGGCATAATCAGGGATATCACCCAGCGTCGCTTTGGCGCTCCCGGTCAACTGGTTGTTATTTGCTGAGAAACTCAGTTGGTTCAGCAATAACTGCTGGATGTCACTTTGATAGCTGGCTTGTAATGTTCCCTCTCCACTCACGCCCCCGATAGGAATATCTGCGCCTTCCAATTTATAGGTAAATTGGCTGATATTGGCACTGAACTGCTGCGGATAATGGCGCATGTCGGCATCTGCAACCATGGCAAACGTGATATCCCGTTGATTACGGTTAACACGGCTGGAAAGAGTGATATGGACTTGTCGTTGCGCGTCTTGTTGAAGCTCAAGGTTAATGTCGCGGACATTCACTTGATCATTATCTGTCCGTTGCCAAACCAACAGGCTGTCAGCAATCTGGACTTTATTAATATCAAGCTTCCAAGCGCGGTGTTCATCAACAGGTGCAGTTCCGCTTGGGGCAACTGGCGCTCCTGGTTGTTGTTGTGCTTCACTGTCAGGCGTTAAGCGGATAACCGCCCCTTTCAGCATCACCTGTTTAACATCAAGCTGATGTGATAGCAGTGGCCAGAGTTTGACATCCAAGCGCATATTTTCAGCACTGATCACTGGAGTCGTCGCGCCGGGGGCCGTCAGCGCAGTCCGGCCAACAATAATGCTAAGTTGTGGCCAGACATGCCAACGCAAATCACCTTCAAGTTGTAGCTGATAGCCACTTTTCCTTTCAACCTGTTTGACCATATATCCACGGAAGTCATTTGGATTTACTAGCAATACCAATGCGCTCATACCTGCAACTAATACAACGAGCAGGATAATTAACGTCGTTAGTAATCGTCTCATGACATCCTCTTGTCTAAACAAGCGATAAAGCCCAAACCGGCTAAAATCAGCGAGAAAAATGGCTAGTCTTTGTCGATACGACTGGCTACAGCACCTTGTTGGCCCCGGTATTTTGCATCCTGACGACTATTATAAGGACGAGCTGCCGGGCCTGAGAGTGGCTCAAAACTCAGCGCGCCAATGAGCATCCCTGGACGCAGGGCCAATGGCAGCTTACCTGAATTATAGAACTCCAGCACAATCCTGCCTTGCCAACCGGGATCGATTCGGTGTGCTGTCACATGCACCATCAACCCAAGACGGGCCAAAGAAGAGCGGCCATCAAGCCAACCGACCAAATCATCAGGGATAGTAACTGATTCTAGTGTCACTGCGAGCGCTAACTCACCAGGATGCAGGAAGAAGGCCTCCCCTTCAGGTAAGTTGATCTCATCACTCATGACCCGTTCGAGCGCTTCACTGACTTCATCTTTCGGGCCACTTAAATCTATATATGCAGCAGTGTGGCCACGGAACACTCGAAATTGGTTGCCTAAGCGAACATCGACTGTAGCACCATTGATACGTTCGACAGGCGGGCGAGGGTCAATGCCCAATTTTCCGCTGTCCAGCCAAGCCTCTATGTCACGGTCGCACAGTCTCATTGCTTAAATCTCCATTAGAATTCGCATGTTACAGCTCGCATACTCTGAAAGCTGCCATATTAAGAAGCAAAGGTCCAGACGAACATTACTCAAAGAACTGGCTGATTTTTGCTTTTAGAATATCGATCGCAATTCGGTTCTTACCACCGCGCGGAACGATAATGTCAGCATATTGTTTGGAAGGTTCTATAAATTGCAGAAACATTGGGCGTACGGTTTTCTGGTACTGCGCCATAACAGAATCCATTGAGCGGCCACGTTCATTCACATCACGCTTCATTCGGCGCATCAAGCAGATATCCAATGGGGTATCGACAAAGATTGAGAAATTCATCTCCTGGCGCAAGCGGATATCAGTCAACAGCAAGATCCCTTCCAGAATAATGACTTTCTTCGGCTCTAAATGGACAGTCTCTTTTTTACGCGTGTGCTCGGTATAGCTGTAAAGTGGCAATTCAATCGACTTACCTGCTTTCAGTGATTGCAGATGTTCTAGCAATAAGTTGTGATCCATGGCGCTGGGGTGGTCATAGTTGGTTTTGACCCGCTCTTCCATCGACAGATGACTCTGGTCTTTGTAATAACCATCCTCAGGGATGACGCCAATGTGTTGGTCGCCCACCTGTTCGCGCAACTCACGATACAGCGTACTGGCGATAAGACTTTTTCCGGAGGCTGAGGCACCCGCTATCCCGATAATGACGCACTGGTGTGCTTTGTCAGTCATAAAATTAAAGACCTGATTACTAAATGTTGTGAGGGGAGACGAAGCATGCAAGATGCTTCGAGCGCGCCAATTATAAGGAGTTAGCCCGTTCGATGCTAGCGCTATACCCTTCGTACTTGAAGTTGCAGCAGTGTTAGCTGCCCTCAAGCACCCGAGTCACTGACCAGTGTCAGCTCATCGGGATGCTCTCGTTTGCCGCCTACCTGCAACCCCAATTATTTTGGGTATCAATCAAGCGCGCTCACTACAGTGCGCGGAAGGAGATTTCCGTAGGGATAGCCTCACCTTTCCAGTACATTTGTGCCGCAACTCGGGATGCCAGTTCGCGATACATTCCTGTGAATTCACTGTCGGGTTTGCAGGCAACCGTCGGCTCTCCACGGTCCAGATCTTCACGCAATGACATATGCAGAGGAAGTTGCCCCAGTAACTCGCAATTGTACTTTTTCGCTAATTTCTCTGCCCCACCCGTACCAAAAATAGGCTCCAGATGGCCACAGTTGCTACAAATGTGCACACTCATATTCTCAACGATACCCAGTACCGGCACATGAACTTTCTCAAACATCACAATACCTTTCATCGCGTCGATCAATGCAATGTCTTGTGGTGTTGTCACCACCAAGGCACTAGTGACCGGAATGTTCTGCGACAGTGTCAACTGGATATCCCCGGTACCCGGTGGCATATCAATCACCAGATAGTCCAAATCTGGCCATAGAGTGTCTTGCAGCATCTGTAACAATGCCTTACTAGCCATGGGGCCACGCCACACCATGGCATTCTCATCAGTGACCAGATAACCAATAGAGTTAGTGGCTATCCCGTGGGCCATAATTGGCGCCATATGTTTACCATCTGGGGAGGTTGGCCGCTGATTCACAGTTCCCATCATGTTGGGAATGGACGGGCCATAAATATCAGCATCCAAAATACCAACGCTAACCCCTTTCTCAGCCAATGCGAGTGCCAGGTTAACGGCAGTGCTGGATTTCCCCACCCCACCTTTGCCAGAACTGACAGCCAGTATGTTGCGCACGCCTTTAATACCCGGCTGGTCATTAGCACGTTTCAGCGTTGTAATATTATGAGAGAGCTTCCAGTCAATGGCTTTAGCGCCGGTCACCGTCAGCAATTCATCACTGACGGATTCTTTTAATATCTCAAAACCGAACTGCCAGGCAAAAGGCATCACCAGCTCGATATGCAGTACATTGTCCAGTAACGCGCAGTGGTGAATAGCACGTAGAGTGCTCAGATCCTTTTGCAAGGTTGGGTGAGTAAAGGCAGCAAGAACCTTTGAAATTTGTGATTGCAGCAGGTCAGCGGTGGTCTGCTCAGGGGATTTTTGGCTCATCCCGGCTCCTTGAATTTATCGTTATTAACCTCCAATAGTGTACCAGAACTCATCCAGACCTGTGTGCACCGAATAGTGAGAAAACCATGACAGACCGCATAATCCACAGTGTTAATAACTCAATGTGCTGAAAAGTGACTAAAATGAGCTTGTTACCACTTAAGGTAATCTGCGGCTTGCCTTACCCTAGCGACAAGCCCGCTTATCGGTTAACATCAAAGACCCTTTAATCCACATAAAGAAAGCAATTTCCCACTATGGCTCAAGTCGCGAAAAAAATATTGGTGACGTGCGCGCTACCATACGCTAACGGTTCTATTCATCTCGGCCACATGCTCGAGCACATCCAGGCAGATATCTGGGTCCGTTTCCAGCGAATGCGCGGCAACCAGGTTCATTTTATCTGTGCAGATGATGCCCATGGCACCCCAATCATGCTGAAAGCGCAGCAACTGGGTATCGAGCCGGAGCAGATGATTGCCGAAATGAGCCAGGAGCACCAACAGGATTTCGCCGGTTTCGCTATCAGTTATGATAACTATCACTCCACTCATAGTGATGAAAACCGTGAGCTGTCGAGCCTGATTTACAGCCGCCTGAAGGCTAATGGCTATATCAAAAATCGCACTATTTCTCAGCTCTATGATCCTGAGAAAGGCATGTTCCTGCCCGATCGCTTTGTGAAAGGCACTTGTCCGAAGTGTAAAGCGCCAGATCAATATGGCGATAACTGTGAAGTTTGTGGCGCAACCTACAGCCCGACGGAGCTTATCGATCCAAAATCGGCGGTATCAGGTGCAACACCGGTAATGCGTGAGTCTGAGCACTTCTTCTTCGACCTACCTGCGTTCAGCGACATGCTGCAAGCGTGGACACGTTCTGGTGCACTGCAAGAACAAGTTGCCAATAAAATGCAGGAATGGTTTGAATCTGGCCTGCAACAATGGGATATCACCCGTGACGCCCCTTACTTCGGTTTTGAAGTGCCAGATGCCCCCGGCAAATATTTCTACGTTTGGCTGGATGCACCAATTGGCTATATGGGGGCATTTAAAAACCTGTGTGACAAGCGCGGCGATTTAGATTTTGACGAATTCTGGCGTGAAGGTTCGACAACGGATCTTTATCATTTCATTGGTAAAGACATTGTTTACTTCCACAGCCTGTTCTGGCCAGCCATGCTCGAAGGCAGTAACTTCCGCAAGCCGACCAACCTGTTTGTACATGGCTATGTCACCGTAAACGGCGCGAAAATGTCGAAATCCCGCGGTACATTTATCAAAGCGGGCACTTACCTAAAACATCTCGATGCAGATTGCTTGCGTTATTACTATGCCGCCAAGCTCTCTTCACGCATTGATGATATCGACTTGAATCTGGAGGATTTCGTCCAGCGTGTTAATGCTGATATCGTCAACAAAGTGGTGAATCTGGCTTCCCGTAATGCCGGTTTTATTAACAAACGTTTTGCCGGCAAATTAGCCGATCAACTTGCTGATCCTGCGCTGTATAAAACCTTTACCGATGCTGCGACCAGTATTGCTGATGCTTATAACAGCCGTGAATCAGGTAAAGCGATTCGTGAAATTATGGCGCTAGCAGATGTGGCAAACCGCTATGTTGATGAGCAGGCACCTTGGGTTGTGGCGAAAGAAGAAGGCCGCGATGCTGATTTGCAGGCCATTTGCTCCATGGGCATCAACCTGTTCCGAGTTCTGATGACTTACCTCAAGCCAGTATTGCCATCCCTGACAGAACGTACTGAGGCTTTCCTCAATACCGAACTGACATGGGATAGCATTGAACAGCCGTTGCTCGGCCATCAGATTAATACCTTTAAGGCGCTGTTTAACCGTATTGACTTGGACAAGGTGAACGAGATGGTCACCTCTTCTAAAGAAGATATGGCCCCAGCCGTAGTAGCAACGGGCCCATTAGCTGATGATCCAATTCAGGAAACCATCAATTTTGATGATTTTGCTAAAGTGGACATGCGTATCGCACTGATTCAACAAGCCGATTTTGTTGAAGGCTCAGATAAATTGTTGCGGCTGAAACTGGACCTCGGTGGTGAAACTCGCCAAGTCTTCTCGGGTATTCGCTCGGCCTATCCTGATCCGAAAGTATTGGAAGGGCGTTTGACTGTGATGGTTGCGAACCTAGCTCCACGCAAAATGCGCTTTGGTATTTCAGAAGGCATGGTGATGGCAGCAGGCCCCGGTGGGAATGATATCTTCCTACTCAGCCCGGATAATGGTGCTCAACCTGGCATGCAAGTAAAATAATCCTCCTCGTTAACATGCTGGTCAAGGCTAACTTGACCAGCATTCTTAGGGCATCTAGGCGCTAACTCTCACCGTCACTCTATTCTTTAGGTATTTGAGGTTGCCGCTCACGCAGCCAATCTTCCAGCCAAAAAAGCATATTAATAAACAGGCTTAAGGAAAAAATCAAAAATAGAATATTATCTAATAAAGAGATCTTAATTAGTGCGTCGATAATAATATTCTTATGATGTTTTATATCGACGAAACCCGAAGAGAAAAACCAAAAGACACCAACCGCGCCCAATATATTTAATACCACCACAGGCCAATGCCATTTAGCCAGTAGAAAGAAAATCCATGACAGCATCATCAATGAAATAAAGGCGTCATCCGGCTCAAATAGCAGGAAAAAACTGATATATAACAAACTAAAACAGATCAGAGTCAGTCCAAACGGATACTCATCAGGTAAGTTAGAAGCTAATTGTTTTCTACGTTCACATGCGGGTGGTTTTACGTCATAGATATTGATAAAGATGAGATAAAGTAAAAATAACCCGAATAAAAATAGCGTGAGCGTACTATTCTGAAAATAACCACCAAGTGGAAGAAGATGGAAAATTAATAAATAGGGGTTCAGTCTCTGGCTTGCCAAGCGATATGAGCAAGGCAATAACAATACTAATGAATATACGATAGAAAAAGATGATATTGACAGCGATAAGATTTCATCAAAAAAATCAGGAAACATTACCATTGTTAAGAAAATGATAACTATCGACGCAAATAAGTAGCGGATAAAAAGAAAAAGAAACTCGGTACGAGACATATAACGATAGAGGGTATCATCGTTAATAGCATTGCTGATAATGTCATTGACATTCAGTTTTGCCTTATCAGCTTCATCCTGTCTGAATTTATATAGGTTGCTAATTTTACCCATGGTGATTTTAATCCTTTAAATATCATTAAATTTAGAACGTGTAGAACTTACATCAATTATGATGATTAACCTTATTATCTCTCAATGCTATTTAGAATATCAGCACTGAGTTAGTAACGAAATAAAATAATAATCATGACATTTGTCGTATGAACAATAAGGTTATATGTCACTCAGACAAAACCACTGAAATTAAACGGTTATTACATCGACTTACTGCTAATTATAATGACTGACAGCCTTACCCCCTACCTTTTGCTGCTTATTTAAGCTATCCAAACTAAAAGATATAACGCGATCCAAAAATTCATAACAAAGTTAATTCCTTATCAAAATAGTTATGGTTATGATGCTGTACAGAGACGAATGGACGTCTAGACACAAAGATAGCTATAACAACGACAACAACACACATTGCATACCTAATTGACACCATGACGGAGTTCCGGATGAAAAATATTGCCTCCCCTTTACTGGCCCTAGGCCTACTGACGGCCCTACCGGTATTCGCTGCAAGCACCGCCACAGTCGCCCCCATTCCAGAGGCTATTGCCAAGCATCAAGGGCAGATTAAAATTGCCGTCATCCGCAATTTAGGTTCCGATGACAACACCACACAATTTTTATCTGGCGTATTAAAAGAAGGTAAAAAACTCGGTTTCAAAATCGACACTTTCTTAAGTAATGGGGATGATGCACGTTTTCAGGACTTCGTTAACCAAGCCATTAGCCAAAAATATGATGGCATCATTCTTTCTCAGGGCCGTGATCCCTACTCAACTGAGTTGGCTAAGCGTATCGCCGCCAATGGCATTGCGGTATCCGTATTTGATACTGCAATACAGGGTGAGATTCCCGGTCTGACAGTGACTCAGCAAGATGATGCTTCTCTTACCAATGAATCCTTTGGTCAGTTAATCAAAGACTTCGATGGTAAAGCCAATATTATCAAACTCTGGGTAGCCGGTTTCCCGCCGATGGAACGTCGTCAGGCTGCCTATCAGGCACTGTTGAAACAGAACCCTGGCATTAATGAACTTGAATCTATCGGGGCAGTTTCATCAGATGTTCAAGGTGATACCGCAAACAAAGTGGGCGCAGTCTTGGCGAAGTATCCGAAAGGAAAGATTGACGCTATCTGGGGGACTTGGGATGCCTTCACTCAGGGCGCTTATAAAGCTCTACAAGAAAATGGCCGCACAGAGATCAAACTGTACAGCATTGATATTTCTAATCAGGATTTGCAACTGATGCGTGAAGCCAATAGTCCATGGAAAGTCAGTGTTGCCGTTGACCCTAAGCTCATTGGTGCGGTTAACTTACGCCTGATAGCCAAGAAAATTGCCGGTGAAGAGACCCCCGCCACTTATGAATTTCGCGCGGCATCGATTCCACAAGCCTTGTTAGTCAGCCAACCCGGTCCGGTCAACGTTGCAGGTTTAAGTAAAATTATTCCCGGTTGGGGCCAATCAGATGATTTCAACTCGCCTTGGTTTGCGACGCTTGCCGCTAAAAACGGTCAGTAAAATCCGCGGGTTCAATTGATTTGGAGTTATATAGATGGCAACGCAAAGATTCTTGCCGACACCTGAATACAGCCGCAATATGCGGCTGATTGGCCATAGTGATCAAGGCGGTAAACCTGATGGTGTACAAGTTATGGTGCACCGTGGGTATGCCTATGTCGGTCATATGGTGTCGCAAGGTGTCTCAATTATTGATGTGCGGGATGCGAAAAACCCACGACCTGCCGGTTTTATTGCTGCGCCGCCTAATACCTGGAATGTGCATTTACAGGCCCACGATGACCTGCTTTTGGTGATTAATGCCCGTGATCTGTTTGCTGACGCCAGCTTTGCCGAGGAAAAAGTGTATTACACGCGCTCGGTAGCACAAACGGTCAGTACTCGCCAAGAGGGCCGCAGTTGGAGTGCTGGACTGCGTATTTTTGATATTTCGACACCAGATAAACCTCGTGAGATAAGCTTCCTACCACTTGATGGTATTGGTATTCACCGTATTTGGTACGTCGGTGGGCGCTGGGCCTACGTTTCTGCACTTCTGGATGGTTACAGTGATTATATCTTCCTAACCATTGACTTGGCTGACCCACAAAAACCGCAAGTGGCTGGTCGTTATGCTTTACCCGGCATGCATACTGCCGCAGGGGAGCAGGCAAGCTGGCCAGAAGGTAAACGCTATGCACTACATCATGCCATCATCAGTGGTGATACGGCTTATGGCAGTTGGCGCGATGGCGGTCTAACGCTGTTGGACGTCAGTGACCGTTATGAGCCAAAACTGATCAGTCACCGCAACTGGAGCCCACCGTTTGGTGGCGGAACGCACACTGCTCTGCCCCTGCCCGATCGCAATTTATTGGTGGTTCTGGATGAAGCTGTCCTGGATAATCAGGAAGATGGCGAGAAGCATATCTGGGTGTTTGATATCCGAGAGCCAAGCAATCCAGTGAGTATCTCAACATTCCCGGTCCCTGATGAACAAGATTATGTGAAAAAAGGTGCCCATTTTGGCCCACATAATCTGCATGAAAACCGGCCCGGTAGTTTTATCAGCTCATCACTGATTTTCGCTACCTACCAAAATGCCGGTGTGCGCGCTTATGATATCAGCAACCCTTATCAACCCAAGGAAACTGGGGCTTTAGTTCCCGCCGCACCCGCAAAAATGATGGATAAGCGGCCCGGACGCCCTCAAGTTATTCAATCTTGTGATGTGTTTGTTGATGCACAAGGGATTATCTATAGCACCGATTATAATGGCGGTCTGTCGATCATCGAGTATTTAGGTTAATTATCTGTTAATAGCAGGTCGATTCAGGTCGATCTGCTGTTTGAAAAAAAATTTCCGCTTACCCCCCTCTCTTTCTTGTCGTAATAGTCTACTGTAATTGCCTGAGCCACTATGTCGTTAACGGTGAGAATCACACTTTTAAGTGAAAAAATCGCCTAAAAACAACTCATTGCCCAAATAATAAAAAATAAGAAAGAAAATATCATGAAAGGATTTCCATCGCGTATTACCAATCTGCTGATTGCGTCGTTGGTCTTAACTATCGGGCGAGCCGTGACCCTCCCCTTTATCACTATCTATTTGGCAGAACATTTCCAATTAGCGCCTGATAAGGTCGGACTGGTATTGGGGGCAAGTTTAACGCTCGGTATTTTCACCAGTCTCTATGGCGGTTATCTGGTCGATAAATTCAATAAAAAGCAGTTGATCCTGCTGGCCGTGACTCTATTTTCGATCACCTTTTTTACGCTCCCTTGGATTGAACACCCTGCATGGATAATCCTGATTCTGGCACTGCTACACTCGGCATACTCTGTCTACAGTATTGCTATTAAAGCCTGTTTTGCTGACTGGCTACCCGTCGATGAACGCATTAAAGCCTTCTCTGCCAACTACACGTTAGTCAATGTGGGTTGGGCCATCGGCCCGGCGCTTGGGGTATTGGTGGTGGGCATCGGGCCGCAAGCCCCGTTTATTATTTCTGGCATACTGGCGCTATCAGTCGCTCTCATACTGAAATTTAGAATAGACAGCACTGATATGTCGGTTTCTGCACATACGCCAACCGAGTCAGCACCTGATTTTCGTCAGACATTCCGCATTTTGCGCCATGATAAGCGGCTGATCTATTTCACTCTGGGTAGCATGCTCAGTGCCATTGTCTTTGGCCAGTTTTCCGGTTACTTATCGCAATATCTGATTACGGTTTCCGACGCTAAGTTTGCTTATCAAGTGATTGGAGCGGTGATGACCGTTAATGCAACCATTGTGATTACTCTGCAATACCTATTAAGCCGCCGCATGAATCAGCAGAACTTAATGCGCTGGTTGATGCTAGGAACCTTGTTCTTCATTATCGGTCTGTTCGGATTTATGGCGGCTCAAGAGTCAATCCCATTATGGATGTTGGCCATGGCGATATTCTCACTGGGTGAAATTATTGTTATTCCAGTCGAATACATGTTTATCGACTTTATTGCTCCCGCGAATCTTAAAGGCAGCTACTATGGGGTACAGAATCTCGGTCAATTAGGCGGAGCTGTTAACCCGGTATTCTGTGGTTTCTTGCTCGCCTATGCAGCACCCCACATGATGTTCTACATGCTGATTATTGCAGCCATTTTGGGGTTGATGTTTTTCTATCGTGGTTATCAATTGGCGAAAGCACAAGACGCTACAGCCAAATACAGCCGCTCTGATCTGACATAGGCTGCCAGAACTGGTCATGGTAGGCACAACTCCATTAATATTATTCATAATGTGATTGCTAGCACATTACTATCGTTAATTGTATGATGAATGTATTCCGTTACTCAGGACCCTTTTTATGCGCAACGTGACTTCACTTTGCTGGCAGTATCTGCGGGCTTTCGCCATTATCTATTTGTGTCTATGGGCCGGTAAAGCCATCGCTTTGTTGTTGCCTATCACCATTCCTGGCAGCATCATCGGGATGCTGATTCTGTTTGCCCTACTCGCTTCACAGATTTTGCCCTCTACGTGGGTAAAACCGGGTTGCCACTTGCTAATCCGCTATATGGCGCTGTTGTTTGTGCCCATCGGAGTCGGCGTGATGCAATATTATGATCAATTAACCAAGCAATTTGGTCCTATCGTCGTTTCCTGCTTTGTCAGTACCTTGATTGTGATGTTAGTGGTGGCCTATAGCTCCCATTACGTCCATCGTGAACGTAAAGTGATTGGTTCTCCAACCCACACGGAGGAGGACAAATGATCAGCAACTTATGGTGGTCACTGCCACTGACATTAATCGTGTTCTTCAGCGCACGTCGTTTAGCCCGCAGTTTGAAAATGCCATTGCTTAACCCCTTGCTGATATCAATGGTTGTTATCATTCCATTGCTATTGGTTACGCATATGCCTTATGCCAACTATTTTGCGGGCAGTAAAATACTCAATGACCTGCTGCAACCCGCGGTAGTGGCGTTAGCTTTCCCGCTATATGAACAAATACATCAAATTCGCGCGCGCTGGAAATCCATCATCACAATCTGTTTTATCGGCAGTGTCACCGCCATGGTCACCGGCACCGCGATTGCTTTGTGGATGGGGGCAACCCCAGAGATTGCTGCCTCAGTATTACCTAAATCTGTCACCACCCCCATTGCCATGGCAGTTGCGGAATCCCTTCATGGCTTACCTGCTATCAGTGCAGTCTGCGTTATTTTTGTTGGTATTCTAGGGGCCGTTTTTGGTCACAGTCTGCTGAATATATTGCGAATTTCTACCAAAGCGTCGCGCGGTTTAGCAATGGGTACGGCTTCACATGCCCTTGGTACTGCCCGGTGCGCAGAGCTGGATTTTCAGGAAGGGGCGTTCAGTTCGCTGGCACTGGTCATCTGCGGAATTATCACCTCATTGCTCGCGCCATTCCTGTTCCCAGTACTGCTACATTTGTTTGGTTAACATCCTCAACACTGCGACATAAATTTGAGATACATCTCTCATTTGAGATTTTACTTGCATGAATTTCACGTATAACGAGATCTAAATCACACCAAGAAAGCCTCAAGCTGCCTAAAATAGTTTCCCGTTACTATTGGAGAAAACCTTATGCAAGCACGTTTTCAAGCCCCTTGGGCAGATCTTCCCACTTCACTGCAAACCGCACTTGAGCCGATTTTAAGCGCAAACGATTTCCCTGCCATGCTGACAGCAGAACAAGTGAAAACAGTGAAAAGCATCAGTGGGTTAGATGACGATGCGCTGGCATTTGCGTTGCTACCTCTGGCTGCCGCTTGTGCATTGACACCCGTATCCCATTTCATGGTCGGGGCCATCACTCGCGGTATCAGTGGCAACCTCTACTTCGGTGCCAATATGGAATTTGGCGGTGCGCCGCTACAACAGACCATCCACGCCGAACAGTGTGCCGTAACACATGCCTGGCTACGTGGTGAAACTCGTCTGCTCTCTATTACCGTCAATTACACTCCCTGCGGCCATTGCCGCCAGTTTATGAATGAGTTAAATAGCGGAACTGGACTGGATATTCATCTACCCGGCCGCCCAACTTCAACACTGGGGCAATATTTACCCGATGCTTTCGGTCCGAAAGATTTGGCTATCACCACCCTGTTGATGGACCCCGTTCATCACGGCTACAAAGTGGCCCAGGCCGATGCTCTGACACAAGCCGCTCTTGAGGGTGCAAATCACAGTCATGCCCCTTACAGCCTTTCTCACAGCGGCGTTGCCGTTGAAGCGGCTGACGGTACAATTTATGCTGGTCGCTATGCCGAAAATGCCGCATTTAACCCAAGCCTCCCCCCGCTGCAAGCGGCATTAATTCTCGCCAATCTTTCTGGCAAAGATTGCGGTGCGCTGCGCCGCGCAGTACTGGTTGAAAGCAGTAAACCCATGCTCACTCAGTGGGGTGCCACCCAGGCAACCTTGGCCGCATTGGGCTGCACAGATGTCAAACGCGTAACATTTTAATGGAATAACAGCAAAACCGGGGTGACATCACTCACCCCGATTATCACCCTGCCTCACACTTTTGCCGCTAACCGACATATTTAACTAACAAAAGCTGTACATATTTTTCTTATCTTTTAGGATCAGGGCAACGATTTGATAACGTTATAAGAGTAAAATTCATGGAACTTGAATACGAAAGTAAGCGCCCTTTGTACATCCCCTACGCTGGCCCCATCCTATTAGAATTCCCTCTGTTGAACAAAGGTAGCGCCTTTACTAATGAAGAGCGTAGCCACTTCAATTTACATGGTTTATTGCCCGAAGCGGTTGAAACCATTGAAGAACAGGTTAATCGAGCTTACCGACAGTATCAGGATTTCAAAAACGACGACGATAAACATATCTATCTGCGTAATATTCAAGATACCAATGAGACACTGTTTTATCGCCTGCTAGAAGCCCATCTTAGTGAGATGATGCCGATTATTTATACGCCAACAGTGGGTGAAGCCTGCGAACATTTCTCTGATATTTATCGCCGTGCGCGTGGGTTATTTATCTCTTATCCGAACCGTGAACACATTGATGACATGCTACAAAATGCCACTAAGCAGAACGTGAAAGTCATCGTTGTTACTGATGGTGAACGTATTCTCGGCCTTGGCGACCAAGGTATCGGCGGAATGGGCATTCCTATTGGTAAATTGTCACTTTATACCGCATGTGGAGGTATCAGTCCGGCTTATACTTTGCCAGTGGTATTGGATGTCGGCACCAATAACCCGCAACGCCTGAATGACCCACTGTATATGGGCTGGCGCCATCCGCGTATCTCCGGTGATGAATATTATGCATTTGTCGATGAGTTCATTCAGGCTGTAAAACGTCGCTGGCCGAATGTGTTGTTGCAGTTTGAAGACTTTGCCCAGAACAATGCAACCCCACTGCTGAACCGCTACCGCGATGAACTGTGCTGTTTCAATGATGATATTCAAGGAACAGCCGCGGTCACACTCGGTAGCCTAATTGCTGCCAGCCGTGCTGCTGGGAGTCAGTTGCGCGACCAAACTGTCACTTTCCTCGGTGCAGGATCCGCCGGCTGTGGTATTGCTGAACAGATCATCGCCCAAATGATTTCAGAAGGGCTGAGTGAAGAGCAAGCACGTGCACGTGTCTTTATGGTCGACCGCTTCGGCCTGTTAACCGACAAATTACCTAATTTGCTCGACTTCCAAAGCAAGCTAGTACAAAAAAGTGAAGCGTTACAAAGTTGGGACTCGAACAGTGATGCGATTTCCCTGTTGGATGTAGTCCGTAATGCCAAGCCAACCGTCCTAATCGGTGTTTCTGGTCAACCGGGGCTGTTTACCGAAGAACTCATTCGTGAAATGCACAAACACTGTGCTCGCCCGATTGTCATGCCATTGTCTAATCCAACATCACGAGTAGAGGCGCGGCCGGAAGATATTATTAACTGGACCGAGGGAGCTGCACTGGTCGCCACCGGTAGTCCATTCTCACCGGTCAGCTATAAAGACAAGTTGTACCCGATTGCGCAATGTAATAACTCGTATATTTTCCCCGGTATTGGTTTGGGTGTACTGGCATCAGGAGCCAAGCGCGTTACCGATGGCATGTTAATGGCCGCCAGCCGGGCATTGGCCGATTGTTCACCACTAGCACTTCACGGTGAAGGGGCATTGCTGCCAAATATTGATGATATTCGAACCGTCTCCATGAGTATTGCGATGCAAGTAGGGAAAGCAGCACAGTTGCAAGGTGTCGCCATCGTGACTTCTGAAGAAGCATTGAAAAAAGCCATTGACCATAACTACTGGCAACCACAATACCGCAGCTATAAACGCACTTCGTTCTAAATATTAACCGGCCTGTACATAAATACGGGCCGGTTAATCTATTCGTGAATATCTCAAACAGTAATAGAACAATAGAAATGCCTTAAAGTCATTGACGTTACAACAAGGCAGCCAGCGCACTTATCCCGATGAGCTTACATCAGTAAGTGATTCGGGTAAGTGAGCGCAGCGAACACCGTTGTGGCGTCAAGGACGAAGGGTAGAATGGCTTGCGTGGCAACGACAGGTACAGTAGCCTTGCAAATATTACTGTGAATTGAACGCATCGAAGGCCTGAGAATGTGGAAACGCCTGATAATTAGCCTAATTACCATCGCAGGATTGCTGATGGTGACTGCTATTGCGCTCGATCGCTGGATTAGCTGGAAAACGGCTCCTTTTATCTATGATGAACTACAAGATTTACCCCATCGGCAGGTTGGCGTTGTGTTGGGAACCGCCAAATATTACCGTACTGGCGGTATTAATCAGTTTTATCAATACCGCATCCAAGGGGCAATAAACGCCTATAACAGTGGCAAAGTCAGCTACTTATTGCTCAGTGGCGACAATGCGCTACAAAGCTATAATGAGCCGATGACCATGCGCCGTGATTTGATTGCCGCAGGTGTGGCACCGGCTGACATTGTGTTGGATTACGCTGGTTTTCGTACTCTGGACTCCATAGTACGTACCCGAAAAGTTTTTGATACTAATGATTTTATTATCATTACTCAGCGTTTCCATTGCGAACGAGCACTGTTTATTGCCTTGCATATGGGGATTCAGGCACAGTGTTTTGCCGTGCCTTCACCGAAAGATATGCTCAATGTCCGGGTTCGTGAGATTTTTGCCCGCCTCGGTGCACTGTCTGATCTCTATATTCTGAAACGTGAACCTCGCTTTTTGGGGCCATTGATCCCAATTCCAGCTGTTCACGTCATCCCCGATGACGCACAAGGTTACCCGGCCGTCTCACCAGAACAGCTTGTCGAGTTGGAACACCGGCTGACAGAAGAAAAACAAAAAAGTCAGTAACTTTAGTTTTGTCATTAGGGTGCATCGGGAATATTAGTGACTTTCCCGTTGCCCCAAAAACGCCCGCACATCATTCTCAACCTCCCCCATCTCCTGCAAGAGTTGCAATGTTTCCAGCGCCTCATCTTCATCCAAACGGCTCATAGCAAACCCCACATGCACCAAGACCCAATGGCCAATTAATGCCAAGCTGGCCTGCTCATCCGCCGCCACCAGCATAATGTTCACTGAACGGCGCACACCACAAACATCCACCCATGCAGTCCCCAGTTGAGCATCGTCCAATGCGACAATTTGCCCTGGAATGCCTATACACATAGTTCGACTCCCACCCAATCGGTGCTGGGTTTTATCAGCACAAAAAATAAATTCATTCCACCTCCAGCCGCTTGATCATCACGCCGTCATCTGCCGCTCCTATCTGTAAATGACTTCCGGCACACAATGGGCAACGTGTCACTTTACTGCTGAGTAAGTTGACATGCTGTTGGCAGTCATGGCACCACACCTGTGACGGCTGTTGGCTCAAATGCAAAACACAACCTTCCGCCAAAGTGCCTCGGCAAACCAATTCAAAACAGAATGCTAATGCTTGCGGCTCGACACAAGAAAATGCCCCGGTTTCTAGCCAAACCCCAGTTATCTTCTGCGCACCGTGCAGTCTGGCTTGCTGCTCCATCATGGTAATCGCGTTTTGGCACAAGGTAATCTCATGCATGACTGTGCTTCCTGTGTTGATATCCCTCGCAAAAGTAATGCAAAGAAGATGCCAGCAATACAGTGGTTTTTACCTGTCTGAAATTCAATTTAATTAATTGATAAATAACGTTATTAACCAACTTTATTTTACAGTCTACTCACCTGATAAACCGTCACTGTCGAAGTGTCATCACTAAACAGTCGTTTCGTCACTAATGTCGACACATAGCCACAGCAATCACACTGTTTTTACTGCCTTTTAAATTTCAACGCGTTATCTACCACACTCCTAACGCACAGCGGGTGGGGCTTCATGACTCTTTTACCTCCGCGCATGCCGTACTGGCACAGAATATGCTTTGGAGCTGAGAAATGATTTCTATTGGCCTGACTGTCACCAGTTTTTTGTCCCGGAGGGTATGGCTATGAACCGCTTTGTTATTGCGGAGTCGAGGCTTTGTATTGGATGCAATACCTGTATGGCTGCATGCAGCCAAGTGCATAAAGCCAAGGGTTTACAACAACACCCCAGATTGACCGTCATGCGTAATGCCACGGTGACCTCCCCCATTCTCTGTCGCCACTGCGAGGATGCATGGTGCGCGCGGGTTTGTCCGGTCAATGCAATTACCCTTACGAATAATGCCGTCGAATTGAATGAAACTACCTGTATCGGCTGCAAGCTCTGCGGGCTTGCCTGCCCGTTTGGTGCGATTACTCCTGCAGGCAGCAAACCATTGTCTGTGCCAGAAACCTTCCCTGACTCTATTCCCATGACTGAATTGTCCGATGTTCCTTTCAGCCCGGCCAATATGAACCCATTTCTTGTCTGGAATGCCGGCGTGCGAATTGTCGCGGTGAAATGTGATTTATGCAGCTTCCTACCTCAAGGGCCGGAGTGTGTGCGGGTCTGTCCAACCAATGCCTTAATGCTGGTTGATGAGCACAGCATAGAACAAGCGAATCGCGCTAAACGTCTGGCAGCCGCCGGTGGGTTTGCCAATGACCTGCCCTTTATGGCCGTAGACACTTCAGCCCCCCTCTCTCACGAGGAGCAGAAAAGATGATGAACTCTCTGGAGCTATTGTGGCTCTCCTTACTGCTCTATCTGGCTGGCGCACTGTTCTCCCTACTGCTGGCACGCCGCGAAACGTTGGCAATCTATGCCGCCGGATTGGCCTCATTATTAGGTGGCGCTGCCGGTCTGCTCGCCGCCGCCCCAACACTGCTTGGTGGCGACGTTGTCACTTTTGCCACGGCGGGGCCATTCCCGTTCGCGGCATTCAGTTTGCGTCTTGACCCATTGGCGGCATTTATGTTGATGGTCATTTCACTGTTAGTGGTCATAACCTCCCTATATTCACTGGCTTATGTGCAGGAATACAAAGGGCGTGGGGCATGGGGGATGGGCGTATTTATGAACCTATTCATCGCCTCGATGGTGGCACTAGTGGTAGTGGACAACGCGTTCTACTTTATTATTTTCTTCGAAATGATGTCGCTGGCCTCTTACTTCCTGGTGATTTCCGATCAGGACGATGATGCCATCAGTGCTGGCTTGCTTTACTTCCTGATTGCCCATGCCGGTTCAGTGCTGATTATGATTGCTTTCTTCTTGCTGTATCGCCAAAGCGGCAGTTTAGAATTTGATGCCTTCCGGCAGGCTAATCCGCAGCCAATCATGGCCTCAATTATATTTTTATTAGCCTTTTTTGGTTTTGGTGCCAAAGCCGGGATGCTACCACTCCACGGCTGGCTACCCCGCGCTCACCCAGCGGCCCCATCGCATGCTTCTGCCCTGATGTCTGGTGTCATGGTTAAAATCGGTATTTTCGGCATTATCAAAGTAGGCATTGATTTACTCGGCGCCAGCCAATTGTGGTGGGGGGTAATGGTACTGGGCTTTGGTGCGGTGTCCTCTGTACTGGGGGTGTTATATGCGCTGGCCGAACACGATATCAAACGCCTACTGGCTTATCATACTGTTGAAAATATTGGCATTATTCTGATGGGTGTCGGTGTTGGCATGATAGGTATCGCCAGCCACCAGCCGGTGCTAGCTGCTCTTGGCCTGCTTGGCGCGCTCTATCATCTGCTGAACCACGCCGTGTTCAAGGGGCTACTTTTCTTGGGGGCCGGTGCCGTTATTTACCGCATCCATACCAAAGATATGGAGAAGATGGGGGGATTAGCCAGAATGATGCCTTACACCGCGCTGGCTTTTCTGGTGGGATGTATGGCAATTTCAGCCCTGCCGCCATTCAATGGTTTTGTCAGTGAATGGTTTACCTATCAATCACTGTTTACCATGACCCAAGATGGCGGCTTCATTATTCGCCTCGCCGGGCCGATTGCTATTGTGATGCTGGCAATCACCGGTGCGCTGGCCGCGATGTGCTTTGTTAAGGTTTACGGCCTCAGCTTCTGCGGCCTACCGCGCACAGAAAAAACCGCCCTTGCACGGGAAGTTCCTTGGCCAATGACCTCTGCCATGCTGTTGTTGGCGCTGCTCTGTCTAGCATTAGGAATAGGGGCCAGTCATGTCGCTCCCGTCATCGCCCGTATCGCCTCCAGCCTGATAACCACTCAACCGATGCCTCACCTTCAGGTGGCACAAGGCGCGCTCTTGTTCCCGCAACACAGTTCTCAGGCGATGCTGTCCACCCTCTATATTTTCTGCGGTTTACTCATCTTGCCACTGGTGATTTTGCTGGTTGTCAGCCTCTACAGAGGTAGCCGTCTGGCATTTCGTCATGGCGGAGACCCTTGGGCCTGTGGTTACGCATACGAGCAGGCCATGACAGTTTCTGCTGGCGGCTTTACCCAGCCATTGCGGGCGATGTTTGCCCCACTATACCGTATTCGCAAAACACTGGATCCCGCACCAATAATGCAGCGCGTACTGGAGAGTTCAGTGCGCAGCGCAGGCCGGGTGGAACCCGTATGGGACGACAAAATTGTGGCCCCACTTATCCGCCTGATCCAATGGCTCAGTCAACGAATTCAATGGCTGCAACAGGGTGATTTCCGCCTCTACTGTCTGTATGTGGTTGCCGCATTGGTAATCCTGCTGATCGTTGCGGCTCTTTAAGGAGACAAGCAATGCCAACTACTGATATGCCTGCGGTCTCTATGATTGCCTTTGCCATCGGGCAGGCGCTGATCATGCTGGCGCTCGCGCCATTGATGTCGGGCGTCTCGCGCATGGTGAAGGCCAGAATGCACTCCCGTCGTGGGCCGGGCATTTTGCAAGAGTATCGTGACCTAGCCAAACTGCTGAAACGGCAAGATGTGGCCCCAGCTAATGCTGGCGTTATCTTCCGCCTCATGCCCTATGTGTTGCTGGGCAGCATGTTGTTGATTGCCATGGCACTGCCAGTCTTCACGTTGGCCTCCCCCTTTGGCGTGGCCGGTGACCTCATCGCTCTGCTCTATCTCTTCGCACTGTTCCGTTTCTTTTTCTCTCTGGCAGGTTTGGATAGCGGCAGTATTTTCGCCGGTATCGGTGCCAGCCGAGAATTGACTCTTGGCGTACTGGTCGAACCCACATTAATTCTGTCACTGCTGGTCGTCGGGCTGATTGCAGGGTCCACCAATATCGGCACCATCAGCACCGTGCTGTCTCAAGGGCACTGGCAATCACCGACGGCCACGGCTTTGGCGTTGCTCGCCTGCGGTTTCGCCGTTTTTATCGAGATGGGCAAAATCCCGTTTGATGTCGCCGAAGCAGAACAAGAGTTACAAGAAGGACCATTAACTGAGTATTCCGGCGCATCACTGGGGTTGGTCAAATGGGGCATCAGTCTAAAACAGGTGGTGGTGGCGCAACTGTTCCTTGGTGTGTTTATCCCCTTTGGCAAACTGGCCGTGCTCAGTGGGCCGGGTCTGTTATGGGCGCTGGTAGCCGGTGTTATCAAGTTACTGGTGATATTTGTCCTCGCCTCCTTGGTGGAAAACAGTATCGCCCGCGGGCGCTTCCTGTTGACCTCCCGTGTCACTTGGCTGGGGTTTGGCGTCGCTGCCTTATCTCTGGTTTTCTATCTCACTGGCCTTTAAGGAGCTAATAACCCCATCATGGAGAACATGGCTCTTATGAATACTGTCCTTGCAAACACAGCCCTTGCCACTCTATTGCTCCCGTTTGCAGGTGCCATCCTGACGGCCTGTTTACCGCAGAAAATGGCGAAATGGTCTTGCATCTTCTTTGCGCTATTAGCCACTCTCGGAACAATGTTGCTGGCCTACATCTATTTAGCTGGCGGGAAGATAGACATCACTTTTGATCTGATTCATTACGGTGATATGGCGCTGTTCGGTTTGACTGTCGACCGCATCAGTACCTTGATTGCTTTCGCCGTGGTGTTCCTTGGCTTGCTGGTTAGCATTTATTCCACCGGTTATCTCACTCTGGGTAACCGCGAGCATCCACATGAAGGCACGAATCGCTACTATGCATTACTGTTGGTTTTCATCGGCGCAATGGCTGGGCTAGTGTTGTCCTCCACTCTGCTGGGTCAGTTATTCTTCTTCGAAATCACCGGTGGCTGTTCGTGGGGGTTGATAGGCTACTACCAAAGTCAGAAGTCGCTACGTTCGGCACTCAAAGCTTTGCTGGTAACCCATGTAGCAGCCATCGGGCTGTACTTAGCCGCGGCGGTGCTGCTGGTCAATACCGGCACCTTCGCCCTCACCGCACTGGCACAACTGGATCACACCACTAAAATCATCGTCTTTGGTGGCATTTTGTTTGCCGCTTGGGGGAAATCAGCTCAGTTGCCGTTGCATATCTGGTTGCCGGATGCAATGGAAGCACCGACACCGGTCAGCTCTTATCTACATGCCGCGTCGATGGTGAAAGTAGGCGTCTATATCTTTGCTCGCGCCATTTATTCTGCCGGTGACGTGCCACAGATTATCGGTACTGTGGGCATGGTGATGGCCGTTATCACGCTGATTTATGGTTTCTTTATGTATCTGCCACAAAAAGACATGAAGCGGCTATTGGCCTACTCCACCATCACTCAGTTGTCCTACATTTTCTTCGCACTCTCTTTAGCAATCTATGGGTCACAGCTGGCCTTCGATGGCGGCATTGCCTACATCTTCAACCACGCCTTCGCCAAGAGTCTGTTCTTCTTGGTCGCTGGCGCTCTGAGCTACAGCTGCGGTACCCGCATGTTGCCCAAACTCAAAGGGATCATGGGGAAAATGCCGCTCTTAGGTGTGGGATTCTGTGTTGCAGCACTGGCGATTACCGGGGTGCCACCATTCAACGGCTTCTTTAGTAAATTCCCTATTTTTGCCGCTGGCTTTTCACTTTCCCATGAACATTGGCTGCTGATCCCACTGCTGGTGCTGGCACTTATTGAGTCAGTCGCCAGCTTCGGCTGGTTCCTGTACTGGTTTGGACAAACCGTGCCCGGTAAACCATCAGAAGAGGTTGCCAGCGCTAAACCCCTGCCATTGGCTATACAGGGGGTGCTGGTCGTACTGGTGATTATGTCAGTGTGCTCAAGCTTTATTGCCGTCGCTTGGCTCGGATAAGGGAGTAAAAAATGACCGGAACACTTTTTGTCAACACGATGGTCGTCAACAATCTTGCAGGGCTGCTGATAATTACCTCTCTGCTGGTCATCCTCGTAAAGAAACCTGCCACTTCGGCGCTGTTTTATGCCTTGCAGTCGTTGGTACTGGTGCTGATTTTCTTGGTATTGGCAGAAACGCTGCACGCTCATGAACTGTATCTGTGGTCGTTAACCGCCTTTATCACCAAGGTGGTGCTGGTGCCGTGGATTATGTATCGCGCATTTCGTCAGATGGAAGACCCGAAAGCCAACGGCGGTGTCATTGGAACCGCCTCCCTTATTTTTATTGCCGCCATCATTATCTTACTGAGCTACTTCGTGGTCGAGCCAGTGCAGTTGCCGATGGTCAGTGCACTGAAGCCTGCATTAGCCGTCTCGCTTGGGCATTTCCTGATTGGCCTGCTATGTATCGTCACCCAGCGCAATATTCTAAAAAACATTTTCGGCTACTGCCTGATGGAAAATGGTGCGCACTTGATGTTGGCGCTGTTGGCCTTCCGCGCGCCAGAGTTGGTAGAGATTGGCATTGCTACCGATGCCATTTTCGCAGTGGTGGTGATGACGCTAATGGCGCGCAAGATTTACCGCACATTGCACACGCTGGATGTTAAACAACTGACGGCGCTAAAGGGGTAATGAAATGAGTCATACTGACCTGCTGTTGTTACTGTTAATGATACCTCTGATAGCCTCGCTGTTGGCATTTGCTTGCCGGTTCTTGGGGGGCGCGGCACGAATGGCGACCACTTGGGTGCATTTCACCGGTATCACTTTACTGCTGGTAGTGGCGTTGACGGTAGTCTGTCGGGTCGCGCTGGGTGGGGAGATTCTGGCCGCCCACCACTGGCTGCATATCGACAGTCTCAGCGCCCTGTTCCTCGCCATTCTCGGGGTCATTGGCTTTATCACCGGCCTCTATTCCCTCGGCTACATGCGCCATGAAGTGAATAATGGTGAAATAACCGTTAGCACGCTGTGTAACTATTATGGTTTTTTCCATCTATTTTTATTCACCATGTTACTGGTCGTCACCAGTAATAACCTGATTTTGATGTGGGTCGGCATCGAGGCCACCACCCTCAGCTCCGCCTTTTTGGTCGGTTTATATGGTCAACGCTCGTCACTGGAAGCGGCTTGGAAGTACATTATTATTTGTACTGTTGGTGTGGCTTTCGGGCTATATGGCACGGTGTTGGTGTATGCCAATGCCGCCAATGTGCTGGTGGATCCGGGTAGTGCCATTTTCTGGACTGTGGTGGCTGAACACGCCAAAGAACTGGATCCTAGCCTGATGCATCTGGCCTTTGTCTTTATTCTGATTGGTTTTGGCACCAAAACTGGCCTGTTCCCAATGCATTCATGGCTACCGGATGCCCACAGCGAAGCGCCAAGTCCCACTAGCGCGTTATTGTCGGCCGTATTATTGAATTGCGCGCTGTTAGTGATAATCCGCTATTACATCATTATCAGTGCCGCGATCGGGCCGTATTTCCCGCAAATGCTGTTGTTGGTATTTGGCATGATGTCCGTTGCCGTCTCCGCATTCTTTATTCTGGCGCAGCGCGATATGAAGCGCTTACTGGCCTACTCCAGTGTCGAAAACATGGGTTTAATCGCCGTGGCGCTCGGAATTGGTGGGCCGCTGGGAGTATTGGCCGCTCTTTTCCATACCCTTAATCACAGTTTGGCGAAAACTTTACTGTTCTGCGGCTCCGGTAACGTGCTGTTGAAATATGGCACACGGGATATGGGCGCAATTAAAGGCATTATCCGGGTAGCCCCACTCACGGCAGTCATGCTGGCCGGTGGTGCATTGGCGCTGGCGGGAATGCCACCTTTTAACGTGTTTATCAGTGAGTTTATGGTGGTGGCCGCCGCAATTAAAGCCGGGCATATTTGGCTAGTGATCGTGCTGCTATTGCTGCTAACGCTGGTGCTAGCAGGTTTGGTGCGCATGGTTGCCAGCACCGTTCTAGGCACGCCACCCGCTGCCGTCAGTAAAGGTGAGCTGGGCATTCTGACTACCGCCCCGATGGCTATTTTATTGCTGCTTATGTTGCTGCTAGGTGTCCATATTCCCTCGCCAGTGACTCGCTTACTGACTGATGCGGCGCAAATTGTCCTCCATGACGACAGTCGCGCCCCAGTGCGCCAGCCTTTTATTTTGCCGTGGGAATTCTTGTCATCTCCGCAAAATATTTCCCCAACGCAATCTATCCATTCCGACGCAGAAACGCATACCGCTCTGCCATTCACCCCGACCCGTCAGGAGATGTAACGTGACTCACGAAACGCCTATTTCAACTATTCCAAGTCAGCCACACGGCGGTGAAAAACTGGGAGCCGCCTATGTTGCTCGCCTGCGCGAACAGTTTCCGGCGGTAATTCTTGATGAAGAGTGGCAAACCGATAATCAACTGACCATAACCATCAAGCTTAATAGCCTGCCGGAGGTGGTTGAACACCTTTATTATCAGCAAGGTGGCTGGCTGTCAGTTCTATTTGGCAATGACGAACGCAGTTTGAATGGCTATTTTGCTATTTACTATGTGCTATCAATGGAAGGCCGTGAACAATACGGCATTGATACCGGCAAGCAGTATGGCGATAAATGTTGGGTGATAGTCAAAGCACTCATCAGCCCAGAACGGCCTGAATTTCCGTCGGTCACACCACGTGTTCCGGCGGCAGTTTGGGGCGAGCGCGAAGTGCGAGATATGTATGGTCTTCAGCCTGTTGGCTTGCCGGATGAGCGCCGTTTAGTCCTACCCGACGATTGGCCAGATGACCTTTATCCATTGCGCAAAGACACCATGGATTATCGTCAGCGCCCAACCCCAACTGGCGACACTGAAACGTATCAATTTGAAAACGAAGCGGGTAGCAGCAGCCGGGTAGTGCCCATCGGCCCGATGCATATTACCTCCGATGAGCCGGGCCACTTCCGCTTGTTTGTCGATGGTGAAGATATTATCGATGCCGATTACCGCCTGTTTTACGTCCATCGCGGCATGGAAAAATTGGCGGAGACCCGTATGGGCTATAACGACGTCACTTTCCTTTCAGATCGTATCTGCGGCATTTGTGGCTTCACCCACAGTGTGGCCTACACCTCATCGATTGAAAATGCATTAGGTATTATCGTCCCACCACGGGCGCAGATGATTCGCACCATTTTGCTAGAAGTGGAGCGCCTGCATAGCCACCTGCTCAATATTGGTCTGTCCTGCCACTTTGTCGGTTTTGATACCGGTTTTATGCAGTTTTTCCGAGTACGCGAGAAGGCCATGACCATCGCCGAAATGCTCACCGGGGCGCGTAAAACCTACGGTCTAAACCTGATTGGCGGAGTGCGCCGTGACATCCTGAAAGCGGACCGTCTGAAAACACTGCAATTGGTGGCCGAAATGCGCGCGGATATCGGTGAGCTGGTAGACATGCTGATGAGTACCGCCAATATCGAGCAACGTACTGTCGGTGTCGGTATGCTGGACCGCAAGATTGCCCGCGATTTCAGCCCTGTCGGCCCGATGATCCGCGCCAGCGGCTATGCCCGTGATATGCGCCATGACCACCCCTATGCCAATTACGCCAATGTTCCTAAAGAACTATTTAGCCTTGCTGGCTGTGACGTACATTCTCGTCTGCTGGTGCGGGTACGTGAATTCTTCGACTCATTAGTGATGATTGAATATGGGCTGAACCATATGCCTGCAGGGCCTCTGCTGGAAGAAAAAGTCCACTATCAGCCGTATAAGTTTGCTCTCGGATTCTCAGAAGCCCCACGGGGTGAAGATGTGCATTGGAGTATGACTGGCGACAATCAAAAACTGTTCCGCTGGCGCTGCCGGGCGGCCACTTACGCTAACTGGCCGGTACTGCGTTACATGTTGCGCGGTAATACGGTTTCCGATGCGCCATTGATTATCGGCAGCCTCGATCCCTGTTACTCCTGTACCGACCGAGTGACGTTGGTGGATGTGAATAAGCAAAAATCCGTCACCGTACCGTACAAAGAGATCGAGCGTTATGGCATTGAGCGCACCCATTCGCCGCTCAAATAGAGGGATGAAGAATGTTTAAACTGTTTAAAACCATCCTGAAAGTCGGCGATACCACGGTGAAATATCCGTTTAAGCCACTCGACGTTAGCCATGGTTTTCGCGGTAAACCACAATATGATGCTGAACAATGTATTGCCTGCGGTGCCTGTACCATGGCGTGCCCAGCCAATGCACTGACCATGGAAACTGACACTGCCAAAGGCACACGCCAATGGCAGTTATTCCTTGGCCGCTGCATTTTCTGTGGGCGCTGTGAAGAGGTCTGCCCGACCCGCGCCATAGTGTTGTCAGAAGAGTTTGAGTTGGCAGTTTTCAATAAAGCTGATTTATATCAGCGTGCCAGTTTTACCCTCACCCATTGCCAACAGTGCCAAAAACCTTTTGCGCCGAAAAAAGAGGTGGATTACGTCATGGCACTGCTGATTCATTCAGGCATGAGTGCTGAAGATGTTGAGCTACAGCGGCCTCATTTTGAAACCTGCCCTGAGTGTAAACGTAAACAGAATATTGTTGGTCATGAGAATATTGCACTTAAAAATAATATTGCCTTGAATAACAAAGTAATACCAACCCCACGCAGGGATGAAGGGAGCAAGCTATGAGCCAGTCACATTCATCAAAACCGGGCTGGGGGCATCATGTCAGTCAGCCCATTGCCCTTGACCCTGCCGTCGCTCAGTTAAAAGGCAAGTTACTGAAAGATATTAAGCGCTCGGCCTATGTGTATCGGGTGGACTGCGGGGGATGTAATGGTTGCGAAATCGAGATTTTCGCGGCTATTACACCACTGTTCGATACAGAACGCTTTGGTATCAAGGTCGTCGCATCGCCACGCCACGCTGATATTTTGCTGTTCACAGGTGCGGTGACCCGAGCCATGCGTGCACCGGCCCTGCGCGCCTATGAGTCTGCCCCTGATCCCAAAATTTGTGTCTCTTATGGTGCTTGTGGCTGCGGTGGCGGTATCTTCCACGACCTCTATTGTGTCTGGGGCGGCAGCGACACCATTGTGCCTATTGATGTTTATATCCCCGGTTGCCCACCCACCCCTGCAGCCACTATTTATGGCTTTGCTGTGGCATTAGGCTTGTTGGAGCAGAAATTGAAAGGAGAGGATCATCAAGAAGCGGCCGATGAACGCGTGGCACTGATTCACCCTGATGCACCTCTCAGTTTGCGGGTATTGCTTGAACGCGAGGCCCGACGCATGGCCGGTTACCGTCATGGCAGAGAAATCACCGACAGTTTCCTATCGCTACTGGTGAATCAGCCCTTGCAGGAGTTGGATCAGCGCTGCCAGATTTACCTCAATCAGCAGGCTGACCCGCGACTCAGTGAGATATTCGCTCACTTGCAGCAGATAGCACAGGAGCAGTTAGCAGGGGGACATATTCATGTCCGTTAAAGTTATTTTTTATGTCCTGAACCAGAAATTCCTCGACAGTGATGACGATATGCCTGAGCAGGCGCAGCAAGTGATGTATTACTCGCTGGCTATCGGCCATCATGTCGGCGTGATTGACTGCCTAAAAACGATGATGGAATGCCCATTGGACGAGTATGAACAGTGGTTTAGCCAATTACCTGAAGGTGAAGCTCGCCGCAAAATGGCGGGGTTGCTCAAGTTTGGTGAAATCACCATCGACAGCACCCATACCCAATTACTGGCCCACGCTTTTGCACCGCTGGCACAAGATGCCAACACCTTGCATCAGTCATGGAGTCAGCAACTGCTGCAAACCCTATACGATATTGAGCAGGAACCAGCAATTTACTTAATGGTGAAACGCCGCCCATGACTATTCAGGATGCAGCACTCACTCCGAGCGCAATCACAAATCTGGTATTAACCGTCGGCAACAGCATGATGGGTGATGACGGCGCTGGCCCGTTGTTAGCTGAACGCATGACCCAGCAACCATTAGCCCACTGGCAAGTGATTGATGGTGGTTCAGCCCCTGAAAATGTGGTTCACCGTATTCGTGCTTTGCAGCCAACACGGTTGGTGATTGTGGATGCCGCCGATATGGCGCTACCGCCGGGGGAGATTCGAATTATTGACCCTGAGCGGATTGCCGAAATGTTCATCATGAGCACTCATAATTTGCCACTTAATTTTCTCATCGACCAACTAAAAGAAGATATCCCCGAAGTGTTGTTCGTGGGGATCCAACCTACATTGGTAGCGTTTTACTTCCCCATGACCGATATCGTCAAACAGGCCGTGGATACGCTGTATCAGAAATTAGCTCACTGGCAAGGTGATGGTGGCTTTAGTCACCTTTAATGGCGTGACGGTGTGGCGTCGTCAAATTTGCCGACGTCACATTCACCGACAGTTTCTCTCTTCATTGTTCTTTTTACGGCAAGCAATAATTTCCTTACAAAACAATAAGTTTAACTCATTTCCATGTCATTAGTTCAACTTGGCATAAACCATGCAATCTCTAAGTGAATACCTGTATCAGGTCATGGCCTATTTTTGCTCACCCGAGGGCAAATCTGCCAGAACGCTATTTAATGCCCATGCAGCCAACACCGCTGCAACTTGAAAGATGACGACCAATATACCCGATAGATTTCAAGGTGCGGCAAGGCGGCAAATGAGTGAGTCCCGATGAGCTGACACAAGTCAGTGATTCGGGTGAGCGAATGCAGCCAACACCGCTGCAACTTGAAAGATGACGACCAATATACCTGATAGATTTCAAGGTGCGGCAAGGCGGCAAATGAGTGAGTCCCGATGAGCTGACACAAGTCAGTGATTCGGGTGAGCGAATGCAGCCAACACCGCTGCAATTTGAAAGATGAAGGGTAAGGAGATAAAGCAATGAACCGGTTCATAATTGCAGACCCCAAAAAGTGCATTGGTTGCCGCACCTGCGAGGTGGCCTGCGTGCTGGCACATAATGGTGGCAGGCTGGAGGCCTTGAATAAGGCTAATTTTGCCCCACGGTTAAAAGTGGTTAAAGGACTTAATGTCAGTACCGCCATTATGTGTCGTCACTGTGAAGATGCACCTTGCGCCAATGTTTGCCCGAACGGCGCTATTATTCGTGCCTCTGACAGCATCCAAGTGTTGCAGGAAAAATGTATTGGCTGCAAAACCTGCGTCGTTGCCTGCCCGTACGGTGCTATGAGTGTGGTGACTAAAGAAGTTGAAGTTATGTTCAACGGTCTCTCTCAGGGCTTTTGTCTGAAAGCAGAAGCACAGAAATGCGATTTATGTGAGGGCCGCACGGCAGGTCCGGCCTGTATTTCAGTTTGCCCAACTCAGGCATTACACATGATTGGCCGCGACACTATGCAGGCCATGCTTCGCAAGAAACAGATGCGCGCTGCGCTAGATGAAGCCAACGAGATGAGTTTCTAGTCAGCCTCAAAAGCCAAGGGGATTAAAAATGTATAAAGCATTAACTGTTTGCCCATACTGTGGCTCCGGCTGCAAAATAAATTTGCTGGTTGAAAACGGTAAAGTGGTCGGCGCTGAGGGCGCGAATGGTGTGACGAATCAGGGTGAATTGTGTCTGAAAGGCTACTATGGCTGGGATTTTCTCAATGACACCAAATTGCTGACGCCACGCCTAAAACAACCGATGATTCGTCGTCAAAAAGGCGGCAAGCTGGAGGCAGTTTCTTGGGATGAAGCCATTGATTTCGCCAGTAGCAAACTGCGCGCAATTAAAGAAAAATATGGTCCGGAAGCCATTATGCACACGGGTTCTTCACGTGGGCCGGGTAATGAGACCAATTATGTGATGCAAAAATTTGCCCGTGCGGTCACCGGCAGCAACAATATCGATTGTTGCGCACGCGTGTGTCACGGCCCTTCAGTGGCAGGCCTGCAAGTGACGCTGGGCAATGGCGCGATGAGTAATTCCATCTGCGAGATTGAAGATACCAAATGCATTTTAGTGTTTGGCTATAACGCCGCCGACTCCCACCCCATCGTGGCACGCCGTATTCTCAAAGCAAAAGAGAAAGGCGCTAAAGTGATTGTTTGCGATCCGCGACATATCGAAACCGCACGTATTGCTGACCTTTGGTTGCCATTGAAAAATGGTTCGAATATGGCGCTGGTCAATGCATTTGCCAATGTGTTAATCACTGAAGAGCTATATGACAAAGACTATGTTTCGCGCTATACCGAAGGTTTTGACGAGTATCGCAACATTGTCGCCAAATACACGCCGGAATATGTCGAAGGCATTACTGGCCTGCCCGCACAAACGATCCGTGAAGCGATGCGCATCTATGCTGCGGCACCTTCTGCCACCATTTTATGGGGTATGGGGGTCACCCAATGGGGTCAGGGTGTAGACGTTGTCAAAGGATTGTCAGGATTAGCGTTGCTGACGGGCAATCTGGGGCGCCCGAATGTCGGTGTCGGCCCAGTGCGTGGACAAAATAACGTACAAGGTGCCTGCGACATGGGGGCCTTGCCGAATATGTATCCCGGCTATCAGCCCGTAACTGATCCGGCAACACTAGAGAAATTTGCTAAAGCTTGGGGAGTCCCTTCCCTGTCAGACAAAATTGGCTACTCGCTGACGGATGTGCCGCACAAAGTAAAAGAAGGCAAAATCAAAGCCAACTATGTGATGGGTGAAGACCCCCTACAAACGGAACCGGACCTGTCGATGATGCGCGAAGCATTCAGTGAGTTGGAATTGCTGATTGTGCAGGACATCTTTATGACAAAAACTGCCGCCGAAGCCGATGTGATTCTCCCTGCTACATCGTGGGGTGAGCATGAAGGTGTTTACTCTGCCGCGGATCGTGGCTTCCAACGCTTTGAAAAAGCAGTTGATCCACAAGGGGATGTTAAACCGGACTGGGAAATTATCAGTTTAATGGCGACAGCCCTCGGCTATCCGATGAAATATCATAATACTCAAGAAATTTGGGATGAATTGCGCGAACTGTGCCCACTGTATTACGGTGCAACCTATGAAAAAATGGCCGGTTTAGGTTATGTTCCGTGGCCTTGTACCACTGAAGACAGCCCCGGTACGCCGTGGCTATATGCCGGCAATAAATTCGACCGCCCCGGAGGTAAAGGATTGTTATTTGCCAGCGAATGGCGTGCTCCGATGGAGCAGGTAGATGAGGAATACCCGCTGGTGCTGTGCACCGTCCGGGAAGTCGGCCACTACTCATGCCGTTCGATGACCGGTAACTGTTCCGCATTACAAACACTGGCTGATGAACCGGGCTATGTGCAAATCAGTCCGCAGGATGCTGATAAAATGCACTTGCAGGATCAGCAGTTGGTCTGGGTTGCATCACGGCGCGGCAAAGTTATCACTCGAGTGTCAGTCAGTGAGCGCATCAATGTTGGTGCGGTCTATATGACTTATCAGTGGTGGATTGGTGCCTGTAATGAATTGACCCTTGACCATCTGGATCCGATCTCTAAGACCCCAGAGTATAAATATTGCGCAGTGAAACTCGAAGCCATTGCCGATCAGACGTGGGCAGAAAATTACGTGCAGCAGGAATATAGCCAGTTGAAGGCACGGTTACGTAGAGAAGCTGAAGTCTGTTGATGGATTAACGATTATTACGATTTGCCAGTCTGGATTCGCTCAGACTGGCAAAACTGCAATACCTCACAGAGTGAAATACTGGCTTAGCGGGATGCATTTTCACATCAAACTGTCTTCGTCTTCGATACTTCTTACGGATATTCCGAGTCGTTGCATCCGAGATAACAGAGTGGTTCGTTTCAACCCCAATTTAATCGCCGCTCCTTTTGGCCCGGCAACCACACCGTTGGTTTCTCGCAATACCCGAATAATTCGCGTACGTTCAGATTCTGAAAACTCCGGCTCATCACTCTCTGGTAATAATGGTTTATGAATGGTTTTTTCCGATACCGGCTTAACCGCCTCTAAGGGGGATAAATGGTATTCCAGTTCTTGTAACTGCAAATTTAATGTGGTTCCACGACTGAGTATCACTGCCCGTTCAATCACATTTTCCAGTTCACGAATATTCCCAGGCCATGGCAGGCGACTGAGTAATCGTAATGTTTCGCCCGGAATGATATCGATAGTGCGGTTCATTCGTTTGGCTATTTTCTGAGTGAAGAATTTTACTAATAGGGGAATATCTTCAGGGCGTTCACGCAGTGGCGGGATCACAATCGGAAAAACATTGAGCCGATAATAGAGATCACTGCGATATTCTCGATTTACCATCATCAATTTTAAATCACGATTTGTTGCTGCAATTAACCGAACATCAACTGGAATAATTTTACTACCACCCAAGCGTTCTATTTCTCGCTCTTGTAATACCCGTAAAAGTTTTGGTTGCAGTTCTAGGGGAATATCCCCCACCTCATCAAGAAATAGCGTGCCACCATCAGCCATTTCAAATCGACCAATACGTTGTGCCGCAGCTCCGGTGTAAGCCCCCTTCTCATGACCAAAGAGATCGCTTTCCATTAAACCTGAGGGAATAGCTGCACAGTTCATTTTCACCATACGTTTATTCTTTCGGGTGCTTAAATTATGAATTGCGCGGGCTATTAACTCTTTACCGGTGCCGGTTTCCCCCAGAATCAACACAGTACAATCACTGGAGGCCACCATTTCAACCTGTTCCAGCACTGCTTTAATTCCTGCACTGTGGCCAATGATTTCGCCAAACTCTTCATTATGAATAATCTGGTCAGTGAGATAGAGATTTTCATTTACCAATGAATCTTTCAGGCGCGTAATTTCGTTGTAAGCCAGAGCATTATCAACCGCAATAGCAATTCTGGCAGCAATTTGACGTAATAACTTGAGGTTACTGTCAGTGAAGATATCACTCTGACATTGCGCCAGTTTTAATACCCCCAGCATTTTATGACCGAAAAATAGCGGTAATAAACAAACAGCTTGTAACCCCTCATCCAGCATATTAGCCAGTTGTTTATCATCCGGCGCTAAGAGAGAAATATCGGCTAAATTTACCAGCAATAATTCGCGGCTGCGTAAAACTTGCCCTGCTAATGTGCCCGTCATATCTACCCACGCCTGCTGGTACTGTACCGCTTTCCCCACCTGATAGCGGGTAGAAAAAACATTCAGTTTATTTTTATCTTTATGCGTGCCACATATTGCCAGGCTAATGTAATCAATATTGAAAAAGCGGTGTATCTCTTTAGAGACTTCTGCGGCTAATACATCCAGTTCCAGTTTAGAAATAACCGTATTGGTGACATCCACCAATATTCGGAAGTGATCTCGTTCAAAGCGCAGTTGCTCTCGTTCAGAACATGCCCGTTTTATTTCAGTAATATTATCAACTGCGATAGCCACGACCTCGGCCAATAGTGCCAAAAAAGTCACAGCTTGCTCATCAAACTCACTATTATCAGTTTTAATAAACTCAACGCATCCCGACCAATGATTGCCATGGCCTAAGGGAAAGTGACAGCCAGAATGTAATTGCTGATATGGCGCTAAATCACAAACTGTAGAAAACTCCCTTCGCATACGATGTGGGTCAGTTTGCAAAGGTATCTGTTGTTGCCAAGCCATCCCACCAGGCCCTTCAGCAAACAAAATATTGTGTGAGCCCACAACGGTGTCAGTCACTTCATCATGAGTATAAAGTGTCATTTGGTTATACAGCGGGTTCAGCAGTAATAAATTGACACGTTGAAAACGCACGACAGAAAAAGAGAGCTTTCGAAGCTCATTAACTAAATCGGTGATATCCCTCAATAATAATAATCTTTTTGATACCCGGAACAATGTATCTTGCCAGACTTGGGCCAATGTGGGGCGGGGTAGTTTTTTTGTGCTATCCATATATACCCAAAATAATTAAGCCCAGAGAAGTGGAGTTTAAATACTTTAAGATATTGAAATAAAAAAATATATATTAACCCGCTGTAAGCTTGATCTGGATTAACAAACTTTTTGACTAAAACTTATGCCTGCTTACCTATGGGTGAAATCACGTCTCATTTACATCAAAACCAAATAAAACATTAAGTTACACACAGTTACAGCTATTTATTTCAACGCATCACATGCTTATCGAGATATAAATATCTATATAGCGAAATTTATCTCGATGAAGGACATGAATACCAGACTGTGCACACAACAGAGAAATAATCCTTAAAAAATTCCCAATAAAAAATCCAGTTAGGTTAGCCCAAAACTGGATTTTATTTTTATCTCTGCTGTTACTGCTTATTATCTAATTTCAGTCGCTGATTATTTTTTCTTCGCGTATTTCAATGAATCCAGTGCTACTGCAAAGATAATGATCGCACCCTTGATAATGTATTGCCAGTAAGGGTTTACACCGATATAAGTCAGCCCATAGTTAATGACGGTAAAGATGATAACACCGGTTACCACACCGATAACCGTACCCACCCCACCGCTGAAGGAGACACCGCCAACCACGCAAGCCGCAATCGCATCTAACTCATACATAAAACCGAGGTTGTTGGTGGCACTACCGATACGGCCCGCTTCTAACATCCCACCGAAGGCATAGAACACACCGGATAAGGCATAAATCATGATCAGGTTTAACGGCACATTTACACCAGAAACTTTTGCCGCTTCTGGGTTACCGCCGATAGCGAAGATATTTTTACCAAAGCGAGTTTTGTTCCACAATACCCAAACAAAGCCGATAGCAATGAGTGCATAAAAGGTAATATAAGACAGCTTGAAATCACCAAATCGTAAGAATCCTTGGGCAAAGGTCGAGAACGCAGGATCAAAACCGGCAATTGGCGATGCACCAACAAAGTCGTAATACAGGGAGTTAATCCCGTAAACAATAATCATCGTGCCCAATGTGGTAATAAATGGCGTCACATTCAGATAAGCAATGATAATACCGTTAACCAGACCAATAACTGCACCAATTAAACAAACGGTTAAGATAACAACCGGGATGGGTACCGTCTGTAAATCAGGGAAAACTTTATTAACGTTATCCATGGATTGCAACATGGTTGCCGCAACCACCGCCGCTAACCCCACCTGACGACCCGCAGACAAGTCAGTCCCTTGGGTAACAATCAAGCCCGCAACACCGAGTGCGATAATGATACGCACAGAAGATTGGGTCAGAATATTACTTAAGTTCATCAGGCTTAAGAATGTCGGGTCCTTGACAATAATTATTGCCAACAATACGAATAACACTACATAAATCCCGCTCTCTTTTAGGTAAGTGAGCATGCTTTTCTTATTTAACGCATTCATAATAAGAACCTTCGACTAGATTAGAGATGCAAGGATGCAAGACGTAATATTTCATTCTGCGTGGCTTTTTTGGTTTCAACAATGCCCGCAACCTGACCATTACTCATTACCAAAATTCTGTCAGTGATCCCTAATAGCTCAGGCATTTCAGAGGAAATTATAATAATTCCTTTGTCTTTCTTCGCTAATTCAGTCATTAACTGATAGATTTCAAACTTAGCACCGACATCAATACCCCGAGTCGGCTCATCCAACATTAATATTTCTGGCTGAGTCAGTAGCCAACGGCCAATAATAACTTTCTGCTGATTACCACCAGATAATGAACCGATACTGGTACGGTGACCGGGGGTTTTTACCCGCATTGCATCGATAACCCATTGGGTATCGCTTTTCATGCGTGTATTGTCCAGCAGCCCAAATTTATTTTTATAGTTGCGGATATTCGATATCAGGGAGTTAAAACCAACATCAAGATAAGCATAAATCCCAGTGGAACGACGCTCTTCCGTCACCAATGCAAAACCATGATTAATGGCTTCATTGGCACTGTGGTTATTAATATTCTTACCATGTAGCTTAATGGTGCCAGCGACTTTTTCACGAATACCAAATAAAGTTTCAACGATATCGGTCCGTTTGGCTCCCACCAATCCGGCAATCCCTAAAATCTCACCTTTATGCAAATCAAAGGAGACATCACGAATAGAGGGTTGGCGCAGTGAAGTGAGGTTTTTCACTTCCAGAATAACTTCACCAGGTTTATTTAGGCGGTCAGGGAAGCGCTGACTCAATGAACGTCCCACCATCATTGAGATGATTTGATCCATCGTCAGCCCTTCCAGCGGCTGAGTTGCTATCCATTGGCCATCGCGCAAAATAGTGATTTCATCGCACAGTTGAAATATCTCTTCCATCTTGTGGGAGATATAAACAATTCCGCAACCACGCTCTTTTAATTTACGGATAATGGTAAATAGATGATTAACTTCTTTCTCAGTTAATGAAGAAGTCGGCTCATCCATAATAACGATTTTGGCGTTATATGAGAATGCTTTGGCAATCTCGATCATTTGCATTTGCGATACGGATAAAGTGGCAACTTTATCTCGTGGGTCTATATCAATATCTAATTCATCAAAGATAGCCTTGGTGTCTTTGTACATTTTATCTTGATCGACAAAGAAACCTTTCGTGGGATAACGCCCCAACCACATGTTGTCCATGACGGTACGCTGTAACACCAGATTTAATTCCTGATGCACCATAGACACGCCATGTTCTAATGCTTCTTTAGAACTTTTAAATTCTATTTCTTGCCCCTGAAAGAGAATGCTCCCGGAGTCTTTTTTATAGATACCAAACAGACATTTTAATAGCGTTGACTTACCTGCTCCATTTTCTCCCATTAACGCATGAATAGAATTTGGTCGCACTTTAAGATTTACGTTATCTAACGCCTTTACGCCTGGAAATGATTTATTGATATTACTCATTTCCAGCAACCACTCACGGGGTTGTGCTGTATTAATATCGGCCATAGTTGTACCTGGCTAAGAAGCGTGACTTTTCCGCGAGATATATTCTATCCACCGAACAGCGCACACTCTAAAATAAGGATTAATGCAAAAAAACCTTCCGCCCCGCTACTGGTTATCCACTATTGGGCCAGAAGGTTAATAGTTACTTCTTTACGTTTAGCCACCTATTACCGGTGCTGACTGTTACTTGGTAAATTCAGCCAGATTATCTTTATCAACACCTACATACGGGATACGTACAATTTTGTTGTCGATTTTCCAAGTAGTCCCTTCAGCGGCAGGTTTGCCCGCAGCCAGGTTTTTAGCCAGATCAAAGGTTGCTTTCGCCTGATTGTTCGCATCATTCAGAACAGTACCGGCCATTTGACCTGATTTCACCATCGCCAATGCTTCTGGCAGGGCATCAACACCAAAGACTGGAATGCTAGTTTTGTTATGCGCTTTCAATGCTTCTACTGCCCCCATTGCCATCGCATCGTTGTTGGCGATAACCACTTCAATTTTGTTTGCATTAGGGCCAGATAACCAGGCATCCATTTTGTCTTTAGCCTGAGCGGTATCCCACATGGCAGTATCTAATTGCAGTTGCTGTGTTGGCAGACCTTTTTCATTCAGCGTTTTAATGACGTAAGTGGTACGAGCTTCAGCATCTGGATGGCCCGGCTCGCCTTTCAGCAACACAAATTGAATTTTGCCATCTTTGTTCAGATCCCAAGCAGGGTTGGCTTGCCAGTGTTTGGCAATCAGCTCACCCTGAATCACGCCAGATTCTTTAGAGTCAGTCCCTACATAATATGCTTTGTCGTAGCTATCCAGTGCTTTGCGTGAAGGCTCTTTGTTATAGAAAACAATTGGCACATCATTGGCACGCGCTTTATCAATAACCACTGGCGCTGCGGCTGGGTCAACCAAGTTGATCGCCAGTGCTTTTACGCCTTTCGCCAGCAACACGTCGATTTGGTCGTTTTGCTTGGATTGGTCATTCTGCGAGTCGTTCATCAGTAAGGTAACGTCAGGAGATGCTTTAGCATCTTTCTCGATAGCTTTACGGACCACGGACATAAAGTTGTCATCATACTTATAAATAGTGACACCAATACGGGTATCAGCTTGAGCCGCCGCGCCGAACATCATGCTGGCAACCAGAGTCGCTAATGTGAAAACCTTCTTATTCATTTGTATCTCCGGGTTTATGTAGGGTAGTACAGGGTGATAACACCATCGCCTTAACGTGAGAAAACCCCATCGTTCAAAGCAGCTGACACTGAATATCTATCGTCCTTGAGCACACTCCACTCCGAAAAGCAGCCTGAGTCGTCAAAAACCATGTCATTTACAAACTCCTCGTCTGCGGAACTCGTGTTTGTAAATCGCTATTCTAAAAACCCGCTACCGTGTATTTTTTTATCCGGTAACTGATGACATATTGATACATTCAGGTAGAAAACCACTAGAGCATAGACGTCCCGTTGTTAAGAATCTGTGAATTTTCTCACAGATTGAAAACGGTTACACAAGAATAAATCCCCAACTAGTGAGCAACACCACAAATTGCGACAGAATGTCGTGGGACCAAGGTGGGAGTAAAACAATAAGTGGCGTGAGGGTCCGTTGCACGGCTGGCCCCTTCAAGCGCTAACTCGGTAGCTAAAGTTGCCATAGAAACAATAGGATAACGGACTGTCGTCAATTTTGGGCTGGTATAACGTGCTATCGGGATATCGTCAAAGCCCACCAGCGAAAACTGCTCAGGAACGCTGATACCGTTTTCTTTCAATACGGCTAATGCACCTGCAGCCATTGAATCATTGTAAGCAAACACAGCACTGAGTTGTAAATTACGCCCTAGCAAGTCAATCATCGCCCGTTCGCCTCCGGCCAAGTCTGGAGAACCGTAGGCTCGCCAACTCTCCGGGGCAGTGATACCGGCACCTTCAAGCGCATTTAAGTAGCCAGTTTGGCGCTGAAGAACATCATCAATGGGGTGGTTAGAACCGAGGAAACCAATGCGTTGATGATCCTGTTTCAGTAACAAGCGACACGCCATTTGCGCACCGCTAACATTGTCTAATCCTACGCAGCGATGCTCAAAACCGGGAATAATCCGATTAATCAGGACCATACCAGGAACTTGCTCTAAAAAAGTGATTAACTCGCCGTTACTCAATGCCTTAGCATGAACAACCAAGGCGTTACAGCGTTGACGGAGCAACACTTCAATGGCATGACGTTCTTTATCAGCCTGATGGTAACTATTGCCAATCAACACATATTTCTGATGCTGCTGGGCAACGGTGTCCACCGCTTTCACTAATGCACCAAAAAAGGGATCTGAGACATCCATGACGACGACACCGACAGTATCACTGCTTTGCGTGGCGAGTGCTTGCGCATTGGCATTGGGCCGGTAGCCCAGTTCTGACACAGCTTTCAAGACAGCTGCACGGGTTTCTGGCCGGATAGCGGCACTGTTATTAAGGACTCTGGATACGGTAGCCAGCGAAACGCCCGCCCGTGAAGCCACATCGCGAATGGTGATATTGTTTCTAGCTGAATGCAGAGCGGCCATGGCTTATCCTGTGAAAAATAAGTCGCCATGCTACGGAGCGAACAACCGAGCATGGCAGGTGGCCTATCCTACCCAGTTTGTTGAAATTGCCACGTGAAATACGTCACAAGAAAGAAAACGTTTACATACAAATTTGCAACCGCCCACTCATTTTGACTTTGCTGGCATATTCACGGCTTAGTGTTGCGTGGTTGTAACGATTGACCGCAGGCATAAGCTGTCAATTTGCGCCATAGCCACTCAACTGGCCCTTGGGCAAAATAGTGCAGCCATAACAAGGAGAAAAGAATATTGCACAGCCAGACCAATGGAACGACAGCGAGCAATTGCACGCGATCAAGTTGTTGGTATAAACCGAAGTGATAGAACAGCAATGTACAGAGTAATGTCTGTAGTAAATAATTGCTTAATGCCATGCGGCCAACCTGTGCCAACCAGTGGCTGATTCGCCAGCCCGAGAGTGTCGGCCAAAAACCATACAATAGAGCGAGATATCCCACGGCCTGCAACGGGGCACCTAACTCACGGGGAACTTGTAACAAGAAACCTGTCCAGCGGAAATCCCATCCCACCAGCCATTGCATCACCACACCGGGTATTTGGATAACTAATGAAAGCGGTATCAGACATGCAGCGAGAAGCCGGTAATGGCGTAAGCTAAACTCGCCCCGTAACCAACCGCAACGCATTAACCCTGCGCCAAAAAGCATCGATCCCGCCAGTTCCCAGCCATATTGCGCACCGATAGCAATCAAATTGGAGGACAACAGATCAAGCCGGTTTTTCCAGGCTTCCACTCCGCCCTGCAACTTCCAAAATTGTTCATATTGCAAATCCGCAGGCCCCGGTTGCCAAAAACGCCCCGGTTCCCCACTGGTAATAAACCCCAGCAGTAATAATACCGCGACGCCTAGCAAATACATCACAACCCCTGTGCGCAATAAACTGGCAGCATCTTTAGCATCACGAATCATTCGCCAGCACACCAGTCCAATCAAACCATAGGCTAGTAGAATATCCCCATCCCAAAAGAAGATGCCGTGAATTAATCCCAGTAATAGCAGCAGAGAAAGCCGCGCCCGTATCCAGCTTTTACCCCGTTTAAGTAACAGTTCAAGGCCCGCCCCAAATAAAATAGCAAAAATAGACAGGAACTTTGCTTGCGCGACGATATCAAGGATGGCCCATGTCCAAGTATCAGACACGGAGGGGAGACCAAGGTAGGCAGGATTAAGGTAAGCTGCTTTTGGTAGGCCGAAAGCACTGATATTGAGCAGAAGAATGCCAAGAATGGCCAGACCTCGCGCACTGTCTAGCGTTGCGATGCGTTGACGCATACCCGACATCCTGTTTTGGAGCACCCAATGGTGCCCATTCTGACAAAAGATTAATTAGCCGTTGTGGCGTACTGCACGCAGGAATTCCTGGCGAGTATTTTGGCTGGATTTGAATAATCCACCCAGTGATGTTGTGGTGGTGGCGCTGGTAGCATCACGGATACCACGCGCCTTTACGCAATAATGCACAGCATCAATAGAAACTGCGACATTATTAGTCCCCAACAAAGTCTGCAACGCCAGCAAGATTTGCTGTGTCAGTCGCTCTTGTACTTGTGGACGCTGGGCGAAAAACTGCACAATACGGTTAATTTTGGACAAACCAATCACGCTATCTTTCGGAATATATGCCACCGTTGCTTTACCATCGATGGTCACAAAATGATGTTCGCAGGTGCTGGTCAAGGTGATATCCCGCACAGTGACCATCTCATCGACCTTCATTTTATTTTCGATCAAGGTGATTTTAGGGAAATTTTCGTAATCCAGTCCGGAGAAAATCTCATCAACATACATCTTGGCGATACGTCTTGGCGTATCCGCCAGACTATCGTCAGATAAATCAAGATTCAGCAATTGCATGACTTGCGTCATATGTTCCTGAATCCGGGTCTTGCGCGTTTCGGCGTCTAGTTCTTGTTTGCGCAATGGGGTTTCGAGTCCACGGGCCAGCAATGCTTCATGAACCAGCTCAGCTTCTTTACTCAGCGATGACATTTTTCTCTCCAACAGGCGTACGTATCTGAGCGGGATAAACATGATGCAGATCACGTTCAGATTTTGCTCCCCACTTTAGTGGAGAGCAAAATGATTATCCAGTGATTGTTATTCATCTGTGATTGTTCTTTATATCATGATGAAAGAGCTGCATCTCTGCCAGCACCTGACAAACATTCAATTCGTGACAGTTTCCCGAGCGCGGGCTGGGGTTTTAATCACTAATCCGCCCGCAATAATCAGCGCGATGACAGCCACATAGAGTGCAGGCTCTAGCCGGTGGGTTAATGCTGTTGATATTGCAGACAATATTGGACCAACCAGTTGCCCGATAGCATAGCCGGTGGTCAGCAAACCGGCCATATAGCGAGTGTGTTCCGGTGCCAGTTCGCGGCCATGTTGCAGTGAAAGTTGAACAACACTGAGGAATCCGCCGCCGGTAAGTAATGCACCTAATGCTAACCCACTCACGCCCGGTACCCATTCGGCACACAGCACTCCTAAAGCCTGAATCCAAAGTGTCAATGCCAGCCGCGTTTGGGAAGTCAGGCAATGGCGCGTCAGAATACCGATGATGATACCAATCACGGCTGCACCGCCAAAAACAGGCCAGACAAATTGGGCGAAAAGGCTATCTGGAAACCGAGAGGTAGCCATTTGCGATAAAAACGTCGCCGGTAAAATATAGCCAAACCCCGCCAAACTGTAGCTCCATACCAAGCGTTTCAATGCCGGAGTTAAGGTCAGTGGAACAGCGGCAATATGTGGACGGTGAAGCTCCCCACTCCGCGGCAGATTAATACTGATCGTCGCAATAATAATCAGTGCCAATCCGCCATACACTAGCCAGGCTTCAGCGGCAGATAATTCATAGCTATGGATTAGGACGGCCAGCATACCGCTGATGAATATCCCCGCCCCTGGCCCGGCAAATACCGCCGCACTCAATGCCGGGCGACCAAAATGCGCCAGTCGTTCATTCGTCCAAGCAGCAATTAGCACCATTGACCAACCGCTGGCCCAACCAATCACAAAACGCACCAGACCATGCCACCACGGGCCATCGACGATAGCTGATAGCAGCGTTAGAGTCACCGCCCCCCATAATCCCAGCCATAAACGGCGCTCAACATGGCGACTGGCACGCATAGCATCAAAGGCACCGAACAGATAACCCAAGTAGTTAAACGCCGCCACCAGCCCCGCACCTGTTAGTGTAAATTGGTGTTCCGCAATCATAAGAGGCACTTGTGGGGTAAAAGCAAAGCGACCAATTCCCATCGCAACCACTAATGCCAAGAAACCACTTAATGCAATTCTTAGTGCCATCCGCCCTACCCTATATTGCTCTGCCAGTGAATTGATCTGCCAGTCTGTTAAAAGAAAGTTGCCAATATCATGCCTGAGCATTAGAATCACAAAAAATGAATAATACTCACTAAGTTCATCACAAAAAGAGAACACTCATGGATCTGACCCAGCTACGCATGTTTTGCTGCGTGGCAGAAACCGGTTCCGTTGCCCGAGCAGCGGAGCAAATGCACCGCGTCCCTTCAAACTTGACGACACGCTTACGCCAGCTTGAAATTGAGCTAGGGGCTGATCTGTTTATCCGTGAAAAACAGCGCCTGCGTCTGTCGCCTATGGGCCATAATTTTCTCTGCTACGCCAACCGAATTCTGGCACTGAGTGAAGAGGCAATGCGCATTACCCATGCTGGTGAACCCGCGGGCCATTTCCCACTCGGTTCAATGGAGAGTACTGCGGCCACTCGCTTACCCAGCTTGCTGGCGTCTTATCACCAGCGCTACCCTAAAGTTGCCTTGTCACTGACCACCGGCACTTCCGGCGAGATCATTGAACAAGTGCGGGCGGGTACACTCGCAACCGCGCTGGTCGATGGCCCGGTACAGCATGATGAGCTGCACGGCTGCCGCTCCTTCGACGAAAAATTAGTGATCATTTCCTGTGTTGATCACCACCCTATTGAACAAGCCCAAGACGCCGTGGACGAAACACTGTTTGCTTTTCGCCCCAGTTGCTCATACCGGCTGCAACTGGAGAGTTGGTTCCGTCAAGCTGGCGTACTACCTGGGCAAATCATGGAAATTCAGTCCTACCATGCCATGCTGGCCTGCGTGGCCAGCGGTGCTGGGTTAGCGCTAATTCCACACTCGGTATTGGCTTTGCTACCAGGGCATGAGCGGGTACAAGTTCATTTGCTGCCACCTGATATCGCCAACACTTCGACTTGGTTGATTTGGCGCAAAGATGCCTTTAGCCCTAATGTCCGCGCACTCAAAGAACTGATCATTGAACAGACGGAAATGCCGTAATTGAGCAAGCACAACCCCAGTTTACGGTCATAATTCATACAATGATCATGGGCTATCATCACGAACAGCCACATGCAACATATATGATACATAAAGAATATATTTATATAACACTCATTACACAGAAGCTATAGGAGCAACACCATGGAGATGATTAAAACCCGCGCCGCAGTCGCATGGGGGCCAAACCAGCCACTATCCGTTGAAGAAGTGGATTTGATGCCACCACAAAAAGGCGAAGTGCTCGTACGGATTGTCGCCAGTGGGGTATGCCACACTGATGCCTATACTCTGTCAGGCAAAGATCCTGAAGGGGTATTCCCGGCCATCCTTGGTCATGAAGGCGGCGGGATTGTGGAAGCTATTGGTGAAGGTGTTACCAGCGTTGCTGTGGGTGACCATGTCATTCCGCTGTACACCCCAGAATGTGGCGAGTGTAAATTCTGCCGCTCAGGCAAAACCAATTTATGTCAGGCAATCCGCAGTACCCAAGGCAAAGGCTTGATGCCAGATGGCACCACCCGTTTTTCAAAAAATGGTCAACCTATCTTCCATTATATGGGGACTTCAACATTCTCTGAATTGACTGTTGTGCCAGAAATATCACTGGCAAAAATCAATAAAGAAGCACCATTAGAGGAAGTTTGTCTGCTGGGCTGCGGTGTCACCACTGGTATGGGTGCGGTTATCAATACTGCCAAAGTCAAACCCGGCGATACTGTAGCCATTTTCGGTTTGGGGGGAATTGGCTTGTCTGCCGTCATCGGTGCACAGATGGCTGGAGCCAGCCGAATTATCGGCATCGACCTAAATACCAGTAAATTCGAGCTGGCACGCAAACTGGGGGCAACTGATCTGATCAACCCGAAAGATTATGATAAACCTATCCAAGATGTGATTGTTGAGCTGACCGACGGTGGCGTAGATTTCTCATTTGAATGCATTGGTAACGTCAATGTCATGCGTTCAGCTTTAGAATGCTGCCACAAAGGTTGGGGTGAATCCGTGATTATTGGTGTTGCCGGTGCCGGCGAAGAGATCTCAACCCGTCCATTCCAGTTGGTAACCGGCCGAGTCTGGCGTGGTTCTGCATTTGGTGGGGTGAAAGGTCGCTCAGAATTACCCGGCATTGTGCAGCAATATCTGGACGGTAAATTCGCTCTGAATGATTTTATCACTCATACCATGGGTCTGGATCAAATCAATGAAGCCTTTGATTTAATGCATGAAGGCAAATCCATCCGCACCGTGATTCATTTCGATAAACCTTCACAAGATAAATAAGGCAAGGAGGCAGACAACGCATGAATACGTCACTTGAACTTCTCGAAGAGCACCGGATGTTTGGTGGGTGGCAGCAACGCTACCGCCACGCCGCCAGCAGCCTGAATTGTAATATGACTTTCAGCATCTATCTGCCACCGCCACGGGATGATAATCCTCCTCCCGTGCTTTATTGGCTTTCAGGGCTGACATGTAATGATGAAAATTTCACCCTGAAAGCAGGCGCACAAAGAGTTGCTGCCGAACTCGGATTGGTATTGGTGATGCCCGATACCAGCCCACGTGGTGATGAAGTGCCCAATGATGATAGCTATGATTTGGGGCAAGGCGCTGGTTTTTATCTAAATGCAACGCAAGCGCCTTGGTCAGAGCATTTTCGAATGTACGATTACATTAGCCAAGAGCTACCAGCGCTAATCCGCCAGCATTTTAGTGTTAACCAAGAGCATCAATCTATCTGTGGTCACTCAATGGGGGGCCATGGAGCACTAATGCTCGCCTTACGCAATCCTGGTCAGTATAAATCTGCTTCTGCTTTCGCACCGATCGTCAATCCGTGCCAAGTCCCTTGGGGCCGCAAAGCCTTTACAGCATATTTAGGTGCGGATGAAAGCCAATGGCTGCAATATGATAGTTGCCATTTACTTACTCATGCCCAAACCACATTACCCATGTTGGTTGATCAAGGTGATGGTGATCAGTTCCTGGCTGACCAGTTGCAGCCAGCAAAACTGGCTGAACTCGCGCGTCAACGTGACTGGCCGCTGACTCTGCGTATTCAACCTGGTTATGATCATAGCTATTTCACCATAGCGACTTTTATTGAGGATCACTTGCGCTTCCATGCGGAATATTTACACCCGTAACTGTCGCAACTAACTAAATTATCAATAATAAATATTACCAGCCCCTTTTGGGGCTTTTTATTTGATAAAAAACTTATCATCATCATCGTTACATTTAGTTCTAAAAAATAATTTAAATAACAATAAAATTAATTAGAGGCTATGTGACAATCAGAAATAAAAAACATTGATAAAGTCCAAAAAAAGAATTACAAATAAATGGCTGAACACTTACCAAGCTTCAGTAACATCTAAAGGATATTATTTAAATGGAGAATTATATGCATATTTCACACCAAACTGACGGAAAAACAAACAAGACAAATTTAATGATGTTGAGAACCAAGTTAGCGTCATTAGAAGCATCATTTGAAAATAATTCGCTCTCTATAAATGACCATGAAATAGAAAATTTAAAAAACAACGGAACCAATACCAAAATAACCGCATGGAATTGGTCAAAAAGCTTTACTCAACAATAAGTTAATCAATGACATTTTTTAATATATTGGATTAAGGTGTTTCATTAACATCTTAATCCTAACTGTTACTCAGTATATTTTCAGCATTGCAATAGAAATATAATATATTTTAGTGTTGATACGATAATTAAAATAAATAATTTAAAGAAATAACATCACTAAATTTCATTAAAACAAGTGAGATACTTCCATATGCTGACAAGTGAATTTTTCAATGATTTGAAAATAAGTCCATTATCAAGCCTGTTAGCCATAATAGTAACAGCCATTGGATTAATCTCCTCGTTCTTAGTTTTACTTCTTTATTTAACGGATGATCGCATTGAAAAACAACATAACAATTACAATGATATTTATCGGATAGAAACACAGTTTAACCTGCCCAATGGTGATGAAGTAAAATCAGCACAATCCCCCTTACCGCTGACTTCCGTTTTAAAGAATGATAAAAATATCAAACGCGTGGATTCTATGGTTCGTATTGTTACTCACTTGCAGGTTAACGATAAGACATATTCTGATGTAGATATCTATGCAGTTAGCACTGATTTTTTTGATGCCGTAAACCCTTTTCGACAAAAGCCATCTCACTTGGCACATAACGAAATTATTATCACCCCCGAGTTCAACCATCGATATCTTCATTTAGATATTCCACAGGGCCACGTCATTACACTCGGAGATAAAGGACAATTCATTATTAAAGATATGGTTGAACTTGATAAATCCAGTCGCTTTAAAACCGGAGCTTTCGTCACATTGTCTCCTGACATAATAGATAACTACCATGATAAAAGGCACGATTGGTATGACACGCACGCCTACGTTTTTATCACTATGGAATCGGGAATAAAGCCTAATATTAAACAATTGAATTCACACATTAGCCAACATGCCCCCCAACTTCCTGGTGCACCCTTTAGCCCTGAAGAGTTCATTCAATTATCAGCCCGCAATATCACTGATATCCATTATGACAATGCACTCCCCGATGAAATGAGTTCCGTTGTCTCAAGTGCATATTTAAATATTTTATACGCTACAGGTTTGTTTGTTTTTTTAACCACGACCATGAACTTCTTCAACATTAATAATGTCATTAACAACAATAAGAAAAACAGTTTCTATGTGAAAAAAGCCGTCGGAGCCTCTCTGTACCAACTACTGATTGAATCTTTTTTCATCGCAACATTACAAACTGTATTTATGCTTCTATTGGTTCTTTTCATTTTAATATCACTCACACAGTTTTCTGATAACGTCAGAGAACTCATACTGACTCAAGGTAGTCAGGATTTTTTAACCGCATTTTCTATGACTTTAGCTGCAACGTACATTGCCATTTTGCTTGCTCATATTTTATTCTTATTTACACTATCACTCCCTAGCCATATCTATTATGACAGTATTTATGCTAGACAAAATCATACTCAGAATATGCATCGCATTATGTTTTGCCTGCAAATTATTATTGCTGGCATCATCATTTATTTATGGGCAGGTATCATGACGCAAATATACTTGATGCAAAACAATAATTTCGGCTATGAGAAAAATAATGTAGTGACTTTTGCATTAAATGATGAACTTAAATCCCAGGTGTTGATTAATAGTTTACAGGATGAATTAAATAAAAAAATTCGCACCGAAAATATAGCGATGAGCAGTTGGCGTCCATTTGATATGTCGAGAAGAAATATTTCTATTTTTCACCACAATCAACAGGAGAAAGATAAACTTATTACGGTTAACACACTAAATGTAAATAATCACTTCATTAATACATGGGGGATAAAAACACTTGCAGGTGATAATAATCTAATATTGCCGAGCACCAGTAATAATATGCACCATGCTATTGCTACTAAGTCTTTTTTGGCATTAATGGGGCTATATTCCTATGATCAGGTATTGAATAACGTATTTTACATTAACGAAAGCGGTACACCGCAGACCGTAAGAATCCTTAGAGTTATCGATGATTTCCATCTTGCCGAGCGAGAAGATGTATCATCTCCGTTACTTATTTTTATTCAGAACAGTGCCCAACGCTATGCTGCAATCAAGCTAAATAACATTACAGATCGCGCTGCTGTAGAGAAAATATTAAAACACTATAACGTTAGCACTGAACAGATAAAATCCGCCAATGAATTACATCAAGATTACTTTAACAATAACAAACTTATGAAAGAGACCATTAATATGGCCACCTTACTTTCTGTAATATTAATACTCATCAGCACCATTATAGTTGGTACTTCAGAAACAAAACGACTAGGGAAAACATTAGAAATAATGGAGTCAATAGGTGGTTCTATTTATACTAATGTTATATTTTTTATACAACAAAACCTAATCCCTATAGTGATAGCCGCTGGAATATCACTTCCTATCAGTTTTTTATTATTGCAACGCTGGCTCAGTCAATACCCCTTAGTGAATAGTATTTCTTATATTTATGCCACCAGCGCACTTATTATTTTCATGTTAAGTGTAATTACAGTCATGGTTGTCACACTCATATTTAGCAGCAAATCATTGAATATTTTGGGAAATAAATAATACCCATGGATATAAAAATAGAACCAAAAAAACATATAAATAACAGCGCTAAATTAATTATTATTTGCGTGCTCATGCTGTTTATTGGCAGCCTTTACTCTGTATATTATTTATCAACAATTCAGCGAGCACTCCTAGTTTCGCGAGAGGATGTTATCTTTCATGAAATTAAGCCAGAGTCGTATCAAGATCTACTCATTACACGGGCAATTACAGTACCAAAGGAGAGCATAATTATCTCAAGTGAACGCGGTGGGAAAGTTATAGATATCACAAAGCAGGCCTTTGATACTGTGGCTAAAGGTGATGTTATTGCCAATTTATCAAACTATGACTTTATGCTAGAAGCAACATCTAGAATAGCGAATATTGCAGAAAAAATAAATAACCTGCGTAATATAAAAATGCAGCTTGAGCAAGATAATCGAGATACAAAAATAAACTTGCAAGACGCAGAGTATCAAATAGCTGTCATTTCTAAAACATTAGACAGACATCAAGTACTAGATAGGAAATCAATGATTGCCAAATCTGAATTAGAAAACCAAATTGGCATGCTAAGAAACTGGCAGATAAAAGTTGACATATTGCGGGAACATAATGATAAAAATAAAAAATCATTTCCATCACAATTTAAGGAGATAGAGAATTCTATTTCATTACTAGAGAGAATGATGGGAATGATTGAAGATGGTGTGGATCAGCTAGTAATAACGGCACCAATTGATGGAACATTATCTGTTCTGGATATTGAGTTAGGTCAGCAGATAAAACCCGGTGAAAAAATCGCAATAATAGATAATTTACAATCATACTATTTTAATGTTTACTTCAGTGAGTATTATCTCGATAAAATCATACCGCAGAGCCATATCGTTTCACAAATAAATGGTCAGAATGTCCCTCTCCTCATTGAGTCGGTATCAACCATTGTTGAAAATGGTAAGTTCAAAGCCAAACTTGTACCGTATCAAGAAAGTATTTTTCCGTTAAAGAGAGGACAGTCGATTGAAATACAGATTATATTGCAGGAAGAAAATGATAATGTATTACTAGTTCCGACAGAAAGTATTGTCTCTAGCAAAAATGGGGATTATTTTATCTATATTTACCAACCAGAAAAAGATACAGCCATTAAATCCAAAGTAAGCATTAAACGAAGAAGTGCCATAAAAACAGAGATCACAGCAGGGCTGACGGCTGGACAACAAATTGTCATGCCTCCTGAAACCAATAATAATGAATACGATATCATTGAGTTTAAATAAAATGCTAAATATACAAAATGCTGAAAAATGCTACATAACCAAAACAGTAAAAACTAAGGTTCTTAATCATTTGAATTTTTCTGTTGAAAAAGGCGATTTCGTTTCAATTATGGGACCATCGGGATCGGGAAAATCAACACTGCTCAATATCATTGGTCTATTTGATAATTTGGATAGTGGTTCACTAACTCTCGCGGGAGAGGAAATAACTAACTTAAGTTATTCACAAAAGATCATTCTGAGAAGAACTCTGATAGGGTATATTTTTCAATCATTTAATCTTATACCTCATCTATCCATTTTTGATAATATTGCATTACCCCTTAAATATCGGGGTATTAACAAGAAAGAGCGGATTGAAAGGGTCGATCAGATTTTAACTCTCTTCGGTATTGATAACCGGAGAGAACATAAGCCTGCGCAATTATCAGGCGGTCAACAGCAGCGTGTAGCTATCGCCCGGGCGATGGTGTCTAAACCCACATTGCTTTTGGCTGATGAACCTACTGGGAATTTAGATAGCAAAAATGCACATGCTGTACTCCAGCAATTGAAATATATAAATAAAAAAGGCACCACTATTATTATGGTGACGCATTCAGTTGAAGCAGCCACTTACGGAAATAGAGTAATCAATATGAAAGATGGTAATTTCACATGACCAAATAGGAATATTTTATGGAAAATAGAATTCCAGTCAAAAACATTGATTGCATTAAAATTAATGATATAGACACTCAACATTTAAAAAAACTTGAAACTTGTGAATATAAATCATTATCCGCATATTTGATTGGTAAAATCCCTGCCGATCAAATATTAGATAATGATGAGGTGGAAATATACAATCAAGAAATAAAGAAATATATTTCTGCAAAAGCAATCAAAGCAGAAAAACTGGTTATTGTATTGAAGGCGACACGTTTATGTAATCTACGCTGTACCTATTGCCATTCATGGGCCGAAGGCCCCAACCAAACGGTTTCATTTCATACACTAGTTCATAGTGTACGCCAGATTCTGGCTATTCCTAATGTAAATAGATTTGAGTTTGTATGGCATGGCGGTGAAATAACATTACTCAAACCTGCTTTTTTTAAAAAGTTGATCTGGTTGCAACAACAATTTAAACGGCCGGGACAATATATTACGAATACGATGCAATCAAACTTAGTCAGTATTTCAGATGAGTGGCTAAAGTTTATTCAAGGTATTGGAATGAATGTCGGAATAAGTCTGGATGGTGTCCCAGCAGTGAATGATAAAAGAAGAATTGACTATAGAGGAAGGGGAACTTCCGATCGTATTGCAAAAGGAATAAAAAAATTACAGCAACATAATATATTGTATGGTGCCCTCATAGTTGTTGATCGAGATGTGTACCAAACGGATATGAAAGAAATGCTCGATTACTTTATTTCAATTGAATTAACCAGTATTGAGTTCCTCAATATAGTGCCTGACAATCGGTTAGTTAAAGGTGAATACATCGGCAACAGTTTCATCAGTTATGCCGAGTTTATTAACTTTCTCTCCATACTGTTTACGCTCTGGGTTAAAGGTTATCAAGATAAGATACATATCGCTGTTTTTGACGATTTTATCAAAGTGCTAAAAAACCCGGCGACAAAAACTGCCGCTTGTTATTGGTCTGGGAATTGTTCACAAGAGATAATTACTTTGGAGCCCAACGGAGATGTCTCCCCCTGTGATAAATATGTCGGTGATAAAGACAGTATTTATGGTTCATTATTACATACTGACTTAGCCGATCTTTTAGCTCACTCATCCCATAATCAACAAGCCATCAATGAGGAAAAAGAGGCGACGATAAAAATGCACCATTGTCAGTGGTTTTCTATTTGTCACGGTGGATGCCCCCATGACCGCGTCATTAATCGCCGGCATACTGAAGGATATAATGATACATGCTGCGGGACAGGGAGTTTGCTGGCAACAATCCAACATTACATCGCTAATACCCACTGAAGCCACATGATTGTGGCCTCAATTTTTTATTATAGGTATTTATAATTTAATTTATAAATCAACTTCTTGCCCTTTACGATGTAAACGTAAAGAGACGAGGAAAGTCAGGAAACACATTGCAGAGACGTACCAAAAGAAGCTGCTCTCCATATCAAATGACTTGAGTGATAGCGCCACATATTCGGCACTGCCACCAAACATGGCATTTGCGACAGCATAAGATAAACCAACCCCCAGTGCCCGGACTTCTGGCGGGAACATTTCTGCTTTCAGCAACCCGCCAATGGAGGTATAAAAGCTGACAATAATAAGAGCAGTGACAATTAACATAAAGGCAATATAAGGGCTGGTAACACCTTTTAGCGCATGTAAAATTGGAACCGTCAGCAACATAGCTAATAACCCAAAAGTGAGCATAGATGTACGTCGACTAATACGGTCAGACAATGCACCAAATAAAGGTTGAATTATCATAAAAATAAACAAAGCAGCAGTCATCACCAAACTGGCAGTTTTCACATCCATGCCCGCAGTATTAACTAAATACTTTTGCATATAGGTGGTGTAAGTATAAAAAGAAAGCGAACCACCCGCAGTGAAGCCCAATACCATAATAAAGGCACGGCGGTTTTTCCACAGCCCTTTCAAACTGCCGGCATCTTTCTTATTGCGCGTCTTTTCATCTGAAGTTTCATTCAATGAACGGCGTAAATAAAGTGCAACAACTGCCAGCAGCGCACCTAATACGAAAGGAATACGCCATCCCCAGCTATGTAACACTTCGGATGAGAGTGTTTGTTGTAATAAAACCAGTACCAGTAAAGCCAGTAATTGACCACCGATTAATGTGACATACTGGAATGAAGCATAAAAACCTTTACGCCCTTTTACTGCAACCTCACTCATATAAGTTGCGCTAGTGCCATATTCTCCGCCAACTGATAGCCCTTGGAATAAACGTGCAACCAATAGTAAAATTGGTGCCAAACTTCCAATCGAGGCATAGGTAGGTAGGCAAGCAATCATCAGCGAACCGGCACACATCATATAAACCGAAATAAGCATTGAGAGCTTACGCCCATGCTTATCAGCAATATAACCAAATAACCAGCCGCCAATTGGCCGCATCAAAAAGCCCGCAGCAAAAACCCCCGCAGTTTGAACTAATTGTGTCGTGGGATTATCACTAGGAAAGAAAAGTGGCGCAAAGTAGAGCGCACAGAAAGAATAAATATAGAAATCGAACCATTCAACCAAATTGCCTGAAGAAGCACCAACAATAGCCCGAACTCTCTGCCGAGTATCCGCCTTATCTGTGAGTCGTGCTGATTGCGCTGCTATTGCTGTATTTTCTGCCGATACTATCTCTATTGATGTTGTGTCTGCCATATTTGATGCATCCGTCATCTTATGAGACATCCACGCCGGCATAAACCGAGAGCTGAGAATATGCAAACATTGAAGGCTCATTTATATATTGTCGTATTGTTATATATTAGTAACAATACCGTTTCAATCTAAGTTCTATCCTAGACAATAGTTTAGGAAAAACCTTATTTCTCCTGTGATCGCAATCGAATAAATATGCAATGTGGAGTGTAAGATTAATATTGGTTTGTGAGAAACGAAGTTATTAGGAATATTTCCGCCCACAGAGAAAGGGCGGAATAGCGTTGTCTTAGCCTTTGTATTTTAGCTCTGCAACTTAAAATGCTGATCCCGGTTCTAACAGAAAAGCCTGTTCTTCTACGCTGGATACCCGCCCAAGAATAAGGTTACGATGTGGGTACCGACCAAAACGATCAATAATGGCTTTGTGACGCAATTCATAATCTAGCTGAATCTCGTTACCTAATTCCGTATAGAGTGCTAACGCTTGTTGGTGAATTAATGCAGATTCGGAATGCATAAAAGGCAGATAGAGAAACCCGCGTTGAGTATCGGATAACTGCCCTGCCAGACCGGTATTCACAGCCTCCTGAGCCAACACGAGTGCCATTCCATCACAGGAAAATGAGGCCGGTAAATCACGGAATAGATTTCGACTAAACTGATCTAATATTAGAATTTCAGCCAAACGCCCTTCAATACTCTGCCGCCAATGAGCTAGCTCCCCCTTTGAGGCAGACTGCCAAATGGAGCCAAAATGCTGGCGTAAATGGGCATCAAAATTCTCGTCTTTTTTAAACCACAAAGCCGAATCCATCTCACTAAACCAGAATTTCAGAATTTTTTGATAGTCCATGTCCCCTCCTATTCACCCAATAAAAGCAAGTATCGATAAAAAGAATATTACTGACCAAGACAGTAACAGTCTGAGGTCTCTTTGCCTCCCATCAATTCACCCACATGGTAATCTCTGCCATAATGATGCTCTTATTTGATAGGTATCTCTGCATCCATGATATGCAACGATGCCCTCAGACCACGGAGTTCAGCATGGATCACTGTAATACCTCGGATTTACTCTCTCTGGAACAAGCACTGACTAAAATGCTGTCACAGGTCACGCCCTTACAGGCGACAGAAATCATCGCACTCACTGATGCTGCGGGCCGTATCACAGCCAGTGCAATAACATCACCCATTGCCGTACCACCTTTCGCCAATTCTGCCATGGACGGTTATGCTGTTCGCTGCAATGAGCTTAGCAGCACAATGCCATTACCGGTGGCGGGTAAGGCTTTTGCAGGCGCGCCATTTAAAGATGTATGGCCTGTCAATACTTGTGTGCGAATCATGACCGGCGCACCTATTCCTGAAGGTGCCGATGCCGTCATCATGCAAGAGCAAGCAACGGTGAGTGAACAAGGGGTAACCTTTAGTGGCAACCCGCGTGCGGGGCAAAATATCCGTCTAGCGGGCGAAGACATCGAGCAAGGGGCTGCCGTTTTTCCTGCTGGTGTTAGATTAGGCGTAGCGCAACTGCCGTTATTGGCTTCATTAGGTATTGCCGAGATTAACGTTTTCCGCACATTAAAAGTGGCTATTTTTTCCACAGGAGACGAATTACAACCTGTCGGACAACCACTCGGTGAAGGCCAGATTTATGATACGAATCGTTTTGCTGTCCGCTTAATGCTGCAACAACTCGGCTGCCAAATTATTGATCTCGGTGTTATCCGTGATGATCAGCAAGCATTACGTAAGGCATTTGAAAAAGCGGATGCCGCCGCAGATTTGGTCATTAGCAGTGGTGGCGTTTCAGTCGGTGAAGCCGATTACACTAAACAAATGCTCGATGAGCTGGGAGATATTAGCTTCTGGAAACTGGCCATAAAACCCGGTAAACCTTTTGCTTTCGGCAAGTTGAAGAATGCCTGGTTCTGCGGCTTACCGGGTAATCCGGTTTCGGCAGTACTGACATTTTATCAATTGGTGCAACCGCTTATCGCCAAGCTTTCAGGGCATTCGCAATGGCAACCACCATTACGTTTACAGGCAAAAACGACGACGGCGCTGAAAAAAACGCCGGGCCGTTTAGATTTCCAACGTGGGATCTTTTCAACTAATGCTCACGGAGAACTAGAAGTTCGTACCACCGGACATCAAGGTTCCCATGTTTTCAGCTCATTTAGTCAAGGCAACTGTTTTATCGTCCTTGAACGAGAGCGGGGTTCGGTGGCGGTCGGTGAAACCGTTGAGATCGAATTATTTAACGGGTTATTGAATTAGTCGATTGTTGAACAACTAATTGCTAAGAGGCTACTATGTTGCCGGAACTTTCCGATGCACAAACCCTGCGCTATAACCGGCAAATCATTCTGCGCGGTTTTGATTTTGATGGTCAGGAAAAACTAAACGCAGCCAAAGTCTTAATTGTTGGGTTGGGCGGCCTTGGATGTGCAGCAGCACAATATCTAGCCGTGGCAGGTATTGGCCATCTTACACTGCTGGATTTTGATACGGTTTCTCTTTCCAACTTACAACGACAAATTCTACACCGTGACAGCCGCATCGGTATGCCTAAAGTGACCTCTGCGGCACTGACGCTGTCAGAGCTGAACCCTGATGTAAAACTGGAAGCTATTGATGCACAACTAGATCATGAGTCACTTTCTGTTGTTATTGCAGAACATCAATTAGTACTGGATTGCACAGATAACGTCGCCAGCCGTGAGCAGCTTAATCGTCTATGTTATTTGCAGCATAAACCACTGGTGTCTGGCGCAGCAATCCGCATGGAGGGGCAAGTGAGTGTCTTTACTTATCAGGAGAATCAGCCCTGCTATCGCTGTTTGAGTCGATTGTTTGGCGATAACGCCCTGACCTGTGTTGAGGCTGGTGTCATGGCCCCATTGGTAGGGGTTATTGGTAATTTACAGGCCATGGAAGCCATTAAGCTGCTGGCTGATTACGGTCAGGTAATATCAGGTCGCATACTCATGTATGATGCCATGACGGCCGAGTTTCGTAGTATGAAACTGGCAAAAGATGCCAACTGCGAAGTTTGCAGTAAGGCAGAGTGAGACCATCGTCTAATCATTAAAATAAAAAAAGCTGATGCGATGCATCAGCTTTCTTATTAACACTCAATCAAATAATCAGGACTGAATACCTTGGCTACGCAGATAATCTTCGTAGTTACCGGTAAAGTCGATCAGTTTTTTCGGTGTCATTTCAATCACTCGGGTCGCCAGGGAGCTAACGAACTCACGGTCATGGGAGACGAAAATTAACGTACCTTCGTACATTTCCAATGCCATGTTCAGAGATTCGATGGATTCCATATCCAAGTGGTTGGTTGGTTCATCCATGATCAAAATGTTAGGGCGCTGCATCATCAACTTACCAAACAGCATCCGTCCTTTTTCACCACCAGACAGCACCTTAACTTTCTTCTTGATGTCGTCTTGGCTAAACAACAAACGGCCTAACACACTGCGCACAGCCTGCTCGTCGTCTTTTTCTTGCTTCCACTGACTCATCCAGTCAAATACAGTCAGGTCGATTTCAAAATCGCTGGCATGATCCTGTGCGTAGTAGCCAATTTTGCTATTTTCTGACCATTTAACCGTACCTGCATCAGCCTCATAATCCCCGACTAATGTTTTCAGTAAAGTCGATTTACCGATACCATTTGGCCCAAGGATTGCCACTTTCTCACCCACTTCCAAGCGCAAATTCAGGTTCTTAAACAGTGGACCGTTATCAAAACCTTTGGTCAACATTTCAACTTCTAGCGCATTACGGAACAGCTTTTTATCCTGATCAAAGCGGATAAACGGGTTCTGGCGGCTGGACGCTTTTACTTCATCAAGTTGAATTTTATCAATCTGACGAGCACGTGATGTGGCCTGCTTGGATTTAGAGGCGTTGGCACTAAAACGGCTAACAAATGATTGCAGTTCAGAGATCTGAGCTTTCTTCTTAGCGTTATCAGAGAGTAGACGCTCGCGGGCTTGCGTCGCCGCCGTCATATATTCGTCATAGTTACCCGGATAAACGCGTAATTCGCCGTAATCCAGATCTGCCATGTGCGTACAAACCATGTTTAGGAAGTGACGGTCATGGGAAATAATGATCATGGTGCTGCTACGTTCGTTCAGAACTTGTTCCAACCAGCGGATAGTATCGATATCCAAGTTGTTGGTTGGTTCATCGAGTAACAGAATTTCTGGGTCTGAGAACAGGGCCTGCGCCAGCAACACACGCAGTTTCCAGCCGGGAGCAATTTCGCTCATCAGGCCGTAATGCTGTTCAACAGGAATACCAACACCAAGTAGCAATTCACCGGCACGGGCTTCTGCGCTGTAACCATCCATTTCACCGTAGGCCACTTCCAGATCAGCGACTTTATAGCCATCTTCTTCGCTCATCTCAGCGAGGGCGTAAATGCGGTCGCGCTCTTCTTTTACTTCCCACAGTTCGCCGTGCCCCATAATGACGGTGTCCAGCACAGTGTTGTTTTCAAAGGCGAATTGATCCTGACGTAATTTACCCAGACGCTCGTTTGGATCCAGGAAAACGTTACCGCCGCTTGGCACCAGATCACCACCGAGGATTTTCATGAATGTGGATTTACCACAGCCATTAGCGCCGATCAGGCCATAGCGATTACCGCCGCCGAATTTTACTGAAATGTTTTCAAACAGCGGCTTGCTGCCGAATTGCATGGTGATATTGTTAGTACTTAGCACAGAGCTCGCTCTCGATTGGATTACTGAATAGGGATATTCAAGAATACTAGAAAATGTGATTCGGCGCGCATTATGCCACAAGATGGCAAGAGTATCGCCTCCAGTTTGCATGAAATCTCAACAGGAAGATAAATCGGGGAATGAGCGGCGGCTACAGCAAGGCCTATCACCAGAAAAAGGGCCAAATAGCCCCTTCTCAATAAAGCTCAGATGGTATGTGTCAGTTAGGCACTTTATTGCTGCATTGCAATGCACCGCCTTTATTCAACAAGAAAGGCCGGAGATAACCCACCGTATTCGACATTGGCAATACTTCTTCACTTAGATGGATATTCAGTGTCTCACTGAGATAATCGCGACGTTTTTGTATTCTGTGCCAAACATCTGGATAACGGGTAGCCAGTTCATCACGTAACGGTTTGTCAGCCAAAGCAATACAGTCCTCTGCGCTAACTCCTGCATAGCCTTTTACCGAAGGGATAATATCAATTTGGAATAGCATCCCGCTGCGAATTTTCTCTTCTGAACCAGAATAAATCGGCGAACAAAGCCACTCTTCATCCGCAGTCAAATGACCTGGATTTAATGACCAGTGGTATTGCGCTTTAGGGAAAATAGTTTCCACTAGCGCATACATCTCTTTGCCGGGCATTCCGATTCGAATGCTTTCCAGCCAAGCCACTACCGTGGAGTAATAAGGAATAGCAACCTTATCAAGGTAATCTCTTTGCGCTTTTGGTAGCTCATCTGCATGATGGACGGCATAACCGGTTCGGCTACTTAAGCCGCCTTTAAAGCCCGTGGTCAATGATATTTTATCACCTAGCGTTACCGTTTTATCGCCCGGATACAGATTAGCCTGTTCAAAACGATCACCCGTGGCAGCAATTATCACAACGGTGTTCGGTTGCCCTTCATCTGTCAGATAACTGCCAAGTTGTTTTTCTGTTATGCCAATATCTACTGCAGCTAATGCACTGAGAACGCAATTTGATGCCAAATTAGCGCCATATTCATAATGAGCTAATTCATTAGCACTGTTTGTCGCCCTAGCCGCCACATCACTGCCAATAAATAGATTTGTCGCATTCGTTACCGACGCTGCCGATGAAACAGACTTCTTGATAGCATCGAGAAGAAAATAGGGAACATCAAATAGCTGGCTATTATCTTCTAACTTGCTGGTGAACAATTTCCACCCCACCACTCCGACATTTTTTGCCTGTCGTATTCCGGTTTCAGCCAGTAATTCCGCCATGGTTTTAGTGGTGTCCATCGGCTGATTAGGCAGCGAAAAATAAGGAACATGGATCGCGGTATTTTTCACTCGGGCATATTGTGACAGCTTTAAATTCTCATTACCGAGCAATAAATAGATTTCGCCTGAAGCATGCACAACCATGGCAGCCTCTTCAAACCGCGGAATAAATCCGGCCAAATACTCGAAATTACCACCATGCTCTTTATCAGCATAAATAAGTAAGTAATCAATATTAGCGTAAGCCATATTACTGATAATTTTAGCTTTACGTGCAGCAATAGTGTCATCACTAAGCGCTACTTTAGCAACTGAAGTCAATCTTGGTGGTGCATCAATCGGGTTAAGTTTTACTTGGCGTTTCGTCATCATCTTTTTCATTATCCCGGTGAGTTAATGTACATTCATCTGGCCCATGACTTTTTACTATAACCACTTCGCATTGCGGGTAAAGGAAATGGTTAACCAACGATGTGGCCCTGACTCGCCAATCGCATGGGAGATTTCATCACGTATTTGGTCAAAATAAGAGACTCCGCTATTTTCCATCTCTGGTGGAATAACCACATGAATTTCGACAAATAATCCCCGACCAATACGGGTGGCGTAGTGTGAATAATCAACAAACTGGTACTTAGCCATTAGTCTGTCCATTAAGCTTTCCATCGATGCATCCAGTGTATCGGGTGTCATCTGTAATACTTCACGAACAGCGGCAATGACTGTTTTTATTGGAACTGGAATCAAGACCAATGTTAACAGTGCTAACACGCTAGGGTCAGTATAAACAATCAAATGTTCATAGCGCGTGCCTTCCATGCTCCAGGAAAGCAAAAAGGCCACTAATAAAGCAGAGCTAATACAAGCTGACATCAGCCAGCTTTTGGTATCCAATGCAATTAATTCAGACTTCACTCGTTTATTTAGGCGGCGTTGTTTTAAGAAGATAGTAAAACAGAAAACACTGACGACCAGCGCATAAACAATTGCCCAGCCAAGCTCCAGCTCCCGCCCTCCATCGATAATCCCTTTAATAGCATTAACAAAAGCATACAGACAAAGGAAAGCCAGTAGACTGCCATTAAAGGCCAAAACTAAAGGTTCGACATGCCAGAAACCATATTGAAAACGCCGGCTATTGGGTTGACCCAGTAATCGAGATACCAATAAAGATAAACTGCACATCCCAGCATCTAACGCAGAAAACATACCATCAAAAATAATCGACATTGAGCCACACACAATACCGAAAACGATGCCCATAATGGCAATAAACAAGGTACAAAAAATCGAGCGGCGTAAAATTTGCTGTTCTAGTTTGGTATCATGCAGTATAGGAGCTACCTGTTCACTGAGTATTGTCATGATTACAACCTATTTTAGGGCAACTTATTGTTTTATATTGACCAATTGTTTTTATTCAGCTTGATACGTCAATCACGATAAACACAGTGACAATCAATCAAAGCTATGAGTAGTGTGTCATATTATTCCATTTTTACCAGTAAATTACGTGGTAATATCAAGAGATAAAATCAGGTTAATCTCTTGTTTTTACTTATTTAAAATAGCCTCTATTTTGTTATTAGGGATTTTATATCGTTAAATATCACATTAATAGATTAATTGAATAGCCTTTTTTAGTATTTATCTTAAAGCCATTCATCTCCGGAAGCTTATACTTTAATTCTAATAACAGAGTTGATTAATTTTAATAACATACATCAGTCATTAAAACTTGTAATTAAGAACAGTAAATGACCAGAAATTGTTATTCATCAAGAATACCGTATCTGCATAAAGATATTATGCACGACTGACGATAATACCCGTTCAGGGGGAAATATGGTGGCAAAACTTAATATTCTATTAGTACATGGAGCATGGGCTGATGGCTCACAATGGCGACATATTATTCCCGCCTTACATGCAATGGGACACCGAGTTATTGCTATCCAGAATCCGCTTACATCATTAGCCGATGATGTAGAACGCACGATCAAACTCACCACTGCATTGTATGGCCCGACATTATTAGTCGGTCACTCTTATGGCGGAATGGTGATTACACAGGTCGGGCACCTGCAAAATGTGGTAGGGATGGTTTATCTTGCCGCATTTGCCCCTGATGCTGGTGAAAGTTTATCTAGCCTATTAGCTTTACGTGCCCCCCCTGCCGGGACAGCTTACATTCGCCCTGATGATAACGGTTTTTTGTGGATTGATTCCGACAAATTCCATGAGCACATGTGCCAAGATATCGATGAAAACGAAGCCTTGGTTATGGCGTTATCACAAAAACCTTTAGCCGCCCGCACTTTTACTGATAAGTCAGCCCAACCAGCCTGGCGCGTCAAACCCTGCTGGTATCAAGTTTCAACCGAAGACAGAATGTTACCAGCCGAAACACAACGTGGATTTGCCGAACGAATTCAAGCACAAAAGGTGATTGAGTTACTCTCTAGCCACGCATCACATATTTCACATCCACAACAAATCATCGATTTGATTGCTGATGCCGCCAATACGGTCAAATAGTTTTCATCCCGTCAAATACGGCCACTCCCAGCATCACTGATTGATACCGATGTAGGGTACAGACGAAAAAAATCCGCCCGAAAGCGGATTTTTCAAGCACAGCATGTCACGATAAAAGATGAATGCTGAATGCTGATAGACCTGAGCAATTGCTTAGAAAGTGTAACCTACGCCAGCAACCCAAGTACCCACATCAACGTTGCGGATACGGCTCTGTTCGTAAGAAACATCCAGAGCAACATTTTGCATTGGGTTAAACTGCATACCTGCGCCGTAAGTGAAACCGTAATCGCTGGTGCTGTTTTTGTCGCCCGCAGAAGTTGGGAAGTTCTGAGTGAAACGACCGTAACCCACACCTACCAGACCATAGATGCTAGCCCAATCGTTGATGCGGTAAGCTGGACCACCGGTGATGGCATTGTATTGTGCTTTGTTGTAAACAGACGCGCTGTCACCGAAGCTGCTTTTTTCAGTGTGAGTGAAAGAGGTGATGTACCCCAGTTGAGAATCACTCCACTCGTAACGGTATTTCAGGTTGAAACCTGAAGATTTGTTAGCAACACCTTGGTAATCGCTCTGGGCATAACCACCAGAAACAGTGCTTTGACCTGCAAAAGCGGAACCTGCGGTCACTGCTAATACACAAGCTGCTACAGCTGAAAGACATGCAATTTTATTCATAACCACCTCGAAAGACGCAAAATTTTAGATGAAACAAAAACACCATGAAATTATAACAATAAACAGTTAGAAACTCTGCCTGATAATGATTGTCTAACTATTTATTTGGTGTAACAAAGAATTTCAAGCATCTTCCATCTTGCTAATACGCTTACGATTTTTCACTATACCACTCTATTTTGTGACATCCATCACCAAAAGGCATTCCAGACTATTCTTAATTTTCATGCTCAAATTAACGTCAAAAATAGCGTTAAAAAACAGCAAGTCAGAAAATTATTTATCTTTAATTTTCTGGGCGACGTCTTTTCTTTAGTTCTTGGTTATTTTCAAACACTTCGCTGACATTTCATTTACACTGGCAGACATGGATATCTAATACTTTTCTTCGAGGCTCAACAGGATGTCTTTGTCTCCTTCATCCAAACATTCACTGCCACTGCTTCCGATTTTCTTGCTGATAATCGCTATGATCTCAATACAGAGTGGCGCATCGCTTGCAAAAAGCCTGTTTCCCGTCGTCGGAGCACAGGGAATAACGTCGCTGCGCCTTGGTATTGGCACATTAATACTGTTTATCATCTTTAAACCGTGGCGAATGCGATTTGAAGCGGGCAGTCGTTTACCCTTGTTTATTTATGGGGTGACGTTGGGTGGCATGAATTTTCTGTTTTATCTGTCATTAAAAACGGTGCCATTAGGGATTGCCGTCGCACTGGAGTTTACCGGACCTCTGGCGGTAGCTATGCTATCTTCACGCCGCCCCGTTGATTTCATCTGGGTCGGATTAGCCATACTTGGTTTGTGGTTCCTATTACCCTTAGGGAATAATATTGGCACGATAGATTTGTTTGGTGCGGCTTATGCGCTAGGTGCGGGGGCTTGCTGGGCACTGTATATCGTTTCAGGGCAAAAAGCCGGGGGAGATCATGGGCCAGGAACCGTTGCAGTTGGCTCTCTGATTGCGGCACTGGTTTTCTGTCCAATAGGGGTGGCTTATAACGGTTTGGCACTGTTTGACCCCGCAATTTTACCGGTTGCCTTAGCGGTGGCTATTTTGTCCACCGCGTTGCCCTACTCACTTGAGATGGTCGCCCTCACCCGCCTTCCAACCCGTACATTCGGTACGCTGATGAGTTTGGAACCTGCATTAGCGGCAATTTCGGGGCTGGTATTCTTAAATGAACATCTAACATTGATTCAATGGTTGGCTTTGGCATCCATTATCAGTGCATCGATTGGTGCAACGTTAACGATCAAACCCAAGCCCCAAATTGACCAAATTGCCTAAAAAAGGAGCTATACATGGAAATCAGAATGGCGACGCCCGCAGATTTTGCCCAAATATGGCCGCTATTTCAGGCAGTCATCAGCCGTGGGGATACTTATGTCTTCACTCCTGATACCTCTGAGCAAGATGCTTATGATTACTGGTTTGGCCCCGGGGTGCGCTGTTTTGTCGCGCTGCATGAACAACATATTGTTGGCATGTATAAATTAATCGATAACCAACGCGGTCTCGGTTCTCATGTTGCTAATGCATCGTTTATGGTTGACGGGCAAGCTCGCGGCTTGGGGATTGGCAAAGCCTTAGGGATTCATTGCATTGAACAGGCAACAACTCTCGGCTATCGGGCAATGCAGTTTAACTTTGTTGTCAGCACCAATACTCTGGCCGTTGCTCTATGGCAAAAGTTAGGTTTCGACATCATTGCCACATTACCAAACGCATTTAACCATCGCGAACTGGGTTACGTTGATGCCTATGTTATGCATCGGGTACTCGTCCCAAACTCGCACTAATAGCCTTTCTGATGCCTACCAGTATTCTCGCCAACCCAGTAATTTCAAGGGTTGGCGTTTTTTCTTTATTATTTTTTAATTTTTTTGCATCCAAAACACCAAGCTGATTCGTATAGGTAGATGTGAGGCAAGACTTCACCTCAACCATCCTAAAAGGAATACATTATGAAAACGCTTATTCGTACCGCTATCTGTGCTTCTTTAGTGTTCAGCAGTGTTTCAATGGCCGCCATGATGTCCGACACTGTCATGGTGGGTGGCGCTTCAATGTTTCCGAGCAAGAATATTATTGAGAATGCGGTGAACTCGAAAGACCATACCACTTTGGTTGCAGCAGTTAAGGCCGCTGGGTTGGTTGACACACTACAAGGCCAGGGTCCCTTTACCGTGTTCGCACCCACTGACGCCGCGTTTGCAAAATTGCCAGCAGGTACGGTTGAAAATCTGGTCAAACCAGAAAATAAAGCCATGCTCACCCAGATCCTGACGTATCACGTGGTGGCCGGGAAGTACGATATGAAGCAGTTAGCAAGTAAAATTAAAGCCGGTGGGGGCACTGCTGAACTGAAAACTGTTAACGGTCAACCACTATGGTTTATGAATAATGGTCCGCACAATATTCAGATCAAAGATGCGAAAGGGAATGTCGCCAACATCAGTACCTATGATGTACAACAGAAAAATGGTGTGATCGATGTTATCGATACTGTCCTGATGCCTAAATAAAACCCGTCTATACTGGGTGCAGTGTCTCACTGCACCTGACGGATTTTTTAGGGATTGGCACATGAATGAATGTTCGCTGGAACAACAGATCGGACTGATAAATGCCATAGCTCAAGGCGATCAGTCCGCTTTTGAAAAGCTTTATCGACTCACCTCCCCCCGATTATTCGCAGTCGCGCTACGCATGCTCCGTAATCCTGCCCGAGCAGAAGAAGTTTTACACGACAGCTTTCTCACCGTTTGGCACCGAGCAGGAAATTATAATGCGCAACTCAGTGCACCGCTGACGTGGCTAACGCATATCGTACGTAACCGAGCTATCGATTTGATGCGGGGTAGTGATAATCGCCTGCAAACATTGGACGATGAAGAAACTGCTGCACTGCCCGATGACACCCTGACACCGTTGGCGCAATTGCAGCAAGATAGTGAAGCTCAACAATTAGCCAATTGCCTGGCGCACCTATCAGTAGAGCAACGGCAAAGTATTATGCTGGCTTATTATCAAGGGCTTTCTCATGGGGAAATCTCAATTCATTTACAGCAACCACTTGGTACGATAAAAAGCTGGATACGTCGTGCACTGGACCACCTGAAGGACTGTGTAGGCTTATGAAAAACAGACGCGAATATGACTCAGCACTGGCTGCAGAGTATGCGCTGGGAACCTTGCGCGGACTGGCCCGGGTGCGTTTTGAACGAAGAGTCCGCCGTGATCCCCGGCTGGCAGCAGATGTTGCCAGTTGGCAAAGCTTGTTTACTCAATTGGATAATCAGCTAGCCCCGTTAGAGCCGCCTGAGCGTGTTTGGAAACGGCTGGAGCTACAGTTACCAGCCATTAATGTGCGCCATATTAAGCGAAATCGTTGGTCTTATGCTGGTTGGGCGGTCGCCGCCGCTCTTGCTGCTATATTAGTGATACCGCGACTACTGGTAACCCCCCCCACGGCAATACCTGTAGCAGTGTTGTCTAATAGCCAACAACATGGCCAATGGGTTGTCAGCCTTGAAAAATCGACTCGCAGTTTAACGCTAACACCACTCAATCCAGTTGCAGTCAGTGATAGCAACAGCCTTGAATTATGGAGTATTCCCGCCGGTGAAAAACCTCACTCACTGGGCTTGCTAAATACCCATGGGCCAACCCAACTGACACTGGCTGAAAATCAGTTAAGCGCAAATTCATTGCTGGCAATCAGTCTGGAGCCGCACGGCGGATCTCCTACTGGTCAGCCAACTGGGGCGGTCTTATTCAGTGGCGCATTACAAAATCTGTAAGATACTGTTGTTCTTTGTTTTTGTAAGGCTTGAAGTTGTAGGACTTACGTTAAAGAGTGATGGCGGTTTTTACTACCCAAATCACTCCACTGTTACTCTCTTGGAGGTTATTCATGCAAGACTGGGATCCTGATTTATACCGCCAATTTGAAGCGGAACGCACCCGCCCTGCCAATGATCTGCTCGCGCATATTACGCTAGCAGCCCCAAAACGGATCAGTGACTTAGGGTGTGGGCCGGGCAACTCCACTCAGTTATTGCAACAGCGTTTTCCCCACAGCCAACTTGTTGGAATTGATAATTCAGCAAGTATGTTACTCAGCGCGCAGCAGCGCTTGCCTGATTGCGCCTTTCTCGAAACAGATATCCGCCAGTGGCAGCCTTCTGAGCCACAAGACCTTATTTATGCCAATGCCTCATTACAGTGGATCACTGACCACCAGCAACTTTTTCCTGATTTATTGACCAAGCTGGCACCCGGCGGTGTCCTTGCGGTTCAGATGCCTGATAATCTGGATGAACCCAGCCACAGAGCCATGCGGGAAGTGGCAGAAAATGGCCCATGGCAACAAACCTTACAAGAAGCAGGGGTTATCCGAACAAAAGTGCTCACGGCCAATCAATATTACGATTTGTTGGCTCCACATGCCGAACGGGTAGATATTTGGCGTACCACCTATCACCACCCAATGCCTTCAGCACAAGCGATTATTGACTGGCTACGTGCTACCGGTTTACGCCCCTTCCTCGAGCCACTTTCTGAAGCTCTGCGAGTAGATTTCTTGCAAGATTATCTGGCTCTCATCGATACCGCCTATCCACAACAAGTTGATGGGCAACGCTTACTCGCATTCCCACGCTTATTCATTGTTGCCCACATGCCACAATAACCCTCTTATCAATGCCGGTTAAATTAATCGGCATAACATATTGATAAAATAGCAATGAAATAGTCCAGAGTAGAAACTATTTATTTTTCATGTTATTAATCACCGAAACTGAGCCACGCAAGTTATTAATTAACCACAGCTTCATTTCATCTTCAGTATAAAATACCATTCAAAACCATTTAAATAATAAAATATATATAAATCACAGCCATAGTCATTATCGATTAGACGCCATAAAAGCAAAAAATCTATTTTAAATAGGAAACACTCAATTACATTTTAAAACACTCTTGCTAATAAGCTATTTAATTGATAGGCACTATCTAAACCACAAAGTTAAATATTCTTGTTATACTTATTGCGGTGAAGAAATTGGCAATCAACTCAATAAAGGGATACCTATTATGAGTACAGCAAAACTGGTAAAAGCAAAATCTTCCGAACTCATCTACACACGCAATGATGTTGATGAACATACTAAAGAAATAACCATTAAGTACTTAAATGACATGGTTATTCAGTTCATCGATCTGTCACTTATCACCAAACAAGCACATTGGAATATGCGTGGTGCCAACTTTATTGCTGTCCATGAAATGTTGGATGGCTTCCGCACTGCCATTAATGATCACTTGGATACCTTCGCTGAGCGTGCCGTACAGTTAGGTGGCGTTGCGTTAGGTACTGCACAACTCGTAACTCAAGAAACACCATTGAAGAGCTATCCAACCAATATCCACAGTGTGCAAGAGCACCTGAAAGAGTTGGCGGATCGTTATGGGGTGGTCGCGAACTTCATCCGTAAAGCAATTTCAGAAGTTAAAGATGAAGATACGGCAGATATGTTTACCGCCGCATCTCGTGATCTGGATAAATTCTTGTGGTTTATCGAAGCAAATATTGAGTAATTATCATCCTATAGCTCAGTAGATTTTAAATTGTAGGATACGATACAGGGCCGGTGATTATCCGGCTCTGTTCATGGAGGTCATATGGCAAGTGGATGGGCTGGCGACGGCGCAGTACAAGATCAAATTGACTCGACCTTAGAAGACGCAGTCCAACGCGCCCGACAAGCTCTTGGTAAAGGTGAGAGTGAATTATATTGTCTGGAGTGTGGGCACGCTATTCCTGAAGCACGACGCAAGGCACTGGCCGGTGTTAAATATTGTCTGACCTGCCAAAATGAATTAGATAAACACCAAGCAACCCATGCTGGCTATAATCGTCGTGGCAGTAAAGATAGCCAACTTAGATAGTTTTCAACTCCCCTCACTGCACCCTTTTCAAGCAAAAATCCGATACAGTTAACAATATTGTTACATTAATGTTGATTACCGATTGTTTATTATTGACTACCGAGTTAATAATAAGTAAATAATCGATAAGTTGCACCAAAATGACAGTAACGCACCATTTTGGTGGGTCACATTGGTGCAATGAGTGTCAGCTAAGTATTTACCTGCAAATTAATTTAAGAAATCTCTTTGTTTTTAAATAACTTGCATTTCTGGCACGATCTTTTCATATTGCATCCTGAAATATAAAAATGGATCTCCATGCCTCAAGCGATTGGCATTGCAGCTCACTGCAATCTCAACAACCCAAGGTATATCCACAAAAGCACAAAGGAACTCCCACTTATGAAGTCACTTGTCAAAGTTTCATTGGCCGCACTCACGCTGGCCTTTGCCGTTAGCTCCCACGCCGCAGAGAAAGAACTGATTGTTGCAACAGACACCGCTTTCGTTCCTTTTGAGTTCAAACAAGGGGATAAATATGTCGGTTTTGATATCGATTTATGGGATGCCATCGCGAAAAAACTGGATCTGAAATATACCCTGAAACCAATGGATTTCAGTGGCATCATTCCTGCGCTGCAAACCAAAAACGTGGATCTGGCACTGGCCGGTATCACCATTACTGACGAGCGCAAAAAAGCCGTTGATTTCTCCGATGGTTATTACAACAGCGGCTTACTGGTGATGGTCAAAGCAGATAACAATGACATTAAAGGCGAAGCTGATCTGGCGGGGAAAGTGCTGGCAGTGAAAAGTGGTACGGGTTCTGTTGATTACGCGAAAGCCAATATCAAAACCAAAGACCTGCGCCAATTCCCAAATATTGATAACGCTTATCTGGAGTTAGGTACTGGCCGTGCTGATGCTGTATTGCATGACACACCCAACATCCTTTACTTCATCAAAACCGCCGGTAATGGCCAGTTCAAAGCTGTAGGTGACTCCATTAAAGCCCAGCAGTATGGTGTCGCATTCCCACAAGGCAGTGACTTGCGTGAAAAAGTTAACGCTGCTCTGAAATCCCTGAAAGAAGACGGCACTTACGCTGCAATCTATAAAAAATGGTTCGGCGTAGAACCTAAGTAATTTATTTTTGCCGTTTTTAGACCAGGAGAATATCCATGCAGTTTGAATGGAGCGCTATTTGGCCCGCCATCCCAATCCTGCTTGAAGGCGCCAAGTTAACCCTATGGATTTCGGTCTTGGGGTTGCTTGGCGGCCTGATTATTGGGGTTATAGCCGGTTTTGCCCGCGCCTATGGCGGTTGGCTGAGTAGAAATATCGCATTAGTTTTTATTGAACTTATCCGTGGCACGCCAATTGTGGTGCAGGTGATGTTCATCTACTTTGCATTGCCGATGATGATGCCTGTGCGCATTGACCCCTTCTCAGCAGCCGTTGTGACGATCATTATTAACTCTGGTGCCTATATCGCGGAAATCACCCGTGGTGCCGTGCTATCCATTCATAATGGGTTCCGTGAAGCCGGACTGGCGTTGGGTTTATCCAAACGTGATACCTTGCGTTATGTGATTGCGCCATTGGCCTTGCGTCGTATGTTGCCGCCATTAGGTAACCAATGGATCGTTAGCATCAAAGACACTTCACTGTTTATTGTGATTGGCGTAGCCGAACTGACTCGTCAGGGTCAGGAAATTATTGCCGGCAACTTCCGCGCCATGGAGATATGGAGTGCGGTGGCGGTGATCTACCTGATAATTACCTTGGCTCTGAGCTTCGTTCTGCGCCGGTTAGAAAGAAAACTGAAAATCATATGATTGAATTTAAAAACGTCTCCAAACACTTTGGTAAAACCCAGGTGCTCCACGACATCAATCTGAATATCACCAAGGGAGAAGTGGTGGTCATTATTGGTCCTTCCGGTTCAGGTAAATCGACCTTGCTGCGTTGTATCAATAAGCTGGAAGTGATTACCAGTGGTCAACTGATTGTCGACAGTCTGGATGTCAATGACCCTAAAGTCGATGAACGCTTAATTCGTCAGGAAGCTGGCATGGTGTTCCAGCAGTTTTACCTGTTCCCGCACCTGACGGCGCTGGAAAATGTGGCATTTGGCCCGATCCGTGTACGTAAGGCATCAAAAGAAGCTGCCAATAAGCTCGCGATGGAGTTATTGACCAAGGTGGGTTTAGAAGAGCGCGCTCATCATTACCCGGCGGAACTGTCGGGCGGTCAACAACAGCGTGTGGCTATCGCCCGTGCATTGGCGGTAAAACCGAAACTGATGCTGTTTGATGAGCCAACATCTGCACTGGACCCTGAATTGCGCCATGAAGTCCTGACGGTAATGAAAGACTTGGCCGAAGAAGGCATGACCATGGTGATTGTGACTCATGAGGTCGGTTTCGCCCAAAAAGTGGCGTCGCGCCTGATCTTTATTGATAAAGGCCGCGTGGCACAAGATGGTGATCCTGATAGCTTGATTTCTCATCCACCCAGTGAGCGTTTACGGGAATTCCTGCAACACGTATCTTAATGCGCTACAGGTATCAAATCACAACGGGCGGGTATCTCACCGATACCTGCCCGTTTTTTATCTTGCGCTATCTTAAACCTAGCCTGGCATACTTTGCCGATTCTTTACTTGAGCAAATGCGGCCATCAACTTCACCACATCCTGCATACCGATATTGACCTGATTGATAACCTCACCGGCATCTTGTGTCAGTGTCACTCCGCCACCGGCATGTTCGACGCAAACATCCATGCCCTTAATGGCCGCCATAACACCGTTTTGAATCGTCTTTGTCATATGTTCGATTTCTGTCGCTGCCTTGCGAGACCTCTCTGCCAGCATCCGGACTTCACTCGCTACCACTGAAAAACCTTTACCATGTTCACCGGCGTGGGCAGCTTCAATAGAAGCATTGATCGCCAGTAAGTTAGTTTGCGAAGAGATTTTACGAATAGCTTCTACAATGGTGCCTATCTCTTTCGAGCAGCGGCCTAACTCACTGACAACATCCGATGTTTCACGAGCGACAGATTCGACCTCTTGCATACCACGCACCGCCTGCTGAACAATTTCAGCGCCCTGAGATGCGGAACGATCGGTGGTTAATGACAAATGGTGCACATCGCGGATCAGGTTTTCCTCATGTTCTTGCTGCAACATCAACTGTGTAATATCTTGAGCAATCTTTACTACTTTCAGTATCTGCCCATCATTATCCATAATCGGGTTATAACTCGCCTCCAGCCATACCCGCTCACCACGGCTATTGACTCGCTCAAAACGCCCGATAACAAACTCACCTCGTGCTAATCGCTGCCAATGCTGACGATATTCATCCGAGTGAGCAAATTCAGGAGTACACAAGATATGATGGGGTTTATGCTGAATCTCTGCCAATGAATAGCCAATCACCTTAAGCAAATTATCATTGGCATCCAAAATAATGCCCTGCGGTGTAAAGGTAATCATCCCCATAGAGCGATTTAAAGCAGCCAGTAAACTTTGATGTTCCTGAGATTGCAAAACTCGCTCAGTTACATCACTCGCAATCTTAATTATTTCCACAACTCGGCCTTGACTATCAAGTACCGGTGTATAGGTCCCCTGTAGCCAGATAATGCTGCCATCTTTACGAATGCGCTTAATATTATCGGTAATAGGTCGCCCTTCATTGAGTAATTGCCAGTGGCGGCGATAAGCATCACTTCGCGCATAATGTGGGTCACAAAATAATTTATGATGTTTACCCACAACCTCATTTTGCTGATATCCCATTGCCTGTAAAAATAATGTATTCGCGTGTTTTACTGTGCCGTCGGGCTTAAAAATAATCATTGGAACTGCATTATCAATTGATGTCAGTTCTGCGCGTGGAGATGCATGAGATGAGCTGAAGTTAAACAGCATAAGTTGAGTCCTTATGGCGAATGATTGAGCCGCAAATTAACAATGTGCCGATCAACGTGCATGCACGATAAAACCAAAAAGCCTTAAGGCTCTTTGGATTTTATTCTTCACCCTGGACGATGAGTTAGAGGAGTTTCTAAAATCAAAATACGACAAAAAATTACAATAAAGCCATTACTTGTCGGCTTATTATGCCCAACTAAGATTTATCTTAATTAGCTTAGACTAAAGTCGATAAGCATCAAGTCATTAGCTTATATAACTCAGTGATTCGGGAGACATATCTGCTCGCTGTGCCCCAAAGAGTCGAGGCACAGGAAAGAGTTGAACCAGTGAAATCAGTATGTGATTCGGGTGAGTGAATACAGCGAACACCGCTGCAGCGTCAAGAACGCAGAGTATGACCCAAAGTTATTGCCGTTGCAGCAAGGCAGCAAGTGAACTCATCCCGATGAGCTTACATCAGTAAGTGATTCGGGTGAGTGAATACAGCGAACACCGCTGCGGCGTCAAGAACGCAGGGTCCAGCGCTCGGCTTTCCAAACGACTTGCTCCTCTGGTGTCAGAAAAGTCCATGCAACAAACCGACTCACTTTCTGCCCTTGTGCCATATCAATGGTGCGAACTTCCACAGCATTGGCGTAACGCAGGGCATGATAAATAGCCGGTAATGTTGTTTTTTTGGAAATCAATGAAGTAAACCAGAAGCAATTTTTTGCCTTGGTTGCGCTCTCAGCTACCATGCGACTGACGAACCCTTCTTCGCCGCCATCACACCACAGTTCGCTATTTTTCCCCCCAAAATTTTGTACGGGTTTCGCTGCAACTTCCCCTTTGCCCAACTTATGTAGCTTGCGGCGCGTGGTGGCTGCCGCTTCTTCAGCTGAACCATGAAATGGTGGGTTACACAATGTGGCATCGTAGCGCTCATTGACTGCCAGAACACCGTCAAAAATTGCCTGTGGATTCTTCTGGTGTCTCAGTCGCAGTGCGTTTTTCAGTGTCGGGTTCATAGAGACCACCATTTTTGCCGCACTGAGTGCTTGTGTGTCAATCTCCGTGCCGGTAAAACGCCAGCCATATTCTCGCTGACCAATAATGGGATAAATACAGTTAGCGCCCACACCAATATCTAGCAAAGCAATGTTCTTCCCCTGCGGGATCACGCCATCGTTACAACTGGCAAGTAGATCAGCTAGATGATGCACATAATCGGCTCGGCCTGGGATAGGTGGGCATAAAAAATCAGCAGGAATATCCCAATACTCAATACCATAGAAGTGTTTTAGCAGGGCCTTGTTTAACATCTTCACCGCCAAAGGATCAGCGAAATCGATGGAAATATCACCGTAGGCAGTGGGTGCCAAAAAAGGGATCAACTCAGGGCAACTCACTGAAAGAGCATCAAAGTCATAACGCGAACGATGACGGTTTCGGGGATGCAATCCGTTTTTTTCTTTCGGGAATACTTTTTTGTTTTCCATCGTACAGGCTCTCTGGTAGGCATTTTCTGGCGCGTAAGATAGCATAAATTAGCGTTAAGCGGGTTAGCGGTAAACGGATGAGTGTCCGCCTACAATTAATATTCAAATATTTTGATCAATTAACTCAATTCTATCCGGTTTTAAAGTTTCAACAATGGCGTAGCATAGCTTCTATCGAAAGGAAGCGCCCTTTCAACTTTAAAATCGAATAGGAATACATCATGAAAAGCATCAAAAATTTCGTTGCAGTTATCGCACTCTCTACTCTCTCTTTCGGTAGCTTTGCAGCTGAATACGTTAACAGCCAAGATGCCGCTAAATTAGAACAAGTCGGGGTCGTCTCTGTCAGTGGCGTGACTGATTTAAGCAGCTTGAAAGCACAACTGGCAGAAAAAGCAGATGCAGCTGGTGCGAAAGCGTTCACCATCACATCTGCAACAGGGAATAACTTGATGCACGGTACTGCGGTTATTTATAACTAATTTAACGTTTTTGTTTGAAATTATCACGGTGTCAGTGGTGTCTAATCCCCTTCGCTGCCATAAGAGAAAAAGCTCATCAGCACTGGTTTGATGAGCTTTTTTTTTGGCGAGAAAAATGCCAAATTCATACTTAATGAAGCAATTTATTTATTGCATTGGCAAATGTGCGGCACATTGCTTCATCACCTTGCTGATTATCCGCCAGTAATTTATCCCCATCGACTATTCGCAACGTGACATTCAAATCAAAGTCTGCCGTGGATTGTGGGCGCAAAGCTGCCTGCTCGATGGTTTTTTGCGCATCGAACCAAGCGTCCTCAACGGTTTGGTTACAAACTTTCGCCAAATAATCAGGATTGAAGCCTTCCCCTGTCAGGCTACGCAATGTCTCATCGTGGCTGACACTGTTACCTGGTCGCCAATAATGTTGCGCCAGATCCGGGCCGATTGTTGGGTTATCTGTCAGATAACCATCACGTTTAAGGAAAAATGCTCTCGTCTGCTCAACTGCCATCAGTGCCAGTAAATATCCCTGATAGGAGCAAGCCGACTCCATCGATAACAGATGCGGAATCGCTAATGTTGGTCTTGGGCTACCACTGACTCCTAGAATTTTCAGTTCAATATCCCGAGCTAATTGAGTAATAGCTTGTGGTGTGCGTTGCGCATCATCCCACTGATAAAGCTGCCATTCAAAATAGGGAACCAATAATATATGACGCTCGTTAAAAGCCCGCATGGGTTGCCGCGCCTGAATACTTTCTTGAATCAAGACGTCGGGTACAGATTCCCCCGCGCTGTTTTTAGCATAACGTTTTAGCCAATCAGCATCGTTGAGCAGGCTGTCGCAGAACATGGATTGAGTTTCGGCATAGGCCATTGAGGTCGGTGGAAACTCTTGTGAAAAACAGGGTGCATTTTGCACAATATTGGCGAAGTGTGCCGCATGCCCACCTTCATGAAATAAGGTGTTTAACCCCGAAGCCCCACTACCAACCTGATCTGGCTTGGCTAAACTGGTGAAATTAATCCGCGCCGGGATCCATTTTCCTTGGTCGACATAGGGTGGTACCGGGCCATGCATAAAGCCATTTTCATATTTCCCTGAGCGTACCAGCAGATCCAGATTCATTTGTGCGCCGCGAAAACTAATATGCAGTCGTTTAAAGCTATTGACCCAACGGTGGAGAGACTCAGCAAAGGGGAAATAAGGGTCTAATTGACGAGTCACATCGCCACTGCTGGCGAAACGGATATTCCAAGGTTCCAGTGTTTCAGGGCCTTTTTCTGCAGCTAATTGCCTTAAACTGCGTTGATTCGCCTCACGCGTCTGCACTTCAAAGCGGTCTAAAATAGTGAACAACTGCTCTGGCGTCATGCGTTCGGTTTTATTCACTTTATAATCGAAGTAATTGCGATACCCCATTTGCCGTGCAAAGCGATTCCGTAAATTAATTAACTCTGGTAATCCATTGTGTAATAACCATTGCTCCAGTTCACGCAATGCCAGATGTGAACTATGGCGACACTCTGCATTTTCATTTGTACCCTGATTGGTCAGTAGCTCACCTAATGATGCGGGAACTCGCTCACCCGCTGCATTCATGTGCGTTAGAGTAAAGGCTTTACGCCGCTGATATAGATCGGATTCAGCAGAAATAATCTCATCAAGTAAGACTTGCGTACTGGGGTCTTCAATCGCATTACAGTCAAAAAAACGATACCACCCCTGTAACCCATGCATTAACTCATCACGCTCTATACTAGCCGGTTGATTTTCTAATGATTGAATCAAGTCGCGCAATTCTGTTAAACGATGGCTTTGAGCAATAAAACGTTTGTAAGCTGTTTCCGCCGCAGAAAATTGCCGTGCAATATCATCCCCCCCTATCCCCATGTAGTTCTGCCAGAAAAGATCTTCTTTGGCTTGATGGACAGCCAGATAATCCTGGTTCAGTGCAGTAAAGTAGTTCAAAGCCTGTTGCATAATCTTCCTTTTCAGCAATGTTCCGGTAAGAGAACTAATGGACTTTCCTCAGTCTAGCACTGTCAGAACAGACGACAAATGGCGATTATCATGAGGCAAAAACACACAGAAAAGAGGTAAAAAGCCGACTTAATTAAGAAAAAAAGCGATTGCTCTTTAAATATTCGGTTAGCAGTTTAAAAATCGTATTTATTGGTTATAAACACTGATTAGATAGGCATTTGATTGAGGAAAATATTTTATTGCAGAAAATACGCCGGGGGCATTAAAAGTAAAAAATCTTATATTAAAAATCGGTATTTAGGAAAGTTTTTGACACCTTGTAAATAGCAATAAAATGCATAAATAACCCGATAAGATAATTACAGGCCATATATTCACCGGATAAATTAATAAGGCCCGATGATTCAGGCCCAGTGTTCACACAATTTTAACCTGCTGTAGTGCCTGCTCAACCGTGTCTGCTCGCCCTACGCCGACCAAACAGCATGCTAATTGTTTTTGGATAGCATCAGGGATTGGCAATTCACCTGCCAGACAACGTTCAATCCAACGTGCCGTGACGGCAACCTCTTTCGACTCAGGTAATATCAGCTCAGTCGCTTCAGGTTGACGATCCAATAAAATTGTCTGCGCACCACCATGAATATAATGAATTGGTGGGCAGCGCAGTGGATTGGCATAAACTTCCCCTTCAGTGCCTTGCTGCAACAGTGCTGGGGCGTTTATCGCCTGGAAGAACCCTCCTACTTTTTCCATATATTCGGGATGAGAAACACTGGCAAGACGTAGCGCTTTATCGTGAATAAAGGGCGTAGCCAGCTTTGCCAGCGTGTGACTGCTATTTCTGACCCCCATACGCCAACGTTGCTGTAGTTGTTCATCTAATGGACTGGATAATGCCGACACCGGAATAAACACAGGTAACCCGCAATCAAGGCGCTGTTGAGCGTCTTTAGAATTCAGTGACCAAGGGATATTCAATTGTTGGAAAATCTCGGCACTGGTCACTCGGCTACTGTCTTCTGTAACACCATGCACTACCACGGGTAGGCCAAGGCGTGAAAGCAACAATGCTAATAATGGTGTAAGGTTGGCTTGCTTACGAGCGCCATTATAACTGGGGATCACGACAGGTAATGGGTATCCCTTCGGCGCACGCAGTGGCATAACCTGTTCTTGCATCGCCTGATAAAAACCCAGAATTTCTTGTTCGGATTCACCTTTAATACGAAATGCAATCAGGATACCCCCCAATTCCAGCGCTGGAACCTGCCCCGCCAGCATGGATTTATACAGTTCATAGGCGGTATCCAAACTCAGATCGCGAGCATGATTCTTACCACGTCCAATCTCTTTGATAATTTTGCTGTAATCCATGGTGCAGTGTTTCCCCTGTCCGTATTCGGCAAATATAAATCAGGTTAAATATTACTTAAACTTTATCATTGATAGCGATAGCTATACTCGAAATATCGGCATTGCAACGGTAGGCAGCACGAATATAGGGGAATAAAGGGCAAAACGTTGATAGGGGGAAGTCGGCCGCAACAGAGGATTAGCTCCCGCTGCGACCTATAAATCACTCTAGGTTACTCAATTCCTCCGGCGGGCTAAAGAGTACACGGTAGATGGCTCCGCCCAAAGCACCGCCAACCAAAGGTGCTAGCCAGAATACCCACAGTTGCTGCAAGGCAATACCCCCGGCAAAAATAGCCACCCCAGTGCTGCGCGCAGGATTTACCGACGTATTATCCACGGGAATACTGATCAGATGAATCAGCGTCAAACATAGTCCAATGGCGAGTGGTGCAGCGGCAGGATGTGAACCTTTGTCCGTTGCTCCCATAATCACCATCACAAATCCCATAGTTAAAACCACTTCAGCGACCAATACCGCTTGTAGGCTATATCCGCCCGGCGAGCGTACACCAAAACCATTACTGGCAAACCCGGCGCTAACGTCAAAACCGGCTTTACCACTGGCAATTAAATACAAAATTGCCGCCCCCATTAACCCGCCAAGAACTTGTGCCACAATATAGGGGATTAATTGTGCGCCGGAGAAACGACCACCGACCCATAAACCAAGAGACACTGCTGGGTTAAAATGTGCGCCTGAAATATGCCCCAAGGCATAAGCCATTGTGACTACAGTCAGCCCGAATGCTAACGCGACGCCAAGAAATCCAATCCCCGCTACTGGAAACATTGCGGCTAATACTGCGCTGCCACATCCGCCCAATACCAGCCAGAAAGTGCCAATAAACTCTGCCATTAGCTGTTTCATTCTGCTTCACCCCTGCCCGCTAAACATGTCGATACAGTTAGCGCTGCCGCTAACCAATAACCAGCAATTGACACCGGAGGTACGGACTGGCTTGACTTGTTAGGTTCAGCTCACCAGCGGCTTATATAATCTTAGTCACTGGATTGATGTCTATAGGGAAAGATTTCAAATCAAATGGTTTTTTATATCGATAATTAGCTACTGGGCGTTCGTTTCCTTCGCACTTTTTTCGCGCCTGACTTAGCGGGTACTTTAGTCACTGCGGCAGGTGTAATGAGGCCCTTTGGCATTTCCGGCTGTTCAATTGGGAATACCGGCAGTGCCGCTAATAGCCGCGAACCATAACCTTTAGTTAATAAACGCCGGTCATAAATAACTATTTCACCGTGACATGCATTACTGCGAATCAAGCGCCCAACCTGCTGAATCAAGTTAAACGAAGCACTAGGTAGACTTTGAACTTCAAATGGGTAGCGGTTCTGTGATTTTAGCCACTCGCCTTCCGTTAGAATCACCGGGCTGTCGATCGGCGGAAACGAGATCTTGTGAATATGAACCTGAGTCAGCAATTCACCTTTCAAATCCAACCCTTCGGCAAATGATTGCAGGCCAATTAATACACTGGCGGTGCCATTTTTTACCCGCTTGCGGTGTTCTTCAACCAACCGATAACGCGGTTGATCCCCTTGAACCAACAGCATTAAACGCAAATCGGTGACATGACTAAGGAAAGTTTGCATTGCGCGGTGGCTACTAAACAGGATCAACATGCCTTTATGCCGCCCGCTGGCGTGTTGCGCACGGAAAAATTGAGCCATCTCAGCCAGGTGTTCCGCTTCATGGGCCATGGTTGGCTCATGGCACATCTTGGGGATAATGAGTTTCCCTTGTTCGATATGATTAAACGGCGATGACAATGTTTCAAACCGATCACCGGCTTTCTCACTCAACCCGCTAAGTTCTTGTAGGCGTGCAAAACTGTTCAGCGAACGTAAGGTTGCCGACGTCACAATCACATGAGGAACTTTACGCCACAGCATTTTATCGAGCTGATCACTGACACGAATTCCCACACAGTGGAAATAGAGGTGCGTTTGGTTCTCGCGATACTCACGGGTTACCCATTTGGAAATCGGCGCATTCGAGGCTTTTTCCATTGCTGCCAACCGCCAGAGTTTACTCATGGCTTCCAAATAACCCAACGTCCTGCTCATTTGCAAAATAGCGCGATGTAAACGAACGATATCGTGCTTACCGGTTTGTTCACTCAAGTCATTGAGGACAAATTCGGCCAAGCCACGCAGAGCGTCCGTCAGCTTGAATAATTTGGCACAATCGTCTGTCAAACTCCCCGGTAGCACCCCCATTTCAAAACGATGCACCGCCGGACTATTATCCGTTGGCAAAAGTTGGCTGACTTGTTGCTCGACACTCAACATCAACTCACGCAACTGCTCGCAATGATCTTTCAAGCGCTCAGGGTTTGATAAGCCTGGCGGGTTTTTAGGCCGATACTGCACCATGCATTGGTCCACCAAACGTACAATCATGTCCAGCTGCATATTGGCAAAAACGGCGGTAATTTCACCGTCAATTTCCAATGCATCCCGCGCCACATCGGGCAAATGGTGCCCCTCATCCAACACCAACAGCAACTCTTTTGGATTGGGTAACACAGATTCGGTTTCGAGTGCGGCCATCACCAGCGCATGGTTAGCGACCACCACATCAGCACTTTCAATCTCTTTACGGGCAATAAAAAACGGACATTCACGAAAATAATGGCAATTACGGCCAAGACAGTTGGCTTTATCGGTACTCAATTTCGCCCACAAGCTGTCACTAAGGGATAACTGATGATGGTCACGCAATCCATCCCAGGCATGGCTGTTCAGTGACTTCGTGAGCGCTAAACAGGTCGCCTGTTCTTCACCGTTAGCAGGTGCCAACTCACCGCCGAGAAACAGTGACAAATCCCCTTGCCCCGAGACGTCCGTGCACATTGCCGCTAAATTACGCGGACAAACATACCGCCCGCGCCCAAAGGCACCGGTGAATTTGAGGTCAGGAATAATTTTCTTCAACAGCGGCAAATCTTTGCTGTAAATCTGATCCTGCAACGCCACGTTCGCGGTACTAACCACCAGCGGCTTACTTTCTGCACGACTGACCGCAATACCGGGGATCAGATAAGACAGCGTTTTACCCACACCGGTAGGAGCCTCAATCGCCAAATGGCGACCGGCATCACCGGCTAGCGTTTTCGCCACTTCGGCTATCATCTGACGCTGAGGTGCTCGAGAGATAAAGTCCGGAATCTGCTGCGAAAGCGCTTTATACCACTGACTGATTTGTTCTTTTACTGCTGGGGATAACGCCATGCATATCTTATCTAAACTGAATGTTGCCCTATTGTCCCACACCACAACGTCCACGTCAGCCCGAAAGCCCGTTGCAGTAGTTGAAATATCCTTCTTACGCAAATGACAGTGGGATGAAATTTACGCAATGTCGCAGTTATTTATGATTTGTCATAAATATATCACACAGATGCGGTAAAAATTCTGCGCTGGATGAATTCAGAAAGATATTGGATACAGCAAAAAATTCTACTACTCGCGTCTTTTAAATAAGAGAAACAGGGCAAAAATATGAAACGTAATATTCTGGCAATCTTAGTACCGGCTTTATTAGTTGCCACAACAGCACACGCAGCAGAAATTTATAATAAAGACGGTAATAAACTTGATTTATACGGAAAAGTAAAAGGATTGCATTACTTCTCTGATAATAATAAAAGTGATGGCGATAAATCTTACGTCCGCTTTGGTTTCAAAGGTGCAACACAAATTACTGACCAATTGACCGGTTACGGTCAGTGGGAATATAACATTGCCGCTAACTACGCTGAAAGCCAAGAAACAAAAGACAATAAAACACGTTTAGCGTTTGCGGGTTTACGTTACGGAAAATTAGGTTCAATCGATTATGGCCGTAACTACGGTGTGTTATATGATATCGCCGCTTGGACAGATATGCTGCCGGAGTTTGGTAATGACAGCTATACCAGAACCGATAACTTTATGACTGGCCGCACAACTGGCGTGGCGACTTATCGCAACACCGACTTCTTCGGTTTGGTTGATGGTCTGAAGTTCTCTCTGCAATACCAAGGCAAAAACGGCAGTGAATCAGATAGCAATAATGGTCGTGCCGACGCAACAAAACAGAATGGTGATGGCTTCGGTTTGTCTTCCAGTTACGAGATTGGTGCCGGTGTGAGTGTTGGTGCCGCTTATGCGTCGTCTAACCGCACTACCGCTCAGAAAAATAGTAACTTCGGTAAAGGTGATAAAGCAGACGCTTGGACTACCGGCCTGAAATATGACGATAACGGTGTTTATTTAGGTGCAACCTATGCCGAAACTCGTAATATGACGCCTATTTCTGGTACTGCGGTTATTAATAATGTCTCAACCAGCGTGAGTGGCTTTGCAAATAAAACCCAAAACGTTGAATTGGTCGCGCAATATCTTTTTGATTTTGGTTTGAAACCTTCTTTGGCTTATATTCAGTCTAAAGGAAAAGATATCGAAGGTATCGGTGATGCTGATCTGGTTAAATATGTTGATATTGGGGCTTACTATTACTTTAATAAAAACATGTCTACCTATGTTGATTATAAAATCAACCAACTGAACGATGATAACAAGCTGAAATTAAATACAGACAACGTTGTTGCTGTCGGCCTGGTTTATCAGTTCTAAGTAATGTACATCGGTATTATCCTCATTGTTTGAATGCTTCATCGTGATTTGTGAATTTTATTAATCATCATTATTTTCACTTTGCCGGGAGGTCACTCCCGGTTTTATTTTTATCAATAAATTATTCATAATTAGCAGGAACAGATAATAACCCCACCTCACGCACCACTTCAGCCCGCGCACCTTGTTGTCTCGGCATCGTTTTGGTCAAATCCGCATGTTGAATCCAATATTGATAACGATTCTTCCCTAACGCTTTATCTGCCTGAACCATCAGCGGAACTAACCGTACCCCTATATGGTCAAGGCTGTGATAGGGCCACGCTTTTTGTTCATCGGAAAAAGGAGCCATAAAATCAAGTGCTTTAATCACACTACTGCCGTGAGATGTTTGATAATGCCACAGATCTATGTGCATTTTATCCGCTAACTGAGCCATCAATACTGCGGCTTGCAAACTGAAATAGCTGTAATGGAATGAACGTGTTCTGGCCAGTTCCAAAGGTTGTGAACCATCTGCGGCTAGTTGTGTATCCAGTTTTGTTTTCAATAAATTGGCCATCTCTGATACCACATCCGGTTGTTGCAGATACCAAGCGATGCCCGCTACTTGCACTGCATACCAGTTAGCGTGGTTATTCCGTGCTGCCGCCTCTTTTTTACCTGCCGGGCTATGCCGTAACCACGCCAGATATTCTGTCATCCATTGCTGTATCAGCTGCTCATCCTGCGCTGTCCAATGTTTGTTTTGCTGCAGCATAATGAGTGAATCGACAATCCGAGTGGCGAAATAACGCCCATCCAAAACCCCAGCCCCCCGCCCAGAAGCCATTCCCGGTACACCTTGCGCAAAATCGAGATTCGGGTTCATTCGGGTTTTCGGAGCAATAAACCAGGTTCGAATCAAGCTGATGGCTTTATCGGCATATTTTTGTTGTCCAGAGAAATACCAAGCTAATGTCAGTGTTTGTACTTGGGCCGTAAAATCGGCCAAGCGCACACCATCACTATCATCATTTTTACTCGCGGGGTTAACCAGCCCATCTTTACGTATCCAGGGTAAACCCTCATTTTTTTGGCTATCGGGCCACCAATAAGCGCTGAGACTCAGATAATCATGTTTAGAACCACTGGGAGGTACCCTATTTTTATCCATGACACTGGGATTCGCCCGTTTCAGCGCTTTATCTGCCTGCTGTAATAACTGGCGGTAAGCTTGCTGAGTCATTGCGGGCAGTTGCCCCCTTTGCGCATCTTCCGCTATGGCCCGTTGATTATGCTGCACCGCGCTGGTCGATAAAAAGGCATAGTCATGTTGCGCTGCATCAGCTACAGGTGGCATAACAAAGGCCAGTAACATCATCAGTACAACGTAAACAGGTATCCAATTTAGAGCACGAATATCAGCTAATTTACCCACGCGCACAGCACTCATAATTTATTCACCTTGTCTGATAATCGGTTATGTATGGCCGTTATTCTCTGATTTTATGCATCATGCCTGAAGCTTTATATGCTTTCTTAAAAAGTGCAGTTTTTGTCACTGTTTCTTAACCTAACCATTGTACCCACAAGAATAACCCTCTGTTTTAGTGCAAATTTTAGACGAATAATTAAAAGGTAAAAAAATGATAAAAACCTTTGCTAACGATCACTGTTCTCATGTTTACTGGTGCATCTGTGTTTTACCTCTCCTTTCTTATTGAATAACTATGCTGAAGCAAAATAGTCGTAATCTGTGGTTGCTGATAGGTTCACTCTTCACCTTATACTTCGTCTGGGGTTCTACCTATCTAGTCATTCGTATTGGGGTAGAAAGCTGGCCTCCCTTGATGATGGCAGGATTACGCTACTTGATTGCCGGGATATTACTGTTCAGTTTTCTTGCTATTCGTGGTCACGCATTACCAACGTTACGCCAATGGATGGGAGCCAGCGCCATCGGTATCTTATTATTAGCAATAGGTAATGGCCTGGTAACCATAGCCGAACATCAGCATGTTCCCTCGGGAATTGCCGCCGTGATGGTGGCAACTGTTCCCCTATTCACCTTGTGTTTCAGCATGTTATGGGGGATGCGTAACACTAAATTGGAGTGGGCTGGTATTGCACTCGGCTTAGTAGGCATAATATTGCTTAACACTGGCAGTAACTTGCTTGGCAACCCACTGGGCGCGATGCTGATATTACTGGCGTCGGCCAGTTGGGCGTTCGGCTCTGTCTGGAGCTCACGTTTGGCGCTGCCGAGTGGTGCAATGTCCGGAGCAGCTCAGATGCTAGTTGCAGGAGTGGTTTTACTGCTGGCCAGTACAATCAGTGGCGAAGAACTTAACCAAATGCCCTCTATGGGCGGGATTCTTTCGTTACTTTATTTGATTGTTTTCGGTTCAATGCTCGCCATCAGTGCTTATATGTTTTTGCTAAAAAATGTTCGCCCTGCGGTAGCCACCAGCTATGCCTATGTAAACCCGGTCGTCGCAGTATTGTTGGGTATTGGTTTTGCCGGTGAAAGTTTATCAACTACCGAATGGTGCGCATTAGCGGTTATTGTTTCTGCGGTGGTATTGGTGACCTTGGGGAAATTTTTGTTTAAACCTCGTTAATCTCTATACAGCAAGAATGCAACATGGTTGTTTCATTTAGTGAACGGGCTATAATTCACGCTGTTTAGGTAAAAAGTGAAAATAATTATGCTGAGAAAAGCACTCATTATCCTGATTGCGATAATGGCTCTGAGTTCGTTAGGCGGCGTTTTTCTGGCTGGGCTGAACATCTACACCCGTTCAACCACTCCACATGAAACTGAAACCATCGAATCGACCCCCTTGTCTGATATTGGCCCTGCGGGCTTATCTAACAATGGTCAAGAATCACCGTAAGCGCCGGCATCACTGCTGCAAAAGTGCTTGTAAGCCCCTAACCCATTCAGACACCTGTGAGCGGTGGGGGCACAAGATCATTAAAGGTAAAATATCCCCCGACCAATCCGGCAATATATGGATCAAACTTCCTGCACGAATATCGTCAATAACATCAATTGCCGATTTAATGACCATATTCCATCCTGCCAACGGCCAATAACGAGCAACTCGCCATCATCACTGCACATTCACCTGACATGGCGATCTCTTGCATATTGTCTTACCAAATTAATCGCTACTGACTATAAAGGCACCCATATCGGAAGAAGTGTACAAAGAGAGGTTAGTCACTTATTTATGTACGCCATATTCCTCACAGACAATTTTATATCCTGCCTGAAGGTACTGATGTAGTACCCAGATAACCGAAATACACCCGCTCACTCACCTAAAAACAAGAACCTGCATCAAACTGTGGTGACTCCCAATGCAAACGCTTTTTTTTGCATTTGACTAATGACGTCATAGGCCGTCCAAGGCAACACAGTAAATGTTCCTATTAATAACTTATTTTTAGCTGAAGTTGATGTCGGTGAGTTGACTGTAGCAGTGATGGCCTGACGTATCCGCAGAAGTTGCTCCTGCGATGTCGATAATGAGGTAATTAGCGGTAACCCTGGTGCTGCCTCTGTTAGCGCAATGATCTTTAGCCCGGCAACTGCGGTGGGTTTGGCTCGTTGTAATAGCGCAAAACTCACACAATCTATCGCTGCTATATCGGCCTGCCCTTGCTGAATCATTTCGATTGATTGGTAATGCCCTCCGGAAACTAACCCGCGAGAAAAGAAACCCCCATTAACCGCCAGCGGTGCAATTAAAGCACGTAAGGCATTATAACCAGACTGAGAGTCTGTACTGTTGTAAGTAACTATTCTATGGCGAAAATCCGCTAATCGTTGACCCTCTTCATTCTCGCGAACAACAACCAGACTGCGATAATACGGGCCTGTGCAATACGGTGATTGATAACCCAAAACCCCCACTAATTGCACTTGCTGTCGCAATGATGTCACCAGCGGGAAACCACAGGTTTGACTCAGTAGCATATTGGGGTCTCGCCAATGCTGTAACAAGTCAGAGGGCCAGATCAGCTGCTCTTCGACTCCCGTAACCCCATGATGACGCAGTTGACAAGACAAACGTTGCCAAAAAGGCTGCACGTCCTGCGGATGGATGCCATACATAGGCAGCGAAACTAGCATAGGGGCTCACCACGGAAACGGTAAAAATTCAAAGTATCAGTTGTTTTTAACGTCAATTGTCTTTAACAACAGTGAAGGTTTGTAATTCGCGCCACCGTGACAATCGTCGATTCCAGCGAGTAAATATCATATCCGTGATAATTGCCAATAAGGCAACTACGACGGCCCCTTGAATAACATAAGCCGTATTAAAACCGCTAAGCCCGATAATAATAGGAGAGCCTAAGGTTTTTGTTCCAACCGTTGAGGCTATTGCGGCTGTACCAATATTAATAATGACCGATGTTCGAATACCCGCAACGATGACTGGGGATGCCAATGGTAGTTCTACCTTCCACAAAATCTGTCTGGCACTCATTCCGACGCCTTGAGCGACTTCACGAATATCCCGAGAAACAGACTCAATACCAGTGATAGTTCCCTGTAAAATAGGCAATAAACCATAGAGCACTAAAGCGATAATGGCGGGTTTTTCACTAAACCCCATGACAGGAACAGCAATAGCAAGCACTGCAACAGGAGGAAAGGTTTGCCCCATGGCAACAACTGTTTCCACCACAGAACGGAATTCTTTCCCAGCCGGCCGAGTGACCGCAACACCGGCACTCACTCCGATAACAACGGCAATAACACTGGAAATCAATACTAGAAAAACATGGGCCACAACTAGTGACCAAAAGGTATCCTGTACGTAAATGGGCCTATCGAGATCAGGAAACAGTGCTGCGAAAAAGCCTTGCAAGGAAGTCATGCCAAAAACCAGACCAGCCAATAATAGCAACACCCAGCAGAGGGGGTCTTTTAAACCCTGCGATAGAGCTGACCACATTCGTACCGCAAACGTATTTTTTATATTCCCGCCTTTGGTCACGGTCGGTTTCACAAGTCCTCCTTATCTGCATCTGCAATAAGATCTGCAAAATAAAGCACACCCAATGGCTGCCCATGTTCATTAGCAACTGGCAACTTATCCGTCTGGCGAGATACAAATAAAGAAAGAGCTTCACGTAGACTCATGGTACCCAATATCGGCTGCCCTATTAGCGTTTCACCCTGCCTGACACGCTGTTCAGCCCTACCTAGGGATAATAATTTAATACCGAGATCGCTACGGCCGAAGAAATCGCGAACAAAATCATTGGCTGGTTGAGTTAACATTTCAAGAGGAGTCCCTTGCTGAATAACTCTTCCCTCATCCATCAAGACTATGCGGTCAGCCAGAGCTAAGGCTTCATCAATATCATGGGTGACCAGCACGATGGTCCGGCCTGACAATTGATGAATACGGGTAATTTCAAACTGCAATGCGGAACGCGTCACGGGGTCTAATGCCCCGAATGGTTCATCCATCAATAAAACTTCAGGGTCTGCGGCTAAAGCTCGAGCGACACCGACTCGCTGTTGCTGCCCACCTGAAAGTTGGTGAGGATAACGATGCAGGAATTGCTCTGGATCCAGATGCAATAACTCCAGCAACTCGATAACCCGCTGATGAATACGTTCTCGAGGCCATTTTAGCAATTGCGGCACAGTGGCAATATTGCGCGCCACTGTCCAGTGAGGAAATAGACCAATGGATTGAATGGCATACCCCATACGTCGCCGTAGATCTTCGGGATTATAATTACGGATTTCTTCACCGGCAAAATGGATTCTTCCCTCGTCATGCTCAATAAGTCGATTAATCATTTTTAACGTAGTCGACTTACCTGAACCAGAGGTACCAATCAGTACAGTAAACTCTCCTTTCGCAATCTGTAGCGTGAGGTTATCTACTGCACGTTTACCTGCAAAATATTTACTTACCTGATGGAAATGAATCATCGATGTGAAGTATCCATAAAAATAACGATGAATTTAAACAGCGAATCAACCACTACCGCCATCACGATCACGGGTATGACACCCAGCAACACTAAATCCAATGCACTGCTCAGCAGACCTTGAAATACAATTGCGCCCAAACCACCAGCACCAATCAATGCCGCAACGACAGCAAGCCCAACGGTTTGTACTGAGATAATACGAATGCCGGATAAAATGAGTGGCATAGCGATGGGTATTTGCACCCGAAAGAACAACTGGCTACGGGTCATTCCCATGCCTTGGGCTGATTCAACGACACTGTCAGGAACCGACTCTAATCCAGCAACGACATTACGCACTAAGGGTAATAAGGCATAAAGCACCAAAGCAACAATCGCTGGGGCCAGTCCTATACCACTGACACCATGCTCTGCTAACCACGGAATTGCCGCTGCTAGCCCCGCTAAAGGGGCAATCAGCAACCCAAATAAGGCAATTGATGGAATGGTTTGAATAATATTCAGTGTTGAAAAAATAGCGCCTTGAAAACGATGAGAACGAAAACAGAATAGGCCGAGAGGAATACCCAGAATGACAGCAGGTATGAGCGTTGCGACTAGGATTTGTAAATGCTGCCACAATGCATCGTCAAATACGTCTTGCCGATTCACATATTCTTTCATCAATGACAGCTGATCAAGTTGCCCTGTTACCAGCAATAGAACAACCGGTAATACCAACAAAACGTTAGCTAAGCTGCGCCAAATAGGGTTCATCACAGCACGGGATAAGCTATCGATCGCTATCAATATGCTCACCCCACTCATTAGCCAAAACCCACCACCGAGTGAAGTACGAGTGAGGCTATCTTCACCTCCAGAAAGTTGTATGGCTGTGGTACCCGCTAGCAACAGCAAGGTAAATAGCAACACCTCCGCCACTAAAACTGTCGACCAGTACAAAGTCTTACTCTGTTTAAAAAAAACAAAAATAAACAATATTGCTATAGGTGCTAATCCCCACCAAACCGGCCCAGTCATTAGCGACCAAAGCGAGATCCCCTGCCCAGAGATCAAGCGATTCGGCGCATGGCTAACAAAAGAAAGTCCCATGCCAGATAAAATCAGCAAAATAACCAGTGCTAACAGGACTCGGTTTTTTACAGTCATAAAAATCCATCTCCATGACAGATAATCTTTGTCTTAATAAGCGATTACCTGTTTATTTGATGGCACTATAATGCAGACGGTTATAGCACCACCCCCATACTCATTATTATCCTTTAACGAATCCTTTCTCTTTCAGATAATTGGCTGCGACTTTTTTCGCATCCTGCCCCTCTACCGCAATACGGGCATTCAGTTTTTGTAACGTCGGGCCATCAAGTGTGGCAAATACAGGATCGAGTAAGGTAGGTATATTGGGATGCGCTTTCAGTGTGGCTTCGCGAATTATCGGCGTTGGGGCATAAATAGGCTGGACACCTTTAGTATCTTCCAGCGTTTGCAATCCTAAGGCCGCTACCGGGCCATCAGTACCATAAGCCATTGCGGCATTAACACCAGAGGTTTGCTCTGCGGCAGCTTTGATTGTTACCGCTGTATCTCCCCCAGCCAATGATAACAACTGATCCTGATTTAATTTGAAACCATACGCTTGCTGGAAAGCAGGTAAAGCATCAGGACGCTCAATAAATTCGGCAGAAGCCGCCAGTTTAAATTGCCCCCCCGCATTAATCCACTTGCCTAAGTCATCCAATGTTTTCAAGTTATTCGTTTTGGCTAAGTCTTGGCGGACTGCGATAGTCCAAGTATTATTTGCTGGAGCCGGCGAAAGCCATACTAGTTTATTCTTTTCGTAATCCAGCGCTTTGACTTTTTCATAACCTGCTTTGGCATTCTTCCAAGCCGGATCTTTTTCATCAGAGAAGAAAAAGGCACCATTACCAGTATATTCAGGATAAATATCAATCTCGCCAGCAGTGATTGCACCTCGCACCACTTTAGTTGTACCCAACTGCGATTTATTAGTGGTTTTAATTCCGTTAGCATCCAAAACCTGCACAATAATGTTACCCAACAATGAGCCTTCGGTATCAATTTTTGAGCCAACACGGACAGTATCTGCAGCTTGAGATGCACCACTAGATGTCGCCAACATAACTGTTGCTAACGCAAAAATCTGGCCACGAGTTAAGTTCTTTGCCATGTTTTACCTCTATGTGCTCAAGGGTTAGAGAAAGTTAGGTTGCTAATGTTTGTCAACAGAAACGCCAGTAAAGTATACAACCTGCCATCATTAACAAGTCAGTAACCATATTAGATTTAGTCCAAAACAAACCAAATAACCAATTGATATCAAATATATTATTCGCAATTTTTTAGGCTAACAGACCGATCATTTTCATACATAACAGTATGATAGCTAAGTATTTAAAAATTATTTTGTCTACAAAACTTACGGTTAAGATTACACAAATGGCTGTATATAACAACAGTAAATTTTAGCTAACTGAAGAGAGTTTCTAGAGTGTTTGTTCAGCATCAATGAGCTGCTTTTTACATTTAACGGGCTATTTGAGATGGAGTTTGAGTAGGGCTATCGCCACTATCAATCTTGTCATGTTGTCGTTTACTGATTGATGTTTTATTTTCGCTATCGTAAAAAGGATGAATTTCTATTGCTAAAGCTGTAAAAGCAAAAGCTTCAAACCATTGAGTATAGCCATTCACCACAAAGTACCCGCTGCGATGTTGATATTGAACGCGATTTTCCAGATAAATCTGACGCAATCCATACCAAGGCAAAGCAGGTAAATCATGATGAACTAGATGATAATTAAGGTTTAGAAATAACAATCGCCATGGCCATGCCGCCTCATTCAATGTTGAACGTGCTGCACTGTCTTGCGCGGCTCTATGCTCAAAAAACGACCTCACTTTAGTCAGGCTAAGTGCCGGATAAGCAATCACTAAAATGGCAAAAATTGTTGAAATACCATGACTGGACATCCAGTGAAGCAATAAACTCAGTAGCCCCAAATGAATTAACCACATGATAATGGCAGGACGATCACCAGTAATAAAGGCACGAGTTGCGCTACGGATAGTATCAATGATATCTAGCGCTGGCCCCAGCACCAATCGGCCAATGAAAGTATTGCTAATACGTACAATACTTTTGAATACAGAAGGAAAATACCGCCATTGCTCTGCTGTATAGTAATAACCTTCAGGGTCTTTTTCTGGGTGGGTTAAATCCTCATCCCTGTGATGTTGAATATGAGAGTCACGATAGAGACCATAGGGATACCACACTGCAAGCGGCAAAGTCCCGAATAGCTGATTGACTCTCCGCCAGCGAGTCGGATGTCCGTGAATCAACTCATGTTGTAGCGACATATACCACGTGCTAAACAAGATTAGAAACACGCTACCAATCACAGAACCCAGTTGTTGCCAATAGATAACACATGCAAACCAACCCGTGTATATAACACTAATCAACGCCCAAGTTGGCAATTCCAAACGCCAGACCCAAGAACGTGATAACTGTTTTATTCGCGCTCGTTGCTGCCGGCTAAGATAATAAGCAGCACCTGCCGGGCGGTAATCAGATTTGGCATCAGCAGTCGACATATTTAAGGCTCATACTTGGCATAATTTGGACCAGTATCAGCTTAAGCATACCCACTGCTAACTAATTTAAAGCACTATGTATATCTAAAAACTGTCTATCTAAACCTCTATCCAACACAATTCTTGCGCTGAAACGGCAATAGCATCCAACACTTTAGATACTTTCCAACCTTCTTCAAAATCTGGCCACATACTCTCCTCACCAGCTATACCGTTTATCAAATCACGAATCTCAACCGTTTTTTGATCGTTAAAACCGATACCATGCCCTGCACTGACACAAAAAGCAGCATAGTCTGGGTGCTGCGGCCCGGTGAGCAATGTTTTAAACCCTTGTCTTGATTGCGGATCATCATGGCGATAGAGTTGTAATTCTGCCATGCGTTCCTGTGTATAACTGATAGTGCCTTTAGTCCCAGTAACCACATAGGTTAACCCCATTTTGCGGCCACAAGCGATACGAGATGTCTCTATTGTTCCCATTGCCCCATTAGCAAAGCGTACCAATGCGCTGGCCTGATCCTCATTTTCTACTGTTCGTAAGATTGAGCGATCTTTTGGGTCGGGCCGCTGCTGTATAACTGTCTGCATATCACCACAGACATTGGTAATATCACCGACCAAATAATGAGCCATATTCACAATGTGTGCAGCTAGATCCCCTAACGCACCAAGCCCTGCTTGTGATCTGGTGCAATGCCAATCTAAGGGAGTGTTCGGATCGGCCAAATAATCCTCATTATGTGTACCGTAAAAATGAACAACATCACCAATTTCACCGTTAGCAATAATCTCACGTGCTAACTGGCTAGTAGGGTTTTTCATATAATTGAAACCTACCAACGTTTTTACGCCTTTTGCTCGCGCAGCTTCGACCATTTCTTGGGCATCTGCAGCATTAAGAGCCAAAGGTTTTTCTGAGTAAACATGCTTCCCGTGGCTAATTGCTGCCAGCGCCATTTCCTTGTGCAAGAAATTTGGCGCACATATATCAACCACATCAATATTTGGATCAGCAACTAGCTCCTGCCAATTTGCAGTGGCGCGAGAAAAACCAAATTCAGCTGCGCGTTGTTGGGCTAATTCAGGAGTGACTTCAGCTAGCATTTCCAGTACTGGCAGCCCCTTTAATGGAAAAACAGTCGCGACCTGCGCGTAAGCAATGGCATGACAACGACCGATATAACCAGTACCGATAAGGCCAATTCGAACCTTTTGCATTCTATTCCCCTTGCCTGTTTAAGGTGACATCCCACTTAGGACTTTACTTGGTAACGGTTATACGAAATTAAAATTTCATCATCAAGGGAATTATGGAATAAAAACTCCTTTTGAGAGCTACTACAAATAATATTGTTAGTGCAATGAAATTTTGCATATGCAAAGCATAAATCGCGTTACTCAGTTCACAAAAACAATGAACAAACACACTGAAAATGAAAATTTAATTTTCTTTATGTAATAAATGAAATAATAGATTTCAATTATTGCGACGCATTGCGCAACGCTGATAACTCAAGGTTTCAATCATGTTATTTCGTTATATAGTGAATACCACGATGGAGTACTCACTGAGCTGCTCCTTTATAATTTCGACAGGTAACTTGCTATGAACTCACCTTTTCTGGTAACACCACACTGGCTGGCAGAAAATATTCATGATGCCAACATCGTTATTCTGGATGCCAGAATGTCACCACCAGGATTAATACCTAAGAGAGATATTCGAGCTGAATTTGAGCAGGGGCATATTCCTGGCGCGGTTTATTTTGATATTGACGCAATAGCAGACCACAGCACCGATTTACCTCATATGCTGCCATCCCCCCAAGTATTCAGTGAAATGGTTGGCCAATTAGGGATCAATGAGCAGCAGACATTGGTTATTTATGATGATGGCAACCTGTTTTCTGCTCCGCGGGTTTGGTGGACGTTTCGTACATTTGGCGTAAAAAAAGTACATATTTTAACGGGCGGTATCAGCGGATGGCTACAGTCTGGATTTGCATTAGAAAGCGGGCCAACTGACCGCTCCCCAGAAATATTCAATGCGACATTCAACGCTGCTGCGGTTAAAAATGCTGAACAGATTTTAGCCGCACTTGGCGATAGTGAGATACAGATTCTAGACGCACGCCCGATGGGGAGATTTAACGCTCAGGAACCAGAACCTCGACCAGGCCTGCGCTTAGGGCGCATTCCTGGAAGCATTAATGTTCCCTGGGGGAGCATGGTTGAAAACGGTAATTTGAAATCGCCACAGGTGCTGGCAAGTATTTTTGCTGCTCAAGGCGTGGACTTGAGCAAGCCCATTATTACCAGTTGTGGTTCTGGCGTGACCGCCGCCGTTGTTGCTCTGGGATTAGCGGCAGTCAATGCCCCTACAGTCTCATTGTATGATGGTTCTTGGGCTGAGTGGGGTGCATCTGATTCACTGCCTATTGATAACAAGAAACTGCCATAAAACTAGCCTATACCATAAGACAGTTAAATAGCGACTAGGCCACGGACACCCTCAAGCTCCATATCGGTGCCGTGTCCTCGCTGGATAATTTTGCCACGAGACATCACTAAATAATTATCGGCCAACTCCGCAGCAAAATCATAAAACTGCTCTACCAACAAGATAGCCATATCTCCTTGGGCCGCTAATTTTTTGATGACTAATCCAATCTCTTTAATCACTGAGGGCTGAATTCCTTCTGTGGGTTCATCAAGAATTAACAGCCTCGGTTGGCAAGCCAATGCCCGGCCAATCGCTAGTTGTTGTTGTTGCCCACCAGATAAATCCCCGCCACGGCGATACTTCATCTCCTGCAACACAGGGAAGAGTTGATAAATATGCTCAGGGACTGTTTTACTTTGTGAGTTTGGGAAACGCGAAAGCCCTAATAAAATATTCTCTTCGACAGTGAGTCGGGGAAATATTTCCCGCCCTTGTGGCACGTAGGCAATTCCCCCTTTGACTCTCTGATGGGGAGATTGGTGGCTAATGTTTTTACCTTCCCAAATAATGCTGCCATTTCTGGCTGACACTAATCCCATCAGACATTTGAGTAATGTTGTTTTACCTACACCATTTCTACCCAATAAGCATGTCACTTCACCCACCGCAGCCTCAAATGACAAGCCGCGCAATATATGACTGCCACCATAATATTGATCGAGTTCATTTACTTGCAGCATATATTATCTCCCAACGGATCCAGATAACTGCTTATCACCAAATGCTAAGTATCACGGTGACTAGTCGTTCAGAATCAAGACATGATCCCAAATACAAAGGGGTAAAGTAACAATAAGTCAGAGCAACTCAGCGCCCCAAATAAACCTCAATCACTTGCTCATTAGCCTGCACCTCTGCCAATGTCCCCTCAGCTAATACCTGCCCTTGATGCAACACTGTTACATGGTCGGCAATGGTCTCAACAAATCCCATATCATGCTCCACCACCATTAAGGAATGTTTACCTGCCAACTGATTAAACAACTCTGCTGTATAAGCAGTTTCTGCATCAGTCATCCCTGCTGCTGGCTCATCCAAAAGAAGCAAATGCGGGTCTTGCACTAATAACATGCCGATTTCAAGAAACTGTTTTTGGCCGTGCGATAACAAACCGGCAGGGCGCTGCCGCATATCAGCTAAGCGCAATATGGCTAATGTTTCATCAATTTGATCTCGCTGTTCACTACTCAATCTGGCACACAAACTTGCCCAAACAGTTTTTGTGCTTTTTTGTGCCAACTCAAGATTTTCAAAGACACTCAGCGCCTCAAATACTGTCGGTTTTTGGAATTTTCGCCCAATACCCGCCTGTGCAATCTCAATCGTATTCATTGCCAAAAGATCATGATGTTGGTCATACATCATTTTGCCACTCTGTGGTCGCGTTTTACCGGTGATGACATCCATCAATGTTGTTTTACCCGCACCATTCGGGCCAATAATGCAGCGCAACTCCCCAACACCAATTTGCAATGAAAGATTTCTCAATGCATGAAAGCCATCAAAACTGACATTGATCTCTTCCAGTGTCAGCACGGGGTCTCGCTGCTGGCGGTATTTGTCTGCTGCATGCTGCACAACCCCGGGTTCTTGAGCAATGATTTCGGGGTAAATTAGTTGTTCAGTTATTTGAAATCGGCTCATTTATCTTTCCCCCGACGCAGTAAACCAATAACACCTTTAGGCAAGAACAAGGTCACCAGAATAAATATCAAACCAAGGAAGAACTGCCAATATTCCGGCATTGCCATGGTAAACCAACTTTTTGCACCATTAACAATCCCCGCCCCCAGTACCGGGCCGATCAAAGTACCACGTCCACCAAGCGCTACCCAAATTGCGGCTTCAATAGAGTTGGTTGGAGACATTTCGCTGGGATTGATAATACCAACCTGTGGCACATATAACGCACCAGCTAAAGCACACAGCACCGCAGAAAGTGTCCAGACAAACAATTTGAAACCTTTGGGGTCATAGCCACAAAATGTCAGGCGGTTTTCAGCATCTCGCACCGCGGTTAATACTCGACCGAATTTGGTTCGCGCTAACGCAAAGCCTAATGCCAGGCTGGCGATTAACAGTATGAGAGTGGCGAGAAACAGGGCAATGCGTGTTGATGTCGCTGACACTGAAAAGCCTAATATCGTCGTAAAACCAGTAAAGCCATTATTGCCACCAAAACCCGTTTCGTTGCGAAAAAATAGCAGCATCCCTGCGTAAGTGAGTGCTTGTGTCATGATGGAAAAATAGACCCCTTTTATTTTGGAACGAAAGGCAAAATAGCCAAAAACAAAAGCCAATAAACCGGGTACGAGTACAATCAAACACAGCGCCCACACAAAATATTGGCTACCACTCCAAAACCACGGCAACTCACGCCATGACAGAAAAGACATAAATGCAGGCAGGCCCTCTCCTGCAGCCTGTCGCATTAAGTACATGCCCATAGCATAACCACCGAGGGCGAAAAATAAGCCATGCCCCAGTGACAGTAACCCGGCATAGCCCCACACCAAATCTAGTGCAATTGCGACCACCGCGTAACACAGAATCTTGCCGATAAGTGTTAGGGTATAGGTTGAAATTGCCAATGGATTATCCATTGGTAACAAAGCCAGAAAAGGAAGAGTAATCAATAAAATAAGTACCACCACCCCCAGTGATAGAGTGAGAGTTGGTGCTTTTTGTGTCATCGTAATCGCCAAAGGTTGATTCATTAGTCACTCACCCTGCCCTTGAGAGCAAACAGACCCTGTGGTCGTTTTTGAATAAACAAAATGATCAGCACTAAAATTAAAATTTTGCCGAGCACTGCACCAATCTGAGGTTCCAGAATTTTATTCAGCATTCCCAATCCCAGTGCGGCAACAACACTACCTGCTAGCTGCCCTACGCCGCCGAGTACCACCACCAAGAAAGAGTCGATGATATAACCCTGCCCTAATTCCGGGCCGACATTCCCCAACTGTGATAGTGCTACGCCCCCCAATCCGGCGATACCGGAACCCAGTCCAAATGCCAACATATCGACTCGCCCTGTCGCCACACCACAACACGCCGCCATTGCGCGGTTCTGGGTGACTGCACGTACTTGTAATCCGAGACGAGTCTTATTCAGTAACAGCCATGTGAGCAGCAATACAATCACCACAAAAACAATCACCGCAATACGATTCCAAGGTAAAACCAGATTCGGCAAAACCTGTATCCCTCCCGATAACCAAGCCGGGTTAGCAACCTCTAGATTTTGTGCACCAAAAATCATCCGTACACTCTGAATCAACATTAGGCTGATGCCCCACGTTGCCAATAAAGTTTCCAATGGTCGGCCATACAAATGACGAATGATTGTTCGCTCTAAAGCCATACCAATTCCTGCGGTAATAAAGAAAGCGACGGGTAAAGCGAGCAATGGATATAGTGCCAGCCAGTGAGGGGCAAAATGTTGGAATAAGGATTGCACTAAATAAGCGGAATAAGCCCCCAGCATGAGCATTTCGCCATGAGCCATATTAATGACACCTAGCAAACCATACGTAATGGCTAATCCCAGCGCGGCTAACAACAGGATAGACCCCAGTGATAGCCCACTAAATACCTGCCCGATGATATCCCCAACCATCAGCCGATGTTGTACTTGTTTTAGACTACTGGCAGCCGCAGTACGCACTTGCTCATCAGGTTCTACCTTGATGTCCGTTAAACTTTGTAGCCGAGACTGAGTCTGAGGCGAACCCGATTGCCCCAGTAACTGCACGGCATTCAGGCGTACCTGAGGGTCACTATCAGTGAGCTGCAAATTGGCAAGCGCAATGCTCAATGCCTCTTTCACTTTATTATCAGTTTCTAATTTCAGACGCTGATTAAGTAATAACAATTGACTGCTTTGCGCCTGTTTCTGTAACTCTTGGGCTGCAAGCAAACGAACCGATGGGTCCTCACTAACTAACCGTTGAGCTGACAACGCATTAGCAATCAGGGTACGTAATCGGTTATTAAGCCAGATTTTTTTCGGTATATCAGTGGGTTGTGCCTGACCCTCTAGAGGTGTGAAAGTCTGATTATTTTGGATAAAAGCTTGCCCGGCGCCATCAATCACCAACGTTTCTTGCTTCAGCGCTTGCAATAAGGGTAACCGGCTAACATCGGGTTCTGTTGCCCACTGCTGCAACATAATGGCCTGCTGTGAACGATTGGCTGCAACAAAATCATGGGCAGGCCCTGCGACTGCTAGTGCCGATATCCCCATTAACAAACCGATTATCGGTCTGAGCAAATAATTAGCTGCTCTACCCCAAAATGGAATTAATGATTTCATAGGCCCACTCATCACAGGTATTTGGCAAAGGAGAAACGGAGCCAACTTAACCTGGCTCCGGAGTGTCACCGCTATTGCGTGCTTTTCACTGGATGATCCGGTTTTTTATCATTTCCGGCGATAAATGGGCTCCATGGCTGCGCCCGAATGGGCGCATCAGTCTGCCATACCACATTGAACTGTCCGTCAGACTCAATTTCGCCAATCATCACCGGCTTATGTAAATGGTGATTGGTTTTGTCCATCGTCAACGTAAAACCGGACGGAGCCGGATAGGTCTGCCCGGCCATGGCCGCTCGAACTTTATCTACATCGGTTGATTTGGCTTTTTCTACCGCCTGAGCCCACATATGCATGCCTACCCAAGTTGCTTCCATCGGGTCATTGGTGACTGCTGTATCTGCATTCGGCAAGTTGTGTGCTTTGGCATATGCTTTCCATTGCTCAACAAATTTCTTGTTAGTTGGGTTATCCACGGATTGGAAATAGTTCCAGGCCGCAAGATTGCCCACTAATGGCTTAGTATCAATGCCACGTAACTCCTCCTCTCCTACGGAGAAAGCAATAACCGGTACATCGGTCGCTTTAATACCCTGATTAGCTAGCTCTTTGTAGAAAGGAACATTTGAATCACCGTTGATGGTAGAAATAACCGCCGTTTTGCCATCAGCAGAGAATTTCTTAATATTGCCGACAATAGTTTGGTAATCGCTATAACCGAATGGAGTATATATTTCCTCAATGTCTTTATCTTGGATACCTTTCGTATGCAAGAAAGCACGCAGAATTTTATTCGTAGTCCGTGGATATACGTAATCAGTGCCCAGTAAAATAAAGCGCTTCGCCGCACCACCATCTTCACTCAATAAATATTCTACAGCAGGGATAGCTTGTTGATTTGGTGCGGCCCCCGTATAAAAGACATTCGGAGACATTTCTTCACCTTCATATTGCACCGGGTAGAACAGTAAGCCATTTAACTCTTCAAATACGGGTAATACTGATTTACGAGAAACTGAAGTCCAGGCACCAAAGACAACAGCAACTTTATCTTGTGTTAATAATTGCCGTGCTTTCTCAGCAAATAAGGGCCAGTTGGATGCCGGATCGACAATAACTGGCTCAAGTTGTTTACCTAATACACCGCCATGAGCATTAATATCATCAATACTCATCAATGCCATATCTTTCAGTGGTGTTTCAGAAATAGCCATCGTGCCGGACAACGAGTGCAAAATACCCACTTTGATAGTATCAGCAGCCAGTGTGCCAAAAGCCACACCCATGCTGATGACCGAAGCTGAGAGTGCAAAAACTTTAAATAAGTGACGGTGTTGCATAGCGTTAACCTCTGGTTGTTGAGTAAAAACACACAAGATTGAATTACTCAGCGCAATCGCCATGCCAGTTTTATATCTTAATAATTTAATTGAAGATTATAGATATTATGGCCAAATAGCCTGATATCCCCCCCAATATCTGCACCATTAATGAGCAGCTGACGAGCACAGATAGTGCAATAAAGTGAAAAGTAAGGTATGACAGAAGATAAGCAGAAATGGCTTAATTTAGAAGTTAACAGAGATAATATAGTGAAGAGGCTATGGCGTTAATTAACGAAAAACAGGAATCGCTTATTGCCATTCCTGTTTTCTTGAGTGGTAATTTATACCAATAGACGGGTTTACTTCTTAGGACCACGTATACGTAATGTCAAACCTTTCAAGAAATAACGCAATACCTGATCACCACAAGGACGGAAGTTTTTGCTCCCTTCTTTACGGAACAAGGCATTTAACTCAGGTTTGGATACTGGGAATTCAACGGCATTAAAAACATCGTGCATATCAGTGTCTTTTAACTCAAATGCCACACGCAGTTTTTTGAGCACAATATTGTTAGTAATGACTGGCTCTACCGCAGGTGCCGGGAACTTGTCATCTTTACCACGTCGAAAGAAAATCAGGCCATTAAGGAAATGTGCCATCACCAGATCAGGACAATCCTGATAGCCAGCTTCATCTTCTTTTTTAAGAAAATTAACGACATCCGCATTGTTCACATCAAAATCCGCCAGCTTAATGATTTCTGTTATCTTGGTATCGTTTACGTTAAGCATGTAGCGAACACTACGGAGCACATCGTTGTTGATCATATTACTGCCCTATTCCTATTATGTAGATTAGACGTGTGCGAATATCGCAAGAAAAACAAAAAATCTTCTTTAACGTCTAGCGGGCAGTATTGTATAGATCAAAGCCAATTTTCTCAATGTAAATCTGATTAATGATAAAGCACTCAATAGACCAATAATAACGAAATATAAATAACAAACTCAGAAAGCACATTTATTTATACATGCGATTCATAATGAATTATTAGATATATCAATAAAACACTCTAGCACTAATATATTAATTTCAGTCATGTGTTTTAATACTATTAGTGGGTTGGTAAAGTGCAATTTCTTCACCAATAATATATTTCTTGCGTAATGTTGCAGAGATCTTATCCATGACCATTACTACAACAACCATTATCAATGTGATAAACATGACCACGTCCCAATTCCATAAGCGCATATTTTCGGCATAAACCAAACCAATCCCTCCTGCTCCTACGAAACCAAGCACGGCAGCTGAACGGGTATTGGATTCAATTTGATAAAGGCTAAGGGCCAAAAAGGTTGGAAAGGATTGAGTAAAAATACCAAAGCGCTGTTTTTGTAAGGCATTGGCTCCCATTGCGGTTAGGCCGCGGTTAGGTGATTTATCGACAGCCTCATGCCCTTCAGCATAAAGTTTTCCTAGCAGCCCCATATCTTGCATAATTATTGCGAGTACCCCCGCCAGTGGGCCCATCCCCACTGCACGCACAAATATCAGCCCCCAAATAGCCATGTCGATACCTCGGAAAATATCCAAAAAACGACGAACTATAAATGAGATAATACGCAAGCCCGGAGCCGACATCACATTTCGTGCTGCCAGAAATGACAACGGTAAAGCCATTAAGGTTGCTGTGAGAGTACCAGCAAAAACAATCGCCAAGGTAATAAAGATCTGACCAAAATAATATTTAAATGGCCAATTAATAAAATCATGCCAAACAAACATGCGTAAAAAGTAGCGGCTTATTTGCTGACTACCATTAACGAATGCTTGCCAGGAAATACCAAAAGTCTTGAAGAAAAAAAGATAGTATAAAAAAATACCTATAGCGATGATTGCGACCCACCGAAGATAGCGCCTCTGTTGTAAGAAAATGTGTGGATGCTGCTGTTTTAGCATTGAAAGCTGATCCGCACTCAAATGATGGGTCAACATTATGAAACTCCTTCCACAACTCGCTTACGTAATTTACCAGATGTGTAATCCAGTAATGAAACCACAATAATAATCAGTAGTAACGTCATACTGACTTGGTCATAGCGATCTAATTTTATTGAGGTCATTAATTCTTGCCCTATACCGCCCGCTCCCACCAATCCTAAAATTGTCGATTGACGAAAATTAATTTCCAGACGCATAAAGCTATAGGAGAGAAATATAGGTTTTACTTGTGGCCAAAGTGCAAAGCGCATTCGTTGTAATTGACCTGCCCCACAAGCTGCCAGACCACGTACAGGTTTATCCGATGCTGTTTCTAATGATTCATAAAACAACTTGGTTAAACTGCCAATAGTATGCAAAGCCAAAGCTAAAAAGCCGGGAATAGCCCCGATGCCAAAAGCCATTACAAACATTACTGCCCAAGCTAATTCTGGCATGGTACGTAAAAACGCGACAAATGTGCGAATAGATAATCGCAACCACGCTGGGCTTTGGGTATTACTTGCAGCCAAAAAAGCAAGAATAGTGGCAACAATAACCGATAAAATAGTTGAGGCTACTGCCAATTGCAGCGTTTCCCAAATCAGGGGTAACTGAATTGGCAGACGATACCCCCAATAAGCCAAAGAGCCTTCCGTACGACCATCTGCAAATAGAGAGTGCCAGTGGAGTATGGGTATCGTTTCGCCCAGATAATCAAAAAAACTCGGAATAGAAACAAAAACAGTATGTAAATTAAACTCAGCAATACTCCCCGCACCAAGATAGATAATTGCCAGCATCAATGACCAAATCAACGTTTCACGTTTTTGTTTAGAGCGAATCTGCTGATAGTAATGGTTAAAGTCTGTATTCAAAATTAGCTACCACCTAAAAGCAATAGCTCCGGATTACCGGAGCGATACCCTGCAACGTCAGGTATGCAGGGTATATTTTTGTCCGCAGAACCGATTTAACGGTCGCCTTTAGTGAGTTCGCGCTTCATATCAATAATCGTTTGATATTCGCTCAATGATGTTTCACCAATATGCTGTTTGCCACCCATAGCTTTAATGAAGCAACCATGATCTTCTTTATCGAGTTTTTTTACCGCAGCGACTAATTGGGCTTTAAATTCAGATGGTAATGCGCTACGAACCAATATTGGGCCATTAGGAATAAGTGGGGACTGCCAAATGATACGAATTTGTTTCATTAAATCAGGATGATCCATACGAATCATGCGAGTGAATGCGCCACTGGTATAGCCGGTATTGTAATCACCAATCATGGAGGCCCAAGTCACTGCGCCATCAAATTGACCATTAATAACACCCAGAATATCTTGCTCATGACCACCAGAGAATGTGACACTAGAGAAGAAATCGTTATATTTATTATCTGGTGTTCCACCAAATTTCTGTTTAAAACTCTGATTAGGGATCAAGAATCCTGACGTTGAATCTGGATCAGCAAAACCAAATGCTTTGCCTTTTAAATCTTCAATTTTCTGATATGGACTATCTGCCTTTACCACCACGACGGAGTGATAACCGCGTGATTTATCAGTATCGTCAATTGCAATACCTACAATATCTACAGCTTTAGGATCTTTGATATAAACAGATGCAAAGGAAGAAGGAGACATACTTAAGACTAAGTCAATTTTTCCGCCTAATAAACCTTGAATAACCCCTGAGTAGTCAGATGCATTATGCAGATTTGTTTTTACGTTTAATTCTTTATCCAAGAATTCTTTGACACACATATTATCGCCAATTTGCTGCGTTGCATTTTGCCCGCCAAGAATACCCAGATTAATTTCTTTTGGTGCATCCGCTGCAGTGGCATTAAATACCATCATACTTGCCACTAATGAGGTAAGACAAAGTACTTTTTTCATTAGATTAACCTATTCTGATAAGGGGATAAGTGGGAATTAATGCAAAAGGTCTGTTGATTCGTCGCTATATATATCCTGAATAACAGTATCGTTCAGCATTGATGGATGCCCATCAAAAACAATCCTTCCATGAGCAATACCAATTACTCTTGTACAATAATCTTTAACTAAATCGACAGAATGTAAATTGACGACAACTGCTATATCATTTTCACTTATTTTCTGTAATGTATTCATTATACGAGTAGTGTTTTTGGGATCTAGAGATGCCACGGGCTCATCTGCCAATAATATTTTTGGGTTTTGCATCATGGCACGACAAATAGCAACACGTTGCATTTGGCCACCAGAAAGATTTTCTGCTCGCTGTAAAGCGTGGGGTAACATATTAAGCCATTGCAACAACTCAATTGCTCTGGCCCTATCCTGTTCAGCAAATATTTTAAAAAATGATTTTAGTGTCGAGGTATAACTGAGGCGGCCCAATAAAACATTGGTAATAACATCAAGCCGGGGAACCAGGCAGAAATCTTGAAAGATCATGCCACACGTAGCCCGCCACTTTCTCATCTGTTTTGTCGTTAATGCAGCGATATTTTGTGTGTCACCATTGTCATGATAATTAATGATTTCACCAGCACTGCTGGGAATAGTGCCGTTCAAAACATGTAGCAAAGTAGATTTCCCGGCACCAGAACGGCCAATTATTGCTACAAACTCACCGGCATGAAGTTCAAAATTAACATCATCCAAAACTCGGTGCTGCGATTTGTATGCTTTAACTAACCCTTTGACAGCAAGTAGCTTTTTACGTGGTTCTTGCACCGTAACTGGATATTCAGCCACAGTGAATTTACGCAATGCCTGGCCCATATCATGTCTCTCAGATTGCCTGTAGTCATGAGCCATTAACGAATATTTCTATTGCATATTGATGATAGTTTTATGAGAAAAAGGTGACAAAAATTTGCCACCTTTCTCTATTTTATTGAATACGTATTTTGGCAAATACGTCTCTTTTGATTCATGCCTATATCAGTGACCAATGAGCATTTAAAACCATTGTCATCTGTATATTCATCTCATCTAACTTCTTAATTTTCGGTAGACAAACAGGACTACCAGTGAGCCGATGACGGCAACAACGAAGCTGCCAAGGTTAAATCCATCAACCTTACCCATACCAAAGAAGGTACTAATATAGCCACCGACTAGTGCACCCACCACACCAAGGATGATGGTCATGATAAAACCACCACCATCTTCTCCAGGCATAATCCATTTAGCCAGAATACCGGCAATAAGACCAAAAATAATCCAAGATAGTATGCCCATACAACCTCCATAAATTAATTTTCACTGATAGCTGATTTGACTACCCGGCTAATGACAGCCACTTTCCATTTTGCTTTTAGTGTTAAAACGCAGCATCTCAAGCAAACATTACAGTCTCAACCTGACTGACTCATAACCCCTATCATCATTAAGTTAAGACCTGAATAACAAAATCTGCAAATCAAACCAGCCATGTTCCGCACAAATTAAATAATAGGCTCACGGGGTGTAAAAATATGATTAACATCCCGTTGTTGCAGTTTTTTCAGCAAATCATGCCCACCGTTTGGCACAGCATGAGCAGCCTCTCTTTCATTGGCAAAAATAGGGCTAGCCCAATATATATTGACCGGTTCACCTTGCTGAAGAGGTAATATAAGATTGTCAGCATCAGCATAAAGCTCTGATGATAAAATATAGCCTTCATATCCTTGAGGAGCGGCAGTTGATTCCAATGTATGTCCTTCACCCAGCCACGTTATTTTGCTCCAAGGAACATGGGCAAATCCGGCGAGTGCACTCGCCATCTGGATAGCGTTCTCTTCATTAACATATTGGCTATCAATCGCTATAGCCATTTCCAGATGCCGGTATTTGGCCGCATCATCATTGAATAATATTTCAACCCAAGGTTGAGGGCGAATACTCACCCCCAATGTCAGAAAATAATAGATTCCTGCTTTTTCATGCTGAGAGATAGCCATAGGCGGCCACTTTCCTTGATCGATGGCATAATATTTCACCGACGGGCCAAAATGTTGTTCATAGCATTGAATATATTCAGACTGTAATGCAGGCCAAGGATTCCCCTCTTCCTGTTGCCAAACACGCCAGAACTGGCGTGTTTTTTGAGCCTGAGCATATTGTGTATTGGTTGAGGCTGACCCCAAAGGTAAAGTCAGAGGGTTATCTTTAATACAACTGGCTGAATAACAAACGGAGTGATCAATATATAAACTCCAGCCAGGAATAATTGCCAACAATTGTCCCTGATACCATAATGCAGCCCCATCATCGCTTTCTGACCAGACTATTGAAATAAACTGCGCATCAAGTTCAGCCTCACCTGCAACATTGCGGCAAAACTCTGCCGCCAACCGCGGAGCCAACCCCTGCTCGAGGGCAGCGTTATCAGCCGATAAAGGAGCAGCAACCAAATTTCTTACCCAACAAGCGCGTACCGGAAAACGCTCTTCAAACGCCTCTTGTGGATAAATATAGAAATATACAACCCGTTGGTCTTGTTGTACCACTGCCACGAGTGTCTGGTTTTCATTACTGACTTCAGCCAGTACCTCGGATTCTTTCATATCGCCTCAACTGTATCGGCATAGGATTTCAGGCTAAACACACCGCATTGCCTATTGTAAAATAAGTTTGTTATCGGGATACGCATAATCCCACGTTAATCACTGTATGCTGAATAATGTAAAACATGCGAAGACTAAAACATAACGATAGTGTAAAACGACTTATCCCTTTAAATCATCACCAAAAGTCTCAAAAAACCTTGTATCTGTATAAATATCTGAATGAAGTATTTCTATAATTGATTCAATATGTTTCTACTGAGCCGCTGTCAAATAATGGGATATCACATAGATATTAATCACAAACAGTTGATAGTCTGCCATCCACTTTCACGCTAAAATAAAACAATTATTCATTGCAGAATTGAAGGTTCACATATGGCATATATACCGAAGAATTACGCCCGTTTGGAAAGCGGTTATAGAGAGAAAGCCCTGAAGATTTTTCCGTGGGTTTGCGGTAAATGCTCACGGGAGTTTGTCTATTCCAACCTGCGGGAGCTAACGGTTCACCATATTGATCACGATCATAGCAATAACCCCGAAGATGGCAGTAATTGGGAGATGTTATGTCTCTTTTGTCATGATCATGAACATTCAAAATACACTGAAGCGGATCTCTATGGTTCAACCGTGATCGCCGGCGATGATGCACAGAATGAGCAAGGTGTCGCTACCCATAACCCATTCGCAAATTTGAAATCTTTGATGAAGAAATAAGTCTATCTGGCCGTAGAACCTATGACGGCCAGTACCTTATCATCACAACATAGTTAAAAACCAAGTAACTGCCGGTATGAGCGGCTCTCTTGTTCTTCTGGCAATAATCCGAGTTTGTCCGCTAAATCACGACATTCAACCTTAAGATAATCTAAAGCTGTAGCATCATCGGTCATGATGGCTATTTCAGCAAAATCCCCCAGCCCAGCTAAACAATCAACAGTAACGTGAAACTTCCCAACAAAATAAATACTACGCTGTTTTTCCAGTATAAAGGCTGGCTGATATCCTAACGTTGCCAGCATACTTTGCACTTTATTTATATCTTCAATTTTACTGGCTTCGCAACGCTCTATTTCAGGTCCCTTAACTATCCATAAACGAATACCCGAGGGATTCATTTCACGTAAAACCATACTGATCTTTTTTGCGGCCAAATCACCGCTGTTCGCTTCCAAATAGATATCTTTTTCATAATTATTGATCGCAAATGGCGTTGCCTTTTGTATTGCTAACTGCTCATGTAATTGAATGATGTCCGATACATGGAACTTTAACTCAACTTCATATTTGCCGACAAAATGCTCACTCATGAAAGACCTTACTAACCAGCGTTATTATGATGCTCGATCCTATACTCCATCGTGCAATGATCAAAATCATTATCGACACTTTACAGACTGACGGCACACATTGCCGAAGAGCAACCTATTTTAATCATTAGCGTTAGTTATGTTTAAACCTCAATTTCTTGGTGTTTGAGTACGATGAGAGCAGGAATAATGTGAGGGTATTCACAAAACAAACGATTTATCGAGAAAGCCTGACGTCCCTCATGTTTACTCATTGCACCAAAATAACTATCACCAATAAGTTTGAATGTGGGTGTAGAGCCAACGTATAGAAGTAATTGCAATGAGAGGAAGCCGCACAGATGAATCAATTCAATGATGAGAAAATGCAAACCTTGCTGACCCAATTGCGGCATATAGTGGGTGCGCGCTACTTACTCACGGGTGAACGGCAGACGGAACGCTATCGCACTGGTTTTCGCTCTGGGACGGGTTCTGCCTTAGCGGTAGTATTTCCTTCCACGCTATTGCAGCAGTGGCAATTACTACAAGCCTGCGTAGCTGCTGATACGATTGTTATTATGCAAGCAGCGAATACTGGGCTGACGGAGGGTTCGACCCCTAGCGGGGATGATTATGATCGCCCCATCGTCATATTAAATACTTTGCGTCTTAATCAGATTCAATTATTGAATGATGGTAAGCAAGTGATTGGCTTTCCGGGCAGCACTTTGAATCAACTGGAAAAACGCTTAAAACCTTATGACCGTGAACCCCACTCTGTCATTGGATCCTCGTGTATTGGAGCCTCTGTTGTTGGCGGTATTTGCAATAACTCAGGTGGATCGTTGGTGCAACGAGGGCCAGCATATACCGAGATGGCATTGTTTGCACAAATTGACGCTCAAGGTGAATTACAGCTCATTAATCATTTGGGTATTAATTTAGGTAATACGCCGGAGGAAATTTTAAAACGCTTAGAACGCGGTCAATATCGTGCCAGCGATATTGACCAAGGTATGCAGCAAGCCTCTGATCACGAATATGCGACACGAGTAAGAGATATTGATGCGCCAACACCATCACGTTTCAATGCCGATCCGCGGCGTCTATTTGAAGCTTCAGGATGTGCTGGAAAATTGGCGGTATTTGCCGTTCGACTGGATACATTTCCCAGTGAAAAACAGCAGCAAGTATTTTATATCGGCACTAATCAGACTCAGGTATTAACACAATTACGCCGGGCTATTTTGCGTGACTTCAAATATTTACCGATAGCCGGTGAATACATGCACCGCGATATTTTCGATATTGCCGAAGTATATGGCAAAGATACATTTGTGATGATCAACAGTATGGGCACCAATAACATGCCACGCTTCTTTACTTTAAAAGGCAAGATTGATGCTCGTCTAAGTAAAGTTCCTTTTCTCGTTGATCACTTAACTGATCGTATTATGCAGGGTTTTAGCCAAATTTTACCCAACCATTTGCCTAAAAGACTAAAAAGCTATCGTGACAAATATGAGCATCATCTGATGCTGAAAATGTCAGGGGAAGGAATTTCTGAAGCACAGCGATTCTTGAAAGAATTTTTTGCCTCTGCGGAAGGTAATTTTATTACTTGTACAGCGGATGAAGGGAAAAAAGCATTTTTACATCGCTTTGCCGCAGCAGGTGCGGCGGTACGATATCACGCAGTTCATGCTGATAAAGTAGAGGATATTTTGCCACTAGATATTGCCCTGCGCCGCAATGAGGAACAGTGGTTTGAAACTCTACCACCAGAAATAGATAACTGTATGGTGGCCAAACTTTACTACGGCCATTTTCTCTGTCACGTTTTTCACCAAGATTATATTGTGAAGAAAGGGGTTGATACACATGCACTCAAAGAAAAAATGTTGGCACTGCTAAATAACAAAGGAGCAGAGTATCCAGCCGAACATAATGTCGGCCATCTCTATATTGCAAAACCCGCATTGAAAATGTTTTATCAGCAGATAGATCCTACTAATAGTTTTAATCCTGGCATTGGTAAAACGTCAAAGCTGAAATACTGGCAGAAAAAATGACTCTCTCGACATGAGATTGCCAGTATCGAAACTAACTAGGTATTATCCGAATTTCGGCTGAAAATCACCTGAATCTTGTCAGACAAACTATAGTCAAAGTCTGGCACCATCATAGGTTAATACAACTGACAAATATTTTTTGATACTGAATTCGGGAGATAAAATGAAGATAATACTGTGGATTATTGCGATAATTTTTATTGTCGGATTACTGACCATTACTGGCGTATTTAAATTAATTTTTTAGTGAAATAATAATTGTCCATCCGACACTAATAAGCAGAACTTACAGATCATCTGCAAATTCTGTCACTTAGTAACCTTTAGACTCGAAGAACTTGGAGTGACGGGTGAAGAGCAAGAGTACAAATCCCGAATCACTTGTTCAAGTAAGTGATTCGGGTGAGTGAATGCAGCCCCTGCAACTTCAAGAGCAAAGATTATATTTACTCTGAAAGTTGAGCCAAGCGACCCTGAGAGTCCTTCTGCTGACGATAACTTTTTGCCGCCCCCGGAATTGGCGCTGCCTTACCCGTTTCTATCCAGCTACGTAGGCGATTTGCATCAGCAAAATGCGTATATTTACCAAAAGCATCCAGCACGACCAACGCGACAGGGCGATGACCTATGACAGTCCGCATTGCCAGACAATGCCCTGCTTGGTTGGTAAAACCGGTTTTCGTCAACTGAATATTCCATTTATCGTTATAAACCAAATGGTTAGTATTTCTAAATGGCAAAGTGTAATTAGGATCTCGGAACGTGGCCATTTTCTCTGTCGTAGTACTCAACTGACCAATCAATGGATATTGCTTAGTTGCTACCAATAATTTGGTCAGGTCGCGGGCTGTAGAAACATTATTTATCGACAACCCCGTCGGTTCAACATACCGCGTTTTTGCCATTCCCAATGATTTTGCTTTCGCATTCATAGCTTTAATAAATGCATTATAGCCACCAGGATAATGGTGAGCCAAGCTCGCCGCCGCACGGTTTTCCGACGACATAAGAGCCAGTAACAGCATATCTTTGCGGCTGATCTCGCTGTTTACCCTTACCCGTGAAAAGACCCCTTTCATTTCTTTTGTTTGATGAATATCGACAGAAATAATTTCATCAAGCGGTAATTTGGCATCCAATACCACCATTGCTGTCATTAATTTGGTAATTGATGCAATCGGCACCACTTCATCCGCATTATTGGCATAAATGACTTTATTTGTTTGTAAATCAATCACCATCGCACTACCCGATGCCAGCTCCAGAGGGGCTTTCCCTTGCATCTCACCTGACCCACCACTGGCCACGGCTAAAGGAGCAACACTGATACTGGTGGATAAAAGCAAGAAACTTAATAGTGCAGAACGGATTTTCACATGCATATGCGTCAGCTTAGATAGGTTGTCGGAAGACATTGTGGTTGTTCCGGCGCATTATAAATTACAGTAATGTATTGCGCACCACTCATTCTAAAAATGATTGTTACAAAGATTAAAACTGCCTAATTGCTATTCAGCAGTAAACATTTACCAAAGAAAACAAAGCCACCGATTAAATATTATTCTATAATTGCCAACATAAATTTTATGATAAAACTAATTTACAGGTGTTTATATGGGAACAACAATCTTTGGGATTCTCTTCGGGGTATTTTTAATCGCCGCAGGTTTGGCTGATATTCATGATGAAAACCTCGCCTCACTGACTTTTTGGGTTGACGCATTGTTGATTTTTGTTGGAGCCGTCTTCCTATTGGGTATTGCAAAGTTTATTGGTCGCAAAAGAAAGTAATCGGTGAGTCCCCATTAAAAAGGCGCTTAATGCGCCTTTTTATTATCTATAATCCTTGTTCTTATACCAAATCAGTCATCACTAACTGGGCTATTTCGAAATAGATAATCAAACCGGTACCATCGATAAAGGTAGCAATAAAGGGGGCCGATACCACAGCCGGGTCAATAGACATCCGCTTTAGCACCATCGGAATAACAGAAGAAACAATAGCACTCCACACGGTGATAGCCACTACCGTCAAACTCACCACGATAGTTACTTCCATCCCAACGCCCAAGAACCACGCTCGAATCCAGGCAGCCAGACCAATGGTTATGGCAACCATAAGAGAAGTGGAAACTTCTTTACGCAATACGGCACCAACATTTCGCAGGCTTACTTCGCCAAGCGCCATAGCTCGTACAAGGGTCGATGTAATTTGCGTGCCGCTGTTTCCTCCCGTACCAATTAATAGTGGGATAAAAAACGCTAGCGCAATAGCCGCTTCCAGTTGTTCCTCAAAAGCTTTTAATACTGTTCCAGTATAGGCCTCCGCAACAAACAGCAGTAATAACCAAACGACCCGCTTACGCCATAATGTCACTGGGCTGGTTTGTAAATAAGGCTCATCAAGAGGCAAACTGGCTCCCTGTCGTTGAGCATCCTCAGTATTTTCGTCTTCAATTAATTCGGCAATATCTTGCGCCCGTAATACCCCCATTAACTTTCCGTGGCTTAATACTGGAACAAGATCCAAACCACATTTTGCCAATAAGCTGACGGCCTCATGACGGTCTTGGTCTGGGGATACCGAGAAATAACTTTGATTGATAATCTGAAAGACGTTTATATCTTGCTGCTCTTCTGTCAGTAAACTCTTAACTGAGAGCAACCCGAGCAAGTGCCGATTATTATTCGTTACCAGCAATTGCGTCGGTATTTCATTGTCTGAGATATTTTGTAAAAAATAAGCTTTAGCTTCTGCGACAGACATATCAGCCGACACCGTAATATAAGCATCGCTCATATAAGCGCCTATAGTAGACTCTTTATCTTCGCCTGGATTGAATGGATTTTGTTTTGGTAATGCTAAGTCGAAATGTGAACTCATAAATGACCCTATTACTGTTATCAATTAGCTAAACAGTCCTCACATAGGGGCGTAACCAGATTAGAGAGTGCTCTATGGCTATCTCCGTGTCTAAGTTTTAGCACTATACAACGTATCTGATTTCTCAGAAGTTACTTTGGGTTATACCTTAATCCGATATAACCTGTCCTAACCTTGGGCGTCTCTGGACGTCGTCAGATCAGTAACCTGTGTTTGTATAGGAGCCTCGCCTAACGAGATACTGCATTTAAAATGCGAGTACACTATAAACGCGATACTTAAACCAAATCAAAAGAATAACCATTCTTGTTTAAGGTATATTGAGAGTTCGGATTTTTATGTCGTTCTATTAAAAAGCGGCTAGTTCACACTCGTAAAATAGCTGCTGCAATATCTTTCGAGGTTTTTAACGCGCGGATTTCACTGAATAAGTTAGTCGCTTCGGTATATTCTTTACGCAAATAACCAAGCCACTGTTTGATGCGGGCAACATGATATAAACCCGTATCCCCCTGTTTTTCTAGCTGTACGTATTTTTGTAGCAATTTTATGACTTCCGGCCACGGCATACGCGGTTCGTTATACTTAACAACTCGGCTCAAATTCGGCACATTCAGCGCCCCTCGCCCAAGCATAATTGCATTGCACCCCGTTACTTTCATGCACTCCTGCGCACTGTGGTAATCCCAGATTTCACCGTTGGCGATGACCGGTATGGTGAGCCGCTGACGAATCTCACCTATCGCCTGCCAGTTTATCCGTTCAGCCTGATAACCATCTTCTTTCGTACGGCCATGCACTGCCAGTTCAGTCGCTCCGGCCTGTTGTACCGCATCAGCAATTTCAAATTGACGAGCGCCAGAATCCCAACCTAAGCGAATTTTTACTGTAACAGGGAGATGAGCCGGTACGGCTTCGCGCATAGCTTTAGCACCCTGATAAATCAATTCAGGGTCTTTTAGCAATGTCGCCCCACCACCACTGCCGTTAACCAATTTAGAAGGGCAGCCACAGTTTAAATCAACGCCGTAAGATCCCAATTCAACCGCACGAGCGGCGTTTTCCGCTAGCCACTGTGGGTACTGGCCTAACAATTGGATACGTACCTGTGTACCCGATGATGTTCGGCTCTGTTGGTAAAGCTCAGGGCACAACCGGTAGAAGGATTTCGCTGGCAATAGTTGGTCGACCACCCGTAAAAATTCGGTGATACAAAGATCATAATCATTGACCTCACTGAGAAGCTCGCGTACCAGTGAATCTAATACACCTTCCATCGGTGCCAGTATTACCCGCATGCTAATTACCCTGACCTCTTATCTGTGTCATAACATCCCCGCCCAGTGGCGATAAATTCTATACAATATAATGATAAAAAAGACCCGCAATGATACGGGCGAAGCGCGGTTTAAAACAAGTGATAGCCCTGTAATGATGGGCTTAGATGAAAAAAAACCGCCTCCATAGAAGCGGTTTGATCAGCGAATATCTTGTGACTTATTCGCCGGGATTACGGCTACGACCACGTGAAGATGGGCCTGCCGGGCGGCGTTGACCATCAGCCTGGCTGCGTGGGCGGCTGTTACGGCTATCACCGCGACCTGCTGCGCCACCCCCATTTTGCGAACGGCCCGCGTTGCTACCACGCCCCATACCCGGACGTTGTGCTCCACGGCCTTGACGGCCATTTTGAATCGGATCTGCTTTGATGCTCGGGTCCGGCTCATAACCATCCAGCGCAATACGTGGAATTTCACGCTTCAGTAAGCGCTCGATATCACGCAGCAATTTATGCTCATCTACACAGACTAAAGAAATTGCTTCACCAGTACGTTCCGCGCGGCCAGTACGACCAATACGGTGTACGTAATCTTCCGGTACGTTTGGCAATTCATAGTTAACCACATGCGGTAACTGATCGATGTCCAAACCACGGGCAGCGATATCCGTCGCCACCAAGACACGGATTTTGCCGTCTTTAAAATCGGCCAATGCACGAGTACGCGCCCCTTGGCTCTTATTACCGTGAATTGCCGCGGCAGTAATGCCGTCTTTATTCAACTGTTCAGCTAAATGGTTAGCGCCGTGCTTGGTACGGTTAAACACCAAGACTTGCTGCCAATTACCTTCGCCAATCATCTGGGACAGCAATTCACGTTTGCGGTTTTTATCCACAAAATGAACGCTTTGCGCAATTTGCTCAGATGCGGTATTGCGACGAGCCACTTCAACTGACGCTGGATTGTGCAGCAGTTTGCTCGCCAATCCTTTAATTTCATCAGAGAACGTCGCGGAGAACAGCAGATTCTGGCGTTTAGCGGGCAGTTTCGCCAATACACGACGGATATCATGAATAAAGCCCATATCCAGCATGCGGTCGGCTTCGTCCAATACCAAAATCTCAATCTTGGACAAGTCAACTGCGTTCTGATGTTCCAGATCCAGTAAACGACCAGGCGTTGCGACCAAAATATCAACGCCACCACGCAATTTCATCATCTGTGGATTGATGCTCACGCCGCCAAATACTACCAGCGAACGCAGCTTCAAATATTTGCTGTAACTTTGTACGTTTTCATCAATCTGCGCAGCCAGTTCACGGGTCGGCGTCAAAATCAACGCACGGACAGGACGACGGCCTTTAATGGGCTGTTGGTTCTGACTCAATAGTTGCAACAATGGCAAGGTGAAACCAGCGGTTTTACCTGTACCGGTTTGCGCACTGGCCATTAAATCGCGGCCTTCCAGTACCACAGGGATTGCCTGACGTTGAATTGGCGTCGGCACAAGGTAGCCCTGCTCTTCAACAGCACGCAGGATGTCGGCGTTTAGGCCGAGAGAATCAAATGACATATTACGAGAAGCTCCAGATCTTCCCAATCCCGACGATATCGTCAGGTGCAGTTTCAAGGGAAGATTATCAGACGAGGTATGAATTGAGGCATTACCACGAGGATTGGCACAAACTGCAGTGCACCATTGCGGCTGATTATAACAGATGTTTAGCAAGAAAAGGGATATTTACACGTTTCTTAAGATTTTTATTAGTTTAAACATCAGAAAAATTGATTTATGGCTGGCGATTGCTACAACTTAGAAAACAAAAATGGGGCTTTTGGCCGACATAACTTTACAGAACCACAAGAGCGGCCTAAAGTTAATCATATGATTGATTTATTATTTAGCTATCTATTAATATTTGTAAAAATAATATTCGCTGAGTATGAAGCCCATGCCCAATTCATCAATACCACCAATGCCTATGACGGCCCGCGGTGAGCAAGCCCGCCAGCAGTTGATACAAGCAGCGACCGAATTGTTCGGTGAGCTGGGTTTGAAAGGCGCCACCACGCGTGATATCGCCCAGCGTGCGGGTCAGAATATTGCTGCAATAACCTACTATTTCAATTCCAAAGAAGGTCTATATCTGGCAGTTGCGCAGCAAATTGCCGATTTTATCAAGCAAGCCTTCGCACCCTTGGCACAGGAAATTGAGCAGTTCCTCTTACTGCCTTCCCAAGAGCAACATCCTGAGCAGCAATTACATTATATTCGCCGAGGACTGCTGGAATTCAGCCATTTGATGACACAGCCTGAAACCCTGAATATCAGCAAAATAATGGCACGCGAGCAGCTTTCTCCCAGCGATGCCTATCTGCTGATACACACACAAGTCATTGCGCCATTACACCAAAAATTGAATTTGCTGCTGGCCGCATTTATTGGCGCTGATGCTAATGCCACTAAAACTATTCTTCATACTCATGCATTGATCGGTGAGGTTCTGGCTTTTCGTATGGGACGTGAAACTATCCGTCGGCAAGCCGGATGGCTGGACATTGGTTATGCAGAAAGTGAAATGATTAATCAGGTACTTATCGAGCATATTGACCTGCTTCTTCATGGCTTACGGGCCAAAAATTTAGGGTGAAATAACTCATCATTTTTTTAATGAAACTTGTGGTAATAGAATCAGTAACAGATAGGGAGCATTATGAATCGCAAGAAGATTATAGTGGCCGTCGTTATTGTTGCGCTGTTGGCGGCGCTAGGTTATGGATGGCATTATTATCGTCAGCAACAGGACGCAGCATTAACGTTATACGGCAATGTTGATATCCGCACAGTGAATCTCGGTTTTCGGGTGGGTGGCCGTCTGGCGTCATTATCCGTTGATGAGGGAGATAAAATCCAACCGGGACAGGCGCTAGGAAAACTGGATGATGGCCCTTATCTCAATGCACTCAAACAGGCACAGGCCAATGTGCAAAGTGCTCAGGCGCAGTTGGCTTTACTGAAAGCCGGGTATCGAGAAGAAGAAATTGCTCAGGTAAAATCTGAAGTTTCTCAACGTGAAGCCGCATTCAGTTATGCCGATAGCTTCCTAAAACGCCAGCAAGGATTGTGGGCAAATAAAGCCACTTCTGCCAACGAATTAGAAAATGCCCGTACGGCGCGTAATCAGGCACAAGCAAATCTACAAGCATCAAAAGACAAACTCGCTCAATATTTGAGTGGCAATCGCCCGCAGGAAATAGCCCAAGCCGAGGCCAATCTCGCCCAGAGTGAAGCCGAACTGGCGCAAGCTCAATTGAATTTACAAGACACCATTCTACTCTCACCATCCTTAGGCACTGTACTAACTCGCGCAGTAGAGCCGGGCACAATTTTATCTGCCAGCAATACGGTATTTACCCTCTCGCTCACCGATCCCGTCTGGGTACGAGCCTATGTCAGTGAACGCCATTTGGGTCAAGCGATTCCGGGGACAGAGGTAGAGATCTTTACTGATGGCCGCCCAAACAAACCTTATCACGGCAAAATAGGGTTTGTTTCACCGACAGCTGAATTTACCCCTAAAAGCGTTGAAACACCGGACTTGCGTACCGACTTAGTTTATCGCTTGCGAATTATCATCACCGATGCTGATGAGTCACTGCGACAAGGTATGCCCGTTACCGTCCGTTTTGTGCAACCTTAAGGCGGTATGAGTTATGAATGGAGTCCAGCATCTTATTACTCTGGAAGGGGTCGAAAAGTCTTTCCCCGAATTGGATAGACCTGCCGTTGCCAGTCTGACCACGGAAATTCGCAGCGGAGCGGTCACTGGTTTGGTTGGGCCGGATGGTGCGGGTAAGACCACATTGCTCCGCATGCTGGCAGGGCTGCTAAAACCAAGTCTTGGAAAGATAACCGTTGTCGGCCTAGATCCACTGGAAAATGATCGCCAGTTACATTCAATTCTTGGTTATATGCCGCAAAAGTTTGGTTTATACGAAGATTTGACGGTCATGGAGAACCTGACGCTGTATGCTGACCTGCGTGGCGTGACCGGAGAAGAGCGGCGCCAGACCTTCGAACGCCTGCTGACATTTACTGATTTGACTCGATTCACAGAGCGGCTGGCTGGCAAACTCTCTGGCGGGATGAAACAGAAACTTGGATTAGCCTGTACCTTGGTCGGTCAACCCAAAGTTTTACTATTGGATGAACCGGGGGTGGGTGTTGACCCTATCTCGCGCCGAGAGTTATGGCGCATGGTTCATGAGTTGGCCAGTGACGGAATGCTTATCTTGTGGAGCACATCCTATCTGGATGAAGCAGAGCAGTGCCGCGAAGTCTTACTGCTCAATGAAGGTAAATTACTGTATAGCGGCGCGCCTCAAAATCTGACACAACGCATGAGTGGGCGCACAATTCTGGTCGCTACCCGAACGGGAACTAACCGTAAATTACTGCAACATGCACTAACAATGCCTCAAGTCAGCGATGGTGTTATTCAAGGAAAATATGTGCGGCTAATCCTTAAGCCGGATGTGGATCACCGCCAAATTTTGTCACTTTTAAATCAACCCAATGCCGAGATGATGGAGGCAGAACCGCGCTTTGAAGATGCTTTTATCGACCTGTTAGGTGGTGGCCCAGCCAGTGAATCTGCACTGGCAAAGATAATGCCCAAGGTTGAAGGCAGCCACGATGAGACGGTGATTGAAGCCCAAGAGTTAACGAAAAAATTTGGTGATTTTGCCGCAACTGACCACGTTAACTTTCAGGTTAAACGCGGCGAAATATTCGGCTTACTCGGCCCAAACGGAGCGGGGAAATCAACCACTTTTAAAATGATGTGTGGGTTATTGGTGCCCAGTTCAGGCAAAGCATTAGTGCTGGGAATGGACTTAAAAACCAGTTCAGGTAAAGCACGGCAACATTTAGGGTATATGGCACAGAAATTCTCCCTGTATGGCAACCTGACTGTTGAGCAAAATCTAAAGTTTTTCTCCGGTGTTTATGGGCTACAGGGCAGTACCCAGCGCGACAAAATAACAGACATGATCTCGGCCTTTAATTTCACCCCGATTCTTAGGCAAACCCCGGACTCACTGCCGCTGGGTTTTAAACAGCGTCTGGCACTGGCTTGTGCCTTAATGCATGAACCCGACATTCTGTTTCTTGATGAACCGACCTCCGGCGTCGACCCACTCACTCGCCGTGAGTTCTGGCTACATATTAATGGGATGGTAGATAAAGGTGTCACTGTCATGGTCACCACCCACTTTATGGATGAAGCGGAGTACTGTGACCGCATCGGGCTGGTTTATCGCGGTAAAATTATTGCGGCGGGTACGCCAGACGAGCTAAAGCAGCAAGTTGCTACTGATGAAAATCTTAACCCATCGATGGAAGAAGCATTTATCGGGCTGGTCCAGCGCTATGACCAGCAAAATGATAAGGAGCAACAGCCATGACTGAACCACAGTCATTCTCCGCAAATACACTGCCGGCAAATAAGGGAGAGACTTATCAGGATACCGGATTTTCCTGGCGTCGCCTGCGTGCATTATGTCGTAAAGAGACCCGACAAATTCTGCGAGACCCAAGCAGTGGCTTGATCGCCTTTGTCATCCCGTTGTTGTTACTGTTTATTTTTGGCTATGGTATCAATCTGGATTCCAGCAAACTGCATGTCGGCATTTTGATGGAGCAACAGAGCAAACCTGCGCAAGATCTCGCTAATGCTTTTGCCAGTTCGCCGTATATTTCTCCACAAATCAGTGATAACCGCCATGCCCTGATTCAGGCGATGCAAGCTGGCAAAATTCGTGGATTAATCGTCATTCCTAATGATTTTGCCGAACAACTGGCACGGCCAGAAAGCAAAGCTCCCATTCAGGTGATTACCGACGGTAGTGAACCCAATACTGCCAACTTTGTGCAAGGTTATGCGCAAGGGGTATGGCAAATCTGGCAACAACAGCAGGCACAAAATCTAGGGCAAAAAAATGATCCACTGATTGAGATACAAGTGCGCTATTGGTTTAACCCAGCCGCCATCAGCCGACACTTTATTATTCCCGGTGCCATCACCATTATTATGACGGTAATTGGTGCAATCTTAACTTCGCTTGTCATTGCGCGCGAGTGGGAACGCGGCACCATGGAAGCGCTGCTCTCCACACAAGTCACCCGCAGTGAATTACTGTTGTCGAAACTCATCCCCTATTACGTTCTGGGCATGATTGCGATGGCCCTTTGTATGGCGGTGTCAGTATTTATCCTAGGCGTGCCTTATCGAGGCTCCTTGTGGATATTATTTGTTATCACCAGCCTGTTTTTAGCCAGCACACTAGGGATGGGGCTGTTAATCTCAACGATTACGCGCAATCAATTTAATGCCGCCATGATAGCGCTGAATGCCGCCTTCCTACCGGCAGTCATGCTCTCGGGCTTTATTTTTGAAATTGATAGTATGCCCGCAATTGTTCGTGCTGTGACCTATATCATCCCTGCCCGCTATTTTGTCAGCAGCTTGCAGACCCTATTTCTAGCGGGAAATATCGGGACGGTTCTGGTGGTTAATCTGCTGTTTTTAATAGCATCAGCCGCGGTATTTATTGGCCTGACTGCATGGAAAACGCATCGCAGGTTAGATTAAAGGAAGAGAATATGTTTCATCGCCTCTATACATTGATTATTAAAGAGTTACAGTCGCTGCTGCGTGAACCGCAGACCCGTGCGATATTAATCATGCCGGTGATATTGCAAGTGATCTTATTCCCATTTGCCGCCACGCTAGAAGTCACCAATGCCACAATTGCCATTTACAGCGAAGACAGTGGAAAAGCCTCGGTAGAGCTGACACAGCGCTTTGCTAAAGCCGAAGCATTTTCTAATGTGTTGCTGCTGCATAGTCCGCAAGAGATTAAGCCCGTAATTGATAACCAGAAAGCGCTGCTACTGATCCGCTTCCCGGAACAGTTCAGTGCCGATTTGGCCAATGGTAAAACCACCCAATTGCAGCTGGTGCTGGATGGACGCAATTCCAACAGCGCCCAGATAGCCGCAAATTACATTCAGCAAATAGTCCAAGAGTACCAACAGGAATTAACCCACGGTCAAATCAAACCCAATAACAGCGAGTTGGTTATCCGAAATTGGTATAACCCGAATTTGGATTACAAATGGTTCGTTGTGCCATCATTGATTGCGATGATTACGACGATTGGCGTGCTGATTGTGACGTCATTGTCAGTGGCACGTGAACGGGAGCAGGGTACGCTGGAACAGTTATTGGTTTCACCGTTAACAACGTGGCAAATTTTTATCGGTAAAGCAGTACCAGCACTGATTGTTGCTACTTTTCAAGCCACTATCGTGTTGTTTATTGGTATCTTTTTCTACCAAATCCCCTTCGCAGGATCGCTGGCACTCTTTTACGGCACCATGCTGCTTTACGGCCTGTCGCTGGTTGGCTTCGGCTTATTGATTTCATCATTATGCTCAACTCAGCAGCAAGCGTTTATCGGCGTGTTTGTCTTTATGATGCCCGCCATTCTGCTTTCGGGTTATGTCTCGCCGGTGGAGAACATGCCAATCTGGCTGCAAAATATTACTTGGATCAATCCTATTCGCCACTTTACTGATATTACTAAACAGATTTACCTCAAAGATGCCAGCTTCGATATTATCTGGAGCAGTTTATGGCCACTGCTGGTCATTACAGCGACCACGGGGAGTATGGCGTATGCGATGTTTAGGCGGAAAATAGCTTAAATGTTAACTCGTTGATTTAGCTCTGTTCATAAGTAAGACGGCGAAGAGTGAATGAATATTAACCGAAACCTTATCCGCTACTTTAACAAGCAGGCAGACCTCAATTCTTAAAAAACAAAAAGGGCACCAACTTGGTGCCCTTCATCAAAGTCTTAAACTACCAGCTTAAGCTGGATCAGAGTTAACGGCGGTTGCCGAAAATCCGCAATAACATCAAGAACAAGTTGATGAAATCAAGATACAGGGTCAATGCGCCGACGATAGAATATTTACGGAAATTATCTCTATCATTAGAATCCAACTGTGCGCCCATATTTTTTAGCTTCTGGGTATCATAAGCAGTCAGACCAACAAACACCAACACACCGATATAAGTGACAGCCCACATCAATGCCGGGCTTTTCAGCCAGATATTAACGATAGAAGCCAACACAATACCGATCAACCCCATAAACAGCATGCTCCCCATACCACTCAAATCACGTTTAGTGGTATAGCCGTACACACTCATCGCACCAAACATCCCGGCACAAATAATAAAAGTGCTAGCAATAGAAGCGCCGGTGTACATGATAAGAATGCTAGAAAGTGTCAGGCCCGTCAGTGCCGAATACAACATAAATAGGCTGGTTGCCATTGAACCGCTTAAGCGATTGACCATGCCAGAAATCACAAACACCAAACCTAACTGAGCAATAATCAGCCCGAAAAAGGTGATCTGGCTGGAGAAGATAAAATTCAATACCGCAGGCGTATTCGCTGCGTACCAGGCGACAACCGCCGTTAATAACAGACCACAGGTCATCCAGCCGTATACCTGCGCCATATATGCCTGAATGCCAGAGTTGGCACGTTCGACAATTGAACCATTAGAGCGTGGATAGCGATCCATGGTAGTTACCTTATGCATATAAATAATGATACAGGCTATCAGCTGACAGCCCACCGACTCTTTAAGGGTATCACAGAAATAGGGCAAACAAGGGAGTAAAAATAGGTATTTAAGGCTAATCTTTACACGGGTTTACGTACAGTTTACCAGCGCTTGGCCGCCGCATGATCACTGTCTCGCGATTCGACCCAACGCTCACCCTCAGCAGTGGCTTCCCGTTTCCAGAAAGGTGCTCGCGTTTTTAGATAGTCCATAATGAATTCTGCCGACTCAAACGCCATACTGCGGTGGGCGCTGGTCACACCCACAAAAACAATTTCGTCACCGGGAAATAGCGGCCCTACCCGATGGATCACCGAGACCCGCTGCAGTGGCCAGCGACTACGCGCTTGGGCAATAATTTCACCCAGTGCCTTTTCTGTCATGCCGGGATAATGCTCCAGCGTCAGAGCACTGACATTGGCACCAAGATTATGGTTACGCACTTTGCCAGTAAAAGTCACTACCGCCCCATCTTCATCACACTGTGATAGCCACTGATATTCATCGCCAACATTGAATGGCTCCGATCCAACACGGATACGGGTATTTTCCATGATCAACCTCCGGTAACCGGTGGGAAGAATGCCACTTCATCGCCCGCAACTAATGGGTGTTGAGCATTGACCAGCGATTGATTCACCGCCGTGAGCAATTTGCCCTCTTCCAGCGCTAACTGCCAGCGCTCACCACGTTGACACAAAGATTGTCGCAGAGCATCGACGGTAGGGAACTCTGCCGCCAGTTGCAGGCGGTCAGTCCCTACCAGCTCACGGACTTGAGCAAAAAATAGAATCTCAATCATGTGTTCACCTTAAAATCACCTGATTTACCGCCACTTTTTGCAAGCAGGCGAACCGGGCCAATTATCATGTCTTTTTGTACAGCCTTGCACATATCGTAAATTGTTAATGCTGCAACGGATGCCGCCGTCAAGGCTTCCATTTCCACCCCAGTTTTACCGGTTAAACGGCAGCAAGATTCAATGCGAACCCGATTGTGTTCCGGCTGCGCCTCCAGTTGGACTTCCACCTTGGTGAGCAACAACGGATGGCACAATGGAATCAATTCCCAGGTGCGTTTCGCCGCCTGAATCCCGGCAATGCGCGCGGTGGCGAAGACATCGCCTTTATGATGGCTGCCCTCAATAATCATCGCCAATGTCGCGGTATGCATCTCAACAAAAGCTTCCGCTCGCGCTTCACGTACAGTTTCAGCTTTGGCTGAAACATCCACCATATGTGCTTCACCAGCGGCATTAATGTGAGTCAGTTGGGTCATATTCATTATCCCTTCGTTCTTGACGTTGCAGGGGTGTTCGCTACGTTCTTGACGTTGCAGACAATCAGCCACCAATAAACGATAAATTCTGTGTGATGCCGCTATTGCCTTGATGCAAGAAATGGGTTTGTTTCTTGGTTTGCAATGCACTCTGAATCCGCGCCATTAATTCATATTGTTGATCATCGCTGCTCAGCAAGTCGCGTAGCGTAATACCTTGCTCACCAAATAAGCATAAATGCAGATTTCCCAGCGCTGAAACACGCAGGCGGTTGCAACTGGCACAGAAATCTTTCTCATATGGCATGATAAGCCCCACCTCACCCAGATAGTCTGGGTGGTGAAACACCTGAGCCGGGCCATCGCTGCGTGCGCGCTCTTGCTGTTGCCAACCTTGTTGGAGTAACTGCTGACGAATGATGTCACCGGAAACATGGTGTTTACGGAATAGATTGCCACCCTCTCCAGTTTCCATCAGTTCAATAAATCGCAACTGAATAGGTCTGGATTTTATCCAATGAAGGAATGCCGCCAGATTACGATCATTGACATCTCGCATCAGCACAGCATTGATTTTGACTTTCTCAAAACCAGCATCAAAGGCGGCATCAATGCCTTGCATAACCTGTTGAAATTTATCTTGCCCAGTAATGGCATGGAACTGCCGAGGATCGAGGCTATCAACGCTGACATTAATGGCTGTCAACCCTGCCTCACGCCATTGAGCGGCATCACGCGCTAAACGATAGCCATTAGTGGTTACCGCCAAAGTACGGATCGCTGGGTTTTGCCGGATAGTGGCAATGATATCGGTGAAATCGCGTCGCATAGACGGCTCGCCGCCAGTTAGACGAATTTTCTCCGTGCCCAACAAGGCAAAAGCACGGCTAACCCGGCTTATCTCGTCAAGGCTTAGAAAACTTTTCAATCCGTCCGGACGATAGCCATCAGGCAGACAATACGTGCAACGAAAATTGCACACATCGGTAATCGATAGGCGCAAGTAATAAAACTTGCGCGCAAATGCGTCAGTCAGTTGTACCATAACACCTTTCCAAATACGGGAGATGCAGGCATTTCTACCTCGCACCCTGGTGGCTTATCGCCACGGCCAGAACATCATATTGTCGGTAACAGAAACAACGTAGACGCTAAGGCTAGGAGTTTGCGTTCAGTCACTGCTTTAAGCATTGAGCGAACCATGGTTAAAAAAGCAAAACTCATCACGACTGTTAATCGCTAAAAACCTCACTTTTCCTAGAGATTCTAACGCTAAAACTGCAGGATAGCCAATTGCTGTTTTTCGCTATATATTTTTATATACAACGACTTATACAACAAAACACCTTGTTATTGAGCTTATTTTAATCGGTGGCTAATACTTTGTTTAAAATCACGAAAATCATGGCTTTTATCGCGTTTTAACGTCAAATCCATTAACGTATGCAGCAATTTCACTATTAGCTACGCTGTAAGAGCTAGGCAACACTATTTTTGACAGGAAACATATGCGAAATCGCACATTAGCGGATCTTGACCGGGTGGTTGCATTAGGCGGAGGACACGGTCTAGGGAGAGTTATGTCAGCACTTTCCCCATTAGGCTCGCGTCTGACCGGTATTGTTACCACCACCGATAATGGCGGTTCAACCGGCCGTATACGTCGTTCTGAAGGCGGAATCGCTTGGGGGGATACGCGTAATTGCCTGAATCAGTTAATAACCGAGCCAAGTGTTGCCTCTGCTATGTTTGAATATCGCTTTACTGGTAATGGCGAATTGGCGGGCCATAATTTGGGCAATTTAATGCTCAAAGCGCTGGATCATCTGAGCATTCGGCCAATTGAAGCCATCAATTTGGTACGCAGCTTGCTGAAAGTCGATGCTTGGTTAATCCCAATGTCAGAACAACCGGTAGATTTACTGGCTATCGATCATGAAGGGCATCCGGTATACGGCGAAGTGAATATTGACCAACTAGCACATATGCCACAAGAGATGCTGCTATCGCCCCATGTCCATGCAACAAAGGAAGCGATTGAAGCGATCAGTCAGGCCGATGTCATCTTAATCGGGCCGGGCAGCTTTTTAACCAGTTTGATGCCACTTTTGCTGCTAGATGATCTAACGCAAGCTTTGCGGCGCAGTTCTGCCAGCATGATTTATATTGGCAACCTAGGGCGAGAGCTCAGTGTGGCTGCTGCAGAACTGTCGTTGCATGAAAAACTGGCTATCATGGAAGAAAAGATTGGCCGAAAAATAATTGATGCAGCAATCGTTAGCCCGCGTATCGATATTAGCGGTGTTACGGACAGAATTATTGTTCAGCAGCCGTTGGAAGCCAAAGATATCCCTTACCGCCATGACCGTGAATTGCTGCGTCAGGCACTGGAAACCACGTTACAGCAATTGGGTGGCGCAAGCCCAACACCGTTGAGCTGAGAACGTTATTTTCTGATCTGCTCCTGCAAAGCAGCGTTAGCATTCATATGGATATAAAGCGCTTCTACTTTAGCCCGTGCCCATGGGGTACGGCGTAAAAACTTCAAACTCGATTTAATGCTGGGGTCACTGGTGAAACAATTGATTCGAATACGGTATGCCAGCTCTTCCCAGCCATAATGATCTACCAGCTTAGTCAGTAACTGTTCCAGAGTAATGCCGTGTAGTGGATCTTTGGATGAGTGGTCGCTCATGATTTATCTCGCGCTTTTATGATGACGATTTTATCAGCCGCACACCTTAATCAGGATCGGTTGATGCGACAAGCAAAATTCCCAATTTATCACCCCGCTATTTTACATATCACGGGGTGATCCCCTGAACATCAAGATATTGCAATAAACTGTTGGCGCAGTTGATGAACCTGATCACGTAACTCCGCCGCCTGCTCAAACTCAAGATTTTGTGCGTGCGTATACATCTTCGCTTCCAACTCACGGATTTTCTGATCGAGTGCTTTAGGTGGCAATGATTGATAATTGTCAGTATCAGCCACTTTGCTACCCCGCCCCTTCCCTTTACCACGGGTCGAAGGCTGGCCTAATTGCAAGATATCGCCAATTTTTTTATTCAACCCTTGAGGGATAATGCCGCGCTCTTCATTGTATGCTTGCTGTTTAGCCCGACGCCGTTCAGTTTCACCAATGGCTTTCTCCATTGACGCAGTAATTCGGTCACCATAGAGAATCGCTTTACCATTGAGATTACGCGCCGCACGGCCAATCGTCTGGATTAAGGAACGCTCAGAACGCAAGAAGCCTTCTTTGTCGGCATCCAAAATGGCAACTAAGGAAACTTCTGGCATATCCAACCCTTCCCGCAGCAAGTTGATGCCCACCAGCACATCAAATTCGCCTAGGCGTAAATCACGAATAATCTCCACCCGCTCAACAGTATCAATATCCGAATGCAGATAACGCACACGAGCGCCATGCTCTTCCAGATATTCCGTGAGATCTTCGGCCATACGTTTAGTCAGTGTGGTAACCAGCACCCGCTCGTTAATAGCGGCCCGAATACGGATCTCCGACAGCAAGTCATCTACCTGAGTGGCCACTGGACGAACTTCAATCACGGGGTCAAGCAAGCCCGTTGGCCGCACCACTTGATCAACCACCTCGCCGCCAGATTTCTCCAACTCATATTTACCCGGTGTGGCTGAAACATAGATGGTCTGTGGGGCTAACGCCTCAAATTCTTCAAAACGCATTGGACGGTTATCCAACGCTGATGGCAGCCGGAAGCCATATTCCACTAATGTTTCTTTACGTGACCGGTCACCTTTGTACATCCCACCAATTTGCGGGATGGTGACGTGGGATTCATCCACAATCAATAAGCCATCGGCGGGCAGATAATCAAATAAGGTTGGAGGTGGCTCACCCGGCCCACGGCCAGAAAGATAGCGAGAATAGTTTTCAATGCCAGAGCAGTAACCCAGCTCATTCATCATTTCAAGATCAAATTGAGTGCGCTGGGTAATACGCTGTTCTTCCAGCAATTTATTGTTCGCTAAGAGCACCTGACGCCGCTCGGCCAATTCAACTTTAATCTCTTCCATCGCCTGCAAGATACGTTCTCGCGGGGTAACATAGTGTGTTTTAGGATAAACCGTAAAACGTGGAACTTCGTGCTGTAGCTGCCCTGTTAGCGGGTCAAATATGGATAACCGCTCAACCTCTTCATCAAACAACTCTACCCGCAATGCCCACTCATCGGATTCTGCCGGGAAGATGTCAATGACCTCACCCCGCACACGGAAAGTCCCGCGCTGAAAGACTTGATCATTACGGCTGTATTGCAGCTCTGATAAGCGACGTAGAATTGAGCGCTGGTCAATAATCATCCCCTTGGTCAAATGCAACATCATTTTCAGATACAAATCTGGGTCACCCAAGCCATAAATGGCAGAGACCGAGGCGACCACGACCACATCCCGTCGTTCTAACAATGCTTTGGTTGCAGATAGCCGCATCTGCTCGATATGTTCGTTTACAGAAGCATCTTTCTCGATAAAGGTGTCAGAGCTTGGGACATAAGCTTCAGGCTGGTAGTAATCATAGTAAGAGACGAAATATTCCACCGCATTCTCGGGAAAGAACTCTTTCATCTCGCCATAAAGCTGGGCGGCCAATGTTTTATTTGGCGCTAAGACCATCGTTGGGCGGTTCAAATCAGCAATAACATTTGCGACGGTAAAAGTCTTACCGGATCCCGTTACCCCCAACAGTGTCTGATGGGCCAGACCATTTTCTAACCCTTCTTCCAATTTACGGATGGCCTCAGGCTGATCGCCTGCTGGCTTAAACTCAGAATGTAGTTTGAATGGTTTACTCATGAATTTGCTACCCGCCGGAGAATTGCACACTGTCAGGAGGCTAATTATGAAAGCCCCATGGATTTTTGCCACCGCTATGATACTGGATATAAAACCAGCTTAAAACAGTAAAATGCCTTAATTTGCCTAACCACCATATTGTTTGCATCGTTACAGTGACATGTTGCTCTCGTTTGCACACTAAAAGTGTTTTTATCCCCAGCCATTAACATAAACACATTATTCATAGTTAATTGATTAAAGATCATCCATCCATCAAGGTTATCTTTTTTGAGTGCTTGATTTTAACTAACTCATTGAAAAAACAAATTTTTATTAAAAAGTCGAGAATCCGGACAACTGGAGCCAAAGCCGCGCCGGCTCTCGCTTGCCACCAGTTTTCTATCGCTCATGCACAAGGTTATCCACAGGAATGGTGGATAACTCATTCCACCCCATAAGGGCCGCGTGTTGGCGAAAAGCGAAGGTTAGCGATGAAATAGAGACAAACTGACTTTTTTAGTGTTTTTTTTACATTTTTATTTCGCCGCATATTTCAATTAGTACTAAGTAAACTATTTGCTAATTCTATAAAGTTCGTCTTCTGCTATCGCCATGTAGACAGTTCTCTCCCCCAAAATTGTTACTGCACCATTATTTTCGCCTTGGCACTGCTTGAGTGCAATGAAGCACTGTTCATCGCTGTTCCCCGTCGTCGCCTCGGCCCTTCTTAACCCTATTTATGCATTAAAACCATTTACAGCTCGTTAACATGCGAGTTTTCATTCGGACTCTGCCAACTTGGCCCAAGAGTTGCTTTATATCTCTACGAAACGAAGAAATGAAAGGAGGAATGCGCTAAAGCAGTGCATAACATCAATTGACCAAGAAGCTCTCATAAAGAGGGTGATAAAGGGTGAAAATACCCCATTGATGTCATTTTATGCCGCTATCAGCTCACTTTACATCAATTTACACTCACAACCACCCACTAGAGATGTGGTGTTTTATGCTGCAATGCCGCTATCAAGTATGCAGATTTGCTGGTTAATTCTTCACTAGCCGTTACAGAACACCGGGACACCTGTGAACTACTGAGATCGACTGAGGAGAAGCACTGATGCTGAGTTTAACCGCTGTAAATCAATACTATGGTCAGAATCATATCTTATGGGATATCAATCTAGAGCTTCCTCGTGGCCAATGTACTTGTCTGATTGGCCGCAATGGCGTGGGTAAAACCACGTTAATTAATTGCATCATGGGGCATTTACCGATTAAGAGTGGCACCATGACTTGGCAACCTAACCACGAACCACCACAGAATTTACTACAGCAATCGGTCGAGGGGCGCACCGCGCTGGGCATCGGCTATGTTCCGCAAGGGCAGCAGATATTCTCTCAACTGAGTGTTGAGGAAAATATGTTGATCGCCGTGTTAGCAGGTCGGCATAAGTCACACCCGATTCCAAGCTGGGTTTTTGATTTATTCCCCCAGTTACATGATAAACGCCTCCAGCGTGGCGGAGAACTCACTCGCCATCAGCAGCAACAATTGGCTATCGCCAGAGCCTTAGTTGCCGAACCAGAATTGCTGATCCTTGATGAACCGGGAAGCGGCACATTACCCCCACTAAGTGAAGATATCGGCAATATTTTGCATCAACTCAGCCGTAGCCTTGGTATGACCGTGTTACTGGTTGAACATCGATTGCCTTTTATTCAACATGTTGCTGATCGGTTCTGTTTGATGGCGGGAGGGCGAAATGTGGCACAAGGGACATTAGAGCAATTGGATGAAAAGATGATTATCGAGCATTTAGCCAGTTGATTGGGCTATGGATATTTTTCGCTTGTCCTGTTTGGTTCCGGTAACAGGGCTAATCTTCTATTAGCCCTGAGGTTGTTGACATCCAAGAGGCCGCTACACCCCCGTCGGTACATTCTTCCTAATCATGGGGTGTGCCAGCAATCCCAAATCCAGATACTCCCCCAGATTGCAGCGTGCCATCGCGGGTAAAGCCTTCAAATCCGTCAAATGAGGGATAACACCCAGTAATGGTGCCTTTATCATCTGCGTTAATGTTGCCAAATATTCCGATTGCCGCGTACCTGCGGGTATCACCTCATTGGCGACCCAGCCGGCCAGCGTCAATCCCGCTTGCTCGATAGCCAAAGCTGTCAGCAATGCATGATTGATGCACCCCAACTTAACCCCAACAACCATAATGACTGGCAATTGCTCTTGCTGTACCCAATCGGCAAAAGTTGCTTGTGCAGAAAGTGGCGTAAACCAACCTCCAGCCCCTTCTACCAGTACCCAATCCGCAGTTTGCTCAAGTTGGCGTAAGCCATGCGATAAAGCAGGCAAATGAATCTCACGCCCTTCGCTTATGCTGGCAATATGTGGTGAGGTGGCCTCCCGCAAGGTCAGTGGATTAACCTGCGCGTAACTCAACATCTCAGTACTGTTAGCCTGTAGTGCCAAAGCATCACTGTTGCGTAATCCGTCAACCGTCATCTGGCTGCCCGAGGCCACCGGTTTATACCCTGCGGTGCGGTAACCCATCATTTCTGCGGCTTGCAGTAATGCACAACTGGCGACAGTTTTACCGACATCGGTATCTGTGCCGGTGATAAACCAACGTTTAATCACGATAAATTACCCCATAAACCAAATGGTAACTCAACGGGCAGTAGCCAGATTGCGTGTTATAGGCGCGTTGCAACGCCATCAAGCGTTGACGGCCACTTAACCCGGCCTCACGCCCCTGATGCAAATGCGTGGCCCCAATACCCTGTAGCGAGCGCATAAGAGCAATGACGTCTGGAAATTGCTGCTGATACAACTGCGGTGTCAGGGTATGTCGATAGTCTTGGCAAGCGGCACTAATATGCTGAAATGAAAGAAAATCGTTCACATGTCGTTTACCATCAACTTGTTGCCACGCCTGCCCTAACTCATCAAGAGACCCCTTCGCCAGAGTAGAGAATAAAATGATTCCACCCGGGCGCGTGACTCGGTGCAACTCAGCCAGTGCGAGCGGTAAATCAGCACACCACTGCACCGCTAAATGACTAAAACAGATATCAACGGATTGATTAGACAGAGGAATAGATTCGATATCACCGAGTAGATAGTCATCAGCCTGCTGCTGCTGCTGCGCGTGCGCCAACATGCCTGCAGCCAGATCCAGCGCAATGACATGCTTGCCGAGTTCACGCCAGCGGCGGCTAAAATGCCCGGTGCCACATCCGGCGTCCAACACTGAATGTCCAGAATATTGCGCGCCAAGTGCCAGTAAGATTTCACCTGTTTGGCGCTGCATATCAGCCGCAGTATCGTAGCTACCCGCCGCTCGGCTAAAGGCTGCCGCAATTGCCTGTTTATTCACTGTTGATTTATTCTCAGCCCATGTTGACCGTAGGTTTTCAGTGGCAAATGCCATAAAGCACCTCCAATAACCGGTCAATATCCTCACGGCGGTGGGCGGCACTTAGCGTAATGCGCAGCCTGGCTCCTCCCGGTGGAACGGTCGGTGGCCGAATCGCCGTAACCCATAATCCTGCGGTGCGCAGTTGATCTGCCAATGCTAACACTTGCTGATTATCCCCTACCCGCAATGGCTGGATGGCTGTTTCAGATTCCCCTAATGACAATGGTAACTCTGCTACACCACGACGAAATTGTGCAATGCGCTGTTGAAGCCGCTGGCGTAAATCATCACCTTGCTGAATACGTTTTAATGCCGCTTGCAAAGCAACTGCCTGTGCTGGAGGCATCATGGTGCTGTAAATCAGATGACGAGCATATTGCAGCAAATATTCGGCTACCGGCTCCTGACACAACACCGCTGCGCCACTTAAACCAAATGCTTTACCAAAAGTGACCACCAGCAGCTCAGGTTTCACCCCTTGCGCCCAGCAACTGCCCCTCCCCGCCTCACCTCGCACACCAATGCCATGCGCATCGTCCACTAATAACCAGCCCCCGGCTGATGCGCTCTGCCGTTGCAACTCGGCCAACGGTGCACTGTCACCATCCATGCTGAAAACCCCTTCAGTCACCACCAAAGTTTGACCGGAGCAAGGCTTATTCAACAGATTTTGCAATGAATCGGCTTGATTATGGGCAAAGCGCCGTAATTGAGCCGGAGAGTGCGCCGCGGCTTCCAACAAAGATGCATGGCTGAGTTTATCCGCCAATATCCGATCATCAGCGCCCGCCAACGCCGCCAATACCCCTTGGTTCGCAGCATAGCCAGAGATGAATAATAAGGCGCGCGGATATCCCAACCACTCAGCTAATTGCTGCTCTAGTTGAGCATGAGGTTGGCTATAGCCCGTCACATGGCCGGAACCACCACTGCCTACACCATAGCGCGACGCCCCTTGCTGCCAAGCGGCAATCACTTCTGGGTCCTGACTTAGCCCCAAATAGTCATTGCTGGAAAAGTTAAGATATTCTTGATCGCCTCGCTGCAACCAGCGCCCGTTGACGCTATTGTTGACTTGGCGGGTACGATAGGCCAATGCTTCGCGCCGCTGTTGCAGCCCGATTTCAATCTTGTTGTGCCAGCTCATCAGACTGCCGCGTTATAAAATTGAGCACTGTCTGCGTGCAGCAATTGCTTGGTTAATGCTTGTTGCTGTTCATGAATACCCTGCTCTGTCGCTGTCTGTTGCGGGTTCAACCCCAGTTTACGAAATAGCTGCAAATCTTTATCTTCTTCAGGGTTCGGCGTTGTCAGTAGTTTGCAGCCGTAGAAGATGGAGTTAGCGCCCGCCATAAAGCACATCGCTTGCGTTTGCTCGTTCATTTGCTCACGCCCGGCAGAGAGTCGCACATAGGATGTTGGCATCATGATGCGGGCTACCGCGATGGTGCGAATAAACTCAAACGCATCGACATCTTCGTTATTTTCGAGCGGCGTCCCTTTTACTTTGACCAGCATGTTGATCGGCACGCTTTCCGGTGGTTTGGGCAAGTTTGCCAGTTCTACCAATAATCCGGCTCGGTCACGCACGGTTTCGCCCAATCCAACAATTCCACCGGAGCACACTTTGATTCCGGCATCGCGAACTTCACTTAACGTATCGAGCCGCTCCTGGTAGCTGCGGGTGGTTATGATGCTGCCGTAGAATTCTGGCGAGGTATCTAAATTGTGGTTGTAATAATCCAACCCGGCCTCGGCCAAACGGTGGGCTTGTTGCTTATCCAGTGTGCCAAGGGTCATGCAGGTTTCCATCCCCATCGCTTTAACCCCTTCCACCATTTTTTCCAAATAAGGCATATCGCGCTCATGGGGATTTTTCCAGGCAGCGCCCATACAAAAACGGGTCGAGCCGGCAGCTTTGGCTTTTTTAGCGGACTCCAGCACTTGCTCAACCTGCATTAAGCGTTCGCTTTCTAATCCGGTTTTATAGCGGGAACTTTGTGGACAATATTTGCAATCTTCCGGACAAGCGCCGGTTTTAATTGACAACAGCGTGCTGACTTGTACCTGACGAGGGTCAAAATGTTGACGATGAATTTGCTGTGCTTCAAACAACAAATCCAGCAGCGGTTTTTCAAACAGGGCCTGGGCTTGCCCGACTGTCCAGCGAATATAATTTGCCATTACAGCTTCTCCAAGGAAGAGAAAAAAGTGTCGCCAGTGTAAATAAACTCGATATACTGTCAACCATTCTTGCATCAATTTGGTTTACAACAAATCCCCATGACACCTTCTGACCTAGCCTTCGACCAACGCCATATCTGGCATCCCTACACTTCAATGACCGACCCGCTCCCCTGCTATCCCGTTGTGGCAGCCGAAGGCGTTGAGTTGCAGTTGGCTGATGGTCGACGCCTGATTGATGGCATGTCGTCATGGTGGGCAGCTATTCATGGCTATAATCATCCGGCACTAAATCATGCTGCACATCAGCAGTTAGATGAGATGTCGCATGTTATGTTTGGCGGAATTACCCATCCACCGGCGGTCAAAGTGTGTCGGCAATTAGTCGATATGACCCCGACAGAGCTGGAATGTGTGTTTTTAGCCGATTCTGGTTCAGTCGCGGTGGAAGTGGCACTAAAAATGGCGTTGCAATATTGGCAGGCGAAAGGGGAACGGCGGCAGCGAATTTTGACACTACGCCATGGTTACCATGGCGATACTTTCGGCGCAATGTCGGTTTGTGATCCTCAAAATTCCATGCACAGCTTGTATCAGGGTTATCTGACAGAAAATCTGTTTGCCACGGCCCCACAATGCCGATTTGATCAGCCGTGGGATCCTGAAGACATCACAGATTTTGCCGCGATGCTAGGTAAACACGCCCATGAGATTGCTGCAGTAATTCTGGAGCCAGTGGTGCAAGGTGCCGGTGGGATGCGTATCTATCACCCTGATTATTTACGCGAGGTACGAGCATTGTGCAATCAACACAATATTTTGTTGATTGCCGATGAAATTGCCACGGGTTTTGGCCGTACCGGTAAATTATTTGCCTGTGAGCATGCGCAAATCGTGCCGGATATTCTCTGTTTGGGTAAGGCGCTTACGGGGGGATATCTGACGTTATCCGCCACACTGACTACCCGTAAGGTGGCTGAAATTATCAGTAACGGTGATGCTGGCTGCTTTATGCATGGGCCGACATTTATGGCCAACCCACTGGCTTGTGCTGTTGCCTCCGCTAGCCTGAATTTGTTGGCTGAAAATCACTGGCAGCAGCAGGTTATGTCGATAGAAAACCAATTAAAACAGGCATTACTCCCACTAGTAGAGCGCCAAAACGTCGCAGATGTACGGGTGCTGGGGGCCATTGGGGTTGTTGAAATGAAAGAAGCGGTTAATGTTGCTCGCTTGCAACGCAGTTTTGTCGAACGTGGGGTGTGGATACGGCCTTTCGGTAAGCTAATTTACCTGATGCCACCTTATATTATCTCGCCAGAGGCGCTAACCCAGCTCACAGATGCTGTAGCTGACGCAGTAAATAAGCGCTAATAACATAATTTAATAGGTGTAATTGTCGATGTCAGTCGGAATGCGGGCAGCGCACAGTAACCGGAATCTACACAGAATACGTGAGGACGACAGGCACTGCCCAAATTCAAAATGACAAGTAAAATAGCCTATCGCGCCAGGATACTTACCCACATTGGGCCTTTACCTACCGGATAACGGCCTAAGGTTGTCAGTTGGCCACTGTTCTGATCGATTCGGTACACGGCAATATGATCAGATTTTTGCCCGGAGGAGATCAGGAAATGACCGCTGTGGTCGATATTGAAACCGCGCGGTTGTGCTTCTGTCGGATGATGCCCCACCAACGAAATTTCACGCCCATCGTCAGAGACACTGAAAATGCTGAGCAAGCTGGCTGTACGGTCACTGATATATAAATGGCGACCATTTGGGGTGATATGGATATCAGCCGCCCAGCAGGTATCGGTAAAGTCAGTTGGCATCGCATTCACAGTTTGAATTAACTGATATTCCTGCCCGTTATTACTGATCTGATAAACATCAACCGAGCTATTCAGTTCATTGACACAGTATGCAACGTGATGATTTGGATGGAAATCCATATGACGTGGACCCGCTCCGGTAGCAACAGTGATATCTGTTTGTGCATGTGGGGCCAGTTTGCCATCAACACTCAAATCAAATAGCCGCACTTTGTCTTCTTTCAGACAAGGCACCAACAGAATCTGATTAGTTGGGTCAATATTTGCCGAATGAGGCGCAGGTAAGCCGTCTAATTGCTGAATAGGTGCCTGCACCACGCCATGTTCATCAATAGGGCTGATGCTCACGCAGTTGAAACTATAAGAAGCAGAGAACAAGAAGCGGCCTTGCAAATCCGTACCAATATGTGTCGGGCTACCAGGAAGTGGCGCCATACCGGCTGCGGTCAACGTCCCCTCATCGCTAATATTGTAGCTGACAATACCGAAATCAGGGCGCACCCCAACATAGAGATGACGCTGGTTCGGGTTGATTGTCATTGGCTGTACCTGACCCGGCACCTCGACTGTTTGCAGTAAGGTTAATTCACCGGCGGAATCTAATTGCCAGACGTGAATCTGCTGACTGTCTGGGCTTGCCACGTAAACCACTTGCTTCATCTTTACTCCTTAGCCAAATGTTTTTTCATTAACTCATCATTTTAGCCTAGCTTACCTGACTGAACAGACATAACAACAGTCCGCCACTCTGTGGCTCAAACTTATCCTACTTTTTGATTAATATTTGAGGGAACGATAAGGCAAGAGAGGGAGAAATCAGTATAAAAAGGGAGCAATTGTTACTATTGCTCCCTTAAATGAAAGTAATCAGAAGTTGTATTTCACACCCAGCATTGCGCTGGTGTCGCTGTAGCCTTTATTCCCTAACTGCTGACCAATATTACCCCAAAGGTTGAGCCGCTTATTAACCTGGCCCTCAACACCCAATTTCAACTCAGCAATATTAGCTGTACCGGTTTGCTTAACGGTGACATTGTCCATTATTGTGCCAAAATCTTTAGTATTGTGAATCCAATTGGCTTCAACAAATGGTTGGAATATCCGATCATTATCTTTATCTTGCTGACTATAACCGTGCATAAAAGCTTTCACCCCAAGGCGGGTTTGGATATTGCCATCTCCCACACCTGAAACGTGAGTACCGTTATCTTCTTTATGAGAGTCCGCTTTCACCCCCATCCAGACGGCTTGAGCTTTAGGCTGTATAAAGTAGCTACTATTTAGACTTTCGCCGACCTTAAAGGTATAGCCGGTCTCAACAGAGGCTGTCACACCACGAGATTTATAACTTTCTGCCGCCAGACTCTGTCCTTCAACCCGGTTATTAAACCAACTGTATTGCGCCCAACTGTCCACATATAAACCTGACTTGTCGGCTTCATTGGCATACCACGTGCCATACATGCCAAGGCTATAGCCATCGACTGAAGAACGGGCACTGTATCCGGATAAGCGAGATTCGCTGCGACTTTTACTATTACCGTAGCCAGCCATGACACCCAAGTGGAAACGATTTAAATTATTAGTGCTCCACTGAGCAATATCGCCTCCTAGCTGCAACACATAGCGATTGCTCTGGGTGCCCAATTGGTCATCACTGTCCCTAACACGAGTATGCCCCCCAGCATTGCGCATCCACATACTGGTTACTTTCCGTTCGCCTGTTAATGCATCAATATATTGAGTTTCGCCTAAACGATCATGCAAGCGCATGACAAACATATTATTTGCTGCCGCCAGATTGGCGGAGTAACCACTGGCTTCTGGGCGCTCAATTTTCTGTTTTTGACCGGGATGAACCTCAGAGGGAGCGGTTGGGTCGACGGGATCAACTGGGTTAACAGGGTCTACTGGGTTAACCGGATCAACTGGGTCTACTGGGTCTACTGGGTCTACTGGGTCAACCGGGTCAACCGGGTCAACCGGGTCAACCGGGTCAACTGGGTCAACTGGGTCAATAATCTCAGGCGGATCGATCGGCGTAATGATCGGCGTAGAGGCATTGGTCAAATACCAGTGGTTGCTATTACCGTTTTGAGTTCGGTCTACACTGCTATCATGTCCGCGATTCAGACTGTAATCGTAAGCACCAGCGACAATACGCCCCGACTGGATAAATTCCCCCTCGGAATCACCATTAACCCGAATCAGCTCAATACCCTCCAATGTTTCATTACCTAACCCTCCAGCATTTCTCACCACGACGTAAGTGGTTCCGGAGGTGTTGCCCTCGACTAAGAGCTTATCCGTCTCTGAAGTATCATCATTGAGTGCGGTATTAAAATAGATATACCCTCCGTCACTGTGATAATTCCCGGTAACGGTCAGCGTTTTGAACGTCGAACTATTATCAAGATAATTAACAATGGCACCGTTAGATAAATTCAACGAGGTTAAATTTGAATCACCGGACATATTCCAGATACTGGAGTCGCCATTAATGGCCAAATTAATCACTCCATCATTGCTACTAGTGCTAGCAAGACTTTTGGTGACCCCATTAAAAACAGAACCATCAGCAAGTCTCAAGTCAATTAAACCACTTTTCTCTGCCAACACGTTGCCATCAATATGGAAAATACCGGTAGTAGAGAGATTATTATCCGCATTATAAGACTTTATTTCTGAACCTACGCCTGTCGCATAAATGGCATTTGAATTAGTGCCACTCACATTAATGGTTAAACCACCTAATATATTGATAATACCGCCATTAGTATTGGTATAAAGCCCCACTGCGGCTTTTAAGCCATTCGCATTATTACCCGTCGTCATCACCGTAGTGCCATCACCTAAATTGACGACACCTCTTTTATTGGCAAAAACCCCATCCGCAGCGCTGCCTGAGGTGGTAATGCGACTCTCCTTACCGAGCGTCACACTGGCAGACCCTGTTTGCCCCGAATCCCCCATTTCACGGTTACCGGCATAGACTCCGTAGCCCAGACCGTCGACAAGATTTGCCCCCGAGCCTTCGGTCGTAATACGAGCTCTATCGCCCAGGACAATATTATTGTACTGCCCGGCGGTATTGGTGAGGTTGGCACGGACACCAATTCCATATTTAGCAGATATTACGGCATCACTGCCAAGTGTAATGAGACTTGACCCCGTGTTATTTCCCGCATTAATACCATCCCCAGAAGCCCCTAATGCTGAAATGATAGCATTATCACCAATAGTAATGATGGCCGGATTATTCGCTGGCGCACCTGATTTTATTTGTATTGCATCAGCTTTGTTACCCGAGACACTGATAAACAGATTATGACCAAACTTCATCTCCCCGGCCTGATTTTTATACAATCCAACAACCGCATTCGTTGGGCTTGAGACTAAATCAAATGTATTGGTAATAGAATAATTGTCACCATAGATACCGTCCCAGAATGTCGTATCAGTGCATATCGTTAAATTACACCCAGCATAACTTTGAGCGGTCAACAGACCCATAGCCAATGAAACAACAATAGCAATTCTTTTCTTTTCGAAAATTTTAGCCGGGGAAATATTCATATTAATGTCCTGGTTGGTCCGTACAAAAATCAAAAAATTGAAAACTTGCCATTTTCATCAACACTTTATTTTTATTAGAATCACGTCTATTTTTTTATAAAAAGCTTGAAGAGATATATTTTTAAATAGATAAATTCTGAGTAAAATATACCATGTCCGTATCACTCAATAATTTAGGAAGAAAGACCCTGCAATGTGTGAATATTCCTACAAGGAAATGCACACTAAAATATTTAATTTAAATTCAATCAATTGACCTAATAAGGCGAATGATGAAAAATAATAAACATGAAGATTATTTGATTAAGATCATTTAAAAGCTAACCTACCACTTGAGTGGGTTATTTATGATTTTTACGGGAGAAAATAACATTTTAACCCCCATTAGTATTATATGAGTATGAAGACAATGACATTATCTGTTTTCTGGATTGTCATGGGTAAATCATGCTCACTCACCTCACTCTGGTTTAATCAGCCCCCTATCCGGTGTATTATCAGAAAATACTGCACGGACATATTATTCTCATACTTAGAATTAGGGCTGCTATGACATACCGTATAATTGCATTGGATTTGGACGGGACACTGTTAGACAGTAAGAAACGTATTCTGCCGGAATCCTTATCCGCATTAGCGCAAGCACGCGCTGAGGGCGTGAAAGTTGTGGTGGTCACTGGCCGCCACCATGTAGCGATTCACCCGTTTTATCAAGCATTAGAGATAGATACGCCGGCGATTTGTTGTAATGGCACCTATATTTATGATTATCATGCTAAAAAAGTTTTGGATTCCAATCCATTACGGCCTCAGCAGGCAGTTCAAGTCTTACAGTTACTAGAACAAACTCATATCCATGGGCTGATGTACGTAGATGATGCGATGCTGTATCAGCACACTAACGGGCATGTTGTTCGCTCCCTAAATTGGGCAGAGTCATTACCTCCGGCACAACGCCCGACACTCCTCCATGTCGATAGCCTGTTCGATGCAGCCCATAGTGCCAACGCTATCTGGAAATTTGCCACCTCCCATGCTGATATCAATCAGCTAAAAGCATTTGCCACCATGGTTGAAGACGAAATGGGGCTGGCTTGCGAGTGGTCATGGCATGATCAGGTGGATATTGCACAAGTGGGGAACAGTAAAGGTCACCGCTTGCAACAATGGGTAGAGTCTCAAGGTCTGAGCATGAAGGATGTGGTCGCGTTTGGTGATAACTTTAACGACCTCAGTATGCTAGAAAGTGCAGGTTTAGGGGTGGCTATGGGTAATAGCGCCGATGCTATCAAGCAGCGGGCCGATTTGGTGATTGCCGATAATGAACAGCCCGGGATTGCCGCGGTTATCCATCAACATATTTTGGCTTGATCCCCATCATTATTGCGTTGTAACGATGCTAGCAATAAATAAAAAGCGCCTCTATTAAGGGCGCTTTTTTGCTTTGTTGATAATCGGAGGCCGCGGTTAGTTCTTGCGATTAAACGATACGCTTTTTATCTGCGCATAGACCCACTGGCCTGGTTTCAGCCCTAACTCATCCCGCGCCCATGGTGTAATCCGCGCCCATAACCATTGCTCGCCAATAGCCAATTTGACATCAATTTGCCCATCAACTTCAAGGCACTCGGCTATTTTCACCGGCAAGATATTGCGGATACTGCTGTTTTGCGGCGGCTGCAATACCAATGAAACATCCGCCGCATTAATGCGGATACGCATTGAGTCTTCCTCCTGCGCATCCAGCTTGCCAACCCACAAACGCTGATCACCTAAGGCCAGCGCCGTCATTGCATAGCGATCATGGTGACCAATCACATTCACCCGCAATATGCTGCTCGGTTCCTCCCGTTGCAGCCACGGACGCAGTGCACTACTGGCCCATACCTCTTCCAACCCACCGACAGCACGAACTTTACCGGCATCCATCACCACGACTTGATCAGCCAAACGCAAGATTTCATCCATACTATGGCTGACGTACAAAATAGGCGTATTGACGTCTTTCCCCAGCCGCTCCAAATAAGGCAGCAGTTCGCGCTTACGCGGTAAATCCAGTGAGGCTAATGGTTCATCCATCAGCAACAGCTCTGGCGCAGTCAACAGCGCACGGCCAATGGCCACTCGCTGTTTCTCACCACCGGAAAGCGTCAGTGGAAAACGCTTTAACAGCGGCTCTATCCCCAGCAACCCCACAATAGTCTCAAACTGCCCGCGCATTGACGGGTTCATACCGTACTGCAAATTGCCAATCACGCTGTAATGAGGGAACAGACGGGCATCTTGAAACACATAGCCCACCCGCCGTTTTTCCGGTGGCAGATAAATCTGCCGCTCGGCATCCACCAGCACTCGGCCATTTAGCACGACTTTGCCTTGTTGTGGACGAGTCAACCCCCCAATAACATTAATAAGCGAGGTCTTGCCTGCACCCGATAAACCAAAAATAGCGGTAATGCCTTGCGCCGGTAGCGTTGTGGAGACGTGCAAATGCAACGCTCCCAATTGTTGACTGAAATCCAACTCTAGCATGGCGCCCCCATGCGTTTTTTGCCCCAGCGGGCCAACCATTCAGACAGCAGCAAAGAAACCAATGAAAGAATGATGGCAATAATGCACAGACGCCCCGCTGCGGCTTCTGCTCCTGGTGTTTGAATCAGGGTATACATCGCTAGAGGAATAGTGCGGGTTTCACCGGGAATATTCGACACAAACGTGATAGTCGCGCCAAATTCCCCCAGTGAACGAGCAAAAGACAAAACAGTGCCGGCAATCACGCCAGGCAAAGAAAGTGGTAGCGTAATGGTGAAAAAAACTCGCCACGGGTTCGCACCTAATGTGCGCGCCGCAAGTTCCAGACGAGTATCAACCGCCTCCAGAGCCAAACGAATAGCCCTGACCATCAGCGGAAAAGCAACCACCGCCGAAGCCAGCGCCGCACCGCGCCAACTGAAACTGAAGTTAATACCAAACCAGCTATACAGCCATTCACCAATAAAACCACGCCGGCCCATACTCACCAGTAATAGATAACCAATGACCACAGGGGGCAGCACTAACGGCAGGTGAATAATACTGTCTAACAACGACTTACCGGGGAAGCGACAGCGCACCAGAATCCATGCCATTAGGATACCTAATGGCAGACTCCACACCACCGCGACACCAGAAACTTTCAGGCTAAGAATAATAGCCTGCCACTCATACTCGCTCAAAATCATTAGCGTGGGGTAAATCCATAATTTTTGAAAATAGCCGCCGCGGCTGGGGTTTTCAGATAATCATAAAAAGCAGTAACGGTCGGATTTTCGTGGCCCTTAACAATTGCCATTGGGTATTCAACCGGTTTGTGACTCGCTTCCGGGAACATCCCAACAACCTTAACTTTCTTACTGGCTACCGCATCTGAACCATAAACAATACCCAGCGGTGCTTCAGCCCGCTCAACCAGAGTCATAGCATTACGTACGTTATCAGCACGCGCCATTACCGGTGCTAACGTTTCCCAAGCACCTAAATACTCCAGAGCCTCTTTAGCATAAATCCCCGCAGGAACATGGTCAGGATCGCCGACAGCCAGACGACCACCATCAAGCAATTTCTTCCAGTCGGTTTTTTTATCAATCTCAACTTTAGTTATTTTGCTGTCTAGCGGCGCAATCAATACTAACTCATTACCTAGTAAGGTATAGCGCGTATTAGTCACTATTTGCTGTTTATCAATCGCATAGTCCATCCATTGCTGGTCAGCAGAGATAAACAGATCTGCCGGCGCGCCCTGCTCTATCTGACGTGCCAGTGTTGAAGATGAGGCAAAAGAAGAAACAACATCCACTTGCTTCTCTTTTTTATACTGCGCGGCAATATCTTGTAGTGCATTGGTCAGTGAGGCCGCAGCAAAAACCGTAATATTGTCATCTGCCATGCTCGGGCTAGAAAAAGCGGCCAGCAACGTTGCACCAGCTACCCACTTGCCCACTTTTCCGTATTGATTCTTCATGTTGTTCTCCGCGTTAATGAAATCGCTATATACTTGGAAATATAACGTAACATCATAGGCAGGTCATGCAGTTTATCGGCAAGATGTGAGCTTTCTTGAGTTATCGGAATCGCGCAGTGAAATGAAACAAAAGACAAAAACGAAAATGCCCAGCGTTTACACGCCAGGCATTCAGAAATTAGATGCAACCACTCTACTTAATGTGACTTTCCGCAAGAAAGATTCATTAAGAGCGTTCTTTCCCGTGACCGGTCTTAGAAATGATGTTAAACACTTCACCCAGCCCGTAGATCATACCCAGAATCACTGCCATCACTACCGGAACCATGACCACAGCAAAGAGCAGACTTTTCAATAGTTCTAACATGCCAGCCTCTCAAATGACGACAATAGAGCGATAACTCACGTTATCACAATAACCAATATGTATTCACTGTAAATTATACAGACAGTGAATGAATCGAGTTATTCTAACCAACAATAAAAAAATGTAACCTGCCAAACGTGCGGTTTGAGTCACTACCCTACATACATGGCGTTCATTGGATATACATCGACTGTCGAGTCACACTAACCGTTTCCCGCTGGAGCAAAAAACATGCAGGCCGAAATCTTACTCACTCTAAAACTTCAGCAGCGACTGTTTGCCGACCCTCGCCGTATTTCACTCCTGAAACAAATAAAGAATACTGGCTCTATCAGTCAGGGGGCGAAACTGGCAGGCATTAGCTATAAAAGTGCTTGGGATGCCATTAATGAAATGAATATATTGGCAGAAGAGATACTGGTCGAGCGGGCAACTGGCGGCAAAGGCGGTGGCGGTGCTTCGCTGACCCGCTATGGCGAACGCCTTATTCAGCTTTATGATTTACTGGCGAAAATTCAGCAAAAAGCCTTCGACACCCTAAAAGACGATTCAATGCCATTGGATAGTTTACTGGCCGCAATTTCCCGTTTCTCACTGCAAACCAGCGCCCGTAATCAATTTTTCGGCACAGTGATTGAGCGCGACCATCAGCAAGTTCAGCAACACGTCAATATTCTACTGGCTGATGGCAAAACCCGCTTATCTGCGGCCCTGACCCAGCAGAGTGCCGATCGGCTGCAACTTTCGACAGGCAAAGAAGTATTAGCTCTGATTAAGGCACCCTGGATAAAACTGGTCACTGATCAAGCATTGGCAGGTGCCGCGGATAACTCATTGCCAGGCACTGTCACCAGTATTGAACCGGGTAATGAGCACAGCGAAGTTATCGTGACACTGACAGGGGGAGCCACGCTTTGTTCGACACAAAACAATAGCGAGCTGCATAAACTGAATTTACGAGTTGGCAGTGATGTTATTGCACAATTCAATTCAGATCGCGTCATTATCGCAACACTTTGCTAATTTATTTAGTAAAGTTATTAACTGTTAACAACCTATTACCTGTTGACATTTTTGCCCTTTCCGCATATCCCTAACACCTTATTGTGTTGCAGATTATGGAAAAGATAATGTCTGAGTTGCAAATATCGCAAGGTTGTTTTCGCCTGAGTGACACACGGACACTCACCCTGCCAGCACTACAGGTTTTGTCCGGAGATAGCTGGGCGTTTGTCGGGGCCAACGGCAGCGGAAAATCTGCACTTGCTAAAGCATTATCTGGGGAACTGACCCTCCTTAACGGTAGCCGTCAGAGCAATTTCACCCATATTGTGCGACTGTCATTCGAGCAACTTCAACAGTTGATAAGTGAAGAGTGGCAGCGTAATAACACCGATTTACTCAGCGCTGATGAAGATGATACCGGCCGCACTACCGCCGAAATTATTCAGGAAGAAGTGAGCAACCCACTGCGGTGCCAGAACCTGGCAGCACAGTTTGGCATCAGCCACTTACTGCCACGCCGCTTTAAATACCTTTCTACCGGTGAAACACGCAAAACATTGTTATGTCGGGCATTAATGCCACAGCCCGACCTGTTGATTCTGGATGAGCCATTTGATGGTCTGGATGTTTCTGCACGTGCTCAGTTGGCAGAAATGTTATCGACGCTTTCTGCTCAAGGCGTCACACTGGTTTTAGTCCTCAATCGTTTTGACGATATTCCTGATTTTGTACAGCATGTTGGCGTGCTAGCGGATTGCCATCTGAGCCACACCGGTCCACGCCAGCAAGTTCTTTCCGAAGCCCTGATTGCTCAATTGGCACACAGTGAAAATCTTGATGGTTTATCACTGCCAGAAACAGAAAACCCGCAACAGCAGGCCCGTTTACCACAAGACAAACCATTGATTACTCTGCGTAATGGCGTAGTTGAGTACAACGATCGCCCCATCCTGCACGATCTGAGCTGGCAAGTTAACCCCGGTGAACACTGGCAGATTATCGGCCAGAATGGGGCGGGTAAATCAACTTTACTTAGCCTGATTACTGGCGATCACCCGCAAGGTTATAGCAATGATTTAACGCTGTTTGGTCGCCGTAGAGGAAGTGGTGAAACCATCTGGGACATCAAACGTCATATAGGTTATGTCAGCAGCAGCCTGCATTTGGATTATCGCGTCAGCTCTAATTTGCGCACCGTGATTTTGTCCGGATTTTTCGATTCAATTGGGATTTATCAGGCCGTCTCTGATCGCCAACAACAGCTTGCAGATCAATGGCTCGCATTACTTGGATTCTCTGCTGATGCCGCTAATCAGCCTTTCCATAGTTTATCCTGGGGCCAGCAACGGCTGGCACTGATCGCCAGAGCGCTGGTAAAACACCCCGCGCTATTGATTCTTGATGAGCCTTTGCAAGGTTTAGATCCACTTAACCGTTTATTAGTACGCCGTTTTATTGATGTGATGATCGGCGAAGGCGACACTCAATTACTGTTCGTTTCTCACCACGCCGAAGACGCACCACAATGTATTACTCATCGTCTAACTTTTGTTGCTGATGGCGAAATTTATCGCTACACGCAAGAGAAATTATCCTGCTAAACATGATTAAAACTGACATCTCATTATATTATCCTGAGAAATAATGAGAGTAGCACCCAAGTGACGCAGCGTTTATTCACATTAACCTATGCTACTATCTGACTCAGAATATGGACTTAATAGTAAAAGGATGATTTATGTGGGGCATACTTGCTGCATCGCTGCTTTTCTTATCAATTAACCGGGTACTCTCCCTGTTTCTCTTGGCGCTTTCCTTATCGATTGCGCTTTATCACGGTGTTCTCACATTACCGTCAGCGGCGTTTTTACTGCTCACGCTGGTGGTTGCACTGCTGCTGCAAAAATATCGTCAGCGAAAATGGCTGGCTGTTGGGCTGGAATTGCTCTTGGTATTCGCCTCCATTGCTCTGTTCCTGCATCTCATCCCCGGTTTCAACAACCTGAAAGTATTGGATAAAGTGGACGTGGGGCCACTTAGTGCCACCTTTAGCATGTACTACAATCTGGATAAGGCGCTCATCCCCTTTATCTTGCTCGCCTGCTTACCCACCTTATTTGTCGCCAAGAAGCATCTATCTATTAGTCGGCTGGGTTGGGTGGGGTTGATTGTCAGCGTACCGGCTTTACTGCTGCTGGCTGTCGCCTTAGGTGGCTTGAAAATTGAGATGCATACCCCGGCATGGATTGGCTCTTTTGTTATCGCAAATGTCTTCTTTGTCTGTTTAGCTGAAGAGGCGCTATTCCGTGGTTATTTGCAACAACGCCTAAGCCAATGCCTTGGCAATTACCCAGCTCTGCTGCTCACTGCCCTGCTTTTTGGTGCCGCACATATTGCTGGCGGCCCACTGCTGATGGTGTTTGCCGCGCTGGCTGGGATAATTTATGGTCTTGCATGGCTGTGGAGTGGTCGTTTGTGGGTGGCGGTCGCCTTCCATTTCAGCCTGAATTTGATGCACCTGCTGTTCTTTACCTATCCGTTGTATGTGGCGCATTAATTTTTAATGACTGCCTATCCTCAAAGCCATTGATATTGTTGGTAGCCGATAAACGAACGCATCCCGATGAGCTGACCCACGTCAGTGATTCGGGGGTGTGAGAGCAGCTAACAGCGCAGTAACTCGAAGGACGAAACCCCAAAGTCATGGGTGTTACAGCTAGGCTGCAAACGAACGCATCCCGATGAGCTGACCCACGTCAGTGATTCGGGGTGTGGGAGCAGCTAACAGCGCAGTAATTCGAAGGACGAAGCCCCAAAGTCATTGGTGTTACAGCTAGGCTGCAAACGAACGCATCCCGATGAGCTGACCCACGTCAGTGATTCGGGGGTGTGAGAGCAGCTAACAACGCTGTAGCGCCAAGGACGAAGGGGGGGAGGACATTCCTGCTAAATTGATGGATGAGAACGCTACCACCTCAGTTATCTTTGCCATACCTGAGATTTCTTCATTTTTTTGCCTATTCTTATTCATTCCCCTGTATTTATGCTCCCACAGATATGAAGCTGAGAAAAATTTAAATGTAAGCGATTCCATTATTGAGCGTAGATCACCTTTTCTCAGATAATGGCGTGCTATCTTTTATAGACGATAGTCATTCGAGGAGTCTTTTATGTACGTTCTGGTAACAGGTGGTAGCGGTTACATAGGTAGCCATACTTGTGTGCAATTGGTTGAAGCGGGCTACAAGCCGGTTATCCTCGACAACCTTTGCAACAGCAAATCCAGCGTATTAGCCCGAATCAACCATTTGACTGGCTACACACCTGAACTTTATCAGGGTGACGTCCGTGATCGCGCGCTACTCGACAAAATATTTGCCGCCCATCCTATTCATGCAGTCATTCATTTTGCTGGCCTAAAAGCTGTGGGTGAATCTGTCAGTAAGCCTTTGGAATATTACAATAATAATGTTTATGGCACCTTAGTCTTACTGGAGGCCATGTGCGCCGCACAGGTCAAAAACTTTATCTTCAGCTCTTCGGCTACAGTCTATGGTGATCAACCACAAATCCCGTATAAAGAAAGCTTCCCTACGGGCACGCCATCCAGCCCATATGGCCAGAGTAAATTGATGGTTGAGCAAATTTTGCGAGATGTGCAACTAGCTGATCCTCAATGGAATATGACTATTTTACGTTACTTCAACCCGGTTGGTGCACACCCGTCAGGACTGATGGGCGAAGATCCACAGGGCATCCCCAATAACTTGATGCCATTCATCGCGCAGGTCGCTGTGGGTCGTCGTGAATCATTAGCCATTTTCGGTAATGATTACCCCACCCCCGATGGCACCGGGGTGCGTGATTATATTCATGTGGTTGACTTGGCTGACGGCCACGTTGCCGCGATGAAAAAACTGCACAACCAGCCCGGCGTACATATTTTCAATCTTGGTGCTGGTGTCGGTCACAGTGTTTTACAAGTGGTTGAAGCCTTCAGTAAAGCTTGTGGTAAGCCACTGGCCTACTATTTTGCCCCACGCCGTGAGGGTGACCTTCCAGCTTACTGGGCAGACCCAATTAAGGCAGCAGAGCAATTAGGCTGGCGCGTCAGCCGCACACTTAATGACATGGCGGCAGATACCTGGCGCTGGCAATCCAATAATCCTCAGGGCTATCCCGATTAAGGTATTTTCATGACTGATTTTAACCCTGTGGATCATCCACATCGCAGATACAATCCGTTAAGTGACCAGTGGGTCCTGGTCTCGCCTCATCGAGCCAAACGCCCTTGGCAAGGCCAGCAAGAAGCCCCGGCCACCGAGAGCCTACCGGCGCATGACCCTGATTGCTTCTTGTGCCCCGGCAATACACGGGTGACCGGTGATGTGAATCCCGACTACCCGTCAACCTATGTGTTTACCAATGACTTTGCTGCATTGATGCCTGACACGCCTGATGCACCGCAAAGTGATGATCCACTGATGCGCAGCCAAAGTGCGCGCGGTACCAGCCGAGTTATTTGCTTCTCTCCGGATCACAGCAAAACCTTACCGCAACTGACCTTACCAGCGTTGGAACACGTTATCCAAACCTGGCAGCAACAGGGTGCCGAGCTGGGTAAAGTGTATCCGTGGGTACAAGTGTTTGAGAATAAAGGGGCAGCAATGGGGTGCTCTAATCCGCATCCTCATGGGCAAATTTGGGCGAATAGTTTCCTGCCAAATGAAGCTGCACGAGAGGACCACTTACAGCAACAATATTTTCAACAACATCAGTCGCCTATGTTGCTCGATTATGCTGAACGTGAGTGCCGCGACGGTAGCCGAACCGTGGTTGAAACCGAGCACTGGCTGGCGGTGGTGCCTTACTGGGCGGCATGGCCATTTGAAACCTTGTTGTTGCCGAAAGCCCATATCCTACGATTAGAAGCATTATCGAATGCGCAGCGCAGTGATTTGGCGATTGCGCTAAAAAAACTGACCAGCCGCTACGACAATTTATTCTCATGCTCATTCCCTTACTCAATGGGATGGCACGGCGCGCCTTATAACGGTAATGACAACACACATTGGCAACTACACGCACATTTTTACCCACCATTACTGCGCTCGGCATCAGTGCGGAAATTTATGGTGGGTTATGAAATGCTGGCTGAAACCCAGCGAGACCTTACAGCAGAACAGGCGGCTGAACACCTGCGGGCAGTAAGTGATGTTCATTATCGAGAAGCAGGAGTCAACTAATGAGTTTAAAACAGCATACCCAGGCTATTTTCCGCCAACAGTTTAGTCATGAGCCTGACATCACCATTAAAGCGCCGGGTCGCGTCAATCTTATTGGTGAACATACTGATTATAATGATGGTTTTGTGCTGCCCTGTGCCATTGATTACGAAACCGTTATCAGTTGCGGCACACGTGCTGATCGACAGATTCGTGTGATTGCCGCTGACTATGAAAATCAGCAAGACATATTCTCGCTAGATATGCCCATTGTTCCACATCCAGAGTATCGCTGGGCCGATTATGTCCGCGGTGTGGTGAAGCATTTGCAATTACGTCATGCCGATTTTGGCGGTGCTGATTTGGTTATCAGTGGCAATGTGCCACAAGGCGCGGGTCTGAGTTCTTCAGCTTCCTTGGAAGTGGCGGTCGGCCAAGCATTACAATCACTCTATCAGCTTCCTCTCAATGGTGTGGAGCTGGCGCTAAATGGCCAAGAAGCCGAGAACCAATTTGTCGGCTGTAACTGCGGCATTATGGATCAACTTATTTCAGCACTGGGTGAGCAAGATAGTGCGTTGCTTATCGATTGCAGAACATTGGAAACACGCGCGGTACCGATGCCAGAAAACGTGGCAGTGGTGATAATTAATTCCAATGTGAAACGCGGCTTGGTAGATAGCGAGTACAACACCCGCCGCCAGCAATGCGAAACTGCGGCGCGTTTCTTTGGTGTCAAAGCCCTACGTGATGTTGATCCTAATCTGTTTTTCTCCATTCAAGATGAGTTGGACCCTGTGGTAGCGAAACGCGCTCGCCATGTCATTACCGAGAATGAACGGACGTTGGCGGCGGCAGATGCACTGGCTTCTGGGGATTTGAAATTAATGGGGCAATTGATGCACGAGTCTCATATTTCAATGCGTGATGATTTCGAGATCACAGTTCCGCCGATCGACAGTCTTGTAGATATTGTGAAATCGGTGATTGGGGAGCAAGGTGGGGTTCGAATGACAGGTGGCGGTTTTGGCGGCTGTATTGTTGCACTGATGCCAACGTCACTGGTCGAGCAAGTTCGTGCTGTCGTGGCTCAGGAATATCCGAAGTACAGCGATGGCCGAACAGAAACTTTCTACGTCTGTCAGGCTTCACAAGGAGCGGGTTTATGCTGAAAAACGACGCTGCATCATTAGGCAGTGTTGACCAGTTAGCACCGGATGGTCACCCTTTTGAATTGACCGAGCTACATAATAAAGCAGGTATGAGTGTGACGCTGATGGATTGGGGCGCAACTTGGTTATCTGCAATATTACCGCTTAAAGGGGGAGAAAAACGCGAGTTACTGCTGGGCTGCCAAACCCCCGCGGATTATCTGCATCAGGGAGCCTATCTCGGGGCTACCGTTGGTCGTTACGCTAACCGCATTGCTAACGCGCAAATCACGGCAGAGGGGGAGATTCTTCATCTGATACCCAATCAAGGTGTTCACCAGCTGCATGGCGGCCCTGAAGGGTTCCATGCCCGGCGCTGGCAAAAAGTGAAGCAGGATGAAAAGCAGGTGACCTACCAACTGCACTCTCCCGATGGCGATCAGGGTTTTCCCGGCACGTTGACCGCCGAAGTCCAATATCTATTGACCGAAGATAATCGACTGGAAGTTCACTATCAGGCCCAAGTTGACAAAACCTGCCCGGTAAATCTGACGAATCACGCCTATTTTAATCTTGATGGCGAGGGGCACGATGTCCGTGCTCACCGGTTACAATTGTTTGCCGACAAATATTTGCCAGTCGACAGTGACGGTATTCCAACCGATGGGCTTAAGAGTGTCGAAAAAACCGGTATGGATTTTCGTCAGGCAAAAACACTGGCTCGCGATTTCTTACAAGACCGCTGCCAGCAGCGTGTTAAAGGTTATGACCATGCTTATCTGCTGCATCGTACTTGTGGTGCTACAGAAAGCCCAGCAGCACATTTATGGTCATCTGACAATCAAGTCCAAATGAGCGTTTACACCACTGCCCCGGCATTACAACTGTATAGTGGCAACTTCCTAGGCGGAACGCCTTCGCGTAATGGCGAAACTTATGCCAGCTACACGGGCGTCGCGCTAGAAAGTGAATTTCTCCCCGATAGCCCCAATCACCCTGAATGGCCACAACCCGATTGCTGGCTAAAACCGGGGAAAACCTACCACGCGACCACCGTTTACCACTTTATCGCGCTGTGACTGTTTTTATTTACGGCTGCCGACTACGCTTAAAAGCATCTGTCAGGCAGCCGTATTCATGCCTTTCAGATTCCAATTTGGCTGATATAAACAAAGCTTAAATAAAGGAACTCCTATGCGTCTAACTACCTTATGGCTGCTCTCAGCAGGATTGTTGCTGAGTGCCAATGTGATGGCAGCAGACACCGCGAAAACACCCTCACCCGCTCAGGCGGCTCAGCAGAAAAAAATGACCGATTGTAATCAGCAGGCGACGACTCAATCGCTGAAGGGTGATGATCGGAAAAAATTTATGAGTCAGTGCCTAAAGGCGCAGGTACATCCGGATGAGAAGGCGCTGACACCGCAGCAGCAAAAAATGAAAAGCTGCAACGCAGAAGCGGCAACTAAAGCGTTAAAAGGTGATGAACGAAAAACCTTCATGAGCACGTGCCTGAAAAAAGCGGCTTAAACCTCGCTAGACAGTATCCACATTTCATCTCTATGGGGTATTTAATACCCCATATAAGCCCTCATATATTAATTAGTTACAGATTTTGCAGAATCGATTCGACTTCCAGTCTTACGCTAACGTAAAAAATTGGCTATGGTTAAACACAAACGATTGATGTCTGCGGCAATCACGCAATATAATGATAATAATTATCATTGAACAAATGAGTTATCTGAGGAGTTCGAACTATGGCAGTAACAAAGCTGGTTCTGGTACGTCACGGCGAAAGTCAATGGAACAACGAAAACCGCTTCACCGGTTGGTATGATGTTGACTTGTCAGAAAAAGGCCGTACTGAAGCAAAAGCAGCGGGCAAGCTGTTAAAAGACGAAGGCTTCACTTTTGATTTCGCTTACACCTCTGTATTGAAACGCGCAATCCACACCTTGTGGAACATTCTGGATGAGTTGGATCAAGCTTGGCTACCAACTGAAAAATCCTGGAAACTGAATGAGCGTCATTATGGTGCTTTGCAAGGTCTGGATAAATCAGAAACTGCGGCGAAATACGGTGATGAGCAAGTGAAACAGTGGCGTCGTGGCTTTGCTGTCACCCCTCCAGCGCTGGATAAAAGCGATGAGCGTTTCCCTGGCCATGACCCACGCTATGCAAAATTGACTGATGCCGAGCTGCCAACGACTGAAAGCCTGGCTCTGACCATTGATCGTGTTGTTCCTTACTGGAACGAGGTGATTTTACCTCGCATTAAGAGCGGTGAGCGTGTGATTATCGCAGCCCACGGTAACTCTCTGCGTGCCCTGGTAAAATATCTGGATGACATTAGCGAAGAAGCTATTCTTGAACTGAACATCCCAACTGGCGTGCCATTGGTGTATGAGTTTGATGAAAACTTCAAACCGGTCAAACACTACTATCTGGGCGATGCTGATGAAATCGCTGCAAAAGCAGCAGCGGTTGCCAATCAGGGTAAGGCCAAGTAATTACACCTGATTAGCACCATTAAAAAACCCCCGAACATAGCTGATGTCGGGGGTTTTTAGTTATCCGCCTGTTCAACATGACAAGCTCGATAACTTATTGGCGACGCGCTTTCACCGCGTTCGACAACTGACGTAACAGCACTTCAGTATCTTCCCAGCCAATACAAGCATCGGTGACACTCTGGCCGTAAGTCAGTGGTTCGCCACTTTCCAGATTCTGATTGCCTTCCACCAAATGGCTTTCAATCATCACGCCCATAATGGATTTTTCGCCCTGAGCAATCTGGCGGCAAACATCGGTGCCGACTTCCATCTGCTTTTGGAATTGTTTGCTGCTGTTAGCATGACTGAAATCAATCATGATTTGCGGGTCCAGACCTGCTTTACTTAGCCCATCTTTGACTGCTGCAACATGCTCACTGCTGTAATTCGGCTCTTTACCGCCACGCAGAATAATATGGCAATCATCATTACCCGCCGTGTTGACAATCGCAGAGTGGCCCCATTTGGTCACCGACAGGAAACAGTGTGGCGCGCTGGCTGCATTAATTGCATCGATAGCCACTTTGATTGTGCCATCAGTACCATTTTTAAAACCAACCGGGCAAGATAAACCAGAAGACAGCTCACGGTGAACCTGAGATTCTGTCGTTCGTGCGCCAATCGCTCCCCAGCTCATCAGGTCAGCCAAATATTGCGGGGTAATCATATCCAAGAATTCACCCGCAGCCGGTAAGCCGCTGTCATTAATGTCCAATAGCAACTTACGTGCAATACGCAGACCATCATTGATGTCGTAGCTGCCATCCATGTGCGGATCGTTAATCAGACCTTTCCAACCTACTGTCGTGCGCGGTTTTTCAAAATAAACCCGCATTACCACTTCAAGCTCACCATTTAGTTCTTCACGTAATTTCAGCAAACGAGTGGCATACTCTTTGGCCGCCTGAGTGTCGTGAATCGAACATGGACCAATCACCACCAGCAAACGATCATCCTGAGCTCGCAAAATTTTGTGGATGGCGGTTCGGGCCTTGGCGACGGTTTCTGCTGCATTGCTACTGGCGGGGAACTTCTCTAACAGAGCAACAGGTGGCAGGAGTTCCTTAATTTCATTAATCCGTAGGTCATCATTCAGGTAATTCATAGCTCTTCCATTAAGTCTTGTGACGATCATCGCACAACGTATATCTCAACCAATCTAGCTGGTGAATTGACCGCTGTAAATCTACTTTATTGCATTGGGGGTTCAGCGCAGATAAACAGCAACCTAAGCATCAATCTATAATGTGGATCAATTATTGAATGAAATCCTATCAGGGTTAACATAGACAGACAGTTCAGGTTCTGCGCTCACATTTCGGGTTACAAGGATAAATATGGCTGCATCATCATTTTTTCCGCAAGACAGCAACAGTAAGCGCTTGCTAATCGCTTTCGCCGTCACCACTGTTTTTATGGTGGCAGAAGCCATTGGAGGTTGGTTATCTGGCTCATTGGCACTGTTGGCGGATGCTGGGCATATGCTGACGGATTCTGCTGCACTATTTATCGCATTAATGGCCGTACATTTTTCGCAGAGAAAACCAGACTCTCGCCACACTTTTGGCTATTTACGCCTGACCACTCTGGCGGCTTTTGTTAATGCGGCTGCATTACTGCTGATTGTGGTATTGATTGTTTGGGAAGCCATTCGACGCTTTTTTTCTCCCCATGAAGTCATGGGAATCCCGATGTTAATCATCGCTGTCATCGGGTTATTCGCGAATATTTTCTGCTTCTGGATACTTCATCGAGGAGAGGAAGAAAAGAATATCAATGTGCGAGCTGCAGCCTTACATGTGCTAGGTGACTTATTGGGGTCTGTCGGGGCTATTGTGGCCGCGGTGGTGATCCTGACAACCGGTTGGACCCCCATTGACCCAATTTTATCTGTTTTGGTTTCGGTCTTGGTGCTGCGCAGTGCCTGGCGGCTATTGAAAGAAAGTTTCCACGAACTATTGGAAGGCGCACCGCAGGAAATTGATATCGAGAAATTGCGCAAAGATTTATGCACCAATATATATGAAGTACGCGATGCCCATCACGTACACTTATGGCAAGTGGGTGACCAGCGGGTAATGACTCTGCACGTGCAAGTCATTCCACCGCGAGATAATGATGAGTTATTGCAACGTATTCAGCACCACCTACTACACCATTACAACATTGGTCATGCCACTGTTCAGATGGAATATCAGCACTGTAACGCACCGGACTGTGGTATCAATCAGGCTAGCAGTGCCGGAGAGCACCATCATCACCATCACTAATAAATAACGGGCACCATCAGGGGAGGCGGGGAGGCTCTGTTGCGAATTATCCACAGAATCGCCCCTGACTCCGGTTTCCAATCAAAAGCTATTTAACTGAGTTATTAATGACCTTGGGTAGACAGCGGGCGCGAATGATTTCGAGCCGCACTCTTAATCCATAGCCAAGAACCATTCAGGGCAATCAACGTCAGTAATACGTATTCCAGCGCCATGGCATAAACACCCTGATAAGCAAAAATAGCGACACTGATGACATCAATGACTACCCAAATCAGCCAGTTTTCCACATACTTACGAGTCATCAGGATCATCGCAACAATTGACAACACCATCATGGTGGAGTCCCAGAATGGGAAGGCATCGGGTTGCAACTCTGGCATTTGTACCGTCGCTCCCAAGCTTTGCATTACAGTCACCGCCACACGGGTAAGCCAGGCAAATACTGTATCAATATGCAGAGTCATTAAGGCGATACCGGCCACGCTAACCGCCCCCCATGCCAATGCTTTAGGCAAAGACAACCACCGAATTTTCAATTCAATTTGGTTATCGGGAGTTTGTTTGCTCCAAGCGTACCAACCGTAAATATTGGCCACGAAGAAGAACAACTGTAGTAGCAAGCTGGCATAAAGTTGGATTTGGAAAAAAATGACCGCAAATAAGGTCACGTTAATCAAACCAAACAGGTAGTTGATAATCTTCTCTTTGCTGGCAAACCAGATGCACAATAACCCGAACAGTGTCCCTATAGCCTCTATCCATGAAAGGTCATAGCCCCCTGCCCCCAGAGGAATATGCACCAATATGTTGCTTGTACTGAAGAAATCCATCTGCCAGTCCTTTTCAAGAGAGAATAAATATTAGGTCGCTACGTGCCATTTACCGCTCAAGCGTTGCCTTTGATCTGCAATTTAAGCTGGTTGGCAAAATCCAACATGCGATTTAGGGGGATCAGCGCCTGCTGACGCAATTCTTCATCAACATGTATCTCATGCATCACTCCACCCTGTTCTAGCCCCTCAGCAATGGCCTTAAGGCCATTCATCGCCATCCACGGGCAATGAGCGCAACTTCGACATGTCGCCCCTTCACCGGCCGTGGGTGCTTCAAATAATTCTTTATCAGGGCAAGCTTGCTGCATCTTATAAAAAATGCCCCGATCGGTGGCTACAATCAGTTTTTTCTGCGGCAGCGTTTTGGCAGCCTGAATCAGTTGGCTGGTTGAACCAACGGCATCAGCCATATCAACAACCGCCTGCGGTGATTCCGGGTGAACCAATACGGCAGCATCTGGGTGTAATGCTTTCATCCGGGCCAGTGCTTGGGTTTTAAACTCGTCATGGACAATACAAGCCCCTTGCCAGCACAACACATCCGCACCACTCTTCTTCTGTACATAGCTGCCAAGGTGGCGATCTGGCGCCCAAATTATTTTCTCGCCCAAGCTATCAAGATGTTCAATCAGCTCAACCGCAATACTGGAGGTGACCACCCAATCCGCTCTGGCTTTGACTGCTGCCGATGTATTGGCGTAGACCACGACAGTACGATCTGGGTGGCTATCGCAAAACGCAGCAAACTCATCCACTGGGCAACCTAAATCCAATGAGCATTCGGCATTGAGCGTTGGCATCAATACTTGTTTCTCTGGATTCAGTATTTTGGCGGTTTCTCCCATAAAGCGCACACCAGCAACCAGCAGCGTCGATGCGGGGTGGTTGTTACCAAATCGCGCCATTTCAAGGGAATCAGCGACACAGCCGCCAGTCTCTTCGGCCAATGCTTGAATTTCGGGGTCAGTATAGTAGTGAGCGACCAGCACGGCATCACGTTGCTTCAACAGTGTTTTGATTTTCTCACGGTAAAAGGCTTTTTGATCCACATCCAACGGGACTGGTCGCGGAGGGAAAGGATAAATAGCCGCATTCACATCAAAAATTTCGCTCATCGCTCACGTCTCTAATTGCCAGTTATTCTGGAGCCACGGTATGCCTTAGGCTGCCAGTAAAGTTGGTTTGTTTTTTATCCTAAACAAAATACTCAATATTTAGCAAAAAGTCGCCAGAATTCGTCTGATAATGGCAAAAATGTTTAATAGAGTTAAAACTCAGCTAAAAAACGGAATGACAAGAGAGATATTAGAAGATTATAGGGTTTATATTCAGAACAAGAAGAAAGGATTATTGAAGCGGACAAATCTGAGAAGGAATGTTAACTGAAAGCATAATAATAGGTCGTGCGGGATGACTCGTCCTGCGGACTCGCCCTTCGGGTCAACGCTCGCGCGTTGCTGTCTCGCATCCTCGGCTCGAACCTGAACGCAGGGTCTCACCCACACGCATCGGGTAGTCTGTGATTTCTGAGCTTGGGGGATGTTCAGAGGTACTTGATATAATGGTGGGTCGTGCGGGATGACTCGTCCTGCGGACTCGCCCTTCGGGTCAACGCTCGCGCGTTGCTGTCTCGCTTCGCTCGGCTCGAACCTGAACGCAGGGTCTCACCCACACGCATCGGGTAGTCTGTGATTTCTGAGCTTGGGGGATGTTCAGAGGTACTTGATATAATGGTGGGTCGTGCGGGATTCGAACCTGCGACCAATTGATTAAAAGTCAACTGCTCTACCAACTGAGCTAACGACCCGCTGCAATGCGGTACTGCGTAACATAATGGTGGGTCGTGCGGGATTATTCGCCCTACGGACTCACCTTTCAGGCCAACGCTATGCGTTGTTGTCTCACTTCGCTCGACTCGAACCTTTGACGGTTCTCATCCCGCGATTTGATTACCTTACAGTTCTTCATAATGGTGGGTCGTGCGGGATTCGAACCTGCGACCAATTGATTAAAAGTCAACTGCTCTACCAACTGAGCTAACGACCCATTATGTATTATTGCTTAAACGCTTTAGAGAATACTGCGAGACAAAACAGGAAGAGGAATATCGTTGCGATGATTTCAACTTCTTACATTCAAACTAAACTTCAGTATGAATGGTGGGTCGTGCGGGATTCGAACCTGCGACCAATTGATTAAAAGTCAACTGCTCTACCAACTGAGCTAACGACCCGCTGCAATGCGGTACTGCGTAACATAATGGTGGGTCGTGCGGGATTCGAACCTGCGACCAATTGATTAAAAGTCAACTGCTCTACCAACTGAGCTAACGACCCATTATATATTGCTGCTTAATGACAATTCAGTGCCAGTCGTGCGGGATTACTCGTCCTGCGGACTCGCCCTTCGGGTCAACGCTAACGCGTTGCTGTCTCGCTTCGCTCGGCTCGAACTTTTAACCATTTGATTAAAATTCAACTGCTCTACTAACTGAGCTAACGACCCATTATGCGCTACTGCTTACTATAATTTCCTGCTGCCTGAACGTTTTACAGTTGTCTTGGCAACGGCGGCATATATTACTAATTTCTCTTCACAGTGCAACTTAAATTTCTGTTAATACGTTTAACTGCTTGTTCTTCGCTCGCTAAAGCCCAGAAATTAGTCAATAAGACCAATTCCTGGGCTCAAAAAAGGCTAAAGAGCAGATAACCGTTTCTGTGCCTGTTTAGCAGCATCGGTATTGGGATATTGCTTGATCACTTGTTGATAAACCGCCTTTGCTTTATCGCTTTGGCCTTTATCCTGCATGATCACCCCAACTTTAAACATTGCTTCTGAACTTTTTGGAGACTTTGGATAATTTTTTACTACAACAGCATAATAATATGCAGCATCGTCTTTCTTACCTTTGTTGTAATACAACTGCCCTAACCAATAATTGGCATTAGGCTGGTAAGTCGACTTTGGATACTGTTTCACAAAACCTTGGAAAGCAGTGATCGCTTGATCATATTGCTTTTTCTCAAGAGCTAGAGAAACGGCAGCATTGTAATCGCTGTTTTCATCACCGGTACTTGCTGCAGGTGCCGCTGTAGCCGCTGCAGCGCCCGCAGAGGCCGTGCCAGAACTTCCTGTCGCTGCATTATCTGTCGCAGCGCCAGTAGCCGCAGGCGTTGTACTCGACGCCCCCTGACCACCGCTCAGACTATCTATCTGCTGATAGATCTGTTTTTGCCGCTCAACAATTTGATTGAGCTGATACTGATTTTCTTGGATCTGACCGCGTAAACTATCAACATCGCGTTGCGAATCTGACAGTTGTTGCTGAAGTTGAGTTAATAGCTGGCTGTGAGCGTTAGAAATACGCTCAAGTTGAGTGACTCGATCTTCTACCGAGCCGGAGCCGACATTACTGATTGGCGCTTGGGCAGTAGCGGCCCATGGGACCGCTACGCCAACCAGTAACGACAGACCCACTAAGTGACGTCTGAAGTTACTGTTCATGCGATTCTCTTAGTAAACCAGAACTGCACGACGGTTTTTAGCGAACGCTGCTTCGTCATGGCCCAGTACTGCTGGTTTCTCTTTACCGTAAGAAACGATAGAGATTTGGTCAGCAGAAACGCCTTTACCTTGCAGATACATTTTCACTGCATTTGCACGACGCTCGCCCAACGCGATGTTGTATTCTGGCGTACCGCGTTCATCCGCGTGGCCTTCAACAACAACTTTGTAAGATGGGTTGCTACGCAGGAATGCAGCATGTGCATCCAGCATTTGAGCGAAGTCAGAACCGATATCGTATTTATCGAAACCGAAGTAAACGATATTGTTCTTTTGCAGTTCTTGCATCTGAAGACGCGCTTGCTCTTCGGAAGACAGGTTGCTGCCGTTTTCTGTACCAGTGCCAGCGCCCATGCCAGATTGGTCATTATTTGCGCTTTTGTTGGAACTACAAGCCGCTACAGCCAGAACTGGCAAAGCCAACATTAGCCCTTTTAGCACTTTGTTCAGTTGCATCTCTTTGATCCTTTTTTATAGTTTGCCATACATACGTATTTACACATGCATCACAGATACGGCGACCAGGCAGGAAATTTGACCTGTCCATCAGTTGCCGGAAGACGCGCTTTGAAACGCCCATCAGTCGAGACCAGCTGTAACACGGCTCCCAGCCCTTGTGTCGAGCTATAGATAACCATGGTGCCGTTAGGCGCGATACTAGGCGTTTCATCCAGGAACGTGTCCGTTAACACTTGAACGGCTCCCGTTTCTAGATCCTGTTTGGCGATGTGTTGTGCCCCACCATTGGAACTGACCAATGCCAAGAATTTACCATCAGGACTCACATCTGCGTTCTGGTTCTGAGAACCTTCCCATGTGATTCGCTGAGGCGCACCGCCATTAATATTCACTTTATACACTTGTGGACGGCCACCCTGATCCGAGGTATAGGCCAGATTCTGGCTATCCGGGAACCAGCTTGGTTCAGTATTATTGTTACGACCATCGGTAACTTGGCTAATTTGACCAGACCCAAGATCCATAACATACAAGTTTAGGCTACCGCTTTTAGATAATGCGAACGCCAGTTTAGTGCCATCCGGAGAGAAGGCTGGAGCACCATTATGACGAGGGAATGAAGCCACTTGTCGAATTGCACCATTCGCCAGCGTCTGAATAACCAGTGCTGATTTGCCACTCTCAAACGTTACATAAGCAATCTTGCTACCATCTGGAGACCAGGCTGGTGACATCAAAGGCTCAGGAGAACGGTGAACCACAAATTGGTTGTAGCCATCGTAATCAGAAACCCGTAATTCATGTGGGAATTTGCCGCCGTTGGTTTGCACAACATAAGCAATACGGGTGCGGAAAGCACCTTTAATCCCTGTCAGTTTTTCAAAGACTTCATCACTGGCTGTGTGTGCAGAATAACGCAACCACTGTTTGGTTACTTTATACTGATTTTGCGCCAAAACACTACCAGCCGAACCAGAAGTATCGACTAACTGGTAAGACACGACATAGCTGCCATCGGCGCTAGGTTGAACCTGGCCAACAACAACAGCATCGATCCCCAACGCAGTCCAAGCCGCAGGTGTGACTTCAGCAGCAGTGGAAGGTTGTTGTGGCATGCGAGCCGCATCAATTGGGTTAAATTTACCACTGTTACGCAAATCCGCGCCGACAATAGCGCCAATTTCTTCTGGTGGTGTACCTGGCCCCATCCACTTGAATGGAACAACCCCAATTGGACGAGCTGAGTCTACCCCTTGGGTAATCTCTATTCGAACTTCCGCATGTAATACAGAAGCCCATAAAACTAAAAAGCCTAGCGCTACTCGAAATGCCTGCTTCATCTTATCTCCCTTATCCGAGCGGGATGCTCGCGATAATTAGCAGAATTTTAACAAACCAACGCAAACAAAACTACATAATCCATGGTTGATTAACAGAGTTATCCACTGCCAATCAAACTTTATTGCGGTTTAAAATCAAGTGGAACATTCTTAAACACTTCATAAACATCCTGACTTGGAGGTTTAGGGATTTTAGCAAGTTTGGCTGCGGCGATGGCGGCCTGACACAGTGCCGGGTCCCCTCCTTCCGCTTTAACATCAATTAATAGACCGTCTGGTGCTAATTTAATTCGCAGATTACAGGTACGGCCTTTGTAAAGATCTGCATCATAAAATTTACTTTGGATAGCCGCAGTTACCTGTCCTAGGTAGCCACTGATATCACCGGCGGATGCCCCGCTCTTTTTACCACCACCTTTACCGGCAGCAGCAGCACCCGCACCTGAGCCACTTTTCGGCGCATTCTTGGAATTGGCCAAGCCGCCAAACAAATCATCAACATCCGTTGCAGCGGCCGCTTCTGCAGCAGCTTTTTTCTTAGCCTCAGCAGCTGCGGCTTTTTTAGCATCAGCGGCAGCTTTTTTCTCAGCATCAGCCGCCGCTTTCTTTTCAGCTGCCTCTGCGGCAGCCTTTTTCGCATCTTCTGCCGCCTTCTTCGCGTCAGCATCAGCTTGTTTCTTCGCAGCAGCAGCGACAGCAGCTTCTTTTTTAGCTTCAGCTTCCGCTTTCTTCTGGGCTTCTGCCTGCGCTTTCACGAGTTTATCTGCTTCAGCTTTGGCCTGAGCGGCAGCAGCTTCAGCTTGCTTCTGCTCTTCTTTTGCTTTAGCCGCTGCGGCAGCAGCCGCTTTCTGTTGTTCAGCCGCTTCTTTTTGCTGCTCAGCTGCTTGTTTTTTCGCTTCTTCAGCCGCCTGCTTTGCATCTTCCTGTGCTTGCAGACGCTCTTTTTCTAATTCTTTCAGACGTTGTTGTTCTGCTGCCTGCTTCTGCTGCAGCTCTTCAGCTTGCTGGTCAGCTTTTTTCTGGCGTTGCTGCTCCGCCCGTTTCGCGTCCGTCTGTTGTTGCTGTTGGCGGTTATATTGCTCTGTCACCGCGCCCGGATCGACCATGACGGCGTCAATAACTTCGCCGCCAGCACCGCCGCCGCCCATTTCAGTCGTCTGCGTCAGAGAGCCCCAAATCAACAGGGCAATCAATATGATGTGCAGAACCACCGACACGATAACGGCGCGATTCAGCTTATCATTTTGCTCGGTTGCCTTACCCACGCTCGATTTCCACACTCGATGTCCGCGCTCTATTGCTAAAAAACGGAACTGCTAAAAACAAGGTATCTACTGGCTGGGTTCACGCTCAATCCAGCCAATATCAACGCAAATTTATATCGGTTGAGTCATTAAGCCCACCGACGTAACGCCAGCCTGATGCAGCATATTCAGCGCCTTAATGATTTCATCATAAGGAACCTCTTTAGCACCACCGATCAGGAAAACAGTTTTCGGATTCGATTTCAACCTTGCCTGAGCTTCTGCTATCACTTGTTCTGAAGGCAGCTGCTCCATCCGTTGATGATCAATCACCAGTGAATATTGCCCCACACCAGAGACTTCAACAATCACCGGAGGGTTATCATCACTGGATACAGTTTTTGAATCCGTCGCATCAGGAAGATCTACCTCAACGCTCTGCGTGATAATCGGAGCGGTAGCCATAAAGATCAGCAATAGCACCAACAAAACGTCAAGTAAGGGAACAATGTTAATTTCAGACTTAAGCTCGCGACGTCTACGACCACGTACTCGCGCCATACAACCCCCTACTTATTTGCTCTCGGCGCTGGCAAAAGCCTGGCGATGCAGAATAGCAATGAACTCTTCCATGAAGTTGTCATAGTTTTGTTCAAGTTTATTCACTCGCTGGTTCAGGCGGTTATAAGCCATAACAGCAGGGATTGCGGCGAACAGACCAATTGCCGTAGCAATCAGTGCTTCAGCAATACCAGGAGCCACCATTTGTAAGGTCGCCTGCTTGACTGCACCCAGAGAAATAAAGGCATGCATAATCCCCCATACTGTACCAAATAGACCGATATACGGGCTGATGGAACCAACAGTACCAAGGAAAGGAATATGAGTTTCGAGTGCTTCCAGCTCGCGGTTCATAGAGATGCGCATCGCACGGGAAGCGCCGTCAATCACAGCTTCAGGTGCGTGGCTATTTGCGCGATGCAAACGAGCAAACTCTTTAAATCCGGAATGGAAGATTTGCTCGGAACCACCAAGCGTATCACGGCGAGCTTGACTCTCTTGGTATAGGCGAGACAGCTCGATGCCAGACCAAAATTTATCTTCGAAAGCCTCTGCATCGCGGGTGGCAGCATTCAGAATACGCGTTCGCTGAATGATAATCGCCCATGAAGCAATAGAAAAGCCCATCAAAACCAGCATGATAAGCTTAACGAATAGGCTTGCCTGCAGGAATAAATCCAGAATGTTCATGTCAGCCACTACTTAAACTCCGCGACAATAGACTTAGGAAGCGCTCTTGGCTTCATTTGGTGTGGATCGATACATGCGATCAATACTTCTGCACTACTCAGAAGATTGCCATGTGAGTCGAGAATTCGTTGAGCAAACGTGAGAGAAGCCCCACGCATTGCGGTAATTTCACTCTGAACTTCCAGCATATCATCAAGACGTGCAGGCGCCAGATATTCTACCGTCATGCGGCGGACAGCGAAAGCGACATGCTCACTGAGCAATTGCTGCTGGTGAAAATTGCGTTGGCGCAACATTTCCGTGCGCGCCCTTTCGTAAAAGGCAACGTAGCGCGCGTGATAAACCACGCCACCAGCATCGGTGTCTTCAAAGTAGACACGTACCGGCCATCGAAACAACGTATTACTCACTCTACTTCCCAGTAATGCAATTAACGGACACACTATACTGAAGAGCGTTAAGCTTTGGAATCACTTGCGAGAATAGAACGAAAATAATTATGGGCCAGGCGACCCATAAAGGAGAGTTTGTGTTCAGATTAGGCGAAACGTATTCAGATTAGACAAAAAAGTAGAATAATCCCGCGCCCAAGATCACAATTGCTGGAAGTGGTGAGAAAAAAGCGCGTAACCACACCCGCTTAGGGCGAAAACCGACGCCATGAATTACACCAGTACACACAGCCCACACGATAAAGACCTCTTGCCAAACTTCCAGTGAGCTGGTCGCCGCCGCAAAACGCGAAGGGTCCCAAAATACACAGAAAGCGACAGCAAATGCGAGCACCAGTGAAAGGGCCCGTAAAGGGCCCTTATCCATTAGATCGTATAGCTTATCGGACAACATCATCATTGCCATTGTTAGCGGCTTTCTCTGCTGCGTTGGCTTCACTCTGCTCCAGCGCCAGAGCAGTAATGATACCAAAGGAGCAGGCCAGAAGTGTCCCTAGAATCCAGGCAAAATACCACATGCTTTATGCTCCTTAGTACAGTGAGTGCTTGTTGTTTTCGATAAAGTCTTTATCAATGCGCCCGAACATCTTGTAGTAACACCAGCTGGTGTAAAGCAGGATGATAGGAACAAAGATGATCGCAACAATCGTCATCACTTTCAGCGTCAACAGGCTAGAGGTTGCATCCCACATTGTCAGACTGACATTTGGCATTGTGCTTGATGGCATAACGAACGGGAACATAGTGACCCCGGCGGTTAAAATCACACAAGCAATCGTCAGTGATGAGAACAGGAAGGCCCAAGCCCCTTTTTCAAAGCGCGACAGTAAAATAGTGAACAGCGGCAGAATAACCCCAAGCGCTGGCAGCGCCCACAAGATTGGATACTTGTTGAAGTTAATCAACCATGCACCAGCCTGATGTGCGACTTCTTTACGCATCGGGTTAGATTCAGCTGCTGTATCCAACACGGATGTCACAACAAAACCATCAATGCCTTTAACTAACCAGATACCGGCCAACAGGAATGCAACCCCCATCACCAGAGCAGAGATTTGCGCTGCTGCACGAGAACGCAGATGCAACTCACCGCGAGTACGCATTTGCAGATACGTGGCACCTTGGGTAACCAGCATAGTTAAGCTCACCACCCCTGCCAGTAAACCAAATGGATTCAGTAACTGGAAGAAGTTGCCGGTATAGAACAGGCGCATATATTCATTCATGTGGAAAGGTACGCCTTGCAGCAAGTTACCAAACGCCACACCGAATACGACTGCTGGCACGAAACTACCGACAAAGATGCCCCAGTCCCACATATTGCGCCAGCGGCTATCTTCCAACTTGGAACGGTAGTCAAAACCGACCGGACGGAAGAATAACGCAGCCAACACCAGAATCATCGCAATATAGAAGCCGGAGAATGCGGCTGCATACACCATCGGCCAGGCCGCAAACAGCGCCCCACCTGCGGTAATTAGCCAAACCTGATTACCATCCCAGTGAGGGGCAATCGAGTTAATCATAATACGGCGTTCTGTATCATTTTTACCGATGATACGCAGCAGGATCCCGACACCCATATCGAAACCATCGGTCACTGCGAAACCAATCAGCAGCACACCGATCAGCAGCCACCAGATAAATCGTAATACTTCATAATCAAACATAAGTGGACTCCTGTTTACCGTGCTTCCTGCACTGGGGCAGTCGGCTGTTCAAAATGATAGCGGCCCGTTTTCAGGCTGCTTGGCCCAAGGCGCGCGAATTTGAACATCAGGTACATTTCTGCCACCAAGAACAGCGTGTACAAACCACAAATCAGCGCCATGGAGAACAGAATGTCGCCGGCGGTGACGGATGAGTTTGCAATTGCTGTCGGTAGCACTTCACCGATGGCCCATGGTTGACGGCCATATTCAGCCACAAACCAACCTGCTTCTACTGCAATCCACGGTAATGGAATACCATACAATGCGGCACGCAGTAGCCATTTTTTCTCGCCAATCCGACCACGAACCACGTTATAGAACGACAAGCCGATGATCAGTAACATCAGGAAGCCACATGCCACCATGATGCGGAAAGCGAAGTAAAGCGGCAGAACACGAGGGATAGAGTCCTTGGCGGCTAACTGGATTTGCTCTTCAGTCGCGTCTGTTACGTTTTCTGTATAGCGCTTAAGTAGCATGCCATAGCCAAGATCCTGCTTCGTTTTATTGAAAGCTTCACGTATTGCCGGATCAGTATTGCCGTTACGTAATTGTTCAAGCAGATGGTACGCCTGAATACCATTACGGATACGCACTTCGTGTTGTGACATCAAATCACGCAAACCGGTAACCGGAGTATCCAGTGAACGGGTTGCTATGATGCCCAAAGCGAATGGAATCTGAACCGCAAACCGGTTTTCCATGGTTTCCTGATTAGGAATAGCAAACAACGTAAAGGCTGCCGGAGGCGGCTGAGTTTCCCATTCTGCTTCAATTGCTGCCAGTTTGGTTTTCTGCACGTCACCCATTTCGTAACCAGATTCATCACCCAGCACGATAACAGACAGCGTGGCTGCTAAACCAAAACTTGCAGCGATAGCAAAGGAGCGTTTAGCAAATGGAATATCGCGGCCTTTCAGCAGATAGTAAGAGCTGATACCCAGAACAAACATCGCACCGGTAACATACCCTGCTGCCACAGTGTGAACGAATTTCACCTGCGCGACCGGGTTCAGAACCAGTTCTGAGAAGCTCAACATTTCCATACGCATGGTTTCGAAGTTGAAGTCAGATGCAATCGGGTTTTGCATCCAGCCGTTCGCAACCAAGATCCACAGCGCAGAGAAGTTAGAGCCTAATGCAACCAGCCAGGTTACGGCCAAATGCTGGTGTTTACTCAGACGATCCCAACCGAAGAAGAATAGACCGACGAAAGTAGATTCTAAGAAGAACGCCATTAAACCTTCGATAGCCAGAGGGGCACCGAAGATATCACCGACGTAATGAGAGAAATATGACCAGTTAGTCCCGAATTGGAACTCCATAGTCAAACCAGTAGCAACCCCCAGAGCAAAGTTAATAGCAAATAACTTACCCCAGAATTTGGTCATATCTTTATAGATTTGTTTACCAGACAGCACATAAACCGATTCCATAATTGCCAACATAAACGCCATACCTAGCGTTAGTGGGACAAATAAGAAATGGTACATTGCCGTTAAGGCAAACTGTAACCGTGACAGTTCGACAATATCAAACATCTTGACTCCTTGCTCCTCGCAGGAAGACTCCGACTTGCGGCAATCCGGCCTTCATAAAATTGAAAACCCCATAACTACTCGCAGTGAATGCCCAAAAAAACACAACAAAAAATAACAATATCAACTACCCAGTATTACACCGCGGTAATAGTACGCTTCTAATCCCACACAATAAATAGGATTTTACGTGACCCAGCTTAGAGTTCTGGATACAGGTCAACAAATAGGCCATTTGCCTACCTTGCCGTAGTTTGATCCAGAACAATTTAAGCTCATATGAACATTATTGCCATATTCAAAACTTGATTTAGAACAATTAATTCTTTTTTGTGTTAATTAAAAGTTTGATTGTTTTTATATAATCTAGAACTGTTAATAAGATGTAATTTTATGGTTTATCTAATGCTTTATTACGTCGTTATTATGCGATCCAAGTTAACTTTTAAATTTATTAATTTCAGAGTGAGTTAAATCACAATTCCAACTTTTATATGAATATATTAGCCCATCTTGAGGGAAGCGTTCGCTAGTGTTGCCATTTTGTTGCATGATAAAGTGCTATTACTTGATAAAATATTGAATCCGCACAATGAAAAAAATAGCATTCACTACATTACTCTGTGTCAGCACCGCCACTCTCGCCGCGCAACAAGTCGACGTCACCATCTTGGGCACCTCTGATTTACATGGCACTTTTGTACCGTGGGACTATGCCAGCGACAGTGAAAATTTGGCCGGTAGCTTGAGCCAAATTGCCACTAAAGTGCAGAATATTCGCGCCGAACAACCCAATATTATTCTGGTCGATGCTGGCGATACCCTTCAGGGCAACTTTGTCGAAACCTTTAAAAATGAGCCTATTAGCCCAATGATCCTCGGTTTCAATGCCATGAAATATGATGCTTGGGTGATGGGTAATCATGAGTTTGATTTTGGCTTGAAAGCGCTTTCCACGTCGCTAAAGCAATTTGAGGGCGCGGCATTGGCGGGCAATATTTTCTGGGATTCGGGTAAACCCTATCTACCCTCTTACAAAATCATTGAACGCCAAGGAGTTAAGATTGGCATTATTGGTATGGATACCCCAATGACAGCCGAGTTTGCGCTGGGTACCGACCGCATTAATGGTATTCATTTCACTGACCCAGTGCTGGAAGTGAAAAAAGTGATTCAGCAAATCCAGCCGCAAGTCGATGCCATTGTGCTGGTTGCGCATATGGGGATCGACAATGAAAATCAGCGGCCAGGAACCGGGGTTGGCGACATAGCCAAAGCTAACCCAGAGCTCGCTGCTATCGTTGCCGGTCATATGCATGTGAAGATTGATAAAGCTGTAGTTAATGGTGTCATTATTACTGAGCCAGATAAATATGGTCGTGCCCTGTCCCGAATTGATTTGAAATTTGAACAGCGAGACGGGAAGTATCATCTAATTGACAAAGACAGCTACACCTACCCCATCAAAGGGGTCGAATCTGATAAAACACTGGAAGCCATTTATCAGCCTTATCATGACATTTTGCGCGCCAATGCTAACCGAGTCATTGCAACCTTAAGTGGCGTTAATCTAGTGCCGCCAGATGAGATTAAAGGCATTCCTCAGGTGCATGTGCAGGACACGGGTATCAGCGCACTGTATCAAGAAGCCGCACATCGTTACGCACCACAAGCTCAAGTCATCGCCTTACAGATTGATAATGACCATCCTAAACTGGATGTCGGTAATATCACGGCTAAAGATATTGCATTTAACTATCAGTATGCTGGGGGCGAAATTACCGTTTATTCTCTGACTGGCAAAGAGCTAAAGCAGTATATGGAATGGTCAGCAGACTACTTTAATCAGGTCAAACCGGGTGATGTCACTTACAGTTTTAACCCGCAACGCCGAGCCTCTAAATATTCAACCAATGACTTCTTTGATGGTGTTACCTATACCATTGATTTGCGTCAACCTGTCGGTTCGCGAATCACTGATTTGCGCCTTACTGATGGCACCCCAGTCATTGATATCACACCAATTCATCTAGGAATGAACAGTTATCGAATGGGGCATTTGACACAAAAAGGTGGCGTACTCGAAGGACAAACCTTCCCTATCTTATCGGACAGTAAAGCGCAGTATGGTGAAGAAGAAGGTACCATCCGTAATCTGACAATTCGCTATCTGACAAATGTGAAGGCGGGTAAATTTGAGGGGAAACCTCAACAGCGATGGCATTTGGAGGGGATAGAGGGCTATGACAAAGAGCGGAAAATTGTAAAACGACTCATTAATCAGGGGGCAATTACCGTGCCGTCAACTGCCGATGGCCGCTATACCAATATTGCCTCAATTAACGTTAAAGATAAGTTGTTTAAAGATAAAGCCAGTTACAGTGCGGCATTAACGGCACTGCAACAGCAAGCCGCCAGCGCCACAACTGAGCAAGCTAAACAACAGGCGCAAACGGATATTGTATTAATTACTGCGTTGAATAAGTTCTAATCTTAAGTATTAAAAAGGCCACCGAAGGGTGGCCTTGATGTCCAGCTAGCCATTAGCCAGCAATGACGGTTATCGCTCGGTATTATTTATTACGTTGGTAGACAGCTTTCACAGCATTGCCGATTTCAGCAAGGCTACGTACGGTTTTGACGCCAGCCGCTTCCAGAGCAGCAAATTTATCATCCGCTGTCCCTTTCCCGCCTGCAATGATGGCACCAGCATGGCCCATACGTTTACCTTTTGGTGCAGTCACACCCGCGATATAACCCACAACAGGTTTGGTCACGTGCTCTTTAATATAAGCCGCCGCTTCTTCCTCTGCGTTACCACCGATTTCACCGATCATCACAATGACTTCAGTTTGTGGATCTTCTTGGAACAACTTCAGAATATCAATAAAGTTAGAACCAGGAATTGGATCACCACCAATGCCGACGCAGCTTGATTGGCCGAAACCAATATCCGTCGTCTGTTTTACCGCTTCATAAGTCAGTGTACCGGAACGAGAAACGATACCGACTTTACCTGGCAAGTGAATGTGGCCGGGCATGATACCAATCTTACACTCCCCTGGGGTGATGACACCTGGGCAGTTCGGGCCAATCATCCGCACATCAGACTGTTCCAGTTTGACTTTTACCACCAGCATATCCAGCGTTGGGATGCCTTCAGTAATACAGATGATCAGTTTGATACCAGCATCGATCGCTTCCAGAATGGAGTCTTTACAGAATGGCGCTGGCACGTAGATAACAGAGGCTGTCGCCCCAGTTGCTTCTACAGCTTCGCGTACTGTATTAAACACCGGCAGGCCCAAATGCTCAGTGCCGCCTTTGCCTGGTGTGACGCCGCCAACCATTTTTGTGCCATAGGCGATAGCTTGTTCTGAGTGGAAAGTCCCTTGGCTACCGGTAAAACCCTGACAAATAACTTTGGTGTTTTTATCAATTAAAATAGACATTATTTAGCCCCCACTGCCGCTACAACTTGCTGAGCCGCATCTGTCAGGCTGGTCGCAGCAATGATATTCAACCCACTGTCCGCCAGTTTTTTGGCACCCAGCTCGGCATTGTTCCCTTCCAAACGAACCACCACCGGCACGTTGACACCCACTTCTTCAACTGCACCAATGATGCCGTCAGCAATCAGGTCACAACGCACAATTCCACCAAAGATGTTAACGAAGACGGCTTTCACTTTGTCATCAGACAAAATGATTTTAAAGGCTTCAGTCACACGCTCTTTAGTTGCACCACCGCCGACGTCCAGGAAGTTCGCAGGTTCCCCACCGTGCAGTTTCACGATGTCCATGGTACCCATAGCCAGACCCGCGCCGTTAACCATGCAGCCAATATTGCCATCCAATGCCACATAGTTCAGTTCCCACTGTGCAGCATGTGCTTCACGAGCATCTTCCTGACTTGGGTCACGCATCTCACGTAGTTCAGGCTGGCGGAACAAAGCGTTACCATCGGCGCCCAGTTTGCCATCCAAACACACCAAATCACCCTGTTTGGTGATAACCAGTGGGTTTATCTCAACCATCGCCAGATCACGTTCCAAGAACATCGTTGCCAAGCCCATAAAGATCTTGGTGAACTGAGCAACTTGTTTACCCGTCAGCCCTAATTTGAAGGCCAATTCACGACCTTGATAAGGTTGCGGGCCAGTCAACGGATCCAATGCGATTTTATGGATCAGTTCTGGTGTTTCTTCGGCTACTTTCTCAATTTCAACACCGCCTTCTGTGGATGCCATAAACACCACACGACGGGAGCTACGGTCGATAACCGCACCCAAATACAGCTCTTTATCAATGTCGGTTGCCGCTTCAACCAAAATCTGATGAACCGGCTGACCATTAGCATCTGTCTGGTAGGTGACCAGTTTTTTACCCAGCCACTGTTCAGCGAAAGCACGAATATCTTCTTTGCTGTTAACCAGTTTCACGCCGCCCGCTTTACCGCGACCGCCAGCGTGTACCTGACATTTAACCACCCACGGGCCAGCACCGATTTTAGATGCGGCTTCTTCTGCTTCACGCGGTGTGGTACAGGCGTAACCCGTTGGAGCGGGCATGCCATACCGAGCAAACAGTTGTTTTGCCTGATATTCGTGTAAATTCATGATGTTCTATCCATATAAGGTCTGAGATGGGCCGAAGCCTTCTAGGTAGCCTGATTGCGCGGAGGCAGGTTATCAACACCTTGCAATCAGACTGACCTTGTCATTTATCTTTTTTATACATCAAGTAGTAAGCGAGCTGGATCTTCCAGCATCTCTTTCACTGTCACCAGATAACCAACAGACTCACGGCCGTCGATCAAACGGTGATCGTAGGACAGTGCCAAATACATCATTGGCAAAATCACTACCTGACCATCTACCGCCATTGGCCTTTCTTTAATGGCATGCATGCCAAGGATCGCGCTTTGTGGTGGGTTAATGATCGGAGTCGACATCAATGAGCCAAATACGCCGCCGTTAGTAATAGTGAAATTACCGCCAGTCAGTTCTTCAACTTTCAGTTTGCCGTCACGGCCTTTTACAGCCAGTTCTTTGATTTTTTTCTCAATATCAGCCATACCCATGGTGTCTACATCACGCAGAACTGGGGTCACCAAGCCGCGCGGAGTAGAAACCGCAATACTGACATCGAAATAATTGTGATAAACCACATCTTCGCCATCAAGAGAAGCATTCACTTCTGGGTAGCGTTTCAGTGCTTCAACAACAGCTTTGATATAAAAGGACATAAAGCCCAGACGAACACCATGGCGCTTCTCGAAAGCTTCACCATACTGCTTGCGTAGGTCCATGATTGGCTTCATGTTGATTTCATTAAACGTCGTCAACATCGCGGTGCTGTTTTTCGCTTCCAGCAGGCGCTCGGCAACACGTTTACGCAGGCGTGTCATCGGAACACGTTTTTCACTGCGACCTGCGATAGGAGCTACAGGGGCTGCAGCTTCAACTTTGGCTTCTGCCGTTGCTGGTGCCGATTTGCGGCTTGCCAAATGACTCTCGATATCCTCACGAGTCAGACGACCACCCACACCGCTGCCTTTAATAGCCGCAGCGTCAAGAGAGTGTTCTGCAATCAAACGACGGATCGCCGGGCTGAGGTTATCGTTAGATTCTTCTTCCAAGCTAGCAGTCTGACGCTGGGCTGGTGTGGATTCTGTGCTCTGGCTTTTTTCTTCCGTTGGCAGACCGGAGCTGTCACTTGGACGAATACGCCCCAGTACCTGACGTGAAACAACTGTTGCACCTTCGTCTTCCAAAATGGCATCCAGAATACCGTCTTGGCTAGCCGGAACTTCCAAAATCACTTTGTCCGTTTCAATCTCAACCAGCACTTCATCACGTTTGACGCTATCGCCCGGTTTTTTGTGCCATGTTGCTACGGAGCCATCGGCGACAGACTCAGGGAGGTCAGGAACATTAATATCTACGCTACTCATTCTCTATCCTTTATGTGTTAACCGGCTCGCTATTCGACAGTCAGCGCGTCATTAACCAGAGCTTGTTGTTGTTTCTGGTGTACGGAAATGTACCCAACAGCCGGTGAAGCAGAAGCTGGGCGGCCTGCGTAACGCAAAGAGGCACCAAATGGAATCACTTCACGGAAGTTATGTTGGCTGCAATACCAAGCACCCTGATTAAGCGGTTCTTCCTGACACCAAACGAAATCATGGACATGAGCAAATTGTTCCAACACCGCTTGTACCGCTTGATGTGGGAACGGATAAAGCTGCTCGATACGCACGATAGCGACATCTGTTTGCCCATTTTTGCGACGCTGTTCCAGCAGATCATAATAGACTTTGCCTGAGCACATCACGACACGTTTGACACCTTTCGGATCCAGCTCGTCAATTTCACCGATAGCTGGCAAGAAGCTGCCATTCGCCAGTTCATCCAGAGAGGAGACTGCCAGCGGGTGACGCAACAATGACTTAGGCGACATGACCACCAATGGACGACGCATACCACGTAATGCCTGACGGCGAATCATGTGGTAAACCTGCGCTGGTGTTGACGGAATACACACCTGCATATTTTGTTCAGCACAAAGTTGCAGATAACGCTCCAACCGCGCAGAGGAGTGCTCAGGGCCTTGCCCTTCGTAACCATGCGGCAGCAACATCACCAGACCACACATCCGGCCCCATTTTTGTTCGCCGGAGCTGATGAACTGGTCGATAACAACTTGAGCACCGTTGGCAAAGTCACCAAACTGCGCTTCCCAGATTGTCAGGGTACGAGGTTCTGCTGTGGCGTAGCCATATTCAAAGGCCAAAACAGCTTCTTCCGACAACACAGAGTCCCATACTTGGAAGTTACCCTGCCCACTGTGAACATTGGCCAATGGTACGTAGACAGAACCATTTTTCTGGTTATGAATCACAGCATGACGATGGAAGAAAGTACCGCGCCCAGCATCTTCGCCGGATAAACGAATCGGAATACCTTCATCTACCAGTGTCGCGTAGGCCAGTGTTTCTGCAGCACCCCAATCAAATGGTTTCTCACCTGCAGCCATCAAAGCACGGTCACCATAGATCTTGGCAACACGCGATTGCATCTCAATGGCTTCCGGCGCATGGCTGATACGACGAGCCAGATCTTGCAGGCGCTTCATTTCAACTTTACTTGGATACGCTTCGTCCCATTCATGGTTCAGATAAGGCGACCATGTGAAGGATTGCAGATTCATCGGACGCCACTCTTCGACCACGCAGTCACCGTGATCCAGTGCATCACGATACAGGTTGACCATTTCCGTGGCATCTTCCAGGCTGGCGATATTTTGTTCGGTCAGCTTGTCAGCATAAATCTTGCGCGGCGTCGGGTGTTTTTTGATTTTCTGATACATCACTGGCTGCGTTGCACTTGGCTCATCGGCTTCGTTATGCCCATGGCGACGGTAGCAAACCAGATCAATCATCACGTCACGTTTAAAGGTGTTACGGAAATCCAACGCCAGACGGGTAACAAACGCCACAGCTTCAGGATCATCAGCATTCACGTGGAAAATAGGTGCCTGTACCATTTTGGCGATATCGGTACAGTATTGAGTAGAACGTGCGTCGAGTGGGTTCGAGGTAGTGAAACCAATCTGGTTATTGATAACAATTCGCACTGTCCCGCCCACTTCATAGCCACGGGCCTGAGACATGTTCAAGGTTTCTTGCACCACTCCCTGACCCGCAATAGCCGCATCACCATGAATAGTGATTGGCAATACCATGTTGCTACGAGCTTCATCCAAACGGTCGCGGCGCGCGCGCACGGAACCGATAACAACCGGGCTGACAATTTCCAGATGCGATGGGTTAAAGGCCAGTGCCAGATGGACTAAACCACCTTCGGTTTCAACATCAGATGAGAAACCTTGGTGATATTTAACGTCGCCAGTCCCCAGATGCTCTTTATGCTTACCAGAGAATTCATCAAATAAATCTTCTGGCTTCTTACCCAGCACGTTGATCAATACGTTTAGACGACCGCGGTGAGCCATCCCCAGAACGACTTCACGTGTGCCGTTCTTACCCGCATGACGAATCATTTCTTTCAGCATGGTGACCAGCGAATCGCCACCCTCCAGCGAGAAACGCTTGGCACCCGGGAATTTAGCCCCTAGATAACGTTCCAAACCTTCAGCGGCAGTCAGTTCGCTCAGGAAGCGGCGCTTCTCTTCATCGCTGAATGTCGGTTTCCCGACCACCGACTCAATACGCTGCTGAATCCAGCGTTTCTCTTCGGTGTTGGTAATGTGCATATACTCAGCGCCAATAGAGCCGCAGTAAGTCTGCTTTAGCGCCGCGTACAGGTCAGACAACTTCATGGTTTCTTTGCCAATAGCAAAAGAACCGACATTGAAGGTGTTCTGGAAATCGGCTTCGGTCAGATGATGATAGGAAGGTTCAAGGTCTGGAACAGACTCCTGCTTCCACAAACCGAGCGGGTCAAGGTTGGCATGTTGATGGCCGCGGAAGCGGAAGGCGTTGATTAACTGCAACACCTTAACTTGCTTGGCATCGTTTTCAGGATCGCTGATGGATGAGTTGTAACGAGAGGTATCCTTCGCCAAGCGACGGAAATACTCACGTGTTTGAGAGTGGAACTGATCAGGTTTTACACCCGTTGTAGGTAGTTGTTGAAAAATTGAACGCCAACTATCATCAACGGAACCAGGATCGGTTAAAAAGTCTTCATAGAGCTGCTCTATGTAGGACTGGTTCGCGCCCGCCAGATAGGAGGAATCCAGCCAGGCCTTCATTGCGCCGTTCTGCATCATGATCCCTTAAGCTTTGAAGCTTCAGTTTTCGCCGTGGTTAACATATACACCGTAATATCAACGGTTTGCCGTAAAAACGGTTCACTCGATGTGCTCAATGCACATTCTGTTATGGACCTTAACGGTCCCGTTCAAGGAACCTCTAAAAACAGACAACTCGCCAGTTTTTAGAGATTCCCTACCTTGAAGCAACCCGGGGAATACATTCCCCGGGTTAATAAACTCACATCATGCACTACGTTGCAACAACATAGACTTAATGTGGCCGATTGCTTTGGTCGGGTTAAGGCCTTTAGGACAAACACTGACACAATTCATGATGCTATGGCAGCGGAAAACACTAAAAGCGTCGTCCAGATCATCCAAACGTGCTGTTGTTTCGGTATCACGGCTGTCTATCAGGAAGCGATAGGCGGCTAATAACCCTGCCGGGCCAACAAATTTGTCCGGATTCCACCAGAATGACGGACAAGATGTTGAGCAACAAGCGCACAGGATACATTCATACAAGCCATCCAGTTTTTCACGTTGCTCCGGCGACTGTAAATGCTCACGTGCTGGCGGATTTTTGCCGTCATTTAATAGGTAAGGTTTAATTTTCTCATACTGAGTATAAAACTGACCCATATCGACGACTAAGTCCCGCACCACCGGCAGACCCGGTAATGGGCGAATTACAATCTTCTTATTACCTTTTTGCAAAGCTGAGATAGGCGTAATGCAAGCCAATCCATTTTTGCCATTCATGTTCAGACCGTCAGAACCACACACACCTTCACGGCATGAACGGCGGAACGACAAGGTCGGATCTTTTTCTTTTAACTGGATAAGCGCATCCAGCAACATCATATCCCGGCCTTCTTCCGCTTCCAGGGTGTAATCCTGCATGTGCGGCGCGTTATCAACGTCCGGGTTATAGCGATAAATTGAGAACTCAAGCTTCATGACCTATTCCTCCGCAACGGGTTTAACCCTGCAAACACAACACATACATTAATAAGAACGCACTTTCGGCGGGAATGCCGCGCGTAGCTTAGGTTGCATGTTTACCTCACGGCGGGTCATGCTTTCAGTATCTGGCAAATACAGCGAGTGACACAGCCAGTTCGCGTCATCACGTTCCGGGAAATCGAAGCGGCTATGCGCGCCACGACTTTCGGTACGGAAGTTTGCAGACACAGCGGTGGAAAACGCAGTTTCCATCAGGTTGTCCAATTCCAGACATTCAATACGTTGGGTATTGAACTCACTGGAAGTGTCATCCAGACGGGCTGTTTGCAGACGTTCACGGATAGTTTTCAGTTCTTCCAACCCTTTTGCCATCGCATCACCTTCACGGAATACCGAGAAGTTATTCTGCATGCAGGATTGTAATGCTTTGCGGATCTCAACCGGATCTTCACCTGAGCGGGTGCTATTCCAGCGGTTCATTCTCTCCAGCGAGGCGTCAATATCTGAATCACTGGCATCGCGGCTGGCACCCTGTTCCATTAAGGACTCTTGCAGATGCATACCGGCCGCACGACCAAAGACCACCAAGTCGAGTAACGAGTTGCCGCCCAAACGGTTTGCACCATGGACAGAAACGCAAGCAATTTCACCTACCGCAAACAAACCTGGGATAACAACATCTTCACCCTTTTCATTTACTGTAATTGCCTGACCGGTCACTTTCGTCGGGATCCCACCCATCATGTAATGGCAGGTTGGAATGACCGGGATAGGTTCTTTGATCGGGTCGACATGGGCAAAAGTGCGTGATAATTCAAGAATACCCGGCAAGCGGGACTCCAGCACTTCTTTACCCAAATGATCCAGTTTCAGTTTGGCATGTGGGCCCCAAGGACCTTCACAGCCGCGACCTTCACGGATTTCAATCATAATGGAACGAGCCACAACGTCACGACCCGCCAAATCTTTGGCGTTCGGGGCATAACGTTCCATGAAGCGCTCGCCGTGTTTATTCAGCAGATAACCGCCTTCACCACGACAACCTTCGGTTACCAACACCCCTGCCCCAGCGATACCTGTCGGGTGGAACTGCCACATCTCCATGTCCTGCACCGGTACTCCGGCACGCAGGGCCATGCCCACACCGTCACCGGTATTAATGTGCGCGTTGGTCGTTGACTGATAAATACGCCCGGCACCGCCGGTGGCCAGCACCGTCGCCCGCGCTTTGAAATAAACCACTTCACCGGTTTCGATACAGATAGCGGTGCAGCCAACAAAAGCGCCGTCCTGGTTCTTCACCAGATCCAGTGCATACCACTCGGAGAAAATCGTCGTGTGATTTTTCAGGTTTTGCTGATAAAGGGTATGTAATAGTGCATGCCCAGTACGGTCAGCCGCAGCCGCAGTGCGCGCAGCTTGCTCGCCGCCAAAGTTAAGCGACTGCCCGCCGAATGGCCGCTGATAAATGCTACCATCTTCTAATCGGGAGAAAGGCAAGCCCATGTGCTCCAGCTCAAGAACAGCTTCAGGGCCGGTTTTGCACATATATTCGATGGCATCTTGGTCACCGATATAATCGGAGCCTTTTACCGTGTCATACATATGCCATTCCCAGTTGTCTTCATGGGTGTTACCCAATGCGACAGTAATCCCCCCCTGCGCCGAGACAGTATGGGAACGGGTTGGGAAAACTTTCGATATCAGGGCACAAGACAGCCCCATTTGTGAAATTTGCAGGGCCGCGCGCATACCTGCGCCACCCGCACCGATAACAACAGCATCAAACTCTCTGACCGGCAGTTTCATTTAAGCACCCCACACCACAATAGTTCCATACAATAGATAAACCAGCAGCGTAACCACGACGGCCAGTTGTAACACCAGTCGTACCGCTAGCGGCTTGATATAGTCCGTTAATACCTGCCACAGACCAATCCAGGCGTGAGCCAAAATCGACAGTAATGTCAGCAGGGTAAATACTTTTGTGATGTGCGAGGCGAAAAAGCCACGCCAGATTTCGTAGGTGATATCTGGGACGATGACGACAAAGCCCAGAATATAAAGAACATACAGAGTGATGACGATTGCAGAAGCACGTAGTAACAGCCAGTCGTGTACTCCATTACGCCCTAACGCAGAAGCATTGCTTACCATACAAGGACTCCAGCTAAAACTGACAGCACCAAAGTTAACACCATTGCGACTTGGGCGGAGCGGGTCCCCGCAGCCAAGCTCTCTTCGATATAGCCGAAATCCATTAGCAAGTGACGAATGCCACCGCAAACGTGATAGGCCAGCGCAGTGAGTATTCCCCAGAAGATGAATTTAACAAAAAAGCTATTCATGATCGCCGCAGCTTGCATGAATCCCTCTTGCGAGGAAACAGACAAACCTAACAGCCAGAGGAGGATACCAACGGCAACGAAAGTTATTACGCCAGAGACTCGGTGTAAAATGGACGCTATCGCAGTAACAGGAAATCGAATCGTTTGCAGATCCAAATTGACAGGTCTTTGTTTTTTCACGGTTTTGCCCACACAGCTTTTATTATTTTCCATCCTCCGGATCTGGGTGGGGGTCAGACAGCGTTAGGGGCCAAAACCCTTCACATCGCACATCTAAACATAACATCCTGAATGCTTAGTTGGCGTGTTCTTTATAACGCTGGGTGCTCCTACTTCAGGGTAATCCGGAGACCTGGCGGCAGTATAGGTGGTTCACATTCTTATTACAATTCCCACACAAACTGATTGGTAACATTTCCCCTGAACAGTGATTAGGATCACGATTTACACAATTTATATAAAATTAATTATCTGATTTGACAAAGAATAAACATTTCCATTACAACTAGGGTAGAAATAAGCCCTATGATGCACTAAAGGTCTGCGGATACACTTCCCCATAAGCCTAAGTTATGCAACAGTGTATTTAGTAAATATCCCCACAGATATCGTAGGCAATGAACCATAAACGATAAGTATCCGACAAATCGTTAACAACTTTACAACATCGCCTGTCGATCCAGAGTTTGGATCACGGGCCGCATTGGCAAAACACTCTGTACCCTAAATCACATTTTTCATTGTGAATAAAACAGAGCAGTGCTGATGAGGTGATGGCCTGCAGCCATCTAAGATATTTCAGTTGTTAGGGGTTTTAAAATAAGCGCTAAGGAGACTGTAAATGGCTGACAAGAAAGCGACGCTGAATTTAGAAGGCGAAGCTGCGATCGAACTGGGCGTGCTATCCCCAACCCTCGGCACTGACGTCATTGACGTCCGCACCTTAGGTTCTAAAGGTTATTTTACCTTTGACCCCGGTTTTACTTCTACCGCATCCTGCGAATCAAAAATCACTTATATCGATGGTGATGAAGGTATTTTGCTGCACCGTGGCTTCCCGATCGCCCAGTTAGCTAACAATTCTACCTATTTGGAAGTTTGCTACATTCTGCTGTATGGCGAAGCTCCAACAACTGAAGAGTACGAAACCTTTAAAGCGACGGTCACTCGCCACACTATGATCCACGAGCAGATCACCAGTTTGTTCCGTGGTTTCCGCCGTGACTCACACCCAATGGCCGTATTATGTGGGGTGACAGGTGCGCTGGCTGCCTTCTATCATGATGCGCTGGATGTGAATAACGAGCGTCATCGTGAAATTACCGCCTTCCGTCTGCTGTCGAAAATGCCGACCGTTGCCGCGATGTGTTACAAATATTCCATTGGTCAGCCGTTCGTTTACCCACGTAACGACCTGTCTTATGCGGGTAACTTCCTGCGCATGATGTTCTCAACACCTTGCGAAGAGTATGAAGTTAACCCAGTGCTAGAGCGCGCAATGGATCGTATTTTCATCCTGCACGCCGACCACGAACAGAACGCTTCAACCTCAACTGTGCGTACCGCCGGTTCTTCTGGCGCAAACCCGTTTGCGTGCATTGCCGCTGGGATCGCCTCTCTGTGGGGACCTGCTCATGGCGGCGCGAACGAAGCTTGTTTGAAAATGCTGGAAGAAATTAAAACGGTTGAGCACATTCCTGAATTTATCCGTCGTGCAAAAGACAAAAATGATTCATTCCGCTTGATGGGCTTCGGTCACCGTGTGTATAAAAACCACGATCCACGCGCGACAGTCATGCGCGAAACCTGCCATGAAGTGCTGAAAGAGTTGAAACTGGAAGACGACCTGCTGAAAGTGGCGATGGAGTTGGAGCATATTGCGCTGAACGACCCGTACTTCATCGAGCGTAAATTGTATCCAAACGTCGATTTCTATTCAGGTATCATCTTGAAAGCATTGGGGATCCCATCATCAATGTTCACTGTTATCTTCGCAATCGCCCGTACCATTGGCTGGATTGCTCACTGGAATGAAATGCACGACGAAGGCATTAAAATTGCCCGTCCGCGCCAACTTTATACCGGTTATGCAGAACGTGAATTTAAGAGTCAGTTGAAAAAATAAGTCATTTTATCTTTCTGAACACATGCAAAATGCCACCTTTCGGTGGCATTTTTTATGGCTGAATCAATGAATGGCACCGCCGGGAATATGCAAATCATGTTCAATTTGCAGTGCAATAGAGATGGCCAGTTCCAAGGCTATCAACACCGATTGTGTTGACATACTAGGCGCACCAGGGTGATCGACCGCCTGTTCCGGTAAATAAGGGATATGGATAAACCCACCCTTAACATCATTATTGGATGAATTTAACCGATGCAATAAACCGTACATCACATGGTTGCAGACATAGGTTCCTGCCGTCTGGGAAATCGAGGCCGGAATGCCTGCATCACGAATTCCCTGCACCATCGCTTTGATAGGCAAACGGGTAAAATAAGCCGCTGGACCGTCTTCAACAATGGGCTGGTCGACAGGTTGATTACCCAGATTATCTGGAATACGGGCATCATCAATATTAATGGCAACCCGCTCGATGGTGATATCTGCACGCCCACCGGCTTGACCAATCGCGAGTACCAATACCGGCTGAATATCATCAATAGCAGCATTCAGCACGGTCAGGGCTTCACCAAAAGCGCAGGGTAGTTGGCGGGCCACCACTCTGACCCCACCCATCATTAAATCATTCAGTTGCTTGACCACTTCCCAAGAGGGATTAACCCGCTCACCGCCAAATGGCTCAAACCCTGTAATTAATACACTTCTCATCATCTCTCCTAGAGGAACATCAGGAAATAAAGCAAAAATACGTTAACAATCAAAAGTGTTACCCCGGTTGGGATTTGCGCTTTGATCACGGCATTTTTATCCGGTAGCTCCAATAATGCAGCAGGGACAATGTTAAAGTTGGCGGCCATCGGTGTCATCAAGGTGCCACAATAACCAGAGAACATCCCGATTGCGGCCATGACCGCCGGGTTACCCCCGTGCTGCAACACCAGAATTGGAATACCGATCCCCGCAGTCACAATGGGGAAAGCTGCAAACGCATTTCCCATGATCATGGTCAGTAACGCCATGCCAATAGCATAGACTGCCACGGCGATAAAGCGATGATCTACCGCCAGATATTCCTGTGTTAGATGCGCGATCGCGGTGCCCACGCCAGCAGTCGTAAACAGTAAACCCAATGTTGCTAAAATTTGCGGCAAGATAAATGCCCAACCGATAGAATCCAGCAAGCGCCGAGCTTCCTGCACCGGTTGTGCCGCAGTTTCGCGGGTCAGGGCAACCGCAATCAGCAAACCGAGCACACAACCGACGGTCATTGAAAATAAGGTCACTAAAGTTGCGTGGTTACCCGTACCAAACAGCCATTGATCTAACGCCGGGACATAGCTAAACAGCAGCACGCCGATAACGGTCACAACCGGAATAGTCAGCGCTGGAAGAAATAATTTGTTGCCCAAACGCTTGGCACTCACTTCGCGCTCTTGTGCAGTACGCTGATGATAGCTGCCCAGCTTTACCCCACCGAAACCGGCTATCAGTGCCATGATCACGACTACCACGCCGACCGTAATATTCAATACGCGTTTTTCATCCGGCCCTTCACCGGCTAGCGTATTCGCCAAGCGGTAGGTCCAGTCCCCTACCAGAAAAATGAGCCCGTATAACCCCCAAAATAAACCGGTCGTCAGACGGCGTGGGTTAGCTTTATCCCGAAATGACATGACCGCGACAATTAGGAGTACGACGCCCGCCAACCAGTATAAATATTGCTGTTGGAAAATCATTTGGCGTCTCCTTTGGTAGCCAAAGCAGACTGATTCAGTGCAGTTAATTCAGCAGCAAGGTGTTTATCTAAGCGCTGTAGGCGATAGGCATGGATCAGGAAGGCACAAATCGCCGTCGGGATCCCCCACAGCGCAATATGCAGTGGTTCGGTTTGAATACCGCCGGACTCCAACATAAAGTTGTGCATGAAGATAATGGCCCCGAAGGCGACAAAAATGTCTTCACCGAAGAACAGGCCGACGTTATCTGTGGCAGCAGACATCGCACGTAGTCGATAGCGCACTTTCTCTGGTAACTCGCCATAACGAGTGGTGGCTGCACCTTCCGCCATTGGGGCCAACAGTGGCCGCACCATCTGTGCATGACCACCGAGGCTAGTTAAACCCAGCGCTGCCGTGGCTTCACGCACAAACAAATACACAATGAGTAAACGGCCAGAAGTCGCGCTTTTAATTTGCGATATCCATGCTTGCGCCCGCTCTTTCAAACCGTGTCGCTCAAGTAAACCGATAACGGCCAAAGGCAGTAACAGAATCAAAGGCAAGTTACGCGTATTGAGGAATCCCTCACCGAGCTTTTCTAAAATAGTTGCTATCGGCATCAGTGCAGCCAGACCGGTAATAATCCCGGCACTGATTACGACTAAAACTGCGTTAATACGCAGTAAAAATCCGATGACAATCGCCGCAATACCAATCAGCGGCCATAAGTTGACTGTTTGTTCCAAGGTGACTCTCCTGTCATAAAGCATACTTTTAAGGGTTCCGCTCGGGCCAAGCGGTTATGGTTTTTACTGCCCAAAAAGCATGGTATTACTGTGCGGTGACGGTGATATTTTCTTGCTGAAAACGCTCACGTAAACGACGCGCAAAGCTCAAGGCATGAGCACCATCGCCATGCACACACACAGAATCTGCCTGCACCGACACCCAACGGCCATCGCGGGCCTGCACTTGATGGCGCTGCACCATGGCTAGGGTTTGTGACAAAGCCAGTTCGTCACTTTCAATTAAAGCATCGGGCTGGCTGCGCGGGACTAAAGTACCGTCAGATTGATACCGTCGGTCTGCAAAAACCTCCTGACGGGTGACTAAACCCGCACGCTGACCAGCACTGATCAATTCGCTCCCTGCCAATCCAACCAGCCGTAAGGACGAGTCGACAGCTTTGACTGCTTGGGCAATAGCATCGGCTAATTGCGAATCCACCGCGGCTTGGTTGTACAACATACCGTGGGGCTTCACATGTTGCATCACGCCCCCTTCCGCTTTCACAATCGCCGCAAGGGCGCCAAGCTGGTAAACGACTTGGGCGTAGACCGTCTCGGGTGGAAGCTGCATCGCAGTACGACCAAAGTTCTCACGATCCGGGAAACTTGGATGGGCGCCGATAGCTACCCCATATTCCATCGCCCAACGCACAGATTGGCGCATTGTTTGTGCATCACCGGCATGAAATCCACAGGCGATATTGGCGGAACTGACTAATTGCAACAGCGCGTGATCATTGGCGCAGCCTTCACCTAAATCTGCATTTAAATCAATGTTCATTTGGCCTCCTTGTCATCAAATCCTTGTTGTAAACCCCACTCAATCTGTTGCAGAAAATGCTGCTGCTCCGATTTGGCTCTCAGCGCTTCTTCCACGCTACATTGCACAAAGTGCACCGGTTCGCCGAGTCTCAGTTGTGCCAAGTGATAGAGGTCAGCTTCGATAACACAAGCAATTCGGGGGTAGCCGCCTGTTGTCTGCGCATCGGCCATCAGCACAATCGGCTGGCCGTTATGAGGGACTTGCACCACACCGGGTAATAAACCGTGGGATAACATTTCGCGAGACGTCGTACGCATTAACTCGCGGCCCGTCAGGCGATACCCCATCCGGTTACTTTGCGGGCTAAGTTGCCAAGCTTCACGCCAGAAAGCCCCTTGTGCGATATCGTCGAATTCATGATATTCCGGCCCCGGTACTGCTCGCACACGGTTACCAAATAACAGTTGTTTGATACCCACTGACTCACGTGGCAAACGGGTCGGTTTGCCGAGCGGCAGGCTATCGCCCTCTTTAATCAATCGTCCTTGATAGCCACCAAACCCGGCTTTCAAGTCGGTGCTGCGCGATCCCAACATTTCCGGTACATTAATGCCGCCAGAAATCGCCAGATAACTGCGCATCCCGCGGTGCGGCACACCGAGTGTTAATTGTTGCCCTCGTTTGACTGGATAACGCCATCCTGTCCACAACAGTTGGCCTCCAAGTCTGGCATCACAGCCCGCACCGGTCACGGCTATCCAGCCCGGTTGAGTAAATTCGGCAGTAAATTGACCCAAGGTAATTTCCAGCCCAGCAGCACCCACGTCATTGCCGACCAACATGTTTGCCATGCTCAGTGCGGGTAAATCAAGTGCCCCCCCCTGACTTATCCCCAAACGACGAAAACCGCCGCGACCACTGTCTTGAACTGTGGTGTAAATACCAGAACGAATAATTTTCAGCATACGCCCTCCTTCAAAGGCAGAAAGCGCACATTGTCACCCGGTCGCAGCAAGGTAGGCGGCATCTCTAGCGGGTTAAACAGTGCCAGTGATGTACGGCCAATAAGCTGCCAACCACCGGGGGTAGCCAGTGGATAAATGCCTGTTTGGCTCCCCCCAATACCAACCGAACCCGGCGGAACAACCAATCGTGGCTCAGCGCGGCGCGGTGTGGCCAGTTGCTCTGGCATCCCTCCCATGTAAGAGAAGCCCGGCTGGAAACCGAGAAAGTAGACGATATAGCTCGCCTCGGCATGGCATTCAACGACCTGACGCTCTGTCATACCGGTATAGCGCGCGACCTCAGCCAGATCAGGGCCAGCCTCCCCACCATAAATCACCGGGATAGTGATATCGCGCGACTCAGGGATTAATGACTCGCTCTCTTCCCACCAGCGCTGTAGCCGTTCAATCGCATCCAGCGCGGTATTTTGTGGATCTGTCAGCAATAAGGTTAGATTATTCATGCCGGGGATCGCTTCAAGGACATCAGAATGATGAATCAGACGATCAGCTAAACCCCAAATCCGTTGCTGACTTGCTAATGTCACCGGCGGTTCCAGTTCCAGAACCACCGCACTTTCTCCCAGTAAATAACATCGTGCTCGTTGCACTCACATCCCCTTCATCAACTTATCTTTTTCGTTTTTAGATAAATAGCAGCCATAAGTACATATTTATGCGTTAGCACCTAAGCGCTGTCAATAGAAGCGAATTAACCAATAATTAAGAGCAATCACTAGATTCAGATAAAAGAGCGATATTAATCACTAGCAACATGTATTTTGGTGGTTTTTTAATGAGGATTGCGGGGATGATGCGAATTTTTTCTTATTTAGAATCAGTGTGAAGCGAGGAAATATTCTTAAAAATTGCAGCTTTATCATCCAACTACAGCAAGATGACTGTTTTGAATAGCCACACCACTGATAAACCCTTGTTTTATTGTGGTTAAATGTTATTGCTGTTAAAAACCTGCCCATCAAATAATACTTGAGCACCGATGTTCACCATCGGTGCTGGCAAAGAACCCAACCCGACTCAGGCTGGGTTAGGAATATCAATAAAGATAACGTCAAATTGATGCTGGCTCGCGAGCCATTCTCCCAGCGCTTTGATACCATAGCGCTCAGTCGCATGATGCCCTGCCGCATAAAAATTCACACCCATCTCACGAGCAATATGAATTGTCTGCTCAGAAACTTCACCAGTAATGAATGCATCAACACCAAATTCAGCAGCTTGCTGAATAAATCCTTGCCCACCGCCACTGCACCAGGCGATGCGACGAATACTCACAGGCGCATGGTCACCGCAATGCAGTACCGAGCGGCCCAGCAATGCTTCCAGTTTTTCACGCAAAATGACGGCGTTTATCGGGGTATCAAACTCACCATAAGGTAAGAGAGATTCAATTTCTCCTAACACCCGAATGTCGAGTAATTTAGCCAACTGCGCGTTATTGCCTAATTCGGGGTGAGCATCAAGTGGCAAATGGTAGCCATACAGATTAATGTCATTAGTCAGCAATGTTTTCAGTCGGTTACGCTTCATTCCTCGAACCACTACCGGTTCGTTTTTCCAAAAATAACCGTGATGCACCACAATAGCATCAGCCTGTTGCTCGACAGCCGCATCAAGCAATGCCTGACTGGCGGTCACACCCGTGACAATACGGCGAACCTCTTCGCGCCCCTCTACCTGTAAACCATTGGGTGCGTAATCCTGAAAAGCCGCGATGTCCAGCTTAGTATTAATGAGGGTTTCCAGTTCCGTGTTACGCATTTCTATTTGTCTCGTCAGTTATCAATACAGATGAAAAGGATAAATTCAAAAATATCAGTCTACGTGATACAAGCTCAGAATTTCTGGCTATCGCCCTGTTCCATAATAATAAAATTAATGCCCATATCATTGCCTTGTGCTAACTCGGCAGCAATGGTTTTACGCACATTTTTCCCCTGTTGGAATGAGGGCTTGATATGGCTAATCACCACTGACAAACCTTTTAATGGCTCTCCTTCGCCGCTATAAGTAGCCAATTTTTTTAGCTCTTTGAGCAAAAATTGCGGTGTCATATGCCCGTATAACTTACTGTCTGGCGCTTCATTGGGATAGGAGACCTCAATGATCATCCCTTTCAATTGCTGCTGTTTAACCTTTTCCGCCAGTTTACGCCACACCGTATCCAGATTTTTCGACTTTTCTATCTCATCCGGGCCAGTGTCACCAAAATAGGCAAAAGTGGCGTTATTACTGCTGATAAGCAACATCGAAGAGGGTGACTTATCGTGGCTTAAGGGGTACATCTCACCGGTTAAGCGGGTCAACCCCAAACTCAGCGGCTGGGCTGGCCGCACCAATTGCAGCCGATAAGTGCCTAAACGGGTGCCACTGCCGCTATCAGTAAAATTGGGCCAGACACGCCAGTTAAAATAGTAATTTCGCAGCACATCAATAGTATCTACCGAGGCATAAATGGTTTTTTTACTGTCTTCTGGCGAACCAATAATCAGGCCGGAAACATGGTCAAGATGAGCATGGCTGATGAAATAGCTGTTAATACGTTGGCGAAAAATATATCCCTGCCGGGTCAATGGGGCTGCAACTTCATCCGTGATATCAGGAAAATTGCCTTTCTCCAGTGCCTTGGCGATTCCCGGTAATACTGAGCCGGCATCTAATGCCAAGTACACTGGCTGGCTATCATCACGAATGAGATAAGAAGTCAGATTGCCGTCACTGACACCGCCCTCCACGCCAAGAGCGATAACTTCAAAACCGGCAAAGGCCAGTGAGCTGTACAGGCTAAAAGAGAAAACCAACCCGATATTAATCAACCTGTTGCGGCGCTGGCTAATGGGTGATTCCGATTGAGTCAAAAAAGTAGTCAAAAACATGAAGGCTCCTTGTGGTTAGGGATCCTTGCGGTCATCCCGCTTTGCGGCGTCAAATGCCGCGAGTGTCGCCAATCTGGCTGCTTTATGGTCCACCAGCGGTGTCGGGTAATCCAACTGTTGCTGTTGCCGCTGCGCCCAACGCCATGGCTGATGGATATCACTGTCTGGTACCGCCGCCAATTCAGGCAGCCAGCGACGAATAAAAACGCCGTCAGTATCAAAACGCTCTCCCTGCGTGGTGGGATTAAAAATACGAAAATAGGGCGCGGCATCTGTACCGGTTGAAGCCGCCCATTGCCAGCCACCATTATTCGCGGCCAAATCACCGTCCAATAATTGCGACATAAAATAGCGCTCGCCTTGTCGCCAGTCGATCAATAAGTCTTTGACCAGAAAACTGGCGCTAATCATTCGTAAACGGTTATGCATCCAGCCAGTTTCATTTAACTGTCGCATTGCTGCATCAACAATAGGATAACCGGTTCGCCCCTGTTGCCAGGCAATTAATTGCTGTTCAGAGTGATTCCATACTACGGCATCAGTCCAATCAATAAAGGGACGGTGCTGGCATAACCGCGGATAAGCAACCAGTAAATGACGATAAAACTCACGCCAGATCAGTTCACTAAGCCAGATAAAAGCACCGCTGTCGGCATTCTCTAATACCTCTGGGCATTCTGCTCTCAGACGGTTAACACATTGGCGGGGCGAAAGTATTCCCAATGCCAAATAAGGTGACAGACTACTGGTTCCCGCGACCGAGGGGAGATCACGTTGCTGTTGATAATCCTGCACCTGCTCACGGCAGAAAGTCCGCAAGCGCTGAAGGGCAGCCTCTTCACCGGCTGGAAATAGTAAGCTGTCGACAGATTGCTGCGGATAATCAAAGGGACTTAGAGATTGTGGTGCAGTAACCATCGAGGCTACGCGTTTTTTTGGCGCGGGCACACTGCGACAATCACTCATCATCAGGCGTTGAATAAACGCCCGACGAAACGGGGTAAATACTTTGTACATTTCATTATTGCCCGTCAGAACGCTCCCAGGCGGCAATAGCACACTGTCATGGAACGAATGGCAAAGAGCATCCCGACGATGAAGCCGAGCTGTTAGTGCTTCATCGCGTCGCCGTTCATTCAATTCATACTGTTGATTATAAAACAGGGCATCAACCTGATGTTGCTGACAAAAATCATCCAGCCAGGCAATGGAATCTTGAAAATCATCGCACTGATGATAGTGGAGCGGTATCGCCCGTGCGGCGAGTGCTGTGTGTAACTGTTGCAAATTTTGTAGCAGAAACGCGGCTTGCCGTGGCGACATATCATGCGCCGCCCATTGTGCTGGCGTAGCAATAAACAGTGCAATCACCGTCGCGTGTGGATCCTGGCAAGCCGCATGCAGCGCCAAATTATCCGTTAGGCGCAAATCAGTGCGAAACCAGACCAAATGCGTTGCCATGTTTTATCCCTGCGCTGAATAAAAAGTAAAATAGTGCTGCCCGGCCAGATAATCATTAGGGAACTCCACCATATAAGCCGTTATTTGGCCAATAGGTGCGCTTAACGGCACCTCCCCTAACCGATATTTTTCAATCAATTGCGCCAAAGCTTGGCGCTGGTCAGAAGTGAGATAAGGCCGGAAATAACCTTGCACATGCATCAATACATTGGTGTGGTTAGCAGCGGTGGGCTGATGAGATAACAGCTGAATCAGACGTTGACGATACTCAGTGGCAAACTCGGCTAATGAAGGCCATTTATCCAGCTCTGCCACAAAAGGCCCAATCTCGCGATATTCAGGCTGTGAATGTGCCAAGAGCACGAGTTTATAGCGGCTATGAAACTCCATCAACTTGCCACGGGTGATACCGCTGGCAATTAATTGATCAAGTTCGTGTAAAGCATAAAGATGTTCAGTACTGTTAACTTGCTTATTTGTTATCGACATGCGCCAGCCCCAAATGTAAAAACCATGAGATTAATCATAACAATCTTATCGCTGCGGGGCGTAATAGATACCAATAAAAATGCCACTCAGTGATTATCTGAACGGCATTTTTATCTCAATATCTGAGGTTAAATAAAGAAGAATATCTTACGCAGTGAGGACATTACCCCAAGCTGCTGCGATATTATTACGCAAGCTCGTATCTATCTGCTGCATAAAGTCGCTACTACTCTCAGTGATATCATGCTTGCTCATCATATCCACAAGGCTATCCAGTGCTCCATCTTGCAGAATCGTCTTCGACGTTGAACCCTCAATACTCACAACTATATTTGCCCGCTCGCCGGCAAAATAATCTGAGAAAGTCACTGAGCCAATATTTTCAAACTCACTCTGTTCAGTCGTTATTCCGATCCGGCGATCAACCAGAACAATAAGGTCATTATCGCTGCGTTGGAACCAGATATCTTGCCAATTAATATCTTTAAATAGAATATCATCACCACCACTGGCATCGCTCACAGTACAGTCAATAACAGCTTCAGTAATCACAAAACAATCGTTGCCAATGCCACCACTAAAGAGGTTTTTGTAACCCCCTAAGTCAAGTGTATCATTACCTTCCCCAGCCTCTATCTTGCTGAATTTGGAAATCGAATTAGCGATAAGTTTATCATCGCCTGTACCACCGTAGATAATAGATGAATAGCCCAGCAGGATGATATTATCGTTACCACTATCACCATAGACTGTATTCTGGTTGCCAAATACTCGGCTACTATCATCCCCCGAACCTAATTCAACCACATTATTATTGCCAATGATGACCACATAATCTTGTTCAGAGCCGCTAGAGAGTCGGTTAAAATTACCAGCAACCACGGCATAATCCTGCCCAGAACCGGTATCAATACCCCCCGTTTCTCCGAAGATAAAGGCCTGATCATTGCCCTCACCGAGGTAAGCAGTATTAACTCGTCCAGCAAGCACGGCAATATCATCACCGACACCGCCAAACATAGTATTTTCTCGGCCCATTAGTACACCGACATCATTACCTTTACCGCCGGTAAATATGTTAGAAATACCCATGCCATAGAAAACATCATCACCATGACCTCCCCAGAAATTATTGTTATCACCCAAATAAGCAGCTAAATCACGCCCGTGGCCACCAAAAGTGAAATTATAATTCCCTAACGAGACATGGATATCTCCATCATCGATTAAATGACCACTATTTTGTAAAAATTCAAATAACTTCTGCTCCATATTAAGCAGATCTTTAGCCATATTTTCTTTAATATCGTCAACCATACCTTCTAATTCTGTTTGCCGATCTTTATTAAACATAACAGCAAATAAATTAGGAATATTCAGTGAGTTAAAGCCAAATGCTTGATCATTTTCAGGTACCGGCGGATTGGTATAAATATCGGCGACAGAATCATGATCAGTTTCGTCAGGCGCTTTATCCTGTAAACCATGCCTCTGAGCAAACGAGGTAATAGCACTGCTACCCATATTCAGATTAGCTTCTATACCATCTAGTAACTTTTCTGGATTACTAATTACCTTCAGTTTTTCGCCACCAAACTCAGCAACGACTTCCAACATTTCCTTAAGTACAGCGTCTTGATCAATCTCCTGACCATCACGAGAAATAATTCGGCCAAACTCGTCATAATCCACACCAAAAATATCACCCAATGTGGTATCAGCATTAACACCCGCCAAGCGATTAATCAGCTTATTCCTCATTTGCCTTGGTAAGTCGTCAAGCTTATAGGTCATGGTAGTTTTCACCCTACCTGATGAGGTATATTCTTGAGTGCTTAAACTAAATAGTGAGCCAACATTAATATCCATAATAGATTGAACGTTATCACCAAAAACAAAATTCCAGTTGCTGTTGGTCGCAATAATATCAGCACCTTCTCCGGCGACAGCTATATTAAAAACAGCCTTATTATGCAGGTCTTTCAACTGACTTGACTTCGTTGAAGCTTGCCCCATTGAATTGGATTGTCCGCCACGCGAGTTGCTTAGCCACTGGTTATATTTATCATTTAGCGTACTTTCAATATCAGTTGTGAAACCACGTCCGCTGCGTAAAGTCTGTGAGTCCAAATTTATTAGTGTGTCATAATCTACGCTGCTGTTAGCATCTAGCCCCGAGAAGTCTGATAGGTATTTTTTTGCTCCAGACAATGTCCATTGTTGGTCTTGAGTAGCCAGCCAATCTTCACCTTCACCATCCTGCGCAATAGTAACTAATATTTCGCTCATCCGCGCTGCATGATCAAACGGGTTAACTAATGGTGGGCTAATAATCGATTTATCAGCCATAAAAATAACATCGTTACTGTGACCATAATTAAACGCAACATTCCGGCTACCAACAAATACTTGGACGCCTTCAAAGGCTTGATAGCCACCAATATCAACACTGTGTTTACTCATACCACTACCGATATGAATCATGACGTTATTATCGCCAAAGGTTAAGGTCTTGAATCCACCCTCTCCCACTTTTATGCCTAGATTAGAGGTTCCCCAATTAATAGAAGTAAACTCATCATCGCCAACTTGAATACTTATATTTCCACCATAACTGAACTCTTGTTTTGAGTTATCCGTGGTAGCTGATTCTGTAGTTGTCGATGTCCTTCTGTCAGTTGGCCTGATATATCTCTCAGTATTACGGTCTATAGCCCCCTGTACCGTGCTGTCATCTGATGTAGCACCAACTCTGTGAATATCTATTGTAGACCGCGCAATATTATTTCGTACATCGTCATTAATATGTTCAATGTTACCTTGCTCATTCCAGTGTAATACAATTTTATCTTCGCTGATTTTATGCCTTTGATTACCCTGCTCATCCAATGTAATTTTACGGCCTTGGTCATCAACTAATACACGAGCACGCCTTGCGGAAATATCGGCACGGATGCCTTCTTTACCGACTGCTCGCATAAATGCCTTAGCAAAACCTTGCTGTTTATTCTCTCCCGTCAACCGACAGCCAACCAGACTGATATATTGTGGGGTACTTTTTATTCCATAAACACTATCAAGATCACCACGCAGCCGTTTAATATTTTTTGCCAATTCATTTGGAGAGTGGTTAGCAAATGTCTGATTCCCCTTGCCCTCATCGTTTTTATCGCGTCCATGGCCGACTAATTGCCAACGGATGTCCCCCTTTAACAAACCAGGATCACCGGATATAACTTGATAATGACCTTGTTGATCAAGTTTGACATGCACAGAATTAGAATGCTTCGCGGCTAAATTAACAGCAGCTTCGTGGACAGCAGTATTCTCTTCAAGTTGGACAATAACTTGTCCGTCATAACGAGTTTTACCATCCCCATTAGCAGAGTGAATAGTTTTTCTCTCCTTCTGCTTTACTTTGACAGGATCGTAATTCTCATCGCCTAATACTCTTGAATGAGGCGACTTAACAATAAATACTTCCGCAGAAGTGTTAATATTGATGAAACGAATTGTATCGTCACCTACCAACATTTTAACGTTAGCACCATCCGATACTTTATTCAGATGATCAGCATGCGGCATTAGTTTTTTAATGGATGAATTAAACTCCATAGCATCTATTTGTACCGATGTTGATTTTTTATTTTTCTCATCAAAAACTTCAACAGTAAATGAAGTTACTTTTTCATCACCTTTATTATTGGTTTCTGCTTTATAGTCAGTAATCTTTCCTTTCATTTTCTTACCTAGGGAAAACTCAATACCCTCTGACTTTAATCTATCTAATAAGTAGGCTTGTTCATTACTACGGAAAATATCCCATTTTCCTCTAACAGACTGCATATCTTTATCTGAAATAAATAAATTATAATTAACCTCAAAGTCATCCTCTAACCTATTGTAGCTATTCCTGTTTTTCGTAAAACCATCCATAAACTTTCTAAAGTCATTATAATTGTCAAACGAAACCCCTCCATAATTTGGCTCAAAAAAAGACCACTGATACCCGCTGCCTTTTTTAATAATTGTTATATTCATAGCATGATTGGTAGAATCAAATTCCACGAAAGTATTCTCACCTGGGCTCCTCAATTGTGCCATCAAAGTAGTATAATTTTCTTGTTCAGGATAAGGATTTTTAAATTTTTCGGCACGGTTAATACCATTACGTTTCAGCTCACCATAATAATTATCTAACCCTCTCGCTTTCTCATCTTCCGCATACCCTGTAAGAATATTAATGATGTCTGAAGGCGTTTCTATATCAGTACTTACATAGTTTTTTCTTAAACTATCGAAAGTCGTTTTGGTGAAAGCATTTTTTACCTTCAATTTACTTTCAATATTATTAATAATATTGAAAACGGAATCATCATCATATACTTTTCTAGATAAAGCCATTTCATTTCTAATTTTAATAAGATCACATGCAAACATATCGGCACGATTGTAAACTGATTGACTATTTTGAATATTTAAAATACTGATCATTTCACTTTCAAACTGTTGACGATAGTAATTTGACATAATACTTTTTTGAATTTTATCTATATTGCTAGTTTTTCCTATATTAGCACTGTACCCATTAGCCACATCCTGCAACCAACTTATATAAGCTTTACCCCCGCCAACACCATAATTACGCTCAGCCATCATATATTTTGCTGACAAAGCAAAGCAGACGCCCAAATTAAAATTGAAAGAATTTGTAATTTCGTTAGGTGTAACATGTTTTTTCGCTAATTTATAATTTTTATACCATGCCTTTCTTATTATTTTTAATGTTTGAGAAAACTCGAAAGAGAGACTTTTATCATCTTTACCATGAGTATATTTATGCATACCGATTTCTAAATATTTAGATGATAACCTCCCATATTTCGTATGCTTATACGTCGATGGTTCAGGAATATCCATAGTATCTTTAAAGCCTGGAACAACAGCTTGATTGATAGCATCTTTACCTGAATTAACGATATCTGGGGCTGGATTTCTGTTTATTTCTTTAGTTATGCTGCCATCAGCTTTGGCTAATATTATTTTTTCGGGTGTATTTCCGCTATCGGTGATTGACTCATCAGAGACCTCTGCAGCATTGGTTGTATAAGCCACTTGACCTACACGACGACCACTGCCTTCTGCTACCTTTCTATCTGTGGGCCGATCCCCCTCCTCTTGCTGTACCCCTTTTGCATTATTCTTTGCTGTATTCGCTTTATTTTCAGCATCATCCACTGCTCTTCTGGCATCGTTTTGCATTGCATGTGCTTTATTTTCTGCCGCACTTGCTGACTGCATGGCGCTTTTTTTTTGCCCTTCAGCCTCTGCTGTTCTTTCTGTTGCTACTGAAACTCGGGTACGCTCTTCTGCCTTGGCCTGCTCTGCATTCTTTCTTCCCTCCACGACAGCAGATTCAGATTTTGCCAATGCTTGATCTACCTGCGATTTATATTTTTCACTATCAGTGTTGATTTGTGTTAATTTTTCATCTGCGGTTACTGTTGCCTGAGAAACCCGCCTATCGACATCAGATAAAATACCCTGAGCAAATGGATTACGAACTGAAGAACCCGCATCCCCATTGACCGAATTGATGATATTACTTTCTGAAAGTTTACTAAGTGCCAGGCTTGCCAATTGATGTTGGCTAACTAACTCTTCAGCCTCCTGATTAACCTGCTGTTGGTACTCCGCACCAATATTAGCTAAAGCGGACTCATCGGTAGAGGCTAATTGATTTTGGACGTGCTGGCTGCTTTGGTGATGCTTTTCTTTTTCTTGCCTTAATTTTTCACCATCATTCTCTGCCCCGGTTTTATCATTTTCTATCGCTACTTTATTACTATTTAGGGCAGCACTATTATCCTCATACAGTCTTCCGTTAGCAGCATCGTGGAGATTGCCTGATGTATCTTCCAGTGCCCTTTCTGCATTTTGTTTTGCGCTATCAATATCTGGTTTATTTATTGTTGATAATTGTCTGCTGCTCGCCTGAAAATCATGTGATGTCTCCGGCGATTTATAATCATCAATTAAACCCTTACTATCCAGTTCGAAACCAGCAAGATCGTTTGTCGGTTCTGATATTTTATAGCCTCCACGGCCATTTTTGAAGCCGGAAGTATGACTCTCATTTCCATTGACTAAATAATTAATAGCCTGAGAACCGGCACGCCCCATGGCATGTTGTTTAATATTGTTAAATAGACTTGCTAATTTATTACTTTGAGTATTACTCGAGGCAACAGATAAATTATAAAAATCACCATCACCTACTTTTATAACAACATTAGTTCTACCGTAATTCGCCGCAATAGAAAGACCGTTGCCAACGTGAATATTAGCATTAGCCTTTCCTTTCATTACTCCTACATTCAGGCCATCCCCTACCTTAGTATTCACATTGAGTTTACCCCACATCACACTGACAGAGGTTCCATCGCCAACTTTAGTATTTACATTGTTTTTCCCATAAATCGCGGTCACATTTAAGCCATCACCAATATCTGTAATCACATTCAGATCAGCTTTAGCTAATGTCACCTTGGTACCATCACCGACATGAGTTGATATATTTCTATCAGCCCACAAAACATTATAAGAATCGCCCTCGCCAACTTTAGTAATAACATTATTTTTAGCTTTTGCTAAAACCACAGTCTGCCCATAACCAACCGAGGTAATAATATTATTCTCTGCCCATGCGGCGGTATAGCTATCCAACTTACCGCCATCAGTTTCAGAAATTAAATTAATTAAATTATGCTTAGCTTTAACTACGGTAAACTCTTTACCTTGCCCTACTCGCGTAATAACATTATATTTACCATTAATGAAATTATATCTGTCACCATTACCTATATGGGTGATAATATTCGAATCCCCCCAGGCAATATTAACCCCATCACCATGACCAACTTTTGTAACAATATTGAGTTTACCCTTGACTATTCCCACCGTCAGACCATCACCGACATGCGTCATGATGTTGCCTTTATCTGATATGAGTAACCCGACAGCAATATCATCCCCTACTTTAGTCAATACATTGCCCTTACCATGTAGTACAGCTACAGACATCCCTTTACCTACATGGGTAACAATATTACCTTCAGCTTTAGCTAAAACCCCCGTAAAGCCATCACCTACTTTCGTAATAATATTACCTTTAGCTATTGAAATAGCACCGGTGGAACCATCTCCCACATGAGTCATGATATTAGCTTTACCGAACATAATAGCCACAGCGGTACCATCCCCCACTTTGGTCATTACATTTAATTTACCGGCAAAAATCCCTACACCAACCTCTTTTGTGCCCGGCCGGTTAATTTGAGAATAAACATTTACATTACCGGCCATCAAAGCCACGGTTAAACCAGAGCCCACTTTGGTAAAGATATTCGCTTTACCCGCCATTAAGGCGAATGTTTCACCATCACCAATATGGGTCATAATATTGGCCATACTGACCATGGCGGCTATGGTTGTTCCATCTCCTACCTTGGTAAAAATATTACCGCCTTTCGCCAACATAAGAGCGATAGTTTGACCATCACCTACTTGAGTTAATATATTCCCTTTGGCCACCATTAATGCCAAAACATCGCCATCACCGACTTTAGTGAAGATATTTCCAATACCTCCCATCAATGCATAAGTGTCACCGGTGCCAATGTGGCTCATCATATTACCTGCAGCTAGCATGGCTCCAATCGTTGTGCCATTGCCGACCTTAGTATAAATATTACCCGCCCCAACTATCACGCCCAGGGTTTGGCTCTCTTGAGTATTAACATGGGTTAATATATTACCCAATCCAAACATAAAGGCATTAGTATCACCATTGCCGACTTTAGTTAAAATATTGCCGCCACCCAGCATGATGGCATCTGTTTTACCTGAACCAATTTGTGTTAATAAATTAATTCCACCGCCTAGAATAGCCTGTACATCTCCGTTGCCTTTTTGGGTCACCACATTTGCTGCTGCTACCGCAATAACACTGAGATTAGAGTGATGTTCATCATCCCCCATATGCGTAATAATATTACCCAGCCCCAAGGCAATTATTGTTGCATCACCACTGTTAATGTTAGTTACCACATTACCGCCGCCCCCCACTATCGAGAAGATAGATCCCTCTCCTTTCTTCGTCATGACATTAAGGCCACCCGCAGCAATCCAGAATGCCTTACCGGAGCCAATTTGCGTGTGTGTATTAAGCCCACCGAACATTAAAATGCGGCTGTCACCCTCCCCCATCTGAACCGAGATATTACCTAGTGCAATTAATTTTGCATGGTATTGACCATCACCAATTCTAACCAGTACATTAACTGCACCACCGGCGGTAACATCCATTTTCCCGTGATCGCTTTTATGCACGATAACATTTGCTAACCCTGCACCATCAAACGTTAAATCGCCTTGCTTACCACTTTTTACAATAATATTAGCAGCACCAATACCCTTAAAATCTGTATCTCCTTCCCCGGCACGGTGGGTAATGACATTCGCAATACCACCACCGCTAAATTTCACATCACCTTTATCCACATCGGAATTTATGACGTTAGCTACACCACCTCCAACAAATGAAATATTTTTGTTACTGTCATTTAATTGTTCTTTGGTGAAATTAAGCATTGTCTTATTATTTCTTACATTCCCATTAATAATTTCTTTTCTTTTATCAATCTTCATTTCATTGTCAATAGTATAAGATAGACTAACATCTAGCCCATTAGAGCCATCAGAATATATAGTTAATTGTTTATAATATTGCTTAACATGGCTATCAATACCATTACCCAACACATATTCCATATCAATTTTTTCTTCTAATGGAAGATTTTCTTCAGGTACTGAAAATATATCCATTTCGTAACAATAATAAAAAGTCCCGCGACTCATACTACCAGTAGCTTCCATATTTAACTTTATTCTTCCAAGAATACGGGTATTACACTTACTAGTAAACTGATAGTAATATATATTTGGTTGACTCTCTGAACGATATAATTTTACAATTTTATTAAAATCAATAAATTTTAAAGCTGAGAGTTTAATATTGTCATCATTATTGACTGCTAATTTATAACCACTATCATCCACAAAATCCGCTATTTCTCCAGTGTGAACTTTTATTGGCTTACTGTACATAGGGATATTATGTATTTCGCGAACAGAATATTCTATACTATCAATTGAATAGCCATCTCTATATGTCTTGGGGACACGACTAATTCGACCGAGGGATCTAGCCTTAAAAGAACTATCAGCCTTAATTAAATTAAACTTAATATCTCCCGTTGTTTCATCCATAAATAAATTAAATCTTAACCTTAAGTATTTAACTCCTTCTCCATACTTATGCCTCACTATATATCCATAAGCCCCGTTCTGATTTTTAATTTGCTTTGCAATTAACGTTTCTCCACTATTATTATCTTTTACTCTGATATCCCCAGAGTAATATCATCCAGTTTTAATTTTCGTATATTGGATGAACCGGTAGCTCTCCGTGTTATTTGGTTATAACCACCAACTCCGGCAAAGTCTATACTGCCATCATTACCCGAATGCTCTATAATATTAGCGATTGCACCACCTCGGTATTTTAGATTTCCACCTTCCTGCTTTCTGATATTAAATGCACCAGCGGCACCTGATATGCTTAAATCCCCCGAGGTATCCTGTACTTCCAGATAAGCAGCCCCACCTTCCACCTTATCATCCCCACTGCCCGTATAAACTATTGCCGCAACAGAACCAACAGTGATTTCATCATCACCACCACGGGCGTAAATTTCCCCCAAACCCAATGGCAGTAATTTCTTCACTACTGTCATCGCCATTATATTTACCCGTAAAAAAATATTCTGCACTACGTGATGCATTCTTACCCATAATAAATTCCTTATTTAAATTAAATTGTAAACCACTGTATTTTTGGTTCTATTTCACAATCTTTATCATATATTCGTCCTCTAATGGCACATGCTATATCACCTTTTTTATATAAAAATATTGCGGCGAAGATCAGTTGCAATTAACCTGACATGACCATAAGGAGCAATCATTTCAGGAAAAAACAAATTATCCCCTGACTGCCAATCATTAATATTGATATCCCTTTCACCAGAAATTAATGCTGCCAAATTATCGTCTGACAATAACGCCCAATTACAAAATGCAATCGGTTTTCCATTTTTGGTTTCATAATATCTGAATTGATTTAACAAGAGGGAAGTAACAATACGTTGCTGCCATTCTGAGACAGAATATAATAGGTGTAGTGGGGAATATCGTGTAAGCAACATTACCCCACCAATTATATTTTGTATTTCAGGTGACAGAGGTATTGTGGAGTTAATTTTATTATCCACATAACTGCCTTATTTAACTATTTTTTAAGTTTCTTCATATCAACTTCTTCTACGATATTATCGCTTGAATTATCCATCGATGGTAATAATCCTGAATTAATCAGATTTTTTATTTCTTGCTCCATTCGGGGATCTTCCAGCATATTTTTAACCATAGAAACCATGTACATAAAACCTGATGCTGGCATATGCACAACCTGTTTTAATTCAAGCTCTTCATCATTCACGGCAGTAATACCTTTTGCCATTTTATTTTGATCCTGGCTGACAAAATAAAGCGAAAAAATACCTTTATTATAATTAACCAATGATGTTGTTTGTACGTAACTTTCCATAAACCCTCTAATGATAATTATGTATTAATAGCCAACGTCTGTTGGTGATGAAAAAGTATCATACATAATATTTAAATTATGCATTTAAAAATAAATTTTAATGTAATTAATAATAAATATGAAAGTAACCAATGTATTATAGTTATAATCTATATTATAACATCATATAATAATTAAATAATATATATAGAAAATAAAAATGCCCTTAGTTATTTAACTTAAGGGCATTTTTGAGTTGAGGTTAATATCTTTAATTCAAACATTACCTAAATCAATAGAAATCCTGCGGTGCCATTTCAGACTGCGCCAACCAGACCGGCTTATCACTGGTTTTAACCCAGACGCGGTGTAGATAGCTATAAAAGCGGGCGCGATCCTTACGTAACAACATGATAGGCAGCGCCAATAAGCCAACCAGAATCACTACGCTACGGCGCAAGATAATCTGATGCAGTGGGTATGCGTTATACATAGACATAATAGTCCTCCTTTAAAACGCCTTTGTGCGCTGTTAACCCGAATAAACAGTGAACCGATTAACAGACTGGCGTTGAAAGTAAAATAAACAAAATTGGAAATTGGACAAAATTTTACCGCATTGATTGAAACTTTACCACTCATCCGACCACTGAATCACATAAAAAAGCGAAAAAAAACATCAATCCTGTAATTTTGTTACAGCAAGGTTAATTAAGACTCTAAATTTGTTGCGTCTGAGTTGCATTCTTTTGTGAATAAGAAAACTGGATGTATTTAGCAGGCTGGCAATGTAGTCAGAAAACATCCCCCTTTGATAACACACAGTGCCACTGACTAATTTACACGCATTTACTGTTCATTTTTTGACCGTTTTTATACTTTTTTTACGCCCCCCCATGCTTTTTTATCAAGAACTTTTCTTACAAATTCCTAAGCTGCTGTTAACAAAAACTGGTTTATCAAAAATGAGCGCTGTGGAGGTATATCGTGAGTTTCAGCATCTTGGGTGGTGCGCTGCTGGTTCTGCTGCTTCTGGGCTATTTGGTCTATGCCTTATTTAACGCGGAGGACTTTTAAATGGCGGCGTCAGGATTTCTGCTTATCGCCAGTTTCATGCTGGTGTTGTTGGTGCTGTCCCGCCCATTGGGGCACTTTTTAGCGCGCCTGATTGAGGGCGAATCTTTCAGACCACTGCAAAAAATCGAGGCCGGTTTATGGTGTTGTAGTGGTGTAAAAAATGAAGAAATGAATGGCTGGCAATATGCGATGGCTCTTCTCTGCTTCAACTTGCTGGGCATTGTGCTGCTATTCACACTGTTAATGGCTCAAGGTTCATTGCCTTTGAACCCGGAAAATATGCCGGGGATGTCATGGCATCTGGCACTCAATACAGCAGTGAGTTTTGTCACCAATACTAATTGGCAGGCTTATAGCGGCGAAAATACCCTCAGTTATCTCAGCCAAATGGTCGGCCTCACCGTGCAAAACTTTCTGTCAGCCGCCACCGGGATTGCCGTTGCTTTTGCATTGATCCGCGCTTTTGCTCGTCATTCTGCTGCCACCTTGGGTAATGCCTGGGTAGATTTGGTTCGCATCACTTTATATGTCCTATTACCCATTGCGCTGCTTATCGCGCTGATTTTTGTCAGTCAGGGTGTACTACAGAACCTGGACGGTTACCTGCATATCACCACATTGGAAGGCGTAAAACAGACCTTACCCATGGGGCCGGTTGCATCGCAGGAAGCCATCAAGATGTTGGGAACAAACGGGGGGGGCTTCTTTGGTGCCAACTCGGCTCATCCTTTTGAAAATCCAACTGCCTTTAGCAACTTTGTACAAATGCTGGCCATTTTCCTGATCCCCTGCGCGCTGTGTTTTGCCTTTGGTCAGGTGGTGGGGGATAACCGCCAAGGGCATGCACTTATTTGGGCGATGTCACTGATTTTTGTCGTGGCTGTAGTGGTGGTGATGTTCGCCGAGTTGGCCGGTAATCCGCATTTAACCCAGTTGGGTGCCGACAGCAATATCAATATGGAAGGCAAAGAGTCTCGCTTTGGCATTCTGGCCACCAGCATGTATGCCGTGGTCACTACGGCGGCCTCTTGCGGGGCAGTAAACGCCATGCACGACTCCTTTACTGCCTTGGGTGGCATGGTGCCAATGTGGTTGATGCAAATAGGTGAAGTGGTGTTTGGTGGTGTTGGTTCGGGTTTGTACGGCATGTTGCTGTTCGTGCTACTGACCGTCTTTATTGCCGGGCTGATGATTGGCCGGACGCCAGAATATCTGGGCAAAAAAATCGACGTCTTTGACATGAAAATGACTGCGTTAGCCATTTTGGTGACACCGACTATCGTACTGCTTGGCACGGCACTGGCACTGTGTACCGATGCTGGGCGGGCGGGGATTTTGAATCCCGGCGCACATGGTTTTAGTGAAGTGCTCTACGCCCTCTCCTCGGCGGCAAACAATAACGGTAGCGCCTTTGCGGGCCTAAGTGTCAACACGCCGTTTTATAACCTGCTACTAGCTGCGGCGATGTTCTTGGGGCGGTTCGGGGTCATTCTGCCGGTGTTGGCTATCGCCAGCTCACTGGTCGCGAAAAAACGCCAACCGGCAGGCAACGGCACACTGCCAACCTCCGGCCCGCTGTTTATCGGCTTACTTGTCGGCACGGTGCTGTTGGTCGGTGCATTGACCTTTATCCCTGCCTTAGCCTTAGGTCCGGTGGCTGAACATCTGCAAATTTGGTTAACTCGCTGAGAGAATAATGATGACTCGCAAACAACGCGCAATCTTTGAACCCGCACTAGTGCGTACGGCACTGTTTGATGCCGTGAAAAAACTGGATCCGCGTGTCCAGTGGCGCAATCCGGTGATGTTCGTAGTGTATTTAGGCAGTGGGCTAACCACCTTAATTTGGCTGGCCATTTTAAGTGGGCAAACCACCGGCAGCGCCCTATTTACCGGCAGTGTTTCCCTGTGGTTGTGGTTTACTGTGCTGTTTGCCAACTTTGCCGAAGCGCTGGCCGAAGGGCGTAGCAAAGCGCAGGCTGAAAGTCTGCGGGGGGTGAAAAAAACCAGTTGGGCCAAAAAACTGTCAGAAGCTCGCGTTGACGCACCGCAAGAGAAAGTCTCTGCCGATAGCCTGCGTAAAGGGGATTTAGTCCTGATTGAAGCTGGCGACACCGTGCCTTGCGATGGTGAAGTTTTAGAGGGGGGCGCATCCGTGGATGAAAGCGCCATTACCGGCGAATCTGCACCGGTTATCCGCGAATCAGGCGGCGATTTCTCCTCTGTAACTGGCGGCACCCGTGTGTTATCAGACTGGTTGGTCGTTGAGTGCAGTGTAAACCCCGGCGAAACATTCCTTGACCGAATGATCGCCATGGTTGAAGGCGCCAAACGGCGCAAAACCCCCAACGAAGTGGCCCTGACCATTTTATTGGTGGCGTTAACCATCGTCTTTTTACTGGCAACCGCCACCTTGTACCCATTTTCAATTTTCAGTGTTGAGGCTAACCAGGCGGGTATCCCCGTCACTATTACCGTGCTGGTCGCGCTGTTAGTTTGCCTCATCCCAACGACCATCGGCGGTTTATTATCAGCCATCGGAGTCGCCGGTATGAGCCGCATGTTAGGGGCCAATGTAATAGCCACCAGCGGACGCGCCGTTGAGGCCGCCGGTGACGTCGATGTGTTACTTCTGGATAAAACCGGCACCATCACATTAGGTAACCGCCAAGCGTCCGAATTTTTGCCCGCCCCCGGAGTCACCGAACAACAACTGGCAGATGCCGCACAACTCTCTTCTCTGGCGGATGAAACACCGGAGGGCCGCAGTATTGTGGTTCTGGCTAAACAACGTTTTAATTTGCGTGAACGGGACTTGCACAGCCTGAATGCCACCTTTGTGCCCTTCTCTGCACAAACACGCATGAGCGGCGTTAATGTACAGGATCGAATGATCCGCAAAGGTGCGGTTGATGCCATCCGTCGCCATGTGGAATCTAATCAGGGCCACTTCCCACGAGCGGTAGAAGATGCCGTAGAAAGTGTCGCTCGTACGGGAGGAACGCCTCTTGTGGTGGCTGACGGGCCACGCGTTTTGGGGGTGGTTGCCCTAAAAGATATCGTGAAGGGAGGCATTAAAGAACGTTTTGCAGAACTGCGCAAAATGGGGATTAAAACCGTGATGATCACCGGTGACAACCGCCTCACCGCAGCGGCTATTGCGGCTGAAGCGGGCGTTGATGATTTTCTGGCTGAAGCGACACCGGAGGCAAAACTGGCGCTGATTCGTCAATATCAGGCAGAAGGCCGTTTGGTCGCGATGACTGGCGATGGCACCAACGATGCTCCAGCACTGGCTCAAGCAGATGTAGCGGTAGCGATGAACTCAGGGACGCAAGCAGCGAAGGAGGCGGGCAATATGGTGGATTTGGACTCCAACCCCACCAAACTGATTGAAGTGGTGCATATTGGTAAACAAATGCTGATGACCCGAGGCTCGCTAACAACCTTCAGCATCGCCAATGACGTTGCAAAATATTTTGCCATTATTCCAGCCGCTTTTGCTGCTACTTACCCACAACTCAATGCCCTGAATGTGATGCAGTTGCACTCTCCGGCTTCTGCTATTTTGTCGGCAGTTATCTTTAACGCATTGGTGATTGTGTTCCTGATCCCCCTGGCCTTAAAAGGGGTCAGTTATAAGGCAATGAGCGCTGCGGCCCTGCTGCGCCGTAATCTGTGGATTTACGGTTTGGGTGGCTTACTGGTGCCGTTTGTCGGTATTAAATTGATCGATCTGGTGCTGACAGCCCTGATGGCGAGTTAGTCGCAAGATAAACAACATAGAGGCAATAACCATGTCATCGATAACCCCTATTTCATATTTCCGGCCAGCATTGGTTTTACTGATATTACTGACACTTATCACCGGGATAGCTTATCCTCTGCTGACCACTGGGCTGGCAAAATTGATGTTTTCTCAGCAAGCTAATGGTTCACGGGTCATGCTGGGTGATGAAGTGGTCGGTTCAGCCTTGTTGGGGCAAAACTTTACTCAACCGGGTTATTTTGTCGGTCGTCCGTCGGTCACGGCAGATATGCCTTATAATCCAATGGCCTCCGGTGGCAGCAATTTGGCTATCAGTAATCCGGCACTGGATCAAGCCATCAGTGAACGCGTTAAGTTACAGCGTCAGGCAAATCCGACACAAACTGGCCCGGTACCGGTTGATCTGGTCACCGCCTCCGGCAGTGGTCTGGATCCCAGCATTTCACTGGAAGCGGCTTACTATCAGGCCCCTCGCATTGCGGACATACGCCAGATGCCGTTGTCTGAAGTGAAACAATTAATTGATGAAAACGTGCAAAGGTCAGTGCCCAATTTCTTCGGTGAATCCGTCGTCAATGTGCTGAAACTCAATATGGCGCTGAATGCCCAAAGTCACGTGACAGTACCGGCGGCCCCGGCAAAACCTTAAGGACAGATCATGGTGGATGCAGAACCAACCCGCCCAAATCCCGATAGCCTACTTGCGGTGGCGAATGAAAAATCCCGTGGTCGATTGAAAGTCTTCTTTGGGGCTTGTGCCGGGGTGGGTAAAACCTACGCCATGCTGCAAGAGGCGCAGCGCCTGCGTGCTCAAGGGCTAGATGTGTTGGTTGGGGTGGTAGAAACCCATGGGCGAAATGAAACTGCCGCCCTGCTAGACGGGCTGGCAATCCTACCACCAAAACGTATTCACCACCGCAGCCGTCAGGTACGCGAGTTTGATTTAGATGCTGCACTGGCCCGTCATCCGGCGCTGATCTTGATGGATGAGCTGGCACACAGCAATGCTCAAGGCTCACGCCACCCCAAACGCTGGCAAGATGTGGAAGAACTGCTAGACGCCGGGATTGATGTGCTGACTACGGTCAATGTGCAGCATTTGGAAAGCCTAAACGATGTGGTAGGCGGTATCACCGGAATCCGAGTGCGGGAAACGGTCCCCGACCATATGTTTGATGCCGCCACGGAAGTGGTCTTGGTCGACCTGCCCCCAGATGACCTACGCCAGCGCCTGAATGAGGGCAAAGTGTATATCTCGGGGCAGGCAGAACGGGCGATTGAACATTTCTTCCGTAAAGGTAATTTAATCGCCTTGCGCGAGCTGGCGCTACGCCGCACTGCTGATCGGGTTGATGACCAGATGCGTGCCTTCCGTGACACGCAGGGCCGAGAGCGAGTCTGGCATACCCGCGATGCCATCCTTTTATGTATCGGGCATAACAGTGGTAACGAAAAATTAGTCCGTACCGCGGCTCGGTTAGCTGCGCGTTTGGGCTGTATCTGGCACGCCGTCTATGTTGAAACACCACGGCTGCATGGCTTGCCCGAAGCCAAACGCCGTGCCATTTTGCGTACCCTTAAGTTGGCCCAAGAACTGGGAGCTGAAACTGCCACACTCTCCGAACCCAGTGAGGAACAGGCGGTGTTGCGTTATGCTCGTGAACATAATCTGGGTAAAATTATTATTGGTCGCCGGGCAGAGAAACAGTGGAAATTGCGCGGCAGTTTTGCCGATCGTTTGGGCAAGCTGGGGCCAGACCTCGATTTAGTGATTATTGCCTTAGAGGGAGACAACTCACCCAATGTAGCAAAAGAAACCGACTCTCGAGCATTCACTGAAAAGTGGCGTATGCAATTACGCGGTTGTATTGCCGCCATCGGCTTGTGCGCGCTGATCACGGTATTATCACAGTGGCTTATACCCGGTTTCGATCAGGCAAATCTGGTGATGGTTTACTTGCTGGGTGTGGTTATTATTGCGCTATTTTATGGCCGCTGGCCTTCTGTATTGGCGGCAGTGATCAATGTCGCCAGTTTCGATCTATTTTTTGTCCAACCACATTGGTCATTGGCGGTCACGGATGTGCAGTATCTGGTGACTTTCGGTGTGATGTTAATTGTTGGCATCGTGGTGGGGAATTTGACCGCTGGCGTGCGCTATCAGGCCCGAATTGCCCGCTATCGCGAACAGCGCGCCCGGCATTTATATGAGATGTCGCGAGGATTGAGCCGTGCCCTGACGCCAGCAGATATTGCCAAAACCAGCCGCCATTTTCTTTCCAGTAGCTTTCAGGCTAAAACTGACTTGCTATTGCCACAGGAGGATGGGCGTTTGCAACAAGTTGCCACTGATGAAGGCGGCGCCCTTTCCGTTGACGAAGCCATTGCTCGTTGGAGTTTCGATAAAGGCGCGCCTGCTGGCGCGGGGACTGATACGCTGCCGGGCGTACCTTATCAATTACTGCCGCTGACCGCATCCAAGCAAACTTTCGGAGTGCTGGCGATTGAACCGGCGAACCTACGCCAATTAATGGTGCCGGAACAGCAGCGTTTACTGCAAACTTTTACCAACCTGATTGCCAACGCGCTGGAAAGGCTACATCTGGCTCGCAGTGCTGAACTGGCCAAACTGGATGCTGAACGGGAGCAATTGCGTAATTCACTACTGGCTGCCCTCTCCCACGACCTACGCACACCGCTGACGGTGCTATTTGGTCAAGCAGAAATCCTGACGCTGGATCTGGCTGCCGAAGGTTCGCGACACGCCCCACAAGCTAACCAAATCCGTCAGCAAGTTTTAAGTACCACCCGGCTGGTCAATAACTTATTAGATATGGCACGTATCCAGTCAGGCGGATTTAATCTGCGCAAAGAGTGGCAATCGCTCGAAGAAATTGTCGGTAGCGCATTAAATATGTTGGAAACGGCTCTCAATCATCACCACATCAATGTCGAGCTGCCAGATGAAATGGTACTGATTAACTGTGATGGTAGCCTATTAGAGCGCGTGTTTATTAATCTGTTGGAGAATGCCCATAAATACGCCGGTTTTGATGCCTTGCTGGGGATTAGAGCAACCGTTGAAGATGAATGGTTGCATGTGGAAGTCTGGGATAATGGCCCCGGCGTTCCCTTAGGGCAAGAGCAACTTATTTTCGACAAATTCTCCCGTGGCAACAAAGAGTCAGCCATTCCGGGGGTGGGCTTGGGTTTAGCCATTTGCCGTGCCATTATTGATGTACACGATGGTCGTATTTGGGTCGAACAAAACTCAGCAGGCGGTGCCAGCTTCCACTTTATGTTGCCGCTGGAGAAAGCACCTGACATTGATGGTGAAAATATTGATTGAGAGGAGTGTTAATTATATCCCCGGCTAACATCCTGATTGTTGAAGATGAAAAAGAGATCCGTCGCTTTGTACGCATTGCGCTGGAGAGCGAGGGCTGGCGAGTATTTGAGAGCGATACGTTGCAACGGGGCCTAATTGAGGCCGGTACTCGCAAACCAGACCTGATTATTTTAGATTTGGGCCTGCCAGATGGTGATGGGCTCAGTTATATTCAGGACCTTCGCCAGTGGAGCGCCATCCCAATTATTGTGTTATCAGCACGTAATAGTGAAGAAGATAAAGTCGCAGCACTGGATGCTGGTGCGGATGATTATCTGAGTAAACCCTTTGGCATCAGCGAATTATTAGCGCGAGTGCGTGTTGCCTTACGCCGCCATAGTGGGGGGAGCCAAGAAAGTCCGTTGGTGAATTTTGCTGATATTAGCGTGGACCTGATTAACCGTCAGGTGACTCGGGCCGGTGAAAATCTTCACCTGACACCGATTGAATTCCGCCTACTTTCTGCATTAATCGCCAATACAGGTAAAGTGATTACCCAACGCCAGTTACTCAACCAAGTTTGGGGGCCAAATTATGTCGAACACAGCCATTATCTACGCATTTATATGGGCCACTTACGCCAAAAATTAGAAACCGACCCCACCCGCCCTAAACACTTATTAACCGAGACCGGCGTAGGTTATCGCTTTATTCCATAACGATTTATTCGCCATAAGATTTCACATTCAGACTAGGAAAAAACAGTTCGGCGGAGTAGCATCAGACTTTTAATGATAATAGGTCTTATTTATTATGAGCACTTGGTTGATATATGCCCTGCTGTCTGCCCTCACCGCTTCGCTAGTCGCCATCTTCGGCAAAATCGGTCTGCAACATTTAGATGCCAACACAGCAACCGCCGTACGTGCTGTGGTGATGGCGCTATTTTTGGTCGGAGTCGTCGTGGTTCAGGGGAAATTTAACCTAGTCGGTGCCGTACTCGCGGATAAAAAAGCGCTGCTATTTGTGGTGCTTAGTGGTGTCGCAGGGGCATTGTCCTGGTTGTTCTACTTTATGGCGATTAAAAATGGCAATGTCTCGCAAGTCGCTCCTATTGATAAACTCAGTGTCGTTTTCGCCGTCATTCTAGCTTTTATCCTGTTTGGTGAAAAAATATCGCTGGTCGCAGGGTTAGGTGTGGCATTGATTACAGCGGGTGCACTGATGGTAGCCTTAGGGTAATACTGTTTCTGGTAATAATAAAATATAAAATAAAGACAGAGTATAATACTCTTGTCTTTATGATTATGTTCCGTTCATTAATTAACAATAAGAAATTATAATTTTATTAAATTTCACATAAAAAGGTTCTCACCTTAATATAAAAACAACCGCTTATTTAATAAAGGGAGTTAATATGAGCAAAGGAGCAGTAAAAACACAAAAAGTAAATTATTCTATATTATTACCAAATTCATCTGCTGGGAAAGTTTTTTTTCGGCATTCAAAATCAACACTTATCATCAATACATTAAATAATAGTCATCGAGTCTATCATCGCTGGCTGCATCATAATATATATAGGAATGGTATTCTTCGTGTTAAATCAGTGACGATTTCTGATGTTAATGGAGAGAGGCAAGAATTAATTTTACGTACGGATAATAGTATACCTACAGATACCCCCTCAAGAAAATATGTTAATATTAACATGGAATATCTGGAGCTTTATTTAGTAAAAGATATTGTTAATATTTCTTTTGCAGAGAATACCCCAAAAAATTATTTAACTGTCAATGGCGAGAAAGTGATAAAACTGAATGATGAAGATAATAATATTTTAGTAGGTGAGAAAGGTAGAAATGCTATTTTAGGTAGTTCACGGGATGATATCATTATTGGCGGTGACGTGAATGACAATATATCCGGGCTACTGGGTAACGACACCATAATTGGTAAGAAAGGGAATGACTCTTTATTTGGCGAGGAAGGTAATGACCTTTTAGTGGGGGTGAAGGTGACGATGGGCTGGCTGGCGGCCCGGGTGACGACATTCTTTATGGCGGCGATGGCAATGATGAGCTACACGGTGATGCTGAAGCTTTTGGCTACTTCGCAGCCGAGGTGAATGGACGGGGAAATGATCGAATATTTGGTGGGAAAGGTGATGATCTCATCCAAGGGCAAAAAAATAATGATTATTTAGCTGGAGGGGCAGGCGATGATTTATATATATTTTCAGACAATGATGGAATTAATATGATAGTTGAACACAGTGGTGGAGAAGATATCATTGCCATTACTGACTATCATTTCCATGAATTAAAATTTGAACGCTACGGTCAACACTTAGTCATTTCAAGTAAAAAGATCGGTAGTCGCTTAACAGTCATTATTAAAGATCAATTTTCTGCTGATGGTTATAAAGTCAAATATATAAAGACGCAGTCATATTCTCAATACAATAGTAAAATAAATAGGGATGACTTTCATTCGTTACTGTATGAGTTAGTGACAAAAGATCCTGACAGTGCTCTCAAAGAACTAGAAATGACAACAGCTCATTCCGACTCAGGTCGTCACTTCACTGTTGTATTGCCTGATGTATTTAATAAAAATAACATGAAAGATATTGAGGATGAGACAGGAAATAAACTTATTGCTGAACTTACTACCCAAAATAATATACTAGCTAATACTTACAAGGATAACCCCAGTGATTTTTCTGAAAATTTACCTGATATAACCTATATCTCTGAGGCGCTCTCATCATTCGCACCTAAAGATGCCCCCAAAGCAATACTGCCATTATCAGAAAGTGATATATACTCTCATAACTTACCTAATAGACTTGCCATGGTCTATAATTAAGAAGAATAGTTTGTCAATAGTTGCAAATAAATAGAGTGGGATTATAACTATGATTAATTAAAGAAACAATAATAATGCTATTTAAGTTTATTAAAAATAATAATACAGATAAATTACAACAGGAGTACACCCGCTAACAATCAAATAAAAGGAAATCATTTTGATCGCAATAAAAACCAATGCAAATATAAAATTCACCCCACCAACAGATCCATTGAGTATATATCGAGATAAAAAAACCATTTATTTAGATAACCTATCTCTCGATAACGTATTCTTTCACTACTCAAATTCAGAACTGATAGTAACAATATTAGATAGTGATAAAAACGTTTTATCCGAAAAACATTACGAAGTCGTTAAAAACAAAAATTTAATTTTTAACTGTTTAATATTGCGTGAAAAAAATGGTGTTAAAAATGAGTTATTCTTGACGTTAAAAGAACCTTACAAAGAGAAAAATGTTTACGACGGTCCCAACAAATATCTCTTCCTAACGAGAAAAGATTTACCCTATATCTCTGCACAAAATATAATCTCTAATACTATTCCTTTAAAAGAAGTCATCCTAAATGATAATGAGATATTATTAGGAGAGAAATATATTAGAAATGGTGTCACCGGAGGGAAAGGCAACAACACTATTATTGGCGGTGATAAAAATGACAATTTAGCAGGGGGTGATGGTAACGACATTATCTTTGGTCATGATTCTTTTGATTCCTTGTTTGGCCAAAATGGTAATGATGTTTTAGTCGGTGGTGCAGGTGATGATGGATTAGCAGGAGGGGATGGTGATGATTATCTAGATGGAGGTGATGGTGACGATGAATTACAGGGAGATGCTGACGGTTTGGGCCTTTATGCAGCAGAATATCAAGGATGTGGTAATGATAATATATATGGTGGAAAAGGTAACGACCTTATTATAGGTGGAAGAAATAACGATTATTTAGCAGGTGGCGAGGGTGATGACTTGTACGGATTCTCTCCGTCGGATGGGATTAATTTAATTAATGAGCATAGTGGTGAAGAAAATACTATTAGTATTCTTGACCGTTTTTTCCATCAATTAAATTTCGAACGCTATGGTAATCACTTGGTTATCTCAGGCAGCGAAGAGAAAAGTGATAACTTAATTATTATCATCAAAGATCAATACTCTAAAAATGGTTATAAAGTTAAAAATTTACAAACAAAATCTTATCTCAAGCATGGCAGTGAAAATGATAAGAAACGCCAAAAAAAACTGCTCGATATTATGGTAAAACAATACGCTAATACCCCTGAAAAAGCACTTTCTCAACTGGCGACTAAAAATGATTTAGGTGATTTTTATCGGACTGATTTATCAATAGGTTTTTCTAACCAAATGCCTGATCTTGAGAAATTGAAAGGAACAAAACTTGTAGATGTGCTCAAGGTTAAAAATGACCAACGAGTATCAGCGCATAAAAATCAACATCTCCATTCGTGCGATAATATTCCCGATATATCTCAAATTACATTCGCTATTTCTTATTTTTCACCAAAAGATATTTCGCAAGAAAATAGTATATATCTCAAACACGATAATAATACTCAAGATTACTTTTCTAATAAAATTGCGGCTATAAATCATTAATCACAATAAGATTGTTTGCACAGTGACGATTTCAACTGATGCCGAAGAAATAGCGCCATACCGGCGCTATTTCTTACTGGCAATAACTACTTACCCGCGAGTACATCACTGACAATATCGACCGCTTCTTGCTCTATCTTTTCGCGATGTTCCGCACCAAGGAAGCTCTCACAGTAAATTTTATAAGCCTCTTCAGTGCCTGATGGACGGGCAGCAAACCAACCGTTATCAGTCATCACTTTCAACCCACCAATTGACGCGCCGTTGCCCGGTGCCGTAGTCAAGCGAGCAGTAATAGGATCACCTGCCAGTGTGTTGGCTTTGACCATTTCAGGTGACAACTTCGACAAAGCATTTTTCTGTGCCTGCGTTGCTGGAGCCTGAATACGGTTATAGTTCGGCGCACCAAAACGCTTCGCTAAATCATCATAATGATGTTGTGGGTTTTTGCCGGTTACTGCCGTGATTTCAGCCGCTAACAAGCACATGATAATGCCATCTTTATCTGTCGACCAAGGCTTACCATTAAAGCGCAGGAAAGATGCCCCGGCACTCTCTTCACCACCAAAACCAAAACTGCCGTCGTGTAACCCATCGACAAACCATTTGAATCCGACGGGAACTTCCACCAGCTTACGGCCTAAATCCGCAACCACTCTATCAATCATCGCACTGGATACCAGTGTCTTACCGACAGCCACATCAGCACCCCATTGTGGACGATGTTGGAACAGATAATTGATTGATACTGCTAAATAATGATTGGGATTCATTAACCCGATAGGAGTGACAATGCCGTGGCGGTCATAGTCGGGATCATTGGCAAAGGCTAAATCAAATTTATCGCGCAGAGCTAACAAGCCTGCCATTGCTGATTCTGATGAGCAGTCCATGCGGATCACGCCATCATGATCCAGATGCATAAAGCGGAAAGTCTGATCGATAGAATCATTGACCAGTGTCAGATCCAACTTATAGTGTTCACCAATACGTTGCCAATAGGCAATACCAGAACCGCCGAGGGGATCAACACCCAACTTCAGACCCGCTTTTTGAATGGCGGGAATATCCACCACATCAACTAAACCTTCGACATAGGGCTGAATCAAATCCTGCTCACGCAGATGATTGCCTTTCCAAGCTTTATCCAATGTCTGACGTTTAACACCGCTTAATTTCAGGCGGAGTAATTCATTTGCACGTTTTTCAATGACTGACGTCAGGTTGGTATCCGCTGGGCCACCATTTGGCGGATTGTATTTAATACCACCATCTTCGGGTGGATTGTGTGATGGTGTAATGACAATACCATCAGCCACGTTTTTGCCCTGCGCGTTATAGCAAAGAATGGCATGTGAAATAGCCGGCGTCGGGGTGAAACCATTGTCTTGTTGAACAACAACATCCACACCATTCGCCGTCAGCACTTCCAATACCGAAATAAAGGCGGGCTCAGACAGTGCATGAGTATCTTTACCCACATAGCACGGGCCGGTAATACCGTTCTCGTGACGAACTTCCGCGATTGCCTGAGCAATAGCCAAAATATGGGCTTCATTAAAACTGTGACGTGCCGCGCTGCCGCGGTGACCTGAAGTGCCAAACTTAACCGCATGGGCTGGGTTTTCAGCCTCAGGTTGCAATACATAATATTGCGATGTGAGCTGAGCAACATTAATCAAATCGCTTTGCTGAGCAGCTTGCCCAGCACGAGGGTGATTAGCCAAAGTCACGACTCCCTATATGCTTGCACTTTTACCCTTGATGGTGCAAAAAACCATCAAAGATAAAAGAGGATAGTTAAATGAAATCAGATAGTTCCGCACACTTTCTCAGCCAAATCCGGCGGGAACTGCATTGTCAGCATAATATGTTGCACCATGCTGCGTTTACGCTCGGTATTGGTATTGGTGATAACCCAGTATGGCGTACCAGGAACGTGTTTGGGCTTAGTATGCGTCCCGTTTTGTAACAAGGTCTGTTGGTCACCGGCAAAATATACCCGAGTACGGCCATGTAATGATTCAGTTGCCTCAGCAAATGCCTGTGCATCCAAGGTATATAATGTTGACAGCACTAACATAAAGCGGTTAACCGCCCTATTTTGCTCCGCATATTCATCAGACAGTAATAATTCGCGAACAGCACGGACCTTATCTCGCGGTGCTGGCGCGGTGACTGTTTTCGCAGCCTCATTATTGGTAGGTAAATTCGGTACCGGCTGACCAGCCGTAAACTTCAGCATGCGCCGTAAAATATCGGACGCGCTCTCACCAATGTGTTGCGTATGGCTGGCAATATAGCGATAAAGTTCTTCGTCGAGTTCAATAGTTTTCATCTTTATCCAGTACGGTTTTCTACTTTCTTATGCATATCTTAGGATTATAAAGTCAAAGCGCGCTGACGAGTACCTTTATCATGGCCTTATTAGGATAAATCCCCCATTGCAGCAGTAATGACGCAATAATCTACATATACCTGACAAGGCAAATAATGATGGAGCAGCACACCGTTGCTCAGTCATGATACCCTAACCAGAATATCTCTCAGTATGAACTTCGCCATGAAATTAAACTTCCGCATACAAAACGCACTTTCTCCCACCCCATCTCTACCCATTATTCTGATTCATGGGTTATTTGGTAATCTTGATAATCTTGGTGTATTAGCGCGTGATTTGCATCAAGACCATAACGTTATTCAAGTGGATTTGCGCGACCACGGTTTATCCCCACGTTCGCCACAGGTAAGTTACCCGGATATGGCGCAAGATGTACTGGAATTAATGGATCAGCTCGCCATAGAAAAAGCGATCATTATCGGTCATTCGATGGGCGGAAAAGTGGCGATGGCGATGACAGCCATAGCACCAAACCGCATTGAAAAGCTGGTCGCCATTGATATCGCGCCAGTGAATTATCAAGTACGCCGCCATGATCAAATTTTTGCTGCAATTAATGCTGTCAGTGTCGCGGGCATCACCCAGCGTCAGCAGGCCGCCCAATTAATGCGCGAGTTAATAAGGGATGAAGGAGTTATTCAGTTCTTATTAAAATCATTTCACAATGGTGAGTGGCGTTTTGATGTACCAGCATTGTGGAATCAATATGAAAATATTGTTGGCTGGCAACCCATCCCCCCTTGGCCACACCCTATTTTGTTTATTCGTGGTGAATTATCACCCTATATTCAAGACGGCTACCGTGATGAAATAGCACGTCAGTTCCCGCAAGCGCGTGCTCATGTAGTAGCGGGGACCGGTCATTGGGTTCATGCGGAAAAACCAGATTCAGTATTGCGCGCGATTCACCGCTTTATTGATAACGATTAAAGAGGCCGCCACTGGGATTGTTTAAAAAAACATCTTCTGGGGAAAAGAAATGTATTACCTGTGGAAAAATTGTGCAAAAAAGAATGAATTAGCCCAATCTAATCACAGTAAAGCATTGTCGTTGCTCGGTTGGCTGAGGTATTATGGCGCGCTATAAATTTGCTGCGGCGTTTAGTGGCAAATACAAATTCAGGCTGCTGGTCTATAGGTAACTCAATGCTCTCTATCTATGTTCTCAACCTGAAACGTGTAAACCGAATCATCAAGCTTTTTGATGTCAATCCCTTGTAGTACCGCTACCTATGGCAAAAGAACAAACGGATCGCACGACGCTGGATCTGTTCGCAGATGAACGCCGTCCGGGGCGCCCGAAAACAAACCCATTATCCCGTGATGAGCAGCTTAGAATTAATAAGCGAAATCAACTACGGCGCGATAAAGTACGTGGCTTACGACGCGTGGAACTGAAGATTAATGCCGATGCCGTCGATGCTCTCAATAGCCTTGCAGAGCAACGTAACATCAGCCGCAGTGAACTGATTGAACAGATGTTGCTTGCTCAATTAGAGCACTCGCAAGAGGGGTTTTAACCTTTTCGGTGACCACGACGGCGTGGCGTAAGTTATTACGCCACGCCGTTATCCCTTAATATCCTATCGACTTAGAATGTTTCCCAATTGGCGTTGCTGTCTACCTTGCTAACAACAGGTGTAGCAGCGAGTACTTTTACCCGAGATTTCACCGCCGGTTTTGCTTGCTCATCATCTGACCGCAGTTTAAACACCGCGACAGCCCGATTTAATTGTGTCGCTTGCTCCTCAAGTGATGTCGCTGCACGGGACGCTTCTTGCACCAGCGCTGCATTTTGCTGAGTCACGCTGTCCATTTCAGCCACCGCCTGCCCAACCTGACTAATACCTTTACTTTGTTCATCAGAAGCAGAGGCAATCTCGCCCATTAAATCTGTCACATTAGTGATAGAACGAACAATCTCATCCATCGTGACACCGGCACTTTCCACCAAAGTAGAACCGCTGCTGACCCGACCGACGGACTCATTAATTAAACCATCAATCTCCTTCGCAGCCTGAGCACTGCGTTGAGCCAAATTACGAACCTCACTGGCAACCACGGCAAAACCGCGACCTTGCTCGCCTGCACGGGCTGCCTCAACTGCCGCATTCAGTGCCAAAATATTGGTCTGGAAAGCAATGCTGTTAATCACCGTCGTAATGTCAGCTATTTTCCGCGAACTGGCTGAAATCTCGTTCATGGTGTTCACCACATCGGCAACCAGCGCCCCTCCCTTTTTCGCTGTTGCAGAAGCATTAGCCGCCAGTTGGCTGGCATGATGCGCATTATCCGCATTATGTTTCACCGTTGCGGTTAGCTGCTCCATGCTGGCTGCCGTTTCTTCAAGAGCAGCTGCCTGCTGTTCGGTACGAGAAGATAAGTCAGTATTACCGGCAGAAATTTCGGCAGCACCATGATAAATCCCATCAGTACTACTGCGAATCGCTTGTACCGTGTTTACCAGACTGGTTTGTACGTCCCGTAATAGTGGGAACAGTTGTCCAACGCAGTTACGACCAAAATCGACGATAGGTTGCCCAAGTTGCCCTGAAGCAATAACCCGGAAATGTGCGCGAATATCGTCCAATGGACGTACCAAATTGGCAACCAGATAACGATCGGTTACCAGCAAAATCACCAGACCCGCAACTAAAGCAGAGATCAATGTAATGCTGCTCACTTTGGTTAACTGAGAGAATTGATCTTTGGCCACACCAATGGCTTTCGAAGCAGCCTGATTAAAGGCTTCAGCCACGGAGCCATACTGGCGACTCAATGCGGGTACTGTTTTTTTCGCTAAATCTTGATAGGTGGCACTATTGTTATCCATTGCCGCCTGATAAAGCGGCATTACACCCTGTTCAATTAATCCACTCCACCCATCAATCACTCCAGTAACTAAAGCAGGATCAATCTGTGCATGATCGATAGCCTTAAACTCTGCGAGTTTTTTCTTCAGATTCTCCAGCGCGACATTGGATGATTTTAGCTCTTTATCTGCGTCTGCAATGTTACCGCTTTGGCGATAATCCACTGCACGGGCGAGACGAGTTACCATTCGGAAGTATTGATCTGTCCCCTGATTGACCAAATTCATGTTTTCAACCAGCACGCTATTGGCGTTAGAGGATTGGGTGAGTTGGTTCAGTGACAGCAACGTATAAGTGGATACGCCGCCCCAAAGCAGACAAAAGGCGCCAAGCACCCAAAGTAATGCAACTCTGATGGTGATATTTTTTAAAAACTGCATGTTCGTTCCCCTTATATATCGGATAGTTACCGATAGAGACTCTGGTGTTATTTGATGACCTAAAAGCAATAAAGGACGTTCCATACAGCTAACGACAACTCCTTTCCCGACAAACTTTCATCTGGCGGTTTTCCCCCTGGCACCGCAAATTGCAACCATTCAGTTACACAAAGGTTATCGGCAATAGCGTTATAAGATTGAGCGGCTCACAAAAATTTAATATCGCATGAACTTGATATGAGCCTGACGGCGTTTTCTGGCATGATGTCGCCCTATGAAATGTGTTATATTGTTGGGCAGCGTGCTCAGTAATTGGCATAACTATTTGAATTTAAAAGGTATTAAGTTATATGGCAACTGTAGGCATTTTCTTTGGCAGCGATACTGGCAATACCGAAAACATTGCCAAGATGATCCAAAAGCAACTGGGCAAAGAGGTTGCTGAGGTTCACGACATTGCCAAAAGTAGTAAAGAAGATTTAGAAGGTTTCGATATCCTGCTGCTTGGTATCCCTACCTGGTACTACGGCGAAGCACAGTGTGACTGGGATGATTTTTTCCCAACACTGGAAGAGATCGATTTCAATGGCAAATTGGTTGCTTTGTTCGGTTGTGGTGATCAGGAAGACTACGCAGAATATTTCTGTGATGCGATGGGGACCGTGCGCGACATCATCGAACCACGCGGTGCCGCAATCGTCGGTCACTGGCCGACTGCGGGTTACCACTTCGAAGCATCTAAAGGTCTGGCTGATGATGATCATTTCATTGGATTAGCTATCGATGAAGACCGCCAGCCAGAATTGACCAATGAACGTGTTGAAGCTTGGGTTAAACAGATCAGTGAAGAGCTGAATCTGGCCGAGATCACTGGCTAAATTTGTCAGATAGGAAACGCTTGGTGGATGATGTACTCCGCTAAGCGTTTCCATAAATTTCAATCCCTTTTGGCGCTCTTTTTTTTGCCCCTCACAGACTCTTAATCTCATTAAGCTCGGCTTATAGTCACAAATTTCACATGGTTTTATTTGTGGTCAGAATGCGCTTTGTTAAGCAGCCCACAGATCAGCATTATCATCTGTGCAAAATGAAAATAAACCGCTACAAATGTGTAACGTTCGGCGTAGCCGCTTTATACTTGAAGCATGCAACAATCCCATTCATCAATACATTGCATGATTAATCTGACAAAGTGTGCAATTATATCTTTGTTAACAACCACGGTTTTCATTTGGGGCTAGCAGTTCTATAATGAGACGCAATTGTAATTATTGCGCCACGGATGTCATAGGCTGAACAGCCTTAATTTGAATCGATAGTAACAGGACTGAATCCGCATGACTGACAACAATAAAGCCTTAAAAAACGCTGGACTTAAAGTAACACTGCCCCGGCTTAAGATTCTGGAAGTGTTGCAGGATCCGGCGTGCCATCACGTCAGCGCGGAAGATCTTTATAAAAAGCTGATCGATATCGGTGAAGAAATTGGTTTAGCCACGGTTTACCGTGTACTCAACCAGTTTGACGATGCCGGTATTGTGACCCGCCACAATTTCGAAGGCGGTAAATCAGTCTTTGAGCTGACGCAGCAGCACCATCATGATCACCTAATTTGCCTTGATTGCGGCAAAGTGATCGAGTTTAGTAATGAATCCATTGAATCGCTTCAACGTGAAATTGCTAAACAGCATGGTATCAAACTGACCAATCACAGTCTGTATTTGTACGGCCACTGTGAGACCGGCGATTGCCGCGAAAATGAGTCTGCGCACGATAAAAGATAAAGTATGTCCATCATCTTTCACACTGCAGGTGTGTTGGCTGCTCTCACTCACCCGAATCACTTACTGATGTAAGCTCATCGGGATTCCATTGATTGCCGCCGTCCTGCAATTTGAAATCTATTGGGCATTATGTTATCGCATTGATTTTATAAAGACTTTAAGCGTTGAAATTTTAAGTACCGAATAATGTTAGGGTTTATTTTTATCCAGAGATTATCTGGTGAACATAAACCCATCAGCAAGATGGCCACCTTTCCCGTTCAATCATCCGAGTTCAGCTCGGCCGGGACTCAGGTGGTCTTTCTTATTGAGACCTCGCCCTCCTTCCCTATCTAATTTTGAACATTTCTGTCTACCTCAAACAATCAAACCGCCCTTACCACCGCCCAAACCGACTGCCCATCACGATATTTCTGGCAAAAAAAGCCCCGGACATGCCGGGGGAAAACCATCAACTCAACTTCACTTAATATTGTTTACCTCAAAAACCAAGCAAACAGGAATAACATCAGACACAGCACTTTGAAAAAACCATCAGATTTTAACCGGTTCCGCACGACTACTGCGTTTACCATCCGGGCTGGTCGAGCGGATAAATACATCACCACTGACTGTAGGTTGTGCTTTGGCATCATACTTCTGCCATTGCTGACCACCATCGGTGGAATACTCAATAATCAAGCCCGGTAAGGAAATATTTGCTTCCAATACACCAGAGACAACTCGTGCGCCGGGTACTGGCAAGCGGTAGGCAATACCGGCTTTATCCAGTTTTGCCAACTCACGCTGGCCCATAATATTGGCAAAACGTTGCCAATCAGTGTGTAACGCTTGGGTATCCACCTGTTGCGTCTCACCACCTTTGTACTCGCGGCCTGCTTTATAATCTTGTTCCCAAGATGCACGGTGCCAAGCGCGCTCCGCCAACGGTAATACGCGAGGAAAAATCATGTACTCCATCTGTTCATCAGTACGCACGGTTTCATTCCACGATTGACCGGAAATTCCGTGTACACCCGGCCAAGGTTTATCACTTTTCGCACTGAAGTAATTACCATCGCGGTCCACAGACGTTTCAGCATTTTGCGGCATGTTATTTGGTGCAAAGCTAAAGACTTTGGCTTCGTCGGTAAAGCGAGTTGCCCAGTAGTAACCGCGTTCATTGGGGTTAACTTCATAGGGCATGTCGAAGTAGACATAATCGGGATTAGAAGCAACCACTTCGTAGCCTTTATTGGCCCAGTCATTGATTGAGTCAGCACCGCCCCAGAAGAGAGTATCCCAGAAGTTAACGCCAACACGTTGAGTGGCGAAGGCTTTCGAATCTTTCGCGTCTTTCAATCCATCTTGCCAAGCCTGCATTTTTTCGATGCCGTGAGCCTTCACTAATTCACTGACTTCAATGGCAAAGTGGCTGGAAAGATGTTCAACATCCTGAACTTTGCCTTGCTTAACCATATCCTGACAAACTTGTGACTTGGCCCAAGGTTTATCTTCAACGCTCTTATCAATAATGCCTTTGCCCGGCTCAATGGTGCCATTTTTATCTTGGAAACCGGCCCCCAGACGAATATTTTTCGCCTCATCACCACCAAAATGCCAAGTGGTCAGCGCCATGCCAGCTTCTTTGTGCATCTGGGCCATTTCGCCAATCACTTTATCAACGAAACGCTTCGATGAATCCAGACATGGGTTCAGATAGCTTTTGCGATCATAGAACTGCACTGAAGTCGTGTTAGAGTCATCTGTCGGGTCAACCAAACGGAATTCGTTGGCCTCTTTCTCTTTGCCCTGCTTCATCAGATTGTTGTAACGCGCTTCCATCGACACCACCGCAGCTCGAGCATGTGCTGGCATGTCAATTTCAGGAATAACATCAATTTGACGAGCTTTCGCGTATTTCAGAATTTCGATGTAATCGTCACGGGTAAAGTGACCAGAACCCAGATTATTGCTCTCCGGGCCTGAACCTAATTGCGGCAGTAAGCAGGTGTTCTCAGTTAAATCGTGGCAACGTTTACTCCCAACATCCGTCAGTTCTGGCAGACCGGGGATCTCAATACGCCAACCTTCATCATCACTCAGGTGGAAGTGGAATTTGTTTAACTTGTAAGCTGCCATCTGATCCAACAGGCGCAGCACCGCATCTTTGGTTTTAAAATTACGCCCAACATCTAGGAAAACACCACGATATTCAAAACGCGGTGCATCTTTCGCATCAAGAGTCGCTATCTTCTTGCTGCCATCCGTCGGGACTAATGAAAGGATCGATTGCAAGCCATAGAAGACGCCTGCGGGATCAAAGCCAATAACTTGCGCGCCTTTCTCACCGATCGTCAGCTCGTAAGCGCCGGAAACCGCTAAATCACCTGCAAAGTGAGTAGGTTGGATCGCTGTTTTAATTGGAAAGCCGGTTGAGTTCTCTGTCAGACCGAGTAACTCGAAACGCTGTTGGGCAACTTGAGCGGCGGGTTTTGACAGTACGCTGAGATCCAGCTTAACCCCTTTACTCAGGTCGGCATCTTGCTGATGAACCGTCACTTGCATTGGCGTTGGGATAATCTGCCCACGCAGATCAGCTGCCGCTAATGTTTTCACCGCCTCATTTTTAGTGAAACGAGACTCTGGCGTCATCAACACATTATTATCGTCTTTGGTCCGCTTCCACTGATCGCCAGTAAACTGTGTCAGATATTCGCTGATATCCTCAGTATCGGTACTTTTCAGTACTTTTGGTTTGGCATCGCCAGAAGTCGCATACCAGCGCGGCATAAAGTCAGTAGCAAACAACTGCCAATATTCACCAATCATCGGGATTTCAACTGACTGGTTAGCTGGGAAACGGGTAAATTTAGCGGTTGGCTCAATTTTATGCAGATCACCCGTCAGATGAGTAATCTTGAATTGGTCGTTATCTACAGCCAGAATCTGACGGATGCTGTGGAAGTAAATGGCCCATTCTTGACCTTTGATCTCATCCCCGGTGTTGGTCAGAGTAATCATTACTTTGTTACATGATGCCCAATCAGCGCCCAACTTGGCACAATCAACACCATTCTCAGCCGCGCGGTTATCCACTATTTTATAGTTAACTTTTAAGGTACTGAGCTGGTCAACAATCTGTTGATTGATGGTGTTCGCGCTGGCGTATCCCATCAAGCCAAAGGTTGCGGTCATTGCCGCTAACGCATTTAATTTGAATTTGTTCATCACTAACCTCATCCGTAATTAATAATTACTGCCAGCATTGTGACTTGAAGTATTGTTGCTGGCAGAATTATTGTTAGTTTCAATTGCTATTGCGTATTGATTTTTACATCCCCGGCAGTATCGCCGGGGATGGCACTCAAAAAATTAGAAAATAGTAAATGGTGCAATAACAATGAACTTAACGTCTTTTTCATCCTGGAATATATTGCCGAAACCACCGCCATAGCTTGGAATATTGGTATGGTTGTCATACAGGGTGTAATGCAGTTTGAATAAGGTGCCCTTCGCCCGGCCTTCTTGCAGTGTATAAAGAATGTCAAAGTTCCATGCAGACTCTTTCAGACGTACATTCTGGTCATAAATTGGGTTGGTACTTGGTTTCGCATCCCAACCATATGCATAGGAAGTTCCGACAGACCAGCCAGCCATATTCCAGTTTTTCAGGTCATACATCACGCCACCGAACAACGCTTTTTCGCCGTTGGCGTTGAAGTCAGAGCGCGAATCCCACCAAACATCCAAGCGGCCATTTGAGGTCGCGTAACCAGGAGTCATACGTTGCAGGAAGTAACCTTGGTTGCCATCAGCCTTGGCCCAAGTCCCCTCTAAACGCCAATCAAATGGGCCGGTGGTGTAGCCCAATGTCAGTGCTTGTAACCAAGCCAGCCCATCATAAACGTCATTAACATCTTTGAAACCGCCGTCAACTTTGTCTTTTGCACCGTAGAACTGGTAGGAAGTACGCAGCTCATTACCCGCAACCGGGAAGGCATAAGATGCCTTAGCAAAGTACTGATCCATATAGTCTTTGGCTTGACCGAAAGCAGCTTCCAATACCAACTTATTTTTAAAGTCGTATTTGGCACCGAATGAATGCAGGTAGCTCACACCGGTTTTACCGTCGGCCTGACGGAAGTTGTACATATTCTGATACCACGGTGCTTTATATTCATCAGTCCACATGTAAGACATGGACAGAGCACCGGCGGTATCGAAATCAAATTTTGCACCACCTTCAGCACCACGATATGTCCCCGGCATGAAGCTCCAATGTGGGGCTAACAAAGTCTGTCCGGTGGGTTGGATATAACCACCTCGAGCCCAGAAATCACCCAATTTGAATTTGGCTGCCGCTTTGTAAACACTGACGCCACTCTTATCGCCAGTCCATTTTTCATCCCAACGGGTTTTAGCATCACTGAAGCCAATTTCATTTGGCGCTGCCGGGCCACTGTTGGTCATCTCAACTGCGCCAAAAGCCGCTAAGTCGATACCGAACATATCTGCGGCATAGCCGGAGGAGAAATCCAGATTGGCGTTAAAGGTGGAGTGATGCAGGTTAGCGACATACTTACCGTATTCAGCACTACCTGGAGTTAAGTCTTTACGGTCACGTTGACGCTGCCAATAGTAAATACCGCCGGTCAGTGACGAATCATCAATAAAACCTTCAGCTTTGGCCTCTGGAGCTACCATAAAGCCAGTTCCTAACAGTGCGCCCGCGACTGCGAGCGCTAACGTTTTACGTTTAGCACCGTGCATAACCATATAAAAAAATTCCTCTTTGACATCACATTTAAAGTGCATTGCCTGTGTTCACCACTGCCCGCAAGCTTTGCCTCAAAAAAACCCTAAGTGGGTAAAATTTTGCTGGGGAGGAAAGCCCCCACCAGCAATTGCTCTTTCGGAAAACAAACTCTTTGAAGATTGCTGCTGGAGTACAGACTATTTTTCGCGACGCGAATTATCAATCAAAAAAGAAGCTAATTATTCAAAGTATGACAACGAGCACATAACTATGAAAAAATATTACAGAGGTCACAAAAGCTTTAAAAACAATGCATAAGGGCAACTCATCAAGTGAAAATAGTCTCTCATTGACATCTTGAATGGTTTCAGCAAACTGAATAAAACATGTCTTTTTGTGGAAAAAATAGCGATATTTATTCAGTTAATTCGTAAAGCGAATATTTAAGAAAGACTTACAGGCAGGTGCTCTCAAGAGAGAACGGAAAACAATCTTTCGAGATTGACCAAGGGGTAAAGCGAAACGAGAGGATAAAAAGAGGGGTAACCATCGGTGTTTAGTAAAAGAAACTATTTCATCAATTCCATAAAAAAGGCGCGGCCTTAGCCACGCCTTTTCTGGAAGCTAAAAATTAATTAGCTGCTTTGAGCGCCCAAGTATCACGCAGGCCTACAGTGCGGTTAAACACCAAAGCCTCTGGACGTGAATAACGGCTATCAGCACAGAAATAGCCTTCACGTTCAAACTGATAGGTTTTTTCTGGCACGGCATCAGCCAAGCTTGGTTCAACAAAGCCATGGCGGATAACCAATGACTCAGGGTTGATGGTCGATAGGAAGTCATCCGCTGCTGCTGGGTTTGGTACGCTAAACAAACGGTCATACAAACGAATTTCCGCAGGCAATGCGTGATTAACAGAAACCCAATGGATAACGCCTTTAACTTTACGTCCATCGGCGGGATCTTTATTCAAGGTTTCTGGGTCATAGCTGCAATAAAGCGTAGTGACATTGCCTTCTGCATCTTTCTCAACACGCTCAGCTTTGAGAACATATGCATTACGCAGGCGCACTTCTTTGCCCAGCACTAAACGCTTGTATTGCTTATTAGCTTCTTCGCGGAAGTCAGCACGATCGATATAAATTTCACTATCGAATGGGACTTGACGGGTACCCATGTCCGGATTATTTGGGTGATTTGGCATGGTCAGCCACTCTTCCCCAGCCGCACGGTTTTCGATAACCACTTTGATTGGGTCGAGAACGGCCATAGCGCGTGGTGCATTTTCGTTCAGATCATCACGAATACAAGATTCCAGTGACATCATCTCAACGTTGTTATCTTGTTTGGTTACACCAATACGACGACAGAATTCACGAATGGAAGCCGCAGTATAACCACGACGGCGTAAGCCTGAAATGGTTGGCATACGCGGGTCATCCCAGCCTTCCACAACCTTCTCGGTCACCAATTGGTTCAGCTTGCGCTTAGACATGATGGTGTATTCAAGATTCAGGCGTGAAAACTCATACTGACGTGGGTGACATTCAATAGAGATATTATCCAGCACCCAATCATACAAGCGACGGTTATCCTGAAACTCCAGAGTACAAAGCGAGTGGGTGATCCCTTCGATCGCATCGGAAATGCAGTGGGTAAAGTCATACATCGGGTAGATGCACCACTTGTTACCAGACTGATGATGCTCGGCAAATTTAATGCGATACAACACCGGGTCACGCATGACGATAAACGGCGACGCCATGTCGATTTTGGCACGCAGACACGCAGTGCCTTCAGCAAAACCACCCGCACGCATTTTTTCAAACAGCGCCAGATTCTCTTCCACACTGCGATCACGGTATGGACTGTTTTTACCCGGTGACGTCAATGTGCCACGGTATTCGCGCATCTGTTCAGCGCTTAACTCATCCACATAGGCCAAGCCCTTGTTAATAAGCTCTACCGCGTACTGGTACAGTTGATCAAAATAGTCTGAGGAGTAACGTATATCACCGCTCCAGGTGAAGCCCAGCCACTCTACGTCGTGTTTAATTGACTCGACAAACTCCACGTCTTCTTTCACGGGGTTAGTGTCGTCAAAACGCAGGTTACATTGACCTTGATAGTCTTGTGCAATACCAAAGTTCAGGCAAATAGACTTCGCGTGGCCGATATGCAGATAACCATTCGGCTCTGGCGGGAAGCGGGTATGAACCGACGTGTGTTTGCCGCTGGCTAAGTCTTCGTCAATAATCTGACGGATAAAATTACTTGGGCGGGCTTCTGCCTCACTCATTGTTCTATTCCTCAATGCAAACGCAACAAATATAACCGCATATAATCCAACAAGCCCGGCCCGGAAACAACCGTTTGTTACAGTAAATAAAACAAAAAAACGGGAAGAGATCGCTCTCTTCCCGTTATATCGATTAAAACTCAGACCGGTTGTTCAGGACATCAGTGCCTTACTTCCCGTGAATTTTAAACAGATTACTTGCCACGCACCTCGAACAGAGGGCTTTGACCAGCAACCACAGTGCCCCCCGCCAAGACGTCGATGCCGGCATAATCATCGATATTACTGACAACAACCGGGCTAATCATGGAGCGCGCATTAGCGTTCAGATAAGCCAGATCCAGTTCCAGAACAGGCTGACCAGCAACCACCGTCGTCCCCTCTTCAACCAGACGAGCGAAGCCCTGACCGTTCAGTTTCACCGTATCAATCCCGATATGAACCACAACTTCTGCGCCGGTTTCAGTTTCCAGACAGAAAGCATGATTAGTATTGAAGATTTTTACGATAGTGCCGTTTGCCGGAGAAACCACCATTTTATCCGTCGGACGGATAGCAACACCCTCACCCACCGCTTTGCTGGCGAATGCTTCATCAGGAACTTGATCCAAAGCCACAACATCACCGGTAATGGGAGAAACTAAGACCAGAGAGGCTGTTTTTGCTGTGTTAATCACCGCCTGAGGTTTGGCCGCAGGTGCAGCCGTGCTTGCTGCCGGAACCGGGCCGCCTGCCAATACATTGCGCATCGCCGAAGCAATCAGTTCTGCACGGGTACCGACAATAATTTGCACACTTTGTTTGTTCAGTCGAATAACACCAGAAGCGCCTAAGCGTTTGGCAACACTGTCATTAACCTGTGCAGAATCTTTCACATTCAAACGCAGACGAGTGATACAAGCATCAATACCCGTCAGGTTATCTGAACCACCGATAGCACCGATGTAGCGACGCGCTAACCCATTAATTTCACTTTCGTTAACTTCTGGATTCTTATCAACGTTGACGTCATAACCATCTTCTTCACTGCCTTCAACAGCCAATTCACGGCCCGGTGTCAGCAAGTTGAATTTTTGGATAGTGAAACGGAAGACCACGTAGTAAATGGCGAAGAACACCAGACCTTGTGGAATCAGCATGTACCAATGTGTAGCCAACGGGTTGCGAGAAGACAGCACCATATCCACCAAACCAGCACTGAAACCAAAGCCCGCAATCCAATGCATACTGGCTGCAATGAACACAGAGATACCGGTCAGCACGGCGTGGATGAAATACAGCACCGGTGCAACGAACATGAAGGAGAACTCAAGTGGTTCAGTGATACCGGTGAAGAAGGCTGCAAATGCACCCGCCAACATGATACCTGCCACTTTTGCTTTATTTTCCGGGCGTGCACAGTGATAAATCGCCAGCGCGGCACCAGGTAAACCGAACATCATAATCGGGAAGAAACCTGCCTGATAACGGCCAGTAATACCGACGATCGCTTTACCGCTATCGATAGACTGTTGGCCACCCAAGAAGTTAGGGATATCGTTGATGCCAGCAACGTCAAACCAGAACACCGAGTTCAAGGCGTGATGCAGGCCAACAGGAATCAGCAAACGGTTGAAGAAAGCATAGATGCCAGCGCCAACAGAACCCATATCTTTAATGTATTCGCCGAAGGTCACTAATGCGTTGTAAATCAGTGGCCAAACGTACATCAGGATGAAAGCCACGACGATCATCAGGAAAGACGTCAGAATCGGAACCAGACGACGACCACTGAAGAAAGAAAGTGCTTTTGGCAGTTCAACACCGCTGAAGCGGTTGTACAACTCAGCTGAGATGATACCGACCAAGATACCCACGAACTGGTTGTTGATTTTGCCGAAGGCCGCTGGAACTTGATCAACCGGAATCTTTTGAATCATCGAGACCGCGGCTGGAGAACACAACGTGGTTAACACCAAGAAGCCCACAAAGCCGGTCAGTGCAGCAGCACCGTCTTTGTCTTTTGACATACCGTAAGCCACACCAATGGCGAACAGCACGGACATGTTATCGATGATGGCAGCACCGGATTTGATAAATAATGCCGCTAGTGCATTATCACCCCCCCAGCTTACTGGGTCTATCCAGTAACCCACCCCCATCAGTATTGCGGCAGCAGGCAGTGTGGCCACTGGGACCATCAAAGCCCGACCTACTTTTTGCAAGTAACTAAGAATATTCACCTTTCCCCCTATTCGTCCGATATCGGACCCTTTAAGTAGTTTATTTAATTGACTCACTACCTTTTAGAAAAACGCATGGCACACTTTTATTTATTCACGGCACGTATTACTCATTGCGGAGTGTAAAAAAATTATTTCGTAACGCAAATTAAAACCCCCTAATATGTGATAAATGTCACCAAAAACCAGTCAAAAAGCACCAATGCACTAGCCATGACACAAAACTTATTTTATCATTCGAAAAATGAACAAAGCATTGTACCAGCGCATCAGTCAAAATCTGGGTTACGCTTAGATGAATGATTCGAACCGCGTAGAGTATAGCCACTATTCGCAATCCAAGAGGTGCAAGATGAGACTTATCCCACTGAAAAACACCACAGAAGTTGGCAAATGGGCAGCACGTCATATCGTTAATCGTATCAACGCCTTTAAACCAACAGCTGACCGCCCATTCGTATTGGGGCTGCCGACTGGCGGCACACCAATGGAAGCGTATAAGCACTTAGTTGCTATGCATAAAGCGGGTGACGTTAGCTTCAAGCATGTTGTTACCTTCAACATGGATGAATATGTCGGCTTGCCGCAGGAACACCCAGAAAGTTACTACACGTTCATGCACACCAATTTCTTCGATCATGTTGATATTCCTGCTGAAAATATCAATCTACTGAATGGCAATGCACCTGACATCGATGCAGAATGCCGTCGCTACGAAGAGAAAATTAAGTCTTACGGCAAGATTCACCTGTTCATGGGTGGCGTGGGCGTTGATGGTCATATCGCATTTAATGAACCAGCGTCTTCTTTAGCTTCTCGTACGCGCATCAAAACGCTGACACAAGAAACCCGTATGGCTAACTCTCGCTTCTTTGGTGGTGATGCAAACCTCGTGCCGAAATATGCACTTACAGTCGGTGTGGGGACATTGCTGGACGCAGAAGAAGTGATGATTCTGGTTACCGGTCATGGCAAAGCACAAGCCTTGCAAGCCGCTGTCGAAGGTAGCATTAACCACATGTGGACCATCAGTTGCCTGCAACTGCATGCCAAAGCCATCATGGTGTGTGATGAACCTTCCACTATGGAATTGAAGGTCAAAACGGTAAAATATTTCCGCGAATTAGAAGCTGAAAACGTCAAAAATCTTTAATAGTTATCAGGGGGCTAAGATGTACGCTTTAACTCACGGCCGTATTTATACCAGCCACGAAGTACTGGATAATCATGCCGTTATCGTGGCTAATGGATTGATCGAACGTATCTGTCCTGTCGATGAACTTCCGGCTGGTATTGAGATACGCGATTTGGGTGGTGCCATTCTGGCCCCCGGTTTTATTGATGTTCAGCTTAATGGCTGCGGCGGCGTGCAATTCAATGATTCTCTTGACGCTATCTCAGAAGAGACATTGGACATCATGCAACGCGCCAATGAAAAATCAGGTTGCACCAGTTTCCTGCCGACACTGATTACATGCAGTGATGAGTTTATGAAGCACGGCGTTAACGTCATGCGTTCATATCTGCAAAAGAAAGAAAATCAACATAAAGCCTTGGGTTTACATCTGGAAGGGCCTTATATCAGCCCACTGAAGAAAGGGACTCACAACCCGGCATTTATCCGTAAACCAAGCGCAGAAATGATTGACTATCTGTGCGCCAATGCTGATGTGATTACCAAACTGACGCTGGCACCAGAAATTGTTGATGCAAAATATATTCGTCAGCTGACGGAGGCAGGTATTCTGGTCTCTGCCGGTCATTCGAATGCAACGTATCAGCAAGCTCGTAAAGGGTTTACTGCCGGCATCCGTTTTTCAACGCATCTTTATAATGCCATGCCATATATTTCCGGTCGTGAACCCGGTTTGATTGGGGCTATTTTTGATACACCAGAAGTCTACACGGGTGTTATTGCTGATGGTCTACATGTCGATTGGGCGAATATTCGTAATGCTAAACGACTGAAAGGTGAAAAGTTAGTACTTGTTACCGATGCCACCGCGCCGGCAGGGGCAGAAATTGATCAATTTATTTTTGCTGGTAAAACAATATACTATCGCGATGGTTTATGTGTAGATGAGAACGGCACCTTAAGCGGTTCAGCACTGACGATGATAGAAGCAGTACAAAACAGTGTTGAACATGTCGGCATCGCGCTGGATGAATCATTGCGTATGGCAACACTTTATGCGGCACGCGCCATTGGCGTGGATAAGCAGTTAGGGAGTATTGAAGTCGGCAAAGTCGCCAACCTAACCGCATTTACCCGCGATTATAAAATCACTAAAACCATCGTTAACGGTGACGAGGTTTTAAAATAAGCGAGTAATTTTATTGATGAGCACTGGCGGACTGTCACAAATTGGTAATGTAGATCTTGTGAAACAACTCAATGGTGCCGTGGTTTATCGGCTGATTGATCAGCAAGGCCCGATTTCGCGCATTCAAATTGCCGACCTCAGCCAGCTAGCCCCCGCCAGTGTCACCAAAATTACCCGTCAACTGTTAGAGCGCGGGCTGATCAAAGAAGTCGATCAGCAAGCCTCTACCGGTGGCCGCCGCGCCATTTCCATCGTCACAGAAAATCGCCAATTTCATACCATCGCTGTCCGTCTGGGCCGCCATGACGCCACCATCACACTGTTTGACATGAGTGGGAAATCGCTCGGTGAAGAGCATTATGCACTACCGGAACGCACCCAAGAGACGCTGGAATACGCTCTCTTTAATGTTATCAGTCAGTTTATCGAAGCCTATCAGCGCAAATTACGTGAGCTGATTGCCATCGCCGTTATTCTTCCGGGCTTGGTTGAACCGAGTAAAGGCATCGTGCGCTATATGCCACATATCAGTGTAAGCAACTGGCCACTGGTCGAAAACCTACAAAACCGCTTCAATGTCACCAGTTTTGTCGGCCACGATATTCGCAGCCTAGCGCTGGCCGAGCACTATTTTGGTGCAACCCGCGACTGTGAAGACTCCATCTTGGTTCGTCTGCATCGCGGTACGGGTGCCGGTATCATCGTTAACAGTCAGATATTCTTAGGCAGTAATGGTAACGTCGGAGAAATCGGCCATATCCAGATTGACCCACTGGGCGAGCGCTGCTATTGCGGCAATTTTGGTTGTCTGGAGACCGTTGCATCTAATGCGGCCATTGAAAACCGCGTACGCCATCTGCTTGCTCAGGGCTATCCCAGCAAATTGACATTGGATGATTGCCACATTAGCGCCATCTGCAAAGCAGCTAACAAAGGTGACTTACTGGCGAGCGAAGTGATTGAGCATGTTGGCCGCTACTTGGGTAAAGCCATTTCTATTGCCATCAACTTATTTAACCCACAAAAAGTGGTGATCGCCGGTGAAATCATCGAAGCAGACAAAATCCTGCTTCCTGCCATCCAAGGGTGTATCAATACACAAGTGTTGAAAAACTTCCGCCAAAATCTGCCCGTCGTCACCTCGCAGCTTGACCACCAATCTGCCATTGGCGCTTTTGCTCTGGCTAAACGCGCCATGCTCAATGGTGTTTTGCTGCAACGGCTGCTGGAAAATCAGAATCCATAGATTTGAAGATGACGGGTATAACCTGCTGATAAGGAAGTTGCATGGTCGATCCCGTGATCGGCCATGTTATAGTGACTCATTGCTGCGGCCGAAAGAGTAATATAAACAATGACAATTAAAAGCGTTATATGTGATATCGACGGCGTATTGTTGCATGACAATAAAGCCATTCCGGGTGCCGATACTTTTCTGGCCCGAATTCAAGAAGCGGGCATGCCGCTGGTCATCTTGACCAACTACCCGTCACAAACCGCTCAGGACTTGGCTAACCGCTTCAGTTCTGCCGGGTTGGAAGTCCCAGAGAGTGCGTTTTATACCTCAGCGATGGCAACTGCCGACTTCCTACGCCGTCAGGAAGGTAAAAAAGCCTATGTGGTTGGTGAAGGTGCGCTGGTTCATGAGTTGTATAAAGCCGGTTTTACCATCACTGATATCAATCCCGATTTTGTTATCGTGGGTGAAACCCGCTCTTATAATTGGGATATGATGCATAAAGCTGCCTATTTTGTTGCCAATGGCGCGCGATTCATTGCAACTAACCCCGATAGCCATGGTCACGGCTTTGCACCTGCTTGTGGTGCATTATGCGCCCCCATCGAGAAGATCTCAGGTCGTAAGCCCTTTTATGTGGGCAAACCTAGCCCGTGGATCATCCGCGCTGCACTGAATAAAATGCAAGCTCACTCGGAAAGTACCGTGATTGTTGGGGATAACCTGAGAACTGATATTTTGGCGGGTTTCCAGGCCGGTCTTGAGACTATCTTAGTGCTGTCTGGTGTGTCGACATTATCTGATATTGAAGCTATGCCATTCCGCCCGAGTCGCGTTTACTCCTCTGTTGCTGAAATCGATATTATCTAAACTCGATTGGCGGTCATGCGTATATGACCGCCACTCTCCTCGTTCGCCACATTCCCTTTTTTGGTGCATTGCACCAAAGTTTCTTGCCATTCCTCCCTGTTTTGGCGCATTTTCTTTTTATGCCCTAAGAACCGCCCCTGCTATAGCAGCAAATCACAGATGCTATAAATTGGCGTGTTTTTTGCATCACTTTCTAACAATTATTCAGATGACTGCATCGTCATGGGGCATAACTTGCATCAATCATAAGCAAGTCTGTAAATAACAGTTCCAGCGATGAACGACTCAAATTCCACATCATCACCGCCAAAGCAGAGAAGTTAGGGAGATTACTATGTGTTCTATTTTCGGGGTCCTCGACCTTAAAACCGACCCCATCGAGTTGCGCAAAAAAGCGCTGGAAATGTCACGTTTAATGCGCCACCGCGGCCCGGACTGGTCTGGTGTGTGGGCAAATGATAAAGCTATTCTCGCCCATGAACGCCTATCGATTGTTGACGTTAATACGGGAGCCCAACCACTGTATAATGCGGCTCATACCCATATTCTGGCGGTAAACGGTGAAATTTATAATCATCAAGCATTACGTCAACAATATGGCGACCGTTATGAATTCCAGACTGGATCTGACTGCGAAGTCATTCTGGCGTTGTATCAGGAGAAAGGCCCAGATTTCCTTGATGACCTGCAAGGCATGTTTGCTTTTGTCTTATACGATACAGAAAAAGACGCCTACCTGATTGGCCGTGATCACTTGGGGATTATTCCGCTCTATATGGGCCACGATGAGCATGGCAACATGTTTGTCGCTTCAGAAATGAAAGCCTTAGTTCCGGTTTGCCGTACCATTAAAGAATTCCCAGCAGGCAGCTATTTATGGAGTAAAGACGGCGAAGTTCGTGAGTATTATCATCGCGACTGGTTTGACTTCGATAACGTAAAAGACAATGTCACCAACAAAATAGAGTTGGCCAACGCATTAGAAGAAGCCGTCAAAAGCCATTTGATGTCTGACGTCCCATACGGCGTGCTGTTGTCTGGTGGACTGGACTCTTCAGTTATTTCGGCTATTACCAAAAAATTTGCGGCTCGTCGGGTAGAAGATGATGAACGCAGTGAGGCTTGGTGGCCACAACTGCACTCTTTCGCTGTCGGCTTAGTCGGCTCCCCAGACTTGCGTGCCGCGAAAGAAGTCGCCAACCATTTAGGCACTGTACACCATGAAATTCATTTCACCGTGCAAGAAGGTCTGGATGCTATCCGCGATGTGATTTACCACATTGAGACCTATGATGTCACCACCATCCGAGCCTCAACACCTATGTACCTGATGTCACGTAAAATCAAGGCGATGGGGATTAAAATGGTGCTGTCGGGTGAAGGTTCTGACGAAGTCTTTGGTGGCTATCTCTACTTCCACAAAGCGCCAAACGCCAAAGAATTGCATGAAGAAACCGTGCGTAAGCTGTTAGCGCTGCATATGTATGACTGTGCTCGTGCTAACAAAGCAATGTCTGCTTGGGGTGTTGAAGCTCGCGTGCCCTTCTTGGATAAAAACTTCCTCGATGTGGCAATGCGTATCAACCCGCAGGATAAAATGTGCGGCAATGGCAAAATGGAAAAACACGTTCTGCGTGAATGTTTTGAATCTTATCTGCCGCACAGCGTTGCATGGCGGCAGAAAGAGCAATTCTCTGATGGTGTGGGCTACAGCTGGATTGACACATTAAAAGAGAAAGCTGCCGAACAAGTCACAGACCAACAGATGGAGACAGCGCACTTCCGTTTCCCATACAACACGCCATCCTCTAAAGAAGGCTACCTGTATCGCGAAATCTTTGAAGAGCTGTTCCCACTACCAAGTGCCGCTGAATGTGTTCCTGGCGGCCCGTCAGTCGCATGTTCATCAGCTAAAGCTATCGAGTGGGACGAAGCATTCAAAAACATGGATGACCCATCAGGCCGTGCGGTTGGTGTACATCAGGACGCCTATAAGTAATCAAGCTTTCATAACTTATTCTGATACTGAGGTCGCCTACGGGCGGCCTTATTTTTTATATGGTATTAACCACTCCAAGAGACAAAGCTCAAGGAGCGCATATCATTATGCTGCAACCCCACCAGTGGAGAGATACATTCCTTTTGCGGGCAAATTCAACAATTAATCAGTATAATTGCTGCTTTAATCGCCAGACTGTTCACAAGCCAAACAAACGAACCCTTTCAGCGCTTTTTTGGGAAAAAATTAGTTGACGCAATTCGGCCATATACGCATAATGCGCCCCGCAACGCCGATGAAGGTAATGCGAAAAAAGATGGCTACGTAGCTCAGCTGGTTAGAGCACAGCACTCATAATGCTGGGGTCACAGGTTCGATTCCCGTCGTAGCCACCATCTTTTTGCGGGAGTGGCGAAATTGGTAGACGCACTAGATTTAGGTTCTAGCGCCGCAAGGTGTGCGAGTTCAAGTCTCGCCTCCCGCACCATTATTCGTTCATCGGTTTGTCACAGCGGATGGGATATCGCCAAGCGGTAAGGCACCAGGTTTTGATCCTGGCATTCCCAGGTTCGAATCCTGGTATCCCAGCCATCTTTTTTACCGGATGGTAGCTGTAAGGCGGCAAAGATGTGCTGTAGTAGTTCTGCATCAGAAAAGAATTGTATTTCAGTTGGGATATCGCCAAGCGGTAAGGCACCAGGTTTTGATCCTGGCATTCCCAGGTTCGAATCCTGGTATCCCAGCCATACAATTTCTTAGCATAAAGATTTTAAGATGGCTACGTAGCTCAGCTGGTTAGAGCACAGCACTCATAATGCTGGGGTCACAGGTTCGATTCCCGTCGTAGCCACCATCTTTTGGGGTATCGCCAAGCGGTAAGGCACTGGATTCTGATTCCAGCATTCCGAGGTTCGAATCCTCGTACCCCAGCCAAATTTAGAAAAGCTCGCTTCGGCGGGCTTTTTGCTTTTCTGAATTTCGTTTTCTTAATTAATCACTGAAGAATTGCAGATTCAGCAGCCTGTAAGCAGAACCAATATCTGTCTACAGGCCAGAATGGGAGTTGTAAGCCTACAGCCCCAATGCATATTTCAGCGCATGTTCTTTAAGCTTACCTGCCCGTTGCGCGGTCATCAGTGCCAGATTACGCACAAATTTTACGGCTGGCAGGTTGTTACTAAATGCCGTGTAAAACACATCCATACCACTTTGCATAATTAAATTATCGGTGCGGCGGCGGCGTTGATAACGCTGCAATACTGGCTCACTGTGCCAAAGTTCAGCTTGTCCACGTGCCTGATTCAATACATCTAGCAGCGCATCGACATCTCGGTAACCCAGATTAACCCCTTGTCCGGCTAATGGATTGATGGTGTGGGCAGCATCCCCCAGTAGAACCAACCCCGGCTGCACATATTGCTGTGCATGGCGACGAACCAACGGGAAAGACCCCGCAGCAATCGCCTTAACCGCCCCCAGACGTGACGGAAAAGCCGCAGCGACTTCCTGACTCAATTGAGGCATCGGCATGGCCTGAAGCTGGCGTATACGCTGTGGACTGTCGTACCAGACCAAGGATGCCCAGTTATCAAACAATGGCAGGAAAGCACGTGGCCCCGTTGGGAAGAATTGCTGCCAGGTCGTATCTTGCTGGGCGGTATCAGTTTCAACGGTGATTAGCATGCATGACTGGCGATACTGCCATCCACTGGTCCCAATACCGGCTAAACGCCGCACCAGAGAGTTGGCACCATCCGCGCCTATCACTAAACGGCCCTGTATCTCTTGCTGTGCATCTAAAGTGACTTTCCAGTGCTCATCTACTCTAACCATGCTTTGTAGCCGTGATGGGCACAGTAGCGTCAAATTTGGGCATTCCTCCATCTGTTGCCACAACGCCAACTGCAAAACTCGGTTCTCGACCATAAAACCCAGTTCAGGTAACGCAAGTGATGTTGCATCAAAAATAACCTGAGAACCCGGTTGCTCCCACGTTTCTAAACGACGGTAAGGGGCATAACGCATCTGTTGAACTCGGGGCCAGACCTGTAACTGCTTTAGTAACGCCACAGAGGCGCAACCAATAGCCGAAACCCGTAAATCCGGTGCACTATTGGTATCAAACGCTGTGGGAGCCTCATGTTCCAGTAATGCCACGGACCAGCCTGTTTGAGCCAATCCCAGCGCAGCAGCGGCACCCACCATGCCGCCCCCCACCACCACAACATCATAATTTGGTTGCGATTTATTCATTTTGGCCATGCTTTTAAAGTGAAAAATAACACCTACACTGGTAAGTGTCTTGTTTGCCCCAAGTGTACCGGATTTTTCACCGCCCATCAGAATAAGTAAGCCGTTATGCGGTGGTCATCGCAGTGGCAAATGACTACAATACCCCTATCACCACGGAGCCTTTGTGCTACCCACTATTCTATTACGGAGCACGGCACGGAGTACCACACCGCGCGATGTGACTTTTAAGATGAATAATTCAATGACTAAAAAACTGCACATCAAAACTTGGGGTTGCCAGATGAATGAGTATGATTCATCAAAAATGGCTGATTTGCTGGCCAGCACCCATGGTTATCAGTTGACCGAAATCCCTGAGGAAGCTGATTTACTGCTTCTCAATACCTGCTCTATTCGCGAAAAAGCGCAAGAAAAAGTCTTCAGCTTGCTAGGCCACTGGAAGTTACTCAAAGAGAAAAACCCAGAGCTGATTATCGGCGTCGGCGGCTGTGTTGCCTCGCAAGAAGGTGAACATCTGCGCCAGCGCGCCCCTTGTGTCGATGTGATTTTTGGGCCGCAAACCCTACATCGTTTGCCAGAAATGATTAACCATGTACAAGGGACAAATAGCCCAGTCGTAGATATTAGTTTTCCTGAAATTGAAAAATTTGACCGGCTGCCGGAACCGCGTGCCGAAGGCCCTACCGCCTTTGTCTCCATCATGGAAGGCTGCAATAAATATTGCACATTCTGTGTGGTGCCCTACACCCGTGGTGAGGAAGTCAGTCGACCAAGCGACGATATCTTGTTCGAAATCGCGCAGTTAGCTGCTCAAGGTGTGCGAGAAGTGAATCTACTCGGCCAAAATGTAAATGCTTATCGTGGAGCCACCTATGATGGCGACATCTGTAGTTTTGCCGAGTTATTGCGCTTAGTTGCTGCTATTGATGGTATTGACCGCGTGCGCTTTACCACCAGCCATCCAATTGAATTTACTGACGATATCATTGATGTTTATCGTGATACGCCAGAATTGGTGAGCTTCCTGCATCTGCCAGTACAAAGTGGCTCTGATCGTATTTTGACGATGATGAAGCGCGCCCATACTGCGCTGGAGTACAAAGCAATTATTCGCAAGCTGCGTCAGGCACGGCCTGATATTCAGATTAGCTCTGATTTTATTATCGGTTTCCCTGGTGAAACTCAGCAAGATTTCGAGCAGACCATGAAACTGGTTACAGACATTCATTTTGATACCAGTTACAGCTTTATTTACTCCTCGCGCCCCGGTACACCGGCGGCAGATCTACCCGATGATGTGTCCGAAGAAGAGAAAAAACAGCGGCTACACATCTTGCAACAGCGAATTACTCAACAAGCGATGGAAATCAGCCGCCGGATGGTGGGTTCCGTGCAAAGGGTTCTGGTAGAGGGCACCTCGCGTAAAAACGTGATGGAGCTGGCGGGTCGCACTGAGAATAACCGTGTCGTGAACTTTGAGGGCACTCCGGAGATGATCGGTAAATTCGTTGATGTGGAAATTGTCGACGTTTATGCCAGTTCACTGCGTGGCATCTTGCTACGTACCGAAGACCAAATGGACCTGCGAGTTCATGAATCACCGCAATCGGTCATTGCGCGCACTCGCAAAGAGAATGAAATCGGTGTTGGCCTATATCAACCTTAATTTAGAGCCACTTCGCAAGAACAGGCACTGCATTGTCAGTGCCTGTTTTATTTTGGCGCGATGTCACGCAGACTCTGACTTTTCAAGTTGCACCAACAGGCCGTCGCTATTTGAATAAAGGCCGAAGAGATGAATTGGTAAGCCGCAAACTTGCGTCAGCGCCCTGCACCATGAATAATTCAGAAATGACATGTATGATTAGCATCATATCCATTAATGATATATTCAACGTTATTAGAGATGTACTCAGGCTTCACACTAAACTGGCCCTAAGTGACCCAGAGGAACGCAGTGACTCAGAGAAATAGTTTGCACGTAGTGACACAAGAAATCTTGCTGGAACCCGCGGATAATCAGCGCCTGCTGAGTTTATGCGGCCCTTTTGATGACAACATTAAACAGTTGGAACGCCGATTAGGTATTGAAATTAATCGTCGTGATAATCGTTTTAAACTAGTCGGTAAGAATATCTGCGTTGTTGCAGCGGCAGATATCCTGCGCCACCTGTATGTGGATACCGCCCCTATTCGTGGCGTCATCCCCGATATTGATCCTGAGGATATCCACCTTGCGGTCAAAGAGAGCCGCGTATTGGAACAAACCGCCGAGAGCGTACCTGACTACGGGAAAGCAGTAAATATCCGTACCAAACGCGGGATGGTGAAGCCACGCACACCTAATCAGGCACAATACATCGCCAATATTCTCGATCACGACATCACTTTCGGGGTTGGCCCGGCCGGGACCGGTAAAACCTATCTGGCGGTAGCCGCGGCAGTTGATGCCCTAGAGCGCCAGAATGTGCGGCGTATTTTGCTAACGCGTCCAGCTGTCGAAGCGGGCGAAAAACTGGGTTTCTTACCCGGCGACCTCAGCCAAAAAGTCGACCCTTACCTGCGTCCACTCTATGATGCACTGTTTGAAATGTTGGGTTTTGAACGCGTTGAAAAACTGATTGAACGCAATGTGATTGAGGTTGCCCCATTGGCATACATGCGTGGTCGTACCCTGAATGATGCGTTTATCATTTTAGATGAAAGCCAAAACACCACCATTGAGCAGATGAAAATGTTCTTAACCCGCATTGGTTTCAATTCCAAAGCAGTGATTACCGGCGATATCACGCAAACTGACTTACCGCGCCACCAAAAGTCAGGTTTAAGACACGCCATTGAGGTGTTATCTGAGGTGGAAGAGCTGAGTTTTAACTTCTTCCATAGTGAAGATGTGGTACGCCACCCTGTGGTTGCCCGTGTAGTCATTGCTTATGAAGCTTGGGAAGCCGCGGAACAAAAACGTAAAGATGCTATTGCCGAACAACGTAAGCGGGAAAGCCATACCCCGTCTGAGCAGGAGGCTCCGTGAGCCAAGTTATTCTCGATTTACAAATTGCCTGCGCTGATAGCCATGGCTTACCTACCGAAGCAGATTTTCAACGTTGGCTGGAAGCGGTACTCCCCCAATTTCAGGAAGTCTCTGAAGTGACTATTCGCTTGGTTGATGAAGCTGAAAGCCATGAACTCAATCTGACTTATCGTGGTAAAGATAAATCGACCAATGTCTTGTCTTTTCCTTTTGAGGCCCCACCTGAAATTGAACTGCCATTATTGGGTGATTTAATCATTTGCCGTCAGGTTGTTGAGCAAGAAGCCATTGAGCAAGAGAAAGCACTATTGGCACATTGGGCGCATATGGTTGTTCACGGCAGCCTCCATCTGCTAGGGTATGACCACATCGTTGACGATGAAGCTGAAGAAATGGAGTCTATTGAGACTGAAATTATGCAAAGTCTGGGCTACCCAGACCCGTATATTTCAGAGAAGGACTCCGAATAATCCCGCCAAAGCGGGTGTACTAATACCCTATTGATCGGGTAAAAATAAAAAGTGATGTCGGCGGTGTGAGTCCACCACTGCCGATAATAATATAATTTGATATAGGTAAACTTAACTAAAACGCCATGAGCGACGACCACTCACAAAACAGCGATAGCCCCAGTCCCAAGAAAGGGTTCTTTACTCTCATTCTTAACCAGTTATTCCACGGTGAGCCTAAAAACCGTGGTGATCTGGTAGAGCTTATCCGTGATTCTGAGCAAAACGATCTGATCGATCCCGATACCCGCGACATGCTGGAAGGCGTGATGGATATCGCCGAGCAGCGCGTTCGGGATATCATGATCCCCCGTTCTCAGATGGTTACATTAAAGCGTAATCAAACGCTGGATGAGTGTCTGGATGTCATCATTGAATCTGCTCACTCCCGCTTTCCGGTGATCAGCGAAGATAAAGATCATATTGAAGGCATTCTGATGGCCAAAGACCTGTTGCCGTTTATGCGCACAGATTCCGAGCCATTCAGCATTGATAAAGTCTTACGGACGGCAGTTGTAGTGCCTGAAAGTAAGCGCGTTGATCGGATGCTAAAAGAGTTCCGCTCCCAGCGCTATCACATGGCCATTGTCATTGATGAGTTTGGTGGCGTTTCAGGCTTGGTGACCATTGAGGATATTCTTGAGCTGATCGTTGGCGAAATCGAAGATGAGTATGACGATGAAGAAGACAGAGATGTTCGTCAGCTTAGTCGGCACACTTATACCATTCGCGCGCTGACACAGATTGAAGATTTTAACGAAGTTTTCAATACCCATTTCAGCGATGATGAAGTAGACACAATCGGTGGTTTAGTGATGCAGGCCTTTGGCCATCTACCTGCGCGCGGTGAAACCATTGAAATTGAAGGTTACTTATTTAAAGTTGCCATGGCGGATAGCCGACGTATTATTCAGGTTCATGTAAAAATCCCGGATGATGCTCCGCAACCAAAATTGGAAGAATAAATCCTCGATGCCTATCGCTTCATACCTCCAACGCCAGTGGGTTCGCGCCCTACTGGCGCTATTTTTTGGCGCCTGCGGGACGCTGGCCTACTCGCCATTTGACCACTGGCCTGCGGCCATTGTTTCACTATTTGGCTTACTCAGCCTGACATTGAACCGTAGTACCAAACAAGCTGCGTTCATTGGCTTCTGTTGGGGTATGGGGCAATTTGGCAGTGGTATCAATTGGGTATACGTCAGCATCTCCGAATTTGGCGGGATGCCGACGGCTATCAACATCTTCCTGGTGGTATTACTGGCCGCCTATCTTTCGCTCTACACCATGCTGTTTGCTGGTGTATTAGCACGATTATGCCCGAGAGTAAGCTGGTGGCGGCTAGCAATTGCCGCTCCGGTGGTGTGGCAACTGACTGAGTTCCTGCGCGGTTGGGTACTGACAGGGTTCCCATGGCTACAATTCGGTTATAGCCAAGTTAATGGCCCACTTCGCGGCATTGCCCCTATTCTTGGGGTTGATGGCATCACCTTTATATTGATGTCTATCAGTGGGTTATTGGTCTATGCCTGCTATCAGCGTCGTATTACTGCGGCGGTTATTGCCATTGCGATGTTACTGTTACCTTGGCCGCTACGCCAATTGCACTGGTTCACCCCTGAACCTGAACGTGCTGTAAATATCGCTATGGTGCAAGGTAATATCGCCCAATCAATGAAGTGGGATCCCAAAGTCCTGCTCAGTACATTACAAATTTATCTGGATGAGACTCGCCCATTTATGGGGAGAGCACCAATTATTATCTGGCCAGAATCAGCAATTCCTGACATCGAAACCGACCAAACGACTTTCCTTACGATGGTCGATGGCCTCATGCGGGCAAACCACAGCAGTCTGATTACCGGTATTGTTGACGCACAGCGTCGGCCAGAGGGTAAAGGTTATCACTTCTTTAACAGTATCATTGTGTTAGGGGATAAAGAGCCATATCAGTACCCAACCCATAACCGCTATAGCAAACACCACTTAGTTCCATTTGGTGAATTTGTACCGCTGGAATCATTACTACGCCCACTGGCCCCATTCTTTGATCTGCCGATGTCATCATTCAGCCGGGGCAGTTATGTGCAACCACAGCTCAATGTCGCAGGCTTTAATCTGACAGCGGCCATTTGTTATGAAATCGTCTTAGGGCAGCAGGTTCGCGATAACTTCAGCCCGGATACTAATTTCTTACTGACTATCTCCAATGATGCTTGGTTTGGGCACTCTATCGGGCCATGGCAACATTTCCAGATGGCACGTATGCGCGCACTGGAGTTGGGCCGCCCTCTACTGCGCTCAACCAATAATGGTATTACCGCGGCTATCGGCCCAAGTGGGGAAGTCTTGGCACAAATTCCACAGTTCACCCAGCAAGTGCTGGAGGTTAAAGTGACACCAACCACGGGTCTTACTCCTTATGCTCGTTTTGGTTCGTGGCCAATGTGGATTATCACCTTGGTTCTTGGAGCGTTGACGCTGTACCGTGCTATCCGTTGTCGTTCAGATAAAAAATAAACTATATCACGGGCATGTCGTTGATATGCCCGCCCTCCCTTGAACTCCCTCATTATCAGTATTGTGAATCGTTATCACTGCTGTTATCTTGCCGCCTAGTACAAATAATTAGCATGATTTGCAATTTGAGAGCCTTATGTCACTGAATCCTGAATTTATTCTCACCACCGAAGCACAATTAAGTGAGCATTACGCCTCCCCTAATCAGAATGTGTTGAAAAAACAGATAGATCATATTGATGATTACGCCAAACAACTGATCGCAGCCGCGCCTTTTGCTGTTTTGGGAACATTGGGCGCCAATGGAATAGACTGTTCGCCAAAAGGTGGGGAGCCAGGTTTCATTCATGTGCAGGACAGTAAAACCCTGATGTTGCCAGACAGGCCCGGCAATAACCGTTTGGATGGTATCCGCAATTTGCTGCATAACCCTTTTATCGGTATTTTGTTCCTGATCCCTGGCTGGACTGAAGGTTTCCGCGTTAATGGCCGAGCAAAAATCTCTGTTGACCCAGAACTCTGCGAACGTTTTAGCCAAAACGGCCAACCAGCACGCAGTGTGCTAGTCATTGAAGTGGATGAGGTCTTTATTCACTGTGGCCGTGCGATTACTTTTGCTGATTTGTGGAATCCAGAGAAACACGCAGCAAAAGAGGCTGTTCCTACCGCGTTGGAAGTCTTTAAAGCTCATCTGGCTATCAACAACCAACAGCTAAGCTAGTCTCCATCAACTGGCAACAGTTAAGCAAACCAGTAGTTTCATGCCTGCTGGTTGGTTTTTGATGAAATAGAACTCCCCTCGAAGACGCCTATAGCCCTCAATTCATGGGGCTATTGCCCTCGTTTTTTCTGTTACTGGCACAAACATTGCATTGTTTGTAACCAAATGGTGTTAGTCATTAGCCATTGTTTTGTCAGTGATGAGTATCACCGCCGCAGGTATGCAAAGCTCAGTTTACATGGGGGAATTGCCACTATTTCCTCGCACATTTATAGGGCATAGCGCGCACCAAGGTAGTGCATTGCTGTTTTATTGCCTCTATTTGGTGCGATTTGCGTCTCAAAAAACAAACATTTATTCATCATTTACATAACAATTGGCTATTTTTTAAAGATAATCTGATACAAGTAACAGCGAAAATAGCGTGTTAACCAACAAATATCTGTGGTTACGCCTATACCACAAAATAAGACGATTTTTCACTTTTCACGTTTTTAACATGACTACATTTTAAGTATCACAACATCGAGCAAGAAAACATTAGGTAAAAAACAACAGCAAAGGAGTTAGACCATGCATATGCGTAAATTGGCGTTAGCGCTACTGTTAGCTGGGATGGCAAGTGGCGTAGCCCAAGCAGAAGAAGCAGCAGCAAAACCAGAGCAAGCCGCAGCAGCTTCAGCTGACACACTGAAGAAGATTAAAGATAACGGCGTTATCGTGGTCGGTCATCGTGAATCTTCCGTTCCATTCTCTTATTATGATAATCAGCAGAAAGTGGTCGGTTATTCGCAAGATTATTCCAATCTGATTGTCGATGCGATCAAGAAAAAACTTAACGCACCGGACTTACAGGTAAAACTGATCCCAATCACTTCTCAGAACCGTATCCCATTGCTGCAAAATGGCACTTTTGATTTCGAGTGTGGTTCAACCACGAATAATCTGGAACGTCAAAAACAAGCTGCGTTCTCTAATACCATTTTTGTTGTTGGTACCCGTTTACTGACCAAAAAAGGTTCAGAAGTTAAAGACTTCAAAGATTTAGCGGGTAAAGCAGTGGTGGTAACCTCCGGAACAACCTCTGAAGTGCTGCTCAATAAACTGAATGAAAAAGATAAAATGAACATGCGCATCATCAGCGCTAAAGACCACGGTGATTCTTTCCGCACATTGGAAAGTGGTCGTGCAGTGGCCTTTATGATGGATGATGCTCTGCTTGCCGGCGAACGTGCTAAAGCGAAGAAACCGGATCAGTGGGAAATTGTAGGCACACCGCAATCTCAAGAAGCTTACGGTTGCATGCTGCGTAAAGACGATCCAGCCTTTAAAGCCCTGCTGGATGAAACCATCGCCACCGCACAAACTGGCGGCGTTGCTGAAAAATCCTTTGATCGTTGGTTCAAAAACCCAATTCCACCGAAAAACCTTAACCTGAATTTCTCTCTGTCTGATGAGATGAAGGCGCTGTTCAAAGCCCCTAACGATAAAGCATTGAACTAACAATAATAATCAGGGTAGGCAATGCTTGCCCTACAGATTGATGATGGACCGATGGCAGGTAAGGACAGGATGCGGGGTGGCCGTTCCCCACTCCGCATTTTTTTGTTAGCCCTCGGGAGGCCGCAACGCATTGAATCATCAGTCATCAGGATGGTTTACCCATCCTTTTAAGGGAGTTTTTTATGTCAATAGACTGGAACTGGGGCATTTTCCTGCAACCTGCCCCTTTCGGTAATACCACCTATCTCGGCTGGATCTGGTCTGGCTTTCAGGTCACGGTCGCATTATCACTATGCGCTTGGGTGATCGCTTTCTTCGTCGGCTCATTGTTCGGTATTTTACGAACCGTACCCAATCGAATCTTGTCAGGGATAGGGACCTGTTACGTTGAGTTGTTTCGCAACGTACCGCTGATTGTACAATTTTTTACCTGGTATCTGGTGGTGCCTGAATTATTACCGACGGATATCGGTATGTGGTTTAAAAGTGAGCTGGACCCGAATATCCAATTCTTCCTCTCATCAATGATTTGTCTTGGCTTATTTACAGCAGCCCGAGTCTGCGAACAGGTTCGTGCGGGAATTCAATCACTGCCTCGCGGTCAGAAAGCGGCAGGTCTGGCTATGGGGTTAACCCTGCCACAGACTTATCGCTATGTTTTGCTACCAAATGCTTACCGGGTGATCATTCCCCCGATGACCTCAGAAATGCTCAACTTGGTAAAAAACTCAGCCATCGCGTCAACAATCGGGCTGGTCGATATGGCGGCACAGGCCGGTAAGCTGTTGGATTACTCAGCTCACGCCTATGAGTCATTCACCGCCATCACCCTTGGTTATGTACTGATCAACGCCGTGATCATGCTGTTGATGCGATTAGTTGAAAAGAAAGTGCAGTTACCCGGCAATCTGGGGAGTAAATAATGTACGAATTTGATTGGAGCTCCATCGCCCCTGCCCTGCCATATCTGCTACAAGGCTTGGCGGTTACCGCCAAAATAACCCTCATCGCCATTGTGTTCGGCATTATTTGGGGCACGGTTCTGGCCGTCATGCGTCTGTCGCCGATAAAAGCCATCAGTTGGTTCGCCACCGCCTATGTCAACGTGTTCCGCTCTATTCCGTTGGTGATGGTGTTGCTATGGTTTTATCTGGTGGTTCCGAGCTTATTACAAAATGTGCTGGGCTTATCACCAAAAACTGATATTCGCCTAATCTCTGCCATGGTAGCCTTTTCACTATTTGAAGCGGCTTATTATTCAGAAATTATTCGTGCCGGGATCCAAAGTATCTCTCGTGGGCAATCCTCTGCCGCCTTAGCGTTAGGCATGACTCAAGGCCAATCAATGAGATTGGTTATCCTGCCGCAAGCTTTCCGCGCAATGGTGCCATTGCTGTTAACTCAAGGGATTGTGTTATTTCAGGATACATCATTGGTGTATGTCCTTAGTCTGGCCGATTTCTTCCGTACCGCCACTACCATTGGCGAGCGGGACGGGACTCAGGTTGAAATGGTGCTGTTTGCCGGTTTTGTGTATTTCGTTATCAGTTTTGCCGCGTCGATGCTGGTTAACTATTTGAAGAAAAGGACTGTTTGATGATTTCCCTGAAAAATGTTTCTAAGTGGTACGGTCAGTTTCAGGTGCTGGCTGACTGCACCACCGAAGTTAAAAAAGGTGAGGTCGTGGTGGTCTGCGGCCCTTCAGGCTCAGGCAAATCAACCTTAATCAAAACCGTTAATGGGCTAGAACCTATCCAAAAAGGCAGCATTACGGTTAATGGTATTGGTGTGAATGATAAGGGAACCAATTTGGCGCAATTGCGTTCCAAAGTGGGCATGGTATTCCAACATTTCGAACTGTTCCCTCACCTGTCTATTATTGAAAACCTGACACTGGCGCAAATCAAAGTATTGAAACGCGATAAAGCGGCAGCACGGGAAAAAGGTCTGAAACTGTTAGACCGCGTCGGTCTTTCTACTCACGCCGATAAGTTCCCTTCTCAGCTATCGGGTGGCCAGCAGCAGCGTGTCGCTATTGCCCGGGCGCTGTGCATGGATCCCATCGCTATGCTGTTTGATGAACCTACCTCCGCTCTTGATCCCGAAATGATTAATGAAGTGCTGGACGTGATGGTCAAACTGGCGTTAGAAGGTATGACCATGATGGTGGTCACTCATGAGATGGGCTTCGCCCGCAAAGTGGCTAACCGGGTGATTTTTATGGATGAGGGGAAAATCGTCGAAGACAGTAACAAAGACGATTTCTTTAACAATCCTAAATCTGATCGTGCCAAAGACTTCTTGGCAAAAATCCTGCACTAGCGCTCTCCTCCTCCCCGCCTTTATCGGGGAGGAAAATATCGAACGTATTCAACAGCATTGAACACAGGGTCGGTATGGAAACCCGTGGCACATGCACTCAACGCATGACTGTGGTCAATGATTGCAAGCTCATGACACTCCGCACGCACGGAGTGTCTCTCTTTATCCCAAACTGATTTTAAGGCTGGAATGGCCGACGATTAAACTGGTCATGCCCACATTTAGGGCACAAAGGCAGCACCTCTGGGGTATAGAAAGCCAAATGGTAATGGCATTTTTCACACACTAGATTCCCCAATCCAACCACCTCACCGCTGTGATAAACCCCATGATGGCTGACATCTTTAAACACCTCGCGCCACTCTAACTGTGTTTTATCCGTAATATCAGCCAGTTCTTGCCACAAACTCTCTTTGATAACTCGCATAAATACACTGTCGGTGAACTCATCTTTGCTTTCTTCATAACTGCGAGCAAACTCTTCCAAATCACGGCGTACTGCCTGAATGATTTGCTCAACTTCATGCCGAGTTAAGTCTTCTACAGCATTCAACCGCTGTTCGGCGCTGTCCACTAGCTTATCGATATCACGTTCACCATTTTTCAAGCGTTCCGTCAGTGATGCCACTAACTCACGATAATATTGAGCGACCTTGTTCATACAATCTCCTCGATCCACGGTTGTGATAAAGCAAAAGTTGTGACAAAGAAAATAGGGGCAATCGACTTCTTTCGGCTGATTTTTGTTACCTCGTTGCTGTTATCGGGAAGTCTTCATGCAGATTCTATTGCCTATGATATTAAAGCTAACGTTAATTATTTTAGTCGTAAATGACTGAAGTCACGTCATCATTAGGTTGTTCCTCCCCCACTTTAGTTATTTCTGCCATCCACTGCGCAGAAAAAGCCCTCCACAAGACGCAGAGTGTTGTTGCGGCTGCCGCTTATCAGCTATGCTATGCGGATCTCTCTTTATGATATGAAACAGATGATGCTACAGGCGTAGCTGTTTTTCACTATAGGACCACCGGCCGCCATGCAAGAGCAATACCGCCCAGAAGATATCGAAACGCAAGTACAGCTTCACTGGCAAGAGAAGCAAACTTTTAAAGTCACTGAAGACACCAGCAAAGAAAAATATTACTGCCTATCTATGCTGCCGTACCCTTCAGGGCGCCTACATATGGGGCACGTTCGTAACTATACCATTGGTGATGTTATCTCCCGTTACCAGCGTATGCTGGGCAAAAACGTATTACAGCCAATCGGTTGGGATGCATTTGGCTTGCCTGCTGAAGGTGCTGCGGTAAAAAACAATACCGCGCCAGCGCCTTGGACTTACGACAACATCGAATACATGAAGAACCAGTTGAAACTACTGGGCTTCGGCTACGACTGGGATCGCGAGATTGCCACCTGTAAACCAGATTACTATCGTTGGGAACAGTGGTTCTTCACCAAGCTGTATGAAAAAGGCATGGTCTACAAAAAGACCTCCGCAGTTAACTGGTGCCCGCACGATCAAACCGTATTAGCTAACGAACAAGTGATCGAGGGCTGTTGCTGGCGCTGTGACACGCCGGTTGAACGCAAAGAAATTCCACAGTGGTTTATCAAAATCACTGATTACGCTGACCAATTGTTAAACGATCTGGACACGCTTGAAAGCTGGCCGGAGCAAGTGAAGACGATGCAGCGTAACTGGATTGGCCGCTCTGAAGGGGTTGATATCGTTTTCAATGTCGCTGATAGCGACGATAAACTCTCAGTCTATACCACCCGTCCAGATACCTTTATGGGTGTGACTTACGTTGCGGTTGCTGCGAGTCATCCTCTGTCATTGCAAGCGGCAGCCACTAATCCAGCGTTGGCTGATTTTGTTGCTGAATGCCGTAATACCAAGGTTGCCGAAGCTGAAATGGCCACCATGGAGAAAAAAGGCATGGCAACCGGTCTGTATGCCATCCACCCTTTGAGTGGTGAGAAATTACCAATTTGGGCGGCGAACTTCGTCTTGATGGATTACGGTACTGGCGCGGTGATGGCGGTTCCTGGCCACGATGCTCGCGACTATGAATTTGCATCCAAATATAACCTACCAATTAAGCCCGTTATTTTAGCGGCTGATGGCAGTGAGCCAGATTTGAGTCAGGAGGCAATGACCGAGAAAGGCACATTGTTTAACTCTGGCGAGTTTGATGGTCTGAATTATGAAGATGCCTTTAATGCCATTGCCGATAAATTGGTTGCTCTGGGTGTTGGTCAGCGGAAAGTGAATTACCGTCTGCGTGACTGGGGTGTGTCTCGTCAACGTTACTGGGGTGCGCCAATTCCAATGGTGACACTGGAAGATGGTACTGTCGTCCCAACACCAGAAGATCAATTGCCCGTTATTCTGCCTGAAGATGTGGTGATGGACGGTATTTCTAGCCCGATTAAGGCTGATCCTGAGTGGGCTAAAACTACCGTTAACGGGATCCCGGGCCTGCGTGAAACAGATACTTTCGATACCTTTATGGAATCGTCTTGGTATTACGCACGCTACACCTGCCCACAATTTGACGAAGGCATGCTGGATCCAGCCGCAGCAAACTACTGGCTGCCAGTCGATCAGTATGTGGGGGGGATTGAGCATGCCATCATGCACCTGATGTATTTCCGTTTCTTCCACAAACTGCTGCGTGATGCTGGTTTGGTTGATTCTGATGAGCCGGCTAAACGCCTGCTGTGTCAGGGGATGGTGCTGGCTGATGCCTTCTACTACACCGGCCCTAACGGTGAACGTATCTGGGTTTCACCGGTTGACGCCATTGTAGAGCGTGATGAGAAAGGCCGTATTGTTAAGGCCAGTGATGCCGAAGGCCATGAACTGGTTTACGCTGGTATGAGCAAAATGTCGAAATCGAAAAATAACGGTATCGACCCGCAAGTCATGGTAGAAAAATACGGTGCCGATACCGTACGTCTCTTTATGATGTTTGCCTCACCCGCAGAAATGACCTTGGAATGGCAGGAGTCTGGCGTTGAAGGAGCTAACCGCTTCCTGAAACGTGTTTGGCGTCTGGCCTTTGATCACACCGCAAAAGGAGCTACCGCACCACTGGATATTGCCAGCCTAACGGAAGAGCAGAAATCCTTACGTCGTGATCTACACAAAACAATCGCCAAAGTCACTGATGACGTGGGCCGCCGTCAAACCTTCAACACCGCTATCGCTGCAGTGATGGAGTTGATGAATAAACTGGGTCGCGCGCCACAGGAAACCGAGCAAGACCGTGCTCTGCTGCAAGAAGCATTACTGGCAGTGGTTCGTATGCTTTATCCATTCACCCCTCATGTGTGCTTCAGCTTGTGGCAAGCACTGGGTGGCGAAGGTGATATCGATACCGCCCCATGGCCAGTGGCTGATGAGCAAGCGATGATCGAAGACTCTAAATTAGTGGTCGTACAGGTTAATGGTAAAGTGCGTGGACGAATTACTGTGCCAGCCGATGCCACTGAGCAACAAGTGCGTGAACGTGCTGCTCAAGAGCACCTGGTGGCTAAATACCTAGATGGGGTTACCGTGCGTAAAGTAATCTATGTCCCTGGCAAACTGCTTAACCTGGTAGTGGGTTAAGACGAGGAGGAGTTGTGCGACATCGTATTCTGACGCTGTTGCTGGGGTTAGCGGTGCTGGTCACCGCTGGCTGTGGCTTTAATTTGCGGGGCACCACTCAGGTGCCACCTGAACTGCAAAAACTGTTGCTGGAAAGTGGTGACCCCTACGGTCCACTAACCCGTGCGGTGCGCCAACAGCTACGCTTAAGCAACGTCACCATTGTTGATGACCCAATGCGTAAAGATTTACCAGCGCTACGGATTCTCGGCTCTACTGAAAATAAGACCACTGTGTCAATCTTCCAAAACGGTGTTACGGCTGAATATCAGTTGGTGCTGCATGTAAATGCTCAGGTATTAATTCCTGGACATGATATTTATCCACTGCGGGTTAATGTCTTCCGTAGCTTCTTCGATAACCCGTTAACCGCACTTGCGAAAACGGCAGAAGCCGATGTTCTCCGTCAGGAAATGCGTGATCAAGCAGCTCAACAGTTAGTTCGTCAACTCCTGACAGTACATGCTGCGGAAGTCAAAAACGCACAGGAAGAAGGGAGTACGGCTGTCACTACAGGTAGTGCTAAAACGGCCGATGTCAAAGAAATCAACATTGGCAAACCTGCAGTCAGTACCTCAGCCAAATGATTCGTATTTATCCTGAACAACTTGTCGCGCAGCTCCATGAAGGGCTGCGCGCTTGCTATTTGTTGTGCGGTAATGAACCTCTATTACTACAGGAAAGTCAGGATCACATTCGTCGAATCGCGGCTCAGCATGATTTCAGCGAACACTTCAGTTTTGCACTGGATGCCCACACTGAATGGGACAACATCTTTAGTCTATGTCAGGCTCTGAGCCTATTTGCCAGCCGCCAGACACTGCTATTGAGCTTCCCTGAAAGTGGCTTGACGGCACCGATGAATGAGCAATTAGTCAAATTATCGAGCCTACTACACCCTGATATCTTACTGATACTACGGGCAAACAAACTGACCAAAGCACAAGAAAACAGCGTCTGGTTTAAAGCTCTTAGCAAGAACGGTGTCTTTGTCAGTTGCCAAACACCCGAACAAGCTCAACTCCCCCGCTGGGTCAGTGCACGTGCCAAAAGTCTTAATTTGGACGTTGATGACGCGGCCATTCAACTGCTGTGCTATTGCTACGAAGGTAATCTGCTGGCGTTATCGCAGGCACTGGAGCGGCTATCACTGCTTTATCCTGACGGTAAGCTGACATTGCCCAAAGTTGAACAAGCCGTCAACGATGCTGCGCATTTCACACCTTATCACTGGCTTGATGCTTTATTAGCAGGGAAAAGCAAACGCGCTTGGCATATTCTGCAACAATTACAACAGGAAGACAGCGAGCCAGTTATTTTGCTGCGTACCCTGCAACGTGAATTATTGCAGTTATTAACGCTCAAACGCCGGATGGAACAGGTGCCACTGCGCACGTTATTTGACCAATTCAAAGTCTGGCAGAATCGCCGCCCAATGATGACTCAGGCGCTACAACGTCTTTCTATGCGGCAACTACAACAAGCCGTTCATTTGTTGGCACAGATGGAAGTCCGCCTTAAGCAGGATTACGGCCAATCAATCTGGCCTGAGTTAGAAACGCTATCTATGCTGATCTGTGGAAAAACATTACCCGAGAGCTTTTTTGATGCCCAATAACTCCCCGACTCGCGCCCTTCATGCCCTGTTCGGCGGTACATTTGACCCCATCCATTATGGTCATTTAAAGCCGGTTGAAGCATTGGCTCAGGAAGTTGGTTTACAACGCATTATTTTATTGCCCAATAATGTCCCGCCCCATCGCCCTCAACCCGAGGCCAATGCACAACAACGGCTGAAGATGGTCGAACTGGCAGTGACAGGCAACCCATTGTTCAGCGTCGATTCACGCGAGTTATTACGCGATAGCCCATCATTCACTATCGATACACTGGAATCACTGCGTAAAGAACGTGGTGCTGAACAGCCTTTGGCATTTATCATTGGGCAGGACTCATTATTGTCACTGCATAAATGGCATCGTTGGGAATCGCTATTGGATATGTGCCATCTGTTGGTGTGCGCCCGCCCCGGTTATTCACAAACATTGGACACAGTAGAATTGCAGCACTGGCTTGAAGCCCATCAGGTCTTTGATCCACAGGTGTTGAGCACACGATCACATGGGGCTATCTATCTGGCAAATACGCCTTTATTGGATATTTCTGCTACCGATATTCGCCATCGGCGTCATCAAGGTGAGAGCTGTGATGATCTGCTGCCGCGAGCTGTCCAGCGATATATTGAGTTACAAGGTTTATATCGAGGCTGAGGGTTTATATCGCGACGCATTGACCCATGTTATACTCCGCCGCTAAATTTCAGGTATTCGCTGAAAACCCCTGTGAAATAACATAAAACAGTTGGCTTTCAGCGGCATCCTGCCGATAAATCAATCATAACCGTTCACTGCCGGTCACTCTCGACGGGTTTTCCCGTGAGACAGTACCTGAGAGCGTTATGGACAGAAACCACCTGAGGGGGAACCTTTGCAAGGTAAAGCACTCCAAGAGTTTGTTATCGACAAACTCGATGATTTAAAAGGCCAAGACATCGTTGCTATTGATGTTCAGGGTAAATCCAGCATCACTGATTGCATGATCATCTGTACCGGGACCTCCACTCGCCATGTTATGGCGTTGGCTGATAATCTGGTTCAGGAATCCCGCAAGGCAGGCATGATACCTTTGGGTATCGAAGGTCAGGGTGTATCTGACTGGATCGTTGTCGATTTGGGTGAAGTAATTGTGCATGTTATGCAAGAAGAAAGCCGCCGTATGTATGAACTGGAAAAACTCTGGAGCTAAGCGGTGAAACTGCAACTGGTAGCCGTCGGTACCAAAATGCCAGACTGGGTGCAGACAGGTTTTATGGATTACCTGCGCCGCTTTCCCAAAGATATGCCCTTTGAGCTGGTAGAAATACCCGCAGGGAAAAGGGGCAAAAATGCGGATATCAAACGTATTTTGGAAAAAGAAGGCGAACTAATGCTGGCGGCGGTTGGTAAGAACAACCGCATTGTCACACTGGATATCCCAGGTACACCTTGGGAGACTCCGCAGTTAGCTCAACAATTAGAGCGCTGGAAGCAGGATGGCCGTGATGTCAGCCTGTTGATTGGCGGGCCGGAGGGGTTAGCCCCGGCCTGTAAAGCTGCAGCAGAGCAGAGCTGGTCGCTCTCTCCGTTGACGCTACCACACCCTTTAGTGCGCGTTTTAGTGGCTGAAAGCCTTTACCGTGCCTGGAGCATTACGACCAATCACCCTTATCATCGGGAATAAGCGGGCGATGAATTTGAGTAACATGATGACCCTGAATAGAATGAAGTAAGCTGCGGGATGAAAAAAGAACCTAACCCTTTTCGCGACTATTCGGCTGAATCGGCCCTGTTTGTCCGCCGTGCCCTTGTGGCTTTCCTCGGTATCCTGCTGTTAAGCGGGATATTGGTCGCAAACATGTACAATTTGCAGATAGTCCGTTTCGAAGACTATCGCACCCGTTCCAATGAAAACCGCATTAAACTGGTACCTATCGCCCCTAGCCGTGGCATGATTTTTGACCGCAACGGCACCCCTCTGGCGATGAACCGAACTATCTATCAGCTAGAGCTGATGCCCGAAAAAATCGAAAACCTTTCTGCGACCCTCAATGCACTGCGCCCGATAGTCGATTTGACGGATGAGGATATCGCCAATTTTGAAAAAGAGCGTAAACGCTCACGCCGCTTCACCTCTATTGCGGTAAAAACACCGCTCACCGAGGTGCAAGTCGCCCGTTTTGCCGTAAATCAATTCCGCTTCCCCGGCATTGAAGTCAAAGGTTATCAACGCCGCTTCTACCCCTATGGCTCTGCACTAACCCATGTTATCGGCTACGTCTCCAAAATTAACGATAAAGATGTGGAGCGGTTGGATAAAGAAGGTATCTTGGCTAACTATGCTGCCACTCACGATATCGGCAAGCTGGGTATTGAGCGCTATTATGAATCTGTCTTACACGGCAAAACCGGTTATGAAGAAGTTGAAGTCAACAACCGTGGCCGAGTCATTCGCCAATTGCATGAGCAACCACCTCAGGCCGGTAAAGATATTTACCTGACACTTGATTTGCATTTGCAAACTTATATCGAGCAACTTCTCAGTGGCAGCCGCGCCGCAGTGGTGGTTACGGATCCGCGTACCGGCGGAATATTAGCCTTGGTGTCAAACCCAAGTTATGACCCTAACCTGTTCGTTGATGGCATATCTAATAAAGATTATCAGGGGTTATTGAACGACCCAAATCGCCCACTGATTAACCGCGCGACTCAAGGTGTTTACCCCCCTGCTTCGACGGTAAAACCTTATATTGCCGTTTCTGCGCTCAGTGCTGGCGTGATCAATAAAAACACCAGCTTGTTTGATCCCGGTTGGTGGCAATTGCCAGGCTCCGAAAAGCGCTTCCGTGACTGGAAAAAGTGGGGCCATGGCCGGTTGAATGTCACCAAGGCGCTAGAAGAATCGGCGGATACCTTCTTCTACCAAGTAGCCTATGATATGGGGATTGATCGCTTATCCTCATGGATGAGCAAGTTTGGTTACGGTGAATATACTGGTATCGATTTATCCGAAGAGCGGGCGGGTCTCATGCCAACCCGTGAATGGAAACAAAAGCGCCATAAAAAACCTTGGTATCAAGGGGATACAATCCCAGTGGGTATCGGTCAGGGATATTGGACGGCAACGCCTATCCAGATGGCAAAAGCGTTGATGACACTAATTAATGATGGGGCCGTTAAAACACCTCATTTGCTGCAAAGCACGCGCATTGATGGCGCATTAGTCCCTTATAAACAAGAAGATACAACCCAGATAGGGGATATCCATTCGGGTTACTGGGAAATTGCTAAAGATGGCATGTATGGTGTAGCCAACCGTCCAAACGGAACCGGTCGTAAATTCTTTGAGGGGACTCCCTATAAGGCGGCAGCTAAATCGGGTACCGCGCAGGTTTACAGCTACGAGACCTATAATGCCCATAAAGTGGCGGAACATTTGCGTGACCATAAGTTGATGGTCGCGTTTGCACCTTACGAAAACCCGACCGTCTCAGTCGCCATGATTTTAGAAAACGGCGGTGCAGGGCCAGCGGTGGGGACGATTACCCGCCAAATTCTCGACCACATTTTGTTGGGCGATAACAATACTGAATTGCCGGATGCCACCCCCCTGCCTCCGGGCGTCGAAGCCGACTAGTTGAAGCGGATTAAGGTAACTCATGACTGATAATCAACAAAAGGGTTCGTTGTGGTACAAAATGCACATCGACCTGCCGTTTCTGATTTGCGTACTGGCTCTGCTGGCTTATAGCGCTTTTGTCATGTGGAGTGCCAGTGGGCAAGACATAGGTATGATGGAGCGCAAGGTTGGTCAAATTGCCATGGGCCTGGTTGTTATGCTGGTGATGGCGCAGATACCGCCTCGCGTCTATGAAAGCTGGGCGCCTTATCTCTATTTTGTGTGCGTCATCTTACTGGTGTTGGTTGATGCATTTGGGCAAATAAGTAAAGGGGCACAACGCTGGTTAGATCTGGGTTTTATTCGTTTCCAGCCCTCTGAGATTGCTAAAATTGCAGTTCCGCTGATGGTCGCACGCTTTATGAACCGTGATGTCTGTCCGCCCTCATTGAAAAATACGGGTATTGCGCTGATTTTAATCTTTATGCCTACCTTACTGGTTGCGGCTCAACCCGATCTTGGCACCTCTATCCTGATTGCCGCTTCTGGTCTGTTTGTATTATTCCTTTCAGGTATGAGTTGGCGTTTAATTGCCATTGCTGCTGTGCTCGTTGCTGGATTTATTCCTATTCTCTGGTTCTTCCTGATGCACGGCTACCAACGGGATCGTGTAATGATGCTGCTGGATCCAGAGAGTGACCCACTTGGGGCCGGTTATCATATTATTCAGTCGAAAATAGCCATCGGTTCGGGTGGGTTATCAGGTAAAGGCTGGTTGCACGGAACACAATCACAGTTGGAATTTTTGCCAGAGCGTCATACTGACTTTATCTTTGCTGTACTGGCAGAAGAGTTGGGGTTAATTGGTGTACTGGTGCTGCTGGCACTTTATCTCTGTCTTATCATGCGTGGTTTGGTGATTGCTGCCCATGCGCAGACGACCTTTGGCCGGGTGATGGTCGGCGGATTAATGCTGATACTCTTTGTATATGTGTTTGTTAACATAGGTATGGTCAGTGGAATTTTACCTGTAGTTGGCGTACCTTTGCCTTTGGTCAGCTACGGAGGCTCGGCGCTGATAGTCCTGATGGCCGGGTTTGGTATCGTGATGTCGATACATACTCATCGAAAAATGTTATCTAAGAATTTATAGAGGTGAGCAATGCGTAAGGAATGGCTTTGGGCAGGCATCGCAGGCGTGCTGCTATCAGCATGTACCAATCAGCCCCCGGCACCGCAGCAACAAGTGCAGCAGACATACAATGGCCCAGTTGAAGAAATTGGTGGTGCGGAACCCCGCTACGAGCCTTTTAATCCTAATTTTAATCAGGATTACAAAGCGAATGGTCAGTCATACACCATCGTCAAGGATCCACAAAACTTCACTCAAATTGGCTTGGCTGCTTGGTATGGTGAAGAAGCGAATGGCAATTCCACCGCGACTGGCGAAATTTTTGATCCCAATGCGCTGACCGCTGCCCACCCAACCCTGCCTATTCCAAGCTATGTGCGCGTCACTAACATCAGCAATGGCCGCCAAATTGTCGTCCGCGTAAATGACCGTGGCCCTTATACTCCGGGCCGGGTCATTGATTTGTCCAAAGCCGCTGCCGACCGTTTAAATATCTCAAATAATACCAAGGTAAAAATTGATTTTATCAATGTGGCACCCGATGGTTCATTATCTGGTCCCGGCATGGTCGGCACGACTATTGCCAAGCAAAGTTATGCGTTACCTAGCCGCCCGGATCTGACCTCCGGTGGCATGGGAACCCCTATTCAGCAAGATGCTCCGGCAGTGAGTGCGCCAGTGCGTCCGATCGATAACAGCAATTTGTCAGGTGCTGATGCCACACAACCCGTTGCCCCACAAAGTAGCGGTTTCCTACGCGCCTCAACACCGGTACCGGCTGGGGTGCTGGAAAGTTCAGAACCGGCGCTGAGTAGCGCCACTCCCACACTGAATTCTGACCCCGTCAGGCCACCAGTCGTTGCTAATCCAGGCCCTGTGACCTCATCAGCGGCGACCACCCCATCAGCAGCCACAGCAACATCTGGCAGCTATGGGTATGTGGTGCAAGTGGGGGCATTGAGTGATGCACAGCGCGCACAGACCTGGCAACAGAGTTTGAGTCAGCGTTTTGGTGTGCCGGGGAAGGTTGCGACCAATGGTAGCGTACATCGTGTCCAGCTTGGGCCGTTCAGTACTCGCCAGCAAGCTGTGGCGCTTCAACAACGCCTGTCGAGTGAAGCACAACAGCAATCATTTGTCGTCGCGGCGCCATAAATGATGTTCCAAGGTATAGACATACCTTGTAGCAATTTAAGGTCGGTCTGGTAGAAATAACCGTAACTCTCTGTACAAACAGAATGTTACGGTTGAAAACATAATCATAACCGCGTAGAGAAATCTGCCGGTAAAAATGCATAAACGCCACATGGGTGTATATCCAAATTTATTGATGCTGCGGGGAGGTGAAAGCTGCGCCCTGCAATATCAATGAAGAAGGGTATGTTATAGTGTGGCATGTTCTTAACTTACTCCCACGGATGTTGTTGTCCTGATCATGAAATATGTAACTACTTCTCGCATTATCAAGAGCCTGGCGCTCGGCACTGTTATTGTTATGAGCGCAGCGTCTGCTGCAAACGCTGATGACGTCAATCTGAAAACCATGATCCCCGGCGTTCCACAAATCGATGCGGAAGCCTACATTCTGATTGATTACAACTCCGGTAAAGTTTTGGCTGAAATGAACGCAGATACGCGTCGCAACCCAGCCAGTCTGACTAAAATGATGACCAGCTATGTTATTGGCCAGGCCATCAAAGCAGGTAAAATCGGGCCGGAAGACATGGTTACCGTGGGCAAAGATGCATGGGCGACCGGCAATCCTGAGTTCAAAGGTTCCTCGTTGATGTTCCTAAAGCCCGGCGACCGTGTGCCCGTGTCTAAGCTGACCCGCGGCATCAACCTGCAGTCAGGTAATGATGCTTGTGTTGCGATGGCCGACTACGTGGCGGGTAGCCAAGATTCATTCGTTAATCTGATGAACAACTACGTTAACGCTTTAGGCCTGAAAAACACGCATTTCAAAACGGTTCACGGTTTAGATGCTGACGGCCAGTTCAGTTCTGCCCGTGATATGGCGCTGATTGGTCAGGCACTCATTCGTGATGTGCCCGATGAATATGCCATTTATAAAGAGAAAGAATTTACGTTCAACAATATCCGCCAGACCAACCGCAATGGTTTACTGTGGGATACTAGCTTAAACGTTGATGGCATTAAAACTGGCCACACCGAAGCTGCGGGCTACAATTTGGTGGCATCAGCAACTGATGGGCAAATGCGTTTGATTTCAGCCGTACTGGGTGGTCATACCTTTAAAGGCCGTGAAACTGAAAGCAAAAAACTGCTGACTTGGGGTTTCCGTTTCTTTGAAACTGTTGCACCGCTGAAAGTGGGTAAAGAATTTGCCTCTGAGCCGGTCTGGTTCGGCGACAGTGATCGTGTGCAGTTAGGGGTGGATAAAGACGTTTACCTGACTATCCCTCGTGGCCGAATGAAAGACCTGAAAGCCAGCTATGTACTCAATACACCTGAAATTCATGCCCCTCTGGCGAAGAATCAGGTTGTCGGAACAATTAACTTCCAGTTGGATGGCAAAACCATCGATCAACGCCCATTAGTGGTGATGAACGAAGTGAAAGAAGGCGGCATCTTTAGCCGCATGGTTGACTACATCAAGCTGATGTTCCACCGCTGGTTCGGTTAGTCCTCTGATTTCACCCTATAGATTTCAAGAGTACAACTCACTTGAAAGATGATGGGGATACTTGAAAATCAGCAAGCCAGCCCCATATTAAAAATAATATGAAACTCCCGCTCTGGCGGGAGTTATAATTTTAGAGTCGGATGCTTTAATCCTAATCTGGTCCGGCGACAACCCAGGAGCGCACATGAAAACTAAACTGAACGAACTGCTTGAGTTCCCTTGTTCTTTTACCTACAAGGTAATGGGCATTGCTGAACCTCAGCTGGTTAACCAGGTGGTTGAAGTGGTACAGCGCCATGCTCCGGGCGATTATACCCCGCAGGTAAAACCGAGCAGCAAAGGCAACTATCACTCTGTTTCCATCACCATCACAGCAACTCATATTGATCAAGTGGAAACGCTGTATGAAGAATTGGGCAATCTGGAATTAGTGCGGATGGTGCTGTAATTTAGCCCATTTGGCCTGCTGACAAAATATCCCATCAATTCAACACCGCCTCATATAATGGCCTGGACAGCAACGCTCTCTGGGCCTTATTTTTGTCTTTTTCCTTTTAAACAATATCGTTATCCCTGCGAATTAAGCGGTAGATTTGTGTTTAAAATATCAAACTGATTTTTAAAATGTCAAAATAGTGGCCCCACACTGCTGGGCTGGTATACTGACGCCACCATTTCTGTAACCAGATGATGCCTCGCTTGCAACAACACAAGATCATTTTACGCCAGCTCGGGTTACAACCCTATGCCCCCGTATCTCAAGCCATGCATAACTTCACTGAGTTTCGCACTGCTGCCAGCGCGGATGAAATCTGGCTGGTTGAACATCAGAAAGTCTTTACTCAGGGTCAGGCCGGAAAAGCCGAACACGTATTAATGCCCGGTGATATACCGGTCATCCAAAGTGACCGCGGTGGGCAAGTCACCTACCATGGCCCCGGCCAGCAAGTCATGTACATCATGATTGATCTCAAACGCGCCAAATTGGGTGTGCGGCAGTTAGTCACCGCCATTGAGAATACCGTGATACAAACGCTTGCCCATTTGGGTATTGAGTCGCAAGCTCGTCCGGATGCGCCTGGTGTCTATGTCGGCCAGCAGAAGATATGCTCGCTTGGATTGCGCATCCGTCGGGGATGTTCATTTCATGGTCTGGCATTAAACATTGCGATGGATCTGGAACCCTTCCAGCGCATTAATCCCTGTGGCTATGCCGGTATGCAGATGACTCAGGTCAGCGCATTGAAAATAGGTACCACTGTTGCTGATATCCAGCCGATATTGGTGCATGAATTTACCCGTCAGCTAGATTATCCCGAGGCAGAACAACAGCCTTGGTCGCTGGCGGACTATGTATCATCCGACACAAAATAAATGCCCCAACCACAGCCACTAACACTTACAAAATTGGGGGCTGAATGACGTGGGGCAAAGATGATATAATTTTTAAACAATTTTCAAATATTTTTTAACGAACGCCACATCCCGTTGAATTTAATGAAAAATCTCAAATTGAGAGATTCAGAACTGGAACCAGCACGATTATGAGTAAACCGATTCAGATGGAACGCGGCGTCAAATACCGTGACGCAGATAAAATGGCGTTAATCCCGATTAAAACCGTGGTTACCGAACGTCAAGAGCTGCTACGTAAACCCGAATGGATGAAAATCAAACTCCCTGCTGACTCCAGCCGTATTCAGGGTATCAAGGCAGCAATGCGTAAAAATGGTCTGCACTCGGTTTGCGAAGAAGCATCCTGCCCTAACCTGTCGGAGTGTTTTAACCACGGTACCGCGACCTTTATGATCCTTGGCGCGATCTGTACCCGTCGTTGTCCATTCTGTGACGTCGCCCATGGTCGTCCGGTGACACCAGATGCCAATGAGCCGGAGAAACTGGCCCAGACCATTAAAGATATGGGGCTGCGTTATGTGGTTATCACCTCTGTTGACCGTGATGACCTGCGCGACGGCGGTGCCCAGCATTTTGCCGATTGCATCTCCGCGATACGTGCCAAAAATCCAACCATTAAAATTGAAACACTCGTGCCTGACTTCCGTGGTCGTATGGATCGTGCACTAGATATTTTGACCGTGACCCCACCAGATGTGTTTAACCACAATTTGGAAAACGTTCCTCGGGTATATCGACAGGTTCGTCCAGGGGCTAACTATGAGTGGTCGCTTAAATTATTAGAGCGCTTTAAAGAAGCGCATCCTGAGATTCCAACCAAATCGGGTTTGATGGTTGGTTTAGGTGAGACCAATGCCGAGATAGTAGAAGTGATGCGTGATTTACGCCGCCACGGAGTGACCATGTTAACGCTGGGGCAGTACTTGCAACCTAGCCGTCACCATCTACCGGTACAGCGTTATGTCAGCCCAGCAGAGTTTGATGAGATGAAAGCTGAAGCTATGGCTATGGGCTTTACCCATGCCGCTTGTGGCCCGTTCGTTCGCTCCTCTTATCATGCCGATCTGCAAGCAAAAGGATTGGAAGTCAAATAAGCAAATCGGGTCTGAATAGACGTTTTGACCTGAGTAACTGAAATAATTTATTACACCTTAGACAACCAATAAATAAAAACGGATTTCCAGTGGAGATCCGTTTTTTTGTTATCCGCTATTATGCCGTGGCATGATAATACGCGAATCAAAAGATGATGAGTCTACCGGGATAACCGAAATAGAGGCCCTCTCCGTGAGTACAATCAGTCTTTATGCTCGTTTGGCGGTGTTATTTTGGTATCGATTGCTGCTTTAGATTCAGCCGTCGTACTCGCCGATGGCGCATCATCATTGCCCATGGCCTTTTTAAAGCCTTTCAGAGCGGCACCTAAGTCTGCCCCAAGCGTACGTAATTTGCTGGTACCAAACAACAATACGATTAATATGCCGACGACCAGCAATTTGGTAATACTGATACCTTCCATACTCACCTTCTTGGTTAGCACTGTTCATTTAATCATGGGCTATTTACGAATAAATCACCGATTAAAACAACAGTAATATGTAACAGATTTAGTTAGTGAACTATGATTTATTCAAGAGTCTATGCATCCTGATTTTTGACTCATTCCGGATGAGACATTGCCGTTAACATCCCCCTAAAGCAGAAAAAACGAGGGAACCGCCAATTGCCTTATTCAACGAGAATAAATACCCGCCGATCAGGATTAAGTTTTGCTAAAAGGACTTATTTACCACGAGCATTTGGCTTAGGCATTGGTATGTTTTGTGTCGGCTCAGTACTCTACACACAAAATGCTTCATTATGGTTATGGCTCGCACTCGCTACTAATGGATTGATCTGGCCACATATTGCTTTTTTGCTAGCCTTGCGCTCAGAACAACCGTTCGAACAAGAAATAATAAATATGAAAATAGACTCGGCACTGGGTGGTGTCTGGGTCGCAATAATGTCATTCAATGCTCTACCATCGGTCGTTATTCTCTCAATGATGAGTATGAATAATATAGCTTCTGGCGGGAAAAACGTTTTTTGCAAAGGACTGGCATTACAAATTGCCTGTAGTTTACTGACTGCATGGATATTTAATTTACCCTTTAAGCCAGAGACCTCGCCGCTCCAAGTTTATGCCTGCTTACCCATGATAATTATTTACCCTTCCCTGCTTGGATTAGTAACCTATAGAACAGCAAAACGTTTGGCCGAAAATAAAGAAGAGCTTTTACGCATTAGTGTAAGAGATGGATTAACGGGCTTGTACAACCGCAGACATTGGGAACATCAGCTACATAATCAATTTGATAGTTGTCGTCGTTACCAACACGGTGCCACACTGATTTTACTTGATATCGATAACTTTAAGTCTATCAACGATACTTTTGGTCATGCCGTCGGCGATGAAGCCATTACCGTTCTTGCAGAAGAGTTATTATTAGGACTGCGAGCCATTGATATTGTTGGTCGCTATGGTGGGGATGAGTTTGGTGCTATTTTGCCAAATACGACGGCGGAGCAAACGCGGGAAGTATTAATTAGGATTCAAGAAAAACTAGCAGATTTAGTTTTTACCCAAGCCCCTCCATTGCAACTTAGAGTCAGCGCTGGTATTGCCGACTACCGGCACGACATGATTAACTATCAACAATGGCTGAAAGCGGCTGACTCTGCGCTGTATGTGGCAAAAGATAATGGCCGAAACCGTATTGAATTGGCGAGCTGAACAAGGCACTTAATACAGGTGCCAATAAAAATAGGTATTTATGTTTAATACATTAATTGCAGTATTTATTGGTGGGGGCATGGGTAGCGTTGCCCGTTGGCTGGTCAGCATGAAGTTAAACAGCTTATCAAGCAATCTTCCGGTGGGGACACTCATTGTAAACCTACTTGGCGCTTTTATTATTGGCCTAACATTAGCGCTATTTACCCGTATTGCGCACATTGATCCCGTTTGGAAGTTATTAATTACTACTGGATTTTGTGGGGGGCTGACTACATTTTCAACTTTCTCAGTTGAAGTTGTTTATTTAATTCAGGATGGGAAATTGGCATGGGCGGCTGGCACTATTTTACTTAATCTGGCCGGCTCACTCGCCATGACGATGCTGGCTTTTATGCTGGTTAATTCTTTTGTCAGTCAATGAATTTGCTGAGAGTCGTGTCTTAATGTTTTCTTAATCTTCGCATCGGATACTGGTCACCAGAACAGTTGGTCAATGGGGCAACTGATGCGCAGGATAAGATTTATGTTTAGTTTACCCAAAACAAGGGTTGAATGGTTGACAGTGATTTTTTGTCTGTTTATCACCACTGCTTTCTTGAAAATATATCTCTTTTAATTGCAGATCTTTCTGGTTGCGTCCCAACGCCACAAATAAAAACCCGCCTATTGAGGCGGGTTTTAAGAGATATGGGCTACTTAGATAGCGATAACATTAGCAGCAGATGGCCCTTTGGCACCGCTTGTGATTTCAAATTCTACACGCTGGCCTTCAGCAAGAGTTTTGAAACCGTTGCTTGCGATGGCTGAGAAATGAACGAAAACGTCCTTGCTGCCATCTTCTGGGGTGATGAAACCAAAGCCTTTAGCTTCATTGAACCACTTAACGCTACCTTTAATCTTAGACATCAAACTTACCTTTACGTGAATGTTGGACACAAAGTGTGTGTCAGATACAGTACAGCAATAGAACCGTTTTTTGTCCACGGCAGGGATCACAAAAAACAGAGAAAAAGTGAAAAGCCGCCTTTTTTTGCTCAATTTATAGCACAGAAATCCATATTTTTTTCTTTTACGACTCACCTTCACTGCTGTCCAAAAGCACCGTTAAACCACCAGACTGTATCTGAAAGCGATTCACCTGTATTATACTTACCCATTGGATACGCTAATATGAGATGCATGATGAACGGTAGAATAACAACTTTTTTTGAAGATAAAGGTTTTGGTTTTATCACCGATGAGAACGGAGATAACCGTTATTTTCACGTTATTAAAGTTGCTAATCCCGAGATGATCAAAAAAGGCGCAGAAGTGACTTTTGAGCCAACAACCAACACTAAAGGTTTATCTGCTTATGCGGTGAAAGTGGCTATTGAGAGTAAATATATATTCATAGCCAATGAGAGAATCAAACTCACTAGCATCAAATCATTCAATACCTTCACCAAAGAAGTTCCTGCGCAGGCTGAAGTTGATAAAGCCAACACCATCCTCTCAGTCAATTTACTGATGAATAAGATCCGGCCGCAGGAAGAAGATATTTCAGAAAAAACGGTACCACTAAGAATGTTGTCGATAACCACATTCCAAAATATAACTTATACATTTTCTGAACATGAAGTTGATATCGACAGTACGATTGCTAAGTTGAAGTGCATTTAATATTGGATACGGTTTTTACTGAAACCGCTTGAAATCATAACCAACCAACAGCCCCAAATATCATAATACTGGGGCTGCCCGGGTCCCTCCCCCGGGAATCTGATGCTGGCATCCCTGCCTGCAAGCATAAGAAAATCCCTTTGGTATTCTCTGGTGTTGACGGCAAAAGTAACTAAAAATCCAGTCCATTCTTCATACTAACTATTTGAACATAAACATTTTAATTAACTCTACATCAGTACGAGCACCCAACTTTTTCATCGCAGACCTTTTTTGCCCACTGACTGTCTTTTCACTCTTTTTCAAAATTCTGGCAATATCACCGCCCGAAAAACCCTCGTTAAACAACTTCAACACAATATTTTCATTCGGTGTTAAATATTGCCGCTCTGCTGATTCCAGACTTAGTACTTTGGTCACTTTGCGCTCAGTAAAATTATCTTTAATACCACGGAGCCTACGTTTAAGCACAGTAGTAATCTTGTTAGTCGCTGTATCGACAGAATCTTCTCGGAAGATCATAGTGACATTGCTAAATCTTGGGATACCCTGCAAAAAGCTATTCAATCTGGCATCACAAATCAAAAACACATCAGCTTCTGATGGTGCCTTATCCAGACGTTTTAACGCTTCAAAAAAACTAAACTCATCAACCCCAATAAAAATGACATCAGCAGAATAAAATGCTTTCCGATAGAATTTAATCTCTTTTTTAAATCCTAATGATGTGAATATCTTTTTTACGATAGCTACCATACCTAAAGTTTGATATTTATCGTTATCAACTATCATACAACTTATCATATTGGCCACACCCGTTAGTGCTTCAGCACCCTATGAATTGGTAACTCACATCTGTTTGTGATGTAATCAAATAGCATTACAAATTATAAAGATAGCCTAGTTCATACCCTACTTTTGAGTAGACCATAGGGGGGGTGGAAGATATATAGGATGTCAACACCGGAGAGTGTAGGAAACGTCTTTTTCTCTAAGAAATATTTCCTGATGCTTTATTTAAAATTAAGTTTCCATTACGTGACAGAATTGGGATTATATGTAAAAATACAAGAATATTAGTAGCCTAAATAGGATGGTTTAGATGCTAGACCTAAGCCCTATGAAGCTGAACATCTCATCTAACCCTATTCTAAGTCAGACTACTTTATGAGAAACGTAGGTTTACATGCCCTAAAAACGTTAAGCTGTTTTTCTGCTGTGACTTTTTATTCTGCCAGCAAGACTTGTACAGACCAGTGTTTTTTAGGTGGCGAAGTGATGGCCGTACTGTATTTTTTATCGATCATCGCCACTCCTCTATTTTTTATGATTATTGGTTACATCGACTCAAATGATGAGATAGATCAACAAGATATCCTGAGAAAATTAAAATCTATAATCAGTATTATTATCTTCTGGAACGTACTTTTCTACTTTATCAATGAAGATGGTTTTAAGCGAGGATACTTCTTACAAAGCTGGCTTTTATTCAGCATTGCCATTATTTACCTTATTAACCCAATAATTTCAAAAGTGTTAAAAAGTAACAGAACGGCAATAATAACCCTTTCTTGTTTGGTTATATTCTCCATTTCTATTGACCTCATCAGTGCTTTCAGTGAAAGACCTTACCTGATTGATTTTCCACAATACTTTAGATTGTGGACCTGGATTTTCTATTATATGACGGGTAGATTCCTCTGGTCGAAGGTCTGCCAAAAAATAACAAAAATGCCGCGGGTACTGCTTACAGCTAAAATACTCCTTATCCCGACAGCAATCTCGATGTATTACTATGAAAGTTTTATGTCGATACATGTATATAAAACAGTGAATGCAGGGTACTTCCTCGATAACTTGCATGTTTTAATACTGAGTTTATGTTTATTTGTCATATTTGATAACTTTGATACCCAATATGAATGGATAAAGAAAACATTAGCTTATATCAGCCCATCCATGATCGGAGTTTATATTCTGCATGATGGGATTTTCTACTTTATTGCCAGCGCATATAACTTATCGGATGTGACACTGAGATTCACTCTGCTGTTATCCGTATTCGCAGCATCGGTATTGTTATCGCGGATTTTATTACTCAATAAGTATACATCGCGCTTTATCTCATTTTGATTGATACGACCTCTGCTCACATCACAAGATGTGTCATATCATCAAAACAGAGAAAATGGGCTAATCCTATACAAACTCATTGAGGTAATAATGGCCGTCACTGTTAACAGCGAAAAATAACATACAGGCTTCCCGTCACAGATTTAATATCGAAAAGTGAAGGTGTTAAGTTAAAGCAATACCTTTATTGCAGAAATCAACTCATGGATGACAACAGCCCTATTCACTGAATTTGAATTAGGGTCAGTGTGTTACCAAATACAGCCCCAGTGTCAATATAGAGCTGATTTTTAAATAGTGATGGTGTGACCAGAGGCGTATGACCGAAAATAAATTTATCCGCCCCCACAATTTCCTGACTCTCCCCTTTCATCGCCGCATTCAAGCGCTTACGGTTCCATACAACTAATTGTTCGCTAACTGGTTTACCGTAAACATATTCATCAGCGGGGTAATCTGCATGAGCAATAACATATTTCCCACTGTCAGTATTTACTTCGATCACTAATGGCAATTCTTCCGCCCGTTTAATCAAGCGCTCTGCCTGATGTTTCTGGCTCTCCTCCAATAAGAAAAACCACCGCCCGCCATTTGCAATCCAAGTATCCGGTTCTCCACCTGCTAGCACATCAAGGGCCATTTGCTCATGATTTCCGCGAACTGCGCGGAACCAATAGGCGTTGAGCAGCTCATAGCATTCAATATTCTGCGCGCCACGGTCGGCAAGATCTCCGACTGAAACGACAAGATCTGACGCTCGCTCAAATTGCACACTGTCTAAAGCATTCATCAGTTTTTTATAACAACCATGAATATCTCCGACGATAAAGATACGTCGGTATTCGCTGCCATTAATTTTCTGGTACATAACAGGCTCCACAGTCAGTGCATTGCCTAATATTAACCTTAGTTGAATTGCATGCTTTATGAGCAAGTAGCGCGAGAGTTCAGCAAAAAATAGGGGCAAGATTGTGACCATCAGCACATGTACATACTTTTATCCACTTCAAGGGTGTCATGCCTGTACTCCCATCGGCGCATTTGGTCAAATGAAGTGTCGAGTGAAAGCCCTACGGCCTCACTTCAATCTGGCATGACGATGAGGAAACACGATGTCTATCTCCGCACGAAATCAGTTAGCTGGAACAGTACATTCCATTATTGAAGGCTCGGTCAATGATGAGGTCGTTCTCTCTTTAGAAGGAGGAGAAAAGCTAACCACCGTAATAACCAAAACCAGCTGTAAAGCATTAGGTTTGGCTGTAGGTAAACCTGCAATTGCCTTGATCAAGGCACCTTGGGTTATTTTAGCGTCGCTGGATTGCGGTTTGAATTTTTCTGCTCGCAACCAATTTACCGGCAAAGTTCAAACCGTCACTAAAGGGGCCGTAAACTCAACGGTTCATGTCGTTACCGCTAATGGGTTAGAGCTTATTTCAGTGATTACTAATGAAAGTCTGACAGAGATGGCTTTATCTGTCGGAAGTGAAGTCACTGCGCTATTTAAAGCATCAAGCGTGATTCTTGCGACTCAAAAATCTTGAACATTTTTGTCTTTTTTTCATGAATAAGGCGCCCTCAGGCGGCCTATTCATGGCTGATGTATCGAACGCAATGCAATTACAAAGGGCGATAAATATCTCTGTAATGCGCTAACCTTTCACGGAAAAAACTGCATTCCTCAGGCGAAAGTTTTGCTTCAATCTCACCAACATTAATTTTCTTTTTTTGGTTTTCCATAAATGCAACCGTGGATGCCACAAAGTCCAGGCTGGTATGACAATATGTGGAAACAAGCTTCTCAAGTGCTGACATGATAACCCCCTTATGCGGCCTAGCACGTGGTCAAATTTAACACAAATAATTATATTAAAACCGTGACCATGATCAATTTAAAAAGATTGCACACCGCTAAAATCCCAAGATTGGTGCTTTGATTGGTTTAATTGGATTTAAACTGAGCTTGGGTATTTTGTAGCGGATCGCTGTTTTTTCACTGATTTTCCGTTATCTTCTTGGGTATCCCACCGACTACCAACAATCTATGACTAGAACGGAACTGAAATGCGAAAAACAACGATGATTATGATTGCCATAGCTCTGGCTGTATTTGCGTATACTCACTTTACTGGTACCTAAGGCGGCCGAATCGTGCCGCCTTAAATGCCTATAACCGTCATCACAAAGCGAGTTCTTCCTCTTCATGATATTGATTTTGCCACATGGCTGAATATTGGCCATTGTTAAGCAACAACGTCTCGTGCCGCCCACGTTCAACAATTTCACCGGCCTCCATCACAATGATTTCATCTGCGTCAATGATGGTGGATAAACGGTGAGCGATAACTAACGTGGTGTGGTCACGGCTAACGTCGCGCAAGTGAGCCTGAATCTCGCGTTCAGTGTGGGTATCCAATGCGCTGGTTGCTTCATCAAAAATCAAAATCGCTGGATTTTTAAGGATTGTACGCGCAATCGCCACCCGCTGTTTCTCACCACCGGATAGCTTAAGTCCGCGTTCCCCCACTCGGGTATCATATCCATCGGGTAGGCTAACAATAAAGTCATGAATGTGAGCAAGTTTTGCGGCTCGTTCTATCTCTTCAAAACTGGAAGTAGTTCTACCATAAGCGATGTTATAACGCAGCGTGTCATTAAATAGCACCGTATCTTGGGGCACAATACCAATGGCTTCACGCAAACTCGCTTGGGTAACATTGCGAATATCTTGGTCATCAATATAAATCGCACCATCGGTCACATCATAAAAACGAAATAGCAAACGACCGAGTGTTGACTTACCTGCGCCCGAAGCTCCAACCACCGCCACAGTTTTGCCCGCAGGGATAGTGAAACTCACTTTCTTCAAAATAGGTCTACGTGGATCATAGCCAAAACTGACTGAATCAAAACGCACTTCACCTTTTGTAAGATGCAAAGCCGGAGCATTAGGACGATCAGTAATCTCTTTTTTCACCATCAACAAATCAAGCATGTTCTCCATATCAATTAATGCCTGTCTGATCTCCGAGTAAATAAATCCAAAGAAATTGAGTGGCTGATATAACTGAAGAAGATAGGCATTTACCAGTACGAAATCGCCGATAGTCATATGGCCTTGCGTAATGCCTTTCGCTGCCATGGCCATCATGACAACCAGCCCTATTGATATAATGGCAGTCTGTCCCAGACTTAACGCCGTAAAACTGAACTGATTTTTTATCGCGGCATATTCATAAAGTTGCCGTGACGTATTAAAACGTTGGGCCTCAAACTCTTCATTGCCAAAATATTTTACTGTTTCATAATTTATCAGGCTGTCGATAGATTTGGTGTTGGCATCCGCATTAGCTTGGTTCAATTCTCGCCGAAAGCGGGTTCGCCAACTAACGGCTATAACAGTAAATAAGATGTAACAGGCAACAGTGACAAGAATAGCAACCGCAAACCAGCCATCTAATAGATGCCACATGATCAAAGAGACCAGTGTTATCTCAAATAAAATAGGAAAAATAGAGAACAGCAAACGCGAAAGTACCGTCGCAACAGCTTGTGTTCCGCGTTCAATAGATAAAGATAACCCCCCTGTTTGCCGGTCTAGATGAAAACGTAAACTAAGTTCATGTAATTGCTTAAATACCCGTAGCCCAAGTAGCCGAGTTGCATTCTGGCTAATATGGATAAACATGACGTTACGTAATTCTTCAAATAAAGAGGCACTAATTCTCGCGACCCCATAAGCAACGATAAAGCCAATTGGAATCGCCAGCATCTTGGCACTTTCACTGCTTAACGCATCAACCATTGCCCTATAGGCGAGTGGAACCAGTGTGGTGCTGACTTTAGATGCCACCATAAAGATAACAGCAGCAATCAAGTAGTAGCGTAGTTTGGGGTTATTTTGGGGCCACAGATAAGGCAGCAGGAACTTCAGTAAACGGGAGCGATCCATATTTAGGTATCTGTCATCTCAGGTGAAAAAGCTGTCATTATTTTTTTATATTCTGCCACGTATCAGAGTAATGGGCTAATCAGGTGGATGATGTTCGCGACTTTGTATACCGGAAAAATCATTCATATTTTTTGAACAACATCAGCAATTCTCTTTGATATCCAAATTATGTGATCGGAGTAACATTTCTTCTATCGAAAGCAACCTGCTTTCCCATAAAAAACAGAAGAGAATTTATCATGAAAACAACTATCGCAGCACTGACCCTGATCGCAGCAATGTTAGCCCCAACAATTTCAATGGCAAATATCGGTGACCATGACAGCTATCAAGGTACTTACTCTATAAGCCAAGGCCAAAATACCAATACTGCTGGCCAGACTGCGAAAAACTAATACGTGAAAAGTCCCACTGAATTTCAGTGGGACTTTTTTAATGACAGGCTAGCGCTTATTTATTCTGAATACGTTCTATTGCTGTGTCATAAACAGGGTTATTTTTCTGCTCTTTTGCCAATTGATAATAGCGTAAAGCATCTGAGTTTTGACCCGCAGCTTCATAGATACGTGCAATATTGTAATTAGCCCCTGCACGAATTGTGGCAGCCTTTGGCCCACTGGCTAATGCAATAGCTTTACGATTAGCCCAAATAGCCTCCGCTGTTCGCCCCGCTTTCTGATAAACCAGCCCCAGATTACCGTATGCTTTACCGTTTTCGGCGTCAATATTGATTGCCTGAGTAAAAAGCGAAATCGCTAATTCTAAATCTTTATCCTGATAAGCTTTCTCACCCTGCAAATTCAAATTCTTAACCTGTTCAATTGTTGTGGGGCTAAGTGATGAGTGAGAAACAACAGCACTATTACTCAGTAGGGGTTGTAGCTGATTAGCGATATCTGACGCCTGAAGTGTCATACCGGCAAAGTTATTAATATCTTCAATTTCACCGGTTTTATTTATTTTGAAAACAGTCCATAAATTGCCCACTTTGCCTGTTGGCACATAGTAGGTTCGCACTAATGACTCACCAATATAGACAAAGACTTTCGCCTGGCTACTGGAAAGATTTGTGGTCTCACTGTCATCTTTATCGCTGTAGTCATGAACGGCATAGATATAATCCTCACCATATCGTTTTTTGCTTAATGTCACCGTTTCAGGGCCAAAACTGTCGGTATCATCAACATCAAGATTACCGTCTTCACCTATTTTGTGGTCGAAATAAATGTGATTACCGGGATAAACCATATGCGAGTCAAGGTCACTTGGCGTCTCCCCCCATGTCAGCACAACGCGAATGCTGTCTAATCCTTTCATTACGGGACTCAGCGCGTATGACATGCCATCGCAAGGGCATTTAACCACCAACGTTGAGTAGCCTTCTTTTTTAATGATAAGTATATTTTCGCCATCGTCCGCAGAAGCACTATTGATCTGCGCACTACCACTCGAATGAGTTGTCGCAGTGAGTGTCTGTCCGCCATTGCGTTGTAATAAGATGTTGGCGTCCGAAATTTTTTGATCTTTTACTGTCGCACTCAAAACATCAATATTGATATTCTGCGCATAGGCTGGAAAAAAGGAGAGTGTAAGCAACGAAATGATGCCAAGTTTGATGATCCTGTTCATGTAAAAAATTCATCCTAGTAAGATAAAAAAACCAATAAATATTATGCTGAGTGATATTATCTACTTTTAGATTGCAGGCAAACTAATTCAGTAATAGCGAGATGTTAAGTCTCTCCCCGACCTATATTCAATCATATTGAAAAATAAAATCGTTGTTATTAATTCGTTAAAAACAAATTTGTATGAATATTCTGACAGGGCAAGTAAGAATATTCCTGACATAGGGGAATAATATAGTTTAATTTCCTGACATACGAACATCATTGACGGTATAAGATACTAAATCAACGAGTAAAACCCCACAATCGTAAAATTGTGGGGTTAAATAGAAATGAATTGATTAACAGAAAACCCGGCACAAGCGGCCGGAAGTTGTGAGAGAGTAACTGCCTGCTGATGCCGGGATAAATACTGATTGGCCGGTTTGAACTGTCAATACTTCTCCATCACAATGTCTTAGCAAGGCATTACCACTTATGACTAATAAAATCTCACCGCTGCTAATACTGACGGGATGATTATTGACTTCGTTAAAAATACTGAAACGAAAATCATCCACTGGAATCGGATAACTCGCCTGCTCACTCTCCCAATGGGGTGCCATTAATAACGATTCAAACCGAGTAGGTTCAAACGATGTGCAATGAACCAGTTCAGTCAAATTAATGTTTTTACCCGTTAATCCCGCGCGAAGTACATTATCTGAACTGGCCATCACTTCAATGGCAGTACCTTGGACATAAGCATGTAGTGTGCCGGGATGCAAAAACATAGCTTCGCCAGGTTTCAGTGTGATGCAATTAAGAATGAGTGGCGCGAGAATGCCAATATCATTTGGGTAATTTTTATGAAGGCGCTGAATAAACGCAGAGAGTTCTTCACCATATAATCTCTGGGATGCATTGACCAACAGATGTAATACCTGCTCTTTAACCGTCAGAGACATCTGCATCAGGGCGATAAAGAACCTTTTTAATCCTTCAGAGTTTGGGCATTGCTGTAGAGAACTCACTGCGCTGTCCAGTGTTGGAGTCGCTAACAATTTGAAGTTATTTATGATGTCAGCAATCTCGCGAAAACCATTCATCGCCATAAAGTCGGTAATAGCGTAGACCAACTCCGGCTTATGGTTTTCATCGTTATAATCAGCTGCCCCGCTTTGCTTCTGACGTAAAAAACCCGCTTCTGCTTGAGTTTTAGTAGGATGAACCTGAATCGACAATGCCGTCTCTGCACTAAGAATTTTCAAAAGAAACGGTAAGTTATCGAAACGCTGAGAAACAGTAGCTCCCAACATGGCAGGCTTGTTCTGCGCAATGAAATCCGAAAGCAGTAAAGGCGTTCCCTTTTCAATAACACTTGACGAACCGGCGGGATGCACACCCATCCATAACTCTGCCTGCGGCTGATTATCTGGATTTAAAACATGAAAAAATGTATTCAGTGCAGTATGGCTACCCCATGGGTAGTTTTTCACAACATTGGTCAGCGGATAAAAATTGGCATGGCTCATGAGTCATCCTCACAAGAAAATTGATTGCTTTGCGCTAACGTTTTAAACCATAAACCATTACGTTTAATTTGCCGTTGACCTGTTGCAAGATCCAAACGGTAAAAACCGTAACGGCGCTTAAAGGAGTTAATCCACGACCAGTTATCAATAAAAGTCCATTGGTGCACACCAAAGCAATTAGCCCCAGCCGTAATAGCACGATGAAGCTGAACTAAATGTTCTTTCATCAGTTCAATGCGAAAACTGTCGTCAATTATACCGTCTTGTTGAACTGGCCCTTCGGACTCAAGATCCATCGCAATACCAATTTCAGCGAGATACCATTTTATATTGCCGTAGTTATCGCGGATATTCGTGGCAATATCGTAAATAGCCTGTGGAAATATTTCATTATTATCGCGATAGGGGTTAAAGCGGCCATCTGGATCGATATAGTTCTCGAAATAAAACTCAGGCGTAAAATAGTCTAATGCATATTCTGTCTCGCGTGCTTTTACACGACGCGGTACATAATAATTAACGCCCAAGAAATCGATGCGTGACTCAGTAATTAACGTCACGTCCGTATGACTGACGTCAGGTAGACAATGATGCTTTGCCAGTACATCACACAGTTCTTGTGGAAACTGATGCTTCACCAGAGGGTCAAGGAAGCTACGGTTAAACAGGAGGTCAGCATACCAAGCTGCTTTTTTATCTTCTGGCGAATCACTACGTGTGTAGGATGGCGTTAAATTGAGAACCACACCAATTTCGCCCGACAAATTTAATTCTCGGTAGCATTTTACGGCTTTTGCATGGGCCAACATGATATTAAAACCTACCTGAGCCGCAAGCTTACCGTCTTTTTTGCAAGGGTAATGGAAATCATACAAATACCCACCCTCTACTGGAACGATAGGTTCATTAAATGTTATCCAGTATTTAATCTTATGCCCAAAAAGAGTGAATGCCGTTTTGGCAAAGAGGGCAAAAAGGTCGGTGACATGATTGGATTCAAACCCACCGTAGCGATTTTGCAAAACTTCTGGCATATCGAAATGATAGAGATTGATCATCGGCTCAATGCCCTGATTGATCATCTCGTCAAAATAGTCGTTATAAAAACGCACGGCCTCTGCATTGGGTTTACCGGTTTCAACGTCTTCAATAAGGCGCGACCACTGAATAGACGTGCGAAACGAATTAAAACCAATTTTTTTCATCAACGCGACATCTTCTTTATATTTGTGCAGAGTTTCGCAGACTTTTTCCGGCCCTATTCCCTGAAAAAAACGTTCTGGCTGATGAGCATGCCAGCTATCCCAAATTGAGCGATATGGCTTGTTATCCGCACCTTCGGTTTGTGGACCAGAAGCCGCGGCTCCCCATAAAAAGTTTGCTGGGAATGAATACGTTGTCATTTAACCTCCTCAATGATTCAAAAAAAAAGCTGCGCCAATCATGACGCAGCTAAAACACTACTCGGCAGTCACCTGGATAGACTTGATAAAGAGATATCCCCAATCACCAGCAAATTTCCCGAAATCGATGATATTTTCCCCCTGCTTAAGTTGCACTGGTAACGTCATTTTCTGACCTTTATCATCCGTTTCCGGGAATTCTATTTGCTGCGGTTTCTCACTGTTTACTTGTACTGAGTTTTTCTTGCTGCCCCATTTGGCATTAAAATTCAGGTGCAATAAATACTCGCCATCCCAAGGTGCATCAACCAACCAGCTCACCTTATCTCCCTCATTAACAAACGGGCCGAGGAAACCATCGTCACCGGTTGCCAGTTGATTTTCTGCACTCTTCACGACCGTGACTTTCCCCTGCTTGAGAGACAGGGGTTTACTGTCAAACTTGCAAAAATCAGTTGGCACTCGCCCCGTCGCTTGAGTCACGGTAACGTCCATGGTTTTGCTACTTTTCAACAGGCCGTCATCCGCAGTAAATGTCAGTTGATATTGACCCGGCTTAGAGAACCAAACTCGCGTTGATGGTTTTTCCGCATCACAGAAATGCGCCTTACTTTTGCCCGAACTCCGCCATTTCACACTGACATTGCGGTTAGGCAGATTGTCATCTGTCCAGCGAGCATCAAGGCTAATACCTTTATTCTGTACCGTTGATGCAGAGTTATTCAGTTCAATAACCGGTGGCTGGTTTTTCTGGTTATGCGTCACGCTAATAACATTTGAAGGTGCCGACTGACCCGATTCATTTTTAGCAATAACTCGGTAGTAATAAGTTTTACCTAGCTCAAGTGAGGAATAATCGTCACGGAACAGGTCCATTTTGGCTGGATCCCACTCCTGAATACCGTCGGAAATATCTTGGCCGACCATTATCCATGGACCTTCTTTCGTTTCTGCCCGTTCAACATCGTAGTGACGACCAACGGCGGACCCCATCCAATTAATAGCGAATGGCGATGCCGTTTCACGGAGTTTTGGGGCCTCTGGTGCAGGAAGCGGTGACATTTTATCCCGCCCATCCATTTGTGCGGCCGCTGTCCGCACCAGATTAACCACATCCATTTCCTGTTTATCTTTCCCCTCTTGCGGGAAGCCCGGTAAGTGGTAGCTGTAGTGACCGGTGTACTCTTTGTGCCAGTAGAAACCGCCGTCATGGCGATGCCCACGGAAGCCCCAGATGAAACCGCCTGCGGCTTTCGCCCCATTCACCTCGGTATGGACGATCGATTGCATGATGTCGTTGAGATTTTTGCTATCGAGTAAACCGAACTCACCCACCAGATAAACTTTCTTCCCTGCTATGGCCTGTAAATCTTTCTTCACTTGGTCAGGATGGTTATTTCCAGCATTGGTGTAATAGTGGTTGCTGACGATATCAATGTTTGGATCATCTAATGAAAAATCATTAATTTTCTTATATGTACCATCCACCACCAACTGATGTGGCGCCCAACGTTTTATCCATGCGGCGGTTTCATGTAGGAAAGCGGCGTTGGTATCTTCAAGCTCATTCCCTGTTTCCCACGCCATAATGGCCTTTTCATCGTAATAAGGGCGGCCCGTAATCGTGTTGGTACGGGTGATAACCTGACGAATAATGTCTTGGTATGCTTTATAGGTTTTACTGTTGGTATTATAAAAATCTTCTGGTTTTTCATGATAGAAAGCGGCCAACTGCTCGCGCCCTCCCCACCACCACCATTGATCGATAAAAGGCAGGATTAATCTCAACCCTTGTTTATCAGCCTCAGCAATCATGTTGTCGTAAACTATCATGGCTTTCTCATTCAGGCTGGGCATGCCATCAGGCGTCGTCGGTGCCAGAATATGCGTCTCTCGCTCACACGCTTTATCATTCTCTTGTTGCACCGAGAGTACATATACTCGCTGCACCTTAGCGCCCGTTTGCACGATGGCTTTGATCCAGTTTTCCTGCTCTTCAGCCGTCGGCCAGGTAAAATATTGCCCCCAACCGCGCGGGTCAGCCTTACAAACCCCACGCGCATCATTTTCAATACGATGCAATTCAGGGGCATGAATACCAGCAAAACGAAATGTATTGCTGCCCTCCATTAACTGAGCGCCCTGCCGAGTAATAAAGTGCTCAAAATGGGATTGTTCCGCCGCCATGGCACCAACACTTGCCAACGCCGATAATAGCGACAATAACAGAGCTTTTCTGATAGGTAGTTTCATCGTGTTTCTCCTTAGAACCACACTTCGGCCTGAATACCAAAGTTCAGAGTGTCGGTTCCACCAGTACGGCTATAACCGCCAGCACTAATGGTGTTGGTGCTCCAGTCATAGTTGCCGTCGAGTGCGTCGGAAACCCCTTTATCCCATTTAGCATAAGTCGCAAATACGCGGATTTGTGGACGGCTCCAGAAGCCCGAGTCAAAAGTCAGCGTGGGTGCGATTGTGACTTTGGTTAAACCGCCTTTGCCTTTGCCATCCACACCTTTGTAGTTTTCATCGTCGAGATACTCGTAGCCCACCTCATACTGCATCGCGAAGTTTTTGGTGATTTGTTGGTAAGGGCGAATACCGGCGACCCAACTGGTGCGTCCCCACCCTTTGTCGTCGCTGGTCCACCAACGGTAATTCTTATCTTTTTGGTAGTAAGCAAAAGTGGAAACTTCCCAACCATCGCCCACAGAAACCAGACCATCTAGCACGACTCGCCAAGATTGCGTGTCTTCCAGATTCGCCCATCCCCAGCCATTTTTGCCCAATGAATCGCCTGCTGCTAACCCGCGACCGTACTGAGCAACAAATTTGGAGCTTCCATCAAGCAGGCCATAGAATCCATCAAAGTGATACACACCGGTGACGCCATAACCCTTTTCTGCCGCCCCAACATGATTTTCGTTGTTGTTCATATGGTGGCCGACCAGTTCCAGGTCAAAAGCCGAGCCGCCAATTTTCTTGAACCACAGATTAAGGGAGTAATCATCTGGGTAGCCCTGTTCACTCTTATCCACTGGATAGGCTTTGGCTTCATCTGTCGTGGAAAAGGAATAGATTCCCGCATCAAAACGTGCAAAGCCCAGATCAAGATTATCGAAGCCGCCTCCCGTACCGTTGTATTGGATATATTCCCAGTCAAATTGGTGGCTGGAAGTATTGGAACTGCTATAACGTTTCCCCCCCCAGAACGTGATATCTGGCGCGAAATCCAGTTGGCTTAGCTCGACGTATCCTTCGCGGAATTGCACTGATTTGCCATCATCATCAAGACAGTTCCAGTCAGAGGTACATTTGCTTTGATGAGTAATATTGGCCTGAACTTTTGCCACTACTCCAGAATCAGACTTCAGTGTGACTTGTGGGATGAGTTCAATCTTGGTGTCGTCTTCGTTGCCAAGGCGGAATTTTCCGTCCGGCATCAGGCCAACAGAATCGACACGGTTACCATCAGTGTTTGCAAGAATGCCGGAGCGGATATAGCCATGCATTTTAAAATCGTATTGATCCGCATAAGCAAGGCCACTAATTGCAGAGCTAACCAGTAAAGACAGAGGCAATAATCGGTTCAGACTTTTCATGATTTCCCTTTTGTATTTTGAGTGAGATGGCATCTGAATAACGCGGAGGGAAATTTACGGATCAATTACGGAAATGTACATCCAATAACGGAAAGCGCTTTCCATAATTGCCGGATTGCGTCACAAATTAGCGGTGAATGTTCGCTAAATCGTGATAGAGATCACTCTATAAAGTTTGCAGGCATAAAAAAGCCAGCTACCCGTAGGCGCTGGCTAAGAGTAAAACATGACATTGATGAGCTATTTGTTTTCTAATTCAGTGAGTTGCCGTTCGTAGACTTTGAAGAATGGCCGATAGATCATCCAAGAGTTAAAGATGGCGAACAAACACATAAACATATTTTTCCAGCTACCATTAGCGGCCCATGCAGCCCCTAAGGGTGACGGCATAGACCAAGGAAGCATCGCCACAGCCCGGTCGAGCACACCTAAGTGTGTTAGATACCAGGCAATGCAGGCATTAATCATCGGAACACCAATAAAAGGCAACAAAAATACAGGGTTAAGAATGATGGGAAATCCAAAAAGAATCGGTTCATTGATATTAAACAAGGAAGGAATAAGGCCTATTTTACCGACACTTTTTAGCTGCCTTGAACGACTACGCATCGCCATAAATATCAGCGGAAGTGTAGAACCAATCCCGCCAATCAGCAGATAAAAATCCCAGAATCCCTGCAAATAAATATGGGGGAGTGGCGTAATACCCTGTGCTAATGCTTGTTGATTTTCAAACAGATACGTCATCCAAAACGGGTTCATAATGCCAGTAACTATCAGCGCACCGTGAATACCGACAAACCACAGTAGATGGCAGATAAGTAGCGAGATAAGCAAAGCCGTCAGGGTGTCGGATGCAATAATTAAGGGGCGAAATGCTTCGCTAATTAGGTTAGGTAAAATCATCCCTGTTGTCAGTTTGAGCCAAGCGTTAATCACCGTGATCGACAACATAATCACGAGCAACGGCACCAATAACTGGAAGCTGTTACGCGTCATCACGGGGACTTCTTCAGGTAAGCGGATACACCACCCTTTACGATAAAAAAAACGTATTATTTCAATCGTATAAAAACTTGAAATAAGCGCACTAAAAATCCCCATTCCGCCCAGAAAAACGTTCGTGCCGGCATTTTCCTTAAACCCAACAAACATCAAAAAAGCCAGACACCCAGTCAAACCCGATAACCGTTCAGGTAGGCGGTATTGCTTGGCCAAACTGGCACTCGCACCGAAGGCGATAATCACCGCCACCAGTCCAATGGTTAATTCAAAAGTCGGTAACAACATCGGGCGAACAACCTGATAAACCCCGCCATACCAAGAAAAAATATCAATGGCAAAAGGGGGAAATATCAGCGGCACCATGAGGCTGCCAATAATCACAAATGGCATGGCAAGAGCAAAGCTGTCGCGCATTGCGGTGATGTGTTGGCTGCGAGTGAGCATATTCGCAAAGGGAGTCAACCGCTGTTCAATCAGCGTGACAGCAACATTCATAAACTGAATGTTCATCTGGAAACCTATAAGGAACCTATTAGTTCCGCGATGATCGCTTACATCCGTGGAAAGTGAAAGCCTCCATCTGGTGATCGTGCTCACATTTAACGGATCCATTAACGGAAAGCGCTTTCCGTTTTGAATCCATATAATTATAGTCCGCTCATTGTTATTACCCAATCAGGAGTTACCAATGAAAAAAATCATGCTTTGCTGCTCTGCCGGAATGTCCACCAGCTTGTTGGTTAAAAAAATGGTGGAAGAAGCAGATAAGCGCGGTCTTGAGGTGGATATCAAAGCTTTTGGCGTCGCGGAATTTGAGCAAGTCGTTGGCGGTTATCAGGTAGTTTTGCTTGGTCCTCAAGTGAAGTACATGCAAAAAGACCTGCAAAACAAAGCGAACGCATACGGCATTAAAGTCGAACCCATCAACATGATGGATTACGGCATGCAAAAAGGTGCGGCTGTTTTAGATTTTGCCCTTTCATTAATTGAAAATAATAAATAAAGGATAAGGTATGAGCACTCTGTACTCTAAATTAATCAGCGTGATAGAAGAAAAAATCACGCCAATGGCCGGTGTCGTTGGACAGCAAAAATATGTCACGTCTATTCGTGATGGCTTTATTACCGCCCTGCCCTTTATGATTGTCGGTTCATTCATGTTGGTCTTTATTTTCCCTCCTTTTTCGCCGGATACCCAGTGGGGCTTCGCCCGGGCTTGGCTCCAATTTTCGTTAGAAAATCGAGAAAGTCTTATGCTGCCATTTAATTTCAGCATGGGCATCATGACGATATTTATTTCTGTTGGGATTGCGGCAAGCTTGGCTCGGCATCATGGCCTTGACCCGCTAACGTCTGGAATGCTATCGCTGATGGGATTCTTGCTCGTAGCTGCCCCTTTAAAAGAAGGGCAAATATCGACAGCTTATTTCTCTGGGCAAGGCATTTTCACGGCCATTCTGGTGGCTATCTACACCACAGAGCTATACGCCTTCCTGAAACGTCACAATATTACGATACGCTTACCACCAGAAGTTCCTACAGGGGTCGCGCGTTCTTTCGAAATTTTGATCCCAGTACTGGCCGTCGTGCTCACTTTACATCCTCTGAATCTGTTTATCGAAACGCAACTTGGCATGATTATTCCTGAAGCCATTATGTCGCTGGTCAAACCGCTAGTGGCGGCTTCTGACACACTGCCAGCCATTTTACTTTCTGTCTTAGTTTGCCAAGTGCTTTGGTTTGCGGGGATCCACGGGGCATTAATCGTTACAGGCATCATGAACCCATTCTGGATGGCAAACCTGTCAGTCAATCAGGCGGCGATGGCGGCTGGTGCTGCCATTCCGCACATCTATGTTCAGGGTTTCTGGGATCACTACTTGCTCATTGGTGGCGTAGGTTCCACTCTGCCACTGGCATTTTTACTGATGCGTAGCAAAGCCGTACATTTGCGCACCATTGGTCGTATGGGTGTGGTTCCCGGCCTTTTCAATATTAATGAGCCTATTTTGTTCGGCGCACCGATCATTATGAACCCATTGTTTTTCATCCCCTTTGTATTAGTACCGATGGTAAATGCCACTTTTGCGTATTTTGCCCTCGATTTAGATTTAGTGTCCCGTGTGGTGTCGATGACGCCATGGACAACCCCAGCGCCAATAGGTGCCTCGTGGGCGGCTAACTGGACATTTAGCCCGGTCATTTTGTGCCTGCTGTGCATGGTAAGCTCCGCCATAATGTACTTCCCGTTCCTGAAAGCATATGAAAAACAATTACTTGAACAGGAATATGAAAATACTGAACTGCAAGGTGCGAACGCACAATCAGAAACTGCATAATTTTTTGTCTTAAATATCAGAGGTTGTCATGGAATTAGAAGAACAGGTTATGGGCATCATTATTAATGCCGGTCAATCGCGTAGCTTGTGTTACGAAGCCCTCAGTAGTGCGAAACAAGGTGATTTTGCCGATGCTGATGAAAAAATGAAGCAGGCTCAACATTATGCTCGTGAAGCTCATTTGGTTCAGACCCAGTTGATTGAAGCCGATGAGGGGGAGGGAAAAACCAAAATGACACTGGTCATGGTGCATGCGCAAGACCATTTAATGACCTCGATTCTCGCCAAAGAACTCGTGACCGAATTGATTGAGATTTACCGCACCCGCCAGTAAGTTTCTGTGTCTTTTAAGAGAGGCGCTATCGCCTCTCTGACTTTTTTGTGAGGACAATATGTTACATCTCGGCCTGGATATCGGTGGCACTAAAATGGAGGCCGTGCTGCTCGATCAGCATGGCAACCTGCACTACAGTGAACGCCGCCCAACACATAAAGAGAGTTATCAAGGTTTTCTCAGTAACCTGCTCTCGATGATTGAAAGTGTCAGACACAGGGCAGAAGAAGAATTTACTCTCGGTATCGGCTTACCGGGGGCCATTGATCCACAAAGTGGGCTTATCAAAAATTGTAATTGTCTGGTACTCAATGGTGAGGATCTCAAAGGCGATCTTATCCATCAACTCAAACAACCGGTATTTTTGGCAAATGATGCCGATTGCTTTGCACTCTCGGAAGCGGTCGATGGTGCAGGTGCGGGGTATGCTTGCGTGTTTGGCGTCATTGTTGGAACTGGCTGCGGTGGCGGTGTTGTGGTTAATGGGAATTTACTCCGCGGCCCTAACGCAATTGCCGGTGAGTGGGGACATAACCCCTTACCCGCCATGAACCAAATGAACGATGGCCCGGCGCAATATTGCTATTGTGGCCAAGAGAATTGCATTGAGAGTTTTATCTCTGGGACCGGTTTTGCCAGACGATTTAATGAAACTCATGGAACATTATTCACCACAGAAGCCATTATGGATTTCGTGCAAAAGCAGGAGGCACACGCGGTTGCGCATTATCAGCATTTTATTGATGCTTTTGCTCGCAGCCTCGCAAGTGTAATCAACATTCTTGATCCCCACGCGATAGTCATTGGCGGTGGATTATCAAATGTTGAGCAAATTTATCAGGATCTACCGAAAGTTATTGAAAAATATATTTTCTCAACACATTGCCGCACCGCCATTCTGAAAGCCAAATATGGCGATTCTAGTGGTGTACGGGGGGCTGCGTGGTTACCAACATTGACGTAATATTGAGAATATACGCTTTCGCAAGTGGGCTAATTCCACTTCGCATTTGTGTTACTATAAGGGGAAAATCGTTATACAGAAGACACCATGCCTACAATTGATGATGTTTCAAAGTTAGCCAACGTTTCCCGAGCCACCGTGTCACGTGTTCTTACTGGCACACGCGGCGTTCGTGATGAAAGCCGTGAGGCCGTATTACGGGCGGTAGAAGAGTTAAACTACCGTCCAAGCTTTGCCGCCCAAAATTTGGCAAGCCAAACATCCAGTTACGTTGGAATGGTGTTACCGGCAACTGAAGCCGGGTTAAGCGCCTCTCTGTTACCTCAGCTATCTCAAGCCATAAAATCCCTCAATAAGTCATTATTGATTCAATATGTAAACGATGAAATTGAACAGCAACGCGCTGTTGAAGATTTACAGCACCAATGTGTTGCTGTCGTGACTTTGGGGAGAAATAGCACAGCTATTGCCAACAATGTCATTGCTTTTGATGAGTTTTCAGTAAAAGGCAACGTCAGTCAGGGCTATAATTATGCGTTTGCCACTGAAAGTGCGTGCCGCTATGTCTTGGGGAAAGGGCATCGTAATATTGCTCTCTTGGTCGATAGCGAACAGGATGAAGCCAGCAAACAGATGCTCGAAGGCTATCGCAGTGTCTTGCAAAACTACTCGCTCCCCTTTAACCGACAATTATTGGTCACGGCTAATCGCAATGTTGAGCAGGCGTTGCTCACCCTCATAAACAGTTTCACCAAGTACTCGGTCATTATTGCCAAGCGCGATTGCTACGCGGCTGAAGCTATGCGTTTGTTGCGTGAATTTAATATCGCAGTTCCGCAAGAGGTCTCTTTGGTTAGCCTTGAGGATTCACCACTGGCATCCTTGCTCTACCCACCACTGACGTGCATCGCTTACCCGGTGGAACAGCTTTTAGAAAACTGTATGCAACGTATTCGCGCATTGATTGACGGGCATCCCGTATTTAGCACGGAAGGCCATACAATCACCGGCCGTCTGATTGCACGCGCTTCAGTTTCTGATATTAGCTAAAAGCGATCATTGCAAATGTATGGGAATGACTCTAATGCCAACAGCATTTATGAGTACCATTCATAACTTCTATCCTTTTACATGTAATTATTTCCCCGCCTGAAAGCGTTAACCTATGTCTATCTCCTTATCTCCAAATCGATAATTATGATTGACACTCAGGCGCACATGCAGACCATTTCCCGAAAAACGACCGGCCTTTCTTTTGTTATTATTCTCAGTGCATTAATGGCTTTCACCTCTTTATCTACCGATATTTATTTACCGGCTATGCCTACCATGGCGGAAGATTTGCAAGGCAATGTGGAACTGACCATCACCGGATTTTTAATCGGCTTTTGCATTGCTCAATTGATTTGGGGGCCATTAAGTGATGGCACATGGGTTGGATAATCGCAGTATTTACCGTGGCCAGTGCAGCGATGGCACTGACTACCCGAGTAACAAAAATAGCCAATTAGGTGAGTAGAAAGGAGTGGTAACGAGATGATATGTCTCTGGAAAAATCTATATTGCATCTATGGCGTATAGCTCCATTACACTAGCATACCAACAGAAACTGATATCGCATTTCTCTTTTTGCGCTTCCTGAACATTTATTTCTGGTTAACTACTGCAATTTGTCACATCAAGTTTATCGAAGCAGATCACACTTTTCCGGCGCCCACATACATCTTCTAAAACCACGTGTTATTATTCACCTCGTAAATACCTTTCAACTCAATCCGAGGCTTTGATGCTGGAGAATGTAATCATCCGATAATCAGTTTACCGACCTTTTCAGGCCGGGCTGATTATCAATGCGCCGAAATCGAATGCGGACACCGCTGTGTGTTTGCACGTTTTGCACATGATGATTAAACAGGTTTTCCAGTATGAATTTATCCCGTCAGGAACAACGTACCTTACACGTTCTCGCCAAAGGTGGACGTATTGTGTACGTTCGCGACACATCAGGCCGCGTCACATCCGTTGAATGCTACAGCCGCGAAGGACTGTTGCTCACCAATTGTACACTTGCCGTTTTTAAAAAACTCAAAACCAAAAAACTGATTAAATCCGTCAATGGTCAACCTTACCGCATCAACACCACCGGGCTGAACAATGTTCGTGCCCAGTTGGACAATCGCTAAGGAGCGCTTTATGACATCACATTACTGCAACGTTCACATCGCCGCAGAATGCGACACCGATGACATTCACGAGGTTAAAACTCGCGCATTTGGATTCAACACAGCAGCCACTCTGGTGGCTGATGTGTTTGATAACAAAAACATCTACTCAGTGTTGCTGCTGTCTGAAAAAGCAGTCACCAAAATTTGTAAGGGAACTCCCCTTAACACTCGACCCTATAAAAGGAATTAAGCATTGGATATTCCACGTATTTTTACGATTAGCGAAAGTGAGCACCGCATCCATAACCCGTTCACACCAGAAAAGTATGACACCCTTGGGCGCGTATTACGCATGAAATCGGGCACGCAAATCCTCGATCTCGGCAGCGGCTCGGGCGAAATGCTCTGCACTTGGGCTCGCGATTATGGCATTACCGGTGTCGGCATCGACATGAGCCAACTGTTCAGTGAGCAAGCTAAACTGCGCGCTGAAGAACTCGGCGTCAGCGATCGGGTGACTTTTATCCATAACGACGCAACGGGTTATGTTGCAAAAGAGAAATGCGACATAGCAGCCTGCGTCGGTGCCACTTGGATTGCTGGAGGCGTCGCCGGGACCATTGAGCTGCTAGCAAAAAGCCTTAAGCCTGGCGGAATGCTGCTCATTGGGGAGCCGTATTGGCGTCAGTTGCCCACGACGGATGAAATGGCAAGAGAGTGTGAGAGTGGCGTCACATCTCTGGCCGATTTTCTTACCCTTTCCGAGCTGGTCACCTCTTTCGACACACTCGGTTATGACGTGGTGGAAATGGTGCTGGCGGATCAAGAGGGCTGGGACAGATATGAAGGAGCTAAGTGGCTGACCATGCACCGCTGGCTGGAGGAAAATCCTAACGATGACTTTGCCGAAGAGGTCAGAGCGGAGTTAACGATATCGCCGAAACGCCACGTCACCTACACAAGGGAATACTTTGGCTGGGGCGTGTTCGCACTCATCGCTAGATAGCATCGGTCTCCCTGTATGAGCTAACTCATTGAGGACATTCTATTTAGCCCATTAAAATAGAGTGAAGATGAAGATAAGATGTAAATTTGGGCTATTGCAAAATAGCCCTCCCATATCAAGTGAGGCTCAAGCAGCTCGATATTATTGACCACCCTGTGCCCTATAAAAGGAAAAACAGGGGACTACGCCGTGTCATCGGCGACAAGAGGCTACGGCGAATTCTGCACATATCTTTGTTGGTAACCGCTTGGTAGATACTGAAGAAATAACACACACAGGTGAATCACTGTGTTGCATTTTGGCTAGGAATGGCGTGGCTACATCAACCTCCACAGCAGCACCGTATCGTTTAGAAATATCAAACGATACATTCATTATTAATAGATATTCTAAATAAAATAATCTCCATAGAATGATTTTACAGTAGTAAAAACACGCTTAAGGAGGAAAAAATGGTCATTTATAATGAGCATAATTTTTATTTTTTCCAGTTAGTGACAGAGTCGCTCACTTATATTTAGTGACTTATTCTTCCCCTCCTAAACCATTTCAGTGCCAAGGCATGTAACCCTCAAACAAGGTGTTTATTTATGTCATTTCTTCTCACCAATCCTGCGTTGGAGCAGTTGTTCAAGCGATTGCGACTTGATTACAGGATTATGGCGCCAGTGGCCGAATATCAGGGTGGCCGCTTCTCCGACACTGACAACGTCACCTACCGCAATATCCGTCAACCCGCGGAACTGGTGTGGCAGGAAAAGTCCCACTTCTCCCCCAAGGAGGTGGTACTTCCCATCACTCAGACCCTGTTTCACTTCGACAATTTGGAACTACGGGAATCGAAAGTCGATGCCAAGCCCACCCTGCTGTTCCTGCGTAGCTGCGATATTCACGCCCTGCGCCGACTGGATCAAATTTACCTTAAGAACGGCCAAAATCAGGATGTCTACTACGCGAGGCTACGCAGTAAGCTCAAGCTGGTGTTGCTGGAGTGCCGCGAGAGCTTCGAGAACTGCTTTTGCGTTTCCATGGGCAGCAATAAAACCCATGACTACGCTGCCGCCATTCGCATGAGCGACCATAACGCACGCATCGAGATAAAAGACCCAGATCTGTTGCCCTATTTTGCCGAGCTGGGAAAACCTGACGCTTTCACGCCAGAATTTGTCCAGAGCAATCCTGTCAAGGTACGTACTCCAGATAGTGTCTGTGATGATCCCAAACGTATTCGTCAAATCCTTACAGGCCATCCTATCTGGGCTGAATATGACAGCCGCTGTATCGGTTGCGGTCGCTGCACAACTTCCTGTCCTACCTGTAGCTGCTATAGCGTACACGACCTAACCTATGCCGAGAACTCACAGCAGGGCGAGCGACGCCGCCAGTGGTCAAGCTGCATGGTGGATGGTTTCAGCGACATGGCTGGTGGCCACGGTTTTCGAGTCAAGCATGGCGAGCGGTTGCGTTACCGAGCTCTGCACAAGGTTAATGACTATAAAGCCCGTCAGGGGGAGGAACACATGTGCGTTGGCTGCGGCCGCTGTGACGATCGTTGCCCTCACTACATCTCCTTTACCAACATCATCAATAAGATGACTGATGTGGTCGAACAGACCATAGAGGCTGACCAAGCACAGGGGGGGAACTGATATGTCCGACTGCCAGCAAACCACAACAATGGAACAGACAGAGTCGAAGAACCGTCTGCTCCCCAAACCCTACACCATCCAAGACATCGAACGTCACACTGAACTGGAGTGGAACTTTCGTGTTTCCCGTGACTTTGATGTCCACTATGGTCAGTTTGTTGAGGTCTCTCTACCCGCCGTCGGCGAGGCCCCCATCTCCGTCTCAGACTATGGAGATGGCTACGTGGATCTATTGATCCGTAAAGTTGGCAAAGTAACCGATGCTCTATTCACTCTTGATGTGGGTGAAAAGGTGTGGATGCGCGGCGTTCATGGCAACGGCTATCCACTGGAGAGCTATAGCAATCAGCATCTTATTGTCGTAGCTGGCGGCACAGGTGTCGCCCCTGTCAAGGGTTTGCTACGTCGTTTTAGCAAACACCCAGAGGAGGTGAAATCCCTCGACATCATCCTCGGTTTCAAAAACGAGCAGGCAGTGCTCTATCGCCACGAAATGCCTCTATGGGCCGAGCAGCAGAACCTCATCGTCACGCTAGATGAGGGCAAGGAAAGCGAGCAATTTCGCATCGGTCGGGTGACCGATTACATTGATCAGTTGGATTTAGCCGACAAGGAGGATATCCAAGTGATCGTGGTCGGCCCCCCCATAATGATCCGCTTCGTGGTACTCGCCTTCCTCAAACTCGGCATCTCCAAGGATCGCATTTGGGTCGACTACGAGCGGCGTATGGCTTGCGCAGTTGGCAAGTGTGGTCACTGCAGGATGGGTGACACCTATATCTGCATGGATGGCCCGGTCTTTCGTTTTGACCAAGCCCAGCATCTGATCGATTGAGGGAGAACATTATGAGTCTCGATATTGACATCATCAAGGCACGCGCTAATAACGAATACCGCCTCTCCAAAGTGCGCGGTGAGGCGATGATCAGCGTCCGCATTCCCGGTGGAATTATGCCCGCCCATCTACTGGCAGTCGCCCAGCAGATCGCCGAACAGTACGGCAATGGTCTGATACACCTCACTACCCGACAGAAACTGGCTATGCCCGGCATCAAGTACCGTGACATGGACAAGGTCAACGCCGCCCTGGAGCCGTTCATTAAAGAAATCGAGGTGGAGACCTGTAGCATCGAGATAGCTGATACCAAAGTGGGTTACCAGAGCATCGGCGGGCGCAACATCGTTGCCTGTCAGGGCAACACTATCTGTCAGAAGGGCAATATCGACTGTACCGGTCTGGCCCAGCGGATGGAAAAGCACCTCTATCCCAATCCCTATCACCTCAAGATGGTGATCGCTGGCTGCCCTAATGACTGTGCCAAGGCTAACATGGCCGACTTTGGCATCTTCGGTATCGCCAAAATCCACTTCAAGGCCGAGCGCTGCATTGGCTGTGGTGCCTGTATCAAGGCATGCAGTCACCACGCGGTAGATTGCCTCACCATCAAACATGGAAAGGCGGTGAAAGAGAAGAGCAAGTGCATCGGGTGTGGCGAGTGCGTGCTGGCCTGCCCGACGCTCGCCTGGCAGCGAGATCCCCAACAGCTCTACATGGTCAAGTTGGGAGGCCGTACCAGCAAGAAGACTCCTCGTACCGGCAAGCAGTTTCTCAATTGGGTAACCGAAGATGTGCTGCATGCGGTGATCAAGAACCTGTTCGAATTTGAAGCCGAGATGTTGGGTGGTAAACCCATTTACCTCCACATGGGCCATCTGATCGATCGAGCCGGTTATCACAAGTTCAAGGAACGAGTGCTATGCGGCGTCACCCTCAACCCAGAAGCCATGGTTGCCGAGCGTATCTTCTGGGCAGAAGATCAATACGTCGCCAACATGCATGTCAAAGCGATAGGAAAAACCTAGTTTTAGAAGTGGTTTATCATCGCCGACAACCGCTGGCAATCACCTCGAATGCCGGCAAGAAACCTGCGCTCAACCGCTTGATACGCCACCGCAGCGCTAGGGAAGTTTGCCTCTAGTGGACGCAGGCCCGACAATGCTGGGCTGTTCACATCGAACAGCCTACAACAGCTATCACTGGCTGATGTATAGTTCCGTTTAGCCCCTCAACACTGTTATACAAATCCGCTTCACGCCCTGAGTCACCTACAGGAGCCAAATTAAAATCCTAATCAACTGTTAAAATTTGTTATTTTTTTCGTTCAATTTTCCATATACCCCAAAATTATTTTGGGTCACCAAATTGAGTCTAAAAAACGCTTAGATTGGAAGGTGATATTGTTATCTTTAAACTGTGTTTAACCATCAACAGCATCATTCAAACGCAATCATTTCCCCCATGTATTAAAGAAAGTTAAGGCAGTTTTAACAACCGTGGCTCATGCTGATATAGCGCAATAACAATCTCAATTTGGCTATTCTCATTAGTTGCGGGATTATCAACACTCGCGCGGCCAATTTCCCATAGTTCTTTCTTACTAAGTGATGAATCCACCAACAGCGCCCCAGCGGCTGCTTTTGCATAACAACCATTCTTGCTTTCCTTCGGAGCACCATAATCTCCTTTATTAATACCTTTAATAAACCCAGCTTCACAAAGGGCAAGAAAGGCACTTCTTGGGCACCCTTTTTTCTGGGATGCGGATCGCCCCTCAAACACATACACCGCCTGTTTGCACCACTCATCACGGATATCTGATCGATTACTTTGGCGTGCTAAAACTGTAGCAACAGCAACTTCACCGTACTTATTAGCCATATTTCATCACCTGTAGTTAAGGTCTGCGCATCAATTGATATTCGCCTGACAAACTAATTTCTTAGTTACATCAAATTCAAAAATCTGGAATAAATCCCTCTTTTCGCAAAGCATGAATGACACCACGCATCAGATCTGATTTCGAAAAACCAGCGGTATAAATTCGTGATCCTGCCTCTACGGGTTGCAAAAGGCCACGATCAACTAACTTACCAATCTGATAGGTAATTTGAGCCGATTTCAATCCGGGCAAAACCTCTTTTAAATCATTGGCTTTTACCGTCCCCTGGCTAATGGTTCGCTTAAGAATTTTAGATTCCGTCTCATTGATTATCCCCCGCCCCTTGGAATACTCGAGCGCTGGATAAAGAATTTTTGAGTTTAAAAAGTGAAGATTAGAGAGCTTATCGACTTTCTTTAACTCCGCCGATATACCGGTAAGAACATACAGGCACCATTGCTCTAGCCCCTCAACAGCCCCTGTATCCGCTTCGGCCAGCATCGAGTAATAGCGTTCACGATCATTACAAAAAACCGCCGTTGGGTTTAGTACCCGCCCACTGGTTTTCACATTAAAACCGTACTTTATCAGCAAAGAATAAGTCAGCAGGCGCACCGTTCTGCCATTGCCATTACCAAATGGATGAATCCAGCCAAAACGGTGATGTGTCAGAGCCACTTTCATCAGATCATATTTTGGCGCGTCTGCACGATTCATAAACCCGACCAATTCCTGCATATAAGCCGGAACATGGATGAATTCAGGCGGCAAATGAATTGATTGAGCAATACTCACTCCATGACTACGATAGGCTCCTGGCGTTTTATCCCCTTCCCGTTCAAGCCCATTTACCGTTATGGCATGCAGTTCTCTGACAAAATACTCCGTGATATCTTCACCAGCATGCAGATGCTCATCAATAAAGTTCATAGCATGTTCAATGTTGCCAATCTCTTTCAGTTGATCCGTGGAATCCTCTGCCCCTTCAACTTTACTTTCAACGTAATCGGCTAACGTTGTATGGTTACCTTCGATTCTTGCTGAACCCAAGCTTTCCAACATATGAAAAATGCTTTTTAACTGGGCAAATAACAAAGGATGCACATCAGTTTCAAGGCGCAGGTGTCTCAGTAACTCAAGCTCGGTCAACGCATCAACCAGTGGCGAGTCGAAACTGGGGTTTAACAGTGCTAAATCATAGTGATTAAATTTAGGCATAAAGTCAGATTATCTCAAACAGATGAATGTCACTATCTTAAAAATAGATTAAAAAACACTTTATAGCCATAATGTTAACAGATTATTGTTTGTAGATTATCTCAAAAGTAACTTTATGATTATCTCAAAAAACCTATAGCGATACATCCGATTGAATATCACTGTACACCGAACTGAAATCAACACCCCCCCCCTACTACATTCACTTTGAACCATTATGTTCGGTACCATTCAAAGCAGGGCCAACCAGAGATAACAGGAGTAATCTCATGATAAACCCAGCGGAAAAGCTCAAGGCGAAGCAGCAGGAATTTATCAGTATCAGGGAGCTGATTAACCGGATATCACGGCTCCACCCTGCCATGAGTCAGGCGCAGATAGCTAACTGGCTGCTGATAGAATTGACGGATGCCAGGCCATTGACGCCATCATTTACCATGATTTGAATAACTTCATTAGGGATGGTCTGATTATCTTCGAGTTTTGCATTACACCAACAAATACGGCCCCTCTCGCATCTACAAAAATGTTTGTCCTAATTTACTACTGGTTAATTGAACAGTAGAGAATGGCTGGATATAGTGCCCTCGCAGCGGCAAAATCCGTTGCTGGGTTTAGCAGCCCGAGACAAAACAGAGCGCACAACCGCGCAGGCGGTTACTATGTGCGGGTACAGTTACACCTGTGAAAAAGCAATGGTGGGCTGGACGGGGGCATCGCAAGATGCGCCGGGTTCTCTGTTGACCGGTCTGCTAACCCCGTTCAGTCCACCACCCAAAGGGATTAGCAGCTCTTGGTGGTGGGATAAAGCCATCAACTGAGAGGTTGTCATCATGGATTCGACGACTAAAGCCCCTTGCCTTACAGCTTTTCTTCACCTGCCAGCATTACTGGCCTCCACTCTCCGGTCGGAGGTGCGCCATGTACGATAACTCGCCCCGCGAAGTGGAAGACCTCATTGATCATTGCCGTGCGCTCATTTACGCCCTCATCACACTCGAATCGCAGGAAGTGAAAGAAATACTCAGTTTTGTCCTACAACAGCAAATAGACCTGCTACACCGCATCTATCATCAAGATCTCAACGAACCTCTGGAAGCTGCGGCATAACGCCCAAAATACAAAAAGGCATCGTGAGATGCCTTTCCCGAAAGTATGCATTAGTCAATAAACAGATTGAAATCCTTACCATGTAAGACTAAAATTAACTCAACCTAAGTTAAGGTGATGTCAAGGATGGCTACATAATGGATTTTTTGCAGTTCATTGAAGCCCCGTTCTTCTCTAAGCAACGGGAGATATTACTAACCGAAGATGAGTTCAGAGAGCTTCAGCAAGTCTTGCTATTAAACCCATCTTCGGGTGCATTGATTATGGGTACCGGCGGTGTACGCAAGGTAAGATTTGCCATCGGTCAGAAAGGGAGTGCGGCATGAGTGATTTTTTCAATGATTTAATGACATCCGCGAAACAGGCTGTAGCGATTAGCCATGATGAATTAAAAGCAGGCAGAGTCACTGAGGTTGCTATCCCTAATGTAAAAGAAATCAGAAAGAAAATTGGGTACAGGCAAAAAGACTTTGCACAACTTGTTGGTGTGAGTCCTTCATTAGTTGAAGCGTGGGAGCAACATAGAAGGATTCCATCAGGTAGCTCACTTAAGCTATTGATAATGATTGATCGGCATCCCTCTTTGATTAACGAGCTTTCAGGAATTTAACCCTTTAAACTGCTCATAAAAGTGTATCTTAGCCTCAGTCTTCTGGGCCATCTGCCATAGTGGCCCGTTTTAACCTATCTTCAGAATTTGTGATACGAATTATGCCCGTTTCCCAAATCTGCCATGGATTACATTCTCACCACGTTCCAAACTATCCATATAGTCGGCATACCATTGCAGCATTTCTCTGCGGCCATCCAGATATTGAGCGTAATTATAAGTACCGCGAATACTATTTTTATCGACGTGCGCCAGTTGTGTTTCTATCCACGCAATATTGAAACCCTGCTCATGCAAGATAGTGCTCATGGTGTGGCGAAAACCGTGGCCGGTGGCTCTGCCATGGTAGCCAATACGCTTTATGACCTGATTGATACTGGCCTCACTCATTGGCTTTAAACTGTCATTACGACCAGGAAAAACTAATTTAAAGCGGCCGGTTATAGCATGCAGTTGCAATAACAACTCCAAAACCTGTTCAGATAGAGGAACCAGATGGGGGCGACGCATTTTCATTCGAATAATGGGAACTTCCCACAGACCTTTATCTAAATTGAATTCAGTCCACTCAGCAGCACGTAGCTCAATTGTTCGAACGCCAGTAAGCATGAGCAAACGGGTAGCTATTCGAGTAACAGAGCTACCGCTGTAGGCACTAAGGGATTGGAGATATTCAGGAAGCTCAGCAGCTAAAAGGTAGGGATAATGCTGATGTTTCTGAACGGATAAAGCACCTGCCAGCTCACTGACGGGGTTGTTCTCCGCCCTGCCGGTGACGATCGCATAGCGAAAAGTCTGATTGCACGCTTGACGGATTTTGCGCATTTTATCGAGGACACCACGCGCTTCTAATTTGCGCAGCGCTTCAAGCATCTCTAACGGCTTGATTTAGGCTACTGGACGATTTCCTACATAGGGGAAGATATCGTTTTCAAAAGCTTCCATCAGATCTTCGGCATAGCCTTTAGACCAGTTAGGTCGTTTGTATTCATGCCATTCCAAGGCAATAGCTTTGAATGTGTTTTCTACATTAGCCTTTTGAGCTAATTTTTCAGCTTTCTTCTCTTCGCTCGGATCGCCACCCAAAGCAACAATCTTGCGAGCTTCTTCGCGTTTCAGCCGGGCATCTGCCAAAGAGATATCAGGATAAACCCCGATAGAAAGTTTTTTCTCTTTACCCAAAACACGATACTTAAAGCGCCAGTACTTCGCGCCATTAGGCTTTACTAACAGATACAGGCCGCCGCCATCAGTGAGTTTGTATTCTTTTTCTTTGGGTTTTGCAGTATCAATCTGTCGTGCATTTAGTGGCATATGGGGCCTCTAATTTCCATTGAACGAGATGAGCCCCCTCAAAGGCCCCCAGATACCGCTTGATTTGGGTATAACTGAGTTGACTTCGATAGAACTCGTGACAGAAAAATCCAGTAATTTCAGGGAGTATAAAGGAGAAAAGGCGAATTCAGTAGAGGTGTATTGACTTGAAAATGGTACGCCCTACAGGGCTCGAACCTGTGACCTACGGCTTAGAAGGCCGTTGCTCTATCCAACTGAGCTAAGGGCGCATTTGATATTTACCGCAGCACAGAATACTGCAGGTTGTCAGTTGCGGGTTGGATTATACGGGCAGTCGCTTTCGAGTCAATGGGTTTTCGCCTTACGGTTTATCATCTGGCTATTTAATCGTTAATTAATCGTTATTATACGCCTGACAGCACGCCCCGCTTCTGACAAAATAGACTGATTCCCGCTTTTTTAATTGATGGACCCCTCCACTGATGTCAGCAAAAATTATTGATGGTAAAACGATTGCGCAGCAGGTAAGAAATGAAATTGCTGCGTTAGTACAGAAACGCCTAGCTGCGGGTAAGCGTGCTCCCGGTCTTGCCGTGGTGTTGGTTGGCGAGAATCCGGCGTCACAAATTTATGTCGCCAGTAAGCGTAAGGCCTGTGAAGAGGTCGGCTTTGTTTCCCGTTCTTATGACCTGCCGATGACCACCACTGAAGCCGAGCTGCTATCCTTGATTGATTCACTGAATGACGATAGTGAAATTGATGGAATTTTAGTACAGCTACCGCTGCCTGCCGGTATTGATAATGTCAAAGTCTTGGAGCGTATCCATCCAGATAAAGATGTCGACGGCTTCCATCCGTATAACGTTGGTCGCCTGTGCCAGCGCGCACCAAAACTACGCCCTTGTACCCCACGCGGTATCGTTACCTTACTTGAACGCTATGAGATCCCAACTTATGGGTTGAATGCGGTCGTTGTTGGGGCATCTAATATTGTTGGTCGCCCGATGAGCCTAGAGCTACTGCTAGCGGGGTGTACCACAACCGTAACGCACCGTTTCACCAAAAATCTGCGTCAGCATGTTGAAAATGCGGATTTATTGGTCGTGGCAGTCGGCAAACCTGGTTTTATTCCCGGTGAGTGGATTAAACCCGGTGCTATCGTGATTGATGTGGGCATTAACCGCCTGGAAAGTGGTAAAGTAGTCGGTGATGTAGAATTTGATGTCGCTGTTGAACGTGCGGGTTGGATTACACCGGTCCCCGGTGGGGTCGGGCCAATGACCGTTGCAACGCTGATACAAAATACCTTGCAAGCCTGCGAGGAATATCACGACATCAACGAAAATTGATAGAAAGGACAGTAATGGACATTTTTCATTTGGAAAAACACCCGCATGTCGAGCTGTGTGACTTACTCAAGTTGCAAGGTTGGAGCGACAGTGGTGCCTCAGCAAAAGCCGCCGTCGCTGATGGGCTGGTAAAAGTCGACGGAAATGTAGAAACGCGCAAGCGCTGCAAAATCGTGGCCGATCAGATTGTTGAGTTTGAAGGTATGAAAGTGCAGGTTAAAGCCTGAGCTTAATCTCCCCTGCTGGTAGCACACGGTATGGGCAAAAAAATGCGGTTACTGGTTAGCACCAGAACCGCAATTTTTTTATCTTATTGCCTAATTCGCCCGGCTATTTGCGACGCCAAGTCGTTCCTTGTGGACCATCTTCCAGCACGATGCCCAGCTCATTGAGTTGATCACGAGCAGAATCGGCCAATGCCCAATCTTTGCTGCTGCGAGCATCATTGCGTTGCTTAATCAGAGCTTCAATTTTTGCCACTTCATCGTCGTCAGTCTTCGCACCACTTTGTAAAAACAGTTCAGGATCCTGTTCCAACAAGCCCAGCACACGGGCCAGTTTGCGCAGTTCCGCTGCTAAACCATTCGCCGCAGCGATATCTTCGGTTTTCAGGCGGTTCACTTCGCGGGCGATATCAAACAACACTGAGTAGGCTTCTGGCGTATTGAAATCATCATCCATAGCGGCGCGGAAACGCGCTTCAAATTCAGCGCCACCGGCTGGGGCTGCGCTTGCATCTGTACCACGTAACGCAGTATAGAGACGCTCTAATGAAGCTCGCGCTTGTTTGAGATTTTCTTCGCTGTAATTAAGCTGGCTGCGATAGTGCCCTGACATCAGGAAATAGCGCACAGTCTCAGCATCGTAATAAGCCAGTACATCACGGATAGTGAAAAAGTTATTCAGTGATTTCGACATTTTCTCTTTATCGATCATCACCATACCGGAATGCATCCAGTAATTAACGTAGGGGCCATCATGCGCACAGGTGGATTGCGCAATTTCATTTTCATGATGTGGGAACATCAAATCTGAGCCCCCCCCATGAATGTCGAAATGTGCCCCCAACTGCTTGCCATTCATGGCAGAGCACTCAATATGCCAACCAGGGCGGCCCGGACCCCAAGGTGATTCCCAGCTAGGTTCTCCGGGTTTGGACATCTTCCATAAAACAAAATCCATCGGATTGCGTTTAACATCAGCAACTTCAACCCGTGCTCCCGCCTGCAATTGGTCCAGATCCTGACGAGACAACACGCCATAGTCAGGATCACTGTCGACAGCGAACATAACATCACCATTTGAAGCCACATAGGCGTGATCACGGGCGATCAAACGCTCAGTCAACTCAATGATTTCGGGAATATGATGCGTAGCTCGTGGTTCTAAATCTGGGCGCTCAAGATTCAGGGCATCGAAATCTTTGTGCATTTCGGCCAACATCCGCGTCGTGAGCTGCTCGCAGGTTTCATTGTTCTCAATCGCACGTTTAATGATCTTATCATCGACATCCGTGACATTACGAACATAGGTCAAAGAGTAACCTAAATAACGCAAATAACGCGCAACAACGTCGAAAGCCACAAAAGTGCGCCCATGCCCGATGTGACACAGGTCATAAATGGTGATCCCGCACACGTACATACCAATTTTACCGGCATGGATTGGCTTGAATTCCTCTTTTTGGCGACTCAGTGTATTAAAAATCTTTAGCATCGGGACATTCCGTGGTTTCTGTTTTTGCGGTACGCATGGTTTAATAGGATATCATTAGATTATGAGGCAAATCAGCCTCTGATACAGTACTTTTTCGCACATCTTGGCGGCGTTTCGAGTGCTGACTCAATCTCAGAGATATGATATAAGAGCCGTCTAAAGAGTTACGGCTCATTTGTGAGTACACTTATTACACTAGCAGGAACATTATTATGGTCACGTTTCATACTAATCATGGCGATATCGTCATCAACACCTTCGCCGATAAAGCGCCGGTTACCGTTGAAAACTTCCTGAACTACTGCCGTAAAGGTTTCTATGATAACACTATCTTCCACCGTGTTATCGATGGTTTCATGATTCAAGGCGGTGGTTTTGAGCCCGGCATGAACCAGAAGAATACTGATGCTCCTATCAAGAACGAAGCCAACAACGGTCTGAAAAACACCCGCGGCACCTTGGCAATGGCACGTACTAATGATCCGCACTCTGCCACTGCTCAGTTCTTTATTAACGTTGCAGATAACGACTTCCTGAACTTCCGTTCAGAGCGCCCAGATGGCTGGGGATACTGTGTATTCGCTGAAGTTGTTGAAGGCATGGACGTGGTTGATAAAATCAAAAACGTTTCAACTGGCCGCAGCGGTATGCATCAAGATGTGCCGAAAGAAGATGTGATCATTAAAAGCGTTACTGTTAGCGAGTAATAACGGCTTAATGAGCACGCTTTTTATCGCAGACTTGCATCTTAGTGTTCAGGAACCGGCAATCACTGCCGGTTTCCTGCATTTTATACAGCGTGAAGCTATTCATGCTGATGCCCTCTATATTCTGGGTGATTTATTTGAGTCTTGGATTGGCGACGATGACCCCGAACCTTTGTATCGGCAAGTCGCTGCTGCATTAAAATCCCTCCAGCAACAGGGTGTACCCTGCTACTTTATTCACGGCAACCGCGATTTTTTGCTCGGTAAACGCTTTGCGGCTGAAAGTGGCATGATCTTACTGCCCGAAGAAAAAGTGGTCGAATTGTATGACCGCCGCATTGTGATTTTACACGGAGATACTCTGTGTACTGATGATGCTGACTATCAACATTTTCGCCGCCGAGTGCACAACCCACTGATCCAAAAATTATTCCTGTGGCTCCCTTTGCGCTTTCGCTTGCGAATAGCAGTTTATATGCGCGGCCAAAGTCAGCAAAATAACACCGGTAAATCGCAACTGATTATGGATGTTAATCCACAGGCTGTGGTGGACACTTTTCAGCGTAATAATGTCAGTTGGATGATTCATGGACATACCCATCGCCCTGCAGTTCATACTGTAGAATTGCCAACAACAACAGCCCATCGAGTCGTTTTAGGAGCTTGGCATGTTGAAGGGTCGATGGTAAAAGTCACTAAAGAGAGCGTCGAGTTGATTAAATTCCCCTTTTAATCAGACATCGTTATAAATCACGACAGCATCCCCATAGATAAAAAAACCGGTAAATCCCGCTAAAAGCCGCGACGCAACCGTTTTCCTTGCCTTTGGCTCATGATATGCTCTACGCCCTCTTCGCCAGTCACGATTTATATCAAGTCGTTCTGGCCGACGCTTGCGCAATTACAGGAGCTTTACACCCATGGGAGCCAACCTCGATTCGGCTTATGCAGCCGGGGTTAAAATCGCTATCGTAATGGGGTCCAAGAGTGACTGGGCCACCATGCAGTTCGCCGCCGACGTGCTCACCACGCTCAATGTTCCGTTTCATGTCGAAGTTGTTTCTGCACACCGAACCCCTGACAAACTGTTCAGTTTCGCCGAACAAGCGGATGCCAATGGCTTACATGTCATTATTGCTGGCGCGGGAGGTGCAGCTCACCTGCCGGGTATGCTGGCAGCAAAAACATTGGTGCCGGTTTTAGGGGTTCCAGTACAAAGTGCCGCACTAAGTGGCGTCGATAGCCTGTATTCTATTGTGCAAATGCCGCGCGGTATTCCGGTGGGAACGCTGGCGATTGGTAAAGCAGGGGCAGCGAACGCGGCCTTACTAGCAGCTCAAATACTGGCGCTACATGACCACAAGTTAGCAGAGCGTCTAGCCGATTGGCGTAAAAGCCAAACTGACGAAGTGTTAGATAACCCAGACCCACGGGAATCAGATCTACCAATGCCGAATTCACAGGTGAAAGCATGAAACCCGTTTGCGTATTAGGCAACGGTCAGTTAGGGCGCATGCTGCGTCAAGCTGGCGAGCCTCTGGGTATTGCTGTTTATCCGGTAGGTTTGGATGCTGAACCGGAAGCCGTACCTTATCAGCACAGTGTTATCACCGCTGAGATTGAGCGCTGGCCAGAAACCGCCCTGACTCGCGAACTCGCCACACACACCGCTTTTGTTAACCGCGATATTTTCCCGCGCCTGGCTGATCGTCTGACACAAAAGCAGTTACTCGACAGCCTGAATTTGGCGACAGCGCCATGGCAATTATTGGCCAGTGCCAGCGAGTGGCCACAAGTCTTCGCCACGCTAGGTGAATTAGCCATCGTGAAACGTCGAGTCGGCGGCTATGACGGACGTGGTCAATGGCGTATACGTGCTGGCGAGCAAAACACCTTGCCTGCTGATGCTTATGGCGAATGTATTGTTGAACAAGGCATCAATTTTTCCGGCGAAGTCTCTTTGGTGGGCGCACGTAGCCATCAAGGTAAATCTGTCTTTTACCCACTCACTCATAACCTGCATGAGGATGGCATCCTACGCATGAGCGTAGCCTTGCCACAGCCAAATAGCCGTCTACAGCAGCAAGCTGAAAAGATGCTGTCAGCCATTATGGATGAGCTGAATTATGTCGGTGTGATGGCGATGGAGTGCTTTATTGTCGGGGACAGTTTACTGATCAATGAACTGGCACCACGAGTGCATAACAGCGGTCACTGGACTCAGAATGGGGCTTCTATCAACCAGTTTGAGCTGCATTTGCGCGCTATTTTAGATTTACCGTTGCCAACGCCGGTAGTGAATACCCCATCAGCCATGGTCAATCTGATTGGTACGCCAGTGAATACCGAGTGGTTATCGCTGCCATTAGTACATCTGCATTGGTATGAAAAAGAGGTGCGTGACGGGCGTAAAGTGGGTCATTTGAATTTAAATGATCCCGATGGCGCAGCACTGAGTACCGCACTGGCCGCATTAGCGCCTTTGCTGCCTACTGAATATCAGAATGCTCTACGTTGGGCACAGGCGAAGTTATAAATAAATCGCGGGCGGCAGAGGCTGCCCGCGATGCTCCTAAATTTCGTCATTGCGGAACAACGCCCGCCCCTGTAATAACCTCGCGCCTAGCCATCCGCCACAAAGAGACAGCAAGAGCGCGGCCGCCAGTGGCAATAGCCACCACATCACCCAATTAGGTTGCCACGGGAAATCAAACACTAACCGCTGTAATGCCCAGAGTGCGGCTTCTGCGCCGATGGCCGCTGCAAGACCCGCAACCAACCCCAATAGCGCAAACTCCCACCACAATGTACCTCGCAGTAAGCGTTTACTTGCTCCGAGTGTGCGATAGACCACCAGCTCCTGACGGCGCTGGCGCATGCCGACCTGCACCTGAGCCAACAGCAGCAAGGTGCCACAAATAATCACCAAAACCACCATGACTTCCAGTGCACGACTGACCTGTTGCAGCACCTGCCCGACTTGTTTCAGCATCGCGCCGATATCCAGCAAACTGAGTGTTGGGAATTGGCGATTTAATTGCGTCAGAACCTCTCCATCCCCCTGATAGCGGAAGCTGGTCAGCCAAGTTTGCGGCTGGTTATCCAGTGCGCCCGGCGGGAAAATAAAGTAAAAATTAGGACGCAGACTTTCCCAATCCACTTGGCGAATACTACTCACCGTTGCCTCAAATGATTGAGTATCGCCGCTGAATGTCAGTTTATCGCCGATTTTAATTCCTAGTCGATCAGCAATCCCCTGCTCCATCGAGACTTCATTTTCCTTCGGTGGCCACTGCCCCGCAGTCAAAATATTGTGTGCAGGTAAATCCTGCTGCCAAGTCAGATTCAACTCACGGTTAACCGCCTCGCCGCCAGGGTCGTCTTCATGTACACGCTCCGTGGCCAGTTGTTGGTTAATCTCCGTTAAACGCACCCGGACAATAGGATAGAAAGTCGACGGCGTTATTTGATGCTGTGTAAGGAACTCCGTGACTTGTGGCACCTGCTGCGGCGTGATATTTAGCAGAAAATAATTCGGGCTATCGGGTGGCAACTGTTGTTGCCAACGATCTAATAGATCGCCGCGCAGCACCAATAATAAAGCCAATAACATAAACGACAGTGAGAATGCCGCCAGTTGAGTCAGTGTCATCCAAGGTTGGCGCAATAACCGGTTGATAGCCAGCCGGAGTGACAGACGAGTGACCGTCAAGCGGCGGAGTAGCAATAAACCGCCCCAGCCAATCACCCCCAACAACAACGCCAACACCACCATACCGCCAAGAATCGCCCATAGCAGCGTGTTTCCGCCCATGAGTAAGGCCAATAACCCCACCACAACTACGATCATGGCTGGAATAAAGTAACGAAGCGGCCAAACATTAGCAGAGACATCGCGGCGCAAAACTCGCAAAGGTTGAGTCGCCAGCAGTTGCCGATAAGGGCGAATTCCCACCAGTAGCGAAATCAATACCAGCGATCCCATTGACCATACCCATGGCCATAGACCAGCCGCCGGTAATGCTGCCGGTAATACCGGGGACAATAAGCGGATTAATATTTTCTCAAACAGTAGCCCAATCACACTGCCACACAGGCCTGCCAACACCAGAACAGAGAACCACTGACCAATAATCAACCGCCGTAATGCACTGCGCCCGGCCCCCAATGTTTTCAGCACCGCCACCAGAGAGTAGCGGCTGCGGCAATAGTGCCCCATCGCCACAGCAACAGCAGCAATGGACAACAACAACGTCAATAATGCCGATAACAGCAAGAACTGTTGCGCACGTTGCAGTGATTTCCCCAACGCACCACCGGATTCTTGTAAACCATACCAGCGCTGATCAGGTGTCAGTTGCGGTGTGAGCCAATCACTAAATTGCGTAACCGCATCTGGCGGGCCTGCAAACATATAGCGATAACTTAAACGGCTCCCCGGTTGTATTGCTCCGGTTTTTTCTACATCGCTCAGATTGATCAAAATACGTGGGGCAGTTTGGAATGGATTAAACCCCGAATCTGGCTCCTGAATCACTTCACCAATGATTTTCAGGGACGTATCCCCCACTTCAAGGGTGTCACCTACCTTAACGCCCAACAGGGCTAGCAACCGTGGGGCCACCAGTGCCGTACCCGGCTCAAGTTTGACTTGAGGTGGTAAGGTTTCTAACTCGCCATACAGCGGATAGGCTAAGTCAGTGGCCTTCACATCCGCCAGCTGTGGCCGGTCACCGGCAAAGGTCATGGTCATAAACGAAAGCTGACGACTGATAACCAGCCCCTGTTTTTGCGCTTCTTGCAACCAACTTTCGGGGACGGGATGAGATGATCTCAGAACTCTATCACCTGCCAGAAAATCACGGCTCTGCTGACTCAGCCCTTGATCCATCCGATCACTAATACTGCCCAGTGCCAATACGCAAGCCACCGCCAGTGTTAATGCCAGCCAGACAATCAGCAGTGAGGGTGAGCGCCACTCACGCCAAAACCACCGCCAGATCATGCTTCCTCCCACAATTTACCGTCCTGTAAGCGCAGCCGACGCTGACAACGGCCAGCCAGTTGCACATCATGGGTGACGAGAATAAGCGTGGTGTCGTAATCCCGATTAAGGGAAAACAGCAAGTCGGCAATGCGATCGCCGGTGTGTCTATCAAGATTACCGGTGGGTTCATCGGCAAAAAGTATTTTGGGTCGGCCACTGAAAGCCCGCGCCAGCGCCACACGCTGCTGTTCACCGCCAGAAAGTTGGGCAGGAAGGTGGTGCAGGCGTTTCTCCAGCCCCACCTGTTTTAACAGTTCAATGGCGTGCACTTTACTTTCGCGCTCACTTTCGCCGCGCAACAACGCTGGAAGCTGAACGTTTTCCAATGTATTGAGTGTTGGCACCAACATAAATGACTGAAACACAAAACCGACGTTTTTTGCGCGCAACTGCGCCCGCCCTTCTTCATCCATTGCGGTCAAGGACTGGCCGAGCAGACTCACCTCACCACTACTGCCATCATCCAACCCGGCCAGAATTCCCAGCAAAGTTGATTTGCCTGAACCTGACTCACCAATAAGCGCAATTGTCTGAGCGGGTTTGACAACCAGCTCAACTCCGGTAAGGATGGAGAGCTGTTGCTCACCCTGACCGACGTGTTTATTAAGATGATGAACTTCAAGAACGTTTTCCGCTGGCATCTTCCCTTCCTATTACTGTTGGGATTATTCAGTTTGCGTGCCGCCGCAACCGACACACTTTTGATTCTCGGCGACAGTTTAAGCGCCGGCTACCGCTTGCCCATTGCCGAAGCATGGCCTTCACGGCTGGATAAAACATGGCAGGCCACGCCCTCATTGCCAAAGGTCATCAACGCCAGTATCAGTGGTGATACGGCGGCACAAGGTTTAGCTCGCCTGCCCGCGCTGCTCAAGCAACATCAGCCGCGCTGGGTATTGATTGAATTGGGTGCCAATGACGGCCTACGCGGTTTTCCAACGCAGGATATTCAACGGGATCTCACACAAATTATCAATCTGGTCAAGGAAGCGAAAGCCCAACCATTATTGATGCAAATCCGCATTCCGCCTAACTATGGCCGCCGTTATACTGAGGCCTTCACCGCAATGTATCCGCAATTGGCACAACAATTTGGCATCCCGCTTGTCCCATTCTTTATGGAACACGTTGCCGTAAAGCCTGAGTGGATGCAGGATGATGGTTTACATCCTAATGCAGAAGCGCAACCTTTTATCGCTGATTGGATGGCGCAACAACTCAAACCGTTAGTTAGTCATTAGTATGAATACTCTACCTAATAGATTTCAAAATGCAGGCAGGCGGCAAGGGAGAGAATCCCGATGAGCTTACGAAGTCAAGTGATTCGGGTGAGCGAGAACAGCCAACACACCGGCAATTTGAAAGATGAAAGGTATAACATTTGTTTAAACAAATAGATTCATTCACTAGGTAAAGTTATGCAAAAAGCAGTATTAATTACCGGTTGTTCCAGTGGTATCGGCCTGGTTGCGGCGAAAGATTTGAAAAACCGCGGTTATCGCGTACTCGCGGCCTGCCGTAAACCCGATGACGTGGTAAAAATGACGCAGATGGGTCTGGAAGGTATTGAACTGGATTTGGATGACAGTGACAGTGTCGAGCGTGCTGCGGCACAAGTTATCGAGCTGACTGGTGGACGCTTGTATGCCTTGTTCAACAACGGAGGTTTTGGCCTCTACGGACCGTTACATACCATCTCGCGCCAGCAGTTGGAGAAACAATTCTCAACCAACTTGTTTGGTACTCACCAACTGACACAGTTGCTGCTACCCGCGATGCTGCCTCACAGCGAAGGCCGCATTATTCAAACCAGTTCCGTTATGGGGTTGGTTTCAACTGCGGGTCGTGGTGCCTATGCTGCCAGTAAATACGCTCTGGAGGCTTGGTCAGATGCATTACGTATGGAACTACACGGCAGTGGAATTCAAGTCAGTCTGATTGAGCCTGGCCCGATAAGCACCCATTTTACGCAAAATGTTAACCAGGCCGAAGCCGACAAACCGGTGAACAATCCCGGCATTGCAAAACGCTTTACACTACCGCCAGAGGCTATATTACCGAAATTACGCCACGCATTGGAAAGCCCGCGTCCACAGTTACGTTATCCGGTCACCTTAGTGGCCCATGCGTTGACAGTACTGCGCCGTATATTGCCAGGTCGCATGTTAGATAAAGTCCTGCGTGGTAATTCTTGATAAGCGCCGTGAGGGTTGAAGCTACATAATCTGCCCCCATCTACTGCTAAAACGGATGAGAGAAATAAGTCATGCTAGCACCTACAACGATTGATATTACCGAAGCGAATCTGCATCAGACATTAGAACAATCCATGGCTGTGCCCGTGCTGTTCTATTTTTGGTCTGAACGCAGTCAGCACTGCCTGCAACTGACCCCGGTACTGGATAAGCTGGCAGCAGAATATGCTGGTCAATTTATTCTGGCGCGTGTCGATTGCGATGCACAACAGATGGTCGCATCACAGTTTGGTTTACGCTCCATTCCGGCAGTTTACCTCTTTAAAGATGGTCAGCCGGTTGATGGTTTTCAGGGGCCACAGCCAGAAGAAGTGATTCGCGAATTGCTGCAACGAGTGTTGCCAAAACCAGAAGAGCTAAAAGCGGCAGAAGCGGCACGTTTGATGAGCGAGGGGAATGCGCAAGACGCTCTGCCATTGCTCAAAGATGCCTGGCAACTGATGCAGCAAAATCACAACCCACAAACCAGCGATATCGCGCTGCAATTGGCTGAAGCACAAATTTTGCTAAATCGCAGTGAAGATGCCGAAGGCGTACTGGCGACAATCCCACTGCAAGACCGTGATACACGTTATCAGGGGCTGATTGCACAAATCGAGCTACTCAAACAAGCCGCTGACACACCAGAAATTCAGCAATTACAGCAGCAAGTGGCCGATCAACCAGATAACGTTGAACTGGCCGTGCAATTAGCACTGCAATTGCATCAGGTTGGTCGCAATGAAGAAGCGCTGGAACTGCTATTGGGGCACTTGAAGAAAGACTTAACTGCCGCCAATGGTACTGCCCGTAAGACATTAATGGATATTTTGGCTGCATTAGGCACTGGCGATGCACTGGCAGCTAAATATCGTCGTCAGTTGTATGCATTATTGTACTGATTGACATATTTAACCGGCATTCGTTGCCATTATTTACGACTGCGCGAGGCCATCCCGCGCAGTTTTATTCTGCCCTAATCAAGCTTTCTCTCATTTACACGCTTTTACCCGCCTTTCGTTAGGCATTTAGCGCTCTGTCACGTAATATTAAGAAACAATATTCATTGCTGACAGGAAGTTAAATATGTTTACGGTTATCCCTGTTCTTATCGTTGTCGCCCTGATTGTGGTCTTCTCCTCAATCAAAATTGTTCCACAAGGTTTTCAGTGGACGGTCGAACGTTTTGGTCGCTATACCAAAACGCTAATGCCGGGTCTGAATATCGTTGTGCCATTCATGGATCGTATTGGTCGTAAAATCAATATGATGGAACAGGTCCTGGATATCCCATCCCAAGAAATCATCTCCCGCGATAATGCTAACGTGGCAATTGATGCCGTCTGTTTTATTCAGGTAATTGACCCAGTAAAAGCCGCATATGAAGTCAGCAACCTTGAACTGGCCATCGTTAACCTGACCATGACCAACTTCCGTACTGTTTTAGGCTCAATGGAGTTGGATGAAATGTTGTCTCAGCGTGACAACATCAATAGCCGTTTGCTGCATATCGTCGATGAAGCCACCAACCCGTGGGGCATTAAAATCACGCGAATTGAAATCCGTGATGTGCGCCCACCGACTGAACTGATTTCAGCGATGAATGCTCAGATGAAAGCTGAACGTACCAAGCGTGCCGATATTCTAGAAGCTGAAGGGGTTCGTCAGGCCGCGATTTTACGTGCTGAAGGTGAAAAACAGTCACAAATTCTGAAAGCGGAAGGTGAGCGTCAGTCCGCATTCTTACAGGCTGAAGCGCGTGAACGTGCCGCAGAAGCGGAAGCTCAAGCAACCAAAATGGTTTCTGAAGCTATCGCCGCCGGTGATATTCAAGCCATTAACTACTTTGTAGCGCAAAAATATACCGATGCACTGCAACATATTGGCTCTGCCAATAACAGCAAAGTCATTATGATGCCACTGGAAGCCAGCAACCTAATGGGCGCTATTGGTGGAATTGCAGAACTGATTGGTGAGAGTAAAAACAGCCGGGGTAAATAACCATGCTGGAAGAAATTGCAGCAAATCCAAACTGGTTTTGGCTTTCACTCGGCGGCTTATTATTGGCCGCTGAGATGCTAGGAGCCAGTGGTTATATGTTGTGGAGCGGTGTTGCTGCCGTGGTCGTCGGCATTTTGGTCTGGCTATTTCCTTTTAGCTGGGAAATGCAGGGCGTGCTGTTTTCTATCCTGACAGTAGTCTCTGCCATCCTGTGGTGGTATTGGCTAAGTAAACGTACCAAACCGCAACCCGCTATGCTGAACCAGCGTAACCATCAATTATTGGGAACTCGAGCAACACTGACCGAGGCCACGGTTGACGGTTATGGCCGTATGAAAGTAGGCGACAGCAGTTGGCGTATTTACAGTGCGACGGAGCTGAATGTGGGCACCGAAGTTGAAGTGATACTAGTGGAAGGCAATACTTTGCATGTCCGTCCCACAATTCATCACTGATGATTGAATCTAAAGGCGTATTTATCTAAATACGCCGAGGCTAATGACATAAATTAATCGCCGATTGATTTGTTAACTTACCACTTTTTGCTTATCACTCATGTGGCAACATCCCGCCAAGTTATTAATAATCGGGCAATCTGCACCATCATCACCAGGGCATTCATCGGCTAACGCTAATAAGCGTAATCGCATCTGATTAAGATCATTAATGTGCTGCTCAATTTCTGCGACTTTTTGCAATGTCGCTGCTTTTACATCCGCGCTATGCCGCGCTGGGTTATGAAACAATGCCAGCAATTCACGACATTCATCCAATGTGAAGCCAACCTGCCGTGCCTGACGCAGCAGAGTTAACTCTTCAATATGTTTAGCATTGTAGCTGCGATAGCCATTATCCGTGCGGATCGGTGGCGTCATCAGCTTTTTTTCTTCGTAAAAGCGAATGGCTTTGCTGGTTAAGCCTGTTTTTTTTGCGACATCGCTAATATTCATATTCCCCCTTGACCTTCCCCTTGCTGGAAGGTTTAACCTCTATCATTAGTGAAAAGAACCATGCGAGTCAAGCGGAATGAAAGACGTTCAAGCTCAATAAAACCGGTACAACTAGAGGCAATGAATAAGACCATTATTGCCATAGATAAGGAATATGACGGGGAATACCGACTAAACTTATCCCTACAAAATTTATGGATAGGTTCCTACTCGATAAGGAGTTAACTATGTTGCAAACCACAGTACTGGCCTTACACGGCCTTTCCTGCATGAATTGTGCCAAACGCGTGAAAACAGCGCTAGAAAGCCGTGAAGATGTCCATCATGCAGAAGTGAATGTTCACTACGCAAAAGTGACCGGTGAAGCTGAAACCAATACGCTGATTGATACAATCAAACAAGCAGGTTATCAGGCAGAAGAAGCGCAGACTCCTGATGTTGAACTACAACTCTCGGGCTTGAGTTGCGGGCATTGCACTGAATCCACCCGAAAAGCTCTGGAGGCAGTTCCCGGTGTGATAGCTGCTGATGTGACCCTCGACAGTGCCAATATTTACGGCAAAGTAGATGCACAGACATTGATTGATGCTGTCGAACAAGCGGGCTATCACGCTACACTGCAAGGGGCTGAACTCCCAAAAACTGAGCCGCTGACTCACTCAGCCCCATCTCAGCCGGAACATCTGGCAGCGGCCTCTTCAACTGTTCCGGCAGCGACAGTATCAACATTGGCAACAACCGCATCGACGACAGCCGCAGAGCCACCAGCCAGTGATAGCGATAGTGTCCAACTCTTGCTCACGGGGATGAGCTGCGCCAGTTGCGTCTCTAAAGTACAAAATGCACTGGGAAGTGTTGATGGCGTTGAAGTTGCACGCGTCAATCTTGCCGAACGTAGTGCATTGGTTACCGGTAATCCGAGTCACGAGGCTTTAATCACGGCCGTGAAGAATGCCGGTTATGGTGCTGAAATTATTGAAGATGAAGGGGAGCGGCGCGAGCGTCAGCAACAAATGTCGCAAGCCAGTATGAAGCGCTTCCAATGGCAAGCCGCGCTCGGCCTATTGCTGGGTATCCCATTGATGGCATGGGGGTTATTTGGCGGCAGTATGACGCTAACACCAGAAACCCAAACGCCGTGGCTGATTGTCGGCATAATCACTCTGCTGGTGATGATATTTGCCGGTGGTCACTTTTATCGTAATGCTTGGGTCAGTCTGAAGAATGGCAGTGCCACTATGGATACCTTGGTGGCATTGGGGACAGGTGCCGCTTGGGTTTACTCCATTACGGTGAATATCTGGCCAGACGTTTTTCCAATGGAAGCTCGCCATCTTTATTACGAAGCCAGTGCCATGATCATCGGTTTGATTAACCTTGGTCATGCCATGGAGCAGCGCGCCAGACAGCGCTCATCCAACGCGCTGGAGCGCTTATTAGATTTAGCCCCTCCGACCGCTCGGCTGGTAACTGATGAAGGTGAGAAAGTTATTCCATTGGCGGATGTTCAATTAGGCATGACATTACGTCTGACTACGGGTGACCGTGTCCCGGTTGATGGCGAAATTGTGCAAGGGGAAGTGTGGATGGATGAAGCCATGTTGACTGGCGAACCTATCCCACAGCAAAAATCGGCTGGTGATGTGGTTCATGCAGGGACGCAAGTTCAGGATGGTTCAGTACTGTTCCGCGCCAATGCCATCGGCAGCCAAACAACGTTGGCGCGCATCATCAAATTAGTTCGGCAAGCGCAAAGCAGTAAACCGGAAATCGGCAAACTGGCTGATAGAATCTCTGCGGTATTTGTTCCAACCGTGGTCGCAATTGCGGTGATAGCCGGGTTGATTTGGTATTTCTTCGGCCCACAACCACAGTTGGTCTATACCCTGGTCGTCGCCACGACAGTACTGATTATCGCCTGCCCATGTGCTCTCGGGCTGGCAACACCTATGTCGATCATCTCAGGTGTTGGGCGAGCGGCTGAGTTTGGCGTTCTGGTACGTGATGCTGATGCATTACAGCAGGCCAGCAACCTCGATACTTTAGTGTTCGACAAAACCGGCACATTGACCGAAGGGCATCCGCAGGTAGTTGCCATTCATACTTTCAATGGCGTGAACGAACAGCAAGCGCTGGAATGGGCAGCAGCACTGGAGACTGGCTCTAATCACCCCTTGGCTCGTGCGATTTTACAACGGGCGGAAGGACTGACACTGGCGACAGTGAGCCAATTCCGCACACTGCGCGGCTTAGGGGTCAGTGGTGAAGTGGATGGCATTCCACTATTGCTGGGGAATAACCGCCTACTGGAAGAGCAACAGATTGACACCAGCGAGTTGCAAGCATTGATGCAGCAACAAGCAGAAAGTGGTGCAACACCTGTTATTCTGACGGCACAGGGCAAACCCGCGGCACTGTTATCGATTCGTGATCCACTGCGCAGTGACAGTGTTAGTGCCCTGCAACGATTGCATCAGCAAGGATATAATTTGGTGATGTTAACCGGCGATAACCCTATTACTGCGAATGCTATTGCTAAAGAAGCGGGTATTGATCAGGTGATCGCCGGAGTCTTGCCTGATGGTAAAGCAGAGGCAATTAAGCAACTGCAAGCTGCCGGACACAAAGTAGCGATGATTGGCGATGGTATCAATGATGCACCAGCACTGGCGCAAGCCGATGTCGGTATTGCTATGGGTGGCGGCAGTGATATTGCGATTGAAACCGCCGCTATTACCTTGATGCGCCACAGTTTGCATGGCGTTGCTGATGCGGTAGAGCTTTCCAAAGCAACATTGCGCAACATGAAACAAAATCTGCTGGGAGCGTTCTTCTACAACGCCTTAGGGATTCCGATTGCTGCGGGTATTTTGTTCCCCTTCACCGGAACCCTCCTCAGCCCTGTGGTGGCAGGGGCGGCGATGGCGTTGTCATCTATTACCGTTGTGAGCAATGCGAACCGATTACTGCGGTTTAAGCCTAAGCAATAATTAGGAACCTAATGGCGCACAACCCCTTTCTTGTGCGCCACTTAGCGTTTAGCATGTTAAGAAACGCTAATAAGGGAACCACATGGGCCAATTATTACGCCGCCTCGCAAAATTTTTGGGCATGACTGCCCCGGCGAGCTATTCCTACCCAGCTTTAGACATGACTTTACCTGGTGAACGTCATTTTCACTTGGTTGGCAGTATCCATATGGGAACCGAGGGGATGTTTCCCCTCCCCCATGAGTTACTCAATAAATTGAATCAGGCTGATGCACTTATTGTCGAAGCTGATATCACCGATACAGCCTCTCCCTTTGGTAACGATAGCCTTGATGAACCATTAATTGACAGGTTATCTGCAGAGCATTATCAACAATTTTTGCAACGCTGCGAAGAACTGGACAATGACCCACTTACTATGGCCTTTCTGCCAGCATGGCAAGTGGCCTTAATGCTCCAGGCCCGTCAGGCCCAGCGTTTAGGGTTACGAGGGGAATACGGTATCGATTACCAATTATTGAAAGCGGCGACAGCACAGGACAAAAACGTGATTGAGCTGGAAGGTGCGCAGATGCAGCTCGATTTGTTGGAAACATTGCCTGACAACGGCATGTCGTTACTGCTGGATACCTTAACTCACTGGCACACCAATGCCCGTTTACTGCAAACCATGATTAGCTGGTGGCTGGAACATCATCCAGTCAATGACCTGACGGCTCTGGCCCCCACCTTTAGCCAAGGGTTGTACGATGTTCTGATGATTCAAAGGAACAAACGCTGGCAAAGACAACTTGAACAACTGCCTTCCGGGCGCTATGTCATTGCCGTCGGTGCGCTACACTTGTATGGCGAAGGGAATCTTCCTGATTTATTAAAATCCAACGCCCAATAAAAAAATGGCCGATATCGCTATCGGCCAGTCAAAGAGGAATTTTCGTTATTTTAGTTATTAAGCGCCCACATTCCTTGCGGATAATATGAGCAGCCAATACAGGGTAGCAACCTGACGATTAGATTAGCAACCGACATTCATCATAACTCGCGGAGCACCTAACCATTATGCTGATTTTGCTCGGTTAATTTTTATCCCTGTCACCATGATTCCGTGTAGGATAATCCACCTGAATAAATCTTCATTTTTAATTGGACGTTTATTATGACACCTGCCGTTGTTTTGCTGGAAAAACAAAAAGTTCCTTTCACACTACACCCATATCACCACGATGCAGCAGAAACCAACTTTGGCGATGAAGCCGTTAAAAAATTGGGTCTCAATGCCGATCAAGTCTATAAGACATTGCTGGTCGCTTTAAATGGTGATGCCAAAAATTTAGCCGTTGCCGTCACCCCTGTCGCCACCCAACTTGACCTGAAAAAAGTAGCCCGTGCATTGGGGGCAAAGAAGGCTGAAATGGCCGATCCACAATTGGCACAGCGCAGCACCGGATATTTAGTGGGGGGTATTAGCCCATTGGGGCAAAAAAAACGCCTCCCCACGGTAATTGATAGCCCAGCACAAGAATACGCCACGATATTTGTTTCCGGGGGTAAGCGGGGATTAGATATTGAACTAGCCGCAACAGATTTATGCCGATTACTGCAAGGCACATTTGCTGATATCGCAAAAAGGGATTGATGAACAGCCACGAAACCGAGCAGAAATTAACAACCTAGCCCTGCTCGGCTTAATAATTGCGTAGGATTTTTATCTACCCCTATAAAAAACAAAAGCTTTGCGAATTATACTCTGAGGACAAAGGCTGATAACCAGCAAAGATATCTTCATACTTAAGCTAATAGTACTCGTGAGTATATAACGGCGAGCACTCGCCTTATCATTACTTAATAGACTATAAGTAATTCTCGCTAAACTGATACGACGAAATTGCTCTGGATAATCTTTGGATATACGCTCACCAAATTGGGACAATGTTAGATCGGCGAGAATTTTATGTTCTGCTGAATATTTAACTTGCGTAGTAGCACTAGTTAAGCGCGATGGAGCATCATTTGAAACATCGATTAATTTCATATTAAAGGTAGGGATTCCTTTATAATCTAACGCAATACGCCACCACAATAGATGCTCACCACCAAGCCTAGTTTGAGGATAGCTTAACCCTGTTGCTAAGAATTTTTCTCTATTAAAGACAGGCGTAAAATCGCCGATAATATACCCAGACATATAATCATCAAAACTAATTAGATGATATTTATCCCTCATACTCCCGTTAGAACAGGCAAACATAGTTACTAAATATGAATCAAGATTTTCGTCATCAAGAATATGCATAAGTTTTTCAACAGATCCTGATGTCATCACATCGTCATCATCTAGTATTAATACCCAAGGTGCATGGGATAATTTAAGCCCCTGCATCCTTGCTAAACCAGGACCGCCGTTGATGGGCATGCGATAAGTGATAAGTTCAGGTACATTGAATTCGGGTAAAAGTGATGTCGAGGCATCATCAACAACTATGATTTCAATACGATATTTCTGACTTCTCTGTGACACTACGGAATTAACAGCCCTAACCACTAATTCGGGGCGATTATAAGTTGTAATCACAACACTTAGAGTTAAATCATTCACTATCTATTCCTACAAAAAAAGAATATTAGCACCAAGAACATTATTATCTCGGCCACCAAAAATGCGAGTGTCATACCCAGGCCACCTAGCGTTGGAATTAATAGTATAGCAAGCATGCAAATAAGGCTTATATTAGCTATCATCACTCTGCTGGCAATACGTTCTTTTCCTGTAGGAATGAACCATAAAACGGCCAAAATCATACTATTAATACGAAATGGCACTACCCACACCAGTATTTTTAATAAATTAATAGCATCTTGATAGCCTGGCCCGAAAACAATATTCACAACCCAGGCTGATGCAAATACAGTGGTAATTGAGAATAATATAGTGGCGATTGAAATTACCACTAGTGCGATAGTGACTAATTTTTTAGCAGTACGTTCGGAGTCACGCTGCAATTTAACCAGATGTGGAAATGCTGCATTTAAAGCCGGAATAGCCAAGCCACTAGCCGCTCGAATTAGTTTTTCCGCAGGGACAAACGAACCAACAGCACGAGCACCACCTAAAAAACCTAATAATGTTGAAGCAATGGAACCCATAATACTTTGAGCACCTTTGTACAAAAATAGCTCCCAACTATCACGAATAACTTGCCATGTACCATTCAGGTTTATTCGCCCCAAGCCCGTTTGGCGCAGCATAATAAATGTTGGAATAAAGGTGTTAAGAATTCCAACCGTTGCCTGGATAATTAATACACGTTGGGCATGTTCTGGTGATGAAACCAAAGTGATCGTAAATAAAAGTCCCGTGCTGCGTAGTGCAAGATCTAATAATGAAGGCAAGATTAGCCGTTCAATTCCTACGTAGTACCATAGTGGACTAAAACCAAATGCAACAAGAAACAGTGAAACCCAAATAAACCAATAGTGAGGAATCGTAGTCGCCCCCATACTGAAAAATATCAAAACTCCGATGGCAAGAATAACTACCGAACTTAATAGCAGCTTTGCTGCCAATACGTTAGTAACGAGTTGAGCTAGTCTTGCACGATCTTCTTTCACTTTTACGACGCTACGTGCTGCGCTGAAATTAAAACCAAACTCGACAAAAACGGAAGCAGTCAATGCTAGCCCCAAAGCATAAAGCACTTGCCCATAACCTTGTTGCCCCAAAGCTCGAGCCAACACAGGTAGCTCAATCAAGGGGATAAATAAACCGCCAATTTGTGCCAACATTAGCCAGAATGTATTTTTTGCTACACGCGACATGAACTATCACCATGGATGGATGCAAGAAAAACCAGTTAATTCCTTGCTCAATGAGGACAAAAAATCGATGGGTGAGAAATTATTGTTGCATACAGCTAGCAAAAATTTTTCTTTTACGAAATCTATTCTAAAACAGCAGTCTTCTCAAGAAGTTCTGCTTATCGGGGACGAAAAAAAAGATGAAGCACAGTATACCACCTGAACATCATCTTTATTAAATACAGCACGTTACAATTAATTACTTATAAACAATCTCACCTTTCGGCTGATACTGACTGGCATCCAGTGTAGAGTGTTTTTCAATATACTGTTTTAGAACTTCTGCATCGATAAAACCGGTATTGACATAGCCAGGTAGGGTATCAATCTTCGGATATCCATCCCCCCCTAACGCATTAAAATTCAATGTTGCCAGACGATAGGTTTTATTTGGGTCTAGCAGCTTGCCCTGTATTTTGACATCACTCACCCCCTCACCATCGGCCACTAGGCTAACGTTGGCAAATTGGGCATAAGCACCAGAATCTACTTTTTTATTTGCCACCACAGCCAGATACTTCTCAACATCACGCCCTTTCATGTCAGCGTAAACCAGAGTATTACCGAATGGTTGAACTTTGAGCACGTCTTTATAGGTGATATCACCTTTTTCGATAGAATCACGAATACCGCCACCACTCATCACAGCAAAATCTGCTCCCGCACGTTCCATTTGTGCTGCCAATAACATGCGAGCCAAATTCGTTTGCTCGAAACGGACTTTGCTGCGATCCCCTTCTAGCTTGTCATTCACACTCCCCACTTTAATCTCCAGCTGCGCCTTGCCCTGCTCTTCAAATGGGGTCAACAGTTTCAGCATCGATGGGTCTTGGGCTATTTCTTGCGTATAAAAGACACGCTCGCTAGTGCCATCAGCTTTTTCGATTTTTTTCTTCAAATTAATTGGGATTAACTGATAGCTCACTAATTTCAGCTCGCCATTGCGGAATGTAAAATCAGCTCGGCCAACATATTTTCCCCACTCATGGGCTTGTACGATCCAAGTGCCATTTTGTCGATCGGGGACGCAAGGTGTCCCTGGTACATAATCAGCCTGTTTATGATTCTCGCTAGCCATACAAACCGGATCCTGCGAGTGACCACCTACTATCATGTCTAAATAGCCTGCTGGTAAACTGCGTGCCATCTCGACATCACCCGCAGCATTAGAACCATGCTTACCATCATCGTAATGCCCCATATGGGTTGCAGCGATGATAATGTCCGGCTTTTCTGTTTTTCTTAACTGATCGACAACTTGCTTTGCTTCTACTGCTGGCACTCGAAATTCAATATCAGTGAAATATTCGGGATTACCGATCTTTGCTGTATCGTCAGTCGTTAGTCCAATTACCGCAATTTTCACCCCTTGTTTATCAAACAAAGTGTAGGGTTTGAATAACCGCTGCTGGGTACTTTTCTGATAAATATTGGCCGACAACAATGGGAAAGTCGCCCACTTCTCCTGTTGGCGCAGCACACTCAGTGGGTTATCAAATTCATGATTGCCAATAGCCATCGCATCATAGCCAACCAGATTCATCCCGCGGAAGTCTGGCTCGGCATCTTGCAAATCCGACTCAGGAACACCTGTATTGATATCCCCGCCGGAGAGTAACAGTAAACTTCCTCCTTGGGCGGCAACTTGCTTGCGAATCTCATCAACAAGCGTTTTCTGTGCCGCCAGACCATACTCACCGTGATCGTTTTGCCAAAAATGCCCATGGTGGTCATTAGTATGCAAAATGGTGATGTCGTAGGTTTTGTCTTTTTCCCACGCAGCGGCCCATCCCGGTGTAAACGCCAGCGACACAGCCAAAGCACAGGCGGTGGTCGGTAATGAAAAACGCATGGCAAATCTCCATATTGTCGTTAAAAACCGACACCATCAATGCCAGTCTAATGAGTGAAGTTTGAGTGGTATATATTAATACCACGATAAATCAAGACCATACTGTGACACACTTTGTATTGTAATGTGATAGTGCCGCTATCAATTTCATAACTTTGGAATAGATATCAAAGAATGTCAGGAGTAGTAAAAATCGTCCGAACTGCATAATATGTATTCGTTACCAACATATTATTAACAGTGAAAATTATTAGGCGAATACTCACTATGACCGATCGCTCTGAGACGGAATTCCCACCCTCCGTTACTGCCTCCGTAAAACGCACCTCATTCTCTATTTTAGGTGCGATCAGCGTATCTCACTTGCTCAACGATATGATTCAATCGCTGATTTTGGCGATTTATCCTCTCTTACAAGCCGAGTTTTCACTGAGTTTTGCCCAAATCGGGTTAATTACTCTGACTTACCAGCTTACCGCCTCACTGTTACAGCCATTGATTGGCCTGTATACAGATAAACATCCACAACCCTACTCATTGCCCATCGGTATGGGATTTACCCTATCAGGTATTTTGTTGTTGGCTATTGCCACGACTTTCCCTGTGGTTTTACTGGCAGCGGCGTTGGTCGGGACCGGCTCTTCAGTATTCCACCCAGAATCTTCGCGAGTCGCCCGGATGGCCTCTGGTGGGCGTCATGGTATGGCTCAATCTATTTTTCAAGTTGGTGGCAACTTCGGTAGTGCTCTTGGCCCACTGCTAGCCGCAATTCTGATCGCACCTTATGGTAAAGGCAACGTTGGTTGGTTCTCACTCGCGGCATTACTGGCGATCGTGGTGCTACTGCAAGTCAGTAAATGGTATCAGCAACAACAAAGAGCCAGCCATGGCAAAGCCATAAAAGTCTCATCGGCAAAAGTACTGCCAAAAAAGACAGTTATTAGCACATTAGCTATTTTGATGGTGCTGATATTCTCTAAATACTTCTATTTGACTAGTATCAGCAGCTATTACACCTTTTATCTGATGCATAAGTTTGGAGTTTCGGTACAAAACGCCCAGATACATTTGTTTGTTTTCCTCTTTGCCGTAGCCGCTGGCACTATTATTGGCGGCCCTCTTGGCGATCGGATTGGGAGAAAATATGTTATTTGGGGGTCAATCTTAGGCGTAGCGCCATTTACACTCATTTTACCCTATGCATCTTTGTATTGGATTGGGATTTTAACCGTGATCATTGGTGTAATCCTCGCATCGGCCTTCTCGGCCATACTGGTGTACGCGCAAGAGCTGATCCCAGGAAAAGTCGGTATGGTTTCTGGTTTATTCTTCGGTTTTGCTTTCGGTATGGGGGGGTTAGGTGCGGCTGTACTAGGGTATGTTGCTGATTTAACCAGTATCGAATTGGTTTACCAAATATGTGCATTCTTACCATTACTGGGGATATTTACTGCCTTACTGCCTAATATAGAAGATAAGTAATAGTAATAACCTTATAATCCCGACTGAGACATGTGTTTCAGTCGGGAGAGTCCCCTGCATTATCGAGATGAAAACATCAAGTCCACGACAAACAACCACTTCAAACAATTTTCGTGCCAAACTAGACTTTTCTTGATAAAAAATGAAATTTTATCGCGCATTGATCGCATAAATGCAATAAACTGATGTTATTGCTGTGAAATGCTTGTCGCTCTGTATATACCCATCGATTTAACATGCAGGAAGGTGGCAAACACCGGCCCGAAGAGTGAGCCTCTTATGAAGCTCAAAAACCCTGATGAACTTACCCAGGTAAGTGACTTTAGTCATTGAACACAGCCAACACGCCTGTAATTTGAAAAATGACGGGTAGTCACGAGAAGGAGTCTGGATGCACCACTCAACACCCTTAATTACCACGATTGTCGGAGGCCTTGTTCTCGCCTTCCTTTTGGGCACTCTGGCTCATCGCCTGCGCATCTCACCTCTGGTGGGATATCTTGCTGCAGGGGTGCTTGCCGGGCCATTCACGCCAGGTTTTGTTGCTGATACCTCATTAGCTCCTGAACTGGCTGAAATTGGTGTTATTTTGTTGATGTTTGGTGTTGGGCTTCACTTCTCACTTAAAGATCTTCTCGCCGTAAAAGCCATCGCCATCCCCGGAGCCGTAGCGCAAATTGCTGTCGCTACCTTACTGGGTATGGGGCTATCGCATTTATTAGGCTGGGATTTGATGACAGGATTTGTCTTCGGTCTTTGTCTATCAACCGCCAGTACAGTGGTATTGCTACGAGCATTGGAAGAGCGGCAACTGATTGATAGCCAACGAGGGCAAATTGCGATTGGCTGGCTGATTGTTGAAGATTTGGCAATGGTACTGACATTAGTCCTCTTGCCGGCATTTGCAGGCGTCATGGGGAACGAAACCACCAGTTTGGGCCAACTGTTCACTGAGCTGGCCATTACCATCGGTAAAGTTATCGCTTTCATTACCTTGATGATTGTTGTCGGTCGCCGATTGGTCCCGTGGATACTGGCCAAAACTGCCAGCACGGGTTCCCGTGAGTTATTTACTCTGGCCGTGCTGGTATTAGCTCTCGGTATTGCCTACGGCGCTGTCGGGTTGTTCGATGTCTCCTTCGCTCTGGGTGCATTCTTCGCCGGAATGGTCTTGAATGAATCTGAACTCAGCCACCGTGCTGCGCAAGATACTTTGCCACTACGCGACGCATTCGCCGTACTGTTCTTTGTCTCTGTTGGGATGCTGTTTGATCCGATGATTTTGGTGCATGAGCCGTTAACCGTGTTAGCTTCGCTGGCTATCATCATCTTCGGTAAATCTGCTGCAGCATTCATATTGGTACGCATGTTTGGTCACTCCAAACGCACTGCACTGACCATCTCAGTCAGTCTGGCGCAAATTGGAGAGTTCGCCTTTATTTTGGCAGGGCTTGGAATTTCCCTTGGTTTGATGTCAGAACAGGGCCGTAATTTAGTGCTGGCTAGCGCAATTTTATCCATTATGCTCAACCCCCTGCTTTTCACCTTGCTAGACCGCTATTTAGCCAAAAATGAGACGATGGAAGATCTGATTCTGGAAGAAGCCGTAGAAGAAGAAAAACAGATCCCTGTCGACTTGTGTAACCATGCATTATTGGTTGGCTATGGTCGAGTCGGTAGCTTATTAGGGGCAAAACTGAATGCTGCGGGCATTCCACTGGTCGTCATTGAAAATTCCCGACCAAGAGTTGAAGCGCTACGTGAACAGGGTATTAATGCCGTATTAGGGAATGCTGCTAGCGCTGATATAATGTCACTGGCACGTCTGGATTGCGCACGCTGGTTATTGCTAACCATTCCAAATGGCTACGAAGCTGGAGAGATAGTCGCGTCTGCCAGAATTAAGCGACCAGACCTTGAAATTATTGCACGCGCACATTATGACGACGAAGTGGTTTATATTTCGGATCGCGGTGCGAATCAGGTTGTTATGGGTGAACGTGAAATTGCCAATAGCATGCTTAATATGCTGAAAATAGAAACACTAACCGAGGATGATAAGCGCCCGGTTTGCCCAATCTAAATCGTTTCGATGGCGATGATTTCACGCCATATAGACAAAAAGGGCCAGCATAAGCTGGCCCTCATTATTTTTGATGTCGGCGCGACGTAAATTATCGCTCCCAGTAAGACTCTTCCAAACTGTCTTCTCTCTCAGGCAATCCACGAGTTAAACGTGGTGAATGTTGATTCAATACTTGATAGCTGACCCGATTGGCATATTTGCACACTTGCGCCAAGGAAGAGTAACTCAGATAACTACGTACATGTTTACTTGAGTTAGGAACATTATTACGGTGATAACCATTAGCAGCAATGTCATGCAGCAAAGCTGATAAAGCACCATCACCAGCCCCATTGGTATTCATTATTTTCTCAGGTCCCCCCATATAGGGAGCAATGTGAGAATAAATACGTAATGGGTTATCACAATGCTCTTTACGCATTGCTCGACTGAATTCATACAAGTTAAATTCGGCAATAGCGCCGGGGAGTAAAGGGTGCTGTGTCTGTCGTTTATTAGCTTCTTCTGTATAGCCCGCCATATAAAGACCATTAGGGCCAGCAGTACACAGAACCAAATCAACCCAGTTCAATGCCATATCAGAGGCCATTAACGGATCATTTAGGCCCGTCAGCTCATAAGCCTCATCTTCATTCATTGCGACGATAGAAACATGCTCATTAAGGAAATCACGCCACCACTGCGGATTATCTGCAATGACGTATTTTGTTCCCAGAGTCATCACCACAGGCACATTATGCTTCTTCGCATAACGAATTGCCTGCATCGTCGCATCTGGCATCGGCTCTCCAGGTTTACAGCGCACCAGATAAGCGGTAAGAACTAGCGCTGATGCCCCAGCAATAACATCCTCAGGAATGCTTTCTGGCCGCAATTGATTCATTTGCCCCGGGCTGATGGCAAATGTCCGCTCACCATTGTCCGTAATTAAAGTAAAGCAGCGGCCAATAGCACCATCAACGGCCTGTAAGTAATTCAAATCAGTACGACTTGAGGTATTGCACAGGTAGCGATAGGCATAGCTACCAATCTTAATATTACTACACATCGTACCCAACAAAATTGAACGATCATCAGCCAGTACGGAATAGTTATGTAACGTATTGCCAATGGTACCGCCAGCAAACTCATGCGTAATTAATCCATTGGCCGTGAGCTCCTGATAAAGGCGTTCAGCAACATCATCTTCAATCACCAAAGAGTGCCCTTGGCTCAAACCATAACGCGCAATAAAGTCCTCATCGACCTTCGCTTCAATATCAACCAGCGTCTGATCAATGCCAACAATATAAGATGTACTCACTTCATTTTCTGTTTGAGCTGGCTGCAATAAGGGATCGCGAGCATTAACAGGAAAATAGTGTTTAGATTTGCGTTTGCCAGGAAATTTCATTGTTATGAGTTACAAATTTAGAAATGAAAAGATAAAGAATTTTAGCACAAGTCATCTGGGATTCAGCGCGCATAACCATTTGGATTACGCTGCTGCCAATTCCATGCATCTGTTAGCATATCGGTTAAGTTTCTTTTGGCTTCCCAACCCAACTCGTTAAATGCTAATTTCGCACTCGCCCAACATTCGGCGATATCGCCAGACCGTCGTGCGACTATCTCATAAGGAATTTTTTTACCCGATATACGTTCAAACTCATTAATCATCTGTAACACAGAATACCCAACGCCCGAGCCGAGATTATAAACCTTAAATCCTGTCGTTAGTTTATTCAGTGCACAAAGATGCCCTTCAGCAAGATCCATAACATGGATATAATCACGAACCCCTGAACCATCTACTGTAGGATAATCATCACCATAGACAGCTAACTTAGGGAGTTTTCCAATAGCAACTTGCGTGATAAAAGGCAACAAATTGTTAGGTTTCCCATTTGGATCCTCGCCAATTAACCCAGATGGATGAGCACCTACAGGATTAAAATAACGTAATGCGCTGATGGAGAAGTCTGGGTGCGCGACAGAGAAATCTTTCAGTATTTGCTCAACCATGACTTTAGATGAGCCATAAGGGTTTGTCGTACCACCGATGCGTGCGTTTTCTGTCAAAGGAACAAACTCTGGATCACCATATACAGTTGCAGATGAGCTAAATATTAGTTTTGTTACACCAGCACTGACCATCTCTTCTAGCAAGAGCAGCGAGCCGGTAACGTTATTTTGATAATATTCAATCGGCTTAATAACCGATTCACCTACTGATTTTAAACCAGCAAAATGAATGACAGCATCTATTTTATGTTCAGAAAATATTTTTTTTAGGCAATGCCTATCGAGTACATCGCCCTCATAAAATATTGCACTTCGGCCCGTAATTTCGGCTACACGTCGCAGTGACTCTACCGAAGCATTAGATAAATTATCTAACACAACAACATCGTTGCCTTGTTCTAATAATGTTAATACTGTATGTGAGCCAATATATCCTGCACCACCAGTTACTAAAATAGTCATAATGCACCTATTGTATTTGAGGTATTTGAACAGAATTCATTGACCAAGAATAATTTCACGACACTTATTTTTAACATTATTTATATCAAACTTACTCTTTTGTTTCTGAGCTGCTTTATAGAATGACTCATAATTTGAAAATACAGTATTAAGCGCTGACTCTAGCGCTTCTGTTGTATTTTCAATTAAGATGCCATTTTGATCGACAACCTCACCACAACCACCGACATCACTCAGAATAACGGGTAAGCAGGCACTAGTCGCTTCAATCGCTGCCATGGGTAAACCTTCACTTTCTGATGTTAATACAAATACATCATACTCATTAAATTTATCAAATCCCTTTATCTCACCATAGAAATGAATGTTTTTATAATCATCATATTCTTTTTTTAGATCTTGATAATATTCACCATCACCAACAACATCTAGGTTATATTGAGGGTTAGATGCGGCTACCTTTAACATCAAATCAGGTCGTTTAGGATAGGCTAACCGACAAACATAAATGATTTTATTTTGGCAAGGACGATCGGCTCTCTCAACCAATGGTGTAATTGCATTAAGTTGAGTCATGATTTTTTCAGGCTTGATACCAATAATATTTATAGCCTTATCAGCATCACTTTGAGAAACACACCAGATAACATCAGTAATATTCGATAATAACTTTTCAATATAGCAAAAAATAAATTTCAATACATTCCCATTGTAGATACATGACCAGCCATGGGAAACATAGACACCACGAAAACGTAAGAACAAACGAGCTAATCGACTGTAAAGACCTGCATTTGCAGAGCTAGAGACAACAATATCAACCTTATTTTCTTTAAGAGTCTTATATAAAGAGTAGATAGCCTTAATACTGGCCATTTTTCTGATCTCTGGAATAATAACGACTTTATCGCAAATAATTGTTTCAGTTAACCAACCTGGCTCAGAAGTTATTAAAATAATCTTACAATCATCTTTAAGTAATTTTACTTGCTCAAGAACCCAGCCTTGGGCTCCACCAATGATTGACTTTGTGATGACAAATGCAATATTTTTCATATCTTTTCCATAAACAATAAAATGCAAATATGACGAGAGAACAGCCTCAACACTCTCAATGGACTGTTATATTTTTTGCATTTCCTTCGTGAGTCTTCTGCCAAACTATATCGCAGATACCATCTGTAGGTTGAAATCCTGCGGGCGCTTCTAATAATAAAGAGCGAATAGACTCATAATTAAAGTCATTGCAAGCAGCTTCAATTTTGTTTAGTAAAATATTCAAATCACTCCATGCAAGCATAACTTCAGTTGCAGTCATAATTCGTGGATGATAAGTGTTCTGTACAGATTCACCAATGAGTAACTCTTCATATAATTTCTCACCAGGGCGTAAACCTGAGATCTCTATTGCAATATCACCTTCAGGATTATCTTCACTCTTAATTGAAAGACCTGAAAGGTTAATCATACGTTTTGCCAAATCAATAATCTTAACCGGATCGCCCATATCCAATACAAAAACATCCCCTCCTTGCCCCATAGCACCAGCTTGAATAACAAGTTGAGCTGCTTCTGGAATGGTCATGAAGTAGCGAATAATATCTTTATGGGTTAGCGTTATTGGCCCTCCCTCAGCGATCTGTTTCTTAAAGAGCGGTACAACAGAACCTGAAGATCCAAGAACATTACCAAAGCGAACCATACAAAATTTAGTCTTATCCTGTTCTTTAGATAATGCCTGCAATACAAGTTCAGCCATCCGTTTGGTTGCTCCCATAGTATTGGTTGGCCGAACTGCTTTATCTGTAGAAATTAAAACAAACTTTTCCACCTCAGATTTTATTGCCGCTTTAGCGCAACAAAGCGTACCAAATATATTATTTTTCACCCCTTCAATAACATTATTTTCAACCAGAGGGACATGTTTATAAGCGGCGGCATGGTATACTGTATTCACGTTGAAACTAGACATGACTTGAATTAAGCGCTTTTCACTTTGTACAGAACCAAGTAGTGCCACAAATTTTGTATCAATATGATGATGTCTACAAATTGCAGCAATTTCATTTTCAATGGAATAAAGTGAAAACTCAGAAATATCAAAAAGAATGAGTAAAGTTGGTTTTTCAACAATAATTTGGCGGCATAATTCTGAGCCAATTGACCCCCCAGCGCCGGTCACCATAACGACTTTGTCGGTGATATTTTTAGCTAACAACTTTTCATCCGGCTCGACAGGATCTCTTCCGAGAAGTTCCTCTATTGACACTTTCTTTAAACTACTGATTTGTGCTCGACCTTCAACTAAGTCAGACATACCAGGAATAGATAGAACTTCACAAGAAAGATTTTCAAGTTTACTTATCACGGCTCTGCGCTGACTTTGGCTAACACTTGGCATCGCCAGTAATACTTTCTTTATGCCATAACGGCCAACTAAATATTCAAGTTTTTCTGAGGGATAAACTGTCACACCATGGATAACAGCTTTATGTAGTTTAGGATTATCATCAACAAAGGCGATTGGGAAGTATTCACTTGCTTGCATAAGTGCAGGTACTAATTGTCGGCCAGATGCACCTGCACCATAAATAACGACTGGAACCTGCCCCCTAACACCATAGTTTAATAGCATTCGGAAGAATATCCGAGAACCACAGATTAGCACTAACGAGAAAATAAAGAACATAACGGATACTGTTCTTGGCAAGTACACACCTAGGAAATAGGAACCCAATACCAGTAAACCAGAGGACAACACAACACCAACAAGTACGGTACTGATAATTTTTGCACTAACATAACGTAATACAGTCCGATATAGACCAAGACGAATATATACCAATAGAGTCGGTGGTATAATTACAGCCAAGGCGACCCACTGTTCAACACTGCTAAATGGACTATCAACATCCAATCGTACCCAAAAAGCGCCCCAGTATGCTAAAGCAATAAGAATAGTATCTAGCAAAAGCATAATGATTCGTTTTACAGGCCTTGGTAAAGATAATAAAAAAACAAGGAACATAGAGTACCAACCCAAGACGGAATACGTCGTTTTAAATATTCGGATGCAACCAGTTATCTGACAACAAACCCAATCAATTAATTATTATTAACTCCAGCATTAAGTTTATAATCAATATAAAAAAGAGGGATATAAGAGATAATTAGTGCAACTACCGGATTAACAATATTTAATCCAACCAGAAGTGCAATAGGGAAAAGCCAGATAACATTAATAGCAATGGCAGACAGTGTTACGGGCAAATGTCGTTTAAATTTTCTGGACGCAATTTGGTAACCATGGCTTCGATGAGCTTCATAAACTTTAAACCCACCAAGAACTCTACGTATTAAAGTCCAAGTTGCATCAACAATAAATAAACCCAATAAAATTAGCCAACAGAAGAAGAACTTCGTTTCTATCCATCCCGCGTTTATCGCCAAAGCCCCTATAACCAGCCCCAAAAAGCCGCTACCTGCATCTCCCATAAATATTTTTGCTGGCGGAAAATTCCACAATAAAAAGCCCAAAACTGTACTCGCAAGTAACCAAAGAACCAAATAATTATCTAGTGCGATATGATCGGCGCTAATGTAATAGATAACGATTGCACCAATACAACTAGTTACCGCTTGAGCACTGGCTAAACCGTCAATACCATCCATAAAGTTATAGAGGTTCAGCATCCAGACTAGAAATAGTAAACCAAACAAACTGCTCAATATCCCAAGATTAAGAGTATATTCAGAGAAAGTTAATACAGGGAAACCACCTAAACAAAATAATAAAAATGCCGCAGCAGAAAAGTGGGCAAGAAGACGCCAACGAGCCGCAATATGCCCATGGTCATCCCAAAAACCAACCAATGCAATGATCCCACCGGAGATAATTAATCCTACAGAAGGCAATAGTGGTAGATAACCTTGAAAATAAAATAGAGCTATGCCGACAAGGAAACTAATCACAATAGCAACACCGCCACCACGTGGGGTTGGAATCACATGTGAACTGCGTGAATTAGGTGTATCTATAATATTATTTTTAAGAGCATAACGACGCAACTGCCAAGTTAATATAATCGATAGAGCAAGATAGAAGAACAACTCCAACATAATATTAGACATATATTCTCTTCACGTTTTATAGACAATGAAATTACATATAAAAACACAATAAACAAAGAAAGTTTTATTATAGCTTCAATGAATATTGATACTGAACAATCATCTCATCACAAAATTATTAGTTTTTAATAATTAATTCATTTGCCCACGATATATATCAACCCATCTATTCATGATTACATCAATAGAATTATTTTTAATAATTCGTTCTCTCGCATGGGCACCCAATTTTGTTTTTTCCTCAACGGTAATTGTTAACATTCTTGATATAGCGTCAGATAATGCAATATGATTCTTTATGGGTACTAGTTCACCACAATTTCCAATAACTTCTTTTACTCCACCACAATCAGTCGCGACAACAACTCTTTCACAGGCCATTGCTTCTGCTATAACCAAACCAAACCCTTCCCACTCAGAAGATAATATAAATATATCCGCAGCACACATTAAATCAGGAATATCATTTCTTATTCCTAAAAAGTGAATACTACTTTTAATATTCAACTCTTCAGCTAAAGTTTCAAGCTCTGTCTGTAGATGTCCAACACCAACTATAAAAAATAATAATTCCCTACCAAAATAATTTTCTTTACATAGTTTAGCATATGCTTTAAATAGATTAGGATAATCTTTGGCTTCAGTCAGTCGACCTACACTTAATAACATTAGATTGTTATCATTAATATTTAATTCTTTTCTTTTTATCAACCTAGTTTCAGTCGTATATTTAAATTTATCAGTATCAATTCCGTTGGGTATACTGATAATCCGTCCAGGGTATGAAGCTCCTTTATCAATAAAAGTTTGGACTGCTTCCTGACTTACATTTGTTGTGATAGACGCCAGTTTATCAGTTAATCGATATATAAACATTCTAGCTTTATTGCCCTCATTAGTACTGTGAGCAGTGCATACTAGACAAGGTATTTTAGTAAAAATACGTAATATACGTGAAAAAATATTTGCATGAAACATATGGCTATGAACCACATCTGGTTTGAATTTTTTTATTAATTCCCTTGCTCTTATCAATGTATATATAAAAGAAAATATATTCTTACCCATTTTAAGTTCTTTAATAGAAATATTGTTTATTGGTCTTACAACTGTATTACCAGTAAGAGATATGATTATAACATCATGTCCAGCATCAACCATTCTATCTGCCAATAAACATGTTTGCTTTTCGGCGCCGCCCATACCAAGCCCTGTGATAACAAATAGTATCTTCATTAGGAACTCTTTACTTATGATAGTTTAATTAAGAAATTAATTATAAACTTACAAAACATGCTATATGTGAAACTATTTTTAGTTTATATAAGACTTAGCTTATTAAATACTAGATTCGCACTAGACAAAATCACGGTAAGCGTAGAAGTCATTTTTACAGATATAATAGAGACACGCTACCGCCCTTGGCTTGCAGCTACCAATGTACTGTTCTGGGAATCAGCATTCTGTTCGACCGAATAAAAATCAATTTATAACAAATGGTTACAGGATATAATCACATGCCTATTTTTTATAATTAAGTAATTCTCATACATCTAAACAGGTATTACAAGCAAAAGGCCGAGTAAAAAAAGTGTAATGATGGCCACTTAGCGACCGACTGATACATAAAAAATTATGAAGACAAGGATAGTGAACCAATTTCTTGTTTTACCAGTTGTTCTAAAAGATCAATATGGCTCTCGTCGTCGTTCAGTGCCGGAATATATTCAAATTTCTCGCCACCTGCATGCAAGAAAATCTCTCGGTTTTGCTCTTTGATCTCTTCCAATGTTTCCAGACAGTCAGCAGAAAAGCCGGGGCAAATCAGCTGAATATGCTTAACACCTTGGGAAGGTAGACTTTTTAATGTCTCGTCTGTATAGGGGGTAAGCCAAGGCTCGCGACCAAATCGAGATTGATAAGTCATCATGACTTGTTCAGCAGGTAGCGTTAATTCTGCCCGTAAAGCATGGCTGGTATCTTCACAGCGCTGTGGATAGTCATCACCTAAGTGGGCATAGCGTTTGGGAATGCCGTGGAAAGAGAGCACTAACCGATCAGGTTTTCCATGCTGCTCGAAAGCACGTTCAACGCTGTGTTTCAATGCCGAAATATAAGCGGGATGTTCAGCATAATCACGGATAAATGACACCGACGGTAAGCGGCGATAGCCTTTCAAAATACGAGCAACAGCATCCCAAACGGCGGCACTTGTTGAGCAAGAATATTGCGGATAAAGCGGCAATACCACTAGCTTGGTCACGCCTTGCGCTAACAATTTATCAATAGCATTAGCTAGATTTGGCGAACCATAGCTCATACCTAATTCGACGGGGATTTCAGGCATACGTGCAGCGAGTGCTTTTTGCTGTCGCCGACTATAAACCAAGAGAGGAGAGCCTTCCTCCATCCAGACTGATTGATATAATTTTGCCACACGGGGCGAGCGAATTGGCAGAATAACCCCACGCAACAGTGGCCACCAGAGCCAAGGGGAAGTATCCACCACACGACGGTCGCTCAGGAACTCAGCCAGATAGCGTTTAACCGCTTGTGATGTAGGGGCATCCGGTGTCCCTAGATTAACCATCAGTACGCCAAGCTTGCTGTGCATCATGCATAAGTCCTTGTTGTGGGTATTGCACCGATTATGTGAGCAGATGGATAAACCCGTAAAATAATAAAGGCGACCTCAGGCCGCCTTCGCTATCTTACCATCCAGAATTAACCGAGAATAGTCGCCAGCTCTGCACTGACTTCTGCTACTTTACGGGTTCCGTCCAGTTTATAATATTGGGTATTTCCTGCATCAGCTTCTTTACGATAATAAGAAACTAAAGGTGCAGTTTGCTGATGATATTCGATCAAACGTTTACGGACCGTGGCTTCCTGATCATCTTTACGGATAGTCAGATCTTCACCGGTCACATCGTCTCTATCGTCAACTTTTGGTGGGTTGAATTTAATGTGATAAACACGGCCTGAAGCGGCGTGCACTCGACGGCCGACAATGCGCTCAACGATCAACTCGTCCGGAACATCAAACTCCAGCACATAATCAACCTTGATACCGGCTTCTTTCATGGCATCAGCCTGAGGAATGGTACGTGGGAACCCGTCTAACAGGAAACCGTCACGGCAATCGTCCTGAGTGATGCGCTCTTTAACCAATGCGATAACCAGCTCATCAGTGACCAGCTTGCCGGCATCCATAATTTCTTTCGCTTTCAGACCTAACTCAGAACCTGCTTTTACAGCGGCGCGCAACATGTCACCAGTAGAGATTTGCGGAATACCGTATTTCTCCATGATGAATTGAGCCTGAGTACCCTTACCAGCGCCCGGAGCGCCCAGCAGAATGATACGCATTGCGTAAATCCCCTTGCTATGTAGTTTTTCTATACCCTTCATCTTTCAAGCTGCAAATGTGTTGCCTGCTCTAGGTCACCCGAATCGCTGACTTAAGTCAGTTCATCGGGATTAATGAATCCCATCTCTGAGGTTCACCCTGCGGACTAGCGCAAACACGGTTCAAATCGGTTCCCGACCAATTTTTCTCTCGTTTGTCGCCTTTCTGCATCATGAAATCTATTGGGTATCTGTGTTTTTTTAAATTAAATCGAAATTGCGGAAAACAAGCAACCTTACCATTTTCAGGGGGGTTGGCTCAAGGTATGCGATTTTGTTTCATGAGATAGAATTCATAAGAACAAGACAAAAAATAAGAATAACACAATGAAATTAAACAAAAAACGCCCCTGACAACATCTCTGTCAAGGGCGTCTCATTACTTAATTAAGCAGTTAATAGCTGATTCATTCTACGAATGAACTGGTTAGGATCTTCTAATGTTCCACGCTCGGCAAGCAGAGCTTGATCCAGTAATAACTCGACCCACTCGGCAAACTGAGCGTCATCAGCCACATCAGCAGCACGTTTGACCAGGCTATGTTCTGGATTCAATTCAAAGATATACTTCACTTCCGGTGCCTGTTGACCCGCAGCAGCGAATAATTTCGCCATTTGCGTGCTCATTTCGTCAGCATCTGTGGTCACAATCGCCGGAGTATCCGTCAGCCGATGTGTCAGACGGACATCTTTTACACGCTCACCTAACAGCGTTTTCACACGCTCAACGAAAGGTTCCAACGCTTTGTCCGCCTCTTGCTGCTCTGGGCGTTCTTCATCTGCCAGTTTGTTCAGTGAGTCATCGGCCTTGCTGACAGATTGGAAAGATTTACTCTCAAACTCAGTCAGGTAACTCATCATCCATTCGTCAATACGGTCAGATAACAGCAAGACTTCAATGCCTTTTTTACGGAACAATTCTAGATGCGGACTGTTCTTCGCAGCAGCGTAGCTATCAGCAGTGATGTAGTAAATCTTCTCCTGCCCTTCGGCCATGCGGCTGACATAATCTTCTAACGACACGGTCTGCGCAGAGCTGTCAGTATGAGTTGAAGCAAAGCGTAACAACTTGGCGATAGTCTCTTTGTTGCTACCATCTTCCGCAGGGCCTTCTTTTAATGCCATACCAAACTGTTGCCAGAACTGCTGATATTTCTCAGCATCATCTTTCGCCAGTTTCTCCAGCATTTGTAGCACACGCTTTGTCAGCGCACTACGCAGGTTCTGTGTCACACGACTATCTTGCAGAATTTCGCGTGAGACGTTCAGCGGCAGATCATTAGAATCGATTAAACCACGAACGAATCGCAGATAATTCGGCATGAATTGTTCAGCATCATCCATGATAAAGACACGCTGGACGTACAATTTCAGGCCATGTTTATGGTCGCGATTCCACATATCCCAAGGCGCTTGTGCCGGGATATATAGCAAACTGGTGTACTCTTGCTTACCTTCAACGCGGTTATGGCTCCAAATGAGTGGATCAGTGAAGTCATGCGCGATGTGTTTGTAGAATGCCTTATATTCGTCGTCGGTTATTTCTGCTTTACCGCGAGTCCACAGCGCTTGGGCTTTATTAATTTTTTCCCATGTCACTGTGCCATCTTCTTCATTCTTGCTCTGAATTTCGACCGGCAGTGCAATATGGTCTGAGTATTTGCTGATAACGGAGCGCAAGCGCCAGTCATCAAGGTATTCATCTTCACCTTCTCGCAGGTGCAATGTAATTTCTGTACCGCGATCTTCTTTGGTGATATCTGCGATAGTGTAATCACCCTCGCCTGCTGATTCCCAGAATACGCCAGCATCAGCCGGGGCACCTGCCGCGCGGGTACGAACAGTGACTTTATCTGCCACGATGAAAGCTGAGTAGAAGCCCACGCCAAACTGACCGATTAATTGACTGTCTTTGGCTTGATCAGAACCAATAGATTCGAGGAATGCTTTGGTCCCTGATTTTGCGATGGTGCCGAGATTATCAATGACTTCATCACGGCTCATACCGATGCCGTTATCACTTAGGGTCAAAGTGCGTTTTTCTTTATCAAAAGATAAACGCACGCGCAGCTCACCATCCCCTTCAAACAATTCAGGGTTAGACAGCGCACGGAAACGCAGTTTATCTGCCGCATCAGAAGCGTTAGAGATCAACTCGCGCAAGAAAATTTCTTTATTGGAATAGAGCGAGTGAATCATCAAATGGAGAAGTTGTTTAACTTCAGATTGGAATCCACGGGTTTCTTGACCTTTCATACTCATTAATTACCTCAATCCAAATTACCGACAGGTATATAAAATCGAACAATGTGTATCAAATGGGGCCAACAGGAGGGGGTTTCAAGTCGTTACAGAGAAAAAAACAGAGAATCAGGGGCGATTTACTGAGTATCAGGAATTGAAATATTCATATGATAATCAATGGAAAACAATCGCCCACCAGATTAAATACGATTAATACTTAATGGGAGTCCGCCCGGCTAAAGAGTGGGATAAGGTCGTACCATCAACCATTTCCAGCTCGCCCCCCACCGGTACACCATGTGCTATACGGCTAGCTTGCACACCATACTGACCACACATCTGGCCAATATAGTTGGCGGTTGCATCACCTTCAACGGTTGGGTTGGTTGCTAAAATAACTTCACTGATAGTTTCAGTTCTCAGCCGTTCTTCAAGCAAATCCAGACCTATATCGCCGGGGCCAATACCATCAAGCGGTGATAAATGCCCCATCAGCACAAAGTAACGCCCACCAAATTGGCCCGTTTGCTCAATTGCATGGATATCCGCTGGACTTTCGACCACGCAGATTTGGCCGTTTTGCTGACGGCGTGGATTAGCGCAAATAGTACAACGGTCTTGCTCGGTAAATGTGCGGCAATCCGCACAGTGACCAATCTCAGACATCGCGCGGGTCAAAGACTGCGCCAGACGCATCCCACCGCTACGGTCACGCTGTAGCAACTGAAATGCCATACGCTGCGCTGATTTTGGGCCGACACCCGGTAAACAGCGCAACGCCTCCATTAATGACTCAAGGAGTGGACTGGTTTGCATCAGAACGGCATCTTAAAGCCTGGTGGCAATTGCATACCACTTGAGACAGAAGCCATTTTCTCTTTTTGCGTTTCATCGATACGGCGAGCAGCATCGTTGAAGGCCGCAGCAATCAGGTCTTCCAGCATTTCCTTATCGTCTTCAACCAACAGGCTTGGGTCAATTTCAACCCGACGGCAATTGTGCGCCCCATTAATTGTCACTTTGACCAAGCCCGCGCCAGATTCACCGGTAACTTCCAATTTGGCGACTTCTTCCTGCATCTGCTGCATTTTTTCCTGCATCTGCTGGGCTTGTTTCATTAAATTGCCAATACCGCCTTTACCAAACATAGTCATCTCTCATAGCAAGGGGCTGCGTCAGTGCACCACGCACTTATCACAGCGATTAAACCGGCCGGATACTATCTTCATCCAATTCAGCGTCGAAGAAACGACGCAGCGTCTGAATATTATTATCCGCAATAATTGACTGGCGTGCTTGTGCCAGTTTTTCTTCATAAATGGCCTGCCGCCATTCCAACGGGGTACGCTCCGTTAGATTATCATCTTCAATAACACTCAATGTAACAGCGCTACCGTGTAATTCACTCAACGCATCAGCCAGCGCCTTTTGCGCTGACGGCGAGTTTAAATGGCGCTGAGCAGAACGCAGGTGAAGGCAAATATTACCCGGTTCTATTTCTTCTTTAAATGCATTCAGTGCAAGTTGCTGCACCAACTTAGGAATCTGTAGCTTATCTATCTCAGCAGCCCAAGGGTCTCGAGCTATAGCAGCTTCAGCCAATTTCGCAGATAGCTCCGGTGTTTTCTCATGTTCCAACGCAGAACGTAGTGCTTTCGGTGTGGCGACAGGTTCAGGCGACACCTCGGGTTGGTTCTGCGCAGTCCAGCGATACGCTTCTTTCTTCGCCGGCTTCTTTTCTTCCGTTGATTTAGCCGCCAGACGTTGCTGGCTTCGCTCAGTCACCGAGGCTAATCGCTCCAGTGCTGAGTTTGCCGGCCGCGCTTTTCCTGGCGCTGCCGGCTCATTCTTTTTTGGTGTGGTTGTCCCCGACTGTCGCAGTAACTGTGTACGTGCCTGAAGCAGTTGCGCAGTAGAATCCGGAAGTTGAGTATTCACCTGCATAGTTGCACCTAATGGCGGCGCCTCTTGCTGGGGAGCTGGCTGAGTATGAGCAGAAACTTGCGTATACTGCTGGGCAGGTACGCTATGATTAATGGCCGCCGGAACACTCACTGGCACCATTTGAGATTCAGCAATTATCGCTTTTGGGTGAAAAGCTAACGCTCGCAAAAAGGTCATTTCAACCCCCATGCGGCGATCGGGGGCAAAAGCTAACTCTTTACGTCCCACCAGCAAGGTTTGGTAATAAAGCTGAATATCCGTAGGCGGCAGAGTCCGGGCCAACTCACGCAATCGCGGTTCCAAGGTAGCGTAATGATTATCCAGCATCGATGGTAATAACTGCACCATGGCAATGCGGTGCAACAAACTTAGGGTTTCGACCAACAGGTTTTCCCAATCGATGCCGCGTGATGCCGCTTGTTCAAGTTGGGCCATTACCCGCGCCCCATCAGCACTCACCAAGGCTTCAATTATTGCCAATGGTTGCTCGTCATCCAATGTCCCTAACATTTGGCTGACAGTGGAGGTCGTCACACTACCATCCCCCATCGCGATGGCTTGATCAGTCAAACTTAGCGCATCGCGCATGCTACCATCAGCCGCTCGAGCCAGTAACTGTAAGGCGCGAGCATCACTGCTAATCTGTTCAGCCAGTAGTATTTTTTCAAGCTGCGCACGAATGATATCAACATCAATAACTTTGAGATGAAACTGTAAGCACCGGGAAAGAATCGTCACTGGCAACTTTTGCGGATCAGTAGTCGCCAACAGGAATTTCACATGAGCAGGCGGCTCTTCAAGCGTTTTTAGTAAGGCGTTAAAACTGTGCCGTGACAACATGTGTACTTCATCAATCAAATAGACCTTGAAGCGACCACGGGCCGGAGCATATTGAACATTATCTAGCAGTTCTCGGGTGTCTTCGACTTTCGTGCGAGAGGCGGCGTCTATTTCGATGAGGTCAACAAAACGGCCTTGTTCGATTTCCTGACAATTGGCGCAGACGCCACAAGGTGTCGCAGTAATGCCCGTTTCGCAATTAAGACCTTTGGCTAACAAGCGAGCTATAGAGGTCTTGCCGACACCACGAGTACCAGAGAATAGATAGGCGTGATGAATTCGCCCTAACGAAAGGCCATTAGCCAACGCCGTCAGGACATGTTCCTGACCAACGACGTCTGAAAACGTTTTGGGGCGCCACTTACGGGCCAGTACCTGATAGCTCATTAATGCTTCATCGTTGATTTATGATGGATAATTTAACCTAGTATATCTAATTTGGCCGGTTTTCGGACATATGCAAGTCGCATAATGATGATGCTCAGCGTAGTGTACCAGTACGTCTATCCTCATTCCCATAAATTTACTTTGTGGATGCCAAGTCGTCTTGGCGAGATCATGGGAGATAGTGGGGAACATGGTGATAGCAAGGCGGGTTTTCTGTGATGAGAATATCTTTATACCGGGTACCCTTCCCCAACCTAACGTTCTCAGGCCTAATACAGGCCTAATAAAATAAATAGTAGGTCGGATAACCCAAATATCAGCCTCACGACTTGCTGCGAGACTGATATTATCAATGCGATCAGTGGCCGCTGAAAGAGACCAAACTGTAGCAAGTAATCCCTTGCTGAGTCAGACGCGTTTCGCCACCCAGTTCAGGTAAATCGATGACAAACGCAGCATCTGTCACTTCACCACCCAAACGACGGATGAGCTTAACCGTCGCTTCAATTGTTCCACCGGTCGCCAGTAAGTCGTCAATTACCAAGACTTTATCGCCAGGTTGAATGCTATCGGTGTGGATCTCAAGTTTGTCAGTACCGTATTCCAATTCATAGCTTTCGCTGATGGTTTCACGCGGCAACTTGCCCGGTTTACGTACCGGAACAAAACCCACGCCCAGCGACAAAGCCACTGGCGCACCGAACAGAAAACCACGAGCTTCAGTACCGACGACTTTAGTCACGCCTGCATCCAGATAACGTTCAACCAGCAATTCAATACTGGCGGCATAGGCTAAAGGATCTTCCAGCAAGCTGGTCACATCACGGAACAGTATTCCCGCTTTTGGATAATCGGGGATAGTTTTGATACTGTTTTTAATATATTCAAGCTGTTGTGCTGTATTAGGTGCAGTAGCGGTCATAATTTGTGCCTGATAAAACTGCTGTACATACTAAAGCGCGGCCAGTCGGTGCAAAATGGCATCAACTGAGTAACTTATTCTACCCATCAATATCGCCTGAATAGAGTAAATTACTGCATCCTTAACCCTAAGGACGCAACGAGGGATTACCCCGCGCACGAAAACGCTCAAATCTATGCAAACTGATACTAAAATGCAACTGGTGTAAGCTGCTCAGGGCTTTTTTTGTTGCGATAGGTCAATAACTGGCATGCGCAACATGAAAGTCAGCAATAACGTTAATATAACGAGCAAGATGACTCTGACCCACCAAATTTTCACTAACCATAGCGAAATAGCAAAAGTGAGTAAGGTCACCATTATTGCTTTCCATTTAACACCTGGTGGCAACGCTTTATGTTGTTGCCAAGTGCGTATGTAGCTGCCGAACCACGAACGATACAGTAGCCAATGATGAAAGCGGGGCGATGAACGCGCAAAACACCATGCAGCCAATAGTAAAAATGGCGTAGTGGGCAGAAGAGGCAGCACAACACCTAAGGTTGCTAAAACCACCGCCACCCAACCCAAGGCAATTAACAACCAACGAGACATAAACTCCCTTTATAATATTCATCAAAATATGCCGCTCTATCATTAGCGCATGCGTTGAGCATCATCAATAGATATTCTTGGCATTATTAACACGATACATATATTTACTCGTCCTTGCTTGTCACCCCCCCTTTTCGAGGGCAAGCTGGCGAGAAACCTCCAGGAGAAGCGCCATGAGTACAGAAAAATTATTACAGGTGCTTGAAAGCCAAATTGAAGCATTGTCTACGCAGGTTGGCCCACAAGCCAATACTCCATCCCAGCAAGCCCGTTTTGATCTGAATTTATTCAGTAATCATGGTAATCGTTTTCGCGATTATCTATTAGAAGTGCATAAGAATATGGCACAACTAAAGCAAGTCGTGGCAGAGAATCGTACACAACAGGTCGCCTTTTTGGCTGAGAAATTGGTAGCGCAGATATCCGCATTACAAAGAGAGTTAGCGACGCAGAAATTGAGAAAATCTAATCCTGAACCTCGTGAAAGCAAGTCGGACCCTTACCATAAACTGGCTGAACACCAAGATTATGAACGAAGAATACTGGCGATGATTCAAGATAGAGAGAGCCTGCTCGGTAAGCAAAGTCTATTAAGTGAACAGCAAAAAATACAAAAAGAACTTGCCGCACTAGAGGGACGTTTAATGCGTTGTCGGCAGGCGTTAATAAAAATTGAGCGCAGCATTGAAAGGAAAGAGAACGGTTTTTGAATATTTGTCACATTTTTTGAATCATTAGGGTTTCGACATCGAATAGTTTTCTATAATGTTTAAATCTATTGTCCTTCAGGTTGCATGTATGTCGGTTGTTTCAATCGCCAGAATGACTTACTTATGTAAGCTCATCAGGGCTAATGAGGCCTCTCCAGAGGCTCACCCAGTAGATCCGTCCCACATATTGCAACTAATTAGGTATAGAGATTGAAATCAAGTCAGGTGAAAACTCACAGTAGCGGTGTTCCCCGACTTTCCCAATTAACTGAAAATCAAATGTTGGCCACATTATGTCAGTTGAAAAAGCTTCACCAGAACTGCAACTGGCAGTAGATCTTATCTACTTGCTGGAATGCAATGAGATAGCGCCAGAAACAGCATTGGCGGCATTAGCGATCGTGCAACTTGATTATCAGCGTAAGCTCCGCCGCCAGACTTCGGATTAGTCATGATGTTTAACCAAGGCGATACATTCAGGTATCGCCTTGTTGTATAGCGTTCGTTTTACGAAATGCAGTGTGGTTGGTCGCCATCCCTCATTCCATGCTTTCCCTGCAGAGTATCTTAAGCGAGTGGTTTATTGATATCTGGTAAACCAGGTTTGGCATTTCCAATTTTAGCCTGAGTTGAAGGTAACTCTTTGGTTTCAAAAGGACGATTAACTTCTTGAACTTCTGTTCCATCCGCTTTGTGCAGATACACTTCCAACTGATTAAACGCGATATTAATGTCGTTCTCACGACATAGTTTATCAATCGCCCGGTTTAATTCGTCCACCGTATAGCTTCGATCTCGTAATTCACGCACATACACACGCAACTCATGATCAAGGGTACTGGCACCAAAGTTCAGGAAGAATGCATGAGGTTCCGGATCAGACATTACCCGTGGATTTTCATGGGCCGCTTGCAGCAATATGTCTTTTACTTTTGTCAAATCAGAGCCATATGCCACCCCGACTTTAATAATAATCCGGGTAACAGTGTCTGACAGTGACCAGTTAATCAGCCGCTCGGTAACAAAGGCTTTGTTTGGAATAATGACTTCTTTGCGGTCAAAATCAGTAATAGTTGTTGCACGTATACGTATCTTGCTGACATTACCCGAGAAAGTCCCAATAGTGATTGTATCGCCGATACGAACAGGACGTTCAAAGAGGATAATTAAACCCGAAACAAAGTTGGCGAAGATTTCCTGCAAACCAAACCCCAAACCGACGGAGAGTGCCGCAACCAACCATTGCAACTTATCCCACGAGACACCGAGTGAACCAAGTGCGGTAATGACCCCAATAGCGGTAATCAGATAGGTCAGGATTGTGGTGATTGCATAAGAAGTCCCCTGACGTAGTTGCAGGCGCGACAGCACCACCACTTCAAGTAAACCAGGTAGGTTACGTGTCAAAACATAAGCAACCACCAGAGCCATCACTGCCACTAGCATATTACCTAATGTGACAGCTTGTGTGATGCTCGCACCAGCTACTGTTGAGGTGTAGTGCCATAAAGAGATGCTATCCAGATAAGAAATAACGGTTATCAGATCCGCCCAGATGCCATAAAAGGCACTACCGAATATCACGAACAGTGTCATGGTAGTCAGACGCAATGACTGCTGATTAATTTGGTCCAAGGCCAGTGGCGGTTCTTCTACTGGTTCACCACCTTCAGCCCCCTCTTTAACTAGGCTTTGTCGCCGCGCAATGGCTCGCCGATAGGCCAAGCGCCGTGCTGCAACCCCCAAGCCGCGAATAGCCGTTAGATAAACAATATTCCACAAGAATAATAAATACAGGCTATCAATCCAGCGGCCAGCAAGTTGTAATGCTGTGTAGAAATACCCAGCGATCATTAAGCCGATCAGTATTATCGGTGTTATCGCTACTGCGGTAACAATCACTAACCGTACTGCATGTGAGTTTTTCTCACGCCAACTATCTCGGCAGAACGGATAGACAAATAGGGCCAGCAGCCCCAAAGCAATCACAATAACAATCTGCCCAATGACATCATCGACCAAACGAAGTGGGCTTTTCGCCCCCAACACAGACCAGAAAATAACAGGTAATAATGCCGCACCTAACCGCACCATTTGGCGGCGGTAATGTGCACATCGGTCAGCCGCTATCATAAAGTGCCGCTCAGTGATGCCCCCGGGCGACAACATGCGGTATGACAAGTCAAACACGAGCCAGAACAGGGCAAGACGCTGGAAGAAGCTCCAGAATAAATCACTGAGGTTGAAGTCTGAGCGGAAACACCAGTAACCCACACCAAGAATGATCAAGGCCCCCGGCAGCACTTTCAGTAAAGTGAGCATAATGGCGTTGGGCGTGTGCATTTGACTATCGTGCTTTAGCTGCCCGACATCAGCAGCCAGCCGCTCCAAATGCTTATTGATGATTTTATAGCGTGAGCGGATGACTGCGACCACAACCAGCATTGGTATCAGGAATACCAATGACTTAAGTAATCCCGCAAATACATCATCCCATGACAGGGTAAAATGAAAACTGCTTAATTCTGCTTTAATCGCCCCTGGTAATGCTTTCAACCAAGACCAATCCATCGGTTTGTTACTGCTGACCCAAAAAATCTGCTGCGTCAATGTATGCTGCAGTGATTCATTGACACTCAAAAGCTGCTGTTGGTTAATTTGCAGATTAATTGCCAGTGTCAGTTGGTTACCCAGTTGCTTATTTAATTGGTCCAGCAATTCACGCCGAATATCAACAATTTGCCCTAAGGCATCCTCCACATCGGGGCTAACTTTCTCTTTACTGTCACTCGTCAGGGTTTGAATATAGTCATTGCCTTGGAATAACTGGTCACGCTGCTGGTTAATTTCAAACTGCTCAAGTCGCAGGTCAGCAATGCGTGGCCCCATATTAGTAATCAAGCCAGAAGTCGGTAAATTGAGTTGTTGCTGATACAGAATACGAGAAAGCAGTAAGCTGCCACGCAATACGGTAATTTGCTCCTTTAAATTACGTTCAGATTGCAGGGCACGATCGAGCCAGTTTTTAACCCTGATGTTCTGCTGTACCAGTGTATTGCCTTCTTTAGTGGCATTAATAAGCCGTTGGCTTAATTCTTTATTAATGGCTAATTCACGACTGACTAAAGGATCATTTTGGATATCAGTCGCATCACTGGGTGCTTGCGCTTCTTTGGCTGTTTTCTCTGATAGGATTAGCCGCTTTCCGCTAACAACTTCTTGCAGTAGCTGAACATAGCGCTCTAATTGATTAATGTGTGCCGTGGTGTAATCGCGCTGTTTTTGCAGCAAATCTTGCAACGTCGTATTAGCTTCCAGATTTTTACGCTGCAAATCTAGCTGCGCATTTAACATGACTTGTTCAGTCAATAACTCTTGCTGTTGGGTGGGCCGTAAAACCTCTTGATTTGAAGTCAACCCATTGAGTTGGTTACGAATCTGCATTAAACGCATAGATGCATTGTACATCGCACTCTGTACGCGTTCAGGCTGAGTTTGCAGAGAAATGAGCTGGCTATTATAGGCGGAGAGATCTTCCTGAGCAGATTGTAAATCATCCAGCGTTTCGTTGAGACGTGACTCTAACTGGCGTAATGAATAATTGGCCAGCGACTCGCGAGTTAGAGTATCTGCGCTATCGTTTTTGAGTGTATCCAGCCCTTCTGTCGCCTGACGTAACTTCGCCGGAGCCTGCGCTAGTTGCTGCTTAAGCTGAGCCGTTTCCTGCCGAGTCCGCTCAATAGTATCAAGATACTCGAGCGTCTTAGTCAGATCCTGCTGCGATAGTTTTTCCGCTGGTGACAATATCTTTTGCTTGGATAATGTATCCAACTGGCTCATCACTTCTGAGCGGGTCGGTACATCAATATTCATTCCCGCAGCAAAGATCGACGGAGAAAATGTAAATGCAATTATAAGCAGAGTAACCATTACTTTCAGGCGTAATAAAAATACACCTGTTAACGCCATTATTGGCAAAGAGAAGGGTAAAGAATATTGATTGTGAAATCTGATGCTCATATTTGAACTTCATTTCAACAGAGAAGCTGAGATCCTATCACGTTCAGTCTCAGGCCATAATAGGAAAAATATTTCCGAGCATGAATAGCTGCAATAATGCGAGCAGTGATGCAATGACAGCTCGATGGGATGCAACAGCCAGAAATATCAGTTAATTCAATATATCAAAAAAACAGCGATCATCAGCACTCAGAATGTCAGTACTTTTTCAGCAGCCAGTGTCCATTGGGCCAATTCGACTAAAGTGCCAATTTCCACGCCATCGACCAATTTCAACTCACTAATCCCCCGCGCATTGGCGCAGGTTTTACAGAGCAGCACCGGAACATTCTGCGCCGTCAGTATTTCCAGCATCTGCTGCAAATTATATCCTTCATTTGGTTTCTGCCCATCAAGGCCTGCAATAACCGCGTCTGACATTAAGAATAGACGTAAATCAAGATCTATTTGTTGTTCTTTCAAAGCGATGGATAAACGCAGCGCATTAAATAGTGATTCGTGACCATAAGCGGCACCACTTGCAATCACGACCAGTGAATTCGTTTTATCGCTCATATAAACTTCTCCAGTTAATCCTATACCTTGCTATTAATCTCTTTTCGCAATGAAAGGCTGTGACTTAACATATCCAGATATGCATCAATTAATGTAGGGGCCTCTTGTTTTATGTCAAAACTTTCTGGCATAAAAAGCCAATTTTCCATCAAACCTGTAATATAGGCTCTCATGATTATCGCAGCACGGCGAGTATCAAGATCGACGGGTAATTGATTTGCTTCAATACAACCTTGCAAAACCGATTCAATTCGCTCATAACTAGCTAAATCAAGAACTTTACGCGCATCATGGACTGAGGTCATCTCACCAACAAATTCACATTTATGGAATACAATCTCCATCAATGCGCGGCGTCGACAATCCTCACGCGTAGAAACAAGTACATAGATGAGTATTTCGCGCAGAATACGTAGTGGATTATCAGGATATTTTACCTGATACTCTGATTCGAGCTGATCAATTTTAGACTCTGATAATTCCCAAACCTCGTTAAAGAGGTCTACCTTATTCTTGAAGTGCCAGTAAATTGCCCCTCGAGTGACACCAGCGGCGGCGGCAATATCAGTAAGCGAGGTGCTGGAAACACCGTGCGCAGAAAATTCCCGCACGGCGGCATCTAGAATTTGTTGCCGGGTCTCTTCGGCTTGTTGTTTGGTTTTTCGTGCCATAGCGTTGTTTTTTCGAGGGGGTGCGATTTACATACATTCACGAATGTATGTACCATAGCACGCACATATAATTTACGCAGCAATGGGTTTTAAAGCTTGTGATCCATTGGATTAAATTAAAAATCGGACACTTGAGGTTTATCTATGAGCAAAAACAGAGGGGTAATGCCTCTGGCTGCAATTCTGGTTCTTTCAGGCAGCTTAGTACTTATAGGATGTAATGATAAAGATGCGGCGCAAGCCCATGCTCAACAGGCACCTGAAGTCGGCATTGTGACATTGAAAGCGGCTCCACTGAACATCACGACCGAATTGCCAGGCCGCACGTCCGCATTCCGTGTTGCAGAAGTTCGTCCGCAAGTTAGCGGGATTATCCTTAAACGTAACTATGTTGAAGGCAGTGATGTCACCGCCGGAACATCTCTTTATCAAATCGACCCTGCGACTTATCAGGCGGCTTATGATAGTGCAAAAGGTGATTTAGCTAAGGCGCAAGCGGCTGCGGAAATCGCACGTCTGACAGTAAATCGCTACAAACCATTACTGGGCACCAATTACATCAGTAAGCAAGAATATGACCAGGCAGTGTCAAGTTCAATGCAAGCCAATGCTGCGGTTGTCGCTGCAAAAGCCGCAGTAGAAACTGCGCGCATTAATCTGGCATACACTCAGGTCACATCACCAATCAGTGGCCGTACAGGTAAATCTTCAGTCACTGAAGGCGCACTGGTGACTAGCGGCCAGACCGTTGCACTGACCACTGTTCAGCAGCTTGATCCGATGTATGTTGATGTCACTCAATCAAGCGATGAATTCTTGCGCCTGAAAAAAGAGCTGGCTGACGGCACGCTCAAACAAGAGAACGGCAAAGCCAAAGTTCGCTTGTTACTGGAAAACGGGACTGAGTACTCTGAAACAGGTACGTTGGAATTCTCGGGTGTGACCGTGGATGAAACCACCGGTTCAATCACTATTCGTGCCATCTTCCCTAACCCGAATGAAGCATTACTGCCAGGGATGTTTGTCCGAGCCCGTCTGGATGAAGGTGTTAGACCTGATGCACTGTTAGTGCCTCAACAAGGTGTGACCCGTAACCCACGTGGTGAGGCAACAGCAATGGTCGTTGGTGCCGACGACAAAGTTGAAATGCGTACGCTGGTTGCTAATCAAGCTATTGGTAATAAATGGTTGGTTACCGAAGGGTTGAAAGCAGGCGATCGCCTTATTGTTTCCGGCTTGCAGAAAATCAGACCGGGCGTGCAGGTAAAAGTGCAGGAAGTTACTGAGCAGACGCAAGCAGCAGCCCCAGCTGATACAGCGAAGAAGTCTTAAAAGGAGCCGGTAATTCATGGCTAAGTTCTTTATAGATCGCCCTATTTTCGCTTGGGTTATCGCTATCATAATTATGTTGGCGGGCGCCCTGGCGATAATGAAATTACCTGTCGCGCAATATCCGACCATTGCGCCACCGGCAATTACAATCTCCGCCAACTACCCTGGCGCCGATGCGACAACTGTGCAGAATACAGTTACGCAGGTTATCGAACAGAATATGAACGGTATCGATAACCTGTTGTATATGTCTTCGAGCAGCGACTCATCCGGTAACGTTCAGTTGACGTTGACCTTTAACTCAGGCACTGACCCGGATATCGCTCAGGTTCAGGTCCAGAACAAACTGCAATTAGCCATGCCACTGTTGCCACAAGAAGTGCAGCAACAAGGTGTGAGCGTTGAAAAGTCTAGTAGTAGCTTCCTGATGGTGGCCGGCTTTATTTCTGAAGACGGCACGATGAAACAGGAAGATATTGCAGACTATGTGGGTTCAAACGTTAAAGATCCGATCAGCCGTACGACAGGGGTTGGTGACGTTCAGTTGTTCGGTTCCCAATATGCGATGCGTATTTGGATGGACCCGCACAAGCTGAATAACTTCGGTTTGACACCTGTTGACGTTATTAGCGCCATTAAAGTACAGAACAATCAGGTTGCAGCCGGCCAGTTAGGTGGAACACCACCCGTACCGGGCCAAGAGCTGAACTCATCCATTATTGCGCAAACCCGTTTAACCAATGCGGAAGAATTCAGCCAGATCATGCTGAAAGTCAATACCGATGGTTCGCAGGTTCGTCTGAAAGATGTGGCTATTGTTGAACTGGGCGCTGAAAGTTATAACATCATTGCCCGTTATAATGGTAAGCCAGCAGCAGGTATCGGTATTAAGTTGGCAACAGGGGCTAACGCCCTGAATACCTCTGCTGCGGTTAAAGCTGAACTGGCAAAATTACAGCCGTTCTTCCCCGCTGGGTTGAAAGTAGTCTATCCGTATGACACCACGCCGTTCGTTAAGATCTCGATTAACGAAGTGGTTAAAACACTGGTAGAAGCTATCATTCTGGTGTTCTTGGTCATGTACCTGTTCTTGCAAAACTTCCGCGCAACGTTGATCCCAACGATTGCGGTACCGGTTGTATTGATGGGGACGTTTGCCATCCTTTCTGCCTTTGGCTATTCGATAAACACCCTAACGATGTTCGGGATGGTGTTGGCGATAGGGCTATTGGTGGATGACGCCATTGTGGTCGTCGAGAACGTCGAACGTGTCATGCAAGAGGAAGGGCTACCACCGAAAGAAGCCACCAAGAAATCCATGGAGCAGATCCAGGGTGCATTGGTGGGGATAGCCTTGGTACTTTCTGCGGTATTTATCCCGATGGCCTTCTTCGGCGGCGCAACCGGGGCGATTTATCGTCAGTTCTCTATCACTATCGTTTCAGCCATGGTGCTCTCGGTTATGGTGGCATTAATTCTGACACCAGCACTGTGCGCCACCATGTTGAAACCTATCGCCAAAGGCGAACATGGCCCGAAAACCGGCTTCTTTGGTTGGTTTAACCGCATGTTTGAGAGCAGTACCCACCATTATACCGACAGTGTTGCCAACATCCTGCGCAGCACCGGCCGTTATCTGGTGATCTATCTGGCACTGGTGATTGGTATGGGCTTGCTGTTCCTGCGCTTACCTTCGTCATTCTTACCAGAAGAAGATCAGGGCGTGTTCCTGACCATGGTACAAATGCCTGCGGGGGCAACCCAAGAACGTACTCAGAATGTACTGAATCAGGTGACTGATTATTACCTCGACAAAGAAAAAGATGTGGTTAACTCGGTCTTTACCGTTAACGGCTTCGGTTTCAGTGGTCAAGGTCAGAACACCGGTCTGGCATTCGTGAGTCTGAAAAACTGGGACGAACGCCCGGGTGAGCAAAACAAAGTTCCAGCCATTGTGGGCCGTGCTTCTGCTGCTTTCTCACAAATTAAAGACGGTTTGGTCTTCGCCTTTAACTTGCCAGCGATTGTAGAATTAGGTACAGCTACCGGCTTTGACTTCCAGTTAATTGACCAAGGTAACTTGGGGCATCAGAAATTAACTGAAGCACGTAACCAACTGCTTGGCATGGCTGCGCAACATCCCGATATGTTAGTGGGGATGCGTCCAAACGGGCTGGAAGATACACCGCAGTTCAAAGTGGAAGTTGATCAGGAAAAAGCACAAGCCCTTGGCGTCGCCATTTCTGATATCAATACCACTCTGGGTTCCGCTATGGGCGGCAGCTATGTCAATGACTTTATCGACCGCGGTCGTGTGAAGAAAGTTTACGTACAAGCTGATGCCCCATTCCGTATGTTGCCGGGTGATATCGATAAATGGTATGTCCGTAACAGTTCTGGCCAGATGGTGTCATTTGCTACCTTCTCCAGCGCGAAATGGGAATATGGTTCGCCGCGATTAGAGCGTTATAACGGCTTGCCATCCATGGAAATTTTGGGTCAAGCAGCACCGGGTAAAAGTACTGGTGAAGCAATGGATCTGATGCAGGAGTTAGCGGCTAAATTACCAAGCGGCATTGGCTATGACTGGACGGGTATGTCCTATCAAGAGCGTTTGTCTGGTAACCAAGCTCCAGCACTGTATGCCATCTCGCTGATTGTGGTCTTCTTATGTCTGGCTGCGTTGTATGAAAGCTGGTCGATTCCATTCTCTGTTATGTTGGTGGTTCCGCTGGGTGTAGTCGGTGCGTTACTGGCTGCGACACTGCGTGGGTTGGAAAATGACGTTTACTTCCAGGTAGGCTTATTGACCACCATCGGGCTATCGGCCAAGAACGCCATATTGATTGTTGAGTTCGCCAAGGACTTGATGGACAAAGAAGGCAAAGGCTTGGTTGAGTCAACATTGGAAGCCGTGCGTATGCGTCTGCGTCCAATCCTGATGACCTCACTGGCCTTTATCCTTGGGGTTCTACCGCTAGTTATCAGTAGCGGTGCAGGTTCTGGCGCACAGAACGCGGTTGGTACTGGTGTTATGGGCGGTATGATAACCGCGACAGTACTGGCTATCTTCTTTGTTCCAGTCTTCTTCGTGGTAGTTCGCCGCCGTTTCAGTCGGAAAAGCGAAGATGTAGAACATGCACATCCAGTTGAGCATAAGTGAAATAATTCAAACTGACAGCAGATGATGTCATACCTAAAAGGCCGCAAAAGCGGCCTTTTTCTTTATCTCTACTTTATCAATGCCCCACTGATGCAGTAGAAAACAGGGCACTGTCTCTGCGATAAAGCAGACAATTCCATTAATGTGACTATATTGTGATCTCTATGCCAAATGGTGAGTTGAGTATTTGCAGTAAGGAAATAAGTTACTATGATGTAAATATTCATAAAAATGAAGATAAAGACAAGCAATATCAAGGAAAGATAGATGGAAACGAGATTAAAAATTCTCTATGACGCGCAGGTTATTAACTCCGATGTTTATCTCGGTATGCTTAATGTCCTCGAGCGCCTAGAACAACACTGGCAACTCTCTATTCGCCATCCTCAGGGAGAAATGCTGATAACGCATATGGCTAATGCGCTGATGCGGGCCAACCAAGGACAGGCAATTCCCCCTATTGATGAAGAAATATTAAAAGAAATCGAAGCCGCAGAAATTTATGCCAATATCAGGGAAATTAATAACGATTTACTCTCGCTGTTTACCTTTAATGTTCCCGATTACGAAATAGGATATTTACTCGTCAACCTATATGGCCTGCATCTTGCCCAGCAGGCAGAGAGCTAATTGTATTTACATAAGCTAAATATTCAAAAAAATGAATAATAAAATATCGCTATTTGGAAATTTAATATGCTATTGAAAGCACTACAAAAACAGAATCCAGCACTTATAGATGCAGCACTTTTACTCTGGCAGAAAGGTGCAATTAAACCCGATAGCTATGTCATTGACGTCGATCAGGTCAAGCAAAATGCCCATTTATTGCTGGAAACCGCTGCCCGTTATGGCATTACACTTTATCTGATGAGTAAACAGTTTGGCCGTAACCCCCTACTCTGCAAACTACTGCTCGAATGGGGTTATCAAGGTATCGTGGCGGTGGACTTCAAAGAGGCACGCCAGCTTTACCAACATCACTTACCAGTGGCCCATGTCGGACATTTGGTGCAAATCCCCAGTGCAATGGTGGATGATGTTGTAGCTCATCGGCCAGAGGTGATCACGGTATACAGCATCGCTAAAGCGCGGGAAATTGCCGCCGCGGCCCTACGCCAAAAAACAGAACAGGCTTTATTACTAAAAGTTTGGCACCACAGTGACCTAATTTATCCTGGGCAAGAGGCGGGATTCGCCCTCGAAGAACTACCTTCCATTATTAATGAAATAAAAACCTTATCCGGTGTTCGTCTGGTGGGCGTCACACATTTTCCTTGCATGTTGTTTGATGATGAAAAAGGAAAAACATTGCCCAGCCCCAACCTCAATACCTTAATTGAGGCAAAAAGTATCCTTGAACAAAAGGGAATACAGGTAGAGCAAGTTAATGGCCCTTCGGCCACGGGAGTTGAAAGTCTTCCACAGTTGGCTCGCTTTGGTGTAACTCATGCCGAGCCGGGGCATTCATTGACCGGCACCATGCCGTCCAATCAGCATGGCAATCAGCCCGAGCACGTCGCCATGCTCTATCTCACTGAAATCTCGCATTGTCACCAAGGCAAAAGCTATTGCTATGGCGGCGGATATTATCGGCGTGGTCACCTCAGTAATGCGCTGGTTTATGACCAACAATGGCGGATGAGCAAGGTACTGAAACCCGCCAATGACAGCATCGACTATACGCTGAGCCTCACTGAGTCATTCACTGTTGGTAGCCCGGTTGTGATGTGTTTTCGTACCCAAATTTTTGCCACACGCAGTGACGTAGCTCTTGTCGCTGGGATTCACTGCGGTCAGCCAACCTTGCTGGGTATTTATGATAGTCAAGGTAATACCATTCCAACGTCCAGAGGACAGGAGGGGTTATGAGTAAGTTTATCGTGCTGGTTATCGACAGTTTTGGCGTGGGTGCCATGCCTGATGTTTGTGACGTTCGACCACAAGATAAAGAGGCCAATACCTGCGCCCACATTTTGCAAACCTACCCGACGTTACGTTTACCAAATCTGGAGACGTTGGGGTTAATCAATGCGCTGCATATTGGCTCACCTGATTTCAATGACAGTGTGATGCAAGATAATCCACAGGCCAATTTTGGTGTCGCGCTACTGCAACACGAGGGCGGAGATACGTTTATGGGCCATCAGGAAATTATGGGTACCCTGCCCCGTTCGCCCTTAAGCATGCCATTTTCCACCCTAAGATCACTGGTGGCTGATGCATTACGCCAGCAGGGATATTGGGTGGAAGAGCGCAGTGCGCCAGGTGATAGCAGCAATTTACAATTTCTATGGGTCAATAACTGCGTCGCCATTGGCGATAATCTTGAGGCAGATTTAGGTCAAGTATTTAATATTTGTGCTAATTTAAGCGCCATTGATTTTTCTCAGGTAGAAAAGATAGGTAGGATAGTGCGCGGTTGTGTGGAAGTGAACCGCGTGATTGCCTATGGTGGGCAACTGACGGACAGTCTCGCAATCATCAGCGCTGCTGAAGTGAAGCAACAACATTATATTGGCATCAATAGCCCAAAATCCGGAGTTTACGATAACGGCTTTCAAGTTATTCATCTCGGTTATGGTGTTGATGCCGATGTGCAAGTTCCGCGCCAGTTGGAGAAAGTGAATATTCCAACGGTTTTAGTCGGTAAAGTTGCTGATATTGTTGCCAATCCAGCAGGGCGAAATTACCAACAATTGGTTGATTCCCAAGTTATTTTGGATATCACATTGGAAGAGGTTCAACGTGCCGGCAGTGCATTTATCTGCACCAACATTCAGGAAACCGACTTGGCGGGGCATGGGCAAGATGTCGAGCGTTATGCTGAACGTCTGCAATTGGTCGACCCTATGTTAGGCAAAATAATTTCAGCCATGTCCGCAGGTGATTGTCTGGTCGTGATGGCTGACCACGGTAATGACCCGACAATTGGCCACAGTAAACACACACGAGAGCAGGTCCCGCTGCTGGTTTATCATGCGGGCACCCAAGGCTCAATGCAGAAACCTATTCAGCTAGGGATCCGCAAAACAATGTCTGATGTCGGCGCGACAGTTTGTGAGTTCTTTGCCGCTCCTGCACCACAAAATGGCCACTCTTTCTGGCATCAACTAACTAATGCCAGCAAATAATGGAATAAATACAGACTGCTTAAATAATATTCAAAGTGGGGACGTGGAAATGCTTAAAATTGCTATTGGTGGGCAGCTTAATAAAAATGAAATACAAGATTGTTTAATTAAATATGGTGCAGGGAAAGTTTCTTCTGAAATATTCACCGACATGGATGCTGCCATGAAAGTTAAAAATGGTAGCTTCGATTATTATGTCGGTGCTTGCCAAAGTGGCGCAGGCGGTGCTCTGGCTATGGCCTATGCCCTGATTGGCCGCGACAAATGTGCCACTATCGCCAATGCGCTGACTCAACCTTCAGAAGCGAATGTGAGTCAATTGATAGAACAGGGAAAAAAAGCATTTGGGTTTACCAATGACCGCGTTGAAAACTCAGTTAAAGCTTTGTGCGCCGTTTTACTGGCCGACAAATAATGCTGTCAATTAATAACGCTTAGTCACTTTGTTGCCTATATCCAAAGGATTTGGCGTTACAGCTAACAACAATAATAAACAAATTAACCTAGGGCCGATTGGTCCTGATGGGATTGTGATATGGAATCGTTTAATTTAGTCAAGATTATCCTTTTCTCGTTAATGGGAGGATATGCCACTTTTCTTGCCAATAAATCTATCGCGGTTTATCACGATGGATTGCGCCCTATAATGCCGGAGTTTATGAACGGCAATATGAGCCGCAAAGAACTTGCCGGTATCTCTTTTGCCATCAGCATTGGTTTTATCACCGGCTTTGCAATGCCGATTACGTTGGCAACCGGGATTATTGTTATCCATATTGTGTTGCTGACGGCCGATATTATTGGGGTATCACTGAGCAATACTAAACTGGCTGTATTAATTGGTACGGTTTATGGTGCATTAGTCACGATTGCACTGGATGGTCTGATTAAAGGTTTTGCTTATCTGCCAGTAAATTTCCTCGATGCATTAGCATCAGTGGGAGATCCCATAATTTATGCATTTGTGGCCTTCCCCGCGATTGCCGTCGGTTATCAATTTGGCAAGAAAGCCGGGTTAATCACCATTATCATTGCCTTCTTGGCCCGCGTAGTAATTGAGCGCATTAACCCGGTCACCATTGCCGGCAATGAAGTTGCGCTCAGTCCTGAAGGGATCGCGATGCTGTTTGGCATGATTTGCCTGCTGTTTTTTGCCTCTCGCGATAAGCGCCATGGCGAAGAAGTTGAGCACAGCCTATTTGATGACAATATTAAACGTATTCGGAAAAATGCGATTTATCTATTGCCCATGGCAGCACTGATCACCATCACTGCCCACTACCATTGGATTGCAGGTGAACCCATTGCCGCGGCATTGCTCGGCAAAGGGCAAATCACATCAGCGGCCATTGTGGCCATTGTCCAGGCACTTGCTTTTATGCCGCTGATTATTACTACCGCAATGATAAGTGGTGTGTATGGCACTAACGGCTGGTGTGACTGGTTCCTCGGATTGGGCTATCTTGCCCCAAACCCGGTGGTAGCTGGCATCCTCGGCGCTGGCGCTATGGGGGTGGAAATTACCAGCCTGAGCCGAATTGGCAAAGCAATGAACCGCTTCCCATCCTTAAAGATGTCCGGTGACAATATTCGTACCGCCATGACACAAATTCTTGAAATTGCACTATTAGTTGGCGGGGTCAATGCGGCTAATCAGATCTGGCCCGGCACCGGTATTTTTGTCGTCGTCAGCTTATACATCCTGAACGAAATTTGTGGTCGCCCAGTCATGAAACTGGCTGCTGGCCCAATTGCCGCCATTATCGTCGGGGTGTTGGCAAATATCTTTGCTGTTCTCGGATTACATGTTGTTGCCTGAAACACCACTATAGTGTCATCCGTATTGAGAAACCGCAGGCATCAGTCTGCGGTTTTTTTTTATTCGGGCTTGAAACTGGAAAGTGAATGGCGCATAATTATTGTTATATTATAACATAACAAATGGAGTTCTTATGAAACCTGCCATCCATCCTAACTACCGGACAGTGGTTTTTCACGACACCAGCGCTGACATCTATTTCACTGTCGGCTCTACCATAGCCACATCACGCACGATTGAACGCGATGGCCAGACGTATCCATATGTCACATTGGATATCTCTTCAGCTTCTCATCCGTATTACACCGGTAAACAAAAAGAGTTTTCAAAAGAGGGCAGTACAGCACGCTTCCATCAACGTTTCGGTAGTTTTTTGACCAAAAAAGCCAGCTAATTCTGAGAGTTAATTATGCAAGTATTGAGTTCATTACGTTCAGCAAAAAACCGCCATCCCGATTGTAAAATCGTCCGCCGCCGTGGTCGGGTGTATGTTATCTGCAAAAGCAACCCGCGTTTTAAAGCGGTTCAAGGAGGTACGCATAAAAAGCGTTAATGCTGAGTTATATGCCTACGAATAAGCCCCGTTGCTGCCCAACGGGGCTTTTTTCTGTCATAAAAGGTACTGAAATTCAGCCTCTGATATCAATCAGAGACCGAACTGTCTTCATTCTTGCAACTACTTCATACTGCCCACAATCGTATCTACATTGTGCTTAAACGCCTCAACATAGGTCGCAGCCGGGCCACCTACATCAGACAGCGCTTCTGGATACAGTTCCCCACCCGCTTTAGCGCCACTGGCTGCAGCAATTTGCTTAACCAGACGTGGATCCGTCTGATTTTCAATGAAATATGTTTTTATTTTCTCTTGCTTGATTTGATGAATCAGTGCCGCCACACCACTGGCACTGGCTTCAGACTCCGTAGAAAATCCGACTGGTGACAAAAAGCGAACCCCATATTCCTGGCTAAAATAACCAAAAGCATCATGGCTGGTCAGTACTTTTCGCTGTCCGGCAGGGATCGCGGCAAACTGGGCTTTGGCATAAGCATCCAGCTTTTCTAACTGCTGAATATATTCCCCTCCCCGTTTGCGAAAATAATCCGCATCTTCTGGATCGGCGACAATTAATGCATTCATCACATTGGTGGCATATTTAATACCATTAGCCATGCTGTTCCATGCATGAGGATCAGTCACCACTTTGCCCTCTTCATCCATTTTACGAGTGTCGACTCCAGTTGATGCGATAACAACCTGTCCTTTATAACCTGAAGCACTGATTAATCGCTCCAACCACCCCTCAAGCCCTAACCCACTGATAAACACCACATCCGCTTTAGATAATTGCCTGCTATTTTTCGGTGTCGGCTCAAAACCATGGGGATCACCATCTGCTCCAACCAAAGTGACGACATTGACATGCTCCCCCCCGACCTGCTGGACGATGTCACCTAAAATAGAAAAACTGGCAACGGCCTCAACAGTTTTGGCCATTGCCAATGGGCTTGACAGTAGGGCAGCCACCGCCAAAGCGATAGGTAAACGCTTCATTTTACTCTCCTTTAATGACAGGTACTTCTCAACGGCGCGCAGTGACCCAAACGCCACCTCGCGTTCCAAATAGAATAGATAAAAAGAAAATCAGACTGGCACTCAGCACAATTGCCGGTCCGGCGGGTAATGAGGCGTAATAAGACCAGAGCAAGCCAACAATGCTGGCAATCATGCCAATTAGCATGGCTACGCCCAGAGTTTGGGGTAGATTTTTAGCCCAAAAACGCGCACTAGCTGCCGGCAACATCATTAACCCGACTGACATCAAGGTGCCAAGGATCTGGAACCCAGCCACAAGATTGAGTACCACCAGTGACAAAAATAGTGCGTGGACCACCATCAACCAACGGCCCATACTGACGCGCAAAAAGACAGGATCGAACGATTCAACCACCAGTGCGCGATAAATAACCGCGAGTACCAACATGGATGATGTAGTGATGATGCCGACCATCGTCATGGCGCTGGTATCAACGGCCAGAATAGAACCGAATAACACATGGAGCAGATCCATACTGGACCCCCGCAGTGATACCAGCGTCACCCCTAAGGCCAGAGAGCCAAGATAGAAGCCGGCAAAACTGGCATCTTCTTTTAAGAGTGTTCGCCGACTGACCCATCCAGACATCATGGCAACGGCCAGTCCAGCAATAAAACCCCCTATCCCCATGGCGACCAGTGACATCCCTGAAATCAAATAACCAATGGCTGCTCCGGGCAATACTGCGTGGGACAAAGCGTCGCCGACTAAACTCATGCGACGTAATAATAAGAAAACGCCCAAAGGAGCTGAACTTAGTGACAATGCTAAACAAGCTATCAAAGCTCGGCGCATAAAACCGAAATCGATAAAAGGGTCGGTAAGTAAATGAAGCAAAATCATGAGTTCATCACTCTCAATGGTTCATGTAGGTCCAACGAGGAAAGTGCACAAGATGAATGGTGCGAGTGATGCCATTGCGCTAAAACCTGCTCAGATGATTGCCAACAATAGCCCTGAGGGGTTAACCACAATGCATGAGGAAAATGTTCTGCGACCATCGACATATCGTGCAGAACTGCAATAATTGTTCGCCCCTCATTATGTAACCGATGAATAACCTCAAGTAATAATTGCAGTGTATGGCTATCAATGCCGGTAAAAGGCTCATCCAGTAAAATCAAGGGGGCCTGCTGGACTAACAGACGAGCAAATAGCACACGTTGTAACTGACCACCTGAAAGCTCCCCTACGGGCCACCGCGCCATATCCTGCATACCGACAATACTCAGTGCCTGCTTGATTCGTTGACGTGATTGAAGATTAATCCCACCGAGTAATCCACTTTGCGGCCAACACCCCATCGCCACAACATCTTGGACAGCAATAGGAAACTGCTTATCTAATTCAGCCTGTTGGGGAAGATAGGCAATTTGTGGGGCTTTACCGCCAGTGAATGCTATTTGGCCACTGACTGTTGGTTGTAAACCTGCCAATGTTTTGAGTAGTGTTGATTTTCCCGTGCCATTTGCTCCAATGATGGCAGTCAAAGACCCGGCCAAAAAACAACCATTGATAGGAGGAGTGAGAGCATGCTGCTCATATCCAATTTCGATATTTCTCAAATTTATCATGGCAGTACATTAGCCCAATAAATAGCGCACCATAGCAATATGCAAAGCGGTGCAACGGCGGCAACACGCCATGATGAAGAAAGTGAAAACAGGGTTCTGTAAGAAAAAAAGTTAAGCCAGGCAGATAATCTATTCATATCGGAAAGAAACACATAGCCACAATTGATACAATATAACATCACATGTTTTACTTCGATTCAAGAGCTGGTGGATGTCTTATCGATATCATTAGTAACAAACTCTAGCGAGATAGCTGATCAATGAAGATGACGGGAGGAAGGAAAATTACCGCTGTAGATATAACAAGCACTGCAAACATGATTAGTTACAGTAAATTAAACTATCTTTACGGGGGCTTGGCTGGTTATGGTTGGTTGGATTTTGGTACTCTACGGTGAGAATGACTCGTTAACGCTCGCAAAATGGTAAATTACACAATAAAAAATAACGCCAGTGGCAACCGCACACTTGATAAAACTCGTTGGGCATTCTAAATTAATAGTGATGTGTTAAATTAATCGCGGGTAATTATCTTAAATATTGAGAATTCTATTTAAGTATTGTTATTTTATTGCAAGACCGTGTTATTGAGAGGGTGATTCAAATAACATCACTATGTGTTCGCTAACCATTTGGGTTGATAAATCTCATTAAATTTGAATTTTCTGATTCAAATCATGTCAATAGTTGTTGAAAACAAATATCATCGCATTTTTTGTAACGATAGCAACACGGTAATGAATTATTCTTACCACCATGAGCGGACAATTAATGAACAATGAAATAGCTGGCGATTTCACCTCAGGGTGTTACCCAATTTCATTACTGAAGAATGTTATCAGCAATAATATCCAGAAAATTGAAGGAAGCTTAGTTTCCGGCTTAATGTATTATTCTGAAAATGCCAGATACAGTGCTGGTTCATTAGAAATTCTTGATATTACCGAGTTGGAAGTTAGCTGTTATTCAATGACTTACTGTTATCAGTGGTATATTTTTAATCCTTGTTTAGATATCAATACTGAAGAATCACTAACAGATACTGTAAGATTTGTTGTACATCCAGATAAAATCATCTTTGATATAATTAACAAAGACAGGCCTTCAACCGCTGACGAATTGTAAGATTAAGTAATAAAGTTGCGCGGTGAGCGGAGAAATGATTTATATTCATAGCAAGACAAGCTTATTTACTTTACCGATAAGCTTCTGCGTTAATATGATTACCGATCTACTCACATTGTGTTATCAACACCGAATTAAGAATTTACGGAGGGGATGATATGGATGAGTACTCACCGAAGCGGCATGACATTGCCCAATTGAAGTTCTTATGTGAGAGTTTGTATGATGAAGGCATTGCCACTCTAGGTGATAGCCACCATGGCTGGGTAAATGACCCCACATCTGCCGTAAACCTACAACTCAATGATTTGATCGAGCATATAGCTTCATTTGTGATGAGTTTTAAAATAAAATACCCTGACGGCGGCGATCTCTCAGAGTTAGTGGAAGAATATTTAGACGATACATATACTCTGTTTAGTAGTTATGGGATCAATGATCCTGAATTGCGTCGCTGGCAAAAAACCAAAGACCGTTTATTCAGACTTTTCTCAGGGGAATACATCTGTACCCTGATGAAAACTTAAGGGATAGTTTCCCTAATATTATTTGTATATTGAGAAGAAAAATCACCATGACAAAAACTGACTACCTGATGCGTTTAAGAAAATGTACGACTATTGATACATTGGAGCGTGTAATTGAAAAAAATAAGTACGAACTATCCGATGATGAGCTGGAATTGTTTTACTCAGCTGCTGACCATCGTTTAGCGGAACTCACAATGAATAAACTTTATGATAAAATTCCGCCTACTGTCTGGCAACATGTGAAATAGTCTGCTTAACGCTGGTTAAGACACACAACGTTGAGCCGATAATCGTTATCGGCTTCAATGCAGCAAGCGGTTTGTACGTGTTTTAATTTGGGATAAATGTCGTGATAGTGCTACGGTATTGAAGGTTATCTTTAATCCCGCGTTATTGCCTATGTGTGATTAAGTGAAGTTCTGAACCCGATCAGAGCATTTAAGTAAAAGTGCATTTTGCCCTATTTAACTTATTAACATTCGATCTTATCGCTAATAATTTAGAGACTTTATTAATTCCTCGCTAAACTTAAAGCGTAATTAGAAAACCTAACACACATAGAAATAAGAAAAATCCTACTACACCGTGTAATATCCTATCCGCGCAGTTCATCCCCAAAACTTAAAGATACCTCGTTTGGAAAATCCCAGTAAACGTGATGGAAACATGACACATTGAATTGCTTTCGGAACTAATCAGACAAGAGAGTGATACGTTAGAAATGGTGGAGGCCCTGCCAGCTACATCCCGGCACACACCTCGCCTGCTGCGGCTGCTTCCTTCCGGACCTGACCGAGTTCACAAGTTAGTGTTGCGGGAGAACCAACAGGGCCTCCATTGACGTTAACGGCTCCTTATGCTCTGGAGCGACGGGCATTATCGACCATGCCCCACCAAATAGCAAGACAACCCGCGCTAACCGGTGATTTCTTACCCAGCTATCTGTTAATGAATGCTGAATTTATTTTCTTCTAGCAAAAAAAACGCTGATGATATTATTTATTCCTAGCGCATTGTGCCAAAAACAGAAAATAAAGAGGATGCTGTGACATCATCAAAAACAGAAACTGCAAACTGGGATGAAGCGGATGCTCAGAATCAGATGGCAGAGCAAAGCAACACGCCGACAATAGACAGCTTTCGCCAACGCGTATTTCATGTGGTCGCCGCTATTCCCTACGGCCAAGTGACCACCTATGGTGATATTGCCCGGCTGATAGGTTCCCCCAGAGCCGCACGACAAGTTGGCGGGGTGTTAAAGCGCTTACCGGAAGGTTCTACACTCCCTTGGTATCGTGTTATTAATCGCCATGGCGAAATATCATTAGTCGGAGAAGATTATCTCAGGCAGAAAAAGGCATTATTGGCCGAGGGCATTGAAATAACCCCAGCTGGACGGATTGATTTACAGCAATATCGTTGGCAATACACATGACTTTAGCGCAACAGAATAACGATTATCCTGCTGCGCTATATAGGATTACTGTATCGTCCCAGTACCTGATGTTGTCGCAGTCGGCGCTGTTTCAATGGCGACTGAAGTCATTGGAACCAGCAGCAGATTAGCCTGAGTCCCGTTGCCATTGTTAATCACCTCTTGAATGGTATCAGTGATAAACATCAGCTGGCCATTATGCGTAATCGCCGCACTGACGATAATACGTGCATTTGGCTGAATCTCTGATGGGTTAAACGGCAAGGTAAAAGTGAAAGGTGCCTGTTTACCCTCGGTACGAATTGCTTTTTGAGCGATCACCCGAGTTGGGGCATCAGCCAGTGAGGCATCCGACAGCGTCACCGTTACAACTGCATCAGGTGGCAAGGCAATGCGCTCGCGGATATTCACTGTCCCTTGTACGGCAGGTTGCGCAATAGGTGCCGCGGCTGTCGATATCCCAGCTGGTGCTGGAACCGGAACATCTGCGCCCTGATGAGCACATGCGGATAGGCTCACTACCAATATCGCCCCACCCGCTAACTGACAAAATTTTATGGGTTGCCAAGGTTTCATAGGTCGCACTCCTTCTTATTATTAAGATGCTGGCTACTCACAGAAAAGCCCGCGTTTAATAAGTGGCTTCAACCACCTAGCTAGCTAATTATAGCACAATATGCTACCACCTGCCGTTCTCGGCCCAATTAAGCTATTTATCAGACTAATCCTTATAAAAGAAGTATCAGTTAGGTAGCAGTTTCACAGCAATATATTGACGACCCCCTAACGGATTCAGCACACTGTGGCTGAACTCAATCATCAGAGGCCACAACATGAGCCAAGCATTAAAAGAACTGCTCGATCTACTCGATTTGGAAAAAATTGAAGAAAGGCTCTTCCGTGGCCAAAGTGAAGACCTTGGCTTACGTCAGGTGTTTGGTGGTCAGGTGGTGGGTCAGGCGATTTATGCTGCAAAGCAGACCGTCCCTAGTGATCGGCTCGTCCACTCATTTCACAGCTATTTTTTACGTCCGGGTGATAGCAGCAAGCCAATTATTTATGACGTGGAAACATTGCGTGATGGCAACAGTTTTAGTGCCCGCCGGGTCAGCGCGATCCAGAATGGTAAACCTATCTTCTATATGACAGCATCTTTCCAAGGTCAGGAAGAAGGTCTTGAGCACCAAAATACCATGCCAGATGTTCCTCCGCCGGAGGGATTAATGTCTGAAACGGATATCGCTCGTCAATTTGCCCATCTAATCCCCGAAAAAGTACGAGAAAAGTTCATTGGTCCTCAGCCGATAGAAATGCGGCCTGTGAAATTCCACAATCCCCTGCAAGGCTCAGTTGATGAACCCCATCGCTATGTCTGGTTCCGCGCCAATGGAAAAATGCCAGATGACTTACGAATTCATCAGTATTTGCTGGGTTATGCCTCTGATTTCAATTTTCTACTGACCGCTTTACAACCGCACGGTATTGGTTTCCTAGAACCGGGTGTGCAAATTGCCACGATAGACCATTCAATGTGGTTCCACCGGCCATTCCGTATGGATGAGTGGCTGTTGTATGCCGTGGAGAGTACCTCAACTTCAGGCGCTCGCGGTTTTGTTCGTGGGCAAATCTATACTCGCGAAGGCGTGTTGGTCGCCTCAACGGTTCAGGAAGGGGTTATTCGTTTACACCGTTAGTTCCTTGAAAAGTTCAGGGGCGATGTTTCCATCGCCCCTGTTACCATCATCATTAATTATTATTTTCTAACTTGCCAGCCATTACTGGTTGTATGCATTTTCGCCGTGGCTGTTAACATCCAGACCTTCGCGTTCTTGCTCTTCCGGTACTCGCAATCCGACCACCAAGTCAGCAATTTTGTAAGCAACGAAAGCAACAACACCCGACCAGACTAAACAGACCCCGACGCTGAACAACTGAACACCAACTTGATGCCCCATTGTGACGCCGGCGGCATAGCCTGTACCGCCGAGTGAAGCAGAGGTGAAGACACCGGTCAGAATACAACCGACAATCCCACACACACCGTGGACGCCAAACACGTCACAGGTGTCATCCACCCGCAGCCATTTTTTCAGCAGTACCACACCCCACAGACCTGCAACCCCGCCAATCAAGCCGATAATCAATGCGCCCCCCACTCCGACAGTCCCTGCCGCAGGAGTAATCGCTACCAGACCCGCGATACAACCAGAGCATGCACCTAACAGTGACGGTTTGCCACGCAAAATCCACTCAGCAAAGACCCAAGAGAGGATGGCACCCGCGGTTGCCACGACAGTATTTAAGAAGGCAAGTGCCGCAATCTCGTTAGCCGCGCTAGCGGAGCCAGCATTGAAACCAAACCAGCCGATATACAGGATAGCGGTCCCAGTGAAGACCATCGGTAAGTTGTGCGGTTTGAAGGCCTCTTTACCAAAACCGGCACGTTTACCCAACAAGTAAGCGCCAACCAGACCTGCAATCGCGGCATTAATATGCACCACGGTCCCACCCGCAAAGTCCAGTGCGCCGTCCATTGCCAGGAAACCGCCGCCCCATACCATGTGCGCCATTGGCAGGTATGAGAAGGTGAACCACAGCACCGCAAAGATTAATACGGCGGAGAAGCGAATACGTTCAGCGAATGAACCCACAACCAATGCCACCGTGATACAGGCAAATGAAGCCTGGAAAACCACATGGATATATTGATAGAACGTGCCGCTCAAGCTTGTCAGCTCAATCCCTTTAAGCATCGCCATATCGAAACTGCCAAAGAATGCATTACCGGTACTGAACGCCAAGCTGTAACCATACAGCACCCACAGCACACAAATCAGCGCAAAACTGACCATGACCTGAGTCATCATGGATAACACGTTCTTAGAACGCAGCAGGCCACCATAGAACAGGGCAATACCGGGCACAGTCATAAACAGCACTAAAGCGGTACAAATCATCATAAAAGCGTTATCGGCTTTGTCAGCTACAGCCGGTGCTGCGGCCATTGCCAAAGAGGGCAGCATCGCTACCGAACTCAGGCCCAACACGGATAAAAGTTTTTTCATCATCAACCCATCCCTATTCACTAAATTTGAGCCTGCAAATTACAGTGCTGCTTCGTCTGTTTCGCCGGTACGAATGCGAATAACACGTTGCAATTCAGCAACGAAAATTTTGCCATCACCAATTTTGCCGGTGTAGGCCGCCTTACTGATCACATCAATAACTTCATCCAATTGATCATCCGCAATAGCGATATCAATTTTCACTTTGGGTAAGAAATTAACGCTGTATTCAGCCCCTCGATAAAGTTCGGCGTGCCCTTTCTGGCGACCAAATCCTTTTACTTCGGTGACGGTCAGCCCCTGAATACCCACAGAGGACAAGGCTTCACGCACATCCTCCAGCTTAAATGGTTTGATCACCACGGTAACCAGCTTCATATTTGCCCCTTCTCGAATTAAGTCGAATTCATGTCTGCCACGAAACAGATAAAGCAAAGGCTATGCCATAAATATCAGTCACGAGAATTTAATGCAGAAAGGGCGAACACAGGGAGGTTGAGATAGTCAGCTTAGTGACAGCCTGAAGGAATCAAGCAGATTGACTAGTTTTTGTGCACCATAATAGTGCGATGCGCGTCACGGAAGTGCACTCCGCCTTTAGCTCAGGATTACGCTGCCAGATTATGGTGCGGAATTCATAGTAGATGGGCGTTTACGGGGCTATGGGCTGAAGAAATTAGGAGATATTGACTGAAAAAATCTGCGGAGCCAGCAACTCCGCAGACTCTTGCTTAACTTGCTGCGGTTTCCACCTGATCAATGGCGGCTAAATCTTCACTGACTAATTGCAACTGATACATTTGATAATAGCGCCCGTGAGCCGCTAATAGCGCTTGATGTGTCCCTTGCTCAACAGCAACACCGCGGTGCAATACCAAAATAGTATCTGCATCAACAATGGTTGAGAGGCGGTGTGCGATCACTACCAGTGTGGTATTTTTCCGAATAAGTTGTAATGCCCGCTGAATCGCCTGCTCTGTGCCAGAATCAATATTCGCTGTTGCTTCATCCAAAATCAGAATTTGTGGTGCCTGCACCAACACCCGAGCCATCGCGAGTAATTGTTTTTGCCCAACAGACAAAGTGTTGCCCTGCTCACCAAGCAGACTGTGCAACCCATCAGGCAAGGCACGGACCAAGGCAGCCAATTGCACCGTTTCCAGAGCATCCCACACTTGCTGTTCACTGATATCACGACCTAAGGCCACATTGGCATAAAACGAGTCTGCCAAAACCACGGGGTCTTGCTGCACCATAGCTACACCTTGGCGCAAGGTTTGATGTGATAATGTCGATAGAGGCCGGCCATCAAGCAAAATCTCACCTTTCTGCACGGGATAGTAGCCCATCAACAAGTTAGCCAAGGTGCTTTTACCACTGCCCGTATGCCCGACTAAAGCAACAAAACCACGAGAAGGCACATCAAGGGAGATATTTTGCAGCACCATTTTATCGCTACGGTAAGCAAAACTAACGTTATTCACTTGAATACGACCACTGGTCAGTGGATTGTCATCCGTACCATAACCTTGCTGGGTGCGATCCATCAGCTCGAAAATACGCTCCCCTGCCACCACAGCCTGCTGCATGATGGATTGTTGAGATGTCAGCTCAATCAATGGTTCGTTCAAGCGCCCCAGATAGTTAATGAACGCATACAGCACCCCAACCCCCACGGAACCTTCTGGGCTGAAGCCGAACAGGAGTAACAAGCCGCAGAGCACCATGGCGGAGAATAAGCTCAGTAGCGGGCGCAAGAGAAAACCTTCTAAACGCAGCGTCTGCATACGCGCAACATAATGCGCGCGACTGACAGACTCCATACGCTCCCCAAAACGGGCTTGCTGGCGGAACTGTTGAATAACACCCATGCCGTTAATAACTTCATTAAAGCCGTCATTAATATCCGCTAAATAAGCCCGAACCCGGCGCACAACAGGCGTGCTATAGCGCTGATAAATCGCCATAACCACCAGCACCGCAGGGAAAATACAAATCGAAATCAACGCCATGCGCCAATCCAAGCTGAACATAGCTACCAGCATCGCACCGATTAATGCTGCACTTTTCAGCACCGTTGACACCACCATCACATACAAATCTTTTATCACTTCGGTGTCATTCGTTACGCGAGATATTAATTGCCCTACCGGTTGAGTATCAAAAGCACTCAGAGGCTGGCGCAAAGCGGCATCCATCACTTCAATACGCAACCGTTGAACCACGCCGACTGCCGCTCGGTTAAATAGCAATGCCTGAAAATAGTGCAATGATGCAGCCAGTAATTGCAGCAGCAAATAAGCCAACGCCAACCCACTGACCAACCCCAGAGGCAACGTGCCTTTGGCAACCACATGGTCGATAAAATAACTAATAAGCAAGGGGCCACTAACCTCTGCCGCCGCCGCTACCCACAGCATGAAGACTGCCAGCCCTAAAGGTTTACGGTACGGAGATCCATAAGAGAGCAGGCGCTTTAGTGTGGGCCAGAGTTTCCGTATTGGTAGAGGTTGCTGAACTTTACTCATCGGTTTTGGCCTCCGATTCACCCTCATCCAAAGCGGCCTCTAACTGCTGATAACGGTACATTTCTCTATACCAACCAGACTGATTAACCAATACGTTATGCGTGCCTCGCTGCATCACGCTACCTTGTTGCATCACCAAAATTTCATTCGCCTCAGTCAAAGCAGAAAGACGATGAGCACTGATAATAACGGTGCGATGTTCGCCCCATTCGCGCAGATTTTTTAATATTTCATACTCCGTCTGACCATCAACCGCTGAAAGCGCGTCATCTAGGATCAAAATTTCAGTGTCAAGCAACAGTGCGCGAGCAATAGAAATTCGCTGTTTCTGCCCGCCTGACAGCATCACACCGCGCTCCCCCACTTCAGTCTCATAACCTTGCGGGAGACGGAGAATGTCTTCATGCACGCTGGCTAAACGGGCTGCCCGTTCAATCTGTGCTTGGGTGGCATCGGGTTTACCCAACGCAATATTGCCAGCGACCGTATCAGAGAACAGAAATGGCGTCTGACTGACCACAGATAATCGCCCGCGCCAGTCATGCAAGCGGATATCAGACAGCGAATGTCCCTGATAGCAAATCGAGCCATCATCAACATCAAATTGCCGCTGAATTAATGCCAGTAAGGTACTTTTACCCGACCCCGTAGGCCCACAGAGTCCTAGCATTTGCCCCGGGGCCAATGTCAGCGCCACATCATGTAATGATGGTTTTTCAGCCCCCGGATACTGGAAGTGGTGAATATTCACCGCCAAAGTGCCGCGCTCATCAGATAAAGCCATATCGCCATCTTTTACCACTGGCACTTCTTCCAACAAACTGCGAATGCGACTATAGGCCGCACTGCCCCGTTCGACGATATTAAACATCCATGCCAGTGCCAGCATCGGCCAAATCATCAACCCTAAGTACATGACAAAACTGGTCAACTGCCCAAGGGTAATGCTGTGATTCACCACCATCCAGCTGCCGCCGCCGATGGCCAATAAATTAGCGACGCCGATGGCGATATAAATCGTCGGGTCAAAGCGGGCGTCAATTTGTGCAACGTACATGTTCTTCGCACCAGCCTGCTCTGCGACCTGCGCAAACTGATGTGACTGGCTATCTTCCAAACCAAAAGCTTTAATCATGCGAATGCTGGTTAGACTTTCTTGCGCCTGATTATTGAGGGTAGAAAATGCCCCTTGAGCTGACTTGAATCGCTGATGTAGCTGGTCACCGTAATATTTGATGACCACTGCCATGACTGGCATCGGCAGTAATGACAACAAGGTGAGCTGCCAACTAATTTGCGTGCTCATCACAATCAACACCGCGCAGCCCATCACAAGCGAATCTACTAGTGTCAAGACCCCTTCACCGGCAGCAAATACCACGCGGTCAACATCATTTGTGGCACGCGCCATTAAATCGCCAGTGCGATGACGTAAATAGAAACCTGGGGCCTGCCGGCTGAGTTGGCGGTAAAATTTTGCCCGCAACTCTACGGCTAATTGATAAGAAGCACCAAAAAGTAGGACGCGCCACACATAGCGCAATAGATAGACCACAATCGCCGTTAACAGCATCACGCCGACCCAGACCAACAGCATATTAGTCGACATCTGTTTTGTACTGATGCCATCGACTATCACCCCGACCAGCTTAGGTGGCAATAATTGCAAGATAGCAATAATGATCAGCAACAATACCGCGCCCACGTAACGGCGCCATTCACGGCGGAAATACCAGCCTAATTGTGCAAACAATCTCACGCAGTTTTATTCCATGGTTTGACACCGAAAAGCATCGGTATTTCACTACAGCGACTAAGAGTAGAATATCATCATTAAAATAGCTTTTTATTCAAAAAATCATTCGGGCACAGGTAGCATGGTTGTATATTTTATCTTTTCCATCGCAAAGCTCGAAGTCACATCAATCAACCCAGGCACACCATTAACCATTCGTTTGTAAAAACGGTCATAGCTCTTCATATCGGCAACTTCAACCTGCATCAGATAGTCATATTCACCCGCCATACGGTAAAACGCCAACACCTCTGGCATTTGCTTAGTAAACTCGACGAATTCTTGATACCAGCCACTATTATGCTGTTGTGTTTTGATCAGCACAAATGCGGTGAGTCCTAATCCTAATTTTTCACTATCTAATAACGCGACTCGCCCACGAATAAACCCCTCATCTTCAAGGCGCTTTAAACGTTTCCAACACGGAGTGGAGGTCAGATTGACCGCCTCGGCCAGAACTTGCAGTGACTGTGTGCAATCTTCTTGCAACATACAGAGGAGTTTACGGTCAGTTTTATCTAGCATAGCGATTAACCATAGAATAAATTTCTACCATTTGGCGATAAAGCAGGAAAAATGGCAACGTTTTTTTCTTTGATAACCGTTAATCTAGTCATCATTAGTTTACTACCTACATCGCAGGCCATGAAATGACCAATACTTGGGTAAAAAACGCTATCAGCGAAATAGAAGCCGATTTTCAACGCTCCGCTGATACACACCTAATTCGACTCAACTTGCCCGCTTTTCCCGGCATTTATCTCTATTTAAAGGATGAAAGTACACATCCAACAGGCAGTTTGAAGCACCGTTTAGCCCGCTCACTGTTTCTCTATGGTTTGTGTAATGGTTGGATAAAAGAAGGCACTACGATAATAGAGGCATCGTCAGGAAGCACCGCGGTATCTGAAGCCTATTTTGCACGTCTGATTGGTTTACCCTTTATTGCAGTAATGCCTAGTTGTACCGCCCGACGTAAAGTTGAACAAATCGCCTTCTATGGTGGCCGCTGCCATTTTGTTGAAAGTGCAGGGCAAATTTATGCCGCATCAGAACAATTGGCGCGCGAACTTAACGGTCACTATATGGATCAATTCACCTACGCCGAGCGGGCGACCGATTGGCGTGGCAACAATAACATCGCCGATAGTATCTTCCGCCAAATGGCCCGCGAACCTTTCCCAGTCCCTGACTATATTGTGATGAGTGCAGGTACTGGCGGCACATCGGCGACCTTAGGCCGCTATATCCGTTATCAAGGTCATGATACTCAGCTTGTGGTGGTTGATCCGGAAAATTCAGTATTTTATGACTGCTTCTGCAATCGTGACCGCGCAGTCACTGGCAGTTGTGGGAGCCGTATTGAAGGTATTGGCCGGCCACGTGCAGAGCCTTCATTTATTCCAGAAGTGATCGACAGTATGTTACGCGTACCGGATGCTGCCAGTATCGCTACCATTCATTGGTTAGAAGGTATTCTTGGCCGTAAAGTGGGAGCGTCAACCGGCACAAACGTCTGGGGAGCGCTGCAATTGGCCAAGAAAATGCGCGAAGAGGGTAAAAGCGGCGCGATTGTGACTTTGCTCTGTGATAGTGGTGAACGTTATCTTGATACCTACTACAACCCACCCTGGGTAAGCAGTAATATCGGCGACTTAACCCCCTTCAGCCATGAGTTAAACAACCTGTAGCTGACAGATAAAAGGGGCCTTGACACTGGCCCCTTTCGGAAGAAAAAAACCGGATGGTTATCCGGCTGGCTAATAGCTACCCCAACGTAAAGTACGCTGGGATATACCTCAGAATTCGGGGGAATAGGTGAGGTGTGGTGAACTTAGCCAATGTTGCAAATAGTGCGCCACGCCTTGTTGCTCGCAGCGTCCAATAACTTGTAATTGAGGTAACTCTTGCTTCAATTGTGGCAATGCATTTCCCATCACCAAACCACGACCCACTCGCGACAACATCTCTTTATCATTCATGGCATCACCAAATGCCATGCAATCTGCCAGAGTTAAATCGAGGTGGTGACTTAATCTCTCCAAAGCCGCCCCTTTATTACAACCGAGGGGTAAAACTTCCAGACACTCCAGCGCAGAGAAACAGAAGTCAGCTTTCCCCCCCATTTGCTGCTCAAGTTGAGTTTTCAGCTCAACCAGCTCTTCATGAGGCGCGATAAAACAAATTTTGTGATTGCCTGTCAGGGGCAATGTATCCCATTGAGTATGTTGGAACCGGAAACCACTGGTTTTATGTGCCGTCAACAGGGTGGAATCATTGCAGTCAGTAAACCAGCCCTCATCACGGAAGATATGAATACTGGCATTCGTTTGCCATGGTGCGTGTAGAGCAAATTCCACCAGTTCTGCAGGCAAATCCATGCCATAAAGCGGCTCCCCATCCATGCCACAGACGCGAGTACCATTACCAGTAATCAAATAGCCGTTAATACCTGAGTGGGATAAGATCCCTTTCATATCAATGTAATGTCGACCAGTCGCAAAGGTCAGGATGATGCCATTTTCCACCAATTGATGTAACGCGTTCAATGTCGCGCCACCAATATTATGGTCGCGCATCAGTAAAGTTCCATCCATATCAAAAGCGGCTAAACGGTACATTCAAAACCTCATAAAGAGTGAAACTGGTGATATGTATAAAATTATGGCGTAATATTTACGGAACTAATAGTGAACAATTAATTTAAACTGTTCTGTATTTAGCATCGATTCAATCAGTGGTCTATTTTTATGCGAGTGCTGGTGAGATTCAAATTGGCAGATAAGATAGCCCTAATGGAATAGGTTATTAATTATGCGCATTATTCACCGACTTGCCCAATATCAGCGTCTATACAAGAAGTTTGCAGACCAGCAGGTATCTACCACGGTAGGTGAAATTGCGGGTCTACTATTTTGCAGTGAACGTCATGCCCGCACCCTGATTCAGCAACTACAAGCGAACGACTGGCTCAGTTGGCACTCTCAGGTTGGCCGAGGAAAACGCGCGCAGTTGCAATGCCTGAAAAGCCCGGAAATACTCAGGGCAAGTTATCTGCAAATCTTTCTTGAGCAAGGTGATCATCAAGCCGCATTTGAATTAGCTCAGTTGGAACCTGAACGCCTCCAAGCGTTGTTGAACCCGCATATGGGTGGGCAGTGGCAAGCCGATAGCCCAATATTGCGAATCCCTTACTACCGCAAACTTGAACCATTAAACCCTCTTACCGCCACAGGCCGGGCTGAACAACACTTAATTTATACGTTACATGCGGGTTTGACTCGGTTTAATACCGGTGACCCACAGCCTCAACCCGATCTGGCCCATCACTGGCACGTCAGTGAAGATGGTTTAATCTGGCAATTCTTTTTACGTAGCCAATTGCGCTGGCATAACGGTGAACACATCCGTGGCGAACAATTATTACAAACACTGACACTGCTGCAGGAAAATACGCGCAGTCAGCCTAGTTTCGCCAATATTTTAACTATTACCCTGCCCCATGCTCTGTGTCTGCAATTTACGCTTTCTCGGCCTGATTACTGGCTGGCTCACCGATTAGCTGATTTACCCTGCCGGTTATTTCATCCAGAGCATCCGCTGCTAGGGGCTGGCCCTTTTAAGCTAGCCACGTTTGAACCGCATCTGGTGCGATTAGAACAGCATGAATTTTACCATTTGCAGCACCCTTATCTGGAAATCATCGAATACTGGATAACGCCAAGTCTGGCGATCCCCTCAACCGATGGCAGTTGTCAGCATCCGGTGCGCATCACCATCGGTCAAGAAGAGGATTTCCCTCTGGTTCGCCCTGTCCAGCGCAGTATGAGCCTTGGCTTTTGCTATCTGGCAATTAATCAGCACCGACATCATATGACTTCGCAGCAAACCGCTAAGTTACTGATGATCGTGCAAACCTCTGGAATATTGGAGGAGCTTTCCATCAAGCGCGGTATTATCACCCCCAGCCATGAGATGCTGCCGGGCTGGCCTATTCCACAATTTAGCACCAATGAAGACCCACCACTGCCAGACCATTTGGTATTGGTTTATCAGCCGCCAATGGAGCTTGAGACGGTCGCCATGCAACTCAAAACAGTTCTGGCTGTTCACGGCTGCACATTAGATATTCGCGCCAACAATGATAAGCAGTGGAAAAGTATTCGCCAAATTGAAGAAGCTGACTTATTGCTTGCAGACCATTTAGTTGGTGAATCACCTGAAGCGACGATGGAAAGTTGGCTCCGGCTTGACCCGCTGTGGCGTGGCATTCTCTCACCCGAACAGTGGGAACAGCAGCAAAAAACGCTGACCCGTATTCAGCAAATCGAACCCTCTCCAGAGCGCTTTCGCCAATTGCGCGCACATTACAATGAGTTAATGCTGTCAGGGCTGATTCTGCCACTGTTTAACTATCAATATCAGGTCAATGCCCCACCACGAATTAATGGTGTTACGTTAACTGCTTACGGCTGGTTCGACTTTAGTCAGGCGTGGCTCCCCCCAACTACAGTCTGATGGCCAAACGCACCTTGCTACCTTTTCTCGTGCTAACTGAGTACCATACTGTCAGTTCTTAATTTTGCTGTAGGGGATGACGTCCTTAAATCCCACAGCCGCACGAGGTAATAGCATGACACGCGCCGTCGTTGTTTTTAGTGGTGGGCAAGACTCCACCACCTGTTTAATCCAAGCATTACAGCAATATGATGAAGTCCACTGTATTACATTCGATTACGGGCAGCGCCACCGTGCAGAAATAGAGGTTGCCCAAAAATTGGCAACTGAACTTGGTGCTGCGGCTCACAAAGTCCTGGATGTCGGTATGCTCAATGAGTTAGCGGTTAGTAGCCTGACCCGCGACAGTATCCCCGTCCCTCTCTACAGTGAGGACGAAAAAGATGCTGTTCCCAGTACTTTTGTCCCTGGCCGTAATATTTTATTTCTTACCTTAGCGGCTATTTATGCATATCAGGTACAAGCTGAAGCCGTCATCACTGGGGTCTGCGAAACTGATTTCTCCGGCTATCCAGATTGCCGGGATGAGTTCGTTAAAGCACTCAACCATGCCATAGATTTAGGTATTGGCCGAGATATCGCGTTCATCACGCCTTTGATGTGGCTAGATAAGGCCGAAACCTGGGCCCTAGCCGATTATTATCAGCAACTCGAACGAGTCCGCCATAACACCCTCACCTGTTACAATGGAATTCAGGGTGATGGCTGCGGCCAATGTGCCGCATGTCATTTGCGTGCTAAAGGGTTAGAGTTTTATCTGGCGAATAAATCTAATGTTCTGCTGAGCCTAAAGCAAAAAACCGGATTGATTTAACTCTTTATTGTCGCTACCTCGTGCTATCCGGCCGAGGTAGCTATTAATAAGCAATAATTCGTTATGATTATAAATAGCAAAGCCGTTTCTTTTAGCGCTCCCGATTCACAAACTCCTCAAGTTTTTCGCGCAGCGCCCCTTCAATGGGCAATGCCTTTTGGCTACGTAAATCAATACAAACAAAAGTCAATTCCGCATCAGCGACAGCAATAGACTCTGGTTCCAGTGTGACAGTTTGCTTCATTACGCCGCTTTTACCATTCAGCCTCAATAGCTGACTATCAATGCGCAACAGATCACCCAATACTGCAGGCCGTCGGTAGTTAATATTGATATTAACTACGATAAAAGCGATTTGGTGTTCCGCCATCCACTGTGCTGCTGGTTCTCCCTCAAGCCACTCCCAACGCGCCTCTTCGAGAAACTCTAAGTAGCGGGCATTATTAACATGTTGAAAAACATCAATATGGAAACCCCTAACTTTAATATGAGTATGCATGACGACGAGCTTCTCCAGACAGTTAATTGTAATTATAGAGTGACGGGCACAACTGGTATGACCTCAAAAAGAAAGATTAGCAGAGGAAAAACACTTCATAGCACGCTGACTATATAATCTGGATCAGCATCACAGTTTTACCCCACCTTTGCGACTTACATTATGAAATACTGGGAATTATTCGTTATGAAAATAGTCAGGCAAACACTCTCTCGAATCTGCCTGACTGCCCTATTTATATCTTAATTCTGGTGCTATTTTTCTCTAGAAAAGAGGGACCAATCCCCGGGACTTCAAGCAGTTGTTCAGCCTCTGTAAAAGGGCCGAATTGCTCGCGATAGCTAACAATTGCCTCGGCTTTTTTCCTACCAACACCATTGAGGTACTGCGCTAACTGTTCTGCATCAGCACGATTAATATCAATTTGGCTTTGTAGACTATCTGATGCTTTATTTGCTGAGTGCTTGTCCGCTGTAGCGGTTACCGTCATTTTGTCCTGTACCACTTTTGATGCGTTACTGGATACGGTTACCTTACCTGACGAATGAAGCACTTTTTCTTGCGGGGAGCTACTGGCGGAACTTGCAGCTACTGCGTGGGCTGGAGAGTGGATATTTAAACCGGTTAATAGCAACGTAACTACAAATAATTTTCCTAGGGATTTCATGCTGTGTCCTCCTTGTATTTGACAGCATGACTACCTTGCCGTACCTCCCGACTCACCGCAAATGACAGATTTCAGATATGCGAAAGGCCGCCAAAGCGACCTTTCGTTGTTACATCGATTTGCAAATGAATGCGAGACTTATTGCGGTTGCTGCTGCTCCGCAGGCCCCATCTTGATAGTCGCCTGTTTGTGCAGGTTAGCCATCAACGCATCAAAAGTGACACCGCTGGAACCCTCTTGCATTTTAGCAATAAAGGTTTTCATTTCACCTTCCGGCAATTTACCCGGCGTCACTGATAACAGTTCAATCAATACAATGTTGTCCTGACGGTCCTGAGACAAACCATAAACCGGTTGGTCTTTTTGCGGATGAGGCAATGCAAAGATGGTCTGCACCAGTTGATCATCATCTGGTGCCCGCGACAAGGTTTTCTTCTCACCGAAGCTGATACCCGCGGCTTTCATGGCTTCTTCGCCTTTACCTTGTTTCAGCGCCGTTAGGATCTTCTCACCATCAACTCGTGCCAGTTGTTCTGCTTTCTGGCGTTTCACCAATTCAGCAACTTGATCACGAACTTGAGCGAATGGCTCAATGCCTTCTGGTTTATGCCCATCAATACGAATAACAAACGCACGATCACCATCAACAGTGATGACATCTGAGTTGCTACCCGGTGCGCCATTCTCACCCACTAAACCGCCATCAAAGATGGCTTGAACAACAGGTTTGAAATTAACTTCAGCGGGTACCGTATCACGGGTAAACCAATCTGTTTGTTTGGCTTTAGCCCCTGCTGCTTCTTCGGCGGAGGCCAAAGACTCGTTATCACTGGTTGCCGCTTCGCTCACTTTTTGCTGTAACGCGTAATAAGCATCAACCGCTTTTTCCTGCTTAACCTGTTTAGCCAGCGCATCATGCACTTCAGATAATGGTTTAACTTGCTCTGGCTTGATGTCATTCAAACGGACAATCAAGTAGCCTACAGAAGATTTAACTACATCAGATAACTGACCTTTTTCAGTCAGATTAGCTTGTTTCAGTTCATCCGCAGTAGTTTCTGGCTCCAACCAACCCAATTCACCGCCATTCTTACGAGAGATGATATCGGTAGATTTCTCTTTTGCCATCGCGGAAAAATCAGCACCTTTTTTCAGTTCATCCAGTGCAGCTTTGGCTTCTGCTTCGGTTTTAAACTGAATAACACTGTAATTACGCTGTTCTGGTTGGGTGTAGCTGCTTTTGTGTTGGTCGTAATAAGCAGAAATGTCTTCTTCGGTAACCGTAATCTTGTCCTGCATCGCTGCAGCATCCATCACAATGAAACTGACTTTCATCTGTTCCGGCGCGATGAAGCTATTTTTGTTCTGATCATAGTAGGCTTGCAGCTCTTCATCGGTCACTTTTTGCTGTGCTTGCAGAGCTTTAAGGTCGATGGTTGCCAAGCGGACTTCACGTTGCTGCAAAATCAGCTCTGACATGGCTTGTGCTTCGACAGGAAGAACAAAACCAGTATCGCCAAAGGCTTGCAGCAATTGTTGATTAATGAGCTGCTGACGTTGTAATTGAGCAAATTGATCTGGGGTGTAACCCATGCGATTAACCAGCTCAAGATATTTGCTGTTATCGAACTTACCATCAGTTTGGAAATAAGGTGCCTGGCGAATGGCATCTTTAACTTGTTCGTCGCTCGCTGTCAGGCCCAGTTTTTTAGCATATTGGTCAAGTAACATATTGTTGACCAACTGCCCAAGAACTTGCTGGCGCAGTTGCAGCATGTAGCCTTCGTTCGCAGCCAGTGCGGAGAACTGTTCACCTAATTGCTGTTGCAAGCGGCCACGTTCACTCTGTACAGCCTGTTCTAACTGAGCACGACTAATCTCTTGGCCATTAACCTTGGCGGCGAAGTCGTTGGAACCACCAATCAGATAGCTGCCAACCCCAGTCAGGATAAAGGACAACATGATCAAGGCCAGAATGATTTTGAGCACGACGTTATTAGCAGCCGCGCGTAAATTGTCCATCATAATGTGACAATACTCCGCTGTAATATGGATTAAAACTGTTGCGCAGGTCTAAATAAACCCAGCATTCCTTGCGACAGCCCTTCGTGCTGCTGCGCGTTAAAACTGCTTATTGTACTTTCTTACTACTGCATTTTTTACTCAAAAGGCTACCGACATTTTTTCGACAAACCAGAATGTTACGTAAGTTCAGCGCTAAGTCAGTTCAACTGCCTAAACGAAAAAAAAGCGCATCATTAACGATGCGCCTTGTATCTTACCTTACCAGCTCAACTGCGTCAGGTTATTGTTTAACACAAACGCAGGTGAGAATTGACGCGGCAATCAGTTTACAGCGTCTTTCAGACCCTTGCCGGCCTTGAAGCCTGGTACTTTAGCTGCTGGAATACTGATTTCTTTACCAGTCTGAGGGTTACGGCCAGTTCGTGCAGCACGCTCACGAACTGTAAAAGAACCAAAACCAACCAGAGCTACTTCATCCCCATCTTTCAAGGTATCAGTAACAGAAGAAATAATTGCATCCAATGCGCGCCCAGCGGCCGCTTTAGAAATATCAGCACCTGCGGCAATTTTGTCGATCAGTTGTGACTTATTCACTCTTTCATCCCCTTTAGAATTCTATCGTCGCGCCGAAAATCCCTACGGACAACACGACAGCGCAGCTGTTATATCAATCCTGCCCGACCTTAGCAAGCAGCCCAAAGGCTTAAACTTTTGCCAGACAGCCGAACTAACTTAGCCGCACAAAAAATAGCTGGCAAGTAGCATTTCACTCACCAGCATCAGTTTTATCAATACTTTTTGCGATCCGTCACTATTTTGACGCTACCGGCTGTGCCCCGAAGGCTGGATTTTGCAAAGCAATGGCTAAAACATCATCAATCCGTTTAACCGGGTGAATCTCCAGATCAGCAATAACGTTATCCGGAATCTCTTCTAAATCACGTTTATTATCATCTGGAATCAGCACCACTTTGATCCCACCACGGTGAGCGGCCAGTAATTTCTCTTTTAAACCACCGATAGGTAATACTAAACCACGTAAAGTGATTTCGCCGGTCATCGCCACATCGGCCCGAACTGGGTTACCGGTCAAGCAAGAAACCAATGCGGTACACATTGCAATACCTGCGCTTGGACCATCTTTCGGTGTCGCACCTTCAGGCACATGCACGTGAATATCACGTTTTTCATAAAAATCAGGGTTAATGCCCAATTTATCTGCACGTGCGCGCACCACCGTCAATGCGGCCTGAATTGACTCTTGCATGACTTCGCCCAGCGAACCGGTGTAAGTCAGTTTACCTTTACCCGGAACACAGGCCGTTTCGATAGTCAGCAAATCGCCGCCGACTTCGGTCCATGCCAAGCCAGTGACTTGACCAACACGGTTTTCAGTATCAGCACGGCCATAATCGACTTTCTGTACACCTAAGAAATCTTTCAGATTGTCGCCTGTGATTTCAATGTGCTTAACCGTTTTATCCATCAGCAGATTTTTTACCGCTTTCCGACACAGTTTGGAGATTTCACGTTCCAAACTACGTACCCCTGCTTCACGGGTGTAATAACGGATAATGCTCATAATGGCGCTATCGTCGATGGTCAGCTCGCCTTTTTTGATGGCGTTGCGCTCAAATTGTTTTGGCAGCAGATGCTGCTTGGCAATATTGAGTTTCTCATCTTCGGTATAGCCAGACAGACGGATAACTTCCATACGATCCAGCAGTGGGGCCGGAATATTCATGGAGTTAGACGTTGCTACAAACATGACATCTGACAGATCATAATCCACTTCCAGATAGTGATCGTTAAATGCGACGTTTTGTTCTGGATCTAATACTTCAAGCAATGCAGAGGCAGGATCACCACGCATATCAGATGCCATTTTGTCGATCTCATCTAACAGGAAAAGTGGGTTTTTCACTCCAACTTTTGCCATTTTCTGGATCAATTTACCTGGCATAGAACCAATATAGGTACGGCGGTGACCGCGAATTTCCGCTTCATCACGCACGCCACCCAATGCCATGCGCACATATTGGCGCCCGGTTGCTTTGGCAATAGACTGCCCCAAGGAGGTTTTACCTACCCCAGGAGGCCCTACCAGACACAAAATTGGCCCTTTAATTTTGCTAACCCGGCTTTGTACTGCGAGGTATTCCAAAATACGATCTTTAACACGTTCTAAGCCGTAGTGGTCGGTATCCAGAACTTCCTGCGCTTTGACCAGATCTTTTTTCACTTTACTGCGGCTGTTCCACGGAACCTGCAACATCCAATCAATGTAACCACGAACAACGGTGGCCTCCGCCGACATCGGCGACATCATTTTCAGTTTTTGCAGTTCAGCTTCTGTTTTTTCACGCGCATCTTTCGGCATTTTGGCCGCTTCGATTTTGCGTTTTAATGCTTCATGTTCGTCTGGTGCGTCATCCATCTCGCCCAGTTCTTTCTGAATAGCTTTCATTTGCTCATTCAGATAGTACTCACGCTGGCTCTTTTCCATCTGTTTTTTGACGCGATTACGAATCCGTTTTTCAACCTGCAACAGGTCAATTTCAGACTCCATCATCGCCATCAGATATTCCAGACGCTCGGTCACATCGAACATTTCCAGAACAGCTTGCTTATCATTTAATTTCAACGGCATATGTGCCGCGATAGTGTCAGCAAGACGTGCCGCATCATCAATACTGTGCAATGAAGCCAGTACCTCTGGTGGGATTTTTTTGTTCAGTTTGATGTAACCTTCAAACTGATTAATCGCCGTGCGAACCAGCACTTCTTGCTCGCGATCGTCCATCACCGGTGATTCTAAATATTCTGCTTGAGCAGCAAAGTGCTCACCGCTGTCGGAAAGCGTGGTAATACGCGCACGCTGTAGCCCTTCAACCAGCACTTTGACTGTGCCATCAGGCAATTTAAGCATTTGCAGAATTGAGGCTACAGTGCCGACTGAAAACAGATCGTTGATACCAGGCTCATCAGTTGAGGCTTCTTTCTGCGCAACCAGCATGATTTTTTTATCATGGTCCATTGCCGCTTCCAGGCACCGAATCGACTTTTCCCGGCCGACAAACAGTGGAATCACCATATGCGGATAAACCACCACATCGCGCAGAGGCAATACAGGGATTTCTATGCGTTCGGAACGCTCAGGGTTCATAGAGCTCTCTCTTAGTTTAGCTTCCGCCAGATTACTGGGAATCTCGTGAAACACGAATCATCACGAGTTTCACTAAATAGGTAATTGAGTATATGGGGACGAATGTCTTACATTCAACGATTACAATGCGAGGAAAAAGAAATGGGGGATAAAATCCCCCATTGTCGTACTAACCATCTGGATTATTTGGCTAATTATTCGCCAGAAGCTTGAGCTTCAGGCTGACCATAAATTAGCATTGGCGCAGACTGACCAGCAATAACTGACTCGTCTACTACGACTTTTTCCACACTGTCCATTGATGGCAAGTCATACATGGTATCGAGCAAAGCAGCTTCTACGATAGAACGCAGGCCACGAGCACCGGTTTTACGCGCCATCGCTTTTTTAGCGATAGCGGTCAACGCTTCATCACGGAACTCAAGCTCTACCCCTTCAAGATTGAACAATGCCTGATATTGTTTCGTCAGAGCGTTTTTCGGCTCTTTTAGAATCTGAATCAGAGCATCTTCGCTCAACTCGCTCAAGGTCGCTACAACAGGTAAACGGCCGATAAACTCAGGGATTAAACCGAATTTAATTAAGTCTTCTGGCTCTGCCTGGCGTAATAATTCACCTTCAGTCGCCTTTTCTGACTTACCTTTTACTGTGGCACCAAAGCCAATACCGCTACCGGTGTTAATACGCTGCCCGATAACTTTATCCAAGCCCGCGAAAGCACCACCACAGATAAACAGAATCTTAGAGGTATCAACCTGCAAAAACTCCTGCTGAGGATGTTTACGGCCACCTTGCGGCGGAACAGCAGCAATAGTCCCTTCGATCAATTTCAACAGGGCCTGTTGCACACCTTCACCCGACACATCACGGGTGATAGATGGGTTATCAGACTTGCGTGAAATTTTATCAATTTCATCGATATAGACGATACCGCGCTGTGCTTTCTGCACATCGTAATCACATTTCTGCAGCAACTTCTGAATGATGTTTTCAACATCTTCACCCACATAACCGGCTTCAGTCAGTGTGGTTGCATCTGCCATCGTAAATGGCACATCCAAGAAGCGAGCCAGCGTTTCCGCCAACAGCGTTTTACCACTGCCTGTCGGGCCAATCAGCAGAATGTTACTTTTACCCAATTCGATACCATTGCTGGTGTCGCCATTGCGTAAACGTTTGTAGTGGTTATACACCGCAACCGCCAATACTTTTTTCGCCGGTTCTTGCCCGATGACGTAATCATCAAGGTGGCGACGAATTTCGTGTGGCGTTGGCAGCGAGCTACGCTCGCGGTGCGGTGCGACTTCTTTGATCTCTTCGCGAATAATGTCGTTACACAAATCGACACATTCATCGCAGATATACACTGACGGCCCGGCAATTAGCTTACGCACTTCATGCTGGCTTTTGCCGCAGAAAGAGCAATACAGCAGCTTTCCAGAACCGTCTTTGCGCTTATCTGTCATCAGTAAACCTCTTCTTTAATATCTGCCACATCGAAAACCTGCGGCAGGGAGACTATTCTCGCAACTTCTGTACGCCACGTTAGCCTTCAACGGACAGTCGACATCATATGGAGTGAACAAACAATACGCAACCTGGCTAATTAAGCATCGCGATTTGTTCTATTTACATTCACTATAGTATATCGGCTCACAGAAATAAGTCGTTAGTCACGACGGGTGAACACAGAATCGACTAAACCGTATTCTACAGCCTGTTCGGCAGACAGGAAACGGTCGCGCTCAGTGTCTCTCTCTATTTCTTCGAGAGATTTTCCCGTGTGATGCGCCATCAGTTCGTTCATGCGTGATTTCACTTTTAAAATCTCTTTTGCATGAATTTCAATATCTGTGGCCTGGCCCTGGAAGCCGCCCAACGGTTGATGAATCATCACCCGCGAATTCGGCAGGCAGAAACGTTTACCTTTGGCACCCGCAGTCAACAAGAATGCGCCCATCGAACACGCCTGGCCCATACAAATAGTGCTGACATCAGGCTTAATAAATTGCATGGTGTCATAAATTGACATCCCGGCAGTAATCACCCCACCTGGTGAGTTGATATACAGGAAAATGTCTTTTTCCGGATTCTCTGCTTCCAGAAACAGCATTTGCGCTGTGATCAAGTTGGCCATATGGTCTTCAACTTGACCGGTCAGAAAAATGATGCGCTCTTTCAGCAGACGGGAGAAGATATCGTAAGAACGCTCCCCACGTGAAGTCTGCTCAACTACCATTGGCACCAGAGCCATGTTAGGTGCAAATTGATCTCGTTCGCCACTGTATGACATTACCGTCTCCTAATAGAATTTACTTTGGCGCCATTCATAACCGATTCTACTTGAGATAAGCAATGATGACTATGTTCATGCATCAAGGTCGCATGCAAACAGTCTGGTTATCCAGACTCATTTGACGGTGGTATTCAGCCAGTGTTTTATCAACATCGAATATGAACGTCTATTAAGTTAATTGGGGGATTAATATTCTTTTTCAAGTCCCACACACATTTTTCAACCTAACCATCGTTCGCGATCCCTGCCGTAATCCCGACGCCGTATTAATAAATTATTTGTTAATGACTTCATTTCACTTTTCAAATATAGCGCAGATTACAGCGAAACATGCCAGATTAATCATACTATTGAGGGATTATTGTTACTAAAAGAAAAAGCCCGTAGCCAAAGGCGACGGGCTTAATCCGTTTACTACGCTAAAAAAACATTACGCAGTCGTGGTCTGATTCATCAGTTCACTAAAGGTCGTTGGTTTTTCAGTTACTTTGGCTTTAGCCAGCAGAGTTTCTACGGCTTGTTCTTCCAGAGCAACATTGCGCATATTGTTCATCAGCTCTTTGTTTTTGCTGTAGAACTCAATCACTTCTTGTGGATCTTCGTAAGCAGAAGCCATTTCTTCGATCAGTGCTTTCACACGATCTTCATCAGCTTTCAGCTCGTGCTGGCTGATAACCTCACCCAGCAACAGACCAACAACAACGCGACGTTTAGCTTGTTCTTCGAACAATTCACGTGGCAGTTCAGCAGCTTGTTTCTCGTTACCACCGAAACGCTGTGCAGCTTGACGGCGCAGAACGTCGATTTCACCTTCAACCAGTGCTGCTGGAACGTCGATTTCGTTAGCACTAACCAGACCGTCGATTGCCTGAGTTTTAACACGGTTACGCACTGCACCTTTCAGCTCACGTTCCATGTTTTTGCGCACTTCAGCACGCAGACCCGCTAATGAACCATCAGCAACGCCGAAACGTTTGATGAATTCTTCAGTGAGTTCTGGCAATTCACGCACTTCAACTTTTTTCAACACGATGTCGAATTTAGCTGATTTACCTTTCAGGTTTTCTGCGTGGTAATCTTCTGGGAAGTTGACGTCGATGGTGAATTCTTCACCGGCTTTATGGCCGATTACACCTTCTTCGAAACCTGGGATCATACGACCCTGGCCCATTGCCAGCACGAAATCAGATGCTTTGCCACCTTCGAACACTTCACCGTCGATAGAACCAGTGAAATCCAGAGTGACGCGATCTTCAGCCGTTACTGCAGCGTCAGTTTCTTTCCAAGTTGCTTGTTGCTTACGCAGAGTTTCCAGCATGGTATCAACGTCAGCGTCATTAACTTCAACAACTGGCTTTTCAACTTCAATGCTTTCCAGATCTTTCAGCTCAACTTCCGGATACACTTCAAACTCAACGGAATAAGTAAAATCTTCACCCTGCTTGTACTGGCCCGGCACATAGTTTGGCGCGCCCGCTGGGTTGATTTTTTCTTTAATGATCGCATCAACGAAATTACGTTGCATCAGATCACCCAGCACATCCTGACGAACTGATGCGCCGTAACGCTGTTCAACGATGTTCATTGGCACATGGCCTTTACGGAAACCGTCGATACGAACATTTTTAGCGGCTTTAACTAATTCGCTTTTTACTGCTTTCTCAATGCTGTCAGCAGCAACAGTAATTGTTACACGGCGGCCAAGGCCTTGAGTGGTTTCAACAGAAACTTGCATCTTGTTACCTCAAAAAAATCACAGTGCTCGGTCAACTCCAGAAGCTGCAACGAAGCAGCACCATTACCCTTTCAGGAATGATGCGAACTCTGAAAACACCCTCTAAGAACCGGGACGGCCGCATTAAACAGAACCGAGTATCCCAGATGTCAGAAGCGTCCCGAAACCATTCCGGAAAAATAAGACGCGACATTATAGCGGCGCACAGGTTATGAGTCGAGGAAAGCAAGCGAATGTTGTCGCGGTAAAATTCACGCGTGAATCGTTCCCTCGGCTAAAACTCCTGCGGCGCACCGATTAAACTAAGACGTCGCCTATACAGAAACAGAAGCGGCCCTATAGGCCGCTCGCAAAATTCTCACCTACTAATACCCTAAATCAGACCAGAATTACTACTGTTATCCGGTTTGTATTTGATTACGCTCGCAGATTAAGCCAGTGTACCCGCGCCACGACAAGAAGGTGAAGCCGGTACAGTATCTTGTAACCCCGCCCACTCTTTTTGAGTGTAAGTATGTAAGGCCAGCGCATGAACAGTGCTTGCCAGCTCATCAGCCAACGCACTATAAATCGCGCGATGGCGATTCAGAAAGCGTTGATCTTGAAATTTATTGCTGACGATCACAATTTTAAAATGACTTTCAGAACCCGCGGGAACATTGTGGCGATAACTTTCATTAATCACCTCCAGATGATCCGGTTCGAATGCCCTTTTTAGTTTTTCTTCAATTTGTTCTCGAATCAAAATCATCATGCTCTCCTTACTACTGAGGCAGAAAACTGCCTACTATTTATTACAATATTAGTTGATTTTCGCTGTTTTATAACATTTCAGATACAAAATATCCTGAATATCTCTGCATCGGGATCTTCCACCCGTCAATCGCGGTGATATGATGTGGCAACTGCAAACTTGCAAAATAACATGGCTGCTATCCCGCTCTGATTATTAAAAAATTCCATAACTATTGAGAAAGTGAACATGCTAAAGAAAATTCTTTTCCCGCTGTTGGCGGTTTTTATATTGGCGGGTTGTGCTGCCAGTAACAACACCTTGAATGTCACCCCGAAAGTCGTATTACCACCACAAGACCCAACATTAATGGGGATTACTATCAGCATTAATGGGGCAGACCAGCGTCAGGACTCTGCACTGGCTAAAGTCAATCGTGATGGCCAACTGGTCGTGTTGACCCCATCTCGTGATCTGCGGTTCCTGTTACAAGAAGTGCTTGAAAAGCAAATGACCGCCCGTGGTTACATGATTGGTACTAATGCACCTGTTGATCTGCAAATTGTTGTCAATCAACTGTATGCCGATGTACAAGAAGGTAACCTGCGCTACAACATCACCACGAAAGCCGATATTTCTATTACCGCTACCGCGAAAAATGGCAATAAACAGGTGAAGAATTACCGTGCCAGCTACAATGTTCAGGGCGCATTTACTGCGACCAATGAAAAGATTACTGACGCAGTGAATACCGTATTAAGCGATGTTATTGCCGATATGGCGCAAGACACTAGCGTCAGCAGCTTTATCAAGCAAAATGCCCGTTAATTGGTTGTGCGTTTAACATCATGATTACTGCTTAACAGAATGCTCTGCCCCGCTCACGGGGTGGAGCATGTAGGTCTCACATGCCCAATCGCTATTCAAATCTTTTTACCCAGCGCAATTCTCTTGTTCTGCTATTGTTGGGTTTTGCTTCAGGCCTTCCTCTGGCCCTTACGGGCGGAACGCTGCAAGCCTGGATGACGGTCGAAAACGTCAGCCTGAAAACTATTGGTATCTTTTCGCTGGTCGGTCAGGCTTACGTATTTAAGTTCCTCTGGTCCCCGTTGATGGACCGCTACACTCCCTCATTCCTTGGCCGTCGACGTGGTTGGTTGCTGGTCAGTCAGTTGTTATTAATTGTGGCTATTATCGCCATGGGCTTTATGGAGCCTGCCAAACATTTATGGTGGCTGGCCGCAATTGCCGTGCTGGTTGCCTTCTGCTCTGCATCACAAGATATTGTTTTTGATGCCTATAAAACCGATTTGCTCGCAGCGGAAGATCGCGGTACAGGGGCGGCAGTTTCCGTCTTAGGCTATCGTCTCGCCATGTTGGTGTCGGGTGGGTTAGCGCTATGGATAGCTGACCGCTATCTTGGCTGGCAATCCACTTACTGGCTGATGGCTGGGTTAATGCTAATTGGGGTGTTTGCCACGCTGTTTGCCCCTGAACCTGAGATTCGAATTGCCCCACCAAAAACGCTGGAGCAGGCAATTGTTGAGCCGTTGCGTGATTTTTTTGGTCGTAATAATGCATGGCTGATTCTGCTGCTGATTGTGTTGTACAAAATGGGGGATGCATTTGCAGCCAGCCTCAGTACAACGTTCCTGATCCGTGGAGTCGGTTTTGATGCCGGCGAAGTCGGGCTGGTTAATAAAACGCTAGGGTTGATTGCCACTATTATTGGCGCTCTGTATGGCGGTTTGCTGATGCAGCGCTTGAGTTTATTCCGCGCATTGATGATTTTCGGGATTTTACAAGCGATCTCCAACATTGGTTATTGGCTATTATCCATCACCGACAAGAATATAATCTCCATGGGCAGCGCTATCTTCTTGGAGAACTTGTGTGGGGGAATGGGAACTGCGGCATTTGTTGCACTGCTGATGACGCTTTGTAATAAATCGTTCTCCGCCACACAATTTGCGTTGTTATCGGCACTTTCTGCGGTAGGTCGAGTTTATGTCGGCCCAATTGCTGGATGGTTCGTTGAGACGCACGGTTGGCCGCTGTTTTATTTGTTTTCAATTGCTGCCGCGATTCCCGGTTTGCTTCTGCTTTATATCTGCCGACAGACGCTGGAACATACCCAGAAAACAGATGAATTTATGCCTCGAACAGCGTTCAAAACAGCTTATCGTTGGGCGCTACGCTTTTTAACGATTGGCTGCATATTATTAGGTGCATGGTTAGTTTTACTGATCTGTAACGCTCTGGATTGGACGGCAGTCCCACAAATAGCCGATATATTGTTGCTACGCGGCATTCAGCTCAGTGTGGTCGGCATGGTTCTTGGCGGGGTATTGGATTATCTTGCGCTAAGACGAGAAAAATTAGCTTAATAAACCACACTCATTAACCAAAGCCGGCACTTGTGCCGGCTTTTTTGCATTTATCAGCCCGCTCCACTCATTCTACTCTCGGAAGAACCCTGCATATTTATTGAACCAAGTCACAAATTACAGCAACACTTGCAAAATATTATTCACAAAATGAGACCTGCATCACCTCGAGCTATTTATCCTTTCGTGCTCTGAGACTATGATGTGCGCACTTTTTGTTAAGGACTGTGTCCTTTTATTTCTCCTGATATCTTTCAACTACACAGAGGCATTTATGCGTAAAATTCTTCTCGGCGCTGTCGCGCTGACTGCGGTCACGGTGGCTCCCGCCGTACAAGCTGAATACCAGTGGGGATTTGCTAATATCAGCATGAACTATCTTGACTGGACCCGCAGCACTACGCATAAATCAGGTGATTCTTCGCACAAAGATGACTTTGCTTATATCGAACTTGAAGGTGGTGCAGGTTATAGCTGGGGTGAGGTCTACGGCTTCTTTGATTTAGAAAACCCATTCAACTCAAAAACGGCGCAACCGGGTGATAACCAGCGCTATACCTTCAAAACAACAGGCCGCTACTATTTAGGTGATTCCGGCTTCAACCTGTATGGTCATCTTTATGGCACTTACTCGCTACCGAGTGCTGAAGGTAACAATTACAGCAACTTCCACGAAGTAAATACCCTGTACGGTATCGGCTATAACGCCACCGTAGCAGGTGTCTGGATGAAACCTTTCGTCGCATTGCATTATGTTGACCAAACCTATTACTCAGGTAATAACGGTTATGTAGTGGGCTGGGTTGCAGGTTATGACTTCACCGCATTCGATGAAAACTTCAGTATCACCAACTGGAATGAACTGGAGTTTAATCGCGCTGAACGTTATGCCGCAGGTAACGGTGGCCGTAATGGGGTAAATGGTGCCATTGCACTTTGGTGGACACCGGTAAAACAATTCACTACTGGTATTCAGTACCGTTATGCTTATAACAAATTGGGTGAAGATTTCTTACAAGACGGTATCGTTTACTCAATTAAATATAATTTCTAGTTAAATGATTCTGGGGTGACTATTTATAGCGCCCCTGAATATATTTTATTTTACCGTGTCATCACATATTATTTACATAAAATAAGCCTAGGTAATAATTTAAAATCAGTATTTCCCATGAATAAAACGCTAATTACCGTTGTTTTTCCTTAACATCTAGCGATTCTCCACCAGTCACTATCGCCAACATATTGTTGCTATTAGTAAATTGTCACGCATGGCAACATCTGTGACCCCCTTAACATAAAGTGTCAACAAGCCGCTGACACAATCTTAAGCATGTTTACAGTCCTGCAACCTTCCCGTAAAATGCCCGCACACATGAAACGACAATAGAGCCCTTTTGTAATTGAGGTCGTTAGATGAGACTTAAGAAATACATTAAAAATATGGGTATGTTGTCTTTATTAGCAGCCACGGTAATGCTCAGTGGTTGCGATATGGTATTGATGAATCCCAAAGGCGCAATCGGAGTCGAACAAAAAACACTGATACTTACTGCTATCGGTTTAATGTTGATCGTCGTAATTCCGGTTATTTTTATGGCGTTTGCTTTTGCATGGAAGTACCGCGCGTCCAACAAAAGTGCGACCTACACCCCAAACTGGTCCCATTCCAACAAAATTGAGCTTGTTGTTTGGGCTGTTCCAATCATTATCATCGCTATTTTGGCAACGATAACCTGGAAAACCTCCCACGAACTTGACCCGTTCAAACCGCTTGAAGTGGCTGGCAAAGAACCGATCACTATTGAAGTGGTCTCCCTTGACTGGAAATGGCTATTTATCTATCCAGAACAAGGTATTGCTACAGTAAATGAACTGGCTTTCCCTACTGATGTTCCGGTGAACTTCAAAATCACCTCTAACTCAGTAATGAACTCGTTCTTTATCCCTCAGTTAGGCGGGCAGATTTATGCGATGGCCGGGATGCAAACCAAACTGCATCTGATCGCCAACGAAGCCGGTAAATACAATGGTATTTCCAGTAGCTTCAGCGGCAAAGGCTTCTCTGGTATGAAATTTACTGCGATAGCGACACCAACGCAGGAAGACTTCAACCAGTGGGTCGCACAAGTGAAAAAATCGCCAAATACCCTTAATACCACTGACGATTTCAATAAGCTGGCTGAACCGAGTGAAAATAACCCGGTTGAGTATTTCTCCAGTGTTAAACCGGAGCTGTTTAAAGGAATTATTGGCAAGTTTATGGGCGATATGAACATGCACCAGAAAGGCAATGACCCCCATAAAGGTATGGACATGAGCCAGGGCATGGATATGGGCGAACACGCCGCTCACGCCGGAGCCGAGGAATAAAACGATGTTGGGAAAATTAACACTTGATGCGGTTCCGCTACACGAACCAATCATTATGGTTACCGTTGCTGCAATTGTTCTGGGTGGGCTGGCTCTTGTCGCCGCTCTGACCTATTTTGGCAAATGGAAATGGTTATGGAGCGAATGGCTGACCTCGGTTGACCATAAAAAAATCGGTATCATGTACATTCTGGTCGCCATGGTCATGCTGTTGCGTGGCTTTGCCGATGCTATCATGATGCGCAGCCAGCAAGCACTTGCTTCAGCTGGTGAGGCTGGGTTCCTCCCGCCTCATCACTATGATCAGATTTTCACGGCGCACGGCGTTATCATGATTTTCTTCATGGCGATGCCTTTTGTCGTCGGCTTGATGAACGTGGTTGTACCGCTACAAATCGGCGCTCGTGACGTCGCCTTCCCGTTCCTGAACTCACTGAGCTTCTGGTTCTTTGTCGTCGGGGTGGTGTTAATTAACATCTCTCTGGGGGTCGGTGAATTCGCACAAACCGGTTGGTTGGCTTATCCGCCACTGTCGGGTAAAGAGTACAACCCTGGTGTCGGGGTCGATTACTGGATCTGGAGTCTACAGATTTCGGGTCTTGGGACCTTGTTGACCGGTGTTAACTTCTTCGCAACTATTTTGAAAATGCGTGCACCAGGCATGTCGATGATGAAGATGCCTGTCTTCACATGGGCGGCACTCTGCACCAACATTTTGATTATCGTTTCTTTCCCAATCCTGACAGTGACCGTCGCGTTACTGACACTGGACCGTTACCTTGGCACCCATTTCTTTACCAATGATATGGGTGGCAACATGATGATGTACATCAACCTGATTTGGGCCTGGGGCCATCCGGAAGTGTACATTTTGGTGCTGCCAGTATTCGGTGTGTTCTCCGAAGTGACTGCGACTTTCTCAAGAAAGCGTCTGTTTGGTTACACCTCTTTAGTCTGGGCAACCATCGCCATTACCGTACTGTCGTTTATTGTTTGGCTACACCACTTCTTCACCATGGGGTCCGGTGCCAACGTTAACGCCTTCTTCGGTATAGCCACGATGATCATTTCCATCCCTACTGGGGTGAAAATCTTCAACTGGTTGTTCACCATGTACCAAGGCCGCATTCAGTTTAACTCTGCAATGTTGTGGACTGTTGGCTTCATCATCACCTTCTCTATCGGTGGAATGACCGGTGTTCTGCTCGCCGTTCCGGGTGCAAACTTTGTCCTGCATAACAGCCTGTTCCTGATTGCGCACTTCCATAACGTGATTATCGGTGGTGTGGTATTCGGTTGCTTCGCTGGCCTGACTTACTGGTGGCCTAAGTCCTTCGGCTTCACGCTGAATGAAAAATGGGGCATCCGTGCATTCTGGTTCTGGATTATTGGTTTCTTCGTCGCCTTTATGCCGCTGTACGTACTGGGCTTCATGGGTATGACCCGTCGTCTAAGCCAAGACATCAACCCGGAATTCCACCCGATGTTGATGGTAGCTGCAGGCGGTGCAGCACTGATTGCATGCGGTATCTTGTGTCAGGTTATCCAAGTGTTTGTCAGTATTCGCGACCGCGAGCAAAATCGCGATCTGACGGGTGACCCATGGGGTGGCCGTACACTGGAGTGGTCTACCTCTTCCCCACCGCCGTTCTATAACTTCGCCGTTGTTCCTGAAGTTGTTGACCGTGACGAATTCTGGGATATGAAAGAGAAAGGCGAAGCATACAAACGCCCAGCGAAATACGAAGAGATCCACATGCCGAAGAATACCGGTGCAGGTGTGATTATTGCTGGCTTCAGCTTGATCTTTGGCTTTGCCATGATCTGGTATATCTGGTGGCTAGCCATCGTTGGCTTCGTCGGCATGATTGTGACCTGGATTGTGAAAAGCTTCGACGAGGATGTTGATTACTATGTGCCGGTTGCAGAAGTTGAGCGCATTGAAGATCTTCATTATGAACAAATCAGCAAAGCAGGCGTGAATCATGTCAACTGAAACTCTGACTAACCACAACGTCGCCCATGCAGAGCATGGGCATCACGATGCGGGAGCGACGAAAGTATTCGGCTTCTGGATCTACCTGATGAGCGACTGTATTTTGTTTGCGACCTTATTCGCAACTTATGCAGTGCTGGTAAACGGGACCGCTGGCGGTCCTTCAGGACGGGATATCTTCGACTTGAACTTTGTTCTGGTCGAAACCTTCCTGTTACTGTTCAGTAGTATTACTTACGGCATCGCTATGCTGGGCATGAATAAAGGCCATAAAAACCAAGTAAACACTTGGTTAGGTCTGACTTTCCTGTTCGGCCTAGGCTTTGTGGCAATGGAAATCTATGAATTCCATCACCTGATTGCTGAAGGCTATGGTCCGGACCGCAGTGCGTTCCTGTCCAGCTTCTTTGCACTGGTTGCCACCCACGGTATTCACGTTACTGCTGGCCTGGTTTGGATCATCATTATGATGATTCAAGTAGCAAAACGCGGCCTGAATGAGACGAACCGTACCCGCCTGATGTGTCTGAGCTTGTTCTGGCACTTCTTAGACGTGGTTTGGATCTGCGTATTCACCGTTGTCTATCTGTTAGGAGCCATGTAATGAGTCATCCAACAACTACTCACGGTGGAGCCAGCCACGGTAGCTTGAAGTCATATCTTATTGGCTTCATTCTGTCGGTCATTCTGACAGTTATTCCATTTGCTATGGTGATGAGCGGTACCGCCTCCCATACGACTATTCTGGCCACAGTGGTCGGTTTAGCCGTGGTGCAGATTATTGTGCACCTGGTGTACTTCCTGCATATGAATGGATCGTCCGAAGAACGTTGGAATCTGGTGGCGTTCCTGTTCACCGCTATGATTATCGCAATCGTTGTTGTGGGCTCACTCTGGATTATGTACAACCTCAACATCAATATGATGGTTGACTGAAGAGCTGCATGTGATGATTAAGCAATACCTGCAAGTAACTAAACCAGGAATTATTTTCGGCAATTTAATTTCTGTCGTTGGGGGATTTCTCCTCGCTTCCAAAGGCGTGATTGATTACCCCCTTTTTCTCGCCACCCTGTTCGGTGTCTCGTTAGTTGTTGCCTCCGGGTGTGTATTTAACAACTATATCGACCGTGATATCGACCGTATCATGGAGAGAACGAAGAATCGTGTCCTGGTCAAAGGGCTTATCGATCCGAAAGTGAGCCTGATTTATGCATCAGTACTGGGTATTGCTGGCATGCTGTTGCTCTACGTCGCCGCCAATCCATTAGCAATGATGCTGGCAGTCATCGGTTTCGTTATCTATGTCGGGGTTTATAGCCTCTATATGAAACGTAAATCAGTCTATGGCACGTTAATTGGTAGCTTGTCAGGTGCCGCACCGCCAGTGATTGGTTACTGTGCCGTTACCGGGCAGTTCGATATGGGTGCGTTGATCCTGCTGCTGATCTTCAGTTTGTGGCAGATGCCGCACTCTTATGCCATCGCGATTTTCCGTTTTAAGGATTATCAAGCTGCCAACATTCCAGTACTGCCGGTCATAAAAGGAATATCGGTCACCAAAAACCATATTACCCTTTATATTCTGGCATTTATGGTGGCAACCTTGATGCTGACGTTAAGTGGCTATGCCGGTTATAAATATCTGGTTGTGGCTGCGGCGGTCAGTGCCTGGTGGTTGGGTATGGCGTTGCGCGGTTACAAGGCAACCAATGACATCGTTTGGGCGAGAAAACTCTTTGTCTTCTCTATCATTGCGATTACGTCATTGAGCGTTATGATGTCGGTTGACTTCAACGTCCCCTCCTCGGCTGGATTGCTGACTTACGTCGGGTAAGGTCCATCGGGTTGGTGTAAGAAAATAATGTGAGCGGCTGGCAGGCAGATAACCTACCAGCCGCTTTGTATTTTGGCCCTCCCCTGCCTTTTACACATACCCATTTCTCTATCTGCCTGTTTCTATGTTCGCATGTGCCTATAACAGTCAATCCCATTATTTGTAAAGTGTGTCCTTATAGAGACGATATCCTACTAATTCATGCTTAAAATATCGCCGGTAATACATTCTAAACATCAATAGATTTACCGGTTGGCATTAACATCATTACAATAGCGCAATTGGTTTTTCTGAGGTGGTAATGAACGACAATAAAATGACCCCGTTAGAGCTTCGGGCTACTTGGGGGCTGGGTACGGTTTTCTCTCTGCGCATGCTGGGCATGTTCATGGTGTTGCCGGTTCTCACCACCTATGGCATGGCACTTTCCGGTGCCAGTGAGGCTCTGATTGGTATTGCCATTGGCATCTACGGTCTATCACAGGCTATTTTCCAGATCCCCTTTGGGCTGATTTCCGATCGTATTGGCCGCAAGCCCCTGATCGTCGGTGGTTTGCTGGTATTTGCTTTGGGAAGTGTTATTGCTGCACTGAGTGATTCTATCTGGGGCATCATTCTGGGTCGTGCATTGCAAGGTTCCGGTGCTATCGCGGCTGCCGTCATGGCGCTACTGTCTGACCTGACTCGCGAACAAAATCGAACCAAAGCGATGGCATTTATTGGTGTCAGCTTTGGTATCACCTTTGCCATTGCGATGGTGATAGGGCCAATAGTAACCCATGCTTTTGGTTTACAAGCTTTATTCTGGGGAATAGCCATACTGGCGCTATTGGGTATTGTCATCACTTTAGCCGTAGTACCTGATGCGGATAAGCACGTGCTTAACCGCGAATCCAGTATCGTCAAAGGCAGTGTGAGCAAAGTGCTTAATAATAGCCGGCTGCTTAAACTCAATTTCGGCATCATGTGCCTGCATATTTTGCTGATGTCGAGCTTTGTTGCTTTACCACAAATTATGGCCAGCGCCGGATTAGCCCCTGCTCAGCATTGGATTGTCTATTTAGTGACTATGTTGGTCTCGTTCGCCGCCGTCGTACCATTCATTATCTATGCCGAAGTCAAACGCCGCATGAAGCACGTGTTTATGGGCTGCGTTGCTGTGCTATTTGCCGCCGAAGTCGTGCTATGGTCTGCTGGGCAGCAGCTCTGGATCATCATTGCCGGTGTACAGTTATTCTTTATTGCTTTCAACGTGATGGAGGCTATATTGCCGTCATTAATCAGTAAAGAATCGCCTGCTGGCTATAAAGGCACCGCTATGGGAATTTACTCCACCAGCCAGTTTATTGGTGTGGCTATCGGCGGGAGTTTAGGGGGTTGGATATTTGGTCTGGAAGGCGCGAGTATGGTGTTTGCCGCCGGAGCGGTTATCGCACTAGTGTGGTTTGCCGTCAGTGCTACCATGCAAGAACCCCCTTACGTCAGTAGCCTGCGCATCACCTTGTCAGAATTGGCGGTAAAAGACTCGGCATTGGAAGAACGAATCAAAGCACAACCGGGTGTTACAGAAGCTATTGTCGTGACAGCAGAGCGCAGTGCTTACGTCAAAGTGGATACCAAAAAAACCAATCGCAGTCAGTTGGAGCAGTTAGTCAACGCGCTATAAATCCAAAGAAGGTACAAAGGTGGTCAATACCTTTGTACCTGATTCAGCTAAATATCAGTCACGGAAATTATTGAACTGGAAGGGTTGCCCCAGATCAGCACCACGAACCAAGGCCATGACACTCTGTAAATCATCACGAGCTTTACCGGTGACACGAACTTGTTCACCCTGAATTTGAGCTTGAACTTTCAATTTGCTGTCTTTGATCAGCTTAACCAGCTTCTTCGCTTGCACACTTTCAATGCCTTGTTTCAGCTTGGCTTCTACACTGTAGGTTTTGCCGCTGCGATCCATTTCTTCTGGGATCTCCAGTGCCGCGCCTTCAATGCCACGTTTACTGAGTTGAGCACGCAAAATATCCAGTAACTGTTCGACCTGAAAATCAGACTCGCTGGCTACTTTGATACTTTCGTTCTTTTCATTTAATTCAAAACTCGCTGGAACATTACGAAAATCCCAACGGTTCGCCAGATCACGGATGGCGTTTTCAACGGCGTTACGCACTTCCTGCATATCAATTTCAGATACGATGTCGAAAGATGGCATATTCCCTCCTCCTGATAAGATGAATGGCGAGCATAATAACCGCTTTATCCCCGCAGACAAAGTCAAGCCACTGCAATTACAGTGTTCTTCGCTAATCCCGCGTGTAGCTAACTCTGCTTTTAATGACCAAAAAGTCTATAATCAAAGCATAACACTTAGAAAGAAGCAGTGTATTGCGCTCACACCAAGGAGGTCTCAATGAAAATTACTGTGCTTGGTTGCGGAGCTCTTGGGCAATTATGGTTATCAGCGTTATACCAGCAAGGCCATGATGTACAAGGCTGGTTACGTGTACCGCAGCCCTTTTGTTCGGTCAATGTCATTACGTTAAGTGGTGAAGCATTCAACCAAAACCTCCCCACTAATGACCCAGAGCACTTGTCGAAAAGTGAATTACTGCTGGTTTGCTTAAAAGCATGGCAAGTTTCCAGCGCCGTAACCGCTTTACTACCTAAACTCCACCCTGAATGTCAGATTTTACTGTTACATAATGGGATGGGAACTCAGGAAGAATTGCCTCGTGATGAGCATATTTTTCTACATGGTGTCACAACCCATGCCGCGCGTCGGGACGGTAACACGATTGTCCATGTGGCGAGTGGCATAACGCATATCGGCCCGACAGTTCCTATCGCAATGGATATCAGCCATCTGGCCGATGTTCTCCATCAAGCATTGCCCGATGTCGCCTGGCACAACGATATCTCAGCTGCGTGCTGGCAAAAATTGGCGGTAAACTGTGTGATTAACCCACTGACCGGTCTCTATGACTGCCGCAATGGTGATTTGCAGCGCTATCCAGATCAAATTGCTCGTCTATGCGCTGAAGTTGCCAGTGTGATGGAGATGGAGGGCTACCATACCTCTACAGACAGTCTGCTCAGCTATGTTAACGACGTTATCCAAAATACGGCCGATAATATCTCCTCCCTATTGCAGGATTTACGCTGTCAGCGGCACACCGAAATAGACTATATCACCGGCTATTTATTACGCCGAGCACGCAGTCACGGTATGACATTACCGGAAAACTCCCGGCTGTATGATTTAATTAAGCGTAAGGAAAATGAGTATGAGCGTATCGGCGCTGGTTTGCCTGGCTCCTGGTAGCGAAGAAACAGAAGCAGTTACCACGATTGATATTCTGGTACGCGCGGGAATTCAGGTCACGACAGCCAGTGTCGCCAGCGATGGCGCATTAGAAATCGTCTGTTCACGCGGTGTGCGGTTATTGGCTGATGCTCGACTAGTTGATGTCGCAGATGAAAAATTTGATGTGGTGGTACTGCCCGGTGGCATCAAAGGGGCAGAATGCTTTCGTGACAGCCCACTATTAGTCGCGACTGTGCAGCAAACACATAATGAAGGCCGCTTGGTTGCGGCAATCTGTGCCGCCCCCGCCTTAGTGCTTGAACATCACAATCTGTTCCCGGTGGGCAATATGACAGGTTTTCCGGGGCTGAAAGATAAAATCGCTACGACTAAATGGATGGATCAGCGGGTAGTTTATGACCGACGGGTTAATTTAGTGACCAGCCAAGGGCCGGGAACGTCCATCGATTTCGCCCTAAAGATTGTTTTCTTATTGCTTGGACGCGAGAAAGCAGAAGAAATTGCCTGGCAATTAGTATTGCCGCCGGGAATTTATAACTACCGCGAGTAAATAAGTCACTGTAAATAAAGAAGGGGGACACTGTTATTAATAGTGTCTCATCTTATAGTGTTTTTATGAATCAAGTTAGTATTTCTTTACCATCAGCGGCTTTCACTCTTAAATCATTTATAAACTCACTCTTATCTCATGCTTTCAATCAATCAAAAAGACGAAATTGTTATCAGCTAATATAGCTATAGAGCGGAAAACAAAAACATTCCCACTATTATTTTAGTGACATCAAAAAACAAAATAACAATATTAATCAATAATATAAATATTAATAATGACACTTGGAAATAAAAATCATTACGAAAAGCAAAATAATGAACATCTATTTAATTATTGTGAGCAGTGAAGAGTTCATATAACATCAAATTTAGTTAGAGATACTTAACAAATTAGAATTACTGATACATCCTAATTCTACTTTAATATGCTAATCTAAAATAAATAAGGTGAAAATATGAAAAAATTATTATTAGCTAGTACATTAATGGCTTCGTTTAGCCTATTTTCTTCTGTTTCCCTAGCTGCTGAGTCGCCATTAAACAGTAAAATTCTTATACCCAAATTTAATATTAAAGTCTGTTTTCCAGACGGTCGCTGTTTTGATCCCAGCGATATTGGTGGTATTTGTTGCCCATTCTCACCAACTGTACCAAATATCAAACCTGACGATTTAGTTGAATTTAAATAGCCTCAGGGTCGCCCCACGCTTGTTTTAAGGCTGAGAATTATTCAGGTGGGGCGATGATACAAGGCTTGGGCACTGCGCAATCCCGAAATGGCAAAGCGCAGTAGCTGCTGACATATCACACTCTTAAGGGCGATAGACTTTCACGTTAGAATATCCCTGTTCGCGCAGATACAGCGCCTGTAAACGGCTCATCACACCGCGATCGCAATACAGCAAATAAGTTTTGCTCTGATCCAAGTCGGCAAATTGCGAACTCAGCTTATAGAAAGGCAAAGCGCGAACCTCAATACTATCGAGTTTCAGCGGTTTTTCATCCTGTTCATCCGGCGCACGGATATCCAGTAACACATCGGTATCGGCCAACTCTGCAACAGTTTCAACTTCGACGACCTGTTCACGACTCTGCTCGGCGATTTCACGGATATCAACATTTTTGGCTTCGCTGACAACACGGTCCAGAATAGAGAAATCAAAGTGAGATTCCTCTTCCTCAATCTTGGCCTTAACAGCTTTTACTGTTGGGCTTTTTGAGATAACACCGCAATATTCTGGCATGGTTTTCGCGAAATCTTCGGTACCAATTTCCCGCGCCAAATTAATGATGTGCTCTTTATCATGTGAGATAAGTGGGCGCAAAATCAAAGTGTCAGAAGCATTATCAATTAAGCGCAAGTTAGTCAGTGTCTGACTGGATACCTGCCCCAGAGCTTCACCAGTAACCAACGCCTGTACGCCATAGCGCTCAGCAACCTGAGACGCTGCACGCACCATCATACGTTTTAGGACGACGCCCATCTGGCCATCTTCAACTTTTTCGAGAATCTCTCCGACCACGGGTTCGAAATCAATGGCAATAAAACGTACCCGATGAGAGCTACCAAAACGATTCCACAGATAATGCGCAACTTGTTTAACACCAATCTCGTGGGCTGAACCACCGAGATTAAAGAAGCAATAGTGTACGCGACAACCACGACGCATCAGCATATAGCTCGATACACCGGAGTCAAAACCACCCGAAATCAAAGATAAAACATCTTCTTGCGTACCGATTGGGAAGCCGCCCAACCCTTCATGACGCGCTTTGATCAGTGTTAGTTTGTCCTGATCAATTTCCAGATGAACGGTCACTTGAGGGTGGTTCAGTTTAACTTTGGCGCTTTCAATATGTTGATTGAGGCCACCACCGACATACCGCTCAACATCACCAGAAGAAAACTCGTGCTTACCACGGCGCTTCACTCGAACACAGAAAGTTTTTCCGACCAATGTTTCGCGGTAGGCTTCCAGCGTCTGCTCAAAAATATTGTGCATATCAGTGTAGCTGCGGTCTTCCACTTCAAGAATATGGTGGATCCCCGGAACGCGGGTCAACGCATCACAAATTTGTGGGCCAAGATTGTCATCTTTAGTGCGGATTTCAATATGATCCCAATGACGGACAACGGCGAGGGTATCATCCTCAAGGTTTTTCAATACGTTGCGAATATTGGTTGTGAGGATCTTAATGAAGCGCAATCGCACAGATTGACTCTTGATGGTGATTTCTGGGAACAATTTAATGATAAACTTCATGGCGGTCTTTAGTTGTCAGGTTATGGAGTGATGGCGTCGCTATCGATTAGCAACAGTCAAAGGCGTTAGCGAAAACATGCAAGCCGTGGAGTATATCACTATATAGGGCTACGCTGCGTACTAAAAACCAGACTTAAACGTCACGATTTCCCCTTCATTATCCGCTAGAATAGCCGGTAATAAGTTTAAGGCCTGAAAAGTTGCTTTCAGCAAGCAGTAAGACGTTACGCGCCATCAAGGTTACGTTTCATCAAAGATATCGAGTCGAATAAAAACTATGCCGAAAAAAGCCGCAGCACCCGAAACCAAAGCAACCAGTTTTGAGACATCGCTCAGCGAACTGGAACAAATTGTCACTCGTCTGGAGTCAGGTGAACTTCCGCTGGAAGAAGCCTTGAATGAGTTTGAGCGTGGCGTACAGTTGGCTCGTGTTGGTCAGCAGACCTTGCTGCAAGCCGAGCAACGTGTTCAGGTCCTTCTGAGCGACAGTGTCGATGCACCATTAACCCCTTTTGCCCCGGATGCTGAGTAGCCTTATGTCCAACGCCCACTCAACTGTTGATTTTAGCCAGCAGCTTGCCGCTCACCAGCAGCGGGTTAATCAGGCCATACTGGACTTCATCACGCCACTTCCTTTTGGTAACAGTGATTTAGTCAACGCTATGCGTTATGGCACTGTGCTTGGCGGTAAACGGTTACGCCCTTATCTGGTTTATGCCACCGGCCAAATGTTTGGCTTGTCACTGGCTAATTTAGATGCGCCAGCCGCGGCAATTGAATGTATCCATGCGTATTCATTAATGCATGATGATTTACCGGCAATGGATGACGATGATTTACGCCGTGGACAACCAACGTGCCATGTTAAATTTGGCGAGGCCAATGCCATTTTGGCGGGTGATGCGCTACAAACCTTAGCTTTCTCTATACTGTCAGAAGCGACAATGCCCGACGTGGCAGATAAAGATCGCCTGTCAATGATTGCAGAATTAGCTTACGCCAGTGGTGTCGCAGGAATGTGTGGCGGTCAGGCATTGGATCTGGAAGCAGAAGCGCGTCAGATTTCACTGGCTGACCTTGAACAAATCCATCGTCATAAAACCGGCGCATTGATCCGCGCTGCCGTGCGTCTCGGCGCTTTGGCGGCAGGTGCTCCTGGGCGTGAGGCACTGCCACTGCTTGATCGTTATGCCGATGCAATCGGTCTGGCTTTTCAGGTACAGGACGATATTTTAGATGTGATTGGCGACACCGCAACCATTGGTAAACGTCAAGGTTCAGACCAGCAACTCGGAAAAAGTACCTATCCGGCGCTTCTGGGATTAGAGTGTGCCAAGGCTAAAGCCATGGATCTTTATCAGGAAGCTATTAGCGCCCTGAATGCGCTGGCGGAGCAATCCTATAACATAGCGCCATTACAAGCATTAGCCTGCTTTGTTATTGAGCGTGATAATTAGAAATATACTGGCAGTGCGTGAATGCCTACTTACAATTTTGATATGAGCATCGAATGAGTCTTGATATAGCCAAATACCCGACATTGGCACTTGCGGAGAATCCTGAAGAACTCCGCATGTTGCCGGAAAAAAGTCTGCCGAAGTTGTGTGATGAACTACGGCAGTATTTGCTTGCCTCGGTCAGCCGATCCAGTGGGCATTTTGCTTCTGGGCTGGGTGTAGTCGAGCTCACTGTCGCGTTGCATTACGTCTACAACACCCCATTTGATCACTTGGTGTGGGACGTGGGCCATCAGGCTTATCCACACAAGATATTGACGGGTCGCCGTGAACAAATAGGTACTATTCGCCAGAAAGATGGTTTGCATCCTTTCCCCTGGCGCGGTGAAAGTGAATATGACGTACTTTCTGTTGGCCACTCCTCCACCTCAATCAGTGCCGGCTTGGGGATGGCAGTTGCCGCTGAACGTGAAGGTAAAGGCCGGCGTACCGTCTGTGTTATTGGTGATGGCGCGATTACTGCGGGAATGGCTTTTGAAGCCATGAATCATGCCGGTGATATTCATTCAGACATGCTGGTTATCCTTAACGATAACGAAATGTCCATCTCAGAAAACGTAGGCGGCCTGAATAACCATTTGGCCCAGTTATTATCTGGCAAGCTCTATGCCAGTCTACGTGAGGGCGGTAAAAAAGCGTTATCCGGTTTACCTCCGATCAAAGATCTTCTGAAACGCACGGAAGAACATCTTAAAGGCATGGTGGTGCCAAGCACCCTGTTTGAAGAGCTAGGTTTCAACTATATCGGCCCGGTCGATGGTCACGATGTACAGGCATTGACGCAAACATTAAAAAATATGCGCAGCTTGAAAGGCCCACAACTTCTACACATCATGACCAAAAAGGGCAAAGGTTACGCTCCTGCGGAGAAAGACCCCATCGGCTGGCATGCCGTGCCTAAATTTGATCCGGCCTCAGGCACGCTACCGAAAAGCCAAGGAGGTTTACCGACTTACTCCAAGATTTTTGGTGAGTGGTTATGCGAAACCGCCGCGAAAGACAGCCGGTTAATGGCCGTCACACCCGCAATGCGGGAAGGTTCGGGGATGGTTCGCTTTTCGCGCGAATACCCACAACAGTATTTTGATGTGGCGATCGCGGAACAACACGCAGTGACTTTCGCGGCTGGCTTGGCCATTGGTGGCTACAAACCGGTAGTTGCCATTTACTCCACGTTCCTGCAACGCGCTTATGATCAGTTGATCCACGATGTTGCCATCCAGAACCTACCAGTCTTGTTTGCCATTGACCGTGGTGGTTTAGTTGGTGCTGATGGTCAAACCCATCAGGGTGCTTTTGATCTTTCATTCATGCGTTGCATTCCTAATATGGTCATCATGGCACCAAGTGATGAAAATGAGTGCCGCCAGATGTTACACACCGGCTATCATCACAATGGTCCCGCGGCAGTGCGTTACCCTCGAGGCAATGGCACCGGTGCAGTACTGGAACCATTAGAGATCTTACCTATCGGTAAAGGGATTGTGCGCCGCGAAGGTGAAAAAGTTGCCATTCTGTGCTTTGGTACGTTGCTGGCTCAAGCACAAATTGTCGCCGACAACCTTAATGCCACTCTGGTGGATATGCGATTCGTCAAACCACTGGATGAAGAACTCATATTGAACTTAGCTGCCAATCACGAAGTCTTCGTCACGGTGGAAGAAAATGCCATTATGGGTGGTGCGGGTAGCGGCGTGAATGAGTTATTGATGGCGAAGCGGCAGTTAGTTCCGGTGCTCAACCTTGGATTACCAGACCACTTTGTACCACAGGGTGAGCAAGATGAAATGCGCGCTGAATTTGGTTTGGATGCCGCGGGCATACAACGCCAAATTGACGCGTGGCTGGCGTGATAACTCAATTTAAGGCATAACCACGCGGGTTATGCCTTTATTCTATTCTCAGTACCGCCAACACACCTGTAACTTGAAAGATGACGGGTATCAGTAAAATAAATCTATTGGCCAGTAATACCCAATAACAAAAATAATCGCGGCGGCAATCACACCAGCAATAATATCATCGACCATTATTCCCATGCCGCCATGGACGTTGCGATCAAACCAGCGAATCGGCCAAGGTTTCCAGATATCAAAAATACGGAATGCCACAAAACCAGCAGCAACCCATTGCCAATCATTCACTGGCAAGGCCATCAAAGTAATCCACATTCCGACAAATTCATCCCACACGATACTGCCGTGGTCATGAACCTGCATATCTTTGGCTGTGCGATGGCAGATATAGACGCCGATACAGATGCTGAACATCACCGCCAGAGAATATACCTGCCAAGGTAACTGAATTAATAATAACCAGAATGGAATAGCCGCAATCGACCCCATCGTGCCCGGCGCCCACGGCGATAAGCCACTGCCGAACCCGGTTGCCAACAAATGCCACGGATTAGATAGTCGCAGGCGACGTTTGGCTTCATCCATGGGATTTACCTACTAAGAAATGGTCAAACCCATGAAAGTCCAGTTCAATGGTTTTACCATCACGGAAGAACTTCACACCTTCCGACTGTGGGCCAATCTGGCCAATGCAGGTATAGGCTGCACCAGTATTGCTCAGAGCGACCTCCAGTGCACCGCGGTTTATCTCCGGTACGGTAAAGCACAGTTCGTAGTCTTCACCACCGCTTAATGCCCAGCGTAATGCTTGTTCCGCATCCACCTGACGTGTTAAAGCATCAGAATAGGGTAAATCATCCAGATCAATACGTGCGCCACAATGACTCGCTTTCAGAATATGGTGCAGATCAGAAATCAACCCATCCGAGATATCAATCGCAGAACTTGCAAGGTCTCGCAGCGCCTGCCCCTGCAATATACGAGGTTGTGGTCGCAAATGGCGGTGAATTAAAGCCGCACGATCTGATTCGTTATCAACACGTAGCTCATCTTGCAAAATAGCCAGACCCGCTGCGCTGTCACCCAAAGTACCCGTGACGTAAATCCAATCACCAATCCGTGCCCCTGCACGGGTCAAGGCCCGCCCTTCTGGTACTAAGCCCTGAATAGTTAATGTCAGGCTCAGTGGCCCACGAGTGGTATCACCACCAATCAATTGCATGCCGTAATAATTCAATTGATCAAACAGACTGTCGCTGAATGCTTGTAACCAGTCTTCATTAACATTTGGGAGAGTAAGAGCAAGAGATAACCAGGCAGGATCAGCACCCATCGCAGCTAAATCGCTAAGGTTCACCGCTAAAGATTTGTAACCAAGATCAGCCGGATCGATATCCGGAAGGAAATGAATACCGGACACCAGTGTATCTGTACTGATGGCCAACAGCTGTTTATCTGCCACTGTAAGAAGTGCGCAGTCGTCTCCAATACCCAACTCTACATCCCGGCGATTACTTCTGAACCGGTCAAAGTAGCGGGCAATGAGGTCAAATTCGCCACATGCCATAATACAATTCCAGAAATGTTTGCCGATACATGATTAAGGCCGGAAACCGGCCTTAATTCAAACTACTTCAGGTATAGCCTAAAGAACTTCAAGTTGCAGGTCACTAGCCACCCTGTAGCTTCAAGAGCAAAGGATATAACGAGATTATTTTTTCTTACGAACCATCGGAGCTACCTTATCCAGCACTCCGTTGACAAACTTATGGCTATCTTCTGCACCAAATGTTTTGGCCAGTTCGATTGCTTCATTGATTGCCACTTTATAAGGGACATCATCACGTTTGCTCAGTTCAAACAGCGCAATACGCAGAACCGCCCTTTCAACCTGGCCTAATTCTTCGAGCTGGCGGGAAAGAACTGGTGCCATCAACGCATCCAGAGATGCGGCATTCACGGCAACCCCAGACAGCAATTCGCGAAAATAGGCGATGTCGACGTCTTTGACATCCTGCTCCGACAGGAACTGTAATTCAACATCAGCGATGTCGTTTTTAGACAACTGCCAAGAGTAAAGCGCTTGAACAGCGCACTCACGAGCGCGGCGACGAGCAGCAGGTTTCACGGAATTCCCCTTAACTTAACTAAATTCAGCCTTTAATAGCCTTGATTACATTAATCATTTCAAGCGCGGTCAGGGCAGCTTCTGCACCTTTATTACCCGCTTTAGTACCCGCACGCTCAATGGCTTGCTCAATACTTTCTGTGGTCAGCACACCGAAAGCGACTGGGATATCACTGTTCATGGCGACACTCGATAGACCAGAACTTGCTTCACCAGCAACATACTCAAAATGTGCAGTACCCCCACGGATAACTGTACCCAGCGCAATTACCGCATCGTAACGATTTGTTTTTGCTAACACATTGGCAACCAGCGGTAACTCGTAGGCACCCGGTACCCAAACAACAGTGATGTTGTCATCTGCGACTTGACCAATGCGTTTGAGGGCATCAATTGCACCTTCCAGCAGGCTGTCGTTGATAAAGTTGTTAAAACGCGCAATTGCAATCGCCACGCGGGCATTAGGAGTAGCAACAACACCTTCGATAACGTTCATAGCTTTCCTCAATATGGGTTCATACCCCGCAGGGGGGCGGATTCTATCATATTCTTTCGCGCCCCGCCCCTGCGCATTTGTAAAACGCGGGCAAGACAATGAATGGCAGAGAGAATCTCAGCCAGATAATGTCATTAATACTTCGGTTTCAAGCGCAAGCGGAGATCCGGCCCCACCTGACGCACATCACTAAATTCAAACTCTGGAGCTTGCGATAAATGTGTTAAACCTGCTAACTGGCATAAACCACGCGCATCGCTACCTAGTAGTTTGGGAGCGATATAAAGAATTAGCTCATCAACCACACCGGCCTGCAACAAGGCACCGGCCAATTGTGGCCCGGCTTCAACCCACACTGAGTTAATCTGCCGCTTGCCCAATTGCATCATCAATAAAACCAAGTCCACACCACTGCCATGGCGGGGTAGCAATAATTGCTCAACATTGGCAGGCCACGGCTGTTTATCTGCCTCGACTCGAGCTAACCAGCAGGAACCATCTTGCTGTGTGACTTTGTGCTCTGGCGTCACGCGATTTTGACTATCGAGTATAATGCGTGTTGGCTGACGTAGGTTGTCTTGAGGATACAATGCTTGGGTTTCAGCATCTAACTCCTGCCAGCGAACCGTCAATGAAGGATCATCAGCCAAGACGGTAGCGCTGGTACTGAGGATCGCCGAACTTTCAGCACGAAAACGCTGCACATCTTGGCGTGCTTGTGGTGAGGTAATCCATTGACTCTCGCCTGAGGCCATTGCCGTTCGGCCATCCAACGATGCCGCCATTTTCAGTTGCAGATAAGGGAAGCCGGTACGCATCCGTTTTAAAAAACCGAGGTTGACCGCTTCAGCCTCCGCCAGCATGAGGCCATGATGAACGTCGACACCCGCCTGTTTCAGGCGATATAACCCGCGCCCGGCAACCTGTGGATTAGGGTCTTGCATAGCCGCGACAACCCGCACAACCCCTGCGGCAACCAGCGCATCAGCACACGGTGGTGTGCGTCCGTGGTGACTGCATGGCTCAAGAGTGACATAGGCAGTCGCGCCGCGCGCCTTTTCTCCTGCCATGCGCAGCGCATGCACTTCAGCGTGAGGTTCTCCGGCTCGTAAGTGATAACCTTCACCCACGATCTGACCGTCACGCACCAAAACACACCCGACATTAGGGTTAGGTGACGTCGTAAAGCGCCCCAACCGTGCCAACTCAAAGGCACGGGCCATATAGAACTCATCGGGCTGCATGACTTTCCTTACTGTTTATGCTGCAATTCTGATACTGAACTATGTCGTACAGTATAAAATGCGAGTTAATCCTGCAAACGGGCAATCTCTTCGCCAAATTCGCGAATATCTTCAAAACTGCGATATACAGAGGCAAAACGGATATACGCCACTTTATCCAGACGTTTCAGTGCTTCCATCACTAAGTTGCCGACCATCTTGGTGGGAACTTCACGTTCGCCAGTGGCACGTAGCTGAGATTTAATATGACTTATGGCGGTTTCGACATCATCAGAACTGACAGGTCGTTTTTCTAATGCTTTAAGCATGCCCCGCCGTAATTTTTCTTCATTGAAGGGTTCGCGCACATCATCACTTTTAATAACGCGCGGAAGTACCAATTCAGCCACTTCGAAAGTGGTAAAGCGTTCATTACAATCTAAACACTGGCGGCGACGGCGCACTTGCGAACCATCGCTCACCAGACGGGAATCAATGACTTTGGTATCCACGGCGGCACAAAACGGGCAATGCATAGCGCTTCCTGATTGGTGAACTTAAACTTGCTTATAGTTTACCGCGAACTGCTGCGACAACAAAGGCCGGAAACGGCAGTTTATCTTGATCAATTATTGCGAAAGCTCTGGTTCAACGGATTTATCCTGCAAAAGTGTTAACCATTCTTTTTGCAATTCTAACCAAACTTTACGATCCGGGGACAACACATTGAAAGGATCAAAAGGGTATTGAACCGGCGTACCCTGAACTAACAAATGAGAAACCAATTCATAAAGCCATGGGGATTTCATCACATTATCGTAGTTTGGTTTTTTACTTAATTCAGTTATTAATTGATCCAATTCTGACAGGTTATTTTCAAGCTGCATTTTTTTATCCTGCTTCTCTTTAGAGATTGCCGGGAATAGAAAAGCGGAGATAGCATTTGCTAGCCGCGTCCAAATATTTTCTAGCGGACACAACAACTCAGATCTTGCCGTAATTATCATCTTTAGTACATCAGGAATTTCTTTATTAGTCAGATGTTTTAATTCATCAATCGAAGTCGGTAATGAATTCAAATTTACTTCTATTGCATGATAATAAATTTCAATATTGTTTTTTTGTTTATTGGCATGGTCTTCTAATGATTTTAAGTCATAACTCGACATGTTAGTCTGAGGTTCAATATTTTCACACTTTTCGTCATCAACTACCTTGTTATCTCTGGAGAAAACCTGGTTAAACATTGCTACCAGACGATAAGTTATCCTATGAAGATCTTTCAGTGCAATAAGTTCGTTATCTGCATTTTTTATCGTTTCCATTGTTTTATTAATAATAGTTTCTTTCTCTTTTTCAGTTCCCAAACCCTCCAAAATTTGGGCTTTGATTTTAGTTTCGTGTTGTCTAACCCCTGTTCAACCGCGGATGGCGTCAATGCAGCTTTTGAGTCAGAAAAATGTTTATGGACCAACTTATAACATTTTTTTGATTGAGTAATTAAATGATACTCTTTACCAATCACTGAATTTTCGTCTCTAATCAATGCACTTAAATCATCAATAAATTCTTTATTTCTGTCTGTCCCCTTACTTTTATCAAGGTAGGCATTAACATTATCGATAACATCATTAACATTAGGGCTTTTTGTTATTTCTTCTATACATTTACTTATCTTTGATTTTTTATCAAAATTTATTTGACTAAATTCCCGTATTATTTCCACTTTAATGTCATTCAATAAATCACTGTTTTTTTCGTTATCAATTAATTGAGGTAAATGGAGTGGCGAATTAATATTCGTAATAACACTTTTGGCAAGCAAGCACATTAACAACCCCTTCTTTTTTTAATGGAATATTCATACATGATATAGAACATCTATTATAAACATTATTAAATAATTGAGGGATTAACTATCAAATCAATGCCATAACTTCCAGAATACATCTGCTTAATAATCTTTTATTCTTATTAATTAGAACTTGTAAGTTTAAATAAAATAACAGTCACATCAATAATAACTATATTAATTGAGATAATAGCAAAGAACAACGTAACAATGCGATTTCATAGGGAATCTAACGCAACCAATCAGCAATAAAAAAGCCCTGATACCGCTTTAACGGTATCAGGGCTTCATGCGTATTACGGCTCTACACTATCACGGCAGGATCGAAGGTTGATCTGCACCTTCTTTCTCAACTTTCTGCTGCAACATATGTTCACGTTTCATACCCAGTTTCAACGCCAACGCGGACGCAACATAGATAGATGAAACAGTACCGATGGAAACACCGATCAGCATCGTCAGTGAGAAGCCTTGTAGCATCGCACCACCGAAGATAAACAGCATCAATACCACCATCAGCGTGGTTGCAGATGTCATGATAGTACGGCTTAGCGTCTGGGTTAGAGACACGTTCATGATTTCATAAGGAGTACCGCGGCGAATCTTGCGGAAGTTCTCACGAATACGGTCCGATACCACGATACTGTCGTTAAGTGAATAACCAATAACCGACATCAATGAAGCGATGATGGTTAGGTCAATCTCAATATGGAATAACGACAAGATCCCCATAGTAATGACCACGTCATGCGCCAGAGCGATAACCGCCCCCAACGCCAGACGCCATTCAAAACGGAAACCAACATAAACCAGAATACAGAGCAACGCGACCAACAACGCCATACCACCCGCTTGAGCTAAATCACTGCCCACACTAGGTCCGACGAATTCGATACGTTTTACTGATGCATTCTTATCAACTGATTCATTGATAACGGAAATGACTTTGTTACCCAACTCCTGTCCTGCAGTGCCAGTGGCGGGTGGCATACGAACCATCACATCACGGGTACTACCAAAGTTTTGCAGGATTGGCGATTCAAAGCCCGCCGCTTCCAAAGTGTCACGCAGTTGGTCCATATTGGCAGGGTTTTCCAGACTAATTTCAATCACCGTACCACCGGTGAAATCGAGACCCCAGTTAAACCCCTTCGTGGACATCACCACTACGGATGCCACTAACAATAGCAATGAGACACCGAAAGCAACGTAATCCCAGCGCATAAAGTCATAGACTTTACGGCCATAGTTCAGTTGTTCAACAGTATAATCCTGTGCCACAACGTACTCCTCAAATAGACAGCTTGTTAATGCGCTTGCCGCCGTAAAGCAGGTTGACGATGGCACGAGTACCGACTATTGCGGTGAACATTGATGTCGCAACACCAATAGCTGTTGTAATAGCAAAGCCTTTAATCGAACCGGTCCCCACAGCGTAAAGAATAATGGCTGTGATGAGTGTCGTTACGTTTGCATCAACGATACTTGAGAAGGCACCTTTGTACCCTTCATGAATCGCTTGCTGTATCGTCCGCCCGTTTCTGTACTCTTCTTTTATTCGCTCGTTAATCAGTACGTTAGCATCAACTGCTACCGCCAGCGTCAATACGATCCCGGCAATACCCGGCATAGTTAATGTCGCCCCCGGTAATAGAGACATAACGCCCACGATCAACACGAGGTTAGCCAACAGTGCTGTACTGGCAATCACACCAAACTTACGGTAGTAAATCACCATAAACAGGATAGAGACCGCCAAGCCCCACAAGCAGGCTTCCAAACCTTGAGTAATGTTCTGTGAACCCAAAGTTGGCCCGATAGTACGCTCTTCCACAATCTGGATTGGTGCAATCAATGCACCCGCACGCAGTAACAGGGAAAGCTGACGAGCTTCAGCTGGGTTATCAATGCCGGTAATACGGAAACTGTTACCCAAGCGAGACTGAATCGTCGCGACGTTGATAACCTCTTCCTGCTTAACCAGAATTGCCCGGCCATTAGCATCTTTTTTACCGCTGTCTTTATATTCTACGAACAAAGTCGCCATCGGCTTGCCGATATTGTCTTTGGTAAAATTAGACATCAATGAACCACCAGCGCTATCGAGCGAAATATTAACCTGAGCTTGGTTATATTCATCAGTGCTGGAAGTTGAGTCGGTAATATGATCACCGGTTAGGATAACGCGTTTGTACAAGACAACCGGGCGACCTTCGCGGGTATTTTTAACTTCTGAGTCACCCGGTACACGACCGGAAGCAGCAACAGAGGCGTCAACATTGCTATTGACTAAGCGGAATTCCAGAGTCGCCGTTGCACCAAGAATCTCTTTAGCACGTGCGGTATCCTGAATACCCGGTAATTCGACCACAATACGATCTGAACCCTGGCGCTGAACCAACGGTTCGGCTACACCTAATTGGTTAACCCGGTTACGCAGAATAGTAATGTTTTGCTGAACAGCATATTCACGCGCTTCACGCAGACGGTCATCGCTCATCACAGCTTTTAAGGTATTGCTGCCATTGGAGCTAATCACCAGATCACGGTGGCGAGAAGAGAGGTAGCTGATAGCGTCATCGCGTGTTTTATCATCGCGGAAACGCACTTCAACGCCATAATTGTCGAGTTTGCGCACAGTCGCATACGGGATATTTTTCTCACGCAAATCGGTGCGCAGGGTATCCATCGTTTGCTCTTGCAGCTTGCCAAGTGCGGTATCCATATCCACTTCCATCAAGAAGTGCACACCACCGCGCAGGTCAAGGCCAAGCTTCATCGGCTCTGCACCTAATTTAGCAAGCCAAGAAGGCGTTGCTGGAGCCAGGTTCAGGGCGATTACGTATTGGTCCCCCATCGCAGCCATCAGTGCCTCACGGGCGCGCAGCTGGACGTCGGGATCTTTAAAGCGAGCCAGGATTGCACCGTTTTCCAGCGCAATGGACTTGCTCGCTATGTTGTCTTTTTCTAAAACGTCACGGACTTGGACCAGCGTTGTTTCACTGGCGGCGATTCCTCGCGCACCAGTGATTTGAACAGCCGGATCCTCACCATAAAGGTTGGGAAGTGCATATAGCAGACCGACGAAGATCACAACGATCAGCATCAGGTACTTCCACAAAGGATAACGGTTTAACACGGCAATTCCCTTCGGGAAAATCGAAAATTACAGAGCTTTCATTGTACCTTTCGGTAAAACGGCAGCAACGAAGTCACGTTTGATCATCACTTCAGTGGTGTCGTTCAGTGCGATTACGATATAACCTGTTTCCGCTACTTTAGTTACACGACCAAGCAAACCACCAGTGGTCAACACTTCATCACCTTTACCAATAGAATCCATCAGTTTTTTGTGTTCTTTGGCACGTTTTTGCTGTGGACGCAGGATCATGAAGTAGAAAATCAGACCAAATACCACCAGCATAATCACCAGGGAGTACGGGCTGCTCTGAGCTGGAGCCCCAGCGGATGCGACAGCATCAGAAATGAAAAGACTCATTAAAATTCCCTCATTGTTATCAATATCAGTAGTGTGAAATCAGTGCGATAGAACCAAAAACGGTAAATCGTAACTGCTTAACCTTTAAATACAAAGGTAATAATTTTAAAATCAAACATTTAATGGTGGAACAGGTTTCCCTATCCGGCCATAGAAATCTTCAACGAAGCTCTCTAATTTACCCTCTTCAATAGCCTGACGTAAACCCGCCATTAAGCGTTGGTAGTAACGCAGGTTATGAATGGTATTTAGCCGTGCACCCAGTATTTCGTTGCAACGGTCAAGATGATGCAAGTAGGCACGGCTATAATTGCGACAAGTGTAGCAATCACAGTGCTCATCCAACGTTGCAGTATCACTCTTATGCTTGGCATTACGGATTTTTACGACACCGTCAGTGACAAACAAATGACCATTGCGGGCATTGCGTGTCGGCATAACACAGTCAAACATGTCGATGCCGCGACGTACACCTTCAACCAAATCCTCGGGTTTCCCCACGCCCATCAAGTAACGAGGTTTATCCGCCGGAATCTGTGGGCAAACATGCTCCAAAATGCGGTGCATATCCTCTTTTGGCTCACCTACCGCCAAGCCGCCCACAGCGTAACCATCAAAACCAATCTCTACCAGCCCTTTTACGGACACATCACGTAAATCTTCGTAAACACCGCCTTGAATGATACCGAACAATGCATTTTTATTGTTCAACTCATCAAAACGTTGGCGACTACGGGCTGCCCAGCGCAACGACATTTCCATCGAGCGTTTGGCATAATCCCAATCCGCAGGGTATGGGGTACATTCGTCGAAAATCATCACGATATCAGAACCGAGATCGTACTGAATTTCCATCGATTTTTCTGGGCTAAGGAACACTTTATCGCCGTTGATTGGGTTCTGGAACGTCACCCCCTCTTCTTTGATTTTGCGCATCGCCCCGAGGCTGAACACTTGAAAGCCGCCTGAGTCGGTCAGAATTGGGCCGGGCCATTGCATAAAGTCATGCAAGTCGCCGTGCAGTTTCATAATTTCCTGACCTGGGCGTAGCCAAAGATGGAAAGTGTTACCCAATAAGATTTGAGCACCCGTTTCTTTAACTTCTTCCGGTGTCATCCCTTTGACTGTGCCATAGGTTCCGACTGGCATAAATGCCGGAGTCTCTACCACACCGCGTTCAAACACCAGACGACCACGACGGGCGCGGCCATCAGTTTTTTGTAATTCGTACTTCACATAACCTCCAGCATCGGAAAAACAGTCCAATGTTGTTTTGCCTGATCACACGGCAAGTGTGACCGAAAATTTACGGGTTGACCGTCTCTTGCGGCGCCCGTGGATTACGGCTGATGAACATAGCATCACCGTAACTGAAAAAGCGATATTGCTCGGCAACCGCTTGCTGATATGCATTCATGGTATTTTTATAGCCAGCAAAAGCAGAAACCAACATTATCAATGTTGATTCAGGTAAATGGAAGTTGGTGACCAAGGCATCCACGACCTGATAATGATATCCCGGGTAAATAAAGATGCGAGTATCACCAAAGAAAGGAGCAATCAAGCCGTTCTCGGTGGCCTTAGCGGCACTTTCCAGTGAGCGTACTGACGTGGTACCTACCGCGACGACACGATTGCCGCGGGCTTTACAGGCCAAAACCGCATCTACGACCTCTTGGGGCACCTCTGCATATTCGGAATGCATAATATGCTCTTCAATGGTATCGACTCGCACTGGCTGGAATGTCCCAGCCCCCACATGCAAGGTGACAAAAGCCATCTCAATGCCTTTCTCACGCAACGCAGCCAAGAGCGGCTCGTCAAAATGCAGCCCAGCAGTTGGCGCAGCTACTGCCCCAGGACGTTCGCTGTATACAGTTTGATATAGCTCACGATCAGCATCTTCATCAGGGCGATCAATATAAGGAGGCAAAGGCATGTGGCCGACCAGATTCAGGATAGTAAAAACATCCCGCTCATCATCAAAGCGCAGCTCAAACAAGGTGTCATGACGTGCCAGCATCGTGGCGCGAATGCTTTCGTCATCCCCCAACAGTAGCTCAGTGCCCGGTTTGGGTGCTTTTGAGGCTTTGACATGGGCTAGAACGCGATGGTCATCCAGAACGCGCTCTACCAACACTTCAAGTTTGCCACCGCTGGCTTTACGGCCAAACAAACGCGCTGGAATCACCCGAGTGTTATTGAACACCAGTAGATCACCTGGCTCCAACTTATCCAGTAAATCAGTAAAAATGCCGTGCGTTAACGTTCCCGTAGGGCCATCCAGAGACAATAAGCGGCAACCGCTCCGCTGGGGCTGAGGGTAATGGGCAATCAGAGATTCCGGGAGCTCAAAAGAAAAATCGGCAACACGCATGGCTTTCCACTTTATATCAGGGCAGACCCGACCAACAGGAATGATGGACTGGTTTACAAAAAATAGGCCGCTAGTCTAGAGCCACCAAGGGCAGGCTGCAACTTAAAGTAATAAAGGTATATACTCAGTTCATGAATTTTCTCGCTCACCTCCATCTCGCCACATTGGCTGATAGCTCTTTATTGGGCAATTTATTGGCTGACTTTATTCGGGGTAATCCGCAGGGTGAGTATTCCCCTGAGATAGTCTCTGGCATCATGATGCATCGTCGTGTTGACGTAATGACAGATACTTTGCCGTTAGTTAAAGAAGCTCGAACCTATTTTAGTGCCGATTATCGCCGAGTGGCTCCTATTACGCTGGATGTGCTGTGGGACCATTTCCTCGCGCGTGACTGGGATAAATTGATGCCCGACTGCCCTCTGCCCGATTTTATTGACCATGCGCAACGCCAGATTTTACCGCATTTACCGCAGACACCTGCTCGTTTCCAAAACCTGAATGCCTATCTGTGGCCTGAACGTTGGCTGGAACGCTACGCTGAACTACCCTTTATAGCTGATGTGTTACAAGGTATGGCAAACCGACGTCCCAAACTGGCTGCGCTTGCGGGATCTTTTCAGGATATAGAACAGCACTATCAGCCACTAGAACAACTGTTTTGGGCGTTTTATCCTACGATGATGTCGCAGGCGAAACATAAGCAGATATAGATTAAACATTTTAGTTTGTGTGGTTATTGGCCTTAAGTCACTTGCTCTTTCTGTAAGAATGGGTATCTTAGCAAGACTACGAAACTAAAATCGTTGTAACAATAGGTGAAAGCTATCACAGCGATTGGTATTTATCCCTTTATTCATTGAGTTTAAATACCTATGCTGTGCCGATACTTTTAAGACAACTGGTTAATCCATCTTTCATTAACAGGAGTAATTTATGGTTCTGGTAACTCGTCAAGCCCCTGATTTTACAGCAGCTGCTGTTCTTGGTAGCGGCGAAATCGTTGAAAACTTCAACCTGAAAAAACACCTGAACGGCCGCCCTGCTGTCCTGTTCTTCTGGCCAATGGACTTCACTTTTGTTTGCCCTTCAGAGTTGATCGCTTTCGACCACCGTTACGAAGAATTCCAGAAACGTGGCGTTGAAGTTGTAGGCGTTTCTTTTGACTCTGAATTTGTACACAACGCATGGCGTAAAACCCCTGTTGATAACGGCGGTATTGGTGAAGTTAAATACCCAATGGTTGCTGATATCAAACGTGAAATTCAGAAAGCCTACGGCATTGAGCACCCAGATGCTGGTGTTGCACTGCGTGGTTCTTTCCTGATCGACAAAAACGGCGTAGTTCGTCACCAAGTAGTTAACGACCTGCCACTGGGCCGTAACATTGACGAAATGCTGCGTATGGTTGACGCACTGCAATTCCATGAAGAACACGGCGATGTTTGCCCTGCTCAGTGGGAAAAAGGCAAAGCAGGTATGGGCGCATCTCCAGATGGCGTAGCTAAATACCTGTCTGAGAACGCTTCTAAACTGTAATAACAGTTTATGCCTCTCCTGATTCACTCAGGGGATATTAAGCCAGTCAGTTCACGCTGACTGGCTTTTTTATTTTGATATAACTTAAAAATGGGTGCTTGAAAGCTGCAACCAACAATAAAATGGCTACCCGGACAACGAAGGGCGAGAATGACTCCCCGCCCAGTTGCCTTACCTTTCAGATTCGTAAGCTAAAATGGCCGCAACTTCCTTGTTTCCATCTTTTAGGCGTAATTCACACAGTGATTTATGCGTAATTAATGTAAATGCCAGAACTGTTATGCAAACAATCAATAGGCACCAAACAAGTGTATTTTGTGGCAACATATCAAGCCTCCTTGCCTTGCCTTTCGGCGGGGAAAAGGCTACCGTAATACTGTCCGGTATTACAGAGAGCCTCGTATTAATTAACATTGATACGGGGCTTTTCTCTGTCTACTCTCAACCCGAAATAAGCACCTAAAGCAGACAGCTTCAAGCACCCGCCACGAAGTCTATATAATTATTATTTCTAATCCCACCTTATCTTCCTTAAGCAGATCGCTTTATTTTCAATCAGTTGTTTTCATTTAATTTAATTCTCACTGAGCCAAAACCAACCTATTAGCCCGCGCATAACTGGCTCAACCACCTTCCGCCGCCAATTAATTAGCTGCCACAAACATTTATTCTGCTATTAATTATTACTGGTATGTGTTTTGCACATTCCATAAGCAGATCTTTTAGGCTGCCAGACAAAAATGACCGGGTAATCCCTGGCGGACAGGAAATAACAGGAGTCAGAATGCATTTAAAAAAATGGAACAAACCCTTGGCTATATTGGCTTTGTTGGTCAGTGGTACGCTACATGCGGCCTCAACACCGGCGGTAGAGGCAAAAAATGGCATGGTGGTCACCTCCCAGTATCTGGCTTCACAGGTTGGGACGGATATTTTAAAAATGGGTGGAAACGCGGTAGATGCCGCGGTGGCTGTGGGTTACGCACAAGCAGTAGTCAATCCCTGCTGCGGCAATATTGGCGGGGGTGGTTTTATGACCATTCATCTTGCTGATGGAACCGATACATTTATAAATTTCCGTGAGACCGCCCCTGCCGCAGCCAGTGCTGATATGTATCTGGATAAAGAGGGCAACGTCACCAAAGATGCCAGTTTATATGGCTATTTGGCCGCAGGCGTGCCGGGCACCGTATTGGGTATGGACAGTGCCCAGAAGAAATACGGCAAATTGACACGCCAGCAAGTGATGGCGCCAGCAATCAAGCTAGCCCGCGAGGGCTTTACATTGACCCGCGCTGACACAGACATTCTGGATACAACTGTCAAACGCTTCCGGCAAGACCCTGAATCTGCACGTATTTTCCTGCGTCCAAATGGGGAAGCACTGCAGCCGGGTGATCGTCTTGTCCAGACTGATCTGGCTGATACTCTAGCCGCGATATCCGAGAACGGACCAGATGCGTTCTATCAGGGGAAAATCCCTCAAGCGGTTGAGGCTGCGGCAAAAAATAACGGGGGAATTCTGACCGCTGCCGACTTTGCTAACTATAAAATCACTGAAACAGCGCCTATTACCTGTAGTTATCGCGGTTATAAATTTGTCTCTTCCCCACCCCCTAGCTCTGGTGGCGTCACACTCTGTGAAACATTAAATGTTCTTGAGGGATATGACCTAAAAAGCATGGGCTTCAACTCTGCCGCTTACATTCATACGCTGACTGAGGCTATGCGCCATGCTTATATGGATCGCAATACTTTCCTCGGTGACCCAGAACTTGTTAAGAACCCCATTGATCGTCTGTTGAGCAAAAGTTATGCCGCAGATATTCGCAAGCAAATCATTGCCAATAAAGCAACCCCGTCAGTAGAAGTGCAGCCGGGTATGCAACCGCATGAAAAACCAGAAACAACCCACTATTCTATCGTCGATCATGAGGGGAATGCGGTCTCTACTACCTACACAGTTAATGGCCGCTTTGGTGCTGTAGTGATAGCGCCTGGTACCGGTTTTTTCCTTAATGATGAAATGGACGATTTTACCGTCAAAGTAGGTGAGCAAAATCTGTATGGTTTAGTTCAGGGAGCGACGAATTCTATCGCCCCCGGTAAGCGCCCACTATCATCTATGAGCCCAACATTAGTGACCAAAGACGGTAAGACATTCATGGTGTTGGGGTCACCTGGTGGTTCGCGAATTATTACCATTACCCTGCAAACAGCACTGAATGTGATTGACCATGGTATGGCACCGCAAGAGGCGGTAGATGCGCCACGCATCCATCATCAGTGGTTACCTGATGAAGTTTACTACGAACAACGTGGAGTTTCTGCTGACAGTCTTAGTCTACTGAAAACAATGGGCTATAACATGGTTGAGCAGAATCCATGGGGCGCTGCGGAGCTCATTTTAGTCGGCTTAGCCGGTGTTGAAGGCGTTAGCCCTGCAAACTCCGGGAATGACTCTGCGGTATCAGGCAAAGTGCGTGAAGGTTACTTGTACGGGGCTAATGATGTCCGCCGCCCTGCCGGAGCCGCTATCGGTTACTAATTGGGTTCACTCGTCCCCCCATCAAGGTATCGATGGGGGAGATTTATCAGTTTAAAGTCATTACCAAGGTAATATATGTCCTTGATAATCAATAAAACCATGACCACCTTTGCCTGATGCATGCTCAATCTGGTCAACAACGCCTTTCACGCTAGTCGCAATCGTCAATGGCGCGGCATCCCCCCCCATATCGGTTTTCACCCAACCCGGATGAATGGATAATACAGTCAGTGACGGATCTGCGACCTCAGCCACCAGATTGCGCGTCATCATATTCAGTGCCGCCTTACTGGCTGAATATAAAGGCTTATGGCCAGATGCATTATGACCCAGACTACCCAGTTGAGAAGACATAAAGGCCAATACACTGTGGGCGGGATGACGTTGTGCCAGCAGGCGCTGGGCAATACGAATTGGAGAAATTGCATTAGTTTGGAACAATTCGAGAATCTCTTCAGGTTTAGCCTCAATCGCTGACTGATGTTCTGGCCCTGAGATGCCCGCATTAACAAATATCAAATCAAACGTCTGCCCCTGCACCTGAGACAAAAACGCAGTAATACTTTCAGGTTGATTAATATCCAATGTCAGCCAGTGGGCTTTGTGTGCGCTGGTATCTTGCGCAGTGCCACGTGTTGTCGCAGTCACAGACCAGCCACGGCGATTAAGCTCGTCAACCAGCCCCAACCCTAAGCCTCGAGAAGCGCCGATAATCAATGCCTGTCTTTTCGCTGTGCTCATATTACTCTCCCTTCGATGAAGTGACTCAGTCACTATCTATAGCTGCCTTATATATACTATCTCAGCTAAAGAAAAAGCGGCGTTTAGCCGCTTTTTATATCTTACAGAGTGTAACCGCCCTTGAGTTAGCGCTCACCAACTCCACACCATAGGGTGACACTCTCACCAGACAACTGCAGATTGACACCCTCACCTGTGACACTCAACTCGGATGAACCTTCCAGACGCTGCCATTTAGCCACATTGAGTAAAGGAGATGCCACTAAGGAAATATCAGTATTGTGGTTGCGCTGGATTGCCACCATCACTCGCTCACGCTGATAGCAACGAATAAATATCAGAGAATCACCATCGGCATGAATAACCTGACATCCACCGCGTCGCAGAGCCATACTTTTGTGCCGCAGAGCGGCCATTCGTTGACACAACTTCAGCAAATCGCTCTGCCATTGAGACTCATCCCATGGGAATGGTTTACGACAGAACGGATCATTACCCCCATCCAGCCCAATTTCATCGCCGTAAAATAAGCAAGGCACGCCAATCCAACTAAACAACCACACCAGCGCCATTTGCATACGTGCTTTATCACCATCGAGCAGCGTGATAAAACGGGCAGTATCATGGCTGTCCAACTGATTAAATAGACGAAGTTGGTGACCATGAGGTAACCCAGCACGGTATTCATCCATCCAATAAGCACACTCTTCGGCCTGAAGTTTTATGGGATGATAGGCAACATCCTGACCGGCCAAAAAACTGCGCACCGGCAAAGCAAATCCCATGTAGTTCATTGCCGCATCCTCTACTCCGGCATGTAACCAATTTCGTGCATCACCAAAGTGCTCCCCCAATATATAAGCCTGAGGATTCTCTTCTTTCGCTGCCTGATAGATACCCGCCAGATGGTGTAAATTTCCTTTTGCTCCGCCCTCTTCCCCGAGCATATGCACTACATCCAACCGCCAGCCATCAATACTGTAAGGCGGTTTTAACCAATGACGAACAACACTATTTTCGCCACGATAAATTTGATTCACCACGCCATCATTCGCAAAGTTGAGTTTTGGCAGGCTGGCATTGCCTTTCCAATCCAGCGCCCGCCCATCGGGGAAGAAATTAAACCAACCACGGTAAGGTGAATCTTGATGGTGGCAAGCGCCATCCTCTCCTTGCTGATGGCGGTCAAACCAATGGTGAGAATCCCCGGTATGGTTAAACACACCATCAAGCACCAATTTGATACCGGCATCATACGTTGCATGACGCAATTGCAAAAAAGCACTCTCACCACCGAGGTAGGGATCAATCTGATAATAATCTTGCGTATCGTATTTATGGACACTGGGAGCGGTAAAAATCGGGTTTAAATACAGTGCGGTAACACCGAGCTGTTGTAAATAGGGGATTTTTTGACAGATACCAGCCAAATCACCGCCGTAGAATGTCGAGGAGGCATTTATATCTTCCAATGGGTGCTGCCATTCTCGGCGCGACACCGCCACACCCGCAGCATGATGAGGATAACTGCCTTCCTGCACCCCATATTCCCCCTGACTGCTGGCAAAACGATCGGGGAAAATCTGATAAAAAATTTGGTCAGCTACCCAATCAGGGCCACTATCAGGTGTATCAATAGCAAACTGTGCCAACTGTGCTGGGGGAATTTTTGAAAGTCCCAATGGACCAAACCACTGTTGATCATCATTCCACAGCAGTTTGAAACAATAACGCCGTGTCGGCTGACCTTCATGCAAAGGGAGTTTCGCACTATAAGACCAAAAACCATCTCGTTGCTGCCCCTTCATACTGAGCAGCCATTCTTCATTATCGGGTTCACAGCGCAAGAAAACCTGCTCGGGTAAATTATTCCCCTGCAACCATAACGTCATATGTAATGCATCGCCTTGCTGACGAACAAAAGGCGTGACCGGTAGATGCCAACCACTCAGCATAAAACTCTCCTGCTTTAACCAAAACCATTCCTGTTAAGGCTATCTGGTGCAGACATTAACGCCGCGACACATTCACCCGATGATAGGCGATTGAGCTGAATAAACAGCCCTGCTATATAAACAGTTCGCCGACATAAATAATGACATGCAGTAGGAGCTTGCCCCTCATCTGCCAGCATAAATATCGGGGATGAGGCTGGGGGCGGAGAAAAGTTAATTAAATGGCAACATACCGAGTCTAATAAAAAAAGCCGGGAAATTTCCCGGCTTCAGATGGCGTTCAGCTAAGTATTACTCGGCCTCTTTCACCGGTATTGCTTGTTTCTTCTGATGACTGACTTTGAAATAGTATCCCACCAACAGCAGTGCAATCCACACCAGCCCCACATACAAAGAGATGCGAGTGGTTGGGAACCAACCAATCAGGCCGATGATAAAGACTAAGAAAATGATCGCCAGTACCGAGGTAAAAGTACCGCCACGCAGCGGGAAATCCAGCGCTTTAATCTGATCTTTACTCAAGGAGCGGCGGAAACCAATCTGGGAAAACAGGATCATAATCCACACCCAGACAGTAGCGAAAGTCGCCAGCGACGCGATCACCAGGAAGACATTTTCAGGCATGATATAGTTCAAATACACTGCAATCAGCATAGCGAACATCATCACCAATACTGTAACCCACGGCACTCCGCGTTTGGAAATAGCGGCAAAGGCTTTGGGTGCATGGCCTTGTTCAGCCATCCCATTGAGCATACGCCCGACCCCAAACACATCACTGTTGATAGCGGATAATGATGCGGTGATAACCACGAAGTTCAGTATGCCGGCCGCCACTGTAATCCCCATATGCTGGAAGGTCAGAACAAATGGACTACCATTGGTACCCACCTGATTCCATGGGTAAATAGACATGATGACAAACAAAGTACCGACGTAGAACACCAAAATACGCCATGGTACTGAGTTGATTGCTTTTGGAATGGATTTTTTTGGATTCTCTGCTTCACCAGCAGTAATACCGATAATTTCAATACCGCCATAAGCAAACATTACCAGTTGCAATGACAAAATCATGCCGACAAAACCATTACTGAAGAAGCCGCCGTTAGTCCATAAATTATGAATGCCAGTCGGTTGCCCACCGTTACCAATACCCCAAATAATGATACCAATACCGGCCAGAATCATGATGATGATGGTGGCAACTTTAAAGAATGAGAACCAAAATTCCAACTCGCCGAATACTTTGACACTCATCATATTGATAGCGCCAATAATAAGGACAACACTCAGCACCCATACCCAGTGAGGCACATCGGGGAACCAGACGCCCATATAGATACCGAAAGCGGTCACATCCGCGATCGCAACAATCAGAATTTCAAAGCAATATGTCCAGCCAGTGATGTAACCCGCCATCGGCCCGAGGTAATCTTGGGCATAACGAGAGAAAGAACTGGCCTGCGGGTTATTGACTGACATTTCGCCCAAGGCGCGCATGATGATAAATGCCACCACACCACCAATCAGGTATGCCAATAATACACTTGGCCCTGCCATTCTTATTGCATCAGCCGAACCATAGAATAAGCCCGTACCTATTGCTGATCCCAATGCCATAAAGCGGATATGGCGTGTCGTCAGGCCGCGTTTCAGCTTATTTTTGACTGGTAATTCCATCAACATTTTCCCGTCTTTTTTCAGCAAAAAGCCACGGGGATGAGCCGTGGCTAAAAATATCTTATAACTGTGCAGTTATTGCTTGGCAGCAACTTCCTGACGACAGCAGAGGCGATCGTACAACCCTACGACGACGAATACCAGCAGAGAAGGCGATAACCATGCCAGACCTTGTTCAGACAGCGGTAGGTGCTGGGTCCATTCCGGCAAGAAATGCGCAAATGTCGAGGCTTTTACCGCATCGAGAATCCCAAACAGCAAGCTGACCAACATCACAGGGGCCACAATACGCGAAGCATGATGCCACCAGCGCAAGGTGAAACTCATCAACACCAGCACGATGCATGGAGGATAAATTGCTGTCAGCACGGGGATAGAGACCTGAATCAGATGGCTCAGCCCCAGATTCGATACCATCATTGAGAAGATACCAAGAATAAAGACCAGTGCTCGATATGACAAAGGAAGGTACTGAGCAAAGAACTCAGCACAGGCGCAGGTCAGACCCACAGCCGTCACCATACAAGCGATGAAAATCAAAGCCGCTAGGAACACACTCCCCAACCCACCAAAAGTATGCTGAACATAAGCATGCAGCACCACGGCACCATTTTGTGCATCCGGTGTCAGGCTGCCGCTACTGGAACCCAACTTAAACAGACTCAGGTAAACCAGCGTCAAACCAACACCGGCAATCAACCCGGCCCAAATGGTGTAACGTGTTAGTAAGCCGGAAGAAACCACTCCGCGCGAACGAGCAGCGTTGACAATAACAATACCAAAGACCAATGCGCCTAAAGTGTCCATGGTCAGATAACCATTAACGAAACCAGAGGAGAATGGCACTTGTTGGTAAGCGTCCGTTGCCGGAATCAATGGCCCAGCGGGCCAAATCAACGCAGCGATACCCAAGATAGCCAATGCCAAAATTTTCAGTGGTGCCAGAATATGCCCAACCGTATCCAACAAACGCCCCGGATACAGCGAAATCCCGATAACCAATGCGAAATAGACCACACTATAGATAAACAGCGGCAGTGGGCCATCCCCCGTCAGTGGGGCAATGCCGACTTCAAAGGACACAGTGGCAGTTCGTGGAGTCGCAAACAGTGGGCCCACCGCCAGATAACAGACGGTCGCCAGAACCAAGCCCGCGCCACGGCCAATTGGCGTGCTCAAAGCATCAATACCGCCGCCCACACGGGCAAGAGCAATCACCGTAATAACCGGTAATCCAACCGCAGTAATCAGAAAGCCCAGTGCGGCCCACCAAACATGTTCACCGGATTGTAAACCAACCATCGGTGGGAAGATGATGTTGCCCGCGCCAACGAATAAGGCAAAGGTCATAAAACCTAATGCCATAATATCTTTAGATGATAAACGATGACTCATAGTGGTGTGCGTTGCCTAGTTAAATGACCAAAAGAAAAAGTTCTCAGTTGTGGTCTTTCCGACGTGATCGAAACGATACAAAGCTCTGATAAACGCAAACTCCAGCGGTTAATAAGCAATCTATTTCGTCAGTATGCAGTGTTTTTGAAGTTATTTGCAGGTGGAATAGGCCAACAACGGCGGTAAGTAGACCGTTTATAGCGGAGAAAGGCAAGTCAGGATCACAAAAGCAGAGTCTTCATCCAGACAATTCTTCTAAACCAGTTAATCGTGCCAGTTTTAGAGAAATACACGCCATATGATTTGTATCATTTATAGCCAACCGTTAACAATTTAATGAGCAAAACCCAACGCTTCTCGGGTATGAGCCAGCATATCGGGGGGCAGCGGCAGGTAACCATCGTGTGTCACTCTTTTTTGCCCTTCAGGTGATAAAACCCGTGCCAAAAATGCCGCAGTCAAAGGTTCTAACGGCTGACCAGGTGCTTTATTGATGTAGATATACAGATAGCGCGACAAAGGATAGCGGCCATCTTTAACATTTTCGGCCGTCGGCATCACAAAATCCTGACCGTTAGCAGACAGTGATAATGGTTTAACCCCGCTATTACGAAAACCAATACTGGCATAACCCATACTATTTAATGAACCAGCGATGGCTTGCACCACGGATGCCGAACCGGGTAACTCATTGACATTATCCATAAAATCGCCATCGCACAGTACGCGATGTTTGAAAAAACCGTAGGTTCCAGAGGCTGAATTTCGGCTATAAAGTTGTAAGGAACGAGCGGCCCAGCCCTCTCCTAACCCCAATTCGCCAAAACGCACAATTCGACGAGGCTCTCCACAGCGGCGGTTCTGCGAAAAAATAGCATCAAGCTGAGATAAAGTAATTTTATTCAATGGGTTATCTTGATGAACAAAAACCACGAGTGCATCAACAGCAACAGGAACCGCAAGAGGGGGATAACCGTATCGTTGAGTAAATGCAGCGATTTCAGCAGCCTTCATTGGCCGGCTCATCGGACCAAGTTGAGCAGCCCCGGCAGCCAATGCCGCAGGGGCTGTAGAGGATCCCGCCGCTTGTATTTGCAGATTAACACCGGGGTAGTGATGATTAAAATCTTCCGCCCACAGCGACATCAAATTAGCCAAAGTGTCCGATCCGACACTGGAAAGATTGCCAGACAAGGTGTGGCTTGCCGCTACCGATGATGGCTGCTCCGCCACCGTAGGCGATACCACCGGTTGCGCCAATGCGCCATAACTCAGGCAGAGCATGGCATTCAACAGCGCCCATTTTCCCCATCTCATCAACTTGGTGCCCATGCAGTCTTAGGATTTGACTGCATTCTCGGTTAAAACCGTCGGAACAATCAACCGGTTCGGTAAGGTAAAAATAAATCGCGTACCCAAACCAATTTCACTGATAACATCCAAACGCGCGTCATGGTGGCTCAGTGCGTGTTTCACAATAGCCAACCCCAACCCACTCCCGCCAGTTTGTCTTGAGCGAGCTTTGTCCACCCGATAAAAGCGCTCAGTCAGGCGCGGAACATGCTCAGGAGCAATCCCTGGCCCATTGTCGCTGACCTGAAATTGCGCTCCTTGTGGTGTTTGCTGCCAGCACACCTCAATTTTTGTGCCTTCAGGGGTATGATTAACCGCGTTATAAACCAGATTAGAGACCGCACTGCGCAATTGATCTTCGTTACCAAAAACTTTCAGTTGCTCATTGATACGGAAAGTAATCTCATGACGCCCATTACTCAGTGCCTGAACCTCGTGCTGCAACACTTTCAACATACGCGGAATATCGACCTGCTCATTCATATCCACGTTAGGTGCGGCCTCAATTCGTGATAGCGTCAACAGTTGCTTTACCAACCCATCCATTCGCTTGGTCTGCTCTTGCATGGTTCCTAGCGCTTTTTCGCGTAATGGGCCAGACAATTCCTGGTCATGCATCATTTCCAGATACCCTTGTAACACCGTCAGTGGTGTACGCAGCTCATGACTGACATTGGCGAAGAAATTACGCCGCGCCCCTTCCAATTGACGCATTTGCGTGACATCTCGCGCCACCATAAGTAATTGCCCTTCAGAGTAGGGCATCACACGGAACTCCACGTAATGACCATTATTCAATTGCAGGGTTAGTGGGCGAGAAAACTCTTGTTGCTGTAGATACTGACTGAATTCTGGATAACGTAATAAGTTGAGAATATGTTGACCGTTATCTTCCGGCCAACGAAAACACAATAATTTCTGGGCCAGACCATTACACCAGAAAATATTACCGTCGATCGTAGTCATCACCACAGCATCAGGTAATGATTCAGCACCACTGCGAAAGCGCTTGATAAGCAATGCTAATTCGCGACGCCTCCGGCGATTACGCAGTTGCATCTGGTACAAGCCATAAAATAAAGGCTCCCAACTCCAACGCCCGGCGGGTGGCGTCATGCTGCGGTCTAACCACAGCCAGTGAGATAATTTGAGTTGGTTATAGAAATTCCAGATTAAAGCGGCGAGCACTGAAAGCAGTAATAGCCAAGGGAGATACCCAATAAAGGCACCTAACAATAATGCAGGTAAACAAAAAATAGCCAGCTCTAAAGCCAGCGTTTTCCACGATAAACGTTCTAACACAACGAATTCTCCGGCACTGAAAACTCAGTAGCGCGTTGAGAAACGATATCCAGTTCCCCGGACGGTTTGTACCATTTTGTCATGACCATCAATTTCAAGCGCCTTACGTAACCGACGAATATGCACATCAACAGTGCGATCTTCTACATAAACGTTAGTGCCCCAGACATAATTAAGCAACTGCTCACGGCTGTACACACGCTCTGGATGGGTCATAAAAAAGTGCAGCAATTTAAACTCTGTAGGCCCCATATCTAGCGCTTGCTCGTTAGCCATAACCCGATGTGAGGAGGGGTCAAGACTCAATCCTTGCATTTCAATAACTTCTTCTACTGCCATTGGCGATATCCGGCGCATGACTGCTTTAATTCGTGCCACCAGCTCTTTTGGCGAAAAAGGCTTGGTAATATAATCATCCGCCCCTACTTCCAAACCACGAACACGGTCTTCTTCTTCGCCACGAGCGGTCAGCATCATCACAGGAATATCACGTGTCAGTGCTTCACGTTTCATATGCTTGATAAACTGGATGCCCGAACCACCAGGCAACATCCAGTCTAGCAACACCAAATCAGGGAAAGGCTCCGACAAACGCGCCACTGCGCTGTCATAATCTTCGGCTTCTAACGGTTGGTAGCCATTCTGTTCCAACACAAAGCACACCATCTCACGGATTGGTGCTTCATCTTCCACCACAAGTATGCGTCTTGCCATCATCAATCCTGCCAGTAAGTTAGTGGTCACTATGTTATGCCGCGAGCCATTATGCGTCAGTTTTGTGACATTTTTATGAAAAACATCACGCTCTCGTAAGCAATAAGCATAGTGATTAATTTCATGTTAATTGCAAAATACAGCACTCAAGTTTGCGAAGCGCCTCGGAGATTTTCGCCATCACCTTTTTTTAGCCGAGACATCCGGCGAACAGCGTTTATAATCAGCGCCATTCGATGAGAGATAACCTGCCATAGCGGGAGATTTATGCGCATTATTCATACCTCTGACTGGCATTTGGGCCAGCATTTCTTCACCAAAAGCCGTGCAGCCGAACACCAGGCATTTCTGCATTGGCTTATTGAGCAGATCGAAGAAAATCAGGTGGATGCGCTGATTGTTGCCGGTGATATATTTGATACAGGTTCTCCTCCCAGCTATGCCCGTGAGCTATATAACCGTTTTGTAGTCGAACTCCAACCCACAGGGTGCCAATTAGTCGTGCTGGGGGGGAATCACGATTCAGTATCAACACTCAATGAATCTCGGGGTTTGCTTTCCTATTTAAATACCACGGTAATATCCTGCGCCAGCAACCAACTGGAGCAACAAATCATTATCTTGAAAGATCGCCAACATCAGCCTGCCGCGTTGCTATGCGCTATTCCTTTCTTGCGTCCTCGAGATTTAGTAACCAGCCAAGCTGGTGAATCTGGCGGACAAAAACAGTTAGCGTTGCAAGAAGCCATTGCTAATCATTATCACGCGCTCTATCAGCAAGCAGTTGAACTGCGAACGAAGCTCAGCCTACCGTTACCTATTATTGCTACTGGCCACTTAACCACGGTAGGCGTGACCACAAGTGATTCAGTTCGTGATATTTACATCGGGACATTGGATGCCTTCCCTGCACACGCTTTCCCACCAGCCGATTACATTGCTTTGGGCCATATTCATCGCGCCCAACAGGTCGCAAAAACCGAGCATATTCGTTACAGCGGCTCGCCAATAGCCTTGAGCTTTGACGAGTTAAGCAAAGAAAAAAGTGTCTATCTGGTGGAGTTTAAGCAGCAGGTCCTGTCATCAGTAACCCCGCTGTTTATTCCACAATTTCAACCAATGCAGCTAATTAAAGGCGATTTACAACAAATAGAGCATCAACTGGCTAAATTTACTGGCCATCAGGGGTTGCCGGTATGGCTAGATATCGAAGTTGCCACTCAAGACTACCTCACTGATATTCAAAGACGAATTCAGGCTCTTGCCGCAGACCTCCCTGTTGAAGTGGTGCTATTGCGCCGCAGTAAGGAACAACGAAATAGCAGTATTGAGCGACAGGAAAAAGAGACCCTCAATGAACTAAGTGTTTCCGATGTATTTGAACGTAGACTCGCGTTGGAGATAGACCTCGCCGAACCTCGCCAACAGCGTATGCGCCAGATGTTCAATCAGGTTGTTGAAGACATTACACAAGATAAAGATGCAGCAGAGGAGCAATCCGCATGAGGATTTTAAGCCTGCGCCTGAAAAACATTAATTCTCTGCAAGGAGAGTGGAAAATAGATTTCACTGCAGAGCCTTTCGCCAGCAACGGGTTATTCGCCATCACTGGCCCCACCGGAGCAGGTAAAACCACTCTGCTGGATGCAATTTGCCTTGCGCTATACCACCAGACTCCGCGCCTGACGGTCACGCCAAGTCATAATGAGTTGATGACACGCCACACTGCAGAGTCACTGGCTGAAGTTGAGTTTGAAGTACAAAATATCCGTTATCGCGCATTCTGGAGCCAGCGCCGCGCTAAAAATAGCCCGGAAGGAAATCTACAAGCCCCCAAAGTTGAGCTGGCACTTTGCGAAGACGGCAAAATTCTGGCTGATAAAGTACGTGATAAACTGGATATGATTGCAGCAATCACTGGGCTGGATTTTGGCCGGTTTACCAAATCCATGATGCTATCACAAGGGCAATTTGCCGCTTTTCTCAATGCCGACGCCAATGACCGCGCTGAATTATTAGAAGAATTAACCGGTACTGATATCTATGGGCGCTTATCTGAGTATGTATTTGAACAACATAAGCAAGCCAAAATTTCGTTAGATGCCTTACACCAGCGCGCCAGTGGCATTGAACTACTCAATGAAGAACAGCGCTTAGAACTGACCCAACAATTAGACGCTCTGAGTGAACAAGAAAAGCAACTCACTTTAGATCAACGGGTAAATCAGAACCACATAAACTGGCTAACAGGTTGGCAACAGCAGCAAAAAAACTTGCTCGAATATCAACAGCAACAAAAGCTCATTGAGCAAGAATACCAACAAGCTCAACCTGAATTACAGCGGCTCGCTCGTAGTGAGCCCGCGGAGAAATTGCGCCCTTTACTACACGAATGCTCACGTAGCTTGCAAGATTTACAACAATTACAACAACGCATGGCTACGCTGACCCAACAGCAGCATCAACTTCAAACGCAACTGACTCCGTTAGCTCTGGCTCTGGAAAAAGCCAACCTTGCTCGCCAACAACAAACCACCAGGCAATATGAACAAGAAACGCTGATCGAACAAAAAGTGGTTCCACTGGATAACCTTATTGTTCAGCAACAGCATTTATTAGCGCAATTTGCCACACAGTTGCAGCAATTGCGTGGTAAAGAAAAACAAAGCAGACAACAACTCGAACTTAATGAACAGCAGTTGCGGCAAACTCATCAGCGTCTGCAACAACTTTCCGAATATTCGCACCAACATGCACATCATCAGCACTGGGAAAAAAGCCTTCCTTTGTGGCGTGAACAGTTTCGCCAGTTGCAAACGCAACAACGACTATCAGTTGAAAGCGAGCAACAATTACAACAACAGGTCACATTGCTCAACGCATTACAGCAGCAAATTGCCACACTGAATGAACAAGATAAGCAGCAACAAACGGCATTAGTACAAGCTAATTTGCAGGCAGGTAGCATCCAGCAACAACTCTCGGCACTTGAACAATCCCAACCTTCTACACAATTACGCCAACAGTTGAATGAACTTCAGCAACAACGATCAGTGAGACAACAATTAGCCGCGTTATCACCCTTGGCGCAGCAAGTTCAGGCGCAACACGATAAGCAGCAGCAGCAATTTGCTCACCAACAGCAACAGCTAGCAATACTGGAAAAACAGTTAGCGGAAAAACGTCAGTTATACAAACAACAAAAACAACATCTGACGGATTTGGAATCCCTGCTGGATCGCGAAAATCAGATAGTTCGCCTCGAGGCAGAAAGAGCCAAACTGCAACCGGGAGAAGCATGCCCATTGTGTGGCGCATTGGATCACCCAGCAGTGACTAAATATCAGACGGTAAAACCCTCTGAAACTGCCCAACGTGTTGATAAACAGCGCCAATACGTTGAGAAATTATCGACAGAAGGTTCCGAACTCAGTGCTCAGACTCAAAGCCTGCTTCAGCAACTTAAACACCTAGAGCAAGAGTTACAGCACAGCAAGCAACAGCTGGCCGATTATCAACAGCGCTGGCAAATGTGGATAAAACCACTGGCACTGACATTGGCATTAAATGACACGGCAGCCTTATCAACTTGGCTGGAGCAACAAGAACAATCAGAACAAATCTGCCAGCAAAAACTTGCCGAATATGAAAAACTGAATCAAGCATATCAACAAGCTAAAGATATACTTGCTCACGTAGAACAGCAGCAACAAAAACATCAACAACAGCTGGCACTCGTCACTCAACGTCAACAAGATACCCAGCAATCTCACCAACAATTGTTGGTACAACATCAGCGTCAACAAAACGACCTGGCGAGAATGCGCCAAGATTTCGATACTGCTTTAGCTGCATTTTCGCTGTCGATACCAGAAGCCGACCAGCAACAAAGTTGGTTAGCTCAAAGAGAAGAAGAAAATCAACGCTGGCACCAGCACCAGCAAGAACAACAACAGCTGGAAATTGGGCAAAAAGCACTGGAAACACAGATTGAAAATGAGCGCCGCTATTTACAAGAATATGTCGATCAGTTAGCTGCCATTAATCAACAACAGCAACAAGCTGAAACCCTACTACAACAACAAAGTCAGCAACGCCAAGCCCTGTTTGGTAACAACAGCGTTACCGAGGTACGCCAGTTATTACGTCAGCAACAGCAACAAGCTGAATTGGCGCAGCAGAATGCCGCACAGGCTCTGCAACAAGCACAATCTCAGCTTAACTTACTCTCGGGTGAACTGGCGGGATTAGAACAACAACATCAACAAAATCAGCAGCGCGCAACAACTGCCCAAACTGAACTGCAACAGGCGCTAGTCAGCAGTGAATTTGCTGATGAAGAAGCATTAGCCGCAGCATTATTGAGTGAAGAAGAAAGACAGCGTTTGCAGCAGTTGAAACAGCTGCTGAATGAACGTCAACAACAAGCCAATATCCGCCAGCAACAAGCCAATGAAGCCTTGGAGCAATATAGACAATCTTGCCCAGAGGGCGTCTCGCAGACCTCTGAATTGGCCATATTGCAGCAGCAATCAGAACAGTTACTGGCACAATTAAAAGCCACTACATTGCGACAAGGTGAATTACGTAATCAGCTAGAAACAGACGCCACTCGTCGTAGCAACCAACATGCTCTATTTGAACAAATTGAACGTAGCCAGCAGCAATATGATGATTGGAGTTATCTCAATCACTTAATTGGCTCCAAAGAGGGTGATAAATTCCGTAAATTCGCTCAGGGCTTAACACTTGACCATCTGGTTTATCTGGCCAATAACCAACTTAGTCGCTTGCATGGCCGCTATCAATTGCAACGCAAAACCAGTGATGCTCTGGAGCTACAAGTGGTCGATACTTGGCAAGCAGATGCAATCCGCGATACCCGCACTCTGTCAGGAGGAGAAAGCTTTTTGGTCAGCTTAGCTCTGGCTTTGGCACTATCCGATTTGGTCAGCCATAAAACCAGTATTGACTCACTGTTCCTTGACGAAGGCTTCGGTACATTGGATGCAGAAACACTGGATACGGCACTGGATGCACTGGATAGCCTGAATGCGTCCGGTAAAACCATTGGAGTTATCAGCCATGTCGAAGCCATGAAAGACCGAATTCCGGTGCAGATTAAAGTCAAAAAAGTCAATGGACTGGGTGTCAGTCGTCTGGATAATCTTTTTAAGATCAGTGACTAAACACCCCGCGCGCCTCAATAGCAACGCTATTCCCCAATGCCATTGGCGTTACAGCTAGGCAGCAAACAAACGCATCCCGATGAGCTTACATCAGTAAGTGATTCGGGTAAGTGAGTGCAGCTAACAACGCTGCCCCCGTCAAGGGCAACGCTATTCCCCAATGCCATTGGTGTTACAGCTAGGCAGCAAACAAACGCATCCCGATGAGCTTACATCAGTAAGTGATTCGGGTAAGTGAGTGCAGCTAACAACGCTGCCCCCGTCAATAGCAACGCTATTCCCCAATGCCATTGGCGTTACAGCTAGGCAGCAAACAAACGCATCCCGATGAGCTTACATCAGTAAGTGATTCGGGTAAGTGAGTGCAGCTAACAACGCTGCCCCCGTCAATAGCAACGCTATTCCCCAATGCCATTGGCGTTACAGCTAGGCAGCAAACGAATGCATCCCGATGAGCTTACATCAGTAAGTGATTCGGGTAAGTGAGTGCAGCTAACAACGCTGTAGCGTCAAGGACGAAGGGGAATAGTAGGCCACAACCAAGCCGCACCACGCACCCCACTCGAATCCCCATGCAATGCTTTACGGATAGGCGTCTGGCACTCGCCGCCAAATACCCAAGGGCTGATTAAAGCGGGCAATGTTTTATACAGGCGGTCGACATTGCTCATTCCTCCGCCTAACACCACCACATCGGGATCAAACAGATTGATAACATGGGCCAGCGACTTAGCCAAACGCTGTTCATAATGACCCATGGCTTGTTCAGCTATAGCATCCCCTTGCTCTACCAAGGTGATAATCTCGTGTCCTTTAAGGGGGTTACCACTCAGACGAAAGTAATCAGTGGCAAAGCCAGTACCAGAGACAAAGGTTTCAATGCAGCCTTTTTTGCCACAATAGCAAGCCACTTCCTGTTGATATTGCCGCTCCTCGTCATTCTGCCACGGTAACGGGTTATGCCCCCATTCACCGGCAATACCATTACCTCCGGCGTGCACTCGCCCATTAATTGCAATCCCAGAGCCACAGCCTGTACCGATAATGGCTGCAAACACCAGATGCTTTCCAGCACCGGCACCATCAGTCGCCTCAGAAACGGCAAGGCAGTTAGCATCATTAGCCAAACGCACCGGGCGTGTGAGCAGCCCTGACAGATCTTTATCGACAACCTGACCATTTAGCCAGACAGAATTGGCATTTTTTACCTTCCCGGTAAATGGGGAGAGTGTGCCAGGAATTCCCACCCCCACGCTACCCTGCTCTCCAGTAGCGTGTTCAGCATCGGCAACTAAAGCGGCAATCGCCTGCAATGTTTCTTGGTAATTATGACGGGGAGTATCGACCCGTTTACGGAAAAGTTCCTGTCCATCATTGGCTAAAGCAATAACCTCTATTTTGGTGCCACCTAAATCTATACCAATGCGCATGGTGCTTCACCTCATTGACAGGGTTGTTCTCTATTTTATTAATAAAAATTGTTATTAATACCTCAGTATTAGCAATAAATCCGTTTCTGGCTGAAAACGCTACCAATCAAAGACTCTAACAATAATAAGAATCCTATCATTCAGTTTGGACAATACCGCGCCGTGGCACAATCTTTGTCACCGGCAATTTTGTACTTTGTGCGATGTGAATCTCTTCAGACAGAAATAATGTTCAACGAATTGCCGACTGGCTCTGTTTTTTCTTATTCTTTTTACTAGGGGCCGACGCCTCAATTCGTTATCATGCCGCCCTGCGTTTGATTAACTCGCGCGCTCCAAGCGCGCCCGAGCCAGGGATAACACTATGCTGTGGTTTAAGAATTTAATGGTTTACCGTTTGAGCCGGGAAGTTTCACTGTCTGCGGATGAAATGGAGAAACAGTTAAGCGCCCTCAGTTTCACGCCATGTGGCAGCCAAGATATGGCCAAAACCGGTTGGGTCTCACCAATGGGTTCACACAGTGATGCATTAACCCATACAGTTAATGGTCAAATTGTCATTTGTGCGCGTAAAGAAGAGAAAATCTTGCCATCCCCCGTGATTAAGCAAGAGTTGCAGGCCAAAATTGAGCGGTTGGAAGGTGAACAACACCGCAAACTAAAAAAAACTGAGAAAGACTCATTAAAAGATGAAGTTTTGCATAGTTTATTGCCACGGGCATTCAGTCGTTTTAACCAAACGTTTTTGTGGATTGATACCGTCAATGGCCTGATTATGGTGGATGCCGCCAGCGCCAAACGAGCCGAAGACACCTTAGCGCTACTGCGTAAAAGTTTGGGTTCTTTGCCTGTCGTGCCGCTGACATTAGAAAATCCAATTGAACTAACGCTAACTGAATGGGTACGCAGTAAAGAATTACCAGCCGGTTTTGCGTTAATGGATGAAGCTGAATTAAAAGCTATTTTGGAAGAAGGTGGCGTGATCCGCTGTAAGAAGCAGGATCTGTTCAGTGATGAAATTGCAGTACATATAGAAGCTGGCAAGCTGGTCACCAAATTAGCACTCGATTGGCAAGAGCGCATTCAGTTGGTACTGTCCGATGATGGCTCGCTAAAACGCCTAAAATTCTCTGACACTCTGCGCGAGCAGAACGAAGATATTGATAGGGAAGACTTTGCACAGCGTTTTGATGCGGATTTTATTCTGATGACGAGTGAATTAGCGGCTCTGATAAAAAACCTTATTGAAGCTTTAGGTGGCGAAGCACAGCACTAATACGCATCACATCAAAAAAACGTATCGCCCTCTCTGGCATGGAGAGGGCGGAATTCAAAGAAGAAATTAGCTTAAATATTTACATAAATAAGAAGATGCTTCAGCAACCTGCAGATTAAATTCACTTTCCCCCGGGATATAGAAAGTTTCACCCGGCTTGAAGACCTCCCAACCCGCAGAACCAGGAATCAGTACTTTTAAGCTACCGGTGATGACGGTCATTTCTTCCGCTTTAGCGGTACTGAACGTGTACTCGCCTTTCTCCATCACCCCAACGCTAGCTTGCCCAATGCTGTCACTGTCAAAACCAATAGATTTCACTTTCCCGGTAAAATACTCATTAAATTTCAGCATAGTTTTGCACCCGCGTCTTAATCAAAATTGAGCTTTCATATTAGAGTCTCTGTAAACGCTCTGTCACTGATTATTATGGTGAAATGGGATCATCTAACAAAGTTACGAAGAAAGCGTACACTTTGCGACCAAAAGGCACTTTTTTCTATACCTGAAAAGGGATGATTTGAATAAAACGAACCACCTTCACAGCAAAGGTGAAGGTCCACTGGCGGGAAATGAGAGGAATATTAGAGATTACGTAAAATATACAATGCGAGCGAAGTTTCAAAAACGACAATCAATATTGACCAGAAAGCTGGCATAAAATTAGTGTGTTGTTGGATAAAAGATTTGAAGGTTTTCATCGGCCCGCCTTGAATGGCCTTGCCTTGAGTGGCATTAACTAACGTAAATGATTTACGTCAAAATGATTCCGTAGGTGATAATTATACGCTTCGTACAATTATCAGGCAATCAGATGGGCTAAATATTCATCCTACAAATAGCAGCTATGACTACTTCACTTTTTCATCGGCTAAAATCTGTAAAATTTGTTCAACAACGTCTTCGGGTGGCTGAGTGGCATCCAGCACATGGTGAGCAACGTCTTGGTATAACGCTTCCCGACTGGCCAGCACATCCAACATTTCCTCAACGATCGGTTTACCTGTCAGACTTGGGCGTTGGGCATCTTCTGGATCTTCGGTTAACCGTTCAGCCAGCACATCAGCAGAGGCTCGCAAATAAATGACTATTCCATGATTACGCATAAATGCACGATTTTCATGAGACAACACCGCCCCCCCTCCCGTCGCCACTACCGTTTTAGCTGCGGTTACGGTTTGTAGGGCAATACTTTCTCGCAGACGAAAACCATCCCATCCTTCGCGTGCGACAATCTCGGCAACACTCGACTGCAATGTTTGCTGCATAAACAAGTCTGTATCAATAAACCGATATTTCAACGCCAGTGCCAACGCTTTCCCTATTGTTGTTTTACCCGCACCACGCGCACCTACCATGAAGATAGCCTGTGTCATTACTTGAAAGTCCTTTAGTATCAACTTCTTAGGATAAATTCTCGGCATCAAAAAACCAGTAACTCGTGTTAACCGGTTAAACAGGATTCACACTCAGCTCTACGCTGTAGATGCAAATCATACCTATAATTGAGAGTAGTGCAAACTTTACAGCACCGTAAAATTAACGATACACCAAGAATGAATAATATTACACAACCACCCGACATGCAGCATTAATTCACATCGGGTGATAACCCTAATTAGAAATCAACACTGGCACGCAGAACAAACTGTCGGGGTTCTCCCACAGCAACCCGCAAATTTCCCCCACTAGAAGGATAATATGTTTTATCAAAGAAGTTTTTCACATTAAGCTGCCATTTCACCTGATAATTATTAATGGGTAGCGAATATGAAATAAATGCATCAGCTACTGTGTAATCATCTAAAGTAAAACTGTTTGCCGCATCACCGGCACGACGACCAACATAACGCACACCCGCCCCTATTCGCAGATAGTCACCACCTTGCCAACCAGTAGAACCCAGTGCTTGTGTTAGGAATAAAGAGGCGCTATTACGAGCGACGTTAGCCATCTGATTACCTTTATTATCAGGATCTTCCGTTACTCTAGCATCCGTATAAGCATAGCTGGCTATCGCACTTAGGTTATCGGTTAACTGCCCTGCCACATCTAACTCAACACCCTGAGAGCGCACACGACCCGCAGTACGGGTGATGGTTTCACCATTGACCAATTCATTAACCATGACATTACGCTTTGCAATATCAAACAGCGCCAATGTACCAGTAACGCCATTAACTAATTCGACTTTGCTACCTATTTCCCAAGATTGTCCCTGCTCCGGTGGCAAAGAATCTATCTGTGTCGCAATAGAGGAATTGGGTTTAAAAGACTCACTGTAGCTGCCGTAAAAAGAAAGCTCGGGTGTTAATTTATAGACCACCCCAGTACGTGGTATCAATTTACTGTCTGAAGTGTCGGTATTGGTGATAAAAGGCCGGCCTTTACCCGCAAAAACATCAAAATGATCGTAACGTAAACCTGCCAGTATCAACCATTTATCCGTCAGTTCAATTGAGTCCTGCATAAACCAGCCGTAACTTTTCAGATTCTCACGCTGGTCACTGTCCTTCGCGCTGACAGCCGTTGAGATTGGCATCAAACCATATATTGGATGGTAGATATTGAAATTCGAGTTCTTTTTACCACGAATCATATCACCACGATATGTACGGTTATCCTCATAATCAAAACCAAATAACATCTGATGACCCATTCCACCCAGATCAAGATCACCATTCAGCGTCATCTGTACCGCTTGGGCACGACTCACTGCACTGGCGGTGGAATCAGCCTGCCGACTCAATACACCGGTCACCGGATCAAGTAGCAATGCTCGAGCCTGATTATCGCTATACCGATTACGGTTATAAGCGTATGTCAGTGAGCTTTTCCAACTATCATTGAGCACCTGATCAATTTGCAGAGTGATATTATCCTGATCACCCCGAGTGGCATTGTAGGCCTCATCAAAGCGGCGAACTCGCGGGGTATCAACCGGCTTGCCCGTACGACTATCAATAATGGTGCCGCGATCAAAAGGAGTGAGATAATCCATATGCTCATAAGCAACGCGTACTGTGGTTGTTTCACCAAACCACATGATTGAGGGTGCCACTACAGTTTGACGATTACGACCAAAATTGCGCCAGTAGTCCGTTTCATCGTGATCAACAATCATTCGATAAGCGAAACCCGATTGGCCTAATGGGCCTGTGACGTCCAACTGGCCACCGCCCCCTTTGAAGCTGCTGCCCCAACCTTCAATATGAGTTTGCTGCACGAGTTGTGGTTTCTTGGTAATGATATTGATTACCCCACCAGGCTCTCCCATGCCATATAGCATTGATGCCGGGCCTTTAAGAACCTCAACCCTTTCAGTGGTCGGGGTAAAATTACGAGCCTGTACCGAGCGGACACCGTCACGCAAAATTGAGCCATCACGATTATCACCGAACCCACGTTTCATCACAGCATCTTGAGTGCCACCCAATGTATTCGATTGCGTAATCCCACTGACATTATATAAAGCTTCATCAATATTTCTTACCGCCTGATCGCGTAATACTTGCCGTGGTACCACATTCACTGCCTGTGGCACATTCAACAGATTGGTATTAGTGCGAGTTCCTGTTACCGAAGTTGTCGGTTGGTAGCTTTGTGTGTCAGCTTCGCGCTGCTGGCCAATGACGACGATTTTGGTTCTTTCTTCATTATTCTCATCTGCCGTAAGATTTTCTGCAGCATGGGCTACCGCCCCTATTGCAAGCATAGGAAGGCTGCACCAGTAAACATGCTGGTGCTTAATTATTTTCATTTTTAAACTGACTCCAATAAATCCCTGAAAAAGGTAACGGCAAAAATTGTTGATATAATTGTTGGAAAGTGTGCTGCGGATTAATATCGGCGAAGAGGTCTGGATAAAACGCCTTAGCGAACATTTCTACGGCTACGACGTGATAAGGACTAAGATAAAAATTGTGCCAAATACTGTAGGCTCGTCCGTGGGTCACGGCATCAAGATGAACAAGAATGGGTTGTCCGGATAACACTTGCTGGAAGCTATGTTGCGCTTGTTCCATATTAACTTGCGGGCCCAGTTGCAAACTGGAGAAGCGCTTGCCTACCGGCCCAGCCATGCCAGTAGCGATATAAATATCTGGATTCGCTTGCAGCACATTCTCTGGATTTAGCTCACCGTAAACGGTATTAATGCGCGAAGCAGCAATATTGTCTCCCCCAGCAAACGCAATAAGATCGCCGAGATTACCTTTCGAGGCCGTGGTGCAGCAGCTCTCCCGCCGCCCAAGGTGCAAATGCAACATAACGGTCGGTTTTCGCCCCTGATATTTTGCCAAACGTTGTTGGATCAGCTGCATATGTTGCTGGTAAAAATTGATAAATTTCTCAGCACGAACCTGACGATTAAGCACTTCGCCTAGCAATTTGATACTGGGTACTGTGTGGCTGAGCAGATCAACCCGCAAATCGACATAAATAACCGGAATACCGGCTTTTGTTAAATCTGCCAGTGTTCCATCATCATCTTCTGCACGAGCAAACCGTGGCAAAATAATAAGATCAGGTTGTAATTGGATGAGCCGCTCGGCGTTTATCTGCCGAATATTCCCACTACCAATGATTGGAATATGAGCGATTGCAGGGAATTTTTGTATATAAAGTTGCCAACTTTGCGCATCAAAACGTTCAAGGTCAGCGGGCCAACCAATCACACGCTGTGCTGGGTTTCCTGGTTCTAGTAATGCCAACGTATATAACATCCGGCTTTCCCCCAGAATGATACGTTGCGGATTATCTGGCACCGCCACCTGACGCCCTAAAATATCTGTGACATTCTTAGCTAACCCGTTTAAAGAAACAGCTAACAGACAAAAAGCCAAGAGAGCTTGAAAATAGCGCATGTACTTCACATAATCAGAAAAAAATAGTCGCGCATGATAATCATTATCATTGAGGTTTTCAATAAAATTGGCTAGGCATTTGAAAAAGAGCGAGAGGTTTCAGGCAGGAATGTATAAGCCTTCTTTGGCGGTATCAAATTGCGCTTTTCGCCTGATAATCCTCTGACAAGCCAGAGGATTAAGATGCGGTTAACTGAGAATATGAGCCTCTAACGAGGCTGGCAAATATAGACTAACGCGGGGGGAAAATTACGTACGACACGGATTTTTTTCCACGTAAAGTAGCGAGATAATAAAGGTTCAGAAAGATGACTGTATTGAAATAAAACCAAAACACCATTATTTACACGTAAGCGCTGCTGGGCCTGTTGCAATATCTTAATACTTATCTTGGTCGGGATGGATAACAGTGGCAGACAACAAAAAACGACATCGTAATTTTCATCCAACTGTTCAGCTGATCGAAAAACCACCTGCAAACGTGAATCCTCAAGCTGGTGCAATGCATGCACAAAATGTGGCTGAATCTCATAAGCTTGCAAGCGGGAATTTACTGACATGTGCGACAAAATACGCTTTGTCAGCACACCGTCAGCCGCGCCTAATTCAGCTATATTAAGATCTTGTTTCCAATCCACCTGATTCAACATCGCCTGACACAACCAAGGCGACGAAGGAGCTAATGTACCAACAGTACGGGGTGAGGCAATAAAACGCTGTAAATAAGAAAACTGACTTTTAAAATTACGCCTAACAGTGTTTAACATAGCCGCTCCTCGAAAACCCGGATGGACTACAATAACACCTTATATTCCTGAAGTTATCATTAAGATTGCTCTAAGAGTTAATTATTTTCGGTAGCAAAATTGAAAAAAACAACCATATGAATACCCGCAATATTAAAATAATAAAACGCAATATAACAATCACCTACTATTGTAATATTGCGTTTGTAATCAAGCCCCATACTGTATCTAACTATTTCATTCATTGTCATTTATTGTGACGAATTAATGATAGATCTCTGCACTAGCACTGTAATTACTCGAATCGCCAGGGTTACTTATACCAATGACTCGGTAATGATTCGCGCCATCAGCTGCAGCTTTAGCACTTAGCGCTGATTCGACATCCATTGGAGAACCACTCACATTGGAAAGAGTAATCACCCCCATACTTTGTAACTTAGTCGCTTGTTCCGGACTAACTTCTTGTGCTGCCATTGTGGCAAACGAAGCGGTAGCAATAAGTGCAGCAGCGATGACAGGTAATAGTTTCATAATATGCTCCAACTGACAGGTTATAGATAATGTCTTTGTGAAGTTAATTATGAGCGGGGCAGTGCAAGGGGACGTAATGCTATGTAAAGAAAATCAATCATTGTGACGATAATAAGGAGGAAATAAATTAATATATGTCACAAGAAAAAACGCATAGAAAATACTAAATGAAGGACGGCGATATATTAACACCGTCGCCCACATAAACAAATACTCAGTTACGCTTTGCAACAATCATCATAATATCGCTGGTAAATGAACCATCAGCTTGAATCGCAAAATGATTAATCACACTGTCAGATGCGCGTTTTTGTAGTTCCCGAATAGCCATCGCGAAATAGGTTGGTGTGCGCATTCTGGCAATCCAGCTACTGAACTCCAAATATAATTTATCGGAGGTCACTTCATTAATGATCAATCCAGCTTCGGTAAACAGTGCTAACCATTCGCCAGGAGAGTAGTTACGAACATGTGAGGTATCACGTAAAACCTCCACGGTCTGTAAATAAATATCTAACACCGGATGGCCGGGAGAAATAACATCCATAAAAATAACTTTGCCACCAGGACGCAATACCCGCTTAACCTCACGCAAAGCTTGTCCAACATCATGCCAGTGATGGGCTGAATATCGGCTAATAACAATATCAAAACTCTGGTCATCAAAGGGCAATGATTCTGCCAGCCCTTGTTTTACCTCTATATTAGTCAGCCCTTTATCCGATGCAGCCTGACTCACCACATTCAACATTTGTGCTGAAAGATCATAGGAAACCACTGACTTGACTACCGTCGCCGCTGTAAAACTGGCATGTCCAGCACCACATCCAAGATCAAGTAAACGGGCATCTCCATGAGGTTGCAGTAGTGTCGTCAGGCGCTGTAAATCTTTACCTTGGGCATGAACCGCACTAGTCAAATAAGCATTGGCTTGATCACCAAACTGCCTTTCAACTGCATCTTGATGGCTATTTTGTATTGTCATTACGTCCCCGTTTATCGTTAACCTTCTGATTGACTTTATATTCTTATTTCCTACAAAGCGTTACTATGTTTACCTCAGACTCAATTCACTCTATAGCAATTAACGCTATGGATAGACTGTATTATCACAATAGCGTAATTTCATTAAGGAAAACATCATGGTAACACTCCGAGCAATGCGGACTGAGGAGCTTAACGGTTATCGGAATTTATTTATCACTGAATATGCACAAGATTTATCATCAAATAATGGCTATAGCGCAGAGCAGGCCCTAAGCCATGCGGCAAACAGCTTTGATAACTATCTACCTGAGGGGGTTAATAGTCCTCATGACCATCTCTATTGTATCGAAAACACAGAAAATACCGGCCATGAAGAACAGCTTGTAGGCTATTTATGGTTTGGCTTGGGTAAAAATGATAGTGCAGCCTTTATTAAGGATTTCTATGTACTACCGGAGTATCAGCGAAAAGGTTATGGCTCATCATCATTGCAAGAATTGGAAAAGTTGTTAGTTGCACAGGGGATATTCGAGATAAAGCTAAGGGTTGCGGCCGATAATCCACGAGCCAAAAGATTGTATGAGCAAATGGCATTTGTGGTAACTGGATTTAATATGTCTAAATCACTTAAATCAACGAACAACACATAATAGAGATGAGGGCAATATCAACTACGCGCTTGCAGACAGCAAACGGAACTAGAGAATGGACTGGAAATTGGACGAACAGTTCACCAAGTGCTTTACGTACTGTTCTTCTAAATATATCAGTCTCATCGGCGTATGGGTTTCGGATTAAACCATTTTATCATCGCCCATCTGTTGCAACTGATTTTTGTAGGATTTCACTTTCTGGCGTTTCTTCATCCAGATTGAGAATGACACTACAAAAATCCCACCGGCTAATGTTAGTACGCCCAATTCATGCTGATAAAACAGCATAATAACAAAATAGACTGCAGAAATAATCGCTACCCATTTAGCCGAATGACCAATAGAGCTTTTCTCATCAGTCAAACGGCGGATACTCTCTTCCTCGCTGATCCCCATGCTTAGTCCTCCTTAGTGACAAGCTTATAATATTGGGCCAGTCGCATGATAATTCAATACATTTTTTAGCTTTTATTTTATTTAGTCGAGATTGCGCTGATTGACTATTCCTTTTTATATGACGCCACAGCAATTATTGTGCAGCAACGCCATAACCTTAGGAATATCTGTTCAAAAACTAGAGACCGTCCTGAAATTTTCTTGCCTTGGCCGTTTGCTGTTTTTCCAGTTCAAAAATGGCACGCTGCAACCCTTTCTCTTGGATTGGACTTAACCGAGGGAATTTAAAGCTCAAGCGCTGCACAGTGAGCGTTTCGCCTTTGTTATTCACTACTTGTTTATCGATGGCTCGGATAAATTGTAAATCCAGTTTAAAAATACCAAAGCCACATAAATCGACTGAGACATCACGCAGGATGCCACAGTCCTGAACAGGAAATTCGCTACCTTTCACCGCATATAGCCCCATGCCGCCCAAAGAAACATCGGCTAGGGTATAGGAGAATTTACTGCCATCAGCGAACTTACCAGAGCAATAATAGGCAGGCCATTGAGGGATATTGACCCGGAAATATTCCCGACGTTGAATGAAGTAAAGGCTCTCTGGTATCACAGTGCTAAAAGCGGGTAATGATAAATACTTTATCTCTTTCAGAGGATTACAAATGAATTCAATTTTTGCGCCCGTCGGTTCAGCAATGATTGTCAGTTGATTAGCGGCAAGAGCCGCAATATTCTCATGGGCTACGCTACCAAAATCAAAAATAAATTGATTAGTTTCAGGAACCACATCCAAAATGCGGCTAATGAATTGCCCTCGAGCATGAATCACCATCACTGCGGTATCGTTCTTCTTTAAATCACGAAGAATTGCACAGATCGCTAATTTATTCGTTTTTACAAAATTCTCTTTAGACGCTTCGCTCACCTGCCATTCCCCATCTTTAATTTATTGCTCTGGTCGCCCAGATTAGTATCAAATAGCATATAAATATCAAAAATTGTTATCGGCAAATGGCGGGGATACTTTACTGATTCTTCTATAAAAACAAAAAATAAAATCTATAGCTAACACATCTATAACTTGAAGATAGCCGTTCCCCTGGTGTTGGGCACTCACTGTCAAGATGTGCAGCTATAACAAACTCAAACGGGCTATATAGGATTTAGCCAGTGCTAGTTTAACGTCCAGTAGGCTTTATTCGCTTCAATCAAGTCATCTAGAATCAACTTTGCGATCTTTGCGCTGGGAATGGTTTTAGATAATGTCAGCGCTTGCCAGAGTTTTTGATAGGACTTTTCAACCCAAGCATCAACAACTAACTTTTCTACTGCATGCTGCTGATACAATAAGCCACGCTGGAAGGTAGGAATATCACCAATCGCTAAAGGTTCAACACCTTCAGTTCCAACCAGACAAGGGACTTCAACCATGGCATCGTCATCAAAGTTACTGATAGCACCTTTATTCGGCACAATCAGCAACATGCGGCGTTTGGTATTGAATGTAATGGCCTGTGCTAAATCAACAATATAAGAGGCATGTTCATCAATTTTAAGTTGAGTATTTACCGCACTGTCCTCTGCAATAATTTTCCGGCACTCATCAAACACAAATGCTTCTCGCCCTTCCATGACTTCATTCGCTCGAGTGTGCTCTGGTGAGGAGTGTGCCACCATATCATCGCCATACAGATAATATTGCAAATAGGTATTAGGGAAACTACTAGGATCTAATGCAAAACTATCACGGGCTTTCGCGAAAGTTTCATTCCAACTTATTTCTTCTTTACCTTCACCTTGTTCATCAGCATAGCCATATTGGTGAACATGTTCCGCCAACCTCGGCATTAAATCTTCGCCTGTCACTCTATCTCGCACAGAACTCCACCATCCAAAATGGTTGAGGCCGTAATAACGGGTTTCTAAATCTGCTGCTGAAGGATAGTGCAGTATTTTTGCCATTGCCTCTTCAATACTGATGGGCATATCACAAATATGGTAAATACGTGCCGCGGGCCGCAGTCGGCGAGTAGCCTCAGCAACGATAGCCGCTGGATTAGAGTAATTTAACATCCAAGCATTCGGGGAATATTCCGTCATATAGTCGAGAATTTCTAACACACCGCCAATGGAACGCATTCCATAAGCAATCCCCCCTGCCCCGCATGTCTCCTGCCCAACACAGCCATACTTCATTGGGATTTTTTCATCTTTTTCGCGCATCGAAAGTTTGCCCTGCCGAATATGAGCCATCACGAAGTCAACACCGCTAAAAGCTGTTTTAGGATCTGTAGTATAAGAAAATGTTATTCCACTGGATTGTTCACGCAAAATGATTTCGCAGGCTTTTGCCACAACTTCCTGACGTGGGCCATCATTGTCATATAACTTTATTTCTGCAATAGGGAACCGGTGTAAATTATCCAACAACATAAGAATAATGCCGTGTGTATAAGTTGAACCACCACCAGCAATCAAAATGGATGATTTTTTCATCTAAAAAAACTCCTTAATTCATCAACTCTGCAAATTGTTCATAAATATGCGTCACATTGTTACCAACAATCACCTGTACATCATTGCCATTTTTATAAACTTCAATGGCGGAATAGGCTTTAAATGCTGTACTAGGTTGAACTCGACTAATATCTTTCACCACTAATCTCAAGCGGGTAAAACAGTGGGTATAACTAGCAATATTATCTTTTCCACCTGCGGCCTCTAAATATGCACTGGCTCTTTGTTGGAATTCATTCCCTTGGTCTTCGCCTTTTTGTTTGTAATCTTGTTTTGAATAAAGTTTGATATCACTATCTTCACGACCCAAAGTTTTAAAATTAAATTTGAGAATCAAAATACGGAATATCAGGAAGTAAATACCACTGAATATCAGCCCGACAATAATTTGGGTCACCATGACATTGGCATGATGACTAAACATCGGTATCCAGTTTTGTGTTGCCCACTCAAGGATCCCTGAACCAAAGTTCCCCACCACACCCAAGCTATACATTACAACTGTCATGGTGGCAGAGAGCATGGCATGGACAACAAACAGTGCAGGAGCAATAAAGAGGAAGGTAAAATCCAATGGTTCGGTAATACCGATAAATATGCTTGTAATGGTGGCTGGGATCAGTAACCCTGCAACTTTAGCTTTATTTTCTGGTTTTGCCGTGCTGTATATTGCTAACGCCATACCTAAACCACCAAATACCGCACCGTTTCCCTGCATAGCAAATCCCCCCGCAGGGAAAAGTTGCCTTAAAGGCTCGGTGGATTGACTGAACTCTTGTAAATGGGTCAACCAATACAGAGTGGTGCCGCCAGGTACAGCGACATCGGTATATTGAAAAGGGCTATAAACAAAATGGTGTAAGCCCGTTGGTAATAAAATCTTTTCTAAAAAGATATAACACCAGATACCAAAGTTGCCGGCATGTAGGATAAAACCTTGCAATGAAATCATGCCCAATTGCACTTTTGGCCACAGCATCAATGTTAAAAAGGCCAGCGGTAACATCACAATAAAACCGAGGATATTAACAAAGGCTGCTCCCTGAAAAATACTGATGTAATCAGGTAACTTTGTTGAGTAATAACGATTATGTATCCATGTAACCAAGCTGCCACATAATATTGCACCAATGACACTGGTATCTAATGTCTTAATACCACCAATGGTTGCCAAACCACTCGTACCACCCGTTTCTTGTGCGAAATTAACGCCCCAATGTGCGCCCCAGACTTCACACATTGCGCCGAGAAAAGCGTTGAATGTCAGGTAGGTAATTAAAGAGACCAAGCAGGCAGAAGCTGGAGCTTTATTCGCTAACTTTATGGGCAAACCAACGGCAAATAATAATCCCATATTGTTAAATACAGTCCAGCCACCGGACTCAATGATTTTCATTAATTGGAAAAATAAACTGTCTGGGCTAGCAAAGGTAGGACTTTGCAGTACCAAAGATATGCCAACGACCATCCCTGCAAAAGGGAAGAGTAGCACCGCGCCGAGCATTGCCCCGCCAAACCGATTAAACGAACTTAACATGATCGCTTCCCGTGTGAGTGTAAACCATCATCACTCTATGGAATCGTCAGGCGATGACTTGGCGATTAATAAAAATTTGTGATCAGAACTGCATTAAATCTCCAAACAGATTTGTATATTATTAAGATAAAAATTAGACGTTTAAGCCAATTTTTATACTCTATATATTTTAATATATTATTATCAATGAATTAAAAAACGTCTCGTGATAAACATCACCCTTAAAATAGGTATAAAGATGGTATACAAAAACCTGGTCACTAATATCCGAAAATTAATAAACCATCAGGATATTTCTGTCGGTGACTGTTTACCGTCTGAGATTCAGTTAGCGGAGCGTTTCGGTGCATCACGAATGACGGTCAGAAAAGCACTGGATGTCTTAATTCAGGATGGTTTACTGGAACGCCAGCAAGGTCGGGGAACGTTTATTATTGGGAAAGACCTAAAACACGACAATAATCATCTGAACAGTTTTACCGAGCATATGAAAATGCTAGGAAAAACGCCCCATACTGAAGTGTCTGAATTCAAAATCATCAGAGCACCACAAGCCATAGCTAGCCAGTTGAATGTTCAACAAGATGATAAAACATATTACATCAAGAGACTGCGTTATGCCGATAAACAGATTATTCAAATAGAAGAGAGTTATTTACCCGTCGCCCTAATGCCGGATTTAACTTATCACCATCTTGAGTCATCAAAATATGATTTTATCGAGAAACATGCTCATTACCAGATTGAAGGATGCCGACAAACATTTTTGCCCATTGTAGCCAGTCAGGAATTTGCCCTACAACTTCATTGCGATCCACGCACGCTATTACTGCAATTATTGGCAGTGTCGAATACAACGGATGGTGTGATTGTGGATTTTTCAGTGATTACCTTTAATCCGGTCGATTATAAAATTAGTTACTATCTTAAGCGCCATCCCCTCGATTAAATTATTAGCACGTAAATTACCGCCACACTTAAACAGTATCTATTTCATTACATTCTCTCAAACAGAAATGGCCGAGCAAAAAAGAAAGCGACATTGGCAATGCCAAATGTCGCTTTACAATATCTATTTCTGTACCCAATAAATTCCAATATAACGGGAATTTAGCTGCGGACTAAATCATCACCATAACCAATCCACTTATAGGTTGTCAGTGCATCCAATCCCATTGGGCCACGGGCATGGAGTTTTTGTGTACTGACAGCCACTTCCGCACCTAAACCGAACTGACCACCATCGGTAAAACGGGTGCTGGCATTGACATAAACTGCTGATGAATCAACTGCGCGGACAAAATGTTCAGCGCTACTGAGTGAGCGAGTCAGGATAGCATCTGAATGGCTGGTGCCATGTTCGCGGATATGATCAATCGCGACATCAATATTGGCAACAATATCGACATTAAGATCCAGTGATAACCATTCATCATCGTAATCAACAGCTTCCACTGCCACAACCTTAGCTTTACCTTCTGTCAGATACGGCATAGCTTTCGGGCTAGCATGAAGTGTCACACCAAAAGCATGCATTCTGTCACTCAGCACTGGCAAGAAACGCTCGGCGATTGCCTGATGAACCAGTAATGTTTCCAATGAGTTACATGCACTTGGCCGCTGAATTTTAGCATTTTCAATAACCAGTAATGCTTTCTCAAAATCAGCACTTTCGTCAACAAAGGTGTGGCAAACACCAATACCACCAGTAATGACTGGGATCGTTGATTGCTCGCGGCACAGTTTATGTAAACCTGCTCCCCCTCGTGGAATCAACATATCAACATAGCGATCCATCCGCAGTAATTGATTAACTAGCTCACGGTCAGGGCTTTCAATCGCCTGCACCGCTGCTGCCGGTAAACCGCACTGCTCTAGTGCCTGCTGGATCACTTTCACCGTAGCCTGATTAGTGTGATGAGTCTCTTTACCACCACGCAAAATTACCGCATTACCGGTTTTCAGACATAAGCTGGCTACATCAATCGTCACATTAGGGCGAGCTTCGTAAATCACGCCAATCACCCCCAAGGGGACACGGCGGCGTTCTAATTTTAAGCCGCTGTCGAGCAGGCTCCCATCAATCACTCGACCTACCGGGTCATTCAGACGGCATACCTGGCGCACATCATTAGCAATCGCGGTTAAACGTGTCGGGGTCAGCAATAGCCTATCCAGTAACGCTTCACTCATGCCGCTGTCGCGTGCAGCGCTCATATCTTGTTCGTTCGCTTGCAAAATAGTCTGACTTTCAGACTCTAGCAGGTTAGCAATCACGGCCAATGCCTGATTTTTCTTTGCTGTACTCAACATCGCCAATTGCCAGGAAGCCTGTTTCGCGGCTTTCCCCATCTGTTCCAGCATGTTCATGCTTGCTCCTTAGCTGACAATCATATCGTCACGGTGGACTGCCACCGGGCCATATTCATATCCGAGGATTTCACTGATTTGTTGCGAATGGTGCCCCGCCAACAGGCGCAGAGCATCGCTATTATAACGTGACACACCGTGAGCTAGGTCGCGCCCACTGAGGTTACGAATACGGATCACTTCGCCGCGTGAGAAATTCCCTTTAACATCACGGATGCCTTTCGGCAGCAGCGAGCTACCCCGCTCCATGATGGCGGCAACCGCACCATCATCAACAGTAATTTCACCCGCAGGAGGAGCACCAAAAATCCAGCGCTTACGGTTTTCCAATGGTGTTTCCAGCGCATGAAAGCGAGTACCTACCGGCGTTCCCTCAATCACATCAGCAATGACACCCACTTGGCTACCCGCAGCAATCACCACATCAATACCTGCACGGCACGCAACATCCGCAGCCTGCAACTTTGTCGCCATGCCACCAGTGCCAAGGCCAGAGACACTGTCACCGGCAATCTCACGTAAGGCATCATCAATACCATGCACTTCGCGAATCAATTCTGCTTCTGGATTATTGCGCGGATCGGCGGTGTATAAACCTGCCTGATCTGTCAGCAATAACAGTTTATCGGCACCCGCAAGGATAGCGGCCAATGCCGAGAGATTATCGTTATCGCCGACTTTTATTTCGGCAGTCGCCACTGCATCATTCTCATTGATAACAGGAACAATACGGTTATCCAGCAAAGCATTCATGGTATCGCGGGCATTTAAGAAACGCTCACGATCTTCTAAATCAGCACGGGTCAGTAGCATCTGGCCCACATGGATGCCATAAATGGAAAACAGTTGTTCCCAGAGCTGAATAAGCCGGCTTTGCCCGACTGCGGCTAACAATTGCTTCGAGGCAATGGTGGCCGGTAATTCCGGATACCCCAAGTGCTCACGCCCGGCGGCAATCGCCCCGGAGGTGACAATAACAATACGATGACCTTTTGCGTGTTGCTGGGCGCATTGGCGCACCAATTCAACAATATGGGCACGGTTAAGACGACGGGAACCGCCAGTCAGAACACTTGTCCCCAATTTCACAACCAATGTCTGGCTGCCACTCATAATTTTTCTGCCGTTGGGATGAATAAAAGAAATGATATAGGGGTCTTTGTAGCAGGCGCGAGGCATTATGCCAACAGGCATAATGAGAAATCCCCCTTTTTATTGCGCTAAAAGGGGGATTTATTTCTAGGCAGACAGCTTAACGGGTTGATCGCTAAAGTCTTGTGCTGGCTCCAGTCTCATTTCAATTGACGTCAGCATTTCAGTGAGGCGTTTGTGGAAACCACGTAACGTGGTCTCCAGCTTCTCTTGTACTTCAGGATCTTTAATCTTTTCAACTTTCCAGTTGCCATCTTTATTAAACAGACCAAGCTGGTAAACGTAGGTAAAATGGTCCGCCGCAGGTTCCAGTACAATCCACCATCCCCAGAACTCACGCTTCTCTGGTGCTAGCTTCACATTGACGCACACAGCTAAACAATCAAAAAAGAACCGGTCGTTCTGGCACTGCCCTTCACGCAGATAGGGTCCTAAAGCTGCAAAACGTTTCATAAGCTTGCTTTTAGGATGAGCACTGGTTGACGTCATTCTTAAATCTCCTTATGTAGACTCACCTTTTTAGCAAACTGTTAAAAATTAGCAACTCATTAACGCATTTTATCTTCTAACCACTGACTGGTTTGCAATAATGCGCGATGGAAATTGTCATACAACGGAGTTGATGATATGGGCAATAACTTACCGTCTGCGGAAGAAGAAGAAATCAGCTTAGATTCTTCTTTCGGGCTGAAAGGATCATTCTCCCAAAAACCGGCCAGCATCGGGGTTTGGCAACGCCGCCCCAGTAACCCCTGAGTTTTCAGCGAGTAACGGCTCATTTCTGTTTTGAGGATTTCATCCGAAGCATCAGCCATACCCAAGCGGCTAGCCATCACATCCATATACATGTCGGGTACTTTGCGCTGGCAATCGGCATTGCATAACAGATGGTGCACAATCGGCCCGAGACAAGCCACGGCGCGCACACGTTGCGGTTCCAGATACCCTAAACGAACCGCGACATTAGCACCAAAACGGAAGCCAAAAGCACTGACACGCTGATGATCAACCCAAGGTATATTGGGCAAAGCATGCAATACTTGTTGATGTAAGAAGCTGGTGTCCTGAGTGAGTTTCCAGCGAGAGGAAGCCCCAACAGAAGGCATGTCGATGGTCAACATCGCAATCCCTTTCGGTGCCAGATAGTCACGGAACAGGCGGTGATAATCACTTTGTAACGTATCCAGCCCACCACATATCAACACTGTTGGGAAAGGCGCACTGCCCACGGTGGGCATATGCAGGAACCCCGTCAAAGTACCGCCATCTGAAATGGCAAAACTAAGTTCTTTTAGTGTGTAAGGCAAATGTTGAGCAGCTTCTTCATAAGCCCGATTAGACAGCACTTCGACTTGCTCGGCCAACTCATCACCTTTCAGATGTGGGTAACCCGCGATGCTGTATAAATTAGCCGCATTCAACCAATACTGGCCAGCATTCATCGGGTCTGGCTCGTCCATGGCTTTTTGTTGCCATGCCATCCCCTGCTGGGCCCATTCATAAATCCAGTTGCCATTACGGTAACCCACAACGGTATCGAGCAATTCGTTGTCACTATGTTCGGCTTTGGAACATGCGATGCGCGACAACACTTCTTCAATTTCCAGCGGATCGACACCACGCCAAGTCCAAATTAGGCGGTTTATCATCCGATACCAATGGCTGGCGGTGTCGCCATCAAGTGCTGAGTGAACACTCATAGGGTGGTTACAATGTGCATGCCGCACTAAAGTCGAGGTTTCAGGATGTTTGAATTTTGGTTTAAACAGAGTTTCAGAAAGGTTGGCTTGTGCCATGATAACAATAGCCTCCATAAGCCGTGATTCAAGCCCGTTGAGGGCTGGTCAGATGGGGACAAGTGTACTCATACTGCGAGGAAAATGAAACGCCCGGTGTCATTAAGGTACATCGGGCGCTTTAAAGATGGCTAGATTACTTGCTGCTCAGAGGAGCAACGAAGGTTACAGCCATATCCCACGGCTGTTCAATCCATGTGTTCTGAGGGATGTCAACCACATAGTCATCAACTAATGGGCGGCCAGCCGGTTTGGCAAAGATAGTCACAAAATGTGCTTTCGGATACATATCGCGAATCGCTTTCGCGGTGCCACCAGTATCAACCAAATCATCAATCACGATAAAGCCTTCACCGTCGCCTTCTGCGCGTTTTAAGACTTTGAGATCACGTTGGTTATCATGGTCATAGCTAGAGATGCAAACGGTGTCTACATAACGAATACCCAGCTCACGCGCCAGAATACCAGCCGGTACTAACCCACCACGGCTCACCGCGATGATACCTTTCCATTGCTCGGCTGGCAGTAAACGCTGTGCCAGTTTGCGGGCGTGAATTTGCAACATATCCCAGGTAACGACGTATTTTTCGCTCATAAAGTGTAATCCCAGCCAGTATAGGAGTGGCTTGCCATGAATCAGAAGGGGAAAAAAGGTTGCGCGAGATTATAGAGAGCCAGCCGGATAAAAACCAGCAATTATCTGGCTAATTAATCAGGTTAGACGCAGTAAATGTGCTGCGATACGCGCGTAATGCTAATGAAAGTGATATTCTCAAACTATCTCGCCATCTTGATGGCGGTTTGTCATTACCCCTAAAATCTTTAGTCATCAACCCAATAGCCTCTTTGACATCCCCGTTGCGGGTTGTCGATATAAGAGTGCTATTACAGGAGACTTACAGTGTCTGAACTGTCTCAACTTTCGCCTCAGCCGTTGTGGGATATTTTCGCAAAAATCTGCTCTATCCCGCATCCGTCTTATCATGAAGAAGCGCTAGCACAACATATTATGACGTGGGCCAAGGAAAAAGGTCTGCACGCCGAGCGTGATCAGGTCGGTAATATCCTGCTGCGTAAACCTGCTACCAAAGGGATGGAGAATCGTAAGCCCGTGGCACTGCAAGCCCATCTGGATATGGTCCCGCAGAAGAATAATGATACGGTACATGACTTTACCAAAGATCCAATTCAACCTTATATCGACGGTGAATGGGTTAAAGCGCGTGGCACAACATTAGGTGCCGATAACGGCATTGGTATGGCCTCTGCACTGGCTGTGTTGTCTGACGATAGCGTCGAACACGGCCCGCTGGAAGTGCTGCTGACGATGACCGAAGAAGCCGGTATGGACGGTGCATTCGGTCTGCAACCGAACTGGTTAAAAGCCGATATTTTGATCAACACCGACTCCGAGCAAGAAGGTGAAATCTATATGGGTTGTGCCGGTGGCATTGATTTTATCACCACTCTGGCGCTGAAACGGGAAGCGATTCCTACCGGTTATCAGACGTTAAAGCTGACCATTAAGGGCCTGAAAGGCGGTCACTCTGGCGCTGATATCCATCTGGGATTAGGCAATGCCAATAAACTTCTCGCTCGTTTCCTGTTTGAACAGGCCAATGATTTAGACCTGCGAGTGTTGGATCTGAATGGCGGCACATTACGTAATGCTATCCCACGCGAAGGTTCTGTCACTCTGGCAATTGCCGCAGATAAAGTCGATCAGTTGAAAGCGCGGAGCCAGGAGTATCTGGCAATACTGAAAAACGAATTAGCGGCAGTTGAAAAAAATCTGACTGTCTTGCTTGAGCCAGTATCTACTGATGCGAAGGCGCTGACAAAAGAGACTCAACAACGCTTGGTGGCATTATTGAATGCAACACCAAACGGTGTGATCCGCATGAGTGATGCGGTGAAAGGCGTGGTTGAAACCTCACTGAACGTGGGTGTTGTGACCATGAATGAAAACGAAGCAGAAATTATTTGCCTGATTCGTTCTCTGATCGACAGCGGCAAAGATTACGTAGTGAGCATGCTGACAGCAATTGGTCAGTTGGCTGGCGCGAAAACCTCGCCAAAAGGCGGCTATCCAGGCTGGCAGCCAGATCCTAGCTCACCTGTGATGGCATTGGTGCGGGAAACCTACGAAAAACTGTTTAACAAAACGCCAAATATTATGGTCATCCATGCGGGTCTGGAATGCGGTTTATTCAAAAAACCGTATCCAGATATGGACATGGTCTCCATTGGGCCAACCATGACTGGGCCACATTCACCAGATGAACAAGTTCATATCGAGAGTGTGGGTCAATATTGGCAGTTGTTGACTGCGCTGTTGAAAGCGATACCTGAGCGCGCATAATACGGGTCATATTTCGAGCCGCAGGGGCGTTGACTACCAGCAGTCAGCGCCTAGGGGTTCGCACTCCTACCGCTCGAATTATTTACTGTAGAGTGATAGTTAAAATGATGATGGTGGGTCTAACTGACCTGCCATTTTTTATGTCATTTACGGGCTATTCCCAACTCAGCAGCAATTGCCGCTCAAGTTGAGGGTCAAGTAACGTGACATGTAACCCGACCAGACGCACACCTCGCCCAGCTCGCCGTTCATTCCATGCTGCTCGTGCAACATGCAGTAAATCTTCTTTATTCAGTTTCGGCCAAACATGTTCTTGTGTCGTTTGCTGAAAATCATGAAATTTCAATTTTACCCCTTGCCGGGCAATATGCAGATCTGGCCGCACCTTACGTAAGCGAGTTTCCAGCTCCATATATAGCTGATCAATTAATGACTCACAGCTTTGCCAATCATGAATATCCTCGGCCAGAGTTCGCTCTACGCCGACAGATTTTCGCAAACGGTCTGGAGAAACTTGGCGCTCATCAATGCCGTGGCTGCGTTCCCACAATACATGGCCAAACTTACCAAAACGCTTTAACAATTCGGCTTGTGGATAGTTTTGTACATCACTGCACGTTATCAAACCCAGCTCTTGTAACTTGCCAGCCGTCACTTTACCCACTCCCGGAATTTTACTCAGCGGTAAGTTATGTAAAAAGGACGAAACCTTTTCCGGGGTTATCACATACTGACCATTAGGTTTATTTAAATCAGAGGCTATCTTGGCTAAAAACTTAATGGGGGCAACGCCAGCAGAAGCCGTCAGATTAAGCTCATCCGCAATAGATTGGCGAATTTCCTGTGCAATTAAGGTGGCTGAACCACTGCACGCCGAGCAATCAGACACATCAAGATAAGCCTCATCTAAGGACAGCGGTTCAATCAACGGAGTATAGCGAGCAAATATTTCGCGAATATGCAGCGAAGCTTCTTTATAGGCGGCCATTCGGCCAGGGATCACTCTAAGTTGTGGACACAATTTAAGTGCCATGGCGGTTGGCATCGCACTGCGCACACCAAAACGACGTGCCGGGTAATTAGCCGTGCTGATGACACCACGTCGATCCCGGCTACCACCAATGGCAATGGGGATATCACGCAAGCTAGGATCGTCGCGCATTTCGACTGCCGCGAAGAAGCAATCCATATCAATATGAATAATTTTTCGCATATTTACTCCCCCAACCAACCACTGTATAAGTATACAGCTAATGTGAGAGTATTCAAGATTATCCTAGGATCTGTTCATCCTTTTTCGACACGTTAAAAGACTCGAAGGGCAGTTGCGCTATAGCTTCAATCTCTAAAGCTAATCCATAATGCAAAGCAGGCACGGGTACGACGCAGCGCGCCGGTTTGTGTGGCCCCAGCCAGTCAGCATAAAGTGTATTAAAATCTGACCATAACGTGACATCACACAGATAAACACGCACCTGAATCAAATGATTTTTACTGCATCCACAATCAGCCAGTACCCCCTCGATATTGGCAAAAACCTGGCGAACCTGCATATCAAAAGGTTGGTTTGATAATGCCAGCCCTTGTGCTGTCACCGGCAGTTGACCAGAAAGATAGGCCATGCCTCCGGCACAGACAGCATGGCTATAATGACCCGCCGGAGGCAGGCCCTGCGTAGCATTGATCAACACCCTCTCTGGTATCATCAAGCCTCTCCAATAAAAGTGGCCAAACGAGCTAAATCAACATTACCGCCAGAAAGAATCACCCCAACCCGCTTACCACGCAGATCAAGTTCGTCGCCAAAGGCCACCGCGGCACCTAAACAGCCCGTTGGTTCCACCACTATCTTCATTCGGCTAGTGAAAAACTTCATCGCCGAGATAAGCTGCTCGTCAGTCGCAGTCAGAATATTATCAACCCGCTCCTGAATGACGGGAAAGGTATAGTGACCCAACGCGGAGGTTTGTGCACCATCAGCAATCGTGACTGGCGTATCGATTTTAACAATTTTGCCACCACGGAAACTAAGTTGGCCATCGTTGCCTGCGGCCGGTTCTACACCAATAACCTGACAATTCGGATAGCGTGCTTTAGCAACCGTAGCACAGCCAGATAACAATCCCCCGCCCCCTAAAGGCACCAGCAGTACATCCAACTCGCCTACTTCGTCAAATAGCTCTTGTGCAGCCGTTCCTTGCCCTGCCATCACATCAGCATGGTCGTAAGGAGGAATTAAGGTTAGCCCTTGTTCTTGCGCAAGTTTATGACTAATGGCTTCACGATCTTCTCGATAACGGTCATACAGCACCACTTCACCACCATAGCCCCGGGTAGCGGCAATTTTGGCTGCGGGTGCATCTTTTGGCATAACGATAACGGCACGAATTCCCAACTTACGGGCAGACAAAGCAATAGCTTGTGCATGATTGCCCGAGGAAAAAGCAACAACCCCTTTAGCTTGCTGTTCTGGCGATAACTTCACTAGCGCGTTATAGGCACCGCGAAATTTAAATGCCCCCATATGCTGAAAATTTTCGCATTTAAAAAAAAGCTGCGCGCCCGTCATCTCATTGGCTGTGGCTGAAGTCAGCACCGGTGTTTTTAGTGCAAAACCAACAAGCCGCTGATGTGCTTGAACAATATCGTCATAACAGATTGCTAATGGGGCCATTTTCAGTTTCCTTCAGTCGGGAGATAGGTATAGACCGTAGAACGGGCAACACCCAGATTATTGGCAACGACAGTCTGTGCATTTTTCAGATCCATCAACCCCGCTTGGGCCAATTGACGGACAATTTCACGCCGCTGTGCCGGGTTTAGCGCGCGTGGAGTGGTATTGTGTGCCGCCGCGAATTGCTCCAGTTGGGTGCGTAGCATTTCAAGGCGGGGAGAGGCCAGAGACTCCTGGATTTCGGTTGGCGTGGTTTGTGTCAATTGCGACAAGCTGGCGCTAACGGCTGAAAACAAAGAGATATCCATATTGAGACAAAGTGCTCCAATGAACTCCCCTTTACTATTTTTCAGGCCAATTGATGTACTTTTTGCCGGTCGTCCATCAGGAAACTGGTTCGGATAATTGAGGATCACTTCAGGGAAATTAGGATCTGCAATGCGGCTCAAGCCCAGCTCAGTAGCGGGTTCACCCACTTCGCGACCAGATAAGTTGTTTGAAATCGCTGCGATGGCATGTTCAGGTTGCGTAAGGTCATGCAAAACAAATTCCACTAAGGGTGCAAACGTTTTACCCAGTGCCTCAACGATTTTTTTGCTCTCCCGTAACAGGAGTTGGTCTTCAGTTAGTTTCATTTGTGAAGTATTGTCATTTATTGACACTTTGTCAAATTCGTTATGTGAAAAGATACCCATAAAAAAAGCTGCACACGGCAGCTCTTTTTATTGAAATTACAGTAGCGAGAATTACTGAAGAATAGAACTTTTCAGGTCTTTATCGTGCTGATGACGCTCTAATGCCAGCTCAATAAGTTTAGTGATTAGCTCGGTAGAACCAACACCCGTGGCTCGCCACAATTTGGGATACATACTGATATTGGTGAAACCCGGTAAGGTATTTATTTCGTTGATAATAATGCGGTTATCTGGTGTTAAAAAGACATCAACCCGCGCCATACCACAGCATTCGAGAGCACGAAAAGCCGCTAATGCGACGCCACGAATCTGGTCACTGACTTCACTGTCTATTGCCGCAGGGATAACAACCTGTGCACCGGTTTCATTGATGTATTTTGTGTCATAGGAATAGAACTCGTCACTAATGACCACTTCACCACATAAACTGGCTTGCGGATTATCATTCCCCAAAATGGCACACTCAATCTCGCGGCCAACAATGGCCGACTCGACCAGCACTTTATGGTCAAAATCAAATGCAAATGCCACAGCCTGCTGGTATTCAGCCTCATTGCGAACCTTGCTCACTCCAACTGAAGAGCCTTGGTTCGCTGGCTTAATAAATAATGGCAAGCCAAGTTCTGCCGTGATCTGCTCAAAATTATAATGGCCTTTGTTCGCTCGTGTCAGGGTAATAAAAGGAGCAATATTCAGCCCGGCGTCACGCAGCAACCGCTTCGTGATATCTTTATCCATACTGACCGCTGAACCCACGACCCCTGATCCGACAAAAGGAATGTTCGCCATTCGTAGTAGACCCTGCAAGGAGCCATCCTCCCCTAATGTGCCATGCACAATAGGGAAAACAACATCTAACTGAGCCAATGCAGAGGCATTATCAGCTGCGATAAGTTGTTGGCTGGTTTGCCCAGGAATCAAGGCTACATTTCGGTTTGAATGATTCAAGGAGATCAGTGCAGGATTTTCTGCATTTAGCAGGTAACTGGAAGCATCGTTAACATGCCATTGCCCTTGCTTATCAATACCTAAGAGCATCACATCAAATTTTTCTTTATCAATTGCCTCTACGATATTTTTTGCCGACTGCAATGACACTTCATGTTCAGCCGATTTACCGCCAAAAATCACACCAACCCGTAATTTCGACACACTACATTCCTTCTTAAAGACCGGGTACTGAAGGGGATGAGTACCCAATAAAATCAGACATCACACTAATACAAATTTTGCATACTTAACTAATGTTTTTTAAGATTTCTAAAGAATTTTCTCAAAACAAGGTAACAGTAGCTTAGAGTCATAATTATCCTAATCAAAATGCCACTTAATTCAAAAAATATCAGAATTGAATTCTGTTATTAGTATCAACACTCTTTTTATTATTTATTTTTAATAAAAAATCATTAAATTTGACATAGACGAAGACTATTATCTATATGATTGAAATCACCCTACAGAAAATCATTACCAATCAATGGATGGAAAATAAATACTATGCGAAATTATATAATGGCGACTCTATTACTCTCCGCAGCTTTTATCACAAATGCTCAATCAACGACATCAGCGCTACAATCTCCGCAAATTATCGCTCACCGTGGTGGAACGGGCGATGCTCCTGAAAACACTATACCCGCTATCAAAAAAGCGCTAGATAACGGTGCCGATGCAATCTGGATTACGCTGCAACTCTCAAAGGATAATATTCCAGTATTGTACCGCCCCTCTGATCTAAAAGAATTAACAGATAAGAGTGGTAAAGTTTCAGCCTATACAGCACAGCAACTTGCCCAAGCGAATGCCAGTATTGGCTACAATAAAAAACATAATATTACCTCGACATCGGATACACGCGTTGGTATTCCCACACTTGATGAAGTATTAAAAACATTTCCGACAACAACCTTTTACCTCGACATAAAATCCCCAGATGCAAACCCGGCAACATTCGCTAAAGCGCTACAAAAGACACTGACTGCGACGACTAAAGGTGAAGAAAACCGGTTAGACAGAACCCGGGTCTACTCAACGGACGATCACTATTTGGATGCACTGGATGTCGTCAATCAAGGCAATGACAACGCACATAAAATCCAGCGTTTTGAAAGCCGCGATTTTACTCGAACGCAGCTCGCTAATATCACTATGGACCATAAATGTGAATTACCAGCAGACAATAAAGAACGGTGGTATGGTTTGGAGTTACACCGCAAAGTCGAAGTTATCGAGAAATACACGTTGGGTGAGGGGCGGTCTAACGCCATATTAAGCTGGGACAAAGAAGCCGTTGATTGTTTCCGTAAAAATACTAATGCCCATATTATTTTCTTCGGTATTAATACACCTGAAGATTACAAGAAAGCGAAAGAGTTAGGTGCTAACGCTGTTATGGTTGATTCTCCCGCACTATTTAAAAAAATAGTTAACAATAACAGCCAATAATAGATTAACAGTGAACATTAGCTTATTGCTGAGTAAATAATTAAATGGCTTTTTATTAGAAATATCCCCTCAACCACCAATATTGGCCGAGGGGATATTTTAATGTCCAAGATTTATGGTATACCCATAAAATAATTCGGTAACTATAAAATACGATACTGATCCAGCGCCTTTTGACGTGCAGCCTCTTTTGCCAGCCGCTTTTTACGCGAATCACAAGGCTCGGGGCAATCACAGACTTTCTCCATCCCCAATGCCCCAATACCTCCGCAACTGCCCTGCAAGGTTTTACGTTTTACAATATAACCCAGTGACATCCCTACGATGACCAAGAGAAAAAAGACAAAGGATGCGATAAAAACAGTCAACATATCTTCTCCTATTAGGGCCGTTTTTGCAGATAAGGCTTGAACGACTCAGAGTGATGTTCCTCAAAACCTTCATCAGTTTTGACTATCATAAGCACGGGGATGCCCAATAAATTAGCGAGAGCCATTCCTCGCTCAGGGCCAAGAACACCTAATCCTGTCGATAAACCATCAGCTGTCATACAACTTGGGTCTAAAACTGTTATTGAGACTAAGCGGTGGTTAATCGGGCGGCCAGTTTCAGGATCAATGGTGTGAGAATAACGCACCCCCTCCTGCTCAAAGTAATTACGGTAATCCCCTGACGTTGCAATCGCCATACGCCCAGGTTCGATAATCTCTTGCGCACTCTGCGCGGAACCTGCGACAGGTTTCTCTATGGCTATGCGCCAAGGTTTGTTTTCCCCATTATTACCACGGGTTCGTACTTCACCACCAATATCAACCATATAATTATTGATATTTTGAGTTTCCAAATACTCGGCAACAACATCGACACCATAACCTTTAGCAATCGCAGAAAGATCAACATACAACTCAGGAATCAGTTTGACCAACGCACCTCTTTTTACAGCGAGCTTATCGATACCGACCCATTCCTGTCGTTTCGCAATCTCAGCATCGGTAGGGACAACATTGGGTCGCCCTTGTGGCCCAAATCCCCATAAATTAACTAGAGGACCAACAGTAACATCCAGCGCTCCATCGGTCAGGCGATTAATGCGGATAGCCTCGCGTACAACTTTGGCTGTCGCAGCTGAGACTGGGAACGGCGTATCCACTGCCTGACTTTTGTTGAAAAGACTTAATTCAGAATGGGGTCGATAAGTCGACATCTGGTCATTAACCTGCTCCAATTCCCGATCGATTTCTTGCTGTAATTTTTCAGGACTGGGTGCTGAAGAATCACTCACATACTTAATTGAGTATGTGGTGCCCATGGTTTTACCTTCGAGATTGATTTGCTCAGGGCCGCACCCGGTGAGTAGTAAAACCCCCGCTACCGCCATGAACCAATGCATAATATATCTGTGCACGATATCCTCAAATTATTGTGCCCCACTCAAACGTGAAGTTGCAGAATATTCACTGCAACACCACGTTCTTTGGGGATATCCTCACTTACCGTGAAAACTCAAGTGATAGCAAATCAACCACCGAAATCATCGAGCATAATATTTTCATCTTCTACACCAAGGTCTTTCAGCATCTTGATAACTGCCGCATTCATCATCGGTGGGCCACACATATAAAATTCACAATCTTCAGGGGCTGGATGATTTTTAAGATAATTTTCAAATAATACGTTATGAATGAAACCGGTATAGCCGGTCCAGTTATCCTCGGGTTGCGGATCAGACAACGCGACATGCCAACGGAAATTCTCATTCTCAGCCTGTAACTGGTCAAAATCTTCTTCATAGAACATTTCACGCCGTGAACGAGCGCCATACCAGAAACTGATTTTACGCTTCGAGTGTAGCCGTTTGAGCTGATCAAAAATATGTGAGCGCATAGGAGCCATACCGGCACCACCACCAATAAAGACCATCTCGGCATCAGTATCTTTGGCAAAAAACTCACCAAATGGCCCTGAAATAACCACCTTATCGCCGGGTTTCAGCGACCAAATATAGGAAGACATAATCCCCGGCGGAGCATCAGGAACGGACGGTGGCGGCGTGGCAATACGCACGTTAAGCATGATAATGCCACGCTCCTCCGGGTAGTTTGCCATGGAGTAAGCACGTACTGTCGGTTCAGTCACCACCGACTCAAATCGGAACAGATTGAATTTATCCCAATCACCACGATATTCCGCTGGTACATCAAAATCAGCATATTTCACGGTATGAGGTTCGGCCTCAATTTGAATAAACCCACCGGCACGGAATGGCACCACTTCACCATCAGGAATTTTTAGCTTCAGCTCTTTAATAAAAGTGGCTTTATTATCATTAGAGATAACTTCACATTCCCACTTTTTCACGCCAAAGATTTCTTCCGGTAATTCAATTTTCAGATTCTGCTTCACGCTAACTTGGCATGCCAGCCGACAGCCCTCTTTCGCTTCGCGCTTAGAAATATGAGAAAGCTCAGTTGGCAGAATATCGCCACCGCCTTCTTTAATTTTCACACGGCACTGCCCGCAAGAACCACCGCCACCACAAGCTGAAGATACGAAAATGCCATGGCTGGACAGCATATTGAGTAACTTATCCCCAGCCGGGGCTGTAAAACTTTTATCCGCGTCGTCATTAACTTCAATTGTAATATCACCTGTATTCACCAACTTAGATTTGGCAAATAAAATCATCACCGTCAATGCCAGCACGATAAGGGTGAACATCACTACGCCCAGAATTATTTCCATGAATTATTCCTGCCTTTATAGGTTCACACCGGAGAACGACATAAACCCTAATGCCATCAATCCGGTAGTGATAAAGGTGATCCCTAACCCCTGTAAGCCCGCGGGCACATTGGCATATTTCATTTTTTCGCGAATACCCGCCAGCGCGACAATCGCCAGCATCCACCCAATACCGGAACCAAAGCCATAAACAATAGATTCAGGGAAGTTGTAATCACGTTGCGCCATAAATGACACGCCGCCGAAGATGGCGCAGTTCACGGTGATCAGTGGCAGGAAAATGCCCAGAGCGTTATACAGTGCCGGGAAATATCTATCCAAGATCATCTCTAATACCTGCACAATGGCAGCGATAACCCCGATAAAGGTAATAAAGTTCAGGAAACTCAGGTCCACACCTTCAACTAAAGCGCCATCGCGCAGAACCAGGTTATAAACCAGATTGTTCGCGGGCACTGAAATACCTAATACCACGGTAACCGCAATGCCAAGGCCGAAAGCTGTGGAGACTTTCTTGGAAACCGCCAGAAAAGTACACATCCCCAGAAAGAAAGCTAACGCCATATTTTCGATAAACACTGCGCGGACAAACAGACTGATGTAATGTTCCATCGTCAATTACTCCTTCTCAATCTGCGCAGGTTTCAGAGTCCGCAGACCCCAAATCAGCATGCCAATAATAAAGAATGCACTTGGTGCTAACAGGAACAATCCATTCGGCTGATACCAACCGCCATTCTGGACACTTTCCAATACTGTTACACCAAACAATTTACCAGAGCCTATCAACTCACGGACAAAGCCGACAAGCACGAGTACCACCCCATAGCCCAAGCCATTACCGATACCATCCATAAAGCTTTCAATCGGAGGGGATTTCATGGCATAGGCTTCTGCCCGCCCCATCACAATACAGTTAGTGATAATCAAGCCGACAAAGACTGATAACTGTTTGGATATCTCATAGGCATAAGCACGCAGGATCTGATCTACCACTATCACCAGTGAGGCAATAATCACCATTTGAACGATGATACGTACGCTGTTGGGAATATGATGACGAATCAGTGAGATGAAGAAACTGGAGAAAGCCGTTACCAAGGTAACCGCCAGTGTCATCACTAAAGCCGTTCCCAGTGTGGTGGTGACAGCCAATGCCGAACACACCCCAAGGATTTGTAATGCGATCGGGTTGTTATCAAATAACGGCCCGAATAAAACCCGTTTTATCTCTTTGCTATCAGCCATTTTTTAACGCTCCTTCGCGCACTTTTTTCAGGAACGGGCCAAAGCCGTTTTCACCAAGCCAAAAATCAAAGCTATTTTGTACCCCATTAGAGGTCAGTGTCGCACCCGACAAACCATCAATTGCATGGGGGTCATTAGCCGGAGCACGCCCTTTAACAATGCGAATAGCCGGTTGCCCTTGATCATCGAATAACCGTTTTCCAATCCACTGGTTACGCCAAATCGGGTTCTCAACTTCGCCCCCCAGCCCCGGAGTTTCGCCTTGGTCATAATAGGTAATACCACGTACTGTTTTGCCATCAGTATCAATAGCGACAAAGGCATACATCATTGACCACAAACCAGAACCATAAATCGGTAACACGATTTTGTTGATCTGCCCACTTTCAGCACGTACCAGATAAATTTCAACGATATTAGCTCGGCGACGAATGCCCGCAATATCCTGTGCTGGCGTCAGCGCAATACTCATTTGATTACTGCGCAGTGCGGCTGCACGATCAAATGTGGCCGGATCCTGTTGAATAAACTCCCCGCTTTGCAAATCCAACAAACGCGGCTCAATGCGCTCGGCAAATTCACGTTGGATCTCTTCTGCTGGCATTCTTGGTTGCAACAGACCCGCCACGGCCAAAATATTACGCTGCTTGTCCAGCAGACGCTGCTCTTGCTGCTTGGCCTTCAGGCCCACAGCGGCTCCCGCGACCACAACCGAACACACCAGACACAGCACAATCACCACCAGCAGTGTTTTGCCGATGCTGTCATTATTTCTTGGTTTATCATTCGCCACGGGCTTTCCTCCGCTTGATATTGGCCTGAACAACCACATAGTCGAACAATGGCGCAAACAGGTTAGCAAACAGAATTGCCAGCATCATTCCCTCCGGATAAGCCGGATTGGCCACGCGGATCAACACACACATCGCGCCGATTAAGCCGCCATACCACCATTTGCCTTTATTAGTAAAGGAAGCCGATACCGGATCAGTCGCCATAAAGATCATGCCGAAAGCGAAACCGCCGAGCACTAAATGCCAGTACCACGGCATAGCAAATAATGGATTAGTCGTGGAGCCAACCCAGTTAAACAGATAAGCCGTCGCCATCATGCCGATCATGACACCGGCAACAATGCGCCAAGATGCCACTCGACCAAAGAGGATAATGGCACCGCCAATCAGGATCATTAGTGTGGAAACTTCACCAATAGAACCGGGAATATTGCCGAGGAAAGCATCCATCCAAGTGATAGGTTGGCCACTGACTGTATTGACCAAGCTGTGGCTACCATTAACACTCCACTGCGATAAAGGCGTGGCGCCAGAGAAACCATCCGCCGCAGTCCAAACTAAGTCACCCGAAATCTGAGCCGGATATGCAAAGAACAGGAAAGCACGCCCAGCCAGAGCTGGGTTGAGGAAGTTACGCCCAGTACCACCAAAAATCTCTTTACCAATCACCACCCCAAAAGAGATCCCTAGCGCCGCCTGCCATAAGGGCAACGTGGGCGGCACAATCAGGGAAAACAGAATCGAGGTAACAAAGAAACCTTCGTTAATTTCATGTTTGCGGATAATGGAAAAGACCACTTCCCAAAAACCACCCACCACGAATACCACGGCATAAATCGGCAGGAAATAGACAGCACCGAGCACCATCTTGCTAACCCAACCGGCATCGGGTGCCAGTGATGCACCCAAGAGTTGTGCCAGCCGATAATGCCAATCACTGGCGATAATCTGTTGTAGTTCTGCTCCGCTGTAGAGTTGGTTTAAGGCCGGGATCGCTTGCCCCCCGACGTTATACATCCCCCAGAACATGGCAGGGAATACCGCCAGCCACACCAAAATCATCATCCGTTTCAGGTCGATGGCATCTCGAACGTGAGAAGCACCGGGTGTCACTTTACCCTGCGTATAAAAAATAGTGGCAGCAGCTTCATACAGCGGATAATACTTCTCGAGTTTTCCACCCGCTTCAAAGTGATGCTCTATTTTCTCAAGAAAACTTTTCAGGCCCATCAGTTATCCTTCCTGCTCAATCTTGGTCAGTATGTCACGCAATACCGGCCCATATTCATACTTACCCGGGCAGACAAATGTACACAGAGCCAAATCCTCTTCGTCTAACTCCAGACAACCCAACGCTTGTGCGCTGTCGGTATCGCCGGACAACAAATCACGCAGCAAATGGGTAGCCAAAATATCCAGCGGCATCACTCGCTCATAATTGCCAATTGGTACCATAGCGCGCTCCCCGCCGTGCATATCGGTGGAGAAGGCAAACAGTTTGCGTTTGAAAAAGTGCCCCAGAGTCGTCCGGGTAATTGAATATTTATCGCGCCCTGGCATCACCCAACCGAATAGCTCTTTTTCTCGCCCTTCGCGGATAACAGACACCTGCTGATGAAAGCGCCCCAGATAACCATGCGTTGCCGAGAAAGCCGTACCGCTGAGTACCGAACCGGAGATAATACGGTTATCCCCTTCTTTCAGTCGACCAGCCGTCAGTTCAGATAAGCTGGCACCAACACGTGTGCGCAGTAAAATTGGTTGGATTACTTGGGGGCCTGCCAGTGCGATGATGCGGTCAGTACACAACTCACCACGGGTGAACAATTTACCGATGGCAATGACATCCTGATACCCCACGTGCCAGACAATTTTTTTCAGGCTCACCGGTTCAAGGAAATGAATGTGAGTACCAACCAACCCCGCAGGATGCGGGCCGGAGAACTCATTGTAAGTCACCTGCGCATTCTGATGACTCGTTGCCACTTGCCCTGGCGCATGACACACATGAACTTTGCCATCGGTCAGACGCGTTAATACGGTTAGCCCTTGGTTGAAGGCATCGGCTTCAGTGGCAATAATTACACGCGGATCGGCTGCCAGAGGTTGTGTATCCATCGCGCTGACAAAAATAGCCCGCGGGCGGCTCCCTGGAACTGGGGTTTTGCTGAAAGGCCGCGTGCGCAGTGCCGTCCATAAACCAGACGCCAGCAAATGCTGTTGTACCTGTTCATTGCTCAGTTGATTGAGGTCTGCTTCATCATAATGTTCGAAAGGAATTTGCTCATCCCCTTCAATCTCAATCACGACCGATTGCAAAACACGGCGCTCACCACGATTGATAGCACTGACCTTGCCACTAGCAGGGGCGGTAAATAGCACGCCTGGATTCTTTTTGTCTTCAAACAGCGGTTGGCCTTTCTTAACCCAATCGCCTTCGTGTACCAACATTGAGGGGCGCATGCCCACATATTCTTCACCAAGCAAGGCGACATGGTGAATCGCTGGACCGTCCTCTATCACTTGTGCAGGTACTCCCGCGATAGGGAGGTCAAGTCCTTTCTTTATTTTAATCATAGGGTTGAACAACTTTATTAGTTATATCAAATGCTGTACTTAGCCCAGAGCGTACAGCCACGCAAGGAGTTGAGACTTTCATGGTTCTGTTAAACGACGGATTAATACTTAGTCGATTAGATATACAAGAATATCGGCAGAAAAAGCCCGATAATTAATGCGGCCCCCATATTAAATGTTATCTAAACCAATAATAGCAGGAAGAGTCATTAATTGAGCAGGTCCCAGCCGCGGGCAATTCTAGCATTTCCATCTCGCACTGTCTGACAAATGCAGTGACTTGAGTCAAGCAAACATAAATAATTTGCTGCTAAATTTTGTATGTATTCGGTAAAATCGTGTCATTAATTCATCTTTACCGACTTTGTATTTATTTTATACAAAACATATATTGCTAAAAATTTTCTGGCTGATAATCTGCGCCTATAAATCAGAAGAAGTCAGTGGCATCTATAAATATAAGTAGGAATAATAAATGCGCAAAATCACGCCGTTTTTTGCGATGATAATGTTTGCGGTGATAATTTGCTTGCCTGCGGTATCCTTCAACAGCTCGGCCAGTGAGCCTGTCGCGGTATCCAAAGAGCTAAAACAGCAATTACTAGGGTCATCGGTCTATATTCAGATCTTCAAAGAAGAACGCACTTTGGAATTATATGCCAAGCTGCAAGGCGAGTATCGTTTGGTACAAAGCTATCGCATCTGCGAATTCTCAGGTGGCCTTGGCCCGAAGCGCCGTGAAGGCGATTTTAAGAGCCCAGAAGGTTTTTACAGCATTGATATGCGCCATTTAAAACCTGACAGTAAGTTTTACCGGGCAATCAATATCGGCTTCCCAAATGATTATGATAAGTCGCAAGGTTACTCAGGGAAATATCTGATGATCCACGGCGCTTGCAAATCAATCGGCTGTTATGCGATGACGGATGCCTATATGGACGAGATATTTAACTACGTGCAAACGGCATTTATCTTCGGCCAAGAAAAAGTAGATATCAGTATCTATCCATTTCGCATGACCGAACAAAATATGCAACGTCACCGTAATTCTTCAGATTACAACTTCTGGCGCCAATTGCAGCCGGGATATGCGTATTTTGCCAAAAACCGGATGCCACCATCGGTTGCCGTAATAAACGGGCAGTATGTCTTAAGCCGCCCTCCGGTCTCCAGCGAACCTGCATCCCAGTACGCACTGAGCAAATCAGGCTCTATGCTCCAATCAGATACGCTCGCCAAAACAGAATAATGCAAACTCACCTGGTGCAATTTTGTGCCAGGTTTCATTACCGGTAAGCGGCTGAGTGGCAATCACGGTAACCACGTCTTTAGGTGTGGTTTGACGCTGAAAATCGATTTCAACATCTTGGTCCAGCAAAGTCGCTTTACCAAAAGGTGCGCGGCGGGTTATCCAATATAGATTGGTGGAACAGAATGCCATCACAAAACGTCCATCCGACAGCAACATATTAAACACCCCTTTCGCCCGCAATTGTTCACATAACGTACCAATATAGCGGAATACCGCAGGCCAGTTACTGGGGGTGCGCGGGTAGCGTTTTGCTAATTGATGAAGCAACCAGCAGAAAGCATATTCGCTGTCAGTTTGGCCAATAGGGCGGAAAGTACCGGTATCTAGTTGGCGATAACCCTTAAGTTGGCCGTTATGGGCATAAGTCCAGTTACGCCCCCACATTTCACGAGTAAAAGGATGGGTATTTTCTAACGCGACTTCGCCCCGGTTTGCCTGACGAATATGGGAAATTACCGCGCAGGATTTTATAGGGTAATCCTGCACTAATCTGGCAATGGGAGAATTAAAACTGGGTTGGGGATCTTTAAACGTACGGCAACCATTACCTTCATAGAAAGTAATCCCCCAGCCATCTTTGTGTGGCCCTGTCCCGCCGCCTCGTTGCACTAGGCCGGTAAAACTAAAGCAAATATCCGTAGGAACATTTGCGCTCATCCCGAGCAATTCGCACATACATTCCTCCTTCTTATTCCCTCCATCTTGAAAGATGAAGGGGATAAATTACGGCCAATAACTCACTCTATCTAACTCAGGATTTTACCATCTCTTTTTCAATCAACTGAATCAAGATATGAATCGCTTTGATATGAATTTCCTGAATACGATCAGCATAACCGAAATGAGGAACCCGGATTTCGATATCCGCAGTGCCTGCCATTTTGCCGCCATCTTTACCTGTCAGAGTGATGACTTTCATGCCTTTGGCGCGAGCAGCTTCAATTGCCTTGATGATATTACCTGAATTACCGGAAGTTGAAATGCCCAACAGCACATCACCTTCGCGACCCACAGCTTCAACATAGCGAGAGAAAACATAGTCATAACCAAAGTCATTACTGACGCAAGAGAGATGGCTAACATCAGAAATAGCAATCGCCGGATAACCCGGGCGATTTTCACGGTAGCGGCCCGTTAACTCTTCGGCAAAATGCATGGCATCACAATGGGAACCGCCATTGCCACATGACAATACCTTACCGCCCGCTTTAAAAGAGTCCGCCAGTAATACGGCTGCGCGCTGGATGGCATCGATATTGGCATCATCTTTCAGAAAGTTTGCCAGCGTGGTTGCTGCTTCGTTCAGTTCACTACGGATTAAATCGTGGTACATGGGAGCCTCTTTAATAGTCCTATGGCATCAATGTTTTTCCTGCGCCAGTGTACCGGATAGCACAAACAGCGAGAAGTACTGTAATGAATTAGCCAAACAGCAATGACATCGATGGGGCTATTTGGGCGCTTAATGAGAACAATTTGTGAAGTAAGTTGTAAATGACATGTAATGGTATTGATAAATAGAATGAGATGAACTACAACAAATGTATCACTCAACAGGTCAGACCTCCTACATCTCAGGAGCTTCATTATGATGGTTCTTAGCATTATTGCCTTGCTGGTTCTTATTGGTGTGTTGTTCTATCACCGGGTGAACCTCTATCTCAGTAGTTTGATTTTGGTGGTTTACGCCGCTGCCATGGGGGCCGCACAGTTATGGTCATATTGGGCATTATTGCCGATAGTGATTGTTCTGTTACCTCTGACACTAACCCCTCTGCGCCAATCCCTATTTTCCGCCCCAGCATTGCGCATGTTCCGAAAAGTCATGCCTGCGATGTCGCGCACCGAAAAAGAGGCGATTGATGCAGGCACAACTTGGTGGGAAGGTGATTTATTTCAGGGTCAACCTGACTGGAAAAAATTACACAACTATCCAAAACCGCAATTAACTGCGGAAGAACAAGCCTTTATCGACGGCCCGGTTGAAGAAGCGTGCCGCATGGCAAATGATTTCCAGATTACGCATGAATTGGCTGATTTACCGCCTGAGCTGTGGAATTATCTGAAAGAGAATCGCTTCTTTGCGATGATCATTAAGAAAGAGTATGGCGGTCTTGAGTTCTCTGCTTATGCTCAGGCCCGAGTACTACAAAAACTCTCCGGAGTCTCCGGTATCTTGGCTATCACCGTTGGTGTACCTAACTCTCTCGGCCCCGGTGAATTGCTGCAACACTACGGTACTGAAGAGCAAAAAAATCATTATTTACCGGGACTGGCCCGTGGCGATGAGATCCCTTGTTTTGCCTTGACCAGCCCGGAGGCCGGTTCAGATGCCGGCGCCATTCCAGATACCGGCACTGTGTGTATGGGTGAATGGCAAGGTAAACAGGTGCTGGGCATGCGCCTGACTTGGAACAAACGCTATATTACTCTGGCCCCTATTGCCACCGTGCTTGGGCTCGCCTTTAAGCTATCTGACCCTGAGCATCTGTTGGGTGAAACCGTTGATTTAGGCATTACCTGTGCGCTTATCCCGACCAACACCCCAGGGGTTGAAATCGGCCATCGTCACTTCCCACTGAATGTGCCATTCCAAAACGGTCCGACACGCGGCAATGATATCTTTGTTCCTATTGATTACATTATTGGCGGGCCGAAAATGGCCGGTCAAGGCTGGCGGATGCTGGTGGAATGTCTGTCTGTCGGCCGTGGCATCACATTGCCATCCAACGCCACAGGCAGCCTGAAAAGTGTGGCAATGGGGATCGGCGCTTACGCCTATATACGTCGGCAGTTCAAGATCTCAATCGGTAAAATGGAGGGGATTGAAGAGCCATTAGCGCGCATTGCCGGTAATGCCTATGTGATGGATGCTGCGGCGACCTTAATTACCAGCGGTATTATGCTGGGCGAGAAACCCGCCGTGTTGTCCGCCATTGTTAAATATCATTGTACCCACCGTGGTCAGCGCGCAGTGATGGATGCGATGGATATCGCCGGAGGCAAAGGTATCTGCCTTGGCCCAGCTAACTTTGTCGCTCGTGGTTATCAAGGTGCCCCGATTGGTATTACCGTGGAAGGCGCTAACATACTGACTCGTAGCATGATTATCTTCGGTCAGGGCGCTATTCGTTGTCATCCGTTCGTGCTGGACGAAATGGCCGCCGCGCAATCCAATGATGTTTCCGCATTTGATAAAGCCCTGTTTGGCCACTTGGGCCATGTGGGTAGTAGCAAAGTTCGCAGCTTCTGGTTGGGGCTGACTAATGGCCGTACTAGTGCGACACCGGTCAAAGACAGTACACGCCGTTATTACCAGCACCTGAACCGGCTGAGTGCCAACTTGGCTTTGATGTCCGATGTTTCAATGGGCGTGCTGGGTGGCAGTCTGAAGCGTCGCGAGCGAATTTCAGCTCGCTTAGGGGATATTCTCAGCCAAATGTATCTGGCTTCAGCCACACTGAAACGCTATGAAGATGAAGGCCGTCAGAAAGAAGATTTGCCACTGGTACACTGGGGCGTGCAGGATGCCCTAAATCAGGCTGAAATTGCACTGGATGATTTACTGCGTAACTTCCCGAACAAATTCATTGCGGGCGTCATGCGGTTCGGGATCTTCCCACTTGGCCGGGTACATAAGGCACCGTCAGACCGACTGGATCACCAGTTAGCCCAGTTGCTACAAGTACCATCAGCAACCCGCAGCCGTATTGGCCGTGGTCAATATCTGACACCAAGTGAGTTCAACCCGGTGGGCTTACTGGAAGCGGCGTTGCAAGATGTTATCGCGGCCGAGCCAATTCATAAACGCTTGAGTAAAGAAGCGGGCAAGAGTTTGCCATTTACTCGCCTAGATATGCTGGCAAAACGCGCATTGTCAGAAGGTAAAATCAATGCCGAAGAAGCCGCCATATTGACTAAAGCAGAAGAGAGTCGTCTACGTTCTATTAATGTCGATGAGTTTGAAGCGGATGCTCTGGCGGTTAAACCCGCCGTAAAGCAACCGACTAAACCACGACATACTGAAGCAGCCTAATTTTTGTCTTATTGATGTGTGTGTCTAACTGACAAAGCCTCCTATTAATGGAGGCTTTTTTTATCGTCGAGCAAACGGCGGACAATCACCCCGAACTGCTCAGGTTTACCAGCAAATAGTACATTGTCTGGCTGAATCTGTAGCAATCGACGGCGCAAGCTATCACGCCAAACTTTGTCACTAATCAGCCGAACAGTCACTGCAATATATTCAGCTAAGCTATGTGCAACCAGTTCCTCACCCAGCCCCAAACGGCGAAATAACCCTTCATCGATATGTTCATGAACTTCGGCCCCACTGAGACACACACCGGGTAATCCCTGACGCACGGTATCAACGATGCCATTGGTATTGCCGAAAGGGAATGGATTGATAAAGAGGTCACATTGGTTAATCACCTGCAAATAATCCAGATACGCCAAGTGTTCGTAAACTTTCGCTTGGGGCACCACCTCATGAACCGCTTTTTCCATGACCCGATGGGTGATACCCCAACAAAAACCCACGAGAAAATGAAAAATGACTGGTGTAGATGTGCGCTGCGCTATTTCCTCACAGGTGGCGAGAAAACGCGGATTAATCTTCATGGCAGATGCACAAACAGCAATATGTACCTCGGGCCGCTCATCAACGTGCAATAGAGGTTCCGGTTGGCTGATATTGGCGGGAGGGACGTAGGGTAAGCAATCTTTGGGTAATGAGACCACGTTTTCGGAAAAGCAGCCAATGTCGCCTAAATAGTCCTCTTCCACTAAAACGGCATCAATATAATCGGAATGTGTTGTGGCAGGATGGCCTAACGCCATCACCTGTAGGGGCGCTAAACGTAAATTGGTCAGCGCAATGGTCAGTGGGAACATACCAACACTGGGGAAATAGATAACGTCAGGAAGTAATCGCTGTGCCAAAGCCACGATGGCCTCGACAGCGCCTGCACGGCTGACCTCGGTAAAGTCATCAAATACCTCGCGAGCGAGGGTGTCTGTCGCCTCCGAAATTGTAGTGCCATGGGTAGAAAAGTGCTCCCGCGCAGCACGTAATGTACTGGAATGGGTTCGATAAATAGAATGGCCGCTGTTAAACCACTCTAAAATAACTAACATTAATGGTTTATCGCGTAAGGGTGGCAATAAGTCATTATCAGATAATCCACGATGAAGCAGTGAATTGCGCAGATGAAAATTAATGCTGCGCTTTATAGCATGCTTTTGTGCCATATCGGCATAACTGCAATGCATATAAACATCATGCAGAATGCGCTCTGGCAGATGTTCAATACGGTCCAACGTTAATAGTTTTTCAGGCAGCCAACCCAAGAGGAACTCGCGCTTAGCGTGCCCTACCGTACTGGGTAAAATCCGCGGAGACAATAAAGCCAGAAATAGTGCCGCCGTCGCATACGGATTAAATTGCCACAATATTTCCGGTTGTAGGGGAATACCTGATTCAGGTAAATACATCACACAGAATTTAAGAAAGTGGCCTCGTTCAAACCGAAGAGGATGTGCGCAGCCTTCTCCTGCCTGATTCAGGTTCGTAATCACATGATCAGCATGTCCAAATGGAGAGGCGGCAAAAATTAAGGCAATCCAACGATGAAAATTGATTAATTGTAAAAATCCTTTTTCCGATAACACAAAACCCGGATCGGAAAACAGATTCCCAATGGCGGCCGCCAGCCGATTACAATAATGTGCCTGCTGCTGCGGCGACGGTTTATTTAGCGAGAAAACATCCCAACGACCATAGTGTGTATCTAACTGCTCCAGCATGAATATTAATACTCGCCCCGCTTCTTCATAGCGTCGGGCGCTGACTAAAAACTCAAAATAGGGCAGTGAAAATACTGTTGGCTCCTCGACTATCGGCGCGATTTCAATTGTTTTTTCCACTATTGTTGCTCTCCCTGGCCATGACGCACTCACCCAATGAATGCATTTATCCGCTAAATAACTCCCCTAACAATGCATTGCTGCTCCTCATCCTCGACTTAATGTTGCGGTTTCCATCGCCCAAAAATGTGCTTGTCGCAGACTTCCTGCTGGAGAGAGGCATCAGACGGAATACAAATTGCAATACTGGTGTTGGCGACAATATCTCTCTCAGGCTCGCTCACAATCGAGGGCGGGAAAGGCTGGTGTTCAAGAGAACTGAGAATCTGCCCGTGTTCCACCAACAATAATTCAGGCTCTTCTCTCCGTGACGGGAGGGTTATTTCTCCCGCGATTCTCAGAGTATTCCTTCCGGAAACGAGGTCTGGTTTCGGTTTCCGTTTCGGTTTCGGTTTAGTCGTCTTCACATTAGCGCCGCTACGCGTAATATTTCCGCCTAAATGAGTGTTATCGACAGGCTTGCCATTGAACGTCACATTGTCATGGATAAGGCCGGGTGATGTTATGTATATAAGAGGCTTACCTGAGCCAATGACAGCAAGATCGCGTAGCTCTGCATCGTCATCGAGAAAAACACCGTAATTATTGCCGGAGATACCGCTTATTACCCCCCCAGTGAGCGAACCATCAACATCCACCCCATGACCCTTGTTAGCGGCATTACCTGTAATAGTGGCATTGCCTTTATTTGTCACAGCGCCGGTGATCGCTACACCATGCCCGTCGACGCTATTGCCATTAAGGAAGGTGTTATCGAGAGTGTTATTACCGCCCAACTGCACGCCAGTACCTTTACCGCCGATCGCATTACCGGTCACTGCCAGTTGATCATTCGCCCCACCGCCGGTCAAAATCGCATCTTTGCCGATATCAACACCGCTGCCGTTACTGGTATTGCCTTGCACGGTGCTGCCATTGCTGCCGGCCAGATTGGCGACAATCTCCACACCCTTACCGTCGGTACTGCGACCATTGAGCGCTACATTGTTAAGCGTAGTGTCACCCTCCACTATAACGCCGACGCCGGTGTCGGATGTACCAATCACCACACCGCCACTCACCGCACCATCCAGTTGGATCCCGTCGCCGTGATTTGTTTTACCGTCAATAGCTGTATTGCCGGTATTCACCAACGGGCCGGAGATATCCACCCCACTGCCGTCAGTGGCATTGCCATGAAGTGAAATGTTATCGAGAGCATTATTACCGCGTAGTTGCACGCCGCTCCCCTTATCGCCGGTGGCATTACCGGCCACTGCCAGCAAGTCATCAACCCTGCTCCCGGTTAAGGTGACCTTATTACTCACCATGACACCCGTGCCATTCACCGTATTACCCTGCACCACGCTGCTTTGGCGACCTACGATATTTCCCGCCATTTCCACCCCTTTACCGTCGATGCTTCCCCCCACTAGCGCAACATTATTGAGAACTGTATCGCCATCAATTTTCACCCCACTGCCGCTAGTTGAAACACCATTAATGCGACTATCGCCAAGTGAGCCATTAATATGAACACCAATGCCGCTGACTGAGGTCCCATTAACGACATGATTATTCAGTGAACCATTAATTTGTACACCGATACCGGTACCGGAAGCCGTACCACTTAATCCCGTATTGCCACGGCTAGTTAACGAGCCGTCAACATCTAATGCAATACCCTCTACAGCAGAACCATTTAAACTGGTATTGCTTAAATCGTTATTGCCATTCAGTTTTATTCCCGTTCCTGCTCCTGTCGTCGCCTCCCCTGTGAGGGTGAGTAAATCAACTTGACTGGTGCCAGTTACATTCACATTTTCAGCAATATCAATGCCGTAGCCAATACCATTAACTGTCCCATTAATCGTACTTTGGTGAATTCCTTTTACTTCACTGGTGATTTCCACGCCTTTACCATGACGGCTGACACCATTGAGTGCAGCATTATCTAATACAGTACGAGTGATAACATTAGAGCCTGGAGGAGAATCAATTCTCACACCGCTATGACTAATTGAACCGCCATTCAGTGTGGCATCAGTAATTGTTGCATTACCGCTAATGATTAAGCCTTCTGCGTGAGTGGAATTCCCCGTAATATTAATCCGACTGACTTGATGCTCTGGACTAAAAAGGTGAACGCCAATGCCATCAACGCTAGTACCTTCAATAGTGACGGGGCCTGTACTGTTATTCACCACCCCAGAAATAGCAACTCCGTGACCGGCAACACTACTGCCCCTAATCAACGTGTCACCCTCACCATTTAATACCACCGTATTATTATCTCTCGGGAAGTGAATTCCCGAACCACGGGTTGAACTGCCCTCCATTTTTAACGATCCGTTATTATTAATCGTTAACTTAATTGGGCCTGAGTGGGTGATACCATTCCCACCAGCAGTATCTTGTGCGCCATTATTTTCTCCAACTAAAGAGAGTTGGCTTCCTTTGGCGATATTAAGTGTATTCGGCCCATAAAAATAAATACCTTTTCGTGTTGCACCTATTCCTTCCGTTTTTCCTTGAAAGGTAATAATGCCTTCAATGGATAAGCTGTTATTTTCTCTGAATCCAATACCGGCTCCCTGTGACGTATTTAGCGCACTGCCAATAACGGAACCATTCTGAGCCTTGATAGTATTATTCCCTGCCATACTCAAAGTTGAACTGAGTGCTGAAGTCAAAGCTGATACTGTCTCGGCATAAACCGTCACATTACCCGCAATGGCAGTTAGATCTATATTACTAAAATGTACACTCCCCAACCCCGAACCATTAATCGCAATGTTACCCGTTCCAGATACCAGACTAACATTGTCTAAATTCATTGATGAACTTTGAACACTAACATTGCTATTATTGGCTTTTAAGGTGATATCACGTTGGGCCTTAATCATATTACGTGAAGTATCTGAAGCACCTTGAATAACAATCCCTTCACCCGTACTGTTCGCCTCTCCATTCAATATAATATCTCGGTTAGAATTTAAGGAGGAGTTAGCCTTAATCCAAATACTTTTATTTTTCGCAGTGGTATTAATATGAATATCGTCAACAGTTGAGGTTACATTAACCCCTGATAGCACGATACCCCCAAGGTCAACAGGATCGGACGTTATTTCAATATTATTTGCAGTGATATTTGTATTGGTAATGTTACTTGTTTTCTCTCCTGCAATATTTAAATGATAATCACCATTAATACTTTCTATATTGGCATAATCCACAATGACACTCATTCCGGCGGATTTACCCGAATCATTCCCGTTCATTGAGATATTCCCACTCGCCGTAATATTGGCATAATCAGTGGAGTCACCACCAATTTTGATACCCTCAGTGCCTGCAAGCAACCCAGTGGTGATACCTTGCAACGCAATATTGCCATTGGCATTTAAACTACTATTCCCAGAGATCCATATCCCTTTATTGGTTGTTGTGCTATTGGCATTAATATCGCCCGCTGTCGCTATAATACGGCTGTTCGCCAATAAAAAACCATCTGCACCAGTAATATGGCTCTCAATATTGACATGTTGTCCACTGACCAATGAACCACTATTAAAATCAACACCTTTATTTGACGCAGTCATAATACTGCCATTTAAATTAATCGAAACATTTCCCAATAATGAGGTTAATTTACTCGAATTAAAGGCTAACCCACCCCATGTAGTCCCATTCGCTTGGAATATAATATTTTTATCACTGGTTATTGTTGTATTAGAGAAAGATGCCATCCATGCAGTTTTGGAATTAGAAGTAATGGCAAAGGTTATATCCCCCTTTCCGATAATGGTTGAGTTACCTGATATTTCAACACTCCGCCACCCTTGTCCATTCGAATTGCTGCTCTCACCTGCTATCCGCGTTTCACCTGCTACGGTTATGTTAGCGGCATTACTGATATTCATCCCGACCTGAGAAGCAACACCGGTATTTCCATCAAACGTCAGGTTACCGACGTCATAACGCCCACCGATCACACTGATACGAGCTGTATTATTCTCATTCGCGTGCTTTGCCAACAAATCCCCGCCATTTAATAGCACAGAACTGTTATTTAATGTAATAACTGAGTCAACTGTTGTGTTGCCAGCCAGTAAATTAACATTCAATTTCCCCGCACTCGCGGTAATATTATTATTAGCGACGATATTGCCATCAGCATGTAACGTTAGCGTAGCATCTGTCCCAGAAATTTTATTAATATCGGCTTGCAGCGTAATATTACACCATCGGCAACTCAATGAACGGCCATTACTGGTAGTAATCGTGACATTCGTGCCGCTATTGAGTTGAGCATTAATACTGCTATTGGCTATTTGTGCAACATTAGTCGTTGGAATAAAAATTTGTGCGTTAGTAACATGCCCGGCAGGAATGTTTCCCGCCTGAATCAATACTCCACTCTCAGCACCACTGCCGACGATGTTCACCTCTGCCGGATCGAGCAGCCAAGTTCCGCTTCTTCCATAAATAGCCGCAGCATCAACCTGACCAAAAGCCTGCAAATTACGCACACTGGATGTTTCAACCTGCCCACCATTTCCTGACTCCCCCCCACCTCTGGCATAAATATCGCCATAAAAGCCCGTGTAATGATCAGACCAAAGCACAGCCACACCACCATGCCCCTTATTGGTGGCTGAAACATCAATCTTTGCACCTTTATCCATGACGACTGAGTGAGCATTTCTTATATTTTTATTTTTACCCTGCCAACCGCCGCCGACCCATACTTTTCCACCGCCGTCACGGCCGCGCGCATCTATTTTACTGCCGGTGACCAAATGAATATTTTCACCTTGAAGAATAACCTCCCCACCACGTCCCTGTGGATGACTCACATCGACCCTTCCATGTTGTTTCGTGACACCGACACCACCACTATCGAGGTGAATAACACCATTTTTCCCAGATATTCCGTTGGCCTGTAAAATACCCGTATTATTAATTACGGTATTCATCAACATATCTTTACCATGAGCCGTCAGTTGGATAACCCCTTCATCAGCCTGAATCAGCCCACCATTTTGTAATAGTGCAGTAATCTGCTCACTCTGAATCTGCACTCCCAATAATTGCCCATGATCCAAATTGAGTGTGACACGTTGACCAGCAGCAAATAATGTTCTGCCTTGGGGGGTATGAATAATGCCTGAACTCTGGTTATCCACTCGTTGCCCTACGAGCGCAATATAGCCACCTGATGTGGTACGTAAATTAGCCTGATTAATAACGCTACCTTCCTGCTTTCGACTTATCAGCGTATAGCGTCCATTGATAAAATCATGATCAGACATGGATTTCGTCGTGGCAACCAGCCCACCGACATTAACCTCAGCCCCTTTGCCAAATAAAATGCCATTAGGATTAAGTAGGAACACCTGACCGTTTGCTTTGAGGTTGCCGTATATCTGCGATGCATTTCGTCCCAATACGCGATTCAATGCAATGCTCTGGACGCTAGGCTGGTTATAAATAACGCTATTCCCCTGCGCGATATCAAAACTGCGCCAATTAATCGCTAATTTATCGCTTTGCTGTGTCACCGTGAGAGTGGCGTTATTTATACCTAGCTCGCCTTGCCCGACAACAACTTGACCGTCAATGGGTAATGAGGAACGAGCGAATACCAGCAAAGGCGATGTTCCCAGAGCCAGTCCCATCATTATGGCTAGAGGCGTTAATATTCTGGTGTAATGCTCTTTAATTAATTTCTCCCCTGTTGACGAAAATGATTTCCCATAGGATCGGGTAAATTCTCCAACAGCAACGAAACATCCCAATCTATGACAAAAAATAAGTTTGTATAATTTACTGTTCATTATTCACCTCCATTTAATCTGACAAATATGCAGGTAAACGCTAGAACATCTTATAAGCGTTGAGCCATAACTGGTCGTGGTCTTGATTACGTGTTATTGCCTGACCGGTTCGATGTGCCCAAGTCAGATTTAAGGTGTAATCTGCCGGGCGAGCGAATGAAATATAGGCACCAGCGCCAGATAAATTAATGTTATTTTCTGATAGGCCCTCAATTGGTTGGCGATAATATGCCCCCCACCCCTGATCAAAAAATGCAGCAATCGTAATTTGATTCCCGACGCCTGCCCATGCAGGAAAATGGGGTTGCCAGTGAGTACGTAACTCCGTGGTAAATACAGTGCCTTTGTCTACCGCCCCCTCACCAATACCATAGGCACGGACAGCCAATGGCCCTGCCAGTAATAGCTTTTGAGAACTATCAAGATTCTTACTGGCCATTTGGCCGGTGAACTGATTAAAAAATGAAACATAGGAACTAAAACCCTGATCATGGCCGAGACGATAATTAAAGCGAGCAAAGGTGCCCCCTATTCCGGTCAGCGTATTTACACTTTGGCTAAATTCATCGTCCAGAGAAAGGTGGCCCGCTGTACCGAGTAAATTGAAATGACTCAGCCCTCGAGGCAAGGCACTTAGCGAGCCATCAATACCGAACTCACCAGCATCCAGATTTCGTTTTTGTTTTGGCAGCATAATCAGTGAATCGCGCATTCTGGCCTGATAATAGCCGACATTTGCATTTACCCTGACTTGTGAATTACGTATCCATGGATGACGTAAATTAATACCCCACGTATCGGAATACCCATGAGCATCCAACGCATCGAATGGCCCGGCTAAGGTGTAATTCAAATGACTATAATTAATTGCAGCACGGGTACCATAGGTATTAATAGGAAAGTTGTAATCTAGCAAACCACTAAAAACATCTGTTGAACTGGATAATATTAGATCTGCCCGTAATTGATCCCCCCATCCAGTTAAATGATTAAATGCCCCTCCAACTAATAGCCGATTATGACCAGAATAATCATTACCTTGATTATCTATCCCCAGATACCCCATTGCACGCTGCCCCGGAGTAATATCAGCGTAAATTCGAGTCATTCCAGATTGAGTTCCTGGCTTTAATGCCAGAGAAGCATCGATACCGGGAATTTCATTAAGAATAAGTGCTGTACGTTCCAGGCGGGATAATTCTACTGGAGAAGCGGCACAGTTTTTTCCACCAAAGAATCCAACCTCTTTGCCGCAACTATTACTTTCAATCATAGCGATAGCAAATGGGGTATTCAGTCGAGTTTGATTATTGATTTCAGGTTTATCTAATCTTCCGGCAATCACTCTAACCAAAATAATACCATTATGAACAGTTTGAGGCGGTAATATTGCCTGAGCGGCGACCCATCCGTTATTCCGATAGAACCGAGTTATTGCCAACGCCATACTCTGCAAATCAGAAAATGTTAATGACTGGCCTAACCAAGGGTTAACCACCGTGTACAAATCCTGATAATTGGTAGACAACAACTCAGTATCCCCCTCAAATCTCACCTTACTTAATATAATATAATGCTCTACAACAGGTTGATTGGGTGGCGATGCTGGCGCCAGTGTCTGGAACTGTATTTCTGTTTCATGTGGTACTGGCGTAGGCTCTACCGTTGTTTGCCTAATTTCATTACTAATATTACCTGCATTAGGTATATTTATTATTTGAGGCGCAGCGGTAAGATTAAAATTTAAACAGAGCACAGAGAAAGGGAAAAAAAGAAATAAAACCGAACTTTTTTTTGATTGGTTTAACATCATTACTGGGTAATAAAAATATCGCATAAATACATGCCCATTTAATTAGAGATAACATCAGCCAAACAATAACCACCCTAATTACTTAATTAGTCGGCCACTCAGTAAATTTTTTAGTTATCAATATAATAGTTAATTAAAATAAACCTCGAGTGATAATAGTTAGATAAATTAAAAATGAGCAATAAAAAAACAGTATGTTAACTGCTAAACTCTCATCTGTTTGTTATGAAAACAGCCTAGTAGGACAGGTCTCTTTCTCACAAATAGTTATTTTAGTTGAATAGTAAGTTATTAATCCAAAACAATAATAAGTCGCAAAGGTAAATGATTTCAAAATAAGTATTACTTATATTAATAGCAATGAATTATTGTAACCTTATGAAAATCATTAATTTAAACAACAAGACTATTAAAGCGTAGCGTTCAAAGCTAATTTAATATATCAATAAGTTATGAAAGAAAATAAATCGAATTAAATTACACTAAAAAATATTTAATTCATTGCATGAGAAAAGTGTTATTAACATTAATAGTATTTAAAATAATAAAGCCACCCTAGATTGCTATGCAGGGTGGCTATATTTTTATAGAAATAGCGGCAATTAATGCAGTGTGGCCGATTTAGTTATCCATTTTGCCTAATACGGGCTATTAGATCATCAATACTGTCAATGTGCGACGCCGCCAATATCAATGTCCTCCCTAAGTTCAGGGCATGGCGTTGGCATGCTCTGCGCATTTCATCATCAGCAATACTATCCAAATCAGCAACATGGGCTAGCCCAATGGTGCGTCTGATTAATTCACTACCACAGTAACCAATGGTATCTTGCCAAACCTGCTGAAGAAATAGCTGGGCATAGCCCTCGATTGCCAGTGCTGAATCCTGCGTTTTTTCCTGACTCAATGCCAAAAAACGGTAAGAGAAAGTTTCCCAGAGAACATGAATATCTTTTAGTCGTTGTTCACGACCTGCCGCTGCATCACGTGCGCCAGCCAATCCCGGTAAGCCACAATAATTGAGCAGCAAATTCCCCAGCGCAGTGCCCACATCAAAGCCAATCGGGCCATAAAAACCAAATTCCGCATCAATGGTTTTCAGGCGGCCATCCGCGACAAAAATTGAACCACTGTGAATATCACCGTGAAGTAACGCCTCAGCTTTACTTAAAAAACGATGCTTCAGGGAAGCCACAGCCAATTTAAGCGCATGATCCTGACGCAGTGCCAATACATCGGCTAATAAAGCTGGGTCAAAATTATTGCGTTCATGGTCTATATAAGGATCAGTGAAGAACAGATCTTCGGTTATTTGGCACAATTCCGGGTTGGTATATTGGCTTACTGCGGCTTTTTTAGCTTGGGCTGACTGATAAAAATCTGAAGTATGGAATAAGGTCTGCGCCAAGTATTCCGCCAGTTGTGCAGCGGCCTGCGGGTAGTGCTTTCCAGCGAGCAACTCACTGCGCCAGATATGGTGATCAGATAAATCCTCTTGCACCATCACGGCTAATTCCGCGTCATGGTGCAATATATTGACGGTATGTTGTGGACAGAATTGGCTGTGTGTCAGCAGCGTTTGTGCCTCAATTCTGGCGCGATCTAAGGTCAACGGCCAAGATTCACCAACGCAACGTACGTAAGGCAGCGCTTGTTTGACAATGACTCGGCTCACCCCTGCTGTATCGCGGATTTTAAATACCAAGTTGAGATTTCCATCACCAATTTCATCAGCCGACACTAAAGTCAGTGGATCGGCCACTTGGCCGAATTGACGAGCATATTCAACAGCATCCGCAGCAGTAAATGTATGGTAGCGCGACATCTTCAACCTCTTTTTCTTTTATCTGATTCTGATTCACTCACCGCCAACCCTGTGTTTAGCCGTGAAATTATTCCCTGTTAGTACAAAAATCCCAAATTTAGGCGTAAAACCATATAGACGTCTACACATCCATAAGTTATGTTGGCAGAATAAGAAACCAGATGCAATAACGCAACATGGATTTAACTGACAATGCAGATGCTTAACATGCTCAATTTACAAACAACCAGCTTAAAAATTGTTGATAACCAGCTTTGGATACTCGATCAACAGGCCTTGCCGCAGCGCCAAGAATGGTTGTCTGCCGATACTGTGGAATTGCTGATTGAGCATATTCAAGCACTGCGAGTACGCGGTGCCCCCTTGATTGGTCTGTCTGCCAGCCTATTGTTGGCCTTGCTGGCAGAACGTGGCTTATCACAAGCTCAACTTGAGCAAGCCCTAATTGCTCTACGGGAATCGCGCCCTACTGCGGTTAATCTGATGAATAATCTGGCCCGGATGCAGCAAGCACTTTTGCAAGCCAACTGGGTGGAAACCATGGTGCACGAGGCTTTGCGCTTGGTAGAGGAAGATCGCGAACTCTGTGAGCGTATTGCCCAACATGGTGCTGCACTGGTAAAACCCGGCAGCAACCTGCTGACTCACTGCAATACCGGCGGGCTGGCAACTGCGGGGATCGGTACGGCTATCGGTGTATTACTGCGCGCTCACCAGCAGGGCAAAATCCGTCAAGTGTGGGTCGATGAAACCCGCCCTTTGTTGCAAGGTGGCCGCTTAACGGCATGGGAGTTAGGGGAACTGGGTATTCCATATCAATTAATTTGTGATTCGATGGCCGCCAGCTTGATGGCGCAAGGTCAAGTAGATGCCATTTGGGTCGGTGCGGACCGAATTGCCGCCAATGGCGATATCGCGAATAAAATTGGCACATATAGTCTGGCGGTCTTGGCTCACTACCACCGTATTCCATTCTACGTTGCCGCACCACACACTACCCATGATCCGGCTTGTCCTAATGGTGCAGCCATCCCTATAGAGCAGCGGGCAGCCAGTGAAGTCACCGGAGTGTCTGGGAGTTTTGGCAACTGCCAATGGGCGCCACAAGATGCGAGAGTGTACAACCCGGCGTTTGATGTTACCCCGGCAGCATTAATTAGCGGTTGGGTTTTGGACAGTGGTGTAATTACACCAGAGCAAGTGACAGCAGGCTTCTTCCAACCTGAGCATTAAAAAAAACCTCAGGTGGCTATACTGCCGCCTGAGGTCAACTTTTGCTCAATTCAATCGAGGATAAGCATCGGCAATCTTATCACCGGTAAAATGTGCCACCCATCCTTCTGGGTTATCAAATACACGAATAGCGGTGAAATTCGGTGCCGATCCCATATCAAACCAATGACGAGTATTCGCAGGGACGGAGATGAGATCATTCTTTTCACAGAGAATTTGATAAATCTTACCATTCAGGTGCAAGCAAAATAGCCCACTGCCTTCAACGAAGAAACGCACTTCATCTTCACCGTGAGTATGTTCCGATAAAAATTTCTCACGTAAAACTTCACGCTGCGCGTTATCGGGGCGCATACTGATCACATCCCAACTCTGATAGCCTTTTTCTGCGACTAATCGATCAATTTCGTGCTGATAAGCGGCTATCACCGTTTCAGGTTGTGGATTTTCGCCCAACTCACGGTCTGCTTGCCAACGCTCAAAACGCACGCCAATGGCCGTCAACTCCTGTTGGATTGCATCAGCATCAACACTTTGCCACAGTGGCTGTGCCGGCTGTTCTTCACTGAAAATAGTTAATCCGCTCATACTGTAAAACCCCCAGCTATTTATTTAAAACGCGCTAAATCTATCTGATCAAAGCGGTTGACTTGTGGATGACGGCTCTCGCTATCAGGAAGGTCGCGAATCAACTGGCAGGTATGCCAGCCGGCAAGTTGTGCAGCATCCAATTCCTGACGGATATCAGATAAAAACAGTAACGCTGGCGGTGCAATCGCCAATTGGCTAGCAATATTCTGGTAAGCGCTCACTTCACGTTTGGCCCCTACGTGGGTATCAAAATAGCCGCTGAATAAGGGGCGTAAATCTCCTGCATCGCTGTAACCAAACAGCAATTTCTGGGCATCAACAGAGCCGGAGGAGTAGACATACAGTCCTAGCCCCTGCTGTTGCCAATCAGCCAATTGTTGGGCAACTTCCGGGTAGAGATGGCCGCGAAAATCACCGTGCAGGTAGCCGCTACGCCAGATAATGCCTTGAATGGCCTTCAGTGCCGTAGATTTGCGGTCTTCATCCATAAAACGGTGCAAAGTATCAATCAACGTTTCAGTATCTGCATCGGGTTGTTCAATCTCGCGGCGCAAATCAGTTAGAGCGGCAACAATCTCTTCATCTTGTTGATGTTCAAACAGAAATGGGGTTAATCGCTCTCTGGCATAAGGAAACAGCACTTGATGCACAAAGCGAATGTCAGTGGTGGTGCCTTCAATATCGGTAACAATTGCCTGAATCATTCGGCCTCCAGCCTTAAGGGTTTACGTCAAACAAGCGCCGTTGTAATTCACACTGGAACAAAAACTCCAGCCCTTCCAAATGGCGGCGTGCTTCAGATACCGAATTCCCCCAACAATACAGGCCATGGCCACGCACTAAAAAGCCATAACGCAGTGGATGATTATCCGCCAACGCGGCGACTCGCTGCGCCAACGCAGGAATATCCTGATCATTATCGAAGATAGGGATGACCACGGTATCAAGATGACTGCGCTGCCCGGAAAGCGATTTTTGCATTTCGTAGCCCTGCAATACCAACTCATTGCTACGTTCTACTCGCGATAACACCGTAGCGTTCACCGAGTGAGTATGTAAGACCGCATTGATTTCAGGATACAGACGATAAAGTAAGGTATGCAGGCCGGTTTCGGCTGAAGGTGTACGGCCACTCGGCACATGATTACTGGCGGTTTCCACCAGTAAAAAGTCATCTGCGGTCAAGCTGCCTTTATCTTTGCCAGATTCCGTCACCAGACAGTGTGCTGAGTCCAGACGCAGGGACATATTGCCACCGGTCGCAGGGCACCAGCCCTTCTCACCGATCCAGTGGCAGGCGGCGAGTAACGCGCCAAGTTGTACATTTTCGGTCATTGCATATCCCTGTTGTGGTGTTGGTGTGCCCTAGCCCGCAGCTACTGCAATTAGCTGGATAATCGCTGTTAGCACAATTTTATCTATGCTTAGCACATTACGTCATTTAGCCGTTTAAACATCTAAGCGTCTCGATTGCCAAATCTTAACATCGTGTTATATTGACGGCAACATACGGCACCAGGAGTATTCACCTGCCATGAGCACTTTATCTTTTATTCCAGACAGTAAATTGCCTGCACAAGGCACCACCATCTTCACCCAAATGAGTGCATTGGCGCAAAAACATCAAGCCATTAACCTGTCGCAGGGCTTCCCGGATTTCGATGGACCTGACTATCTAAAGCAGCGATTGGCCTATCATGTCAGCCAAGGCGCTAACCAATATGCGCCCATGACGGGTGTTGCACCGCTGCGCCATGCCATTGCGGAGAAAACCGCAAAAAGTTATGGCTGGCAGCCTGATGCCGATAGCGAAGTTACCGTGACTACCGGTGCCAGTGAAGCCTTATTTGCCGCGATTACTGCCTTGGTTCGTCCCGGCGATGAAGTTATTTGCTTTGACCCCAGCTACGACAGTTATGCCCCAGTGGTGAAACTGGCAGGCGGTATTCTCAAGCGTATCGCTCTCAAGCCCCCAGCATTCACCACTGACTGGGCCGAATTTGCCGATTTGATTTCTGAGCGCACTCGATTGGTGATTGTGAATACACCCCATAACCCTTCTGCAACGGTTTGGCGCGCAGCCGATTTTGAACAGCTATGGCTAGTGATTGCTGAACGCAATATTTATGTATTGAGTGATGAAGTGTACGAACATATCTGCTTCAGTGACGCAGGCCATGCCAGTATATTGGCTCATCCGCAATTACGGGAGCGGGCGATAGCGGTATCTTCTTTTGGCAAAACTTTTCACATGACTGGCTGGAAAGCGGGTTATTGCATTGCCCCTGCCGCCATCAGTGCTGAAGTGCGTAAAATTCACCAATATCTGACCTTCTCAGTCTGCACCCCCGTTCAGTTGGCACTGGCCGATATGCTGAATGCCGAACCAGAACATTGGCAGCAATTGCCGGCGTTTTACCGCGCTCGCCGCGACCGCTTTGTCGATGCGTTATCTGCCAGTCGCCTGAAAATCCTACCCAGCGAGGGCACTTATTTCCTCTTGGTCGATTACAGCGCGGTTTCAGATCTTGATGATGTTGAGTTCTGCCAATGGCTGACCGAACAAGTGGGCGTGGCGGCTATTCCTTTATCGGTATTCTGTGAAGGCCCCTTCCCCCATAAACTGATCCGGCTTTGCTTCGCCAAACAAGATGCCACGCTGGACGCCGCTGCGGAGCGATTGTGTCAACTTTAAAACTGACTCTACTGCAACAACCGCTGGTGTGGTTGGATGCGCAAGCTAATCTGCGTCACTTTGACATGCTATTAGCGTCTTTGACGCCACGAGATGTGATTGTGCTGCCAGAAATGTTTACCACCGGTTTTGCCATGAATGCAGCTGAAAATGCACTTTCAGAAGCCGAGATCATCGGCTGGCTGTGCCAATGGTCGGCACGTGCTGATGCTCTGGTGGGGGGAAGTGTGGCGTTGAGCACACCACAGGGCGCAGTTAACCGTTTTCTGCTGGCTGAACCTAGTGGAAAAATCCATCGCTATGACAAGCGCCACTTATTCCGTATGGCGGGTGAACATCATCATTATCAGGCAGGTAAAGAGCGCAAAATTGTGGCATGGCGCGGCTGGCGTATTTTACCGCAAGTCTGTTATGACCTGCGTTTCCCGGTGTGGTCACGTAACCTGCAAGATTATGATTTAGCGTTGTATGTCGCTAATTGGCCTGCAGCTCGTGCCAAACACTGGCAAACCTTGCTGGCAGCCCGTGCGATAGAAAATCAGGCTTACGTAGCGGGCTGTAATCGAGTCGGTGATGATGATAATGGTCATTATTATCAAGGCGATAGCCTCATTCTAGATGCGCAAGGCGAGGTTCTGGCACAGGCAGAACCAGGGCAAGCCACACAATTAAATGCGGAGCTATCGCTAGAAACACTGCAAAATTACCGCGAAGCGTTTCCGGCTTATCATGATGCCGACAAATTTTTACTGGTATAAATATCCAGCAATGGGAAGCGTGCCTCGCGGCACGTTAACCCCGCGGCTCAAGCCCATGACAATACCGTCTCTAGGTAGGCTTGAATGCCCAGAGCAACATCATTACTGGTAACGGATTCATCTGGGTGATGGCTTATCCCCCCTTTGCAGCGTACAAACAACATTCCCACCGGCCAACATTCGCCAACCGCAATCGCATCATGACCCGCGCCACTGGGCAGGGCTAATGAACGCCCCTGTACTCGGCTAACGCTCTCGCTGATACGTTGCTGTAAATTATCATCGCAGCAAGTTGCATTGATGCGGTAAAACTCTTCAGCCGAGAATGTCAGGCCACGGCGAACCGCTATCACTTCAGCTTCAGCCAATAAGCGGGCTAACAAATGGTTTATGTCGCTGTCGTGCGGGCCGCGAATATCCAGAGTTAACGTCACTTCACCTGGAATAACATTTACTGCGCCGGGTAAACATGCCAGCGTCCCTACCGTCGCCACGAGATACTCACCATAACTTTCAGTGAACTGTTCAACCGCATATATCCATTCAGCCGCACCGGATAATGCATCCTGACGCTGCCCCATTGGGACTGTTCCAGCATGACCCGCTAGCCCGATAAACTGGCAATGTAGGCGGCAAGCCCCATTAATTGCCGTCACGACGCCCAAGGCTAAATCAGCGTTTTCCAAACACGGACCTTGCTCTATATGTAGCTCAAGATAAGCACAGAACTCACTGATTGCCCGCTGCGATTCCCCAACCGCTGCGGGGGGGAAGCCGGCTTTATCCAGCGCCTGCGCCACACTAACACCTTCAGCATCCGTTTTATTTAGCCAGTCAGTTGGCCAGTGCCCGGTAATTCCTTTGCTGCCCAGCAAAGTAATACCAAAGCGCGTTCCCTCTTCATCAGCAAAACCAATGACTTCGATGGCAACCGGTAGTCGCCGCCGCTGCTGATGCAAATACCCCACGACTTCCAAGGCGCTTAATACCCCGAGCATGCCGTCATAGCGGCCTGCATTGCGCACTGTATCAAGATGGGAACCAAGTAATATGGCTGGAGCATCGAGTTGCAGTCCCTCATAACGGCCACAAATGTTACCAACAGAGTCCTGCCAAACGCGCATTCCGACGGCTTGCATCCATTTCCCAACTTGCTGATTCGCGAGTAAATGTTCAGGTGACATATACACTCGCGTCAACATCTCGGGTGATTCACTGATTGCCGCCAGCGCATCACAACGGGCCAAAACCCGTAATGCGGCCTGCTCTGCCTCGGCATCAGGCAGGGTGGCGGCCATTATCTGGCACCATCAGGTTTATTCATTGATTGTTTATCAAAGAACGGTTTATCACTGTCTGCTTGATAAATATTCCATGCAGCTTGTAGCCCCGCGCCTTGAACGGTGGCAAACCCTAGCCGGTTCAGCACCGCCTCCAATGCCGCCAGTGTTTGCATCACGCAGTCTTTTCTGGCGTTATATCCCATGGTGCCAATGCGCCAAATTTTGCCATTCAATGGCCCAAATGACGTACCTATCTCGATCCCAAAGTCATTTAGCATCAGTTGACGTACTTGCTCACTAGCAATACCTGCGGGGATCATCACGCCCAGTACATTATTCATCCGGTGCTTCATATCACCAAACACCGCCAACCCCATTCCCTGAATGCCTGCCAGCAGTGCAGCCCCTTGCAAGGCATGGCGAGCGATGCCGTTATCCAGCCCCTCTTCCAATATCACCCGCGCACATTCTCGTGCTGCAAAAAGCATACTGGTGGCTTCAGTATGATGATTGAGCCGTTCTGGCCCCCAGTAATCCATGATCATGCCCAAATCAAAGTAATTGGAGTAAATCATCTCTTCGTCACCGTCAGCGTGAGCTTCGGTTCGGATCCCTTGCTCAATACATTTACGACGACGAATTTGCTCGGCGAATTGTGGACTGAGGGTCACCGGAGAGCTGCCTGATGGCCCTCCGAGGCACTTTTGCAACCCAGCCGAAACCGCATCCAACCCCCAAGCATCCGTTTCCAACGCGTTTCCCCCCAATGAAGCAGTGGCATCGGTATAAAACAGCACTTGATGGCGACGACAAATCTCACCTAACTCCACCAGCGGTTGCAACAAAGTGGTCGAGGTATCGCCATGCACAGTCAGCAACAGGCGCGGACGTACTTTCTTGATGGCATCTTCAATCATCTCTGGGCTGAAGACTTCACCCCACGGCACCTCAATGGTATGCACCTCGGCGCGGCAACGGCGGGCGATTTCACATAGCAAATGGCCGAAGCGGCCAAAAACCGGCACCAGCACTTTGTCACCGGGGCGGATAGCCGACAGCAAAATTGCCTCGATACCCGCGCGCGAAGTGCCATCAATCAGCATTGTCCACTGATTTTCAGTGCGAAAAACACCGCGATACAGCGCCATCACCTGATTCATATAGTCGGTCATCGCCGGATCATATTGCCCGATCAGCTGACTGGCCATCGCGCGTAGTACTCGCGGATCAGCATTGACTGGCCCTGGCCCCATCAGTAATCGTGCTGGCGGGTTTATCTGGCTAAACAGCGGATTATGACTGAGCGCTGACATAAAAAATCTCCATTTTCTAAATCGGTAAGACGTTGTTATAAACCGCGAACGGTGGATATAAATTGTTTTAACTCAGTTGTTTGAGGTGCAGAAAATAGGGCGCGGCTTTCACCCTGCTCCCACACTTGTCCTTGATGCATGAACACCACTCTGTCACCCACTTCTCGAGCAAAATTCATCTCATGAGTGACTAGGATCAGGGTCATCCCTTCCGCCGCAAGTTGTTCAAGGACTTTCAATACTTCGCCCACCAGTTCAGGATCCAACGCGGAAGTTATTTCATCGCAGAGTAGGACTTTAGGTTGCATTGCCAGCGCACGTGCAATGGCGACTCGCTGCTGCTGACCGCCAGAAAGATTGGCAGGATAGTAATCGATTCGATCTGCTAACCCGACTTTGGTTAGCATTTCGGTTGCCAGAGCACGGCACTCGGCAGCACTCTTTTTCAATACCCGGCGCGGTGCCAGCATGACGTTTTCCAGCGCCGTCATATGTGGGAATAAATTAAAACTCTGGAACACCATCCCGACTGAACGGCTAATTTCCCGCGCCTGTGAATCGCGATGAGTCACCGTCATGCCGCCCAGTTTAATACTGCCGTCCTGATAGGCTTCCAACCCATTGATACAACGCAGTAGCGTGCTTTTTCCAGAACCACTGCGGCCAATGATTGAGATAACTTCACCCATTTCAATATCCAGATCCACACCTTTCAGTACATGGTTCTGACCATAGTATTTTTGAACTTGATTAATGGTGATCAGCGGCATGGAATTTTCTCTCCAAATAATGGCTGTAGCGCGACAAGGGGTAACACATCAGAAAGTAGCCCAGCGCCACCAACCCAAAGACTTTAAATGGCTGATAAGTGACATTATTTAGCATGGTTCCTGCTTTAGTCAGCTCAATAAAACCAATGATCGAAGCCAGTGCAGTGCCTTTAATCACCTGCACCGAAAATCCTACGGTGGGTGCAATGGCAATGCGCATCGCTTGCGGGGCGATAACTCGGAGCAAGGTTTGGCTGAAACTCAGGCCCAAACAGCGCGAAGCCTCCCATTGACCTTTTGGTAAAGCATCAATACTGCCGCACCAGATATCCACTAGAAACGCACTGGTAAACAGGGTCAATGCCATTGCCGCCGCCGTCCACGGGCTAACATCAATGCCAAACAGCGCTAAACCGAAAAACGCCAAAAATAGCTGCATCAGCAAGGGAGTGCCTTGAAATAGCTCGGTATAGCCACGTACAAAACATGCCAGCCACCGCCAACGGCTCATGCGCATCAACATCAGCGGCAATGTCACCAGAGTGCCCCCCATAAAGGCAGTCAGTGACAGTAAGAGCGTCCAGCGGGCCGCCAGTAACAAATTGCGGATAATATCCCAGTCAGTAAACATCATGAGGTACGGCTCCCAAAGAATCGACGTCCTGCCATCAACAACAACTGACGCATCGCAATGGACAACAACAAATACAGCAATGTGGTCACCAAATAGACCTCAAAACTGAGAAATGTACGTGACTGAATTAAGTTGGCCGTAAATGTCAGTTCTTCAAATGCCACTTGCGATACCACCGCAGAGCCAAGCATCACAATAATGCACTGGCTGACGAGGGCAGGATAAATCCGCTGTAATGAAGGCGGCAGGATCACCCGGAAAAATGTCTGGCTGCGACTCAACCCCAATACTCGCCCGGCTTCCCATTGGCCTTTGGCACTGGCCTGAATTCCGGCGCGGATAATCTCGGTACTGTAAGCACCCAAATTGATTATCATCGCCAGCAAGGCAGCTTGCCCCGCACTTAACTTCAAGCCCAGCGCCGGTAAGCCAAAAACGATAAAGAATAACTGCACAACAAAAGGGGTATTGCGCACAATTTCCACATATCCCCCCCATATATGGCGCAATATGACGCTACCGCTAGCCTTATTGTCACTACAGCGGATCGCCGCACCGACGATCCCCAGTGCCATGCCGCCAATGGTCGCCATGACCGTCAACTCAATGGTGATCAGCAGACCAGACAATAGATCCGGCCAATAGGGCCACAAAGCAGAGAAATTTAGCTGATAGGTCATCGGCCGCTCCTGTTATGCACCAAGGTCAGCAGGTAACGGAGCCTTTAACCATTTTTCAGACAAATTATTGAGAGTGTTGTCCTGCAGCGCTTCAACAATCAGTGCATCTACCTTTGCTTTCAAAGCAGGTTCTCCTTGGCGCAAACCGATATAGCAGGGTGAATCTTTCAGCATAAATTTCGCCACTGGCGCTTGGGTTGGATTCTGTCGAGCTAATGCACTGACCACTAGATTACCGGTAGCCAGAAAATCCACCTGACCTGATAAATAAGCTGACAATGTAGTGTTGTTATCCTCATAACGTTTTATTTGAGCCTCTTTGGGAGCTAACTCACTCAGCACCATATCCTCCACAGCCCCACGGGTCACTCCGACCGTTTTCCCTGCTAACTGATCGGGTTGCTTCAGTGCATCCTCCTTCGCGCCAAATACTCCGAGGAAAAACGGCGCATAAGCTCGACTAAAGGCGATGGCTTTTTCTCGTTCCGGGTTTTTACCCAAACTAGAAATGACTAAATCCACTTTATCGGTTTGCAGATAGGGCACCCGATTAGCACTGGTCACAGGCACTAATTGCAACTTTAGTTTCATCTTATCAGCCAGATAGTGGGCCATATCGATGTCATACCCCTGAGGCTGAAGATCGGTGCCCACAGAGCCAAAAGGCGGAAAATCCTGTGGAACAGCCACTCGTAATACGCCACGTTGTTGAATTTGCTCTAATTGATCGGCTAACACTAAAGGTGCCTGAACGAGTATCAGTGCAGCACCCAACCAGGCCAACATCCGCTTTTTCATGTTCATAGCTTATCTCCGATAAGTAAGTGATGAAACGATAGATTCTTTAATTCAATATACTGAAACCATCGTTGCAACTACTGTGCCAAAGATAAACTTGCAGAGAAGGCCCATAATCAGGAGTTCTATGCCGGGTAAAGGGAAATGTCACGGAGGGAAAATCACAGAGAAAGTGCAAATCAGCAAATGAAATGCACCATAAAAGAGCAGTCAGTGGTAATTACGACGTGGAAACCTGCCTTCGAGAAGTCCTCTTGCGGGTTCAGTCATGACCGTTGTTCTAGTTCAGAAAAAGCGTCATATAAATCAGCTATTTGATGAATTCTTTGTCGCCCTTGTGCCAGAGTCTCATGCAATAATGCATTACTCAGTAAGTTTGCCAAACTCATCGCTGAGGAGTAACTATCAAAAGCCGACACACTGTCGAGTGGTGTGGTAAATCGCCAGTGTGCCAACGGTAGCAATGACTGGGCCTGTGGTTCACAAATCAATAATGTCGGTACTCCCAGCACCTGCATATGCAGCAGAATGTCGCGGATAATCTTAGGCCGCCGACGAAAAGCCACCACAATCACCACATCCTGTGAACTGACATCTACCAACTCCTCTGATAATGTCTGCCCCGCTTGTGGTATGAGTTGGACATGCGGGCGTACTTGCAGCAGTTGTTGGCGTAAATGCAGTGCTACTGGGTAACTGTTACGCAACCCCAACAACAGGATGCGCGGTGCATGCACCAGTGCTGAGATAACGTCGCTAAATTGTTGACTGTCTAATTGATTGACCCACTGAGTCAGGTTCGCCATTTCCTGCTTATAGTGGCGAGACAGCAAGGTATTTCCTTGCACAGCATCACGGTTATCTGTCAACGGCATTCCACTTTGGCGCAAGGTTCGCACCTCTTCACGCATCTCCCGATAACTGCTGTAGCCAAGCCGCTTAAACAGCCGACTGACGGTGGCCTTAGACACGCCACTTAACCGCGCCAGTTCGGCACTGTTATAACTGATCAGGTCATCAAAATGGTCAAAGATAAAGTCAGTAACTCGCTGCTCCTGTGGGGTTAATTGCGCATAGTGCGCCCGTAAACGCTCATCAATCTGTTTCATATTCTTCCCCAGCCCTTGAAACTATCGTTTCAATATAGCCATTTTTTGCGGAACATAGCACATCTGCCCCTACCGGTAATATGGTAATTTTCATTCTCAGCACAAAACTCGACATTCTGGAACGCCTCTTGCTTTGTTTCTGTGATTTCCTTTTTTCTATTTCAACCAATGGGCAATGAGGGAAGCCAGATAATCAACAGCAATATGGCCCTGCAAGGAAGGGTGGCAGCGCCGTTGGTTATTAATTTCATCCACAATTTAGAACAGGAATTGTCATGAAAAAAACTTCAAATAAAACCGCCATGGATTGGGCTACTTATATTCAGCAAATGGAAGTCTTATTGGCATTAGAACTGGATGATACCCGCCGCGCCGCCTTGCTACTGCAATTTGAACGAATTGCTGCCATGGCGGGGCCCTTGATGGCCGTGCCTTTGGATGAGAAACAGGAAATTGCTGGGGTATACCGGCTATGAAACAGATTCCAACACTCACCATCAGTGAAATTCAGCAGGCTTTGAATCATGGTGAACTCTCCGCACAAGATATTGCACTACACACGCTGGACACTATCAGCGCTGTCAACCCAACCATCAATGCCTATACCCACATCACAGCGGATCGCATGCTCAGTGAAGCCTACCGACTTGATAGCCTGCGCGCCAAAGGCCAAACCTTACCGGCACTGGCGGCAATTCCGTATGCCGTGAAAAATCTGTTTGATGTCGAGGGTGAAACCACCCTCGCCGGAGCCAGCTTATTTTGCGAACGCCCACCCGCCAAACACGATGCAGCCGTTATTTCACGCTTAGCCGGCCAAGGGGCCATGCTCTCTGGCATGCTAAATATGGATGCCTATGCCTATGGTTTTACTACCGAAAATAGTCATTATGGCGCAACACGTAACCCTCATGACCTTAACCGTATTGCCGGCGGGTCTTCGGGAGGATCAGCCGCCGCCGTGGCTGCCGGGCTGGTTAATTTTTCGCTGGGTAGCGATACCAATGGCTCCATTCGAGTCCCGGCCTCACTGTGCGGTATTTTCGGATTGAAACCCACCTTTGGCCGACTCTCACGCACGGGCACTCATCCTTTTGTCGCCAGTCTGGATCATGTTGGCCCGATGGCGCGCTGTGTGCCAGATTTGGCCGCTGTGTATGATGCTATGCAAGGGGCTGATATTCATGACAGTTTCCAATCGGAAAAACCACCGGCCCCCTGTTCTGACCAGTTGTATCGTGGGCAACAAGGATTAAGAAGTGCGGTATTGGGGGGCTATTTCGCCCAATGGTGTGATAGCGATGCAAAAGCTGCTGTACATCGTGTGGCCAAAGGGCTGGAAGCGGTTACCGAGGTCGAGATGCCGCAGAGCGATTTGGCACGTTCAGCGGCATTTATTATCAGTGCCACCGAGGGGGGAAATCAGTACCTCCCTGCGTTGAGAAAATCCCCCCAGCGCTTTGAACCACTATCACGAGAGCGGCTGTTAGCCGGTGCCATGTTGCCAGCAAGCTGGTATGTTCAAGCTCAACGCTTTCGTCACCATTTTCGTCAGCAAATTCTGCCGCTGTTTGAGCACTGGGATATCTTGATTGCACCCGCAACCCCTAGCAGTGCCACACTCATCGGGCAGGAATTCATGCGGATTAACGATACTGATTTACCCATTCGCGCCAGTATGGGGATGTTAACCCAGCCCATTTCTTTCCTCGGTTTACCGGTGGTTACCGTGCCACTGAAAACCACCAATGGGTTGCCGATAGGTGTTCAATTAATCGCCGCGCCATGGCGAGAAGATTTCTGCTTGCGGGCCGCTTATGCATTAGAGCAACAAGGGTTGATTGGGGTTCACCGGATATGATGCCGGATGCAGAGTCCGACTCAAGAGCGGATAATCGTTCAGGTGAATCTGTTTGATTGACATGAGATCAACGGCAACTTAATCCCCGTCACCTCAACCGAGCAAGAGGGCCAGCCTACCTACTCGGCTGAGATGACGGAGCTAGCAAAGAGAACAAATCGAATACCCACCGAAGCCAAACCCGATCAAAATGAAATAAAAAATTATCCATTGGTTTATCACTGCCATTTATCTAATACTGTCACTCTTTTCAATTCAGAATAATCCCCCATGACACAAAAAACCGAAACCGCCGGTTTAAGCCCAGCATTAATTGTCTTGATGTCCGTCGCCACCGGATTGGCGGTTGCTAGCAACTATTATGCCCAGCCCCTACTAGAAACTATCGCGCAAGCGTTTAATCTTTCGGTCAATCAGGCCGGTTTTATCGTCACGGCAGCCCAGTTGGGTTACGCGGTGGGGTTGATGTTCTTGGTACCACTGGGAGATATGTTCGAGCGCCGTGGGCTGATCGTCAGCATGACCTTACTGGCCGCAGGCGGAATGCTAATCACCGCCTTGTCGCAAAACCTCACCATGATGATTGTCGGCACAGCACTCACCGGCCTCTTTTCCGTCGTAGCACAATTATTAGTGCCACTGGCAGCGACGCTCGCCGCACCAGAAAAACGCGGTAAAGTTGTCGGCATTATTATGAGTGGCCTGTTGCTGGGGATTTTACTGGCACGAACTGTAGCGGGCGCATTGGCCTCTGTTGGCGGATGGCGCACGATCTATTGGGTTGCTAGCGTATTGATGATTTTTATGGCGCTGACGCTGTGGCGCTACCTACCTCGCTATAAACAACATACCGGTCTGAATTACGGCCAGCTACTCAGCTCAATATTTTCTCTATTTATCCGTACCCCTGTATTACGCACTCGAGCCTTACTGGGTGCGCTATCTTTCGCCAACTTCAGTGTCTTGTGGACATCAATGGCCTTTCTGCTGGCCTCACCACCCTATGGTTATTCAGAAGCCGCTATCGGACTATTTGGTTTGGTCGGGGCGGCCGGTGCATTAATGGCCACCAAAGCAGGTCAGTTGGCGGATAAAGGAAAAGCGCGTGTAACCACCAGTGTCGGCTTGGTATTGTTGCTGCTCTCATGGATACCCATCGCATTGGGGCAGTACTCCATTCTTGCGCTAATTATTGGGATAGTCGTGTTGGACTTGGCTGTTCAAGGGGTTCATGTCACTAACCAGAGCGTTATCTACCGCATGATGCCGGAAGCCAGAAACCGGTTAACCGCAGGCTATATGACCACCTACTTTATTGGTGGCGCACTGGGCTCATTAATTTCAGCCGCCGCCTATCAACATGCAGGTTGGTATGGTGTGGCTATCGCCGGTTTAGTGTTGTGCATTTTGAACATAACGACTTGGCTGGCCGGTAAACGTTTTGACCCACCAGCAAACCAGCCTGTTGAGTGATGTCGGTTATACCCAGCCTCTTATCAGAGGCTGGGCTATTCGCTATAAAGCGAGATATTACCTCTGGTTGTTAATTAGCTAACTACTAATCAACGTAGATAGAAATTTGGGTTCTAGGGTATTAAGACAATTACTACTCTGTTAGTGTTATCTAACGTATTATTTTTCCCTGAAACTTAATTAATAGCTGACCCTATGCATAGCCAAACCACCGACTCCCCGCCAACGACACAGCCAGCCGCAACATTTATCGAGGGCATAACTGATAGCTTGCCCATTGTTATTGGCTATCTGCCTGTCGCTTTTGCCTTTGGTTTGAGTTCGGTAAAACTTGGCTTTTCGCCGTGGGAAGCGATTTTCTTCTCTTGTATTATTTATGCTGGTGCCAGCCAATTTGTTATTACCGCCCTGCTCAGTGCCGGAATGTCATTGTGGGTTTCCGCCTTAACCGTAATGGCCATGGACATCCGCCATATTTTGTATGGTCCCGCACTTAAGCACCGCATTCTGACCCGATTATCGGGTAAAAAAACGGCTTTATGGGCTTTCGGTTTGACCGATGAAGTATTTGCTGCCGCGACCACCAAACTCATGAAAGACCAGCGCCGTTGGAGTGAGAACTGGATGCTCGGCATCGCGTTCACCTCTTGGCTGTCTTGGGTGGCAGGCACAGCCATCGGGGCCATGTTCGGCAATGGTCCGCTGGAAAACTACCCTGCAATTGAAGCCTCACTCTCCTTTATGCTGCCAGCCCTGTTTTTGAGTTTCCTATTAGCCTCTTTTAAACGTCAATACAGCCTAACAGTGATGGCATCACTGACAGGTGCATTACTCGGCGTATTATTATTCTCCATTCCAGTCGCCATTTTGGCGGGTATTGGTGGTGGATGTTTGGCCGCACTACTTCAACCCGCCCCAGAGGTGGTGACAGAACAGAACGAGAACAATAAACAGGAGCAAACACCATGAATATGGATGTCCTGATAATTGGCTTAGTTGTGGGAACGGTAAATTACCTGTTTCGTTATTTACCGCTGCGCCTTGGACCAGCACGTCAGCAAGCCGGTCTGCAACGAGGAAAAATTTCACTGTTGCTAGACAGCATCGGCATCGCCTCGATATGTGCCTTACTGGTCGTATCCAGTACGCCAGAGATCATGCATAACCCCCAGAAATTAATCCCAACACTTATTGGTTTCTTAGTTATTTGTGGATGCTTTTATAAAACCAACAGTATTATTTTCGCCACTTTACTTGGCGCACTTAGCTACGGTCTAACATTCAAGCTACTGATGCTTTTGGCGTAACAATTTGCATGAATTGTGAGCTAAAACACAATATCCTTACAATTAATGATACTAATTACTTACACACAGTGACTGAATAACACTAATTGCTAAATTTTTCCTTAATTATACCGTTTACATTATTAGTCACTATCGTTACTGTACCATTTGAAATTAATGAGGCTCCTTATAATGGAAAGTTCGTTTAGTCCCATAGAACAAATGCTTAATTTTCGTGCAAAACGCCAGAAAGATTTCCCTTATCAGGAAATTCTACTGACGCGTTTGTGTATGCATATGCACAGTAAACTGCTAGAAAATCGCAACAAAATGCTAAAAGCACAAGGGATTAACGAGACCCTGTTTATGGCATTAATTACGCTGGATGCGCAGGAAAGCCACAGTATCCAACCGTCAGAATTGAGTGCAGCATTGGGTTCTTCACGTACCAATGCCACGCGCATTGCTGACGAGCTGGAAAAGAAAGGCTGGATTGAGCGCCGCGAAAGCCAAAACGACCGCCGTTGTTTGCATTTGCATCTCACCGAAGCGGGCGTGGAATTTTTAAATCAGCTGCTGCCCCCACAACATAAGTGTCTGCATTTTCTTTGGTCAACACTTGACGCCGACGAACAGCAACAGCTTGAAACGCTGACGCGTAAGTTACTGACACGTTTGGACCAAATGGAAATACCGGAACAGTAATTCCACACAATATCTGTCCAGGTAAATAACTATGTCATCCCCACATAGCTGGAGACTCACGCCCCTGTTCGCCGTTTTTTTACTGGCGGGCTGTGCCTCAAGCGATAATATTGCTCCTCAGTCTCAAATGCTGAATAACCAACAACTGCAATTGGCGCAACCCAAAGTCAGTTCGTTGGCGTTAAGTCCTCAGTGGTGGCGGGTACTGGAAGATCCCCAACTTGATGCTTTGATGTCACAAAGTTTACAAACCTCACCGTCACTCAAACAAGCTGCAGCGCGGGTTCGGGAGGCACAAAGTATTGTGGGTCAGGCTGATGCAGCCAATGGCCCTAATCTGGATTTAGCCGCCAGCAGTACGCGGGAAAAAATCGCACAAAATACGCTGCAACCATTCTTACAGGCTTACCCGAGTAAGCCACTGTATGAAACCGCTAATACACTTGGCCTGAATCTCAGTTATGAATTTGATTGGTGGGGTAAATACCGCAACCGAGTCAATGCCGCCAATGCGCAGGTAAATGCTGCCCGTGCCGAACAGCAGCAAGCGGCACTGACACTGACCAGTTCAGTGGCATCAGTGTATTACCAGCTACAGAGCAATTTTGCCCTGCAAAAAGTGTTGCAGCAGGAAGTCGATAATAATGAGCGTCTGGCTGAGTTGCGTAGTAAGCAATATCAGGCGGGTATTTATGGCGTTGAAATTCCGCAACAAACACAAGTGCAGGCAGACACCGCCAAGCAGCAAATGACCCAACTGCAATCACAAGGTGAACAGCTAAAGCATCAGTTAGCCGCACTGACTGGCCAAGGCCCAAGTGGTACGCAAAATCTGCATCCGGTTTCTCTGCCAGATATCACGCATTTGGCACCGAAAGGTGAGCTGACCACCGATTTACTCGGTCAGCGCCCAGACATTACCGCTCAACGTCAATTGGTTGAATCTTATGACCAGCGAGTTAAAGCAGCACGTAAGGAGTTTTATCCAAGTTTATCCATTACTGGATTTGCAGGGTTCTCGACCACTAATTTTCAAGGCACAAACCCCAATTTGCTAGAAGCCGCCAGCCAGGCATGGAACTTTGCTCCCGCAATTTCATTGCCTATTTTCCACGCTGGTGCCTTGCGCAGTCAGTTAGGCGAAGAATCGGCACTGTATGATGAAGCGGTTGAATCCTACAACCAAACCATCCTCAATGCTGTGCAAGAAACAGCGGATGCCATCACCATCCAACAAAGCAGTCAGCTCCAACTCCAACAGGCCGCATCTGCGTCGCAGTCCATGCTGAAGGTATATAACGTCGCCGACGCACGTTATAAGGCAGGGGTTATTGGACGAGATGAACTGTTGACTAGCCAGTCGCAATATCTACAACAGCAGCAATCAGAACTCAGTGCCAGCAACAATTTATTGCAGGCCAAGATTGGTTTGATCCGTTCACTCGGTGGTGGCTATCAGGCCCCTGTCAGTGACGGTTCACAGAATAAAACAATATAAAATAATAGAGAGTTTGGAGAAGACCATGAGTGCAAACGCGGAAACTCAAACCCCGCCACAACCACAGAACAAAAAGCAGCAACGCAAGCGCGTGCTGTTGTTGCTGACGGTTATTTTTATCATCGTTGGGGTGGCCTACCTGATTTATTGGTTCTTGGTACTGCGCCATCACCAAGAGACGGATAATGCCTATGTGTCAGGCAACCAGGTACAAATTATGTCTCAGGTGCCCGGCAGTGTAGTCAGTGTCAATTTTGAAAATACTGACTTTGTGAAAAGTGGCGATGTGCTGCTAGCTCTGGATCCTACCGATGCAGAACAAGCCTATGAGCAGGCAAAAACCGCGTTGGCTAACAGCGTGCGCCAAACCCACCAGCTCATGATTAATAGCAAACAGTATCAAGCCAATATTGCTCTCAAAAAAACTGAACTGAATAAAGCCCAAAGCGATTTGAAGCGCCGCGTAGTTCTGGGTTCAGTTGATGCCATTGGTCGCGAAGAACTGCAACATGCCCGCGATGCCGCGGAAGCTGCGGCAGCATCACTGGATGTGGCGATTGCACAGTACAATGCCAATCAGGCGCTGGTTCTCAATACACCGCTGGAAAAACAGCCAGCTGTCGAGCAAGCCGCCGCCAAACTGCGTGATGCTTGGTTAGCATTGCAACGCACAAAAGTGGTTAGCCCAATCACCGGGTTTGTTTCACGCCGCAGCGTGCAAGTGGGTGCTGAAATTGCCAATGGTGCCCCATTGATGGCCGTTATCCCAGCAAATGAGATGTGGATCGATGCCAACTTTAAAGAAACACAGCTCGCCAATATGCGGATTGGTCAACCCGCCACTGTGGTGACGGACTTCTATGGCGATGACGTAGTCTATCAGGGAACAGTTGTCGGTTTGGATATGGGGACTGGCAGCGCCTTCTCACTGCTTCCTGCCCAGAACGCAACGGGTAACTGGATTAAAGTTGTTCAGCGTCTGCCTGTGCGTATTGCACTTGAGCCAAAACAACTGGCAGATCATCCGCTACGTATTGGCCTGTCCACCACGGTAAGAGTGGATACCGCCGATACCGAAGGTCTGGTGTTAGCACAAAACGTACGTAAAGATCCGGCATTTGTCACTGACGCGTTGTCGCTGGATTTAGCGCCAGTTAATCAAATGATTAGCGACATTGTTCATGCGAACGCAGGTTAATGTTCATGCCAATGCAGGTTAAGCGCGCCGGAGGCCACTGTGGCACAAAAACCGCTTGAAGGTGCCCAGCTCGCCTGGATGACGGTCGCGCTCTCATTAGCGACTTTCATGCAAGTGCTGGATTCCACCATTGCGAACGTGGCTATTCCAACGATTGCCGGTGATCTTGGCTCGTCCAACTCGCAGGGCACGTGGGTCATTACCTCGTTTGGTGTAGCAAATGCGATTTCCATCCCTATCACTGGCTGGCTAGCAAAACGGGTCGGTGAAGTCAGATTATTCTTGTGGGCAATCGGTTTATTTGCACTGGCCTCATGGCTGTGCGGCATTTCAAACAGCTTGGGAATGCTTATCTTTTTCCGAGTGATTCAAGGGTTGGTCGCCGGGCCATTGATCCCATTGTCACAAAGTTTACTACTGAACAACTACCCACCCGCGAAGCGAAGTATGGCCCTGGCATTGTGGTCGATGACTATCGTTGTCGCCCCGATCTTTGGGCCAATTCTCGGCGGTTATATCAGTGACAACTATCACTGGGGCTGGATCTTCTTTATTAACATCCCGATCGGGATAGTGGTTGTTTTAATTGCAGGCAGCACGCTGAAAGGGCGAGAGACCAAAACCGAAATCAGACCGATCGATACTGTGGGGTTGGTTCTGTTGGTCGTCGGTATCGGCGCTTTGCAAATCATGCTCGACCAAGGTAAGGAACTGGATTGGTTTAACTCCACCGAAATTATCGTCCTGACAATCGTAGCCGTGATTGCGATTTCCTTCCTGATCGTGTGGGAGTTAACCGACGATCATCCGGTGATCGATTTGTCATTATTCAAGTCGAGAAACTTTACCATTGGTTGTTTGTGTATCAGCCTGGCCTATATGCTGTACTTTGGCGCGATCGTTTTGCTGCCTCAGTTACTACAGGAGGTATATGGCTATACCGCCACTTGGGCTGGTCTGGCGTCGGCTCCCGTTGGGATATTGCCGGTATTGCTGTCGCCAATCATTGGTCGCTTCTCTCATCGAATTGATATGCGACAGTTAGTCACATTCAGCTTCATTATGTATGCGGTTTGTTTCTACTGGCGAGCATATACATTCGAACCGGGGATGGATTTTGGTGCCTCGGCGTGGCCACAGTTTGTGCAAGGTTTTGCCATTGCTTGCTTCTTTATGCCACTGACTGCAATTACGTTGTCGGGTTTACCGCCAGAGCGAATGGCGGCGGCATCCAGCTTATCTAACTTCCTGCGAACACTGGCGGGGTCGATTGGTACGTCAATCACCACCACATTGTGGACGCAAAGAGAATCGATGCATCATTCGCAATTGACGGAGTTTGTTAACCCATTCAACCCGAATGCGACACAGATGTATCAGGATTTGGAAAAACTGGGGATGAGCGAGCAACAAGCCTCGGCTTATCTGGCGCGAGAGATAACTAATCAGGGGCTAATTATCTCGGCTAATGAAATTTTCTGGCTCTCGGCAGGCGTATTCCTGCTATTGCTGGCATTAGTCTGGTTCGCCAAACCCCCATTCACCTCCGGTGGCAGTGGTGGTGGTGCGCACTAAATCCATCAAGATTTAACATAAAAAAACGGGCGCTGACTGATCATCAGCGCCCGTTTTTATACTGAGCATACCCAAAATCATTCACGTTGCAGATAAATGCATCCCGATCAAGCTCGAGTGCATGAACGCAGCTAACAACCCTGCAACGTCAAGGACGCAGGGTATTATTGGGCGCTATTTTGACGCCACCATTCTGACAGCAAAATCCCCGTCGCAACCGACACGTTCAAACTTTCAACTCGCCCAGTACCGCCGATAGACACGCTCATATCTCCCTGCTGCCAAGCGCTGTCGGTGAGGCCGTCGCTCTCTTGACCCAACACCAGCACCATTTTAGCTGGCAGTTCCGCTTTCGCCAGACTGACACCTTTATGGCTTGAGGTCGTCACGATGGTGTAACCCGCTTTACGGAAGGTATCCAGCACCGAGAGGAAATCGTCGGCATTGATTGCCTTGATATGCTCTGCACCACCTTCTGCTGTACGCACTGCGGCACCAGACTCCAGCATCGCCGGGTCTTGCAACAACACGCCATTAATACCGAAGTGCGCGCAGGTACGCATAATACCGCCTAGATTATGTGGGTTACCCACATCTTCCAATGCCAGCACGCAATCTTTTGCCTGAGTTTGCTGTTGCAAATAGGTTTCTGCATCCAAACCTTGGCGTTTTTTAATTAAGAAACACACGCCACCGTGGTGCTCTGTACCCGATGCTTTTGCCAGCTCGTCTTCTTCAACCACATGGTAAGCCTTGCGGTTAGCCGCCATCCATTTCAGTGCTTCACGGAAACGAGGAGTAACTGACTGTACAAACCAGGCGCGCACAATAGCATCAGGGCGACTTTCAAACAGCGCTTTACAGGCATTCTCGCCATAAACACGTGTTTCTTCAGCTCGCTGACGACGCAATTGCGCAGGATCTACATGGCTCTTGCCACTGATGCCGCCGTGATCAAACTCTGGCTCTTCAGAAGGCGCACGAGACACGGTTTTCCACGGTGAATCGTAAGGGCCACTGCTGTCAGAGCGTGCCGGACGGCTAGGACGATCGCGTTCATTACGGCCGGAATCATTACGACGTGAGTCATTATTCCGCTGTGAGCTGCCCCGACCGGCATTATCACCCGGACGACCTTTACCCGCCGGACGTTGTTTGTTACCGCGGTTATTATTACGGTCGTCGCTGCTTTCGTCACTGCGGACGTACATCACTTTAACTTTGCCGTTCTTGCCACTAAATGAATCGTTCATTGTCTTCTCCACCAACGCGCAGGGCGCGAAGATTACCTGATGTCTGCCCGGTTAGCCATAAGCAAGCGCTAAAAGCTACCAACTATCGTATTCATCGAATAAACCTTTTTGGCACTGGCCTCATTTATACCCATAATAGATAACAACAACGAAACAATTCAGCTCACTTTGACTGTTTGGTTTCTCTTATCTACTGAGATACACAATAAAGGCTAATCTATGAATACGGTATGTACAGCTTGTATGGCGACCAACCGCCTGCCGGAAGAACGTATTGATGACGGCGCTAAATGTGGGCGCTGTGGCCACTCCTTATTTGATGGCGAAGTGATTAACGCCACCGCCGAAACGCTGGATAAACTGCTGCAAGATGACCTACCTATCGTCATCGACTTCTGGGCACCTTGGTGTGTCCCTTGCCGTAGCTTCGCCCCGATTTTTGAAGATGTCGCCGCAGAACGTGCGGGAAAAATTCGCTTCGTTAAAGTCAATACAGAAGCGGAACCCACACTTAGCACCCGTTTTCGTATCCGCAGCATTCCCACTATTATGCTGTATCGCAACGGTAAAATGGTCGACATGCTTAACGGCGCAGTGCCAAAAGCACCTTTTGATAATTGGTTAGATGAACAATTAGCAGTAGAGCCATCAGCCTGATAAAAGCTCGCTCAATAAGTTTACCCCATTTACTGGTGATGAGGGAAAATCCCCATCACATCTACGCCCTGACAGTTTTCTGTCGGGGCGTGACTTTTTCTATAATTCAGACCCTAGGTTCATTAGAATAGCGCTATTTCTTCAGGAGCCGCCGTGACAGAAACATTGACCAACGCACATTCATTGCCCGTAAATATAACGACGGGAAATGCGGTATTGCGCCTGCGTCACCAGCGGCTGGCATTATCCACTCGCCCCTACCGCGCCCGAGGTTGTCGCGCCATTCGTTGCCAAGGTTGCCTGCTAACTGAACGTTTTTGTTTGTGTGACACCATTAAACCGCAACAAGCCAACAGTCGGTTTTGTCTGGTGATGTTTGATACCGAACCACTTAAACCCAGTAATACGGGCCGCCTGATTGCCGATATATTGCCGAACACTCAAGCCTTTATGTGGGCGCGAACGGAAGTTGATCCTGAGTTGCTAGCCGCGATTCGTGACCCTCAGCGCCAGCCTTATGTAGTTTTCCCTGAAAAATATGCTGAACCCGAGCGGGTGGTTCTCAATCAATTACCCATCAGCGATAAACCGCCATTATTCATTCTGCTGGACGGAACCTGGAATGAGGCAAAAAAAATGTTCCGTAAAAGCCCGTACCTTGCCGGTTTACCTGTGCTATCACTGAACGTCAGTAATACCTCAGATTATTTGCTACGAGAATCACCACGCCCGGAACAACACTGTACCGTAGAGGTCGCCGCTGCTCTGCTCCAGCAAGCAGGTGATATTCAAGCGGCAGATGGATTGACGGCGCACTTTCATTATTTTCGCCAGCAATATTTAGCCGGAAAACCTCATCATCCAGTGGGCCGAGTCACAGCAAGTATCGAAGAAATCGCATAAAATTAGGCCAGCTGTTTTTCCTTTAAGGAATACCCTATGAGCCAACGCGGATTAGAAGCACTACTACGCCCGAAGTCTATCGCGGTTATTGGCGCTTCTGAAAAACCTGATCGTGCGGGTTTCCTGATGATGCGCAATTTGCTTGATGGCGGATTTAACGGCCCTATTTTACCGGTCACCCCGACCCACAAAGCAGTTTGCGGGGTACTGGCTTACGCGAATATTGCCAGCCTCCCCATCACGCCCGATCTGGCCATTTTATGTACTAACGATCATCGTAATCTGTCCCTACTGGAAGATTTAGGTACACGTGGCTGTAAAGCGGTGATTATTTTGTCGGCGGCAACCGAGCAATTCTCGGATCTGAAAGCCTGTGCGCAACGCCATCACATGCGCCTGCTTGGCCCTAATAGTTTGGGTTTGCTGGCTCCGTGGCAAGGACTGAATGCCAGTTTCTCTCCGGTACCAATCAAAAAAGGCCGTCTGGCGTTTATCTCCCAGTCTGCGGCGGTAGCAAACACTATTTTGGACTGGGCACAGCAGCGTGAGGTTGGTTTCTCTTATTTTATTGCGTTGGGTGAAAGCCTCGACATTGATGTCGACGATTTACTCGACTTCTTAGCCCGTGACGGTAAAACCAGCGCCATTATGCTGTATATCGAGCATATCAGTGATGCCCGCCGCTTCTTATCGGCATCACGTAGTGCTTCACGCAATAAGCCGATTCTGGTTATCAAAAGCGGCCGCAGCCAACGCGCCCAGCAATTGCTCAATGGCCAGCAAGGTTTGGATGCCGCCTATGACGCCGCTATTCAGCGCGCTGGTTTGCTGCGTGTTCAAGATACTCATGAACTGTTCTCCGCCGTCGAAACATTGAGCCATATGCATCCATTACGCGGGGAGCGGTTACTGATTGTTAGCAATGGTGCGGCTCCTGCGGCTATGGCCTTAGATGAACTGATTAGCCGTAATGGCAAACTGGCAACCTTGTCTGATACCACCCAATCCGCCCTGAGTGCGGCACTACCGACTTTTGTTTCCTTACGTAACCCAATAGACCTGCGGGATGATGCCAGTGCTGAGCGCTATCTGGCAGCGGTTAAACCACTATTGGACAGCACCGATTACGATGCTCTGCTGCTGATCCACTCCCCTAGTGCCGCCGCACCGGGTAGCAAAACTGCAGAGTTATTGATTTCTGCTATCCGCCAGCATCCACGCGGCAAACGTATCACTCTGCTGACTAACTGGTGCGGTGAATATTCATCTCAAGATGCTCGCCGCTTATTCACAGAAGCCGGGATCCCGACCTATCGCACACCAGAAGGCGCGATTACGGCCTTTATGCACATGGTGGAATATCGTCGTAACCAAAAACAACTAAAAGAAACCCCGGCACTGCCTGTGGGCCTTACAGCAAATACTGCCCATGTGCATCAGCTAATTCGTCAGGCGCTGGCAGAAGGAACAACCCAGCTTGATACCCATGAAGTGCAACCCATCCTTGAAGCCTATGGGCTGCGCATGTTACCGACCTGGATTGCCAGTGACAGTGTTGAAGCAGTACATATTGCAGAGCGCCTTGGTTACCCGGTCGCCATCAAATTGCGCTCACCTGATATCCCACATAAATCGGAAGTTCAGGGCGTTATGCTGTATCTGCGCACCGCGATTGAAGTGCAGCGAGCCGCAGATGATATCCTTGATCGCGTAAAACGAACTTACCCGCAAGCCCGCATCCACGGTTTACTGGTGCAAAGCATGGCAAATCGGGCCGGAGCGCAGGAGCTACGGATTGCCGTTGAGCAAGATGCTATCTTTGGCCCCCTGATCATGCTGGGGGAAGGCGGTATTGAGTGGCACCATGAAACCCAAGCGGCCGTTGCTTTGCCCCCCCTGAATATGGCGCTGGCTCGTTACCTGATAATACAGGCAGTCAAAGGCGGAAAAATTCGCAGTCGTGGCTCACTACAACCGTTGGACATTCCTGGCCTAAGCCGCCTGCTGGTGCAGGTTTCTAACCTGATTCTAGATTGCCCTGAAATTTCACGCTTAGACATTCACCCCGTACTTGCATCCGGTAGTGAGTTTACGTTGCTGGATGTCTCAATGCAGTTGGCCCCCGTCACCGGTGACCCACAGGCCCGGCTGGCTATTCGGCCTTACCCACACGAACTAGAGCAGAATGTGGTGCTGAAAGATGGCTCTCATTGCTTGTTCCGCCCCATCTTGCCGGAAGATGAACCGCTACTGAAACTGTTTATTGATCAAGTCACTAAAGAAGATCTCTATTATCGCTACTTCAGTGAAATCAACGAATTCAGCCATGATGATTTGGCGAATATGACGCAAATTGACTATGATCGGGAAATGGCCTTTGTTGCAGTGCGCCAAAGCACGACCGGCCCGGAAATCATTGGTGTTACGCGCGCGCTATCGGATCCTGACAATATCGACGCAGAATTTGCAGTATTAGTGCGTTCAGACCTAAAAGGGTTGGGATTGGGCCGAGAGTTGCTAGAGAAGATGATTCACTATACGCGCAGCCACGGCTTAACACGGTTGACCGCTGTTACCATGCCCAATAACCGCGGCATGATAGGTTTGGCGAAAAAACTCGGCTTTAGCATTGATGTACAGATGGAAGATGGAGTCGTTAATCTCGAACTGGCACTTTGATTTCAATTACATCAATCAAAGTGACATAGACCACATAGATTAGCGATTCGGTCTATGGCAGGCAAAACTTGCGCACAATCCGAAGAAGTAGTGGTATTATCGCCCGATTCTATGGATTAGTGTTTTTTTGGATATGGCGGTTCTGCCATCAAATAACAAGAGAAGAAGCGCACTGTGATGTTGTCAAAATTCAAACGTAGCAAACATCAACAACACCTTGCACAACTGCCCAAACTCCCCCAGCCAGTTGATGATGTCCAAACGCTTTATTGCCCCAAGGTTTTCCGCTCTACTCTGCTGGAATTAATAGGCCAAGCGACCAAACGTATTTATCTGGTGGCGCTTTACCTTGAGCAGGATGATGCAGGCCACGATGTGATGAACGCACTCTATCAGGCCAAGCAGCGGCATCCTGAACTGGAAATTTGTGTGTTGGTCGACTGGCATCGTGCCCAGCGTGGCCGCATTGGAGCCGCAGCAGTCAATACCAATGCTGATTGGTATTGTGAGATGGCCAGCAAGCATCCGGATGTGTGTGTCCCTGTTTATGGTGTTCCTGTGAATACCCGTGAAGCCCTTGGTGTATTGCATCTTAAAGGTTTTATCATTGATGACACCGTAATTTACAGTGGCGCCAGCATTAATGATGTCTATCTCCATCAAAATGATAAATACCGTTATGACCGCTATCAATTAATCACAAACTCATCATTAGCCAAAATCATGGTTGATTATGTGAAACAGCGGGTACTGAGTGCTGGTGCGGTTCAACGTCTAGATCGTACTGATAGGCCAACTAATCCTGAGATCAAAAATGAGACTCGGCAGTTCCGCTCGTCACTGCGCGACGTCGGTTATCAATTCTCAGCACAAGCAGGTAATGATGAATTGGCCGTCACTCCATTAGTTGGGTTAGGTAAAAAGAGCCAACTCAACAAAACCATTCATCACTTAATGGCTTCCGCTGACGAACGCCTCACGATTTGCACGCCCTACTTTAATCTGCCCGCGCTTTTGGTACGTAATATCATTTATCTGCTGCGTGAAGGTAAACAGGTCGAGATTATTGTTGGCGATAAAACAGCAAATGATTTTTATATTCCTGAAGATCAGCCATTTAAGATTATTGGCGCGTTGCCGTACTTATACGAAATCAATTTGCGCCGCTTCCTTAGCCGCTTACAGCGCTTTGTCGATAATGGTCAACTGATTGTTCGCTTATGGAAAGATGGCGATAACACTTACCATCTGAAAGGTATGTGGGTTGATAATAACTGGCAACTGATTACGGGTAATAATCTGAATCCGCGGGCGTGGCGTCTTGATTTGGAAAATGCGATTTTGATCCATGATCCTAAGCATGAGATGCATGAGCAGCGGGCGAAAGAGCTAGAATGTATCCGCACGCATACCAAAGTGGTTTCGCATTACCTTGAACTAGAGAATATTCAACAATATCCCGTCAAGGTTCGTAAATTGATCCGTCGTCTACGCCGCATTCGTATCGATCGGCTCATTAGCCGTATTCTGTAAATCTAAACATAAAGCCCGGTTCTCTACCGGGTTTTTTGTTTCAAGTCAGAGGAGAGACAGCATGAAGAGCTCACCTTATCTTCGCCCTTTAATTATCCTCCCGCTCCTTTTTATCAGCTCTGCATGCACCCACATGGCCAATGACAACTGGACAGGGAAAGACAAAGCACAACATTTCTTTGTTTCTGCGGCGTTAGCCGCCGCAGGAACGGCCTATGGTGAACATCAAAATTGGTCAGATACGAAAAGTCGTCATTTCGGGCTACTGTTCTCAATAGGGATAGGCGCGGGTAAAGAGTTGTATGATAGCCGCCAAGGGGGTACTGGCTGGAGTTGGAAAGATTTCGCTTGGGATGTTGCTGGAGCAGCCACCGGTTATAGCCTCTATCAAGCGGTTAACTAGTGCGAAATCAGTTGAATAACCGTTTATACGGCCTATTTCTCGTCAAATAACACTCAATATTGTATTTTGTTTTAAGTACAAACGTAAAAAAGCCCTCTGCATAGCAGAAGGCTTTCTCTTTTCATATTCCACACATAGCAAAAACCCCACGCTTTTGGCATGGGGTCTCGGCTTGATTTGATGCCTGGCAGTGTCCTACTCTCGCATGGGGAGACCCCACACTACCATCGGCGCTACGGCGTTTCACTTCTGAGTTCGGCATGGGATCAGGTGGGACCACCGCGCTATGGCCGCCAGGCAAATTCTGTTTTCATCAACTCGCTACACAATCACTCTCATGCAGCCAGCCAATTCAATCTGTAAACTTCGCTGAAAATCTCTCAAACACAAAACACCTTCGGTGTTGTAAGGTTAAGCCTCACGGATCATTAGTACTGGTTAGCTCAATGCATCGCTGCACTTACACACCCAGCCTATCAACGTCATAGTCTTTAACGTTCCTTCAGGGGGCTTAAAGCCCCAGGGAAGACTCATCTCGAGGCAAGTTTCCCGCTTAGATGCTTTCAGCGGTTATCTCTTCCGAATTTAGCTACCGGGCAGTGCCATTGGCATGACAACCCGAACACCAGTGATTCGTCCACTCCGGTCCTCTCGTACTAGGAGCAGCCCCTCTCAATCTTCCAACGCCCACGGCAGATAGGGACCGAACTGTCTCACGACGTTCTAAACCCAGCTCGCGTACCACTTTAAATGGCGAACAGCCATACCCTTGGGACCTACTTCAGCCCCAGGATGTGATGAGCCGACATCGAGGTGCCAAACACCGCCGTCGATATGAACTCTTGGGCGGTATCAGCCTGTTATCCCCGGAGTACCTTTTATCCGTTGAGCGATGGCCCTTCCATTCAGAACCACCGGATCACTAAGACCTACTTTCGTACCTGCTCGAGCCGTCACTCTCGCAGTCAAGCTAGCTTATGCCTTTGCACTAACCTCACGATGTCCGACCGTGATTAGCTAACCTTCGTGCTCCTCCGTTACTCTTTGGGAGGAGACCGCCCCAGTCAAACTACCCACCAGACACTGTCCTCACCCCAGATTATGGGGCCGAGTTAGAACATCAAACATTAAAGGGTGGTATTTCAAGGTTGGCTCCACGCAGACTGGCGTCCACGCTTCGATGCCTCCCACCTATCCTACACATCAAGGCTCAATGTTCAGTGTCAAGCTATAGTAAAGGTTCACGGGGTCTTTCCGTCTTGCCGCGGGTACACTGCATCTTCACAGCGAGTTCAATTTCACTGAGTCTCGGGTGGAGACAGCCTGGCCATCATTACGCCATTCGTGCAGGTCGGAACTTACCCGACAAGGAATTTCGCTACCTTAGGACCGTTATAGTTACGGCCGCCGTTTACTGGGGCTTCGATCAAGAGCTTCGCCTTGCGGCTGACCCCATCAATTAACCTTCCAGCACCGGGCAGGCGTCACACCGTATACGTCCACTTTCGTGTTTGCACAGTGCTGTGTTTTTATTAAACAGTTGCAGCCAGCTGGTATCTGCGACTGGCTTCGGCTACGAGAGCAAGTCTCTTTACCTAATGCCAGCGTGCCTTCTCCCGAAGTTACGGCACCATTTTGCCTAGTTCCTTCACCCGAGTTCTCTCAAGCGCCTGAGTATTCTCTACCTGACCACCTGTGTCGGTTTGGGGTACGATTTAATGTTACCTGATGCTTAGAGGCTTTTCCTGGAAGCTTGGCATCAACTACTTCTGCACCGTAGTGCATCGTCATCACACCTCAGCGTTGATAAGCAACCGGATTTGACCTGGTCACTCCGCCTACATGCTTAAACCGGGACAACCGTCGCCCGGCTAGCCTAGCCTTCTCCGTCCCCCCTTCGCAGTAACACCAAGTACAGGAATATTAACCTGTTTCCCATCGACTACGCTTTTCAGCCTCGCCTTAGGGGTCGACTCACCCTGCCCCGATTAACGTTGGACAGGAACCCTTGGTCTTCCGGCGTGCGGGCTTTTCACCCGCATTATCGTTACTTATGTCAGCATTCGCACTTCTGATACCTCCAGCAAACCTCACAGTTCACCTTCAACGGCTTACAGAACGCTCCCCTACCCAACAACACCTAAGTGTCGCTGCCGCAGCTTCGGTGCATGGTTTAGCCCCGTTACATCTTCCGCGCAGGCCGACTCGACCAGTGAGCTATTACGCTTTCTTTAAATGATGGCTGCTTCTAAGCCAACATCCTGGCTGTCTATGCCTTCCCACATCGTTTCCCACTTAACCATGACTTTGGGACCTTAGCTGGCGGTCTGGGTTGTTTCCCTCTTCACGACGGACGTTAGCACCCGCCGTGTGTCTCCCGTGATAACATTCTTCGGTATTCGGAGTTTGCATCGGTTTGGTAAGCCGGGGTGGCCCCCTAGCCGAAACAGTGCTCTACCCCCGAAGATGAGTTCACGAGGCGCTACCTAAATAGCTTTCGGGGAGAACCAGCTATCTCCCGGTTTGATTGGCCTTTCACCCCCAGCCACAAGTCATCCGCTAATTTTTCAACATTAGTCGGTTCGGTCCTCCAGTTAGTGTTACCCAACCTTCAACCTGCCCATGGCTAGATCACCGGGTTTCGGGTCTATACCTTGCAACTAGACGCCCAGTTAAGACTCGGTTTCCCTACGGCTCCCCTATTCGGTTAACCTTGCTACAAAATATAAGTCGCTGACCCATTATACAAAAGGTACGCAGTCACACCACGAAGGTGCTCCCACTGCTTGTACGTACACGGTTTCAGGTTCTATTTCACTCCCCTCGCCGGGGTTCTTTTCGCCTTTCCCTCACGGTACTGGTTCACTATCGGTCAGTCAGGAGTATTTAGCCTTGGAGGATGGTCCCCCCATATTCAGACAGGATGTCACGTGTCCCGCCCTACTCATCGAGTTCACAGCAAGTGTGTTTTTGTGTACGGGACTATCACCCTGTACCGTGCGACTTTCCAGACGCTTCCACTAACACACAAACTGATTCAGACTCTGGGCTCCTCCCCGTTCGCTCGCCGCTACTGGGGGAATCTCGGTTGATTTCTTTTCCTCGGGGTACTTAGATGTTTCAGTTCCCCCGGTTCGCCTCGTTAGACTATGTATTCATCTAACGATAGTGCAACGAATTGCACTGGGTTTCCCCATTCGGGTATCGTCGGTTGTAACGCTTCATATCAGCTTACCGACGCTTTTCGCAGATTAGCACGCCCTTCATCGCCTCTGACTGCCTAGGCATCCACCGTGTACGCTTAGTCGCTTAACCTCACAACCCGAAGGTGTCTTTCGACCACTTGCGTTGTGATTATTTGAGAGACTCTAATACAGGTTACTTATTATCTCAGTACATCTACGGAGAGATAATGTTCAGCTGTATTGTTTCAATTTTCAGCTTGTTCCAGATTGTTAAAGAGCAATATTTCACAACCCACTGTGTCTTGCGACCTCAGTGCGTTTTGAAATAGTTTTTTTATATGGTGGAGCTAAGCGGGATCGAACCGCTGACCTCCTGCGTGCAAGGCAGGCGCTCTCCCAGCTGAGCTATAGCCCCATATAAAAAGCAAAATCACCTTATTGCTGCAACTCAACAGGGAATGGTGAGTTGGTGGGTCTGAGTGGACTTGAACCACCGACCTCACCCTTATCAGGGGTGCGCTCTAACCACCTGAGCTACAGACCCAACAAGGTACTAAAGCCCGACCAATTTCTCAGTCCGGCTTTATTTGCTCGTTACTTTCTATCAGACAATCTGTGTGGACACTGCGCAATGCGTATCGTTAGGTAAGGAGGTGATCCAACCGCAGGTTCCCCTACGGTTACCTTGTTACGACTTCACCCCAGTCATGAATCACAAAGTGGTAAGCGCCCTCCCGAAGGTTAAGCTACCTACTTCTTTTGCAACCCACTCCCATGGTGTGACGGGCGGTGTGTACAAGGCCCGGGAACGTATTCACCGTAGCATTCTGATCTACGATTACTAGCGATTCCGACTTCATGGAGTCGAGTTGCAGACTCCAATCCGGACTACGACAGACTTTATGTGGTCCGCTTGCTCTCGCGAGTTCGCTTCACTTTGTATCTGCCATTGTAGCACGTGTGTAGCCCTACTCGTAAGGGCCATGATGACTTGACGTCATCCCCACCTTCCTCCGGTTTATCACCGGCAGTCTCCTTTGAGTTCCCACCATTACGTGCTGGCAACAAAGGATAAGGGTTGCGCTCGTTGCGGGACTTAACCCAACATTTCACAACACGAGCTGACGACAGCCATGCAGCACCTGTCTCACAGTTCCCGAAGGCACCTAAGCATCTCTGCTCAGTTCTGTGGATGTCAAGAGTAGGTAAGGTTCTTCGCGTTGCATCGAATTAAACCACATGCTCCACCGCTTGTGCGGGCCCCCGTCAATTCATTTGAGTTTTAACCTTGCGGCCGTACTCCCCAGGCGGTCGACTTAACGCGTTAGCTCCGGAAGCCACGCCTCAAGGGCACAACCTCCAAGTCGACATCGTTTACAGCGTGGACTACCAGGGTATCTAATCCTGTTTGCTCCCCACGCTTTCGCACCTGAGCGTCAGTCTTTGTCCAGGGGGCCGCCTTCGCCACCGGTATTCCTCCAGATCTCTACGCATTTCACCGCTACACCTGGAATTCTACCCCCCTCTACAAGACTCTAGCTTGCCAGTTTCAAATGCAGTTCCCAAGTTAAGCTCGGGGATTTCACATCTGACTTAACAAACCGCCTGCGTGCGCTTTACGCCCAGTAATTCCGATTAACGCTTGCACCCTCCGTATTACCGCGGCTGCTGGCACGGAGTTAGCCGGTGCTTCTTCTGCGAGTAACGTCAATCACTTCACGTATTAAGTGAAATGCCTTCCTCCTCGCTGAAAGTGCTTTACAACCCGAAGGCCTTCTTCACACACGCGGCATGGCTGCATCAGGCTTGCGCCCATTGTGCAATATTCCCCACTGCTGCCTCCCGTAGGAGTCTGGACCGTGTCTCAGTTCCAGTGTGGCTGGTCATCCTCTCAGACCAGCTAGGGATCGTCGCCTAGGTGAGCCATTACCTCACCTACTAGCTAATCCCATCTGGGCACATCCGATGGCGTGAGGCCCGAAGGTCCCCCACTTTGCTCTTTCGAGGTCATGCGGTATTAGCTACCGTTTCCAGTAGTTATCCCCCTCCATCAGGCAGTTTCCCAGACATTACTCACCCGTCCGCCGCTCGCCGGCAAAGTAGCAAGCTACTTTCCGCTGCCGCTCGACTTGCATGTGTTAGGCCTGCCGCCAGCGTTCAATCTGAGCCATGATCAAACTCTTCAATTTAAGATTTGTTTGATTTGCTACCGAGGTAGCGATGCTCAAAGATTACTTTCTGCAAATATGCATTCGAACCGAAGTTCAAATGTTTACTGCTTTGGTCACTCTTCAAGACTTTGATATTTCTTCTGCCTGCCGAAACAGGCTTCGATATCGTCTTGCGAGTGCCCACACAGATTGTCTGATAAATTGTTAAAGAGCGTTCGTTACCTGTTTGCCTTGCGGCGAATCTTACGGTAACGCGGGAGGCAGATAATACGCTTTCCCGCTGAAGAGTCAAGGTTTTCTTTTGTTTCTTTCGAAGTCAAAATCATTCTTTTCTCTTCCTGACCCGGCGAAGTGTGTTTCGTTGTTCCCGGTCAGTGGAGGCGCATTATAGGGAGTTCCTGACAGCCTGCAACCCCTAATTTAAAAAAACTTTTCAACCGCTCATTAATGCGGCAAAAACACCAGATGCGGTGAAAAAAACAACAAAAAAGGGGCGATTTCTCGCCCCTTTAAGAGTTAACCATTACTGTTTAGCAATGATATGCCCATTCTCGACATCCAGAGTCACTGGAACTCCCGGTATTAATTTGCCAGAAAGTATCTGCTGTGACAGTGGATTCTCGATTTCCTGCTGAATAGCACGTTTCAATGGCCGTGCCCCATAAACAGGATCGAAGCCGGTTTCCCCCAGGAACTCCAGCGCAGGTTCAGTAATAGTGACCTGATAGCCACGCTCTTCCAAACGTTTGTACAGACGTTCCAGTTGGATACGAGCAATTGAAGCCAAATGCGCCCGACCCAGTGGATGGAAGACAACCACCTCATCTATACGGTTGATAAATTCAGGGCGGAAGTGATGAGTAACAACTTCCATCACCATATCCTTCATTTCGGTGTAACTTCTTTCACCGAAACGTTCCTGAATTAAATCTGAACCGAGGTTAGAAGTCATGATGACGACCGTATTGCGGAAGTCGACGGTTCTGCCCTGCCCATCAGTCAAGCGCCCATCATCCAATACCTGCAATAGAATGTTGAAGACATCGGGATGCGCTTTTTCTACTTCATCCAGCAAAATGACTGAGTAAGGGCGACGGCGTACAGCTTCCGTCAGATACCCACCTTCTTCATAACCTACATAACCCGGAGGTGCACCGACCAACCGAGAAACGGAATGTTTCTCCATAAACTCGGACATATCAATACGAACCATGGCATCGTCGCTGTCGAACAAGAAATTCGCCAGCGCTTTGCACAACTCAGTTTTACCCACCCCTGTTGGCCCTAAGAATAGGAAGGAACCAATTGGGCGGTTTGGATCTGATAGCCCAGCGCGGCTACGACGAATCGCATTGGATACCGCTTCAACCGCTTCATTTTGTCCAATGACGCGTTTATGCAGATCCTGCTCCATGCGCAGTAACTTATCTCGTTCACTTTCCAGCATGCGAGAGACTGGGATACCTGTCCAGCGCGCCAGCACTTCAGCAATCTCAGCTTCTGTGACACGGTTACGCAGCAGCTTCATGGTTTTCCCTTCAAGCGCCGTTGCCGCCGCCAGCTGTTTTTCCAGCTCAGGAATTTTACCGTACTGAAGTTCTGACATCCGCGCTAAATCACCCACACGACGAGCTTGCTCTAAGGTGATTTTGGCTTGTTCCAGTTCAGTTTTAATATTCTGAGTTCCGGTGAGAGAGGCTTTCTCTGCTTTCCACTCTTCTTCCAGCTCTGAATATTCACGTTCTTTCTGCTCTAATTCGGTATTGAGCATTTCTAGACGTTTTTTACTGGCGTCATCAGACTCTTTCTTCAGTGCCTGCTGCTCCAGTTTCAATTGGATAATCCGACGTTCCAACCGATCCAATGATTCTGGTTTTGAATCCATTTGCATACGGATGCTAGAACCGGCTTCATCGATAAGGTCGATAGCTTTATCCGGTAACTGACGATCCGAAATATAGCGATGCGACAGTGTTGCTGCTGCAACAATTGCTGGGTCAGTTATCTGCACATGATGATGCAGCTCATAACGCTCTTTTAACCCACGCAAAATCGCAATAGTGTCTTCGACTGTCGGCTCTGCCACATAAACTTTCTGGAAACGCCGCTCAAGCGCCGCATCCTTCTCTATATATTGACGATACTCATCAAGAGTTGTTGCACCTACGCAGTGTAGTTCACCACGTGCTAATGCAGGTTTCAGCATGTTACCTGCATCCATCGCCCCGTCGCCTTTGCCGGCTCCGACCATGGTATGCAATTCATCAATGAACAAGATCACACTACCTTCTTGTTTTGATAAATCGTTCAACACGCCTTTCAAACGCTCTTCAAACTCACCGCGATACTTAGCACCCGCGATCAATGCCCCCATATCTAAAGAAAGCACGCGTTTGTGTTTTAGGCCTTCTGGCACTTCACCATTCACGATTCGCTGCGCCAGACCTTCCACGATGGCCGTTTTACCGACACCCGGCTCACCGATTAATACGGGGTTATTCTTCGTACGACGTTGTAGTACCTGAATGGTACGGCGAATTTCTTCATCACGGCCAATAACCGGATCGAGTTTGCCTTGCTCCGCTCGCTCAGTCAGATCGATAGTGAATTTTTTCAATGCCTGGCGCTGGTCTTCTGCGCCTTGGTCATCAACTTTGTCACCACCTCGCATAGTTTCAATTGCCTTATCTATATTACTCGTTGTTGCGCCAGCAGCCTTTAACATGTCAGTTAAGGTGCCGCGATCTTCAAGAACTGCCAGAACAAACAGCTCTGAAGAGATAAATTTATCAGCACGCTTTTGCGCTAATTTGTCACACAGGTTCAATACACGGACCAGCTCATTTGATGGTTGAACATCACCGCCAGTACCTTCGACTTGTGGAAGACGACCTAATGCTTGCTCAATATCGCTACGTAAACTCGCGACATTAATTCCCGCCGAGGTCAATAATGGGCGAACCGTTCCCCCATCCTGATTGAGCAGAGCGCTCATCAAATGTAACGGTTCAATAAATTGGTTGTCGCGCCCAAGAGCTAAAGATTGGGCATCGGCGAGGGCAAGCTGGAATTTACTAGTAAGACGATCCAGACGCATAACACCTCCAATGTTGGTCAAAATTGCTACTGGAGATTAGATGAGGTCATCCCTCAAATTTTCAAGGTTACTTCGACACAATATTTAGAGTAAAACGTTATACGTCAGCGGATCGTCCTAATTCAATAGGTTATATCAGCCAGACTAAACTTGCCATACGTCCGGTGATTCCATCGCGTCGATAGGAGAAAAATTGTTGTTTTTCGCTCACTGTGCAGCGATCTCCACCATAGATAGCATGAATACCCGCAGCTTGTAGTCGCAGTCGAGCCAATAAATAGATGTCGGCGAAATACTTCGTACCGAAAGGCATGAACGCAACAGTAGATTGCGCGTCGATAGTGATAAAGGCTTGTTTAACGTCTTCACCCACTTCGAACTGTTGTGGGCCGATAGCCGGACCTAACCAGGCAATAATAGATGACGGTGCAGCTTGGAACTGCGCCAGCGTTTGCTCAAGAACCCCAGAACATAGGCCTCGCCAACCCGCATGCGCTGCAGCAACTTCATCACCAGCTAAAGAACAAAATAGCACGGGTAGGCAATCTGCGGTCATAACCGCACATACTTGCCCCGTAACGCGGCTATATACAGCATCAGCCTGCACATCAGAAATTGCCGTGCCATCCAGATGCAAGACACGTGTGCCGTGTACTTGCTCCAGCCAAACGGGCATTTGCGGCAACCCCGCTTGTTCCACTAAACGTTGACGATTCGCTATCACAGTGGAAGCCGTATCCCCCACATGAGTGCCAAGGTTTAATGAATCATAAGGGAATTCGCTGATACCACCGTGACGGGTGGTGCTGCATACCTTAACACGAGCAGGCGCTGGCCAATCGGGAAGTATCAGCTTGTTCATTACCAATCCATCTGATCTTTGAATTCTTCAGTATCGGCTTTCAGTGCATTAATCAGCTCAACCATATCTTCTGGTAATGCTGCATGCCATTCCATTTGAATGCCACTGATTGGATGATACAAACGCAGCATAGTTGCATGTAGCGCCTGACGATCAAAACCACGCAGAATAGCAATAAAGGAATCTGATGCACCTCTAGGTGGACGCGGGCGGCCACCATACAACTGATCCCCCACCAGCGGATGGTTTATATGAGACATATGCACACGAATCTGATGTGTACGGCCAGTCTCTAAGCGCAAACGCAGGCGAGTGTGGGCGCGAAAGTGCTCCATAATGCGGTAATGCGTCGTTGCCGGTTTACCCATTGGGTGGACAGCCATGTGTGTCCGCTTGGTAGAATGGCGAGAAATAGGCTCATCAACTCTGCCACCTGCGGTCATATTCCCGATGGCTACAGCTTCATACTCACGGGTGATTTCGCGTGCTTGCAATGCTTCAACCAAACGAGTCTGTGCTGGAACTGTTTTCGCCACGACCATCAAGCCCGTGGTATCTTTATCCAGACGATGCACGATACCCGCACGAGGAACATCGACAATTTCTGGATAATAATGGAGCAGTGCATTCAGAACTGTGCCATCAGGGTTACCTGCACCAGGGTGTACGACTAAACCTCGGGGTTTATTAATGACCAAAATATCGTTATCTTCATAGACGATATCCAGTGGGATTTCTTGAGGCGCCCAGCGGGCATCTTCCTCAATTTGCGCGTCAATTGCGACGAGCTCGCCACCCAACACTTTTTCTTTAGGCTTGTTAATTTTTTTACCGTTGACTGTCACCCTGTCTTCCAAAATCCACTCTTTTATGCGAGATCTTGAATAATCAGGGAACAATTCGGCCAAAGCCTGATCTAACCGTTGACCGAGTTGTGATTCGGCCACCGTTGCGCTGAGTTGTACTTGTTGTGCCATATGCAGCTTCTTGTTCGTTAACGTTGGGTTTTGACGGCGATGCCGTTTAATATAATGTGCTATTGTATCTAGATCTTTGTCGGGAGCTTAACGGACAGTCTCCCGGAATAACACTTCGAGGATAATCAAAACGTCATGACGCGTATGAAATATCTGGTGGCTGCCGCCACGTTGAGCCTGGTGCTGACCGGTTGCTCCAGTAACAAGGACGTGGTTCCCGATAACCCGCCTTCTGAGCTCTATGCTACCGCTCAGCAAAAACTGCAGGACGGTAACTTTAAGGGAGCTATTACGCAACTAGAAGCGTTAGATAACCGCTATCCTTTCGGGCCTTACTCTCAACAAGTTCAGCTTGATTTGATTTATGCGTATTATAAATCTGCTGACCTGCCGTTGGCGCAAGCCTCAATCGATCGCTTTATGCGCCTTAACCCCACACATCCTAACATCGATTACGTATTGTATATGCGTGGTTTGACTGACATGGCTCTGGATGACAGTGCATTACAAGGCTTTTTCGGGATTGATCGTTCAGACCGCGATCCACAACATGCTAAGGCCGCATTCCGCGATTTTAACCAGTTGATTCAAAGCTATCCGAACAGCCAATACGCAACTGACGCGCAAAAACGCCTGATGTTCCTGAAAGATCGTCTGGCCAAGCATGAATTGGCCGTGGCGCAATATTACACTAAACGAGGCGCTTACGTCGCGGTAGTTAACCGTGTCGAGCAAATGTTGAGAGATTATCCTGATACTCAGGCAACACGCGATGCGCTACCGTTGATGGAAAATGCTTATAAACAACTGCAACTGAATGCGCAAGCAGACAAAGTTGCCAAGATAATTGCGGCGAACCCAGCCTAATATTATTTGGAACGATAAAAATAACAAACGGCAGCTCAGGCTGCCGTTTTCAATTCTGCTTTAACACCACAAATCGATGCGATTCATCATGTTAGACTATCGCCCTACTATCGCATTTAAAACAACTAAATCATGCTATTTTTAGCAAGATGCAGGCGATATAACTTATCGATAATGCGGTATTCTGACCAATGATTCAAGCCCTCTGCACCTATTCCTGACGTTAAATCACAGTTCCCATGACCTTTGCAAAAAGTGACAAAAATAAGTGATCTCGATCATACATTTTATGAAAAAGAGAGGTATGCTGAAGTTATCCAAGAGGAGTAGACAGCGAGGTAAGTCATATGACAGTCAACATTACTAGTAAGCAAATGGATATCACCCCAGCAATTCGTAAGCATGTTGAAGACCGTCTCACCAAACTGGATAAATGGCAGGCCCAGTTAATAAACCCACATATTGTACTGTCTAAAGATCCGCAAGGATTTGTTGCAGACGCAACAATCAGTACCCCGATGGGTCCTTTGGTTGCCAGTGCCAAACATGATGATATGTATGCTGCAATTAATGAACTGATCACCAAACTAGAACGCCAATTAAATAAAGTTCAACACAAAGGTGAAGCTCGTCGTGCGGCAAGCAGTGTTAAAGATGCTAATTTGGAGTCAGTCGATGTAGAGGAAGAAGAATCCGAGCAGGAACAATAGCCGGAAAAAACTATCTCATTTCGGATCTAACGCGCTTTCGGGCGCGTTTTTTATTGACAGCAATTCAGGCTGGCGGTTAGTTTAGAGACTGTCTATTTTTAAGGTCACGTTTAAAGGTTATACTTTTTAACTACCTTTATCTTAGCAAGCGATTGAATCCATAATTCACAAACCGGTCCATAACGGGTAATCAGCAACGATGATCAATAAAGTGTTTTTCTTCGCATTCTTTTTTACCTTCCCCTGATTGGGAGGCGTTTCGTCGTGTGATAAAGAATGCGAAGACGAACAAAAAAGCCTCCCAAGCGGGAGGCTTTTTTTATGCATAAAACATTCAGGATGATAATAAGGCAGGCCCTATGAGTGATAATCCATTACTGGTGCTACGTGAGCGCATCAGCGCACTTGATTTAAAACTGCTGGCTTTACTGGCAGAACGGCGTGAATTGGCAGTGGATGTTGCTAAAGCCAAGTTGCTCCATCATCGCCCTATTCGCGATAAGGAACGTGAACGTGACTTGCTGGATGCCCTCATTAGCGCCGCCAAACCTTATGATCTCGATGGATTCTATGTTACCCGCCTGTTCCAACTGATTATCGAAGATTCAGTATTGACTCAACAGGCACTGTTGCAGCATCAGCTGAATCAAACCACTCAACATTCTGCTCGTATTGCCTTCCTTGGCCCGAAAGGTTCTTACTCACATTTGGCCGCCCGCCAATATGCAGCTCGTCATTTTGAGCATCTCATTGAGTGCGGTTGCCAGAAATTTCAGGATATTTTTACTCAGGTGGAGACCGGGCAGGCCGATTACGCCGTATTACCAATAGAGAATACCAGTTCAGGTTCTATAAACGATGTATATGACTTATTGCAGCACACCAGCTTGTCGATTGTTGGTGAAATAACCAATCCTATTGATCATTGCGTACTGGTCGCCACAGATACTGACCTGAGCCAAATTAACACGGTCTACAGTCATCCGCAGCCCTTCCAACAATGCAGCCAGTTTATTAACCGTTTCCCGCACTGGAAAATCGAATATTGCGAAAGCACAGCCGCCGCGATGGAGAAAGTTGCACAGTTAAATTCACCGACAGCGGCAGCATTAGGGAGTGAAGCCGGCGGTGCACTTTATAACTTACAGGTGCTCGAACATAATCTGGCGAACCAACAGCAAAATATTACTCGCTTCATCGTGCTTGCCCGTAAGGCCATTGATGTATCTGAGCAGATCCCGGCGAAAACCACCTTGATCATGGCCACAGGCCAACAATCTGGGGCACTGGTTGAAGCATTATTAGTATTGAGGGATCACGGGATCATTATGACAAAACTTGAATCTCGACCAATCAATGGCAATCCATGGGAAGAGATGTTTTATATCGATGTGCAGGCTAATTTACGCTCTGATCCTATGCAAAAAGCCTTGGCCGATTTGACGCCGATAACCCGTTCATTAAAAGTCTTGGGCTGCTATCCAAGCGAAAACGTGGTTCCCGTGAATCCAAGCTGAAAGAGTCGCTAGCATAGATAGCAAAAAGTCCCCGCGATGGTGTCGAGGGGACTTCTTTTACAAACCAGCAATGAGTGGTTCAGGTTACTGGCGGTTGTCGTTTGCCTGCCGCAATAATGAACGGCTCTCCACCAAAAAGCGCTCGGCATAATCGCCAAACCAGTGCTCAACTTTCTGGAAGCTTTGCACAAAGGCGTGTTTGTCACTCTGCTCCAGTAAAGTAATCGCCTCACCAAAGCGTTTGTAATAGCGCTTAATCAGCGCCAGATTATCTTCCGATGACATAATGATATCGGCATAAAGTTGCGGATCTTGCGCAAACAGTCTGCCTACCATCGCCAGTTCTAAACGATAAATCGGTGAAGACAGTGCCAATAACTGCTCTAGCTGCACATTTTCTTCTGCCAAGTGTAGGCCATACGCAAAGGTCGCAAAATGGCGCAACGCCTGAATAAACGCCATATTCTGATCATGCTCAACGGCACTGATTCTATGTAACCGCGCCCCCCATACCTGTAACTGCTCCAGCAACCACTGATAGGCTTGTGGGTCACGACCATCACAATACACCACCACTTGCTTGGCAAGGCTACCAACATCAGGCCCAAACATCGGGTGCAAGCCAACAACCGGCCCTTCATGGGCGGCAAGCATTGCTTGCAGCGGTTTATTCTTCACTGACGCGAGATCCAATAAAATGCAATCCGATGGCAGTTTTGGCAACCGAGCAATCACGTCTTCAGTAATATGGATGGGCACACTGACAATCACCATACCGGCATCAGCCAGAATAGACTCGGCCTGTGGCCAGTCCTCCTGTTCTAGCGTTTTTACCTGATAGCCAGACAATGTCAGCATTCTATTGAATAACCGCCCCATCTGGCCCTGACCACCGATAATGACAACTGGGCGTAATTGCGGACACAGCGTCTTAAAACCTTTGTCATTTTCGCTGGTATAAGACTCTCGCATTATTCGGCGCAATACGTCTTCAATCAAATCAGGTGGAACACCTAGAGCTTCAGCTTCCTGCCGGCGTGAGGCCAGCATTGCCGCCTCACGGTCCGGAACATAAATAGGCAAACCATAACGACTTTTAACTTCGCCTACTTCAGCCACTAAATGCAGACGCTTGGCCAACAAATCCAACAGAGCTTTATCGACTTCATCAATTTGATCACGTAAAGCGGTCAGTTCAGCCACCATACTTACTTTTCCTCTGCAGTCCGTGCCGCCAGCGCTGAACGTAATTCCTGGTGCATTTCACGTAACAAGGTTTCAGTCGTATCCCAGTCAATACAGGCATCGGTCACTGAAACACCGTAGCGCATGTCTACACGTGGTTGTTCAGAGGACTGATTCCCTTCGTGAATGTTGCTTTCCAGCATCACGCCAGTAATAGAACGATTACCAGCCTTGATCTGCTCAACAACAGATTCAGCGACTGCAGTCTGACGGCGGAAGTCTTTATTCGAATTTCCATGACTGCAATCTATCATTAAGGACGGAACGAGTCCCGCATCCTGCATCTGTTTTTCGCACTGAGCAACATCTTCTGCGCTGTAGTTCGGGGTTTTACCACCGCGTAAAATCACATGGCCGTGTGGGTTACCTTGAGTTTGCAGCAAACAAACCTGACCAGACTGGTTAATTCCCATGAAACGGTGTGGCATCGCTGCCGCACGCATGGCATTGATTGCTGTACCCAGACTGCCATCAGTACCATTCTTAAACCCAACTGGCATAGACAAGCCCGAGGCCATCTCACGGTGAGTCTGCGATTCGGTAGTACGCGCGCCGATAGCCGACCAACTGAATAAGTCCCCCAAGTATTGTGGGCTGTTCGGGTCCAGTGCTTCGGTTGCTAATGGCAAGCCCATCTTCACTAAATCCAGCAGCAATTGCCGTGCAATTTGTAATCCTTTTTCTACATCGAAAGAACCATCCATTGCAGGGTCATTAATCAGGCCTTTCCAGCCAACTGTGGTTCTTGGTTTTTCAAAGTAGACACGCATAACGATATACAGGCTATCACTCAATTGTGCAGAAAGAGCTTTCAAACGACGCGCATAATCCAGAGCAGCATCCACATCGTGGATAGAACATGGCCCGCAAACCACCAGTAGGCGAGGGTCTCGTCCTTGAACAATGTCAGCAATCGTTTTACGTGAGGCTTCAATTGCATACTGATCACTGTTGCTCAATGGAAACTGGTTTTTCAGTTCTTCTGGTGTCATCAGGACTTGTTCGGCACTGATATGGACATTATTGAGCGCATCTTTTTGCATGATCATATTCTTTACCTATCTCTGTTTAGCGGATGTCGTTTAGCGTGTTTATCGTTTGAGGACACCACAATACCACGGCATGTAAAGTTTTCAATCCATATGTGTAAATAAATAATTACCTCTAGATTTACAGGCGTATTTCACTCTGACTTTTGCGGCAAGTCTCAGTTTCTGCAGATGGTCCTAACCTCCCCTTGACGCCATGATAAGATGCGGGAAATTTGTGGAGGCAGTATGTTAAGAGTCATCATCGTCGACGATGAACAACCCGCGCGTGAAGATTTACGCGAAAGACTAAGTGAAGAGCATGATATTGAGATCGTCGCCGAATGCAGCAACGCGTTGGAAGCTATCCCCGCAATACAACGCCTGCAACCCGATGTGATATTTATCGACATCCAGATGCCCAGAATTAATGGTTTGGAATTGGCCTCGATGCTGAATCCAGAGAGCATGCCGCACATCGTATTTGTTACCGCTTACGATGAATATGCCATTCGTGCTTTTGAAGAACATGCCTTTGACTATCTGTTAAAACCCCTCGACCATCAACGGTTGGCGAAAACACTCATTCGCTTAAGGCGGGGACTTGGTGTAAATAATAATTTACATAAAATCACGGAGCCGATGCTACGACATATTCCTTGCTCTGGCCACAACCGCATTTTTTTACTGAAGATTGAAGAAGTAGAATATCTCAGTTCAGAATTGAGTGGTGTACATGTTATTGGAACAGTGCAGTCTGGCTATACCCAGCTATCACTTAAGACACTGGAAGAAAAAACACCTTTTGTTCGTTGCCATCGGCAATACATGGTCAATACTGAGCAACTGGGTGAAATTCAATTGATGGATAATGGTTCCGCAGAAGTGATTACGCGCAGTGGTAAACATATCCCAGTGAGTCGCCGTTACTTGAAACCCCTAAAGGAGAAATTAGGGATTAATTAAATGAAACGGTCATCTCTGCTCGACCGGGATATTGTTCCAATGAATTTCCCGGTTAGATAATGCTATTCCTATTAAATTTAGAGCCAATTGATTCATTAATTTAAAACAATATTTACACATTAATTTCACATTCAAAATCTTATATTCTATTCCCCCATTTCCATTCCACTTTAATTAATTAGAAAAGTCCAAGCTGATATAAAAATAGAGACAGATCCCAGATTTAATTAATTACATAACTCAACAATGTAGCCTTGGTATTAGTAAGGTTTTAATCAATGCCGCCTGTGCTCAGATAAAGAAAGTCATGTGAGAGCCATGCTCATTGCTTAAAGCTAGCAAATGCGAAACGGATTTTATTCATGTTGGAAGCAAGGTAAAATTATGATAACACTACAATTTATAATTATAATTCTATGTCTGTTAGTCGGTACTCGATATGGCGGCATGGGGCTGGGGCTAATAAGTGGTATCGGCTTATTTATTCTGACCTTTATCTTTGGATTAGAACCAGGAAAACCCCCTGTAGATGTCATGCTCACAATATTGGCAGTTATTGGTTGTGCTGCCGTATTACAAACTGCCGGTGGATTAAATGTAATGATGCAATTTGCGGAGCGATTATTACGTCGTCACCCTCAGCATATTACGCTACTTGCCCCTTTCACAACTTGGTCATTAACCTTTTTATGTGGCACTGGGCATGTTGTTTATACAATGTTCCCTATTATCTCTGATATTGCGATTAAAAAAGGAATTCGCCCGGAACGGCCAATGGCTGTTGCCTCCGTCGCCTCACAAATGGCGATTACCGCATCGCCAGTCTCGGTTGCCGTCGTTTCATTAGTATCTATTATTGGTGCCAATCATGGGATCGGGCAGGCTTACAGTATTCTGGAAATTCTGGCCATCTCAGTCCCCGCATCATTAGTCGGTGTACTAGTTGCTGCATTGTGGAGCCTGCGTCGTGGTAAAAATCTGGATATAGATCCTGATTTCCAAGAGAGAATCAAAGACCCAGAGCAGCGTGAATTTATCTACGGTTCAACCGATACCTTGCTAAATCAGGTTTTTCCAAAACAAGCTTATTGGTCTACCTGGATATTTTTCGCGGCTATTGCATTAGTTGTATTACTCGGTGCTTTTGCAGATCTGCGACCTGCTTTTGAAGTGAAAGGCAAATTACAGTCATTATCGATGAACTTGGTTATTCAGATGATGATGCTAATTGCTGGCGCAGTTATTCTTATCGGTTGTAAAGTGAAACCTAGTGATATCTCCAACGGTGCTGTATTTAAAGCGGGGATGGTCGCTATCTTTTCCGTATTCGGTGTCGCCTGGATGAGTGATACTTTCTTCCAAGCCCATATGGGTGACTTGAAACTTGCCTTGGAAGATGTGGTGAAAACCCATCCATGGACCTATGCTATTGTCTTGTTCCTGGTTTCAAAACTGGTGAATAGCCAAGCGGCGGCTCTGGCAGCCATTGCCCCTATGGGATTGCAATTAGGTGTCGATCCTAAGATGCTGATTGCTTTCTTCCCTGCCGCTTATGGCTACTTTGTTCTGCCTACCTACCCAAGTGACCTTGCCTGTATCGGTTTTGACCGTTCCGGCACGACCAAGATTGGTAAATTTATTATTAACCATAGCTTTATCATTCCAGGTCTCATCGGCGTTATCTGTTCATGTATTACTGGCTACTTGCTGGTAACCACTTTTATGTAAAAACGAATTTGAACAGAATTAAGGGTCAGAATTTATCTGGCCCTTAATTATATGCCTGCCTTAACCCGATAAATCTTCATTTATAAAACCAATAAAAAGCGTCAATACTCGACAATGGCCGCCTCTACTTATGACATTTTAAGAATGAACTCATCAAAAAATCCCGCTTATTATAATTAATTATTCGTTCCGAAATATCTTCTGAGTAAGTTGAATTACTACTGCTACAATGCGACCCGCATCACAAACATCATCTTTTTCACCATGGACCTATTATGTTTTCTTTGCGTCATACCAGGGCGTTGCCGTTTTATATCAGCACACTCGCTTTATCCCTAATCAGCACCTCAGTTCTTGCTGACGCGACTGTTTTTACTGCCTTAGACGATCCAGCTACAGCCAAGAAGAGCTTTGATGGCACTGTCGAAGCGGGTTATACCGCGCAGTCAGGTAATACAACCAACTCAACACTGACCGCTAACTCGACATTAACTTGGTTTCAGCCCAACACAGCCTACAGTTTGTGGGGAGCAGCACGTAATACCAGCTCAAACAATCAACGTTCTTCCGAGCGGTATCAATTAGGTGGGCGTACTCGCTATAACCTAACTGACCGTAACTATCTGTTCGGACAGGCTAGTTGGTTAAATGATCGCTATAACGGTTTTGATTCGCGCTCTGTTTTGACCACCGGTTATGGTCGCCAGATTATGACCACACCGCTGCATAATCTGCGGGTGGAATTTGGTCCAGGTGTGCGCCATGATGAGTTTTATGAAGGTGGCCGTGCGACAAAAGCATTGGCGTATGCCGGTGGTAACTATACTTATCAGCTAACGGATAACACAGTGTTCAGTGAAGGCGTTTCAGCATTAGCAAACGAAGAAACCACATTGAACTCTGAAACGGCGCTGAATGTCGCAATCAATAAGAGCTTCGCATTACGTTTAGCCTATGTTGCAACCTACAACACCAAGCCGCCTGCAAGTGCTCCCAAAAATACAGATACCACAACCTCGGTGACTCTGGTTTACGGCCTGTAATAACGTTACTTTTTAGCGTGGTGCTATGCCACGCTGATTCCTGCCTGTTTTTCCCCCATCCCTCTAAACAATGTCTAACGAATTTTTTCGTCTGCTAAAATATGCATAAAAAAGGGGTTAGCACATGGCTAACCCCTTCATAACTATTAACTTTTGGATGAAGCCTGAGCTGAATCTTAGTTAATACGGTTAAGACGCTCTTTGATACGAGCTGACTTACCAGTACGCTCACGCAGATAGTACAGTTTCGCTTGACGAACGGCACCACGACGTTTCACAGTAATGCTGTCGATTACTGGGGAGTGAGTTTGGAATACACGCTCAACACCTTCGCCGTTGGAAATTTTACGAACGGTGAACGCAGAATGCAGACCGCGGTTACGAATAGCGATAACCACGCCCTCGAATGCCTGCAGACGCTTTTTAGAACCTTCCACAACCCATACCTTAACTTCCACGGAATCACCCGGACGGAATGCAGGTACATCTTGCTTCATCTGCTCTTGTTCGATTTGCTTGATAATATTGCTCATAATAAGTCTCTTACCCTAGGTAAACTGATATATCAGGAAATTGGCACGCAGCACAATGTTCCTTTCATAGTTCTGTTGCTCAGGGCTTGTGTTCCCGTTGGAACTCAGCCAGCAACACCATTTGCTCGTCAGTCAGAGCTAGGCTTTCTAGAAGTTCAGGTCTTCTAAGCCAGGTACGGCCCAGCGACTGCTTTAAGCGCCAGCGACGAATCTCGGCATGGTTGCCCGACAGTAAAACTGGCGGAACCTCCATCCCTTCCAACACCTCAGGACGAGTGTAGTGTGGGCAATCCAGCAATCCATCAACAAAGGAATCTTCCTCTGCAGAGGCCTGATGACCCAGCACACCCGGAATAAAGCGGGATACTGAATCTATCAAAGTCATTGCTGGCAGCTCGCCACCGCTGAGAACATAATCACCAATTGACCATTCTTCATCAATTTCAGTTTTGATTACGCGCTCATCAACTCCTTCGTACCGACCACACACCAGAATCATCTTCTGGTTAGTTGCCAGTTCGCAAACACCCTGTTGGTCCAGTTTGCGCCCTTGAGGTGACAGATAAATCACCTTTGCTCCCTCGCCTGCCGCTGCTTTTGCTGCATGAATGGCTTCCCTTAGCGGTTGCACCATCATCAGCATTCCCGGGCCACCGCCATAGGGACGGTCATCCACGGTACGATGCCGATCGTAGGTAAAGTCACGAGGACTCCAACACTGCACGCTCAGCAGGCCATTTTTTACTGCCCGGCCAGTTACCCCGTAATCGGTTATCGCGCGGAACATCTCGGGAAACAGGCTAATAACACCGATCCACATTGTTTTGTTCCACTCACTTTTGCCGTTTAGTTCGGAGGTCAAAAACCAGGATCCCAATCTACTTCAACACGTTGAGCAGTGAGATCGACATTCTTGATAACCTGCCCATGAAGAAACGGGACCAACCGCTCCTTCATACCGAATGCATCTTTCAGGTTTGCCTTCACTACCATCACATCGTTAGAACCGGTTTCCATCATATCAATGATTTTGCCTAGTTCATAACCGGTGGTTGTTACTACCTGACAACCCATAAGGTCTTTCCAGTAGTAATCATCATCACCTAATGGGGGTAGTTGCTTCGAATCGACGACAATTTCGCAATTAGTCAGTAAATTCGCGGCATCTCGATCATCAACACCTTTAACTTTAATGATCAGATCCTGACTGTGGCGCTTCCAGTCTTCCAACTCGACATGCTGCCACTTACCGGCCTGCTGGATAAACCACGGCTGGTAATCGAAAATGCTTTCGGCGTTCTCGGTGGATGAAAATACTCTGAGCCAACCGCGAATGCCGTAAGTTGAACCCATTTTACCGAGAACAATCGGCTGTTCGGGAACCACTGGATTGAGTTGTTTGCTCATAATAACCACCACCGCGACAGATTAAGCTGCTTTCTTAGCGTCTTTGATCAGCGCAGATACGCGATCAGAAACTGTTGCACCCAGACCAATCCAATGTTCGATACGGTCCAGATCCAAACGCAGAGCTTCAGCCTGACCAGATGCGATCGGGTTAAAGAAGCCTACACGTTCGATGAAACGACCGTCACGAGCATTACGGCTGTCGGTCACTACTACTTGATAGAACGGACGCTTTTTAGCGCCGCCACGAGCCAAACGAATTGTTACCATAACATCCTCTTTAGTTAATAAAACAACTGGACCCCATCGGGGAACGGGGTCCAGTTGCAATATAAAAAGCCCGAAAATTTTACTCATTTTGGCGCAAAAAGCAATCTAAAGCGTAGATTCCTATGCGCTAGATTTGTAATGAGTCAAATTCTCTTCGTTTACCGCTGTTTTCAGCGGGAAATCTTTACTCACTTCACGCTGGTGAACACCACAGCGCCAAATGACCTTAGCGGCCAGGGAAACCTGGTGGCATCATACCTTTCATGCCACGCATCATTTTAGCCAGACCGCCATTTTTCATCTTCTTCATCATGCGCTGCATGTCATCAAACTGCTTAAGCAAGCGGTTAACATCCTGCACCTGCACACCTGATCCGGTTGCGATACGACGCTTACGTGAACCTTTGATAATCTCAGGTTTGGCGCGCTCTTTCAGCGTCATCGAGTTGATGATAGCCTCCATTCGCACCGTCACTTTGTCATCCATCTGTGATTTCACGTTGTCGGGCAGTTGGCCTGCCCCCGGCATTTTGCTTAACATGCTGGCCATGCCACCCATGTTGCGCATTTGTTTCAGTTGATCCAAGAAGTCATTGAGATCAAAGCCATCGCCTTTTTTCAGCTTAGTGGCGAGTTTTTCGGCCTGCGCACGGTCAACTTTACTTTCAATATCTTCAATCAGTGACAGTACGTCGCCCATACCCAAAATACGAGAGGCCACGCGATCTGGGTGGAATGGCTCAAGTGCTTCTGACTTTTCACCAACACCGAGGAATTTAATCGGCTTGCCCGTAATATGGCGAATGGACAGAGCAGCACCACCACGCGCATCACCATCAACCTTGGTCAGAACCACACCAGTAAGCGGTAAGGCTTCGTTGAATGCTTTTGCCGTGTTGGCTGCATCCTGACCGGTCATGGCATCGACAACAAACAGTGTTTCAACCGGATTAATCGCGGCATGGACCTGTTTGATTTCGTCCATCATCGCTTCGTCAACGTGCAAACGACCGGCGGTATCGACAATCAGGACATCATAAAACTTGAGTTTTGCCTGTTGCAGAGCACGATTAACGATATCAATCGGCTTTTCTTGTACATCAGACGGGAAGAAATCAATACCAACACCCTGAGCCAGAGTTTCCAACTGTTTGATCGCCGCAGGGCGATACACGTCAGCTGAAACCACCAGTACTTTTTTCTTCTGTTTTTCTTTCAGGAACTTACCCAGTTTAGCCACACTGGTGGTTTTACCCGCACCTTGCAGACCGGCCATTAACACCACTGCGGGCGGTTGTGCCGCCAGATTCAGCTCGTTATTAACCTCGCCCATCGCGGCAATAAGTTCATTTTTAACTATTTTGACGAATTCCTGACCTGGCGTGAGGCTTTTGTTCACCTCATGCCCGACAGCACTCTCTTTTACTCGGTTGATAAAATCGCGGACAACCGGAAGAGCAACGTCAGCTTCAAGTAACGCCATGCGAACTTCACGTAGCGTTTCTTTAATATTTTCTTCTGTCAGCCGGCCACGGCCGCTGATATTGCGCAGTGTGCGCGACAATCGATCAGTTAAGTTCTCAAACATTGTCTCATACTCAACGTGGAAACAGGCCGCTCTGGCGACACAATGGCGGGGATTATAACACGAAGCTTAAACGATCTCTGCCCCCACATCGGAGAACGGTTGGAGAGGGACGCGCTCAACGCTATACTGGCTATCTAATTCACTTAGCCGATGCCTATATAACGCTATGCCCGTGTTCTCTATTTTGGCTTTGATCGCTTATTCACTCAGCTTGGGCTTGATTGTCCCTAGTCTGGTGCAGAAAAGCAGTGCTTACCGACGGTTAGCACTGCTTTCTGCTGTCGTGGCGCTAGTGTGCCATGCTATTGCTCTAAAGCATCAGGTTTTTGATGTCGGTGGAGGCCAGAATCTGACTTTATTGAATATTGGCTCCATTGTTGGGCTAATGATCTGCACCATCATGACGATTGTCGCCTCTCAAGGGCGAGGTTGGTTCTTACTACCTATTGTCTATAGCTTTGCCATGATAAATTTAGCGTTGGCCAGCTTGTTGCCGGGGGAGTTTATTACCCATCTAGAAGCCAGCCCTGCTATTTTCGTCCACATTGGACTCGCACTTTTTGCCTACGCAACGCTTATCATCGCAGCACTCTATGCCCTACAACTGGCTTGGCTCGATTACCAGTTAAAGAATAAGAAAGTCACATTTAATACCGATATGCCTCCTTTGATGAGCATTGAGCGTAAAATGTTCCATATTACGCAAATTGGTGTGGTACTACTCACACTGACACTCTGTACCGGCTTGTTGTATATGGACAATATTTTTAGCAAGGAAAACGTCCATAAAGCGGTGTTATCGACCATGGCGTGGTTTGTTTATATCGTTCTATTATGGGGCCATTATCATGAGGGTTGGCGTGGGCGCAGAGTAATTTGGTTCAGTTTTGCGGGTGCGCTTTTGCTTACACTGGCTTATTTTGGTAGCCGACTGGTTCAGGAAATCATGGTTCCTTAATCATGATTTAACTCACTCATATATGGCCTACATAGCAATTAAGGAACTCTGCGTTGGATCACATATCAACTAGCACGCTTCTCATCATTCTTGTCATTATGGTCGTGGTTTCGGCTTATTTTTCTGCCTCCGAAACCGGCATGATGACTCTGAATCGCTATCGTTTACGCCACTTGTCTAAGCAAGGCAATCGTGCCGCTCGCCGGGTTGAGAAACTACTACGCCGCCCTGACCGCCTGATAAGCCTAGTGCTAATTGGTAATAATCTGGTCAATATTCTGGCTTCCGCGCTCGCGACAATCATCGGTATCCGTTTATATGGGAATGCCGGGGTTGCAATTGCCACTGGGGTTCTGACGTTTGTCGTGCTGATTTTTGCTGAAGTCATGCCCAAAACCATCGCGGCACTTTATCCTGAGCGCGTGGCCTTCCCCAGTAGTGTATTACTTGCCCCCCTACAAAAAATCATGCTGCCATTGGTTTGGTTGCTCAATACCATTACCCGAGGATTAATGCGTCTATGTGGTATCCGTGGGAATGTGCACAGCAGTGATGCCGTGAGTAAAGATGAATTACGCAGTATTGTGAATGAGTCCCATTCACAAATCTCTCGCCGTAATCAAGACATGCTGATATCGGTGCTGGATCTGGAAAAGGTCACAGTCAGCGATATTATGGTGCCGCGCAATGAAGTGATTGGTATTGATATCAATGACGATTGGAAATCAATCATGCGCCAACTTACCCACTCACCTCATGGCCGTATCGTGCTCTATCGCCAATCGTTGGATGATGCTATAGGCATGCTACGTGTGCGGGAAGCTTATCGGCTTATGATGGAAAAAAAAGAGTTCAACAAAGAGAATCTACTGCGAGCAGCCGATGAGATTTACTTTATTCCTGAAGGCACACCGCTGAACGTACAGTTGGTGAAATTCCAGCGTAATAAAGAGAAAGTCGGCATGATTGTCGATGAGTATGGCGATATTCAAGGTTTAGTGACGGTCGAAGATATTTTGGAAGAGATCGTGGGTGACTTCACAACATCCATGTCCCCAACACTTGCTGAAGAGGTCAATCCACAGAGTGATGGTTCTGTTTTGATTGATGGTAGTGCCAGTGTTCGTGAACTGAACAAAGCATTTAACTGGTCGTTACCTGTCGATGCCCGCACAATCAATGGCATGTTGTTGGAAGAGTTAGAAGATATTCCACAAATAGATGCTCAGGTTCGCATTGGGAATTATTTGATTGATGTACTGGATGTGCAAGAGAACATGATTAAGCGAGTGCGGGTAACACCTATTCTACCGGATAACCATCCCCTGTAATCACTGGATCTAATCCCCCTGCTGTCAGTAAAAAAGACGCCTTATGAGCGTCTTTTTATGTTTATCTATCAATGACTGAAAGCTAGATATGTAGCTCTTTCAGTTTTTCTTTCGGCAAAGCCAACTCTTCGTTGTGGTTGACGCGCACACCGCGGTCAATAATGCCTTTGGCAATGTCCTGCGCCTCTTCCAGCGAGTGCATATGATAAGTACCGCACTGATACTCATTTAGCTCAGGGATTTTCCGCTGATCGGTGACTTTCAACACATCTTCCATTGCTGCTTTCCAGGCCTCAGCAACACGCTGCTCATCTGGTGTTCCAATCAAGCTCATATAGAAACCGGTACGGCATCCCATCGGCGAGATATCGATAATCTCAACACCATTGCCATTAAGATGGTTACGCATGAAACCCGCAAACAAGTGCTCCAATGTATGGATCCCACGCTCAGGCATCACTTCTTTATTTGGCACACAGAAGCGTAAATCAAATACTGTTATCTCGTCACCATGAGGGGTTTTCATCGTCTTGGCAACGCGAACTGCGGGTGCTTTCATGATGGTATGGTCTACGGTAAAGCTATCCAATAATGGCATTTAGTCACCTCCTCATAAAAAAATAATTTTTATTCGATCTTTTTTCGCAACTCGTGAAACTTTTTTCTTTCCTGCGCGTCTTAATATGTGAAAGACGCGCATTTGTTATCATCATCCCTGTTATCAGAGATGTTAATTTGGCCACAGCAATGTGGCCTTTTCTTTTTATTGGCCGCCGTGCAGTACCAAATACTCTTCAAAGCTTAGCTTATCTTTGAGTTCCAACTCACGTTGGCGTACCCATGATGCAGCACCCTCCTCAGATAATTGCTCTTCCGTCAGCAACTCCAATGGCTCACTTTGCAACATTTCGCGATAACGTTCAGCTAACTCAAGGCCAACACCACCAATACCATTTTCTTTCATCGCTTGCAAAATACGCGCAGAGAACGTCAAACTTGGGTCATCAAAGAATGCGACCAGCTCATCACAGACCTGTTGATACTCAGTGCTATCTTTCCCATCTAAAACTTCTGCAACACGACGCAAGTCCGCAAACAGATCTTTACCGACCTTCTCCAGTGGCTCACGGGTATCATTGCAACCCATGCCGATAGTCTGACCCGGTTTACGCCCTTCTAAAATGACCCGATTCCAGTTCTTACGAGTACACAGCAATTCATCGCTGCTCATTTCAGGCGCATCCGCCAGCACACACCAAATCAAGAAGAGATCAAGGAAGCGCGCTTGCACAGCATCAACACCAATCGGTGAGAATGGATTGATATCCAGCGAACGTACTTCGATATATTCGATACCACCGCGTAACAAAGCATCAGATGGCGACTCACCGACTCGGGTAACCCGTTTAGGCCGAATTGGAGCATACAGCTCATTTTCGATTTGCAGTACGTTGGTATTCAATTGCAGATGACGATCACCGTCTTTTAGCCCCAAGGCTGCATATTCTTCTGATGGCGTTTGAATCGCGCGTTTCAGTGCTGCAACATAGGTGTGCAAGTCATTAAACGTGATGCCCAAATTGCTTTGTGATTTATTGGTATAACCCAAGTCACTCAGGCGCAATGAGGTGGCATACGGCAAATAACACATTCCTTGATCATTACGTTCAAACGGCAACGCTGTCTCACGCCCTTGCAGGAATGATGAGCAAATGGCCGGAGAAGCACCAAACAGATAAGGAATAACCCAACCAAAGCGGTAGTAATTGCGGATCAGGCGAAAATATCCTGCGGAAATCTCTTCCTTACCACTTTTCTCATCGGTAACACCGGCCCATGCCTGCCAAAACTCCAATGGCAAAGAGAAGTTATAGTGCACGCCGGAAATAGTTTGCATCAGTGCGCCGTAACGGTTTTTTAACCCCTCACGGTACAGTGTTTTGAAACGACCAATATTGGATGAACCATATTTAGCCAGTTCGATATCCTGCTCGGCACCGATAAAACAAGGCATGCTAAGTGGCCACATGCGTTCATCACCCAATTTACGTGCGGTATAGCGGTGAATATCACGTAAAAAAGTCAGCAGATGATCGATATCACCATCGACTGGCGTGATGAATTCCAGCAATGCCTCAGCAAAGTCGGTAGTAATCCACTGATGTGTCAATGCCGCACCCAGCGACTCTGGATGGCCCGTCGAGGCGAGTTGGCCATCGGCAGTGACTCTCAATGTTTCCCGCTCAATACCGCGACGGATCCCTTTCAGGGCTTTAGGATGCGCTTCCAACCAAGTCAGCGCGTGTGATACATCCGGGATCAAATCGACCTCCCGCTCTTGAAAACCATAACTCGTCAGCATACTGAAACTGCATAGATGTGACTACGTAAGTTTGTCACATTCTTTACTGCCACCACGCGATTCCTTGCAACGTAATTATCGTTAACACGATATAACGCAATGCTTTTCCCAAACACAGAAAAAAAGCCACAAGACCCCAGGGCATACGCAACCAGCCTGCCAACACACACATCAAATCGCCCACTACCGGTAACCAGCTTAGTAACAAAGCCGCGGGGCCAAAGCGTTGAAGCCAGCCTAGTGCTGTGCTCATCCCACGCTGTGGCTTCAGTTCCGGTAATAAACGGCCTATAACAACATTTGTTAGCCCCCCTAACGTATTTCCGACGGTAGCAGACAACACCAGCATCAAGGCTGGCGCACTACCTGCCGTTAATAGGGTGACTAACAGAATTTCAGAATTTCCGGGTAAGAGTGTCGCGCTAAGGAAGCTACTCCCAAATAATGAAGCAATAGCGAGCGTACTACTCACAGCAAGCGCACATCAACTATTGCCATATTCGCCCTTTTTGCAGCCTCGACACCAAAGTCAGCATCTTCAAAGACTACGCATTGATCAGGACGGACACCGAGTAATTGCGCACAGCGCAAGAATGTCTCAGGCTCAGGTTTATGTTTGGTGACATCATCCGCACCGACAATGGCATCAAAATAGTCACGTAAGCCAAGATGCCCTAAAAGCATCTCAGCCATGGCGTGTTCGCTTCCTGTTCCCACAGCCATAGGTTTGCGCCCATGATAGGCTTTAACCACGTCTATGAGCGGCAGAGGCTTCACATTGTCCAACAGCATCGTTTTCACCAATGCGGTTTTTTCTGCGGCCAATAAATGAGGATCCAGATCTGATTGATGGTTTGCAATGATTACACGGGCAATTTGCCACGTTGGTGAACCATTCAATGCCACCATAGCTTGCTCGTCAAACTGCATACCATAAGGTGTTAACACCTGACGCCATGCTTGGCGATGGGTGGATTCAGTATCCAGGATGGTGCCATCCATATCAAAAATCAGACCTTCATAGAGATCGTACATCGTGACCCCACGACCTGGGAGAAAATGAAAAGCTACTTTATCGTAAACCAGCCAGATTGTCGCTTACTGTATAATCAATTGAATTTAATCAAAAAATAAACTTATCAATTGATCGTCATGCCATCCAGAATGATAAAAAATAATAAGTTGGCGAGTGAATAGCAAGATAGGAAGGTGAAAAGGTTTAAATTGGTCAGTCATGAAATGATCTAGGCCCAGAAAACAGAAAACCCCGCCGTAGCGAGGTTTCTTAATATGGTGCACCCAGGAAGATGACTCGGCTAACGCCTCGCCCCTACGGGCCGTTGCTAAAGCAACGTTGTCTCGCTTCGCTCGGCTCGAACTTCCGACCGCTCGGTTCTATACGGACTCTGAGCACTAGAAAACAGAAAACCCCGCCGTAGCGAGGTTTCTTAATATGGTGCACCCAGGAAGATTCGAACTTCCGACCGCTCGGTTCGTAGCCGAGTACTCTATCCAGCTGAGCTATGGGTGCAGTTTTGTGTATCTAATTTTTCAGGAGCGTTTCAACAAGTGAAACTTAACAACAAGATTGATGACCTAGAAGATGGTGCACCCAGGAAGATTCGAACTTCCGACCGCTCGGTTCGTAGCCGAGTACTCTATCCAGCTGAGCTATGGGTGCAATTAATTCTTTGACACTACCTGATGTTCATTTAACTATTTCACCATACTGCAAAATATGGTGCACCCAGGAAGATTCGAACTTCCGACCGCTCGGTTCGTAGCCGAGTACTCTATCCAGCTGAGCTATGGGTGCATAGTAAATGGCGGTGAGGGAGGGATTCGAACCCTCGATACAGCTTTTGACCGTATACTCCCTTAGCAGGGGAGCGCCTTCAGCCTCTCGGCCACCTCACCATACGCTTCTTGCGAATTGTGCCTAACTTGCTTTTGAAGAAGCTCATCGGCACTGCGTGGCGCACATATTACTTTCCCGCACTTATAAGTCAAACAATTTTTCCTAACTCACGTTCAATTGCACAATTCACACGCAACATGACCAGTTTGACGTCAAAAAGAGTGTTTTATCAACAGGCAACATAGTGTTTATTGTGATGGAAGTTGATGAGGGAAAAAAGAAAATCATCTTGGTTGCCCCATTAAATTGGTCGCGAACAGATAATTATTACGGGAATAAGAACATAAAAAATGGATAAACGGCGGAATGAGGGGAATAAATAGGGCAGTAGCGCCTCGTGAAACACGAGACGCTTCTTCAAAATCAGTAAGTCGTCGGTTGAGACTTTTCTGCTTGGATACGCTGGTAGATTTCTTCACGGTGAACAGAAACCTCTTTCGGAGCATTTACACCAATTCGAACTTGGTTGCCTTTAACCCCTAATACAGTAACCGTAACCTCATCGCCAATCATGAGTGTTTCACCAACTCGACGAGTCAGAATAAGCATTCTTTGCTCCTTGAAAAATTAAAAGAGTCGGGTCTCTCTGTTTCCCCGCCATTATCCATCATACACCGTGAAAACGTAAGCCATCACATTCACATAAAATGTAAGTAGCTTGGTCAAGTCTCTAACTAATACAAGTTTAGCTGAAGCAAACAACTTTGCGTTTAACTTTGTGATTGAACTATGACAGGAAAATTGAAAAACGCCATACCTCGCATAGAGATATGGCGTATTGATTTAATAGGTCATTCTTTATTTATAGCCGGGATTCAACCCATGCCTCAACACTTGCCAATGCAGCTGGCAATGCTTGGACATCAGTCCCACCTGCTTGAGCCATATCAGGGCGCCCACCGCCTTTACCACCAACTTGTTGAGCAATATCCGCGATCAACTCACCCGCTTTGATTTTACTCGTGAGGTCTTTAGTTACACCAACAATAAGACTGACCTTATCATCGGCTATTGTTGCCAGCACAATAATAGCGGACCCTAGCTGATTTTTAAGATCATCAACCATAGTACGCAGCATTTTTGGTTCAATATTATCCAACTGACTGACTAATAGTTTCACACCTTTGACCAATTTTGCATTGGACGACAATGAGGCACTTTCCTGCGCAGCCTGCTGATCTTTTAATTGTTGGAGTTCACGTTCCAACATTTTGCTACGATCCAGCACCGCACGCACTTTATCAGCCAGATTATTAGTATCGCCTTTCACCAGATGAGCGACATCTGCCAAAAGGTCACTTTGTTGATGCAACTGTGCAATAGCACCTTCACCGGTTACCGCTTCAATACGGCGAATCCCGGCAGCGGTGCCTGACTCAGACAAAATGCGGAACAAGCCAATATCGCCGGTACGGCTAGCGTGAGTACCTCCACACAGCTCGGTTGAGAAATCCCCCATGGTCAGAACTCGCACCTGGTCATCATATTTCTCACCAAATAGAGCCATTGCGCCTTTTTCTTTTGCCGCATCCAGCTCCATCACTTCAGTTTGAACCGGCATATTGCGACGAATCTGCTCATTGACAATATCTTCTACCAGACGAATTTGCTCTGGTTTCATGGCTTCAAAATGAGAGAAATCGAAGCGCAGATATTTGTCATTCACCAACGAGCCTTTCTGAGCCACATGCTCACCCAGCGTTTTACGTAATGCTGCATGCAGTAAATGAGTCGCGGAGTGATTCAGACGAATACGATTACGCCGTGCGACATCAACCTGAGCATCAATGCTGTGATTAACTCGCAACGTTCCGTGAGTCAATTTCCCTAAATGCCCGATAGCTTGGCCATATTTTTGGGTATCGCCTACAACAAAAGTTGCGGTCGCATTTTTCAACTCGCCTTTATCACCAACCTGACCACCAGACTCACCGTAGAATGGTGTCTGATTAAGAACAACAACCGCCTCTTCACCTTCATGAATCTCATCAACTGCTGCGCCATTACGGAATAGTGCCGTCACCGTCGCCTGCTGATGAACATGATCATAACCAGAGAACTGGCTTGCACTATCCACACGAATAAGGCTGTTGTAATCTGCACCAAATCCGCTAGATTCACGGGCACGACGGCGTTGAGCTTCCATTGCTTGTTCAAAGCCGGCTTCGTCTACTTTCAAGTTACGTTCACGACAAACATCTGCGGTTAAATCGATCGGGAAACCGTAGGTGTCATACAAGCGGAAGGCGGTTTCACCATCAAGAGTGTCACCGGTCAATTTGCCGAGTTCTTCATCTAATAGCGCTAAACCACGCTCTAATGTCCGTGCAAATTGCTCTTCTTCGGTTTTTAGAACCTGCTCTACCATCGCCTGCTGCTGCTTCAATTCATCAGCAGCAGAGCCCATAACCGCAATCAATGGCGCTACGAGTTTGTAGAAGAAAGTCTCTTTAGCGCCCAGCATGTTGCCATGACGGATTGCGCGACGGATGATGCGGCGTAAAACATAACCACGGCTTTCATTCGACGGGATAACCCCATCGGAAATTAGGAAAGCACAAGCACGGATATGGTCAGCAATCACCCGGAGAGACTTACTGGAAAGATCTGTTGCACCCGTGACATCAGCCACCGCGCTGATCAAATTACGGAACAGGTCAATCTCGTAGTTTGAGTTAACGTGCTGTAATACCGCAGCAATACGCTCAAGCCCCATGCCAGTATCAACTGACGGCTTAGGCAACGGCAGCATAGTACCGTCAGATTGGCGATTGAACTGCATGAAGACGATATTCCAAATCTCAATATAGCGATCGCCGTCTTCTTCTGCTGACCCCGGAGGCCCCCCCCAGATGTGGTCACCATGGTCATAGAAAATCTCTGTGCATGGACCACAAGGGCCGGTATCACCCATTTGCCAGAAGTTATCTGATGCAAAGGCGCCGCCTTTGTTATCACCGATACGGATAATGCGCTCACGCGGCACCCCAACTTCGTTGGCCCAAATTTCGTAGGCCTCGTCATCAGTTTCGTAAACGGTTACCCACAGTTTTTCTTTCGGTAAATTAAACCACTGTTCGCCGGTTAATAACTCCCAAGCGAAATTGATGGCGTCATGTTTGAAGTAATCACCAAAGCTGAAGTTACCCAACATTTCGAAAAATGTATGATGACGCGCGGTATAACCTACGTTTTCAAGGTCATTATGCTTACCACCCGCTCGCACGCAACGCTGAGAGGTCGTCGCACGGGAATAAGCCCGTTTATCCAAACCTAAGAAGACATCCTTAAACTGGTTCATCCCGGCATTGGTAAACAACAGCGTAGGGTCATTATTAGGGACCAAAGAGCTGCTTGATACAACCTGATGTCCCTTGCTATGGAAGAAATCGAGAAACGCTTGACGAATCTCAGCGGTGCTCTTGCTCATAATTGTCCCGGAAACAAGCTAAAAGAATAGCCCGCGAGCAAATCTGGTGCCTATAAAGGGCGACACAGTGGGTAAGCTCACGAACAAAAAGTGGGACTAAGATAAATTTTCTTCGAGGGGAAGTAAAATCCCGTGTGCATTCATTCGACAAAATTCCTGTAAATAGACTGAATTTCTTCCTGAAAAAAGCCACGATAAAGAAGATATCGCTGAACCTTAGCCTTTTCTTTCCAGTCAACAGGTAAAATTTCCCCGAATTTTCGCTGTGCAACCTCTTTTGCGAGCATACACCAGTCAATTTCACTAATTTCAAAAGCAGCCTGAATTCGTTCTTTATCGACACCCTTTTGCATCAATTCAGAACGGATACGCTGTGCGCCATATCCTTTACGGCTGCGACTATTAAGGTAGCTGGTAGCAAAGCGGGAATCATCTAGCCAATTATGCTGGTAGCAGTAAGCAATAACCTGTTCGATAACTTTTGGAGCAATGTCCTCGACAGGTTCACTATTCCCACCGTCTGCTCGTTTTCCCCAATGGCCTTTTGCTGAGAATGGCTGCGCCGCAAGTTTGCGGCGCAGTTCAGACTCACTATGGTCGCGTTGAGAAAGAAGTCTCATAGCTCGGCTCAGTAAGTCATTCATAATTACCCTTCTTACTTGAAGTTGCAGCGGTGTTAGCTACACTCTTTCACCCGAATTACTGACCATTGTCAGCTCATCGGGATTCATTCATTTGCGGCCTTGCTGCAACGCCAATGACTTTGGGTAACATCTTTCTTCTCAAAGTTGCGGCGGCGTTACCGGTGCTTTTCGCCACTGACTAAAACGGCCCACTAAGTGAGCCGTTTATTAATGGGTTACCGTGTAAACTCGGTCAAAACTTACGAATTAAAACTCTTCGCTTGTCTCATCAGCTTCATCGGCAAATGCTGCTGTCGTTGCAGCTTGTTCACCATTGCCACCGTTGAGTAGCATCTCACGCAGTTTTTTATCCAACTCAGCAGCTACCGCTGGGTTTTCTTTTAAATAGTTACTGGCGTTCGCTTTACCCTGACCAATCTTGTCGCCGTTGTAGCTATACCATGCGCCCGCTTTCTCAATCAGCTTGTGCTTAACACCTAAATCAACAAGTTCGCCATTAATATTGATACCCTCACCGTACAGGATCTGGAATTCAGCTTGTTTAAATGGCGCTGCAATTTTGTTCTTCACAACTTTGACGCGAGTCTCGCTACCTACAACCACATCACCTTCTTTTACTGCACCAATACGACGGATATCTAGACGTACCGAGGCATAAAATTTAAGTGCGTTACCGCCAGTGGTGGTTTCAGGGTTACCAAACATAACACCGATTTTCATACGAATCTGGTTGATGAAGATCAACAAGGTATTGGCATTCTTCAAATTACCCGCCAGCTTACGCATAGCTTGGCTCATCATACGTGCCGCCAGGCCCATATGAGAGTCACCAATTTCACCTTCAATTTCAGCTTTTGGTGTTAATGCTGCAACGGAGTCAACAATGATGACATCAACAGCGCCAGAGCGAGTCAATGCATCACAGATTTCCAACGCTTGTTCACCGGTATCCGGCTGAGAACACAGCAAATTATCAATATCTACGCCTAATTTTTTAGCATAAATTGGATCAAGAGCATGCTCAGCATCGATAAATGCACAAGTTTTGCCTTCACGCTGGGCAGCGGCAATAACCTGTAAAGTCAGCGTTGTTTTACCTGATGATTCAGGACCATAGATTTCAACAATACGCCCCATTGGCAGGCCACCCGCCCCCAATGCGATATCAAGAGAAAGAGAACCGGTAGAAATGGTTTCAACATCCATTGAGCGGTCTTCGCCAAGACGCATAATAGAGCCTTTGCCGAATTGTTTTTCAATTTGGCCCAGTGCTGCTGCTAACGCCTTTTGTTTATTCTCATCAATAGCCATTTTTACTCCCTCTCTGGTATGCCGGGTTACCCCTGTCATCACCACTGAATGTTGTTTTGTGCAGGAAATTACCGCTAATTATACTGTACAATCATACAGTATCAAGCCTATTTTTACAGAAAATCATCTAATAGTGTTTGTAGTGCGAAAACAGTTGCTTGCAACCGCACAGCATCGCGGTCACCCTCGAAAAACTGTTTATTGGCAACAACCAAACCTTCATGCGTTGCAAAAGCGAACCATACCGTACCTACTGGTTTCTTCGCACAACCACCATCAGGCCCGGCAATGCCACTAATGGCTATCGCGAAGTCTGCATTCGCTTCTCGTAATGCGCCCAGAGCCATTTCTTGCACCACGTTCTCGCTCACCGCACCATAATTTGCCAGTGTATTTTCTTTTACACCCAGTAAATCATGTTTTGCCTGATTACTGTAAGTCACAAAACCACGGTCAAAATAGGCTGAACTGCCTGCGATATCAGTCAGTGTTTTCGCAACCCACCCTCCCGTACAAGACTCAGCACAAGTCACCCAAGCAGCACGCTCTTTTAGCTTATTACCCACCGCAATACTAAGCTGACGTAACAGTTTCTCGCTCATTGCTCCCCCGACTCAAATGAGATTTTCTGTTGCAGATAGTAGCACTTCTTTTGCTTGCTGCGACAACAGCGCTCAGTTGTGCGAAGCGCTTCGCAAGGTGCTATGAAAGAAAGTTCTTTTCCGTACAAAGCTTTACCTCAGAGGCTCAGCTGTTAGTATCAAAATAAAGAGGATGCGGCTGGCGACATCTGTAGTTCCGGCATTTTATCCGGGATGATGAACTAAGGACGTGACAGTGAAAAAAATTCTTAACGCCTTCTTCCCACTTTATAGTGCGACCGTGCTGATGTTGTTGGGTTCAGGTTTGCTGACCACTTATATCTCACTACGTCTGACCGCCATTAATGTCTCAGGTGCACTCATTGGGTCAATCATTGCCGCAAACTATATTGGTTTGGTTATCGGTGGCAAGGTCGGCCACTTCCTGATTGCACGAGTGGGTCATATTCGGGCTTATGTTGCCTGTGCGGGCATTATTACCGCAGCAGTGCTAAGTCATGGCCTGACTGAATATATCCCCGCATGGGTGGTTCTACGCTTGATTATTGGCCTCTGTATGATGTGCCAATTTATGGTATTGGAGAGCTGGCTCAACGATCAGGCTGAGTCTAATCAGCGCGGCACGGTATTTGGTTTTTATATGGCGGCAACCTATGCCGGAATGGCATTGGGTCAGGTGGTATTAATGCTTCAACCCGAGTTGGGTTTAAGCACGTTGATGATTATTGCTCTGTTTTTTGCCCTTTGTTTGGTGCCTGTCGCACTGACCACTCGCAGTAATGCCCAGCAGATGTCTCCGGCACCGATGGAATTGAAATTTTTCATCCGCTCCATCCCCAAAATTCTGGCATCAACATTGGTTATTGGCATGATTGTCGGTTCGTTTTACGGCTTGGCGCCCGTCTATGCCAGCCTGCAATCACTTTCGACTCAGGAAACCGGTCTGTTTATGGCGTTATCCATTTTTGCCGGTTTAGTCGCCCAACTTCCACTCAGCTGGCTGTCAGATCGCTATAACCGCACTCTCTTAATTCGCATTAACGCACTATTACTGGCATTAACCGCACTTCCACTAGCGCTGGTACCCCATATATCGTTCCATTTTCTGCTAGGGTTGGGCTTTATCGTCAGCATGTTGCAATTCACGCTGTATCCCTTGGTTGTGGCACTGGCCAATGACCTGATTGCACCCGAACGGCGAGTCTCACTAGCGGCATGTTTACTGATGTCATTCGGGGTAGGCGCAAGTATCGGGCCACTTGCTGTTGGGGCGCTGATTGCGCCTCTGGGTGGCAATATTCTGTATGCCTTCTTCTCTCTTTGTGGCTTAAGCCTCATCGCATTCAGCCGAACCGTGAAACAAGATCAAGATGAATTTGTTAACGATGCTCCTGTGCCACATATGGCAATACCAGACAGTTTAGTGAGTTCTCCCCTCTCTTCTGCGCTAAACCCAAGCTTTGATGAACAATTAATCCACGACATTATGCCACCACCAGACCAACCTGAAGGTGAGAAAGCCCCAGAAGAAAACTTGTCAAAGGATGATTCTAAAGAGCAATAACAGGTTAGGTGTGAATTGGGTACTGCTTGTTATTTATTCGGCTTTGAATAAAAATATCAGCATCAGGTATTTAGCGGGATGGAACCATGTCAAGACAAGATGAGCAAAGGTTGCTGGTGAAGATAGCCACGCTGTATTACACCGAAGGAATGAAGCAATCCGAAATTGCTGACAGCTTACATTTATCTCAATCTTTTGTGTCCCGTGCGATAACCCGTTGTGTCAAAGAGGGTGTGGTGAAAATCAGTGTTATCCAGCCCGCTAACATGTTTATTGGTATCGAATCACAGATTCAAAAACATTATGGTATTGACCAGGCCATAGTGGTAGATATTGCGGATGACGCCAGCCCAGCACAAATCAAGCAAGCTATCGGTTCTGCTGCCGCCCACTATATGCAAACCAGTATTCGACCAAACGATATGGTGGGTATCTCTTCTTGGAGTAGCACTATCCGAGCGATGGTGGATAATCTTCACCCACTTAACATCAAAGCCAGCGGCGTTATCCAATTATTGGGCGGTGTTGGCCCCAACGGTAACGTTCAAGCCACATTATTGACCCAATCATTGGCAAACATTTTAAATTGTCCTGCCTACTTACTACCCGCACAAAGTATTGAACGTTCAACAGAAGATCGTGCACGTTTGATCTCCAGCGGTGAAGTTGCTGATGTAGTGAATAAATTTGCAGAAGTAGATCTGGCGTTAGTCGGTATCGGCGATCTAGAGCCATCACAACTGCTGAAAAATTCCGGTAACTATTACCATGAAGAGATGCTGAAATTATTGGCCGAGCGCGGTGCGGTAGGTGATTTATGCCTACACTATTTTGATGCGGCAGGTAACGCGGTGCTCAGCGATGAAGAAGACCCAGTCATCGGTATGTCATTGCCACAATTGCGCGCCTGCCCACGAGTTGTGGCGCTAGCGGGTGGGGTGGGTAAAAGTGCAGCTATTCGCGGCGCACTAACGGGTCACTATATAGATGTCTTGATTACCGACAGATTAACTGCCGAGACACTGTTATAGCGAAATCACATTGCAGAGCCAATAGATTTCAGATTGTAGGTAGGTGGCAACTGAATGGGCACAAGGTGTTGGGATAACTCAATGGCTAGGGTAAACCATGGCAGCCGACAACTCTGCATCTTGAAAGATGGCAATACAGTCAACCGCACCCTCCTTGGCGCGGGATAATAGTGATGCGAGCGCTTACTTCGCATGCCAGTAGCAATCAACACCGAGGTATTTGCTGAATGCTTCTTGCAGCACTTGAGCGGTGGCTGAATGATTCATCGCCACATGGTGTTCAAAGCCATTATTGCAGATATGGGTAAGTAAACTTTCCAATTGTGGCACTTCAACCACGGCACGACAACCTACAGTGTCTAATTCATCACTGACAGAGCGCCCCTCTCCTACATAAGCTCGCACTTGACCGGTAAAATCATCGGAGGATAGGCGGAAATAAGTCAATGGCCCAGACTTCATTCGGCCATGGACAGCACCACAGGTATTTTCACACCCCACGGTGGTGCCAATAATATCAGCAGTACCCATGGTCGAACTTTCCAAACTTTCACTGGCAAAGTTACCGCAATGGAACAGTACGCACTTATCACGTTCAGCACCAAAGTTATTATTCCAGTCAGCAATAGAGGCCGGCGCCAGCGAACAACTAGCCAGTGCATACATCGATAATGCTCCCATAACATCCACTTCACAGGCACTTGGCATGAGTTGCCCGGACATCACACTCATGATGGAGCAAACGTTAATACCCAGATTTTGTTGCAATGATGTCCAACACTGCATGGCAGTCGTATCAATATCGTTGGCGATAATCCATTCACTGATAACCACAAATAATTTTGCCATTTTGTGCAATTTATCTTGTGGAATAGCACTGGTATCTCCATTGGCTTTTAACAATGCCAGTTTTTCACCAACACGAATGTCGTTATCACTGAGGTTGGCAACCCGGAAAAAAACTTCAGATAAGTCGAGGGTTTCAACCGTAATGCCTAAATTCTCTAACAGTTTCTCGCTGTAGCGCACGGTATTAAAGTTTGTTGGGCGAGCACCTATAGCCCCGACTCGTACCCGTTTCATGGCATGAACAACGCGGCATAGCTGCACAAACTGTTCAACATCACGACTGAAAATCTCGCTGTTTAAGCTGCAAACATGCTGTTTCGTCAAAGTGAATGGGATACCGTATTGGCGCAGGTTGTTACAAAGTGAGATTTTGCCGCAGAAACTATCCCGGCGTGTCGCCAACCCCATTTTATCCAGTGCATCCTCTTCTGCCTGTACCAATACTGGCACTTTAAGACCAGAAAGACGGATGGCGTCAGAGACACTTTTTTCGTCACCAAAATTGGGCAAAATAACCACGACACCGTGGATTTCTTCACTGTGCTTACGGAATAATTCGGCACATACTTTAGCATCGCGCCAATTTTCTACTCCCCCCAATGGGGTTTGCTCTTCATTGAGCATAATAGTGTTAATTCCCAAGCGGTCGAACAGTGCCTGAGCATCACGGCGCGCGTCTGCCACGAGATAGCTGGGGAAGAACCCCCGATTGCCGATAATCACAGCAAAAGTTAACTTACGAGGTATTGCTGACATATGCTTACTCCTAGTGTGGGTTATTTCGGCTGAAAACGCGCGCGCGCGATGGCCGATTGCCAGAGGCTATAGTTATCTTGCATCTCCGCACTTTGAGCGCGCGGTTCGATGTATTCCACTTCTCGGGGGAGTGCCGCCAGTTGCTGGCTATCCTGCCACCAGCCAAGGGTTTTCCCCCCTAAATAAGCCGCACCCAGTGCGGACACTTCTGCGGTGTGGTTACGTATTAAGGTACGTTGAAGTAAATCGGCCTGGAATTGCATCAGCCAGTGGTTGCTGGTCGCGCCGCCATCAACACGTAGTCGTTCAAGGCGGTGATGGCCAGCCTGCTCCATAGCAAAAAAGACGTCTGCGATTTGATAGGCGACGGATTCCAGCCCGGCACGGGCCAGTACCGCTGGCGTAGTGGCATCAGTCAGGCCACAAAATAACCCACGCGCCTGACTGTCCCAATAAGGTGCTCCCAATCCGGATAATGCTGGAACAAAGTAGACCCCTTGATTACCCGGCTGGCTTTGTGCCATTTCAGTTAAACAGGCTAAATCGGTCATCCCTAACATGCGCGAAACCCACGCCACCCCGGAGCCGGTGTGAGTGATATTGCCTTCAAGGGCATAGCGTAATTCACCATCATGCCAAGCGATGGTCGTGCTCAGACCATGACTCTGCGCGCTCGCTTGCTTCACCGTGGTCATCAAAGAAGAACCCGTGCCATAGGTGGCTTTGACTTCACCTGCACGATCCCCCCCTTGACCGTAGAGCGCGGCATGTGAATCACCAATTTGTGCCACTATCGGCACGCCTTGGCTCAGGCCGATGATACCGGTATTGCCCGTATGCCCGTGGATAGCCGCCGAAGGTAAAACCGCCGGCAGACAAAGGCTCGGAATCCCAAAGAGCGCCAACAGGTCAGGGTCCCATTGGCCTGAATGAATATTAAATAACTGGGTACGGGCGGCATTGGAAAAGTCAGTTGAGAAACTTTGACCACCACTGAGTTGCCAAGTCAGCCAGCAGTCAATCGTGCCCACACAAAGCTCACCATGTGCCGCTCTTTCGACACCTTGGGGAATTTCAGCCAACATGCCGTGGACTTTGGCCGCAGGAAACAAAGGATCAATCGGTAATCCAGTGCGTTCGGCAACCATGGCAGCTTCGGGTAATTGGCTCAGAGCCTGACAAAAAGTCTCCGATCGCCGACACTGCCAACTCACCACCGGAGTCAGTGGCGCTCCTGTCTCACGCTCCCAAATAAGCACAGATTCACGCTGGTTACTGATAGCAACGCCAGCAACTCGCACACCGACTAACTGGCTTAGGCAGCCTTCAATAGCCAAAGAAACGGCTTGCCAGATGGCGAGTGGATCCTGTTGTGCCCAGCCAGGCTTTGGGTGATCCAACTGGAGGGGAACTGACGCTTTCGCCAAAATCTGCCCAGCAGTGTCCACAGCAATGGCTTTCGCATTGGTGGTGCCTTCATCAATAGCCAAAATAATCGGTGACGACATTGCCTGCCTACTCAACGACATAGTTACTCTCCTCGGCAGAACCGCAGAGCACGAGCCACAATGCCTGCCGTATCAAAACCATGATAGGCACGCATATCCGCTCTATCGGCAGCAATCGCGTAACCACCGTCAGGAATACCTAATCTCACCAGAGGAATACCGCTCCCCGCTTCGGCCAGGACTTCAGCCACCAGACTACCCACACCGCCATTAATATTATGTTCTTCGATGGTAATCACCCGCTGGCTATTTTGGAGGATGGCTAACAGCTGCTGAGTATCACACGGGCGAATCGAAGAAACATTGACCACCGCAGCAGAAACATTGTTGTCTGCCAGTATGGCTGCTGCACTCACAGCCTCATGCACTGTAGAACCCATTGCTACCAGAGCAATATCCTGCCCTTGCTGCAAAACATCAATTTGGCCGGGAGTGAACTGGTAGTGTTCACTATGAAGCGGCGGTAAAGATTTACCGTCCAGACGGATATAGACTGGCCCCACATGTGCCAAGGCATAATCAATGATTTGGCGGCACTCTTGTGGGTCAGAGGGTGCATAGATTTCAATGTTGCCAAAGCCACGTAAGATAGCGATATCATCGATACAGTGGTGAGTGCTCGCCAGTGGCCCATAACTGGCACCAGAGTTAAGACCAAACAGTTTGACGTTACTGTTGTTATAGCAAACATCAATTTTAAGTTGTTCGTTGGAGCGTGAAATCAGGAATGGCGCGGCATTGCAGGTCACGGCCACTTTACCGCCCATGGACAACCCTACCGCCGTACCTACCATGGCTTGCTCGGCAATCCCGACATTCACTACTCGGTCAGGGAAACGAGCCATAAAAGGCCCAATTTTCGCCGTTGAGGTTGAGTCAGCCACAACAGGGACCAGATCCACGCCGTTATCAACGGCATTTATAAATTGCTCGACCATCACTGAGGCCAAATGTTCTGCATTACTCATCGCTCAACTCCTCCAGTGCCAGATCAATTTCAGCGCCTTTCGGCACCCGGTGATGCCATTCCACACGCCCTTGAATAAAGGAAATACCGGCACCTTTTTCAGTGTTGGCAATCACCACATTCGGTTTACCCTTGGATTGCAGCCCCTCCAGTGTTTCCACGACTGATTGCATGTCATTGCCCTGACACTCCGTGACATGCAGACCAAATGCCCGCCATTTATCTGCCAGCGGATCGGTATTCATAATGGATTTCGTGGTGCCTGCCAGTTGGAGTTTATTTTTGTCATTAATGATGATGAGGTTGTCTAGCTGGTAGTGAGCAGCCACTAACGCAGCCTCCCAGTTACTGCCTTCCGCCAGTTCACCATCACCGGTCAAGACAAATACTCGACGTTTGCTGTTAGCGCGTTTTGCTGCCAACGCGATACCTACCGCGACAGGTAAGCCATGGCCCAACGCTCCGGTATTTAATTCAATTCCGGGGGTTTTATGTTTGACTGGATGACCCGGCAGATGGGAATTGGCATGTTGATAAGTTGCCAGCCACTCTTCAGGAAAATAACCGGCTTCCGCCAGACAGCAGTAATAACCGCCGACAGCATGTCCCTTAGATTGCACATAGATATCGCGCTCAGGTGAGGTCAGCCGGTCTGGCGCGCAATTGAGGATGCGAAAATAGAGTGCCGTCAGAATCTCTACTTGCGAAAGATCAGCGCCGGTGTGCCCCCCTGCGGGGCTGTTCGCATTAAGCAGGACAATCCGGCGACGGATAGCCCGCGCCTTTTTCACCAGCTCATCGACTGACAGTGAATACGGATTCATGACATTACCTCTCTTTATTTATCATCCATCAGTGAATTTTTACTCACTTAGGAATATTTATTCTTAATGATGCTAAAAAATAGCTTTCATCAAGCCTGCCCGGAAATGATTCTCCGGCATGAGATCTGTTGTGTTCGGTGGTACTCAGGTTGCGGTGGTACTTAGGTTGCAATGGCCCTTTGAACCATGCGCGCTTTATGCCTGTTCGCTTTTCCCCACTTGCGGCACTACAGTCGCCTTTTGCGAGACAATCGCGGCCTTGTGCTGCATCCGGTTTTGCATCTGATCGATAATAACGGCCACAATAATCACGATGCCTTTGATAACCATTTGCCAGAACTCGCTGACCCCCATCATGACCAGCCCATCAGCCAAAATACCAATAACAAATGCACCGATCAGTGTCCCCAAAATGGTACCCCGGCCCCCAGCCAGAGAGGTCCCACCAAGCACAACGGCAGCAATCGCATTCATCTCAAAACCACTGCCATTGGCGGGGTGGCTAGCCACCAGTTGAGCAGAAACAATGATCCCAGCAATCGCGGCGCAAAAACCGGAGATGGTGTATACCCATACTTTGACCTGCCGCACTTTGACACCAGACAGCTCTGCGGCACGTTCGTTATCACCGATGGCATAGACATGGCGACCAAAAGGTAGGCGGCGTGCAACATAAGCAATGACCAGCGCCAGAATAAACATAATCCAGATAGCAATCGGCAATCCCAGCAGCGTGCCTGACCCCAACAGATCAAAGCCGGTATTCCCTAATTGCGGATTTCCCTGTAAACCGGGGAAGGTTTCACCGCCGGAAATCAGCATTGCCGCGCCGCGAACCACATACATGGTGCCGAGAGTGCAGATGAAAGGAGCGACGTTATAGCGGGTAATGATCCAACCATTGACCGCACCAATCAGCGCCCCGATAACCAATACCACCGGAACCACGACCCAAACGCTCGGGAAGATGGCAATACCAAACATTGGTAAAACAATGCCTTGGGTAATCATCCAGCCGGCAATCATGCCGCATAGCCCCAAAGTTGCCCCGATAGAAAGGTCAATACCGGCAGTGATAATGACAAAGGTGATCCCCAAGGCGAGGAAAGCATTGATAGCAATATGCTTCACCATAATGATCAGGCTGCCCGTCGCCAGAAACCCCGGAACCATCACCGAGAAGAAACCCAGGATCAGGAATAAGGCAATAAAAGTGCGCATCTTTAGCAGAAGCAGCAGCATGTTTTCCCGTGACCACGACGCTCCACCGGGCTGGTGACTCGCCAACGCAGTGCCAGTTGTTGCTTTCATCATTCAAACCCTTGTGCGCTTGCCGTAACCAATGCCGATTCACTGGCCGACTGACGAGAAACATTCGCCGTCAGTTTGCCGTTCGACATCACCAAGATGCGGTCGGATACCGCCATGATTTCTTTCAGATCTGAGGTGGAAAACAGAATGCCAATTCCCTGCTCAGAGAGTTTCACCATCATTTCAAACACATCGGCTTTTGCACCGACATCAATGCCCCGCGTCGGTTCATCCAGCAGTAAAATGTTCGGGCTGGTCAGCAATGAACGGCCAATCACCACTTTTTGCTGGTTACCGCCACTGAGTGCCTGAATTTCCACCTCTGGCGAGGAGACTTTGATCGACAAGTCGCCAATCACCGATGCTACCACCTGCGACTCACTCTCTTGCCAGATGGCAAAGCGGTGTTTCAGCCGACGCCATAAGCTGGAAATAGTCAGGTTGTTCGCAACCGAGGAAACAGGGAAAATGCCGGTTTTTTTACGGTCTTCTGGCACCAAACTCATGCCAAGACGGATGCGCTCCGCTGTTGAGGTTCTGGCATTAATCGCGGTGCCATTAAGCCGGATGGTGCCAAGATAGTTTTGCTGAGTACCCAGTAGGCATTCAAACAGTTCGGTACGCCCGGCCCCCATCAAGCCATAAATCCCAACAATTTCACCTGCGCGAACGGCAAGCGAAACTTGGTTCACCACCGTGTTACCGGATTCATTGATTAAAGTAACGTTATCCACTTCCATCATTGGCGCGCCGAAGGTCCGGCCCGGATGAAGGAAGCTGGAGACTGGATCACTGCCCAACATTTCACGGACAATCCACGGCACATCAATGTCTTTGACCGCCGCCTCTGCTTGAAAGCGCCCATCACGCAAAATAGTGATGTAGTCACCAATGGCCATCAGCTCTTCCAGCCGATGTGAAATGTAGATGATGGACACACCTTGGCGGGTCAGCTCACGAATCACCCGAAACAGAATATCGACTTCGGTTTTGCTCAGTGCCGAGGTCGGTTCATCCAGAATCAAAATGTCCGCCTGCTCTGCCAGAGCCTTGGCAATTTCAATGAGTTGCTGCTGACCGACTTTCAGGTTCGACACCATTTCTTTGGGTGAAATGGCCTGATCAAGGCGTACCATCAGTTGTTCAGCAATCAATTCCTGCGCGGCTTGATTAATCGGTTTCAGCCCTTGCTGAATCTCGCGCCCCAGAAAAATATTTTCCGCGACATTGAGGTTTTCAGACAAGTTCAGCTCCTGATGCACCATGCCGATACCGAGTGCGGCGGCCTCGCGGGTATTGGCAATCGTTACTGGCTGCTCGTTCAAATAGATCTGCCCAGATGTTGGTTGTTGCACACCGGCCAAAATCTTCATCAGGGTTGATTTTCCAGCACCATTTTCACCAATAATCACATTCACTTTGCCGCGATATACGTGGTAACTGACGGCATCTAATGCCAATGTGCCAGGAAAACGCATCGAAATGTCCTCAGCACGCATGACAATGTCAGGTCTGTGGTCCATTAGTGGCCCTCCTTATTCAAACTGAGTGGTACCGCATTACTCAGGTTCGTTGGGGTTAATGTCACCGCAGCCAAGACCTCGACTTGCTGCCCAACCCAACTGGCATCAGGTTTTGCCACATCCTGCAAAGCCCGCTTACTTAATGCCTTAGAGAGCTGGGCGTATTGCACTTGGTTTTTAAAATCCTCGAAACGGATAAAGGTTGACGCATCGCGAATCGCATTGCCTTTAACGATAGGGCCTAATTGCAGCACTTGCTCGTCACCATCGATAGCAACTTTCATCATGCCTTCCCGCCCTTCTGTTTCTACTGCGACCACTTTGCCGCTAAAGCGCACAAAACGGCTTTGGCTATTCTTCCCTGTTGCTGGCTGGTTTTGTTGCTGTTTCACTTGTTGCCAACTGAGTGCATTAGTGTTGGCAAACGGCATCACTTTGTTCACCCAAATAGTGGCGGCGACTTTGTCCGGTGGTTGGTTGTAGTCACTGACGACCGCATTGGGATCAACCGGCAGAATCGGCTTGCCGTTTTCATCCAAATCCACCACGGTGCAAGCCACCAGCACGGCGCTTATCACCAACAACCCACCGGCTTTCGAAAGGGCACTGAACCACATACTGCCTCCTGTCAGGAGGGGCTGCGACGCCCCTCATTGCCTTTAAACGCGCGTGTTAGAATCTGACTTAACGGTTACTCTTTCAGCGCGAAGACATTCAGGTTCTTGGCATTGTTTTCATCAATCAATACACAATCCATCAGCTGTTTCTCTTCCTGTCCGGTTGAACCGGTTTTCAGATATTTATCAGCTTGAACTACCGCCATCTGAGCTTGTGCCCAACCCGGCTGGAGCACTGTGGCTTTGATGTTGCCTTTGTTGATGATGGAGTCGCGGACATAGTCACTGCCGTCAAATCCAACCACGATGACATCGTTACGCCCAGCGGCTTTTAATGCTGCTTCAGCGCCGAGTGCCATAGTGTCGTTACCCGAAATCACCCCAGTGATGTCTGGATTAGCCTGCAAAATGGACTCCATCCGGTTGAAGGCTTCAGTTTGGCTCCAGTTTGCAGTCTGTTGGGCGACCATTTTCATGTCGCTGTGTTCGTCAATCACATCGTGATAACCCTGTGAGCGAACATGGGCGTTGGTATCAGATTCACGGCCTAGCAATTCAACATATTTGCCTTTGCCGCCCATCAGCACGACGAACTTCTCTGCGCCCAGTTGTGCGCCCTGATAGTTGTTCGACACGATTTGCGAGACCGCAATACCGGTTTCGTTGATTTCGCGGTCAATCAGAAAGGTTGGGATCCCTGCCGCTTTGGCTTTCTTCAATGGCCCGATAGTGGCATCGGAACCTGCGTTATCCAGAATGATCGCTTTGGCTTTCCGGGCGATGGCCGTTTCTAGCAATTGGTTCTGTTTGTTCACATCGTCATCATGAGAAGCAACCAGAACGGTGTATCCCAACTCTGTTGCTTTGGCTTTAGCGCCCTCGGCCTCTGCTTTAAAGAACGGGTTATCGTGGGAAGGGGTGATAATGGCGATCAGACCGTTACTGGCTGCGCCAGCAACACCCGCCATTGAGATCAATGCTGCGGTAAGACAGGATTTCAGTAGGGTATTTTTCATTATTTTTCTCCGCATTGAATATATATTCACTATTAAATTTATATTCAATCTAATAATACAAACGCCCCACGCCTTGTCCAATATGAGAATAAGGAAAGTAGAGGCCGGTCACAAATTAGTCGATACGAAAAGAGCCGGATCGGATACGGTCATGGGAAATGAGGAGATAACAGTTGTAAAAACGAATTGATTAGCCGATGAAATCTGAAGGAGTACGACAAGTGGACGCGACCACATTATTACACGTGTCGCGCCCTAGAATGTCTGATGTGGTGAATCAAAAAACAGAGAAACTTACTCTTGATGCATTAGTTTGCATGGCGAGCAATATTGGTAAGAAAGTGACATTTATTCTTGAGTCATTAACTCAATGCTGACTCAGCGATATAGCTGAACCACAACCGGGGTAACCTGCAATTCATGCTGCCAATGGCTCAACGTCAGGGCTGCCAACTGGGCTACCCCTTGATAAAATGGGTGCCCGGCATCAGATTGCAGTAAAGCCAGATAGCGGTAAGCCCAAGGCAGTACATGTTCTGCCAGCAAATCAGGTAGATTTTCGGGTTGATTCTCTGCCAGCCAGGCCGCCATCATCAGCACTAAACCAAACTGATCTTCGGGTTCATCCGTATCCAGTGTGACTTCCACTTGCTGCTCGGCCATCCAGTGACGCAATTTGAGGGTCGAATCCCCAAACAGTACATTTTCTTTATCCAGATACACCGAACCCCAAGGAGGGGCAGGCAAAGCATAAGGGCCAATAAATAACCGCTGCCAGGCTTCTTCCCACGTTTCCTCTGTCTCTGATTGCGCCAGTAACTTGGCGATGGGAGCCAGTTGATCTTCACGCCCATAAGGCCATTGTGTTAACCATGAGCCACTGCTCAATTGCGCCACAATATCACTGCATGCCGGGCTGTCTGGCTCACAATAAAACAGCGCCCCCAGCACTCGGCCGGTTAATGCAATATGTTGATAAACAATGTTATTTTCAACCATCAAATATTATCCTGAATGATATTGGGTTCAGATTAAGCCAGCTACTGCCCCCCTAGAATAGCAAAGCGCAGTAGCCGTTTAGTGAACACACTCGATCAAGGCGTTGCGAGCAAAGTCAGTCTGGGCGAGCACTGCGCCAACCCAGAATGGCTAGGCGCAGCAGCCGTTTAGTGAACAATTACCCGCCGACGGCCATACCGACTGTCATATGCAGCCCGTAAAACACACCGCGACCAATCAATTCACCCGCAATAATCAGTAGCATGGCAAAGATCATCCCCAGTGTCATTGGTGTGCGACCACGGATCAACGGACAAATCCAGCACCCCAACCCCAAGACTAGCAGCACTAACCGCCAGACCATTAGCGTCCCGTAATTGGGAATAAGCTCTGAAGCCTGTTGTACTGAGCTATAAATAGTCGACAAACTCGCTGCCTGCATAATGACACTAGCAATACTGATAATCAGCGCCAATACACTGATCATCGGTAATTGCAGCATCATACGGCCACGGGTACCGTCCATATTGACATCAGCCAGTTGCAGCAGCAGATAGCCTAACATTGGGCCACCGATAAAGACGGTCAAGACAAAGCCCAGCGGCGTATAGAGGTTGTCCCACGTTGGCACGGTATCAATGGAATAAACCATACACATGGCATAAACAAATACCACGCCCAAGACCATTGCCACCACCAGCCAGATTTTACCGAGCATAGCAGGCATTTTCTCTAATACCGCCAACAACCAGTAAAAACCAGCCACTGCAAAGAACGCCGAACCGGCGGCAATCTCATTACTCAGTGCTGATTCCCCGACTCTGTTCAATGAATTGAACGCGCGCATAGGCGACCCTAAGTGCAATGTCGAGGCGATAAAGGCCAGCGCCATCAGTACCCACAAGACAAACATGCTACGGTGAATCCGCAGTTGTTGCCCGCGATTAAAACCACCGAATATCAGTGCTAGCCCCAGAACAATAAAGCCCCCGACCACACACTGCCCCAGAACCGTAAAGACCATTAGCGGCCATTCATGCCATCCCATGCCCATGTTACACCTCCTCCGGATTTGCCAGATGGCCGGTGGTATCTCTGACCGGGCGGCTGTTGGCATTCGGTTTCACGACAATATTTGGCAGCGTGAAATGCGCCGATGGCAATGGCGCGACTTCCGCTAAGTCACCGTATTTCTCGCGCAGTTCATCAATCGGGGCCATATCCAACGCTCGCAGTGGGCAGGAGTCGACACAAATCGGCTTTTTACCCGCAGCCACACGCTCATAGCAGCCATCACACTTGGTCATATGCCCTTTTTCGGCATCATATTGCGGCGCACCGTATGGGCAAGCCATATCGCAGTAGCGACAACCAATACAAATGTCCTCGTTCACCACCACAAAGCCGTCATCGCGTTTATGCATTGCACCACTCGGGCACACTTTGGTACAGGCGGGGTCGCTACAGTGGTTGCAGGCAATAGACAGATAGTAAGCGAACACATTCTGATGCCATGCACCATTATCCTGCTGCCAATCCCCCCCGGCATATTCGTAGATGCGCCGGAAGCTGACATCCGTTGATAAGTTTTTGAAATCCTTGCAAGCCAGTTCGCAAGTTTTGCAACCCGTGCAACGGCTGGAGTCGATGTAAAAACCATATTGCGTCATCATTTAGCTCCTTATGCCTTGGTTACTTGAACGAGGTTGGTGTGGGATGGGTTCCCTTTCGCCAACGGAGACGGTCGCTGAGTCGTTAACACGTTAATGCTGCCCGCTCGGTCGATACGTTTCTCATCCGGGCTGTACCATGCCCCCTCACCCAATGCGACAACCCCCGGCATCATGCGCGGTGTGACTTTAGCGTTAATCTGAACTTCGCCACGGCCATTGAATATCCGCACCATATCGCCATTTTTGATATTGCGCTCTCTAGCATCTATCGGGTTAATCCACATCTCTTGGCGACAAGATGCTTTGAGTACATCGACGTTACCGTAAGTAGAGTGGGTTCTGGATTTGTAATGGAACCCGGTCAGTTGCAGTGGATACTTCTGGTTAAGCGGGTCATCAAAGCTCTCGAAACCGGCGGCATACACTGGCAGCGGATCGATAACATCGTCAGGTTGTAACTCCCACGTTTTTGCAATCTGCGCCAACTCAGCGGAGTAAATCTCGATTTTACCGGATGGTGTGCTGAGTGGATTAGCTTCAGGATCGGCGCGGAACGCTTTATAGGCCACATGATGGCCCTCAGGATCGCGTTTTTTAAAGATCCCCTGCGCGCGGAACTCCTCGAATGAAGGCAGCTCTGGAATGGCCTCTTGCGATTGTTGGTAAAGGTAGCGTAACCAACCTTCTTGCGTGCGCCCTTCCGTAAATTGCTGCTCGACCCCCATGCGTTTTGCCAGCTCAGTGGTCATCTCGTAAATGTTTTTGCATTCAAAGCGCGGTTTGATTACCTGATCAGCAAAGATGACATACGCCATGTTGCCACTGGACGCATCAAGGCAGAAGTCCATCTGCTCAGAAGCGGTGCAGTCTGGCAAGATAATATCGGCGTATTTCGCCGACGATGTCATATGGTTATCGATGACCACAATCATTTCGCACTTCTTATCATCTTGCAAAATGTCATGGGTACGGTTGATTTCAGCGTGCTGATTAATCAGGCAGTTACTGGCGTAGTTCCAAATAAATTTGATCGGCACATCCAGCTTATCTTTGCCACGGACACCATCGCGAGTCGCCGTCATTTCTGGGCCACGCTCAATGGCATCAGTCCACATGAACATAGAAATACTGGTTTTAACCGGGTTTTCTAAGGTTGGCATTCGAACAAACGGCAAACCATAGGAGCCTTCTCGAGCACCAGAGTTACCGCCATTAATGCCGACGTTACCCGTCAGAATAGCCAGCATGGCAATGGCGCGGCTGGTATTCTCACCGTTGGAATGACGCTGTGGCCCCCAACCCTGCGCAATGTAAGCCGGTTTGACCGACCCTATCTCACGCCCCAGCTTGATGATTTTTGCCGCCGGAATCCCAGTAATAGCCTCTGCCCACTGTGGCGTTTTGGCGGTTTTATCTGCCCCCTCCCCTAAAATATAAGCCTTATAATGACCGTTTTTCGGTGCACCCTCTGGCAACGTTTTCTCGTCATAGCCGACGCAATATTTGTCGAGGAATGGCTGATCAACCAGATTTTCAGTGATCATGACATAAGCCAATGCAGAGGCCAGTGCAGCATCGGTTCCTGGTCTAATCGGGATCCACTCGTCTTCACGACCAGCGGCGGTATCAGTATAGCGAGGATCAATCACAATCATCTTAGCATTGGATTTTTCCCGCGCCTGTTCCAGATAATAGGTGACGCCGCCACCACTCATCCGGGTTTCGCCGGGGTTGTTACCAAACATCACCACTAACTTGCTGTTTTCAATATCTGATGGGCTATTACCATCAGCCCAGCCGCCATAGGTGTAATTCAGACCCGCAGCAATTTGTGCAGTACTGTAGTCGCCATAATGATTAAGATAGCCACCACAGCAATTCATTAAACGCGCCAATAGTGTTGAACCCGGTGGCCAAGAGCGGGTCATGGTGCCACCCAGAGTCCCAGTGCCGTAATTCAGATAAATGGCTTCATTGCCATATTCTTTGATAATGTGCTGCATACTGGCGGCGATAGTATCAAAAGCCTCTTCCCACGAGATGCGTTTGAATTTACCCTCCCCACGCGCACCAACACGCTTCATCGGGTATTTCAATCGGTCAGGGTTATATACTCGACGGCGCATTGAACGGCCACGCAAGCACGCACGTACTTGATGTAAGCCATCAAAATTATCATCGCCGGTATTGTCAGTTTCGACATATTTAATTTCGCCATCAACAACATGCATACGTAATGGACAGCGGCTACCGCAGTTAACGGTGCAAGCACTCCAAATGACTTTACCGTCATTGGTGGGGTTGATTGCAGATTGGACAGCACGGGCCGTGCGGGAGAACGGCAGCGAAAACGCGCCGGTGGCGATGGCAAGGCCGCCAACGAGTGTCGTTTGGACCAGTTTTCGGCGCGAAACTTCTGCTGTTAACAGTCGGGATTCGTTGGTCTCTTTCATAAGATTCCCACTTGGTTGCATTCCAGAAAATGGAGATCACCCGCAAAGATGACATCCGATTAATTCAAAAAAATGAGTAAATAAGCGGGATGGAAGGGGTACTTAGTGGGGGCCGCTGGCCCAATTACGGCAAGTTTTATAATTAGGATAATTAATAACCCGTCCCGCTAGCACTATTTTTACCTCTTTTAGGTAGTGCGGGATTTGTTTGGCATCAATAAAGCAGTAAGGATTTGGTTTTCCCCGCTGCTTTATAGTGAATTTGTGATGAAAAACGGTTCTATTATTTAGCAGGCTTGATGATAGAGCGCCATGATCTCATCAATCGTGGTGTCGCGCGGGTTTCCTCCGGTACAAACATCAGCAAATGCTGCTACCGCCAACACCGGAATATCATCGGCCCGCATCCCCACAGCACTCAGAGAAGATGGAATACCGATATCGCGGTTTAAGGCAATCACTGCCTCAATAGTTTGCTCGCGCACCTGCTCCAACGGTGAACTTTGGGCGTTATCCAACCCCATCGCCATGGCGATTTGGCGAAAACGCTCGCCAGTATAAGGGGCGTTATAGCGCATGATATACGGCAGTAAAATCGCATTGGCGACACCATGTGGCATGTTATAAAACGCCCCCAGCGGGTGAGCCATTCCATGCACCAATCCAAGACCCACATTCGAAAATCCCATTCCCGCGATATACTGCCCAAGCGCCATATCCTCGGTTGCTGTCGCATCGCCTTTTACGGAAGCACGCAATGACCGATTGATAATTTCGATAGCTTTCAGATGCAAAGCATCCGTGAGTTCCCAAGCCCCTTTAGTCAAATACCCCTCTATAGCATGGGTTAGAGCATCCACACCGGTAGCAGCCTTGAGCGCTGCGGGCATGCTGTCCATCATATCGGCATCAATAAAGGCAATAGCAGGAATCGCATGAGGGTCAACACAAACAAACTTGCGCCGCCGCTCTTCATCGGTAATGACGTAATTGATAGTGACTTCTGCTGCTGTACCCGCCGTGGTTGGGATAGCCAGAATCGGTACGCAAGGCTGGTGGGTGTCGGCAACCCCTTCCAGACTGCGCACATCAGAAAATTCAGGGTTATTAATGATAATACCAATAGCTTTACAGGTATCTTGTGGTGAACCACCGCCAAGAGCTATCAGATAATCCGCTCCACTTTGCCGAAAGGCAGCCACTCCTTGTTGCACAATACTGATAGTCGGATTGGGTTTAACAGCGTCAAAAACCGCAAAGTCCAGACTCGCCTGTTCCAGACGGTCCATTAAACGCGTTGCCACACCACATTCGAGCAATATTTTATCTGTTACCACTAAAGCTTTTTGATAGCCGCGCCGAGATACCTCGTCGGTCAAGGCATCCAGTGAACCGCGACCAAACCAGGCCATTTCATTTAAAATCATTCTATTCATGATTGATTCCTCAATGTGTTAATCCACTGACTATTCTTCGACCCGCAAACCGTAGGTTTTGAATTTCTCCAAAACCACACTGATTTCCTCTTTAGATAACACCGGGACCTCATCAACAATGGGCAAAATAGCCAATAGTAGCGTGGCCAATACCTCCACTTCGTGAGCTAACCACAATGCTTTTGCCAGATTTTCTTCACACGCAATCAGTCCGTGATGCTGCAATAGTGTCGCCTTACGGTGTTTCATTGCATTAGCGACATGCTCTGAAAGTGCTTTGGTGCCAAAAGTGGCGTAAGGTGCACATGGGATATCATCCCCTCCAGCGGCCGCAATCATGTAATGAATGGCGGGGATTGGACGGTTAAGAATCGAAACTGCCGTACAATGAATGGAATGATTGTGCACCACGGCATTGGCATCGGGGCGAGTCTGGTAAACCGCCTGATGAAAACGCCATTCACTGGAGGGAACTTTACCGGCTTCATGGTGGCCGTCAGCATCAATATAAACAATGTGCGACTCAGTCAGTTTGTCGTAGGCAATACCCGACGGCGTAATCAAAAATCCTTCCTGATAGCGCACGCTAACATTACCTGCGGTTCCTTGATTAAGGCCCAATCGGGTCATTTCCAGGCAAGTGTTAATAATGTCGCGCGCCAATGCTTCTTTCTTCATTTATTCCTCTCTTACACCTAAATATAAAAATGCATTAAATAATGGATAGGGGCCAATGAACGTTAACAATGGTGAATGTGAGAGATATTTTTCGCTTATTTATTTGAAGTCAAAAATTAAGCATACAAATTTGTGATCAATGTCATGACTATTGCTCACTTTCTGGCAATTTAAATTTTATTTATTTTTATAAAATGTCCGTTTGAAAAAATAATATGATTAAACGGTCAAGTGGCAGTTCAACAACCGAACATAGTTATATCCAGCTTGAATTGACCGTTTGTGACGAAAATAAAAAAATCGGTCATTATGCATGTGGGTTTGAAACACATTTCATTTCAAACGGTCATGAAATGTTTTTATTTAAAGTGATTGTCATCACAAAATATCAGCATTGAGTTACCAATGTGATTCAGCTCATACTTTTCAGTGGTTTTTGCCTTATAAAGGACGGGACTTAACGCAATGAGGATATTTTAATTTCACCCGGCACTCATAAATGCCAGATGAAATAAAATCATCATTCATTAAATAAAAGACTTCCGTCGAATACTACGCATTTTAAGACGAGTAGAATAAGTGCAACATCTGACGAGGGCATCATGGGAAATATTTTAATACAAACAGATAGCACCAAAATTTCCGCCTCGGTAAGTGACGAGTCGGCAAATAAAAAAAGATATCTGATTCCTTTCGCATTGCTGTGCTCACTGTTCTTCCTTTGGGCAGTAGCAAACAACTTGAATGATATTTTATTACCCCAGTTTCAGCAGGCATTCACCCTAACTAATTTTCAAGCGGGGTTGATCCAATCCTCTTTCTATTTTGGTTACTTTTTGATTCCGATCCCCGCGGGTATCTTGATGAAAAGGTTCAGTTATAAAGCAGGGATTATTACCGGACTGCTGTTCTACGCTTTTGGGGCTGCGCTGTTCTGGCCTGCCGCTGAAACAATGAATTACACTTTGTTTTTAATCGGTTTATTTATTATTGCCGCAGGTTTAGGTTGCCTTGAAACAGCTGCAAATCCTTTTGTTACCGTTCTGGGGCCAGAAAAAAGTAGCCATTTCCGTATCAACTTGGCGCAAACATTTAACTCCTTCGGAGCCATCATTGCCGTTGTGTTCGGACAAAGTTTAATCCTCTCGAATGTTCCTCACCAAACACAAGAAGTATTGGATAAATTGTCTGTCGAAGATTTGAATAGCTACCATCATAGCTTGGTCAAAGCAGTACAGTTACCCTATTTAATTATTGTGGCAGTGGTTATCTTTGTAGCACTATTAATTCTTATTACTCGGTTTCCGGCAATAAAAAGTGAATCAGACGATACACATAATGGTTCTTTCTTTGCTTCATTACCTCGCTTATTAAAAATAACCCATTGGCGTTGGGCGGTATTAGCACAATTTTGTTATGTCGGTGCTCAAACTGCGTGTTGGAGTTATTTAATTCGTTATGCAATAGAAGAATTACCTAATATTACGCCTGGATACGCCGCGAATTATCTAACCGCCACCATGGTCTGTTTCTTTATTGGTCGATTTAGTGGCACTTGGTTAATTACACGTTTTGCCCCAGAGAAAGTATTAGCGGCCTATGCCTTTATCTCGATGTTACTGTGTATTATCTCTGCCGCCTTTGGTGGGCATTTTGGACTATTAGCATTAACGCTATGCAGCATGTTCATGTCCATACAGTATCCAACCATATTCTCTTTAGGCATTAAGAATCTGAATCAAGACACTAAATATGGTGCATCTATTATTGTCATGACCATTGTCGGTGGCGGGATTGTAACGCCTATTATGGGGCTGGTCAGTGACGCAGCAGGAAATATACCGACAGCAGAACTTATTCCAGCATTGTGCTTTGCCATTATCTTTATTTTCGCCAAATTCAAAACGTCTCCCGTGAATTAATTCCGCGGGTAACTAATAAATTAAATTTTGCTACAGAACATAAGGAACAATTATGAAAAAGACAATTCAGTTACCTAAAATTGGTATCCGTCCGGTCATCGATGGTCGCAGAATGGGCGTGCGTGAGTCACTGGAAGAACAAACCATGAAAATGGCCCGCGCCACCGCAGAATTTCTTCACGAAGTGGTGCGCCATCCTTGCGGAACACCAGTTGAGTGCGTCATTGCCGATACCTGTATTGCAGGCATGGCCGAATCTGCCGCTTGTGATGATAAATTCAGTGCTCAGAATATCGGGCTGACCATCACCGTGACACCTTGCTGGTGTTATGGCAGCGAAACCATTGATATGGACCCGTTCCGCCCGAAAGCTATTTGGGGCTTCAATGGCACCGAACGCCCAGGAGCCGTTTATCTGGCCGCAGCACTGGCGGCACATAATCAGAAAGGGCTACCTGCTTTTTCTATTTATGGTCATGACGTACAAGATGCCAATGACACCCGCATCCCTACTGATGTGCAGGAAAAATTGTTGCGATTCGCCCGTGCTGGCTTAGCCGTCGCCAGCTTAAAAGGCAAAAGTTACCTCTCACTTGGTGGGGTATCGATGGGGATTGCCGGTTCCATTGTTGATCATAATTTCTTTGAATCTTGGCTAGGGATGAAAGTGCAGGCAGTGGACATGACTGAACTGCGCCGCCGCATTGACCACAAAATCTATGATGAACAAGAGCTAGAACTGGCACTGGCATGGGCTGATAACAATTTCAAATTTGGGCCAGATAAAAACGCCGAACAATATCGTCGCTCCCCAGAAAGCAGCCGCGCAGTGCTCCGTGAAAGCCTACAAATGGCAATATGCATCCGCGACATGATGCAAGGCAACCCAGCACTGGCCGCCAAAGGTTTTGGTGAAGAAGCATTGGGTTACAACGCCATCGCCGCCGGTTTCCAAGGGCAGCGTCACTGGACGGATCAATACTCGAACGGGGATACCGCTGAAGCCTTGCTAAACAGCTCGTTCGACTGGAATGGGGTGCGAAAACCCATGGTTATCGCTACCGAAAATGACAGTTTGAACGGCGTTGCAATGCTATTTGGCCATACGCTGACCGGGACTGCGCAGATCTTTGCTGATGTCCGTACTTATTGGTCACCGGAAGCAGTACAGCGCGTGACCGGCCACCAGCTTGAGGGCGTTGCCGAGCACGGCATTATCCACCTGATTAACTCGGGTTCCGCTGCATTGGATGGCACTTGCTGCCAAAATGATGCTCAAGGTAAACCTACCATCAAACCACATTGGCAAGTGAGCCAACAAGAAGCCGATGCGTGTTTAGCTGCCACTGAATGGTGTCCGGCGATTCATGAATATTTCCGGGGCGGCGGCTTTTCCTCTCGTTTCCTGACCCGTGGCGGCGTGCCATTCACCATGAGCCGCATCAATCTGATTAAGGGTGTTGGGCCAGTATTGCAAATTGCGGAAGGCTGGAGTGTTGAGTTACCAAAATCGGTCCATGACACTCTGGATAAACGCACCGACTCAAGCTGGCCTACCACTTGGTTTGCACCGCGCCTGACGGGTAAAGGGCCATTTAGCGATGTGTATTCCGTCATGGCGAATTGGGGAGCAAACCATGGTGTGCTGACCATCGGCCATGTGGGCGCGGACCTGATTACTTTAGCCTCAATGCTGCGCATTCCTGTTTGCATGCACAACGTGGAAGAGGAGAGAGTCTACCGGCCAACCGCTTGGGGCGCACACGGTATGGATATCGAAGGGCAAGATTACCGTGCCTGCCAGAATTACGGCCCATTATATAAAAAATAATAATCCGTCATTTTTAAACTCATTAGGCGATCTGCCCCGGTGAAAACCACTCTTCACTGGGGCCAGATAACCTTCTTTGCTGCCAGATAGCCGTTACAGGAGCCTTTATGAAGCGCGATGTGGTCATCGTTTTAGATTGCGGCGCAACCAATATCCGAGCAATTGCAGTAGACCCTCAAGGCGTAGTCGTCGCTAAAGCTGTGTTGCCCAATCATAGCCAATCCGACCCGGCTAATCCGCAGTGGCAATTATGGCCACTGGAGGGCATTTTGCAGAGTTTCGCCCAATGCTGCCGTAAGTTACTGTCACAGATTCAACAAGATAAGATCCACGCAGTGACAGTGACGACTTTTGGTGTAGACGGTGCGTTAGTCGATGCTAAAGGCAAGATGCTGTATCCGATTATCAGTTGGAAATGCCCACGCACCGTTGCGGTGATGGAAAATATCGCCCGCTATCTGTCCGCCGAAAAGTTACAACAGATATCCGGCATTGGTCAGTTTAGTTTTAACACCTTGTACAAGCTGATTTGGTTACAAGAAAATCGGCCAGATTTAATCGAGCAGGCCCATGCTTGGCTGTTTATTTCGTCCTTAATTAATCAGCGCCTCACCGGGGAATTTACCACAGACCGCACCATGGCGGGCACCAGCCAACTATTGGATGTGAAGCGTGAACAATTCAGCAGCGAAATTTTACAGAGGATAGGCATTCAAGCAGACCTCTTTCCGCCAATGGTTGCTGCAGGTGACATTATCGGGCAACTACAACCGGATATTGCGACGTCACTAGGGCTACCTGCTGGTTTACCCGTGATTTCTGCCGGCCACGACACCCAATTTGCGCTATTTGGCTCAGGGGCTGGTTTAGATCAACCCGTGCTGTCATCAGGTACATGGGAAATTCTAATGGTGCGAACACCTCGTGTGAATACCGCCCTGTTACCGCAATTTGCCGGTTCTACCTGCGAACTCGACAGTTGCCCACGGTTATTTAACCCCGGTTTGCAGTGGTTGGCCTCTGGTGTACTGGAGTGGGTTCGACAATTGTACTGGCACGATGATGCCTGTGATGATGTTTATCAGCGGATGATTCGCGAGGCCGAGGCTATCGCACCGGGTGCTGATGGAGTGAGAATGGATTGTAACTTGCTCGGCAACGCACGCCACAAATTGTCCGGTGGCTGGCAAGGAGTTTCGCTCTCCAGTGGGCGTGGGCATTTTTACCGCTCGGCGTTAGAAGGTCTGGCCTGGCAATTGAAAAACAATCTGACGGTGCTGGAAAGGATTGGTGAATTCCATACCAAAGAGTTGCTGCTGGTTGGCGGTGGCAGCCGCAATGCATTGTGGAATCAAATCAAAGCTGACGTGCTCAATCTACCGGTTAAAGTCATTGATGAGGCCGAAACTACCGTGTTAGGTGCGGCACTGTTTGCCTGGCACGCGACAGGCTACTACGCCAGTGCCGAAGAGGCTCGAACGCAGGTTAATTACCGCTATCAATATTATCAACCGGGCGACCAACAGCCACTTTATCAGGCGCTCTCTGCCCTCCCCATTCCCTTAATGCAAGCCATACCTTTAAAAGGAGCGTGTCATGCTTAAAACCATCTCACCACTGCTATCACCGCAGTTGCTAAAAACATTGGCAGAAATGGGGCACGGCGATGAAATTATCTTTTCAGATGCCCATTTTCCCGCTCATGCCATTGGTAAAAACAACGGGCCGCAAGTGATTCATGCCGACGGATTATCTGTCAGTGCGTTACTGGAGGCCACCATACCATTATTTGAACTCGACAGCTATGCACCACCACTGGTGATGATGGCCGCAGTTGATGGTGACACACTCGATGCCTCGGTTGAGAAACGTTATTTACGCGCCCTATTTGGGGCTAAAAAAGCCCTGCCAGTCGAGCGTATTGATCGTTTTGCGTTTTATCAGCGCGCCCAACAAGCATTTGCGATCGTCATCACAGGAGAGACCGCCAAGTATGGCAATATTCTGCTAAAGAAAGGGGTGACGCCTGTTTTTTAAATCGACTATCACGTAACCTCACCCCTTTAGCCATGTATTTAATACTGATACTCATCAGGTATGAAATACATGGCTTTGCTGACGGAGAGGATAATGAAAGCGTCTCGTCATCAGGAAATCCTGCAACACATTAAGCAGCATGAAACGCTGACGACGGCAGACCTAGCCCGTTTACTGGCGGTCAGTCAGGAAACCATTCGCCGTGACCTAAACGAGCTACAAGCACAAGGGCTGATCATTCGCCAACATGGGCGAGCCAAAAGTATTAAACGCGCAACCAAAGATAGCGGTGATCCTTTTACCAAGCGCTTAAAGAGCCATCTTTCCAGCAAGGCCAGCATTGCCGACCATGCTTTATCATTGATTGACAGCGGGATGGTGATTGCGCTGGATGCCAGTTCCACCTGCTGGTATTTAGCCAAAAAACTCCCGGATATCGATATCACGGTATTTACCAATAGCGTGCGAATTTGTCAGGAACTGGCGAAACACCAAAATATCGAGCTGATCAGTGCCGGTGGTCTGTTGCAGCGCAAGTATGCTTGCTACGTTAATCCAGCCCTTTTTTCGTTACTGAAAACCATCGAAATCGACCTGTTTATCTTCTCATGTGAAGGCATTGATACTGACGGTGTTATGTGGGATTCCAACCCATTTAATGCCGAATTCAAAACCATGCTGCTTAAGCGCGCCACACAATCTATTTTGCTGATCGATAAAAGTAAAATGTGCAGAACCGGAGAGGTAAGGATCGGTACGTTGGATGATGTCGAGCAAGTTATCTCAAATGTGGATGTCGAATAGTGCAGTGATGATGTAGCCGTTCAGCATTCAGGATCTCGCGGTAAAATGCACGCTTATGGCAGTGTTATCTGCTGGCGGTCGGCCAGTCTCCCACCATCATGCTGTCAGGGCCATCGATAAGTGCGGAAAATGAGATCCACCCGTTATAAAGAGGGTGGCGCCGTCGCCTGACAATCACTTTCTATAGTAAGATCAGGGCTAAAAATAGATAGGCTCGATTTGCCAATGCTTGTTTCTGTTATCGAACACTTTCGCTAGCTGATGTTGAATGTGAGAAAAATATGTCAAACAAACCGTTCCACTATCAGGATCCCTTCCCATTAAAGGAAGATGATACTGAGTATTACCTTGTCAGTAATAATCATGTCTCGGTTACACAGTTTGAAGGCCACGACATTCTAAAAGTCGAGCCAGAAGCCCTGACCCTCCTCGCCCAACATGCTTTCCACGACGCGTCATTCCTGCTTCGCCCCGCCCACCAAAAGCAAGTCGCCGCTATTTTGGATGACCCACAAGCAAGTGAAAACGATAAATATGTTGCCCTGCAATTCCTGCGCAATTCAGAAATCTCCGCCAAAGGGATTTTACCGACCTGTCAGGATACCGGCACCGCGATTATCGTGGGCAAAAAAGGTCAGCGCGTTTGGACCGGCGGTAATGATGCGCAAGCACTGTCACGCGGCGTGTATAACACCTTTATTGAAGATAACCTACGCTACTCGCAAAATGCAGCGTTGGATATGTATAAAGAAGTGAACACCGGCACCAATCTGCCAGCACAGATTGATTTGTACAGCACTGAAGGTGAGGATTACAAATTCCTGTTCGTCACCAAAGGTGGCGGCTCCGCGAATAAAACCTATCTGTATCAGGAAACCAAGGCGCTGCTGTCACCGGGTAAGTTGAAAGACTATCTGGTTGATAAAATGCGCACCTTGGGTACTGCAGCCTGTCCGCCATACCATATCGCCTTTGTTATCGGTGGCACCTCCGCTGAAAGCACGCTGAAGACGGTTAAACTGGCTTCAACCAAGTATTACGATGGATTGCCAACAGAAGGGAATGAACACGGGCAAGCTTTCCGTGATATCCAACTTGAGCAAGAACTGCTGGAAGCTGCGCAAGATTTAGGTCTGGGCGCGCAGTTCGGTGGTAAATACTTTGCTCACGATGTGCGAGTCGTTCGGCTACCACGTCATGGCGCATCCTGCCCTGTCGGCATGGGTGTTTCCTGCTCCGCTGACCGTAATATCAAAGGCAAAATCAACCGTAAAGGTATCTGGCTGGAAAAACTGGAGCAAAATCCGGGGAAATACATTCCTGAGCATTTGCGCCAGAGCACAGAAGGCAAAGTGGTTAAAATCGACCTTAACCGCCCAATGCCTGAGATTTTAAAAGAGCTGTCGCAGTATCCGGTATCCACGCGCCTGTCACTGAGTGGCACCATTATTGTTGGCCGCGATATCGCCCATGCCAAATTAAAAGAGCGACTGGACAACGGCGAAGGCCTGCCACAGTACATTAAAGACCATCCAATCTATTATGCAGGCCCAGCTAAAACGCCTGAAGGTTATGCATCAGGCTCACTCGGGCCAACCACTGCGGGCCGCATGGATTCCTACGTGGATCTGCTGCAATCCCATGGCGGTAGCATGATCATGCTGGCAAAAGGTAACCGTAGCCAACAAGTGACTGACGCTTGTCACAAACATGGCGGTTTCTATCTGGGCAGCATCGGTGGCCCAGCCGCTGTATTGGCGCAAAACAGTATTAAGAGTCTGGAATGTGTCGAATATCCTGAATTGGGGATGGAAGCTATCTGGAAGATTGAAGTAGAAGACTTCCCAGCCTTTATCTTGGTTGATGATAAAGGGAATGATTTCTTCCAACAGATTCAAGCATCAAAATGTAACCGCTGCGGTTAACCTCACGATTAGGCCCCGGTGACATCGCCGGGGTCTGTTATCGGACAAACCTTTTCTCATTTCTGCATTTTTCATCCTTTGGTGCTGAATAATTTTTAAGCACTTCTCTGGTGCAATTTATTAACCTCACCACAAGATTGTGGCTGCTACTTTTTAATTATTTCGTCAATAAATTGTCGCTTTTTTATTTATCATCAAGTGTTAGCCATTGCTGTCTGGCGTCAGAGAAATGAGCTATTTTCGTGCAATGAAAAGCCCTAATTTAGTGCAATGATTTTCAATTTTACTATTTGATTTTTATTGAAAATTCTTCATTGACAATCACTAGAAATGCTTTTTATAGTGACCCTAACTTCTCCGCAAGAACGCCAACGTTGTCGGCTTGTGGTTATGGCAATAGAGCCCTCGCAAATGTCATCTGACTTTGCTGGGCTTTTTTTTTGGCTTTTTTTCAGACCCACTTTTTTAACCAATGCCAGGGGTATTTACTTATGTCTAGAATAAAATGGTCCAGAATAAAATGTCATTCCACCGCACTCTCCATCGCGTTGACCGCGGCATTTGCCGTGACGTCTTCAGGCATGGCGACGGCAGCGGAAAAACCGGTAAAAATTGGTTTATTGGAAGATGCCTCAGGGAATTTTGCTTTACCGGTTATTCCCAAGATTCATGCAACAGAGCTGGCAGTAGAAGAAATTAATGCCAAAGGCGGCATACTCGGACGCCCAATCGAGCTGGTTAAATACGATACGCAATCCGATAACACCCGCTTTCAACAAATGGCTCGGCGCTTAATTAAAAATGACAAAGTGGATGTAATATTCGGGGCTTTTTCCAGTGCCTCGCGTGAAGCAATCCGCCCAATCATGGATCGTGAAAAACAGCTCTATTGGTATAACAATCAGTATGAAGGTGGCGTGTGTGATTCTAATGTCTTCGTCACTGGCGCTGTCCCTGAACAACAGTTCTCAACCTTGATCCCGTGGATGATGGAGAAGTACGGCAAAAAAGTTTACACCATTGCCGCCGACTACAACTTCGGTCAAATCTCTGCTGAATGGGTACGCAAAATTGTTGAAGAGAATGGCGGTACCATGGTGGGCGAAGAGTTTATCCCACTGAGTGTTTCGCAATTCGGTCAAACCATTCAAAACATCCAGAAAGCCAAACCTGACTTTGTGATGACCTTGCTCGTCGGTGCGAACCAATCCTCCTATTACGAGCAGCAAGCGGCAGCCAAACTGAACTTGCCAATGGGGAGTTCGGTCAATGTCGGTCAGGCTTATGAGCACAAACGTTTCAAAGCGCCCGCACTGAAAGATATGTATATCACGGCTAACTACATTGAAGAGGTAGACAGCCCAGCCAGTAATGATTTTAAACAGCGTTTCCACGCTAAATTCCCAGACGAGCCATACATTAATCAGGAAGCTGCCAATGCTTACGATGCCGTCTATCTGTACAAAGCCGCGGTCGAGAAAGCTGGCAGCACAGATAGGGATGCCGTGCGTAAATCACTGGAAAGCGGCGATATCTGTACCGATGGCCCTTCAGGGAAAGTCTGTATCGACCCTAAAAGCCACCATCTGAGCCACACCATCTATCTGGCGCATGTAAAAGATGACCACTCAATCGAGATCCCCAAAGTGTGGAGTGATATCAAACCTTATTGGTTAGGTGAAGCTGGCTGCAATTTGCCAGTTAAACCCGATAACAGCCAATACACCCCCTCATCTCCACCGAAAAAAGCCTAAATCTGGCTTCTTTGTAGGGAAGTGACCGCCAGTGGCGGCCTTCCCTGTGTTATCCATTTTTAATGGTGTCAATCAAGACACCCGGGATTGCCAAACGATGTTAACGCTATCCTTTCTCTATTCGGTGATTTATCAGTTTGGCGATAACTTCGCCTATCTGGTGCTGGCTGCACTGGGGCTGGCGGTTATTTTTGGCATGATGGGCGTGATAAATCTTGCACACGGTGAATTCATTATGTGTGGGGCTTACGTCACCATTCTGATGAATAAAGCAGGTTTACCACTGCCTTTTGCCATGCTGGCCGGGACATTGGCCGCCGCATTCTTCGGCGGTGTCGTGGAGCGCTTGGTGGTGCGTCATCTTTATGGCCGTCTGTATGATTCGGTCGTGGCGACTTGGGCTATCAGCCTGATTGTACAGCAAAGTATGCTGTTGATAGCCGGCCCATCACTGGAGGGGCTGTCGACACCTTTCGGCTCTTTTACCCTCGGCGAATACTCTTTTGCCACCTACCGAGCACTCCTGCCCTTCTTCGCGATTGCCATTTTAATGGTGCTCTACTGGCTGTTTTTCCACACCAATTATGGTGTCTGCGCCAGAGCCACAATTCAAAATGCCCGCATGGCATCCTGTCTGGGCTTGGAAACGGATCGCATTTATACACTGACATTTGCACTGGGCGCTGGGTTGGCAGGGCTGGCGGGAGCCATTTATGCCCCAACATTGACCGCCGTCCCCACCATGGGCAGCAGCTTTATTGTGCAAGCCTTTGTTTCTGTAGTTGTTGGTGGCGCAAATGTTCTGGTTGGCACCATTCCTGCAGCCATTGCCTTGGGTGCAATACAAACCGGGTTGAACTCTTGGTATGGACAACTGGCTGGGCAAATCGGCTTGCTGGTCACCGCCGTACTGGTTATCCGCTTACTCCCCAACGGGGTTGGCAGCCTGTTTACCCGTAATCGCTAGGAGCCGCATGTGACAATAACTTCTCTTAATGTATCGACAGCGAGTGCCAAAAAACACCCGCAGTCCACCACTCGGCGGGTAGCGCTTTTGGTGCTCGTGGGCGCACTGGCTCTGCCGTTGGTGGTCGATAGCGCTATGATCGGCGATTTCTCCTATTTCTTGTTATGGACATTCTGCGCTATCGGGTTAGCAGCAATGTGGGGGCATGGGGGCATTTTATCTTTCGGCCAGACCGCGTTCTTCGGCCTTGCTGGTTATACCTACGGGGTGATGACTCTGAACTTTGGTGATGGGGTGCTCTCCACTTGGTCTGGCTTGATAATGGCGCTGCTGGTCGCTGCTGCCGTCGCCGCCGCACTGGGCTATTTGATGTTTTACGGCGGGGTCACCGGCATTTTCATCGGCATTGTGACCTTATCTTTCACTCTGGTGCTGGAAACCTTTATGTCGCAAACCGCAGGCCCACAGTGGGCTATCGGCAGCGCGCGGCTAAATGGTTTTAATGGCATGTCAGGAATGCCACCACTCTCTCTCCCTTGGTTTGATGGTGAGCTGCTGACGCTGGAAGGCAATGCATTTTATTACCTAATTATCGTGCTACTGGCCGGGGTCTATTGGGGTGTGCGGCGGCTCTTGCGCTCTAATTTTGGTCTGACGCTGGCCTCTATTCGTGAGAACCCGCGTCGGGCGGAAATGCTCGGTATAGATATACGCCGCTACCAATTACTGGTGTTCGTGCTCGGCGGTGTGCTCTCCGGGTTATCCGGCGCACTTTATACCCTATGGGGCTCTTACATCACCCCCTCCTCCATGGGGCTAACCGCAGCAGCAATGCCGGTTATCTGGGTGGCAACCGCCGGGCGTAAAAATATTTTTGGCACCGTGGTTATCACCGCTTTGCTGGTGTGGTTATCCCAATGGTTGGCTATCTATGGTAGCGAATACGCCATGATTTTACTCGGAGCCGTTCTGCTGTTTGTCGTGCTGGCTGCACCTAATGGTTTATTGCCATGGCTGGCGGAGAAAATCACCCGTCTGGCAGCGGCACGCCAGAAGCGAGGAGAATCGCTATGAATCAGCATTCAGAGGATTTGATCCTTGAAACCCGTGGGCTAAGCAAGCGCTTTGGTGGCATTCAGGTTATCAATCAAGTGGATTTGCAAATTCGTCGAGGCGAAGTGCGCTGTGTCATTGGCCCCAATGGCGCCGGTAAAAGTACTTTTTTCAAGTTACTCACGGGTGAACATACTCCCAGCGATGGAGAGATCCGTTTCTTCAATCAACGGCTGAATACCTTAGCCCCTTTCCAGCGTATTCGGATGGGCATGAGTATTAAATTTCAGATCCCCGGTATCTTTCCAGAACTGACTGTTGAGCAGCATTTACAACTGTCACTCAGCCATTTACGCCCTGAAGTTCGTTCGCAGGCGGCCAGTGTCGATGAGCTATTAGAGCGCTTTAAGCTCACCACGGAATACCACCAACTTGCAGGTAATTTGTCTCACGGTAAGAAACAGTGGCTGGAAATTGCCATGGCAGTGTCACTTCGCCCCACCCTACTGATGCTTGATGAGCCAGTAGCCGGTTTATCTATCGACGAAACCTATCTCACCGGCGAGCTAATCAAACAGATGCAAAGCGATGGCCTGACACTGATGGTAGTGGAACACGACATGACATTCGTGCGGCAGATTGCCTCACAAGTCACGGTACTCCATGGCGGGCATGTTTTTGCTGATGGCAACGCCACCGAAGTGCTGGCGCGCGAGGATGTGGCGGATATCTATTTGGGGAAAGCAGTATGAATAGCGTGGTTTTACAAATAGAGGGCCTGACAGGCGGCTACGGCGGCGGGCAAGTGCTCAATGGCGTCACATTACAACTGCATGCGGCGGAGGTTTTGGGGCTGATTGGCCGAAATGGTGTAGGCAAAACCACCCTGATGCGCACCTTAATCGGTGCCGTGCCAGCCAAACAAGGCCGTATTTTGCTCGGTGAAATCGACATCACACATGCATCACCGCAGCGCCGTGCTCGCCTCGGGATTGGCTATGTGCCGCAAGGACGTGAAGTGTTCGCGGGTTTGACCGTAGCCGAGAATCTACAAGTTGGAATGCAGTTTGTACGCGAACACCGCGAGTTCGCCAAAGACTTACTTGAGCGGGTGTTGGATTACTTCCCGATTTTGCGCCAAAGACTCAAACAAAAAGCCGGCACCATGAGTGGTGGCGAGCAACAACAGCTGGCTATCGCCAGAGCCTTAGTGGGATCGCCCAAAGTGCTACTGCTGGATGAACCTTCTGAAGGTGTCCAGCCCTCAATCGTCAACATTATCGCCGATACCTTGGTGCGAATTGCTCGCGAACTGCATGTCGCGGTGATTCTGGTAGAGCAGGATATCGCCATGATTCAACGTGCAGCACAGCGTTGCAGCGTAATGGACAAGGGCCAAGTGGTAGAGACCCTGACTCAACAACAGCTTTCTGATGATCTTTTAATGCGCCGCCATCTGGCTCTGTAGCCAGACATCGCGACGACGCAGATACCCTTACGATATGGAGAATTGCTAATGAAATGGCTGGAAGAATCAATCATGGTCAAACGTGGTGTGGGTGCCGGACGTAAACCAGTAACCCACCATCTGACGGAAGAGATGCAAAAAGAGTTCCACTACACCATCGGCCCTTACTCAACCCCGGTGCTGACCATTGAACCCGGAGACCGCGTTATTGTAGACACTCGCGATGCGTTCGAAGGAGCTATCAATTCAGAACAAGATATTCCGAGCCAACTGCTAAAAATGCCGTTTCTCAATCCACAGAATGGCCCCATCATGATTAATGGTGCAGAGAAAGGAGATGTGATTGCGGTTTATATCGAATCCATGCTGCCGCGAGGTGTTAATCCGCACGGTATCTGCGCCATGATCCCCCATTTTGGTGGGCTGACCGGAACAGACTTGACCGCCATGCTAAATGATCCACTGCCAGAAAAAGTACGCATGATTAAGCTCGATAGCGAAAAAGTCTATTGGAGCGAGCGCCATACTCTGCCTTACAAACCCCATATTGGCACGCTGAGTGTCTCGCCAGAAATTGACTCAATCAATTCACTGACACCGGATAATCATGGCGGGAATATGGATGTGCCGGATATCGGGCCGGGAAGTATTACCTATCTGCCGGTACGCGCCCCTGGTGGACGCCTGTTTATTGGTGATGCCCACGCCTGCCAAGGGGATGGGGAAATCTGTGGTACTGCGGTGGAGTTTGCTTCGATAACCACTATCAAGGTGGATTTGATTAAGAACTGGCAGCTCTCTTGGCCACGAATGGAAAACGCAGAAACCATCATGAGCATCGGCAGCGCACGCCCATTAGAGGATGCCACCCGCATTGCTTACCGTGACCTGATTTACTGGCTGGTGGCCGATTTTGGCTTCGAGCAATGGGATGCTTACATGCTACTGAGCCAATGCGGCAAAGTGCGATTGGGTAATATGGTTGACCCGAAATACACCGTCGGCGCCATGCTGAATAAAGAACTGTTAGCGCAATAATCCTTGCCCCCGGTGCAGACCGGGGTATTTTTCGCGTTCGCTCAATCGCCATTTCTAACGGGCATAAGCAGGTGCATATGAGTTCAGATACACCCATCAATATTGGCTTACTGTACTCCTTCAGTGGCGTGACTGCGGCACAAGAACTGTCGCAATGGCGCGGGGCGACACAAGCCATTGCTGAAATTAACCAACATGGTGGCGTCAACGGTAGGTTACTGAATGCTATCCATTTTGATCCACAATCTGACGACACTCTGTTTCGTGCACTGGCAGAGCAATTGATTGTAGAACATGAAGTCAATGTGATTTTTGGTGGCTACACCTCAAGTAGCCGCAAAGCCATGTCACCGATAGTAGAAAAATATCGACGATTGCTGTTCTATTCACAACTGTATGAAGGTTTTGAGTTTTCGGAGAACATTTTCTATGGGGGGGCTGCCCCCAACCAAAACTGCGTGCAGTTGGCCGACTATCTCACTGGTCAGTTTGGTGCGCGGGTATATCTCATTGGTTCTCGCTACATTTATCCATACGAATGTAATCGCAATATGCAGGAGCTGATTCTGCAACGCCACGATGGCGCAGTGATTGGCGAGCGCTATCTTGACCTGAATGCACCTTATGAAGCTTTCCTCCCCATCATTGAGGAGATCGCGAAAAAGCAGCCAGACTTTATTTTCAGTACCGTGGTCGGGCAAACCGTGCCCTTTTTATATCAAGCTTATCGAGCTGCAGGCTTAGATCCCGCCCGTATGCCGATTGGCAGCCTGAATACATCAGAAACTGAAATTGCCATTATGGGAGCAGAAGTGGCGCAGGGCCATTTCAGTTCAGCGCCCTATTTCCAAAGCATTGCCAGCAAAACGAATCAGTCGGCACTCAAGCAATTCCACCAACAATTTGGGTCGGAATTCACCACGGATATGAATTGGGAGGCCACTTACAGCCAAGTGCATTTGTTTGCTAAAGCCATGGCTGAATGCGGCAGTGACCACATTTATCCACTGTCCGCTGCCCTGCGTGGCAGCCAGTTTGATGCGCCACAAGGCCGTATTCGTATCGACCCACTGAATCAGCATACCGGGTTATATCCACGCATAGGTATGGCCAATGAACGGGGGCAATTTACCATCGTGCAGGAGTCACGCCGTATCGTCGAACCCGACCCTTACATGACGAATCAGATACAGGGTGATTGGGTTACCAAACTCACGACAGTGGGGTATCCACATGCGACCTAGCGATAGCCGAATCAGTGCGACGGCACTGTTACTCAGCCGGGGGATCCGCTGCGTAGTGCTACACCCCGATGATGAAGACGGTGAAACCCTCACGAATCATTTACGCCGCATGGGCTTTAAAGTTCAGGCTTTCTGGCCGATCCCCGAACAACTGCCCGCAGATACTGACCTGATTTTCTATGCATTACAGTCAGATAACCCCGAGCCAGATGTGTCTTGGCTCGACCACCATAAGCATGCCCTGATAGCCGTGATTGCTTATGAGAACCCGACATTTATTGATCAGGCCCTCAACATGGGGGCCGGTAGCACTATCACCACACCCATTAGAGCCTCCGGTTTGCTATCAGCCATGGTGCTTGCTTTGCATCATGCCCAACAGCAGCGGCAGATGAGCGCCCAAATTGAGCGGCTGGAAAAAAAAGTCCTGGGTATCCGCCAGGTCAGTGAAGCCAAAGCCATTCTAATGCGGATGCACAATATTGGCGAAGAGCAGGCCTATGAGATCTTGCGCCACCAGGCCATGGATAAACGCATTACCGTCGAAGAAATTTCATGTGCATTGATTCAAGCCAATGACATTTTTTCTTGGACAACGCCAACAGTGGCCAATAGCCGGAAAAGCTGAATTTTGATTGCCCAGAACGCGTCGAGCATAACATTCATTATTTGTGAGGATAATCATGTCAATAGCCCCCTATCTTGCCGCCGCAGTCCAGTTTGAACCCTTGATGTTTGCCAAAGAAGCCAATGTGCGTCAGTTATTGACCTTAGTTGAGCAGGCCGCACAAAAAGGAGCGCGCCTGATTACAACACCAGAAATGGCCACAACGGGTTACTGCTGGTTTGACCGGCAAGAAATCGCGCCTATGGTAGAAACGGTCCCCGGTGACAGTACTGCACGTTTTGCTGAACTGGCGCAACGGTATCAATGTTATATCGTGTTGGGGATGCCAGAAGTCGACCCGCAAACGGCTCTCTATTACAACAGTGCCGTATTAATCGGGCCACAGGGTGTGATTGGCTGCCATCGTAAAAGTCATCCTTATATCTCGGAACCCAAATGGGCTGCTGCTGGTGATGTTGGACACCAGGTTTTTGATACCCCACTGGGGCGTATTGGCATGCTGGTTTGTATGGATATTCACTTCCCCGAAACTGCTCGCTTACTGGCGCTGAATGGCGTAGATGTCATTTGTCACATCAGCAACTGGCTGGCCGAGCGTACGCCCGCCCCTTACTGGATCAGCCGGGCAATGGAAAATGGCTGTTACCTCTTGGAAAGTAACCGCTGGGGGCTAGAGCGAGGAGTCCAATTTAGTGGCGGCAGTTGCATTATTGAACCTGATGGCAACATTGCTGCCGTCGTCGATGACGGGAATGGCGTGGCCTATGCCGAGATTGATATCAGTCGTAGCCGACAACGTCAGGTGCTGGGGGAGCCAGTATTTGGGCAACGCCGACCTGATTATTATCATTCACTCTTGAGCGACAGTTTTTTATGGAATCCCCAAGATTTCTTTGGGCTTTACGGGCAACAACCATTACCGCTGGGCAAGCAGAGCCGTGTGACTGTCGCGCAATTCTCCTCCACTGAGCGAGTGGAAGAGAATCTGGCAATCATAACGACCATGACAGAAGAAGCCGTTCTTCAGCAGGGTAGTGAATTTATCGTGTTCCCTGAATTAGCCCTGACCGGTTATCTCGCGGGTGCGACTCATGCCCAAACACTGGAAAGCCCTGCCATACAGGCATTAACCCGTCTGGCCATAAAACTACGGGTGTATCTGGTGGTAGGCATGGCTGAGAAACAGCAGGATAAAAACTATCACACTCAAGTTCTGTTTGGTCCAGAGGGTATCATTGGCCGCTATCGGCAAATACATCTCTCCCAAGCACAACAGCGGTGGGCCAGCGCAGGGGAGCAATGGGGAGTGTTTGATACGGCACTGGGCCGAGTGGGTCTACTGTCCGGTCATGATGCTTTGCTGCCAGAATCAGCACGCATTCTGGCACTGATGGGATGCGATATTATTGCCTGTTCTGCTGCGCTTCCTATGGGGTTTACTGCGGCACATCAGGGCAGTGCTGTTATGCAAAATTACCCCATTCCTACAGGAGCCGACCCGCTTCATTGGCACCTATTCAGAACCCGTGCGGGGGAAAATAATCTGTATCTGGCCTTTGCCAATGCTGTCGATAGCACTCATGAGCTGGGTGGATACAGCGGCATATTCGGGCCAGAAACCTTCACCTTCCCACGACAAGAGCAGTTGCTATGGCAAGACACACAAACAGTGACGCAAACCATTGATACCCGCTCTCTGATAGGCAGCCCTTATCCCACGAATGTGGTTCGCCGTAAAGATCTGGTCACCATGCGCCAACCTCATCACTACAAACCACTCCTGAATTAACCTCCATCATCTGATAACTCCCGGCCAAATAGGGCTGGGGTTATCTATAGCACGGCACTTCTGCACATATGTGCAAAACCAACCATATCGCGCAAAATAAAAATGTGATCGAAATCCAAAATCTGTCCAGAATAAAGTGGGCTGACACAAAAATCCTTTTTCTATTTATTTAATAAAAATCAAATCATTAAAGATTTGTGCACATTTGTGCGATATCTGAAGTTAATTACAACGAGGAGATTAGATGATTATTGCAATATAACGATAGGATTCATTATTTCGTACTTTTGACTTAAAAAATAGAAAGTGATTATATCAAGTCATAGATAACTTAGTGATATTTGCACAAATGTGCAAGAGGTTGAAATGGAAAAGAACGATGACCTACGCCTGATGGTGAAAATTGCACAAATGTATTACGAGCAAAATTTCACACAAGCAGAAATAGCGCGGGCGCTGGGAATTTACCGTACCAGTATCAGCCGAATGCTAAAAAAAGTACGTGAGCAAGGTATTGTCACTATTTCAATCAACTACAACTACAACGAGAATTTGTTGCTGGAACAACAGTTGAAGTCGCGCTTTAAATTACGCGAAGCAATTGTGGTCTCGTCAGAACAAGACTCATCGCCTGGACATCAATTGATATTAATGGCTAAACAATGCGGCGCGCTGCTTAATCGAATTATTGAGAATGGCGATATTCTGGGCTTCTCTTGGGGCAGTGCTATTGCCGCACTGGTTGAGCAAATGGACACGTCTGCGGTATCGCGTCAACTGACCTGCATCCCCATGGTGGGTGGCCCATCTGGAAAATTAGAAAGCCGCTTTCATGTCAATACACTGGTCTACAGTGCAGCCATGAAATTAAAAGGTGAGTCGCTGCTGATCGATTTTCCGGCCATTCTGGAAGAGAGCGTCATCCGTGATGGTATCGTACAATCTCAGCATTATCAGGCCATTGCAGACTATTGGCAGCGGTTGGACATTGCCATTTTCGGTATTGGTTCACCGAATATTTCGGGCAATTCTACCTGGCGAGCTTTTTACGGCAGTGATGTGATTGACCACTTTAATGACCGACAAGTGGCTGGCGACATCTGCTCACGCTTTTATGATTTGCAGGGCAATCCGGTTGAAACCTATATCTCGGATAAAACTATTACGATTCAACTAGACAAAATAAAAAAGGCTCGCTATTCCATTGGTATTGCTCACTCCCACGAAAAAATCAGCGGGATCATTGGGGCCATCAAAGGAAAATATATTAATAGTTTGGTAACAACAAAAGAAACCGCCGAGGAGATACTTAAAATAACGGCATAAATCCTACGTCAAGATCGATGAATAGATAAAATATGGGAGAAATTATTTTAATAAAAAAACAATTTCCCCCTGATATTAAATGAAAGTTTACATATTCACATTTTTCAATGTGTGGCTGAGTATTATCCAAATTTAAATAGACAGGGAATATGGTAACTGGAGGCAAAATGGTTAATGTTATTTTTTGTGCTCACGGTGATTTGGCCGTTTCAATGCTGAACTCCGTTAATATGGTGTATGGCGAAACACAAAATATTACCCCGTTATTATTTAACCGGGGTGAGAATGCCGAGAATCTGGTGGAGAAAATGCAAAATGTCATGGCAAAAAGTAAAAATGACACTTGGCTAATTGCCGTAGATTTACAAGGTGGTAGTCCTTATAACGCCGCAGCACGCTTGGCGTTCGGTGACAATCATATTCAGGTCATCAGCGGGTTATCACTACCACTGGCACTGGAAATTGCCGATAACCAACAAACCATGACGGTGGATGAACTCGCGGACCATTTACTCGACATTGGCACGCAGTGCGTACAGTCATTCCGTCATCAACAGTGCAGTGAAGAAGAGGCCGACTTTATATGAAAATCAATCTGGCAAGAATTGACGACCGGCTGATTCATGGTCAGGTCACCACGGTATGGGCAAAAGAGGCGAAAGCCGGGCGTATTATTATCTGTAGCGACGAAGTCTATAACGATGAAATTCGCAAAACATTATTAAAACAAGCCGCACCGCCGGGAATTAAAGTGAATGTTGTTAATATCGAGAAGGCGGTGGCTGTTTATCACAACCCTAATTATGCCAATGACACCGTGTTTTATTTATTTACCAACCCTACTGATGTTTTACGACTGGTAGAGCAAGGCGTAAAAATCAATGTTATTAATATTGGCGGCATGGCATTTAAACAAGGAAAAACACAATTAACCAAAGCAGTTTCGGTTGATCAGAATGATATTAATGCTTTTTATGCATTAGGTGAACGTGGCGTTCATTTAGATTTACGGGTGGTCACTTCCGATCCACAAGTGGATGTGATTAAAAAATTACGCGAGCTGGAATCTAAATAACGATACCTAACTTGATAAATAAATAAATAATAACCCAAGCTTTATTAAACATTTAAATCCGATTACTTAATCTGGACAAAAAGCCGTTTTTATCTCGAATAACTCGAGAGGCTCTCTATTGTCCAAAGGGGTCCACCATGGAAATAAGTTTAGTACAGATAATCTTGATATTTATTTTCGCCTGTATTGCCGGTATTGGCAGTGTGCTAGATGAGTTCCAAACTCATCGGCCGTTAATTGCCTGTACCATCACCGGCCTCATTCTTGGTGATATGACCACTGGCGTTATTCTTGGCGGTACGCTGGAGTTAATCGCTTTGGGCTGGATGAACGTGGGAGCGGCACAATCCCCCGACTCCGCACTCGCCAGTATTATTTCGACTATTCTGGTCATTGTCGGCCATCAAAATATTGCGACAGGGATTGCCATTGCCCTCCCCGTCGCGGCTGCGGGTCAAGTACTGACCGTCTTTGCCCGCACTATCACCGTCGTTTTCCAACATGCAGCAGATAAGTACGCAGAAAAAGCCAATTTTGCCATGATCGATTTAATGCATGTCTCGGCATTACTGGTCCAGGCCTTGCGTGTCGCCATACCGGTATTGATTGTCTCCATTTTTGTCAGCGCCGATACCGTCAGCCATATGCTCAGTGCCATTCCTACCGTTGTCACCCATGGGTTGCAAATTGCCGGTGGATTTATCGTGGTGGTGGGTTACGCCATGGTGCTCAACATGATGGGCGTGAAGTACCTGATGCCTTTCTTCTTCCTCGGTTTTATTGTCGGGGGCTACCTCGGTTTCAGCCTGCTCGCCTTCGGCGGCATCGGCCTGATTATTGCTCTGCTGTATATCCAGTTAAACCCACTTTATCAGAAACCAGCGGCCCCTGTTGTGCAGGCCAGCCAAGCCAAACTCGATGAATTAGAAGATTAGGAGACGCCGATATGACCACATTAAACAAACAATTAACCCGGTCTGATCTGTTTAAAATGTTTTTACGCAGTAACTTACAGCAGGCTTCTTTTAACTATGAACGCATCCACGGTCTGGGCTTCTGTTATGACATGGTGCCCGCAATCAAGCGCTTATATCCGCTGAAAGAAGATCAAATTGCCGCCTTAAAACGTCACCTCGTGTTCTTCAATACTACCCCGGCGGTTTGCGGCCCTGTCATCGGTGTTACAGCCGCAATGGAAGAGGCTCGCGCTAATGGCGCGGATATCGATGAAGGCGCGATCAATAGTCTGAAAGTTGGGTTGATGGGGCCATTGGCTGGGGTCGGTGACCCACTGATTTGGGGAACTCTGCGCCCAATCACCGCCGCCTTGGGTGCATCACTCGCACTGAATGGCAATGTGCTGGGGCCAATTCTGTTCTTCCTGTCATTTAACTCCGTCCGTCTGGCACTGAAATGGTTTGGCCTGCAATACGGCTTCGTCAAGGGGATCAATATCGTCAAAGATCTCGGCGGCAACTTACTGCAAAAACTGACTGAGGGTGCCTCAATTCTGGGCTTGTTTATCATGGGGGTTTTGGTCACCAAGTGGACCAGCATCAACGTGCCGCTAGTGATATCGAAAACACCGGGCCACGACGGCGCAACAGTGACCATGACGGTGCAAAACATACTTGATCAACTTTGCCCCGGTCTGCTGGCTCTCGCACTGACTCTGTTAATGATGCGTTTACTCAAACGAAAAATTAATCCTATTTGGCTCATCTTCTCCCTGTTTGGCCTCGGAATTGTAGGCGCCTGGCTTGGCATTCTGGCTTGATTAATGCCCGGGGATTTTTATTCGACCTGCTGTTTTTATATTTATCAAAAATTGAGGTGGTTCCACATGAAAACAAAAGCACTACGTTTATATGGCAAAAATGATCTTCGCCTAGAAAGTTTTACCTTACCGGAAATCGGCGACGATGAAATACTGGCCACCGTCGTCACTGACAGTATTTGCCTCTCTTCGTGGAAAGAAGCCAATCTAGGTGCCGACCATAAAAAGGTACCCGATAACGTAGCGGAAAATCCGATTATTATTGGTCATGAATTTTGCGGTGATATTCTGCAAGTCGGTAAGAAATGGCAGCACAAATTCAAACCCGGTAGCCGTTATGTCATTCAGGCTAATTTGCAATTACCTGACCGCCCTGACTGCCCTGGATATTCCTTCCCTTATGTCGGGGGAGAAGCGACCCACGTCGTTATCCCTAATGAAGTGATGGAGCAAGATTGTCTGCTGCCTTATCAAGGCGAAAGCTATTTCGAAGGGTCGCTGGTCGAACCGCTGTCTTGTGTTATCGGCGCGTTTAATGCCAACTACCATCTGGTTCCCGGCACTTATCAGCATAAAATGGGGATTAAACCCAGTGGTAAGGTGTTAATTCTTGGTGGCACTGGCCCGATGGGATTATTGGCCATTGATTACGCTCTGCACGGCCCCATTAATCCGGCCTTATTAGTCATAACCGACCGTCACCAGCAAAAACTGGATTATGCTGCACGCCTTTATCCGAGCGAGCCACAAACTCAAGTACATTATCTCAATACCCAACAAACTGACGATCAATTCGAACGTTTATTGGCACTGACCGAGGGTAAAGGTTATGACGATATCTTTGTTTTCGTACCTTCAGCAGAATTAGTGACCCTAGCTTCCAGCTTACTAGCGCCGGATGGCTGCTTTAATTTCTTTGCTGGACCGCAGGATAAGAATTTTATGGCATCGGTTAATTTCTACGATATCCATTATTCCTTTACCCATTATGTCGGTACTTCTGGAGGGAATACTGATGACATGCGAGAAGCGGTGAAGTTAATTGAAGAAAAGAAAGTCAATGCCGGGAAAGTGGTTTCCCATATTTTGGGACTCAATGATGCGGCGGAAACCACATTGAACTTACCGAAAATCATTGGAGGTAAAAAGTTGGTTTATACCGGAAAAAATATACCGCTGACATCATTAAGTGAACTAATGAGCCAGCCACAAGATTTGCCGTTATTACAGGAACTGCAAACCATTTTGCATAAAACTGACGGGCTATGGTCGAAAGAAGCTGAAGATTTTGTTTTAGCCCACGCTCAAGAGATTTAACGATTCACAACACAAATAACTCGATGGCCCTCGCCAGCGAAGATGCCCATCTCGCTGGCGATTTTATGACTAAGTCCCCATAAGGTATTCATCGCTGTTGGTATCGCACAAAAATTCACAAGTCTGTGTGAAAGGTTATTTTCATCAGACTTAAGCATTTATTATTATTTTCAATGTGTTAAATAAAATTCCTCTTTTTTCCCCGTTATAAAGTTTGTGATATCAGTCATCTCAATGTTAAGCACAAAACCTAACAATAGTGTCAATTAAATACGCTTTTGCAGGAGTGGTTGAGATGTCTATCCAACTTGGCGTGATTGCCGATGATTTTACCGGTGCTACCGATATCGCCAGTTTCATGTCTGATAATGGCTGGAAAGTGATACAAATTATCGGCGAGCCATCAAACGACATGGCATGCCCGACAGATGTTGATGCGGTAGTTATCTCATTGAAAAGTCGTTCTATTCCGGCTGAAATGGCGGTAAAACAGTCGCTAGCCTGCTTACAGTGGTTAAAAGAAACAGCGCAAGCACGGCAGATTTATTTTAAATATTGCTCCACATTCGACTCCACGCCAGAGGGGAATATCGGCCAAGTCAGTGATGCACTCATGTCAGCCTGTGGTGTACAACAAATCGTGCATTGCCCTGCTCTGCCACAGAATTTGCGCACGGTTATTCATGCTCATCTGTTTGTGAATGGTCGGCTACTGAATCAATCTGGAATGGAAAACCATCCGATTAACCCAATGCACGAGGCTGATTTATGCCGCGTACTGGCACCACAGGTCACAGGCCATGTCGGTTCACTTAATCTGGCGGTCATCCAACAAGGGGGGCCGGCGATCACTCAGCAACTCACCGCGCTGGCTCAACAGGGAGTGAATCATGTTATCGCTGACACACTGACTGCCTGCGATTTAGATTCTTTGGCTCACGCATTAGCAGGCCAGCCTCTACTTGCTGGTGGTTCGGGGCTGGCAGGTGCATTGGCAAAATATTTCCCTTCACAAACTACCGCCGCTGCACACACCCTGACCTTCCCTACGCAGAAAAAAGCGGTGGTACTTTCCGGCAGTTGCTCTGTCATGACCAACCGTCAGGTCGCACATTACCGCCAACATGCCGCACATTTGTCGCTGGACGTTGAACGTTGCATTTCGGCGGACTCGGCATACATCCAGCAGATTGCCGATTGGGTTGAACAACATCTTGCTGATCGTTTCGCACCCTTGGTTTCTGCCACTCAACCTCCCGCTGAAATCTCGGCGATTCAACAACACTATGGCGAGCAGCGTGCCAGTCTGGCCGTTGAGGAGACCTTTGCGCAGCTTACTCGTCAGTTGCTGGTGCGTGGTGTCAATATTTTCATCGTGGCAGGCGGCGAAACGTCTGGCACCGTCGTAAAACAGCTCGATGTGAAAACATTAGAGATTGGTAAATCAATTGCACCCGGAGTGCCATGGGTGCGAGATGCACAACATGGGCTGATGATGGCGCTTAAATCCGGCAACTTTGGTAATGAAGACTTTTTCCGTCTGGCGCAGGAGTATTTCGCATGAACACGATGCCACTATCTGAACAACAACTGCGTGATGATTTGGTGAACTATGGCCGCTCACTGTTTCAGCGCGGATTGAGCAGCGGCGGATCGGGCAATATCAGTGCGAAGTTACCTGACGGCGGCTTTTTGGTAACCCCGACTAACTCTTGCCTTGGCGAACTTAACAGCCAGACATTAAGCAAATTGGATGCCGAAGGCCACTATCTCAGCGGTGATAAACCGTCGAAAGAGGTGCCTATGCACTTGGCGATGTATCGTGTGCGGCCACATTGTGGCGCGGTGGTGCACCTTCATTCACCTTATCTGACGGCACTGTCCTGCTTGACGGATATTGACCAGACGAATTGTTTGCCATCAATTACTCCATACTATGTTATGCGCATCGGTCAGCTTCCGTTGCTGCCTTATATGAAACCGGGCGATCCGGCTATCGCGACCGCATTGGCAGAATCTGCGCTGAACCATAACGCCGCGCTATTGGCCAATCACGGCCCGGTAGTCAGCGGCTCCACCCTGCGCGAAGCGGTCTTTAATGCCGAAGAACTTGAAGATACGGCCCGGCTGTATTTTCTATTGAAACCCTATGCCTACACTCAATTGAGCGCATCAGATATTGATGAACTACGTCAGGTGTATCGCAACAAAATTGGATAAACGCCATGATCCCTGAACAGCGTCGTGATTTTATCTATCGCTATGTACATGAACAGAATGTCGTGTCTTTTAAAGATCTCGCCGACATCATGAATGTATCGCATATGACCGTGCGCAGAGATATTCAGATGCTGGAAGCCGAAGGCAAGGTGGTGGCAATTAATGGCGGCGTCAAGCTGAACAACATGCTGAAACTTGAGTTGGCCTACAGCGAAAAAGCGTCGCTCAATCATGGGCTAAAACAGAATATCGGTGCGCTGGCCGCAATGCTTATCGAGCCGGGGCAGACGCTGTATTTGGATGCCGGCACAACACTGTTTGAGGTGGCAAAAGCCATCGCTGCCAGCAACTGTTTTAATCTGACGGTCGTGACCAATGACTTCACCATCAGTAGCTATTTAATGGATATGCCGCACATCACGTTATATCACACGGGAGGACTGGTCGATCGCCGTAACCGCTCATGTCTGGGCAACAGCGCGGCTAATTTCTTTAATGCTATCAACATTGATGTTGCGTTTCTCAGCAGCAGTTCATGGGAATTGGAGCGAGGAATGTCGACACCAAGCGAAGGTAAAGCGATGGTCAAGGCAGCGGTTATGCGCGCATCCCGGCGCACCATATTGGTATCCGATAGCAGTAAATATGGTAAGTACGGCATGTTCCATATCTGCAACCTACAACAGTTGAGTGACATCATTTCTGATGTGCATCTACCGTCTGAGGCACAGCAACAGATTGGCGAACTCGGGGTGAAGTTACATCTGGTTAACGAAGAGGTGAGAAAATCATGCTCAAATTCGCAGCCAACCTGAGCTGGCTATTTAACGAAGTCCCACTGATTGAACGGTTCGGTCAAGCCGCTGCCGCTGGGTTTCAGGGTATAGAGTGCCTATTCCCCTACCATGAGCCGATTGATAGCTTAATCAGCGCGCAACAAAACAGTGGGCTGCCGGTGGTCTTGATCAACGCCCCTCCGGGATATTGGGAGCAAGGTGAACGGGGGTTAGCCTCACTGCCGGAGCGAGAGGACGAGTTCAGACAAAGCCTACAGCAGGCGCGAGAATATGCTCTGGCATTAGGGTGTCAACAGATACACATAATGGCAGGAAATAGAAATAACGCTATATCCAAAGAACAACAATACGAAATTTTAATAAAAAGACTGTGTTATGCAGCAGATTATTTATTAGCGGACAACATCAGGGTCCTCATCGAACCATTAAATAGTGAAGATATGCCTGATTATTTTATTTCAACATTTACACTGGCAGAACAGTTAATTAAAGACTGTCACAAAGAAAATATCTTTCTTCAATTTGATATTTATCACTGTCAGAAAATCCAAGGGAATATTACACGTACTTTGCAGCACTATTGGCCATTAATTTCACATTTACAAATCGCTTCGGTGCCTAATAGACATGAACCCGACGGCGGTGAAATAAATTACCCATGGTTGTTTAATTATCTGGCGTCACATGGTTATTCAGGGTGGATTGGTTGTGAATATCAACCAAAGACTACCACGTCAGAAGGATTAGATTGGTTTACTCATTATAAAACAATTAATTAATAACCTACACCCAAAGTATCTCTGTATGGCGGGTCATATTTAGGAATTAAATTATGTCTAATCACGTTATTATTTCGCTAGCACCAGTAGCAGCAGACTCGACCCGAGTAGAACCCGCTGAGGTGGCACAGGATATTTTAGCTTGTGCTGAGGCCGGTGCTGCGGTCGTTCATCTTCATGTTCGCGACAAGCTGGGCAAACTCACCCCAGATGTCACTGACTTTGCCGCCACCATCGCACCGGTTCTCAGCCAGACCGAGATGATAGTTCAAGCCTCTACCGGTGGTGTCTCTACAATGAACATTGAGCAACGTTGCGCCCCACTACAGTGTAAAGGGGTTGGCATGGCCTCGCTCAACGTCGGATCGGTGAATCTAGGTGACCATGTTTATCTCAATCCAACACCCGACGTAGAGTATTGCTCACGCTTAATTGTTGAAAAGAATATTATCCCTGAATTTGAAGTCTTTGAAATAGGGATGATTAATAACATTCTTCTCCTTCAGGAAAAAATAAAATTCAAACAACCTCTCCTCTTTAATATTGTATTAGGACATAGAGGATCAACACCCGCAACCATCGATGCTTTAATCGCTATGCGACAATTTATTCCCCGCAATGCACTGTGGGCAATTACCCATTTTGGCCGTCGCGACTTTTCCTTAATTGCCGCAGCAGTCGGCATGGGGGCATCAGAAGTCAGAATTGGTTTTGAAGACAGTCGATATATTAATGCCACTGATACCGTGGAATCTAATCTGCCACTGGTGAAAAAGTTGGCCAACATTATCACTAGCATGGATAAACAGGTCGCTACACCTGAGCAAGCCAGGAAAATGCTCAATATCGATATTAATAATCGTTAATTTAATTATCTGTTTACCCAGCGATACCCAAAATAATTCGAGTTTCAGGAAGGTAGCAAGTGAGATAGTTCCGATGAGCTTACTGTAGTAAGTGATTTGGGTTATTGAGCACAGCCAACGCACATGCAACTTGAAGTATGGCGAGTATATTTAATTCGTCGCATTCTGATGATGTGACAAGTGAGGTTTATTATGGCTATCAGTTCGTCTGTCTATAAAGCCGGATTACTGGTTTCTGCATTAGGCGTTATTATTTCTCTTGCAGGGATGGTGATGCAATCCACGGGTTTATGGCATCCCGGATTAGTAATTTTTATTACTGGTTTTGCGATTGGCGCCGGGCACTGGCCGGGGTTACGCAGTTATCAATTCACCTTGTGGATCATTGCCGGTTTTGTCGCGGCAATGATTTACTCCAAAGATCTGATTATCTGGGGCGGTTTCAACATCACCCATAAATGGATCGTCTTTTTAGTGATTCAGGCCACCATGTTTAGTATGGGAACCAAACTCACCATCAAAGACTTTGCTGATGTGGCAAAAATGCCATGGGCCGTGTTCGTCGGCACCTTTTGTCACTTCTTAATCATGCCACTGCTCGGCTATGCACTGACGCAAATCTTCAGTTTCCCGCCGGAAGTCGCAGTTGGCATTATTTTGATAGGTTCATGTTCCAGCGGCCTGTCATCGACGGTGATGGTCTATATCGCCAATGCCAATCTGGCGCTGGCAATCTCAGTGACTGCCGTCTCAACACTGGTCGCCACCGTCATGACGCCATTGTGGGTCAATATTCTGGCCGGTTCGTTAATTGAAGTGAAATTGCTGTCGATGGTCATGGATGTCATCAAAATTGTGATGATCCCAATAGGCGCAGCCATTCTACACGATTACCTGAAAACCTATGCAGGTCAACAAGGTAGGCGCGTCGTGCAAACCATTGCCGCGGGCTGTGCGGTATGGCTGCTGTTTATGATCTTTGGTGGCTGGGATCGCTTGTTCGAAACCGCATCAGCCGATACACAGATGCTGGCAGTTGTCGCTAATTTCTTCGCCGGCGGCATCATCTGGAGTCTGTTCTACAACTGGCTAACCACCAAATCCGACAAGGTTCTGCTGGCGATGCCAAAAATTTCCATGATGGGCATTATCTTCTTTACCACTACAGCCGCCGCTGCTGGGCGCGATAATCTGATGCAAGTCGGCATTTTACTCTGTGTCGCGATGCTAATTCATAACTGTGGTGGATTCCTGATCGGTTACTGCATGAGCCGCTGGGTATTCCGTCTGGATATCGAATCATCACGCACTATCGCTTTTGAGGTTGGTTTACAAAATGGTGGCATGGCGTCAGGGCTAGCTGCGGCAATGGGCAAACTGGCGACGGTCGGGCTGGCATCGGCTGTTATGACGCCGCTGGGCAACGTCACCGGATCACTACTAGCCAACTACTGGCGTAGAAAAGACCTAACGGACCAGCGCACTCGAACCGGCACGACTAAACCTGACTCATCACTTTCTGAAACTCACTCTGCATAAGGAGGCCGTATGCTAACGCAACTCACCTTGGATACCGCGCAACAGGCTGTCAACCATGCACTGGCGCTGGCAAAAAATGACTATGACAACCGGCCGCTAAGTGTCGCGGTTTGTGATCAACAGGGATTTTTACTGGCATTTGCCCGGATGGATAGCGCAAAGTTACTGACTATCGAACTGACGCAACGTAAGGCCTATACCAGTAGCCGGCTTGGTGCAACCACCGAGGCTTTTTTGCAACGACTGCAAAACGAGCAGTTGGATATCGGTTATTTCGGCGATGATCGCTTTACCGCCCTGCCCGGAGGTATCCCATTGCTGAATGCCAATAAACAGTGCGTCGGGGCAGTCGCTGTGGGGGGATTATCCGCCAAAGAAGATCATGAAGCGGCCATCAAAGTCGCCCAGTTTATGCATGAATTAGCGTAACCTTTTACCCGCAGAACAATCTGTGAAGGATAACAAAATGAAAAAAATTGCTCTATTTCACACCAGCGCTGCCACGCTTGGCATGATGCAAACGCTGATTGCCGACCATATGCCACAGGCTGAAGTGATGCACATCATTGAAGATTCGATGATTAAGCAGGTCATGAAGCACGGCGGTGTGAGTCCTGAAATCAGCGCTCGCATTGCCGGTTACATTAATAATGCCGAGAAAGCGGGCTGCGAGATTTTTATGACCGCCTGTTCGTCAATTGGCGGCGCGGTGGAGCAATGCCAGTTTATGACACCACTCAAGCTTACACGCATTGATTCTGCGATGGTCGATGAAGCGATTGCGCTTGGTGGACGGATTTCGGTGCTCGCCACCGTTGCCACAACACTGGAGCCGACGCTGGAATTCGTACGTCGTAAAGCGGCGGCGGCCGGTAAAAATTTGGATATTGTCCCCATGCTGATGCCAGAGGCATTCATCGCCCTGCTGGATGGCGACAACGCTACTCATGATCGTATCGTTGCCGAAGGGTTACAAAAAGCTCTCGCCAATAGCGACGTGGTGATGTTGGCACAAGCATCAATGGCCAGAGTGCTGACCACTTTGCCAACACCGCCATCCATCCCGGTACTGACTTCACCAGAACGCGGTATCCTCTGGCTAAAACAGCTCGCCGAAGCGGTATAATCTGATCAGGTATCCATGACTAACAGCGGAGAATATTTCTCCGCTGTATACATTAAGGCAACTATTCGCTCGCTGGCAGATGTTTGGCCGTCGACGCATCGGTGGTCGTATCATTCTCCACTGCATTCAGCAGCACATCCAATAAACCAGGGAAACGGGCATCAATATCATCGCGCCGCAGCGATAACAAACTCTCTCGTCCACAAGGCCGCTGCCAGATAACACCACTTTCACGCAGCACACGCCAATGATGGGTCAGGGTAGATTTAGATAAACCGTGCACCAGCGTGCCACATGCGTGTTCTCCTCCCGCTGCCAGCCTACGCACCACAGCCAACCGCAGTGGATTACCTAAAGCCGTCAGCACATTTTCCAAACGGATCTGCTCACGCTCAGGGTGATTTGCAATCATAGTGTTCCTATTGATAAATGACCATCGACAACCCGACGGCCTGATTTGGCCACATCCACTGGCCCTTCGCGGGCGGCAATATAGCCTATACTCTCTGTCAGCCCTACTGATAATTCGAGCCTCAGGGTAAACCCTCTCTCCATTGCTCTTCGCTATTATTGCACAGTTTCAGAACAAATAATTAAATTGTACGTGTATATTCGAACAATAGGACTATACTGATCGCGATTACCTGACTATCAACAGCAAGGCAAAACATAAACCAACAACTTCCCGGCAGGGTATCAAATTGCCTGCCCCGAAATTGCCATCATCTATTAAGGACTTAATATGGCACGCAAAACTCCTATCGAGCGCTATCGCAACATCGGTATCTCAGCCCACATCGACGCCGGAAAAACCACCACTACCGAGCGTATTCTGTTCTACACCGGCGTCAGTCATAAGCTGGGTGAAGTGCATGATGGCGGCGCGACAACTGACTGGATGGCACAGGAGCAGGAACGTGGCATTACCATTACATCGGCTGCCGTGACCTGTTTCTGGAAAGGTATGGACAGAACTTTACCAGAGCACCGAATCAACATTATCGATACCCCAGGACATGTGGATTTCACCATTGAGGTGGAACGTTCCATGCGGGTACTTGACGGTGCAGTCATGGTGTATGACGCTGTCGGTGGCGTACAGCCGCAATCAGAAACCGTGTGGCGCCAAGCCAATAAATACCGTGTACCCCGGCTGGCATTCGTCAATAAAATGGACCGCCCTGGTGCTGATTTCTTCCGCGTGCGGCAGATGATGATTGATCGCCTGAAAGCCAATCCGGTACCCATTGTGATTCCAATTGGCAGTGAAGATCACTTCACCGGTGTGGTGGATTTGCGGCTGATGCGCGCCATTATCTGGGATGAGGCCTCTCAGGGGATGACTTTCAGCTACGAGCCAATCCCAGAGAATCTGATTGCGACAGCCAATGAGTGGCGCGAAAAAATGGTCTCCGAGGCGGCTGAAGCTTCAGAAGCACTGATGACAGAATATTTGGAAACTGGCGACCTGACAGTGGATGAAATCACCCAAGGTTTGCGTATCCGTACTATTGCCGGTGAAATCCAGCCAATGATGTGCGGCAGTGCTTTCAAAAACAAAGGTGTACAGCGCATGTTGGATGCCGTGGTTGAACTGATGCCATCACCCGTGGATATTCCACCGGTTACGGGCACAGATGAAGACGGCAACGAAGTGAGCCGCAAGGCCGATGATAATGAAAAGTTCTCGGCGCTGGCCTTCAAATTGATGACCGACCCCTATGTTGGTCAACTCACTTTCGTGCGCGTCTATTCCGGAGTACTGAGCAAAGGTGACAGTGTTTATAACCCGATTCGCGGCAAGAAAGAGCGCATTGGTCGTATCGTCCAAATGCACGCAAATAACCGGATTGAAGTGGATGAAATTCGTGCCGGCGATATCGCCGCCTGTGTAGGGCTGAAAGATGTCACCACCGGGGAGACATTGTGTGATCCGAATGCGGTCATTACGCTGGTGCGCATGGAATTCCCTGAACCGGTGATTTCACAAGCCATTGAGCCGAAGACCAAAGCCGACCAGGAGAAAATGGGGATCGCGCTACAACGCTTGGCATCGGAGGATCCGTCGTTTCGTATTCGTACTGACGAAGAGTCCGGCCAGACGATTATCTCCGGCATGGGCGAATTGCATCTGGAGATCATTGTTGACCGTATGAAACGTGAGTTTGGTGTGGAAGCCAATATCGGTAAACCACAAGTAACGTACCGCGAAACTGTGCGCAAAACCGTGACCGATGTTGAAGGTAAATTTGTCCGCCAATCTGGTGGCAAAGGGCAATATGGTCACGTGGTCTTTACCCTTGAACCACAGGAGCCGGGCAGCGGCGTAGCTTTTGTCGATGCCACTAAAGGCGGCGTAGTACCCCGTGAATTTATCGGAGCGGTAGAAAAAGGTGTGCTCGAGGCCAGCAATACCGGGGTTCTGGCGGGTTATCCCGTAGTGGATGTAAAAGTCACGTTGACGTTCGGTTCCTACCACGAAGTGGATTCATCCGAACTGGCGTTTAAAATGGCTGCCATCTTTGGTTTCAAAGAAGCCGCCAAACGCGCATCTCCGGTGATTTTGGAGCCGGTAATGAGTGTGGAAGTGGAAACGCCTGAAGAGTATGCCGGGAACGTAATGGGTGATCTTTCTTCTCGCCGAGGTATGGTGCAGGGCATGGAGGAGATGGTTGGCGGTGGGAAGATTATTCGAGCAGAAGTACCGTTATCTGAAATGTTCGGCTACTCAACCGTATTGCGTTCCATGTCACAGGGCCGCGCGACCTATACAATGGAATTCAAGCACTACGCTGAAGCACCACGTAATGTGGCCGATGCTATTATCGCCGCTCGGGGCAGTAAAAGTTAAGCTGCGATAGTCAAAAAACAAAAGCTGCCGGTTATTTTTAGCCGGCAGCTTTTTTTATGCCAGCGTGATCACTTTTTTACAAAAAAGGCCGCCTATATTTGTGATGCGAACATCATTTCATGATAAATATTTGTCGCCCCTGTCTAATTTTTATTCTATTTGTTTTCCACGCCAAATACAGTTGATTATTTAATTAACTGATTTATAAGTAATTTATTCTTTTGTTTATTTTAACCTCTCTCAGTCACTGAATTCTATCCATGTGATACCCCTCACGTTCTTAATATTCAAACGTGACCTTAGTCTCAAGTTTTACTGGCCTGCTTACCTATTATTCTTACAAGCAAGTTAAATGCCCCAGGAGAAGCCAGATGGACATTATTTTTAATCATTCATTACTTTCTCTAAATAAAGAGATATCAACTCCAGAGGAAAGTATTCGATATGCCGGGCAATTGATGGCCAATCAAGGTATTTGCTCAGAAGCATATATAGATGAAATGTGTCATGTCTTTCAGGTCTTCGGTTCAGCCATTGTTCTTGATTACGGCATTGCTATGCCGCATGCGCGACCAGAAAAGGGCGCATTGAAAACAGGGTTTTCGCTGGTCACTGTCGTGAATCCACTTAACTTTGGACATGAGGAGTTTGATCCCATAAAGGTTGTTATTGCTATCTCCGGAGCTGATGCAGACAGCCATATAAAAATGATCCAACTTATCGCTACATTAATTGAATCTGGAATCGTCGATTTTCTGGAGAATGAAAATGATCATCACACCGTGATGGATTTTATTCAGAGAGAAATGGAGGAGTCATTATGTTAGTTATCAGAACAGTATGCGGTAATGGCATTGGCAGTTCATTAATGGCTGCCAGTAATGTAAAAAAAATCTGTGATGAGTTAGGTGTTAAAGCTGATATTGCCTCTGTTGATCTCGCTAATGCCGTCGGCGAAAAAGCAGACCTGTATATTACGATTAAAGAGTTAGCAACCCAGTTCCCTGCGCACTGCAATGTGGCTGTTATTCGTAGTTATGTGCATAAAGCAAAAATAGCGGAAGATATTACAGACGAAATAAAAAGAATAGCCGGAATATAATACACAATTATAAACTGAGGTAAACATTATGCAGGCTTTACTCTCTTTCTTGTCAGAAATATTTAGTCAGCCAGCATTTCTGATGGGGATAATAGCGTTTGTCGGTTTAGTGGCATTGCGCTCACCAGGAAATAAATTATTAACCGGGACACTAAAACCTATTTTAGGTTACCTGATGTTAAGCGCAGGTGCAGGTGTCATTGTCGCCAACCTTAATCCTCTTGGGGGAATTATTGAAGCGGGTTTTAATATCCGTGGCGTTATCCCTAATAATGAAGCTATTGTTTCTGTTGCACAAAAAGCCTTAGGTGTGGAAACAATGAGTATTTTGCTATTAGGCTTTATTTTTAATCTTATTATTGCCCGCTTTACTAAGTATAAATATATCTTTTTAACAGGCCACCACTCCTTCTTTTTGGCATGCCTTTTCTCCGCCGTACTGCAAGCCGCAGAGTTTCGTGGGTGGGAGTTAATACTGATTGGCGGCTTCTTGCTCGGCTCTTGGTCAGCGATTTCACCTGCAATTGGTCAACGTTATACCAAGCAAGTTACCGAAGATGGCGGTATTGCGATGGGGCACTTTGGATCACTGGGTTATTACATATCAGCTTGGATCGCCAGCAAAACCGGTAATCCTGCGAATTCTTTCGCTGATACTGAAATCTCAGAGAAATGGGGGTTCCTACGTGATACCACGGTGACAACCGGTATTGTGATGTTCGTTATTTACTTTATCTGTAGTGCGGTTGCAGGAAGTGAATATCTTCGAACAATCACTGATCAAAATATGCTTATCTTCTCTATTTTGACCGGTTTGCAATTTGCGGTTGGCGTGGCGATTGTATACAACGGCGTACGTTTAATTCTGGGCGATCTGGTTCCCGCATTCCAAGGGATCAGCCAGAAATTAATACCTAACTCAATACCTGCCGTTGACTGTGCCGTGTTCTTTACCTTTAGTCCCACCGCCGTCGTAGTTGGCTTTATCTGTTCATTTATCGGTGGCTTAGTAGGAATGTTATTCCTCGGCGCATTTGGTATGGCGCTGATTATTCCGGGCATGGTGCCTCACTTCTTCTGCGGCGGTACGTCAGGTGTCTTTGCCGATAAATTAGGGGGCAAACGAGGTTGTATGATTGCTTCATTTATTGGTGGCATCTTCTTGGCTTTCCTGCCGGCAATGTTGTTACCGACGCTGGGAAGTCTAGGATTTGAAAACAGTACATTTGCCGATTTCGACTTCGCCGTATGGGGAATTATTATCGGAAATGCCTTTACTGAATTTGGTCAAATTGCCATTTATCTGATTTGCCTGCTACTCGCTATCGCTTTAATGCTGCCATTTTGTTTCCGCTCAGTCAAAGTTGTGGGTGATACCCTTAGCTATGAAGAACTTATGGCCCGTAAAAAAACGGAATAGTTATTTTATCGTTGAGCGGGAGAACCTTTCCCGCTCCTGACAATACCATCAGGAGTCGTTATGGCTATATTGTCTGTAGGGTTTTCATGTTTTGATCAATTCTTTTTTATTAACCATTGGCCAGAGGAGAATACCAAGAACTTTAGCCATGACTTTATCGAAAGCGGAGGTGGCCCTTGTGCCAATGCAGCATGGCTACTAGGGCTTTGGGGCGAGAACATTCATTATATTGGCCACTTGAATCAAGACATCTATGGACAGCGTATTGTTGATGAATTCTCTCAAGTGGGTGTGAATACTGACAATATTGTATTCTCCGATGAAATGATCACACCGCTGGCTTCTATTTTAGTTAATCGATTGAATGGTTCCCGGACGATTATTACACGAAAACTGCAAGTTCCACCCTCATTAACCTTTGACCAAAAATTAAAACTTGATGATTTTGCCGAACGACTTATTGCTAAAAATGAAGAGGTGACCATCTTAATTGATGGACATGAACCTGAAATTAGTGAGTATTTAATTAAAAAATTGCCACGCGCTCGTGTTGTGATGGACGGCGGATCATTAAGAAAAAGTAACCTTCATTTAGCACAATTTACCGACCATCTTGTTGCCAGTGAACATTTTGCCCGAGACTATTTGGGAATTACTGAGTTCAAAAGTGAATCACAACTAAAAACGGCACTACAAGAATTAAATAAAATATGCCGAGGCGAAGCATATATTACTTTAGGTGAAAAAGGGTGTGCATTCCTAAAAAATGGATTATTACAAATCGTTCCGGCCTTTGTATGTAATACGGTAGATACGACGGGCGCCGGCGATATATTCCATGGTGCATTTACCTATGGAATTCATTATTCCTGGCATATTGATAATATTATTTTATTTGCCAGCCTTGCAGCAGCTATTGCTATTGAGAAAAAAGGCGTCAGAGAGTCGATGCCAGATCTTTCTGTCGTTCATAAATCATTGACGAGTTACGAAAGAAATTTGCAACAGTATTTTGAAGATTGACTTATTTCATGAATTAATTCCTAAGAGGTGACTATGTTAGTATCAATGAAGGACATGCTTAACCATGCCCTACGGGATGGCTATGCCGTAGGACAGTTCAATATTAATAACCTTGAATGGGTGGGTGCAGTATTAAGTACAGGTAAACAATTACGTTCGCCAGTGATATTAGGTGTCTCCGGTGGGACAATTAAACATATGCTCGGTCTTAAATGTATTCATGATATTGTCGTCAATGCGATGGAATATTTGGATATAGACACCCCCGTTGCATTACATTTAGATCATGGGACATCTCAGGAAGTTTGCGAGGCGGCAATAAAGGCCGGTTTCAGCTCAGTCATGTTCGATGGTTCACATCTACCATTCAATGAGAATCTGGATATCACTCGCCGCGTCGTTGAATTTGCACATCAGCGAGGTGTTTCAGTCGAAGCAGAGTTAGGCACCATTGCGGGGAGTGAAGACGGTATCGTCAATTCAGCCGTTATTTACGCTGACCCCCAAGAGTGCGCCATTCTGGTGAAAGAGACAAATGTCGATTGTTTAGCGGCGGCTCTTGGTTCTACTCACGGATTATATAAAGGGAAAGCCAAATTAGGTTTTGCTGAAATGGAACATATTGCTGCATTGGTGAAAGTTCCATTAGTACTTCACGGGGGTACCGGAATTGCCGCTGAAGATATGCGCCGGGCTATTTCTTGCGGGACAGCAAAAATCAACGTCAATACTGAAAATATGTATGCCTGGTGCGAAGCCGTTAAAGCGATGTTTTTGGCTGACGATGGTCACGATGTTAATGATCCTCGGAAAGTCATCCGAGAGGGGCTAATTCCAGTGAAAGAGATGATTGCCCAACGCATTCATTTATTTGGTTCAGATCAACGATATTAATGAATTGTTGCCTGTAATTCTGCCGTGGGTAATCTGGTGCGGGTATCTATGCGATATCCTATTATTCAATATGCCCTGCTCTACAATGAAATTCTGGGCAGGGCATAATAGATAATGCCGCACGAAAAATGCACGTCATTTAGAAAGTGACCGGCGTATTCACCCACAGCACTTTTGCTGCTGACTCACCGATATTACGGTAACCGTGTGGAACATGGCTGGGAAAATAAAATGAATCGCCCACGCCAAGGGTATATGTCTCCTCGCCTAAATACAGCGCAATTTCCCCCTCAAGCACATAGCCCATTTCCTCGCCATGATGTTCTATTTGCCCATCACTGGCGACACCCGGCTCAATAATATGAATATTGCCCTGTAATAATCCGCCCTTATGGTGATGGGTCAGATTTTCTAGCGCAATCCCCCCCTTTTTACTTCGGTGAACAAAGCGCTTACGCACCCGCTGCTCCGGTTTTAACACCGGTGAATCAGCCACCCAACTTTCTGCCATCAAATCAGAGATATTCGTTTCCAGTGCGCTCGCTAGCCGATGCAACATCGCCAAAGAGGGGGACGCCACTTCATTTTCCAACTTGGACAATAAACTCTCTGAGCATCCCACTTTCAGTGCCAATTGTTTTAGCGTGATGTCCTGCGCCAAGCGAGCATGACGTAAACGCATCCCTAAATCAGATAAAGCAAAACTGCCGTTATCGCCATTTTTTTTCATAAATTGATATCTGCTGCTCAAAGAGGCTCAAACGCCCGGCGTATCCGTGCCGGGCAACATGATTGACACACTGACATTATTGATTATTCCGTGACACTAAAATGCACATCCTGTGGGTTACAACCATTGATTGGAACAATGTCTTGCGGACAAGCCGACATGACGACAATAGAGTCCAACTCGGCGCGAATCTCAACATAATCGCCAGCTTTGCTCACTGTCGGTAACCAGGAAATGGTGTAATCCGGGTTAACGGGTGTGTTCATCCACAGGTTCAAGGGTTGTGGCACTTCTCTAGCCCTCAGCCCGATAGCATTCAGTGCCAGACGCATATTATCGGCACAACTATCATGGTATTCAGTGATCCCCATATTGCTATAACGATAAAGATCACAAGCTGCAATCAGAGTATCGTGCACACCCGGCGAGGTATCGGTCAGCAATGTTCCGATGGTACGACGCTGATTAGTGACTAATGGATCTCCCGGCTGAGGAATGATTTTATCAATAAATGCGCGGGTATGTTCCATTGATGAAAATTCACTCAGATCCGCGCTATTGAATAACCAGGTATCACACACCTGACTGCCGGGGGTGTTGATGATCCGGATAATTTGCCCTTTGCTCAAACGCACAGCCCGACCGCAACGGGCGGGTACTGTGTAGATTTCACCCAGCACCGGCGTGCCGTCAGCAGAAATAGGTGAGGATAAGGTAGCATTGGTGCCCAACGCGCTACCGTTGTCTTTTTCACAGCAAGCAGGATAAGTGTGGGTGCTCATGGTAACTCCTATGGGTTGATTTGCCAGTTCTGTCAGGCAACAGGCTAATGCCTGCGCGCCAAGGTGCAGATACTGAGGATCTGTATATTCAGCCGGGTTATGGCTGATGCCGTTATGGCTGGGGACAAAAAACATACTGGTGGGGCAATGACAGGCAAGATGCATCGCATCATGAAATGCACCAGAAGTCAGGGTGGCAGCCTCTATCTGTAGTGCCTGAACGCAAGCATATTGTTGTGCCAGTAGCTCGCGATTAAATGCCACTGGCGCGTGACTGAAGATGCACTCGACCAACACGTCAGATGCAGAAAGTTGCTGCATCCAGTCATCAAACTGAGCCAATATTTGCGGATCGGCATGGCGAAAATCGAGGGTAAAAGTGGCTCGTCCCGCAATGGTATTTATGGCGTTGGGTGTAATCTCCCAGCGGCCAAACGTCAGGCGCAGTTGGTCCTCGGGTAACGTAGTGGCAAGTTGTTCCAATTGATGCGCAATGTGGCGCGCCAGCGACATCGCATCTTTACGATCTGCCATCGGGGTGGTTCCCGCATGGGCCGATTGCCCTAGACAAGTCACTTGATACCAGCGCACACCTTGGATACCCTGCACCACCGCTAGCGGTTGGTTGGCCTGTTCTAATACTGGACCTTGTTCAATATGTAGCTCAACGAACGCCGCCATTGGCACAGTGCCACGACGCGGTAACTGTGGAAAACGTTGATGGCAGTCCGCTAATGCCTGCGCTAATGTCACCCCTTGAGCATCCTGATGATCCCGATAACCGGCTAAGCGCTGTGGCTGAACAAAAGCGCTGGAACCCATCGCACCCGGAGAAAAACGGCTCCCTTCTTCGTTCATCCATACCACCACTTCGATGGGGCGTAATGTGCTGATACCCGCTTCAACCAAGGCACTCAAACACTCCATGCCGGCAATCACGCCATAACAACCGTCAAGGTTGCCACCACACGGCTGAGTATCAATATGGCTACCCGTCACCACTGGCGGTAAATCTTCGCGCCCCGCCCGACGAATAAACAGATTGGCGCAATCATCAGTCATCACTTCACAGCCTAAGGTATAGGCCCAATCAATTAGCCACGCTCTGGCATCTAACTCCTCGGTGGATAAAGCCTGCCGATTAACGCCGCCATTCTCCAATGCACCAAAGCGAGCGAGTTGCGCTAATTTATCCATCAATCGTTGTTGGCTGATATAGCCGGCTAACTGCATCCCCATAGAATCAAGCATGTCCAGCCTCCGGTTCATCCAGTTGTAACGGGCGTTTAAACCACGGGGCCAAAAACGACTGCAATCGGTCAGTCTGTGGTTGGCGAAATAAGGTCGCGGGAGCGCCGGTTTCAATAATTGAACCTTCCGCCATAAACACCACGCGGGTTGAGATTTTGGCAGCGAATGACATTTCGTGCGTCACCATCACCATGGTCATCCCGTCATTTGCCAGCACTTTAATGACGTCCAGCACCTCTTCTACTCGTTCAGGATCAAGAGCCGATGTCGGTTCATCGAGTAACAGCAACTCGGGTTCCAGTGCCAACGCTCTGGCAATCCCCACTCGCTGCTGTTGCCCACCAGAAAGCCGTGCTGGACGGGCGTCTGCTTTATCCAACATCCCCACTTGCGCCAGCGCCGCTGCCGCTTTTTTACGTGCAGCTTCGCGAGGGAGTTTCTTACCCAGAATCAATGGCGCGCAGACATTCTCCAGCACCGTCATGTGCGGCCACAGATTAAATTGCTGGAAGACCATGGCCAGCGGGCGGCGTACGTCGGCAATTAATGCCGCACTGTCGCGATGCTTCAACTCACGCCCAGAGCTGCTATAACCGAGCAACTGCCCCTTAATCAGAACTTCCCCTTCGTCATAGGCTTCAAGAAAATTCATGCAGCGTAATGCCGTTGTTTTCCCTGAACCGGAGGGGCCGATTAAGGTGACAATTTCACCGGCATTCACCGTCAGATTTATCCCGCGAAGTACCCAGTTGGCAGCAAAGGATTTGCCCAAATTACGTAATTCAATAATGGGTTCAGCACTCATAATATTATCCCTCTAGTGCCTGACGGCTGAGTATGCGCACACCGACACTAATCCCTTGTGCCAGCAGCCAATAACTGAGGATTAGCAAGGTGTAAGGCACAATGTAGGTGTAGGTATTGGCGACAATTTGCCCGGTAGTCATGGTCAGCTCAGGGACCGTAATAATCGATGCCACCGCACTCTCTTTGATCGTTAAAATAAATTGGTTCCCCAACAGTGGCAGACTAAAGCGCAAAGCCTGCGGTGTTTGGATGTACCAAAAACTCTTCCATGCTGAAATATCATGTACTTGTGCCGCTTCCAATTGCCCGTGCCCGATGCTTTTCCATGCCGTACGGAAGATTTCACCGAAATAAGCAGAGCTATAAATCGCCAGTGATAACACCGTGGCTTCAATAGCACTGAGCGTGATACCAATGGCAGGTAAACCAAAATAGAACACCGCCAGTTGCGCTAAATAAGGCGTGCCACGAATCAGCCACACATAAGTGCGCCACGGCCAGAACAACCAACGGTTATTGCGACATACCGCTTGTAAAATGAACCCGGCGAAAGCGCCGATGACTGCAGCACTCATGCTGATAACCAGCGTGACGCCCAAGGCGCGGGCAAAATCAGGTAGATAAAGCAGGAAATCGCTCATCGACTCTCCTTATGCCAACGCCGCTCAACATAGCTACCTAGCAGAGCCAGCAGGCTGGTCAGAACGAGGTAAGACAAAGCAATCGCCACATACACTTCTAGCGGGCGGTAGGTTGCCGATGCCAATTGCTGCCCTACCCGCATCAAATCAGTAATGGCAATCACTGACACCACCGCCGAGGCTTTAATGACATCGATTAATTCTGAAATCAGTGATGGCATCGTGATACGCAACACTTGGGGAATTTGGATATGCCACAATGTCTGGCGCGGACTCAGCCCACACATGGCGGCGGCCTCCAACTGCCCTGGCGCAATAGCATTAAAACCACTGCGTAAAATTTGCGATTGATAGGCGGCGGTATTGAGTGTCAGCGCCATGACCGCCGCCAGATAACCGGGCAGTGACAGCCCCAATTCTCCCGGTAGGTAAAAACACAGTAAAATCTGTGCCAGAACTGGGGTGCCACGGAACAAACTGATATAGACACGGGCGAATCCTCTGCTCAATCGCGAGCGGCCACTTTCCATCAGGTAAATCACTACACCGATAAAAAAACCGGCAACAATGGCCACGACACACAGTGAAGCCGTCGTCAGCGCGCCGTCTAACAACATCGGCAGCCAAGCCGTCAGCAATTGGACAAATTCCCCCATCATCAATCCTCTTTACAAACTTGGCGCTGGCATTTGGTCTGCCGGAACATCCATCACGAAGCCGAACCATTTCTGCTGCAATGCTTTCATGGTGCCGTCGCGGTTCGCTTCACTGATGCCATCACTGAACAATTTGACCAAGGTGGCGCTGTCATCGCCCTTACGCCCAACCCAACCAAAATAGGTGGTTGGCCCTAACATGGGTTTGAGTGTGGTAAAGACACCCGGACGGGCTTTAATTAATGGGCCAAGATTCGCCAGTGATTGGGCAACACCATCTAGCCGTTTGTTGGCTAAATCGGCATAGGCTTCATCAAAAGAGACATACTGTTTGATTTCTTTGATACCCGGCTTGCCACTGGCTTTCAGTTTTTCATTGAACTCTTGCAACACTTGGAGCTGGCCAGAACCGGCTTGTGATCCCACCACCTTGCCACTCAGGTCATCTAACGTGCTGATAGAACTGTCGTTATCACGTTTGAGTAGTGCAACTGTGGATTCGGCAATCGGTACAGTAAATGCGAAATGGTCCATGCGCTGTTTATTCACCGTCACGGCGGTGACGACAAAATCGAATTTCTTGGCATCAAGGCCGGGCAATATGCCCTGGAAAGGTAAATCAAGTTGTTTGACCTCTACACCCGGCAGGTTTTTCTGCAAAATATGGTTCATTAAATCAACGTCATAACCCACAATTTTGCCATTTTCGACCGATTCAAATGGTGCATAACGCGCTTCCGTCGCGATGGTTATCGCCTTATTGGTTTTAATATTGTCCAGCAAGTCTGCGCTATGCGCGGTCGCAGAGAATACGCTGGCAGCACACAGCATTGCCCAGCACAAAGGTATCGCTTGTTTACGTCGTGTCATGATTGCCGCCCCATTTAAAGTCATGTGAAATGTATTCAAGTAACTTGAATGTAATGACATAAGCATGAACTATGCCAGCGGGCATAAAGTGAAAAAATAAATGGCAAAAATTGGCGCAACAAATTGTAATTAAAGAGATATTTTTTTAAATTATCGATGAGCAACAAAAACGTGAAAACAGCAGAAAGGCAGGAGAGTGCGCCGTCAGCGCAGACTTATCGCACAGAAAAAGTGCAAATTTGCGCTTTTTCTGTGCAGAGTGAGATAGACAAAAATGTGAGCACTACGCGATAACTTTCTCTCTGGCTTATCGATGTACTCTAAATAGGAATTATCCTTTCAAATTCAATAATCTTATCCAGATCGACATTCTGCACAAACAGCATTGAGCCACCCTTCTTGCCGTTGCTGCCCCCGCCAGTTATGCCGATCAACTTCATTCATATGCCGGTGCCGGGCTGCGCCTTCCTGTAGAAGATATCATTACGTAATTTGAAGCTAATACGGGGCATAAAGTAACCGTGGAGTATGGGGATCCGGCCAAATACTCACCCGTTACCAATAGCTGATAAGCGCTGGGTATTTTCTCAAGGACAATTAGTTTTACTTAAGGAGAATGAAGATGATCTATCTTTCCGATGCTGATTTAGATCGATTGCTCTTGGAAGATATCCAGTATGGCGATCTCACTACCCGTTCACTGCTTATTGGTCAGCAAATGGGGCGTATGACCCTAACCCGCAAACATTCAGTCCCGCACAAATCAGTGCATTATTACCGCAGGCAAAAGCCTATGCGCCTTTTTGCCATTTAGCTGCAACCGGTGGGGTGACGAAAACCAATATTGCGGAGTATGCCGCGACAGGAATTGATTTGGTGATTACATCTGCCCCTTATTACAGCCAGCCGGCGGATATTAAAGTGCAACTGTCTCCTAATCACTGACGGTGAATAGCGATGAAAAACGGGGCTAAATATTTGCCCCGCTTTTCATACTGTTATCTGGTCATGACGTTAAATTCTCGCCGTCGCGAGGTATTTTTCCATCTCTTCAACTGGCACCATGCCACCGCCGGTTGCCCATACCAGATGAGTTGCATTTTGCATTTTCTCAGCACTCAATTGATGATTTTGCAAATAATCAGCATTGCTGCTCACCCGTGCAGGGCCGGGCATCCCCGCCAGAGCGGAAGGTTCCAAACGGATACCTTCATGCCGGTTAAGAAGGCCCAGCAGATCATACATTTCGGCATCACTTAAGGTGTAGAAACCGTCCAGTAAACGCTCCATGGCTCGGCCAACAAACCCGGAAGCTCGGCCTACCGCCAAGCCATCTGCGGCAGTAATGTTATCGATACCGATATCCTGCACAGAAATACCATCATGTAGACCGGTATAAACACCCAGTAACATGCAAGGTGAATGTGTTGGCTCGGCAAAAATACAATGAACATGGTCGCCAAACGCGAGCTTTAAGCCGAAGGCCACACCACCGGGGCCACCACCTACACCACAAGGGAGATAGACAAACAGCGGGTGATCTTCATCCACCAGAATCCCTTGTTCGGCAAATTGCTGTTTCAGTCGGCCACCGGCTACCGCGTAACCCAGGAACAAGGTTGGCGAGTTTTCATCGTCAATAAAGAAGCAATTTGGATCAGACTCTGCCTGTTTGCGCCCTTGTGCTACCGCCACGCCATAGTCCTGCTCGTATTCAACAACATTGACACCGTGCTCACGCAATTTGCGTTTTTTCCATTCACGGGCATCTGCTGACATATGCACACTGACACTGAACCCTAGCTTGGCGCTCATAATACCAATCGACATTCCCAAATTACCGGTAGACCCCACCGCGATGCGATACTGACTGAAGAATTGGCGGAAATCATCAGAGAAGAGTTTGCTGTAATCATCAGTGACGGCCAGTAGACCCGCTTGTAATGCCAGTTTTTCCGCATGAGTTAAAACTTCATAAATACCACCACGCGCTTTAATCGAACCGGAAATCGGTAAGTGACTGTCTTTCTTTAAGAGTAAGCGGCCCGTCATTTCAACCCCATAACGCTGCTGCAGAACTTGCTGCATCGCAGGGATAGCCACAATGTCGGACTCAATAATGCCCTGCGTTTTTTGTGTCTCAGGGAAGGCCTGACACAAATAAGGGGCAAAACGCCGCAGCCGAGCTTCAGCATCAGTGACATCCTGTTGCGCTAGCCCAACATAAGGTAGCCCTTTTTCCAGGGTAGTCGCCTGCGGGTTAAACCACGTCACCTCCTCCAAATTGATAAGCTTTTTGACCAAAGGGAAGTCGGTAATTAATTTATCAATTTCAGTGCTTTTCATAAAAAGTCTCTTTTCGATCATATGATGTAAGAAAGTAGGAAAGTCGTGCCCAATGCAATCACCGACGCGATAAAGGTCGCGGTTGTATAATATTTAAATGTTTCACTCAGCGTTGCGCCGCAATATTGTTTTACCAACCAGAATAGCGAGTCAGTGACGATGGTGAAACCAATGGCACCAGAGCCAATCGCCAGCGTGATAATTTCTGGGCTGACATTGGGATACATCGGCAATATAGGGGACACAATGGCCGTTGCCCCCATCATGGCTACGGTGGCGGAGCCAACCGCAGCATGCAGAATCAAGGCCACCAACCACGCTAATAAAATCGGATGCATGTCCAGATTCGATAAAATCACCGCCAACGCATCGGCTAACCCGCTGGCTTTTAATATTCCGTTAAATGCGCCACCAGCCCCGATAATTAACAGGATATTGGCAATAGAAGAAAAGCTCTCTTCTGTTTTCGCCAGTAGCGTACTCATTCCCATATTTTGCCGGATACCCAGCGTGTAATAGGCAACAAATGCGGCAATAAACATGGCGGTAATAGGGTTACCGATAAACTCTAATAGTAAATAGAGGGTGGTGCCCTTCTCCATATTCAGTTCTGCGGTGGTTTTTGCCAGCATCAGAATAATCGGCAGTAGCACAGTAAATAAGGTTGCTCCCAATGAGGGTAATTCATCCTCATTACGTACTTTGATTTCAGAGAATGCTTCCGGTACGGTTTTAAATGGCAGGCGTTTACCCACAATACGCAGGAACAATGGCCCACCAATTAATGATGCCGCTAACCCGACGAGTAATCCGTAAACAATCACTTTGCCAATATCAGCACCCAATGCATTGGTGACATACATAGCCGCCGGATGCGGTGGAACCACGCAATGGACCGCCATCAACGCAGTACACAGTGGGATAGCTAATTTCAGCAAAGAAGTATTGGTTTTTTTGGCAATAGAAAATGCCAACGGAATCAATAAGACAACACCAACTTCAACAAAAAGAGTGATACCGCAAATTAACCCGACCAACACCATAGTGACATCCGGTGATAGCCAGCGACAGCGCTGTAAGGTAATACCGATGCGCTCTGCAGCACCGGATATTTCCATCATTTTACCTAAGATTGTCCCCAACCCAATGACGGCGGCCAAGAAGCCTAATGTTCCGCCAATCCCACCTTCAATGGAATTCACCATTTCCAGCGGATTCATGCCCATTAATAATCCGACATAGAAACTGGCTAATAACAGTGCCAGAAAGGGATGTATTTTCAGTTTTACAATGGTGAAAATAATAATAATGATGCTCGTTAATAACGTCCCCACTACCCATATTTGTGAGTCCATAGCCAACCTCTTCTAATAATAAGTTCTGCCCTCATTGAATAAGAATTGGTCGGTACTGACAAATGATAAAAAACCCCTTTCAGATGAGCTGGATTGAATCAAAAGTGCAATATTGGTCAAAGTTTTACTGTTAACTCCGATTTGCATCACATTAGATAACCCTAAATGTCGTATCCGCCCATCATTGCGGTATACTATTTCAACAAAAAAGATTGCCTGAGAAGCCATATGTACCCAGAAAAAAGCTATATCACCCGCAATAAATTGCTAAATGGCTACCAGCTATCGAAACTCTATACTTTTGAAGTTGCCGCACGGCACAGCTCATTTGCGCTAGCGGCTGAGGAGTTATCTATCAGCCCTAGTGCGGTCAGTCACCGGATTAACAGTTTGGAAGAAGAATTAGGCTTTAAACTGTTCCAGCGTTTTCACCGTAAAGTAGAACTCACCACTGAGGGAGAACGAGTATTTTGGGTACTGAAATCGTCATTGGAGTATCTAAATCAGGAAATCTTGGAAATAAAAAATCAGGAGCTGTCTGGCACACTCACCCTCTATTCTCGCCCTTCCATTGCCCAGTGCTGGTTAGTCCCCAAATTGGCCGATTTTGCCCAGCATTACCCCGCCATCAGCTTGAATATTTTGACCGGCAATGAGAATGTCAATTTCCAAGGCGGCGGTATTGATTTAGCGATTTATTTTGATGATAAAACGCCAGAGAAACTCTCTTATCAGCATTTGATGGATGAATCGATGGTTCCGGTCTGTAGCCCAGAATATGCAGAAAAACATCAGCTTAATGGCAACCTCGTCAATCTGCGGCAATGCACCTTGCTGCATGACCGGCAAGCCTGGAGCTATGATTCGGATATTAGTGAATGGAATACTTGGGGCCAACAAGTGGGCTTTGATATTGATCCGACACAACGCAGCATGGGTTTTGACCGCTCAGATTTGGCGATTATCGCAGCTATGAATCATGTCGGTGTTGCCATGGGCCGAAAGAAACTGGTCACCAAACGGCTGGAAAACCAAGAGCTTATTATGCCGTTCCCGGATCTGGAAGTGAGGTGTGAACAGCGCTATTACATCTCAACGCTATCTGACCGACAGTGGCCGAAGATTAATGCCTTTATCCAGTGGCTAAAAAAGAGGGCGGATGAGTCCTAACCAACAGGCGCTTATCTCGTATAAGCGCCTAGAATTGCTGACAAACCCCGTGATTAGGCATAGCCCCCGCGATGCGGCTATGCCCGAATATCTCAGGCGACAAGACCTCGTTGTAAACGACCGCCTGAGAGGATTATGACATTGCGGCGGCTTTTTGCGCCAAGTCACGGCTATACTGACGGCTGGCATCCACCAACATATTTGTATAGGCGGTTTTTTCGCAATCGGTGGTGAGATCTTCGGTATTCAGGGTTTCCAGTATTCTGCCATGTTGCATCACTGCCACGCGGTGACATAGGTGCGCAATGACCCCCAAATCGTGAGTGACCATCAGATAAGTGAGTTTCTCCCGCTGTTGTAACTCTGCCAACAAATTTAGAATTTCTGCTTGCACCGACACATCCAGTGCCGAAGTGGGTTCATCGAGCAGCAAGACACGCGGCTCCAGAATTAGCGCCCGAGCAATTGCCACCCGCTGGCGCTGTCCCCCTGAAAGCTGGTGTGGGTATCGCTGACGAAATAGCCGGTTGAGGCCCACTTTTTCCAAAATGCTGTCAATACGCTGGTCGCGATCCCCCATGCCATGGATGATCAATGGCTCGGAGAGAATATATTCAATCGTATGACGTGGATGCAGTGATCCATAAGGGTCTTGGAACACCATCTGCACATGACGGCAGCGATCGCGTTCAATCCGGTGCGCCAGCGGTATTTGATTCAGCGTGAGTTGCCCACTCCAGTGGTTAAACAGCCCCGCCAGACATTTCAGCACCGTGGTTTTACCTGAACCCGACTCCCCGACTAAACCAAAAATCTCACCGTTGTTAACGGCCAGATTCACATCAAACAGTACCTGATTCTGCTGGCTACCCTCGCCAAAAATAAGGTTAAGGTTATTAATTTCAATCATTGCATTTGCAGACATAGCAAGCTCCTTAACCATTCATCCAAGCCGGGTCTCGCACCATTACTGGCAGACGGTCACGGCGATTATTCAGATCAGGAAGTGCATTGAGTAAGCCGCGAGTATAGGGATGCTGCGCACTCTCAAGATCGCAAGCGGCAATGGATTCCACCACGCGCCCGGCATACATCACCAGCACTCTATCGCAGAAACTGCGCACCAGATTGATATCATGACTGATAAAAATCAGCCCCAAGCCGCGTTCTTGAACTAAATCATCCAGCATCGCCAAGACCTGTAACCGCACAGACACATCCAGTGCCGAGGTGGGTTCATCGGCGATCACCATTTCTGGCCCGGTGATAAGCATCATGGCTATCATAATTCGCTGCCCCTGACCGCCAGATACTTCATGTGGATACAGGCTATACACCCGCTGTGGCTGGCGAATACGTACCACTTCAAACATGGATAGCACCCGCTCCCGTGCCTCCTGACGCGACACTTTATGATGTGCCAGATAGGCTTCCGCTACCTGATCGCCGACACAAACTACCGGGTTTAATGAGTATTTCGGGTCCTGCATAATCATCGACATCCGCTTACCACGCACCTCGCGCATTTTGGCTTCACTGGCGCGCAGTAAATCCACTTCAGCAAAACGCAGAGTGTTGGCATGGATTTGCGCACTGGCAGGATGTAATTTCAGCAGCGCACGTCCTACTGTGGATTTGCCGGAGCCGGACTCACCAACAATTGCCAGTTTTTCTTTGCCCAACGAAAATGAAACGCCGCGTACCGCGTCAGTCACCTGTTTGCCATTAACGAAGCTCACCCGCAGGTCATCTACTTCCAGCAAAGGCACTGATTTATTCTGTTCTGGGATCGAGAATGTCACGTAGGCCATCTCCTAAGAAGTTAAACGCCAGACTGTTCAGCAGGATTGCCAGACCAGGGATAGTCACTAGCCACCAGCACTCCATCATGTAACGACGGCCACTGGAAATCATTGCTCCCCACTCTGGGTCAGGTGGTTGAGCACCCAGACCAAGGAAGCCCAGCCCTGCAGCGGTTAAAATAATACCGGCCATATTCATCGTGATACGGATAATGACTGATGGCAGGCACAGCGGCACAATGTGGCGCAGCAAAATGCGTAGGGGTGATGCGCCCTGCAATTTCACTGCCGAGACAAAATCGGCATTGCGAAGCGAGAGCGTTTCGGCCCGCGCCAAGCGAGCAATCGGCGGCCACGCGGTCAGTGTTATCGCGATAACCACATGCTCTAGACCGGGGCCTAAAGCTGCGACAAATGCCAGCGCCAACACCAAACTGGGGAATGAAATAAAAATGTCGGTAATACGCATCAGGATACTATCGACCTTACCACCGAAATAACCGGCGACCACGCCAAGTAACAACCCGATAGGACCAACCGTTACGGATACCAGAGCCACTATGTACAACGTGGTGCGCGCACCATAAATCAAGCGGCTGTATTGATCCCGGCCAAACTCATCCGTACCAAACCAATGCTGGCTACCGGGAGCCTGTAATGCATTACCGAGGTCCTGTGCCAGCGGGTCATGCGTCGCCAGCCAAGGCGCAAAAAAAGCCACCACTAACAATAATCCAATAATGGAGACACCAATAGCCGTCAGCGGATTTCTCATTAAAGCGTGGAAGAAGTTAAGTACCCGCCGTAGCCCGCGCTTCCAGCCCTGATTTTGCATTTCAGGACGAGCCACAACATTATCGGGTTCAGAGGAAAGCATCATTGATTCGTCCTCGGGTCGAAGATCTGATAGAGCATGTCAGACAGTAAATTCAGTGAGACGAAGATCAGGCCAACCAACAACACGCAGCCCATCACCGCATTCATATCACCGAGTAATAAGCTGCCGGTCAGATAGGAACCAAAACCGGGCCAGGAGAAGACCGTCTCGATCAATACCGCGCCTTCTAATAAGGAACCATATGCGAGCGCGACCACCGTCAGTAATTGCACCAGAATGTTGCGGAACGCATGGCCCCATAACACCTGAAACTCGGACAAACCTTTCACTTTGGCGGTGATGATGTATTCCTGCGACAACTGCGCCAACATAAAACTACGAGTCATACGGCTGATATAAGCCAAAGAGTGAAAACCGAGAATGGTTGCAGGCAGCAGCAAGTGATTAACCGCACTGCGGAACACCTCCCACTCACCGGCCAGCGCCGAGTCAATCAGCAATAAACCAGTACGTCTGTCCACCAAACCGTCATAGGCCATATCAACCCGACCGGCGCCGCCCACCCAGTTTAGCCAAGCATAGAACACTAGCAGCCCCATCATCCCGACCCAGAAAATCGGCGTTGAGTAGCCCGCTAAACTAATGAAACGCACCGCATAATCGGCAAATTTGCCACGGCGTGCCGCCGCCATCACACCCAGTGGAATACCCAGACCGGCCCCCACGATAATGGCCATCGTGGCCAGTTCAATGGTGGCAGGGAACACACGGATAATGTCATCCACCACCGGGCGGCCCGTCAGCAAAGCATTGCCGAGATCACCGTGGATAAGTGAGTTAAAGTAGATAAAGAACTGTGTCCAGAGCGGTTTATCTAGCCCCAGTTGCAGGTATACCTGTTGGTAGGTACTTTGATCCGCATCTTGACCAACTATCGCCAAAACCGGGTCAATCGGCATCACCCGACCAATAATGAACGTCAGGATCAATAAACCGAATAAGGTCACAGCAACCTGTAAAAGGCGCTTTGATAAACGCCGTGCAATACCGTGCGGTGCAAACCAGTCTGAAACCTTCATGCTATCCTCCCGAAACGGGCAAAGCACACTGACACTTTGCCCGGGGTTAGGTTGCGTGCAGTGAGTTATCGCTGCTTATACACCTGTAGCAGGCGGGTAGTGGTTGATGGATGCGGAACGTAATCAACCACGTCTTTGCGCACCACGACAGAATCCACCATTTGTGAGATAGGCAAGATAGCCGGGAATAGCGCGTCATAGCGCTCTTGCACTTCCACGTACATTTGCTTTTGTTTGGCCGGGTCTTTCTCGATTAACGCGTTATCAATTAAGTCATTCAGTTGTTTATCGTAGAAAGAGGTGCGCCAGCCTTGGAAGTTGGTCAATTTAGCGGCATCACTGTTATCCGGGTTATAGGCAACCGAGCGCAGACTGGAGTGAGGATGTGGGTCTACACCGCCACCACCACGGCCCACCAACATGTCGAACTGGCGATCACGCATTGCACCATAGACCTGATTACCCGTGCCGGTTAGGATTTTGGCTTGGATCCCAGCTTGGGCCAATGTGGATTGAACGGACGTGGCAACGTTGATAAAGGGTGGATCAGACAGCACTCGCAATGTGGTGGTGAAACCGTCCGGATAACCGGCCTCTGTGAGCAGCGCTTTGGCTTTCGCTACATCGAGTTTATAGCCGGGATCAGGCAGTGTGACATCCATTCCCTTTTGGATTGGGCGTTGGTGGTAAATACCGTAACCCGGCATGATAGTTTGGTTAATTCCGTCATAATCAATTAAATACCTTACGGCCTCGCGCACTTTAGGATTAGCAAAATGCGGTTCTTTCAGGCTCATGGCAACATAATAAAGGGTGCCACGCTGGACTTCGTCGACTTTAATTTCCGGGCTATTTTTCAGTGCATTGATGTCGGGCACCGACATACCGCTGGCAATATCAATATCCCCTTTTTCAATCATTAACCGCAGTGCTTGTGACTCCGTCATATGGCGGAAGATCACCCGCTTCATTTTGGCGTCACCCTGCCAGTAATTATCCACCCGGCTGATACGCAGCACATCTTTTGCCTGCCACACATCCAGCTTAAACGGGCCTGATCCCGCCTCATTGGTAGTCAACCAGCCATTACCCCAGTCACCGTTTTTCTCGTGTTGCATCACGGTAGCGCGATCAAGAATCGAACCACTGCCCAAGGTTGCCAGTGAATAAATCACCAGTTTGGGGTCGGTTGGTTTAGGTAGTTCAATCTCTACCGTGAGGGGATCTTTGGCACGGATCAATTGCTCGACGTTATCGGCAGTGAAACCGTAAGACTTCCACGTGGTGGCCTGCGCCAAATTCAGATGCATCAGGCGATTCATCGACCAGGTAAAATCGGCGGCAGTCACCGGATTACCAGAGTGGAATTTCATACCGTCACGCAAGGTAAAGGTGATTAACTTGCCGTCATCACTGATTTTCCACTCCGTGGCCGCACCGGGTAAGACTTTACTTGGGGTGTGCGGATCCAGTTCCACCAGCGAGTCATACATATTCACAATGATAGAAACGGCATCATTGCCGGTCATCGCCGCTGGATCAAGTGACAGCAGGTTGTTCATATTCATGCCAACAATCAGTTGGTCATCGGGTGTTTTAGCCATACTGACGCCAGTCGACGTCAGAGTGATCAGTAGGGTAAGGAGGAGTGTTCTTACTATTATTATCGCGTTCATGGACCATCTCCGGTAAGAAAAGGCTAGATCTGAATGCTTGTTTTTATAGGTCGAGTTAATTTTTTAAATCGCGTAGAGAATACCTAAAGTCATTGACGCTACAGGATGGCTATCTGCTCGCACTCACCCAAATCACTGACTCGAGGAATGAGTTAGCGAGCAGTCAACCTGCAACGTCAAGAACGCAAGGTATTAGCTTCGATATAGTCGAAATTAATATCCTCGCCTAATCCCGGCCGGGTGGGTAACGAGACATAACCGTCGCTGTCCATCGGGTCGATGATGCTATTGAGGTAAGCGGCTGGTTCATCATAATCAAGGAATGGATGCAACAACCCACGCTCATACCAGCGGCAGTTACGAATAGCACCGACAACGGCCAGATTTGGTGCACCGTTACCGTGAATTTCACAATCCATGCCAAAAGACTCCGCAAGATGGGCTACTTTCAAACAAGGGGTAATCCCGCCCACGCCCTGCACACCAGCGCGTAAAATATCGCAGGCACCGGCTTTTACCCAATCGGCACGGCTGAAGTATTTTCCTGCCAGACTTTCAGGGCCGATTATGTCTATCTGTAGGTTTTCTCGCAGCCAGCAATACGAAGCCATGCTCTGCTCTTCCATCGGCTCTTCAAACCAACTGAAATTCAGCTTTTGTAGTTCGCGGCCAATATAAAGTGCATCACTGCGGCTGTACCAATGGTAACCATCCAGCATCAACGCAATATCTGGCCCGACGGCTTCGCGTACCGCGGCACAGGCACGAACATCCATTTGTGGGCTTGGTGCAAAAGAGACGGGGGGCATCCAAGTATGCAACTTAATACCCTTATACCCTCTGGCAACCAGTTGCTCGGCAAAGCGGGCGTATTCATCCGGTGTGGAAAGCCCATCGGCTAATTCATCACCGCACATGGTGCTGCCGTAGGCCAACACTTTGTCGCGATACCCTCCAAGCAATTTATAGACCGGCTGACCCAGCTTGCGCCCCAACAAGTCCCAAATAGCCTGCTCGGCAATAGCCAGCGCCCGATCAGTTAACTGATTAGCACTGCCCCGCTGCCAATGGACCAAATCATTCCATAGCCGCTCACGATCAAAAGGGTTCTGCCCGATCAATACCTTTTTAAAGAAGCTGTTAATGATATGCGGACGAATCACTTCTGGTGGTGCAAATGCATAACCACAATCACCTTCATCAGTGGTCAAGGTCAGCATGGCCATTTTTGCCAATGACTCCTCGCCGGGATGCGAATGCCCTGCGGTATCGGAAACACGCCGGGTTGGATAAGAAAATACGGTCACATCTACTGATATTATTTTCACCTGATTACCTGCCTTTAGAGTTCATCTCGTGTTCAAAAGGAACAAGGGGATTTCACTGGTTCCTTCTGACTCCATGGCCGCTATCCCTGCAAGCTACGATGTCTAATCCCTTATTTTTAATAATGATTTGCACAAGCCAATTACTAGAACAACAGATCTTTTAAAATGGAATGATATTTCACTTGCTCAGTATTGAAGATAACACTCCATTAGTCATTAGGAAATTGGCTGCAAAAAAGGCAATAAAGGCGGGGTTTTTTGGGCAAATGCATAAATTGCTGTGAGCGCCATCACGATGAAATGGCGAGAAAGTGTTCGACTTCACAAAATCCTATTTGGCGGTGCAGTGATCCATTCTGAGCGCTAAACAAATAACACCCGATTCATTTGCCTATTTTTCAATCAATAGACAAAGGCTATCTCAACGATAGGCAAAGCTGCCCCACTAGCTTGATAAAGGTCAACCATCGCTCAACGCAGCCCAGAGATAATCCCACTAAATAAATAAGGTTATTGACAGGATAAAAACCCTACACCCAGCGTCATTGGCGTTGCTGACCGGTAATGTCAAATACCAATGGGGATAAATGTGAAAGTGACTCATCACTTTCCACACAACAAAGGAGTGCTGCTGTGATAAGAAAATGGCTAATTGGCGGAGGTATACTCATAGTTGCAGGTTATCTGGCCGTAGCAGGTTATATCTACATGACCGATAACGCGCGCAGTAAGGCATTAATCAGTGAGGAGAAACCATTAAATAACAATGCTGCATCCTCAGTAAGCAACACAAAATTCACGAGTCAACAAATCAGTAATCTGTTTTACCAAAAGGGGTGCGATTATTGCCATACCAGCAGCGCGTCTCTCCCGTTTTATGCCGTTATTCCGGGCGTGAAACAATTAATGGATTACGATATTCAGCAAGGCAGCCAATATTTCTCATTGGAACCGACTTTATCGGCCATTAAAGAAAATCGTGCTGTACCGGAAGCTGATTTGGCGAAAATTGAATCGGCAATTGCCCGCGAACAAATGCCACCACAACGCTTCGAAGTTTTGCATTGGTCTTCCGGCATCAATGCTGATGAACGCAATCAAATACTTGATTGGGTAAAATCACAACGGGCAGAGCATTTCCCGTCCAACAGCAGTAGTGATATGCAGCATCTGACGCTGCAACCTCTCCCTGATGCCCTGCCGGTAGACAGTAAAAAAGTGGCATTAGGATCGCGTCTATTCCACGACCCAAGACTATCCAGCGATAACTCTATCTCTTGTGCCAGCTGCCACTTACTCACGAAAGGTGGGGTCGATAATCTGGCAACATCAACAGGGGTTGACGGCCAAAAAGGTGGCATTAACGCGCCGACAGTCTTCAATGCTGTGTTCAATGTTAATCAATTCTGGGATGGTCGTGCCGTTGATTTACAACAGCAAGCGGGTGGACCTCCGCTTAACCCAGTAGAAATGGCATCGGCCTCATGGGATGACATCATTCATAAACTGCAACAGGATCCGCAGTTAACTCAGGAATTTGTTCAAGTTTATCCGCAAGGTTATTCCGAACAAACCATTACTGACGCTATTGCCGAATTTGAGAAAACACTGACGACCCCAAATAGTCCTTTTGACCGCTATTTAAAAGGGGATGCGACTGCCTTAACGGCCAGCCAGAAAAACGGTCTGGCATTATTCCAGCAAAACAAATGTGATACCTGCCACGTGGGTAAAAATCTGGGTGGGCAGTCTTATGATTTAATGGGATTAAAAGGCAATTACTTCGCTGATCGACCAAGAGAGCTGACTGCCGATGATCATGGGCGCTTTAATGTCACCCAAGATCCTCGCGATATGCACCGTTTTAAAACGCCGGGTTTGCGCAATATTGCACAGACAGCACCTTACTTCCACGATGCTCAGGCCGAAGATCTGACTCAAGCAGTGGAGATGATGTTGAAATATCAAGTGGGAACCCAACTGCCGCCACAGGATGTTAAAGATATCGTCGCCTTCTTGGAAAGCCTGACCGGAGAATATATTCCACATCAGTAACGAGCATTAATATTAAAAAATATCCGCAGTGTCATTTATCTGCGGATATCCTTCCTGCTGATATCATCCCCTCATCGCTCATATTCAGAATGATTAGCCAACGTTTGTCTTACTTAATTTAGAATTGATAGGATTATTCTTGTAAGTGACTGGTAAAAAATGAGTTTACGATAAAATACATTGCCTAAAAATAAGACCTCGGGCTATTCTCCCCCTTACTTATAACGAAATGTAACAGAGATTACCTAAGGAAAATAAGCATGGATCGTCGTACACTTTTAAAATCATCAGGTTTATTACTGGGTGGATTAACGTTAGGTAGCTTTATTCCTAGCGCTCAGGCAAAAAATACTAAAACACCGCCGCAAATACTGATACCCAGCGAACAGCACCCACTATTACTTAATTTTAATGAAAATTCGCTGGGAATGTCGCCTAAAGCACATCAGGCGATTATTGATGCCCTCCCCACTGCATTCCGTTATCCAGATGCTGCTCGCGAAAAATTGATTACCAATATTGCCACTGAATACCAACTCAAAGACGAGAATATTTCTTTAGGAAATGGCTCTTCAGAGACTATTCAGGCGGTAATTCAGGCTGTTATTCGTCAGGCTGAACAAGATAATACGCCGATTCAACTCGTGGTACCGGACCCAACGTTTAACTATGCCGAGCTATATGCCAAGCCTTTTGGTATCCCGATAGAAAAAGTCGTTTTAACTCAAGAAATGGCATTCGACCTGCCAGCAATGCAGAAGAAAGTCGCCGACTTCAATGGCCGCTCGATTGTCTATCTGTGTAATCCTAATAATCCGACCGCTACCATCACACCATCAAACCTTATTGATGATTGGGTTAAAAATGCCACACCAGAAACACTGTTTATTATTGATGAAGCCTATGCAGAGTTTGTGAATGATCCGGCGTTTCACAGTGCCATTGAGTTAGTCCAGGCGGGCCACAAGAATCTATTGGTAACCCGGACATTCTCTAAAATATTTGCGCTGGCGGGTCTAAGAATTGGGTATGGTATTGCGCACTCGCAACTGATTGCGGCAGTAGAAAACTTTGTCTCACTGGATAATACCAATACCGCAGGAGCCGTTGCAGCATTAGCCTCCTTGCAGGATAAACAGTTTGTACAACAAAGCCGTCAGTCTACTGATCAGGCACGCCGCATAGTCACTAAGGCACTGGACCAATTAAAATTGGCTTATCTGCCCTCACAGGCAAACTTCGTCTTTCACCAAATACCTGGCGATGTCAAAACTTATCAACAACGCATGAAGCAATATCATGTATTTGTTGGCCGTGAATTCCCACCCGCTGTTGGTTGGAACCGCCTGACATTAGGGACACCTGAAGAGATGGTGGCGTTTGTCACTGTATTGAAAATGTTCCGTGCTAACGGTTGGGTGTAACCGTCATTATCTCGTGTCATCAATTTATAAAAGGGAGGCCATTCCCTCCCTAAGCCCCTACAAACGCTTTTATAAAAATAATAGGAATAAAAATGAAGATTATCTCTCTGGGCATCATGATCGTGGCATTACTCAGCAGCCAACAAACCTTGGCAAAAAGCTGGCAGGAGATACAACAAAGCGGGGAACTGCGTATTGGTGTTCCTGGTGATTACGCGCCTCTGGCATTTCACGATAAGCAGGGACAGTTGGTCGGTTACGATATTGATATGGCAAAATCCCTCGGCGAGAGTTTGCAACTAAAAGTGAATTTTGTGCCAAGCAGCTGGCCAACACTTTCTGAGGATCTAGCAGCAGATAAATTTGATATTGCTATGGGCGGTGTCACAGAAACACCTGGCCGCGCGGCACAATTTGCCTTATCTAACCCAGTAGTTAAAAACGGTAAAATTGCATTAGCCAACTGCCAGCACGCTAAAAAATTCCCGACACTAGACGCTATCGATAATGAAGCGGTAAAAGTGATTGTGAATCCGGGGGGGACCAACCAATCTTTCGTCGATGCCAACATCAAGAAAGCACAAATTATCCGCACCAAAGATAATGTTGCCAATTTACAGGGTGTGCGAGATCAAAGTGCCGATATTATGTTCACTGATTTGATCGAAGGGGATTATTACCAGAGCAAAGAACCGGGCGTATTTTGTGTTGCGACGCCCGAAATACTCCCCGGTACCGGCAGCTACAAAGTGTATATGATGGCGAAAGATAATCAGCCGCTTCTTAGTGAAGTCAACCAATGGCTGAGTGGTGAGACAAAATCCACCTTAGCGCATAAGTGGAATATTTCCGAATAAGCCTCCATTAATCACCCACTATTTTTATCTTAAAACCATTGGAGCTACAGGTAGGCAGCAAACGAGTTCATCCCGATGAGCTGACCCAAGTCAGTGATTCGGGTGCATGAGAGTCGCTAACCCCCTGTAGCTTCAAGTAATAAAAGTACAACCCAAAGTAATTGGAGCTACAGGTAGGCAGCAAACGAGTTCATCCCGATGAGCTGACCCAAGTCAGTGATTCGGGTGCATGAGAGTCGCTAACACCCCTGTAGCTTCAAGTAATTTGGGTTTAAGCCGTTAATCCGCCATCCAACACTAACGCCTGCCCGGTCATATAACGACTATCATTGCCTATCATAAAAGCACTGACACGAGCGACTTCTTGCGCGTCACCTAAACGTCGTAACGGGATTTGCTTGCGTAATCCTTTTAAGGCTTCAGTCGGCATATTGCGTGTCATGTCGCTATCAATGATCCCCGGCAGCAAACAGTTTACCCGGATACCAAAGCGGCCCATCTCCAGCGCCAATGAGCGGCCCAAACCAATCATCGCGGCTTTACTGGCACCATATGCACTCTGCCCGATATTCCCCTTGATGGCAGTGACTGAAGACATCAGCAACACCGCGCCCTCACCTTGCATCATCATTGGTGGCAAGAGGTGCTTATTCCAGTAAAAAATAGCATTCAGATTGGTATCTATGACGTTACGCCAGTTATCACCATTCTGCTGAATGTGTAAGCCATCTCCTGTAATGCCAGCATTATGGATAACGGCACCAGGCGGGCCATATTTTTCTAACAATTGTGGGGCCAACACATCAACATCAGCTTCATTACTGCCATCGCAGCGATAGCTGGTCACTCGACCGGACAACTCTTCGCAGCTATCGATAACATCGTGGCTCTGTTGTTCACCATGACGCCAAGTAAAAACAACATCCCACTCTTTGGCTAGCTCTTCAACCAAGGCGCGGCCAATGCCACGGCTTCCCCCCGTAATTAACACCCATTGCCTGCTCATAATATTACTTCTTCTGCTCGGCCAGCTTCTGACAAAGCTCGCCTAATGTCATATCCGGGCTGTCCATAAACATCTCAGCGTTTAATGTTGCGCCGAATTCACGCTTTGCTAGCACCATCAACTCAACATAATCCAGGCTGTCGAGTTTTAACTGATGCAGTGGCATTTCAGGTGACAGCTCAGACATCTCCAAGTCTTTGGCGTCACACAACATTTCACATACGGTGTCATAAACGTGTTGATACTTTTCCATGGTCTTATCCTTTTTAATGCGCGGCTAACGGCCACGTTTTTAATGTTACAGCGGTGGTCATTAATGGCCCGATATCAGTTCGGGCCTGAATAGCCGAGCGCAGTACCCAGCCATCATCTGAATTACCGACAATCAGTGTCGGCTCGATGGCATAGTGCAGTGCGCTGCGGACAAATAGTTGTGGGTGGTTGATACGCAGTAAATCAGTACTGAAATGCACATCATGGTGAGTCTGAATAACCGGCACAGACTTAAAGATATCAATCAATGTCTCTGCCTGAATGCCCGGTAATACCTGTTTGGCCATAGCCAGTGTTTCTGGCGCTGCAACCAACAATTTAAACAATAACGCATCGAAAAACCCCCAACACTCAGCGGGTTGCGATACGTCACCCGGAAATTGCTGACTGAGTTGATAAACGTCATCGGCAGATAATGTGGCCCATGGTTCATTGTCAGTCTGTACTAGCGTGGGCGCACTACGCAGCTTGCTGTTAAAGCAATTTTCGCCATTTCCACTGCTCTTCAAATTGCCACTTACCTGCCCCGGCACTTGGCTGAGCTGTAACTGATACGGCGTATGGCACAATACCGGTTGACGTAAGCGCGCGGTAAAACGCAGAAAATCTGCGTCGGGTACGGCGCTTAATAACGCCGTACTGAGCTGATATTTGATATCCAGCATTGCGCGCATACCGTGGACAGTCAGTTGCTCCTGCCCCAGATGTTGTGCGTGCCGGAGATCAAAATGGATCGGGTTGTAATCGCCAGAAAACGCCGCCCAACGTTCTGCGTCACTGAGGCTGTAGTTGTAGTTAAAAACCGTATTAAAACTCATGTTCAATCCAACCCAATAACCAATGCCGCATTCGCCCCACCAAAACCGAAACTCAAGTTCAATGTGTTGCGTAGCACGCCCGACCGATGCCCTTCACTGATATAATCAAGGTCACATTGCGGATCCGCATTTTTCAAATTGCAAGTCGCAGGCATCAACTGATGTTGCAGTGCTTGTAAGCAGATAATGGATTCAAAGCTACCGGCGGCGGCAATCAAATGACCGGAATAGGATTTGGTGCTCGACAGTGGCGTGGTATAGGCCGCCTCACCAAATGCCTGCTTAATGGCTTGCGTTTCGTTCAAATCATTAAGCTGAGTTGAGGTGCCATGCAGGTTAACGTAGTCAATTTCATCCGCACTCAACCCTGCCTGCTGTAAAGCGTGTTGGATAGTTTTCACGCGCGCCACTTTATCTTCTGCAGGTGCAGTGAAATCAAAAGCATCGGAATAGTTACCGTAACCTTTTATCTCGCCAAGAATGTGAGCGCCACGGGCAATAGCGCCTTCCCGCTCTTCCAAACACAACACTGCCGCCCCTTCAGACAGCACAAACCCGTTGCGATCTAAGCTAAATGGGCAACTGGCTTTACTCGCCTCTTCTTGCTCACGCGCCAGCGCTCCCAAAATATCGATATTCCACACTGCGGCATCACTGCGCAGTGATTCACCCGCCCCAGCCAGCATCATTGTGGCTCGTCCACTGCGGATGATTTCAAAAGCATCACCAATGGCAATAGTCCCGGTGGCACAAGCAGCGATCGGTGAATTCTGATAACCGCGTAATCCCCAATACAAACTACACGCCGCAGTACCGGCATTCGGCATCGACAAGAAACAACCGAACGGTGTGCCCAGTCCAGTTTCTAAATAACCTTCATAGTTATCATGAGTTTCATCCTGACCTGCCCAACCACTGCCGATGATGGTGCCGCAATCGAGCAAGTCGTAGTAATCCGCTGGGGACTTTTCAGCAAATGCCATTGCCATGGCTTCTCGTGCTGCGGCCAGCGCTAATCGTGCATAGCGCGGCAAGCGGCGGCGTATTGCAGCAGGCACCGCTTTCAGATTAGGTTCCGCATCCAACAGGCCAAAAAATCGCGATTTGATGCCCTGTTCGGATTTATCGTAATAACGGTAACCCAATTGGTAATCCATAATCGCTGCCCAGCTTTGCTGCGCGGTCATGCCCATTGGCGTCACACTGCCATAACCGGTGACAACAACCCGGCGCTGTTTGATGCTATTTGTCATGATTTAATTCCTTTACTGTCCCGGCTGTTATCAACACCCCCGCCCAAAGCCAACCACAATTTCATGGTCGCGTTCAGGTAGTTATATTGAAGCTCAAGCAAATTGGTTTCACTGGTCAGCAGGGCATCCTGCGCATCCAGTAAGGTCTGAAATGAGACGGCGCCTGCTTGATATTGGCTATTGGTCAGGCTCAGTCGACGTTGACTGAGTTGCAGGTTTTGCCACTGATTTTGTTTTTGTTGCTGATAACTGAGCCGCGCCGTCATCGCGTCGTCGACATCTTTAAGCGCGCTATAGACCTTGCTGCGAAAATTTACCGCAGCCAATTGCACATCCAACTTCGACTGGTCAATAGTGAGCTGCACGGTGTTCCACTGTAAGAAAGGCAGTGCGCTATTAACGCTCAGCGTCCGACTAGGGTTGCTGAACCATTGTGAGAAGACAGCGCTGCCCGCATCCAGCGAGGCCCCCAACGACAGTGTTGGATAGAAATTCAGTTTCGCGACATCCGAACCCGCTAATGCAGCACGTAACCGCCACTCGGCGGCTTGCACATCGGGCCGCTGCGCAATCACCTGTAGCGGCAAACTCTCGGCGATCGGCACCTGTTGTTGTAAATCCAGTGCCTTGCGCTCGGCCTGACGATAATCCGGCGCGCGATTAAACAGTAGCGCCATGGCATTACGCGCAGCTTCCCGCTGCTGTTCAAGATTGTGATACTGGTTTTGACGATCCAGTAATGCCTGTTGTGCCTGCAACAGTTCTATTTCACTGGCATCCCCTGCCGCCAAGCGCGAACGCACGATATTAAGTGTGTCTTGCGAGATAGCCAACGCAGCCTGTTGGTAACCCAACTGCTGATTGAATTTAGTAATCTGCCAGTAGAGATCAGCGGTAGTGCCAATCAATGAAAGTGCGGTTTCCTGACGATCTTGCTCAGTGGCATTGACCAGCCAGGCAGATTGCTCACGCGCACGAGCCAGTTTGCCCCACAAATCCAGCTCGTAACTCAAGCCAAATGAGGTGCTATAACTTTCTCGCGGTTGAGTGTTTTCATTCAATGAGCGAGTATTGCTGCCGGTGCCCGTTAAGGTGACGCTCGGGTGCAAATTGGTATTAGTTAACCCCGCCGTCAAACGTGCCTGTTGTAATTTCAATCCGGCGGCAGCCAGATCGTTATTACTGAGCAACATGCGGTTGATGCTTTCAGACAATTGCGGATCATCGAAATTTTCCCACCAGTGCACACTGTGGTGCAGATAACCGCCACCACTGTCTTTAACTCGCCATTCGTCAGGTACTGACAGCATTGGCCGCTGATAGTCACTTTTCAGTAACGAGCCGCAACCGGTGAGTAGTAGGATAATTATCCCGGCGTTAATTAATTTGATCATTCTCGTGCCAGCGCCTCGGTTGGATGTAAACGCGCGGCATTGCGTGCAGGGAAAAAGCCAAATCCCAAACCGATAAGCGCAGAGAAACTACAGGCCAAGACCAACGGCGGCCAAGTGAAAACCATGGTAAAGGTCTGAGTCACCGAAGAGAAAATCACCCCTGCCAGCGCGGAACCCACAATACCAATCAGGCCACCAAGGGTGCAGATGACCACAGCCTCAATCAAAAACTGGAGCATGATGTCGCTCGGACGTGCACCTACGGACAGACGAATACCAATTTCATGGGTGCGCTCTGTCACGGACACCAACATAATATTCATCACACCTACCCCCCCCACCAGCAGAGAAATTGCCGCTATGGAGGTGATCAGCAGTGTCATGGAGTCAGACGTTTTCTGAATCGCCTTGCTCATCTGGTCATTGTTCAGAATAAAAAAGTCCCGCTGACCATGAGCCTGCTCCAGTAGCTTTTCGACATCATTTTGCACGTCATTAAGGTTGTAACCTTCACGCACCCGCACCGCTATTGACTCCAGTGGAATATCCCCTGAAATACGCTCGGTCAGAGAGGTGTATGGCATCCAGGCAGCCAATAATCCGCCGAATGACGAACCGCCGTGCTTGGCGACCCCCATGACGCGTAATGGAATGCCACCGAGTTGCACGATTTCGCCTATTGGGTTTTCCCCTGCGGCAAATAGTGTGTCACTGAGTTCCGGTTGTAAAATGACCACCGGCTCACGCGCATTTACATGGTGCTGGGTAAAATCTTCACCCACCGTGAAATTCAGTCCTTTCACCTGAAAATAGCCATTGCTAACCCCAGAGAGCGACACCATCACTTGCTTATCACCACGTACTGCCGTCACCATTTTGCTTACCACCGGTGACAAACTATCGACATAGGGTTGGCGGCCTAACAGCTCGACATCTCTTTGCGAAAGTGCACGTTCAAAGTCTGGGCGAGGTTTATCCCAACCCAACCCAGGGCGAATGTCCAGATTACTGGTTCCCAGCTGGCTGATTTCGTTGAGAATTTCCTGTCGCGCACCTTCCCCTACGGCCATTGAGGACACCACCGAAGAGATGCCGATAATAATGCCTAGCATCGATAAAAAAGCACGAATACGGTGCCCCAGTAGTGAGCGCCAGGCCATTTTGATAGCCTCTCTAACACTCAACCACCAGTGCGGGCGACCCGTGGCGACCGTGGCGGGCAGTGCGGCGTTGACCGCCGCCGCGCCGATGGCTTCATTATTGTTATCGGCAATAATTTCACCGTCGCTTATCTCGATAATACGCTGTGCCTGATTGGCGATATTGCGGTCATGGGTCACGATAATAATGGTGTGCCCGGACTGATGCAGGCCGTGCAAAATCCCCATTAGCTCCTGCCCACTGGCACTATCTAGCGCACCGGTCGGCTCATCAGCCAAGATAATACCGGCACCATTCATCAGCGCGCGGGCAATACTGACTCGCTGCTGTTGCCCGCCAGAAAGCTGTGCCGGTTTATGTAGCAAATGTTGACCAAGACCTAAACGGCGCAGCAGATAAGTGGCGCGTTCCTGACGCTCGGCCATACTCATGGCGGTATAAAGCGCGGGGATCACCACATTTTCAGTCGCTGTTAAATACGGCATCAAGTGATAGCGTTGAAAAATAAAACCGATATATTGGCTGCGTAACTGCGCAAGTTGCTCGCTGCTGGCCTGACGCGTCGGGATGTCATGAATCGACATCTCCCCCTGCGTCGGTTTATCTAAGCAACCAATAATATTCATCAGCGTTGATTTACCCGAGCCGGAAGCACCAATAATCGCAACCATTTCACCGCGATGAATCGACAGTGAGATATTCTTGAGCACCGCAACTGACGCAGTACCGGAAGCGAAATGGCGATAAATCCCCTTGAGTTGGATCAACGGGTTACCGTGGATGTCACCGGGATGAACCGTATTAACGTCCATTGCTCACTCCCGATGGCGTGCCCATCAATACCACCTGATCACCTGGTTCTAGCCCCTCTTTGACCTCGGCATACTGCGCATCGCGCAGCCCCAGAGAGACCCAGCGCACCCGCTTCTGTTTGTCTTTGATAATCTGGACTTGATAGCGTTTATTCGCGTTTGGTGCTAAACCAGATTGCGGTGCACCGAGAGCCGACAATGGCACGCGCAGCACATTTTTAGCTTGTGCGGTAATAATGAAGACCTGTGCCGTCATTGATGTGCGCAATAGCCGCTCATGGTTAGCAATGCTGAATATGCCGTTGTAATAAACCGCAGAAGGCTGTTGGTTGTTTGCTTGCCCAGAACTCTCTTCGCGTAAGCTGTCTGCGGACGCTTCCTGAATGGCATCCATCTGGCTTTCGTAGCGACGTTCAGGATCAGCTACCACATAGAACCACAGCGGTTGCCCAGCATGGACTTTGAGTATGTCGGTTTCTGAAATGCGTGTTTGTACCGTCATGGTATCGACATTGGCCAATACCAGAATGGTCGGCGCAGTCTGTGAGGAAACAATAGTTTGCCCCTCTTTGGTGACGATCCCCAGCACTTCACCATCAATCGGTGCCAAAATACGAGTAAAGCCCAGATTGGCTTTTGCGGTTTCCAGTGCCATTTGGCTTTGTACAATTTGAGCGTCGTTAACATGCAATTGTGCTAACTGACTGTCATATTGCGCCTGCGCTTTTTCCAGCGTACTTTTTACACCAGATCCCTCTTTTGCCAGCGTCTGTTGACGACGAAACTCAAGCAGATATTGGCGCAACAATGCCGCCGACGCCTGTTTCTGCGCCTGCGCACTTTGTAATTCAGCCTCTGATTTACGCAATTCGTTTTGCTGCAAGGTCGGGTCAATTTCAGCCAACAACTGACCACGAGTGACGCGGTCGCCCTGTTTGACATACAGCTTGGTTAACTGCCCATTGACCTGTGCGCCCACATTGACCTGCAATGAGGGCTTTAAACTGCCGGTTGCCATAACATTGCGTTCAATATCCCCACGACTAATTGTTTCGGTTAACGGTGGCGTATCTTGCGAACCGCCCGATAACAACAGTGCCGCCAGTGCGCCAATCGCCAGCAAAACGATAACTAATAGGGCGAGTGATAGCCGCTGCTTCTTGTTCAACATGTTAATACGCATCAGTTAACCGCCGCAGGAGTGAGGTGAGCGGAGGCCACAGGTTGAATGCAGCGAACCAGTTGGCCATCATTTAAGCGGAAAACTCGGTCAAACATCGGCAGCACGCTTTCACTGTGAGTGACAGTGATCAATGTTTTTTGGTATTCGCGGCAATGGGCCAATAACGCCTGCATTACCTGCTGGGCGGTATTTTCATCCAGATTGGCGGTGGGTTCATCCAATACCAAAACCGGGCAATCACTGTACATGGCGCGAGCCAGTAGTAGCCGCTGGCGCTGCCCTAAAGAGAGTGCGGCATGGCTTTCACGTACCAACGCACTGAGACCACCGGGTAATTTATCGATGACATGGGCCAATTGCAGCCCTTGCAGCGAACGTTCAATACGCTGGCGTTTGCTGGCGTCTAGATGCCCATCAAACAAAGTGATGTTTTGTAATACCGAGGCGTTGAACAGAATATCTTCCTGACTTTGCAGGAAAAACAGCGAATGAGCCTGCTGGAAATCCACCGGTTCACCATCCACGATCACTTGCCCTTGCTGTGGTGGCATCAATCCGGCCATCACTTTCAGCAAGGTACTTTTTCCAGCACCGGACTCACCGACAATCGCCACGCTTTGTCCACGCGTCAGAGACAGTGACAAGTCACGTAATACCGGCTGACGGGCATCATAGGCAAAGCGAAGATTCTGATAAACCAACTGATGGTTAAACTCCGGTGGTGCTTTGGGTACCGCAGAGCTTTTTTCCGGGGCCGATGACTGCCCTGCGGGGAACAAATCGCGCGCGCGAATATCAATTACGTGCAATTGGTTCTTCTGCAAAATGGCATAGAAGATTTTGGTGATGTAAGAGGTGAAAATTTCACGCACAAAACTGTAGGCAAAAAACTCGCCCAAACTCAATGTGCCTTGCTTTAACAATGGCAACGCCAGCAGCATGAAGAACACCATTTCCAAACTGCCGATGAGCTGATAGAGGCTATTTTTGACCTGGTCGTAGATTTTCTTCTTCTGTAATGCGGTAAATAATGACAGCGCCAAACCGGCGAATACCCCTTGGCGTTGGCTAGATAAACCGGCAGATTTAATGGTGGAAAACCCCTGAATGGTTTCCAGAATAAAATCACTTTGCTCGGCACCTTTCACCTGTAACTGCTGGGTGTAATAGCGGTCACGGTAGATGGCCCAAATACTGATAAGCCCCATCAGCATCACACCAATAGCCGATACCATCGCCAACAATGGACTCATATAACACATCACGGCCAATGCAATCGCGCCGATTATCCAGTCAGTCCGCAGGCCATTATCCAACTCAATTTTTTGTGTCGCGGCCATTTGCCAGTTTGAGAACCGACTGAAGATGTCACCAGGCGCCCGCTTATCAAAGAAGTTAAGCGAGTGACTAAGTAATCGGGAGAAACCCGCCACACTGTTCAGCACCACAAAATGTTTAATATAGCGCTCGGTGATATATCGCACGGCAAAAGCCAGTGACGTCGAAACCACAAAGGCTAAGAGAAAATAGAAATAGGGAAAATCTTTATCGCCAGCGGAGGAAAATACGTCATTAATGGCGCTACTGACCATCGTCGGCATAATAAACAGCGTCAGGGAGATCAAAAATGCCAGCGTCATCAGCCAGTAGATCCCTCGGATATTCGCCGTCTCCTTCAAGCTCATGCAGTCGAGCGCACTGAGTCGTTTACTGTGTTCGATTTTTTTCACCGCGTCTGAGTCTGCTGGCGTGTCAGGATCCAGTACTAACGCATAACCGCTGATTTCTGCTTTTAAAGCATCCATGGGTAGCAGTTGCTGCCCAATCGCGGGGTTCATGACGCAGACATAGTTGCCTTGGCGATAAGCAAGCAGCACATAATGGTTGGCACCATAATGCAAGATAGCCGGCAGCGGTAAAGCCGACAGCTCTTGATGTTCAAACACCACTGGGTAAGCCGGTATGGCCAGCTCAGATAAAATAGTACAAAGCGTGGCCAGAGATGTGCCATGCCCTGAGGCAGGATAACGCTCACGCAAGCTTTCCAGCGGGGCATTGATGCCTTGGGTCTGTGCCAGCATCGAAATACAGGCCAATCCACATTCATTGGTTTCGCTTTGAAAAACGAGCGTTGGGATTATCTTTTCCATTTTCTACTATTCTTCGTAAGTGACATTATTCATTAATAAAAAACAATGAATGTGAGTGCCATAACAGCCAGTCTTGTGGGTGCTGCGTCATTGATATTTCAATCAATTCAGGGAGTCTTTTTTTCACTTCCCGAGCATTAAGCGATGGATAAATATGGATTTTTATTCCTTTGTCGTAATACAGATAATAAAAAACCACTTGCGCTGAAAGTGCTCTGGCAAGACGGATAATGCCACTGTGTAAATTGGCCGGACGACTGAACAGATGACAGGGCATTTTTGCCGTTTCTGTCGTCTGGTTATTGATGGTGTAATCCGGCGTAATATCCGGAAAAATCATAATATTTCGCTTATGCTCTGCGGCTTCCATAATGGCATCCATCAGGTTGCCAGCAATGGCACGGCTATCTGCATGAATAGAGCAATAAGAGATATTCACCCCACCCATTTGCCGAGCCTGCTCTTCATAAGCTTCTGCGCTAGCAGAGACCACCACCGTCGCCTGGCCGGGATACGCGCCTGCGCCCACCATCCCTGCAAGCACATCAGAGACCATATGTAACGGTGCCAAAATAACTGGCGAACCGGCCTCGTGCAGTGCTTTAACGTGACTGTCTAATTGCTCGGTGCATGCAGCCAATTGCGCTAAAACACGCCGATTTTGTCCAAAAGTCGCGGCTAATTCCAATATCTGACGGCGCTGGGCGGTACGGATAAAGTTCCGTGCCGATGGGCTTTTCTGACCGTTCAACAAGCACTGGCTATTGGCCTCGGCCACCAGAGCCAGATTCTTCTGCTGGCGTGACGACAAACCGAAAGCCCGGCGCAAAGCACCGAGCATCAGTAAAAAGCGATAATCACCGTGCCGTAATATCCCGATAGCCAGTTTGGCCTTCAAGCGGGCAAATACCTGCCCACTGAAAGCCAACTTATCCAACTGGTTTCTCCAGGCGAAATAACCCCATACGGCTAACAGTCTCATTATTTCTCCAGCGCCTTGTCGTGCTCGAGTAATGACAAGAGGTGATCCGAGAACGCAGGGAATTCACGATCCTGTAACGCTATCCATTTTTTGCCGACAATGAAGGTTGGCGTCGCATCAACGTTGTAATGGGCGGTCACCGCAGTCATATAAGCAATCAGTTCTTTAACCTGCGCTGACTGACTAACTTGCTGATATTTAGCGACATCAATGCCATTGGCTATCAGCCAAGCTTCAAGCTTGCTGTTATCGCTAAAATCGATGTTGTCTTCGAGTACCGCTTTGTAGGCGCTCGCCCGATGCTGAGATTCAATACCCATCACAGATAAGGTGGCAAACATCGGTGCAAAACGCCCCAAACCGGTCGTCTTATCACTGCTGATATGCAGGCGAACAAAACGAGTACCTTCTGGCATGCGACGTTCTAATTGGGCGACATTATCTTCGTTAATGGCACAGTAATGGCAGCCATAAGAGAAGATTTCGATGATGCTTTTATCATCTTTAATCGGGCTATTTTCGATTTCACTACTACTAATAGAAAACAGGCTTTCCTGCGGATCCTGATTGAGCACGAAATAATGGAAACAGGCCGTTGTTATCAATGAAGAAATAATAATAACTAACAGTGTGTAGCCTATGAAGAATCCCTTACTTCTAAACAGACCTTTTTGGGCAGCCCCATTATTTATAGACATAGTAAGTTGTATTCACAATCAGGGTTCAGGTAAGACATAAACAGGGTCAAATCACCGTTATGTCCGAGAAATAACATCTTTAACATTCATCTAATGCGAAAATTCTTGAATTTAAGCATCGGTGACATAATAAAAAAATAAATCAGGCAAGCACAGCAACTCACCCCGTACTTGCCTGTAGGGTATCGTTAAACATTAATAAAATTAACGAAGGCTTAATTTGCCATGCCCAAAATAAATCGAGTTGCAGGAAAGCGACAAGCTAGATAATTCCGATGAACTTACTGTGGTAAGTGATTCGGATTATTAAGCGTAGCCAACGTACATGCAGCTTGAAATAAGGCGGGTATATCTTAACGGCAATTTGCTACGCTAGTTGGTGCAGCAGTGCGGCTAACAACTTTACCGTGCTTGTCAGTACAAGTAGTAATAGCTTGGCAAGTCAATGTGGTGCTACCAGTCAGCCACTCATAAGTATCTTTACAAGTTTGACCAGTACCGCCAACGATTGTATTGGCATCAGCCATGTTCATTTTTTTCATGAGAAACCCTTTAAAAGAGAATAAAAATTTATAGCCTATTATTTAATAGCCCATTGAAGTATGCGTTTTGAATATTAGGTAAACCCTGACACTCAATTAATCCAACGCAGAGAATTTATACTACATTAACAAAGATAATTACAGCAAAAATAACATTTATTTATTCTATAATTAATGCATAAATAAATACCACGAGGGTTCGCTGCCATATTTAAATAACAGTAAACAAACCTCGCTTTATGAATATAAAAATAATAAAACTAAAACGCTATTTTATATTCATAATAATTATGCACTCAACCGGTGAGTGCATATATATCTGAGTTTAAAGATACGACATAATCACAACTCCACTGCCACTAAACGTACCAGCATCAGGTAATGCTGCCGCGTGAAGTGTTGATTCAATCAAGAAAGAGGTATTCCCGACATTACCCGTGACTGTCACACCATTGGATAAATCTTGCCCAGAAACTTTTAATGTCGATGTGAGATTGCCATTTTGTCCCATAGGGATGCTTTTGCCCCCTACCAAAGTCAACTTCAGCGATGTTGTGGCAGTGCAGTTGATGATTAATGGTTCACTTTTTATTGCACCATCAACAGTTTGTTGGTTAAGCGAACCATAATTGATATAGACATCACCCGTAATATCACAAGTTTCTGGTGTGGGTGGAACTGCACCACAATAAGAGCCTGGGATGGATTGACCGGTAAAGTTAATATCATTACTGCCTTGCCAATACATGACACCAAAGCAAGTGCCCGCCGCGCGCAATTGGTTTGTGGTTGTCGTTGCCCAACTACCGGAGGTGCCATTTTGAGCAATAAATGCCGTTCGCATATCTTGGGCGGTTGCGCCACGAGAAACAATGACACGCGTTGAGGCATAAGAGGGGTTCGCGCACAATTCATCAATATCACTTGAATAGTGACATATTGCGACAGAACAAGATGTGGAATTACAAAGTACCCCGGTTAATTCTTCGCTCGGCCACGAAAAAGTTCCTTGATATTGAGCCCCTACTCGCGTCTGTGTCGAAACCCAAGCACTGGCCTGGCTATAAAGCGGCAATAAGAATAACCCGCAAGCGATTAACCCACCAAAAAGATGACTTAACCGTATAGCCGGCTGCTCTATTTGTTTAAGTTCCATGGTTTATGTCCATATATTAATAGTATCAATCTGCCGCATATTAATAATATTGCAGGTTAAAAGTGGCGACTGCACTGAACTCACCGCGTTTAATTGTGCGTTGAGTTATTGCTTGAGGTTCACCCCGCACATAGGCTTTTAAGGTGATAATATTATTACCCGCAGTCAGCCCAATATCGTCACTGGATTGATTTAATAGCAAAGGCTTACCGGCCAATGTTTCAAGACCAATACCGATACCAACATCATTACCATCGACGGCTAATAACCCCGGCAAATTAGCGTTATCATTACCCGTGAATATGATATTAGCTGTCGTCCCTAAACTGACGTCACAATCAACCAAATGTATTTGAAACTGTTTGCCTAAAGTTCGTTGATTCGAATAAAGATATTTATCGACCACTGTACCAAAGTTCAAACTAATGGCTTCATCACCTGGACGAATCGTGCAAGGTTCAGCGACTAATGCACCATGAAAACGCATATTGTCTACCGCGGATACTGGCAGGGTCCCAATAATATGCAGAACCAATGCGCTTAAAATATAACGTCCATGGCGTGTCAGCAGATTTAAATTAGCCATCATGTTATCCTATTGGTAATCCACTAATAACGTAGCGGTAGCCTCAAAACTCCCTTCACTTAATGTCGCGCCCGTCGCTTGGACAGGAACTGCCTGAAGCGTCGGCGGATTATTTTTGTCATAAGCAATCCGTGTATTCAGTGTGAAAGGGGCGCCATTTCTCAGTATACGAATGCCCAGATCGGGGATATTGGTTTGTATTGCAGAGAGATCAAATGTGGTAACAGATGCACTCACTATCGTCAGACCTAATTCCAAGCTGCTGCTTACCGCTTCGCACGTCACACTGTAAGGCACGGTCTGGGTATAATTAATTCCATCAATTTTCTTCACCCCCAGATTTTCACCAAAGGGCACATCAATGGTATTTCCACCGCTGATGACACAAGGCGGCGGGTTAATTAATGTGCCGGAAAACTGCATATTGTCCGCATGTGCTAACGAACTGCTGAAGGCCAAAAACATAGCGACGGTACAGCACGAAGTGAGTGAATTCATATTCATTACTGGTACTCCACAACCAAGGTCGCTGTGCCGGAAAAATATCCTGTGCTTAACGTCGAATTTATCTGCTTAACCGGTACTGCCTGTAATACAGGGACAGCCGGGTAGGTAAAATTAAATTCGCTATTCAGCGGCAATTCCTGACCACTTCGCATCAATTTGATCCCCAGATTCGCATTACTGGTTCTCAGAACGGCGGTATCAAAACTCGCCCCATTGCCCTTGATGCTCATTTTCAGCGCATTGGTTGCCGCCGCAGTACAGTCCAAGGTGTAGGTCACTGGCTTCATATACTGAATACCATCAATATTTGACGTCAGGAGATCATCACCAAAGTCGACGTTAATGTTGTTATTGCTGTTAATGACGCAAGGTGGCGCTGCAAAAATATTGACCGAGACCGTCACCGTCGCCGTCTTATTTAATGCCCAAACTGGGCTGCTAAATAATGTCGTCGTTGCTACGATGGCCGTCATCCCAATCATGGCTTTCATGACCATCGGGGTCAGCCGGGTAACTATTCCCTTACAAACAACAGCCATCCCATATTCCTTATTGCTATTATGACCCCACGAAAGCTATTGCTATTTGACGCTTTCAACCACAGAACAAGTGCTACCCGTACAGCCAAAGATCAGTTTTGGACGGCCACCGAAATCATTGACATACGTCAACACGGGTTTGCTGCCCAATGCTGCTGCACTCACTTCCAACATGCCTTGTGACTTTGGAGCAATCATCAGTGGTTTGAAGCCCGCAGCGGTTTTCCCGGTTTTGCTCTCACTGGCATCCACCAGCGTGACGTAATATGGCGTCGGGTTATTAACCTGATAACGATCACCCTGACGTGTCAGCTGTAATTTTTCCTGCCAAGGTGTCGACATATCAGCCTTTTGTGGCACGATGCTGGCGGGACGATAAAAAAGTTTGATGCGTGTTTGCAGCGCAATTTGTAGAGTATTGGGTTTGTCCGACCGTGGTGGAATTTCACGCAGGTTAAAATAGAACAGTGTTTCCCGGTCTTGCGCCAACTGACTTACCACCGGCAGTGTTTGTATTTTTAACTGGCTAAGTGCACCTGGCTCAACACGCTGAACCGGTGGGACCACCGTCAATGGCGTATTAATTTTGTTACCCTGCTCATCTTCAATCCAGCCCTGCGCCAGATAAGGCAGTTGCTTATTCTGGTTACTGATATTCAAGCTGATCGACTTATCACCACCATTAATGATCGCTCGGGTTCTGTCCAAAGCGATCGCTGCCGTGGCTTGCTGTGCCATAAGTGCCGCCACCAAAACGGTGGTGATACGCAGTTTGCTAGTCAATTTCATTACCTTTCCCTTCGAATTAATTGTGTTAGAACCTGCCGATAGCGCTCACCATTAATGCTCAAACGGGCAGTTATCCGCAGGCTCTCTTACCAAAATGTTCTACTGTGATACTGGAGGCTTACTCCCCGCCGCTATCGGCTGGCAAGGCAACAGTAAATTCGCCAGCACCGAAGGAGAAAGCATCTTCGGTAGAGTGATGCTGCATTGCGCCTGTCCATTCCAGTTCACAGACATCGTTTCACCGGCTTTGATCCCACTGAGATAAGTCGAACCATCGTCGTTAACAATGCCGGTCTCTTGCTGATTTTCATTCAATACGGTGGCCCCAAATGGAGGGGATGAGCCATCAACCATACGAATCATAGCCATCGCTTTTTCACCTGAAATCACATTAAAGCGGCGATAACCGATGGCCCCTTCAGTCAGGGTAACCTGTGCAACCGTTCCTCTGGCCTCAACATCATCAGCCAAGTTGTCAATATCAATACTGGCTCGGTTGCGGTAATAACTGTTCACATCACCGACCACGGCTTTACCAAAATGGTTGGTCCGTATTGTTGACCCATACCCCTGAACCGGTACGCCAGCCACACCTTGTGTATCCAGCAGTAATCGAGTACCGCCGAGTGTATTCATTCGGTGCAGCGCCCCACCTTCAGCCGTCACCGTTGCACCGCCTTGGATACCGACACCAACGGAGGAATATTGCCCTTCCTGATAACTGGCGTTAGCGGTAACATCCGCGCTATTCCCCATATGGTTGTAATTACCACTCACCAACGCGCCGCTACGTGCGACACCGGTATTGATTTGGTAGCTGTTATGGGCATCAATTCTGTTGGTATACCCAACTCGTTGGCTGTTTTCTCGGCCATTAATCGCCGCGCTATAGCTGATGGTGGCGCTATTGCCAAACGGCATAGACAAGGACAAATACATCCCATCGTCATTATTTTCGTTATAACGGTTGCGATAGGCAGACAGTGTGACACTAACGTTTTTCAGTTCCCCCATATCGAAATAGCGGGATAGTGACAGGTTATACCGGTCATTAGCTGAACGATCCCAATACGTCTGATGGCTATAGTTCAGATATGCACTCAACCCCAAATCACGAAATTGCTGGTTGAAGCTGATGGTATACATCTCTTTATTACCACCGACGTTATCACCACGATAACGGGCATCGAGATATTCACTCATGCTCATAAAGTTACGTTCAGAGAAGCGATAGCCAGCAAAAGTCACCTGACTGCCCGTCTCTTGGAAGTTTTTCGAGTAGTTAATCCGATAAGAACCACCACTTACCGTGCCTTGCTCTGGCAAATTGGCCCAAGATTGGGTCATATCCACCGACACAGCACCAAGCTCCATCAAGTCACGGCCTATCCCCATGGATGCCGCTTGATATTCGTTTTCACCACTGATCCCGCCACCGAACAACGACCAACCGTTATTGATGCCCCAAGAGAATTCCCCAGTTCCAAATACGGGTCCTTCCGTGCTATGGCCGATATCAGAAGGCTTACCAAGAGCAATTCTGTAACGCACCATGCCAGGACGGGTCAGGTAAGGAATACTGGCAGTATTCACTTGAAATTGTTGTACTTGCCCATCAAGTTCTTCCACTCGGACATCCAGTGTCCCGGAAACAAAACTGTTCAAGTTTTGAATTCGAAAAGGCCCGGCCGCCACCAATGTTTCACTCAACACTCGCCCTTGCTGGCTAACAATCACTCGCGCGTTAGTCCGAGCAACCCCGGAAATCTCTGGTGCATAACCACGCAGATTCGGCGGTAACATATTGTCATCCGTCACCAGACTTGCACCGCTAAAACGGAAGCTGTCAAAAATAGCGGAATTTAAAAAGTCTTCCCCTAAAGTCAGCTTCGCGCCTAAATTCGGTATCGCGCGGTAGGCGTAATAGCGACTCCAATCCCATTGACGTTCGGTCGGCGAACCTGAAACCTGATCAACTCGAGTCTGCCAATCCGCACGCAATCGCCAAGCACCTAAGTTGGCTCCGGTCGTCCCGTTACCACTTAAACTGTTGTTACTGGTATTGTTCGTCTCTTGACGGTTCAATTGCCCTAACAGGTTGTAATCGAAAAGCAGCCCAGGGATCCCCTCTTCCCAGCGTGAAGGTGGATCCCAGTCTGGCTCGCTATACTCCAACCACGCTTGCGGCACACTCAGATAAAGTGATGACGTCGCCAAATCACCCTGCACGGTCAAACCGGGCAAGCTGCTCGTATCCAAACATTCCCCGTCACGCCACCACGTTAGTTTCTTGACACTGTCTTCTTTCAGCGCCATCAACTTAACCAACTCAGGTGATAAGCACGCTTCACTTTTTTTAGGATCGTTTTCGGCGGCGTAAAACACTATCGGTAGCTCGCCTATCTCCTGCTTATTCATATTAACCAATAAGTTATAATTCCCCGGCATGATAAAGCCGCGTTGGGAAAATTGGCTCAGGTCAAAATTGGCACGATCCTTAGTATCCAAAACATCGGTATTAAACTGAATATCATCACTGGCAAACACGCCATAAGCATTGCCACTTAACGCAACTGCAATCAAAATGCGCAATAAATCACGACGGGCAATACCGGTGGTGATGGAACGAGCGGATAGCATGGGATATGTCACCTTACTCATTGAAATCAGTAGTAATCCAATGTGAAACGAACGCTAGAATGATAAGTTCCAGCACGCAGCATCTTGCCATTGCCCACTAAACGCAGGGCATAATTGAGTGTCATACCAGCAGGGATAATATTAATTTCCGGTGATGCCACCCCTGGAATAGAAGCATTGCCTTTATCATCAATGATTTGCATTGCAACCCCCTCGGCCTCACCGTACACCGCATAATTATTACCGTCCGCCGCGCCATCAAATGACACGGTAAAATGCTGTCGGTTAGATTTACTTGGATCGGGATGGGCTATCGTGCAATCGAGTAGTCGAATCTCGAATGGATGCTTATTCCCTACCCCGTTTTGTACCAACAAACCTATTGGCATAATCGCCATATCAATGGTCTGTTCCAAACTTCCCGGATCTATCGCACAAGCAGTATCAGTAATACTTCCTTCCATACTCACGCGGCCCCAATCGGTTTTCATGGGGGAGGCCATTGCCGGCAAACTCAGCAGTGACGCTATCAGTAAGGAAGGAGGTACTATCAAAAAAAATGACTTGGACATAAATCACCTAACTCATCCAACACGTATCTTTCTCAAGAGGAAAAGACATGCGGAAAAATCCGCATGTCGAATTAGCAAAGAGAAATACTTATTGGTAAGCCAGCGTGAAGTCTGCAACGCTAGAGAAGGTACCTGGTTTGATTGCGTCAGCTACAGTGCTGCCTTGCAGGTATGCAGAGAATGCCAGGGTGTTGTTACCAGTAACCAGAGTCTGTTCAGCCGTTGCTGTACCCAGAGTAATAACAGAACCAGTACCATCAACGATGGCGATACCAGCGCCTTCAGCTACACCAGTGATACCCAGCAGGCCAGGTACTGCAGCTGATTCTGCACCGCCAAAGGTGGTGGTAACTGTTTTCAGAGTTGTGATGTCACAGTTTTCCAGTTTGATGTCGAAAACACGGGACTGTGATTTGCCGCCGTTCTGCAGCGCAACGTTAGAGATCTGGCCCATTTCAACAGTCTGTGAATCAGAACCAGCAGCGATTGAACATGGCGCATCAATGATAGAACCATTGAAAGTTACAGTACCCTGACCTTGATCAGCAGCGTTAGCCATAGAAGCAAAACCTAATACCAGACCAGCAGCCAAGATAGTTTTATTCAGTTTCATTACGTGATTCCTTTATACACAATTAAAATTTTGCCCGCTGATTTACCTTAATAAAATCAAGGTAAATACCGCTTCGAAGTAGTTTAAAAAATAAAAAACCGTGCAGTTTCTTGTCGCCAAAATACGAGAAGTTTAACTACGAACGACATAGAGCTATAAATCAGACATGAAGGCATTAAAAAACGCCCTCACCTTTCAGTAAACATTTAAATAACGTCAAAGCTCTTTTTGTTCGACGCAGATAATACAAATATAGTGGGATACTTCAAAGCTATTTAATTCAAACAATCAAAATTCAGAGTCTTTAACTTAATTAACTAAATTAACACAATAATCTCGATAACTTTGATCGATAAACATTACACCTTCGACATATAGCACTGCAAAAAGAAGCAAATCGACACATTAGATCGCTAAAAGTCATTTTATCAAAATTAATGATTGCTTATTCCATAAGTGAAATTATAATCGATATTAAATCCTCATGATTTTAACGCCAGAAGCAGAAAAAGCTTAACATTAATACAATAAAACCTTGCTAACTCCTTGAGTCACTTCAGGATAAGCGAGGATTTTTCACATGAAAAAATAACATAACTATTTGAAATTGATGGATTTTATTGAAACAAAAAGAAGCCATCATCTTGATGAAAAATAAAGGAATTTTATTTTATTTGAGAGGGCTAAACTGTATTAAAACAGGATGGCAACCATACCAAACTGTTAATTTTATTGCGATGGGAGTTAATGATTAAAATAAGGATTACAAAAATAATAATAAATAAATAAGAGGACGGTCATTGTTTTGTGTGAATTGTCTTTATTATGGTAGGAAGCTTCCTACAAATGAATAAGAAATATAAATCCTGTATTAGGAATATAAGAAATAAAATATCTTTAAAATATACATTGCATGAGGAATTAAATAATGAAGCCTAAGGATAAACGGAAAGAAGAAGTGATGAGTATATTGGAAGAACATTGTAATGTTCTAAAGGAGCAGTTTACTGAAACTCCACCACCCGTTATCAATTGGCCAAAAACCAGAGAACTTGCTGATAAAGCGCAGTTGGATATTTATACTGCAAGGCTGGTATTAATGAAGCTGGTTGATGAGAATAGAGCGAGAATGTCTGAAACCAAAGTCATGAATTCATTACGCTGGTTTAGTGCTCACCCGATAGAAAAATACACGCAACCGAATGCTATTCGATATTAATAACTAATCACCTAATAGTTAGTTAGCTAGCCAATAACGAATGCCTTGTTAGGATTTAATGTAACAACTTGATAAATATTGATTTTTTATTAAACCCTATAAACCACATTCTATTTTCGCAATAAGTTAACCTTATTATTTTGGTGGTCATGAGTACTGAATCTGTGTCAATGCTGCACTAAGAAGTCAATCGAAGTGGTTCAGGCTGTCATCCAAGTCACGCCATCCACATCGTTTGTGAAAATTTTAGGCCCCTTCAACAAGGGGCCTTTTCGTTTTTTGCAAATAGTCTCAACCATTACCTATGTCAGTTTTCGGGCTGCTGGGCTAGTATATCGGCTGGAAAAAGGACTGATGTACGGTGGCAAGACGTCCGTGTTAACCGTAAAATCATGTGATGTCTAACGATAACAATAAAAATCACAATCAACTTTAAATTCAATGGATTAAAAAAATAACCGCATGAATAACACCGATAAACTCGACTCTCACACGCCGATGATGCAGCAGTATCTACGGCTCAAGGCCCAGCATCCCGAAATACTCTTATTTTATCGGATGGGGGATTTTTATGAGCTGTTCTACAGTGATGCCAAGCGGGCTTCACAACTGCTGGATATCTCACTGACCAAGCGGGGAGCATCTGCCGGCGAACCCATTCCTATGGCCGGTGTTCCCTATCACTCGATAGAAAACTATCTGGCGAAACTGGTGCAATTAGGTGAGTCAGCGGCTATCTGCGAGCAAATCGGTGATCCTGCCACCAGTAAAGGGCCTGTTGAGCGCAAAGTGGTGCGCATCGTGACTCCCGGAACCGTCAGTGATGAAGCATTACTGCAAGAGCGCCAAGATAATCTACTGGCGGCTATCTGGCAGGATGCCCGTGGGTTTGGTTATGCCACTTTGGATATCAGTTCTGGTCGTTTTAGGGTGGCAGAACCTGCGGATCTTGAAACCATGGCCGCGGAGTTACAGCGAACTAACCCCGCAGAATTACTCTATCCAGAAAATTTCGAGCAAATGTCGTTGATTGAACAACGGCATGGCCTGCGCCGCCGTCCATTATGGGAGTTTGAGCTAGAAACTGCCAAACAACAGCTTAATCTACAATTCGGTACTCGCGATTTAATCGGCTTTGGTGTTGAACAAGCCCATCAGGCATTACGGGCTGCGGGTTGCCTGCTGCAATATGTTAAGGATACCCAACGCACTTCTCTGCCCCATATCCGTGGTTTAACCATGGAACGCCAGCAAGATGGCATTGTGATGGATGCTGCCACACGTCGAAACCTCGAACTGACTCAGAATTTATCGGGGGGAACTGAAAATACACTGGCCGCCATTCTTGATTGTAGTGTGACCGCCATGGGTAGCCGCATGCTTAAACGCTGGTTGCATATGCCAATCCGCGACATCAAAGTATTAACCGATCGCCAACAAGCCATTGGTGGTCTGCAAGACATCACAACTGAGCTGCAAACACCATTAAGACAAGTGGGTGATTTGGAGCGTATTCTGGCTCGCTTGGCACTACGCACCGCGCGTCCAAGAGACTTGGCTCGCATGCGTCATGCTTTCCAACAGTTGCCTGAGATCCATCGTTTGCTGCAATCTGTGAATGTCCCTCACGTACAAAATTTGCTGTCACAAGTAGGCCAATTTGATGAATTACAAGATTTACTGGAGCGGGCAATCGTCGAAGCACCGCCAGTATTAGTGCGCGACGGTGGTGTAATCGCGCCGGGATATAATGCGGAGTTAGATGAATGGCGGGCGCTAGCCGATGGCGCGACCGATTATCTGGACAGGTTGGAAATCCGTGAGCGTGAAAAACTGGGCTTAGATACACTCAAAGTCGGTTTTAATGGTGTTCATGGTTATTACATTCAGGTTAGTCGTGGCCAGAGCCATCTGGTGCCTATCCATTATGTTCGCAGACAGACCCTAAAAAATGCCGAGCGCTACATTATTCCTGAACTGAAAGAGTATGAAGATAAAGTTCTGACCTCCAAAGGAAAGGCACTGGCGATTGAAAAAGGACTATACGAAGAGATTTTCGATCTGCTGTTGCCGCATTTATCTGAATTGCAAACCAGCGCCAATGCGCTAGCTGAATTGGATGTATTGGCGAATTTGGCGGAAAGAGCAGAAACACTCAACTACAACTGCCCAACGCTGAGTGATAAGCCGGGAATCAAAATTACCGGTGGTCGCCACCCCGTGGTTGAGCAAGTGCTCAGTGAACCTTTTATTGCTAACCCACTGGCGTTATCACCTCAGCGGCGGATGTTGATCATTACTGGCCCAAACATGGGCGGTAAAAGTACCTATATGCGTCAAACGGCATTAATCGTGTTACTGGCGCACATGGGGAGCTATGTCCCTGCTGATCAGGCAACGATTGGTCCGGTTGATCGTATATTTACCCGCGTCGGGGCGGCAGATGATCTGGCCTCTGGTCGCTCAACCTTCATGGTGGAAATGACGGAAACCGCGAATATTCTGCACAATGCTACTGAGCAAAGCTTAGTATTAATGGATGAAATTGGCCGCGGAACATCTACTTATGATGGTTTATCACTGGCTTGGGCCTGCGCTGAAAATCTGGCCAGTCGCATTAAAGCCATGACTCTTTTTGCCACCCATTACTTTGAACTGACCACTTTGCCGGAAAAAATGGAGGGTGTGGTCAATGTTCATCTTGATGCACTGGAACATGGTGACACCATCGCCTTTATGCACAGTGTGCAAGATGGGGCTGCCAGTAAAAGTTATGGGTTGGCAGTTGCCGCATTGGCGGGTGTACCACGGGATGTGATTAAGCGGGCGCGCCAAAAACTAAAAGAGTTGGAGTCATTGTCAAATAATGCCGCGGCAAGCAAAATTGATGGTTCGCAACTGACATTACTCAATGAGGAAGTCTCACCGGCGGTTGAAGCATTGGAAGCACTGGATCCAGACTCGCTATCACCACGTCAGGCGTTAGAGTGGATTTATCGCCTGAAAAATATGGTGTAGCAGTATCTTTAAACGTTCCAAAACCGCCAGTTACTGACAATGGCAGGCATAAAAAAACGGTGAACATCAGTTCACCGTTTTTTTGTTTTCCAGACAATCTTTATTCGCGGAACAATGCCTCGATGCTCAGGCCCTGCCCTTGCAGGATTTCCCGCAAACGACGCAAACCTTCAACCTGAATCTGGCGAACACGTTCACGTGTCAAACCAATCTCACGGCCAACATCTTCTAGCGTTGCTGCTTCATACCCTAACAAACCAAAACGACGGGCCAGAACTTCGCGCTGTTTGGCATTCAATTCAAACAGCCATTTAACGATACTTTGTTTCATATCGTCATCTTGCGTGGTGTCTTCTGGGCCATTTTCGTTTTCGTCAGACAGAATATCTAACAAAGCTTTCTCTGAGTCGCCGCCTAAAGGAGTATCAACAGAAGTGATACGTTCGTTAAGGCGTAGCATACGGCTCACGTCATCAACCGGTTTGTCGAGCTGCTCGGCAATCTCTTCAGCGCTCGGCTCATGATCCAATTTATGAGAAAGTTCTCGTGCAGTACGCAAATAAACGTTTAGTTCTTTGACGATATGAATAGGCAAACGAATCGTCCGGGTTTGGTTCATGATTGCCCGTTCAATTGTCTGACGTATCCACCAAGTGGCATAAGTGGAGAAACGGAAACCGCGCTCAGGATCAAACTTTTCTACCGCTCTGATCAGACCGAGGTTTCCCTCTTCAATCAGATCCAGCAGCGCCAAGCCGCGATTACTGTAACGACGGGCGATCTTCACCACCAGCCGCAAGTTACTTTCGATCATACGCCGACGTGAAGGCACATCTCCGCGCAATGCACGCCGGGCAAAATAAACCTCTTCTTCTGCGGTCAACAGCGGTGAATAACCAATCTCACCAAGATAGAGCTGTGTCGCATCCAGTACTCGCTGGGTAACGCCTTGCGCCAACAGCTCATCTTCTGCTAACTCGCTTTCAGTAGGTTCATCTTCTACTAATGCTTTTTCGTCGAAAATTTCAGTTTCCGTACTGTTTTCGTCAAACTCAGCATCTTCCTGCAACTCGTTAACTTTCAGCGTATTTTGGCTCATATGCTGCTCCTACCCGTGAATCCGGCGAGCAGAATACAGCGTATTCTGCCCAATCTATCGCTGCGGAAGGTAACGCAGCGGGTTTACGGATTTCCCCTTGTAACGAATTTCAAAGTGCAATCTTACTGAACTGGTTCCGGTGCTACCCATGGTGGCTATTTTTTGACCCGCCTTCACTTCTTCTTGTTCCCGGACCAGCATTGTATCGTTATGAGCGTAGGCGCTCAGGTAATCATCGTTGTGTTTGATGATGATAAGATTACCGTAACCACGCAGTGCGTTCCCAGCATACACAACTCGCCCATTTGCTGTAGCGAAGATTGGTTGCCCACGAGAACCCGCGATATCAATCCCTTTATTGCCTCCTTCGGAAGCAGAGAAACTATCAATCGTTTTACCTTCAGTTGGCCATTTCCAGCTGCTGACTGGACCACCATTACTGGTAGGGTCACTGATGGTACTGCTAGGTGCAGTAACAGGTGCAGTTGTAGCGACAACAGCTCCTGATGCCGGTAACATTTTACCAACATTCTGTTTACCCGAGTTTTCAGAATACGCGCTAGTTGATTGAGAATCAACCATTGTAGTTGTGTTCTGAATATTTGACGGCGGTTTTGCTATTCCGCCTGATGTGGCATCCGTTGCGGCTAGCATTCCGCCACCAGAACCATTACCTAGTTGAATGGATTGCCCCACATTTAGGCTATATGGCTCGGCAATATTATTTTTTGCCGCCAGATCACGGAAATCATTCCCAGTAATCCAGGCGATATAAAACAGCGTGTCACCACGCTTAACGGTATAGGTATTACCGCTATAGCTTCCTTTGGGGATATTGTCGTAGCTACGGTTATAAACGATACGTTCACCCGATGCATTGGTATTCGAGCCACTTAGCATAGTACCTGAACGATCACCACCGACACTGCTGATGGGTGCAGAGGTTGTATTCTCATTGCTACAACCCACTAACCATAAACTCATAACCGTACATGCCGCGACCCGGCGTAATGTAATCATTGGGCTTCCCGTGCTCATGCTTCCCCCATGACAGCAATAATAAGCGATATATCCAAAATACCTTTTACACCGTCGGATAAGTGGTCACTCGTTGATGACAGCAAAACGCTGGTCTGAGGACGACTACACCACTTATTGTCGAGTATTAAAGGTTCCACAGAACGAGCCAAACCCATGCCGTCCCGAACTGAAGAAACAAGATGCAGAAGCGCGCATGCTATCAATACCACGTCTACCACACCATAAAATTTATGTTACTGATTTTTGTCCAATCTTTAGCGCAAAATAGTGTGCTGCGGATACAGGAAAAATAATGACCGATATAAAAAGATTTATTTAAGCCAGTTCCCCTTTTACCAAAGGAACAAAACGCACGGCCTCTACTGTCTCAATTTGGAATTCATTATTGCGACGCTGCACACATTTTAGCGTTTGAGCTTGCTCGCCCACAGGCAAGACTAATATCCCGCCCTCATCCAATTGCTCAAGTAATGCGTTCGGTATTTCTGGTGGCGCGGCTGTCACAATGATCGCATCAAATGGCCCGCGTGATGCCCAACCTAGCCAGCCATCACCGTGGCGGGTTGAGACATTATGCAGATCTAGCTGTTTCAGGCGACGCTTTGCCTGCCACTGTAACCCTTTGATTCGTTCAACTGAGCATACATGTTCGACTAAATGCGCCAAAATGGCGGTCTGATAACCAGAACCGGTTCCTATCTCTAAAACCCGTGAAGTGGGCGTCAATTGCAATAATTCTGTCATTCGCGCCACCATATAAGGCTGAGAAATAGTTTGCCCTGAACCTATCGGTAGGGCTGTATTCTCATACGCCTTATGAGATAACGCTTCATCAACAAAACGCTCGCGCGGCACTGCTTCGATCGCCTGCAACAAGCGCTCGTCTGTAATGCCCTGCTGACGTAACTGCATCAACAATGTTTGCATGCGTTTATTTACCATTCCCCGTCAACCTCGGTATTTACTAACGTCATGTTGGTTAACCAGTTTTCAACCACGTCTTGCGCCGCATAAGCCGTTAAATCAACCTGCAGTGGTGTGATAGAAACATAACCTTGCTCAACTGCAGCAAAATCAGTGTCTTCTGCCACATCAAACTTCTCCCCCGGTGGCCCTATCCAATAGAGATCGTTGCCCCGTGGGTCTTGTTGACAAAATACCTGCTCTGCCGGATGGCGGCTACCACAACGAGTCACCCGAATCCCTTTAATTTCAGATAAGGGTAAGTCAGGTACATTAATATTCAGTATCTTGCCTGTACGCAATGGTTTATGTTGCAGCGCACGCAATATTTGGCAAGTGACCGCTGCCGCCGTCGCATAGTGCTGATGCCCATTGAGCGAAACAGCCAGTGCAGGAAGCCCTAAATGCCGCCCTTCCATCGCTGCCGCCACAGTACCTGAATAGATAACATCATCGCCCAGATTGGGGCCAGCATTGATGCCAGAAACCACAATATCGGGCCGGGGACGCATAAGCGCATTAACCCCCAGATAAACACAATCAGTCGGAGTACCTTGTTGTACCGCGATATCGCCATTGGATAATGTCGTGATGCGCAGAGCACTATCAAGCGTCAATGCATTAGAGGAGCCGCTACGATTACGATCCGGCGCAACCATTTTGACTTCCGCAAATTCCCGCAGTGCGGTAGCAAGCGTCTGGATCCCGGGCGCAGTAATACCGTCGTCGTTACTCAGCAATATCCGCAGCATCAGCATTATCCTGATTCATGATTTCTCGCACCACGCTGGTGGCAAAGCTGCCTGCGGGTAACCAGAAGCTGAGTTCCAAGGTGACGTCATCCCACCAATTCCACGCCATATTCTGTGGTTTTAACAAGATTGCCCGACGCGCACCTTCAACACGTTCACGTTTAATCAACGCCAATAATTCGGTTTGATCCGCCAAACACGCCTGCTCGAAAGCCAATGCTTCAGCCTGTGTCCCCAATTCGCCATCACCCGGTAATGGCGCGGTCACATTCAGTTCACCCGCATCAACACGTTGTTGTAAGGCCGCCAACTCATCGGCTTCAGCCACAAACCAACTACCGCGACCAGAGAGTTGCAATGCATCGCCAGACAGCACTGTTGTTGCTTGCTGTTGCGCCAAACGGCAACTGCTGATCAAGTTGAACATGGCGCTACGACTGGCAGACAAGTAAAAGCTGCGTTTATTGCGTTCTTTTACGCGAATCTCATTATTAGCCCACAACCGAGCCTGCACCAGATTATTACCACCGCGGCCAAATCGTTGGCTGCCAAAATAGTTAGGCACGCCTTGGGCTGCTATTTGCTGCAATCGTTGTTCTACATCCTGATTATCAGTGATATGGCGTAGCACTAAAGTAAAAGCGTTGCCTTTCAGTGAGCCGATACGCAGTTTTCTTTTCTGACGTACAGACTCCAGCACTTCACAGCCTTCCAGCTCAAAAGTGGATAAATCTGGCGCTTCTTTGCCCGGCAGGTGCAAGCAGAACCATTGTTCAGTTACTGCGTGGCGATCCTTCAAGCCCGCATAACTCACCAAACGTGGGTGAACCTTGGCAAAACGCGCCAGATAATCGGCAACAAACTGGGTATTGCAGCCATTTTTACGGATGCGTACCAATAAATGTTCGCCTTCACCGTCAGGTTCAAAACCCAAGTCTTCGACCACCACAAAATCTTCCGGATTGGCTTTTAGAATGCCGCTCGCTTTGGGTTTGCCGTGCAACCAGGTCAGATTTTCCATGTCCATCATTTATGCCTTAACCAATAATTACTGCTTAACCAACAGAGCCACCGCCTCGCAGGCAATACCTTCGCCACGGCCAGTAAAACCGAGCTGTTCGGTCGTGGTGGCTTTTACGTTGATATCATCCATATGACATTGTAGGTCTTCCGCCAAATGAACGCGCATTTGTGGAATATGAGGGGCCATTTTCGGCGCCTGAGCAATAATCGTGATGTCTAGATTTCCAAGCCGGTATCCTTTCGCCAAAATGCGACGATAAGCCTCACGCAATAGGCCACGGCTATCCGCACCTTTAAACGCCGGATCGGTGTCGGGGAATAATTTTCCGATGTCGCCTAAGGCCGCAGCTCCCAGCAATGCATCAGTTGCCGCATGTAATGCGACATCACCATCAGAGTGTGCCAATAGACCCTTTTCATAAGGGATTCGCACGCCACCTATAATCAATGGGCCTTCGCCGCCAAATTTATGAACATCAAAACCATGGCCAATTCGCATTAATGACACTCCAATTAATTTGTGTTGCGTCGTTGAGTTAAATAAAACTCTGCCAGCGCCAGATCTTCTGGACGCGTCACCTTGATATTATCCGAACGACCCGAAACCAGTATCGGATGATAGCCGCAATGTTCTAATGCTGAAGCCTCATCGGTGACTACCGCCCCATCTTGCAGGGCGCGGGATAAGCACATTTTTAATAACTCAAGTGGGAAGAGTTGAGGTGTAAGAGCATGCCATAGCGCTTGACGATCCACCGTATGGGCAATCGCTTGAACGCCCGCCTCACTCCGCTTCATTGTGTCACGAACCGGTGCTGCCAGAATTCCCCCGACTTTGCTGTGCTCAATTATCGATAATAATTTTTCAAGATCATCAGCATGCAAACAGGGACGAGCCGCATCATGCACCAGAACCCACTCGGCCTGACCGGCATATTGTAAGCCAGCCATCACCGAATCAGCGCGCTGTTCACCACCGTGGACAACACTGATGCGTGGATCCTTAGCAATAGGTAACGAAGAAAATTGCTGATCCTGCGGATGTATCACGACGATAATCCGCTGAATCCGAGGATGACTCAGCAAAGAAAAAATAGCGTGTTCAATGATTGTTTTGCCACCAGCCATTAAATACTGTTTAGGGCAATCAGCCTGCATACGGCTGCCAATACCCGCCGCGGGTAATACAGCGACGATGTCAGGAAGGGAAACTGCGAAATTACTCATTATTTATTGTTGTGCGTTATTTTGCGTCGAAGGGATACCCGCATTGCGTCCGGATTGGTCAGGAACCAGACGATAGAAACTTTCGCCGGGTTTAATCATACCCAGTTCGTTACGTGCGCGTTCTTCGATAGCCTCTTGACCACCGTTTAAATCATCAATTTCAGCAAATAGCTGATCGTTTCGGGCCTTAAGTTTACCGTTATTAACCTCTTGAAGAGCAACGTCATCCTTAACCCGAACAAAATCATGAACACCATTCTTGCCCAGCCACAATGAATACTGTAACCAGCCAAGTAAAACCAGTAATAGTAGCGTAAGTTTTCCCATTCCCGCCCCCCGAAAAACTGCCTAATCATCCCACAACTTTTCGTCGGACTCCACTCTGTAACGGAAATAGGCCACAAGGCGTAGATTAAGGACGATTTCCGGCAAAAATACCATGCCAATCTACAAAATGTCATTAAATGCGCGTTTTCAGCCCACATTCATCCAAGCAATAGTTGATGAATGCATCATGCAGAGGTAAACACTAGGAAAGTTGTTTTTGCCGTTAGCTTATACCAATCAATAAAGCAAATATGCATATTTAATGTCGCCATAAATAAATAACCCCTATCACAGTTGAGTTTAGAGGTATAAAAGTTTATTTTTATGCACTCAAACTGCATAAATAGAAAATCACACTTTCATTTACTTTTGCCTATGAACCGGGAGATTTACATGTTTAAACGTTTAATGCTGGTCGGAACTTGCCTGGCAGCCATGCTATCTGCGGGCAGCGTGATTGCTGCCGAACCGACTTATGTGGTGGGTTCCGGTGGTACTTATCGCCCCTTTGAGTATGAGAATAGCCAAAAACAACTGGAAGGTTTTGATATCGATATCATTAAGGCTATCGGTAAGGCCGAAGGTTTTCAGGTCAAACTGGTCAATACACCGTGGGAAGGCATTTTTGCCACCTTAGGTTCAGGTGATCGCGACATCATTATTTCTGGCATCACCATTACCGATAAGCGTAAGCAAATGGTTGATTTCTCAGACCCTTACTTCCCCGCAGAACAAACCATAGTGGTGCCTAAAGACTCTAAAGTGGACTCCATTGCCGCATTGAAAGATCTGAATGTTGGCGTGGTGAACTCCAGCACTGGCGATATCGTGGTATCTGATGTACTGGGTAAAAACAGTACCGCCATCAAGCGCTTTGATAATACCCCGTTGATGTTGCAGGAGTTGTATGAAGATGGCATCGCTGCTGCTGTCGGTGATGTGGGTGTTGCCAAGTTCTACCTGAAAACGCATCCAGAGAAAGCATTTGAGCTGGTGTCTGATGACAAGTTTGAACGCCAATATTTCGGTATCGCGGTCGCGAAAGGCAACGAAGAATTACGCAATAAAATCAATAGCGGTTTACAGAAGATCGTCGCTGACGGCACCTATGCCAAAATCTACGAAAAATGGTTTGATGCACAGGTACCTACACTGCCTGCAGCCACTCAGCCTGCAAAATAATTTTTTAATACACCTTTTTTAGACCTCAAATAATTGACGTTACAGCCGGGCGGTGAATACCGCAGTAACGTCGATTACCAAGGTTTTTTGGATTGGCTTATGTCAGGATTTCGTTGGGAAATCATTCAGGAATACGCGCCACTGTTTATGGACGGTGCCTGGATGACGATAAAGTGCACTATTATCTGTGTGATTTTAGGCACCACTTGGGGCTTAACACTGGGATTGGGACGGTTAGCGCAGGCACCTCATGGTATCTGGAAGCCGGTATTACATTACTTTGTTCAATGGCCAGTGCGTATCTATATCAGCGCCATTCGAGGTACGCCGCTCTTTGTGCAAATCATGGTGGTGCATTTCGCATTGGTGCCGCTATTTATCAATCCACGGGATGGCATTCTAGTCACCAATGGCATTATGTCCTCTGACTTTGCCAGAATGCTGCGTTCTGATTACGGTGCATTTTTATCCTGTGTGGTTGCCATCACACTAAATGCCGGGGCCTATGTCTCTGAGATTTTTCGCGCGGGTATTCAATCCATTGATCGTGGTCAAATGGAAGCCTCCCGCTCGCTGGGGATGAGCTACGGCAAAACCATGCGTAAGGTTATCCTGCCACAGGCTTTCCGCCGTATGCTGCCGCCGTTAGGTAATAATGCCATTGCTATTGTGAAAGACTCATCGCTGGCATCCGCCATTGGGTTGGCTGATTTAGCTTATGCCGCTCGCACTGTGTCTGGCGCCTATGCCACCTATTGGGAACCCTACCTGACCATCTCTCTGGTTTATTGGGTTATTACGTTCTTACTTTCGCTGTTAGTGCGGCATATGGAAAAGAGGTTTGGTAAAAGTGATTCACGTACATAACCTGCAAAAACAATTTGGCGAAACCCATGTATTACGCGGTATTTCCTGTGATATCCAACCCAAAGAGGTGGTTTGCATCATCGGCCCATCCGGTTCAGGAAAAAGCACCTTTTTACGCTGCATTAATGCGCTAGAAACGTTGTCTGGCGGTGAGATAACCGTCAACGGCTTTGAGATCCATAATCCCAAAACGGATCTTAACCGTATGCGCGAAAGTGTCGGCATGGTATTCCAGCGCTTTAATCTGTTCCCCCATATGACGGTGCTGGAAAACCTGATTATGGCACCAATGGATGTCAAAAAACTGCCGCGTGCGCAAGCCATAGAGCGGGCCGAATTGTTACTGCGTAAAGTGGGATTGCTGGACAAGATTGATGCCTATCCGAGCAGTTTATCCGGGGGGCAACAACAGCGCGTCGCCATTGCCAGAGCCTTGGCGATGGAGCCAAAAATTATGCTATTCGACGAGCCAACCTCAGCGCTTGATCCCGAATTGGTAGGCGAAGTGCTGGCAGTGATGAAAGCATTGGCTCTGGAAGGAATGACCATGGTGGTTGTCACCCATGAAATGGGCTTTGCCCGCGATGTCGCTGATCGAGTACTGTTTATCGATCAAGGGGTAATTCAAGAAGAGGGGCAACCGGAAGATATCTTTACAGCCCCTAGTAACCCACGGACACAAGCCTTCCTCAGCAAAGTGCTGTCAGCGCAAGCCTAACTGACGACAGATTAATTTGAGGAAAAACTGATGCGGCTGTTAGCGGGTGAATCCCAAACAGCCTGCTGATTTTACACTCACCAGCCGGTGAGAAATGAAAACAGCATCCAGAACAAGCACACCACCGCAATCCCCGTCCCACCAACCGTGGCTAACAGATTACCGCGCGACAGCATACTCAGCGTAATACCAATCAGTACAGAAACCGGCATCAATGCTAGAAAGAAGGGCCAAGTATAGAGCAGGAAGAAGACCGTATTCGGGCCGTAGACAAAAAATGGGATCGCGAAGGCCAACCAATAGAAAACAAAGCCAGTGACGCCACCGAGAAAGGAGTATGACGGCTCCTCCCGTTCCCGCTGTTCGTCGATAGTAATCTGGGTGACATTCTGCATAAAGATCCCGTAGGTACAGTTTGCCGGCACGTTCTCAGGACGTTTCGCCAGGCAATCATAAGACATATATACCCAACATCATTGGAACTATAGGCGGGCAACAAGCGAACTCATCCCGATGAGCTAACATCAAAGTCAGTGATTCGGGAGAGTTCTTGCAGCGAACAACCTTGTAGTTTTAAGTACGAAGGGGATACGTTTAGGATCTGATAATAGCTCTACCACGCAGCACGTCTAACAATTGTTCAATCAAATTTGTTACTAATTGTTCACCCTGCAAATGCACATCGGCCTGCTCAGGGGATTCATAAACAGCGTCGATACCGGTGAAGTTTTTCAGCTCTCCGGCGCGGGCCTTTTTATACAATCCCTTAGGATCACGAGTCTCGCAAATTGCCAACGGCGTATCCACAAATACCTCAATAAACTGACCCGGAGCCAGCATATCTCGCACCATTTGTCGCTCGGCTCGATGGGGGGAGATAAAGGCCGTCAACACCACAAGACCAGCATCAACCATTAATTTGGCGACTTCCCCAACCCGGCGGATATTTTCCCGCCGGTCAGCATCAGCGAAGCCCAAATCACGGCATAAACCATGGCGCACATTGTCGCCATCAAGTAAGTAAGTGCTGACACCACGGGCAAACAGCGCCTGCTCCAGCGCACCGGCCAAAGTCGATTTTCCCGAACCCGACAAACCGGTAAACCACAGCACCACACCCTGATGCCCATGTTGTTGTTCACGATCGGCCTGGGTCACAGCATGCGGGTGCCAGACAATATTCTCATCAGCAGGCACGCTATTTCCCTCCCAGCAGGTCACGTGCGCCCCAATGCGGGAAGTGGCGACGAACCAGCGCATTCAGTTCCAATTCAAAAGGACTGAATTCGGTCGTTTCTTGATAAACCGACTCGATAGTTTCTCGAATCAAACCGGCACCGACGGTGACATTACTCAAGCGGTCAATAAAGATCATCCCGCCGGTATCCCGATTATGCTGATAACTGTCCAGCACCAACGGCTCATCAAACGCCAGTTCAACCAAGCCGATACCGTTGAGCGGCAGACTTTCAACCACTCGCTGAGTCAGCGAGTTAATCTCAACCTGATATTGAATATTTTCAACTCGTGCACGGGTCTTTTTCCCGGCCACTTTGATGTCATAGCTCTGCCCAACCACCAGTGGCTGTTCGGCCATCCATACCACATCTACCAGCGCATTCTGAGCCGCTTTTAGCGTCTCTCCGGCGTCAACCAACAGATCACCACGGCTGATGTCCACTTCGTCCGCCAACACCAATGTAATTGCTTCACCCGGTGTGGCTTGAGTCAAATCACCATCAAAAGTCACAATGCGTGTCACGGTAGATTCCACACCTGAAGGCAGCACTTTTATTTTTTGTCCGACTCGAACGATACCGGCAGACAAGGTGCCAGCATAACCCCGGAAATCCAAATTGGGCCGGTTAACATACTGCACCGGGAAACGCAGTGGTTGCTGACGGCTGGCATTCACCACATCGACACTTTCCAGCACTTCAAGTAGCGTCGGACCGGAGTACCAGTCCATTTTCTCGCTCGGCGAGGCCACGTTGTCACCATCCAATGCGGACAATGGCACAAATTTGATATTCAAGTCGGTGGGCAATTGTTCGGCAAAACTCAGATAGTTTTCTTTGAACTGCTCGAAAACACTTTCCTGATAGTCCACTAAATCCATCTTGTTCACTGCCACCACTAAATGGCGGATACCCAATAAGGTGGCGATAAAACTGTGGCGACGAGTTTGGTCCAACACCCCTTTACGCGCATCGATCAACAAAATGGCTAGATCACAGGTCGACGCACCGGTGGCCATATTGCGCGTGTATTGCTCATGCCCTGGGGTATCAGCAATGATAAATTTGCGTTTTTCAGTCGAGAAGTAGCGATAAGCCACATCAATAGTAATGCCCTGCTCACGTTCGGCCTGTAAGCCATCCACCAGCAATGCCAGATCCAGCTTTTCGCCCTGTGTCCCCATGCGCTTGCTGTCAGTATGCAGTGTTGTAAGCTGATCTTCGTAGATTTGACGGGTATCGTGCAATAAACGGCCAATCAGGGTACTTTTACCGTCATCCACGCTGCCACAAGTCAGAAAGCGCAGCATGGTTTTGTGTTGCTGTGCATGCAAGTAAGCTTCCACCCCACCCTCATTCGCAATCTGCTGGGCAATCGAGGTGTTCTGTAAAATCATTGACTTGCCTTCTGACACTGCCGGGTTATCAAAAACAGGTTTATTTTGAAATGTTGTGCTCATCGGGCGCTCCTCAGAAATATCCCTGACGCTTTTTAAGCTCCATCGAGCCGGATTGATCACGGTCGATCATGCGACCCTGACGTTCACTAGTAGTCGAGATAAGCATCTCTTCGATAATAGCAGGCAAGGTTTCAGCCTCCGATTCAACGGCACCGGTGAGCGGCCAGCAGCCCAACGTGCGAAAACGCACCATTTTCTGAGTAATGACTTCGCCCGGCTGAAGATCGATACGATCGTCATCCACCATCAGCAACATACCGTCGCGCTCGACCACAGGGCGCGACTTCGCCAGATACAGCGGCACAATGTCGATGTTTTCCAAGAAAATATATTGCCAGATATCCAGCTCGGTCCAGTTGGAAAGCGGGAATACGCGGATACTTTCGCCTTTATTAATCTGGCCGTTGTAGTTATGCCACAGCTCTGGGCGCTGATTTTTGGGATCCCAGCGATGGAAACGGTCACGGAACGAATAGATACGCTCTTTGGCTCGCGATTTTTCTTCATCGCGCCGCGCACCACCAAAGGCTGCATCAAAACCGTACTTATTCAGTGCTTGCTTGAGGCCTTCAGTTTTCATGATATCGGTATGTTTGGCACTGCCGTGAACAAAGGGATTAATCCCCATCGCCACACCTTCAGGATTACGGTGAACCAATAATTCGCAGCCAAAGGCTTTCGCCGTACGGTCACGGAATTCGTACATTTCACGAAATTTCCAGCCGGTATCCACATGCAACAGCGGGAAAGGTAAATGCCCGGGGAAGAATGCCTTGCGTGCCAAATGCAGCATCACTGACGAGTCTTTACCAATGGAATAGAGCATCACTGGGTTACCGAATTCGGCGGCCACTTCACGGATGATATGGATACTCTCCGCCTCCAATTGCCGCAAATGAGTGAGTCGTTTTTCGTCCATAACAGATCCTTTATGCCAAATTCACGACTGAGGGGCTAATTGCCTGTTCAGTCTGCGGTTGTTGCCCAAACCAGGCAATTTGGTGATGTAAATCCACCACTTCACCGATAACCAGCAATGCGGGTGTCGGTGCCTGATGTGCGAGTGACTCTAGTTGCGCCAGAGTGCCCGTCAGCACTTGCTGGTCAGCACGGGTTCCGCGGCCAATTACCGCGACGGGCGTGGTGCTAGCCCGGCCATGGGTCATCAATTGCCGGCTGATTTCAGCCGCTTTCACGGTGCCCATGTAGATAGCTAATGTTTGGCGGCCACGCGCGAGAGCCTGCCAGTCCAGATCATCGCCGTCAGAGCGGCAATGTCCGGTAATAAAAGTCACACTTTGCGCGTGATCACGGTGAGTCAGAGGAATACCAGCATAGGCCGTCGCTCCGGCAGCTGCTGTCACGCCAGGCACCACCTGAAAAGGGATCCCCGCGCGCGCCACAACTTGTAGCTCTTCGCCACCTCGGCCAAAAATAAAAGGATCACCTCCTTTTAGTCTCACCACTCGTTTGCCACGCTGTGCTAATGTGACCAGTAATTGGTTAGTTTCTTCCTGAGCAACCGAATGTGCCCCTGCCCGTTTACCGACACAAATACGCTCGGCATCACGTCGTACCAAATCCAAAACTTCTGGGCTGACTAAATGGTCATACAACACCACATCAGCCTGCTGAATAACTTGTAGACCGCGCAACGTCAGTAAGCCGGGGTCACCGGGACCTGCGCCCACTAAAGCAACCTCACCTAAAGTGCTGCCCTGCCCCTCTAGCGCCAATTGCAGTTCATCTTCTGCCTGTGTTAACTGACCGCGGCTGATCAAATGAGCAAAGCGGCCACTGAAGGCATTTTCCCAAAAACGTCGACGCGCCCTCATCGACGTGATGTGCTGCTTAACTCGCCCACGCCAACGCCCAGCGACTGCCGCCATATCGCTCAAACTATGGGGTAGCAGAGCCTCTAACTTCTCACGGAGTAAACGTGCTAATACAGGGGCCTGACCTGCGGAGGAAATAGCCACCACCAATGGTGAGCGATCAACAATCGATGGGAAGATAAACGAACAGCGCGGTTGGTCATCAACCACGTTCGCCAAAATGTGTCGCTCATCAGCGGCGCTAAAAACGGCTGCATTCAATTCGGTGTCGTTAGTTGCCGCAATGACCAGAAAGACCTCATCCAGCTGTTCAGGCAAGAAATCCAATGCCAGCCAGTGAATATGGCCATCTTGGTGCTGCTGCTCAAGTTCAGATGAAAGAGTCTGTGCCACTACCCGCACCTGTGCGCCAGCGCGGTGGAGTAAGTCAATTTTTCGCGCAGCAACTTCACCGCCGCCAACGACCAATACTGGGCGTCGTTTCAAGTCGGCAAATAGAGGTAGATAGTCCACAACATCCTTCGATTACATGATAAAGCGTAGGGTGACTATAGGGGGGGGTTATGGCCTTATGAAATGACGAAAAGTAATTACAAGTTCCATAATGATATATAGGCGCAATAGTCCGGCTCGCAGCGATGTTAGCCAATGCTCACCGTGAGCTATTTTCTTATTTGCTCACCTATACCCAATAGCTGTCGACTGACAGATAAGTGCCCCGAGGCATTGAGATAACTCAATGAGTTGAGTGGTAAATCTGTCAGGATAAAATTTGAACGTGGCTTGCGGCTGCCTCGCAAAGGCGAGGTCCATGGATGGGTCGAGTCATGATGGTAGCCAGCACCTCCTACGTCTTGAAAGATGACGGGAATAAATATCTGCACTTTAGGAGCCATACAGATTGTCTATTGAGCCTGACGCTTCCATACTAACTGCGTTATCCATACCAGCGACTTTAACAAGGATATTTCGGTATGTTTTCCCGCCGTTGCCTAAAGTGGGCACTTTTCACTCTGAGTTTCAGTACCGTCCTGCCACTTCAGGCAGCGACAACACCCGCTACCGGTCAAATTGCTGAACAGCAAATTCGCCATATTAGCACCTACTTTCCAGGCCGTATGGCTGGTAGCCCAGCCGAGCTACTGGCTGCCGAGTATATTAATCATCGTTTTCAGCAAATGGGCTACCAGAGTAATTTGCGTGGTTTTAATACCCGTTATCTCTATACCAGTAAGAATGGTAAACAAAGCTGGCGCAATGTCAGTGCCACGTCAGTGATTGCAGCGCGTAACGCATCAGCGGAGAAACCTGACGCCCAGAAGCAGATAATCATCATGGCGCATTTTGATACTTACACGCCGCAAAGTGATAATGATTTAGATAAAAATCTTGGCGGGTTAACACTGCAGGGCGTTGATGATAATGCCTCTGGTGTCGGTGTGATGTTGGAACTGGCAGAGCGCCTGAAAACAGCACCTCTACGCTATGAACTGCGTTTTGTGGCCCTTAGCGCTGAAGAGATAGGCGCACAAGGTACTGAAAACTATCTGCAACGTATGAGTCAAGCTGAGAAGGACAACACGTTGTTGGTGATTAATTTAGATAGTCTGATTACCGGTGATCGCCTCTATTTTAATGCCAGCAAGCAACCCTCCGCTATTGCAGCAAGAGATCAAGCGCTCACACTGGCTCGCCGCTATGGTATTACCGCCAGCACGATAAAAAATCAGGTAACCTCTCCGTGTCGGACAGAGAAGAATGTCTTTGATACTGCGGGGATACCGTTGTTATCTGTCAACGCTGGCAACGATACCTTAGGGAAGAAAGATGGCTGCCAGCAGCGAGCTATCAGCAAGCATTTTCCACAGGGCGTCACTCGTCACCAAAGCCAATTAGATAACTTAAATTATCTGGATAAATTTTTACCCAACCGTATCACTAAACGTAGCCGCGACAGCGTAAAAATATTGCTACCCTTGATACAAGAATTGGCGGTGGCTAAAAAATAATGTTCACCTTGCGAGGCATGGCGCAAAATCTACTCACTGCGATTGATAAGTTTATCGCCACCCACAGTGGCTATAAGAATCGCAGCCAGTTTCTGGCAGAACTCGCCCAAGAGCGAATGGCTCGCTAATGGCCACAAAAAAGGGCGCTCTCTGCGCCCTGACGGTTTATTTTGCTGTCACTCAGCCTTCATGCAAACCGCATTCACGTTTCAGGCCAAAGAAACGCGTCTCTTCTTCACTCATACCCGGTTCCCATTTACGGGTGGTATGAGTATCCCCGACAGAGAGATAGCCCTGCTCCCACAACGGGTGATAACTCAGGTCATTTTGTTTCAAATACTGGTAAACCTGCCGGTTATCCCAATCAATGATGGGAAGAACCTTAAAGACACCGCGCGCAATAGCCAGAACAGGCAGTTGTGAACGGCTGCCCGATTGCTCACGACGCAAGCCCGCAAACCACGTCTGGGCACCTAACGTTTCCAGCGCCCGGTTCATTGGCTCAACCTTATTCAGGTCATTATAGCGCTCAATGCCCTCAACACCCTGTTCCCACAATTTGCCGTAGCGGGCCTCTTGCCAGGCTGGGCTTTGCTGGGCACGAAATACTTGCAAATTAAGCTTAAGTTTCTCCGTCAAGTCATCAATAAACTGATAAGTTTCAGGGAACAGATACCCCGTGTCCGTCAAAATCACCGGAATATCGGGATGTTGGCGGGTAACCAGATGCAAACAAACGGCTGCCTGAATACCAAAGCTGGAAGAGAGCACGAACTCTCCGGGCAAGTTTTCTAACGCCCAACTGACGCGCTCTTGAGCGGTGAAATGTTCAAGCTGCCCATTAACCAGCGCCAATGCCGCAGCTTGCTCCGCCTTTGGCAACGCATTCAGTTCGCTCAAATTAAATTGGCTCACACCGCCTCCTGAACGTCATAAAAATCACGGGCAGAATCAATCACCGGAGCAATAACACCAATACGAATGACAAAATCACCGAAACCTTCATTAAGTTGGCGCTCTTTCGCCCAACGCCCGACCAATTGATCAGTGATAGCCAGAATTTCATCTTCGGTAATATTTTCGCGATACATCCGGGGGATACGTGTTCCTTCGCGATTGCCTCCCAGATGCAGGTTATAGCGCCCAACCGCTTTACCCACCAATCCAACCTCAGCCAGCAAAGCACGACCACAACCATTCGGGCAACCGGTCACTCGTAGAACGATATGCTCATCCGCAATACCGTGTTGCTGTAAAATCCCTTCCACCCGCGTCACAAACTCCGGTAGAAAACGTTCTGCCTCCGCCATTGCCAGTGGGCAAGTTGGGAATGAAACACACGCCATCGAATTCTCGCGCTGCGGGCTGACATTGTCATCCATCAGCCCATGCTCACGAGCCAGAGCCTCAATACGCGCTTTGTCTTTTTCCGGGACTCCCGCCACAATCAGATTCTGGTTCGCCGTTAAACGGAAATCACCCTGATGAATTTTAGCAATGGCCGCTACACCACTTTTTAGGCTACGTCCGGGATAATCCAGCAGACGACCATTTTCAATAAATAGCGTCAAATGCCACTTTTTATCGATGCCTTTCACCCAGCCGATACGATCACCACGACCGGTAAATTGATAGGGTTTAATCGCACCAAAACTCACCCCAGCGCGCTTTTCAACTTCAGCTTTAAAGACATCAACACCAACGCGTTCCAACGTATATTTGGTTTTAGCATTTTTACGATCAGTGCGGTTACCCCAATCACGCTGAGTTGTCACTACAGCTTCAGCAATCGCCAACGTATGTTGCAGTGGGATATAACCGAACTCGCTAGCTTTACGTGGGTACGTATTTTTATCACCGTGGGCAATGGATAACCCGCCCCCCACCAGCACGTTGAAGCCCACCAACTTACCTTTCTCGGCGACAGCGACAAAGTTAAGATCATTGGCGTGGAGATCCACATCATTTTGCGGTGGAATAACGACTGTGGTTTTAAATTTACGCGGCAAATATGTCGCACCTAGAATGGGTTCTTCGTCGGTGGTTGCCACTTTCTCCGCATCCAACCAGATTTCAGCATAAGCACGGGTACGCGGCAGCAAATGCTCAGAAATCTTCTTCGCCCACTCATAGGCTTCTTGATGCAGCACCGACTCCACAGGGTTCGAGGTGCAAAGCACATTACGGTTAACATCGTTTGCTGTAGCCAGCGCATCCAAACCTAATTGATTGAGCAATTGGTGAGCTGGTTTCACATTCCCTTTCAGAATGCCATGGAACTGGAATGTCTGGCGGTTAGTGATACGAATGCTGCCGTACAGGGTGTTATCCGCAGCAAACTTATCGATACCCAACCACTGCTGCGGCGTGATGATCCCGCCGGGTAAACGACAGCGCAGCATCATGGCATGGCGTGGTTCCAACTTCTGCTCTGCACGCTCTGCGCGAATATCACGATCATCTTGCTGATACATGCCGTGGAAACGGATCAACAGGAAATTATCGCCGTTGAAGCCACCAGTCAGCCCATCATTCAAGTCTTGTGCAATCGTCCCACGCAGGAAGTTGCTTTGTGACTTCATGCGCTCGCCATCGGACAGTTTTCCCGTCACGACCAGTGGCCCTGGGTGTTTTTCATTCATCAGTACACATCCCGCTGATAACGGCGCGCCAGGCGCAGCTCACTTAAATATTCATCAGCCTGCTCGGTATCCATTGCACCGTGCAGAGCCACCACGTCCAGTAAAACCTGCTCAACGTCTTTAGCCATGCGGTTAGCATCGCCACAGACGTAAATGTGGGCGCCTTGTTGGATCCAGCTCCACAGTTCTGCACCTTGTTCGCGCAGTTTATCTTGTACGTATATTTTATGGGCCTGATCGCGCGACCAAGCCAGATCAATGCGGGTCAGCAAGCCGTCTTTAACGTAGCGCTGCCATTCAACCTGATAGAGAAAATCTTCAGTAAAGTGTGGGTTGCCAAAGAGTAACCAGTTTTTGCCAGTAGCTCCGTCTGCTTCACGTTGCTGCATAAAAGCACGGAATGGCGCGATGCCCGTGCCGGGGCCAATCATGATGACGGGCGTCTCAGGATTCGTCGGTAAACGGAAGTTATCGTTATGTTCGATGAAAATGCGGATATCACCATCGACTTCCAGCCGGTCAGCCAGATAACCCGAAGCTCCCCCCGTTCTTGGACGGCCCTCAATGTCATAGCGCACGACACCGACGGTAATATGCACTTCATTTTCCGTCTCGGCTTGTGATGACGCAATGGAATATAGACGCGGTGTGAGTGGCCGTAACAGCGCAACCAATTGATCAGCATTCAGATCAGAGGGAGCTTGGCGCACCATATCGACAATTGGAGTATTTTTTGCATATTGCTGCAACGCTGGTTTATCGGCCAGTAACCCAATCAGTGTTTCATCACGGGAAAGTGCCGCGTATTTATCCACAATCACCGTGGTATTTTGTGTCAGTTCAAGATGACGACGTAGTGCCTGCGACAATGGCATATTCTGCCCATCGATGCTGACTGACTCATCACCTTTAAGCCACAATAGCGCCAGCAGCTCTTCTACCAGTTCTGGCGAGTTATCAAACCAGACCCCCAGCGCATCGCCCGGCTGATAGCGCAACCCAGAGTCACCGAGATCAATTTCAATATGACGCACATCTTTTTCTGAGTGACGCCCCGTCACTTTTTGCTGAACGGAGAGCTGTGCAGTCAAGGGGGAAGTTTTGCTATAAGGGCTAGAGGTAATCTCATCAACAGCACCACTTGGTGTGATTGCCACTGCTGGCGTAGATTGAGTTGGCACTCTGGCCTGCAATGCAGCAACCACCTGTTGTCGCCATTGCTGTGCTGATACTTGATATTCCACATCAGCATCAACGCGCTCCAATAACCGCTCCGCTCCCAGTTCGGCCAGTTTGTTATCGAAGTCTTTACCCGCCTGACAGAAATGTTCGTATGAGGTATCCCCTAGACCAAATACGGCAAAAGTCGTCTCTGGTAATTTCGGCGCTTTTTTAGAGAATAGGAATTTATGCAGCGCCACGGCTTCTTCCGCAGGTTCCCCTTCCCCTTGAGTGGACGCGACGATGATGAGTAAGCGTTCTTGTGCTATTTGTTTAAACTTATAATCACCGGCATTAACCAAGTTGACGTTAAGTTTGGCCGCCAGAAGATCATCACGTAACTGTTCAGCCAAACGCCGCGCATTGCCGGTTTGTGAAGCAGAAATCAAGGTAATCGTTACCGGCGTAGGGGCCGCCACCGCAGGAGCAACGACTGCACCGGGTTGTTGGTTAACCATGCCCCAGAAGTAGCCAGATAACCATGCCATTTGGGTTGGGGAAAACTCACCAACCGCTGTCTGCAAGCGGGCTAACTGCTCCGGCGATAGCGGGAGTATAGAAGTAGGAGGGGCCTGAGTCGTCATTGCGGTACGAATTCCCTTATGCTTTCACTACCCTTCGTACTTAGCATCTCAGGGGGAGCTGCCCTCACTCGCCCAAATCACTTACTTGTGTAAGTTCATTAGAATGGGTTCGTAGGCTACGTACCTGTAACGTTAATGACTTTGGGATAGCTTTTAGTGCGATTAATTGAAGGCTCGAATGATTTATGCCAAAGATACTCTGAATGTAAGGTTAACCATCCTGATAATAACAATTAAAGAAGCGATGGAAATAATTAATAACCAAAACGACTAAGCGGTTTTTCAGATAATAGATATGAGTTAAAGTGTTCAACTTATTAAAGAAATTGACTCTCGCGGATTACACACACTTGATTTGGCCTGTCTGTATATAAATCAGTAAGCTACGAGGGATAAGCAGGGGCGCGGTAGACCGAATAGTGCTCTCCATTACGCGCATTCATAGCCAGCATCGGTGCTTTCCGGTACTATGCGGCGGTTTTTCGAGTCAATAAGGTCAGAATGATGAGCACCACCCTATTTAAAGATTTTCAGTTTGAAGCCGCTCACCGGCTGCCCCATGTTCCAGAAGGTCACAAATGCGGTCGCTTGCATGGCCATTCATTTATGATCCGCATCGAGGTTACAGGTGAAGTTGATGCTCACTCCGGTTGGGTGATGGATTTTGCTGATCTCAAAGCTGCATTTAAGCCAATTTGGGAACGTCTGGATCACCACTACCTAAACGATATCCCCGGTTTAGAGAACCCTACCAGTGAAGTGCTAGCCAGTTGGATTTGGCAACAGCTTAAGCCGCAATTGCCTGAGCTAAGTGCGGTAATGGTGAAAGAAACCTGTTCAGCAGGCTGTGTCTATCGCGGGTAAGAACTCAGATGACCCCAGCGCCCTTGACGTCACAGCAAGGCGGCAAGTGGACTTATCCCGATGAGCTTACATCAGTAAGTGATTCGGGTAAGGGAGTGCAGCCAACACCGCTGCGGCGTCAAGGGCGCGTGGTCATCAGGCTATATTTAAATATTTATGCGTCTGCATCGACAACCGCCAATTCTTGGCAATGCAGGTTTCAATACAGAGCTTGGTCGCGTCTTCTTTCTGGCTAATTGGCTGTAAAGCAATAACCCGCTTTTTATCATCATCAAGCGTTGCCAGCAGTTCCTCAAGTGCCTCGATATCCCGCAAACGCCCCACCGGATGCTTAATTTCATCGGCGCGTTGCAGTGCCTGCGGCAATACTTTCAGACCACCCCGCATATTCACTTTGGGTGAAACGGTCACCCACGTTGTCGCCGAACACTGCACTTCATGGGTGCCACTGGTTTCAATCTGGCAGCTGTATCCTGCTTGTTCCAGTTGCGAAGTTAAGGGAAAGAGATCGTAAATAGCAGGCTCACCACCGGTTATCACCACATGGCGCGCGGTATACCCTTGCTGGATAAAGATATCCAATAGCTGCTGTTCAGTGGCCGTTCCCCAAGCATCACTTTCCGCTGTTTTCACCATAATGCGCTGCATATCAACTTCCCGATCAGCGTCTTTTTCCCAAGTATGTTTGGTATCGCACCAACTGCAACCCACTGGACAGCCTTGCAAGCGCACAAATATCGCCGGAACACCGGTGAAGTAGCCCTCGCCTTGCAAGGTCTGGAACATTTCATTAATCGGGTACTGCATCAGTATCTCTATCGTCATTCAAACCAATGGGCGATTATCGCAGATTCCGGTTCTGTCACCAAACTGGCAACCCAGTGGCTGCCAGTTTGTTTGTATCAGTCCGTTACTCAATGACACCACAGGCCATTCGTGCCCCACCGCCCCCCAGAGCCATTGGATGGTCAGAATAGTTATCGCCGCCGGCATGAATCATCAACGCATGCTGCTTCACTTCTGATAACGATTTCAGGCGCGGGGCTAACACCTGATAAGTCGCGGTACCATCGGCATTGACCACTAGCCCTGGCAAGTCACCCAAATGCCCTTTATCGCTATAAGGTCCAAGGTGTTCACTGGTTTTTTGCGGATCAAAATGCCCGCCTGCCGCCAGTGCTGCTACCGCTTTGCCCTCTTTCTGCCCCGGAGCACAACTTGGGTTCTCATGCAGATGGAAGCCATGGATACCCGCAGCCAATCCAGTCAAATTAGGGGTAAATAGCAAGCCATAAGGGGTTTCTGTCACAGTCACCGTGCCAAGCGCCTTGCCATTGCCCGCTGGCAGTGCTTCGTTCATGGTGACGATGACATCTGCCGCCAATAAACTGCCAGAGAAAAGTATCGCCGGTAACAGTAAGTATTTCAGTTTCATCGGTTATTTTCCTTTATCGATTATTATTGAATCATACGGGTACTCATTAATGATAACGGCTAGTGAGTTATCTGCACGACAGCAGTGAAATTGAAATAATTCAGATGAGTGATACCGACGAGTTTTAGACTAATACCGGGGAACAACATTAAAAAAGCACAAAGTGATAGGCGGTTGCGTTGAAAAATTTATGCCATAAAAAAACCCGCCGAAGCGGGTTTTATCAATCAACTTTTACAAAAGATAAAGCGCAGTAATTACTGGCCTTTAACTTCTTTCAGACCGTTGAATGGTGCGCGGTCACCCAGCGCTTCTTCGATACGGATCAGTTGGTTGTATTTAGCAACACGGTCAGAACGGCTCATAGAACCTGTTTTGATTTGGCCTGCTGCGGTACCTACTGCCAAGTCGGCAATGGTAGCATCTTCGGTTTCGCCTGAACGGTGAGAGATAACCGCGGTGTAACCTGCATCTTTCGCCATCTTGATAGCAGCCAGAGTTTCGGTCAAAGAACCGATCTGGTTGAATTTAATCAAGATAGAGTTAGCGATACCTTTCTCGATGCCTTCTTTCAGGATCTTGGTATTGGTTACGAACAGGTCATCACCAACCAACTGGATTTTGTCACCCAGAACTTTGGTCTGGTAAGCAAAACCATCCCAGTCAGATTCGTCCAGACCGTCTTCGATAGACACGATTGGGTACTGTTTGGTCAGCTCTTCCAAGAAGTGAGTGAACTCTTCAGAAGTGAAAGCTTTGTTGCCTTCGCCAGCCAGAACATATTTACCGTCTTTGTAGAACTCAGATGCTGCACAGTCCATAGCCAGAGTAACGTCTTTACCCAGCTCGTAACCTGCTGCTTTTACCGCTTCAGCGATAACAGCCAGTGCTTCGGCGTTAGAACCCAGGTTTGGCGCGTAGCCACCTTCGTCACCAACAGCAGTGTTCAGACCTTTAGCTTTCAGAACTTTAGCCAAGTGATGGAACACTTCAGAACCGATGCGAACCGCTTCTTTCAGAGTTTTAGCGCCCACTGGCTGAATCATAAACTCTTGAATATCAACGTTGTTATCTGCGTGCTCACCGCCGTTGATGATGTTCATCATAGGCAATGGCATAGAGAACTTGCCTGGGGTGCCATTCAGTTCAGCAATGTGTTCGTACAAAGGCATGCCTTTAGACGCTGCTGCTGCTTTCGCTGCTGCCAGAGAAACAGCCAGAATGGCGTTAGCGCCAAACTGGGATTTGTTCTCAGTGCCGTCCAGATCGATCATGATTTTATCGATGTTAGCCTGGTCTTTTGCATCTTTACCCAAAACTGCCTGAGCAATTGGGCCATTAACTGCTGCAACGGCTTTCAGAACGCCTTTGCCCAGGAAACGGGATTTGTCACCGTCACGCAGTTCCAGTGCTTCACGGGAACCAGTAGAAGCACCTGATGGTGCCGCAGCCAAACCAACAAAACCGCCTTCCAGATGAACTTCGGCTTCTACAGTTGGATTACCACGGGAGTCGATGATTTCGCGACCGATGACTTTAACGATTTTGGACATTAGATTTTCCTCAGTACAAGTTAAACTAAAACTCCAGACAGAGGGGGCGACATCTCTGCCGCCCCTTCTACCAAATATTTTATTTCACCTGGCGCTTCTGATATTCACCAGCCGCTTTCACAAAGCCGGCAAACAACGGGTGACCATCACGTGGCGTCGAAGTAAATTCCGGATGGAACTGGCAAGCCACAAACCATGGGTGGTTTGGCAGCTCGATAATTTCCACCAGTTTGTTATCCGCAGAAAGCCCTGCTACACGTAACCCGGCGGCTTCAATCTGCTTCAACAACATATTGTTTACTTCATAGCGATGACGATGGCGCTCAACGATGGTCGGTTCGCCGTACATCTGACGAACCAGGCTACCCTCGACCAGGTGACATTGCTGCCCACCCACACGCATGGTACCGCCCAAATCGCTTTCTTCCGTACGGACTTCAACGTTGCCGTTTTCATCACGCCATTCGGTGATTAATGCAACCACCGGATACTTACAGTCTGGCACAAATTCTGTGGAGTTCGCGTTTTCCATCCCCGCAACATTGCGGGCAAACTCCATCAGTGCAACTTGCATACCCAGGCAAATGCCCAGATAAGGAATATTGTGTTCACGAGCGAAACGCGCCGCCAGAACTTTGCCTTCCACACCGCGGTAGCCGAAACCACCTGGAATGAGGATAGCATCCAATCCTTTGAGCATCTCTTCGCCGCGTGTCTCAACATCCTGCGAATCGATAAGCTTGATGTTCACCGTCAGGCGATTTTTCAGCCCACCGTGTTTCAGCGCCTCAATCACAGATTTATAGGCATCCGGCAATTCTACGTATTTGCCAATCATCCCGATGGTGACTTCACCACCCGGATTCGACTCTTCGTATATTACCTGTTCCCACTCGGCAAGATTTGCTTCAGGACAAGTTAAGCTGAATCGTTTACAAATATAATCGTCAAGGCCCTGTGATTTCAAGAGGCCCGGGATTTTATAAATGGAATCAACGTCTTTTAGGGAGATAACCGCTTTTTCTGGCACATTACAGAACAAAGCGATTTTGGCACGTTCATTAGCAGGAACTGCGCGATCAGAACGGCAAATCAGCACATCCGGCTGAATACCGATTGAAAGCAGCTCTTTTACCGAGTGTTGCGTTGGCTTAGTTTTCACTTCACCGGCAGCAGCCAGATAGGGAACCAACGTCAGATGCATGTAAAGTGTGTGCTCGCGGCCAACATCTACTGCCATCTGGCGAATAGCTTCCAAGAATGGCAAGGATTCGATGTCACCTACGGTGCCGCCAATTTCAACCAAAACAACATCGTGGCCTTCACCACCTTCGATGATGCGTTCTTTGATTGCATTGGTGATATGAGGAATAACCTGAATAGTCGCACCCAGATAGTCGCCACGGCGTTCTTTGCGCAGAACTTCAGAATAGATACGGCCAGTGGTGAAGTTGTTACGACGGGTCATTTTAGTGCGAATGAAGCGCTCGTAATGCCCTAAATCCAGATCGGTTTCAGCACCATCTTCGGTGACAAAAACTTCCCCGTGCTGTGTCGGGCTCATGGTGCCCGGATCCACGTTGATGTACGGGTCCAGTTTCATGATGGTAACGTTGAGGCCACGGGCTTCAAGTATAGCCGCCAGGGAGGCTGCGGCAATGCCTTTACCCAGAGAGGATACGACCCCGCCGGTCACAAAAATATAATTAGTTGTCATGCTGAACCTGAGAGTTTAGGTTTAAAGACGATGGAAGAACCAAGACGGGAAAGTAGTATACCCGAACCTTGGTTTCGCTACAAATGATCTCCGCACCAGCGACCGTTTTCACCGCGTTTATCGTACAGAACATCGTCTTGCTATCCGTTATAATTCAATATATTAACGTAATTAAAATTCAACAACCATCCGTCGAATGAATTAAAACACCTTACATTTCAGTTTCTTGCTTTTTAACTTGCTGCCAAGCCATTTCCATCTCATCAAGTGTCGCACTCTCCATAGTCTTACCTGATGCTCTAACTATTTGTTCTACTTGACGAAAACGACGCTCAAACTTACGATTAGCGGCCTGTAAGGCATTTTCGGCTTTGTGACCTAAATGACGGGATAAGTTCACCGTAGCAAACAATAAATCGCCGATTTCCTCGCCCAACTTCTCTTCATCCACGACAGCTTGCCGTGCCTCGAACATAACTTCATCAATCTCTTCGTAAACTTTGTCCAATACTGGCCCTAATGTGTCCCAGTCAAAACCGACGGATGCACAGCGCTTTTGTATTTTATGGGCTTTCATCAACGCAGGCAGTGCATCAGGGATATCATCCAAAGCTGAATAGAGCGCTTTCTCCGCCCTTTCTTCCGCTTTACGTGACTCCCAACCAGCCAGTGCTACCTCACTATCAATCATTCCTTCTGAGGTGTTTTGCGGCGCATCTGGGAACACATGTGGATGGCGGCGAACCAATTTGTCGCTAATCGCATGGCACACATCATCAAACGCAAACAGCCCTTGCTCCTGCCCCATTTGGGCATAAAACACCACTTGGAACAGTAAATCACCCAATTCATCACGAAGATCGTCGAAATCTTTCCGCTGAATCGCGTCAAGCACTTCGTAGGTCTCTTCCAAAGTATAGGGTGCTATGGTGTCAAAAGTCTGCTTACGATCCCACGGACACCCACGCTCCGGGTCTCGCAACTGGCGCATGATATCCAGCAGCCGCTGCAAAGCTAACGCCGTAGAGTCAGATGTGGTTTGATTTTGATTCATTATTTTCACTATATAAGTCAAGGCAAAGAGCCATGGCCAAACTGCCCAGCCCCCCAAATAGCACTCTTAATTGCCGTGGAGCCTACGGGCATCTATCACATCCGGTAACTGATTCAGTTTCGCCAACACCCGCCCCAATACCTGCAAATTGTAAATCTCAATATCCATATCAATGGTTGCCACCATCTTCTTGGTATCGCTGCGGCTAGCAACCCCCAGCACATTGACTTTTTCGTTTGCCAAAATGGTGGTGATATCGCGCAATAAACCACTGCGGTCGTTGGCCGTCACTCGCACCACCAGTGAATAGCCGCTTGAGTAGCTTTCGCCCCAGACAGCATCGACAATTCGCTCAGGTGCATGAGACTGCAATTCAGCTAATTGTTCACAATCTGCGCGGTGAATGGAGATCCCTCGCCCCTGAGTGATAAAGCCAATAATTTCATCACCCGGAATCGGCTGGCAGCATCGGGCAATATGGTGCATCAGATTGCCCACACCTTCGACAACAATACGCCCGCTGTCTTTATTAGCATTGCGTGGTGGCTGCTGAGTTTTATTGTTCAGATGACGTAATGCTTCTAAATCCGCCTCTTCCGCCGTTGGCTTGTTCAGTTTCCCTTGCAGGAAATTCACCATCTGGTTCAGCCGGATATCACCACCACCAATTGCCGCCAACACTTCATCCATAGAGTTCATGTTATAGCGTGGCACCAGCAGTTTCTCGGCCTCTTTTAGGCTGATATCCATGTGCTCTAGTTCATCATCCAGCATCTGCCGACCTGCAAGAATATTCTTGTCTCGGTCTTGTTTCCTAAACCAGTTGTGAATCTTAGAACGCCCGCGGCTGGTGGTGACATAACCGAGGTTAGGATTCAGCCAGTCACGACTTGGATTCGGCTGCTTCTGAGTGATAATCTCAATTTGATCACCCATTTGAAGCTGATAGGTAAAGGGCACGATCCGGCCACTGATTTTAGCCCCGATGCAGCGATGACCAACATCACTGTGGATATGGTAGGCAAAGTCCAGTGGGGTAGAGCCAGCAGGTAAATCAATGACATCGCCTTTCGGGGTAAACACATACACCCGGTCGTCAAATACTTGACTGCGCACCTCATCCAGCATTTCGCCAGAATCGGCCATCTCTTCCTGCCAGGCAATCAATTTACGTAACCAGGCAATCCGGCCTTCATAACCAGAGCGGCCCGCAGCCACTGCACCTTCTTTGTATTTCCAATGCGCCGCCACCCCCAATTCAGCATCTTCATGCATCTGGCGGGTACGGATTTGAATTTCCAGCGTTTTACCACGCGGCCCCAGAACTACCGTATGGATCGACTGATAACCATTGGGCTTAGGGTTGGCAACGTAGTCATCAAATTCATCAGGTAAATGACGGAAATGGGTATGAACAATCCCCAACGCGGCATAACAATCCTGAAGGCGCTCAACTACCACCCGCACAGCGCGCACATCAAACAGTTCATCAAAGGCCAGCGACTTCTTCTGCATTTTGCGCCAGATGCTGTAGATATGCTTAGGGCGACCATAAATATCGGCTTTGATGCCTTCGGCCGCCATCGCTTTATGCAATGTTGCGACGAAATCATCAATGAATTGCTCACGATCGATACGACGTTCATGAAGCAACTTGGCAATTTGTTTGTATTCATCTGGGTGCAGATAGCGGAAGCAGAAGTCTTCCAGTTCCCACTTAATCTGGCCAATCCCCAAGCGGTTAGCCAACGGAGCATAAATATTGGAACACTCTTTGGCGGCCAGCACGCGTTCATCTTCCGGCGCGTCTTTCACTTCGCGCAGATGGGCAATGCGTTCTGCCAATTTGATGACCACGCAGCGGAAATCTTCCACCATCGCCAATAACATCCGGCGCACATTATCCACTTGCTCAGAGCTCATGGAGTCGTTGGTGGTGGCTTTCAATTGACGGATAGCATCCATATCGCGCACACCGTGCACCAAATAGGTAATGCTTTTACCAAATTGTTCGGTCAACGTGGCTTCATCAATCACGTTGGCATCCACCAGCGGGAACAGTAGCGCCGCGCGCATACTGTCATTATCCATACTCAGGGTGGAAAGAATTTCAACCATTTCAAGACCACGCCACAACAACAGCGAGGCATCGGGATGGTTTTGCGTTTGTTGCTCACAGTAACGCCAGGTTTCGGCTAATCGCTCACATGACTGCGGATTGGGAAGCCCCAAGCTGGCGATCCAATCGTCGAGAGCAAACTCGCCCGCCGGATTCAAATGTGCACTTCGTACCGCAACCATAACTTCTCCCTACTTTGCGACCCCTGGCCCCTGAATAAACAGCGCCATAGATTCAAGATGCCCGGTGTGGGGAAACATATCCAACATTCGCACCTGAGCAAGACGGTAACCGGCGGCTAATAACACCTGACTATCTCGTGCCAGCGTAGTGGGATTACACGAAACATACACCACCCGCTTTGGCGCCAGCTTAACTATATGTGACATGACCCCGGGCGCACCTGCGCGGGCGGGATCTAATAATACTTTATCGAACCCTTGAGCAGCCCAAGGCTGACAACTGATATCGGATTCCAAATTTTCATGGAAAAATGACGCATTGGGTAGCGCGTTATTGAGTGCATTATACTGCCCATTCGCTACCAGCGCCGCAACTCCTTCCACACCGACCACTTCTCGCGCCACCTTTGCCAGTGGCAAGGTAAAATTGCCCATACCACAGAACAGATCCAACACCCGCTCATCTGGCTGAACATCCAACCAGGCAATAGCCTGCGCCACCATTTGCTGGTTAATGGCGTCATTGACTTGAATAAAATCTCGCGGATGAAATCCTAAGCGTAGACCCTCTATCTGGTAATAGGGCTCCTCACCGAAGAGTTTTTCCAGATTCTCACTGTCACTGGCCAAATAAACGGCAACTTGTTCTCGTTTTGCAAAATCAGTCAGCGCCACACGATCTACCTCTTTAAGGGTATCAAGGTGACGTAAAACCAGCAACGGCCCATTGTCAGCCAACACTAACTCCGCATGCCCTAAACGACGCACGGCGTGTAAGGTTGATAAACATTGATAAAGCGGCTGTAGCAGGCGCTCCAGCTCAGGCCGCAGCACCGGACAACGCGTCACACTGACTAAGTCGTGAGACTCGGTTTGGTGAAATCCCATCTGCAATCGCTGCCGCTTTGGCTGATAGAGCAGCCCTAACCTTGCCCGCCGTCGATAGCCATACTCAGGCCCACAAATCACAGGGGCCAATTCTGGACAAACACCGGTCTCGCGAACCATTAAGCGCTGGAGCGAATCGGCTTTACTCTGCTGTTGTAATTGGCAACTGGCGTGTTGTTGTTGGCAGCCTCCACAAATTCCAAAGTGGGGGCAAGGGGGAATGACTCTTTCGTTACATTTGTTCAATAAACGTTTAAGTTTACCGCGGCCATACTGGCGTTTTTGTTCAATCAGCTCAATTTCAGCTTGCTCTCCCGGCAGAACTCCCGGAATAAAGATAGTTTTACCTTGGTGGCGCGCGACCCCCTGCCCAAATGGGTCAAGAGAGTCAACTGTCACAGTTATTGTTTGTTTGGTCGTCACACGCCGGTTTGGAGAGTAGAATTGCGCCATATTGATTGATCAAGTATCGGTTTCGTAAGCTGCTAATTCTCCCACATTGGAATACCATGACCAAATACAGTCTTCGCGCGCGCATGATGATTTTAATCTTGGCCCCCACGCTGCTTCTTGGGCTGTTACTCAGTACTTCCTTTATGGTTAACCGCTATAATGAACTGCAAAAACAACTGGTTAATGCAGGTACCAATATTATCGAACCGCTGGCGGTAGCCAGTGAGTACGGAATGACCTTTCGCAATCGCGATACAGTCCGTCAGTTAATTAATCTTCTCCATCGCAGACATTCGAATATTGTCCGGTCAATATCCGTTTTTGACGCAGATAATAATCTTTTTGTCACTTCTAACTATAATTACAATTCCTCACAATTAAGGTTACCCAAGGGTGACGTCATCCCCAGCTCACTGATGCTTTCCTATCGTGGTGACTCCCTAATTATGCGAATGCCGATTGTCTCTGAATCGAATCTCTCCAGTGATAGAACATCAGATTCGGATATCACGAATCGACCATTGGGCTATATTGCGATGGATTTGGATTTACAGTCAGTACGCTTGCAGCAATATAAAGAGATCTTTATTTCAACGCTGTTGCTGTTGTTCTGCATGTGTGTGGCGATTTTGTTTGCTTATCGCCTGATGCGGGATGTCACCGGCCCCATCCGTAACATGGTGAATACCGTTGACCGCATTCGCCGGGGGCAATTAGACAGTCGTGTTGAAGGTCATATGCTTGGCGAATTGAACATTCTGAAAAATGGCATCAACTCGATGGCAATGTCATTGGCCGCTTACCATGAAGAAATGCAGCAAAATATCGACCAAGCCACATCGGATTTGCGTGAAACGCTAGAGCAGATGGAGATTCAAAACGTCGAATTAGGTTTAGCAAAAAAACGAGCGCAGGAAGCGGCACGTATTAAGTCTGAGTTTTTGGCCAATATGTCACATGAATTACGAACCCCGTTGAATGGAGTGATTGGCTTTACCCGCCAAACATTGAAAACCTCGCTGACACCAACACAAACTGACTATTTACAAACCATTCAACGGTCGGCCAATAATCTGTTATGCATCATTAATGACGTTCTGGACTTTTCCAAACTGGAAGCTGAAAAACTGGTTCTTGAGCATATCCCTTTTCCACTTCGAGGTGCGCTGGATGAGGTCATTATTTTACTGGCACACACCGCTCATGAGAAAGGTCTGGAGCTGACACTGCACGTCAATAATGATGTACCTGAGCAGGTGGTTGGGGATGCGATGCGTTTGCAGCAAATCATCACAAACTTGCTGGGTAATGCGATTAAATTCACCGAACAGGGCAATATTGACATTCTGGTGGCCGTTCAGTCCAAAACGGCGCAGCAAGTCACGATTGTGGTAGAAATTCATGATACTGGCATTGGTATCTCTGAATCTCAGCAAGCTCAATTATTCCAAGCATTTCGTCAAGCCGATGCCAGTATTTCACGCCGTCACGGCGGAACGGGGCTTGGATTAGTGATAACCGAAAGATTGGTTAAAGAAATGGGTGGCGATATCAGTTTCCACAGTCAGGTCGATCGCGGTTCTACTTTCAGATTTCATCTCACACTGGATCTCAACGAAGCGATTCTATACCGCTATCCTGATATGTCGCACCTTGAGGGCAAGACGTTAGCTTATGTAGAACGCAATGCCACCGCTGCCAGAGCGACACTGGATATTCTGAGCATTACACCGCTAGAGGTCACTCATAGCCCAACATTGGCTCAGTTGCCCAAGCAGCATTATGATTTTCTGCTGGTCGGAGTGCCTATCCCGTTTCGCAACAATATGGCGGTTCATCAGGATAAGTTGATCACTGCAATGCAAATTTCGGAGCAAGTTATTCTGGCGCTACCGAGTCAATCGCAAATAGAAGCAGAGCAACTGAAACAAATTGGCGCCAAAGCTTGCATGATTAAGCCAATATCCTCTAACCGCCTCATTCCTTTGTTATCATATGAATCAGCCGATTGCGTATTGCCGATGATAGAGCAACCCCACAAGCTCCCGAGATTACCTTTCAAAGTCATGGCTGTTGATGATAACCCCGCTAACCTCAAACTCATTGGTACGCTGTTGGAAGAGTTGGTTGAAGAAACCGTGTTGTGCGACAGCGGGGCGAAAGCCATTGCTTATGCCAGAGAAAACACCTTGGATATCATTTTGATGGATATCCAAATGCCAGAAATCGATGGTATTCGCGCCAGCGAAGTGATTCATCAGATGTCGCATCATCAAGATATTCCTATTATCGCCGTTACTGCTCACGCCGTTCAGGGGCAGCAAGAACAATTATTAAAACTAGGAATGGCCGACTATTTGGCAAAACCCATTGATGAAGCTCGGCTGATACAGGCACTTTCACGTTATCAGCCTGATAATCCCTCACAACTCAAAGAGGAGGCAGACATCCAACCCATCGCACAATCTGAATATGAAGGGTCAATTGACTGGGTATTGGCCGTGAGACAAGCGGCAAATAAAGAGACGCTCGCCAAAGACCTCTTGACCATGTTGCTGGAGTTTATGCCGCAAGTAACAGGCCGAGTGCAGGCTATTCTGGCCGGTGCTCATGATGGAGATATTCTGAATCTAATACATAAATTCCATGGCAGTTGTGCATGCAGCGGTGTGCCGCGATTGAAGCAACTGTGTATGATTATCGAACAACAATTGCGTCAGAAAATTGACTTGCATGAGCTACAACCAGAGTGGCTTGAGTTGCTAGATGAAATGGATAATGTTCGCTATGCCGCCAAAACCTATTTAGGTACAGCCTGATATCAGCAACAGATACGAAAAGGGCACAGCGATAATCGACTGTGCCCTTTTTATGGTATTCATACTGTTAATGCATGAATGCTTGATACTGCGTTAAAGCGGTTACTGCATCAGTAAGTACAGTGAAGTATCACCACGCTGAATATTCAGCGCCAATACCGATGGTTTGGTATCGAGGATTTTACGCAGTTCACCCAGATTCTGGACTGGCTGCTGGTTAATCCCCATGATGATATCGCCCTTTTTCAGACCAATACGTGCAGCAGCGGTGCCAGCTTTCACGCTATCGACCTTCACGCCTTTCTTACCATTAACATCAGAATTGCTCAGTTCAGCACCTTCGATGCCAGTATAGAGATTACCGGAATCAACCTGAGTCTGGCTGCTCTGCTCCAAGGTCACTTCGACATTGATAGGTTTACCGTCACGCAGCAGGCCCAAGGTCATTTTAGTCCCGACAGGCAGAGTACCAATCTCAGCACGGAAACCTGCGAAGCTGTTGATAGCTTTGCCATTCATGCTGACGATCACGTCACCCGCTTTGACCCCAGCTTTAGCTGCGGCAGATTTTGGCAGTACCTGACTGATAAAGGCACCTTTCTGTGCATCTACCTTCATGGCTTTCGCCAGCTCAGAGTTCAGCTCGGTGCCCATGATACCCAATTCACCACGTTTGACTTGACCAAACTCAACCATCTGAGATGTCAGGTTTTTCACCATGTTACTTGGGATAGCAAAACCGATACCGATGTTACCGCCATCGGGTGCCAAGATTGCTGTGTTAATCCCGATCAGTTCACCATTGAGATTGATCAATGCACCACCGGAGTTACCACGGTTAATCGCGGCGTCAGTCTGAATAAAGTTTTCATAGTTTTCCACATTCAAGCCACTACGGCCCAAAGCAGAAACGATACCGGACGTTACAGTTTCGCCCAGACCATATGGGTTACCGATAGCTACGGTATAATCCCCGACACGCAGTTGATCGGAATCTGCAATTTTAATCGCAGTCAGATTTTTAAAGTCTTTCAACTGCAACAGCGCAATATCTGTGCGCGGATCTTTACCGATCACTTTCGCTTCATAGCTACGGCCATCGCTCAGTTTCACATTGATTTTGGTCGCATTATCTACCACGTGGTTATTGGTCACGACATAACCTTTAGCGGCATCAATAATCACACCTGAACCAAGTGCGCGGAAATCCTGTTTGCTTGGTGCCCCACCTTTGCTACCCGGCCCCCCTTGACACATTGGTGAACCCTGGAACGGAGAACCGTCCTGACAGAATGGTGAATCATCACCAAAGAACTGCTGGAATTGTGGCGGTATACCACCCGCTCCGGCATTGCTTACTTGGGTGCTACCCTCCACATTGATACTGACAACCGAAGGCATTACCTTCTCTAGCATTGGCGCCAGGCTAGGGAGCTGCTGGCTGCTGGAAGAAGCGGTCTCTGCCGAAACGGCAGAAGAAACTGGCCCCATGGCTAAACCGATGCTCAATGCCAATGCACTTAACACTAAAGCTGTTTTTTTCATGTATTCTGGCTCTCGCTATACAATTAATAATGAATCAATAAAATGTATGTAACAGACTTATCCCAAGGTCATTGGCGTTGTCGCGGGTTAAAGCGTACAAACCCCGATGGTCAAACTTATATCAGTGATTAGGGTGAGCGCTAACAGCAAACACCACCGCAACGTTAAGCAAAAGGGATATAGTCGTCTTGCATAGTAAGATTAAATATGGGGGATGAAGTTCAGAGAACCAATAATTAGAAAAGTAAAAAATATTGTCCGTCTTTACAAATCTATAGTTAATTAAACGGACAACTTAATTTTATTGCATACTATTCCGCTGCCATTAAACGTCGATATTCATCATAGGCATAAAGATCCGTCATGCCGCTAATATAATCCTGAATTAAGCGAGCGCGATAATAATATTCATATATCTCATGTTGTTCTGGCGATAAATTACGTAGGCGCTCAGTTGATTCGACATACGCTAACCGATGTTTAGTCGACAATTTATGGAACAAACGAGTCTCAATCGGGTACTTACGATGACTGTCTTCCGTTACCAATTGTGTAAATGCAGTTTGCGGCATAGCCAAAAGCGGGCTATAGATGTCAAGCAAGCCACTGATAACTCTATATCCTTGTAATTCAAGCTGTTCTACTTCCGGGTAATTAAATACGTGTTTTACTGCGACCTTTTTAAAAATTTGCAGTAATTTACATGCCGGACTGGAATCTTCTAATAACGCCTGATTAAACGAGCCAGAAAATACAGTAGGGAGGTTTTCAATAAAACGCTGTGCCGCATGGGGAACCAATTTCCCTACCGTATTGACCCGTAAATACATGAAGAATTGATCTTCTGAACTGCGCCGTCCTTGCCCTCGACCTAATTGACGAAATGCACTGCCGACGACTTTATCGAACAAATCGCCATGTGTAATATCGCCCCACTCTTGCACCATGTGCTCATAAAGTTGTTCGACACTGAAAATATTTTTTTCAACCGCATCTTCCAAATCGGCAATGCAATAAGAAATATCATCCGCAGCTTCCATAATATAGGTCAGAGGGAAACGGTTAAACTCCCCCATATTGAGTTCACGGCGTAAATCTTTAACATAATCCTCTTCAGCAAGGTAAAAACCTGGCTTTTTCATCAGATAGTTATGGCTCGCTGGAATATCACCTGACCAATAAGCCGGTTTGGTATATTTAAGAATACAGCCCACTTGGGCGTAGGTCAGATTCAATTTTAATAAGCTATAAACCAGACGAATCGCTTGTGCATTACCTTCAAAATGGCTTAAATCATGGCGAATTTTGCTGCGCAGGATATTGAGTTCCGTTTCTCCTTCCCGCAGCCTTAATGCATTGACCAGACAGAGATCCTTGCCGCGAGGTTCAGTCCCCCCACCGTTGGGATCCATCCGTTTGGTAAACCAATTATTAATGGCTGACTCACCAAAATGACCAAAAGGTGGGTTACCGATGTCATGCATCAGACAAGCCATTTCTACAATGCTTTCAAAAGGATCAAGCAGTTTATCCAACCCATAGGCTGTGACTTTTTTATCCTGCTTAAATCTATTTAAGATCTCTTTCGCAATATAACGACCAACCTGTTGTACTTCCAGTGAATGGGTTAGCCGGCTGCGAACCGCAGCATTACGTTCCAGCGGAAATACTTGCGTCTTCTGCTGTAAACGCCGAATAGCGGCAGAGTTTACAATCCGGCCACGATCACTTTCAAATACCCGGGTAATCTCATACTCATCTTCAGCCGAACTAGGTTTACCAAATGGCCGCTGAAAACTGATTTTCTGCTTAAAGTCGATCCCAGACATTTTTCCCCCTGAGCATTTAAGTATATCCCCGAAATCATTGGTGTTGTGGCAAGCATGGAGGGGATAAGTAGTGATACCCACTCTCGGCGAAAGATGCAATGGATAACGCATGAACTGCGGCGGATTGCGCATTATCTTTGGTGAACTACCCGACTATCTTAGTTACCTGATAAACTATGCAGTTCTCATTACAGATTAATACACTCTAAAATCGGCGGGTCCCCATATGAAAGTAGGCATCATTGGTGCAATGGAAGAAGAAGTTACATTGCTGCGTGACAAAATTGAAAATCGCCAAACCTTCCAACGTGCAGGTTGCGAGATTTACACTGGCAAGCTCAATGGTGTGGATGTTGCATTACTGAAATCCGGTATTGGCAAAGTGTCAGCAGCCATGGGCACGACTCTATTGTTAGAGCATTGCCAACCAGACATTATTATCAATACCGGTTCTGCAGGCGGACTGGCCTCAACCCTGAAAGTGGGTGATATCGTGGTATCGACTGAAGTTCGTTACCACGATGCGGATGTGACTGCTTTTGGCTATGAACCAGGACAAATGGCGGGTTGCCCGGCAGCCTTCGTTGCCGACGCTGACCTCATTGAACTGGCCGAGGGTTGCATCAAAACGTTGAATTTAAATGCCGTACGCGGCCTGATTTGTAGCGGTGATGCTTTTATTAATGGCGCGGCCCCTCTGGCACGCATTCGTGCGACCTTCCCTGCCGTAGCGGCGGTTGAAATGGAAGCAGCGGCTATTGGCCATGTTTGCCACTTATTCGGAACACCGTTTGTGGTGGTACGTGCGATTTCAGATGTCGCTGATCAAGAGTCTCACCTGAGCTTTGAAGAATTCCTCGTCGTCGCGGCGAAACAGTCAACGCTGATGATCGAAGCCATGTTAACCACTCTAGCGCAACGCGGGTAATGATGCGGTTCAGTCTTAACCCCCTACTACGAGCAACAATATTATTGTTGCTCGGTATGTTTATACTGAATTCGTTTATGTCGCAGGCAATCGCGGCAGAGCGGATTATCAGTTTATCACCCAGCACTACCGAACTGGCCTACGCCGCAGGGTTAGGTGATAACCTGGTCGCAGTAAGCGCTTACTCAGACTACCCGGAAGCCGCTAAAAAGCTTGAGCATGTTGCCTCTTGGCAAGGAGTCAACGTAGAACGGATTCTGGCATTAAAACCGGATTTGATCCTCGCTTGGCGGGGTGGCAATCCACAGCGCCCATTAGATCAATTAGCATCCTTTGGCATCCCAATTTTTTATTCTGATCCGGTTAATATTGATCAAATTGCCGATGACTTGGATAAACTGGCCCTACACAGTCCGCATCCTGAACAAGCACATCAGGCTGCGCAGCAATTGCGCGAAGAAGTCGCGGAGTTACGTAACCACCATGCGCGCAGCCAACCAATACGCACTTTCCTGCAATTTGGTACTCACCCACTGTTTACCAGCTCCGGGCATACATTACAGAGTGAAATAATCTCCCTGTGTGGTGGCGAGAATATTTTTGCTGATAGCCGGGTTCCCTGGCCGCAAGTCAGCCGTGAGCAAGTGATAATCCGTCAACCACAAGTGATCGTCGTCAGTGGTGACGAGTCGCAAACAGACAATATCAATGCATTTTGGCGGCCCCAGCTTGCCGTACCAGTAATAGCACTTAATGAGGACTGGTTTAATCGTGCTGGCCCACGTATCCTGCTCGCCGCGAAACAGCTGTGCCAGCAAATGGCCAGCATCTCATCTCCTGTGGTGGAGTCACATTAATGTTGGTCTATTGGCTGGATATTTTAGGTACTGCGGTATTTGCTATCTCCGGTGTGTTGCTGGCGGGAAAGCTGCGTATGGATCCTTTCGGCGTACTGGTTCTTGGGGTAGTGACGGCCGTTGGCGGCGGCACAATACGTGACATGGCCTTAGCCAATGGTCCGGTATTCTGGGTGAAGGATCCCACTGATCTGGTCGTTGCTATGGTGACTTGCTTGGCCACTATTTTGCTGGTGCGGCAACCACGGCGAACGCCGAAATGGATCCTTCCGGTATTGGATGCCATTGGTCTGGCAGTATTCGTCGGTATTGGGGTAAATAAAGCCTTTGCCGCAGACGCCAGCCCACTGGTCGCTATCTGTATGGGGGTCATCACTGGTGTTGGTGGCGGGATTATCCGCGACGTTTTAGCCCGCGAGATCCCAATGATCCTGCGTACTGAAATTTACGCCACTGCTTGTATCATTGGCGGTATCGTTCATGCAACGGCATTTTATACGTTCGGGATGCCATTACAGCAAGCAATGATGCTAGGGATGGTAATAACCCTAGGTATTCGGCTTGCTGCCATTCGCTGGCGCTTAAAACTCCCAACATTTGAAATCGAGCATTAGTGGCCTAATCCCAAAGATTGATTGCCAAACAAAGAATATAATTTGTACAATACGCCTCAGTTTTGAGCTATCCGCTTACATAATGTCTTATTTTCGACTTGGTAATGCCCTTTAAATCTTCAAGTTTTTAAATAATTAGCCGATACCTCGTAGACATCCCCACTTAGCTGACTGAGTGGGACACCGTAAGTTATAGATGCTGTTGATAATTATGAAATACTCATTGCTTTATTTTTGGCTGGTATTTCTTGCCAGTCCGTCGCTCGCCCAGGGGTTGAGCGGCACAATAGATCTAAGCCTGACTATCGTGCCATCTTGTCAGGTGCAATCACCCAATCTAAATGAACACATAGCGAATGCTTCAAAAGTAAATTATCCAAAAATTCAATGTAATAAAGGGAATGGATTGATTACAGAGCCTCGAATCAGCCACTCTTTTATTGCACCAGATGGCGCACTACTTAGCAAAACCAGTACCAGCCCCATGATGCAATTGATTACTGTCGAATGGTAAGATTTAGATGTAAAAAAACCGCAACTCACTAAAGATTGCGGTTTTTTTTATCAAAAATCTGACGATAGATAGATGTATACCCAAAGCCGTTAGTATGGCTATGACTAGAGTGCTGAGGATGAAATCTATTACCCAAAACTATTGGTGCTATAGCATGGCAGCAAACGAATAAATCCCAGTGGGCTGACTGCCATCAGTGGCTCGGGTTAATGGGTGCTGCCAACACAGCTATAGTGCCAAAGATAATGAAGGAGAAATTAGATACTGAAAGAAGAACCGCACCCACAAGTACTCTTCGCATTTGGGTTAGTCACGATAAAACGTGAACCTTCAAGCCCTTCAGTATAATCCACCGCACCACCAACCAGATATTGCAGACTCATTGGATCAACGACCAGTTCAACACCTTGCTTTTCAATGGTCATATCACCATCGTTGATCTGGTCATCAAAAGTAAAGCCATACTGGAACCCGCTGCATCCACCACCGGTAATATAAACCCGCAGTTTCAGATTTGGATTTTCCTCGTCAGAAATCAGCAGTTTAACTTTTTTTGCCGCTGCCTCGGTAAACTGCAGGGGCAGTACTGTTTCGTCGCTCATACTCATTACTCCCAACCGGTGTTCGAGTTGCAGGTTACTACAATGGCAGCCTGATCTGTACCCAATAAACTATAAAAAGATAACGGGCCTATGTATCAATTATCCAATACCTGAGTAATTCATTCAAGTATTGTGGGCTAATGTTACATATTATCTACCTGTTTGAGGCGGTGTTTCAACCACAGGTTGTTGGGTTGCAGCCTCTGCTGCGGCCTGCTCTTGTTTTTGTAATGTGCGGGCTAAGATGGCTGAATACAAGGGTTTTCCCCCCATAAACTGTGCGATTAAGGTCGCCCCCAAGCAAGTCACGATCATCGGCAAAATAAGTTGATAATTATCCGTCATTTCCAGCACCAACACGATCCCGGTTAAAGGCGCACGTACTGAGGCCGCAAACAACGCCCCCATTCCGGCTATTGCAAAAGTACCTGCATCAATACCGTATTGCGGGAAAAAGTGAGCGCAAGATAAACCAAAGGCAGTCCCCAGAATGGTCCCCAAAGCCAACATAGGGGCAAATATCCCCCCCGGCGCACCCGAACCAAAGCACAGTAAGGTAGTAATCACTCTGGCAATAAAAATAAGGAGCAACATACCAATACTGAAATTACCGGCCACCGCAATAGGGATTAATGCAAACCCCCCACCTACCGCTTCGCCATGGATCAAGGCCAATAAACCACACATGCCCCCTAGCAGACCGCCCACCAATACCAGTTTGCGCCAATCACCACCATGGAAACGCATGAACATATCTTGAGTGCGAAATATCAATGCATTGAATACCACTCCGACAACGCCAAAAATAATACCCAGTAACAAAAAGAGCCATAAGGTATCTAGCGAGACATCACTGAGTTTACCCACATCAATAATTGCTCGTTCGCCATTGAAATAGCGGTAAACAATAGTAGAGGTAATAACGCCGACGAACACTGCTTTGATTGAGACGAGGCTGTAGCGGAACTGGGAACGCATTTCTTCAATAACGAACAAAATACCCGCTAGCGGAGCATTAAATGCCGCAGACAGACCCGCCGCCGCACCAGTTGCCAATAGTGAGTGACGCGCTTCCGGGCTACGCAGACGGAAAATATCGACAATCATCCGTCCACTGTTCCCCCCCATTTGCACCATCGGGCCTTCACGACCTAGCACCATCCCAGCCCCTAACGTACCCAGGCCACCAATAAACTTAACCGGAATAACCCGCCACCAGCGAACCGGGCGCATCTCTTCCATCGCCCCTTCTATTTCTGGAATTCCCGAACCTCCAGCCTCTGGAGCAAAGCGGCGCACCAAAAAATAGCCCACCATCGCCAGTAATGCCGACATAATAAATGCCAATGGCCAGACTAAAATTGCGTTATCCGCGACCTTAGCCAAGGTTGCTAGCCTTTGTTGCGTGATCCAATCGACGCCACGATCGAATGCGACGCCCAACAACCCGGTCACAATCCCGACAACACCCGCCATAATAAGGATAACTAAGGGAGTTGTGTCGCGGTTAACCAGTGCATGAATAAAGCGGCCACGTTTAAGCTCTGAAATGCTTTCAGCAGGTATATTTTGCGTTGAATCAGTCATGGTTTATATGCTTATTAGTTAAAGAATAAGTAATACAAATACCCTAGTAACCTGATTCTAGCCTACCCAATCAGAATGCGCCTACTTAAACGCCGATAAAACACGCTGGTTTTAGCAGTAACTTACACCTTGATCTGCGGCACATCGCGCAAGCTAACAGTTAAATATGCCCAATCATTTGATAACCGTAGCCAGTTCTTTAGAATAAGCAGCATTGTTTATTTTCAAGGCCGATGTTAACAACACTAATATCGCCAAGCCTAATTTAGGAGCCAGTTTATGAGTAAATCCGAAAGTCTGTATGCTCAGGCAAAACAGTTGATCCCAGGCGGGGTTAACTCTCCGGTGCGTGCATTCACCGGTGTCGGTGGCGTCCCATTATTTATTGAACGTGCTGATGGCGCTTATCTGTTTGATGTGGATGGTAAAGCCTATATTGATTATGTAGGTTCTTGGGGGCCAATGGTCTTGGGTCATAACCACCCGGCGATTCGCCAAGCCGTGATTGAAGCAGTCGAGCGCGGCCTAAGCTTTGGTGCCCCCACAGAAATGGAAGTCAAAATGGCTGAGTTGGTGACAAATTTAGTGCCAACAATGGATATGGTGCGCATGGTTAACTCTGGCACCGAAGCGACTATGAGTGCGATTCGTCTGGCCCGAGGCTTTACAGGCCGCGATAAAATTATCAAATTTGAAGGCTGCTATCATGGTCACGCTGATTGTCTGTTGGTTAAAGCGGGGTCCGGCGCTTTGACACTTGGTCAACCTAACTCGCCGGGAGTTCCTGCTGATTTTGCCAAGCACACATTGACTTGCACCTATAACGATCTGGCCTCAGTACGCGAAGCTTTTGAGCAATACCCACAAGACGTCGCCTGTATCATCGTTGAGCCTGTCGCCGGTAATATGAATTGCGTTCCACCACTACCAGAATTCTTGCCGGGCTTGCGCGAGTTATGTGATGAGTTTGGTGCCTTGCTGATTATTGATGAAGTAATGACGGGTTTTCGCGTGGCACTGGCTGGCGCACAAGATTATTACGGCGTCGAACCCGATCTGACTTGTCTGGGTAAAATCATCGGCGGTGGTATGCCCGTCGGTGCATTTGGCGGTCGCCGCGAAGTAATGGATGCGCTGGCACCAACAGGCCCGGTTTATCAAGCAGGGACATTGTCCGGTAACCCCATTGCAATGGCCGCCGGTTTTGCCTGCCTGACAGAGGTTGCTCAGGTCGGTATTCATGAAACCCTGACAGAATTGACTGATTCGCTAGCCAGCGGCCTGCTGCACGCAGCAAAAGCTGAGAATATTCCACTGGTCGTTAACCATGTCGGTGGTATGTTCGGTATATTCTTTACCGATGCAGCAACGGTAACATGCTATCAAGATGTAATGGCTTGCAATGTTGAACGCTTCAAACGCTTCTTCCATTTAATGTTAGAGGAAGGCGTTTATCTGGCACCTTCTGCTTTTGAAGCCGGATTTATGTCAGTGGCACACAGCAAAGAAGATATTCAAAAAACTGTAGATGCTGCTCGCCGCTGCTTCGCTCAGCTCTAATATCAAGAAATATGTTAACCATCACCTGAATCTGGGGAGATGGTTAACATACAATTATATTCACTAGAATTGTATATAGTGAATTTGCTATTGATTAATCTTATAGAGTAATTCAGATGTTTCGATAAAGTGTGAACCACTATCACCGCTACCATTCCAACTAGGTCCAAGAGGAACTGTAGGCATATTAACCTCAACTGGACAATAATTTACTATACTATTTATCACAGGCTGAAAAACCTCTGATAAAACAGTAGAATACCCCATTAAGATATTGATGTTAAATAATAGAGTAATAGCTGAAATTAATAAGCCATAAATTGATATAACTTTAATTACTCCATTCTTGCCAACACTATTAAATCTATAATGATTTCTTGTATAATTTAATTCAGTCATATTATCTCCCTCTAATATAATGACTGCGATATAATTCAAGAATTAATACTTTAAAAGAAATTAACAAACAGATTGTTTAGTTTAACGAGAAATAGATCTGAGTAAATATATAGTCAAGTAGATAATGAATATTAAAAATAACCAAGTAAAGATTTATGGTTATTTTTAACATTATCACATAAGAAATTACACACAATAGTTTTCATCAAATGGATGCTGAATTTAAATAACTGATAAATATAGTTAGCTATTTTATTTTTTTACTATTGTGCTTTTATCGAAATGAATTTTAATCCAGTTATTATGAAAAATACCCAACACCTACCCTATTCAACCGGGTAGGCATTTGTTCATAACACGTGCTCACCGCCCTTGTTTACGCAATAAATAAACAAAATACGGTGCACCAATGAAAGTCGCTAACAGGCCTGCGGGGATCTGATTTGGGAATAGCAGCATCCGACCACACCAATCGGCGAATACCATCAGCAAGCCCCCCAAAATAGCGGCGACCAGCAGTTGTGCAATAGCACGACGAAAGCCCAACATACGGGCCATATGCGGTGCCATCAGACCGACGAAACTTAATGGCCCCACCGTCAATGTCGCTGCAGCCGTCATTGTAGCCGCTAATAACAAGATAGCTAACCGACTCGGGGCGAGCGCCATGCCTAATGCTCTGGCTGTCACGCTGCCTAATGGTAAAATCGCTAACCAGCGACGGCACAGTGGGGTCAACGCGATCAACACTAAAGCAATTAAGCCAGTACTCAGGGCTTGTGGGCCATCCACTGCGTAAGTCGAACCTGAAATCCATGCCAGTAAGCCACGCATACGGGGATCACCACTGGCTAGCAACATAGTAATCACGGTTGTAAAAGCCGTACTCAACGCGATCCCTGCCAATAACATTCTGCCAGGAGAGAAACCGCCCCGTCCGGCAACCACCAAAATCAGCAGCAGCGTGACGGCCGCACCAAGGCTCCCGGCAGGTAATAACCATGCCAGCGCGTTACCGGGCACAATGAACATCATGATAACAACACCAAAAGAGGCACCGGAGCTTATCCCTAAAACTTCAGGGCTGGCCATCGGGTTACCCGTCAGCTTTTGGATTAATGTTCCGGCAACAGCCAGCATCATACCTGCGGCCAGTGCCGCTAATACTCGCGGCCAGCGCCAGTGCAATAAAGCCTGAAGCTCATCGCCAGAAATCCAGTTCCAACCATGACTATCACGACCAAACATCAGCGCCAGTGTTAATCCAGCCAGCAGTAATAGGAGGCCACCACTCACCCACAATGCTAAATGCTGCCGCTCCGCTGGCACATTGTCGCCAAAATCCATGCTTGGAGCCGTTGCGCTGTGCAAGCGCGGCAACAACCACAATAACAGCGGTGCTCCAATCAGAGCCGTTGCAGCGCCCGTTGGGATTTCTCGCCAAACGTTAGTCAGCCACAGAATACTTTGATCCGTAACCCAGAGCAGTAAAGCCCCTAATATCGGAGCCAAAATTAAGCGCTGTGATAGCCGTCTGGCGCCCAAAATTTTTGCCAGCAGCGGGGCAAACAAGCCGATAAAGCCAATCACACCGACCGCATTAACCAACATGGCGCTGAAGATAATTGCCACACCGAGTGCGCCCAGACGAGCTAATGACAATCCTAATCCCAGATTGCGGGCTACGCCGTCATCCAGCCCCAATAAGGTCAGTGGACGAATCAATAATGCAGCCAATACGCCCGTAATAATTAAGCGGGGCAGTAAAAATTGTACGGTACTCCAATCCTGCTGGTTTAGCGCACCACTGCTCCACAGGAACAATCCTTGTAGCTGATCATAATTAAATAGCGCCAGCAAATTACTGACCGCGCTACAGTAAAGACCAAGCACCAGCCCCGCCAGAATCAGGGTAACAGGTGACATCCGTTTGCCCCAAGCCACACCAAAGACCAGCGCACCAATAGTGATACCACCTGCCATCGCCGCCAACTGCCGGGTCAACTCACCACCGGGTAACATCCACAATGTCGCGATGCTCAGACCCAATTGAGCTCCAGCTGCCACCCCCAGCGTAGCGGGTTCGGCCAATGGATTACGCAATACTTGCTGAAACAAAACGCCCACCAACCCCAACCCAGCTCCCGTGAGCAAGGCCACAACCAACCGAGGAAGTTGGCTGTAATGGAATAACATTTGGCGCACATCATCGCTGTCAGGTTGCCATAAAGCAGCCCCCCAGAACGAAGCAGGCAATACTTGGTTAAAATTATGCAGCGTCAGTAGCACGGCAAGCAGCCACAGCAAGCTAAGTAAGCTGGCGGGTAATAGCCAACTTTTGCGTAACGTCTTTGCCATCATGAAGTTTTACCCCAAACCGACTCCAGAAGACGAACAAAGCGCATGGCGGATAATGTCGCGCCATAGAACCATGCTGCGGGTAGTATCTGTAATTGGTTTTGGCGCACAAACGACATGGATTGCCACAATGGTGTATGGCTAACCTGCTGTAACATTTCACTATTACCATGGACAAAACAAATAGCTCGCCTCGGTTTTATGGTGGCTAAACGCTCAATACCCACCACGGTGCTCCCCCAAAGATTGGTCTCACCCTGCCAAGCATTCTTAATGTTCAATTCGTTTAAGACATCCTGGAACAAACTCCCCTGACCAATAACCAGCGCATGGCGAGTATCCAACAGCGAGAACATCAATAACGATGTCTGAGCGTCACCCAAGAAGCGTTGACGAGCAGCTTGCATAAAGTGGTTAAAATCGGCGATGTGCTGCTCTGCTGCGGCTTCCAACCCCAAACGTTGCCCCAATACACGTAACGAGTTTTTCCCCGACGCCAGCGGTGAACTGCCCTCTTGATTAAAAGCAAAACTCATTGAAGGGGCGATAGGTGCCAGTTTTTCCGCAGGTGGGCCAAAGCCTTCAGACATCAGAATCAGTGATGGCGCCATTTGCTGAAGCAACTCCAAATTGGGTTCTGTGCGCAGCCCGACATCAATCACACTGGCGGGCAGTTCTGGCTCTTGCACCCATAACCGATAAGTATGTATATCCGCCACACCATAGGGTGTTACCCCCAAGGCCATCAATAACTCAACGGGCATCCATTCCAGTGCCACCACCCGGTGGCTATCAACTTTAGCTGGATTTGCCGCCCATCCAGGTAATGAATACAACAATGGCGAGAGTGCCAATGCCGTGAGTAGTCTACGCCGAGAATGATCGGGCGCGGTCAAATGGGACTGTTCCATTGATAAATAGGTTTTCATTAATAAACGAAGCTTACCGGCGCACCACCGGCCGGATGCGGTAATATGCCCATCGGAATACCATAAATTTGTTCCAGTATCTCAGATTGCATCAGGCTGTCAGCCGGGCCTTGAGCTATCATCTCACCGCCCCGTAATGCCACTAAATAGTCGCAATAACGGGCTGCCATATTAATATCATGCAGTACCGCAATGACTGTCAGCCCGCGCTCATGACTGAGGCGCTGAATCAGCCCCAACACCTCAACCTGATGAGCAATATCCAGCGCGGAGGTAGGTTCATCAAGCAACAGACAACGGCTGTTTTGTGCGACCATCATTGCCAACCAAGCCCGCTGGCGCTCGCCACCGGACAAACTGTCCACCAGCCGATTTGCCAACGGCTTTAAATCCACCAGTGCAATAGCCTCTTCGACTTGCTCACGGTCTTGCTGACGAAAACGCCCTAACGCGCCGTGCCACGGGTAACGACCAATCGCCACCAACTCACGCACCGTCATCCCTTCCGCAGCGGGCAATTGCTGTGGCAAATAAGCCACTTCACGAGCAAAAGCTTTGCTATCCCATAAGGCTAATGGCACATCATTGAGCAAAGCCTCACCACTAGAAGGTGGTTGATGGCGGCCCAGCATTTTCAAGAGTGTCGATTTACCGGAACCGTTATGCCCGATAAGTCCGCAGACTTTTCCCTGTGGGAAGGTCAATGACAACGGTTGCAATAAGGTTCTGCCGGGAACCGAAAAACTCAGCTCACGGAGTGTAAATATGCTGGATTGGCTTGCCTGTTGGTCCAAGATGGTGCCCTGCGATTAAAATTTAATGGGTGTCGTTGTTAACGAATGCTGTCGTTATTGCAACCCAAACGTTATCGGTAAATAACGAGAAAGTGAATCGAAACGAGAATAATTATCAAAGCAAGTAGTTTATGCGTAACCCACAGCGAACTGCAAGCGCAAAGCCTGCTGATTTCATGGGAGGGAATCGCTAAGACCGAAGCGGAAAGGCACTTATTTTGATGGGCGCAGTAAAGGTTACTGCGCCCAGTGAAACAATATTACTGGCCGAACATATCTTTGATCCAACCCGCGACACCATCGCCATCAGGTTGGCCTTGCTGTGCCGGTTGGGCCGCCTGACACAATCCTTGTGGATTCTCAGTCCAGACCGGAATCGAGCGCATTCCGCCTGCGTCACCACAGACAAAGTTCCCAGCCGAATCAATATTCATCTGGCTGATACCCTCTGGTGGCTGTAATACCAAAGGCAATGGCGTTTGATTTTCAAGATAGCGACGATACAAGGTCAGCGCACCATTGGCACCGGTCAGTTTAGCAGGGCCATTGTTATCACGCCCAACCCAAGCGATCGCCACTTCTTTGCCATCAATACCGGCAAACCAGCTATCACGCAGGTCATTGGTTGTACCGGTTTTCGCCGCTAGATTGTATTTGGAGAATTTCACTGACAGTGAACGCGAGGTCCCACGAGCAACCCCTTGTTGCATAGCATACAGTGTCAGATAAGCCGCCTGCGCAGGCACCATGCGTTCTGCTTGAGGGAAACTCTGATACAGCACAGTACCATCTTCAGCAATCACCGAGCGCACAGCAGATAATGGCGCACGGTTCCCACCACTAGCGATAGTTTGGTATTCCTGTGCCACTTCAACCGGCGTCAGATCGATCGCCCCCAGCAACATCGCTGGAACCGGGTTGATAACGGTTTTAGGGATACCAAGACGTTGTAGCATGGCACTGATTTGATCCAGCCCTACTGACATTCCCAAGTTGACCGTCGGTACGTTCAGCGAGTTCGCCAACGCATCTACCAGCATGACCTGACCACGGAATTGGCGATCGTAGTTTTTCGGTTGCCACGATGAACCATTCGGTAATTTGATTGACAATGGTTGGTCCGACAACCAAGTATTGAGGCGATATTTATCCGGCTCACTCAACGCGGTCAGATAAGTCGGCGGCTTGGCAAGTGACCCCACCAAACGACGTGCCTGCATGGCACGGTTAAAGCCAGCAAATTGCGGCTGCGCCCCTCCGACCATGGCACGAACTTCACCACTGAAGCGGTCGACAATCACCATCGCGGCTTCTAAATCATCCAGATGACGAGCGGCTTTCAACGCCGGAACCCCATCTTCAATGGCTTTTTCTGCCGCATCTTGTGACACCGGGTCTAACGTGGTGAAAATTTTCACACCGGACAAGTCGTTAATCTTGTCACCCAACTTCTGCTGTAGCTCTTGGCGCACCATCTGCATAAAAGCAGGCTGAGGTGTGATAACACCGCCTTTCGGCTGCACACCCAATGGTCGAGCACTGAGCATGGTGTAGAGTTCACCGTCAATCACGCCCTGATTCTGTAACAGACGCAGTACCAGATTACGCCGCTCAAGGGCCAGATTAGGGTTACGCCATGGGTTATACAGTGACGCCCCTTTCACCATCCCCACCAGCATGGCTTGTTGGTCGAGGCTCAGTTCATTCACCGGGCGGCCAAAGTAATACAAACTTGCCAACGGGAAACCGCGAATCTGGTCACTGCCACTTTGCCCAAGATACACTTCGTTCAGGTACAGCTCCAAAATCCGGTCTTTGCTGTAACGATAATCCACCAACAGCGCCATATAGGCTTCGTTAAGTTTACGCCACAGCGAACGCTCGTTGGTCAAAAACAGGTTTTTGACCAGTTGTTGAGTCAGTGTACTGCCCCCCTGCACCGCTTTACCGGCAGTCAGGTTAGCGACCACGGCACGCCCAATAGAATATGGGCTAATACCGTCGTGTTCGTAAAAATGGCGGTCTTCTGTTGCCAGCAAAGTATCAACCAGCAAATCAGGGAAACCGGCTCGCGGCACAAACAGTCGCTGCTCACCATTAGGTGATTGCAGCATAGTGATAAGCTTAGGATCGAGGCGTAAGAAACCGAAATCACGCTGATTATCTAGATTTTGGATCCGCGCCAGTCGATCATCTTTGAAGATCAATCGCGCACGGATCTGGCCCTCTTTAGCATCAGGGAAATCAAACGGTCGGCGCAAGATATCGATACTATCGCCCTGCACTGTGAATTCACCCGGGCGGGTCATCCGTGTCACTTGCCGGTACTGCATCCCCTCCAGCAGGTCTATCATCTCTTTCTTGCTGTAAGACATTCCCGGTTCAAGGTTCACCATGCGGCCATATACGGCGGCGGGGAGTTGCCAAACTTTGCCATCAATGCGGCTGCGAATTTGTGAATCGAGGTATACGCCATAAATAGCCAATACCACCGCACCGACTAGAAACAGTTTGATAAATAAACCAAGCCAACGGCGTTTTTTGCGGGGTGGACGTGATGCTACCTTTCTTGGCATCGGTTCTTCCTCGTCGTCATAGTCATCATCGTCTTGGTCTTCATCATCTAAATAATCTTCGTCTTCGTATTCATCTTCATCACGCCGCCGGCGCAATGGCCGTTTTGGTGCAGCTTTGGGTTGGGCTTTCTTGCCCTTGCGCCCTATTGGCTCGCGGTCATCCCCAGACATGTCTTTCTCTCCACGCGCATTGGCGATTATTGCGGCTTAATGTGTCCCCCTATTTACCGAATAGAAAGGGGAAACATCTGAAATTATTGACTCTTAATCCTACGTATCACTTATCCTGATACTTCTTGGTTCTACGAGTCGGTTTGGTATTGGCGGGATCATCCGGCCAAACATGTTTGGGATAGCGCCCTTTCATCTCTTTTTGCACTTCGCGATATGCTCCCTGCCAGAAAGCGGCTAAATCGCCGGTAATCTGTAATGGGCGATGGGCCGGGGAAAGCAGCTCAAGCACCACAGCTACCCGCCCACTGGCGAGCATTGGGCTTCGCTGCTCACCAAAAACCTCTTGCAAGCGCACCGCCAGCACGGGGGGCCGGTCAACATAATAACGAATGGGCAGGCGGCTCCCCGTCGGCACAGTGTAATGAGTTGGCAGCTCAGTATCCAGCCGTTGACGTAATGACCAGCTTAACAAGCGAGTCAATGCTTCTGAGAGATTGACTTGCCGCAATCCGCGTAAATCCCGCACTCCGGACAACGATGGCTGCAACCACTGTTCAAGTTTACTCAGTAAATTATCGTCATCGACCGCGGGCCATTGCTCTTCAGATAGCCAAAGGCTGGCACAGTGCAGCCGGGTGCGGAGCTGTTCGGCGTGCTCATCCCAATTGAGCACCTGCAACCCTTGCTCGCGAACCCAGTTCAATAGGGCGGATTGCAATGCCTCATCACTCGGTTTTGCCAAAGGCTGTGCTCGCAGAGTCAACCGCCCGATTTGCCAGCGCCGCCAAGCGCGTAATGTGCCTTTGTCCTCATCCCACTCCACCACAGTTTTTTCTTCAACCAGATGAGGTAATTGCTGCGCCAACTGCTCAACATCAATGGGCAGTGCCAATAAAATGCGCGCATCCGGCCCGCTATTGCTTTGTAATAAGCTGGCTGCCACTAACCAAGGCGTACGTGATAGCGCCTCGTCCTGTGCCATTGCAGCCCCCATACCGTTAGCCAATAGATAACGACCATCCTGCCCTCGTGCATTCGCGATACGATCCGGATAAGCCAGCGCCAGTAATTGAGCGGCGAGATAGCTATCAACGCCCCCGACGCGGGCATTAACTCTTTGCGCCAGTTGCTTTGCTCGCCGCTGCCAATGAGGCTGGGGGCGACAGAGCCAATCGTGCAGATCAATCTGACCTGAGCGTGGTGGCTCTTCCAGAATGGCCGCTAACAACGCCGCCGTCGCCAGGGCTTCTGGGCTTTGATCAACAGCAAAGCACAACATGGCGGCCAGACGTGGTTCACACCCTAAACTGGCCATTGCACGCCCTGTGCTGGTGAGCTGACCATTCGAATCGATAGCCCCCAACCGCAGCAATAAATCGCGGGCAACGCAGAGTGCGGCCTGCGGCGGTTGATCCAGCCAACTAAGCTGGCTCGCATCCTGACATCCCCAATTCAGCAGTTCCAACCACAGGCTACATAAATCACTGTTAAGAATTTCAGGTTCGCTGTACTCCGCCGCTCGTTCGGCTTGCTCTTTAGCAAACAGATGCCAGCAAATACCCGGTTCTAACCGCCCGGCACGCCCGGCGCGCTGTGCCATTGAAGCTTGGCTTATCCGCTGGGTCACCAAACGGGTTAGGCCGTTTTTGACATCAAATCGTGCCACCCGTTCCAATCCACTGTCGACCACCAGCCGAATCCCCTCAATCGTCAAACTGGTTTCGGCAATATTGGTCGCCAGCACCACCTTGCGCCGCCCGCTAGGGGCCGGTTGAATGGCTTTCTGCTGTTCGCTGAGTGGCAAAGCGCCGTACAACGGGCAGAGATCCGTGTCGCTGGTGAGCGCCCCCTGTAGCCGCTCCATGACCCGATGAATTTCACCGACGCCGGGCAAAAATAGCAACAAAGAGCCTGAGTGTTCATTCAGCAAACGCTTCACCCGGTTAGCCACTCCATCCTCCAGTCGCTCATGGCTAGATAAAGGTTGAAAGCTACGTTCAACAGGGAAGCTGCGACCAGTGGAAATAATCGCCGGTGCAGATGGCAGCAGTGCAGAAAGGCGTTGGTTATCCAGCGTTGCAGACATTATCAGTAGTTTGAGATCATCACGTAGCCCTTGCTGCACATCCAGTAATAACGCCAATGCTAAGTCAGCCTGCAAACTGCGCTCGTGAAACTCATCGAGAATAACCAAAGATACCCCAGCAAGCTCCGCATCTTGTTGGAGCATCCGCGTGAGGATGCCCTCGGTGACCACTTCCAGTCGTGTATTCGGCCCGCTTTTACTTTCTGCCCGCATGCGATAGCCCACTGTCTGACCCGGTTGTTCACCAAGTTGTTGTGCCAGACGGTGCGCCACATTTTTTGCCGCCAGTCGCCGAGGCTCCAGCATGATAATTCGACCCGTTAGAAACTTGGCATAGTGTAAGATTTGTAGCGGTAACCACGTCGATTTACCGGCACCGGTAGGGGCATGGAGCAACACTTGCGGTGAGGTTTGCAAGGCAGACAATATCTCACTAAGCACTTCACCTACCGGTAAAGCGGCCATCTGCGCCTCACTTTCTCTCTGACTCACCACCACATTCTTCTCCATGCTCTCTACTTTCATCGTCAGCCATTGTAACATCATGGCCGTATAGCGTATTTAGCCGAGTGATTATGCCAATCTGATGATTAATGTCGTTGATAAAAATACCGTTAATAAAACGAAGCCACGCCGCCTATTCTTTGCACTGGCGCTGCCTGAAGACATGCAACAAAACATTGTGCAATGGCGAGCAGATAACTTCCCGCCGGAGGCGGGTCGCCCTATCGCAGCGGCTAATCTTCACCTAACGCTGGCATTTCTTGGGGAGGTCAGTGCGGCTAAAGCGCAGGTATTGCAGCAACTGGCAGGCCGTATAAGTCAGCCTGGTTTTAACATAACGCTGGATGATATAGGCCACTGGCCCGGATCTGGGGTGATATGGCTTGGGTGCAAAAACCCTCCGCGTGGACTATTACAGTTGGCACAGTTGCTACGTTCTCAGGCAGCACGTAGCGGCTGCTACCAAACTCCTCTGCCATTTCACCCTCATGTAACCTTGTTGCGTGGCGCTGTTCGCCCGGTGGCCATACCGGCCAAAACCGCAAATGAAAGTTTCCATGCTAGCCATTTTTCGCTGTATGAATCCGTCTTCGCGCGGGGCCGTACCCGTTATCATCTCGTGCAAAGCTGGCCAATGGCTAGTAGTGAAAGGACATCAGATGCCCTCTAACCCCTTGTTGCTTTCTCATCCTCAATTGCTGTCTTTTCATCCTCGGTTACAACCCGCCACACTTATCCTGCGGTATAAACGCTTTTTAGCTGATATTGTGACGCCCGCCGGAGAAACATTAACTATTCATTGCGCTAATACTGGGGCGATGACCGGTTGCGCCACACCGGGAGATACCGTTTGGTATTCGACCTCGGATAATCCGAAGCGTAAGTATCCCCACAGTTGGGAGTTAACACAGACCCAAACCGGTGATTGGATATGCGTAAATACCTTACGCGCCAATGAGTTAGTCGGATCTGCGATAGAGAATAACCATATAGTTGAATTATCTGGTTACACTTCTGTCAAAAGAGAGATTAAATATGGGGATGAGAACAGCCGTATAGACTTGTTATTGCAGGCAGAAAATAGGTCTAACTGCTATATTGAAGTCAAGTCGGTTACCTTATTACAGCAACAGTGTGGGTATTTCCCGGATGCCGTCACCCTGCGGGGTCAGAAGCATCTCAGGGAGTTACAAAGCATGGTTGCCCACGGTCACCGGGCGGTACTTTTTTTTGCCGTATTGCATACGGGCATCAAGCAAGTCGCTGCGGCCCGACACATTGACAATCGCTATGCCCAATTGCTGTCCCAGGCACAGCAAGCAGGAGTGGAGGTGATTTGCTACGGTTTTCAACTATCGCCTGACGGTATCGCGCTGGACGCTCGTTTACCGTTATTACTGGACGAAACGCTTCATCCATAACGCTTAATAAAGAAGCAACTATTGGGTAAAGCCGCTCGCCAAATACGCCTTCCTTCACACCATTGTCAAGCAGGCGACAGGAATAATTGCCAACCTACCTTCCTTCTGTTATTTATAGCGGCCTGATTTTTCCCCGTATTGGGGATTTCGATAGTGCGTATGAATGTAGGAGAAGCATCATGCAAGAAGGGCAAAAACGTAAAACCTCGTCCTTGAGCATTCTCGCCATCGCTGGGGTAGAGCCGTACCAAGAGAAGCCAGGCGAAGAGTATATGAATGCCGCCCAGCTGTCGCATTTCAAGCTGATTCTTGAAGCATGGCGCAATCAGCTCAGGGATGAAGTGGATCGTACTGTATCGCACATGCAAGACGAAGCTGCTAATTTCCCCGATCCGGTTGACCGTGCCGCGCAGGAAGAAGAGTTTAGTCTTGAACTTCGTAACCGCGACCGTGAGCGTAAACTGATTAAAAAGATCGAGAAGACACTGAAAAAAGTTGAAGATGACGATTTCGGTTTCTGCGAATCTTGTGGCGTCGAGATAGGCATCCGCCGTCTGGAAGCACGACCAACTGCAGATTTGTGCATTGACTGTAAAACTCTAGCCGAAATCCGCGAAAAGCAGATGGCAGGCTAATACAGCAATAATACGGTGCCAGAGTTATTTCTGGTGCCGTATTTTACACGCTGAACTTCCCTTCTCTTTATGTCCAAAAATATCAATACTCATCAAACTGCACATGGGCAGACCCAATATGTGGGCCGTTTTGCGCCGTCACCGTCAGGTGATTTACATTTCGGATCACTGATTGCCGCGCTAGGAAGTTACTTGCAAGCTCGCGCTCAAGGCGGTCGTTGGCTGGTTCGCATCGAAGATATTGACCCTCCCCGCGAAATCCCAGGTGCGGCTGCCCGTATTTTAGCGGCACTAGAGCACTATGGCCTGCATTGGGATGGCCCAGTTGTTTATCAGTCTCAACGTCATGACGCGTATCGCGCCACCTTAGATTGGCTGAAACAACAAGGTCTGAGTTACTACTGCACCTGCACGCGCAGCCGTATTCAGCAGATTGGTGGGTTATACGACGGTTACTGCCGCGAGCGCCATCTCCCCGCGACAGGTGCTGCTATCCGTTTACGACAGACTCAACCGGTTTATTCCTTTTATGATAAATTATTGGGTGAGCTGTATGCCGTGCCAGCCCTAGCAGAAGAAGATTTTATTATTCGTAGGCGGGATGGCCTGTTTGCCTATAATCTTGCTGTAGTGGTTGATGATGCTTTTCAGGGCGTAACCGAGATTGTTCGCGGAGCCGATTTAATTGAACCAACCGTGCGACAGATAGCCCTTTACCAGCAGTTACAGCAACCCGTGCCCGGTTATTTGCATTTGCCACTGGCACTAAACCCGGATGGTAATAAGTTATCTAAGCAAAACCATGCACCGCCACTGCCAAATGGCGATCCGCGGCCCGTTTTGATCGCGGCATTGAAGTTTTTACATCAACCCCTGCCAGAATGCTGGCAAGATCTTGATTTGCCGTTATTATTACGTTTTGCAGTCGAACATTGGACATTGGCTGCAATTCCACTTCAGGGGGCCATCGCTGCCACTGAGAACATAACGGCATTCTCAAAGGAAGCACGGTGAGCTATGATTAGCCGCTGTTTTTCTGTTGTTCTGTTAAATATTGCCACTATCGAGGTGTACCATTTTTACCCGAGTAGCTAATTTCTGCCGTAAGGTACTGATTCGCGATGATAAATCTGCGCGCGATGGCAAAGCTGTCCGTGATGAGACGGCCCGTGATGGTAGTGCCCGTAAAGATAAAGTGCCCGGTGAAGATAACGTGGCCCGCAAAGAAAGAAGGCCTGCCAGAGCGAATTCTGGCCGCAAGAATCAAGCGGGGCCTGCTTCGGAACAAAGTCCAATGACGATTATTCCGCGAGATCAGCACAATATTTCCCGTAGAGATATCAGCGATAATGCGCTGAAGGTTCTCTATCGCCTGAATAAATCAGGTTATGAAGCTTATCTGGTTGGCGGTGGTGTCCGTGACCTATTGCTGGGCAAAAAGCCGAAAGATTTTGATATCACCACCAGCGCTACTCCAGAACAAGTGCGAAAGTTATTCCGTAACTGTCGTCTGGTGGGCCGCCGTTTCCGTCTGGCACACGTCATGTTTGGCCCAGAAATCATTGAAGTGGCGACGTTCCGGGGTCATCACGAACAACAACAAGCGGAAGATAGCGACAAAAACTCTTCCCAGCAGGCACAAAATGGCATGCTGCTGCGTGACAACATTTTCGGCACAATTGAAGATGATGCCCAGCGCCGTGATTTCACTATTAACAGCCTCTACTACGGTATTTCTGATTTTGCGCTGCGCGACTACACCGGCGGTTTACGTGATCTGAAAGAAGGGATTATTCGCCTAATTGGTGATCCTGAAACCCGCTATCGTGAAGATCCCGTGCGGATGCTACGCGCCGTGCGCTTTGCCGCTAAATTGGATATGACGATAAGCCCAGAAACCGCAGAACCGATCCCGCGTCTGGCTTCACTGCTGCACGAGATCCCGCCCGCTCGGCTGTTCGAAGAGTCGCTCAAACTCTTGCAATCAGGTTATGGCTATAAAACTTATTTAAAGTTGTGTGAATACCAGCTTTTCCAACCATTATTTCCGCTGATTGCTCGCAATTTTACAGAGCATCATGACTCACCAATGGAACGCATTCTGGTTCAGGTTCTGAAAAATACTGACCATCGTTTGCATAATGATAAGCGCGTCAATCCAGCATTTTTATTTGCCGCTATGCTTTGGTATCCGTTGATTGAACATGCGCAGAAACTGACGCAAGAAAGTGGCCTGGCTTATTACGATGCTTTTGCATTGGCAATGAATGATGTCCTGGATGAAGAGTGTCGTTCACTGGCCATTCCAAAACGCATTACGTCGTTGGTACGAGATATCTGGCTGCTACAGTTACGCTTGTCACGTCGCCAAGGTAAACGCGCCCACAAGCTGATGGAGCATCCGAAATTCCGTGCCGCTTATGACTTGCTAGTGCTGCGTGCCGAAGTGGAAAATAACCATGAATTGCAACGTCTAGCCCAATGGTGGGGCGAGTTCCAAGAAGCAACGCCACTACAGCAAAAAAATATGTTGAATACGTTAGGAGCGGATCCTGCGCCGCGTCGTTCTCGTCCTCGCCGCCCGCGTAAACCAGCACCACGTAAAGAAGGGGCATAATTCATACCATGATCCGGGTCTATATCGCGTTGGGCAGTAATCAATCTATGCCACTGCAACAGGTTAAGACGGCACTGGAAGCGCTGGAGCATCTGCCGCGCACCCGGTTAGTGGCATGTTCACCTTTTTATCGCACTAAGCCACTCGGCCCACAAGATCAACCCGATTTCCTCAATGCGGTGGTGGCGTTGGATACAGCGCTTCCACCTGAGCAACTGCTAGACTGCACCCAAGCCATTGAACGTAATCAGGGGCGAGTAAGAAAAGAGCAGCGCTGGGGCCCACGGACACTGGATCTGGATATTATGTTGTATGGTGATCAACTGATAAAAACCGATCGCCTGACGGTGCCGCATTATGGTCTGAAAGAGCGCGAGTTTATGCTCTATCCATTGGCTGATATCGCCCCAGACCTGATTTTCCCTGATGGTGAGGCATTATCAGAGCGCCTTAAGCGGGTAGATAAAAATGGTTTGGTGCCTTGGTAACGAATGCCACCAGCACTAACCTGTTCCCTCCTGATATTTCTATTCTCCTTAATTCTTTATTCTGTGCTGCATTCTTAACCCCCCACCGAAGATAGAACCTCTATCCATATGATTGAATGCATAAAATAGCACCACTCGCCGTTGTACTATGGTTACAGTAGAATGGTTTTATTAAACTGACGACTTCAGGAGATAGAGTGATGAAAGCCACTACCATGAGCCATTTACGCCAATGGAAACAAGAGCAGCGTAAGTTCGCTACACTGACCGCCTATGATGCCAGCTTTGCTCAATTATTTGCCGAGCAGGGGATTGGGGTTCTGTTGGTGGGTGATTCGCTCGGTATGACGCTACAAGGCTTCGATTCAACCCTACCCGTCACCGTTGCAGATGTGGCTTATCACACCCGTGCAGTCCGCCGTGGCGCGCCTCATTGCCTGTTATTGGCCGATATGCCCTTCATGAGTTATGCCACGCCAGAACAAACATTTACCAACGCGGCAGAATTGATGCGAGCCGGGGCCAATATGGTCAAACTGGAAGGCGGCAGTTGGTTGTGCGACACCGTTCGCATGCTGGCAGAACGTGCGGTGCCCGTTTGTGGTCACTTGGGGCTAACACCACAGTCAGTCAATATCTTCGGCGGTTACAAAGTACAGGGCCGAGAAGAAGTCGCGGCCAACCAACTGATGAAAGATGCTCAGGCACTGGAAAATGCCGGTATACAACTGCTCGTTCTGGAATGTGTTCCGGTAGAATTAGCCCAACGAGTCACCGAAGCGCTATCTATTCCGGTGATTGGTATTGGGGCTGGCAATGTCACCGATGGGCAAATTCTGGTGATGCATGATGCATTGGGAATTACTGGCGGTCATACCCCTAAATTTAGCAAAAATTTCCTGGCGCAGAGTGCTGGCGATATTCGTGCTGCTATTACGCTTTATATTCAAGAAGTTGAGAGCGGTGCTTATCCGGCTGAAGAACATACATTCCAGTAAATTTTTACTGCTTAAATATTGCAATTACACCCTATTGATTTCGATATGCAGGAAGGCGGCAAGCAAGAAAATCCCGATGAACTGGCATCAGTAAGTGATTCGGATGAGCGAGTGCAGCCAATACACCTGCTACTTGAAAGATGACGGGTATACCGGAGAAAAGGATGCTAATTATTGAAACCTTGCCAATGTTGCGCCAGCAGATCCGTCGCTGGCGTCAAGAGGGTAAGCGAGTCGCGCTAGTACCGACCATGGGTAATCTACACGACGGGCATATGACATTGGTGGAAGATGCCAAAACCCGTGCCGATATCGTGGTTGTGAGTATTTTTGTCAATCCACTGCAATTTGAGCGCCCAGATGATTTGGCCCGCTATCCACGCACCCTGCAAGAAGATTGCGAGAAACTGACGCGCCACGGTGTTGACTTAGTGTTTGCTCCAGCGGCTGCCGATGTTTACCCGGCAGGATTAGAAGCTCAGACTTATGTTGATGTCCCTGCCCTGTCCACCATTTTGGAAGGTGCCAGTCGCCCCGGCCATTTTCGTGGTGTATCGACAATTGTCAGTAAACTGTTCAATCTGGTTCAACCCGATGTCGCTTGTTTTGGCGAAAAGGATTATCAGCAACTGGCGCTCATCCGCAAAATGGTGGCAGACATGGGCTATGATATCCATGTCGTTGGCGTGCCGATTGTCCGCGCCAAAGATGGCTTGGCACTGAGTTCTCGCAATGGTTATCTAACAGCGGAAGAGCGTAAAATTGCGCCGCAGCTCTATAAAATAATGCAGGCGTTAGCGGAGAAACTGACGTTGGGCGAGCGCCAGATTGATGATTTACTGGCGGATACTGCAGAGCAATTACGCCATGCTGGTTTTACACCTGATGAACTCTTTATCCGCGATGCCCAAACCTTACAGCCACTGACGGTCGAGAGTAAACAAGCTGTTATCTTGATGGCCGCCTGGCTAGGTAAAGCGCGCCTGATCGATAACCAACAGGTTGATTTGCATAGCTGATTAGTTTGTCACTAAAAATGACTGATTGCGCTGCATGTTTTGTCATCACGTCAGTCATAGACAAGTAAGATAAAATCAGCAAAACTGGGGGCTTCTTCCTGAATCAATCGATGAAAGGATCAGTTGCCAGACTTTTTCTGGGCAATAACCGGGGTCAAAGGTAAGAGTTATGATACGCACTATGTTGCAAGGCAAACTGCATCGGGTCAAAGTCACTCAAGCTGATTTGCACTATGAAGGTTCCTGCGCTATTGATCAGGATTTTCTGGAAGCGGCGGGTATTCTGGAATATGAAGCCATCGATATTTATAACGTTGACAACGGTCAGCGTTTCTCGACCTACGCAATTGCCGCCGAACGCGGTTCGCGGATAATTTCTGTCAATGGTGCGGCTGCACGCTGTGCTTGCGTTGGCGATAAACTGATTATCTGCTCGTATGTTCAGATGTCTGATGCTGATGCTCGCCTGCACCACCCTAAAGTGGCGTATTTTGAAGGTGAGAATCAGTTGCAGCGTAAAGCGAAAGCAGTGCCAGTTCAGGTCGCTTAATTCCCATTACCGCTTGAAAACACACAAAAAAGGCGCTTATTTAAGCGCCTTTCCTCATATTTAACCCTCATGCCCTATAACGACTAATCAGACTCCATCACCAAAGGTTCTGCCGGAATATGTGCTTTGCCCGGTTCATTAGCAATACGCTCTGCCATCGTTGGGATTGAGTCGGTACGCAGAATATAAAGCCGCTTAAGTGTGTAAGGATTATCGCCCGGTTTGACCTTGCCGCGCACGGTTGTCACGGCTAAATGGAAACCTGCACTTTTTGCAGCATCAATTGCGGTTTGATTAAAGCCGCCAAAGGGGTATGACAGAAAAATCACATGCGGATTAAACTGAGATAACGCGCGACGTGAATGCTCAAAATCAAAAACAATATTGTGATAAGAACGACTCAATAAAATCGGATTACGTTTATTGTCGGTCCGATGTAAAAAATGCGTATGAGACTGCACATCAAATACATCCTGAATCTCTTTCAATTCAGAAATACTCATAAACTGTAGTGCGTCAGGATTCCATTTTTGTGGGTGACGTTTAATACGTGATGAGATGATAAATGCTGTTGCCCGGAAGCCTTTTTCTTTCAGAATTGGATACGCATAGCGATGAACTGATTTAAGGCCATCATCAAATGTCAGCACCACAACTTTTGCGGGTAAGTTAATCTTATTATTGAGATACCCCTCTAACTGATAGAGGGAGATAGTGTCGTAACCGGCCTCTTTGAGATAGGTCATTTGGTTGCTAAATGCCGCATCAGAAGTCGTGGTTGACGTATTCAGGAAACGTTTGTTTTCCTCATTTCTCAACATATGGTGATAAGTCAGAATCGGGATACCGTTATCTATCTCGGCATCAACACTACTGACATACCCTAAGCGATCACCAATATTGATCTGATACCAAGTATTCCCCAACCGATCTTTCAATTTGCCTACGATTGGGTAGCGCAAATTCTCAGTTAACGTCGCGAATTGTTCACTGTCTAAATCAGCTGCCAGATAAACCGACGTTTCACGCTGTATTAAGATATTTTGGTTCGGTAACGGCTTATTCAAATCACCCAAGATATCATTACTTTTTATCTCTTTTTTTATATCACGCAAATCATCTTTATCAATAAAACCAATGCCGTTACCAAATTTAAATTCATAGTACTCTGCCGCCGCAGGTAAAATCTGAAGAAGTTGATCTTCTTTGATCTCCCCGACAGGAATGACTTTCTCGCCAACCAACGAATATATTTCACTATCACGGTCTGCAACCATGAATTTAGGGGTAAGAGTCGCTTCATCAGGCAAGAGATCTGCATGGGTTGCCGGTAGCATTACCGACATGACAACACCGAGTAGCATCCCAATAGCTATTCTGTTTTTATGCCACATTATCGTTCTACTTATGCGCATTCGGCGCTGAATTTGAAAGGGGAAAATCTGGTGCGCCAGCATAACACGAGACGCTTTGAGTTGAGAAAGACGATATTCGACGAGGACATTATTTATTACGATTAAATTCCAGCATTAACAACAATTAACTAACTAATAATTTACTAGCATACTTAATAACGTCAGCCATGACCAAAGTCACTGACGTTGCAAAAAGTAGCAACGTCAAGACTGAGGAGAGTGTTAGGTACGTAGGCCGCGACCACGTTCAATTAAATACCAAGCCCAAGCATAAAATACCGCGATAAAGACCACCAACACCCCAATGGTATAGACCAGAGGAACATCAGTAATGCCAAGGAAACCGTAACGGAATCCACTGATCATATACACGATAGGGTTGAGCTTCGATACTGCCTGCCAGAAAGGTGGCAGTAAAGCCAACGAGTAAAATACCCCGCCCAAATACGTCAACGGTGTCAGCACAAAAGTAGGCACTAGACTGATATCATCGAATGTTTTAGCAAATACAGCATTCAATAACCCACCAAGAGAGAACAGGATTGCCGTCAACATTAATGTCAATGCAATCATTGACCAAGAATGGACATGCAGAGGGACAAAGAACAGGGAAATAATCGTCACCAAGATGCCGACACAAATCCCACGAGCTACGCCACCGCCAACATAACCGACAATAACAATATGGGTAGGCACCGGGGCCACCAGCAACTCTTCAATACTGCGCTGGAATTTTGCACCAAAGAATGAAGCCGCCACATTGGCATAGGAGTTAGTAATCACCGCCATCATAATCAGGCCGGGAACAATAAACTGCATATAATCAAAACCGCCCATATCACCAATTCGCGACCCAATCAGGTTGCCAAAAATAACGAAATAGAGCGACATGGTAATGACCGGTGGCACCAGAGTTTGAATCCAGATACGGGCAAAACGCGTAATCTCTTTGATCCAAATACTTTGTAATGCTACCCAATACAGACGGGTCATGCTTTTTCTCCCCCGTTACCATTAACCAAAGTGACAAATAGCTCTTCCAGACGGTTAGCTTTGTTGCGCATACTTTGCACCTGAATGCCCTGGGCACTTAATTGACTGAATAGACCATTTAGACCCTGTTCGCGTTTTACATCCACTTCCAGCGTTGAAGTATCCGTCAGCCGATAACTGTACCCTTCCAACTTCGGTAATGGACTTTTTATTGCCAAATCAAAAATAAAGGTTTCGGATTCAAGTTTGCTCAGTAGTTGCTTCATGGTGGTATTTTCGACCAATTCACCATTCTGAATAATGCCAATGTTGCGACACAGCATTTCCGCTTCTTCCAGATAATGGGTAGTCAGAATAATTGTGGTTCCCTGCGCATTCAGCTCTTTCAAGAACCCCCACATAGAGCGACGAAGTTCAATATCTACTCCAGCCGTGGGTTCATCCAGAATCAGTAATTTAGGTTCATGCATCAGGGCGCGAGCAATCATTAAACGGCGCTTCATCCCACCGGATAGGCGAATAGCGCGCTCATTACGTTTGCTCCATAAATCTAACTGGCTGAGATATTTTTCTGCCCGTTGCAGGGCTTCGCGCCGCGTTACCCCGTAATATCCCGCTTGGGTAATCACAATCTGTAATACCGTCTCAAACGGGTTGAAGTTAAATTCTTGTGGCACTAATCCGAGTTGACGTTTGGCATTAACAATATCTTGATCAATGTCGTAACCAAAGACTTTCACCTTGCCAGAGGTTTTATTCACCAATGAACTGATAATGCCGATGGTGGTGGATTTGCCTGCCCCATTAGGCCCGAGCAAAGCATAAAAATCGCCTGCCTCTACGTGCAGATCAATACCACGCAGTGCCTGAACGCCACCCACATAGGTTTTGGTCAGTTGCGTTATTTCCAGTGCATATGTCATAAGTAAAAAAGAACCTTATTCTATGAGTTCCCGGCCGTTACAGTCTGCCCATGCCTGACTTAACCCACCCTTATCAGGGTAAGTTCGGGGCAAAAGGGAGCCTGGGTAGATACCGAGAAGATGTTACGCAGACAACAGTGCGCTTCCAACGGAACAACTGTTCCGATTTCAAAATCGTCATCCTTGCCGTATATTATCCTACCGCAATTCGTTTATTACAGGCTATTTACATTCATGAAAGAAATAGAGAAGCTCATCGCCAATAATCGGACTTGGTCAAAAGCTATCAGTGAAGATGACCCCGGTTTTTTTGAGCACTTGGCGCTAGCCCAGAAACCACGTTTCCTGTGGATTGGCTGTTCAGATAGCCGAGTTCCAGCTGAAGAATTGACTGGCCTGAAAGCGGGTGAGTTATTTGTCCACCGTAACGTTGCCAATCTGGTTATTCATACCGATTTAAACTGTCTGTCCGTAGTGCAATACGCCATCGATGTTTTGCAGGTTGAGCATATCATTATCTGCGGCCACCTTGGCTGTGGTGGTGTTGAAGCCGCAACGAAAAAAGACCTGGAATTAGGGCTGATTGATAACTGGCTGCTGCATATCAGGGATCTTTGGTTTAAACATAGCTCACTGCTGGGTAGATTACCTGCTGAAGAACGCAGCGATATGTTATGCAAACTCAACGTCGTAGAGCAAGTGTACAACCTTGGACATTCAACTATTGTCCGTTCTGCCTGGAAACGCGGGCAGAAAGCCATGATTCACGGCTGGGTTTACGGTATCGAAGATGGCCTGCTGACGGATTTAGAAGTCTCAGCGACCAGCATGGAAGCGCTTGAACAAGTCTACCGCAAAGCGATGGCCGAGTTATTACCTAAAGAACCGAAAGAAGACTAAGTCAGTCGTTATGGGAGGGTACGTTCATACGCACCCTCTCCCATTAATCACTTCCGCAGAAGCAGCCCAAACTTCAAGTGCCCAAACGCAGTCATACTTTATATTCAAGATGTCGCGAGCGGCAGCAATTTGTGTGCAACCTGCGCGCAGTAACCTGTCACCCAATTACTCATCCAACATCACAACCTTACCGACATAAGGCAAATGTCTATAACGCTGTGCATAATCAATACCATAGCCCACAACAAATTCATCTGGGATGGCGAAACCAACCCACTCAACTGGCACCTGCACTTCGCGGCGCTGTGGTTTATCCAGCAGCGTACAGATAGCTAATGATTTTGGTCCACGCAATTGTAAAATTTCGCGAACTTTGCTTAATGTATTACCCGAATCGATAATATCTTCGACAATTAGCACATCTTTGCCACGGATATCTTCATCCAGATCTTTTAGGATTTTTACATCACGGGTGGTGCTCATGCCATTGCCGTAGCTAGAGGCCGTCATAAAATCGACTTCATGGGAAACATCAATGGCGCGACATAAGTCAGCCATAAACATAAATGAACCACGGAGCAACCCGACCAGCACCATTTCACTGCCGCTGTCGCGATAATGTTCAGAAATTTGGTGGCCTAATTCGGCGATTCGGGTTTTGACTTCCTGTTCGGAAATCATGACTTCTACAGTGTGTTTCATAGGTATTAACGTCGCTTTTTTACGTTGCTTGCCGGAAGAAAGCCGCTGAGTTTACCATAGCCGGCACCATGTTGCGACGGCCTCTCCCGTCACTCACTGTGCCCAAAGAAGTTGGCATTACAGGGGAGTGAGTACTCCCGCTGTAACTTCAAATGGTTAGGCGCTGACGGTAAAGCCCAGCATCATCCCCGTATCTTCATGCTCTAGCAGATGGCAGTGGGCCATGTAAGGCATGCTAGTTGGCGCCAAATGGTTAAACCGCACCAATATTTCACTGCGCGCTCCTTCTACCCGCACGGTATCTTTCCAACCACGACGATGCTCTGCTGGCGGCTGGCCATTTTCGGTCAAAATACGGAACTGCGTGCCGTGGACATGGAATGGATGCAACATCATGTCGCCTTCCCCCGAAATGGTCCATTTCTCGTATTTACCCAGCTTGGCATCAAATGCCGGTTCGGTCATCGAGAATGCTTTGCCATTAATCATATTGGCATGGCTGAAATCAAAGTCAGATGCGGCTTTCGTCGTACCGTGGTGCATGCCACTCATATGTCCATTATCCATACCGGCCATATGACCACCGTCCATCCCTTGCATCGCACCGTGGTTCATACTCATGCCTGCCATGGCTTGCATGCCATAGCGACTCATCAGTGCCTGCATTCCCAACATATCCAGTTTGGGATCCATCATCAATTGGAACCAGCGCTCTTGCAGGCCCGAGGCATCAGCCAGTGCAGGAACAACCACCAAGGTATCAGGCAAAGTTTTACTGCCAACGGCCAGTGATGGTTGAATGCGTAAGACCGGTAAAGGTTTATCAAATGGCGCTAATGTCATCCCCATTTGTTTTACGGGCAAGGTCACCAAATCAAACGCTTTACCGTCTGAGGTATCCACCAGCACCTCAAAACGCTCCCCCATTAATATCGGTAATTCACGCACCGCGACTGGCTCTGACAGTAAACCACCATCGCTCCCAATGACATACATTGGGCGACCATCGCTAAGAGCTAGATTTAGCGAGCGTGCATTGCAACCATTGAGTAGTCGCAAACGTACCCAACCACGCGGGGTAATTTGCTGTGGGTAACTCGCCCCATTGGTGAACATTCGGTCACCAAACCAGCCAACAGCCGCTGTCATCACATCCAATTGGTAATCAATTTGACCATCGTTGCCCAAGAGTTTGTCTTGCAAAATGACCGGGATATCATCGACACCCCACTGTTTTGGTAGGGGCAATTTCTCGCTATCACTGTCATCAATTAATACCAAGCCCCCCAACCCCATCGCTACTTGATGACCGGTTTTGCCGTGGGTATGAGGATGGAACCAGCAGGTGGCTGCCGGTTGCTCTACCGTAAATGCAACCTGACGTTTTTCGCCTGGCTGAATCAATGCTTGTGGCCCACCATCGACTTCCCCGGGGATTTCTAAACCATGCCAATGCACCGTTGTGGCTTCCAGCAAAGAATTTGTCACATTAATGGTGACTGGCTTGCCACGCTGCAACCGAATCGCCGGCCCCAGCAAATTGCCGTTATAGCCCCAAGTCTGGGTCGCCGCAGAGGGCAACCAAGCCATAGTACCTGTTTGAATATTCACATTAATATTGCCACTGGCATCGGGTTGAAGTAATGGCGGGATAGGTAGAGGTGAAAAATCTGCGGCGAAAGCCGTGCGGCTCCATAGAGGCAGTGAAGTGGCGGCTCCAAGAGCTGCCGTTAACTTAATGAAATCACGGCGATGCATGGTCGTCTCCATTCTTGATTGTTGGTAGATACCCATCGGTAAATACCCAAAGAGTGCCCGCTTGGCACAAAAAATACTGTGCGGTCAGCATAGACCCTCCCCTAAAGGGAAGGTCAAGACACAATCAATCACTCTGTGAATCAATCCAGCATATACCCAGCCATCACAGTGTGATAACGTCGGTAAACAATGAACAAGCCTGTTTCCGCGATGAAAAGAACAACGTTAGTTATGCTGCTGCTTACTCTGTGCGGATTCTCGTCTGCCAGTTCTGCATTAAGTGAATCTGAAGCAGAAGATCTTGCCGATCTGACTGCGGTATTCGTCTATCTGAAGAACGACTGTGGTTATAGCGAATTGCCCAATAATGAAATCAAACGGGCAATTGTCTATTTTGCTCAACAAAATCGCTGGGATCTGCGCAACTACAATAGCTTTAATATGAAAGCGTTGGGTGAAGAGAGCTATCGTGATCTGCGTGGTATTGCGATCCCCGTTCCTACCAAATGCAAATCTTTGGCTCGTGACTCTTTGAGTTTATTGGCCTACGCTAACTAGCGATCCCACATTTTCCCTTTCAGCCTGAAATTCTGCCGTGCAACCTCTGGCAGAGTTGGCTATTATGTTGCCCCCATTTTTCATGGCTGTTACTGCGAAGGAGAAGCCCCGAACATGTCACAGAAAGAACTATGGTATGAAACATTACATGCCAATTTCGGCCAGTATTTTTCAGTCGAAAATATACTGTACCGCGAAAAAACCGAGCATCAGGATCTGGTTATTTTTGAAAACCCTGTGCTGGGTCGGGTCATGGCTCTGGATGGCGTGGTGCAAACCACCGAGCGTGATGAGTTTATCTATCACGAAATGATGACGCATGTTCCTTTGCTGGCCCACGGTCAAGCGAAGAAGGTGCTTATCATCGGCGGCGGCGATGGTGCGATGCTGCGTGAAGTGAGCCGCCACAAAAATATTGAGCAGATCACCATGGTAGAAATTGATGCCGGTGTCGTTGAGTTCTGCCGCCAATATCTCCCCAACCACAGCGCGGGTGCCTATGACGATCCCCGCTTCAAGTTAGTGATTGCTGATGGTGTCGACTTCGTTAATCAAACCACTGAAAAATTTGATGTCATTATCTCCGACTGTACCGATCCCATCGGCCCGGGAGAAAGCCTGTTCACATCGGCTTTCTACGAGGGATGTGCTCGTAGCCTGAACGAAGGCGGTATCTTTGTGGCACAAAACGGAGTGTGCTTCTTGCAACAAGATGAAGCCGTCGATAGCCATAACAAGCTTAGTCATTATTTCGAGGATGTCAGTTTTTATCAGGCCGCCATTCCGACATATTACGGTGGTATCATGACCTTCGCCTGGGCGACTCAAAACCCACAGTTGCGTCAATTGGATATTGCCACACTGCAACAACGTTTTACTGAAGCGGGCCTGGCTTGCCGCTACTATAACCCAGCGATTCATGTCGGTAGCTTTGCCTTGCCACAGTATCTGCTGGATGCCTTAACGACCACCCGTTGAGCATAATCCGTAAGGAGGTGAACTAAATTGTCCAAGCTTAAACTACACGGCTTCAACAACCTGACCAAAAGCCTGAGTTTTTGTATTTACGATATTTGTTATGCCAAGACCGCAGACGATCGCGATGGCTATATCGCCTACATTGACGAACAGTATAACGCCAACCGCCTCACCGAGATCTTGAGCGAAACCTGCTCGATCATTGGCGCTAATATTTTAAATATCGCACGTCAGGATTATGATCCTCAGGGTGCCAGTGTCACTATTTTGGTCAGCGAAGAACCCGTTGATCCGCGTGATGTCGATACCTCCGAGCACCCTGGCCCATTACCGAATGCGGTAGTTGCTCATCTGGACAAGAGCCATATCTGCGTCCATACCTACCCGGAAAGCCACCCAGAAGAGGGGCTATGTACTTTCCGTGCAGATATTGAAGTGTCTACCTGCGGTGTTATTTCTCCGCTGAAAGCACTGAATTACCTGATCCATCAGTTGGAATCCGATATCGTCACCATGGATTACCGCGTACGTGGTTTTACCCGTGATATTAACGGTGTTAAGCACTTCATCGATCACAAAATAAACTCGATTCAAAACTTTATGTCTGACGATATGAAGTCGCTTTACCACATGATGGATGTGAATGTTTATCAAGAAAATATCTTCCATACCAAGATGATGCTGAAAGATTTCGATTTGAAGCATTACCTGTTTAATGCCAAACCAGAAGAACTCAGCCCGGAAGAAAGAGAGCGTATTACCCGCCTGTTATATAAAGAAATGCAAGAAATCTACTATGGCCGTAATATGCCAGAAGTGTGATGTGGTGTAGGTGATATTCAACTTTAAATCCCGGTTTTTAGCCGGGATTTTGGGTTAAGGTAGCTGGGCAAGTAGGGTGCTAACTTTAGCGCTATCCTCAGGGTGAAGTTGCAGATACTTTTCACAGGCTAATCTGACATAGTCGAAACCCACTGATTCAGGAACAACAATTTCATCCTCACAAACACCAAACATTATTCCCTCAAAGTGCCATTCAGGATCATAGTTATTCAAGTCAGGAAAATGACAATACATCTCATTTATTACAAACCCAGTTCTGTTGATTATATTACTTACACTTTCAAGTAATTTTTCAGAAAGATTAAGTGAGTTAAAAAAACTTTTTATTACCCAATATGTATCATTATCACAATCTATTTTGTTAAAAATATATTCGTTCATCATTTAATTACCGGAAAAAAGTTAATCACAGTGCCAGAGTGTTGATCTAAAAAAATTTGAAATTTTATACCATTAGATTCCGCTCTATACTCTCTAGCACCTAAATCTCTAGCTGAATGATAACCATTTGCTGCTGCTTGTTGCCCAAGCTTTAACATCTTCTCATCAGAAAAAACCTTAGGATCATAGATGGTTTTTTCAAATATATCAGCTTTGTATCCAACCGTATTTCCTACTCTATCTTTTGCTGGGATTTGATATTTGACATGAGTAATACCTTTTACTTGCCCAAATGCTCGGTTGATTACCTTTACTCCGTTAACAGATACCGCCTGATTAAAAGCATTGGCATTGTGCGTTCCGTGAATACCTTTTCTCTGAGAGAACCCATCAAACTTAGCTAAGTGGTTCTTCAGGTTTATATTAAAGCTAATTCCAGCTGGATAAACCGACGCTCTCTGCTCAAATCTTTTTCCCCGTAATGATGCTGCCAGAGACGCTGACAAACCAAGGGCTTCAATCGTCTCTTCAGACCAACCAGTGATCTTACCAGCTTCCTCAACCCACTGATTTTTGGCGAAAATTTGACTATCAGAAAGTGTATCTACATCAGTATAAGTAAATAACTGGACTTGTTCAAAACCCGTGAGAGCAGGGTAATTGCCAAAACGCTGTTTTTCTTTTTGTATCCAATAACGTGCCAGAATACTGTCTTCTTCTGGTGTTTCGGGATACTTCACCATTAGCGCCTCAGCCCGAATACGCTCACTGGAATTGAGCGACTCCTGCGCACTACAGTTTACCTGACGGCAGGATGCGGCCATAAAGCGTTCTTGCTTAATATTGTTACCCTGAGCCAGTTCATTAATCGCCTTGATTTCTTCCTGATGCAACTGGCGGTTAAATCTTTCGACGACTTCGGCGGCATCCGCGCCACTATATGCACCCTCAGCTTTACTACTAGCTAGTGCTCCGGCTAGAGCCCCGGCCACACGGCTAAGTTGCGCTTGCTGCTCTTGCCAGTGCTGCGTGCCAATCAGGTTATCACCCAGCACCGCACCGGCCAACTCTGCTGCTAGTGCACCCGCCGCTGCACCTTCCTTATTACCACCACTAATTTCAGCAGCGATACCTGCCACTAATGCATGGCTTAGGGCTTTGCCCGGAGCGCCTAATACACGCCCATTGTTGCCGATAACATGCGCCCCTTCGGCATGCAACTGAGCACCCGTATTGGCGAGTAATGCAGTAGTAAAATTATCTTTAAAACTCCCGCCATTGATGCCGGTATTAAGGCTGGAGCTGATAATGGATTGACCGGCTACTCGCTGAACAACTTTATTCCAGTCACCGTTGCTCAACTGGGGTAATTGTGCAGCGTTGACACTATCAGCAGCGCTCCCCACCCCCATCGCAGCGTCAAACCCGCTCAATGCCCCCCCAACTGCCATTGAGGTTACCAGCGATTTTACTGATGATTTACTACCTAACTCCCTGAATGTTTTTGATATATCACCTTCATTATTGACCAGCGATACTGCCGCCTGCGAAGCCAGAGAGGATATCCCGGCAGTTACCGCGCCTCCAGCCATGCCGCCACCTGCCGCCGTACCTGCCGTGACAGCCAGCCCCGATCCTGCCGTTGCTGCCGCCACGGCAATCGCAATCACCACCGCCACCACCGGATTCAGTTGTTGGCTGCGGTGATCCCAACGGTGGTAAGCATCCATCACTTTTTGCCACTGCACATCGTCGCGTAGATTGAGCGTTTTCAGCCACTCATTGCCGGGAGTATTGCCCAATGCGATCACCGCATCATGCAATGACTGCTCATTTCGAACTTTTATATCAGCACTAACCCCTTGAGCAGCATCAATGGTTAATTCACCACCAGTATGAATAATGGGTAAAATCCATTTTTCGTCCTGATACCCTTTGTCGGTGTGCTTGATGTAAAAGCCTTTCGACACCGTCGTCTTTTGCTCAAACGAGCTATCTTTAACGGCTTCAAAATTCACCCTGCCGTGAGTACTGGTTAATCTAGCGTTCTGATCTGCGGCAATTTTGCTAGCCTGATAAGTGCTATCATCACGACTTAGCAGGTTGATATTGTCATCAGCCGTAAACTCTGTGACTTTATTCGTGGCGACATGCTGGACATTATGGTGTGATTTTCTTCGTCCCCACCATTTACGGGTATTCCAACGCTCTTCGGCATGGCTGGTTTCCTCCATCGCTTGAGCAAATAAATAGCCACCTTCAGCGGCAATATCCATGACTTTTTTGGCGGCTAACTGGGTTGCCTGAAACAAAATACTGCCGTTTGAAATCAGCGTCAGTATGCCACCGCTCTTAAGTTGAGTCGGTTGCTGGAGCTTGTTATAGCTAAAATTATCACCACCGCCCTGATGCTGCTCATTGAGCAGCGACTCAAAGCGCATATTATCACCAGAGGTCAGCATCATATCGCCGCCAGAAGAAAGCTCTGCCCCCTGAGCGAGTAGTTGATGACCTGACACCGCATTCAGTGCATTTCCCGCCAGCAAGCGTGTCATCACATGGCGATCCTGACGTTGATTCCCCTCTGGGTTATCAAGGCCTGAATAAAGTGATGCCGTCAGCCGAATATCCCTACCTGCCAATAAATTAAGATTATTGCCAACGGTTATCTTGCTGGCCTGACTCAAAATATCGCGGCCCGCATTGATTAAGAGATTACCTTTGGCATTTATCTGAGTGCTCAATTCAGGGGTGCGTGATGATGGGAAGAATAGCTGGAGATCATCATATGGAAAGGATGAATAAGGATCCAACAGTGAATCAAATGTAAATGTGATATCACGTGGTGACAGCTCAATATCACGAGCAGCATGCAAGTTAATATCCTGTTCTGACTCTAACGTGACGCCATGTAAGGTCAGGTTATTACCCGCACTAAATGTGATATCCTGATGACTTTTTAGCTTACCCGGTAAATAAAACAACCGGTTAATATGTTGTATACTTTGTTCTCGGTTGAGAATTTCCCCACCATTTATTTCATCGATTAAATTTTTACTGTGTTTGACATTAATATCATGATTTGCTGATAAGAAAATATTATTGGCGGGGTGAATTAGGGTGTCAGTTAAATTAATATTCTTACCCGCAATGACAGTGAAATCTCCCTTTGCATTTACTTCGCTGATTATTCTCTGGTGTGAGGGTTGAAGATAATATTCACTATGATACTCCGGTTCAAATAGAACATCCCCTTGCCGACTCAGCAACGTAATATCTCGACCTAAAAATTTACCATGCACTGAATTAATGTCATTGAGTGCAGAAAATGATATATCTCGACCTTGAAGAGTTGTATTATTTAAATGAATAGTGTCATCAGCAACAAATGTTATATCGCCACGAGCCTGAATCAAATAATTGCTGGTAATGGACTTTGCATGCAGTAATATATTATGACCTAACACAACGGGTTGTGTTGGTTTTTTCAACTCGAAACCGAAGCCAAATTGTGAATGGGGCCACGATAACAATGGTTGTAACTGAATACTATTATTAAAATCAAGGACGACATTCCTGCCCGAAGAAATAGTGCCATTGTTTTTATCCAATTCAGTCCATCGTATATACCATCGTCTTCTCTGGCATGATTTCGGTGATGCATTCCCTCCTGAACGTTATAATTAACGAACGTATCCTCTCTCCAATCGCTATGACTGTTATTGAGAAATTCATTTCCAGTCAGGAAAATATCCTTTGGGGCGCTGATATTACTGACCGAATTAGTTAGCTGACTGGCATTAATATATAGATTATTACCTGAATGTATTGTTGCAGCAGGCGTCGTGGCTGTTATCTGATACAGCTTCCGCTCAGTATTAATTTTATATAAAAACCATTTTGCTCGCTCATTAATAAGCCTAACATCTGCGGTGTCAAACCACTCCGTAGGGAACTCAGCAGGAAATTGTTCTGCTGATAATTCGATGGTTTTTCTAACCGGTGGATAATAAATATTTTCATAATCATAAATGTAGGCATGGATAGAATCTGGTGTTAACTCCTGCCACCCCACATTAAATACCTGACGAGAATTATCTAGTTTATCCGTACGAATAATCAAATCACCAAGATTAGTTTTAATACTGCCAGACTTATTCTCAACTAACTTATTCTTATTTCCCTCCGCATCTTTTTGGATCCACATATGATGGCGGGCATGTAGTTCAGCTGATGGGCCAACATTATGAACTTTATCGCTAAAAATACGCACATCACCTACGGCCTTAACTTTGCTGAAGTTATTTAATTCAGTTGTTACCAGCGTGACATCCCCACCACTAAGTAATTCGCTATCCACAGTAATAGTGGTATTTCCACCGAGTATATTGAGATCTTTTTTTGCCAGAATATTTCCGAGTGTTATATTCCCTGCAATATCAAACGTCACATTGCCTTCAGCACCAAAAATATTTTTGAGGTCAGCACCTGCACCCTTTTCCTTTGATACCAAACGAATACGATCAGCATACATACCACCCAATGCACGAGTATCTATCGCCAACGCAGGTGTGGCCCCCATGACTGACAAAGGTTCAATATGACCATTCTGATAATCAATCTTATTCGTCCCCAAAATGATATCAAGCTGCTTCGCATCAACTTCTCCATTAAGGTTCAGCTGACGGCTGATGAAGACGGTATCTTTTTGAGAAAGGGCAGTGAGTCCTTTATTGCCCACAGTAATTGTGCCCCCCTGCACATTGAGCCACTCCAGCTCACCTAACCGATTCAATACCGGTGTCCCTGTGGTTAATGTAATAGCGCCCACATTGTTAAACCAACAACCATTGCAACTTATGCCATTGGGATTGGCGATAATCACATTGGCCTTTTCACCGAAGATGTTGAGCATGCCTTCCAGTGAAGAGTGATGACGGCTGGTAACTTCATTAATAATCAACTGCGCGCTATTACCCCCTAAATTGGGATTAGCCGCCAAATGTCCTACTGCCCATGTTGAGTACCCCGCAGTTTTCGCGTTATTTAATATCGCGCCTATGGGGGAGACATTAAAGTCATGATAGCGATTATGAGATACTCCAGCGGCATTCGGCCGGGCAATATTCACCACAGGGATCTGACCGTGTACTCTGACTTGAGTTTGGGCGTTATCGGGCTGGATACCAGCAGCAATAGCCGGATGTAAAGGTTGTACACTAGTGAGGTAAATCAGCAGCCAACTGACGATAGGCGTGGGTCGATAAGCAAATCCTTCCATAAAATCACCATCCTGGTGTTGTGTTGGAGTAACGACTGATTCGCAGCTTACTTGTCTACCGGCAAAATAATGAGTCAGCCAGAGAAAGCAACTCACTGGATAGCCTACGCAATTCAATAGCGGATTCTAGTGTGGTTTATCTGATTAACTAACTTAACCAATTGTTTATTAAACTAATATTCCTTAATGGTTAGCCAAAATATATTCATCACGCTTTAACTCGACTGCCCAGCAAGATATGGAGCAACAAAAAATCATCTCCAATCCCTACCCTGAGTTATCAATAATTACACTTCGCTATTCCCATCTTCCTAATTGACGATGTATAAGAGGATCCTATTTTTCTGTCTCATGTTGCTCAAGGAAGATGCCCCGTTCATGAACCGCCTCCCTACCCTGTATGGCGTTATTGCAATCCTGCTTTGGAGCATGAGTGTTGCCTTGACTCGCGGATTGTCTGAAACACTGGGGCCATTTGGCGCGGGTGCCGCCATTTATACTGTCAGTGGGATTTTGGTGTGGTTGGTGGACGGTAAACCGACATTGCGCGGGCAACACCCCGCTTACCTGTATGGCTGTGGTTTTCTGTTTGTAGTCTATATGGTGTCCTTTGCTCTGGCCGTCGGCATGGCCAATGACCGCCAGCAAACACTTGAAATTGGGCTGATTAACTATCTGTGGCCAAGTCTGACCCTGCTGTTAGCGGTGCCATTACTTAAACTCCGACCACGTTGGTGGCTCTGGCCGGGAGCCGCTTTGGCGCTGTTCGGGGTTATCTGGGTAGTCAGTGGTGGTGATGGGCTGGATGTTAATGTTCTGCGCACCAATGTTAGCAGCAATCCGCTGGCCTACAGCCTGGCACTGATTGCCGCTTTTACCTGGGCGGGTTATTCCAATTTAGTGCGTTTATACAGTCGAGGGCCGGGGGCATTGCCACTATTTTTACTCGCCTGTGCCCTGTGCTTGTGGGTGATGTTCTTTGTGCTGACACCCGGTAAGTTACACTTCACCTCACGTGCCACTTTTGAACTGTTACTAATGGGTGCAAATACAGCGCTGGCCTACTTATGCTGGGATATTGCCATGAAAAAAGGCAACGCCACACTGGTCGCCGCCCTCTCTTACTTCACACCTTTGTTGTCGATATTGATTGCCAGTTTATGGCTCAATACCCTGCCCTCAGCCGCATTCTGGCCGGGTGTTGCCATGGTGGTGGTCGGCTCTTTACTGTGCTGGTCTGCCAGCCGCAATCCCCTCTAACTCTTTTTACAAATACATACCCAAAAAAATTGGAGTTGCAGGTAGGCAGCAAGCAAACGAATCCCGATGAGCTTACACAAGTAAGTGATTCGGGTGAATGAGCGCAGCTAACACCCCTGTAGCTTCAAGTTTGAAGGGTAAAATCGCGATAGCCTTTCAGGACTAACAGAAAATCCTCTAAACCACACAGGCAAAGGCTCTCTTCATCATAGTAATTCATGCCTTCTTCCATCTCATCGCCTTCCAGATCCAGTTGATTGGCACGTACCATGACTTCTTCACCGTCCAGCCACAAGGTGTATTCGTGGCCCATGAGTTGCCACTGACGCTCACTGCCTTTCACTTCATTGGCGGCAGCTTCAATTTGGTCCAGTTTTGCCAAATCACCTTTAATTTCTTCATTGAGCCAATGGCCAATCACTTCATGCCCCATGGAGAATCTGACCAGCACTTGCCCTGTTAAATCACGCAAGAATTCATAGTCCATAGCACGTCCTCCTAATGCTCTTCTAATGAGTTTAATCGTTATTGGCAGCCTGACTCGGCGCAAACTCGCAAAGCCGGTAAATACCTGCAAAATTCTAATCAAAACTATTTTTTAAATAAAAAAAGGAGGCCAATGGCCTCCTTTTTTAGCAGGTGCGAAATATAGCGATTTACACGGCGGTTTGGAAGATCACGCCATCGGCTTTATCGGTATATTGGCTTAACTGATCAAAATTCAGATAGCGGTATGTATCTTCCGCAGTCTTATCAACCTGAGCCATATACGTTTGATATTCATCAGGAGTCGGCAGACGCCCAAGCAGTGATGCTATCGCTGCCAGTTCAGCCGAAGCCAGATAAACATTCGCCCCAGTCCCTAAGCGGTTCGGGAAGTTACGGGTTGAGGTAGAGACAACCGTCGCACCGTCCGCAACTCGCGCTTGGTTACCCATGCACAATGAACACCCGGGGATCTCGATACGCGCACCACTCTTACCAAAGACGCTGTAATAGCCTTCTTCAGTCAGTTGTGCAGCATCCATTTTAGTTGGTGGTGCAACCCACAGACGAGTCGGTAACTGGCCTTTATGTTGATCCAGCAATTTACCTGCGGCACGGAAGTGGCCAATGTTGGTCATGCATGAACCGATAAAGACTTCATCGATTTTGCTGTTGGCAACATCAGACAACAAACGAGCGTCGTCAGGATCGTTTGGTGCGCACAGAATGGGCTGAGTTATCTCTGCCAGATCAATTTCGATCACTGCAGCGTATTGTGCATCTGCATCACCTTCCAGCAGATTTGGATTTGCCAACCAGCTTTCCATACCGTTGATACGGCGCTCCAGCGTACGGCGATCACCGTAACCTTCAGCAATCATCCACTTCAATAGCACAATGTTGGATTGCAGATATTCAGTGATAGGTGCTTTATCTAGCTTAATGGTACAGCCAGCCGCAGAACGCTCGGCAGAAGCATCTGCCAGTTCGAACGCTTGTTCGACCTTCAGCTCAGGTAAACCTTCAATTTCCAGAATTCGGCCAGAGAAAATATTCTTCTTGCCTTGCTTCTCGACAGTCAGCAAACCTTCCTGAATCGCGTAGTAAGGGATTGCATGCACCAGATCACGCAAGGTGATACCCGGCTGCATTTCGCCTTTAAAACGCACCAGTACAGATTCAGGCATGTCCAGAGGCATCACACCGGTTGCCGCCGCAAAAGCGACCAGACCAGAACCTGCAGGGAAAGAGATCCCGATAGGGAAACGGGTATGGGAGTCACCGCCTGTACCAACGGTATCTGGTAGCAGCATGCGGTTCAGCCATGAGTGAATGATACCGTCGCCCGGGCGCAGAGACACACCGCCACGGTTCATAATAAAATCAGGCAGTGTGTGATGGGTCGTCACGTCAACTGGCTTCGGATATGCCGCTGTATGGCAGAATGACTGCATCACTAAATCAGCGGAGAAACCCAGACACGCCAAGTCTTTCAGCTCATCACGCGTCATTGGCCCAGTGGTATCTTGTGAACCGACCGAAGTCATTTTAGGCTCACAATATTCACCCGGACGCACTCCAGCAACACCACAGGCGCGACCCACCATTTTTTGTGCCAGCGAGAAACCTTTGTTGCTTTTCGCCACCGGTTTCGCCACACGGAATACTTCACTGGCAGGCAGCCCTAATGATTCGCGAGCTTTCGTGGTCAAGCCACGGCCCACAATCAATGGAATACGGCCACCGGCGCGGACTTCATCCAGCAACACATCCGTTTTAAGTTCGAAAGTGGCTAATATCTCGCCAGTATCATGGCGGCGAACTTCACCCAGATACGGGAAGATATCAATAACGTCGCCCATATTCATATTGGCAACATCGACTTCGATTGGCAGAGCACCAGCATCTTCCATGGTATTAAAGAAGATTGGCGCAATTTTGCTGCCCAGCACCACACCACCACCGCGCTTGTTCGGCACGTAAGGGATATCGTCGCCCATAAACCACAGCACAGAGTTAGTGGCAGATTTGCGCGAAGAACCAGTACCAACGACGTCACCGACATAAGCCAGCGGGAAGCCTTTTTTGTTCAGCTCTTCAATTTGCTTAATTGGGCCAACACTGCCCGGTTGATCCGGATGAATCCCCTCACGCTCATTTTTGAGCATTGCCAGAGCATGCAATGGGATATCAGGGCGAGACCAGGCATCAGGGGCCGGAGACAAGTCATCAGTGTTGGTCTCACCAGTGACTTTAAAGACCGTGACCGTGATTTTCTCAGCCAGTGCTGGACGGGAAAGATACCATTCGGCATCAGCCCAGGATTGCATCACTTTCTTAGCATGCGGATTACCGGCTTTGGCTTTTTCTTCCACATCGTAGAAGTTATCAAACATCAGCAAGGTATGAGATAAGGCTTTGCCCGCAATTGGAGCCAGCTTTTCATTATCTAACGCATCAATCAGCGGATGAATATTATAACCGCCTTGCATGGTGCCAAGCAGTTCAATAGCTTTCTCTGCGGTAATCAAAGGGGAGTGGGCTTCGCCCTTGGCGATAGCAGCCAAAAAACCAGCTTTAACATAGGCTGCTTCATCAACACCAGGTGGTACGCGGTTAATCAGCAGGTCTAATAGGAATTCTTCTTCGCCCACAGGCGGATTTTTTAATGATTCAACCAGCGCTGCCATTTGTGATGCATCTAATGGCTTGGGGACGATACCCTCTGCAGCACGCTCGGCTACGTGCTTACGGTATTCTTCTAGCACGACTCTCTCCTCGCTCTTATTGTCATTTATTTTGCCGGGCTTATTCCACCAGCCATCATCACTGATGCAGTAGGTGTAAGGTAAGAGGCCCAGTTTCGCTCAACCAGCATACCAGTATTTAAACTCAGTGTTAATTCGTTCACATAAAAGCAACATTAAATTTTTGCTGAATCGTTGAGCGCAGTGTAATCATCTTACATATTGATAACGGCTCTCAGTTAGCCCATCACTAAAGGCCAACACACCTGCTGATTGAAAGATGACAAGTATAATAACCATAACTAATGAATGGATACCATCGCTCTCTGAGTGTCTCGTGCTGTTGGTAGGACTTTTATGGCGGTGAATGGCAAATGGAAAATATTGTGGCGATAAAGAGAGCAGAAACAGCCGAAAATGGCCGTATCTGCTCATTGTAGAGAGGTAAGTTTAGAACTGAGTATTCAAGCTCACAAAGAATGTCCGGCCCGGCTCATTATAAGTGGCCGCCCCAGCACCCGCGATATTGGCAACGTTCTGCGCATTACCCGCACGGAACTGGCGCTTATCAAACAAGTTTTCGATACCCGTGGTGACACTGACATTTTTTGTCACGGTATAGCTGGTGCTCAGACCAAAAATGGCATACGGGCTGACTTCATTGAGCGCCGTACCTGTCACAGGCAAACCTTGATAGTCATATTTCTTCGGTTTCTGACGCCCATACCATGTCACAGTCGACAGGAAGGACAGATCATCCGTTGCTTGCCAGCTCAATGAGCTATTCAGTGTAAACTCTGGGGTGATCGATAGATAATCCCCGGTCGTTTTGTTCTTCGATTCCAACATGTAGGTCAGGTTGCTACTCCATTGCACCGTATCAGTGAATGGAACGGTCAGGTTACCTTCCAAACCTTCAACCAATGCTTTCGGCACATTCTCCCACTGGAAAATATCGGAGTTAGCATAAGCGCCAGTTCCGCCACTGGCGTTGCCCAGTGAGACCAAGCCCGGCTCAATCTTATTGCGATAATCATTACGGAAGTAAGTAATACCGGCAATAATGCCATCGTTATTATGGAACTCGAACCCAATCTCTTTGTTCACACTCGTTTCGGCTGATAGAGAATCATTCCCCATCAAGTAGCAACTGCCGCCACCACCATAGCAGCCCTGACCACGGCTATATAACAGATAGTTAGGGTTGGTTTGATAGAGATTCGGCGCTTTATATGAACGCGCGATACCCATTTTCATGGTGAAGTAATCGCCCAGTTCTTGTGACAGGTTTAGGCCCGGACTCCAGTTACTGCCCGCGGTGCTGTGATGATCAAAACGCAGCGCAGGGGTGAGCATCGTGGTGTCTGTCAATTCAATATTGTCTTCAACAAAGACCGACGCTATCTGTGCTGACGAGCGAGTATCGCGCCCGGTGCCAGTTAAGCCACTGACACTGCCCCCTTCGCTCGTTGTTTGGGTATTAGAGGTTGGGTCATTCATTTTCTGGTCATTCCATTCGGCACCCACAGTCAGTACCTGATTAACGCCCCAATCAAAGGGCAAGTTAATTTCGGAATGGGCCAAATAGTTATCCAGCTTGATAGTGCTGAAATGGTTATTAGAGAAAATACCTTCTGTACCGCCCGCCAGTCCCTCATTAATACGTGAGTTGCGTGTATCTTCATACTGAACATAAGAGGTCGTGCTGACACCGTTATCCCAGAAACCACGATGTGTGAGTGAGAAGTTATCGCGATACATCACGTTAGTTTCTGCGCCGTATAAACTACGAACAATGGCATTGCTGTTGGTGTTTTGGGTATCACCAGCGTAAATATTCCCCTGACGGCTATAACCCACCTCAAACTCCAGAGATTGGCCGACCGCGAAGTCCCAACGCAGTAACCCATTGATATCTTTATTGCGCACCCCTTCACGCCCGGCCGGCAACGTCCCAGCCTGATTACCTGTTCGGGCTGACTCATGACCGGCGTTAATATCCCAATCATCAGCATCAGTTTTATTGTATCCACCGTATAAACGGAAGCTGAGGGTGTCACTTAATGGCCCCATCAGACTAAAATCAGTGCGCCGCGTTGCCCCTTCTTCACTGTGCTGTGGCAGGTTCATATAAGCATTCCAGCTACCGTGCAGCTCTTTGTCTGGTTGTTTGGTGATGATATTCACCACACCACCTGCGGCACCATTACCATAGCGTGCCGCTGCCGGGCCGCGTAACACTTCGATTTTTTCAACCATATTAGCGGGAACCCAGTTGGTATCACCACGGGTATCACGCTCGCCACGCCAACCATAACGCACCGCATTGCGGCTCGAAACCGGAATGCCATCAATCATAATCAGGGTATTTTCTGGCCCCATGCCACGAATATCAATCTGGCGGTTATTACCGCGCTGACCACTGGCTGAGTTGCCGGAAAGATTCACACCCGGCATAGTACGGATAATTTCGGATAGGTCATTTGCCGGTGGGCGTTTGCGGATATCTTCCGCAGTAATAGTGGATGCCCCTAATGCTTGACGCACTTGCTGTTGAGCCGTCACCACTAGAGTATCGCCAGACGCCGCTTTGCCTCCGGCTTCAGAGGGTTCTTGCTGTTGAGTCGCGGTGACAGTTTGTGTTTTTTCTATCGCGGCTGTATCAGAGCCGGTTTGAGTGCTATCTTGTGTCTGCGCCCAAAGCGGAGTTGAAATACACAGGCCAATCAAGCTCGCCAAGGTCGTCAGAGAGCGCCGCTGCCATTTTACTTTCATTACACTTTCCCCGATGCAAAAGCCCACAGCAAATGTCAGCAGAGGAAAATCTCTACCGATCTATTCATAGGGCAACAAAAACGAACAAGATTGATAATTATTTTCATTATCAATTCATCTTGCTAATTGTTACATTTGCTATCAGAAAAAAGGTTTGTGTAAACAGCAAAGCTCTTTGTCAGAACGTCAATGTCAGTGGAGAATTTGTCATGCCCGCGGTGAAAAGAAATAATTTACGCAATGTTTCCCCCTCATCCAAACCGATTTACCGCGACCAGATTGTGCAGCAATCGAATCTGGTTGCCAGCGATTATCAGTTGAGCGGGGCTAAATCTTTGTCTACTGACCCGGTATTATATGGTGATTTTCAGGTGTTACGCCTAAATCCACACCTGATTTTGCATACCGCAAACGTCACTAATCTCTACGATATTAAAACGCAGAGTCAGCTCAATCCTGCGCTGAAACTGGCGATTGTGGTTAGCGGTAGCGCACATGTTTCATTTGGTGGTAAACAACTGCATTTGCAGGAAAAAGGCGATGCCTCCCTAGTTTCGCTGACGGAAAGCACTCTATTTACTCGCCATGGCAAAAACAACAGTCACGAACGCACGCTGACTCTCACCTTTGACCGTGAATGGTTGTACGGTGATTTATTGCCGCACTCTGGCTCCTGGGATGCGCTGTACAACTTTACTCAGCAACACTTGGCGATTCATTTATGGCGTCCATCCATCCACGCTCAAGCCATCGCCCAGAAAATAGCAAGTGCTCCGCCCTTTTCAACACCACTCGAGCGGCTACAGTGGGAAACTCAATGTATTGGGTTGATTATTGAAGCGTTCAGCTCACTGGAGAAGCAGGCCCAACAACAAAATAAAATGTCATTACGTGGGTTGAATCGTATTCAGCAGGTACGCGATTGGCTGGAAAGTGGCGAGGCTGACCACCTATCAATGAGTGAGTTAGCGCATTTAGTGAATATGAGCCAAAGTACGTTACAGCGGCGTTTTCGTGAAAGTTACAACATTACGGTGTTTGAATACCTGCGCCATTGCCGTTTAAAACGCGCCATGCTGGCACTCCAGAAAGAAGGTATCAGTATTGATCAAGCGGCCACCCTTGCCGGATATACCAGTTCAGCTAATTTCACGACAGCCCTACGCCGCACATTTAATATTACAGCAAGTCAATTACGCAATGGATTCCACCCCTGAAATAAATAAAATAATTTCACAGTCTATTATTTTATTTATTTCATATTAGCGTAATCACGGTTATTAATTCGCAGACACACATCCTCCTTAAAAAATAAAATTCCCTCCATTCATCAAAAACAATATTTTAATGCCAATGCATCGCCATGCTATTTAAATCTCAATAAAGCTTACATGTAAAAGGAGGTGATATGAATAAAATTGGAGTCGCATTTTTTTCTCTAACGGTCTTTGTTATGAATGATATTCATGCTCGACCCATGGAGCCTAAACGTAGAATTGGTCAGAACTGGACTGAGTTTCAGCACCAACATTGCCAATGGCGTACCGGGTATGCATGTAAAACAGTCCCTGAAGATGAGGGAAAATTACCCCCCAAGACCGGTGAAGAGATCGCTGTAGAGGTGAGTTTGGGGATATTATCTGGTGGGCCGACACCTCAACCCAAGGGGTTCAAAGTCGGTATCGGTGCGAAACCCGGCACGAGTGGAAGTCCCCGGCCCGGCCCAACCAGGATAACTAACCCCAGAATGACTGCACCAAAACCTCGACCTCGTACCAGCACAGAACGAACCCCCTTATTACCGACCACCAGCCCCAAACCTAATCCCAAGACTTCTGGCAGATTACAACGAGTGAATGGCAAAATAGGTTTCCTATTAGGGGATACGAAGCCCCCTACTATCAACGAGGGAGCAAGCACAAGCAGAGTTAAAGTAGAGTTATCGGATAATAGCAGTAACTCCTCTTTGGACATGTATGACGTAAAAGGGCATGACCCAATAGAAAAAAATAAAATTGACCGTATCAAATTAATTAAACCTCGTGATTTCGCCAAAATAAAAGAAGAAATGGAGAATATCTATGGTAAAGAAAGATTAGATGAAGGTGAGTTAGATATTGAAAAAGAGATCGAGCTTTATAATACATCTTACGCACATGAGAATATAAGTTTCAGAGAATATTTTGCTATTAGAAACTTCCAAGAAGAAGGATTTGTCGCTATAAATCATGCCCTACGAACAGGAGAGGCCGGCGACGAGTTAGACGTTGAAATAGCAGAAACCTACACCGCGCTCGATAATAATTCAGATATTAACATTTCACTGCGTGAAGATGGATATATCCCCTCTGAAGATGAGAGCGTCGTCGATGAAGTATATCGTGGGGAAGTCAGAGATCGTGCTGAATTTCTGGCCCAAGTAATACCAGAAGAAATCATTGAAATAGACTCATTCTTAAGCACTACGGCTGATGAGGACAGTATTGCTCACTTCAATAGCAGCGACCTGAATGATGGGCAAGTCAACGTAAGATATACCATAAGATTTTTCCTTGGCCGTACTAATAGCACTGAGATCGGGGATTTACTTGATGAACCGGGGGAAGAACGTATTTTTTTACCTAAAAGCCGTTTCTTGATTACAGAGTTAGAAGAGTCCGCAGATAGCTCAACTTTCAGGGTCAGCATGCTTGCCATTACCGATGAGCCTATGCCCCCACCCATTCAAATCAACTAAGCCAGTTCACCTTACTTTTATCCCAATAAAAAACGGCCCCTGTTCAGGAGCCGTCTTAACTAACTCATTAGCAATAAGAAATTATTTCTTTTTCGCTTTTGGGTTAGGCAAATCAGTAATGCTACCTTCGTAGATCTCTGCTGCCAGACCCACAGATTCATGCAACGTTGGGTGAGCATGGATAGTCAATGCGATATCTTCCGCATCACAACCCATCTCGATTGCCAGACCGATTTCACCTAACAGTTCACCACCATTAGTACCGACAATAGCACCACCAATGATACGGTGAGTTTCTTTGTCAAAAATCAGTTTAGTCATACCATCGGCGCAATCAGAAGCGATAGCACGGCCCGATGCCGCCCACGGGAAGGTGGAGGTTTCGTAGCTGATGCCTTTTTCTTTTGCTTCTTTCTCAGTCAGACCAACCCATGCGACTTCTGGCTCAGTGTACGCAATGGATGGAATAACTTTCGGATCGAAGTAATGCTTCATGCCAGAGATAACTTCAGCGGCAACATGGCCTTCGTGAACACCTTTGTGTGCCAGCATTGGCTGACCGACGATATCGCCGATTGCAAAGATGTGCGGCACGTTGGTGCGCAGTTGTTTATCAACGTGGATAAAGCCACGCTCATCAACTTCAACGCCAGCCTGACCAGCATCCAACAATTTACCATTAGGTACACGGCCGATAGCGACCAGAACGGCATCATAACGCTGTGGTTCAGCTGGGGCTTTTTTGCCTTCCATCGTGACATAGATGCCGTCTTCTTTGGCTTCTACCGCGGTCACTTTGGTTTCCAGCATCAAGTTAAATTGCTTGCTGATACGTTTGGTAAAGACTTTTACTACGTCTTTGTCAGCAGCCGGGATGACTTGATCCGCCATTTCAACGACATCAATTTTCGAACCCAGAGCATGGTAAACCGTCCCCATCTCCAGACCGATGATACCGCCGCCCATGACCAGCAGACGTTCTGGGACAGTTTTCAGTGCCAGTGCGTCAGTTGAGTCCCAAACACGTGGGTCTTCATGAGGAATAAATGGCAGTTGGATAGGACGAGAGCCGGCAGCAATAATCGCGTTATCGAACGTGATGGTCGTTGGACCATTTTCACCTTCAACAACCAAGGTATTTGCGCCAGTAAATTTACCCAAACCGTTAACCACTTTGACTTTACGGCCTTTAGCCATACCTGCCAAACCACCGGTTAACTGATTGATAACTTTCTCTTTCCAGACACGTACTTTATCAATGTCAGTCTTAGGTTCGCCAAAAACAATACCGTGTTCAGCCAGTGCTTTAGCTTCTTCGATAACTTTAGCGACGTGCAACAGTGCCTTGGAAGGGATACAACCCACATTCAGGCAAACACCGCCCAGAGTGGCGTAACGCTCAACTAGAATAGTTTCTAAACCTAAATCCGCGCAACGAAAAGCAGCAGAGTACCCTGCTGGACCTGCCCCAAGTACCACGACCTGAGTTTTAATTTCAGTACTCATCATGACCTCTTAATTGTTTGTCCGGCGGGTCTGACGTCATTTTTTAGGCTAATTAATTTCATAACGCCCTCATCCACCGTGACGTTCTTGCCTATTCCTGGATACAGACACTTTCAGGGATACTGACACGCGGCAAGTTTACAGAATTGTTAACAAACTGAAAAGCCGCATCACGTGACGAGTGTCTCAACAACCTTGTCGACTAATGTAACAGCCTGACAAACTTGGTATCAAAGTGTCTTTATCTGTCCGTATCTGTCTATATAACAACAAGGCCGGCACAAAGCCGGCCCCAGTGATTACATGACCAGACGGCGAATATCAGCCATAATGGTCGCGATATACGCTGCGAAACGCGCACCTGCAGCACCATCGATCACACGGTGATCGAAGGACAGAGACAGAGGCAGCATCAGACGCGGAGCAAACTCTTTACCATTCCAAACTGGCTTCATGGATGATTTTGACACACCCAAAATAGCCACTTCTGGCGCATTAACGATCGGCGTGAACGCCGTACCGCCGATGCCACCCAAGCTGGAGATAGTGAAACAGCCGCCTTGCATGTCAGATGCAGTCAGTTTGCCATCACGTGCTTTCTTGGAAATCACAGACAGCTCGCGAGACAACTCAACAATACCTTTTTTGTTCACATCACGGAATACCGGAACAACCAGGCCGTTAGGGGTATCAACCGCAACACCGATATTGATGTATTTCTTCAATGTCAGTTTCTGACCATCTTCAGAAATAGAGCTGTTGAAGCGAGGGAATTCTTCCAACGCCTTGGCAGCTGCTTTCATCAAGAACACCAGCGGAGTGATTTTCAGATCTTGTTTTTTCTTCTCGGCTTCGATGTTTTGTTGCTTACGGAATGCTTCAACTTCAGTGATATCCGCTTCATCGAATTGAGTCACATGTGGGATCATGACCCAGTTACGGCTTAGGTTAGCACCAGAGATTTTCTGGATACGGCCCAGTTCCACTTCTTCGATTTCGCCGAACTTACTGAAATCAACTTTCGGCCAAGGCAGCATGCCTGGCAGACCACCACCAGTGGCAGTCGCTGGTGCCGCTTCAGCGCGTTTGACCGCTTCTTTCACATAAGCCTGAACGTCTTCGCGCAGGATACGGCCCTTACGACCAGTCCCTTTCACTTTCGCCAGATTCACACCGAATTCACGAGCCAGACGACGGATAACCGGTGTTGCGTGAACATAAGCATCGTTTTCAGCAAACTCGCCTTTGCTTTCTGCTTTTGCTGCTGGCACTGCGGCTTTCGCCGGTGCCGCTGCCGCAGGAGCCGCTTGCTGAGCTGGAGCAGCCGTTGGGGCTGCGCCTTCTACTTCGAAGACCATAATCAGAGAGCCGGTTTTCACTTTGTCACCGGTGCTGATTTTAATCTCTTTCACTGTACCTGCGAATGGTGCCGGTACTTCCATTGAAGCTTTATCACCTTCAACAGTAATCAGTGATTGTTCAGCAGCAACCTTATCGCCCACTTTCACCATTACTTCGGTCACTTCAACTTCGTCACCGCCGATATCAGGTACTTCAACGTTTTTAGCCGCAGAAGCTGCCGGTGCTGCTGTTGGAGCTGGAGCTGCCGCTGCTACTGGAGCCGCTGCACCTGCAACTTCAAAGACCATGATCAAAGAACCGGTGCTAACTTTGTCACCCGTACTGATTTTGATCTCTTTAACTGTACCCGCAAAAGGTGCGGGTACTTCCATAGAGGCTTTATCGCCCTCTACAGTGATCAGAGATTGTTCTGCGGCAACAGTGTCGCCCACTTTGACCAGGACTTCAGTGACTTCAACTTCATCACTGCCGATGTCTGGTACTTCAACATTTTTCACAGCAGATGCCACAGGAGCCGCTGCCTGAGCAGGGGCCGCTGGTTTCTCTTCTGTTTTAGCAGGAGCGGTTTCAGCGCCCGCAGCTTCAAAGATCATAATCAGTTTGCCCGTTGCGACTTTATCGCCCACAGCAATTTTGATTTCTTTAACTACACCCGCCTGCGGTGAAGGGACTTCCATGGAAGCTTTATCACCTTCAACGGTGATCAGCGATTGTTCCGCTTCAACGGTATCGCCTACTTTCACCATAATTTCGGTGACTTCCACTTCATCTGCACCGATGTCTGGTACGTTAATTTCAATAGCCATTTGTTCTTTACCTCTTATGCCAGACGCGGGTTAACTTTATCGGCGTCGATACCAAACTTAGTAATTGCTTGTGCAACTACGCTGGTGTCGATGTCACCGCGTTTAGCCAATTCACCCAGAGCTGCAACCACCACGTAAGAAGCATCAACTTCGAAGTGGTGACGCAGGTTCTCACGGCTGTCAGAGCGGCCGAAACCATCTGTACCCAGTACGCGGAACTCGCTGGCAGGAATAAAGTTACGAATCTGTTCAGCGAACAACTTCATGTAGTCAGTTGAAGCAACTGCTGGTGCGTCGTTCATCACCTGAGCCACATAAGGAACACGTGGAGTTTCTGTTGGATGCAGCATGTTCCAACGCTCACAGTCTTGACCATCACGAGCCAGTTCAGTGAATGAAGTTACGCTGTACACATCAGAACCTACGCCGTAGTCGTTAGCCAGAATCTGAGCTGCTTCACGAACGTGACGCAGGATTGCACCAGACCCCATCAACTGCACTTTGCCTTTGCTACCTGCAACAGTTTCCAGTTTGTAGATACCTTTACGGATACCCTCTTCTGCGCCCTGCGGCATTGCTGGCATGTGATAGTTTTCGTTCAGCGTCGTCAGATAGTAATAAACGTTTTCTTGCGCTTCGCCGTACATGCGTTCCAGACCATCATGCATGATGACTGCCACTTCGTAAGCATAAGCTGGATCGTAAGAGATACAGTTCGGGATAGTCAGTGACTGAATATGGCTGTGACCATCTTCGTGTTGCAGACCTTCGCCGTTCAGTGTGGTACGACCGGAAGTCCCACCAATCAGGAAGCCACGAGCCTGTTGGTCACCCGCAGCCCAGCACAGGTCGCCGATACGCTGGAAACCGAACATGGAGTAGTAGATGTAGAACGGGATCATTGGCAAATCATTGGTGCTGTATGACGTCGCAGCAGCCAACCACGAAGAAGCCGCACCCAATTCGTTAATCCCTTCTTGCAGGATCTGGCCTTTTTCGTCTTCTTTGTAGTATGCAACCTGCTCACGGTCTTGCGGGGTGTACTGCTGACCATTCGGGCTATAAATACCAATCTGACGGAACAGACCTTCCATACCGAAGGTACGTGCTTCATCGGCGATGATTGGAACAATACGGTCTTTAATAGACTTGTTCTTCAGCATCACGTTCAGCACACGCACGAAAGCGATAGTGGTAGAAATTTCTTTATTCTGCTCTTCCAGCAATGAGCTGAAATCTGACAATGCTGGGATTTCCAGTTTTTCAGTGAACTTAGGCATGCGGGTTGGCACGTAGCCTTCCAGCGCCTGACGACGTTCATGCAGATATTTGTACTCTTCGGAATCTTTCTCGAAGGTAATGTATGGCAGTTTTTCGATATCAGCATCAGCTACAGGCACATTGAAACGATCGCGGAAGTGGTGAACCCCTTCCATGTTCATTTTCTTCACCTGGTGAGCAATGTTTTTACCTTCAGCTGTTTCGCCCATGCCGTAACCTTTGATGGTATGGGCCAGGATAACAGTCGGTTTGCCAGTAGTTTCTTGTGCTTTTTTCAGTGCAGCAAAGACTTTCTTCGGATCATGACCGCCACGGTTCAGGGACCAGATCTCGTCGTCGCTCATGTCTTTCACTAATGCAGCAGTTTCTGGGAAACGGCCGAAGAAGTGTTCGCGCACATAAGCGCCATCTTTGGATTTAAAGGTCTGGTAGTCACCATCCAGAGTTTCGTTCATCAATTGGATCAGTTTACCGCTGGTATCTTTACGCAGCAGTTCATCCCAACGACTCCCCCAGATGACTTTCAGAACCTGCCAGCCAGCACCACTGAAGATGCCTTCCAGCTCATTAATGATTTTGCCGTTACCTGTAACCGGGCCATCAAGGCGTTGCAAGTTACAGTTGATAACGAAGACCAAGTTATCCAGTTTTTCACGGGTCGCGATGGTGATCGCACCTTTAGATTCTGGCTCATCCATCTCGCCGTCACCCAAGAAGGCGTATACGGTTTGTGCTGAAGTGTCTTTCAAACCACGGTGAGAGAGGTATTTCAGGAACTTGGCCTGATAGATTGCACTGATTGGGCCAAGGCCCATAGATACAGTCGGGAACTGCCAGAACTCAGGCATCAATTTCGGATGCGGGTAAGAAGACAGACCCTTACCGTCAACTTCTTGGCGGAAGTTATCCATCTGCTCTTGTGTCAAACGGCCTTCAAGGAAAGCACGTGCGTAAACGCCCGGAGAGATGTGGCCTTGGAAGTAAACCAGATCGCCGCCGTCTTTTGGATTACGAGCACGGAAGAAGTGGTTGAAGCAGACTTCGTAGAAGGTAGCGGAAGATTGGAAGGATGCCATGTGGCCGCCCAAATCCAGATCTTTCTTCGATGCACGCAACACGGTCATCACGGCATTCCAACGGATGGCAGAACGAATACGACGCTCCAGATCCAAGTTGCCCGGGTAAGCGGGTTCGTCTTCTACTGCGATAGTATTGATGTAATCACGGCTGGCTGAACCAGCTGCAACACTCACACCACCTTTACGGGCTTCGCCCAAAACCTGATCAATCAGATACTGAGCACGCTCAACACCCTCTTCACGGATGACCGATTCGATCGCCTGTAGCCAGTCGCGGGTTTCGATCGGATCCACGTCATTATTTAAACGTTCTGACATGGTGGTATTCCTTATCTGTTTCTAATGGTTTATTTGGAGCCTATCTTCCTGTGCTTTAACCCGGGGCTAAAGCACGTGCCCTGGTGAAAACACCGGAAGATAGGCCCATCAGTTTAGTTGCCGCTAATGATTCTCAAATGAGAACCTATACCCACAGGAATTGGAGTTGCGGATAGACAGCAAGGGAACGAATCCCGATGAACTTACTCAAGTAAATCATTCGGGGGAGTTCACGCAGCTAACAACCCTGCAGCTTCAAGTACAAAGGGTACAAAACGAGTTATTGAGGTCTTGCAGAGGCGCAACCTGAATGATTCGTTTCTAGTCCTTGCGCTGTTGGAGCCGACGCAAAGATCGCTCACGGCGACTGTGCTCCCGACTGAGGTCCAACAGGATCTCCTCAATAAACGCCAAGTGACGGTGTGAAGCTTCGCGGGCTTTTTCTGGCTCGCGTGCCACAATCGCCTCAAAAATCCCGGCGCGGTGACTGCTCACCGTTGCCAGCATTTCGCGGCGCGAGTAAAGCAATTCAAAGTTTTGTTTTACGTTTTGTTCCAGCATTGGCCCCATACAACGCAGTAAATGCAGCAAAACCACATTATGCGCAGCTTCTGTGACAGCCACTTGATACTGCATGACAGCATCTGCCTCGGCATCCAAATCGCCGCTGTCCTGTGCTTGCTGAATCACAGTATGACACTCACGGATCCGTTGCAGGTCTTCATCAGTACCACGTAAAGCGGCATAATAGGCTGCAACACCCTCAAGAGCATGACGGGTTTCTAACAGGTCGAATTGTGATTCAGGATGGTCGGCCAGCAGTTCAGCCAGCGGATCGCTAAAGCTTTGCCACAGATTGGTTTGTACGAAAGTACCACCACCCTGACGGCGCAGCAGCAGCCCCTTAGCCTCAAGGCGCTGGATTGCCTCTCGCAGAGAAGGTCGGGAAACATCAAATTGCTTCGCCAGCTCGCGCTCAGGCAGTAATTTCTCACCCGGGCGTAGCGTCCCTTCCAAAATCAGGTATTCGAGCTGCTGCTCAATAACATCTGATAATTTGGGCTGACGGATTTTGTTGTAGGCCATATTTTTTGTAAGTCGCGCTGTAAGCCGTATTGAGTGAATCGTCTCTGCGAGTGGCGCGGAGTCAATTGGTAATACCAATTTCAAAAACGTGACGATAAAGTAACAAAGTATTCACTACCTGTCCATACGGACCTTGACCGAAATCATGAAACCCAGCACATTTTAACAACTTTGCTGATAAAGGGGTGCAAAGTGATAACGTGGCGGTGGTAATACCATTACTTGAGACAAACGAGTTTTAACTTTTATGAAACGGGTAATTAGGCAAGCTGAAGCGTTATAGTCATTTTATTTATGAGTTTAAAATCATTTTTTATGAATAAAAATTCAAAATGAAACAAGAAAAATCTGTATTCCTCTTTTCTTTCACCTGAACACTGGTATGACCATTATAAAAATAGCCAACTGGTGACTTTTCGTACTAAAAATGCACATTATTACTTTTTCCTGAAAACAACAGCTTGATCACGCATCAACATTTTTCTGCATGTTTTGACTAAAAATTCGCCGGTTAAAATAAAAAGCAGATGCAATAATTCTCGCCTACCACTATTCTCTTCTCAACGGTAGCCAAAATCGTAAATTCCACATAAAGCAACCGTAAACAAAACAATACAAATAATGTAATCAAAACCTTACGCATAGCAAGCAGCATCGGTTTAGCTAACTAAACCTGCTAAAAGTGACAACGACAGAGGATGCAATGATGAGTGTTCAACAAGAAGGTGCGGAGCTAAAGCGGGGGCTTAAAAACCGCCACATTCAGCTTATTGCCTTAGGTGGTGCTATTGGTACCGGGCTATTTCTTGGTATCGCGCAGACGATTCAAATGGCGGGGCCTTCAGTTTTACTGGGGTATGCAATTGGGGGCTTTATCGCATTCTTGATTATGCGCCAGTTGGGGGAAATGGTGGTCGAGGAACCCGTTGCCGGTTCTTTCAGCCACTTTGCTTATAAATATTGGGGCAACTTCGCCGGCTTTGCCTCTGGTTGGAATTACTGGGTTCTCTACGTACTCGTGGCCATGGCTGAACTCACGGCCGTCGGTATCTACGTGCAATATTGGTGGCCGGAGATCCCAACATGGGTATCTGCTGCGGTCTTCTTCCTTGCCATTAACGCCATCAATCTGGCGAACGTAAAAGTGTATGGTGAGATGGAGTTCTGGTTCGCCATCATTAAAGTGGTCGCCATCATTGCGATGATTCTGTTCGGCGGCTATTTACTCCTTAGTGGACAAGGCGGCCCAGAAGCCACTGTCACCAACTTATGGGCGCAGGGTGGGTTCTTCCCCAATGGCATCATGGGTCTGGTGATGGCGATGGCTGTCATCATGTTTTCTTTCGGTGGGCTTGAATTAGTGGGGATTACCGCTGCAGAAGCAGAAAACCCAGCCAAAAGCATCCCGAAAGCCACCAATCAGGTAATCTATCGTATCCTGCTGTTTTATATTGGTTCTCTGGCTATTTTACTGTCCCTCTACCCATGGGGAAAAGTGGTTGAAGGCGGTAGCCCATTTGTCCTTATCTTCCACGCATTGAACAGTAATGTGGTCGCAACAGTATTGAATATTGTCGTGCTGACGGCGGCATTGTCGGTCTACAACAGTTGCGTTTACTGTAACAGCCGCATGTTATTTGGTTTAGCCAAGCAAGGTAACGGCCCGAAAATACTGTTAAAAGTTGATGGTCGTGGTGTACCGGTGATTGCTATCGCCGTCTCTGCATTTGCCACTGCCTTCTGTGTACTGATTAATTATCTGTTGCCGGGGCGTGCTTTTGAATTACTGATGGCCTTAGTGGTATCAGCGCTGGTGATTAACTGGGCGATGATTAGTCTAGCCCACCTTAAATTCCGTGCAGCTAAAAACCGCCAAGGTGTCATCCCGCAGTTCAAAGCATTCTGGTATCCGTTCAGCAACTATTTATGCTTACTGTTCCTGACGGGTATTCTGGTCATCATGTACCTGACACCGGGTATCCAGATTTCAGTGCTGCTGATCCCAGCGTGGGTATTGCTTCTGGCTATCGGTTATGTCCTGAAAAACCGCCGTCAACGAGCAAAATCCTAATAGCAGAAATTAACCTGTTATCCATGAAAATCTGACGATTTCGTCTCTAACGGGCCAGCCACCAGTGCTGGCCCGTTTATTTTATTGTTTAGCAAAAATAAACCAATTTATCCTCCATCAATACCTTTCCATCGTAACCAACTGATTCTTATCTATAACGAATACTGACAGCTCATTATTCTCAGAAAAAAATTCGCGATAACTTATCTGTTTAATTTACTAAATCTGTATTTTGCAATCTGGCTCACACTTTGATGGCAATGGCTTATTTGTCCATCTCTATAACCATTAACTTCTGATGCCCCAGCCAATTGTGCGGCAATAATCCATCCCTAAGACTGTTTTTGATCCATAACGGAGAAAATATCCATGAACACCGCACTTACAGTGAAGGAAAAGATCGGGTATGGAATGGGGGATGCTGGTTGCAACATGATTGGCGGCGCAATCATGCTTTTCCTAAATTATTTCTATACTGACATTTTCGGACTCGCCCCAGCGCTAGTGGGGGTTCTGCTGCTTTCAGTTCGAGTTCTGGATGCGGTGACTGATCCGATTATGGGTGCTATCGCCGATCGCACTCAAAGCCGTTATGGTCGTTTTCGCCCCTATTTGTTGTGGATGTCCCTGCCCTATGTCTTATTCAGCGTTCTCATGTTTACTACGCCGGAGTGGACCTATAACAGCAAAGTTATCTATGCTTTCGCCACTTACTTCTTAATGTCACTCTCCTATACCGCCATTAACATTCCTTACTGCTCATTAGGTGGCGTGATTACGTCTGATCCCAAAGAGCGCGTCTCATGCCAATCATATCGTTTCATCATGGTGGGTATCGCCACCTTGATATTATCAATGACATTATTGCCGATGGCTGAATGGTTTGGCGGGGCGGATAAAGCACGCGGTTATCAAATGGCAATGGGGGTATTGGCGACAGTCGCCTTCTTTATGTTCCTATTCTGCTTCGCGACAGTAAAAGAGCGAATTAAACCCGCTATCCCCACAAATGATGCCCTAAAAGCTGATCTGCGCGATGTGTGGAAAAATGATCAGTGGGTTCGCATCTTATTACTGACATTCTGCAATGTCTGCCCCGGATTTATTCGTATGGCAGCAACAATGTATTACGTCACCTATGCCATGCAGCAATCATTCTCTTTCGCCAGCCTTTTTATCAGCCTTGGCGTCATCGGTATGATGATTGGCAGCGCACTGGCGAAACCATTGACAGATAAATTCTGTAAATTAAAAGTCTTTTTCTGGACTAATATCATACTGGCCATTTTCTCATGCGGTTTCTATTTCCTAAATCCCCACCTGACCGCACTGATTGTGGTGGCTTACTTCCTATTAAATATCCTGCACCAAATTCCCTCCCCACTGCACTGGTCACTCATGGCTGACGTTGATGACTATGGTGAATGGAAGACAGGTAAACGCATCACCGGTATCAGCTTCTCCGGCAATCTATTCTTCTTGAAAGTAGGATTAGCGGTAGCGGGCGCTATGGTAGGTTTTCTGCTGTCTGCCACCGGTTATCAAGCAGAGGCTATCAACCAAACACCGAGTGCATTAAACAGTATTGTGCTGCTGTTCACCGTGATCCCTGGGGTGGGTTATCTGATCACCGCTGGCGTCGTTCGGTTATTGAAAGTCGACCGTAATCTGATGAAACAAATTCAAATCGATCTGGAAAAACGTCGCCATAACTATCAAGAACTCAGTGACTATCGCACTGGGAAGCAACTGGAAGCCAAGGAGTCAGTATGACCGAGCGTACCTACCCTAACCCTTTAATTGAGCAGCGGGCAGACCCATTTATCTATCGGCACACTGATGGTTATTATTATTTTACCGCGTCTGTTCCGGAATACGACCGCCTCGAATTGCGCCGTGCAGCATCACTGACAGGGTTAGCTCAAGCCGAAGCTGTGACAGTGTGGCGCAAACCACAACAAGGCCCAATGTGCTCGTTAATCTGGGCACCTGAGCTGCATTTTATTGACGGCAAATGGTATCTCTATTTTGCTGCTGCCCATTCACCTGACATTGCCGAAGGTTTATTCCAGCACCGTATGTTCGCACTAGAGTGCGATGCCGCTAATCCACTGACCGGAAAGTGGGTTGAAAAAGGACGCATTGCCACACCACTGGATAGTTTCTCACTGGATGCAACGCACTTTGAACATAACGGGAAACACTATTATTTGTGGGCACAGAAAGACCCTCGCATTCAAGGAAACTCAAATTTATATTTGGCTGAAATGGCCAATCCATGGACGCTGAAAGGTGAACCAGTCATGTTGAGCCAACCAGAATTACCTTGGGAAACCATCGGTTTTTGGGTCAATGAAGGCCCTGCGGTTATTAAATATGGGGAGCGTATTTTTATCAGTTACTCCGCCAGTGCTACAGATGAAAACTACTGCATAGGGCTGCTATGGGCCGATATCAACAGTGATATTTTGGATGCAGCACAGTGGCATAAATTACCGGAACCCGTGTTTCGTACCCAATATCAAAATCGCCAATTCGGCCCCGGCCACAATAGTTTTACTCGCAATGAGTTTGGCGAAGATGTGCTGGTTTATCACGCCCGTAACTACACTGAAATTGAAGGTGATCCGCTTTATGATCCTAATCGTCATACTCGAATCAAGACTATCAGTTGGGATAAGCAAGGTATGCCGATATTTGGCGAGCCACCAGCAGATAATCACTGATTCACTCAGAAAATAGTTTATATCTTATGGGATAGCACTGGCCGGGAGCAAGTATTCCGGCCAGTACAGAAAGCACGTTAGCTATACCAACGCACCATAAATCGTGAGTAAAGCAACCACCACAATCACTGTCAGTGTAACTTTTCGCGCCAGAGAAACCGCCGCTCTTGGTGTCTGCACAGGGTCTAAATGAGGCTCTCGTGCCAACGAGTACTGTGCGAGACGAGTCAATACCTGATATTGCTGTGAGTGAAAATCACCCAATGAAGCGAACCAGGCTGGCAATGCTCTTTCGCCATGCCCTAATAATGCATAAGCGACCCCCACCAACCGCACAGGAATCCAGTCCAGCCAATGTAGGACACGATCAATGCCAGATTGAGAACGCTGCAAAGGTGTGTGATGACGAGCCAGCCAAGTTTGGTATCCACGCAGCATCGCGTACCCAGCTAATGCCACTGGGCCATACTTAGCACAGACGACAAACCAAAAGATAGGTGCTAAATAATAGCGGAAGTTTATCCATAACAATGCATTTTGCAGGGATTGCAGCCTGACCTTCTCACCACTCTCCATCGGTAAACCATGAATCAGCGCTAACTCCTCGGCCATTTTGTCAGTAGCATGAACATCGCCCTGTTTAGCGGCTTTCAGGTAGGCACGATAATGTTTACGAATGCCACCAGCACCAATACACAACAGACAAATCAGTATCCAAAGCAATAAAAGAGGGAAGCCAAACAAGATATTTTGCACGAGTTGCAAAACCAACCACACCAGTGTCATCCACACCGCAGTCAGTAAAATTGTTTGTATCAACGAAAAGCGATGAAAACGCGCAAATACCACTTCAAGGCGATGATCTAGCTGCCAATGTTCGCCCAGCTTAAACAAGCGCTCCCATGCCAGCACCAGCAACAGCGTAAACAGTGTCATTAGCTCTTATTCTCCCTTTGCTCTTAACCAGCCCTGAAACAGGGCATACGCCTCCCGGCATGTGTATACGACAATAGCAGACGAAGCGACAAACCCATAAGCGCTCGGCAGTAAATTCTGATTAACACATTGAATGCTCTCTACATTACGACGGTGAAGAGAGCGATGCTAAATGCTGCTGATACAACACCCAGTCAAAAGCGGGGCCAGGATCAGTTTTACGCCCCGGAGCAATATCACTATGGCCCGTCACCCGCTCGACGGTTATTGGATAATGAGCAAACAGTAATGCACTTATCTCCGTCAGGCTGCAATATTGTGCGGGCGTAAACGGTAACACATCTGTCCCTTCCAGCTCGATTCCAATCGAGAAATCGTTACACCGCTCACGTCCAGCAAAGGTGGAGACGCCAGCATGCCAAGCTCGTTTATCAAAAGGAACATATTGAATAATTTCACCATCTCGGCGAATCAGACAATGGGCTGAAACACGCAAGTGAACAATATCGGCAAAATAAGGATGTTCATTAGCATTCAATGTGCCAGTGAATAGCTGGTCGATATACGGGCCACCAAATTCACCGGGGGGCAGACTAATATTATGAATCACCAACAGGGAAGGAGTTTCACCATCGGGCCGCTGATCAAAATGGGGAGAAACGACCCGCTTAACTCCTGAAATCCAGCCATTATCTAACTGCATTATTTACCTTAGCCCCTATTAATACACACCAACCAGCTCTTTATAGTTAACACACCGACGACTTCAAGTACGAAGGGTATATGGCACTTCTGCCAGCAACAGAGTAGCATGTTTGGACAACTATCTATCCGCCATTTCGGAGTTTTCTATGCCGACCCGCAGCTATAATGCCGACAGCCGCCGCGCCGAGCTATTGGAACGAATTCAATATGATATCCCTTCTACTGTTGCCCAAGCTCTGAGTGAAGATCTGGGTGGAGAGGTCAATGCCGATCGTGACCTTACTGCACAATTGCTCCCAGCGGATAAACATGCCAAGGCCACTATTATTACCCGTGAAGAGGGTGTTTTCTGTGGTCAACGCTGGTTGAATGAAGTGTTCATTCAACTTGGCGCTCAAGTATCAGTCGAGTGGCTCGTTAACGATGGCGACAAATTGACAGCTAATCAGGTGCTCTGCCATCTGACTGGTCCGGCCCGCATCCTATTAACAGGCGAGCGTACTGCCCTCAACTTCCTACAAACACTTTCGGGTGTCGCCACGGAAGTCAGCCACTATGTCGCGATGCTATCAGGGCTAAATACACAATTACTCGACACCCGGAAAACATTGCCAGGGCTGCGTACCGCACTGAAATATGCCGTACTTTGTGGTGGTGGAAGCAATCATCGGCTTGGCCTATCCGATGCTTTCCTTATTAAGGAAAATCATATTATTGCCGCTGGGTCGATTAAAGAAGCTGTTGCCAAAGCATTTTGGATACATGCCGATGTCCCTGTCGAAGTTGAAGTGGAATCCCTTGATGAGCTACAGCAAGCATTGGAAGCGGGGGCAGATATCATTATGCTAGATAACTTCACCATTCCAATGATGCGTGATGCGGTAAAAAAACGCGATGAATTTGCCAAGGGCGGGAACAGTGCACAATTGGAAGTTTCAGGCAATGTCACACTGGAAACACTGCGTAGTTATGCTGAAACAGGCATTGACTTCATTTCAGTGGGTGCGCTTACCAAACATATCACCGCCTTAGACCTTTCCATGCGTTTTCAATAATCCTAGCAGATCATCTTCGGCGGAATATAACCATTAACAGACTCTGATTCTGTTTTGCGAACGCCGCCGAAGTTATCTGTCATGCCTATGTAACAACCTAAATATTCGACAGTATGCTTCGCAAATCGTGGCAGTGTTGCTATTGCCATGAATGAAAAACCTGCACTCTTACCTTGTTTTCTCATACACAAGGAAAGTGGCATATGGCTAATCAACGAGGTTTTACATTAATTGAACTGATGGTCGCGATCGCCATCATTGCAGTCCTCAGTGGCATTGGTATTCCGTCTTATCAACGCTATATCCAAAAAGCGGCACTCACTGATATGTTACAAACCATTGTCCCTTACAAAATGGCCGTAGAACTGTGTGTTCTGGAACATGCCAGCCTCAATAACTGTAATGCAGGCAGTCATGGCATACCTACAGGGGAAAAGTCACGTTACGTTCATACCACAATGATTGATAAAGGTGTCATTACGTTAACAGGCCAACACACGCTCGCCGACCTAACATTGGCTATGTCACCAACATTAAATAAAAGTGGAAATATTGTTTGGACCAGAACATGTACCGCGGTAGATAGCAGCCTTACAGATAACTGTAAGAGTGTATTTCGCTTCAATGACAAGGTCTAACCAATGACTGAACTCATGAAATACCCACCTCAAATAATCAGTGATGATTTACACGCACTTTGCCACCGTCACAGGGCAATAGCACTAAAACTAGACAGTCAGAATCTATTCATAGCGTCATCAACCCCAGTGAATCATGAGTTATTAACAGCACTACGTTTTACTTGTGGCCGCAAAGTCAGAGTGGAATATTGGCCAGAAGCCAAGATTGAGCAATCATTAAATTTGGCCCCATTCGAGGAGGGGAAATCCAAAGAAATATCTCCTAGTACACTCACGAAGCGGGAAGAACGACTTGGGGCTACTTTATCAAACCAACCGCAACAGGATTCTGATGAGACATTGCTAGATAATCAAAGCGATATTCCTGTTATTCAATTTATAACCCAAACACTCAGGTTAGCCATTGCAAAACGTGCATCGGATATCCATTTCGAGCCTTATCAGCATCACTACCGCATTCGATTAAGAATCGACGGCGTATTACATGAATCCCCCTCACCGCCCGCTGATTTAGCAAGTCGAATCAGTAGCTGCCTGAAGGTCATGTCTAAATTGAATATTGCTGAAAAACGCTTATCACAAGATGGTCAACTCACTTTGCTGTTAGACGGTATCCGCTACTCCATGAGAATCGCTACTCTTCCTGTGCAATATGGTGAAAAAGTGGTGTTGCGAATACTTAATGCACAACAGCAACCAACATTGGAGAAATTAGGGCTAGTCCCAATCGCTCACCAACAGTTAACGCGAGCACTAGCGGCTCCACAAGGCTTAATACTGGTCACAGGGCCAACAGGCAGCGGCAAGACAGTCACCCTTTATTGCAGCATGGAGCAACTAAACCAATCGCAGCTAAACATTTGTAGTGTTGAAGATCCTATAGAAATCCAAGTGGATGGCATAAATCAAACTCAAACTAACAAGAAGATAGGGCTAGATTTCTCTGGTGTATTACGCGCGATGTTACGTCAGGATCCTGATGTCATTATGCTAGGTGAGATTCGAGACAATGAGACGGCAGAAATTGCAGTTAAAGCAGCACTCACTGGGCATTTGGTGCTTTCAACGTTACATACCAACTCAACGGCTGAGACACTAATACGCCTGACACAAATGGGTATAGAACGTCACTTAATCGCCTCCAGCCTGATATTAGTCATTGCCCAACGCTTAGTGCGCCGCTTGTGTTTACATTGCCGAAAGCCATCTATCTCCCTTTTTCATCCCCCTTCCGATGTACAGATAAAGCCAATACAGCATTATCTTGCTGTCGGCTGTGAACATTGCAGTGCAGGCTATTATGGCCGGACGGGAATTTACGAAATATTAGATGTGACGCCCCCGATTAAACAAGCTTTGCTCAATAATGCCAGCCCGCCAGAACTCACTCGAATTGCGCTGGAACAAGAGCAAGTGACACTGCTTTCTGCTGGCTTGGCATTGGTCGAAAGTGGTGTGACTAGCCTGAGTGAGATTAAACGTGTCGTGGGGCAACTAACTAATATTGAGGCAATACCGTGAATCATCAGCGCTTATTCTATTGGAAAGCAACGAATACAGAGGGACAACTTCAAACCGGTGCACTATTGGCAACAGAGCGAAATATTGTCTATGAGCATATATTCCGTCAGGGATTACATCCCCTTGGCGTTAAAAGTGGTAAACAGTTATCAGCTCGTTATTGGCGAGGGGAGCGTCTAATTACTGTTACTCGCCAATTAGCCACCTTACTGCAAGCTGGGCTACCTTTAGTTAACAGCTTGCGAATGCTGGCAAAAGAAATGGATGATCTCCCGTGGCAGTGTTTATTGCAGGAAATAAGTCTTCAGGTTTCACAAGGGCAATCATTATCAGAAGTGATGGCGCGCTACCCTCATACTTTTCCCCGGCTCTATCCCCCAGTGATTGCGATGGGAGAATTGACTGGTAACCTTGAACAGTGTTGCCTCCAGTTGGTACAGCATCAAGAACGGCAGCAAAAACTACAAAATAAAGTGGTTAAGGCACTCAAATATCCAGTATTTGTCTGCGTTATTGCATTAGTTGTGAGCATGATTATGCTGGTCATGGTGTTACCTGAATTTGCACAAATCTACCAATCATTCGATACAGAGTTGCCAGCACTGACAGCCACATTACTTGCGACATCAGCATTTCTTACTGCTTATGGGCCATTCATCGTCTTATTAGTAACATCACTGTGTATTGGATATCTGTATATACGGCGGCATCAAGTTCACTGGAAGCAGCGAGAACAAAGGCTACTATTGCGCCTCCCATTCATATCAGCGTTAATTCGTGGCAGCAGTTTGAGCCAAATTTTTCAAACACTGGCAATGACTCAATATGCAGGGATCCCCCTAACCGCGGGGTTAGATGCCGCACTCATGTCCATCCATAACTGCAGTTATCAGCAAGCACTCAAGCATATCCAAGCTCAGATCAATCAAGGGCTGCCGTTATATAAAGCTCTAGCCCAACAGCCTCTCTTCCCGCCGCTATGCCAACAAATGGTGCGTGTAGGTGAGGAGTCAGGTGCATTGGACGTACTATTAGAAAAATTGGCGAATTGGCATCAGCAGCAAACACAAGATTTGGCCGATAATCTCACCCAAATGTTAGAGCCACTTTTAATGCTGGTTATTGGCAGCATTGTTGGGACTCTAGTGATTGCGATGTATTTACCTATATTTCAGTTAGGTGATGTTATTGGATAAATGAGATTGCCAGAGAGGGCATTATTCGGTGAAAAAGCTTGAGGTATTTTTAGAAAGAGGGCGTCAATAAGTACGCCCTTCTATCTCAACACATAAATATCATCAAAAATCTGAGATTAATTACTGCCGAATACGCGGTTTTCTTGCTCTGCTACACGGATAAATGTAGTGCGCTTAGTCAATTCTTTTAAATGAGAAGCACCTACGTAGGTACAAGCTGAACGCAAGCCGCCCATGATGTCACGTACCGTATTATCGACTGAACCACGCAATGGCAATTTAACTGTTTTGCCTTCTGCGGCGCGGTACTCGGCAACACCACCTACATGGCGTTTCATCGCAGATTCAGAACTCATACCGTAGAACAGCATAAACTTCTCGCCATTCTCTTCAACAACTCGGCCTTCGCATTCGTCATGCCCGGCAAGCATGCCGCCTAACATCACGAAGTCAGCTCCGCCACCAAAGGCTTTAGCTACATCCCCAGGCACTGAACAGCCGCCATCGCTGACAATCTGCCCACCTAAGCCATGAGCAGCATCAGCACATTCAATCACTGCTGATAACTGTGGATAGCCAACACCAGTCTTAACACGTGTAGTACAAACGGAACCGGGGCCAATACCCACTTTAACAATATCGGCACCAGAGAGAATCAGTTCTTCTACCATCTCACCAGTCACCACATTACCTGCACAGATAACTTTATCCGGGCAAGCTTCACGTGCTTTTTGCAGGAAAGAGACAAAATGCTCAGAATAGCCATTAGCGACATCAATACAGATAAATTTCAATGCAGGTGATAACGCCAGAATTTGTTTCATTTTGTCGAAATCAGCAGAAGAAGTCCCGGTTGAGACCATAACATGCCGCAATACTGATTCAGGAACTCGTTTTACAAACTCACCCCATTGCTCAACGCTATAATGTTTATGGACCGCAGTGAGTACGTCAAATGATGCCAGAACTTCTGCCATGCGGAAGGTGCCAACAGTATCCATATTAGCGGCGATGATAGGTACACCAGACCAATTCCAACCTGAATGTTTGAAGGTAAACTGGCGTTCCAGTTCTACTTCAGAGCGGCTTTTCAGCGTTGAACGTTTAGGACGGATTAACACATCTTTAAAGCCTAACTTCAAACCTTCTTCAATACGCATGGCTGATTATTTCCTGGTTAGTGGCGATAGATCGCAAAATGTGATCGGGCGTAAATCACGCCATCCCAGTGAAGCTATCATACGCATGAATATTTCTACGGCAAGACTGCGAATGCACCTTTATTTACGCTACAATCCCACAAATTACCTGAAGAGTAGCGGCAGCTCTTTTATCTGTATGCTCACGCCATCTATTTTTCTACTCAGTTCAAACAGAATGCATCCCATGCTATGCCTTCCCCGCTGCTTTCAGATACAATCCGGCCACTCACTAACAGTATGCAAGGCGAGGCAATGACCTATATTGTGGCCCTCACCGGTGGTATTGGCAGCGGTAAAAGCACAGTCGCAGACGCATTCGCCAATCTCGGTGTGCCCCTGGTTGATGCTGATATTATTGCCCGTCAGGTAGTTGAACCGGGAATGCCGGCATTAGGTACTATAGCGTCTCGCTATGGTGAAACTATCTTGCAAGCAGATGGCACATTGAACCGAGCGGCATTGCGCGAAAAAATTTTCAGTGAGCCGAAAGAAAAAGCATGGTTAAATTCCTTGTTGCATCCACTGATTCAGCATGAAACCCAGCGCCAACTTGCCAGCATTGATAAGCCATATGTACTTTGGGTTGTTCCCCTGCTGGTCGAAAATGGTTTACACAACCGTGCCAATCGTGTGTTAGTGGTAGATGTAGCACCTGAAATACAACTCGCTAGAACGATGGCGAGAGATGGTATTACTCGCCAACAGGCAGAACATATTTTAGCCTCACAGGCTTCGCGACAACAGCGGCTGGCCTGTGCTGATGACATTATTGACAACAGTGGCGATCCATTAGTTATCGCCCCGCAAGTTGCTTCATTACACCAGCAGTATTTAAAATTGGCAGTTGCGGCCCAACAGGATCTACATCGATGAGTGACCTCACCTCAACAATACTTTTTGAACATCCGCTCAATGAAAAAATGCGTACCTGGCTGAGAATGGAGTTTTTACTACAACAATTAGAAAGCCAACGTGCGTTAGATAATATTGCCAGTGCATTAACATTTTTCCGAACCGCATCTGATTTAATTGATGTCCTAGAGCGCGGTGAAGTTCGAACTGATTTACTTAAAGAGCTTGAACGCCAGCAACAAAAATTACAGCAATGGGCCGAGATGCCCGGCGTCGATGTCTCACGAGTAGAATCACTGCGGGGCCAGCTAAAAAGTCGGGCTTCAGTATTGATGTCAGCACCCCGTATCGGGCAATCACTAAAAGAAGATCGTTTAATCAGTGTTGTTCGCCAGCGCCTAAGTATCCCTGGTGGTTGCTGTAGTTTTGATTTACCCACGTTGCATACTTGGCTACATCAACCACAAGAACAGCGTAATCAACACATCGCCAAATTGCTGGAAAGTCTAGCGCCACTGAATCAATCGCTGACCATCATTTTAGATTTGATTCGGCAGTCAGGCCCACTGCGAGCACAAATTAGCTTAAATGGTTTCTTCCAAGATAATGCTGAAGGGGCGGATTTACTCAGATTACGTTTGCCACTGGACATTCAACTGTATCCGCAGATTTCCGGTCATAAAACACGATATGCCATTCGCTTCTTACCACTCGACAGTGAAAATGGTACCGTGCCAGCTCGTTTATCGTTTGAATTGGCCTGCTGCTGAGTGTGCACTCAGCTATACCCGAAGAATTGCAAAATGCAGGGTAGAAGGTGTTGATAGATTTTAGGAGAAAACATGGAAACCGAAGAAATAGAGGTTAACTGCCCAACATGTGGAAAGGTCGTTGTTTGGGGCGAACAAAGCCCTTATCGCCCTTTCTGTTGCAAGCGTTGCCAGCTTATTGATTTAGGTGAGTGGGCTGATGAAGAAAAACGCATACCTAGCCATGGCGAACAATCTGATAGTGATGAGTGGAGCGAAGAAGACCCTCTCAAACACTGACAGCGTTAACAGCCAATTATCGTCTCATAAGGGTGGAGCAAATGGCATGTTGCTCCATTCTCGCACTATCAATCAAAATCTATCATATCCACGGCGTTATGCCGTCAGCAGTTCAATGATTGCTGCATTGGCTGGCGGGAATTCTTGCGCCAATAATTCAGATTGTTTCACCCAACGCATAGGCTGCCCTTCGCGCCCAAAAGGTTCTCCCTCCCAAACCTCAACTAGATAGAAACTTAGTGTCACGATACGATCGGTAAAAGTATGTTCAAGTACCTTCAGTAACGTCGCCTTTTGTACTTCAATTCCAGTTTCCTCCAGCAGTTCACGCCTTAGAGCAAGCTCGGGGGTTTCGCCCTGCTCAATCTTGCCTCCGGGGAATTCCCAAAAGCCGGCCATATGGGAATCGGCAGCACGCTGAGTGATAAAAATTTCTTGCTGCGAGTTACGAATAATCCCCACGGCGATATGTAAGTGTTTCAATTCTCTTTCTCCTGATCAGGGCATTCCTGCGGCTTTGAATATCCCTGCTTGCTTGTCCTAGGATAAAACGACAAAAAAAAGTCAAAATAAAGGGCGGTTTTTACGCCGCCCTCATTAACAGTATCAATCTTAGCCTAAAATATTACTGCAACCGGCCATGGCACTGTTTGTATTTTTTGCCTGAACCACACGGGCACGGATCATTACGTCCCACTTTGCGTTCAAGACTAGCAGCGACGCTGACTTCTTCCTGTGACATCAGTGCACTGTTATCTGATTGATGGCTTAATTGCTGCTGTTTAGCCAAACGTTCAGCTTCTTCACGGCGCTGGACTTCCAAGGCTTCAACCTCTTCCGGCATCCGCACCTGTACTTTGCTCAGAACGCTGATCACTTCATATTTCAGCGACTCCAGCATGGCAGCAAACATAGCAAAAGACTCACGCTTATATTCTTGCTTAGGATCTTTTTGCGCATAACCACGTAAATGAATGCCCTGACGCAGGTAGTCCATTGCAGCCAAATGCTCTTTCCACAAGGAATCCAGCGTTTGCAGCATCACGCCTTTTTCGAAGTTGCGCATCATTTCAATGCCCACAACTTCTTCTTTACGCTGATAAACCTCGATAGCCTGTTGCAGAATGCGCTCACGCAATGTTTCTTCATGCAACTGTGGCTCGTCCTCAAGCCATTGAGCAATCGGCATATCGAGATCAAAATCATTTTTCAGACGTTGTTCCAGACCTTCAACATCCCACATTTCTTCCAGAGACTGGGTTGGGATATAGCTGTCGATAACCGTTTTGAAGACATCCTCACGAATGCTGTTGATAGTTTCGCTAACATCAGACACGTCCAGCAGTTCATTACGCTGGCTGTAGATAGCCCGACGCTGGTCGTTAGCCACATCATCATATTCGAGTAATTGCTTACGGATATCAAAGTTACGGCTTTCAACTTTACGCTGCGCATTAGCGATAGCTTTGGTAACCCATGGGTGTTCGATCGCTTCACCCGGCTTCATACCCAATTTACGCATCATGCCAGACACACGGTCAGAGGCAAAAATACGCATCAAAGCATCTTCCATTGATAGGTAGAAGCGTGAAGAACCCGCATCCCCCTGACGGCCCGCACGACCACGTAACTGGTTATCAATACGACGCGATTCATGACGTTCAGTACCAATGATATGCAAACCACCGGATGCCAACACTGCATCATGACGAACCTGCCATGCCGCTTTAATGGCGGCAATTTGATCTTCAGTTGGGTCTTCCAGCAGTGCAATCTCACTCTGCCAGCTCCCCCCCAACACGATGTCGGTACCGCGCCCTGCCATGTTGGTGGCGATAGTCACCGCCCCAGGCTGACCGGCTTGAGAAACGATTTCCGCTTCCATGGCGTGGAATTTGGCATTCAGAACTTTATGTTCAATACCGGCTTTGGTTAGCTCCGCAGAGACGACTTCGGATTTTTCAATCGAGATTGTCCCCACCAATACGGGTTGGCCGTTTGCCGTACGCTCACGGATATCTTCGATAATGGCACCAATTTTTTCCTGTTCAGTCATATAGACCAAATCAGCCAAATCCTTACGGATCATTGGGCGGTTGGTGGGGACAACAATAGTATCCAGCTTATAAATCGAGCTAAATTCAAATGCTTCTGTATCCGCTGTACCGGTCATACCGGCCAGTTTTTCATAGAGTCGGAAGTAGTTCTGGAAGGTAATCGAAGCCAGCGTTTGGTTTTCGTTCTGGATCTCAACGCCTTCTTTAGCTTCAACAGCCTGATGTAGGCCATCGGACCAACGGCGCCCTTGCATGGTACGCCCGGTGTGCTCATCAACGATGATGACCTCACCGTCTTTCACGATGTAGTCAACATCACGGGTAAATAGCACGTGCGCACGTAGCGCCGCAGTGACGTGGTGCATTAACATAATGTTGCTTGGAGAATACAGAGACTCCCCTTCATCCATGATGCCCGCGTCCACTAACATTTGTTCGATCAGAATCAGACCACGCTCAGTCAAATGAACCTGACGTGATTTTTCATCTACCGAGAAGTGCCCTTCACCCTGGAAGGTATCTGAATCCTCTTTTTCCTGACGAATCAGTTTTGGAATCAGTTTGTTAACACGGATATACATCTCTGAACTATCTTCAGCCGGGCCAGAGATAATTAGCGGGGTACGAGCTTCATCAATCAAGATGGAGTCGACCTCATCCACCAGCGCATAGTGCAGTTTACGTTGCACACGCTCTTCAGGGCTAAACGCCATGTTGTCGCGCAGGTAGTCAAAACCGTATTCGTTGTTAGTACCGTAGGTGATATCCGCAGCATAAGCAGCACGTTTAGCCGGTGCCGTCATATTTGGCAGGTTGATACCGACACTCAAACCCAAGAACTCAAATAATGGACGGTTATTTTCGGCGTCACGTTGAGCCAAGTAGTCATTGACGGTAACCACGTGAACACCACGTCCAGTCAACGCATTCAGGTAAGCAGGCAGAGTTGCTGTCAGTGTTTTACCTTCACCTGTACGCATTTCTGCGATGCAGCGTTCGTTCAGGACCATACCACCAAGCAACTGTACGTCGAAGTGACGCATACCAAACACACGTTTACTGGCCTCACGCACCACAGCAAAAGCTTCAGGAATCAAGGTTTCCAGCACAGCACCTTTTGCCAAACGCTCACGAAATTCATCCGTTTTAGCGCGTAATTCTGCATCAGTCAGTTTTTCGACTTCAGGTTCCATGCGGTTGATAAGATCAACCACCTTGCGCATACGGCGCAGTGTACGATCGTTACGGCTGCCAAAAACTTTGGTTAATAATTTAATTAGCATGATTCTTAATATCTCTTACAAAACCACCAAACCGGCGGCCAAAGGTTGTATAAAATTGGGGTGAACCAAGAAAACAATTAACTCAAATTGGCAGGCCCGGCTCGGATGCCTTGCACTTGTGCAAGCCAAAGTCCGGGTGTGTGTAGCGAAATAACGGGACGTTTAACCTGCTCAGTATAACGAATGATCGCGGGCGGTTTAAATTCGTGTGTCAGCAGCGCATTCAGTGTATCCAACAAGGCAAGCTGTTGAATTTGAGACGACTGAACTTGTTCGATTTCTACATCTTCTTGTACTCGTGCATAAGCTGCTTGAGGTGCCAGAGCAAATGAAAGATGACGAATAACCGTGCGCAGTGCATGCTGTTGCCAGTAGTCTACGCTGAATGAAGGGCGACGATGCATATCATGCAACAATGCCAAACTGTTAAAGTTTGTCGCGCCTTGATTCTGACGGCTTTGGCTAGAGGATGTATTCGGTATCGCGGCTTGATCAGGAACGCCAGACAGGTTTGATGGCACGCCAAGACTCGCCGCGACCATCCCCAATAGGAGATGCGGCCAGAAATAACGTCTGCCAAATTGTCGCCAACGATTTAGAATACCGATCACGAGTTTAAAATCCGCCGGAGCCTTGTCAATGCGTGAAAGCCGCCCACAATTATTAGATGTTCTGTTCGATGATGCTATTGCAGCAGAAAACGGACCACTGCATAACGTACAGCAACGCGCTACAGCACTGTTAAAACTTAACCGTGCGGTAAAAGGATTGCTCCCTTCACAGTTGCAGCCATGGTGTCGCGTCGCTAACTATCGACAGAGTGTTTTAGTGCTAGAGACTGCGAGCGCTAGCTGGTTAATGCGCTTACGTTATGAACAACCCGCGTTGCTCTCTGCACTACGAGCGCAAATTCTACCATCATTGTCTTCAATCGACATCAGGATTAATCCATCGTTAATGGCGAAGGGCCATAACATTACGCAAGATATCGCAAAATCTACGCAAAATTCTGAGAAATCGCCGCCATTGCGCCATTTAAGTTTAGAAAGTGCTAAGGAATTAAGAGGATTAGCGAGCCGTAGCCCTGAAAAACTGAGGACAATATTGGAACGATTGGCTGCGTTGGCCGGAGAGAGTGCCAACGCAACCAAAAGTGATAAATAATAGCTTTTAGTAAGCCAATACCGTAGACGGAGCTTTGAATGCCAATGGCATTTCGGCTTCGTCTTGGAACGTCACATATTCCCAAGCTTCTTGTTTAGCTAAAACAGCCTGCAATAGCTTGTTGTTGAGTGCATGACCAGATTTGTACGCAGTAAATGCGCCAATAATGTTGTGACCACACATAAACAGGTCGCCGATGGCGTCCAGCATTTTGTGACGAACAAATTCATCTTCGAAGCGCAGGCCATCTTCGTTCAACACGCGGTAATCATCTACCACGATGGCACAATCGAAACTACCGCCCAGGCACAAACCACGGGACTGCAGATATTCGATATCACGCATGAAACCAAAAGTACGCGCTCGGCTAATTTGACGGACGAATGAGTCGGCCGAAAAATCTAAACGGTAACGCTGAGTACTTGAGTCAATCGCCGGGTGATTAAAATCAATGGTAAAATCCAAACGGAATCCATTGAATGGAGACAATTCAGCCCATTTATCACCGTCTTCAACCCGCACAGTCTCTTTCAGACGCAGGAATTTCTTCGCAGAGTTTAACTCTTCGATACCGGCATCCAGCAGCAAGTACACAAATGGACTGGCACTACCGTCCATAATCGGTACTTCGGGAGCGTTAACTTCAATAATAATGTTATCAATCCCTAACCCTGCCAGAGCAGCGTTGAGATGCTCAACAGTAGAAATACGCACGTCATGCTCATTGACCAAGCAAGTACAGAGCATGGTATCACGCACGGATTTTGCATCTGCCGGAAAATCAACCGGTGGATTCAAGTCAGTGCGACGATAGATGACCCCGGTATTAGCCGGCGCGGGTCGCATTGTCAGCGTGACTTTCTTACCGGTGTGCAAACCGACGCCAGTCGCCTGAACAATACGTTTTAAAGTCCTTTGTTTGATCATCGTTTTATCTCGCAATGTTATCCATCCTACCGACCAAGCTTATAACAAGATCGGCGGGACAGTTTAGCACAAAGAGCGGAGATTCCAATATTTTCGATAATTAGTCGGCTTGCTTACGCAAAAACGCCGGAATATCCAAATAATCGGGCTCTTTATTTGTTTGAGCAGTTGGGTCATTAACCACTTTAGCCGCAGGTTTAACTTCCTGAGGTAAAGGAGACATGCCATGCTGCTGGTAACGATGGTCCATAACAGGCTGTGTTTGCTTGTTGGTTACCAGCGTTATCTCAGGGCGTTTATCCATGCCGATACCGGTCGCAACAACAGTTACGCGCAGCTCATCGTTCATTTCTGGGTCTAATGATGTACCGATAACAACGGTCGCATTGTCAGACGCAAATGCACGGATAGTGTTACCCACAGTTTCGAATTCATCCAAACGCAAATCGAAACCAGCGGTGATGTTAACCAGAACACCACGAGCACCAGACAAGTCGATATCTTCCAGCAACGGGCTGGAGATAGCCATTTCTGCTGCTTCTTCCGCACGGTCTTCGCCACAAGCAACACCAGAGCCCATCATGGCATAACCCATTTCGGACATCACTGTGCGCACGTCAGCAAAGTCGACGTTCATCAAGCCTGGGCGGGTAATCAGTTCAGCGATACCCTGAACAGCGCCTTTCAATACATCGTTAGCCGCACCGAATGCATCCAGTAGAGAGATGCCACGACCCAGAACTTTTAATAATTTATCGTTCGGGATAGTGATCAGTGAGTCCACATGCTTGGACAGTTCAGCAATACCCTGCTCAGCAAATGCCATGCGTTTCTTGCCTTCGAAATTGAAAGGCTTGGTAACCACAGCAACTGTCAGAATACCCAGATCTTTAGCCACCTCAGCAACAACAGGAGCAGCACCAGTACCGGTACCACCGCCCATGCCAGCAGCAATAAAGACCATGTCTGCACCTTCAAGGGCTGCACGCAGAGCTTCACGGTCTTCTTCGGCTGAATTGCGACCCACTTCTGGGTTTGCGCCAGCACCCAAACCTTTGGTAATACCGCTACCAATTTGGATTGTTTGGCCAACAGCCGTCTTACGTAGCGCCTGAGCGTCTGTATTAACGGCGAAGAATTCAACACCTTCGATGCGCTCGCGCACCATGTGTTCGACGGCATTGCCACCGCCACCACCGACGCCGATGACTTTAATCACCGCGTCATTGGTTAGTTCCATAGGTTCAAACATAGTTTCTCTCCGTTTTGTGCCTGTCGCTTCGAGATCAAAAAATATGTTCAGCATGATCTCTTTGTTGAAACATTAAAACTCTTTTCTCAGCCAGCTATTGATACGTTTAAACCAATTGCCCACTGAGGCACGTTTTTCTACTTCTGACTCACCACTGAGATGAGATTCTTTACCATAGTGCAACAACCCAACAGCAGTGGAGTAATAAGGTTCCTGTGCATAATCCGTCAGCCCGGTAATATTGAGCGGTTGACCGATACGCACCTGAGCATGAAATACTCGTTGCGCACATTCAGCCAAACCATCAATTTGTGCCGCTCCGCCTGTCAGCACAATACCGGCTGCCAGATGATGCTTCACACCTTGCTGACGTAATTGCTCCTGCAATTGTAAAATCTCGTCATTAACCAAATTCAGCAATTCGGTGTAGCGTGGTTCTATAACCTCAGCGAGTGTCTGTCTTTGCAGACTACGAGGAGGACGTCCGCCAACACTTGGCACTTCTACACTTTCGTCCTTGCTGACAATCGACCCGAGCGCACAGCCGTGTCGAACTTTAATCGCTTCCGCGTCTGTCGGCGGAGTCCCGAAGGCATAAGCTATATCGCTGGTGACCACATTCCCGGCGTAAGGGATAACTTTGGTATGACGCAATGCCCCACCGGTATAAACCGCCATATCCATGGTGCCACCACCGATGTCGACAACACAGACACCTAGCTCACGTTCATCTTCGGTCAATACGGCATAACTGGCTGCCAAACCGGCGAAAATCAATTGGTCCACTTTCAGACCACAACGTTCTACCGCTTTAACAATATTCTTTGCCATATCGTTATGGCAGGTAATCAGGTGTACCTTGGCCTGCATCCGCACGCCCGAAAGACCAACAGGATTTTTAATGCCTTCCTGATAATCGATGGCATACTCCTGCGGAATAACATGCAAGATACGATGCTCATCACGCACACGTACCGACTTCGCGGTATGCACTACGTTTTCTACATCTTCCTGAGTTACTTCCTCTTCTGAAATAGGAACCATCCCTATTTCATTCTGACAACTGATATGTTTACCCGACAACGCCAGATAAACAGATGAAATTTGGCAATCTGCCATTAACTCAGCCTGATCGATAGCGCGCTGGACGCATTTCACTACCGATTCAAGATCATTAACCCCACCCTTATCCATGCCACGGGATGGGCAACTGCCTACCCCAATAATATTGACCATGCCATCGGGCAGAACTTCCCCTACCAATGCGGAGACCTTTGCCGTTCCGATCTCAAGACCTACTACCAGTTTTCTGTCCGTCGACTTGATCATTGTTGTTTTGCCTGTGCCTGATTCTGTTGCGGATTACTGTTCTGCTGGTCATTTATGGATGGTTCAACACCCTGACTGCCGATAAATACCGGAGCCCAACCTATTGCAGCCCCTGTTTCATATCGCAAATCGACATAACTGACCCGTTTATCTGGCTGCTGTTGCAACATCGGATACAACTTGATGAAACGCTGCAAACGCCCCATCCGGTCATCCCGTCCCAGCTCCAGCCGAACATCATTATCTAAGGCCAACTGCCAAGAATGTCTGGCACTCATTGCCACCATTTTTAGCTGATACTTATTGGCCGCTAACACCTTGTTTATTGCCCGGTAACCTTCGAGAACATCCTGTTCACTGCCTTCCGGTCCGTACAATAATGGCAACTTCTGCTTACCGACTCGCTCAGACGGCACACTAAATGACCGCCCCTGCTCATCCACCATATGTAAATCATTCCAACGGGCAAAGGGCACATACTCCACCAGATGGATTTTCAGCTCATCCGGCCATTGTTTACGCACACTGGCCTGCTGAATCCAAGGTAATCTCTCAATCTGTTGCTGAATGATATTGACATCCTGCGTCATGAAAGTCCCTGGTGCGCCCAATGCCAGAATTGCCTGGCGAATATCATCATTGGTGGTGTAATGGCGCTCACCTGTCACCACCAGTTTCGACAGCGGCAATCGACTGGCATCCTTCATCCAACCGACGACTACCCATCCTCCCCAGAGGATGGTACCCAGAACCATTAGCAGGAAAATCAACCCTGCTAACTGTCCTCCGTTACTGCGCCGGGCGGCACTGTTTTCAGCCGCTCGTTCACGCGCATTCAGGGCAGCTTGCGACATATCAGTCAGCCAACATCAAAATTCGGGCCACTAACTGGGAGAAACTCAACCCCGACTCACGCGCTGCCATCGGCACCAAGCTGTGGCTGGTCATACCCGGTGAAGTATTCACTTCCAGCAGGTAGAAACGACCATCGCTATCTTGCATGACATCAACCCGGCCCCAACCGCTGCAACCCAGCGCCTGATATGCCTGTAATGCCAACTCCGCCAACTGTTGCTCTAACTCAGCACTCAAACCACTTGGGCAGAAGTATTGAGTTTCGTCAGACAGATATTTAGCTTCATAATCATAAAACACACCGGGCGCTTGAATCCGAATCGACGGTAAAACCTCGTCACCCAAAATAGCGACCGTGAATTCTGGCCCACTCAACCATTTTTCAATCAAGACATCTGTATCATGACGGAAAGCTTCAACTAAGGCGGCCTGTAACTCACTAGCCTTATTAACCTTACTCATCCCGACGCTAGAGCCTTCGTGGCTTGGTTTCACAATTAATGGCAGACCAAGCTTAGCGACACAATCATCTAATTCCTCTGACGAAAGTGTTTCAAACTGTTGACGATTTAAGGCGACATAAGGAGAAATCGGCAAACCTGAGGCTTGCCACACCAATTTGGTGCGTAATTTGTCCATTGTCAGCGCAGAGGCCATCACGCCGCTGCCGGTATAAGGTAATTGCAGAAACTCCAACACGCCTTGCAGCGTACCGTCCTCGCCCCCTCGACCGTGCAGAGCGATAAATACCTTATCAAAGCCCTGTTCTTTAAGCTGAGTCACCGGAAAATCTTTGGTATCAACGCCATGAGCATCAATACCCGCCTCTCTTAGACCCGCCAAAACAGCCTGGCCTGAAAGTAATGAAACTTCACGTTCAGCGGAGGTTCCACCCAGCAATACGGCAACTTTCTCAGCCATGATGTTCCTCGTCTTTTGTCTGCGGCTGCAATTTAAGCTCAGCCAATTTACGGGCAATCTTACCGATGTTGCCAGCACCCTGAACCAGAATCAGATCATCGCCATTAAGCACTTGCGCCAATACCTCAGGCACGGTTTCACTGTCAGAAACCAAAATTGGATCTAATTTGCCACGATTGCGAATAGTGCGGCACAGTGAGCGACTGTCAGCACCAGGAATCGGCGGCTCACCGGCGGCATACACATCCAACATCAGCAAAACATCAACCTGCGATAATACATTGGCAAAATCGTCATACAGATCACGGGTACGCGTGTAGCGATGCGGCTGGAAAACCATCACAATGCGTTTATCTGGCCAGCCAGCACGCGCGGCTTTAATCGTCGCATCAACCTCTGTTGGATGATGACCATAATCATCAACCAGCATTGCACTACCTTCTTTCCCGTTGACGGGTGCCAGTGGGAAGTTACCGAGAAAATCAAAGCGACGCCCTGTACCCTGAAATCCTGCCAGCGCACGCAAGATATCATCGTCTTCAATACCTTCTTCCGTTGCGACTGCAACCGCCGCCGCTGCATTTAGCGCATTATGACGACCCGGAGCATTCAAGGTTACCGTCATCAACGGCTTATCCAGACGCTTCAATGTGAAATGCCCCTGTGGGCCTTCCTGACGGTAGCTGGCAATCTGCACATCTGCGTCATCACTGAAACCGTAAGTAGTGATATGACGGCCTACGCGCGGTAGCAACTCACGCACCACAGGGTCATCGATACACATCACTGCACGGCCATAAAACGGCAAGTTGTGCAAAAAGTTAATGAATGTCTGTTTTAAATTCTCAAAGTCGCCCTGATAGGTATCCATATGGTCGGCTTCGATATTGGTGACAATCGCCACCATCGGTTGCAAATGTAAGAATGACGCATCACTCTCATCCGCTTCCGCAATCAGATAACGGCTGGAACCCAAACGTGCGTGGGTGCCCGCAGCTTTTACCAAACCACCATTCACAAATGTAGGATCCAGACCTGCTTCAGCATAAATACTGGAGACCATCGCGGTGGTGGTGGTTTTGCCATGGGTGCCAGCAACCGCAATCCCATGACGATAACGCATCAGCTCTGCCAGCATCTCTGCGCGGCGGATCACCGGAATTCGCGCCTCACGAGCGGCAACAATTTCTGGGTTATCCGCAGAAATTGCTGTTGAAACAACCACTACACTGGCATCCAATACGTTCTCTGGACGGTGATGGAAATAAATCTGCGCGCCCAATGAAGCCAAGTGCTGAGTGACTGGGTTCGGCGCCAAGTCTGAACCGCTAATCTGATAGCCTTCGTTTGCCAACACTTCAGCGATACCACCCATGCCAGCACCACCGATGCCAACAAAGTGAATGTGCCGGACGCGACGCATCTCGGGCACGATAGTACGTAGTTTCGCCAGTTGTTGTGTATTCACGTTTCTCTTCACTTTTTTGTCTGTTACATATTCACAGCCCGCATTTATTGCCAGCTGTTCATTATCTATTTCACTTACTGACAGCGACCACTTCAGCAGCCACTCGCTCAGTTGCGTCCGGGATAGCCACAAGTCTTGCTCGCTCCGCCATCGTCAGTAAGGTTGCTCGGTCCCACTGAGCGAGTAGGTCGCTCACGGCTTGCGCCGTAAACTGTGGCTGCTCAATAATCTTGGCCGCCCCGGCCTTTTCTAGCGGTAATGCATTCCAATATTGCTGCCGGTCTTTATGCTGGAAGGGCACAAAAATTGCCGGTAAACCTGCGGCAGCCACTTCACTGACGGTCAATGCCCCGGAGCGGCAAACCACCACATCAGCCCAAGCATAGGCCGCAGCCATATCATCAATGAATTCGACGATTTGATGTTTTTCGCCTTGCCCTACTTGCTGGTAGGCCGCTAATACATCAGGTAACGCACCTTTCCCTACCTGATGCCAAACCGTTATCTGCTCACCCAATGTTGCAGCAACTTGCGGCAACGTTTGGTTCAGCACTCGCGCCCCTTGACTACCACCGATGACCAACACCCGAATCGGCCCTTCGCGACCATTAAGACGTTCAGCCGGTAATGGCAGTGCCAATACATCTGTGCGAACTGGGTTCCCAACAACTTCTGCGTGCGCAAATGCCCCCGGAAATGCCTGTAAAACCTTTTTCGCGATTTTAGCCAACCAGCGGTTAGTCAAACCCGCAATCCCGTTTTGCTCATGCAGCACCACCGGAATGCCACATAACCACGCGGCTAAACCACCGGGACCAGACACATAACCACCCATTCCCAGCACGACATCCGGCTGATAATCCCGCATGATTTTCTTCGCCTGACGCACGGCACGATAAATTCGTACCGGTGCCGTCAATTGGGCCATCAGCCCCTTACCACGCAATCCAGAAATCTGGATAAAATCAATTTCAATGCCGTGCTTGGGAACCAATGACGCTTCCATTCTGTCTGCGGTGCCTAACCAACGCACCTGCCAGCCTTGCGCCATCAGATGATGTGCCACGGCTAAACCGGGGAAGACATGCCCCCCAGTGCCACCTGCCATCACCATTAAACGCTTGGTTTTGCCACTCATCGGGCACTCCTTACAAACGCTTGGGCTTTTGCCAAACGTGTTTCAAAATCAATACGTAACAACAGCACTATCGCGGTTGACATAATAATCAGGCTCGAACCGCCGTAACTTATCAGTGGTAAAGTCAAACCTTTAGTTGGCAACATCCCAGCGGCAGCCCCAACGTTAACCAGCGCCTGAAAACTAAACCAGATGCCGATCGAGCAGGCCAAAAAGCCAGAAAATCGCTGATCAATCTCTAATGCGCGACGCCCAATGGACATAGCACGAAAAGCGACGAAGAATACCATTAACAATGCAAGAACCACACCGAAATACCCAAGCTCCTCGCCTAAAATCGAGAAAATAAAGTCGGTATGCGCTTCCGGTAAATACTCTAATTTCTGCACGGAATTCCCCAGCCCCTGCCCCCATAATTCACCGCGGCCAAAGGCCATCAATGACTGGGTTAACTGGTAACCACTGCCGAAGGGATCCGCCCATGGATTCCAGAACGATGTCACACGGCGCATACGGTAAGGTTCGGCAACAATCAGTAAACACACGGCAAAAACACCGGAGCCGATAATAGCCAGAAACTGCCACATTTTTGCACCAGCCAAAAACAACATCGCCAATGTGGTGATAAACAGCACCACCACAGTCCCTAAATCGGGTTGTGCCAGTAGCAATACAGCCAGAATGACCATCACTCCCATCGGTTTACAGAAGCCCCAGAAGTTACTGCGAACCTCTTCAACTTTGCGCACCAGATAGCTGGCCAGATAACAAAACAGTGACAGCTTGGAAAGCTCGGCTGGCTGAATACGCAGTGGCCCCAGAGAAATCCAGCGGGATGCCCCGTTTACCGAGCTACCGACCACCAGAACCACCAGCAACATCACAATTGAAATCAACAACATAATATTGCTATAACGCTGCCAAACTTCCATCGGGATACGTAGTGTGACCAGCGACAAACCGAATGCCAGCGCCAGATACAGTGCATCACGCTTAGCAAACAGGAAAGGATCACCCGCCAGACGCTGGCCAATTGGCATTGACGCCGAAGTCACCATCACAAAACCAATAATCGCCAAACCGAATGTCAGCCACAGCAAGGTTCTGTCGTAAAGCACCATGCTGGTGGTGTCGCTCTCCCGCGACCCCATCACAAAATGCTTAACCGTATTAAACAGCCCCAGCCCCGGCATGCGCATCAGCCCAGCTCCTCCGCCAAACGAGCAAACTCATCACCGCGTTGCTCAAAGCTTCGGAACTGGTCCAAACTGGCACAAGCAGGAGACAGCAGCACCATATCCCCCGGTGCAACGCTCTTCGCCAGTTGCACCATGGCTTGCTCCATTGTCTCCGTGAGCGTTGATACCTCTGGACGTAATTCGGCCAGTTGGGCACCGTCACGACCAAAGCAGTAAATCTTGATATGGTCGCCTTGCAAAAAGCGAGTCAACCCGGAGAAATCAGCAGACTTACCGTCGCCGCCAAGCAACAGATGCAAAGTGCCATCAACCTGTAAACCATCGAGTGCGGCTTCAGTGCTACCCACGTTGGTGGCTTTAGAATCATTAATCCAGCGCACGCCATTGCGCTCAACCACCAATTGGAAACGATGTGGAAGGCCAGTAAACGTCGTCAATGCTTTCAAACTTGACGAACGAGGAATACCAACTGCATCAGCCAGCGCCAGTGCCGCCAGCGCATTGGTGTAGTTATGACGCCCGGTCAATTTCATTTCCCGAGTATTCAGTACCTTCTCACCACGCACTCGCAGCCAAACTTCACCTTGCTGTTTATTCAGATGGTAATCACCCACATCAACACCAAAACTGATACAACGGCTATCGGCACCACGAACTGGCATGGTGAGCGCGTCATCGGCATTCACGACGCAAACTTTAGCGTTTTCATACACCCGCAGTTTAGCTGCGCGATATTGCTGCAACCCGAATGGATAACGGTCCGTGTGATCTTCCGTGACATTCAGTATGGTGGCGGCATTAGCGCGTAAACTTGAGGTGGTCTCCAATTGGAAACTGGACAACTCCAGCACCACCAATTGGTTTTCCTGTTTCAATAGCGACAGAGCCGGAACACCGATGTTACCGCCAACCCCCACCGGCCAACCGGCCGCTTTGGCCATCTCGCCAACCAAGGTAGTCACGGTGCTTTTGCCGTTAGAGCCAGTGATAGCCACTACGGGCGCTTGATTCTCACGACAGAACAGTTCGATATCACCGACAATTTCGACACCGGCGTCTGCTGCATCGCTTAATGCAGGGTGTGCCAGTGCAATACCGGGGCTAGCAACAATCAAATCAGCATCTAACAGCCATTGCTGATTCAGGTCACCTACATGCCGCTCAACACTGTCAGGCAGTTTATCCAGGCCCGGAGGATTGATACGGGTATCCATAACACGCGGCGTTACACCACGCGCCATAAAGAAATCAACGCAGGAGAGGCCTGTTAGCCCCAACCCGATAATGACGACTTTTTTACCCTGATAATCAACCATAATTACCGCACCTTCAGCGTCGCTAGGCCAATCAGCACCAGCATCAGCGAAATAATCCAGAAGCGCACGATCACCCGTGGTTCTGGCCAGCCTTTAAGTTCGTAATGATGATGAATTGGGGCCATGCGGAAAATCCGCTGCCCACGTAACTTAAAGGAACCGACTTGCAAGATAACCGACAGCGTTTCAACAACGAACACCCCGCCCATAATCACTAACAAGAACTCTTGGCGCAGTAATACTGCGATAGTGCCCAGCGCGCCGCCCAATGCTAACGAGCCGACATCGCCCATAAATACTTGAGCCGGATAAGTGTTAAACCACAAAAAGCCCAACCCGGCTCCAACAATTGCGGTACACACAATCACCAACTCACCGGCATGACGCAGATAAGGAATATGCAGATATGCAGCGAAATTCACGTTACCGGTCGCCCAAGCCACCAATGCAAAACCGCCTGCGACGAAAACTGTTGGCATAATTGCCAGTCCATCCAGCCCATCGGTCAAGTTGACCGCATTACTGGTCCCTACGATGACAAAGTAAGCCAGTAGGATATAGAGCAAGCCGAGCTGCGGCATGATGTCTTTAAAGAATGGCACCACCAGTTCAGTAGCTGGGGTATCTTTACCGATGCTATACATGGCGAAAGCGGCCGCCAGTGCAATGATCGACTGCCAGAAGTATTTCCAGCGAGCAATTAACCCCTTGGTGTTTTTACGAACCACTTTGCGGTAGTCATCAATAAAACCGACAATCCCGTAACCGACGAGAATGAACAGTACACACCAGACATATGGGTTAGAGGGGTAAGCCCACATCAGAACCGAGATAGTGATGGAGAACAAAATCATCAGGCCGCCCATCGTTGGCGTACCGCGTTTGCTGAAATGTGACTCTGGCCCATCATTACGCACAACCTGACCAATCTGTAATTTCTGTAAGTAAGAAATCAGGTGCGGCCCCATCCACAATGAAATAATTAATGCGGTCAACAGACTAACGATGGCGCGGAACGTCAAATAAGAAAAGACGTTAAAGCCGGAGTAAAATTTTACTAAGTATTCAGCCAACCAAACTAACATGATGCCTTCTCCTGTAACGCACGCACGACATTTTCCATGGCGGCGCTACGTGAACCTTTAATTAAGACGGTGATAACCGGATGTTCTTGCAGCAATTCACTCACACGGGCTGCCAAGGTGTTCTTATCCTGAAAATGTTCGCCACATCCGCTCGCATCACTCAGCGTCTGGCTCAACATGCCGACACTTAGCACTCTATCGATACCCGCTTGTTTCGCCGCTTCTCCCACCTGACGATGGCAATCGACCGCGGTCTCACCCAATTCAGCCATGTCGCCGACGACCATCACCCGATAGCCTGGCATTTCAGCTAGCACTTGGGCGGCGGCGGTCATGGAACCCACATTGGCGTTATAGCTGTCATCAAGCAGTAACTTGTTCTCGGCGAGTTGAATAGGGAATAAGCGACCCGGCACAGCCTGTAACTGAGACAGCCCTTGACGGACAGCCGCTAAATCGGCCCCGACCGACATAGCTAATGCCGCTGCGGCTAACGCATTGGCAATGTTATGCCGCCCCGGCAGTGGCAATTCGATATCCACGGAGCCAAAGGGGGAATGCAGGGTGAAATACGTCACTTGCGGCGTAATACGCGCATTACTGGCATAGAAATCAATATCTTCCGCAGCCTGAGGTGAAAAACGCCATACTCGTTTGTTATGTAATGTTTCTTGCCAATGCGGCCAGTCGTGGCTGTCTGCATTGATAATCGCGGTGCCGTTAGCAGGTAACCCCGCAAAAATTTCGCCTTTAGCTTGCGCCACACCAGCCAGTGAGCCAAATCCTTCCAAATGTGCGGCAGACAAATTGTTGACCAAGGCGCTTTCCGGACGGCTTAAATCGGTAGTGTAGGCAATTTCACCCACATGGTTGGCACCCAGCTCGATGACGGCGAAGTCATGCTCAGGCGTCAGACGTAGCAGAGTCAATGGCACGCCGATATCGTTATTAAAGTTGCCAGCGGTATACAGCACATTGCCACATTGGTGCAAAATCGCGGCAACCATTTCTTTTACCGAGGTTTTACCCGAGGAACCGGTTAACGCGACCACACGAGCGGGCACTTGCTGGCGCACCCAAGCAGCAAATTGCCCCAGCGCCAAACGAGTGTCTTTAACCACTAATTGCGGGGCCCCCACCAGTAAGCGTTTACTTACCAGCAGAGCGCCTGCACCAGCGGAAACAGCATCTTCTGCAAAATCATGTCCATCAAAACGCTCGCCTTTCAGCGCAACAAACAAACACCCCGCAGTGACCTTGCGAGTATCAATGGTCACTTCAGTAATATCGATACCATCGCGCTGTTTGTCGTTAACAATGTATTCAGCGTTAAGCAACGTGGACAAGAATTGCAGGGAGACCTTAATCATGCCATCACCCCCAACAAGCGGGCGACGGTCACACGGTCGGAGTAATCCAGCCGACGATTGCCAACCAATTGATAATCTTCATGTCCTTTACCAGCAATAACCACAACATCGTCTTCGTTGGCTTGCATAATGGCACTGGTCACCGCTTCGGCGCGGCCATGAATCGCCATCGCTCGGCCCGCATCCATTAAACCGGCAAGAATGTCAGCAACAATAGCCTGTGGCTCTTCACTACGCGGATTATCGTCAGTAACAACGACACGGTCAGCCAGTTGTTCCGCGATACCGCCCATAAGTGGGCGCTTACCTTTGTCTCGGTCGCCACCGCAACCGAACACACACCACAACTGGCCTTTACAATGTAAACGAGCCGCAGCCAACGCTTTTTCCAACGCATCCGGGGTGTGGGCATAATCCACCACTACCGTCGGTTTGTCTGGCGCGTTAAACACTTCCATCCGCCCACACACAGGTTGCAGATGAGGTGCAGCAGCTAATAGTTGTGCCAACGGGTAACCCAGTGAAAGCAATGTTGACAGAGCTACGAGCAGGTTACTGACGTTAAATGCCCCCATCAGGCGGCTTTCTAACTGCCCCTCACCCCAACTGGAGTCAAAGGCGATGCTGGCCCCGTTATCGTGATAATCAACTTTGGTGGCAGATAACCACGGGCCTTTCCAACCTGTAGGAACGTTGTTTTCCATGCTGACGGCTACCGCTTGCGGCAACTGGCTTAACCAGCGGCGCCCCACTTCGTCATCAGCATTGATAATTTTGTGCTCGGATTGATGAGTAGAGAACAACAGCCACTTCGCCGCTTCATAACTCGCCATATTGCCGTGATAATCCAAATGATCACGGCTTAAGTTAGTGAACACAGCAGCAGCAAATGGCAACGCCGCGACACGATTTTGAATCAAACCATGAGAAGAGACTTCCATTGCCGCGAAAGTTGCGCCTTGGTCAACCAAATTACGCAACAAATGTTGGATATCAACCGCCGAACCTGTGGTGTTCTCCGTCGGGATAACATGCCCCAATAAACCATTACCTACTGTTCCCATTACTGCGCTGGTTTCACCCAGCGACTGAGCCCATTGTGCTAGTAATTGGGTGGTGGTGGTTTTGCCGTTAGTCCCGGTCACACCCACCAAACGTAATGCGGCACCCGGCTGGTGATAAAATTGCCCCGCCAGTTTGGATAAGTGCTGATTCAAATTACGCAGATAGATAACAGGCACGCCATGCATTTCAACCATGCTGGTATCCGGTGCGACACCATCAGCTTCAGCGACCACGGCCGCCACACCTTGTGCGATGGCTTGCGGGATATAACGACGCCCGTCCGTCTGGTGGCCGACAACAGCGACAAACAAATCCCCGGCAGCGGCAACACGGCTGTCTAATGTCATTTCCCGTAGCGCACGCTCCGGGACGTCAAGCCCCCAAGGAGCGAGTAAGTCGCGCAAGTTACGATCTGCCACCTGAACCCTCTTTTGTATTAATCACTAATTCGCTTTTATCACCAGTGGGTAATGCATCTGGCTCAATGTTCATGGTGCGCAGTACGCCGCCCATGATGGCACCGAACACTGGTGCAGAAACCGCACCACCGTAATATTTCCCTGCCTGCGGGTCATTGATGACCACAACCAGAGCAAATCTAGGGTTACTCGCAGGCGCTACGCCAGCGGTGTAAGCGAGGTATCGGTCCATATATTTGCCATCTGGCCCGACTTTTTTGGCGGTACCAGTTTTAATAGCAATCCGATAGCCTTTGATGGCAGCTTTAGTGCCCCCGCCGCCAGGTAACGCCACGCTTTCCATCATATGAACCACGGTACGTACCAGCGGTTCAGGGAAGACGCGTTCACCGGCCACTGGCGGGTCAACTTTGGTTATCGACAGCGGGCGATAAATCCCCATGCTGCCGATGGTTGCATAGACTCGCGCTAGTTGTAACGGTGTTACCATTAGCCCGTAGCCGAAAGAGAAGGTGGCCCTCTCTATGTCAGACCACCGTTGTTTTTTAGGATATAAGCCACTGCTTTCTCCGACCAACCCCAAATTGGTCGCTTTCCCAAACCCAAACCTTGAGTAAGTCTCTACCAAGGCTGAGGATGGCATCGCTAACGCCAGCTTAGAAACACCGACGTTACTCGACTTCTGCAAGATCCCGGTCACGGATAGCTCAGCGTAACGGGCCACGTCTTTAATTTGGTGACCGTTAACAAAGTACGGCAAGGTATTCAGCACACTATTTTCTTTCACTACGCCATGCTGCAATGCCGTCATCACTACCATTGGCTTAACTGTTGAGCCGGGTTCAAAAATATCGGTTATCGCCCGGTTACGCATTGCGTCTTTCGGCGTACCGGTTAAGTTATTTGGGTTGTAAGACGGGCTGTTTGCCATCGCCAGCACTTCGCCGGTATTAACATCGACCAGCACAGCCGTGCCTGATTCAGCCTTGTTAAAGGCCACTGCGTTGTTCAATTCGCGGTAGACCAGCGCTTGTAAGCGTTCATCAACACTCAGCACCAAATTGTGCGCGGCCTGACTGTCTACCGAGGAGATATCCTCAATAACGCGGCCATAGCGGTCTTTACGTACCGTACGCTCGCCGGGTTGCCCAGTGAGCCAGCGGTCAAAACTTTTCTCTACACCCTCAATACCTTGGCTATCAATGTTTGTTACACCGATAATGTGCGCCATCACCTGACCCGCTGGATAGTAGCGGCGGGATTCCTGACGTAAATAGATTCCGGGTAATTTCAGCTTGTGGATGTAATCGCCAATCGCGGGGTTGACCTGACGCGCCAGATAAACAAAGCGCCCTTTCGGGTTAGCGTTGATGCGGGTTGCCAGTTGGTCGAGCGGGATCTCCAAAGCATCAGACAGCGCTTTCCAGCGTGTATCCAGCGTAATGCCACCGCGTTCGGTTAATTCTTTCGGGTCAGCCCAAACTGCATTAACCGGCACACTGACAGCCAACGGGCGGCCAGAGCGGTCACTTATCATGCCACGCGCCGTCGGCACTTCCTGTACCCGCAGAGAGCGCATATCACCCTCGCGTACCAGCTTGTCGGGGTTAATCACTTGCAGATAGGCTGTGCGCAACATCAAGCCGACTAATGCCAACAAAATACAGCCGCACAGCAACGCAAAACGCCAGCTTATAAAGCTGGCTTGTTCTTCCTGGCGCTTTAACTTCCCGGGGCGCGCTGCTTTCATGCGTTACCTTGGCTACTACGAGTCATGGTGGCGACAAATTCCTTTATTTATTAGAAAAACCTATTGCTGAACCACAATATTTTCTTGTGATGGATCAACATGTTGCATTCTCAGCTTTTCGGTTGCGATGCTCTCAACACGGCTGTGGTCACCCAATGCGTTCTCTTCCAGAATCAAGTTGCGCCATTCAATGTCTAGCGCATCTCGCTCCAGCACTAACTGTTCCCGCTCCGCAGTCAGCAAGCGCGTGCGGTGGGCGGTGGTCACAACAAAAATGGCAGACACGAGCACCGCAACCAGTAAAATTAGCGGGATCTTGGCATTACGGAGTAAGTCCCCGCCGATGACCCCAACCAGACCGTGGCGCTCGTTGCCTATCACGCCTTAACCCTCTCGGCAAAACGTAATACCGAGCTACGCGCCCGTGGGTTTTCAGCGACCTCTGCGTCAGGAGGCATCATTTTGCCAACAGATTTTAAGGTGCGCCCCCCCATGCTGCGTAACTGCGCTTCCGTCAGTGGTAAACCAGCAGGAACCTGTGGGCCACGGCTGTGATGACGGATAAAGTTTTTCACAATACGGTCTTCAAGAGAGTGGAAACTAATGACGGATAAACGACCACCCGGTGCCAAAACTTCAAGCGCACCATCGAGCGCACGCTCTATCTCTTCCAATTCACTGTTGATATAGATACGAATAGCCTGGAAGCTGCGAGTGGCTGGGTGTTTGTGCTTTTCACGGAATGGGCTGGCGTTAGCAATCAAATCAGCTAACTCTTTGGTACGCGTCATCGGTTGTGTGAGGTTACGCTCAACAATCGCCTTGGCTAAACGCTTGGCAAAACGCTCTTCGCCGAAGGTTTTCAGCACCCAAGCAATATCATCGGCGCTGGCTTTCATTAACCAGTCAGCAGCGGATAGTCCGCGGGTTGGGTCCATGCGCATATCCAACGGCCCGTCGCGCATGAAAGAAAAACCACGCTCGGGATCATCCAATTGAGGTGATGAAACACCCAGATCCAGCAGCACACCGTCGATGCGACCGACTAAATCCAACTCCTGCACATAGTGCGCCAAATCAGAAAAAGGACCATGCACAATAGAAAAACGTGGGTCGGTTATTGATTTTGCCGCTTCAATAGCTTGTGGGTCACGATCAATTGCTATCAAACGCCCTTCTGGCCCAAGTTGGGACAAAATCAGGCGCGAGTGGCCACCACGGCCAAAAGTTCCGTCAATATAGATGCCGTTATCACGGATGTTCAGGCCATTAACTGCCTCATCCAGTAACACGCTGGTGTGCTTGTAGTCGTTATCTACACTGTGGTTGTTATCTACCATGCTTATAGCGATAAGTCCTGTAGCCGCTCAGATAAAGGTTCCTGAGTGGACTGTTCTGCGTCGATGTCATCCTTGACTTGTTGATACCAGGTCTGTTCATCCCACAGTTCAAATTTATTGAACTGCCCAACCAGCATCACTTCTTTATTCAGCCCGGCGTGCTGACGCAATGTTCCTGCAATCAGTAAGCGCCCGGCACCATCCATCTGACATTCACTGGCATGCCCTAACAACAAACGCTGAACTCGACGTTCGGCTGGATTCATGCTCGACAGTCTGGATAATTTTTGTTCAATTATTTCCCATTCAGGGAGTGGATAAAGCAATAGGCATGGTTGGTGAAGGTCTATGGTACAGACCATCTGGCCTTGCGATTCCTCGTTCAGCAAATCCCGATAACGGGTAGGTACGGCGAGCCGCCCTTTGCTGTCGAGGTTAACCATCGTTGCCCCACGAAACATGACTGAGTTACCCCTTCATGACCCAATTCGCCACTTTATCCCACAAATCCCCACATTAAAGAGTTTACGGATGGTATGAAAACCTTGTCAAGCCAGAGCAGATGCGCTTTGACAATATTTATGGGCCGTTTTTGAGATATATCTCGTATAAGGGGCTATTTTAGGGATTGAAATAGAAATTAACGTCATGATAAACGGGCTATTTTTCCGCCACTAATTTCGGTAACTTAAATAAATAATAAATTGTCAATTAATTGACCCATTATTTCCTTCTGCAAGGAATGTCTCATTTTCAGTATGAAAATTGTACGCTTCAAAATTAGACAGCCTGAGCACAAAACCCGCGGCGGCTGGCGTTTCTTAGGGATAAACCGAGAAGATCGGCAACAAAATCCACGGCGAAACAATAATACCCTTGATAACAACAAGTGTTACTGGCAAGACATTTTACTTCAATTAACCGATCAGCATTAATCTATTTTGAAATAAATTATTGACGCATATTTCGAACATAACTGAAATATGAATCGCTTCAGACAGATAAATCTTAAATTAGGAAAATACTGTAAATTAGTATTTTTCTTACCTGTTATTTTTAATGCACCTTAACCGGTGCTGCGTTTTCCTACCATTCCCTCACAAAAATATAACATATTGTTTTTAAAATAAAAATAAGGTCATCGCCATTTAAAAAACCACAAAAAGCCTAAATCCTCGCAGTACAAAGTATAAAAATCAGACAAATGTTAAAAATAAAAATTTTAAGCTGGTTATATTACAAACAATAGCACTGTAAACTACACGAAAAGCAAAACGGCAATACAATTACCTGCATTTCAAATGATGAGCAATACATAAATCCCATCACAAATTTTGGCGGTGGGTGTTTTGGCAGATTTTTCCCCCAATTAGGGAGTTAATGACAATGTTTTCAACTGGGTCCCGTCTGCGTAGTGCTGCAGCCGATACTTTCGCACTTGTGGTGTATTGTTTTGTCATCGGCATGATAATCGAAATCGTGATCTCTGGAATGACGTTCCAGCAGTCACTTTCTTCGCGGCTGGTTTCAATTCCAGTCAACATCCTTATCGCCTGGCCCTATGGTATTTACCGGGATGTGTTCATCCGGTTTGCACATCGTCACGCAGGTGAGCATTTTTGGGCCAAGAACTTGGCTGACTTATTGGCATATGTCAGCTTCCAGTCACCCGTTTATGCCATGATTTTATGGTCTGTCGGGGCGGATATAGAACAGATAGCCACAGCCGTCACCAGTAACGCTTTGGTTTCAATGGCGATGGGCGTCGCTTATGGTTACTTTTTGGAATATTGCCGTAGGCTATTTCGTGTTGCGGGATATGTTTGATAGTGCTAGTTCAATGGTGGCAAACGAATAGCAATCAGGGCCAATATCGGCCCTGATTCTTTAAATGCGTGCTATTTTCGACTTAAACTTCCGCGGCGGAACAGATTGCGTCGAATACGGGTCAGCCCCGGTTTCGGCTTATGCGGTTCATCTAAACTGGCTAAGACTAACTCCAGTACACGTTCGGCAACATCCCGATGGCGTTGGGCAACAGCCAGTACAGGACATTCGAGGAAATCCAATAGCTCATTATCACCAAAAGTCGCGATCGCCAGATTACTCGGTAGACGCCCACTCTGTTTTAAAGTGACATCCATAACGCCCTGCAATAACTGGAATGAGGTTGTAAACAATGCCTGCGGCATTGGATGGGTCTTCAGCCATTGAGCAAACAACACACCTGCAGCTTCTCGCTCGTAGCTGTTGGCATACAGATAATCAACTTTGCGTGGGTCATCTTTCCATGCTTCACGGAACCCCATTTCTCGCAAGAAGCTGACCGATAATTCTGGCAACGCCCCCAGATACAACACAGACTCCGCAGGGAAAGAACGTAACTCTTGCGCCAACATCATGGCATCTTCTTGGTCTGCCCCAACAACACTGATGAAATGTTCCCGGTCCAGCGCGCGATCTAATGCGATGATGGGCAATGGATCATTAGCCCAGCGCTGATAGAAAGGATGCTCCGGCGGTAAAGCGGTGGAGACAATGATGGCGTCAACTTGGCGTTGTAACAAGTGTTCAATACAGCGCATTTCATTATCAGGTTGGTCTTCAGAACAGGCAATCAAGAGTTGATAACCACGTTGACGTGCCTGACGCTCCAGATAATTAGCAATACGGGTATAGCTGGTATTCTCAAGATCCGGGATCACCAAGCCGATCGAGCGGGTTCTGCCCGCACGTAATCCTGCCGCAACAGCATTTGGGTGATAGTTATGTTCCCTGACAACCGCCATAACTTTGTCTACTGTTTTATCGCTGACTCGGTACTGTTTCGCTTTGCCATTAATGACATAACTGGCAGTTGTGCGCGAAACGCCCGCAAGACGCGCGATTTCATCCAGTTTCACATTATCCCCTTATAAACCTAATAAAATGATGTTGTAGGCTAGACCAACAAATTGGCATATCCGATAGAATCTAAAATAAAGGATATAGACATAGTTTAACCATGGATATGATCTAACAGCAGAACTCACTATTGAGCAACCGCTTTAACCGCCATATAACGCTATACAGGTTAAAAAATAAGAAAAAAAAAGCTCAACATACCTGCTGAGCCTGATAATTAGAGATTAGTCAGTATTAATCACCATGGTTAACGCATGATTTTGTCACCACGGGATACACCGACGATACCGGAGCGGGCAACTTCAACAATTTCTGCCACTTCCCGCACCGCATTTAAAAATGCATCCAGTTTGTCGCTCGTCCCGGCCAATTGGACGGTGTAAAGCGTGGCAGTCACATCAACAATCTGCCCACGGAAGATCTCAGCACAGCGTTTCACTTCTTCACGCCCATAGCCACTGGCTTGCAATTTCACCAGCATAATTTCGCGCTCAACGTGTGAGCCGGAAACCAGCTCGCTCACACGCAGCACATCCACCAGCTTATGCAGTTGTTTTTCGATTTGCTCCAAAACCTTAGCGTCGCCGACAGTTTGAATTGTCATGCGAGATAGAGTTGGATCGTCGGTTGGCGCAACCGTCAAACTTTCAATATTGTAACCGCGCTGAGAAAACAGCCCCACCACTCTTGATAAGGCACCTGATTCGTTTTCCAGCAAAACTGATAAAATCCGGCGGCGCATAATTATGTCCTCTCCGTTTTACTAAGCCACATTTCATCCATGCCACCACCGCGAATTTGCATCGGGTAAACATGTTCTGTTTCATCGACGGTCACATCCACAAACACCAGACGGTTCGTCTCGGATAGTTGCGTCAGCGCATCAGCGAGTTTACTTTCCAACTCGTCCGGCGTACGGATAGATACCCCGATATGACCATAGGCTTCTGCCAATTTGACGAAATCAGGTAGAGAGTCCATATAGGATTGTGAATGTCGGCCTGAATAGATCATATCCTGCCACTGTTTCACCATCCCGAGGTAACGGTTGTTCAGGTTCAAAACCAGCACTGGCAAGTTATATTGCAGAGCTGTCGATAATTCCTGAATATTCATCTGGATACTGCCATCGCCTGTGACACAAACTACGGTTTCATCCGGTAGCGCCAATTTCACACCCAGCGCAGCGGGTAAACCAAAGCCCATGGTGCCAAGTCCACCGGAGTTAATCCAACGGCGAGGCTTATCAAACGGGTAATAAAGTGCAGCGAACATTTGATGTTGGCCAACATCAGACGTGACGTATGCATCACCTCTCGTCAAGCGGTGCAGCGTTTCAATCACGGCCTGAGGTTTGATTTTACCACTGTCGTTGTTGTAGCTCAGGCAATCGCGCGCGCGCCACTGTTCAATAGATTGCCACCAATCACGTAAGCTATCGAAATCTTGCACACAATCAATTTGTGATAACAAATCCAGCATCTGCGTCAAGACTTGTTTGGCATCACCAACAATAGGGATATCCGCTGTGACGGTTTTGGATATTGAGGTTGGGTCGATATCAATATGCAATACCGTCGCATCTGGGCAATACTTCGCCAGATTATTGGTAGTACGATCATCGAAACGCACGCCAACAGCAAAAATAAGGTCGGTATTATGCATGGCCATATTGGCCTCAAAAGTTCCATGCATCCCTAGCATGCCAACACTTTGGCGATGAGTACCGGGGAAGGCACCCAATCCCATGAGAGAGCTGGTCACTGGCAAATTAAGTTTCTCAGCCAATGTCAGTAACTCTTCATGACAAGCTGAATTAATCGCCCCACCACCGACATACATAATAGGTTTTTTCGCAGCCAGAATGGTTTGCAATGCACGTTTAATTTGCCCACGATGCCCCTGCACCGTCGGGTTATAAGAACGCAAGCTAACCTGTTCAGGATAGGCATAAGGCATTTTTACGGCAGGACCAACAATATCTTTTGGTAAATCAATGACAACGGGACCAGGACGACCAGTCGAAGCCAAATAGAATGCCTTTTTCAATACCGAAGGAATATCTTCGGTGCGCTTAACCAAAAAGCTGTGTTTCACTACCGGGCGAGAAATCCCCACCATGTCGCATTCTTGAAAAGCATCATAGCCAATTAATGAGCTTGGTACCTGACCAGAAAGCACCACCATAGGCACGGAATCCATATAGGCCGTCGCAATGCCAGTGATCGCATTGGTTGCTCCGGGACCTGAGGTGACCAGCACGACCCCAACCTCACCAGTTGCCCGCGCATAGCCATCGGCCATGTGAACCGCACCTTGTTCGTGGCGCACCAGCACGTGATCGATGCCTCCGACCGTGTGCAGGGCATCGTAAATATCAAGTACGGCCCCGCCGGGATAACCGAATACATGCTTAACGCCCTGATCGATTAACGATCGGACAACCATCTCGGCTCCTGACAACATCTCCATGGGTTTTGCCTCCAGGCTTAGTTTGCTCAGTGGATCACGGGAAGTCATTTCCACGAAATCCTGTAGGAAAGGCACTGCGCCCCATATCCTATTCTTTGTTTGTTATCGTTCGAATGTTTATTAACATACCTAACTTATTAACATAACGTCAGAATTTCTGGCAGGCAAACGGCAATTCTCTGCACTAAAGGCAATTCTACGGGGTGCGCTCTGAATTTATGCTCATCGAAAATATAAAACACTGCCTAAGCATTCATAACTGTGTTCTTCGCCCCATTTTAGCCACTAATTATAGAACTAAATTAGGCAGTGAATTTTTACGTTTTAAATACGGCAAAATGAGGGATTCTACGCAAAAATAGGTAAGGATATGCGGCAGGAGGTCGGAAAGAGAGCAACGGCATATACGACACTCTATACACCGTTGCACTTAAAATGCTAATCGCGATACATGGAATCAATTTCATTCTGATAACGCTGGAGAATGATTTTGCGACGTAACTTCATCGTTGGCGTCAACTCACCCGTTTCCATGGTAAACGCCTGTGGTAAGAGCGTAAAACGCTTAACCTGCTCAAATTTCGATAACTCTTTTTGCATATCTTTCAGCCGTTGCTCAAACAAACTGACAATATGGCTATGACGTAATAGCTCTAGCCGGTCATGATATTTTAAATTTATCGAGCGAGCATACTCTTCAAGTGATTCAAAACACGGAACAATCAGTGCCGACACAAATTTGCGAGTATCGGCAATAATGGCCACCTGCTCAATAAAACGATCCTGACCCAGCGTGCCTTCAATCATTTGTGGCGCGATGTATTTGCCACCAGAGGTTTTCATCAAATCTTTCAGTCGCTCGGTGATAAACAAGTTCCCTTGAGCATCTAACGCACCGGCATCACCCGTTTTGAGCCATCCATCTTCAGTAAAAGATTCGGCTGTCTCTTGCGGCTTATTAAAATAACCGCGCATAACAATTGGGCCACGAACCTGAATTTCGTTCTCAGCCCCCAAGCGCACCTCGATCCCCGGTAATGGTTTACCAATAGAACCAAAACGGAAATCTTTCTCTTCCCAACAAGAGACGGTGGCACAAGTTTCGGTCATACCATAGCCATACTTGATATTGATACCAATAGCTTGGAAAAACAGGATGATATTGTCATCTAAGCGTGCGCCTGCCGCCGGTAAAAAGCGCACTTTCCCGCCTAATACACCGCGCAATTTACTCAAAACTAAACGATCTGCCAGCTTATACATCTGTTCAGATAGCAGTGATAATTTTTGCCCATTTTGCAGGCTTTGGAACTTGCGCTCACCACACCCGACAGCCCAACGGAACAGCATCCGCCGATGCCATTTTGCCAGGGCAACTTTGTCATTAATGGCGCTGAATACTTTCTCGTAGAAACGGGGAACCGCACACATGACTGTCGGTTTTGCGGACTGCATCGCTGCACGCACCCAGTCGGTGTTACTGAGATATACATTTTGCGCGCCGGTATGCATCACATAGAAACTCCAGGCACGCTCAAATACATGAGATAACGGCAGAAAACTCAGAGAGACATCGTCGGTTGTCAGGGTTAAGCGCTGATCATGCAAATAAAGCTGGGCTGCCATATTACGGTAATCCAGCATCACACCTTTAGGTTCACCCGTGGTACCTGAGGTGTAAATCAGGGTAAATAAGTCATTTAAATCACAACTTTCAATACGCGTAGTTAAGAGATGCTGCTGGACTGCATCCGGCTGCTGCTCGAAATCAGCCAGATGTTGGGCATATTCACAACCACGCAGATCAACGGAGGGATCTAATACAATAATATGAGTCAACTGCGGACACAGCGATTTTAATGTGATGGCCACATCAAATTGCGTTTGCCCACCAACGAATAAAATTCGTACATCTGCATCATTAATTACATAAGCGGCCTGAGCCGTGGTATTGGTGGCGTACAGCGGCACACTCACACCACGTAATTGTAAAATAGCTAAGTCAGCCAATGACCAGGCCATGCTGTTATTAGCAAAAATACCAATACGTTCTTGGATTGCCGCCCCAAGAGACAACAATGCGGCTGAAATTCGCGTCACATGCGTATCAACTTGCTGCCAACTCAGTTGCTTTTCGCCTTCAGGTGACCATTCGCGGAAAGCAATTTTGTCAGCTCTCTGGCCTATTTGTTGGCGCAGACGGCGCACAAGATGGTATTGATCTAATGTATGGGTCATAACATTGCAGCTCGCTAATAAATCATTCGTTAAAATGAACCTCTGCTTCTTGCCTGTCGGCATTCAGCTTACATGCGTTCACTTTTTTTCGCGCAGTCTACCCACTCTATAGGTTATGGCAAATAAAATTCAGCGTAGAAGTGTGAGCTGAAATAGATTTTGATGAAAAAGACAGCGATTAGGCTAAGTGAGGTGAAGTCAGAATGAAGCATCGTTTTTGCAAAATGGGGTAACAATTGAATATAAAAGAATAACACTAAACGCTATACCAATGCTTGCCTGCTACTGAGAAGTATATGATTCCAGCAGCAGGACTTAGCGAAATAATTAAGAAGACAGACTAAGCTGGCTGAGTTGTTCTTTCATCCACTGATGTCCTTTGTCTCTATCAGTAGATTCATGCCAAGTGAGATAGCATGGGCAACTTATCTCCGCCCAAGGTAATGGGATAACTTTCAGATTAAGGGCTTCGCTATATATTTGAGCCATCCAGCGAGGAGCAATGGCAACAAAACAAGTCTGAGAGACTATATTCAGCACGCTATACATATCTGTGCCTTCATAAACAATCGTTTGAGCACTGCTGGTAGATTCATAATAAATATTACTGAAAGAACCTACTTTATCTAATGAAACGACTGCATGTAATTCAGCAAGAAGTTGTTCTTGAGTGATTGAATTATCAATACGTGGGTGATCTTTAGCCACAACCAGAACTGACTCATCACTAAACAGTGGTATATCATGAAAATCTGGGCGCTTGAACTTGGTATAACCTATAACAAACTCTGTATCTTGATAACGTAATTGATGTTCAACATTCTGGTTAATATAAGATCTAATAATGAGCTGAACGTGAGGTGCGGATGCCTTAACACGCTGTATTATTTGTGCAGTTAACCGGATATCTAAAGGACTACAAATAGATAAATTAAATATTCGCGTACTACTTTTGGCCTCAAAACCCACTCCGGGTAACTCATTTTGCACTAATTGCAGAGCCTGTCGAACGGGTCCAAAAAGCTGACGAGCTCTGACTGTTGGTTGAATACCGCGGCCATAACGGACAAACAGTTCATCATTAAACATCACTTTTAGGCGAGCAACCGCATTACTCACAGCTGGTTGAGACATGCCAAGCGACTGTGCGGCACGCGTCACGTTGTGCATTTGCATCACAGCATCGAAAACCGTTAGCAAATTAAGGTCGACACTGCGCAAATGAACATCACAGCCCTCCTTACAGCCTTCCTTTTTAGTTACTTGATTGTCGGTTACTAAGTTGTGTTCAAACATGCTTAACTCCACTAAGCTTTATGCAGATGGCGTGACTAATAAAAAATCTCACAGATACTTATTGGTTTTAAAAATATCTTTGAATACTTATTATTAATGATGCCAATATTCTCTTTAATACCTCAAGGAGGTAAAATTGAGTCTCATCCTTGTATAAGCGTGAAATATAAACCACACTTAATGCTTTTGGTAATCCGCAAACACCATAGATAAAAATACAAACAAGAAAAAAATGCAAAATATTTTGCATGATGCATATAACTAATCTACATAATCAATACCAAGACACCACACCATAAGCATCAATAATAGAACTCACGATATGATCACATCACAAAATGAGAAGATTAACAACTATGACATTAATGAATAATAAATTCTTCATTTAAAACTTATCAAACCTTAATTACATTTAAAAAAATACAAATAAAGTAAAAAACATCTCTTTATTTCATTATTATTAGCACCAATCTTCACGAATGATAAAAATAAATAATAAGACCAACGACTAAGGGGAAATAATTAATATATAAATATATTGTATGTATAAATTAAAACAAAAAAATGTGCCAAGAACGTCTCATTATTAATCTACAGAGATGCTTATTTTCCTCTTTCATTCCTAGCAAAAAGGCTCTTTAACGAATCAGAAAGAGGAAGTAAACAGTCTAGTGGCTCATAAAATCACGGAAAAGCACAATAATCCATACTTTGAGGATTATACCAAACAAAGCAAAATTCACTGCTTAATTTTTTGGAATTAAAAACCTAAAAAATTAATTTTTAAGTTTTTTATGTCGTTATAAGGAATCAAGTATCATTGTAACCAGTTGAACACGCCATTTTAAACAAATGTTGACATACCCATAGAATTCACGTATCAATTTAGGCAACGCAATAATTTAACTGATGAGAAACTGAAAATTATGTTCTATTCAACCCGTCTACTAAGCCTACTACTTAACGCATCTCTCTTGCGCGGTATGTTGGTGGACGGAAATCAGAACTGATTCAGCCATCAAGATTAACAAGCCCGCGCAAATGCGCGGGTTTTTTTTTACCCGCAAAGCGCAAATGTAAACACGACAAGGAATACCCCATGAGCCAGCAAGTCATTATTTTCGATACAACATTGCGTGACGGTGAACAAGCATTGCAAGCTAGCCTGAGTGTAAAAGAGAAGCTGCAAATCGCGCTGGCACTGGAAAGAATGGGTGTCGACATAATGGAAGTCGGTTTCCCGGTTTCCTCCCCGGGCGATTTTGAGTCCGTACGCACCATTGCCCAGCAAGTTAAAAATAGCCGGGTTTGTGCTTTGGCTCGTTGTGTGGATAAAGATATTGATGTCGCTGCTGAAGCTTTACGTATTGCTGAAGCCTTCCGTATTCATGTGTTCTTGGCGACCTCCACTTTACATATCGAATCTAAATTAAAGCGCTCGTTTGAAGATGTGCTGGCGATGGCAGTGCACTCCGTGAAACGTGCGCGTAATTACACCAATGACGTTGAATTCTCCTGCGAGGATGCGGGCCGTACGCCAATTGATAACTTGTGTCGTATCGTAGAGGCTGCAATTAACGCGGGTGCGACGACCATCAACATTCCTGATACCGTCGGTTACACCACGCCATATCAGTTCGGCGGAATCATCACCGACTTGTATGAGCGAGTGCCAAACATTGATAAAGCTATTATTTCTGTCCACTGCCATGACGACTTGGGTATGTCAGTCGCCAACTCCATCACTGCGGTACAGGCTGGCGCTCGTCAGGTCGAAGGCACCATTAATGGTTTAGGCGAGCGCGCAGGTAACTGCTCACTGGAAGAAGTGATCATGGCAATCAAAGTGCGCGAAAACATGTTGGGCGTGCATACCAACATTAATCATCAAGAGATTTACCGCACCAGCCAATTGGTCAGCAAATTATGCAATATGCCAATACCGGCTAACAAAGCCATTGTAGGTAGTAATGCTTTCGCCCACTCCTCTGGTATTCATCAGGATGGCGTGCTGAAAAATCGCGAAAACTACGAAATCATGACCCCAGAATCTATTGGCCTGAAAGGTGTGCAGTTGAACCTGACCTCACGCTCTGGCCGCGCGGCAGTCAAACATCGTATGGAAGAGATGGGTTATCAAGATAAAGATTACAATCTGGACTCCTTGTACGACGCGTTCTTGAAGTTGGCGGATAAGAAAGGTCAAGTCTTTGATTACGATTTGGAAGCCTTGGCGTTCATTAATAAGCAGCAGGAAGAACCGGAACATTACCGTTTGGACTACTTCAGTGTCCAGTCTGGTTCCAGTGTGATGGCGACGGCATCAGTGAAATTGGTGTGTGGTGAAGAAATTAAATCAGAAGCAGCCACAGGTAATGGTCCGGTCGATGCAGTGTATCAAGCCATCAACCGCATTACCGACTACCCCATTGAATTGGTGAAATATCAACTGTCAGCTAATGGTCAGGGTAAAGACGCATTGGGTCAGGTTGATATCGTGGTTGACCATAAAGGCCGCCGTTTCCATGGTGTCGGTCTGGCGACGGATATTGTCGAGTCATCAGCCAAGGCATTGGTTAACGTATTAAATAACATCTGGCGCGCTCATCAGGTCGATATCGAGAAGCAACGCCTGCAACAAAATAATCAGGAAATGGTGTGAACATGACGAAGACTTATCATATTGCCGTTTTACCCGGAGACGGTATTGGCCCTGAAGTAATGACTCAGGCAAATAAAGTATTGGATGCTGTGCGCCAGCGCTTCGGTATTAAGATTTCAACCAGCGCTTATGATGTCGGTGGTGCAGCTATCGACCGTCATGGTAGCCCGTTACCGTCAGCGACCGTCAATGGGTGTGAGCAAGCTGACGCCATTTTGTTCGGCTCTGTGGGCGGCCCAAAATGGGAACACTTACCTCCAGCGGAACAACCTGAACGTGGTGCCTTACTGCCATTGCGCAAACATTTCAAATTATTCAGTAATTTGCGCCCAGCGCGTTTGTATCAGGGATTAGAAGATTTCTGTCCATTGCGCAGTGATATCGCCGCTAAAGGCTTCGATATTCTGTGCGTGCGTGAATTAACCGGTGGCATCTATTTCGGTCAACCCAAAGGTCGTGAAGGCCAAGGCATGCACGAACGTGCATTTGATACCGAAGTTTACCATCGCTTTGAAATTGAACGGATCGCCCGCATTGCCTTTGAATCTGCTCGCAAGCGCCGTGGCAAAGTGACATCAATTGATAAAGCCAATGTGTTGCAGAGTTCAATTCTGTGGCGTGAAGTCGTTACAGCCATTGCCGCGGACTATCCTGATGTCGCGTTGTCTCATATGTATATCGACAATGCTACCATGCAGTTAATTAAAGACCCTTCCCAGTTCGACGTTTTACTGTGTTCTAACTTATTTGGCGACATTTTGTCAGATGAGTGCGCCATGATAACCGGCTCTATGGGCATGCTGCCGTCGGCCAGTCTGAATGAGCAAGGTTTCGGTTTATACGAACCAGCCGGTGGTTCAGCCCCGGATATCGCAGGCAAAAACATTGCCAATCCAATTGCACAAATTCTCTCTTTGGCCCTGCTGTTGCGCTTTAGTTTAGGTAAAGACGATGCTGCTGATGCCATTGAAAACGCCATTAATCAGGCATTGGAACAAGGCTATCGCACGGCTGATTTAGCGGGTGATGGCAAAGCAATCGGCACCAACGAAATGGGCGATATCATCGCTAAATTCGTGGCTGAGGGGGTTTAACATGGGCAAGACCTTATACCAAAAATTATATGATGCGCACATTGTTTACGAAGCGCCGAATGAAACGCCATTGTTATATATCGACCGCCATTTAGTGCATGAAGTAACGTCTCCACAGGCCTTTGATGGCTTGCGAGCGATGGGACGCCCGGTACGTCAGCCGAGCAAAACCTTTGCCACCATGGACCACAACGTTTCAACACAAACCAAAGATATCAATGCCAGCGGCGAAATGGCCCGCATTCAGATGCAAGAGTTGATTAAAAACTGCGCTGAATTTGGTGTGTCATTATATGACTTAAACCACCCATTCCAAGGCATCGTGCACGTCATTGGTCCAGAGCAAGGCATGACCTTACCGGGCATGACTATTGTGTGTGGTGACTCCCATACAGCAACCCACGGCGCATTTGGTTCATTGGCATTTGGCATCGGTACCTCCGAAGTTGAGCATGTACTGGCAACCCAAACCCTGAAACAGGGTCGAGCCAAGACCATGAAAATTGAAGTGAATGGCGATGTTGGCCCGGGCATTACCGCGAAAGATATCGTGTTAGCCATTATCGGTAAAACCGGCAGTGCTGGCGGGACAGGTCATGTGGTGGAATTCTGTGGCAGCGCTATTGAAGCCTTGAGCATGGAAGGCCGGATGACTTTATGTAATATGGCCATCGAAATGGGCGCTAAAGCGGGTTTGGTTGCGCCAGATGACACCACTTTCAACTATCTGAAAGGTCGCCAGTTTGCCCCGACCGGCGAACAATGGGAACAAGGCGTCACCTACTGGCGCAGCTTGAAATCAGATGCAGATGCCAAATTTGATACGGTTGTCACCTTGGATGCCGCGGAGATCGCGCCACAAGTTACGTGGGGTACCAATCCGGGCCAAGTGATTGCCGTTAATCAAATTATTCCGGCCCCTGAGTCCTTCAGTGATCCAGTAGAGCGTGCTTCAGCAGAAAAAGCCTTGGCTTATATGGATTTACGCCCTGGTATCAAGTTGACCGAAGTGGCCATAGATAAAGTGTTTATCGGTTCTTGCACTAACTCGCGCATTGAAGATTTACGTGCAGCGGCGGCAGTGGCACAAGGGCGTAAAGTTGCCAGTGGCGTGCAAGCGATTGTGGTGCCCGGTTCAGGTCCGGTGAAAGCACAGGCTGAAGCCGAAGGGTTAGATAAAATCTTCATCGACGCCGGTTTTGAGTGGCGTTTACCGGGTTGTTCTATGTGTCTGGCAATGAATAATGACCGTCTGGAACCGGGCGAACGTTGCGCATCCACCAGCAACCGTAACTTTGAAGGGCGTCAGGGCCGTGGGGGGCGTACTCACTTGGTTAGCCCAGCAATGGCTGCCGCTGCTGCTGTCAGTGGTCATTTTGCTGATGTTCGCGATTTATCTGCCGCCACTCACTAACCGGAGACACCACTATGGCAAAATTTACTCAACACATTGGTTTGGTCGTTCCATTGGATGCGGCGAATGTCGATACTGATGCGATTATCCCAAAACAGTTTTTGCAAAAAGTCACTCGTACTGGTTTTGGCCAACATCTGTTTAATGACTGGCGCTTCCTCGACGATGCCGGCAAAGTACCAAACCCTGAGTTTGTGCTGAATCAACCTCGCTATCAGGGTGCGACCATTTTGTTAGCACGCGAGAACTTCGGTTGTGGTTCATCCCGTGAGCATGCGCCATGGGCACTGACTGATTTTGGTTTTAAAGTGGTTATCGCACCAAGCTTTGCCGATATCTTTTATGGCAACTCGTTTAATAACCAGTTATTACCGGTAACATTAAGCGAAGCGGATATTGATACTTTATTCCAGTTGGTTAAAGAGAATGAAGGCATTGAGTTTATTGTCGATTTGGAAAAACAAACCGTTAATGCTGGCGGAAAAAGTTATTCTTTTGAGATAGACAGCTTCCGTCGCCATTGCATGATTAACGGTTTAGACAGTATTGGCTTGACGTTACAACATGAAAGTAATATTTCAGCCTACGAAAAACAACAACCCGAGTTTCTGCGTTAATTATTTTTAAGGTTGGCGATATTACGCTAACCCATTATGTGAGTATATTGTTGGTGTCCGGCTCGTCCGGCCCAACAATTAAAATCCGCCTAGAATATTAATCAAATAGATATCCCTCTCTCTTAATTTCATCACTTAAAAATATAAACTCCCGCACAATCAATCTGTTATAGAACAGAGCAATAAGCCGTTGCTTTACATACATATTAATCATTCTAATATAGATAATATTGATTGTAATTTGTGCTAACCGTCACTTTTTATTTCTTAAACAACGGTATGCTGTCAACTCTCCATCCACACCTAGAGGGCGCCTTATGACACGCATAGCCTTGCGTTATGAAGCACGCATCTCCGGCGATAGCCGAGCTTGGTTTAATATAGATTACCGCCTCGCCAACGATTTCCCTCGCTAGTTTCCTGCTGCTTATTCAGCTTCGGCTGAAAAAACTCATCTCTTTTATTTTTATTGCCATCATGGGCAATACGAACTGTTATTTCTTATTTTAATGGTTCTTATTATCCACGGCATAACTATACCCAAAAAATAATATTTGGAGTAATAAGCCATGAAACGCATTCCTGAACCCTTCCGTATTAAAATGGTAGAAAATATTCGGATGACCAACCGGGAAGATCGTGAGAAAGCATTAATTGAGGCAGGCTATAACCCATTCTTACTGCCTAGCGAAGATGTCTATATTGATTTACTGACTGACTCTGGTACGGGTGCTATGAGTGATCGTCAGTGGGCTGGATTAATGATGGGTGACGAGGCCTACGCCGGTTCACGTAATTATTATAACTTATGTCATCAAGTGGAAAAACTGATTGGCTACCCCTTTACTATTCCAACCCACCAAGGGCGTGGTGCTGAACAAATTCTATTCCCTTGCCTCATTGCAAAAAAACAAAAAGCAGGCGGTGGCAAGAAACCGGTATTTATTTCTAACTTCCACTTTGATACCACGGCCGCTCATGTCGAAATGAACGGTGCAAAAGCGATTAACGTGGTGACCCCAAAAGCGTTCGATACCGTGTCTTATTATGATTGGAAAGGGGACTTCGATTTAGATCAACTGAAAGCCACTATTGCCGAGCATGGTGCAGAAAACGTGGTATCTATTATTACCACAGTGACCTGTAACAGCTCTGGCGGCCAACCTATCTCAATGAGTAATATGCGCGAAGTTTATCGCATTGCTCAACAGCATAATATTCCAGTAGTTATTGACTCCGCCCGTTTCTGTGAAAACGCTTGGTTTATTAAGCAGCGCGAGCCAGGTTATGGCGATAAATCGATCAAAGAGATCATTTTAGAAATGTATCAGTATGGCGACATGCTGACCATGTCAGCCAAAAAAGATCCGATGGTGAACATTGGGGGCTTATGCTGTTTCCGCACTGATGAAGACTTGTTCAACGACGTTCGTATCCGTTGTGTGCCAATGGAAGGTTTTGTGACCTATGGTGGTCTGGCGGGTCGCGATATGGAAGCATTAGCCATCGGTCTGGAAGAGGGAATGAACGAAGACTTCCTGACCTACCGTATTGGCCAAGTAGAGTATCTGGGTGAACGCCTGCGTGCAGGGGGCATTCCGATTCAATACCCTACCGGCGGCCACGCGGTGTTTGTTGATGCCAAGCTCTTGCTGCCGCATATTCCGGCAGAGCAATTCCCAGCACAAGCACTCAATAATGCGCTGTATCTGGAGGCAGGTATTCGCAGTGTTGAAATCGGCTCATTGCTGCTAGGGCGTGATCCTGAAACCGGTAAACAGAAGCCATCGCCATTAGAACTGCTGCGCCTGACCATCCCGCGCCGGGTCTACACCAATGACCACATGGACTATATTGCCGATGCCCTGATTTCACTCAAATCACGGGCCGAGGAAATCAAAGGTCTCACCTTCACCTACGAACCCCCTGTTCTGCGCCACTTTGTTGCCCGACTAAAACCTATCGAATAAATGGCTCCGTCACTTCGATAGCACGCCCCCTGTCATGAGGCAGGGGGAATACCGCTATAAATCGCTACCTCTATAAGTGGTAAAACCACACGAGGACACCCTACTATGGCCCAAACTACACTAGAAGATCAGGTCACAGCAGCAAAAATTAAAACCCCTTCCCTACTCGGCGGCGCAATGATTATTGCTGGAACCATCGTCGGTGCAGGGATGTTTTCATTACCCGTTGTGATGTCAGGGATCTGGTTTTATTGGTCTATCGCTGTTCTGGTTTTTACTTGGTTCTGTATGCTTCACTCGGGATTAATGATCCTCGAAGCCAACCTCAACTACCATACCGGTGCCAGTTTCGACACCATCACCAAAGACTTACTGGGAAACGGCTGGAATATCGTCAATGGTCTGACAGTCGCCTTTGTGCTCTATATTCTGACTTACGCCTATATCTCTGCTAGCGGCTCGGTGATTCAGCATACCCTGCGCGGAATGGGAATAGACTTCTCGGCTCGGCTCGGCGGCCTGTTCTTTGCACTACTGGTCGCTTTTATTGTTTGGCTCAGTACCACCGCAGTGAGTCGAATGACTACCATTGTGCTAGGCGCCAAGATCCTCACCTTTTTTATGACTTTTGGTGGGTTATTAGGGCATGTCGAACCCGTAAAATTGTTCAATCTGAGCGAAGCCAACCCCAGCTACCTGCCCTACCTGCTGATGACGCTGCCATTCTGTCTGGCATCATTTGGTTATCACGGTAATGTCCCCAGCCTGATGAAGTATTACGGCAAGAATCCCCGCCGCATCCGCAACTGTCTGTTAATTGGTACGCTATTGGCTCTGACCCTCTATATCATCTGGCTAGTCGGCACGATGGGGAATATTCCGCGACCACAATTTCGCGAAATAGCCAGTCAGGGTGGGAACATTGATGTGCTAGTGAGCGCCTTGGGTGGGATCTTACAAAGCTCGTCGATGGATCTGCTGCTAACCATATTCTCAAACTTTGCCGTCGCCAGTTCATTTCTCGGCGTAACATTGGGATTATTCGACTATCTTGCTGATTTATTTAAATTTGACGACAGCCGCTTAGGGCGCGGAAAAACGGCTATCATAACGTTCTTACCCCCGATATTGGGTGGGCTGATTTACCCAGATGGTTTTATTTATGCCATCGGTTATGCCGGGTTGGCGGCTACGGTTTGGGCCGCTATCGTACCAGCACTGTTGGCACGAGCCTCACGCAAACGTTTTGGTAGCCCGCTGTATCGCGTCTGGGGTGGAACTCCATTGATTATCTTGATTTTACTGTTTGGGGCGATTAACGCCATCGCCCATATTCTGTCCAGCCTAAATCTGCTGCCGACCTATTAAAAACCAATAATCAGCGCCCTGCGGGGCGCTACGCTTCCCGTACCCGCGCACAGATAATGAGCGAGAGAATGGCTAGGATCATCGCCATCACATAAACCGAATTATGCCCCCAAGTTTCAGTTAAAACCCCTTGTAGCACCCCAGCCAGAATCACCCCGGTTGAAATACTGTTAGTAAACAGTGTGGTAGCAGCCCCAGCCCTGCCCGGCATTAAATCCTGAAAATAGAGCATACCGATACCGGCGACAATACCGATAAAGATGGCATTAAAAATCTGTAATAACATCAATGCGGATTTGAATTTAAACAGCACTAATCCGGTATAAAACAGCACGCCAGCCAGTACCGCAAACAACATAATTTTACGCTTACCAAAACGCCGAACCGAATAACCCGCCAGGAGCATAATAGGGATTTCCAACCCAGCGGCAGTTCCCATCAATAAGCCCGCCAGCCGTTCAGGTAACCCCAAACTTGCGGTGATATACAGTGGCATATCAATGATGTACATGGTGTTGCACGTCCACATCAGCATCGAGGCAATAAACAGCAGCAAAACATCTCTATCAGCAAACAAGCTGCCCTGAGCCACAACTGGGGCATCGGCTACCGGCTCTGCCCGCTTCACTGAAGGCAAAATAAACCACACCACCAGTGCGCTGAGTACAAAAATACCGGCGGCGATGCAGAACATCAGGGTAAAACCATAATTGAGCGCCAGCATAAAGGATAGCGGCGGCCCAATAACCCAGGCTAATGATAGCTGTGCACGCATGATGGAGCTGAACATCACCACTTCGCGGGCTGAGTTATCGGCATATTCACGTGCCAAGGCAAAAATCTGTGGCATTGCCGTGTTGGCGACCGATGCGAGCAGTACACCGGCAGTGATCAAAGTGAGGTAATCACGATTAAAAGCAAATAACAGACAGTTCCCCACTGCCATCAAATAGCAGAGCAAAATAAGTTTGCGGCGATCCCCCCGAGAATCGGAGCGTTTTGCTAATACAAAACTGACGGTGATCCCGGCAATCGCATTGACGGTATAAAACAGTCCAACCCACAGTGGCCGCACTTTAACTTCAGTACTGAGAAATAGACTTAACGTCGGCGCTTGTAAAGCACCCGCAATACCGGAGAGAAAAGCCACCACAAAAAACGCGAGAAAAACCGGGTTGATACGACGGGAAACGGTTAATGCAGATTTCATTCCAGGCTCCAACGCCAGAAACAGCTATGACTGACCATGCTACAGAAGTACATAAATTTATAAACAGAAAAGCCGAATAGATTTTATACCCAAATAATTGCTATTGCTCACAACGCCGTAACGTTAAGGGCGCAAAACATGACTCAAAGTCATTAGCGTCACCGCTAGGCAGCAAGTGAATAAATCCCGATGAGCTTACTCAAGTAAGTGAATAAATCCCGATGAGCTTACTCAAGTAAGTGATTCGGGTGAGTGAACGTAGCTCACAACGCCGTAACGTTAAGGGCGCAAAACATGACTCAAAGTCATTAGCGTTACAGCTAGGCAGCAAGTGAATAAATCCCGATGAGCTTACTCAAGTAAGTGATTCGGGTGAATGAACGTAGCTCACAACGCTGTGGCGTTAAGGGCGCAAAACATGACTCAAAGTCATTAGCGTCACAGCTAGGCAGCAAGTGAATAAATCCCGATGAGCTTACTCAAGTAAGTGATTCGGGTGAGTGAACGTAGCTAACAACGCTGTGGCGTTAAGGACGCAGAGTCAATAGAAAAAAAGCCAGTGGGTTATCCCACTGGCTGGTGAAACACACCATTACTCAGAAATTTTGGTACTTTTTACTGCTATTCTCACTACTACAGCAAGATTTGAAACACTCAATAATATCAATTAAAACAACAAACTATAGGGTATGTTCTGTTCGGGCGATGATGTCGTCTTGCGCATCTGGCGAGAGCGCGGTAAAGAATGCCGAGTAACCCGCAACCCTGACCACCAAATCACGGTAACGATCAGGATGTTGCTTGGCCTCAAGCAAAGTCTCACGCGAAACAATGTTATACTGCACGTGCCAACCCAGATATTCCTCAAAGAAAGTCCGCAGCATCATCATCAACTTTTCACGATCCCGTGGATTATCCAGCGTCGATGGATTCAATTTCTGGTTGAGCAACACCCCCCCTAGAATTGAAGCCGTTGGTAACTTGGACAGTGAGTTAAACACTGCCGTTGGCCCCAAATGGTCAGTGCCTGAAGCAGGGCTTGCTCCCTCCGCCAATGGACTGTGAGCTTTGCGGCCATCCGGGGTTGCCATGGTTGCCGCACCAAATGGCACGTTGGCAGAGATTGATGATGTCCCGGCATAATAAGTGCCACCAATAGGACCACGGCCAAACCGGGTATTGTGATATTGCTTCAGCTCATCAATGTATGTCTGATATGCACGCACTAACAGTTGGTCGACATCATCAACATCATTGCCATATTTCGGCGCTGAATTAATCAAATGCTGGCGTAGCTGCTCGCCATTTAGACCCGCAAAATCATTGGCTAGTGCGGTTGCCAATTGCTGCTGACCAATAAGTTGTTGTTCAAACACCAATTTACGCACTGCGGCCAAGCTGTTCCCCAAATTGGCAATCCCAACTTGTAAACCGGAAACCCAGTCATAGCGCGCGCCCCCCTGTTTGATACTTTTACCACGCTCAATACAGTCATCCACCAGCGCCGAACAGACAATATCGTGAGCATTCTCTTCCAGCACCGTATCCACCACACATTCAATCTCAATGGATTTTCGGGTGTAGTAACGAATCTGCTCGTCCCATTGCGCCATCACTTGCGAAAAATCAGTGAAATTCCCTTTCGACAGCCCCTGTTCCTGCGGCAAGAACACCTGCCCGGAGGTTGCATCACGGCCTTGTTCCAGCGCTGCCAGCATCACTCGGGCAAAGTTAATGAAACTCATGCCAGTACAGCGGTAACCCCACTTACCACCGACAGCCGTTTCAATACAGCCAATCGCCGCATAATCGTAGGCATCCTGCGGATCGATACCCAGCTTAATAAACTCCGGGATCACAATTTCGTCATTGTTAAAGGCCGGCATACCAAAACCACAGCGAATAACCTGTACACAAGCATCAAGAAAATCATCACTGATACCGGCATGATAGCGAACACTAAGATTAGGTTGAGTTGATCTTAAACGCCCACAGGACTCCAGTACCGCGTAAGAGAGTGGATTGACGGCATCAATGGCTTTGCCCTGCACCAATTTTTGCCCACCGATGGTGACATTTTGATAAAGCGGACTGCCCGCCGAAGCCTTAGAGTGTGAACCGGAGCGGATTTTGTTCACTTCCAGTAATTTCAACCAGCAGCTATGCAACATTTCAATGGCTTGCTCGCGGCTGAGGGTATTTTCCAGCTCAACATCACGGCGATACCACGGATACAAATACTGATCCAAGCGACCAAATGAAACCGAATGACCATTGGATTCAATTTGCAGAATCAACTGAATGAAATAACACAGTTGCAACGCTTGCCAGAAAGTCTGTGGCGGCTGGTGCGCGATTAACTCACAGTTTGCAGCGATCGTCTGCAACTCTACACGCCGCCATTCACGAGTTTCTTCCTCTGCCATTTGCCGTGCCACGCCAGCATAACGCTCAATATGTTCACTCAGTGCCGCCAGCGAAATATCAATCGCTTTGAGGAATTGCTCTTTATGTAGATCACTCCAGTCTGTCAATTGCAGGCGGGAGCGACGGCTGGCAACTTTAGTGCGTAAACCCCCTAGCCCTTTTTCCAACAACAGTGGGAAGTTAACCGCTAAATGTGCATCACCGGAGGTCATATTGCCTTCCGCTTTGATGATACCGGTAGCCAGTAAGGCTTTTTGTTCGTCAGTGAACATGCCATAGCAGCGATCTTGCACAGTTTGGCCGCGCCACCACGGGCACAGCTTGTGCAGCACTGCTTTATCTTCTTCGCTGACCGAGAAACCTGCACCGGGGCGGTCGGCTAATTCGTCAATCTCATTTTCTATCCAACTGACGGTATATTCTGGGAAAATCGGCGCGGCACGTAATTGGCTAGCCTGATTACCGATAATCAGCTCATCATTCTTAATCCAGACCGTGCGTTGCTGTAAATGGTGTGCCAGCGCCAGTGCGCGTCTAACGGGCAGTGGCTTATCCTGATGCTGTTGATAAACCTCGGTATAATGCTGCGCCCGTTCAGTACAGACCGGCGGTTTTACAATATGAATCAGCGCGTTTTTATGCTGTTTTGTCCGTTCGCTTAAGGTTACCAAATCGAGAGTGGTCATTGCGTCATCCTCTTAAAATTGCGGTCAGGCCCTTATCACGGGCATAACTTTCCGCGAAGGCCAGCAGGTCAGGAGAGTCTAAAGGCGTGCTTGCTGCCAGATAGGCTTCACCTAGCAGTGAGTATTTGTTGATGCCCAGTGTGTGATAAGGCAAAAAATGAATCTCTTTCACGCCAATTTCATCCGCGGCAAAATCAACAATCCCTTGCACTGAGCGGTTGTCCGCATTGAAATCGGGGATAAGCGGCACCCGTACAGTGATATGGGTGCCTGCGGCAGCTAGTTTGCGAAAGTTATCCATCACTCGCCTGGCTGAACCGCCAGTCCACTGCTGGAAACGGGTTTCATCGGTATGCTTTAAATCTGCCAGCATTAAATCCAGCCACGGCAGAGAGGGGGCAATATAACGCCACGGTGTATGCAGACAAGACTCAACCGCAGTATGAATACCAAGCTGATGACAGCGCTGTAATAATTCAGCGGCCACTTCTGGTTGCATAAAAGGCTCACCACCTGACAATGTTACGCCGCCCCCACTGCGCCGATAAAACGGCAGGTCGCGCAGTAATGTCTCCATCGTGGCATCAATATCAATCGGACTACCGCACTGCGTCAGAGCGCCACTCGGGCAACACTTCGCCAGCGCCTGAACATCCTCTTCTATCAATAACTGGCGATGAATCACAATGTGATCGTCAATACGTTGAATCGCTTGCGGGCAGGCTTGATGACATAAATCACAACCGGATAAGCAAAGACGAGGGTCAAAGAGCACTTCTGGTTTGCGTGAGCGGCTTTCTGGATTTTGACACCAGCGACAGCTTAGTGAGCAACCTTTGAGGAAAACCACGCTACGAATTCCCGGGCCGTCATGAGTGGAATAACGTTGTAAGTTAAAAATCATCTTATTCCTCCCTTTCGCTGTGACTGCGCTGGCATCGTCGTGGCGATTCACTTTCATTGGTCACCAGTATCTGCGTAATATAGGGAAAGAAAAATTGATGAAATTTGCTGCGGAGTTCCTCTTTTATGTCAGCCTCACGTTTGCAACAGCAGTTTATTCGACTCTGGCAACGTTTTAACGGTCAGCCGACAGAAACCACCTTACAAGAGCTGGCAGAAGTGCTCTGCTGCTCGCGCCGCCATGTGCGTTCTTTACTGGGCAGTATGCAACAAGAGGGTTGGTTGAGTTGGCAAGCAGAAGCGGGCCGAGGTAAGCGCTCACAACTAACCTTCCTCTATTCTGGATTAGCACTGCAACAGCAGCGAGCTGAAGAGCTACTGGAACAAGACCATATTGATCAGTTAGTGCAGTTGGTCGGGGATAAAAAAGCAGTGCGCCAAATGCTGTTATCCCAACTAGGGCGTAGCTTCCGGCAAGGTAAACATATCCTGCGCGTGCTCTATTATCGCCCGTTACAAAACTTGCTACCCGGCACCGCACTGCGCCGTTCAGAAACTCATATGGTGCGGCAGATATTTAATGGTTTGACCCGAATAAATGAGGAAAATGGGGAACTGGAGCCGGACTTATCTCACCACTGGCAGGCGATTAGCCCCTTGCATTGGCGCTTTTATTTGCGCCCCGCCATTCATTTTCATCATGGCCGTGAGCTGGATATGAATGATGTGATTAACAGCCTGACCCGATTAATCCCCCAGCCTCTTTTTTCGCATATTACGGCGGTACGCTCACCAACACCCTATGTGATTGATGTGCATCTTAGTACCCCAGATAGCTGGCTACCGTGGTTATTGGGCAGTGCTCACGCCATGATCTTGCCGCAAGAGTGGGAAAATCAATCAGATTTTCGTCGGCATCCCATTGGGACTGGCCCTTACTCCGTGATCCGCAATCACCATAGCCAATTGAAAATTCAGGCATTTGATAACTACTTTGGTTTCAGAGCATTGATTGATGAAGTCAATATCTGGGTATTGCCAGAGCTGTCTGATGAGCTGATTTATACCGGTGTTCAGTTGCAGGCTGATGATACCAGTAAAAATGAGTTGGAAAGTCGGCTGGAAGAAGGCTGTTATTTTTTGCTATTTGACCAGCGTTCACCCCAGACTTGTCATCCAGAAGTCCGCCGTTGGTTATGCGAACTGATAACCCCTGTCGCCCTACTCAGTTTTGCAGATCCCTTTTATCAACGTTACTGGTCACCCGCCTATGGCATGTTACCGCGCTGGCATCACAACCGGCTCACGGCACTGGAGCCGAAACCCGCCGAGCTAACCGAACTGACACTGACCTTTTATAGCGACCATTCAGAATTTGATGCTATCAGCCAGACGCTCGTCCAACTGCTAGCGGCTCATGGTGTTACCTTAAACATACAGGTGCTAGATTACACTCAGTGGTATCAAGGCGATGCACAGAGTGATATCTGGCTTGGCAGCGCAAATTTCTATCTGCCGCTGGAGTTTTCCCTGTTTGCAACTTTGTATGAACTGCCGCTGTTGCAATATTGCCTAGGCGATGAACTGGATCAAGATGTTGAATCTTGGCGCAATAATACGTTACCCATGGCCGATTGGAGCCAACGACTGGTTAGCCAAAATCAATTCCATCCGCTGTTCCATCACTGGCTAGAATTATATGGACAGCACAGTATGCGAGGGGTGCGCATGAATACCCTCGGCTGGTTTGATTTCAAATCAGCCTGGTTCACGCCACCAGAGGGATAAAGCCACTTTCACCCGCCCAGATTAATCTCTACAATAGCGCCGTCTCAACGGGGTGCAAGAATATCGCTAGCCAGGTTTAACCTAGTGTCGCAAGTGTTAAAAACACAGCGAGTCGGGTTCATACGGTGGCGGACAGCACACAGAAACCGGAGCGTACACATGACCTTGTAAATCATGGCTACGTGAGGATTTCGAGTACTGCCCAATACTGTATCAACCACGGTGCAGCATGTTTTTGCTGAGAGCAAACCCGTCGAACCTGATCCGGTTAACACCGGCGGAGGGATTTGAGAAAGATAACGCCTGTACCTCATGGATACTGATGTTAACTACCGCCTCAGATACCTTTGCCACCTTTAATTGTTAAGGAGTGCAAAGTGTTTAAACGCATTATTCCCTGTTTGTTCTTGCTGTCTGCGGCCGCGGTGGCTGCCGATAAACCGACATTGACGGTTTACACCTATGACTCCTTTGCTGCTGACTGGGGGCCGGGGCCTGCCATTAAAAAAGCCTTTGAAGCGCAGTGTGATTGCCAGCTTAAATTTGTGGCGCTGGAAGATGGCGTTTCACTGCTGAACCGTCTGCGGATGGAAGGAAAAAACAGTCAGGCCGATGTCATTTTAGGTTTGGATAACAATCTGGTGCAGGCGGCAGAGCAAACCGGGCTATTCGCCCCAAGTCAAGTGGATACCCGCCACTTAACCTTGCCACAAGCATGGCAGAATAAAACTTTCGTTCCCTTCGATTATGGCTATTTCGCCTTTGTGTATAACAAAGACAAATTGAAAAACCCGCCGAAAAGCTTGCAAGAATTAGTCGATAGCAAAGCGCCGTGGAAAGTGATTTATCAAGACCCGCGCACCAGTACTCCGGGCCTTGGCTTAATGTTGTGGATGCAAAAAGTATATGGCGATAAGGCCCCACAAGCATGGCAACAATTGGCGAAGAAAACCGTCACCGTCACTAAAGGTTGGAGTGAAGCTTATGGCTTGTTCCTGAAAGGTGAAGGGGATTTAGTCCTGAGCTACACCACGTCTCCGGCTTATCATCTGATTGAAGAGAAGAAAAGCAACTATGCCGCGGCAGATTTTAGTGAAGGTCACTATTTGCAAGTTGAAGTCGCAGGTCAAGTGGCCTCCAGCAAACAACCGGAACTGGCACAGCGTTTTATGCAATTTATTGTCACCCCCGCTTTCCAAGAAAATATTCCGACCGGCAACTGGATGTACCCGGTAATCAAAATGACTCTACCGGCCGGATTTGAAACCCTAACTGTGCCGCAAAAAGCATTGCAATTTGATGCTAAAGAGGTGGCAGACAACCGCAGCAAATGGATTCAGGCATGGCAATCCGCCGTCAGTCGCTGATCTCCGCTTGGTTGTGGCCGGGGCTGCTGGCGGCAGGGCTGATAGTCGGTGTCGCGCTACTGGCATTCACGGCTATCTGGCGTCATGCCCCTGCGGCGGATTGGCACAGCATCTGGCAAGACAGTTATCTGTGGCATGTCATTCGTTTTACTTTCTGGCAGGCGTTTCTCTCCGCACTGCTGTCGGTGACCCCTGCAATTTTTCTGGCTCGCGCCTTGAACCGCCGCCGCTTCCCCGGCCGCCAGTTGATGCTACGTTTATGCGCAATGACCCTGGTGCTTCCGGTGTTAGTTGCCCTCTTTGGCATCCTGACGGTTTATGGTCGCCAAGGTTGGCTTGCGGGGTTATTGGGCTGGTTGGGCGTGGATTACCGTTTCTCACCTTATGGCTTACAGGGGATTTTACTGGCGCATATCTTCTTTAATATGCCGCTGGCAACTCGCCTGCTATTGCAGTCATTGGAGAGCATTGCAGTGGAACAACGTCAATTAGCCGCACAACTGGGTATGAACGGCTGGCAGCATTTCCAGCTAGTCGAGTGGCCCTATCTGCGCCGCCAAATTTTACCCACTGGTGCATTGATTTTTATGCTCTGCTTTGCCAGTTTCGCTACTGTGCTATCGCTAGGAGGCGGGCCGCAAGCAACCACTATCGAGTTAGCCATTTATCAAGCCCTGAGTTATGACTACGACCTAAGCCGTGCGGCCTTGCTAGCACTGATTCAATTGGGCTGTTGTCTTGGGTTGGTGGTGTTAAGCCAACGACTCAGTTCGGTGTTGGCCGTGGGCAATACCCATGGGCAAATTTGGCGTAATCCGCAAGACTGTACTTGGTCACGCATCACTGACACGCTGTTAATTGGCGCCGCGTTACTCTTGATGGTGCCACCACTGCTGGCAGTCATCATTGATGGTAGTAATAAAACGATATTGACTGTGTTGCAGCAACCTGCACTATGGCAAGCGTTCTCTACCTCACTGATCATCGCCATAGGTGCCGGATTATTGTGTGTTACCTTGACCATGATGTTGTTGTGGAGCAGCCGGGAGCTAAAGCTGCACCAACGTGCCGCTTACGGGCAAGCATTAGAAGTCAGCGGCATGGTCATTCTTGCGATGCCCGGTATTGTGCTGGCGACGGGCTTTTTCTTATTGCTCAATGACACGTTTGGTTTGCCGCAATCCCCCTATGCACTGGTGATTCTGACTAATGCGCTGATGGCGGTACCCTATGCATTGAAAGTGCTGGATAACCCCATGCGTGACCTTGCTGAACGCTATACGCCACTGTGCCTATCACTGGATATTCATGGCTGGCACCGTTTGCGCTACATTGAGTTGAGTGCGCTGAAACGCCCACTAGCTCAGGCTTTGGCCTTTGCCAGTGTCCTCTCCATCGGCGATTTTGGTGTGGTAGCCCTGTTTGGTAATGAGCACTTTCGCACCTTGCCATTTTATCTTTATCAGCAGATAGGCTCTTATCGCAGCAATGATGGGGCCGTCACCGCCCTGCTACTACTGTTACTCTGCTTCTTGCTGTTTACTCTCATTGAACGACTGCCGAGCCGCCATGCTAAAGCTTGAGAAAATCACCTATGTGTACGACCACTTACCGATGCGCTTTGATTTGTGCGTTCAACCCGGTGAACGGGTGGCTATCCTTGGCCCCAGTGGGGCGGGTAAAAGTACCTTATTGAGCCTGATTGCGGGTTTTTTGGCACCGGCCAGTGGTCGAATGCTGCTGAATAATCAAGACCATACTCAAACCGCGCCCGCGCAAAGACCGGTATCTATGCTGTTTCAGGAAAATAACCTGTTTTCGCATTTAACCGTCGAACAAAATATTGGGTTGGGTTTGCATCCGGGGCTGAAACTCAATCATGAGCAAAAGTTGCTGTTACGCCAAATTGCTCAACAAGTGGGGTTGGAAGAGTGCCTCAGTAGACTACCGGCACAGCTTTCCGGTGGTCAGCGTCAGCGGGCGGCTCTCGCTCGTTGTTTGGTTCGTAGTCAACCTATTTTGTTGCTGGATGAGCCGTTTTCTGCACTGGATCCAGCGCTACGTAATGAGATGCTGCAATTGGTTGAACACGTTTGTGGCAACCGCCAACTCACACTGCTGATGGTGTCACACAATTTGGACGATGCAGCGCGCATCGCCGAACGTACATTATTGGTCGTCGATGGCCGAATTTACTACGACGGCCCGACACAGGCATTAGTGAGCGGCAACGCCCCAGAAGCCAGCGTGCTGGGGATTGCCAAACATCAGTAGCTGTTGAATATATTGCAATAATTCAATACCCAAAGTTATAGACTGTCGTAGGCAGGCAGCAAGCAATTCCCCCCTGATGAGCCTTTTCAAATAAGATCAACTGCAAGTCAGTGATTCGGGCAAGTGAGCGCAGCTAACCCCCTACGGCATCAAAGACGAAGGATATTTATCCAGCCAGAACCTTCCACAAAAGATGCCGATACACCGGCATAATTGGCTGCATATGTAGCCACACAAAACTGGCAATAGCCGCAATAATGGCTAATACAGTCACCCAGCGCAAACGGGCCAGAGGCAGCCATTGACTCAGGCGGTCTGGACTACGTTTACCAAAGCGCCACCAGCGCCATGACAACCATAATGCCAGCCAGATCAACACCACAACTACGAATAATAGCCATTTGAACATATAGCTATTGGCACTTGGTGGAATATCGATCGCCACCCCAGCCAATATGCCGGGGAAAAGATAAATAGGCGGCCATGTCAGGCAACCAATAATATTTGGCAATGCGAATTTCACCGGAGGGAGATTTAGCATCCCCGCCACCATAGGAACAATAGGCCGCGCTGGGCCAATAAAGCGCCCCAGCAATACCGTCGCCATGCTGTGATTGTGTAACGCATGCTCGGTTTTATTCAGCATGGATTTATGTTTTTTCAGAAAAGACCAGCGATGCAGCGGCTCTTTGAAGCGACGGCCAATAAAATAAGAGATCCAATCGCCCATCAGGCAGCCAACAGTGGCAGCAACCCAAGCCGAATAAAATCCGACTTCACCACTACCAATCAATGCTCCTACACTGGTCATCATCACCGTACCGGGCAATAACATGCCCACCAGTGCTAAAGATTCAAGAAATGTAACTAACATGACGACAAATAGCGTGAAAGCCAGAGATTGTGTCAGTAAATGTAATAAATAGGCTTCCATAAATTTGTCCGTTTGTTAACAACGTAAGGGATTGTCCAGCCCACCGGTAAAGGAGTCAATCATCAATTCATTCCCTTCATCCATCGAGTAGAGGGATGTTAGCTGTGGCTCCAACGACTTTAGCGACGCACGAGTTAAAGGAAAAAAGCATTAAAATAGACAATCACTGTATAAATAACCATAATAAAGATCTAAAACCTTCAGGCGTTATTGTTGCAGTCAGTTTGAATGCGGACTGCGTGCAGAGACCGTAGCGTACATAAGTACGTGAGGATTTCGAGCACAACCCAAGCCCAAAATGACAAATAAATAGCCTGTACATAGTCTAATCGTTTTTCTTATTAAGGTAGTTTTGTGGGTCAAACCCGACAGGGCTTCCTGCTAACTCGCCACTGGCGCGACACGCAGGCCGGCACCGAAGTTGAATTCTGGTTAGCGACCGATGAGGGGCCACAGCGGGTTAAATTACCGCCACAGCCCTCGGTGGCCTTTATCCCGGCGGAACAACGGCAGCGGGCTGAAACGGTGCTGCACAATGAACGCAACTGGCAGTTGCGCCCTCTTGAGCTAACCGACTTCCACCAACGTCCAGTTCTGGGGCTGTATTGCAATCAACATCGCCAGCTTATTCGCTTAGAAAAATTGCTCAGAGAGAGTGGCGTGAATGTCTATGAAGGTGATATTCGCCCACCAGAACGCTTTCTGATGGAGCGTTTTATTACCGCACCAGTCTGGTTTAGCGGGGACGAAAATGGCAACGGCCCGCTACTCAATACGCAAATGAAACCCGCCGAAGATTACCGCCCGACATTGAAACTGCTGTCGCTGGATATCGAAACCAGTGAACATGGTGAGTTGTACTGTATTGGTCTGGAAGGCTGCGGCCAGCGTCAGGTCTACATGCTAGGCCCCCCCAATGGTCATCCGAAGGATGAAGCTGCACTGGACTTCAAACTCGAATATGTCGCCAGCCGGCCGCTACTGCTAGAAAAATTAAATCAGTGGCTAGAAGTGCATGATCCTGATGCCATTATCGGCTGGAACTTGGTGCAGTTTGATTTGCGGGTATTACAAAAACACGCTGATCGCTATCAGATCCCACTGCGTTTTGGCCGTGGTGGCAACTTACTGGAGTGGCGCGAGCACGGTTTTAAACAGGGCCATTTTTTTGCCTCCGCTGCGGGTCGGCTGATTATTGATGGTATTGAAGCGCTAAAATCCGCCACTTGGAATTTCCCGTCATTTAGTCTGGAATCCGTCTCACAGACCTTACTTGGCGAGGGAAAAGCCAGCGATAGCCCTTATCAGCGGATGGACGAAATTAACCAACGCTTTGCCAATGATAAACCGGCACTGGCCCGCTATAACCTAAAAGACTGCGAGCTAGTGACACGGATTTTTGCCAAAACCGAGTTACTCAGCTTCTTGCTTGAGCGCTCGACAGTCACCGGGTTGGCAGCCGATCGCAGTGGTGGGTCAGTGGCGGCATTTACCCACCTTTATCTGCCACGGATGCACCGTATTGGTTATGTGGCCCCGAATTTGGGCGAGTTACCGGAAGAGCATAGCCCCGGCGGTTTTGTGATGGATTCCCAACCCGGTCTGTATGATTCGGTGTTGGTATTGGACTATAAAAGCCTATATCCATCCATTATTCGCACCTTTTTGATTGATCCCGTAGGGTTGGTTGAGGGGATGTCCCAACCGGATCACCAGCATTCAGTACCGGGTTTTCGCGGAGCGTGGTTCTCCCGCGAGAAACATTGTTTGCCCGCCATCGTAAACCAAATTTGGCAGGGGCGAGAAGCGGCCAAACGGCAGCAAAACAAGCCGTTATCACAAGCATTAAAGATCATCATGAATGCCTTTTATGGGGTGTTAGGTTCTAGCGGCTGCCGTTTTTTCGATCCCAGACTGGCCTCATCAATCACCTTGCGTGGCCACGATATCATGCGCCAAACCCGTGAGTTAATTGAGGCACAGGGTTATCAAGTTATTTATGGCGATACAGACTCAACGTTTGTTTGGCTGAAAAGCGCCCATAGCGAGGAGCAAGCATCTCGTATTGGGAAGGCGCTGGTGCAGCATGTCAATCAGTGGTGGCAACTGCATATTCGGCAAACTTATGATTTACCCTGCTCACTGGAACTGGAATTTGAAACTCATTACCGGCGTTTTTTAATGCCCACCATTCGCGGTGCAGAACAGGGCAGCAAAAAGCGCTATGCAGGGCTGATTTCGACCCCAACAGGGGATCAGATGGTGTACAAAGGGCTGGAGACGGTTCGCACCGACTGGACGCCACTGGCCCAGCAATTTCAACGCGAGTTGTATCTGCGCATTTTCCAACAACAACCTTATCAGGACTACGTGCGGGATTACGTGGCGCGCACCCTAAATGGTGAGTTAGATGAGCAACTTATTTACCGCAAGCGTCTACGCCGGCGATTGAATGACTATCAGCGCAATGTTCCGCCACATGCCAGAGCCGCACGTTTAGCTGACGAGTACAACCGCAAGCTAGGCCGGCCGCTGCAATATCAAAATGGCGGCTGGATAAGCTATGTTATGACCACCGCAGGCCCCGAACCCTTAGAAACCCGGCAATCGCCCATTGATTACGATCACTACCTCACTCGCCAGTTGCAACCGGTAGCAGACGCTATACTTCCTTTCATGCATGATGACTTTACAACACTGATAACTGGTCAAATGGGGTTATTTTAATCGTCATTGGGCTGTTTTAGAGGTGACGAAGCGCTCGCCTTCCATTACCATAGCGCCCTTGCCAAAATTCGCATCAACCACATTGACAAAACCAACTCAGAATCTGTCTGTCATAAGTGACTTTTTCAGACAGACTCGTAAGCCACGCCACCTGCGTGGACGGTAAACTATTGCCAGTAACTTTAGTATTGTTCTTTATAAGTAGCTATTTACCAAAAACTTTTCTATCAATAACTGTCCAACAAAAAAATCGAGCCGATAATTTATGCCTTTTACACTTGGTCAACGCTGGATCAGCGACACAGAAAGCGAACTTGGATTGGGTACTGTCGTTGCCATTGACGTACGCATGGTCACCTTACTGTTTCCCGCAACCGGTGAAAACCGCCTTTACGCCAGAAATGACTCCCCCATCACTCGAGTCATGTTCAATCCGGGTGATATCATCACCAACCACGAGGGCTGGCAGCTAAAAGTGGAAGAAGTGACTCAAGAAAATGGGCTGATTACTTATATCGGGACCCGTTTGGATACTGAGGAAACCGGCGTTTCAATGCGTGAAGTGTTGCTCGATAGCAAACTGACTTTTAGCAAACCGCAGGACAGACTTTTTGCCGGCCAAATCGATCGTATGGATCGTTTTGCCCTGCGTTTTCGCGCCCGCAAGTATCAAAGTGAGCAATTCCGCCTGCCATGGAGTGGGCTGCGTGGTATTCGTGCCAGTCTAATCCCACATCAATTACATATCGCTTATGAAGTGGGTCAACGCCATGCCCCACGTGTATTGCTAGCCGATGAAGTCGGCTTGGGTAAAACCATCGAGGCGGGGATGATAATCCACCAGCAACTGCTGGCTGGCCGAGCTGAACGTGTATTGATTGTGGTGCCGGAAAGTCTACAGCACCAATGGTTGGTCGAAATGTTGCGCCGCTTTAATCTGCGCTTCTCCTTATTTGATGACAGTCGTTATTCCGAAGCCTTACTCGACAGCACCAATCCGTTCGAAACCGAACAGATGGTGATTTGCTCGCTGGATTTTGTGCGGCGTAATAAGCAGCGTTTGGAACAATTGGCAGATGCATCCTGGGATCTGCTGGTGGTGGATGAGGCACACCATCTAGCTTGGAGCGAAGAGGCCCCAAGCCGTGAATATCAAGTTATAGAACAATTGGCCGAGCATATTCCCGGCGTATTGTTACTGACTGCAACGCCAGAACAATTAGGTCAGCAGAGCCACTTTGCTCGCCTACGTTTACTGGATCCCGATCGCTTCCATGATTATGAAGAGTTCATCAATGAGCAGCAGAAATACCGCCCGATTGCTGATGCCGTCACTCTACTGCTCGGTGGTGAGCGTTTAACGGATGATAAGCTGAACTTGCTCGGCGAGCTGATTAATGAACAAGATATTGAGCCACTGCTAAAAGCCGCAAACAGCCAAAGTGAAGACAGTGAAGCAGCGCGCCAAGAGCTGGTCACTATGCTGATGGACAGACATGGCACCAGCCGTATTTTGTTTCGTAACACCCGTAATGGTGTGAAAGGCTTCCCGCACCGCGTTTTGCATCAAATTAAGTTACCGTTACCGACGCAGTATCAAACTGCGATTAAAGTGTCCGGTATTATGGGTGCAAAGAAAACGCTGGAAGCTCGCGCCAAAGATATGCTTTATCCTGAGCAGATCTATCAAGAATTTGAGGGAGAGAACGCCACTTGGTGGAACTTCGACCCTCGCGTTGAATGGCTGCTGAACTATCTGATAGCCAATCGCGGTGAGAAAGTGCTGGTCATCTGCGCGCAAGCCGCCACCGCGTTACAACTTGAGCAAGTGCTACGTGAGCGCGAAGCTATTCGTGCTGCTGTATTCCATGAAGGTTTATCTCTGATTGAGCGTGACCGTGCCGCAGCCTATTTCGCCTCTGAAGAAGATGGCGCTCAGGTGCTGTTGTGTTCAGAAATTGGTTCTGAAGGGCGTAACTTCCAGTTTGCTTGCCAATTGGTGATGTTCGATCTGCCATTCAACCCGGACTTGCTGGAACAACGTATTGGTCGTCTGGACAGGATCGGCCAAAACCGTGAAATTCAGATAATGGTGCCTTACTTGGAAAATACAGCGCAGGCCATATTAGTGCGCTGGTATCACGAAGGTTTGGACGCTTTCGAGCACACCTGTCCGACAGGCCGAACCATCTATGATAGTGGTTACCAAGAACTCATTGGCTATCTGGCAACACCGAATGAACAGGAAGGGTTGAATGAATTTATCCACACCTGCCGCCAGCAGCACGAAGGTCTGAAGCTTCAGTTGGAACAGGGCCGTGACCGCCTGCTGGAAATGCATTCAAATGGCGGTGAGCACGGACAAGAGTTGGCACAAATCATTGCCGACCAAGATAATGATGTTAATTTGGTCAGCTTTGCCCTCAACTTGTTCGATATTGTGGGCATCAATCAGGAAGACCGTAGTGACAACCTGATTGTGCTAACCCCTTCTGACCATATGCTGGTGCCAGACTTCCCGGGCTTACCACAAGATGGCTGCACCGTGACATTCGATCGCGAACAAGCTTTATCGCGGGAAGATGCTCAGTTTGTCAGTTGGGAACACCCTATCATCCGTAATGGTCTGGATCTGATCTTGTCCGGGGATACGGGGAGCTGTGCAGTTTCTTTGTTGAAAAACAAAGCATTGCCTGTTGGCACCTTATTAGCAGAGTTAGTGTATGTCGTTGAAGCCCAAGCGCCGAAACACCTGCAATTGACTCGCTTCTTGCCACCGACCCCCGTGCGGATGCTCATGGATCGTAATGGGACCAATCTGGCCGCACAGGTTGAATTTGAAAGTTTCAACCGTCAACTTAATGCGGTAAATCGCCATACCTCCAGCAAATTGGTCAATGCGGTTCAGCAAGAAGTCCATACCATGTTGCAGCAAGCTGAGGCTCTGGTTGAGGAGCAAGCGCGGGTGCTAATTGACGCAGCCAAACATGAAGCCGATGATAAGCTGAGTGCTGAACTGGCGCGTTTGGAGGCCCTGAAAGCGGTTAACCCAAATATTCGTGATGACGAAATAGAAACATTGGAACATAACCGCAAAATGGTGCTGGAAAACTTGAATCAGGCGGGTTGGCGTTTAGATGCTATCCGTCTGGTTGTGGTCACACATCAGTAATTTTCTAGCATCAGCAAGAGCCGAGAGCCGAAATCATTCGGCTCTTTTATCCACGTTGATAAACGCAGTTAGCTCCAATAGCCTAGTCTTAGTCCACTAAGTGACTGGGGTGAGTGAAGGCAGCCAACACCGCTGCGACGTGAAAGATGCAGAAAACAATAAGACCCGAGAGATTTCGCGTTGCAGCAAGGCGGCAATTGAACGAATCCTCAGGAGCTTAGTCCACTAAGTGACTGGGGTGAGTGAAGGCAGCCAACACCGCTGCGACGTGAAAGATGCAGAAAACAATAAGACCCGAGAGATTTCGCGTTGCAGCAAGGCGGCAATTGAACGAATCCTCAGGAGCTTAGTCCACTAAGTGACTGGGGTGAGTGAAGGCAGCCAACACCGCTGCGACGTGAAAGATGAAGGGTATTGGAAACTATAATGGAACCTTACAACCCCCCCCGCGACCCATGGCTGCATATCCTCTATCAGGATGAGCACATCATGGTCGTCAATAAGCCGAGTGGGCTGCTTTCTGTACCAGGCCGTGCGCCCGAAAACAAAGACAGTGTCATGACGCGCATTCAGGCTGATTTTCCTGCCGCAGAATCGGTTCATCGGTTGGATATGGCCACCAGTGGCGTGATTGTGGTGGCACTCACTAAAGTTGCCGAGCGCGAGCTTAAACGCCAATTTCGTGAGCGTGAGCCAAAAAATCCTATATTGCACGGGTATGGGGCCATTTGGCTCAGGATGAAGGTTTGATTGATCTGCCATTAATTTGTGATTGGCCTAATCGGCCAAAGCAGAAAGTGTGTTATGAAACCGGCAAATCTTCGCAAACGGAGTATTTGGTACTTTCACGCGATGCTGACGGTAGTACGCGAGTCAAGTTATCCCCGATAACTGGCCGTTCACACCAATTGCGGGTTCATATGTTGGCGATAGGTCACCCCATTCTTGGCGACGGATTCTATGCACATCCTGAAGCTAAGGCGATGGCACCCCGCTTGCAGTTACATGCGCAGGAATTATGCATTACTCACCCAGAATTTGGCACAAAAATGCATTTTAAATGTGAAGCAAACTTTTAATATTTATTCATTAGAATGAGACTGAATAACTTGCTTACCTGTTAAATAAGGATACAGCCTCATTATTTTTCGAAAAAATATAAGACTAAATATAATATTTTGATGTTATAAAAAACAATAAAAATAACAATAACAATATAAACAATAATATCCCATTAATTTCATAGAAATGAAGGGGTGTTATTATGTCTGTAGCAGAAAGTTGCGTAGAAAATAGTGTTAAACTAAAACCTATTAAAGGAGAAAAAATAAGAAGTCGGACTCATCGATTTGACAAAGGTAATATGGAGGCATTAGCTGGATATTCGGTCAGTATGGGAACTGACTCGCAAGACTGGCATCATAAGATAAGCACGACATTCGCAGAAATAAAAAAAGAGATAAGAAAAGCAATTGAATCGAAAAACATTTCCATTCGGAAAAAAGAAGGATCGCATAAGAATGATAAAGAGATCACTTTTTATTTGTCCAAAAAGAAAGGAAATTATCGAAGTGAAATATCAGCACCGGGCGAGATAAAAATAAAATCAGAGTCATCCTATTCATTTGATTTTAAAGCAATCTCACTACCTAAAGATCTGATTGTGTTTCAAGTGAGAGAACTGAACGGTAGCATGAACACTCAAGGGGGAGACCGCCCATCTTTCTCACTGCATATAAATCACGAAGGTGTGTTAATTGCGACAGTAAACACTGTCGACCAAAACTCTATAGCGACAAAGCCTAATGGTAAGACTTATCGCAACGAAAACTTTTCGCTAAATAAACTTGAGCTAGGGAAATATTACAATATAAAAATTGATATAATCATGCATCGAGATAACCCGTCGATTAAAATTTGGGTTGATGATGAACCAATATTCCAACGAGATACCCCTTTTGGCGCTTTCGTTTCAAAGAAATTTTATAGTAAGTATGGTGCTTACGCTGCCCAACAGAAAAATAAAGAGGGAATCAATGACTCTGAAGTCAGCTTTGATAATATCAAAGAAACACATTATCAATATATGGCTGCAATAACAGAAGAAAATACTGGCTGTCTGGTATCCTTAACTGAAAACAATCTATTACCTGATGCTATTGCCGTCTTCAATAAAGATGAGCACGCTCTGGAGCAACTAAGTTTTGGGAACCCACCAGTGACACCAGAAATAACCGTAGTGACACCAGCATTAACACTTTAAAACGACTTTCAGCATTTAAATTAAAGAGCGAAAGAGGCCAAATGCCAGACATCTTTCGCTCTATTTTATTTAAACCCTTTTTCGCGCTTGATCAAATCATACGCAGCTTGAATCTCTTGGGCTTTTTGTTTCGCCATCTCCATCATTTCAGGCGGTAAACCTTTTGCCACCAACTTATCTGGATGATGCTCACTCATTAACTTACGATAAGCGCGTTTAATGCTCACGCTATCGTCAGAACTGCTTATTCCCAATACTTTGCAGGCGTCCTCCAGCGTTGGACCATTTGGCGCTTGCTGGTAGCCTCCTTGAGAGTATCCTCCTTGGTGCCCCTGCCAGCCGCCATGACCACCAAACTGACGCCCCCCTTCAATCATGCTCAGGAATTGATCAAACTGACCGCGTGAAATTCCCAATTCTTCAGCAATGACATACAACACCTGCCGCTCGTTAGGATGTAAAGAGCCATCAGCAAATGCGGCCTGTAACTGAATTTCCAGAAACATCCGAATCAGATCAAAGCGCCCAAAACAGACGCTGCGTAATTCCTGCAACCTTTCACGCAACGGAAATCCACTCTCTTTTCCTTCGCGGAAGGCTTGCTGCGCGGCAGTTCGGGCCTCGCCATGCAATTGCATTCTATCCATCAATTGGCTGGCAAGCTGAATATCAACTTCCGTCACCCGTCCCTTCGCCTTGGTTAAGTGCCCCATGACCTGAAAAGTAGTGCGGAAAAAAATTAATTGTCGTGTTTGTTGATCGGCAAAAAAGCCGCGACGCTTAGTGCTACGCGCCCTGTCGACCATATGGCCAACAAGCAACCCCAATATCGCACCCCAGACTCCACCGGACAGAAAGCCCAATACCAGACCGAGCAGTTTTCCCCAATACCGCATATACTCCTCAATTCATCATGCCGTCAGTCAAAATTTGCATTATCATACTCGGCATTCAGCTCTGTGCCTAACAGCGAGACGTGTAAGCGGCCGGATTTAACACTAGCGCAACTGTGATGAGTAATATAGTCTCAGACCGTTTGCCGGCATGATGCCCCCCGATGACGGAACACCAAAACCGCGTATGAAAAAAAGATTCCCAACACTGCTGGCCACATTGATATGGACGGCACTATATAGCCAGCACTCACTGGCCGACCTTGCTGAGCAATGTATGCTTGGCGTTCCTACCTATGATCAACCACTGGTGACAGGCGATCCAAATCAGCTACCGGTGCGTATTAATGCAGATAAAACCGAGGCTAATTATCCGGATAACGCGCTGTTCACTGGCAATGTTATCGTTCAGCAAGGTAATCGCACGCTGACTGCTGATCAGGTTGAACTGACCCAAGTCCAGAAACCGGATGACGCTATCCCGGTTCGTACCGTTACAGCAACTGGCGACGTTAATTACGACGATCCACAAATCAAGCTGAAAGGCCCTGCGGCCTGGTCAAATCTGAATACCAAAGACACTGATATGGATAAAGGCAACTATCAGATGGTCGGCCGTCAGGGGCGTGGTGATGCAGATTTAATGAAGTTACGCGGTCAGAACCGCTACACCATTCTGGAGAACGGGACTTTTACCTCCTGCTTACCGGGTGATAATAGCTGGAGTGTGGTGGGTACTGAAGTCATCCATGACCGTGAAGAACAAGTGGCAGAAATCTGGAATGCCCGGTTTAAAATTGGCAAAGTACCGGTGTTCTACAGCCCATACATGCAATTACCGGTCGGTGACAAACGCCGCTCGGGCTTCTTAATCCCTAATGCGAAATATACCAGTAATAATGGCTTTGAGTTCATGCTGCCGTATTACTGGAACATTGCACCAAACTTTGATGCCACCATTACGCCTCACTATATGGAACGGCGTGGTATGCAGTGGCAAAATGAGTTCCGCTACTTGCTGGCCCCTGGTTCAGGGACCATGGCACTGGATTGGTTACCAAGTGACCGCCTATATAAAGGGGCCGACGGCACAGAACAAGATCCAACCCGCTGGTTGTACTACTGGGGCCATTCCGGTGTGATGGATAAAGTTTGGCGCTTTAACGTCAACTACACTCGAGTCAGTGATCCAAACTATTTTACTGATTTAACATCACAATACGGTTCAACCACTGACGGCTATGCCACGCAAATATTCAGCGTTGGTTATGCTAACCAGAACTGGGATGCCACTTTAGCGTCCAAACAGTTCCAAGTGTTTACTAATGCGGGCAACAGCAATGCTTACCGCGCCCAGCCACAGCTGGATATGAACTACTATAAGAATGATATTGGTCCGTTTGATATGCATGTCTATGGTCAGGCGGCTAAATTTACCAGTGTCAACCCAAATAATCCGGAAGCCAGTCGTTTCCATATTGAACCCTCTGTCAATCTGCCTCTATCCAATGGATGGGGCAGTCTGAACACAGAAGCGAAGTTACTGGCAACACATTATCAGCAAGATATTCCGCAAGGTTTTGCCCGCTACTATTCCAATGCCAATGGTGGTGAGACTGCACCTAACTTAAAAGACTCAGTGGACCGAGTCATGCCGCAGTTTAAAGTAGATGGTAAAGTCGTATTTGATCGGCCAATGGATTGGGCGACAGGCTTCACCCAAACATTGGAGCCGCGTGCACAGTATCTCTATGTTCCATACAGGAATCAGGATGATATTTATATTTACGACACCACGTTGATGCAATCAGACTACTCTGGCCTGTTCCGCGACCGTACTTACAGTGGCTTGGACCGTATCGCTTCAGCCAATCAGGTGTCTACCGGTTTAACTTCTCGCATATATGATGATGCACTGGTTGAACGTTTTAACGTTTCAGTAGGTCAAATCTATTACTTTAGCCGTTCGCGCACCGGTATTAGTGAAACCATCGACAACAGTAATGATACTGGCAGCTTGGTTTGGGCTGGTGACACATTCTGGCGCATTAACGATCAACTGGGCCTGAAAGGTGGCGCGCAGTATGATACACGGCTGGGGAGTTTGACCCTGGGTAATGCAGTGATGGAGTATAGAAAAGACTCAGAGCGTATGGTTCAATTGAACTATCGCTATGCGAGTCCGGAATATATTCAAGCCGCAGTATCTAACGTGAAAAGTCCTGGTTATCAGCAGGGCATTTCTCAGGTAGGGGCTACCGCCAGTTGGCCGATTGCCGATCGTTGGGCATTAGTCGGGGCCTATTACTACGATACCAAAGCCAATCAGCCAGCAAGCCAATTGGTTGGCGTACAATACAACACCTGTTGTTGGGCTATTAATTTGGGCTATGAGCGTAAGATTACTGGTTGGAATTCACAAAACGAAACCAGCAAATATGACAACAGAGTTAGCTTTAACATCGAATTACGTGGTCTGAGCAGCGACCATAGCTTGGGTACTGCACAAATGCTTGGTTCAGGTATCCTGCCTTATCAAAGTGCATTCTGATACTGTGTAACACACTGAATACAGTGAATTTTAACCCGCAATAGCGGATTACATAAATGGAAAAGGTATGAAGAACTGGAGAACGCTTATTCTCGGATTGGTTGTCTGTGCCAATACCGCGTTCGCAGCACCACAAGAAATGAATAAAGTTGCCGCTGTGGTTGATAACGGCGTCGTTCTACAAAGTGATGTCGACGGTCTGTTACAGTCAGTGAAGCTGAATGCGCAGCAGTCTGGCCAACAGATTCCAGATGATGGGACGCTACGTCACCAAGTTCTTGAACGCCTGATCATGGATAATATCCTATTGCAGATGGCTAAAAAGATGGGGATTACCGTCAGTGATGAAGCACTAGATAAAGCCATTGCTGATATCGCCGCGCAAAACCGCATGACACCGGATCAAATGCGTAGCCGTCTGGCTGCTGATGGGCTGAATTACAACACTTACCGTGAGCAGATTCGTAAAGAAATGCTAACGTCAGAAGTGCGTAATAACGAAGTTCGTCGCCGAATAACCATTCTGCCGCAAGAAGTGGAATCTCTGGCCAAACAAATTGGTAACCAAACCAGTGGTGATGCCGAGCTGAACCTCAGCCATATTCTGATCCCGCTGCCAGAAAATCCATCTCAGCAGCAAGTTGACCAAGCGGAAGACTTGGCTAAAAAATTAGTATCAGACATTAAAGGCGGCGCTGATTTTGGTAAATTAGCAATTGCAAACTCTGCTGACTCTCAGGCGCTGAAAGGCGGCCAAATGGGTTGGGGAAAATTACAGGAATTGCCTTCTTTGTTTGCTGAAAGGCTGCAATCCGCCAACAAAGGTGATGTTGTTGGCCCAATCCGCTCAGGCGTTGGCTTCCATATTCTGAAAGTTAATGATATTCGTGGTGCAGATAAAACAGTGTCAGTGACTGAAGTTCACGCACGTCATATCTTGCTGAAACCGTCACCAGTACTCACAGACGATCAAGCACGCGCCAAATTAGCTGCTGCTGCCGCAGATATCAAAAGCGGGAAAGCTAACTTTGCCACGATAGCCAAAGAGATTTCTCAGGATCCAGGTTCTGCCATGCAAGGTGGTGATCTTGGTTGGGCATCTCCGGACATTTATGACCCAGCGTTCCGTGATGCCGTCATGAAGCTGCAAAAAGGCGAAATCAGCGCACCGGTTCATTCTTCTTTCGGTTGGCACTTGATTCAGGTTGTCGATACCCGTCAGGTAGATAAGACCGATGCAGCGCAGAAAGATCGGGCGTACCGTATGCTCTTTAGCCGCAAGTTTGCTGAAGAAGCTCAAACTTGGATGCAAGAGCAGCGTGCTGCTGCTTATGTAAAAATTCTTGATGGTAGTAATGCACAACCACAATAATCGTATCGTGATTACCCCCGGCGAGCCTGCCGGGGTTGGGCCGGATTTAGTCGTCGCTCTGGCTCAACAGGATTGGCCTGTTGAGTTGGTGGTGTGCGCGGATCCGGCCTTGCTACTTGCGCGTGCCCATCAGCTTAACCTACCCTTGCAATTACGTGAGTATCAGCAAGATAAGCCTGCATTGGCGCAGCAAGCTGGAACCCTCACTATTTTACCTGTGAAAACAGCCACTGAGGTGACCCCTGGTAAGCTTGATGTCAATAACAGCGACTATGTTGTTGAAACACTTGCCAAAGCCTGTGATGGTGCCATCAGTGGCGAATTTGCCGCATTGGTTACCGGCCCGGTACAAAAGAGTATCATCAATGATGCTGGTATCCCCTTCATCGGGCATACTGAGTTTTTTGCTGATCGCAGCCACTGCCCACGGGTAGTGATGATGCTAGCAACTGAAGAATTGCGTGTTGCTCTAGCCACAACTCACTTACCGTTGTTAGCCGTGCCCGGAGCCATAACTCAGGCCAGCCTGCATGAAGTGATCACCATTCTTGATAATGATCTGAAGACCAAGTTTGGTCTTCGCCAACCACAGATTTATGTGTGTGGACTAAACCCTCATGCAGGTGAAGGTGGTCATATGGGCCATGAAGAGATCGATACCATTATTCCTGCATTAGATGCATTGCGTCAGCAAGGGATAAAACTTATTGGCCCTCTACCCGCAGACACACTATTTCAGCCGAAATATCTGCAACATGCAGATGCCGTGCTTGCGATGTATCATGATCAAGGGCTACCAGTACTGAAATATCAAGGTTTTGGTCGGGCAGTCAATATTACCCTCGGGTTGCCTTTTATCCGCACATCTGTGGACCACGGTACCGCTTTAGAACTCGCCGCAACCGGTTCTGCCGATGTTGGCAGTTTCATTACGGCATTAAACTTAGCCATTAAAATGATAAATAACAGCAATGAATAATAGAGTCCACCAAGGGCACTTTGCCCGCAAACGCTTTGGACAAAACTTTTTAAATGATCAGTTTGTCATCGACAGCATTGTATCCGCAATCCACCCTGTTCCAGGTGAAGCGGTTGTTGAGATTGGCCCCGGTTTAGGTGCATTGACCGAGCCAGTAGCGGCACGTATGGATCATATGACCGTCATTGAGTTGGACCGTGATCTGGCCGCTCGTTTGGCTAGCCATCCTCAACTAAAAGACAAGCTAACCATTCATCAAGAAGATGCGATGAAAATCAACTTTTCTGAATTGGCCAAGCTTGCAGGACAACCATTGCGGGTGTTTGGTAACTTGCCATACAACATCTCGACCCCGCTGATGTTCCATCTTTTCAGCTATACTGATGCTATACGTGATATGCATTTCATGTTGCAAAAAGAGGTAGTTAACCGCTTGGTAGCTGGGCCGAACAGTAAGGCTTATGGTCGTTTGACCGTCATGGCGCAATACTACTGCAACGTCATTCCCGTGCTGGAAGTGCCACCGACGGCATTTACTCCAGCCCCGAAAGTTGATTCAGCAGTCGTGCGTCTGATTCCTCACGTACAAATGCCGAACCCTGTGGGTGATGTACGTATGCTTAGCCGTATTACTACGCAAGCTTTTAATCAGCGTAGAAAAACAGTGCGCAACAGTTTGGGTGACCTATTCACTCCAGAGCAATTAATCGAATTAGGCATTGACCCAATACTGCGGGCAGAGAATATTTCGGTAGCGCAATACTGTAAGTTAGCTAACTGGCTTTCAGCGCAATCAACACCGCAAGAATAAGCAGGAGCACATTATGATTGAACAGCCCCGCGTTTGTGTACAAGTGCAAAGTATCTATGTGGAAACTCAGTCGATACCCGACGAAGAGCGCTTCGTCTTTGCCTATACCGTGACGATTCGTAATTTGGGCCGTTCAAATGTGCAACTCATTGGTCGCTATTGGTTAATTACTAATAGTAATGGCCGGCAAACTGAAGTACAGGGCGAAGGGGTCATCGGTGAACAACCGCTGATCCTGCCTGGTAATGAGTTCCAATATACCAGTGGCGCTGTTTTAGAAACGCCACTGGGTACCATGGAAGGGCATTATGAAATGGTTGATCACCTTGGTCAGGCTTTCCGTACTGCGATTCCGGTCTTCCGCTTAGCGATCCCAGCACTGATCCACTAACCCTGACCTCAATTATGTCTACTTATCTTATTGGCGATGTTCATGGCTGCCTGGATGAGTTGCTTGCGCTGTTAGCGCAGGTTAATTTCGATCCGCGGCAAGATACTTTGTGGCTAACCGGTGACTTAGTTGCCCGTGGTCCAGCTTCGCTGGATGTTTTGCGCTACGTTCGCTCATTAGGGCCTGCCGTACGTATGGTTCTGGGTAACCATGACCTACATTTACTGGCGGTTTATGCGGGCATAAGCCGTAATAAACCTAAAGACCGTATCACTCCACTGCTGGAAGCACCCGATGCTGACGAGCTGATTAATTGGCTACGCCGCCAGCCCGTTTTGCAAGTTGATGATGAGCTAAAGCTAATCATGGCCCATGCGGGAATAACCCCTCAGTGGGATATCGAAACCGCGCAGATGTGTGCCCGCGAAGTTGAGGCAGTCCTAAGCAGTGACAGTTACCCACTCTTCCTTGATGCAATGTACGGTGATATGCCGAACAACTGGTCACCAGAACTGACGGGGCTGGCGCGTTTACGCTTTAGTACCAACGCATTGACCCGCATGCGCTTTTGTTTCCCTAACGGCCAACTGGATATGATCTGTAAAGACACACCAGAAAATGCCCCAGCCCCACTTAAGCCTTGGTTTGAGCTACCTCGCTTAGTCAGCCCTGAGTATTCAATTATTTTTGGTCACTGGGCATCACTGGAAGGCAAAGGTGTGCCTGATGGTATTTATGGGCTGGATACGGGTTGCTGTTGGGGAGGTAATTTAACCTTACTTCGTTGGGAAGATAAACGTTATTTCACTCAGCATGCATTCAATGTTGCAGCTGAAATAGCCCCTGTCGACGGGTTAGCCGATATATCGGAAGATCCTCCTAATTACTTATAATCATTCCAATTAAAGGCGCCCATTTTTCGGCGCCTTTATCTTTTCCTATATGTATAAAATAACAATAAAACTAAATAATTACTGAGTTTGCCAATGCGTATTAAACGCTATTTGGTAGCCGTCGTATTCGGCAAAATAACAGGTATATCTGATGTAATGGCAGCAATGGATACATCTGAAACTCGGCTAAACACGCAATCTTTTGCATTTTCGGCACGACATGTATAACTCGGGTAAGGTGAGTTTTCTTCATTCTTAACCCAAGCGGGCTTATCTGTTATTGAGATATATAACCCATTATTAATAAGCGATTTATTGTCTCTCAGTTTCATTTGTAAAAAACCTGCATCAAGCTGATAACTGCATTGTACCAATAAGCCTAGTGCTCGGTCACTTGTACCATGCGGGTAGTAAAATGCTTCTAGGAAGCGAACTGTATCACCTTTATTTTCAGCCCCTTGTGCGGAACCATGCCAACGTTGATTGTCCGATATATAAGTGCTCATAACCCGTGTAATTTCATTTGATTCTGGGCATGTGGTTATTTCGATGGCAGAAGCCAAGGGGGATAATAAAAATAAACAAGAAGTGACGATATATTTTATCTTTCCCATTCTACACTCCATAAATAATAGGATTCTAAGTTGAATGAATACGTTATTAAATCCAACGGCCAGAGAGTAGCATTCAGGAAATGAGCTAAAAACATTAAACAATAACGATAGATTATTATTAATTAATAGGTAATCTTCACGGGGTGATAAAATAAAAAAAGCCCATAAAATGGGCTTTTTAAACTAAAATCAAAGATGTCTTAATTAATCTTTAGCGCCGTTCTAAAATCTCGAAACAATAGCTGTGCGAATTAGCATCGTCTGCATCATGGAACTCACTGAAGGTACTTTCCCATTCATCCGGCTCATAATCAGGAAAGTGTGTGTCTCCCCCCACTTCAGCATCAATGTGCGTCAGGTACATACGGTTCGCGCGGTCTAAGAATTGCTTATAGACTCGCCCGCCCCCCATAACCATCACTTCTTCCACATCACCCGCCAAAGCAAGTGCTTCATCAATAGAGCTGGCCCAGGTCACCCGGTCATCAGTTCCTGGTTGGCTACTGATAACAATATTCAAGCGGCCAGGCAGAGGACGACCAATAGACTCGAATGTCTTACGACCCATAATTACCGGTTTATTTAGTGTGTTACGTTTGAACCACGCTAAATCAGCCGGTAAGTGCCATGGCATGGCGTTTTCCATACCAATAACGCGATCCGCTGCCAATGCAGCGATCAGGCTGATAATCATTATTAAACCCTGTAGGCTGCAAGAGCCAGTACCGAAAAATTGCTCACACTATACGTAAAGCCTAATCCAGCGTCGATAGAGATAAGCAGGCTAATCGCATATATAAGACAGCTCTTAGCCCAACTCAAAAACAGGGTAGAAAAAAAACCTTATACACCAGGACGTTTGCGATATAACCACAATCCAGGTAAGGATAAACCAATCGACAACGCACCAACAATAAATGAAGCTTTTAAGAAATTGGTCACCATGACCGACATTAATTCTTCGGTGTAACCCAGATGAGAAATCTCCACCACCGAGATCATTGCGGTATAGGCCGAGATCCCAGGAAACATAGGAATGACGGCGGCAACAGTGAAAACTTTTGGGTGCGCCAGCAACCAACGCGACCAATTAATTCCGATGATCCCAATCATAATGGAAGCCACAAGTGAGGCCAGCTCGATATTCATACCGAAATGGATCATCAGCATGCGCGAACCATGACCAATAGCCCCCAGCAACGCACAATAACGTAGTGCGCGAACCGGCACATTAAATACCATCGCAAAACCCAATGCTGGAATGGCGGCCAACACCATATCCTGTAATAACGCCCAGAGTAAACTCACGACCACCCCCGCAATCCCCACAATGCCATGGCGAATACCACCCCAATGCAGGTTGATAAGGTTAATAAACTTGCCATTGCCCAACGGGCAAGACCGGTATTAACATGGCCTTTGAACATATCAGCAACCGCATTAATTAGCGGGAATCCGGGCACCAACAGCAAGACGCTGGCGGCCATCGCGACACTCGATGCTTCATGGAAAAACGGTAAGCGCATCAATAAACCAGATGTTGAGGTCGCCACAAAAGCCGTGATACAAAAATTAATCAACGGATTCATATGGCGGGCAGTCAAACTTTGGCGCACAAACATTGCCAACCCACTGGCTAAAAAGCTGATGGAAAAGGCATCCCAACCACCGCCGTTTAATTTACTGAAGCAACCACATGACAGAGCAACCATCACTACAACCAAGGCTCGCGGATAACGCAGCGGTTTAATATTCTCAAAACGCCTATCCACATCCTTGGCATCCAGTAAGTGGTGTTCAACTAAAATGACGATATGTTGAACCTCCGTCACTACCTGCATATTGATGCCACGATCCGTATTTTTGCGCGTCGATGTCAGGCAATTCCCTTGGCTAATGGTGGTTAATACCACGGCGTTAGCCGAGATAGAACTCTCAACACTATCCATTCCAAGTGCCATACCAAGCCGGGCAGATAACTGCTCTACCAGCATACTTTCGGCCCCATGTTGCAGCAGTAACAGGGCACATTTAATACACAATCGAGTAATTTCCCGTTGCTGTTGATGTGGTTCCTCACTGTTTATTACATTCGCCTGGCTCATATTCGTGCATCACTATCCGTCAAAAGAGTAAAAGATAAAGGCTTAATCCCATCACTGCTGACAACAAAACCACCACCGATAATCAATAACAATAATGCACAGGACACCAAGTGGCGTTATTATCGCCATAACGCACCGTTTCTTACTCGGTAATATCTATGCTTGAAACCTCTATATTCGTCGCGACCATTGCTACATTGGGAATGATCTCCCCCGGCCCCGATTTTTTTCTGGTCATTAAAAATGCCGCCCGCTATCGCCGCCCTGCCGCCATGATGACGGCCCTCGGTGTCATTTTGGGTGTCGCGACACATATGTCTTACTGCGTGGCTGGGCTGGCAGTGGTTATCACCACCACCCCGTGGCTATTCAACTTTCTGAAATATGCCGGAGCTTGCTACTTGATCTGGATTGGTATCCAGGCATTGCTGTCACGCGGAGAAAGTAAGCTGAGTCTGGATAACGCGGCACAGTCTCCCATCACGTTGAAAGCCGCATTTTTACAGGGATACCTTTGCAACTTATTGAATCCCAAAGCGACTCTTTTCTTCCTCGCCGTTTTTACGCAAATATTACAGATTAACTCCGGCGTGGGTGAAAAACTGTGGTACGCCTCAATCATCTGGGTACTGGCCGTTATCTGGTGGCCTTTACTGGTGATTCTGATTCAAAGTGCGCCCGTACGTCGTGGTTTGGCGAAGGCACAAAAAGTTGTCGATAAACTTTTGGGCGGCCTGTTGATTGGCCTGGGAATCAAAGTCGCTTTAAGCTAGTCGCATCGGCCTTTGATTCGCTAGTTATTAAGTACTATCCACAATCCAATGAGCGGTAACATTGGTAAAGATCAATGTTGTTTATGAACAATATTATTGTTTATGAAAAATACTGTTTTTATGGTTAAAAGCCGTAATTCTTTAAATAGTGAGCATAAAAAAGGGCGATGTCTCCATCGCCCTCTTATTTACTGGATTGTCACCCGTATTAACCTTTCATATTCTTAATCTTGGCGTGCATTTCCTGCACTGAAATAACTTGTTCAGTTGGATCTGCATTCAGTGCCATGGCTGTGGCAAAACCACCATTCAGGGTTGTGTCGTAATGCACCTTATATTGCAAAGCACTGCGGCGGATTAATTTGGAGTCTTCAATCGCTTGACGCCCCGCAGTAGTATTCACGATATATGTGTATTCGCCATTCTTGATGCGGTCCTGAATGTGTGGACGCCCTTCATGCACCTTGTTGACCAAGCGTGGATTAATGCCTGCCTCGCCCAACACCACCGCAGTGCCGTGAGTTGCATCCAATTCAAAGCCCTGTTTAAGCAGTTTTGCCGCCAAATCAACCACACGATGTTTGTCACCCTCGCGTACCGATAACAGCGCACGACCACTCTTTTTCATACCAGACTGGCTGCCCAACATGGCTTTAGAAAATGCTTCAGCGAAGGTACGGCCAACCCCCATCACTTCACCAGTGGAGCGCATCTCTGGCCCTAAAATTGGGTCAACACCTGGGAATTTATTGAACGGCAGCACCACTTCTTTCACTGAGTAGTAAGGTGGAATAATTTCTTCCAGAATACCTTGCTCTGCCAAACTCTGCCCCACCATCACGCGGGCTGCAATTTTGGCCAGCGGCATACCGGTTGCTTTAGAAACGAAAGGTACTGTACGGGCGGCTCGCGGGTTAACTTCAATCAGATAGACTTCGTTATTCTTCACCGCAAACTGCACGTTCATCAGACCACGAACACAAAGCTCAAAGGCCAGTTTTTCTACTTGCTGGCGCATAACATCCTGAATTTCCTTGCTCAGGGTGTAAGCAGGTAATGAACAGGCAGAGTCACCTGAGTGAACCCCAGCTTGCTCGATATGCTCCATAATGCCGCCGATTAATACGCGCTCACCGTCGCAAATAGCATCCACATCCACTTCAACCGCATCATCAAGGAAGCGGTCTAGCAATACAGGTGCATCATTCGACACGCTGACTGCATTTTGGAAGTAACGGCGCAGGTCAGTTTCGTCATACACGATTTCCATCGCGCGGCCACCCAACACATAAGATGGACGAACCACCAGCGGATAGCCCAGACCGGTAGCCTTCTCAACGGCCTGTTCAATGGTCGCAACAGTGGCATTAGCCGGTTGCTTCAAGCCCAGACGGTTCACTGCCTGTTGGAAACGTTCACGGTCTTCAGCACGGTCAATAGCATCTGGACTGGTGCCAATCACAGGGACACCTGCAGCTTCCAGTTCGCGGGCCAGTTTCAATGGTGTCTGACCACCGTACTGCACAATCACGCCGGTCGGTTTTTCGATGCGAACGATTTCCAGTACATCTTCCAACGTGACAGACTCAAAGTAGAGACGATCCGAGGTATCGTAGTCAGTGGAGACAGTTTCTGGGTTGCAGTTCACCATGATGGTTTCATAACCATCTTCGCGCAGAGCCAGTGACGCATGTACACAGCAATAGTCAAATTCAATGCCCTGACCAATACGGTTCGGGCCACCTCCCAGCACCATCACTTTCGGGCGGTCGCTGGTTGGGTTGGATTCACACTCTTCCTCATAGGTCGAGTACATGTAGGCAGTATCGGTAGAGAATTCTGCCGCACAGGTATCTACGCGCTTATAAACCGGGTGCAAACCATATTTGTAACGCAGTTTGCGCACTTCACTTTCAGCCACACCGACCAATTTCGCCAGACGCGCATCAGCAAAACCTTTGCGTTTCAACTGGCGCATAAACTCAGCGGTCAGGCCATTGATGCCGCACTCTGCCACATTCTCTTCCAGACGAACCAGCTCTTCAATCTGCACCAAGAACCAGCGGTCGATATTGGTCAGGTTGAAGACACCATCAACAGACATCCCTGCGCGGAATGCATCGGCGATATACCAGATACGATCAGCACCCGCTTCTTTCAATTCGCGGCGAATTTTAGTCAACGCTTCAGGGTCATCAAGACTGACTTTAGGGTCAAAACCTGTTGCCCCCACTTCCAGGCCGCGCAATGCTTTTTGCAGTGACTCCTGCTGAGTGCGGCCAATCGCCATCACTTCACCGACAGATTTCATCTGTGTGGTCAGGCGGTCATTCGCGCCGGCAAACTTTTCGAAGTTAAAGCGCGGGATTTTGGTCACAACATAGTCAATGGATGGCTCGAAGGATGCCGGAGTACGACCACCAGTGATGTCATTCATTAACTCATCAAGCGTATAACCCACGGCCAGCTTGGCGGCAATCTTGGCGATGGGGAAGCCTGTAGCTTTAGACGCCAGCGCGGAAGAACGGGATACACGCGGGTTCATTTCAATAACGATCAGACGGCCATTCTTCGGGTTAACCGAGAACTGCACGTTAGAGCCGCCAGTTTCTACACCGATTTCACGCAGCACTGCCATCGAGGCATTACGCATGATTTGATATTCTTTATCCGTCAGCGTCTGAGCTGGGGCTACCGTGATGGAATCACCGGTATGAATACCCATGGCATCAAAGTTTTCGATGGAGCAAACAATAATGCAGTTGTCGTTTTTATCACGGACAACTTCCATTTCGTACTCTTTCCAACCAATCAGTGACTCATCAATCAGCAACTCTTTGGTTGGCGATAAATCCAGACCGCGCTCACAAATTTCTTCAAACTCTTCGCGGTTATACGCAATACCACCGCCGGTGCCCCCCATAGTAAAGGAAGGGCGGATAATACATGGGAAGCCAACATCAGCCGCCACGGCTAGTGCTTCTTCCATATTATGCGCAATACCTGAGCGGGCAGTATCCAGACCAATCTTCTTCATCGCGATATCAAAGCGACGGCGGTCTTCTGCTTTATCAATAGCATCGGCGGTTGCACCAATCATGGTGACACCAAATTCAGCCAGAACACCTTGGCGTTCTAGTTCTAACGCGCAGTTCAGTGCGGTTTGGCCGCCCATGGTTGGCAACACTGCATCCGGGCGCTCTTTTTCAATGATTTTGCGCACCACTTCCCAGTGAATCGGCTCAATGTAGGTTGCATCGGCCATCTCTGGATCGGTCATGATAGTTGCAGGATTAGAGTTCACCAGAATGACGCGGTAGCCCTCTTCGCGCAGAGCCTTACAAGCCTGAGCGCCGGAGTAGTCAAACTCACAAGCCTGGCCGATAACGATGGGGCCAGCGCCCAGAATCAGGATGCTTTTTATATCGGTACGTTTTGGCATGGTCTTAGCTCCTGATTACTTGCTATTAGTGCTTGCTGATGATGCGCGATAGGCTTCAATCAGTTCGATAAAGTGATTAAACAACGGAGCGGCATCATGCGGCCCAGGGCTAGCTTCAGGATGTCCCTGGAAGCTGAACGCTGCTTTATCAGTGCGGTGAATCCCTTGCAGGGAACCATCGAATAGGGAGACGTGTGTGGTGCGCAAATTGGGCGGTAATGTCGTCTCATCAACAGCGAAACCGTGGTTCTGTGCGGTGATCATCACACAGTTTGCATCCAAATCCTTCACTGGATGGTTACCACCGTGATGACCGAATTTCATTTTTACCGTTTTCGCGCCGCTCGCCAGAGCCAACAACTGGTGGCCTAAGCAAATACCAAACACCGGGATATCTGTTTCTAAGAAACGCTTAATCGCTGCGATAGCATAATCGCATGGCTCTGGGTCCCCGGGGCCGTTTGATAAGAAGATGCCATCTGGATTCAATTTCAGCACGTCTTCAGCTGGCGTTTGTGCCGGAACAACCGTCAAGCGGCAACCGCGATCCACCAGCATGCGCAAGATATTACGTTTCACACCATAGTCGTATGCCACGACGTGGAATGGCAACTCTTCAGCTTGCTTCGCCGCCGGTAAATCACCTTCTAGCGTCCAGCTACCTTGCAGCCAGTGATAAACTTCTTTGGTGGTCACTTCTTTCGCCAGATCCATCCCCTTCAAACCAGGGAACGCTTTTGCTTTTTCCAGCGCCAAAGCGGCATCAGATAAGTCACCCACAATAATGCAGCCGTTTTGTGCGCCTTTCTCACGCAGCAACCGAGTCAGCTTACGGGTATCGATATCTGCAATCGCCACAATATTGTGGCGTTTGAGATATTCGGATAAGCCTTCTTCATTACGGTAATTGCTAGCAATCAATGGTAGGTCACGAATAACAAGACCTTGGGCGTGTACTGCGGAGGATTCTTCATCGGAGGCATTAGTGCCGACATTGCCGATATGGGGATAAGTAAGAGTGACGATCTGGCGGGAGTAGGAAGGATCAGTGAGGATTTCTTGATAACCGGTCATCGACGTATTGAAGACCACTTCCCCCACTGCCGTACCCTCTGCCCCGATGGCCCGACCGTGAAATTGGGTTCCGTCTTCGAGAACCAATAGCGCTGACTTAATCAAAACACCCTCCAAGGAATAAACAGTCACATTATTTGCATATTAATTCATATCTAGCGATCTAAATCAATGCAAAAACCGCCCTCAAAGCTAATTTTTGGCAAATTGGGCGCATTTTAATGATGAGTGACGCTCTTGTCTAGCCAAAGTGCCATTTTTTCTCTGTTTTTTGCGCTTCTCATTAAAATGAGTCGATTATAGCGGCAAAAACACAAGCTAACTTAACATAGTAAACGGTTGCGAGGTGGAGTGGCTGCAAAATATCATTCTAAAGAGAGGAAAGTGAGCGTAAGTGCTGAACAAGAAGGACAAACAGTAGAAAATAGAGATTAGACATATAAAAGTAAGCATTTGATACAGAAAATGATACATAGATTATATTTTTAATAGAAAATAAAAAAGGACGATAAAATATCGCCCTGTTATCAAACAATTATGATAAAACAACCACATCACTGGCTGTGCTTTACACCTTTAAAGTTCATTCAAATTCAGTACATCTCGCATATCAAATAGACCATTATCAAACTTAGAGACCCAAACAGCTGATTTAACGGCACCATTAGCAAAAGTCATACGACTCGTGGCTTTATGGGTGATTTCAACTCGCTCACCGATATCAGCAAACATCGCCGTATGTTCCCCGACAATGTCACCTGCTCGCACTGTTGCAAAACCAATTGTGCCTGGCTGGCGTTCTCCGGTATGGCCTTCACGGCTATAAACCGCGCAATCTTTCAGTGAACGCCCCAAAGAATTAGCAATCGCCTCACCCATTGCCAGTGCAGTACCTGATGGCGCATCAACCTTATGACGATGATGCGCTTCGATAATCTCAATATCAGTATAATCGCCCATCACTTTGGCCGCTTTTTCCAGCAGCTTAAGCACCACATTCACCCCGACACTAAAGTTTGCGGCAAACACGATACCAATATCAGTTGCTGCATCAGCGATAGCGGCTTTACCTGCATCATCAAAACCGGTCGTACCAATAATCATGGCCTTACGGTGCTGGCGGCAAATTGCCAAGTGCTCCAACGTGCCCTCTGGGCGAGTAAAGTCGATCAACACATCAAAATGATCAGTCACTTTAGATAAATCATCACTAACCACGATGTTCAGTAAACCCGTACCAGCCAGCTCACCCGCATCGCTTCCCACTAATGAGGAGCCTACGCGCTCAACAGCAGCCCCCAGAACAACACCTTGCGTCTGTGTAATTGCCTGAATAAGCTGTCGTCCCATGCGGCCACCCGCGCCGACCACCGCGATACGAATTGTTGAATCAGTCATTAGTTCTCCCAATATTGTGTCATCTGCCCTGACAAGGGTTCAGATTAGCTGCCCGCAGTGGACTCTGCCAGCCTATTTAATCTGTATTAGAAAAAAATGATATACACTCATTTTTATCAGTGAAACCACTTAATTCCTTACATTACATTCATTAACTCGTAAACCCACGGGGGCTACAGTTAATCAGATACTCAATTTATCCTAATCCTGCGCCATCCCCTTCATTTCGGGAATAACGGCTATTTCGCATATTCATGCAATTATGATGCTATATATTCTATCATTCGTACTACTTTGTAGTGCGGTTCTATACGTCGTAACGATAAAGCCCCCTTCCAGGCGTAAAAAAAGCAGCCACTAAGGGCTGCTTGATAGACAGTAACAAATACTTGTCAGAGAGAATAAACATCAATCAATCGATCTGTTTAACCTCAACGCGTAATTCTTTAGGTACTTCAAAAACGATATTTTCTTCACGGCCGCGCAGTTCAACTGACCCGCTTGCGCCGAAGGCTTGCAAGCGTGCAATAACTTGCTGCACCAGAATATCAGGAGCTGATGCACCTGCAGTCACACCAATGCATGTTGCACCCTGCAACCAAGACTCTTTAATATCATCCGCAGAATCAATTAGATAAGCTGCTTTACCCATACGCTGTGCTAACTCGGCCAAGCGGTTAGAGTTAGATGAGTTTTTCGAGCCGACCACCAAAACCACATCCGCATCATTCGCCAAATTCCGCACGGCTTCCTGCCGATTGGTGGTGGCGTAGCAGATATCATCTTTACGTGGACCGATTATTTTCGGAAAACGCTGCTGTAAGGCATCAATGACAGCAGAGGTATCATCAACTGACAATGTTGTCTGAGTCATAAAGCAGAGATTATTCTCGTCTTTAACCTTCAGTTTCCAAACATCATCCGGAGATTCAACCAAATACATTCCCCCTTTCGGGTTACTGTATTGCCCCATAGTACCTTCCACTTCAGGATGACCAGCATGGCCAATCAAGATAGCCTCTTTCCCTTTGCGGCTAGCGCGCGCGACTTCCATATGAACTTTTGTCACCAATGGGCAGGTGGCATCAAACAACATGGTTAAATCACGCGCTCGAGCCTCTGCCCGAACCGCTTGCGACACACCATGGGCCGAGAAAATCAGAATGGAGCCATCTGGCACCTCTGCGATATCCTCGATAAAAATAGCGCCGCGCTCACGCAAGCTATCCACCACATAACGGTTGTGCACCACTTCATGACGTACATAAATTGGCGCGCCATACATTTCTATCGCGCGCTCAACAATACTGATAGCCCGATCAACTCCGGCACAAAAGCCGCGTGGATTAGCCAGCAATATCTGCATGGACAGCCTCCTGTTGGGGGTCAATCTCCAGCACTTCAATTTCAAAGCTGATGACATGCCCGGCCAACGGGTGATTAAAATCAACAGTAATGGACTCATCTGCGACCTCCCGCACAACGCCTGGCATTTCACTGCCATCACGGGAGGTAAACAGCATGATGGTTCCGGCATCTGGTACACCGGTTTGTGCAAAATCACGTTGAGTAAAATACTGAATCAAATCCGGACTTTCCAAACCAAAGGCATCTTCAGGTTGCAAGGTAAAAGCGTGCTTATCGCCCACATTTAAACCCATCAACTGCTGTTCCAGCGCATCGGAAAGACTGTTATCACCTAAGCGAAACAACGCAGGCTTTCCGTGAATATGAGTGGATTCTGCCGTTGAGCCATCTTCCAGCTTCAGAGTGAAATGCACTAATACGGCGCTCCCCTCTTGTACTTGATGGCTTTGTTCCTGCTCGGACATATCACTCACCTTTATTCATGGCCGTTTTTTCAGCCGGACTTAAAAAGCCTTCAAATATCACCAACGCAGCACCGATACAAATAGCTGTATCGGCGATGTTGAATGTTGGGAAGTGCCAGTTATTGACGTGAAAATCGATAAAGTCGATTACCGCACCATGCACCATACGATCAAATAAGTTACCTAATGCGCCACCGATAATCAGCGCATAAGCGCAATTGAGCAGGCGTTGTTTGGCGGTAGAACGATACATCAGCACCATCAATATGACTGAAATACCGATCGCTATCCCCGCAAAGAACCAACGCTGCCAACCGCTTTTATCCGCAAGGAAGCTAAATGCTGCACCAAAATTCTGGGCATAGGTCAGGTTGAAAAAAGGAATCAGCGGCACAGATTCATACAGAGCAAAGTGAGTCATGACCCACTGTTTGCTACCGAGATCCAAAATCACCACCAGTACAGCCAGCCATAACCAGCGCAATCCGGTCGAACAAATAGGTTTACTCATCAGGCGTACTTACGCTCTTCACCGTCTCCGGCAACGTTAGTGACACAGCGGCCGCACAGCTCTGCATGAACCGCATCCAAACCAATGTCTTGCGTGTAATGCCAGCAACGCGGGCACTTCTCACCATCGGCTTTATTAAAGGTAATTTTCAGCCCAGCAATTAATTCACTTTGCTGCGCATCGTCACCCGCGTCGGCATAGTCTGCAACTTTAGCGCCGGAAGTCAGCAACACAAAACGCAATTCATCTTGTAAGCTGTTCAGGCGCTCGGCCAGTTCAGGTGTGGCAAACAAGGTTACTGCTGCTTCCAGCGAGCCACCAATACGTTTGTCGCTGCGCGCCTGTTCTAGCACCTTGTTCACTTCGCCACGCACTTTTAACAGCTCGGCCCAGAAAGTATCGTTCATGCTTTCATCGCCTGCCAACCCAAACAGCCCCTCATACCATTCTTCAGTAAAGACATACTGAGGACGTTGACCTGGCAGTTGATTCCAGATTTCATCTGCGGTGAAGGACATGATGGGTGCCATCCAGCGAACCAACGCTTCTGCGATATGGAATAAGGCGGTCTGGCAGCTACGACGGGCAACACTGTCGCCTTTCGCGGTGTACTGACGGTCTTTGATAATATCGAGATAGAAAGAACCCATTTCTACAGAACAGAACTGCATCAGACGCTGCACAACCAAGTGGAAATCGTAATTTTCATACGCGGCCATAATCTCGGCCTGAGCCGCTTGCGCTCGCCCGACTGCCCAGCGGTCTACCACCACCATATCTTCCGGTTTCACCTGATGCTGTGCGGGATCGAATCCGTTAAGGTTCGCCAGCAAGAAGCGCGCAGTGTTACGGATACGGCGATAGGAATCAGCAGAGCGTTTCAAAATTTCATCAGAAACAGCAATTTCGCCAGTGTAGTCGGTTGATGCCACCCATAGGCGCAGGATGTCGCCACCCAGTTTATTCATTACATCTTGTGGGCTGATGGTGTTACCGATGGATTTGGACATTTTACGCCCTTGACCATCAACGGTGAAACCATGCGTTAGCACCTGACGATAAGGTGCTTTACCTTTCATCGCCGTCGCAATCATCAATGACGACATAAACCAGCCGCGATGCTGGTCGGAACCCTCCAAATACATATCTGGAGAATGACCATTGAACTCAGGGCGCACATCCACTACTGAGGAATGGGTTGAGCCAGAGTCAAACCAGACATCCAGTGTGTCAGGAACTTTGACGTAGTCAGCAGCATCCGCACCTAAGATCTCAGCAGGATCAAGATCCCACCACGCCTGAATACCATCTTGCTCTACGCGCTTGGCCACTTCTTCCATCAGCTCAGTGCTGCGTGGGTGAAGCACTTCCGTCTCTTTATGAACAAACAGAGACATCGGTACGCCCCAAGTACGCTGGCGTGAGATACACCAATCTGGGCGGTTTGCTACCATGGTCTCGATACGTGCCTGACCCCAGTCCGGGATCCATTGCACGCCTTTGATCTCTTCCAAAGACTGCTTACGCAACCCTTTTTGATCCATGCTGATAAACCACTGTGGGGTCGCACGGAAAATGATTGGTGTCTTGTGGCGCCAGCAGCATGGATAACTGTGGACCAGTTTTTCTACTTTCAGCAATGCGCCTTTTTCGCGCAGCAGATCAACAATCACATCGTTAGCTTTAAAGACAAACAAGCCATCCAGCGTAGGGTAAGTTCCCGCCAAGTAGCAGCCGTTCGGTCCTACCGGGTTGGCAACTTCTAAACCGTATTTCTGGCCGATAACAAAGTCATCCGGACCGTGGCCTGGTGCAGTGTGAACCGCGCCAGTACCGGCATCCAGAGTCACATGGTCACCTAAAATCGCTGGCACATCAAAGCCCATAAACGGATGTGCAAAACGCAGCAGTTCAAGATCAGCACCTTTGCAGCTACCCAGAACAGTCCACTGGGTGATACCTGCACGCTTCATGACACTTTCAACCAAATCTGCGGCTAAAATCAGGCATTCACCTTCAATCTGCACCAATTGATAAATGTATTCAGCATTCAGTGAGATTGCACGGTTGGCAGGCAAGGTCCACGGGGTGGTGGTCCAGATAACCAGTGAAATCGGGCCGTTGACCTGAGTTACACCAAATTTTGCGCTCACGGTAGCTGTATCGACGGCATTAAAACGCACATCAATTGACGGAGATGTTTTATCGTAATATTCGACTTCTGCTTCAGCTAATGACGAACCACAGTCGGTACACCAGTGCACTGGCTTCGCGCCTTTATGCAGGTGACCGTTATCAATGATTTTGCTCAGTGCACGAATGATATTGGCTTCAGTCTTGAAATCCATCGTCAGGTAAGGATGGTCCCAATCGCCCAGCACACCCAGACGGATAAAGTCTGCTTTCTGACCTTCAACTTGTTCAGCCGCGTATTTCCGGCAGGCAGCACGGAACTCTGCAGCACTGACCTTCTCGCCCGGCTTACCAATTAACTGCTCAACTTTTAACTCGATCGGTAGACCGTGGCAGTCCCAACCTGGGATATAAGGTGAGTCGTAGCCAGCCATTCCTTTCGATTTAACAATAATATCTTTGAGAATTTTGTTAACAGAGTGACCAATGTGAATGTTGCCGTTCGCATATGGAGGGCCGTCGTGCAAAATAAAGGTCTTTTTACCCTTCTTGGCCGTACGAATAATCCCGTACAGATCCTGCTCATACCAACGTTTCAGCATGTCAGGTTCACGCTTAGCCAGATCGCCGCGCATCGGGAACCCTGTTTCAGGCAAATTCAGGGTATTCTTGTAGTCACTCATTAGATTCTCGGTTCCGTTTCGGCTAGAAATATTAAACCGGTGTCTTTAGCCCGAAAAATGTTCGGGCCGTCACCACATCATTGGCGATTTGCTGCTTCAACGCATCGAGCGAAGCAAAACGCTGTTCGTTGCGCAGTTTCGCGCGTAGCACCACATCAATATGGCGCCCATAAAGATCCATTGTTACATCAAGCAGATGAACCTCTAGCTGCTGGCGAATACCCGCAACAGTAGGCCGAGTGCCAATATTGGCAACACCGGGTAATGGCTTTGGACCCAAGCCATAAACATCAACCGCATACACTCCTTTGACTGGAGCAACTAAACGTTTTAACGGCAAATTTGCCGTCGGGAAGCCAATTGTGCGCCCCAGTTCGTCACCGTGAACTACACGGCCAGAAATACTGTATGGGTGGCCTAGCAGTGTCTCGGCCAACACCAAATCGTCGTCATTAAGTGCCTGACGAATCGCGGTGCTGCTGATACGCAGCCCGCCATCACAGAAGCTGTCCGTGCTGATAACATCAAAACCAAATTCAGCACCCGCCTGCTGTAATAGCTGAAAATCTCCCTGACGCCCTGCGCCAAAACGGAAATCATCACCAACGGTTAAAAACTTAACACCCAACTTCTCTACCAGCAACTGAGCAACGAAAGCTTGCGCAGTATTCGCCGCAAAACGCGGATCAAACTTAACGCACAATAAATAGTCAACACCGGCTTCGGCCAGATATTTCGCTTTATCGCGCAAACGCGTCAGCCGTGCTGGTGCTTTCTCTGCTGCAAACAATTCCAGTGGTTGCGGTTCAAATATCATTACCATAGCGGGCAAACCTAAACGCTGACCTTCGCGCTTTAGCTGCTCCAATAGGGCCTGATGTCCGCGATGGACACCATCAAAGTTACCGATAGTTAGCACGCAACCATGGTGGCGTGCCCGGATATTATGTATACCGCGAATTAGCTCCATAGCTGGCTCAAAACAGTGGAAATCGCCGGATTATACCTTGTACAGCGGTTAAGGTTAACCCGCGATTGGCACCTTTAACCGAAAGTCATACCATTTTGCCAATTATCTGCAGGTAAAATCCCTTTTACTGACTTTATCCTGTAGAATACGCACGCCGTTGAATACAGAAGCAGGTTGAGATTTTTACAAGAACCGCCGTCGAATCCCTGTGAGGCAGTGAACTGTGGAATTTTCTTTCGAAAGACTGTATTCCGCAGCGCGAAGCTGGTAAAATCCCGCTCCATCACAACGTAGCAAGTGCCGCCCGTACAAACGGCGCTTATTTGCACAAATCCATTGACAAACGAAGGCTAAAAGGGCATATTCCTCGGCCTTTGAATTGTCCTCAATAGAATATATTTGGGAGTTGGACCTTGGCTAATATCAAATCAGCTAAGAAACGCGCCGTACAGTCTGAGAAACGCCGCAAGCATAACGCTAGCCGTCGCTCAATGGTGCGTACCTTCATTAAGAAGGTGTATGCGGCAATTGCAGCTGGCGATAAAGACGCAGCGCAAAAAGCATTTAATGAAATGCAACCAATCGTGGATCGTCAGTCCTGCAAAGGTCTGATCCACAAAAACAAAGCAGCGCGCCATAAGTCAAACTTAGTAGCGCAAATCAACGCAATGCAGTAATTGCATTACGTCGACTGCTTAGTAAAAAGACCGGCCTAGGCCGGTTTTTTTACATTCTTTTTTAGCCTAAAATCTCAGCTGCTAAAAAGCGCAGAAAAATCCTTGTTACACACCCTCTTCACCGCCGGATGCTGGATCATACGCTCGGCAAAAATAACGTAATACTCTTCCTGTACATTATCTAAGCGACCAATTTCTATAATCTTGTCATCTTGGGCATAAGCATCAGCAGCATAAATGGTTGGTGCAACAAAAATGGCATTGTTATAGAGCGCAAAGGCATTCATCAATGCCGCATCATCAAACTCCCCCAAAATCTCCACTTTCAACCCTTTACTGTTAATCCAATTCAATAACTTGCGCCCCAACATTGAACGACGTCCAGGGATCAACAGGCGTTTTTGTTCTAAACATGCTGGAAACGGTAAATCAGGAACAGGCTGACGACAGTAAAAACTAACACTGCACTCCCCAAGTTTCACGGAGAACAGTCCTTCTTGCTGGCTGGAATCGACCGGGCAATCCGATAGAATCATATCCAGTTTATGTTGGCTTAATTGCTCTAGCAGCATTTCATGGGTCGATTCGAAACAACGAAGATGAATTTCTCCGTGGTCTGCCACAGCAGTTTCTAGCACTTGGCTAACCAGCCGCTTGGATAATGCATCTGCAACACCGACATCGAATAGCAAGTTAGATTCTTTACGGTAATTAACGATATCCAACATTTCATGACTGAGCATAAACATCTTATCGGCATAGCGAAAAACCAATTGCCCCAATTCTGATGGCACAAGTCCCCGCCCTTGGCGCTTAAATAGCTTGCCGTCCAAGCGTTCTTCCAATGCTTTAATTTGCCCGGTAATCGTTTGTGGTGTCAGAAATAAGGCTTCGGCCGCGCCAACGACTGACCCCTCCTTACAAACCTGCCAAAAATAATACAAATGATTGAAATTGATATGTGACATTCGCATGTTGTTATCTCCTTAACATATCGCAGAGCCAAACCGCTCCATGCACGACAAACATTCCCTGTTCCGAGACTTCACAAATTGAAAGCCGGGAAATCCATCAAATAAAACGCCAGTGCCATGACAAGTGGCACTGGCTATCAACTATTCATGCAATATGACTATTAATCAGCTCGTTGCTTTTTCTTCTCTGGCAAGGCCAAACGTAGCAAGCCATAGCCCACAACTGCGGCGGTGGTCGAGCCCAGTAATATGCCCAGCTTAGAATACGTCGTCAAAGCAATGTCTGCGCCTTCGAATGCCAGCGAAGCAATAAATATCGACATCGTGAAGCCGATACCGCATAACACCGAGACTGCAAAAATCTGCTTAAAGTTTATTGCATCAGGCAGTTTAGCAATCCCTAACTTAACCGCTAACCAACTAAAGAGGAAAATCCCCAATGGTTTACCTATAAACAGGCCGCTCGCAATCCCAAGAGGCAGTAGTGATGTCAGCCCTGCGAGGGAGACACCTTGCAATGAAACACCCGCATTGGCAAAAGCAAATAATGGCAAAATCAAATAAGCTACCCACGGATGTAGCCCATGTTCCAGAGATTCTGAAGGCGAACGTTTGTCTTTAGTATGAAGCGGTATCATAAAGCCCACAATCACACCGGCCAAGGTTGCATGAACCCCAGACTTCAAAATGCAGACCCACAGAACCAACCCGACCAACAGGTAAGCCGATGTTTTCCCAACTCCGCGCCAGTTCATATAACCCAGCAACGCAATGGCTGCGGCGGCAATCCCCAAGGCCGGCAGTGAAACTTCGTGGGTATAGAACAACGCAATGATGATGATCACGCCCAAGTCATCAATAATGGCCAATGCCAGTAAAAAGACTTTCAAACTGGTTGGAACTCGGTTCCCCAGTAGGGCCATCACCCCCAGCGCAAAGGCAATGTCGGTGGCAGCCGGAATTGCCCAGCCTTGGCGGGTCACTTCATCCGCGCCATTAAACAGTAAATAGATGAGCGCGGGGGCCAACATACCACCGAGGGCCGCAATTGCAGGAAAAACAGCTTTATCGCGCCCAGCGAGCGAGCCTTCCATTAACTCGCGCTTCACTTCTAGCCCGACAACCAGGAAGAATATCGCCATTAAGCCATCGTTAATCCACAGCAATAGTGGCTTGCTAATATCCAGTGACGCAATCTTTACCGACACGGGTACATCAAGAAATGTTTGATAAATCCCGTGAAGTGGGCTGTTAGCCATAAATAAAGCCACAGCCGCGGCAAAAATCAAGATTAAGCCGCCTGCGGCCTCTTGGCGCAAAAATTGACGAATCATGTTTGTCACAATGAATAACTCCTTACATCGGACAGTGAGCAAATGCTCGGCAAATCAATTCATAAATTTTAGGATAATCATTAGCTCGAAAAAAGTCGTTTTTATAGCAACAAATGCTCGGTAAAGCCGAGTGATTAGGGATGTACATCACAGGTAGTCATCTTTGACGATGAAAAAAATCCCCGATATGTATCGAGGATTTTAATTTTCATCTACTTTATTAGCGGATTAACCACTAAATCACGACTAGCGGGTCAGATCGTCAAAGAACTTCTTAACACCATCTAAAAAGCTTTTAGAACGAGGGCTGTTTTTCTCGCCCGCCGCACCGACAAAGCTTTCTTCCAGCTCACGTAACAGTTGCTTCTGTTTTTCGCTCAAATGGACTGGTGTCTCAACAACAACGCGACACAGCAAGTCACCTTGGCTACCACCACGAACAGATTTAACCCCTTTACCGCGCATACGGAACAGCTTGCCGGTTTGGGTTTCCGCAGGGACTTTCAGCTTAACCCGACCATCCAGCGTCGGGACTTCAATCTCGCCACCCAAGGCTGCCATTGCAAAGTTAATAGGCACTTCACAATAGAGGTTATTGCCTTCACGCTCGAAGATTGGGTGCGCTTTGACTTGAACCTGAACGTATAAATCACCCGCTGGTGCACCGTGTTCGCCTGCTTCACCTTCGCCACTTAAACGAATGCGGTCACCGGTATCCACGCCCGCCGGGATCTTAACCGACAGTGTTTTAGATTTCTCAACACGACCATGACCATGACATTTATTGCACGGGTCTTTAATGATTTGACCGCTGCCATGACAAGTCGGACATGCCTGCTGCACGGTAAAGAACCCTTGGCGCATATGTACCTGACCTGCACCACGGCAAGTCGAACATGTGACAGGGGAACTACCTGGTTTAGCACCGCTACCGTGGCAAACATCACATTCATTTAGCGTCGGGATACGGATTTCTTTGGTCACACCCCGGACAGCTTCTTCCAGTGTCAGATCCATGTTGTAACGCAGATCCGAACCACGGGAGGCACGTTGACGACGGCCACCGCCAAAGATATCACCGAAAACATCACCAAAAATGTCGCTAAAATCGGCACCGCCGCCGCCAAAACCGCCGCCGCCCATACCACCTTGTTCAAAGGCGGCATGACCATACTGGTCGTAAGCTGCACGTTTTTGCGGGTCAGTCAGAATTTCGTAAGCTTCTTTAACTTCTTTGAAATTTTCGCCGGTATCATTCTCGTCCTGGTTACGGTCCGGGTGATACTTTACCGCCAGGCGTTTATAGGCCTTTTTGATTTCACGTTCATCGGCGTCCTTTTTAACGCCTAAAACCTCGTAATAATCTCTCTTCGCCATTCTCTTTTTTTCCTACCCTTAACATGCGTGCACGGGCGTAGAGTTTCCTCGACGCCCGTGCTGGTTTCCAGCAACAGTAAGGCCTACCACTGCTGTGCCCGCTTAAGGGCGATTATTTTTTATCTTTCACTTCTTCGAATTCGGCGTCTACGACGTCGTCTTCTTTCTTAGCACTGGTATCGCCAGCATCACCACCTGCGGCAGCTTGCTGCTGCTGGGCCATTTCCAACAACTTGCCAGAAACCTGCACCAGAGCCTGAGTTTTCGCTTCGATTTCAGCTTTGTCTTCGCCTTTCAGAGCTGCTTCCAGCGCTTTCATCGCATCTTCGATTGCAGTTTTGTCTTCTGCCGGCAGCTTATCACCAGCCTCTTCCAACTGTTTACGAGTACCGTGAATCAGGTGGTCAGCTTGGTTACGGGTCTGTACCAGTTCTTCAAACTTACGGTCAGCTTCGGCGTTAGCTTCAGCATCACGTACCATTTTCTGGATCTCTTCCTCGTTCAAACCAGAAGATGCCTTGATGGTAATCTTCTGCTCACGGCCGGTATTTTTGTCTTTAGCAGACACATGCAAAATACCGTCGGCGTCGATATCGAAGGTGACTTCGATTTGCGCCATGCCGCGAGGTGCAGGCTGGATGCCGTCCAGATTGAACTGACCCAGTGATTTGTTATCCTGAGCACGTTTACGCTCACCCTGAAGCACATGGATGGTTACCGCAGACTGATTGTCTTCTGCAGTAGAGAACACCTGGCTGTGCTTAGTTGGGATAGTGGTGTTTTTAGTGATAAGCGGAGTCATCACACCACCCATGGTTTCAATACCCAGTGACAGTGGCGTTACGTCCAACAGCAGAACGTCTTTCACTTCACCAGACAGAACACCACCCTGCACTGCCGCACCAATAGCTACAGCTTCATCTGGGTTAACGTCTTTACGTGGCTCTTTACCGAAGAAGTCAGCAACTTTCTTCTGAACCATTGGCATACGAGTCTGACCACCAACCAGGATAACGTCCTGAATGTCAGAAACAGATAAACCAGCATCTTGCAGAGCCACTTTCAGTGGTTCAATTGAGCGGTTTACCAAATCTTCTACCAGTGACTCAAGTTTCGCACGAGTCACTTTGATATTCATATGCTTAGGACCATTGCCATCTGCTGTGATGTACGGCAGGTTGACGTCGGTCTGCTGGGCAGAAGACAGCTCGATTTTTGCTTTCTCAGCGGCTTCTTTCAGGCGTTGCATTGCCAGTGGATCGGTACGCAGATCCATGCCCTGATCTTTCTTAAATTCATCAACCAGATAGTTGATCAGACGGCTATCGAAGTCTTCACCACCCAAGTGGGTATCACCGTTGGTTGCCAACACTTCAAAGGTTTTTTCGCCATCAACTTCGTCGATTTCGATAATTGAGATATCGAAAGTACCACCACCGAGGTCATAAACCGCGATAGTACGGTTACCGACTTCTTTATCCAGACCGTAGGCCAAGGCCGCTGCGGTTGGTTCGTTGATGATACGTTTTACTTCCAGACCTGCGATACGGCCAGCATCTTTAGTTGCCTGACGCTGAGCATCGTTAAAGTATGCAGGTACAGTAATAACCGCTTCAGTCACTGGTTCGCCCAGATAATCTTCAGCCGTTTTTTTCATTTTCTTCAGCACTTCAGCAGAAATCTGCGGTGGTGCAATTTTCTGGCCCCGAACTTCCAACCAAGCATCACCATTATCAGCTGCAATGATTTTGTACGGCATGATGCTTTTATCACGCTGCGCTTCTTCGTCCTGGAAACGACGGCCAATCAAACGCTTGATCGCAAACAGTGTATTCTCTGCGTTAGTGACAGCCTGACGTTTAGCTGGTTGACCAACCAGAATCTCACCATCTTGGGTATACGCGATAATAGAAGGCGTTGTGCGATCGCCTTCGGCGTTTTCAAGCACACGCGCAGTAGTGCCATCCATAATTGCTACACAAGAGTTGGTAGTACCCAAGTCGATACCAATAATTTTACCCATCTAGAACGCCTCCACTAAAAAGTCATATTCGGTCAAGTTACTAATCTATATGTGGGCGGATTGTGTATTTTCAACTGCCCATATTTTTACAATCAATGTTCTCACACTCAGAATTCTACTGATGTATGCCTCCGCTGATCCACGATTAGTCCCTGCGGTTGGGAATAAGATGGGGCCACGAAACTCAGCATCAAGGGGGAAGATGAAAAAAAATTACTTTTTATCACCCTCAAGATCATTGTTTCCAATCGCGCGGATCATTATGATGCCGCGCGCACTGAGGGAATAGACGACTTTTTAGTCATTCAGGCGCTTTATACTTATTCGGATAATTATCCTTTTTTATTAGCATTCTGTTACTTGCAGAGGACTTATGAACACCACCAAGTTGGCGAATCCTGGCCCATTAGGCCTGATGGGCTTTGGGATGACTACCGTCTTGCTTAACCTGCACAATGCAGGCTTCTTTCCCTTAACCTCTGTTATTTTGAGTATGGGAATTTTTTATGGCGGTCTGGCACAGATTCTAGCGGGTATGCTGGAGTACAAAAAGGGCAATACCTTTGCCGCGACAGCATTTACTTCATACGGTGCATTTTGGTTGAGTCTGGTTGGTTTGCTGATGTTGCCCAAAATGGGCATGGCAGAAGCCACTGATGCGCAATTCCTTGGCGTCTACTTAGGGCTATGGGGTATTTTCACGCTGTTTATGTTCTTCGGGACGCTACCTGCAAACCGTGCCTTACAGTTTGTTTTCGGCAGCCTGACACTGCTGTTTGCTCTGTTGGCCATTGGCAACTTCACCGGTAACCACTCACTGCTGGTGTTCGCTGGTTTCGAAGGCATTATCTGTGGTGCGAGCGCCATTTATCTGGCAATGGCAGAAGTATTGAACGAACAGTATGGTCGTACCGTTCTGCCAATTGGTGAACCAAGCCAAGCGCTACAGGTACAAGCTGTAGTTTAATTACAGCCTACTTAGCAAAGTAATATTTTACAGCCCCCTAAATATGATTTTAGGGGGCTTTTTTATGCTTATTTTTATTTATACCGCGATGAGTTACTCAGACTCATTATTGACTTATGAAGTCTAAAAAATTGAATAAATCATTAATACTATAAAATAATTAAATAGAATAATGAAAATAGATAAAGCAAACGAATAGCTCATAATATAATATCAAAATCTAGCGAATAATATGGATCGAAAACAAACAAATCCAAGGGGCGTAGATGAGCATCGCCATAAAACTATTAATAAGCATTATATGCATGATATCAAACCCCGTCTATTCAACTGAGGCAAAAATCTGTTTTTATGCCTTTGCTGATTTTGATGGAAAATCATTTTGTGCTGCTGAAAGTGAGTCAAAGTCGATTTATCATTATGATGACGATTTTGATCATGGAATTGCCTCTATTTCAGTCCCTCCGGGGATGGTTATTACTCTTTATACTGGCACTAACTTTTCGGGTACAAAAAAAACTTTTAAAAATGACATTAACCTGCAAGCATTAAAATCATCTGGTTTTTACCAAAAAATAGGTTCATATCAGGTAGAACCTGCAATTTGTTTTTATACAGAAGATCAATTCCAGGGTGATAGTACTTGTTTATCATCAAACCAACAGATTGATTTCTATCATGACAGCCAAGGAATAGTTGACTCTGAACGCCATGTCTTACTAATAAGAAATGACAGCACTAAATCGATAAAAATCCCTCAAAGAATGATGGCGACAATATATAAAAACGATGATTTTAATATTCCTTTTTTTAAATTAACAGAGAGTGCGAACGATGAAGATTTAAAAGCACTGGGAATGCACGATGACATAACTGGTGTTAGAGCCTCAAAAAGCACAGATATGAGTTGTGACCAGCAATGTGTCATTATATCCGATCGAAGTATGGAGCTGTCCGATGCATTTGGTCAGTACTGGGATGATGATCGTTTACCGAACAAACAAGTGCTGTTTGTGTTTAGCAGTAAAGGGTTAGGTGAAGATGATAATTATAGTATTAGCTTATTTGACGGCCCCAACATTAGCATAATTGATAGGCAAATTATCTTTTCTGACCAAAAAATGATTAATAAATTTTCTTTTGACCGTTATAAACACATAGACAAACTTTCGTTTATTATACAAATAAAAAATGGAACGGTACAAACTCAATATGTACAGACATTAAATAATCAGTTAATCGACATATCTCCTATTATATCGTTTGAATGGTTAAAGAAAGAAAATGAAAATCCAGTGATAGAATTAGCAAATTACAACGTTAGAAAACCCTTAGTCTTAGCTAAAACCATACTCACAGCAGATACAGGTAATAAACATTGGGGAAAAAGGGATCTGACCCAAACCAGTCAAATAATATGCGCATTCATTCCATTTTTAAACATCTATAACTATCTTACTCAAGGGAAATGCCAACAACTCGATGGGATTGTTTTCAATGCAGTACAATATTTCAGTAGCAGTACAAAAGGGAAAACACTACACATTGCTGGTAACAGCCCTCCCCTTAAGCAAGAGGCCAGTTCTACAATAGAAATGTTAAACAAAGATGATGCAAGTAACTTTCTGTCATTAACCTATATTGATAATACTAAACAAAACCAATCACTGAGCTTACCTGCAGCGGCGAAAACCTGTATGGTTTCTATCTATTCTTTACTCAATGCCCGTCAGACTCGCCAAATAAGACCTAACTGTATTGATTGGACGCTAGATATTATGACTGACTTCACTTTATTGTTTGGTCAGAGTTTAGAAACATGGAATTCTGAATATTTTTCTCGAATTGTAGATTCTATTATCAGAACAGGAAGCTCTGGCGTTGCAGTAGAAAACCAAGAAGTCGAAAAGCGATTCAGCCAAGCAATAAAAGAAAAAGTCACACAGCAAAATACTGAAAACGAACTAGGTCACATCAAAACGGCCTTCGACTATGCCCAGCTTAGTTATTTAACCTACAGCTTTTATTACACATCTGATGATACACCAGCAGTCGTAGAATTACTGCCGCTCGGTATTTATGAGTTATTGCTTGAGACATTCATATACGTACCAACTCATCCTGTCATCATGACTCAAGGAGAGCCTGTTGAACAACCTGAATTAGAATTTGAAGTGGAAATATTGCCAACACTTCCTCCAGAAGAAGAACAAAGACTCTCAGATGCTGAAATTAAAAATGCTCAAGCCATGCGAAAAAAACTCAGTGAAACTATTGCTCAATGGGGGCAACAATATCAAGGGGCTCATTTTGACCAAAGTACCAGTGACGAAGATTCTGGTCTCAGCAAAACCCTGCACGCCGGGCATATTGTCACTGGGATCATTCATCGAAGACTAATGATTCACCGGCCAGGTGAAATCTATGTGATTGTCAAATTACGCGGGAGAATTATAGCGGTTGTTCTTGCTGACCGTTTTAATAGCCGAGACGAGGTTGAACTCGTGGCATCAGCAACTCAGCCTGAGTATATATTATTTCCCAACCGTGAAGGTACAGTCAGAGGGGCAGGAACCACCGCAGTAAGAGAATTAGCTCGATATTTACAGCAGCTAGGTGCCAGAACATTATTTTCTGAAGTCATTTCCCAACCATCTGCCCGGGTCAAGCAAAAGGTCGGTTTTAATTTTAGAACCGAATTTTAAATTCTAAGGGTAAAAAAATAGCCCATAACGTGATGGGCTATTTAGCAAAATTAATTAATGGTGTTACGACTCAGCCCATCACTTTCTTTGTCATCTGAACTTTCACATCGCTGTTAATATCGTTACGCAGATAAACGCCCAGCAACAACCCCACCAGCGATAATAACAACATGTAATACGCTGGAGCCATTGGTGTCACCTTCATCAATAAGGTCACAACAATGGGCGTCAATCCGCCAAAAATAGCGTAGGCCACATTGTAAGAGAAAGAGATACCCGTAAAGCGAACTTCTGCCGGGAATGCGCGAACCATGACATAGGGCACGGCACCGACAATGCCGACACAAAATCCAGCCATCATATAATGGCTGAAGAGTTGGCTCGGATCAGTCAAATTGGTGTGATAGAACGACCATGTCGACGCAGCCAACATCAAGCTACCGACAATAAAGGTTTTGCTGGCTCCGAAGCGATCGATAGCCAACCCCGCAATCACGCAGCCAAAGACTAATGCCACAATGGCCAGACTGTTTGCCTGCAATGCCAGAGCTGGCAGAACACCGAACTGTTTCTGTAAATAAGTTGGCGTCATCAGAATAACAACCACAATACCGGCAGAAAGCAGCCAGGTCAGCAGCATTGAGACAAACACTTCTTTCTTATGATTGACGACAACCGATTTCAAAGGCAATTCGTCTGCTAAAGTTTTACGTGCCTGCATCTCTTTGAAGATAGGTGTTTCCTGCAACCAACGGCGTAAGTACATGGCGAACAAGCCAAAAATCCCACCCAAGAAGAACGGCACACGCCAACCACCATCCAAGATGGCTTGATGGCTTAATGTGGTATTCATCGCGGTAGCCACCAGAGAACCTAATAAAATCCCTGCGGTTAAACCTGCCGTTAACGTACCGCAGGCAATACCTACGCGTCGGCGTGGAACATGTTCTGCGACAAAGACCCATGCTCCGGGAACTTCTCCCCCGATCGCCGCACCTTGTAACACACGCATTAATAACAGCAACAAAGGAGCTGCAATGCCGATTGATGCGTAAGTCGGCAGCATACCAATCGCCAATGTTGGTAATGCCATCAGCAAAATGCTCAGCGTAAACATTTTCTTGCGACCGACCAGATCGCCAAAGTGTGCCATGATAATGCCACCCAACGGGCGCGCCAAATAACCCGCAGCAAAAATGCCGAATGTCTGGACCTGACGCAGCCACTCAGGCATATCTGTTGGGAAGAACAGATCCCCAATGACCGCCGCAAAAAAGACAAAGATGATGAAATCATAAAATTCTAACGCGCCGCCAAGAGCAGCCAGAGTCAGTGTTTTATAATCCTGCTTATTTAACCGGCGATTATGATTATGCTGTTGGTCAACATGAGGCTGGGATAAGTCGTTTTGAGTTGAGTTGTGTTCTTGAGGCATATGACACCGTAGTAAACCAGAGTAGGGGAAGAAAAACATTTCCAACTTTTTGTAAAGTAAACATGACTATACCGTACAAAATTCCCCACACGGTTATAATGGAGTTTTATGCTATAAAAAACTCTAATTTAGTCTTATGCACCAATAATGGCACTCTTAGGACGAAAAGACGCTACCACTTCACTGTTAGTTTCGACGTAAGGGCCATCCAATAATTGAATACAATAAGGCACACTAGCAAAAATACCGGCAACCACCACGTTTGACTGTGCGTCTTTTACACCTTCAAGGGTCTCTTTGATGGATTTAGGTTGCCCAGGTAAGTTAATAATCAATGCTTGCTTACGGATAACCCCGACTTGGCGGGATAATATCGCGGTAGGAACGAAATGAAGGCTGATTTGACGCATCTGCTCGCCAAAACCGGGCATCTGACGATCGGCAATAGCCAAAGTGGCATCTGGAGTCACATCACGCCTTGCTGGGCCTGTTCCGCCGGTGGTCAACACCAAATGGCAGCCCATTTCATCGACCAACTCACACAAAGTTTGCTCAATTAGCGTTTGCTCATCAGGGATAAGGCGAGTTTCTATTTCAAATGGTGTGGTCAATGCGCTGGTCAGCCACTCTTCCAGTGCTGGAATACCTTTATCCTGATATACCCCACTCGATGCGCGATCAGAGATGGAAACTAAACCGATACGTAATGTATTCATGTAACTACCTCGACGAAAATCCTGTTATCTGTGGCGAATAATAGCATATACAGCGTTATGGACACGGCACTCAAGCATGGATAGCAGGCAATAAAAAAGGTGGCTTACGCCACCTTTTCATCAAATAGCTGCGGATAATAACTTACCGCAAGCAAGAGAGATTACAGCAAATCAGAGATCATTTTCTCAAGTTTGCCTTGGTCGATAGCAAATTTACGGATGCCATCAGCCAGTTTATCAATCGCCATTGGATCCTGATTATGCTGCCAGTAGAACTCAGCTTCCGTCAGCGGTGCTGGTTTCGCCTGAATTTCACCGGTATAAGCTAATTTACGCTCTACCGGGCCTTCGCTCTCTGCCAATTCTTTCAACAGTGATGGTGCAATAGTCAGGCGGTCACACCCAGCCAGCTCAATGATTTCACCCAGATTACGGAAGCTTGCGCCCATCACCACAGTCTTATAACCGTGCTTTTTGTAATACTGGTAAATCTCGGTAACGGAAACAACACCCGGATCTTCGTTTGGCGCGAACTCTTTTTTGTCACCGTTAGCTTTGTACCAGTCAAGAATACGGCCAACAAAAGGTGAAATCAGGAACACACCCGCTTCAGCACAAGCACGCGCCTGAGCGAAGGAGAACAACAGAGTCAGGTTACAGTTGATGCCTTCTTTTTCTAGCTGTTCCGCAGCACGGATACCCTGCCAAGTGGAGGCCAGTTTAATCAGAATACGGTCATTGCTGATACCGGCTTCGTTATACATTTTGATCAGGCGTTTCGCTTTTGCCACGCTAGCAACCGTGTCATAAGACAGACGAGCGTCGACTTCAGTAGAAATACGGCCTGGGATCAGTTTTAAAATTTCCAAACCAATATTGACAGCTAACTTATCTGTTGCATCAACAATTTGTTGAGCATGGTCGCTGCTTTGCGCGCGAGCCCAAGCAACAGCTTCATCAATCAGTTTGCGGTATTCAGGAATTTGAGCAGCATTCAAGATCAGAGATGGGTTGGTGGTTGCATCTTGCGGCTGATACAGTTTCATTGCCGCGATATCCCCCGTATCTGCTACTACAGTGGTGATTTGACGTAGGGAAGTAAGTTTATCGGTCATGTTGTCGTTTCTCGTCGTTTGTGCATGAACTTTTGGCATGTCGCCGCTGTTTATCTCTGTCAAAACAGCTAACCATCTCATTTCGATGTTAGCCATTTCTCACAATTGGCTATTTAGACGCTCTGCCTTGTCTTGATAATAACATGCGTAAGCCGCGGTGCAAGGCAGTAAAATTGATTAAAAAAAGCGCAAATGGGCTATCTTGGGGTCGCAACCGTTTTCGCCTTTTAAAACAGCCGGAAACCGGCAGGTTAATAGCAACTTCGTCCATTCTTGTGGTGCTGAGACGATTTAGCTAAAACTATATCCTTTATGAGTAAAGCCGCCTACCTATCTTAGCAATCGACCAATCTTCTTTTAGAAGGCAGGGGCTTTTTGCTACAGTGTGTCATCTGGATAAATAGGATGTCGTTATGCTTATTATTATTTCCCCGGCCAAAACCCTTGATTATCAAAGCCCATTGGCGACCAAGAAATTTACTCAGCCTGAAATGTTGGATAAGTCACAACAGCTTATCGAGATTTGCCGTGAGCTGACGCCCGCGCAAATTAGCAGTCTGATGGGGATTAGCGACAAACTGGCGGGGTTAAATGCTGCCCGTTTCAGTGAATGGCAACCTGATTTTACACCAGAGAATGCGCGTCAGGCGATTTTGGCTTTTAAAGGCGATGTCTATACCGGGATGCAGGCGCAAGATTTTAGTGCCGCTGATTTTGATTTCGCTCAACAACATCTGCGTATGCTCTCTGGCCTGTACGGCGTGCTGCGCCCACTCGATTTAATGCAGCCTTATCGGCTAGAAATGGGGATTAAGCTGGCAAACCCACACGGCAAAGATCTCTATTCATTCTGGGGCGATCAGATAACCGAGAAACTGAATCAGGCATTAGAGCAGCAAGGCGATAACGTGCTGATTAATTTGGCCTCTGATGAATACTTTAAGGCAGTAAAACCCGCTAAATTAGCGGGTTCACTGATTAAACCGGTCTTCTTGGATGAGAAAAATGGTAAATATAAAATCATCAGTTTCTACGCCAAAAAAGCACGGGGCCTGATGAGTCGTTTTATCATTCAGAACAAATTGACTAAACCGGAGCAATTGATTGATTTTAATCTGGAAGGCTATGAGTTTGATGCCGGGCTATCGGCGAAAAACGAGTTAGTGTTTAAACGGAGTGAAACTTAAGGTTTAGCTGTCATAACTCACCTCATCCCAGATGAACCAACCGCCAAAGTAAGATGGCCACTGAACGATTATCAACCGAAACAGTGGCCCACACTTAACAACCGCACCCTAATCTATTATTTTTAACTAAAAATAGATAAAAACTACTTTGGCAAAGCCATCAAGAAACCACGTAAATCTGCAAAATCTGCCGACAGATCATGGGATAGCAGAGGCAACTGCGCACGTACTGCCAATGGTTTTGGTAACGGCAACTCCTGCCCGAGAATCTCTTCTACACTCTCTTTGAATTTCGCCGGGTGGGCAGTACCGATAAACAACCCGAATTCACCATCCTGCAATTGGTCACGCAAAACTCGGTAGGCAATAGCGGCATGGGGTTCTGAAATATAGCCCAACCCCGCCAGCTCACGCATCGTGTCTTTGGTGACCGCATCACTGACCGCGCCGTGGCCCAAATCTTTTAACTGCCAGATTTTACGACGATAGAGTTCTTCAACGCGTGGCCAGTTATTTGGCTGGCTGACATCCATCGCATTTGATAACGTCGCCACCGTCGGCTTAGGTTGCCACTGCCCATTAACCAAGAAGCGCGGCACCGTGTCATTGGCATTGGTTGCTGCAATAAAGCGTTTTACCGGTAACCCTAAGGATTTTGCTAGCAGGCCCGCCGTTAAGTCACCAAAATTACCACTTGGCACCGAGATAACCAGTTGATTGCGTGCCTCTTGTGGCAATTGAGCGACCGCTTCAAAGTAATAGCAAATCTGCGCCAGCAAGCGGCTGATATTGATTGAGTTCGCAGAGTTCAGGCTCAATTCCTGCTTTAACTCTTCATCATCAAAGGCTTGCTTTACCAGAGCCTGGCAGGCATCAAAATCGCCATCAATAGCTACGGTGTGAATATTGCCACCCAATGTGCAGAACAGTTTTTCTTGCAGTGGACTGATTTTGCCACGCGGATAGAGAATAACCACGCGTACGTTTTTCAGACCATAAAATGCATGCGCAACCGCCGCTCCCGTGTCGCCAGAAGTTGCAGTTAAGATAGTGACTGGCTGATCACCGGCTACTTCGGCCAACATTTGCGCCATAAAACGTGCGCCAAAGTCTTTGAATGCCAGTGTCGGGCCGTGGAACAGCTCCAGTGCGGCGATATCATTCTCAACCTGCGCTACCGGTGCCGGAAACTCAAAAGCCGCCTGTACGCGTTTGGTTAAAACCTCAGGGGCAATTTCACTGCCGATAAAAGCAGATAAAATGCGGCTACTACGTGTAACAAAATCCAGATCCAGCAATTTATCAATTTCGGTCAGTTCAAACTCCGGCAACTCCAGCGGAAAGAAAAGCCCCTGCTGTTTGCCCAGCCCCTGTTTGATCGCTTGAGCGAAGCTGACCTGTTCGTTGTGATCTTTAAGGTTATACAGTTTCATGCGTTATCCCAGTAGTCGTGCGCCGGCAGTATCCAGACGGCAAATATGAACAAAACCTTCGTCGTTTTGTAGGTAATGATTTTGTAGCCAGCTCGCCATGCGCTGTGCGGTTTCGCTATCATCACAGACAGCAAACAGGGTCGGGCCAGAGCCGGAAATACCACAAGCCAATGCGCCGATATCCTGCGCAGCTTGCCGGGCAGCCGCAAAGCCCGGTAGCAATTGGGTGCGATAAGGCTCGGCGATGACATCTTTCATCATTTTAGCGGCTAAATCAGGTTGCTGAGTGTGGCAGGCATGAATGAACCCTGCGACATTGCGCCCGTGCGTGATGCAATCTTGGCGGCGATATTGCGCAGGTAGAATCGCCCGTGCTTGCGCAGTAGAAACTTTAATGCCCGGATATGCCATCACCCACAGCCAATCATCAAAGCTGGGCACCTCTTGGCTGATATAGCCATCCTGCTCAAGAATTAATTGCATTCCGCCCAAATAGCACGGCGCAACATTATCAAAATGAACACTACCCGATACCCGCCCTTCCAGTTCACCCATCAGACCGAGCAAGGTGACTTTATCCAACGGCTGGCCACAGAACTCGTTCATCGCCATCAAACCGGCGACGACTGAACAGGCGCTAGACCCTAGCCCTGAGCCAATCGGCATGTTCTTTTCCAGTACCATCGCCACGGGGATCTCTTGACCAATCTCTTGGCAAAAACGCGCCCAGCATTGATAAACAATGTTTTCTTTCGGGTCGTCAGGCAGTTTACTAACAAAACGGCCTTCATTGCGCAGGCTGAAACGCTCTGCCGCCGTCACACTGACGCAATCACCCAGTAGGGTGCCGTCAATCGGCGAAACCGCAGCCCCCAGCACATCAAACCCGACGCTAACATTGCCAATCGATGCCGGAGCATAGATCTTAACCATATTTAAACTCCCAACTTCCATGATAATGTGCGTAAAAGATCGGCGAATACCCCGGCTGCTGTCACGTCATTACCCGCGCCGTATCCGCGAAGCACCAACGGAATTGGCTGATAATAGTGGGTGTAGAAGGCCAACGCATTCTCACCATTTTTAACTTTATATAGCGGATCGTTACCATCAACGGCATCCATCCGAACAATACAACGCCCTTCCTCAATAACGCCAACATAGCGCAGCACTTTGCCCTGCTCGCTGGCATCAGCCACTAAACGGGCAAACTCGGCATCCAGCGATGGCAACCGGGCAAGGAAGCTATCAACGTCACCCGATGCATCAAAACTTGCCGGCAGAACAGACTCAACCTCAATATCGGCCAGTTCAAGTTTGTACCCTGCTTCACGGGCCAAGATCAACAATTTACGGGCTACATCCATCCCAGAAAGGTCATCGCGTGGGTCCGGTTCGGTATAGCCCATGGCCTTAGCTTGCAACGTCGCCTCTGACAATGTCATCCCTTCATCCAGCTTACCGAAGATAAAGGAGAGCGAACCTGACAGAATGCCAGAGAAACGCATCAGTTCATCACCCGCATTAAGTAGATTCTGTAAGTTTTCAATGACTGGCAAACCTGCACCCACGTTGGTGTCATACAAGAATTTACGACAAGATTTTGCCGCCGCCGCACGCATCTGACGGTAGTAATTCATTGATGAGGTATTGGCTTTTTTGTTTGGTGTCACAACATGGAAGCCATCCGCCAGGAAATCAGCATATTGATCAGCAACGGCCTGACTGGAGGTACAATCAACAATCACCGGGTTGAGCAAATGGTACTCTTTCACCAGACGAATCAGGCGACTCAAGTTAAATGGCTCTTTCACTTCAGCCAGCTCGTGACGCCAGTTGTCCAGCTCAATACCGTGCACATTGGTCAGCATGGCTTTGGAATTGGCAATACCGCACACACGCAAATCGATATGGCGCTGCTTCAGCCACGGCTGTTGACGATAGATTTGCTCGATTAATGCCCCGCCTACCCCACCAACGCCGATGACAAACACTTCAATGACCTGATCGGTATTGAACAGCATCTGGTGACAAACACGCACGCCAGTGGTAACGGCATCATTACTGACCACCACCGAAATAGAGCGCTCGGATGAACCTTGAGCAATCGCGATGATGTTGATATTGGCACGAGCCAGTGCCGAGAAGAAACGAGCCGAAATCCCTCGAAGGGTGCGCATGCCATCGCCGACGACTGAAATGATCGCCAGATGCTCCATCACATCTAGTGGGTCCAGCAAACCGTCTTTTAGCTCCAGATAAAACTCTTCCTCCAATGCTCGACTAGCGCGAGATAGCTCTGACTGCGGCACACAGAAGCTGATGCTGTATTCAGAAGACGACTGAGTAATCAGTACCACTGAAATCCCACTGCGTGACATCACCGCGAAAACGCGGGCAGCCATGCCAACCATCCCTTTCATGCCTGGGCCTGAAACGTTAATCATCGCCATGTTATTCAGATTGGTGATGCCCTTAACCGGGAAACCATCGTCACTGCTTTCGCCACCAATCAAGGTACCGGGAGCTTGTGGATTCGAGGTATTTTTAATCAGACAAGGAATTTGGAACTGGGCGATGGGAGCAATAGTGCGGGGGTGAAGAACTGAGGCACCAAAATAGGAAAGCTCCATGGCCTCTTGATATGACATCGATTTCAACAATCGCGCATCGGGAACAACACGCGGGTCACAAGTATAGACCCCATCGACATCCGTCCAGATTTCACAACAATCGGCGCGCAAACACGCAGCTAACGCAGCAGCAGAATAGTCAGAACCATTACGTCCCAGTACTACCAGTTCACCTTTATCATTACCGGCGGTGAAACCTGCCATCAGGATAATATGGTCAGTAGGAATAGCACTCGAACCAATACGGCGGGTAGACTCAGTGATATCAACCGTGGACTCAAGATAGTGCCCATGAGCCAGCAATTTTTCGACCGGATCAATTACGCTAACTTGATAACCTTTGGCTTGGAACACAGCTTCCATGATAGCAATGGAGAGTTTTTCGCCACGGCAGATGATGGCAGCATTGATACTGTCCGGGCATTGACCCAGTAGTGAGATGCCGTGCAGAACATGCTTGAGTTGCGCAAATTCATGCGCAACCAACGCTTTTAAACGCTCATAATCAAAGCCGGGTTGAACATCAGCTAACCCACGTAATAACTCGGCAAAAATTCGCTCTGCATCGCTGATATTTGGCGAGATATCTTGCCCTGCGACCATTTTGTCGATCATCGCAACCAGATGATTCGTAATTTTTGCAGGAGCGGACAACACTGTAGCCACCTGTCCCTGACGCGCATTATTTTCAATGATATCGGCAACACGCATAAAGCGTTCTGCATTTGCTACTGATGTCCCGCCAAATTTCAGCACTCGCATTTCTGATTCTCTCCCGCTTTCGCGCTATTTTTATCGCAAACTTTTTTGCAAAGATTTAATTGAAAAAAAAAGCCCGCACTGTCTAGGTGCGGGCTTTTTTCTGTTGTTTCCTGTACGCGTCAGCCCGCCCCGTAACCTGTGGTTTCGGTGGTGGTAATAATCGTTGTGTTCAGGCTGATGTATCGCATGTCGTTTGTCTGTCTCATAAATAAAGTTCTCCCTCTATTGGTTAAAGCAATCGTCCTCTCAAGTCAAATTTTTTCATCCGCCAACACAAAAAAATTAACTGCTCCATAATGAGTAATCGTCTATTTCAGAGAGCATTATCAGCGAGGGTGAATAAAATTGCGGGTTAATTCCCAGAGAATAAAACCATAAAATTCCCTTTACTCACTATAAATAGCTTCAATACTTTTTTATCTTAATAGCATCAGATATGCAGGCCGATCATTGATGTGAATCTGCAGAGTAAAAATTTAAATGAAGAGAAAAATATTCATTTACCGGCTCGTCACTCGCCTAAATGATACAAAACACAACAAAAATGAAAACTTCGTCACTTCTCTTTACATTTCACCAACATTAGTGATAATTCTTCTTATGCTTCTAGACGAAATAGACCGCTGGCAAGAAAAATAGCCTCATTGGCTTTATGTCGAAAGAATATTGATTTTAAACAATAAAAATCAACAGATTAGAAAAGTCATTTTTTTGTTACGTCTGACACTTAATTTTTAATATTAATAACACTGAATCGATCACATAATTTAACCAACTATCGCTTAAGCTGGTATTCTTGTAAGTCTTTTTCACAAAAGTGTTAACGTGCTACAATTGAAATTGATATATGTCAACAAAGCGTAGTTTTGTTGGGTGGTAGATTCGGCTCACACTGTTATATTGCTGTTAATAGGGTTAGGATATGCGCCGCTTTTGTCACCTTTGGGGCTGTAGGGAGTAACACCCCGACCAAGCTAGTGATGTTGTTGACGTTGATGGAAAGTGCATCAAGAACGCGTTTACGTACTTTAGTCATGTGATGAACGGGATGACGAGTAATTAGTCAATAAAAATCCTAATATAACAAAGACTTCTGTACTTCCTATTTCTATTTGTTGGCAATTTTAGGTAGCAAACATGCAGACCCCGCACATTCTGATCGTAGAAGACGAGATCGTTACTCGTAACACCCTGAAGAGCATTTTCGAGGCGGAAGGCTATGTTGTTCATGAGGCTAATGATGGCGCAGAAATGCACCACATTCTGTCTGAGAATGATATCAACTTAGTTATCATGGACATCAATCTGCCGGGCAAAAATGGCCTGTTGCTAGCACGAGAACTTCGTGAACAAGCAAGTGTTGCCCTAATGTTCCTGACTGGTCGTGATAACGAAGTCGATAAAATACTTGGCTTGGAAATTGGTGCTGATGATTACATCACCAAACCTTTCAATCCGCGCGAATTAACTATTCGGGCACGTAACCTGCTGTCACGCACCATGAATTTGGGTAGCGTAGGTGAAGAACGTCGTCTGGTTGAGAGCTATAAATTCAATGGTTGGGAGCTGGATATCAATAGCCGCTCACTGATCAGCCCTGCTGGCGAGCATTATAAACTGCCACGCAGTGAATTCCGTGCCATGCTGCACTTCTGTGAAAACCCGGGCAAAATTCAATCCCGCGGTGAATTACTGAAGAAAATGACTGGCCGTGAGCTGAAACCGCATGACCGTACTGTTGACGTCACTATCCGTCGTATTCGTAAGCATTTCGAATCTACACCGGACACACCTGAAATCATCGCCACTATCCACGGTGAAGGTTATCGTTTCTGTGGTGACCTGGAAGAGTAAGCCTCTGCCAGCCGTCTACAATAAAAAAGCCAGCTGCAAATGCTGGCTTTTTACTTTTCTACTGTTCACGCCACGGCATAATCGGCACCGCGCTTAACGCGTTTTTCGGTGAACCGTCGACAATTCTATCGGAGTAAGTGAGATAAACTAAAGCATTACGTTTTGGGTCATAGAAACGAACCACCTGTAGCTTTTTAAAGACCAATGATGTCCGCTTTTGGAAAACCACTGAGCCGTCAGATTTTCTATTCTTAATTTTCTCGCTTAACTCAATTGGCCCGACTTGCTGACAAGAAATTGCGGCATCAGACGTATCCTCTGCCAGCCCCAATCCCCCTTTGATACCCCCCGTTTTTGCCCGGCTGATATAACAAGTTACATTTTTAACATCAGGGTCATCGAAGGCTTCAACCACGATTTTATGGTCTGGCCCCAGTAACTTAAACACCGTATCAACGGAGCCAATTTCCTCCGCATGGGCGGTTATTGCCCCAAAAGAAAGCACGCAACCAAGGAATATCCAATTTTTTTTCATACACTTACTCCATGACGTTGAATAACGTTATTCAACGTTAAATATTTTAACGAATAATAAAACATTCGTTAAAAAGCCATTTTTTAAATCTTCGATACTTTTTTAACACACAATGCCAGTAAATTCTTAAGCAGTCGGAAACATAAAAAGTTGCTACTATGCGCCAGAGCTATTCTTTTGAAATTACTAATACCCTAAATTTAGGCCGCTTTACGAGGAAGATCTATGGATCAAGCCAGTATCATTCGTGATTTGCTTAGCTGGCTAGAAAGTCATTTAGACCAGCCTTTAGCATTGGACAATGTCGCTGCCAAAGCCGGCTATTCAAAATGGCATTTACAGCGAATGTTCAAGGATGTCACCGGGAATGCTATCGGTGCTTATATCCGTGCCAGAAGGCTGTCTAAAGCCGCTGTTGCATTACGATTAACCAGCCGACCTATTCTGGATATTGCTTTGCAATATCGCTTTGACTCACAGCAAACTTTTACCCGAGCCTTTAAGAAACAGTTTGCGCAAACACCTGCGCTATACCGCCGGGCGGAAGATTGGCATTCAGCGGGGATATGTCCGCCTATCCGGTTGGGGGAATATACCTTACCTCAGCCTGAGTTCATTACCTTACCTGAGCAACATCTGGTGGGGTTGACGCAAAGTTATTCCTGTACGCTTGAGCAAATATCGACTCATCGTACTGAATTACGGACTCATTTCTGGCAACAATATCTTGGTGGTGCCGATCAAGTGCCGCCGGTGCTCTATGGCTTACATCATTCCCGGCCAAATCAGGAAAAGGATGATGAGCAAGAAATTTTCTACACTACAGCCATCGAACCACAACATGTACCGAGCAATGTGCAGGAAGGACAACCCGTTATCTTACAGGGTGGCGAATATGTGCAGTTCAGTTATGACGGACCATCGGAAGGGTTGCAGAATTTTATTCTGACCCTCTACGGCACCTGCTTGCCGCAATTAGAGTTGACCCGTAGACGTGGGTACGATATTGAACGGTTCTTCCCTCAGGGGCGGCCGAAAGAGGGGCCTCCGGCCACACTGAAGTGTGAATATCTCATTCCAATCAGGCGTTAACGCTGTAGTTCGTCAAGTGCTGGCATATCCAAGTGGGCGGTATCGCCAGCACTTTCAATGACCCATCCAGACGCTAACCACGGGCTTTCCTGATAATCGACACGTGATAGTGAACAGTTGCGCAAACGCAATCGCCGTTCAGCGTAAGCGGGTAATCCAAGCAACGTACTCAGTAAGCACCCCAACGCCATACCATGGCTCACCAACAGCGGCTTGCTGCCAGCAGGAAGCTCTAAACAGCTATCCAGTGCTGCACGCATCCTCCCCCCAAGTTCTGTCATCGACTCCCCTTGAGGAATTCGCCCCCCTTCGGTGCCGTTGACCATCTGCTTGCGCCATTGTTCTTCTTCTGGCGTTAGGCTTTCAATCGGACGCGTTTCCAGCACCCCCATATTCAGCTCGCGCAGACGCGGGTCCGTCACTATTTTCAACCCACAAGCATCAGCAATGATTTTTGCCGTTTGCTGGGTACGCCCTAGGTCGCTGGTGATAATATGGGTGATGCCTTGGCTGCGAACTCGTTGCGCAACCAAGTGCGCCTGACGTAGACCCGTATCGGTCAGTGGGCTGTCTGATTGGCCCTGAATCTGGCGCGATGCGTTCCATACGGTTTCGCCGTGGCGCACGAGATATACCTGTAGCATGTCATTTTTCCGTTATACTGCGTGAAATATACGCCAAACCTATTAAATCTATTCTGAGACTTATTATGTACCATGTTGTTGCCGCAACTACCAACCCTGCAAAGATTAAGGCTATTAGCCTCGCGTTTGATGATGTTTATGGCCCCGGCAACTATCACATTGAAGGTATTAATGTTGATAGCGGTGTTCCCCTGCAACCGATAGGCAGCACCGAGACACGCTCAGGTGCCAGACAGCGAGTGAGCAATGCACGTCAGTTACGCCCTGAGGCTGATTTTTGGGTCGGAGTTGAAGCCGGCATTGAAGATAATATGACCTTTGCATGGATGGTAATTGAACACTTACAGCTGCGAGGAGAATCGCGCTCTGCCAGCTTGATGTTGCCCGAGAGTATATTGCAAGGAATTCGCCAAGGCCGTGAGCTGGGCGACGAAATGGCAGATTTAACGGGGATATCGAATGTAAAACATCAGGGCGGTGCGATTGGTATTTTTACCGATGGCAAACTGACCCGTACCAGTGTCTATCATCAGGCACTGCTGCTGGCACTGGTGCCGTTTCATAATGAAATTTACCAGCGCCCGAAACAGTAAGAGCGGCTTATTTTGTGTCTGTCAATAACTGCGCCTCTAGCCAGCTTTTCAACTCTGGAGGGGCAGCTTTCAGACTATTTGAACCACGGGTGATGGTTGCAATACCCGCACCCAATTGATTTTTCAGTTCACGCTGGCTCAACTCCCCACGCATTAACTCTTCAATAATACGCACACGGGTTCCCAACGCTGTACGCTCATCTGGCGTCAGCATCAGTTGTAACAGGGGCAGATGGAGGTCTTGCGCAATGGCGTCTTGCAGCAGCGCAACGAAAGTCAGCCAGTGCTGATTATCTTCAGTCGACAGATTCGGATCCGTCAATCGTAGTTTTGTCATGATATGCAGCCATACTATTTAACTAGTACAGCAGCATACCATAACCTCACTTATACCCAAAGTCCTTGACGCCACAGCCAGGCGCCGATAAGCAATGATTCGGGTAAGTGCGCGCCGCTAGCCCCCGGTGTCTTCAAGGACGAAGGGGAATTAATAGCGCCGCTGCCACTCAGCATCACTCAACACCTTCGCTGGGCGATTCATAAAGTGGCGATAAAAGGCATCATAGGCCAATACGTTTTTTACGTAGCCACGGGTTTCGGAGAAAGGAATGCTTTCAATAAAGGCCACGGCATCCACCTGCCCGCCACTATTACCTAACCATGTATTGACTCGCGATGGACCGGCATTATAGGCCGCACTGGATAAAATACGATTACGGCCAAATTGCTGATACACCTCTTCCAAGTAGCTGGTGCCAATTTCAATGTTGGTGATGGGGTCAAGCAACTGGCTGCTGTTGACGTAACCAGAGATGTTATTCAACTTGACCGTATGCTCCGCAGTTCGCGGCATCACCTGCATCAGACCTGACGCCCCGACCGGTGATTGTGCTTTCGGATTCCAGGCACTTTCCTGACGCGCAATCGCCATAGCATAACTTGGCGTTATTCCTTTACCTTCCGTCGCCCGACGGAATTCTTTCGGCCATGCCAGAGGGAAGCGCTCTTCCAGATGGTCCCATAATTTAGCCACGATAGTCGCCTGAACACTCAAATCCGCCCACTTTTGGTTAAACGCGTAACGCGCTAAGGCTTCCTGTTCCGGCTTGCTGCGGCTGGCAACCAGATAGCTCCATTCGCTGCGGGCCAGATTATCCATATTCCAATACATTAACTCACGCACTCGGGCGATTTCTGGCCGCTGTGCCAGCGAAGCATCGGGCTTGGTGGCAACCTCAACATTAATGGGATAAGGAACCCCCAGTTTTTGGGCAGCAACCATCGGATAAAAACCGCGCTCCTGCATCAGGCTACGTAAAATAGCCTCGCCCTCCGCTTTCTTACCTTGCTCCAACAACAACGAAGCCCGCCAGTAGCGCCATTCATCTTTATTTTGCGCTTCTGCAGGTAGGCGAGCCATCCAAGTGGCTAACCCTTGGCGATCACCACTGCCCAAAGACATGCGAATACGACGTTCCAGTAATGGGGTTGAATGGCTGCGTAAAGTGACCTGATCCCGCCATTTAGCCTGATCGTAAGTCGCATCATTGCCCATCAATCGCCAAGCCACCGCTTCTTCCAACTCCAGCTTCTCGCTGTCACTCATTTTTTGTAACCGCGCCAACGTCGGTATCATTGCCCACGCATTTTCCACGTCCTGCCGCGCCAATCGTGTAAAGGCAATAATGGTGGCTGAACGCGTGAAATCTGTCGGCCCGACTGTACGAGCAAAACTTTCGACACTGGCTGGATCACTTTGCAATTTCGCCAGTGCGGTACCCATGGTCTGATAATCTGCAGGCAATTGTTTGAGTAAATAACTCACCAGACTGGCATTGCCCTCTTTTAGGGCCAGCTTCATACGCGCCAGTGTCGCCAAAGGGGTTTGGTGCCCGGCTTGCTGCCAAACACTGAATAATTTATCGCAGCTACTGGGTAGCGCCTGACCGTTAAGCCAGATCTCGCTGGCACCATCCCAAGCCGCTTGCTGCTCGCCTGTGGCCCATTTGGCATAGTAATAGTTACAGCGGGCCGCAGCCGGTTTTGGAGCTTGCGGACTGAATGCCAATAACCCGCGCCAATCTTCACGACGCGCTAGCTCATTCACAAACCGGGATGACAGCGAGCTTGCAGGAGGTAATGTGGGATTACGACTCAGAAAATCGTTCACTTGCGCCGCACTGACCTGACTTAAATCTTGTGTTAGCTGGCGGTATTCCAGATACGGGTACAGTGGATAGTCACGTAGCGTCGGCATCAACTGCGCCACGGTATCCATCTGATTGCTGTCCCAAGCCTGTTTAACTTGTTGATAGCGTTGCCGTTGGGCATCAATAGAGTCTGCGGATGCAACTCCTGAAGTCGTCATCAGACACACGCCAATCGCCAGATATCGCCACTTATACATACTCACTGTTTCCTCACTGGTTGTTGGCTACTGCATTTCACTTACCGCAACTTCTGATTAGCATAGTCATAATTAGTTCCGGCAGCAGGACATACTAACTAAGAGTTTCACCGGATAGCCAGCGATTACACGTACAAATAGATAGGGAAACTTAATCTTTTCGGGCTATAGATTAAATTAAGGGAATTTAAGGAAGATAACCGACAAGATAGTTCAGTGTTTAATGGCTTATTATTCACTATGTTAGCCATTATTTACGACTAAATGTTCTGACTTTATTATCTCAGATCAAGACACTATTTTGATAAAAATCTACTATCCTTGCTTAATATAACTATGTTGTTGTAAATATATCATTCAGAATCATTTTTTTTGTCTTTTAATAAAAATCAAATAATGAAGGAGCAGGCTCTTTTCATGGAAGAAAGAAGATTATTCTCTCTGCCCCGTATCGGTGAAATAGTCCGATGATTTTAGATGAAATGGATAGATAGATTTCAGATTTATTAATTTTTAAGAAGGTTCTTTCAATGCAAAACTCATCAAACCATACATCCGGAGCGAAACCCCCAGAGGGAAAGGCCTGGTATCAGCTAACTGCGGAAGAATCTTTGCAGCATTTAAATAGCCGCGAAGAAGGTTTAACTCAACAAGAAGCAGAAGAACGTCTTAAACAGTACGGTCCTAATGCGCTTCCCGCCAAAAAAAGTAAGCATCCTTTACTTCAGTTTTTAGCGCATTTTAATGACGTCCTGATTTACATTTTATTGGCTGCGGCGTTAGTCAAAGGTCTAATGGGTCACTCTGTTGATACTATTATTATCCTTTGTGTGGCTGTCATTAATGCATTAATTGGTTATGTTCAAGAAAATAAGGCTGAGAAATCGCTGAAAAGCATTCAAAACATGCTTTCCAGTAAAGCTGTCGTTATTCGTAATGGCAGCGCGCAAACCATTGACGCACAAAATTTAGTACCGGGTGATATCGTTACCTTGAAACCTGGAGACAAAATCCCTGCCGATTTACGGCTACTTGAAGCGCACAACCTCCAAATTGAAGAAGCTATTCTGACCGGTGAATCCACCGTCGTTGAGAAGCAAATCGATGTCATTGAAAATGAGTCTGTCATTGGTGATCGCAAAAACCTGCTGTTCTCTGGTACCACCATCAGTGCGGGTACGGCGAAAGGCTTGGTGATTGCCAGTGGCGGTGACACTGAGCTGGGTCATATCAACCAGATGATGTCGACAGTCGAATCAACCCGCACCCCTCTGCTACAACAGATGGACCGGTTGGGTAAAGCTATCTTCATTCTGATTCTGGTTATGATGGCTTTCTTGTTCGTCTTCGCCTTTATCTTGCGTGACCTACCTGTCAATGAACTGTTATTGGCCTTGATAAGCTTGGCAGTAGCATCCGTTCCTGAAGGGCTACCGGCCATTATTTCGATTATTCTGTCCTTGGGTGTGCAAGCGATGGCGCGTAACCGCGCGATTATTCGCAAGCTACCAACGGTAGAAACTTTAGGTGCTATGACCGTCGTCTGTTCCGATAAAACCGGTACTCTGACGATGAATGAAATGACGGTGAAAGCCGTGATTCTGGCCGAGCATTGCTACCGCGTAGAAGGCGAAAGCTATGAGCCAGTTGGCAATATTTACCCTGAGGGCAGCGATCAGCAAGCCACTCTTGAAGGGCCGTTAAAAACATTTATCACCGCGGTGAATCTATGTAATGACAGCCAGATTCAAAAGAATGACCAAGGCCACTGGACCATTACCGGTGGGCCAACTGAAGGCGCACTGAAAGTGTTGGCAGCTAAATCCGGCATTGAGCTGGGTCAGGTGACACAACACGGTAAAATTCCATTCGATTCAGCTTATAAATACATGGCCACCAGCCATCAAGTTCAGTCCGAAAACAGTATTTTCCTGACGGGTGCTCCTGATGTGCTGTTTACCTTCTGCCAGCAAGAACTGACGGATAACGGTGTTGCACCATTCCGTCGTGATTACTGGGAAGCCGAAATGGCGCGCTATGCCAAGCAAGGCTTGCGTATGGTTGCCGCTGCCTACCGCCCAATAGAACAAGCCATTAGCGAGCTAGGCCACAGCGATATTCAGCAAGGAATGGTGTTTGTCGGTATTGCCGGCATGATGGACCCACCACGCCCTGAAGCTATCGATGCCATTGCCACCTGCCAGCAGGCCGGTATTCGCGTGAAGATGATAACCGGCGACCATCAGGAAACGGCGATGGCGATTGGTGCCATGCTGGGGATAGGGAATGGGAAAGACTCCATTACTGGTGGTCAGTTGGAGCATATGGATGATAAGGAACTGGCTGAAGCGGCCGTTCGTTATGATATTTTTGCCCGTACCAGCCCGGAACATAAACTGCGTCTGGTAAAAGCCCTACAAGAGAAAGGTGAAATCGTTGGGATGACCGGCGATGGTGTAAACGATGCACCAGCGCTGAAACAGGCTGATGTGGGTATCGCCATGGGTATCAAGGGTACCGAAGTCACCAAAGAAGCGGCCGATATGGTGCTTTCAGATGATAACTTCGCCACCATTGCCAGCGCGGTTGAAGAAGGCCGTCGTGTTTACGATAACCTGAAGAAAACCATCCTGTTTGTGTTACCGACCAACTTGGCGCAAGGGTTATTAATTATCTTTGCAATATTGGTGGGTGCTGTTATCCCATTGACACCATTGCAAATCCTCTGGATAAACATGGCGACCTCCACCACACTTTCCTTCGGTTTAGCCTTTGAACCGGCAGAAAGAGGCATCATGCGCCGCAATCCACGTGACCCATCAAAACACGTGCTAGACGGCCATGCCATCTGGCGTATTGCGTTTGTAGGTACATTGATTGCTTGTAGTGCATTCGCCCTAGAAGCCTATATGGAACCTCGCGGTTACAGCACCGAGTTTATCCGTACCGTGTTGATGCAAACACTGGTGACCGCGCAGTGGATTTATATGTTTAACTGCCGCGTCATGGACAGATTCCCATTGAACAAAGAAGTCTTTGTGAACAAAGGGCTTTGGTTAGTCTCTGGTGTATTGATCCTATTGCAGTTAGCCATTATCTATCTACCGTTTATGAATACCGCTTTCGGTACTGAGCCATTACCGGCTTATTACTGGGGTGTGACATTGCTAGTTTCTATCGCGATCTTCCTGATCGTTGAGGTTGAAAAATGGGTTATCGGGCGCTTTAAACGCGCATAGAAGCCCAGCCTGATATTCATCAGTCACCACCGAAAAAGCCCGGCAAAACCGCCGGGCTTTTTTTATCGTCAATCTTTTGGGTATTACTCTTAAGATAAATCCTAACATGCCGATAATACGGCTATTATTCCGCCAATTAAATCTTATAATAGCATCGCGGCAATTTATTCTTCGACCGTAGCAATGAACACGTGAGCCTCATCGCCCTACAGGAAGCGCAAAAATGAACACCTCACCTTGCGCAATTAATGGCGTCAGCAATGATAAGCGCAATTATTCGTCCAAACTGATTATGCCACGGCGTATCGGGAGGGCCTGTGTCTGCGGTTTCTTACTTCTCACACTGTTATTCGCCTCTGTGCCTTTAATGGCAGCCAATAATGTCAGTGAAACGCTCGTTCATACCCGTAGTGATGCCGCCACCAAAATGGTGCTAGGGATTATCAGTTATTCTCGCTGGCCTATGCCGCTACCGGTCACTCGCTTATGTGTTGTTGCTCCAACAAATTATGCCGAAGAGCTGTTTAATCCCGCATTAATGCAAACTGATCATCCCATTAAAACACAGCGCTATTCACTGCCCAATGACTCAATAGCGACCAACTGTGATGTCGTTTATTTGGGGCTTATTGGAGAGCAACAACGCCAGGAGCTGGCAAGCCAACTCTCTGGGCATCCGGTTCTTACCATCAGTGAAAATTATGACGAATGCACCTTGGGCAGTGCATTTTGTTTGCTACTGGAAGACAAGCAAGCCTCTTTCAAAGTCAATATGGATGCATTAGCACGCGGTGGGGTCAGAGTTCATCCCAACGTGTTGCAACTTGCCCGTAAAAAGGCTGACGCATTATGAGTTCAATAAAAAATAAATCTGCGAGTCAGATAAAAAATCAAACAAATACGACCAAGCTCCCCACACTGGGCCGTGTATTGGGCAAAATACATTTAACGGTAGCTATTGTGTCGGTGGCGACGGCAGGTATTTTCCTGACCTTAGCGGCGTTATTTGCATTACGAGTTTATGCTGACCATAACCTACATTTAATTGCTCGCTCCATCAGTTATACCACTGAAGCTGCAGTTGTTTTTGGCGATACCGTGGTGGCTAACGAAGCGTTGTCCCTGATTGCGGCAAACGAAGAGATTGCGCAGGCCAAGATTTTAGATACCAATGGCCGGGAAGTCGCTAGTTGGACGCTGCCTGACGATGGCCCGATACACTATATGGAGCAGAGTGTTGCTCGCTGGGCACTGCCTGAACCTGTGGTACTGCCAATGGTTCATGCGGGTAATGAAATCGGCAGAATAGTGATTGTCGGCCATGGTGGCAGCTTGCTGCGTTTTCTGCTGCAAGGATTAGCCGGGCTACTTATCTGCTTGATTCTCAGCTCGGCGGTGGCGCTATTTCTGTCGCGTCGCATGCTTTTTGGCATTATTGGCTCGCTCAATCGAATCACTGAAGTGGCCCATAATGTCAGCCGTAACCGTAGCTTTGGTCAACGTGTGCCTTCGGCGCAAATTGCCGAGCTAAATGAATTAAGTAATGACTTCAATGGATTATTGGAAGAACTTGAAGTTTGGCAGCGGCACTTAACGCAAGAAAATGATTCACTGGCACACCGAGCTGCCCATGATAGCCTCACCGGTTTGGCCAATCGCGCGTTCTTTGAAGGCCGTTTAACGCGAACACTTAAAGATTGCAAAACCAACGAACACGCCGCCGTTTTATTCCTTGATGGTGATCGCTTTAAAGAGATTAATGACAACTATGGTCATGCCGCGGGTGATGTCGTGCTCACAACCATCGCCGACCGTATTCGTGCTTTATTGCGTGAGTCCGATTTAGTGGCTCGCTTAGGCGGCGATGAGTTCGCGGTATTATTGGCACCGATTCATGATACTCACGATGTTCTCACCATCGCCGAGGACATTATAGAGAGTATGACTCACCCCATAATATTGGCCGACGGGAGTGAAATTACGACCTCACTCAGTATTGGTATTGCTATCTATCCTGACCATGCGCAAACACCGGAAGAGTTATTACAACGAGCAGATGAAGCCATGTATCAGGCAAAGAAAGGTTTCCGCCCTTCTGAACGAGGTATCGTGCAACTGGCGGGCTTGACTCACACAGAACGTTCTCCAACAGAAATCTTAGGGTAGGTGACATGCTGGGTTTAAATAGTCGTCGTCAGAGAAATCCCATTTGGATTGGTTTTTTTGCACTTTTTCTGCTGGTATTAGCCGGTTGTCAGACCAAACCACAGGGGCTGACGCCAGAGCAAGTTGCTGCATTACAGGAGCAAGGCTTTAAATTAACGGATAATGGTTGGGAATTTGGATTAGCCAATAAAGTTTTATTCGACAGTGACGTCAAGAAATTGAATTCATCCGGCGTACAAACTGTTCAGAACATTGGCCAAGCATTGCACAGTGTCGGTATCAATCATTTACGGGTAGATGGGCACACTGATGCCACTGGCCAAGACAGTTATAATCAGAAACTCTCCTACGAGCGAGCCGCAACAGTCGCTGATTCACTGGCAACCATCGGTATTCCAAGGGCAAATATTGATGTGCGTGGCAGGGGGAAATTGGAACCGGTAGCTGATAATCGAACCGCAAAAGGCCGGGCAGAGAACCGCCGCGTGGCAATGATAGTCACCGCGCCGTAAGCTTTTACTCGAAAGATGACGGGTATAGTAAAACGGGCTACACTCCGCACCAGACATCCAATAAAAACTGATATATAGAGAGGCAGACGCAACGTGGCTCAATACGTCTATTCCATGCATCGCGTCGGCAAAGTAGTTCCGCCGAAACGACATATTTTGAAAAACATCTCCTTGAGTTTCTTCCCTGGGGCCAAAATTGGTGTGCTGGGCCTGAACGGCTCAGGTAAATCGACTCTTTTGCGCATCATGGCGGGCATTGATACCGATATTGAAGGTGAAGCGCGCCCACAACCGGGGATCAAAATTGGTTACCTGCCACAGGAACCAAAACTGAACCTTGAACAAACTGTACGCGAATCGGTTGAAGAGGCGGTTGGCGAAGTTAAACGCGCCCTGACTCGGTTGGATGAGGTTTACGCGCTGTATGCCGATCCAGATGCAGATTTCGACAAACTGGCGAAAGAGCAAGGTGAACTGGAAGCGATTATCCAATCCCATGACGGCCACAATCTGGATAACCAGTTAGAACGTGCTGCGGATGCTTTGCGCCTGCCACCTTGGGATGCAAAAATTGCCAACTTATCCGGTGGTGAGCGCCGTCGTGTTGCTATCTGCCGCCTATTGCTAGAAAAACCTGACATGCTGCTGCTGGATGAGCCAACCAACCACTTGGATGCTGAATCCGTGGCTTGGCTGGAGCGCTTCCTGCATGATTACGAAGGCACTGTTGTCGCCATCACCCATGACCGTTACTTCCTTGATAACGTGGCGGGTTGGATTCTGGAACTTGACCGTGGTGAAGGTATTCCATGGGAAGGTAACTACTCCTCATGGCTGGAACAGAAAGATGCTCGTCTGGCGCTGGAAGCCTCTTCCGAAGCGGCCCGTCGCAAATCTATCGAGAAAGAGCTGGAGTGGGTTCGTCAGAATCCAAAAGGCCGTCAGGCGAAAGGCAAAGCTCGTCTGGCCCGTTTTGAAGAACTTAACAGCGTTGAATATCAAAAGCGTAACGAAACCAGTGAGTTGTTCATTCCGCCTGGCCCACGTTTAGGCGACAAAGTGCTAGAAGTTGAGCATCTGTGCAAGTCTTATGGTGACCGCGTACTGATTGACGACCTGACTTTCTCACTGCCAAAGGGTGCTATCGTCGGGATTATCGGGCCGAATGGTGCGGGTAAATCAACCCTGTTCCGCATGTTGTCTGGTCAGGAACAACCTGATTCCGGCACGATTTCACTGGGCGACACTGTGCTGTTGGCATCGGTTGATCAGTTCCGTGACAACATGGATGACAGCAAAACCGTTTGGGAAGAAGTTTCCGGCGGTCAGGACATCATGAAGATCGGCAACTTTGAAATTCCAAGTCGCGCTTATGTTGGCCGCTTTAACTTTAAAGGGATCGATCAGGGCAAGCGAGTCGGCGAGCTGTCTGGCGGTGAACGCGGTCGTATCCATCTGGCCAAATTGCTACAAGTTGGCGGCAATATGTTGCTGCTCGATGAACCGACCAATGATCTGGATATTGAAACTCTGCGCGCACTGGAAAACGCCTTACTGGAATTCCCGGGCTGCGCCATGGTTATTTCCCATGACCGTTGGTTCCTCGACCGCATAGCTACCCACATCATCGACTATCAAGATGAAGGCAAAGTGGCGTTCTTCGAAGGTAACTTTACTGAATACGAAGAGTGGAAAAAACGCACTCTGGGCGCTGAAGCGCTGGAGCCACACCGTATTAAGTATAAGAAAATGACCAAGTAATGAGTTTCCGGTGAAAACCGGAAAAAGATGACCGAGTTATATCAGAGGCCTGCGATTGCAGGCCTTTTTCAATGGGAAAAAACCGCCTATTAATACGATGGCGAGCCGAATTCCTGCCGCGATAACCTCTCCCATTAAGCCGTCCGTCACCAGAATTCTATTCTGTGATCATCATCATTGTTACCCACTGAATTTTGCCAGCTTTCCTTGTCTTAAGGCAGTCAGCCGAAGGTGACAAGACTGCACACTATTTAGACTCCTTCGTCATCAGCGGTTTGTGCGCCCTTCCCGTTCTGCGCCTCCCCGCACCATCACAACGAAGGATAATAAGATGAACAATGCGATTATATTGGGGATAATTTGGCATCTGGTGGGCGCTGCCAGTGCGGCGTGTTTTTACGCGCCGTTTAAACAAGTAAAAAAATGGTCATGGGAAACCATGTGGTCAGTGGGTGGCCTCGTCTCTTGGCTCATCCTGCCATGGACAGTTAGCTATTTATTATTACCTGACTTTTGGCAATATTACGGTTCTTTCAGCATCGCCACCTTACTGCCGGTATTCCTGTTCGGGGCCATGTGGGGGATTGGTAATATCAACTACGGCCTGACGATGCGCTACCTTGGAATGTCGATGGGGATTGGGATTGCCATCGGTATCACACTGATTATCGGCACATTGATGACACCGATTCTACAAGGGCGTTTTGATGTGCTATTCGGTACCGCAGGCGGACGTATGACCTTACTAGGGGTGCTTGTGGCTCTAATAGGTGTTGCCATCGTTAGTTATGCTGGGTTACTGAAAGAGCGGGCTATGGGGATTCAGGCAGAAGAGTTCAACCTGAAAAAAGGGCTAATACTGGCTGTAATGTGCGGTATCTTCTCTGCTGGCATGTCATTTGCCATGGATGCCGCCAAACCTATGCATGAAGCGGCCAGTGCGTTAGGCATCAATCCACTCTATGTCGCACTACCTAGCTACGTCATCATTATGGGGGGTGGGGCGCTCATTAATTTGAGTTATTGTTTTATCCGCCTAGCGACACTCAAAAACCTGTCAGTCAAAGCTGATTTCTCGATTGCCAAACCACTGCTGATCACCAACATTTTGTTCTCAGCATTAGCCGGGTTGATGTGGTATCTGCAATTCTTCTTCTATGCTTGGGGCCACGCCAAGATCCCACAACAATATGATTATATGAGCTGGATGCTGCACATGAGCTTCTATGTCCTGTGTGGAGGCATTGTTGGTCTGCTACTTAAAGAGTGGAAATGCTCAGCCAGAAAACCGGTGACCGTACTATGTATTGGTTGTCTGGTGATTATTCTGGCAGCCAATATCGTTGGCTTGGGCATGGCGGCTTAGTATCCATAATTAAACGTTATTATATGGACGGGCAGAGTTGAAAAACCTGCCCGTTATCTTATGGATAGGCGTTGCGAAGGAGGGGGCTAGACAAGAGCACTGTGGTTATCACTGCCATTTTTAGCCAACGATACAGGGGAGCGAACAAAACGTTGACGATAATCTCGTGGTGTCATACCGGCCTCACGGGTAAAAACGACAGAGAAGTAATTACTGTCATCAAATCCACAGCGAGCGGCAATATCACTGATACGATGCTCACTACACCGCAAGAGAGACTTGGCATGGCACAACCGAATTTGACGAAGATAATGGTTAATACTCATCCCTGTTTGCTGGCGAAAAAGCTGCTTTAGCGAACGCTCAACCAATTTATTTTTATTACAAAAATCAGTCATGTCAAAATGAGTCCCCAAACTTTGCTGCAACGCTGACATAATTAAATCAAGTTGCTCACCATCTGGTAATAAGTGAGCTTGTTCAGCCCGATAGCGATGACGTTTCAGTACGATGGCAAGTTGCAGCAACAATGCCTCAGTCAATTGTATTGACCAAGAATCTGTCTTGCGCGACTCCTGCGCCAACTGCTGAATGATAGGCCTCGCCTGCGCCATTCCTTGTGTTGTTAACCGCCAATATCCCTGATTCTGTTCATGCCCAAAAGGTGGCAGTAACTTATGCCATTGCGCATTCAGACGAAGCCGCTCTGGACAATAAATAATATTATCTAATACCAAGTCATGTACGGATTCGTAGCTATGATGATCTTCTGCCTGGATATAGAAAACATCTCCGCAGGTAATGCGGTAAGGATGGTCGTTCAGGATATGTAAACCATTCCCCCGCCAGACAATCACAATTTCGCAAAATTGATGGGTGTGCTCTGCGAAGACTTCCTGCGGATATCGGTTGGTTACCGCCACCGGCATCTGTTCCGATGGTAAATAATCCCGGCTTTCTAACAGCAGTGGTGTCCGCATGCATACAGCCTTATTGTTATAGATTAATTAATGAGCAGAACATTATCTTGAAACTGCCAATTTTTACCGTGATACCATTCACGCCCTTATCGGTTAGCATAGAAAGGTGCTAAAGCTGACTGCGTAAATCACGAGGAGATTGTGAAAACTCCCGCTTAAATAAGGTTGAGAAGTGATTGCTGTCACCGAAACCACATTGATAGGCAATATCAGTAACACTGCTGTCGCTGTAACATAGCTGATGGCGAGCTTGTAGCAAGCGCAACCGAGTAAGATAGCGTTGAGGTGTCATTCCAGTCTGATTCTTTAGCTGGCGGTGTAGCGTTCGCAGTGGCAATGCAAAGCGGTCGGCTAATTCTGTCCACTCAATTACCTCGCTATAGTTGTTCTGCAACCAATCCAATAGTTGGCATAACCGCCCTTCCTGATCATCTCCTACTTGTGCCCGGCATCCCTGCCACAGTTTCACCAATAACTGCATAAAAACACTCTCATGCAGAGCAATATCTTCCGCCAAATCACTTTGTGGTGCGTGTTCAAGACAAGCAATCAAACATTTTACCTGCTGCAAAATCTGTCCATTTATTCGCCAATGAGAGGGGTAAACCCCCTCACTCTCTTGGGGCAGAAAATGACCAACGCCGGATAAAAAACGAAAAGCATCAGGAGCACGAAACAGCACGTTGGTGAGGAATAAGCCCTCCGTTGATTCAAACAAATGGCGATCATGGTCACGAACAAAACAGACACAACCACTGCTTAATGTATAAGGATTACCATTAAAAACATGTACGCCAGCCCCTTCTTCGACAATAACGATTTCATAAAAATCATGATGATGCTCAGGAAATGCAGGTTGTGGTGCACGAGCTTCAATAGCTACTGGTGATGAGCTGGAAGAGAAAAAATCAATACTGTGCAATACAGTCATCTTTTGCCCTCTTTCGACAGGCACGGCGAAATCGCCCTGCTTCATCTCTCGATAGTAAAAGCAGCAGTGGTGAATAAACCTTCAATTTTTGACACTAAAAGCCACTTTAGCGGCGGTTTTTTTTAGATAGGCGCGGCAATGTTGAAAAATATGCGCAAGGTCACAGGTGGGGGATGGTATGCATAAATACGAAACTGTGAGCTGTTTCACTTTCACTTTTGTCATTCTGCCAGATAGCCATAGTGGTTGGCAGTGATGAGAAGGTCGTAGATCAGGCAAATTTCTACACTGTTGGGCATCGAGAAACAACAGGCCGCTTATCATGCCCACACAATCCACATGTTCATCATCAACAGCCACATCACCAAACGCCTCACGGCACATGGTCGCGATTGACCTTGGAGCCTCTAGTGGGCGTGTGATGCTGGCAAGTTATTATCCAGATCAACAAGAGCTGACATTGCGGGAAGTCTGCCGCTTTACTAATCAGATTAAATCCATTGATGGCTCAGATGTCTGGGATATTGATGCCATTGAACAATCTATCCGTCAGGGTTTAAATCAACTCGACAGCGAAGGGATAGCGCTGGACAGCATCGGTATTGATAGCTGGGGTGTGGATTTCGTATTGCTAGATAAGCAAGGCAAGCGTGTCGGGCAGCCAGTCTCTTATCGTGATAGCCGCACTCAGGGTGTCATGGAACAGGCACAACAGACACTGAGCAGCAAGGCGATTTATCGCCGCACCGGTATTCAATTCTTGCCATTTAATACTCTGTATCAATTACGGGCATTCAGTGAGCAGCAACCCCATCTGCTTGCCGATGTCGCTCATCTCCTACTGATCCCAGACTACTTGCATTATCGCCTTACCGGCCAACTTAACTGGGAATATACCAATGCCAGCACGACCCAATTACTCAACATTGACACCGATGACTGGGATAGCGACTTACTGACTTATGCTGGCGTGCCGGCCCATTGGTTTGGCAAGCCCAGCAAACCCGGTAGAACTATCGGCTACTGGCACAGTCCCCGCGGCCAACGAGTTCCGGTCATTGCTGTTGCCACCCACGATACAGCCAGTGCGGTTCTTGCCGCCCCCCTGATTGATGCTGATGCTGCCTATCTTAGTTCCGGAACTTGGTCACTGATGGGTTTTGAAAGTGCAACGCCACTCACTCACCATCAAGCGCAATGCAGCAATATCACCAACGAAGGTGGTGCTGAAGGTCGCTATCGGGTACTCAAAAATATTATGGGTCTGTGGTTACTGCAACGCGCAACGGACGAATTACAGATTGACGATTTACCGCAATTGATTGAGCAAGCAGCGCAACAACCCGCCTGTCGCTCGCTGATCAACCCCAATGATAGTCGATTTATCAATCCGCCTAATATGTGCCGCGAGATCCAAGATGCTTGTCGCGAACATGGGTTTTCAGTCCCCCTCACAGCCGCTCAACTGGCCCGCTGCATTTTTGATAGCCTCGCCATGCTATACCGGCAAGTGGCGCAAGAGTTGGCAGAACTACGCGGACGCCCTATCAGCCATTTACATATTGTCGGTGGCGGATGCCAAAACCAATTTCTCAATCAACTCTGCGCCGATGCTTGCGGTTTGAATGTCAGCATGGGGCCAGTTGAGGCTTCAACACTCGGTAATATTGGTAGCCAATTAATCTCATTGGGCGAAGTGGCTGATGTCACTCATTACCGCCGCATCGTGGCGAATAACTTCCCTCTGCATCATTTATCCCCTCACGACAACGCTGACTTTGCCGCCCATTGGTTGCAATTCCAGTCACTGAGTCAATTACCTAAGGAACTTTGCATATGACGAACTCTATTGAACAGGCCTGGGATCTGGCTAAACAGCGATTTGCCGCTGTCGGCGTTGATGTCGATGCCGCACTGACCCGTCTTGATACGTTGCCAGTTTCCATGCATTGCTGGCAAGGCGATGATGTCACCGGCTTTGAAAACCCAGAAGGCGCATTGACCGGGGGGATTCAGGCCACCGGCAACTACCCCGGGAAAGCGCGCAATGCGACCGAACTACGCTCTGACCTTGAATTGGCACTAACATGCATTCCCGGTCCTAAGCGACTCAATTTACACGCCATCTATCTGGAGTCTGATACCCCGGTAGCGCGCAATAAAATCGAACCACGCCACTTTAGCCGCTGGGTTGAATGGGCTAAAAAACATCATTTAGGGCTGGATTTTAACCCCTCTTGCTTCTCCCACCCATTGAGTGCCGACGGTTTTACCCTGTCGCATCCAGACCCGGAAATCCGTCAGTTCTGGATTGAACACTGTCAGGCTAGCCGCCGGGTTTCTGCCTATTTTGGTGAACAATTAGGCACACCATCCGTCATGAACATTTGGATCCCCGATGGCATGAAAGACACCCCCATTGATCGACTAGCCCCCCGTCAGCGCCTGCTATCAGCACTGGATGAGGTCATCAGTGAAAAATTAAGCCCAGAGCACCATATTGATGCCGTTGAGAGCAAATTGTTCGGTATTGGTGCTGAGAGCTATACCGTCGGTTCCAACGAATTTTATATGGGTTATGCCGCCAGCCGCCAAACGGCACTGTGCCTAGATGCCGGTCACTTCCACCCTACTGAAGTGATTTCCGACAAAATATCCAGCGCCATGTTGTATGTCCCGCGCCTGCTGCTGCATGTCAGCCGACCGGTTCGTTGGGACAGTGACCACGTGGTCTTGCTCGATGATGAAACACAGGCCATCGCCAGTGAAATCATCCGCCACAACCTGTTTGATCGCGTTCATATCGGTCTGGATTTCTTCGATGCCTCTATCAACCGCATCGCCGCATGGGTCATTGGAACCCGTAACATGAAAAAAGCCTTGCTGCGCGCCTTATTGGAACCTACCGACATGCTGCGCCAACTGGAATTACGCGGTGATTACACCGCTCGGTTGGCACTACTGGAAGAGCAAAAATCTCTGCCATGGCAAGCCATTTGGGAAGGTTACTGCCAGCGTAATGACGTGCCAGTCGATGCTCGCTGGCTTGATGCCGTCCGTGAATACGAACAACAGATTCTCAGCCAACGTTAAGGACTCATGATGATGCAATCAATTCTATCTTCCTGGTTTATTGAAGGAATGATTAAAGCCACCAGCGATATGTGGCGCAAAGGGTGGGACGAACGTAACGGTGGCAATATCAGCTTGCGGTTGCTGGCTGAAGAGGTTGAACCTTATCGTCGCGATTTTTATCCTCAGCCGCGTCACGTAGAGCTGACGCAACCCGCGCCCGAACTGGCAAATAGCTGGTTCCTTGTCACTGGTTCTGGCAAGTTTTTCCGCAATGTGGAATTGAATCCGGCTGAAAATCTGGTGTTGCTGCAAGTCAGTAATGATGGCATGGCTTATCACATTCACTGGGGGCTAACTCAGGGAGGGCTGCCCACCTCTGAGCTGGCGGCCCATTTCCAATCTCATATTGTGCGGATGCAAGTCAGCGGCGGGAGTAATCGCGTCATCATGCATTGTCATGCCACCAATCTGATTGCTCTGAGTTATGTACAAAAACTCGAGAACGCCAGTTTCACCCGCCTGTTATGGGAAGGCAGTACCGAATGTCTGGTGGTCTTCCCTGATGGAATTGGCATTGTGCCGTGGATGGTGCCGGGTACTGATGGGATTGGCACTCAGACGGCGGAACAAATGCGCGAACACAGTCTGGTGCTTTGGCCTTTCCATGGCATTTTCGGCAGTGGGCCTACGCTGGATGACGCCTTTGGTTTGATTGATACCGCCGAGAAATCGGCCGAAATCATGGTGAAGGTTCTGTCGATGGGCGGCAAGAAACAGACTATTTCACGCGAGCAACTGATTGCGCTAGCGGCACGTTTTGATGTCACGCCGTTGGCTGCTGCACTGGACGCCTAATCCCTCAGCCCAAGCCCCGACCAACATCGGGGCCATCATCATCTATGCATTATTTGAGGAGTACAGTATGAGTTTCATGTTGGCACTGCCGAAAATCAGCTTGCACGGCACCGGTGCAATCGGCGATATGGTTAACTTACTCAGCGACAAACGGTGGGGGAAAGCACTGATTGTGACTGATGGGCAATTGGTCGAGCTGGGATTGTTGGACAGCTTATTTGTTGCGATGGAGCAGCACCAGTTACCTTATGCGCTGTTTGCTGAGGTATTTCCTAATCCTACCGAAGAGTTAGTACAGACGGGTTTTACTGCCTTCACGCAGCATCAATGTGACTATCTGATAGCCTTCGGTGGTGGCAGCCCCATTGATACCGCTAAAGCGATTAAGATACTGACGGCCAATCCGGGGCCATCTACAGCTTATTCTGGCGTGGGTAAGGTCAAACAAACCGGTGTTCCACTAATCGCCATCAACACCACAGCAGGGACTGCAGCAGAATTGACCAGTAATGCCGTTATTATTGATAGTCAGCGGCAAGTGAAGGAAGTGATTATCGACACCAATATCATCCCCGACATTGCGGTGGACGACCCTTCGGTGATGCTCAATATTCCTGCCAGCGTCACTGCCGCAACCGGAATGGATGCCCTCACCCATGCAATCGAAGCGTATGTCTCGCTAGGTGCACATACGCTAACTGACCATTCAGCACTCGAATCAATCCGCCTAATTAGCCAGTGGCTGCCATTAGCAGTGGAGGATGGCAAGAATCTGCATGCTCGCGAAATGATGGCCTGTGGGCAATATTTGGCTGGCATGGCGTTTAACAGCGCGGGGTTAGGTTTGGTGCACGCACTCGCTCATCAGCCCGGGGCCACACATAACCTTCCTCATGGTGTATGTAACGCTATCTTACTGCCAGTAGTTGAAGAATATAATCGCCCACAAGCCGTCAGCCGTTTTGCTCGCATTGCGCAGGCCATGGGCGTAAACACTCAAGAAATGAGTGATGAGCAAGCCAGCCATCAGGCGATAGCGGCTATTCGTGAATTGTCGCTGCAAGTCGGTATTCCTCATGGATTCTCCTCCTTAGGTATTGAGGAAAGTGATATTGAAGGCTGGTTAGATAAGGCACTGGCCGACCCTTGCGCGCCTTGCAATCCGCGTCCGGCGAGTCGTGAGCAAGTCAGAACCCTGTACTTACAGGCACTTTGAGTGGAGATAACTTCATGATACGCAAAGCGTTTGTTATGCAAGTCAATCCAGATTCTCATGCTGAATATCAGCGTAGACACTCACCTATTTGGCCGGAACTAGCAGCGGTACTGAAAGCACATGGCGCTCACCACTACTCAATTTTCCTCGATGAAGCACGCAATTTACTGTTTGGTTTTGTCGAAATTGAATCGGAAGAGCGCTGGGATGCCGTAGCACAAACCGCGGTGTGCCAACGCTGGTGGCAACATATGGCCGATGTTATGCCAAGTCACCCGGATAACAGCCCGGTGAGCCAGCCCCTGCGCGAAGTGTTTTATTTGGAATGAAGGTTGTAATCTGAAATAGCGAACAAAGTGGAGCCGGTAGCCCCGTACTCCACTTCTCTTACGACATGTCCAGCCCCTGCACATAATCCTCAAACACTGGATGCCCAATCACCACATCGATAAAACAGCTCAATGCGGGTGAGTTCAACTTACGGCTTGGGTAGACCAGATACAGCTCATTCCCCTCAGCTTGCCACTGCGGCAACACTTCAATTAATTGCTTATTAGCCACCACTTCACGGCTTAAGAAGGCGGGAAGTAGCGTAATACCGCCATCGTTCAGTGCACATTCTCGGGCATATAACAGATTATCAGTCACATGCAGCGCAGGTACCTGCCAGCGATAAAACTCATCATCGCGACGCAAAATCAACGCCTGCCAAGCACGGTGGGCAATACAGCGATGAGTATCCAATTGGCGCGGGTGGATCAGTGGCGGGTGTTGTGCCAAATAAGCAGGAGAGGCCAACAGATAGCGCGGGGCATATCCCAGCCGCCGGCCAATCAGTGACGAATCCTGTGGTTTACCGGTTCGCAGTGCTACATCAAAACCATCTTCAACCAAATCCACCATGGTGTCTGAGACTAAAACTTCCAGCAGAACATCAGGATATTGCTGCTGAAAATCTGTTGCCAGCCGGGCGAGTAATGTGGCACCCAACCCTGCCGGTGTGGAAACACGCAAACGCCCACTGGGATTATCCTTCAGCCGTTGCAGTGCCAAATCAGCCCGCTCAGCGGCTTGTAGCATCTCCTGACAATGCACCAGATAGCGCTCACCGGCAAAAGTCAGGTTCAATTGCCGGGTGGTTCTGTTGAGCAACCGAATCCCCAGATTTTGCTCCAACTGGCTAATGCGCTGGCTGACGCTAGATTTAGGTAAACCAGCCATATCAGCCGCACGAGTGAAGCTGCCACACTCTGCGACTTTGGCGAACAGCGCCATATCTTGAAGTTGCTTAAACATGATTAGGCTTCTTAAGCATGATTGTTTATCTCAGGCGAACACTGCGTTAGTGATTGTCCATCTTATCACCATCACCAGAGTGGTCTAGACTCAGTTGATACGCTAAACAGGAGCAGGAATACCATAATGTCCATTAAAGCCATTGCCGTAAACCCACAACAACCCGCTGATTTTATTGAAATCACTTTGGATTCACCCACACCTGGCCCCTTTGATTTACTAGTCGATGTTAAAGCCGCTTCCATCAATCCAGTGGATACCAAAGTACACGGTGGTCTGAAGAAAAATGGCCTACAACAACCGCGTATTCTGGGCTGGGATGCCGCAGGTGTGGTCATCAATGTCGGTGAGAAAGTGACCGATTTTCGTGCCGGCGATGAAGTTTGGTATGCCGGTGATATCACCCGCCCCGGTAGTAATGCCACTCAACAGTTGGTTGATGCGCGTATTGCTGCTCACAAGCCAAGTTCACTCAATTGGGCGCAAGCCGCGGCCCTACCACTCACCGCTATCACTGCGTGGGAAGCACTGTTTGAACATCTGAAAATTCAGCAGGCCAGTGCAGGTAAAAGTTTGCTTATCATTGGCGGTGCCGGTGGTGTGGGATCACTGGCGATCCCTCTAGCTGCATTACGTAGTTCGGTAAAAGTGATTGCGACTGCATCACGCCCAGAATCAGCGGCTTGGTGTCGTGAACGCGGTGCAGATTTAGTCGTGGATTATCGTGAGTTAAAAACACAGTTGCAGAAAGAAGGTATCAATAAAGTCGATTATATTCTTTGTTTGAATGATACCGACGGTCACTGGCCCGCCATCAGCGAACTGATCGCCCCTCTGGGACAAATCTGTACCATTGTGGAGAACGAAAAACCACTGGATCAGAATCAGTTGAAACTGAAAAGCGCAGCTCTGCATTGGGAATTTATGTTCACTCGCAGCATGTTCTCTACACCGGATATCGCCCAGCAAGGGGAGATTTTAAAACAAGTCAGTCAGTTAGTTGATGAAGGGAAACTGCAAAGCACGCTAAGTGAAACATTGCATGGTCTGACGGTCGAGAATTTGAAAGCGGCCCACGACCTAGTGGCGGGTGGGCATATGCGCGGTAAGGTCGTGATGAGTTACTCATCAAAAGGGCTATTTTAGCCGCTATTTGATATTTGGGCAGTGCTCGAAATCCTCACGCATTCTGTGTGCGCTCTGGATTCTGCGCACTGTCCGCATGCAAGCGGCCAGGACTATTCCGCCCTTGAATGCAAAATTCACATCAATCTTCTTGCTGTATTTCACTTAATACTGATGGGCGAGCTAGCCTTTGCAAATCGGCAGCCAGTAATTGCTGAACCAGTTCGACACAGCGCAGGAAGCGCTCGTCGTAATCCGCCGACTCAACATGGACGTACTCAATATTATTGCTGCGCAGCATCTGTTCCAGTAGTTTCTGGAAAGATTTGCGGTCACGATCACTGCCGAGGCTGCGTAAACCATCAGCGACCCACGGCGTGTTGTTCTCCAACAAAATCACCAAGTCAAAACGGTATTCATCAATCAGCGCCTGCACAAACGGGTGTTCGCGCCCTTCATATTTCTTACAAAATGCCTGAGTGGTGACAAAATCAGTATCAATAAAAGCCACTTTATTGGCGTATTTAACCGCAAAATCAACATATTGCGCCTGACCCAATGCAATCTTGTCATAATCAGAATATTGCAGTGCCATCTCATCGCCCCCCAGATGAGAGAAAACATAATCACGGCCATATTCCCACGCACTGGTGGTATTGAAAATATTGGCTAACTTATTGACTAACGTGGATTTTCCGCTGGATTCCCCCCCCAATATTGCTACAGTACGCACAAAGAAAGGCTTCACTTCGGTGGGGATATAATCCCAGTAGCGGAAAGGATCACGGCGGATCTGGCGGCCACTGATATTCATAAATGAACGTTGCGGGTCGATCAGAATGGTTTCGATACCAAATTGTTCATGGTAATGCGGTGCATCCTGACTTTCGCTGGAATAAATAAAGCTGGGGACAATCCCCTTTTCCGCCATGAAGTTTTTGACGCCATGGCTCCAGACATCCCAACCATGGGGATACGGCTCAATCCCATGTTCATCAAATGAATGAATATGAATATTTTTCTGATATTTAAAGGTTTGCAGTAGCCAGCGCAAGCGGTCACTGACCGTTGGTTGCTGCGACATAGAACTATTTTCAAACAGCTCACGGTCGCGAGGCTCATCGAAACAAAGAATGATATGCAGCTCATCAACCTGACTACAAGCACGTTGAATGAGATAGATATGCCCGGTATGCAATGGGTAAAATTTACCAAACACCACGCCGACTTTTTTCTCGCGACGCGGAAATTCCAGCTCAAGGTAGCGGTGCAGAGCCTCTAGCTTTTGTGCGCTGGGGCTTTTGATTTTGTCATTGAGTAACTGACTTAAGTAACCTTTGGTCATGCCACTGGCATCGGCCACCTGCTGTAAAGTACAACCCTTTTGCTTAATCGCTGTTTTAAGATAGTCGAACTGCAGCATACCGCCTCCTTGTTTAGCACACTAAACAAAAGTAACACAGTATGCCGCGCGATGGACACGACTAAATGTGCGCTATGGCGTTACAAATCTTCCAACACTGCCAGTGCATCGGCCAGCTTCTTCACGCCGAAAACTTGCATATTCGGTAGCGGTTTCTTTGGCATATTGGCATACGGCACGATAGCGCGCTTAAACCCGTGCTTGGCCGCCTCTGAAATACGCTCCTGGCCACTCGGCACTGGGCGAATTTCACCCGCCAGCCCCACTTCCCCAAAGACCACTAAATCTTGCGGCAGCGGACGGTCACGTAAGCTTGAAACTAGCGACATCAGCAAAGCCAGATCGGCACTGGTTTCTGTCACTTTTACGCCACCGACCACATTGACGAACACGTCTTGGTCAGACATCTGCAAACCGCCATGTCGATGCAAAACGGCCAGTAAAATAGCTAATCGGTTTTGTTCCAACCCGACTGCGACTCGGCGCGGATTTGACATCATCGAGTGGTCCACCAGTGCCTGAATCTCAACCAGCAATGGGCGCGTCCCTTCCCATACCACCATCACCGAACTGCCTGCTGTGACTTCATCGCCACGGCTGAGGAAAATGGCTGATGGGTTACTGACCTCGCGTAGACCTTGCTCAGTCATGGCAAAGACACCCAGTTCATTGACAGCACCAAAGCGGTTTTTGTGGCTGCGCAGCGTGCGAAAACGTGAGTCACCGTCACCATCAAGCATCACTGAACAGTCGATGCAGTGCTCCAAGACTTTCGGCCCCGCCAGCGAGCCATCTTTGGTCACGTGCCCAACCATCACAATGGCAACACCACGGGTTTTCGCAAAACGGGTGAGATAAGCGGCGGTTTCACGCACTTGCGCCACACTGCCCGGCGACGATTGGATATCCGCCATATGCATGACTTGGATTGAGTCGATAACCATCAATCGTGGCTGTTCTTGCTCGGCAATCAGGCAAATCTGTTCAATACTGGTTTCCGACAGCATATTCAGGCCAGCAGTGGGTAACCCCAGACGATGCGCCCGCATAGCAACCTGTTGTAGTGACTCTTCGCCAGTGACATACAGCGTTTTCATGCTTTCGGAGAGTTTGCAGAGGGTTTGCAGCAGCAAGGTACTCTTCCCTGCCCCCGGATTGCCACCAATCAGGATAGCACTGCCCGGGACAACACCGCCGCCCAGCACTCGGTCAAACTCAAGAAAGCCGGTAGAGAACCGCGGCAATTCTTCCAGACTGATATCGGATAGTTTTTGTACCCGGCTAACTCCGGCATCCCCCGCGTAACCACCAAAACGCTCATGACGGGATGAGGACGTCGCCGCAGCGGCGAGCCGAATTTCAGTAATGGTATTCCAAGCATTGCAGGCGCTGCATTGCCCTTGCCAGCGCGGATAATCAGCCCCGCATTCATTGCAGACGAATGCCCGTTTTGGTGCTTTAGCCACGTTTCACCTCAATATGACGGCCTAACAATCTATTTTTTTACTTAGTGCTATCCCCAAAGCCATTGGTACTACAGCAAGGCTGCAAACAAACGCATCCCGATGAGCTGACTCAAGTCAGTGATTCGGGTAAGTGAGTGCCGCTAACACCGCTGTAGTGCCAAGGGCGCGGGGGATTATCGTTCTTCGTGCTTAAGACTCCCGGTCAAGATACACAGCACACTCAGCAAATCACCATGGCGAATCGCCACTTTGGATTTAGCGTACACTTTCGGCTTGGCGTGGAAGGCCAGACCAAGACCGGCGGCTTGCATCATTTTCAGGTCGTTAGCACCATCACCGATAGCCACGGTTTGCGCGACAGGGATATTCAGCTTCTCTGCCAGTTTGAGCAGCGTGTCGGCTTTATATTGTGCATCGACAATCGGCCCGAGCACCTTGCCTGTCAGTTTGCCGTCTTTGATTTCAAGCTCATTGGCCGCAACATCTACCAACCGCAATTTGTCGCGCAGGTATTCAGCGTAATAGGTGAATCCGCCGGAGGCTATTGCGACATGCCAATCCAACGCCTGAAGTTTACGTACTAGGCTGGTCAACCCCGGCATCAAGGGTAATTCGTCACGCACTTGCTTAAGAATATTGGCATCGGCCCCCTTCAGGGTCGCGACTCGTTGACGCAAGCTGGCTGAGAAATCCAGCTCACCCTGCATCGCACGTTCAGTGACGGCTGCCACTTCCTCACCCACTCCCGCCAACTTGGCAATCTCATCGATACATTCAATTTGGATGGCGGTGGAGTCCATATCCATCACTAACAGGCCCGGAGTGCGCAGATGCGGAATAGTGCCAAGCGGGGCTACATCTAGCCCATTTTCATCGGCCAGCGTTTTAATTCTTGGGGTCAAACTGCCCGCCAAGCGAATCACTTGGTAATCTTCAACACACCAAGCGGAAACAATCACCATGGCGGCACCGAGTTGACGTTGGAAGTGGGTAATGCGCTTTTTATCCAGTTTTCTGCCGTACAACAGCCAACCTGTATGACCAGCACGATAATCCAGCGGCATGACTTCATCACCACTGAGTGAAAGTGGTAAACCCGGCCATTGATAGATCTCTGCGGGGAGATCGCAATAGGTCAGACTATTAGACATGAACTACTCCTGTAGAAAACGAAAATCGACAACATGTACCCAGTAGATTTTGCGTTGCACCAAGGCGGCAACAGAGAAAATCCCCAAGAGCTTACTTCACTCTGTAACGGGTGTGAGTGAAGGAAGCCAACACCGCAGCAATGTGAAATATGCAGGGTAGAAATAGTGCATCAAACTATCCTATCGTAATAACTTCTGGCAACATAAAGTCATCAAATACGGCAAGGAACCTGAATGGCCAAGGCTAAATTAAAATTTCGATTGCACCGTACTGCTATTGTGCTGATTTGCTTGGCATTGCTGGTTTTGCTTATGCAAGGTGCATCCTATTTCAGCCTCAGTCATCAACTGGCCCGTTCGGAACAAGTTGAAGAGTTGGCGAAGACACTGGCAAGACAAGTCACTTTCAGCCTGTCGCCCATTATGGATACTAGCGATGATGATATTGATAGCCAAAAAGTTGATGCCATTCTCCAGCAATTGACGCAATCAAGCCGCATATTAGATGCCAGCGTATATCAGATTGACGGGACTCTGGTCGCCGCTGCTGGAGAAAACGTAAAAGTACGCGACCGGCTGGCTTTAGATGGCAAACGCCCCGGCAGTTATTTCAATCACCAGATTGTCGAACTGATCCCCGGTAAAAGCGGGCCAAGTGGATTTTTGCGCATGACACTGGACACTCACGTGCTAGCCACTGAATCCAAGCAAGTGGATAATACCACCAATTTGTTGCGGCTGATGATATTGGTCGCGCTGGCCGTGGGCATTATTCTGGCCCGAACCCTATTACAAGGTCGCCGCAGCCGTTGGCAGCAATCACCTTATCTGCTGACCGCCAATACCCCCGTCAAAGAAGATGATAATGACGATGGCGCATCAGAGACACCCACAGCTACGCCAGAAGCAGACAAAAAACCGGATGATAAATAGTGGGATGGTGTCAGGAACAGGGAATTACGCCATGCGCTCAATGATAGGTGACAATGACGCTATCTTCTCCTGCATCTGACTGGCTATAACTTTAAAGTTCACACTGATATTAGGATGGGTACTAACAGTACCCCAAAATTGTTCGGCCAGTTGCTTTGCCTGCTGCCAATGTTCACGACCAACATCAGCCGATAACGTGATATCCGGCACCATTTGTCGCATATTCCCCGTGCCTGATGGAGCAAAAGCCATAGGTAACATGTCATAGATAGGCGCAAGAGATAGGGGACGATTTTCCGGATGCAGGAAAGATAGATTTCCATGGTGCATATCAGTATTCGCAATTAACACCCCGAAAGCCCAAAACAGTCTGACTTGCTCAAGGTCAACCATACTCAGTAAACCTATCTCGGCCAATTCTCGACATACTTTCGGCCAACTGGCTACAGGTATGCCGATAAACTCGGCATTTACTGCCTCCAAAGACACCATGCCAATACGGCCACGCTGACCAAAACGGTCAAAACGCTCAACTTCCAGAAAAGTTTGTCTATCCTGATATTGCAATATGTGACTGACAGCGGCGCAATATCCTGCATTTCTTAAGGTATTTAACGCCAAAGACTCGGCAATAAGTAAATCCGCCCAACGCTGCGCGTTAGGGTTATCCTGCGCAGCAGTAAATTTGACGATAACATATGACGGAGGCTTTTCCTCATATCCGGCATAACAAGTAAATTTAGGTTGCTCCCCACCAGCTGAGGAACCCACCATTTCCCCCGCAAGCGCCATTAGAGACAATTCATTATAACGTTGCAGCTTGTCTGATGGTGGAATGGGAACAGCATCAGGCTTAACGAGCCAATGCTGATAACTTTCTTGCCCGAGCAAAATATTGCCGTTACTGTCATCCGCCATGCGAGATAGCGCGAGCAGGATATTATCTTCATTCCACCCACGAATATCCTTATTAAGCTGCAAATGTTCAGCGACAGACTTGCCCCAAATTCGGCCAAGAAACCCCTGTGGCCGCATATCTGCCAGATACCAAGGGAGGCTGTCAAATTGTTGCCATGTATTGTCATCCAATTGATGGACACAACACATTTCTGCCGGATAGATCGGGTATAAATTGGCAAAATGGCTGGCATTCCCGAAGCGGTCAATTCTGTAGAGTGGGAATTCACTAATGCCTGTAACCAGCCGAAGTAAAGCATAACGGGTCGATTTTCCTTTCCCGATCTTTAGCACTCGACTTTTTAACCCATTGATTAGACGAGATACGGTCGGCTGGCTAATGGCCAAAGCCTGTGCCAAGGAGCTTGCCGTAGCGGGGCCTTGTCGTAATAACATTTCCAAGGAAGGCATTTGAATAGCTCCATGAATAGAAAAATGAATAGAACTGTGAATAGATTTATATCGCTAATAATATGATATGTAAAGGAAGGAGGTGAAAATCAAAAGGACAGATGAATAGATTAGTGAAGATTAAAATAACGCCTAACAGAACCGAAATACTGTGGTTCGATTCTGTTAGGTTAACGAAATTACGCTTGGTCGCCCAGTAACACAGATTCTAATGCTATCTCAATCATATCGTTAAACGTGGTCTGGCGCTCGGCTGCGGTGGTTTGCTCACCGGTACGGATATGATCAGATACGGTACAGATAGTCAGGGCTTTAGCACCGAACTCAGCAGCTACACCATAAATACCTGCTGCTTCCATTTCTACACCTAAAATGCCGTATTTTTCCATAACATCAAACATTTGTGGATCTGGCGTATAGAACAGGTCAGCGGAGAAGATGTTACCCACACGGACATCAATCCCTTTCGCTTTAGCTGCATCAACCGCGTTACGGGTCATTTCAAAATCAGCAATTGCCGCGTAATCGTGGTCTTTAAAACGCAGGCGGTTGACTTTGGAGTCCGTACACGCGCCCATGCCGATGACTACATCGCGCAGTTTAACGTCAGCACGCACCGCGCCACAGGAACCCACACGAATAATTTTCTTTACACCGAAATCAGTGATCAACTCTTTCGCATAAATGGAGCAGGACGGGATCCCCATGCCGTGGCCCATCACAGAGATTGGACGCCCTTTATAGGTGCCGGTGAAGCCCAACATGCCGCGCACATTGTTCACTTCGCGCACATCTTTCAGGAAGGTTTCTGCGATAAACTTTGCACGCAGTGGATCCCCTGGCATCAAAACAACGTCAGCGAAATCACCCATTTCAGCATTAATATGTGGCGTTGCCATAATCACTTTCCTTAAAAATCAGATAATTAAAATTTATATCACTGAAATGTTAGTGTTTTCCCACAATCCCAATTCAGTAGAATTCTATTAACTAGAAGACCTAGATGAGCATAGGCAGTTTGGGTGCGGCCAGCGCGCAAAAACCGGTGCGTACACGCAGTACGCGAGGATTCTTAGCACTGCCCACGCCCAACTTGGCCCTACAGCATACTTTTTCCGTAATCCATGGGTGACAAATCAAAATACTTGGCAACCGTCTGCCCAATATCGGCAAAGGTTTCACGGTGCCCCAGTGAACCCGGCTTAACTTTCGGACCGTAAACCAAGACCGGAATATGCTCACGAGTATGGTCGGTGCCCGGCCAAGTTGGGTCACAACCATGGTCTGCCGTCAGGATCAGGATGTCATCTTCTTTCACCAGCGCCATTAACTCTGGTAGACGGCGGTCGAACAATTCCAAAGCCGCGGCATAGCCTGCAACATCACGGCGGTGACCGTAAGAAGAGTCAAAATCAACAAAGTTAGTGAACACGATAGTGTTGTCACCGGCTTTCTTCATCTCTTCGATAGTGGCATCAAACAAGGCATCCAGACCTGTGGCTTTCACTTTATGCGTGATCCCAACATGCGCATAGATGTCGGCGATTTTGCCGATAGACACCACTTCGCCGCCCTTCTCATCCACCAGTTTTTTCAACATAGTCGGTGCTGGCGGTTCAACAGCCAGATCGTGGCGGTTGCCAGTACGTTGGAAGTTGCCCGGTTTATCACCAATGAACGGGCGCGCAATCACACGACCAATATTGTAACCGCCCTCGGTCAGTTCTTCGCGAGCAATCTCACACAACTCATACAAGCGATCCAAACCGAATGTTTCTTCGTGGCAGGCAATCTGGAACACCGAGTCGGCAGAGGTATAGAAAATCGGTTTTCCGGTTTTCATGTGCTCTTCACCCAGTTGATCAAGGATCACGGTGCCTGAAGAGTGACAGTTGCCCAAATAACCCGGCAAATTGGCGCGTTTGACCAGTTTATCCAGTAACTCTGGTGGGAAGCTGTTTTCCACATCACTGAAATAACCCCAGTCGAACAAGACCGGTACGCCAGCAATTTCCCAGTGGCCTGATGGCGTGTCTTTACCAGAAGATAACTCACTGGCATAACCATAAGCACCAATGATATCTGCATTCTTATCCAGACCTACCGGGAATTTACCGGTCGATTCTTCGGCAGCTTTACCCAGACCTAAACGGCACAGGTTAGGCAATTTCAATGGGCCGCTACGACCAATATCGGCTTCACCACGGGCGCAGGCCTCGGCGATATGGCCCAACGTATCAGCCCCTTCGTCGCCAAATTTCTTAGCATCGGCGCTAGCGCCAATACCAAATGAGTCTAATACCATAATAAATGTACGTTTCATCATTCTCTCCTGCATCGGTTCGCACGCGTAGCGGCGTCCCATAAAATATGGCGTTTATTCAGTGATACGGCGATAAACCACGGGGGTTTCTTCCGGCACTTTATCACCCAAAGTAATAGCTGCTCGTACCGCATCTGCCGCCAGTTGCCAATCATCTTCATTATTGGCATGAATTACAGTGAGTGGTTGCTGACCGTCAACACGGCTCCCCAAACGGGCCATATCGGTCAGACCCACACTGTAATCGATAGGGTCTGATGCAAGGCGACGGCCTCCCCCAAGGGAAACGACAGCCATACCAAGTGCACGCGTATCCATCGCAGTGATAATCCCCGGGCGTTCGGCAAATACTGGCTTGCTCAACATGGCTGCGGGTAAGTAATGGTCATAACGTTCGACGAAATCACTCGGGCCTTTTTGTGCCGCCACCATGCGGCCAAAAACTTCCGCCGCTTTGCCGTTGTCCAATACCGTTTGCAGCTTGGCTCTGGCATCGGCATCGTCCTGTGCCAATCCACCCGACAGCAGCATTTCCACACACAGGGCCATCGTCACTTCAAGCAGCCGCGGGTTACGATATTCGCCCGTCAGGAAGCGCACGGCTTCGCGCACCTCTACCGCATTACCGGCACTGGATGCCAGCACTTGGTTCATGTCGGTCAGCAGCGCCGTAGTTTTACACCCTGCACCATTCGCGACACTAACGATAGCCTGCGCCAGATCTTCAGATAGCTGATAAGTCGGCATAAAAGCACCACTACCGACTTTGACATCCATCACCAACGCATCCAAACCTTCAGCCAGTTTCTTGGCCAAAATAGAGGCGGTAATCAGTGGGATGGAGTCCACTGTTGCGGTGATATCACGGGTGGCATAAAAGCGCTTATCTGCCGGAGCCAATGAGCTGGTTTGGCCAATAATGGCAACACCAACATCCTGAATGATCTTACGAAATGTGCTGTCATCGGGGAAAATATCAAACCCAGGAATCGCTTCCAATTTATCCAATGTCCCGCCAGTGTGACCTAAACCACGGCCAGAGATCATCGGGACATAGCCACCGCAGGCAGCAACCATCGGGCCAAGCATGAGAGACGTGACATCACCGACACCGCCAGTGGAGTGTTTGTCCACCATTGGGCCATTGAGGTTCAGACTCTTCCAGTTCAGCACGGTGCCAGAGTCACGCATTGCCATGGTGAGTGCCACACGTTCTGGCATGCTCATATCATGGAAATAGATGGTCATCGCCAAAGCAGCTATTTGACCTTCGGAAACGACGTTGTCGCGAACACCATTGATAAAGAAACGAATTTCTTCTTCGCTCAGTGGCTGACCATCGCGTTTTTTACGGATAATTTCTTGTGCCAGAAACAAGGCATCCCCCTGCTTGACATACGCCCCTCACACTCGAGGCCGGGGCATAAATATGGAAAAAGCCACACTGTGGGCAAAATAGCCCACAATGCATCTGCTCAGTTCAAAGTCTGCGATAACCGCTAGTAACCGCTGGTGTTGCTCTCACTCTGATGACCCAGAGTTGTCAACAAACTGCCCAACAGGCTAGATGCGCCAAAGCGGAAGTGGCGAGCATCAGCCCAACCGTCACCCATCAATTTATCGGCCAGTTGCAAGAATTGTGCAGCGTCTTCAGCGGTACGTACGCCACCGGCGGGCTTGAAGCCGACGGTTTCCCCGACACCCAAGTCACGAATGGTACGCATCATGATGTCGGCACTTTCCAACGTGGCATTGACGGGAACTTTACCGGTGGAGGTTTTAATAAAATCAGCCCCTGCTTTGATAGCAATCTCAGAAGCCTGACGAATTAAATGTTCTTGTTTTAACTCGCCAGTCTCAATAATCACTTTCAACAACACGTTCGCGTCAGCACAGGCATCTTTGCACTGTTTGACTAATTCGAAGCCCACTTTATCGTTACCCGCCATTAAGGCACGGTAAGGGAAAACCACGTCCACTTCATCTGCACCATAGGCAATTGCGGCGCGGGTTTCAGCCAGCGCAATGTCAATATCATCATTGCCATGAGGGAAGTTGGTCACCGTGGCTATACGGACCTCAGGTGTTCCCTGCTCACGTAATGTTTTACGAGCAATAGGAATAAAGCGAGGATAAATACAGACTGCTGCCGTATTGCCAGCAGGGCTTTTTGCCTGATGACACAAAGCAATAACTTTGTCGTCGGTATCGTCGTCATTCAGGGTGGTTAAATCCATCAAACTCAGTGCGCGTTTAGCATAATCTTTTAGACTCGCACAGGCGGTTAAATCGGTCATAAAACTCTCCAACACTATTTCAGTCCCGGCACATTACCAAGACTGAGTATGTATTTATGAGCGGACAAAGAGATCATTTAGACCTCTTTGATGATGAAAAAAACTATCTTGCTCAATACGTTGGCGAGCGGACTTGGTTCCTTGAAGATAGCCCCACGGAGATAACCCTTGGGGAGCAATTGAGATCCATCTCACCGCACTAACTTATAGCTCTATTTGAACACGTTACACGGTCATGAGATGTGTTCAAATTCACATAAATTGATAGCAACTTGTAACGCAACAGTATTATATGTGATTAAAGTCACAAAATAACCTGATTTATGCCTTAAAGACAGTAAATGCCCACTCGCATCAAGAATAGCTTATGGGCAGGAATCCACCTGATTATTGATATGAACCACAATACGAATAAATGAGAGTAATACCGAAAGTTTGGGCGCGGAAAACACACAAAACCGTCACATACATACAGTATATGACGGTGATGAGCGCGGTCCATTCGCCCTACTGATGACCGAACAGTATCAAGTCACCAAACTTAATCAGAGAGCCAAGAAGAAACCGGCAATAGTCGCGCTCATTAAGTTCGACAACGTCCCTGCGGCTACGGCTTTCAGACCAAAGCGTGCAATATCATGGCGGCGATTAGGTGCCATACTGCCTAACCCACCCAACAAGATAGCGACAGATGACAAGTTGGCAAAACCACAGAGAGCAAAAGAAATAATGGCTTTTGAATGCTCAGAAAGCACCTGCAAACCTGCGGCTTTCACTAACTCTTCGGCCTGGAGATATTGGCCAAAGTTCATAAACGCCACAAATTCATTCACAATGATCTTCTGGCCGATAAAGGAACCAGCCACCATCGCTTCATCCCACGGAATGCCGATCAGATAAGCAATTGGCGAGAATACCCAGCCGAGAATTAATTCCATTGACAGCTGCGGATAGTCGAACCAGCCGCCAATCCCGCCCAAAATCCCATTGAGCAATGCAATCAATGCAATAAAGGCTAATAACATTGCCCCGACATTCAGTGCCAGTTGCATACCGGAAGCCGCACCAGATGCCGCGGCATCAATAACGTTAGCAGGGCGATCGTCTTTATCAATCAGCGTAATAGCATCGACTTTATCGTGCGTTTTTTCAGTTTCTGGCACCATTAATTTCGCGAACAATAACCCACCGGGTGCGGCCATAAAGGAAGCGGCGATCAGATATTCTAATGGCACCCCCATTTGCGCATAACCGGCCAATACTGAACCCGCAACCGAGGCTAAACCACCACACATTACAGCGAACAATTCAGATTGCGTCATGGTAGAGATGTAAGGGCGTACAACCAATGGGGCTTCGGTCTGGCCGACAAAAATGTTCGCCGTCGCAGAAAGAGATTCGGTACGCGATGTGCCCAAAAGTTTTTGCAGCCCGCCACCTAATACCTTAATCACAAGCTGCATAATGCCGAGATAATATAAAACGGCGATTAGTGAAGAGAAGAAAACAATAACGGGTAATACGCGCAGGGCAAATACAAAACCACCGCCGCCAAAAACTTCAAACATTTTGTCGGAAACTAGCCCGCCAAACATAAATGAAATACCGTCATTACCATATGCAATAACGTTCGCTACCCCTTGAGACATCCCGCCAAGGATACGACGACCGATTGGCACATATAACACCAGCGCACCAATACCAACCTGGATAATAAATGCCCCAACTACAGTGCGGATATTAATCGCCCTAAAATTGCTTGAAAGAAGCACGGCTATTAATATCAGTACTGCCATTCCGACTAAACTCATGAGCATGTCGATAATCCTGTTAATGATTTATATTTAAATAATGTGTGTGGAGGGGATTATACTGGCATGATCTCGCTATCAAACAATCTCTGTCACAAATAAACACAACTGGAAGCAACTGTTAGACAATTAATGTGATTAACATCACATTATAAAAGTGAGGTAGGTGAAAGCAGACTAACTATTAGTGTGATTTGCATGTGTTCGCTCAGTCTACAGAACGCATTTCTCGACTGGCGGCAACTGGAATAAACGCTGACTATTCTCCAATAGATGGGCAGCAATCTCTTGTGGTGTTTCTGAGCGTAATTCACATAATACGGCAAATACATTTGCCGCCCGCTCTGGCCGGTTAGGCTGCCCCTGAAAACCCGCAAGGGGCATATCCGGGGCATCGGTCTCTAACAACAATGCTGACAGCGGTAATGTTGCCATGACATTTCGTGTTTTCTGCGCTCGTTCATAAGTGATGGTACCGCCCACGCCAATGTAATAGCCCATACGAATAAATGCCTGCGCCTGCGCTAAGCTCCCGGCAAAACCGTGTACTACGCCCGTGCGTGGCAAGTCAGCTTTACGCAAGGCGGAAGCGAGCTGATCGTGCGAGCGGCGCGAGTGCAATATCACCGGCAAATCATGCTGTTTGGCTAGCGTCAACTGAGCGCGTAATAACGCTAATTGACATGGCAACTGCGGCTCATCCATGTAGAGATCTAGGCCAATCTCCCCCACCGCCACCAATTTTTCCGTTTTATTCTCCAGCAATGATGCCAGCAGCGCTAAATCAGCTTCCTGATGTTGGGCAATATAGAGTGGATGCATACCGAGCGCGGCGAAGAGCGGCGGGTAGTTCGCAGCCAAATCAACAATACGAGAAAAGTAAGCTGCGCTGACCGCGGGCACAATGACTTGCTGCACATTCGCCTGTGCAGCACTGGCTAAACTGGCAACCTCTCTACCGCTAAAGGGGGGGAAATCAAAGTGACAATGCGTATCGACAAAATACGGCATCGGCTCGCCAGTTTGCGCCATTAGGCTGTATCACCTTTAGTTTTCGCCACGCCCGCAGGCAAAATGATCTCCGCGGGTAGCGGTTTCTTTTTATTGCGTGTCGTGGTGGGAATAATCAGCCCACTGTCTGCCACCGTCATTTGAGCAGAAAGATGATTTCCTGTGGCGTTTGCAGTATCAACCGATGTGATGATATCTGGCGACTGATTGATATCAAAAGTGGACTCATCAGTGTCGATCAACTCGGCCATCTCATCTGTCTGGTTAATATCTTGTGGCTGGATCATACGGCGAGAAAGGGAGATCGAAGGCTTGTTCTCTTTGATTTCAGCGGAGTCCATCTGATCTTGTGGCAGTAACCAGTGTCCAACCGTTGCCAAGAAATAGCGGCCACAGCGACGACCTAAATGGTAATCCCGGTTTAGGGCTGCAACCCGACTACCCAGTGCGCTACTCGCCAGTGGTTTCGGAGGGAAAATCTCAAAAATACGCAAATCACCTGGCGGTTTCTCAATGAATTGCTGGATACGATGATAGCTCTGCTCATGCTGCTGCATAATGCGCACCAGTTGTTGCAAGCTACTTTCACTCAACCAGTGCTCCATCCGCTTCATCCATTGCGGTGTATAATAAGCCTGCGAAGGTACGGTTCGAATGACCACAATGGTATCCGCCCCACGCCGATAAGCCTCTTCGACAGGAATAGCATCACTGATTCCGCCATCCTGATAACTTACGCCGTCTAGCTCAACGCCTTGGCGATACAACCCCGGAATAGCACTGGAGGCTTTAATTGCCGGTAACCAGCTTTCCCGAGTTGGAGAAATATAGGTGGGTTCGAAATCCTCACTGCGGCAAGCACACATGAGAAACTCACGACCATTCTGGAGATGTTGTTCGGCGCTGTCGATTGCCAGAGGTAACTGCTGAGAGGTGATATCTACCAACCAATCAAGGTCAATTAAGTGCCCACCACGCACAAAACGCAATGGATTGAAGAAGTCGGCGGTGGTGGTGTAACGAGTAATCACACGGCGAGCGTAACCGGGTTGACCGCAGATAAAAGCAGAAAGGTTTTGTGCCCCTGCGGAGGTTCCGATCATCAGATCAAAAGGATTAAAGCGGGCACGTTGGAATTCATCCAGCACACCGGCTGTAAAAATTCCTCGCTGCCCGCCCCCCTCGCAGACCAACGCCATTTTACCGGGTTGGTATGGTTTATAGGCGAGTGGCTCAATATTGCCGAGCGTGATAGGTATTCTGTATCCCACCATCCATCCTTAATTCCATTACAACAGGTGTCGAGGATACCCCTTCTTACCTTTGCTGTAACCATTACGCTTTACTAAAGGCGCTTACGTCCTGTAAACAAACTGATGAGGAATAGGATAATACCCACGACAAAAACAACTTTTGCGGCCCAAGCTGCCGTACCGGCTAGCCCACCAAAACCTAATGCCGCAGCGATTAACGCAATGACCAGAAATATAATGCCCCAGCGAAACATAAGCTTCTCCTTACCATTTGAAAAATGACTTCGTAAACTCTCGTTCAAGAACCATTCTTTAATGACCTCTGTCTATTTAACAGTAGCGTATTTAACAGAAGTCGTTTTATTGGGTTTATTGGATGGGTTATTTAGCTGACGGACTGATTAAAGGTATTTCGTGGATAATATGACGGAGCCACGAAATACCTAACCGCCTGATAATAATTAAGGCTTGATGCTGAGGTCGTTTTTAACGCTTTTCACGCCATCAACCGCTTTAGCAATGCTCTCTGCACGCTCGGATTGTGCTTTATTTTCAACATCACCAGATAACTGCACGACACCATCCGTTGTTTCTACTTTCACTTTACGTGAAGGGACGATGTCATCGGCCAGTAGTTTGGCTTTGATTGAGCTGGTTGTTGCAGCATCACCAGCATATTCGCTGACTGATTGCGTTTTTTGATCTTTTACATGGAGCTTATCGCTGACCGATTTAACACCTTCAACATTACCGGCGATTTCAACGGCGGTTTCAGCTTCGGCCTGAGAGGTAACGAAACCACTGAGCGTGACAACGCCATGGTTGGTTTCGACAGAGATATCTGTGCTTTTAAGGGATTTTTCTTCCAGCAAGGCACTTTTTACTTTTGCCGTTGCTGCACTATCCCCCATGTAATTATCAACTTTCTTCATGGAACTATCGAGTTTAGCACCGGTACTGTCCACAGCGTTGGAGGCTTTATTTAGCATCGTTTCTTCAGCAAATGCGCCACTACTCATCAACGCAGTACCTAAAACAATAGCCATCACTGAACGGGCAAATTTTGTGTTTGTCATCGATTTCTTCCTTTTTTGTTTTGAACCCCAAATTGGATATAACGCCCAATTTACTGATTCTTACGCCACCTTATATCGGTGGGTACTTGATGAATACTTTACGATTACTGCAGGTTAACTGACCTAAAATTGATGCAAGTCAATCCTGCTGGTATCTATAAAGATAGAGCATCTCAGGAGAAAGACAGTCGGAATAGGACTAAAGCAGGAATTTTATTACTAAGTCGGAGTTATCTTAGAGGAAAAATAGTGAGATATATTAATGAATCGGGGCACTGAGTACCCCGATAGAATGCGGCTTGCAGCTTGATTAATGTTCGCGAGTTTTACGGAAACGAACTTCCGGGTAACGCTCTTGCGTAATATTCAAATTAACCATTGTAGGGGCGATATAGCTCAAATTATCACCGCCATCTAATGCCAGATTAACTTCATTCTTACGTTTAAACTCTTCGAATTTCTTCACGTCGTCACATTCAACCCAACGGGCTGTCGAAACGTTAACGGATTCATACACCGCTTCCACGTTGTATTCACTTTTCAGTCGTGAAGAAACGACTTCAAACTGCAGAACACCGACTGCCCCGACGATCAGATCGTTGTTGGTCAATGGACGGAAGACTTGCACCGCTCCCTCTTCTGACAACTGAACCAATCCTTTCAGTAACTGTTTCTGTTTCAACGGATCACGCAAACGGATGCGACGGAACAATTCAGGGGCAAAGTTCGGAATACCAGTGAACTTCATATCTTCACCTTGAGTGAAGGTATCACCAATCTGAATAGTACCGTGGTTATGCAGGCCGATAATGTCGCCCGCATAAGCTTCTTCAAGATGCGAACGGTCGCCCGCCATAAAGGTCAAAGCATCTGAGATAACCACATCTTTCTTAATACGTACCTGACGCAGTTTCATCCCTTTTTCAAAACGGCCAGAAACCACACGCAAGAAAGCAACGCGGTCACGGTGTTTTGGATCCATATTAGCCTGAATCTTAAAGACAAAACCGGTAAATTTCTCTTCAGCTGCAACCACTTCGCGCGTGTCTGTTTTACGTGGCATTGGCGCAGGAGCCCACTCAACCAAGCCATCCAACATATGGTCAACACCAAAGTTGCCCAGTGCAGTACCAAAGAAGACTGGGGTTAAGTCACCGGACAGGAATGCTTCATGGTCAAATTCATGCGACGCGCCCTGTACCAGTTCAAGCTCTTGGCGGAACTGCTTCGCCAAATCCTCACCCACAGCAATATCCAAGTCTGGGTTATTCAGCCCTTTAACAATGCGAACTTCTTGGATGGTGTGGCCTTTACCGGTCTGATACAGGTAAGTTTCATCTTTATAAAGGTGGTAAACCCCTTTAAACAACTTACCGCAGCCAATCGGCCAGGTTATCGGTGAACACGCAATTTTTAGCTCGCGCTCCACTTCATCCAGGACTTCCATAGGATCACGAATATCGCGGTCCAATTTGTTCATGAAGGTCAGGATCGGAGTATCACGCAAACGGGTGACTTCCATCAGCTTACGGGTTCGATCTTCTACCCCTTTCGCTGCATCAATCACCATCAGACAACAGTCAACCGCCGTTAGAGTACGATAGGTATCTTCGGAGAAGTCTTCATGCCCCGGGGTATCCAGCAAGTTAACCAGACAGCCACCATACGGGAACTGCATCACGGACGTAGTGATGGAGATACCACGTTGTTTTTCCATTTCCATCCAGTCAGATTTGGCATGATGGCTAGAGCCACGGCCTTTTACCGTACCAGCGGTCTGAATGGCGTGTCCGAACAGCAACACTTTTTCGGTAATGGTGGTTTTACCGGCATCGGGGTGAGAAATGATCGCGAAAGTACGTCTTTTCGCGACTTCCTGTGCATATTCACTTGGAGACATAGTTTGAAGTTTCTACTTTTAGGCCCCCTGCTCTGGCATGACATCTGGTGCCATGCGCGATTCAGGAAAGCGAGAATCAGTGTTATAGCGCGGTATTTTCCCTGATTTAACCGGGATAGACAATTTATTATCCGTAAAACGGCACTACCCCATGGGCAACGCCATCATAATGGCATCTTCACGCCCATTCGCACTTGGATAATAGTTGCGGCGCACGGAAACCTCGTTAAACCCGAGGCTTTCATACAAGGCTATCGCGCCTGCATTTGAGGCCCGAACTTCAAGCCAAAGAGTGAAGATATTACGCGTTTCCAACTGTGCAATCACATGCTCAAGCAGCAAACGGCCATAACCTTGGCGCTGATGCTGCGGATCAATGGCAATATTAAACAGCGTTGCTTCATCCAATACCATTTGGGTAATGGCAAAGCCGACCATTTGCTGATCAACACTCAGTTTAAAATTGAGGTAGCGCTCACCCTGATTGCTCGCCAAGGTTTTTTCCGTCCACGGAAAAGCGTGGCTGGCTTGTTCAATTTGATACGCTGTGGCCAGATCGGCTGGCGTCAGGATAGAAATCTGCTTCATGATGACAAATCTGCTGCCAAAGTGCGCGCTTCGCGCTTGCGTCTTGATAAAGCCCGGCCAGTGCCGGACTGTGTAATTGTGCGCCTGCAACGGCAAGAGGTTCACTGATGCCCAATCGCCAACTGTTGCACTGTGTTTCTTCGGGTAACATCGCAACCTGATCAGGCGTCAGCGCATAAGCCTGATGCGGAGTCAGCCCTAAGCTACGCAATACGTCGCACAACAGCGGGTCATCTGATTCAGGAAGCGGGTCTGCCACAATCAACAGACGGGTATCTTCAGGCAAGCGGATGGCGATTTCCCCCTGCAAAACGGCCGGGCGGCGCAATGTCCACTGCGTAATGCCAAGCTGTTGTAACAGCAAGTCTCGTCTTGATGCCATGCCCTTTCCTATCAAAGCGACCCCTATTTCGGCGCTATGCTAGCAAACCCATCGAACATGCGCCAACAAACCTCTATAATCCCCGATTATATTATTGAGGAGCCAAAGACTGATGTCAGCATTAACCCCAGCCAGTGAAGTGATACTGCGCCATAGTGATGAATTTATAGCCCGCCACGTGTTATTTGCCGGTGACCTGCAGGATGCGCTGCCAGCGCAATTTGATGCCGCCGGGGTACGGGTTCACACCAATCAATATCACCACTGGCAATTACTGAGCAATACGCTGGAAGAGAATGTTCAATTCGGTCTTTTGGCAACAGCGGAAACGGCCGCAACCTGCGATACGCTGGTTTATTACTGGCCAAAAAGCAAGCAAGAAGCCCAGTTCCAACTGGCTAATCTGCTCTCTTTATTGCCGGTGGGTAGCGATATCTTTGTGGTGGGTGAGAACCGTAGTGGTGTGCGCAGTGCAGAAGAAATGCTGTCTGAGTTTGCGCAACTGACCAAAATTGACAGTGCTCGCCGCTGTGGTCTCTATCATGGCCGTTTGGATAAGCAGCCCGAATTTGATGCCGATGCTTGGTGGGAAAGCTATCAGATCGGTGATGTAACAGTAAAAACCTTGCCGGGCGTATTCAGCCGTGATTCGCTTGATTCTGGTAGTCACCTGCTGCTGTCCACTTTCAGCGAGCCGTTTAAAGGCAGCGTGTTAGATGTTGGCTGTGGTGCCGGGGTGCTAGCATCAGTTCTGGCGCAGCAATCGCCGAAAATCAAATGGACATTGAGTGATGTCAGTGCGGCAGCCATTGAATCTAGCCGAGCAACATTGGCGGCGAATAATATTGAAGCGCAAGTGATTGCCAGCAATGTCTACTCTGACATTAAAGGCCGTTTCGAGATGATTATTTCAAATCCGCCGTTCCATGATGGAATTCAAACCAGCCTGACGGCGGCGGAGATGTTGATCCGAGGGGCGACCGCGCACCTGCATGTCGGCGGTAAATTACGTATCGTGGCGAACGCCTTCTTGCCTTATCCTGCGCTGCTGGATGCTGCATTTGGCAGCCATGAAGTACTGGCACAGAATGGCCGCTTTAAGGTGTATCAGGCAACGGTCGGGCGCCCACCACGAGATCCTAAGAAAAAACGTTAATATTAGGCGTTAAGATAGACCATCCCTTCTGCGCCGTAGCGTTCACCTGCTGCGGCATGGAAGGGGAATACTGCATCAAGTGTTGCCAATTCTTGTGGGCTGAGTAGCACATCAGCTGCCGCTAAATTCTCTTCCAGATAGGTTCGGCGCTTGGTTCCAGGGATAGGGACAATGAAACTTCGTTGTGCCAGTACCCATGCCAATGCCAATTGTGATGGTTTAACCCCTTTCTCTTGCGCCATTTTTATCACGGTATCCGCCAGTGCCAGATTCAAGGCAAAGTTATCCCCCTGAAAACGTGGATTATTACGACGGAAATCATCAGCAGCTAAATCTTCTGGGCTGCGGATAGCCCCAGTCAAAAAACCACGACCCAACGGGCTATAGGCAACAAAACCCACACCTAAGCGTTCGCACATTGCCAAGACTGACGTTTCTACATCTCGCGTCCACAGTGAGTATTCACTCTGTACAGCAGTAATCGGGTGTACCTGATGAGCTTTTTCCAATGTTGCCGCCGAGACTTCACTCAGGCCGATATACCGAATTTTACCGGCGGTGATCAAATCAGCCAGCGTCCCTACTACGTCCTCCACCGGCACACTCGGATCACCACGGTGTTGATAATAAAGATCGATAACATCAACACCTAACCGCTTCAAACTGCCATCAACAGATTTGCGGATATAATCAGGATGACTGCTCACGCCACGAGCCGCTGGGTTTGCTGGATCACGCACAATACCAAACTTAGTGGCTAAAAAGACCTGCTCTCGCTTTCCTTTGATTGCCCGCCCCACCAACTCTTCATTGGTAAACGGGCCATACATATCCGCGGTATCCAGTAACGTGACACCCAGTTCCAGTGCTCGATGCAAAGTCGCAATGGACTCATTGACGTCCTGATTGGTTGAGTAAAAATCACTCATGCCCATGCAGCCAAGGCCAAGAGCAGAAACCAGAGGGCCATTCGAACCTAATTGACGTTGTTGCATTGTGATATTCCCCATTAGTGATGTCGGAGGAAAGTGTGGTTGTTTCGTAGAGAAAGATAAATAATGCAGATAGCTCATCACTGTTCAAAAAACACCAACAATAGGCGGACACGATTATGGACCAAATACAAGCCATGCAGATTTTTGTTCGCATTGTTGAGTTGGGCAGTTTCAGTCGAGCGGCAGAAAAACTGCAGTTGCCACGCGCCACGGTCAGCCATACCTTAAAGAGGCTCGAGCAGCGGCTCGGTGTCCGCTTGCTGGTTCGTACCACCCGGCAAGTGAATATCACCGCTGAAGGCTCGCTCTATTATCAGCGCTGTTTACAATTACTCTCCGCATTTGAAGAAGCAAACGCGCTATTCAGTCATCAACGGCTGCAACCAGAAGGAAAAGTGCGCATCGATATGCCACATTCACTGGCGCGCAATGTGGTTATCCCAGCACTGAGTGACTTTTACCAGCGCTATCCCCATATCACACTGAGTCTCAGCGCTAATGACAGCACCATCGATTTAATGCGTGAAGGCGCGGATTGTGTATTACGTGCCTGGATCCCCCATGATGAACAACTCGTCGCGCGCAATATTGGTCAGCAACCCCAAATAACCTGCGCCTCTCCTGCGTACCTCGAAAAATATGGCGTTCCGACGTCACTTGAGGATTTAGCGGGCCATCAAGCCGTAGGGTATTTCTCGCAACTCAATAGCCGTGATTATCCATTGGAATTTGTTCACCAAGGGAAAGTTGAACGCCGCGTATTGCCCGGTATGTTGAGTGTTAGTGGTGCTGATGCCTATATCGCCGCAGGTGTCGCGGGTCTGGGCCTGATTCAAGCACCTACCCCTGGAATTCATCACCAATTAGCACAAGGTGAACTGATAGAGGTATTACCCGATATGCCGCCACCGGCAATGCCATTGTTTATTATGTTCCCACCGGGGCGTTTTTTGGCCCCGCGCGTTAGAGTCCTTATAGACTGGCTAATCGCGCTATTTGCTCATTACCCACCCAGCCCTTCCGATATAGAGAACAGCGCTTAAAATTTGAAATGCTTGAGTAATCAAAGCAATTACTCAACATATGATGCTTTTTACAGCAAACGTCCCGCTTAGGGGAAATAAGTATTGACCTGTACGTGAAAATCTCTAGAATTCGCCCCCGTGGTTGCATCAAAAAGTCATGTTTCCGGTACGCGATGGTGGCGGAATTGGTAGACGCGCTAGCTTCAGGTGTTAGTGTTCTTACGGACGTGAGGGTTCAAGTCCCTCCCTTCGCACCAAACATTTCTTTCTCAATGAACAACTTCAGCAGTAAAGATTTATATTGCACAGCACATGCGATGGTGGCGGAATTGGTAGACGCGCTAGCTTCAGGTGTTAGTGTTCTTACGGACGTGAGGGTTCAAGTCCCTCCCTTCGCACCAAGCTGGTGATATAAATCCTAAGTTTTACGCAATTCATAACAAACAGTAAGAAATCATTTGGGCGATGGTGGCGGAATTGGTAGACGCGCTAGCTTCAGGTGTTAGTGTTCTTACGGACGTGAGGGTTCAAGTCCCTCCCTTCGCACCACGATGATTTCAATTATTACTGTCCGCAAACTCGTCAAATCTCTTAGCGACTTCAGGCCAGACACACTACTTTTCAATACCATCAATCAATGAATTCCGTTGTGCATCAATATGGCAGCCAGACCTCCCAATAGCGCTATGCAAGAAGGTAATAACAGGAAATGCCGTAATCGAGAGTGATACAGCATACTGACCGTTGCCAGCATCGCGATAATGATCAGCACCCGCAACTGCCCCACCGTAATATCAGCCCACTCGAGCACCGGCAGCAAAGCAAAAGGCAGCAAAATTCCCCAACCACTGGACATTAAGCGACTCAAAACACCGCTGATTCCCCATGAACGATAAGCTGCTAATCTGGCTGTAATCATCATGACGCCTCGCTCAAATGATAATATAAATGATAATGATAACTAATATCATATATCACTACTGAGCAATCTGCACCAGGAAGTTGTCATTAAAAAAAGCATTATTTAACTGAAATAGCCTTGTTGACACGACCGGGATATCAGATTTCGAAGAGTAAATTGATGAGTTGATCGACATCATGATGACAGGCTGAAACAAAAATGGTAATTTTGACTAAGAAAATTCCTAAAGCCATAAAAACGATTCAAACAAAGATAATTACTTATAAGAACTATTTATCGTGATGCCTGAATAAAATGGCTTCATGAGGATATTGTTTATTTGTCTACTGACAGCACGCCATTATGCAGAGTGAATTGAATATGAATAGCCATTCCTACGATCAGCTTTTGAAAAGTAAGCATCGGCTCTCTTTACTGCTTTTTCTATTTCTTAATGCGGCGTCAGCTATTTTCAGTATGATATTACCCTCGTCAGAAACACCGGCGATCACATTACCTGTCGTGCTGATCACCGTTATCAGCCTCGGTTCTGCTGCTTATTTATATTTTATTTCGAAGAATTATGCCGATAAATTGAATTTATTTGCAATTATCATGGGCGTACTCTGGGCCTGGCAAATCATTCTTAAATATGAATATTTGGGAACCAATGAAAATAATTACTTATTACTCAGCTTGTTTACGATTTTCTTCATCAGCACGATTGCGCTATCAGATAACTTTCTTGCCTTTTGTCTGCACACGGCACCTTCGGCACTAACCGTTATTTTTCTGGATGATTTTCAAAATATTTCCCGCATTATATTTACTATCATGCTGCCGCTCATTGGCTTCTCTTTACATCATTTGATGCTACGCCGCAGCGATGACTTCACTCGAAAACTTGTCGCACGCCTTTATAATGAAAGAGAAAAATTCAGTGATTTAAGTATGATAGACCCTTTAACCAGCTTGTATAATCGCCGGGGATTGGAAAATAAACTTGAAACACTATTAGCGCAGTCTCCTGGCAATCATTACGTACTGCTACTCGATATCGATCATTTCAAGGCTTATAACGATAACTATGGTCATACCATGGGAGATCAAGCATTGGTGCGGGTTGCTGCCGCTATTCGCGATGCTGTTCGTTCACGGGACATCGTTGTGCGCTATGGTGGTGAGGAGTTTTTGGTATTATTGACACATGTGAGCGAAGAGTACGCAAGCCAGTTGGCTGAAAGAGTCCGACAGAAAGTTTTAGGCCTTGATATTCCACATGTTTTTAACCACAAAGTCTCTACGACAGTCACATTGAGTGCTGGGATTTCGCCCTTACAATCCTATGATCTGGCATCGTCACTCAAAGCCGCAGATGAAGCACTGTATCGGGCTAAAAAGGATGGACGCAATAAAGTTGCCTTTGCCGAAGATAAATTATCTAAGGTTGAATCTTCGCCCTGATAAAATCACCGAGCACAATACTCAACTATTATTTCTTCAGTTAATAGTTGAGTTTGGCACTATTATATTTATCTTTAATTCTGTTATTAAATCGCTCCATGTCATAGGTAAAAATAAATGGTCGGCTAATTTATTGGTAGATACCCCTATTTAAGCTAATCATTATAGTCATTTCGTTTAGCACATAATTAGCTTTTTATTGATAATTAACTCCATTATTCCTATCCGTCGACCAAGTGATCTTGTCTTACATATCGATTAAGAAGATGAATAATATTCACACTCGATAATACGAGTGCAATAATGATTATCATTTATATAAATAATGGATAATTCAAGTAAAAGAACCCACTACGCAGGGAGAACACGAGGTGAATACTCAGCCCAGCAAATGGCATAGCCGCTGGGTTTAAGCGGCTGTTGTACAGCCGCTTGCCATGATGGGATCAGAATGCCACAGACCCTTGGACGAAGAAGGTGCGCGGTTCTCCCACATATTTCCCGGAGTTATTGTCGTTAGAACGCGTGAAATAGCGCTGATCAAACACGTTTTTCACCCCTGCGCCAATTGTCAAATTAGACCAAGCTGGTCCGAAATTATATTCAGCGCGGGTATTCCACACCATATATCCCGGAATGCGGCCAAACTGACCATCAGCACTTTCGGCAGTAATATACTGCGGACCTGCTCCTGGAGACTGCTGTTGAGATTGCGCATAACTATCCAAATTCCAGACCCAGTTACCCGTCTCATAACGCGTACCGACGGTATATACCTGACGTGAATAGAACGGCAAATCCTTACCGGCAAAATCACCGCTTTTGGTAGTGGCTTTGGTATAGGTGTAGCTGGAGTAAACACTCACCCCATTCAGCAGCGGGTTCACTTCGCTTAAGTCATAGCTAAACGCCAACTCCACACCTTCATGCGTTGTCGCACCCAAATTTGTCCAACCAATATCATTGCTGATGTATTGCAGTTGGTTATCAAAATCGATGTAGAACAACGTCAATTCACCGGTCATTACTGTGTCATCAAAACGGGTACCCACTTCATAGCTATGGGCTTTTTCCGCCGTCAGACCCGGCGCGGGCGCGTTACCATTGCCCCCTTTACTGAGTTGGAAATACTGCATGCTGCCGAAGGAGGTGTTGGCATTAGCAAACAACTTCCACTCATCGGACAGATGGTACATGACGTTCAGTGAAGGTAATGGCTCGCTGTATTGCTTTTCACGTCGAGTATTAGCAAAAGAATCATCCACATTGGTGCGTATATTTTCATAACGTAGACCCGGTGTGATAGTCCAGTCAGAGATATTGATTGCATCATCAATATACACAGCATGGGCTTCAGTACCGCCGGAGGTATGCTGATAATACTGTGGTGTAGCCGGCGTGGAGGTCACTGTTGCCGGATTATACCAAGGGGAGCGATAGGCTTTCTCATCCATGGTTTCATTCAGGTAGCGATACCCTACCGTCACCTCATGGGCGCTGCTACCCATTCTGAATAACTGTGAATAACTTGGCTCAATAGCATAGGTGGTGTAATTACGTGGATAAGCCACCATGCGTTTTTGGCCCTGATTAGCCCCAGTGCCTTCAGATTCAATGTTGCTACCACGGAAGCTTTTGGTGAAATACGTCAGTAACTCAAACTGCTTATCATCTTCCTGATGAGTATATTTGAATGACATATCACGACGACGTCCATCAAACTGATCATAAGGTCGGGTGGACTGGAAAGGATTCTCAGCGTATTGCGCGCGGGTCAACCCACCCGACATGCCGGCATGGGCTTCGTAATAGTGGAAGTTAGCTTGTAGCTCATCATGTTCAGTTAATTGATAGCGCGTTTTCAACATGAAATCATCAATATCAGTGTTGTCGTTATTGTCGCGATATCCCTGACCATGCAAACCAGAATAGAGTATTGCTGCACCAAAACCATTATCTGCGGTACCACCGAGTGAAGCACTGCTCAGGGTTTTTAACCCACCATGATTGGCACCTTGTGTCTGCGCACTGACTGCTCCACTGAAATCCTGTGGGATAGCTTTGGTATTAAAGTTAATGATTCCGCCCACATTTTGCGGCCCATAACGCACCGCGCCGCCGCCACGAATCACATCGACCGATTGCAGATTACCAATGGATAAAGGGGCCATCGAAAGTTGGGGTTGACCATAAGGGGCCACGGCCAGCGGGATGCCGTCCATCAGAATCGTCGAGCGAGGAGACAAACGAGAGGTTAACCCACGCACGCCGACATTCAGCGAGATATCACTCCCTCCCGTACCATTACTTTCGCGCACCTGTACCCCAGGAATACCACGAAGCGAATCCCCAATAGTCTGAGCGCCCTTTTCGTGAATACGTTGTTGGGTCACGATAGTACGAGCACCGGGGTGATTCAGAACAACAGTGCTGTTGTCGGTATTATCAAGCCAGTTGCCGACGACAGAAAGCTGGTCATTCTTATCTGTTTTAGGTTCGGCTGACTGAGCAGCAACGGGCTGGGAAGACTTCTCCGCGGCAACAGCAGGTAATGCCAGCATGACAGAAGCAGCCAGCAGGGACAGACGGGAAAACGTTAACATTTTGAGCCTATTGCGAAAGGAGGTATGTCTAATTGTTTTTTTGGAAACGCTAATCTTAATGATTACGCTTACCAAGTAAATCAATTTTGTCGCAGATAGGGAGATTATTTGCCGCCATCTTCAAAGGGCGGCAAATAATAATAACCATTAAAAATTAAATGGTTATAGGCCGTTACTGTGAATAATTAGAATGACGTTCTTATTCAATTTAGGGATGGGAAGTCACCCAAAACACCCCGGAATAATCAATCGCGGTATATTTTTTATGAATCATTTCCAAATCGGCCTGCGGATCCAGATCTGCAAATAATCCCGGGTGAAGAAACTTGGCAATCGCTTCCACCGCAACCACATTGAGCGGGCTGTCATAGAACTGATGATAGACCGCCATCACTTTCTTATCCTGCACCGATTTCAATACGCTAACGCCCGTACGCTCCATCAAATGTGCCAATTTTTTCTGTGTTGTCCCTGCATCCGTGTTGTAGCCCAAAGGTACAGCGACCGAACCTTTGTGACCGCGACTCCAGTCAGCCCCTGTCATCAAATAGAAATCAGGATTACTGACAATAAGTTGCTCGACGTTAATCTCTCCGCCCATTTCCGCAAACAGTTGGCTACCAATATTATTTCCGCCCGCTTCGGCAATAAATTGCCCAAAACTCCCCTTACCGAAAGTAGAACAACATTCCTCACCGGTCATCCCGGCATGGCGTTCAATGAAGACACTAGGACGCTGTTCCGGTTTCAGCGTTGCCACTCGTTGTCGAATTAAATCAAGGCGTTGCTGATAGAACCGCACAAAATCTTCAGCGTTCTTTTCTTCGCCAAACACTTTGCCGAGTAGCAGCATGCTGGGGACAGTATTGGTCAACGGTTGCTGGCGAAAATCAATAAACAGCACAGGAATACCGGACTTATCCAGTTGGGCTAATACACCACTGGCTTTAAGTTTTGCTAGCAATCCGGTATCAAAAATGATGAGGTCAGGCTGCAATGATACCGCTCGTTCGACGCTAAAATCCGTCACGTAGGGGTTATCAAACATAGGGATATCATTCACTTCCGGGAATTTTTTGGCATATGCCTCCACCAAGTCGGCGGCTTTCACTTTCAGTGAATTATCCCAAGCAATGATACTTTTAAGTGGGGTTTGCGGGTGAAGAATATTCAGTGCCATCAAAGCTCTGGCATCAGCCAATATCACGCGAGAAGCTGGCTGGGCTAATGTCACCTGCCGGCCAGCAACATCAGTCACCACAATAGGTGTGGCTAAAACAGAAAATGAGGCCGTTATCGTGAAAAGTATAGCGACGGATAATAAAAATCGGCTGACAGTATGACCTAGCATGAAATGTCCTTTGAAAAATAAAATGCTTTCCCCAACAGATTCCGAGTTGTCGCCTAGCGACAACTGAGCGAACTCAACAAGTTGAGATAACTCAATGAATTGGGCAAATAATGGCAGACAACAGCTCTGCATTTTAAAAAATGATGAGGAGAATGATAATCCATATCATTTCATAACTTGAATCATTCTCTGCGCTATGGCGATAAATTCTTTTTAATGGCATTTACCGGTGTTTTTCTCCATCACAGAATATTTTGTTGCTTTGCTAAACCGATTCTTCTACTTTTAGCAGCAAATAGAATTGATGAAAGTAGGGGTTTATCATGGAAAATACCATTTGGGTTTTAGGCGATGCAGTTATTGATCTTGTCCCTGAAAATTCAAATAGTTACCTAAAGTGTCCGGGCGGTGCGCCAGCCAATGTTGCTGTCGGTATTGCCAGACTTGGCGGGAAAAGTGCCTTTATTGGTCGGGTTGGGCAAGATAGCTTTGGCCACTTTATGCAGCAGGTGTTGCAGCAGGAAAATGTTGATACCCGCGCAATGAAGCTGGATCCACAGCATCATACTTCGACGGTGGTGGTTGATTTAGATGAGCACGGTGAACGCACTTTCACGTTCATGGTAACGCCAAGTGCTGATCTATTCCTACAACCTGATGATTTACCTGAATTTAAACCTAACCAGTGGTTACATTTGTGCTCTATCGCTTTAAGTCAGGAACCTTGCCGCAGTACCGCATTTGAGGCTATGCGTCGTATTAAAGCTGATGGGGGATGGGTCAGTTTTGACCCCAATATTCGTGCTGATATTTGGCGTCAACCACAGGAGTTACTCCCCTGCCTGCAACACGCATTGCAGTTGGCTGATGTAGTCAAGCTGTCTTTGGAGGAGTTGAATTTTATCTGCCCACAGCAGGATATCGCGACGGCTATGGAGCAACTCATGGCTGACTATTCTTGTAAATTACTGCTGGTCACATTAGGGGCTGAGGGGGTTTGGGTACATAACCGCCGTGGCCTGCAAAAATATCCGAGCAGGAAGATAACCCCGATAGACACCACCGGCGCGGGCGATGCTTTTGTTGCTGGGCTGCTGGCAGCGCTGGCACAAAAACCAGACTGGCATCTTAGCCCAGACCTTTCTGCCGTCATCAGCCAGGCACAGGCTTGTGGTGCTTTAGCCACGACTGCCAAAGGGGCTATGACCGCGTTGCCGAATGCGCAAGAACTGGCCTCATTCTTACAATGCAATCGCTAACCACTTAAAAAGTGACCGGATGCCGTCCTGAGTCAGCATCCGGCGTCCTCTTTAACTTGGTCAATTTTGCTAAACACCCTGTTTTGCCTGATATCTCCCCCTTTCACCACCTCATGTCACACGCCATATCACTCGATTTGCAGTCCAGATCACAATAGCTGAATCGGGTTAGCAAAATGTTTTGCTAATCCCCAAGGTTCACCCTTATGTTAGCCATGAAAAACCGGTTTAGCTGTTTAGCATAAATACAATCAATCACATACCGAGTGATATAAAAATGATGATAAAACCAAGCTATCTTGCTGTATCAATAGGACTTATCCTTTCTTGTGCAGCGACCTCCGCCTCAGCAGCCTCCTCTTCGGACAGGGATATCGAAGCCCGTCTTAATGCTTTAGAACAGCGACTACAACAAGCTGAACTTCGAGCAAAAAATGCAGAATTACGTGCCGAAATAGCAGAAAAACAAGCGCAAAAACTAGAAACTCGCACACTGGCGGCGGAAGAAAAAACCGTTCAAGTCGCTAAGCGTACCGAGAAATTAGAAAGCAAAACACAGAACGACAATGGTTTTGAGTTTCACGGCTATGCCCGTTCCGGTTTGCTGATGAACAGCTCCGGCACCGGTACACAAGGTGGCCCTTATGTTTCCCCAGCCGGTAGCACCGGTGGAGCCGTAGGCCGTTTAGGCAATGAACCCGATACTTATGTTGAAGTCAATTTAGAGAAAAAACAGACGCTGGATAATGGCGCGACCACTCGCTACAAAGTGATGCTGGCCGATGGCCAGCGTAGCTATAACGACTGGACAGCCGACAGCAGCGACCTCAATGTCCGTCAGGCTTTTGTCGAGTTGGGCACCTTGCCAACGTTCAACGGTATCTTCAAAGACAGTACCCTATGGGCAGGTAAACGTTTCGATCGCGATAACTTTGATATTCATTGGCTCGATTCTGATGTCGTCTTCCTCGCCGGCACCGGTGGCGGTATTTATGACATCAAGTGGACTGATAATCTGAAAAGCAACTTCTCGTTATATGGCCGTAATTATGGTGAGATTGAAAATGTTAACAGTGATATTCAAAGCTATATTTTCACCACTAATAACTATATTGCCGTAAATAATGGCGGTGGTAAGTTCCAGTGGATGCTGAGTGGTCTACGCGCCAAAGATAATGAAGCACGTCAGAATAGCGGCGAAACCGTCAATACTCATGCGGCGGATAAAGGTGTCCACAGCATGGTGGCCTACCACGGCGACAGCTTCTATGGGTTACGCGAAGGAACGTCGAAAACCGCGTTACTGTATGGTCATGGCTTAGGGGCCGAGGTGAAATCCATTGGTTCCGATGGCAATCTGACCAGCGGTGCCGATACTTGGCGTCTGGCCTCTTACGGTACTACGGCACTGAGCAAGAATTGGAGCCTGGCACCCGCTATTTTAGCCCAGCAAAGTAAAGATCGTTATGTTGCGGGCGATAGCTATAAATGGGTGACATTCAATGCCCGTCTGCTCCAAGAGATCACCGAAAACTTTGCACTGGCTTATGAGGGCAGTTACCAGTATATGAATCTGGACCCGCAAGGTTATAAGGATTATCACAAAGTCAGTGGCGGTTTTTATAAATTGACCTTTGCCCCAACCTTTAAAGCTGGAGATATCAGTAATTTCTTTAGTCGACCAGAAATACGTGTCTTTGCCACCTATATGGATTGGAGCCAAGACTTGGATAACTACGCCAAGGATGATGCCTTCGGTAAAAGCGATTTCGCAGCCGGTGGCCAGTGGAACTTCGGTATTCAAATGGAAACCTGGTTCTGATAATCCCCCGTCGTGTGCAGGGGGTTGGCTGCTGCGACGGGAAACCTAATTGACGACAATTTCGCGATAATATCCTGCGGCGTAGATAAACCACGGCACAGGACGCGGAATGATTATGCGAGGGATATAATGAATATTAATGAGACCGCAAAGGCTCTACTCCCGTTGCTCGGCGGTAAAGAAAATATTGTCAGTGCAGCCCATTGCGCTACCCGCCTGCGTTTAGTGCTGGCTGATGACACGTTGGTACAAAAATCGGCAGTAGAAAAACTTGAGGGAGTGAAGGGCTGCTTCAGTAATGCTGGGCAATTACAGATTATTTTCGGCACCGGGCTGGTGAATAAAGTTTATGCTGAATTTATCAAAGTCGCGGGCATCAATGAATCCAGTAAATCAGAAGCGGCTGATGCCGCAGCGCGGAAACTGAACCCATTCCAGCGCATTGCTCGCCTGTTATCCAACATTTTTGTTCCTATTATTCCAGCAATTGTAGCCTCTGGCCTGTTGATGGGCTTGCTCGGCATGGTGAAAACCTATGGCTGGGCCGACGCTAACAGCGCGCTATTTATTATGCTGGATATGTTCAGCTCCGCCGCCTTTATCATTTTGCCGATTTTGATTGGTTTCACCGCCGCTAAAGAATTTGGTGGCAACCCTTATCTGGGCGCAACACTGGGCGGCATTTTAACCCATCCGGCACTCACCAATGCTTGGGGAGTCGCTGGCGGGTTCCATACCATGAATTTCTTTGGTATGGAGGTGGCGATGATTGGCTATCAAGGCACGGTATTCCCAGTGCTGCTCGCGGTGTGGTTTATGAGCATACTGGAAAAGCGCCTGCGCAAAGTCATTCCAGATGCACTGGATTTGATCCTCACGCCGTTCCTCACCGTGATCATCACCGGCTTCGTTGCATTGCTGTTTATCGGCCCTGCTGGGCGAGTACTGGGGGATGGAATCTCACTCATACTCAGCACATTAATTACGCATGCCGGTTGGCTGGCCGGATTACTGTTCGGTGGGCTTTATTCGGTGATTGTCATAACCGGTATCCATCATAGTTTTCATGCTATCGAAGCAGGCTTACTGGGCAATCCGAATATCGGCGTTAACTTCCTGCTGCCGATTTGGTCAATGGCGAACGTTGCACAAGGCGGGGCTTGTCTGGCGGTCTATTTTAAAACTCGTGATGCCAAGATTAAGGCGATTGCGATCCCGTCGGCATTTTCTGCCATGCTGGGGATTACCGAAGCGGCTATTTTCGGGATTAACCTGCGCTTTATAAAACCGTTCTTGGCGGCGTTGGCAGGTGGGGCATTCGGTGGCGCATGGGTGGTAGCAAATCATGTCAATATGACGGCCGTTGGCTTAACCGGAATTCCGGGTATCGCCATTGTTCAGGGCAACTCTATTGTTAACTATCTGATTGGGTTGGTGATTGCCTTTGGCACCGCCTTCGTTATTTCTTTGCTCCTTAAATACAAAACGGACAGCGAATAATGCAAGAAGCCAGTTTACTTAAACATCTTACGCTGGCAGTGATGCGCGGTCAGATTCGCGCATCCCAAGACCCACATCGGCCAGACTGGCATCTGGCCCCCTGTGTCGGGCTGCTAAATGATCCCAATGGGTTTATTTATCATGCTGGCTTTTATCATCTGTTCTATCAATGGAACCCACTGGATTGCCGCCACGGCAGTAAATATTGGGGCCACTGGCGCAGCACTGATCTGGTGAATTGGGAACATCAACCCGTGGCTTTAGTGCCTAGTGAAACCTACGAAAGTCACGGTTGTTACTCTGGTTCTGCCGTCATTGCTGATGGCCTCATCACCCTGATTTACACTGGCAATGTGAAATATCCCGATGGCTCTCGTACCGCATTCCAATGTCTGGCACAGGAAAATGAGCGGGGAGAATTCGACAAACTGGGGCCTGTGCTCCCACTACCGGCGGGTTATACCGGCCATGTCCGCGACCCCAAAGTCTGGCAGCACGACGGCCTGTGGTACATGGTGCTAGGGGCGCAAGATAAGCAACTGCAAGGCAAAGTTTTACTACTACGTTCAGATGATTTGCATCAATGGCATAATTTAGGCGAGATTGCTGGCTCTGGCCTCGGTGGTCTTGGGCCTTTTGGTTATATGTGGGAGTGCCCGGACTTATTTAGGTTAGCTGAGCAGGATGTTTTGCTCTTCTGCCCACAAGGCATTCCGGCTGAAGCTGAACATTATCGTAATACTTTCCAAGCGGGCTATCTGCTCGGCAAATTGGATTATTCTCATGCAACGTTCAATCATCAAGATTTTCATGAACTGGATGCTGGTTTTGAATTCTATGCACCACAAACCACACTAGCCGCAGATGGTCGTCGTCTGCTATTCGGCTGGATGGGTATTCCAGATGAAGATGAGCTATATCAGCCAACCGTGGCCTATGGCTGGATCCACACCATGACCTGCCCGCGCGAGTTAAGTTTGCAAGGAGGCAAACTAACTCAGCAACCCGCTCGCGAATTAACCGCGCTGCGCCGCGAATATCGCCAGTGGCAAGGTCGCGCTCAAGATGCACCACATTTTTCCATCAGTAGCGCTGAAATGGTTATCGACGTGAACGCGCCCTTTGCTCTTGAATTAGGCAAAACGCTCATGCTGGAATGGGATGGCTCTCGCATAACGTTAAGCCGCAATAACCTGCGCACCGGGTTACGGGAGTTCCGCTACTGGCGTGGACAGTTGCAGCAATTACAATTACTTTGCGATCGTTGCAGCATAGAAATCTTTATTAATCAGGGGGAAGCCGTAATGACATCAAGTTACTTCCCACCAGAGCCGCCGCAGGCAATATTGACCGGAAATGCCGAACTGTGCCTGCAACACTGGTTGTTGTCTTCGCCCATGTTAGAATGAGTTATCTTTCAAGGCGACAGATTCACTCAGTGAAAAACAATAACCGGTGAAAAACAACAAACGTATTACCATCAACGATATTGCCAAGATGGCGGGTGTGTCGAAGTCGACCACCAGCCTGGTGCTCAATGGACGCAGCAAGGAATATCGTGTTTCAGATGAAACGCGGGATCGTATTATTGCCTTGGCAAGCGAACACAATTATCAACCCAGTTTCCACGCCCGTTCACTACGCTCAAGCCGCAGCCATACTATCGGGCTTGTGGTGCCGGAGATGACCAACCACGGTTTTGCCCTGATTTCTCGTGAGTTGGAAATGCTATGTCGTGAAGCAGGGTTACAGCTACTTATCGCCTGTACGGATGAAAATCCCGGACAGGAAATGATGGCCGTTAACAGTCTGGTGCAGCGTCAAGTCGATGGTCTGATTGTGGCCTCCAGCCAGCTCAATGACGGTGAATACCAAAAAATTAATGCTCGCTTGCCGGTCGTGCAAATGGACCGACTTATTGGTGATTCGGATTTGCCACTGGTGATCACTGATTCCGTGGCCTCTACCACTGCATTAGTTGAAAACGTAGCCCGCCAACATCCTGATGAATTTTACTTTCTCGGTGGCCAGCCTCGTATCTCCCCGACTCGTGATCGTTTAGCCGGTTTCCAGCAAGGCTTACAACAAGCGGGAGTTAAATGCCGCCCGGAATGGCTCTTGAATGGCCATTATCTGCCCAGTTCCGGCTATGAAATGATTGCCCAGCTTTGTGCGCAATTAGGCCGCCCACCCAAAGCGGTATTTACGGCGGCCTGCGGTTTATTGGAAGGTGTCCTGCGCTATCTTAACCAGCATCAATTAATGGACAGCGATATACATCTTTGCAGCTTTGATGATCACTATCTTTTTGATTGTTTGCCATTGAAAATTGACACTATCGCGCAGGATTGCCAAGGGCTGGCGCGGCATAGCTTTGAGATGATCACCGCCTTGATCGCCGAAACACCACTGGCACAAAATCGGCTGATTCTACCGGGGCAGATCCATTGGCGTCATCCGGGATCAAAGGCGCTAAATGAGTCATATTGAGCCGACGACGACACCGGCGCTAATCGGCTCATGGCAGCGTTGCCAAAAGCTGATGCAAGCCCAGCAATGGCGCAAGCCACACCGTGCCGTCGGGGCAACGTTCCAATCCATTTGTCAGCGAAAAAATGACTTGCTGGTGCTAGGCCAAGCGGCATTGGAAGATGCCTATGAATATATGGAATCACGCCACTGCGTGCTTTTAATTCTCGATGAAAGTGGTTGTACCCTGTGGCAATGCGGCCATCCGCAAACCATCAGCCAATTACGAGAGTTGGGGATTGATTGTGGTAGCTATTGGACCGAAGGACTAATGGGGACCAACGCCCCCGCGCTGGCCATTTCTGAAGGCCATCCGGTACAAGTCAGTGGACAGCAACATTTCAAGCAAGCACTGCATGCTTGGCGCTTTTGCGCCACCCCCGTTTATGACAACAGTGGCCGCCAACGCGCAGTGATTGTATTGGGCAGTTTACTGAACGATAACGCCGCCAGTGACTTGCCGCTGACGCTGGCGATTGCTCGTGAAATCGGTAATTACCTCCACGCCGACACTTTACTGGCCGAGACAAACCGTCATCTCAATGAACTTAATGCCCTGCTTGATGGGGTTGAAGATGGCGTAATGGCATGGGATCAACGTGGCTGTCTGCTGTATCTTAACCGCCGTGCAGCCGCAATTTTGCAACTTGATGAAACCAGCAGCCTCGGTAAGCCGGTCACTGACTTGCTCACCCTCCCCGCCTTGCTGACTCAGGCTATTTTGCATCGCAATCCCCTCAGCCATGTGGAAGTGACCTTTGAAAACCAACAGCAATTTATTCCCGCGCTGCTGACCCTTAAGCCCATTCCTGATGGCGATCGCTGCGGTTTTATTGCCTTGCTGCATCCACAAGAATTACTGCGCCAAATGGTCCACAATCAATTAGGGCGTGCCAGTTATACCTTTGACGATATGCCCGTCGCATCACTAGAAATGCGCCGTCTGGTACGTTATGGCAAACAAGCGGCGAAAGGCCGACATCCTATTTTATTGCACGGAGAAGAAGGCGTCGGCAAACAACAGCTAGGGCAGGCCATCCACAATGCCAGCAGCCGCGCAGATGGTCCGTATATTGTGTTGAATTGCCAAGCATTACCGCAAAATCTGATGACAAGGGAGTTTCTTGGCAGCGACGCCAGTGAAGGCGAATCCGGGCAACCCAGTAAATTTGAGCTAGCCAATGGCGGCACACTTTATCTGGAGCAGGTTGAATATTTGTCGCCAGAAATGCAGTCAGCACTGCTGCAAATCGTCAAAACCGGCATGGTGATGCGGGTGAACTCCAATCGGGTGATTCCGGTGGATGTTCGGATAATTACCGCCACCGGCGCGGACCTGCCATTGTTAGTAAAACAAGGGCGCTTTCGCCGCCAACTGTTCTATACCTTACAATCTTTTGAGCTGCATATCCCGCCCTTACGCCAACGCCAACAAGACATCCCGCTGCTGGTTCAGCATACACTGGCAAGTTTAGGACAACATTTTCACTGTCAGTATCAGCCCGATGACAGTGTTATCCGACAGTTATGTCAGTACCCTTGGCCGGGCAATGATCAAGAACTAAAAAGTGTGGTCGAGCGAGCTGCCATGGCGTGTCGTAACAATCGCATTAATCTCAATGATTTGCCGGAACATTTGTTAGGGGAAAAACTACTACTGGAACCGGATATGCCACAGCCCCAGCCGGTTCTATCACTGCAAGAATTAGAAAGACAGGCCATTATTCGTGCAGCCTTAGTGTGCCAAGGTCAGTTGAATGAAATGGCGGCCTTATTAGGAATAGGCCGCACAACATTATGGCGAAAAGTGAAACTCCACCGGCTGGATATCCATCAATTTAAAGGGGGCGAATCTCTGCCCGTGTAGCCTTAATTCACGGTCCAATCAGGAAAAATCATCGGCAAAGTGAAGGCTTTAAGCTGTTCAGCAGATAACTGACGACGCCCTGCATTCATTTCAGCGCCCGGCCCTGTACTGTTTGCTTCAAAGAAACGGGAATCTTGCGGATAAAACCAAATTTTCTCGCCTTGCTTATCTTTACCAGACATTTTATCCCAACCGTAAATATGATCATCCATCGTCGTATTGATAAATACAGCCTGACCGATTGCCGCCGGATCAGCATAACGCCCATCGTCAAAGGTGGTTGTTGGATGCCATGGCCGCCCTAAAGCAAAACTTTTGGCCGGTACACCCGGTTCTTTTGTCAAACGACTATTTATAAATATCAAACCGTAAGGTGACGTTTTTAATGTGCTGGGCGCGGTAATATAGCCATAGGGTGGCTCAATATCACTGCGGTCACGCGCCACAATATTACAGTTATCAAATACGGTAATACCTGAACCAAAAATAAAATCAACGTGACCACTGATTTCACAATCAGTGAAATAGCTCCGGCTACCTGTTTTGCTATAAAGCGTATCCTGATAACCCTCTAGCTTCACTTTTTTGAAACGTGCTTTATCACTATTTTCGGCTAATAATAATGCTACCGCTTGGGTATCTTTTAATTTCGTCGGATCGGTATCTGCTTTTTTCTTATTGGCAGGGAAGTCAAAGTCATTTCGAATAGTGAGATCTTCGGCAGTAAAGTTTGGCGCATTCACCAATACGGTACTGCTGCCTGACGTTCCCCATTTTTCACCTTGTGGGTTGAGCATGCCTGCGGCAGTGTTTGCGCCAATCACTGTGCCATCACGGGTTTCCCCCTTCAGTGTGATATGACTGCGTGTGATCTCCAACCTTTCAGTGTAAACCCCATCTTTAAGGAAAATAATAAACGGAGAATTATCTGCCGGGGCTGACTTTACCGCCGCATTAATCGAAGAAAACTCATTTCCCTGAGGAGCAGTAGACACGACAGCATTATATTGCGCACGGGCCTCACCTAATACCGCAAATGATACCAACCCCAACAATAGGGTTTTACTCATAAAATGAATCGGCATTTCATGATCCTTAAAGAGGAATACCGCCAGATTAAAATAACCTTGCGTTATTATTGACTTTAGGAAGATAATTTTAATATTAGAAATGCATAATCCATAAAATGAAACGCGGTTCCATTTACATGGATCACATTATTGAGAATAACCGAATACACAAGGAATAATTAATTTTTGACGAGAAATGTGCGCGAAATAAAATAATATAAATTAATATCCATTATTAATAAAATAACAAGATAACTGGAAAAATCAGATTTTAGCACCGTAGTGTCGTGGAATAGCATAGTTAAGCGTGATGTTCCGGCAGACAGCCGCTCTGAGCGAGCGCGGCTGTCTGCCGATGATCTGGATCACTGAAGCTTAAGCACTCCGACGGTTGTATCTAATATTGCAATTTGCCCATTGCGACTGCCATCAAGACACCCCTCCGCCCCGACTAGCATTGGGATATCCAACTCTTTTGCCAAAATAGCACTGTGGGACATGATATTCCCCTGACTTAAACAGATGCCTTTGACTTGTTGGTGATCAAGCCCAACCATCTGCGACGGGAATAACTCTTCAGCTACGAGTAAAATCTCACCACAGACTGAAAGTGGAACCGGGGGTAGCCCTGTTAAATGACCTAAGGTACGATTCAGAATATCGCGAATATCCAATTCCCGGACACGCAAATAATCATCATCCAGTGCCTGATAATCAGCCACCATTGCCATCAGTTCATCCTGCAATGCCGACTCTGCACAAATCAACTGCTGTGTTATCCGTGCTTTTATTGCCAAGTGAAGTTCTTCGTCATCAATTAGCATGGCATGCGCATTGAAAATAGCTGCGGCCTCAACGCTAATCTGCTGTTCTGCCTGCTGTGCCAACTGCTGTAAGTCAACGGTGGTTTGGGCCAAAGCCAAATCCAGACGCTGTTGCTGATCCACCACTTGTCCGGCGTGAAGCGTTTGCGGTAAAAAAACAGGTTTGGCAGGTAACCACTGCAACACAGGGGCATGAATCACACCGCGAGGAACCATCACACCAGTAAATCCATTATCACTGGTGGTGGTAACAGACTCCCCAAAATGCTGATGAGCCAGTTGCAGGAATGCATCCAGCGCCTCACCTGCTTGCGCACCACTGGCGAGCAAACGAATGGTATCGCCCTTACGGACTTGCAAAATAGCTAACTGGTTTAAGCTGCGTGGATTAACACATTGACCATTTTTTTCCAGCAGTAAATCTGCCGTGAAGGGGGCGAGCACTTCGACCAATTTAGCTGCAGGCCGCACATGCAGCCCATTAGGGTTGCGCACCACCCAACTGACACTCTGCGCGTCAGGCGCAACTTTAGCTGCTACAGCACTAGCGGCTGTGGGTATCGTGGTATCTTCACCTAATTGAGAAGCTTTTGCTGTCAGAGCACTCATCGCTTCAGCACACACCTCGGCCAGTGATGCCCCAGATGATGCAGCCACCACAGCGGCCAGAGTCCCTTCGACCAGCGGGGCGGCGCAGAGCCGCACATTTTGTGCCATCTCTGGGTCCAATAATTCCAGTGCGGTTTCTGCACTGAGCAGCGCACTCCCTAAGTCCATCAACACCAGCACACCTGATGGAGAATAAACCGACTCAATGGCCTCCATCACTTTAATGGCATCCGTGCCGATAGGATGATCTCGGTCGTCTACACCGGCGGCTATCGCCAACTGGCAGCCCCCCTGTGTCATTTGCTGTGCCAGTTCAGCCACACCCTGAGCCAGCAGCGCGCTATGAGAAACTACAACGAGATTGACCATCTTTCCTCCTGATAAACTTGTCGGTTGCGCCATATTAGTGGCTGGCAACCTGCCATAGGGCCTGCATCATTAACATCGCAGATGTTGCCCCAGGATCCTGATGACCAATACTGCGTTCGCCAAGATAGCTGGCGCGGCCTTTACGGGCTTGCATAGTGATAGTCCCTGCCAATGCCTGCTGGGCACGCTCGACGGTTTGCTGTAACGCATCCACCAGCGGCACGCCTTGCTGATTGGCTTGCTCAAGTTGTGCCACGACGGCCCACCAAACATCACACATGGTTTTATCGCCCGGCTCAGCTTTGCCACGCATAACCACCCCTTCCACACCATCTTTGAACATCTGACAAACCGCAGCCAAGTCCAAACTCTGTTTGGCATTAGTGCTCTGCGCCGCACGGATAAAGAATGTGCCAAATAAGGGGCCACTGGCTCCCCCAACACTGGAAAGCAGAGTCATACCGGTATTTTTCAGGATGAAGCCAATGTCTTTATCAGCAAATGAAGGTAATTTCTCGACCACTTTATTAAAGCCGCGATTCATATTCAGGCCGTGGTCACCATCGCCGATCTCAGTATCCAACTGCGTCAGAAAATCACGTTGCTCGCTGAAAACTTCAGCGCAAAGTTGCAACCAACTGACAATTTGCTGTTTGGTAAGTCCCATGGTTTTCTCCAGACACATTATTTTTTGGCGATATCGTTTTTCTAGATATACCGTTTTAAATATTTTTTCTCAGCGCAGGTGTATTCACCGGGGCATCCCACAATGACAGCAGTTCATCATCCACTTTCAGTATGGTGATAGACATGCCCTGCATATCCAGAGAAGTGCAATACGAACCAATCAGGTTGCGCTCAATGGTCAAGCCAAAATCAGCGCAACAAGCGGCCAGGCGATGCCAGACACCGTAAAGTTCAGATAGCGGTGTCGCGCCCAGATTATTCACCAGCACGATCACGCGATCGCCTTTCGCCAATGGCTGCTTAGATTGCTCCGTTTCACTCCAATCTCCCGCTTGTCTATCCCACTGACGTAACTTGCGCTTATAGCTACCGTGTTCGATTAAAGTCTGGAACATGGCATCCACCGTGTCATTCAACGAAGTGAATGGGCGGCGTTCAATACCGGGTTCACCATGGATCCCCACCCCAAACTCCATCTCATTCTCAGCCAACGTAAATGACGGTTTACCCGCTGCTGGCACAGTACAAGCCCCCAGCGCGATGCCAATGGAATGGCCCTGATTATTTATTTTCTGACCGAGTGCAACACATTCATCCAATGAATCGCCCCGAGCTGCTGCCGCCCCCAACAACTTTTCGATAATGACAGTATTGGCTACGCCACGCCGCCCTGCGGTATATAGACTGTCTTTGACAGCGACATCATCATCAATCACTAAGGTGGCAACCGCCGTACCATCGGCATGCAGCAGTTCTGCGGCAGTTTCAAAGTTAAGAATGTCGCCGGTATAATTCTTAATCAGCATCAACACCCCTTGCCCGCCATCAATAGCTTGACCGCATTCATACATTTGATCAGGAGTGGGCGAGGTAAAAATCTCACCAGGGCACGCACCATCCAGCATCCCTTCACCGATAAAACCGCAATGCATTGGCTCATGACCACTGCCGCCGCCAGACATCAATGCCACTTTACCTTTCACCGGCGCATCTATTCGCGTGATGAAAAGCGGTTCCTGATGCAATACCAACTCAGGATGGGCCTCAACCAGCCCCTGAATTTGTTCCTGTAATACACTCTCAACGCTGTTAATTAATTTTTTCATTTTATGCTCCGCGAACGGGAATGCCGGAAAATTGAGCTGCCGATGATGAGGGCACCGGCAAGCTCAGTCAGTTAGCTTGTCTATCATCGAAATCAGTTAAGGAAGGCCTGTCCTAAACTGTCAGCTACGATAATTGCGGCGTAAACACTGTCTGGTGTGACGGCAAATGGCATGTTGTGAATAGTTTCACCCTCTGCACAACTGGCTTCGGCAACGGCACGAATTTTGCGCTCGATATCCTGCGAAACGCCCATTTCCGCCAAAGTAATAGGTAAACCCAGTTGCTGGCAGAATGAGAGCACGGTTTCAATCTCTTCCATGCTGCTGTTTTGCAATACCAACTGCGTTAGGGTGCCGAAAGCTACTTTTTCGCCATGGTATAAATGATGGCACTCTTCCAGCACAGTAAAACCGTTGTGAATAGCATGAGCTGCCGCCAAGCCACTGCTTTCAAAACCAATACCACTCAGGTAGGTATTGGCTTCAATAATGCGCTCAACCGCTTCAGTCACCACTCCCGCTTCTACCGCCAGCTTGGCTTTGTAACCCTCTGCCAGCAATGTTTCGTAGCATAAACGGGCCAGTGTGACCGCCGCTAAAGTTGACGCACCACCCGCCATGCTAATGGCTTTGGCATCAAAACAGGCTTGCGCTTCAAAATAAGTAGATAGCGCATCCCCCATGCCAGCGACCAGCAAACGTACCGGCGCTTTAGCAATAATCGTGGTATCCATCAGCACGATGTCAGGATTTTTCGGGTAAATCAGATATTCAGCAAACTCACCTTGTTCAGTGTAAATCACCGACAGTGCGCTGGTTGGTGCATCGGTGGAGGCAATCGTCGGCACGACAACCACCGGGATATGCTGATAGTGAGCAATCGCTTTTGCTGTATCGAGCGTTTTCCCACCACCAATACCAATCACCCCATTGCAATGGTGTTTCTTCAGCTCGACGGTCAGGCGCTCTATTTCCTGACGAGAACATTCACCATTAAAACGGCTGAAATGACTGTCCAACCCACTGGCTTGCAAACTTGAGCCGACGGTATCAGCTGTCAGCTTCATCACAAAATCATCAGCAATGATAAAATAGTTATTTGCCAGTAACTTAGCAAACTCACCAATGGATTGAAGTGCATTGGCACCTTGAATATATTTAGACGGAGATTGAATGACTTTCAGCATACCTTGCTCCTATAGCGTAAGAGATAACATCATAATGAATAATTTTTAGGGTCAATTTGATGAAACTGGAACCACTATAAGCGCAAAAAACAAGCTGAAAATGGGTGGCGAAAATGTTCCATAATGAAACATCAATGACGGAATTAGGTTTCATATTGGAACAATAAGGCTAACGTTTGGGAACAGGAAGAGAAGTAGCGCACAATTTGATTTTGTGTATGAGTTAATATTACCGCCCCCAGTCGAGAGGATCCTCTGTAGCCCAATAATTTTCTTTCGTTGCCCTCTTAACATTAAAAATAAAACCTGACTAAATTACTTATTTTGTACATAGAAAAAATGTCAGAAGCATATAAAAAGAAACTCTTAAAAATTAAACTTAATATTGTATAAATTGAGAAAATCACTTAGCCTATTTTAGTCATTTATTCAAATCGACTAAAGTTAACTACTCAATAAAATTCAATCTAATAAACTCAATAGGATATTTATAATGAATAAAGTATCTATAGAACCAAGCCTTTCATATCAATCTAATGATGCTTATACAGGCCCAGTCAATCCTGTGTAGCTATTACTTTTCATCTCAATCGGCAGTTAGACTGGCTGACTGCCATACCTATGGATAATTATAATAAAAATGAATACAACTGATCCTTTTATTTTTATAGCAATAATTAGTGGTAAATTAATTTTATGGGATTATAGACATCATAATCAATATGAGATAAATAGTTATTATATAAAAAGAATTAAAGAACTTGCTAATGGCGATAAATTTACTGATTCCTTAATAGATAAAAACATTATGGATAGTAAAATATTAGATGGAGATGATAGAGATATGTTTTATTGGGGTTGGGATTGCCTCTCAAAAATATTTCACATTGGAACTCAAGTTATCTTAGACAAAGGAATGGAATTACCAACTGATGACAGTTATGAAGGCTATGTAAATTACTGTGCATCAATCGCAGATAAGATTCCTGAATTAGACTACCAACGCTCAGGTGAGACAATTCCATTACCAAAGCCAGACTAGAATTTCTTATTTGATAAGAGGCTGATGGATACATTATTTGCGCGAAAGACTAGCAGAGAATTCAAAAGAGAAACAGTTTCATTGCAAGAAGTGGCCGAGGTTTTATTCTGGACCTTTGGTACCCCTCACGGTTCAAAGCGCACTGAAATGGAAGTTGCAGGACTAAAATCTATCGGTTATCGCCGCACCTCACCATCAGGAGGTTCCCTACAAACAAGTGAAGCTTATTTGGTTGCTTTAAATATAATTGGATTAGCATCAGGAATATATCACTATCAGTCTCATAGACATGAATTGACGCTAGTCAGTACCGATATCAATGGGGAAAAATTAGGGAGCCTGCTTTGTGCCCAAATGTTTGCCAAAGACTTAGCTTTTGGTATTTTTATCACATCATGCTTTAAAAAGATGTGGTGGAAATACCCTCACTCCAGAGCCTATAGGGTCGCATTGTTTGATATAGGCTGCTTAGTTCAAACATTTCAACTAATCACCACTGCCATGCAGTTAGGCTCTTGGCCAACTGGCTATTTTTTGGATAGGGAAATAAATAAGCTACTTGGTGTAAATGAAGTTGAAGAATCTGTAATGTTCTTCTTAGGCGCGGGGCCAAGTTCGGGTTCCTCTTTTTCCCCTAAGTTGCTTGAAACTATAAAACGTCAAACTAGTCATGGGGAAAGTAACCAATGAAAATTTTATCATTTAAACCAGGGCATGATGGCAGTATTTCTTACATTAAAGATAGCAAGCTAATTTTCTCTCATGAAGCAGAAAAAGGCTCTGGATTTCGTTATTGTAATATTACTACTGAGTGCATTATTGAAGCTCTATCAACTATTAATGATGCCCCAGATATTATTGCACTTAGTGGTTGGTCATCCGGTAATAATCCACATAATCATGATATTGGTGCCGGTTACTTTGGGCTAGAATTGACCAAGCCGGTGAAAATGAATTTTCTTAAACATGATGTGTTTTATTTTACCTCTTCTCACGAACGTTCACATTTATTATGTGCCTATGGTATGTCACCTTTTCGCCAAGGAAAACCTTGCTATGCACTTATTTGGGAGGGACATATTGGTTCATTTTATTATATAGACCAACATGTTAGAATTAAAAAACTAGCTGATATTATTCCTGATATAGGTATTCGTTATGCTTTTTCATATGGCATTGCTGATAAAACCTTTCCATTTACTCAAGGCCAAGTAAGGCTGGGTGATGCTGGTAAAATAATGGCTTTGGCGGCTTACTGTAACAGGGAGGAAATATCAGCTCAGGATGATGAATTAATATCCTATTTATTATCAACACCATTGAGTTATGAAAAACTATGTAAGAATCAATTTGTAAAGTCACACCTATATAATATAGGCGTCGAAAGTGATGTTTTTAAGCAATTTACAGGGTATTTAACTGATGCAATATTTGCAAAATTTTATACCGAAGTTAAAAAAATAGTTAGTAAGAAATTACCATTACTGATAAGTGGTGGTTGTGGTTTGAACTGTGATTGGAATAGTAAATGGCTAAATTGTGATTTATTTGATGATGTTTTCATCCCGCCCTGCACTAATGACTCTGGTTCTGCCATTGGTACAGCTATTGATGCACAATATTATTTTACAGGTAATGCTAAAATTGATTGGAGTGTTTACTGTGGCCAGATTTTCAATAATGATGTGATTGATATTGTTGGGCTTAAATATGAAAAATTAGAATATCCTAATGTCGCTTATGCTCTGGCAAAAGGTGCTGTTATTGGTTGGGTTAATGGCAAAGCCGAAATTGGCCCAAGAGCATTAGGTAATAGATCAATATTGGCAGCACCATTTAGTAAAACCACATTAATGCGTTTAAATACTATAAAAAATAGAGAATCATTTAGGCCAATTGCTCCAATTTGTTTGCAAAGTGATGCATTAAAATATTTTGATTTAAAGAAACCCAGCCCTCACATGCTATTTTTTTCTCATGTTTTAGATAGTTGCCTTCAAGCTATTACTCATGTTGATAGTTCATCCAGACCACAAACAGTTAATAGCGAGCAAAACAATAATATATATCAACTGATTTTAGCTTTTAAAAAAATAACAGACTATGGTGTGTTATGTAATACCTCACTCAATTTTAACGGAAAAGGCTTTATTAATAAAACAAGTGAGTTAGCAGAATATATGCAGCAAAGAGGGCTTGATGGTTTTGTTGTCAATGATCGGTTTTATACCAAAAAACATTCACATGAAAATAATAAGAAATCATTTTAATGCTAAAACTATTTCTTATAGCTGGATTCCCTTCTTTATTTTTATCCCGAATACTTAACTCTATCGCAGTTTGGGTTGATTTTACCCTTATATTCACTGTAATGAGTTTTCATTTTAATGCTCCGGCCTACCAGCTAGGGATAGCAGCGGCATTATATGGTTTTCCTGGATTATTATTAGGGCCATTTATTGGTCAACTGGCAGATAGATACTCGCCAGTGGTAATATTATTAACGAGTTCTTTTGGTCGATTTGCAACCTCTCTATGGCTTGCTACATCAACTCATCAGGAACTGTTTTTACTTGGAATTCTTCTAAAAGGAATCAGTAACTTAGGTGCAAGCCCTGCTGAGCAAATACTTATTAGGGAGTTATTAAATAAAGAACAAATATTACTTACTGTCGCACTTTGCAATATTATTGATCAATGCATAAAAATCATTTCCCCACTATTTGCCTCTGCCATCTCTGCCATAGTAAATTTGCAAGGGGGGTTTTATTTAACCGCCGTTATGGCGCTAATTACAGCATTACTATCTATAAGAATGGGCTTTATTATTGGATGGGTTAAAAAATCAATTATTGTCACAGAAACTCTACCTAACTTCAATCTAGTATATAATATCATTAGGAAAAGCTCTATATTGTTTTCTTCTTTCTCCGTCGTTCTGGCCGCCTCACTTACATTGGGTTTATATGATTCTATTCTTTCTATTTTATTAAGAAATCAGGGATTTGGCCCAGGTACATTTGGCATTATCGTGAGTAGCACCGCTGCTGGTGCTATTTTATCGGGCTTTTTATTCAAGAAAATATATGCATTATTTAGCAACCAATGGTTGATGATTTGTGGGCTTATTGGCTTCAGTGTCACTGTACTCAGTGCCGGTACTCTCTGTTTGATTTTTGATAATCTCCATCTTTATATTTTCTGCACTATTTGGTTTATTAATGGTTTTTGTTATGCGTGTATTGTGATGTCATTTAGCATTGTTTTACAAAATGAAGCGCCCACAAATATGTTAGGTGTCATTTCAACCAGTTGCCGCAGCGTACAATTAGCCACACTGGTTGCCGGCCCGGTTATCGGTTCTGGTGTTGCTCATTATATCGGCATCCCTATGACATTCGTTATCGCGGGCAGTACTGGCCTTGCGATAGCAGGATATTTATTATTTACCCCCCTAAAAAAGATCACCAAATAAAAAAGCAGCCCCGAGAATTGGGGCTGCTGAGATCACGGCAAACTGAGTGATACGATGAGCGAGTTATTCACTCACCGGCTCATCATGCACTTTTTCTTTAGGTTCTGGGTTCATACTGCTGTAAATCACTGGCAAGACCAGTAATGTCAACACGGTGGCGAAGCCCAGACCGAACATAATAACCACCGCCATACTTTGGAAGAAGGCATCACTCAACAGCGGTGCCAGCCCCAGAACAGTGGTAAATGCTGTTAGCATAATGGGCCGTAGACGGGCGGTAGAAGCATCGATAATCGCTTCACGTAGCGGTTTTTCCTGCCGCTGCAAACCGATCTCTTCAACCAATACAATACCGTTACGAATCAACATCCCACTCAAACTTAATAGCCCTAATAGGGCCATAAAGCCGAACGGAATACCCGTCAATAAGAAGCCCACTGTCACTCCGATCAACGCCAATGGCACTGTCAGCCAAATAGCCAGCGCATTGCGTACAGAGCTGAACATCAGCACCGTGACCACGAACATAATCAAGAAGGCGATAGGTAGACTGATGAAAATACCTCGTTGAGCTTCCTTGGTACTTTCGTAGTCGCCACCCCATTCCAGTTCATACCCGCGTGGTAACTGCACGGCTTCCACTCCCGGTCTAATGCGTCGCAATAGCTCCGCCGAGGTCTCGCCCCCCTGTTGAGTCGGATCCGTTTGTACCGTCAGTGTGCGCTTACGATCCAGACGCATAATCAGTGGGTCTTCCCACTCGGTTTCAAAACTGGTCACAACGTTATCAATCGGGATAAAGGCTTGGCGTGCCTGGCTCCACACCATCACGTCATTAAGACGTTCTGCATTAAGCCGCTCAGAATCTGGAGTGCGTAACACAATCGGCATTAGGCGTGTGCCATCACGGTACAGCCCGACCGGTAGACCACCAAAACTCATGCGCAACGTGCCATCTACCTCACGTTTATCGACACCCAGTTCACGGCCCAAATAATCAGAGAATTGTGGCCGGATCATTTTGCTACGATCTTGCCAGTCATGCCTTGCACCATCGGCCATCGGATCAGCAATGATCGCCTTTTCCGCTTGTGCGGCCAGTGAACGCAGAACCTCTGGATCCGGACCAATAAAACGAGCTTCGATGGAACTGTTGTTTGACGGCCCAAACATGATGCGTTTTATCTGCGCATCAACTTGCGGGTATTCGTCATGCATGTAGGATTCGATTTCATCAATCAGGCCCGGTATTTGGTCAAGCTGCTCGGTACGAACCATCACCTGCGCATAGTTAGGATAATGACGCTGGGCATTGTAGGTCAGCATAAAGCGCATTGCGCCCTGACCAATCGTCGCCATGGTGTCAGCCACCCCTTCTTGCTGTTTGATATACTGCTCAACTTTATTTGCCACCCCTTCGGTATAACTGATATCTGTCCCATAAGGCAGCCAAATATCAACAAAGAAGATAGGGGTGTTTGAGGGGGGGAAGAAGCTCTGGCGCACATTGCCAAACCCAACCACCGATGCCGCCAACAGGGCTGCCAGCAATACCAAAGTGATGGTGCGGTGTTGCAGTAATTTGCCTAAAACCACACGATAATAACGGAACAACCAACCATCATAAGGTTGCTTGGCTGGCTTATCCGCATCGGCTTGTACTGGCTTCTGATTCTCAAATGCCCACTTGGCAAAGACCGGCGTCAGTGTCAGTGCGGTGAACCAACTCAACATCAGCGAAATCAGTAATACCTGGAATAAGGATTTACAGTATTCACCGGTGGCATCATTGGACAGGCCGATTGGCGCAAAAGCCAGAATAGCAATGATAGTGGCCCCCAATAATGGCATCATTGAGCGCTTGACCACATTGCTGATAGCCGTAAAGATATTTTCGCCGCGCTGGCGGCCTACCACTATCCCTTCCACCACCACAATGGCGTTATCTACCAACATACTGAGCGCGATAATTAACGCGCCTAACGATACGCGCTGTAGCTCGATATTAAACAGCCACATAATCAGCAGTGTGCCGAGAACATTAAGTGCCAGAGAAATGGCGATAACTACACCACTGCGGACCCCCATAAAAATCAGCAGGGTGACAACAACAATTAACAATGCCAGCAAGAAGTTCAGGATAAAGCCGTTAACTGCCCCCTCAACTTCATGGGATTGGTCATAAAACACATTAATGTGCATGCCTGATGGACGTTCGCCTTCAAGCTGTGCCAGCCGAGCTTTAATGGCATTACCCACATTGACAACGTTGACGTTCGGGGCAAATGAGATCCCCAATGCCAACGCTGGCTTACCATTAGCGCGATAAATGTTGGTGGGTGAATGACCAAAGCCCTGTGTCACCGTCGCGATGTCACGAAGATAGACACTTTTCGGGCTGCCGGGCTGGCTGACCAATAAATTCCCCAACTCTTGTACGCTTTGGAATTCACCAGTGGGATGCAAACGAATCGACTCGCTGCCCACCTGTAACTGACCAGCATCAGACACCACATTCTGACGACTCAGTAAGTCGGACAATTGCTGCGGTGTAATGCCAGCGGCCGTCATTTGGGCGCGGGAAATCTCTACCTGCACTTCTTCTGGCAGAATACCGACAATCCCCACTTTCCCAACCCCGGGCACCAAGACCAATTCACGCCGCAATTGTTCGGCAAAATTGCGTAAATCCTGGTTACTGTAGCCATCGCCCGTGAGCGAGAAGAAGAACCCATACACGTCGCCAAAGTCGTCGTTGACCATTGGGGCACTCGCCCCCGGCGGTAAGCGCACACTGTTGTCGTTAATTTTACGCCGCAACTCATCCCAGATTTGCGGTAACTCATTCGCGCCATATTGTGCGCGAATATTGATAGTTATTTGCGATAAACCGGCACTGGAAATCGACGTCACATCATCTACATAGGAGAGTTCTTGAATAGCATTCTCCAGAGGTAACGTCACTTCCTCCTCAACCTGCTGCGCCGATGCACCATCATAGCGGGTCACTACCACCGCCGTTTTGATGGTAAAAGCCGGGTCTTCCAGCCTACCTATATTGAGATAGGCAATAATGCCACCAATACCCAGCAACAGAATCGTTAGCCAGATACGTGTATTATTATTGATGAAATTATCAGTCAGCTTCATTAGAGGCCCCGCTCACGTACCCAAGCCCGAACAATTTGATTTGGACGAAGCTCACCCGTACCTGCGGAGACAATTTGCTCGCCATCAGCCAACCCGGAAGTGATTTGAATACCGTTTGCCGTGAGTTGACCCACTTGTACTTTGCGCTCTTCGACATGCATCTGACCATCCTCATTTTTGATAACCCAGACCCGTGCATCATTGAGCTGTGCACTGTCAGGATTAAAGACCGCTTCAACCGGTACGATAATGGTGGGATGGGCAGTGCCAGACAGATTGCCGGAATTGATTCTCACCCGGCCACTGATACCTGAAAGCAATGGCATATCTAGCGGGCGTTTCATGGTCAACGTCACTTGGAAAGTCTGGGAGGCGGAAGTCGTCGAGGTGGTATGTTCTTTATATTCAGCAATAAACTCGCGCCCCGGCAGGTGATTTAGTAATACCGTTGGGGTGTAATTGCGATTGCTGATGTCCAGTGTGGTAAATAGACGTTCGGGTACACTGAACACGACATCTAGCGTATCCAATGCACTTAATGTTGCCACTGCTTGACCTGGGGCCATGACCTGATGGTTACGCACATTAACATTGGCAATAATGCCATCGAAAGGTGCGGTAATGGTGGCATCACTGAGTTCTTTTTGCGCAATTTCCAACGCAGCGCGAGCAGATTCCATCTCAGCACGGCGGACGTCCAACTCGGCACGTGAAACTGCACGTTGCCCTTGTAATGTATTGAAACGGTTGAATTGATCTCGTGCCAGATTAAAAGTTGACTGACGATCCCTGACTCGTAAGTTCAGATCAGTGTCATTAAGCATCGCAATTCTCTGACCTTTTTTGACCTGCTCACCTTCACGCACCCACAATTGTTGTAGCTGCCCGCTGCGTTTAAAGGAGAGTTGAGTTTCATCACCAGCTTGTAATCGTGCCGGGAAGTAACGAGTCCCATTTTGCCCACTGTCTTCAACAGTAAATATTTTAACCGGACGCACACTTTCCACGACTTCAGGGGGAGTTCTGTCGCAAGCAGCGAGAAGAAACGTTAATAGCAGAATGACTACTGTTTTTATCTTCACTATAAGATCTCATTGAGTCAGATTTTCAAAATTATTGCAGATTAGTTATTCACACTTTTTTATCTGTCTTCTGTGACAAGTTGCGCACTAGCGCTCTTATTAGTGTGATTAATAATCCCCCGGTAAACATCCCTAAAAAATAGATCAGCACAATTAGTACAGAAATGGGTAGTGTTATTTGCGTGAAAAGTAGAGATAAGTTCACTGTCCCGCTATTTTGGAATGCAAACAGCGTAGTCAGAACCACAATCAACAAAAAGCACGCACCATAAACGTATTTCACTCAATAATCCTTTTCATTTCGGTACATCACATTTCAGTCTTAAAAAGGGAATAAACACAGATAGCCGAGAGTAAAATAGCGCTGTTCTGCTATTCACTATCGGCTATTTTTTTAAGAGCAGCTCTATCTATTAAGCGCATCCCGAATCACTTACATAAGTAAATGATTCGGGTAAGTGCACGTAACTAACCCCCTACGACTTCAAGAACAAAGGGAATTAGTAGTCAACGGCATCTCGAATAATCGGGCATGTCATGCAGTGACCGCCTCCGCGCCCACGGCCTAATTCACTGCCGACAATTTCAATCACTTCCACCCCTTCTTTACGCAACTGGGTGTTCGTTTTCGTATTACGGTCATAAGCCAGAACAACCCCAGGAGACAATGCAACCATGTTATTGCCGCTGTCCCACTGCTGGCGTTCGGTGTCGTAATCGTTGCCTTCCGTCTCTACCACACGCAGTTTTTTCAGGTTCAATGCCCCAGCAACCGCCTCAACAAAAGTGCCTTTATCGCGACTCAGCTTAATACCGGTTGGGCCTTTATCTGGGCGCAGTGAGAAGGTTTGAATCTGATTAACAATTGCCGGATACAGAGTCACCACATCACGGTCACAGAATGTAAATACCGTATCCAGATGCATGGCAGCACGCAGTTTTGGCATTGCGGCAATCATGACACGCTCGACTTGCCCTTCACTATTTTTAAACAGCGATTGAGCTAACTGAGTAATCGCCTGATGAGAGGTACGCTCACTCATGCCGATTAACACGGTTTTGTTACCAATCGGCATCACGTCGCCGCCTTCCAGTGTCGCCGTACCGTGGTGCTGCGTCGGATCACCCCACCATACTTTTACATTTGCGTCGCCAAAATCTGGGTGGAATTTATAGATAGCGGTGGTCAGAATAGTTTCTTCATGACGTGCAGGCCAATACAGCGGATTCAGTGTGACCCCACCATAAATCCAGCAGGTGGTGTCGCGGGTATAGAGCGTATTTGGCAGTGGCGGCAACAGATATTCGGTGATGCCAACTGCTTCGCGGATCAGCTTCAGTTCTTCTTTGTCACACTTACCGTCTTTATGTAATTCAGTGGTCGATAGCCCACCGATCAATACTTCCGCCAACACGCGTGATGTCAGGCTTTCCAGATAACTGCGGGTTTCATGCAAAATACCGAGTGACACTTCATTTGGCACAATTTGTTGATCCAGAATCCACTTTTTCGCGGCCGGATTTTCCAGTGTTTCCGCCAGCAAATTATGCATTTCAACCACATCAACACCGCGTTCACGCATTTTGGTCATAAAATCAAAATGGTCGCGTTTAGCTCTTTCTACCCACAGAACATCATCAAATAATAATTCATCACAATTGCTGGGGGTCAGGCGGTTATGAGCACGACCGGGGGCGCACACCATGACTTTATGTAACTTCCCGACTTCAGAATGGACACCAAACTTAGTTTTAGCGTGAGTTTTCTTCGCTTTATCTGACATAAGAACTCCAATAAATTATATGGTGATAATTCCGGTAAAGATGCTGTAAAGCGCAATAACCGCCGCCACGATGAGCACAATAAACAGTATTCTTTCGTAGGTATTAAAGGCTTTTTGATGCTGTTCACGTTTGGCAATCAAATACAAAATAGTGCCCGGGCCATAGATAATGGCCGACAGCAGCAAGTATTTCAGGCCACCTGCGTAAATCATCAGTGCGGAATAGAAGGTCGCGATAATGGCAAAAATAAGATCCTTGCGATGCCCACGTGCATTGGTTTCGTAAGTTTCACCGGTCCATGCCAGTTTTAATCCATATGCCCCGACGAGCAAATAAGGGATAAGGGTTAATGAGCTGGTTAATTCCAACGCCAACTGGAAAGCATAATCAGTAAACAGTGTCAGAATTAAGAACACTTGAATAAAGATATTTGTCAGCCAAACCGCCGCGGAAGGTACTGCATTACTATTTTCCGTCGCGAAGACTTTCGGCATACTTTTACTTTTGGCGGCGGAGAACAACACTTCTGCAGCCAGCAATGACCAAGACAAATAAGCGCCTAATACCGAAATAATCAAACCGACGCTAATGAAGATGGCCCCCCAACGCCCAACGATAGCTTCCAATACCCCCGCCATTGATGGTTGACGTAAAGCCGCAAGATCTGGACGGAGCAGCACACCGTAAGACAGCATGGTGATCAGCACCAACAGGCATAAAACACCAATGAAACCGAGAACAGTCGCAATACCCACATGGCTACGCTCTTTGGCGTAACGTGAATACACACTGGCCCCTTCAATGCCTAAGAACACAAACACCGTAACCAGCATTGTGCTGCGGACTTGAGAGAATAAGGACTCAGGTTCAACAACAGGTGCCATCACTGCCGCTGCATGACCGACATAGCCATAATCATTCAAGTGGGATAAATCCACGCTTTTAACAACGTCTGGTGTGCCCCAAAAGTTCAATGCAAAGACATCACCTTTAAAGGCAAAAATCAGCACGATGACGAAAATGAAGATAGGAATGATTTTTGCGAAAGTCGCAATAGTATTAATCGCCGCCGCTTCTTTAACGCCCCGCAATATCAGGATATGGAATCCCCATAAAATAACGGAAGCCACTAATACTGCGGGGATGGTATTACCATCGCCAAATATAGGGAAAAATGCCCCGAGTGTTGACTTGATAAGTACGAAGTAAGAGACGTTACCAATACAAGTGCCGGCCCAAAAACCTAATGCTGAAGCAAAACCGAGATAATCCCCGAAGCCTTCTTTTGCGTAAATGAATACACCGGAGTCGAGATTAGGTTTACGCTGCGCTAATGTTTGAAAAACAAAAGCCAGCATTAACATCCCCCCCCCAGCAATACACCAAGCAATTAGTGCACCAAACCCACCAGTTGCTCGTCCGAAAGTCGCTGGTAATGAAAATATACCGGCCCCGATCATTGAACCGACCACTAAAGAAGTTAGGGCCGGCAAAGATAATTTATTCGTAGATGAATTGGCCATGATGTTCTCAATGACATTGGATAAATTAAGTTAAATGTAAATTCTGCTTATCCCACAAACAGATTCACCTGGACCCACTTACCGAGATAAATACATTTTTATGATAGCTTCCTTTAAAACTATTGCATAATGTCCGGAAAGTAGACCAAAAATAACAATATGTAAATTGTTGCAAAAATTATCACACACAACAGAATTTTGTAATAGTGATCAAAATCATCATTTCAGATATTCAACAATGTTCTAACCAGTTTAATTCACTGCATCAAAGATACTTCATTAGCATAGGAATCTGTTTTTTTTAATTAGGCCATTTAAGATGATTACCGCATGCCAATTCATTAAATAACTTAGGTATAGATAAGGGTGCTCGCACTCTTGCAGACACTGAACCCATGGTCTAAAATTAATGATTAAGCCATAAACCATTAATTATAAAGCTCTTAAAATTCAACGCGTTAAATAACTCACATTCAGCTATAAAAATAGGCGTAATCTTATAAAATTTTATCTATTTCTTCGCCTTCATCACCTTACCCCCCCTATGTAATCACAACCATAATCAGAGAGTGACCGTTCATAATCATCGCGTTTTATTTTTTATAAAACGTATAGGTAATACTCTTTTTTTATATTTCCCACGCGTAGCTATACTTGTGTGAAAAATCAACAACAATAGCGAAAAGATGATCGCCATTTAGGTTTTATTTAGATTTCATTTAGATTCAGCTTACTTTTGTTATCGATACGTTAAAAAACAACCGTTACATTTCTACTAACGTAAATCACTATGAACTAACGCCATGACACGACAACAAACTAGCATTTTATTTTTTCACAAAAAGAAATGTCAGCATAAAAAACCGCAGTAACAATTTAATTTAAATAAAGAAAATATCCATTATTCTTTATGATCGCATTAGAAAGGCTGATGTTTTATGTTGAAATGTCCGATAGAGGTGCAGGTCATAATGATGAAATAGCGTAGGAATTATCCCTCAAACCTAACGTATTATTCTCTCATTGCCGGAAATAACGTAAATAAAACTGGTTAATTTCGTATTTAAAATTTACAACCTAGTCAATAACTCCCTAGTCAAATATACATATTGACGGTTATTTTAAAGGCATCACTTTACATTTAGGTTATTCGTTATCATTACCCTAGAAGTGATAACGTCTTGTGATGCTCTATCGCAAATACACGCTATTGCAAATGTTACCGAACAATAAAAACGGCCCCCATTGGGGGCCGCACTCAGTTTGTATATTCGTTAAACACACTGGTTTTAGGTTACTTGCTTATCCGATGCATGCTGAGTGCCCGCAACAGAATAACCGGCTAAAATCGCCACAAAGATCATAAATAGATGGCCTTCAGATGAATCCAACAAGAATGAGTTAAAGAAGTTGCAAGCCATATAGCTGGTCAAAACGGCTAACAAAATATTACGCAGAGCCGGTGTTTGCTGCCAGATAACCCGATAACAGCAGACAATCCACGCCAAGAAGATAATCAAACCCACCACTCCGGACTGAATAGTCTCCAGCAGATACTGGTTATGTGGATTATTGATTTTGTAGTTTATTTCTGGATTTTCATAATAGAAGCCACCAGCGCCGTGACCAAGAATCGGAGCCGCTTTAATCAGCCGTACCGCCTCTATAGCAAATGCGGAACGTTGCCCCATTGAGGTACTGCAAGCATCATTCTCATGGCCTGCAGACGCTGCTATGCAGACTTTTATTTCATCAATACCCTGAGTGATACGCTGCGTTGCTTTATTGGGGATAAATAAGAGTGCGGCGAATGCAACCACGCCCAGTATCACCAGTAGCCCGCGTTGACGGTTGCTCAACGAGAAAAACAACCAAACACCGAGTCCAACAACTAATGCAACATAACCGGTGCGTCCCAGAACCAAAAACAACACACTGTAACTGGCCGCGACGACAAGTAGGCCATATGCCCAGCGTTTCCACCCCTGGTTTTTAACCGCCAGAGCCAACCACAGCATAGCCGCCAAAGCCATGAAGAAGTTTTGGGTAATTTGCAGTTTAAAGATGGTGGGATTGGTTGGATCAACATTACCAATCGGGATGTGTAACACTCCAACCGCCAGTGTGCCAGCCAAAGCCACTGCGTTAGCCGCTAAAAACCCAATAGAAAACAGTTTAATCAGCCGTGGCTGATGAATAAAGAAGAGTGCCAGCGGCAGGATATAAAGAAACTTTTTATCTTTACCGACCATCTCCGGGCCATAACTGTTGTGATGAAATAACAATGACAATGCCAAAAGCGCAAACATAGCTGCTGGCAAGTAGACAAGTGGATTTGTCAGCAAGGGTTTAAATTGCAGTGAGTTACGGTTAACTATCAGACAAATCAGGACTAAAACCAACGATATATTGATAAGTGAGCTGGATGACGGCAAAGCAATACCGAGCAGTAATGCTGTGATGCCACTCAGTATGTCGCTACGACGGTTAGCCGGTGTCGTGACCGGCGAAGAAGTCGATGGGATGATCATAATTCTCTCAGTTTGAGCAGGTTGGGAGGCGATTAAGGTGGCTGGCAGACACCCGTTTTAACAGACTACCGGCTCTGTACACGCCAGGCGTCAACAGCCTCTATGACATCACGCACCGGAATTGCGTTCAAATAGCGATCGGTGGTGTCAGTATCTATCTCATTCGGGTGTGGCAAAGTGCGGTAGTGACCCGCCCATAAAAGGGTATGCGGAGCCTGCCACGGGTGCCATTGGTTAAGGTTGCTAGGGCCAAAAAGTACCACGGCCGGAGTTTGTAATGCCGCTGCCATATGCATAGCAACAGAATCCACACCAATAAATAGTTTAGCGTTATCGATCAAGACAGCCAGTTCCGGTAGTGCCAATTGACCAGATAGATTGATGACTTTCTCTGGTTGCACGCAACCGGCAATAATGTCAGCAATATAGTCCAGTTCAGCTTGGTCTTTGCCGCCTGTCAGTAGCACCGTTTCACCTTGCTCAGTTAAGTGGTTTATCAGTTGGCTAAAGGATTCACTGGCCCACGTTTTAAATTTCCAACGGGCCGAGGGCTGGATCAAAATGTAGTCATTAATGCTGTATTGCTGGCATAACTGTTTTACCCGCTCAACATCGTGCGCACCATAAGACATGGTGACATCAGTACAAACCTCAGTCAGGTGTAGCGGTTCAAGAATATCCAGATTATTCAGTACGGTGTGCCGTTCGCCCGCATTAGGAATATCCACCAAAGCAGAATGGCAGTAGCGCCAGAGCCAAGTGTCACGTTTCGGGTAATGAAAACCAATACTGAAGCCGGGTTTTAAGAGGCGACAATAGGCTGCGGCGCGCCATTGGTCGGATAGGTTGAGAATCAGATCATAATGGTGCTCTTTTAATGCAGCAAATAACGCCTTTTCGCCACTAATTTGAGCTGGCAAGCCGGCATGTTTGAGACCACGATCCACAATAAACGCGTGATTGACCGTTTTATTCTCACGCAGCATATCTTGCGTGCCGCCATACAGTAGCACGTCAATTTTGGCTTGCGGATAGTGGGTTTTTAGCGTGCTGATTAACGGCGTAGTGAGAAGAACATCGCCGAAATGGCGTAATTTAATAACTAAAATGCGCTGAACTTTATCTTTCTCCCGCAATGTTTCTGGCAGGTTATATACCCTCTGTTGGGCGGTAGAAACAGGAGCAGAAAGTTGCCCGGCAGGTGATTCTGTCTTATTTGATGTATTCATCATAGGATGCGCCATCATCGGCAACGAAAGGGGGCAACAATGCTATCCAAGCACTTGCGACATAGCAATGATTTTTGGTGTTGCCCAGAGAGAACAAGCAGGCAGTGAAGATGCCATCAGCCTATCCCTAGAGGTTTACGCCGCCCCCCACGGCACGCTTTCCCGCCGAGTCATTCTTGGGTTGTCGATTTACCCCACGAAACCCATTGACGTTATCGGTGCAGGAAGATTGAGTGCGGACAGTGCGCAAGAACCGTAGCATACAGCGGTATGTGACGGTGATGAGTACTGCCCGAAGTTCAAGCTGGCAAACAAGATAGTCAATTTTAATCGTCAATGTCACAGACCCGGAGCTTTCCACAACGACGTCGTCAACCCACTATCCACCAGCGTCAACTGGTCGGTATACACGGCTTGCCAATTGGTTTTGGCTGCCTGATAGAGTGCTTGATGCTCAGTATTGGGTGTATATTCTCGCTCCCAGCGCACCAGCCGTTCGCCGGTTTTATCCAGCGCGTCATAAAGCCCAACACCCACCCCTGCCGCAATGGCGCAACCTAACGCAGTGGCTTCTTTGACGACTGGCACGCGGACCGGAATGCCAGTGACATCCGCCAAGATTTGGCTCCACAGTTTGCCTTTTGATCCTCCCCCCGCAAAGACAACGGAAGAGGCTTTGACGCCAGAGAATTCGGCAATTTGTGCCAGATTACAGGCCGAGACTATCGCCGCATTCTCTTCTAACGCACGGAATAAGGTCGCTTTGTTGCACTTTTCGGGGTCGAGTGAAAGGTTGATAAATGAAGGTGCGGCGTGATACCAAGATTTAAAGCGCATCACATCAGAGAAAATAGGCATGACGCCATAAGCTCCCGCCGGCACCCTTGCCGCCATATCTTCCAGCAGACTGTAAGTATCAATACCCAGCCGTTGTGCGAGCAATTTCTCTTCAGCACAAAAAGCATCTCGGAACCAGCGCATCGTCAGGCCAGTGAAGAAACTAATAGATTCTGCTTGCACCATGCCGGGAATAACATGAGGGTTGATACGTGTATTCATATTGGGATCAATGATGGGTTTGGGTAAGTTAACCACCTGCTGCCAGAAGGTGCCGCCCAATACCGCCGTCTGGCCCGGCCGCACCACACCAAGCCCCAAACAACCGAGTTGCACATCGCCACCGCCCATGACCACTGGCGTACCTGCCAACAAACCACACTCTTCTGCTGCTTGTGCCGTGACATGGCCGAGCAAGGTGCCCGTTTCTTTGACTGGCGATAAAATATCGGCACGTAATCCCGCCATCTCCAGTAAATTCGGTTGCCAGTTGCGGGTAGCTAAATCCAACATACCAGTGGTGCCCGCATTAGAGGGATCAACCGCCAGCTCGCCACTGAGCATATTCGCCAGCCAGTCACTTATCATGGTCAATGTGCCGGCCTGACGATAAATATCTGGCCGATAATGTGCCAGCCACAACAGCCTCGGCATGGCACTCAGCGCCAGCGTCTGCCCAGAGCATTGGTAGACTTCAAACTCAAATCCATGATCATGCAACTCTTTCAGCTCACTGACTTCGCGGCTGGCACGGGCATCCACATTAGCGCAGGCCCAGATAGGCTTGCCGCTACGGTCATAAAGCACAATACCTTCACGCATTGAGCACGCCGCAACCGCACGAATAGCACTGGCGGGTAGTTTGGCCTGATGCAAAGCCTGACGGATACACTGACAGGTCAATTTCCAGTTAGTGGTTAAATCAAACTCCATCGACCCCGGAACATCAGGTACTGGCAGATGTAGCCATTCAGCCTGCCCGGCGGCTATCTGATTACCATTAAGATCAAATATCACAGCCCGAACACTGCCCGTGCCTGCATCCAGAGCCATCAGGTATTCACCCGACGTGGTGGTCGTACAGAGTTGACTCATTGCGCTATCCTCTGTTTTATATGGATTTGTGAATAAACCGGTCCTCTACTGCTATAAATGAAATTTTGTAAAAGAAAAAAATATGGGCGTCATTGCCGTCGTCAGATTAGGGGCGCCCCGCGCGGAAAACCGGCGCGTACACAGAATTCGTGAGAATTTTAAGCACCACACAAACCGAAACTGACACGCCAAATAGCCAATTAAATCAGTTTAATAATAGAACGTGCTGTCAGCTCATCGGTCACTAAGGCGTTCACATATTTGCCCTGTAGTGCAGCAACAATTGCCTCTGATTTCTCCACCCCACCTGCGACACCAATAACTGTCGGAATATTGGTCAACTCGGCCAGTGAGATGCCGATCAATTCTTGGTGAATTTGCATATCCGGCACCAATGCACCATCGGCTTGCATAAAGTAGCCGAGGATATCGCCGACGGCACCTTTGCGGCTGAACATCAACTGTTCACCTTCGCCGATGTAGCCGGAGCGCAAAATGGTGGCCTCTTTTTGCTGATTAACTGAGCCAATACCAACCACTGCAACATCTGCCGCTCGTGCTGCCAGCATCACATCACGCACACTGTTTTCCTGACGAAATGTTTCAGCCACTTTGGCACTGGATGCTCGCAAGGGAGCCGGAATAATGCTGACCTGACAGGCGGCATCTAGCTGACCGATTCCGGTCATGTAAGAGCCGACTCCGCCGGAAAGAGTCACCAGACGTACTTGCTGTGAGGCGATAAACCCACTCAGGTGCTGTAGCGCACACATGGTGGTTTCGCCAAAACCCACAGCCAGCAGTTGCTGCGGTTGTATTAATGCCATCAATAAATGTGCAGCACCAATTCCCAACCGGCTACTGATACTGAGGGAGGCCAGAGCGGGCAGAATACGGATATGTTTGAGGCCAAAATGCTGTTGCAGTTGGTTTTCCAGTTCCAGACAACCTTCATAACGCGAATTAATCTGTACCCGAATGACCCCTGACTGCCGGCCTTTCTCCAGTAATCTGGAGACCTTCAGTCTGGTCAACCCCAGCAGTTCGCCAATATCCCCTTGTGTTAAGCCATCGTGATAATAAAACCACGCAATACGAGCGAGCAGTTCCTCTTCACTCATGCTATTACCCGGATATTTGTATTCATCATTGGACGACATAGGCTTTTCTTTTGTGAGCACTTTTTCTTTCATCATTACCGACGTTTCTCTTCTGATTCTTCTCAACATTCATCAGCTCAACCGCTGAACACCGAATGTTAAATCTCAATTGATAACTACGCTAACAGCTTAAACAACATATTTGAACACATTTTAATTTAAATTTTTTTATTCACGAAAATGTGATCTTGATTACGCCATAAATGGGATTATACAGCTATCTTTTTTGAACACTTTTAATTTTAAATTATTTTTGTTCACTTGGAGCCACGATGCCGCAAACTATGACTACCCCGCCACCGCTGCTCCAAGTACGTGGTATTAGCAAACAGTTTTCCGGCGTAGTGGTATTGAAAAGTATCGACTTTACTCTGCAACCGGGCCAGGTTCATGCACTGTTAGGGGGGAATGGAGCGGGCAAATCAACACTGATGAAAATCATCGCCGGCGTGCTCCCCCCCGATAACGGCACTATTGAGATTAATGGGCAACCTTGTTTAAACCTCACACCTGCCAAGGCACATCAACTGGGCATTTATCTGGTGCCGCAGGAACCGATGCTGTTTGCCAATCTGTCGGTGCAGGAAAATATCTTGTTCCGGTTACCCAAGCATCAAGCCGACAAGAAGAAGATGGCGCAGTTACTGCAAAGTTTGGGCTGCCATCTGGACTTAACGACCAGTGCCGGTTCACTGGATGTTGCCGACCAACAATTAGTGGAGATCATGCGCGGCTTGATGCGTGATTCACGTATTTTAATTCTTGATGAACCTACCGCGTCGCTAACACCTGCGGAAACCAACCGTCTATTTAGCCAAATAAAAATGTTATTGCAGCAAGGCGTCGGTGTGGTCTTTATCTCTCACAAATTGCCGGAAATTCGTCAATTGGCCGATTGGGTTAGCGTCATGCGCGATGGGGGCATTGCCCTGAGTGGCGCGACGGCTGATTTCTCAACCGACACCATTATTCAGGCGATCACACCACAGGCGAAAAATAGCGAGTTATCTGATACCCAAAAATTATGGCTAGAGCTGCCCGGTAACCGCCGATCTCAAGCTCGCGCCCAATCGAATCAACCGGTAATACAAGTGAACGATCTGAGCGGCGAAGGTTTTGCTCACATCTCTTTTGAAGTACGCGCGGGTGAAATCCTTGGGCTGGCAGGTGTCGTCGGTGCTGGCAGAACTGAATTGGCCGAAACGCTGTATGGCTTACGCCCCGCCAGTAGTGGCCATGTCTTGCTGGAAGATATCAACATCACCACCATGAAAACCGTCAATCGGTTGGCTACCGGTCTGGTGTATCTGCCAGAAGACCGGCAGGCATCCGGGTTGTATCTGGATGCTCCCTTGAGCTGGAATGTGTGTGCGCTGACTCAAAGTAATCAGGGATTATGGACTCACCCGGCACAAGAGGCTGCCATTCTGGAGCGCTATCGTCGGGCGCTGAACATCAAATTCAATCACCTTGAGCAACCGGTAAGAACCTTATCCGGGGGAAACCAACAGAAACTACTGATTGCCAAATGCCTGGAAGCCAATCCGTTATTGCTGATCATTGATGAACCCACCCGTGGCGTGGATGTGGCGGCCCGCAGTGATATTTATCAATTGATCCGCAGCATTGCCGAACAACATGTGGCGATCATTTTTATTTCGTCTGATCTGGAAGAAGTGGTGCAGATGGCGGATCGCGTGTTGGTAATGCATCAAGGAGAAATCAGTGGCGCACTGGATGGCAGCGCCATGAACGTCGATACCATTATGCATTTGGCTTTCGGTGAACATCATGCCGACGCCCATCAGCCAGCTAAAAATGAGGGCGTATCATGTTGAAGTTTATCCAAAATAACCGCGAAGCGACTGCGCTGCTGGCGATTCTCGCCTTATTTGCCCTACTCGGTGTCATCGATCGTAATTATTTCAGCATGCAGACCTTCACCATGATCTTCAGCAGCGCGCAGATCCTGATCCTGCTGGCGATCGGGGCCACCATGGTGATGCTGACTCGCAACATTGATGTCTCTGTCGGCTCAATTACAGGTCTGTGTGCCGTGACCGTCGGTATGGCGCTGAATGCGGGATTCGGGCTAGCACTCTCCTGCCTGTTCGCTCTGCTTGTTGGCATGGTGACCGGCTTCTTTAATGGCATTTTGGTGACTTGGCTGAGGATCCCAGCGATTGTCGCCACTCTGGGAACATTGGGGCTGTACCGCGGCTTAATGCTCTTACTGACTGGTGGCAAATGGATCGAAGGGTTACCGGCAGACCTCAAAAGTTTATCAACGCCCATTCTGTTTTCTATCTCCCCTATCGGCTGGCTGATTATGTTGCTGATTGTCGCGATGGCCCTATTGCTAGGGAAAACCGCCTTTGGCCGCAGCTTTTATGCCACTGGCGATAACTTGCAGGGCGCTCGCCAATTGGGGATCCGTACCGACAGCATTCGTATTTTTGCTTTCTCAATGAATGGCGTGATGGCGGCCCTTGCCGGGATCGTCTTCGCTTCACAGATTGGCTTTATCCCGAACCAGACCGGTAGCGGGTTAGAGATGAAAGCCATCGCCGCCTGTGTGCTGGGTGGGATCAGTCTGTTGGGGGGCACCGGCACGATTATTGGCGCAATCCTTGGTGCGTATCTCCTGACACAAATCGACAGCGTATTAGTCCTGCTACGCCTCCCTGCCTGGTGGAATGACTTTATCGCCGGCTTGGTGCTGCTGGGGGTGCTGGTCTTTGATGGCCGCCTACGTTGTGCTGTTGAACGCAATATCCGCCAACAGAAATATGCCAGATTCACTACCCAGCCAGTAAGGGCTGATAAGAAGAAAGAGAAAACCATCAGCAGTAAATCGTCGAGTGATAAACCCGCGAATAACAGCAAGCCTTTTAACAAAATCAAAAAAGAGGTGGCACCATGAGTTTATATCGACGTTACGGATGGGAACTGGCTCTGGCCGGATTATTGGTACTGGAAATCCTGCTGTTTGGTTTATCGAATCCGCGCATGTTAGATATCAATGTGCTGCTGTTCAGTACCAGCGACTTTATCTGCATCGGAATAGTGGCCCTGCCGCTGACAATGGTGATTGTCAGCGGCGGTATTGATATCTCATTTGGCTCTACCATTGGATTGTGTTCCATATTCTTGGGTGTGATGTTCCAAGCCGGTGTACCAATGAGTATCGCTATTCCGCTTACCTTTTTGGTTGGGGCGCTGTGTGGCCTGATTAACGCGGGGCTAATTCTGTATACCGGTGTCAATCCGCTAGTTATCACTCTTGGCACCATGTATCTGTTCGGTGGTAGCGCCTTACTGTTGTCGGGGATGTCGGGCGCTACAGGCTATGAGGGGATTGGCGGTTTCCCAACAGCCTTTACCGATTTTGCTAACCAAACCCTCTTCGGCCTACCCGTACCTCTGGTTATCTTTATGGTCTGCGTGTTGCTGTTTTGGCTGTTAATGCACCGCACCCATAGCGGTCGCAACGTTTTCCTTATCGGGCAGAACAGTCGGGTGGCACGTTACAGCGCCCTGCCTGTCGCTCGTACCCTCTGTATTTTGTATGCCCTGACTGGCGTGGCATCTGCTATTTCCGCCGTCTTATTGGTGTCTTACTTCGGCTCGGCACGCTCTGATTTAGGCGCATCATTCCTGATGCCTGCGATCACGGCTGTCGTCTTGGGGGGAGCCAATATTTATGGCGGTTCTGGTTCCATCCTCGGCACTGCACTGGCGGTATTACTGGTGGGTTACTTGCAACAAGGCCTGCAAATGATTGGCACACCCAACCAGATATCCAGTGCACTGTCCGGTGCATTACTGATTCTGGTGGTGGTTGGTCGCTCCATTAGCCTACATCGGCACCTGATTTATGAATGGCTGCAACGTCGTCGCAGCAGACACACCCTAGGTTAGCATTCTCATTTATATAGAAAATATTGTAGCGAAATGCCAACACCTCTACCCCTACAGAACAGTGATTCGGAGAACGCAATGAAAACACAAAGACTAAAAAAGCTGGCGCTGGTTTGTGCCCTCGGATTTGCTTGTACCACTTTTGGCTCTATAGCAACCGCACAAGCGGCTGAACGCATCGCATTTATCCCGAAACTGGTCGGGGTTGGTTTCTTCACCAGCGGCGGTAAAGGTGCTGTCGATGCCGGTAAAGAACTGGGCGTCGATGTGACCTATGATGGCCCAACAGAACCGAGTGTTTCGGGTCAGGTTCAGTTAATCAACAACTTCGTTAACCAAGGCTATAACGCCATTGTCGTCTCTGCCGTTTCACCTGACGGCCTGTGCCCGGCGCTAAAACGTGCCATGCAACGTGGCGTCAAAATCCTAACTTGGGACTCTGACACCAAGCCAGAGTGCCGTTCGGTTTATATCAATCAGGGAACCCCGAATCAATTAGGGTCAATGCTGGTTGATATGGCAGCAAATCAGGTGAAAAAAGATAAGGCTAAAGTCGCATTTTTCTATTCCAGCCCGACAGTGACCGACCAAAACCAATGGGTGAATGAAGCGAAGAAAAAAATCCAGCAAGACCACCCCGGCTGGGAAGTGGTTACCACGCAATTTGGCTATAACGACGCCACTAAATCATTACAAACCGCGGAAGGTATTTTGAAAGCGTATGGCGATCTCGATGCCATTATTGCCCCTGATGCTAACGCTCTGCCTGCTGCTGCTCAGGCCGCTGAAAACCTGAAACGCGACAATGTAGCAATTGTCGGTTTCAGTACCCCGAATGTGATGCGCCCTTATGTTGAACGCGGCACGGTCAAAGAGTTTGGCCTATGGGATGTGGTGAACCAAGGCAAAATCTCAGTTTATGTTGCCAATGAGATGCTGAAGAAAGGCGACCTGAATGTTGGCGATAAAATTGATATCCCAAATATTGGTGTCGTCGAAGTCGTGCCAAACAGTGTGCAAGGCTATGACCATGAAGCCAAAGGCAACGGCATTGTATTACTGCCGCAGCGGGTCATTTTCACCAAAGAGAACATCGACAAATACGATTTCTAATCTCGGCGGCCCGCGGCGAGGTAGCCGCGGGCCACAATAGTATCTTTCACCTCCGTTTGGAGTAATTACAGATGGCTGATTTAGACGATATCAAAGACGGTAAAGACTTCGGAATTGGCGTACCGCAGAAAAATCCTGCTTTTACGCTAAAAGGCTGTGGCTCGCTCGATTGGGGTATGCAATCTCGTCTGGCACGGATATTTAATCCGAAAACCAATCGCACCGTGATGCTGGCGTTTGATCACGGCTATTTTCAGGGGCCAACCACCGGTTTGGAGCGGATTGATATCAATATCGCCCCGCTGTTTGACTATGCCGATGTCTTAATGTGTACCCGCGGTATTTTGCGCAGCATCGTACCCGCCGCAGCTAACCGCCCAGTGGTGCTGCGTGCATCTGGGGCTAACTCAATTCTGACAGAGTTATCCAACGAAGCTGTGGCTGTCGCGATGGAAGATGCTTTGCGGCTCAATTCCTGCGCCGTAGCAGCACAGGTTTACATCGGCACCGAGCATGAACATCAGTCAATCAAGAACATTATCCAGTTAGTTGACCAAGGCTTGCGCTACGGTATGCCAACCATGGCCGTGACTGGCGTCGGTAAAGACATGGCTCGCGACCAACGTTATTTCTCTTTAGCAACCCGCATTGCCGCCGAAATGGGTGCGCAGGTGATTAAAACCTATTATGTCGATAGTGGCTTTGAGCGTATTGTGGCAGGTTGCCCGGTGCCGATTGTCATTGCTGGCGGCAAAAAATTACCAGAGCGAGATGCACTGGAAATGTGCTATCAGGCAATTGATCAGGGCGCATCTGGCGTGGATATGGGGCGCAATATCTTCCAGTCAGAGGCGCCAATTGCCATGCTGAAAGCTGTGCATGCCGTGGTGCATAAAAACGAGAATGCAGAAACGGCTTATCAGTTGTTCCTCCATGAAAAAGGTTAATTCGAAATAGCTGCCGGCCTCGGCTGGCAAGCAATGACAAGGAGAAGGTTATGCATGTCACCCTCGTCGAAATTAATGTAAAAGATGACAAAGTTGCACAGTTTATTGAGGTTTTCCGTGCCAACCACTTAGGTTCTATCCGTGAGGCAGGGAATTTACGTTTTGATGTGTTGCAGGACGAGACTATCCCGACCCGCTTTTATATCTATGAAGCCTATATCGATGAAGATGCGGTAGCGGCCCATAAGAAAACACCGCATTATCTGAAGTGTGTCGAAGAACTGGAAGGGTTGATGACCGGCCCACGTAAGAAAACATCCTTTATTGGTCTGATGCCTTAACCGATACGGGCAGCACATGCTGCCCGCGCTCTCTCCCCAAAAATCCCTGAGAAACAAGGCATGAGCCGCGCTACTCTGATGGCTTTCCAAGCCGTTAAGCTGCTACTGATGGCTCATTCACAACCCGGTTACTGTGAATTAGGCCGTTTTGTGGCGGCAATTAATCTATGGAAGTCCATTAATGATTGTGCCTTTGCATATCGAAGCCAATTGATGGCGCAGATGCGTCAATGCTCTTCCCGACGCGGGCATACCAATGTATTGCAGCATATCCAAGGCTATTTCAGCATATCCAAGGCTATTTCAGCCACCAACTCAGTCCCCGACAGCTATCTTATGCAACAGCGGTATTTTGATCCTTATCCAGAAGTTTTGCGCTTAAGGTATGGGCATTAGCGTCATAAATACTCCGGTTATCAGATAACGCCTATCAGCAAAATGTTTTCTGTGCGCTATTCTTAGCGCCGAAGATAATGATTAGCAGCCTTTCTGCGGTATCACGCGCTATGTGCTGTGCTCTCCACTGTAAAACAGGAGTTTCTATGAATATCACTCATCGCCTGGTACTGGCTTTGGCTTTCTCAACCACCTTGCTTGCCGGCTCCGCCAATGCAAACAGCTTATTAGATTCAGTAAAAAGTGCGGCGGACCAGTACAGCAAATCAGGCGACAGCTCATCTTCACTGTCGTCGCTAACCGGTTTACTCAATGGTGGCGATAAAGGCTTGAGTGCTAGCACCATGACCAATGCCGCCGGTATATTGCAATATTGCGTGCAAAATAACGTGCTGTCTGCCAATGGCACTACAGCGATTAAAGATCAATTGATGAGTAAACTGGGGATCACCAGCACTGAAAATGCCAAGAGCCAAGACTATCAAGAAGGTTTGGGTGGACTGCTGAAAACCGGTGAAGGGAAGAGTTTGAATCTGAACGATCTCGGTAGCGAGCAAATCACAGAAAAAATCAAAACCAAAGCCTGTGATTTAGTATTAAAACAAGGTAAGTCATTCTTGTTAAATTAATACAATAATAAATAGCAAAGCGCGGCTTTTAGTCGCGTTTTTATTTATCAATATATTCTGATGAAATATCCCACGTTTAGTTTTCTCCTATTGCCTACTTAAGAAAATAATTCTATTGAATGAGTTAACTATGTCAGGGATATAAAAAATAGAGAGTCACCTTTTTATAGCATTATACTCCCCTTGATCGGGGAGTATTGGCATTATTCGCAACTATGTTAAATTGCTTTTTCTGATTCGATTGGTTTTTGATTGCGGCTGGTAGCCACTTTGAAGACCCAATAAATAAGGCTGGCGGCAACCAGTGAATTAATGGTTGGAATCCCCCACTCAGTCACTAGCCCCACAATACTGCCGACAATACTGGCAATAATCGCAACCCAGCCAATAACCGGTGTTTCATCTGGTAATTTTCCTTCCTGCCGGCTCTTGTCCAGAATGTTACGATGAGAGCGCAGGACATAGTAATCAACCAACATAATACCGATGATCGGTGGGAACACGACACCCAGTACTGTAAGGAAGTCCACAAAGCGGTCTAATATGCCCAGTACAGACAGGGTCGTTCCTAACACACCAATAACTAATGTGGTCAGTGTGTACTTCAGTTTCTTACCGGTTAAACCTTCAACGGCGTTAACAATACCGAGCGATGAAGAGTACAAATTGAGGTCATTAACCCTCAATGTGGAAAACACCACAACCAGCAAACCCGCTCCGCCGGCGGCCTGAGACATAATGGTCACAACATCCGCTGTGCCAAGAGTTTTGGCGATAAGGATAGCCAGACCGTTGACGATAAACTCCCCGGCAATAATGGTAAAAATAGTCACGCCAAGGACATGCTTACTGTTTTTGGAGTAGCGCGTCAGATCAGGCGTCATTAGGCTCGCCACAATGGCCCCCCCAACCACAATCGTGATACCGGCACTGATAGGAAGATGCTCACCGGGTGGTACTAACTGAATAATTTCATGGATATTATGACCTGATAGCGTAGTAATGGAGATATAAGCCACCAGCAAAATAAACATCGGAACAGCAATGCGAGCGGCAATACGCAGTGCTTTAAAACCAAAGGCGACTAAAATGGTCAACAAGGTGCCCGATAAAGCAGCAGCAAATCCGAACCCTAGTTTATGGCCTAGTGCAAAATCTAGCGATTTAGCAAAAATAGCATTTTGAATGCCAAACCATCCGAGTAGACTCACCGCCACAACAATCCCTATCAGTACAGATCCCAAACGACCAAAACCACACCAGCGAGCCAGTAGGCTACCGGAAATCCCTTCACGCATACCCGCCAAACCAAGACCGTAAGTGACTACGCCAAATATTATGCTGCCGATAAGGATCGCAGTGAATGCATCAGTTAGGGTCATAGAATTACCGAGCACTGCACCGAGCATAAATTGATCCAGCGCAGTCAGCATACCCATATGAACGATGGCGACACTTAAAAATGAAACCCTTTTATCCTGTGGCACTCGGCTCAATGGATAATCTTCAATTTTGATCACGATAAGGTGTACCCTTAGTTGTCAGATAAACTGGATCCCTTTTGCCACCAGTCGATCAGGAATATAATTATCCAAATGTGCAAATTTGCAAAACTCCTCAAATTGTTGCAACGTGTGGACATCAGATTTTTGATAAATAGTATATATTCTATTTTCTATCGTTTTAGTACTGATGTTATATATCTTGGCAATCTCTTTAACTGAGAATCTTTGTAGCATTAAAAATATAACGTCAAGTTCAGCCCGAGTGAATGTACTGCTATTAATTTCAGTCGTTAAAATACTGGGTTTTTGTTGGTTTATATATTTTAATGGAGATAACGTATTAAGTGGTTTGGCACTCCACATAACGCCAATGACTTCTTTTTTATCATTATAAATAGGTAGCTTTTCACTAATAAATGGTGTCAGCGTGTCTTTGCCATACCAATAATGTGTTTCTATTACGGTAACCCGGTTTTGTGATTCCTCCGTCCGTTTATCATGCTCTATAAACTCGGGAGAAAACTCAGCCCAGTGAGCAGGAAACTCATCATCCATTTTCCCCTCTATCTCAAAACTCAATGGTGTATTGGTATAGAGGTAAGCGGCCCTATTCATATAAATATGGCGGGAGTTTAGATCTTTAATGCCCCATGGCTCACTTAAGTGTTCCATCATGGCAATAAGGCCCTTGAAATAAATATCATTATTTTTATCGGGCAAATCCATTACGACCTCGCCGATCAAAAATGGGTTAAACTTCTTTTATCAGTTCTTTTGCCAGATAGTGCCGCGTATGCTTTTTGGCATACCCACCTAAATTACCATATACACGGTAACCTAACTTTTCATAAAAGCCTCTCGCCTGAAAATCGAAAGTGTCTACATAAGCCATATGACATCCACGCTTAATGGCTTCCTCTTCCGCTCCTTTCATTAATTGACGGCCATAGCCACTTTCACGATAACCGTCACTGACCCAAAGATATTGTACTTCAAGTCCGCCCCACCAAGTTCTGGCCACTAATCCCGCCACAATTTTATCATTGTCGTCGGTCACAGTGAGGAACAACGGGTGGATATCTACCGCTTGCGTTTTATGGTTATGTGTCCAAAGACCATCGATAACATATTCTTCGTCTAGTGGGTTTGGCGTATCCGTAACGTTGATATTCATTTTTGTAACATACCTTCCTATGCTAATAATTATAGTCAAATGAATGAATCCCAACTATCTGTAATATCATTTTCCTTAAAGTGTTACAAGAGTGGTTTTCACCCGTTCCCGCCATCATGTTAAGTGTTTATATTTATTGTGACAGAGCTAAAAAATATCAATACAAGTTGTAGGTGTAATCTATTTTTCTTGCTCTGCCTGCAAATGCTGATATCGCCTCACCAGGGCTTCATCGGGGAAACCTACCATAATTTACGGCTCCACCCGTAGAGCAAGACTAACTTGCCAGAGGGAGGAGCCGCTCATCAATACACCAATCCATAAATCTTACTACTTAATATCTGCTTCATCGAAAAACCAGTAGCCCTGATTGACCAGCTCGGTTAACTCAGCAACAAAAGCAGGATTGTTGAGTGACTCACCCAGTTCCTTTTTCCCAATAAGGGTGTGGCGGCACAGCGCGTCAGCCGCTTTAGGATCGACAGTGTCCAAGCACTCATTGTTGATGAAGACACTGTCACCAACTTGCAGCACTCGCAACCCACCAAGGCGCGTCAATGCATCTCCTTGCATGAGGGCGTCAACAATCTCACTCGGCTCATAAGGTGGCTCCGCCGGCGCGATATCAAGCTCATGGCGCGGCGTGGTTACGAAGCGGCCAAACCACTGTTTAAACTCTTCCGGCTGATTAATCATGTCGATCATCATGGTACGCACACGATCGAGTTCATAATCTTCCACCCGCCCAGGATGTTCCCGACAGGTTAAATCGGGGTCGCTATAGTGCTCACTGCCAAGATCGTTCTCCAGCACATAGTCAGCAAAACTACTGATGAGATCCCTGCCGTTTGGCCCACGAAAACCGACTGAGTAGTTAAAGGCTGTTTCATGAGTAAAACCGTCGTGTGGGAAGCCTGGCGGAATATATAAAATGTCGCCGGGTGCTAAATCTTCATCAATGATCGGTGTGAAAGGTTCAACGTGAAGTAATGCCGGATGCGGGCAAAACTGTTTCAGAGGCAACTTATCACCCACGCGCCAACGGCGGCGGCCCATCCCTTGAATAATAAAAACATCATATTGATCGATATGTGGCCCAACACCGCCGCCAGGAACAGAAAAGGAGATCATTAAGTCGTCTAAGCGCCAATCCGGTAATACCCGAAATGGGCGCACCAGTTCGGCTGACGGAGCATGCCAGTGATTAACCGCCTGCGCCAATAATGACCAGCCGGTTTCACCCAGATTATCAAAATGTTCAAAAGGCCCATTACTGGCCTGCCACTGACCATTTTGATGACTGACCAAACGGCTATCAACCTCCGCTTCCATCGCCAGTCCCGCCAGTTCATCCGGCGTAATAGGATCAACAAAGTTCGGGAAGGCATTTTTTAATACCACAGGTTGTTTTTGCCAGTACTTTTCTAAAAATTCGGGCCAGTTAAGATTCAGTTGATAAGCCATGCTTTCACACCAGTAAGAAAAAAACGGGCCTGATTATAAAGTGGCTAATACCCAAACCGCCTTGTCATTGGTCAAGGCGAAACGAATCTTGGCGAACGGTGCTCTGGCAATAAGGAGATAGTCACAGTGCGCTGGTTTTCTCTTTGCAGATCACATGTTTTGGCTGCCGCTATTCCCTCATAAAAACTGCGCGTTATTATTCACGACGTAAATCCCTTTCAACTCATGCAGGGGTTTGATGCTGGGAATGTTTGGGATGATTGCATTCACCGCCTTGATATCGATAACCAATGCCATGCACAGTTCGAATCAATACGGGATTCACTGGGTCAAGTTCAATGGTTTTGCGCAACTTGGAAATGTGCTGATCCAATGTCCGGCTCTGCGGTAAATGGTCGTATCCCCATACGGCATCAAATAGCATATCCCGGGTCACGACTCGATTTTTGTGCTGATAAAGATAACGCAGAATATTGACTTCGCGCAGTGATAACTCAAGACGTTGCTCGCCTCGGGTAGCGCACAGCTCAGTAGGAATAACAGTCAAATCTCCAAACGGGAAACCCGCATCTTCTTCAGAGAGCGGTGCCTGTCGTAGGCAACGACGAGCAATAGTTTTAATTCTGGCGCGCATCTCATGAATACCAAAGGGTTTACTGATGTAATCATCTGCTCCCAGCTCTAATCCAATCACTCGATCAATCTCTTCATCCTTAGCTGACAGAAAGACGATAGGTATCTGCCAGTTGTGTTTGCGGATCTCCCGACAGACTTTGTAGCCATCAAGCTCCGGCATCATAATATCGAGAATAATAAAATCGGGCTGCTGTTGACGGTATAGCGCCAGTGCCTGAACCCCATTTTCGGCTGCAATAGGGTGATAGCCTTCATGCGCTAAAACCTCCATCAGGCCGTTGCGGATATGGGCATTATCTTCAGCAATTAATATTTTCACGTTGATGGCTCCTTGCCTATATTGGTTTTTTCATCCGGTGTCATGGGCAGTTTAAGGGTAAAACAGCTACCCGTCGGGCCACTGCTGACTAAAATTTCGCCCTGCAAACTGGTCGCCAACTGTCTGGCAATGGTGAGCCCAATACCGGTCCCTGATACGCCTTCAGTAATGTGGCTTTTCACTCGATAGAAGGGCTGAAAAATAGCTTTCAATTCTTTCGCAGCCATACCGCTGCCGTAGTCTCGCACCCGGATCAGCACCCTGTTGTCGGCCTGTTCAGCAATCAATTCCACCCGCTTTCCCTGCGCTGCATATTTTTCAGCGTTACTGAGAAAATTACTGATAATTTGCGTCAGCCGATCGACATCGGTCGTGAGGTGAATATCGCCATTAACTATTAACACCAACTCCATATCTTTCGCGGCAAAAGCGGGAGTAAAAGCATGGTAAATATCGTTTAGCAATGGGCGCAACACCACGGGCTGTAAGTGTACTTTTGGCACATTGGTAAAACTGAGGATATTTTGAATAAGGCGGGAGAGCCGCTGGCTTTCATTAAGGATCACTGCAAGATAGCGCTGACTAGGGCTAGAAGAGGTGCTCTCCTCCGGCTGTAATTCCTGAAGCATTTCGGCATACAGAGAAATATTGGTCAATGGCGTTTTTAGCTCGTGAGAAACCTGCCCGACAAAACTGACCTGCTGCTGTGCAAGGCGCAACTGACGGGTATATTCCCGGTAAAGGTATAACATCGCCAACCCGATAATCGCCATCAGAAACCCCAACATCAGCCCACCCCAGAGGTAAAGAGAGGAGCTGTTCACCGCTTTGGCGTAATAATCTATCTGCCAGGCGTTCAGTGGGTAAGGCAAGTGTTGGGAGTTCAATGCAACCCGATCACTCGTCAACGTTTGATGATCATTTTGGTAGAGTAAGCGCCCATCATCCAGCACCTGCAATGTATTCGGTGCAGAGTCAAAATCCAGTGAGTTAATCACATCAGACAGTAGCTTGACGTAGGGGACCTTAAAACCAATAAGCTGGCTGCCCTGTTGTTGCCAATAAATGAGCAAGGGATCGTTCGCTTCACGGCTAAAGTACCAGCCGGAGGTGGGTTGGGTCTGTTCGTCGGTGAAATGGTGACTGTAGAGTAAACTCGGATCCTGCACGATAGGAGTGATGGCCTGCACCCAGCTTTTTTCCTTCTCCGTTAATGCCGCCTCGGTATTGGGAAACAAAAGCTGATTTTTCTTCAGCACGAACAGAGCATCAATGCCGCTCTCCTGCGCAACTAATGCGTTGAGCGTTTTGCTGTCTACATTAACATAAGAAGCAATCGAGCTAAGGCGCACTGCATTTTGATTTAGCAGGTCCAAAATAAAACGACTGACTTGCTCAGTATGGCTTTGAGCTAAACGTTGATTTTGATAATGACGTAATAAGGTTTCATGGGTCAGAGTACGATAGCCAAAATAAGCAATCGCGGAAAAAATCACTAATGTGATAAACGCAAAAAGAAACAGACTTCTCGACGATTTCATGTTCCATCCCATGGAGATACTGAGCCAACCCACTGACTCAGTATTAAAGTTAACTGTTACTTCTGCTGCTGTTTGACGTTGTAGTTCTGCTCTTTTAATTCTTTACGGTAGGTGGCGGCATCTTTACTGTCAATATCCTCCGCCAGCTTGAGTTGTTTAGTGGTGCTCTCTCTCACTTTTCTCTCGGCGACAGGGCTGGAGAATGACATAGAACCTAATGCAGCAGCATTGGATTCTAATACTTTCTTCGCCTCCTCCTTATTCCCTGCATCGATAAGCCTGATGGCTTCGTCATTGGCAAGCGCCGTTTTTTGAATCTCTGACTCGGCCAAGACCTCTTCTAAAACGGCATCACTCACCTTAGCTACCGATTTGCTGTAGCTGACGATAACCCGCTCATTGATATTATTTTGCTGCTTGCTGCTGAGATTAAGGTAACTGACACTGACATCGGCGAGATTTTTTTTCTGATTATCACTCCCCTTCTCTGGTATTACTTCCAGCAGAATGTATTTCTCCTGATTGGAGTAAAGCTGGTTTAGTTTCACATTAACGGTGTTACCAGAGATATCGCCGTCACGGCCTAGCAACCGGACCGGTTTCACTTGATTGTTGGTCTTAATCTGGACGATGACATCTTGCGCCACCACCGACATCACATCCTGAAACTCTTTAGTAAAAGCACTTTCTAAATCGGCAGAGTTGGCCACGAAAGAGTGATTACCATCACTGTAGCCAGCAATAGCCGTCATCAGGTCTTCGTTGTAGTCTTCGCCCAAACCGATAGTGGTGATGGCAATCCCCTTCTTCGCGGCCATACGAGCCAGATCAGAAAGCTCACTGATTGAGGTTGGGCCGGTATTCGCCTGACCGTCAGACAACAAAATGATGCGGTTCACTTGTTCAGGGTTCAGGTTTTTATCCACCTGGCCGATACCTTTGCTGACACCGGCAAATAAGGCTGTCATTCCCATTGGGTGGATATGCTGTTGAATCTTGGCAATCAAAGCGGGTTTATTACTGACTTTGGAGGCCGGAATAATCACTTGTGCGTTGTTATCATAGGCCACCACCGATAGCGTATCAGTCGCATCAAGCATATTGACTGCCAGAATTGCAGCCTCTCGCGCCTTCTCAATACGGTCCCCCGTCATTGAGGTAGAGCGGTCAATCACCAATGCCAGATTAATGGGGCTACGACGTTTGCTGTCGAGATTAAAACCCGTCAGAGATACTTTTAGGTAGTTTTTATCTTCACTGTTGACCAACATCACTGGTGCTGAAAGTTCTGATTTAACAGTGACGGCTGGCGTAGCTACCTTGGCCATGACAAATAGCGGGAGTAGAAATAATATGAATAAAGTTATGGCCTGTTTTATTCTCACGACCTGTTTTATTAACATGATAAAACCTCTTGTGCAGGACTCTAGGAGTAGTGCAGCGATTATTCATCTTATCATGCGTCGAGTTGTCTGTTTGCTGTATAAAGTTGTCAAAAGTTTGTAAAACAAAGCGATATCAATATTTGGCTGACTGAATTTAAAACCCAAATCAGTTCTATTTAAAAATAAGGGCCTCACCCATAGAAAGCCCTTTATATTATTTTGATTAGTATCCTTCAATCGGCAGGTTTAGCTACCAGAAGTTTTGGTGCAATACAGCCTTGTCCACCCAGAAACTCGCATCAAGCTGATAGACACACAGTGGGATCGCTGCCTGAAGGCGCTGTTAGATGGTCAAGCTGACCTAGCGCTGACTGCGGGCCAGCCATCGTTGAGTACATTTAATTCAACACTGCTGTTTTCTGATAAATTTTACCTGCTGTGCCATCGCAATCATCCATTAGCACGACTCGAAATGGTAGATATTGCTGACATTGGTCAGTATCCCTTTATTGGTTTTTGTCCGGGAACCCGTATTCGTCAGCATACCGATAGATTGTGTGATGGCAGAGAAGGATTCAATTATCAAATGGAAGTACGACAACTCACCACGATGATGGGATTGATTGCTGCCAATTACGGCGTCAGTATTACGACTGGCCTCACTCTATTCCAGTTCCGCCATAAAGATATCGCCATCATTCCATTTCGCGATCTTGTACTGGAAGCACATAAAGAGATAATATTTCTCTTTATGTGCTCGGAGAATGGTCACCACCGGGTCTGAAAAGCCGAGTTTTCGATTTGCGACTGTCGGGCTGCCCTGTTCTGGCAAAAGAGTGGTAGAATCACAGCGTTAACTCACTAAACAGTAAGAATGAATGACTGTCGAAACGCAACTTAATCCTACACAGCCCGTAAATCAGCAGATTTATCGAATTCTTCGTCGGGACATCGTGCATTGCCTTATTGCACCGGGCACGCCGCTTTCTGAAAAAGAGATTTCTGTCCGTTTTAGTGTGTCTCGCCAGCCGGTGCGTGAGGCATTTATCAAACTGGCGGAGAACGGTCTGATCCAAATTCGTCCTCAGCGCGGCAGCTATGTAAACAAAATTTCGTTATCGCAGGTGCGTAACGGCTGTTTTGTTCGTCAAGCAATTGAATGTGCAGTTGTTCGTCGTGCAGCATCGATGATAACCGACAGCCAATGCTACCAACTGGAGCAGAATCTTAACCAGCAACGCGTTGCCATCGACCGCAAGCAGATTAATGATTTTTTCGAGCTAGATGATGATTTTCACCAGCAACTAGCAACTATTGCTGACTGCCAATTGGCATGGGACACCATCGAAAACATTAAAGCGACAATTGATCGAGTCCGCTATATGAGCTTGGATCATGTTTCCCCGCCAGAGATGCTACTGCGCCAGCATCTGGACATTTTTACTGCCCTTGAAAAGCATGACGGTGATGCAGTAGAGCGAGCAATGACAATACATCTGCAGGAGATCAGTGAGTCTGTTCAGTTGATTCGTCAAGAAAACAGCGACTGGTTTAGCGAAGAATAATGGCATTAATACCGCCCAAAGGCGGTATTTATCATCTGCTGATTACAGCTTTGCGGCATATTTTGCAACGGTCGCTTTTGCGCCTTCCGCCAAAAGTAACAGATACGCCTCTTTCACTCTCTTCGTGAACAGTTCAATGTGCGGAAGTTGATTGCCAAAAATTGCATCAATATCCAGCAGTGCCTGAACACGGTTTTCACCTTCGTCACTTTCTTGTACCACTTTTTGAATCACTGGTAGCAGAGGATCACTGATTTCAATTGCATGGCCTTGTTCATCTACCCCACCGACATAACGCATCCAACCCGCGACCCCCAGAGCCAGCAACTCGAAACCGCTATTATGTGCCAAATGCCAGCAAATAGAGTCCAACATACGTTGAGGAAGCTTTTGGCTACCGTCCATTGCTATTTGCCAAGTGCGATGGCGTAGCGCTGGGTTACAGTAACGATCAATCAGCAGATCAGCATAACGCTCAAGATCCACCCCCTGTACTTTCAGCGTCGGGGCCTGTTCTTGCAGCATTAATGCTCGCGCGGTCAGACGATAATTTTCGTCACCCATACAGTCGTTAATATGTTGATAGCCCGCCAGATACCCCAGATATGCGAGAAAGGAGTGACTTCCGTTGAGCATGCGCAATTTCATCTCTTCAAAAGGAATAACATCAGCGACCAGTTCTGCACCTGCTTTTTCCCACTCAGGGCGGCCCGCGACAAAATTATCTTCAATTACCCACTGACGGAATGGCTCACATGCCACACCCGCGGGATCTCGAACGCCGGTTAGTTGCTCAATTTTATCCAGTGTGTCTGCCGTTACCGCTGGCACAATCCGATCAACCATCGTGGAAGGGAAAGTGACGTTCTGCTCGATCCACGCCGCTAATTCAGCATCAATGGCACGGGCATAAGCGGTGACCACGTTACGCACGACATGACCATTTTCAGGCATGTTGTCGCAGGACATTACGGTAAATGCCGGTAAACCTGCCGCTTTACGGCGTGCCAGTGCTTCAACCACCACGCCGAGTGCCGTTTTTGGTTGCTTGCGGTTTTGTAGATCAGCTGCGATCATCGGATGATCTAACATCAATTGACCGGTTGCCGGGGAATGACAGTACCCTTTCTCCGTAATTGTCAGCGACACAATAGCAACCTGCGGTTCGCACAGCGCATTCAGTACTGATTCCAATCCATCAACTTCTGCATGCAGCGCATTCGTCACCACGCCAACCACTCTTGCTGTCCACGCATCCGCCGACATTTCCGCTACGGTATAAAGGTTATCCTGCTGTTTCAGATCAGCAATCTGCTGTTCACCGCCGATCAAGTTAATTTCGCAATAGCCCCAGTCGCTGTGGTGCTCAGTAGCCAGAATATCGGTATACACTCCTTGGTGAGCACGGTGAAATGCACCAAAACCAAGATGAACAATACGTGGAACCAGCTTAGTGCGATCATAGCCAGGAAGTGTCGCCTTTGCCGTTAAGAGCTTGTTTTGCATTGTATGGCCTACTTTATAATGAGTCAGGACGTCTTTAGGGAAACGCCTTTATGGTTACATGTACAAATTTGAATGACGTTTTTCGTCATGGGCATAACATCATTTTTAAGTTATATGCCCCCCTAACTTTCCATCAGGGGGGCACTGTATTAACTCAACGTTGTAGCCGACTTGGCTGCTTTAGCCACCGTATCATCCGCGTCGCACCACAGTGCGTCATAAGAGTAACCGGTTAAATCTTCAACAATCCGCCGAGTCTCTGGTTCTACATCCTGTTTCAGGCCATGAGCTTTCAAACGGTCCACTTCATCAACAAAGATTTTGTGCGTGCGTTTGTTCAAGTGGAATGTCACCGCCTGCCATAGTGCCAGCAGCAGTAAACCTGCGGTTCCGGCAAACAATAGTGTTGCGATGGTGTTGATCGCCTGCTCAGGCTGCACCAAACTCCCCTTCTCAAATCCACCATTCTGTAGCATCAGACCCACAATGAAGGTGGCGATGGCAACCGTCGTTTTACGCGAGAAAGTCATCACCGCAGCAAACAAACCTTCGCGGCGCTGGCGAGTGATCATCTCATCAATATCTGGAATGAAAGGAAACACGTTCCACGGGGTGAACTCCAACACACAACGACCAACTTGATACAACGCCGCCAAAATCAACAACACCGTCACTTTGTTTCCCATCGGGAACTGGTAAACCATGAACAAACCGGCCAGGCACAACATCATCAATGTGTATGCGAAGACATACAGACGAGAAGGACCGTATTTAATGATAGCCACCCCCGCTAACAAAGTGACCGGCAGACCAACAATACTCATCGACAGCAGCGTACCGGCCAGCGATGAAGAAACATTCAGGCAGTAAACACAGAAGAAAACAAACACCGTGTTGTAGACATCTTTTGCGGTAAAGGAAAACAGATATATGGCCAGATGTTTTCTGAAGGCGCGAACCTTTAATGTCGAACCATATTCCTTAAATAGCCCCCCAACCATGACTAATTTTTCACTGAACGTTTTTGGCTGATTGCTGCGTTCCAATTCTTGCAACATCTCCGGAGTTAATTCGCGCTCCCATGTTACTTTCCAAGAAATAAACACACACAGCATGAACAGAACCGCAAAAACTACGCCATTAATAAAATAGGCATTTGGATCGTGCTCACCAAAATGACCAATTAACAGACCAGGAATAAAGGTGGCCAGAAATGTACCTGATGCAGAGAGGAACATACGGCAAGTCGAGAGTTTAGTTCGGGAATTAAAATCCTTCGTCATTTCCGAGGGCAGAGTCTCCCATGGAATTAACACTACTGCTGCAATGATTTCGAATGCCAGATATACCGTAAGGTAAAACCAGAAACTCATTCCAGTTACCCACAGCAAAATATAAACCAGCATTAATGGCGCGCCGATAAGTAAAAAGAAGCGCCTTCTGCCAAATCTTTTACCCAATGCATTTTTATAAAAGTGGTCAGTAAAAGATCCCATAAATAAACTGACAATGGCATCAACGATCCTCGCAATCGCGACAATTGACGCCGCCTCGACCGGAGATAAACCGACAAAGGTGGTATAAAAGAAAAGTAACCAGGCGCCAATAACGGTAAATGCGCCGCCACCCATAATATCCGTCAGACCATATCCAATACTGACCGGAATGGTAATTTTGCGGTTGGTACGAGTCATGTTCTATCCTCACAGGGAAGAGTATTAGAAGTTGAAATAGTTATTAGCGTTAGCGTGACAAATGTTTCTGATCATTCGCGTCAGAACTTCTTTATTATTTGGTATTTCACCTTTCTCAACCCACCCACCGATAAGGTTGCAAAGGATCCTGCGAAAATAGTCATGTCGGGTATAAGAAACGAAACTGCGGGAATCGGTCAGCATGCCAACGAAATGCATGAGCAACCCTTGGTCAGCAAGACTATTAAGCTGATTTTCCATACCCCGACGCGTGTCGTTAAACCACCAGCCTGAACCAAACTGCATCGGAGATTTCACCCCATGCTCTGCACTCTGGAAATTAGCGATAGTTGTCGCAACAACATCGTTGTAACTGGCATTAAGGTTATAAAGGATGGTTTTTGGCAACGCGTTTGCTTGTACCATCGCGTCCAACAATTGATTAAGGGATGATGCCAGATGCACTTGATCGTTTATCGAATCAAAACCGGAATTAATCCCCACTTGCTGACACATTCGGCTGTTATTATTACGAATGGCACCAAAATGAATCTGCATAGCCCAATTTCTAGCTTTGTAGTGCGCGGAGAGCATGATGAAAATAGCGCTATTGAGCTGTATTTCTTCCTCGTCAGTCAGAGATTGCCCCCCGGCTTTACGAGAAAAAAGAGAGTTCACATCTTCCGGCGAACAAACTTTGTATTGAATATTTAGCGGGCCATGGTCGGAAATACGGCAACCCACTTCATGAAACCAGTCAATACGTTTACCTATTGCATCGGAAAATTGATTAAAGGTATTTATCCTGACGTCAGTTAACTGAGCGAGTTTTTTAATAAAGAGGGCAAATTCAGTCGCTTTTTCATTAAAAACATCATCGGGCCGAAATGTCGGTAATACCTTAATTAAAAAGGTTTGATCCTGCTGTAACAGGCGATGATATTCCAGAGAGTCCAGCGGAGCATCGGTCGTACAAATAACCTCGACATTTGACCGTTCCATAAGGCGGCGCGGTTTAAAATCACTGTGCTTAATAAGCCGGTTACAGTGCGCCATAACTTCACGCCAGTTCTGACTATCGAGATTTATATTGCAGTCAAAGTATTTACTCAGCTCTAAGTGCGTCCAGTGATAAAGCGGGTTACCGAATGCGGCCTCCACGGTTTCAGCCCAAGCACGGAATTTCTCTTCTGCGCTGGCGTCTCCAGTAATAAAGCGTTCATTAATACCGTTAGCGCGCATTGCTCGCCATTTATAATGGTCGCCCGCTAGCCAGAGTTGGGTAATATCTTCAAATGATTTATTTTCGTAAATATCTTTTGCTTCAAGATGACAATGATAATCGATGATCGGCAGATCTTTTGCGACGTCCTGATACAGCCGAACACCGACTTCATTGCCGATCATGAAATGATCGTTAATGAAGTCCATGTTTATTCTCCTGTATTCACTACTGAATCGTTAATTACCAGTTCCACAACGTGCCATCTTCCAGACGGGCCACGGGTAAATGGGCTGGTTCATACGGATATTTCGCTGCCAGTTTTTCATCGAACTCAATACCGAGGCCTGGCTTATCTCCCGGATGCATATAGCCGTTATCAAACGTCCAGTTGTGTGGAAAGACTTCCAGCATTTGTTCGGAATATCCCATGTATTCCTGAACACCGAAATTGGGTACCCACAGATCAAAGTGCAGAGCAGCAGCCATGCAAACTGGAGAGAGGTCGGACGGGCCATGCGAACCTGTACGAACCTGATATAAGGAGGCGAAGTCAGCAATACGGCGCATGCCGGTGATACCGCCTGCGTGGGTAATCGTGGTACGGATGTAGTCAATCAGTTGTTCTTCAATCAACTGCTTGCAATCCCATATGCTGTTAAAGACTTCACCAACAGCGATTGGGGTGACGGTATGCTGACGGATCAAGCGGAAACACTCCTGATTTTCAGCAGGTGTCGGATCTTCCATCCAAAATAGCCGATAGTCCTCGATGCTCTTACCAAAACGCGCAGCCTCAATGGGCGTCAGGCGGTGATGCATGTCGTGCAAAAGGTGCTCATTAAAGCCGAACTCATTGCGTACGGCTTCAAACAGTTTTGGTGTAAAGTCGAGGTACTTCTCGGTTGACCACAACTGTTCTTCCGGCCATTGCCCCTTGGTTGCAGGCTCGTAAGCCAGCCCTTTCCCCTTCGACATACCGTAAGTCGTTTTCATGCCCGGAACACCGCACTGCACGCGGATTGCTTTAAACCCCATCTCTTTATGACGTGCGTAATCTTCCAACACATCATCAACGGTATGGCCGGTGGTATGGCAATAAACCATAACCCCCTCGCGGGATGCACCACCTAACAATTGATACAGTGGCATATTGGCCGCTTTCGCTTTGATATCCCACAGCGCCATATCGACAGCAGAGATAGCCGACATGGTGACTGGACCACGACGCCAGTAAGCGCCTTTGTAAAAGAACTGCCAGATATCTTCGATACGATGCGCATCACGGCCGACAAGCTGAGGACACAGGTGATCTTTCAGGTACGACGCAACAGACAGTTCACGCCCATTCAACGTCGCGTCACCTAAACCGGTAATACCATCTTCGGTCGTAATTTTCAGGGTGACAAAGTTACGCCCTGGACAGGTGACAAAGACTTCAGCCGCTACAATCTTCATTTTTTGTTCCTTACATCTCTTTTGCGATGTAAAGAATTTACTCAACTCGCATACTACCATACAAGTATGATCACGATAAAATCGCTAGCTGATCACAAAAAACCGTTACTTCTGCTTAGTGAACAACATCAATACACACTATTGCTATGTGGGTTGGTGCCCCGTGGAATAAACAAAAAGGCCATTCCCGCAATGACAGGAACAGTGAGTCGGTTGGCGGGTCTCATCCGCGATGGAAACTTCGTTCGCCCTAGATGCATTGGAACATGCGATGTGGGCCAGACACATGAACGGGGCCATCCATCACAGCAACAAAGGGTCATAATATGTGTCGCTGCCTTATACACAGCGACTGAGTGACGTAGAGTGGCAGCCTGATTACTCAGGCAAAAATACTCTCCAGGAAAACCGGAGCGCTTTAATGTGTATGTTTCAATCTGAGAAAAGCCTTTTTGCTTCCTTCGTTAATCACGTCTCCAAGCGTAAAATACCAATACTATTGAATGTACTGTTCACATTTTAGCGAACCGTCCAGGCAGGGCTGAAGTCCTCTTCTTCAAACAGTTCGGTAAGCCCGCTTATCTGTTTCAGACGCAGAACCTCGTCTCTGTCCATACCCAGTTCCTGACCAATACGCTCATCCGTCCATCCGAGCCGAGCTAGGTCCCTGACAATATCTGACATGGACATTATTTGATGTTTTCCCCTGGCACGGTTATGCCTGATGGTAGAAGCTATCCGCTCAGCCTGTCCCTTCCGTTCAGGATTGATACAGGTGACAGGAAGCCAACCTTTCAGACGCTCTCCTGCTCCGGACTCGCGTCTGCCCAGTAACTGTCGGTGAAAACCATCCACAACCAGATAATTCCCTTTATCTTCGGAGACTACGACGGGCTGAGTAAAGCCGTCCTCCTGCAGTGAGCGCTGTAGTAGTTTTTTCTCACCTGCCGCCATAATGTTGGGATTGTAATCATTGGCCACTACTGCATCGGCTTTCACCCATAGCACTAGGTCTACTGGCTCCCGGGTAAAAGGACTGAGTTCATGAAGTGTTGTACGGAGATAATTCATGGCAGCGACCTTTTCTTCATCAGATTCATGCTGGCTGAAATACCGGGTAATTAATTCGGCTATCTGCTCCAAGGTCACATTATCCCCCATTCTTTCCTCCTTTGTTTCATACGCTCCCGATAACGTTCGTAATGCCGGGGTTTATTAGGGCTAAAGGACAGAGTCCGGCACCAGAAATCATTTTTAATCAACGTCTTGCATATTCGCCGCCAGGAGGGGATATCCTTGCTTCTCAGATCATTATCCTGTTCATCTGGAATATCGTCCGGGTAACCGTGCGTTTGAGACCAGCGCAGATATACCGCTATCTTGTTCCGGTAATGTTCAGCCGTTTTTTCTGGCATGGCATTCAGCAGAAACATGGCATAGCTGCGCCAGGTATGATGTGCCGGTTTGGAGATACGTTTGCGCAAGGCAAAATAAGCGCCACTTTCATTGGCATAGATAGCCCCGCTGACCGCTCCGGATACACGGGCACACATTCTGCCCCAAGTCTCCGGCTCCAGAACATGGTAAAGCCATAGTCCAAGGCGCTGTTCGGGTCCAAACGGTTCACAGACACGCATATTACGCAGGGGAACACCGGCCCTATACATCAGATCATACAACGGATTATAAATAGCACCTGTTCGGGCGTGATAAATCCAGATGTCCCGGGCTTTCCAGTCATACAGAGGATACATCGTATAATAAAAGCCCGCGGGCGAGGCGGTGGTCCAAGGTTTGTCATCCGCATAGCGAAGCTTACGCTGGCAAGTAAGGCCTAGAAACCTGTTCAAGGATTCATCCGCACGAACACCGGTCAGCACAGCTACACCACACTGATTCTGCGTGAACCAGGCTGAAAATGCCGGGATAAACTCTTCAAATGTCATGGCATATCGATAAAAGGGAAAATATGTCATATCGGTAATGGCATCTTCCGGTGGCTGCCGAACCCACTCCATGTCCGGTTCCCAGCACACCCACTCGGGTTGAAACTGTGAAACGCCGTTCACAGTAGTCAGTGGGAGTGCCACCCAGAAAAATGTCTCCGTCACATCACGGTGCAATTCCTGCATTTTCTGCACATGTTCAATTGTGTTCTGATACTGCGCCTCCCAGTCGATAAACAGAACAGAGAAACGCCGACGTTTCCTGCGGGCAATCGTGGCGACGAGATGAAACAGAACGGTTGAGTCTTTACCGCCGGAAAAAGACAGGCAAACCTGAGAAAAGGTATCGAATATCCACTCTATACGGCAGGTTACCGCTGACAACACATTCTCGCCAGCTCTGATTTTCTGTATATGATTACGTTCCATCATGGAGTTGTCTGATACGAATTCAAAAGAGTCGTTTTCCTGTTATTTTTTGATAAAGTTTTTCTTATTTATTAACTCATTTATCACTAAGATGACAATACAAAATTTAATTTTATCAACAAGAATTGAACCCGCCCGTAAATTTTTAAATTTTGCTTTATGTACAGGTGGTATTTGCCGTACGGTCAAATAGTTCCTTTTAATAAGTTAATTTTCAGTGTTGATATATAGCATTTTTTAAAGGTGGTATTTATATGTCCTGATACAGTAAGCAATGCGGAATATATAAAAACATATTAAGGATAAGATATGATCAGAGATATATTTCGACCCACCCTAGAGTGTGTCCCTTAACTATTTTTTGTTCAATCTAGCACATGGTTTAACTGCAAAAGCCCTTCAATTTGGCTCGTTACGATTTTCCGAATGATACTTGGGCGCTGATTTCACGCATGCTACCACCTGAAAAAGGCACTTCCAGAGGCGGACGCTCCAACTTTGCACACAAGCACGTCATGAATGGTATTTTGGGGTTCTTTGCTCCGATGTTCCATGGCGAGGTTTAGCCGAACGCTATGGTCACTGGAAAACTATTTTCAACCGCTTTCATTGGTGGTCTAAAACCTGAAAAATAAATAGTATTTTCAATAAATTACTACATATTTTGGATGAAACGTCGTTAATTGACTGGGGTGTTATCGCACCTGATGGCAGTAACATTTGAGCACTGAAAGCGGCAGTCGGATCGAAAAAAATCCCGATGAACCCGATAATCATGAGCTAGGTCGCTCTCGCGGCGGTATTGGCACAAAAATCCATCTGGCGACAGATGCCGCAGGTTTACCCCCCAGCTTCTGCTTGAGCGGTGGGCAGGCCCACGAAAGTCAATATGCGAAAACCTTACTCAACCGGATTGGTATTATTCATACAAGTGGTTGTCTGAAATCCCGCCCAAAAGCGGTGCTGGCGGATAAGGGAGCCTCTAGTAACAGTTTTGTACTCATCTGAAAATAAAAGCAGCAATTCCTTTTAAATCGAACGAAAAGGCGAAGGCCGGACTCGCACATGCCAATCAACTAACTGATTTCAATATTTTTTATTTATAGCGCTAGGTATTTGTACCCGCACTTGTACCCACAAATGACGATCCGTACAAAAATCAGACACAGCCAGCGTGCACAAAGCCATATCAATACAACACCAATATAGCGACCAAGACAAGGGCTAAGCAGGTAAGAATGTTTTCTTCAGAGGAACCAAAAGTTTGGTCTCAATATCAACTTGCTCGTAATTTTCAATGAGCGCCCGAACTAGATCATCAAGTGTCCAAAGAGTCAGAGGAATCGTCGAGCGATCGGCCTCATAGCGAGCATCTTTACTAAAGCCGCCGGTACTGACATAGAGTCCACGATCATCTTTATGACGACCACCAATAAAGCTACGAATTTGTTGGCTTCCCATCTGCTCTCTACGATGTTTCACCTCAACGATAATGCGCGGATTTTCGAAACCAAATCCATCAGGCGAAGCAATGATATCCTTACCGCGATCGGCTCCTGCTGGAGAAACCTGCGTTTTATAACCCATGCTGCGTAAGACTCCAGCAACAAGATTTTGCATCTCATCCCAATCGAGAGAATTGATTCGATCTTTAATGCCCTCAAACGCCAGCATTTCCATATCACGGAGTGGATCAGAAATCACTTCATCTTCATCCAGTGTAATGGAAGTCTGAGTAACAGCATCAGCTGCGGGTTTCTTATCCTGTAGCAGCTCTTCTAATGCATATTCCGGAAGCTGGAAAACAGTAAGCGTGGAACCCAATGTATTTTTGGTTGCGGTAGACAGCCTGTCACGCTCAATCTCTTCTCCGTTCCATTTGACCTGCCGGGCAATCCCCATTCCATCTTCAATCCATTCGGGATGATACTGGAAGTCGGATATTACTTTACCTAACAGGTAAGTACGGTTAGCAGGAGAATATGTAATGACCCAGTCACCTTTCTGAATTTCATTCACAAAACGCCAGACTTGCGATGCACCCGAACGGGCAGTCCCCAGCTTGGTTAACGGATCGGCTTCCTGATATAACGCGAGTAGCTGCGCTCGGGACAGACCAGGTTTAACCAAGGGAGCCAGCTGCGGCCAACCAATACCTACGATTTGTCTATCGCGAAAGTCATCATAGAGCTTGCCGCCATCGCCGCGAATCATCCACATTCTGTTAGCCATACCCGTCCCTTCAAGAAGAAAAGAAATTACGACGGATCATATGCTTGTTATCCAAGGGCGTCAAAACTCTCCGTAACTATTACGCTAGCATTCCCGGGTAGTGTTTAGCGATGATGTCGTTCATCCTCTCAACCAACTCCAAGCGCTTGAAGATCAAGTGCACCGTCCCCTTCTGAAAGTAACGAATACTGAAGAACTCATCTTCGTAAACCTCCTTCGCCGAGTTATCACGAATATGTTCCATCAATCGAGTAGAGATATCGCCACGATTGTCAGGGATAGGTTTACCATCCAGCAGGAACAGCATTCTCTCCAAGTCAGCCAGTTGGTCTCGCCGCCAGCCCCAGTTAAGACTGAATCCCCAGCGGTTATGCTTCACCAGGTTGTTAATGATGATCTTCTTACCGAACCTGCAGGGACTATTAGTTTTATAATCCCATGACAATCCTCTGAAAACATTGATGATCCCACGCTCAAATACATCTATTTTATTCAGATGCAACCGCTCAAAGGTACTGAGGATATTCGCCTCGCTGATTGCAGGAAGCTCCCCCTCCTCTAGGTTCTTATGCCACTGATCGCGAGCCTGAGCATCCATCAAGGCCATCATGCCAGACTTCAACATTAAATTGCGCCAGATACTGCGATCGATATTGCGAGTGATCGCAGGCATCGCTTTATCAGCCTTTTCTGTCAGCCAACTGTCGTAGCGGTGTCCAGCCTTCATCGCCCAGTCTTGCGCTGTACCACCGCCGATTTCTGAGGTTAACCGGGAAATAGCATCAAGCTGCTCGATGATTTGTGTAATCTGCATCAGTGCAGAATCGCGACCAGTGACAATGCGCTCGATACTGGTCGAAAGGATGAGTTCATTGTGTTCCGTCAACACGTCGGGTTCTGTTTGCATCGCTAATCGTCCATAAAAGCAAACACGCCTGCCGGGAGTGGCAGGCGCATTATGCGATGAATAAAAAGAGTGGAAAGTGCAGAGATAAAAATCAGGAATGAGGATCGAAAAATTTACGTATTCATCAGCCCGGTAGCACGTCTTGCTCTGAGAATATCGGTAGCAGTCAGGAATGGTGTCTGCTCCTGCCATGTGAAACCCTTACGATCAGTGCGCACCAGTTCATAGCGTTCCACCAGGAAATTCACTGCATCAGCAAGTGTTATTCCCGCTTCAATATGTTCCTGAATGGCCGCGTCGTTGTGGAATGGCGTGTCGTTAAACGTCAGTCCGTAATGGTGATCCAGCAGATACGTTAACAGTTGCTGCCAGACCTGCACGGGCGACAGGCGAGCCGAAACCGGCACCGTGGCCGGTACAGATGAAATGTGCATGAGTTGAATCCTGATAATAGAAGAAGAGAGAAGGTGTTATTGGGTTGGATAAATAGAAATGTAAACGTAGCCGCAACTACCACGGGTATCAGCTATGCAGGTTAAACTCGCAAGCTGAATGGTCACCTGATGTTGCTGGTGTGGATTTAGCTCACCGGAATGCAGCATTGCTTCCAGTTGATCTATAAACAGTGGGAAAGCCTGATCCAGTTTCTGTAATTGCTCCGGGCTAAAGCTCCCCGTCAACCCAGCCCTGTCAGCTAGGTAATGCAGCCGGTTACCTTCCTGAACCAATCTTGCGCCAAATTGTGGGGTGATATCGCTTTGTAAACCCCATTCATGAGGTGGTGTTAATGGCATGAAAACCTCCGTTTAAAGCAACCCCTGCTCAGCAAAAGAAACCACTTCATTCCCAACCACAAGATGATCCAGCACTCGCACTTCGACCAGTGCCAACGCTTTTACAATCTGCTGAGTAACATGTTTGTCCTGCTGGCTGATTTCTGTCGTACCTGACGGATGGTTGTGCGCCAGAATTACTGCAGCGGCGTTGTGGCGCAGAGCCGCTTTCACCAGCTCACGGGGATGTACTTCGGTATGGTTGATGGAGCCTGTAAACAACGCTTCGTGCCCCAGCAGGCAATGTTGGTTATCAAGGTACATCACGAGAAATACCTCCCGCTCCTCGCTAGCCAGTTGTAACTGTACCCAGCTTTTAGCAACACTGGTGGCGGTAAACTGTTCACCCGGCTGGCGTTGATATTTCTCCAGCAAGCGCAGGGCTCGCCGGATAATGCGCTGCTCGTTTGCCGGGAATACCGGGGATAGATGAAGTGCAGACATATCAGTTCCTTAAAACACTAAGCCCCGCCGGTTTATCGACAGGGCCTGAAGGGAGTGAGGGCAAAAAGATTCATGAAGCAAGCTGCAGCATATTCTCGGCCATCACCCACAGAGCGCGGTTAAGCTTCACATCACCGTCGATACCTTTTACAGCACGAGTGTGGGCACGTTTGCCTTTGGTCGTTCGCCCTGACAGCCCGCCTTTAATCAGGTTTTCCTGAATACGCTGGTAAGTGGTCCACAGGTCATTGTTTTCGTCCTGCCAGCGGCGGGGGGAAAGGATCTGCGATTCCGTTACCGGCTGATGCTCTTCACCAAAGCGATAGGTTAATGCTGCTTTTGCCATCGCCTGTTGAGCGGGTGGTGGTAACAGCAGCGACTGCATGGCATCGCGCTTCTCTTCCACTCGGTCAAATATCCCCAGTATTTCGTAAGCCCCTTCAATGGCTTTCTCCACCACATTGCCTTTATGCGGCACGCGCACCTCACCAAAACTCTCACCGCAAATCAGTCCATTTTGGCAAACCGATCTAAATAGCCCCGGCAACATCTGGTATGAACTGGAACCGTCATGGCTGTTAAGCAGAATGATTTCTGGCACCTGCTTACCGGTGATTTGGCCTTCGCGGCGCAGGCGCAGCATGTGTTTGGTGTGTTCACGCTTGCTCTGATCTCGGACGCGGGTCTGGCAGGCAAAGAACGGCTGGAATCCTTCACGTTGCAGGTTATCGAGCAGGGTAATGGTCGGGATGTAGGTGTACCGGTCGCTACGTGATTCATGCTTTTCTTCACTAAAGACACTCGGTACGTAATGCGCCAGTTCATCACGGGTTAGCGGGCGGTCGCGGCGTACAAGATTGACCGCACCAAAGCGGCTGGCTAATCGAGTCATGGTTAGTTCCTTATTCAGAGATTAAAAACGAAAAGGCCATGCTTCCCGAAGGGAGCATGGCCTGATGTGTAGTGAGGAGATTGTGTTAAGTTAAGGTTTGGCAGATGCATAGCTAAGCCAGTTATGATGACTTATTCCCGGCAACCGATACTGACAGTGGCTGGTAATACTGTGCGTCGAAAACGGACAGTGGCAGCCTAACCTGATGGCCGTTGCGCTCTTCGGTCGCCTTCATGATTTCAACGGCACTGACGTTTTCAACACATTCATGCTCCAGAAAAGCCTCCTGAGAACGGGTAGCGTCGCTATCGCCAAAGGGGGCAACGTCCATGGTTCCCGTCGCCAGCGTGTTGCCCGCCTTGTCTTTCAGCCTCAGCGAAACAGACAGTGGGCCAAAACCCACACCGCTACCACCATCATCCAGACGGAACTGATACGCGCAGATATTACCGGGAGTCCACACGGTATCGGTGTTGCGGATGCTGATATAGCGTTGTTCGTCAGCATAAGCGGATGACAGGTGGCACAGCATTAAACCGGCGATGACAGGTAAGGCTTTAACAAATTGGCTCATGGGTGGCGCGATTTTGCGGTAAATAGGCTTTGCCCATACCCTTGCCGTCGTGAGAGCCGGTATCGCAATAACCTTCTGATAATCCTTTTCCATCGATCTTTGCCTTTAGTGGTATTGAGAAGAAGTCAGCAGTTTCCTGTGCGGCGACATAATTCAGCGAGACTTTGCTGTGCCACCCATTGCTGGAGCTTTCGGTCTTCTTCCGAACGTTTAGCAGCCAAAACGGCCTGCTGTTGTTTATTCACGCAGTTATCCGGCATGACCATAACTACCTGTGGGCTGAATTGCTGCCTGATTTTAGCCAGCTCGTTTTCCACATTATCGACGCGAGGATAGCCATAGAGAACATTCTGCTCGGCCTCGTCTCTTGCCCAGAATTTGTTATCAATAATGGCGAAATAACATCCATTTCCGTTATTCTCTCCCTGGTAGACCATTTCAATATCGTTGTAATTACCGCTAAGTGGATTCAATTTCAGCTGACGGATGGTGTGATCTTTCTTGTCAGCCAGGAAAATTGCACCGCCGCCACGGACACGTAGCAGAAACTGTTTCGTCCACGGGTAGTTATCAATCACGCTGGCTTGATAGAGCATGTTGTGCAGCTTATTGTCATCCATGCCATCGGCGGATTTCCAACCGTCAGCCTGCATGTATTGCCAGGCTTTGACTGTGCCGACGGTGTTTCCAGCGTTAGCCGGAAAAACAGCACCAAGGCAAAAACTGGCGGCCAGCACTGTAGTGGTAAGCAATTTCATCGTGATTATTCCTTCTGAGGTATAAGCCCGCCGTCAGTTGCGACAAGCAATGAATGGAAAAAGCGAAAGTGGGGTAAAGCCTGAAGAAAATCCGGGTGAGAGAGGATGTCGCGCATCACTATATCCGGGGCGAAGCTGCCGTTGTGGAGCGTGACCGCCCGAATATCGGTCAGGGGAAAAACGGCAATCCGGGCCTGATGCTCACCCGTCAGATACCACTCGCCCTCACGCAGAACCAAGCGATAGGGAGCAAGGTCTGTGCAGCGACAACCGCTTCCCAGTAGCGTCACCTTCCGGTGTTCCGATACTGCGCTCACCAGTCGTGTGAACACGTCCAAGTCTGGGGATGACGCTTGGGCCACTCCCTGCCAGATAAGGCAGGGAGACTCACCAGGACCGCTCAACAGTGAAGCGACTAGATGGTTATCCATACCAGGAAACAGTGCTTCAACGCCCGACTGGCGGGCAAATGTCATCACAGCCAGCTCTCTCTGGCGGCCGCCGGACAGCAAGCGACACTGACCCTTGCGATACTCTAGATCCAGATACATCAGCCGTTCCCGAAAGTCCCGGCGCAGGGTACGAACCGACACGCCAAATTCAGTTGCCAACGTTCGCAAATCCAGCGTTTCACCCGCCACCAGACGGCTGATAATTAACGACAGCCTGACGGCAAGCCGGTCATGACGGCGTTCAGCCTGAGTCATGAGACAGGTTCTCCAGTGAGATAATTAGCTGAAAATAAAACAGTTATTTTAACGAGGGGCAGGGACAGGGAATGGACACAAGAAGACGTATTTTTTACTGTTGCCGAACTCAACTGTGACGGGGCTTAGAGAGAAAACATACCAAATTCGATAGCTTATAAAACGTCATAACGGACAGGGTATGTCCCTAAGATAACGGCAGGTGCGCCAGCTCAGAAGAAAATCCAGTCCCAAACGGCACGGGCAACGGATACCACGGCCTCGCGGACGGTACGAATGATCGCTTTTAGTGGTGCGGGAATAAATGATGCCGCTTCCGCAGAATCAAATACCTCCCCCACGGCATTGCCAAAACCCTCACGCGCCTGCTTTTTTACCGGTTCACTGCATAACCTCCCGTGCAGTTGCGTCGCCAGAGGGCTGGTGGCACGGTCAGGCAGGCAACGCATCATGGTTTCGACCATTGACGGTAGATTCCATTCTGTCCTTGCTGAAACAGCGCACACTGGATGGCTCGGTGAAAACAGCTGGCGAATGGAGTCCAGCTTGGACTCGATATTAGCCAGCTGGTGCGGTGATGGCGTATTGCTGGTGGCGTTCCATTCATGGCAAGGTTCGATTTTGTCGACCTGGTTAATGACAAACAGTATTCGCTGTTGGTAGCCCGTCATCACCCGTCGGTAGAAACGTTCATCGATGGAGAAAGCACGATCATCGGCTTTGATGATCCACAGAATAAGATCCAGCCCAGGTAAGACTTGGCGATACAGATATTCATATTCTTTATCTCGTTGCTCGCTCTCGCCTACTCCGGGTAGATCTACCAATATCAGGCTATGTTCACCACTGCTCAGCCGCAATCGCAGTACCTCACGGGTGCAGGCTTGGACATCACTGACGGGCGTGACCTCACCTTGGAACAGCGCATTGCACAGGCTACTTTTCCCGGCCCCTGTTTTGCCCATAATGCCGATGATCGGCTCGTAGTGAGTGAGCTTTTGAATATGATCAAGAATATGTTTGCCGATAGCGTGGGGGAGTGATGCCAGCGGCTTTTCGATAGCCTGCAAACTTTCTGATTTTTTCATGAAACGACCTCAGACAGAAAAACAAAACCCTCGAGCCTGAATGGTTTCGGGGGTGATTCACAGAGATAATATCTGTCTGAATTTTTTTTGAATATTATTATTTCTTTGCAATTTTATTTTTGTATGCAACCTTAATTGCATGTTCAACTACCTTGTCGTTCGATATGCATCCGTCCAAAGCCAAAGTCCTTAACATTAGATGAGTATCTTCAGAAATGTAGATATTAAGTGGCTTTAGTTTTTTAGTTACTTTGTTTTTCAATCTATTTTTTTGTGTCGCCCATGCACTTTTGAACTTAATTTTAAATAAACTTACAGTATCAGGTGACTCTGAGTTTTTCTTTTTCCATTCGAAGTATAGGGCGTAGCACCATGCAAGAGTTTCGTCTCTAGCATTACCACAAACACGCATACCTGAAGATGGAATATGCTTCTCTAGATAACCTTTTAACCAACCATAAACATCATTTTCTTGAGAGTGAAAATCACTAAAAATATTTTCATGCTCAATTAATTTAGCCCATTCTATTGCTTTAGATTTCATAAACTCCTTAGGTGTTATACTAAGTGGCCAGCTGTGAATTACCTTTCTGATATTCTGTATCCTGACAAGATGATCGGGCGGTAAAGAATCTGGAGACAAAATATCAAGAACCCCCGTTCCCAACGTCATTCCTTGCGTTTTAGAATATAATTCACATGCCAACCACAGGCTCGCACGAGCATCACTTTTAAACCATCCAAGATCAACTTCCGTAGGGAAGGAAAATGATTGATAGCTTTCCACCTCAGCAAAGAAATTGTCTAAATCCTGCTCATTATGACCAAGAGACTGGCAGTGTTTTCTGACACGTTCGAGATAGGTGCGATAATTCTTATCACCTGTATGTGATGGGCAATTAATATTGTATCTCTGTAGTGCATTTTCCAGGATTTTTATCATCTCACCATCATTACGAACTACCCGAACCATTTTCAATCTCCCACACCAATAAAATCACTTAGTGATTTACAGTAATTTTAAGTCACATATCATTTTGTTTTACAGGCATTTCACATTTATTTCAAGTGAAAAAATTTGCCGTGATCATGGTCTAATGTTACGCAATCACTGGATGCATTGGTATCTGAGTGGTGATTCTATTACAAAAATTTAGCTACAGGAACGTCTATCAGGGCGTGGAGCAGTTCAAGGATAAGACAGTCATATCCACAAATTCAGGGTGACTCAAAAGTTAGTAAGAACAAAACTGCGGTACTATTACTTTTTTGATGGCATATTCGGTCTATGATCTTGTTGCCAGTTCGTATCCTCCGTCGAGCGTGATTTTCCATCATCCTCGATTATCGCCTCAGAAAAGGGGGTTATGCTGTAAGCAGCCATGATAGGGAATTAAGGTTAATTAATATTATTAAAAGAAGTACATATACCTATCACCTCCCGTATACGTTAAAGATGATAAGCATGTACTGGATAAACCTATCGACTTATCCAAGTAAAAATTACAGGACTACATCTTCCTTTGAATCACTACTGAGGAAGAAAAATGAAAAGACCATATAACGCCAACCCAAAGTATGAAATGGATGGTCTATTGCTGACTGATATTAATATGCATATGGAGGCGATGTTCCAGCGTTTTGCAAAATTACTACCTTTCAGGATCGACTTTGCGTATAAAAAGAGCTCAGCAAGCTTTGGTCATGCCTGCAAACATTCAATGTATAACGAAGTCCTAATATTGATTAAAGAGTTCGGAAAACACCTTCCGATTGTGGGCTATTACTGGGTGATAGAGTACACGAAGAGAAAAGGACTGCACGTCCATTTTGTTTGCTATCTAAATGGGCAGTTTCAGAACTGTCATTATCCTATATCCCGAGCGATGGGGAATATTTGGAAACAAGTAACAGATAATGATGGATGTCATCACCTTTGCGTCCCTAAAGATATTTACGAAGTCAAAATTGGCAAGGTTATCCGACATTTTGATACGGACGAGATCGATGATTTGCGTTATGTGATTAGCTATCTGGCTAAATGTGAGCAAAAGGAAAATGGCATCATCGCGGGTAAAAGTGAGATACCGGTAAAAAGCAACCGAGGTAGACCACGCATACGCTGAACAACCTTCACTGACTTTTTACAGATCCCCCGGTTGGTATGTTGGAGCTGGCATGAGTAATCATCAACCACGACTCCGGCTAACCCAAATGCTACCGGAGAACTCAATCATGACCATCAAACCTTCCTTACTTGAAGACCAATTTGTCGATATGGCATTTATCACCAGTCTTACCGGCTTAACCGATAAGTGGTTCTATAAGCTTATTAAAGATGGTGTCTTTCCGAAACCCATCAAGTTGGGGCGCAGTTCCCGCTGGCTACAAAGCGAAATAGAGTCCTGGTTGCAGGAGCGTATCAGCCAGTCTCGTCAGTAATCACCTTTCTGAAAACCATCAGCGTCATCTCCCCAAAGCACAGTATGACGCTAGTTTTAACACAGCACATACGGATAATTCCCCCATGCAAGATACAATCGCTCGCTATGATTTTTTACTCAAAACTTACCAAAGCTGGCTTACTGACTTGACCAAACTGACTGTCAGGCATGGAATATGCCATCAGAATATTTATCCCAGCCATTACCTTACGCTGTCCACACTTTACTTCCCGGATACCGGCCCTGTACCTGGGATCGTGCCACAGTGCTTGTATCGAATGATCTATAACAAAACCAAACCAGAGCCACTGAGTATTCAAAATGATTTACGTCTTAGCCTGGAGACTGACGGGCAGCTACTTTTTACTCACGGGGGCCTAGAAGGCGTATTGCTTAGCGAGTGCGTCAGACTCAAACAACGCTCACTTGCCAACAAACTGATAAGTCTGCTTCAGCAGTTCAATAACTTGGAATATCGTCATAAGCTTGTTTGGCTTTTCTGGTATGACCGTATGCTCGGAGCGTCTCTTGATGACTGGCTGGAGAACCTTAAGAAAATGAATGACGAAGAATTCTGCTTTTGGCTGTTGCAGCGTCAGGAAGAAAACTCAGAGTTAACCCATTTGATGGATGAATATGTGAACTTTACGTACTACTGATGTGCTCCTGACTTGCCCCACGTGTTCATTTTTCGGTGCGCTAAAGATGTACAAGCTCACTTTGTCTGCCAAATTAGTGTGATATTCTTTCCAGAAATCCTGTTGTATCCACGATATAAGGCGATGATTGATGGAGCAGTCTCTCAATTTTGAAATGTTGCGTAGCCAGTGGCCAGAGCTAGCTGAACTCGGATGTATGGCTGAACGATATATTCATTCCGATCCTGAAAGCTGTCTTGTGAAGCTACGCAACTACACCGAATTGATGGTCCGCTGGTTGTATCGTCAGGAGCGTTTACCGGAAGGTTTCAAGGCAAATCTGTACGACCTGATGAACGCCGATGTGTTTGCCAGCATGATGCCGGAAGCGATCGTCATGAAGATGGATGCACTGCGTATCCATGGTAACCGTGCTGCACATGGTGGGCGTATTAAAGCCAAAGATACTTACTGGTTGCTCAAAGAAGCATACCTATTAGGGGTTTGGCTGTATGTCCGTTATGCAAATGGCAACGTTGATCACAGTCCTAAATTTTCTCTTCCTCCGCTGACTCAATCTCCAAGTCGTGCAGATGAAAAACATCTGAAAGATGCAATCAAGGCACAGGATGAAAGCCGTGAGCGTGAGTTGGCGTTACAACGCGCCTTACAGCAGGAGCAGGAAAAAGCTGAGATCCTCACTCAGCGTTTGAATGAAGCCAGAACCCGCAACCAGCACGTTGCCGATATCCTCTCCATCGATGAAGCAGAAACCCGCCGTCGTCTGATCGACTCTAGGCTACTTGCTGCTGGCTGGGACGTTGGGGATGAACTTAAGAATACCGATCAGGTCACTCAGGAACATCTAGTTAAAGAGCAGCCCACTTCAACCGGTGATGGCTATGCTGACTATGTATTGTGGGATGAAGCACATAAACCACTGGCAGTTGTGGAAGCAAAAAAAGCCAGTGTGAGCGCCGAACAAGGTCGAATTCAAGCCCGGCTATATGCAGACTGGCTGGAGAAAGAATACGGGCAGCGCCCCGTTATCTTCTACACCAATGGTTACGATATCTGGCTTTGGGATGACAATAAAACCCACGGATACCCACCGCGTCGGATATTTGGTTTCTATGGCAAAGAAAGCCTGCAATATCTTATCCAACAGCGTGAAACACGTTTACCATTAAACAGTATACCGCACGTTAAAGACAACGAAGGTAAGGCGGTTGCAGGCCGCCTATACCAGCTTGAAACCATTGCCCGCGTCAGTGAACGTTTCACCAACAAGTATCGTCAGTCATTGATTGTTCAGGCCACCGGTACTGGTAAAACCCGAGTAGCGATTGCACTTAGCAAGCTAATGATTGATGCCCGCTGGGTAAAACGAGTCCTGTTCCTTTGTGATCGTAGAGAGTTACGTAAACAGGCAGCAAATGCCTTCAATCAGTTTACCAACGAGCCGCTGTATGTAGTTGGCAAGTCGAAGAAAGAAGATAGGCAGAATGCAAGGATCTACATCGCTACGTATCCCGGCATGATGAAAATTATGGATCATTTCGATGTAGGCTATTTCGATCTGATCATTGCCGACGAATCCCATCGTTCTATCTATAACGTCTATGGCGATGTGTTTAAGTACTTTGATGCGCTCCAAATCGGCCTGACAGCAACGCCGATTGATATGGTGAGTAAGACCACCTTCGGCCTGTTTGGTTGTGAGGGACGTATCCCTACGGCGAACTACAGCCTTGAGGATGCCATTGCTGACAACAACCTAGTTCCCTATGAGGTAGTTACTCACACCACCGAATTTTTGCGCGAAGGCATTAAGCGAGAAAAATTGAGCGACCAGCAAATCCGCGAGCTGGAAGAGCAAGGAATTGATCCCAACACTCTGGAGTTTGAAGGTAAGTCGTTGGATGAGGCGATCTACAACAAAGATACCAACCGCCATATTCTGCGTAATCTAATGGAAAATGGCCTGAAAGACGCAGATGGGCAGCTTCCCGGTAAGACGATTATTTTCGCCCGTAACCACAAACACGCGCTGCTGCTGAATAAGCTATTTGACGAAATGTATCCGCAGTTTGCCGGGCACTTCTGTCAGGTTATCGATAACTACGATCCTCGTGCAGAACAGCTTATCGATGATTTTAAAGGACTGGATGAAAGCACCAATAAAGAGCTGACCATTGCTATCTCCGTCGATATGCTTGATACCGGTATTGATGTCCCGGAAATTGTGAATCTGGTCTTTGCCAAACCGGTCAAATCGAAAGTGAAGTTCTGGCAGATGATTGGGCGTGGTACGCGCCTCTGCTCGGGGCTGTACGGCAACGATGAGAACGGTAAACCGCTGGATAAACAGAAATTTCGCATCTTCGATCATTGGGGCAATTTCGAGTATCACGAACTTCATACCGAAGAAGCCGAAGTTAAACCAACGAAATCGCTGGCGCAAAAACGCTTCGAGGCATGGGTAATTTTGGGAGCAGCAGCGCAGCGTAAGTTCGACAAACAAGCTGTAGATTTGGTAGCTCGTCAACTTCTTGAACAGATCAATGCGTTGGATGAAAAGTCGATTGCTGTGCAGGAAAAATGGCAACAAAAAGCGCAGTACAGCGATGAAAAATTGCTGCGTCAGCTTTCACCAAAAACACAGCAGGATCTGCTTTCTATTTTGGCACCGTTAATGCAATGGCTGGATGTACGCGGACAAAGCGACGCCATGCGCTTTGATATGGACATCCTTGCGGCGCAAACCGCTCGATATACCAACCCGGAAGAGCTAGACGTACTTTGGCCGGAAATCGTGGAAAAAATAGAGCGCTTACCGCCACATTTGGCGCAGGTACAGCAGCAGGGTCAGCGGATTAATCAGCTCCATGATTTAAGCTGGTGGAAGCAGGCCAGTCTGGAAGAGCTGGAAGATATTCGCATTCACCTGCGCGGCATAATGCACCTGATGGAAAAAGATCCAACGCCGCAATTCAGTTCGTTGCAGGTGGATATCACCGAGGATGCAGACCAGATTCAGACGGAAACCCGCAAAACTAATGTTCGCTCCATTGATTTCAAACTTTATCGCCAGCAGGTTCAGGGTGCTCTGGAACCACTGTTCCAGCAAAATCCGGTGCTGAAGAAAATTCGCAACGGCGAACCGGTAACGCAAAGTGAGCTGGATGAACTGGCAAAACTGGTGCTGATTCAGAATCCCAACGTTGATATCCGAGCTCTGAAAGAGTTCTACCCGCAGGCAACCGCCAGCCTAGATAAACTGTTACGCACCATCATCGGGATGGACAGCGATGCGGTAGAGGTACGTTTTGCGCAATTCGCCGCCGATAACAGCCTGACCAGCCCGCAACTGCGTTTCCTCTCGTTGCTGAAAAACCATATCCGTGATTATGGCACTATCGAGATGAAGCAGCTCTTTGAACAACCTTTCACACATATTCACCAAGGAGGCGTCGCGGGCGTATTCCCGGATGTGGCACAAATCACCCGCTTGCAAAAGATAGTCGAAGAGCTGGGTGTCGTGACCGACACGGCAACGGTATAATGCGTTCATGACAAGCCCTGGCAGCGGGGCTTTTGTATTTATAACAAGGTAGACGTTAACGATGATCACCGGTGACTTAAAAAGTAAAATCGACGGGCTGTGGGAAGATTTCTGGGTGGGCGGCATCACCAACCCACTGACCGTTATCGAACAGATCACCTACCTGATGTATTCCCGTATGCTGGATACCCAGGAACAACGGGACGAAAAGCGTAAGCAAATTGCGGGGGTCGATTTTAAACCGCGCTTTGCACCTGAGCAGCAGGAGTTTCGTTTCAGCCACTACAGTAATCTGGGTTCAGATGAAATGATGGATGTGGTGCGCGATGGCGTATTCCAGCACTTCCGTCAACTTGGACAGGCGGATAAAACGAAGGCCACGCTGCTGGGTAACTTTATGAAGGATGCCCGACTAGAGATCGTCAAGCCTTCGCTGTTGACCAAAGCGGTGGAAGTCATTAAAAACCTGCCGCTGGATCGCGGTGACACCAAAGGTGATCTCTACGAATACCTATTAAGCAAGTTGACTACCGCCGGGATCAACGGCCAGTTCCGCACCCCGCGCCATATCATCCGTACCATGGTCGAGATGATGGAGCCAAATCCGGCGCGTGGTGAGACGATTTGCGATCCGGCCTGTGGTACGGGTGGTTTTCTGGCGATTAGCTATGAGTATCTACTGGAAAAATACAGCTCGCTGGAATCCATTCATACCGAGATTTGCAGCAACGAACGCGGTGAGCTGGAAGAACAAAAAATCTTTACTGGCGATCTGCTGACGCAGTGGCGTGACCATGTGGATAACAATATGTTCCACGGTTACGACTTCGATACCACTATGCTACGTATCGCCGCCATGAACCTGATTATGCACGGTGTAGAAGAGCCGGATATCCACTATCAGGACACAATGAGCCAGAGTTTTAGCACCAACTTCCCGCAGGCCAGCAAAAACGCCTTTAACCTGATCCTGGCAAACCCGCCGTTTACCGGTTCACTGGATGAGGAAGATATTGATGCCTCGCTGTCGGGAATGGTGAAGACTAAAAAAACTGAGCTGCTGTTCCTGACTCGTATTCTGCAAATGCTGAAAGTGGGTGGTCGCAGCGCCACTATCGTACCGCAGGGTGTGCTATTTGGTTCCAGTAAGGCGCACCAGTCGCTGCGTCAGGCTCTGGTGGAAAATAACCAACTGGAAGCGGTAATCAACCTGCCTTCCGGCGTATTTAAACCTTATGCGGGTGTGGCGACCGCGATCTTAATTTTCACTAAAGGCGGTCAGACGGATGAGGTTTGGTTCTACGATCTGCACAATGACGGCTATAGCCTGGATGACAAACGTAACCCGATAAAAGATAACGATCTGCCACATCTGCTGGCTAGCTGGAAGCAATATCGTACTTTACGTGGTTTTCCGGTAGATAACTTTATGGGCGAGAAATTTGCCTCGTTGCTGAAACAGCAGTATCCGGAAGGGATTGATGCTGGCGCTGATTTTAAAGATCGTTCACAAGCAGCGTTTGTAGTATCGAAAGATGATATCGCGGCGCAGAAATATGACCTCTCCATTAACCGTTATAAAGAAGTGGTGTATCAGGCTGAGGAGTATGAAGATCCAAAAGTGATTTTAAAGCGGTTAAAAGATCTGGAAAAAGAGATTCTGGCGGATTTAGATGAGCTGGAGGGGATGCTATGAGTTGGCCTATGGTGAAACTTAAGGATTGCTGCGACGTTGTGGGAGGAGCCACACCTAAACGTAATATTGCATCTTATTGGGAAGGGGATATTCCTTGGATAACACCTAAAGATATATCAAACCTTAACTCTCCTTATATTCATGAGGCGCCAGAATATATATCTTCGGCAGGGTATAAAGCTGCTGCAACATATATATTACCAATAGGAACTGTATTACTTACCTCACGAGCACCTATAGGAAATGTGGCTATTGCTGGTATTGAAGTTTGTACAAATCAAGGTTTTAAAAGTTTAATCCCAGGCAAGAATGTTCACAATAAATACTTATATCATTGCATTAAGAAATTCGTACCAAAATTAAAGTTGCTAGGTAATGGCGCAACTTTCAAGGAAGTATCTAAAACAGTTGTAGAAAATTTCGAAATACCTTTGCCTCCTTTTGAAGAACAGAAACGCATCGCGAGCATTCTCGATAAAGCTGATGGTATCCGTCAAAAGCGGGAACAAGCGATCAAACTGGCTAATGATTATTTACGTGCAACTTTTTTGGATATGTTTGGGGATCCAGTTCGCAATCCCAAAAATTGGAAATTAGGAAAATTAGGCGATATCGCAGATTGTCAACTTGGAAAAATGTTGTCCAAAAAATCAAAAACAGGGATTTTTTCAAAAAAATACTTACGAAATGCTAATGTCAGATGGCGAAAAATAGACATTCACGATCTTCTTGAAATGGATTTTAATGAAAAGGAAATGTCTAAATTTGAGCTTAGGAAGGGGGACTTACTGATTTGCGAGGGTGGGGAAATAGGTAGATGTGCAATTTGGAATAACCAAATTGCAGATTGTTATTACCAAAAAGCTCTGCATAGAGTACGGCCTAATTATAGCCTAGTAACTTCTGTATACTTACAGGAGTACTTATATTCAATGGCAAAAAAAAATGCTTTCTCTGAGTTTGTATCTGAAGTTACTTTCAGTCATTTGACTGCCGAAAAATTAAAGAACTTACTTGTACCAGTACCATCATTATCGCTTCAGAAAAAATTTGAACTGATATACAACAAATTTAATTCATTACTTAATGATAAGTATAACAATGATGAACTTTCGTTTATTTTGTTATCAAATATCATTAAAGAAAATATTTTTAAATAATCCTTATCCAAGGAAAAATATTTAACGACATATATATTTATTAAATGCGCCGTCACTGTATTGACGGCGTTTTTCATTCTATAAACGATTGCTATTTTTTATGTAGTCATACACGCAGACTAATCGACAGAAATTGCTTGATAAGGTTTGAATACTCATAGCTTCATCAATATGTTTCTTCAAAATTTTAAGAAGTTCATCTATGTCACGCTTGATTAATCCAGGCTCCATATAAGGCATCATTCTTAAAAAGAAGCCGAAATCATAAGCAAGATATAACTCATTGACACCCACTCTGACTTCAGGAACGGTTTCAGAGCGTCGTTTATCCCAGCCTTGAGACTGAAAACTTACAGGAGTGATATTTAATCGTGATAAAACACCACATGAGAGTCCTGTTTCATTAATTAAACTCCCATCGGGATTAATTAAATTAGCGTGATTTAAGAAGTGAAAAATAGGAATACGTGCATTGCCTTTGCATATATTTGGTAGAACATCATTAACAACGCATTCCCAATCATAATATCCATTTTCAAAAACAACTTCTCGGATGAGATCTACACGTTCCAGCCCAACCAATCCTTTTGCTGCCATCGATTCTGATTTTTTCACCATCGAAATAGCACCATATCCTACAACAAACTCAGTAGTACTAACCCCCTCTTCAATTTTCTCTGAGTCTCTCACATATAATTTTCCTTTAGGATCATCAGTTAAGACTAGTTCATAAAGCTCGTCTTTTATCATTCTGAATAAGTGTGCAGGGATCCTTTTTTTAGTTTCACTCAGCACTTCAAATATTTCTTTATAAGATGGTGCCTGAACATATTTTACTGGGATTTTTTTATGAATAACAGAATCACTAATATCGGCTTCATCTAGTTCAGGTTTCCACTCAACAAACAATAATTTGTTTTGTAAAAAATCCAGACTGGCATCAGGAAAACAACTGACTATATCTTCTAGAATTTCAGCTATATGCTCATCTGTTAAAGAGTAACCTAAGAAGATAACAGGTCTCTCAATAAACATAGTTAGTAATTTAGAGGAAAGGTAGGGGTTTTTCTTTCTATATTTATCATAGTCATTTGATGTCAAAATTAATGAGTTAGGTTCAGTGCAGCAGCCATGTATTTTATATATCTCGGCAATACCATGACTCCTGCCAGTAATTAATCCATCTTGGCCTATAAATGTTGTAAATTTCGGAAATAGGCTTTCTAGAAAGATATCCCAGTTTGTGGTAATGACTCCGTCAATATTTGCTTTCGCAAAAAGAGAAATCTCATGTTTTAATTCATCATCATCTATAATATTTTTATGTGCATTTTCAATATATTTAGATATTGAGAGTTTCAAAGGAGATTGTTCATTAATAAAAATTTCTTCTTGCTCTTTTTCACTTAATGCTAATTTCCCTTCTTCAGTATCCCACCATTTATCAGCATATGGCGATACCAATAATTGAGCATACTCGGGTAAGTCACCATTAGCTTTTGTTTTATATGATTTTCCCCTATCGCTTCAGCAAAATGCTTCAGAAGATTTTGCCAGCAGGGCACACCAAGGTAACGTCGAGACACTCCAGAGCCAACAAACAACACTGGGGATGCCTCGAACTGTTTAAAATGATTTTCGAGTTTTTTCTTAAAATTCATACTGATACTCTCTTTAAAAGAAATAAAAAACCCTCATAGCGATAACATTAAGGTATTACTGCTTCCATCACCAGTACATTTGTCAACTTTATACAATAAATTTTATCGTTAAAGTTCAATTGGTTATTAGAATAGATGACTGAGAGGTAGCATAGAACTCCTGATGGTAGCCGAATCGCAATTCCCGCGTTACGATATGGGGAACCAATCAAGAGCCCTTTTCCCCTAGGGGGTAATCATGCCTTTAGATTTAAGTAACACTTTAGTTATTGGCATTAGCGCAACTGCGCTTTTTGACATGAGCGAATCCGATCGCATGTTTCAGGAGACTTACGAAACCGATCCTGATAGAGCCATCGAGAAGTACCGTGCCTACATGCTGGAGCACGAAAACCACCCCCTACAGCCCGGTACAGGTTATCCCTTAGTGAAGGCGCTTCTGGGTCTAAACCAGTATCGCCAACCGGATGACAAATCATCTCTGGTTGAAGTCGTCATTATGTCGCGCAACAGCCCTGATACAGGTATCCGAGTTCTGAATACAATTCGCCACGACAAGCTAGATATCACACGATCTGCGTTCACTGCGGGTGAAACGGTCGCTGATTACCTTGATGCCTTCGATGTTGATCTGTTTTTAACAACTAGCGTAGAGGACGCGCAAAAAGTCATTGATTCTCGATTTTGTGCGGCTGCAATATTAAAAGATCCGCCTTCAGGTTCTTCCGAAATCCCTGACGGGCAAGTTCGTATTGCTTTTGATGGCGATGCAGTACTTTTCTCAGATGAAAGTGAGTTGGTCTATAAAACTTAGGGTATGGAAGCTTTTCATGCGCAAGAAGATGCACAACAAGATATTCCCATGGCAGAAGGTCCCTACGCTACTCTGCTAAAAAAATTAGCAAAACTTCAAGACCGCCTGCCTACTCGAATGGAGTATTCTCCAGTACGTATTGCCTTAGTTACCGCCAGAAACAGCCCTTCAGAAATGCGGGTAATTAAAACGTTAAGGAGTTGGGGTGTATATGTTGATGAGGCTTTTTTCCTTGGAGGCGTGGAAAAAACCAAAGTACTTCAGGCATTTAAACCTCATATTTTCTTTGATGATCAAGATGTACATTTAAATGCTGCAGCGAAACTTATTCCATCAGGCAAAGTGCCTTATGCCAGCAATTCTGAACTATTTAAAGCGTCTTGATCGTTATAAATTCCCGGGAACAGCTCATGTCTCCCGGGATAAGGTACCTGTATGGTCGATGACTGAAGTGGCTTTACAACCTTCAGCTCGGTCTATGGACTGCTTTCCCGAAATCAAACGGACTAATCCCATTCTCCCGATTCGCATCCAGATAATCCGCCCACCATTGCACCATTAACCTACGTTCCCCTAAATGTTCGGCCTTATGAATATAAGCCGCACGCACAGAGTTACGTTCCTGATGACTCATCTGACGCTCTACCGCATCCTTCGACCACAATCCCGACTCAATCAATGAACTACAGGCCATGGTTCTAAAGCCGTGACCACACACTTCTACTTTCGTATCGTAGCCCATCACTCGCAGGGCTTTGTTTACCGTGTTTTCACTCATAGGCTTGCGTGGGTCATGATCACCGATAAAGATCAGCTCACGATTTCCACTCATGCTTTTGATCTTTTCCAGAATGGTTAGAGCCTGGCGGGATAAGGGTACAAGATGCGGAGTCCGCATCTTCGAACCTCGATGTGAATGCTTCACACCTTCCAGTGGTTCACGCTCCCCAGGAATCGTCCACATCGCGGTTTCAAAATCTACTTCTGACCAGCGTGCGAAGCGCAGCTCACTAGAACGAATAAATACCAATAACGTTAGTTCTACAGCTAGCCTTGTTAGTGGTCTGCCGGTGTAGGTATCAACTCGATGAAGTAGTTCAGGAATGCGGTTAAGCTCCAGAGCCGCACGATGCTGTCTTTTAGCAGTAGCAACCGCACCGGCAATTTCTTGCGCAGGGTTGTAGTCGATTAAGCCGCTCTGAACGGCAAAGCGCATAATCGCGGTAGTTCGCTGCTGTAAACGGGCGGCGACTTCAAGACGCCCGGATGACTCCACCGCTTTAATGGGTACAAGAAGATCCCGAGTCTTAAGCTCTGCAATGTTCCGCTTACCGATAGCAGCAAAGAGATTATCTTCCAGGCTTTTCAATACACGAGCACTATGCGATGCAGACCACTTTTGATTGCTGGCGTGCCAGTCTCTGGCAACCACTTCAAAAGTTATCGCCTCTTGCTCCTGCTCTACCTTAACGGCTTTCTTGTTTTCACTGGGATCGACGCTGTTTGCTAATAGCTTACGGGCTTCATCCCGACGAGCCCTGGCATCCGCCAGCGAAACTTCAGGGTATTTCCCCAATGCCAGCATCTTCTCTTTACCGCTGAAGCGATAACGAAGCCGCCAATATTTCGAACCGTTGGGGTGAACAAGCAAAACCATACCGTCGCTGTCAGTAAGTTTATAGGCTTTTGCTTCCGGCTTAGCCGAACGAACCTTCACATCACTCAGAGCCATGATGAGTATCCTTTCAAGGGTTCTGTGTGGGTACAAACATAATCGAACCGGGATATACCCGCAGTTGTACCCGCATCAGTAAGTTGATGTAGATTGAATCAGGTTGACGTCGGTTGACTGAAAAGCGGGGCAAAGCCTTGCGGGGACTGGATTTTAGGCAAAAAAAAAAGCCACCTTTCGGTGACTTGATTTTCATACTAATGGTGCCGAAGGCCGGAATCGAACCGGCATGCCTCGCGGCGGTTGATTTTGAATCAACTGCGTCTACCGATTTCGCCACTTCGGCACTGAAGTAGTATGCGGAGAACGAGGTGAATTATACTTACCTGTGATCCGCATGCAACTGTTATCCCATCAAGTTTAGTCTAAGTGCTGAAAAAACCGCCATCAGCGCCGTTTTAGTAGCAAATAAACACTGATTAGAAGGAAAAGTATACTCGGTAGCAGTGCTCCGATGACCGGTGGGATGCTATAAACCAGACTCAACTGACCAAAAATCTGATCCAATACGTAAAAAACAAAGCCAAAGAAGATACCGGTGACAATCCGAATCCCCATTGGCACACTGCGTAGTGGACCAAATATGAATGACAGCGCCATCAGCATCATCACCGCCACAGAGAAGGGTGCAAATATCTTGCCCCACATGTTCAGTTCGTAGCGGCTCGACTCCTGACCACTTTGTCGCAGATACTTACTGTAGTCGTGCAAGCCACTGATAGAGAGTGAATCAGGGTTCATGGCGACCACACCCAGCTTTTCTGGTGTCAGGTTGGTTTTCCATTCTCCAGTTAATGTCTGCGTGCCAGTCACTTTATTTGGATTGCTCAAATCAGATTCATCAACTTGCGATAAACGCCACAGATTGTCTTCAAAAGTCGCCGTGGCCGCGTAACGAACCGAGAGCAAACGATCCTGTTGATCAAAATGATAAATATTGACGCCGGTCAGTTCTTTGTCGCCTGACACACGCTGGATATAAATAAAGTCAGAGCCATCTTTTGCCCACAAACCCGATTGCGTTGATAACAATGAACCGCCGTACATTTGTTGTGCACGGAAGTTACGCGCCATCTGTTCGCCTTGAGGCGCAACCCACTCACCAATGGCCATAGTGAGCAACACTAGCGGAATAGCCGTTTTCATCACCGAGGCGGCAATTTGCATGCGAGTAAAACCAGAGGCTTGCATCACGACGAGTTCACTGCGAGTAGCCAGCGATCCCAAGCCCAACAATGCCCCCAATAGCGCAGCCATCGGGAAGAAAACCTCAATATCTTTTGGCACCGTCAGTAAGGTAAACATCGCAGCGGAGGTTGCTGAATAATCGCCCTGCCCCACCCTACGCAACTGCTCAACAAACTTGATGATGCCCGACAGCGAGACCAACATAAATAAGGTCATTAAGATGGTATTGAGGATAGTCCGTCCAATATAACGGTCTAATACACCAAACATCAGGCAGTACCTCTCAATCGAGCACGTAACTTACGAGCCGGTAGGCTATCCCACAAGTTTAACAACACCGCTAGGGCCAAATAAGCCCCATTCACCACCCACAACCAGACCAACGGGTTTAGGTTGCCTTTACTGGCATTAGAGCGCAGCGACGTTTGCAGCAGGAAGAAAATCAAATAGAGCAACATGGCTGGCAACATGCTCAATACCCGCCCTTGACGTGGATTGACCACGCTCAACGGCACCACCAGCAACGCCATAATGATCACTGAAACAATCAGTGTCAGACGCCAATGAAACTCAGCACGAGCATCAGGTTCGGTAGATTGCCACAGTTGGCTCATCGTCATTTGCTCGGCCACATTGTTATTTTGCTGTACTTCTTGATGACCGATAATCGCCTGATAATTAATGAAATCAGTGATGCGGAAATCACGCAATAACGCCGTGCCTTCATAACGAGTGCCTTTGTTTAGGATAACCACTTGTGAGCCATCCGGGCGCTCAGTCATATGACCGCTGTCCGCCACAACAACAGAGGGACGCTGATTACCGTTTGGCCGCAATTGTGCCAAAAATACACGGTTAAACTCTTTGCCCGACACATTGCCGATAAACAGGGCTGAATTGCCATCTGTTGAGGATTTGAACTGCCCACCAGCTAAAGCAGCCAAGCTCGGGTTGGCTCTGGCATCATTTAATACTTCATCTTGATGCTTAGAAGACCAAGGCCCCAACCAAATAGTGTTAACTGCCGCTAATGCCGAAGTGGCAAGCGCCAGAATCAATGCGGCCATAATCAAGGACTTCTTACCCATGCCGCAGGCATGCATCACGGTGATTTCACTCTCCGTATACAATCGGCCAAACGTCATCAACAAGCCAAGAAATAAGCTCAATGGCAGGATAAGTTGTGCCATTTCAGGCACGCCAAGCCCCAAAAGGGATAAAACAAGGTTCGTCGGGATTTCACCATCAACCGCAGCGCCTAATATCCGAACTAACTTCTGACTAAAGAAGATTAATAGCAGGATGAACAGAATCGCAATTTGGCTCTTAAGTGTTTCCCGTACCAGATATCTAATGATGATCACGCTAATACGCCTGTGAAAACTTGTCTTTTTGCAGGAAAATCGATAGTTTCATCGTTAATCCGCCATTTATTCTCATCATATGGCAACCTTCACAGCTAAAATAGTATTACAGCATCTAGCGTTTAGGTGTCCTATAGGAACATGCTTATAGTCGCCAAAACAAAACAACTTATGCCGTTAAGGTTAACACACGTCGTTAACACAACGGAGAGAGATCGTTGCGGAGCGCTACATTCTAGCGGTAGCTCCCGCCTTTGTCTTTAAGATTCAGGAGAGTGCATGGAGTTCAGTGTAAAGAGCGGCAGCCCGGAAAAACAGCGCAGTGCCTGTATTGTAGTCGGCGTTTTCGAACCTCGCCGTCTATCTCCCATTGCCGAACAACTCGACAAAATTAGTGATGGCTACATCAGCGCTTTATTGCGCCGCGGTGAACTTGAAGGCAAAGTCGGGCAGACGCTGTTGCTGCACCATGTGCCTAATATTCTCTCCGAGCGCATCTTGTTAATTGGCTGTGGCAAAGAGCGCGAGCTTGATGAACGCCAATACAAGCAAGTGATCCAAAAGACCATCAATACCCTAAATGACACCGGCTCGATGGAAGCGGTTTGCTTTCTGACAGAGTTACATGTCAAAGGCCGTAACACTTACTGGAAGGTGCGTCAGGCGGTAGAAACAGCCAAAGAGACGCTTTATACCTTTGATCAGCTTAAAAGCAATAAAACCGAGCCTCGTCGTCCACTGCGTAAAATGGTATTCAACGTGCCAACTCGCCGTGAATTGACCAGCGGTGAGCGTGCCATCCAGCATGGTCTGGCGGTAGCATCAGGGATTAAAGCCGCGAAAGATCTGGGCAATATGCCGCCTAACATTTGTAATGCTGCATATCTGGCATCTCAAGCGCGCCAATTGGCTGATGCATTTAGCACTAATATCGTCACTCGCGTGATTGGCGAGCAGCAAATGAAAGAGTTGGGCATGCACTCTTATCTGGCTGTTGGCCATGGCTCACAAAATGAATCATTGATGTCGGTGATAGAATATAAGGGCAATCCAAACCCTGACGCTAAGCCAATTGTGCTAGTGGGCAAAGGGCTAACCTTCGATTCTGGCGGTATTTCTATTAAGCCTGCCGAAGCCATGGATGAAATGAAATATGACATGTGCGGTGCCGCAACAGTTTATGGCGTCATGCGCGTGGTGGCTGAATTACAATTGCCGTTAAACGTCATTGGCGTGTTGGCTGGCTGTGAAAACATGCCGGGTGGCAGTGCTTATCGTCCCGGTGATGTATTGACCACGATGTCTGGTCAGACAGTTGAAGTGCTGAATACCGATGCAGAAGGCCGATTGGTACTGTGTGATGCGCTGACCTACGTTGAGCGTTTCGAGCCAGAACTGGTGATTGATATTGCCACACTGACCGGCGCGTGCGTCGTGGCACTAGGCCATCACATCACCGGTCTAATGTCGAACCATAACCCGCTGGCTCATGAGCTGATCGGCGCATCAGAGCAAGCGGGTGACCGTGCATGGCGCTTGCCACTGAGTGATGAGTTCTACGAGCAGTTGGACTCCAATTTTGCTGATATGGCCAATATTGGTGGCCGTGCTGGCGGGGCCATTACCGCAGGCTGTTTCTTGTCGCGTTTTACCCGTAAATACAGTTGGGCGCATTTGGATATCGCGGGCACAGCATGGCGTTCGGGTAAGAACAAAGGTGCAACAGGCCGGCCAGTCGCGTTATTGTCTCAGTTCCTGCTTAACCGTGCTGGGTTAAACGGCGACGATTAATCGTTTGATATTTTGATTTGATATACACCCAAAGTCATTGAAGTTGCAGGTAGATAGCAAATGAACTCATCCCGATGAGCTGGCTGACGTTAGTCATTAAGTCAGTGATTCGGGTGAGTGAGTGCCGCTAACAATCCTGCCGCTTCAAGGATGAAGGGTGCAGAGAAAACAATGAAAAACGCCACCTTTTATTTGCTCGAACACGACACGCCCTCAGGCGAGTTGCGCGCTCATGAAGCGTTGGCCTGCGAGGTTGCTGCTGCTCGTTGGCGAGCTGGCAAACGGGTGCTGATCGCCTGTGAAAGTCAGGAGCAGGCCCAACGGCTAGACGAAGCCCTGTGGCAGCGCGCGCCTGAGCAATTTGTGCCTCATAATTTGGCGGGTGAAGGGCCAAAATATGGTGCACCGGTCGAATTGGCATGGCCGGAACGACGTGGAAATTCCCCCCGAGATCTGCTTATTAGCCTGCTGCCAGAGTTCGCAGGTTTTGCCACTGCTTTCCATGAAGTGGTAGACTTCGTCCCTTACGAAGAAAATTTGAAACAGTTGGCGCGCGACCGATATAAGTCTTATCGCAGCGTCGGCTTCCACTTGACTACGGCAACGCCGCCAACTAATTGAACTAAAAAAGAAAATGGAAAACACACCGTCTAATATCGATAAAGCTGAACCTTCCCTCGATAAAACATACAGTCCGCAGGAAATCGAGCAGCCGCTGTATGAACACTGGGAAAAGCAGGGTTATTTCAAGCCAAACGGCGATACCAGTAAAGAAAGTTACTGCATCATGATCCCGCCGCCAAACGTGACCGGCAGCCTGCATATGGGTCATGCTTTCCAGCAAACCATCATGGATACCTTGATTCGCTATCAGCGTATGCAAGGTAAAAATACCTTGTGGCAAGCCGGTACTGACCATGCCGGGATCGCGACCCAAATGGTGGTTGAGCGCAAGATTGCCGCAGAAGAAGGCAAAACCCGCCACGATTATGGCCGTGATGCATTTATCGATAAAATTTGGGAATGGAAAGGCGAATCAGGCGGCACTATTACGCGTCAGATGCGTCGTTTGGGCAACTCCGTGGATTGGGAACGTGAGCGTTTCACCATGGATGAAGGCCTGTCCAACGCCGTAAAAGAAGTGTTTGTCCGCTTGCATAAAGAAGATTTGATTTACCGTGGCAAACGTCTGGTGAACTGGGATCCCAAGCTGCGTACCGCTATCTCTGATTTAGAAGTGGAAAACCGCGAATCCAAAGGCTCCATGTGGCATCTGCGTTATCCTCTGGCCGATGGCGCGAAGACCGCAGAAGGTAAAGATTATCTGGTTGTCGCCACCACCCGTCCGGAAACCGTGCTGGGTGATACGGGTGTTGCAGTTAATCCAGAAGATCCACGTTATAAAGATCTGATCGGCAAAGAAGTGATCCTGCCACTGGTTGGCCGCCGCATTCCGATCCTTGGTGATGAACACGCCGATATGGAAAAAGGCACCGGTTGCGTAAAAATCACCCCGGCCCACGACTTTAATGACTATGAAGTCGGTAAGCGCCACGCCCTGCCTATGATCAACATTTTGACCTTTGACGGCGATATTCGCACAGAAGCAGAAGTGTTTGATACCCACGGTGAAGCCACCGATGCATGCAGCAATGCAATTCCAGTACAGTTCCAAGGTCTGGAGCGTTTCGCGGCGCGTAAAGCGGTGGTGGCTGAATTCGATAAACTCGGCCTATTGGAAGAGGTTAAACCGCACGATTTGACGGTGCCTTATGGCGACCGTGGCGGCGTGGTTATCGAACCGATGCTGACCGACCAATGGTATGTCCGTACCGCACCGTTGGCCAAAGTTGCCATTGAAGCGGTCGAAAACGGCGAGATCCAATTCGTACCTAAGCAGTACGAAAATATGTATTACTCGTGGATGCGTGACATTCAAGACTGGTGTATCTCACGCCAATTGTGGTGGGGCCACCGGATCCCGGCTTGGTATGACGAGCAGGGTAAAGTGTACGTCGGCCGCGATGAGGCTGAAGTGCGCCGCGAAAACAACCTCGGTGCAGATGTTGCATTGCGTCAAGATGAAGATGTGCTGGATACTTGGTTCTCATCCGGCCTGTGGACCTTCTCAACACTGGGTTGGCCTGAGCAAACCGAAGCACTGAAAACTTTCCACCCGACCAGTGTCGTGGTCAGTGGCTTCGACATTATTTTCTTCTGGATTGCGCGCATGATCATGCTGACCATGCACTTTATGAAAGATGAAAATGGTAAGCCACAAGTGCCATTCAAGACCGTCTATATGACCGGTCTGATCCGTGATGATGAAGGGCAGAAAATGTCCAAGTCAAAAGGTAACGTCATTGACCCACTGGATATGGTTGATGGCATTTCGCTGGAAGAGCTGCTGGAAAAACGCACCGGCAACATGATGCAGCCGCAACTGGCCGAGAAAATTCGTAAACGCACCGAGAAGCAGTTCCCGAACGGTATTGAACCGCATGGTACTGATGCCCTGCGCTTCACCTTAGCTGCATTGGCCTCCACGGGCCGTGATATCAATTGGGACATGAAGCGCCTGGAAGGTTATCGCAATTTCTGTAATAAGTTGTGGAACGCCAGCCGTTTCGTGCTGATGAATACCGAAGGGCAAGATTGTGGGCAGAATGGCGGCGAGATGGTGCTGTCACTGGCTGACCGCTGGATTCTGGCTGAATTCAATCAAACCATTAAGGCCTACCGTGAAGCGATGGATACCTACCGCTTTGATCTGGCGGCTGGTATTTTGTATGAATTCACTTGGAACCAGTTCTGCGACTGGTATTTGGAACTGACCAAACCAGTAATGAACAGTGGTTCTGAAGCGGAGTTGCGCGGCACACGCCATACGCTGATTGAAGTATTAGAAGCGCTGCTGCGTTTGGCGCACCCTATCATTCCTTACATCACTGAGACTATCTGGCAGCGGGTTAAAACCCTGAAAGGCATTACTGCGGACACCATTATGTTGCAGCCTTTCCCGGAATATGACGCCAGCCAAGTTGATGAAAAAGCGTTGAGTGATTTGGAATGGATCAAGCAGACCATTATTGCCGTACGTAATATTCGGGCAGAAATGAACATCGCACCGGGTAAACCACTGGACGTGATGCTGCGCGGTGCCAGTGCTGACGCCCAGCGTCGCGTGCTGGAAAACCAGAGCTTCATTCAGTCGTTAGCGCGCCTATCCTCCCTCACCTTGCTAGCTGAAGGTGATAAAGGCCCGGTATCCGTGACCAAATTGGTTGAAGGTGCTGAAGTACTGATCCCGATGGCCGGTCTGATTGATAAAGCCACGGAGCTTGATCGTTTGGCCAAGGAAGTGGCAAAACTGGAAGCCGAGATTGAGCGTATCGAAGGTAAATTGAGTAACGAAGGTTTTGTGGCGCGTGCGCCAGAAGCCGTCGTTGCTAAAGAGCGCGAAAGAATGGCGGCCTGTGCTGAAGCCAAGCAGAAATTAATTGAGCAGCAGGCAGTTATCGCCGCACTGTAATTAATCTGAGATTCATAAAACCAAAACAGCGGGATATTCAATATACCCGCTGTTTTTTTATCATTGCCTCCTTGCGTCATTCAATGGTATTACAGATTATGACTAAGTTATTACCATTCGATTTATAGAGTAATACACCATGACCACAGCTACACCTATCCGCCTGTTGGTGCGCCCTATTACCGCAGCGGACAACCTTGCTATCGCCAATGTTATCCGTGACGTTTCGGCTGAATTTGGCCTAACCGCGGACAAAGGCTATACCGTGTCTGATCCCAATCTGGATCACTTATATGAGCTGTATAGCCAGCCACGTAGTGCATATTGGGTGATTGAAGTGGACGGTAATATTGCGGGCGGCGGCGGCGTTGCCCCTTTAGCGGGCGGAGAAGCAGATCTGTGTGAATTGCAGAAAATGTATTTCCTGCCGGTATTACGCGGTAAAGGGTTAGCCAAGCAGTTGGCATTACAAGCACTGGAATTTGCTCGCCAGCAGGGGTTTGGCCGCTGCTATCTGGAAACAACTGCCAGCCTGACCAGCGCCATCGGTTTATATGAAAAATTAGGTTTTGAGCATATTGGCAGTTCGATGGGCAATACTGGCCATGTGGATTGTGAAGTCACTATGCTGAAAAAATTGTAATTATTCAGGGCGCATCAAGCGCCCTGATATTATTGGCTAACAACCTTGCGATTTTAAATCCTCAAAGTCGTTGGAATCGCAATAGCGCAAATCCCGATGAGCTTACATCAGTAACTAATTCGGGTGAGTGAACGAAGCTAACAACCCTGTTATTTCAAGTACAAAGGGATATTAGTGACGTTTACCGTCGTCATCTTCATCAATCAGCTCTTCGTCATCGAACTCGCCGTCTTCGTCATCTTCGCCATTAGGATCTTCATAGTAAGTGCCCCAACCGTCGTAATTCACACCACAAGTCTCAGCCAGTGCAATCAGCTGTTCTACCTGCGCATCAATAATTTCAGCATTCAGGGCTACTTCACTAATCACATCGCAGCACATCACTACTGAACCATCTTCCACTTCCAGTTCTTCAGCATCGGTCACTTCATAACCCAGCTTGAAGGCTTCAACAGCAGCTTTTTCCAGCACTTCAAACTTCTCGGCTGAAAGGTGGTGTTCAATAGTGTATAGCGCATCCGGATCGCTGCCATCGTCCAGCAGTTCTTCGATGATCAGGCGGGTCTCGTCACGTTGTTCGTCCAGCATTTCGCGGTTTGCCATGCCTTTATCCTCAGTCAATGGGCTTTGTATGCTGCTATTTTCCCACACCCACGCGGTTGCCTCCACTACAAACGAGAAAGATTTGTTGATTGGGGTTGTAATTGAATATTTATACGTATAAATTGAATTTAAATTCATATCGAAGTTCAATTAAACCCAAAATAATTGGTGTTGTGGCTAGGCATCGAATATGAAGGGACACATGGAGATGAACAGATGAGTCAGTTCTATAAACGTCACTTTTTGAGGTTACTGGATTTTACCCCCACCGAGATAACGGCCCTGCTGGCATTGGCTGCTAAATTGAAGCAAGCCAAGAAATCCGGCACTGAGCAGCAAAAACTGGTCGGTAAGAATATCGCGCTCATCTTCGAAAAAGACTCGACCCGTACTCGATGCTCTTTCGAAGTTGCCGCATATGATCAAGGTGCGCGCGTGACTTATCTCGGCCCAGGTGGGAGCCAAATCGGGCATAAAGAGTCCATTAAAGATACTGCCAGAGTATTAGGCCGCATGTATGACGGTATTCAGTATCGTGGTCACGGCCAAAAGGTAGTTGAAACGCTGGCTGAATTTGCAGGTGTGCCAGTATGGAATGGACTGACAAATGAGTTCCACCCCACCCAGTTGTTAGCCGATTTACTAACCATGCAGGAGCATTTACCGGGTAAGTCACTCAGTGAAATGAAGTTTGCTTATCTTGGTGATGCGCGCAACAACATGGGCAACACAATGCTGGAGGCCGCAGCACTGGTCGGGATGGATTTACGTCTGGTTGCGCCAAAAGCGTGCTGGCCAGAGGCCGAGTTGGTCGCGGTTTGTCAGGCTCAGGCACAAAAAACTGGCGGTAAAATTACCCTGACTGAAGATATTGCCGAGGGTGTAAAAGGCGCTGATTTCCTGTATACCGATGTTTGGGTCTCTATGGGGGAACCGAAAGAAGTATGGCAAGAGCGCGTTGCCCTATTGAAGCCCTATCAGGTCAATATGAATGTGGTGAAACTGACCGACAACCCGCAGGTTAAATTCCTGCACTGTTTACCCGCATTCCACGACGACCAAACTACCGTCGGCAAACAAATGGCTGAACTTTATGACCTACCGGGTGGCATGGAGGTGACTGATGAAGTGTTTGAATCCGCCCACAGCATTGTGTTCGATCAGGCTGAAAACCGCCTGCATACCATCAAAGCAGTGATGGTCGCCACCCTCAGTCACGCATAAGAATAGTTAGCATAGCAAAAGGCCAATACAGTTATTGTTTGGCCTTTTTTCGACCCAATGGGCGTTATTGGTGAAGGCAGATTGAACACGGACAGCGCACGGCAAACGGAGCGTACATGTAGCCCGCAACGGCGGCGAGCACTGGCCACATTCAAAACGGCAAGTAAAATAGGTTATTTCACTGCCAGTTTAACAACGGCTTTACGCACATTGGCAGGCTCACCCACCGCACACAATGGCTTATGTACTTCCCCTGGATAAAACACCACGAAGTCACCGGTTTGCATCACAAACTGCTTCTCCTGCTCACCTGCGGGTAAAAAGGCAATATCTTTATCTGCAAGCCAGTCAGTATCAGGTTTACCGGCAGGTAAATTACTGAACGTCATCCCCTCAACTCCAGCCAGCACGATCTGGATATCCAGATATTTAGCGTGATACTCCGCCCGGCGGTTTTCCAGATAGTCAGTGCTGTCATTGGATATCAATACGAACAGATTATTGCCATCAATATCATGCTTACCCAATGGGGTTTCTGGGGTGATATTTTTTTTCACATATTCAATGGCGTCTTTTAATTCCGCAGGCAGATAAGGCAACAATTCCAAATGATGAATATTTCCGGTGATCATGGCTTTCCCTTTTGTACAAATAGACCCTTCATGCTTCAAGCTGCATGTGTGTTGGCTACGCTCAATAACCCACATCACTCACCACAGTAAGCTCATTGGGATTATTTCTCTTGCCGCTTTCCAGCAACTCGCATCATTTGGGGTGTAAAATGAAATGACGTTCCATTATAACCAGTTCCACCTATATTTAGTGGGAGGTTTCTAACATTTATTCATACCCATATTGAAAGCTGTATTTCTTGACTAAGTTCATCTCCTTGTCGATATTTCCTCAGAATCATTACTTTTTTGTAATATTTCTTTATCACTAATTGTTATAACAAATAACTGTTGAGACTTTGACCACAGACAGCAAAGTCATTATCGTGAGAAACTGCGATGAAATAGTCGAAAAAACAATAATTTCCTATTGGTGTAACTATCTATCACCCGCAATATCTATTAACAGCATAATGGCGCTAATCCATCTTCAGGGAGTCTCAATGAAAGCTAAAATTCTGTCATTCTTGATTTTGACAGCACTATCGAGTGGCGCACTGGCAGCAACACCACCTGATACTCTGGTCGTCGTACAATCCCTAGATGATATCGTCAGCCTTGATCCGGCAGAAAGCAATGAACTGTCTAGTATTCAAACAGTTCCAAGTCTGTATCAGCGTCTGGTTCAGGCTGATCGTGATGATCCGGCAAAAGTCGTTCCGGTGCTGGCTGAAAGCTGGCAAGGCGACGCCGCCGCAAAAACACTTACCGTAAAATTACGCCCAAAAGCCGTATTCTCCTCCGGTAATCCAGTGCAAGCCGATGATGTCATTTACTCATTCACCCGTGCAGTCAAAATGAATCGCTCACCGGCCTTCATTCTTAACGTACTGGGCTGGGATCCGAATAATATCGAACAAAATCTGAAGAAGATTGATAACAATACCGTGCAACTGAGCTGGAGTGCGGATGTCAGCCCAGCGGTGGCCCTGAATATTTTATCAACGCCGATTGCGTCGATTGTGGATAAAAAAGCCGTAACCGCCAATGTGAAAGAAGACGACTATGGTAATGCCTGGTTGAAAATGCATTCAGCTGGTAGTGGCCCGTTCAAAATGCGTGTTTATCAGCCGCATCAGGCCATCGTATTGGATGCCAATCCAACATCACCTGGCGATAAACCGCAGATTAAAAATATCATCATCAAAAACGTGCCAGATCCAAGTGCTCGCCGCTTGCTGATTCAGCAAGGTGATGCCGATATCGCCCGTGAATTGGGGCCGGACCAAACTGCAGCGCTTAAAACACAAGCTGGCGTAAAAGTGGTTGAGATTCCCTCTGCGGAACAAAACTATTTGGTCTTTAACACCGCCAATCCAGCCAACCCACTGTTGAGTAAACCCGAGTTTTGGCAAGCTGCCCGTTATTTAGTGGATTATCAAGGCATTACCAAAGACTTGCTCAAAGGCCAGTATTTTGTGCATCAAAGCTTCTTACCTGTTGGTTTACCGGGCGCGCTAGAAAGCAATCCGTTTACTTTTGATCCCGCTAAGGCAAAAGGAATTCTGACAAAAGCCGGTATTAAAGATGCCACATTGACACTGGATGTGGAGAATAAACCGCCGTTTATTACCATCGCCCAATCACTGCAAGCCAGCTTTGCACAGGGTGGCGTGAAATTGGTATTGCTGCCAGCAGCAGGTAGTCAGGTTTATGGTCGCGTGCGTGCCAAGCAGCATCAGTCGGCTATCCGCCTGTGGATCCCGGATTATTTCGATGCGCACTCCAATGCCAGCGCTTTTGCTTATAACGACGGTAAGAGCAGCACAGTTGCCGGTTTAAATGGCTGGGTGATCCCCGAGTTGAATAAACAGACATTAGCCGCTGTCGCCGAAGCAGATCCCGCCAAGCGCACGGCGCTCTACACTCAAATGCAACAAGAACTGCAACAAAATTCACCTTATATCTTTATCGACCAAGCCAAAGCACAAGTTGTTTTGCGAGATAATGTAAAAGGCTATCAACAAGGTCTAAATGCGGATATGGTCTATTATGACCGTGTCACCAAATAGCGTTGGCACATTGATAATCTTATCGATGAAACAGTGAGTTACGAGTAGATGTCTGTAGCATTAAATCATACGCCGGGAACTCAATCCCGGCGTCGTCTTTGGGGGCTATTACAGGGATTATTTACCCTGGCCCTGACCTTATTCGGACTACTGGTTATTACCTTTTTCCTCTCGGCGTTGTCGCCAGTGGATCGGGTATTACAAATTGTGGGCGATCACGCCAGTGAAGCCACTTACCAGCAAGTTAAACACCAACTGGGGCTAGACCAACCATTACCTGTGCAGTTTTGGCACTATCTAGAGCGCCTTGCTCATGGGGATCTGGGGCTTGCCAGTGCTAGTGGGCAGCCGGTTTTACATGACCTGCTCACGGTGTTCCCTGCCACATTAGAACTGGCGACATTGTCGCTTGTCATCGGCGCTGTTCTGGGGGTTATCCTCGGTTTATTGTGCGCTCGTTGGGCGGGTAGCAAGCTGGATGCCACGATTCGTTTCATCACCCTGTTGGGTAACTCCGTGCCAATCTTCTGGCTCGGTCTGCTGATGTTGCTACTGTTTTATGCTCGTCTGCAATGGAGTCCCGGCCCCGGTCGCCTTGATGATATCTATCAATACACTGTGGAAGCGAAAACCGGTTTTGCCCTGATTGATACGTGGCTGTCCGGTGACGCCGGTGCCTTTGGTAACGCGATTGCCCATTTGGTCTTACCGGTAGCTCTGCTCTCTTACTATGCATTAGCCAGTATCACCCGTCTGACGCGGTCGGCCTGCCTGAGTGAACTGAATAAAGAGTACATCACATTGGCGAGAGCCAAAGGCGCAGGTGAGATGCGAATTCTGCTGATGCATGTGCTGCCGAATATCCGTGGCACCTTGCTAACCGTCATTGCTCTGGCCTATACCAGCATGTTGGAAGGGGCGGTGTTAACGGAAACCGTCTTTGCCTGGCCGGGCATTGGCCGCTACTTGACCAGTGCACTATTTGCTGGCGATACCACGGCCATTATGGGCGGAACTCTGTTGCTCGGGATGTGCTTTATTTTGATTAACAATGTGACGGATCTGCTGGTCCGCCTGCTGGACCCGAGAACGCGCTGATATGTCGATAACAAAATTCTGCCACGCGCTGAAGCGTTCGCCCTCCACCAGCATTGGGCTGTTTATTCTCTCTTTGCTGGTTATCATCGCCCTTTTTGCACCGGTGCTCGCCCCCTTTGATCCTAACTGGCAGAACGCGGCAGACCGATTATTACCGCCGGGGGAGAGCCATTGGTTGGGAACTGACAGCTATGGTCGCGATATGTTATCGCGCCTGATTTACGGCACTCGCCCAACCTTGGGATTAGTGCTGCTGGTCACGGTAATCACCTTACCGCTGGGGCTATTGGTTGGGGTGCTTTCCGGCTATTACGGTGGCTGGCTCGAGCGTATTCTGATGCGTATCACTGATGTGGTGATGTCGATGCCACGGCTGATTCTGGCCTTTGCATTTGTTGCCATGCTTGGCCCCGGTTTAATCAACGGTGCACTGGCTTTGGCCCTGACCACTTGGCCGGCTTATGCCCGTCAGGCCCGAGCCGAAATTCAGCTATTACGCAAAAGTGACTATCTAGCGGCGGCTGAAATGATGGGAATCAAAGGCCTACGGTTGCTGTGGGGCCATATTTTACCGATGTGCCTCCCTTCTGCAGTCGTGCGTCTGGCACTCGATTTGGCGGGTATTATCTTAGCGGCCGCGGGGTTAGGTTTCCTCGGACTGGGGGCCAGACCCCCAATGTCCGAGTGGGGGTCGATGGTCGCCGATGGTATGCAGGTGATTTTCGACCAGTGGTGGATTGCCGCGATTCCGGGCTGCGCTATCTTACTCAGCAGTATGGCATTTAACCTGCTAGGCGATGGCCTGCGTGATATTTTGGACCCTCACCATGACTGATAAAATTTTCGCTGTCGATAATCTGTGTGTCGATTTTCAACAACAGCGGGTGGTGGATAATATTTCATTTCATCTCGGTCACGAGCGGGTTGCACTGGTGGGTGAATCTGGGTCAGGTAAGTCGATTACCGCCAGAGCGTTAATGGGATTAGTGCGCGCACCGGGGAAAGTCAGTGCCAAGAAGCTGAGTTATTATGCAGATAATACTGACGAACAGGGTAATTCTGGTCAGGTAGTTGAACACGATTTAACTCGCCTGAAACCTAAACAATGGGGCGCATTGCGTGGCAGTGAAATTGCCATGGTGCTGCAGGACCCCCGCTATGCGCTCAATCCGGTACGCACCGTGGGGAAGCAAGTTGAAGAGTCCCTGCTCCTGCATAATGCTCTTTCCGCTGCCGATACACGTGAGCGGGTGTTAAATGCACTCGCCTCTGTTGGGTTAAACGAAAGTGCATATCACAGCTACCCCGGCCAGCTATCTGGCGGTATGGGGCAGCGCGCGATGTTAGCCATCGCCTTGGTGAATAACCCCAGAGTACTAATCGCGGATGAACCCACATCAGCGTTAGATGCCAAACTGCGCAATCAGATCCTTGAGCTGATCGTCGAACAAACCGAACAACGCAATATGAGCTTGCTACTGATCAGCCATGATCTGCCGCTCGTCGCCGAACATTGTCACCGCGTGCTGGTGATGTATCAGGGAAAGTTAGTGGATCAAGGGCTGGCGGCAGATTTACCTCATTCAACACATCCTTATACCCATACACTCTGGGCCTGCCGTCCGAATGCCAGCACCTATGGCACTGACTTGCCGGTACTGGATCGCCATGCCGATTTTTCTGGAGGCCTCCGTGGCACTGATTGAAGTTAATAATCTGCAAGTCCGCTTTGCCCAGAAAAACCAGATGAAAACGGCGGTTGAATCAGTCAGTTTCGTGGTTGAAGAGGGCGAAACTTTCAGCCTGATCGGAGCTTCTGGCTGCGGCAAGTCGACGGTGTTGCGCACATTAGCGGGTTTACAGCGAGAGTGGCAAGGCGAGATAACCTTGCTGGGCCAGCCAATACGGTCAGGGCAACGTTTTACGGGCCAGTTGCGTAAGGAGGTGCAGATGGTATTCCAAGACCCCTATGCCTCACTCCATCCGCAACATAATATTCAGCGCACACTGGGTGAACCGTTAAAAATTCATGGTGAACAGAACATTCAGCAGCGAATTGATCAAGCCCTCGAGCAAGTGGGCTTACCGGCATCTGCGGCCCAGCGTTACCCCCATCAGTTCTCCGGTGGTCAGCGCCAGCGGATTGCCATCGCCCGCGCCCTGTTATTACGCCCAAAATTGTTGCTATTAGATGAACCCACTTCGGCATTAGATATGTCGGTGCAGGCTGAAATCCTCAATTTACTCAATCATCTGAAGCGTGAATACGGGATGACCTATTTACTCGTGAGCCACGATAGTGATGTGGTTGCGCATATGTCCGAACGAGCCGCAATGATGGACGGCGGCAAGATAGTGAGAACCTTTACCCGGCGAGATTTAGAGCTTGCCGAGCATTTTATGGGGTAACGTTTTATCCTTCACAATAGGGCAGGTTTGAGGAATATGAGCGGGCTTTGATTAACAGCGGCCCAATCACAAAAACCTGCCATCATCAGACCTGCCACACAACGGGAGATAAAACTCCCCATGTCAGCCAGTATTGAACAGGAATAGAGCAAACGCTAATTTCCTTGTTCTAAGTCAAACTTGTTTACTGTTATCTATATATAGTGTCTTCAGGAAACAAAGAGACCTATATGTAGTAGTTATCCACAAAACCATCCACACCCTCTCGCAGCCCTTATGTGCTGTGGGTTGTCTTGTGGATAACCTTTGCTGCAGGATACAGGAGCGACATTGTGAAAACAGTAGTGATTAAACGGGACGGTTGTCAGGTGCCTTTTGATGAGGTGCGAATCAAGGAAGCCGTCGAACGCGCAGCTTTAGCTGTTGGCGTTGTCGATGCAGATTATTGTGCAACTGTTGCCCGAGTGGTCGCTCAGACGATGGAGAACCAGTCGAAGGTTGATATCCGCGATATCCAGACTGCGGTAGAAAACCAACTGATGGCCGGTCAATACAAGCAGCTCGCCCGAGCCTATATCGAGTATCGCCATGACAGAGATATTTCGCGGGAACTGCGCGGTCGCCTGAACCAAGAAATCCGGGGTTTAGTAGAGCAAAGTAACAAAGCCCTGCTGAACGAAAATGCCAATAAAGACAGTAAAGTCATCCCGACTCAGCGCGATCTGCTGGCCGGTATTGTTGCGAAACACTACGCGAAACAACATATATTGCCACGTGACGTGGTGCTGGCTCATGAACGCGGTGAAATTCACTATCATGATCTGGATTACGCACCCTTCTTCCCCATGTTCAACTGCATGTTAATTGACCTTAATGGCATGCTGACTCAAGGCTTTAAAATGGGTAACGCGGAAATCGAACCGCCAAAATCCATTTCTACCGCCACCGCAGTGACAGCACAGATTATCGCGCAGGTCGCCAGCCATATATATGGTGGTACAACCATCAACCGCATAGATGAAATTCTGGCCCCATTTGTCACTGAAAGTTTTAATAAGCATAAGGCTGTGGCTGAAGAGTGGCAGATCCCCGATGCCGCTGGTTATGCCATGTCACGTACCGAAAAAGAGTGCTACGACGCCTTCCAATCATTGGAATATGAAGTCAATACGCTGCATACCGCCAATGGCCAAACACCGTTTGTTACCTTTGGATTTGGGTTGGGCACCAGTTGGCAATCGCGCATGATTCAGCAAGCTATCCTGCGTAATCGCATCGCCGGTTTGGGAAAAAACCGTAAAACAGCGGTGTTCCCGAAACTGGTCTTTGCTATTCGTGATGGCCTGAACCACAAATTTGGCGATGCCAACTACGATATCAAGCAGTTAGCGCTTGAGTGCGCCACCAAACGCATGTATCCCGATATTCTGAATTACGATCAAGTGGTGAAAGTCACTGGATCCTTTAAAACGCCTATGGGTTGCCGCAGCTTCTTGGGTGTGTATGAAGAGAATGGTGAGCAAATCCATGATGGCCGTAACAATCTGGGGGTTATTAGTCTTAACCTGCCACGCATTGCACTGGAAGCCAAAGGGAATGAAGAGAAATTTTGGCAATTGCTGGATGAGCGTCTGCTGCTAGCCAAAAAAGCCTTGATGACCCGTATTGCCCGTCTGGAGGGGATTAAAGCGCGTGTCGCCCCGATCCTATACATGGAAGGTGCCTGCGGAGTGCGGTTGCAAGCAGATGATAATGTTGCTGAAATCTTTAAAAATGGCCGCGCCTCTATCTCTTTGGGCTTTATTGGTATTCACGAAACCGTTAATGCGCTGTTTGGTCATCAGACTCATGTCTTTGATAACGAAAAATTACGTGAAAAAGGCGTGGCGATCGTCGAGCGAATGAGGCAAGCAACCGATACTTGGAAAGAAGAAACCGGTTATGCCTTCAGCTTGTACAGTACTCCGAGTGAAAATCTGTGCGACCGCTTCTGTCGCCTTGATACCGCCGAGTTTGGCGTGGTAGAGGGCGTCACAGACAAAGGCTATTACACCAACAGTTTCCATCTGGATGTTGAAAAGAAAGTGAACCCGTACGACAAACTCGATTTTGAAGCACCTTATCCACCTTTGGCTAACGGCGGTTTCATCTGTTACGGCGAATACCCTAACTTGCAGCATAACCTCAGAGCACTGGAAGATGTCTGGGATTACAGCTACAGCCGAGTCCCTTATTACGGCACCAACACGCCAATTGATGAGTGCTACGAGTGCGGCTTTACCGGTGAGTTCTCTTGCACCAGCAAAGGCTTCACTTGCCCGAAATGTGGCAATCATGAACCCTCGAAAGTGTCTGTCACTCGTCGGGTATGTGGCTATCTGGGCAGCCCGGATGCACGACCATTCAATGCCGGTAAGCAAGAAGAAGTGAAACGTCGGGTAAAACACTTGGCTAACGGGCAATTGGGTTGATGGCTAAAAACAATGACCCAAAGTCATTGCGGCTACTGTAGACACTAAGCAAACGCATCCCGATGAGCTTACTCCACGTAAGTGATTCGGGTGACAAATTAGCCGGGAGCCGATTTGAACGCTGTTTGCTGTGCTCTAGAAGAGGCGAGGCCCAAGGATGGACCGAGCAATAGAACATAGCCAATCCCTGAGGCTTCAAGTACAAGGGAGACACTGATGAATTACCATCAATATTACCCAGTCGACGTGATTAATGGCCCTGGCACTCGCTGCACGCTGTTTGTTTCCGGCTGTGTCCACGAATGTGTGGGATGCTATAATAAAAGTACCTGGCGGCTTAATTCGGGTAAGCCGTTTACTCAGGAAATGGAGGATCAGATCATTGCTGATCTGAATGACTCCCGTATCCAGCGGCAAGGGTTATCCCTCTCCGGTGGTGATCCGCTGCACCCGCAAAATTTGTCAGCTATTTTGTCGCTGGTAAAACGCGTACGCCAAGAGTGCGATGACAAAGATATCTGGCTCTGGACTGGCTACACACTTGACGAACTGACCGACGAACAACAGCAAGTGGTTTCACTGATCAACGTACTGGTCGATGGCAAATTTGTGCAAGACCTCAAAGACCCGTCACTTATTTGGCGTGGTAGCGGTAATCAGGTCATCCATTATCTGCGCTAGCCTATTCCAAGGCGTAATCAATCTGAGTACGCTCCACAACATCCAGAGCAGACTATCATCACTGGGCAAGCCAGCAATATCACCAAGCTGACTTTGCTCAGTCCATTGATTTTAGCTACGCCCTCTCAGAAGGACACCACCACGGCGTAGAAATAACTCAATGTGATAAATTTTTTTATTCGCTTTACATGCCCCTCTAGCCGCAAAAAAACTTCATCGTACCGCCATCTCAGCTTAACCCTATTGTCATTAAAAACCGCCAGCATAGCGGTGAGATCACTTACTGGTTATCGCCATGACAAGCTGCCACCTACCCGTCCATGCTTATTTTTCTGTCATTTCATCGTGGTCACGGTCAGGGGGGCTAAGACTCAGAGAGGGTATATCCGCCATGCACTTATCTAGACCACCGACCAGTTATCCCACCCGCTATCAACAAATTGCGGCCCAATTGGAGCAAGAACTGCGTGGCGCCTATCGCTGTGGCGATTATCTGCCTTCAGAGCAACAGTTGGCTGACCACTATCAAGTGAACCGCCACACCTTACGGCGGGCAGTGGATGAATTGGTCGAACGCGGCTGGTTACAGCGCCGTCAGGGCATCGGCATTTTGGTGTTGATGCGCCCTTATAACTATCCGCTGCATGCCAATGCTCGCTTTAGCCAGAACTTACTCGATCAAGGGAGTGACCCCACCAGTGAGCGCTTACTTGCAGTTCTACGTCCTTGTATTGAGCATGTAGCAAAAGCGCTGTCACTGACCGAAGGGACGCCTGTTATCCATCTGCGCACGTTACGGCGTGTCAATGGTGTGCCAGTCTGCGTTATCGATCACTACCTGCCAGACCTGAATTGGTGGCCTGTTCTTCAACAGTTTAACGCCGGTTCACTACATCAATTTATCACCCAGCATCTACAACAACCGCTGCGTCGCAGCCAGACCCGAATCAGTGCGCGACGTGCTCAGGCAAAAGAGAGCCGTTTGCTTGAAATTGCTACCCATGCGCCGCTGCTGTGTGTACGAACCCTGAATGTCTGTGCTGATAGCCAGCAAGTGGCGGAATATTCCGTCAGCCTGACCCGTGCCGACATGATTGAACTGACCATGGAGCACTAAATGGAAAGCGCCTCTACACCTCGACAGAGCTGGATGTCAGTGCTGGCTCATAGCCAACCGGATGAATTACTTGCCCACTGGCAACCATTGAATTTATCACCGCACTATCAGGTTATCCGCGCACCGGAAATTGGCTTGAACCAATTGCAAGCCAGAATGGGGGGCACAGGCCGTCGGTTTATTCTCGGTGATATGACCATTACCCGTGCCGTCATTAAGCTCAATGACCACGCGGATATTTACGGCTACAGCTACATTGCTGGGCGCAATAAACCTCATGCTGAACTTTGCGCACTGCTCGATGCTTTGCTGCAACTGTCTACTGTTAGTACCACATCGGCGGGATTAAACGAATTGTTGCTTAATACCGTCATTTACCCGCTGGCAGCAATACAACAGGAACGGCGGGAATTACGCGCTCGTGCCATCGCCACCAGCAAAGTTGATTTCTTCACATTGGTGCGAGGAGAAGATTGATGACTATACTCAGCCATTTCGACCATCCGGTTGACGATGCCCAACACGCTTTTCGGCGTATTCTCAAAGCATTAAGCGAACCCGGTGTGCTGGTTTCATTGCCACATAGCATGGGTTGGCAGCCATTGACCCCCGCAGCAACCAGCATTCTGCTAACACTGGCAGATCAGGAAACACCACTCTATCTAGAGGCCCCGCTGAACAGCGATTCTGTGCAACAGAATTTACGCTTTCACACTGGCGCGCCTTTGGTCGCCAGTAGCAGTGATTCCAGTTTTGCTTTATTTAGCAATGCGATAACAGAGAAACAGATTGCGAACTGCCCGGTGGGTAGCGAGCTGTCTCCGGAACACTCTGCCACGGTGATTGTTCAGGTTGATAGTCTGCACCAAGGCGTGCCGCTGCGCCTACACGGACCGGGCATTGAACACCGTCGTACCGTCGCGCCACAACTGCCAACCTCCGTATTGAATTACCTGCTCAACCGCCCTGCGGCATTCCCTGCGGGAGTCGATTTCTTACTGACCTGTGGTGAAAACCTGATGGCTATTCCACGAACCACCTATGTGGAGGTGTGCTGATGTACGTTGCAGTCAAAGGTGGTGAGAAAGCTATTGCGGCAGCCCATCAATTGCTGGAACACCAGCGGCGGGGTAACACACAGATCCCGGCTGTCGATTGCGAACAGATCGAGCAGCAATTAGGTCTGGCGGTGGATCGCGTGATGACCGAAGGCGGTATTTATGATCGCGAACTGGCGGCATTGGCGATCAAACAGGCCAGTGGCGATCTGGTGGAAGCCATTTTCCTGCTGCGCGCTTATCGCACGACCCTACCTCGTCTGGCAATCAGCCAGCCGCTGGCAAGTGAAAATATGCGGCTAGAACGACGTATTTCAGCCATTTACAAAGATTTGCCGGGTGGACAAGTGCTCGGCCCAACCTACGATTACACCCATCGTCTGTTGGATTTCACCCTGTTGGCCTCCGGCGATACCCCCCATATCCGTAAAGGCAGAGAAACAGCACCGGACGTATTTTCACAAAATCCTTGCACTCATGTGTTTGATTTATTAGCACAAGAACAGTTAGCGAAAGTCGAGTGTGATAACGGTGCCCAGCCGGAAGATATCACCCGCAACCCGCCAGTTTACCCCTGCAACCGCTCGGCTCGGCTGCAACAACTGGTGCGCGGCGATGAGGGCTTTCTGCTAGCACTCGGTTATTCCACTCAGCGCGGTTATGGCCGCACACATCCCTTCGCCGCCGAAATCCGTACCGGCTACCTGACCATTTCCATCCAGCCCGAAGAGCTGGGTTTTGCTATCGATATTGGCGAGATCTTGCTCACTGAGTGCGAAATGGTGAATGGATTTGTTAGCCCGGAATCCGAGCCACCACATTTTACTCGCGGCTACGGGCTGGTCTTTGGGCGCGGTGAGCGCAAGGCAATGTCGATGGCATTGATGGATCGCGCACTGCAAAGTCGCGAATATGACGAAAACGTCACTAGCCCAGCGCAGGATGAAGAATTTGTTTTGGCGCATGCCGATAACGTCGAAGCCGCCGGTTTTGTTTCTCACCTTAAATTGCCCCATTACGTCGATTTTCAAGCTGAACTGGAGCTACTGAAACGTCTGCGCCGTGAACATTTGTCATCCCCCCTACAGTCATCCTCTCAAGCACAGGAGCCACATCATGACTGACGTTCTCACCGGCTACAATCTGGGTTACCTAGATGAGCAGACCAAACGAACGTTACGCCGCGCGCTACTTAAAGCTGTGGCGATCCCCGGTTATCAAGTCCCGTTTGGTGGACGTGAAATGCCGATGCCTTACGGTTGGGGCACTGGAGGCATTCAGCTAACGGCCTGTCTAATTGGCCGCTTTGATGTCTTGAAAGTGATTGACCAAGGGGCTGATGACACCACCAACGCGGTATCGATCCGCCGCTTTTTCCAGCGCGTCAGTGGAGTTGCTACCACGGAAAAAACCACCGATGCCACGTTGATCCAAACCCGGCATCGCATCCCTGAGACACCGTTAACTGAGGATCAGATCCTTATCTATCAAGTGCCGATCCCCGAACCACTGCGGTTTATTGAACCACGCGAAACCGAGACGCGAAAAATGCATGCGCTGGAAGAGTATGGCGTGATGCAGGTGAAACTGTATGAGGATATCGCGCGCTACGGCCATATCGCCACCACCTATGCCTATCCGGTAAAAGTGAATGATCGCTACGTAATGGACCCGTCGCCGATCCCAAAATTTGATAACCCCAAAATGCATATGATGCCCGCTCTACAACTGTTTGGCGCTGGCCGTGAAAAACGCCTTTATGCTCTGCCGCCCTTTACCAAAGTGGAAAGTCTGGATTTTGACGATCACCCATTTACCGTGCAGGAATGGAATGAACCCTGCACCCTGTGCGGCTCGCGTCACAGTTATCTTGATGAAGTGGTCATGGATGATAGGGGCAGCCGGATGTTTGTCTGCTCGGATACGGATTTTTGTCAGCAGCAATTAGCGCAGGGTGCCGCGCAAAATAACCTGACTCAGGAGGGAGCAATCCAATGATTACCGCACAAAAACAGGCCACTGCTCATCCACTGTTGTCTGTGGAAAGTCTCACCCACTTATACGCGCCGGGTAAAGGGTTCAGCGATGTCTCTTTCCAACTGTACCCCGGTGAAGTGTTGGGGGTTGTGGGTGAATCCGGTTCAGGGAAAACCACGCTACTGAAATCCATTTCGGCCCGTCTGGCCCCCCAGCAGGGGCAGATTATTTATCGCCCTGACACGCAGTCATCTGTTGATTTATATCAGATGGCCGAAAGCCAGCGCCGCCGCTTGCTCCGCACCGAGTGGGGAGTGGTTCATCAGCATCCACTCGATGGTCTGCGCCCACAGGTTTCGGCGGGTGGCAATATTGGTGAGCGCTTGATGGCTATCGGCCAGCGTCACTATGGCGAAATACGCCAACAAGCAGGCCGCTGGCTAGAAGACGTCGAAATTCCACTCTCCCGATTGGATGACCTGCCCACCACTTTCTCTGGCGGTATGCAACAGCGGCTGCAAATTGCCCGCAATCTGGTGACGCATCCCAAACTGGTATTTATGGATGAACCCACAGGTGGACTGGATGTCTCCGTGCAAGCTCGGCTATTGGATTTGCTGCGCAATCTGGTGGTGGAAATGCAGCTAGCCGTGGTGATTGTCACCCATGACTTAGGGGTTGCTCGCCTACTGGCAAACCGCCTGTTGGTGATGAAAGAAGGCCGGGTCATTGAAAGTGGCCTGACCGACCGGGTACTCGATGATCCGCATCATCCTTATACCCAGTTGTTGGTGTCATCGGTGCTGCAAAACTGATTTTCAGCTTTCGGCCCTAATCCGTAAGTCAGCTAACGAGAACTCACTATGAACCCCCTGCAACTCAAAGTTGAAAATCTCAGTAAAACCTTCGTGCTGCACCATCAGCACGGTATTCACCTACCGGTGCTACACCAAACCTCTCTGGAGGTCAGCAAAGGTGAATGTGTGGTGTTGCACGGTCATTCCGGCAGCGGTAAATCCACTCTGCTACGCTCTTTATATGCCAATTATTTACCCGACAGTGGCCATATCTGGGTCAACCATCAGGGAGAGTGGCTGGATATCGTCACCGCCGAAGCCCGACAAATTATGGCAGTGCGCCGTCATACTGTGGGCTGGGTCAGTCAGTTCTTGCGGGTGATCCCTCGGATCAGTGCGTTGAATGTGGTGATGCAGCCCTTGCTGGAACTGGGGATAGAACGAAGTTGGTGTCAGCAGCGCGCTCAGGATTTGTTGACGCGCCTTAATGTGCCGCCACGGTTGTGGGATCTGGCTCCGTCAACCTTCTCCGGCGGCGAACAACAGCGGGTGAATATCGCCCGCGGTTTCATCGTGGACTACCCCATTTTACTGCTTGATGAGCCAACCGCATCACTTGATAGCACCAATAGCGCGGCGGTGGTTGATCTGATTAATGAAGCCAAGCAGCGCGGAGCTGCTATCGTCGGGATTTTCCATGATGAAAATATACGCAACCTTGTCAGTGACCGCCTGCTGGTGATGACCCCACCACCTTCTCATGTCGGCACGGAGATCCCCGCATGATCCTCAATAACGTTAATCTTATTCTTGAAGAAAGCGTGGTCAACGGATCACTGGAAATCCAAAATGGCGTGATCCGTAGCTATAGCGATCGTCCCACTCAACTTTCTGCCGCGATTGATGGGCAAAATAGCTGGTTATTGCCAGGGCTTATCGAGCTGCATACCGACAATCTGGACAAATTTTTTACACCGCGCCCCAAGGTTGATTGGCCAGCCCACTCAGCAATGAGCAGTCACGATGCCTTGATGGTTGCCAGCGGGATCACGACGGTTTTGGATGCTGTCGCCGTCGGTGATGTGCGCGATGGTGGCCATCGGCTGGATAATCTGCAAAAAATGATTAATGCAGTGGTGGATAGCCAACGGGCGGGATTGAATCGGGCTGAGCATCGGATTCATCTGCGCTGTGAGTTACCTCATGACAGTACCCTTCCCTTATTTGAAAAACTAATGATGCAGCCGGAACTGTCATTGGTATCACTAATGGATCACTCACCGGGTCAGCGCCAATTCGCCTCACGGGAGAAATACCGCGAGTATTATCAGGGCAAATATCACCTTAATGATCAACAGATGGTGGAATTTGAAGAGGAACAAATCACTCTTTCCGCTCGCTGGTCAGGGCCAAATAGAGAAGCGATTGCCAGCCACTGTCGCCAGCAGGGAATCGCACTCGCTAGCCACGATGATGCCACCGCCGAACATGTGGCGGAGTCCCAAGCTCTGGGCAGTGTGATTGCGGAGTTCCCCACCACCGAAGTGGCGGCCAGAGCCTCACATCAACATGGATTACAGGTCTTGATGGGCGCGCCCAATATTGTTCGGGGCGGTTCTCATTCTGGTAATGTCGCCGCCCACCAGCTCGCATCACTGGGAGTATTGGATATTCTATCTTCTGATTATTACCCAGCCAGCCTGTTGGATGCGGTATTTCGTATCGCACACGATGAAACCAACAGCTTCACGTTGCCGCAGGCGGTCAATTTAGTCACGCGCAACCCTGCCAAGGCTTTGGGGCTAAGAGATCGCGGGGTCATTGCAGAAGGCAAACGAGCGGATTTGATATTGGCACGCGCTCATGCGGGTTTGCAGAGCCAACATGTTTACGTGCAAAACGTCTGGCGTCAGGGAATACAGGTGTTCTGATGGCGCGCTTAATCTATCTAATGGGGGCTTCCGGTGCAGGCAAGGATTGTCTGCTGTCCGCTCTGCGGGCAGCCATGCCCACCAATATGACGGTGGCGCACCGCTATATCACTCGCGAGGCCCATGCAGGCGCAGAAAACCATATCGCCTTGAGTGAGCAGGAATTTCTATTGCGGGCCAAACAGGGATTATTTGCCCTGTTTTGGCAGGCACATCAGCACCATTATGGGATAGGTATTGAGATAGATATCTGGCTGCAACACGGATTGGATGTGGTAGTGAATGGCTCCAGAGCTTATTTACCCGAAGCCGAACAGCGCTATCACCACCAATTATTGCCACTGTGCCTGACGGTTTCACCCACGATTTTGAGGCAACGGTTACAACAACGTGGGCGTGAAAATAGTGAGCAAATAAGTGAACGCTTACTGCGAGCGCAATATTATCAGCAACAACTGCCAGATAACTGTCTGCAACTTTGTAATGATGGTGAATTGCACCATACGCTAAAGCAGTTTCAGCAATTATTGGCAGAGACTATCCCTTTAAACAATGAAATAGGGAATCAAACATGGAACTCACATTGTTAGGTACTGGCTGCGCCCAACAAGTACCGGTGTTTGGTTGTGACTGTGTGGTTTGCGCAAAAGCCAGAGTACAACCGACTTTACGCCGTAAACCTTGTAGTGCCATGTTGCGTTATCAGGGGGAAACAACGTTGATTGATGCGGGGCTGCCAACACTGGAGAGCCAATTTACGGCGGGGGAAATTCAGCGTTTTTTGCTTACACATTACCACATGGATCATGTTCAGGGGTTATTTCCGTTGCGTTGGGGGTGTGGAAATGCGATCCCGGTTTATGGTCCGCCGGATCCAGACGGCTGCGATGATCTGTTTAAGCACCCGGGAATACTGGCTTTTCAGCCGCCCTTAAGCCCATTTAAATCGCACCAATTTGGCGATTTACGGGTGACGCCGATCCCCTTGAATCACTCCAAAATCACCTTTGGTTACTTGCTGCAAAGCCCAAACCGGACCATTGCTTATTTAACTGACACCCTCGGGCTGCCTGCTGACAGTGCGCTATTTTTGGCCAGTAAAGAGATTGATTTACTGGTCGTCGATTGTAGCCACCCGCCACAAACACCACCGCCACGCAATCATAATGACGTGATAATGGCACTCGCCATCAGTGAATTATTGAGGCCGAAAGTGACATGGCTGACACATATCAGCCACCAGTTGGATGCTTGGGCGCTCGACAACACACTCCCCGCAGAGGTGGTGATTGCCCAAGATAACCAGACAATATCCTTATTATGATGCGCGCTGCATCTGGGCGGAGGTCAAAATTTTAACCCCTTCTTGTGGTGGGGCAAAAGCCTCATCCAGCAGTGCCTGCGCCACATCTTTGGCCTTAATTAAACGCCATTTGTCTGGCAATAAAGCAAATAGGGGAGCACTGAGACTTTCCATTAAGCGTGGTGTTGTGCGCTTACCTGCCAACATGGAGGGGCGAGCAATAGTGAGTTGCGGCCAACCTTGGTTTTGTAAATCTCGCTCGGCTTCGCCTTTGGTGCGATTATAAAACATCCACGAGTGGGGATTGGCTCCCATCGCACTCACCAGTAAGAAATGCCGAGCGCCCAACCGTAAACCGGTTTCGCCCGCGACCAGCACCAGCCGATAATCGACCTGACGAAACGCCGCCTGACTACCCGCTTGCTTGCGCGTCGTCCCCAGACAGCAGAAGACCAAATCCACCGGTTCAACCAAGGTTTTCAGCAACTCGGCGATATTCTCACCTTGTGGATTCATCAGTTTGTTCATATTGGGCAATGGCTTACGCGTTGGTGCAATGATCGATGTCACTCTGGCATCCAAACGTAGCAAGCGCAGTAATTCGCCGCCCACCAAACCACTTGCTCCCAGCAATAATACCTTCGCCATCTGACCCCCTGATAAAAACACCTGCGCCACCACGGTATGGAGGCAATGATTAAATCAATTGCGATTGATAATACATACAAGAAACACTATGACATAACACCGAAAAACAGCCAGTTATAATCAGAGCCAAGAGACTATGCCCCAAAGTCATTGGCGTTATAGCTAGGCGGTAAGCGAGCTTATCCCGATGAGCCTATTCAAATAAGGTCAACAACAAGGTCAGTGATTCGGGTAAGTGAACGCGCCCAACACCCCTCCAGCTTCAAGGTCGAGGGGCATTCCAATGCAATTTTTTGCCAAAACCGAGGGTATTATTGGTCATCTTGATTTCCAGCAACGTCAACTGCCAGAGAGGGGCACAAGCCACTTTTGCAACGGGGAAGCGGCGGCAGTAACGTTGGCGGGCGGCATCTTCGGCTTCGCCCTGTAATGGGGCTATTTCACCGCGATATTGAATACCTTTGATCAAAGCCACGGTGCGTGGTGCCGTGGCAATAGTGCCGACAACCTGCGGATTAATCTGCATCAGTTCACCGTGGCGGGTATGTTTTTCTGTCATCAGATAAAGCGCCATTTGTGCTTCATCAAACACATAAAAACAGTTGGCGCACCACATATCCATACCGCTGCCAGCGCACAGCGTCAGTACATGTTGCCGGCGCAGGAAGCGGGTAATGAAGGCTAAGTCATCAGGGTTATTCAGGTCACGCATTATTCATATCACTCACTGGCTGAAAAGCAGCCTTGAGTGTACCTCAACTTCGTCTTTCTACTAGCTTTGCCACAATAGACGATCACGGGATGTCAGTGTTTCTGCCGGTAAAGTAGCGAGTGCCGCCTGATAGCGCTGGGCATCTTTTGGGTAACCTCTGGCGGCTTGCAATAACAGCCGCAGCGCACTGTCATAATCGATACCACGCAAATCACGGTAAGGCCATAATTCAGGTTCGGCAATAAAGGGCAGCAAATAGTCGATACCTTGTTGCACATTACGGCCATCCTGCACCCACTCCCAGCGATCAATTTCGACATGCTCACCATAGCGGCAAAGCAGCAAATGCGCCTCCAGATTAAACAGGGAATAATGGAACGGCACTGTTCGTTCCAGCTCCATCCACTGTTTACCGTCTTGAGCAATTTGCGCTGCCAGCCGCTGGGTTATTCCTTGCCGAATGATGGTGGAAACCAGCCCACGATCACCATAGAACATAGCGTTGGCTGCGCGCTGTACGTCATACCAAGTGCCGTGATTGTTGTGCCAGACATATTCAGAGTGGCCCACTTCACTGTGGAACATCCAGTGGTTAAAGTCGCGGAACCATTGCTGCAAAACCGCAGTATCCTCGGTATCCAGCAGTTTAGCCGGCAATATCAAACCGACGGTATCAATCACCATCCACATCAGGCGGGTATCAATTAACCCCGTGCCGCGACCAGAGACAATCCCGGGAATGGCCTGACCATAATTCAGGTGTGGATTCATGCGCGTTTTCGCATCTAAAAACCAGCAACGAATCTGTTCCGCCGCCACCTGCGCATACCGGCTGTTGCCGGTAAAATAGTAGGCTAACCCCAGTGTCAAACAGCGGTCACACATGCGCACAATACGCTGGGTGTCAGTATCGTCATTTTGACTCTGCGGATTAGTATGACCATCACGCCGAACATAAGGCAATCCGTTGGGTTTACGCGGATTTGGCCACCAGTAAGTACCAAAACTGTAATAATCATGAATGTCACCGCTGACGGGCAGCAGCGTCTTGTGTGTCACACTCTCCGGTGGCTGATCCCGTAGGGCATCTGCTTCACTTAATAACCGACGTAACGCCGGTTGCAAAGGTGAAAAAGGCTGCTGTAATACCGCCTTAGCTTTGATTAAGCAGTCAGTATCCAGCGTGTACAATTTCATCGGTGCCGCAGATGTTTTTATTGGTGTCATGGGCATGGCTTCCTTTATACAGCTTGGCAAGCAACCCGCTCGCCAGTTGCGGCATCGAAAATGTGGATACCAGCAAGTTTCGGTTGCAGATAGACCGTCTCGCCCTCGTTTACCGCCAGACGCTGCTTAAACACCGAGGTAAAACGTCCGCCGCCCGTGCTGCAAAATAGCTGCATATCCGAGCCCGTATTTTCAATGGCAGTAATGGTCGCTTTCAGCGCACTGGCGCTGTGAGTCTCGTCCACCACATTGACCTGCTCCGGGCGAATGGCGTACACCACACTTTGCCCTTGCGTCACTTGTAAACCAGCAGGCAGTGTCAGTAAGGAGCCATCTTCCAGCCGCAGTAGGAATTCCCCGCTCTGCTCCACAACGGTGCCTTTCAACTGATTGATCTCTGGTGATCCGATAAAACCGGCAACAAACAGATTGGCTGGGCGATCATAAAGATCTAATGGCGACCCCACTTGCTCAATTCGCCCTTCGCGTAGCACCACGATCATCTGCCCCATGGTCATTGCTTCTATCTGATCATGCGTCACATAAACTGAAGTGGTTTTCAGCCGCTGGTGCAATTCGCGGATCTCACCACGCACTTGAGTACGCAATTTGGCATCCAGATTTGACAATGGCTCATCGAATAAAAAGACCTGCGGATTACGCACAATGGCTCGCCCCATGGCAACACGTTGGCGCTGACCGCCGGAGAGATCTTTAGGTAGCCGCTCCAGCAGTGCCTGTAAGCCCAATAACTCGGCCGTGGTTTCCACTTTTTTACTGATGTCAGCTTTAGACATTTTGGCCATTTTCAGCGCAAAACCCATGTTCTCGCGCACGGTCATCTGCGGATAAAGAGCGTAGCTTTGGAACACCATGGCAATATCGCGCATCTTAGGTTCGACGTCGGTGACATCTTTATCATTAATTCCTACCGTGCCACCGGAGATCTCCTCCAGCCCTGCTATCATCCGCAATAAGGTGGATTTTCCGCAGCCACTAGGACCCACCAACACGCAAAACTCACCATCAGGAATTTCCAGTGATACGTCGCGGATCACATGGGTGTCACCGTAAGATTTACAGACATTTTTAAGTACAACCGATCCCATTTTGTTTCTCCCTAGCCTTTAACCGCGCCAGACATGATCCCGCGATTGAAATGTTTTTGCAGACCCAGATACACGATGATGCTTGGCAACATCGCCAGCAGAGTGATGGCAATAAAGATGTTTGGTGTGATGCTCTCGTCGGTACGTAAAGTGCCGAGGATCACCGGAATGGTATTCAGGCTGTCCTGATTCACCACGATCAATGGCAGCAGGTATTGGTCCCAAATCATAATGAAGCCGAAGGTCACGACCGTACCCAATGCCGGTTTAACCAGTGGCAGGATGACGTGGAAGAAAATTTGCCATTCACTGGCCCCATCAATACGTGCCGCCTCTTCCAGCTCTTTCGGGATAGCCGCCATAAATTCGGTCAGAACAAAGATTGAGAAAGCCCAGCCGACTATCGGCAAGATCATGCCCAAATAGCTGTTGTACAGCGAAGCATCGATCACTGGCAGTTGCCAGTTGATTATCATATAGAGAGGGATGGCGATCACTTCTTCCGGCAACATCATGGTCGAAAGAATGATCAAGCTTGTCAGAGAGACCCCAACAAACTTTTTACGGGCCAGCGCATAAGCGGCTAACGCACTGACTGACACCTGTAAAATCGTACCGAAGAACACCACGATGATGGAGTTCAGCAGGTATTGCCAGACGCCGATATCCATCCAGGCAAAGATAAAGTTCTCCCATGAGAACTGATTTGGCCAGGCCAGTAGCTCACCAGGTTTGACCGGCGCGCCGCTAAATGCGGTGGCGATGATGCCCCAATACGGACCAACAAAGACCACCAGCAGCAGGCCATAAATTATCCAGCGGCCGATACTGTTCCACGTTTTACTTTTCATTACCAGTCTCCGGCTCAGGTTAGTAACGGGCGATACGCTTTTTCAATGTGAGGTGACAAATCGTCAATACCACAGTGAAAGCGAATAACAGGAAGGAGACCGCTGACGCATAACCATAGTCAAACTGCTCAAAGCCCAGCTTGTAGATATGAGTCATGATCATCTCTGTTGCATTTGACGGACCGCCGCCTGTGGTGGCATAGACTTCAGCGAATACACGAAAACCACGGATAAACGACAACATCAGTACCACAGAAAGTGCAGGGATCATGCCCGGCAACGTGACGTAACGCAGGCGGTTCCACCAGTTGGCTCCATCCACATTCGAGGCGTCATATAAATCGCGGTTAATACCCGCTAACCCGGCAATAAAGATAACCATGTTGTAGGGTACGGCTTTCCAGATATGCAGCATCATCACCGTCCACAGCGCCTGATCGGTATCTGCCAGAAAACCCTGCGCTTCAATGCTGAACCACGACAGAATATGGTTCACAACACCGTTACTGGTTGGATTAAACAGAATCCGCCACATTTCAGCGACGATCGCCGCACTGGTTACCGCTGGTAGGAAGATCGCGGTACGGATAAAACGCAGATGCCGAGCTGGCCCTTCTAATAGCATGGCTAAAAAGAAGGAGATGAAAGCGGCCACCACCATGGTGACCACCACATATAACAGGGTGTTGAAAACGGCTGAATGCAGTGCTTCATCACCCATCGCGCGGGAAAAGTTATCAAACCCGACCCACTCATTTGGCTGGTTAAAGTTAACCTTGTAAAAACTCATCACCAACCCTTGTAACATCGGGATGAATTTAAACCAGGTGAAGATGACCAGTGCCGGGGCCAGAAACAGCCACGGGACCAGATTACGTTTTAGTCGGGGGGTTAGCGTTATCATGATTTACTCACTGCCCTAAGACATTCTGTTTAGCCAACTCATCATTCACTTTCTGATTCACTGCTTTTAATTCAGCAGGGATATCACTGTCACAGCTAGCTAAGATGCGGTTGAAGCCTTCAGCCGTCACTTGACGAATTGGCGTCCAGTTAGGTACTTGTGGAATATAGCGGCCATGTTCGGCATACAAATCAGCAAACATTGCCCAGCGAGGGTCGTTATAGACGGCTTTGGTATCAACTTGTTTATTAATCGATAACCGCACGACTGGCATATTGTTGCTGCCCATGCCCATGCCGATTTGCTGGCCTTCCGGAGAGATCATAAATTCAATGAATTTCTGAGCAGCTTCTTTCTGTTTGCTGCTTTTCATCATAAACACCGTCGTACCCTCAGCCAGTGTTGCCTGCCCTTTTGGCCCCGTCGGTGGTGGGATCACTTCGAAAGCGTCTTTACCGGGATCTTTATCAAATAAGGCGATGTGATAAGGGCCAGAGAAGAACATGCCACTTTGACCAGAGCGGAATGAAGGGATGGCATCAGCAGTGGTGGCGTTAATTGCCCCCGGCTGGACAGTTTTATCGCACACCATGCCACGCATGAAGCTCAGGGTTTCAGTGGCGGCTGGCTCTTCCAGTGAACCTTTAAACTTGCCCTCACCTGCCGGGCGAATGAAGTCGCCCCCAGCCTGCCAAAGATAGGAACTGATAAACCAACTGGCGTAACCACGGGTAGTTGAACCCGGCAGAATAAAGCCGTAGGTGTCATTCTTACCATTACCATCTGGATCATTAAAGGTAATAGCTTTCGCCATTTCACTGATATCTTGCCAGTTTTTAGGTTGCTCTAACCCCAGCTTCTCCCGCCAGTCTTTACGTATAAACAAGGCAAAAGTTTGTGCTGAGGTCGGTACACCATAATATTTGCCATCAATATATTGCGCACTCTTCCAGGCGGTTTCGAAGATATCTTCCCCACCAATAATGTTTTTCGGCTCAATCGGCTCAACAATACCCAGTTGAACGAACTGTCCAATAGCCACGGCATCGTTGAAAATCAAGTCCGGTAGTGCGTTACCCGCAGCAGCCCGCGCTAGACGCTGTTCAAAATCGGTTGTTGCATTGAAATATTCAATTTTGATACCGGTTTTTTTCTCAAAAGTGTCAGCTTCTTTTTTATAAATATTTTTAGAATCATTACTGGCGCGGATCCACACTTGCAAGGTTTCCGCCGCGTGAAGGGAAGGAATCCCCATGGCTAAATAAGTTAATAACAGCAAAGATTTTATTTTTACTTTTGACATTATCATTTTTGTCTTCATCTCAGCGTCCTCGTTGATATCTAATTTTTTTGAATTTACCCAGAGGTTTAAATAACAGAATAAAATCACGAAACACTCGATAACATTAGAACTCAGAGGAAAACAAAAAACTACACCATAAAAAATAAAACTTAATTCCATTTATAAATTTCTGCTTGAGATCACACTTGAAAAATAATACAAAAATCACAAAAAACAAAAATATTCATATAAAACAATAAGATTAAATATTCATTTTAAAAATTAAAAAAATGGTGTAATTATTTTAATTGGCTAAAAAACGTCTAAAATAGAGATTTAACTTGATGACAATCACAATTTAAATCATTTATTTACAGATAATTTATAAGATCGACTTGGATCACAAAAGTCCAAAAACTTTGCCCTAGAATTCAAATCCTCGTGAAATGGAACAGTGTTCTTTTTTATAAAAAGAGTACGAGAATAGTCAATAACCTTGTTTTTATTAGGTGAAAAATCTATTTGATAAAAAATGATAAATTAATTAAATGAATCAATTTACTTTATTTTTAATCATGTAAAACATAAAGAATAAGGAAAGTAATGATGAAAACTCTGGGTAAAAAAAACCTATTACTGGCTATTCTTCTAGGATCGTCGCCATTTATTTATGCGGCAGAAAGTCACCCATTGCTATTAAAAGTGGACGACATAAACTATAGCATTGATCAAGTTAAGCAAAATAATCCACTATATGAAAAATCCTATAAAAATCTGATAACTAAGGCTGATAAGGCACTAAAAAAACCACTCTATTCTGTAATGGATAAAAGCCTGTTGGCCGCCAGTGGTGATAAACATGACTATTACAGCTTCCCGCCTTATTGGTGGCCAGACCCAAGCAAGAAAGACGGTATGCCTTATTTGCGCAAAGATGGGGAAACAAATCCAGACGCCAATAGTGACGCCACTGATAAAAAACGCATGAACAGTTTCAGTGAGGATGTCTATTATCTGGCATTGGCTTACCGCTTTACTGGCAAGCCGGAGTATGCCGAAAAAGCACGAGACCAATTGGTCAACTGGTTCGTCAATCCCAATACCCGAATGAATCCGAATCTACAATATGCGCAAGCTATACCAGGAATCAATGAAGGCCGCGGTATTGGTTTGATTGATAGCCGGGCGCTTGTCGATGTTATTGACGCAGTTGAATTGATAAGACCGGCCAATGTGCTCACTGAAAATGACTATCAGGCAATCAAACTTTGGTACAAAGATTTTTATCAATGGATGACGACCAGCCAGAACGGCTTTGAAGAAGATAACTGGCACAATAATCATGGCACCTATTTTGATATGCAGGCCGCCTCTTTTGCGCTGTTCAGCGACCAAAAAGCTGCCGCGCAGAAACGTTTGGAAATCACTCAACTGCGCCGCATCCCATCGCATTTTGATATCCAAGGCCGCCAAAATGCAGAACTGGAACGCACTCGCCCGTGGCATTACAGCAATTTTCATCTGGAAGCCTACAACAAGCTGGGCCGTCTGGGAGAAGTAGCCGATAAAGATATCTGGAACTTTAGTCTGGACGAACACAGTCTGAAAAAAGGCTATCAATATGTAGCTGGTTTTATCAATACCGACCAAGCCTGGCCATATAAAGACTTAGATGGCGTGCAAGATAAAAAAGCGCTGGTCAATATGATGGCAGCCGCACGAGCCTACCCGGCAGACCCTGATTTCGAGCAGAAAGCACAATATCTGATAGCCAAATACCCTGATGCTGTTGAAATCCTGCTCTACCCAATAAAACAAAAATAAGCCAATACCCACAACTATTGGAGTTGCAGGCAGGCGGCTAGCGAACTCATCCCGATAAACTAACCCAACGAGTTGATTCGGATGATAAATCTGTTGAGAGCTGGTTTGAACGTGGCCTAGCGCAGCCTCGAAGAGGCAAGGCCCAAGGATGGGCCGAGTAATAGAACGCAGCTAACAATCCTGCGACTTCAAATATCAAGGGTATAGCCGAGGAAGCACCAGATATGAAGCAGTTTACAGACAGGCAGATGGTTGAAATCCGCCAGAGAGTTGTACAACATCCGGAGATTATTGCCACACTGATTGCGGATAATCAGGTGGTTTTGGGCTCGGAAACACGGGTCCCCGCGACCGGAATCGCCACTTGGAACCACTACTATTATTGCCCAGACCACGGTGTGCGGTTGGAGTGGGATCTTAATTCCCCTACCCAACACCGTTGCCCGGTGGACTCACAATTGTTTAGTGGCGAACCTTATGACGGTGCTTGGTGGCGGGCACTCAATGGCCTGAATGCCAAAGCCTGTAATCAGTTGGGCTTACTGTGGCAATTAACCGGTGAAATAACCTACTTCAATAAAGTACGGGATATTCTCATCAACTACGCCCACTACTACCCTGACTATCAGGTGCACGGCGGCATCCCATACAATGGGCCGGGTAAAGCCAATGCACAAACGTTGTGTGAAGCCAATTGCCTGCTCGATTTTGCACTGGGTTATGATTTTATCGCCGATGCACTCAGTCAGGAGCAGCGTGACTGCATTGCCGGGCGCTTATTACGTGAAGGCGCTGATTTTCTGATGCAGCACCGCACTCGTCAGTTACATAATCATGAAGTCAAAATCAGTAGCGCGATTGCCGTGATAGGTCTGATTCTGGCGGAAGAACACTATATTGAGTTTGCCGTTAATGACGATTACGGCCTGCGCTATCAGTTGGAGCATGGGCTATTCAATGAAGGATTGTGGTTTGAAGGCTCAGTGCATTATCACTTTTATGCGCTGCAAGGCTTTTGGTCATTTGAAAAACTGGCCGCGGGGAGCCGATATAGCCTACTGACCCTGCCATACTACCGCGATATGCTTAGTTTTCCGCTTAAGCTGTTGATGCCAGATGGCACCTTCCCACGCATTAATGACTGTACTGCCGGACAGGAACAGCTCAATCATGCTCACTTATATGAATTTGCCTTTAAAACTTATGGCAATGATGAATATGCTGCCGCCCTGCACCATATTTATCGTCAACAACCCCGCCTCAATCTGGATGCTTTGCTGTACGGTGTCGAGACATTACCGCCACAAATAATTGATGTCATTCCAACGGATACCTTGCATGCCCCAGACTGCGGTTTAACCATTTTACGTCAACCACAGTCTGGCCGAGCTTTACTGGTCAAACACAGTCCTTATGGGGGTGAGCACGACCATTATGATCGACTGAATTTAATCCTGTTTGAGCAACAGCACGAGATCCTGCCGGATTTAGGCACCACTGGCTATGGCGCGCAATTGCATTATGGCTACTACAAAAACAGTGCAACTCACAACACGCTGAGTATAAATCAGGCGAACCAACCGCCGGCAGTTCCGGTGATTCATAACTGGCATCAATCTGCAAACTACAGTTGGTTGGATACTGAGGTGGATTGGGGCCAAAAAGCGCCGGAGTTGGATAGCCATACCCGCGTACAATGGGATTGCGAAGCCTATCGTGACGTTAAATTCCGCCGCCGTATTCTCTGGCTGGAAGATACCATCATCGATATCAGCAGCATTATCAATCCACATCAACAACAGTGGGATTGGACACTACATATTGACGGGAACGCCATACTGAAGGAGGGGGAAAACATCACGTTAAGTGGTAGCGGGCCATTGCAATATCTGCATCAGGTCACTGCCCGGCAGCTTCAAACGATCACCCAGTGCAACTATCAAACCGCAGCGCGCCCACTCTCATTGTGGCTAGCCGCAGATGCCACCTTATTGCAAGGCTTAGCACCAGCCAACCCATCAGTGCGTGATATAAGCTATTTAATTTTACGTAACCGCCAGCCTGAAGCTCAGATAACCTGCGTGTTTGATATGAACAATCACGACCCGCTTTCACAGGTGCAGGTGGAGAATGATGGCGAGATACTCTCTATCGAATTGACTCGCCAACAGAAGATAATACACGTCAAAGTCCCTTTAACTCGCAGCAGCCTGCCGCTATTCAGTTAAGTTTATTCATGTAGGGGTAGCCCTTGCCCCTCTTTCCCCACACTTATCGCTGCTCAAGGGATCAATCCCAGCATATCCTCCCTGATAATGGGGAATATGGCGAAAAAGTGCCTTATAATGTGATTTAGTTAGCATTTACCGCATAAGATAAATATGCATTTCTATGCAAAAAATTTGTATAAATGGGGATGTAACAAATCATTCTGGATTAACAATTAAAATACAATATTTATTAAGAACCCGCTCTCATTGCGTATATTGAATAATAATAGACCTACCAATGTATCTGCCGTGTTAAATATAACCCTACTGTTTTGCATAATACTCAGTACAGTTTTGAATAAACAACGTTTAAAATGAATAAATAGAGGGTTTTATTCATCTTCTAGTCAAAAAGCATTTTTAAATCGGTGAAAAACATGATGTTTGTCACAGAATGAATAAGTGTTATGACTAAAATAGCCGCCATCAGTACGTTTTTATAAATGACTGTTTAAAACGAAAAGCTTGTTTAAAACCAATATTTGTTTTAAAAAACAGAGACCTTACACAAATGGAAAATAATAACAAGAAAATGGCGCATATAAGGCGGACAACGCATTTAATGATGCCGGCGCACCGTAGTTATTTTAACTTTTCCTATTTCCATTTCAGATAAAATCCTTCCTGCGATGGCATCCATTTTTATTGGATAGTCATTGTCTATGCACAATTTTTAACAGAAGCGAAAAGTGCTCACTGCCTTTGCGTGATGTTAATTATTGTCTGCGTTCTCCGAAGATTCAAACACTCAGTTTTATTTTCACGCCTATTAGATTGTTGCTATTAATCAATCAATATCGGCAAAGTGTTTTTGAACCTTCCAGCAGAAACATAGCTATCCCGTAAAAAGCAATGTCTCCTTTGTCGTTCATGTTAAATGACATAGGGAATACTATGCCTAAAATTCAGCCATAGTATTTCGCAGACTAGCAAATCATATATTAATGAATTCAATTTCATTGATACGGACTGCTATACATAAAATTTAATAAAAATTAACGTCAACAAACTAACAAATAATGTGGGCGTAATAGCCTCTTAAAATAAACGAGAATTTATAATGAAAAAATTAAATATCGCGGCGAGTACATCAGCTATCGCTTGCTTTGAATCACAGCGAGAAATCGTGGATGTTTTACATACGGACTTTACAGATGTTGCCGCCGTTGTACTTTCTGTTCATGACATTAATAATGGTGTGATTGATAGTATCCATTCATTAGGCCTTGAGATTCCAATTTTTGCAGCGGTTTGCTGTGAAGAAGAATTAAATACCGATGTATTACCGTCTTTAAACGGGGTATTTGAACTGTGCGGCGACAATACTGATTTTTACGGTAAACAACTAGAATCAGCCGCTGAAAAATATGAAAAAGAGTTACTGCCTCCCTTCTTTAGTACATTAAAAAAATATGTCGAAATGGGGAATTCAACCTTTGCTTGTCCAGGGCATCAAGGCGGTCAATTCTTCCGTAAACACCCGGCTGGTCGTCAGTTCTTTGACTTCTACGGTGAAACTATTTTCCGCTCTGATATGTGTAATGCTGACGTCAAATTAGGTGATTTGCTCATTCATGAAGGTGCTCCTTGTGATGCTCAAAAACATGCAGCGAAAGTATTTAATGCTGATAAAACCTATTTCGTACTGAACGGAACATCTGCTTCAAATAAAGTGGCAACTAATGCCCTATTAGCCCGTGGCGATCTGGTACTGTTTGACCGTAATAATCACAAATCCAATCACCATGGCGCATTGATTCAGGCTGGGGCAACGCCAGTTTATCTGGAAACGGCCCGCAACCCGTTTGGCTTTATTGGTGGGATTGATGCGCACTGCTTTGAAGAAAAATACCTGCGTGAACAAATACGTAGCGTCGCGCCTGACCGTGCTCAGGAAGCGCGTCCATTCCGTTTGGCGATTATCCAACTGGGTACTTACGACGGTACAATTTATAACGCACGCCAGGTCGTGGATAAAATCGGCCACCTTTGTGACTATATTCTGTTTGACTCAGCATGGGTGGGTTACGAGCAATTTATTCCAATGATGAAAGATTGTTCTCCCCTATTGCTTGAACTAAATGAGAACGATCCGGGCATTATCGTGACGCAATCAGTACATAAGCAACAAGCGGGTTTTTCACAAACATCACAAATTCATAAAAAAGATAAACATATTAAAGGTCAGGATCGTTACTGTAATCACAAACGCTTTAATAACGCCTTTATGCTGCATGCATCCACCAGCCCATTCTATCCATTATTTGCAGCATTAGATGTTAATGCGAAAATGCATGAAGGAAAAAGTGGCCAACGCATGTGGCTCGATTGTGTTAAGACCGGTATTGAAGCCCGTAAAATGCTCCTAAATACCTGTAATATGATTAAGCCATTTGTTCCGGTAGAGGTTGATGGTAAACCATGGCAAGAATATGACACTGAAGCCATGGCCCAAGACCTACGCTTCTTTAATTTTATTCCTGGTGAAAAATGGCATGCTTTCGAGGGCTATGAAGAGTCACAATATTTTGTTGACCCATGTAAACTGTTATTAACCACACCAGGTATTGATACCAACACAGGTGAATATACAGCATCTGGGATTCCAGCAACCATTCTGGCTAATTTCCTACGTGAGAATGGAATTGTACCAGAGAAGTGCGATCTTAATTCCATTCTGTTCTTATTAACGCCAGCAGAAGACTTGGCGAAAATGCAACATTTAGTGGCGCAAATTGCTCGCTTTGAACGTTTCATTGAAGAAGATGCTTTGTTAAGCGATGTATTACCGACAGTTTATCGTAATAACGAAACTCGTTATAAAGGTTATACCATCGGTAAACTATGTCAGGAAATGCATGACCTTTATGTCAGTTATGACGTTAAGCAATTACAAAAAGAAATGTTCCGTAAACAGTATTTCCCTAAAGTCATGATGAATCCTCAGGATGCCAATATTGAATTCGTCCGTGGTCATGCTGAATTAGTGCCACTGTGTAAAGCCGAGGGGAGAATTGCCGCTGAGGGTGCACTTCCTTACCCACCAGGAGTTTTGTGTGTTGTCCCTGGTGAAGTATGGGGAGGTGCCGCTCAACGTTATTTCCTGGCACTCGAAGAGAGTATTAATTTATTGCCAGGCTTTGCACCTGAATTACAAGGTGTTTATTTACAAGTCGATGAAGACGGATGGAACCGTGCATACGGCTATATGATGAAATAATCAATAGAACAAAATAACTTCCTCCCTGTTATTTAGAAAAACAGTTGGGCAACAAACCACGCTGTAATTTAAATAATCGCGGGAATTGACAACACCAACCTTAGCTCAAACCTGCGGGGATAAATTATTCCCGCAGTCTCTGAAATTAAAAAAGAGATAATAAAAATGAGTAAAACAAATAATAAGATGGGAGTAGTACAGTTAACTATTCTGACTGCCGTCAATATGATGGGGTCAGGCATAATTATGCTGCCGACCAAACTCGCCGAAGTCGGGACGATTTCTATCGTTTCTTGGTTAGTCACCGCAGTGGGTTCCATGGCACTGGCTTATGCTTTCGCCCAATGCGGTATGTTCAGCCGTAAATCAGGCGGGATGGGAGGTTATGCTGAGTATGCTTTCGGCAAATCTGGCAATTTTATGGCTAACTATACCTATGGTGCATCACTGTTAATCGCCAACATCGCCATTGCCATTTCGGCTGTTGGCTACGGAACAGAATTACTGGGGGCAACCTTAACACCTCTGGGAATTTGTATTGCCACCATCGGCGTACTGTGGCTAGCAACAGTAGCTAACTTCGGCGGTGCACGTATCACCGGGCAAATCAGTAGTGTCACTATCTGGGGGGTTATCATCCCGGTAGTGGGCATCTCCATTATTGGCTGGTTCTGGTTTAGCGGCTCCGCGTATGCCGCAGCATGGAACCCGCACGGTGTGCCAACCTTTGAAGCTATTGGCTCTTCCATTTCCATGACACTGTGGGCTTTCTTGGGTCTGGAATCTGCTTGTGCTAACACCGACGCCGTAGAAAACCCTGAACGTAATGTTCCGATAGCTGTGTTGGGCGGGACTTTAGGTGCAGCCGTTATCTATATTATTTCAACCAATGTGATTGCCGGTATCGTGCCAAATATGGATTTGGCTAACTCTACAGCACCATTTGGTCTGGCATTTGCTTATATGTTCACCCCCGCCGTCGGTAAAATCATCATGGCTTTGATGATCATGTCTTGCGTGGGTTCATTACTTGGCTGGCAGTTCACTATTGCTCAAGTCTTTAAATCTTCTGCTGACGAAGGCTTCTTCCCGAAAATTTTCTCCAAAGTCAGCAAGGCCGATGCACCGATTAAAGGGATGCTGACCATTGTTATCATCCAGAGCGTGCTATCTCTCATGACTATTAGCCCATCACTGAATAAGCAGTTCAACGTACTGGTTAATTTGGCGGTAGTCACCAATATCATCCCTTACATTCTGTCGATGGCCGCACTGGTCATTATCCAGAAAACAGCCAATGTTGCGCCAGCCAAAGCCCGGAAAGCCAATATCATTGCCTTTATCGGTGCGATGTACAGCTTCTATGCTCTGTACAGCTCAGGTCAGGAAGCCATGACTTGGGGCGCGATTGTGACCTTCCTTGGTTGGACACTGTATGGTCTGGTTTCACCACGCTTTGAATTTGCAGCAAAAGTGAAGTAAGTAAAATAGTCATAATTTAATCAGAACAGGTGCCAGCAGATAAAAAAGACAGGATGCAATATGGAATTCCGGTAATAATGTTCCGAACCGCTACCCCCGGACTGGAATAAGATTATGTCGGACAGCCTTTGGCACCTCTATCTGCTGCGCACCACCACTGGCATGCTGTACACCGGTATTACGACAGATGTCACTCGCCGGTTAACGCAGCATCAGACCGGGAAAGGCGCAAAAGCACTGCGAGGCAAAGGTGAGCTAGCGCTGGTATATCATTGTGAGGCAGGGGATCGTTCGACTGCGTTGAAACTGGAATATCGGGTAAAGCAGCTCACTAAGCAGCAAAAAGAAAAGCTGGTGGTGAGCCAGCCTTCGTCGTTGAAAACATTACTTCTAGATAAAGAATGAGCGATTAAAACCGGTTAAACGGCTCAGAAAATACCACTTCACCATGAGCATCGGTCAATGCATCTTCTGCCAGCGCGTAAACCTGAAAAGCCTCTTCAGTACCAGGCCAGCGGCAAGTCAATTGATGACGAGCGGCAGGAACAAAGCCAAAGCGCTGATAATAGGAAGGTTCACCTAGCACCACAACGGCGGCATAGCCAAATTCGTTGAGAGAATCTAACCCTTCATACACCAGTTTCTCAGCCAAGCCTTGCCGACGCAGACTCTCTTCCACGGCCAGCGGAGCTAGGGCGACCCATTGACGATCTTCCCCCCCGACATCAACCGGGCTGAATGCCGCATAGCCCACAACGCCGCCTTCATCATCGGTTGCCACAATGCCCAGTGTCAGTAAGCCATCCTCGCGCAATTGCTGCACCAAATCAGCTTCATCATCTCGCTGGAATGCCTGGCGCAATAGTGCGTCGATCCCCGGTGCATCCACCGGAATTTCGACCCGGATCAGCACGATGCTAATGTACGGGAAGCACTGGCCGTACCCTCTTGCTGACCCGCTTCGACAAATTCAGCTAACTGCTGCAAACCCACTCTTAATAGAGTCGGCATAGATTCCAATTCAATGGCATCCATCAGGTTTTTCACATACAGGCCCAATTCGGTATCCCCCTCAATTCGTAACCGGCGCTGGAAAAATAGCGTATCCGGATCTTCTTTACGGGCAGCGATCAAAATCAGATCGTTAGCATCACCACTAAAGCTAACATCAGCTTCAGCCTGTTGGCTTACCACCAGCCTACCGTTTTCTACTGTCATAAACCATTGCAATGCGAGGTCACGCACTTCAATTTTTAACCAGCGAGACTCCAGAAACTCCAGATCGCCATCCAGCAATGCTTGCCGGAATTGCCAACCCAGAACTTGTTCCAGTACCTGACGTTGCAAGGCAAATGGGGTCAGTTTTAATGGACCCCGCAGCAGCGCCGGTCCTTGACGCACGAGGCGTGCACGTAGTTGTTCCAACACAGGCGATGTCTCCTTTTAATAAAAAGTGATGCCGAATAGAAGTATTTTGCCACATTGGTGAAATAGGAAAGCGGGTTATATCAATAAATTTTGCATCAGCTCTTTGCTAAATAGCGGAAGAAAGCCATCAATGCGAAAGAAACTGCCTTAAATCAAGGTCAGTTTCTGGCTGGTTGACTAAAATCGCCACTCGATAAAATACGAATATCATCTTCGGATGGGGAAAATTCTATGGAGCTGCTTTGCCCTGCCGGCAATTTACCCGCATTAAAGGCTGCAATCGATAATGGTGCTGACGCGGTTTATATCGGCTTGAAAGATGATACTAATGCCCGCCATTTTGCCGGACTTAACTTCACCGATAAAAAGCTACAGGAAGCGGTCAATTATGTTCACAACCGCAAACGTAAATTACATATCGCCATTAATACTTTCGCCCACCCGGACGGCTATTCCCGCTGGCAGCGAGCTGTAGATATGGCGGCACAACTGGGAGCCGATGCTCTAATTCTGGCAGATTTGGCGATGCTGGAATATGCCGCCGAGCGTTACCCAGAAGTCGAACGCCATGTCTCGGTGCAAGCATCCGCCACCAATGATGAAGCCATCCGCTTCTATCAGCGCCACTTTGATGTGGCACGAGTGGTTTTACCGCGAGTGCTCTCCATGCATCAGGTAAAACAACTGTCACGCACCAGCCCAGTTCCATTGGAGGTTTTTGCCTTCGGTAGTTTATGTATTATGGCTGAAGGCCGTTGTTATCTTTCATCTTATTTAACCGGCGAATCCCCCAATACGGTCGGCGCTTGTTCACCCGCACGCTTTGTGCGCTGGCAACAAACCCCGCAAGGGATGGAGTCACGCCTCAATGAGGTGCTGATAGACCGCTATGAAGATAACGAAAATGCGGGTTATCCGACACTATGCAAAGGGCGCTATCTGGTAGATGGCCAGCGCTATCATGCACTGGAGGAGCCAACCAGTTTGAACACATTAGCGCTGTTACCTGAATTATTTGCTGCCAATATCGCCTCGGTAAAAATTGAAGGCCGTCAGCGCAGCCCTGCTTATGTCAGTCAGGTGGCTAAAGTCTGGCGACAGGCGATTGACCGCTATCAGGCCAACCCAGCGCAATTTTCCGCCAAAGCGGAATGGATGGAACAACTGGGCGCAATGTCCGAAGGTACCCAAACAACCCTGGGTGCTTATCATCGTAAGTGGCAGTAGCCGGAGGAAACATGAAGTACGCCTTAGGCGCAGTTCTCTATTACTGGCCAAAAACCGATATTGAAGCTTTTTATCAGGCCGCAGCCTCCAGCAGCGCCGACATCATTTATCTGGGTGAGAATGTGTGTACCAAGCGCCGCGAGATGAAGGTCGGCGACTGGTTAGCCCTTGCCAAAGAAGTTGCCGCTAGCGGTAAACAAGTGGTGATTTCCACTCTGGCACTGCTACAAGCGCCATCAGAACTAAATGAACTCAAGCGCTATGTAGAAAATGGGGAATTCTTGCTGGAAGCGAACGACTTGGGCGCAGTGAATATGGCAGCTGAACGCAGTTTGCCATTTGTTGCGGGCCATGCATTGAATTGCTACAACGCCTATACCCTGCGGATTTTACATCGTCAGGGCATGATGCGTTGGTGTATGCCGGTTGAACTCTCCCGTGACTGGCTGGCGAATGTGCTGCAACAGTGTGAAGAGCTGGGGTTCCGCAACCAGTTTGAAGTCGAAGTGATGAGCTACGGTCATTTACCGCTGGCGTATTCTGCTCGCTGTTTCACTGCACGTTCAGAAGATCGGGCCAAAGATGAATGCGAAACCTGCTGCATTAAGTACCCGCAAGGGCGTCCAGTGCTATCACAGGAAGACCAACAAGTGTTCATCCTCAACGGCATTCAGACCCAAAGTGGCTACTGTTATAATCTCGGTAACGACCTGATTTCTATGCAAGGATTGGTGGATATCGTCCGTCTTTCGCCACAAAGTATCGAGACGTTAGACATGATTGATCAATTCCGCGCAAATGAGTTGGGAATGAACCCGCTGACGTTGGCGGATAAAACCGATTGCAATGGTTACTGGCGGCGGCTTGCCGGATTAGAGTTAGTTTCCTAGCATGTCACCGGGCGCAGTATCTCGCCCGGTATTTAATTATTTAACCGCCGATTTCCGCCGGATCAGTGCGCGCAATTTCACGCGATTGCGTAATATTCCAACGCTAATGCCAATCAGAGTATAAATCCCACCTAATAACAGCAACATCAGCACATCACCAACCACATCGCGCAGGGGGAGTCCCATCTGATTGACTCCGGCGATAGCCTTGGTCGCCCAAGTTGAGGGCAGCATTGAAGAGATGGCTCGCACCCACCCCGGCATGGCTTGGAGCGGCCAAATGGTGCCAGAAATATAAAAAATTGGCATGGTGACAAACGAAAGCGTCAAATAGATCATTTCGACACTGCGCAGACACTCGGTCACCAGCTTACCCAGCCCCAACACCGCCAGCAAGAATGGAAAAGTCAGTAGCAACACTTCAGGAATCGATGCCGTTTGGCGGTAACCCAGTACCCACGGCCACAGCACAAACAACACAATCGACAAAAATAACCAAATAGGCAGCAGAGCAGAAAGCCCCCCCAAATAAACCGGAATGGAAGGTTTCCCTGAAGGTGCGCTCTTCATGGCAATACTGACGCGCACACAGGCAATCAATAATGAGTGCTGTAGCAGCATGACTAACAAACCAGGGAAAATAATGGCGGCGAAACTGATACCGGGATTGAACACATCTAGTGTCTGTCCACGAATCGGGGTCAACAACACCTCAGCCTGACGCGGAGTAAAACCACTGCGTAATAATAAGCCGCTATTATATTCATTCAGCAGTTGTTGATAAGCCGTCACCACATCTTGCTGGATTTGCCCATTTGCCAAACGGTTAGTGGCATCACCGTAGACCGGGATCACAATGCTTTCGCCATTGAGGATCTTTTTCTCCAGATCCGTCGGCATTATGATCACCGCAAATAATTTACGCCACGCGAGATCTCGCTGGGCATCCGGCAAATTGTCATAAATTTTGATAGAAATTTTTGAGGTGGCATCCAACTGACGAATCAATTGGCGGCTGGCGGTACTGTGGTCTTGATCAACCACAGCAACCGGAAGATCCCACACCGTGTGATTGGCATAGACCATGCTCATCACGCAAAGTGAAACCAACAGCATCAACCACATGGGCTTTTCCAGCATCCCCATCAGCACCCGACTGAATGTCTGCCAATAGCTCTTTAGGCTGCTATTCATCAGACAGTCTCCTGCTTTTGTAGCCGAATCAGTAAGCGATTACGCACCAACAGGGAGGTCACTAGCGGATAAATCAACAAAATAGCGCAGACACTGAAAATAGCACTGGCCGGTACTTGGCGCAGGAACACATCGAACATGGCGTAAAGCGCATGGGTCAGTGGTTCGATATTGGAAATAATGCGCGCAGGCAGAGGCATCGATAGTTCCGGCACCGCCATGCCAGAAAAGGTTAACGCGATACTCACGATGATCCCAATCAGGCTGTAGGCCGTGATGGCGCTGCTGGTGAAGGTGAAAAGCAATACACCAATACTTTGGGCTGCCATAACGTAAAAGAACCCAATCAGCGGCATAAAGAGTGGATTGCCACTGACTCTGGCCCCAAAGAACCCCACCAACATGGCAATTTCTACCATCAGTAACGTGGTAAAAAACAGGGTATAAGGTGCCAACTTGCCTAACAGGGCCAAACTAAAAGGCTTGGCGGTCAGCAGTGCCTTACTGCGCGCCAAAACATAGATCATCCACGTGATAACGAATAACTGCAATAAATGGATTGTAGCGGCAAACTGCTGATAATAAATATAACTGCCGCTGGCGTTAAACAAGCTGCCATAAGAGAGCGTCACATTGGCCAGTGGCGGCAAAGTCTTCCCCATTTCACCGGCAATAATCGTACGGAAAGTACTATTGGCCTCCGTCATCAACCCACTGAAATCTTGTGTCGCGTATAAACCAGCCCCATAAAACAGCGCATTGTAATACAGCACAATGCTGGGTTGGCGGCCTGCCAAAGCATCCGCTTCGAAGTCTGTTGGAATATAAAGTAAAGCATAATCCTGCGCACTACGCAGACGGCGCAATGCTTCATCTAACCCGCCTTCATAGGCCACGACTTGTGCATGAGAGCCCGCATCCAGTTTGCGAATTAATGACTTTGAGAGTGGTGAATGATCGTTATCAACCACTGAAACCGGCAAATCCAACAAAGTCCCTTCGGAAAAATTACTACTGATTAAGATAAACAGCAGTAATGGGAAGCACCAACTGAGCCAGTGAAACACCGGACTGCGAAATGCTGAACGCGTTTCCTGGCCAAAATAGCGACTAAAACAGCGCCAACCAGCCCGCATTCTGTCGATAGTTTTACCTCTGACCTTTTCCACTTACTCTTTCCACTGCCAGAGTGCACTCATCCCTGGGCGTAGCCCTTCAACAGGTTGAGCAGGATAAAGACGAACCTCAAAGGTTTTCAGGTCAAAATCGCCAGTAGCGCGTGTCGCACGTTTGGTAGCATAGTCACCTAAGGGGGCGATATAGCGCACTTCAGCTGTGATGTCTTTCTCTTTCAGTGCCGGAACCCGCACAGTCACTTTATCGCCTTTACGCACATCTGCCAGAATATCTTCGCGCAGGTTAAAGACAAAATAAGCCTGCGGCAGGCGAATTAATGTGAGTAAGGGGCTGGAAGCATTAAGCAATTCTCCCACTTCTGCCGGAATAGGGCCAACTTCACCGGCGACCGGAGCACGCACCTGCAAATCATCAGTTTGCGCTTTCAATTGCACTAAATCTTGCTCGGCCTGACGAACAGCCGCGGCATATTTATCACGTAACTCCGAACGATCGCCATGCAGGCCTTCATCCAAATTGGCCTGAGCAGCTTGAACTTGCTGATAGGCAGTCTCTTTAGCACGGCGTGAATCTTCCAACTCGGAGGCTGAAATAAACCCTTTTGCTGCTACACTGTTGTTGCGGTTATAGGTATGAAGTGCGTTTTCATATTCGGCCTGCGCCTGTGCCAAATTGGCCCTTAAATTACGAATACTCTCTTCCCGCGTCCCATGTAGCGACTCATCTAGCTGCGCCTGCGCCTGATCACGAGCTGCTTCTAAGCCTGCTAATTGCGCCATCAGCTCTGGGCTTTCTAGCGTAATCAACAATTGCCCTGCTTTGACGTCATCACCCCGTTCCACATGGCGTTCGATTACCCGCCCTTTCGCTTTAGACGACACAATCACTTCCGGTGCATCCACTTCACCTTGTAAGAGTAAATCTTGATTATGAGCACGGAACAGTACCGCCATGGCAATGACCACCACGACTAACAACAGGGTAAATAACGTTTTCTTCTTCATGGGTTCAGTAGTCCTTTAATCGCCGCATTTATTACCTCTTCAGCATGGATCATTTAGATTATGCTGCAACAGGTAATAGCCTCGCATTTTATGCCATTTTTTGTGAGTGCATAAATGCGGTTATTACTGAATATAGCGTTAAAAATATGTTTGTAAATTAATGCGTTCGCCCTTCAAGCGACTCGACATGAGGTAAAGATGGACGATTCAATGACCGATAATAAGCCAGTGCCACTTTCTGTTCTCGATTTATCCCCAATCGCTCAGGGAAAAACTCCGCGAGATGCGTTTCATGCTTCGCTGGATCTGGCTCAACATGCTGAAAAATGGGGATATCACCGCTACTGGCTGGCTGAACACCACAATATGACAGGGATTGCCAGCGCCGCGACCTCTGTATTGATTGGGTATATTGCTGGTGGTACCCGCAGTATTCGCGTTGGCTCCGGTGGGGTGATGCTGCCTAACCATTCACCACTGGTGATTGCCGAGCAGTTTGGCACCCTCGCCTCACTCTATCCTGATCGTATCGATCTGGGGCTTGGTCGGGCACCCGGCAGTGATCAACGCACCATGATGGCACTTCGCCGTCATCTATCAGGAGAGATCGATAATTTCCCAGCCGATGTCCGGGAGTTACAAAGCTATTTTGCAGAAACTCAACCTGGACAAGCGGTGCAAGCTGTTCCCGGCCAAGGCTTACATGTCCCCCTGTGGCTTTTGGGTTCCAGCCTGTATAGCGCGCAACTGGCTGCTGCTATGGGGCTGCCTTTTGCTTTTGCCTCGCATTTTGCGCCGGATATGTTATTGCAGGCACTCAAGTTATACCGGGAAAACTTTAAGCCCTCCGCCCAGTGGCCTAAACCTTATGCTATCGTCTGCGTAAATGTCGTGGCGGCAGACAGCGAACGTGATGCTCGCTTCCTGTTTACCTCTATGCAGCAACAATTTGTTAGTTTGCGTCGCGGTACACCGGGCCAACTTCCGCCACCGGTCGAAAATATGGAACATATTTGCTCCCCTGCCGAGCAGTTTGGTGTTGATCAGGCGTTGCGCTTATCCATCATTGGAGACAAAAGCAAAGTCCGACACGGACTTCAATCATTATTACGGGAAACTCAAGCGGATGAACTCATGGTGAACGGCCAAATTTTTGACCATCAAGCACGTTTGTATTCATTTGAGATAATTGCCAGTTTGCAGCAAGACCTGCAACCGATTGAGCGTCTGTAACCTAATTAATAAGCTCACTACCACCGGCATAAAAAACCAGCCCTCGGGCTGGTTTTTTTTTCAGTGACCATAATAACTACACATACGTTTTTCATATGCTTTGTTTAATTTAAGAACCCATTGAATTTCTTTGAAAAAAATGAGTAACAATATAAACACCATTACTTTATAAAAAATAAAACGTGTTAAATACCATAAACTCCATTTTGAGTTTCAATATCATTTTCAATTTTAGCGAACCTTATTATAAATAATAAAGTCGATAACAGGAATGAATCATAGTAAAACTGATAATGGCTATTAAGGTTTATATTTGATACTCACTTGGGGTACTCTGCTGTGTGCGATAACACCTCATCACTTACTAAGAAAATACCTCTCTACAAGGAAAGCCTTATGGGTGCTGACTTAGTTAGTCAGACTCAACTTCCGCTTCAGCATCCTTTTGGGTAAAGATAGCGATATTCTTTGCCCTTATCGTATCGCATTGATCTACAGAGATAGTCCCTTTATCTTTTCTCTGCTGATATTCTTTATACGTAGGATCCCAAATCCAGTTATTTTTAAAATACTCACCTTCCGCTAACTTTGCACAAAGGTCTTCATTACTGAGTGATGTTGCCGGTGTTGAACATGCAGTGAGAATAAAAGAGAAAAGAGGGATGACTATATAAGCTTTCATTTTAGTGTTCCTTGTGACAAATAACTATTTTTCTATTTCAAAACAATTCTAGCACAATCGAATAAAATATCTTTATTTCAATGAAAATATATGTAAATTAATTGGTAATTGTGGAGAAATTATGATGCTCCATAATATGCAAATATTATATTTGATTAAATTTAAAAGATATAAGCTGCATTTTTTTTATCGTTATTATTAATTAAGAATTAACATCATAAATTCTATCCTAATTAATTGAGTCACTAATACATAGGCTTACTCTATTGTTGGACGATCTGCGTTATGTTTCACCCCCATAAAAAAACCAGCCCGAAGGCTGGTTTTTCTGTTTAATCACCAGAGATGATTAAGACTTATGCATCACCAAAACGACGACGTGCTGGCGCAGCAGGTGTTGCTGCATCATCACGACGTGGTGCTGATGAACGCTGAGCATCACGTGGTGGGCGACGTTCGCCACCACCGGCTGGGGCACGATCGCTACCGAATGAACGACGAGGAGGAGCACCAGCACCATCACGACGTTCGCCGCCGAATGAACGGCCACCGCCACGACGCTCACCACCGTTACCGCCAGCTGGACGCTCACGGCGTTCATGTGGCTGTGCATCACCCAACAGCTGCATGTTCAGCGGCTTATTCAGGATACGGGTGCGGGTGAAGTGAGATAACATTTCGCCCGGCATGCCTTTTGGCAGTTCGATAGTTGAGTGGGAAGCAAACAGCTTGATGTTACCGATGTAACGGCTGCTGATATCACCTTCGTTAGCAATAGCACCAACGATATGACGAACTTCAACACCATCATCACGGCCCACTTCAATGCGGTACAGTTCCATCTCGCCGACATCACGACGCTCGCGACGCGCTGGACGATCGCCACCATCACGACTGTCAGAACGGTTGTCACGGCGGCTATCACCACGATCACGGCCACGGTCGTTACCACGGTCATCGCGAGAATTGAATTCACGCTGTGGACGACGTGGCGCTTCTGGTGGCAGGATCAAAGGACGTTCGCCCTGTGCCATTTTCAGCAATGCCGCAGCCAGAGTTTCAATATCAAACTCTTCTTCTGGTTGCAGTTTAGTCAGCAACGCACGGTACATATCCAAATCACTGCTTTCCAGTTGTTGGCTAACTTTAGCAGCAAACTTAGCTAAACGACGTTCGCTCAACAGCTGTGCATTTGGCAGCTCAACTTCAGGAATGGTCAGCTTCATAGTACGTTCAATGTTCTGCAACAGACGGCGTTCACGGTTCTCAACGAACAGTAACGCACGGCCAGCACGACCTGCACGACCAGTACGGCCAATACGGTGAACGTAAGACTCTGAATCCATAGGGATATCATAGTTTACCACTAGGCTGATACGTTCAACGTCCAAACCACGTGCGGCAACGTCAGTTGCAATCAGGATATCCAAACGGCCATCTTTCAGACGTTCCAGAGTCTGCTCACGCAGCGCTTGGTTCATGTCGCCGTTCAGTGCAGCGCTGCTATAACCGCTACGCTCCAAGGTTTCAGCAACTTCCAGAGTGGCGTTTTTAGTCCGCACGAAGATGATAGCGGCATCAAAATCTTCCGCTTCCAGGAAACGTACCAGCGCTTCGTTTTTACGATAGCCACCGCCCACTTTCCAATAGACTTGGCTAATATCAGGACGAGTTGTCACGCTAGACTGAATACGTACTTCCTGTGGCTCTTTCATAAAGCGACGGGTAATACGGCGAATAGCTTCTGGCATAGTTGCAGAGAACAAGGCGGTCTGATGTTCAGCCGGGATCTGCGCCAGAATGTTTTCAACGTCTTCGATAAAGCCCATGCGCAGCATTTCATCTGCTTCGTCCAATACTAAACCTTTCAGGTTGGACAAATTAAGAGTACCGCGTTTCAGGTGGTCTAACAGACGACCTGGGGTGCCAACAACAACTTGTGGCCCCTGGCGCAAAGCGCGTAATTGAACGTCATAACGCTGGCCACCGTAAAGGGCCACAACGTTAACGCCTTTAATATCTTTAGAGAAGCTCGTTAATGCTTCAGCAACCTGAATCGCCAACTCACGGGTTGGAGCCAGTACCAGCACCTGCGGTGCTTTCAGTTCTGGGTCGATGTTGTGCAACAGCGGAAGCCCGAATGCAGCAGTTTTGCCGCTACCGGTTTGCGCCATACCAAGAACATCGCGACCGTTCAACAGGTGTGGAATACATTCCAATTGAATTGGAGATGGTTTTTCATAACCCAAAGTAGTCAGGGCAGAAAGAATAGGAGCAGACAGCCCCAAATCAGCGAAAGAGGTTTCAAGCTCAGTAGTCATGTACACGTGCCTCATTAATAATGGCAGCCAGTCTACATAACTCGTCGAGAAAATTTTCAGTCATTTTCATTGAAAAGTGTGAACCGGCTCAAATTAGATTATAAAACGAACAAAAAGGCCATCACCCGTTAAGGTGATAAACTTTGGTAAAAACCAAGGTATATCAGGCTGATAGTTGTTCGTCAGCTATTGCTGGTCCGATTCCGATAGGTCGTCTTGTTCTTGGCCCAAAAGCGCCAATTCCAACAATGCATAGCGGTGCTCAACAAAGTTATGAACGTTGTTAGCTACCGTCAGTTTGAACAGCGCCGAAGCGGTGTCCTTGTCCCCCAGACTTAGGTAATGCTTACCTAAATAGAAGTCAGTTTCACTGAGATGCTCAGCGAGCGAAGTGTTATCCGTTGCATCTGCCTTGAGCCTTTCCATCAGCGTTTTTTCGCTGATCGTGCCCAGGTAGAATTCGACAATATTCCATCCCCATTGCCCTCTGTCCGATTTTTCATAGCGCTGTTGTAGCGCTACTGCAGCTGTCTTAGGATCGATTTCTCTTTCCACCAGATACAGCCATAACGAACGGAAGGGATCATTTGGATCGTCTTGATAAAACGCCTGCAGATCATCCTGCGCCAACGGGAGTCGACCGCCATAATACAGAGCGATACCCCGGTTTAAACGCGCGTAATTGTAAGTTGGATCAAGCTCTAGTACAGAATCAAACGCTTCATAGGCAGCATCAAAATTGCCTGCCTGCGTTAAATAAATGCCCAGATAGTTGAAAACTTCTGGCATATCAGGACGAATAGCTAACGCTTGCGAAAAATCATTTCGCGCTAGTGCCCGTAGCCCGAGGCTATCATACAGCACTCCGCGCTCATATAAAAGCTGTGCGCGCTCATCATCCGTAAGTGCCCGACTTGCAAGGATTTGTTCCATGCGCGCCAGAATCACTTCCTGCTGCAACGTAGGTTGCAACGGGATTGCCAATACCTCGTCTTTACGCCAATCATGGTTGCTGCATCCTGCCAGCATGAGTGCTGTCACAACGTAACACCAGCGCAAGAAAGGCTTCATTTCCTACTCCCGAAGACAAACATTGGATAAATATCCTTTCATCCATTTGTTTAATACAAGAGCATCCTGCCCTCGAGATAACACTGCTCCTCACGAGTGAGTAAGGAGCAGTGAAATACTAAATTACTCTGCTGCTTCTGGTGCCGGTGCTTCTGCGTCAGGAGTAGTAGCTTCTTTGATGCTCAGGCGGATACGGCCCTGACGATCAACTTCCATTACTTTCACTGGCACTTCTTGGCCCATTTGCAGATAGTCAGTCACTTTCTCTACGCGCTTGTCAGCGATTTGAGAAATATGAACCAGACCTTCTTTACCACCGCCGATAGCAACAAATGCACCGAAATCAACGATACGAGTCACTTTACCCGCATAGATACGGCCCACTTCGATTTCAGCAGTAATTTCTTCGATACGACGGATAGCATGTTTTGCTTTGTCACCGTCAGTTGCTGCAATCTTAATGGTGCCATCATCTTCGATTTCAATAGTGGTGCCCGTTTCATCAGTCAGCGCACGAATCACAGAACCACCTTTACCGATCACATCCTTGATTTTCTCAGGATTGATTTTCATGGTGTAGATACGTGGAGCAAACTCAGAGATATCGCCACGAGGTGTGCTGATAGCCTGTTCCATAACACCCAGAATGTGCAGACGCGCACCCTTAGCTTGGTTCAGAGCCACCTGCATGATTTCGCGGGTGATACCTTCAATTTTAATGTCCATTTGCAGTGCGGTGATACCGTCACGGCTACCGGCCACTTTAAAGTCCATGTCGCCCAAGTGATCTTCGTCACCCAGAATGTCAGACAGAACAACAAAGTTTTCTTCGTCTTTAACCAGACCCATTGCGATACCCGCAACAGCGGCTTTAATTGGCACACCTGCGTCCATCAGGGCCAAAGAAGCACCACAAACAGAAGCCATTGAGGAAGAACCGTTAGACTCGGTGATTTCAGAAACCACACGTACAGTATAAGGGAACTCGCTCGGGCTTGGCATCACTGCCATCACACCGCGTTTCGCCAGACGACCATGGCCAATCTCACGACGCTTCGGTGAGCCAACCATACCTGTTTCACCAACAGAATATGGAGGGAAATTATAGTGTAGCAGGAATGAGTCAGTACGCTCACCCATCAGCTCATCAATATTTTGCGCATCACGTGCAGTACCCAATGTTGCGGTAACCAATGCCTGAGTTTCACCACGGGTGAACAACGCAGAACCATGGGTACGTGGCAAGACACCAGTACGCACGTCCAGACCACGGATCATGTCTTTTTCGCGGCCATCGATACGTGGTTCGCCACGTAATACACGGCTACGAACTACATCTTTCTCAACGTTGCCCAGGATATCCTGAATTTCCGCAGCATCTAACGTATCGTCTTGCGCTAAAAGTGTGTCAGTAACGTCAGCTTTGATAGCGTCAATTTGTTCGTAACGTTCTTGTTTCTCAGTGATGCGATATGCGTCACCCAGACGATCCGCAGCCAATACAGCAACACGCGCATGCAGCTCTTCGTTAACAACTTCTGGCTGCCAATCCCACTTAGGTTTGCCTGCTTGCGCAACCAGTGCATTGATATTTTCAATCACAACTTGCTGTTGTTCGTGGCCGAAGACAACCGCGCCCAACATTTGATCTTCAGACAAGATGTCTGCTTCAGATTCAACCATCAATACCGCAGCAGCAGTACCGGCAACAACCAAGTCCAGACGGCTTTCTTTCAGCTCGTCAGTAGTTGGGTTCAGTACATACTGGTCGTTGATGAAACCAACGCGAGCAGCACCAATTGGGCCATTGAATGGAATACCTGACAGGCTCAGTGCCGCAGATGCACCAATCAGAGCCACGATGTCTGGGTTAACTTGTGGGTTAACGGAAACAACGGTTGCGATAACCTGAACTTCATTCAGGAAACTGTCTGGGAACAGTGGGCGAATTGGACGGTCAATCAGACGAGAAGTCAGTGTTTCGCCTTCACTTGGGCGGCCTTCACGACGGAAGAAGCTGCCTGGAATACGACCAGCAGCATAAGTACGCTCCTGATAGTTAACAGTCAGAGGGAAAAAGCTCTGGCCTGGTTTCGCTTTCTTTTGGCCAACAACAGTAACGAATACTGCGGTGTCATCCATGCTTACCATTACAGCAGCAGTTGCCTGGCGAGCCATCATGCCGGTTTCAATAGTGACGGTATGTTGGCCGTACTGGAATTTACGAATAATCGGAGTCAGCAAAGTAGTATCCTTATACTATGTGCGGTGCCGGATCGTATTGACGATCTCATCCACCTATTACTATTACCTTCACACTGCATCCTCGCGACTAATGACAATCCTTAACTCTGATTGAGTTAAAGTCTCTCATTAGCCGCGCGAACCTCTGCACCGGAAGATCCTATTTTATAAAAATGTAAAACAACAACAATAATATACTAGCGTATTTTATCATTGCTTCTTAGAAAAAAGGGGCCAATTTGGCCCCTTTCTCCCGAAACTCGCAGACTTAGCGACGCAGACCCAGACGTTCGATCAGGGAAGTATAACGTGCTACATCTTCACGCTTCAGGTAGTCCAGCAGCTTACGACGCGTGGATACCATACGCAGCAGACCACGACGACTGTGGTGATCTTTTTTGTGCTCGGAGAAGTGACCTTGCAAATGGTTAATTTGAGCAGTCAACAGAGCAACCTGAACTTCGCTTGAACCGGTGTCATTGGCACCGCGACCGAAGTCAGCAACGATTTTAGCTTTCGCTTCAACACTTAGAGACATGATACAACTCCAAATATATAGATAAATTAAGACAGGCGCCGATCTCTAATTCAGCAACCCAATATGTAAGCCGCACTATTCTACTCTTTGAGCCGTGGGATCGCAAGATAGGCCGCTTGGACTTACTCCGCGTATTCCACCACCAAACGCTTCGGCGCGACTCGACCATCTTCTGCAATCGTGCCAATACCAATGAAATTACGCTCTTCGCCTTCAGTGATACGGACCATGCCTTCACTTGGTGCACCGGAAACATGTACTGGCTGCCCTTGTTTTACATAGGCAGCAACCGCCGGTAACAAGTTGACTTCAGGGAAGTTTAAGACGGCACTGTCCATCGGCAGTAGCAATAAATCCAGTTCAGGATTAGGTGAGCGCTCTTCTGCCTGCGCTTTTTCCACGATCGCCGCCAACTGCTCTAAAGTCACCATCCGGTCACTTGGATAAGTGGCAACTTGCAACCGACGCAGATAACTCACATGGGCACCACAACCTAACAATTCACCCAAATCGTCGATGATTGTGCGAATGTAAGTCCCTTTAGAGCAATGGATTTCCAGCTCAAGATCATTGCCTTCCCAGCGGATAAACAGCAGTTCGTAAACGGTAATATTGCGGGCTTCACGTTCTACTTCAATCCCCTGACGAGCGTACTCATACAGTGGCTTGCCCTGATGCTTCAGTGCAGAATACATCGACGGCACTTGTTGAGTGTCGCCACGGAAACTGTCTAGAGCAGCATCCATCTGAGCCTGAGTCACGTTGACTTCCCGCTCGCTGATTAACGCACCTTCGGCATCCGAAGTATCAGTACGTTGCCCTAAACGCGCCACAACCCGATAACGTTTATCTGAATCGAGCAAAAATTGGGAAAATTTGGTCGCTTCACCCAGACAGATAGGCAACATACCGGTCGCCAATGGATCGAGTGCACCGGTATGGCCTGCACGGTTAGCGCTAAAGAGACGTTTCACTTTCTGTAAAACATCATTAGAGGAGAGGCCCAGCGGCTTATCCAATAACAGAACGCCGTTAATGTCACGGCCGCGACGACGTGGACGCCCCATTACTTCTCCTCGTCGCTACCTGGATTAACCTGACGCTCTACATCATTTTTGATGACGTTAGTCACCAAGTTAGACATCCGCATCCCTTCAATCAAAGAGTTGTCATAAGCGAAAGTCAGTTCTGGCACGATACGCAGACGCATCGCTTTACCCAGCAGAGTGCGGATATAGCCGGAGGCATCTTGCAGTGCTTTAATGCCGTTTTTGACTGTATCCGGATCAGCTTTATCCGTTAACACGTTCAAGAAGGTCACAAAGACTTTAGCGTAAGCCAAATCACGAGATAACTCGATGCCGGACACAGTAGCCATGCCAACACGAGGGTCTTTGATTTCACGCTGTAGGATAAGTGCGATCTCTTTCTGCATTTCCTGTGAAACACGCTGAGAACGGCTGAATTCTTTTGCCATTTGGATTCTCCAGACAATTTGGGGGGCCAAGGCCCCCCAAATTGATATAAGCAAATCAGAGGTGGTTAAGCGATGGTACGTTTGATTTCGATAATTTCGAAGACTTCGATCACATCACCAGCACGGACGTCATTGTAGTTCTTAACGCCGATACCACATTCCATACCATTACGGACTTCGTTAACGTCATCTTTGAAGCGGCGCAGAGATTCCAGCTCGCCTTCATAGATAACCACGTTGTCACGCAGAACACGGATTGGATTGTTACGCTTAATCACACCTTCAGTAACCATACAACCAGCAATGGCACCAAATTTCGGTGATTTAAACACATCACGAACTTCAGCCAGACCAATGATTTGTTGTTTGTACTCAGGTGCCAGCATACCACTCATTGCCTGTTTAACTTCGTCGATCAGGCTATAAATCACTGAGTAGTAACGCAGATCCAAGCCTTCGGTTTCAACGACGCGACGCGCTGAAGCGTCAGCACGAACGTTAAAGCCAAGGATGATTGCACCAGAAGCCGCAGCCAGCGTTGCGTCAGTTTCGGTGATACCACCGACGCCTGAACCCACAATACGGACTTTCACTTCATCGGTAGACAGTTTTTCCAGTGAATCACAGATGGCTTCACAAGAACCTTGAACGTCTGACTTGATAACGATGTTCAGTTCAGAAACTTCACCTTCGGTCATGTTAGCAAACATGTTTTCCAGTTTAGATTTCTGCTGACGAGCCAGCTTAACTTCACGGAATTTACCCTGACGATACAGTGCAACTTCACGCGCTTTTTTCTCGTCACGAACAACGGTAACTTCATCACCCGCAGCCGGAACACTGGACAGGCCCAGAATTTCAACTGGAATAGACGGACCCGCAGACGTGATATCACGACCCAGCTCGTCACGCATCGCACGCACACGGCCATACTCAAAGCCACACAGTACGATATCGCCTTTGTTCAGTGTACCTTGTTGAACCAGCACTGTAGCAACAGGGCCACGGCCTTTATCCAAGAAGGATTCGATAACTACACCGCTTGCCATGCCAGTACGAACAGCTTTCAGCTCCAGTACTTCAGCTTGCAGCAAGATGGCGTTCAGCAATTCATCAATACCGATACCGGCTTTCGCTGATACGTTGATGAACTGAGACTCACCGCCCCACTCTTCTGGCTGGATACCGTACTGAGACAGTTCGGTTTTAACGCGGTCTGGATCAGCTTCTGGCTTATCGATTTTGTTCACAGCAACCACAACCGGCACATTCGCGGCTTTAGCATGCTGAATAGCTTCGATAGTCTGTGGCATCACGCCATCGTCGGCTGCAACAACCAGCACCACGATATCAGTCGCTTGAGCACCGCGAGCACGCATTGAAGTAAATGCGGCGTGTCCTGGGGTATCCAGGAAGGTGATCATGCCGTTTTCAGTTTCAACGTGATAAGCACCGATATGCTGAGTAATACCACCGGCTTCACCTGACGCCACTTTCGTGGAGCGGATGTAATCGAGCAGAGAGGTTTTACCGTGGTCAACGTGGCCCATGATGGTCACAACTGGAGCGCGATGCTCTGCTGCGGCTTCAGCGCCAGTATCACGGTCACTCATCAGTGCTTCTTCCAGTTCGTTTTCACGACGTAGAATCACTTTGTGGCCCATCTCTTCAGCAACCAGCTGCGCTGTTTCCTGATCGATAACCTGGTTAATGGTTGCCATTGCGCCCAGTTTCATCATCGCTTTGATGACCTGAGAGCCTTTAACAGCCATTTTGTTTGCCAATTCAGCCACAGTTACCGTTTCGCCAATAACAACATCACGGTTAACGGCTACAACAGGCTTGTTGAAGCTCTGTTGCAAGGTGCTTGGTTTACGTTTGCCTTTACGGCCAACTGCACGTGCTTCTTCGCGATCAGCTTTAGACTCAGAAAGTTTATTACCTTTCTTCTGCTTAGTTGCTTTACCACCACGAGTACGGCTACGGCGATCACCTTCAACTTTGGCGTCGTTTTCATCTTCCGCGGCGCGCGCATGTTGTGAAGTGGTTACATGGTAATCAGCTGATTCAGTCTGCTCAGTCACAGGCTCTGGCCATTTACCTTCGTTTTCGGCTGCCATTTTACGGGCTTCCTCAGCAACGCGTTTCGCGTCTTCCTCGACCTTACGGCGCGTTTCTTCTTCTACTGAGCGTTTCAGCTCGGCAGCTTCCGCTTCACGGCGTGCTTTATCGGTCTGAGCTGGCTTGGTTTTTTCGTCGGTTTGTTGATTCGTCACTTTTTCTTTTTCCGCTGCTTGGCGTTTAGCTTTTTCAGCGGCCTCACGTTTGGCTTGTTCTTCGGCCGCACGTTTAGCTTTTTCTTCAGCGATTTTCTGCGCTGCTGCTTCCGCTTCACGTTGTGCCTGCTCTTCCGCTTCACGCTGTGCCTGCTCTTCCGCTTTCGCTTGTTCAGCTTCCGGCGTATTTACATAAGTGCGTTTCTTGCGGACCTCTATTTGCACCGATTTACTTTTTCCGCCGGTGCTCGGAATATTCAAGGTGCTACGCGTTTTGCGTTGCAGCGTGAGTTTATTAGGCGCACTACCGTGTTCACGGTTTAAGTGTGCCAGCAATGTTTCTTTTTCTTGCTGGGTAACTGAGTCTACGTCAGACTTCTTGATCCCTGCATCAGCAAATTGCTGTACCAGGCGATCAACTGGGGTCTGAATCTCAGCTGCCAGCGATTTTACGGTTACATCTGTCATGCTGTTCCTTCCTGCTACAGTTTATTACGCGTTATCGCCAAACCAACAGATATTACGTGCGGCCATAATCAGCTCGCCGGCTTGCTCATCACTAAGCCCTTCAATATCTGCCAGATCGTCGATACCCTGCTCGGCAAGATCTTCCAGCGTACACACACCGCGCGCAGCTAATTTGAATGCCATGCTACGTTCCAGACCCGCTAAATTCAGCAGATCATCAGCGGGTTTTTGGTCGCCAAGACTTTCTTCTTGTGCCAGGGCCAGCGTGGTCAATGCAGCTTTGGCGCGATCACGCAGCGCTTCAACCGTATCTTCGTCAAGACCATCGATTTCCAGAAGTTCTTTCATTGGCACATAAGCCAATTCTTCTAGAGAAGAGAAACCTTCCTCTACCAGAACGGTGGCAAAGTCCTCATCGATATCAAGATATTTGGTGAAGGTATCAATAGCGGCATGAGCCTCGGCCTGATGCTTCGCCTGAAGATCGTCCGCCGTCATTACGTTCAGTTCCCAGCCACTTAGCTGTGCAGCTAAACGCACGTTCTGGCCATTACGGCCGATTGCCTGTGCCAGGTTACTGGCTTCAACGGCAACATCCATCGTGTGTTTGTCTTCATCAACCACAATTGACGCAACATCAGCTGGCGCCATGGCATTAATAACAAACTGGGCTGGATTATCATCCCACAATACAATATCAATGCGCTCACCGCCAAGTTCGCTGGAGACAGCTTGAACACGGGCACCACGCATACCAACACAAGCACCGACTGGGTCAATACGTTTGTCGTTGGTTTTAACCGCAATTTTAGCACGCGAACCCGGGTCACGAGCAGCTGCTTTAATTTCGATCAATTCTTCGCCAATTTCTGGCACTTCAATGCGGAACAGTTCAACCAGCATTTCAGGGCGCGAACGGCTGACGAACAACTGAGCGCCGCGAGCTTCTGGGCGCACGTCATACAGAACACCACGGATACGGTCGCCTGGACGGAAGTTTTCACGCGGCAGCATGTCTTCACGACCAATAACGGCTTCAGCATTATTCCCCAGATCCAGTGCAATACTGTCACGGTTAACTTTTTTCACTGTCCCGGTCACAATCTCGCCCAAGTATTGGCGGAACTGTTCAACAACCATAGCGCGTTCAGCTTCACGTACTTTTTGTACGATAACTTGCTTGGCCGTTTGAGTTGTTATGCGGTCAAAAGTGACAGATTCAATTTGGTCTTCAACATAATCGCCTAACTGAAGCGAAGGGTCTTCAAACTGAGCTGCTTCTAATGTGATTTCACGTGTTGGCATCGTGACTTCGTCAACAGCGACCCAGCGACGGAAAGTGTCGAAATCACCTGTTTTACGGTCAATGCTGACGCGAACTTCAATTTCTTGTTCGTATTTTTTCTTGGTCGCTGTCGCTAGAGCGGTTTCCAACGCCTCAAAAATCTTCTCGCGCGGAAGGGATTTCTCATTGGAAACTGCTTCTACAACAGCCAGAATCTCTTTGTTCATCCTAGTTGCCTCATCCAAACTTTAAAAGTGGGGTACCAGGTTCGCTTTCTGGATGTTGCTCAGCGCGAACACTTCATCTTTTCCATCCACAGTAACCGTGATCATTTCACCATCAACGGCTTTGATAATGCCCTGCCATTTACGGCGGTTCTGCATCGCCATACGCAAAACCAAAGTGACTTCTTCACCAAGGTAACGAGTATAGTGTTCAGCAGTGAACATTGGGCGATCAAGGCCCGGAGAGGAAACTTCTAAGTTGTAAGCGACCGTAATCGGATCTTCTACGTCCAATACAGCGCTGACCTGGTGGCTGACATCAGCACAAGCATCAACAGTGATTCCGTCGTCACTATCAATATAGATTCGTAGCGTCGATTGGCGCCCCCGGATGAATTCGATGCCGACTAATTCATAGCCTAAGGCCTCAACCGGTGCTGAAATTATCTCTGTTAACTTTTGTTCTAATGTGGACAAGCCCACCCCCAAGACATAAAAAAAGGGCCTAATAGCCCAGTGATTCTGCTGTCAAATAACAAAAAACCCCGAAATTCGGGGCTTTATGCAACTGGACCCTGTTTGCCGCAAAGCGGCTTCGGTACAACTTTCTGACAAGTATTTTTTTCAAATTGAAATCGAAAGTATCTGAGGTCTACCGAATACAACATTTGAAAAAAAACACTTTAGGAAAGTGGTTGCGGGGGCCGGATTTGAACCGACGACCTTCGGGTTATGAGCCCGACGAGCTACCAGGCTGCTCCACCCCGCGTCCGAAAACGTGGCAAATATTACGTTGATAACGACAAAAAAGCAAGTTATCTATCTGACTTGGTACCGAGGACGGGACTTGAACCCGTAAGCCCAATCGGGCACTACCACCTCAAGGTAGCGTGTCTACCAATTCCACCACCCCGGCACTGATTTAACTGGTTGTATTTACTATTTAAGTCACTACAACCACTTTAAAACTTTCTTTCTATTTCTTACAACTTCTTTTGAAACATTACTGCGGGATATCACTACTCGGCGTAGTCGGAGCAACAGGTGCTGTAGTCTGCTCAGTTTTTGCAGGCTGACCCAGATTTTCCCATTCACTACCTTTATTGCCCTGGTTGGTGCTCATGTTGCCCAGAATCAAGCTAATGACGAAAAACAGCGTCGCCAATACAGCCGTCATGCGAGTCATGAAGTTACCGGAACCATTCGAACCGAACAGAGTTGCAGAAGCACCTGCTCCGAATGAGGCTCCCATATCCGCGCCTTTGCCTTGCTGTAACATGATCAGAGCAACCAGCCCAATCGAAATCAGCAAGAAAATCACCAGAAGAGCTTCGTACATAGTTGTACCTGTATCCTTGCGGGTTCACCGCATGCCAAATGCTTCTCACCCATCAAGCGGGGACTTATTCACCCACTTAAGCGGGTGTGAATACTAACCAAAGCGTCTAGTACACGCAAGGGCAATTTCACAACAGAGGTTTATTTGCGGAAAAAAGCGTCAAGTTATTCAACTTCAGCATAATTTACAGGGGAAGAGCGATGCCCTTCCCCTTAAAAAATAATTAACCCGCCGCTTTCACTGCATCGGCAATTCGATTCGCCATTTCAGTAATCAGTGTTTCTTCCGCATCACCTTCTACCATGACTCGGATTAATGGCTCTGTACCTGATTTACGCAGCAGAACCCTGCCACGATCGCCCAGCTCTTTTTCAACCTGACGGGTCACTTCTTCCACGGTGTCTGATTTCAATGGATTATGTTCACCAGAGAAGCGCACATTCACTAAAATTTGTGGCAATAACTTCATACCGCTACACAGATCATGCAGGCTCATATGGTTACGTACCATAGCAGTGAGTACCTGCAAACCAGCCACGATACCGTCACCGGTCGTTGTTTTATCCAACAAGATCACATGGCCCGAGTTTTCAGCCCCAATACGCCAGCCTTTTTCCTGCATGGCTTCCAGCACGTAGCGGTCACCGACTTTAGCTCGCACAAAAGGAATACCCAACTCTTTCAGCGCCAATTGCAGCCCCATATTGCTCATCAGTGTGCCAACGGCACCACCTTTTAGCTGCCCCTGACGAAGCCCCTCACGCGCGATAATATAAAGAATCTGGTCACCATCAACTTTATTACCCAAGTGATCAACCATCATCAGCCGATCGCCGTCACCGTCAAATGCCAAACCGACATCGGCCTTTTCAGCTAATACGCGCTCTTGCAGCAGACGAACGTCTGTTGCACCACATTTCTCGTTAATGTTCATCCCATCAGGTTCACACCCGATGGTAATCACTGTTGCACCTAATTCGCGTAATACACTTGGCGCAATGTGGTAGGTTGCTCCATTGGCACAATCCACCACAATTTTCATGTCGTTCAGGTTGAGTTCACTTGGGAATGTTCCTTTGCAAAACTCAATGTAACGCCCCGCGGCATCAACGATACGGTTTGCTTTACCCAATTCTGCAGATTCTACGCAGGTTAAGGGTTTTTCCATCTCGGCTTCAATCGCCTCTTCCACATCATCTGGCAGTTTAGTGCCGTCTATTGAGAAGAATTTAATGCCGTTGTCGTAGAAAGGGTTATGAGATGCCGAAATAACGATACCGGCTTCCGCGCGAAAAGTTCGGGTCAGATAAGCCACTGCAGGTGTTGGCATGGGGCCAGTAAATGAAGCAGATAGCCCAGCAGCAGCCAAACCAGCCTCAAGTGCGGATTCCAGCATGTAGCCAGAAATACGCGTATCTTTCCCAATAATAATTTTACGAGAACCATGTCTGGCCAGAACCTTACCGGCGGCCCAGCCGAGCTTTAATACAAAATCTGGCGTAATCGGGCTGTCACCCACTTTGCCGCGAATGCCATCTGTACCAAAGTATTTACGGTTGCTCATAATTTATGTTTATCCCTTCGCTGAAAGTGTTGCCTCGACGATACGCATCGCCTCGACAGTTTCTTTGACATCATGCACTCTGACAATTTGCGCGCCTTGCATTGCAGCAATAACAGCGCAAGCGACACTCCCGATGACCCGCTGTTTCGGCGGGACATTCAATAGCTGGCCTACCATCGATTTTCGCGACATCCCCACCAAGAGTGGCAACCCAAAGTGGTGAAGTTCAGCCAGACGCGCCAATAATTGATAATTATGCGCCAGATTTTTACCGAAACCGAAGCCTGGGTCGAGTAACAATTTACTTTTTGCGATGCCAGCCGCAACACAACGTTCGATATGATGCTCAAAGAACTGATTTACATCGGCCATTAAGTCATCGTAATGAGGAGACTGCTGCATACTTTGTGGTTGCCCTTGCATGTGCATCAGGCATACCGGCAGCCCAGCTTTTACTGCGGCGTCAAGCGCACCGGGTTCTTGCAAGGAGCGGATATCATTGATTAAGTGAGCGCCAGCACGGGCCGATTCGGTGATAACAGCAGCTTTTGACGTATCAACCGATAACCAAACATCAAAACGTTTTGCCAATGCCTCTACCACAGGCACTACTCGGTCAAGCTCTTCTTGCTCACTGACTTCAGCAGCCCCGGGGCGTGTGGATTCACCGCCAATATCAATCAGAGTAGCACCTTCAGATAACATCAGTTGAGCATGTTGCAGCGCTTTATCAAGATTATTGTGATGTCCGCCATCCGAAAACGAGTCTGGAGTGACATTCAAAATACCCATTACCTGTGGATGAGTGAGATCCAAAACACGATCTCTGGCCATTAATTTCATGCAATAGCGCCTTAATGTGGTTATTTACTTTGAATCTATACAACAGAAAAAGAAAAACCCCGAGCAAGCCCGGGGTTTATATTAATCACAACGCTTTTAGATGCCAACAGCAGACTTACTTATCGCCCAACTGTTCTGACATTGTATTGCCTGGCGTTGGGGTACGCGGTTCATCAACCGGCGTAGGCGCTTTTGGCGTACTGTCGTTGTCAGATGATTTATTTTTGTTCGCATCATCCCAACCCGCTGGCGGGCGGACTTCTTTACGATTCATCAAATCATCAATCTGTGGTGCATCAATCGTTTCATACTTCATCAGCGCATCTTTCATGGAGTGCAATACATCCATGTTTTCCAACAGCAACTTACGTGCACGTTGGTAGTTACGCTCAATAAGTAATTTAACTTCCTGATCGATAATACGCGCGGTTTCATCGGACATATGCTTCGCTTTCGCGACAGAACGGCCAAGGAATACCTCACCCTCTTCTTCAGCATACAGCAACGGCCCCAATTTCTCGGAGAAGCCCCACTGTGTCACCATGTTACGCGCAATAGACGTAGCTACTTTGATATCATTTGATGCGCCGGTAGAGACTTTTTCCGGGCCGTAAATGATTTCTTCAGCAAGACGACCACCATACAAAGTGGAGATCTGGCTTTCCAGTTTCTGACGACTAGCACTGATAGCATCACCTTCCGGAAGGAAGAATGTCACACCCAATGCACGACCACGTGGAATAATGGTCACTTTATGTACTGGATCATGTTCAGGAACCAAACGACCGATAATCGCATGCCCTGCTTCATGGTATGCCGTAGATTCTTTCTGTGCTTCTGTCATTACCATGGAGCGACGTTCCGCACCCATCATAATTTTGTCTTTCGCTTTCTCAAACTCGACCATTGAAACGACGCGCTTGTTACCGCGAGCAGCAAACAGTGCCGCTTCGTTTACCAGGTTAGCCAAGTCAGCACCAGAGAACCCTGGTGTACCACGAGCGATGACTGAAGCATCAATATCGATATCTAGTGGCACGCGGCGCATGTGAACTTTCAGAATCTGTTCACGGCCACGGACATCCGGTAAACCAACGACAACCTGACGGTCGAAACGGCCTGGACGTAATAACGCTGGGTCAAGAACGTCTGGACGGTTGGTTGCTGCGATGACGATGATGCCTTCATTGCCTTCAAAGCCATCCATCTCAACCAACATTTGGTTCAGAGTCTGTTCGCGTTCATCGTGACCACCACCCAGACCAGCGCCACGCTGACGGCCTACCGCATCAATTTCATCAATAAAGATGATACAAGGTGCAGCTTTCTTCGCCTGTTCAAACATGTCACGGACACGGGATGCACCCACACCAACGAACATTTCTACGAAGTCAGAACCGGAAATAGTGAAGAATGGCACTTTAGCTTCACCTGCGATGGCTTTCGCCAGCAAGGTTTTACCGGTCCCCGGAGGACCAACCATCAACACGCCTTTCGGAATCTTACCGCCCAGTTTCTGGAAACGGCTTGGCTCGCGCAGGTATTCAACCAATTCACTGACTTCTTCTTTTGCTTCGTCGCAACCAGCAACATCAGCAAAAGAGGTTTTTATCTGATCTTCTGTCAGCATGCGAGCTTTGCTCTTGCCAAAGGACATAGCCCCTTTGCCGCCACCGCCCTGCATTTGACGCATAAAGAAGATCCAGACCCCAATCAGCAACAGCATTGGGAACCAGGAAATAAAGATAGAAGCCAGCAAGCTCGGCTCTTCCGGTGGCTCGCCAACAACTTTCACATTTTTAGTCAATAAGGTATCTAACAGCTTTGGATCGTTGACCGGAATGAAAGTCGTATATTTGCTGTTATCTTTCTTACTAACGTTAATTTCACGTCCATTGATACGTGCTTCACGAACCTGTTCTTGGGTTACATCGGACATGAAAGTAGAGTAATCCACTCTACGGCCATTCGATTCGCTGGGTCCAAAGCTCTGGAATACAGACATCAGTACGACTGCAATAACTAACCAGAGAATTAGGTTTTTCGCCATGTCACTCAAGGGATTAACCTCATATTACAACTGTGTTAACAAACAGCGTTAGGGTACTACAGTTTCCGCCCTGTCGCTACAATGTACACTTCACGCGATCGCGCACGAGAAGCGTCTGGCTTACGAATCTTAACTTTCGTAAACAGGGAGCGAATTTCCCGTAGGTATTCATCAAAGCCATCTCCCTGGAACACCTTCACCAGGAAACTTCCGCCTGGTGCAAGTACATCACGACACATATCTAAAGCTAATTCAACCAGATACATTGATTTAGGTATATCGACTGCCGGAGTACCACTCATATTCGGGGCCATATCAGACATGACCACCTGAACTTTTTTATCCCCAACACGCTCAAGTAAAGCTTTCAGGACCAGTTCATCACGAAAATCGCCCTGAAGGAAATCGACACCAACAATAGGATCCATTGGTAGAAGATCACATGCGATGATCCGCCCTTTACCGCCGATTTGGGTTACAACATATTGAGACCAACCACCAGGTGCGGCACCTAAATCCACCACGGTCATACCCGGTTTAAAAATTTTATCGCTCTGTTGTATTTCATCAAGTTTAAACCAGGCGCGAGAGCGTAGCCCCTTTTTCTGCGCCTGAATGACATATTTATCGCTAAAGTGTTCTTGTAACCAGCGACTGGAGCTAGCCGAACGCTTTTTATTAGACATCTCTTTTTCCAACTATCTTAATTAAGAGCCCGCGCATCTATTACTTAGCTCGCGTAAACTCCCTCTCGGCGTAGACCGATTTGGTGATACACATGAGATGGCGGTAGAATGAACCGTTTTCAATCCCAACTTAAGCAAAAAAGACGATGAATCTGAATAACAAACAAAAACAGCACCTGAAAAGCTTGGCCCATCCGTTAAAACCAGTAGTCATGCTGGGCAATAACGGGTTAACCGAAGGGGTGCTGGCTGAAATCGAACAAACGCTGGAACATCATGAACTTATTAAGGTGAAGATCACTGCTGAAGAGCGTGAAACCAAAGCCCTAATTGCTGATGCCATCGTGCGTGAAACCGGTGCCGTTAACGTCCAAATTATCGGTAATATTTTAGTGCTCTATCGCCCAGCAAAAGAGCGCAAAATTATTTTACCGCGTTAATGACGCTTGTTTTAGAGAAAAGGTGCCATGCACTTTGTTCTGATAAAAGGCCGCAAGCGGCCTTTTACTTTTCTTTACAACTTCATTTCTTATAAAAAATGTGTACTTAATCTTCAATTGAGCAAGTATTACACATAATCTACATTAAGAATTTCATATTCTACTTCGCCGCCTGGAGTACGAATAACAACCACGTCATCGACTTCTTTACCAATCAAGCCACGCGCAATTGGTGAATTAACCGAAATAAGATTTTGTTTAAAATCAGCTTCGTCATCACCCACAATCCGGTATTGCTGTTCTTCTTCAGTATCCACATTTAATACACGCACTGTGGCACCAAAAATAACGCGGCCATTATTTGGCATTTTGGTGATATCAATCACCTGTGCATTAGAAAGCTTGGCTTCTATTTCTTGAATACGACCTTCACAAAACCCTTGTTGCTCGCGGGCTGCATGATATTCAGCATTTTCTTTTAAATCGCCATGTTCACGGGCATCAGCGATATCAGAAATAATTTTAGGCCGACGAACGCCCTTTAAATAATCCAATTCTTCACGCAGTTTATCTGCGCCACGTACCGTCATCGGAATCTGTTTCATCTTTTAAATACCTCTAAATCTATCCTGTTCAAAAAACCGTCATCCTAACGTCTTCGAATGAAAATGCGGTTAGCCTGCTACCCTACCCGCCTCCAGGCGATAAACAAAAAAAATTCCCCCGGAGCCAAAACCCCAAGTCAGGATCAATTTTGCATTTTGATATGCATTTTAACGTAGAGTTCCTTTAGGGTCATCGTTTACTTTCGCCCTCGTTGCACCGTAGTATGGCAACACGTTATTCAGCAGTTATACCGAAATTATGCATTTTTCACGAATTGTCAGTGGATTGGCCTGTGCTTTTGCTCTCAATATCAGCATATCTAACGCCAATGCGGCTCAGGTTGAGAATTACACACAATATCTGCCTGATGGGGCAAATCTTGCGTTAGTTGTACAAAAAATCGGGGCTACAACCCCCGTAATAGACTATCACGCCCAGCAAATGGCCTTACCTGCCAGTACGCAAAAAGTCCTGACTGCGCTGGCCGCATTGCTACAGCTTGGTCCTGATTTTCGTTTCAATACCACATTGGAAAGCCACGGTACGATCACCGATGGCGTATTGCGTGGCAATTTAATTGCACGTTTTGATGGCGACCCCACTTTAACACGCCAGCAGTTGCGTAATATGGTAGCGACACTAAGAAAAGCAGGTATAAAGCAAATAGCGGGCGATTTGATCATTGATACGTCAGTTTTTGCCAGTCATGACAAAGCCCCTGGTTGGCCATGGAACGATATGACACAGTGCTTCAGCGCGCCACCGGCGGCAGCTATTGTCGATCGTAACTGCTTTTCCGTCTCTCTCTACAGCGCGCCGAATCCTGGTGACATGGCATTTATCCGAGTTGCCTCCTATTATCCAGTGCAGATGTTCAGTGAAGTTCGCACCTTAGCCAAAGGTTCACCTGACGCGCAATATTGCGAATTAGATGTCGTTCCCGGTGAATTAAATCGGTTTACATTGACCGGTTGCTTAACACAGCGTAGCGAACCTCTACCATTGGCTTTTGCTATACAAAATGGTGCCAGCTATGCCGGGGCTATTTTGAAAGATGAGTTGAAGAAAGCAGAGATCCAAATTGATGGAAGTTTACGCCGTCAAACGACACCAAATGCCGCAGGAAATGTATTAGCGCAAGCTCAATCGGCACCGCTGCATGACTTACTGAAAATCATGCTGAAAAAGTCTGACAATATGATTGCCGATACTGTGTTCAGGACTATTGGTCATCAACGTTTTGGGGTGCCAGGAACATGGCGTGCAGGTGCGGATGCTGTGCGTCAGGTTCTACGTCAGAAAGCCGGGGTTGATCTGGGGAACAGCATTGTTGTCGATGGCTCAGGTTTATCACGTCATAACCTAATTTCCCCGGCCACTATGATGCAGGCATTGCAGTATATTGCGCAGCATGATCAAGAGCTTAACTTTATCTCAATGCTGCCGTTATCAGGCTACGATGGTACATTACGTTATCGTGGTGGACTACATGAAGCGGGGGTTAATGGCAAAGTGTCAGCTAAAACCGGGGCACTACAAGGCGTGTATAATCTGGCTGGGTTCATTACCACCGCCAGTGGGCAACGCATGGCATTTGTCCAATTCTTATCAGGCTACGCTGTACCGCCTGAGGATCAAAAAAATCGCCGGGCGCCTTTAGTACGTTTCGAAAGCCGCCTGTATAAAGACATTTATCAGAATAACTGAGAACGATGAAACTACTGATTGTTGAAGACGATGAACTGTTGCAACAAGGAATAGCTATGGCGCTGACCAGCGGGGGCTATGCCTGTGATTGTGCAAGCACTGCGGCGCAAGCGCACAGTTTATTGCTGACCAGTCAGTACAGCATGGTTATCCTCGATCTCGGTTTACCTGATCAAGATGGTGCCGTATTGCTGCGCCAATGGCGCCGCCAAAATGTCACGCTACCGGTATTGATCCTTACCGCCCGTGATGCACTTGAAGACCGGGTTGATGGGCTAGATGCCGGTGCTGATGATTATCTGATAAAGCCTTTTGCACTTGCTGAGTTGCTAGCCCGTGTACGAGCATTAATTCGCCGCTATCAAGGCCAGAGTGACAATCTGGTGCGGCAAGATGACCTGAGTCTTAATCTATCAACACAGCAAGTGTGTTTGCAGGATCAACCGCTGGAAGTGACCCCTAAAGAATTTGCCATTCTCTCGCGGCTAATTATGCGGGCGGGTCAAACAGTCAATCGTGAAACACTGCAACAAGATCTCTACACTTGGAACGATGATCTCGGATCCAATACGCTGGAAGTGCATATCCATAATCTTCGGCGCAAATTGGGCAAAGATCGTATCCGAACAGTACGTGGTATAGGCTATCGACTGGAAACCCTATGATGATCAGTATGAGGCGGCGTCTCATTTTAATGCTGGCATTAATATTGTTGGCCACCCAATTGATCAGCGCATTTTGGCTATGGCATGAAAGCCAAGAGCAAATCAGTTTTTTGGTCGATGAAACACTCAGTGCAAAAGTGCGTAATGAGCGCGTGGATACCGAAATAGCAGAAGCCATTGCCTCATTGCTTGCACCATCACTTATCATGATGACCATCAGCCTATTGCTCTCTTTCTGGGCGATCAGCTGGATTATCCGGCCGCTAGACCAGCTACAACAAAAATTGGCAGAGCGTTCGGCTGATAACCTCACTCCCGTCGTTGTTAACAGCGATATGCAAGAAATTGTCTCCGTCACCTCAACACTCAATCAGCTGTTATCTCGGCTGGCCAACACTATCCAACAAGAACGCCTGTTTACCGCCGATGCAGCACATGAACTGCGAACGCCACTTGCCGGTATCCGGCTCCATCTTGAGCTAATGGAACAGCAAGGCATTGTCGAAAGTAAGCCACTGATTAGCCGCATTGATTTGTTGATACATACCATTGAACAATTGCTGATGTTGTCCAGAGCTGGGCAGAATTTTGCCAGCGGCCTTTATCAAACACTGGACTGGATTGAAAATGTAGTGCAGCCGTTACAAGAAGAACTTGAAGAAATGTGCGCCCTTCGCCAGCAAACTCTGCAGTGGGTACTTCCTCCCCATGCATCAACTCAGGGTGATGCCACATTACTACGTTTGATGCTGCGCAATTTGGTCGAAAATGCCCACCGCTATAGCCCTGTAGGTAGCCAAATTTCAGTCAACCTCTCCACACAAATGCAAGGTACTGTGCTGCAAGTTATTGATGAAGGGCCAGGAATAAAGCAGGAACAGGCGGGAGAACTAACCCAAGCATTTCGCCGTATGGACCAGCGTTATGGAGGCAGTGGCTTAGGACTGAACATTGTTATCCGTATTGTCCAGTTACATCAGGGTAGGCTAACACTGGAGAACCGCCCCGAACGTGCAGGATTAATAGCACAATGTTGGATACCGGCGACAACGCATACCTAACAGCCTCTTATTCAAAAGAGTGGCTCATCAAACAAAAGGGCCACCACGAATGGCAGCCCTTATTCAAATCAGATTTTACTAACAACGGGTGACTTAACGCTCGTAGATGAACTCTACACCGTCATCGTCTTCTTCATCCCAATCGTCATCATCTTCCGCTTCTGCCTCGGCTTCTACTTCAGCCAGTTGTTCACGATGGTAATCGTCCCACATGAACTCAACTTTTTCTGGCGTGCTTTCAGCAATAGCCATCGCTTTCGGTTGTGAGTTAAGGAAGTTCATGACATCCCAACATAGCGCATTCACGTTCTCACGATTTGCTGCCGAGATCATATAATACTTATCTTCCCATCCCAGAGCTTCTACGATGGCTTTAGCGCGGGTTTCAGCTTCCTCTGGGTCTACTAGGTCAATCTTGTTGAAAACAAGCCAGCGTGGCTTCTCAGCAAGATTTTCGCTGTATTGCTGCAATTCATTAATGATGATTTTGGCATTTTCAACTGGATCAGATTCATCAATTGGCGCCAAATCCACTAAATGCAACAATACGCGGCAACGTTCCAAATGTTTCAGGAAGCGAATACCCAAGCCAGCGCCTTCTGAAGCACCTTCAATCAGGCCGGGAATATCGGCAACCACAAAGCTCTGTTCGTGATCCATACGTACCACACCCAAGCTTGGGATCAGGGTCGTAAATGGATAATCAGCCACTTTGGGTTTCGCCGCAGACACTGCGCGGATAAAGGTTGATTTGCCGGCATTAGGCAGCCCCAGCATTCCGACATCAGCCAACAGCAGCAACTCTAAGGTCAGATCACGAGTCTCGCCTTCAGTCCCCATGGTCTTCTGACGTGGAGCACGGTTGACGGAAGATTTGAAACGGGTGTTACCTAAACCGTGGAACCCCCCTTTCGCAACCATCAAACGCTGGCCGTGGCGAGTCATATCACCCAGAATCTCGCCAGTACCTTGGTCTAGCACACGAGTGCCGACAGGCACTTTAATCGTGATATCCTGACCACGTCTCCCGGTACAGTCACGGCTCTGGCCGTTCTGCCCACGTTCGGCACGGAAAGATTTCACAAAACGATAGTCGATCAATGTGTTGAGGTTTTCATCAGCCAGCAGATAAATATCGCCGCCGTCGCCACCATCACCACCGTCAGGACCACCATTAGGGATATATTTTTCACGACGGAAACTGACACAACCATTACCACCGTCACCGGCTACAACCAGAATCGTAGCTTCATCTACAAACTTCATTTACTTTCTCCGTAAATCATTCACCAGGCTGCTGCTTTTGCAGAGCAACCTGGTTTATTTCTGTCCGACGTGGCCACCAACGGTGCCCAATTGCGGAAAACATTGCACCTGCCACTACCACGAATGCGCCGATGTATCCCACAACGTTGAGGGAAGGAGCGGCAAACATATCTGGCCAGGCCAGCGCCAATAAAATTGAAAAAAACAAGGTAAACAGCGGCGTCAATGTGACGAGTGCGCTAACCTGCGCTGCCTGCCAACGTGCCATAGCTTCCGCCAAAGCACCGTAGCCAACCAAGGTGTTAACCCCACAGAACAGTAAACAAGCGAGCTGCCATCCATTTAGCTGAAAAATAACGGCCGGCTTCGCTAGTGGGAACAATGCTATTGCACATAAAGTGTACAACAATAATAAGATTTGTTGCGATGCCATACGCCTTAATAGCACCTTCTGGGCGACGCCATAACTGACCCAGACAACCGCTGCGCAGACGCCCAATGCCACACCAAGAGTGTAATCAGTCAGACGGGTAAAGATTTCATGCAAACTGGTGTTAAAAAATAACAGCAGCCCACAAATCAGCATACCCGCGCCAATAACTTGGGTGCTGCGCATCCGCTCCTTTAAAATCAGTACACTGGCAACCATCATCCCAACCGGCGAGAGTTGCCCGATAACCTGAGATGTCGTCGGACTAAGATATTGTAATGATGAGCTGAAGAAGATGAAATTCCCCAGCAAGCCACAGGTCGCAATAATCAGTAAGATTAACCAGCGACGTTGGCGAAAAAGTTTAAGTGAGGGCAACTGACGACGCGAAGCCAGAATAATCCCCAAGCCGATAGCCGCCATCGTGAAGCGATACCAAACAATGGTATAAGGCTCCATGACCTCGAGCACTTGCTTCATTGCAATCGGCAAGGCACCCCAGAATACGGCAGTGGTTAGTGCCAAGAAAATACCTAAACCAGCCTGCTGCTTCGTATCCATTTTTTACCAGGGGGGTTAACCCAGAAATGTAAAAAGCCCCGCAACGAAATTGCAGGGCTTACATCTATTTACAGGACGCGAAAAACTTATTCAGCTTCGATGCTGATAAATTTACGGTTTTTCGGGCCTTTAACTTCGAACTTGACTTTACCGTCAGCCAAAGCAAACAGAGTATGGTCTTTGCCGCAACCTACGTTGATGCCTGCATGGAACTTAGTGCCACGCTGACGAACGATGATGCTGCCTGCCAATACTGCTTCGCCGCCAAAACGTTTTACGCCAAGACGTTTACTTTCGGAGTCACGACCGTTACGAGTCGAGCCACCAGCCTTTTTATGTGCCATTTATCCGCTCTCCTAAATCTTAAGCGCTGATGCCGGTGATTTTAACATCAGTGAACCACTGACGATGACCTTGCTGCTTACGGTAATGCTTACGACGGCGGAATTTAACAATCTTAATCTTCTCGCCACGACCGTGAGCAATAACTTCAGCCTTGATCTTGCCACCATCGACTAAAGGAGCGCCGATATTGATTTCTTCACCGTTAGCAATCATCAGAACTTGGTCAAACTCAACAGTTTCACCAGTTGCGATGTCCAGCTTTTCCAGGCGAATGGTTTGACCTTCGCTTACTCGGTGTTGTTTACCACCACTTTGGAAAACCGCGTACATATAAAACTCCGCTTTCCGCGCACTCCACTTTTGTAGTCCAGAGCGCACTATAAATATTCACAATAGGGCGCGAATTCTACGCAAAAATGTTGTGAATGACAAGTATATAATCAGCACAAGAGAAGAAAAAAAGCACAGTTTCTTACATCTCGTTTATTTGCTGGATTTTTCAAGTACAATCATAGTCTCAGGGAACGTCATGTAATAATGTGGGCGGTAATCTCATCGCAGTTAAAGAGAAAAACAGCTGAATATAACAATGAACCTAGAAAAGATTATCGAGTTAACCGCGCCAGATATGGCGGCAGTAAACACAACTATCCTCGACCAGTTGAACTCTGATGTTGTCCTTATCAATCAGCTGGGCCATTACATTATCAGTGGCGGTGGAAAACGAATCCGTCCAATGATTGCTGTTTTGGTGGCCCGAGCGCTGAATTATCAGGGCGACAAGCATATCACGGTCGCAGCATTGATTGAATTCATTCATACCGCAACTCTGCTACATGATGATGTTGTCGATGAGTCAGATATGCGTCGGGGTAAAGCGACAGCCAATGCGGCATTTGGCAATGCGGCCAGCGTGTTGGTGGGTGACTACATCTATACCCGCTCATTCCAGATGATGACCAGCCTTGAATCACTGCGTGTTCTGACCTTGATGTCCGCAGCCACCAACGTGATTGCTGAAGGGGAAGTTTTGCAGCTCATGAACTGCAATAATCCGGATATCACTGAAGAAAATTACATGCAGGTCATTTACAGCAAAACGGCGCGCTTATTTGAAGCCGCGTCGCAATCAGCAGCTGTATTAGCAGATGCCAGTGAAGAGCAGGAACTGGCATTACAGAATTATGGTCGTTATCTGGGTACGGCTTTCCAGCTAATTGATGACTTGCTGGATTACAGCTCTGATGGCACAACTTTGGGTAAAAATACCGGTGATGACCTGAACGAAGGCAAACCGACGCTTCCATTACTGCACGCAATGCATAATGGAACTCCAGAGCAAGCCGCCATGATTCGTCAGGCTATTGAGCAAGGCAATGGCCGCCATTTACTTGAGCCTGTATTACTAACAATGCAACAGTGTGGTTCACTGGACTATACCCGTCAGCGTGCCGAGGAAGAGGCGGATAAGGCGATTGCTTCACTACAGATTCTACCTGAAAGTGATTATCGCCAAGCCTTGGAAGGATTAGCTCATATTGCAGTACAGCGCTCATTTTAAGAAACTATATGGAAACTCTGGCATCACTGCCGGAGTTTTCTTTTTGAGTCTCAGCAAAGCATATTGTGCGCCGATTCCTCGCTTTTACTCACTTGATTCCGTCGTCAGTCGCTCTATCAGACTTTTGGCTCCCTCGCGAAAAATAAAAGCAATTACCTGCTCCCGTTCAGCCTCTGTAAAACGATAATACGCCTCCACCCACAGCGATAGCGGGTCTTGTCGTGTTGGTGTGTACTTGGCGGGATCTTCCCTTAACTGTAATGAATTCAGTATGGTGGTAGGTAAACTCTCAATATGGTACTCAACAGCCTTCCCCTGAACACCTCGGCGGCGGCGCTGTTCCCATCCCTCACGTTTTGCCATGAGGTTTACTCCTTGTGGTGATGACGGTAACCCATCAAGACCTGCCAGTTCCTTAGCGGCAAACCACTCTTTTTTCATGGCGTTGCTTCCTAATATGCGTTGCGACACAAAAAAGGAATATTTAGAAAACATTTAAAATTTTTCAGAAAATAAATGTTACTATGCTTCTAAATGATTACTTTATGTTCACAGTACGATTAACAATGTACCGTTATTTATATCACTAACACGTCAGCCGCTTAGAAAAAAAAAGGATTAAAGATGATTTTAAGGAAATCTGATTGGCATCCAGCCGACATCATTGCTGCGCTACGTAAAAAAGACACGACTTTGGCAGCGCTCTCTCGAAAGGCGGGTTTAAGCTCATCCACACTTGCCAATGCATTGACTCGCCCTTGGCCAAAAGGAGAATGGCTGATTGCAGAGTGTCTGGACATTCATCCATCCGAGATCTGGCCGACACGCTATTTTGACCCCAAAACAGGAGCGCTTCTTGACCGAAAAATACGGATACGGCAGGTCAATGTCACGGTATAAAAAAACCGCCGAAGAGTATCGTCGGCGGTTGATGATGTCATTTAAGAGGCGACAGTAGCTCTCCGTAATGACGATACTCTTTGTTATGACTATCTATACTCAGTCATCGGGCTAACAATAAAACACCTGAATCACCGGCGTTGTTTAGTGATTCAGGTGAGCAAAACTCACTACTCTATCAAGTGATAAGAATTTCGATGTTATTTGACGAACTCTTCACCCAACTTGATATCGTTATGTAACACATCAAGCATGCTGTCCAGTGCCTGCTGTTCAAAAGCACTCAGTTTGCCAATGTCTTTACGTTCAGCAACGCCGTTTTTACCCAACAGAATAGGTTGAGCAAAGAAGCGGGCATACTTGCCATCGCCTTCAACGTAAGAGCATTCAACAACATTACTTTCGCCTTGCAGAGCACGCACTAAAGAAAGACCGAAACGTGCTGCAGCTTGCCCCATAGACAGAGTCGCTGAACCGCCACCGGCTTTTGCTTCTACGACTTCAGTTCCTGCGTTCTGAATGCGCTTAGTCAGATCAGCAACTTCTTGCTCAGTGAAGCTGATACCTGGAATTTGTGACAGTAATGGCAAGATAGTCACGCCTGAGTGGCCGCCAATCACCGGGACTTCGATGTCCTGCGGTTGCTTACCTTTCAATTCAGCAACAAAGGTGTTCGAACGAATGGTATCCAGCGTGGTAATACCAAATAATTTGTTTTTATCGTAAACGCCGGCTTTTTTCAGCACTTCTGCCGCAATAGCAACCGTTGTATTAACGGGGTTGGTAATAATCCCGATTAATGCTTTCGGGCAAGTGCGTGCGATTTGCTCAACCAGATTGCGAACAATACCCGCATTCACATTGAACAGGTCTGAACGATCCATGCCGGGTTTACGTGCAACACCCGCCGAAATCAGAACAATATCTGCGCCTTGCAGTGCTGGAGTAGCATCTTCGCCGCTGAAGCCTTTAATATTAACAGCCGTCGGGATATGGCTCAGATCAACCGCGACACCTGGAGTCACTGGCGCGATATCATATAATGAAAGGTCTGAACCTGAAGGAAGCTGGGTCTTGAGTAGAAGAGCGAGGGCCTGGCCGATACCACCAGCGGCACCGAGAACTGCAACTTTCATCCTATACTCCTTATTATATTTAATTTAAATTTGCCGTGAATTCATCTATTTACGCACCATAATTTATTGCGATTTTAAACACAATCTATTAACAGTCAGATTGAGATATCACGCATCAAAAAGGCGCATAATGATCATGTATTTTAGATTAAATCGCTTATTCATTAATGATATAGCGCACATTATTCTAAAATTTACTGAAGTATTCATGACAGGTTAATCGGCGGTTACATTACACCCTTCTGTTACATCAGAACAACATCATTTTAATAACATTCTGTTTACTCGCACCGAATACGAATAAGGGCCGATTTAGCATAATCGTAACAGCAAGATGATGTTAAAATTCCTTCACACCTTGATATCAATGCTTTTATCGCCAATACTCCATAGTCATGTTGAATAAAAATTCATTTATATGCATAATAATCCTATTCACTATTGACTGCTCAGGGCATAAAAAATGCGTAATCCCGCAAAACAAGAAGATCTTATCAAGGCGTTTAAAGCGTTATTGAAAGAAGAGAAATTCAGTTCTCAAGGTGAGATCGTTTTGGCCTTGCAGGAAGAAGGCTTTGAAAATATTAACCAATCCAAAGTGTCACGCATGTTGACTAAGTTTGGCGCGGTCAGAACGCGTAATGCAAAAATGGAAATGGTTTATTGCTTACCTGCAGAACTGGGCGTCCCGACAACCAGTAGCCCGCTGAAGAATCTGGTATTAGATGTCGATTATAACGACTCGGTTGTAGTGATTAAAACCAGCCCCGGTGCTGCACAACTGATCGCCCGCTTGTTGGATTCATTAGGTAAAGCAGAAGGTATTCTGGGCAGTATTGCTGGTGACGATACTATTTTCACCACGCCGGCCAGAGGTTTTACCGCTGAACTGCTGCATAAGGCGATTCTCGAGCTATTTGAACAAGAGCTTTAATCTCTGATACTGATAATAGATGCGGCTAACTATGCCGCATTCTCTTTCGATTGCCCTTTTATCCGCCATAACGCTCCATTCAATCAGGGTATATCACTGCTTATTGTTTTTAAAACCATTCAATAACACTCTCTATTCTCCATTCATGGTCAAAGTCACCACTTTATTTCGCACTTTTAGTCAAAAACACTTATCTTATTGAAAAACTTATATTTTTACGAAAACTTGTTGTTTTTTAACCATTTTTTATTCCATTTCGTTCTTAAAAAATAGTCACCCACGATAAAGTGACGTTAAATATTATTAGCCCGCTATTAATATTCTCAGTTACTAGATGTATACTCATTTTCGTGATGTACATCACACTTCCTTTGAAGTGATAAAAGAATAAATAGAGGCAATAAAATGAAAGTTAAAACTACAATCGCAACAATGAGCATTCTATCTGCACTGTCATTTGGTGTTTTTGCAGCTGATTCAATCAATGACAATCAAGCAGCTAACTTACAGCCAATGGGCACAATTACCGTTAGCGGCATTAACGGTGCACCATCTGATATCCGTCAGGCACTGTCTGATAAAGCCGATGCTATGGGTGCAAAAGCTTACAAAGTGATTGAAGCGCGTGATGAAAATAACTGGCACGCCACTGCGAAGATTTATAAATAAGATTAAGTAATAAGTCTGAAAGTAAATGCCCCACGCAAAGGGGCATACTTTCGCACTTAATGGTTTATTCAATCGGTTGAAAGATTCATTTTCAGGATATTGAATAGAGTATTGATTGAAACAAGGTATTGATGAAACCACTGAGCGGAGTCAGTACCACAACAGAATAATCCCTCGTCGTCTATCCGACGAACCCTTTTACCCCCGCTCTGCGGGGGATTTTTTTATCCTGCTTAATCCTGAGGTAGAGCATCCTGCTCGGCTTTTTTACTCAGAGCACTCAGTAATTTATCGTGAATACCACCAAAACCACCGTTACTCATCACCAGAATGTGATCTCCTGGTTGGGCCGTCTTCACAACCATATCAACTAATGTATCAATATCAGCGCTCCAATGTGCAGGCTGAATACAGGCTTCCGCCACTTCCACCACTTGCCAAGGAATGTGTTGCGGCTGGAACAGGAACACTTCATCCGCACGGCCTAATGACGGTGCTAGCTCGTTTTTGCATAGCCCTAATTTCATGGTATTAGAGCGAGGTTCCAGTACCGCCAAAATACGTGCCGTCCCCCCCACTTTGCTGCGCAGCGCAGCCAGCGTGGCAAGGATCGCCGTTGGATGATGAGCAAAATCATCATAAACCGTGACACCGTGGGCTTCACCACGTAATTCCAGCCGGCGGCGGGCATTAATAAACTGGCCCAAAGCTTTACATGCATCGGCAGGTAAAACTCCCACATGGCGAGCAGCAGCAATCGCCATCAAGCCATTGTGCATATTATGTTCGCCCACCAATGACCAACTCACTTCACCCACTAATTCATTATCGAGCAGCACTTCAAAGACACTCGCGTCAGTCGATACTTTACGTGCGAACCAACTGCCCGTTTCGCCGACGAATTCTTGCTCACTCCAGCATCCCATCGCCATCACTTGCTTTAGATGGTTATCATTATCCGGGACAATGATTTTGCCCTTTCCCGGGACGATGCGAACCAAATGGTGGAATTGTTTCTGGATAGCCTTAAGATCGTCAAAGATATCAGCATGATCGAACTCAAGGTTATTCATGATAAGTGTTCTTGGGTTGTAGTGAACAAATTTAGAGCGCTTATCAAAGAAGGCGCAATCATATTCATCAGCTTCAATCACAAAGAAAGGGCTATTGCCTAAACGGGCTGAGACGTCGAAATTCCCCGGTACTCCACCAATCACAAAACCTGGCTCATAACCGCAAGCTTCTAGTATCCAGGCCACCATTCCGGCAGTGGTAGTTTTACCGTGGGTTCCAGCGACAGCTAATACCCAGCGCTCTGGCAACACATGGTCATGTAACCATTGCGGGCCAGAAACATAAGGAATGCCTTGCTCTAATACCGCCTCAACACACGGATTACCACGGGTCATGGCATTGCCGATGATGACTAAATCTGGGGCTGGATTCAGTTGCGCAGGATCATATCCCTGGATCAAGTCGATCCCTTGATTCTCCAGTAGCGTGCTCATCGGGGGATATACGTTAGCATCCGACCCCGTCACTTCATGACCTAATGAGCGGGCAAGCATTGCCAGGCCGCCCATAAAAGTGCCGCAGATACCTAATATGTGAATGCGCATAAATTTTCCGTATTAATAAGCTTCGAATTTACAGCCATTCTACCGCTCAGAATCAAAGAGAAGAAATGGAATTGCCTATGAATCATTCTCACCTTTGGGCTACACTGCTGCCATTAGGTGAGTTGTTCGTTAATAAATCGATATTTAACCGTAGATTCAGGGATTGTGTCATGAAAACGTTAGGCGAATTCATCGTTGAGAAACAGCTGGACTTCTCTCACGCCACCGGCGAATTAACTGCATTACTTTCAGCAATCAAACTCGGCGCAAAAATCATCCATCGCGATATCAATAAAGCAGGTCTGGTTGATATTTTAGGTGCGAGCGGTGTTTCTAATATTCAAGGCGAAGACCAGATGAAACTGGATCTGTTTGCCAATGAAAAATTAAAAGCAGCCCTCAAAGCCCGTGGCGAAGTCGCTGGTATTGCCTCCGAAGAAGAAGACGACATTGTTATCTTTGATGGTGGGCGAGCAGAAAATGCCAAATATGTGGTTCTGATGGATCCGCTGGATGGCTCTTCAAATATTGACGTGAATGTGTCCGTCGGTACTATTTTCTCTATCTATCGCCGTATTACCCCATTTGGTACTCCTATTACCGAAGCTGACTTCCTGCAACCGGGCACTAAGCAAGTTGCGGCAGGTTATGTGGTTTATGGCTCTTCCACTATGTTGGTCTATACCACAGGCTACGGTGTTCATGCCTTTACTTACGATCCATCGTTGGGTGTTTTCTGTTTATCCCACGAAAGAGTTCGCTACCCCGCAACCGGTTGCATGTATTCCATCAACGAAGGGAACTACATTAAATTCCCTCTGGGTGTGAAGAAATATATCAAATATTGCCAAGAGCAAGATGAAGCCACCAAGCGCCCTTATACTTCGCGCTATATTGGCTCATTGGTCGCGGACTTCCATCGCAACCTATTGAAAGGCGGTATCTATATTTACCCAAGCACCGCCAGCCATCCACAAGGGAAACTGCGTTTGCTGTATGAATGCAACCCGATGGCGTTCTTGGCAGAACAAGCTGGGGGTAAAGCAACTGATGGGGTTAATCGCATTCTGGACATCGTGCCGGAAAAACTGCACCAGCGCGCACCTTTCTTCGTGGGAACAAAATCCATGGTTGAAGACGCGGAAGGCTTTATTGCCAAATTCCCAGATGAAGACGCTAAATAATTGTCGGAAATAATGTAAAAAGCCACCTATTGGTGGCTTGATGTATATCAGAGAGCAGCGGTTCCTAAGCCGCTGTTTTTTTTATGCCATTATTGCCAAATTATCTCCCTGTAATTTAAATACCGCCATACTGGCTGATAATGCATCAGCTTGCTCTTCTAATGAGTGTGTGGCTGCGGCGGCCTGTTCAACCAAGGCCGCATTTTGCTGGGCAACTTGATCCATTTGAGCAATAGCCACATTCACTTGCTCTATTCCACTACTTTGCTCATAAGTAGCCGCTGATATTTCGCGCATCAATGCTGTTACCCGGCTAACTTCACGGGCAATTTCATCCATGGTTTGCCCCGCAGATTCAGCCATATCCGCCCCTTCCCGTACCCGAGTTTGTGATTCAACAATCAGGTCTTTTATCTCTTTTGCTGACTGCGCACTGCGTTGCGCCAAATTACGGACTTCGCCGGCTACCACGGCAAAACCACGCCCCTGCTCACCCGCTCTAGCCGCTTCGACCGCCGCATTTAGCGCCAGAATATTAGTCTGAAATGCAATACCGTCAATCACCGCAATAATGTCCGAAATTCGCCGTGAACTGGTGGTGATAGCCTGCATTTTATCCATCACATGACTGACAGCCTCACTCCCTTTATTGGCAATGTCTGACACACTCATCGCCAGACGATTCGCCTGATCCGAGTTTTCAGCATTCATTTTTACCGTCGCAGTCAACTGCTCCATACTGGCCGCCGTTTGCTCCAGTGAAGAGGCCGACTCTTCCGTTCGTGCAGCCAAATGGCTATTACCCGCAGCTAATTCCCGTGAACCAACGCCAATTTGCCCGCCCACGCCTCGTACCTGACTGACAGACGCCACCAGCGATTGCTGCATGGTTTGTAAAGCTTTTGCCAATCGGGCCAATTCCGTATTGCCCTCACTGTTGATGCTATGCGTTAAATCACCATCAGCGATATATTCAAGTTGGTGAATTGATTGCTCCAGTGGCCGCAAGATGATGTATTTCAGCGCAAACCATGCCAACACAGCAGAGATCAAAGTGAGTAGCCCTGCCGCTACAATGATGCCTAATTTGATGTTGGCAGCGCTGTTGGCTTTATCAATTTGCAGTTGGCCCGCATTCAGTGCATAACTACGAAAAGCTGCAACATCATCATTAAAGGCTTTGCTGATATCCGTAATACTCTTTTCCAACACGTCATAATATTCGTCTGCATAACCTGCCTTGATGGCCTTCAGCATGGGCACTACGCCCTTATCAACATAATTTTTATAACTTTTTTGGATATTAGTTGCCAGTTCCTGTCCATCTCCCCGGTCAGATACCGCACTGACAAAACGCGCCATTTCTTTTTGCGATAGTGCCAGTGATCCTTCAGCCTGCTTTGCTGTCTGTAATGACTCATCAATCAGCCCTATTTCTAATTGATGAATGGCTAGTGCGGCCTCAGTTCTGGCACTTAGTGTGGCATTAAAACTATTGGACAACGATCCCAGTTCCTCCCCCTGGATCTGATTTATTATTTGCAACGAGCGCGAACTCTCCTGAATTGAATTGATGCCAATAATACTGACAATTAATAAAATCAATGACATAAGGCTTAGTTGAGCAATAAGCCCATTCTTAATGGTAATCTTTTTTAACATCGGTTTTTTCCGGTTATGTGCAAATGGTTAAGATTACAAAGCGTTAGCATTACAGCGGACTGTCTTATTGTTTGATTAAGTTATCGGCTGTAAGGAAATCGTCTTGAACCCTCATCGGAAAAACAGCTTAAAATAGATACATTTAGAGAATGACGGTATTTTATCTCCATAGAATCGCCTTGATTCAGGCAATCTCACCGCTATCAAGCAATGAAAAGGACAGGAATTCACATAAGACTTGGCTATAATAGCCGGCACTCCATTTCTGGTTTGATAAAAGGAAACCGACATGAGCTTGAACCAAGTACCCGCAGGTAAAGACCTGCCAGAAGATATTTATGTTGTGATCGAAATCCCTGCGAATGCAGATCCAATCAAATATGAAATCGATAAAGAAACCGGCTCTCTGTTTGTAGACCGTTTCATGTCTACTGCAATGTTCTATCCGTGCAACTACGGCTACATCAATAACACCTTGTCATTAGATGGGGACCCGGTTGATGTACTGGTACCAACGCCGTATCCGTTACAACCAGGCTCAGTGATTCGTTGCCGTCCAGTTGGCGTGCTGAAAATGACTGATGAAGCGGGTGAAGATGCCAAGTTGGTTGCAGTTCCACACAGCAAACTGACCAAAGAATATGATCACATTAAAGATGTGGAAGATCTGCCAGAACTGCTGAAAGCACAGATCAAACACTTCTTTGAACATTACAAAGATTTGGAAGCAGGCAAGTGGGTGAAAGTTGACGGTTGGGAAAATGCCGAAGCAGCTAAAGCCGAGATCCAGTCTTCTTTCGAGCGTGCGAAGAAGTAATTCTTGGTTGCACCCGTAATAAAAAACACCGCCCTTGAGCGGTGTTTTTTTATGGTTGTTTCACTTTACGGCTTATTATTCTCTTCATGGCGTTTTAACCAATCGCCACTGTAAATACGCGGTAACCCTTCAATCGGTAAACGATAAAGGTATATCCATGCACTGCCATAAGGTGTCTGGATCAACTCACGCCGATAATCTTTGGTATTACTTTTTAGCTCATCTAACTCATTCATAATAGACGAGTTAATTCGATAAACTTCACAATGCACGGTGCCATCTCCGGGCACAACTGCCGGATAATGACCTAAATCGTACATATCAAAACCTTCCAGGTCATGTTCACCCAATAACTGGGCGTCCGTCATCCAATGACTATTACCTTGCTTGCGCCGTAAACTACCGTAGACAATAATTCGCATTGTTAGAACTCAAACTGATAAAGCACATCTAATGCCTGATCAATACCAGACACCGCTTCCAGATACAACCTGGGCATCAACCGATAACGTAATGTTAACGTCGCCAGCGAGTCAAATATACCCACACCGTATTTTATTTGCAGATCTTTAGTGACATAGCCGCTCACAACCACTTGTGAACTATCGCCAACGCCTTGAGTATCCAGTGCCAGGTTGCTTACACCAAATGCCTCACCAATTTTACCCACAAGTTTACCACTTTGTGCAACCCCCATCCCAACGAGCATGGACGTCATCAAACCACTGTCAGCACCTGAATTACCTAATCCCTGCCCACGTAGCAGATAAGATAAGGCTTCCTGCTGAGACATCGCCGGATCCGAGAAGATTTCCAGCCGAGGAGAGTCAGCCATCCCCGTCACCCGCACACCCGCTGTTACGCCGTCAGCAGTGGCATCAGGATTTCGAATCGCCTCAATATTAAGCAGTGGTTGATCCGGTGGGCCGGAGAACAATAAGACCCCTTTGTTGACTATCAAGTCCTGACCATAAGCACGGAAGCTACCAGACGGAATATTAATCTGCCCATTCAGACCTAAGCCGCGCTGATCTTGCACCATTTTCAAATCGCCTTGTAAGCGCGCTTTCAGACCAAATGCATTCAGACGAACATCATTACCAACGTGAATCACCAGATTACTGTTAATTGGGATGCTGGCAGAGCGTGGTGAAATAGGCTTCAGATCGTTATTTAGCATCACCTCATCAGGTGACACCCCCACCGCACTTTCCGGCACTTCCTGCACCGTGATACGCGCCCAAGGAATATCGACCGAGCCATTGAGAGTAAACAATTGCGGCGTAGCTTCAAACACAATGTCTGGTGACACATCGATCCGCACCATTGGCGGCACAGTCACGCGCAACTTATTGCCTTTAGCTGCAATCCGCGCGCGCCAGGCATTGATATCACGCCAGTCAGCATCGCCAGAAAGATTGAGCTGCCCTTGAGACGTGCGGATTAAGCCCTCCAGAGTCGAGGTCATACCATCAAAATTCATCACCAAGCGCCCTTCGGTGATATCAAATGGCATCCAACTCCCATCAACATCCACGTTGTCTAGCGCCAGACGGCCAAAGACTAATGGACTTTTCGCATTCCCGCCCAAACGTAGATTGGCATTTAATGTGCCAGTCGCTTTTTCGCCATCACTCAAAATCGGATTAATCATTGCCAGCGAGAAATCACTGATAGCAATGTTACCGGATAAATTGCGCCGCCCTTCTGGATCAGCAACCTGTACTTGACCGGAAAACTGCCCATTATTGACCAATTTAACCAGCCAATCAGCTCGCACTTGCCCGTTGGTCAGGCCGCCATTCAGGTTCAACGTTTCAAAATTAATTGGTAGCGGGTTACCCTGCACCATCTGTTGTACTTTGACGCCATTACCATTAAGTGAGACCCGCACATCTGGCAAAGCACCGCCCGCTTTCCAGCTGACATCTGCCCGCCCGGTGAAGACCCCACTCATGGTGGTGTCCGGGCCAAGGAAAGGTTTAATCATCGCTAAATCAAAGCGGTTGAGTACCACACTCGCCTGCCCGCTCGGGCCTGCTTCAATTGCCCGCGGTACACACAGCTCTGCATTCGGGTTAAGCCAACAATGCGGCCCAATGGTGACCCGCTGTAAGGTATTTTGGTAATCCAAGGCTATCGCGCGGCTTAAACGCCATTCACCGACGGGCGTATCAAAGCGCGTGTTATTGAGTGTGCCGCGCCAACGCTCTTGCTGGCGATCGAAGCTCCCCTCCAACGCCAACTGACCAGACACTGGCTCACCCTGCATATTTAGCCGTAACTGGTGCTGTTTCTCGCTGCCGCGCGCATCCAACGTCAATAAGCTAACCAGCAAATCCGCTTGTTTAAGCTGCTCGACCCGGATTGCCAACTGGCCCTGAATTTGATCAGTCGATCGCACATCGCCATCAATCTTGACACGATTAATCGTCAATTCTTGCCACTGCAGACGATTCGCCGTGAGATCGGCCAGCAGTTGCGGAGCTTTCAGATTACCGCGTAATTTTAGTGTTCCTTTCACCACGCCGCCCAAGCCCGGCAACGCGCCATCAAGCTGTGGTGCATCAACATTGGCGTCAAGCAGCCAGTTGTCGTTAAGGTCGCCTTTCACATCCAGCGTATTACGTCCTAATGCCAAGTTGATGCCTGGTATATGCCATTGACCTGCGGCATTCCCGGTTAACGCGCCACGCACCGTAACACGGTTCTGTTTTACATTGCCGTCCAGTGTCAACTCTGGCACCTGTAATTGCCAGCTACCGCCATGGAGACTGCCTCGTGTGACAATCTTGCCATCCAATTTTGCTGGCCACTCTGGCCACTGCTTCACAGTATTAATACCCGACAGGGTGAGCACCGAATTCCAACTAATCGCTTTGCTCCAATCCACCACGCCAGTGAGATCAGAGTTGCCTTGCAATGCCGCCAAACGCAAGCGTGTCAGATTGAATTGTTCAACATTCCCTTTACCGTCGAGAGTGAATACCGCTGGCGGTAAATCCGTACCTTTAAAATCAGCACGAATTGACAGCGCATAATCTGTTGCCTGCCCATTAAACCGTGTTTTTAAATTACTGAGTTGGAACTGAGGCTCACCACTCAGCGGCCAACGCAATTGCTTGCTTTGTAGGGTTAATGCCAGCGGTAACCCTACCTGCGCCAACGCAGTTTCTGCCTCAAGCTGTGCACTGACTGGGCCGGATAAATTGAGCGCCACCTTGAGTTGTTCACGCAGCGCACCACCGACGGTCAACTTCACTTTCTCGCCTTTCAGTGGCTCTATGTTCAATGCGCTGTTGACGACCAAACTAAGCGGCCACTTATCCGCCAGTTGTGCCTCACCATGGGCTGACAGCCCACCCTGTGGCGATTTGATATCCAGCGTATCCAGCGTGACTTGATTTTCTTGGGTATTGGCGCGCAACAAAACGCTGCTGATAAGGACATCAGTATCGCCGGTGAGCCGTAATTGCTGCCCAGAAATTTCGTTAATTTTCAAATCGAGCGGCAGGCGGAAGTTTGGTAAATCAGGCAACAGGGGCTTGGAGAAAAGCTCTTTTAACGTCTCTCCCAGCGGGGTTTCTGGTTCTGCGGGAGCGGCAGCTTGCTGCTCAACTGCCTCTTTGACGGCGATAGCCGTTTCTACCGCGGGTTTCGCTGCATCAGGAACAACAGCAGGCACTGTTTTTGGCAGTGCTATCAGTAACCCACTGATTTTAGTCGGCATCAGGTCCAATGCGCGTTGTTGCCAATGTGCGCCTGTGCGGAATTCATCCAGCGAAATCGCAGTGTCATCAATAGTCACTTTGACATTGTTGAGTGACAGCAAACGCAAAGTGATGGGATATGGCGTGCTCAATTCGCCCATAGGCTCAGTGCTGGCGGGAGCGGGAGCCGAAGGAGCCATGGCCTTGGTATCCACCACCACATCAACATCCTGGGCTGTCAGTGCGTTAACGCATAACTCGCTGCGCTTTAGGCAGGAGAGTTGCAATGACAGATGAAACTGCCCAGTATTAACCGTGACACCTGGCATTTGGTACTGAATGCCTTTAAGGGTGAGGTCACGCCAGCCACCACTGACACTGGCAATATCCAGACCAGGCACCCAACGTGCCGCACTGTTGATAACAAAATGTAAACCCGTGGTGGTACCGAGCAAACCTACCAGTGCGCCGACCAGCAGCAGGACAATGAGCAGAAATGCGATACAGAGTCTCTTTACCCACCGCCATCCCTTTATCGACATCATAGTTCAGGCCCCAAACCGATGTAAAATTGCACGCCACGTGCTTCGTTGTCACCAATAGGTTTAGCGATATCCAGCTTGATCGGGCCGACAGGAGAAGCCCAACGCACCCCTACCCCAGCACCGGTTTTAAAATCGCTCTTACGAATATCATTAACGGCTTCCCCCGTATCGACAAATACCGCCCCCCACCATCGGCCAGTGACGTTATATTGATATTCGAGAGAACCTGTGGCTAATTTAGAAGCACCGGTTAACTTACCCTCACTGTCGCGAGGAGAAACATCGCGGAATTTATAGCCACGAATACTGCGATCACCACCGGCGAAGAAACGCAGTGACGGCGGCACACGGTCAAAATTGTTGGTTTCAATCCAACCTAAATTGCCGCGTACCACAAAGCGGTTTTTCTCACCTAGAGTACGTATCCACACGTTTTGTGCTTGGAAAATACCAAAATCAACATCGGACCCCCACGTGGTATCTGACACATCGATGGAATAACGCTGACTGTCGCCCCAGACCGGCATGGCACCACCACGCTGACGGGTACGGTTAATGCTCACCCCTGGATACAACAGCATAGTCGTGTCCGTCACACTACCTTGAGTAAAGTGATCCAGACTCCAACGCAGGTTTATCGCCCGCTGCCAACCACTGGAGAGATCCCAAAAGCGAGCAACGTTGAGTGTCGTGGTATCTGATTTGGTGTCATTAAGATCGGTACGTTTAAACCCACCCTGCAATAGGTAATACTGTTCAAGAGGGTTTTTTAACAAGGGAATTCGATAGCTGAAATCCAGCGTCTGCTCAGGTGCTGACAGTGTGGTACTGGTCGTCAGGCTGTGGCCGTAGGAGTTCATCCAAGGCTTGCGCCAACTGGCTGTTAGCCGCGGCCCGACATCGGTGGCATAACCGCCCCCTAGCTCAACCGTATTTTCTGTTCGGGGCGTCACCACCGCATCAAGCGGCAAAACTTTAGTTTTTTTCGCATCGCGGAAATCAGGTGAAACAACCACGGAGTTAAACCAGTTAGTTGCAGATAAACGGCGGTTTAACTCAGCCAAATCATCGGCAGAGTACAGTTGCCCCTCATGAAATGGCACCAGATTTTGCAGGAAATCCTCGCGGATTTGCGAGCCTTGGAAAATAACTTTACCGAAGCGGTAGCGCTCGCCGCTGTCGAAATCGATATCCCAAAAAGCCTTACGCAATTCAGCCGCCACACCGAGCTGGCTTTTGATCATATTGGCATCAAAATAACCACGGCGCAGTGCCAGGCCAGTCAGTGAACTTTTGAAGTTATCAAAATCACCATGATTCAAAACGGAGCCAATTTTTGGTCTATCTCGGCGCACCAGTGCTAAGTAGTCGGGATCTGTCCTCGCACCACCTTGCAGCACAATATCCACACCAGCAATCAAAACCGGCTCTCCGGGGACCACCTTGGCGATTAAAATTGAACGCGCAGGTGCCGGGCGCTCTTGCAAATCAAAGGTGATGGTGGGGTCGTAATAGCCTAAAGCCCGCAACCCCTGACGAATAGCTTCATCCACCCTTGAGCGAAAACGCCCGTCAGCGGTGACTTCATCTGTGTCAATTGTTGATAAACGCGCCCTGACGTTTCTCTCTAAATCCCCGCTAAGACCCTCAACCTGCAACCGAACATTGGCAGCAAAGGCGGTAGGTGTGGCGAGCAATACACACAAAAAACATAGAATAGGGTATCGTGGCACGCGTACTCCTAGCTTATTAATTATACTTTCCTGTAAAACGATCTCACGGATATGGGTCAATCAAAGTAGGGACTCACACTATCATTCCGCATTCAAAGACCGATTTAAGCCTATTATCCCTAAAACTCCACCTTAAGCCGCTACATTAACGCGGAATGGGCCTTATTGTGTGCAAACTTGCAATCAGATACAACTGTCTGTAACCATTCGCTGTAAACATCTTGTTAGCAATTTACTGTAAACTTAGGATCTATTGTCAACATCGGAGTCTATTGTGGTGCAAAATTTTGATAAAACTGCCGTCATTGATGCGGCTAATGCTTTGCCGGGGCGACTGACACCGATGCCGGTCGCCACTCTCCATGTGGTGAATGGACACTCTATGACACATGTCCCCGAAGGTATGGAAATAGCTCTCTTTGCCATGGGCTGTTTCTGGGGTGTCGAGCGTCTATTTTGGCAACAACCGGGAGTTTATAGCACCGCCGCAGGCTACAGTGGTGGATATACGCCAAACCCAACCTACCATGAGGTATGCAGTGGGCGCACGGCTCATGCCGAAGTCGTTCGTGTTGTTTTTGACCCTGCCATCATCAGCTATAAGCAACTATTGCAGATTTTCTGGGAAAATCACGATCCGGCACAAGGAATGCGACAAGGGGGCGATGTCGGAACACAATATCGTTCAGCCATTTACGTATTAACACCGGAGCAAGAAGCGCAGGCTAAAGCGAGCAAAGTGCAGTTTCAGCAAGCGATGGAAAAAGCCGGTGACCGCCGGGCCATTACAAGCGAAATAGCGACCGCCCTGCCGTTTTACTATGCCGAAGATGACCATCAGCAATATTTATACAAAAATCCGCATGGATATTGCGGCTTAGGCGGTATTGGCGTTTGTATGCCACCTAATCTGTAAGGCTGGCGGCGCTCTCATCGCTGCTGCTATACTAGCCGGGCTGTTCACTCAGCCCGGTAACGGTTTTCTGCCGTTGTCTTAAAACTCAACATGAACTATATACCCTATATATTTCAAGGCGCAGGAAGGCTGCAAATTTGGGTGACAAATCTGCCACTTGAAAGATGACGAGTATAACCCTTCCTTACGATCGCCGGCACTATCGCCGGTACGACACGGATAGATTATGTTAAACAGTATTTTACTGATTCTTTTTTTGATTGCAGTGAGTGCCTTTTTCTCGTTATCTGAGATTTCGCTGGCCGCATCACGCAAAATTAAATTAAAACTTCTGGCTGACGAAGGCGATATCAACGCCTTACGAGTACTTAAACTACAAGAGACACCGGGGATATTCTTTACTGTGGTCCAGATTGGACTAAATGCCGTTGCTATCCTTGGCGGTATTGTCGGTGACGCCGCATTTTCCCCTTCTTTCAGAGTGGTGTTTGAGCGCTTTATGTCACCCGAACTTGCTGATCAAGTCAGCTTCATTTGCTCGTTCGTTTTAGTCACCAGCTTATTTATCCTCTTTGCAGACTTAACCCCGAAACGCATCGGTATGATTTCACCTGAAGCGGTTGCCGTGCGGATCGTCAACCCGATGCGCTTCTGTCTGATGATTTGTCGCCCATTAGTTTGGTTCTTCAATGGGATGGCCAATCTGATTTTCCGTTTATTTAAGCTACCAATGGTCCGCAATGACGACATCACTTCGGATGATATCTATGCTGTCGTGGAAGCGGGGGCATTGGCTGGTGTGCTACGTAAGCAAGAGCATGAATTAATTGAAAACGTCTTTGAGCTGGAATCACGTACCGTTCCTTCGTCGATGACTTCACGCGAAAGTGTGATTTATTTCGATCTGCGGGAAAGTGAAGACAGCATAAAAGAGAAGATTTCGACTCATCCGCACTCCAAATTTCTGGTCTGCGATGGCCATATTGATCAAGTCGTGGGTTATGTTGACTCCAAAGACCTGCTGAACCGGGTGTTAGGCAACCAGAGTCTGGTGTTGAGCAGTGGAGTGCAAATACGTTCAGCGCTGATTGTGCCGGACACGCTGACCCTCTCTGAGGCACTTGAGAGCTTTAAAACAGCAGGTGAAGACTTTGCCGTGATTCTCAACGAATATGCGTTGGTCGTTGGGATAATTACCCTTAATGACGTAATGACCACTTTGATGGGGGATTTAGTCGGCCAAGGTCAAGAAGAACAAATTGTTGCTCGTGATGAGAGTTCATGGCTGATTGAAGGCGGTACACCCATTGAAGACGTTATGCGCGTACTGCATATTGATGAATTCCCGCAGTCTGGTAATTATGAAACCATCGGCGGCTTTATGATGTATATGCTGCGCAAAATTCCAAAGCGCACCGATTTCGTCAAATATGCTGGTTACAAGTTTGAAGTGGTGGATATCGACAGCTACAAAATCGATCAGTTACTGGTTACCAAACTCAGTGACCAACCCGCGCCGATACTGCCAAAAGCACCACACGAAAGCAGCGATGCATAGAGAAAACATTCAACATGTTTAACTCCATGAACATTTAAAACATTAGCGGCCCCGATAAAGGAGCCGCAATTCAATTAGTCTGGGGTAACACCAAGCAGCTAGGCCGAATCCCGATGAGCTTACTCAAGTAAGTGATTCGGGTGATTGAGAGCCGCTAACAACGCTACAACTTCATGTACGAAGGGGATTAGCCCATTTCGGCTTGCAAACGCATCACCTGCCGATTCACTTCTGACATCACCTCAAAGTGGCGTTTATCCCTAACCTTCGGGATTAAAATCTTGCCTTTATCAAACTCAAAAGCCCCCATGTCTTTGATATACAACCGACCACGGAATAACGTTTTGACATACATCGCGATTTTTGCCGGATTGTAACGTTGGAAGATCCTCATTGTTTTACTTTCCTCCCATAGCACCAACACGTACCTTTTGGCGACTTAGCGACCAAGATCACAGGTAGCGTAAGATAATTGCAGAGTAATAGACCTAGAGTATGGGCTTAAGTTCCCCCAAAATTAGTCATTGATGCTGGATTTACATAAAATTACAGAGTCATAAAGAGAAAATGAGAGATAGAGACAGAATAACCATCTAGTTAATGGTAGAAATAATTATTCTCAACAAACAGGACAGACCTCTGATCAGCACCTATGATTGGAAAACTGATACCCAGTAGATTACAAGGTACAGAAATAAGTGCCCAACATGACTCATAAGATCCACAAGGACATCCCATGATAAAAAATAGCCTGCTTATCCTATCGCTGCTGTTCACCCCTTTCATTGCCAGTGCTCACAATCTCCAACTTGACCAGCGCGTACCGCCGGTAGGTGTCAGTGATAAAGGCGAATTGAATTATGATAAGGCTACTGATCAGTTTAGCTATAAAAACTGGAATAGCTCGCAATTGCCCGGCAAAGTGCGAGTGGTCCAGCATATTGCTGGCCGCACCTCAGCAAAGGAACTCAATGCTCCGCTCGTAGAAGCTATCAAGCATGCTAATTTGCCACACGATCGTTACCAAACGACGACAATCGTCAATACCGATGATGCGATTATTGGCACTGCGGTGTTTGTGCGTAGCAGCATTGAAAGTAATAAGCGCGAATTCCCTTGGTCACAGTTTGTGGTAGACAGTAATGGGAATGTTCAAAAGGCTTGGGGTTTAGCGGAAAAAGGTTCAGCCATAGTGGTGCTAGACCCGCAAGGAAACGTTAAATTTGTCAAAGATGGCGCGCTGACAGCCGAAGAAGTGCAGCAGGTCATCGCCCAACTGCACCAACTGCTGAAACTTTAAAACAGCGATACGCGAAAACCGGGGTTCAGGAATGATTCACGTGGGGTATAAGATAATGGCTTACCCTGCCAATCGTGAACCTGCGCCCCGGCAGCAATAGCAACAGCATGCCCAGCAGCGGTATCCCATACATTGGTTGGCCCAAAGCGCGGGTATAGCTGTGCTTTCCCTTCAGCCACCAGACAAAACTTCAACGATGATCCCACTGATACCGTCTGATGCTCGCCCAATTGCGACAAATAATCTTCCAACTCCGCATCACTGTGAGAACGGCTGACAACCACCAGCGGCGGCAATGCATCGCGCACTTGAATCTGCATGCGCCTACCACATTCTTCCTTCCACGCCTTACCATTCTCGGCGCTATACATCACCTCCGTCACCGGGGTATAAACCACACCCAGCACCGGAATCCCTTGGTCAATCAGGGCAATATTGACTGTAAACTCACCATTACGGTTCAAGAATTCTTTGGTGCCATCCAAAGGATCAACCAGCCAATAGCGCTGCCAGTGCTGGCGCACTGCCCACGTTGGTGGATCCTCTTCAGATAGCAGGGGGATATCAGGAGTCAATGCCGCCAATCCAGCTTTGATAATTTGGTGTGCCGCAAGATCAGCCGCAGTGACTGGAGAATCATCTTTTTTGTGGGCCACATCTAAGGGTTTTTCCCCCTGATAGACCGCCATAATCGCCACGCCTGCCTCGCGGGCCAACTGGCAAATTTGCTCTAACATCATCCACCCCTTGGTATTATGAGTCATGCCGAATATTGATAGTCAGAATGCACTCGATTGATCTCTGCCGTTCGACAATGATTTGGGACTGTCTTACCCACTCTACATTTATTTTAGAACGCAAAACCAAAATAAAAATTAATCATCACAAAGCTTGTCACTGGTTTGGCAGACTAATAATTTCCTTGCCCGATTGCCACCTTTCTTGTCTTACTCTCAATAAAATCAGTAGGATCAACCTGCTGCAATTGTGAGTACCTCCGCGTTATCCAAAGCTGTTTTCTGCCAAACTTCACACTTTGTCATGACGATTTATTAAATTTACATATTCTTTTGCGATACATATCGAGTTGTTTTTGTTAATGGAAAAGCCACTATGGAGAGAGCCATGTCTAAGCGTCCGATGACGTTATCCCTGCTTACCAGCCTGATTGCCATCGCAACATCAATGACGATGGGCACAACACAGGCCGCGACCGTTGATTTGCGTGTACTGGAAACCACTGACCTGCACAGCAACATGATGGATTTCGATTACTACAAAGATAAACCCACGGAAAAGTTCGGTCTGGTGCGTACGGCAAGTCTGATTAATGCCGCCCGCCAACAAGCGACAAACAGCGTTCTGGTAGACAATGGTGACCTAATTCAGGGCAGCCCGCTTGGCGACTACATGGCAGCCAAAGGACTCAACGCCGGGGAAATTCATCCTGTCTACAAGGCAATGAATACTCTGGACTATGCCGTCGGTAATATCGGCAACCATGAGTTTAATTATGGTCTGGATTATCTGAAAAAATCACTGGCAGGCGCCAAATTTCCCTATGTGAATGCTAACGTCATTGATGTCAAAACGGGTAAACCGCTGTTTCAACCTTATATTATTGCCGATACCCCAGTAAAAGATCGCGAAGGGAAAACACATAACCTACGGATAGGCTACATCGGTTTTGTACCGCCCCAAGTGATGATATGGGATAAAGCCAATCTGAGCGGTAAAGTTACCGTTAACGATATCACCGAGACCGCCAAAAAGTGGGTGCCAGAAATGCGCAAGCAAGGGGCGGATTTAGTGGTCGCAATCCCCCACTCAGGCCTGTCCAGTGTGCCTTATAAAGCTATGGCTGAAAACTCGGTCTATTACCTCAGCCAAGTACCGGGTATCGATGCCATCATGTTCGGTCATGCCCACGCCGTCTTCCCGAGCAAAGATTTTGCTGCGATTAAAGGTGCGGATATTACCCAAGGGACACTTAATGGTATTCCAGCAGTGATGCCAGGCCAGTGGGGTGACCATCTGGGGGTTGTCGATTTTGTCCTGAATAATGACAAAGGCCCGTGGCAAGTGACTCAGGCCAAAGCCGAAGCACGCCCTATCTTTGATAAAACCACACAAAAATCGCTAGCCGCTGAAGATGCACAGTTGGTGAAAGTGTTAGCCGCTGACCATCAGGGCACTCGTGATTTTGTTAGCCAACCTATCGGCAACGCATCAGATAATATGTATAGCTATCTGGCGCTGATCCAAGATGACCCAACAGTACAAATTGTGAATAACGCCCAGCGCGCCTATACCGAACACTTTATTCAGGGTGATCCTGATTTGGCTGACTTACCGGTACTTTCTGCTGCGGCACCGTTTAAAGCGGGCGGGCGCAAAAATGATCCAGCCAGTTTTGTCGAAGTAGAAAAAGGTGAGCTGACTTTCCGTAATGCCGCAGATTTGTACCTTTACCCGAATACATTAGTTGTGGTGAAAGCCAGTGGTGCCGAAGTGAAGCAGTGGTTAGAGTGCTCTGCCGCGCAATATAATCAAATTGACGTTAACAGTGATAAGCCACAATCACTTATTAATTGGGATGGTTTCCGCACGTATAATTTCGATGTCATCGATGGTGTTAATTATGAAATCGATGTGAGCCAACCGGCTCGTTATGATGGTGAATGCGCACTAATTAACGACAAAGCCGAGCGTATTAAAAACCTCACTTTTAACAGCAAACCCATTGATCCTAAAGCCACGTTCCTGATCGCTACCAACAATTACCGTGCTTACAGCGGTAAATTTGCAGGCACCGGTGACAGCCATATTGCTTTCGCATCGCCGGATGAAAACCGGGCAGTTCTGTCTGCTTATATCAGCGCTGAAACCAAAAAGCATGGGCAAGTCACTCCGCGAGCCGATAACAACTGGCGTTTGACAGCCCTTGAGAGTAAACAGCCATTGGATATCCGTTTTGAAACTTCACCAAGTACCAAAGCAGCTGAATTTATTAAGCAAAAAGCACAATATCCGATGAAAGCCATGGGAACTGACGAGATTGGTTTCGAGGTTTACCAAATCGATTTACAGAAGAAGTAATCTCTGGCAACAGCGCTTTACGGAGCGCTGTTGATCTCTCGACATACCCCTTTAGAGCTATATCGCATTCTATAACATGCATTTATTATACATGTTATAGATATTTAATAACTCAATGAGGTGTCATCATGGATTACCGCAATCAATCTCTCGGCGCTCTGGCTATTGCTATCCCACGTGCTACAAAGCTCTTCCGTCAACATCAATTGGATTTCTGCTGTGGGGGCAAGCAAACACTACTGCGGGCAGCCAATAAGCTAAATCTGGATATTGATGAGCTAGAAGCGCAACTGAGTGCATTGCACACCGAACCTCAGTCATCTGAAGACTGGCAGCAACGTTCCCTGACTGACATCATTGATTTTATTATTAGCCGCTATCACAACCGCCATCGCGAACAACTGCCAGAATTGATTCTGATGGCTGAAAAAGTTGAGCGCGTACATGGCGAAAAACCAGCCTGCCCTCGCGGATTGGCGGTAGAACTGACGGCGATTCTCGAAGAACTAACCCAGCATATGTACAAAGAAGAAGAAATTCTGTTCCCGATGATCAAACGCGGCATGGGTTCTCAGGCTGGTGGGCCAATATTTGTGATGGAAGCGGAACACGACGCGGTTGGGCAGCAGTTGGAAGTAGTGAAGCAATTGACACAAAACATGACCCCACCAGAAGGAGCCTGTAATACCTGGCAGGCGCTTTACACCGGCATCAATGAATTCATCACTGACCTGATGGAACATATTCATCTGGAAAACAATTTGCTGTTTCCCCGCGCGCTGAAAGGCGAATAAATTCACAATCAAACGCTATCGCGGTCAATAAATGCAAAAGGGCGACAGATGTCGCCCTCTCTGATATCACTGCATAGGAATATTACAGAATTTCCAGCAGTTCCACTTCAAACATCAATGCACTGAATGGTGGGATGGTTGCACCCGCGCCACGCTCGCCATAAGCCAGATTGTGCGGGATATACAATTTCCACTTAGACCCTACCGGCATCATCGACAACGCTTCAATCCAGCCCGGAATAACACCGCTGACTGGGAACTCTGCTGGCTGGCCACGTTCAACTGAGCTATCAAATACGGTGCCGTCAACCAGACGACCGGTATAGTGCACACGAACACGGTCTTGGCGGGATGGGATTGGGCCTTCACCGGCCTGCAATACCGAGAACTGTAAACCAGATTCTGTCGTGGTGACGTCATCACGCTTGGCATTCTCTTCCAGGAACGTTTTCCCTTCTTCAACCAAAGCCTGTTGGCGCTCAACACGGACTTTATCAGCACGCTCGTGAACTTCACGCAGTGCACGATGAACTACATCAACAGGGACGGTCGGTGTATTCCCTTCCATCGCGTCACGCAAACCTGCCAATAATGCTTCTGGCAATAAACCTTCCAGCCCGGACTCTTGTAATTGCTGCCCGATTTGTAAACCAATTCCGTAGCTTGCTTGCGCTTCAACGCTATCAAAAGAAGGGGTTGTCATGGATTTTCCTTTAGTCGCTAATCATGTCGAAGCCGCCAGCATAACAGCAGCAGGGGAGCGCGGTAAAATCTTGCTTCGTGAATGATGACTTTTGTCGAAGAAAAAGAAACAATGGCAGCATGCTAGCCGATAGGGATATCAGAGTATTCTGTCTTTTAGCATCAACCAGATAGCGACTGCATCAACTTCAAGTAAGAAGGGTTATACTTAGAAGCCTATTGGTACATTGTCATTTTAATATTTATGTTGTTCTACGCAGTTGAAGAGAGGTCACCATGGGCAGAATCGCGCCCAGGAGAAGGAAAAGCACGCGGGTTTATCAACCACTGCTACACACTTGGCTGAGTATCAGGCAGAGGATTTTGCCGGGTGCGAAAACGGCTGATGATCAAAATCTATTGTCTGAAGTCAGTGCATCAGCACCTATTTCTCCCGCCGAGGATATTGCCTCTACTGAAAATAATATCGCCCCTGAACCTGTGACGACAACGTGGCGGGAAGCCGGTATTAAAGGGTTATGGCTGAAAATCTGGCACTTACCAGACAATTTTCAGTGGATGGAACCATTGCCTTTATTCCATCGTCGCTGGGTTATTATTGCGGCGGCAGTCTTGCTGCTAGCCCTGCTATGGCCGGTGTCTCGCGATAACACCGATAACACATTCCCGGTTAGCGCACCGTCGACTGAGATACCGCTACAGGCCCATTTACAGAACGATCTTGATGCTCCGCCACCTCCTACGGTGGCGCCTTCTGTGACACCTGAAGCCACTCCCCCAGTACAGGAGAATTGGCAGAGTTATCAGATTCAATCAGGGAAAACACTGGCGCAGCTATTCCGCGACAATAATTTGCCAGTCAATGAAGTTTTTGCGATGGCACAGGTCGAGGGTAATGATAAGCCGCTGAGTAACCTCAAAGCCGGGCAAGAAGTCAAAATTATGCTGGATGCGCAAGGGGCGGTTGCAGCCCTGACGATTGAAACCACTCGCAATACACAAGTGCTGTTTACCCGGCAAAGCGATGGCAGCTATCGTCGTGATCGTTAAGTACTGCACGCTATAGCCCCTTTCTATCTACCGCCTTATCTTCTTTGATATTGTTGCTGCCTCACTCCCGAATTAGGTTGTTTTCTGGGTGGTTCACGTCATCCATAACACCAACAAATAACCATATTCACAAGGGAGTGATTATGAAATATAAAACACCTTTTTTGCTTCTCTTCTTTACCCCCTTTGGGGCATTGGCTGAACATCATTGCCCTGCAATAAGTGCAATCAAACAGGCAGCACAAATTTACACGGCCACAGGCAATGGGGATGACGAGTGGATTGGGGTATTACAAGAATCTATACCTGAAAACAAAGCAGCGATTAAAGATTTTAGTGAGGCACTTTTAATTATCGATAATGAAAGTAATAAAGATAAAAACGCTATGCAGGGGATATTTCAGAAGTGTGCGTACAATTTACATGACGAAGGTCGGCAGGTTGATATGTATTACGGGAATAAAACCTGGCCGGTATCCATCAATGGGAAACCCCACTGGGCCTACCAAAAAACAGCCTTCCTTGAGATTTACCAATGCTCAGGAGTGGCGGCCGAAGAATGTCAATTTGATATTGTAGAGTCTGGCACTACGCCCTAAACTCGCTTTGCTCTATGTCAAAAAGCAAAACGCCAGCACGAGGCTGGCGTTTTAGCAGGTTAACAGCAGCGTAACTTACGCTTCTGCAACCACGATCACGTTCAGTTGCGCGAACACGTCGCTGTGTACCTGGAAGTGAACTTCATGATCACCTGTGGTACGCAGAACGCCATTCGGCAGACGAACTTCGCTCTTGGCCACTTCAACGCCAGCTGCAGTGACTGCATCAGCGATGTCGCGAGTACCGATAGAGCCGAACAGTTTGCCTTCATCGCCAGATTTAGATGCGATGGTGACGCTGCCCAGTTCGTTGATTTTAGCTGCGCGAGCTTCAGCAGCAGCCAGAACGCCAGCCAATTTGGCTTCTAATTCTGCACGGCGTGCTTCAAAGAACTCTACGTTTTTCTTAGTTGCCGGAACAGCTTTACCTTGTGGAACCAGGAAGTTACGAGCGTAGCCCGCTTTAACGTTCACTTGGTCACCCAGGCTGCCCAGGTTTGCTACTTTATCAAGCAGAATAACTTGCATTACCTTATCCTCTCAAAGTCGTTAATGGACAGTGGCCGATTACTGATGACGATCAGTGTACGGCAACAAAGACAGGTAGCGTGCGCGCTTGATACAACGGGCGAGCTGACGCTGGTATTTTGCGCGAGTACCGGTGATACGGCTCGGGACAATTTTACCACTTTCAGTGATATAGTTTTTCAGCGTAGCGATATCTTTATAATCAATCTCTACAACGCCTTCCGCGGTAAAACGGCAGAACTTGCGACGACGGAAATAACGTGCCATTTGGCTAGTCTCCAGAATCTATAAATTCAATCTGCTCGGCATGCAGAACCAGTTTGTTTAGCCCATTGCGGCCTTGATGGCAGCTAATGAAGCCTTCAACGGTTAACTGACTGCCGACCGTTATACTGTGAGTTAATGCTTGTGACTTTTGCCCGCTAACGATGATGGGCATTCTGCACCATGTTTGTCGGCTAAATCCGGCTTCCTGCTGTGTTGATCGGTGCTCAAGCACAAATTGACAATGCGGAATTCCAGAAGGACTTACTTTTCGAACCGGTGTCTTGCACACAGTGCCAGAGAGTACCAGACGATTAGTGGTCACCACGGCAATTACTCTTCAGAATCCCCAGCTTCAGAATCATCATTGGCTTCAGACGCGAAGTCGTGACGCTCACGGCGTTCGTCTTTCGCTTTAACCATTGGTGATGCTTCAGTTACCGCGTGTTTTACGCGCATAACCATGCTACGGATAACGGCGTCGTTGAAGCGGAAGTTTGTTTCCAGCTCATCGATCGCTTCCTGCGGAGCTTCAACGTTCAGCAGAACGTAGTGAGCTTTGTGCAGTTTGTTGATCGGGTAAGCCAGTTGACGGCGGCCCCAGTCTTCCAGACGGTGGATCGTACCAGCAGCATTAGTGATAGTTGCACTATAGCGCTCGATCATGCCCGGAACCTGTTCGCTTTGGTCAGGATGGACCATAAAAACGATTTCGTAATGACGCATCGATTATTGCTCCTTACGGATTATTCAGCCTCCTGATAGGGTCAACCGCGGCCCATGGAGGCAAGGAACGTATTTGTGTGCGGCTGAAAAATGACGCGTAACTATACTTGTCGGCGGCTGGAAACTCAAGGACTGACGGGGATTTATTCTTGTACAACGGATTGCGCGACCAAAACCGCACTTTTTGTTCATTAAATAACCAATGTATGTAAAACCATTAGTTTGCTAAATCTTTCAATAAAATCATTAGCTCAACTCAATAATCGTTCATTTTTTTTGACCAAGTAAATCAATTGAAGCGTATTTTTAAATGAACAAAAGCGACTAGAATTATTTACATCCACCGCATAACAAGCGGCGCAACAGCTAGATAAGTTATTCAAAGTATATAAATAAGATATTGGAGTCACCCATGAAAAATACACTTACCATCGCCGCCATCCTGAGCTTTTTCCTTTCCGCCAGTACATTTGCTGCCACGGAAATTACGGCCCAGCAGGCTATGCAACAACAGCGCGTCAGTATTGGAGCACTGTCACTGGGTCACAATGTGATTTCCCCTGACGATGCCACTGCGCAACTCAGTAAATTAGCCGATGAACGTGGCGCAAGTTCTTATCAGATCATCGCGATGCATGAGCCTGGCGACAATAGTTCTATGCACGTTAACGCAGTTCTCTATCGCTAGGATTCAATAAACAAATACAACACCAGAGAAAGCCCGATAAAAAGAAAACCCTCATGCTCAATTCCCCCCGCTTGTCGGGGGTTTTTTATAGGTGTTTGCTGAAAAAACGCACCCCCGCGGCCAGCGCGGTAGGGGTAATTTTATGGCCGATGCCCGCTTCGGTAAGATAGGTCAGGTGGTTGTCCCTCCCACTTGCCCTCAGTTCCTGTACTAACCTCGCGCTCTCTGCCGCAGGCACGACATCATCTGCTTCACCATGCCAGACCAAGAGTGGGCGATCAGCAATTTTCTCCAACTGATGAGCAAGATCATAATCGGCCAAAGGTAACAGACGGCGTTGAAATTCTGCCGAGCTGACTTGGCGACCAGCGTTTAATGGAGGAAACAGTGTTTTCGCCAGAGAAGTAAAATAACCTGACCCCATAAAATCGGCGGCTACCCTGACCCAAGGATAGCGAGCAAAAGCCCCCAACGTGGTCATTCCCCCCATCGATGCGCCCGCAACACCAATACGTTCGCCCTCAATCAATCCCGCTTGCTGATAGTGCTGCTTAAGGGCGGGTAACTCATCAATATTCGATTTCAAGATCGCCCAGAAATGAGATTGCCGCTCAGTATCATCGCCATTGAAACGTGCACCATGCATATCCGCATCCGGTGCGATTGTGCGAAAGCCCGCTTGAGCAAAAGCATAGGCAAAATAGGAGTAAACCTCTTTTGACGAGGTATAACCGTGATAAAAGAAAATAGTCGGTAATGGCTGCTGGCGCTTACCCACAGGGGCTGCATGGATGACCTCAATACCCTTAATATTTTCCAGCGACATCTCAATCATGGTGAGAATCCTTTGTGTATTAGGCTGGGCATAAACGCGAGAAAGCCATTTATACCGAATAAATTCAGTGTGCCAAAACACAGATATAAAGTCTTAAATCAATTTCTTCCAAGATATTACCCACAGACTTGATGCCACAGAGTTACACTAGAGAAATAACGAACGTGGCAGTAACCGCCCTGCTAACAAAGAGGTAAAGATGAAAATGAAACGCGCGATGCTGTTCTTGGCAATCACTTTGGGGCTTTCGGCTTGCAGTGCTTTTCACGTGACGCCTGTTCCCCCTCCCGCCCCCCAGCCTTATGCACAAGAAATCACCCGCGCCCAAAGTGCTAACTTACAGAAAATGGGCACTATTTCAGCTCAGGTATTTGGCAGCCCGATGGATGTTGAGGCAGAAATTAAGCGCAAGGCTAATGCCAGTGGTGCGCCTTATTATTTGATTATCATGATGTCAGACAGTGTTTACCCCGGCATCTGGTATGCCAATGCATTGCTGTATAAGTAAGAAGGGAGGATCTATTGCCCTCCCGTTGCGCGACTAAGTAAGCGCGCGCAAACCACCTCCGGCAACATATACTGGTCACGATGGTCCAGCGTCATTCGACACCAGGCATCCGCCAATGGTGGTGAGGCAAAACGCAGTAATTGAGCCGCGCAGCACAAATCAAACAGTTGCTGAGTTAAAGCACGCCCTTGCTCTTCTTTGGGGTTTTTCAGCCGCTGCTGTAATTGCCGCCATGCACGGTCAAACAACCGATTCTGTCCACGCACCGGGTAAAACTCTTGCTGCAACATTTCCAGCGCGGTTGGCAGCTTGTGTAATGTGCGCAACACATCCAGACACATAATATTGCCAGAGCCTTCCCAAATGCTGTTTACCGGCATTTCGCGATAAAGTCGCGGTAACTCACTCTGTTCGCAATAGCCAATCCCGCCTAAAACCTCCATCGCCTGCGCAACAAATGCACTGCCCAGCCCACAGACACGATATTTGGCCGCGGGAGTCAGTAATCGGCTGAATATCTGCTCATGGGGATCACCGGTTTTCCCCCAAGTGCTGGCCAAACGCATCAGTAATGCAGTATGGCCCTCTAAGCGCAATGCCATGCGGCTGAGTCCCTGTCGCATCAAGGGCTGGTCTACCAATGCCTTGCCAAAAGCCTGACGCTGCCAAGCGTGATACAGCGCGACAGAGAAAGCCCGCCTCATCAACCCATGGCTACCCAGCGCACAATCAAAACGAGTATATCCGCCCATTTTCAGAATTTGGCGAATACCCTCGCCCTCATCTCCCAATAACCAAGCCGTGGCATTGTCAAATTCAACTTCACTGCTGGCATTGGAGCGATTGCCGAGTTTCTCTTTCAAACGTTCTAATCGAATAGCGTTATAGGTGCCATCTGGCAATATTTTAGGCAGGAAGAAACAGGATAGCCCCCCCTCAGCTTGCGCCAACACGAGGTGCGCATCACTTTGCGGGACGGAGAAAAACCACTTATGCCCAACCAGACGATAAGCTTCGCCCTTGCCGCGCGCATCCAGTGGCTCTGCCCTCGTGGTGTTACTTAACACATCAGAGCCACCCTGCTTTTCTGTCATTCCCATACCAATCAGCAAACCCCGTTTCTGCCCACCGATGACGTGGTGAGAGTCATAACGGTCCGACAGCAGTGGCGGCAGCCAATCTTGAAAAAGTGGGGGAAGCATCTTTTGCAGCAACGGAATGGCACCAAATGTCATGGTTATTGGGCATAACGTTCCCGCTTCTACCTGAGCATGTAAGATAAACCGTGCCGCGCGCGCGACAAAAGACCCTATTCGGGCATCCTCTTGCCAAGGTAAATTGTGTACCCGATGGCTAACCAGTTCTTGCATCAACACATACCAGGCTGGGTGAAAACGCACCTGATCCAAGCGTTGCCCTGCAGCATCGTAACGCAATAACTCAGGAGGATTGGCGTTAGCAAGCCGCCCTAATTCCAGTGATTCCTGCGAGCCAAGTTGTCGCCCTATCTGAGCAAGATCCTCCCCATCCCAGCCAGCATGTTCCCGTATCACCGCTTCCCGCAAGGCCATATCTGACAGAAATAAGTTACTGTTCGACAAGGGCTCAGGCTGATTGAAAACCAAGTGAGTCTGCCACTCCATACCTTCCTCCATTTCGGTACTTAATTACGAAATCAGTATCCATAAATCAGGCTTAAGTATGATGCAGACGGGTTTTTTTGCTGACAGACGCCATCACAGGCTAGGATTTATTCGCTACATCTCACTGATAAAGCTATTAAATTCCCTATATTAAAAATAAAAAACAAAAAGCCAATATCCGGAAATATTGGCTTTTTAAGAAAAATTGTTTATAAAACGAACAGCTTATTGGGTTTTCAGTGCTCGCTGACGCACCGCTTCAAATAGGCAGACACCCGTTGCGACCGACACATTCAGTGAGGAAACACTACCGGCCATCGGAATACTAATTAATTCATCACAGTGCTCGCGAGTCAACCGACGCATACCTTCACCTTCGGCTCCCATCACCAGCGCCATTGGGCCGGTCATTTTGCTCTGATACAACGTGTGGTCTGCTTCACCGGCAGTCCCAACAATCCAGACATTGTGTTCCTGCAACACCCGCAAAGTACGAGCCAGATTCGTGACTTTAATCAGTGGTACATTCTCGGCTGCGCCACTGGCGACTTTCTTCGCGATCGCGTTAAGTTGTGCAGAACGATCCCGTGGCACGATAACCGCATGCACGCCCGCCGCATCTGCGCTACGTAAACAGGCACCCAAGTTGTGTGGATCTGTTACCCCATCGAGCACCAATAGGAAAGGTGTTTCCACACTTTCCAACAAGGCCGGTAAATCATTTTCCTGATACTGACGCCCTTCACGGACTCGCGCCACGATCCCCTGATGGACACCACCCTCAACTTGTGAATCCAGCCATTGGCGGCTAGCAACCTGAATGACCAAACCGGCAGCTTCGAGTTCGGCAATCAACGGCTGTAGGCGACGATCATCACGGCCTTTCAGAATAAAAACTTCCAGAAAACGTTGTGGATCATTGTCTAACAGGGCTTTGACGGCGTGAATGCCGTAAATAATTTCGCTCATGATGCTCTTTTACATGTGTCGACAGGCAAGAGTATTTGCCTGCCAATGATTAAATTAATGCGGGCGACGAGGGCCGCCCGACAATCAACAGGCCATTACTGGTCGCTGCTGGTTTTTTTCTTTGCGCGCTTCGCCTTGGTGGCAGCGGCAATTTTCTTGGTTTTGGCCGAGGCTCTTTTCGCTTTAGCTTTAGCCTTTTTCTCCGCCTTCGCTTTTTCATCTACTTTGGCGGCGGCATCCGCTGGACGAAAAGCACTGTCCGGCTCAAAGTTTGCTGGCTTTTTAGCACGACGAGGACGTTTTTGCCCATTTCCTGCTGGCGCACCATCACGACGTGACGAACTTGATGCACTGCCACGGCCACCACGGCTAGAGGTATCGCGCATGGTGCGCTGACCATCCGCTTTCTTAGCCTTATCACGCGCAGTTTTACCTTCCCCACGCGGCTTGCGGGTACTTGAAACCAGCGCAAAGTCGATTTTGCGCTCATCCATATGTACCGCCTCTACGCGGATTTCGACGGTATCACCCAAGCGATAAACCTGACCGGAAGATTCACCGATAAGCCGTTGGCCAATATTGTCGTAACGGTAATAGTCATTATCCAGACTGGAAACATGCACCAAACCATCAATGAACAGATCATCCAGACGGACAAAGAAGCCAAAACCGGTAACACTAGCAATAATACCAGTGAAGACTTTGCCTACCTGATCTTGCATGAAGTCACACTTCAGCCAATCGGCTACATTTCGCGTGGCTTCATCGGCACGACGCTCCGTCATTGAGCAGTGTTCACCCAATTGCAGCATGTCTTCATATTCACTGTGCCAGCCACCGGTCGGTGTCCAGCGCTCTTTAACATTGCCGTGCTCTTTGGCTAACTGGTACTTAATAGCCCGGTGCATTGCCAAATCGGGATAACGACGAATTGGCGAGGTAAAATGCCCATAAGAGGCCAGTGCTAAACCAAAGTGACCACGGTTTTCCGGATCGTAAATCGCTTGTTTCATGGAGCGCAGCAACATGGTTTGCAGCATTTCATGATCCGGGCGATCGGCAACTTCATCCATTAACACCGCGTAATCTTTTGGCTCAGGTTTCAGACCACCACCTAACGTCAGACCCAACTCACTGAGCACACTGCGCAGTGCTGAAATATGGTCGTCACTTGGGCGGTCATGCACGCGGAACAGCGCCGGCTCGTTGTGCTTTTCCACAAACCGCGCGGCAGCAATATTCGCCAGAATCATGCACTCTTCAATCAGTTTATGCGCATCATTACGCATGGTCGGTTCAATGCGCTCAATACGACGCTCTGCATTGAAAATAAACTTGGCTTCTTCTGTTTCAAAGGCAATGCCACCACGCTCCGCCCTAGCCTGATCCAGCACTTTGTACATGGCATGGAGTTCTAATAAATGCGGTACCAGCGGCTTATATTGCTCACGCAGTGACTCTTCACCGTCAATAATGCGCCACACTTTGGTGTAAGTCAGACGCGCGTGAGAACTCATCACCGCTTCGTAGAATTTATAAGATGAGAGCTTACCCTGTGCGGAGATAGTCATCTCGCACACCATACACAGGCGGTCTACTTGCGGATTCAGGGAACAAAGGCCATTTGATAGCACTTCCGGCAACATAGGCACCACTTGCGATGGGAAGTAGACTGAGTTGCCACGGCTGCGGGCTTCATCGTCCAGTGCCGTTCGCGGGCGGACATAATAGCTAACATCTGCAATGGCAACCCACAGACGCCAACCTCCACCGCGTTTTTTCTCACAATACACCGCGTCATCGAAGTCACGGGCATCTTCGCCATCAATAGTGACCAATGGCAAATTGCGTAAATCTACTCGCCCTTTTTTCGCCTCTTCCGGTACTTGTTCTTTCAGGTCAGCAACTTGTTTTTCGACCTGTGGCGGCCAAGTGTGAGGAATTTCATGGGTGCGCAAGGCGATATCCACTGCCATGCTAGTCCCCATGTTCTCACCCAACACCTCGACAATTTTACCCACGGCTTTACTGCGACGGGTTGGGCGTTGTGTCAATTCGACCACCACCACATACCCCATACGGGCGCCGCTGATAAATTCAGGTGGGATGAGAATATCGAAGCTCAAGCGACTGTCGTCCGGCACCACGAAACCAACACCGGCATCGGTAAAGTAACGGCCCACAATTTGACTGGTTTTCGGCACCAGTACTCGCACAATTCGCGCTTCACGACGGCCTTTACGATCAGCCCCCATAGCTTGGGCCAGTACCACATCACCGTGGATAGCCATTTTCATTTGTTCTGCGGAAAGGTAGAGATCGTCTTTACTGCCCTCAACCCGCAAAAAACCAAAGCCATCCCGGTGACCAATAACTGTGCCACGTAATAAGTCCAGCCGCTCCGGCAAGGCGTAGCATTGACGACGGGTGAAGACTAATTGGCCATCACGCTCCATCGCGCGTAGGCGGCGGCGCAGTGCTTCTAGAGCCTCTTCACCGGATAAATTAAGTTCATTAGCCAGCTCTTCACGGCTGGCAGGTGTTTCGCGTTTCGCGAGATGAGCCAAAATGAATTCCCGGCTAGGGATCGGCGACTCATATTTTTCTGCTTCTCGTTCCAAGAATGGATCTTGTGACATTGCGGTTCCTCCGTTGTCAGCAGCAGGTCTTATACCCTGCGTACTTGAAGTTGCAGGGGTGTTAGCTGCGCGCTCTCACCCGAATCACTTACTTATGTAAGCTCATCGGGATTCGTTTGCTGGCTGTCTACCTGCAACTCCAAGTTCTTTGGGTATATATTTCTTTGATTAAGAAAAAAACTACTCAACAAGTAATAGCTTGTAGAGCGGGGTATTATCTTGAACCATATCGGCCAAAGTATAGTTATCCAGCTCGCTTAGAAAACTTTGTACCGCCTGATTAAGCACTTGTTTCAGGCGACAAGCGGGTGTTATATGGCAAAAATCACTACTGCAATTAACCAGAGAAAGGGGTTCCAATTGGCGCACAACGTCACCAATACGAATCTGATCAGCCGGTTTCCCCAGCCGAATGCCCCCATTCTTCCCCCGTACTGCGGTGACAAGCCCGACACGGCTCAACTGATTGATTATTTTAACCATATGATTGCGAGACACACCATAGACCTCAGTCACCTGAGAAATGCTGGTCATTTGGCCTTCGGGCAGCGAGGCCATATATGTCAGCGCCCGCAAACCATAATCAGTAAAACTTGTTAACTGCACGTATACCCCTGAGTATCAGTTTACCCGGCTTAAACCCATCTAAGATGACATATATTGGATAGGTTATAAGTACGATGCTAAGTGCTATTTAGAAAACTTATACATTGAATGATAAACCAGCCACAAAGCTTGCGGCTAATCATTTAGGTGACGGGTGGGTTTTTTGATGTAAAAACGGCTTCGAAGGAACAACAAACCGGGCATTAGCCCGGTTTCAGTGTCTTGATAACATAGCGTTGACGATAATATCGTCAATTATGCATCAAATGGGTCGCGCAGGATCATGGTTTCTTCACGATCAGGGCCGGTGGAGATGATATCAACCGGAACACCTGTCAACTCTTCTACACGCTTGATGTAGTTCAGAGCTGCCTGTGGCAACTTGCTGTGTTCTTTCACGCCAAAGGTCGTTTCTGTCCAGCCAGGCATCACTTCATAAATTGGCTCGATACCTTCCCAGCCTTCAGCAGCCAGTGGAGTTGTATCCACTTCACGGCCATCTGGCATGCGGTAGCCAACACAAATCTTCACTTCTTTCAGGCCATCCAGCACGTCCAATTTGGTCATGCAGAAGCCAGATAAGGAGTTGATTTGTACAGCACGGCGCACGGCAACAGCATCTAACCAGCCAGTACGACGGCTACGACCAGTGGTTGCGCCATATTCGTTACCTTGCTTGCGCAGGAATTCGCCAGTCTCATCGTTCAGTTCAGTCGGGAATGGACCTGCACCAACACGAGTAGAATACGCTTTTACGATACCCAGCACATAATCAACATAACGTGGGCCCAGGCCAGAGCCTGTCGCTACGCCACCCGCAGTGGTGTTTGATGAAGTGACATACGGATAAGTACCGTGGTCGATGTCCAGCAAGGTGCCTTGGGCGCCTTCGAACATGATGAAATCACCTTGCTTACGGGCATTATCCAGCAATTCAGAAACATCAACGACCATCGCGGTTAGAATATCGGCGATAGCCAATACTTCATCCAGCACGGTTTGGTAGTCAACAGCATCTTCTTTGTAGTAATGCACCAACTGGAAGTTGTGGTAATCCACAATTTCTTTCAGTTTGATAGCGAAGGTTTCTTTGTTGAACAAATCACCTACACGCAGACCGCGGCGGGCAACTTTATCTTCATAGGCAGGACCGATACCACGACCGGTAGTCCCAATGGCTTTTGCACCACGTGCTTTTTCACGCGCATTATCCAGAGCCACATGATAAGGCAGGATTAATGGGCATGCTTCGGAGAGTAACAGTCGCTCACGTACAGGCACACCGCGTGCTTCAAGTTCTGTCATCTCTTTCATTAAAGCGTCAGGTGCCAGTACAACACCGTTGCCGATGATGCTGGTTACGTTTTCACGCAGAATACCTGAGGGAATTAAATGAAGAACGGTTTTCTCACCGTTGATAACCAAAGTATGGCCAGCGTTGTGACCACCTTGATAGCGCACAACATATTTAGCCCGTTCAGTCAGCAGGTCAACGACCTTGCCCTTACCTTCGTCACCCCATTGGGTGCCCAGTACGACGACGTTCTTACCCATCTCAAAAATCACCAGGTTGCTTAAAAAAGGATTCTAACATCTCATTGGGCTGCTTTCAGTACTTTTTAACACATAACTGCACAATTTTTGTGCTTACATTTAGCCACCCATGCGGCTACGCAACATGTAGTAGATAACTACGCCAGCAACCACTAATCCCCCGCCAAAACGGCGTAAAGTGGTATCAGGTAATTGGGTCATCGCCTGAATCATTTTGCGCCAGGTTTTGGGATAGAGCATCGGACCAAGCCCTTCGAGCACCAAAACCAGAGCGAGCGCTAATAAGATTGTTGAATTCATTGTTTCTCTCAACAGGAAAAAGCTGTCTCAAATAAAAAAGGCCCGTATGAACGGGCCTTACTGTTACGGTCAAAAATGGACTGTCACAACCGCCGTTACGGACGTTTGGTTGAGTTATCCGGCGATCTCATATAGCGGAAGAAATCGCTTTCTGGGCTCAGGACCATCACATCATTACCGCTGCTGAAACTGTTTTCATACGCGCGCAAGCTACGAATGAAAGCATAGAAGTCAGGATCTTTACTGAATGCATCTGCAAACAGACGAGCCGCTTCTGCATCACCGCCACCGCGAGTAATACGCGCCTGACGCTCTGCTTCTGCCAGAGTACGGGTAACTTCATAGTCAGCAGTCGCACGCAACTTCTCAGCTTCTTCCTGACCCTGTGAACGGTGACGACGGGCTACCGCTTCACGTTCAGCACGCATACGCTGGAAGATAGCGTCAGAAACTTCAGCCGGTAAGTTGATTTGCTTGATTCGCACGTCAACCACTTCAATCCCGAGTGCTGCCATGCTGTTTGGGTTAACCGCTGGCTGTTTGCCGCGAGTTTCCTGTTCAACACGCGCTGCCGCAGAAGCAATAGCATCATCCGCTTCAGTCGTCACAGCTTCATCACCGTCACCGACACTACCGGTATTCAATGCATCACGAACATCGGAAGTCAGACGACCACGTGAGTCGGTCACGATATCCCGAACATTCAGGCGACCAATTTCAGACCGTAAACGGTCACTAAACTTACGTTTCAACAGCACTTCAGCCTGAGAGACATCACCACCACCGGTGGCCAAGTAGTAACGGCTGAAATCGCTGATACGCCATTTCAGGTATGAGTCAACAATCAGGTCTTTCTTCTCGTTGGTCACAAAACGGTCGGCTTGGTTGTCCATGGTTTGAATACGGGCATCCAACGTCTTCACTGTTTCGATAAACGGTATCTTGAAGTGCAAGCCTGGCGCATATACCAGAGGCTTGTTATCACTATCACGCAATACCTTACCAAAGCGCAGCACGATGCCGCGCTCACCTTCTTGTACGACAAACAGCGAAGCGTAGAGTGCGACCAACACCACAACGACGATAAGTAAAAAAGACTTACGCATTGGTTATTCTCTCCCTACGCGAGTGGAAGTATCACGCTGAGCATTCACTCGGCGCTGATCCATGATAGAGCCACTGGTTGAACTGGTTGTTGAGTTACTGGCACCAGATTCTTGGCTGCTATTAGCAGAGGAAGGCGGATTCAAACGAATCAGACTTGTGTCTTTACTGCCATCCGCTTGACCTGTAGCACCTTGTCCGCGCATCAGTTGATCCAGCGGTAACACCATCAGACTGTTCCCTTTGTCATTAGCCAGCACTTTGCGGGTATGACCGAGGACCTTCTCCATGGTTTCGATATACAGACGTTCACGGGTGATTTCTGGTGCAGCCTTATACTCAGGCAACAACTTGGCAAAACCAGCGACCTCACCTTGCGCTTCCAGCACTTTACGTGCGGCATAAGCACGAGCATCTTCTAACAAACGCTGCGCCTGACCATTAGCACGTGGCTGAACTTCGTTGGTGTAGGCTTCTGCTTCACGAATATACTGTTGTTCGTTTTCACGAGCAGCAATCGCATCATCAAATGCTGCTTTAACTTCTTCCGGCGGACGTGCTGCCTGGAAGTTAACGTCGAGCAGAGTAATCCCCATATTGTACGGACGAATGGTTTCTTCCAGTACACGCTGAGTATCGCTACGCACGATGGTACGACCCTCAGTCAGGATTTTGTCCATGGTGTATTTACCGATAACGCCACGTACTGCACTGTCAGTTGCCTGACGCAGGCTGTCATCCGGATTCGTCACGCTAAACAGATAAGCGGCCGGGTCAGTCACGCGATACTGTACGTTCATTTCGATACGGACGACGTTTTCATCAGAGGTCAGCATGACGCCTGAAGCTGCCAATTCACGTACGGATTCAACGTTAACCGGGGTGACTTCATCGATGAAGGTAGGCTTCCAGTTCAAACCAGGTTGCACGATGTGGCTTAATTTACCCAAGCGAGTCACAACACCGCGCTCGGCTTCTTTAATTGTATAGAAACCACTTGCTGCCCAGATAACTACAACCGCAACTACAGCAATACCGACAATACGACCACTGAAACCAGGGCCTCTCGCCGAACCACCGTTATCATTGCCGCTTCCGCCACTTTTGCCACCGAGGCTACTCAGTTTTTTGCTCAGTTTACGGAAGATATCATCCAGATCAGGCGGCCCTTGGTCACGGCCACCTTTATTATTGTTATTTCCGCCAGAGTTGCCGCCATTATTATTGCTGCTCCCCCACGGATCGCGGTCCTGTCCGTTATTACCGGGCTGATTCCACGCCATGTTTTAGCTCCATTCTTCTATGATTGGTTTTCTTCAGGCTAAGAGCACATGCCAAAGAAGCTGGCTCTCAATCTCACAAGAAAGATCAGATATTCCCTTCGCACTTGAAATTGCAGAGGTGTTAGCTGCGCTCATTCACCTGAATCATTTACTTGTGTAAATTTATCGGGATTTATTCACTTGCTGCCGACCTGCAACCCCAAATTCTTCGGGTATAATCAATTAATTAGCCACACCGGATTAATTAACAATATAACTGACCAACTCCTGCTCTTGTTTACAGAGACGACGCCAATCAACGATAGGCATTCTTACCACCATACCGACGCTCCCGTCCTCGTCTATCCACTCTTTTTCAATTGCCTGAAGCTGGTAAAAACGGCTACGCAAACGGCCTGCCTGAGGCGGCAAACGCAATTCAAAGTGTGCGATCTCACCTGAAAGACGCTCCGTCAACGCTTGAAAGAGCAACGGGATACCTGCGCCGGTTTGGGCCGAAAGCCAAACTCTGACTGGCAGATTTTCTTCGTTGCGATCAATTCGCGGGACAAAATCATCCAACAAATCGATTTTATTCATTACTAATAATGTAGGAATTTCATCCGCCTCGATTTCTGCCAATACAGAATCGACTGCGGCCATATTCTCGGCGACCCGAGGATCAGCTGCATCGATAATGTGTAACAGTAATGAGGCTTGCCGCGTTTCTTGTAATGTCGCTTTAAAAGCAGCAACCAGATCGTGCGGCAAATGCCGGATAAAGCCTACCGTATCCGCCAACACTGTATCGCCCACATCAGCCACATTTATACGGCGTAAAGTTGGATCCAGCGTGGCAAATAATTGGTCAGCCGCGTAGACATCGGCTGCCGTAATTTTGTTAAACAGGCTGGATTTACCGGCGTTGGTATAACCCACCAAAGATACTGTCGGAATATCAGCACGGGTGCGCGCACGCCGCCCTTGCTCTCGCTGCTTTGCTACACGCTCCAACCGGCTTAAAATCAAGCTGATACGGTCACGTAACAAACGGCGGTCAGTCTCCAACTGGGTTTCACCTGGCCCTCTTAGGCCAATCCCCCCTTTTTGACGCTCAAGATGCGTCCAGCCGCGTACCAAACGGGTCGCAATATGGCGCAATTGCGCTAATTCGACCTGTAATTTACCTTCATGAGTACGGGCTCGTTGGGCAAAAATATCTAAAATAAGTCCAGTACGATCAATAACCCGACATTCGCATATACGCTCAAGATTTCGCTCTTGCGCTGCGGAAAGGGCATGATCAAACAAGACAACAGACGCGCCACTGGCTTTCACTGCGTCAGCAATTTCTTGGGCCTTTCCCTCGCCAACAAAATACTTAGGGTGCGGTGCTTTGCGACTACCGGTCACAATTTGCAAAGCTTCTACGCCCGCAGACGATACCAGCGCTTCAAATTCACGCAGATCTTCTGAGTTTTTGTCTTGCGAGAAATAGATATGAACCAGTACGGCCTGCTCACCGGCTTCATAACGGTCAAACAAACGTGCAACCTCTCAAACGGATCAAAACCGCTAGTGCGGAGAACATAAGCCCGAATCCGTTGCTTATGCCCCCCGTCATGGTTGACCAGCAATGCGCTTTATTCAGCGTCATCGCTATCCTGCTGCGGCTGTTGCGGCGCAGATGGATTACTACCATGATAATTATTGGTGCTACCACTCGGATTATTGCTGTGATGCGAAACCGGGCGAGAAGGCACTACAGTAGAGATAGCATGCTTATAAACCATCTGGCTGACTGTATTCTTTAACAGAATGACAAACTGATCAAAAGACTCAACTTGGCCCTGCAGTTTAATGCCATTCACTAAATAAATAGAAACCGGAACCCGTTCACGACGCAATGCGTTCAGGAACGGATCTTGCAAAGATTGCCCCTTAGCCATTCTATATTTTCCTTATTTGCTTGTTGTTATTAACTAAGAACCTATCGGCTCGAAAATAAACTGCGTAAAAAAAATCCGCGCGTTGAGTACTAATCAATTGTACACAATCATTCAACCTATGCACTAACAACCTGTATTACAGAGTCTAAAGCCTCTCCCGGCTTATCACTGTCGAGCCACTGGACTGAACCCCAGCCCCGCAACCAGGTCATTTGGCGCTTTGCCAGTTGACGTGTCGCACAAACTCCGCGGTAAACCATTTCGTCGTAATCAATCTCACCAGACAGATAAGACCACATCTGCCGGTATCCCACACAACGAATGGCAGGCATATCCGTATGCAAATCACCACGGTCAAAAAGCGCCCTAGCCTCTGTTTCGAACCCAGCATCCAGCATCTGATGAAAACGTAATTCAATTCGCTGGTGCAAAAGTTCCCGGCTAACAGGCGCAATCGCAAATTGGTGAACCCGGTAAGGCAAGGTTTCACCTGAAATTTTAGTCAGTTCTGTTAGAGTTTTACCTGAAATCAAAAAAACTTCCAGTGCTCTAGAAAGCCGCTGAGGATCATTAGGATGAATTCGCGCCGCAGCGACGGGATCTATTTCGGCCAGTTGCTGATGCAATGCTTCCCAGCCCAGTTCTGCTGCCTGCTGTTCAATGCGTTCACGCACTTTTGGGTCAGCCGACGGCAAGGGCGATAATCCATCTAATAAGGCTTTAAAATACAACATTGTGCCACCCACCAGCAGCGGAATACGCCCGGCAGCGGTAATGTCAGCCATTTCTTTGAGGGCATCTTTACGGAAATCAGCAGCTGAGTAGGATTGCGCAGGATCGCGGATATCAATCAGCCGGTGTGGCGCTAATGCCAACTCGGCCGCACTGGGCTTTGCCGTGCCGATATCCATACCACGATAGATCAAGGCTGAGTCGACGCTGATAAGCTCAACAGGTAGCCGTTGTCTCAGCGCGATGGAGAGCGCTGTTTTACCTGAGGCAGTTGGCCCCATAATAAAGATTGCCGGTGGCCGGTCTAGTGTTTCAATGTCATTCATGTGTCAGGGTTGCCAATGCAGCCTTTATATCAATAGGTTGTAATAGTCCCGCAGGCGGTGATTTTACCAACTGTGGACAAAGACGTTCAACATCCGTCAATAACTGTATCGCTTGAGACACATTCCAAACCTCATGTTCACTGCCAAGATGGCGAGAAATCCATGTGGCCAGTGCATCTGGCGATATCTCTTCATGTTGCGCCAGATAGCCTAACAGTTCCGGTATCAGTTTTTGTAAATTTTGTTGGCGTAATGGTAAAGATACTGCACGTAAGGTCGCTCTTGCGTGTTCAACCGCCAACTCTATCCCCATCGTCGCTAACAATTTCTGATGACGCTGACACGCAGCGGCTTCATTTTTATCCAACGTGAGTTTAAGTGGAATCAGCAAGGGCTGTGGGCGCAATCCCTCCGCAGGCGGGTTCAATTGAGCTTGCTTTAACCAGCGCTCTGCAACCGTCAGTGCCAGTAATGCCAAACCCTGCTTATATTCAATCAAAGCGTAACTCGGCGGAAATACCGTCAATACTCGGCCAAAGCTGTAGTTATCGCCATGAAGTGGCTCTTCCGCCGGTATTTGGCGCGCTATAGGGGCAGATGGTGCAACCGCCTGTTGACTCTCTGTCGCGGGTTGTACCAGTTGGCGATATAGCTCGCCTTGCTGTTTTTGATAAGGCTGGCCCGCGTTATAGGCAGGGATATGTTCACGAGCGGTTGGGTGTTCGGTCGTAACAGCCCGCGCCATCACTGGTGCTCGTGCTGAAATTGCAGCGTTTGCTGGTTCCGGTTGAGCGTATTTATTCGCCCCTGCCGCCACGCGGTTTTCCGGCTGCCAACGAGAGGCCTCAACTTCTTCGCCATCTTCATTAATGTTCAGTGTTGGGGTAGCAGCTTGCTGCAAGACGCTGGTAACCGCTTGATAAATGAAATCATGTACCAATCGCGCCTGATGGAAGCGCACCTCATGCTTTGCCGGATGCACGTTAACATCAACCTGATGTGGGTCGATATCCAGATACAAAACATAAGCCGGTTGTTGGTCGTCTTTAAGTAAATCCTGATATGCCTGGCGAATGGCGTGGTTTATCAGCCGGTCACGCATCATGCGGTTATTGACGTAGCAATATTGCATTTCACTAAGTGTACGGCTGGCCGCGGGATCAGCCACCCAACCCCGAATAGTCAAATCGCCATGCTGCCACGAAATCGCTAATGCATGCTGCAAAAACGCCGGACCACAGATACTGGCCAGACGGCGTTCATGTTGGGAAGGGTCAGCGGCTGCACGATATTGGCGCATTAACTTACCGTTATGGCTGAGATTAATCGCTACATCAAAGCGTGCCAGCGCAATACGCCGCACCACTTCATCAATATGACCAAACTCCGTTTTTTCAGTGCGCATAAATTTGCGCCGGGCGGGGGTGTTATAAAACAGATCCAGCACTTCAAGCGTGCTCCCCACCGGATGGGCCGCAGGTTTGATGGTCACAGCCATATCACGGCCTTCAGCATAGGCTTGCCAGGCTTCATTCTGCTGTGCCGTGCGCGATGTCAATATCAGACGAGAGACGGAACTGATACTGGCCAGTGCCTCGCCACGAAACCCCATGCTGAGGATAGCCTCCAGATCCTCCAGCGAACTTATTTTACTGGTCGCGTGGCGCGCCAGTGCCAGTGCCAAGTCGTCTTTGCTAATGCCGCAGCCATTATCACGGATACGAATTAATTTCGCTCCGCCACGTTCGATATCAATATCAATCCGCGTGGCACCCGCATCCAGGCTATTTTCCACCAATTCTTTCACTACCGATGCAGGCCGCTCTACCACTTCACCGGCGGCAATTTGGTTCGCGAGCTGTGGTGGCAAAATCTGGATCGGCATAGCAGTTCCTTTCGCTTACGACTGTGGAATAGTGAGGGTTTGCCCCAACTGAACATTACCTGACTTTATCTTATTCGCCCGCTCAATCTCACTCATCGACACGCCGTATCTGGCCGCAATAGCTGACAACGTATCACCGCGTTTGACCTGATGTTTAACCGGTTTTGCTTTAGCCACTGCCTTTGGCGCAGTGACCACGGCCGCACTGCCCGATGCCGGCACTTTCAAACGCTGCCCGACCCAGACCACATCATTTTTCAGTGTGTTGTTTTGCCGCAAAACCGCCATGCTGACACCGTATTGACTGGCAATACCTGATAAAGTTTCGCCACGCTGTACTTTATGAATCTGGCTTTTACCCGTTGCCACTGGCTTGGCGGCAGACGACCTACCACTTTGCGCATTGCTGACAACCGGCTCTGGCTGATTAACACTGGAACGCCGCGAAGAAGAGTCAACCGCCGCTGTTTCAATGAGCGGGCGGTTTTCGACCTTTGGGTCGGCTTGTAGCGGATGCGCGAGGAAATAACTGCGCAGGCCTTTATAAATGGCGTGAGCAAGTTTCTCCTGATACGCGCTACTGCCAAGCAGCCGCTCCTCCGTACTATTACTGATGAAGCCGGTTTCCACGAGCAACGATGGAATATCCGGTGAACGTAACACCCCAAGACTGGCGTGTTCAGGCCGACGTTTATGAATGTCGCCTATTGATTGTAATTCATACAATACTTTGGTTGCGACGTCATAGCCTACTCGTTGCGAGTGACCAAATTGCAGATCTAGCACCGCCTGACTCAAATAAGGGTCGGACGCGGTGTTTGCCAATACATCACCAGCACCGCCAAGCAGCTCGGATTGCTTCTCATGCTGTTCCAGCCAGTTCCCCATTTCACTGTTAGCACGGCGGTTCGACAGAACCCAAACCGATGCCCCTGTCGCACTGCGGTTCGGTGCGGCATCAGCGTGAATGGAAACCAAGACGTTTGCGCCCTGCTTGCGTGCTACATCAGAACGCCCCATCACCGAAATGAAATAATCACCATTGCGGGTCAAAACCGGTTTAAACATTGGGTCACTGTTAAGCAATGCCTCAAGCCGGCGAGCGATGGCAATAGTGACATTCTTCTCTTGCAAACCATTTTGCCCGATAGCCCCCGGATCTTGGCCGCCATGGCCCGCATCAATCGCGACGACGACACGATCACTTTTCGCTGAACTGGCCGTTTTAATTGGCCGAGCCGTATTGGTCGTGGTGCTCTCGCTGCTCATCACCACTGTTGGCTTGTTATTAAACGGGTTTTTAGCCACTGGCGCTGGATTGGCGCTGGTCACCGGTGCAGTATTTGTGTTCGTCGCTCGTGCCGTCAGACGCCCAGCATTAGGGCTAGGAGTATTCGTTTGATTTAAAGGAATATTGTTCGGGCTTGGTGTGGATTGCACCTGACGAACTGGGGTGCTGCCAGTAGAGGTCATGGTGATCACAACGGTGTAACTATTGCCTGATTGCTGGGTAGTCGCCCGGGTTTTCACTTTTTGCGTCAGTTCCAACACCAAGCGGGTACTTTGCTCATCTTTTGGCGTACTGGAACGAATTCTTTTCAGCAAATTCTGCCCACTGAATTCCAAAGGTAAACCAGAAAGATTACCGCTTTGGCGCACATCCAATACCACACGCTCTGGTGAGTTCAGAGAGAAAAAGGCGTAAATCGGCTGCCCATCAAAACTGAGTGTGACCCGGCTTTCAGTTGGCCCATTATTCACTTTGATATCAGTGAGTTTCGCCGCCCATGCTGAAGGTAAAGTCAGTAAACTCACCATGACCAACATGACGGTGGCCAATGATCCTTTCCAACAGGTTTTTCGTGTTAAGCAATTAATTTGCTTTAAATAAGTCAGTAGCGTCGAGCTATGCGTCATTATCACATTATCCTTGCACAGCAGCTAAACGGCGCAACACATCAGCACCCGCATCAGAAATAGCCATCAAGCGAGCTTCACGCCCTTCGTCTTGATAAGCCAAATGCAGTTCTACATCCGCCTGTGGCAAAAATCCAGCCCCTTGCTGTGGCCACTCCACCAGACAGATTGCCTGCTCGTCGAAGTAATCTCGAATCCCCATAAACTCTAGTTCTTCAGGGTCAGCCAAACGGTATAGATCAAAATGGTAAACCGGCCTTGGCGTCAGCGCATAAGGTTCAACCAGCGTATAAGTGGGGCTTTTAACGTGCCCTAAATGGCCAAGGGCTTGCAGAAAGCCGCGGCTGAAAGTCGTTTTTCCGGCACCTAAGTCACCGAACAGGTAAATGACACTGGCACCATTGAAGGCATGAGCCAATGTGGCTCCTAATGCAACGGTCGCTGCCTCATCAGGCAGAGGTAAAACGAGTTCTTTCATTCTATGATATCTATCTTGCTAACTCAGGATTAACGTACTTCGGAATAACCGGCAATAAATCTGTGGCCAGTAAACCCCGGGTGCCTTGAACTTCAGCCAGTTTGTCTGCGGCAATGCCATGCACAACACAACCCGCACAGGCAGCATCATACAGCACCAGCTTTTGTGCTATCAAACTTCCAATAATGCCGGACAGAATATCCCCCATACCACCAGAGGCCATACCCGCATTACCCACATCTGCAATCGCCATCTCGCCCTGCTCGCTGGCAATCAGAGTACCCGCTCCTTTTAGCACCACCACGCCACCATACTGTTTAACAATGTTACGGGCGGAAAGTAAGCGGTCACTCTCAATATCAGCGACGCGGCAACCGAGCAGGCGTGCAGCTTCGCCAGGATGAGGGGTCAATATCCGATTCTGACGCCTCTGCGGGTTTAATGCCAGTAAGTTGAGTGCATCTGCGTCCCATAATGCTGGTTTATCACTTCGTTGCAATAGATTCAGAGCATTCCTGCCCCAATCGGACTGCCCTAACCCAGGACCGATCACTAATACATCAGCCCAATGAATACTTTGCTCTAAGGTCTCATCCGTTAATTCCTGCACCATTAGCTCTGGCCGAGCGGCCAGAATCGGGGCAACATGCTCAATGTGAGTGAGTACTCGCACCAATCCTGCACCAGTGCGCAAAGCGGCTTCCCCCGCCATTCGAATGGCGCCTCCCATCCCTTTATCCCCCCCCACCAGCAGCAAACGCCCATGCTCACCTTTATGGGCACAAGGCCGGCGTGGCTTTAACCATTGCGGCAGATGAACTGCGGTCAGTCGCTCAATTTGCACGGGTTGAGATGCGAGCCATGGCGTTAGCCCTAAATCATTGCAATGCAAATGCCCTACCCAATCACGTGCTTGCCCTGTCAGTAAGCCGGGTTTCAGTGTGACAAAAGTCAGTGTGTGGTCTGCGTGAATAACAGAACCGGGCGCGGCACCACTATCGGCACTTAAGCCGGAAGGAATATCCAACGCTATCTTGGCAGCTCGATGGCGGTTCGCCGTATCAATCAGTGTGGCATAAGCACCCTGTGGTGCAGCACGCAGGCCAATACCCAGTAATCCATCAATAATCAAATCAATCGGTTGCGGCCACGGTGCGTCCGGTGGGTTAATCACTCCCCCCTCGGCCAGCCATTGCGTTTGAGCCTGATGCGCTTCTGCAGGTAATGGTCGATTGCCAGAGCAGGCGATGAGAGTGACATTTAACCCTGCCGCTAATGCCCGCCTAGCAACAATATAGCCGTCACCACCATTATTGCCGTGACCACACAAAACCAGCCAATGGCGCGCCGCCGGATATTGTTTGCGCGCCAGATCAAATGCGGCGTTTCCTGCTCTCTCCATCAAATCAAACAGACTTAGAGAGAAGTGTGCGGCCGCCACAGCCTCATTCTGGCGTACCCAGTCCGCAGAAAAAACAGAGTGTGGTAAACTGACACCGGTTTGTTTCTTACTATGGTCCGTCATGGCACACCCCCTCGATCTGAATCAATTAGCCCAACATATCAAGCAATGGGGGCAATCGCTAGGTTTCCAGCAAGTCGGTATCTCCGATACGGACTTGTCAGCGGAAGAGCCGCGATTACAGGCTTGGCTTGATAAACAATATCATGGCGAAATGGCCTGGATGGCCCGCCACGGTATGCTGCGCGCGCGCGCCCATGAATTATTACCCGGAACATTGCGGGTGATCAGCGTGCGAATGAATTATCTGCCAGCAAAGGCGGCATTTGCCAGCACATTGAAAAATGCAGAATTAGGTTATGTCAGCCGCTACGCATTAGGCCGCGATTATCATAAATTATTGCGCCAGCGCCTGAAGAAATTAGGTGATCAGATCCAAAATTACTGCCTTGAGCAGCAAGAAAAGTCAGAGCCAGGGGCAAGTCATGAGATTAGTTTTCGCCCATTTGTGGACTCTGCGCCAATTATGGAACGTTCACTGGCAGCCAAAGCAGGTATTGGCTGGGTTGGTAAGCACTCACTAATTTTAAATCGTGATGCAGGTTCTTGGTTCTTTCTGGGCGAGTTACTTATCGATCTGCCACTCCCTGTCGATAAACCCCAAGAAGAGCAATGCGGGCGCTGCGTTGCTTGTATCACGACCTGCCCAACCGGTGCCATCGTCGCCCCTTATACTGTTGACGCACGCCGCTGCATCTCCTATCTGACCATTGAGTTAGAGGGCGCAATACCTGAAGAATTCCGGCCGTTAATGGGCAATCGTATTTATGGTTGTGATGATTGCCAACTCATCTGCCCGTGGAACCGCTTCTCACAATTAACCGATGAAGAAGATTTCAGCCCACGCGCGGTTCTGCATACTCCACAGTTACTGGATTTATTTGCTTGGAACGAAGAGAAATTTTTGCGGGTAACGGAAGGTTCAGCGATTCGGCGAATTGGTTATTTACGTTGGTTACGCAATATATCGGTGGCACTGGGTAATGCCCCTTATCTTGACCACATTGTTTTAGCACTGGAAGCGCGCAAAGGTATTCATCCTATGTTGGATGAACATATTGAATGGGCAATTTCACAACAATTGAAAAGACGGTCTACACTGAGTGTGGATGTTCAAACGCCACAGAAAAAACGGCTCATCAGAGCGATTGAAAAAGGCCTGCCACGAGATGCCTAATACCACTTTTACCTGAAATCGAATGACTTCGGGTTCGAGTTTTTTTTACTATTTTTAGTGTAAATTAGCTCAGAGTTTTCCTGTGCATAAAAATAAAAACACCTTGGCAATCAAGTGCAAAAAAAAGCACAAGTGATCGGCATAACGTTTTCACATAAAAATATATATAACCAAATCAATCAGATATGGAAAAATAAATAAAATTGGTTAGATTGTGAGCTGAATACAAAAAGAACAGAATCTGTGGATAACTCTGTTGACGAAGTTAATACAATGTATGTAATTCGAGGTATGACGCACAACTTGGCTGTGGATAATTAAAACAGAATTGAATGAAAAATTTGGAGCGGGAAACGAGACTCGAACTCGCGACCCCGACCTTGGCAAGGTCGTGCTCTACCAACTGAGCTATTCCCGCATTGAGATGCTTTTGCACCCTGCTGTCATCTGACGGCATTGGTATTCATGGCTGAAGATTGGAGCGGGAAACGAGACTCGAACTCGCGACCCCGACCTTGGCAAGGTCGTGCTCTACCAACTGAGCTATTCCCGCATCACATGTATTAGTGAGTGCTCACCGATACCGTTAGCTTCTGCCACTACTTTTATAAATTTGGAGCGGGAAACGAGACTCGAACTCGCGACCCCGACCTTGGCAAGGTCGTGCTCTACCAACTGAGCTATTCCCGCTCTGTGCCCTGCTTTTCTGTACTGAATCTGTTTGCGCAAGCTTGCGAATTCTTCATCGGTACGGGGTGCGCATTATACGAGAAATCCGTTTTGCCGCAAGCCCCTGAAAGCAAAAAAATCATTTTTCGGTTTAAGTGCTGATTAAATCGGCAATGTGAACATTTTGCCAGCACTGCCAGTAAAATAAAACATCATCAGGACTAATTTATTAAGCCGAACATAATATTCATAGGAAAAATACAGTATATACCCAAAATCATTGGAACCACAGGTAGGCAGCAAGTACACGCATCCCGATGAGCTTACCCAAGTCAGTGATTCGGGTAAGTGCGCGCAGCTAACCCCCCTGTGGTTTCAAGGGCGAAGGGGATACTCCCCAAAATCATTGGAACCACAGGTAGGCAGCAAGTACACGCATCCCGATGAGCTTACCCAAGTCAGTGATTCGGGTAAGTGTGCGCAGCTAACACCCCTGTGGTTTCAAGGATGAAAGGGATTAAGGCTGAATAAAATGTTCACGATAATAAGCAAGCTCAGCAACGGACTCACGAATATCATCTAATGCCTGATGCGTGTTTTGCTTTTTAAAACCAGGCAAAATTTCAGGTTTCCAGCGGCGAGCCAGTTCTTTTAAGGTGCTCACATCCAAATAGCGGTAATGGAAATAAGCTTCAAGCTCGGGCATATATCGGAATAGGAAGCGCCTATCTTGGCCCACACTGTTGCCACAAATCGGTGACGTCCCTGCTGGGACCCACTGCTTAAGAAATTCAATCGTTTGCAATTCAGCATCATGCTCATTGAAAGGGCTGGCTTTCACCCGTTGTACCAAACCACTGCCCGTGTGAGTGCGCACATTCCACTCATCCATCAGACCAAGTTGTTCATCAGACTGATGAACTGCCAACACTGGGCCTTCTGCCAGGATATTAAGGTTCGCGTCAGTGACTAGGGTGGCAATCTCGATGATCCGATCCCGCTGAGGATCAAGACCGGTCATTTCCAGATCGATCCAGATCAGATTATTTTGATTTTCTGCCATGATATTTCCTGCCTGTTAGCTGGGGAGATAACCGAACAAACGGTTAATTGATAAAATAATGTGTATCATAGCCTTTTTGGTCGCAACGAGCGATATACACAAAGAACTTGGTGTTGCAGCGAATATCGCTAACCTCCCAGTAACATTCAGTCCGCAAGGTATCAAGTGAGGCGCAGTGAGCAAGAATAAACTGTCCAAAGGTCAACAACGACGTGTGCAGGCTAACCATCAGCGTCGGCTACGCACTGATAGAAAACCTGAGTTAGATGACTCTCAGCTTGGCGATCCGCAAGAGGGTATCGTCATCAGTCGTTTCGGTCAGCATGCCGATGTCGAGGCCGCCGATGGTGTTCAGCACCGTTGTAATATCCGCCGTACCATCAAATCACTGGTGACCGGTGACCGTGTGGTCTGGCGTCCTGGCCTGCAAGCACAGGAAGGAGTTCGAGTTAAAGGTATTGTCGAAGCTGTTCATGAGCGAACATCCGTTCTAACGCGTCCTGATCTTTATGATGGCGTGAAACCGATCGCCGCGAATATCGATCAGATCGTTATCGTATCAGCGATCTTACCCGAACTTTCTCTTAATATTATCGATCGCTATCTCGTGGCCTGTGAAACGTTGGATGTCGAGCCATTAATCGTACTGAATAAAATCGATTTACTGGATGCCGATGGCCGTAAATTTGTTGATGGCATGATGGATATTTACCGTCGTATTGGCTACAACGTACTGGAAGTTTCCAGCCAAACTCGTGAAGGGATGGAGGCTTTTGAGCAGGCACTCGCTGGGCGAATCAGTATCTTTGCCGGCCAGTCAGGTGTGGGTAAATCCAGTCTGTTGAATGCGCTGTTACCACCAACAGACAATGAAATTCTGGTCAATACAGTTTCCGATAACTCAGGTTTGGGCCAACACACCACCACCGCTGCTCGTTTGTATCATTTCCAGCATGGTGGTGATGTTATTGACTCACCGGGTGTGCGCGAATTCGGCCTCTGGCATTTGGCCCCGGAACAAATTACCCAAGGATTTGTCGAATTCCGTGATTATCTCGGTCATTGCAAGTTCCGCGATTGTAGCCATACCACGGATCCCGGTTGTGCACTGCGTGAAGCCGTGGAACAGGGCAAAATTGCTGAAGAACGTTTTGATAATTACCACCGGATTTTGGAAAGTATGGAACAGGCCAAACCGCGCAAGACATCAGATAGCGACGAGAAGTGATATCTTAATAACAAATCCATACCCAAATTCACCTGCGGGCGCATAAAGCAATACCCAATGGATTTTGAGTTGCAGGTAGGCGGCAACAAAACAAGCTCAGGGAATTGAGGTAACTCAATAACTTGAGCGAGTGATGGCAACCGATATTTCAGTAACTTGAAAAACAGCGGGGATATAATACGCCCCTTAATTTTACCGTTTACCCAAGAGGTCTACGTGCTGGACAGTATTAAAATCAGATTACAATATTTGCTCCCAAAACAGGGCCTGACCCGTTTGGCTGGCTGGGGTGCAGATAAGCAAGGCGGCTGGTTAACACAGCTGGTTATCAAGGCATTTGCCCGCTATTACAATGTCGATATGAAAGAAGCACAGGATCCTGAATTCTCGGCTTATCGTACATTTAACGAATTTTTTGTGCGCCCACTTCGCGCCGGTGTTCGTCCAGTTGTCGCGGAAGAAAATCTGTTAGCCCAGCCTGCTGACGGTGCGATCAGTCAGTTAGGCACTATTCATGGCGAGCAAATTTTGCAGGCAAAAGGCCATCAATACAGTTTGGAGGCTTTGCTGGCGGGTAACTATTTATTAGCGGCCGAATTCCAGAATGGTCAGTTTGTTACCACCTACTTGGCTCCCCGGGATTACCACCGTGTGCATATGCCATGTGCGGGTACATTGCGTGAAATGATTTATGTTCCCGGCGATTTATTCTCGGTCAATCCGCTGACCGCCGCGAATGTTCCCAACCTGTTCGCCCGTAATGAGCGCGTCATTTGCATCTTCGACACCGCCTTTGGTCCGATGGCACAGATTTTGGTGGGTGCAACTATCGTAGGCAGTATAGAAACGGTCTGGGCAGGCACCATTACCCCACCACGGGAAGGTGTGATTCGCCGCTGGACTTACCCACAAGCAGGTACTGAAGGTGCTATAACGCTGGAAAAAGGGCAAGAAATGGGCCGCTTTAAATTAGGCTCTACAGTGATTAATCTGTTTGCTGAGGGCAAAGTGTATTTAGCGCCACAGCTAAACAGTGGTTCTGTTACCCGCATGGGTGAAGTGCTCGCTGAAGCCGTCCCCGCGACACCACCGTGCTAGCTTTCGGCTGACGACGTTATTGATGTAAAGGAGCCTCTACTTGCGCCTAATAATTTCCTGGTCTTTTGGCCTATTACTGTCGTGTTTCATGCTGTTGTCCCTGCCGCTACAGGCGGCAACGCAGCCTAATGAAGAGCAGCTCAGACAAGAGCTGAAACAGGCTGAAGCCAATAAAGGGATGACTAATCAGGCAGAAATTGTTCAAGCGCTGCAAGGGGCTCTTAGCTGGCTAGCGGATGCGAAAGAATCCGATATCCGCGCCCAGCAGTATCAAAAAGCCATTGATGACTTCCCCAAGCTGACCCGTGAATTACGTCAGCAACTGGCACAAGAAGGGGATAAACCTCTACCTGTTCCCAGTAATATGTCCACGTCCGAACTTGAACAGCAAGTGCTGCAAATCAGCAGTCAATTGTTAGAGTTGAGCCGTCTGTCTCAACAAGAGCAAGATCGCGCACGGGAAATCAGTGAATCTCTCAATCAACTGCCACAGCAACAATCAGAAGCCCGACGCATTCTGGCCGAAATCAGCTCTCGCCTTCAGGCGCAAAGCAGCCCCACAACCCCGGTAACACAAGCTCAGTTTGCGTTACTGCAAGCGGAAGCCTTGGCCCGCAAAGCAAAAGCCAATGAGTTGGAGCTGTCCCAGCTTTCCGCTAACAACCGGCAGGAACTGTCGCGGCTACGTGCCGAGCTATACAAAAAGCGTCAGGAACGGGTAGACGCCCAGCTTCAGACCTTACGTAACAATCTGAATAATCAGCGTCAGCAGGCTGCAGAACAAGCACTTGAGCGTACAGAATTGCTGGCCGAACAAGGCGGAGATTTACCTGAGTCGATTACTCAGCAGTTGCAAATAAACCGCGAGTTATCTCAGGCACTGAATCAGCAAGCCCAGCGCATTGATCTCATTTCATCACAGCAGCGTCAGGCGGTATCACAGACGCAGCAAGTCCGGCAGGCACTTAGCACCATTCGTGAGCAGGCTCAATGGTTAGGCGTGTCAACCGCCTTGGGGGAAGCACTGCGGGCACAGGTTGCCAGACTACCTGACGTCCCAAAATCTCAGCAGCTAGACCGCGATATGGCTCAATTGCGGGTTCAGCGCCTGCAATATGAAGACATGCTTGAGAAATTACAGCAGCAGAACGTTAAATTAATGCAAGACGATGGCCAGCCGCTCACCACAGAACAGCAGCGGATTTTGGATGCCCAATGGCGCACACAGCGCGAATTGCTCAACTCCCTCCTCTCAGGCTATGACACTCAGATTCTGGAGCTGACTAAGCTGAAAGTGGCGAATAGCCAGTTAGTGGATGCGCTGAGTGAAGTGCGCGAAGCGACCCACCGTTATCTGTTTTGGGTCGCCGACGTTAGCCCAATATCACTCTCTTATCCGATTAACGTCGCCCATGACCTTACTCAATTACTGTCGTTAGATACACTCTCGCAGCTCAGTAAGGCGTTTGCGATGATGATGACCAGCCAAGAAACATTGCTACCAATTATTGGTGCTCTGTTGTTTGTCGGCTTCAGTATTAGCTCCCGTCGCCACTATCATGCTTTCCTAGAGCGTGCCAGCAGCCGTGTGGGCAAGGTCACACAAGACCATTTCTCTCTGACATTACGTACCGTGTTCTGGTCAATTTTGATAGCGCTGCCGCTCCCTGTCTTATGGTCGGCTGTCGGTTATGGGCTGCAAAATGCCTGGTCATTCCCGATGGCTATCGCTATTGGCAATGCGGTCACGGCGACCGTTCCGGTGCTATGGGTGTTTATGATAAGCGCGGCGTTTGCTCATCCGCATGGCCTGTTTATCACCCACTTCCGCTGGTCACCAGCGCAAGTAGGGCGTGCTATGCGTTTTTATCGCATGTCAGTGTGGTTAATTATTCCGCTGATGATGGCGCTCATTACCTTCGAGAATTATAACGACCGTGAATTCGCCGGAACCCTTGGCCGGTTATGCTTTATTTTACTGTGTATCGCCTTAAGTCTAGTGACCAACAGCCTGAAACGGGCTGGTATCCCGCTTTATCTGGACAAGAAAGGTTCTGGTGAGAATATTGTTAACGTGGCGCTATGGGGGCTGTTGCTGTCGGCACCGTTGATTGCTGCATTAGCATCAGCGCTCGGTTATCTCACCACCTCGCAAGCGCTGCTGGCGCGTCTAGAGACCTCGGTCGCCATTTGGTTCTTCCTGTTAGTGGTTTACCACATTATTCGCCGCTGGATGCTGATTCAGCGCCGCCGTATCGCCTTTGACCGTGCCAAGCAGCGGCGTGCCGACATTCTGGCGCAACGCGCCCGTGGCGAAGAAGATACCCCGCACAATAACAGCACCGAAGGGTCGATTGATGTGGAAGAACCGGTCATTGATCTGGATGTGATCAGTGCCCAGTCTCTGCGGTTGGTGCGATCAATTCTAACGATGATCGCACTGGTTTCAGTGATCGTCCTGTGGTCTGAGATTCATTCCGCTTTCGGCTTCCTGGAAAACATTCGTCTGTGGGATGTGTCATCCACCATTAATGGCATTGAGTCGGTGCAAGCGATCACCATGGGATCCTTGCTGATCGCTATTCTGGTGATGATTGTGACCACCCAACTGGTGAGAAATTTGCCTGCCTTACTGGAACTGGCGCTGTTGCAGCACTTGGATTTGACTCCGGGAACGGGTTACGCCATTTCTACTATCACCAAATATCTGTTGATCTTATTTGGTGGTTTGATCGGTTTCTCGATGCTGGGGATCGAATGGGCAAAATTCCAGTGGCTGGTTGCAGCACTCGGTTTAGGTTTGGGCTTCGGTTTACAGGAGATTTTTGCCAACTTCGTTTCCGGCTTAATTATCTTGTTTGAAAAACCGATCCGTATCGGCGATACCGTGACTATTCGTGAACTCACCGGTAGCGTGACCAAGATCAATACCCGCGCAACCACCATCTCAGACTGGGATCGCAAAGAAATTATCGTGCCGAATAAGGCCTTTATTACCGAGCAATTCATTAACTGGTCATTGTCGGATTCTATTACCCGTGTGGTACTGACCGTGCCAGCACCAGCGGAAACCAGTAGTGAGGAAGTGACAGAGGTCTTACTGACCGCCGCACGACGTTGTACGCTAGTATTGGATAACCCGCCACCGGAGGTCTATTTGGTTGATCTTCAACAAGGAATTCAAATTTTCGAACTGCGTATTTACGCCGCTGAAATGGGCCATCGCATGCCGCTGCGCCATGAGATCCACCAGTTAATTCTGGCCGGTTACCGCGAGCATGGTATTACGCTGCCATTCCCACCATTCCAAGCTCGTCTGGAAACTCTGGGGCGTGGGCGAGTGGTTTCTTCAAACCGCACCCGTACACCGGGTAGTTTGTAAGATACAAGATGTTATCCAAAGTCATTGGCGTTGCAGCAAGGCGGCTAGCGAACTCATCCCGATGAGCTTACAGAGTCAAGTGATTCGGGTGAGTGAGTGCGGCCAACACTGCTGCGGCGTCAAGGACGAAGGATAATTAGGCGATATCGACAGGAAACGCAATAACCTCGCTCAACTTCTCTGCACCCAACGCCAACATCACCAAACGATCAACCCCTAGTGCTACGCCTGAACAATCTGGCAGGCCTTGTTTCAGGGCAGCAATCAGGTTCATATCGATCGGGTTTTGTGGCAAGCCGCGTTTAGCACGGATGCGATTATCTTGTTCGAAACGTTGCAGTTGTTCATCACCGTCAGTCAGTTCATGGAAACCATTCGCCAGCTCAATGCCTTTGAAGTAAACCTCAAAGCGCTCTGCTACTCGATGATCTTCGGTACTGATCAGCGCCAAGGATGCTTGCGAAGCGGGGAAATGATACACAAACGCCGGTTTATCTCGGCCAATATGGGGTTCAACCCCGACAGTGAACAGCAATTGCAGCAGCGTATCGCGATCTTCTTCTGTGTCCGCAATATTGCTTAAATCCAGTTTTGCCGCAGCTTCGCGCAATTGCGCTTTATCTGCAGACAAGGGATCAATATCCAGATGACGCAAAAATGCTTGCTGATAAGACAAGGTTTCTGCGCTGTTGCAATCCAGAATTTGCTGCAACAGGTCATCAACCTCATTCATTAAGCGATACATATCATAATGCGGGCGATACCATTCCAGCATAGTGAATTCAGGGTTGTGATAGCGACCAGCCTCTTCATTGCGGAAACTGCGCCCTAATTGATAAATAGAGCCACTTCCCGCCGCCAGCAGGCGCTTCATGTGATATTCCGGACTGGTCATCATGTACAGCGTCAAACCATCGGCAGCGCCCGGGCCAACAAATCGGGTTTCAAATGGGACCAAATGAATGTCCGTCACTGTCGCTTGGCTCATGGTTGGCGTTTCAACTTCTAATACGCCACGATCGGCAAAAAAGCGCCGGATCTCTGCCATTATTGCTGCGCGCTTCAACAAATTGGCGATAGGTGCACTCGGCTGCCAGCTTGCCGTTTCGCTCATGGTGGTTAACTCCGAAATCAAACAGGGGGTGCAGTCTACTCGCATCTCCTCACTCAGACAAATCTGTCAATCATCTGCCAGATTCCTGCCGCCAATTCAGCATTTCACTCTGAAAAAATGACTTTTACCCAACAGATGCTGTTTGGGATCACGTTTTTGTTAGTAATGCCGCTGAGGCGGTTCAAATAAAACAAAACAATCGATCACATCAAATTTCTACTACTTAGCATTAGGTATAATTATTCCCATACAAAAAGTAAGAAATAGCTATTCTTAATACCATCGTTCTCGTTAACGGCTATTACGTTAGCCAAATAATAATATTAAAAAACCGATTAAGAATAGAGATTCACTTTTATTTACCCAAGTACGAAGGGTATAGGATTTTCACTTGAACAATGGAGAAGCGCAGTGCAAACCTTTAACGCCGATCTTGCCATTATCGGGGCCGGGGGAGCTGGTTTACGTGCAGCAATAGCCGCAGCGGAAGCCAACCCTCAGCTGAAGATTGCTCTGATCTCGAAAGTATACCCGATGCGTAGCCATACCGTGGCCGCCGAGGGGGGATCAGCCGCTGTCACACAGGACCACGATACCTTTGACTATCATTTCCACGATACTGTAGCCGGTGGTGACTGGTTATGCGAACAGGATGTTGTTGATCATTTTGTCCATAGTTGCCCAGAAGAGATGGCGCAGCTAGAAATCTGGGGTTGCCCATGGAGTCGTAAACCAGATGGCTCTGTTAACGTTCGCCGCTTCGGTGGGATGAAAATCGAACGTACGTGGTTTGCTGCCGATAAAACTGGCTTCCACATGCTGCATACGTTGTTCCAGACATCTTTAAAATACCCGCAAATTCAACGCTTTGATGAACACTTCGTGCTAGATATTCTGGTCGATGATGGCCAAGCTCGTGGTGTTGTTGCCATGAATATGATGGAAGGGACTCGCGTACAAATCCGTGCAAACGCAGTGGTCATGGCCACCGGCGGTGCAGGCCGCGTTTATCGTTATAACACCAACGGTGGTATTGTTACCGGTGATGGTATGGGGATGGCATTCCACCACGGCGTTCCGCTGCGGGATATGGAGTTTGTGCAATATCACCCAACAGGTCTGCCTGGCTCAGGTATCTTGATGACCGAAGGTTGCCGTGGTGAAGGCGGTATTCTGGTCAATAAAGATGGTTATCGTTATTTGCAAGATTACGGCATGGGGCCTGAAACTCCACTCGGCGAGCCAAAAAATAAATACATGGAATTAGGCCCACGCGATAAAGTCTCGCAAGCCTTCTGGCATGAATGGCGCGCTGGCCGCACTATTGCGACACCGCGTGGCGATGTGGTCTATCTGGACTTGCGCCATCTGGGTGAGAAGAAACTGCTTGAGCGTCTACCGTTTATCTGCGAATTGGCAAAAGCCTATGTCGGTGTCGACCCAGTTAAAGAACCGATTCCAGTACGCCCCACTGCGCATTACACCATGGGCGGTATCGAAACCAACCAACAATGTGAAACGCGGATCAAAGGGCTGTTTGCTGTCGGTGAATGTTCTTCTGTCGGCCTGCACGGTGCGAACCGCTTAGGTTCCAACTCACTGGCTGAATTGGTGGTCTTTGGTCGCGTTGCTGGCGAACAAGCGGCACTGCGCGCCATGGAAAGCAATCCGGCAAACGGCAGTGCACTTGATGCGCAGACACGTGATGTGGAAACCCGCCTAAGTAACCTGATGAAACAGGAAGGGACTGAGAATTGGGCAAAAATCCGCGATGAGATGGGTCTGTCAATGGAAGAAGGTTGCGGTATTTACCGTACACCGGAATTGATGCAGAAAACTGTGGATAAATTGGCTGAATTGAAAGAACGCTTCAAACGCGTGAAAATCACCGATACCTCCAGTGTATTTAATACCGACCTGTTGTACACCATTGAACTTGGCTACGGCTTGGATGTGGCTGAATGTATGGCCCATTCAGCACTGAACCGCAAAGAATCCCGTGGCGCGCATCAGCGTTTGGATGAAGGTTGTACCGAGCGTGATGATGTTAACTTCCTCAAACACACGCTGGCCTTCCATACTCCAGGTGGTGCACCACGCCTTGAATACAGTGACGTAAAAATTACCAAGCTGGCACCGGCAAAACGTGTTTATGGTGGTGAAGCCACCGCACAAGATGCGAAAGATGCGAAAGATTTAAAGGATAAGGAGCAGGCGAATGACTGATATGAAAGTCCTGAAAATGGAAGTCATGCGCTATAACCCGGAATGTGATAGCGAACCTCACTTCGATATCTTTGAAGTCCCATACGATGAGCAGACTTCTCTGCTGGATGCGCTGGGTTATATCAAAGATAACCTGGCACCGGACTTATCTTATCGCTGGTCATGTCGAATGGCGATTTGTGGCTCGTGTGGCATGATGGTAAACAAAGTGCCAAAACTCGCCTGTAAGACTTTCTTGCGCGAATACACCGCAGGCATGAAAGTCGAGGCATTGGGTAACTTCCCAATCGAGCGTGATTTAGTCGTTGATATGACTCACTTTATTGAGAGTCTGGAGGCCATAAAACCTTATATCATTGGTAATGAACGCAAAGCGACAGATGGCCCGACGAAGCAGACACCTGCTCAGATGGCAAAATACCATCAGTTCTCCGGCTGTATTAACTGCGGTCTGTGTTATGCCGCGTGTCCACAGTTTGGTCTAAACCCTGAGTTTATCGGCCCGGCAGCCATCACACTGGCGCACCGCTATAATCTGGACACTCGCGACCACGGCAAGAAAGAACGTATGCCTCAGCTCAACGGGAACAACGGCGTCTGGAGTTGTACCTTTGTCGGCTACTGTTCAGAAGTTTGTCCTAAGCATGTTGACCCCGCTGCTGCTATCCAGCAAGGCAAGGTCGAGAGCGCAAAAGACTTCATGATCGCCATGCTGAAACCACAATAAGGGAGGGGAAACAGTAATGACTACTAAACGTAAAGCTTACGTCCGTACCATGGCCCCGAACTGGTGGCAACAGCTCGGTTTCTATCGTTTTTATATGTTACGTGAAGGCACATCTGTTCCAGCAGTGTGGTTCAGTGTTCTGCTGATTTACGGTGTGTTCGCGCTGAAAAGCGGCCCGGCTGGATGGGAAGGTTTTGTTGGATTCCTGCAAAACCCGCTGGTGTTGTTCATTAACATCATTACGTTATTTGCTGCGGTCTTACATACCAAAACTTGGTTTGAGCTGGCACCAAAGGCTGCCAATATTATCGTTAATAGTGAAAAAATGGGTCCAGGGCCAGTCATTAAGGCGCTGTGGGTTGTGACTATCGTGGCTACCGCGATTATTCTGGCCGTCGCCTTACTCTAACCCGGAGGAGAACAAGATGAATCAAGTCCCTAAGCGCTCCGATGAACCTGTCTTCTGGGGTCTGTTTGGTGCTGGCGGCATGTGGAGTGCCATAATTGCACCAGCCGTTATTCTGTTGGTCGCTATTTTGCTGCCACTGGGCGCTTTCCCAGGTGATGCATTGAGCTACGAACGTGTACTGGCGTTTTGTCAGAGTTTTATTGGCCGGGTATTCCTGCTGCTAATGATTATTTTGCCATTGTGGTGCGGTTTACACCGTATTCATCACGCTATGCATGATTTGAAAATCCATGTTCCAGCGGGAAAATGGGTGTTCTATGGTCTGGCTGCCATCCTAAGTGTAGTCACTATCATCGGTGTTCTGACACTGTAATTGCCCATGTCCTATCAACGGCCCGAGCCTCTGCCGGGCCGTTTTTTTTGCCTTTTCATCAATAACTCAGATTCATCCATTTGCCTCTTACATAGATGATAGCTATTCTCAATAGCAGATTACTCATTGAAATACTAAGGAATGCAGATGCGTCTGTGGTCAAAATTATCCGTGTTAGCGGCTACCCTGCTCTCTGTCGCCTGTAGCGTTACGCCGCCAAAAGACGTGAAAGTCGTCGATAACTTCCAATTACCTCGCTATCTTGGCACTTGGTATGAAATTGCTCGGCTGGATCACAGCTTTGAACGCGGGCTCGATCATGTCACCGCTAACTACTCGCTCCGTGATGATGGCGGCGTAAAAGTCATTAACCGAGGTTATAACACCAAGAAGCAACAGTGGCAGGAGAGTATTGGGAAAGCCTACTTTATTGGCTCGCCACAACAAGCCTCGTTGAAAGTATCGTTCTTCGGTCCATTCTATGGCGGCTATAATGTGATTGATTTAGATGACGAATATCAGCATGCCTTGATTGCTGGCCCTAATCGGGACTATCTATGGATTTTATCGCGAACACCGACGATTGATAATCAAACCAAAGAGCGGCTGCTCGCAGTAGCGAAAAACTCAGGATTCCCGGTAGATGAACTGATATGGGTTGAGCAGGGAGAGTTGGGGTCAGGCCGATGATCGCGTGGGCAATTGACATCTAGGTATTCATTAAGGGGGAATATTCCCCCTTAATAATTTATGAAGCTAATTTCAGCCCGATAATGCCAGCCAGAATCAGTCCCAAACTGAACACGCGTGCCAGACTGGCGGATTCCCCTAGTAACATAATGCCGAGAATCGCCGTCCCTACCGCGCCAATTCCCGTCCAGACGGCATAGGCAGTGCCTGCTGGTAAGGTTTTCATGGCATAGGCCAATAAAAAGACACTGGCAGCCATTGCCACTAAAGTCACAATACTGGGCGTTAGTCGCGTAAAACCATGGGAATATTTCAGGCCAATGGCCCAAATAACTTCCAATAAACCCGCAATAACCAGAATAATCCAAGCCATGGTAACCACCTCGCTTAGGCGGGGTCGTCCCCGAAATAACAGATGCGTGCTGGGTCGTCCCAAGCAGCAGATAGATGAGCGTGATACGTTAGCACGCTAAATAATAAGCAGCAATATCATGGCCAATCAAAAATAAATCCGGCGGTAATGACCGCCGATAACTATACCCACGAAGGTTTATTCCGCGCTGCGCTCAATCGCGCTACCTGCACTTTGAACATCTTTGCCCACACCTTTGGTGGTATTGCAGGCGCTCAACGAAGAGATAACTAACAAGGAGAAAATAACAGCGATACTTTTCTTCAACATGATAAAAGTTCCTTATAGGTTGTGAGTGTGTTCACTCAATAAGGATAGTCAAAGAAACAGAATTGCACTTTTTCTGACAAGAAGCGCCCGGGATAAGCCAAGCCCAGATAGCAGAAAACCGCCAATTCAGCGGTTTTCTTTGATTCTCAGCGTGACTGATATGTTACTTCACGCGAGAGACATATTCGCCAGAGCGGGTGTCGACTTTAATGACTTCGCCAACCTGCACGAATAATGGCACTTTGACCACTGCGCCAGTGCTCAGAGTTGCAGGCTTACCACCCGTACCGGCAGTGTCACCCTTCAGGCCTGGGTCAGTGTCAACAATTTCAAGCTCAATAAAGTTTGGTGGCGTCACAGCGATAGGCTGACCATTCCACAAAGTTACGATACATTCGGCCTGATCAATCAACCACTTAGCGTTATCGCCAATGGCTTTAGCATCAGCTTGCAGCTGTTCGTAAGTTTCGTTATTCATGAAGTGCCAGAACTCACCGTCGTTATACAGGTAAGTCAAGTTCAGATCGTTAACGTCAGCGCCTTCCAGAGAATCTGTTGATTTAAAAGTCTTTTCAACACGCCCACCGGTCAGCAGGCGGCGCATTTTAACGCGCGCAAAAGCCTGGCCTTTACCTGGTTTGACGAATTCGCTAGATTCAACGGCATAAGGCTCGCCCTCGAACATGATTTTAAGACCGGGACGAAAATCGTTGCTATAATAACTGGCCATTATGGTCCTCAAGAAACTGGTAGTAAGCCTAGAAAATGGCAAGTATTGTAACCCGAAACATGCCAATTAGAGAAGATTGGTTGCAACAACTCGCCGATGTAATTACTGATCCGGACGAATTGCTAAGAATTCTGTTCTTAAATGAACACCCTAACCTGCAGCAAGGCAGCGCAGCGCGTCGTTTGTTTCCCTTAAGAGTGCCCCGCGCATTTGTCGCGCGCATGCAACCGGGAAATCCATCAGACCCTTTATTGCTTCAGGTGCTCACTGCACGTGAAGAGTTTATTGCTGCCCCCGGCTTTACTCATGATCCGCTCGACGAACAGCGTAGCGTCGTTCCCGGTTTACTGCACAAATACCGCAACCGCGCATTATTACTGGTCAAAGGCGGCTGTGCCGTCAATTGCCGCTATTGCTTCCGCCGTCATTTCCCTTATCAGGATAACCAAGGCAACAAAGCGAATTGGCAGCAAGCTCTGGATTACATCCGCCAACACCCTGAACTGGACGAAATTATTTTTTCGGGCGGCGACCCGTTAATGGCAAAAGATAATGAACTCAGTTGGCTCTTGAATGAGTTGGAAAGCATCCAACATATCAAAAGGTTACGAATTCATAGCCGCTTGCCAGTGGTGATCCCCGCGCGCATTACTCCGGCATTGTGTCAATTGCTGGGTGATTCACGATTACAAGTGCTGATGGTTACCCATATCAACCACGCCAATGAAATCGACCAGCCTTTGCGAGACAGTATGGCACAGCTAAAACGGGTGGGTGTGACGCTATTAAACCAGAGTGTGTTACTGCGTGGGGTCAATGATGATGCAGAGGTTTTGGCAACATTAAGCAATGCTCTGTTTGATGCAGGAATTCTACCTTATTACATCCATGTGCTGGATAAAGTCCAAGGCGCGGCCCACTTTATGGTCGATGACGACGAAGCTCGACAATTAATGAAAGGGTTACTGAGCCGGGTATCCGGTTATCTAGTACCACGACTGGCGCGAGAAATTGGTGGTCAACCTAGCAAAACACCACTGGATCTTCGATTAATGCAAAGCGAGTAATGACAAAACAGGGGATGCGATGCGTCCCCTGAGTTATTGATCTTGCAGCTTAAGCTATTAAGGGCACTTGTAAACTTCACCGACCATTTTGCTGTCAAGGGGCGCGAAGCTTGATAAGAAGGTTTCGCTCGGGCTGGTTGCACCATAGATAACATTGCCGCCCATTGCTGCTGCTTTGTTGCGCAGGTCATTTGCTGCACCACGCATAGAGCTGCTTTCACCGCCGCCACCGGACAGCCAATTGCTCTGAGTCCCCGTCACCTGGCCGACCACCTGACATTCACTACCCGGCTTGGTATCGGAGAACTTCACTTGTTCACCCGCCGAACTCAATTGATTAGTGGAGCTACAGCCAGCCAGCAGCATCGCTGCCGAGAGACCAAGTAACACTTTAATCCGCATTTTTTTCCCCATTCTAAGTTGAGAATCACGCTAAAGATTACCAGAAAGCACCGCTGCCAATTAGGCATCCGTTGCCGAAATTATCCAGTGACCCGATATCTAGGCTGATGGTTAATGAGTAACAGTTTACACATTAATTCAGAAACTAAGATAATAAAAAGCCCTGCAATCATCACATAGGATGAAATAAAACGGCTTTTAGGGTGCCGAGTTGCAAAATATGAATCGGAACAGACTGAGTATTCAGGAAAGAACCAAAATAAAGTTCACTTAAGGCAAGGTGATGACAGGTTTGATGTATTGCAGGTTTTTATTTTCGTAAAAGATAAGAGTGAAACTTAAAAAATAAAAGCGAGCAGGTCGCCCCACTCGCTTTTATCAACAGCGTATCCCTTGCGCTACCACTCTACATGGCCACTCAAGGGGTTGGCAGCATTACATCATGCCACCCATGCCGCCCATACCACCCATGCCGCCAGCGCCCATATCAGCACCTTTGTCATCGCGTGGCAGGTCAGTGATCATGCACTCAGTGGTGATCATCAGGCCAGCAATAGAGGCTGCGTACTGCAGAGCAGAACGAGTCACTTTAGTTGGATCCAAGATACCCATCGCGATCATGTCGCCGTATTCTTCGCTGTATGCGTTGTAACCGTAGCTACCTGAACCCGCTTTAACGTTGTTCGCGATAACAGAGGCTTCTTCACCGGCGTTAACGACGATCTGACGCAGTGGAGATTCCATCGCACGCAGAGCAACTTTGATACCCACGTTCTGGTCTTCGTTGTCGCCTTTCAGGCCCGCAGCAGTGATAGCAGATGCAGCACGAATCAGTGCAACACCACCACCAGCAACCACACCTTCTTCTACCGCAGCACGAGTTGCGTGCAGAGCATCTTCAACGCGCGCTTTCTTCTCTTTCATTTCAACTTCAGTTGCGGCGCCCACTTTGATAACGGCAACGCCGCCAGCCAGTTTAGCAACACGCTCTTGCAGTTTTTCTTTGTCGTAGTCAGAAGTTGCGTCTTCAATTTGCTGACGGATCTGAGCAACACGGCCCTGAATCGCAGCTTCGTCACCTACACCATCAATGATGATAGTGGTGTCTTTGTTGATAACAACACGTTTTGCCTGACCCAGATCTTCCAGAGTGGTTTTTTCCAGTTCCAGACCGATTTCTTCAGAAATCACCGTACCAGAAGTCAGGGTAGCGATGTCTTGCAGCATAGCTTTACGACGGTCGCCGAAACCAGGTGCTTTAACCGCTGCAACTTTAACGATGCCGCGCATGGTGTTAACCACCAGAGTTGCCAGAGCTTCACCTTCAACATCTTCTGCAATGATCAGCAGTGGTTTACCGGCTTTCGCTACAGCTTCCAGCACTGGCAGCATTTCGCGGATGTTAGAGATTTTCTTGTCAGCCAACAGGATGAATGGGCTTTCAAGCTCAATAGAACCTGTTTCTGGCTTATTGATGAAGTAAGGAGACAGGTAACCACGGTCGAACTGCATACCTTCTACCACATCCAGTTCGTCTTGCAGACCTGAACCTTCTTCAACAGTGATAACGCCTTCTTTACCTACTTTTTCCATCGCTTGTGCAATCAGCTCACCCACAGTTGAGTCTGAGTTTGCAGAGATGGTCCCTACCTGTGCGATAGCTTTAGAATCAGAGCAAGGCACAGACAGTTTCTTCAATTCTTCAACTGCAGCGATAACGGCTTTGTCGATACCGCGTTTCAGATCCATTGGGTTCATGCCCGCAGCAACAGCTTTCAGGCCTTCAGTGATAATGGATTGAGCCAGAACAGTTGCAGTGGTAGTACCGTCACCTGCCGCGTCATTCGCTTTAGAGGCAACTTCTTTCACCATCTGTGCACCCATGTTCTCAAACTTGTCTTCCAGTTCGATCTCACGCGCAACAGATACACCATCTTTGGTGATAGTTGGAGAGCCGAAAGACTTGTCCAGAACTACGTTACGGCCTTTCGGGCCCAGGGTCACTTTCACTGCATCAGCAAGGATGTTTACGCCGCGTAGCATTTTGATGCGTGCGTCGTTACCGAATTTTACGTCTTTAGCTGCCATTGGTATTTCCCTTAACTCGTTCAGTTCAGAAGATTAGAGAGCGTGATTACGCTTCAACAATTGCCAGAATGTCGCTTTCGGACATGATCAACACTTCTTCATGGTCGATCTTCTCTGACTTCACGCCGTAACCATCGTTGAAAATAACGACGTCGCCAACTTTCACATCCAACGGCTTAACTTCACCGTTATCCAGGATGCGACCATTGCCGACAGCCAGAACTTCGCCACGGGTAGATTTACCCGCTGCAGTGCCAGTCAGAACGATGCCGCCAGCAGACTTGGATTCAACTTCTTTGCGCTTGACGATAACGCGGTCATGCAATGGACGAATTTTCATTGATAGCTCTCCTATGAGAAGGTCCGTATCAGATTTAGGATTAATATCGGCATGCCTTCATAACCGATACCGTGCCTTCCTTAATGGGGGCGGCTTCTTATCCCTTCAAGGGAGACGACAAAAAAAAATTCATTTTTTTCTCGCCCGAAAAGGGGTGTTTTTGCGCCCCCACCGCCCACAGTGAAAAGAAAACACTGTGATTTATTTTACAATTTTATGATGAGTAAACAGGTCATTAGAAAGAACCATCCGTTTACTTATCATCTTTAAAGCGATTATCTGTCGGTTTATCATCCTCATCCGGACGATGTTCTACGATGAAGCTGTCATCAGCTTTACGCTGAAACTCACCATCGAAGGTATTTCCGCCCCCCATAGGGCCACTACCAGCACTAAAACCACCACGATAAATGTTCAGATGTGGCATCAACTTCAGTGTTAATGATTTCTGGATGGGGGGTAAAAGCAGTAACAAACCAAGGAAGTCAGTAAAGAAGCCTGGGATCAACAGCAAGAAGCCCACCAAAACTAGCGATACACTCTTGACCATTTCTGCTGCAGGGCTTTCACCCGCAGCCAGTTTTTGCTGCATCTGCATAAAGGTTTTTATCCCCTGATTGCGCACCAGAGAGATCCCCACGCAGGAACTCAGGATCACCAGCAGCAGGGTAACCAACACACCCAATACGGCTGCAACCTTGATAAATATCGATATTTCTATATACGCCAATAAAAATATTAGCGCTAACGGTAACCAACGCACCGCATTCTCCTTATTCTCATCATTCAGCATCCCTCATCAGATTAAACCTGCCTGACAGATACCATGAAAACCTTGACCCGACTGGCGCTGACTCGGTTTTTTCCCTTTATATAGGGATTTTAGCGTCAGCTCCCCTCTTCGACGTGGGTCGACCCTCTTAAAGTGGTGGTGGTAGCATCGTTTTTCAAGCTGAGGGTGCATTTTTATTACTTCTGCGTGCAACTGTGAGAGAAATCACAGATATCAGATCATCTCAATTAATTCCGACCATATAGTGATCCTAGTTCAAGGCTTTTTATCGTTAAGCAGCATATGATCCTGTTAGCAACATGATGAATGGTTAATCTTTCCGCATTAAAAGTTCATGGCGGCATCATGTTGTCCACGGCGGCATAATTTAGTTAACAAATACAAAACAAGACAGCACATTAGAGAAGGTTCTCATGTCAAATAACATTCGTATTGAAGAAGACCTGTTAGGTACACGAGAAGTCCCCGCAGAGGCTTACTACGGTGTTCATACCCTGCGTGCGATTGAAAACTTCTATATAAGTAACAGCAAAATCAGTGATGTTCCCGAATTTGTACGCGGCATGGTTATGGTAAAAAAAGCGGCGGCAATGGCGAACAAAGAGCTACACACCATCCCACGCAAAATTGCTGACATCATTATTCAGGCATGTGATGAAGTTCTGGATAAAGGCAAATGCATGGATCAGTTCCCGGTTGACGTATTCCAAGGCGGCGCCGGTACCTCTTTAAACATGAATACCAACGAAGTTCTGGCCAATATCGGTCTGGAACTGATGGGGCACCAGAAGGGGGAATATCAATACCTTAATCCTAACGACCATCTGAACAAGTGCCAATCCACCAACGATGCCTACCCAACCGGCTTCCGCATTGCGGTCTACGCCTCTATCATGAAATTGATCGACGCGATCAATGAACTGGGCGAAGGTTTTGGTAGAAAATCCAAAGAATTCGAAAAAATTCTGAAAATGGGCCGTACCCAGTTACAGGATGCCGTTCCAATGACACTAGGGCAGGAGTTCCGTGCTTTCCAGGTATTGTTAAACGAAGAAACCAAAAACCTGCAACGTACCGCAGAATTACTGTTGGAAGTTAACCTAGGTGCAACGGCTATCGGTACTGCCTTGAACACGCCTGAAGGTTATCAGCAACTGGCGGTACAAAAACTAGCGGAAATCAGTGGGTTGGCATGTGTGCCAGCAGAAGACTTGATTGAAGCGACGTCTGACTGCGGTGCTTACGTGATGGTGCACAGTGCCCTGAAACGTCTGGCCGTTAAGATGTCAAAAATCTGTAATGACTTACGTTTGCTCTCTTCTGGCCCGCGTACGGGTCTGAATGAAATCAATCTGCCAGAATTGCAGGCCGGTTCTTCTATCATGCCAGCCAAAGTCAACCCGGTGATTCCTGAAGTTGTTAATCAGGTTTGTTTTAAGGTGATCGGTAACGACACTTGCATTACTATGGCGGCCGAAGCAGGCCAGCTCCAGTTGAACGTCATGGAGCCAGTGATTGGCCAGGCTATGTTTGAATCCATTCATATCCTGACAAATGCTTGCTATAACCTGTTGGAAAAATGCATCAATGGCATTACTGCCAACAAAGAGGTCTGCGAACGTTACGTCTTTAACTCTATCGGTATCGTCACCTATCTCAACCCATTCATTGGTCACCATAACGGTGATATCGTGGGTAAGATTTGTGCTGAAACCGGCAAGAATGTGCGGGAAGTGGTTCTGGAACGCGGCTTATTAACCGAAGCTGAGTTGGACGATATTTTCTCTGTCGAGAACCTGATGCATCCTGCCTATAAGGCGAAACGTTATACCGATGAAAATGAACAATAGAATAATCATCCGGTAGCCTACAAGGCACGCATGCTCCTCTGGACAGCGTGCCTTTTTACTTTCTAGTAAACACAACTATGTAACTTTTAGTTTTCAAATAAAAACAAATAGTTTCCAATTAAAACAAGGAGTAAATACTATGATAGCCGTAGAATTAGTCATCGTTCTGCTGGCCATTTTTTTAGGGGCCAGGTTGGGCGGTATCGGTATCGGATTTGCGGGTGGGATTGGTGTTTTGGTGTTGGCGATTATTGGCGTCAAACCGGGCAGCATTCCCTTTGATGTTATTTCAATCATCATGGCCGTTATTGCCGCAATCTCTGCAATGCAGGTCGCCGGTGGTATGGATTATCTGGTGCAACAAACTGAAAAATTGCTGCGTAAGAATCCAAAACACATCACCATCCTTGCCCCACTGGTCACCTATTTTCTGACCATCTTCGCCGGGACAGGTAACATTTCTCTGTCAGCCCTGCCGGTGATTGCAGAAGTGGCGAAAGAACAAGGCATCAAACCTTGCCGCCCACTGTCTACCGCCGTTGTCTCCGCACAGATTGCTATCACCGCCTCACCTATTTCGGCGGCAGTCGTTTACATGTCTTCCGTCATGGAAGGCCACGGCGTCAGCTACTTACATTTACTGATGATTGTTATCCCATCCACCCTGCTTGCGGTGTTTGTGATGTCATTGATCGTTTCCTGGTGCTTTAACTCCAAACTTTCCGATGACCCTGTTTATTTGAAACGTTTGGAAGAAGGCTTAGTAACACTGCGTGGCGACACGGTAAAAGTGATTAAACCACGCGCTAAAGCCTCAGTGTTGTTGTTCCTGGCGGGCGTATTGTGTGTTGTGGCGTATGCCATTATCAACAGCCCAAGTGTCGGTTTAGTGGCAACACCACTGATGAATACCACCAATGCCATCCTGATTATCATGCTGAGTGTGGCGACCATCACCACCATGGTGTGTTCAGTTGAAACTGACTCAATCCTGAATTCCAGTACATTTAAAGCCGGTATGAGTGCTTGTATCTGTATCCTCGGTGTTGCTTGGTTGGGTGATACTTTTGTGCAGCACAATCTGGAATGGATTAAAGAAACTGCGGGTAGCCTGATTCAGACTCACTCATGGTTACTGGCTGTTATCTTCTTCTTCTGTTCAGCACTGCTTTACTCTCAGGCAGCAACTGCTAAGGCATTGATGCCAATGGCAATGGCTCTGAACGTTTCACCACTGGCAGCGATTGCTTCTTTCGCAGCGGTTTCTGGTCTGTTCATTCTGCCGACTTACCCAACACTGGTTGCGGCAGTACAAATGGACGACACCGGCACCACTCGCATTGGTCGCTTCGTGTTCAACCATCCGTTCTTCATCCCTGGCACCATCGGGGTAGCACTGGCCGTCTGTTTCGGCTTTGTCATGGGCGGTCTGGTTCTGTAATCGTTTGAATGATGGGGCGCACCACGCGCCCCATTTCCTCAGCTATATCTCATCGTTACATAAATCATCTTCTGACCCACCCCCGCTTCGCGCTATAGTATTTTCTTATTATTCCCTGTTTTCTTGTCATGAACCCGAGGTGAACATGTCTGATTGTGATGCAATTGTGGTATTGTGCACCGCCCCAGATGAAGCCAGCGCACAGGATTTAGCCGCGAAGGTTGTGGGTGAGAAATTGGCCGCTTGTGCCACCTTGCTGCCGGGCGCGACCTCGATTTACGCCTGGGAAGGTAAGCTCCAGCAAGAGTATGAAGTCCAGTTATTGTTCAAAAGCAATACGGGCCACCAGCAGGCGCTTCTCAGCTATATCAAACAACATCACCCCTACCAGACACCCGAATTGTTGGTGCTGCCGGTACGGGACGGAGATAAAGATTACCTGTCATGGCTCAACGCTTCATTACTCTGATTCTGCTGCTGTGCAGCGTTTTACTTGCGCCGCACAGCGCACAGGCTTCACTGTTTGGTGAAAACGCCTCTTTTGGCCAGAAAAGTAGCCAGAACCGGTTTATCCCTGTTGATCAGGCGTTTGCTTTTGATTTTCGCCAGCAAAGTGACCAGCTCACCCTAAGCTGGCAGATTCATCCCGACTATTATCTGTATCGCCAGCAAATCAAAATTGTGCCGCATAATGCCACGCTTGGCGCACTGACACTGCCGGAAGGCATTGCACATCATGATGAATTCTATGGTGAAGTCGCGATTTTCAAGCAACAACTCACACTGAAAATCCCAATTATGCAGGCCGGCGAGCAAGCCAGTGTCAGTGTGACCTATCAGGGGTGTGCTGAGGCTGGATTCTGTTATCCGCCAGAAACCCGAGTGGTGCCGCTCTCTGCGGTGGCTGCCGGTTCATCCGTGGCCGCAGGCATAGAAGCGGCGTCTTCTGTAGCCAATAATTCGCCCCCAACACCTGCGGAGTTGCCGTTCTCTCCACTATGGGCGCTCCTGATTGGTATCGGCATTGCCTTTACTCCTTGTGTATTGCCAATGTATCCGCTGATTTCAGCCATCATTCTTGGCCGAGAAAAACCACATAGTCAGCGGCGAATATTGCTGCTGGCCGTGGTCTATGTGCAAGGAATGGCGCTGACCTACACCCTACTTGGCTTGGTGGTTGCAGCAGCTGGCTTACAGTTTCAGGCAGCATTACAACATCCTTATGTACTGATTGGGCTGTCGGCACTGTTTGCATTGTTGGCATTATCCATGTTCGGCCTGTATTCGCTGCAATTACCTTCGTCACTACAAACCCGGCTAGTGCAGTGGAGCAGCAGCCAACGCGGGGGATCACTGGCCGGTGTCTTTGCCATGGGTGCACTGGCGGGGCTAATTTGTTCGCCCTGCACCACTGCGCCACTCAGTGCCATTCTGCTCTATATCGCCCAAAGCGGTAACATGTTGGCTGGCGGTGGTACTTTATATTTATATGCCTTAGGGATGGGGATCCCATTGGTCATTGTGACGTTATTCGGCAATAAACTTCTGCCACGCAGTGGCCCATGGATGCAGTACGTCAAAGAAGCTTTTGGTTTTGTTATTCTGGCACTGCCGGTGTTCTTGCTAGAAAGAGTGTTAGGTGATGTCTGGGGTTTACGTTTATGGAGTTTGCTGGCGATTGCTTTCTTCGGCTGGGCATTTGTATTAAGTCTAAAAGCGCACTCCGGTTGGGCGCGAGCCTGCCAATTATTGCTGCTGGCCGCCTTGCTAATTGCCGCCCGCCCACTACAAGATTGGGCTTTTGGCAGTACCACACAACAGAGTGAAGTTAAGCATTTAGCCTTTAAGCCAGTGGCTGACTTACCACAATTGCAAGCGGCATTAGCCCAAGCGCAGGGTAAGCCGGTGATGTTAGATCTATACGCTGATTGGTGTGTAGCCTGCAAAGAGTTTGAGAAATACACTTTCAGCGATGAACAGGTTCAACGCCAATTAGCCAATACCGTATTACTACAAGCGGATGTAACGGCTAACAGTGCGGAACATGCAGCACTGCTAAAATCATTAAATGTGTTGGGCTTGCCGACCATTCTGTTTTTTGATGCACAGGGTAATGAAGTGAACGATGCCAGAGTGACCGGCTTTATGAATGCCAGCGAGTTTTTGCAACATTTACAAAATAAGGCGCGGTAAATCTATCGTGATTTACCGCGATGAGTGGCAGTGGGTTACTCAACAGCAGCATCTGACAGCCGTTTTTTTAGCTGATTATATTGTTGTTCAACATATTGTTCTGCTGCACGTTGATCGCTAATGGCTTCCACTTTGACCGCACAATGCTTGAATTCCGGTGTTTTTGACACCGGATCAACATGGTCCACCGTCAGTTCATTACAGGCCCCAATCCACCACTGATACGTCATATACACCGCACCACGGTTAGCTCGCTCGGTAACACTGGCGCGAGCAATCACTTTACCCCGTCGCGAAGAAATCCAGATAAGTTGTTGATCGATAACCCCTAGCTCATTGGCATCTTCTGGGTGAATTTGCACATAACCCGGTTCATCCGCCAGGATTTTCAGTGTTGCACAGTTACCGGTCATTGAGCGGCAGCTGTAGTGTCCCACCTCTCGCACAGTACAAAGTGCCAGTGGATAATCACGGTTAGTTTGCTCATGAGGCGGCTGCCACGGTGCACAACTGAGTAAACCTTTGCCATCCTCGGTGGCAAATTGATTGCCGGTATAAAGGTAAGGAGTACCGGGATGATCTTCGGTGGGGCAAGGCCATTGCACATACCCTAGCCCTGCCATTTTTTCATAGGTTGCCCCATAAAATGGCGGGCATAAGCCGCGCATTTCATCCCAGATTTGCTGAGTATTTTGGTAGGCCATCGGGTAACCCATTGCCGTGGACATTAGGCTGATAATTTCCCAATCGGGCTTCACGTCGCCCTTTGGCTCAATGGCTTTATTAAAGTGCTGGAAACCGCGATCGGCGCTGGTATAAACCCCCTCATGCTCACCCCAAGAGGTGGCTGGAAGCACCACATCGGCCAATTCAGCGGTCTTCGTCATAAAAATATCCTGCACCACCACCAGTTCCAGCGCCTCAAACGCCGTACGCATTGCGGCTAATTCTGGCTCGGTCTGGATAGGATCCTCGCCAAATACGTAATAGGCTTTGAGTTTTCCTTCTGCGACTTTATGCGGCACATCAGTAATCGAGAATCCCACCTGTGCAGGCAGTTCAGAGACACCCCAGGCTGCGGCAAAACGGCCTCTGGCCTCTGGATCTGTCACTTTTTCATAGCCGGGGAAAGTGTTGGGCAATACACCCATATCACAAGCGCCCTGCACATTATTCTGGCCGCGAACCGGCCCGACGCCGACATTAGGCCGCCCAAGATTACCCGTTAGCAGTGCTAGCGAAGACAACCCTTTCACGACGTCTACCGCTTGCCCCCATTGAGTGACACCCATCCCCCACAAAATCGTTGCTGCCGGAGCTGTAGCATAAGTTCGCATCGCCTGACGCACCGCTTGCGCAGGCAGACCGGTAATATGCTCAATATCTTCCGGGCGGTAATCTGCAATTCCCGCTTTCAGTTCATCAAAGCCACGGGTGTGCGTGCGCACATAATGATCGTCATAGAGTTTTTCTTCAATCAGTACATAAATGAACGCATTCACCAGCGCCATATTTGCGCCATTTTTCAACGCCAGCCATTGATCAGCAATGCGCGCAGTTTCAATATGCCGAGGATCGCAGACGATCAGTTTGGCCCCTTTATTTTTGGCTTTGATAATGCGTCTGGCGACGATCGGATGGGAATCCGCAGCGTTATAGCCAAATACCAAGATGCAATCGGTATTTTCAAGTTCACCGATGGAATTGCTCATCGCGCCATTGCCCAGCGTTTGCTGTAAACCGGCTACCGAAGGGCCATGACATAAGCGGGCGCAGCAGTCGATATTGTTTGTACCAATCGCGGCTCGGGCAAATTTTTGCATCACATAATTGGCCTCATTACCCGGCCCCCGAGAAGAACCGGTCATCATGATGGCATCCGGTCCGTGGCGTTTTTTGATGGCTTTGAGTTTGGTGGTGATAAATGTAATGGCTTCTTGCCAGCTCACACGTTCAAACGCCTCACCCCGCTGGCGCCGTAATAAGGGGGCCGTCAACCGTGGAGTTAATAGGCGGGTATCATTGAGAAAATCCCAACCATAATAGCCCTTCAGGCACAATTCCCCTTGGTTGGTGACGCCATTGGCCGGCTGTGCACCGACGATTTCGCCGTCTTCCACCAATAAATTTAATTTGCATCCAGAACCACAATAGGGGCAGACAGTGAGGATCTTTTCCATTTTTTTATCCTTATAACCGCAGACATTACCGAGCAATGCCCGGTACAGCACCACGAGCAGCGCGCAGTTGTCTGTCCCGCTGTAGCGTTTCCAACGCCATTGGCGTCACCAGTTTCAATGCGTTCGTTGGGCAGACCTCTATGCAGGCCGGGCCAGCTTCACGCGTATGGCATAAATCGCATTTATGCGCTTGGGCACTCACCGTCGCGTTATGACTAACTTGTTCAACCATGTTCATCGCCCCAAACGGGCAGACCAACATGCAGGTTTTGCAACCAATACAACGTGATGCCATCACTTGTACCCCATCGGCACCGGTCACAATTGCGCCATTTGGGCAAGAATTCTCGCAAGGCGCATCCTCACATTGATGACAGAGGATTGGTGTACTCACTGCGAAACTTTTCATCACACTCAGACGCGGATGAAATTGATCCGCCGTTATACTGCTGGCCTTATTATCTGTGCTGTGTGCTACCACACAGGCGATTTCGCAGGTGCGGCAACCAATACACTGAGTCATATCAGCGATAACAAATCGGTTCATCTTTTCTCCTGGCCGCTGGCGTTATAAAACATCAAGATAATAAGCAATGCTTTCGGCCGCTTTGCGCCCCTCGGCAATCGCGGTGACAATCAAGTCGGCACCACGCACGATGTCACCACCGGCAAAGATCTTGGGGTTGCTGGTTTGATACGGATAACCGGAAATAGTCGGTGCAACTACCCGCCCCTGCTTATCCAGCACCACATTGTGTTCAGCTAACCACGACATCCGATGCGGGCTAAAACCAAAGGCCATGATCACAGCATCGGCGGGAATAATGTGTTCAGAACCGGGAATAGGCCGCGCCTGCCGCCGCCCTTTAGCATCGGCCTGCCCCATTTCAGTTCGTACCATTTTGATGCCAGTCACCTGCCCTTGCTCATCCACTTCAATCCGTTGCGGTTGAAGGTTAAACATAAATTCAGCCCCTTCCTCACGCGCATTTTTAACTTCGCGTTTGGAGCCGGGCATGTTCTTTTCATCACGGCGATATGCACAAATCACATTGGCAGCACCATGACGCAATGAGGTACGCACACAGTCCATCGCGGTATCACCACCACCTAATACCACCACTCGCTGGTTTTCCATGCTGACATACGGGTGAGCACCACTGGCGCTATATCCCATCAGATGTTGGGTATTACCAATCAAGAATGGCAAAGCATCAAAAACGCCGGTGGCATCTTCATTTTCCAACCCGGAGCGCATCGAACGGTACGTCCCCACCCCTAAGAACAGTGCATCAAACTCACTGAGCAGGCTCTCCATCGTGATATCACGACCAATTTCGGTATTCAGGCAAAACTCAACGCCCATCTCACTAAAGATCTCACGCCGCCGGGTCATCACGCCTTTTTCCAATTTGAACGCCGGAATGCCAAAGGTCAGCAAGCCCCCAATTTCGGGATAACGATCGAATACCACTGGCGTAATGCCGTTTCTAACCAAAATATCCGCACAGCCCAATCCCGCAGGCCCTGCGCCGATAATGGCAACGCGCTTACCTGTCGACTTAACGCCGGACATATCGGGTCGCCAGCCTGTTGCCAGTGCCGTTTCAGTGATATGCCGTTCAATTTGGCCGATGGTGACTGCACCATCGTGGTCATTCAAGGTACAAGCCTGTTCACATAAGCGATCTTGCGGGCATACCCGGCCACAGATCTCCGGCAAACTGCTGGTTTGATGTGACAGCTCCGCCGCCTCATGAATACGCCCTTGATGCGCCAAAGCGATCCATTTCGGAATGGCGTTATGCAGTGGGCAAGTCCACTGACAGATAGTCTTATCACCACAATTAAGGCAGCGCTCTGCCTGTTCAAGAATTTGGCCTTCGGTAAAGGGTAAATAGATCTCGGCGAAACTGTTCTTACGCTCCTCAAGTGGAATTTTTTTCGCCTCGCGCCGTGGTGTTCGTGGCCGCAGTAATAAGTTAACAGGAGCCGCATCACGGATATTCTTGCTTAACGGGCTAAAAGAGTGAGTCGCACCAGCACCTGAGGCAGTGCCAAACAAACGGCCATTATGCTCATTCAATGCCGTGCGCTGGCGCTTCTGGCGCTGCTGATTCAGTAAGTAATTCTGATCAACCAACGTCAGTGCTTGAGTTGGGCACGTTTTGATACACGCGGGGCCATCAGGTTGGTTAATACATAAGTCACATTTTTGCGCTTCAGTACGTTGATAGGCATCTGCCAAACGATGGCTGGCGGGTTGAACGGTTTCAGTCACAACAGTCATCATGCCAAATGGGCAGGCAATCATGCAGGTTTTACAACCAATGCATTTCTCCTGAATGACTTGGACACTATTATTTATTTCAACAATAGCCCCATTGGGGCAGGTGCTGGCGCAAGGCGCATCTTCACAGTGATGACAAAAAACCGCTGTGGCGCTGTAGTTATCTTTAAAAACTTGATTCCCTTTAAATACTTTAACCCGCGGAGTGAAGTATTCCGGTTTATCCGGGAAATGGCCTTCATGATGTGCTACGACACAAGCTACTTCACAGCTGCGACAACCAATACAGCTTTCAGCGTCCGCAACAATAAATGGATTCATCTTATTTCTTCCCATAAGTCATATCATTGCCAGATAAGTAATTATTATTTTCAACAACCCTTTACAACTCTACAAATTCATTAACCTTATAAACATAGTGGCTATAATACTTTATTATTACAATTAATTTTTAATGCAAAAAAATTGTGCTTTTGCTGATATTTCTGGCTAATTAAATTGGCAAATGCACAGCCATACAGTAATGACCTGTGGGAAGAATCGATTAAGCATAGGGAATTATCCCTATTAATCTTAATAATAAAGAATATTCATTTGTGCCATGCTAACTGGACGTTTATTTAAACGATAAAATCATTCGACACTTGATTGATCCAGATCACTTTAATATTAAACCCCGACAAGATTTCATTAAAAAAAACCAAGGTAATGGGGGTTGCAGCAAGGCTGTAATGCTATCGGGCTAAACAGCAAAGATACTGGGTATTTGTGATGACAGCCCCACTTCTCTGTACAGCGACACAACAATTAAATAATTTACCCCCACTTTTTTGGGCCGATGCACAATGCGATTTATTATCCCTCTCCATATAATGGATACAGCGCTAACAAAGACATTTATGAGAATTAACTTTTGTATTTATATAACACCAAATAAAAAATAGGTTATTGCATTTTATTCATCGAGAATTTAAATGCGGCAACCTAAAAAATGATTTATAGAGGGTATAAAAATGAGTCTGGAAGCCGCTGTCCCTGAAAAACGGACCCACGTCCGATATATCATATTATTAATTATCTTTATTGTAACGGCAATTAACTATGCTGACCGGGCAACATTGTCAATTGCGGGTACTGAAGTTGCAAAAGCCTTGGAATTAGATGCTGTTGCAATGGGATATATTTTCTCAGCTTTTGGCTGGGCATATCTATTAATGCAAATACCTGGTGGCTGGTTACTTGACCGCTACGGCTCCAAACGTGTTTATACCTATAGCTTGTTTTTCTGGTCTCTCTTTACCTTTACACAAGGCTTTGTTGACATGTTCCCGGTAGCTTATGCTGCTATCTCCATGTTTATCATGCGCTTTATGTTAGGTTTCTCTGAGGCTCCGTCCTTCCCTGCTAACGCCAGAATTGTCGCCGCCTGGTTCCCAACCAAAGAAAGGGGAACTGCATCGGCAATCTTTAACTCGGCACAATACTTCTCGCTGGCAATCTTCTCTCCATTATTAGGCTATTTAACCTTTGCCTGGGGCTGGCAGCATGTATTTACCGTGATGGGTGGACTCGGTTTCGTCTTAACCATAGCTTGGGTTAAATTTATTCATAACCCGACTGATCATCCCGATATGTCTGCATCTGAACTTGAATACATTAAACAAGGCGGTGCCGTTGTTGATATGGACCATAAGAAACCAGATGGTCATAAAAACGGCCCTAAATTAGATTATCTTAAGCAACTGTTAGCTAGCCGAATGATGCTGGGCGTCTTTTTCGGTCAATACTTCATTAATACCATTACCTGGTTCTTCCTAACTTGGTTCCCGATTTATTTAGTACAAGATAAAGGGATGTCGATTTTAAAAGTGGGTATGGTGGCCTCTATTCCAGCACTGTGTGGTTTTGCTGGCGGTGTGTTAGGCGGCGTATTCTCTGACTCATTAATCAAACGTGGTCATTCACTGACTTTTGCACGTAAAGTACCTATCGTGTTAGGCATGCTATTGGCATCAAGTATTATTCTGTGTAACTACGTAGACAGTGACTTTGTGGTCGTCGCACTGATGGCATTAGCCTTCTTCGGTAAAGGCTTTGGTGCCTTGGGTTGGCCCGTCATTGCCGATACTGCACCCAAAGAAATTGTCGGTCTGTGCGGTGGCTTATTTAACGTCTTTGGTAACGTTGCCTCCATCGTTACGCCACTGGTCATCGGCTACTTGGTGAAAGAGTTACATTCATTTAATGCAGCGTTAATCTTTGTCGGTTGCTCGGCCATTATGGCGATGTTCTGCTACTTATTTGTCGTCGGCGATATCAAACGCTTGGAATTGAAAACTTCTTGATAGACCCAAAACAGGTGCCTCTCGTGGGGCACTTGTTGTTTAGAATATAAGATAAATATTATAAGGGTAATATTATGAGCATGAGTCATAGTCCTGTAGAAAACCCGCTTTATATTAAAGTGCAGGATGCAGATAACGTTGCCATTGTGGTTAATAATAATGGGCTTTGCGCTGGCACCCGGTTTAAATGCGGTCTTGAACTTATTGAGCATGTGCCACAAGGGCATAAAGTTGCATTAGTCGATATCCCTAAAGGCGGAGCAATCATTCGCTATGCGGAAGTGATTGGTCTGGCGATGCGGGACATTGCCCGTGGCAGTTGGATTGATGAATCACTGGTCGAGCTACCCGCAGCCCCTGCACTGGAAACGCTCCCTCTAGCCACTGCGGTGCCTGCGCCACTGCCCCCGTTAGAGGGTTACACCTTCGAGGGCTATCGCAATACTGACGGCAGTGTCGGCACTAAAAATCTACTCGCGATTACCACCAGCGTACATTGTGTGGCCGGTGTGGTGGATTATGTGGTCAATATTATTGAACGTACTCTGCTACCCAAATACCCCAATGTTGACGGTGTGGTCGCGCTGAATCACTTATATGGCTGTGGGGTGGCAATCAATGCACCGGCAGCAGTGGTGCCCATCCGTACCCTCCATAATCTGGCCCTTAACCCCAATTTTGGCGGAGAAGTCATGGTAGTCGGCCTGGGTTGTGAAAAACTCCAACCAGAACGACTGCTGGAAGGCACTCCAGACGTGCAAGTTATCTCTCTGGATGAAAGCAATATTGTGCGTTTGCAGGATGAGAAACACGTTGGCTTCCGCTCAATGGTTGAAGATATTTTGCAAGTGGCTGAAAAACACTTACAACGCCTGAATATGCGCCAACGTGAAACCTGCCCGGCTTCTGAATTGGTGGTAGGAATGCAATGTGGCGGTAGCGATGCTTTCTCTGGTGTAACAGCCAACCCCGCCGTGGGCTATGCTTCTGACTTACTGGTGCGTTGTGGCGCGACAGTGATGTTCTCAGAAGTCACTGAAGTGCGCGATGCCATCCATCTGTTAACCCCTCGGGCGATGGATGAAGATGTGGGCAGAAGGTTGTTGGAAGAGATGAAATGGTACGATGATTATCTCGAAACGGGCAAAACAGACCGCAGTGCTAACCCTTCTCCCGGCAACAAAAAAGGCGGTCTGGCTAATGTGGTTGAAAAAGCCCTCGGCTCGATTGCCAAATCAGGCCGTAGTGCCATTGTTGAAGTGCTTTCGCCGGGGCAGCGCCCAACCAAGCGTGGGTTAATTTTTGCCGCAACACCGGCCAGCGATTTTGTTTGTGGCACTCAACAACTGGCCTCTGGCATTACTGTACAAGTCTTTACGACCGGGCGCGGTACACCTTATGGCTTGGCGGCGGTCCCCGTCATCAAGATGGCAACCCGCACAGATTTGGCGAACCGCTGGCATGATTTGATGGATATCGATGCTGGAACCATTGCCACCGGTGATGCCACTATCGAAGACGTCGGCCAGCAATTATTTGAATTTATTTTGGATATTGCCAGCGACCGTAAGCGCACATGGTCTGATCAATGGGGGCTACGCAATGCTCTGGCGGTGTTTAACCCAGCCCCTGTGACCTGAGTCACTCCGTTTCATCATCGGCCGGTCGATTGACCGGCCTATTTCTTTGACTATTCCTGCTCACCTAACTGCAACGCCACGTACAGCAATAAGCGATCATCAAAGTTTCCCAAATCCAACCCTGTCAGTTCTGAAATTCGATTCAGCCGATATTCCAACGTGTTACGGTGAATAAACAGTGCCTTAGCCGTCGCCGTCGGTTGCACATTATTGCGGAACCAACAAGCTAGGGTGCGACGCAGCAAACCGTTGCTGTCCATCGCCCGCAATTTGGCTAATGGCAGGGCCAGTTCGTTGGCTTGCCACCCGCCCCGTAAACTATCAAGCAAAACCGGTAAAACCAGATCCTGATAATAGTAACTGCGCAGCTCCGGCATTCGCTGTTTGCCCACCGCCATCGTGGTACGAGCAGTACGATAGGAACGTGCAATACTGCCGGGGCCAGTAAAAAAATTCCCCAGCGAGAGGCGCACTCGTAAGCGACCCCGCTCTGTCATGCGTGAAAGCAGTGACTCCATGCGCCGCCGGTGATCGACGGCGTCCCAGCGACCATGGCTGTTTAGCGCCGGTTTCAGCACCACCATTTCGGTCAAAGAAACAATCGCAATCAGATTGTTACGCTCTGGAGTAGTCAGTAGGGTTTGCAGCTCTTGTAATTCCGACATGGCGCTATCGACACTTAACTGGCCACTGTCGACATCCACCACAGCCACAACGCGAGGTTCGTTGATATCGACCCCAAGGCGCTGCGCCCATTCAATCAGCGCCGGTGATATCTCTTCAGTACGTATTAGGTTTAATACCAGCTCTTCGCGCAAGCGGCTATCCTGCGCCAGCAGGTGCACCAAACGCGCCTGCTCCATCATCATTTCTGCCGCCATGCACACCAGTTCACCATATTGGCGGAGTTGGCCCGGATTTCCAGTTAGGCCAATCACACCAACAATCTCCCCCTCAAGGCGTAATGGTAGGTTGATTCCGGGCTTTACCCCGTGCAATTGACGTGCGACAGCCTCATCAATGTCGACAATTCGGCCATGAGATAGCGACAGCAGCGCCCCCTCATGTAGCTCTCCGAGGCGTTCTTCATCGCCGCTACCAATAATCCGCCCTTTGCCATCCATCACATTAATGTTGGTATCAATGATCTTCATGGTACGGGTAACAATATCCTGGGCTAGCCGGGGGTCAAGATTATAGACACTCATGCGTGAGACCTCAGTTTAGGCTAATGCACCAGCATATGTGGTCTGTGGTGGGATTACATTGGACAACTGCCTAATTTTAAAGCTGAAGAGAGAGAGTTGAGGTAAAGCTCACAAAAATAACAAAATAGGATGGGAATAGCGGAGAAAAGAGTGATAACTCACGGGCTTCATTGACTAAAAAATCAGGGCCAGCGAATGTCAGCCCTGATGGAGAAATGACGATTATAGATAAAAACTATGATTGACCAGCCGCTATACCAATGGCCAATGTGGCAGCAATATTGCGCGCCGTCATGAACACATTGCCTGCAGCATTATCCAGCGCCTGTTCTAAGGTGCAGATGCTGTAAATCACACTAAATACCGCATCCAAACCATGTTCATACACCACATCCGCATCGGCCGTCAGGCTACCTGCAATGCCAATCACTGGTTTGTTATAGCGTTTGGCTACTCTGGCAACACCGATAGGCACTTTGCCGTGAATGGTTTGGCTATCAATCCGCCCTTCACCCGTAATCACAAAAGTGGCATCACGGACTAATGCATCCAGGCCCAGTGCATCAGTTACAATATCAATCCCAGGGCTTAAGGTTGCACCACAAAAAGCCAGTAGTGCTGCGCCTAACCCCCCCGCAGCTCCGGCACCTTCGACCTGATCAACATCGATATCCAGATGGCGTTTAATGACACTGGCGTAATGCAGCAATCCTTCATCCAGTTGGGTCACCATCTCCGGAGTTGCCCCTTTCTGCCGCCCGAAAATGGCCGAAGCACCTTCGCTACCGGTCAGTGGATTAGTGACATCACAGGCAACGTCGATTTGGCACTGTTTAATACGAGGATCTAACCCGGAAATATCAATTGAATCCAGTTCAGGCAGCTTCCCACCGCCAAAACCAATCTGCTTGCTGTGTTTATCTAATAATTTGACGCCCAGTGCCTGTACCATCCCCGCGCCACCATCATTGGTCGCGCTGCCACCGATACCGATAATGATATGTTTCACGCCCTGATCCAGCGCATGACAAATCAGTTCACCCGTGCCAAAAGAGGTGGTTTTCAGCGGGTTACGTAATTCAGGAGGGACTAATTCGAGTCCACTGGCTGCCGCCATTTCAATAAATGCAGATTTTTCATCACCGGAAATCCCGTAAAAGGCGTCGACTTCCTCCCCTAGCGGGCCGGTCACATTAACCTTAATAATTCGCCCGGCGGTGGCGGCAACCATGGCTTCTACTGTGCCTTCGCCACCATCAGCAACTGGCAATTTGATATATTGCGCATCAGGAAACTGGGTACGAAAACCCGCTTCAATCTGCACCGCAACGTCCAACGCGGATAAACTTTCTTTATAAGAGTCCGGAGCGATGACTATTTTCATAAATGGTTTAATCTCATGAGCTATCCGATGCCACAAGGGCACCGGCACCACTGATTAACGTGTCACTTCAACTTTAGCCAATGTCTCGTAATAGCAGGCCAATGCGCTGTGATCTGCGTTGCCCAATCCATCGGCTTTCAGTGCTTGCATCATCTCCATAACGGCGGCAGTTAGGGGCAGTTGTGCACCAACACCGTGCGAAGTATCCAAGGCATTAGCCAAGTCTTTGATATGCAAATCAATGCGAAAACCCGGTTTGAAGTTGCGATCCATCACCATCGGCGCTTTAGCTTCCAGCACGGTACTGCCTGCCAAACCACCACGGATAGCTTGGAAAACCAGATCTGGGTTCACACCCGCTTTGGTCGCGAGTACCAAGGCTTCAGACATCGCGGCAATATTCAGTGCTACCACCACTTGGTTTGCCAGTTTTGTCACATTACCCGCGCCGATATCACCGGTGTGCACCACCGAACCACCCATGGCTTTCATCACGTCATAACATTTATCGAAGACCGCTTTATCGCCACCTACCATCACAGACAAAGTGCCATCAATAGCTTTAGGTTCCCCCCCACTGACCGGCGCATCCAACATCGCAACCTGCTTTTCTGCTAGCGCTTCGCTGATTTCGCGACTAACCAATGGCGCAATAGAACTCATGTCAATCAGCACCGTGCCGGGCTTCGCACCCTCAATCACGCCATTCTCACCCAGCACCACCTCTTTCACATGCGGTGAATTCGGCAACATAGTAATAATAATATCGCACTCGGCTGCCAGCGCTTTTGGCGTTGTCGCTGTGCTGGCACCGGCACTGAGTAGTTCATCCAATACCGCACTATTTCGATCAAGGACAGTTAATGAGTAGCCTGCCTTCAGCAGATTTTTACTCATTGGTTTTCCCATAATCCCTAAACCAATAAAGCCGATTTTCATTTGTCACTCCTCAATTAAGTCGCCGGGCCGCCAATGCGGCGGTACTCAATGGCTAAAACAGATTGATCGCTATTTTTTAAATTTGTCGCACAAGGCTTGGGTCGCATTACGGAAGACGCCCAAATCACTGCCGACCGCCACAAAGGTTGCCCCCCATTCCAGATAACGACGAGCATCCGCTTCTACTGGGGCCAGAATGCCACTGGGCTTCCCTTGCGCTTTAGCGCGTTCGAATATATGGCGAATCACTTTTTGGACTTCAGGATGATTCGGCTGCCCCAAGTAACCCAGTGCAGCGGAGAGGTCACCCGGCCCGACAAAAATGCCATCCACACCATCGACAGCAGCGATAGCATCTAAATTATCAACGCCTTGTTGACTTTCGATCTGTACCAGCACGGTGATGTTGTCGTTAATGGTGGCGAAGTAATCTGGCACTGTGCCGTAATTATTGCCGCGATGAGACACGGATACACCGCGAATACCTGCCGGTGGATAACGGGTTGAGGCAACCGCACGAATGGCTTCCTCTTCACTTTCGACAAAAGGAATCAGAAAGTTGTAGAACCCGATATCCAGTAATCGTTTGATAATGATGGGTTCATTGCAGGGTGCACGCACAACTGGCGCACTATTGCTGCCTTTCAGCGCCATTAACTGCGGAATAAATGTCGTGACGTCGTTCGGGGCATGTTCACCATCCAACACCAACCAGTCGAAGCCCGCCAGACCTAATACTTCGGCTGAAATATGATTTGCCAGCGCACTCCAGCAGCCAATCAAGGTTTGCCCTTGTTGTAGGTTGCGGCGGAACTGATTAGGATAATTTTGGAGACTCATTTTCAATCCTTATTCTACGATTCACGATAGTCATTATAGAAACCGCGTTCCAATAAACCATCGGGCAAAAGAACAGGAATAATGAGTTATTAATTCATCGTTATAGGCAGATGCACAATAAAATGCGCCCTGCTTCACAGACTGCGTCATGCTGTCAATGGCATCACGCACTCAACAGACTGGAGGCGCAAAATAGGAATGACAAAGAGTTCACAAAATCTCGCGGCAGTAGTGATAAGGTACTCAGTCCGCAGGTAGAGAGTGCTGGTGTGTTTTTCGCTATTTGCGCAATTGGCTGTGGTCAACCACACTTGCCAGATAAGATGTTGGAGGAGAGCAACGTGCAACGTGAACAAGTTTTAAGCAGTGCACTCAATCTGTTAGAGCAGCAAGGGCTAGCCAATACTACGTTGGAGATGCTGGCAGAAGAAGTCTCAGCTGAAGTCAGTGATCTGACCCGATTTTGGCCTGATCGCGAGGCATTATTGTATGATTGCCTACGCTACCATGGTCAGCAGATTGATACTTGGCGGCGCCAATTGCAGTTGGACGAGACATTATCGCCAAAACAAAAGTTACTTGCGCGTTACCAAACACTGAGTGAACAAGTAAAAAATCAGCGCTACCCTGGTTGTCTGTTTATTGCCGCGTGCAGCTTCTACCCTGATGACGATCACCCCATTCACCAGTTAGCGGAACAGCAGAAACAAGCGTCGTTGCACTATACTCAGGAACTGTTGCAAGAGATGGATGCTGATGATGCCAGCATGGTCGCACAACAAATGGAGCTGATATTAGAGGGGTGCCTAAGCAAACTGCTGGTTAAACGTCAATGGCAAGATGTCGACGTTGCCAAGCGTCTCGCTGAAGACGTTTTAGACGTTGCACAATGCCGTAAAAATGGAGCACTCAGCTAAAGCTGGGGAACCACGTTTTGCAGGGATTTTTTCTTTTTTTGTCTGAAAAGAGAGCGATCAACACTGTTTTCGTGGTTTTAAGTTATAAATCCGTTGACGATCAGCAGCCAATACGGTTTAATGCGCCCCGTTGCCCGGATAGCTCAGTCGGTAGAGCAGGGGATTGAAAATCCCCGTGTCCTTGGTTCGATTCCGAGTCCGGGCACCACTATTCTATAAATGGACGTCGATTGACGTCCGTTTTTACATTTAAAACCCTGCAGTGCCAGCTATCATCCCCTACTCCATACCAACTGATTTCAACCTGATTCCACCTACATAAAGTGACACCTATGGGCACAAATGCGGGTCAGCAAAAACCGAAGATAACCCTTACAAACTGACCGACAGCGATGGCATGTATTTGCTGGTTAATCCCTATGGGGCAAAATATTGGCGGCTACGTTATCGCTATCTCGGTAAAGAAAATACCTTAGCATTGGGCGTCTACCCTGCCCCCTCCCTTTCAGAGGCTAGGGTCAAACACGACGCCGCACGCAAATTGATTGCCGGGGGCTCCGCCCCCAGTGAGGTTAAGTGCGCGAAAAGTTTTACCTGATACCACTCAAACATTCGAAGCTATTGCCCGGCACTGGCATGCCGCTAATAAGCAATGGTCTGAGCAACACAGCGAAAAGGTGTTCAAAAACCTGGAAATGTATCAATTTCCTGTGAACAGTACTCACAATATCGCCTCACTCAGGACACCCGACCTGCCCTTGAGCTTAATCGTATCCCAGAGCTGCTGGCGCGTATTGAGGACTATAAAGGTCAATCTCATACTCACCTGCGCGTGAGCAATAAACAGCGGCAGACCTGTTGGATATTTGCACAGGCCTTCTTTAGTTTCACCGCGACTTTTTGTCGTTGTTCATTTCCATAGCGAAGAAAGCCGAAACCTTTTCTAATAAGTCATTGTCGCTCAGCAACTGCCATACCCGCTTTTCAAGTTCTTGTATCCGCCGTTGTTCCGGTGTTATAGCACTGGCTATAGGTGTGTTTCCGCGGATCTCTCCTCGATACTATCATAGCCAGTGAGCTGGGCATTATTGAGCTGCATCTGACCGATGGTTAAGGTCGCACGGTTAGCTTTGATATAATGACAGCTATAAGTAGATAGTATATTCTAATGGACTTTCAAATAATGGCCTTTCAAATAATGGCCTTTCAAATAATGGCCTTTCAAAATTCGAATCCAATAATCCATGGTTTCAGTAAAACTTAACAATGGACAGACATTCATTTCTGACCTCGGTACCTCGCTGTTGGACAGCGCCAAAGTAGCGGGCATTACCTTGGAATACAGCTGTCGCACGGGTCGTTGCGGCGTGTGTAAAGCCACCGTACTTAGCGGTGATACTGAAGCTCTCAGGGAAGAAACGTCACTGACTACCGAGGAAGTTGCAGCCGGAATAATTCTTACCTGCTGCCGCCATGCCATAAGCGATGTCGAGATTGATGCCGAAGACATTGGCGCTCTGGGCGACATCGAGGTCAAAACTCTCCCTTGCCGCATAGACACGATCACCCGTCTGACCGATAACGTTGTGGAAGTGATCTTGCGAGTTCCTCCTGCCAGCAAGCTGCATTACCTTCCTGGTCAATATCTGGACGTGATCGGTAATGGCGGCCTGCGCCGCAGTTACTCCATTGCCAATGCCCCACGCACCGATGGCAAACTGGAACTGCAGATCCGCGAAGTCAAGCAAGGCGAGATGTCAAGCTACTGGTTCGGTAGCGCCAAACCGAATGACCTGCTTCGCCTTGAAGGCCCACTCGGCACCTTCTGCTTGCGAGACAAAGACGCCAGCACAATCGTGTTTCTCGCTACCGGCACTGGCATTGCGCCAGTGAAGGCGATGCTTGAGCAACTGCTAAACAACCCCGATCTGGTAGCCGACAAGAAAATTCTCATATATTGGGGCGGGCGTACCGTAGATGACATTTATTGGACTCCCCAGTTTGAGAGGCTGAACGCGGTGTTTATTCCAGTATTATCGCGAGCCAGCGCGGACTGGCAGGGGCGTACAGGCTACGTACAGAACGTCCTGCTGGATGATGGAATCGACCTCACCCAAGCTGTGGTTTACGCCTGTGGTTCGGAAAACATGATTCAGTCCGCCCGTGAAGCATTGGCTATTGCTGGGTTACCTGTCAAACACTTTTACTCCGATGCATTCGTGAGTTCGAACTAAAAAGGAACGGTTATGAAAGCGGTCATTCTGGCAGGTGGGCTCGGCACGCGTTTAAGCGAAGAGACCGGTACGCAGCCCAAGCCTATGGTTAAAATCGGCGGCAAGCCGATTCTGTGGCACATCATGAAAATGTACTCCTCCCACGGCATCAATGATTTCATTATTTGCTGTGGCTACAAGGGTTACATTATCAAGGAATACTTCGCCAACTACTTCCTGCATATGTCAGACATCACGTTCAACATGCGCGAAAACACCATGAAGATTCATGACCAGCGTGCTGAAGACTGGAATGTGACGTTGGTCGACACGGGCGAAACGTCGATGACAGGTGGTCGTCTGCGCCGTGTGGCAGACTATGTGCGTGATGATGAGGCTTTTTGCTTCACCTACGGCGATGGCGTGGGAAGCATGGACATCAGTGCTGCCGTCGCCTTCCACAAGAGCCACGGCAAAGCTGCCACACTCACTGCGACCTTTCCGCCAGGCCGCTTTGGCGCACTGGACATCAGTGAAGGCCAGGTCCTGAACTTCAAGGAAAAACCTAAAGGCGACGGCGCTATGATCAATGGCGGCTTCTTCGTGCTTTCTCCTCAGGTGCTGGATTACCTAGAAGGGGATAGTACGGTATGGGAACAGGGCCCGCTGATGAGCCTCGCCGAACAGGGCCAACTGATGGCCTTCGAGCACCAGGGCTTCTGGCAACCGATGGATACCCTGCACGACAAAAATCTGCTTGAGAAGTTGTGGCAGAGCGGTGATGCGCCATGGAAAACTTGGGACTGAGAACGATATGAAAGCTTCTGTCTCCGCTGACTTCTGGAAAGGCAAAAAGGTTTTCCTCACCGGCCATACTGGCTTCAAGGGTAGCTGGCTGGCTTTATGGCTGCAGGGCATGGGTGCTCAGGTGAAAGGCTTTGCCTTGGCACCGCCAACAACGCCTTCACTGTTCGAAGAGGCGCAGGTTGAACGGGGCATAGAGTCGCAGATAGGCGACATTCGCGACCTGCATGCCGTTACTGAGAGCATGGTTGCCTTCAATCCAGACATCCTGATTCACATGGCGGCTCAACCGCTGGTTAGGCTGTCGTACCGCGAGCCTGTCGAAACCTACTCCACCAACGTCATGGGCACCGTTCATGTGTTGGAGGCTGCGCGTAAGTGCCCCAGCCTACGTGCCATCGTGAATGTCACCACCGACAAATGTTACGAGAACCAGGAATGGGAATGGGGCTATCGCGAGAATGAGCCCATGGGTGGCCATGATCCGTACAGCAACAGTAAGGGCTGTGTGGAATTAGTCACCAGTGCTTATCGCAACTCGTTCTTCAATACCGAACGCTCCGCTGCGTTGGCCTCGGCGCGCGCCGGCAATGTCATCGGGGGAGGGGATTGGGCCGACGATCGGTTGATTCCCGACATCCTGCGTGCTGTCGAACAGAGTAAGCCCGCTGTTGTGCGTAACCCGAAGGCTACTCGCCCTTGGCAGCACGTACTTGAGCCGCTAAGCGGTTACCTTGTTCTGGCCCAGCATCTATGGGAGCATGGCCAGTTATTTGCTCAGGGTTGGAACTTCGGTCCTCGTGATGAAGACGCTCAACCTGTTGAATGGATACTCGATCACATGGTGCAGGCGTGGGGAGGGGGCGCTAGCTGGCAGCTTGACAGCGACCCGCAACCGCACGAGGCACGTTATTTAAAACTGGATATATCCAAGGCCCGCACTCACCTGAAGTGGGAGCCAACATGGAACCTGGAGACAACGCTGACTCGCATCGTCAACTGGCATCGCGCCTGGTTGCAGGGCGATGACATGCATGCCCGTTGCGTAGAAGAAATCAATAGCTATATGGCAGCCATGCCACTGACACCTAACCGATAATTAGCTTGAACAGGAAATACTATGACCTCCGATATGCTCCGTCAGGAAATCAGCCAGCTCGTTGAGCGCTACGCCCAGACTGCCTTGGCGGCTAAACCTTTTGTCGGAGGCGAAACCGTCATCCCTCCATCGGGCAAGGTAATCGGCGCGCGTGAACTGCAACTGATGGTTGAGGCCTCGCTGGACGGCTGGCTGACCACTGGTCGCTTCAACGCTGAATTCGAGAAGAAGCTCGCTGCGTTCCTGGGTGTGAACTACCTACTGACCGTGAACTCAGGTTCTTCGGCCAACTTAGTTGCGTTCAGCACCCTCACTTCACCGAAACTCGGTGATCGTGCAATCAAAAAAGGCGACGAAGTCATTGGCGTCGCTGCCGGTTTCCCGACTACCGTCAACCCGATCGTTCAGTTCGGTGCGATCCCTGTGTTCGTCGATGTTGAAATGAACACCCACAACATCAACGCAGACTTGATCGAAGCGGCCATCACGCCGAAGACCAAGGCTATAATGCTTGCTCACACCTTGGGCAACCCATTCAATCTGGGCAAGGTGAAAGCGCTGTGTGAAAAGTACAACCTATGGCTGGTCGAAGATTGTTGTGACGCGTTGGGCGCGACATACGACGGCAAGATGGTCGGCACCTTTGGCGACATCGCCACACTCAGCTTCTATCCTGCCCACCACATCACCATGGGTGAAGGCGGTGCAGTGTTTACAAACAACGCCCAACTGAGACTGATCGCTGAATCGTTCCGTGATTGGGGCCGTGACTGCTACTGCGCGCCAGGTTGTGACGACACCTGCGGCAACCGTTTCGGACAGCAGTTCGGTAGCCTGCCGCAAGGTTACGATCACAAGTATGTGTACGCGCACTTGGGCTACAACCTTAAAATCACCGATATGCAAGCTGCCTGCGGCTTGGCTCAGTTGGATAGCGCGCCGAAATTCATCGAGACCCGCAAGCGCAACTTCAAGCTGCTGAAAGAGCGTTTGTCTAGCCTCAGCGCCTTCTTGGAAATCGCCGAGCCTACGCCAAACAGTGAGCCATCCTGGTTCGGTTTCCCGGTTACCTTGAAAGAGACTGCTGGCGTCAAGCGTGTAGATTTGCTGAAGTTTCTTGATCAGAACAAGATCGGCACCCGGCTTCTTTTCGCAGGCAACCTGACTCGCCAGCCGTACTTCCATGATGTGGAATACCGCGTGGTGGGCGAGCTTACCAACACCGATCGCACCATGAACCAGACCTTCTGGCTGGGCGTGCAACCGTCGTTGGGCCAAGAGCATTTCGACTACGTTGGTGAAAAACTGGAAGAGTTCTTCGGGATCGGTTTCTAACTTATGAAAGCATCTGATGCAGTAGCAAAAGTCCTAGCGGACACCCAAGTCATCTATGGTTTTGAGCTCATCGGTGGAATGATTACCCATTTGGTGGACAGCATTAATTTGCTTGGTAAGACCAAGTTGGTCTCAATGCACCATGAGCAAGGCGCCGCCTTCGCTGCATCGGCTGTCGCACGTGCGACGAATCACAATGTGATGGGCGTGGCATTAGGCACTAGTGGCCCTGGTGCCACGAACCTGATCACGGGAATTGCCGATTGCTGGCTGGACAGCCATCCGTGTCTATTCCTGACCGGCCAAGTCAATACGCATGAGCTCAAAGGGGAACGGGCCATACGTCAACAAGGTTTTCAAGAGCTTGATAGCGTCGCGTTGGTGAGTAGTATCACCAAGTATGCTCATCAAGTCAGGCACGTTGATGAACTGATTCCCTGCTTGCTCAAAGCGATTACCATCGCTCGAGCAGGTCGCCCAGGCCCTGTGTTGCTGGACATCCCCATGGACATCCAGCGAGCCGAGGTGGACGAGGCGGTATTGGATGAATTATTAAGCGTCTGGGCCTACGAGTCTTCGTTAGCCCCGGCGCAAAGCGCCTCGTACGGCGATGTATGGGCATTGTTGGAAAAAGCGCAGAAACCAGTGTTCCTTATTGGTGGCGGCGCAGTAAATATGCCAGGGTTCAGCCAATGGTTGAGTGAGGTCAGTAAACTGGGCATTCCTCACGTTGCAAGCCTTAAGGGCGCCGAGAAACTACCCGCCAGCGAGCATTACCTTGGAATGCTGGGGGCCTATGGCACCCGAGCGGCTAATTATGCAGTGCAGAACTGCGACCTGCTGATCGTGTTCGGCAGCCGCATGGATGTGCGCCAAACCGGCGCAAAGACGGAAACCTTCGCGCGCAATGCGCACATCGTGCAGTTCGATCTGGATGCTGCCCAGTTGGATAACAGGGTAAAGGCGCAACAGTCAATCAACGCCAACCTTGAGGCGGTATTTGCCTCGTTCGTCACCCATGCTCCAAACCTTCGATCCGTTCCCTCTGCTTGGCAAGCGCACCTAGCGCAGGTGTTCGAGCAGTCGTTCAAGGACGAGTACACGGACTGGAGTATCAGCCCTTTCGAATTGTTCAGTACCTTCAACGAACTGGCTGAAGGTCAAGCGCTAGATTACGTCGTCGATGTGGGCAACAATCAGATGTGGGCCGCGCACACCTTGCGCCTAGGCTCTCATCAGGCCATGCACCATTCCGGTGGGTTGGGTACGATGGGCTTTGCCATTCCCACTGCGGTGGGCGCCTGCATCGCTGGCGGTAAGCCAGTAGTGGTGATTACTGGCGATGGTGGCGCCCAACTGAATATTCAGGAGCTGGATATCATCGCCCGTGAACGTCTCCCCATCCTCACCGTGGTATTGAACAACCACTCCTTGGGTATGGTGCGTGGCTTTCAGGAAATGTACTTCGAGGGTCGTAACTCCTCAACTTACTGGGATGGCTACACATCACAGTTCCAGGCACTGGGTGCTGCCTACGGCATCGATTCGCGGAGCTTGAACGACCTGGAAACCCTCAAGGTTGCGGTCGCTGAGTTCTTGGCGAATGGAAAGCCGATGCTGATTGAGGTGTTGATGCCAGATGCACGGGAATGCCGACCGCGTCTTGAGTTCGGCCGCCCCATCAACGAACAATCGCCGTTACTGGAACTGGGTCAATGAGACTTGCCATCCTAGGGGCGAACAGCCATATCGCCAAGGACCTGATAGCCAGCATCCAGTCTACGACTTACCAGTGCACCCTGTTCGTCCGAGCACCCAACGCGTTGGATGCCGAGCTTCAAGAGACTGCGGTGCGCAAGGGGTTTGCCGTCGCCACCTACGCCAGCTTCGATGATCGCTGCCAGTTCGATGCGATCATCAACTTCGTTGGCGTAGGCGACCCAGCCAGAGCATTACAAATGGGTCAAGCCATATTTACCGTCACCGAACACTATGACAATCTTGCCCTGGCCTATCTGCGCAGCCACCCCGAGTGCAAATACATCTATCTCAGTAGCGGCGCTGCCTATGGCTCCAATTTTACAGCCCCGATCACCGAGACCTCGACTGCAGTTTTTCCAATCAATGCCCTGTTGCCGCAGCATTGGTATGGCGCTGCCAAATTCCAGACCGAGTGTCGCCATCGAGCGCTGCCGGATGCGGCTATCGTCGATGTTCGTGTATTCAGCTACTTCAGTCATCGTCAGGCGCGCGAGGCACGGTTCTTCCTTAGCGATATCCTAAGGGCACTGCATGCTGGGACGGTTCTGGAAGTTTCACCAGACGACATGCTGCGGGACTACCTTACTCCTGCTGACTTCATGCAGTTAATCGACCGAATACTGCAGGCTCCAGCATGCAACAGTGCCGTGGACTGTTACAGCCTCGCGCCCGTAGGAAAATTTGAGTTGCTCGCAGCTTTGGGCGAGCAGTTCGGCCTGAACTTTACGATTGTAGGTGAGCAGCCCCAGGTGAATGCCACAGGCCAAAAGACTCATTATTATTCGTACAATCGCAAGGCCGAGCAATTGTTCGGCTATGTACCCGCCGATTCTTCGCTGAGCGGCGTGATGCATGAGATCAAGCAGGCGCGGCATGCAGAAGACTGAAAAAGTACGGACACGAATTCGCGCGTTTCTAAAGATAAAGCTGGTCCGTTTTTTGTTGGTGGGTGTGATGAATGCGGTATTCGGCTACGGCTGTTTTGCTGGTTTTCTCTACCTCGGTCTGCATTACAGCATGGCTCTGCTACTGGCCACAATCCTCGGCGTTTTGTTCAACTTTAAAAGCATCGGTACCTTGGTGTTTGGTTCGAAAAAAAATAGACTCATCTTCCGTTTCGTAGCCGGGTATACCGTTGTCTACGGTGCCAACGTGGCAGGTATTGCTGCGCTTACATTACTGGGCGCGACCCCCTATTTAGCTGGCATCGCATTAATTGTGCCGATGGCTCTACTCTCATTTGTCATTAACAACAGGTATATATTCAATCATGCGTAAACTCATCAGCATAGTGACACCTTGCTACAATGAAGAAGCCAATATTGATGAACTTTACCAGCGCATCATCAACGTTATGGCGCGCCTTGACTACGATTACGAACATATCTTCATCGATAACTGTTCGACTGATAACAGCCTCGTCAAGTTACGTGCATTGGCTGCCCAAGACAAGCGGGTAAAGCTCATCTTGAACGCGCGAAATTTCGGCCATATCCGCTCGCCGTACTATGCTTTGCTTCAGGCTCGGGGTGATGCCGCAGTATTGATTGCCTCTGACTTGCAAGACCCGCCCGAAATGATCGAAGAGTTCGTGAAAAAGTGGGAGGAGGGTTTCAAGACAGTTATGGCGGTGAAACCGGAAAGCGAAGAGTCGCGCCTAATGTTCATCGCTCGCCGTATCTACTATCGCTTCGTCACGCGAATCTCCGAAGTACCGTTGGTGCAGAACGCCACGGGGGCTGGTCTATTCGACCGGGCTGTTCTAGACATACTGAAGAAGATTGACGACCCTTACCCGTATTTCCGTGGTCTGCTGTGTGAGATAGGCTTCCCGATCGCGACCGTGCCATTCAAGCAGCCGCGGCGCATGCGCGGCATAACCAAGAACAATTTCTATACGTTGTATGACATTGCTATGCTTGGCATTACCAATCACTCCAAAGTGCCGCTACGGCTGATGGTGATAGGCGGCGCACTGCTCGCAGGGTTCAGCCTGTTAGCCGCATTTGGGTTCTTGATCGCGAAGTTGGCATTCTGGGACTCCTTCCAGATGGGTATTGCGCCGTTGCTCATTTCTCTGTTCTTTTTCAGCTCGGTACAGATCCTGTTCTTGGGGATGCTTGGGGAGTACTTGGGCTCGGTTCACACTAAAATCCGCAATATGCCGTTAGTCATCGAAAGCGAACGCGTGAATTTTGACTAACCGCGCTGGGGAATGCATTGAAATCTATAATTAAACCAATTACATATAGTGATACTAAAATGAGCGCTTATCCAACATGGCGGATGACGTTTGCCGCCGACTGGAAGCTGATAATCATCGGGGCGATTGCGACTTTCTTCCTCGCAAGCATTTTCATGAGCGGCCTACCCGACGGCTTGATGCCCAACCTGACAACCCCCTATGCCTATACGCGTGATGGATTGTTCCATGCTTGGATGGCGCAAAGAGTCACGGAAGGCTGGCTATTCGATAACGTCCGAAGTGGTTATCCATTCGGTTCAAGCTTCCTAGATTTCCCAGGTTCAGATTCGGGCGCTCACTTATTGATCAAAGCATTCGCTCTGATAAGTGGAGGCTGGGTGGGTGGAGTGAATCTATTCTTTTTATTTGGATTTGCTTCCTGCTTCGTTGCAACTTACGTGACCGCTCGGGCTTTCTCTCTGAATCGCAGTTTTGCTGTGGCGATGAGCGTCCTTTACACGTTTGTCCCCTTCCACTTCCTTCGGTTAGAGCATCTTTTTTACACTTGGTATTTTGTCGCCCCGCTGTTTTTCTATCTGGCATTGGATATCTATCTGACCCGCGGGCCAACCTATTACACGGGACTTAAATCGACGCTTCGCAAACTCGTAGCGTCCGCTGCCGGCATGCTGGTTCTCGCCTCTTTCGGAGTGTATTACGCTTTGTTCGGGGTGATTATTCTCGCCACAGCCGGTGTCATGAGCGCTATCAAATCTCGAAGCTCCCACGGTGCGAAAAAAGCGGCGCTACTCATCAGTGCAACCATTTTGGGTGTGATGTTAAACCTCGCGCCTAACGTGCTAGGGACTCATAAGGTCGGTCCTAATCCGGAGGTGGCTCAGCGTTCAATTATCGAATCTGAAATGTATGGGCTGAAGATGATGCAGTTGTTGATGCCGCGGATAGACCACCGGATTTCGCAATTTAGGCAGGTCGCCCAGAAGTATCAACATAACCCTTTAACCAACGAAAATGCAACTTCTTCGCTGGGTATCATCGGTGCTGCGGGTTTTATGATGGCGTTGCTTTACCTAATCTTCATCCCCGCACGGACGGGATCCGATGATAGGCTTCGCCTTCTGGCGGTCACAACATTTGTGCTGTTCCTGTTTGCAACTGTAGGCGGCTTAGGTTCGCTATTTGCCATGGTCGTATCCCCGTTGATAAGAGGTTGGAACAGAGACAGCATTTTCATCGCTTGCGGCGCCCTGCTTTTCTTCTTCATTTCGCTCCAGCTTTTATTGCAGAAGAAAGCGCCTCGGCTTGCCAATCAGTCAGTAGCCATTGCAGCCATTGCAGTCGTGCTGTTGTTCATAGGCTTGTACGACCAGACCAAGTCCGTCTGCAAAAACTGTAATGCGGCCGTTAAGGCCTCGTTCGATAACGACAGAGACTTTATCCACGCTATCGAAAAAACGCTCCCTGCGGGGGGGGCGGTTTATCAGTTGCCTTACATAGGCTTTCCTGAAACACCGAGAATGCACCGCTTGTACAGTTACCAAATGATGGCTGGCGTGCTGCATTCGAAAGCCCTGCATTGGAGCTACGGCGGTATGAAGGGGCGGCCAGGGGATTTGTTCTATCGTGCGTTGGGACAAGAACCAATATCGCATCAGATTGAGGTCATCCGCAGGCTCGGCTTCGATGGAATTTATATCGATCGTCGTGGCTATGCAGACAACGGCGAAGCGATTATTCAAGAATTATCTCAGTTGCTCCAGCAACCACCGTTGCTTCAGAGTGACAACAAAGAATTGGTGTTCTATAAGCTGGATAACAGCGCGCATCCAGACTTGGCAAGTCTGACAGCAAAGCAAATTCAGCAAAAGGCAGGGTACATTGCAGACGCTCTAGGCCCACGCTACAGCTCTGACCTGATAAGCGGGATGGACTTCACACGGACTGGCTTTCCTGACTTTATAGATGACGCCCAAGGTCTGTATGGGCTCGAGCCATGGGGACGCTGGTCATCCCAACAAGCCGTCTTCAAATTTACTGACCCACTGCCGCAGAAATTCTCTCTTATACTGAATGCTCGGGCTTTTGGCGCGAAGGATCATGAACCGACTCTTGTCAGGATAGGTAGCCATGAATACAGTATTCCGCTCACCGCAGGTGTCTCTGAAATCCGTCTGGATGTTGACCTCGCAGGCGAGAGCGCCAATAGCATCACCTTCATCCCCCCCAAACCTGTATCGCCTATGCAGCTTACCGGAAGCTCGGATACTCGGATTCTTGGCGTAGGTTTCGTATCAATGCGAATAATCCCATGACAAAGTCGATCTGACGAATGAATCGGTATTATTGAGTGTTAGCCAGGAAAGCCCTAATCAACCTGCCACGCCAGCGTGGTAGGTTGTAAAACTTCATTACATTCAGCGTGGTGGCCGCTGCGCCCGGTGTGATTCGGTTGCAATGGTGGGAAGGGAGAGTTTTTAGGGCATAAAAGTAAAAATCCCGGCCAGTTGGCCGGAAGCTTATATAGCTATATTGCGTTTAACTATAAATAAATCAATATCTATCTCAGCCCCGACCTTGCTTATAAAAGCTAGTTTTTCCGTATTAAAATGCATTCCTGGTTTTTCACCATTTTCTATTTTAACTACAAGTGAAAAAATAAAGTTCACGTCATATTTACTTTTAATGGATTGTAACTGACTTTCTTTACCATTAAGCAATGTAATGATTTTATCTAATTGATCATTAATATCATAAGATACTTCATCACCCGTAGATAATTTCCAAGCAGTTTCAATGCTTGGCCTTTTCTTGCCATCAGGAATACTTCCCTTGATTTTTACCTCATTGGGCTGAAGGCATAGTTCTCGGGTAATATCATCAACATCAAAAGAGTCACCATAAATAGAGAAATATGCCATTACTGTTGTTTTATCCATAATAATGTCCTATTTAATGTACTCACCTGTAGATATACCTTCACCCTTGCCACTTTTCTTAAAGATCCAAAGTTGCCCCGAGTCTCTCTCTACATAGATATCATAATTGGAGTTTTTACCATCACCCAAAAAAATCTTCCTTCAAGACATGAGCATCTACGCCATTATTTTTTAAATACTTATCATCTGCCATTTTTATATTAGATGACTTTTCTGCCCCATTATCATAACCATCACTTGTCATATGATTTGATGAGTTGGACTAAAACAGTATTGCGAATGATTTTCATCTAGAGGAGCGATAACATGTCTTTAAAGGGTAAAGTGGCACTGGTAACCGGGGCCGGACAAGCACCGTTAATCGATGAAGGTTTGGTGTTCAGATAACTCAGGCTGCATCAGGCCGCTATAAAAGCCAGCCATTGGCTGGTTTTTACTTTTATCTGCGGGCCTTTTATGGTTAAAAAATGTTCAACAGTAATGCGACTATCTGCTAAGTTATTATTTCACGCCTAATGGAAGGAGCATGCAGATGTCCCGTCTTACCGCGAAAGATTTCGCCCCTGAATTGCTCGAACTCTATGACTATTATGCCCACGGAAAGATTACCAAGCGGCAATTCCTTGAACTGGCGGCAAAGTACGCCGTCGGTGGCCTGACAGCAATAACCATTTTGGGCCAACTCAGCCCAAACTACGCGCTGGCTCAACAGGTGGAGTTCACTGATCCGGACATCGTTCCTTCCTATATCACTTATCCCTCACCTAATGGGCATGGCGAAGTGCGTGGTTATTTGGTTCGCCCGGCCAAAATGACTGGCCCATTGCCTGCGGTGGTTGTCGTTCACGAAAATCGTGGATTAAACCCCTATATTGAAGACGTCGCGCGCCGTGTTGCTAAAGCGGGTTTTATTGCCCTCGCACCTGATGGACTCAGCTCTGTCGGCGGATATCCCGGTAATGATGATAAAGGGCGTGAACTGCAACAGCAGATAGATCCGACCAAGTTGATGAATGATTTTTTTGCCGCAGTAGAGTTTCTCATGGCGAGCAAAGAAACCACCGGCAAGGTCGGTATTACGGGCTTTTGTTATGGTGGTGGAGTCGCTAATGCTGCCGCTGTCGCCTACCCCGAGCTTGCCGCAGCGGTGCCTTTCTATGGTCGTCAAGCGAAGTCAGAGGATGTCCCTCGCATCAAAGCCCCGCTATTGCTGCATTATGCTGAGTTGGATACCAATATCAACGCGGGTTGGCCAGCTTACGAAGAAGCCCTTAAAGCGGCGGGTAAAACCTATGAAGCCTATATTTATCCCGGGGTTAATCATGGTTTTCATAACGATTCAACACCGCGTTATGACAAAGCTGCCGCCGATTTAGCTTGGGAGCGCACCATAGCTTGGTTCCAGCAATATTTAGCTTAAACAGGGAGTAGGCGGAGCTAACATTTACCTTATGCCGTTAGCTCGCCTTTCTGCCGCCATCAGCCATTTCAACATAATATGCAGATAATTCCGCTTAGCCGCCGATAAAACCTCATATTCGTCCCCTCTAAGAGCCTACATATCCATCGGATACAAACGATTTCCATTCTCGTTTGCTGATGCAGATCAAAATCTCTCACTTTAGCTGTTGATCGAATGATTATTATTATCATTTAATTCATTATCTACAGCGTAATGAGCGGACTATGAATATTGATCTGATACCGTACCATGCCCAACCAGGAGCGCTGCCTTTTCCCAAGCGCTGGGCGACGATGCCGTGGCGCGATAGCCGCCCCCTGCCTGCGGAGTCACTCCAAAGCCACTGGCAGTCACTGTTGCAAAAGGCACTACCTCGCAATAAGCGCTTGCTTTATTTACATATTCCATTCTGCGCAACACATTGTACTTTCTGTGGTTTCTATCAAAACCCGCTACAACCCGAAAGTACTGCGCGCTATACAGATTATTTGTTGCAAGAACTGAGTATGGAAGCCGATAGCCCACTATTGCAAGGCGGCCCTATCCACGCCGTCTACTTCGGGGGCGGCACACCCAGCGCTCTGTCTGCACAACAATTACACCGAATTATCAGCCAGTTACGTAAGTCCTTACCGCTTGCACCTGATTGTGAAATCACCGTTGAAGGACGAATTTTTAATTTTGACGATGAGCGGATTGATGCCTGTCTGGAAGCGGGCGCTAACCGTTTCTCTGTTGGCATTCAGACCTTTAATACCCGAATTCGCCAACGCATGGGCCGCAAGGCAGATCGTGATCAGGCCATCCGTTTTCTGGCCAATTTGGCAAGCCGTGATCGCGCCGCCGTGGTATGTGATTTGATGTTTGGCCTACCTCACCAAACCCCGGAAACCTGGCAAGAAGATCTGACTATCGTGCGCCAATTGCCGTTGGATGGTGTTGACTTATATGCCCTCAATCTATTGCCAACCACTCCTCTGGCCAAATCGGTGGAAAACAATCGGGTAGAGCTGCCGACACTCACCCAACAATGTGACTTTTACTGTAGCGGTGCTGATAGCCTCGCGCAGGCAGGCTGGCACCAATTAAGTAATAGCCATTGGGCGCGCACCACCCGTGAGCGTAACCTGTATAATTTATTGATAAAACAAGGAGCTGATTGCCTTGCTTTAGGCAGCGGTGCTGGGGGCTCTCTGCAAGGACACGCCTACATGCAGCACCGCAGTTTGGATAACTATTACCAATTAATCGATAGTGGGCAAAAACCACTGATGATGATGACACAAGCCAGTGGGGAGCACCCGTGGCGAGCCAAATTACAAAGTGGTATTGAAGTGGGCCGCTTAGATCTGAGCGAGTTAGTGGTGAATCCAAATCCTTTACTGCCCCTGATCGCGCAATGGCACCAGTCTCATCTTCTGAAAGATAACAGTTTTTGTCTCCGCCTCACTGACTGTGGGCGCTTTTGGGCCAGCAATATGATGCAGGCTCTGCAACAGCTTATCCCTTCACTTATTACAGCGGAAAGCCACTCATGAATACTCAATCATCGAATAAAACATTGCCACTCACCGAATTCCTTGCCACTCAACCGGACGGCACCCTAGAGCAAATTGCACAGGATTATCAGGTCAGTCCGCTGGAGGTTGTGCGCGCCTTGCCGGAACGGGTATTAGTGAGTGCAGACCAATTTGACAGAGTATGGGACAACATGACGGAGTGGGGAGAGGTCACCACATTAGTGCATACCACCGATATCATTTTGGAGCACAAAGGCCCCTTACCGAGTGGTTTTCACCGCCATGGCTATTTTAATTTGCGCGATAAACAAGGTCTTAGTGGGCATATTAGAGCACAGAATTGCCAAGCAATTGCCCTGCTGGAACGTCCGTTTATGGGGATGGCAACCGCCTCGGTACAGTTTTTTAATCAGCAAGGCGACATCATGCTAAAAGTGTATGTTGGCCGTGATGAACACCGTCAATTACGTGCTGATGGTCTTGCTGCTTTCCATCAGTTAGCACACCAGCTTCGGACAGAACAACAAGCCATCTCAGAAACGACTGAGGAAACCCCATGAAACCGTGGTTGATCTTTGGTGCTGGTCACGGTGTGGGAGCGCATTTGCTTGATTTGGCTAATCAACATGCCAATGCGGCATTAAATCCGCGCCCTGTTACCCTGTTGATACGCAACCCACAGCACGCAGAAGCACTGCGTAATCAGGGACTAACCGTCGTCTGTGGTGATGCCTGTGATCCGGGCTGCGTGCTCGAAGCTTGCCAATTAGCAGGCCCGGAAGCCGCTATTATTTCGACATTAGGTAGCCGCAGCGCCGACTACCAAGGCAACCGCGTGATCATTGATACTGCCGAGAAACTGGGCCTGAAGCGCATGCTTTTAGTCACATCGATTGGTTGTGGTGATAGCTGGCCAACACTCTCCCCTGCGGCCCGCGCCGCTTTTGGTCAGGCAGTGCGCGAGAAATCACTGGCCGAGAGTTGGTTACAAACCAGTACTCTGATTTATACCGTGATTCGGCCCGGAGGACTGCTGGACAAACCCGCAACTGACAAGGCCATACGTCTACAAACCGAAGCTCACGGCATGGTGACGCGCGAAGATGTAGCACGCCACCTCAGCCAGATGATTGAGGATCCAGCAACATATCACCAAATTTATGCGCTCATCGAGCCTGGATTAGCCCGTTAAGTAAAAGCAAGTTAACAATAAATATGTCTTGATGTAACATTGAGTCATGATTGATAATGCTTATCATATTGATAGTGGTTATCATTACCTTGTTGGTTATATGGATAAACAGTTGACTAAAACGCCAATATTGAACGACGAGCCTGCTGTCGACTCCCCGACGGCAAGCAAACCCTTGTCTGTCACCAGCGAACAGCTGCTGAGAGGGCATGGTGTGGCCTTTATCGTCCATCAGGGCGAGTGCTATCAACTGCGTCAAACCAAGGCCGGAAAACTGATACTGACTAAATAATATGCATCATTTATCTAGCGTCGCGAGGTTGCTGCAATGCCGTAGCCGCAAGACAAAAGAGATGATGCTCAATGCAAGCCACCCAGATTCTCGAATCAAGGCAGCCAGCAACCTATCTATTTGTTTGCATATTAATTATTTGCATAGAAAAAATATGGAGAATTGCCGACATGCCTCGTTCCACTTCCGACCGTTTCCGCTGGTCCCCACTCAGTTTGGCAATTGCCTGCGCCCTGCCTCTTGCTGTGCAAGCTGCTGATACCACCACCTCAACCAGTAGCAAAAAACACACCAGCGACACCATGGTGGTCACTGCGACAGGTAATGAGCGCAGTAGCTTTGAAGCACCGATGATGGTGACGGTGGTCGAGGCAAGCTCACCGACCAGTGAAACAGCCACGACTGCGGTAGACATGCTGCGTAAAATTCCAGGACTGACCGTCACCGGTAGCGGGCGCGTCAATGGTCAGGATGTGACACTGCGCGGCTATGGTAAGCAAGGAGTCCTCACCTTGGTTGATGGCATTCGTCAAGGCACGGATACTGGCCACTTAAACTCTACCTTCCTCGATCCCGCGCTGGTGAAACGCGTTGAAGTTGTACGTGGCCCCTCAGCCCTACTTTATGGTAGCGGTGCATTGGGTGGGGTGATTTCTTATGAAACAGTGGATGCGGCGGATTTGTTATCACCGGGTCAAAATAGTGGTTATCGCGTATACAGTTCCGCGGCAACTGGCGATCACAGCTTCGGTTTAGGTGCGAGCGCATTTGGCCGTACCGATGATGTTGATGGCGTACTCTCCTTTGGGACTCGTGACATCGGCAACATCCGCCAAAGCGATGGTTTTAGTGCACCAAATGATGAAACCATCAGCAATGTGCTGGCAAAAGGGACATGGCGTATTGATCAGGCTCAGTCGTTGAGCGCTAACCTGCGCTATTACAACAACAGCGCAATAGAGCCAAAGAACCCACAAGCCAGTGCAGCTTCTAGCACCAATGTGCTGACCAACCGCTCAACCATCCAGCGTGATGCCCAACTCAGCTACAACATTAAACCGCTCGACCAAGAGTGGTTGAATGCCACTGCGCAAGTTTATTATTCCGAAGTACAAATCAATGCGCGTCCACAAGGAGCTATTGGCACGATTGAGGAGAAGCGCAAGCAAACAACCGAAGGCGGAAAACTGGAAAACCGCACGCGTCTGTTCACTGACAGTTTTGCCTCGCATTTGCTGACTTACGGTACAGAAGCCTATAAACAGGAACAGACACCGGGCGGAGCCACGGAAAGCTTCCCACAAGCGGACATTCGTTTCGGTTCCGGCTGGCTGCAAGATGAGATAACCCTGCGTGATCTGCCAGTGTCTATTTTAGCCGGTACTCGTTATGACAACTATCGTGGCAGCAGCGACGGTTACGCCGATGTGGATGCCGATAAGTGGTCATCACGCGGTGCGGTTAGCATTATGCCGACTGATTGGCTGATGCTGTTCGGATCCTATGCTCAAGCATTCCGCGCCCCCACCATGGGCGAGATGTATAACGATTCAAAACACTTCTCTATTCCTATCGCGCCGGGAAGAGTGCTCACCAACTATTGGGTTCCTAATCCCAATCTGAAACCGGAAACCAACGAAACTCAGGAATATGGTTTTGGTCTGCGCTTTAGCAATCTGTTGATGGCTGACGATGATTTGCAATTCAAAGCCAGCTACTTCGATACCAATGCGAAAGACTATATCGACACCAAGGTGAACATGGCTGCCATGACCACCACCTCTGTGAATATTGATAGAGCAAAAATCTGGGGTTGGGATGCCACCATGAGCTACCAGACATCCTTATTTAGCTGGGATCTGGCCTATAACCGAACCCGCGGTAAAAACCAAAGTACCAATGCATGGCTCGAATCGATTAACCCGGATACCGTCACCAGTACCCTCGATGTACCGGTTGCCAATAGTGGTTTTGCGGTTGGCTGGATTGCCACCTTCGCTGATCGTTCCCAACCGTTAAGCACTGGCAAACGTCAGGCAGGCTATGGGCTCAACGACTTTTATGTCAGCTATAAAGGTCAAGAACAGTTTAAAGGCGTGACGACCACCGTGGTACTGGGTAACGCATTTGATAAAGAGTATTACGCACCACAAGGCGTGCCACAAGATGGCCGCAACGCGAAACTCTTCGTGAGCTATCAGTGGTAACGCATTGGAAAAAGATCGTCTGAAATAACACTTCCGGTAATTCAATCTGTGGATTACCGGATTATTATTTAACGCTGTCACCTGCATATAAAAAATCAATAGAATGAGGAAGTTATTATGAGCAAGTCAATATATGAGCAGTATGTTCAAGCCAAAGCCGATAATCCGGGCAAATATGCACGTGATTTAGCCACACTGATGGGCATTTCAGAAGCAGAGCTGACCCACTGCCGTGTTGGACATGACGCTAAACGCCTACATTCAGATGCCCGTGCCTTGCTGGCTGCATTAGAAGCGGTTGGTGAAGCCAAAGCCATCACCCGCAACACCTATGCAGTACATGAGCAAATGGGCCGTTATGAGAATCAACATCTGAATGGCCATGCTGGTTTGATCCTCAATCCGCGTCATTTGGATTTGCGTCTGTTCCTCAACCAATGGGCCAGCGCCTTTACACTAACAGAAGACACACGCCACGGTGTACGCCATAGCATTCAGTTTTTCGACCATCAGGGCGATGCTTTGCACAAAGTATACGTCACGGAACAAACGGACATGGCCGCTTGGGATGCTTTGCTGGCGAAGTTCATTAGCGTAGAAAACCCAGAATTGCAGTTACAACCTTTGAGCACAACTGAGGTTACCGAACCGACCGCCACTGATGAGGTTGTTGATACTGAATGGCGCGCAATGACGGACGTGCACCAATTTTTCCAGTTGCTCAAGCGCAATAACCTTACTCGCCAACAAGCATTCCGCGCCGTGGGTGATGATCTGGCCTATCAGGTTGATAACAGCTCGCTGACACAACTGCTGAATATCGCCCAGCAGGAACAGAATGAAATCATGATCTTCGTCGGTAACCGTGGTTGCGTGCAAATTTTCACCGGTATGATTGAAAAAGTCACACCGCACCAAGAGTGGATTAATGTTTTCAACCAGCGCTTTACGCTACATCTGATTGAAACGGCTATTGCTGAAAGCTGGATTACCCGTAAGCCAACTAAAGATGGGTTTGTCACCAGTCTGGAGCTGTTTGCTGCCGATGGTACTCAAGTTGCTCAACTTTACGGTCAGCGTACCGAAGGGCAGCCAGAACAAAGCCAATGGCGTGAGCAGATTGCCCGCCTAAACAATAAGGATATCGCCGCATGAGACTAAGGTTGCTGTCACTCCCTTTCATTCTGTCACTGAGCGCCGGCCTACTGCCGCTAACGACGTTAGCCGCAGAACGTATTGTCACCATTGGTGGTGATGTAACAGAAATCGCCTATGCACTGGGTGCGGGTAGCGAGATTGTGGCCCGTGACAGTACCAGTCTACAGCCTCAGGCAGTACAGAAGCTGCCTGATGTTGGTTACATGCGCATGCTCAATGCCGAAGGGATTCTGGCAATGAAGCCGACCATGCTATTAGTCAGTGAACTCGCGCAGCCTTCACTGGTGCTTAAACAAGTTGCTGACAGTGGTGTGAATGTAGTCACCGTACCGGGTCAAACCACACCAGAAAGCGTCGCCGTGAAGATAAACGCAGTCGCTACAGCACTTCATCAGCAGGAAAAAGGGCAAGATCTGATTAATGACTATCAGCAACGCTTGAGCGCAGTGAATAACACGCCACTGCCGGTCAAAGTGCTGTTTGTCATGAGCCACGGTGGTTTAACGCCGATGGCTGCGGGCCAAAATACCGCGGCCGATGCCATGATTCGCGCCGCCGGTGGCAGCAACGCGATGCAAGGTTTCAGCCGCTATCGCCCACTGTCACAAGAAGGCGTGATTGCCAGCGCCCCCGATTTATTACTGATTACCAGTGACGGTGTGAGAGCACTAGGAGGGAATGACGGCATCTGGAAATTACCCGGTATGGCCCTAACGCCTGCGGGGAAAAATAAACGCCTGTTGGTTGTTGATGATATGGCATTGCTTGGCTTTGGCTTAGAAACGCCACAAGTGCTGTCGCAACTGCGTAAAGGCATGGAACAAGCGCAATGAATTGTCGAGTCCATCCACGCCTGATGTTGAGCATCTTGCTGATGATTCTCATTCTATTAGCGCTCGGCTCGGCCAACATGGGCGCATTGACGCTCTCATTTCGTACGTTATGGCATGCATCATTAGATGATGCCATGTGGCATATCTGGCTGAATATCCGCCTGCCCCGCGTGCTGCTTGCTGTCGTTGTCGGTTGTGCGTTGGCGGTATCCGGCGCCATCATGCAAGGGCTGTTTCGCAACCCACTGGCCGATCCCGGCCTGCTGGGCATCAGTAGCGGCGCGGCTCTGTGTGTCGGGCTGATTATCGTTATGCCATTCAGTTTACCGCCACTGTTGGCGCTTTATAGCCATATGGTCGGGGCCTTTATTGGCAGTTTGGCCATTTCTGCCATTATTTTTACTCTCAGCCGCTGGGGGCACGGTAATTTATCACGCCTTCTACTGGCGGGTATCGCGATCAATGCCCTGTGTGGTGCGGCTGTTGGAGTGCTGACCTATATCAGTGATGACCAACAATTACGCCAGTTCTCCCTGTGGAGTATGGGGAGTTTAGGTCAGGCCCAGTGGTCAACCCTGATGGTCGCTGCATCGTTAATCCTGCCTGCTTGTGTACTCGGTTTGCTGCAAGCACGCCAATTGAACCTATTGCAGTTAGGGGATGAAGAAGCGCATTACCTCGGAGTTAATGTGCGTCAGGCCAAGCTGCACTTGCTGTTACTCAGCGCAATATTGATTGGTGCAGCGGTAGCTGTCAGTGGGGTTATCGGCTTTATCGGGCTAGTCGTGCCGCATCTTATCCGTATGCGTATCGGGGCTGACCACCGTTGGTTACTGCCCGGAGCCGCCTTGGGTGGGGCTTGTTTGTTACTGACAGCGGATACTCTGGCGCGGACATTGATCGCACCGGCAGAGATGCCGGTCGGGTTGATAACCAGCCTATTGGGTGGCCCTTATTTTCTGTGGCTGATTTTGCGTCAACGGGAGCAACGCAGTGGTTGATATAGCAGGTGTTAATAGGATAACGGCACCCGCCGCGTTATTAGAAGCGAGCCAGCTTTCCTACCATGTGCAGGGGCGAAAGCTTATCAATGACGTTTCACTGCACATTGCCAGTGGTGAAATGGTGGCGATTATTGGGCCGAACGGCGCAGGGAAATCCACCTTACTGCGTTTGTTAACTGGCTATCTGCCCCCCTCAGATGGCGAGTGCCAGTTGCTGGGGAAAAACCTCAATAACTGGCAGCCACAAGCATTGGCCCGCACCCGTGCGGTGATGCGCCAATACAGTGATTTGGCGTTTCCATTTAGTGTCAGTGAAGTGATTCAGATGGGGCGCGCACCTTATGGAGCCGCGCACAATCGGCAGGCACTGCAAGAAGTCATGGCACAAACCGACTGTCTGGCGCTGGCACAGCGCGACTATCGCGCATTATCCGGGGGTGAACAACAGCGAGTACAACTCGCACGGGTGCTGGCACAACTGTGGCAACCGGAACCAACACCGCGCTGGTTGTTCCTTGACGAACCGACATCCGCATTAGATCTCTATCATCAACAACATACGTTGCGTCTGCTGCGTCAACTCACCCTCCAAGAACCTTTGGCGGTGTGTTGTGTGCTGCACGATTTGAATCTGGCGGCATTGTATGCCGATCGTATTTTGTTGTTGGCGCAAGGCGAACTCGTTGCTAGCGGTACGCCGGAAGAAGTGCTCAATGCCGAGACGCTGACCCGCTGGTACCAGGCCGATCTGGGTATTTCACGCCACCCAGAAACAGCCTTACCACAGATTTATTTACGTCAATAAGTCTCCGTCAAATCAAATGATACCAACCAGCCTATGGCTGGTTTTCTGCTACTTTCGGAGATTCCATTTCCGCCAGCAACTCATAAATCACTTTCCCCACTTTTTGTACTGCCCGTTCAATGTCTGACGTCATTGGTTTGCTGTAACTCAGTCGCAAACAATTACGGTATTTCCCCGACGCTGAACTGATAGATCCAGCGGCAACCTGTACACCAAGCGGTAATAAACAACGATTCAGACGCTGACTATCAAATCCGTGCGGTAATTCAACCCATAACATAAAGCTGCCTTGCGGCCTGCTTAGGCAGGTATTCGGTGGGAAATATTTCATCACCCAACCGGTCATAATGTCGCGATGGCGTTGGTATTGACGACGCATTCGGCGCAAGTGCTGCATGTAATGCCCTTGCTTAATAAATTCAGCCATGGCCAATTGAGGCAGCGAGGCCACTCGCCCGGCAGAGATATATTTCATGTGTAACGCTTTATCTAAATAGCGGCCAGGCGCAATCCAGCCAATACGTAAGCCCGGAGCGACTGTTTTCGAAAAGGAACTGCACAGCAATACCCGACCATCATCATCAAAAGAAGCAATCGTGGGAGGACGAGGATATTGATAAGCTAGAGCGCCATAGACATCGTCTTCAATAATGGCGATATCGTAACGCTGGGCGAGTATTAGTAGCGCTTTTTTCCGTTCATCGGGCATGTTGTAACCCAATGGATTATTGCAAGTTGGAGTGAGCTGAACGGCCTTAATGGGCCATTGGTCCAAGGCCATCTCTAAGGCTTCCAAACTGATCCCTACCACCGGATCTGTAGGAATTTCAATGACCTTCATGCCCATCCCTTTCAGGGTTTGCATTGCGCCATGAAAACTGGGGGAATCAACAGCAACAATATCACCGGGTTGGCAAACAGCGCCAAGAGCCACAGCCAACGCACCATGACACCCGGAAGTAATAATAATATTTTCTGCTGATTGGTGATTACCACTGTCTAGCATCAAACGGGCAATTTGTTCACGCAACGCCAAGGAGCCATAAATGTTGTCGTAATCCAGCACTTCTTCACTCTGATGGAGGCTAACACGGCTCAACAGGCGACTCAGTATTTTAAGCCCCGGAGCAGAAAGATCCGGCGAACCAATACCCAGATAAAGGATATTTTCCTGCACGCTTCTTTGTAGGAAGGCCAGCGTATTTTCCCATTGAGAGATTTCTACTGGCCGCTGCGCGTGGGTGCATGTTGCAGGCAAGGAAGGCAGGTTTGAGCAGCAACGCACGAAATAACCCGACTTTGCACGTGCTTCAATCAGCAGGCGCTCTTCCAATTGCCGATAAGCCTGCTGGACAGTACTAATACTGACACCATGCTCGTCACTCAAAACTCTGACGGAAGGGAGCCGTTCACCTGCGCTATACAACCCTTCTTTAATCCGCTGACTAAGAATGTCAGCCAGTTGTTGGTAACGAGTCATTGATATCACCTAATCAGTAGCAACCAGTACAGATGGCATTAATTTCAACCATTCAGTTCATATATCTCATATCTGTATGGAAATAATAGCTCTAATTTGCATCTGTAATGTTTTATGCAAAAGTTTCATCCTAATGGCTCACCTACTGACGGGGAGTCAAAATGAATAATATAATTGAAGATCAAATAGATGAATGCTGCTCGTCAACCGCACGGGCAACAAAAGATCGTCGCAATATTTTTATTCGATTAGGATTGAAAGCATACAGATATCTGTGTCGATGGAATGAACGGCGTAAAACAGCCAATACCTTAGAAAGGTTGAGTTCAGATCAATTAAAAGATCTCGGTCTAAACCGCGATGATATCAAACGAGATTATAGCCGCCCCTTTTGGCGCTAAATTTAGAGCAGTGGCCCGCCGAGAGAGTGGGCCACGAACCATTTTAGTTTGACCACTCAATGACACGTCCTCAATCCACCACACTGGCATAGCACTAAATTAACCATCATTTCAGGATATAAATCCGAAGCCAAGAATGCAGATATTCCGCCCTTTAAACTGAATATTTGCGAATGTGGAAATTTATTTGCCAATAGACTGGCAGCTCTTTGGCTACGAACACCGGACTGGCAATACAAAATAATAGGCACATCCATAAGGCATTCATTATCGATACTTTCTATCTCGGCAAGAGGGATATGCTCACCACCAATTGATATCAGCTCTCTTTCATGTAATTCGCGGACGTCAATGAGGTGGATAACCGTATATTCGTGGATAAGATCATTAAATTCTTCCAAGGTCATAACAAATTGGTCAGATGCTATTGCACTACTACATACCACTGGCATTTCTTCCAATACATGAGACCAGTTAGGGTCTCTTAATGGGTTATCCAGCGAGGCAGAAAAACTCAACTCCGTAGTCGCCGCGTCTAAAGCATCATAAACCAGTAGTCGGCCAGATAGAGGCCGCCCCAGACCAGTTATCAACTTAATCACTTCATTGGCCTGAAAACAGCCAATAATGCCGGGTAAAATCCCCAAAACCCCAGCCTCGGCACAATTGGGGGCCAATGCTGCATCCGGTGGTTCGGTATAAAGATCACGATAATTAGCACCACGAGCGCCATTCTCATCCCGTACATTAAATACCGACACCTGCCCCTCAAATTGCATAATCGCGCCATAGACCAAGGGTTTATCGTTCAGATAGCACGCATCATTAATGAGGTATTTCGCAACAAAGTTATCCGTACCATCGACCACAATGTCGTAGCGAGATATTAACGCTTCAGCGTTATCTACACTCAATTTCTCAATATAGGTTTCTATCTCAATATAAGGGTTAAGTGCCTGTAACCGTGACTTAGCAATATCAGCTTTGTTCTTTCCCTTATCTGCCACCCGATATAAAACTTGCCGATGTACATTGGAAACATCAATATGATCAGCATCGATAATACCTATCCACCCAACACCGGCGGCAGCTAAATAAAGTAAGATTGGGCAACCAAGCCCCCCGGCTCCCACAATTAATACGTGGGCATTCTTGAGTGCCAACTGGCCTTTGATACCAATAGCAGGAATCAATAAATGTCGAGAGTATAATCCCATTTCAGCAGGGGAAAGGTGTGTGTATCGTGTATTGTTCACTAATATTTTCATGTCATTACTCCAAAATTACCTCCTTTTATCCAACAGTAAGTTATCCATGACTTATCCAAGTTAAAAACTTTCTATCACGACAGCGGCCAAAGTATCAGCTCGGCTGACATTAAAAACGTGATGAACAAATATGGGCTGCTTATTCAATAAATAAGCTCGTGTTCTTACTCTACCTTCATCAAACAGAAAAAATGGGCAGCTTAACTTCGCAACAATACTCTTAATGGGCTTCCCCATAGTGCAGCTAAGTTCAGCCGGATCATCATCTAGTGAGATAATCAACCGTTCACGCCCGACTGATGCAAGAGTTGGCAATTCAATAAAACTCCATTGATCCGCCACTTCACACTGATGGCGATAAAGAGTAAATAAGTTATTATGCTCAGTAATAAACTGCCCTTCAGACTCTATTTTACTTAGCAGCTTAGGCGTAGCTCGAACAATATTGGATGAGTCTATTTCCTCGGGCAAAAAACGTTGCTTAATTTGCTCATCAAGATTACCCGGAACGGCAGTAAGTGCATCATCACCTGATAGAGATAATATTCGCCAAAACAATATCACTGTAGCAAAAACACGATAATTAGCAGTAAAATCATGGTGAATCTCAAATATAGAGTCTTTTTGTCTTAATCTAACTTTAACAACACTAGAACTAAACTCATTCGAATCAAAAAATGTTAGTGGTTGGGTATAATTTATTTCAAAAGAAATGGTTACATTGCTTTGTTGATATCCTTGAATAAACTCTGGAAATGATACTTTTAGGTGACGTTCCAACCATAACCACTTATTACTTATAGCTAAAGATAACAATTCCCTTCCATGAAATTGCAGAGCAGTAAATAAACAAGTATGAATGGGGTAAGTCATATTAACGGTGCGTTCTTTATTCATATTACCCTCCCGCAATAGCGGTGAAGATATCAATGCGGTCATTGTTTTTTATCAATTCATGATATTCATCTGGGTTGATTTTTTGACCATTTAAAGAAACTAAATACCCTTTTTTAAATTTTAACTCCTTATCATAAATGACCTCTTTTAATGCTGGATACTGCGCAATTAAATGTGCAACCAACTCCGTAAGAGTATTTGATTGATCAATATCAATTTGTAGATCTTTCTTATAATTCGTAAACTTGGCTAAATTGCCTGACAGTCTAAATCTCATTTTACTTACCCTCCTGTACTGCTTTTTGCTGTGCCAGCATTTGAAAATCATGAATAGTTCGGATGCCCAAATCGACTTCTAGCTTCTCCTGTGGGTCAGCTCCCGCTAACATTGAGGTAAAATCTCGATGTGAGCGGCCTAAACCACTCTCTTCGGTATATCCCCAGCCACCAGTAAGTTTTAGAGCCATTTGGACAATGAAGTTTATTTGCTCAATCGCATAGTGTTTTGCCGCTGAAGAAATAGGGTCCCAATAAGGATCACTCTCTCTTCTGGCCTGCCGCTCCAAAGAGTGGAAAACTATCGCTCGTGCTGTTTCAAGGGCAATGGTCATACGCCCAATAGCGGCCTGAACATGTTGCATTTCAGCAAGAGGTTCATCGTAGCGAATAGTTCTTTGTAAATAGCTTATTGTCTCTTCAATAATGGCCCGCGCCCGCCCTAAAAATAGAGTTGTCAGTAGCGAGCGGCGGCAATTGAGAAAATAGCGTTGAACAAAACTGAGTCCATCACTGGCTACCAATAAACGGTTTTTATCGAGTTGTACTTTATTGAGATTCAGTTGTGCTATTCCCAATGAATGCACGCCATGCATAACACGAAGGGTAATATCAACGCCGGGATCGCTACGTTTAACTAAAAAAACTTGTAGATCACTACCTTCACTACGAACAAAAACCAGAAAAAGATCGGCGGTTGCACCGCCAGTGATAAATTGCTTAGTACCATTGAGAATATAACCATCAGAATTTGGATGATAAATAGCATTAGAAGAGAAAGAAAAAGCATCGGCATTTTCAGTGTAGGCAAAAGCACCAAATTTATCCCCTGCAACCAACGGACCAATATACTCCTCAATTAATAGCTCATTTTCTGTAACTATTAATGCGGAAATAAATGACATTCTTACTGATATTAGAAAAGGGAAAGAGGTATCACTGGATAAATAACCTATTTGTTCCAGAACACTTCCCCAAACAGCATCTCCCTGATTTTTACCACCAAATTTATTTGGCAACATATAAGTAAATAACCCTAATGTTACAAATTTTTTAGCCACCTCATTAGGAATAGGTATGGAATTATGATCACGATGTTGTGTTTTTTTATTTATTTCCTCTTCGATTAATTCGCCATATAAGTCTTTAATTTCTTTTGCACCTTGCCAATCTATGTCCATAAAGTACTCCTCGCCATAGCCAGTCATTTATCGTAAAAACAGAAAGTACAAATTAATATTGCTTCATTATTTTATTTAGTGTAGATATAAAAAAATCTATATCTTCCTGCGTGTTATATATCGCAAATGAAACTCTAACGGTCTCTTGTACGCCAAAAAAGGCCATTAATGGCTGTGCACAATGTCGACCAACCTGAACGGCAATTCCGGCCTTATCTAGTGCCAAACCAATAACTCTCGCGGGAATACCTTCGGCAATAAAACTGACTACAGAGGCTTTTATCGGCGATTGACCTAATATATAAATAGAAGGTAATAAGGAAAGCTGCTGCATAAGAGAATCCAGTAATCTCTGTTCATGCCGGGCAATAGCTTTAATCCCAAGTTCTTGCAGCCAGGTAATAGCGGCCCCCAAACCGATAATACCAGCAATATTTGCAGTGCCAGCCTCAAAGCGCCGTGGAGGATCAGCAAAAGTAGACAGTTCAAAGCTAACATCTGCCACCATTCCACCTCCATATTGCCATGGCGGCATATTTCGCAGAATATTGCTACGACCATACAATACGCCAATTCCCGTAGGCCCATAAACTTTATGGCCAGAAAATACATAAAAATCTGAATCCAGCTCTTGTACATCAATGGCGATATGAGGCACTGCCTGAGCACCGTCAATCAGTATAATAGTTTCTTCTTTTTTGTCACAATTCCTTTTATCGTAGGCCCTTACTGCCTTAATAATAGCCACTAATGGATTGATTGTACCTAGTACATTAGAGACATGAGAAAGTGCTAAAATCCGCGTATGATAACTCAGTAATTGTTCAAGATAATCTGTCTGTAGAACTCCATTCTTGTCTATCGGCAAAATTTTTAGCTGTGCTCCAGTCTCTCGGCATAGCTGTTGCCACGGGACAATATTACTATGATGCTCAAGAGCCGAAATCAAGATCTCATCACCTGGATGCAAGTAAGTTCCTCCCCAACTTTCCGCCACTAAATTAATCGCTTCTGTTGTTCCTTTAGTGAAAACTATTTCATCTACCGAATTAGCATTAATAAACACACGTACTTGCTCTCTGACCTGTTCCAACGCTGCAGTGGCACGCAGTGAGAGCGTATGAACTCCCCGATGTGCATTTGCATAATATTCGCTATAACATTTTGTTATTGCATCAATGACAACCTGTGGTTTTTGGCAGGAAGATGCATTATCTAAATAAACTAATGGATGACCATTTATCTGTTGCCTAAGAATGGGAAACTGCCTATGAATAGCATCAAGATCTAGTATCCCCCCATCTATTTGCGTCTTCACCATAAAACACCTCAGTATTATAAATCAGTGTTAATAATTTCATAATCATCTTCCCTCTCCGGTGGAGATTATTTATCTCTCACCATATAATATGCCAACTTAATATTAATTATTATGACAATTTTCATTTACAATGAATAATCACAATCTGACAACAGTTATAATTATAGGATTGTTTTTTAATTAGTGTATTTTTTTGTTATTTATTTTTATTGAAATAATAATATAGCTGCCTATATTATTTAATATGGATGATGATTATTTAAATAATAAACCCGCTATGTAAGCGGGTTGGGTAATTAATATATTGATACTAATGCATTAGAAATCGTATCCGACTGTCGCCTGCACCGAGCGCTCTGCGCCCCAGTAGCAGTAAGATGTACTGTAACAGGCTGCAACGTATTTCTTATCGGTAATATTATTCACATTCAATTGTATGAATGCCCCTTTCAATGACGCTGCCCAAGTGCCCAAATCGGCACGAACAGAAGCATCACCCAGAGTATAAGAAGGTACACGTAGCGTATTCGCATCATCAGCCCATTGCTTGCCAATGTAGCGGACCCCTGCTCCCACATTGATGCCGTAGCCTGCTTCATACTGCGCCCACAGTGACGCCATATTTGATGGTGCTAACACGGGTGTATTGCCATCATTACCATCAATAGCATCTTTGAATTTCACGCGGTTATAGGTATAGCCCGCAATCACACTTAAACGATCATTAATTTGGCTTCTGGCCTCCAACTCCAGCCCCTGTGAATTCACCTTACCTGCCGGCACATAATAGGTGGCTGGAACGGCGCGGTTTGCCACATCATTTTGTGTCAGGTCATATAAGGCAGCGGAGTAAAGTGAAGAACTGCCCGGCGGCTGATACTTAATCCCCACTTCATACTGCTCACTGGTCATCGGTTTCAGCAGTTTTTGCTGCGCATCTGGGAATAAACTTGGTGTGATGGCCTGACTGTAACTCACATATGGCGAAATGCCGCTATCGAAGCTATACAGTAGCGAAGCGCGCCCACTGGCGTGTTTATCCGTTCGCTCATCGGTTGTATTAGCCGTTTTATTCATATTTTCTGTTTTCATCCGATCATAACGGCCAGATAAATTCAGGTGCCAGTTATCCCACGTCATTTCATCTTGCAGATAAACGCCACTCTGCTCATAACGGCGACTCAAATAAGATGAATTGATCCCAGGAGTTGTCAGCAGATAATCGCTATACAATGTGCTGCCGCCGGAAACACCGGTGTAAGGGTTTAATGAGGTGGCAAATGCACTGTCGCTACGCAAGTTATTGCGGAACTTCTGGAAGTCTAGCCCCAGCATAACCTTATGTTCTACCGCCGCTGTCGCAAAATCGGCTTCCAATTGGTTATCTACGGCAAAGGCATTGAGTGAAGAATCTTCACCAGAATAATAGCGACTCATTAACGTGCGGTCGCTATTCCACCCTGCCTGATAAACCTGCTCTAATTGCGCATTAGAATGGGTATAGCTGGCATTTTGCCGGAAAGACCAGACATCATCGAATTTGTGCGCGAATTCAGAACTGTAGATTTGCTGCCAACGTTTAAATACGTTGTGGTTCGTTTCGCCATCAAAGAAGCCACGGCTTAACTTCTGCCCATAGATACTGCCATCTGCCGGAACCGCACTGTGATAGCCACCGGAGGGATCCTTTTGTAAATTGGCCCGTAGCAACCATGAGGTATTTTCATCTGGTTGCCATAATAATGACGGTGCAATTGCATAACGCTCTTCACGTTGATGGTCATACATAGTATCGCTGTTGCGGGTAATCCCCGTCAGGCGGAATGCCCAATGCTCGGATATCGCATCGGTATAATCGAATGCAACGTCTTGTGTATTATGATTACCCGCCGTCAGGCGGAAGTGACCTTCAGAGGTAAATTGTGGGCGTCTGGATGTCATCATCACCACACCGCCGGGGATACTCTGACCATATAATGCTGAGGAAGGGCCTTTGATCACATCAATACGTTCAAGGAACCACGGATCGACCTGTAAAACGTTATAACTGCCGCCATCACTGAGCAACCGTAGCCCATCAAGGAAAGTATTGTTCACATCACCGCCGTGGAACCCCCGCAGAGCAACAGTATCATAGCGAGTTGCACCACCTGAGAAACCCGTGAAAACGCCCGGGGTGTAATTCAGTGCTTGATTCACCGTGGCGACATTTTGGTCATCCATTTGCTGGCGAGTAATGACCGATACGGCTTGAGCCGTCAGGATGAGTGGTTGATCAGTTTTCGTTGCCCCCTTGGTGGTTTTTGCGGTGTAGCCCAAGGTGGGTAAATCAGCTTCATGACCTGCTTTGGCGGTGACTTCTATCGTATCGTCAGCCATTGAGGCAAATGGAATAAAAATAGCCAGTGAGCATAAAACCGCAGAACGCTTTATTAAAAAAGCCGAGAGCATGGTCATCTTCCCCAGATAATTAAGCATATAAAATAGATGGTTATTAATTAGCATCCATGCCATTTCCACAGCGCAAATATCCCTGGCTGCATGTCACATATCGTGGGTCCATAAGTGCAGGGCACAATTTATTAAATGCGAGTGGTAATTACAATGATAATTATTATCTTTAATATTTAATTTTTAATAGTCATTATCAGAGTAAGATTATTCCGTCAGTCTCCGTCTGTGCCACAATGGCTTTCTGCTAGGCTTTAACAACACAGCTAGACTGATTAACGGGTTAATTGTGGCACTCACTTTGGGGCTAACAGGTTTTATGGAAAAGAATGGATACTTTGTTTCACGTCGATATTATTCCCTACCAAATCCACTACGCGCATATCTGCAGCTAACCTGTCTGCTGCTCGCGCTTATTTTCGCATCAACGACAGGCATTGCTTTTGCGGCAACATCGTCAGAGACTCCGGCTGAAAACACTGAAGCACCGGTAAAACCCGCCGTCTCTGTGCAATTAATTAGCTTGCAGAAGCAATTAGATAAATTAAAACAGAGCGTGTCAGTCAGTACATCTGATAACCAGCTGAATACATTAAAAGAAACGGCACTAGCGCTGGTCCGGGATGCGGAGATATTGCTTGAAGAGTTGAAGCCCAAGCGTGAACAACTGCAAACGCAGTTGGATGTTTTAGGCCCCCCACCTGCCGCAGGTTCACTGGCTGAAACACCCGTCGTGGCGCAACAACGCCGCGTATTGAATACCCGTAAAGTCCAATTGGACGGTCAAAATGATCAAGTGCTGGCCATCAAAACCAATGCGGAAAATCTGTCCACACAAATCATTGCCTTACGGCGCTCGGCACTGAAGTCACAAATCGCTTTAAATTCTGGCAGTATTCTAGGGGCCAATTTCTGGTCGCCAATCATCAATCCCAATGCGGATGACGATCGTCGACTAAAAGATTTTATCCAAGAACTTGATGATGCCTGGCATGCTGCATGGGAGCCAGAGTGGCGTTTCGGCACCGCAATATATCTGCTGCTGTCGCTGCTGATGAGCGTATTTGGCTTTAAGTTCCTCGATAGTCTGACGGCTTGGTTTTGCACTAAATGTTTGCCACCAGGCCCGCTACGCCGTAGTTTCATGGCCTCGGCAACCACACTCTATACCGTATTGATCACCGTCACGGTGGCGCAATGTTTCACCCAGACGTTTACCCGCACACCGGATGTCTCACTGGTGGTAATCGACTTTTCGCATGCGTTTGTTCAACTCATGTTTTTCTCTGCACTTGTCGCAGGCCTCGGTCGCGCATTTTTATCCAATCAGCGCCCTTCATGGCGTTTACCCGCCATTGCTGATGAGGTAGCAGCATCGCTGAAACTCTTCCCACCGCTGTTAGCCAGTTGCATTATGATTTTTGGCGCTATTGATCTGATGAACAATATGATCAATATCAGCATCTCGGGGGCTATTTTTGGCAATGGTATCTCGGCACTGTTGATGGCGCTCACCGCTGCGATTATTCCCTTACGGGCCAACCGAATACGGCGTAATTTGGTCTCGAATGGCGAAAAGCCAGAGGCCTATTCCACATTGGCTGGCTTAATTCATTTCGCCATCGGCGTGACTGCACTGGCCATATTACTGTCCTTGTTAGTGGGCTATATCGCACTGGCAAAATTCTTGAGTTACAAACTGGTTTGGACCTGCTTAGTCCTCTCCTGTTTATATTTACTCATCCACCTCTGTGTTGATTTAGCGGAAAGTCTCTTTTCCCCCAACAGCCGTGCCGGTAAAGCAATTAAACAGTCACTGAATATTGACGATCGTCATTTAGCACAGGCCGCTACATTATTATCCGCCACCAGCAAAGTATTGCTGATATTGCTGGCCGTTCTGGCGCTACTCGACGGTACTTTTGGTTCCACCACTCCCATCTCACTGTTACAAAAAGCAGTGGAATTATTAAGTGGTGAAGGGCTGGAAGAGTTGAATATTGTCCCAGCCAATCTACTGAACTCCGTGATTTGTTTACTGGTTGGGCTGTACGTACTCAAAGTCGCACGCCGCTGGCTAAGCCAGGAGTTTCTGCCCAAAACCCAAATGGATTCCGGGATAAAAACCTCGGCAGTCACGCTATTTAGTAATATTGGTTACGTGCTGGTGATTTTACTCACCTTATCGGTACTGGGCATTCAGTGGAATAAGTTAGCCTGGATTGTCAGTGCGCTGTCGGTGGGTATCGGTTTTGGCTTACAAGAGATCGTGAAAAACTTTATTTCCGGCATTATTTTGCTGACTGAACGGCCAGTCAAAGTGGGAGATTTAATCAGTATCAGTGGTGTTGAGGGTGATATTCGACGCATAAATGTTCGTGCCACGGAAATTCAGCTCAGTGACCGCTCAACAGTTATCGTGCCTAACTCCCAGTTAATTTCGCAAAACGTGCGTAACGCCACCATGGCTAATGCACAAGGGGTGGTGACGATAGCCCTCACCTTCCCGCTAGATTTAGATATTGATCTGGCACAATCACTGCTGATAGAGGCTTATAAAGAACATGAGTCGATACTCGACACGCCAGAGCCGTCGGTAAAATTCAGCCAGTTAAGTCCTGACGGCATTGTGCTCAGTGTGACGGGCTTGGTACCCAGCCCACGCATGGTCAGCAATACCAAAAGTTCGTTGTTATACAGCATATTGAAACGGCTACGAGCAGCGGATGTTTCACTGGCCGTCGCCGCACCGATCCGAACAACGACAAGCGCCAACTAGCACTCAATGAGCCATTCACATTATCAGGGCGATAATGTGAATGGCTCCAAATTAACCGATTTCAGCGTTGAATCAGATAGCGGATCGTTGGGCCATCTTGCTGGATATCGAGCACGGTATAGCCGTAATTTCGGGCATCCAGAGGGATATTATTGATAGATTGCGGGCAATCACTTATCACCTCCAAAATTTCACCGGGCTTCAATTGTGGCATAGCCTCTAAAGTCGCTACCGCTGGATAGGGGCAGGGTTCACCCACCATGTCTAAACGGTAATCCGGCACAATCGGGGGATTTATTGGTGCATGCTCGGTACTCATGATGGCTCCTTAACCAAGGTTGAAGTGGTCGTTTTCTGTTTGCGGAAGAAATGTTTTTCCCACCACAACATGGCGGCAAAGGCGATGGCTAACATCAGGTAGGTCACTAATAACCCTCCTATCGGGCCGAATGTTTCCAACAAATTGACCTTGTCATAATCGGTTGCCAATGCAGGAGCAAAATCATCCCAATAATATGCCAAAAGGGTCGCACCAATAATGTTACCTAACCCTACCCACCAATAGTGAATTTGCCCTTCTACCGCACGATACATCCAGCCCGTCTCACAACCACCCGCTAGCACTATCCCGAAACCAAACAACAAACCGCCAATGACAGCATTAGGCCCAGCCCACAAAATTTTCGGTGCCACGCCCAATTGGACATAACTGAAAATACCAATAGCACTGACCGCCATTCCTAAAATGATGGCCTTTGCCATATGGATGCGCCCGGTTATCCACAAATCACGGAATGCGGAGGTAAAGCAAATCTGCGCCCGTTCAATCAACAAACCAAAACCAATACCGCACAACATGGCAATACCCAGTTTCGGGTGACGGAATAACTCGATGAGTGACCAGCCAAGTGCCAGCACCAACACCACCATACCAAGGCGAAAACGACGTGCTGCTCGAGCAGGATGTTGTGTCAGAGGCGAGGCCGCCGTCACTTTTTGTAATTTTACCGGGATACGAAACAGCGGCAGCAACGTGAACTTGGCACCAAAATAGGAACCCACCGCAGTTGCCAGCGCGAAGAACCATGCATGCAGTGAAAATTGTGGAATCCCGGTAAAGAAAGCTGCCAGATTACAGCCCATGGCCAGACGCGCACCAAAACCGGCAATAATGCCGCCGACCAGAGCCTGTGCAATGCGAATGCCATGCTGGGGTTTACGCAATTTCACGTTATTAGCCCAGAGTGCCGCGACAATACATCCGGCAAACATGCCGATGATCATCATGCCATCGATGCGATCCAGTGGCGTTCCTTCCAACCCAATAACTTTAAAGTAACCCCACTCCTGCGGGCGCGCGCCAAAGAGCTGCATTAGGTGACCACCCCAGCGAGTGAATTCCCCAGTAACAGCCCAAAAAGTGCCGGTCAAACCAAAGTAATAGGTTGATAGAATACCGGCGGCAATCACCGCAGGCAGCGGCGCCCAAAAGCGCACTAAATATTGAGACTTAAACATCTGCCAGCTCACACTGACACCTCCAAAGGTGTGTTGTCACAAGCGGTATCAGGGTTATACGCAGCGACGAGGAAAATAGACCTAACTATAATAAGTCAATTATCGATTCAATGGGGCATGATGGATTGGAAATTGGATGTTAATCAAAAGTTAAGTTGATAAGAAATTATGATGATTGAGAAATCACTGGCTTTAAACCTGCTCGCTCACCTCTGAAGCTTGGTAATCCAGAGCCATCGCCATGCGCAAGATAGCGGCCACAGGCTCAAAAAAAGGTTCAGAGATGGTATCGCCACAGGCCACATCACGATGTAATGCACGCGCCAGCGTGATATTTTCGACGATAGGAATACCCTGTTGCTCCGCCAGTTTAATCATCAATGCCGCGCGCTCACCCTGACCTTTTTCAATGACGACCGGAAGAGGGGCATCATCGGGATGATAAAACAGGCAAACAGCAAAATGCGTGGGGTTACGCACCACCGCCGTCGCACGCTGTACATTTTTAGCAAAACTGCCACTTTGCACTTCATGCTGTAACTGCCGCTGCCGCTGCTTGATATGCGGATCGCCATCACTGTCTTTGTGCTCTCGCTTAACCTCATCATGAGACATTTTTAGTTGTTTCATGGTGTTATAACGCTGAAAAGCATAGTCCATCAGAGAAAAAACCACATAGCAGGCAATCAATGCCCCCAATATCCAGCCCATTAAGGTGGCAAAAACCGGGATAGCACACTGACTGCCACAATAAGAGAGGTAACCAAAAGAAGGGGTATAATGCATCAATAAATAGCCAAAAATCAGGGTCAACACGCCCACTTTAAGTAATGACTTCACCAGCTCGAATAGGCTGTGCAGTGAAAAAAGCTGTTTCGCATTATTGATTGGATTGATGTGTTCGCCTTTAAATTCCACCGCTTTTGTCGCCAATAATGGCCCAACCTGTGCAATCCCGGAAAGCATGGTCATTAAAACCAACGCCCCACCCAGAATCCCCATGATATGGATAAAAATGGCCATGAACTCCGCACCTATATGTGCCAACGCCATCGAGAAAGGCTGTCGTAATTGTTCAATTGAACTGCGAATTAGCGCGCTCGCCTGATCAACGAGTGTGTAGCCAGTCAGGAGAAAATAAGCCACCAGCACCAATAACTGTATTCCAGAGGTTATCTCAACACTTTTAATGACCTGCCCTTTTTCTCGGGCCTCTTGCAGACGTTTCGCGGTGGGTTTTTCGTTCTTTTCACTGCTTTCGTTGCTCATCAGCCGCCTCATTTATCAATGGGATAAGTGTGGTTATCTTCTGTTCGGTCTGGTTGATGCCCACCAAATAGTGATGCAGGGCATAAGGCAAACTAATCACTAACAGAAACAGCGCTAAGGCACTTTTAATTGGCATTGCCAGAAAGAAAACATTCAACTGCTGCGCTGAACGATTGATAAGCCCTAGAGATAAATCCGCCAAAACCATCACCAGCAACGCAGGTAGTGCAAAACTCAGGCAGAGTTCATACATCAGCTGCCACTCACTTTGTAAAAAGTGCAACATGGCCGATGAGGGCTGGATACCGCTGCCTGCGGGTAAAATGTCATAGGAACCGTAGAGTGCCGTTAGCACCAGATTGAACCCGCCCGAGATCAGAAACAGCACAGTTAAAAGCTGGGTAAACAGCACTCCAAAAATTGAAGATTCCATGCCCATGCTGGGATTAAACAACGTGGACATCGTGGCACCGCGCAAGGTGTCAATCAGGAAGCCGGCCATATCAATGGCCCAAAAAGGCAATGCGGCCACAAAACCAATCATTACCCCAACCAATAGCTCGATGCAGAGCAATCCAAACCATGTGGTGAGGCTATCGTGAGGTATTAAAGATGCGCTAAAAAATAGCGGTGTCACTGGCAACGCGATGGCCAAAACCAAGCCATTTCGTAATAAGCTGCTGCCCAAGCTGCGAGCAGTAAACAGCGGCAATATCAGCAACATCCCATAAGGTCGCATCATCGCCAGCCCCAACGCACCTAACCAATGCAGAGGATCATCCATATCAAGACCGCATACTGGTGATTTGCAAAAAGGTCTGCTGGGTATAATTCAGTAACGTCGTTCCCATCCAATGGTAGGTAATCAATAACGTGGCTGATACCGCCAGTAATTTAATCAAAAACTGTAATGTTTGGTCCTGTATTTGGGTGAGTGCCTGCAACAAGCTGACGATAATCCCCACCACCGATGCCACCAACACGACGGGCATTGACAGCAATAAGACTATCCACAGCAGTTGGGTCGCCAGATGAACAACAATGGCATTGCTCATTGAAGTGCCCTCCGATAACGACTCATAGGTAAGAACCCACCAACTGCCCCAGCAGCAATCCCCACCCATCTATAAGTATAAAAATCAATAACTTAAATGGCAGAGAAATGGTGATAGGTGAGACCATCATCATGCCCATCGCCAGCAAAATATTGGAGACAATCAAGTCGATTGCGACAAAAGGCAGGTAAAGCAGCAAGCCAATTTTAAATGCCTCTGTCAGTTGACTCAGAGTAAATGCCGGCATCAAGATCAACAGTGAGTTAGGTTTGATGGTATCTCGATAACGCTCAGGCCATTTGGTCTGGACGATATCGTTAAAAAAACGGGCCTGCTCTGCATCCGTATTACGCTGTAAGAAATCACGGTATGGCCCCAGAGCACGTTCATCAATCTGGTGCAGCAAAGGGACAATTTCATTTGACAACGGCCCCTCCTGAAGACGGGCATGCACATCTAATCCGACCGGTGCCATGATAAAAATCGTCAGTACTAACGCCAAACCGTAAATAGCAATATTAGGCGGAACCTGCTGAACACCCAGCGCATTTCGCAGTAACGAAAAGACGATAGACAGCTTGAGAAATGATGTCCCCATGACCATGAGCAGTGGCAACAATGACAGAAAAAAAAGCAGGACAATCAATTGAGAGGACGAGTTTAGCAACGCCATAATCTATTCCACAAAAGGCTGACCTGTTAGGTAAAAGGAATGCCTACAGTATTTATTTCTCCCCCGTGTTTAGATATCAGGTAATAACCCTAATATCTGTCGGCTTTTATATTTCTGAAGTATTCAGGCACTTAATACCCTAGCCTCTTTGTCACTTAACATTTATTGGGAATGCGCATGCTCAACGTTATCGGTATTATTGCGTCCACCACCGCTCAATTCTGACCACAAGCTCCCCTTCACAGTTTAGTAAGCTGCCGCTACCAACAGGCTGTCCATGCAAACGGATATTCACCTCGCCGTAGAAATGCGTCTGGCACACCAATGTTTGGCCTACGGCTAACTGTTTAATGTCACCTAGTGGCAGAGTCAGACGGCCAATTTCCATGACCAGCGTTTGTGGCAAACTCTCAATCATCACGGTCTGCGAGGTTTTTGGTGTGACGGCAACATCCAGCTCCAATAGCTTGTCAATATCGTCATTAATCTGTTGAATTGTCATTTTGTTCCCCTCCTCCAACTTGATATAAATCTGTGGCGATGCCGTTTGCCATAACCAACAGTTCCCTTGCGCCAATTCAGCGGCACAAGTTATCCGCATCCCATCCCCAGGCTTGATTTGCTGTAATTGATGTAACGATAAACGGTGCCACCCCACCACTAAACCCGTTTGCCAGAGTGGGGTCGTTTCAGTGACCAACTCACTGCCCCAATGAGACAAGGTTTCGGTTAGCGATACCAGTGGCCAACCAAACAGTACGCCGCTCAATTGTTGCCCTTCCAATTCAAAGGTCAGCATCACCGCCCATTGGCGCAATAGCGTCATTGACCGTGGCGTAGGGTCATAAATTGCCAGCTCGGGTAATTCACTCAACAGAGGGCTGACGGCCCAATGGGCCATGGCCGTCACCAACGTTGGCTCCAGAAAATGCGCATCATCAGTCGCCAGTGAAGATGCCAACCAATGGTTCCAACAAGTCTGGGATAGCCAAAAACCACACTCTCTTGCAGTTTGTTCCTGTTCAATACAGTGCAGTGGCAAATAAACACCCTCGCCCTCTATTTGTTTCACTGCGGCGGAAATACCGGCACTATGTCGCCCTGCGCCCACAACAGCACTGATTTGGCGTAATTCAGCCGACAATGTCCCTAGCATGGGCCACCTCCAAAACACAGGGAAAACCCAGTTGATGCAATTGCCGCTGCCAGCGGGCCTGTATTGGTTGCAAACGTTCGATAAGCGCACGGTTGGTGTGACTGAGGACAATATGCAAGCCATTACCAGATAACTGAACATGGACCAGAGTCCCGTACAGTGGGCCGCTGACGAGACGATAATCTGCCTGCATCGGTTTCTCTCCCTCAGCGCGAATCAAGGTATCCGTCATGTTTGGTGCCGGGGATAGGTGAGAAGTCAAATACCCAGAAAATCGCTGTTCTTGCCGTTCATTATCTATATACGTCAGCGGTTCCTCCTTAAAATAGCTCTCTCTTCGCGGTGGCAGGGCACCTTCAATATCGATTCGTCTCATTTTTGATTAGCATCCGTAATTTTTCCTGTTCCCGCTGATTAATCCGTATCAGCACCTGCTGTGATTCAATAGCCGTGTGCTGTTGCTGATGCCGGGCGACCAATTCACAAATACATTTTTGTAACTCTCGCTCAGTCTGATACACCTCATGTTGCAAAGCGCGTTGCTCGTCAGCCTCTGCAGGATGTAATTTGCCACGCCAATCTGCAATGTGTTGTAGCCGATGACATAACTGCTGGCGTTGATGACGAAGATCCACCAATTGCTGCTCCTGCTGCTCATATATCTGGCGCAAGCACACCCATTGCCGACGTAGCCTGTGTGCTTTGTGTTGCCGCAGCGCCAGCAGACGCGCAAGAGTCACTAGTGCGGAGTTGACTCCCCTAGCGCCTGCGCGAGTTGTTCGAGTATATGATTGAGGTCGGCGGCGGTTTGAGATGATGATGAGTTCTCCTGCTGTAAAAAGGCACAGATAGCCGGGTAACGCAGTAGAGCATCATCAGCTTGTAAATCTTGTCCTTCCTGATATTCGCCCACCCGTACCAGCAATTCTATCTCCTGATAACGAGCCTGCATTTGCCGCAATTTTTGCGCCAAAGCCAGATGCCCCGCACTGACAATTTGCGGCATGATACGGCTGATACTGGCGGCAATATCAATGGCCGGATAGTGCCCGGCCCCCGCCAGTTGCCTTGATAACACAATGTGCCCATCCAATAGAGAACGCACCTCATCAGCGACTGGCTCATTCATGTCATCGCCCTCAACCAAAACCGTGTAAAACGCCGTGATACTGCCACGCGCGCTGTTACCCGCCCGTTCAAGCAACCGGGGGAGAGAGGCAAAAACACTGGCGGGAAAACTGCCCATTGCAGGAATCTCCCCTGCCGCCAGGCCAATCTCGCGGGCAGCTCTGGCATAGCGGGTGAGCGAATCGGCCATCAGCAACACATTTAGCCCACGTTCACGGAAATACTCGGCCACCGTGGTGGCGGTATAAATCCCTTTAAGCCGCTCCAGCGCGGGGCGATCAGAGGTTGCCACTATCACCACCGTACGCGCACGTACTTGTGGCGTGAGCACCTGTTCAAGAAACTCGCGCACTTCTCGGCCTCGTTCACCAATCAGGGCCAACACCGTGATGTCTGCATGACACCCCTTGCACAGCATGCTGAGTAAACTGCTTTTCCCTACACCGGCGGCGGCAAAAATACCGATGCGTTGCCCCTCGCCACAACTGAGCAGGCCATCAACGGCGCGAATGCCTGTCAGCAATATTTGCTGTACTGGCTGACGGGTTAATGGATCGGGAGGAGGAGAGTCCAGCTCACGCCAATAACCGGTCAGTGGAGGGCCATCATCTATGGGCTTCCCCAGACCATCCAATACTCGCCCAGCGAGATCATCCCCGACTCTGACTCGGTGCGCATGCCCCAGCGGCGAGACCCATTGGCCGCATCGCAAGCCGGTGGGGGAAGCAAACGGTGACAGCAAGGCCGTTTGCTGTTCAATAGCAACCACTTCCGCCAACATATCCGGTGAGGCGATACGGCATAATTCTCCTAACGCCACGCCGGGCAAATGGGCGTGTAGCAGTGTCGGGCCAATATCCAATATCTGCCCGCAATATTTCATACCATCCGGCGGCGAGGAGATTAAGCCCAATTGCTGCTGCAATTGAGCACTTAATACTGAAATATTAAGCGGCTTCATCAAGCTCATCTCCGATAAGCTCAATCGTGCCCGCCACTTTGATGTTCATTTCATCACCCAGCTCTTGCCATGACAGCACCGGTAGCGCAAAAAGATCCCGCTCAATGATTTTGCGCAAAAAACGCCGCACATCGATGGCCGTCAGCAGCACCACATCGCTGTTTTCAGCAAAGGCGCTTTTTATTTTGCTGAGGATCAGCCGTGATTGTTTATCCCCCAAGGCTGAATAGGTGCCTGCCGACGTCTGGCGAATAGATTCACGGATGACATTTTCAGCCCCCTCTCCTAATCGCAAGACCGGCAACCAGACCTGATTTTTACTGAACCGACGACACACATGGCGGCGTAAGGCGATGCGGACATATTCGGTTAACATCACACTGTCTTTCTCTTTGGGGCCCCAGACCACCAGCGCGCCAAAAATAGCGCGTAAGTCTCGGATAGACACATCCTCTTCCACCAGTCGTTGCAGTATTTCCGCCACTTTACCAACCGGCATCTGGCGCTGTAGCTCTTTCACCAGCTCACCGTAGCGCCCTTCCATTGCATCCATCAGATAACGGGTCTCCTGTACGCCGATAAACTCAGCCGTATGGCGTTCAAGCACTCTTGTTAGACAGTGAATAATTCGCTGCTGCCCTTGAGCATAAGGCAGCCCCAACGTCTTGGCCTGCTGGCCTTGCTCCACCGCCAGCCACTCGAAAGTACCCAGTTTCATCCCCAGAGATTGGCTGCGCGTCGCTAGCTGAGGGCTGGGATGAATCAGTAATAAGTCATCGGGGGGCAATGTTAGTTTGAGCACTTGCTCCTGATAGACCCGAATCAATAGCGTATTCTCAGCTAATGTGGGGTCACTGCGAACAACCACTTCCGGCAATGGGACACCAAGATGCTCAAACCGACGCCAGCGCAAGCCGTCAATATCACGCCCCAAATGGGAGTAATGTAAGTTTGGTGCACAATACAGCATCAAAGGCACCGCTCCTGGCGTCATGGTATTGGACGTCGAAGAGAGATTTTCGCCATTATTATTGGCTCCGGTTCTTTGCTGTTTTTTCCGGTAAAGGAAAAATGCGGGGGCGGCAACCAGCGCCGCCAAAGTCATAAAAATCAGAAATGGGAAACCCGGTAATAGGGCAAAAACAGTCAGGATGGCCGCCGCTAACCATAAGGCATCGGGTTGACGCCCAACCTGTATTGCCAAGTCTTTAGCCAGACTCTGCTTATCATGACCCGGAACGCGAGTAACAATGATCCCCGCCGTAATCGAGATAAGCAACGACGGAATTTGTGCGCATAATCCGTCACCCACGGATAGCACCGCATAGGTGGTCATCGCCTGCTCCGCCGACATATTATGTTGCAGCACGCCGATGGTAATACCGCCGATAATATTCACCAGAATGACAATGATCCCGGCAATAGCATCCCCTTTAACAAACTTCATCGCCCCGTCCATGGCACCAAACAAACGGCTCTCTTTCTGCACCCGCTCGCGCAGTCGCCCCGCTTCAGTAGAGTCAATCACCCCGGCACGCATATCACCGTCAATACTCATCTGTTTACCCGGCATGCCATCAAGTGAAAAACGGGCACTGACTTCAGCCACACGCTCTGAACCTTTGGTAATGACGATAAACTGCACCACGGTGATAATCGTAAAAATGATCAACCCCACTGCCAAGTTACCGCCAACCACAAACTGGCCGAAAGCCTCGACAATGTCACCCGCATCATGCTGTAGCAGCACTAAGCGAGTGGTACTGATGGTCAACGCCAAGCGATAAAGTGTGGTGATAAGTAACAATGATGGAAAGACAGAGAATTCGAGTGGATCGCGCAGATAAATTGAGATCATCAACAGGATGACAGAAAACGCCAAATTGATCGCAATCAGCACATCAACCATTGCTGTCGGCAGCGGCAAGATCATCATAAAGATCGCCACCAACAGCATGATCGCTAAGAAAACATCTTGGCGCGTGGTGATCATCATCAAGGCGCGCGTGATTACCGATCCTTTCATCGACATTCTCCCGGCAAGCGACGGAGCAAAGCGCGCTGTTGCTGATAAAGCAGATACCAAAATTCAGCCCCTGATGCAGCAGGGGGAGAGCAACTGACCATCATGCCCATTTTCAGTAAATAGATACGTTGAGGGACCCCATTAAAGCGTTCGATCTGCCAGCACTGTTGGAGCTGTAATAAGTCATCCATGTCATAATGCCGGTGTTGTACGCCACTGGTCAGCAGCAACCTCGCGTTGCGCCACTCAAGAAAAACCAGTTGTTGGCCTATCTGCCACTGCATACGAGCGGACAATTGGGTGCAAGGTAAGTCAGCCATTCGGATAAAGAGCTGTAGATTACGGGTGACAACTAAATCCATTTCCATAACCCGCACCTCATTGATAAGCACACAAGGTGAATAATAAGGAGCCTATATTCTCATCACTATCGGGTATTGGCCTGATTCGCAGCGCAGCGTTAAATAACTCACCTTTTATATTTCTAACAACGTTGCCAAAATTTGCGCTTGCTGCTCTTGATCATTGAAACAGTCAACTGGAATAAGATTGAACAATTCATAAAGCCGACGAATAAAACTGCGCCGAGTAGTGATATTCAGCCCCACGATGGCCTCAATCCGCGGCTGTAACCAACCACTGAATAACCAAGGCTGGCCGACGATAGCTAACACCTCGCTGAGAATCACATCCCCTGCCACACCACAAGCGTTTCCCATCCGGCCGCAATGATCTTCCAACCCCAAAAACATGAGTAAACGGCGAAGTTGATAAAGAGTGGCTGCCAAACGTTCGCCGTGTTGAGGGGGGGGCTGGCAAGACAAATCAAATGCGATCGCGCGCATCAGCACCCGGACTCGTTGCTGACGCTGCGGCCAGCGGCTGACCTGAGCAAACCACTCCGCTACTGATATCTCGTCTTGGTCAATACTTTGTGCAAACAGTTGTTTAACCGCCCCCAACTCACCGCTTTTCTTAGTACCAAACTCCAGCGAACCAAATAATTCAATCTCCCAGCCGGCGCCCTCCAGCAGCGGCTCAAGCAATAGCGATAAGCTATGACGCCGTAATGGATTATTTTTACTGTGCGCGATCATCGCGGCCAGCAAGAGAATCTGCTGCCCAACCGACAGCTCCCCTTGACGTAACTTACTGGCTAACAATGCAATATCCAGATTTAGCGGAATGCTCTGCTGCAATACGGTGTTCGTACTGTTGGTGACTTGCTCAATCAATTTCACCAAGAGTTGCTGACGGCGCTGGCGGTACTCCTCGGCATCGATAGATTTTTGATCTTTCAGGCGCGAACCGAGGCTGAGTCCGATCTCCTCCATTGTCTCTTCCAGCGCAGTTTGTCTTACCTCCGACAATTCCAGGCTGGCCAACGCGACAACCGAATGGGCGGGGGTTATTTCCCCCTGTAATGCGACGCCCCCCAATGGGGAACCATGCACAGCAACAGCATCAGAGATGTTATTGATGTTGATCATGAGCGAACTCCTGATGAGGTAGCGGCTCTTGTAACCACAAAATGAGTTGCGATAAATGGCAGCTAAGGGAAAGAGTGAGCTGGAGTAATGGTGACGCTAATTGCGCCTGATCCTCCGCCATATTTTCATCTGCGATGCACCGAACTCGCGTTCCTAGCGCAGAAACCACCGCAGACAAGTGCTGCGGATGCACCCGTAAAATCAGCTCATTGTGATGCGCCATTTTCTCTACTTGCATCCCAAGCCGATGAATCAGCGTCTCACTTACCGATTGCTGGCCCGCCCACGTGGTCACCACCGAGGTGATCGCCGCCAAAATCTGCTTACGGGCCTGCGCCACCAATAAAGACTCCACTTGCTCTGCCGCCACCAGCCAACCCACATGTTGTGCTAATACATCGTTTTCCATGCCTTGGCGGGCCTGATGAATCAGCTCATCGACCTGTTGTTGCGCCTGAGCCAACAACCTCTCTCTTTCGATCTCTGCGGCTTGCACAATTTCAGCGGCCTGTCTTTTGGCATGAGATAGAATATCCCGGCTTTGCGCCATAACCTGTAACTGAGCCGCTGGGATAACCCCACCGACGGGTAATACACCATCAAGCTTTACCACCTGAATATGAAAGGGATTCACATCAAACGCTCCAACCGGGTGAGCCAGCAGTCAGCCGAAATCGCTAACCTCCGTGGCAAAAATAACGCGCGAGGATAGGGAGGGAGCAAAATAGACATTGCACGCCAGATTATGCAATGAGCGCGAACGTGATGGGCGAGGCTATGCCCTAATCGTAAAGCGGTATGGAGTAAATCTTGTGGACTTAATCTGACGGAAAGGTAGCCGCGATATCCCATTCCCATTAATTGCTGAATATCGCCTTCACTCAAGAGCGGGGAAAGTGCCTGTCGATAACAGCGAATTCGCAGATAATCATCACATTGTAAATGTACCAATCCCAATGCCAGACAGCGGGCCGATAGGCGCTCAGGTGAGACCATTTGACATTGTTGCTGCTTAGTCAGTACTGCGGGCAAGGCAAATTGCGGAAAACTTCGCCGTTGGTTCAGTGCGTTATTTAACACCGAATCTAATGCACGACTGCGTCCATAACTGTAATTCTCGGCATTAACTCCCACGGCAGCCAGCCAGAGTGGGTGAGCAAATTGCGCAGGCCGCCAAGCTAACTGATGTAAATACCGGATATGGGTGGTTAGCGGCAATATCATCCTGCCCTCCTTTTGTATCACTTAGCGACGCAGATACCGTAACCAACAAACCGCCGACAACCCCACTAACCCAGCCAACAGCAGGCCCAAGACTATCTGCAATGTTCCAGCGTGGCGTAACAGCCATTGCAAACTGACTTCTGCGCGGCTTTGTTGCTGAGGTGTTGAGGCAGTGAAGCGATAATTGGTCGGCTGCATCACTACACTAATCTGCGAATAATCAATGCCGGGAATCCCGTCGCGGATAAGATTCTTGATTTGTGGCTGATAGCTCAACAAGTTAACTTCAGGTGAATATTTGATAAATACTGAGGCCGCATGGGGCACACTGCTTTTCCCGTCAGTGGGCGCAGGCATTGCGATAGTGACATCGGCTCGAATTACCCCATCCATATGACTCAACATGCTTTCTAATTGCTGCTCTTTCAAATAGACCATTTTGGCTTGCTCTTGCCCGGGCGAAGTCACTAATTGGTTAGAAGGAAATAACTCATCAACCGAGGCAAAACGCTGGCGAGGAAAACCATGCTGGCGCAATAGTTCCACCGCGTTGATAAACTGACTTTTATCGACACTCAGCCCAACGGTACCCCCTTTTTCAGGCTGCTTTTCTGCTTTGATTTGATGCAACATTAATAACGCCAACATCTGATTAGCTTCCCCTTCAGAAAGCCCGGTATACAGATCCATACCACAGCCTGAAAGGGAGAACACAACCAGTAAAAACGCTATCATGCGCCGCATCTGTTTCATTGCATGTTAACCAGTTTATTGATGTTTTGGCCGAGAACACCGGCAACTTTAGCAGTTAAATCAATAGATAATGTGGCATGCATCAATTCAGACTGAAGGGACAGCAGTGGGTCTGGGGAGATCATGGATGTCGTCGGATCCGCCGGTTGCATGAGTTGCGTAAATTTGGCGACTTGCTCTGCATCAACCGGAGGTTTCAATGGTGTGACCTGCATTGCAACAGCCTGAATAGCATCAATATCCATTGAGTCATCCCTTATTAATAAATGATGATTTTGGGTTAATAAATCCGGTGACTACGTAACGATTCTGCTTTTTTGTCTGTCGATGAAATCCCTTGTTGCAACAAAGCCAACAAGGCTTTTGCCTCTTTCGTTGAGGATGTAGCCAGCAATGCCAAGGCGCGCTCTTGCTCATTAAGCCCAAACCTCAACATCGCCTCACAAAGCAAGCACACCTGTGGGTCTGGAATTAATTGGGGCAAAACATTAAGAATGTCGCGCGCCTCTTTCAGCAAACTGTGATTAACTCCAGCCAGAGCCGCCTCAACCACTAATTGGCGACAAGGTTTTGAAAGTAAAATCATATTTTGGCAATAATCCCACTGGTCATATCCTTAATATTTTTCATCAAGGCACTGCTGAAATTGATATAAGATGAATACTGCTGCATTGCGAATTGCATTTTTAACATATGCTCAGGATCAGAGGGATTGCCGGAAACCATCTGGCTTTGAAAATCCTGCCCCATCTTATTGATGCTTTGCGTCAGTACATTCATTAACGCGTTGATATCCATCAGACCTCCTACTCCATGAGTGACCGCATATGTGACGGGCACTGCTGAAAACGGCGACGAAAACTATCAGAAAAGTGTGCGTGATTGCTAAAACCACATTCCATAGCGATATCCGCCACACGTAACCGTGTGGATAACAGCAACTCGCAACCTTTTTTCAGCCGTTGATCCAGTAGCCACTGTTTTGCAGACATACCGAATTTCTCATAAAACAAAAAATTCAATTTACGAGTCGAAATGCCCAACTCATCGGCATAGCGTGAAACCGTCCATGGATTAAGACGGTTTTTTTCAAAGAACTCCAATAATTCGTTATTTGTTCCAACAATTGACTCTAATAATCGAGAGAAATAGATAGCGTCCAATCCCAGACAATACAGATAAAGAAATCGTAATGATGCACTTCGTTCAATATCAACTAATTGTTCCGTCGCATAAATAATGTCGTTATTTGCAGGTAATATTTTATAGCGATCATATACCTGAGGTGGTAGGCGAAATTTATTTGACTGCACCATCTTACTGGCTAAATCCTGATATATTGGTAACAGGTCGATGGAATGACACGAGATGGAAATATAATCGCTTTGTGAAAAAGAAGATGCGCTAGCCTGTTCATTTGTTACGACTAAATGCCCTGCGGGCACGCTATGGCATACTCCTTCACTACGTAATATTCCTTCTTGCCGAAAGAGAATAAACTGTATTGATTTCATAATATTCCTTCGAGTGCCAAGATCCTTGTCTAATATTGACAAATAACACAGCAAGGCGATATCAGGCTTACACCTTAATTTTAATGAGTAAAACTCAGGCAATCCTATTTTATATAATATTATGAACCCAATAATAGGCCCATTGCGTCGTTGAACCCATCTAAATAGGCGCTTTTCTTTACAATTTCTTTTTTATTTTCAGTGAGTAAACTTTCCATAATCTCTCGCTCATCATTATGATTATTTATCCAAACACCTAAGGCACCTGAAGTAATCATACTCAACATAGATGACAAAATTGGAATATAGTTTTTTGCAAGTAAACATAAACCATCATAGACAGCCGGCTGGATAAAAACGCCCAGCATTCCTAAAGAAACCACCATCCCTACTCGAATAAGATAGGAGGTATAGCGGGCGATTTTTTTTGCGCTCTCGGGTGAAGCTTGGCAATATTCGGCTAACATAAAAACAGCCTGCTGCATGGCATCACTACCCATAGCCAGCTCATCTTTATTTTTACTGGCACAACTCCAGTTATGGTAGGCACAGGCGAGATTAGAAATCGATAACATAAGATTTAGCCCAGTAATCGCAGCAATAGGTGCTGTGACGCCACCACTACAAACAGTCACTCCCACACTGACGGCAAATGACGCCAAGGAGACGGTTAATTCAATGACATTAATAAAAAATTGTTTTTTGGCTAATTTGATTTTTACATTATTTAATTCATCTATTCTTTCTTCTCGAGCATCACGCAATTTATTAATGTCTTCATTTATCATAAAAACAAAATTGTGTAGAGTCGGTTTTTCATTATTAATTTCTTGATAATATTCTTTATTTAACGTTGAGGATGTAGAATGGCTACTATTATATCCAGTGATTTGATACATAGGCATCCACCTTAAATATTGTATATAACCTGTATTTCTTATTTTAGATACTGCATAACAATTGATTGGCTTTTTGAGCGGTAGGGGCATATGCAGGGCTAAAATAACTCATTTCAATGGCAGTCTGTAATGCTTCTCTGGCGTCAGCACCTCTATCCAATGCCAAAAAACAAATGGCCATTTGATAAACAGGTTCAGGATCTCTCGCCTCTAAAAGCAGTGCACAAGCATATGCACTCAGTGCCAGCGTAAATTCCTGTTGCATTTGCATTGTTGCGGCCAAGGCCAAATGGAACTGTGGTTCCAATGGGCAATATAAGGTCAGCCAAGAAAAATCAACCATTGCCGCCGCATAGTCATCTGCAAGCCATGCCTGATAACCTTGGGTATATTTTTCCTGTATCTCCAAAAGCGTCACCTTCTGATGTTCATTCATTATTTGTGGCTGAATAGCCCCTTTTCCTTTTAATACCTTATTTATTTTTGCGCAGAGAGTCTGTACATCATGGGGACTGGAATGATTCATTTTACACCTTCATTAGCTTCTCAGAACTAACATCAAATAACAGCCAGTCATCACCTTCAATATTTCTGTTGAATGCCCCTTTTGCGATAAGTATTTTAATTAGCCGACGCCGCATCTTTTGCAACGCTGGGTTAGCAATATTATCAATAATCATCATTCTGACTATTGATAGTTCAGGAATATCCTTTCCCAAGAGGTATAAAAAATTAAATAACTTTAAAAAATGACTAGATACTCCATCACTATCATTTCGTTCCAATAAACAAATTATAAAATCATTATTTTCAACACGATAAATAATGCGATAACCATATAGAAAAACTTCACTACCTACTTTGACTTGGCTCCTTTCAAAATAGGCAGTTTTAACCATATACCCTTGCTGAATAAGATACTGCGCGACGTTGATAGCAGGATCATTCATATATCATAATTTCACAGCCATGGAGATTTGGCCCATCATATTATTGATGGTATTACCCAAATCTTTCATATTTTGTCGCGCTTCATTGACCTTATCCAATAACTCACTCATATTTTTATTATAAGATTGTGCACTATGGCTTTGCAGATCACTGGTCATACGAAGCAAATCCGAACTTCGCGCCATATCCCCCTCAACCAATTTACCGCTCCCCGTCCCCAGTTGCCCAAGAGCGGAACTACCATGTGATGCGATATCACCAAACTTAATACTACCTAACGCTCCTATACCACTGACGGCACCTGAAAGGATAGAGCAAACACCACTGGCAACAGCCCCCGAGGCTGTTTTATCGATCGCCTCTCGTTTATTGCTCATGGAACTGACTTGGATATTCCAACCTAATATTTGTTGCTTCTGATTATAGGTATTGAGTAAGTCACGCATTTTTTTAAACAGTATGCTCATTTGAAATATAATATCTGACAAATCAGACATTATATTTTCAATATTATTCCCTGCTCCATTTTTCTCTTCTAGGGTGATCGCATCTTGTGTTGATATTGCTATATTATGGCTGATAGGTGTACTCATAATAACCTCGCTATACTAATGAACCGGCAATTTTCACCTGTAACATTCCGGTCTGATGGATGTTATCGTTTAATTTAGTCAATAGTTCCTGTGCATCCTGAGATGTTTCTTTGAGCTGTTTCAACTGATGCTGCTTATTTCTTTCAACCCATTCATCCATGAATTGAGTGAAGTCCTGATCAAGAATTAATTTCTCAATCTCTTTTTTCAAACCAGCCGATTGCACGGCCAGTTGACCATTATTAATTTGAACTGCGGCACTGCTGCATTTTTGCATAATCAGTAATGGTGAAGTACACAGATCTTTTAAAATAGTCTTGATAGACTTCTTCATGATGGCTTTGACACATTGCCGGCTCAATTCTTCTGTCGTAAGTGTGACACCTTTTTTAATCGCCTCCTGAAGTAAGTTTTTTGTCACACCAGAGACCATTTGTTCTATTCCCGCATGGGTAAAAGACTTGGTGATATTACTGACCAGCGTCATCTCCGCCTTTATCGCCTGTTTAGCAGCAGCTGACGCCATATCACAAGCCTCAACCATTTCTATTTCCATCGCTTTCATGGTGATATCGCGACTGACTTGCTTGCTGACATCCTTACCAAATTGCCCCGCTAACTGCTCAATTTCCCCGCTAGCCCCCCGCTTGACCGCATCCGTCAACGCTTCGCCGCCCCCAGCTTTGATTACATCGCCAGCCCCTTTAGACACAGCACGAGCAGCATTGATCGCACGAGCAGCCTGGAACAGATCAACTGCCATGGCAAAGCACTCAAAAGACAGTTGAACTTTAGAAGCCACATCAATAACTTGCTGACATTTATCCTTAGATGCGCCCAATAACATCGCGGTCTCCGCCGCCGCTTTAACTAAACCTGCCGTGCCTGCCGCCAAATAAGCAACGCCAGAAGCCATGGCTACAGGGTCTCCGGTTAATACGCCTTCAGCAACCTTAAATGCACCATAGACCACCTCAACCGCACCGATAACCCAATCCAATACTGCATTGAAAATCCCTGCCTTTTTGGCTTTATCTGCTTGTTCAACCGCTTTATCAATCTGTTGCTGATATTCAGCAACGCGCTTGTCGCGCAGAAAAGCCTGAACATCGGTTGCCCGTTCCATCTGCTTGCCAATTGACTGACACAAATCAGAGAACACCCCAAGGCTCAGATTGCCCGCCATCGACATAATAAGTTGCATATCAGTGCTACCCAGTCGATCTAGAGATAAATGGCTACGGTTCTCCCCTTTTGACGTGCTATGCGGTAAAGACGTTAGCAAACGATCGAGTGCACCTTGTGCATCTTGCTGCGTCACTCTGGGTGAGTTGATATGGCTGTCTACCGTGGGCGGAAGGCCGGCGATCCCTCGCCAATCTGGCATTTTTGCCGCAGATAAATGGGATGTTTTGCTGGTCTGTACTGTTGGCCAGTCACTCAAAACTGTCGTTTTAATCCCTAAGCCATCAGACATGTTGTACCTCCAGTAAGAGGGCCGCTAGCCCACGTTCAGCTTGCTGTTGTACTTCAACCCATTCAGGATGTGAATTGCACCAATTCAATGCCATTCGAAAGGCTTTTTTTGCATAATCCGTATTACCACAAGCCAGATAGCATTCACCCGCCAAGCAGGATGGACGGGGATCATCTATTTGAATTTGTCCCGCACGGCTAAAACAATAAATTGACTGATGAAGATCTACAGTTTGTTGATAACACAGCCCTAAGGTCAGCCAATATGAGAAATTCCAATGATCCAGTTGTATTAATAGATTTAATAAACGTTTAGCACTGTCATACTCACCGCCTTGGCACAATTGCACCGCATATTCATAAACCAGTGCCAAATCTTGGGGATTCATCTTAGCTAACATTCGCAAAGACCCACCCCGCCGCATAAAATTAATGACTTCGTCGCTCGGCTGAATATTCATCTCGTACCGTCCTTAGCATTGCCGCTTGATTAGCAAAGATTGCGGGCAATCGTCATCAATAAATCTTTTAAACCTGACTGCAATGTACTGATGTTATTGGCACAAACGTTATAATTCTGCATCACTTTCTGTAGCTGCAATTGGTCTTGACTCATGGTATCGGTGGCCCGATTTTTCTCATTATCTAATGCGGCTTTCACTGCCTGTAGCTGTCCTTTGTCCAGTTCGGGTCCATATTTTTGTAAATAGTCATCAATACTCATGCCATCGACACTAATACCGTTTTTTTTCATAAAGTCGATCACGGCATCAGGTAAGGCCTCTTTGGTTTTATCATCTCCCTTTGCTGCTTCCGCAATAATTTTATCGACCTGATTAGACATATCCTGTGTATCATTGGCATATTTTGAACGTGCCTGCATGCCTTTGAAATTAGTGCTAGCCAGATTAGAGAGCACATCGAGAAAAGAATAAAGAACCTCTAACCCCATACTAAAAATATCAGTAGCATCATGAACTTTATTCTGAACAGTATTATTTATAACATTGTTTCTTGACGATTTAACCGCATAAGTAGAAGGCTGTTTAGGTATACTGATAATAGTTGACATATAAATACTCCTACATTTCTGGCGAAATGAACTTTAAGGAAGAATGTAACTAGTTACTCTCTGTAACATTAATATTTATAAGTTGTGTTTCCATTTGTTTAAACTGTATTTTCATCTGTGAAATACAGACCATTAATTTGGCTTTTTCTTGTTTAAAGCCATTTGGAAAGGCGGCATCTAGTCGTGACAAAGCCTCTCTTGCTTTGTCATCCTGATTTGCTCGATCTTTAAGCAACTCGATATGCTTTTGAAAATCGTTAAGTTTATCCAGATCAGACTGCAATTTTCGATATCGCCATTGCAAATCACCTAATATTAATTGAATAGGATCATTGTCATTCATATAGCAACTCCTTATCTATTTATGAGCCTTTAAATTAATTTTGAATTATTAATTATTATCTGTCTTTTGTATTTACACGATTGTTTTAAAAAATGGACATAAAAACATATTTAATTTCCATAACGAATACCTAATATCTCTATTATTTTCTCCGCACTCTTCAATGCCAGCATCATGTCATTAAGATATCTGTAATTATCCGGTGTTTGCAGTAGAGACAATTGATGTGAAATTAATAATCTTTCCTTTCTGAGTAACGCTTTCCTATCCTGAATTGATGCAGCGTTATTTTTAATACTATCTTCCAGTCCTGTAATATGCCGCATAAATTAGTCCTTTTTATTAAAAATTCATGGGTATTTGTATCAAGTTGTTCGCTTTGAATAGTGAAAGGCCTTGCTCTGATATATCAATAACTTTATAACCATTATCCAGCACAAACCCTTGTTGTAAGCGAACACCATTAGCCAGTTGGATAAATTTTGCATGGCTATTTCCGCCATAACTCACGATGGCAGCAGGAAGAAGTTGAGCTGTTTGATCTGCGGCCGGGATATTTTGATACCTCACAGGCAGTTCATCAGAGTGCTGCTGGGCTAACATCTGCCGCAATTGCTGCTGCTGTTCCGGTGATAACAGACCACTTATCACAATCTCTTTTTGATTTTGTGTCATGCTCAGATAGCCTAATAATCCGAGCACTCTTAACTTTTCAACCAAGCGCGGGACTTGCCCATTATGGGAATTAACCACCGACCACCCCTTTAATCCAGCCACCGCTGCCAGCGCATCTTGAACATTTAACCACTGTTTGCCCATCTCAATGTCACCATAGAGAATGACATTTCCTGAGGTCTTCCCTGCACGAACCTCAATATCTTGATAACCATACTGGTGCAAGACATCACTGACACTGGCCGCGAGATGATCATCACAAACTAACTTATTGCGAAATACAATCTGATTGCGAGCCAGAAAGTTTTGTAGCTCAATCACTGTTGATGATGAAGCACAGTGACCACTCAAAGTCACACCACCGTCTGTTGTCCAATTGACTTTTACACCAGCTAAAGCGGGTTGCTTCAGTTGCGCTGATAATTGCGTTGGAATATCGGGGGGAAGGTAAGAAAATAATCGGTTAGATTGTTGTGTGAACCAAAATATCGACATAAATAATAGTAACAAGAGTGCAAATGTCACCATTGACAACCATAGCAATAAACGTGTACCTGAGCGAGGTGGTATTTTTATGTCACTCAACACATCTTTTTCTTCGCCAAGAACTAATGCTAATCCCGCGGCTTCAATCACCTGGCGCAAAGGGATCGACTGCTGCACATCATATCGAAAGCCATTAACCCAGACCGTCCCTGACACCCGCAATGTTATTTGATTTTCACCGATGACCAAGGTCAATATTTGCCCCTGAGGTAGAGACAACAGCACATCACATCCCTGCTCCCCAAGTGTGAACTCCCCCTCTGACAAGCTCAATTCACGCCCATTCAGTTCGCCATTTAGCAAACGAAGTTTGAATCCTGTTGCCATATTATTCCCCCATGTTAACCGGTACAGCTTTGATTAAAAACAGCCGGACAACACTGTGAGATTGCTTATTGGTACTGCGAAACAATCCACCTAATAAAGGAATATCACCTAATAATGGAATTTTATTTTGTGATTCCATTTGTTTATCTTGAATGAAGCCACCTAACAGTAAACTCTGCCCAACACGCAGTGTCGCTTGGGTCGAAATATCTGAATTCTGTATTTCGGGTAAAGGTTCACTGCTACTGATCGGAGCCTGTTGCTGACCATCCTGAATATTAAGGTTTAGTAGGACTTCTTTTACACCATTTGCATTGATCATCCGTGGGGTGACTCGCAATAGCGAACCCGATGTAACTGACTCCAACTTAGCGACCTTGTCGCCTTCCAGCTTTGTATAAAATGTGACATTTTTATCTAACACCGCTTGAATATTATTCAAGGTCACGACTGAAGGACGAGATAATACCCTAGCTCTTGAGTTCTTCTGTAATGCACTCAGACGAACCATAAAGTTCCCGGTATCGCCAATCACTGTGGAGAATCCATCGGTATTATTTTTAGTCGGCCCACTGTTAAATGAGATCCCCGCCCCACCAATCGACGTGGAGGCAGACCAATCGATACCAAGTTGGCTAATATCCCCCGCGTCAACATCAATAATAGTGACTGAAATTTCTATTTGGACTGGACGCTGATCCAATTGTGCAATCAAACTGCCATAGAGCGGCATATTAACTTGGCGATCACGAATAATAACGGCGTTTTGCCGAGGATCAGCAGAGAAAAGCGGTGTATTAGCAGGAATATCTCCCTGATCTTTTCCGCTAGCCAAAGGTAAATTATTCCCCGCACTCATCTCGCGTAATACGCTCACCAACCCTGGAAGAGTGACGAGTTGATCGCGATACTGATAACTCGAGTCGGCTGCTGAAGCATATTTTAGCTGGAAGACTTTGACTGTTTCTTTATTTTGGCCTTGCTGACGCACTTGAGAAGACAACATTTTGCTCAGTGTCGTCACCCGGTCAATACAAATAGGAACACCAGTAACTTCAATCGTACCCAAGCGAGAAATCGCTTTTACTGCACAATTTTTACCTGCAAATACACCACTATGCTGCAGATAATTGATTAACGTGGTCGTCGATAACCCATTAGGTGATATAAACTCTTTTCTGATCGATTGAGTTTTATAGAAATAAAGTATCTCGCCATCGTAGTACCACGTAATATTGTATAACCCCGCTAACTCAGACAATATTTGCTCTGGTGTTTTATCAACAATTTTTCCACTGAATTTTTCATTTATATCAGGGCTGACAACCACTGAGAAGCCATAGTTCGCGCCCAAATCTTTTAATAAGCTGGCAACCGTAATACCACGGCTATAAAGAAAGAAAGGTTCACCTTGCCACGGAATAGTATGTCCGTAGGCCAGTGGCATAAAAATCAACAACATTAAACAGGTTATTTTTCCCATAAGGCAACCTTGTTGATGTTCTTCCTATTCTCACCTAAGACGCTTGTTTTGACGGAGCCGAGGGTCGTTGCCAATGAATTAAAATGTTGAGTCACTGCATAAGTTTGTTCTAATTTTATTGATAAATTTTGACGCGCATCGTCAAGAGTCTCTCTGTCATTGGTAGTAAATCGACACCAAAGCCACCAATAATTATCAGTAAGCTGTAAAGCAAAATCCTGCGTATCTTCAAGTGCCACCAGCATGAGAGTGATATAGCGAATAACAGCATCGGATATCATTTTTTTCTCCATAAAAACAAGCCCGATACAAATAGAATGCGAATAATCTATCGCTTTGGCGGGGACGCCATTTAAAGTAAAACGCATAATATTTTTATCTGAAAAATCAAGGTCTCTGATTAAAGGCTGCATTTTTAATATATCTAACATCGGCGGTGACTCCTGCAATACCACATTCTCATTATCATCCGTGCTTAAATATTTGTTATAAGGCCAAAACCTGATTTATCCCTTTTTGAGAATTAAATGAATCTAAAACGAGTAGCAATCAAATCAGTGTAATTGTTGATATCAATTTTTAACTGTGGCGTACTAAAAAAAACAGTCAGGTGACCATTATGGAAAAATCATCATCTCTCGTCACTCGATTGACATTATTATTAGGCATAACATTGATGGCCATTTGGCTAATTTCAATTGCAACAAGCGCGTTCTTTTCATATGAAGATACACGTCAGCGATTAGTGAATGAATTAACACTTATGGCATCATTACGTGCAGATTTAAGTAATTATCAATTTGAAGGCGCAGAACGAGATGCAACGACACTGATCAACCATCAGGTAAATTATCTCGCTAATTGGCAATTACCCATGCCATTCCAAAATAATATGAATAGCAATATTCTTGTTAACTCAGCAAGTTGTCATACACCACAATCCAAGCATGACCTTCGAATAACACAAGCTTATGGCACTTCAGGTCAAACCTATTACCTTGATAGTTTTACAATTAATGAAAAAGAAGGTATTACTATTTTCAAACCACAAGAAACCTCTAATGAATATTTGAAACAGCGTCGGAAAGAATTACTTTCACTCCCTATATTCCCAACTCACAATAATTTTTTTTGGGGCATGCCTACATATACACCACAAAGTGGCTGGCATGTCTCTGTAGCTGCATGTGACCAATCTGGCTCATTAGCGGGGTTCTCATTAAAACTAAATGAACTGGTCACAGATAATCGACCAATAGAACAAAGAGATATTAATTTATGGCTGGATAAATATGGTGAGCTACTACCACTTTCCCCCCCCAATATACCGTCGAGCCAGCTATACGAAATTCTCAAACAACTTAAAAATAGTGAGTTACATGATGGTTGGCAACAAACGCCCGATTATCTGGTGCTGAGAACCCAGCTAAAAGGCCCCGGTTGGCAACAATTAGTTATTTATCCACGAGTCGGTTTTGCTTGGGAAGCAGCAAAGCCCGCATTGCATCAACTTCCCTTTGCTCTGGCTATTTTACTGTTACTCACCCTCATACTTTCTCTATTACTGCGTTATTACCTGGCCATTCCCTTATGGAATTTCGTCAATATTATTGGTGCTACCGGTCCGAAGGCCATGGATCCACGTTTGCCAGTTAAACGCATGGATGAGTTAGGGCATATTGCTCGTGCTTACAATAACTTACTAGACAAGTTGAATGAACAGTACGACACACTGGAAATGAAAGTAAAAGAACGCACACTGGCGTTGGCACAGTCAAAACAAGCTGCTGAACAGGCAAATCATCGCAAAAGTGAGCATCTGACAACAATAAGTCATGAAATTCGTACTCCACTGAATGGTGCTCTGGGGGCCATCGAGTTATTACAAAATACCCCGTTAACATCTAAACAAAGCCGACTAGCTGACACCGCCCACCAATGCTCGTGTTCTTTACTGGCAATAATCAATAATCTTTTGGATTTCTCGCGCATTGAATCAGGCCAATTAGAATTAGCTCAAGAGAAAACGGCCCTATTACCTTTATTGGATCAGGCCATGCTAACTATCCACAGTCAGGTTTTGAATAAGCCCATTATTCTGACGACTTATGTCAGTGCAGACGTACCACTGGAACTTGAACTGGATAGCCAGCGACTCAAACAGATATTAATTAATCTCTTAGGCAATGCCGTTAAGTTTACGCAACAGGGGCACATTCGCCTTAATGTTGAGCAGAAAGACAAGCAACTCAACTTTACTGTTGAAGATACCGGCTGTGGCATTGATTTACAGCACCAACAAGAAATATTCAGCCCCTTTGTCCAGACCTGTCACAACGGACAAGGCACCGGTTTGGGGCTCACGATTGCAGATAATCTGGCAAGAATGATGGGCGGAGCGATTACCCTGTGCAGCAAACTAAATTACGGCAGCAACTTCACATTAATTTTGCCATTTATTGGGGGAGCACCGACAAAACCTTTTCAAGGTGAATGTGTTGCACCATGGCCTTTACATATTCAATTATCTGCCTGGGGTATAACCTGCCGACCGCCGAATAATGAATCGTTAGATAGGCGGCAGACACTTTTAGCTGATAAAGAATTATGTTATCTACCGGGTCGTTTATATACCAAGGTGAAAAAGTATTTGGGTGCTCAGGAGCAATCTGCCCCGTATCAACAAGAGATAAAACAACACCTCCCGCTACAACCCTGGCAGATGTCCATATTATTGGTCGACGACGCAGAAACTAATCGTGATATTACTGGCATGATGTTGCGGGAGTTAGGTCATCAGGTCACATTGGCCGAAAGTGGTCAAATAGCGCTGAATATTGGGCAGACGCAGCGTTTTGATCTGGTCTTGATGGATATTCGGATGCCGGGTATCGATGGTCTAACAACAAGTCGATATTGGCGCAATGATGCCCTTAATCTGGATAATCGCTGCATGATAACGGCGCTAAGTGCAAATGCGGGTCCAGATGAAAAAATAAAAGCGCATCAAGCGGGAATGAATCACCATCTCTCCAAACCCGTGACATTCAGTCAACTGGCTGAAGTCCTCGATCTGGCGGCACAATTTCAACTCGAACGTGGGATTAATCTCATCCCTCAAATATCGATGCCCAAACCAATATGGGATCTAGGTGACGATTCACTGCGCCTTAAAATATCACAATCACTCCACGTGCTACTGCAACAAGCTAGAGACTCTCTGACTCATATCCCCACGTTATCAGACCATCTCCACACACTGAAAGGGTGCGCTGGACAAGCAGGGCTGATTGCATTGCAAGACGCCGTTATCCAACTGGAAATAGCCATCAAGGCTCAGAAAACTATTACACAGCAAGATATCACTCGCCTAGACGAGATAACCCATGGGTTATTTAAACCATGGAGTCCATGAAAATCTATTTAAATCATCAGGTAAAAGGAATAACTTTATGAATACAAAATTATTGATTGTTGACGATCATGAGCTGATTATTAATGGCATAAAAAATATGCTTATTACCTATCCGCGTTATCAAATTGTAGGTCAGGCGGAGAATGGATTGGATGTCTATAACTTATGTCGCCAAACTGAGCCAGATATTGTCATTGTCGATTTAGGGTTGCCGGGGATGGATGGTCTGGATGTGATTATTCAGCTTCTTCGTCGCTGGCCGACCATGAAAATTCTGGCACTGACTGCTCGTCATGAAGAACACTATGCCAGCAGAACATTAAATAATGGTGCTCTGGGTTATGTACTAAAGAAAAGCCCGCAGCAGATTCTAATGGCTGCGATTCAAACTGTCGCCGCGGGTAAACGCTATATTGATCCTGCTCTTAATAGCGCGCTACTGAATAAATTGGCTCAAAGTACTGATGCTAACCAACCCGTTCTAACACCACGCGAGCGGCAGATTCTTAAACTCATTACTGAAGGTTCTTGTAACCGCATTATTGCTGATCAGTTGTCGATCAGTCAAAAAACGGTTGAAACGCATCGTCTTAATATGATGAAAAAACTGGATGTGCATAAAGTCGCCGAACTTATCCACTGGTCATATCGCTTGGGCTTAAATTAATAACCTCTATGAGTTATCTTCACGCTTATTGCTTATGGCAGTTATAAACAGAAACCCTCTGTTAGTATCACTCTAACAGAGGGTTTTGATGGATAAATTACTTAATAGTTAGTTTTGAAGGGGGGTCTGCTTCGGTGCAAACAACGCTTTCTCATATGCCTTGGCTTTTTTATGATCAAATTGGTGTTCCCATTTGGCGATAACTAATACCGCCAATGCATTTCCCACCACATTCAGTGCAGTACGCGCCATATCTAAAATACGGTCAACCCCCGCAATAAAGGCCAAACCTTCCAGCGGAATACCCACACTGCCTAATGTGGCCAACAAGACGACAAAAGAAACACCTGGAACACCGGCAATGCCTTTCGACGTAACCATTAAGGTCAGCACCAAAATAATCTCTTGCCCAATGGACAGTTCAATACCGTATAGCTGGGCAATAAATATGGCCGCAATACTTTGATATAGTGTCGAGCCATCAAGATTAAATGAATAGCCTGTCGGCACTACAAAGCTGGTAATCGCTTTAGGCGCACCATAAGCTTCCATTTTTTCAATGATTCGTGGCAATACCGTTTCAGAACTGGCGGTAGAATACGCCAGGATCAGCTCATCTTTGAGGATTCTAATCAATATCCAAATACGCAAGTTACATAATCTTGCCACAATCCCCATAACCACTAAGGCAAAGAAAATAATCGCGGCGTAAACCAGAATAACTAGCTTGGCGAGTGGAATAAGGGAAGCAAAACCAAAATTGGCCACGGTCACCGAGATCAAGCCAAACACCCCGATAGGGGCATAACGCATAATCATGTGAGTTACTTTGAACATGCTTTCAGAAACAGCTTTAAACACATTCAATAAAGGTTCTTTGGTTTCTTTTGGCAATGAAGACAGCCCTAAACCAAATAATACTGAGAAGAAGATAATCGGTAACATATCGCCTTTCGCCATTGAGGCAAAGACGTTGGCAGGAATCAGCGACAAAATGGTGCTCACCAGACTGTGGCTACCACTTTGTACTTGCTCAGTGGTTTTTTCGTACTGAGAGATATCGACGACAGTCAATGCAGACATATCGATGCCATGCCCCGGCTGGAACACATTCGCCAAGGTGATCCCGATAATGATGGCAACTGTGGTAATTACTTCGAAATAAATAATCGTTTTCAGACCGATTCGACCTAGCTTTTTGGCATCGCCGACACCCGCGATACCGACAATCAATGTTGAAATAACAATCGGTACAACAATCATTTTAATTAAGCGGATGAAAATATCGCCCGCCGGACTTAAAACATTACTAACTAACCATTCTCTTGATTCAATTTGATTATGTAAAATCGCACCAACTAAAATACCTAATACCAGCGCAATGAGAATTTGCCAGGCCAGACCTATTTTTACACTTTTCATACCCTAAAAATCCCTCAAAGCATCCCATAAAATGCAAGTCGCCAAGCATCTTAAATAGAATACTTAATCATTAAATACGGGGCTATAGTTGATAAAACTTATGGTTCGACCTCCCGCCAGCCGTCCACGTTATAAATCAGTATCATTTATAGGCACTCGTCTGCAAGCCTTGTTTACGCTGGGCCTACAGGGTGGTAGTGGAGCATATACGGCAAAGAAAATCGTTACTCTGCAGTAAATATTTGTTATTAAAACAGTAAAATACAATTCTGATGAATAGCAACCGGATTAGGTAGGAGAAAAAACGAACGAAATTAAATTACGGTATAAACTCCTAATATGCTTAATTTTTTGATTCATTATGTTTTCATTTTGTTAAACCATATAATTGTAATTGTCCTCTTATTTTGAGTATCCTGCAACCAAAGTCGACCTTTTTTAAAGAAAAATAGAAAATAAAATAGATGAAGAAAAATAGAAAAATGCATATTTATGCTTTTCGTTTTTTTAATTACCGCACGTATATTTCAAGTTGGAATATATATATTTTTTTAATTACAGCAAGATATTAAAATAATATTTTCACTACAGTTGTCAATAAACACACCATTTTTTAGTTAACAACTTTTATTTTATTGCATTAATCACTCTACGTTAATGTTTCTCAGTGCAAAGGTCAGCCAATATCCCCTTTTCATACTGAAAATGAGCTGATGAGCACATTTCCTTTCCTTTATTACATGGCTCTATAGCGCCTCTCCTATCATTAAGATATCGATTCACCACGCAGCGCATTAAGTAAGTCACTAAATCAACATCTTTTATGCGTGATCTGCCGCCCAAAAAAGAAACAAAACAACCCCTCACACTATAATTAACTTTTGATTGACATATTATTAACAATCTCAAGGAGAACTATTATGAGCCAAATACATAAACACCCTATTCCAACTGCAATTGCAGAGCATGCCCTGATAAACCCGGAACAATATAATCAATACTATCAACAATCTGTGCAGAGCCCTGATGAATTCTGGGGAGAACATGGCAAGATTATTGATTGGATTAAGCCGTATAAAACAGTGAAAAATACCTCTTTCGACCCCGGGCATGTGAGTATCCGCTGGTTTGAAGATGGCACATTGAATCTCGCCGCTAACTGTCTTGATCGTCATTTGGCGGAACGCGGTGATCAAACTGCAATTATCTGGGAAGGTGATGACCCTAATCAGTCTAAAACGGTCACCTACAAACAACTTCACCACGACGTATGCCAATTTGCCAATGTGCTGAAAAAGCTAGGTATCAAGAAAGGCGATGTCGTGGCTATTTATATGCCCATGGTGCCCGAAGCGGCTGTTGCAATGCTGGCATGTGCACGTATTGGTGCCGTTCACTCAGTGATTTTTGGCGGTTTCTCACCTGACGCGGTGGCTGGCCGAATTATCGACTCTAACTCAAAACTGGTGATTACTGCCGATGAAGGCATTCGTGCTGGTCGCGCAATTCCACTGAAAAAAAATGTCGATGAAGCACTGAAAAACCCTGCCATCACTAGCATCAAAAATGTTGTCGTATTCCAACGTACTGGTAATGCTAGTTATTGGAAAGATGGGCGAGACCTGTGGTGGCATGACCTTATTAAGGATGTTCCTGCAGACTGCCCCGCAGAAGAAATGAATGCAGAAGACCCATTGTTCATCCTTTATACCTCTGGATCCACCGGTAAGCCCAAAGGAGTATTGCATACAACTGGTGGATATCTGGTCTATGCCGCACTCACCTTTAAATACGTTTTTGACTACCATCCCGGCGATATTTATTGGTGTACCGCGGATGTTGGCTGGGTGACCGGACACAGTTATCTGCTATATGGCCCACTGGCTTGTGGCGCAATTACATTGATGTTTGAAGGCGTCCCTAACTATCCTGGGGTCAATCGACTCGGTCAGGTCATTGATAAACATCAGGTTAATATTTTGTACACCGCTCCTACGGCTATCCGCGCCTTAATGGCTGAAGGTGACAAAGCCATCGAGGGGACCAAGCGCACATCACTACGCATCATGGGTTCAGTGGGTGAGCCTATCAACCCAGAAGCATGGGAATGGTATTACAACAAAATCGGTAACAGTCAGTGCCCAATTGTTGATACTTGGTGGCAGACGGAAACCGGGGGTTTCATGATAACACCACTACCGGGCGCAACTGAGCTAAAAGCTGGCTCTGCCACTCGCCCATTCTTTGGTGTTCAACCTGCATTGGTCGATAACTTGGGCAACCCACAAGAAGGTGCCGCGGAAGGTAACCTTGTCATCACCGATTCATGGCCGGGCCAGGCTAGAACCTTGTTTGGTGACCATGATCGTTTTGAGCAAACCTACTTTTCTACCTTTAAGGGCATGTATTTCAGCGGTGATGGCGCACGCCGTGACGAAGATGGTTACTACTGGATAACTGGCCGCGTGGATGATGTGCTGAACGTTTCAGGCCACCGGTTAGGAACTGCTGAAATTGAATCTGCTTTAGTCGCACATCCCAAAATTGCTGAAGCTGCTGTTGTTGGCGTGCCACACAATATTAAAGGGCAAGCAATTTATGCCTATATCACATTGAATCATGGCGAAGAGCCAACACCAGAGCTGTATACCGAAGTGCGTAATTGGGTACGTAAAGAAATTGGCCCAATAGCGACACCAGATATTCTGCACTGGACGGATTCACTCCCCAAAACCCGTTCAGGGAAGATCATGCGCCGGATCCTGCGCAAAATCGCAGCAGGGGATACCAGCAACTTAGGGGATACCTCAACACTCGCCGATCCGGGGGTCGTCGACAAATTACTGGAAGAAAAACAATCAATGCAAGCACCGTCGTAAATTGTGCCGCCTTCGGGCGGCAACCTTAATTAATGCCTCAAAGGAGAGACTCTGATGAATGACAGCATTTATCAAGAGATTGAAAATAACCCGCGCTTTAAAGAGTTGGTGCAAAAGCGTGGTCGCTTTGCCTGGCTTTTGTCGCTGATTACCCTAGCGTTATATGTTGGTTTCATTTTCCTTATTGCTTTCGAACCACAATGGCTCGGTACCCCGCTATATGCAGGTTCCAGCATCACTCGCGGTATTCCCGTTGGTGTGGGGCTAATTGTTATTTCTTTTATTCTTACCGGTATTTACGTTATTCGTGCTAATGGCGAGTTTGACCGTCTGACGGCAGAAATTCTTCGTGAGGTGAAGCAATGAAGACTCGTCATTGGTCTGTACTATCCTTACTGGCTCTGCCTGCGCTGTCACAGGCGGATGCAATTACTGGCGAAGTTCATCGTCAACCGCTAAACATTCAGGCGATCGTCATGTTCGTTTTGTTTGTTGGCGCAACACTATATATCACTTATTGGGCATCCAAGCGCACCCGCTCCCGACAAGACTATTACACCGCTGGCGGGCGTATAACGGGTTTCCAAAATGGTTTGGCAATTGCCGGTGACTTTATGTCTGCGGCATCATTTCTCGGTATTTCTGCGTTGGTCTATACCTCAGGTTACGATGGTTTAATTTATTCCATTGGGTTCCTTATCGGGTGGCCAATCATTTTATTCTTAATTGCTGAACGCCTGCGCAACCTAGGACGCTATACCTTTGCCGATGTGGCCTCTTACCGGTTGAAACAAAGACCTATCCGTACCTTATCAGCTTGTGGCTCATTAGTCGTTGTGGCCTTGTATCTGATTGCACAAATGGTTGGTGCTGGTAAATTGATTGAGCTGTTATTCGGCCTGAATTACCACGTTGCCGTGGTCTTGGTTGGTATTCTGATGGTGCTGTACGTCTTGTTTGGTGGCATGCTGGCCACCACATGGGTACAAATAATCAAAGCGGTTCTGTTGCTGGCCGGGGCATCCTTTATGGCCATCATGGTAATGAAGTCCGTTAACTTTAACTTCAACACCTTATTCAGCGAAGCCGTCAAAGTTCACCCTAAAGGTCTCTCAATCATGAGTCCTGGGGGATTGGTATCTGACCCAATATCCGCGCTATCTCTTGGTTTAGCATTGATGTTTGGTACCGCTGGCTTGCCACATATTCTGATGCGCTTCTTCACTGTGAGTGATGCTAAAGAAGCCCGTAAAAGTGTGTTCTATGCCACTGGCTTTATTGGTTACTTCTATATACTGACCTTTATCATTGGGTTTGGCGCGATCTTGTTGGTTGGCCCGAATCCGGCCTTTAAAGATGCTGCTGGCGCATTACTCGGCGGTAACAATATGGCGGCAGTTCACTTGGCTGATGCCGTTGGGGGCAGTTTCTTCCTCGGCTTTATCTCAGCAGTGGCCTTTGCAACAATTCTTGCTGTTGTGGCGGGTCTGACGCTGGCTGGCGCATCTGCGGTTTCTCATGACCTTTATGCTAGCGTGATTAAGAAAGGCAAAGCTCATGAACGTGATGAGTTGAAAGTCTCCAAAATTACAGTTGTGGTTTTAGGCTTCGTAGCTATTGGCTTGGGTATTTTGTTTGAAAAACAAAATATTGCTTTCATGGTAGGGTTGGCATTCTCCATCGCCGCCAGTTGTAACTTCCCAATTATTTTCATCTCAATGTATTGGTCAAGACTGACGACTCGTGGCGCAATGATTGGAGGCTGGCTGGGGTTATTAACCGCCGTTGTCCTGATGATTTTAGGCCCAACTATCTGGGTGACTATCTTGGGCCATGCAAAACCAATCTATCCATACGAATACCCTGCACTGTTCTCCATGATAGTGGCCTTCGTTGGGATATGGTTCTTCTCCATCACAGATAACTCGGAAGAGGGCCAGCAAGAGCGCCTACGCTTTAAAGCACAGTTTGTACGCTCGCAAACTGGATTGGGCATCTCGCAAAGCAGTTCTCACTAAGCATTTTCGTTAGAGAAAAAGGCCCCTCGGGGCCTTTTTTATGGCTTCAACCAACGATCTAGCCATGGGAAAACCACATCTTGCTGCTCTTGATAAAAGACATGGCCTAATGTGGGCCAACTGCGTGTCACTAACCGAGAGTCGGCATTCTGTGACCGCCAAATAGCATGAACCTTGTTGTATGCTTGCTCTACCGCATCCGATGGAAACAACTTATCCTTTCCACCATTGAAAAGTAACATCGGCTTGGGTGCCGCTAAACTGGCAATGTCAGGAAAATCTAACTTATTGGCAATACCGGGGTGTAGCATATAAAAGGCTGACTGCCCACGGAGCACATTATTGCCCGGAGTCATCAAGCCTTGATAGTTGCCAAACCAAGATATGGCAGCAGTTGCGGCCACTTTATCCGACAGTGCAGCCAGTTGCCAGGCCCGATAGGCTCCCATCGAAAAGCCCAGCGCACCGATACGTTTCTGGTCAACTGATGGCAATGTTGCCAAGAAATCAACAGTGCGTATATCTTCATAAGCCATAGTGCCAGCAAGAGAGCGCCCCAGATTAAAGAAGTTACTGGCTAAAGCTTGCTGCTGCTCATAACTCATCGGCCCTCGATCACCCCAGCCAATCGCATCAATGGACAGCACCACATAACCACGCTTTGCTAATTCATCACCAATAAATTTACCACTGAAGAATTTATCCGACCATGCCTGTGCAGAGGCAAGCTGCGCATTGTCTCCCCAAGGACGGATCATTTTTTCTTTGCCAATATCAAACTTAGACCCATGGTCGTGCAGTAAAACAATCGCCGGATGAGGCCCTTTAGTTTTAGGTGTTAATAGCAAACCCTGCACGCGACTTTCATCAGTGATATTTAAGGCTATCTTTTCAGCAATATAACTTCCACGATCTTGCTGATCTGCTGTTTCTGCCGAGAATGCCATTGTTGAATCAGGAGTCAGTAATGCTTGACGAAGGATTTTTCTGGTATCACTTTTCCACTGTGCAAAATCCGTATACTGCCCTGCCAACCATGAGCTTTGATAAGTCATTTGCTCTTTAAGCTGTGGATAAAATACCGGTAGGTTATTCTCGGTAATTGCGGATTTTTGATATGTCACCGGACTTGCCTGAATGGTTGTGCAAGTGAACATAGCAGCCAATATTGCCGTATATGCATAGCGACCAGCATTCATTTAAACCTCATAATCAAAACATCGTTTCAATTTTTGAGATAATGATTCTAAGTGAATAACATTTTTTTTCTGTGGCAGAGATTATAAAAATGGCCGAAAAGTTTAATACGGTAATGAAGCCATCTGGCCTTTTCCATACTTGAAGGGTTAGTCATTACCAAATACCTACGTATTAGAACCTTTTTGATGAAATAACACTCAATATTGTATTTTGTTTTAAGTACAAACGTAAAAAAGCCCTCTGCATAGCAGAAGGCTTTCTCTTTTCATATTCCATACATAGCAAAAACCCCACGCTTTTGGCATGGGGTCTCGGCTTGATTTGATGCCTGGCAGTGTCCTACTCTCGCATGGGGAGACCCCACACTACCATCGGCGCTACGGCGTTTCACTTCTGAGTTCGGCATGGGATCAGGTGGGACCACCGCGCTATGGCCGCCAGGCAAATTCTGTTTTCATCAACTCGCTACACAATCACTCTCATGCAGCCAGCCAATTCAATCTGTAAACTTCGCTGAAAATCTCTCAAACACAAAACACCTTCGGTGTTGTAAGGTTAAGCCTCACGGATCATTAGTACTGGTTAGCTCAATGCATCGCTGCACTTACACACCCAGCCTATCAACGTCATAGTCTTTAACGTTCCTTCAGGGGGCTTAAAGCCCCAGGGAAGACTCATCTCGAGGCAAGTTTCCCGCTTAGATGCTTTCAGCGGTTATCTCTTCCGAATTTAGCTACCGGGCAGTGCCATTGGCATGACAACCCGAACACCAGTGATTCGTCCACTCCGGTCCTCTCGTACTAGGAGCAGCCCCTCTCAATCTTCCAACGCCCACGGCAGATAGGGACCGAACTGTCTCACGACGTTCTAAACCCAGCTCGCGTACCACTTTAAATGGCGAACAGCCATACCCTTGGGACCTACTTCAGCCCCAGGATGTGATGAGCCGACATCGAGGTGCCAAACACCGCCGTCGATATGAACTCTTGGGCGGTATCAGCCTGTTATCCCCGGAGTACCTTTTATCCGTTGAGCGATGGCCCTTCCATTCAGAACCACCGGATCACTAAGACCTACTTTCGTACCTGCTCGAGCCGTCACTCTCGCAGTCAAGCTAGCTTATGCCTTTGCACTAACCTCACGATGTCCGACCGTGATTAGCTAACCTTCGTGCTCCTCCGTTACTCTTTGGGAGGAGACCGCCCCAGTCAAACTACCCACCAGACACTGTCCTCACCCCAGATTATGGGGCCGAGTTAGAACATCAAACATTAAAGGGTGGTATTTCAAGGTTGGCTCCACGCAGACTGGCGTCCACGCTTCGATGCCTCCCACCTATCCTACACATCAAGGCTCAATGTTCAGTGTCAAGCTATAGTAAAGGTTCACGGGGTCTTTCCGTCTTGCCGCGGGTACACTGCATCTTCACAGCGAGTTCAATTTCACTGAGTCTCGGGTGGAGACAGCCTGGCCATCATTACGCCATTCGTGCAGGTCGGAACTTACCCGACAAGGAATTTCGCTACCTTAGGACCGTTATAGTTACGGCCGCCGTTTACTGGGGCTTCGATCAAGAGCTTCGCCTTGCGGCTGACCCCATCAATTAACCTTCCAGCACCGGGCAGGCGTCACACCGTATACGTCCACTTTCGTGTTTGCACAGTGCTGTGTTTTTATTAAACAGTTGCAGCCAGCTGGTATCTGCGACTGGCTTCGGCTACGAGAGCAAGTCTCTTTACCTAATGCCAGCGTGCCTTCTCCCGAAGTTACGGCACCATTTTGCCTAGTTCCTTCACCCGAGTTCTCTCAAGCGCCTGAGTATTCTCTACCTGACCACCTGTGTCGGTTTGGGGTACGATTTAATGTTACCTGATGCTTAGAGGCTTTTCCTGGAAGCTTGGCATCAACTACTTCTGCACCGTAGTGCATCGTCATCACACCTCAGCGTTGATAAGCAACCGGATTTACCAGGTCACTCCGCCTACATGCTTAAACCGGGACAACCGTCGCCCGGCTAGCCTAGCCTTCTCCGTCCCCCCTTCGCAGTAACACCAAGTACAGGAATATTAACCTGTTTCCCATCGACTACGCTTTTCAGCCTCGCCTTAGGGGTCGACTCACCCTGCCCCGATTAACGTTGGACAGGAACCCTTGGTCTTCCGGCGTGCGGGCTTTTCACCCGCATTATCGTTACTTATGTCAGCATTCGCACTTCTGATACCTCCAGCAAACCTCACAGTTCACCTTCAACGGCTTACAGAACGCTCCCCTACCCAACAACACCTAAGTGTCGCTGCCGCAGCTTCGGTGCATGGTTTAGCCCCGTTACATCTTCCGCGCAGGCCGACTCGACCAGTGAGCTATTACGCTTTCTTTAAATGATGGCTGCTTCTAAGCCAACATCCTGGCTGTCTATGCCTTCCCACATCGTTTCCCACTTAACCATGACTTTGGGACCTTAGCTGGCGGTCTGGGTTGTTTCCCTCTTCACGACGGACGTTAGCACCCGCCGTGTGTCTCCCGTGATAACATTCTTCGGTATTCGGAGTTTGCATCGGTTTGGTAAGCCGGGGTGGCCCCCTAGCCGAAACAGTGCTCTACCCCCGAAGATGAGTTCACGAGGCGCTACCTAAATAGCTTTCGGGGAGAACCAGCTATCTCCCGGTTTGATTGGCCTTTCACCCCCAGCCACAAGTCATCCGCTAATTTTTCAACATTAGTCGGTTCGGTCCTCCAGTTAGTGTTACCCAACCTTCAACCTGCCCATGGCTAGATCACCGGGTTTCGGGTCTATACCTTGCAACTAGACGCCCAGTTAAGACTCGGTTTCCCTACGGCTCCCCTATTCGGTTAACCTTGCTACAAAATATAAGTCGCTGACCCATTATACAAAAGGTACGCAGTCACACCACGAAGGTGCTCCCACTGCTTGTACGTACACGGTTTCAGGTTCTATTTCACTCCCCTCGCCGGGGTTCTTTTCGCCTTTCCCTCACGGTACTGGTTCACTATCGGTCAGTCAGGAGTATTTAGCCTTGGAGGATGGTCCCCCCATATTCAGACAGGATGTCACGTGTCCCGCCCTACTCATCGAGTTCACAGCAAGTGTGTTTTTGTGTACGGGACTATCACCCTGTACCGTGCGACTTTCCAGACGCTTCCACTAACACACAAACTGATTCAGACTCTGGGCTCCTCCCCGTTCGCTCGCCGCTACTGGGGGAATCTCGGTTGATTTCTTTTCCTCGGGGTACTTAGATGTTTCAGTTCCCCCGGTTCGCCTCGTTAGACTATGTATTCATCTAACGATAGTGCAACGAATTGCACTGGGTTTCCCCATTCGGGTATCGTCGGTTGTAACGCTTCATATCAGCTTACCGACGCTTTTCGCAGATTAGCACGCCCTTCATCGCCTCTGACTGCCTAGGCATCCACCGTGTACGCTTAGTCGCTTAACCTCACAACCCGAAGGTGTCTTTCGACCACTTGCGTTGTGATTATTTGAGAGACTCTAATACAGGTTACTTATTATCTCAGTACATCTACGGAGAGATAATGTTCAGCTGTATTGTTTCAATTTTCAGCTTGTTCCAGATTGTTAAAGAGCAATATCTTAAACACGACTCGTTAAAGTCATCTTTAAGTTATTTTGTGGTTCATCAAGAACCGGTGATAATGTCTTTCACACATTATCGGATTGGCGTCCCCAAGGGGATTCGAACCCCTGTTACAGCCGTGAAAGGGCAGTGTCCTAGGCCTCTAGACGATGGGGACACAAAAATTTCTACTGAATCAGCGATTCAGTATTTTTGTGTAAAGGTGAGAATGTGGTGACACATTCGAACGACTGATGCAGTAAAAACTCGATGCCGAGGTTTTATCGCACAATCATCACCCTCATCAACAGGTGCTCTTGCTCATTACTTTTATCAGACAATCTGTGTGGACACTACGCAATGCGTATCGTTAGGTAAGGAGGTGATCCAACCGCAGGTTCCCCTACGGTTACCTTGTTACGACTTCACCCCAGTCATGAATCACAAAGTGGTAAGCGCCCTCCCGAAGGTTAAGCTACCTACTTCTTTTGCAACCCACTCCCATGGTGTGACGGGCGGTGTGTACAAGGCCCGGGAACGTATTCACCGTAGCATTCTGATCTACGATTACTAGCGATTCCGACTTCATGGAGTCGAGTTGCAGACTCCAATCCGGACTACGACAGACTTTATGTGGTCCGCTTGCTCTCGCGAGTTCGCTTCACTTTGTATCTGCCATTGTAGCACGTGTGTAGCCCTACTCGTAAGGGCCATGATGACTTGACGTCATCCCCACCTTCCTCCGGTTTATCACCGGCAGTCTCCTTTGAGTTCCCACCATTACGTGCTGGCAACAAAGGATAAGGGTTGCGCTCGTTGCGGGACTTAACCCAACATTTCACAACACGAGCTGACGACAGCCATGCAGCACCTGTCTCACAGTTCCCGAAGGCACCTAAGCATCTCTGCTCAGTTCTGTGGATGTCAAGAGTAGGTAAGGTTCTTCGCGTTGCATCGAATTAAACCACATGCTCCACCGCTTGTGCGGGCCCCCGTCAATTCATTTGAGTTTTAACCTTGCGGCCGTACTCCCCAGGCGGTCGACTTAACGCGTTAGCTCCGGAAGCCACGCCTCAAGGGCACAACCTCCAAGTCGACATCGTTTACAGCGTGGACTACCAGGGTATCTAATCCTGTTTGCTCCCCACGCTTTCGCACCTGAGCGTCAGTCTTTGTCCAGGGGGCCGCCTTCGCCACCGGTATTCCTCCAGATCTCTACGCATTTCACCGCTACACCTGGAATTCTACCCCCCTCTACAAGACTCTAGCTTGCCAGTTTCAAATGCAGTTCCCAAGTTAAGCTCGGGGATTTCACATCTGACTTAACAAACCGCCTGCGTGCGCTTTACGCCCAGTAATTCCGATTAACGCTTGCACCCTCCGTATTACCGCGGCTGCTGGCACGGAGTTAGCCGGTGCTTCTTCTGCGAGTAACGTCAATCACTTCACGTATTAAGTGAAATGCCTTCCTCCTCGCTGAAAGTGCTTTACAACCCGAAGGCCTTCTTCACACACGCGGCATGGCTGCATCAGGCTTGCGCCCATTGTGCAATATTCCCCACTGCTGCCTCCCGTAGGAGTCTGGACCGTGTCTCAGTTCCAGTGTGGCTGGTCATCCTCTCAGACCAGCTAGGGATCGTCGCCTAGGTGAGCCATTACCCCACCTACTAGCTAATCCCATCTGGGCACATCCGATGGCGTGAGGCCCGAAGGTCCCCCACTTTGCTCTTTCGAGGTCATGCGGTATTAGCTACCGTTTCCAGTAGTTATCCCCCTCCATCAGGCAGTTTCCCAGACATTACTCACCCGTCCGCCGCTCGCCGGCAAAGTAGCAAGCTACTTTCCGCTGCCGCTCGACTTGCATGTGTTAGGCCTGCCGCCAGCGTTCAATCTGAGCCATGATCAAACTCTTCAATTTAAGATTTGTTTGATTTGCTACCCTTTCCTTAATGAAAAGCAAAGAGAGCGATGCTCAAAGATTACTTTCTGCAAATATGCATTCGAACCGAAGTTCAAATGTTTACTGCTTTGGTCACTCTTCAAGACTTTGATATTTCTTCTGCCTGCCGAAACAGGCTTCGATATCGTCTTGCGAGTGCCCACACAGATTGTCTGATAAATTGTTAAAGAGCAGTGCGTTAGCAACCCGTGGTTGGTAACGCGAGGTGCGCATATTACGCTTTCCTCATTCAGAGTCAACTACTAATTTCGTTGAATTTCTCTGTTCTCTTTGCCGGTCACTTAACTACTTGATTCGTTGTGTGCCGTCTCGATGGATGCGCATTATAGGGAGTTCTGAGCTGCCCGCAACCGCTAATTTCAATAAAAATGACTGTTTGCTGCATTCCACAGCAAAACCCCGCCTTATACCCTGTTGTACACAAACTTATCCACAGATTGAATCTGAACTCAAAATTGACGAGCATCGCGCAATCGTTTTCGCTACAATTCCTCGCGTTGAAAAACGTAACCTTGTTGGCAAAGTTGGGACGTTATCTGAATCTGTTCTTCTCTTTATAGCGCTATATAGATAGAAGAGATCCACGTAACGCTCTATTGATTGATTGCGAAGAACAACTGCGACTCCAAAGCCAAGGGATAAAACCATGCAACAACGCCGCCCAATCCGCCGTGCTCTACTCAGTGTCTCTGACAAAGCCGGGATCATCGAATTCGCCACTGCACTTTCACAACGTGGTATCGAGTTACTTTCCACTGGCGGGACCGCCCGTCTGCTGGCTGATGCTGGTCTGCCAGTAACAGAAGTTTCTGACTACACCGGTTTCCCAGAAATGATGGACGGACGCGTTAAGACTTTGCATCCCAAAGTACATGGCGGCATTCTAGGCCGTCGTGGTCAGGATGATGGCATCATGGCTCAACATAATATCCAGCCAATTGATATTGTGGTTGTGAACTTATATCCGTTCGCTCAGACGGTCGCCCGCCCTGATTGCTCACTAGAAGATGCAGTGGAGAATATCGATATCGGTGGCCCAACCATGGTGCGCTCCGCCGCTAAGAACCACAAAGACGTCGCGATTGTCGTTAAGAGTAGCGACTACCCAGCAATTATTGCTGAACTCGATGAAAATGAGGGTTCACTGACTTATCCAACCCGTTTCGATCTGGCGATTAAAGCTTTCGAACACACCGCCGCCTACGACAGCATGATTGCCAACTACTTTGGTGCGCTGGTTCCGCCTTATTATGGCGACACTGAACAACCTGCTGGCCGCTTCCCTCGGACTCTGAATCTTAACTATATAAAGAAACAAGATATGCGCTACGGTGAGAACAGCCACCAGAATGCCGCCTTCTATATAGAAGAAGATATTAAAGAAGCCTCCGTTGCCACAGCACAACAATTACAAGGTAAGGCGCTCTCTTATAACAACATCGCTGATACCGATGCCGCACTTGAGTGTGTGAAAGAGTTCAGCGAACCTGCCTGTGTCATCGTCAAGCATGCCAACCCATGTGGCGTCGCAATTGCTGATTCTCTGTTGGCAGCTTACGACAAAGCGTATAAAACTGACCCCACATCGGCTTTCGGCGGTATTATTGCTTTTAACCGTGAGCTGGATGCTGAAACCGCAAACGCCATTATCAGCCGCCAGTTTGTCGAAGTGATTATTGCCCCCTCTGTCAGTGCCGAGGCACTGGCGCTGTTAGCTGCCAAACAGAATGTTCGCGTTCTGACTTGCGGTCAGTGGCAAGAACGTACTGCCGCGCTGGATTTCAAACGCGTCAATGGCGGTTTATTGGTGCAAGATCGTGATTTAGGTATGGTGACCGCAGCAGATCTGCGTGTGGTATCCAAACGCCAACCGACCGAGCAGGAGCTACGTGATGCGCTGTTCTGCTGGAAGGTTGCCAAGTTTGTTAAATCTAACGCCATTGTTTATGCGCGCGATAATATGACCATCGGCATAGGCGCAGGCCAAATGAGCCGTGTGTATTCAGCCAAAATCGCCGGTATCAAAGCGGCCGATGAAGGTTTGCAGGTGGCAGGCTCCGCCATGGCATCCGACGCGTTCTTCCCGTTCCGCGACGGTATTGATGCCGCTGCGGCCGTAGGTATCACTTGTGTCATCCAGCCTGGTGGCTCTATCCGTGATGACGAAGTTATTGCTGCCGCGGATGAACACGGTATTGCCATGATCTTTACCGACATGCGCCATTTCCGTCATTAATTAAACCTCTTGTCTAAGTGGGGTATGCGCTCTGGTGTATATCCCACGGAGTTATCCAAATGAATATTTTGATTATTGGCAATGGCGGGCGCGAACATGCACTGGGCTGGAAAGCAGCACAGTCACCTTTAGCGGATAAAATTTATGTCGCCCCAGGTAATGCAGGGACGGCACTGGAGCCTCGGCTAGAAAACGTGGATATCGCTGCTACCGATATCGCGGGTTTACTGGCTTTTGCGCAAAAGCATGATATTGGCTTGACTATCGTCGGTCCAGAAGCTCCGCTGGTGATTGGTGTCGTTGATGCTTTCCGTGCAGCGGGCCTAACCATCTTTGGCCCAACACAAGCGGCCGCGCAGTTAGAAGGTTCTAAGGCTTTCACCAAAGATTTTCTGGCACGCCACAATATCCCAACCGCGTTTTATCAGAATTTCACCGAGGTCGAACCGGCTTTAGCCTATGTTCGTAATATTGGTGCCCCCATCGTGATTAAGGCTGATGGGCTGGCTGCGGGCAAAGGTGTGATCGTCGCCATGACGCTGGAAGAGGCGGAAACCGCCGTTCACGATATGCTGGCAGGCAATGCATTTGGTGATGCAGGCCATCGCATTGTTGTGGAAGAGTTCTTGGATGGCGAAGAAGCCAGCTTTATTGTCATGGTTGACGGCGAGAACGTGCTGCCAATGGCAACCAGCCAAGACCATAAACGCGTGGGTGATGGTGACACCGGCCCGAACACCGGTGGTATGGGAGCTTATTCTCCCGCCCCAGTTGTCACAGATGAAGTTCATCAGCGCGTCATGAGTCAGGTTATCTGGCCAACCGTGCGTGGCATGGCAGCAGAAGGCAATGTTTATACCGGCTTCCTCTATGCTGGTTTGATGATTTCCGCAGATGGGCAACCGAAAGTTATCGAATTCAACTGCCGCTTTGGTGATCCTGAGACCCAACCCATTATGCTACGGATGCGTTCAGATTTAGTTGAGCTATGTTTAGCCGGTGCACAGGGCAAACTGGATGAGAAAACCTCTGAGTGGGATGAGCGCCCATCACTGGGTGTTGTTCTGGCCGCTGGCGGTTATCCGGGTGAGTATCGTCAGGGTGATGTTATTCACGGATTGCCACAGCAAGAAGTGGCCGACGGGAAAGTATTTCACGCCGGAACCAAGCTCGATGGCCATAATAACGTCGTAACCAGCGGCGGCCGAGTGTTATGTGTTACAGCGCTCGGAGCTACCGTCGCTCAAGCACAACAACACGCTTATAAACTTGCTGAGAATATTCAGTGGGAAGGTGTTTTCTGCCGTAAAGATATTGGCTATCGTGCAATTGCTCGTGGTAAATAACTCGCGAGAAAGATAATAGTCATCACTTCGAAGGGTACCGTTCGCGGTGCCCTTTTATCTTTGTATTACAAACTGCCGGCAGTAGGTTCCCAGCGGCAGAAATCTTGGTTGGCCACTAATAGCAATTGTTGACCTTCAGGTGAGTCCAGCCACGCAATCCCCAGAGGTTCTGCGCTATTCGCACCTCGCTTATTCAGCCATGCCTGCGAATTATCATCAAGGCTCAGACGTAATGTCTTTCCAGCACAGGTCGTCACGATCCCTTCCTGCCAACGCCCCTGAATTAACTTAACGTTTCCGGCACGCAGCGCACTACTTAACTCCAGGATCCGTTTGGCTTCCAATTGGTAAACTGCAATATTATCGGCAGAAAGCTGCTCACGCCGTGTCGCTAATTGGCGCTGCATAAAACTGACCTGACCTTGTTCATCAAAACGTAATTCGACACTTTGTGGGTTTTGCCCCAAATCATTACGTCGGATTTCCCGTAATAAGCCATTTTGATATTCGTAAAAGGTCACGCGGGTATTATCCCCAGAATAGGGGCTGTAGACGCTCATCAGCATTTGTGGTTGCTGCTGCGCATTATCCTGACGCCATAAACGAACGACACCGTTATCGGCGATATATCCGCTGGCGCTAAATTGGGGGGTGCCCGACTGACTGCTACAGGCGCTGAGACCAAAAACTAAACCGAGGGTCATCAGCACCCGCTGCATAAACAAAAGGGGCTTTGCCACCCCTATGTTTATTATTTTCACTGACACACTATGACTTAACAGCGTCTTTCAGTGCTTTACCAGAAACAAACGCTGGCACATTAGCTGCAGCAATTTTGATTTCTTTACCGGTTTGTGGGTTGCGGCCAGTGCGCTCACTACGATGGTTTACTTTGAAAGTACCGAAACCAACCAATTGTACTGCATCACCCTCTTTCAGAGATTCAGTAATTGCACCCAAAGTGGACTCCAAAGCTGCTTTAGCTTGTACTTTAGAAAGGTCCGCTTTCTCCGCGATTACGTCAATCAGTTGAGTCTTATTCATAAGTTATCCTTACAGTGTGTTTATCGTTTGCAAAGCATCGAGTGCGACGGATATGCCGATTGACAGCACTCTCCTGCATACACGCACCGATAGCCACTTTTTTTCGCCCCCCAAATGTAGAACAGACAGGGGGCAGATGTGAAGCCTTAAGACGTGACAAATCAGGCGTTAAATCACGTTTTCTTGCCTTATTGCGCTAAATTTATGCCAATGTTGCTAACAGCCGCTTCCCGCAGGTCAGATCGTAACCCTTTGATCAGATCTAGGTCGCGCTCTTCACAGTCAGCTAACAGGCGGAAAATCTCCCATTGGATATCCCATTCTTCTTCAATCGCGGGCAAGATTTTCAGTTCTTCATCGGTCATTTCTTTGCCAGCTAACGTCATCTCCAACATCGCCACAGTGCGGATTGACGTCTCGCTGATAGCGATAGCATGCTCTAGGGTTTCGCCACTCAAACGCGAATGAATAGCTTCACCTAATGCAATACATGCATCGATAGCAGGGTAAACACCGTAGATAGCATAGTCATCAGCAGAAGGAATTGCCTCTTCCAATTTCTCTAACTGGCTATCAAAATTGACCTTAGCATCCTTTACCACCAATGTTTCCCAGATAAGATCCAGAATACGCCGGTAAACCGCCGGATCACCGAACTCGGTCTCCAGACAAAATTGCTGATAGTTGGGATACATCCGCTCGCACAAGCAAGCCATGAAAGTCAGATGTTGCCAACTTTCTAGCTTTTCGAGACGTAGATGAATCGGATTACGTATCATGATGAGTTCTCATTATTCATTATCTGCGCGGCAGTGTACCCGAAATTAAATCATATCCCTACGCTTGCCAAGAAAATCAGGATTTTTCCATAACCCAGCGCTGAAATAGCGGACGGTTTGATGCGATAGCATCCGCCCAACGTGTCGGTTCTGGCAAGCGGTAACCAGCCATGCAGTGCTGAACCCATACCAGTGAACTTGCCACACTCACCCGATGACCGGGCGAAATAAACAGTGGATTGCAACGTGTTTTGCTGCGCCAGACCCAACCAAGCTGCTCGTCACCATCCACCAGCGGCTGAACGGCACCATTATCACTGTTCAATGGCAAAAATTGCCCGCATAGGCGGCTTTTAGCAACACCAATCGTTGGAACATCTGCGAGCAAACCAAAATGGCTGGCAACCCCCAAACGACGAGGATGCGCAATACCCTGACCATCAACAAAAACTAAATCGGGTTGTTGTTGCAACTGCTCCCAAGCGGCTAATAATGCAGGATATTCACGAAAAGAAAGTAAACCGGGGATATACGGCAGTGAAGTTGGCACTCGAGCAACCTGATATTCCACTAGCTCAAGCGAGGGATAACGCAAAATGGCAATAGCAGCACGGGTTATTTCCCCCTGCTGCTCAAAACCCACATCGGCCCCGGCAATAAAGCGCACTGACTCGCAAGCAATATCATCTTGAAGATACACTTCAGATGCCCGCTGCCGCTGTTCTTCCCGTAGCGCTTGAGTGTCGATCATCCGTCTTGTTATCCGCTAACTTATTGATGATACGGCTTGGATAAGCGATGTACCGCATCAACGAATACTCCAGCATGCTCTGGCGGAACATCCTGATGAATACCGTGGCCTAGGTTAAAGACATGCCCTTCGCCTTGACCAAAACTCGCTAAAACAGTGCTAACTTCCTGCTCGATACGCACAGGTGGCGCATAAAGAATGGAAGGGTCCATGTTGCCCTGTAGAGCCACTTTATCCCCGACTCGACGCCGCGCATCAGCAATGTCCGTGGTCCAATCCAACCCCAAGGCATCGCATCCGGTGGCAGCCATAGCTTCAAGCCACTGCCCACCGCCTTTAGTGAACAGGGTCACCGGCACTCGCCGCCCGTCGTATTCACGGACCAAACCATCAACAATTTTGTGCATGTAGTGCAAAGAGAATTCGAGGTAATCGCGGCCGGTCAAGACACCGCCCCAAGTATCAAAAATCATCACGGATTGCGCCCCCGCTTTGATTTGGGCATTGAGGTACAAAATGACGCTATCCGCCAGTTTATCCAGCAACAGATGCAACGTGTGCGGTTCGGCATACATCATTTTCTTTAGTTTAGTGAAGGCCTTACTGCTCCCCCCCTCAACCATGTAGGTCGCCAATGTCCATGGGCTACCAGAGAAACCGATCAGTGGAACCTCACCTTTCAGTTCACGGCGAATTGTCCTCACGGCATTCATGACGTAACCCAATTCTTGTTCAGGATCAGGGACGGGGAGCTTTTCAACATCAGCGCGGCAGGTAATAGGGGAATGGAAACGAGGACCTTCACCCGTTTCAAAATAAAGTCCCAAGCCCATCGCATCAGGAATTGTCAGAATGTCGGAAAACAGAATCGCCGCATCCAGCGGGTAACGACGCAATGGCTGCATTGTCACTTCACAGGCCAATTCAGCATTTTTGCACAGTGACATAAAATCCCCGGCAACAGCGCGAGTGGCTTTATATTCTGGCAAATAGCGGCCTGCCTGACGCATCATCCATACCGGAGTCACGTCTACCGGTTGGCGTAATAAAGCACGCAGATAGCGATCGTTTTTCAACTCATTCATGTGGGGCTCCCTTAGTTATCTGGCGCTACTGTTTTATCTGGCGCTATTGTAGCATGCCAGCTTTAGCTGTCCTGTTCGCTACGACACAATGCGACGGTATCTTCAATTAGCCGACGGGCTACTGTGCCCGGAGGTGGCAGCAATGGCAATTGGTCATAACGATACCAACCGGCATTCAGCAACTCTTTAGGATCATGACGTAGCTCGCCGTGATCATAATCGGCCATAAACGCCATCATCAATGAATGCGGAAACGGCCAAGGCTGCGATGTGACATAGCGAAGATTTTTAATATGAATATTACTTTCTTCCAAGACTTCACGGGAAGCGGCCTGCTCCAACGTTTCACCCACTTCAACAAACCCCGCCAGTACGGTGTTAATACCACCACGATGACGAACATGCTGCGCCAATAAAATCTCATCGCCACGACGAATAGCAACAATAACGCAGGGCGCTATTTGTGGGTAATAACGTTCACGGCAATGATTACACAGACAGGCCCACTCGGTGCGGCTGGCGTGCATTTGATGCCCACAATAACCACAATAGCGATGAGAGCGATAAAACTCGGCTAATTGCACACCACGCCCAGCCAATTGAAACAAACCGCGATCCACATCCAGCAATTGCCGTACTGACCCCATGTCTGCAGACATCATCTGGCGGATAAGCCAAACCGCCTGCCCTTGCCATTCCCCAATTTGTCTGGCAGTCGCGCCTTGTAATGACCAATTGGCCGCATTGCCCTGCGGCAACTCTCCTTTTGGTAACCATAATTTGTTGTCATGACTGACAATCCACCAGCCACTTTCTTTACCTGTAAGTTGTAGTTCCATATCGTTGTTGCACAACCTCGACTTCACTGGCAATCTAGGATCCGGCTTGTTACATTTTTGTAACCCACTATTACTTTTTCTTACTCATGGAGTCGCTTATGCTCAACCGATTAGAAAGCCTGACTCAACGCGTTGGCGGCAGTAATGAATTAATTGATCAATGGCTTCATGCACGTAAAGAACTTTTAGTTTCGTATTGCGCAGTGATCGGTATTAAGCCGCAAAAAGAAAAGCATACCCCGCTTAATGAAAAAGCGCTGGAGAACTTTTGCCATAATCTGGTGGATTATCTCTCCTCCGGACATTTTCATATCTACGATAGAATAATCAAACAGGTAGAAGGGGCGTCCAGCCCGAAAATGGCGCTAACGACCAAAGTGTATCCCGCGTTAAAAAATAACACTCAAACTATCATGGCATTCCATGATCGTTATACAAACATTGAGATAGACCAAGATAGCTGCACTGAATTCCAACAAGCTTTATCTGATATCGGCGAGGCACTGGATGCCCGTTTCAGGTTGGAAGATCAATTAATTCAATGGGCAGCAGAATCATGGCAAGCCGCTCAACCGGTAAATAGAGAAGGGTTAGCAAATTAACTCAGTTCTATAAGCTGATTTTTATTCAATCTCAAATACCCAAAGACTTGGAATTGCAAGCAGCGGCCTCGTAGAAGCGAGGCCCATGGATGGGGCGAGTAATAAACGTCGCGAGTCCCCCTGCAATTTCAAGTAAGAAGGGTATATACTGAGGACTCTTGTCGGAGTGCCTAGCACCTGCTTTCTTAGGGAAGCAAACGCAGGCTGAGACCGTTAATTCGGGATCCGCGGAACCTGATCGGGTTAATACCCGCGAAGGGAACAAGAGTAATTTATCGCTACAGGCCCGTCTTCACCTTAAAGGTGGCTGCCGGTCACTGGCCAACATCGTTACTCCCGCCAAGCTCCAGACAAGCAATTTTCCCTATAAACCACACTGGTAGGAATTTGCTATGTCTAATAATACAACTCAAAGTGCATCACACCCACGCCATGCTATTCCCCGCAAGCAAGTGCGCGAAGAAGCTCAACAGTTTATCGATACCCTACAAGGGGTAACTTTCCCCAATTCTCAACGTATTTACCTGCAAGGCTCACGGGCCGATATCCAAGTTCCGATGCGGGAGATCCAACTCAGTCCAACGTTGATTGGCGGCAGTAAAGACTCCCCACGCTACGAAGATAACGAAGCGATTCCGGTTTATGACACCTCCGGCCCTTATGGCGACCCGAACGCAAAATTGGATGTCCACACCGGTTTACCCAAATTGCGTGATAGCTGGATAGCGGATCGTCAGGATACTGAAGCACTGGCCTCCGTCAGCTCTGGTTTTACCCAGCAACGTTTGGCAGATGAAGGTTTGGACCATTTGCGCTTTGAACATCTCCCGCGCCCTAAAAAAGCTATTGATGGCAAATGTGTTACACAACTGCATTACGCCAGAGCCGGTAAAGTGACGCCGGAGATGGAATTTATTGCCCTACGAGAAAATATGGGCCGTGAGCGGATTCGTGGCGAAGTGTTACGCCACCAGCACCCGGGACAAGCCTTTGGTGCCAATTTACCGGAAAACATCACGCCGGAGTTTGTTCGTCAGGAGGTCGCCGCTGGGCGTGCGATTATCCCCGCCAATATCAACCACCCCGAATCTGAACCCATGATTATTGGCCGTAACTTTTTGGTAAAAGTGAACGCCAATATCGGCAACTCTGCCGTGACCTCCTCTATTGAAGAAGAAGTGGAGAAATTGGTATGGTCCACTCGCTGGGGCGCGGATACTGTGATGGATTTATCCACCGGCCGCTATATTCATGAAACTCGTGAATGGATCTTGCGTAATAGTCCGGTCCCCATTGGCACCGTACCCATCTATCAAGCACTGGAAAAAGTCAACGGCGTAGCAGAAAACCTAACTTGGGAAATGTTCCGCGATACCTTGTTAGAGCAAGCAGAGCAAGGGGTTGACTACTTCACTATTCATGCCGGCGTATTATTGCGTTATGTGCCGATGACTGCCAAGCGACTGACCGGGATTGTTTCCCGTGGTGGGTCAATTATGGCGAAATGGTGTCTCTCCCATCATCAGGAAAATTTCCTCTATCAGCATTTCCGTGAGATTTGCCAGATTTGTGCCGCCTATGACGTTTCATTATCACTGGGTGATGGCCTGCGCCCTGGTTCTATTCAAGATGCCAATGATGAAGCCCAATTTGCTGAGTTACACACCTTGGGAGAATTAACCAAGATTGCTTGGGAATATGATGTGCAGGTAATGATCGAAGGCCCCGGACATGTACCGATGCAGATGATTCACCGCAACATGACCGAAGAACTGGAACACTGCCACGAAGCGCCATTTTATACACTAGGGCCACTCACCACGGATATCGCCCCGGGTTATGATCATTTCACATCAGGTATTGGTGCGGCGATGATCGGCTGGTTTGGTTGCGCCATGTTGTGTTATGTCACGCCAAAAGAACATCTTGGCCTGCCCAATAAAGATGATGTAAAGCAAGGCCTTATTACTTATAAAATTGCCGCCCATGCTGCAGATTTAGCGAAAGGCCACCCCGGCGCACAGATCCGCGATAATGCCATGTCAAAAGCTCGCTTCGAATTCCGCTGGGAAGATCAGTTCAATCTGGCACTGGACCCTGAAACTGCTCGTGCTTACCACGATGAAACTCTGCCGCAAGAGTCAGGCAAAGTTGCCCATTTCTGCTCCATGTGTGGGCCGAAATTCTGCTCGATGAAAATTTCTCAGGAAGTGCGTGACTATGCCGCAGCCCAAGAGGCAGAGACTCAAACAATCCAGCTCCAGCCCTCACGGCAAAATCAACAATCAGGTATGGAACAGATGTCAGCCGAGTTCCGCTCCCGTGGCAGTGAGCTATACCATAGCCCAGCCAATCTAAAAGCAGAGGCCAATAATGAACCCATCTAATCATGCTTCCTTTTCCGCGGAGAAAGGTTTCCCTGCAACCCAACAGTATCTCGGCCTATATCCGGTCGTTGACTCACTGTTGTGGATAGAACGGCTGCTGGCAGTCGGCGTAACCACCATCCAATTACGTATTAAAGATTTAGCTGACGCACAAGTCGAGCAAGACATTGCAGCCGCGATTGAATTAGGTGAACGCTATAAAGCACGCCTATTTATCAATGATTACTGGCGGCTGGCGATTAAACATGGCGCTTATGGCGTGCATCTGGGGCAGGAAGATCTGGAAACCACTGATTTAGCCGCCATTCAGCAGGCCGGATTACGGCTGGGCGTCTCTACTCACGATGCACATGAACTGGCAATCGCCAAAGCTGTACGCCCCTCCTATATCGCTATGGGTCATATCTTCCCGACACAGACTAAACAGATGCCGTCAGCACCACAGGGGCTATCAGTGCTCAAGCAGATGGTCGACAACACTCCTGATTACCCCACCGTCGCTATCGGCGGTATCAGTATTGCGCGCGTTCCTGCCGTGTTGGCAACCGGTGTCGGCGGTGTAGCGGTAGTCAGCGCCATTACTCAGGCCGATGACTGGCAGCAGGCGACCGCACAATTGCTGCACCTGATTGAAGGCAAGAGGCTAAATGATGATAAACACGCATGAACTGAATGACAGCGAATTCTTGCGCTATAGCCGCCAATTATTGCTCGAAGACATTGGCCCTGAAGGCCAATTGCAGCTAAAAAGTGCCAGTGTGTTGATCATAGGGCTGGGTGGGCTGGGTTCCCCCGCGGCATTGTATCTGGCGGCAGCCGGTGTGGGCCGCTTGCTATTGGCTGACGATGACCAGCTCGAATTGACTAATTTACAACGTCAAATTCTGTACCGCACCACCGATATCAGCCAGACCCCGGACAGTAAAAATAAGGCCCGGTTAGCACAACGTCATCTGCAAAACCTCAACCCACTGATCGAAGCGATTGCATTTGATACACGACTGGCGGGGAAAGCATTGATTGATGCCGTCGCTGGCGTTGATTTGGTGCTTGATTGCAGTGACAACATGGAAACACGCCATCAAGTGAATGCAGCCTGCATCACTGCGCAAAAGCCATTAATCAGTGGCAGTGCGGTGGGGTTTAGTGGGCAGTTGCTGGTGATAGAGCCGCCTTACTCCTATGGTTGCTACGCCTGCCTTTATCCAGATAAAGAACTGCCACAGCGAAACTGCCGTACAGCCGGTGTATTAGGGCCTGTTGTGGGGGTGATTGGCACCTTGCAAGCTCTCGAAGCCATCAAAATGTTGGCAGGACTGCCTTCGCCATTAAACGGCAAATTGCGGTTATTCGATGGTAAGCAACAAAGCTGGAGCACTTTGCAACTGACACGGGCAGTACATTGCCCCGTCTGTGGAGGTGGATGGTGACAACAAACCACATGCGCATTGTGCTCAACGACCAACCGTTAGAGGTTGAGACTGATATCACCGCTGACAAGCTGCTCAATCAGCTAAATCGCCACCAGCCGGGTACCGCACTGGCGATTAATCAAGTCATCATCCCCCGCTGTCACTGGGAAGAATGCCAGCTATGCGAGGGAGATAACATTTTGCTATTCCAAGCGATTGCCGGGGGCTAACATGCTGAAAATCGCCGATACCACATTTACCTCGCGTCTATTTACCGGGACGGGCAAATTTGCCACCGCTGAATTAATGCTGGAAGCACTGCAAGCCTCTGGCTCTCAGTTGGTCACTATGGCAATGAAACGCGTGGACCTCCACGCCGGTAACGATGCCATTCTGGCGCCGTTACGCCAATTAGGGGTGCGCTTACTACCTAATACCTCTGGAGCAAAAACTGCACAGGAAGCGGTTTTCGCCGCTCGACTGGCACGAGAAGCACTGGGCACCCATTGGGTGAAACTGGAGATTCATCCGGATGTGAAGTATTTGCTACCAGACCCAATAGAAACCCTGAAAGCTGCCGAAACACTGGTGAAAGAGGGTTTTGTCGTTTTGCCTTACTGCGGCGCTGACCCGGTATTATGTAAGCGATTGGAAGAGGTTGGCTGTGCTGCCGTGATGCCACTGGGAGCGCCCATTGGCTCAAATTTGGGACTACGCACTCGCGACTTTCTGCAAATCATCATTGAGCAAGCGAAAGTCCCGGTCGTGGTGGATGCCGGAATTGGGGCACCCAGCCACGCTCTTGAGGCGATTGAGTTGGGCGCTGATGCCGTTTTGGTGAATACCGCCATTGCTGTTGCTCACTCACCAGTACACATGGCGCAAGCATTCCGGCTGGCCGTTGAAGCGGGCACCTTAGCACGACATGCTGGTTTAGGCCCGAGCCAACGACAAGCCAATGCCACCAGCCCCTTGACTGGTTTCCTTAGTCTGCTTGAGGAAAACAGTCATGTCTGAAGACTTCACTCAGCGTTGGCGGCAATTAGATTGGGACGATATCTCACTGCGCATCAACAGCAAGACTGCCGTGGATGTTGAACGGGCGATAAATGCGATTAAACCCACTCGCGATGATTTGATGGCTTTAATTTCACCCGCAGCATTAGCCTATTTGGAACCCATGGCGCAAAAAGCACAACAACTGACTCGCCAGCGCTTTGGCAATACCGTCAGTTTTTATGTGCCGCTTTATCTCTCTAATCTGTGTGCCAATGATTGTACTTATTGTGGTTTTTCAATGAGTAATCGCATTAAGCGCAAAACCTTGGATGAGGCGGAAATCATTCGTGAGTGTGAAGCCATCAAAGCGCTGGGCTTCGAACACTTGCTATTGGTCACTGGAGAGCATCAGGCAAAAGTCGGGATGGACTACTTTCGCCGCCATTTCCCGACGATCCGCAGCCAATTCAGCTCACTGATGATGGAAGTTCAACCATTGGCTGAAGCAGAATATGCGGAACTAAAAACTCTGGGATTAGACGGCGTGATGGTTTATCAAGAAACCTATCATCCGGCCACTTATCAACAACACCATTTACGCGGCCAGAAACAAGATTTTCACTGGCGGCTAGCAACGCCGGATCGCTTGGGACGTGCGGGGATCGATAAGATCGGATTAGGTGCTTTAATTGGGCTATCAAACAGTTGGCGCACTGACTGCTACATGCTGGCGGAACATCTGTTCTACCTGCAACAAACTTACTGGCAGAGCCGCTATTCTATCTCGTTCCCGCGTTTACGGCCTTGCGCCGGGGGCATTGAACCCGCCTCTCTGATGAGTGAGCCACAACTGCTGCAATTGATTTGTGCTTTTCGCCTGTTTGCGCCAGATGTGGAATTGTCCTTATCGACCCGCGAATCACCTTTCTTCCGCGATAACGTGATTCCGGTGGCGATTAATAATGTCAGTGCAGGCTCGAAAACTCAGCCGGGAGGATATGCAGATAATCACCCGGAGCTTGAACAGTTTGCTCCGCATGATAATCGGACTCCAGAGCAGGTTGCACAGGCATTGACACTTTCTGGGCTACAGCCAGTCTGGAAAGATTGGGACCGTCATTTAGGCCGATCTCTTTCCTAGACTCCGTGTTTTCGTCCTGAAAAATAAGCAAAAAAAAACCGCCCCGAAAGGAGCGGTTTTTACGTTGGTGACGAACAAAGAGATTAGTCTTTGCTGTTACCAAAACCAGCGTTGAGCAATTCAGCCAGGTTAGCAGTCGCTTCATCCGCGCTAACTTGCGGAGCCACTGGAACTTCACCCAGAGCTTTGCGACGCATACGATCCTGGTGATAAGCATAACCAGTACCGGCTGGGATCAGACGGCCAACGATGACGTTTTCTTTCAGGCCACGCAGTTCATCACGTTTACCGGCAACAGCCGCTTCAGTAAGAACACGTGTGGTTTCTTGGAACGAAGCCGCAGAGATGAAGGATTCGGTCGCCAAGGATGCCTTGGTGATACCCAGCAGGTCACGTGTGAACGTAGCCTCGATTTTGCCTTCAGCTGCCAGCTTACGGTTAGCGATTTTAACGCGAGACATTTCTGCCTGCTCGCCTTCCAAGAAGTCGGTGCTACCTGCATCAACGATGGTGCCTTTACGCAGCATCTGACGAACGATAACTTCAATGTGTTTATCGTTAATCTTAACGCCTTGCAGACGGTAAACTTCCTGCACTTCGTTGGTGATGTAACGGGTCACGGCGTGAACGCCACGCAGACGCAGAATATCGTGTGGAGATTCTGGGCCGTCGGAAACCACGTCACCGCGTTCTACAACTTCACCTTCGAACACGTTGAGCTGACGCCACTTAGGAATCATCTCTTCGTATGCATCGCTACCATCTAACGGTGAAATCACCAGACGACGCTTGCCTTTGGTCTCTTTACCGAACGAGATGATCCCGCTGATTTCAGCCAGGATTGCAGGCTCTTTCGGACGACGTGCTTCGAACAAGTCAGCAACACGTGGCAGACCACCGGTAATATCCTTGGTACCGCTTGATTCCTGAGGAATACGCGCCAAGGTATCACCCGCACCGATCTGAATACCGTCTTCCAGCTGAACAATCGCTTTACCTGGCAGGAAGTACTGAGCAGGCATATCTGTACCTGGGATCAATACGTCGTCGCCTTTGGCATCAACAATTTTCAGTGCCGGACGCAGGTCTTTACCGCTACCGGTACGTTCTGCGCTGTCCAGTACGACCAGAGAAGACAAACCAGTCAGTTCGTCGGTCTGGCGAGTAATGGTCTGGCCGTCAACCATGTCCGCGAAGCGAATGAAACCGCTCACTTCGGTCACAACTGGCATGATGTGCGGATCCCAGTTAGCAACGGTTTCGCCGCCCTGAACTTCTGCACCATCGCCTTTACCCATGACAGCACCGTAAGGCACTTTGTAGCTTTCTTTAGTACGGCCGAATTCGTCGATCAGCTTCAGCTCAGTGTTACGAGAAGTAATCACCAGCTTGCCAGCTGCATTGGTAACGAACTTGGCGTTGCTCAGTTTCAAGCTACCTTTGTTCTTAACCTGGATACTAGATTCTGCTGCCGCACGAGATGCCGCACCACCGATGTGGAACGTACGCATCGTCAGCTGGGTACCCGGCTCACCGATGGACTGTGCTGCAATAACACCAACTGCTTCACCTTTGTTGATGATGTGGCCACGTGCCAGGTCGCGACCATAGCAGTTAGCACACACACCGAAGTCAGTTTCACAGCTTACTACGGAGCGAACTTTAACGCTGTCGACGGAGTTTTCTTCTAACAGATCACACCATTTTTCGTCCAGCAGGGTGTTACGCGGAACCAGAATATCAGCCGTACCCGGCTTGATAACTTCTTCTGCGGTCACACGACCCAGTACACGATCACGCAGTGGCTCTTTAACATCACCACCTTCGATAACCGGGGTCATCACGATACCGTTATGGGTACCACAATCGTCCTCAGTCACCACCAGATCCTGTGCCACGTCAACCAAACGACGAGTCAGGTAACCGGAGTTCGCAGTTTTCAATGCGGTATCCGCCAAACCTTTACGCGCACCGTGGGTTGAGATGAAGTACTGAAGTACGTTCAAACCTTCACGGAAGTTCGCGGTGATTGGCGTTTCAATGATCGAACCATCTGGCTTAGCCATCAGGCCACGCATCCCTGCCAGCTGACGAATCTGTGCAGCAGAACCACGCGCACCGGAGTCGGCCATCATAAAGATGCTGTTGAAAGACACCTGCTGTTCGACAACGCCGTCACGGTTGACAACATCTTCAACAGACAAGTTATCCATCATCGCCTTGGCAACACGTTCGTTAGCCGCGGCCCAGATATCGATCACTTTGTTATAACGTTCGCCTGCTGTTACCAGACCGGATTGGAACTGTTCCTGGATCTCGGCAACTTCAGTTTCAGCTTCTTCGATGATCCCTGCTTTCGCTTCTGGGATAACCATGTCATCGATGCCTACAGACGCGCCTGAGCGTGCTGCATAAGCAAAACCGGTGTACATGATCTGGTCAGCAAAGATAACCGTTGGTTTCAAGCCCAGGATGCGGTAACAAGTGTTCAGCATCTTGGAAATTGCTTTTTTGCCCAGCGGCTGGTTAACGATAGAGTAAGGCAGGCCTTTCGGGACGATCATCCACAAAATAGCACGGCCAATAGTCGTATCGATGATGCTGGTACGCGAAGTGCTTTCGCCTTCGGTATTACGAATTTCTTCAGTAATACGGACTTTTACCCGGGCATGCAGAGATGCCAAGCCAGCGCGATAAATACGCTCCGCTTCTTTCGGGCCAGTCAGTACCATGCCTTCGCCTTTAGCGTTAACACAGTCGCGGGTCATGTAATACAGACCCAATACAACGTCCTGAGAAGGAACGATGATTGGCTCGCCGTTCGCTGGTGACAGGATGTTGTTGGTCGACATCATCAACGCACGCGCTTCTAACTGAGCTTCCAGTGTCAGCGGTACGTGAACAGCCATTTGGTCACCATCGAAGTCGGCGTTATATGCCGCACAAACCAGTGGGTGCAACTGGATTGCTTTACCTTCGATCAGAACCGGTTCAAACGCCTGGATACCCAAACGGTGAAGGGTTGGTGCACGGTTCAGCAGTACTGGGTGTTCGCGGATAACTTCATCCAGAATATCCCAAACAACCGCTTCTTCACGCTCAACCATCTTCTTGGCAGCTTTAATGGTGGTAGCAAGACCACGCAATTCCAACTTGCCGTAAATGAACGGTTTAAACAGCTCAAGAGCCATTTTCTTAGGCAGACCGCACTGATGCAGACGCAGGTATGGACCAACGGTAATAACCGAACGACCTGAGTAGTCAACACGTTTACCCAGCAAGTTCTGACGGAAACGACCTTGCTTACCTTTGATCATGTCAGCCAGTGACTTCAACGGACGCTTGTTAGAGCCGGTAATAGCACGACCGCGACGGCCGTTATCCAGCAATGCATCTACTGCTTCTTGCAGCATACGCTTTTCGTTACGTACGATGATGTCAGGAGCAGCCAAGTCCAGCAGGCGTTTCAGACGGTTGTTACGGTTGATCACGCGACGATACAAATCGTTCAGGTCAGATGTCGCAAAGCGACCGCCGTCCAGCGGAACCAATGGGCGCAGATCTGGCGGCAGCACAGGCAGCACGGTCAGGATCATCCACTCTGGCTTGTTGCCAGACTGTACGAACGCTTCCAGCAACTTGATACGCTTGGTCAGCTTCTTACGCTTGGTTTCAGAATTTGTTTCGTTTAATTCTTCACGCAGGATCTCGCATTCCGCTTCCAGATCCATGTTTTTCAACAGGGCCTGAATAGCTTCGGCGCCCATTTTCGCGTCGAACTCATCACCAAACTCTTCCAACGCATCCAGATACTGCTCTTCAGTCAGGATCTGGCGACGTTCTAAGTTGGTCATACCGCCTTCAACCACCACATAGGATTCGAAGTACAGTACACGTTCGATGTCACGTAATGGCATATCCAGCAGCAAACCGATGCGAGATGGCAACGATTTCAGGAACCAGATGTGCGCAGTTGGAGACGCCAGCTCGATGTGACCCATACGCTCACGGCGTACTTTGGTTTGAGTCACTTCAACGCCGCATTTCTCACAAATAACACCGCGGTGTTTCAAACGCTTGTACTTACCGCACAGGCATTCGTAATCTTTTACTGGGCCAAAGATACGGGCGCAGAAAAGGCCGTCACGTTCTGGTTTGAACGTACGGTAGTTAATGGTTTCCGGCTTTTTAACTTCACCGAACGACCATGAACGGATCATGTCTGGCGAGGCCAGAGCAATTTTGATCGCATCAAACTCTTCGGTCTTAGTTTGCGCTTTCAGAAACTTTAATAAGTCTTTCACGGATTGGCTCCTGTCGGAGTTAGACCTGATAGGCGCCCAAACCTAAGTTTGAGCGCCCCTGTGACCAGTGCGAACCACCAGCAGACTCCCGGCTATGAGAGCCTGCCGTCTGGAGAAGAATTACTCTTCTTCCAGCTCGATATTGATGCCCAGCGAGCGGATTTCTTTCAACAATACGTTGAAGGACTCCGGCATGCCCGGTTCCATACGGTGATCGCCATCCACGATGTTTTTGTACATCTTGGTACGGCCGTTTACATCGTCAGACTTGACGGTAAGCATTTCCTGCAAGGTGTACGCGGCGCCATAAGCTTCCAACGCCCACACTTCCATCTCACCGAAGCGCTGACCACCGAACTGAGCCTTACCACCCAGCGGCTGCTGAGTAACCAGGCTGTAAGAACCGGTAGAACGCGCATGCATCTTGTCATCAACCAAGTGGTTCAGTTTCAGCATGTACATGTAGCCGACAGTAACCTGACGTTCGAATTGCTCGCCGGTACGGCCGTCAAACAGAGTAATCTGACCAGAAGTTGGCAGGCCACCCAGCTGTAACAGTTCCTTGATTTCTTTCTCTGTTGCACCATCGAAGACTGGTGTTGCGATTGGCATACCTTTTTTCAGGTTCTCTGCCAGACGCAGTACTTCGTCATCGCTGAAGGTGCTCAGATCAACTTTCTGACAAACGCTATCGCCCAGATCGTAGGCTTTCTGGATAAACTCACGCAGTTTGGCAACTTCTTCCTGCTTCTTCAGCATGGCGTTGATTTTCTCGCCGATACCTTTCGCTGCCATCCCCAAGTGGGTTTCCAAAATCTGACCGATGTTCATACGCGATGGTACGCCCAGCGGGTTCAGAACGATGTCTACCGGCGTACCGTTTTCATCGTAAGGCATATCTTCGATCGGGTTAATCTTAGAGATAACACCTTTGTTACCGTGACGACCGGCCATCTTGTCACCCGGTTGAATCTGACGTTTAACGGCCAGATACACCTTGACGATCTTCAGCACGCCGGGTGCCAAATCATCGCCTTGGGTGATCTTACGACGCTTGGCATCCATCTTCTTCTCGAATTCGGATTTCATTTCGTCGTACTGCTCTGCCAACTGTTCCAACTGGTTTTGCTTGTCTTCGTCGGTCAGGCCAAGTTCCAGCCAGCGATCACGTGGTAATTTGCTCAGCTTGTCAGCTTCGATGCCACCAGAAACCAGTACTGCATGGATACGTGCAAACAGGCCCGCTTCCAAGATCTGCAACTCTTCAGTCAGGTCTTTCTTAGCCTGCTTCAGTTGCATCTCTTCGATTTCTAACGCACGTTTGTCTTTTTCTACGCCGTCGCGAGTAAAGACCTGCACATCAATAACCGTACCGGAAACACCGTTTGGTACACGCAGAGAAGAGTCTTTAACATCAGACGCTTTCTCACCGAAGATCGCACGTAACAGTTTCTCTTCTGGTGTCAGTTGGGTTTCACCTTTAGGTGTTACCTTACCAACCAGAATGTCACCGCCAGTCACTTCAGCACCGATATACACGATACCGGATTCATCCAGTTTAGAGAGCGCAGCTTCACCCACGTTCGGGATATCAGCAGTGATCTCTTCAGGCCCTAACTTGGTGTCACGAGACACACATGCCAATTCCTGAATATGGATAGTCGTGAAGCGATCTTCTTGAACCACGCGCTCGGAGACCAAGATGGAGTCTTCGAAGTTGTAACCGTTCCAAGGCATGAACGCTACGCGCATGTTCTGACCCAATGCCAGTTCACCCAGATCTGTTGATGGGCCATCTGCCAGCACGTCGCCGCGCTCGATAGGCTCACCCAGATTCACACACGGCATCTGGTTGATACAGGTGTTCTGGTTAGAACGGGTGTATTTGGTCAGGTTATAAATATCAATACCTGCTTCGCCCGGATACATTTCGTCTTCGTTAACTTTAATCACGATACGAGATGCATCAACGTATTGAACTGTACCGCCACGTTTGGCTACAGAAGTTACCCCTGAGTCAACCGCTACTGCACGTTCCATACCGGTACCAACCAGCGGCTTATCAGCACGCAGAGTAGGAACCGCCTGACGTTGCATGTTCGCACCCATCAAGGCGCGGTTGGCGTCATCGTGTTCCAAGAATGGAATCAGAGAAGCACCAACGGACACCACCTGTTGAGTGGAAACGTCCATGTAGTCAACTTGGTCGCGGCTGAACAGGCTTGATTCGCCTTTGCTACGACAAGTGACTAAGTCTTCGATGAAGCGGCCATCTTCGTCCAAGTTGGAGTTCGCCTGAGCGATAACGAAGTTGCCTTCTTCAATAGCAGACAGATAGTTAATTTCATCGGTCACCACACCATCACGAACGCGACGATACGGAGTTTCCAAGAAACCATACTCATTGGTCTGTGCGTACACGGACAAGGAGTTGATCAGACCGATGTTTGGACCTTCTGGCGTTTCGATTGGACATACGCGACCGTAGTGAGTCGGGTGTACGTCTCGAACTTCAAAGCCAGCACGTTCACGGGTCAAACCACCCGGGCCCAATGCAGAGATACGACGTTTGTGCGTAATCTCAGACAACGGGTTGTTCTGGTCCATAAATTGTGACAACTGGCTAGAACCAAAGAACTCTTTCACCGCAGCCGAGATAGGCTTGGCGTTGATCATGTCCTGAGGCATCAGCGTGTCGAGATCGCCCAGAGACAGACGCTCTTTAACCGCACGCTCAACACGAACCAGACCCACACGGAACTGGTTTTCAGCCATTTCACCAACAGAACGAATACGACGGTTGCCTAAGTGGTCAATATCATCCACTTCGCCTTTACCGTTACGGATATCGATGAGCTTTTTCATCACTTCAGTGATGTCTTCTTTGCTCAGGATACCGGAACCTTCGATCTCGTCACGCAGCAGTGAACGGTTGAACTTCATCCGGCCAACCGCAGACAAATCGTAGCGGTCTTCAGAGAAGAACAGGTTCTCAAACAGATTTTCAGCTGCTTCGCGAGTTGGTGGTTCACCAGGACGCATCATGCGGTAGATCTCAACCAAAGCGCTCAGACGATCACTGGTTGGATCAACACGCAGGGTCTCGGAGATATAAGCACCGTGATCCAAGTCGTTGGTGAACAATGTTTCGATTTGCTTGTGGCCCGCTTGGCTTAACTTAGCCAGCAGATCCAGTGACAGCTCCATGTTGGCTGCACAGATAAGCTCACCGGTGTTCTCATCGATGTAGTCTTTTGCTACGACTTTGCCAGCAATGTATTCAACTGGAACTTCGATGCGGTCAATACCGTCTTTTTCAAGCTGGCGAATATGACGTGCAGTAATACGACGCGCTTTCTCGACGTAAACTTTGCCATTCGCTTCAATATCAAAGGATGCCGTTTCACCGCGCAGACGCTCTGGAACCAATTCCATCTGCAGCTTGTTGTCACGAATCTCAAAGACCACTTTCTCAAAGAACAGATCCAAGATCTGTGCAGTGGTGAAATTCAATGCACGCAGAATGATGGTTGCCGGCAATTTACGACGACGGTCAATACGGACAAACAGGTTGTCTTTCGGGTCAAACTCGAAATCTAACCATGAACCGCGGTAAGGGATGATACGCGCGTTATACAGCACTTTACCCGATGAATGGGTTTTACCCTTATCGCTGTCAAAGAATACGCCAGGACTACGGTGCAGCTGAGATACGATAACCCTCTCAGTACCGTTAATGACAAAGGTACCGTTCTCGGTCATGAGTGGAATTTCACCCATGTAGACTTCTTGTTCTTTGATGTCTTTGACCGTACCTTCCGGAGCTTCGCGCTCATAGATTACCAGACGCAGTTTAACGCGCAGCGGTGCGGAATAAGTCACACCACGGATCTGGCACTCTTTGACGTCAAATACTGGCTCACCAAGACGGTAGCTAACGTATTGCAGCTCCGAATTGCCGCTGTAGCTCTGGATTGGAAAAACAGAACGGAATGCTGCTTCTAGGCCGTACTGCCCTTCGGGATCTTGCTCGATAAACTTCTGAAACGAGTCAAGTTGGATAGAAAGGAGATAAGGTATGTCCAGAACTTGTGGACGTTTACCAAAATCCTTACGAATACGTTTTTTCTCGGTATAGGAGTAAACCATAGGGTTCCTCAGCTCGCTGATCAGTGACCCACTCTGTCCGCCCTAAACTAGGACAGGTCATGCAACACTATTATTTAGACTGAGAAGTCGAAACACTTCTCGGAATACTCTTTTCTATCACTCTTAAACCATTTCATCGCGTTACTTTGACTACCGAGCTACCCGAGTGGGTCGTAGCTGAGAACGCAGTATATTAAGTCGTCAATAGAAAGGAATATTGGGGGGTTAGTTAGCCGCTAAACAGTGTGAAATGCGACTAACGCCCTACAGCGCAAAAAGGCTGATGACTAAAAAGTCACCAGCCATCAGCCTATAAGTTAGGCTGCAAACTCAAAGCTTAACTTACTTGATCTCAACAGAAGCACCAGCTTCTTCCAGAGATTTTTTCAGAGAATCAGCTTCGTCTTTGTTCACGCCTTCTTTCAGAACTGCAGGTGCAGATTCAACCAGGTCTTTAGCTTCTTTCAAGCCCAGGCCAGTTGCACCGCGAACAGCTTTGATTACTGCAACTTTGTTGTCGCCGAATGAAGCCAGAACAACGTTGAATTCAGTTTGTTCTTCTGCAGCTTCAGCAGCAGCAGCAGGACCTGCAGCAACAGCAGCAGCTGAAACGCCGAATTTCTCTTCCATAGCAGAGATCAGTTCAACGATTTCCATTACAGACAGAGCTGCAACGCCTTCCAGAATTTGGTCTTTAGTGATAGTTGACATAACAAGTGTTCCTAAAATACAGAAATAGTTTATACGTTAAAAAGCAATGATGGAGAAAAAAGGCGATTAAGCAGCTTCTTTCTGATCACGCAGCGCAGCCAGAGTACGAACCAATTTGCCAGCAGCGGCTTCTTTCATGGTTCCCATCAGTTTCGCAATTGCTTCTTCGTAGGTTGGCAGAGTTGCCAGGCGGTCGATCTGAGCCGCAGGGATTAACTCGCCTTCAAAGGCTGCTGCTTTAACCTCAAATTTCGCATTATCTTTAGCAAATGCTTTGAACAAACGAGCAGCTGCGCCCGGGTGTTCTGAAGAGAATGCAATCAAGGTTGGACCAACAAACGTGTCTTTCAGGCATTCGAATGGAGTGCCTTCAACAATGCGACGCAGCAAGGTGTTACGAACAACTTGCATGTGAACGCCAGCTTCACGACCTGCTTTACGCAGTTCAGTCATTTTATCAACGGTAACGCCACGAGAATCCGCAACAACCGCAGACAGCGCACCTTTGGCTACTTCTTTAACTTCAGCAACAATCGCTTGTTTGCCTTGAAGATTTAGTGCCATTAGTTCTTGCTCCTGGATTAACCGGGGAATCATTCCCCGGAACTCACGTCACCCAAAACATTACTCAATCGTAATGAACAGGCGTTGAAACACGGTGAGCAGAATCCAGCAAAGGCAATTCTTTATAAAAAAAAATGCTTTAGGTTCTGTCACCGTCTACGCAGGAAATTAAGTGTCTTGCCACATGAGTTTTTCAACATAAATGTGTTAAGCACACCTGCGGTCTTGGACGGAGGCTTGGATAAGGCCAAGCTCCAACCGAAAAATTCTGTTTATCTGCTGATTAAAAATACTGTCAACAGAAGCATGGGCGTAAGATTCTAGACAAACCTTACGCCCACGTAAAGCGATAAAAGCAAATAGTGATTAGTTCACTACTGCAGTCAGGCCGCTTTGATCAATAGCAACGCCGGCGCCCATGGTAGTGGACAGGCTGATTTTCTTGATATAAACGCCTTTCGCTGTAGCAGGTTTAGCACGCTTCAGCGCAACAACCAGAGATTCTAAGTTTTCTTTCAACTTATCTGAGTCGAAGTCAACTTTACCAATGGTAGTGTGGATAATACCGTTTTTGTCGTTGCGATAACGAACCTGACCCGCTTTAGCATTCTTAACTGCTTCAGCAACGTTAGGAGTAACAGTACCCACTTTAGGGTTAGGCATCAGGCCGCGTGGACCCAAGATCTGGCCCAATTGACCTACAACGCGCATTGCATCCGGAGAAGCAATAACAACGTCGAAGTTCATTTCGCCTTTCTTGATCATGTCAGCCAAGTCGTCCATACCTACCAATTCAGCGCCTGCTTCTTTCGCAGCTTCAGCGTTTGCACCCTGAGCGAAAACAGCAACGCGTACTGAACGGCCAGTACCATGTGGCAACACAGTTGCGCCACGAACGTTTTGGTCAGATTTACGTGCATCGATACCGAGGTTAACGGCAACGTCCACGCTTTCTACGAATTTAGCAGTAGCCAGCTCTTTCAGCAGGGCAACAGCTTCATTGATATCGTATTGCTTAGTAACATCAACTTTGTCACGGATCACGCGCATGCGCTTGGTCAGCTTAGCCATTTATTAACCCTCCACTACCAGGCCCATGGAACGAGCAGTACCTTCGATTGAACGCATCATAGCGTCAACGTCAGCACCAGTCATATCCGCAGCTTTGGTTTCTGCGATTTCACGGACCTGAGCACTGGTCACAGTCCCTACTTTGTCTTTGTTCGGCTTACCGGAACCAGACTTAATACCTGCCGCTTTTTTCAGCAGAACTGCTGCTGGCGGGGTTTTAGTAACGAAAGTGAAAGAGCGGTCAGAATAAACTGTAATAACAACAGGGATCGGCAGGCCTTTTTCAATGCTTTCAGTCTTAGCATTGAACGCTTTACAGAATTCCATGATGTTAACACCCTGCTGACCCAGAGCTGGACCAACTGGTGGACTTGGGTTCGCCATACCAGCTGCAACTTGCAGCTTGACATAGGCTTGTACTTTCTTAGCCATTTACGATTTCCTCGATTTGGGTAGTAACGCCTCGTTGGAGGCTCCCCGTGTTTTGTCTCGCTTGTTATTGCCACTGATGGCAAAAGCAAGACATCTAAAAACAAAAGGCGCGAAATTATATTGTAATTTCGCGCCCAAGACAAGACTCAAATTTCAACCATTGGCGAAAAATGAATCAGCCTTTTTCTACCTGACTGAAATCCAGTTCGACCGGAGTAGCACGGCCAAAGATGGAAACAGACACTTTCAAGCGGCTCTTTTCGTAATCCACTTCTTCGACGACACCGTTGAAGTCTGCAAACGGACCATCGCTAACACGGACCAACTCACCCGGCTCAAACAGTGTTTTAGGACGTGGCTTATCACCCACTTGCTGAAGACGATTCATAATCGCATCAACTTCTTTATCACTGATTGGCGCAGGGCGATCGGATGTACCACCGATAAAGCCCATTACACGTGGTACGCTACGCACTAAGTGCCAGCTGGCATCGTTCATCACCATCTGAACCAGTACATAGCCTGGGAAGAATTTACGTTCACTTTTACGACGTTGACCGCCACGAATTTCGACGACTTCTTCCGTTGGAACCATGACTTCGCCAAACAGCTCTTCCATGTCATGTAACTTGATATGCTCGCGCAGCGATTGAGCTACACGGCCTTCAAAACCGGAAAACGCCTGAACGACGTACCAACGCTTTTTGGGTGCTTCAGACATCTTAGAACCTCAGGCCAGTAATAAATGATACCAAGCGGACCAGAATACCATCCAGCCCCCATAGAATCAGTGACATTACAGCAGTTACCGCAGCAACGATTAACGTCGTGTGCAGAGTTTCCTGACGGGTAGGCCAAATCACTTTACGCACTTCCGTGCGTGCTTCACGAGCAAACGCTACAGTGGCTTTGCCTTTTGCCGTCATCAATGCAACAGCACCGGCAACAGCGATAATTACTACAACTGCCAACGCACGCAGCGGCAGGCTGAAATCACGGTAATAATAATTGCCAACAATAGCTGCAACTAACAGTACAGCAACGATTAGCCATTTAGCCGTTTCCAGGCCGCGTCCGCTCCCTGGAGCCTCGGTATTCGCACTCATAAACCAACCTGTCACTATGATTCAGAACAAACAACTTTGCTTCGCACCGCAAAGCAAACCAAGCCGAAGGATGCTCTAGAGACTCTCTAATCGGCACCATTCAGCACTATTCGCCGTACTTCCAGAGCCCATCTCACCAGTAATTATGATGAAAAAACCGCTGATGAGATAGGTTCTAGTATGACAACGTAGAAAAAGGGCATCAAATGATGCCCTTTTATCGCATGTCGCGTCAAATCTTATTCAATGACTTTAGCAACAACGCCAGCACCAACGGTCCGGCCACCTTCACGAATCGCGAAGCGCAGACCGTCATCCATTGCGATAGGAGCAATCAGGTTAACAATCATTTGAATGTTATCACCTGGCATCACCATCTCTACGCCTTCTGGCAGTTCGATAGTACCGGTCACGTCAGTTGTACGGAAGTAGAACTGAGGACGGTAGCCTTTGAAGAACGGAGTATGGCGGCCGCCTTCATCTTTGCTCAGAATATAAACCTCTGATTCAAATTTGGTGTGTGGCTTGATAGAGCCTGGTTTAGCCAGCACCTGTCCACGTTGTACGTCATCACGCTTAGTACCACGCAGTAGAACACCCACGTTCTCACCAGCACGGCCTTCGTCCAGCAGTTTGCGGAACATTTCAACGCCAGTACAAGTGGTTTTGATCGTGTCAATGATGCCAACGATTTCAACTTCTTCGCCAACTTTAACGATACCGCGCTCTACACGACCGGTTACGACAGTACCACGGCCAGAGATAGAGAATACGTCTTCGATTGGCAGCAAGAATGGTTTATCAATCGCACGCTCAGGCTGTGGAATGTAGCTATCCAATGCTTCAGCCAGCTCAATGATTTTTGCTTCCCACTCAGCTTCGCCTTCCAGCGCTTTCAGCGCAGAACCACGAATAACCGGAGTGTCATCGCCTGGGAAATCGTATTGAGATAGCAACTCACGAACTTCCATCTCTACCAGTTCCAGCAACTCTTCATCGTCAACCATGTCACACTTGTTCAGGAAGACTAGGATGTAAGGAACACCCACCTGACGACCTAACAGGATGTGCTCACGAGTCTGTGGCATAGGGCCATCAGTTGCAGCAACAACCAGAATAGCGCCGTCCATCTGAGCAGCACCAGTGATCATGTTTTTAACGTAGTCGGCGTGCCCTGGGCAGTCAACGTGCGCATAGTGACGTGACGGGGTGTCATATTCAACATGTGAAGTGTTGATGGTGATACCACGCGCTTTCTCTTCCGGAGCGTTGTCGATCTGGTCGAATGCACGAGCACTACCGCCGTAAGTTTTTGCCAGTACGGTAGTAATTGCAGCAGTTAGGGTAGTTTTACCATGGTCAACGTGGCCGATAGTACCCACATTAACGTGCGGTTTTGTACGTTCAAACTTTTCTTTAGACATCGATTGTCCCTCTAAGACACGGAATCGGTGGTTTCACCACATCAACCAAGCGCATGCTTGCTGAATCCATAACACAGAAAGAAAATCAGGGGACGAGAGAATGAGAAGTGGTGCTGATAGGCAGATTCGAACTGCCGACCTCACCCTTACCAAGGGTGCGCTCTACCAACTGAGCTATATCAGCACATCTTGGAGCGGGCAGTGGGAATCGAACCCACATCATCAGCTTGGAAGGCTGAGGTAATAGCCATTATACGATGCCCGCATCTTAGAACTCGGCTACCTGACTTAATCTGCAGAAACTTGAAAGGAAGGGCTTGGCCACTTCACTCTTCATCGAGAGCGTTGCTCTCGCCTTGAGTGTTTATTGGGGTTCGGTCTTCTGAATCGCCCTGAGACTCAAGGTTAAATATGGTGGTGGGGGAAGGATTCGAACCTTCGAAGTCGATGACGGCAGATTTACAGTCTGCTCCCTTTGGCCGCTCGGGAACCCCACCTGATTTTTATACTTGAATGGTGCCGGCACCAAGAGTCGAACTCGGGACCTACTGATTACAAGTCAGTTGCTCTACCAACTGAGCTATGCCGGCATCAAGTGCAGCGCATTCTAGGTAGAGTGGGCCTATGATGCAACAAAAAAATTGCATAACTTGCCCTTTCGCTCAGAAAACAGCCGCTTTTTAAAATCCAGATGTATTATTAACCATGATTAGCTTAATTAGCATCCAGTGCTTTTGCTATTCTAACTAATTCTATCGATAAAAATCACCCCCTAAAAACTGAACCATGTCTCATTGCTACGCAATCTTCAGTGTCATTCCGATGAAAATGACCTCTTTTTATGCCCCAAAATAGGGAAATCACCCCAATACAGTGCGTAGCAACAAAAAATAATCATCCCAATTCAGATAATTACTCTGTTAACAGCTTGGCTTGTTTATTGCTTAAGCATAGGTATATACGCAGACAGGCCGTTAGAAAGAGGGATTTGTCATGAAGATTGTTTTGCTTAATGCGTCAACATTACCGATATACCGAAGTGATCTGGCAAGTTTGTTGATTGATGCAGTGTCTCATGGCGCATCGATAGGGTATGACACTCGGACGCTCTCACGGGAAGACGCCGAGGCTTATTTCCATAACCTTCGCCCTGCCATTGCAAAGGGGACGCTATTGTTATGGATAGCCCGTGATGAAGTTGGAATAGTGGGGACGATTCAATTAGACCTTTGCCAAAAACCCAACGGTTTAAACCGAGCTGAAGTACAAAAGTTATTAGTCCATAGCCGTAGTCGCCGCAGTGGTATTGGGCATAAGTTGGTCATTGCCATGGAGAATACAGCCATTCAACTTCATCGTGGATTGTTGTATCTCGATACACAGGCTGGCTCTCCCGCTGAATCTTTCTATCGGACGCAAGGTTATCGCCGCATGGGGGAAATTCCTGATTATGCTTGTACGCCTGACGGTTGCTATCACCCAACAGCGATTTATTTCAAACGTTTATTCTCAGTAAATCAAACGCATACGTCTATAGCCAGTTAATAAGCATAGATATGACCAGTAAGAAGATTATAACTTGCTGCAGCTCGTCTTAATTGATGGGAATAGCAGCACACATCAAAGAAATCACTCACTAAATACAAAAATGTCTACGCCAAAGAGCAAGCTGCCTATAATATGCAGCTTGTTTCTTATCTGGAGTTGGCGTCCAGCGCCTTTCCCAACCTGCGTTAACAGGCAGAATTTGGCTTATGACAAAAAGAGATCAGTCTTTAGCGACGCCTTATCTACAGTTCGATCGTACTCAGTGGGCTGCCCTGCGCGACTCCGTACCATTGACGCTAACAGAAGAAGAAATCGTTAAACTCAAAGGGATTAACGAAGACCTTTCATTAGATGAAGTGGCACAGATTTATCTACCACTTTCGCGTCTACTTAATTTTTATATCAGTTCTAATTTACGCCGACAGGCTGTTTTGGAACAATTCCTCGGGACTGATGGCCAACGTATCCCTTATGTTATCGGTATTGCAGGTAGTGTCGCTGTAGGTAAAAGTACAACAGCACGTTTACTGCAAGCCTTGTTAAGCCGCTGGCCGGAACACCGCAGCGTCGAGCTGATTACTACAGATGGTTTTCTTCACCCCAATAAAGTATTAAATGAACGTGGGTTGATGAAGAAAAAAGGCTTCCCAGAGTCTTATGACATGCATAGCTTGGTGAATTTTGTCTCTGAAGTTAAATCAGGTGCCAGCCAAGTGACAGCGCCAGTCTATTCACATTTGATCTATGACGTTGTACCTGATGGAAATAAAGTCATTAAGCAACCTGATATCCTTATTCTGGAAGGATTGAATGTATTGCAAAGTGGTATGGATTACCCTCATGATCCCCACCATGTATTTGTCTCTGACTTTGTCGACTTCTCTATATATGTAGATGCGCCAGAAGACTTACTGCAAAGTTGGTATATCAATCGGTTCCTTAAATTCCGACAAGGTGCATTCTCTAATCCAGATTCTTACTTCCATAATTATGCCAAACTGCCTGAAACTGAAGCAGTCAAGATTGCAACTCAGTTATGGAAAGAGATTAATGGGTTGAATTTAAAGCAGAATATATTACCGACTCGTGAGAGAGCAAGTCTGATAATGACTAAGAGTGCTAATCATGCAGTTGAGAGTGTACGATTGAGAAAATAATTAATAGCGGGTAGTAATAACTGCCCGCTTAATCTATTAATTAAATACCTCGAAGAGATATCTCACCACCAATATAAGGTTTTACATTACCGTCTTGCTCTAACAATAATGCACCTTGTTGGTCTATACCGCGTGCTATCCCAAATATTTCTTGGTTTCCAATAATTAATTTCACAGGGCGATCAAGATAATTATCCATTTCACGCCAACGAGAAATAAAAGCAGATAAACCCTCATTCTCGAACTTAACTACGGCTAACCTTAATTCAGATAACAGTTCAGCCGTCAGTTTATTACGATCAATAATAACCCCAGCTTCCTGCAAATTAATCCAATCCTGATTGATAACATTGGTTGTTGATGCTCGCATGGTCAGGTTGATACCGGCGCCAATCACTAACTGGGCTGCATCACCCGTCTTCCCTGTGAGTTCGACTAATATACCGGCCAGTTTTTTATCATTAAGATAGAGATCATTTGGCCACTTTACTCGAACCTGCTCAGCACCCAGCTTATGTAGCACTTCTGCCATGACAATACCGACAACCAAACTTAGTCCCATCGCTGCAGCAGGACCTTGTTCAAGACGCCAGAACATTGATAAATAAAGATTAGCACCAAAAGGAGAGACCCACTGACGCCCGCGTCGGCCTCGTCCAGCTTGCTGATATTCAGCAACACAAGCATCACCAGATTTAAGCTCAGCAATCCGCTCTAAGAGATACTGATTTGTAGAATCTACAACTGGCAATACGGTTACCTGCCCAGAGGGTAGATAACGTAATATCGCTTCCTCATCGAGCAGTTGAATAGGTGCTGGTAGACTATAACCCTTACCGGGGACCGTAAAGACATCTAATCCCCACTCTCTGATAGTCTGCATATGCTTGTTAATCGCTGCACGACTCATGCCTAACATTTCACCCAGTTGCTCGCCAGAGTGAAATGCGCCATCAGCAAGTATGCCAATTAACCGCAAGGGAACTTTAATATCTTTCACGACAAACGCTCCACAGCATTAACCTCACCATTACTTGCGATAAAGCGAACCTCTGGTTCCAACCAGATAGCGAATTTATTTGCGACCTGCTGGCGAATATAGCTAGCAAGGCCCAGAACATCCTGCCCAGTCGCTCCTGCGAGATTAATGAGTACTAAGGCTTGCTGTTGATGCACTGCAGCCCCACCAATCTGATAGCCCTTAAGCGCGCATTGATCAATCAACCAGCCCGCGGCCAGTTTTACTAAACCATCAGGTTGCAGATAATGAGGTGCATTGGGATAGCGCTTCACGATATCTTCAGCCACGCTTGCATCCACAACTGGATTTTTGAAGAAACTACCGGCATTACCTGTCACGGTTGGATCAGGTAACTTACTTCGACGCATTGCACAGACTGAATTGAAGATATCTTCTGCTGTGACCGTCAATGGATCCATACGAGCTAAGTCGCCATAGCCCAGTGTTGGAGTCCAAGATTTTATTAATCTGATCCCAACCGCGACAATGGCAAATCCATTCCCATAGCGGTGCTTAAAGATGCTATCGCGATAACCGAACTGGCAATCTTGGGCGGAGAGACGCAGGACTGTACCCGTCTCCATATCAAGTAAATCAACGTACTCACATACCTTTTGCAGTTCAACACCATAAGCACCAATGTTCTGGATTGGCGCAGAACCGACACATCCAGGGATTAAAGCCAAGTTTTCCAGCCCCGGCATATTGTGTTGCAGTGAATAGCATACCAGTTGATGCCAATTCTCCCCGGCACCAACATGCAAATGCCAGGCAGTATCGTCTTCAGTAAAAGTGATGCCCTTGATACGATTTAATAATACTGTTCCCGCGTAATTCTCAATGAACAGTACATTACTGCCTTCTCCAAGCAAAAGTACAGGTTGCTGCTTAGAGACTGACTCGCGCCAGGCGTTAATCAATTCTTCCGTAGAGTTGGCACTGATGACGTTGCTCGCGTAGGCTGATAACGCGAAAGTATTGAGATGTTTTAGCGGGGAACCTTGACTCGACATTGCATTGGATACTCATTCTAGCTAGCTCTAGCGCTAGTCTAACCGATCATAATACTCATATTGTATTTTGTTTTAAGTACAAACGTAAAAAAGCCCTCTGCATAGCAGAAGGCTTTCTCTTTTCATATTCCATACATAGCAAAAACCCCACGCTTTTGGCATGGGGTCTCGGCTTGATTTGATGCCTGGCAGTGTCCTACTCTCGCATGGGGAGACCCCACACTACCATCGGCGCTACGGCGTTTCACTTCTGAGTTCGGCATGGGATCAGGTGGGACCACCGCGCTATGGCCGCCAGGCAAATTCTGTTTTCATCAACTCGCTACACAATCACTCTCATGCAGCCAGCCAATTCAATCTGTAAACTTCGCTGAAAATCTCTCAAACACAAAACACCTTCGGTGTTGTAAGGTTAAGCCTCACGGATCATTAGTACTGGTTAGCTCAATGCATCGCTGCACTTACACACCCAGCCTATCAACGTCATAGTCTTTAACGTTCCTTCAGGGGGCTTAAAGCCCCAGGGAAGACTCATCTCGAGGCAAGTTTCCCGCTTAGATGCTTTCAGCGGTTATCTCTTCCGAATTTAGCTACCGGGCAGTGCCATTGGCATGACAACCCGAACACCAGTGATTCGTCCACTCCGGTCCTCTCGTACTAGGAGCAGCCCCTCTCAATCTTCCAACGCCCACGGCAGATAGGGACCGAACTGTCTCACGACGTTCTAAACCCAGCTCGCGTACCACTTTAAATGGCGAACAGCCATACCCTTGGGACCTACTTCAGCCCCAGGATGTGATGAGCCGACATCGAGGTGCCAAACACCGCCGTCGATATGAACTCTTGGGCGGTATCAGCCTGTTATCCCCGGAGTACCTTTTATCCGTTGAGCGATGGCCCTTCCATTCAGAACCACCGGATCACTAAGACCTACTTTCGTACCTGCTCGAGCCGTCACTCTCGCAGTCAAGCTAGCTTATGCCTTTGCACTAACCTCACGATGTCCGACCGTGATTAGCTAACCTTCGTGCTCCTCCGTTACTCTTTGGGAGGAGACCGCCCCAGTCAAACTACCCACCAGACACTGTCCTCACCCCGGATTACGGGGCCGAGTTAGAACATCAAACATTAAAGGGTGGTATTTCAAGGTTGGCTCCACGCAGACTGGCGTCCACGCTTCGATGCCTCCCACCTATCCTACACATCAAGGCTCAATGTTCAGTGTCAAGCTATAGTAAAGGTTCACGGGGTCTTTCCGTCTTGCCGCGGGTACACTGCATCTTCACAGCGAGTTCAATTTCACTGAGTCTCGGGTGGAGACAGCCTGGCCATCATTACGCCATTCGTGCAGGTCGGAACTTACCCGACAAGGAATTTCGCTACCTTAGGACCGTTATAGTTACGGCCGCCGTTTACTGGGGCTTCGATCAAGAGCTTCGCCTTGCGGCTGACCCCATCAATTAACCTTCCAGCACCGGGCAGGCGTCACACCGTATACGTCCACTTTCGTGTTTGCACAGTGCTGTGTTTTTATTAAACAGTTGCAGCCAGCTGGTATCTGCGACTGGCTTCGGCTACGAGAGCAAGTCTCTTTACCTAATGCCAGCGTGCCTTCTCCCGAAGTTACGGCACCATTTTGCCTAGTTCCTTCACCCGAGTTCTCTCAAGCGCCTGAGTATTCTCTACCTGACCACCTGTGTCGGTTTGGGGTACGATTTAATGTTACCTGATGCTTAGAGGCTTTTCCTGGAAGCTTGGCATCAACTACTTCTGCACCGTAGTGCATCGTCATCACACCTCAGCGTTGATAAGCAACCGGATTTACCAGGTCACTCCGCCTACATGCTTAAACCGGGACAACCGTCGCCCGGCTAGCCTAGCCTTCTCCGTCCCCCCTTCGCAGTAACACCAAGTACAGGAATATTAACCTGTTTCCCATCGACTACGCTTTTCAGCCTCGCCTTAGGGGTCGACTCACCCTGCCCCGATTAACGTTGGACAGGAACCCTTGGTCTTCCGGCGTGCGGGCTTTTCACCCGCATTATCGTTACTTATGTCAGCATTCGCACTTCTGATACCTCCAGCAAACCTCACAGTTCACCTTCAACGGCTTACAGAACGCTCCCCTACCCAACAACACCTAAGTGTCGCTGCCGCAGCTTCGGTGCATGGTTTAGCCCCGTTACATCTTCCGCGCAGGCCGACTCGACCAGTGAGCTATTACGCTTTCTTTAAATGATGGCTGCTTCTAAGCCAACATCCTGGCTGTCTATGCCTTCCCACATCGTTTCCCACTTAACCATGACTTTGGGACCTTAGCTGGCGGTCTGGGTTGTTTCCCTCTTCACGACGGACGTTAGCACCCGCCGTGTGTCTCCCGTGATAACATTCTTCGGTATTCGGAGTTTGCATCGGTTTGGTAAGCCGGGGTGGCCCCCTAGCCGAAACAGTGCTCTACCCCCGAAGATGAGTTCACGAGGCGCTACCTAAATAGCTTTCGGGGAGAACCAGCTATCTCCCGGTTTGATTGGCCTTTCACCCCCAGCCACAAGTCATCCGCTAATTTTTCAACATTAGTCGGTTCGGTCCTCCAGTTAGTGTTACCCAACCTTCAACCTGCCCATGGCTAGATCACCGGGTTTCGGGTCTATACCTTGCAACTAGACGCCCAGTTAAGACTCGGTTTCCCTACGGCTCCCCTATTCGGTTAACCTTGCTACAAAATATAAGTCGCTGACCCATTATACAAAAGGTACGCAGTCACACCACGAAGGTGCTCCCACTGCTTGTACGTACACGGTTTCAGGTTCTATTTCACTCCCCTCGCCGGGGTTCTTTTCGCCTTTCCCTCACGGTACTGGTTCACTATCGGTCAGTCAGGAGTATTTAGCCTTGGAGGATGGTCCCCCCATATTCAGACAGGATGTCACGTGTCCCGCCCTACTCATCGAGTTCACAGCAAGTGTATTTTTGTGTACGGGACTATCACCCTGTACCGTGCGACTTTCCAGACGCTTCCACTAACACACAAACTGATTCAGACTCTGGGCTCCTCCCCGTTCGCTCGCCGCTACTGGGGGAATCTCGGTTGATTTCTTTTCCTCGGGGTACTTAGATGTTTCAGTTCCCCCGGTTCGCCTCGTTAGACTATGTATTCATCTAACGATAGTGCAACGAATTGCACTGGGTTTCCCCATTCGGGTATCGTCGGTTGTAACGCTTCATATCAGCTTACCGACGCTTTTCGCAGATTAGCACGCCCTTCATCGCCTCTGACTGCCTAGGCATCCACCGTGTACGCTTAGTCGCTTAACCTCACAACCCGAAGGTGTCTTTCGACCACTTGCGTTGTGATTATTTGAGAGACTCTAATACAGGTTACTTATTATCTCAGTACATCTACGGAGAGATAATGTTCAGCTGTATTGTTTCAATTTTCAGCTTGTTCCAGATTGTTAAAGAGCAATATCTTAAACACGACTCGTTAAAGTCATCTTTAAGTTATTTTGTGGTTCATCAAGAACCGGTGATAATGTCTTTCACACATTATCGGATTGGCGTCCCCAAGGGGATTCGAACCCCTGTTACAGCCGTGAAAGGGCAGTGTCCTAGGCCTCTAGACGATGGGGACACGAAAGTCCGATTAAACCGAAATCTAACCGTTTCGCATCAGCATGAGTCGAAACTCACGACATCAACAGGTGCTCTTGCTCATTACTTTTATCAGACAATCTGTGTGGACACTGCGCAATGCGTATCGTTAGGTAAGGAGGTGATCCAACCGCAGGTTCCCCTACGGTTACCTTGTTACGACTTCACCCCAGTCATGAATCACAAAGTGGTAAGCGCCCTCCCGAAGGTTAAGCTACCTACTTCTTTTGCAACCCACTCCCATGGTGTGACGGGCGGTGTGTACAAGGCCCGGGAACGTATTCACCGTAGCATTCTGATCTACGATTACTAGCGATTCCGACTTCATGGAGTCGAGTTGCAGACTCCAATCCGGACTACGACAGACTTTATGTGGTCCGCTTGCTCTCGCGAGTTCGCTTCACTTTGTATCTGCCATTGTAGCACGTGTGTAGCCCTACTCGTAAGGGCCATGATGACTTGACGTCATCCCCACCTTCCTCCGGTTTATCACCGGCAGTCTCCTTTGAGTTCCCACCATTACGTGCTGGCAACAAAGGATAAGGGTTGCGCTCGTTGCGGGACTTAACCCAACATTTCACAACACGAGCTGACGACAGCCATGCAGCACCTGTCTCACAGTTCCCGAAGGCACCTAAGCATCTCTGCTCAGTTCTGTGGATGTCAAGAGTAGGTAAGGTTCTTCGCGTTGCATCGAATTAAACCACATGCTCCACCGCTTGTGCGGGCCCCCGTCAATTCATTTGAGTTTTAACCTTGCGGCCGTACTCCCCAGGCGGTCGACTTAACGCGTTAGCTCCGGAAGCCACGCCTCAAGGGCACAACCTCCAAGTCGACATCGTTTACAGCGTGGACTACCAGGGTATCTAATCCTGTTTGCTCCCCACGCTTTCGCACCTGAGCGTCAGTCTTTGTCCAGGGGGCCGCCTTCGCCACCGGTATTCCTCCAGATCTCTACGCATTTCACCGCTACACCTGGAATTCTACCCCCCTCTACAAGACTCTAGCTTGCCAGTTTCAAATGCAGTTCCCAAGTTAAGCTCGGGGATTTCACATCTGACTTAACAAACCGCCTGCGTGCGCTTTACGCCCAGTAATTCCGATTAACGCTTGCACCCTCCGTATTACCGCGGCTGCTGGCACGGAGTTAGCCGGTGCTTCTTCTGCGAGTAACGTCAATCACTTCACGTATTAAGTGAAATGCCTTCCTCCTCGCTGAAAGTGCTTTACAACCCGAAGGCCTTCTTCACACACGCGGCATGGCTGCATCAGGCTTGCGCCCATTGTGCAATATTCCCCACTGCTGCCTCCCGTAGGAGTCTGGACCGTGTCTCAGTTCCAGTGTGGCTGGTCATCCTCTCAGACCAGCTAGGGATCGTCGCCTAGGTGAGCCATTACCTCACCTACTAGCTAATCCCATCTGGGCACATCCGATGGCGTGAGGCCCGAAGGTCCCCCACTTTGCTCTTTCGAGGTCATGCGGTATTAGCTACCGTTTCCAGTAGTTATCCCCCTCCATCAGGCAGTTTCCCAGACATTACTCACCCGTCCGCCGCTCGCCGGCAAAGTAGCAAGCTACTTTCCGCTGCCGCTCGACTTGCATGTGTTAGGCCTGCCGCCAGCGTTCAATCTGAGCCATGATCAAACTCTTCAATTTAAGATTTGTTTGATTTGCTACCGAGGTAGCGATGCTCAAAGATTACTTTCTGCAAATATGCATTCGAACCGAAGTTCAAATGTTTACTGCTTTGGTCACTCTTCAAGACTTTGATATTTCTTCTGCCTGCCGAAACAGGCTTCGATATCGTCTTGCGAGTGCCCACACAGATTGTCTGATAAATTGTTAAAGAGCGTTCGTTACCTGTTTGCCTTGCGGCGAATCTTACGGTAACGCGGGAGGCAGATAATACGCTTTCCCGCTGAAGAGTCAAGGTTTTCTTTTGTTTCTTTCGAAGTCAAAATCATTCTTTTCTCTTCCTGACCCGGCGAAGTGTGTTTCGTTGTTCCCGGTCAGTGGAGGCGCATTATAGGGAGTTCCTGACAGCCTGCAACCCCTAATTTAAAAAAACTTTTCAACCGTGTTTTATTTCAACGATTTGCTGCGATAAACGTCATTCTTGTTATTTTTTGTACGACAATTCCGAGAAATCCTGAGCAAAACCGCTGACCTGCTGCCAATCCGTATATTCAACTTCTTTACTGGTATCCGTTTCCCCACCAGTCATACGCATAATAAGCTGGATCATTACCCGGTCGATCCAACGGTAACGGGGATAACGCAAGGCTCCTGCGAATACGGTGCACAATGTCGGTTGCCACGGTGTACTGAGCAGGAACTTACGCACATAAGCATTTGTTTGTGGCGAACGCTTTTCTGGCTTACGTGCTGTCAGGTTAACCGCAAAGAAAGCACTCGGCATCTGGTTGAGTTGTTCGACGTGTTTATTGACGAATTTGGTCAAACTCGGATTGAAATGCCCATAGCGTACTGAAGCACCAATCATTACCTGCTGGTATTGGCTCAGATCGATTTGCCCCACGTCTGCCAAGTCCTGTATTTCACAAGTGGCTACCACCGATAATTCTTTAGCTATATAAGAAGCGATGGTTTTCGTTTGGCCATCTCGGCTGGAGTAAAGTATCAATACTTTCATAGCAATGTTCCTTATGCAGAATTACTCACGCCAGAATGTTGGAGTGAAGAGAACCAACAAAGTGAAGACTTCCAGTCGACCAAATAACATGGTTATCACCAGTATCCATTTTGCCGCCGGATTCATAGAGGTAAAGTTATCAGCAACAACACCCAGACCTGGCCCAAGATTGTTCAAAGTTGCGGTGACTGCCGCAAAAGCAGAAAATTCATCAACACCCGTTGCGATGATCGCCAACATGCTGATGATGAAAACCAAAGCATAGGCGGAGAAAAACCCCCAGACAGCTTCCAGTATTCTTTCCGGCAACGCACGCCGCCCCAGCTTAATGGTGTAAACCGCATTCGGGTGCACTAAACGTTTTAATTCACGCGAGCCTTGCAGGTAGAGCAGCAGGATACGAATCACTTTCAGACCACCACCAGTTGATCCCGCACACCCTCCTATAAATGCAGAGCATAATAAGAGTATCGGCAAGAACAACGGCCATTTAGAAATACTGTCCGTCGTGAAGCCTGCCGTGGTTGCCATAGAGACCACTTGGAAAAATGCCTGATTTAAGGTTTCTAACCCCGATTTGTACACACTATGTTGCCAAAGCACCAAGGTGCACACGATAACCAAGGTCAATTGTACAAAGATAAACATGCGAAATTCAGGATCACGCCAATAGACTTTCAAACTGCGTCCACTGAGTACCGCAAAGTGCAGACCAAAGTTACAGCCAGAAATCAGCAAGAAAATACCGATGATGGTGTTAATAGTCGGGCTGTTGAAGTAACCAATACTGGCGTCATGAGTAGAGAAACCACCAATTGCAATAGTGGAGAAGCTATGAGAGATAGCATCAAACACCGACATCCCCGCCCCCCACAAAGAAAGCGCGCAGGCAATGGTCAGTAAGACATAGATAAGCCATAGTGTTTTCGCGGTTTCAGCAATTCGAGGCCGCATTTTATTATCTTTCAACGGGCCAGGCATCTCTGCCCGATAGAGCTGCATCCCTCCAACGCCCAAAATAGGTAAGATTGCCACCGCCAGCACAATGATCCCCATGCCCCCCAGCCATTGCAGCATTTGCCGATAAAATAAAATGGCTTTTGGCAATGAATCCAAACCCACCAACGTGGTCGCTCCAGTAGTGGTCAAACCGGAGAATGATTCAAAGAATGCATCAGTGAGAGAGAGATTGGGCCGCTCTGAGAATAAGAAAGGTAATGCCCCGACACTGCCCAGTACCGTCCAGAACAGCACAACAATCAGGAAACCTTCACGCGGCTTCAATTCATGTTTCTGTTTTCGGTTTGGTAGCCAAAGCAAAAGACCAATCGCCAGAGCAACAAAAAAGGTTTCGCTGAAGGCACGGCCGGCACCATCACGATAGATCAAGGCCACTAGCCCAGGAATAAACATTGTCCCGGAGAATAAGATGACCAGCAGACCAACAATACGGGTTATGGCACGAAAATGCATTCCGGCACGTTCCTTAGCAATTCACTTGGATGGGGATTATTGCGAAATGGGCGTCAATTGCAACGTACCACGACTGAGATCACGCAATTTATCCCCGACCTGACTGGCTTGAGTTGCTGGCAATGAGAGATGAAGAGTCACGAGTTGTGCATATTCACTCTGTAAAATCTGGCCTTCAACCTGCTGTAATAGTGTTTCTACCATGGCAAGCTGCGCATAGTCACACTGCAAAGTATATTCTACTTGTGGGACTTTATATTTTACTTCAATCTGTTTTAACGCTTGCTGGACACCGCTGCCATACGCCCTGACTAATCCGCCAGTACCGAGCTTGATACCACCATAGTAACGCACAACCACGGCAGTAATTTCGCCAATATGACTCCCCATCAGTTGGGCCAAGATAGGTTTCCCCGCAGTACCAGAGGGCTCACCATCATCAGAAAAACCTAATTGCTGTGAATCTGTCGGCGTACCTGCAACAAAAGCCCAGCAATGATGCCGGGCTGTAGGATGCTGCTGTTTAACCTGCTGAATAAAATCTTTCGCTTCATTCACCCCATTGGTGTGTGCCAACAAGGTGATAAAACGACTTTTTTTAATCTCTTCGCTGATAGTTACCGGCGCGGCAGGTATCAGATAAGGCTGCATCAGGCCAGCTTCAGGTCACGAGTCATGTTCTCAACTCGATTATCATGGATAACGATATTATCTTCTATGCGAATGCCACCATAAGGCTTCAGCGCTTCAATGCGCTCCCAATTGAAGTGCTTACTGAATTCCCCGGTACGCCAAGGAGCCAATAACGATTCAATAAAGTAGAGGCCAGGTTCAATAGTGAGAACCATCCGTGGTTGCAGAATTCGTGTGCAACGCAGATAAGGGTATTTTGATGGAGCTGCCAAGTGAGTACCGGTATCATCCTGCATAAAGCCAGCGGTATCATGCACTTGAAGCCCTAGAGGATGGCCCAGCCCGTGAGGCAAGAACGGACAGGTAATCCCTTTCTCAACCATGGCATCTTCACTGATACCTGTGACTAGATTATGGGAATGAAGCAACTTGGCAATGCGCTGGTGCATCTGAACGTGATAATCGGTATAGCGCACACCGCTTTTAATGGTTTTGATCAGTGCCAATTGTTCATCATTCATATCTTTGATCAATGCGGCAAAATCGCTGTCACTGTCAGCGGCATAAGTGCGAGTCAGGTCAGCAGCATAACCATTATATTCGGCACCGGCATCCATCAAGAAACTACGCATTTCTGCCGGTGGCTGATGCTGTAAGGTAGTGTAATGAAGCACAGCAGAGTGTTCATTCAGCGCCACGATATTATCGTAAGGCACATCAGTATCACGATGCCCCGTTGCCATCAGATAGGCAAGATTGATATCAAACTCGCTCATTCCTGATTGGAATGCCTCATAAGCAGCCCGATGTCCGGTGACCGCCATCTTTTGTGCTTCGCGCATGCACGCCAGCTCATAGTCCGTTTTATAAGAACGATAGAAATGAAGGTAATCCAGCACCGGCTGCGGATTAATATTTTCCGCACTGAAACCTAGAGCCTGAGCACGGTGTTGCGCATATCCAATATAGGCCACGCGATCCCGCTGCACAGGTAATTGCTGCGCAATATCATCCGCGTTAGCTAGCGGCTGCATATCAATTGATTTTGTCCAGAAGCTATCTGGTAGTGGCTCTACACTGTGCCAATAGTCTACCGGGGAGTAAAACCATAACTTCGGCGTATTAACCCCATCAACCCATAACCAGCAGTTTGGGACTTGAGTCACCGGCACCCAAGCTTTGAACTGGGCATTAACTTTAAAAGGATAGTCACGGTCATCAAGGAAAATACGTTGTAATTCGCCGGAGTGAATCAGTAAAGCATCTAGCTGATGACGCTCCAGCACGTCGCGAGTGCGCTGTTGTAGGGTGGATAAATGTTCGTTATATAAAGAAGCCAGCGTTTCCATCACAGTACCCTTTGCTATTAGAACTTAATTTTTTCATCTTATCATAGTCGCCAAAGCCATGTTTTGATGACAACTTATCTGCCTGAAAAATACATTACGTCACTCGATAAATTGATTATTTAACCGCCCAAACGTCACGAATAAATATGATAAAAATCAATTACCCTTTCTGATTGACTGTGATCTTCACTGCAAAAAATCAATCTCTTGTTTGCAATTCATTAACAAAATATCCACACTTCCTGAATATCTGGTCATACCAGATCACATGCGCTTATTCAGGAGATAGATATGCTCTACCAAAGCGAAACACTACAGCTTCACTGGCTGGAAAACGGCATTGCCGAGTTGGTGTTTGATGCACCGGGTTCAGTTAATAAGCTGGATACCAAAACAGTAGCCAATTTGGGTGAAGCCCTGGCTGTGCTGGAAAAACAAAGCGAACTTAAAGGGTTACTGCTGCGTTCTGCCAAAGCGGCCTTTATTGTCGGTGCCGATATCACCGAGTTTCTGTCTCTGTTTAATGCGCCACCGGAAAAGTTGCACCAATGGCTGGTCTTCGCCAACGATATCTTTAATCGCTTGGAAGACTTACCAGTCCCGACAATCTCTGCCATTAATGGATACGCATTAGGTGGTGGATGTGAATGTATTCTGGCCACTGATTTCCGTGTTGCATCGCCAGAAACCCGTATTGGTCTGCCCGAAACTAAACTCGGTATCATGCCGGGCTTCGGTGGTTCTGTACGTTTACCCCGCTTATTAGGTGCTGACAGTGCATTGGAAATCATTGCAGCTGGCAAAGATATTATTGCCAAAGACGCCCTAAAAGTTGGACTGGTTGATGCAGTTGTTGCACCTGAAAAGCTGGCTGATGCCGCTTTAGCTATGCTGAAACAGGCGATTGATGGAAAACTTGATTGGCAAGCAGCCCGCCGCCCAAAATTAGAGCCACTAAAGCTCAACCCAACAGAAGCCGCCATGTGCTTTACCATTGCCAAAGGCATGGTTATGCAAGTCGCGGGGAAACACTATCCAGCGCCAATAACCGCCGTAAAAACTATCGAAGCTGCGGCAAAACTTGGCCGAGCCGAGGCATTGAAACTTGAAACCAATAGCTTTGTGCCATTGGCAGGTTCCAATGAAGCTCGTGCATTGGTCGGTATTTTCCTTAATGACCAATACGTTAAAGGTCAGGCAAAAAAACTGTCCAAAGGTGTCAGCGCCCCCAAACAAGCGGCGGTATTGGGTGCCGGGATTATGGGCGGTGGAATTGCCTATCAATCGGCACTGAAAGGCGTGCCCGTCATTATGAAAGATATTAATGACAAATCGCTCACCCTTGGGATGAATGAAGCAGCCAAACTCCTCAATAAACAACTGGAACGCGGCAAAGTCGATGGCCTGAAAATGGCGAATATTTTGGCAACTATCCAGCCAACACTGGATTACAACGGAATTGAACGTGCGCAAGTCATCGTAGAAGCGGTGGTGGAAAATCCAAAAGTGAAAGCCGCTGTTCTGGCTGAAGTTGAAGCGCTGATCAGTGAAGAAACCGTTTTAGCCTCTAATACCTCGACCATTCCAATCGATCAATTAGCTCACTCACTTAAACGCCCAGAGAATTTCTGCGGTATGCATTTCTTCAACCCAGTTCATCGTATGCCGCTGGTTGAAATTATTCGTGGTGCCAAAACTTCCGACAAAACGATTGCTGCCGTTGTGGCCTATGCCACACAAATGGGTAAAACACCGATTGTAGTGAATGATTGTCCGGGCTTCTTTGTTAACCGCGTTTTATTCCCATATCTGGCGGGGTTCGGTCTGTTAGTCAGAGATGGCGGTGATTTCCGTCAAATTGATAAAGTGATGGAAAAACAGTTTGGTTGGCCAATGGGCCCAGCTTATCTGTTAGATGTGGTAGGGATTGATACCGCGCATCATGCACAAGCCGTGATGGCTGCTGGCTTCCCGGATCGTATGAATAAAGATTATCGCGATGCCATTGACGTGATGTTTGAGAACCAACGATTCGGTCAGAAAAATGGCCAAGGCTTCTACCGGTATACCCAAGATGCCAAAGGTAAACCGCGTAAAGAGAATGACGAGCAAGTTGATGCATTACTGGCACAAGTCAGCCAACCTGCTCAGAAATTTAGCGACGACGATATTATCGCGCGCACCATGATACCGATGATCAATGAGGTTGTGCGGTGTCTGGAAGAAGGCATTATTGCCAGCCCGGCTGAAGGTGACATGGCTTTGGTTTATGGGCTGGGCTTCCCGCCATTCCACGGTGGTGTCTTCCGTTATCTCGATACTATCGGCAGTGCAAATTATGTCGAAATGGCCCAGCGCTATACCCACCTTGGCGCGCTGTATCACGTCCCTGCGGGATTGAGAGCCAAAGCTGAACATAACGAAAGTTATTATCCTGTAGCAGCAGCGCTGCTTGATGTTTCTACCAGTCAACCGGCATGAGGTCTGAAAACATGGAAAATGTAGTCATTATTGATGCCGTCCGCACGCCGATGGGCCGCTCGAAAGGCGGTGCATTCCGTCAGGTTCGAGCAGAAGACCTCTCCGCTCACTTGATGCGAGAAATCTTGAGCCGTAATCCTGGGCTAAATGCCGCTGAAATCGATGATATCTATTGGGGCTGTGTGCAACAGACGCTAGAACAGGGCTTTAATATCGCCCGCAATGCCTCTTTGTTGGCTGAAATCCCACATAGCGTTCCTGCCGTTACCGTTAACCGCCTGTGTGGTTCGTCAATGCAGGCTCTACATGATGGCGCAAGATCTATCATGGTGGGTGACGCACAAGTCAGCTTGATTGGTGGTGTAGAACATATGGGGCACGTCCCCATGAATCATGGCGTTGACTTCCATCCGGGCATGGGCCGTACTGTGGCTAAAGCTGCGGGTATGATGGGTTTAACCGCTGAAATGCTGGCAAAAATCCACAATATCAGCCGCCAGTCACAAGATGAGTTTGCTGTTCGTTCTCATCAACGCGCTTATGCCGCGACACAAGCTGGTCATTTTGCCAATGAGATCGTCGCGACTAATGGACATGACGCTGATGGCATCTTAAAGCGTTTTGATTTCGATGAAGTTATTCGCCCAGAAACAAATCTGGCCGGTCTGGCAGCACTGCGCCCGGCCTTTGACCCCGTCAACGGTACAGTGACTGCAGGAACATCATCGGCACTTTCCGATGGTGCTTCTGCCATGCTGATTATGAGTGAATCCCGTGCGAAATCATTAGGTTTAACACCGCGCGCCCGTATTCGCTCAATGGCGGTTGTCGGCTGTGACCCATCAATTATGGGATATGGCCCAGTGCCTGCTAGTCAATTAGCATTAAAACGTGCGGGGCTAAAGCTGGAAGATATTGGTTTATTTGAATTAAATGAGGCGTTTGCCGCTCAATCACTGGCTTGTCTGAAAGGTTTGGGTTTGCTGGAGAGCATGGATGACAAGGTCAATTTGAATGGAGGAGCTATTGCATTAGGTCATCCATTGGGTTGTTCAGGGGCACGAATCTCAACCACATTGCTCAATCTAATGGAACGCCGCGATGTGCAGTTCGGTTTGGCGACCATGTGTATCGGCTTAGGCCAAGGTATCGCTACCGTCTTTGAACGCGTATAGCTTCAAATATCTCACTAAGAAATATTAAGGGCCTGAATACAGGCCCTGATAACCGCTGTACCTGGTGTTTAGTTGCCGTTTTCCCGCCTGTCAGGGGCGGGCTTTTTTATTCTGAATCACAACATTCACTCAGATAAAGGCAAAAGCATCACCATAGATGTGTGCTTCCTGCGCACCACGTTCAGTACAAAAACGCTCACGGGCAATTTTAGCCATTTCAAAACGGCCAGCGATATAGATATCCTGCTCAGCGAGAGAGCCGTAATCTTGCAACACCGCGCTCAGTACCGTTCCGGTACGGCCACGCCAACCCTCTTCTGGTTGCTCGACCACTGGAATAACTTTTAGCTGAGGATACTTAATCGACAGCGCTTCTAGCTCGCTTAAGTCATATAAATGCACAGCTTCGCGTCCACCCCAATAGATGGAGACTTCACGATCAGGCCGCTCTGCCAGTGCCGCTAACAAAATTGAGCGCACATAGGAGAAACCTGTGCCACCGGCAATCAACACCAACGGACGATCACTGCCCTCGCGGAACCACGCCTCGCCATGAGGGATGTCCACATCCAGCGTTTTCTCTTTCAGAATTCGGTCCATCACCGCCATAGCATAGAGATTGATTTCCGAAGCTCCGATATGCAGCTCGATGAAATCTTTCTGCAACGGTGTGGATGCCATAGAGAATGGGCGCTTATCCCGCTCATCCATTACTACCATCAAATACTGCCCAGCACGGAAAGAAAATGCAGATGCAGGCACCAATTGCACCCGGTACACCGTATCGGTAATGGCCTCTACGGAGGTTACTTTACAGCTTAAAGTTGTCATGCCTTCCCTCTGTCGGGTCATCAAATGCAAAACTAAGGACAAGATCAACGCCGGTTAGCGTGTCGTCTCTTTGTCACTGAAAATGGCGAGTTCATCCCAAATAGCATCAACGCGGGCGCGGACTTCTTCATCCATTTTAATTGGACGCCCCCATTCACGCGGAGTCTCTGCTGGCCATTTATTGGTGGCATCCAGCCCCATTTTCGATCCCAAACCGGAAACCGGTGAGGCGAAATCCAAATAATCTATTGGTGTATTTTCAATTAATACCGTATCGCGGGAAGGGTCCATTCGGGTCGTAATGGCCCAAATAACATCATTCCAATCACGTGCATTAATATCATCATCACAAACAATAACAAATTTTGTATACATAAACTGGCGCAAAAACGACCAAACACCCATCATCACGCGTTTAGCATGGCCTGCATACTGTTTCTTGATTGTCACCACGGCCAGACGGTATGAACACCCTTCTGGTGGCAGATAGAAATCGACAATTTCTGGGAACTGCTTTTGCAAAATAGGGACAAATACTTCATTCAGCGCAACCCCCATCACCGCGGGCTCATCCGGTGGGCGACCAGTATAAGTTGAATGATAAATCGCGTCTTGGCGCTGAGTGATATGTGTGACAGTGAAGACAGGGAAACTATCAATTTCGTTGTAATAGCCGGTATGGTCACCATAAGGGCCTTCCGAGGCCATCTCACCCTGCTCAATATACCCTTCCAACACAATTTCCGCACTGGCAGGCACTTCAAGGTCATTGGAAAGGCACTTCACGACTTCCGTTTTATACCCACGCAACAAACCGGCAAAGGCATATTCAGACAACGTATCGGGCACAGGGGTTACCGCAGCCAAAATAGTTGCAGGATCAGCGCCAAGAGCCACCGCCACCGGGAAACGCTCGCCAGGATGCGCCTCGCACCACTCTTGGTAGTCCAGAGCCCCACCACGATGGGATAACCAACGCATAATTAACTTGTTCTTGCCCAGCACTTGTTGGCGATAGATACCCAAATTCTGACGCTCTTTATGTGGCCCACGAGTTACCGTCAGCCCCCAAGAAACCAAGGGTGCGGCATCTTCTGGCCAACAGTGCATGACCGGAATTCGACTCAGATCGACATCATCTCCCTCCCAGACCTGCTCCTGACACGGGGCAGAGCTTAAGCGCTTGGTTGGCATATTCAACACTTGCTTAAACTTTGGCAGTTTATCGAATAAATCACGAAACCCTTTCGGAGGATCGGGTTCTTTTAAGAAAGCCAATAGCTTGCCAACATCGCGTAGTGCGCTGACATCTTCTTGCCCCATTCCCATGGCAACCCGCTTGGCTGTACCAAACAGATTACACAGCACTGGCATAGTGTGGCCCTTAGGATTTTCAAACAGTAATGCAGGACCACCGGCACGCAGGGTGCGATCGGCAATTTCTGTCATTTCCAAATAGGGGTCGATAGGCTGGCTAATACGTTTAAGTTCACCCCTCTGTTCCAGCAACGAGAGGAAGTCACGTAGGTCACGGTATTTCATGCTGATCATTTCGGCGGCTATGTGATGCGCCATTATAGGCTGTCTTTATAGCAGTTGCTGTCTTTTTGTTAAAAATGGATAAGGGCTCACTCGAAAAAGTATCATGCCACCCTCTATCATTAACAATAATTAATAGAAAGATCATGCTATCGATAGAAATAGGCTAACTCTTTGTATAAAAACCATATGCTCTACATAGCACATTTATCCTCACTGTTTATATATCACCACTTTTGCTATGCTGCCAAATAGTACCTAAAGGCATGTGAAATTATGAAATATTGGCATTTATTATATTGCAAACGTGGCCAGCTTTTACGCGCAAAAGAGCATCTTGAGCGACAAGAAGTGAACTGCTGGACACCGGTAGTGACTATCGAAAAGATAGTCCGCGGAAAGCGAGCGGAAACGACAGAAGCGTTATTTCCCAATTATCTGTTTGTCGAGTTTGATCCGGAACATATTCATACCACCACGATAAGCGCCACCCGTGGTGTCAGCCATTTTGTGCGATTTGGTGCCCAACCCGCTATCATTCCTGCACTGGTTATCGCTGAAATGCAATCTCATACTGCGGACAAAATCGTTGCCCCGGAGGTGCCCGTACCAGGGGATATCGTGACGATTACAGAGGGGATTTTTTCCGGGTTACAGGCAATTTATACCGAACCCGATGGTGAAGCACGCTCAATGCTGCTACTGAAAATGCTCAACAGCCAAGTGCTGCAAAGTCTGGATAATCGCCAGTTCGAAAAACAATAATGTTTCAGAACAACAGCCAATAGAGGTAGGTACATTTGTACCTACCTAAATAGACATTTCAAAAGGTTAGCGCTGCATTTGATCGTCATGCAACCATTGTGCAACTTGCTTGGCAAAATAGGTTAATACCCCATCAGCACCTGCACGTTTAAAGCATAACAGTGACTCCATAACTGTCGGCTTTTCTTGCAGCCAGCCATTCTGAATGGCTGCCATGTGCATCGCATATTCACCAGAAACCTGATACGCAAAAGTCGGAACCCCAAAGGTATCTTTCACTCGACGCACAACATCCAGATAAGGCATTCCAGGCTTGACCATCACCATGTCGGCACCTTCCTGCAAATCTTGGGCTATCTCTTGCAAAGCCTCATCACTGTTAGCTGGATCCATTTGATAGGTTTTCTTATTCCCCCCCTTCAAATTACTGCTAGAGCCAATAGCATCGCGGAAAGGGCCATAGTAACAAGAGGCATATTTCGCTGAATACGCCATAATTTGCGTATTCACCAACCCTTGTAATTCTAACTGATCACGAATAGCGCCTATGCGGCCATCCATCATATCGCTTGGGGCAACAATCTCTGCTCCCGCTTCTGCATGTGACAACGCCTGACGCACCAGAATCTCTTTAGTGATGTCGTTGATGACATAACCGTCAGCATCAATCACACCATCTTGCCCATGAGTTGTGTATGGGTCGAGGGCAACATCGGTAAGGATTCCTAACTCCGGTACAGCGTCTTTTAAAGCACGCACGGTTCGTTGTACCAAGCCATTTGGATTATAGGCTTCTTCTGCAAGTAATGATTTCGAGCCTGATTCAATCACTGGGAACAGGGAGATAACCGGGACGCCGAGCTTGGCAATGACCTCAGCCTCTTTTACCAACACGTCAATCGTCATACGCGAAACACCGGGCATAGACGAGACCGCTTGCTGCTGGTTGTTGCCTTCCATGACAAACACCGGGTAGATCAGGTCATTGACTGTTAGCTGGTTTTCAGCAACCAGTCGGCGACTGAAATCATGACGGCGCACACGGCGCATACGGCGACCTGGAAAGGTGCCCGGGAATGCATAGCTCATATTGTTCTCCTAACTCAAACCAACCGGAAAATCCGGCGGGCGTTCTCATCAGTTTTCTGCCCCAGCCATTTAGGGTCTTCTTTTCGCCAGACAGCAACCTGCTGGACGATGTGAGGCAGAAAGCAGGGTTCATTGCGGCGGGATGCAGGTTTAGGATGTATATCCCTTGGCAATAAATAAGGGGCGTCTGTTTCTAACAACAATTGCTGAACAGGAATGCGCGGCAGTAGCGCTCTTAGTTCAAGACCCCGACGTTCATCGCAAACCCAGCCTGTAATGCCGATAGATAATCCTAATGCAAGGCAAGCGTCCAATTCATCAGCGGTGCCTGTGAAACAATGCACAACAGCGGCAGGGATTTTATCTAACCAAGGCGAAAGCAAAGCGATAAAACGTTCATGGGCATCACGACAGTGTAAAAATACAGGCAAAGAAAGCTCTGCAGCCAACGCAAGTTGCGCAGTGAATGCAATTTCTTGTTCTGCTGGCGTCGAAAAATTGCGGTTAAAATCCAACCCACATTCACCAATCGCCACCACTGAAGTATGTGCCGCCAATGCCCTGATTTGTTGCTCAACCCTCGTTTGCCAGCAACTCGCATGATGCGGGTGAACACCGGCCGTTGACCAACAATACCCCGGGTAAGCAGTGGCAAGCTCAAGCGCAGACTGGCTCTCTTCAGCATCAGTACCGGTAATCAACATCCCCGTTACTCCTGCGTCTTGTGCACGAGCAACAACTTGGGGACAATCTTTGGCAAATTGCGAGTTGGTTAAATTCACACCAATATCAAACATGAGCGTTCCAAAACAGAAGCCGCCCCTAAGGGCGGCTAAAACATCAAAACTGAAATTTAAGGCACTTTCGGGTTGTTATTGGTTTCTTCATCCTCTTCCTCTATATCTGCACGGCGCTGTTTACCCGTATAAAAACGAGCAAAGAACAAACCAATCTCGAACAACAGATACATCGGAATAGCCAGTAATGTCTGTGACAACACATCAGGCGGCGTGAGGAGCATGCCCACAACAAAAGCACCAACAAACACATAAGGACGCTTTTTCTTGAGTGCTTCAGGGGTTGTCACTCCAGCCCAGCACAGAAGAATTATCGCAATCGGAACCTCAAAAGAAATACCAAAAGCCATAAAAAGCGCCATAACAAAATCAAGGTACTTGGTGATATCCGTTGCGATTAATACACTTTCTGGGGCTGTTTTGGCAAAAAAACCAAAAGCTAGCGGGAAAACAATAAAGTAAGCAAACGCCATACCCAGATAAAATAAGAAGCTGCTAGATATCAGCAGTGGAACCATCAGACGGCGCTCATGTTTGTATAGCGCAGGGGCTATAAATGCCCAAACCTGATAGAGGATCATTGGTGCTGACACAAACACCGAGACCATCATGGTCAATTTAATCGGGGTAAAGAACGGTGATGCAACATCAGTTGCAATCATACTGGAGCCAACGGGCAACTGTTTAATCAGCGGTGCTGAAACTAAGTGATAGATATCATTGGCAAAGAAAACCAATACAAAAAAAACCACTAAAATAGTGATAATACAATTCAATAGCCGCTTACGCAGTTCTATCAAATGAGTAATTAGGGGTTGGGTATCATCAACAGCCATGTTTACCGATCGCCGCCAGGTTGGTGAGTTCGAGGTTGGTCAGCACTGAGTGAGCCCGCGCTATGGGTGTCAATTGTGGCAGTTTTTGCCTTGGCCGCAGGAACATTTGCCACGGGCATCGCCTCCCTTTCAACTGAAGGGATAGGCTCCGCAGATGCCGCAACCTGAACAATAGGTTTTTCTACGTTATCAGGCGTGGTTTCAACGACCAGAGAAGAGCTCGCCTCAGTATGACTTGGTGCTTGAGCTGATGCTTGAGCCTGCGTCGCAGACTCAGCTGGCGTAACGCCATCATGAATCGCTTCTGGCTCTGTTACCAACGGGTTATGGATCGTATGTGGCGCATCCGATCCAATATCTGAACGATAGGAGCGTTTCAACGCTTCTGCTGCCTCTTTGAGTTCATCCATTGAGGCTTTCAGCTCTGGTGTCAGATTCTGCAAACCAGCCTGTTCTGCTTTTTTCAGGCTATCTTGTAGTTCCTGTATTTTAAGCTCTTGTGCCAATTCGTTTTGCACAGTTGCCGCAAGTGAACGTAATGTCCGAATCCAACCGGCAACTGTTCTTACAGCAACCGGCAACCGTTCTGGCCCAAGGACGACCAGACCGATCACAAGTACCAGTAGCAGTTCACTAAACCCGATGTCGAACACAGCTTATCCCTGCTCTTTGTCGTGGCTCTTAGACTCTTCAGCTTTGGCCACCGGCTGCTGTTTTTCAGTAATCGATTTTGCAAAATCAGCATCGTTACTCGTCTTATCTGCATCCGTTGGCGGCGTTTGTGACTCATCACCCATCGCTTTTTTAAAGCCTTTGATGGATGCGCCTAAATCTGACCCTAGCGTCCGTAGTTTGTTAGTTCCAAACAACAGAACGACGATCACGGCAATGATTAATAACTGCCAAATACTTATCCCACCCATTACATTCACCTCTATATTCAAGGGTTATTCCACAGAGGGCCGCATTATACGTCATATAACCTCTATGAATACCTATCTAACTTACTGCATTTTGAACTAGCGCATAGCTTCTTGAACAAATAAATGGCTTCTTGAATAACTTTTACATAACTCACAAGCCACACCACAAGCTATCCACAAAGACTTCTAGCAATAAGCTAACTGGTTCGTCGCCAACCAATAAACCAAGCCAATACTCCGACGACAATGAATCCTATTGAGATTTCTACCTCATCAGCCAAGAATAAAATGGTACCACTGACTAATAGTGTAGCGCCAACCCCGAACAAATACCGTGACTGGCCTTGACGTTGTTGCTGGCCTTGCATCTGAATCGTGAGTTTATCGACACTTTGCTGTAATAGTTTGTGCTGCTGCAAGCTGTCATAAACCAATTCAGGCAACTCTGGAAACTTCTCCGCCCAAAAAGGTGCTTTCTCTTTGAGTGCACGGATAACGGCGGGTAGACCAACTTGATCTCGTAACCAGCTTTCAAGGAATGGTTTAGCTGTCGTCCAGAGATCAAGCTGAGGGTAGAGCTGCCGCCCTAAACCTTCAACATACAATAACGTTTTCTGTAGTAGAACCAGTTGCGGCTGCACTTCCATATTAAATCGGCGTGCCGTGTTAAAAAGATTCAACAACACATGTCCGAATGATATTTCCGCCAATGGCTTTTCAAAAATTGGCTCACAAACGGTACGGATAGCGAACTCGAAATCTTCAACATTGGTATCGCGAGGAACCCAGCCAGAGTCAACATGCAATTCAGCAACACGCCGATAATCGCGGTTAAAGAAAGCAATAAAGTTTTCAGCAAGATAACGTTTATCAGCTTTGTTCAGTGAGCCCACAATGCCACAGTCAATACCGATATAAAGTGGGTCATGAGGATGTTCATAGCTGACAAAAATATTCCCAGGATGCATATCTGCATGGAAAAAGCTGTCGCGGAAAACCTGAGTGAAGAAAACCTGAACCCCACGTTCAGCCAGCAATTTCATGTTCGTACCTTGCTCTTCCAAAGCAGCAATATCAGATACAGGTATGCCGTAAATACGCTCCATCACCAACACGCTTTCCCGGCAATAATCGGAATAAACCTCTGGAATATAGAGCATTGGACTGTTTTCAAAATTGCGACGCAGTTGAATAGCATTAGCAGCTTCGCGCAGCAAGTTTAGCTCATCAAGTAGCGTTTTTTCATATTCACGTACAACTTCGCGTGGGCGTAATCTACGACCATCAGGTAACAGTTTGGGTACCCAACCTGCAAGGCGGTACATTAAACGAACGTCTGCTTTAATAATCGGTAAGATATCAGGGCGGATAACTTTAAGTACGACTTCCTGACCGTTCTCTTTTAAGCGTGCCGTGTGTACCTGAGCAATAGAAGCAGAGGCCAACGCTTCCTGTTCAAAGTCATCGAACCATGTTTCTAGTGGCCCCCCCATCGCAATTTCAATGTGCTTGCGTGCCAGCGCACCATCAAATGGAGCAACTCTGTCTTGTAACAACGCAAGTTGGTCGGCAATGTTGGGTGGGAAAAGGTCGCGACGTGTGGACATCATCTGGCCAAACTTGATCCAGACAGGGCCTAACTCCTGCAAGGCGAGACGTAAACGCTCACCCAGAGGTTTGTCTTTGTGGCGATTAGGTAACCAGAAAAATAGGTGGCGGCCAATACGTAGTGGCAGCGTTAAACGTATATTCGGGATTAATTCATCCAACCCATAACTCAAGAAGACCCGAATAATTAGATACAGGCGCCGAAGTTCTCCTGGCGTCATTGTTTTGTCTCCATGATTGCCAATCTGGCACTCAACGCTTCGGTGGCACGGACGGTGGCATCAACTTCTTCGTTAAACCACACAATCTCCAGCGGAGCCGGAGCCATTCTCCATTCTTCAGTTATTGCTTCAGCCACATAATGTTGCTGCTGCCGTAACTGTTTACTGAGAAAACGGCTGCTTTTATGTACCATTTGCCCAATAGATTCCGCAGCGATATCACCAATATAGGGAGCCAACCATTCAGCAGGTTCCCATTCAGCAAGTTCTAATAGTGCAACAAGCTGTTGAACTACTCGGATATCGCCTTCGACAATCAGCTCACCACTGCGCATCAAAGGTGAAAGTTGCTGGCGGTCTCGTAATTTTGCCAACACAGCAACTTCGGTCTTCACTATGCAATCAGCATCACCATCCCATTGACTTAAAACATCTATCTGCCGTTCACTAAAGACTAGCAATAAGGGAAAGCTCATCTCACGTAACTCGATACGCAACACTTTTCCCACTAGACGTAAACGAGCAGCTTTCATGCTTTTATCGCGAAATAACACACTGTTTAGTGAGGTTTCTATAGCAGCAGTGATAAGTGGCGACAGCAAAACTGGTTTCAGTGACAAGGGTTTAAATATCAGTGATTTTAGTGGCATAGCCATATTCCTGTTAAAACTTGAAACCCCGATGTAACGCAACAATGCCACCGGTTAAATTGGAATAGGTTACATTTTCAAACCCGGCATCCATCATCATGCCTTTCAGTGTTTCTTGGTCAGGGTGCATCCGAATAGACTCCGCCAAATAGCGGTAACTTTCAGAGTCCTGCGCCACAAGTTCACCAATCTTTGGCAAAATATGGAAAGAGTAAGCGTCATAGGCTTTGCTCAAAGGTTCCAGCAGAGGTTTAGAGAATTCAAGAACTAACAAACGGCCACCTGGTTTTAATACCCGAAACATGGAGCGCAGCGCCTTTTCTTTTTCGGTGACATTTCTCAATCCGAATGAAATGGTGATGCAATCGAAGTAATTATCTGGGAAAGGTAAAGCCTCTGCGTTGGCCTGCACATAACTGACATTACCGACGACGCCTTTGTCACGTAGCTTTTCACGGCCCATTCGCAGCATAGACTCATTGATATCAGCCAGAACCACTTCACCCTGCTCACCAACCAAGCGAGAGAACTTAGCAGTCAAATCTCCAGTACCACCAGCAAGATCCAATACTCGTTGACCGCGCCGAACACCGCTACAGTCAATAGTGAAACGCTTCCAAATACGGTGAACACCAAACGACATCAGATCATTCATCAAATCGTATTTGGCGGCTACGGAATGAAAAACTTCTGCCACCATGCTTTCTTTTTGTTCTTTGGCTACGGTGCGAAAACCAAAATGAGTGGTTTCCTTCTCCTGATCTACCATTTTCTGTGCCTGCTTTTCAGTCAATCTTTCGAGGAAGTGTACCAGAACTCCGATGAAAGCCCCACCTCACCTGGTATTAAGGTAACTGCTTAATCGCAGTCTTCTCAACATCATACAGAAGAGGAACATGCAACTAACCCTGATACTTCAGCGGTGTAGAATCATTGATTTCTGATTCCACATCATCGGATAGCGCTAAATCACTCTCTGGTTGATCCTCTATACTGGCTTTTTTCGCCAGCGATGGACTAATAGGCCGTTTTACCTCGACCCCCAGAGTACGAAAACCTTCAACTTGCCCTATCAGGTTACCACGGCCTTGCGACAGTTTGTTCATTGCCTGACGATAACTTAGCTGCGCTTTATCGAGGCTTTGCCCTAATGACTCCATATCATCAACAAATAAGCGCAATTTGTCATAGAGTTTGGCTGCTCTCTCGGCAATACGTTGCGCATTTTGGCTTTGATGCTCATATCGCCATAAATTAGTGATTGTGCGTAAAGCCACCAGCAATGTTGTTGGGCTAACGAGCATAATATTGTGTTGCAGAGCTTCACTAATCAACTCTGGCTGGCGGTCTATTGCTACCAGAAACGCAGGCTCCACCGGGATAAACATCAATACATAATCAAGCGAGCGCAAGCCGGGGAGTTGCTGATAATCTTTGCGGCCTAGCATCTTAATATGGGCGCGCAGCGATGATAAATGTTCATTTAGTGCCGCTTCACGCTCAATGTCATCGTCACTATTAAAATAGCGTTCATAAGCTACTAGTGACATTTTAGCGTCAATAACGACATCTTTGCCTTGAGGTAAGCGAACAATAACATCCGGCTGCATGCGACTATTGCTGTCAATTTTTACACTAACTTGGGTTTGATATTCATAGCCTTCGCGCAGACCTGACGCTTCTAGCACTTTAGCCAAGACCACTTCACCCCAGTTTCCCTGAGTTTTATTATCGCCTTTAAGAGCTTTGGTCAGGTTTAATGCTTCACGTGCCATTTGAGCATTGAGCTGTTGCAGGCTACGAATTTCATGGGTCAAAGTATGGCGTTCACGAGCCTCTTGCCCAAAACTGTCCTGTACCTGTCGACGAAAACCATCCAATTGTTCCCGAAGAGGCAATAACAACCGATCCAGACTTTGTTTATTCTGTTCATCCGCACGGCGGCCAGTTTGTTCAAAGATACGATTTGCCAAATTTTCAAATTGGGCCGTTAGCCGCTGTTCGCTATTAAGGAGTAAACGTTGCTTTTCTTCTGCTGTCAGGCGTGTTTCTTCCAAGCGGATCGTAACTTCCCGTAATTCAGCCTCTTGCGCACTATTCACTTCCCGTTGAGCGCGCAGCTCTTGATTCAATTGGTCACATTCATTGCGCAAATGAGCAAGTTGTTGCAATTTTTCAGCATTGCCCGCCAACTGGCTATGTAAGTTGCGCAGTTCCAGCTCACTTTGCCGCAACTGCTGTTCATTACGCTGCAAAGTCGCCTGTAATTCTGCGCTATTTTGCTGTGAATGCTGTAATGTTTGCTCTAACAACCGCTGTTCAATATCTTGCTGTGCTTTGTTACGCTGCTGATACAAGCTGGCAATTAGCCAGCCAATAAGCCCACCAAGCAGACTACCTCCCAGCCCATAAAATAAACTGATGTCCACGGTTATCTCCCCATCAACCTAATGTTAGTCAAGGTAAGGGGATACTGTATGGATGTCCAGAGTGTTTTTCCGTTACATTCCATCTTGCGAAGCCATACGCATAAATAACAAGCAGATCAGAAAGTCACTACTTTGCCACAAAGAAATCGGCTTAAACTGTCAGCCGTAAAGTGTGGGTGACCACTCATATGCTCAGACTGCATTAATCTATCCAGTGAGAAAGCCACTGAATACCGAATGCTCCGGGGGCCAAAATACCAAATGCCCAAATTAAAGCAGAAGTGATGTTAGCCAGCTGGAAATAAAACTTTGGCATGGCGCAAATTCCGGCAACTAAAGGAACAACTGCACGTAATGGGCCGAAGAAACGGCCAATAAAGGCACCAAAGAACCCCCAGCGTTCAAAGAAAGCATGGCCACGAACCAATAACTGAGGGTTGCGGGAAAGTGGCCATAAGGTGCCAACACGATCTTTGTAATGATCGCCAACCCAATAAGAAACCCAGTCGCCAAAGAAAGCCCCTGCGACGGCAGCAATCCAAATTGGCCAGAAAGAAATACCACTTTCACCGATCAATGCACCTAACCCTAGTAAGATAACCGTCGCTGGGAAAAGTAAGGAAAGAAAGGCGAGTGACTCACCAAAAGCGAGGATAAACACGATAGGCATAGCCCACGATTCATGTTCACGAACAAAATCGATAGTGACAGTAATGACATCATTCAGGGTCACAGGGATTTTCCTGTTATCAATAAAGTAGCCATTAGCATACGCAATGTGTTGGCATTTTGACTTAACAAAAAATAAACGGCCGGAAGATTCCGACCGTTTTACCTGTTATTACCATTAATTTGGACGACTAGGCGTTGGCGGTGACCGTTTTATTCCCCGCAATCTCGGCTGATCTACGAATCCATAGTTCACGCCATTTTTTCAGTGCTGAAATCAAGATGATTACACCTAGAGTCATCATGATGATAGAGATGATGCCGTTGAACAGGTTGTAACCTTTCGCTGCTGAATTGAAATACACGTGAGTAATCATCCAGTAGCCAGCATAGTTTACAGTAACAAATAAATAAGCCAGTGGGATAACACAGGTCAGCATGTAAATCCGTTTGGTAGCCAGCCGCAGAATGATAGTCGCACCAATGATTAAGCCAACAGAAGCCATTAACTGGTTTGATACACCGAACAGTGCCCATACTGAGTTAATATCACCAGAATTCAGGAGGTAGCCCCACAAAGCACAAGCGATAACGCTACATGCCAATGTGCCAGGTAACCAATCAGTACGTTTTAGTGGTGCCCAGATATCGCCCAGGAAATCTTGCAGCAAGTAGCGAGCAACACGAGTACCAGAGTCAACTGCTGTCAGGATGAATACGGCTTCAAACATAACCACAAACTGGAAGAAGTAGGCGGCCAAACTACTAAACCATGGCACACGGATGAAAATATCCGTCATACCAACGGCTAAGGTTACAGCACCACCGGTTCGCCCATACAAATCCAGACCAATTTCTTCACTCAATTTTGGCAGATTGACGACATCCATACCGAGCATGCTCCATGCTTCAGCAGATGAGTTAATCGCGAAGTAGTCGGCAGGATGCAGAGAGGTTGCAGCGATCAAGGCCATCACCCCAACCATACATTCGGCCAACATCGCACCAAAACCGACGGGCAAAATATCACTCCATTTATCAATCTGTTTTGGTGTAGTCCCTGAACCGATGAAGGCATGGAAACCAGAAATAGCACCACAAGCAATGGTAATGGAGATAAATGGCCAGACTGGGCCAGCCAGAACCGGGCCTCCGCCATGAATAAACTGTGTGAGTGCCGGGAATTGAATCTCAGGGTTAATAAATACAACCCCGACAATCAGTGCGCCGAATACACCGATTTTCATAAAGCTTGAGAGATAACCGCGAGGCGTTAATAGCATCCAGACCGGCAATGCGGTCGCAAAGAAAGCATACATTGGCAAAATAATGCTGACAGTATCTGCTTTCAGCATTAACCATTCGCCAAGCCAAGTGCCTTCAATATAAGGGCCAACAAACACGCACACCATGATGGCGGCAATACCCACATAAGAAGCTCCTTTCATGCTACCGGTCATGCGTTCCCATAAACCAACGCAAATAGCGATAGGTATTGTCATGAAGACCGCAAACGTCCCCCAAGGGTTACGTTCCAGAGCATGTACCACAACCATTGATAACCCGGCCATAGTAATCGTGATAATGAACAGCATAGCCAGACCAGTACACCAGCCTGCAACCGGTCCAAGTTCTGATTTGGCGACTTCAGACAGTGACTTGCCCTGATGCTTCATTGAAGCAAACAGAACCACGGTGTCGTGAACAGCCCCGCCGATAACACAACCTATCAATAACCACAGGAAACCGGGTAAATAACCATATTGGGCTGCCAACACAGGGCCAACCAAGGGACCCGCCGCAGCGATTGCTGCAAAGTGGCTACCAAAATTCACCCATTTTTTAGTTGGAACGTAATCTTTGCCATCTTCGAAGGTGTGGGAAGGTGTGACTTCACTGTCATCGACGCGCAAGACCTTACGAACAAAGAAGATACCGTATAAACGGTAGCAGATCATAAGGATACACGCGGAGGCGATGACAAAGGTAATCGCATGTTGCATGAGCATTCTCTCCAGGGAATTTGTCAGGCGTTAACATACGCTTGCTCCCAAGAAGAAATATCAGTGAACTGGTTAAGCGGTAGTTTGCATCATTAAGCGGTTAAAAAGAGCCACTCAGTGGCTCCATATAAGACAAATCGGAAAGCAGCCTGTCGAGGCCATCACTCTAAGAAATAGGACTGCAATTTCTCGCGCTCGATGCTGCCCAAACCAAACTCCTGTTGTAACCACTGCTCGCGGTTACCATAGCGCTCTTGAATACTACGCAGCGCAGTTTGAATAAACTCTTCTCTCGCCGATAGCACAAAAGCAAATTGGCCTAATGCTTGATCATTTAATTTCAGCGCCAGCTCTGCCAGCATATACTCGCGGAAAGGCTTCAGTGTCGTTTCAGTCAACAAGTAATCTTCCATCACCGTCGATTCATCAGCGCCTAAAGCAAATAGCACCAAGGCAGAACCTACACCAGTTCGGTCCTTCCCTACCGCACAATGCTGTACCACACCAGTCGCAGCATGCTGTGGTGAAGCACTGTTTTGTAGCAAAGTGGCTAACTGTTTGTAAGCTTGATTACTAAAAGGGAGGCGTCGATAAAGCTCTAACATGAAGGCACGGGCATCAAATGTCGCTAACGTCTCGTTAGTCAGTTTCTCCAGATTGGCATTCACTTCGCTACTTAGCGGATTGGCAGGAATATTGTGATAACTGGCTCCATGCCAAACAACATCAGGTTTGGCTTGGACTTCATCAGCATCTCGATAATCAAGAATTTGAGCAACAGAACCGCTACTGAGCAAATCACAATCTTTGGCGCTTAAGCGGTCAAGTGAACCGGAGCGAAACAGTAACCCACGCTTGATTTTCCGACCATCGGCAACGACGTTGCCGCCAAGATCACGGAAGTTAATACCACCATCCAGTGGTAACAGCGAAGGATGAGATAAAGCAGGTGTCGTCATGTTTGCCTCTTATTATTGTTCATTTTAAGAGCTACGACATTACCAGATAATCAGATGAAATAAACAACGGGCCAGTAACCTGACCCGTTTATAGAGCATTTATTGCTTAATTTACCGCGAGTTACTGGCCTAAATAGATTGGGCCATTATCAGCAGTAATTTCATTCACTACAGATATCACAGCAAGTGACGCGCGGCTTCTACCACAATTTTTACAGCGTGGCTTTCCGTAGTTTTCATGGTCTCTTCGTTTGGAATCTCTTGCTGGGTGCGGTTTACAATCACTCCAGCAACCATACCGGCGCGCAGACCTTGGCTGGCACACATGGTCAGCAGGGTGGCAGATTCCATTTCATAATTCATCACACCCATAGATTGCCATTCTTCCATAGAGCCTTTGAAACGACGGACAACACGGCCAGAGAAGGTATCGTAACGCTCTTGCCCCGGATAGAAGGTGTCTGAAGACGCAGTAACACCAATGTGGGTGGTCGCACCGACTGACTTGGCTGCGTTCACCAGTGCAGTCGTGCAGTCAAAATCTGCCACCGCAGGGTATTCCATCGGCGCAAAATGTAAGCTGGCACCGTCTAAACGCACCGCGGCTGTGGTGACCAATACATCACCAACATTAATATGTGGCTGAATAGCGCCTGTAGTGCCAATACGCAGGAAAGTCCGCACACCAAGTTGTGCTAATTCTTCAACGGCAATAGACGTTGATGGACCACCGATACCGGTTGAACAGACAATCACAGCTTTGCCATCAAGCTCGGCACGCCATGAAGTAAATTCACGATGTGAAGCCAGATGCACTGGGTTATCCATCAATTTAGCGATTTTCTCAACACGCTGTGGATCACCTGGAACGATAGCCAGAGTCGCCCCTTGCAGGTCGTTTTTAGTTAGGCCCAAGTGAAAAACGTCGGATTTAGCCATGTGTGAGACTCCTCTTTCATGAGAGATGTTATAGGGAGGTACAAAGAAACACTTTACTCAAAATTAGCGCATTATTTCGTGACCATAATCACTTTGACAAAAGAAATGACAATTTCATGTACATTTTAATTGTGATGATAATCACAAAAATAATTCATTAAGGCGATTATTCATACAAGATGCACCCATCGCCTCAGTGATTTTGTATATGAATAACAATGATAGAACCCAGTGATTAATGTTGTGCATATATCTTTATTGTCTGACTTATCAAACATATTCCATATCGCAATAAAATACATAATTACCGTAAAACCTGACCTCATTAATCTCAAAGATTACCTATAGTTAAAGTCGACAATAGAAAATAGAGGGGCGAAAGATCATTCAGCCCAACGGGATGCCGTACTTTTCTCATTTCGCAAGGAGACCACAGTGAAAACGGATCAAATTATGACTCTCAGGCAGGTAGGTGGGGGTTTCACAGCTGCGGTAAATCCGCTGGCCTCGACGACCCGCTATACCGACCAACAAGGTATTCACTGCGGAGAAACCACCATCCCCTCTCAAGGTGATGAATTACCTGCTTATATTGCTAAACCTGCTCAACACGCAGGTCCTTATCCGGTAGTCATTGTGGTACAGGAGATCTTTGGTGTGCACGAGCACATTCAAGATATCTGTCGCAGATTAGCAAAGCAGGGCTATCTGGCCATCGCTCCTGAGCTGTTTTTCCGTCAGGGAGATGCCAAAGAATATGATGATATCAATGCATTATATAAAAATCTGGTCAGTAAAGTGCCTGACCACCAAGTCATGGTAGATCTTGATCATGCTGCACATTGGGCGTCTCGCCACGGTGGCGATACAAGCAAGTTGGCGATCACTGGATTTTGTTGGGGGGGACGAATTGCATGGCTGTATGCCGCCCATAACCCGCAATTAAAAGCAGCAGTTGCTTGGTATGGCAAATTAATTGGGGAGAAAACATTGCTGCTGCCAAAATATCCGGTGGATGTTGCAGTTGACCTCAGTGCACCAGTGTTGGGGTTATATGGCGGTAAAGATGGCAGCATAACGCAAGAGCATATCGACATTATGCGTCAAGCATTACGCGCGGCAAATGCCGATGCAGAAATCATTGTGTATCCTGATGCAGGGCATGCGTTTAATGCTGATTATCGCCCAAGTTATCATGCAGAATCGGCTCTGGATGGCTGGCAGCGAATGCTTAACTGGTTTACTCAACATGGGGTGGCGGCCCATCCGGTGCCCCAAGAAGGCAAATAGCCGCCACAAAAAAGGGCGCAAAGGATGCGCCCAAAGTCTCACACACAGAGTAAATCGTTTTATTAAACCTGTTCTTCACGCAGACGTTGTGCAGCCAGTACCATGTTTGCCAGTGCCTGACGGGTCTCCGGCCAACCTCGAGTTTTTAAACCACAGTCTGGGTTAACCCACAAACGTTCCGCAGGAATACGCTGGGCCGCCTTACGCAATAAAGCCTCAATCCATTCCACGCTCGGCACATTTGGCGAGTGAATATCATAAACGCCGGGACCAATCTCATTCGGATAAGCGAAATCTTCAAATGATTCCAACAGTTCCATATCTGAGCGAGAGGTTTCGATAGTAATGACATCCGCATCCAGCGCAGCAATAGAATCCATGATGTCATTGAACTCGCAATAACACATATGGGTATGAATTTGAGTGTCATTTTGCGCCACTGCCGCATTTAATTTGAATGCATCGACCGCCCATTGCAGATACGCTTGCCACTCAGCACGGCGCAGAGGTAAGCCCTCACGCAGCGCGGGTTCATCAATCTGGATGATTCCAATACCCGCTTTTTCCAGATCCTCCACCTCATCACGCAGTGCCAGTGCGATTTGCTTGGCAATGGTTTCGCGGCTGACATCTTCGCGCGGGAATGACCAGCACAGGATGGTGACCGGCCCAGTCAACATGCCCTTGACTGGTTTGTCCGTGAGGGATTGTGCATATTTAGCCCATTCAACAGTGATAGCTTCAGGGCGGCTGATGTCACCGATGATGACCGGTGGTTTAACACAGCGTGAGCCATAGCTCTGCACCCACCCATTTTGAGTAAAGACGAAGCCATCCAGATGTTCACCGAAGTATTCGACCATGTCATTACGCTCGGCTTCACCATGCACCAATACATCCAGGCCCAAACGTTCCTGTTCTGCAACAGCTTGTTTAATATGTTCGCTGATGCCGGTACGGTAGTTCTTGCCATCCAGACGACCTTGCTTGAAGTCCAAACGCAGGCCCCGGATCTCAGTGGTTTGCGGGAATGAGCCGATAGTCGTAGTCGGCCATGAAGGCAAATTAAAACGCTTACGTTGTTCGACCGCACGCGCCTCATAAGGCAGTTGGCGCTCAATATCTTGAGCCGTAATTGCCGCCAAACGCTGTTCTACTTGTGCGTTATGAACACGGCGGGAAGCACGACGAGCACGAATAGGTGCACTGTATGCAGCTAACTCAGCCAGTTTGGCTTCAGTTGGCGCATTTAATGCCCGCGTCAGTAATGCCAGCTCCGCACATTTTTGCAAAGCAAAGGCAAACCAGCTTTTTACTTCCGCATCAAGGCGCGTCTCTTCACTTAAATCAATCGGGCTGTGTAATAAAGAGCAAGAAGTACCCAGCCAAAGCGGGCGACTATCAACCAGCGGCTGTAGGCGCTCTAACCAGCGGCTCAAATCAGCACGCCATACGTTACGGCCATTGATGACCCCCAGTGATAGTAGCCACTCTTTTGGCAGTGTTGCATTCAGGGTAGCAATATCATCCTGGCCTGCGACCACATCGACATGCAGACCTTGCACTGGTAGTGTGCGGATAGTGTCAAGATTGTGGCCAATGCTATCAAAATATGTGGTTAGCAACAGTTTGACCTGACCTTGCAGCGCCTGATAAGCCGGTTGGAAAGCCACCAGCCACTCTGGTGGCAACTCCAGTACCAATGCCGGCTCATCGATTTGTACCCACTCGATACCGCGCTTTGCCAGTTCAGCCAGCACTTGCTGGTAAACCGGTAAAATGTCTTTCAGCAAAGAAAGGCGGTCGAACTGTTCACCTTTTACTTTGCCCAGCCACAGATATGTGACGGGGCCAAGCAGTACCGGTTTGATTTTATGGCCTAATGCCAACGCTTCATCCACTTCATCTAACAGTTGAGTCCAGCCCAGCTTGAATTGCTGACCCAGCTGGAACTCAGGCACCATGTAGTGGTAGTTGGTATTAAACCATTTGGTCATTTCTGCCGCCGCCGCTGGCTTACCCGTTGGAGCACGGCCACGGCCAATACGGAATAAAGTATCCAAATCAATAGAGCCATCAGCATTTTGATGACGTTGTGGGACGTTACCCAGCAGCAGACTGGTAGTCAGCACATGGTCATACCAAGCGAAATCACCAACTGGCACTAAATCAACACCAGCCTGTTGTTGTTGCCAATGGCGAGCACGCAATTCGCGACCCACATTGAGCAATTCTTCTTGCGTGGAGTTGCCTGCCCAGTAACTTTCTTGTGCTTTTTTCAGTTCACGTTTCAGACCTACACGCGGAAAACCCAGTGTGTGATTTAAAATTGTCATCGTCATATTTCCCATTTAGCCATCCAGATGTTTACACATCCATAATCAGCAGGTACTGTATAATCCACAAGCGCAATTTGTTCACTGTCACTGTGAAGGACTCTCATGATCGAACTGAAACACTTACGCACCCTGCAAGCTTTGCGTAATACCGGCTCACTGGCTGCGGCGGCGACACAACTCCATCAGACCCAATCGGCCTTGTCCCATCAATTCAGCGATCTGGAGCAGCGTCTGGGTTTTCGCCTATTTGTGCGTAAAAGCCAGCCATTACGTTTCACCACACAAGGTGAAATCCTGTTGCAGTTAGCAGAACAAGTTTTGCCGCAAATTAAGCAAGCCCTGCAAACGTGCAATGAACCTCATCAAACGGCTCTGCGGATCGCCATTGAATGCCATAGCTGCATTCAATGGCTGACACCGGCGCTAGATAGCTTTCACAAAAACTGGCCGCAAGTGGCGATGGACTTTCAATCAGGCGTGACTTTTGATCCACAACCCGCGTTGCAGCAAGGGGAATTGGACTTGGTACTGACATCGGATATTTTGCCGCGCAGTGGTCTACACTATTCGCCAATGTTCGACTTTGAGGTGCGCTTGGTGCTGGCACCGGACCATCCGTTAGCCAATAAAGCCCGCATTGAGCCAGAAGATTTGGCACAAGAAGTGCTGATGATTTATCCGGTGCAACGTCAACGATTAGATGTCTGGCGGCATTTCCTGCAACCGGCAGGGATTAACCCTCAACTGAAAAATGTCGATAACACGTTACTGCTCATTCAAATGGTCTCTGCGCGGATGGGGATCGCCGCTCTGCCACACTGGGTGGTGGAGAGTTTCGAACGTCAGGGATTGGTGGTCACAAAAACGCTGGGAAATGGTTTATGGAGCCGGTTATACGCTGCCGTCCGTGATGGGGAGCAGCGCCAACCGGTCACTGAGGCTTTTATTCGTTCGGCTCGACAGCACGCTTGCGATCATCTGCCGTTTGTAAAGAATGCGGAGCGACCCAACGCCGGTGTACCCATAGCGAGGCCATTATCACAATTGCCCCAATGATAAAGCTGGGCCAATGGGGCTTTTCTTGCCAAATAGCCAAGTTCACCAGTAACCCAGCCGGAACATGCACGTTATTCATGATACCCAAGGTGCCGGCATCCACTTGTGTCGCACCATAGTTCCACATGAAATAACCTAGAGCGGAAGCTCCGACGCCGAGCCAAACCAGCACGCCCCACTGTAACGATGTGGTCGGTAGTTTTTGTGGATTACCAAAGGCAAACCAAGCCACGACTGCGACAACCAACGCACCGATATAAAACCATGAAAATGCCACATGCTGCGCAATTGGGTGAACTTCCATTAGACGTTTGTAACCCACTTGTCCAATGGCAAAACAGATATTCGCCGCCTGCACCAGCATCAATCCCCACCAGAAGTGTTCACTCAGATGGTCATAACGGATGATAGCCGCCCCCACGACTGCCAACAGCGCACTGAGAGCATAACCCCAGCGCAAGCGCTGGCGACGTAACAAATCATAGATTAACGTGACATAGAGTGGGGTCATCACCGTGAACAGCAAAAATTCCGGCACCGTCAGATACAGATACGCGCGGAAACTGAACAAATACATGATACCTAACTGAATAGCACCCACAGTCATATACAGCAGGATCACTCGCCCACTTATATTGCGCCAACGTAAGAAAGGTAAGAAGACCAGCGCGGCTAGCCCGACACGCATCAGCACAGAGAACCAGCTATCCACATGCCCTGCCAGATATTCGCCAATCAGGCTAAAAGAGAACGCCCATAAGATGGTGGTAATGACCAGTAAAAACACAATAAATTGGCTCTTTAAGCTGACAAAGTGCCATTGTAGCCCAAGTGAGAGACAATTTTTATGCTAACTAGGTTTACATGTGCTCAATAAATAATCACGCAAACAATATTCCCCTCTCAGCCAATAATGAAAAGGGGAATTTGTGCGCGTAGTACCAGTGGCTACATCCCAACCCCAATAATGGTCAAGATCAGTGGCGTCGTGATAGCCGCGAGCACAGTAGACATCACCAGGCTCGCGGCAGCAGGGCCAGTTAATACATTAAATTGGCGCGACATCAAATACACATTCACGCCAGTTGCCATTGAACCTAGCAAAACCACCACCTGTGTTTCCAGTGCCGGTAGATTCATAGCCCATGCTATGGCCCATACCACCATGGGTTGTACAACTAACTTGAGTAAACAAATGGCACTGCTGATTTGCCAGCCGTCACTCACTCGGTATTCCGCCAATCCCATGCCCAGTACGATCAATGACAATGGTGGGGCTATTTGCCCTAACATAGTGACAGGCTGGTCGATAAATTGTGGTAATGGCAAACCCGTCAGACTGAATAAGGTGCCAGAGATAATCCCAATAATCAGCGGGTTCGTCAGCACACTGCGCGCCGTTTTCGCAAAGCCCGCCAATGTGGGGGAGCCATTGCGCGCCCACTCCACCGAAATAGTCACTAATGTCCACAAAATCAAACCATTAAATACTAAAACCAGTGCCACGGCTGGGATAGATTTCTCTCCCAACATGAGGGTAGCAATAGGCAACCCCAGCATCACGTTATTGGAAAAAATTCCGCCAAGGGCAAACACCGAGCCGGACACTCCATCCAGATGAAAAACCCGGCTAGCAACAATGCGCCCAATAATAAACACCACCAAACAACTGCCAAAAAAGGCGATGAGCAGGCGAGCATCGACCGCGGGGCGCTCAGAGAAATCACACATCATACGAAACAGCATGGCGGGTAGCGCGAGGGAGAACACAAAGCGAGTTAGACCATCAGTGATAGTCGAGGGCCACTTGCCAAAGCGCACCAAACAGTACCCCAAAGCAAGTAAAACAAAGAGCGGTGAAGACAATACAATCTGGTGCCAAAGCGAAATAACAAAGGCGGGCATGGTAACTTCCTGTCAAACCGGGCCAGGTCAGCCCGTCAATGTAAGAATGGCTGACCTGTTCTGTTTTCCGTTTTATTTATACCAACGTCATTGGAGTTACAGGTAGGCAGCAAATGGACGAATCCCGATGAACCCACTCAAGTAGGTCATTCGGGTGAGTGAATGCGGCTAACACCCCTGTGACTTCAAATACGAAGGTCGAAGTCCGTCCTTATTAAATCTATACGGTCAGTACAGATACAGTCAACGCCCCAATTTAACAATTGCTGCGCCCGATCCGGTTGGTTAACGGTATAGACCAGAATGCGTAGCCCAGCGGCTTTAAGTAGAGCCACACGCTCTGCCGTCAGTTGTTTGTGATTTATATGCAACGAAACGCAATCCAACTGGCGAGTCATCGCCAGCCAGTTGTCATCCCACTTATCCAACAACAACCCGCGCGGCAGTTCTGGTGCAGCCTGTTGTGCTGCGACTAATGCTTCAAACGAAAAAGAAGACAACAACGGCGGCATCGTTTGGCCTTGCCACAAAATACGCGCAGCCAATGCAATGGCTCGCCCTGTCGGTATTTCAGTGCCGATGGTCGGTTTAATTTCAATATTCGCCGCCATACCATGCTGGGCGCAGCGAGCGGCTACATCAGAGAGCAGCGGTAAACGCTCACCACGAAAGGCCGTGCTATACCAATCCCCGGCATCAAGCCGGATCAACTTTTCCCAAGGCAAATCACCGGCCACGCCCCAGCCATTACTGGTACGCTCGAGTGTATCGTCATGGAGGAGGAATATCTGACCGTCTTGCGATAGCTTGGCATCAAACTCGATCATTTTGTGGCCATACCGTGCCCCCACATCAATGGCTGCCAAGGTATTTTCTGGTGCCAATGAACCGCCACCACGGTGAGCGACAATAGCAGGATAAGGCCAGTTTTTACTCATGATTCCATCCGTAATCCACTTTGCGAATCAAAAAAGTGCAACGCTGCTGAGGGCAGATAGAGATAGAGCATACTGCCCACTTTTGGCATCTCTTCATGAGATAAACGAGCAATAACACTTTGCCCCCCCCACTGCCCATGAGCCAAATTATCAGCCCCCAGTAATTCTAAGGTTGATAAGGCCATCGGTACACCCAGCGCTGAAGTTGTTTGCTGAATATGCTCCGGGCGGATGCCTAGGGTCAAGCACCGAGAAGCCCATTGTGGCTGCGGAACATCCAGCGGCAAAGTCATGCCATCAGATAAAATAAAGGCATGCCCATCCGAGCTGATGGTTCCAGCGAATAGATTCATTGCCGGTGAGCCCATAAAGCTGGCGACAAACAGTGAAGCTGGCCGCTGGTAAACCTCGCTCGGCGTACCAATTTGCTCCGCTATACCTTTGTTCATCACAATCACCCGTTGCGCTAACGTCATCGCTTCAACTTGATCGTGAGTGACATACAAACTGGTGGTTTTCAGCCGATGATGCAGTTGTTGCAACTCAAGACGCATTTGTACACGTAATTTGGCATCCAGATTGGAAAGCGGTTCATCAAATAGAAACACCGCCGGTTCGCGCACAATGGCACGCCCCATGGCAACCCGCTGACGCTGTCCACCAGAAAGCTCGCGCGGTTTGCGTTTGAGCAGCGGTTGCAGCTCTAAAATACGTGCTGCTTCCTCAACACGCTGGCGAATCTGTTCTTTGCCGAAACCACGAATTTTCAGGCCATAGGCCATGTTGTCAAACACACTCATATGGGGATACAGCGCGTAATTCTGAAAGACCATGGCAATACCACGATCTTTAGGCTCCATCTCAGTCACGCGCTGATGATTAATATAAATATCGCCACTCGTGGTGCGCTCTAATCCTGCCACCATACGCAGCAGTGTCGATTTGCCACACCCCGACGGACCAACCATGACGATAAACTCGCCGTCAGCAACATCTAAATCAATCTGTTTAATCACCGGCGTGACGCCGTCATAAGATTTGGTTACTGCCTGAAGCTTTAAACATGCCATATCTGATTACTTCTCACTGTCTACCAGGCCGCGTACAAACCACCGCTGCATCAAAAGAACCACCGCAACCGGTGGAATTAACGTCAAGATCATCGCCGCCATCACCTGATTCCACTGTGTTGGCGCACCTGAGCTGGAAATCATGCTTCTTATCCCGGCCACCGCTGTCCCCATCGAAGCATCGCTGGTAATCAGGATTGGCCAGAGATACTGGTTCCAACCATAGATAAAAGTGATAACAAACAGCGCCGCCAAATTGGTTTTTGACAGTGGTAAAACGATGTCCCAGAAAAAGCGCATCGCGCCCGCGCCATCAATACGTGCCGCCTCCAACAACTCATCTGGCAACGTCATAAAGAACTGGCGAAATAAGAATGTGGCTGTCGCAGAGGCCATCAATGGCAACGTCAATCCGGTATAGCTATCGAGCATGTTCAGGTTCGCAATCACCTGAATAGTCGGGAAAATTCGCACTTCCACCGGCAACATTAAGGTGAGAAAAATTAGCCAGAAAAACAGGTTACGCAGCGGAAAACGGAAATAAACGATGGCATAGGCCGACAGCATCGATACCGTGATTTTGCCGACGGTAATCGCAAATGCCATGACAAAACTGTTAAATAGCATCAACCCAAAAGGGGCGCTGTTACTGCCCACACCCGCGTGCCAGATCTGGCTGATGTTCTGCCATAAGTGCGGCCCTGGCACTAGCGTCATTGGCACCTGAAAAACCTGTGTATCATCCAAAGAGGCCGCCACAAAAGCCACATACAACGGGAATAAGATCAGTAGCACGCCGATAATCAGCATGACATGACAGAAAATATCCAACCCACGACGATTCTCAATCATTGGTAACGCACCTTACGCTCAACAAAGCGGAACTGGATAACCGTCAGACCAATCACCAGCAACATCAAAATCACTGACTGAGCCGCGGAACTGGATAAATCCAACCCAGCAAAACCTTCGCGGTAAATCTTATAAATCAAGGTGGTGGTTGCCTGCATTGGGCCACCGCCAGTTGCTGCATCAATAACCGGGAAAGTATCAAAGAAGGCGTACACCAAATTCACGACTAATAGAAAGAAGCTCACCGGCGAAATTAAGGGCAGCGCCAAATTGAAGAAACGGCGTACTGGCCCGGCGCCATCAATGGCGGCAGCCTCAACCAATGAGCGCGGGATAGATTGCAGTGCAGCGAGGAAAAATAAGAAGTTATAACTGATTTGCTTCCACACGGAAGCCAGCACCACCAAGAACATCGCCTGCCCGCTATTCTGGGCGTGATTCCAAGTGTACCCCAGCGTAGCCAGAAAATGAGTTATCAACCCTAACCCCGGATTGAACAGAAAAATCCACAATACCGCCGCCACCGCAGGAGCCACGGCATAAGGCAAAATCATTAATGTTTGATAGAGACGACTACCGCGCAGAACGTAATCCACCATCGCCGCCAAAAAGAGCGACACAACCAAGCCGATCCCCGCCACCAACGAACTGAAAATCAGCGTGGTGTAAAACGACGCTAAATAATATTCGTCCTGAAATAGCTGAATAAAGTTGCTTAGCCCGACAAATTCGCTAGAAAGGCCAAACGGATCCAATGTTTGCACTGAATACCACAGTGCTTCGCCGGCAGGCCATAGGAAGAAAACCGCGGTGATGGCCAGTTGGGGTAATACCAACAAATAAGGCAACCAACTGCAGGAGAAACCGGGACGGGAAGATGACATAAATTTAACCGTTTATCGAACTGGTGCTAATGACTGCACAAAACTATTTGGCGTTACAGGCGTAACCAGTTTGGGCGCGCAGACCGCAATCCCAAACTGGTAAATAGAGTAGCCAAATAACGTTATTTATTTGCTTGTTCGAAACGACGTAGCAACACATCGCCCCGCTTCACTGATGCATCCAACGCTTCCTGAGGCGTTTTCTTACCCGTCCATACCCCTTCCAACTCTTCATCTACCACGGTACGAATCTGCGGCATATTGCCCAGACGCAATCCTTTGGTATAAGGCAAAGGTGGCTTGTTCAGCATTTGACGTGTCGCGACATCTGCACCCGGATTCTTATCATAGAAACCTTGCTGCTTGGTTAGCTCATAAGCCGCTGTCGTGATTGGCAGATAACCGGTTTTTTGGTGCCATTCCGCTGCAATTTCTGGTTGGGCCAGATATTGCAGGAATTCTGCCACACCCTTGTAGGTGTCTTTATCTTTACCATCCATCACCCACAGGCTAGCACCACCAATAATGGCGTTTTGTGGGGCATTTTTAGCATCAGCGTCATAAGGCATCATGCCGACGCCATAATTGAACTTGGCGTAATGGCGGATATCGGCCAGTGAACCGGAAGAGGCGGTGGTAATAGCACAATCACCATTATAGAACTTGGCGGTTGATTCATCTTTGCGACCAAAATAGGTGAAGTCACCTTTCTTGTTCATATCTGACAACAACTGAATATGCTTAACTTGCAATGGCTTATTGAATTCCAGTACAGCATCGGTGCCATCAAACCCATTATTGCGGCTAGCAATGGGTTGGCCATGCCAAGCACTGAAATTCTCAATTTGGATCCAACCTTGCCAACCACTGGCATAACCACAAGTTGAACCCGCCGCACGTAATTTGGCGGTATCCGCCGCCAGTTCCTGCCAGGTTTTCGGCGGTTGCTCTGGGTTCAATCCTGCTTTTTTGAAAGCATCTTTGTTGTAATACAACACAGGAGTGGAGCTATTAAAGGGCTGAGATAATAAGTGGCCCGTTTTGGCATCGGTGTAATAACCCGCGACCGTTGGCACAAAAACGGACTCATCAAAATTGATATTAGTGTCTTTAAAAACCTGAAAGACTGGCTTGATGGCTTTACTGGCCATCATTGTCGCCGTACCAACTTCATAAACCTGCAAAATGGCCGGAGCCTTCCCTGAGCGGAAAGCCGCGATACCCGCTGCCAGACTTTGTTCGTAGTTACCTTTATAGACGGGAACAATTTTATAATCGGTATGTGACTGATTAAAACGATCTGCTAATGAATCGACCTCTTTACCTAACTCCCCCTCCATTGAATGCCAGAATGGGATTTCGGTGACAGCCATTGCATTAGCACTGAATGCCAAGGTAAGTGCGATACAAATCGACGTTTTACGAATAATATTGTTAAACATATCTAGCCCCTGAATAAATCTATACAGCCCACATCGATGAATGACTGCCGGTGAGCGAAATAAATCAGTTTTTGTTCGAAAGCAAACATGACACTATTTCATGACAGAAATATAACCTTCAGATGACATAAAAATGACAGAGAATCAAAATAAAATCAGTCGTTAATATCATTACTGATAACGAATTAAATTAGTATTTCGTCTAAATTGTTTGACAGACAAAATAAGCATTATTCAACGAAGCAATAAAAGCTTAAACATCAATTAGGAACTTATTCCGCCATTTAATTTAAATTAATTTTCTTTCCTTAAATTGGTTGTATCATTATTGAACCACCTCTATCAGGCATGTTACTGTTTTCTCGCCTTGTGGATGACACTATATTAATACGATTATATTAATGCCCTCGTTATCGTCGTCAAATATAAACCACAAGGACCACCCAGAAGAATCCCCCCTATTCATTACTGAATGGGACTTTATGCAAAGGACGATTAGGTATCTACAATGAAAAAGACTCTATTATCTACTATGGCTATAGCTGCATTAATTGGTAGCACGACTGTTTATGCACAACCTCTAGAAAAAAACATTCAAGTTGAAGCCGAGGTTCACTCTATAGTCAGCATGAATAAAGCAGATGGCTCCCCACTCGATAAGATTAAGCTTAACTATGATGCAGCTAAGAATGACGGTACCTATACCCACAGTGAGAATATCGAAATAAAAGCAACTAATACCGATAAAGTCAAAGTCCGTCTATCTGATGTATTTATATTGAAGAATGGGAAGAATAAATTCTTTGACCATGTAATAACTCTCGGTGAGGAAGAAATATATTCAGGTTCAGTAGACGGGACGCGACAGTATTTCCTAGGCAAAGGTACTTCTTTTGATTTAAGTAATGGCAATGCAACTGTTCTTCCATTGGTAATAAGTGCCAAGCAACCTAAAAACTCTGCGGTGGGCATATACTCTGGCGTAGCCAAGCTTGTTATTGAAGAAGACATTTAATTAAAAAATAAAATATCCTTTTAATTGTACTAAGCCAAAATCAGTTACAGTTGGTTTATTGGTGCTAACCACCTAAGTTAGCACCAATACAAGTTAATGCCAGTTATAAAATACATCAATAAAGATTTCGATCAGACAAGGAGTGTCAGTAATGAAGAAAATACTATTATCAGTAATGACCATAGCAATATTAAGTACAAGTACAGTCACACACTCGCTACCGCTAGATAAATATATTGACGTCTTCGCAGAAATACCTTCCAGAATCGAAATAATACAAGCTAATGGGAGGGATTTAGAGTCTCTTCACTTAGAAAGGGGGGATGATGGTGTTCATTCTCTTAGTGAGAGTGTTCTGATATCAGTTAGCGGTGGTACCGGCGTTAATATCAAGCTCGGTTCTCCGCTGAACCTAGTGAAGGAGCCCAGATATACTAACGAAAATAATATAGGGTCTCCTGTAATTCGGGATATAGGGTCTCCTGTAATTCGGGATATAGGGCCTTCAAAGAGATTTATTGAACATCATGTGACCATCGCAGAGAAGGAATTAGGTACTCTTGATTATATTCAGCTGAAAGCAGCCGATATTGACACCGCTATCCCTCTAGTTATTACGGCGAAAGAACCAGCTAATGTAAGAGGAGGCGAAGTCTATGTTGGAAAACTTCACCTTGTTTTAGAGGACGCAGTGTAACTTTATTCTATCAGTAAATATAGAGAATATCTTTTATATATTATACAGCCAAGAGCTTAGGACCTTGGCTGCAACGCCTTTGACACTAATATATAAAGCAATAGCTTAATAATATTACTCATGGAATGAAAATATATTTATCAGAGGCGTCTATTTTTTAATTATATAACCAATGATGGAATGGAATCCAATGACAAAGGTCAAAGCAGTCAATCAGGTAATTATGTTAAGTTTATTTTTTTCCACATCTGGTTCCATCTGTGCAGAAGAAAGCATTACCATTGAGCATCTAGTACCAACTGGATTTTCATCTATTGAAGAACATAAATCACTGCAACTACTGGGTATATTAGATGGCAAAACATTACCTGCCCCGATTTTTTTCTCCGAAGAAAAACAGCAACTAAGCTTCGATCATCAGCAATACCGAAATAACCATGTTGATGAACAGTCAATTTTTTTATTAGAAAAAATCTTATCGCAGATACCTTATTTACAATGCCAAAATGGCTGTGACTATATTCTATCAGACCATCGCGTCATGTTAGATAAAATAAATCAAGTAGTCACTATCACGAATAATAACAACCAATACCTAATGCCAGTAACGACTTGGGGACTGGTACATAACCAATCTTTTGATCTGCGCATGACCGCAAAAAACTACAGTGCGATGTCTGCTCGTGGGCAAGGCTATCTAGGGCTACCACTACAATCCTATGGTTTTGTACAATGGTTTTATAATACCACTCGCTCAAAAAATAATTATCAACTTGCAAATCAATCGCAATATCAAAATAATAATCAGGCCGGAATCGGTAGCTGGTATTTACAAAAAAACTTTCAGGCACTCTATTTACGAGCTGGCAAGCAAGATAATCTGGATAATAATGCTGGCAGCATTCATACCTTGATAAATCCAGCATTAGACCAATTTATTACCTTAGGGAGTCAGAGCTATTTGGCCCTTGATAAACCCTCAGCAGGCAGTCTTGTGTTATATGCCACTGCCGATGGTGATTATGAAATCTATCGTGATAATCAACTTATTCGTCGTATTCCAGCACAACTTGGCCGTAATGAAATTGATTATAACCAACTCCCCGGTGGCTATTACAACATTGATATTCGATTAGTCGATCACACCGGCCGTGTCATCAACCAGGAAAGTCAAACCATCAGCAATATTGGTACTCAAACCAATAATGGTTGGTTCTTGACGATGGGAAAAGGAGCATCACAAAACAAAAATCGCACTCATCATCTGGCGCAATTTGGCCGCAGTATGTCAATAAAAAGCGCACAGGCTAATTTCACATTGCTAACTGATGATTCCCGTCATTGGGCTGTTGAAGGGAATATAGCGCACCCATTAGATTTCCTCAGCCTTAATATCACTCCTGTATTGGGCATGATGTCTGGGGAAAAACGTAGCGGGGGTTATCTGCGCTTAAATGGCGGAAATTCTGCTGTGGGGTATTTCGCGGTGGCGCGTTATCAAGTACCGAATGTATCAATATATGCCCCTAATACCGGCAGCACATCAGCGTCTTATAGCCGTCGGTTAGGTTCAACTCAACTCAGTTATCAATTCAATCAATATAAAAATAATCAGCAACACCGTATTCAAAGCAGTTGGGACTGGCGACAACCACAATTTGGCCTGAACCTATCCCTTGGCGTGCAGAAAGGTGGGCAATGGCATAGCCAGAATAACTACGGGGTATTTATGAATACCACACTCTCTTTCCGCCAAAGTAGCGCCAGCATCAACAGTGCCTATGTTCGCCGGCAGTTAAGTACCAGCGCTAATTACCAAAAAGAGTTCACCGATAACCATGGTACTAGCTCTTTGGGTATTAGTGGCAGTACCAGTGGAAAAAACAATGGGATCGGCGCTTTTGCGCAACGTAGCGGCAGTCGTGGTGATATTTCTGCCCGTGCGGGTCTTGATAACAAGATAGCTAACGGGGGTGTCAGCTATAGCGGCATGTTAGCTGTCAGCCCTCAAGGTTTAGCATTAGGCCGCAGCAGTTATAGCGGTTCAGCATTACTAATCAAAACACCGGAATTAGCAGGTACACCTTATAGCTTCCATGCGGAAGGCAATCCGATCACGGGGGGAGGAGTCTACGCCATTCCTGTTCCGCGCTATCAAGACCGCTTCTTTGTTCGTACACATAATGATCGCAGTGATCTGGATATGAATATCCAGTTACCGGTCAATATTGTCCGTGCACATCCTGGCCAAGTCTTTATGAGTAAAGCGGATATCACGCTCGATATGCTTTATAGCGGTTTTCTTAAAGACCCACAGGGGAAACCGGTTAGTGGGGTGGTTGAGGAAACCGGCGATGCTATCCATCCGAATGGATTATTTGCCATTAACTCTAACGTCATACTGAAAAATATTACGGTCCAAAATGGTTCGGTCCGTTATCACTGCGATATGCGCCAACAGCGTGACCATATTTACCTTTGCCACTCTAATTAATACTGACGGAAACACGATGAAATATAAAAAATTACTACCAATTATTGCTTTATTCCTAGCCCCTATCACTACAGCTTATGGGCAATTAATGGCGATCCCTACTCGCACGACAGTAGAAGCTATGAATCAACACCGGACAATACAGGTCTACAATAGTGGTGATAAGCCGCTTTATTTAAATATCTCTTTGCAACGGGTAGAAAATCCGGGAATGAATCCGGAGAAGAAAACACCGATTAGTGATATTACTCAACCTGAGATGATCTTTAATCCAGGCCGAATTACGTTAGGGCCAAAGCAAAAGCGGGATATAAAATTACTCCCACTAAAGTCTCCGGAGCAGGAGACTTTATACCGTCTATATATTGACCCAGTCGTTGATATCAAGGCAGTAGGTGATGGGGATAAAAGTAAAATCCATGCGCCTATGACCATCAGTATTGGCTATGGTGTTCTTATCCACCATATCCCACCCGCACCTGCGCAGACCCGCCAGTGGCAACATCAATGCACACCTGACGGCCTGATGCTCAGTTCCACAGGCAGTGTTCACAGCAAATTTGTACAGCTCAAATCACCCGATAACGCCACATTGGCAGATAGCCTAAATTTATACCGAGGTGCGCCCGTCACTTTATCAGTCAAACAACTCAGCGGGCAGGCTGATAATGAAACCTTTACTCTTCGTTGTAGCTAGTTTGCTGCCGCTCAGTGCTATCGCGACAATAGACATTCAACCACATGTGCTGGAAATGCAACAAGCCAACGCAGTGGTCAACGTTATCAATCACAGTTCAATGACGGAGTACATCAGGGTTCAGCTATATCAGATTAATAACCCAGGTGTTCCACCGGATCAGGAATCATTAATTTCTGTTGGTGAGCAGTCACAACCATCCTTGTTTGCTATGCCATCTAAACTGACTCTCGGTCCAAATCAGAGCGGGAGAATATTACTTAAGGCACTGCAATCGCCTGATAAAGAACAGGTATATCGGTTATCAGTCGTACCCGAAAAGAACTTGCGAGTTAGTGGTGGTCAAGGTGCTGTCGTGGGCGTTCAACTAAGTTATATGGGATTGGTCAGGCATCTACCCGATTCTCCACACCACTTATGGACGCATCACTGTATCGACGGGAAGCTGAAATTACAAAATACCGGTAATACTCACCTGCATTGGCACCAGTTGAAGACCCCACAGGGAGAAAGAATCGATGATTTTAATCTCTACCCAGAACAGCAGCGACAACTAACCGTCAGCAATCTACAGGGAATGGTTGAAGATAAATTATTCAACTTGCAATGTTCTACTGATTAAAAATTAAGGAGCGTTATGAATATGATAAAAATAGCGGCCATATCATTATTCTTTCCATGGCTGGCCATTTCTGCTGGTATTCCAGTTCCCCTTGGGGATATTGACGTCCAGCTAGAGGTAACTGCACTGCCCAGAATTGAGGTCGAAAAACCGCAAGGTGGATGGTATGACAATATAAAGCTGAATAATAGTCCAGAAGATCATAAAGTTTATCAATCTGAGTTTCCAATAACAATCAAGCTACGCCAACAAACTGGGTTCCGAATTTCAGTTAAAAATCCGCTGATACTCACTCGCCAATCGAATAATGCTGCCGTGCAGGAATTAGCATTTTCCCCCGCACAAGTATATTGGGGCAAAGAACGTACCCTGTTGCAGCCATTATCGGCTACTCCGGAAATTTTTACTGTAGATGAAGGCACATCCAGTTTAACCAGTACTGACTATATATTGCGCATTTCAGCGCTGGCGCCCAATCACCCAAATAGTGCAGGGAAGTATCACGGGCAGCTAACATTAATCTTTGAAACAAATAGCTGACAGTCATGGAGAGACACTAAGTGAACGTTAAATATAAAACAGTATTAATGGGATTAATGCTATTAATATTGCAACCCACAGCTATAGCTAGCCCTTATTTTTACGATGGAATAGTCGAAAGATATTCCGACTGCTCATTGCAGCTATTAGACGATAACAGTGTAAAGGTTTCTTTTAATGTCAATATGGTGAGTAAACTGTTTGGCCTAGAATCTCGCCATCGGGTTGCGTTGGCAAAATTAATAAATATTCCTAATGAAGAGGTAAAAAATGTTTCATTGCATTCACGTAAGGCCCTTCTTTCTCTCTACTTCTACAATGCCGATGGTTCACCCAATTTAAATATCAATATTAATCACCTTCATAACATTGTACTCAACAGTGCTCGATTTGATAATTCCAGTGATAATATTAGAGAAATTAAATTTTATAATCCTTGGGAATTTAGTAATGAGCATAGTAGCTATAACGTGTCATTCACAGTTAAAGCTAATACTCTAAAATATATCCGAATCGGTGCAACTGTTGGAGGTGAACTGGTTACAGGTGGAGTGGATAAGCCCAAATACCCGCTACTTTCATCAAAAGGCGTTTCTTTTGGCCCTTTAGGTAATCAATGTCTACCGTTTGATCCTCAACAGAATGCCGCGCCACAGGCGCTAAAAGTCGATCCCAAATTCCGTTTAGCTTCGACTGTATGGCAACTACAATCTATCGATCTGGATCACTTACTTGATAACACGACTGATACTAGCGGTTTATATGTTCCATTGAAAAATGGAACTGCTAATCGTTTTTGTATCAGTTATCGAGCCATGGGTGTACAAAGCACTCGTTATATGATTAGCGCCAGCAATCTAAATGGATTATCAAATAGTAACCAGCACTTTCAATTAAAAGAAAAAAATGGGAAAAGTTTTATTAATTATGGAGTAAGGCTCAAAAATGATGACAATACCCAAACAAGTTTCACATTACCAAAACATAAAAAATTTATTCAGTTAAAAACGAATGAATATACCGGTGAAGAACAAATGTGTTGGTCACCTAAAATACGCCTATACCGTACGGACACTACCGATAAAGGCAGCTACAGGGACACACTGAGTTTTACTATCACCCCAGAAGCATAAAACTATTAAATATTAAAATAAGGCCCGCAAGCGGGCCTAAAAAAATATAATCACCGAATACTTAACCGCCTAAATAAGCCGAACGCACAGCCTCATTTGCAAGCAGGGCTGCCCCCGTGTCCTCAAGAACAATACGGCCATTCTCCAGTACATAACCACGATCAGCCAGTTTCAGCGCCTGATTAGCATTCTGTTCAACTAAGAAGATGGTCATGCCCTCTTCCCTTAGCTGTTGAATAGTATCAAATATTTGCAAAATAATAATGGGTGCCAGCCCCAATGACGGCTCATCTAGCAGCAATAATTTAGGCTGACTCATCAATGCGCGGCCTATCGCCAGCATTTGTTGCTCACCCCCAGACATGGTGCCAGCCCGTTGAGCGCGCCGTTCAAATAGTCTTGGGAACAAATCGTAAACCCGCTCAATACGCTGCTGATATTGTTGACGATCAGCAAAAAAACCGCCCATTGCCAGGTTTTCTTCAACAGTCATACGAGAGAACACACGGCGCCCTTCAGGCACAATCGCAATCGCCTCACGCATAATGCGCGCAGTCTGCCAGTTTGTAATATCTTGCTCACCGAAAACAATACTGCCCTCGGTCGCTCGAGGTTCGCCGCACAGTGTCCCCAACAGCGTGGTTTTACCCGCCCCATTGGCACCAATCAGGGTCACAATTTCGCCTTGTTGAATATGCAGACTAACCTGATGCAGTGCCTGAATCTTGCCGTAATGGGCGGAAACTTTATTAAATGACAACATGTTATGTTTATGCCTCGCCCACGTTTTATTCGCCCAAATAGGCGCGGATCACATCAGGATTATTACGAATTTCTGCTGGAGTACCATGCGCCAACGGCGTTCCCTGATTCACCACATAAATACGATCAGAAATCCCCATCACCAGTTTCATGTCATGCTCAATGAGCAATACCGACACTTGATGTTGATCGCGTAATTCCATAATCAACTGATTCAGCTCGTCAGTTTCTTTCGGGTTCAGGCCAGCGGCAGGTTCATCAAGCATCAATAACTCAGGGCGCGTCACCATGCAACGAGCGATTTCTAAACGTCGTTGTTGACCGTAGGCCAAATTCCCTGCCTGACGATTGGCCAAATCCAATAACCCTACACGCTCTAACCAAGTTGCAGCACGTTCTAAGGCATCCGCCTCCGCTCGCCGAAAAGCGGGGGTTTTCAGCAGCCCAGCAAAAACACCACTTTTAAGATGCTGATGCTGTGCCACCAGCAGATTCTCCACTACGGTCATTTCGCGAAATAAACGCACGTGCTGAAAAGTACGAATGACCCCCATACGGGCAATGATCTGGCCGGGTAACCCCTCAAGATGGCGATCTCGTAACTTAATGGTGCCACCTGTCGGACGATAGAAACCGGTGAGGCAGTTAAAAATCGTCGTTTTACCCGCTCCATTAGGGCCAATCAGGGAGACAATCTCGCCCTGATTGAGGGTCAAACCGACGTTATTCACCGCCAGCAATCCGCCAAAACGCATTGACAGCCCTTCAACCGCTAACAAAGGTTGCGTACTCATGCTTGCTCCCCCTGCTTAGCTTTGATATCTGCCACTTTCAGCTTCAATTGTGGCCGCTTCATTGGCAACAGCCCTTGTGGACGCCAAATCATCATCAATACCATCAATGCACCCAACAGCAACATACTGTAAGCATTGAGATCCCGCATTAATTCACGCGAAACCACCAGCAGTACAGCAGCCAAAATAACCGCAAACTGCGACCCCATTCCGCCTAATACCACAATCGCCAGCACGAAAGCCGATTCAACAAAGGTAAAAGACTCAGGGCTGACAAACCCTTGTCGAGCAGCAAACAACGTACCCGCAAAACCAGCAAAAGCGGCACTGATAGTAAACGCAGTCAGCTTGATTTTAGTAGGGCTAAGACCCAATGAACGACAGGCTATTTCATCTTCGCGCAATGCTTCCCATGCCCGTCCCAGCGGCATACGCAATAATCGGTTAATCACAAATAGAGTCAGGATCACCAATAACAGCGCCACCATATACAGGAAAATGATGCGATCGCTTGGGTCATAATCTAGGCCAAAGAAATTGTGGAAGGTATCCCAACCACCATCTTTCGCTGTGCGACTGAATTCCAAACCAAACAGTGTAGGTTTAGGAATTTGGCTGATACCATTCGGCCCACCGGTAATTTCGGTATTGTTGAGCAGTAAAATTCGCACAATCTCGCCAAAACCCAATGTCACGATCGCCAAATAATCTCCGCGCAGTCGTAAAACCGGAAAACCCAGAAGGAAACCCGACAGCGCTGCAACAATGCCCGCTAGCGGTAAACTCTCCCAAAAACCTAAGCCGTAATAGTGATTCAGCAGAGCATAGGTATAGGCGCCAATGGCATAAAACCCGCCATAACCCAGTACCAGCAGGCCCGATAACCCAACCACAACGTTCAAGCCCAAGCCCAACATGACGTAAATCAGTGTCAGTGTCGCGATATCTACTGAGCCACGAGAAACCAGAAATGGCCAGGCGATTGCAGCAATAATAATGGCTGCGGCCAGTAACTTCTGCCGTGGGGTCGTCCCATCAAAGCTGGGTAATACCCAAGCCGGACCAGAGACTCTTTTAATGCCTTGCTGTATAAATGGGCGTACCAACTGGAAGAAAAAGACCACGATGCACGCTGCGCCAATCCACAACCAGCGCACTTCTGAGGCCCCTTGCACGATGAGTTTGGTGCCGTCTAACTGCAACTGCAATCCCATCACAAACGAGGCGAGGACCAGCAGAACACAGCTGGAGATAATGGCATTAAGGAAGTTGAGTTGTTTCATACTTTTTCAACCTCCGGACGGCCTAAGATCCCAGTTGGCATCACCAGCAGCACAACAATCAACAGCGCGAATGAGACGGCGTCTTTATATTCAGTGCTTAGATAAGCTGACGTTAATGCTTCGGCTACGCCCAGAATCAAGCCACCGATCATCGCCCCCGGAATACTGCCAATACCGCCTAAGACTGCTGCGGTAAAGGCTTTCATACCGGCCATAAAACCGATGTATGGGTTAATCACTCCATAAAACTGCCCCAGCAAGACCCCTGCGACGGCAGCCATCAGAGCACCGATAACGAAAGTCAGTGAGATAACCCGGTCAGTATTAATGCCCAGTAAACTGGCCATTTTTAAATCTTCAGCACAGGCGCGGCATGCTCGCCCCATGCGGGAATAGCGGATAAATAGCGTTAGCGCCAACATGGCCAGGAAAGTCACTATCCAAATAGTCAACTGCATGGTGCTGATGGTTGCAGCAAAGCCATTGACCTCGGCCAACGTCCACTGCCCCGTCACTAAACTGGGCAGTGCCAGATCGCGTGAACCTTGGGTCAAACTGACATAGTTTTGCAGGAAGATTGACATCCCGATCGCGGAGATCAATGCGATCAAACGCTTGGAACTGCGAACAGGTTTATAGGCGACCCGCTCAATACTCCAACCATAAGCACTGGCGATCACAATCGAGATGAGAAAAGCGGAGCCGATCAATAACCAACTGGCATCGATCCCCATCATCATCAATGCGGCGATGACAATAAACGAGACGTAGCTGCTTATCATATAGACTTCGCCGTGAGCGAAGTTGATCATGCCGATAATGCCGTACACCATGGTATAGCCGATGGCGATCAGCGCATAAGTGCTGCCCAACGTAACGCCGTTGAACATCTGCTGCAGAAAATAAAGAAACTGCTCTGACATACCCTAACCCTTTGATTCACTTGCCTGGCTGCCCTAGCCAACCGCGCCAAATCTACTGTGTGCAGAGAGGAAAAATCCCCCCGGAACGTGGGGGGATGCAGTTGGTAAAAGGGGCCGGATTGCTGCAAGAGCAACCCTACAACTTGATGATTCTAATATTATTGTTATTTGACTGCGGTAGAGGAGCCATCCGCATGCCATTCAAAAATACCGAATTCAAACCCTTTCAAATCACCCTTTTCATCCCAGTTCAATGGCCCCATCACTGTTTCTACCGGTTTACCGGTTTTCAGATCTTTGACCAAATCAGCCGGTTCCTGGCTGCCACTACGTTCCATCGCGGTAGTCAACGATTGCAACGCGGCATAAGTCGTCCAAACGAATGGGCCAGTCGGATCGAGTTTCTTCGCTTTCAGTGCATCAACGATAGGTTGGTTAGCAGGAACCTGATCATAGCGTTTTGGTAATGTCACCAGCATGCCTTCAGAAGCATCACCAGCGATGTTAGACAGTGAAGAGTTACCAACACCCTCTGGGCCCATGAAGCGGGCAGTCAGACCTGCTTGTTTAGCCTGACGCAGAATTTGGCCCATCTCTGGGTAGTAACCGCCAAAATAAACAAAATCGACGTTCTCTTTCTTCAAACGAGCAACCAGAGTCGAGAAATCTTTATCACCCGCAGTCACACCTTCAAACAACACGGCTTCTGTGCCTTGTTTTTTCAGGCTGTCACGCACGGAACGCGCCAAACCTTCACCGTATTGCTGCTTATCATGTACCACGGCAATACGTTTAGGTTTGATGGTCTCAAGAATATATTTCGCAGCGGTTGGGCCTTGGTCAGAATCCAGACCGGTGGTGCGCATAATCATTTTATAGCCACGAGTAGTCAAATCAGCATTGGTCGCAGCCGGAGTGATCATAATCACGCCTTCATCTTCATAAATATCTGAAGCTGGCTGAGTTGAAGAAGAGCACAGGTGGCCGATAACATAACGAATGCCATCGTTAATGACTTTGTTAGCGACAGCAACGGCTTGTTTAGGGTCGCAGGCATCATCGTATTCCACGCCGACCAGCATATCGCCTTTAATTCCGCCTTTGGCATTGATATCAGCAATAGCCTGGCGTGCACCGGTAAATTCCATGTCACCATATTGAGCAACTGGACCAGACATCGCACCCACAATGGCAACTTTAATGTCTTTCGCCAGCACGGAATGGCTCATCGCCATTGCGATACACCCAGCCAGCAACACTTTACCTTTTGTTAATTTCATCCGCGAATTCCCCATCTGTCATTGTGAACATGCTTGTTGTGTTGTGTGTTGGTCTTAACGTTTTTTATTGTGCCGTAACGTTTTTTTCATAAGTAATAATGATTTAGTCTCAAAAGACATGCTTTTTTCTAATAAGACTTTATTTTTCATGTCATTAAACAGGAGTTTTATGCTGTAAATCAACTGAGACAAGCAGAAACAAGCGGTGTAAACAGCAGAAAATTAGGATTAAATTGAATGGGTTTTGCACAAATGCTAGTGAGTTGTGCTGGATATGTGATCATTTACTCTGTTAAAACTCGGAAAATGCAGTATCGAAAAAACATTTTCCCCCGTGAACGTACAGAAAAACTTACACAACTCTCTGACTTGTGATCTAGTACAATAAACCATAGCCCCATAACCCTTACTTCCTTGTGGTCTAACGACGATGAAACTGACTATTGAACGATTAACAACCCTTACTCATCAGGACCTTATCGATTTAGCTAAAATTTGGCCTGAGCAGCAACCCACCGTCTGGCAGCAATGGATTAATGACGATAAACCGCTCTTTGCCGCACGTTTTAATGAGCGTCTGTTAGGTGCAGTTAAAGTCATGATAAAAGATGAACAAGCCGAGCTTGAGGATTTATGTATCAGGGAGGTGACGCGTCGCCGTGGAGTGGGGTTATATCTGATTGAAGAAACAGTGCGCCAGCTATCTGGCGTTAGACATTGGCACCTGCGTGATGAGCAAGTCACTGCTGTAAATCGAATCGTAATGGATAGTTTTATGCATGCCTGTGGCTTTACTCGCACTACACAAGGTTGGCAGCGATAGTAATGGCGGTTTTACTGAGTTAGTGCTCTGTCACCGGCGCCAAAAAAGCAAAAGGGCGATATTAAAATCGCCCTTTTGTCGTATGACTGCATCGATGTTGCCGTATTAGGCTTCAATCGCCATACGTAATTTCTTCATTGCGTTCTTTTCAAGCTGACGAACACGTTCAGCAGAGACACCGTACTGATCAGCAAGCTCCTGCAACGTAGACTTGTTGTCATCGTCTAGCCAACGGGCACGGATAATGTGCTGGCTACGTTCGTCCAACCCTTCCAACGCATAAGACAGTTTATCTGCCGCGTGGTTGTCCCAATTATCCTCTTCGATGCCATCAGCAAAGTCAGAGGTTTTGTCCTGCAAATACAGAACTGGGGCCATAGATTGACCATCACGAGCTTCATCATCTGGAGAAGGATCAAAAGTCATATCCTGAGCGGACATGCGTGATTCCATCTCGCGTACATCTTTGCTGGTCACACCCAGTTCTTTGGCAACCAACTCAACTTCATCCTGATTAAACCAGCCCAAACGCTGCTTGGTTTTACGCAGATTGAAGAACAATTTACGCTGAGCTTTTGTGGTCGCGACTTTCACAATCCGCCAGTTGCGCAGAACATACTCATGAATTTCTGCTTTGATCCAGTGTACTGCGAAAGACACCAGACGCACCCCAACCTCAGGGTTAAAACGACGAACTGCTTTCATCAAGCCAATATTACCTTCCTGAATAAGGTCAGCCTGTGGCAAACCATACCCAGAATAGTTGCGGGCAACATGAGCGACAAAGCGCAGGTGAGACAGGATAAGCTGTTTAGCCGCTCCCAGATCGCCCTGGTAATGCAGCCGTTCAGCCAGCTCCCGCTCTTCCTCTGCAGTCAGCATCGGATAGGCATTGGCAGCCCGAATATAGGCTTCCAAACTACCTTGGGGTACTAAGGCTAAAGTTTGCATTTCTTTGGTCATTCAAAACCCTCTCATTGCATGTTTAGTGCAGATTCATCTCAGCGCAAATATTTTAGCATCTGTTTAAACAGATTCAAGCGCTGGGCACCTTATCATTTCACTGTGTTCTTCGACTGGTTATTGCCAAAAAAGTTCAAACTGGATCACAGTTTCTAGCTGTTGATCGGGGTAGATAACCGACTGTGGCTATCAGGGAGAGCCAATAGAATAGACAGGTAAATAACCGCTCTTTCCCTGTCTTAAACTGAACACTACAGGGAAAGAGTATAACAAACATTTTTTATTGCGGTGTAAATCGGCGTAAATGTTGCACCGTCGCCAGCCAAGCGGCAATCCAGCCAATCATAGCCGAGATCAATACCAACAATAGGGACTCATCCCAACTTAAACCATGGAGTGTAAAGCTGGTGCCGAACACCGTCGCTACCTGCGTAACAACTGAACCTAGCTTCCATACCAGTGCTTCAGATAGGATTAGCGATAGCACCGCCCCGCCAAAACCCAGCATTGCCCCTCCATTCAAGAACGGCCGTAGGATAAAACCATCGGTTGCACCAATCAGTTTCATCACATTGATAGTGTCGCGGCGGCTAAAGATACTCAAACGTACGCTGTTACCAATCACCAGGAACACCGCGACCACCATCAAAACACCAATCATCGCCGCAACTTGCCCGACTAGCCCAGTGAGTGCTGCCAAACGAGCAAACCAGCTGTCATCCATACGAACTTCAGCCACTCCTTCAACTTTACTGACTCGGTCACGTAGAGTATCGAGCGAACCTGAGCTTTGAAAATCCAACTTAGGCGTGATGATAGCGACAGCTGGTAGTGGATTTTCTTCCAGCATATCCAGCGCACCACCAAAACCAGACCAATTACGGAACTCACCCATCGCCTCTTCCCGCGACAGATAGTTAACCTTCTCTACACCGGCTTGCGCTTTCAGCGTGGTCACGACATTTTCTGCCGCATTATCATCCAGAGCTTTATCCAAATAAACAGTCAGTTGCGGAGTTGGATACCATTGATCCGCCGCCTGACTGACGTTTTTCCAGACGATATAACACACACTTGGTAGTGTTAGGGAGATGGCGATAACCATCACCGTTAACAGCGTTGCCAGTGGTTGGCGCATCATATCGGCAATAGCATTAACCCATGAATAACGCCACTGCTCACGCCAGCCACCTTTCAGCGCCTTGGTTTTTGCTTTCTGTGCGTTATTCACCATGATGCGCTCCTAACATCCGCCCCTGACTCAGGGTCAGGATTGGGTAGCGCCGCCGGGCAATCAACGACGTATCGTGGGTTGCCATGAGGACGGTAACCCCCACACGATTAAACTCTTCAAACAGGCGCAAAATACCTTCGGATAAGGCATCGTCCAAGTTACCCGTTGGTTCATCAGCCAATAACACCGCAGGCTTGTTCACTACTGCTCGGGCAATACCAACACGCTGTTGTTCACCGCCGGAGAGTTGAATAGGGAAACTTTTCGCCTTATCCAATAGCCCCACTTTATCCAGTGCGGCAGAAACTCTGCGACGAATATCTTCGGTACTGGCACCAGCGATAATCAATGGCATAGCAACATTGTCATACACCGTTCTGTCCAGCAGCAGATGGTGATCTTGGAAGATCATCCCGATCTGACGGCGCAAGAATGGCACTTCGCGGTTTTTCAAGCGGCTGATATCGTGACCACCAAACCAGATATGGCCAGCGCTTGGTCGCTCGATACCACAAATCAGCTTCAGCAAGGTACTTTTCCCTGCACCAGAATGGCCGGTCAGAAACGCCATTTCCGCCGGGCGCAGATGAAAATCTACACCTTGCAGCGCCTGTCGTCCGCCCAGATAAGCTTTACTGACCTGTTCAAAGCGAATCATCCGTATTAATCCTCTCGGGCAAAAAGAGCCTCAATAAAATCGTCAGCCTTAAATGGCCGTAAATCTTCTATACCTTCCCCAACACCGATATAACGGATTGGGATACCAAATTGATCTGCAATGGCAAAAATAACTCCGCCCTTGGCAGTTCCATCAAGTTTAGTCAGAGTAATCCCCGTTAGCCCTACGGCCTCATTAAACAGTTTTGCCTGACTAACCGCATTTTGTCCGGTACTGGCATCCAACGTCAGCATAACCTCATGTGGGGCATCACCGTCCAGCTTTTTCATTACTCGGACAATCTTCTTCAGCTCTTCCATCAAGTGGGCTTTATTCTGCAAACGCCCCGCGGTATCTGCCAATAGCACATCAATACCCCGAGCTTTAGCTGCCTGAATCGCATCGAAAATGACTGAAGCGGAATCTGCACCAGTATGCTGTGCCACAACGGCAATCTTGTTGCGGTCGCCCCAAACTTGCAGTTGTTCTACTGCAGCCGCACGGAAAGTATCTCCTGCAGCCAGCATGACGGATTTACCTTCAGCCTGAAATTGACGTGCCAACTTACCGATGGTGGTGGTTTTCCCAACACCATTAACGCCAACCATTAAGATGACATAAGGATTTTTACCACTGACATCCAATGGTTTGTCTACTTTAGACAGAATTTCAGACATTTCCTCCTTGAGTTTGCCATACAACGCTTCCGCATCTTTTAGTTGTTTACGGCTGGCATGTTCTGTCAGAGAGGTAATAATCTTGCGAGTTGTTTCGACGCCAACGTCGGCGATCAGGAGTTGTTCTTCCAGCTCATCAAACAGATCGTCGTCGATTTTTTTACCACGGAATAGCCCCATAAAACCGGAGCCAAGATTCTGCTTGGTTTTGATTAAGCTGCGTTTTAACCGTGCAAAAAAACCTTCTTTGGTTGGTCGTTCTTGTTCTTGAGCCGCTATTGGTTCAATTTCTTCGTCAGTTTTATCGTCATCAACATCGACAATATCAAGATCTTCAATAACCTCAGTTAGAGGTTCTTCCACAACCGGCTGCGGTGCTGGGGTATCAATAGCCGTATTGTCTGGTGTCAACGGTAATTCTGGTGCACTAACCGTACCGTCATCCCATGCAGCAATACTCTTATCATCGCGCTGTTGCGGCGAAGGAGGCTGCGAGAAATGATGCTGTAAATACTGAGGATCTTCCGCGGAGTCTGCCGGTTTTTCACTGACGACTGGCTCTTCGATTGTGACAGGCTCTTCAACTGATTGTGCCGCAATTTCTGCCGCCACTTCGGGTAGAATTTCAGCGGCAGCTTCATTAATCGCGGCACCGTCCCATTCACCAGGGGTGAGTGTGGCGTGCTCTGCTACAGATTCGGTTTCCGCACTTTCGGGGGTTACCTCAGCAGGTTTCTCGCTGATCGCATGCTCTACGGCAACGTGCTCTGCGGTATCTTCTTTCTCAGTAGCCAATGGCTCTGCTGTATTTTCTTCGTTCTGCCGGCCAAGACCCAGCCAGGAAAAAAATCCACGTTTTTTATCTTTTGCCATTTTTGGACTCTAAATTACTTTGGGTTTGCATAAATAAGATAATAGTTCGCAAGTCTATCACTTTCCCCTGAACAGCAACACGCGCACGATGCTGCTTTCTATTGTGAATTCAATCAACAAAGGTTTAACGTTTCCCCCACACTGCACACACAGGTAGAATAGGAACCTACTTTTTTATTCAGTGCTGCAATATTGGCCAACTTTCAAACAAAGCGATTTATGGCAAAGCGACCTACAGCAAAAGCAAAACAAGCCTCATCACAGTCAGCAGGGCAAATTCGGATCATTGGCGGTAAATGGCGAGGGCGTAAATTACCTGTGCCTGATAGCCCTGGCCTGCGCCCGACCACTGACCGAGTTCGAGAAACACTGTTCAACTGGCTTGCTCCTATGATTCAAGGTGCCCGATGCCTAGACTGTTTTGCGGGTAGCGGTGCATTAGGGCTGGAAGCGCTGTCGCGCTACGCAGGTGAAGCCATATTGCTGGAAGCTGATCGGCATGTCGCTAAACAACTGAGCAGTAACCTGACACTATTAAGTGCCGAAAACGGGCAAGTCGTGAATACTAATTCGTTGCAATGGTTGGCCCAACCAGGGCAGCCTTTCGATTTGGTTTTCCTTGACCCCCCTTTTCGTCAAGGTTTATTGGCCGAAACCATCAATTTATTGGAGCAGTTTAACTGGCTGACAGCTGACGCCTGGATTTATGTTGAAGCTGAGGCTGAAAGTGCCGCCGCAGATGTTCCCGCCAGTTGGCAGTTACACCGCGAGAAAATTGCCGGCCAAGTTGCTTATCGTCTCTATATTCGTCATAAGCAAACTCATCAAGACATAGAACCCGTTGAAGGGCAGGAGTAACACCATGTGGATAAATCTCGGCCGATTACTGATGCTAGGAGTCTGGTTTTTCCTGCTCTTAAACCTATTTCAGCCGTTCCCAACACCGTTAAAATATTTTATTAATGTTGCGTTGATATTCATGGTGTTAATGCATGGATTGCAATTGGTGTTGCTCAAATCTACCCAACCGAAAGACCAGCCAATCAGTAGCTTACAACAAGTGAAAATTTTTGTGTTCGGGGTTTTTGAGTTACTGGCCTGGCAAAAGAAGCAGCCACCGGTTCCTAAAAAATAATGTTCTCTATCCGTCATCTTTCAAGCCATAGGTATGTTGACTACTTTCCCCCAGTTACTGATTCGTAGTGGCTGGGTTTGGCGTGAAGTCGATATAGCGGGTCCCCTGTAAACGTAACGTTCCTTGAGCACCTTGCTCAATACGATTATATTCCTGCCGTGAAACTATCATCTTGATTTCACTATTATTTTTTACAACCACATTACTGAAAAGTGGTCGAAAATACACTTCATAACGCTTGTCTTCAGCAACAATTTCTTCACGTTGACGTGAACGACGATTGGGTGCCAGAACTTCGCGTTTATCAATAACTTCAACTTGCAAACTGCGCACGGGCGAGCGGTCGTTTTCCGCATCCTGTCGTTTCTTTTGCCAATACTGACGTGTTGCCAGCACGACAATCAGTACGATCACAGCAATAAATAACAACGGGGGTTTATTCATAAAATATTACAAATCTCACTCAGGAGACGTCTCTAAGGTTTATTACCCGGCAGGTAAGGGAAACTCATCACGTTGCTGCCCAGTTCGGAGATTCGTGCACTGCCTTTTTCCGTTACCGCATCAATTCGAATCACAGAATGAAGTGGAATATAGCTACGATTAACACCGGAAAATTCTGTCTTCAATTTTTCTGTTGAAGGGTCAACCAGCAACGTTGATTGGCTATCGAAGACAAAATCAGCAATTTCAATAAACCCAAACAGGGTGCTTGGGATGACCTCACGGACATAGAGCTGATAATTCTTACCGTTATTTATGAATTGAATACGATAAAGCAATTGTTCATTGGCCATGGCGCTCTTGCCTCTATTATCCCTTGATTTAGCAAACGGAAATCGGCGTTAACATAACATGTGGTCCAAACAAGACCAAGACCTCAGCAGGTCGATTCTGCCGCTAACTCTGATTATGCGTACTGTTACGCATTAAGTGCCACAAATCATACAAATCACGTTAGCCCGTCTATCACTCTTTGCTTCCATCCCTTACACTTGATGGAGACATACCCAGAGCAACTGGCATTGCGGATTATCATTACAACACAGGTACTTTCATTGAAACCTGTACAGAAAAAAGGATAAATAATGAGCTGGCCATTCCTTGCCGTATTCTTTTCTGGTTGGTTGTTTGTTGATGCAACTTACCGAGGCCCACGTTGGCAACGTTGGGTATTCAAACCCGTCACTTTATTGCTGTTGCTGTTACTTGCATGGCAAGCACCTATTCTCGGCCCAGCAGGCTATCTGATTGTATTAGGTTTACTGGCAACGTTGGTTGCCGACGCGTTATTACTACTACCCAGTGAGCGCTTACTTTATGCTCTTGGCGCGTTCTTCCTATCGCATTTACTGTATACCATCAGCTTTGCCAGTCAGATGACATTCACCCTGTTCTGGCCACTGCCTTTGGTGTTGATTGTCATTGGCGCACTCTTGTTGGCAACAATCTGGACCAAATTAGAAGAGATGCGTTGGCCTGTTGTGGCTTTCGTCGGAATGACATTACTTATGGTATGGATGGCGGGTGAGCAGTACTTTGCCCGTAGCACGGATCTGAGCTTCTCATTACTGGCAGGCACAGTGCTGTTGTTGATATCACACAGTATTTGGTTGCTGAACCGCTATCGTTTTTCTTTCCGAGCGTCGGCGGCCATCGTCGCGGGGTGCTATTTTGTTGGGCACTTCCTGATTGTTAGGTCACTGTATTTGTAATTAACTCACTGTAATACAATGTGATTTAGCAAAAACGATAAGATAAAACAGAATGACACACAGTTCCATGGAGGGAGCTGAAATCTTTGACGGCCAATACATTGCCGAGCGTTATGTCCCTCCTTCCTGTCAAATCCCACTGTTTAGCAATTATTCTCATTTACCCTCTTGACTCTGGAGTTGACTCTAAGGTGTAGAGTGCAACTATACCGCTTAGAACCCGTATCTCTTTTACATTATGTCCAGGAGGCACCATGCATTCACATTCCGAACATCGACATTCAACCGATACCCACAGCCACTGTGGTTGTGGCCATACGCACGCTAAAAAACAGACAGGTTGCAGTAGCCAACAAGCAACCAATAACAATAATGACAGTACAAACCAAGTTAGTGAGCATTCACATCACGAAGGGGGTTGCTGTAGTCAGAATCATGCCGATGAGGGCGACGATGAAAGCGACATACTTGCGGCAATACCACCTGCTGGAAGCCAGCGTTTTAGCTGGCAGATCAAAGGGATGGATTGCCCTAGTTGCGCCCGTAAAGTTGAAAACGCCGTCAGTAGTCTGATCGGAATTGAAAATGTAAAAGTGTTCTTTGCAACAGAAAAACTGGTCGTCGATGCCAGTACAGATATTCGTCCCCAAGTTCATAATGCCGTAGTGAAAGCCGGATTCAATCTGGTGGATACCCAGTCAGCAGCAACGAATCAAACCACCTCACCAGAATCACCCTTTAGTGAATATTTGCCAATCGCATTATTAACCACGCTGATGCTTATCAGCTGGGGCATTTCGTTATTTAGCACTGAGCTGAGTGAATTTGCTTTTGCCGCAACAACCATTGTTGGGCTAATTCCGATAGTGACTAAAGCTTGGAAGCTCACCCGCTCCGGTACCCCTTTTGCCATCGAAACCTTGATGAGCGTTGCCGCTATCGGGGCAATGTTTATTGGCGCAACAGCCGAAGCCGCCATGGTATTGCTGCTATTTATGATTGGCGAGTTACTTGAATCCTATGCTGCAAACCGCGCTCGCCGTGGCGTCACTGCGTTGATGGCACTGGTTCCAGAAGATGCGCTGTTACTCAAGAATGGTGAGCGCAGGCAGGTTCCTGTCGCCAGTTTACGCCCCGGCGATGTCATTGAAGTTTCACCCGGTGGCCGCCTACCCGCAGATGCTGAATTAATCACCCCTTTTGCCAGCTTCGATGAAAGTGCCCTCACCGGAGAATCTATTCCCGTTGAGCGCCAGCAAGGTGAGAAAGTCGCGGCAGGGAGCTTATCGATTGACCGTGCTACCGAAATGCGCGTTATCTCAGAGCCGGGTAATAATGCTATCGACCGCATATTACAACTGATTGAATTAGCTGAAGAACGTCGCGCACCGATTGAACGCTTTATTGATAGATTCAGTCGAGTTTATACCCCCGCGATTATGCTTCTTTCCGCGTTGGTGATGTTGGTTCCACCTTTGGTTTTCGCCGAACCTTGGGAAACCTGGATTTACCGTGGCCTGACACTGCTGCTTATTGGTTGCCCGTGCGCATTGGTTATTTCCACACCAGCAGCGATTACCTCGGCATTGGCTGCGGCTACACGGCGTGGCGCGCTGATTAAAGGAGGCGCGGCACTTGAGCAGCTTGGCCGTATTCAGGCCGTCGCTTTTGACAAAACAGGGACTCTGACGGAGGGTAAGCCGAAAGTGACCGATATTCTCCCCGCGCCCAACGTGAGTGAATCTCGCCTGTTAGCACTGGCGGCAGCAGTCGAAGCTGGATCACACCATCCATTAGCTGTCGCAATTATACAATCAGCGCAAAAGAACATGTCCATACTGCCACTGGCTGAAGAGCGCCGTGCGTTAGCGGGGGTGGGAGTTGAAGGGGTAGTTAACGGTCTTGCAGTTCGTGTCAGCGCGCCTGGAAAAATATCACCGACGTTATTGACACCCGAGTGGCAGAACCTACTCGATCAGTTAGAAAGCAGCGGTAAAACCGCCGTCGCAGTGCTGGAAAATGAGAAACTTATTGGTTTATTGGCCCTGCGTGACACGTTACGCCCTGATGCCAAACAAGCCATTGATTCACTCAAAAAGTTAGGTATTCAAGGTGTGATGTTGACCGGTGATAATCCACGAGCAGCAGCTGCAATTGCTGGTGAGCTAGGAATTGATTACCGTGCTGGATTGCTCCCTGCCGATAAAGTACAGGCCGTTATGGCGCTCAATGAGAGCCAACCTACCGTGATGGTCGGCGACGGTATTAATGATGCCCCTGCGATGAAAGCCGCAAGTATTGGTATTGCCATGGGCAGTGGTACGGACGTTGCTTTGGAAACAGCCGATGCCGCATTGACCCATAATCGGCTTACCGGGTTGGCAGAAATTATTCTGCTATCACGGGCAGCTAACGCCAATATTCGCCAAAATATTACTATCGCATTGGGGCTAAAAGGGATTTTTCTGGTCACCACCTTGCTCGGTTTAACCGGTTTGTGGCTGGCGGTGTTAGCTGATTCTGGCGCAACCGCCTTAGTGACCGCCAATGCCCTAAGATTGTTGCGCAGAAGAGAGGTTTGAGAACTCGGGCAAAGCGGCAGACTACCCTGCTTTTGCCCCTTTTTTGACCAGATACCGGTAAGGTGTCTGTACGGTATCTTGCGCTAATAGCTGGTGATCCATAAAGCGGCAAAAACCGGGGATATCGCGGGTCGTGGCGGGATCATCAGCAATAATTAATAGCGTTTGACCGTCTTCCATATTCCGGACGGTTTTACGCACCATCATAACTGGCTCTGGGCAACGTAGCCCCAGTGCATCAAGTGTTTTATCCGGATTGGCAAAAATATCGGTCATTGCAATTCTCTTGTGGGTTAGCAGCAATATAAAAGAGGTTCGATAGTTTACTCTGCTGTTTTCCAGGTGCAAGTTGCGCTAACGTTTGCGTTAAAATTAACCATTGCATTCGTTGCGCAAACGCGTATTATGCCGCCGCGTCGCAGAAATTGCGGCATATTTTGTTTGGGTTCCCTCACCCCAATAACCAAAAAGGTCACATTTATGTTTTCGTTTACTGCCCAACAGCGGATGACCGCTTTGGTATGGCTGTCGCTATTCCATATTGTCATCATTACCTCCAGCAACTATCTGGTGCAATTACCGATCTCTATCTTCGGTTTTCACACCACGTGGGGGGCTTTTACCTTTCCGTTTATCTTCTTAGCCACTGACCTGACTGTGCGGATTTTTGGTGCCCCATTGGCGCGCCGAATTATTTTGTCTGTCATGGTGCCTGCACTGCTTATTTCGTACCTTATTTCAGCCCTGTTTTATCAGGGAAGCTGGCAAGGGTTCCCGGCATTAACCAGTTTTAATTGGGTGGTAGCGCGCATCGCCGTGGCTAGCTTTATGGCCTATGTGCTTGGACAAATTCTTGATGTTCAAGTGTTTAATCGCCTACGCCAGCGCAGTGCTTGGTGGGTTGCCCCTACTGCGGCCATGTTCTTTGGCAATATCAGTGACACGATGGCGTTCTTCTTTATTGCGTTCTATCGCAGTACTGACCCGTTTATGGCTGCAAACTGGGTCGAAATCGCCTTGGTAGATTATAGTTTCAAGCTACTGATCTGCATGCTTTTCTTCCTGCCAGCCTATGGCGTGATGCTCAATGTGTTATTGAAATACTTTGCTAAAAAAACCAGTCAGCAAGCACTAACTCAGATGAGTCCCGCTGAACAATAGATTGCTTTTGGCGTCTGAATAAGGTGCGATAAGACGATTAATCATCAATAAGGGATTCTCATGCATAAAATAACCAAATTTCTCGCCGTCGGCCTGTTGGTTGCAGGATTAAGTGCTTGTGATGGTAGCAGCGATAATAATGTTGGCCAGCCAATCAGCCTGTTAGAGGGTAAAGTCGCGTTTAGCTTACCAGCAGACTTATCAGACCAAAGCGGGAAAATGGGCAATCAAGCCAACAACATGCACGTTTATGCCAATAAAACGGGCGATAAAGCGGTTATCGTGATTTTAGGTGATAACACCAATGAGAGTTTGAATGTCCTGACTGACCGCTTGGCAGAACAGCAGCGCGCCCGTGATGCCAATCTACAAGTCGTGACGAATAAAGAAATCAAAGTTGATGGGCAGCCTTTCCAGCAACTGGACAGCATTATTACCAGTGGCGGCGACAAAGCTTATTCATCTGTCTTGATGGGGAAAGTGGATAATCACTTGATAACAATGCAGATTACGCTGCCTGCGGAGAACCAGCAACAAGCGCAAACTGAAGCAGAGTCCATCATCAGTACCTTAAAACTGAAATAATCTACCTTAATAGCGCGCGGCAAACCGCGCGCTGTCTACATCATCCTTTGAGAGATTGTGCCAGCAACGTCATCGGATGCTCACACTTCTTACTCGTCGACATCTCAATCTGCCACTTACAGGTTTCGCAGTCGGTTATCACCAAATCAACACCACTGTCCTCTATTTGCTGGAATAGCGATGATCCAATCCCTTGAGCTGTTGCGTAGTTCTCTGATTTAAAGCCATAAGTCCCTGCAATCCCGCAGCACTGAGAATCCAAGACCACCAGCTCAATACCGGGGATTCGCTGTAACAATGCCAAGGTATAAGCCGTCCAACCCATTTTTTCCATGTGGCAAGGTGTATGATAGGCAATGCGTAGTGGCTTGTTTTCTTTAGAAAATAAGGGTTTCAGCGGGAGATTCCGCCCTTGGTCTAATAAGCGGTAGATATAGCGAGTTGCCAGTTCTACTCTGTCACGCACCGGAGCAGTATCCACATCCAATAAATGTGGATACTCATCTCTCAAGGTAAAAGTGCAACTTGAGGAGGTGGCAACAACGGGGATATCTCGGTCCACCACTGCATCCGTCAGTGATTCCAGATTCACTCGCGCCTGTTTTTTCGCCTGCTCGATAAACCCATTTGCAATGAGCGGTACACCGCAGCATTTTTCCCGTTTAAGCAATTGAACGCCGATATTCATCGCGTTGAATACACTGACTAAATCCTTGCCTAATTGGGGATGGTTGTAGTTCACAAAGCAGCCATGGAAGAATGCTACCTGCTCGGCATATTGCTGCTGTTTTTCTGCTTGTTTGCGATACCAGCGGCGGAAGGTGCCAAACGAATATTTGGGCAATTCACGCCGATGATCAATTTTCAGTGCTTTATCCAGCAAGGCCCGTACCGGTTTTAAGCCCGTGACCGCATTGACGACCGGGGCAAACGGTGTCGAAAGCGTGCCCATGATGTCAGTGTGGCTAAGGATTGCATCGCGCAGTTTGGGTTTATGACTGCTGTAACTGGCTTTCGCACGCTGAATGATGTCACCGATTTTGACATCTGACGGGCAGGCCACTTCACAACGTTTGCAGTTGGTGCAATATTTCAATGCATCGTCATACAGTGCCGGATCTTTCAGGCGCAGGCGCTCACCGTCAGGGCCAGCCTGTTTTGGTCCCGGATACAGTGGGTTGACCTTCGCCACCGGGCAATACGTAGTGCAGACTGTGCATTTAATGCAACTTTCAAAACTGTTATCCCGCGCCACGTGTTTATCCTGAATGTCTTCGTACTGTGGTAACCCGGTCATAATGTCACCTCCATTGCGCTGACAATTTGCTCTGCAACGAACAAGGCGCTGGTCAAAGAAACCCCGGCGCCACAACCTTGTTGCAGCGGATCATAGCCACCGAGGACTGCGCCAATAACATACAAATTATCCAGCGCGATGCCGCCACGCAGTGCCCGTAGTTGGTTATCCGTGTTCACACCAAACTGTAAATAAGGTTGTGGCGCAAACATATTGCTGTGGGTCCAATCGGCACGGTTTGGTAGCGATAAAATATCCAGATCCAATATGGGCTCATAGACATGCTCGAACGTGGCCACCAGCCCATTACTGAAGAAACTGCCACTGGCCAGCACCATCTGAGCGGCACGCAGTGGAATATCCCCGTGGTTACGGCTATAAAGGCCAGTAATCCGATTGCCCACCATTTCGGCTCGCAACACGGCATCTCCCGGCATGACTATTCCGCCAAGCTGTTGGAAACGATGGCGCAGTGCTTGATGCAGACGCATACCGAGCAATGACGGTGGCAATGTCGGTAGCAGTTGAATGGGTTTGCCCACGGCAGCTCGTAGCGCTTCCAGTGGTGCTGAATCATCCAGACCAATACAGGCAGGCAGCAAAATCATTTCTGCGGCAGATGATAAACGTGCTAATTCATCCGCCAACGGTTGCAGGTTTTCTGACTGATCCAGAACACGAGCAATATTAACTGCACGAAATTCGCTAGGGTTATCCCGCAAGCGGTCCAGCGCAGGTAAATGTAAATAGTCAGGTGTGGCTTCAACACCCTGCTCTTGCAAAGCACTGGCGACCATTTGGGGCTGAAAATCGAGGAAACCCTCAATACCAATCACCGCGACTTTTTGCCACGGCAGTGGGCCTTCCAATGGTGCAACTGGGATATCCGTTGGACTGAGCCAAGTTGGCCGGCAACCACCCAGCGGTGTCAGCCGCAAGTGATTTTTAGCCGCACTACCAACCAGTTTTAAACCACAGCGCTGTAACAGGGATTCTGCTTGTTGCGCTAACTCTCCCACTTGCCCGGTTTGCCCCATCTTGCTGTAGGGATGTTCAGGGGCTATTTCAGCCAACGCCTCCAGTGCAGAGAGAGGTTGGCTCACCGGCCGCCCATCCGGTAATTTTGCTAACAAATCCAAAGAACCGGAGGAGAAATGCAGTGCATTTTGGCCTGCACTGACAATCGCACAATATTTACCTTGCTCAGCCAGACGAATGCCGCAGGCCAGTCCAGCTAATCCACCACCGATGATGATCACATCAAATTTCATCGTGTTTCTCCTGAACATTGGCCGCACACGGGGTATCATCCAGACCACAAAGCCCTTGATAAACCCAATGAGTAAACTCACTTTCCCGTAAAGCATCACCCCACGCTATTGGGCGCACACCTTTCCAGCGCTCGTTAAGGAATTGCACGAGCTGTTCACGGGATTGTTGGGGAGTGGTCACCTTAAAGCGGCTGAGTAAACCTGCCGCCCGGCAAGCACAAAGCTCTCCCTGACAAGTTCCCATGCCAACACGAGTGCGGCGGCGTAAATCCAGTAAGTTGTTGACTGACAGAGATTCAATGGCATAACGCACTTCACCCGCAGTCACAGCTTCACATTCACATACCAGACTGTTATCCAGACGATTTCCGGCCAACAACTGTGTCGCACGGTCACCGTGGCGATACACTGCCGAACCACGGATGCTGGCAGGTAAAGAAATGACTTTGGTCAGTGTCTGTTCTGCGGATTGTTGTGAACCGGGCAATGGCTCTTGGGCCGTGGTACAGGCTGTAGTCACCCCCAGTTTTTCACATACTTTATCGGTGGCCCATTCAGCCATCAGCCGGTAAGTCATCAATTTACCGCCAGTAATGGTAATGAACCCCTCTAGCCCATCACGACTGGCGTGATCCAGTAATACGATGCCGCGGCTAACATTACGGCCTGAAGGGTCATCATCGCTGGCAACTAAAGGTCTAACTCCGGCATACGCGCGCAAAATGCGCGTTTGCGCTAATTGTGGTGAAAGTTTTGACCCTTCACGGATTAAGGTGTCCACCTCTTGCGGGGTGACAATCATGTTATCTATCTGATCATATTCAATATGTGTGGAGGTCGTACCGATCAGTGAAATGGTATCGCCCGGCACCAAAATGTCCGCATCTGCGGGTTTACGGCAACGGTTGATCACCATGTTGTTGATCCGATGACCGAGGATCAACAGTGCGCCTTTGGCAGGAAACATGCGGATCCGTAGATCGGCATATTCTGCAATGTGTTGTCCCCAGATCCCGGCGGCATTCACTACGATCTGTGCATGGATATCATATTGGCATTGGTTTTTATGATCGAAAACGCGCACACCAGTGACTCGATCACCTTGACGCAGTAAACCAATCACTTCGTGATAAGTCAGTACATTGGCACCATGCTCACGGGCATCCAGCATATTGGCAGCGGTTAAGCGGAAAGGATCAACCGTGCCATCTGGCACCCGAACAGCGGCAATCAATGATGGATTGGCGGCAGGTTCCAGACGTAATGCCAACTTTGGATCAATGGCTTGCGCTTCGATTCCCGCATCCTGACAACGAGCAATAAATTGCGTCTGATACTCAAGGGAGTCTTCCGGTAGCGTGATAAACAAGCCATCCGTTTGTTCAATACAATGGCGAGCGATACGTTTAAGAATTCGGTTTTCTTCAATACATTCACGGGCAGATTCGCCATCCGTCACCGCATAGCGCGCCCCACTGTGCAGCAAACCATGATTTCGCCCCGTCGCACCCGTAGCAATGTCATGCCTTTCGAGCAGAGTACAAGCCAAACCACGCCGAGCGCAGTCCCGCGCAATCCCGGCCCCGGTCGCGCCACCACCAATGATGATGACATCCGTTTCTGTGTAAGGAGAACTGTTCGTCATGAAAGACCCCACATTATCAGACAGCCGCCTGGCGGCTAATTATGAGTCTATTGAGCCACAATCTTTATGGTTATTGTTTGATAAGGAACAAAAACGAACGAAAAACGAAAGTGAAGTGGTGTTTAAAAACCATGATTGTGATCAAAGTCACAGGTAATTTATGATTACAGGTTTCAAAATGTTAACCAATCGCTCAAAATTGCCGCCGCTTTCATATAACTGTAACAAATGCGCCATCACTCACAGATAAATACCAAGAATTTATCTAGCATGGCGTTCGTTATGGAACATAAACGACAGTCGCGTTGCTGTTTAGCTACCGACTGCCGTTTAACTACCGGATAGATACCAGGCTATACCGGAGTCAAAAAACAACAAATAGCCATCGGAGGCACTCATGTTGAGTATTTTTAAGCCCGCGCCACATGTGGCACGGCTTCCCGCAGACCAGGTCGACCCCACCTACCGCCGCTTACGCTGGCAAATCTTCATGGGTATCTTCTTCGGTTACGCCGCCTATTATCTGGTGCGTAAAAACTTTACTCTGGCCATGCCGTATTTAATCGAACAAGGGTTCTCTCGTGGGGATCTGGGTTTCGCCCTATCCGGTATTTCTATCGCTTACGGTTTCTCAAAATTCATCATGGGGTCGGTTTCTGACCGCTCCAACCCGCGGGTATTCCTTTCCGCCGGTTTGATTCTCTCCGCAGCAGTGATGCTGTTTATGGGCTTTGTACCTTGGGCAACATCCAGTATCGCTGTGATGTTTGTGCTGCTGTTCTTATGCGGCTGGTTCCAGGGGATGGGGTGGCCGCCATGTGGCCGTACCATGGTGCACTGGTGGTCGAAGAAAGAACGTGGTGGGATTGTTTCTATCTGGAACTGCGCCCATAACGTGGGTGGCGGCTTACCACCACTACTGTTCTTGCTCGGGATGGCTTGGTTTAACGACTGGAAAGCGGCGTTATATATGCCTGCTTTCGCGGCTATTTTGGTCGCACTGATCGTCTTTGGCTTGATGCGTGATACCCCTCAATCCGTAGGTTTACCGCCGATTGAAGAGTACAAAAACGACTATCCAGATGACTACACCAAAGAAGCTGAAGAAGAGCTGACCGCAAAGCAAATCTTCATGCAATATGTTTTCCCTAACAAACTGCTGTGGTATATCGCCATTGCTAACGTTTTCGTTTATTTACTGCGTTACGGCATCCTTGACTGGTCACCGACCTATCTGAAAGAAGTGAAACACTTCGCACTGGATAAATCGTCGTGGGCTTATTTCCTGTATGAATACGCCGGTATTCCAGGGACGCTGCTGTGCGGCTGGATGTCTGACAAAGTGTTTAAAGGCAACCGTGGTGCTACCGGTGTGTTCTTTATGACATTAGTGACTATCGCGACCATTATTTACTGGCTGAACCCTGTCGGTAACCCTGGTATCGATATGGCTTGTATGATCACTATCGGCTTCCTGATTTATGGCCCGGTCATGTTGATTGGTCTACATGCTCTTGAATTAGCGCCGAAAAAAGCGGCAGGTACAGCAGCAGGCTTCACGGGTCTGTTCGGTTATCTGGGCGGTTCGGTCGCGGCCAGTGCCATCGTTGGTTATACCGTTGACTACTTCGGTTGGGACGGTGGCTTTATGGTGATGATTGGCGGCAGCATCTTGGCTGTATTGCTGCTGCTCGTCGTGATGTTTAGCGAGAAAAAACATCACGAAGAGATGGCGAGAAAGCAAAACCAGTAAATTTTCACCCTAAGCTTTAAGTCTCTAACAGGCTGTGTCGTTATCTATGGATGTATAGCGCCACAGCCTTTTTCATACCTTGAAATTGATAAATGGAGCATAATCAATGCAAATTCATATAAAAACCTTGGCGGCAAGCATCATTTTGGCATCTTCAGTAGCGGGTATGGCACACGCGGCAGAGTCATCTTCCTCGGACAAATCCACACTCACCAAACCTTCCGCAGACAAAATCGTTATCGCGCATCGTGGTGCCAGTGGCTATTTACCTGAGCACTCTCTGCCAGCCAAAGCTATGGCCTACGCACAAGGTTCCGATTATCTTGAACAAGACTTGGTGATGACCAAAGATAATGAGTTAGTGGTTCTGCATGACCATTATCTGGATCGAGTGACAGATGTTGCCGACCGCTTCCCTGACCGCGCACGTAAGGATGGTCGTTATTACGCCATTGATTTTACACTGCCAGAGATCAAGTCACTGAAATTTACCGAAGGCTTTGATATTGGTAAAGATGGCAAAAAAGTACAGAGCTTCCCAGGCCGCTTCCCTATGGGCAAATCAGACTTCCGTGTGCACACCTTCCAGGAAGAGATTGAATTTGTTCAGGGGCTAAATCATTCAACCGGTAAAAACATTGGTATTTATCCTGAAATCAAAGCACCTTGGTTCCATCAGCAAGAAGGGAAAGATATTTCCACCAAGGTGTTGGAAGTGCTCAAACAATACGGTTACACCACCAAAGCAGATAAAGTTTATCTGCAATGTTTTGATGCAAATGAATTAAAACGTATCAAGAACGAACTGGAACCGAAGATGGGCATGAACCTGAAACTGGTTCAACTGGTGGCCTATACCGACTGGAATGAGACCTACGAACAGAAAGCTGACGGCAAGTGGGTTAATTACAGCTACGACTGGATGTTCAAGCCGGGCGCGATGAAACAAGTCGCGCAATACGCTGACGGCATCGGTCCTGACTACCATATGTTGGTTGTGGAAAGCTCTACACCAGATAACATCAAGTTGACCAATATGGTGAAAGAAGCCCATGCCAGCAATATGATGGTTCATCCGTATACCATCCGGGCTGATAAACTGCCGAAATACGCCACCGACGTTAATCAGTTGTTCGATATTATCTACAATCAAGCACAGGTTGACGGTGTCTTTACTGACTTCCCTGATAAAGGGGTGCAGTTCCTGCAAAAACAGGGGCAACATCAGTAAGCTGATGGTCTGACATTCCCTAGAATATGAAAATGGCGCACTTATAATGAGTGCGCCATTTTTTTGTTTATCGCTCTATTTTACTCTACCCAAGAGATTCCGAGTTGCGGGTAGGCGGCAACATCCCTACGGATTGAAAGATGAAATAATGAATTACTTATCTGTCCCTAAAAACATCTTGCGCAGATAGTGTGGCACCGCGTCATCAACATTTGAGCCAATCACTTCCAAGTTCGGCAACATATCTTTCAGGCGCTGATGCGCATCACGCATAATGCAGCCTTTGCCAGACATAGACAGCATTTCCAAATCATTCATACCATCACCAAACGCGATACACTCCTTCAGTGAATAACCAATGATTTTGGCAACTTGCTCAAGCGCGTGGCCCTTAGAGACCCCGCCGCCCATCACTTCCAAACATGTCGGGAAGGAGAAACTGACATTCACGCGATCGCCCCAACGTGCATTGATGGCTTCTTCCAAAATCAATAATTTGTCATGATCTTCACAAGTGAAGTAAACCTTACATACCCCTTCAGTGGGCAATAAAGCCGGCTCGAACACTTGATAGTTAAACACCGATTCGCGGAAAAACTCTTTCTGCGCCGGGCTTTCCCGGTTCATATACCACTCATCATTCAAATAAACGTTGGTCAGAATATCCGGATTATGGTGCTCAATGTTGTACAAATCATGGGCAATATCGGCATCAAGGTTATGACTGAAAATCAGCTCCCCTGCCGTGTTATGTACGCGCGCGCCGTTGGAAGTGATCATAAAGGCGCTGATCTCTAGGCTATCGCGAATTTGCGCCACATCAATGTGATGGCGGCCGGTCGCAAACACAAAGTGCACATCACGCTGTGTCAGCAGCTTCAGTGTCTCTTTGGCATAGGGCGTCAGGATGTGGTCAGGTGACAGCAAAGTGCCATCTAAATCGGAAGCAACAACATGATACATAGCGGTATGTTCTAACCTCTGGTGACGTCGGGGTCTACTGGCCGACTGATTGTTTTGTGTTGCGCAAAAAAGCGCAATATGGCGCCTAGCGCCTCGGCACGCAGTGTGTCCCGCTCGAACAGGATCTCATGGCGTGCGCCGTGAATGACCATAGGCTGCCCCCCTTCGCAAGGGTGCCCCGCCAGAGTCATTGCCTGAGAAAAAGCGTCGTGGGCCGGGTTATGAACCACCCGATCCTCGCTGGCCTGCAATAACAGGACCGGCGTCGTAATTTTGTCTGCCTCGGCAATAATTTGCTCACCCACCAACAGGCTTTCGCGGATCCAATGATACGTTGGCCCGCCCACACGGATTTCGGGGGTATCAGCATATTGGCGCAAATAGCGGCGATAGCGCTCGCGGCTGTGAGTCAACATATTGACCAGATACGGCAGTGGTCGCCACTGGCCCGTGCCAATGGCGTAATAATCTCGCAGCTTTTGGTGCCCTTCGGCCCAGTCGACAATACGGTGGGCCAGCCAGCCCGGCATCGGCAAATGGATACCAAACATCGGCGCGCAGAGTGCAACAGCATCAAACGCCTGCGGCTCTCTTGCCAAAAAACGTGTCAGAATTGCGCCACCCATGGAATGAGCTAAAGCAAAGCGCTGCTGATAATGGCTATCCGTTAATTCACGCTGCACTAACTGCGAAAAATCTTCAATATAATCATCGAACTTGATCACATGACCACGATTATGATCTTCCAGTAGCCGCCCGGATTTACCCTGCCCGCGATGATCCAGCACAATGACATCAAAACCCTGCTGAAAAAGATCATAGGCTACTTCAGGATATTTAACGTAACTTTCAATGCGGCCGGGCACGACCACCACCACGCGGGTATGTTGCGGTGCGCAAAAGCGGACGTAGCGAATAGGGATATTATCGACCCCAATAAATTCATCTTCATCACGCTGCTGCCAAAAATCTAACAATGGCCCGTTAACAAAAGCAGCAAACTGCTCTTCGCGGGTCAGCCAGTTATTCATATGATTATCTAACGGCATAGCATCGCTCGCTGTTCAGTGAACAAATCATCATTCTGTGAGCCGTAGCACAACTATTAGCAATGGAGTATTGTGGCATAAAATTGCACATTCAGGGAGTTTTGCCGATGACCTTAGACTGGTGGCTAACCTATTTGCTGACAACACTGATCCTCAGTTTGTCCCCCGGCTCAGGTGCTATTAACACCATGAGCACCGCTATCAGCCATGGTACTCGCGGAGTTGTTGCCTCAATCTGCGGATTACAGCTTGGGCTAGCGGTACATATTGTGCTGGTTGGCGTGGGCCTTGGCGCATTGATTTCACAATCTTTATTGGCATTTGAAATCTTAAAATGGCTCGGGGCGGCGTATTTAATCTGGCTCGGCATTCAGCAATGGCGTGCAGCGGGCGCACTGGATCTGCATGCACTGGCCAACAGCATGCCACGGCGTAAGCTCTTTAAACGCGCAGTGTTTGTTAACCTGACCAACCCGAAAAGCATTGTTTTTCTGGCCGCGTTATTCCCACAATTTGTGCTGCCGCATCAACCGCAGGTGGCGCAATATCTGATTCTTGGCTGCACCAGTGTGATTGTCGATATCATTGTGATGATTGGCTATGCCACTCTGGCAACACGAATTGCTGGCTGGATTAAATCACCACACCAAATGAAATTACTGAATCGAGTATTTGGCGGCCTATTTATGCTGGTCGGTGCATTACTGGCCACCGCCAGAAAAGTATAAGATGAGTGGCCCAACTGACGCTGAACGGTTGGGCTTGTCCATTAGCGGGATAAAATCAGATGAATACCAAAGCCCGCGAATAACACCCCAGCCAAACCATCAATCCATCGGGATAACCGCTGATAGCCACGGCGCATAACCGGCAAGGCAAACACACAAGCCACCACGCTAAACCAGACGAACGTTTCCCCAACAATCAGGACAAATAAACCCCAGCGAGCGCCAGCACTGACATCATCCCCCACAAATAGAGAGAAAACGCTGCCAAAATAAATAACCGCTTTAGGGTTTGAAAGATTGGTCAAAAAACCGCGAATAAAAGTCCGGCCACGGGCAGGCAACACAACGTGCACCTCAGCCTCTGAAGGCTCCCGTTTTGCACGGGCAGATTTTAGCAACTGCCAACCCATCCAGCATAAATACAAGCCACCGCCGACCATAATAATCTGATGCAACCAAGCCATTTTCTGCAAAATCAGATTCAGCCCCATGAGCGCCACACCCGCCCAGATAACAATGCCCAGCGAAATCCCAACCACCCCCATCATCGCCTCACCCCGCGAGCGGCTGGCGGCGGTTTGCGAGACAAAAAAGAAATCTGGCCCTGGGCTCATTAGCGCCACCAAATGCACCAATGCAACTGTCAAAAATAGCATTAACATGGATAGGTTCTCATCGCAGGAAAAGTGATGTGTTAGTCATCGTTATTATCAACATGGTCACGGATCATCGCCATAAACGGCGCGCCAAAACGCTCCAGTTTACGTTGCCCAACACCATTGACACTCAATAGCTCGCTGGCGGTAATGGGCATCTGTTCAGCCATCTCTAGCAAGGTCGCGTCATTAAACACCACATAAGGCGGAATATTGCCCTCATCGGCGATAGATTTACGCAGTTTGCGTAACTTCGCGAACAATTTGCGATCATAATTGCCGCCATAAGATTTCTGGTTGGCACTACTGCGCACTTTTAAGCTCTGAATACGCGGTACAGCCAGTTGTAAGGGTAATTCAGCACGCAGTATCGGACGTGCCGCTTCCGTCAACTGTAAGGCGGAGAACATCGCAATATTTTGGCTCAATAAACCGAGGTGAATAAGCTGACGTAATACACTGACCCAGTGTTCATGGCTTTGTTCGCGGCCAATACCGTACACCGAGAGTTTGTCATGGCCAAATTCACGAATACGCTGATTATTGGCCCCGCGCAATACTTCAACGATATACCCCAAACCAAAACGCTGCCCCACCCGATATACGCATGACAACGCTTTTTGCGCGTCAGCTAGCCCATCGTAGCGCTTTGGTGGGTCAAGGCAGATATCACAGTTACCACAAGATTGCTGTTTGCCCTCACCAAAATAGTTGAGCAAAACCAATCGACGGCAGGTTTGCGCTTCAGCAAAAGCCCCCATCGCATTAAGTTTATGCCGCTCAATATCTTGTTGTGCACCAGCGGGCTTCTCTTCTAGACAGCGGCGCAGCCACGCCATATCTGCCGGGTCATACAGCAGCATGGCTTCTGCGGGTAAACCATCACGCCCCGCACGGCCCGTTTCCTGATAGTAAGACTCAATCGTGCGAGGAATGTCAAAATGCACCACAAAGCGAACGTTAGGTTTGTTTATCCCCATACCGAAAGCCACCGTGGCAACCACGACTTGCAAGTCATCACGCTGAAATGCTTCTTGCACTTGTGCGCGACGTTCATTATCCAGCCCGGCGTGATAAGCGGCTACGCTCAGGCCACGGCTTTGTAAACGAGCGGTGGTGTCTTCCACTTTTGCCCGGCTGTTGCAGTAAATAATGCCACTTTTACCACGCTGGTCTTGGACAAAACGCCACAGTTGATCAAGCGGTTTAAACTTCTCGACCAGCGTGTAGCGGATATTGGGGCGGTCAAAGCTGCTGACCTGAATCAGCGGCTGATCCAAATTGAGCAAACGCACAATATCGCCACGCGTCGCTTCGTCGGCTGTGGCGGTCAGTGCAATAACGGGCAAATCAGGGAAGCGTTGCTTTAACTGGCCCAGAGCACGGTATTCTGGGCGGAAATCATGCCCCCATTGGGAGATACAGTGCGCTTCATCCACCGCCAATAACGCAGGACGCCACTGATGCAGTTGATCAAGAAAACTGTCCATCACCAGACGTTCTGGCGCGATATATAGCAGCTTAATCTGACCGCTGCGACACCCATCCATCACCGCTAATTGCTGTTCACGTGTTTGCGATGAGTTTAAGCACCCCGCCCCCACGCCATAAGCCAGCAGTTGGTCAACCTGATCTTTCATCAGGGAGATTAAAGGAGAAACCACCAGTGTCAGCCCATCTGTCACCAGCGCCGGAATCTGATAACACAAGGATTTACCCCCGCCGGTTGGCATCACTACCAGACAATCTTGTCCTGATAGAGTGGCGTTGATAATTTCCTGTTGTCCGGGCCGGAATTGCTGGTAGCCGAAAGTCTCTCGCAATACTTGCTCTGCCAGTAATTCCCGATTTATCACTGCTGCGGTTGACACACTCTTCCCCAACTATTAGATCTGCACAGGCCGGCTAACCGGCCTGTGTCTAAAACTTTTCTAACGCCGGATGACGTTAAAGGACATCATTCAACATGATACCCATACCCACCCGAGTTTGCCTAAAGTTATAGTCAATCATTGATTCGCCATAACCGCTGAACACTTGGGTATAGAAACGAACATGCTTAGTGATAGGGTAGCTCCAACCCATTTCAGCGCCGCCGTAACCGGTATTCCAGTTATAGTGGCCATCAACACTGAACACACTATTACCCAATGCATAACCGACTTTCAGGCGGTAATAACCCATGTACTTATTGATATCCGGGTTATCATCTTTTTCATCGCTTTCAGGCAGACGATACCAAGGTTTCAGGTCAATTTCCAAGTCACCGCGCTGGGCCATGACACGGGTATAAATACGATCCCAGCTACGTGACGTTGGGTCTGCCTTACCATTTGACTGGTGGTTATAACCAAACTCGACTTCACGGAATGTCCAGCCGGCAAACTCATAATCGGTTGCCCATGCTAGGAATAATTGCGGTTCATAGTTGGTTTCACGGAAAGGCGAAGATTCATCTTTATTGGATGCCTGCCACCAAGAACGCTGGGTGTAGGACGCGCCCAGTAATGAATTATCACCCGCGATACCACGCCAGATCGGAAAGCCTAAACTCAGTTGGAATTTAACTTCGTCCTTTTTGGCATTTTCAGCCCAGTCATAAGAGCTGATGGCGTTTTTATTGATATCACTAGTATAGGTATACAGTAGATAGTTAGTTTCATACGGATAAAGCAGGAATGGATTATCGTGATCCTGCAACATTGCCGCGATAATACTGCCACGCACCGTAGGCGCGTCGTGAATCTTCTCAACCGTTGCGACTTCTGCTTGCGCCAATGCTGGCACCAGTAACAAAGCCATTAATATCTGCCAAAATCTTCCCATTATTCCCCCATCACCTTACGAATTATTTCTATTTGTAATGAAAACAGCTCATTCTACACACAAATGTTATCTGGGATTAGTGTTGTTTATATTTATGATTTAACGACTGGAAAACAACAAAACAGGAGCATAAAATAAACAACTCATTAACTTACAATATTATTGCCTGCCAATAATAACGAAGAGAACAGAGTACAATGCCAGTAACACCCTTAACGCTAGAAGAAGCTCGCCGTGTCATCGGGGAGATTTTTGTCTATCACATGCCATTCAACCGTGAATTAGGTCTGAAACTAACCCGCTTTGAGCAAGATTACGCTGAAATTACTTTCGACAATAATGACAAGCTGGTGGGTAATATTGCGCAAAGAATTCTACATGGTGGCGTTATCGCCGCTGTGCTGGATGTTGCCGCCGGATTAGTTTGCGTTGGTAACAGTCTGGTTCGCCACGAGCCATTGATTCAAGAACAACTGCAAATGAAACTCGCTAAAATGGGGACTATCGATCTGCGTGTCGATTATTTACGCCCCGGTCGTGGTGAGCATTTTATTGCCAGCAGCAGTATTTTACGCAGTGGGAATAAGGTATCAGTGGCTCGAGTTGAGTTACATAATGAACAGCAAATTCATATCGCCAGCGCAACAGCGACCTATCTGGTGGGGTAATTAGACCCAATAGATTTCGAGTTGCAGGTCGGTGGTAACTGAATAAACCCGAGGAGTTGATATCACTCAATGACTTGGGTGAATGATGCTAGCCAGCCCCCTGCATCTTGAAAGATGACAGATATAGACCTTCATCGGTGATGATTAGTCGCTCGAAGTTCAGTACACTCACCGCATCTCCTTTCTTGTTCCGAGCCACACCATGGATAAACAACGAACCCGTCAGGGCATTTTCTTTGCTCTGGCTGCCTATTTTATTTGGGGTATTGCCCCTGCTTATTTCAAGCTAATCCAACAGGTGCCGGCTGACGAAATTTTGACTCATCGGATTATCTGGTCATTTTTCTTTATGCTGATACTGCTTACCGTCAGCCGCAATTGGCCGCAAGTTCGTAGTGCCTGTAGAAATCATAAGCGGCTGTTATTGCTGGCCGTTACCGCCGTATTGATTGCCAGTAACTGGCTATTGTTTATCTGGGCGGTCAACCACAACCATATGCTGGAAGCCAGTTTGGGTTACTTTATTAATCCGTTGGTCAATGTGCTATTTGGCATGCTATTTCTTGGCGAACGTTTTCGTCGGATGCAATGGGTGGCTGTGGCATTGGCTTTTGGCGGTGTGTTAATTCAGCTATGGCAATTTGGCTCATTGCCCGTCATTGGGCTGGGTTTGGCAATCACCTTTGCCTTATATGGCCTGATACGCAAAAAAATTGGGATTGATGCCCAGACGGGCATGCTGGTTGAAACTATGTGGTTATTGCCTATCGCGGCAGTCTATCTGTTCTTTATTGCCGATAGCCCAACCAGCCACCTGAGCGCCAATACCTGGTCTCTGAATATCTTATTAGCCGCCGCCGGGGTGATAACCACTATTCCGCTGCTGTTCTTCACCGCTGCGGCTACCCGTTTGCGCCTGTCTACGCTGGGCTTCTTCCAGTATTTGGGGCCAACACTGATGTTTATTCTGGCAGTAACCTTCTACGGAGAGACTATCGGTAACGATAAAATGGTGACTTTCGCCTTTATCTGGGCGGCATTGTTACTGTTTACGCTAGATGCGCTCTACACCCAACGCAAGCTACGTACCTAACCATCACGCTCCCCCAAGAACTGGAGTTGCAGCTAACGCCTGCAACTCCAAGCGTCAGACTAAAGCCAGTTTTTACGTTTGAAATACAGGTATGGCGCTAAACCGGCAATAATCATCAAGCTAATTGCCCCTGGGTAACCGAACGACCAGCGCAGCTCAGGCATAAACTCAAAGTTCATCCCGTAGCTGGATGCCACCAGTGTTGGAGGCAGGAAGACCACCGAGACCACTGAGAAGATCTTGATAATGCGGTTCTGCTCGATATTGATAAAGCCCATCGCCGCCTGCATCAGGAAGTTAACTTTCTGGAACAGGGATTCATTATGTGGCAACAGAGATTCGATATCGCGCAGGACCTCGCGTGCCTGTTCCAATTGGCTGCTTGGCAAACGCGCTTTGCGTACCAGAAAATTCAGCGCCCGCTGAGTATCCATCAGACACAATCGAACTTTCCAGCCGATATCTTCCTGCTCTGCTAAGGTAGATAGCGCCGCATCATACTCATCACCTTGCTGGCCTTCCATAATGACGCGGCTCAGTGCTTCCAAATCGCTGTAAATATTTTCGATTTCATCAGCTAGCTGTTCAATTTTGGTTTCGAACAGATCCAACAACAGTTCATAAGCATTGCCATCAACCAGCGTCTGGTTACGTGCACGCATACGGTACAACCGAAATGCCGGTAATTCGCGCTCACGCAGGGTATAGAGACGGCCATCACGGATAGTAAATGCTACAGTCGAGTTACCGGCGTGGTCTTCTGCATCTTCGTAGTAGAAGAAGGAGTGGATATGCAGACCATCCTCATCTTCAAAGAATCGTGCGGAGGCTTCGATATCATCCAGCTCTGGCCGAGTGGCCAGGCTTTGCCCCAATTCAGACTGGACGCGTTCCCGCTCCCCCTCTTCCGGCTCGACTAAATCGACCCAAAGTGAGGTAGTCAGGTCATCTGATTCATCCAGCTCCAAACGGGATAAGCGATTGTTACTTAATTTAAATGCGCTCAGCATGTGCCAAAACTCCCTTGCGGTGTGGATAGGGGAAACGCATTGAAGCACAGAAACAGGTGAGTATTGAAATACCGTTTGTTTCAGACCATAAGGAGATCTGACTCAAAGCGACGGTTTAGCGGGGTCGCTGACAACCACGAAGGCTATCAGCAAAGATGAGGATAGCCTTAGAAGTTGCACCATATGAACAGGTTTTTGAGCCAGTATCTACTGGGTGTGTCCAAGGCGAATGTCCTCATCAAGAATAGTGCGCGCATGTTACGCCGAGAAGAAAAAGACTGTCAACCGGTTAAAAGTAGGTACTCCCTAACGAATATCAGAAAGTGCGACGTAGAGTGATGTGAGTAAAAAAAACCGAGGCCTACAGCAGCCTCGGTTTTGTGTACCCTGCATCTTCATTCAACCAATAATCAGGCAAAATTCACAAACAGGCTTTCCCTTTGGTATTGGCAAATATCAACGTTTTATATTTTTAAACTGCTTAGTGGTGTCTGTCAGTGCAATTTCGGTCGGTAACCGCTCCATAGAACTGGCACCGTAGAATCCATCACATTGTGGGCAATTATCCATGATGTACTGAGCGTCTTCCGGGGTCGAAATTGGCCCGCCGTGGCACAAGACAATAATATCCTCACGCACAGCTTTTGCTGCGGCCGCCCACTCATTAATCAATGGCACGCAATCGGCCAATTTCAGCGCCGTATCAGCACCAATATTACCGCCGGTCGTCAGCCCCATATGAGGAACAATAATATCGGCCCCCGCTTGCGTCATGGCGACAGCATCCGCCGCACTGAAGACATAAGGCGTCGTCAGCAAATCTTTTTCATGAGCCAAGCGGATCATTTCTACTTCAAGGCCATAACCCATGCCCGTTTCTTCAAGATTTGCGCGGAAGTTACCATCAATTAAACCAACGGTTGGGAAGTTCTGCACGCCAGAAAAACCCAAGTCTTTCAACTGGTCCAAAAAGTGATCGAACTGGCAGAATGGGTCTGTGCCATTCACACCAGCCAGTACCGGTGTATTTTTGACGACTGGCAGTACCTCTTTGGCCATGTCGACCACGATTTCATTGGCATTGCCATACGCAAGCAACCCCGCCAGCGAACCACGCCCCGCCATACGGTAACGGCCTGAGTTATAGATAACGATTAAATCAATACCACCCGCTTCTTCACATTTGGCTGACAACCCCGTTCCCGCACCGCCGCCGATAATGGGTTCGCGACGGGCAATCATGTCCCGGAACTTGGCTAATATGGCCTGACGCTGAAATTTTGGCATATGTTTCTCCCCTAATTAAATGGCCCTAATGGGTTGGGCTTTTTGCTATTTCTTTAAAGTTTTCTACCGCAGCCTGTGCAAATTCAGGATCATTAATATTGAACGGATAATGCACTAAGCGGCGTTTGTCGGTTTGAATAACGGTCTCTTCCAGTGTTTGAATAAAGGCTTTCAGGGCTTTTTCATCCCAGAACGGCTGACCGGGAGCATCCAATGCCGAGAAGCCGCCCTCTGGAATTAAGAAGCGCACCTCCCCCTGACAACGATTGAGTTTCTCGCCAATCCAACGCGCCATTTGGATATTTTCTTGCTCAGTGGTGCGCATTAACGTGACTTGCGCATTATGTTTATAGAATAAACGGTCTGAATATTTTGCAGGAATGGTTGCTGGGCTACCAAAATTGACCATATCCAAGGCACCACAGGAGCCGACGTAAGGGATATTAGTGTGGGCAATAGCATCGAATCGTTCTGGCCCACAGGCTAATACGCCATCAAATAACAAGTCACACACTTCGGTGGTGGTCAGGTCCAGCGCTCCGGCTAATAAGCCACTTTCAGCTAATTTTTCCATCGCCTTACCGCCACTGCCCGTGGCGTGGAAAACCAGACAATCATATTCTGACGACAATGCCGCACTGACCGCCTGGATACAGGGAGTGGTTACGCCAAACATGGTCAACCCCAGCGCCGGCTTGTCATCGGTTGCCACCTCAGCTTTGGCAAAGTAAACCGCTCCGGCAATTTGATGGGCGGCATTACTCAATACTCGGCGAGAAATACGATTAAGTCCGGCAATATCGGTGACTGAATACATCATGGCGATATCACTCGCGCCGATATAACCGGAAACATCACCCGAAGCCATAGTAGAAACCATCAGTTTAGGAATACCGATGGGCAAACTTTGCATTGCAGGAGTGATTAATGCCGTGCCGCCAGATCCCCCCAGACCTAACAGTGCAGCAACATCCTCACGGCTATTAATAAACCCCTCGAAAGCCAGCGCCATTGCACTTATCGCCCGCCCTCGATCACCACAAAAGACCGCTTGTCGTCCATCCGGGTGATAGCTCGCGACCATCTCAGCCGAGATATCCGCACCACTGGCCCGTGGACCTTCTTTCGTCGATAAATCAACCGTGACTGTCGTCAAGCCGGTGGCTTTAATCAATTCACTGACATATGTCAGCTCTTCACCTTTGGTATCTGTCGTGGTCGCAATATAAATTTGACGAGGCATCTGAACATCCTTCTATGAATGCGCTAACAGCTCACTTTTTATTGGATATTTATGTTCTTTCACTGCTGGACAATGAAGAGAGTTGGTTAAGATGAAACCATATTGAGACTGTAGTATCATTTGCGCAAAGTGCATTGTTCAATTATGAGACTCTAGTCTCATAATTAGTTTGAATACAGGGTTCTTTCGTGGCGATGTGTGCAAACGGTTTGTTATAGTGAGAACAAAGACGACCAGTCCCTCAGGAGGGACCGTGAATAATCAGGGTAAACAAGAGCGCGCTTCTCCCTCGTTAACCACCATCAGGGCCAGAACCCGGCGGTTACTCATCGACACCGAAATGTCGATGTACGAGCAAGGCGCGTTTCCATCCATAACCGAAGTGGCCAATGCCGCTCAACTTTCCCGTGCTACGGCTTATCGCTATTTCCCAACACAAAGTGCGCTGGTTTCTGCCATGGTTGACGAAAGCCTTGGCCCGATATTGTCGTGGAAACCGACCCAACCCGATGCTCGTCAACGCATTGCTGAGTTACTCTCCTTTGCTTATCCGCGCATGTTGCAACACGAAGGCGTGCTGCGAGCCGCGTTGCATCTCTCATTACAGCAATGGGCTGATAACCGTAATCATCCAAACGATGAAGAAAAGTTAGTTCGTGGTAACCGTAAGCGGCTACTAAAGTTGGCCGTCGAGCCATTGGAAGGCAAGCTGGCACCAGAAGCACTGCAACGGGTAATCCATGCCTTTTCATTAATTTACGGGTCAGAAGTTTTTATGGTGCTCAAAGATATTTGGCACTTAGATGAAGCAGGAATTCAGGATGTCACTCAATGGATGGGCAAAGCTATTTTGTTGCAGGCGGAAACCGATGCACGTCTAGCCGCTCAGGATGAAAGCGAAAAACGCTAACACCGCTGCGGCGCCAAGGCCACAGGGTTGACCCAAAGTCATTGGTGTTGCAGCAAGGCAGCAAATGAACGCAGCCCGATGAGCTTACTCAGGTAAGTGATTCGGGTAAGTGAATGCCGCTAACACCGCTGCGGCGCCAAGGCCGCAGGGTAAACTTAAACCGCTTCTAATCTGGCATAGGCCGCTACAAGCCACTTAATCCCCTCTCCGGGGAAAGCAACCTGCAACCGGCTGTGCTCGCCACTGCCTTCCAAATTAACCACGGTGCCCTCGCCAAATTTAGGGTGGCGTACGCGCTGCCCTAATGAGAAACCACTGTCATTTTCATTCATCGGTGTCCCCATGCGACGGTGATTGACCGGGCGAGAGACGGTGGCACGCAGCCGCACTTCTTCAACACATTCTTGTGGCAGTTCACCGATAAAACGTGATGGGCGGTGATTGACTTCTTTGCCATACAGACGGCGGCTCTCTGCATAGCAGAGCGTCAGTTTTTGCATAGCACGGGTAACACCAACATAGGCTAGCCGGCGCTCTTCTTCCAAACGGCCACCTTCATCCAGTGACATTTGGCTCGGGAACATCCCTTCTTCCATTCCGACGATGAATACCTGCGGGAATTCCAAACCTTTCGCTGAATGAAGAGTCATCAATTGCACTGCATCCTGATAAGCATCGGCCTGCCCCTCTCCGGCTTCCAGCGCGGCATGGGAGAGAAACGCCTGTAGCGGCATCAGATCCTGATCTTCATCCTGATAACTGTATTGGCGCGTAGCATTAACCAACTCTTCAAGGTTCTCAATACGTGCCTGACCTTTTTCGCCTTTTTCCTGCTCGTACATTGACCACAGGCCAGAGTCACGAATAACGCGATCAGTTTGCACATGCAGTGGCATATCGGCGGTTTCATGGGACAGCGAGTCCACCAGCTCAACAAAACGTTGCAACGCGGAAGCTGCACGGCCCGCCAGCACTTTTTCCTGTAACATAGCTCGAGTTGATTGCCACAAGGTTAACTGGCGGTCACGGGCGGTTTGACGTACCACATCTAAGGTACGATCCCCAATGCCGCGGGTCGGTGTATTGACCACTCGCTCAAAAGCGGCATCATCATTACGATTGGAAATTAAGCGTAAATAAGCCAATGCATCTTTAATTTCCTGACGCTCGAAGAAGCGCTGACCGCCATAAATACGGTATGGCATCGCTGCCTGCAATAAAGCCTCTTCCAGCACACGTGACTGGGCGTTGCTTCGATACAAGATGGCGCAATCATTCAACGCACCGCCGTTGTCTTGCCAAACTTTAATGCGGTTAACCACAAAACGGGCTTCATCCAACTCATTAAAGGCACAATAGAGCGAGATAGGCTCGCCTTCGGCTCCTTCTGTCCACAGGTTTTTGCCCATGCGACCATCGTTGTTGGCAATCAAGGCGTTAGCAGCCGTCAGGATATTGCTGGTCGAGCGATAATTCTGCTCCAGACGGATAGTTTCAGCGCCAGGGAAATCTTTCAGGAAGCGTTGGATATTCTCAACCTGTGCCCCACGCCAGCCATAGATTGACTGGTCGTCATCGCCGACGATCATTACATTGGAGCGCTCGCCAGCCAGTAGCCGAATCCAAGCGTATTGAATATTGTTGGTGTCTTGGAACTCATCCACCAGAATATTGGTAAAACGTTCACGATAATGATTAAGAATATGCGGTTTGTTCAACCACAGTTCGTGGGCGCGCAGCAGCAACTCGGCAAAATCGACCAGCCCCGCGCGATCACAAGCTTCCTGATAAGCTTGGTAGATGCGCAACCAAGTGGCTTCAACCGGATTACCGTAGCTTTCAATGTGCTGCGGGCGTAACCCTTCGTCTTTTTTGCCGTTGATGTACCACATTGCCTGACGTGGAGGCCATTGTTTTTCATCTAAATTCAATGCCTTAACTAAACGTTTCAATAAACGTAGTTGGTCATCGCTATCAAGAATTTGGAAATCCTGCGGCAAATTGGCATCCATATGGTGGGCGCGCAGCAGACGGTGCGCTAGCCCATGGAAAGTCCCAATCCACATCCCCCCCTGACTGGTGCCAATCAAATGCTCAATGCGATGGCGCATTTCAGCGGCTGCTTTATTGGTGAAAGTCACCGCGATAATGGAATAGGGAGAAGCGTTTTCGACCGACAATAGCCAAGCAATTCGATGAACCAGTACTCGAGTTTTGCCACTGCCCGCACCGGCCAGTACCAACAGGTTGCAGCGTGGCGCAGCCACGGCTTCGCGTTGTTTTTCATTTAGGCTGTCGAGCAGATCAGAAACGTCCATAGGCACCGTTCATCGGGTAAGGGAAAATAGCTAAATCGCCGGTTATCCGACGATTTTACCAGCATTTCACTGTGAATTTATACAGAGTTATTGCAGAGGATTATAGCAATGCTGTCAGGGAAGCCAACTGCGAAATCTCAATATGTGGCAATAACCGGCTATCTTGGGCGGTCATCAGACTTTGTTGACGATCGTTAATCCAGCATGCTTGCATGCCACAACGTAGCGAACCGGCGACATCAGTGGTCAAATCATCGCCGACATGCAAAATATGTTTCAACGGAATATCCAGATGATTAGCCGCTTTATGGTACATATCACGGAAAGGCTTGGCGCGGCCATGAGGGCCTGAGCGCAACACAAACTGGAAATAACCGTCCAGACCACACGCTTTGGGATCGGCATTGCCATTGGTGATCGCCACCAATGGGTAATGTTGAGCCAGCGCACTGAGTGTGTCATGCGTGGCCGGCGGCACATAGATGCGGCTACGCCATACGGCAAAATTTTCCATGGCGGCATCAGCACCACATTGCGCTTCTGATTTGCTCAGGCCATGGCGAATTAGCCCCAGCTCAATAGCATGCCAGCGCCACTGAGTGACATCGTGGTAAATATCGGGATCTTGCGCCAGTAATTCACTGCGAAAACGTTGAAAATCTGCAGCTTGCAACTGTGCCAAGTTGGGATGGTACTGCTGTAAAAATGCCACAGATTCTTGTTCTGTACGGGTAATGACTGGCCGATTGTCGTACAGGGTGTCATCCAAATCGAAAGTAATGGCAGAAATCTGCTCAAGTGGACGATAAAAATGCATCAAGATTTGCCTCGTTTGGCCCGTGGATGAGCAGCATCATACACTGTTGCCAGATGTTGAAAGTCAAGATGGGTATAAATTTGTGTGGTCGTCAGATTGGCATGGCCGAGCAACTCTTGTACCGCGCGTAGGTCACCGCTGGATTCCAACATGTGAGTGGCAAAAGAATGGCGCAGTTTATGAGGATGAATATGGCTGCTGACTCCTTGCTTTACACCCCACTCTGCAAAGCGTTTCTGCACATTCCTTGCTGAAATTCGTTTACCGGTATTTGCTAAAAAAATGGCGTCATCTTGCGGTTCAAACAGTTCACGCAGCGCTAACCAATGCTCTAACCAAGTAACGGCTGTCTTGCCTATTGGGACTTTACGCTCTTTACTGCCCTTACCCATCACCCAGACTTCGCCACTGGCTAAGTCCACATGCTTACAGTTCATGCCAACCAGTTCAGATAAACGCAAGCCCGCGCCATACATCACCTCCAACATGGCCCTATCACGCACGGCCAGCGGATCATTAAGATCGATATCCAGCAGTTTATCGACTTCATCAACATCAATATTTTTTGGCAGATGGCGGCCAGAGCGCGGGGTACTGACGCCTTTCGCCGGGTTGGCTTGCAATACCCCCTGACTGACTAACCAATCAAGGAAACTGCGTAACGCCGAGAGCCGTAAAGCGAGGCTGGATGAGTGCAAACCCGCACGTTTACTGCGAGAAACCAGTGAACGAACTTGAGCGGCATCCAGCGTTTGCCAATGCGCCAGACCCATTTGCTCGCCTATGTCCATCAGTGCCTGTAGCTGACGCCGATAGCTGATGATGGTGAGAGGGCTGAGTTGTCGCTCTACTTTTAGATAACGCAGAAAAGCCTCTACCTGCGGAGCAAGCGAGGCACTGAATTCGGTCATACCGGTTCTATCCAACGCTCCAGCAGGCTTGGCAATAGCGTCGATAACTGATTTAGCATCACGGTGCCCATGCCTTGCTGATAATGCTGTGTATCGCGGCTGCTGAAGATAATAACCCCCAGATCGCCATCTTTACCTAACAATGACAACGCCGCTGACCCGACTAGCTTGGCTTGAGGCAATAACAGCAACAGTTCTGGCCCGTTTAGGCTCCCCAAATAGTGGCGCTCGTTACCTAACCGCTGGATGCGCATTGGCTCAAAAGCGTGGCGTGACAGACCTAAATGCGTGAAATCAGATGGCGCACCGATTTGCCAGCGGTCAGTGAACAACCGGACATTGGCACCGGCCAGCCCGAAATCTCTCGCCCAGCGCTGCAAGCGGTTGAGCATATCTTGCAAGCTACTGGCGGCGGCAAGGTTGCCTTGCAGTTGCAGTAAGCGGTTGAATAACACTTCATTCAGCCCCGCCTGCTCCATCAATAAAGTGATCTCTTCTTCCAACTGGCTTATCTGGTTACGCTGACGCCCCAGTTGCCACTCCACCAGCGAGACCGTGCCTCTCACCGGATGAGGGATATGCATCTGTTCGACCAAACGCGCGTTGCGAATAAAGAAGTCGGGATTTTGCAATAAATACTGCATAACAGCATCGTCATCTAGCTCGATGCCTGCTAGCGCCTGCTCCTCATAACTTTTCATGTAACACCCGTCATACATCACCACTCGTTATAAATGGATAAACCCGTCGTAAACATGGGTGGCAGGCCCGGTCATATACAGTGGATGGCCCGGCCCTTTCCAACTGATTTGTAAACTGCCACCAGGTAATTCGACATGAACATCTTCACCTAATAATTCTTGTTGGATCCCAACAGCAACCGCTGCACAGGCCCCACTGCCACAGGCCTGAGTTTCACCAGCACCGCGTTCATACACACGCAAACGGATATGTTCCCGGCTCACGACCTGCATAAAACCGATATTCGCCCGCTCAGGGAAACGCTCATGGCTTTCTAATACTGGGCCTAGCAACGCAACATTGGCAACCGAAACGTCATCGACCTGCATCACACAATGGGGATTGCCCATCGATACGACACCACAGAGCACCGTGTGTTCCGCTGCACGTAAAATGTACGTTTTCTCCGCTTTTGCCGCACGGAAAGGGACTGTCTGCGGGTCAAAATTAGGTTCACCCATATTGACACAGACTAGCTCGTCTTCAGTGACACTCAATATCATACGGCCCGTTTGGGTACTCACACTGATATCGCGCTTATTGGTCAATCCTTTCAATCTGACAAAACGGGCAAAGCAACGTGCGCCATTGCCGCACTGAGCAACTTCGCTGCCATCGGCATTAAAAATACGGTAGTGAAAGTCCAGTTCAGGATCGTAAGGTGGCTCAACCACCAACATCTGATCAAAGCCCACGCCAGTGTGCCGGTCTGCTAATCGGCGGATCAACTCCGGCGAAAAGTAAACATTTTGGGTAACTGCATCGACAACCATAAAGTCGTTGCCAAGACCGTGCATTTTGGAGAACTGCATTTCATACTCCGCTGACTTTCATTTACCTGCTAAATTTTCGGTACTGGCTAAATTCGGTACTGACTTCATCTGGCTGCGATAAGGATAATCACTGAGGCCCGGCGATGCTCTGGGTCTGAGAATTTTGCTGATTACGCTCAATGTTGCCACTATCTTGCTGGGTCGTTTCTACTTTTGGCTTATCTGATGGTGGGAAGTATAACGGACCTTTCAAACCACAGCCGGAGAGCGCAAACACCATCATTGCCGTTAACAGCCAACGTAATTTATTTTTCATTTTTAACGCCTGTAACCTGTTTTGATATCAATAAACCGTTTTGACGCGGATATTCGTATTAATGCCTGTAATTTTTGCGTCTAAGGTCTCTATAATCGCAGGTGGATCATGAAAAGCAATAGGAATTGAATATGAACGACAGCGAGTTTCATCAGTTAGCCGATCAATTGATGCTTTGCATTGAAGAGACACTAGATGGTTTTACCGGCGATAGTGATATCGATTATGAAACCAATGGTGGGGTGATGACTCTGACTTTCGACAATGGCAGCAAGATTGTTATCAATCGCCAAGAGCCATTACATCAGGTATGGCTGGCAACAAAAGCAGGCGGTTATCATTTTGATTTCCGCGATGGGCATTGGTATTGCTCACGCAGTGGCGAAGAGTTTTTCAGCAAGTTATCTGAAGCAGCCACCGCCCAAGCGGGTGAAGAGATTCGTTTCGACGAATAACACCAAAGACACAGCTCAATCCCCCACGACCTCAAGGACGCAGGGGATTTAATGTAGCTGGAACTGCTGCGGTTGTGCAGGCGCATTCATTTCTTTATCAACAATATGCAGATGTGACAGCGTATTGCTGCGGAAAGGAATCACCTGAGTCCGGCCATCTAACTGCACAATTTGGTAGAATTGCGGCAGATTGAAGTTGATAAAACTGGAGCCGTAGGTAAAGCGATCATGGGAAGATGAATAGAAACGGCTAACATCCCGCACCAACTCCTCTTTACTGCCTTCGCAATGGTGATAAACCTCAACGCGGTTCGTCTCATCAAGAATATAAATATTAAAACCTTTTTCATCTGCAGTGCCTTCGAAGAAGAACTGAATAATCCCTTCACTGGCAAAGCCGTCCACCACTGGCGGCAGATGAATTTGATCCGTTTCAACCTGAATAGATAACCCATGCAGCTTGTTATTGGAAATCGCGCCATAGAATTCGACGGCATTCTCCAGTTTCTGAACCGAGACACTCAGGCGCTCAAAGAACAGCCCCCATGTCTGACCCGAAACACGCACGGCTTTAAAGCGGCCCGGTTCCTGACGAGTACTCGACAGCCGCAATTCAATACATTCAGAGACCAACTGCTGGATACGGGTGCGAATCAAGCCACGTAAATGTTGGCTGTAACAGAACACATCCACCGATTCTGGTGGAGCCGCATCCTGATGCATTTTGCCTAAAATCGTTTTCAGTGCTTCCAATACCGCTTGCTCACCACTGAAATGCAGCGTACGCACTTCATTCCATGAGTTGCGGTATAGCAAATCTATACTGCCAACCAGACACTGTTGCTGCTCGCCAAAGCTGAAGACATCCAGTTTGCGGAAATCAAAATGGACCACCTGATTGCGGAAGGCTGCAGTTGGATCGTTTTCCAGATTGACAATAATGGCCAAATGGCGAATTTCGCACGGACTGTATAAGGCTTTTGGTGTCGGTGCAGGTAAGCGTAACGGGAAGTGATGAGAAATATCAGTCACCAGTTCCTGTAGCTTTACGGTATCGCACAGATTGGCACTTTTAATATGCAGCCGAGTCTTGCTGGTCAACAAACCGTTGAAATAGGCCCATGACACCAGTTTGTTCAGATAACGGTTATATTCCAGCGGCTGGTGGCTGACGATAGCCTCCATAGAAGGGGCCTGATTATACAAATACCAGCCTGGACGGTTGGCTCGGCCCGCTGGCACATGAATAAAAGTCAGGTGCTCTTCGGAAAGATCCGGTGAAATCTGCGGGTTAACCAGTGTCACTTTACCCGGTAACGCTTCAAATGCCGCATACAGTTTACGGGTCAATACCCCAATATCCTGCGGACTGGCGCTAACACTCAAGTTATTACGGCGCGCAAAGCGAATCAAATTGCGATAGCTTTGCATCATTGCATCTAATAACTCGTTATGCGCTTCACGCACACGTTCAATCTTCCAGTTCGCGCGGTTATCCAACACGGCCAAATTCTCGTCACTCCATCCCCACTCGCTGACCAGTTGACTAAGAATTTCACGCCGCCACCCCACGCTCGCTGGAGTACGGGATAATTTCTCACACACTTTCAGATAGAAACAACGGCGCACCAAGTTCAACCGGGTTGTGTCGTTGATCTGGGTAAGATAACGGGTAACGCGATCGAGCATCATGCAGTAAGCATCTAGACCAAACGCCACGATTTCACCGGCATGCAGACGCTGCTTGATTTCCATCGCTAACAATTGAGAGTTTGGGTACTCCCAAGAGTAGGCTTCGAGCAATACAGTTTTCAATACCGCCTTATAAGGCGAATCGATACTCTTGTACAACTGCCACAAACTGGCACCGAAATACTCTTCGGCTGACAGGGTGCTCAAACCACCCAGATCCAGCCACTCATTCGGTGTTAATACGCCCTGCGCATAGAGCGACAGCACGTAATCATCGTAATTATCTTCTTCTTCAACGGGCACCATATTCCACAGAATACGTTTTCCCGCTAGGCGAACCGCACTACGGTAAAATTCATCCAGCAATAGAATATGTTGGGTTGAACCACAATCTTCACCGCCCAGACTGCCGCTGGCATTGTGACGAAAACGGTTTTCATCTATTAAGAAGAAGCTGACCTCAACACCCATCGATGCAGCCCATTTTTCCAACAGGCTACATTTTTTTTGCAAGCGGTTACGCTCTTCTGAATCCAGCCAGGCTTGGTGACATACCCAGATGTCCAGATCGGATGTATGGCACTGACCAATAGATGAAGTGCTCCCCATAGAGTAAACGCCGGTAATTGGCAGTTCGCCACCGACACTTTGCTCTAAAGGCTGACCCCATTTGGCTTCAACTTCAGATAGATAATCTTGCTGCGTTTCATTAGGCGTGAAAAGGCAGATGCCATGGGGAACGTTACCATCAAGGTAACCCGGCATCAGTGGGTGATGACAATGTAGTAGGGTCGGTAGCAGACTGTAGACTTTTTGGAAGGCTGGCCCCATCGCCGCCAAAGCGCGATCGACTCGTAATTGGTTGATCGCATCCAGTCGCTGTTTCAGTGTCTCGATGTAGAGGTACAAGACGTCTCGCCTGATTGTTCCGGTGCTTAGAAAGAAACCCGCGTTCCAGGTTCGTTTATTGTTTATTTGGCCTTCATCGAAACAACAATGTACTTTTTGTTGAAATGACCAAAAAACATTTTGTTTGAAGAATATTTAACGAATTATTGCTGGAAACGTGATCAATCTAACACCTTGCCGATTGACCGTAAAGAAAGTAAAGCTATCCCAACAATTATAATGCCTATCTCTAGCCAAAGTCATCGACGTTGTTGTGCGGTCACAAGCTAAGGTATAAACCGCTTATCTCGTCGTACATTTGTTACACTAGCTGCTTTCTTATGCACTTAACCGCCCTGCTCTTGTGGCTACTGCACTGACACTCTTCATCGGTCAATGGTAGGATGGGCCATAAAATATAAAACGGTAACAAGCAATGTTAGACAAAATTATTCGAATTGCTACGCGACAAAGCCCACTTGCCCTGTGGCAAGCACATTATGTTCAACATTTACTGCAAGCTAATCATCCCGGCTTGCAAGTCGAATTAGTTCCGATGGTAACCCGCGGGGATATCATTCTAGACACACCGCTAGCGAAAGTAGGCGGTAAAGGCTTGTTCGTTAAGGAGTTAGAGTTGGCCTTATTAGAAGGCCGGGCAGATATTGCTGTGCATTCTATGAAAGATGTCCCTATTGCCTTCCCTGAAGGGCTGGGTTTGGTCACTATTTGTGAGCGCGATGATCCGCGCGATGCTTTCGTTTCACCACATTACGCACATTTGGATGACCTGCCCGCAGGTAGCATTGTCGGGACGTCAAGCCTGCGCCGCCAGTGTCAATTGCGTGAACGTCGCCCGGACCTGATTGTCCGCGATTTGCGAGGTAACGTCGGTACTCGTCTTGCCAAGCTGGATAACGGTGATTATCACGCGATTATTTTGGCTGTTGCTGGACTCAAACGTCTCGGGCTGGAGACTCGTATTCGCTATGCAATGCCGGCGGAAGAATCATTACCCGCGGTTGGTCAAGGTGCCGTCGGTATCGAATGCCGTCTGGATGATGATTTTACTCGTCAATTGCTCATCCCGCTAAATCATCGCGAGACCGAGTTAAGGGTTTGTGCAGAACGCGCCATGAATACACGCCTTGAAGGCGGTTGTCAGGTGCCCATCGGCAGCTATGCCGAATTGGCAGGCGATACATTGTGGCTTCGTGCATTGGTGGGCGCACCAGACGGTAGTGAGATTATTCGCGGCGAACGCCGAGGGCCGGCTGAAAATGCAGAACAAATGGGTATTGAGCTGGCTGATGAACTCCTGTCGCGAGGCGCGCGAGAAATACTGGCTGAAGTTTATCAGGACAACGCACCACTATGACGATTCTGGTTACCCGCCCATCCCCTTCTGGAGAGCAGTTAGTCAGCCGCCTGCGTGCGCTGGGCCGGGTTGCCTATCATGCACCGTTGATTGATTTCTCACCCGGAGATGACCTGTTCAAGTTACCTGAGTTGCTGCAAGAAATGCAGGCGGGTGACTTGGTTTTTGCGTTATCTCAGAACGCGGTGCGCTACGCTAACTCGCTGTTAAAAAGAAATAACCTGTCATGGCCCGCACAGTTATCTTATTATGCTATTGGCCGTAGCACGGCATTAGCACTGCATACTGCCAGCCGCTTGCACGTGACTTTCCCCCCCACAGGGGAAACCAGCGAGATGCTGCTGTCATTGCCCGACCTGCAAAAGCTGTCGGGTAAAAAAGTAGTGCTATTGCGCGGTAATGGCGGGCGAGAACTTCTCGGTGAAACTCTTGTAGAACGAGGAGCCACAGTCACTTTTTGTGAGTGTTATCAACGTAGCCCTATTTTTTATGATGGCAGTGAACAAAGTGCGCATTGGCAACGCTCTGGGATTGATATTCTGGTCGTCACCAGCGGCGAAATGTTACAACAGATCTATACTTTAGTTCCTGATTACTATCGTTCTTCTTGGTTACTACGTTGCCGCTTGGTCGTGGTGAGCGATCGTTTGGCCGCCTTAGCGGCTCAAATGGGCTGGAGTGATATCCGGATAGCAGAGAATGCTGATAATGACGCACTGATCCGCGCGCTACAAGAATTTCAATAAACCTGAAACCTGACTATGGGATGCCCAATATGACGGAACAAAATACCCCATCCGCACCAGTGGAAGAGACAACCACCGCGGCTGAGAGGCACCAACAGCCAGCACCAGAAGTTCGCCGGGAGAAACGAACCGGTCCAATTCTGGGTGCCATTGCTATTGCACTGGCTATCGCGCTCGGTGCTGGGCTTTATTATCACGGACACCAGCAGGCCCAGTTACAAGATGCGGCGAATATCGCGCTGCAAGAGCAGTTGGCTGAACTTAAACAGAGCCAATTGCAGGAAAAACAGCAACTTGAATCATTATTGCAACAGCAAGGCAAAGCGCTGGAAGCCGCTGACCGCCAACAGACGTCACTGACTCGCCAACTTAATGAGTTGCAAGAGAAAGTTGCGACCATATCTGGCAGTGATGCCAAGACTTGGTTACTGGCACAAGCTGATTTTCTGGTGAAAATGGCAGGGCGTAAACTGTGGAGCGATCAAGATGTCACTACCGCTGCCACCTTACTGAAAAGTGCCGACGCCAGTCTGGCTGATATGAATGACCCTAGTCTTATTGAGGTTCGTCGCGCGTTGACCGAAGACATCAGCGCCCTTTCTGCGGTCAGTCAGGTTGATTTTGACGGTATCATCCTCAAACTGAACCAACTGTCCAATCAGGTGGATAATCTGCGCCTGGCTGATAACAATATTGATGACTCACCCATGGATGCCAATAGCGATGAATTATCCAGTTCGTTATCTGAATGGCGCCAAAATCTGAGCAAGAGCTGGCACAGTTTTATCTCTGATTTCATTACGATTCGCCGCCGTGATAGTAGTGCGGAGCCTCTGTTGGCACCAAATCAGGATGTTTACTTGCGTGAAAATATCCGCTCACGTCTACTGGTTGCCGCTCAAGCAGTACCACGCCATCAGGATGAAGTGTACAAACAGTCACTGGAGACCATCTCCACTTGGGTTCGTGCTTACTTTGATGTGAATGATCCGAATACCAAGGCATTTCTGGATGAACTGGAGAGTTTGAGTCAGCAATCCATCTCAATGGACGTACCTGATCAATTGAAGAGCCAGCCAATGCTGGAAAAATTGATGCAAACTCGGGTTCGTAACCTACTGGCACAAACGCCAGCTGCCACTCAGGGGGAATAAGTATGCTACGCGTATTATTGTTATTCCTCATTTTGACTGCAGGTATCGTACTTGGCCCCATGTTGGCTGGGCATCAAGGTTATGTATTGATCCAAACCGACAACTATAACGTCGAAACCAGTGTCACCGGTTTGGTCATTATGTTGGTATTGATACTGGTCGCTTTCCTGATAATTGAATGGATATTGCGCCGCATTTTTCGTACCGGCGCACGCACCCGTGGTTGGTTTATGGGCCGCAAACGCACCCGTGCGCGTAAACAAACCAAGGCTGCCTTGATCAAACTGGCTGAGGGTGATTTCAAGCAGGTTGAGAAATTACTGACCCGCAATGCTGATCATGCTGAACAACCGATGGTGAACTATCTGCTGGCGGCAGAAGCAGCCCAGCAGCGTGGTGATGAATTCCGCACCAACCAATATCTTGAACGGGCAGCAGAAGTGGCCGACACTGAGCAATTGCCAGTAGATATTACCCGAGTGCGTATCCAATTAGCACAAGGGCACATTCATGCTGCTCGTCATGGGGTTGATCGTCTATTAGATCAAGCGCCACGCCATCCTGAAGTCCTGCGTCTGGCCGAGCTGGCTTACTTGCGCTCTGGCGCTTATAGCTCATTGTTGGAAATTCTCCCCGCGATGAGCAAAGTTCAGGTACATACCCAGGATGAGATCGCCGCACTGGAGCAGCAAGCCTACATTGGCATTATGAATCAATGTATGGCTGAAGAAGGTAGCGAAGGTCTAAAACGCTGGTGGAAAGATCAAAGTCGTAAAGTGCGTAATGAGATCCCACTGCAAGTCGCCTTGGCAGAGCATTTAATTGAATGTGATGATCATGAAGTGGCCCAGCAAATTATTTTGGACAGTCTAAAGCGTCAGTACGATGAACGCTTAGTGCTATTGATCCCGCGCTTACAATCGGGAAATCCAGATCCATTAGAGAAATCATTGCGCCAGCAAATCAAACAGCATGGTGCAACTCCGTTACTCAACAGCACCTTAGGTCAGCTCATGCTAAAACATGGTGAGTGGGAGAAAGCCAGTGAAGCCTTCAAAGCTGCGCTGGCACAGCGGCCAGACGGATATGATTATGCATGGCTGGCTGATGCATTGGATAAACTACACCGCCCTGAGGATGCCGCACAGGCTCGTCGCGAAGGGTTATTGCTGACGCTGAAGCAGAACGGTGAATCTCTTTGATTGCTAACCTGCGTTGAGCAGCCTAGGGCACTCCGGCGGCTTACGCCGGCACGTATCCCCTTGGTTCAACTTAAACTGCAACATAAAGGCTCCTTCGGGGGCCTTTATGTTATTTATTTTTTGCAAAAAAAAACGCTTGCCGATAGGGGCAAGCGTCTAAAATTTTCAGGTCTACAGACAACAATGTCGGTGCCTCACTCAACGTTATGCCCGGTATGTGATGAAGATATACAACATCGTTTACATGGACAATAGGCACCCTAAAATCGGCTCTGCATCATCCCTGGGTTTATGAAGCACAATTGGCGATAAAACCAGGCAGTCATAATAAGTGGGATGAGCATCTACATAAGAGATATTGCACTTAGCGTGCCAAATCGTGCAATGGATTGTCATTTCATTCAATTATTAATTTAATTACATGATAAATAATGGTTTTATTTTTACATCCCCCTATATCCTTATCCTATTCACCTACAGCACTCAGATATATATCGTCAGAGTGATCTGTCGCTACAAAACGACGCTATAAACGAACGTTAATTTTATTAATAATTATCAAATAGTTATATGTCACCTTTCAGAGACAATGCATTCGCCTTTTGTCGCAAAAAGCCAACACCCATACTCTGGCCGAATAATTCCCAATTCTGCTCCCGCCATTTGGCGAATTTGATCAAAGAGTGCCAATAAGAGTTTCAGAGGCATAAGGAAAGGTAATTGCAAAGGGCGAGTAGCCACTCATCAGGCTGAAGCTTAAGGTGGGATATGACGTAAGAATTGAGGCAAGACAGATAAAATACAGACGAAAAAAAACCCCGCATTGCGGGGTTTCTTCGAAATTGGTCGGCGAGAGAGGATTCGAACCTCCGACCCACTGGTCCCAAACCAGTTGCGCTACCAAGCTGCGCTACTCGCCGATTTCTTACTGCTCACTCTACATGGTCTTTCGACCTATGTCCATGTAAATCTTAATAAAATCTACACGTTTTGTGTGGTGCGAAGGGAGGGACTTGAACCCTCACGTCCGTAAGGACACTAACACCTGAAGCTAGCGCGTCTACCAATTCCGCCACCATCGCATGTTCCACAAAATTTGGGGTGGCTAATGGGACTCGAACCCACGACAACTGGAATCACAATCCAGGGCTCTACCAACTGAGCTATAGCCACCATCACTTCATACAGCTTACTTCGTCCTACGCGGCAATCTTACCACCGCAGCTCTTGCACACAAAATTAATGGTGCGCCCGACAGGATTCGAACCTGAGACCTCTGCCTCCGGAGGGCAGCGCTCTATCCAGCTGAGCTACGGGCGCTTAGCGCCGTTGCGGGTGGGGATACTACGGTTTTAATGCTTGGCTGTCTAGTGCTTTTTTAGAAGAAATGATGCGTTTGCTTACGCTTTGCTCACTCTGCCACAAAAGTCAGCGCTTAATAGCCCCCACTCCGCCTTGTTCGCTGGTTTTATAGGCGTTTCACTTCGGCTGGCGTCTTTTTATGCATACCCAAGCCAAAATAGCACACGGTGACCAATCCAAGGAAAATCATCCCCACGAATAAAGATAAGCGAGTATCCGGGTTGATCCCCATCCCCACCAACACACAAATCAGGAAAGCGATAGTGAGGTAGTTTACATACGGGAACATGATGGATTTGAAAGGATGCTGCTTCAATGCTTCTTTATGCACCTGACGAAAACGCAGCTGGCTCACCAACACCACAAACCACGGCACCATACCCGGTAATACGCTGGCACTATAAACGTACACGAATACCTGCTGTGGATTGGGGATGATGTAATTGAGGCTAGAGCCCACCATCAAGCACAAAATCGTAACGGCAATACAATACACCGGAACACCACTGGCAGACAATTTGGTCAGGCAAGCAGGGAGCTGACGGTTTTTCGCTAAGGCATATAACATGCGCCCACCACTGTACATGCCGCTATTACAACCCGACAGCGCAGCGGTAAGCACCACAAAGTTGATAATGCCCGCCGCTGAAATGATACCTATCTTGGCAAAGGTCAGGACAAACGGACTGCCCGTCGTACCAATGCCATCCCACGGGAAGATAGTCACGATGACGAAAATAGCCCCAACATAGAAGATCAGAATACGCCATAAAATGTTATTGATAGCGCGCTTTAGCGTGACCTGAGGATTTCGAGCTTCACCCGCCGTAATGCCCACCAGTTCAACGCCCTGATAAGAGGCCACCACAATACACAGCGCAAACATAAAACCTTTCCAACCCCCAGCAAAAAAGCCGCCGTGAGCTGTCAGGTTATCAAAACCAATAGGCTGGCCATGATTACCAAAGCCAAAGAAGATGACGCCCAGCCCTACCAGAATCATCACAATGATGGTTGTCACTTTGATCATCGCAAACCAGAACTCCAGTTCGCCATATAATCTGACTGCGGCCAGATTCGCCAGCGCCACAATGGCTACTCCGGCAATAGCCGGCAACCATTGGGGAATCTCCGGGAACCAGAATTGGACATACACGCCAATAGCGGTAATTTCAGATATCCCCACCGCTATCCACATAAACCAATAGCCCCAAGCGGTCAGATAGCCGAAATAGGGGCTAAGATATTTATGCGCATATACAGCAAAAGAACCGGCAACCGGCTCCAGATACAGCATTTCGCCCATTGCCCGCATAATAAAAAATACAAACAAACCTGCAATAATATATGCCAGTAATACTGACGGCCCTGCCCACTTTAAGGTACTGGCAGAACCCATAAATAGCCCAACACCAATTGTCCCGCCTAATGCTATTAGCTCGATATGCCGGGCTTCCAGCCCACGGTGTAATCCTTTTTTCTCTTCGTTCCCTGCCATATATCCTCTATCAACTTACTGGTGTATGTCTGTTCCGGATTCCGGTTGTTTTTTTATGAATAAAACATGGTGATGAAAAAAATAAAGGCTGAATTTAAGTATTCAGCCTAATCATTAATACATTAGTGGATGCAAGCTAAAGAATAGGGAAACAGCCCACCACAAAACTCCGTTTTTGGGTGATGATTACAGACGTCCGCTGTAATAGTAACCAACAAACTTGAGCAACTTGAATTGGCGACGAATACGGCTTGGTTGCGCCAGTAAGCGATAAAGCCACTCCAGCCCCATGTTCTGCCATATTTTAGGCGCACGTTTGACATGCCCGGTAAAGACGTCGTAAGTGCCGCCAACACCCATATACAACGCATTAGGATGGACTTTACGACAATCACGCATAAACATTTCCTGTTTTGGCGACCCCATCGCTACCGTCACTATCGCCGCGCCACTGGCGGCAATCCGAGCAAACAAAGCTTCGCGCTGATCCGGCGTGAAATAGCCGTCCTGACTCCCCACTAGGTTAACATTCCATTGCGCACGCAACTTGGCCTCGGTTTCAGCTAACACCTCGGGCTTGCCACCGACTAAAAATACGGGTGTCCCTTGTTGGCCCGCACGCTGCATCAATGCTTCCCACAGATCAGCACCCGCAACCCTTGAAATTTTCGCTTGCGGATATTTCCGGCGAATGGCGCGCACCATACTGATCCCATCGGCATACAGATATTCGGCCTCACAGATCAATTCACGCAATGCAGCATCATCTTCGGCTTTCATCAGCTTTTCGGCGTTCATTGCAACCAATGTGCCCGTCTTCACTGGGCCGCTACTCAGCAGATGATCCAGCGTCTGAGTCATGTCACGAAAACCCCAAATCTCGAAGCCACGGACAGTGTATTTTGGAATGGCGATATCTTTAGAAATAACAGTATTTTTGGGAGTAGCAGTATTCTGTTCCATTACGATCCTTACGGTTGGCTGCCCGCTTGCGGCGCAGATAGACCCTTAGGCTTACCAGCTCGACGCTGTACCCGTTGTGTTATCAAGCCCGCGGTGTCAAACAGCCAATACAACAATTTCGCCAGTACCAGGCAGGCCCCAAAAATCACGCAGAAAAATACCACGCGTGAAACAAAGGAGTCCAACCCCTCGCGCGCCAGTACGATGATGTTAAATACCGCGCCAAAACAGAAACTTTGCAAAATAGCCGCTTTGTAGCGATTACTTTCTGCTTTGCCTTGTTCGTACAACCAATCGAACCATTTAATGATTAACCCCACCACGATGGCCCCGAGTGGGATAAACAGCACCCCGCCCATCACCACCAAAGATCCAATCAGCGTTGGCGAGATAGCAAGCCCGGAGTGGTTATCCAGCACATCCCACGTAAAGTAATTGGCCGTATTGAGAACCAAGTCAGGGCGAGCAGGCCACAAAGAGCTAGGAATAAAGACATAAAAATCACGGATAATCGGTGCCAATCCCTGAAAATCTATTTTGTCGTAATTTTGCAGCAGCAACCCCAGATTTTCCCATGGTGAGAATGTGTCTCGCGTCAGGTAAAGGAAGGTATAAAACGCCTCTGCGCCGTTAACATCCAGACCATAGCGTTTCAGGGCCAGCCAGAACATGCCCACAATCCCAAAGACGCCCGCGGCCGCCAACATCCACAGAGTTATCCAACCGCGCACAATACCAATAAACAGGAATAATGAGAACGCGATGATGATATTCGCGCGAGTCCCGCCGACGATAACGTAGGTTAGGATGCCAAACGCCACGGTACTGGCCAGAAAGAAAAACCAAGCCCGCATATCCTGTTTTAGGAAATAGACCACTAACATGGCGGGAATGAAGAAGTAGAAAAAGCGCTTCAGTGCCACACCAGAGACATCACTGGAGAAAATTTTACTGTAAGAATCTAGCTTAAATAGCAGAAAACCATTCTGCATGAAGAAGATACCGACAGTACCAATAGCCACCAGCGCTAATAATACCCAAGTCAGGTTAGTTTCCACCCGATTCATCGTGAAGATGGGAGCTCGTGGCTGGCTACGCGGCTTACTCAAGCGAGTTTTATAACTCACATAGTAAATACCATAGAATGCCGTGGCTGACAGTATGGCATAGAGTAGATACTCAACCGGCACGATCCCGACCCCAAACTGAAACACCAACATGCAGGTGAGTGGGAAGCCAAAATAGAACGTCAATAAATAGAGCATTGAAAACAGCACGTTGAAATTAAAGCGAACGCGCCGAAACTCCTGATACGTTAGCGTCAGGATAAAAATCACTGCTATCAGATAGACACAGAAAAGACCACCAAACTGCCCCAGCGTCATGGGTGTTCTCCTGCGGCAAGTGCCAGCGCCTGCTGCCAGCCCTCAATATAATTGGGGTTAAAGAACGCAATATTGTGTTTATCTAACCCAGCTAATTGACGCTGTGCTTCACGAATCAATGGCTCATCCAATGAATCACCATAGAAAAGTACCGGAATATGCTGTTCGGCCAAGTCTTGCCAGAATGGATTCTTCCGGCTTAAAACAAAAGGCACACCAAATTGGGTTAACAGGCACAAGGTGCCAATACCTTGCTGGCGATTAAAAATAAAGTAGCCTAAATCGCATTCACGCAAGATATTCAGATAGTCATCAAATGGAATTTGTTCTGTCAGAATACGTAGATTCTCTGGCGCAAATAGCGCCAAGCCGGCCTGCCTAACCTGCTCAATATAGAGCTGATTATTCGCAGGATACCCCATTGGCAAAATCACTCGGACATCAGGGCCAAATTGCTCATGAATAGATTTGAGTGCTTCGATATGGCGGTTGGTGGTGTCTCCAGAGTTCCCGACCAAAATCGTCATTGGCCCAGCAAGCGGTTTTTCGATGTGAATGCCTGTTAAGGCTGGGTCCATTCGGGTTGGAAAATAGAGCAATGATGCGGGTACTCGAGGGTGCCGCTGCTGGAAATGAATTAAATCGCCACGGGTGGCAAAGACATGGCCGACTCGCCCCTGAGCGATGCGGCGCAGCAGATAAAACAGGCGGAATTTCCAGTTTTTAGCATCTTCATATAAGTCAGCGCCCCAAACATGCCAATAGACTTGATGGCGCTTGATTTTTCCGCTCAGTAAAGCCAGCCACAACGTGGCATTAAATTGCCCATGCCAGAAAAACCGCGTGCTGCGATCTGCCTGCGCGCGAGCAATAACCGCCTCAGCCAACGTTTTTTTATTGCTGTGCGTCTCGATATCCAATTGAGGGAATGCCGAAAAAGCCGTCGTCTCTTTTGCCGCCACCATAAAATGCCGCACCTGCTCTGCTGGCACACGAGTGGCCAGCACGTCATTAAAGAAGCGCAGCACAGTCAGATTATGGTGCGGGATATCAGATCCCAGTACATGAATCAGGGTTGTCATTTTTTTCTACTGTAAAGAGTGTTTACGGTGATGAATGTCTACGATACATAAGGAATACGCAGCTACAGAGCGCGAAATAGACGATATAGGTGGCCATATAGGCCTGTGCCGCCCCCAAAGAGCCATTCATTGGAATTAACCAATGGGCAAACCCGGTTAACAGTAAAAACTGGCTGACTTCCGTCAGAATGTAAAAGCGTAAAGAGGCTTTGGCGATTACCAAATAACCAAACACATATGACCCGACTTTCAACACATCGCCCACGAGCTGCCAAGCAAAAAGGTCACGCATGGCCGTAAACTGGTGAGAGAACAGCAACCAGATAGCGAAATCACGTAACAACCAGACTATCAGGCTGGCGGTCGCCACTGCTGGTAAGACAAACTTCAGTGAGCGCAGGATTTCACGCGAAATCGCCGCTTTCTCTTTCAGTCTCGACAGCGTGGGCAGCAAATAGACGGTAAATGATGCTGTGATAAATTGTAGATAAGCATCTGAAATACTGCTCACCCCTTGCCAGATCCCCACCGCATCCCAACCATAGCGGTCAGCCAGTAAGTTACGCATCATCACATAAGCGACCGGTAGGGTCACCGAAGTAATCAACGCCATAATGGTAAACTTACCCAAATGGCTTGCCAACGCTTTATCCCAGCTAAGTTTAAGATAACTTAAGGGAATAGTCTTGCGCCGAATAAGCATTGCCCCCGCTGGGATAACCACCAGCGCAGGAACCAATGCCAACCCCACTAAGGCTCCGGGATAGCCCCCAATCTGGAAGCAAATATAGTACGCCACCACACCGATCAGGCTACCGCCAATCACGGCCAGCGCATTCCCCATGGCATCGCGATAACCTTTAAGGATAGCCAAAAACAGGTTGGCGTAAGCTATTCCCATCTGGATAAGCGCGACTGCGCGCACCACATTCTGGTAATCACTATGACCGAATAACGCAATACTAACGGGCTTTGCCGCCAACAGGAAAATCAATGCCAGCAACGTTGAGAACCCCAGAACAATCGCTGATGAGGTTCCTAAAACAGCCCGAAGACGTTCAGGTTGCTGATGGTATTCAGCAACATATTTAGTAATACCGTTGAAGATACCCGCGCCGGAGAGCACGCCTAATACCGTAATTAGCTGGCGAAAGTTACCCGCCTGCCCAACACCACTAGGGCCAAAGGTCACCGCCAGCAGTTTAACCACTAACAGCCCTACGCCAATCTTAATCAGCGTAGAGCCAGCAGTCCAAATCGATGCTTTTGCCAGAGACATATCAGGCGAAGAAACTGAGAACAGTATTAATAACCGTGCTCTGATTAACATCAGTCAGGTTGTAGAAGATTGGCAAGCGAACCAGGCGTTCACTTTCCTTAGTAGTAAAACGGTCTTCGCCATCCATACGGCCAAATTCCTCACCTGCCGGACAAGCATGCAACGGAATATAATGGAACACCGCCATGATCTCAGCTTCTTTTAAGTAGCTGATGAACGCCGAACGCTCTTCGATATCACGCAGTTTGATGTAAAACATATGCGCGTTCTGTGCCAGATTGTCAGGAATAACAGGTAAATCAATGCGCCCAGCCTCAGCCAAGGGTTTGAAAGCATCATAATAGTTATGCCACAACGCCAGACGGCGTTTATTGATTTGTTCTGCCGCTTCCAACTGGCCCCACAGATAAGCTGCCTGTAAGTCAGACATCAAATAGCTGGAGCCGATATCGCGCCACGTATACTTATCAACCTGACCACGGAAGAACTGGCTACGGTTGGTGCCTTTTTCACGGATGATTTCTGCGCGGTCAATCAGTGACGGGTCATTGATTAGTGTTGCACCGCCCTCACCACCCGCGGTGTAGTTTTTGGTTTCATGAAAACTAAAGCAACCGATATGGCCGATAGTCCCCAACGCTTTGCCTTTGTAAGTCGACATTACGCCTTGAGCTGCATCTTCGACCACAAACAAATTATGCTTTTGCGCCAACGCCATAATAGTGTCCATCTCACAAGCCACACCGGCATAGTGGACTGGCACGATAGCTCTGGTTTTGTCAGTGATCGCCGCTTCAATTTTGGTTTCATCAATGTTCATAGTATCTGGACGAATATCAACAAACACCATTTTCGCACCGCGCAGCACAAAGGCATTGGCAGTCGAGACGAAAGTAAAGCTTGGCATAATCACTTCATCACCAGGCTTGATATCCAGCAGCAATGCGGCCATTTCCAGTGATGCAGTACAAGACGGGGTCAGTAACACTTTCGGGCACTCAAAGTGCTTCTCCATCCACTGCTGACAGCGACGGGTAAACCCACCATCGCCGCATAATTTGCCGCTGGTGATTGCTGCTTGCATATAACCCAGTTCAGTGCCGACTACCGGTGGAGCGTTAAATGGAATCATCTCATCCCCTGCATAACCAATACGCGGTGCTTTCAATCGAAGCACCACTGCGAATATAAAGACGTAAAGCAGCAATATTGCTCATTTGTGTGGCCACCCGTAACCGGTGTAATCCATGACTCTGGCACCACTGCTTTGCCGCCGACATTAATGATAAACCGATGCCTTTACCCTGTGCATTAGGGAATACAGCCAACAAGCCAATGCGCGCGCTACCCTCGTGCAAATCACGGAGTGTGACAAACCCCGCAGGTTGCCCCGACGAATCCATCACCAACAGACATTGATGGTCGAATGTGCCCAGCACCGCTTTTTCAGCCCATAAAGCATAAAATCGCCCACTGTCTTGTGGGTCATACCATGGGGCACGAAAGCGGCTCAATGCAAAGGCATTAGCAGCAACACTGCGTAACAGTGGGATATCTGCTATGGCAGCGACCCGCTGTTGATAAGTTCCAACATCGGCCCTAACTGAAGCATTTTCCATGCCAACCGCGTCGTCTACTGACAGCGCCAGATCAATCTCCCCTTCGACGAGCTTAAAACCAAGCAGTCCAAGGGAATCAATAAGATCAAGACGATGGGTAGGGACTTTGGCTTGGACAAGGGTAAAAGCATCCAACTCAGCCGGATTAACTTGCGGGGCTGAGTCGGAGAAAATTAGTTTTGCGCTTGGTCGCTGGAAAAATTCACTTTCCCAGTCCAGTGGCTCAATACTGGCGTGGACGGGCATGGAGCAAGTCCAATAGATATTTGCCATAACCGGTTTTAGCCAACGCAGTGGCCGCACGTTTTACGCCATCGTCATCCAGCCAGCCATTACGCCATGAGATCTCTTCCAGACAAGCAATTTTGAAACCTTGCCGTTTTTCAACGGTTTGTACAAAAGTACTGGCTTCAATCAAGCTGTCATGAGTGCCGGTATCCAACCAAGCAAAACCGCGGCCTAACAATTCAACGGTTAGCTCACCGCGCTCTAAATACATCTGGTTAATACTGGTAATTTCCAGTTCACCACGAGAAGATGGCTTAACTTTCTTAGCAAAATCAACAACTTGATTGTCATAGAAATAAAGCCCAGTCACTGCCCAATTAGACTTAGGCTGACTTGGTTTCTCTTCAATAGATAACGCGCGGAAGTTGTCATCAAACTCCACCACGCCAAAGCGCTCTGGATCCATGACTTGATAGCCAAAGACAGTTGCCCCCTTCTGACGCGCAGCAACGGCTTTCAGTTTCGGACTAAAGCCCTGACCGAAGTAAATGTTATCGCCAAGCACCAAGCAACAAGGCTCATGACCAATAAACTCTTCACCGATGATAAATGCTTGTGCCAGCCCATCCGGACTGGGCTGCGCGGCATAACTCAGCTTGATACCAAACTCATCACCATTGCCCAACAGACGCTGGAATGACGGCAAATCTTCTGGGGTAGAGATAATCAGGATATCGCGGATCCCTGCCAGCATCAGCACGGACAGCGGATAATAAATCATCGGTTTATCATAAACGGGAAGCAGTTGCTTAGAGACACCACGGGTGATGGGGTGCAACCTTGTGCCGGAGCCACCAGCCAGAATTATGCCTTTCATACTTACTCCTGAAACCATCAAGCAAGACGCCATTAATATCAATCAATAGCGCCGTCCTGATGATGAATCGATTTTTTAGCCTATGGCGGGGTGCCCTACAATAGGCAAGAGACTACTAAATCAGTCACTTAAACCCAAACGTTCACCGGCGTAAGAGCCATCCTGAACACGACGCCACCAAGATTCGTTATGCAAATACCATAATACGGTTTTGCGAATGCCGCTTTCGAACGTTTCCTGTGGCTTCCAACCCAGCTCCCGCTCAATTTTGCTGGCATCAATGGCATAGCGCATATCGTGGCCGGGCCGGTCTTTGACATAAGTAATCAAGTCACGATAGTGAGCAATTCCCGTTGGTTTTTCAGGAACCAGTTCATCTAATAAGCTGCAAATAGTTTCAACCACTTCAATATTCTTGCGCTCATTATGACCGCCGATATTGTACGTTTCGCCTACCACACCTTCGGTAACCACCTGATACAAAGCTCTGGCATGGTCTTCAACATACAACCAATCGCGAACCTGAGCGCCATTGCCATAGACTGGCAGTGGTTTGCCTGCCAACGCATTCAAAATAACCAGCGGTATCAATTTCTCAGGGAAATGGTACGGTCCGTAGTTATTTGAGCAATTCGTCACTAACGTGGGTAAGCCATAGGTTCGCAGCCAAGCGCGCACTAAATGGTCACTGGAGGCTTTGGACGCTGAATAAGGGCTACTGGGCGCATAAGGCGTAGTTTCAGTAAAGAGATCATCTGTACCATGCAGATCACCATAGACCTCATCCGTTGAGATATGGTGAAAGCGAAACGCCAGTTTTTCCTCAGCACCGAGTGGCTGCCAGTAATGGCGCGCCGCTTCCAACATCTGGTAAGTACCCATGACGTTAGTTTCGATAAAGGCAGCCGGGCCATCAATAGAGCGGTCAACATGGCTTTCTGCCGCCAGATGCATCACAACATCCGGTTGGTATTGTGCAAAAACCCGATCCAGCTCAGCGCGATCGCAAATATCAACCTGCTCAAAAGCGTAACGCTCACTGTCAGCAACCACCGCCAGTGATTCCAAATTGCCCGCGTAGGTGAGTTTATCAACCACCACCACGCTATCTGAGGTGCCATTGATAATATGTCTTACCACTGCGGAGCCGATAAAGCCGGCCCCACCGGTGACTAGAATACGTCTCAACGCCATACTCCTTTAGTGTCCACAATCCATGATTGCTTCACATCTTCAGGTTTAATCGCCTTAAATTGGCTGTGATCCACTAACATCACCAGCACATCGGCTTGCTGTAAGGCCGTCGCGGTATCTTTCAAGGTAACGTGACCCGCCAGAGACTTCGGCAACTGCTCAACATTAGGCTCAACCACCAATGTTTCACCAACGTGCCATTGGGCGATCAAATGAGCAATTTCAACTGCTGGGCTTTCACGCAGGTCATCGATATTTGGCTTAAATGCTAGGCCGAAACAGGCAATTTTCACTTCAGAGGCCCGTTTATCAGTCGCCGCTAGACAATCCGCCACAGCCGCTTTCACCCGGTCAACAACCCACAGTGGTTTGCCATCATTCACCAACCGTGCGGTATGAATCAGACGGGCCAGTTGTGGATTTTGAGAAACGATAAACCAAGGGTCTACAGCAATACAATGGCCGCCAACACCCGGGCCTGGCTGCAAGATATTCACACGTGGGTGACGATTCGCCAGACGAATCAGCTCCCATACATTGATCCCCTGCTCAGCACAAATCAGTGACAGCTCATTGGCAAAGGCAATATTCACGTCACGGAAGCTGTTTTCAGTCAGCTTGCACATTTCAGCGGTGCGGGAGTTCGTCACCACACACTCACCTTCTAGGAAAATTTTATACAGCTCACTGGCGCGGGCAGAACATTTTGGCGTCATACCACCGATAACACGGTCATTTTGAATCAGTTCGACCATCACCTGCCCCGGCAACACACGCTCAGGGCAATAAGCGATATTAATATCTGCCTCTTCACCTGCTTGTTGCGGGAAACTTAAATCAGGGCGAGCTTCTGCTAACCATTGTGCCATTTGTTCAGTGGCACCCACTGGAGATGTAGACTCCAGAATCACCAAATCGCCTTTTTTCAGTACAGGGGCAATAGATTTAGCGGCTGATTCGACAAAAACCATATCGGGTTCATGATCGCCTTTAAACGGTGTCGGCACGGCAATGAGAAACGCATCTGCTGGCAGTGGTTTGGTTACTGCCTGCAGGTAACCCCCTTCGACAGCAATTTTTACCACTTTATCTAAATCCGGCTCCACGATATGGATAGCACCGCGATTAATAGTTTCAACGGCATGGGCGTTAACATCAACACCAATCACTTTCTTCTTGCGCGACGCGAAAGCAGCAGCAGTTGGCAGACCAATATACCCAAGACCGATAACAGAAATAGTTTCAAAACTCATAGCGTCACCTGATGATTCTTTAAAGCTTCAAGGATGCGTTGACAGGCGTGCCCGTCACCGTAAGGATTATGTGCCCGTGTCATTTGATGATAGGCAGTTTCATCAGTCAGTAAGCGGGTCACTGCATCGACAATCTTATTAATATTAGTGCCTACCAACAAAACAGTACCGGAATCGACAGCTTCTGGACGCTCTGTTGTATCGCGCATCACCAGTACTGGCTTACCTAATGAAGGCGCTTCTTCCTGAATACCACCGGAATCTGTCAAAATGAGATACGCGTGGTTCATCAAATAAACAAATGGCAGATAATCTTGCGGGTCGATCAGAATAATATTATCAATCCCTTTCAAGATACGGTTAACCGGCTCACTGACATTTGGATTGAGATGTACGGGGTAGACAACCTGAACATCAGGGTGTTTACGGGCGATTTCAGCCAATGCACTACAGATACGCTCAAACCCGCCACCAAAACTCTCACGACGGTGGCCTGTGACCAAAATCATCTTCTTATTGGCATCAAGGAATGGATAGCGATCAGCCAAACTGGCTCGCAGCTCTGGATTATTCATCACCCGATCCCGAACCCAGAACAGCGCATCAATCACGGTATTGCCCGTCACAAAAATACGATTTTCTGGCACCATTTCACGTAACAGATTCTGTCGGGAGTTTTCCGTCGGCGCAAAATGATACATGGCAAGATGACCCGTCAATTGACGGTTGGCTTCTTCCGGCCATGGAGAATAGAGGTTCCCGGTACGTAAGCCAGCTTCGACATGGCCAACAGGGATACGATGATAAAATGCAGCAAGGCTGGTCGACAGGGTTGTCGTGGTGTCACCATGCACGAGGATAACGTCTGGCTTAAACTCCGCCAGCACGGGTTTTAACCCCTCCAGAATTCGGCAGGTTATTTCCGTTAATCCCTGACCCGGTTTCATGATATTCAAATCATAATCCGGTTGAATCTCAAATAAACGTAACACTTGATCCAACATCTCACGATGTTGGGCAGTGACACAAACTCTTGATTCAAAGGCTTCATCCTGAGCCAAGGCATGCACCAGAGGAGCCATTTTAATGGCTTCAGGCCGGGTGCCAAAAACAGTCAACACTTTCACAGTGAATCTCTTTAAGGTCAGTTAGCCGCAGACAGCGCCTGCAAGTTGGGTGCACAATGCACCCATTAACGATTTATACTCTTCTACAGCAAAGACTTATGCTTGCGTACTGGTACGGCGAACCAATACCACACCCGCGCCAACCAATGCACCGATGGCACCCCACATTATCAGTAGGAATACACGACGTGGGCTATCACGGGTTACCGGATCTTCAGGGGTACGTAAGTAACGGTATGCCTGGAATGTTTTATCCAGTGTTGGCCCAACATTTAATGTTGCCAGCATTGCACGATTCTGATCGTAATCAATATCAAAACTTGGGCCGGTAGCTTGCAAGGTTTCCAAACGAGCCTCGAGCATTGGCTTGCCTAGCATAAACATCTTGGAGTCCGGTAATTGCTCCGCTGGGGTATCTGTTTGATTACGATTAATCCCTTGCTGGTCTGCAACTTTTAATGCTTGCTTGACCGCAGCAACTTCACGGTCGAACACCGCTTGAGCCACGGCTTCTTGCCGTTGAACTTGTGCTTTCATTGATTGAGTTCGAGCCGCCCAAGCGCCCTGAATTTCATCATTTAAATGGCTGGCCGCACGTTGGCTGGCAAAATCAATGTAACTACGCAGTAATTTATTGGAATCGCTGGCGGTTTCAGCCGTCAATTTAATACTGTCATTCAGTATTTTTTTGTCATCACGTGGGGTGAAAACAATATTATTGACTAACTCATCCAACAATGCGGCATCCGCTTTGGCATCACCTTCCAGGCGCTGCTTGTAGTAATCACTTTGCAGCCAGAAATCACGACGGGTATCGTAAGCTGCCAACTGAGTAATAAACTCACCGTATGCTTCGTCAGAGATGCCCGGCTGCTCACTGGCAACACCACTGTTGATGCGAGTATCCAGATTGCGTAAAAATTGCTGCTGGGAATAGTAACCGCCCAGATTATTGACTGTTGGCCGGTCAGTAATTGCCGTCGCACTCCACTGCTGTTTCACCATATAGGAGACACCCAGCGCTATTGCAGCAAAGAGAATTGCCATACCGATAATCCACACTTTACCGCGCCAAAGAGTGCGGCACAGGCTGCGGATGTCTAACTCGTTATCCACAGCAAGCTCATTATTGGTAGATCCTGTTTTATCAGTCGACATAGATTCTGGTTTCATCACTGCCTAAAAGCCTCTGGTTAAGATTCATGCTTATTTTGCGATGCACGGCGCATACGACGCTTGATGCGCTTGATAAAACGCGCCACTCGCCATGCCCGTTTAATGCAGTAGCCATATAACAGAAATGCAAGCAAGAATAATGCCAACATGACCCATTCAGGTACAAATGTTAGCCGTTCTCCGATAACACCCACCGCAGCTAACAGTGCCGCAGCCAATGTGATTAAGACAAAAGCCTGCCGAGAAGTAAAACCGGCACGCATAATTAAGTGATGGATATGTTGACGGTCTGGGGAGAACGGACTCATGCCTTTGCGTAAGCGCCGATACATGATGGCAATCATATCCATCAATGGAATGGCAATAATCCATAATGCGGTGACAGGATTAATCGGGTGTGCGTTACCTTGCGTACTTTGTAACAGCATCCAAATTGCAGTGAAACCAATCAGAGTACTGCCAGCATCACCCATAAAAACTTTATAGCGACGGCCTAATAATCCAAGGTTGAGCAAGATATAAGGCAGAATGGCCGCGATCATTGCAAAACACCACAGTGCTAATGCCATCTGCCCACTTTGATACAGCAGAATCCCCATTGCGCCAAAAGAGACACAGGATAGACCGCCCAGCAAACCATCAATGCCATCCACCATATTGAACGCATTTATCGCCGCCCATACTGCAAACAGTGTCACAACATAACCAAACGGCCCTAACACCATTTCCCATGGGCCAAAAGCATGCCCCAGGCTGCGCAAATAAAGCCCGGCGAAAACCATCATAGCAATACCAACCAACGCCTGAACAAAGGCGCGGATTTTCACACTAATATCGAATCGGTCATCTAAAGCACCAACAAACACCAATAAACCGGCGCAACCGAGATATAAGCGGAAATGGGGGATCTGCTGGTTAGTAATCAGGAAGGTAAAGCAAATACCTGCAAACACAGATATTCCGCCCACTAATGGGATCAACCCTTGGTGGCGCTTACGATAATTGGGCTTATCAACTAATCCAATTTTCTTGGCAACTTTGCGAGCAACAAATAAAAATGCCAGAGAAAACAGGAAAATAACAAATATTTCAGTACTCATAGTGAGTAAGTTCACGTTTAACCGCTCTCTGCAAAAAGATACGACAGCTTAACATGTGGCTTGGCGTATACCATGCCAGCCCCATGCTTTCAGTTATTTCTGAATATGATGACAGCCTTGCTTGTTATTCCCAACTCTATTTTTGGTATTTTCTCGCCAATAATGACAATTAAGAGCAAAAATAGAGACAGGTTCAATTGATTCATCCACATCATGGATAACAATCCCGGCTATCCTATATTCCAAATGCAAAAAACGCCACGACTGAGCGTGGCGTTTTGATAGAACAGGCGAAACTTACGAACGTCTCATGTTATCAAAGAACTGATCGTTAGTTTTTGCTGTTGCCAATTTGCTGATGAGGAACTCCATGGCATCGATCTCACCCATTGGATGAAGGATGCGACGTAAGATCCACATTTTTTGCAGCTCTTCAGTGGTCGTCAACAGCTCTTCTTTACGAGTACCTGAACGGTTGAAGTCAATCGCTGGGAACACACGTTTCTCGGCAATTTTGCGCGATAAATGCAGTTCCATGTTGCCGGTACCTTTAAATTCTTCATAGATAACTTCATCCATTTTAGAACCGGTATCAACCAACGCAGTAGCAATGATGGTCAGGCTACCGCCCTCTTCAACATTACGTGCGGCACCAAAGAAACGTTTAGGGCGATGCAAGGCATTTGCATCCACACCACCGGTCAGCACTTTGCCTGAAGCAGGAACCACGGTGTTGTAGGCACGGGCTAAACGAGTAATCGAGTCCAGTAAAATGATAACGTCTTTTTTATGCTCAACCAGACGTTTCGCTTTCTCGATAACCATTTCAGCCACTTGCACGTGGCGAGACGCTGGCTCGTCAAAAGTAGAAGCAATAACTTCACCTTTCACCAAACGTTGCATCTCGGTCACTTCTTCCGGACGCTCGTCAATCAGCAATACCATTAAGACGCAATCAGGGTGGTTATAAGCAATGCTGGTTGCAATGTTTTGCAACAGCATGGTTTTACCCGCCTTTGGCGGAGCCACAATCAGACCACGTTGGCCGCGACCAATTGGTGATGCCAAATCCAGTACACGAGCAGTTAAATCTTCAGTCGAACCATTCCCTCGTTCCATGCGCAGACGAGAATTGGCATGTAATGGAGTTAAGTTTTCGAACAGGATTTTGTTACGGGCGTTTTCCGGTTTGTCATAGTTAACTTCGTTAACTTTCAACAGTGCAAAATAACGCTCACCTTCTTTCGGTGGACGAATCTTACCGGCAACGGTATCACCAGTGCGGAGGTTGAAACGGCGAATTTGGCTTGGGGATACATAGATGTCGTCGGGACCGGCGAGGTAGGAGCTGTCTGCTGAACGGAGGAAACCAAATCCATCCTGCAATATCTCCAACACGCCATCACCGAAGATATCTTCTCCACTTTTCGCATGCTGCTTAAGAATAGAGAAAATAATATCTTGTTTACGCATCCGGGCCAGGTTTTCCAGCCCCATATTTTCGCCAAGTGTTATCAGATCAGAAACCGGCGTGTTCTTTAATTCGGTAAGATTCATAATGGTGGGTTCTTAAACTCGGGGTATGTCTCGAACTATGGTCGTGAATGGTATGGCAGCGTCATCCGTGCCTGTTTAACGGGACATTCAATCACCGGCCTTGGGACAAACTACGCAAGTAATGACTTACGCAAGATTTGCGCGACACAACGGTATAAAGATTGAAGGTGCCTTAGACTGATTTTGTAAAACCACTAGACTGTCAAAAACTGATTGAGTTCATACATATTCTCAACACAAATTATTTCGACATAGAGTAAAACTTTAGATTCAAACTATTTAGATGCTACAGACTATTTCTTAGATACTAAAGAATAAGCTAGATGCTACAAACCCGGACTCAATACACAGGAATGTTCTATACGCAGTGAGGTAAACTTAACACGCTTCTTTGCAGGCGTCTAGCGGTCAGTGTGAGAAATCACAACTGCCGCTAAACACACCCTACAGCCTTGAAGCCACAGCGGTGTTAGCGACACTCACTTGCGGCAATCCGTGACCTGAGTCAACGCATTGGAACTTGCTTGTGTGCGACCTTGCTGCAACATCAATGGCATTGGGTGCTGGCGATTTAACGCCGCTTACAGATTTGCATCCAAGAAGGCTTTAAGCTGACCTTTAGACAAGGCGCCCACCTTGGTGGCGACAACTTCACCGTCGCGGAACAGCAACAGCGTAGGAATGCCACGGATACCATATTTTGGTGCCGTACCCTGATTGTCATCAATATTCAATTTAGTGACGGTCAGTCTACCTTCATACTCTTCAGCAATTTCATCCAAAATCGGAGCAATCATCTTGCACGGACCACACCATTCTGCCCAGAAATCGACCAGAACCAGGCCGCTGGCTTTCAGCACGTCAGTGTCGAAGCTGTCGTCACTCAGGTGAATAATTTTATCGCTCATGTTCTACTCCAAAGGATTGTGTCTACCTCGTTGGTGTAGCATTAACCAACAATAGGATGACTTTATTTCACCGGATACGCTTTCGTAAAGCAATAGTTAGCTGATATTCTACCACACTATGAGCAAAACACACTTGACCGAACAGAAGTTTTCCGACTTCGCCCTGCACCCGCTAGTTATTGAAGCCCTTGAAAACAAAGGATTTCAATATTGTACGCCGATTCAGGCGTTAGCATTGCCACTCACCCTATCCGGGCGTGATGTAGCGGGTCAGGCGCAAACAGGAACCGGCAAGACGCTGGCATTCTTAGCGTCTACTTTCCATTATTTGCTTTCTCACCCGGCAGAAGAGGGTCGCCAGACTAATCAACCACGCGCATTGATTATGGCACCAACGCGTGAATTAGCAGTGCAAATTCACTCCGATGCAGAATCACTTTCCCAGATGACCGGGCTGAAATTAGGCTTGGCTTATGGTGGTGACGGCTACGACAAACAGCTTAAAGTGCTGGAGAGTGGCGTTGATATTCTGATCGGCACCACTGGCCGTTTAATCGACTACGCAAAACAAAATTACATTAACCTTGGCGCCATTCAGGTGGTGGTATTGGATGAAGCGGATCGGATGTACGATCTGGGCTTTATCAAAGATATCCGCTGGCTATTCCGCCGTATGCCTTCTGTTGATAAGCGTTTAAACATGTTGTTCTCTGCCACTCTCTCGTATCGGGTACGTGAATTGGCCTTTGAACAGATGAATAATGCAGAATATATTGAAGTGGAACCGTTACAAAAAACCGGTCACCGCATCAAAGAAGAGCTGTTCTACCCTTCAAATGAAGAAAAAATGCGTCTGCTTCAGACGTTGATTGAAGAAGAATGGCCAGACCGCTGTATTATTTTTGCTAATACCAAGCATCGTTGTGAAGAAATCTGGGGCCATTTAGCGGCTGACGGTCATCGTGTCGGTCTATTGACTGGTGATGTGGCACAGAAAAAACGCCTGCGAATTCTGGAAGATTTTACCAAAGGTGATTTGGATATTCTGGTTGCAACCGATGTTGCTGCCCGCGGTCTGCATATTCCACTGGTCACCCATGTCTTCAACTATGACTTACCAGATGACTGTGAAGACTATGTTCACCGCATTGGCCGTACCGGTCGTGCTGGCGAAAGTGGTCATTCCATTAGCTTGGCATGTGAAGAGTACGCATTAAACTTACCGGCTATTGAGACCTATACCGGTCATAGCATTCCGGTAAGCAAATATAATAGCGATGCGCTATTAACCGATTTGCCGGCGCCAAAACGTCTGGCCCGTACCCGTACAGGGAATGGCCCACGCCGTAACTCTGCCCCACGCCGTAATAGTGGTGTACCGCGGAATAACCGTAAGCGACCGAGCTGATAAATGATGCTAAGTTCCACCTCACTTTATGCTGCCATCGATCTTGGCTCCAACAGTTTTCATATGTTGGTGGTACGTGAGGTGGCAGGCAGTATCCAAACTCTGGCTAGAATCAAACGGAAAGTCCGTCTGGCCGCGGGCTTGGATACGCAAAATCACCTATCGCAAGAAGCCATGGAACGTGGCTGGCAATGTCTGAAGTTATTTTCAGAGCGTTTGCAGGACATTCCTCTGGATCAGATCCGCGTGGTGGCGACAGCGACTCTGCGCTTGGCCTCAAATGCGGAAGAGTTTTTGCAAACTGCGACAGAGATCCTCGGTTGTCCCATTCAGGTCATCAGTGGGGAAGAAGAAGCCCGCCTGATTTATCACGGTGTGGCACATACCACCGGTGGGCCGGAGCAGCGTCTGGTGGTGGATATTGGCGGTGGCAGCACCGAGCTGGTAACAGGCAGTGGCGCTCAGGCCAATATTCTGGTTAGTTTATCAATGGGTTGTGTTACTTGGCTAGAGCGTTACTTTAGTGACCGCAATCTGGCTAAAGATAATTTTGAACGCGCTGAACTGGCTGCTCGCGAGATGCTCAAACCCATCGCCGAACGTTTTCGTCATCATGGTTGGCAAATTTGTGTCGGCGCTTCTGGTACCGTTCAAGCATTGCAAGAGATCATGGTTGCGCAGGGGATGGATGAACTGATCACCTTAGCCAAATTGCAACAACTTAAGCAACGAGCCATTCAGTGCGGCAAGCTAGAAGAGCTGGAAATCCCCGGTTTAACACTGGAGCGAGCGCTGGTTTTTCCTAGCGGGTTATCTATTTTAATCGCGATATTCCAAGAACTGGCGATTGAGAGCATGACACTGGCTGGCGGTGCACTGCGTGAAGGTTTAGTCTACGGTATGCTTCATTTGCCGGTAGAGCAGGATATTCGCAGCCGAACGGTGCGAAATTTGCAACGCCGCTATTTCCTTGATACCGAGCAAGCCAAGCGTGTCAGCAAACTGGCTGATAGTTTTTTAATTCAGGTAGAAAAAGAGTGGCATCTTGATGGCCGATGTCGTGAGTTATTGCAAAATGCCTGTTTGATTCATGAAATTGGTCTAAGCGTCGATTTTAAACGCGCTCCCCAACATGCTGCTTACCTGATTCGCAATCTGGATTTACCCGGTTTTACCCCTGCTCAAAAACTTCTGCTTTCTGCTTTGCTACAAAACCAGTGTGATACCCTCGATTTGTCACTGCTCAATCAGCAAAATGCATTGCCGGTAGATATGGCACAACATCTGTGCCGCTTGCTGCGTCTGGCGATTATTTTCTCCAGCCGTCGGCGGGATGACACCTTACCAGCCGTTAGATTGCGCGCTAATGGCGAGGCACTTTATGTACTGCTGCCTCAGGGCTGGCTGCAACAACATCCTTACCGAGCAGAAGCATTAGAACAAGAAAGTCATTGGCAGAGCTATGTTCAATGGCCCCTATTGTTAGAAGAACTCAATTAAGTTTCCATTCTGTGGGGTGGCCGTTGGTCGCCCTACTTTCCCACTATTTTACCTCCCAAACGTGCATCTCTTACCTGTTACCCCTTACAAAATAAAGCAAAACTATCAGAATGTGATCGTCGCCAGCTTAAAATAGAAACAATGTGTGTATTTTTATAAAACAGCGTTTCTTTATTGTATTCAATGTTTCATTCGCCACCTCTAGGGAAGAACGCTGCATCCTAATTGCAAGCCAAAATGCTTAATCTCATTAATGAGGAACAAAAATGCGAGCACAGCTTCAACGCCCTCATGCCATTGGTACACTGGTGATTATCTCCAGTCTGATGGTCGGCGCCCCTATGGCAATGGCAGCCAAATCAAGTCATCATGACGCCCCGCAGCAGTTACAGGTTCCTACCCTTGCTTATGACGAAAGCAGCATTGTTCTGGTGTGGAAAGCACCGGAAGATACTCGCAAAATTGTCGATTATCAGATTTACTCTGCCGGGAAATTGCTAGGTAAAGCCAGCGATAACAATGATAAATTCTCACCGGCCAAGCCCTATATTGATCACTTCTATACCAATGACAAAGATAATTTCCAGCATAAAATCGTGATGCAAAACTTTACGGTAACGGGGCTGAAACCTGAAACCCGCTATCAATTTACGGTGAAAGCACAATACGCCGATGGCTCCTTATCTGCGGCAAGTTCCCCCATTACGGCAAAAACCACGGCCAAACCCCAGATTGTGAATGTACGCGATTTCGGCGCAGTAGATGATGGTAAGACGTTGAATACCAAAGCGATACAACAGGCAATTGATAGCTGCAAGCCAGGCTGTCGCGTTGATATCCCTGCGGGTACCTACAAAAGCGGCGCATTGTGGCTGAAGAGTGATATGACCCTCAACCTCCTCGCAGGCGCAACATTACTCGGCTCGGAGAATCCCGAAGATTATCCAGCAGGTTACCGCCTGTATCCTTATTCCACCATTGAACGCCCTGCTTCACTGATCAATGCCATCGATCCCAATAACAGTAAGCCCGGTACATTCCGTAATATTCGGATTACCGGTTCAGGGGTAATTGATGGCAATGGTTGGTTAAGAGCGAAAACCGCTGAGATTACTGATGAGCTAGGCCACCCATTACCGCAATATGTGGCGAGTAAGAACAGTAAAGTGCATGAAGATGGCATTCTGGCCAAAAATCAGGTTGAGAAGGCTGTTTCTGAAGGTATGGATTTAAAAAATGCCTATGGTCAGCGCCGCTCTAGCCTGATGACATTGCGTGGGGTAGAGAATGTGTATCTGGCGGGCTTTACGGTTCGTAACCCGGCATTCCACGGCATCATGAATTTGGAAAACCATAATGTTGTTGCTAACGGATTAATTCACCAAACATATGATGCAAATAACGGCGACGGCATCGAGTTTGGTAATAGCCAGAATGTCATGGTGTTTAACAACTTCTTTGATACTGGCGATGATTGCATCAACTTTGCGGCTGGTACAGGGGAAAAGGCACAGCAACAAGAACCAATGAAAGGTGCATGGCTATTTAATAACTATTTCCGAATGGGGCATGGTGCCATCGTCACGGGCAGTCATACCGGTGCTTGGATTGAGGATATTTTGGCTGAAAATAACGTTATGTTCCTGACGGATATCGGCTTACGCGCCAAGAGCACCAGTACCATTGGTGGCGGAGCACGTAATGTAACGTTTCGAAATAATGCGATGCGCGACTTAGCTAAACAGGTGATGGTTATGACATTGGATTATGCTGATAGCAATGCCAATATTGATTATCCACCGGCCAAGATACCTGCTCAGTTCTATGATTTCACAGTAAAAAATGTGACGGTGGATAATACTACCGGCAAAAATGCATCCATTGAAATCAAAGGGGATAGTGCTAATCAAGCTTGGCATCGCTTGGTACACGTTAATAATGTGCAATTTAACAATGTCACACCGACCGCCATCAGTGATTTACGTGACAGCGAATTTAATAAAGTCACCTTTACTGAATTGCGCGGTGATACACCGTGGCACTTCCGTGATATAAAAAATGTCACAGTGGATGGCAAGCCTGTCACGCCGTAATGCACATTGCATGTAAATAGATAAAAAATGGGCGGTTATTTATCCATGATAAAAAACCGCCCATTGCTGTTCTTTGTATCTACTCCCTACTACGATTTTTTGGCTTTCTCTAGCTGGGCACGAATATTAGCCAAATGGCTCTGCCCTTTTTGCATCCGCTCTTGTGGGCTAACCACTTTACGTTCATTTTCCCATTTCAAATCGTCCTGCGGTAATTCCATCAAGAAACGGCTGGGTTCCGGCCGAATCAATTCACCATACTGACGCCGCTCTTTGCATAAGGTGAAAAACAGCTCGCGCTGCGCACGGGTGATGCCCACATAGGCCAACCGCCGTTCTTCATCCACATTATCTTCATCAATGCTACTTTGGTGTGGTAACAACCCTTCTTCCATACCGACCAAAAATACATAAGGGAATTCCAACCCTTTTGAAGCATGTAACGTCATCAGTTGTACTTGATCCAACTCCTCGTCACTCTCTCCACGTTCCATCATGTCGCGCAGGGTAAAGCGCGTGACAACTTGGGTCAGTGTCATCGGCTCATTCAGTTCTGAGCCTTCCAACATTTCGGTCATCCAACTGAATAATAAATTGACGTTTTTCATCCTCATTTCAGCCGCTTTTGGGCTGGGAGAGGTTTCAAAGAGCCAACTCTCATAATCGATGCCGTGGATTAAATCCCGCACTGCTGCCACGGGTTCGCGATCCACCAGCCGGATAATACCGTCGATCCAATGCGTGAAACGCTGTAATGACTCCAGACCTCGGCCCTTTAAGTGCTCGCCAAGCCCTATATCAAAACTGGCACGGAACAATCTCTTATTACGCAAATTAGCCCATTCACCCAACTTTTGAATGGTCGCTGAACCTATTTCACGTTTTGGCGTATTCACAATACGCAAAAATGCACTGTCATCATCCTGATTGGTCAATACCCGTAGATAAGCCAGTAAATCCTTGATCTCTGGGCGAGAGAAAAACGAATCCCCCCCTGAAATACGATAGGGGATACGGTTCTGCATCAGCAGCTTTTCAAACAGCCGTGACTGGTGATTGCCGCGATACAAAATGGCATAATCGCTGTACTGCGTCTTTTTGACAAAGTGATGAGCAATAAGCTCGCCAACCACCCTCTCAGCCTCATGATCTTCATTGTTGGCAGTAATGACTTTCAGCTCATCACCATATCCCAGCTCAGAAAACAGTCGTTTTTCAAAAACATGGGGGTTGTTGGCAATCAAGATATTCGCCGCTTTTAGAATTCGGCCAGAAGAACGGTAATTCTGCTCCAGTTTGATCACCTGCAGCTGTGGGAAATCTTCATTCAACAAGACTAAATTCTGTGGTCGTGCACCGCGCCATGAATAGATAGATTGATCATCATCACCCACCACAGTAAAACGTGCCCGGCTACCCACCAATAATTTAACCATCTGATATTGGCTAGTGTTAGTGTCTTGGTATTCATCGACTAACAGATAACGCAGACGGTTTTGCCAACGCTCGCGCACTTCCAAATTATTTTGCAGCAACAACGTCGGTAAAGAGATCAAGTCATCAAAGTCCAGCACGTTGCAGGCTTTCAAATGGGCGTCATATAAGCCATAGCAATGGACAAATAGCTTATCGCGCTCAGATCGTGCCCGTGCCGCCGCAGCCATTGGCGAGAGCAAATCGTTTTTCCAGTTAGATATCTGAGATATCAACTGTTGTAACAATGTTTTGTCGTCCTCCAACCACTTATGGGTCAGGTCTTTTAGTAGCCCCAACTGATCTTGTGCATCGAACAGCGAGAAGTTCGATTTCATCCCCAGCGCGGCATACTCTTTTTTGATAATTTCTAGCCCCAACGTATGGAACGTCGCAATCATCAATCCCCGCGCCTCTTTACGCCCCAACGTTTGAGCCACGCGTTCTTTCATCTCACGTGCGGCTTTGTTGGTGAAGGTCACCGCAGCAATATGTTTGGGCTGATAACCACACTGGCGAATCAAATGGGCAATCTTGTTTGTAATGACTCGAGTTTTGCCCGATCCCGCACCGGCCAACACCAGACAGGGTCCAGTGACGAATTCGACAGCTTGTTGTTGGCTGGGATTTAATTGCATGGCACTCAGAAGCTCTTGGGTTTACGGGGGTACAGGATTGTAGCAGAAAGTGGTTGATGAAAAAAAACCGCCTGAGGTTTTTGATTTGTAAAACCCAGCCCACAAAGACCCCATCACCGTCAAAATAGGCTACACTGGCGCGCTTCAAAACCCGATTGAAGATAACCTTCGTCCAAGACCCTATAAATTGATGGTGATTGTTACTATGGCAAACAAAGCTTCCGCGCTGCACATTCTGGTTGATGATGAAAAGCAGGCAAACGATATTCTGGCACAGTTGAATAATGGTGCGAACTTCCAGGAGTTAGCGAAAAAATTCTCTAACTGCCCGTCAAAACGTAACGGCGGTGATTTGGGCGAGTTTAATAAAGGGGATATGGTTCCTGCATTTGATAAAGCGGTATTTAGCTGCGAATTATTGCAACCTTATGGCCCGGTTAAAACCCAATTCGGTTATCACATTATTAAAGTGTTATATCGTAATTAAATTGCTCGCGCGCCACTTTATCGGTGGCGCAAATAATACTTATCGTCTCTCCATCCCCCACTGATGTAGCAGTGATAACAATACTTTTAATAACAATGCTGAAGTCATATTAGCCTAGATAGCTGTATCTAGCATGACAGTAAAGTGCGAATTTAACGTTTAAAAAGGCATTTTAATTACATCCACAATGTCATTCTTAGTGGGAAAAACAGCCAAAAAATGAATTTAACGACAAAAACAACAAGAAAGATCTTATTAATTATTTTTTGGCGAATGGAAAAAACACTTTAAATACATAATGTTATATTGAATTAACTTGCAATTTAACCCATGTAGGAACTTTCTCACATAAATTGGTTCGTTTGTCTTATGTCCAGCCCTGATTACTTTCTATATTATTCTCCTCATCAAGTAATCGACGTGAACAGAATAACACTCACTAAATTACTTAAATTAAAGCATGTGGAAACTTGGCGAGTATAGTCGAATAGTATTCGTACATATAGTCATTAACCCACTTCATATTATTAAATTAAATACTCACTCATATTTTAAACCCGAGTGAAGGTTTGATTCATATCTAATTACTGTACTGGAGTTTTAAATGAATAAGATTACTTTGGCTATTGCATTATTCTCTGCGTCTGCAACTGTTGCTATGGCAGCCAGTAATAATACTATTACTTTCCAAGGGGAAGTCACAGCACAAACCTGTTCAGTTACTGTCAACGGGGCTGATGCAAACCCAATGGTATTGTTGCCAACAGTATCAAGCAGCGATTTAGATACATCTGGTAAAACTGCCGGTAAAACTGCCTTTACACTGGGTGTTACAGGTTGTGCTCCTGGGGTTGATGACGTTAATATCAAAACTGTTTTCCTCGGCAACCAAGTTTCAGCTTCAGGTAACTTAAAGAATACAGGTACCGCATCAAACGTTGAGCTTCAATTGTTGAAAGACACCACCACAACAACAGGTATCGATCTAAATAGTGGTTTGGCACAAGATGGTATAGTGTTAAAAGCAGGTGAGACTTCAGCAGAACATGATTTTGCCGTTCAATATTATGCAACTGGTCAAGCAGCTCCTGGTTCTGTGATTGCATCCGTACAATATGCCGTTTCTTACCTGTAATATCTGTATTACTGGATAGGATATCCTCAAAGTAAATTGGCGTTGCAGGAAGTCGCAAGCACAAAGATCCCGAAACACTTAGCAGTAAGTGATTCGGGTGAATGTGCGCAGCGTCTTTTCTGCTGTGCCAAATACCGCCACCAATATAACTATTTCCCAGTCTTTTTCAGAGGGTATCCCCATGACGCTTAATACACATAGCTACCGTTATCTGTTTATCGCTTTATTAATTTTTATGGGTATATCTTTTGCTAACGCCAGTGTAGTCATGAATGGTAGTCGCATTATATATTCGGCAGGCGAGAAAGAGCACAGTGTGCAATTAACTAATAATGATAACTTTCCTAATGCTGTTCAGGTTTGGCTAGACAGCGGTGATGATAAGTCAACACCAGAAACGGGCAAGGCACCTTTTATTGTTACACCTCCGTTCTTTCGTATGGAAGCACATGCCGGTCAAACATTACGACTGAAATATACAGGCAGCGGCTTACCGACAGACAGAGAATCCGTTTTCTACCTTAACTTTTTACAAGTTCCTCCCGTCAATAAAGCAGAAAAAAATAATAAAATGTTAGTGTTGATGCGTAACCGCATTAAAGTATTTTATCGACCAGACAGCATTGTTGGCCAGGTTGATAAGGTCTCCAGCGCACTGACTTTTACTCTTCGTCAACAAGGTAAAGATGTCGTTGTGACGGGGAAAAACCCAACCGGCTTCTATGCCACTATTGCCAGCGGTGAAATTGTTGGTGGGGGTAAAAAACTGAAAATGAAATCAGAGATGATCCCACCTATGTCTCAAGCTCAATGGGTTATCCCAAATTCATCTGCACCTTCTAATGCCACGGTTAATTTCCTGATAGTCAATGATTTCGGCGGGCAAGATACCGGCAGTTATAAAATTAAGTAGTACCTTTCCGGCGAAGGAATATTTATGAGAGTTACTCAGGTTAATCTAAAAAAGACGTTCTCTGGCCGTAAGAAAGCATTAACGTTATGTATGACTTTAGTCTTACATGTTGATGCAGTATTGGCCCAAGAAGAATCACAAAATCTTGAATTTGATGAGTCTCTCTTTTTAGGTACAAAATTCGCATCAGGTTTGGATCAACTGAATAAAGAAAATTCTGTCACCGCCGGAAGTTACGATGCAGTCGATGTTTTAGTGAATAACAGACCATTAAAGCGTACGACAATTAAATTTGTTAAGAATGCTGACTCATCAGAAGTTTACCCCTGCCTGAGTGATGAATTTTTAACTGCGGCAGGTATTGAGCTAACCAATAAAGATAATATTGCGCCTCAAAAATCACCTACGGCTGAGGTAGAATCCATTCCCTCAGATTCGGAGGCTTCCTCAACAGAGCAATGCGTACCACTCGCCGAAAGGATAAAGGGAGCCTCTTTCCATTTTGATCAGGCTAAATTACGTTTAGAGCTGTCAATTCCACAGGCCTTATTACAAAAACGGCCTCGCGGTTTTATTGAGCGAAGCGAGTGGGAAGAAGGCGAAAAACTCGCATTCGTTAATTACAGCGCTAACTTTTATCGCAGCGACACAAAATCCCAATTGCAAAATAGCACTTCTGATTATGGATTTCTGGGTTTAAAAAGTGGCCTGAATTTAGGATTGTGGCAAATACGCCAACAATCAAACGTGCGTTATTCCGATAATAATAATGGCAGCGATACTCAGTGGAATAATATTCGTACCTACCTGCAACGCCCTATCCCACAACTGGATAGCCAGTTAACGCTGGGTGAAACATTTACCGACAGTACGTTATTCGGCACCATGTCTTTCCGTGGGGCGAAAATGGCGACCGACCAACGCATGTGGCCTGAGTCAATGCGCGGCTTTGCTCCTGAAGTCCGTGGTGTTGCCAGTACCAATGCGCGGGTGATTATTCGCCAGAATGGGCGTGAAATTTATGAAACTAACGTCGCTCCCGGCCCCTTTGTTATTAATGATTTGTATAGCACCACCAGCCAGGGTGATCTCAATGTTGAGGTAATAGAGGCCAATGGTAGCCGCTCGACATTTACTGTGCCATTCAGCGCAGTACCTGATTCAATGCGCCCGGGAGTGAGCCGTTATAGTGCCGTTGTTGGCGAGTCCCGCGACTTCAGCGATATCGATAACTATTTCACCGACTTTACCTATGAGCGCGGCCTGACTAACCAGCTAACAGCCAACAGTGGCCTACGTTTAGCAAAAGATTACACTGCCGTCCTGGCCGGTGGGGTACTCGGTACGCCAATTGGGGCCTTTGGCCTTAATACCACATACTCTCACGCCAAAGTTGAAGATGATCAGACTCAGGATGGCTGGCGGATGCAGGCAACGTATAGCCAGACATTCAGTGAAACGGGGACGACATTCTCATTGGCGGGATATCGCTATTCAACCAAAGGGTATCGTGATTTAAACGATGTGTTCGGTGTTCGTTCCGTGCAAAAAAATGGCGGGACATGGGACTCATCTACCTATAAACAACGCAGCCAATTTACCACCACAATCAACCAGAACTTGGGGCGATTTGGTCAACTGTTCGCCTCTGCCTCGACCAGTGATTATTATAACGATACGCAGAGAGACACCCAATTACAGTTAGGTTATTCAAATAGTTATCGGGATATCAGTTACAACGTGGCCATCAGTCGTCAGCGCAGTGTGTATACCTCAACAATGTTTGATTGGGAGAATGATGACACCAATGAGAACACAACAACAACGCGCTACGGCAATACTGAAAATATTGCGACGTTAACGGTGTCTATTCCGCTAAATATAGGTAATCGAAATCAATATTTATCTATGTCCGCCAATCGTAATCCGAAAAGTGGTAATAACTACCAGACGTCATTATCGGGGGCTGCTGGCGAACGCAATAGTTTTAACTATTCCGTCAATGCAGGCTACGACGACAGTAATATCAGCAGCAGCTCGACAAGTTGGGGGGCCAATGTGCAACAACAATTCCCTAATGCGACAGTTAATGGCAGTTATTCACGTGGCAGTAATTACACCCAATATGGTGCAGGGGCTCGTGGCGCGGCAGTAATACATAGCAAGGGTGTGACACTTGGGCCTTATCTGGGTGAAACCTTTGGCTTAATTGAAGCTGATGGTGCCCAAGGGGCGACGGTTCGTAATGCGCAAGGGGCAAGAATTGATAATAACGGTTTTGCTCTGGTCCCAGCGTTAACGCCGTATAATTACAATACAATCGCTTTAGATACCAAAGGTATTAATCGCAACACTGAGCTAAAAGAAAATCAAGGCCGCGTTGTGCCATATGCAGGGGCCGCAGTAAAAGTAAAATTCGAAACATTGACGGGTTATGCGGTATTAATTCAAACCCAAACCGCTAATGACGAAGGATTACCTCTGGGTGCAGATGTGTATAACAGCGAAGATGAAATTGTCGGTATGGTAGGTCAAGGCAACCAGATCTATGCACGTGTAAAAGATAATAAGGGTTCACTTTATGTCCGCTGGGGTGAAAACAGCGGTGAGCAATGTGAATTGCCTTATGCTTTTGGTCGCCAAGATACCGAGCAAGATATTATCCATATAACAGGCAGTTGCCGCCGTTAACAATTATGAGAAAAATAATGTTAAGACCAACAAAGCAGTTAATATCTTGCGAAGTCTCACGGCCAGCTACCGCAGTCAGTCATCGTTATCCGCCCCTACTGGCGGGTGTGATGCTATTTATTGGCCTCTGCAGTACATCGGCATGGTCTGCCTGCACCAAAATTACCCTGCAAAGCCAGCTTGGGGCTGGTGATGGTACAGCAAGTGCGTGGGCCGGTTCTCTGGATTACAATAATGGGTCACTCGGTTTGCCGGGGGTTATTGACCTTAGCACCAATGCCAACTTTCAACCGGATGGCACACTATTAGCAGCTGCCACATCAAACTTTACGACCTTTGCTTTAAATACCGGTTATGACCCTGAGCGGGTGCTATTCCGCTGTGAGGCGGCCGATGTTGATCAGCTCTTTGAAATGTATGCCACTAACGGCGATAACGATTTTGGCGGCAAGAATGAAGATGGAAATATTGCAGGCAACGTTCCTTCTGGTTTTGCCACCTATGTCCGCAATGTTGTTATCAGACTTACAAACTTATCCACCGGTGAGTATTACTCCCGGTTATGGAAAGGCCGTCGCTTAACGGATCTTGATACGGATAGCTCTGGGCGTATCTTGGTCAAAGCCAAGAATTTCAGTAACTTGTATACTGAGCTATTTCGCGTTGACTATGCCCGAGCCTCAACAAATAATGCGGCCTCTTATGCCTACGCCTATACCCAGCCCAATGCCTATATCGCGTTTAAAGGACCGGGCATCAGTGGCCCAATTGAAGGCACTGACTCGGTAGCTAACTGGCCCGGTTGGTATGGTACTTGGCCGGCATCCATAGGGCTGTATAATTATGTGACTTTCCGCCGAACTACAATTTGTGCCGTCACCAATTTTACACCGACAGTAATATTGCCCCGTATCTCGGTGGCAGAACTCAATGGCGGTAATACCAGTTCGGCTGAATTTAGTGTGGACTTTCAGTGCCAGACCGGTATTACCTCTGGAGTTACCGCAGGTACAGTCGCAATGGGCTTTCTGGTACCCGCAGCAAATGCAGCGAAAGCCCAAGCATTGGGGTTAATGAATGGTAGCGGCGGGATCAGCCATTTAGTTTCTGATAATTATGGCACCTCTGGAACCGCAAGCGGTGTTGGGATCCGTATTTACCGTAATAATAATCCGATCAATCTGTTATCAAAAAATGTCACATTAACCGGCAACGATGGTGGCTGGTATGGCATTTTCCAAGGCGCACAAGAAGTCACTGGCGCCGTGACCGGAGGCAATAGTTACACTGAGAATTTTCGGGCTGAGTTAAGCAAAATCAGCGGACAAACTGTGACGCCAGGAGCTGTGAATGCGCATGCGCAAGTGGTTATCCGTATCCAATAATATCCTTTTCAAACGCGTAAATAGTGGGATTGCAAGTTTGCTGTTCTTGCTTATGGTGACTTGGAGCCTGCCCACCATGGCAAGCGTGATTGCAGAAAAGACCCGTATTATCTTCAGCGGAGGCAGCACTGAAGAGTCACTGCAACTGGTTAACAGCAATAACTATCCGGTAGCAGTTCAGGTTTGGGTGGATGATGGTAATTTGATGGCAACACCGGAGAAAGCCATTTCCCCTGTATTGGTGCTCCCACCGCTGTTTCGGCTACAACCACAGGCGCAACGCAGCCTGCGGCTGATTTTATCCGGGGCCAGTAAATTACCGACGGATAGGGAATCTGCATTTTGGCTCAATGTTTACGAAATCCCTCCCAAAACCGTGACTAAAGTTGAAGATGAATCTTTCGTCACCTTGGCTTTGCGCATGCAATATAAAGTATTTTATCGGCCAAATAATTTATCTGCGCCGGGGGATACACTGAGTAAAGCATTAACCTTTACTTTGGTGCGTAATGATAATACTGCTTTGGTTAAAGTTAATAACCCGACGCCTTATTATGCGTCATTAGCTTCTCTGACATTAGGTTCGGCAGAAAGTCTACCGGATATGATAGCGCCTTTTTCAACGCTCGATTTTCCACTCAACCGCGCACCACTCGCCGGCAGTAATACCGTCAATTTCGTCTTAATTGATGATTTAGGTAACTCGAAAGTATTCAGTAGCCATTTGAAGTAAAGCAGTGAGTTCGGATTAATCAGCGCCCCAATGTTGGATAGCCATCTGGCATTGGGGTTAGTGAGTTAAAATAAATACGCTAATATTATCTCCTACACATTTCCAGTGAAACTTTCGATTGCGTTATACAACCATCAATAAATCTCTCAGCAATTTGTAATTGACTTCTTATTTCGCGCTCATCACATTTCTTTAATCTGGCAATAGCACATTTGGATTGGCCATAAACATAATGACGAAGAATAAGCTCTAATCCGCTTTCTTTGGAAGCATGCTGTAAGTTACCAAGAATATTATCTATTATAAGCCCGTCATTATCGCAGCAAGGCTCAATTTTTCGCCGTATCGCAGTCGCGCCCTTAAATCCACTCGCAATATGTGGATAATCAAGATAAGAATGATCTCTGGCCCAGACGCCCCAACGTGCCAGAACAGTTTTAATATCATTCATAACTTATCTCCTTAATATATTTTAAAATTAGAATTAACAGTCTATATAAATAAACAATCATTACTAAATAGCGAAGAAGCTTACTATAATAAAATTAACATATTAGTTTTGAGACCTATGCAAAAAAAACCAGGCAATAGCATTAGTAAAAAATAGTATTTATTTACTGGCGACATATTTAAATTATGTTTTGCATAGTTGTATAAAAATAATTCATTATAAAAGTAAATTGATGATTGAGTAATTAATCACTATAAAATATGCAAGCCAATCAAAGCAGTGGCTTGCATTATAACTTAATGACCGAGTTTACTCTTTAAAGCCTGACTTGCCATTTTCGTCTCGCCATTTTTTAACCTCTGCCAAAATTCCCTTAGGACTATTATCAGCCCCATTATCGGGGTAAAAAAGAATTCCATTACCTTGGGGATGCTCTGTAACCTTCACAAAATGACGAATAAGTTCATCATGTTCATTCTCAGGAACATCTACAACCCAAATTTTATTTAGAAAATCTAAAAATTCACTTTCAGTATATTCCGTTATACTATTTTTTAATTCCATTATTCACCTCATTTTTTTGAATGAACATCAATATGTCGTTTTGGTGTCATTATTCTTAGATTTTCAATATCATAAACAGCCCCATCATCCCTAATAAATTTGATATGATGAAGTTCAAACTTCTCTCTTCCTCCAACTTGTTCGGTTGGTATTGGATAAGGAGCATAACCCTGTTTCATTCTGTTTAGGTTCAGAGGTGAAAACTGCCCAGCCAGTTCAGGATCTTGACTCACCTCTTCCCAAAACGCGGCCCGAAATTTATCAAAGCTACTGAATTCTTGGCCTCGTAATTTATCCGCAATTTGTGATGGGATCCGTGCTCCCAGACCTTTACCCGCCTCACTCCTTGGACTATTAAGATAAATATACACCGGTTGTCATCCCGAGTCTGCTGGGAACCAGATGATGTAATAATGAAATTATTATTCATAAAGTTAATACTTCATAAACTAATTTATTAGAAGTAATATAAACCGCCATAACTAAAGACGGCTTATATTATTTTAGCTATATGAGTTACTCTTTAAAGCCTGGCTTGCCATTTTCGGCTAACCATTTTTTTATTTCATCCACGACACCTTCAGGGCTATCCTCTCTATTATCATCTGGGTAATAGAGAAGATCAGAACCTGAAGGATGTTCACACAATCGTTTAAATTCGAGTAAATTTTTAATATCCTCCTCTTCAGAGGAGCTTTCCACATTAAAAAACGTCCTTACAAACGCTAAGAACTCAGATTCAGTGTAGTCAGAAATAGTTTTCTTTTTCATTTTATTTTACCTCTTTGTGAATCTCTATATGTCTTTTAGGCGTCAATACCTTAATATTATCAATGTCGTAAACAGCACCATTATCACTAATAGGCTTTACATGATGAAGTTCATATTTTACTCGACTACCTATCTGCTCACTTTCTCTTGGTGATGGAGCTTTACCATTTTTAATATTCCCTAAATTACCAGACTTACATTGTATAGCTAAGCTCGGCTCCTTACTCACCTCTTCCCAAAACGCGGCCCGAAATTTATCAAAGCTACTAAATTCTTGGCCTCGTAATTTATCCGCAATTTGTGATGGGATCGGTGCTCCCAGACTTTTACCCGCCTCACTCCTTGGACTATTAAGATAAATATACACCGGTTGTCATCCCGAGTCTGCTGGGAACCAGATGATGTAATAATGAAATTATTATTCATAAAGTTAATACTTCATAAACTAATTTATTAGAAGTAATATAAACCGCCATAACTAAAGACGGCTTATATTATTTTTAGCTATATGAGTTACTCTTTAAAGCCTGGTTTGCCATTTTCGGCTAACCATTTTTTAATAAAATTAAGGACACCTTCAGGACTATCCTCTCCATCATCTGAAGGATAAAAAAGAATATCTGTTCCATCAGGATGGTCAACTGCGACAACAATTTCGTGAACTACTGAATCAAGCTCTTCCTCTGACTTAAAATCCCCATCAAAAAGGGATTTAATCAGTTCAAGAAATTCGCTCTCAGTATATTCTGATAACTTCTTAATGGTCATCGTTACACTCCATTTCTTGTATGTATTTCAATATGTCGCTTCGGTGTGACCACTCGCAGATTATCTATATCATAAACTGCACCACCACCATTAATTGGATTGACGTGATGAATTTCATATTTTTCTCTTCCTCCAACATGTTCTTTTTTAGGAGGGATGGGCCATATTTAATTGATGTTGAGCAGAATTTAAAGCCGTCTGAGCCACATGAATCTTGGCCTGATGCGCTAACAAAAAAACCTCGCTAATTAGCAAGGTTGATTCATCAAAATAATGTTATGTTTTATGAAATCAAAAATAGAGATTAGTGGCGATGTATTTAACCACGACTGACACCTTACAAGAGTTTTTACGGGCCGCGATAGCATTAATTTATTAAATTTTTATAGCGTCGAAATACATAAAATCCGAGATAAAAAAAAGCCTCTCTTTGCGGAGAGGCTTTCATAATGATTTATTACTGGATACTGCGACCGAGAATTATACTCTTCAATCACTGCCCAAGCCTGAAATGACCAGTAGATAGCATCAAGCGTTATCGTCGCAGGCAGTTCAGGTACGGACAGCGCACAGTGACCGGAGCGTATATTAATACGTGAGGATCACGAGCACTGCCCAAGCCTGAAATGGCCAGTAAGATAGCTTGATTAGCCCGCAACCGCGATACGTTTCATATCGGTCATATACCCACGCAGCTTATGGCCTACAGCTTCAATTGGGTGATTACGAATAGCTTCGTTTACGTCGCGCAGTTGAGCATTATCTACTGCTGTCCCGGCAACGCTTTTACCCAAGTCGCCAGCTTGCAGAGAATCCATGAACTTACCTTTCAGTAATGGCACCGCTGCGTTAGCGAACAGGTAGTTACCGTATTCTGCGGTATCTGAGATAACCACGTTCATTTCATACAGACGCTTACGGGCAATCGTGTTCGCGATCAGTGGCAGTTCATGCAAAGATTCGTAGTAAGCAGATTCTTCAATGATGCCAGAAGCCACCATTGTTTCGAATGCCAGCTCAACCCCGGCTTTCACCATCGCAATCATCAACACGCCGTGGTCGAAATATTCTTGCTCGGAGATTTTGCCTTCATACTGTGGCGCATTCTCAAATGCTGTTCTGCCGGTCTCTTCACGCCAGTTAAGCAATTTAACGTCGTCTTCAGCCCAGTCAGCCATCATTCCGCTGGAGAACGCACCAGAAATGATATCGTCCATATGTTTTTGGAACAGCGGTGCCATGATCTCTTTCAGTTGTTCAGACAGTGCATAAGCGCGCAGTTTAGCCGGATTGGACAGACGGTCCATCATCAGCGTAATCCCGCCTTGTTTCAGTGCTTCAGTGATGGTTTCCCAACCGAATTGAATCAGTTTTTCAGCATAAGCGGCATCAGTACCTTCAGAAACCAGCTTGTCGAAGCACAGCAGTGAACCGGCCTGCAACATACCACACAGGATAGTTTGCTCACCCATCAAGTCAGACTTCACTTCAGCAACGAAAGAAGATTCCAGCACACCGGCACGATGACCGCCTGTTGCTGCTGCCCATGCTTTGGCAATCGCCATGCCTTCGCCTTTCGGGTCATTTTCTGGGTGAACGGCAATCAATGTCGGCACACCAAAACCACGTTTGTATTCTTCGCGAACTTCGGTGCCTGGGCATTTCGGCGCAACCATCACAACCGTGATGTCTTTACGCACTTGTTCGCCCACTTCTACAATGTTGAAACCATGAGAATAACCCAGTGCTGCGCCCTCTTTCATCAGAGGCTGAATAGCCTGAACTACCGCAGAATGCTGTTTGTCTGGTGTCAGGTTAACCACTAAATCTGCTTGCGGAATCAACTCTTCGTAGGTACCGACTTTAAAGCCGTTTTCGGTCGCTTTACGCCATGAAGCACGTTTCTCGGCGATCGCTTCTTTGCGCAGGGCATAAGCCACATCCAAACCGGAGTCACGCATGTTCAAGCCTTGGTTCAGGCCCTGCGCGCCACAGCCGACAATCACCACTTTTTTCCCTTTCAGGTAGCCTGCTTCATCGGCGAATTCATCTCGTGCCATAAAGCGACACTTACCTAATTGCGCCAACTGCTGACGCAGGTTCAATGTGTTGAAATAGTTAGCCATGGTATTACTCCGTTCGGGTTCTGTTTTGTGGGTGCAGCTATTTTTCTACTTACTGCAAACGAATGTCGTGTTTGTGTACTGAATATTTTCACATCCCCTGTCTTTGCTGGGGATTCGCGTGAATTCACTATATGACAGGAAATCCATTGCGGAAATTGATATATTGACAATGTCACATTGCAATTATTGCAACGTTCTTATTACATGACCCGTGAGGGCAAGCGGCTATGGATTTACGCGACCTAAAATTATTCCTGCATTTGGCTGAAAGCCGCCATTTTGGCCGCACAGCGAAGGCCATGCACGTGAGTCCATCCACCTTGTCGCGTCAGATTCAGCGGTTGGAAGAGACTATCGGCCAGCCACTTTTTTTACGAGATAACCGCACAGTGCAACTGACTGACGCTGGCACCCAGTTGAAGGCTTTTGCTCAACAAACCTTGCTGCAATATCAGCAATTGCGCCATGCATTAGGCCAGCACGGGCCATCATTGAGTGGCGAACTACGGCTATTTTGCTCAGTCACTGCGGCATATAGCCATTTACCGCCAATTCTCGACCGCTTCCGTGCTCGCCATCCACTGGTTGAAATCAAACTCACCACTGGTGATGCCGCCGATGCCGTCGATAAAGTGCAGTCTAATGAGGCTGACTTGGGGATTGCTGGCCGCCCTGAAGTCCTACCCAGCAGCGTGGCCTTTACCCAAATTGGCGAGATTCCATTGGTACTCATTGCCCCAGCACTCCCTTGTGCGGTGCGAGAATTAGTATCAGTTGAGCAACCTGATTGGGCGAATATTCCCTTTATTTTGCCGGAACACGGTCCATCACGAAAACGTATTGATTTGTGGTTTCGCCGCCAACGCATCACTAACCCATTGATATACGCTACGGTTTCCGGTCATGAGGCGATTGTGTCGATGGTGGCGTTAGGATGTGGTGTGGCATTGATCCCATCGGTGGTGGTCGATAACAGCCCAGAGCCGGTACGTAACCGAATCTCTCTGCTAGATGATGTCTCGCTGGTAGAACCTTTTGAATTGGGTGTTTGCGTCCCCAAAAAGCGGCTCAATGAACCGCTGATTGAAGCATTTTGGGGGCTGCTTTAGTCTTTAGCGCCTAAAGCAGCGGTGTTACTCGCTCAAAAACTTAACCTGCTAAAAAGAATTTAAACGCCGGGTTATCTGTTTCATCATGGCAATCGTAGCCCAGTGCAGTCAGATGTTGTTCAAATTGCGGCTCAGTTGCCGATAATTCAAACCCCGCCAAAACGCGGCCAAAATCAGTGCCATGGCTACGATAATGGAACAGAGAAATATTCCAATGAGTGCCCAAGGTGTGCAGGAATTTCAGCAATGCGCCGGGTGATTCCGGGAACTCAAAGCTGAATAAGCGCTCACGCAATGGTTTGGAAGGTCGCCCCCCAACCATATAGCGCACATGTAACTTCGCCATTTCATCATCGGACAAATCGACAACTTGGTAACCTTTCTCCTGCAACTCGGATAGAATCTCTGCCCGCTCTGCATAACCGCGGGTCAAACGTACCCCGACGAAAATGCAGGCATTATCTGCATCAGCATAGCGGTAGTTAAACTCCGTCACTGAGCGCCCGCCCAGCAATTCACAAAAACGCAGGAAACTGCCCTTTTGTTCTGGGATGGTCACCGCTAACAAGGCTTCACGCTGCTCGCCCAGTTCACAACGTTCTGACACATAGCGTAACCCATGGAAGTTAACATTCGCGCCGGAAAGAATGTGGGCCAAACGCTCGCCTTGAATATTATGCTGCTGAACATACTTTTTCAGCCCTGCCAACGCCAAGGCGCCTGAAGGCTCGGCAATAGCGCGCACGTCTTCAAATAAGTCTTTTACCGCAGCACAGATGGCATCACTGTCGACAGTAATAACTTCATCCAGATATTCCTGACATAACCGAAAAGGCTCATCACCAATGCGCTTAACGGCTACACCTTCGGCAAATAACCCGACACGAGCCAGATCAACAGGTTGACCTGCCTTTAGTGCAGCATGCAAACAGGCTGAGTCTTCTGCTTCAACCCCGATCACTTTAATCTGCGGCATCAATTGTTTGATAAGCACTGCCACACCGGCCACCAGCCCACCGCCACCGACCGGAACAAACACCCGATCAATATGTGCGTCTTGCTGGAGCAATTCCATCGCCAGCGTTCCCTGCCCGGCAATCACGGCCGGATGGTCAAACGGAGGCACAAAGGTATATCCCTGTTGCTGGGAAAGCGCGATAGCTTTGGCTTTGGCTTCATCAAAGTTGGCACCAAATAACAGCACTTCACCACCAAAACCACGTACTGCATCCACTTTAATGTCCGCAGTCGCTACCGGCATGACAATCAGCGCTTTAATACCCAGCTTACTGGCCGAGAGCGCCACACCTTGGGCATGATTACCTGCCGATGCACTTATCACGCCACACGCTTTTTGCTCTTCAGTCAGCCCCGCCAACATGGCATAGGCCCCGCGCAGTTTAAAACTGTGCACGGGTTGCCGGTCTTCTCTCTTCACCAAAATGGTATTACCCAAGCGGGAGGAGATTTTTTCCATCACTTGCAGCGGGGTGACTTGCGCCACCTCATACACTGGCGCGCGAAGTATCGCCCGCAGATATTCTGCCCCACAGGGGGCAGCGGATAAGGGTTGTGAAACCGCCATGGGGATTAGCCTCCCAGCTTACTTTTGTCGCGCACTGCACCTTTGTCGGCGCTGGTTGCCAGTAGGGCGTAAGCGCGCAGTGCATAAGAAACCTGACGTTCGCGGGCTTTAGGTGACCATGCGGCATCACCACGGGCCTCTTCAGTTTCACGACGAGCAGCCAGCTCAGACTCACTCACATCCAATTGAATGCCACGATTCGGGATATCGATATCAATAAAATCGCCATCCTGTACCAAACCAATCAGACCACCACTGGCCGCTTCTGGAGAAACGTGACCAATTGACAAACCAGAGGTCCCGCCAGAGAACCGGCCATCCGTCAGCAAGGCACAGCTTTTACCCAATCCCATGGATTTCAAATAAGTGGTCGGGTACAGCATTTCCTGCATCCCCGGCCCGCCTTTCGGTCCTTCGTAACGGATAACAACCACATCACCGGCAACCACTTTGCCGCCCAGAATAGCGGCTACCGCATCATCCTGGCTTTCGTACACTTTAGCCGGACCACGGAAGGTCAAACTGTCTTTATCCACACCCGCAGTTTTCACAATACAACCGTCAGCGGCAATATTGCCGTACAACACAGCCAAACCACCGTCTTGGCTATAAGCATGTTCACGTGTGCGGATACAACCCTCTTTGCGATCGGTATCCAGTGACGGGAAACGGCAATCCTGAGAGAAGGCTTTGGTCGTACGGATACCCGCAGGACCTGCGGAATACATGCTTTTGACCTTTTCATCACCGGTCAGCATGACGTCATAGGCTGCCAAAGTTTGTGGCAGATCCAACCCCAACACGTTACGAACATTGCGATTAAGCAACCCAGCGCGATCTAACTCGCCTAAAATACCAATAACGCCACCAGCACGGTGCACATCTTCCATATGGTATTTCTGAGTGCTCGGGGCCACTTTACACAAGTGAGGCACCTGACGAGATAAACGGTCGATATCACTGATATCGAAATCAATATCCCCTTCCTGTGCCGCGGCCAGCAAATGCAACACCGTATTGGTGGAGCCACCCATGGCAATATCGAGTGTCATGGCATTTTCAAATGCGGCTTTGTTGGCAATGCTGCGTGGTAAAGCGCTGACATCATCTTGCTCATAATAACGCTTGGTCAGCTCGACAATATGCTTACCTGCATCCAAGAAAAGCTGCTTACGATCCGCATGAGTTGCCAGCAATGAGCCGTTACCCGGCAGAGCCAGGCCCAGTGCTTCATTCAGGCAGTTCATCGAGTTGGCAGTAAACATCCCAGAACAAGAGCCACAAGTTGGGCAGGCTGAGCGCTCAATCTGCTCACTGTCAGCGTCGCTGACATTCGGGTTCGCACCCTGAATCATGGCATCGACCAGATCCAGCTTGATGATTTTATCGGACAGCTTAGTTTTACCGGCTTCCATCGGGCCACCGGACACAAAGATCACCGGAATATTCAGGCGCAGAGACGCCATCAACATCCCAGGGGTAATTTTGTCGCAGTTTGAAATGCAGACCATGGCATCCGCACAGTGGGCGTTCACCATGTACTCAACAGAGTCGGCAATCAATTCGCGTGAAGGCAATGAATAGAGCATGCCGCCATGGCCCATCGCGATCCCATCATCCACCGCAATCGTGTTGAACTCTTTAGCCACACCGCCAGAGGCTTCAATTTGCTCCGCTACCAGTTTTCCTAAGTCGCGCAAATGAACGTGGCCCGGTACAAACTGGGTAAATGAGTTAACTACCGCAATAATCGGTTTGCCGAAGTCATCATCGGTCATACCGGTAGCGCGCCACAGTGCGCGGGCGCCAGCCATATTGCGGCCATGGGTGGTGGTATGGGAACGGTACTTAGGCATTGTCTCTTCACTCCAGGTTATTCTGTATTGCAGGTGGCGAACGAACCACCTGCTGATTCTGTCTGTCTATTTTTATTGCGGATTGATTGGATCCAACCAACCGTATTTATCTTCGGTTTCACCGGTGAACAAGCCGAAGAAGGCTTGCTGAATTTTGCCGGTAATCGGGCCGCGTTTACCAATACCAACCTGAATGCCATCCACGCTACGAACTGGGGTAATTTCTGCCGCAGTACCTGACATAAACACTTCGTCAGCCAAATAGAGAGATTCACGTGACAAGACTTGCTCACGGACTTCCAGACCCATATCTTTCGCCAATTTGATGATAGCGTCGCGCGTGATACCCGGCAGAGCAGAAGAGGTAAATGGTGGGGTGAACAGAATGCCATCTTTTACTTCAAACAGGTTTTCACCGGCACCTTCAGACAGGTAGCCATGAACATCCAGTGCAATTCCTTCCTGATAACCGTGGCGGCGTGCTTCACTGCCCACCAGCAAGGAAGACAAATAGTTGCCCCCAGCCTTAGCCGCGGTTGGAATGGTGTTTGGCGCCACACGGTTCCATGAAGAAACCATGGCATCAATCCCTTGTTCCAGCGCTTCTGCACCCAAATAGGCACCCCATGGGAAGGCCGCAATGATGACATCCGTCTTATAGCCATCTGGCGGATTAACACCCATGCCAACATCACCAATAAACACCAATGGGCGGATATAAGCGCTGGTCAGATTATTTTTACGCAGTGTCTCGCGGCAAGCTTCCATCAGCTCATCAACGGTCTGAGAAACCGGCATACGGTAAATTTTGGCAGAATCATGCAAGCGCTGCATGTGTTCGCGGTGGCGGAAAACGACCGGCCCTTTATGGGATTCGTAGCAACGAACACCTTCGAAGACTGACGTGCCGTAGTGTAACGCGTGAGACATCACGTGAACTTTAGCCTCTGCCCACGGAGTCATTTCGCCGTTAAACCAAATGTAATCAGCTTTCTTCGTCATTCTTTTCTTTCCTTGTGGCGCATCAGGCGCGTATCTGTAATGTATTAGGTTGTAGGATCTCGACGCAGGCGACATCCATAAGCTTACTCAGCTGAGAAGACAGTAAATCGACAGGTCGCCCGCTGGCAACGGTCAATTCAATATTAATATTCTCGGCATTAATCATTGGCGACATATTCATAGCACAAACCTGAAAGCCGCGGTGCCGCACAACCCGCAATACGCGCTCTAACATCTCAGGGCGGAAGCGGGCTTGGATAGAGAGTTGGTGTTGCATCATGAGATTTTCTCCAGCATGGTTTCATTACCTGCGCCTGGCGGCACTAACGGCCAAACGTTTTCGAGTTCGTCGATGGAAACCTGGAGCAGATAAGGGCCTTCGCTGTTAAACAGCGCATCCAGAGCGGCGTCGACTTGGTCTTTACGGGTGATACGTTGGCCGGGGATATTGAAAGCACTGGCCAGAGTGATGAAATCGGGGTTATCAGAAAGGTTGGTTTCACTGTAACGCCCATCAAAAAACAGTTGCTGCCACTGTCGAACCATACCTAATCGCTGGTTATCCAACAAAACGATTTTCAGCGGCAACTGTTTTCGTTTAATCGTGCCCAACTCCTGAACATTCATCATAAACGAGCCATCACCGGAGACACAGATAACCATGTCATCAGGGCGGGCCATTTGCGCACCAACGGCGGCAGGAACGCCAAAACCCATCGTGCCCAAACCGCTTGAAGTGATGAAATTCTCAGGGCGGGTAAAGTTCATATGCTGCGCAGTCCACATCTGGTGCTGACCCACATCGGTGGTCACGACTGTCTGCGGGGTTTTGCGCTCAGAAATTTGCTTAAGCAATAATGGAGCATAAATCGCCTGTCCGGGATGATCGTAACGCCAGCTATGCTGTTGTTTTAATGCCATAACCTCATCACGCCACGGCTGAATATTTAACGGCTGCTGCAGCGCGGGCAATAATACGTTCAAATCCCCCTGCAACGCGACGTGCGCCTGACGCAATTTGCCCAGCTCCGCCGGGTCGATATCCATATGGATAACTTTTGCTTTCGCAGCGAATGTATTCAGTTTCCCGGTTACGCGGTCATCAAAGCGGGCACCTACAGCAATTAATAAATCACAGCCTTGTACAGCAAAGTTCGCTGCTTTAGTGCCGTGCATGCCTAACATACCCAGATAACAAGGATGCTCACTATCGGGAGCGCCCAAACCTTTCAACGTTGCGACCGTAGGTACACCGGTTACTTCGATAAACTGGCGTAAAGCGGGAACCGCCTGCGCCATGCCGACACCACCACCGACATACAGCATCGGCTTTTCCGCTGTCGCCAACATATTCCAAGCTTGTTGTAACTCCGCAGCAGAATCCACCGGATGTTCTTCAACTGGCATCAAATGCGGGGTCAACTCGCCCACAGCTAACTGAATGTCTTTTGGAATATCGATTAAAACCGGCCCAGGGCGGCCGCTGGTAGCAATAGCAAAGGCTTCAGCCATAATGCCCGGCAAAGCATCCAGTGATTCCACCAAGAAGCTGTGTTTGGTACAGGCCAGAGACAGCCCCAGAACATCAATCTCCTGAAATGCATCGGTTCCAATTAAGCCGGAACCCACCTGACCCGTGATAGCGATAACGGGCACGGAATCTAACAACGCATCAGCCAAACCGGTGATCAGATTAGTGGCTCCGGGGCCGGAAGTCGCAATGCACACCCCGACTTTACCGGTGGCACGTGCATAACCGATAGCAGCAATGGCAGCGCCCTGCTCGTGGCGGCAGAGCAAATGCTCGACACCGCCATCATACAAAGCATCGTAGACAGGCATAATCGCCCCACCCGGATAGCCGAATACCGTATCAACACCCTGTGCACGCAACGCTTGAACCACCCACTGAGCACCATTCATAGTTATTTCCCCGACCTTTTGCGGAAGGAACAGAATTTTATTCTGTTGTGCATTTTATGTTCCTCGCGTCTTTTAACGTACCAATAAAAAAACCCCCGGACCTTTCGGTGCGGGGGTTCTCTTGAGATTAAGGCTTGATTTTTATGCCTTTATTCGTCCAAGTGCTGCCCCGCACGGTGGGATAATAATCACCACCACGCTAATTAGGACTAGGTTAATCACTTGGACAATCGCTTTCATAATTAGGTTGTTCATCTATCTAGTGTCGAACGAATGCCTACAGAGTTATCACAGTTATCGGTTACATGACAATATTTATTTAAATTATTATTTTGTGAGCAGAGCCGCGAAATACAATAAACACATTAGTTATCAATCAGTAAAAGCCTCATCGAGAGTTTGGTCTTTTTTTTGCTCCCTGCATCGCAATGTTTGATTTTCATATCACCATTGCAACGAAACTTTTCGTGAAGTTTTGCAAAAATACTCTTTTTCAGTGCGCCGAAAAAAAACCTGAGTCACTCTATTACGACGCCCAAACTCTCAGGACGCACTACGGCGAAGGAAAGCATCATGTCATTAGCCATTATTCACACCCGCGCCACATTAGGTATTCAGGCCCCCTCAGTCACGGTTGAAGTCCATATCAGCAATGGCTTGCCAGGGCTAACCTTGGTTGGATTACCAGAGACAACGGTAAAAGAGGCTCGGGACCGCGTTCGAAGCGCACTGATCAACAGCGGTTTCACCTTTCCCGCCAAACGGATCACTGTCAGTTTAGCCCCAGCAGATTTACCCAAAGAGGGCGGTCGCTATGACCTGCCTATTGCTTTAGCGATATTGGCCGCTTCAGAGCAGATTCCTGCGGATAAATTAACGCACTATGAGTTCTTGGGTGAATTAGCCCTATCAGGAGCACTAAGGCGGGTTAACGGCGCAATTCCGGCGGCAATTGCCAGCAACCTAGCACATCGACAATTAATTCTGCCCGGCGCAAATAGCCATGAAATTGGGCTTATTCCACAAGGTAACAGTTGGGTCGCGGATCACTTACTCGCTGTCTGCGGATTTTTGCAAGGTGAAACTACACTTGAGAAAGGCCAATCCATTGAATATAAGACAAATTCTGATAAAAGCCTTGATCTGCAAGACATCATTGGTCAATCACAAGCGAAGCGCGCGCTAGAGATAACGGCTGCCGGTGGGCATAACTTGCTGTTACTCGGGCCACCGGGCACGGGTAAAACCATGTTAGCCAATCGATTAACCGGCTTGCTGCCCCCACTCACAGATCAAGAAGCGCTGGAGGCCGCTGCTATTAATGGCCTATTACACAGTAATGAATTACCTACTCTGTGGCGCAGCCGAGCTTTTCGTGCCCCACATCATAGTACCTCAATGGCCGCACTGATTGGCGGAGGCTCTATTCCCCGCCCTGGTGAAATATCACTGGCACATAATGGCGTACTTTTTCTAGACGAGTTGCCGGAATTTGAGCGCCGGGTGCTGGATTCGCTGCGTGAACCTCTTGAGTCTGGTGAAATTATCATTTCCCGTGCGGCAGCTAAAGTGCGTTTCCCGGCTAAAGTACAACTCATAGCCGCGATGAATCCCAGCCCCAGTGGTCATTATCAAGGTATCCATAACCGAACACCGCCACAACAGATACTGCGCTATCTGGCAAAACTGTCAGGCCCGTTTTTGGACAGATTCGATTTATCAATAGAAGTGCCATTACTGCCAGCTGGTATGTTAGGTACGCAAAAACATCAGGGGGAAAATAGCGAAACCGTCAGGCAACGAGTATTACGGGCAAGAGAAAAACAACTGGGCAGAGCGGGGAAGATAAATTCAGAACTTAATAGCCAAGAAATATCCGAATACTGCTGTCTAGCGCCGGAGAATGCGGTATTTCTGGAGCAAGTTCTGCTGACTCTAGGGCTGTCAGTGCGTGCCTGGCACCATATTTTGAAAGTTGCGCGGACTATCGCTGATCTGGCTCTGGAAGATAATATCCAAAAAAAGCATCTTTCCGAGGCGCTAAGCTACCGTTGTATGGACCGACTGCTCTTGCAGTTGCATAAGAGCCTAATGTGAAAATAGAAGGGGGACAAAGCCCCCTATTCTTAATACTTAAAATCATGAGGGCGCAGCTAGCGCCCATACACCATCAAGTACCAAGGGTATTATTAATCGTCGCTATCGGTATAGTCTTCCACGGCATCCATCTGCGGTTTACCGCCAGACAGTGTGTGGAAACGTTTAGGACGACGAGTCCGGGTCACATATTTAGACCAGACTTTTTCCTCGGCACTGACAGGCTCACGTTCGCCGCGACAAACAGCCACAAACGAATGCTCTTCTTCCGTTGCTGGTTCGCGTTTCCCGAGATCGAGTTCATTGAAAGCATGGCCGTGGCGCTCTAGTAATTGCGCCTCTTTAATGGTGAAATCGCCGTGACGCGAGAACCCGCGAGGATAATGTTTATTATCAAAAAAACGATTGGTCGTGATGAAGCTATCCGCCATCTGACTCGCTCCTAATTCTCTCATGGTCGTGCTGTTTATGGCGCGGAGTATTAGATAGGCTTGACAGCGTGTAAAACAAAACATTTAAATCTTAACGACAAAAAAAATTGGAGATAGGTGTGGATACCGAATTACTGAAAACCTTTTTGGAGGTCAGTAGAACTCGCCACTTTGGTCGCGCAGCTGAATCTTTGTACTTAACACAGTCGGCGGTAAGTTTTCGTATCCGTCAGTTGGAAAATCAATTAGGTGCAAATTTATTCACTCGCCATCGCAATAATATTCGTCTGACCCCTGCGGGCGAAAGACTGGTGCCGTATGCCGAAACACTGATGAGCACTTGGCAGCTAGCCAAAAAAGAGGTCGTTCATTCGCTGCAACACACTGAGTTGTCTATTGGTGCAACCGCATCACTTTGGGAGGCTTACCTCACGCCTTGGTTGCAACAGTTATATAAACAACGGGAAGCATTGCGCCTTGAGGCTCGAATTGCACTAAGGCAATCGCTGGTGAAGCAGTTGCACGAACGGCAACTGGATTTATTGATAACAACTGAACCCCCTAAAATGGACGAATTGGCCAGTTTGTTATTAGGGCATTTTTCACTGCGGTTGTTCTCATCGGTTCCCCTTGTTCTGGCAGAAAAAACTGACAGTGAAACCGAGCATAAAAATGCAAATGAAGCGCCTTATATAAAACTTGAGTGGGGGGCAGATTTCCATCAGCAAGAAAGTCGATTACTCAATAGTGAGCAAATGCCGGTACTGACCACCACTTCAGCCCATCTAACCCGCCAACTACTGGAGACTACCGGTGGCTGCGCTTTTCTACCTGAGCATTGGCAGAAAGAGTATCCACAATTGTCTATTAATGCGGATATCCCGCCGATCGTGCGGCCACTGTATGCCGTTTGGTTGCAAAACAGTGACCAGCAAACATTGATTCGACAGCTATTAAAAACACCAATGAATAACGCCGCTCAAAGCGCTATACAGGATTAAGTGGTGGCGGCTGAGGGCGAGCACGACGATTTAAGTAAAAAGCACTCATCGCCTTCTGGATAGCAATAAAGCTAAATAACAAGATCCCGATGACAATCTTGGTCCACCATGAACTGAGTGTGCCATCAAATGTAATGTAACTCTGGATCAGGCCCTGAATCAGGACACCAAACAGAGTACCAAAGACGGTGCCGATACCACCGGTCAGCAATGTACCACCGATAACAACGGCCGCAATCGCATCTAGTTCAACACCACTGGCTGCCAAAGCATAGCCAGCAGAGGTGTAAAGAGAGAAAACAATCCCTGATAGTGCCGCTAAAGTGCTCGATAACATGTAGATTTTAATCGTAGTCTGTCTGACAGGAACCCCCATCAGAGCGGCTGAAACACTGTTGCCACCGATAGCATAGACGTTATGACCAAAACGGGTTCGATGTGCCAACAAAATACCCAATGCGACAACTAAGAGCATGATGAGGGCGAGCAGGGTAAATCGCCCACCTCCGGGGACTTTCCAAGCATAATTCGCCAACGTGGCATAAAGCGGATGATTAATCGGGATAGACTCTTCAGACACAATAAAGCTCATCCCGCGAACAAAAAACATCCCGGCAAGCGTGATAATAAAGGCTGGGAGTTTCAAAGAATCAATAATCCAGCCCATCAGTGCGCCAAACATTGCTCCCATGACTAATACGATGGCAAAAGCATACATTGGGTGAATACCGTAGGTTCCGATTAACTTCGCTAATAGCACACCAGTAAAAGCGATAACTGAACCTACAGATAAATCTATACCCCCAGATAAAATAACAAAGGTCATCCCCACAGCTACAATGCCCAAGAAGGCGTTATCAGTCAGTAAATCGCACCATACCCGGGTGGACGAAAAGCTGGGGAACTGACTAAGACAAAATGCATATCCCAGAATAAAAACGGCGATAGTCATCAGCAAAGGAATATTGCGCTTTAACATTATTTTCGCCTCCGGAAGATATGGCTCAATGAAATCATGGGTGACTGCACCACCAATACGGCTAATACGACGATGGCTTTAAGAACCAGATTAAATTCAGGTTGATAACCTGAGAGTAGAATCCCTGTATTCATTCCCTGGATAATCAAAGCGCCAATCACTGAAAGTAAAAGGTTAAAGCGCCCCCCCATTAACGATGCACCGCCAATGACTACGGCAAGAATGGCATCTAACTCCAGCCATAAACCTGCATTGTTAGCATCCGCCCCTCGGATATCTGCGGTCACAATAATGCCCGCGACAGCTGCACAGATCCCACAAATCACGTACACCGCAATGAGCACCAACCGCGTACTCACACCTGCATTACGTGCAGAACGTAAGTTGATACCAACCGACTCAATAAATAGCCCCAGTGCTGTTTTACGTGTCAATAACCACACAATTATCAGCATGCCCAATGCAATAACGACCGACATCGGCATATACATCAAAGTGCTACTACCTAACTTTGCCAACCCCCCACTATCAAATGTGACAATCTGCCCTTCGGTAATCAGTTGGGCTATTCCTCGCCCCGCAACCATTAACATCAATGTGGCGACAATTGGCTGAATTTGTAATACCGCCACTAAAAAGCCATTCCATAACCCACACAGAGCACCAACAACAAGTGCAGCGACTAAGACTGTCGGTAAAGCATATCCGGCACTGGTTAGGGTCGCGGCTGTCGCTCCCGCAATAGCCATCACGGCGCCAACGGATAAATCAATGCCCCCGGTCGCAATAACCAATGTCATTCCCAATGCCAATAAAGCAACAGGAGCACCTCGGTTTAAAATATCAATGACACTGCCAAACAGCCGCCCATCCTGAATATGAATTGAGAAAAAGTGTGGGGCGACCAAACTATCAATCAGTAAAATGACTGCTAAAGCGCCAAATTGAGTGGCACCTTTCGGCAAAACCCATTTAACTTTGCGCGGCCTTTGCGTCATTGACAGACTCCTGTTTCCCATGAGGTAACTCCTTATTGCACCGCGATCGCCTGCATAATGGCAGGAACAGAGATCTCATCGTGACCGAGTTGTGCAATATGCCGACGATCACGTAAAACAATGACGCGATCAGCATAACCTGCCAATTCCTCTAATTCGGAAGAGATGATTAACAGTGCCAACCCTTCGTCGCACAGCTTCTCAATCAGCCGAATAATCTCAGCATGGGCCCCCACATCAATACCGCGCGTTGGCTCATCTAAAATTAAAAATCGGGGTTTTGTGGCCAGCCAGCGGGCTAGTAATACTTTTTGCTGGTTTCCACCGGAGAGATACTGAATTTGCTGCTCAGGGCCAGGAGTCCGAATACCCAATTGCTGGATAAAATCTTCCGCAATTTGAGTCTGTTCACGCATAGAAATTGGCCTTAGCCACCCACGTTGGGCTTGCAGAGCCAAAATAATGTTCTCACGCACTGTGGCGGCCCCCACAATACCATCTGTTTTGCGATCTTCTGGGCAATAGCCAAAACCTAGTTTTGATGCTTTACGTGGCGTTCTGATTTTTACCGGTTTGCCTTGTATCTGGGCCTCACCATTATCGGGAGTAGTGACACCAAAAATTAATTGCGCGGTTTCGGTTCGACCTGACCCCAATAATCCGGCAAGCCCAACTATTTCACCGGGGGAAACCGATAAATCAAAGTTCTCAACCACACCTCGTCGACCATAATTTTTAAATTCAACCAGAGGGTTGCTCGCCGTAATATTGTGTTCACCACGTTTAAGCAATTGTTCATCAAAGCTATGGCCCAACATCATCTGAACTAATTCAAGCCGAGGAAGCTCTGCGGTAGTTTTCGTGCCAACAAGTTTGCCATTGCGCAAGACCGTTATACGATCACTGATCCGATAAACCTGATCCAAGAAATGGGTGACGAAAACCATACCAATTCCCTGATCACGCAACTGGCGAAGAATATCCAACAACATACTGACTTCTTTAGCATCCAGACTTGCTGTCGGCTCATCAAGAATCAGTACCTTTGCTGATAAATCAACTGCTCGAGCAATGGCAACAATCTGCTGTATTGCAATGGAGAAATCGGCTAACGGCCGCTGAACATCTAATGCTAAACCGTAACCTTTTAGTAATTTTTCCGCCTGTTGGTTCATTGTTCGATGATCAATAAGCCCCCAATGCAATGGCTCGCGACCAATGAAGAGATTTGCTGCAATAGAGATATTCGGGAGTAAATTGACCTCTTGGTAGACTGTACCGATACCCATCTTTTGGGCATCAGCTGTATCAATAGGGCGAATGGCCACACCATCTAAATAAACTTCACCAGCGGACCGCTTATAGACCCCAGTTAATGCTTTGATTAAAGTGGATTTCCCTGCGCCATTTTCTCCCAGCAAAGCCATAACCTCACCGCGATGCAGAGAAAAGTCCACAGAGTCCAATGCCTTAACACCAGGAAATTCAACCGACAAGCCACGGACTTTTAGCAGTGTTTCCATCAGATGTACCCACGTTCAAAAACGACTCAGATATTGTCCAAATACAGGTGACGAAAGCAGGCGGGGCAAGCCCCGCCCTTTGAATCAATAACCAAGGCTCTTCTTGGATTCATATTCCTGTTTAGCCGTATCTGGCTGTAGCAGGCGGGATTCTGTCTGGATAAATTTAGGAGGTTGGGTTCCATCTTTCTTCAGCGCAATTAAGGCATCAAAAGCAGGGCCAGCCATATTTGGCGTCAATTCAACAGTTGCATTTGCTTCGCCACTGCTCATTGCTTTGAAAATATCAGGTACACCATCTATGGAAACAATTTTGATTTCTGTACCCGGTTTTAGACCCGCTTCTTTGATTGCCTGGATGGCACCAATTGCCATGTCATCGTTATGCGCATAGACCGCACAGATATTTTTGCCATTTTGCTCCGCTTTAATGAAGCTCTCCATGACCTCTTTGCCTTTACTACGTGTGAAGTCCCCTGATTGTGAACGAATTATTTTTACATTAGGTGCAGAGGCAATCCCATCAGCGAAACCTTTTTTGCGGTTAATCGCCACACTGGAACCGACCGTGCCTTGTAGTTCAACAACATTACAAGGTTTGCCTGCGACATCTTTCAACAGCCATTCACCTGCAACTTTGCCTTCATACACGCTATCCGAAGCCACTGCTGCGGTATATAAAGAGGGATCATTCACCTCAATCATACGGTCCAGCAGAAACACCGGGATCTTGGCTTCTTTCGCTTCCTGCAAAACTGGCGTCCAACCAGTAGCAACCACGGGAGCAATAAAAATGGCATCAACGCCCTGAGCAATAAACGATCTCACCGCTTTGATTTGGTTTTCTTGTTTTTGTTGGGCATCCGCGATTTTTAGTGTTATTCCGCGTTTTTCAGCTTCTTGTTTAGAAACCTTGGTTTCCGCAGAACGCCAACCGGATTCTGAACCAATTTGAGAAAAACCCACGACTAACGGAGCCGCCTGGACTGCACTACACATTGCTGCTGTTACAGCTGCTGCTAACAGTAAACGCCTGTACATATTTCTCTCCTCACTTGCCATCGTCGAGCCGTTGACTCACTACCATTCCGAAGAACAGTTAAGATGATCATTCAGGCCATGTACTGCCCTGAACTTCGGCCAATTTGCAGATAATGTTGTTCTAAAAGCATATGATGTTTTTTAAGGTGAGCTTCCTGATAGCTAAAATGTTAATTAGTTTTAGTACATTTTGTGAAAGTAATAATGAGCAACATCACACCATAGAATAACAATCGTTTTGTACATAAATTCAGCTAAATAGGTATGAGTTGGGAACGTTACCTTTGAAAATTTTGTGGGGATTTAGAAGAAAGATAAGTAGTAGAGGTGGTTAATGAGACGAGGAATAATGTGTAAATTCACAAAATAGTTAGGAATATCCACACTATAAATATGTTCAAGAAGAGAGCAAAAGCTAGAGGAGGTTGGCTCAAAAGGATGGAGGGAAGAACAAAAAGCAGACTAAATGACTATTTTGAGCATAAAAAAAACCCTTCGCTTTAATGAAGGGTGTCTAATATGGCAGGGGCGGAGAGACTCGAACTCGCGACACCCGGTTTTGGAGACCGGTGCTCTACCAACTGAGCTACGCCCCTAAATTACGCTTAACATTATGCCTGCTAAAGTTAGCAGGCATAATTTAAATAAGTGGCGGAACGGACGGGGCTCGAACCCGCGACCCCCTGCGTGACAGGCAGGTATTCTAACCAACTGAACTACCGCTCCACCGATTCTTTTACGTGTATCTTCCTGATACTTACCCTTAACAGGGCCAGCGCTTCTCGCTGTGCAAAACCGCTTATCGCGATTTTGTCAGTTACCAGATGTCACTCTGATAACTCGTGTTTGATGCCTGGCAGTGTCCTACTCTCGCATGGGGAGACCCCACACTACCATCGGCGCTACGGCGTTTCACTTCTGAGTTCGGCATGGGATCAGGTGGGACCACCGCGCTATGGCCGCCAGGCAAATTCTGTTTTCATCAACTCGCTACACAATCACTCTCATGCAGCCAGCCAATTCAATCTGTAAACTTCGCTGAAAATCTCTCAAACACAAAACACCTTCGGTGTTGTAAGGTTAAGCCTCACGGATCATTAGTACTGGTTAGCTCAATGCATCGCTGCACTTACACACCCAGCCTATCAACGTCATAGTCTTTAACGTTCCTTCAGGGGGCTTAAAGCCCCAGGGAAGACTCATCTCGAGGCAAGTTTCCCGCTTAGATGCTTTCAGCGGTTATCTCTTCCGAATTTAGCTACCGGGCAGTGCCATTGGCATGACAACCCGAACACCAGTGATTCGTCCACTCCGGTCCTCTCGTACTAGGAGCAGCCCCTCTCAATCTTCCAACGCCCACGGCAGATAGGGACCGAACTGTCTCACGACGTTCTAAACCCAGCTCGCGTACCACTTTAAATGGCGAACAGCCATACCCTTGGGACCTACTTCAGCCCCAGGATGTGATGAGCCGACATCGAGGTGCCAAACACCGCCGTCGATATGAACTCTTGGGCGGTATCAGCCTGTTATCCCCGGAGTACCTTTTATCCGTTGAGCGATGGCCCTTCCATTCAGAACCACCGGATCACTAAGACCTACTTTCGTACCTGCTCGAGCCGTCACTCTCGCAGTCAAGCTAGCTTATGCCTTTGCACTAACCTCACGATGTCCGACCGTGATTAGCTAACCTTCGTGCTCCTCCGTTACTCTTTGGGAGGAGACCGCCCCAGTCAAACTACCCACCAGACACTGTCCTCACCCCAGATTATGGGGCCGAGTTAGAACATCAAACATTAAAGGGTGGTATTTCAAGGTTGGCTCCACGCAGACTGGCGTCCACGCTTCGATGCCTCCCACCTATCCTACACATCAAGGCTCAATGTTCAGTGTCAAGCTATAGTAAAGGTTCACGGGGTCTTTCCGTCTTGCCGCGGGTACACTGCATCTTCACAGCGAGTTCAATTTCACTGAGTCTCGGGTGGAGACAGCCTGGCCATCATTACGCCATTCGTGCAGGTCGGAACTTACCCGACAAGGAATTTCGCTACCTTAGGACCGTTATAGTTACGGCCGCCGTTTACTGGGGCTTCGATCAAGAGCTTCGCCTTGCGGCTGACCCCATCAATTAACCTTCCAGCACCGGGCAGGCGTCACACCGTATACGTCCACTTTCGTGTTTGCACAGTGCTGTGTTTTTATTAAACAGTTGCAGCCAGCTGGTATCTGCGACTGGCTTCGGCTACGAGAGCAAGTCTCTTCACCTAATGCCAGCGTGCCTTCTCCCGAAGTTACGGCACCATTTTGCCTAGTTCCTTCACCCGAGTTCTCTCAAGCGCCTGAGTATTCTCTACCTGACCACCTGTGTCGGTTTGGGGTACGATTTAATGTTACCTGATGCTTAGAGGCTTTTCCTGGAAGCTTGGCATCAACTACTTCTGCACCGTAGTGCATCGTCATCACACCTCAGCGTTGATAAGCAACCGGATTTGACCTGGTCACTCCGCCTACATGCTTAAACCGGGACAACCGTCGCCCGGCTAGCCTAGCCTTCTCCGTCCCCCCTTCGCAGTAACACCAAGTACAGGAATATTAACCTGTTTCCCATCGACTACGCTTTTCAGCCTCGCCTTAGGGGTCGACTCACCCTGCCCCGATTAACGTTGGACAGGAACCCTTGGTCTTCCGGCGTGCGGGCTTTTCACCCGCATTATCGTTACTTATGTCAGCATTCGCACTTCTGATACCTCCAGCAAACCTCACAGTTCACCTTCAACGGCTTACAGAACGCTCCCCTACCCAACAACACCTAAGTGTCGCTGCCGCAGCTTCGGTGCATGGTTTAGCCCCGTTACATCTTCCGCGCAGGCCGACTCGACCAGTGAGCTATTACGCTTTCTTTAAATGATGGCTGCTTCTAAGCCAACATCCTGGCTGTCTATGCCTTCCCACATCGTTTCCCACTTAACCATGACTTTGGGACCTTAGCTGGCGGTCTGGGTTGTTTCCCTCTTCACGACGGACGTTAGCACCCGCCGTGTGTCTCCCGTGATAACATTCTTCGGTATTCGGAGTTTGCATCGGTTTGGTAAGCCGGGGTGGCCCCCTAGCCGAAACAGTGCTCTACCCCCGAAGATGAGTTCACGAGGCGCTACCTAAATAGCTTTCGGGGAGAACCAGCTATCTCCCGGTTTGATTGGCCTTTCACCCCCAGCCACAAGTCATCCGCTAATTTTTCAACATTAGTCGGTTCGGTCCTCCAGTTAGTGTTACCCAACCTTCAACCTGCCCATGGCTAGATCACCGGGTTTCGGGTCTATACCTTGCAACTAGACGCCCAGTTAAGACTCGGTTTCCCTACGGCTCCCCTATTCGGTTAACCTTGCTACAAAATATAAGTCGCTGACCCATTATACAAAAGGTACGCAGTCACACCACGAAGGTGCTCCCACTGCTTGTACGTACACGGTTTCAGGTTCTATTTCACTCCCCTCGCCGGGGTTCTTTTCGCCTTTCCCTCACGGTACTGGTTCACTATCGGTCAGTCAGGAGTATTTAGCCTTGGAGGATGGTCCCCCCATATTCAGACAGGATGTCACGTGTCCCGCCCTACTCATCGAGTTCACAGCAAGTGTATTTTTGTGTACGGGACTATCACCCTGTACCGTGCGACTTTCCAGACGCTTCCACTAACACACAAACTGATTCAGACTCTGGGCTCCTCCCCGTTCGCTCGCCGCTACTGGGGGAATCTCGGTTGATTTCTTTTCCTCGGGGTACTTAGATGTTTCAGTTCCCCCGGTTCGCCTCGTTAGACTATGTATTCATCTAACGATAGTGCAACGAATTGCACTGGGTTTCCCCATTCGGGTATCGTCGGTTGTAACGCTTCATATCAGCTTACCGACGCTTTTCGCAGATTAGCACGCCCTTCATCGCCTCTGACTGCCTAGGCATCCACCGTGTACGCTTAGTCGCTTAACCTCACAACCCGAAGGTGTCTTTCGACCACTTGCGTTGTGATTATTTGAGAGACTCTAATACAGGTTACTTATTATCTCAGTACATCTACGGAGAGATAATGTTCAGCTGTATTGTTTCAATTTTCAGCTTGTTCCAGATTGTTAAAGAGCAATATTTCACAACCCACTGTGTCTTGCGACCTCAGTGCGTTTTGAAATAGTTTTTTTATATGGTGGAGCTAAGCGGGATCGAACCGCTGACCTCCTGCGTGCAAGGCAGGCGCTCTCCCAGCTGAGCTATAGCCCCATATAAAAAGCAAAATCACCTTATTGCTGCAACTCAACAGGGAATGGTGAGTTGGTGGGTCTGAGTGGACTTGAACCACCGACCTCACCCTTATCAGGGGTGCGCTCTAACCACCTGAGCTACAGACCCAACAAGGTACTAAAGCCCGACCAATTTCTCAGTCCGGCTTTATTTGCTCGTTACTTTCTATCAGACAATCTGTGTGGACACTGCGCAATGCGTATCGTTAGGTAAGGAGGTGATCCAACCGCAGGTTCCCCTACGGTTACCTTGTTACGACTTCACCCCAGTCATGAATCACAAAGTGGTAAGCGCCCTCCCGAAGGTTAAGCTACCTACTTCTTTTGCAACCCACTCCCATGGTGTGACGGGCGGTGTGTACAAGGCCCGGGAACGTATTCACCGTAGCATTCTGATCTACGATTACTAGCGATTCCGACTTCATGGAGTCGAGTTGCAGACTCCAATCCGGACTACGACAGACTTTATGTGGTCCGCTTGCTCTCGCGAGTTCGCTTCACTTTGTATCTGCCATTGTAGCACGTGTGTAGCCCTACTCGTAAGGGCCATGATGACTTGACGTCATCCCCACCTTCCTCCGGTTTATCACCGGCAGTCTCCTTTGAGTTCCCACCATTACGTGCTGGCAACAAAGGATAAGGGTTGCGCTCGTTGCGGGACTTAACCCAACATTTCACAACACGAGCTGACGACAGCCATGCAGCACCTGTCTCACAGTTCCCGAAGGCACCTAAGCATCTCTGCTCAGTTCTGTGGATGTCAAGAGTAGGTAAGGTTCTTCGCGTTGCATCGAATTAAACCACATGCTCCACCGCTTGTGCGGGCCCCCGTCAATTCATTTGAGTTTTAACCTTGCGGCCGTACTCCCCAGGCGGTCGACTTAACGCGTTAGCTCCGGAAGCCACGCCTCAAGGGCACAACCTCCAAGTCGACATCGTTTACAGCGTGGACTACCAGGGTATCTAATCCTGTTTGCTCCCCACGCTTTCGCACCTGAGCGTCAGTCTTTGTCCAGGGGGCCGCCTTCGCCACCGGTATTCCTCCAGATCTCTACGCATTTCACCGCTACACCTGGAATTCTACCCCCCTCTACAAGACTCTAGCTTGCCAGTTTCAAATGCAGTTCCCAAGTTAAGCTCGGGGATTTCACATCTGACTTAACAAACCGCCTGCGTGCGCTTTACGCCCAGTAATTCCGATTAACGCTTGCACCCTCCGTATTACCGCGGCTGCTGGCACGGAGTTAGCCGGTGCTTCTTCTGCGAGTAACGTCAATCACTTCACGTATTAAGTGAAATGCCTTCCTCCTCGCTGAAAGTGCTTTACAACCCGAAGGCCTTCTTCACACACGCGGCATGGCTGCATCAGGCTTGCGCCCATTGTGCAATATTCCCCACTGCTGCCTCCCGTAGGAGTCTGGACCGTGTCTCAGTTCCAGTGTGGCTGGTCATCCTCTCAGACCAGCTAGGGATCGTCGCCTAGGTGAGCCATTACCTCACCTACTAGCTAATCCCATCTGGGCACATCCGATGGCGTGAGGCCCGAAGGTCCCCCACTTTGCTCTTTCGAGGTCATGCGGTATTAGCTACCGTTTCCAGTAGTTATCCCCCTCCATCAGGCAGTTTCCCAGACATTACTCACCCGTCCGCCGCTCGCCGGCAAAGTAGCAAGCTACTTTCCGCTGCCGCTCGACTTGCATGTGTTAGGCCTGCCGCCAGCGTTCAATCTGAGCCATGATCAAACTCTTCAATTTAAGATTTGTTTGATTTGCTACCGAGGTAGCGATGCTCAAAGATTACTTTCTGCAAATATGCATTCGAACCGAAGTTCAAATGTTTACTGCTTTGGTCACTCTTCAAGACTTTGATATTTCTTCTGCCTGCCGAAACAGGCTTCGATATCGTCTTGCGAGTGCCCACACAGATTGTCTGATAAATTGTTAAAGAGCGTTCGTTACCTGTTTGCCTTGCGGCGAATCTTACGGTAACGCGGGAGGCAGATAATACGCTTTCCCGCTGAAGAGTCAAGGTTTTCTTTTGTTTCTTTCGAAGTCAAAATCATTCTTTTCTCTTCCTGACCCGGCGAAGTGTGTTTCGTTGTTCCCGGTCAGTGGAGGCGCATTATAGGGAGTTCCTGACAGCCTGCAACCCCTAATTTAAAAAAACTTTTCAACCGCTGAATCTTTAGTCAAAACGCTGCTAAATTGGCAGTTTTTCCAGTGTTGGGAAGCCATAACCCTGTAAAACGGGTAATAAAGCATCAGTGTCCGCATTCAAAGCCATGCAATACGCAATATTTTCATCCGAAGAAGAAACAACATTTTCCTGAGAAGAAATAAGCCAAGCGGTACGCCGCGCAATTGCAGCACCAGAATCAACCATCCGCGTTCCTTCCGGTAGCACTTGCGCTAATTCTTCTTCGAGCAGAGGGAAATGAGTGCAACCCAAGACAATGGTATCGGGGGGTTCACGCATCATTAACCATGGATGAAGGATTTTCTTTAATGCCTCTGCGGGAACCACACCGCCATGCAACTTAGTTTCTGCCAGTTCCACCAGCTCGGAGGAACCCAGTAACTCAATTTTGCAATCAGTGGCAAATCGCTCAATCAAATCCAAGGTATAAGAAGCATGAACTGTGCCGCGAGTCGCCAATAAGCCAACAACGCCATTACGGGTTAACCGCACTGCAGGTTTGATAGCAGGTACAACACCGACGACCGGGAAGGCAAAACGTTCACGTAAAGCAGTAAGACAGACCGTGCTGGCGGTGTTACAGGCGATGACCACTATTGCTAATGGATGACGCTGTTGTACCGCAGTGACAATTTCCAGCACGCGTTCAACAATAAACTCGCCTGATTTCTCCCCATAAGGGAAAGCGACGTTGTCGAAAGCATATATATAGTGGAGATCCGGCAACAATTGCCGAATCTCTTGATAGACAGATAGCCCGCCAACACCTGAATCAAAAATCAGCGCTGTCGGGCGAGGAGAAGAATCAGCCTTAGAAGTTATAACTTCCTGTGAGGTAATACTCTCGTCCAGCGGTTTTATAGCCATAAGCCGTTTCGTATTCTTTATCGAACAGGTTAGCAATTCTACCACGAACTGTTAGATGAGCAGTAACCGGATAAGCAGCAGAAACGTCAACAGTGCTGTAACTCGATAATTCACGCTGAGTCGAGTTATACATCGAGGTGCTATTATCATAGCGTTTGCTGTAATACTGATAAGAAACATCCATATCAACATTGAACATCGTCCAATCCAACTGGTACTTAGCCTGATGTTTCGAACGGCGAGCTAACACTTCATTATTCAGATCATTACGTGGGTCAATGTATTGCAATGTCACCTGGTGGTTAAATATGCCGGTATCAAAGTTTCCCGTCCATTCAACACCTTTTATGGTTGCAGAGTTCACATTGTAGTATTGACCTCTATACGTCACCGAGTCATAAGTGTAATCAATCAGGTTTTCAATTTTGTTGTGGTATGCAGATAAACGCCAGTCAATAGGCCCTGTCAGCCCTTCAAGGCCAGCTTCCCATTGGCGGGACTCCTCAGGTTTCAGATCACTATTTGATAAGATATCGAAGCGCTGCGAACCATATTGCTGACCCAATGACGGCGCCAAGAAGCCGGTGCCGTAAGATAAAGTCACACGGTAATCAGGAACAAACTCCCAACCCGCAGCGGTTTGCCAAGTTTCATGCCAGCCAAACTGCTCATCTTTATCTTCACGGCCAGAAGCTTCTAATGTCACATTACCGATTTTCTGCTGCCCACTTAGATATAAACCGGTGTTATCTCTTTTATAGGTATCAGAGATGATTTGGCTTGATGAAGTTAAACGCTGTTGCTGCCAGTCTACACCCGCGCTCAGCGTCGCACTTTCAAAGCTGTAGGTATTACCCCACTGCACATTGCGCTGATCCATATTGTCCAGCGTGGTTGCCACCCCATAGCGGCCATACTGGCTACTGAAGTTATAATCTTTATATTTCTGATAGCTCCCGATTAATTGGGAAGAATAGGCACCCGAGACATAGCGTAGCCCGGCATCATAAGTATGGTTATAAAGCCGTTCGACATCGCCACTGTATGCCGGAGAAGAGAGGCTACCCACATCGTAATCTGTGTTATTGGTATAACCATATCCCCTGACGAAGCCAGATATCTCTTGGTTGAATTGGTGCTCCAGACCCGCCCAGAAATTTTTATTACGGAAACCGTCGCGATCACTGTCGATTGGGTTAGGTGAGTTGGGTCTGATGTTATAGCCGTTCGTGGTTTGATATCCACCCGCCAGCGTTGCCAAAGTATCACCAAAACGTTGGCGAACACTGCCATCATATTGTTGGTAACCTTTAGAACCGACCCCGGCATTAATCTGCGCGCCTTCCTGATCAGATTGAGTAATCACGTTGATAACACCGCCAATCGCCCCAGAGCCATAGACGGCAGAGCGTGGTCCGCGGATATATTCCACACGTTGTACCAGAGATATTGGTATCTGATTAAAATCGACACTGTTGACAATCCCCGTGCGCGCAAGAGGAATGCCGTCAATTAATACCAGAACATGTCGGGCTTCAGTACCACGGATGTACATGGAAGAACCCTGACCTAACCCCCCAGTTTGCGAAATATCCACGCCTGGTAACCGGCGCATAACTTCATTGAGGCTTTTTGCTTGCCAACGCTCGATATCATCGCGAGTAACGACATCAGTAGGAGCCAAGACAGTGGAGACGGGTTGTTTGAAACGGCTGGCGGTGACAACCATTTCATCTTTATTACCTGTTGTGGTGTTGCCCTGCGCCCATCCAGAAAATGCCGTCACAGAAAGGGTTGTGAGCAGCGTATATTTTTTAATTGTCATGAAAAAGCATCCAAACTCAAATAGCGGATGCCGCAGTGCCATGGCCGGTAGTACGCGACGACCACGAATATTGCGACGTATACCGGCAGGTCTTCGGGCTTGGGATCTCTGATACTAAATTTAATAACCACAATAAATCATACTGAGGTGAATAAATGGCATGAAACAGAGCGGGCGATGACTTCCCATCCTTGCGGACAGTGTCTGGATGAAACCTATCGCCGTGACTTCCCCTTACCGCTGCGCGTCAGCTCCGGATTTACACCGGATTCCCTTTTAACTCTTAGGTGTTTAAGTAACAGCATGAGGCCGGACCGCAATGCTACGATCAAGTAAAATGGATGTCTAGACTTCTACTCATATCACGAGAGATATAACCAATAAATTTCATGGCGCAAGAAGAGGTTAAATACGACAAAACTGGACATCACTTCCACTTTCCCTACAATCCGCAGGAATAAACCTCTTTTATATTGTCCAGACGAGAAGAAACATGACTCCCGACATCCTGCCGACTGACGGCTATGACCACCAACTGGCGGAAAAATCTGCCCGCCTTCAGGCGATGATGTCGCCGTTTCAGGCACCCGCTCCAGAAATATTCCGTTCTCCTGCTGAACATTACCGCATGAGAGCTGAGTTTCGCGTTTGGCACGATGAAGACGACTTGTACCACATCATGTTTGACCAACAGACCAAGCAGCGCATCCGAGTTGAACAATTTCCGGTCGCCAGTCTGTTAATTAATCGATTGATGAGTGTGCTGATGACCGCCATCAGGGCCGAGCCAATTTTGCGGCGTAAGTTATTCCAAATTGATTATTTGTCTACTTTGAGTGGCAAGTTAATAGCTTCTTTGTTGTATCACCGCCCATTAGATGAAGAATGGCAACAGAAAGCGCTGGAGCTACGTGACCAGCTACGCGAGCAAGGTTTTGATCTGCAATTGATTGGACGAGCAGCGAAAACGAAAATCATGTTGGACCACGACTTTATTGACGAAGTCTTGCCTGTCGCTGGGCGCGAGATGATTTATCGTCAAGTTGAGAACAGTTTCACCCAACCGAATGCTGCGGTGAATATTCATATGTTGGAATGGGCCATTGATGTCACCCAACACGCCAGTGGTGATTTGCTGGAGCTGTACTGCGGCAATGGTAATTTCTCACTGGCGTTGGCGCGTAACTTCAATCGCGTGCTGGCAACAGAGATTGCCAAACCATCAGTGGCTGCCGCGCAATATAATATTGCCGCAAACAACATTGATAATGTGCAAATTATCCGTATGTCTGCAGAAGAGTTTACTCAGGCAATGCAAGGTGTGCGTGAATTTAATCGCCTGAAGGGCATTGATTTAAGCAGCTATAATTGCGAAACCATTTTTGTTGACCCGCCACGCAGTGGGCTAGATGATGAAACCGTCAAGCTGGTACAGGCTTACCCGCGTATCCTTTACATCTCTTGTAACCCGGAGACGCTGTGCGCCAATCTCGAACAGCTTAAGCATACTCATAAAATCAGTCGATTAGCGCTATTTGATCAATTCCCCTATACCCATCATATGGAGTGCGGGGTTCTACTGGAAAAACGCGGCTAACGAAAAACACAATTGATAGACAGACAAAAGGGCAACACAATGTTGCCCTTTCTCTATTTATTCCCGACAGCCTGACCGCTATTGCGGCTGCTGGTTATCATCGGTGTCGGTATCTGCTTCAGTCTGAGCCGACGACTTTCGTGTTTTCAGCTTGAATAAGATCCAGAACACCAACACCACACTCAGAATCGAAGGGACAAAATTAGAGCCAATCGACGGATGCTCAACTCGCACAATCGCGCTATACAATAAAATACCAAGTAAGAAACACGCGGAAGCCAACACTGGCAAACCTTGTGGCATAGCAAAATTAAGGTAGCGCTGGTGCAAACAATACACTGCCAAGATAAGCGTCAGTAGCGGAAAGACCGAAAAAGACACAAACGCGCTGAATACCGCGTTAAATGAACCATTTATTGCCAAACCTGTAATTAGTGCCAGCAGCAGGGTACCGGTTTCACGGTTGGTTTGTTTTTCACGGTGAAATTGTTCCATCATTTTCCTTACTTTTATTAAGCGCGGGACACTGCAAGCCTTTCCTGCTCACGACGATACCAATAATAAGCGCCCTTGGAGATCATCCGCAGCTGTAAGACCAAACGTTCTTCTAACTGTCGCCGCTGTTCAATATCTACGTCCAGCACTTCCGCACCTGCACTGAAGACAATTGTGACCATGGCCTCAGCTTGGGCTTCGGTGAAACTGCGCGGCATGTGATTTTCCAGCTCAAGATAATCGGCCAGCTCGGCAATAAAATGCTGAATTTCGCGCGCGACGGCGGCACGGAATGCCGCGGAAGTCCCGGAGCGCTCCCGCAATAATAAGCGGAATGCATTAGGGTTATTGCCGATGAATTCCATAAATGTAGAAACAGACGTGCGGATAACACTGCCGCCCTTGGCAATCCGCTGACGCGCCTGACGCATAAGTTGGCGCAACATCAGGCCGCTTTCATCGACCATGGTCAGGCCAAGTTCGTCTACATCACGGAAATGCCGGTAAAAAGAAGTCGGTGCGATACCAGCTTCACGGGAGACCTCCCGCAAACTCAGGCTCGCAAAACTCCGTTCAGCACTCAGTTGACTGAACGCCGCTTCGATAAGGGAACGACGAGTCCGCTCTTTTTGTTGTGCTCTGACGCCCATAATCGTACCCAAGGGATATCCAAATTCTCAATCTAAGACATATAGTCAGCAATATACCAAACTTTATAGTAACAGCTGTTATACAAACGTATCATCCCAATACGGAATTGCTGCTTTACAGCACACATCCCGATGATTTACCCATTGTTTATTGGGTTATACGCGGGATGATGTTAATGTAGCGTTGTAATTTTGTATAATAATAGGTCTCTCCTACATGCAACAGCACTTCCATTTTGATGCCATTGTTATTGGCTCGGGTCCTGGCGGTGAAGGTGCCGCTATGGGGTTGGTCAAGCAAGGCGCCCGAGTTGCCGTTATAGAACGGTACAACAATGTGGGCGGTGGATGTACCCATTGGGGCACTATCCCTTCCAAAGCTTTGCGCCACGCCGTTAGCCGTATTATCGAATTCAACCAAAATCCACTCTATAGCGACAATGCCAGAACCATCAGCTCTTCTTTTGCTGATATCTTAAACCATGCGGATCGCGTTATTAACCAGCAGACCCGTATGCGTCAAGGCTTTTATGATCGCAATCACTGTCAGATGTTTTCAGGTGATGCTAGTTTCATTGATGCCAATACTATCAATGTGCGTTATGCCGATGGCACTTCAGATCAATTGACGGCTGACAATATTGTCATTGCGACGGGCTCCCGCCCCTATCGCCCTGCAAACGTCGATTTTACCCATGAGCGTATTTACGACAGTGATACCATTTTACAGCTCAGTCATGAACCACAGCACGTCATTATCTATGGTGCCGGAGTTATTGGCTGCGAATATGCTTCAATCTTCCGTGGGTTGAGTGTCAAAGTTGATTTGATCAACACCCGCGACCGGCTGCTGGCTTTCCTTGATCAGGAAATGTCAGATGCCCTCTCTTACCACTTCTGGAATAACGGCGTGGTGATCCGCCACAACGAAGAGTTTGAGCAGATTGAGGGGACCGTGGATGGGGTTATCGTCCACCTGAAATCAGGCAAAAAAGTCAAAGCTGATTGTTTGCTGTATGCCAATGGCCGTACCGGTAATACCAGTGGTTTAGGGCTGGAAAACATTGGGCTGGAAGCTGATAGCCGTGGTCTGTTGAAGGTCAACAGCATGTATCAGACAGCGCTGCCTCATGTGTATGCGGTCGGGGATGTGATTGGTTATCCGAGTCTGGCCTCAGCGGCTTATGATCAGGGGCGAATTGCCGCGCAAGCGATGATCAAAGGTGAAGCACAGGTTCACCTGATCGAAGATATTCCCACCGGCATTTACACCATCCCAGAAATCAGCTCTGTGGGTAAAACTGAGCAAGATTTGACTGCGATGAAAGTCCCTTACGAAGTGGGGCGGGCGCAATTTAAGCACCTCGCCCGCGCACAAATCGTCGGGATGAACACAGGTAGCTTAAAAATCCTGTTCCATCGGGAAACCAAGCAAATTTTGGGAATCCATTGCTTTGGTGAACGTGCGGCTGAAATTATCCACATCGGTCAGGCCATCATGGAGCAGAAAGGAGAAGGCAATACTATCGAATATTTCGTTAATACAACCTTCAACTATCCAACCATGGCTGAAGCCTATCGCGTGGCAGCACTCAATGGTTTAAACCGCCTGTTCTGACTTTTCGTTTATCACTTCTGGGCTCATACGTGGTTGCATGTGCTCACGTATTGCCTCGGCAAGTTGCTCATAGCGGCCACGCAATGGGGAACCGGGGCGATACACCAACGCAATGGTGCGTTTGGGGACGGGTTTATAGCATTCGAGATAACATACGCCGTCACGATTTCTTTCATTTGGCACGGCCAGTGAAGGCAAGAGCGTAATGCCGCTACCCGCAGCGACCATGTTGCGCAGTGTTTCCAAACTGGTAGCACGGAAATGCGTATCTTCTTCGGCTCCCGCTTGGAAGCAAAAGCCCATCGCTTGATCACGTAAGCAGTGACCATCTTCTAGCATCAGCAATTTCTCACCTGCCAGTTCATGCATTTGAACTTTTTCACGTGAAGCCCACGGATGGTCGCTATAAATCGCCAATTGCATCGGCTCATCAAAAAGTGGGACTTCAATAAACGCTTCGGTTTCTTTGACCAACGCCAGAATCGCACAATCCAATTTGCCGCTATCCAATTGAGCCAAAAGATTTTGGGTCTGCGCTTCATGCAGGTACATTTCCAGTTTTGGGAATGTCTGATGCAACATCGGAATGATTTGTGGCAATAAATAAGGCCCAACAGTAGGAATAAGCCCAATATGTAACGGGCCAGACATACTTTCACCCTGCAAACTGGCCATCTCTTTGAGAACTTTGACTTCTCGCAATACTGTTCTGGCCTGCTCCACTAGCAATAACCCAGCCTGTGTAAACAGCACTTTACGGCTGGTGCGCTCCAACAACATCACGCCCAACTCATCTTCCAACTTACGAATCTGGCCACTTAACGTGGGTTGACTGACATGACAAGAGTCGGCGGCCCGCCTGAAATGCCTGAATTCAGCCAGCGCCACTAGGTATTCCAAATCACGAATATTCATCGGTGCTCCGCTTTATGATAGCCATTGACGATAGATAAGATAGCAACCAGTGATTAGAACTATCAAGTGATAAAATGAATAATGTGTCCCAACGAAAAGATACCTAGAAAAATTAAAATATTTCATTTTTTTATTAAGGAGTTACACATGTTTACTAGCCAAGAAGGTAAAAAAATTCCACAGGTGACTTTCCATACCCGTCAGGGTGACCAGTGGATTGATGTGACCACCGACGAGCTATTCAATAACAAAACCGTCATCGTATTTTCACTGCCGGGCGCGTTTACCCCGACATGTTCTTCAAGCCACCTGCCACGTTATAACGAATTAGCCAGTGTATTTAAACAACACGGTGTTGATAGCATTTTGTGTGTATCCGTCAATGACACCTTTGTCATGAATGCCTGGAAAGCTGATCAGAATGCCGAAAATATTACGTTCATTCCCGATGGTAACGGCGAATTTACCCAAGGCATGAATATGCTGGTTGAAAAGACCGATGTGGGCTTTGGGCCACGTTCATGGCGTTATTCCATGCTGGTGCGTAACGGCGTGGTAGAAAAAATGTTTGTCGAGCCAAACAAACCGGGCGACCCGTTTGAAGTGTCTGACGCCGACACCATGCTGAAGTATCTGGCTCCTGATTTTAAAGTCCAAGAGTCTGTTTCTGTCTTTACTAAACCGGGCTGCCCATTCTGCGCCAAAGCAAAACAAATGCTGCAAGAACGCGGTATTCAGTATGAAGAAATCGTACTGGGCAAAGATGCAACGACCGTTAGCCTGCGTGCTGTGACTGGCCGAGGGACAGTACCACAAGTGTTTATTGGTGGTCGTCATATCGGTGGCAGTGATGATTTAGAGAATTATCTGTCTGCTTAATGCCATGAAAAATATGTACATCAATAAAAATGAAGATCGTATGAAGTAACTTGGTAGGCTTCGGCCTACCCTTTTTTTCTGTTAGGAGCAGACATGAAAACCTTAAACGTTGATGTCGCCGTTATTGGCGGCGGTACTGCCGGGCTTGGCGCTTATCGCGCAGCCAAACTGTCGACCCCGAACGTGGTGATGATCGAAGGTGGTGAATACGGTACTACCTGTGCACGTGTCGGTTGCATGCCATCCAAACTGCTGATTGCGGCGGCTGAAGCTGTGCATCAGATTGAAAAAGCACCCGGATTTGGAATCCACCCACAAGGCGAGATTCTAATTAATGGTCGTGAAGTTATGGATCGCGTAAAACGTGAGCGTGACCGTTTTGTCGGTTTTGTTTTGGAAGGCGTAGAGAGTATTCCAGCAACGGATAAAATTCAGGGTTATGCACGTTTTATTGATGACAACACTCTTCAAGTTGATGATCATACTAGAATTATTGCACAACGCATCGTAATTGCCACAGGCTCTCGTCCAACTTGGCCTGCGCCTTGGAATGCTCTGGGTGACCGGCTGATTGTTAACGATGATGTTTTTAACTGGGATGATTTACCAGAATCAGTCGCGGTATTTGGCCCTGGCGTTATCGGGCTAGAACTTGGTCAGGCACTACACCGGTTGGGTGTTCAGGTCAAAATGTTTGGCGTTGGCGGCGGTGTCGGACCGCTAACTGACAGCATTGTGCGCAGTTACGCCGCGAAAACATTGGGTGAAGAGTTCTATCTGAATCCTGATGTGAAAGTTGAAGTGATGCAGCGTGAAGGGGATAAGGTCTTTATCCGCTATCTGGGCGAAGCCGGCAAACCACAAGAAATCATGGTGGATTATGTTTTAGCCGCCACAGGCCGTCGCCCTAATGTCGATAAACTGGGGCTAGAAAATACCTCACTCAAGCTTGACGATCGCGGTGTTCCATCGGCAGACAGACTCACAATGCAAACCAGCGTACCGCATATTTTTATCGCTGGTGACGCCAGTAACCAATTACCTTTGCTACACGAAGCCAGTGATCAGGCGCGGATTGCGGGTGTAAATGCGGGCGGGTTCCCTGAAGTGGTACCCGGTTTACGTCGCAGCCCAATTTCGGTGGTTTTCTCAGACCCACAAATCGCCATGGTTGGCTCTACCTTCCGCGAGTTGTCGCAAAAATTCAGTGCCTGCGGCTGTTTCGAGGTCGGTGAAGTTTCATTTGAGAATCAAGGGCGCTCACGCGTCATGCTGAAAAACAAGGGCATCTTAAGAGTCTACGGTGAGCAAGGCACTGGCCGTTTCTTGGGGGCAGAGATGATGGGGCCAAGTGCAGAACATATTGCACACCTATTGGCTTGGGCACACCAGCAGCAAATGACTATCGGCCAAATGCTGGATATGCCATTCTATCACCCGGTTATTGAAGAAGGTTTGCGTACTGCACTGCGTGACTTACAGTCTAAATTAAGACTGGGTGCTGATGAAGCCGAGCGGTGTTTGCGCTGCCCTGGTGAATAATACCTCTCACTAATACTCTCTCATTTATTAAGCCGAACTTTATGCTCGGCTTTTTTATCTTTTCTTTTTGCAAGCCGCTGCTACGGATTTCATCACTTTGCTTGGCAAATCAACCAGCCATGTTCACTGTTTGCCTACCTCGGCCACTTTTTAAGTCGGCTCGAGGGCGAGATTTGATATCAATAATGATAGTGAAATGGAGGCATTATGAAAGACATGGATAATCGGGTTGCACGAATGAAAACTAATCCTGGAGGAGTCAAATTCCGTGAATTAGTTAAAAAAAGAAGGGGGGCATTCTCAATAAAGCCGACAGGATGAGTACGCCTTCATCCTGTTCCTTAGCTGAGAACTCTACTTTTTTAGATTAAAGCCAATGGGCAGCGTCAATGTTATCTGCCCGTGCGATAACAGCTCCGCAGGGGGTTTAGGTAAGGGTTGAGCACGTTTAATCACGGCTAATGCCTCATTGTCTAAATCCATTACCCTGCTGCTATTTTTAAGATGGACCGATAATACATAGCCATCCTGATTGACCACAAAACGAATGGTCGTCGTTCCTTGTTGGCGTTTCTTTCTGGCGCTGGGTGGATAACGTTTAAAGTTATTAAGATGCCCCTGCACGAGTCCTTTCCAACTCACTTTAGTTTGTTGAATATGCGACGAATCACTGTTTGCAGCGGCGGCGACTTGGTGGCTTTCTCCCGACAAAGGGGTGCTCGTTGCAACTGCTGCGGGTGTTGGTTTGTTGTGGTTATCTGCCGTAGGTTCAGTGGTAGGCTGACGCTGCTCTTTGACTTTCGACCGTAACCGTTTCGTTTTAGCGGGATCTTTTTTGATGGCTTCCACTTGTTTTTCAACAACCAATGAAGCCACCGGTTGTTCAGGCAATATGATGAAATCATCCGCGCTTTCTGGTTGGCTTTCAGATTGTTCGACCACCGGTTCGTTAAAATCTTGAGTAATACCAACCGCCGATTTTTGCTCCCAAATAGGGGCAAACTCTGGCTCAGTCGACAGCGCTATCATCATCGAGACAGGGGAATCATCTGTATTTATCATGGGGATAAATGTTGTGCTCAATAACCACAGCAGATAAATATGGAAACTACTCGTCAATAAAGCACTTCCCCACCAAAGCACCACTTTGTCATTATTGTGTTGTATTCTCATGAATTAAATCACTATATCCATTTATTTTCAATGAGTTAATCCTAAGCAACTACTCTTCTGCAAAAGCGACATGCAAGCGATCAGTGAGAGGTTTAAACAGATAACTGAGTAGCGACCGTTCCCCAGTACGGATAAAAATATCAACAGACATACCGGGCCGGATTGCCAATTGCGTTTGCGCGGTATCAATCGCCACAGTGAGAGGATAATAAGGTTCTAAAGTATTCGGATGCTGTATACGGTCAGCCCCGACCTGTAATACAGAGCCTTGTAATCGCGGAGTATCACTTTGATTAAAAGCAGAGAAATTAAGATCTACGGGAAGCCCAACAGTAACCTTATCAATTAAAGATACTGGGAGCTGCGCTTCAGCTAATAGTGGCTGCCCATTAGGCACCACCTCCATTAATGTTTGCCCCGTACTTACCACCCCCCCAACCGTATGTTGAGCAAGTGCAATAACTGAACCACTGACTGGTGAAAAAATACGGGCATGATTTAATTCATACTCAGCAACCCCCAAACGCTGCTCCAAATCTTGAACAGTTTGCTGCACTTTGGCTAATTGCTCGCGATTCTCACTTTTAAACTGTTCGCGCCGTTGTGATATATGCTGTTCTGTTTCGCTCACTTGCTTATGTAACTCCAATATCTCACTGGTATTTTTTTCGACGCCAGCCCGCAGTGAAATAGACTGACGCTCCATATCGAGCAATTGGCTTTGGGCTGCATGACCATTTTTTGCCAAGAGTTGCACACCCTGTAGTTGCCGCTGGAATAGATCAAATTGACGCTGGTTATAACCCCGAAGCGCTTGTAACCCCTCCAATCGGCTCTCATGACGAGTCATTTGTGCTGATAGTCGGGCAATTTCGCTCAATTGAGCCTGACGGCGATGATGGAAAAGCTGCTGTTGTAAAGCGATATGACGCTCAACTAAAGATTGGTCGGAATATTCTCGTAAGGCTGGAGGGAAAATAATGGCGGGTAAATCATGTTGCTCGGCAGTCAAGCGGGATTCCTGAGCGAGAGCACTTAAATATTGGTGCTGTAAGTTATCGCGATGACTGCGCATCGCGGTATCATCCAGCGTCACCAGTAATTGCCCTTCGGTGACTTCGTCACCCTCAAGAACATGCAACTGCTGGATACGTCCACCTTGTAATGGCTGAATAACCTTACGATTTTCAGCAACAACAATATGCCCCATAACCGCAATCCCTTTATCCAAGGGCGCTAATCCAGCCCAAAGTAAAGAACCGATAAAACCGCCAAGAACCAATACCCCACCAAGACCAAGATATCTCCCACTATTGGTCTGAAGTGGAGGTAGGTTTTGTCGTCGGTGACTGATGTTTTTCATTGGGTAACGCTCTGATCCAGATAACATGGGTTATCTCTCCGTCCGTCCATTGGATGAGTCAAAAATTACGATTTTTGCGGTGCCGTGTGAGCGAGGGTGACGCCATATGACGTTCCACTCCCCCAAGGTTTTTTGTTATTCGGGGTTTTAACTTCAGTTTTAACGGGGGGCTTATCCTGGCACTGCGCCTTTTGCAAAACCGTCTGGGTACTATCAAATAACTCCACTCGCCCATTATTGAGAAATAACAGATAGTCGCTTCCAGACAAGAGCTCAGGTTTATGCGTAATCATCACGATAGTACAACCCTGCTGTTTGAGCTGGATAATGCTATCTAACAAAGCTCTTTCCCCTTCTTTATCTAAGCTGGCATTCGGCTCATCCAGCACAATAAGCCGGGGTACATCATACATGGCCCGTGCCAATGCAATACGTTGACGCTGGCCGCCAGACAACTCCTCGCCTCCATCCCCAAGCTGAGTATCGTAGCCCTGTGGCATATGCAGGATTAAGTCGTGGACCCCCGCCATCTGAGCGGCTGCAATCACTTTTGTAGTATCAATTGCGCCAAAGCGCGCAATATTTTCAGCAATCGACCCACGAAATAGCTGAATATCTTGTGGCAAATAGCCAATAAATTTCCCTAAACGGGCTTTATCCCATTGGCAAAGGTTTGCATTATCTAAACGTACCGAACCACTAAACGCAGGTTTACAAGCCACCAAGAGCTTTGCCAATGTGGATTTTCCACTACCTGATGGCCCTAAAACACCCAAGACATCACCGGGTTGCAGCTCAAAGCTGATGCCGGATAAAAGCGGAATATGCGTACCTGGTTTGCAAGCAGTCAGGTGCATTACACTTAATTTCCCTGTCGGGGCTGATAAAACCATGCCTTTCGATAAAGGGGGATATTGGGCCAACAGATGTGTTAGGCGCTGGTAGGAGAGCCGTGCATGACTCCACTGTTTCCAAACGGCAATTAATTGATCAATTGGACTCAAGACCCGGCCAATCAAAATTGATCCCGCGATCATCACTCCCGCCGTAATTGCCCCGTCGATAACCAACAATGCACCGAGCCCCAACATCATTGATTGCAGGGCTTGACGGCTGGATTTAGACACGGCGGTGACCTGACTGCTTTTGTCACTGGCGATATTTTGCTGATAAAGGAAATGTGAATGTTGTACTAACCAGCGTTCTCGCAAGGCATCTAGCATCCCCATCGCTTCGATAGCATCTGCATTACGTAAATTTGCATTAGCCTGTTGAGTGGCCTGTGAAGTGATGGTTGATGCTTCTTTCAACGGTTTTTTACATATCCATTGGTTAAACCAAGCCAGAAAAATAAGTACACACGCACCTACTGTGGCTAATACCCCCAACCAAGGATGGAGTAGAAATATCACCAATAAATAGAGTGGAAACCAAGGGGCATCAAAAAATGCAAATAGTGCATTGCCTGTAGCAAACTGACGCAAAGAGGTTAGATCATTTAATGCTTGAGCTGCTGGAGTTTTATTCCCCATGAGTTGAGAGGCAAATGCAGCATTAAACACCTGTTGATTAAGTTGCATATCAATACGAGTGCCTAAACGAATGACAACAGCACTACGGATCCATTCAAGCAAACCAATAAATATAAAGATTCCCAGTACCAGAATAGTGAGCATCAATAATGTCATGGTATTAGCTGAAGCAAGAACACGATCATAAACTTGCAGCATATAAATGGCAGGTGCTAACATCAAAATGTTAATTACCGCAGTAAATAGTCCAATCCCCCAAAGGTTTTTTTTGTGTCCAGCGATAACTGAAAGAACGGTTATCGCGGCCGACGCAGGATCTGAGTTTTCATATGATTTCATGGCATCCATTTCCATACTGAAAGTAGCATTATGACTTGAGTTCGTATTATTTTATTTCTCAAAGCAATACACCTTTTATCCACCGCCAATATAACTATTTAAGTTATCAACTCATTATGGCGGTGGTATTATCTGGCTAGCCAAAAATCATTTTTTAGCAGCCTTTATTAAGCTACTGACAATACTTCGTTTCCTTCAATCACCCCCACGGTTTCAATAACTGCCGATTCGACCATAACATCATCATTGGCGGTATAAAACTGATTAGCAATAGCCATATCTTTAAGTGGTGTATCAACATCAATACCCTGAGCTTTGAATTTTGCCAGTATAGGTTCAGCATCTCCCCTGAGTAAACCGTACACGCCAAGACTTTGCCCATCGGGACAATCGCGATGACGGGATAAATGAAGCAACATATTTAACGAACTTTCGGTATCACCAGCACTGTCTAATCCACTAATATCCAGTTGTACATCATCAATCTGAAAATAAACCTCATCTCCATTCTGGCACTCATCTAATAACTCAACATCAGCGATAGGTATTATGCTCTCACCAAATTCCAAACTACCACTAATGCCAGTGACGACTTGTTGATCGAATATATCGCCATTAATATCTTGAATTACCGCTCTATATCCCGCCGATAAGGCAACATTATTTTGTGGTTGATTAACTCGACCGAATGCATATAAGTTACCAGAATTAGAAGAGTACGTTCCCGTTTGAAACATGTAATCATCATCAATTGTGTGACTTGACATCATATTACCAAAATCTGCCGCCCATTTCCGTGTATAGGAAGAAAGCGTTTCATTCTCAATTTTCGCCTGATACCATATTTCTACCGCCATAATAATATCCTTTTAATTAATCGCTATTGGGTATCATTAGCTCACAGGATAAAAATAGATTTTTTTCATTCATTTTATATGGTTATTTTTATAGTGTGATATTAAACTGCTATCAGTATTTCGCTGCCATCACTTGAGCCGACGGCTTCAATGACTGGCGTGTTAACCAGCACGCTACTGGTAACGTCAAACTGACTGGCGATAGCCATATCTTTGAGTGGTTTATTCACATCAATACCTTGAGCTTTCAAAACTTCCAGCATAGGTTCTGCGTTACCTCTCAATAGATTGTACATTCCCTGATTTGTGCCTCCCTGATAGGGATTTCCTGGTTCTGCGTGCAGCGTCCGTGACATTGAACACATTGAGTTATAAAAATCACCTTTAATATCTAAACCACTCAGTTTCATCTGCGGATTATCTAGGTAGTGCGGTGCACCTGAATTATCGATATCAGGTTTTAATGATTCACCAAACTCTATACTTTCAATATGTCCTCTGTTAACGACTATCGGTTTTCCTGCACCAAATAGATTTCCTTGGAAAATTACCGCAGAATCACTCTCTGAGAGACTTCTAAAGCCCGCACTTTGGTTATTATAATCCTCAGCAGTAGGATTAATAATTGTTCCATGAGATGAGTAATAACTACCCGCATATTCATAATTTTTAGTTTCGTTAATGACTGCAACTATATCTCCATACTTTTCCGCCCATTGGTGAGCGTAGGAAGAAATAGTTTCATTTTCAATTTGTGCTTGATATTTTATTTTCACAGTCATAATAATCTCCTTTTAATTAACGATGACTCATCATTGAGTCATACTGAATAGTAAGATAAAGAATTTACTAATACCACCGCCAATCAATATGCCAGATATTAGAATGAATGGCGGTGGCGTAATTTCATTTATTATATAACTACAATGATATTGATTAATTGAGGTCTTAAGCAGCCATTAATATTTCAGCGCCATCATATGTACCAATAACATCAATGACCGGTGCATCAGATACCATTTCACCACTATTATCAAACTGGCTGGCAATAGCCATATCCTTCAGCGGTGTATCCACATCAATACCTTTGCTTTTCAAGATATCCAAGAATGGTGTCGCATCGCCACGCATAAAACCGTAGGTGCCTTTATGCATCTCACCTTGGTGATTCTCTTCCTTAGTCTTTAGGGGGTCAAACTCACCAGAAATATCTAATCCACTGAATTTAATGTGTAATTCTGCAAGCTGTTTACCCTCGCCATTGGTGTTATTCTCTAATACCTCACCTAGTGCCAAAGTGTCCATCTTGCCGAAGAAAGTATGTTGAGGCATAAAGGAGTATTTGAGATCACCTTCTACAATCATCGCAGTATCAGCGTTATGTGAGCTGGGTACGGCATATTGAATACCACTAAAACTGTCACCGCCAGCAAAAAAACCATATTTTTTGGCTGGTGATGTGGTTATATCTCCATTTTTTGTTGCCCATTGTTGAGTAACATTAGAGAGGGTGTCATTGGCGAATTGGACTTGATACTTTATCTCTATCGTCATAATAATATCCTTTTAATTAAAAATTACTCGATGACTCATCATGAGTCACAGTGACCACAGGTAAAATAATAATTTCACCTGAATTCTTTATCATTATCTTGATTGATATGTCAGCATATATCTAAAACCTATATTCAATGCTGCCCTGAACAGTACGACCACGATTAGGGGTAAGCGAAAGCGAATCACCATAATTAACAATATAAGCACGATTAGTTATATTTTCTATTGAACTCCTCAAGATTAAATTATTAGTCACCTTATAGCTGGCATAGATATCAAATAAAATATATTTTGGCCAGTCTGCTACATAAGCAGTATTAGCGTAACCATATCTATTCGTCACTGACCTATCTTGATATCCTTTGTTATAACGGATAATAGTACCGAAATCCAGTTTTTGATCAAATATTCTGCCACCTAAAACTAAACTCCCTCTATCACCCGGTAAATATGCTGAAGAACCGAATAAATTATTTGCTCTGCGGCATTCTATCTTATTATTCGAATCATTATCATCAATGGGATACCTAATAGTGTATGTGTAAGGATATCTAGGAGAGCGCCAATAACCTGTCCTAACAGATTTTTGTACTTCGCCTAACCAAGCATGCTTTGAGCAAACACTATTGATACCAATCATTCTGGTATAATTTATTGTGGTATAAAACAAACCGGAATCATAACTTAATTGATACTCTAGACCACGAAAATATGTAGCTAGTAAATTATTAATATAGGTCGCATTAGTAAAAGATTCACCACCAAACTTTGGTTTTTGTTTAGATAGCTCAAGATTGATATAATCTGCTACTCGGGTATCAAAGTAAGCTAATTTAGCAACCAGACGATCTTCATTAATAAATAGGCCGGTATGCTGAATATTAAAACCTGCTTCCCAAATTTTGGCATTCTCTGCCGCCAGAAAAGGATTCGGTAGAACCCAACCATGACCATGGGGACTACCGATAGCCAGCATTTCAGTCATTGCCGGCGGTCGCCAGGATTTACCGTAATTAGCAAAAAATTCCAGCCACTGTACACCTGGCTTAATGCCAATAGCTGCCGTGGGAGAGAGTTGCTGCTCACGGCGATTGACATCCCATGTCATCATTAAGAGTGCATTAGATGAACAGCGAGTATTTTCATCCTCGGACTGCTCATGCACTCTTGCGTCACAAGGGTTATCTTGTGTATAGAGGTGACGAAACCCATTCGTTGGCATCCAAGTATTACCTTGAATACGAAATTGGTCATGCCGCAGACCTCCTTCTAATCGCAACCAATCACTATAATCGTAATTAAGTTGAGCAAAGGTGCTGCTAACGGCACGCTGGCCCGATGGCGTCAGTCCATTCACCCTTTTATCCACTGGAGTTATAATATCTAAATAGTCATTAGTTGTTCGCCCTCTGGAACGGTCACTAAACCAATCAAGACCATATTTAATACGCAATTGGTGGTGATCAGCATAAGTTAACAAGCTAGTATTTTGTAATTGTAAACCGTGGGTGGTTAGACGGGTTTGGGTCCAATATTGTTTGCGGTAAACGGCATTGGCATTATGGGTATCAGTATGGTCATTGGTATCCACATAATAAATTTTAGCGGTTGCATCCAGCCAGGCAATATGTTCCGGCTTTAGACTATAATCCAACCCGATATTACGGTTTATCACATCACTGGTACTGTTACTTAACCAACCATACGTGAAAATGTGTGGTGTGTGTTTATCATATAAAAGGGTAAACATGCCGGCGTTGGGACTATGTACGTGTGTTTGTAAATAGCTTAATCCTATCCGCTGATCAGCGGATAAATTCCACCCGACTTTGGCTAACCGTGAATGCATTTTATAGTGAGTGAAAGCTATTTTGTTATTTTTAATATCATTGTCAAACTTACTCTCTTTTTTCCCCATGCGTATTTCACCAATATAGCCTTTATTCCCCGGCCAATAGTCTTTTAGATTACGTTCACTGGCAGCTATTAATATATCGCCATCTTCATTGCCCCATGCCAGTGCGGCACTACCAATAAACTGGGTGCCATTATCGCCGGTGGTAGCACGAATCTTGCCGCCAATGTCTTTTCCTGGCTCAAGAAACTCATTGGCATTAATTGTATTAAAGGTTGCAATACCCCCAATAACCCCCGCGCCACCTATTCCGCTGGAAGCCCCCTTTTCAATCACCACGTTATCTAATATTTCCGGATCAATATACATGACCCCATGGCGCTGACCATGACCACTTTTCATAAAGTTCTGCCGCATGCCATCAATATTCATATTGACGCGGCCATAATCTTGCATGCCCCGGATATTAATCGAAAGTGCTGGGTCGTTCTGGCTAACACTGGAGTAAACCCCCGGTGTTTGTTCCAAAATATCGGCCACATGGCGGGCTGGCCGGTTATCCAGTTGTTCGCGGGAAATCTCACTCACTGAGCGGGGTTCATCATAGATCCAGTCACCCTCATGGGCGTGGCTCGCTCCCTCTACTTTCAGTTCATCCAGTACGATATCACTCTCACCAGATGATTCTGCATTGGCCCTCTCGGAATACCCCTGTGCAGTAAGGGCTAAAAATAGACTTAATGCCATTTTATTTATAGGCTTTATTGCGGTATTTTCACCTCTAACGATATTATCCATTTATGATATTTCATCCTTATTAGTATAGAAATAATATATAAAATAATAATTAGCCATTATTTAATGGCGTTATACCCATATTTTGACAATAGGATTGTCGCCAAATAATAGAAAGTATTCGGTGGCTGATATTGGGTTATTTTCTTTGAGCTGAATAATTTACTGCATCAAATAAATGGGACGTTAAATTAGAAAATAAAGAACATGGCTTTATTAGTGGGCAAGGTAATAGGCTTCAATAATGTACATCGTTATTTCAGCCAAACTGAATTTTGTTAATTTCCTAATGCTAGTAGAACTTCTAACATAGTGCCATTATTTGATAATAATTATCATAATCATTTTTGGTTATAAACTCAACGCTATATTAAGAATAAAACAGCATGTTGTTGAGACTGTTGATTTTATAGAGAGGATAAATCGTAAAATAAATAGTGGTTGTCGTTAGACGAATTAAAACCTCTCCATAAAATATGTCACGAGAGGAATATCGTGGAGTACCTATAACGCAAAACGGGCCACGTTAATGTGGCCCGTCGTCAATATAAATATGCTGCGAATTAAAATAAACGCTTTTTAGCTTCCGTAATAGCTGATGCCACTTGCTGCGGTGACACACCACCTTTAGCAACGCGTTTATCCAAACAAGATTGCAATGCCAGAATCGGGTACACATCATCACCAATGACTGCACTGAATTTCTGCAAATCACTTAGCGATAAAGCCTCTAGCGCTTTACCCTGACGGATGGCCTCAACAACAGCTTCACCCACAATATGGTGAGCTTCACGGAAAGGCACACCTTTGGCAACCAGATAATCGGCCAATTCAGTGGCATTCGCATAACCTTGCTCGGCCGCTTCTTTACAGCGTGGGCGTTTGACTTGAATACCATCGAGCACCAGCGCCGCCATATGCAGACAATCCAGCCAAGTATCGAGGGCATCAAATAACCCCTCTTTATCTTCTTGCATGTCTTTGTTATATGCCAATGGCAAGCCTTTCAGCGTCATCATCATCCCGGTCAATGCGCCTTGAACCCGGCCACACTTCCCACGAATTAATTCCAATGCATCCGGATTTTTCTTTTGCGGCATCAGGGAAGAGCCAGACGTCACGCGATCAGATAAATCGACAAAAGCCGCTTCACCACTGTTGAAGAAGATCAGGTCTTCGGCAAAACGTGACAAATGCACCATCCCGATGCTGGCATCGGACAACAATTCCAGCACATGGTCGCGGTCAGAAACACTGTCCAGACTGTTACGTGTTGCGCAAGCAAAGCCTAACCAACCAGCTAATTGTTCGCGATCAATGGCATAAGCCGTCCCCGCCAATGCACCGCTGCCTAACGGGCTAACATCCAAGCGTTTCAGGGTATCTTGCAGGCGGCTTTCATCACGTGAAAGCATTTCTGCGTAAGCCAAGCACCAGTGGGCAAATGTCACCGGTTGTGCACGTTGTAAGTGAGTATAACCCGGCATAACGGCATCTTGGTTGGCTTGTGCGGTGATAACCAGAGCCTGTTGTAGCTGCCGTACCGCTGTTTTCAATTCGGTTATCTGGAATTTACACCAGAGTTTGAGGTCAGTCGCTACTTGGTCATTACGGCTGCGCCCGGTATGCAATTTTTTGCCTAAATCACCGACTTTATCAATCAGCTTGGTTTCAACCCAACTGTGGATATCTTCTGCGTCACTGGCCAAGATGGCTTGCGGATCAGCCTGCACTTCCTCTAGCAGCACAGAGAGAGCCTGCTCAAGTTGTTGCTGTTCACTGGCTGTCAAAACGTCCACGGTGACCAGTGCTTTCGACCAGGCAACAGAACCGATAATATCTTGTTCAGCCAATCGGTAATCAAACCGCAGGGAATCATTAAATTGCTTAAAACGCTGATCTGCTGCCTGACTGAACCGCCCGCCCCATAGTGCCATAATCTTACTTCCCTAAATTTTGAATATGCCCAGCATCTTAAAGGATGATGAGTATTGAAATTGTTTTGACATAGAAAATCATAATATACCCAAAGTTGTTGACGTTGCAGCAAGCCAGCAAACGAGTACATCTCGAATCACCGTGAACACGACTGCAATATCAAATATGAAGGGTATTAAGCCAGAATACGAGTGCCAATCGGCACGCCATTAAACAGTGCTGGTAGTTGATCTGCATGACGCCAACTGGCGATATCCACAGGACGACCCAACGAGCGAGCGGCATCCAACGCGGCATTCACTTTCACCACCATACCGTCAGTAATGATGCCTTGGGCAATTAATTGCTCTGCTTTTTGTGCGGTCATCTCGGCGATCCGCTGGCCCTTGCCATCCAGAATGCCACTCACATCGGATAATAAAATCAAGTCCGCGCCTAACGTGGCAGCCAATGCCGTCGCCGCCTGATCCGCATTCACATTCATCAATTTACCATCGTTGGTAATACCGATAGAACTGATGATTGGCATGTAATCCGCAGCCAGCAAGGTTTGCACCAATACTGGTGAACCCGATAATGCTTTCCCCACATGTCCCAATTCAGCATCCAATGGGGTAACTTCGACAGTATTGCCATCGCCCAGACACAAACCAACTGCGCTGATTTGGTGTTTTACTGCCCATGCCAGCAACGTTTTGTTGGCCGTACCGGCCAATGCACCGGTAATGATATCAATCTGATCGGCTGGGGTAACACGCAAGCCGTTTTTCTTCACCACCGGCAGAGCGAGTTTTTTCATCAAATCATCAACCAGACAGCCACCACCGTGCATAATCACAAGCGGGCGCTCATGTTTCTCACGATAGGTCACCAATGCAGTAAACAGGCGTTCCAGCGCTTCTTCGCTGTCCAGCAACACGCCACCTAATTTAATGACTAATGGGTTCATTATGTTTCGCCTCGATGTACCCGCCATCTTTCAAGATGTGGAGTTGTTGGCTGCCATCATTCACTCAACTCATTGAGTTCATTCTGTTGTCGCCTAACTGCAACTCGAAATCTATTGGGTATAATTAGATTATATTTCTGTATTTTCTGGTTCAGGCTCGGTGCTTTACCCTCTGGTCGCCTACAGCAGCGACTGGGTTTGTGCAAAACCAAAACGTATATTCATGCATTGGACAGCCTGCGCCGCCGCCCCTTTCAGCAAGTTATCTTCTGTTGCGACAATAATTAAATGTTCGCCCTGTACAGAGAAACCAATATCACAGAAAGGCAAACCCACGACAGCTTTTAGAGCCGGTACGCCTTGCTGATATAACCGCACCAGTGGTTTGTCCTGATAGGCATGGTGGTAGGCCTCCTCAATATCCTGCGCGGTGACCCCTGCTTTTAAACGGCAGGTAATTGTCGCCAAAATACCCCGGGCAAAATTCCCCAAATGCGGTGTAAAAATCACCGGTGTGCCGAGGTGAGCAACAATTTCTGGCTGATGACGATGATTAAATAAACCATACGGTTGCAAACTGACTTCACAAAAGCTGTTGCCAATACTGGCTTTGCGCCCCGCACCGCTCACACCACTAACCGCATTAATTACCGGCCATTGTGCATCATTGAGCAAACCGCCATCGACCAATGGCTTAAGTGCAAGCTGCGATGCTGTTGGGTAGCAGCCCGGTACGGCAATCAATTGCGCTTGCTTAATATCTTCGCCACGCCATTCAGCTAACCCATAGACCGCTTTATCTAGCCAATCGGTATGCTTATGCTCAAAACCATAATATTGGCTGTAAAACGCCGCATCCTGAACGCGGAATGCGCCAGAGAGATCAAACACCACACAACCCGCCGCCAGAAATTGTGGCGCTAAATCATGGCTAACTTCATGGGCGGTGGCGAGGAAGACAACATCCACACCTTCTGCCGCCTGAGCCACATCCACCAAGGGTTGCAGTGGAAGATCAATAATGCCTTTTAGTTGCGGATGCAGATCAGAAAGTAATTTTCCTGCATCTGCACTTTGCGCTGAAACCGTTAAACCGGTTATGTTCATATGTGGGTGACGATTCAGGTAAGCCGTAAGCTCCGCTCCGGCATAGCCACTGGCACCAACAATCAGCGTATTCAACATGGGTTTAGTTTACCTTCTGACTTAATTGTATTTATGCGTTTAACGACATAAATACTCAAAACCGTTATCCGGGTTCTCAGCAAGGTTTTACTGTTCCCCCACGTGATTGAGCATTGACATTTTCGTAAATTTAAGGGTGATTATAGGTTCCCTTACGCTCAAGCTTAATGTATTTTTATTCATAATTACTGCATGAATATTGATACTATCCTAACCAAAGGCTGTCAACAGTGAAGATGAAATTACCTCCATTTATTGAGCTGTATCGGGCGTTAATCGCGACGCCATCGATCAGCGCAACCGATAGCGCCCTTGATCAAAGTAATGAGGCGCTAATCAACTTGTTGGCCGGATGGTTTGCCGATTTGGGTTTTCGTGTCGAGATCCAGCCAGTGCCAGATACCCGCCACAAATTTAATCTACTTGCCTCTATTGGCGAGGGGAACGGGGGGTTATTGCTGGCAGGCCATACCGATACCGTACCTTATGATGAAGGCCGTTGGACACGCGATCCATTTACCCTGACCGAGCATGACAATAAGTTGTATGGTTTGGGAACCGCTGACATGAAAGGATTCTTTGCTTTTATTCTGGATGCCGTGCGCGATATTGATGCCAGTAAATTGAGCAAGCCACTGTATATTCTGGCCACCGCTGATGAAGAAACCACCATGGCGGGCGCACGCTACTTCGCAGCTTCCACTCAATTGCGCCCCGATTTTGCCATTATTGGTGAGCCAACATCACTGCAACCCGTGCGGGCGCACAAAGGGCATATTTCCAATGCCATCCGTATCACTGGTCAGTCCGGCCATTCCAGTGATCCCGCTCGCGGTGTGAATGCCATTGATTTGATGCATGAATCTATCACTCAGTTGATGAAACTGCGTACTACACTGCAAGAGCGTTACCACAATCCAGCATTTGCCATTCCTTACCCAACGATGAATTTTGGTCATATCAATGGCGGTGATGCGGCGAATCGTATCTGTGCTTGTTGTGAATTACATATGGATATCCGCCCATTGCCGGGCCTGACATTAAGTGAGTTAGATGAATTAATGACTGAAGCGCTGGCACCGGTCAGTGAGCGCTGGCCAGGCCGCTTGAGTATTGATGAGTTGCACCCGCCAATTCCGGGCTATGAATGTCCAACCGATCACCATATGGTGGGGGTTATCGAGAAATTACTGGGCGAGCGCACGGCGGTGGTTAACTACTGTACCGAAGCACCGTTTATTCAAAAAGTATGCCCAACGTTAGTCTTGGGGCCAGGGTCTATCAATCAAGCTCATCAGCCGGATGAATTTATCGATATGGCCTTTATCGAGCCGACCCGTGAACTGATTGGTCAGCTCGTTGATCATTTTTGTCAACAAAAATAACCCTAATGGGGTAGAGGGATCAAAGTTACCGATAAGCCAGACTGATAATCTGGCCGTGGTAATTAAATTTCAACAATATCCCTAAAATTGATGTTTTTTTGCTAAAAATAGTGTCAATTGGGGTATGAAATTGAACGCGGCGAGTGGAAATATCCATCTCAGCCTTTTGGATGAAAGTAATTTACAAAAAGAAACCATAATAATTTATACCCAACGTCATTGGAGTGCAGGAAAGGCAGCACGCGAGCGCAGCTAACATCCCTGTGGCTTCATGTCCAAGGGGTATGGGCTTAGGGATCATATGAACGAACAATATTCCGCAATGCGAAGTAACGTCAGTATGCTCGGCAAACTACTCGGGGACACCATCAAGGAAGCCTTAGGCGAGCACATCCTTGATCGAGTAGAAACCATCCGTAAATTATCTAAATCTTCGCGTGCTGGTAATGAAGCAAGCCGTCAGGAACTGCTGACGACGCTGCAAAATCTGTCCAACGACGAACTGCTGCCAGTGGCCCGTGCTTTTAGCCAATTCCTCAATCTGACGAATACGGCAGAGCAATACCACAGTATTTCGCCACACGGCGAAGCCGCAAGTAATCCGGAAGCCCTGGCCCAACTGTTTACCCGCTTAAAAGAGAAAAATTTGAGCGAGAAGGACATGCGCAGCGCAGTTGATGAGTTATCCATTGAGCTGGTACTGACCGCTCATCCAACGGAAATCACTCGCCGCACTCTGATTCATAAACTGGTTGAAGTAAATTCCTGCCTGAGCCAGTTGGATCACAATGATTTGGCCGACTACGAACGCAACAAGATCATGCGTCGTTTGCGCCAGTTAGTTGCACAATCTTGGCATACTGACGAAATTCGTAAAATTCGCCCTTCCCCAGTTGATGAAGCCAAATGGGGCTTTGCTGTGGTTGAAAACAGCCTATGGGAAGGTGTGCCTGCATTCCTGCGTGAATTTAACGAGCAGTTGCAGGACTCCCTTGATTACCGCTTACCTGTCGAGGCGGTACCCATTCGTTTCACCTCATGGATGGGTGGCGACCGCGACGGTAACCCGAACGTCACTGCCGAAATTACTCGTCATGTGCTGCTACTGAGCCGTTGGAAAGCGACCGATTTATTCCTGCGTGATATTCAGGTGTTGGTCTCTGAACTTTCCATGTCGGAATGTACGCCAGAACTGCACGAGCTGGCTGGCGGTGAAGAAGTTGTTGAGCCTTATCGTGAGTTGATGAAGCGTGTACGCACGCAGTTGACCAATACTCAAGCCTATTTAGAAAGCCGTTTGAAAGGCGAGCGCGTATTGCCACCAACGGATTTACTGGTTAGTAATGATCAATTATGGGATCCGCTCTACGCGTGCTATCAGTCCCTGAAAGCCTGTGGCATGGAAATTATCGCCAACGGCCAATTGCTGGACACCTTACGCCGCGTGCGCTGCTTTGGCGTGCCATTGGTGCGTATCGATGTGCGTCAGGAAAGTACTCGTCACACCGATGCCATTGCTGAACTGACCCGCTATTTGGGCCTCGGTGACTATGAAAGCTGGTCTGAAGCAGATAAACAAGCCTTCCTGATTCGCGAACTGAACTCCAAGCGCCCATTGGTTCCACTGAAGTGGGAGCCAAGCGCCGATACGCAGGAAGTGCTGGAAACCTGCCGAGTGATTGCCGAAGCGCCACAAGGCTCTATCGCCGCTTACGTCATCTCCATGGCAAAAGTGCCATCGGACGTGCTGGCGGTACATTTGCTGCTGAAAGAAGCAGGTTGCCCATTCACGCTGCCGGTCGCGCCACTGTTTGAAACTCTGGATGACCTGAATAACGCCGACGATGTGATGACCCAGTTGTTGAATATCGACTGGTATCGTGGCCTGATTCAAGGCAAGCAAATGGTGATGATTGGCTATTCTGACTCAGCAAAAGATGCTGGTGTGATGGCTGCCTCTTGGGCGCAATATCGGGCGCAAGATGCATTAATCAAAACCTGTGAGAAAGCAGGCATTTCTTTGACACTGTTCCATGGCCGTGGTGGTTCTATTGGCCGCGGTGGTGCTCCTGCTCACGCAGCCCTACTCTCTCAGCCTCCGGGTAGTCTGAAAGGGGGGTTACGCGTCACAGAACAAGGCGAGATGATCCGCTTTAAGTTTGGTCTGCCAGAAGTCACTATCAGCAGCTTGGCGCTGTACGCCGGTGCGATTCTGGAAGCCAATTTATTGCCCCCACCGGAACCGAAGAAAGAATGGGTTGAGGTGATGGATCTGCTGTCGGATGCATCTTGCGATATGTATCGCGGTTACGTGCGTGAAAATCCACAGTTTGTCCCTTACTTCCGTGCAGCAACGCCAGAACTGGAATTAGGTAAATTACCTCTGGGTTCACGCCCGGCTAAACGCCGTCCGAACGGTGGTGTCGAGAGCCTGCGTGCCATACCATGGATTTTTGCCTGGACACAAAACCGCTTGATGCTCCCAGCTTGGTTGGGCGCCGGTGCCGGGTTGCAAAAAGCAATTGATGCCGGTAAGAAAGAAGTATTGGCGACGATGTGCCGTGACTGGCCGTTCTTCTCAACGCGCATTGGCATGCTGGAGATGGTATTCGCTAAAGCCGATTTGTGGCTGGCTGAATATTACGATCAGCGTCTGGTGGATAAATCGCTATGGCCGTTAGGTCAGCAATTACGCGACCAATTGGAAGCTGACATTAAAGTGGTGCTGGCCATTGCCAACGATGACCACTTAATGGCTGATTTACCGTGGATTGCGGAGTCTATCGCGTTACGTAACGTATATACCGACCCACTAAACGTCTTGCAAGCCGAGTTGTTGCATCGTTCGCGCCAGCAAGAACACCCAGATGCCCGTGTTGAGCAGGCATTGATGGTGACGATAGCCGGTGTGGCCGCGGGAATGCGCAATACAGGTTAGAGAGAGGCAGGGGGAGGAGACTCCCCCTTTAAAAATCTACGGTCTTACCCCGAGGGTATGGCAAATTGCATAACTTAATTCTGCGCGGTTCAGGGTGTAGAAATGGAAATCTTTCACCCCTTCGCGGCTCAAAATCTTCACCATGTCCATCGCAACAGATGCGCCCACCATTTTACGAGTCTCAGGGTCATCATCTAGCCCATCAAAAATAGTGTTCATCCAATTTGGCACTCGCACATTGGTCATCGTGGCAAAGCGCTTAAGCTGCTTAAAATTGGAAACGGGCAAAATGCCAGGAACTATCTCAACATCAATCCCTGTAGCAACACAGCGGTCACGAAAACGCAGATAACTTTCGACATCAAAGAAGAATTGAGTGATCGCTCGGTTGGCACCTGCATCAATCTTACGTTTTAAGTTAATGAGGTCTGCCTGTGCGCTCTTCGCTTCTGGATGTACTTCCGGATAAGCTGCAACAGAGATATCAAAATCGCCCACATCCTTCAGTAATGTCACTAAATCAGAGGCATACATTTCCGGCTTGCCACTGTCTGGGGGTAAATCACCACGTAAAGCAACAATATGGCGAATACCACTATTCCAATAATCCGTCGCAATATCACGTAACTCGGTTGGGGAAGCATCAATGCAGGTCAAATGTGGCGCAGCTTCAAGACCGGTGCGCTCTTTAATGCCTTTGATAATGCTATGGGTGCGATCACGCTCACCGGAGTTAGCACCATAAGTCACTGAGACAAATTTTGGCTTTAGGGTGCTCAAGCGGTCAATTGAGCTCCACAGAGTATCTTCCATCTCGCTGGTACGCGGCGGGAAAAATTCAAAAGAAACATTAATCTGGCCTTGCAGCTCTGCCAGACTTTGATTTAGCGCTTCCCGCTGGTTTGCGTGAAAAAAACTCATACCCTGTTACTCCATTGCCTATGATTGTCGCTTTGACGACTTATGTTATCTGTCACTGTCCATTTATGAGCGTCTATACGTTTAGACGTCTAAATAGAAAATGACCGAAGTTGGCGAAAGAGTCAACTTTTAAATAAGTTTAGGGCGATGATTAATCTTCACACGCAACACGCAGAAAATTCATGTAGGGGATCACGTGATGTTTTGCCTCCCCGACGCAAAAAGTAGAGGAGGCAATTTAATGCAGGTTTATAGCAGTTGAGACAAGCGATTTAAATCTGACTGAATGGCTCCTGCGGTAACATCACGTCCCGCCCCCGGGCCACGAATCACTAACGGGTTATCGCGATACCAACGGCTCTCAATGGCAAACACGTTATCGCACGGCAGCAAGGACGCCAGTGGATGGTCAGTACGTACCGCTTCAACGCCCACGCGCGCCTTACCATTGGCATCAAAACGCGCAACGTAACGCAATACCAGCCCCATTTCATTTGCGGCCTCTAAGCGTTGAATCATTTGCTGATTCAATGCTTCACCATTTTCAAAGAATTGATCCACGGACCCAACATCCGCCCCTGCGGGCACCAATGACTCCACTCGCACCTGATTTGGTTCGATGTCGTAACCCGCTTCACGGGCTAAAATCACCAGTTTGCGCATGACATCCTGGCCTGAAAGATCCACCCGAGGGTCAGGCTCGGTCAACCCTTGTTGCCAAGCTTGATCCACCAGATCAGTAAAGGGCACAGTGCCGTCAAATTGCAGGAATAACCAAGACAGCGTACCGGAGAAAATACCGCTGATCGCCAAAATGCTGTCGCCACTATCACGCAGATCACGCACGGTGTGGTTCACGGGTAACCCCGCACCGACAGTCGCGTTATACAGCCAATGGCGACCTGTTTTCGCAAAAGCGTCGCGGATTTGGCGGTAGTTATTGCTGCTCGAAGCTCCGGCTAATTTATTGGCACTGATCACGTGGAAACCATAGCTGGCAAAATCCAGATACTGCTCGGCGAGTGACTCGCTCGCCGTCACGTCCAGCACCACCAAGTCATCAAACGGATGCGCCCGCATCCACAAAAATAGTGATTCTTCGTCCTGTTCTTTGGCTTCATCATCATAAAATGCCAGTGTCCGGCTCGCATCCAACCCGTCATAACTCAACAGGCTACGGCGGCTGTCGACAACACCAGCCAACACGAACTCAAAACCACTGCGGGCTGAAATGTTTTTTTGCTCACGGGCAAACAACTCCAACCAGCGCGCACCGATATTGCCTTTACCGAACAGCATCAGACCAATACGCTTCTCCGCACGGAACAACGACTGGTGTAAACCCTGAATCAAGTGTTCAGTTGGCCCAAGACGCAAAACAGCAACCATGCTGATTCCGTCTTCGGCCTGCCAGATAAACTCAACCGGCTGATCTTTAAGTTGCTGGTAAAAACGATGGCTGTGCAGTGGGTTTTTGCTCACTCCCGCACCGACTAATGCCACCAGTGCCAGCCCTTCACGCAGCGATAATTTCCCCGGCAGGGTGGCATCTTCCAGCACTCTGAGTGCGCTGTTGACCACTTCGGAGGTATAGCAAAGTTGCAATAGATTGCGATCAGGATGGATACCTGTCGCTAACGGTTTGATTTGCGCACGTTTCAGGAGCAAATCAATTTCTTTCTGTGCCAGCGAAAAATCGTGATGGCTGGCAATCTGTAGTTCGATCAGGCAAACATCATCATGGCTGGTAACAATCTTGGCACCAGATCCCGAAGCCAGTACGCGCTCAATACGAGTTGAACCTTGCTCCGGCTGATAGCTACAGCGCAGTTGCAAATCGATATCGCTGCCTGAAACTGGCTGCAACGTGCGGGTATGTAGTACAGGTGCTGCCAGACGAGCCAGTTCACTGGCTTCATCCAAACGCAGTAAAGGTAGCAAGCAGGCATCTTTCACTTTGCGCGGGTCAGCGCTGTATACCCCGGCGACATCACTCCAGATGGTAACGCGCTCAACACCTGCCAACGCCCCAACTTGGGTCGCAGAGTAGTCACTGCCATTACGCCCCAACAACACGGTTTCACCGGCATTATTACGCGAGATAAAACCGGTCACTACCAAGCGCTGATGCGGATGTTGCGCCATCAATTGTTGCAACAACGGATAAGAACGACCTTCATCAATTTGTGGCTGTGCCGCACGTTCCGCACGCAGGAAGCTACGGGCATCAAGCCAAGTAGCATCCATATCCAACTTATTCAGTACTGCAGCCATTAAGCGGGCCGACCAAATCTCACCGTGCCCGACCACTTCAGCATAAATTGCATCATCAACTTTGTTATCCAGCAGGCCGGCCAGGCGCTCCAAATCATGGATAAACTCACTGATCAGCCGCTCGGCTATTTCTGGTGGCAATAAGCCACTAATCAGATCGTGTTGATAACGGCGTAAATTCTGCTGTACCTGATGAGCAGAAAGACGATCACTTTGACTCAGTTTCAACCAACTTATCAGCTGGTTAGTTGTACTACCTGCCGCAGACACCACCATGAGATCGCCGGGATGACTGTAGTTGGCCATAATATTGGCCACTCGCAAGTAACACTTCACATCTGCAAGGCTACTACCACCAAATTTATGCAGTTGACGACCCGTCACCGCCGCTGCTACCGCTGTTGCATTCATGCTTACCTCGTTCCCGCCAACTGGAAGGCATTTTCCAAATCGGCAATCAAATCTTCGCTATCTTCAATACCCACGGAAATACGCAATAAGCTGTCGGTAATACCTGCGGCAGTGCGCGCTTCTGGCGCCATACCCGCATGAGTCATGGTTGCTGCATGGGAAATCAGGCTTTCGACGCCACCTAACGATTCTGCCAAGGTAAAAAGTTCAAGGGCAGAGAGGAAACGACGCAGTACCTGTTCATCACCATCAAGCTCAAAACTGAGCATCGCACCAAAACCTGACTGCTGACGGCAAGCAATTTCGTGGCCGGGATGTTGTGGCAGAGAAGGATGATACAGCTTTTTCACTAAAGGCTGCTGCTGTAAATAGCGAACAATGTCATCTGCGTTACGTTGCTGTTGAGCCATACGCGGTGACAAGGTACGTAAACCACGTAATAACAAGTAACTATCAAATGCAGCCCCCGTTACGCCGATATTATTCGCCCACCATGCCAGCTCAACCGCCAGTTCAGGATCTTTGGCAATCACCGCCCCCGCAACCACATCTGAATGCCCATTGAGATACTTAGTGCAGGAATGCACGACCAAATCCGCGCCTAAAGAGAGAGGTTGCTGCAATGCCGGGCTGAGGAAAGTATTATCGCAAACCGTTAACGCACCAACCGCATGTGCCGCTTCACAAATTGCTGCGATATCAACGACACGTAACAAGGGGTTGCTTGGGGTTTCAATCAACACCAGCTTAGGCTTCTCAGCCAAGGCTTGACTCAACGCCTCTTTATTACCTTGATCAACAAACAACACTCGATATGCGCCGCGCTGACTTAAGCTATTAAATAAACGGTAACTCCCGCCGTAGCAGTCATGTGGCGCCACCAATAGATCGCCCGGTTTGAGAAATGTGGTGCAAACCAAATGAATCGCTGACATCCCGCTGCTGGTCATAACAGCACCCGCGCCCCCTTCCAGTTCAGCCAATGCCCGCTGTACTACATCGCGTGTTGGATTACCACGACGTGAATAGTCATGGGCGCGAGGCTGATTAAAGTCGATAAAATTATAGGTACTGGAGAGGTGAATCGGGGGGACGACGCAGCCATATTGCTCGTCATCGTTCAACCCGCTACGGACTGCTATTGTTGCTTGTTTACGCGTCATAAGGATTTCCACCAGCCGGGATCGAGAAAATGTTATGCCAGAGTAGACGCACAAATTACGGACGTCAATACATCTGGACATCTAAACTTCTTTGCGTATAGATTGAGCAATGGAATAATAACCGCTAAAATTATGTAGGTTTTAGATATCTTAATGATGTCAGCCAGATTTCGGTGGGGATCTTGTTTTAATCGCAAAAAATGGCTTATACCCAATAGTTTTCAAGTTGCAGGTCGGCAACAACAGAATAAACTCAAGGAGTTTAGCTAACTCAATGACTTGAGTGAATGATGGCAGTCATCCCCCAGCAGCTTGAAAGATGATAGGTATAGAAGGTAATAGCTATCAATAAATAGCAAAAAGGGTTATTTCAGTGACCTTAGTCTAGTAAAATCGACATTTATTTAGTGAGAACAGCGAAGATCGGGCATAATTGGCCGGTTTTCAGAATTTTGTATTTTCCGACAAATTTAAGGTGTCCCATGGCTGAGTGGAACGGCGAGTATGTCAGCCCTTACGCTGAACACGGTAAGAAAAGCGAGCAGGTCAAAAAAATTACGGTATCCATTCCGCTGAAGGTATTAAAAATCCTCACCGATGAGCGGACCCGCCGTCAGGTGAACAACCTGCGCCACGCGACTAACAGTGAATTGTTATGCGAGGCTTTTTTGCATGCATTTACCGGACAACCGCTGCCGAATGATGAAGACCTGCGTAAAGAGCGCAGTGATGAAATCCCGGAAGCCGCGAAGATTTTAATGCGTGAGTTGGGTGTTGATCCCGATACCTGGGAATATTGATTTCCGGCAGCAGCCCGGTTCATAAGTCAAATGAACCGGGCTGCTGAAATGAAAAAAGGCGCCCAAGGCGCCTTTTTCGTCTGACGGGCAATAATTACTTCTTAGCACCCGGCACGCTGAAACGCTTGTTGAAGCGGTCAACACGGCCACCGGTAGCAACATCACGCTGCTTGCCAGTGTAGAACGGGTGGCATTCGCCGCACACGTCCAGATTCAGGTCATGACCAACAGTTGAGTTGATCTTGATAACGTTACCGCAAGAGCAAGAAGCAGTAACTTCTTCGTATTTAGGGTGGATACCTTGTTTCATGGAAAACCTCTATATTTAGGCCGTGTCGCTATCCAGCCCTGTTCCGCCAGACACCACACGATTGATAAATAACAATCGTCGATAAAATAAACAACGCTTGTTAACAGGATTTGATATCGAATTCTATCAAAGGCGGCGAATCATACAGAATTTGACCAAACCGCGCAATCGAATCCGCACATTCTGAAGCACTCAGTGTAAACTATTCAATCTTTTTTTATTCAAGCCCGTTTTTTATTCAGGATGGCAATACATGTTCGTTGTCCAAGTGGCCTTACCCGTCCCACTGAGCCGTACCTTTGACTACCGTTTAGACAGTGCCATGGCCTGCCCGGTGGTGGGTGCACGCGTCAGTGTGCCATTTGGTAAACGCAAAGCCATTGGGATTGTCGTGGGTATCAGTGATACCAGCGCCTTCCCCCTCGAACAACTCAAAACCGTTGATGCCGTGTTGGATAGTGACAGCCTATTTCCCCCCAGTCTGTGGCGCATACTCTGTTGGGCGACCGAGTATTATCATTACCCCATTGGTGAAGTCTTGTTTCATGCCCTACCCATCTTGCTGCGCCAAGGGAAACCGGCACAATCCGCCCCTTTGTGGCAATGGTTCGCTACTGAACTTGGGCGAGCCACTCCGCCGGAAAGTTTAAAACGTGCGCCGAAACAGCAGCAGGCCCTCGCTGCATTATTACAAAAACCAGTCTATCGCCATCAAGTTAATGACATGGCACTCACGGAAAGTGCGCTGCAAGCCTTGCGCAGCAAAGGGTTAGTTGACCTACGCGCTCAGGAAGCCGCTACCATCGACTGGCGTGTTGGCTTTTCGGTGTTAGGCGAGCGCCTGCGGCTCAATACCGAACAGGCCACTGCCGTTGGGGCGATCCGCAGTGAAGATACCCAGTTTTCTGCCTGGTTATTGGCGGGGGTGACCGGTTCTGGCAAAACCGAAGTGTATCTCAGTGTACTGGAAAACATTCTGGCGCAGGGCCGTCAGGCGCTAGTTTTAGTACCTGAAATTGGCTTGACACCGCAGACCATTGCGCGTTTTCGCGAACGGTTCACGGCACCGGTTGAGGTACTCCATTCCGGCTTAAATGACAGCGAGCGTTTGTCTGTCTGGCTGCGGGCGCGCAACGGCGAGGCCGCCATCGTGATTGGTACTCGCTCCGCCCTGTTTACCCCTTTCTCGCGGCTAGGGGTCATCATTATCGATGAAGAACATGATAGCTCTTATAAACAGCAGGAAGGCTGGCGCTACCATGCCAGAGATTTAGCCGTATTCCGTGCACGCGAAGAAAATATTCCCATCGTGATGGGCACGGCGACCCCCGCGTTGGAAACATTACATAACGTGCAGATGGGGAAATATCGCCAGCTCACACTGTCGAAACGGGCGGGTAATGCAAAACCCGCAGTACAACACTTATTGGATCTCAAAGGGCTACCGTTAAAAGTTGGCCTTTCTCAGCCACTGCTAAAGCGCATGAAAGCCCATTTGCAAGCTGACAATCAAGTGATTTTATTCCTCAACCGCCGGGGTTATGCACCCGCCCTGTTGTGCCATGAATGCGGCTGGATTGCCGAGTGCCAGCGCTGTGACCACTATTACACGCTCCATCAGAATCACCGCCAGTTGCGTTGCCATCATTGCGATAGCCAACGGCCCGTGCCGCAACAGTGCCCCAAATGCGGCTCAACTCACTTAGTCTCGGTTGGCGTTGGTACAGAACAGTTAGAAAATGAGCTTGCGCCGCTATTCCCTGATACCCCAATTACCCGAATTGATCGCGATACCACCAGCCGTAAAGGCTCACTGGAACAGCATCTGGCTGATGTTCATCAGGGAGGCGCGCGCATCTTGATTGGTACCCAAATGCTGGCGAAGGGCCACCACTTTCCTGATGTCACGCTGGTCGCATTACTGGATGTTGACGGAGCGCTGTTTTCCGCCGATTTTCGCTCGGCGGAGCGTTTTGCACAGCTTTATACCCAAGTATCTGGCCGCGCAGGCCGTGCGGGTAAACAAGGTGAAGTCATTTTACAAACGCACCATCCTGAGCATCCACTACTGCAAATTCTACTCCAGCAAGGCTATGACGCTTTTGCCAAACAGGCTTTGGCCGAACGTAAAAGCGTATTTTTACCGCCTTATACCAGTCATATCATCGTGCGCAGTGAAGACCACGATAACCAGCAATCAGCACTGTTCCTGCAACAGCTACGTAATTTGCTGGAGGCTAGCCCACTGAAAGATGATGCGCTATGGATTATGGGGCCAGTTCCGGCATTGCAAGCTAAACGTGGTGGCCGCTTCCGCTGGCAATTATTGTTACAGCACCCTTCACGGCAATTATTGCAACGGCTGATTAAAACCTCTCAGCCGTTGATCAACACGCTACCGCAAGCGCGAAAAGTTAAGTGGACGTTAGATGTGGATCCAATCGACAGCTAAATCACCTGCTTACTCGAAGTTGTAACGCTGGTTATTTACGTAATTTATTGTTTGATTTGCCACTCTAAGCAATCGTTTACCCTGCTTTGTGCGAGCCAGTTCGAAAAAACCTACTTATGTCACACTTTTAATGCAAATTAGGTAACAAATTGCCCTCACTATCTGTATAGAATGACGGAAAGTCAGTATTTAACCGAAACCACACTGCCATGAAAGGATATGAGCGCGCTAACCGGGCATACCGGTTTACGTGTGACAACCCGTTAATATTCTGAGCCACGGGCCACAGGATATCTCAAGCATTCGTGCTGGCTCGGAGCCAGAGCAAGGAGAAAGGCGTTGGAACAGAAGAAAGAATTCACGATGGCCACCATGAAAGACGTTGCCGAAATGGCAGGTGTTTCAACTGCGACGGTATCGCGTGCACTAATGAACCCCGAGAAGGTTTCTACCGTGACCCGGCAAAAAGTGGAACAAGCCGTACTGGCTGTGGGTTACTCTCCTCATGCTTTATCTCGCAATATTAAACGCAATGAGTCACGCACTATTCTGGTGATTGTCCCCGATATCAGTGACCCATTTTTTGCTGATATCATTCAAGGCATTGAGCATGCTGCCGCCCAGCAAGGATATCTGATATTAATTGGCGATTGCGCGCAACAGACACAGCAAGAGCGCACCTTTGTTAATTTAATCATCACCAAACAAATTGATGGCATGTTGTTGCTAGGCTCCAATCTGCCGTTTGATGCCAGCAAAGAAGAGCAACGCAATTTGCCGCCCATGGTCATGGCAAACGAATTTACACCAGAACTGGAACTACCAACGGTGCATATCGATAACCTGACCGCAGCCTATGAAGCCGTAAACTATCTGCACGAGTTAGGTCACAAACGTATTGCCTGTGTGGCTGGGCCTGAGAGTTTTCCGCTGTGTCAGTATCGGCTACAGGGCTATATTCAGGCTCTACGCCGTAACGGTATTGCGGTCGACAGCGACTATATTCTGCGGGGTGACTTTAGTTACGAGGCTGGTGCTGAGGCTTTTGCCACACTCATGGCGCTACCACAACCACCTACTGCAATATTTTGTCACAATGATGTAATGGCGATAGGGGCAATGTGGCAAGCCAAGAAAATGGGGTTGCACGTCCCGCAGGATATCTCAGTGGTTGGCTTTGACGACCTGAAGCTGTCACAGTATTGTGATCCTCCCTTGACCACCGTAGCGCAACCACGCTATCAAATTGGTCAGCAAGCCATGTTACTATTACTTGAGCAGTTACAAGGGCATTCAGTACAAAGTGGCTCCCGCTTGTTAGACACCGAATTAATCATCAGGGAAAGTACTGCTGCGCCTAAACGCTAGGCAAATATTCAGGGGTTCAGTAACATGACGGACTTATTCCATCATCACGACGCAGCGAAACGACAGTGGCACAAAGAGATTATGTAAGCCGAGGGCGCTCAGGAGCGCGGCGCAAAAGCACCAGCCGAAAAAAACGCAGTGCTCCAGCAGTATCTAAAACCGTGATGGCACTGGCTGTCGCGCTATTAGTAGTATTTGTTGGTGGACTTTATTTCATTACCCACAACAAGCCGGGTGATCTTCCGCTACTGCCTAGCCATGACCCTCGTGCGGGCAATGGGCTACCGCCGAAACCGGAAGAGCGCTGGCGCTATATTAAAGAGCTGGAAAATCGCCAGATTGGCGTCCCTACACCAACAGAACCCTCTGCCGGTGGTGAAGTGAATTCCAAGACACAACTGACCAATGAGCAGCGCCAATTGCTTGAGCAAATGCAGGCGGACATGCGTCAGCAACCAACACAGCTGTCAGAGGTGCCTTATAACCAAGGCGTACAAGTGCCCCGCTCTTCGGTGACCATCACACCACCGGCAACCAATGTGCAGCAGCAACCGTTAACACCGCCGCGTCAAACGACTGCGCCAGTACAGCAGCAAGTACCGGTACAGCCGCCGCGAGCACAACAGCCAACGGCACCGGTTACACAGGCCGCAACACCACCGAAGCCGGAAAAAGAGAAAGAGAAAGAGAAAGAGAAAGCACAGCGCTGGATGGTGCAATGTGGTTCATTCAAAGCCGCCGATCAGGCCGAATCTATTCGTGCTCAATTAGCATTTGAAGGTATTGAAAGCCGTATAACCGCCGGTGGTGGTTGGAATCGTGTGGTGCTCGGCCCATACAGCACCAAGGCTGCCGCAGATAATGCCTTGCAGCGTTTGAAAAGCGCAGGTCAATCAGGATGCATTCCCCTCGCTGTTGGGGGTTGAAAAGCAGTAATCCTCCCCCATTTATAATCTCAATATACCCCATACTGTTTTTCTGAAAGGCAGTATGGGGACTCATTCAGTCTGCAACGAGGGTCCGCTCGTGACAACAATTGTAAGTGTACGCCGTGATGGTCATGTCGTTATCGGTGGCGATGGCCAGGTCACTCTGGGTAATACCGTAATGAAAGGTAACGCCAAAAAAGTACGTCGCCTTTATAACAATAAAGTGATTGCCGGTTTTGCTGGCGGTACGGCTGATGCCTTTACGCTGTTTGAGCTGTTCGAGCGCAAACTAGAGATGCATCAAGGCCACCTGACGAAAGCAGCTGTCGAGTTAGCCAAAGATTGGCGAACCGACCGTATGCTACGCAAGCTTGAAGCACTGCTAGCCGTCGCTGATGAAACCGCGTCACTGATCATCACAGGCAATGGCGATGTAGTTCAGCCTGAAGATGATTTGATTGCTATCGGTTCTGGTGGGCCTTATGCCCAGTCAGCGGCACGCGCTCTGCTGGAAAACACCGAATTGGGTGCTCGAGATATCGTTGAGAAATCTCTGAGCATTGCGGGGGATATTTGTATCTATACCAACCGCTTCCAAACCATCGAAGAATTAACGTACTAAACGTTATTAACATACAAAGCGTAAGGATAGAGTGACATGTCTGAAATGACCCCACGCGAAATCGTCAGCGAACTTGATAGCTACATTATCGGCCAGGATAAAGCTAAACGTGCAGTGGCCATTGCCCTGCGTAACCGCTGGCGTCGGATGCAACTTAATGAAGAGTTGCGCCATGAAGTTACTCCAAAAAACATTCTGATGATCGGCCCAACCGGTGTGGGTAAAACCGAAATTGCCCGCCGTCTGGCAAAACTGGCTAATGCACCGTTCATCAAAGTTGAAGCGACTAAATTCACCGAAGTGGGCTATGTGGGTAAAGAGGTGGATTCGATTATCCGCGATCTGACCGATGCAGCCGTGAAAATGGTTCGCCATCAATCAATTGAAAAAATGCGCTATCGGGCTGAGGAATTAGCCGAAGAGCGCATTCTGGATGTGCTCATTCCGCCGGCCAAGAATAACTGGGGCCAACCGGATGAAACCCAAGAGCCATCTGCGACTCGTCAGGCTTTCCGCAAAAAACTGCGCGAAGGTCAACTGGATGACAAAGAGATTGAAATCGATTTGGCAGCCGCTCCGGTTGGAGTTGAAATTATGGCACCTCCGGGCATGGAAGAGATGACTAATCAGTTACAATCCATGTTCCAGAACATTGCTGGTCAGAAACAAAAGCCGCGTAAAATCAAAATCAAAGATGCATTCAAACTGCTGATTGAGGAAGAAGGCGCGAAGCTGGTTAATCCTGAAGAGCTAAAACAACAAGCGATTGATGCGGTTGAGCAACACGGGATCGTATTCATCGATGAAATCGATAAAATCTGTAAACGCGGCCAGACTTCAGGCCCGGATGTGTCTCGCGAAGGGGTACAGCGTGACTTGCTGCCACTGGTAGAAGGCTGCACCGTATCGACTAAACACGGTATGGTGAAAACAGATCATATTCTGTTTATTGCCTCCGGTGCATTCCAGGTCTCAAGCCCGTCTGACCTGATTCCGGAATTGCAAGGTCGCTTGCCAATCCGTGTAGAATTGCAAGCACTGACTACAGATGATTTCGAGCGCATTCTGACTGAACCGAGTGCATCGCTGACCGAACAGTACAAAGCACTGATGGCGACCGAAGGAGTGACTGTTGAGTTCTCCCGCGAAGGTATCCGCAAAATCGCTGAAGCAGCCTGGCAGGTTAACGAGCGTACCGAGAATATTGGTGCTCGCCGTTTGCATACCGTGCTGGAACGTCTGATGGAGGATATCTCTTATGACGCTAGTGAAAGCAATGGCCAGTCCATTACTATTGATGCGGAATATGTCGGTAAGCATCTGGATGAGCTGGTAGCAGATGAAGATCTGAGTCGTTTTATCCTATAATTCGCTTTATAAGCCTATGCTGGATAAAATGGTTCGCCAAAATAATATTGAGTGGGAGGCATCGCCTCCCACTCTTATTTTTATCGAATGATTTTTTTAACTCGCCGATAATAGGCGGACCAGACTCCTAATACCCGACGTTAGTGGCGTTGCAGGTAGGCGGCCAATGAACTTAGCTAACCCCTGCGGCTTCAATAATGGAAGGTAAATAATAAAATGAAGCGGAAAATGAGCCTATCAACCAACACCAGCCAGACTCAGGCTTGGCTGGAAAGCCTACGGCCACGAACACTACCACTGGCTTTTGCCTCTATCGTTACCGGTTCAGCGCTTGCTGTCTGGCTCGATAGTTTTAAACCCGCAGTCGCATTGCTTGCTTTGCTAACAGCTGGCCTGCTGCAAATTCTGTCTAATCTGGCCAATGATTATGGCGATGCTATTAAGGGCAGTGATACCGAAGAGCGCATCGGGCCACTGCGCGGCATGCAAAAAGGGATGATTACTCGTCACCAGATGAAAGTGGCGCTGATCATTACTGTAAGCCTGACCATTATTTCTGGTATTGCACTTATCGCTGTGGCCTGTGAAAAACCCAGTGATATTTTAGGCTTTTTACTGCTTGGGTTGATGGCCATTGTGGCGGCGATTACCTATACCGTAGGTAACAAACCCTATGGTTATATGGGGTTAGGTGATATTTCCGTCTTAGTATTCTTCGGCTGGTTGAGTGTTGCCGGGACTTACTATCTTCAGGCTGGGCACTTTGACAGCATCGTCATGCTTCCCGCCACGGCTTGTGGTTTACTGGCCACCGCAGTTCTCAATATTAATAATTTGCGCGATATCGAAAATGACAAGGCCAATGGTAAAAATACACTGGCGGTGCGTTTAGGCCCAGTCATCGCACGCTATTACCATGCTCTATTGATCACTGCCGCTATCTTCTGTCTGGCCTTATTTAGCCTATTAAATCTGCACACTTGGAAGGGTTGGATCTTTATTCTGGCTGTTCCATTGTTGGTCAAACACGCCCTATTTGTCTTGCGCGAACCTACGGCTGCGGGAATGCGCCCCATGCTTGAGCATATGGTTAAAGCCGCGCTATTGACCAATATCCTATTTGCCGTCGGCCTAGTACTCAGCTAATCTCGCCGCTTTCTTTCTCCGGGTGGCGGCTAATAAAGTCTACTCGGAGAAATTTAACAATTGATGATTTTGCCAACAGTAGCCAGAAAGGGATATACTTAACATCCCAGCCGCAACCAGACGTTAATCCTATGAAATATGATACTTCCGATCTCTGTGATATCTATCATGAAGAGGTAAATGTGGTAGAACCACTGTTCTCCAATTTTGGCGGACGTACTTCATTTGGTGGCAAGATAACCACTGTAAAATGTTTCGAAGATAACGGCTTATTATTTGACCTACTTGAAGAAAATGGTCTGGGCCGTGTCCTGGTTGTTGATGGCGGTGGCTCAGTTCGCCGTGCATTAATTAATGCTGAATTAGCTGACCTGGCGCTGAAAAACGAGTGGGAAGGTATTGTTGTTTACGGTGCAGTTCGTCAGGTTGATGAACTGGCTGAGTTGGATATTGGTATCCAAGCGATGGCAGCCATCCCGGTGGGTGCTGCAGATGAAGGTATCGGCGAGAGTGATATCCGCGTGAACTTTGGCGGTGTGACGTTCTTCTCCGGCGACCATTTGTACGCAGACAACACCGGTATTATTCTGTCAGAAGAACCGTTGGATATTGAGTAATATCCCACTGATTTCATAAGAAAGGGCGATGTCGATATCGCCCTTTACCCTTCTCATTTGACGCCGGTTATTGTTTACACTTTAACCGCCAAAATCAAACTTCTTCCATCTTTCCCAGCAAAGCCCGCAGACGATCCTGCCAAACATGCTGTTCTTGTTTCAGTTGCTCATTTTCGCGCACTAGCGCTTCACGGCCACCAGCCGCTTCCTGAACTTCTTGGGACAGGGTGTTATTCTTCTCTTTCAGCTCTTCAATTTCCATCTGTAACAAAGTGATGGTATCAATCGCCTGCTGAACTTTAACTTCCAATTTCTCAAATACTTCAAATGACATTCTTCGGTCCCCTTATGGTAGCAAGGCGTACATCTCTTGGTCGCAGTCATCATTTTTAGCTTGAGTTGCTGCTCTAACTAAAACAACAACTAGCAGATGAAACTGCTGTGAATACTTATCGCGCTATATGGCTATCGAACTCGTGTAACAAGCGCTGGTTTAACGCGTTCCTCATCAAAGCAACGCCGCTTGATAAAAACGATGACCCTGTGAAACGATTGTATGTAGCCAGCCCCCCCCTGTCTAGCGCCATACCCGTACAAACCACACTCTGTAGCAATTTCGTTTCAGGAACCATCAGCAAAAACTGAAAAACCCTTATGACCAATCCTGTAAAGTTATACATGCCCTTAACAACTGAAAACAAAAGTACTGGTCTGATCACACTTTCAAAGTACCTTAACGTCCGTGAATAACGCGAAATCGCTCATTTTTATGACGCACCACACACATTTTGATTTCGCTATTTCTCGTTTATGCTCGTTAACGATAAATTTACATCACTCCCTTCGTTGTCTGAAGGGCAAAAATAAGAAATACCCTATAAATCTCTGTCTCTAGGACATCTACTATGAGCCAAACCGCTAGTTCGACCTTGAAGGGCCAATGTATCGCGGAGTTTCTCGGTACTGCTCTACTCATCTTTTTTGGTGTGGGCTGTGTTGCTGCAATGAAATTGGCAGGCGCCAGTTTTGGGCAGTGGGAAATCAGTATCATTTGGGGCCTGGGTGTTGCCATGGCCATCTACCTAACAGCAGCAATTTCTGGCGCTCATCTTAACCCGGCGGTAACCATTGCATTGTGGTTATTTGCCTGCTTCGATCGCCGTAAAGTCATTCCCTACATTGTGGCGCAAATTGCAGGGGCATTTTGTGCAGCGGCATTAGTGTATGGTCTCTACTACAACCTGTTTGTCGATTTTGAACAAACCCATCAGATAGCTCGTGGCAGTGTTGAAAGCCTGAACTTGGCCGGTATCTTCTCTACTTATCCAAATCCGCACATTTCTGTTTTCCAGGCTTTCCTGGTTGAAACCGTCATTACTGCTATTTTGATGTGCCTGATTTTGGCACTGACTGACGATGGTAATGGTATTCCTCGCGGCCCACTGGCACCGTTACTCATTGGTATTCTGATTGCTGTTATCGGTGGTTCAATGGGGCCGCTGACAGGCTTCGCATTAAACCCAGCACGTGATTTTGGTCCAAAACTATTTGCTTATTTTGCCGGCTGGGGTGAAGTCGCCTTCACTGGCGGGCGTGACATTCCTTACTTCCTAGTCCCTATCTTAGGGCCTATCGTCGGCGCTTTGGTCGGTGCTTTTGGCTATCGTGCTCTGATTGGCCGCCACTTACCTTGCGATGTGTGTGCCATTGATGATGAAGAAACCACGGTGACGACCACAGAACGCAAAGCGTAATTAATAGATAATCTAATATACCCGGTAGATTTCATGGCACAGCCAACGTACCAACGCCATGAAAGATAACGGGTATAAACGGCAACTTAAAAGTAGGCTAACTATGACAACTGAAAACACTACTCAAAAGAAATACATTGTCGCGCTTGATCAGGGAACGACCAGTTCCAGAGCTGTGGTACTGGACCACGATGCTAATATCGTGAGTGTTTCTCAGCGCGAATTCACCCAAATTTACCCGAAAGCGGGCTGGGTTGAGCATGACCCAATGGAAATCTGGGCAACTCAAAGCTCAACACTGGTCGAAGTACTGGCTAAAGCCGGTATCAGTTCTGATGAAATCGCCGGTATCGGCATTACTAACCAGCGTGAAACCACCATTGTTTGGGATAAAGCGACCGGTAAACCGGTGTACAACGCGATTGTTTGGCAATGCCGTCGTACTGCCGAAATTTGTGAGAAACTCAAAAAAGAAGGGCTGGAAGAGTATATCCGCCATAACACCGGTTTAGTGGTCGACCCTTACTTCTCTGGCACCAAGGTCAAATGGATCCTCGATAACGTAGAAGGCGCACGTGATCGTGCTGAACGTGGCGAGTTACTGTTTGGTACTGTAGACACTTGGCTAGTGTGGAACATGACGCAGGGCCGCGTACACGTGACGGATTACACCAACGCATCACGCACCATGATGTTTAATATCCGCACCAAAGAGTGGGATGAGCGCATGTTGAAAGCGCTGAATATTCCACGTGCCATGCTGCCTGAAGTTCGCCCATCATCTGAAATTTACGGCCAAACCAACATTGGTGGTAAAGGCGGCACTCGTATTCCAATCGCAGGTATTGCTGGCGACCAACAAGCTGCACTGTTCGGCCAGTTATGTGTACAACCGGGTATGGCGAAAAATACTTACGGTACAGGCTGCTTCTTGCTGATGAACACCGGTACTGAAGTGGTTGAATCCAAAAATGGTCTATTAACCACTATCGCTTGTGGCCCTCGAGGCGAAGTGAACTATGCGCTGGAAGGTGCTGTGTTTATTGGTGGCGCCTCTATCCAATGGCTGCGTGATGAGCTGAAATTGATTAGTGACTCATTCGATTCTGAATATTTTGCTACGAAAGTTAAAGACAGCAATGGGGTCTATGTGGTGCCTGCCTTCACCGGCCTAGGTGCACCTTATTGGGACCCGTATGCCCGTGGCGCTATTTTTGGCCTGACCCGTGGTGTGAACAGCAACCATATTATCCGCGCAACACTGGAATCAATTGCTTACCAAACTCGCGATGTGCTGGATGCGATGCAAGCCGATTCTGGCGAACGTCTGAAATCACTGCGTGTTGATGGTGGTGCAGTAGCCAACAACTTCTTGATGCAGTTCCAAGCCGATATTCTGGGCACCCGTGTTGAACGTCCTGTTGTGCGTGAAAGTACCGCGTTGGGTGCCGCATTCCTGGCAGGTCTGGCAACAGGCTTCTGGAATGACTTAGACGAAGTGCGGAGCAAAGCGACTATTGACCGCGAATTCCGCCCTGGGATCGAAACTACTGAGCGTGACTTCCGCTACAAAGGCTGGAAGAAAGCTGTAGCACGCGCTCAGGCATGGGAAGAGCACGACGAGTAACGATTCGCCTGTTTTATACTGAACGTCTCTTCTATTGCTAACGCGCCATCACTCCCCCGGTGGCGCGTTTTTTATTCATGCCTACCTCGGCTTATTCTTCAATGTGATAGAATTCTCGCCCTATATCCGTTCTCCCATATCGCAATCAACAGGTCGAACCATGAAACGTGAATTAGCCATCGAGTTTTCCCGTGTCACTGAAGCTGCCGCACTGGCGGGCTATAAGTGGCTGGGTCGGGGCGATAAAAATGCTGCCGACGGCGCTGCTGTACGGGCCATGCGTATTATGCTCAATCAGGTCAATATTGATGGGCAAATTGTTATTGGTGAAGGTGAAATCGATGAGGCACCGATGCTGTTTATCGGCGAGCGCGTCGGCTCCGGCCAAGGTGATGCCGTGGATATCGCTGTTGACCCCATTGAAGGTACTCGCATGACGGCGATGGGTCAGGCTAATGCACTGGCTGTGTTGGCAGTGGGAGATAAAGGCACATTCTTGCATGCGCCGGATATGTATATGGAAAAGTTGGTAGTTGGCCCCGGTGCAAAAGGCGCTATCGACCTTAACCTGCCGTTGGAACTCAATCTGCGCAACATCGCCATCAAGCTCAATAAACCCTTGACCGATTTAACCGTTATCACGCTGGCTAAACCGCGCCATGATGGGATTATCGCCGAAATGCAGCAACTCGGTGTGAAAGTGTTCGCCATTCCAGACGGTGATGTTGCAGCCTCTATTTTGACCTGCATGCCAGAAAGTGAAGTGGATGTGATGTATTGCATCGGCGGCGCGCCTGAAGGGGTCATTTCAGCGGCAGTGATCCGGGCACTCGACGGCGACATGCAAGGCCGTTTACTGCCGCGCCATCAAGTTAAGGGTGATAACGAAGACAACCGCCGTATCGGTGAACAAGAATTAGCACGCTGTAAATCCATGGGTATTGAGGCAGGTAAAGTGTTGTTGCTAGGTGATATGGCCCGCAATGACAATGTGATTTTCTCTGCTACCGGGATTACCAAAGGTGATTTGCTAGAAGGTATTTACCGCAAAGGGAACATGGCGACCACCGAGACACTGCTAATTCGTGGTAAATCCCGCACTATCCGCCGTATTCGCTCGACCCATTTTCTGGATCGCAAAGATCCCGCGCTGCATGAATTCTTACTATAATTCGGTTCACCGATATTGCGGGCATTAATTAAAAACAGGCATCACATTCAAGCGATGCCCGTTTTTAGTCTTCGTGTATTCTATTGATTAAACGCGGTGTTCTTGTGGTTGCATCCGATGGGATAATGGCCACCAGCACAGCAAAATCAGTACCGCCATTGCAAACATTAGCAACCCCAGACTGAACTGCCCGGTTTGTGGCAGCATGGCGGACAGCCAAGTGGCTAAACCTGACCCAACATTCTGCAACCCGCCCACTAAAGCCCCAGCAGCGCCCGCTAAATAAGGAAAAGGTTCCATCGCACCGGTGGTGGCCAATGGAAACAGCATCCCAGCGCCAAAGAAAAACAGCGCCGCCGGTATCACCAACGTCCAAATGTTCATCACGCCAAACCAGCCGGGTATCCACATCATCAACCCTGCCAACAGGCAGCTAATGACCGAGTGCCACATCAAACTATGGAAAGTTTTACCATCACGGCCCGCATACCAAGCACCAAAAAATGCGGCAGGAATCGGCAAGATAAATAGAATACTGACGGTTACCCCACTCAACCCCAATACTCCGCCCATCAGCACACCAGCACTGGCCTCAAAGACAGCAATCCCTGCCAACGCTCCAATGAGCATCACCAAATAGCCGCTAAAAGAACGATCAGATAACAGCAAGCGGAAGCTCGCTAACATACGCCGTTTTTCGGTTTGCAGTGGGCGGGTTTCCGGCAACCAACGGAACATGCAAAAGGCTACCCCACCACACAAAAAGAGCAAGAAAGCATAGCAAGCACGCCAGCCAAACAGGCTCGCCAGCACTCCACCAATGACTGGAGCCATCAGTGGACTAACCAAAATACCCATATTTAACATGCTATTAGCGTAGCGCAGTGCCGTACCTGCATATAAATCCCGAGGCATGGTTCGCGCCATCACGCCCGCAACCCCAGTCCCCATCCCCTGCAAAGCACTGGCGGCCACCAACATCGTCAAGCTACCAGCCAGCCAAGCCCCCAATGCACCGAGCATAAATATCATCATGCCCGCCAAAATAACGGGCCGACGCCCAACGCGGTCGGAGAGTGGGCCATAAATCAATTGCGAGAAGCCGTAGGTCAACAAATAAGCCGCCATGACGCGCTGTACCACACCAGTACGAACCGATAAATCACGGGCAATATCCGCAATAACCGGTACATAAATGGTTTGTGCCATTTGACCGACAGCGACCAACAGAATCAACATCACCAGCAGGTGGAAATTCTCTATTTTTCTCATTATCTTAACTAATCGTTAGCCGGACATCGTGCCACAACAGACAGCTAAAAAACCGTATTTTGGGGCACACCTCACTATTGGCGCATAAGCTAACAAATTCAGATTTTTTAGCGAGCCAGCATGACATATTGCCAAATGGGTAACTGGCAGATAAAAACACCAGCGACGTAAACTAAAGTGTCCAGATTAGTGAGTGAAGCCAAGGATCGACGGGATAACATTTAATCGATAATACTTTTCAACGAGATCCCCTAAAATAGCGCCTGCGCTTTGAGCATCATTGAATAACAGGGACCATAAATATGGCTGAATGGGTTAGTGGTAAGATTACTCACGTCGAACACTGGACAGACGCTTTGTTTAGTATTCGGGTCAATGCGCCCGTCGATCCCTTTACCGCCGGTCAATTTGCCAAGCTGGCATTAGATATTAATGGCGAGCGGGTGCAACGGGCCTACTCCTACGTCAACGCCCCGAGCGACGATAATCTGGAGTTTTATCTGGTGACGGTACCAGAGGGGAAACTCAGCCCACGGCTGGACCAACTGGCGGTGGGTAGCGAAGTGATGGTGACCAAGCAAGCCGCTGGCTTCTTTGTGCTGGAAGAAATCCCAGATTGCGATACTTTATGGATGCTGGCAACCGGTACCGCGATTGGGCCTTATCTGTCTATCTTACAAGAGGGGCGCGATTTAGAGCGCTTCAAAAATATCGTGTTGGTTCATGCTGCCCGCTTTGCCCGTGACCTCAGTTATTTGCCGCTGATGCAACAACTTGAGCAACGTTATAACGGCAAATTACGTATTCAGACAGTAGTGAGCCGTGAAGAATCCCCCGGTTCATTAACCGGTAGAGTCCCCGCGTTGATTGAAAATGGATCTCTGGAAGCCGCAGTTGGCTTGAAGATTGATGCTGAAGATAGCCATGTAATGCTGTGTGGTAACCCGCAAATGGTGCGTGATACTCAGCAATTGCTGAAGGATCAGCGGGGGATGCGTAAACATTTACGCCGTAAACCGGGGCATATGACCAGTGAGCAGTATTGGTAAGAAGTAATATTGATAATCTAAATATCTAGGGGCGCGATTGCGCCCTTTTGCTTTACCCACATTCTCTACTGTGCTTTATCTGCGAGGAACTTCACTGGCACCGCTTCCGGGCCAAAACGGTTATCCCCTTGCGTACCAAGAAATGCGCCGCAGTCGATAAACATCATGACAATAATAAGTGTGGGAATAAATCGCCCAACGCCCCACTGCCAAATTGGGGCCAACATCTGCCAATTACCCGCCATCAGTATCCAGGCCAGTACAACCAACAATGCCCACCAACCCGCTTTATTGCGGTCATGAAGCCGCTTAACCACCACCGCTGCCGTCGGCCACAACAGAAAAACAATAGCGAAAGCGGCAGTCTGAATCGGTATCCAATCTTTCCCTGCCAGAGTAAAAATCACCAGCATCGCCAACAGCCACAAGCCAATCCAGATCCAAAAATCTCGTCGCCCTATACGGCCTCTAAACGAGAAACACCATTGCTGTATTGTCATCGATGACTCTATCCATTTACCTGATATAATTTTGCCAAAGTGTAACCTAACACCCCAACTAACCTATAATCTTTGCAGTGAATTTTGACATTCACTGCCCATTACCGCTTTAATCCCCTATACACTTCGAACCACGGCGTAAGTCATGAGAAATGAAATAACCGCAATGCTGACAATACTGCTGCTGATAGCAACGGTCAGCCGCGCTCATGCCGACCCTACCGATGGCGATGATAAGCCAGCAGTAGAAACGCAGCCAACAGCCCCTTATCTGCTTTCGGGCGCCCCCACCTTTGATTTAACACTGGTGAAATTTCGTGAGCGCTATAATCGTGCTAACCCGACACTCCCCATCAGTGAGTTCCACGCCATCACCGTGAAGGGTGATGCTCCGCCACTGACGCGTGCGGCCAGCAAGATTAATGAAAATCTTTATGCTTCAACCGCATTGGAAAAAGGGACAGGTAAGATTAAGACTCTCCAAATTACCTATTTGCCCATTAAAGGAAATGAAGAAAAAGCAGCTCGGCGTGTTGCAGTGAACTATATGGCGGCGCTGATGCGCCAATTTGAGCCGACACTCACTGTCGAACAAAGCCTCGACAACGTGCAGCAGCTGCTGACACAAGGTAAAGGCTTGCCTTTCTACGCCCATCCTGTCGGTGCAATTCGCTATGTTGTAGCAGATAACGGCGAAAAAGGGCTAACCTTCGCTGTTGAACCGATTAAGCTGTCACTATCTGAAGCATAATCTCGCTGCAATTAATGACGAAAAGCAAAGCCATTACCGCTAATCATCTCTATACTGTTGGACAGGTAAACTGCCTGTCGGGCAGTCATTATTATTGACCCTCGTGTCCCCTTGTTGGAGGAAGAAACATGCGTCATCCATTAGTTATGGGTAACTGGAAACTGAACGGTAGCACTCACATGGTTAACGAGCTTATCGCTGGCCTGCGTAAAGAACTGAGTACCGTTGAAGGCTGTGGCGTAGCTATTGCCCCACCCGCTATCTACCTGAGCCAAGCTAAACATGCCTTAGCAGGCAGCCGTATCGCTCTGGGCGCACAGAATGTTGATGTGAATCTGTCTGGCGCATTTACCGGCGAAACCTCTGCTGAAATGCTGAAAGATATTGGCGCGCAATACATCATTATTGGCCACTCTGAGCGCCGTACTTATCACAAAGAAAGTGATGAGTTCATCGCGAAGAAATTCGGCGTGTTGAAAGATGCGGGTCTGATCCCAGTATTGTGTATCGGTGAGTCCGAAGCAGAAAACGAAGCGGGCCAAACTGAAGCGGTTTGTGCTAAACAACTGGATGCCGTGCTGAACACTCTCGGTGTCAAAGCGTTCGAAGGCGCAGTGATTGCTTATGAACCCATCTGGGCTATCGGTACTGGCAAATCAGCGACGCCAGCACAGGCTCAAGCGGTTCATAAATTCATCCGCGACCATATTGCTAAACAAGATGCTGCTGTTGCCGCACAAGTTATCATTCAGTACGGCGGTTCTGTAAATGATAAAAATGCAGCAGAACTGTTCACCCAGCCAGATATCGATGGCGCGCTGGTTGGCGGTGCATCTCTGAAAGCGGATGCTTTCGCTGTTATCGTGAAAGCTGCTGCAGAAGCTAAAAAAGCTTAATCTTTGCTTTTAAGTTGCTGATAAAGCCGGGGTCATAGCTCCGGCTTTATATATATATTTCTTCTGGTCTCTCTTTCCATACATCAATCCCCTCAGCCCCGACTGAACCGAGGAATTTCTTTATCTCTGCCCCCTTTTTCTCAATCTCCTTCAAGTTACAGCTAAAATGTGTTCTCTTTTGAGTATCAAGAAAATGAATAACATCGCTATCTTTAAATTTAATGAGATTACAAGCATGCCCTTGTGTCGCACCCGGTAGCATACGCATTATTGCTGGACGGTTAATGGCGAGAAGAGCATTGAGTTCATCACTTTTTTGATAATAACTTAATTGAACGATCAATTCTTCCGTGAATATCCCTTGATGGAAGCGGATGTTCATATTGTCTGCAACAGAGGCCCCCCGCAAATTAGGTAGAGCAGTCAATGGGATATCTTTTTCTAATGAATCAATAACGGCGGTGGCACAAGATATGCAATTCTGTTGTCCAAAACCATGAATCCCAAATAAGGCAAGTAAAGCCGCCAAAGGCCTTAATAATAAAGGGGCTTTACCATTACGATTGATGTTTTCTAATAAATAACGCTCTACATAACTATTTTTACTATTCATCTCCTCGCACTCTACGTATTTATTTACATTACCTACGCATGTTTTTACATTACCTGCGAATTGACTTAGTTTTACCCCGTAGGGGTCCTTTTCATTTTCTATTGCGGCAGACGAATGATAGGTCTCAATATTGCTCACATGCTCCGGTTCTAATATCCCATATGCAGACCTAAATGACGCATCTATTTCGTACTCCGTCTGTATAGATTCGCTTAATAAAGGTTGTTTCTCGTCACTTTCCAGTATTGGATTCAAGCTACTATGGTTATTAGTAATTTGCATATCCCTCTCCCTATAAAGTTGTCAGCTCAATCAGTTGAGATAAATAGCGCATTTAGTTCCATATGCCGAATCGAGGAGTTCTTATCTGTAAGAATGAGAGAAATAATGAAAATAATGAGGAAATGGGGATCATCAACAAAGAGATATAATTTACCAAGTAAAACGCCCGTAAGAATTAACCTACGGGCGCTGAGTCAATTAAGACTTCATGTTAACGTTTACTGATCTCATCAAAAACGCCACCAGTAGCAAAATGTACCTGCTGTGCTTTAGTCCAGCCACCAAAGACTTCGTCAATGGTAAACAATTTGAGTTGCGGGAATTCACTGGCGAATTTGGCGGCAACCGCCGGATCACGCGGGCGGTAGTAATTCTTCGCAGCGATAGTTTGGCCTTCTGGTGAATACAGGTACTTCAAATAAGCATCAGCCACATCACGAGTTCCGCGCTTATCGACGACTTTATCCACCACAGATACCGTTGGTTCGGCCAGAATAGAGACACTTGGCGTCACGATATCGAATTGGTCTTTACCCACTTCATTAACAGCCAACAACGCTTCATTTTCCCAAGCAATCAATACATCTCCGATGCCGCGTTCAACAAAGGTATTCGTCGCACCGCGAGCACCTGAGTCCAACACTTCGACATTCTTATACAGCGTTTTGACAAACTCTTGCGCCTTAGCCTGATCATTATTGTTGTGCTCTAACGCGTAACCCCACGCCGCCAGATAATTCCAGCGTGCGCCACCAGAGGTTTTTGGATTTGGCGTGATAACCGAAGTCCCCGGTTTCACTAAATCTGACCAATCATGAATTTGCTTCGGATTCCCTTTACGCACCAGAAATACAATTGTGGAGGTATAAGGCGCAGAGTTATCCGGTAGGCGCTTAATCCAATTTTTATCAATACGACCACGTTCAGCAATAGCATCGACGTCATAAGCCAGAGCCAGAGTCACAACGTCAGCTTCAATGCCATTAATAACCGAGGTCGCTTGCTTACCAGAACCGCCATGTGATTGGCGCACTGTCACCTTATCGCCGGTTTGTTCTTGCCAGTGTTTACTGAATGCCTGGTTATATTCCTGATAAAACTCGCGTGTCGGATCATATGATACGTTCAGCAATTGAATATCTTTTGCCATGGCACCCGATGCCAGCAGCAGTAATGACAAACCTACACCCCATTTACGCATTGACCCGCTCCCCAGATTTGTTGTTATTAACTCAATGTTATTAACCTAAATGCTAATCAACCCAATTGGTTGGCTTGATACAGAGCGTGCCAGAAACTTTTCTTTCAATTAAAGAATAAAAAAGTTCTGATTATATCAATACGAAATATACCGCTAATTAAATGCAAAAAGCCCCCGCGAACGGAGGCTTTCTTTTCAGGCTATCAACTGTTTTAGAACAGTTTTTTCGCCGTGTCGTACCAATCTTCTTTAAATTTACTTTTCTTATTCTCTGGCGCGATACAAACGGAGATTAATTCATGCACCATTTTCTCGTTTTGTACGCCGACACAGAAACCGCCTTGTTTATAGTCATGATCCTGCAAAAGCAGGTCCACAGCATAAGCCCCCATACGGGAAGCCAAAATACGGTCATAAGCGACTGGAGCACCACCGCGCTGGATATGGCCCAATACGGTACCGCGGGTTTCACGACCCGTTTCTTTCTCGATGTACTTAGCCAGTTCATCGATATCGTCCAGTTTTTCAGTGATGGCAACGATAGCGTGCTTCTTACCTTTAGCGATACCGGCTTTGATTTCTTCAACTAAATCATCACGTTTAAATTCAACTTCAGGGATGGCGATAAATTCACAGCCCCCAGCAATGGCCGCCGCCAGAGTCAAATCACCGCAATACCGACCCATCACTTCAACAATGGAAATACGCTGATGTGAAGAAGAGGTATCACGTAAACGGTCAATAGCTTCAACCACAGTCCCTAATGCAGTGAAGAAACCGATCGTGTAGTCAGTACCAGCCACATCGTTATCAATAGTGCCCGGCAGGCCGACGCAGTGAATACCGCCTTCTTTGGTCAGCAAGTCTGCACCAGCATAAGAACCGTCACCACCGATAACCACTAGGCCATCAATACCACGGTCCTTCATATTCTGTAGTGCAACTTTACGTTTTTCTGGGTCACGGAATTCAGGGAAACGCGCAGAACCCAAGAAGGTGCCGCCGCGGTTAATCATATCGGACACGCTATAGCGGTCCAGCTTTTTCATACGATTCTCAAACAAGCCAAGATAGCCATCTTCAATACCGTAAACTTCTAATCCTGCTGACAAAGCTGCACGAACAACTCCACGAATGGCTGCGTTCATACCTGGCGCGTCACCGCCGCTTGTGAGTACACCGATTTTCTTGACCATGACTACCTCTGAACTTGTAGATGCGATTTTTTAAAATTCTTTATTTGCCGATTATGTCTTGCACAGGCGAACAGTACAGAAAATCAGCTTCATGAGCTTAATATCGAATATTATAGCAAAAACACCAAGCTGAATTGATTCAAGTCATGCCATTTGGCGGTATTTTCTTCACGACATAACCATTATGTAACCACAATTTACCTGCTGCTAATGCAGCAATAGTTAATGTAGCAATAACCGATGAAGAAATTATAACTCCCAATGCGCATGACGCTCTTTTGGCACCACAGAGCTGGGATCTTGATGAATAAGCACATCAGCACCGGGGAAACGATGCAACAATGCTCGCTCAACCTGCTCCGCTAATCTATGCGCGTCCATCAATGGCAGCATGTCTTCCATTTCAAGATGAAGCTGAATAAAGCGAGTTGGCCCCGACTGACGAGTGCGTAAGTCATGGGCACCAATCACCCCCGGCCATGACATAACGATATCAATAATTTCCTGCCGCTCATTATCAGGCAATGCCCTATCCAGCAAAGCTTGTACCGCCTCATATCCCATACGCAATGCGCTATAAAGAATATAAACACCGATACCCAATGCGAACAATGCATCCGCACGGTGGAAGCCATACCAACTCAATGCCAATGCAATAAGGATAGCACCATTCATCATGACGTCGGATTGATAGTGCAACATATCGGCACGAATGGCCTGACTGTGAGTTTTTCGTACGACCCAACGCTGAAATGTGACTAATATCAGTGTACTGAATAATGCAACTAACGTTACCCAGATACCTATACTAGGATCTTGCAACGGCTCAGGTGAAGCTAAATGCTGGAACCCTGTCAGGAACAGGAAAAGTGCCGAGCCGGAGATAAACATACTTTGCGCTAATGCAGCCAGAGACTCCGCCTTTCCATGACCAAAAGTATGTTCTTCATCGGCAGGCTGCAAAGAGTAACGCACGACAAAAAGGTTTGTCAGCGAGGCCCCCAGATCCACCAGCGAGTCGACTAATGCTGCCAACAAGCTCACTGAACCGGTATGCCACCAGGCAAAAATTTTAATAATCAGTAAGGTTGATGCCAACACAGTGGCACTCAGCGCAGCGGCTTTAACCAGTCGCGCATATTGCGGATCCATAACTCATCCCAAATGATATTTAAGGATGATCAGTATAACGGAAATGAACAAAAAAAAGCCCCGCCATCATGGCGGGGAAAGACAGGGATGGTGTCTATGGCAAGGAAAACAGGGTATTACTTGGTACTACTGGGTATTACAGGGTACTACTTACTTCTGGGCAGAAGAGGGTTGTGCTGCCGGTGCCTGCTGCATTTTCTCAATGCGCTGCTGATACTTTTGGTTCAAGGCAGCTTTTTGCTCTGGTGTGAGCAAGTTAAACATTTGGTGGCGGACTTTCGCCATTTCGACCTGACGATCAATTTGGTTTTTGGACATTTTCTCAGCTTGGGCTCTTACCGCAGCTTCGTCGAATTTATCAGCGGTAACCAGCTTGTGCATGGCTTCCCGGTCAGCGATATCCATGCGAGGCTGGCCTTGACGAGATTGGCGCATTAAGTCGCGCATTTGCTGACGTTGCTGTTCGGTCAGGTTGACCCCATCAAACATGTTATGGTGACCGCGACCGTCTTTCTTATTCATCATCATACCGTCACCGTGGCACCAGCCATCAGTGGCTACGGGCTTATCAGCGGCGAAGGCGGCATGAGAGCCGAGAACTAACATTGACGCCATGATTAACGTTGATACTTTAGTTACTTTGCGCATTATTAACTCCTGGTTTCTATCTGCTCTGCAATTTAGTGCTTTGCGTTTCAATGAGAAGCAGTCTAGCGGCCCGGCTGCAAACTAGCGTCAGTAGGATGTAAAACTGGAGTCAGTGCATGTAAAGCTAAGTAAAGTCATGGAATACCGGCAATTGATAACGTATTTTGCGTCAAGAGGAGAAACAATCATGCATAAAATCCTATTAGTTGATGATGATCGTGAACTGACGTCGCTGTTAAAAGAATTACTGGAAATGGAAGGTTTTAATATTGTTGTTGCCCACGATGGCGAACAGGCATTAAACCTGCTGGACAGTTCTATCGATTTGTTATTACTTGATATTATGATGCCGCGCAAAAACGGTATCGAGACATTGAAAGAGCTGCGTCAACACCACCAGACCCCCGTGATCATGTTGACTGCCCGTGGCAGCGAATTGGATCGCGTACTGGGTTTGGAATTGGGTGCAGACGATTATCTGGCCAAACCCTTTAATGACCGTGAACTTGTCGCACGTATCCGCGCTATTTTGCGCCGCTCTAACTGGAGTGAACAGCAACAAAATGTTGATCAGGGCGCGCCAATACTGGAAGTGGATTGTTTGCAATTGAATCCGGGCCGTCAGGAAGCCAGCTTTGAAGGCCAATCACTGGAATTGACCGGCACTGAATTTACCTTGCTCTACTTACTGGCTCAGCATCTCGGCCAAGTGGTTTCACGGGAGCATCTCAGCCAAGAAGTGCTGGGGAAACGATTGACGCCTTTTGACCGTGCCATTGATATGCACATATCCAATTTGCGCCGTAAATTGCCAGACCGTAAAGACGGGCTACCTTGGTTTAAAACCCTGCGTGGTCGCGGGTATCTGATGGTTTCTGAAACATGATTAACAGTTTAACGACGCGAATTTTTGCTATTTTCTGGTTTACCTTAGCACTGGTGTTAATGCTGGTGCTCATGGTGCCAAAGCTCGACTCGCGTCAACTGACTACCTTGCTCGACAGTGAACAGCGCCAAGGAACGATGCTGGAGCAACATATTGAAGCCGAGCTGGCAAGTGACCCGGCGAATGACCTTATGTGGTGGCGTCGGCTTTACCGCGCTATTGAAAAATGGGCACCACCGGGTCAGCATTTAGTCCTTGTCACCACCGAAGGTCGAGTGATCGGCGCGCAACGCCACGAAATGCAAATTGTGCGTAACTTTATCGGCCAGTCAGATAATGCTGATCAACCGAAGAAGAAAAAGTATGGCCGCGTCGAGCTCGTCGGCCCTTTCTCCATCCGTGATGGAGAAGATAATTATCAGCTCTACCTCATACGCCCAGCCAATAGCCCGCAGTCAGATTTTATTAACTTGATGTTTGACCGACCACTGCTGCTATTGATAGCCACGATGTTGATCAGTGCTCCTTTGCTGTTATGGTTGGCGTGGAGTCTGGCAAAACCGGCACGTAAATTGAAAAATGCGGCTGATGACGTCGCAAGAGGTAATCTGAAACCGCACCCTGAATTGGAGTCCGGGCCACAAGAGTTTCTGGCCACCGGGGCCAGTTTCAACCAAATGATTGGGGCACTCGATAGAATGGTTGTCGCCCAGCAGCGGCTGATTTCTGATATTTCTCATGAGTTACGTACCCCGCTGACTCGCCTGCAACTGGCTACTGCGTTAATGCGCCGCCGCCACGGAGAGGGGAAAGAGCTGGAGCGTATCGAAATGGAAGCACAGCGGCTAGATAGCATGATCAATGACTTGCTGGTGCTATCTCGCAGTCAGCATAAAAATGAGTTACATCGTGAGCCTATTAAGGCGAATGCTTTATGGTCTGATGTACTGGAAAACGCGCAATTCGAAGCTGACCAAATGGGCAAAACGCTGGAGGTGACAGCACCGCCGGGGCCATGGACTCTCTTTGGTAATCCAGCGGCCCTTGACAGTGCGCTGGAGAATATCGTGCGTAATGCACTGCGTTATTCTCATCATCACATTGCCGTGGCATTCAGCTCTGATAATCAGGGTATTACTATCACTGTCGACGATGATGGCCCAGGTGTCAGCCCAGAAGACCGCGAGCAGATATTCCGCCCCTTCTACCGCACGGATGAAGCCCGTGATCGTGAATCTGGCGGGACAGGCTTGGGGCTGGCGATTGTCGAAACAGCCGTCAATCAGCACCGCGGATGGGTGCGAGCCGAAGATAGCCCGCTGGGCGGTCTGCGCTTGATTCTCTGGCTACCACTACACCCACTCAAGTCATAAACCGTAAACCAGCATCAATCCCGCAACTACCTGATAAGTTTGATCGGGTAGCTGCGGGCTTTTAATGCTTATTCAGACCCCCGCCCTTCCTTTTCCAACAACCGCTTCTTGCGCTCGACCCCCCAACGATATCCTGACAGCGCCCCATCCTGGCGAATAACCCGATGACACGGAATTGCCACAGCCAATATATTGGCCGCGCAAGCACCAGCAACAGCACGCACCGCTTTGGGTGAACCAACCTTCGCGGCAATATCGGCATAACTGGCCGTTTTTCCCACTGGGATTTCACGCAATGCCTGCCATACTCGCTGCTGGAAAGCGGTACCACGAATGTCTAATGGCAAATCAAGCCCAAGCTGGGGTGCTTCAACCAAGCCGACCACCTGAGCAAACCATTGCTCAAATTCGGCATCCCCCCCGATTAACTCGGCCTGCGGAAACTTATCCTGTAATTGCTGCACCAACAGCAGCGGATCATCGCCCAATAAAATGGCACAAATGCCCAGGTCACTTTTTGCCGCCAAAATCGCGCCGAGAGAACTTTCTCCCACGGCAAAGCGTAACGTGGCATCACGCCCGCCCTTACGATAGCGCGTCGGCGTCATGCCCAGTAATTGATTAGATTGTTCATAAAATCGACCACTAGAGTTATAACCGGCGTCAAAAATGGCATCCGTCACTGAACCTTGTCCCGCCAATTGCGTGCGGATACGCGCACTTCGAGTTGCAGTGGCATACGCTTTAGGAGTGAGCCCGGTAAAGGCTTTAAATAGCCGATGAAAATGGAAAGGACTGAGATTCAGTTTTGCCGCCAACTCATCAAGCTTAAGGGGTGTTTCAGCCTGTTCGATTAAACGGCACGCCTGACTGATTTTTTCTGCCTGCTGCTGCTCTTTGGATAGCTCTGTGGGCTGGCACCGCTTGCAAGGACGATAGCCCGCAAGCTCAGCGGCATGGTTATCAGCAAAGAATTCAATATGTTCGGCTTTAGCCTGACGGGAGGAGCAAGAGGGTCGGCAATACACACCGGTGGTTTTCACTGCATAAACAAACTGACCATCAGCCGCCTTATCGCGATTAATCACAGCGATAAAACGCGAGTCTTGCGTAGTGTCTAACCATCCTTTCGCTGATTTCATGATGAATACCCCTTTGATACTGACTGTAGCGGCCAGCATATAAAACCACCGCTGCTTGTGCTCTCCGCTCCTTGCTTTTAAATTTTTGTTTTACGGCTCAACCGCTGCACTGATAGAGGCTTTCTGATATCCTGCGCCCCTTATTATTGGGGGACATATGCTTAATATCGTTTTATTTGAACCCGAGATCCCGCCGAATACCGGCAATATTATCCGGTTATGTGCCAATACCGGTTGCCAGCTCCACCTGATTAAACCTTTAGGTTTCACTTGGGATGACAAACGCTTACGCCGTGCGGGTCTTGATTACCATGAGTTTGCTAACATTAAGCATCACCATGATTATCAGGCTTTTCTTGACAGTGAAAACCTCGATGGCGCGCAATCGACCGGCCCACAATCGGCCCGTTTATTTGCACTGACAACCAAAGGGACACCCGCTCACAGCACTGTCAGTTATCAGGTTAATGACTATCTGCTGTTTGGCCCAGAAACCCGCGGCTTGCCACCCTATGTACTGGATGCCTTACCGGCTCAACAAAAAATCAGAATTCCGATGCTAGCCGAAAGCCGCAGTATGAATCTGTCAAATGCAGTATCTGTTGTGGTGTATGAAGCTTGGCGGCAATTGGGTTATCCGGGTGCATTACTGAAAGAATAGCGAATATAGGGCAGCGGCAACATACTTCGCTGCCACCTATAACGACCTATCCCCAAAGCCATTGGAGTTGCAGGTAAGCGGCAGGTGAATCAGCCTCGGTGAACTTACGCGAGTAAGTGATTCGGGTGAGCAAATGCAGCCAACCAGCAACCCTGCAGCGTCAAGGACGAAGGGGATCAGATGCCGTCACCGTACTCAAACCCATGACTCATCCCATTAAAATGCTGGTCCATATCCAGTGACGGTTTGTCACTCTCTGGCTTGCCAACAATTCGCGCGGGTACACCGGCGGCGGTAGTGTGGGCAGGAACAGCTTGCAACACGACTGAGCCGGCACCGATTTTGGCACCACGCCCAACTTCAATATTTCCCAGAATTTTTGCGCCCGCACCTATCATCACACCTTCACGGATCTTCGGATGGCGATCACCACTGGTTTTACCGGTCCCGCCCAAAGTGACGGATTGCAGAATGGAAACATCATTTTCAACCACTGCGGTTTCACCAATCACGATACCAGTGGCATGGTCTAGCATGATGCCGCAACCGATGGTCGCCGCTGGGTGAATATCCACACCAAAAGCGACAGAAACTTGATTTTGCAGGTAAATCGCCAGTGCTTTGCGATCTTGCGCCCACAACCAATGGCCAATACGATAAGCCTGTAAGGCGTGAAAACCCTTAAGATAAAGTAATGGCGTGGAATACTTATCAACAGCAGGGTCACGCAACCGCACCGCCAAAATATCACGCGCAGCAGAGACTATCATCTGCGCATCCGCACGGTAGGCGTCTTCAACGACCTCACGGATAGCAATAGCCGGCATGATAGGATTAGCCAACTTATTCGCCAGAATATAGCTCAATGCACTGCCTAAATTCTCATGCTTCAATAATGTCGCGTGAAAAAAGCTCGCCAGCATTGGCTCACACTCTGCCAGTGCTCTAGCTTCTGATTTAATGCTACTCCAGACCAGCTCTAACTCTTCTGACGACATTGCCTACTCCTGCCCATAAACAAGTCGCTTCGGGGAACGGCCAAAGCAACCCCATACCCTTTACATTGAGCCAGTAACCCCAATGGTGTGGATATATCATTATTATTTTATTGCAGCCAACCCACTCAACCTATCAAATGCCGCTTTTTTCATCTTTTTTGGTTCGACCTAACAAGGTCAGCGCCGCTTCGCGAGCATTTTTGTGGCAATACAGCACTTGATAAATTTGTTCAGTTATTGGCATCTCAACGCCATAACGCTGCGCTAATGCCAGAACTTCCTTGGTATTGCGGTAACCTTCAACCACCTGACCAATTTTGTCCTGCGCTTCTTGCACGCCCAATCCCTGACCCAACATGATGCCAAAACGGCGGTTACGGGATTGATTATCCGTGCAGGTTAGCACCAAATCACCTAACCCCGCCATGCCCATAAAGGTGGAGGGATCAGCACCTAATGCCGCACCTAAACGAGACATTTCAGCCAAGCCACGAGTTATCAAGGCTGTGCGAGCATTGGCACCAAAGCCAATACCATCGGACATCCCGGCACCAATCGCAATAACGTTTTTAACCGCGCCACCAAGCTGCACCCCGATAAAATCGGGATTACTGTAAACCCGGAAACTTTTACCACAGTGCAATAACTGTTGTAGATCTTCACTAAATTGCGCATCCGTTGATGCTAGCGCAATCGCAGTAGGGAGACCCGCAGCCAGTTCTTTGGCAAAAGTTGGGCCTGAAATAACAGCCAGTGGGATAGTTTCTCCCAGCGCTTCTCGCGCCACATCTGCCAGCAAACGGCCCGTTTCAGCCTCAAGCCCCTTGGTCGCCCAAACAATGCGTGCATCGGGGCGTAAATGAGGTTTGAGCTGATTCAATACCGCGCCGAAAACATGGCTGGGGACGACGACCAGTACGTCACGGCTGGCTGCCAGCGCGCGTGCGAGGTCAGTTTCCAGTAGCAAAGTCTCTGGGAAAGGAACATCGGGCAGGAAGGCTTGGTTACAGCGGTCTTGTTGTAGAACCTGAATGTGTTTAGGGTCATGGCCCCATAACACGACTTGATGGCCATTACGCGCCAGCGTAATGGCTAATGCGGTGCCGTAAGATCCGGCACCGATGACAGTCATTGAAGCATGGGTGGTGTTCATCAGGCATCCTGACGTTGTTCAGCACCTTCGCCTTCAGCCTGCTGTTGCAGATAGTTCATGAACAGGGCATCAAAGTTAACCGGTGCCAGATTCAGCTGTGGGAAAGTACCGCGAGAAACCAGACTGGTGATACATTCACGCGCATACGGGAACAGAATGTTCGGGCAATATGCACCTAAGCAATGCGCCAGTTGGGTGCCTTCGATACCGGCAACGGAGAAGATACCACCCTGCTGTACTTCACACAGGAATGCAGTTTCTTCGCCCAAAGAGGCCGTTACCGTCACACGCAGTACCACTTCATACACATCTTCAGCCAGCTGACTGGAAGCAGTATCAAGATCAAGTTTAACTTCTGGCTGCCAATCTTGCTGGAAAACCTGCGGAGCATTAGGTGCTTCGAAAGAGATATCTTTGGTGTAGATACGTTGGATCTGGAAAGCCATCTCGGTGTTGTTTTGTTCTGACATGTGTATAGATACCCTAAAGTTAGACGTCCTTATTAAACAGCACAGCCGCCGTGGGCTCTTTCCATTACTATAATGAGGCCCACTGGCGAGTTAAAGCAGTGGATCAAGCCCACCGCGCGCATCCAGGGCGTGTAAATCATCACAGCCACCGATATGCTGCCCATCAATAAATACCTGAGGCACCGTCGTCCGCCCGCTGCGAGCAATCATCTCTTCACGTTTGGCCGGGTCATTATCAATAGCGATTTCATGAAAAGCCGCTCCTTTGCTGTTCAGCAGTGCTTTAGCACGATGGCAGTAAGGGCAGGTTGCTTTGGTATAAATCTCAATTTTCGCCATGGTGAACCTCAGTTAAATTTATAATCTATTGATATGACTAATCTTTATAACAATTACTTACCGCGAGCCAGTGGCAGGTTCTCGCCACTCCAGCCAGAGATACCTTCTTTCAAGGTAAACACTCGCTCAAAACCGGCTTTATTCAGCAACTCGGCAGAAGCGCGGGAGGTTGTCCCGGTGGCACAAACTACAATGATAGGCTGTGCTTTGTGCTTTTCCAACTCGCCCAGACTGCCGTTTTTAATATCACTTGGCAGTAAATTAATAGAACTGGCGATATGGCCCTTGCGGTAATCATCACGCGTGCGGATATCAACCACAACCGCATCTTCTTTGTTAATCAGACGCGTCGCTTCACCGCGTGTAATCTCTTTCACTTTTGACAGCGTAGTTTTAAAACTGGTGAAAATAACGGCAACGAACAACGCTACCCAGGCCAGACTCAAAACCGGATGCTGGCTAATGAATTGCATAATTTCTTGCAACATGGGGGTAAAAACTCCCGTTAGTTAGGGGATAATATTCAAGGGGACAGAGTATACCTGCGCGTTGCGGCAAATACAGCCAATATGCAAGTGCTATTGCAGAAACTGCGAGCAATCTCGGGAAGTTTTATCTCCGCTTTGATGATATTTACCCAAAACCCCACACCAATGTTGATCTCTTTGGGCTATTTTTAACCGGTTTTGTAGTAAATTACCGCCTTTCTACATAATAAAAAGGTTATGCAATGTCGAGCACGAAAAAACCACTGGTTCTCACTATCCTGGACGGCTACGGCCACCGTGAAGAACAGCAAGATAACGCCATTTTAAATGCCAAAACACCGGTTATGGACCGTTTATGGCAACAACAACCCCACACATTGATTGCGGCTTCCGGTTTGGATGTCGGCTTGCCTGATGGGCAGATGGGCAACTCCGAAGTGGGTCACGTCAATCTCGGTGCTGGTCGTATTGTTTATCAGGATTTGACTCGCCTCGACAAAGAAATCCAAGACGGTGACTTTTTCACAAATCCAACACTGACTGCCGCTGTTGATAAAGCGGTCAAAGCTGGCAAAGCGGTACATATCATGGGCCTGCTGTCTGCCGGCGGTGTTCACAGCCACGAAGACCACATTCTGGCGATGGTTGAACTGGCGGCCAAACGCGGTGCGACAGCTATTTATCTGCATGCCTTCCTCGATGGACGTGACACTCCACCACGCAGTGCTGAGTCATCACTGAAACGATTCACTGAGAAATTTGCAGAGCTAGGTAAAGGCCGCATTGCCTCTATTATTGGCCGCTACTACGCCATGGACCGCGATAACCGCTGGGATCGTGTACAACTGGCTTATGACTTGCTGACTCAGGCCAAAGGCGAGTTCACCGCAGACAGTGCTGTTGCCGGTCTACAAGCGGCCTATGCGCGTGATGAAAATGACGAGTTTGTTCGACCAACGGTGATTAAAGCCGCAGGTGAAGCCGATGCGGCCATGAATGATGGCGATGCATTAATCTTCATGAACTTCCGTGCTGACCGTGCTCGTCAAATCACCCGCACCTTTGTTAATGCCGATTTTGACGGTTTCAAACGCGATAAAGTGGTGAACTTCGGCGATTTCGTGATGCTGACTGAATATGCTGCGGATATTAAAGTCGCTTGTGCTTATCCACCGGCATCTCTGGAAAATACTTTCGGTGAATGGTTGATGAAGCATGACAAAACTCAGCTTCGTATTTCTGAAACTGAAAAATATGCTCACGTCACTTTCTTCTATAACGGCGGCGTTGAAGAACCATTTAAAGGTGAAGATCGTATTTTGGTTAACTCACCGAAAGTGGCCACTTATGACCTGCAACCTGAAATGAGCTCCGCAGAACTGACGGAAAAACTCATCGGTGCAATTGCCAGCGGCAAATATGATGTGATCATTTGTAACTATCCAAATGGCGATATGGTCGGTCATACCGGTGATTATGATGCGGCAGTAAAAGCAGTAGAAACGCTGGATAATTGCATTGAGCAAGTTGTTGCTGCGGTGAAAGCCGTTGATGGTCAATTGCTGATAACTGCCGACCACGGCAACGCTGAGCAGATGCGCGACCCGGCGACGGGTCAGGCACACACCGCCCACACTAGCCTGCCTGTACCCTTGATTTATGTCGGTAATAAAGAGGTTAAAGCGGTTGAAGGTGGCAAACTTTCAGATATCGCACCAACCATGCTGTCACTGATGGAAATGGAAATCCCGCAAGAGATGACTGGTAAGCCGCTGTTCATCGTGGAATAATCCTTCGTTATGAAGGAAAGGGCATCATTTGCGATATCAATGGTTACGGAAGATACCATCACCGGCAACAAAGAGAGCATCTCCCTGTTGCCGAGTGAAGTGGTACGTCGTCCGTGGTCAGCACTGTACGCCGGCGTTTTTTGCGCTGGCGTATTGCTGTTGCCACTGATTGGCCACGCAGCTGATGCCCCTCAAACTGTAAAAACGGCAGATAACAAAACCCAGTTGAAGACTATTCAGCAAGATATCGCTGAGAAAGAAAAAAGTGTTCAGCAGCAAAAACAGCAACGCAGTTCGCTACTCGATCAGTTGAAACAGCAGGAAAATACCATTGCTCAAGCCAGCCGCAGCCTGCGTGAAACTCAAGGTACACTGACTGAGCTAGACAAAGAGATTTCCAGCCTCACCGCCTCAATCGCCAAGCTACAAAGCAAACAATCTCAGCAACAAGATATTCTGTCAAAACAATTGGATGCCGCCTTTAAACAAGGCCAGCACAGCAGTTTGCAGCTTATTTTAAGTGGTGAAGAGAGCCAGCGCAGTGAGCGTATTTTGGCCTATTTCAGTTATCTCAATGAAGCCCGCCAAAAATCGATTACAGAACTGGAACAAACTCGTACTGATCTGTCGGCTGAGAAAAAGACACTAGAACAAAAGAAAAATCAGCAAAAAGCGTTATTGGATGAGCAGAAAACGCAGCAAGAGAAGCTGGAACAAGCACGTACTGCGCGCAAGAAAACCCTCACTTCGCTAGAAGCCTCACTGGAAAAAAATCAGCAGGGTCTGGCCGAGTTAAAACTGAACGAATCACGTCTGCGTGATCAAATCGCCAAAGCAGAGCGGGAAGCCAAAGCCCGAGCTGAACGGGAAGCGAAAGAAGCGGCTCGGGTACGCGAGCAAGTGAAAGCGAAAGAACAGCAAGCTAAGAAAACCGGTTCCAGCTATAAGCCAAGTGAGAGTGAGCGCTCATTAATGGCCAGAACCGGTGGTTTAGGGCGGCCAAGCGCTCAGGCCGTCTGGCCAGTTCGCGGTAATGTGACCCATCGTTTCGGTGAAGCACTGCAAGGTGAACTACGCTGGAAAGGGATGGTGATTTCCGCACCGGAAGGCAGTGAAGTCAAAGCCATCGCCGATGGTCGGGTGCTTCTGGCTGACTGGCTACAGGGCTATGGTTTGGTTGTGGTTGTTGAGCACGGCAAAGGGGATATGAGTTTATATGGCTACAACCAGAGTGCGTTAGTCAATGTTGGTGCGCAAGTGAAAGCGGGCCAGCCGATTGCGCTCGTTGGGACCAGTGGCGGCCAAGGTGAACCTTCACTCTATTTTGAAATCCGCCGCCAAGGACAAGCTGTTAACCCACAACCCTGGTTAGGAAGATAGGGAACAACGTTAGGGAACATGTATTGCGCTATTTCAACACACGCCGATTTATCATCGTAAGCACCCTGCTCATCGCCAATGCCGCACAAGCGGGCAAACTTTCCATTGTTATTGATGACTTTGGTTATCGTCCCCAGAACGAAAACAAGATATTACAGATGCCACTGCCAATTTCAGTGGCGATCCTACCTAATGCTCCATACGCCAAAGAGATGGCAGTCAAAGCCCACAATCAAGGGCGAGAAATTCTGATTCACCTGCCTATGGCACCACTGAGTAAGCAGCCATTAGAGCGCGACACTTTGCAGCCCTCCATGAGCAGCGAAGAAATTCAGCGCATCATTCGCCAAGCGGTGAATAACGTTCCCTACGCCAGCGGCATGAATAACCATATGGGTAGCGCGATGACGTCAAGTTTTTCAGGGATGCAGAAAGTGATGCAGACGCTGGAGCATTACCAGCTCTATTTCCTCGACAGCGTGACTATCGGCAATAGTCAGGCCAGTAGGGCGGCAGAGGGAACTGGCGTCAAAGTGATCAAGCGAAAAGTCTTTTTGGATGACTCGCAAAACGAAGCGGCCATTCGACAACAATTTAATCGGGCAGTCGATCTCGCGCGCCGTAACGGCTCCGCAATAGCTATCGGGCATCCACATCCTTCCACGATTAAGGTGCTGCAACAAATGCTGCCTCAGCTGCCTTCTGACATCGTTTTGGTTAGGCCTAGTGCACTGCTAAATGAACCTGTGCACAATTATAGCGGCGGGGGCAGCGTCTCTCCGGACAAAACAAAACCGCGTGATCCGACGAAAAATGGCCGCTTGAAGGTTATCAAGCAATGCAACGCGAAAGCCAGCTACGTACCAGAGAAACTCTATGCCGATAAGATGTTTACGCTGTTAGGTGAAAGCCTAATGCAAAACCCAGCCGTGGTATTTGTACAGCGACATTGGCAGCAATACTTCCCGCCAATGCCGATCGCGCCTGAAAATGAAACAGTAGCGCCGCCCGCAGATAAATCCACAACCCAATAGATAACAACGGGGCAGCCATCACTGACTGCCCCGATTTATTTAACTATCTGATATTTTTAAATTAAATCAATCCCAACTCAATACCACTTTCCCAGACTTGCCGGAGCGCATAGCATCAAACCCTTGCTGGAATTCATCAATAGAGAAACGGTGAGTAATAATCGGGGTTAAATCCAAACCAGATTGAATCAGAGCCGCCATTTTGTACCAGGTTTCAAACATCTCGCGGCCATAAATCCCCTTGATGAACAGCCCCTTGAAAATGACCTGATTCCAATCGATGGACATGTCAGACGGCGGTATTCCCAGCATCGCAATGCGCCCACCGTGATTCATTGAGTTCAGTAATGTGCGGAATGCAGGAGGTGCGCCGGACATCTCTAGTCCTACATCAAACCCTTCGGTCATACCCAGTTCGGCCATCACATCATTCAGATTTTCTTTACTAACATTGACGGCTCGCGTCACGCCCATTTTACGCGCCAGATCCAGACGATATTCATTTACATCAGTGATAACAACATGACGGGCGCCCACATGCTTACACACTGCCGCGGCCATAATACCAATCGGACCCGCGCCAGACACCAGCACATCTTCCCCGACTAAATCAAAGGACAGCGCGGTATGTACGGCATTGCCGAAGGGGTCAAAGATAGCGGCGAGTTCATCAGAGATATTGTCGGGTATTTTGAATGCATTAAAGGCTGGGATCACCAGATATTCGGCAAAAGAACCCGGACGATTCACACCGACACCCACGGTATTGCGGCAAAGATGGGTACGGCCACCACGGCAGTTACGGCAATGCCCACACGTAATATGGCCTTCGCCAGACACCCGGTCACCAATATTAAAACCTTTAACTTCCTGACCAATCGCCACAATTTCGCCCACATATTCGTGGCCAACAACCATCGGGACAGGGATAGTTTTTTGCGACCATTCATCCCAGTTATAAATATGTACATCAGTGCCGCAAATGGCCGTTTTGCGAATTTTGATCATGATGTCGTTGTGACCCAGCTCTGGCTGTGGCACCTCGGTCATCCAAATACCTTCTTCTGCTTTCAGTTTGGACAGCGCTTTCATAGACGAAACTTTCATGAACCATTCCTTACGCAATAACGTTAAGCTGTTTACCAATACGCACGAAGGCTTCAACAGCCTGCTCGACTTGCTCTGGTGTGTGATCTGCTGACATTTGGGTACGGATGCGCGCTTGCCCTTTTGGCACTACCGGATAGAAGAAACCGGTGACGTAAATCCCCTCTTTCAGCAACGCATTGGCAAACTCTTGCGCTAATGCCGCATCGCCCAGCATCACCGGGATAATAGCGTGATCAGCACCGGCCAGAGTGAAACCCGCGGCACTCATTTTCTCGCGGAATAAACGAGCATTAGCCCATAAACGATCGCGCAGTTCTGCGCCCTCTTCCAAGAGTGATAACACTTCAATTGAAGCAGCAACAATTGCTGGAGCTAATGAGTTTGAGAACAAATAAGGGCGTGAACGCTGACGTAGCCACTCAACCACTTCTTTACGCCCCGCAGTATAACCCCCTGATGCTCCGCCCAATGCCTTACCTAAGGTGCCAGTAATAATATCGACGCGATCCATCACTTCGCAGTATTCATGAGTCCCGCGACCATTGGCACCGACAAAACCTACCGCATGGGAGTCATCAACCATCACCAATGCTTGATACTCGTCAGCCAAGTCACAGACCCCTTTCAAGTTGGCAATCACCCCATCCATGGAGAACACACCGTCGGTGGCTATCATGATATGGCGCGCACCGTCTGATTTGGCTTGCTCAAGCTGGGCCTTCAGCTCGCTCATATCATTGTTGGCATAGCGGTAACGCTTCGCTTTACATAACCGCACGCCATCAATAATAGAAGCATGATTCAGCGCATCAGAAATAATGGCATCTTCTGGCCCCAGCAGGGTTTCAAATAGGCCACCGTTGGCATCAAAGCAGGAGGAATAGAGAATGGCATCTTCCATGCCCAGAAAACTGGCCAGCTTTTGCTCCAGTTCTTTATGAGTATCTTGAGTTCCACAGATAAAACGCACCGAGGCCATACCAAAACCATGGGTATCCATGCCTTTTTTCGCGGCCTCGATCAGCCGTGGATGGTTTGCCAGACCTAAATAGTTATTGGCGCAAAAATTGATTACATGGCGGCCATCAGCCACAGCAATATCTGCTTGTTGAGCAGAGGTAATGATCCGTTCGTTTTTATACAGCCCTTCAGCACGGGTCGTTTCGAGTTGTTGTTCTAATTGCTGATAAAAAGGGTTTCTAACAAAAGGCAGGGACATGCAGTTATCTCCAGGATGGGCAATTTCACCGTATATTTTACTGCTTGACGGATGAACTGACGAGAAACCTTGGCTTATATTATAAAAAATGCAGCACATATCACGGTGAACATTCCTAAACCCGCATAGAAACTGACAGATTAGCCCCTTTCGGCTGTGCGCTATCCTATGAAATGTTATGATAACGACAAATTAGTGTGGGGCATTGTGCCCGACCAAGAAGATTAGCAAGGGTGAACCTGATGATTATCGTCACTGGCGGCGCCGGTTTCATTGGCAGCAACATCGTTAAGGCACTGAATAATATCGGCTATAAAGATATTCTGGTGGTAGACAACCTGAAAGACGGTACCAAATTCGTCAATCTGGTTGACTTGGATATTGCTGATTACATGGATAAAGAAGATTTCGTTGCCAGTATTGTTGCCGGTGATGATATGGGTGATATCGACGCCATTTTCCATGAAGGTGCCTGTTCTTCCACCACCGAGTGGGATGGTAAGTACATGATGGATAATAACTATCAGTACTCTAAAGATATCCTGCACTTCTGCCTGGATCGCGGCATTCCGTTCTTGTATGCCTCATCGGCGGCAACCTACGGTGGACGTACTGATAACTTCATCGAAGACCGTCAGTACGAACAGCCACTTAACGTTTATGGCTATTCCAAATTCTTGTTTGATCAGTATGTGCGTGAGATTCTGCCGCAAGCTGACTCACAGATTTGTGGGTTCCGTTATTTCAATGTTTATGGCCCACGTGAAGGCCACAAAGGCAGCATGGCAAGCGTTGCTTTCCACCTGAATAATCAGATCAATGCAGGTGAAAATCCTAAGCTGTTCTCCGGCAGCGAAAATTTCAAACGCGATTTCATCTATGTGGGTGATGTGGCTGACGTTAATCTGTGGTTCTGGAAAAACGGTGTCTCTGGCATTTTCAACTGCGGCACTGGTCGCGCTGAATCTTTCCAGGCTGTTGCTGATGCGGTAGTGGATTTCCACCAAAGCGGACCAGTGGAATACATTGAATTCCCAGAGAAACTGAAAGGTCGTTATCAAGCATACACGCAAGCAGACTTAACCAATTTGCGTGCTGCCGGTTATGACAAACCCTTCAAAACCGTCGCTGAAGGCGTCAAAGAATATCTGACCTGGCTCAATCGCTCAGTCTAAATCACTTGCTGCAAGGAATTGATAAACGGTATGAAAATACTGGTCATCGGCCCTTCTTGGGTTGGCGATATGATGATGTCGCAAAGTCTTTACCGCACCCTGAAGGCCGAATATCCGGCAGCAGATATTGATGTGATGGCACCCGCGTGGTGCCGTCCACTTTTGGCCAGAATGCCAGAAGTGCGTCACGCAGTCCCTATGCCATTAGGTCATGGGGTTTTTGCGTTTGATGAGCGTCGCCGCTTGGGTCTGGCATTGCGTGAGACAGGCTATGACCGCGCTTATGTGCTACCAAACTCGTTTAAATCTGCCCTGATCCCTTATTTCTCTGGGATTAAGCAGCGGATTGGCTGGCGGGGCGAGATGCGTTACTTCTTGCTCAATGATATGCGCATTTTGGATAAACACGCCTTCCCGATGATGGTTCAGCGCTATGTTGCACTGGCCTATGATAAAGAACGTATTCATTCAGCCGACGATTTACCGCAACCTTTGCTCTGGCCTAAATTAGAGGTTCGAGATGAAGAGATTGCAGAGGTTACCGCTTCATTCAATCTCACCGATAGCCGGCCTATTATTGGATTCTGCCCAGGTGCTGAGTTTGGCCCCGCAAAACGCTGGCCACATTATCACTATGCACAACTTGCCCAGAAACTGATTGATGCTGGCTATCGCGTTATCTTATTGGGGTCTGCCAAAGATAATGAAGCCGGTGAGGAAATCCGTCAGGCTCTGGGCGAAAGCACGCGCGAATACTGCCTCAATTTAGCGGGCCAAACCTCGTTAGACCAAGCTGTGGTAATGATTGCTGCCTGTAACGCAGTGGTCAGTAATGACTCCGGTTTAATGCATGTTGCGGCGGCATTAGACAAGCCATTAGTGGCCTTGTATGGCCCAAGCAGCCCGGACTTCACCCCGCCACTGTCTGATAAAGCCACCGTGATCCGCCTGATTACCGGTTACCATAAAGTGCGTAAAGGTGATAGCGCTCAAGGTTATCATCAGAGCTTGATTGATATCCAGCCAGAGCAAGTGATGGCGGCGCTCGAGGCGCAACTATCTGCATGCAAAAGCGCTGTCAGTGAGGCTGATTAATGCATGTATTGATCGTTAAAACCTCTTCAATGGGTGACGTTTTACATACGTTGCCTGCACTGACGGATGCAATGAATACTATTCCCGGCATTCGTTTTGATTGGGTAGTAGAAGAGGGATTCAGCCAGATCCCCAGTTGGCACCCTGCGGTGGATAAAGTCATCCCGGTGGCAATTCGTCGTTGGCGTAAAAACTGGTTTGGTAGTGATACTCGGCAAGAGCGCTGCGATTTTAAGCGTGTTGTACAGCAGCGCAGCTACGATGTGGTGATCGATGCTCAGGGGCTAATTAAAAGTGCCGCACTGATTACTCGTATCGCCAAAGGAATTAAACATGGCCCAGATTGCAAAAGCGCGCGCGAACCGTTTGCTAGTTGGTTTTATAACTCCCGCCATGAAATTGATACCAAACTGCATGCCGTCGAGCGCATACGCCAACTGTTTGCCAAAAGCCTCGGCTACGACAAACCAGAGAGTTACGGCGACTACGCCATCGCGCCGCGTTTTTTAAGCCAATTACCAACCGATGCAGGTCAGTATTTGGTTTTCCTGCATGCAACAACCCGCGACAGCAAACATTGGCCTGAAAGCCATTGGCTCAAATTGATTGAGCTGGTCGCGCCGACAGGCTTAAAAATAAAGCTGCCTTGGGGCGCGGAACATGAATATCAGCGCGCTTTGCGGTTAGCCGCGGATTTTCCTCATGTTGAGGTATTACCTAAACTCAGTCTTCAGCAAGTCGCTGAGGTTCTGGCGGGAGCAAAAGCTGTCGTCTCCGTGGATACCGGCTTAAGTCATTTGACCGCCGCACTGGACCGCCCCAACATAACGCTGTTCGGCCCAACTGATCCTGGCTTGATTGGCGGTTATGGAAAAAACCAGATTGCGGTTATTTCTGAGCAAAAAAGCATGGATACCATTTCGGCTGAAACCATCATGGCACGATTGGAAACACTGATTTTCTAAATTGTGTAATAACAATTGGCTCTGTTAATTATCGGAGTCAATTGTTCTCAGTATTCTGATTGTTAAGCGCCATTAATTGATTATTTAAGTTATTAAGCATGTTCGTTAATTCACATCGGGTTAATAACTGCATGCGGTTCTTTTACATACCCAATTAATGACTCAATACTATTTCGATAAAATAGACGCTATTGAGTCAGTGATAAACCACTGAAGATACAAAAATTATCAGATAAAAATATCACAATTAAATAAGCGGGTGGAATCTACGGCTACACCATGACACCCATCAAGCAATAATGACAATGATTCTCATTTTTAAACATAAAAAATCAATTTTACGACTTACCATTTGTTGAAAATTTATATTCTTTTTTATGAATGACCTGACTCTGCTCAGGTTATCAGGCGGCTCCAGTCGAAAAGAGCCTTTCTTGCTCAAATATGGTATTATTCTTAATAATCCATATAAATGAAATTGATAGAATGTTGCTGCGTTTATATCAGGTATTACTCTACCTTATTCAACCTCTGATTTGGCTGCGGTTGCTGTTACGTAGCCGTAAAGCCCCTGCTTATCGCAAGCGCTGGGGGGAACGCTATGGTTTTTGTGCTGGTAAAGTTGTTGCCGGCGGCATTATGCTGCATTCCGTTTCAGTCGGTGAAACACTGGCTGCTATCCCATTAGTTAGGGCGCTGCGCCATCGTTATCCATCATTGCCTATTACCGTGACCACCATGACCCCCACCGGCTCTGAGCGCGTCCAGTCGGCTTTTGGTAAAGATGTTCACCACGTTTATCTTCCTTATGACCTTCCCGGTTCGGTGAATCGCTTTCTTGATCAGGTCAATCCCAAACTGGTCATTATCATGGAAACTGAATTATGGCCGAACCTGATCAATGCGCTGCATCGCCGCAAAATACCCTTGGTGATTGCCAACGCACGTCTTTCTGCCCGGTCTGCCGCAGGTTATAAAAAGATCGGTAGTTTTATACGCAACATACTGCAACGAATCACACTGATTGCCGCGCAAAATCAAGAAGATGGCGATCGTTTTATCGAGTTGGGCCTTAAGCGCTCGCAACTGACCGTCACGGGTAGCTTAAAATTTGATATTTCCGTCACACCTGAATTAGCCGCCAGAGCCATAACATTGCGCCGCCAGTGGGCACCACATCGCCCAGTTTGGATTGCCACCAGTACGCATGACGGCGAAGAAACTATCTTGCTGGAGGCCCATCGCCAGTTATTGCAGCACTTCCCGACATTATTGCTGATATTGGTGCCCCGTCACCCAGAACGTTTCCCAAAAGCGGTTGAATTAACGCAAAAAGCCGGTCTGAGTTATACATTGCGCAGCAAAGGCGAAGTCCCATCGACCAATACACAAGTCGTGATTGGCGATACCATGGGCGAGCTGATGCTACTGTATGGCATTGCTGATTTAGCTTTTGTTGGCGGGAGTCTGGTTGAACGTGGTGGTCATAACCCGTTAGAGGCTGCGGCCCACGCTATTCCAGTGCTGATGGGGCCACATACGTTCAACTTTAAAGATATCTGTGCAAAGCTAGAACAAGCAGAAGGGCTGATTACCGTCACCGATACCTCCTCGTTGGTAAAAGAAATTACCATGCTGCTGACAGATGAGGATTGTCGCCTCTATTATGGCCGTCATGCAGTTGATGTCTTGCATGAAAATCAAGGTGCACTACAACGGTTATTGCACTTGCTGGAGCCTTATCTGCCGCAACGGAGCCACTAAATGAGTGCAAGAAAACGCCTGTCAGTGGTGATGATCGCCAAAAATGAAGCCTCACTACTGGCAGATTGTTTGGCATCAGTTACTTGGGCTGATGAAATAGTGGTATTGGATTCTGGCAGTGAAGATGAAACCGTCACATTGGCCCAACAATTTGGCGCAAAAGTTTACAGCAACACCGAATGGCCCGGTTATGGCAAACAACGGCAATTAGCCCAGCAATATGCCACTGGCGATTACATTCTGATGCTGGATGCTGATGAACGCGTTACCCCCGAGCTTAAAACCGCGATTGAAACCGCCTTATCAGCACCTGAAGAGGGGGCCGTTTATAGCTGTGCTCGGCGGAACCTATTTTTAGGCCGCTTTATGCGCCACAGTGGCTGGTATCCCGATAGAGTGACACGATTGTATCCGCACCACCAATACCACTATAACGACGATTTAGTTCATGAATCACTCAACAGTGGCTCTGCTAAAATTATTCCATTGACGGGTGATTTACTGCATCTGACTTGCCGTGATTTTTTTGCTTTCCAACGTAAGCAACTTAACTATGCTCAAGCATGGGCGGAGCAGCGCCATCAACAAGGCAAAAGTTGCCGTTACTTTTCAATTCTCAGCCATACTCTCGGGGCATTTTGTAAGACATGGCTATTACGTGCTGGTTTCCTCGATGGTAAACAGGGGCTATTGCTGGCAGTGGTAAATGCGCAATATACCTTTAATAAATATGCGGCTCTGTGGGCATTGAGCCATCAATATCAGAAAAGTGAGAATTCATGACCACTAAAGCCATCTATCCGGGGACATTTGACCCTATGACCAATGGGCATTTGGATTTAGTTACCCGCGCTTCAAAAATGTTTAGCCACGTGATTTTGGCTATTGCGGACAGTTCCAGCAAAAAACCCATGTTTACTCTGGCTGAGAGGGTTAATTTGGCAAAACAAGTGACCGCCTCGCTGGAGAATGTTGAAGTCTTGGGATTCAGTGAACTAATGGCCGAATTTGCCAAAAAGCATGATGCGAATATCTTGGTACGTGGCTTACGGTCAGTTTCAGATTTCGAATATGAATGGCAGTTGGCAAATATGAACCGTCATCTGATGCCAAAATTGGAAAGTGTCTTCTTGATGCCATCTGAAAAGTGGTCATTTATCTCATCTTCACTGGTGAAGGAAGTTGCGCGACATGGTGGAGACATCACGCCATTCCTTCCAGCACCAGTTACTCAGGCTTTGATGAGCAAATTAGCAAAATAAATAGCGTTAATGCTGGCAGTAGCGGCAAAAGAACGTGCTGCGCTGCCCGTGTTTTGCAATTTCAATTACATTCCCACAACGGCGGCAAAGTTCTCCCGCCCTTCCATATACCTGTAATTCTTGAGCAAAATAGCCCGGCTTGCCATCTGACTGTAAAAAGTCACGCAACGTTGTGCCACCCTGCTCAATAGAATGCAATAACACTGCTTTTATCGTGGCAACCAACAATGCGATTTCGGACTCGGCTAATGAACCGGCAGCACGATCAGGTAAAATACCTGCGGCAAACAAAGATTCACTGGCGTAAATATTACCAACACCCACCACCACTTTGTTGTCCATCAGCCACTGTTTAATCACGGTACGTTTATTCCGTGATTTTTCAAGCAGATATTCAGTTGTAAATTCATCACTCAAAGGCTCTGGCCCCAAGTGTGCTAATACGTTACTGGTTGCAAGGTCTTTCGCCCATAACCAGGCTCCAAAGCGACGCGGGTCGGTATAGCGCAGTATTTTTCCATTACCGATAACCAAATCAACATGATCGTGTTTTTCTGGCTCAGTCTCTTCAGATAGAACGCGCAGGCTGCCTGACATCCCCAGATGGACGATAATCCAACCCGTTTTCAGTTCGATCAGCAAATATTTTGCTCGGCGTTGAACACTTAATACAGGTTGGTCACTGAGCGCGAGAATTTCATCCGATACCGGCCAGCGTAAACGAGCATTCCTCACCACGGCATACAGAATGGTTTGGCCGACAAGGTAAGGTTCAATCCCGCGTCGGCTGGTTTCAACTTCTGGTAATTCAGGCATGTAACCTCCCTAACCGTATTTCACTGAACTTTATATAATAAAAAACCCGGCCGAGGCCGGGTTTTCTTAATCCACCAAAATTAAAATTATTTAATTTTAGCTTCTTTGTAGATCACGTGTTGACGGACAACTGGATCGAATTTCTTCAATTCCAATTTTTCCGGCTTAGTACGCTTGTTCTTCGTAGTGGTATAGAAGTGACCAGTACCAGCAGAAGAAACCAGCTTGATCTTCTCGCGAACACCTTTAGCCATGATTCAGTTCCTTAATACTTCTCACCGCGGGCGCGAATTTCGGCCAAGACCGTTTCGATACCCTTCTTATCAATAACACGCATACCTTTAGCAGATACGCGCAGAGTTACAAAGCGCTTCTCGCCCTCAACCCAAAAACGGTGAGAGTGAAGGTTCGGCAGAAAACGGCGTTTGGTCGCGTTCATTGCGTGGGAACGGTTGTTACCGCTCACCGGGCGCTTGCCAGTAACTTGGCAGACTCGGGACATGTCTATTCTCCAAAAATCAAATCAGCTCGAGCTTCGTATAGGATTTGGCCGCCTCGTCAGGCTTTAGAGCCCATCTCAGCAAATTCACTGAGAAGACTCACTGTCATCAGGTCAGAAACCCCTGTCACCAGGCTATAAACCTGCTGAGATAGGCTCTTCACGCCAAACCCAAGATTCTCAAAGGTGGCGTAGTATACGCTCTGAAGCGTAAGTGCTCAAGTCCCGAACAGCTAAAGATCCCGAAAGGATCAATTATTCTTTCGCTAAAGCCATCCGCGTTCGGCAAATGAGACACATTCACCCCGTCCAACCACCAAATGATCGAGCACTCGAATATCTAATAATGAGCAGGCTTTTACGACCTGCGTAGTCATCAAACGGTCGGCTTGGCTCGGTTCAGCCTTACCCGAAGGGTGATTATGCGCCAGAATTAGCGCGGCGGCATTAACCTTCAGCGCTGCACGCACAATTTCCCTCGGATGGACTTCTACGCTGCTGATGGTACCAGTAAACATCTCCTCATGGCGAATAACACGATGCTGGTTATCTAAAAACATGACTAAAAAAATTTCACGCTCACGGTGCGAAAGAATATTTTGCAGAAATTTTTGAGTAATATCGGGATTGAGCAGAACACTTTCCCGCATAAGATGAGATGAAAAACAGCGACCGGCCAGTTCTGCAATGGCCTGGATCTGGCTATATTTCGAAACGCCAATCCCTTTTTTTGCACACAATGCTGAATAATCTGCCGATAGCAGCCCATGCAGCGAACCAAATTCTTCAATCAGATATTCAGCCATTTTTATGACATGCATGCCCGGAATACCGGTGCGCAGAAAAATAGCGAGCAACTCGGCATCAGTTAGTACGGCAGCTCCATATTTCAGTAATTTCTCCCTTGGGGCCAACGACCCGTTCCACTCATCCATTCCTTGGCTCCTGTTATCCCTAAGCAGCGCGAGCAGCATGCCTGAAGGCGTTGTGGCTGACGACCTTGTGGTTATCAGCATGCGTAGCGTCTCGCAAATTTGATGATTGATGGCATCAGGAGATGCCCTGATAGCTAATCTCCACTATGGTTATGCTAAAATATCGCCTCTTACAGCTTTCATTCGGACAATCATGATGACGGGACTTTCCGGCAAACATATTGTGCTCGGGATTAGCGGGGGCATTGCCGCGTATAAATCTCCTGAGCTGGTACGCCGCTTGCGTGACAGAGGTGCAGAAGTGCGTGTGGTGATGACTAGCGCCGCCAAAGCGTTTATTACGCCACTCACGTTGCAGGCAGTCTCGGGGTATCCCGTCTCCGATGATTTACTCGATCCTGCGGCAGAAGCGGCCATGGGCCACATTGAGCTGGGTAAATGGGCTGATTTGGTGATTATGGCCCCAGCCACCGCCGATTTACTAGCTAGAGTGGCAGCTGGCATGGCAAATGACCTGCTGACCACAGTTTGTCTTGCAACATCCGCACCTATTGCCGCCGTACCGGCCATGAATCAGCAGATGTACCGAGCATCAGCAACGCAAGCGAACCTACAGACCCTCGCCAACCGTGGAATGTTACTGTGGGGGCCGGACAGCGGCAGCCAGGCGTGTGGCGATGTTGGCCCAGGCAGAATGCTAGACCCATTGGAAATTGTCGCACTGGCACAAGATTATTTTTCTGCTAAGCAAGATCTGCAACATTTGAGTGTCATGATTACTGCCGGACCAACACGAGAAGCACTTGATCCGGTGCGCTTTATCAGCAACCAAAGTTCAGGCAAGATGGGCTTCGCGATTGCTCAGGCCGCCGCCGCCCGAGGCGCAAATGTGACTCTGGTTGCTGGGCCTGTAACACTGCCAACGCCCGCAGGTGTTAAGCGCATTGATGTTGTCAGTGCGCTTGAGATGCAACAGACCGTCCAGAACTTGGTCGCCCAGCAGAATATTTTTATTTCTTGTGCTGCGGTAGCGGATTACCGTGCCGAGCAGGTTTCTGACGAGAAAATAAAAAAGCAGGGTGATGAAATTACCCTTAAGTTAGTGAAAAACCCCGATATTGTCGCAGGGGTTGCTGCGATGGCTAAAAATCGTCCTTTTGTTGTAGGATTTGCTGCCGAAACCCAGAATGTGGAAGAATACGCGCGACAGAAATTGGCACGAAAGAAACTAGACCTTATTTGCGCTAATGATGTATCGCTCGCAGAGCATGGTTTTAACAGTGATACTAATGCCTTGCACCTTTTTTGGCCGACTGGCGAGAAACGTTTACCGCTTTGCGATAAGCAGCTCCTCAGTCAGTATTTAATAGACGAGATTGTCAGCCGTTATGATGAAAAAAATCGACATTAAAATTCTGGATCCACGTGTTGGCAATGAATTTCCTTTACCAACTTATGCGACAGAAGGCTCTGCCGGTCTGGATTTGCGTGCTTGTCTGAGCGAAGCAGTAGATTTACTGCCGGGGCAAACAACCTTGTTGCCGACTGGCTTGGCAATTCATATCGGCGATAGCGCGCTGGCAGCAGTCATTTTGCCACGTTCAGGGCTTGGGCATAAACACGGCGTGGTATTAGGTAATCTGGTCGGGCTTATTGACTCTGATTATCAAGGTCAGTTGATGGTCTCCGTCTGGAACCGTGGTCAACAACCTTTCACTATCGAACCTGGTGAACGTATTGCACAGATGGTGTTCGTTCCCGTTGTTCAAGCAGAATTCAATCTGGTTGAAGATTTTGACCTGAGTGAACGTGGTACCGGTGGTTTTGGTCATTCTGGGCGCCAATAACCTACCCTAGACCTCAATATCGTAAAAAAGCTATCACATAAGCCGCCGGGGCCTGACCCCAGAGCGGCCGGTATTTGGGTTTTTGTTATTAAGTTATTTTTAGCAAGGGTCTACTCGGACATGGCAGAAAAAGAAAATACGAAAAGGAATAGGCGCGAGGAAATTTTGCAGGCTTTAGCGCAGATGCTGGAATCCAGCGATGGCAGCCAACGCATTACTACCGCCAAACTCGCCGCGAATGTGGGGGTTTCTGAAGCAGCGCTTTATCGGCATTTCCCCAGTAAAACGCGGATGTTTGATAGCCTAATCGAGTTTATTGAAGACAGTCTGATGTCCCGCATTAATTTGATTCTACAAGATGAAAAAGAGACGTTTAACCGCCTCCGGCTTATCTTGTTGTTGATATTAGGCTTTGCAGAACGCAACCCAGGGCTAACCCGAATTATGACCGGGCATGCACTGATGTTTGAGCAAGACCGCTTGCAAGGGCGAATTAACCAGTTGTTTGAACGTATTGAAGTGCAGTTGCGTCAAGTGCTTCGCGAGAAAAAGCTGCGTGATGGGCAAGGTTTTATCCATGACGAAGCCCTGCTGGCAACTCAGCTACTGGCATTTTGTGAAGGGATGCTATCGCGCTTTGTTCGTTCAGAATTTCGTTACCGACCAACACAAGAGTTTGATGCCCGCTGGCCACTGATTGTGGCTCAGTTACAATAAACTGAGGTCAGCGCCGGTTAGAAACAATGTAAAAGGGCCATTTGGCCCTTTTTGGTTAAAGAAGCCTTAGATGCCGTATTTTTGACGATACTGACGTACCGCCACCAAATGATCAGCCATTTCAGGTTTCTCTTCCAGATAACTGATGACATCTTTCAGGGTCACAATAGAAATCACTTGGCAGTGATAATCGCGCTCAACTTCCTGAATTGCAGAAATTTCACCACGCCCACGTTCCTGGCGATCCAGTGAAATCATCACCCCCGCCAAAGTCGCGCCATGTGCATTGATAATCTCCATGGATTCACGAATTGCAGTTCCCGCAGTTATCACATCATCCACCAGCATGACCCGACCTTGCAACGGACTGCCCACCAAACTGCCACCTTCACCGTGATCTTTGGCCTCTTTACGGTTAAAGCAGTAAGGTACATCGCGCTTATGATGTTCCGCCAAAGCAACTGCGGTGGTAGTCGCAATCGGAATACCTTTATAAGCTGGCCCGAATAAGAGATCGAATTCGACACCACAATCCATTAATGCTGCAGCATAAAAGCGCCCGAGTTTTGCCAGATCAAGCCCGGTATTAAACAACCCTGCATTAAAGAAATAGGGGCTAATTCGCCCTGACTTCAGGGTAAACTCGCCAAACTTCAACACCTGCTTGTTAAGCGCAAACTCGATAAACTCGCGCTGATAGGCTTTCATTGGTACTTCTCCTCTCCAGATTGTGACCGCTTTCGTTAATCACTTTGTTTAGTTATTGGGTACACCGCCAACCTGATTCATCACGATACGTGTATCAACGCGCTGAATCTGCGTTAGCAGGCAAAAAAAAGGCGACTACCAAGTCGCCTCAATCATTTATTCTGCTAACGCCGCTTTCTGCGCCTGGAAGATAGTTTCTATCCCTCCTCGGGCCAAATCCAGCAACGCCAGTAACTCTTCATGGCTGAACGGTTCGCCTTCAGCGGTGCCTTGCACCTCGATCATTCGGCCATCTTCCATCATGACGACATTCATGTCGGTTTCTGCTGCAGAATCCTCGACATATTCCAAATCGCAGAGCGCTTCGCCATTAACGATACCAACAGAAACTGCGGCTACCAGCCCTTTCATCGGGTTAGCCTTCAATTTACCGCCAGCCACCAAACTATTCAGTGCATCAGCCAACGCTACACAAGCACCACTGATTGAGGCAGTACGTGTGCCACCGTCAGCCTGCAAAACATCACAGTCTAAAGTGATAGTGAACTCACCCAGTTTCTTCAAATCAACGGCCGCACGCAAAGAGCGAGCAATCAAGCGTTGAATTTCTAAAGTGCGGCCACCTTGCTTACCTTTGGCGGCTTCGCGGGCATTACGGCTATGGGTGGAGCGTGGCAACATACCATATTCAGCTGTTATCCAGCCTTGACCTTGGCCTTTCAGAAAGCGCGGAACCCCCTCTTCGACCGTGGCGGTGCACAATACTTTGGTATCGCCAAATTCAACCAATACTGAACCTTCAGCGTGTTTCGTGTAATTACGGGTCAGGGTCAATGGGCGGACTTGTTGTGCTGCTCGGCCTGCTGGGCGCATGGGTTTTCTCCGGCTTTAAATCGATATTGGTCGCGCATTATACGGCCTTAGTGATGTAATGCCTATCCTGCCTGCGCCCCGGAGGCTATAATCCCTGCATCTTTTCTTTAAAACGGGTACGCAACAATGATCCGCAGCATGACCGCCTACGCCCGGCGTGATATTAAGGGCGAATGGGGCAGCGCAGCCTGGGAGCTGCGTTCCGTTAACCAACGCTACTTAGAAACTTATATTCGCTTACCAGAACAGTTCCGCAGCCTAGAACCTGTCATCCGCGAGCGCATCCGTGGCCGCTTGACGCGCGGTAAAATTGAGTGCAATTTGCGTTTTGAACTTGATGCCAGCGCACAAAGCTCTTTGATCCTGAATGAAAAATTGGCGAAACAATTAGTTGAAGCCGGTAATTGGGTCAAAATGCAAAGTGACGAAGGTGAAATCAATCCAGTTGATATTTTGCGTTGGCCGGGAGTCATGGCCGCAGAAGAGCAAGATTTGGATGCTATCAGCACTGAGCTGATGCAGGCGCTGGATGTGGTACTTGATGACTTTATCATTTCTCGCGAAACCGAAGGTGCCGCCCTGAAAGCCCTTATCGAGCAACGTCTCGACGGTGTGAGTGCAGAAGTGGTTAAAGTTCGTGCGCACATGCCTAATATCTTGCAATGGCAGCGTGAGCGACTGCTGAACAAGCTCGAAGAAGCGCAAGTTCAGTTAGAAAATACCCGCCTAGAACAAGAATTGGTGCTGATGGCACAGCGTGTCGATGTGGCTGAGGAGCTGGATCGTCTGGAAGCGCATGTCAAAGAAACACACAATATTCTGAAGAAGAAAGAAGCTGTTGGCCGTCGCCTTGATTTTATGATGCAGGAGTTCAACCGCGAGTCGAATACTCTGGCATCAAAATCTATTAATGCTGAAGTCACCAACTCAGCTATTGAGCTGAAAGTGCTTATCGAGCAAATGCGCGAACAGATTCAAAATATCGAATAATATATCAAGCCGTGTTTAATCGCCCTAGATTTAAAAAAGCCATTGTAAATAATGGCTTTTTTTATGGCATCCATATTATATCACCACAACATGTTATGTCGGTTATCTTATGGGGCTACTTATTTATATACTTTAGAGTTCATCATCACTTTATTGCCCATGCGAGCACTGATGAGTTTGTACCTTGATACATTCATTTCTTGCATCTTTTTTGCGATTTTCGCCTCAACCTAATCCAAGGTGCTACTACCGCAATCATTCACATCCAATTCCGATAAATAATGCACCCCAGCCTTGATCGACCATACCTTTGCCGTAATCGATTATTTGGCAAGTACGATATTTACGAGTGAAGAAACTGTACCTGAAACCCACATAAACTTTCCCCAGATAAATCTGGAGGTTTTATTATTCTGGCTGTGCCAAATGAATCAATGGGAAAGGTTTCCCCTGACCGTCTAATTCAGAACGCCCGATTTTTACAAATCCACAATGCAGATAAAAAGCCAATGCGGCAGGGTTTTGTTCATTAACATCAACGCTTAACTTTCCCTTTAAGTGTTGTGCATGAGCCAATAAAGCTTTACCAATACCTCTACTGTGAAGGGCAGGATCAACAAACAGCATTTCAACTTTACGTCCATCAAGACCAATTAACCCAACAGTTCCCTCAGTATTTTCAAATAGCCAAACCTCTAAAGCGGGTAGATAGATATCCCGTACTTGTGGCAAATAAAATTGAATATCTGCTTCAGTTAAGAATAGATGCGTTTTTCTCACCGCACTTTCCCAAATGTCGATTAAACGGGGGATATCCGCAGGTATCGCTCTTCTTATCATTCGTCCCTCAAACTTACGTGACTCTTCGGTATAGGATAATTATCACCGACTTATCACGTGTTCAACAAGCCCTCGGCTGATTTCAAACAATAAAGTGCATATACTGTTTTCTCTCTGTCATCTGGAGTATGTTGAACAAATAAAATCCATTACCACTCTTTTTCAGCCACTCCTATAGAGAAATTATGATTGCTACATCCACTTTACTGCTGTTTTCCGGGGCTTGTATTGCTCTTGCAGCAACACCTGGGCCGGATATGTTGCTAATCACATCGCGCAGTATCAGCCAAGGACGAGCCTCAGGTTTTGCCTCATTAGCAGGTATTCAACTGGGCACCTATTGCCATACCTTGGCTGCAGCATTAGGGCTTTCACAACTTTTTGTCGTCGTTCCCTTAGCTTATGATGCAGTACGAATGCTCGGTGCGTGTTATTTACTTTATCTGGCATGGAAAACATTAGCGTCTTCTCGTCACTCGGCAGGTAAAGCAATACAACAATCCGCTCCCGTGCATAAGGCATTCCGACAAGGGCTATTTACTAATTTACTGAATCCTAAAATGGCGTTGTTCGTCTTAGCGCTATTCCCACAATTTATCACCCCGCAATCAGGTTCAGTTATTATGCAGATGTTGTTATTGGCTACCATCCTCAATGCCATAGGTTTAGTGATTAATGGTGGCTTAATCTTACTGGTCAGTCATATGCGCAATCATTTTAATACCAGAGCATACTCAGCTCGCTGGCCTAACTATTTGCTGAGTGGAGTTTTTGCTGGATTAGCCTGTAAATTACTTTTCGATAGTCGAAAATAGCCACAAGATTGGATAATACGAGTCAACAAGGAAAAAGATATGCAGTTAACCGTCTTGGTTGATAACAATACTCTGATAGATAAATATCTTACCGCTGAACCCGGTGTCTGTTATCACCTTCGAATTGATGGAAAAACATTTCTTTTTGATACGGGCTACTCTGACGTCTTTTTACACAATGCGGCGATTTTAGGCATTGATGTTAGTAAAATTGATAGTGTAATTATCTCTCATGGCCATAATGATCACACTTGGGGCTTAACTCATCTTGCGCAATATCTTGATCGGATAAACCACCCTAGTACCAAGAAAATAAAGCTTGTAGCCCACCCAAATGCTTTTCAACCTAAATACCATGAAGATAAATCAATAGGTGCTAATTTACCGGCGGATAGCTACCCAACATTTTTCGAGCGGGTTAACCAAAAGGGTGTTTACCATCTTACTGATAACTTACTTTTTTTAGGTGAGATTGAGCGCAATAACAATTTTGAAGGGCGATATCCTATTGGGAAAACAGTCGATTGTTGTGGTCATGAAATTGATGATTTTGTCCTAGATGACAGCGCAATAGTTTATACCAGCCCAACGGGAATTGTGATTATCACCGGTTGTTCTCATTCTGGCATCTGCAATATTGTCGATTATGCTATTAAAATAACAGGTGATAAACGAGTTCGAGCTGTTATTGGTGGATTTCATTTATTAAATACAGAAACATCTATTCTCAACAGAACATCTCACTATTTCCAACAACTTAATGCTGAAGCGTTATATCCCTGTCACTGTACCGATCTCAAAGCCAAAATAGCACTGGCAAGTGCGGCTAATATAGAAGAGGTGGGGGTCGGAGTAGTACTTAACTTTAAGTAAATTTATTACTTAATAAAGGAAAGTACGAGAAATGTCCTATTATTTCATTCCCATAGCATTTGTATGGGTAAACGTATAGTCAGCCATTTAAAGCTAATGCATAATCGCTGCCGGAAATTTAACGTTTAAATAAAAAGGAACTTGTCATGCTTAAGAACGTACTTTTTTTTGATGCGCTGCTGACACCAAAAATTCTCACCGGTTTATATTGGGTTTTACTGGTACTTATCATTATCTCTGGCGTATTTGTAATGGTACAGACTAGTATCATCGCGGGCTTTTTCAGCATTATTGCTGGCGGTCTTTCTTCTCGTATTTGTTTTGAGATGATTATGATCGCCTTCAAAAACAATGAATACCTGAAGAAAATCGCTGAAAAATCCTGATAATGACTTGTCTTGGGTATTCTTATGTTTATTCAAAATAGAATACCCAGATTACCCATCACTTAAATACCTTTACTGCAAACCCGCTAAAACAGCACTTTCCCTCAACACCTGTACGAGTTAAACCTTCATCTTCTTTGCTGTAGCCTTTTTAAGACTTTACCTAAATGAGCATAACAACATAAAAAATTAGTGTTTTTTATTTTTTTCATGCTTAACTTTCATCACAGCCCAAAAGTAGAAAGGGCATTTAATATGATTATCGCTACTATCAACGATCAGGTATGAAGAAATTACATATACTTTATTTGTTGGGCACTATCGATGGGGTCGGTTTCTTGAGACCAAAATTACCATCATGACTGGGCAAGCCAGGGATAAGGCTGTCTAATTTTTTGGCTAAGGTAAGTAACAGACACGTATACACTTTTAGGGGATCGCATATGTTCGAAGACCAAGACACATCGATCCTTAACACTTATTTTGGGACTCATAGTCCATTTTGGCGACTTGCTTTTGATAGCCAGGCTTTAGAATTATCAGCAAATAAAGAGACAACAAACATTGCAATACCCCTTAATTCTGTTCAAACAATGAAAATCCGGGGCTTAACGGGTATTACCGCAAGTTTAGACATTGAAATTCAAATTTATGACCACCCTCTCCATTTACATCTCGTTGGCCGTAAAATTAATGATAAAGAATGGGGTGGAACGGCTTCTGCTTATGCTGATACTGAGTCTGTGGCTCGTGATTTAGTTATGGGCCTTTCTTTTGCAGAACAAGTTGTTTCTGAAGCCAATTCAGTTATTGTTATTCTCGATAAAGATGGTTACGTCCAACGTTTTAACCATCTTAGTGAAGAATATACCGGTAAAAAAGAACAAGATGTTATTGGCAAAAATGTCTACGACTTGTTTATGACAGCTAAAGAAGGGGCATCATCACGAAAAAATATTGAAGGCTTTTTCCAGCGTGGTGCATCTTACGAAGTTGAGCGTTGGGTTAATACTGTAAAAGGTAAGCGCCTTTTCTTATTCCGTAATAAGTTTGTACACAGTGGTAGTGGGAAAAATGAACGCTATCTTATCTGCTCCGGTACTGATATTACCAAAGAACGACGTGCTCAAGAACGCCTCAGAATTTTGGCCAACACGGATATGATTACCGGTTTACCCAACCGCCATGCAATTCATGAACGTATTAACAGCGCAATTCAAACTCGCGAAGATACCTCGGTGGGGATTATTTACCTTGATCTAGATAACTTCAAAAAAGTGAATGACCATTATGGTCATATGTTTGGTGATCGATTACTAAAAGATGTCTCGCTGGCTATTTTAAGTTGTCTGGGTGAAAGTGAAATGCTTGCCCGATTAGGGGGCGATGAGTTTATTGTACTGGTCGAAAACGCCACAATGAACGCACTTGAAAAGACAACCCAGCGTATCCTCAACCGTATGAAATTACCTTTCCGAGTGGGGTTAATCGAAGTCTATACCGGCTGCTCAATTGGTATAGCGCTATGTCCGGAGCATGGCGACACACTGGAAAATATTATCCGCAGCGCAGATACCGCAATGTACACCGCGAAAGAGCATGGAAAACAAACCTATTCTATTTTCTCACAGCAGATGAATAAAAAAGTCTCAGAATACGTTTGGTTGGATACCAATTTACGCAAAGGCTTAGAACAACATCAGCTACAAATCTTTTATCAACCTAAAATTTCCACCAAAACAGGAAAAGTGCACAGTGTTGAAGCATTAGTCCGATGGCTATCCCCAGAAAGAGGTTTAATTCCACCTTTGGAGTTTATCTCATATGCAGAAGAATCAGGGTTGATTAGGCCTTTAGGAAAATGGGTACTACAAACATCAATGCAGCAGGCCGTCGATTGGAAGAAACGCGGAATTAACCTGCGAGTTGCCGTGAATGTTTCTGCTCGCCAATTAATCGATGAAGCGATCGTCACCAGTTTTATTGAGTCCCTTGAGGCCAGCCATCTAGAACAGAGCTTGGTGGATGTTGAACTAACCGAAAGTTGCTTAATTGATAATGAAGATGCAGCTATCAACATAATGAAACAACTAAGAAATTTAGGTGCTCAAGTTCATTTGGATGATTTTGGTACGGGCTATTCCTCACTTTCTCAACTAGCTCGTATCCCTATCGATGCCATTAAATTGGACCAAAGCTTTGTTCGCCATATTGATAACAATCCCATTTCACAGTCACTGGTACGAGCCATTATTGTTGTCGCAGAAGCGCTTAAAATGCAGGTTATTGCCGAAGGTGTAGAAACGAAAGAAGAAGAAGCATTTTTGGATGCGATTGGTATCGATGAAAAACAGGGTTTTCTTTACGCCAAACCAATGCCCGCAGATGAACTGGAGCATTGGCTGGTCACACAACACCCTCACCTTTTACTGGATTAGGTGTACAAGGCTACATTGCTTTTGGCATTGCCGAAGTATGCCGGTCTTGCAACATCACTAACCTTTCAATATAAGCAATATCTTTTGGTTCAATAGCAAATGCTGAATCTACCCAGTCCTCAGTAATATCCATCAACTCAGAACGCGTTAATTGCAAAACACGCTGACGAACACGAACCATCGCCCTCATACCATTTAGTTTAGGTTTTATTGTGTCAATAAAAGTGCGAGTCGCAAGATAAGCATCACCCGGTTGAAATAACTTATCCACTAATCCACGGCTCTCATACCATTCCGCAGCATGGGATTCCCCCGTCCAAATTAATTGCTCCGCGACTCTCATGCCCGCCTTTCTGGCAACCAGAGAATACCCTCCCATGCCAGGGAATAGATTAAATGCTATCTCTGGAAACCCCATTCTGGCTGTCGTCTGCGCCAATACGAAATGATGTGCTAATGCCGCTTCAAATCCTCCCCCCAATGCACTACCTTCAATCATCGCAATAGATATCGCCCCTGTATCAAACCCACGTGCGGCCGCATGGACACAATCGACACAAGCACGGGCATATGCCATGAGTGCCTCACGCTTACGATTCTTTATCATTTGTGCAAAAAAGTTTAAATCCCCCCCTACATTAAACATATTGGGCACCACTGAGCCTGTTACCCAAAAATCAATGGGCAAATTTGACTCTTTAGCCGCTTGCACTAATGTCATAATATTTTCAATTAATTCTAGGTTAAAACAGGGGCGCGGATGAGCACGTAGTAACATCCACATGGTATTACGACCTTCCTCGTAATAAGCCGATATTTGAGATAAATGGCCGGCTTCAGTAAAAGGTCGGCAGCTAGGCAGATTAATCATATTCATATTCCATCCAATGAGTTAGTTGAACACAGATAGTGCTATCGCCTTATCCTCCTTGAGGAAATGCTATATTTGCCTTAATGACGGCAACTTAAGCTGGCAGATAAATAGTGAGTCACCCAGTGGATAAATGAGGGGGAATGCAGTAAAAATTTAAACACGTAGAATATTTAGGACACGATTAAAGAATGAATAGAATATATATGTTCAAGAAGGTTGAATTTCAGATGAAAAAAATCTGCCGTTATGGATAAAATGCTGGCCGAATTTTTAGCCATAACAGATTTCTTATGCTGTAAATTCTGTACTTTTCTTGGCATTAATAACTATTGCAGCCTTAGTTTTACTGGCTAGCCACGATCGTAGAAATATTCAACTGCATTATATTTTTCAGTTGCTGATTATAGAAATTGCATTGGCTTATTTCTTTTTACACTCCGAAAGTGGCTAGTGTGCGATTAAATTTAAATGAATCATTGCTGACATATCGCCACGTTAATTTTCACTCTAGATTTACTAATGGCAAATAAAGGCATTTTTATTTTTTTATTTATAAAAATCAGTGAGATAATTAATATTTCAATTAGATTAAATAATCCGATATGAATAACTTAGAAAATCTCAGTCGCGACATTCTCACTGAGTGATTACTCTGCCGCCTTTGCAGCCCTTAAGAAATTTATCCCACTATGCTACTCAGTGTTCTTTATATTATTGGTATCACAGCTGAAGCCATGACCGGAGCACTGGCTGCGGGCCGCCGTCAAATGGACATGTTTGGTGTTATTATCATCGCATCTGCAACTGCCATTGGTGGCGGTTCAGTCAGAGATATGCTGCTAGGCCACTATCCACTTGGCTGGGTTAAGCACCCTGAATACATTGTCATTGTTGCAATTGCCGCGATCGTGACTACCTGGATGGCACCATTAATGAAGCATTTGCGACACTTGTTTCTTGTACTTGATGCTATCGGGTTGATTGTCTTTTCTATTATTGGCGCACAGATTGCCCTTGATATGGGCCACAGCACTATCATTGCCGCCATTGCCGCCGTGATAACTGGGGTCTTTGGCGGAGTCCTGCGTGATATGTTCTGCAACTGTATCCCTTTGGTATTTCAGAAAGAGATCTATGCAGGTATCTCGTTTGCCGCAGCCTGGATCTACATTGCCCTACAATACACGCCACTCTCACACAACTGGGTTATTATCATTACACTCGTTACTGGGCTAAGTGCGCGCTTGCTGGCATTGAGATTCCGACTTGGTTTACCCGTATTCAAGTATGAACATTCGGAACACTAAACCAAGTTCACGGGTATGGCGCTTCGGGTTGAAACCCCACAATACCCTGTTGCGATAAAAAATCGGCTATCACATGTATCTCGGGGTGGTGTAAGAACTGATTGATTTGTTTTGCTCGTACCGCCCCTATTCCTGAAATCAACTGCCACTCTGCAATACTCCGTTGCTGTAAAGATTGCCACTGAGAATCCACGGGTATCCCCTGTGGAAACCCCAAAGCAAGCAACCACTGAATAAAGGGCTTCTGCTTTGCTCGCTGAAATTGTTGATACATTTTTTCTGCTCGTGCAGGGCCAACCCCCGGAACCGATGCAATCTGCTCTGTGCTCAGTGATAACCATCCGACCATATCACTGACCAATCCATGCTGGACAAGCTCACGCCAAAGCCCACGACTCACACCTCGCATATCCAGCCCCTTGGCACCACTAAGCCATGTTAGACGAGCGAGAAACTGTGGTTCACACTCAGGAGGCAATAAACGAAAGCAACTCAATTGATGGAAATCATTCACGACAGGTGGGTCAATCTCATGCCGTTGACTGACTCGCCAAACCACATTGTCCAGCCGAGGAATACCTTGCCCAGCTAATGCAATAGTCACTTGATCCCCAACAGTAATATTCCACTGTTGCCAACGGCTAACAGACCCAATATTTACTCGTCGAATCCATTTATCATCAATTTTCACAGGGGAAACCTGTAAAACCACCGTCATTTTACCCGTGCGGCCGACAGTAAAATGAACATTCTGGATTTCAGTAGTTTTCTGTGAAGGTGGGTATTTCCATGCCACTGACCAGTTTCCTGATGCTGCTTGCCAATAGCGACCAGCCGGTTCTTCCTCTTGGCGGATAACGATGCCATCGGTCACAAAAGGCAATGGTGTTTGATACCAGTGATCACGCCATTGAATGACATCCTGACTTGAAGCTACAGGTTTGCTGTATTGAACAACCAGAGGGAAGCCCATAGCTTTCAATAGCGTGGTTTTCTCTACCATATTTTTTGGCCCATCCGGCCAGGCCCAAATATAAATACCCAGCTTATCTAGCAAAGATGATGAAGATTTACGCATCAGAGCACCGGCAACCGATGCCCTGGCATTGACCCCGCCGGATTGGGCTTGCTGATGACTCTCCATTAGTAGAAATAGCTCTCCTTGCAGAGTCAACAATGGGGGAGCTATGGCGATATATTGTGGGATGGCAGGAATAAATGGCGCTTTATCAGTCCAGTTCTGACCTCGCAGGCCATTCCCTCGACTCAGAAGTTGCGTCAGTTTTCCAAAGCGGTACTCCAACGTAACAGCAACACCGTCAACCTTGGGTTGAACCCAGAGGTTTTTTCTCTCAGACATCCAGTCAACGAGAGCAGCCTCATTTTTAAGTTTTTTTAATCCAGTATGAGCAACAGGATGAGGAAACGAACCATTACCCGGAATTAATATGTTATTCGCCTTATCTGGTCGCCCACGACACGTTTGCCACTGATGCAATTTATCTCGCAATTGATCGTAAATATCGTCATCCAGCAAACTAACCCCTTGCTGGTGATAAGCCACGTCCCACTTATTTAGCTGTTGTTCCAATAGATTAATTTCACGCAATATTCTGCTTTGCGGCCATTGAGGACAGACAGCTTCAGCCCTAACCTCCCAATGTATAAACGCCATCATTAACAGAATAAGTATTTTCAAATTTTGTACATTCATCCACACCTCCTCCTTGGCTACGGCAGTAAAACCCGAAATATTCTGTTCGTCGAAGGTGAAAAGATTTAAATGCGTGCACTGCTCAACAATACTTTTACGCTTGCTGTAACTTACTAAAATTACGCAACACTCCCCGCAAAAACATAAAATCGAACTGTTTATAGACAAAACATTCAGGTGAAATGCGTTGTAACGCTGCATGACGCGTAGCAGCCGTGTATACTGTGCGGAGATTCACACTTCTGCTTTCTATAAATCAACCTAATCAACTGAAACGTCATCATGGTTCAAGGCACGCTATATATAGTTTCCGCACCCAGTGGGGCCGGGAAATCAAGCCTGATTCAGGCTTTGTTGAAAACACAACCTTTGTACGACACGCAGGTTTCTATTTCTCATACCACACGTGCTAAACGTCCAGGGGAGAATCACGGTGAGCATTACTTCTTTGTGTCTAAAGAAGAGTTTTGCCAGATGATTGATGACGATGCTTTTCTTGAGCATGCTAAAGTATTTGAAAATTACTACGGCACCTCACGTCTAGCCATTGAGCAGGTTCTCGCAACGGGCGTCGATGTGTTTTTAGATATCGACTGGCAAGGCGCGCAGCAAATTCGTGCAAAAATGCCAACCGCACGCAGTATTTTTATTTTGCCCCCATCCAAAGAAGAATTGGATCGCCGTTTACGTGGCCGTGGGCAAGATAGCGAAGAGGTTATTGCCAAGCGAATGGCGCAAGCTGTCGCGGAGATGACCCATTACGCAGAATATGATTATTTAATCGTGAATGATGATTTCAATCTGGCATTGTCTGATTTGAAAACCATTATTCGTGCAGAACGCCTGCGTTTAGGCCGCCAGAAACAGCGGCATGACGCTTTAATCAGCAAATTATTGGCAGACTGAACAGAGTTTCAGTATCATGCCCAGTCATTTCGTCACCTGTGGAGTAGCAGAATTATGGCACGCGTAACTGTTCAAGACGCTGTAGAGAAAATTGGTAACCGTTTTGACCTGGTGTTGGTCGCTGCTCGTCGGGCACGTCAAATCCAGTCCGGCGGCAAAGACGCACTGGTTCCAGAAGAAAACGATAAAGTTACTGTAATTGCGCTGCGTGAAATCGAAGAAGGTCTGATTACTAATCAGATTCTTGATGTTCGTGAACGCCAAGAACAGCAAGAGCAGGAAGCCGCAGAGATCCAAGCGGTTACCGCCATTGCTGAAGGTCGTCGTTAATTAGACAGCGAGTCTGCTTTGTACCTGTTTGAAAGCCTGAATCTGCTGATTCAACGTTACCTGCCAGAGGAGCAGATTAAGCGCCTCAAACAGGCATATCTTGTCGCACGTGATGCTCACGAGGGTCAGACACGTTCCAGTGGTGAGCCTTATATCACTCACCCGGTTGCTGTGGCCTGTATTCTCGCGGAGATGCGGCTCGATTACGAAACCTTAATGGCGGCACTGTTGCATGACGTCATCGAGGATACCCCTGCGACATATCAAGATATGGAGCAATTGTTTGGGAAAAGCGTAGCCGAGCTGGTCGAGGGTGTTTCTAAACTCGATAAACTGAATTTTCGTGACAAGAAAGAAGCTCAGGCGGAGAACTTCCGTAAAATGATCATGGCGATGGTGCAGGATATCCGCGTCATTTTGATCAAGCTGGCTGACCGCACACACAATATGCGAACTCTGGGCTCGTTACGCCCGGATAAGCGCCGTCGTATTGCCCGCGAAACCCTTGAAATCTATAGCCCCCTTGCCCACCGGCTAGGTATTCACCATTTAAAAACCGAGCTCGAAGAGCTGGGTTTTGAAGCGCTCTACCCCAATCGCTACCGTGTCATTAAAGAAGTGGTGAAAGCCGCACGCGGTAACCGCAAAGAGATGATTCAGAAAATCCTAGCGGAGATTGAAGGGCGTCTTACAGAGGCGGGTATCCCTTGTCGGGTCAGTGGTCGTGAAAAGCATCTCTATTCCATCTATTGCAAGATGAACCTGAAGGAGCAGCGTTTTCACTCCATCATGGATATCTATGCTTTTCGAGTTATCGTTAAAGAAGTCGATACTTGCTACCGTGTACTGGGTCAGGCTCACAGCCTGTATAAACCCCGTCCGGGCCGCGTAAAAGACTATATCGCCATCCCTAAGGCTAACGGCTATCAATCGTTGCATACCTCATTAATCGGCCCTCATGGGGTGCCGGTAGAGGTGCAAATCCGTACTGAAGATATGGATCAGATGGCCGAAATGGGGGTTGCTGCGCACTGGGCTTATAAAGAGCAAGGTGAATCCGGTACTACCGCACAAATCCGCGCCCAGCGCTGGATGCAAAGTTTGCTGGAACTTCAGCAAAGTGCGGGCAGCTCATTTGAATTTATTGAAAGTGTAAAATCTGATCTCTTCCCAGATGAGATTTATGTTTTCACCCCGGAAGGACGCATTGTTGAATTACCTGCTGGCGCAACGCCTGTCGACTTTGCTTATGCTGTGCATACCGATATCGGCCATGCTTGTGTAGGCGCTCGTGTTGACCGTCAGCCATACCCACTTTCTCAGTCACTGAGCAGCGGCCAAACTGTGGAGATCATTACCGCTCCGGGTGCGCGCCCAAATGCTGCTTGGCTGAATTTTGTCGTCAGTTCGAAAGCGCGCGCCAAAATTCGTCAATTACTGAAAAACCTTAAGCGTGATGAGTCGGTCAGCCTTGGCCGTCGGTTACTGAATCATGCCTTGGGGAATGGCCGAAAACTTTCTGATATTTCAGAAGAAAATATCAAGCGAGAGCTGGATCGCATGAAGCTGGCTACGCTGGATGATTTACTGGCAGAAATTGGTCTAGGCAATGCAATGAGTGTGGTCGTGGCTAAAAATCTGTTGGGTGACCCATCAACACTTGCAACCACCTCCTCCGGTACGCGTAATCTGGCAATCAAAGGGGCCGATGGCGTCCTGATTACCTTCGCCAAGTGCTGCCGTCCGATTCCAGGTGACCCAATTATCGCCCATATCAGTCCGGGTAAAGGTTTGGTTATCCATCACGAATCCTGCCGCAATATTCGTGGTTACCAAAAAGAACCAGAGAAGTTTATGGCGGTTGAATGGGATCAAGAGACTGAGCAAGAGTTTATTGCTGAAATTAAAGTCGATATGTTCAACCAGCAAGGTGCTCTGGCAAATCTCACTGCGGCAATTAATGCAGCGGAATCTAATATTCAGAGTCTGAATACTGAAGAGAAAGATGGCCGGGTATACAGCGCCTTCATTCGCCTGACTACTCGTGACCGAGTCCATCTGGCTAACATTATGCGTAAGATTCGTATCATGCCAGATGTGGTTAAAGTCAGCCGTAATCGTAATTAACGCCTATGAATCCTCAACGCTACGCGCGGATTTGTGAAATGCTTGCGACCAGACAGCCGGATCTGACGGTCTGTCTGGAGCAAGTGCATAAACCCCATAATGTATCCGCGATTATTCGTACTGCTGATGCCGTCGGAATTCATCAAGTACATGCCATTTGGCCAACAACTCAAATGTATACCCGGCTCTCTTCGGCTGCCGGCAGCAATAGCTGGGTTCAGGTTAAGACACATTCTCATATTGCCGATGCCATTGTTCATCTAAAATCGCAAGGCATGCAAATTCTAGCCACTCATCTTTCTGATAAAGCTGTTGATTTTCGTGAAATCGACTATACCCGCCCTACCTGTATTTTAATGGGGCAGGAAAAGACCGGCATATCTCAAGAAGCGCTGGCACTGGCTGATCAGGACATCATTATTCCGATGATCGGCATGGTTCAATCGCTAAATGTGTCGGTAGCCTCCGCGTTGATTTTGTATGAGGCACAGCGGCAACGGCAAAATGCAGGTATGTATCAGCGAACGCAGAGTGTTTTACCCGAAGATGAGCAGCAGCGACTCTTGTTTGAAGGTGGTTACCCCGTGTTGGCACAAGTTGCTAAACGCAAAGGGCTTCCCCGACCCCATATTGATGAGCAAGGTCAGGTCATTGCCGATGCGCAATGGTGGTCAGCCATGCAATCCACGGAGTCTTAAATGAAAGGCCGCCTACTGGATGCCGTACCCCTCAGTACACTTTCCGGTGTTGGCGCAAGTCAGGCTGCGAAACTGGCTAAAATGGGTCTGGAAACCATTCAAGACCTGTTGCTGCACCTGCCACTACGTTATGAAGACCGTACCCGCCTATACCGTATTGGTGATCTGATGCCCGGACTTTCAGTGACGGTCGAGGGTGAGGTTTTGCGTTCCGATATCAGCTTTGGTCGTCGAAGAATGATGACCTGCCAAATCTCCGACGGTACTGGCGTTCTTACCCTGCGTTTTTTCAACTTCAATGCTGCAATGAAAAACAGCTTGTCTCCGGGCAAGCATGTTATTGCCTATGGTGAAGCCAAGCGGGGTAATACGGGGCCGGAAATCATTCACCCTGAATATCGGGTGCATGGAGAGAATATTGGCGTCGAATTGCAGGAATCACTAACCCCCGTGTATCCCACAACGGAAGGGATTCGTCAGGCCACTTTGCGTAAACTGATCGATCAGGCACTAGCCATGCTGGATACCTGTGTTATTGCTGAGTTACTCCCCATTGAGCTGAGTCGCTCTCTGATCAGCCTACCAGAAGCTATTCATACCCTGCATCGTCCACCAGCCGATATTCAACTGCTTGATTTAGAGCAAGGCAAGCACCCTGCCCAACGGCGGCTGATTATGGAGGAGTTACTGGCCCATAATCTCAGTATGCTGGCGGTCAGAGCTGGTGCGCAAAGTTATCGAGCACTGCCCCTGTTAGCAGATGAGCAGCTAAAACAACGCTTCCTGTCAGCCCTACCGTTCACGCCAACCCGCGCCCAACAGAGGGTAGTGGCAGAAATCGAGCAAGATATGACACATAACTTCCCCATGATGCGGTTGATTCAAGGGGATGTGGGGTCAGGGAAGACGTTGGTTGCTGCACTGGCGGCTCTACGGGCAATTGCTCACGGCAAACAAGTGGCATTGATGGCACCTACCGAATTATTGGCGGAGCAACACGCGTCAACTTTTCGTCAATGGCTTGAACCATTAGGTCTAGAAGTTGGCTGGTTGGCTGGGAAACAAAAAGGTAAAGCACGGCTGGCACAACAAGAAGCTGTCGCCAGCGGTCAGGTTTCCATGGTTGTCGGCACTCACGCTATGTTTCAAGAACAAGTTCAGTTTTCCGGATTAGCGCTGGTAATTATTGATGAGCAACATCGTTTTGGTGTTCATCAGCGTCTCGCATTATGGGAAAAAGGTGAGGAGCAAGGCTTCCACCCACACCAATTGATTATGACGGCGACGCCCATTCCGCGAACGTTGGCTATGACGGCTTATGCAGACCTCGACACGTCAGTGATTGATGAACTCCCACCCGGCAGAACACCCGTCACGACAGTGGCCATTCCTGATACTCGCCGTAGTGATGTTATTCAGCGAGTTAAAAATGCGTGTTTGGAAGAGGGCCGACAAGCCTACTGGGTTTGCACCTTGATTGAAGAGTCTGAATTGTTAGAGGCACAAGCCGCCGAAGTGACTTGTGAAGAATTGAGAGTAGCCCTGCCAGAAATTAGGGTCGGTTTAGTTCATGGTCGGATGAAAGGGCCAGAAAAACAGGCTGTTATGCAGGCTTTTAAACAGGGTGAATTGCAGTTACTGGTTGCCACCACGGTGATTGAGGTTGGAGTTGACGTCCCCAATGCCAGCCTGATGATAATCGACAACCCAGAACGCTTAGGATTAGCGCAATTGCACCAATTACGAGGCCGTGTTGGGCGTGGAGCTGTTGCCTCACACTGTGTGTTGCTCTACAAAACGCCGCTGAGTAAAACTGCCCAGATGCGTTTACAAGTGTTACGTGACAGTAATGATGGCTTTGTTATTGCACAAAGAGATTTAGAAATTCGTGGCCCCGGCGAATTATTAGGGACACGCCAGACCGGCAGCGCCGAGTTTAAAGTGGCTGATTTACTGCGTGATCAGGCAATGATTCCCGAAGTGCAGCGGGTCGCTCGCCACCTGCATCAACAATATCCCGAACATGCACGGGCATTGATAGAGCGTTGGTTGCCGGAGCGAGTCCGTTATACCAATGCCTAACTATTTAATTAATGAGTCTAGGGCTGGTGAATAAACCAGCCCTTAGTGCCAATTACCCCACAACTGCAGGGAAGATTGGTAGCAACAGATAAAGCTTAATCACGATCACGTTAACAATATCAATAAAGAACGCGCCAACCATTGGTACCACCAAAAAAGCTAAATGTGACGGGCCAAAACGGTCAGTTATTGCCTGCATATTGGCAATAGCGGTGGGGGTTGCACCTAAACCAAAACCACAATGCCCTGCCGCCAACACAGCTGCATCATAGTTTTTACCCATCAGCCGATAAGTGACAAAAATAGCGTACAACGCCATTGCCAATGCCTGAACCGACAAGATAACGAGCATCGGCAGTGCCAACGAGGCCAACTCCCACAGTTTCAAGCTCATCAGTGCCATCGCCAGAAACAGTGACAAACTGACGTTACCTAATATTGATACCGCGCGATCAAAAACCTTATAAAAACCTATCGTTGACAATGTGTTGCTGAGGATAACCCCAACAAATAACACACAGACAAAGGTCGGCAATTCAAACATTGTGCCCTGCAACCCGCTGGCAATCACTTGGCCAACCATTAAGCAAATGGCAATCATGGCGATGGTTTCGACCAATACCAACGAGGTAATCATGCGCCCGGCAGAAGGTTTTTCAAACGCGGAAGGCACTTCGCTATCTTCCGGTGTGCCGTCTGGTGTGGAAGAGTGCTTGACCAGATAGCGGGCAACCGGGCCGCCAATTAATCCGCCCAGCACGAGACCAAAGGTCGCGCAGGCCATGGCAACTTCAGTTGCATTTTCAAAGCCATAACGCTCAACGAAAACTTTACTCCAGGCAGCCCCCGTGCCGTGCCCACCTGATAACGTAATTGAACCGGCCAATAACCCCATCAGTGGGTCTAACCCCATCAATTTTGCGAGCGCAATACCAATCGCGTTCTGCATCAAGAGTAAACCGACGACGACAAATACGAAGACGCCCAAGGCCTTTCCACCAGCACGTAAACTGGCCAGATTGGCATTTAGACCAATAGTTGCAAAGAATGCCAGCATCAAGGGATCTTTCAGCGACATATCAAAACTGATTTCCCAACCGAGGGTCTTTTGCATCAATAGCAGCATAAAAGCCACCAGCAACCCACCGGCAACCGGCTCAGGAATAGTGTACTTTTTGAGAAAAGGAACGGTTTTTACGAGCTTTCGGCCTAACAATAAAACCAGACAGGCCGCAACAAGCGTGCCATAGGTATCGAGATGAAACATCTTGGTACTCCATGCGATTAAAATATCGAATAAAAATATGACGTTAGACGGTTCCTTAATAAACGCCAAAATAGTAGAAGGGGATTAGAAAAAAAAACGCCACGAATTACAAGTTTTGTAATAGAAAAAAAGAGAATCTTGCCAGAGATAAATATTTAACAAAATACAGCGCAACCGATTGCTTTTGTGAAGCGGATCATTAAAATGCCCTCTTTGCCGATCCGGGAATGCCACTCCATGTCTACGCAATCCGCCGAACTTGATACGCCATCACAGGCAACAACTCGCCCTAGTGAACTTATTTATCGCTTAGAAGACCGCCCACCACTGGCCCAAACACTGTTTGCCGCCTGCCAGCACTTATTAGCCATGTTTGTCGCAGTGATAACTCCTGGCCTATTGATTTGTCAGGCATTGGGATTGCCAGCGGAAGATACCCAACGGATTATCAGTATGTCGCTGTTTGCATCCGGTCTGGCATCACTGTTACAAATTAAAACCTGGGGGCCAGTTGGCTCAGGTTTGTTATCGATTCAGGGCACGAGCTTTAACTTTGTTTCTCCACTGATCATGGGGGGACTGGCACTAAAAAATGGTGGGGCAGATATCCCAACTATGATGGCTGCGTTGTTCGGCACTTTAATGGTCGCATCCTGCACTGAAATCATCCTCTCCCGCTTCCTGCATCTGGCACGCCGAATTATCACGCCGTTGGTTTCCGGTATTGTAGTGATGATTATCGGTCTGTCATTAATTCAGGTTGGGCTAACATCTATTGGCGGTGGTTATGGTGCGATGAGCGACCATACCTTTGGTGCCCCGAAAAATCTGTTATTAGCCGGCGCAGTGTTGTTAGTCATTATTTTACTCAATCGCCAGCGCAATCCGTATCTGCGTGTAGCTTCTTTAGTTATCGCCATGGCGGTGGGGTATCTGTTGGCTTGGACGCTGGGCATGTTGCCGGAAAGTCGCCCAGTCGTCGACACCGCTCTGATTACTATCCCAACACCACTGTATTATGGTCTGTCTTTTGACTGGAACCTGCTGATCCCCCTGATGCTTATCTTCATGGTGACCTCACTTGAAACCATTGGAGACATTACGGCGACCTCCGATGTATCAGAGCAACCGGTACATGGCCCGCTGTATATGAAGCGCCTGAAAGGCGGTGTCTTGGCGAATGGCTTGAATTCCATGTTATCAGCCGTGTTCAACACCTTCCCTAACTCCTGTTTCGGTCAGAACAATGGCGTGATCCAGTTGACTGGGGTTGCCAGCCGTTATGTCGGTTTTGTTGTGGCACTGATGCTAATTGTTCTGGGTTTATTCCCAGCAGTGGCGGGATTTGTGCAACATATTCCTGAGCCTGTACTGGGCGGCGCAACTCTCGTGATGTTCGGCACCATTGCAGCCTCCGGCGTGCGTATCGTGTCACGTGAGACCCTTAATCGCCGCGCGATTATGATTATGGCGCTATCATTGGCAGTTGGCATGGGTGTGGCACAACAGCCATTGATTCTGCAATTTGCTCCTGACTGGGTCAAAACTTTACTTTCTTCTGGGATTGCGGCCGGTGGTATTACTGCCATTGTACTTAACCTCCTCTTCCCACAAGAAAAATAATCTTTTCGTTCACGCATCACTGAAATGGCCGGTCGTAAATGATACCGGCCATTTTTTTATGCTCCGATAACTGATTGTCTATTGAGCTAATGGACAATTTGCGGCATAAACAGGGTTCCGTATACCGACAGGCGTGGAAAAACCGGATGAAATTTCTCGGGAAAGTGCTGCTAACGTTATTATTGCTACTAGTGCTGTCTGTAGTGCTGTGTTACGTATTACTTCAGACCAGTTGGGCTGCTGGCTGGTTCAGCCGTTGGGTTAGTGATAACAGCGAATATCGCCTCTCTCTGGGGAAAATAGATCACTCATGGTCCCAACCTGGGCAAATCAGTTTTACTGATGTCACTTTGGGCCGCGCCAATCAGCCACCTTTCCTTGTTGCACAAAAGGCCCTCTTTGGTTTGAGTTGGCGGCAACTAACCGAACCTCGCCATCTTCTCAGCCTGACGTTGCAAAATGGCAACTTAACGCTGAATAACAGCACATCACCATTACCGTTGCAGGCTGATACTTTACAGCTGACTAATATGGCCCTGAATACCACAATTGAGCCAAAAAGCGCGACTGGCCAGTGGAAAGTTGTCGGCCAGCAAGTGAATGGTGGCCTTGTCCCTTGGCAACCTATGCCGGGTAATAGCTTAGGCGAAAATGCCCAATTTCAATTCAGTGCGGGTTCGTTGAACATTAATGGCATCACCGCCCAGCAACTTTATCTGCAAGGTTCAATACAGCAAAATGCACTTACGCTGAATAATTTTGGGGCCGATATTGCACAAGGGGAACTCACTGGCAATGCGAGCCAATCGGCTGACGGTAGTTGGTTAATCGATCGCTTGCGCTTGAGTAATATTCGCCTACAAACACCAGCCACCTTAGAGGATGTTTGGAATACGTTTTTAAAACTGCCACCAATCACATTAAAACGCTTCGATTTAATTGATGCGCGCGTTGAAGGGAAAAACTGGGCATTTAATGATTTAGATTTGATGCTAAAAAATATCACCTTCAAACAAGGTGACTGGCAAAGTGATGATGGGGAATTGTCCTTTAATGCCGGTGATATTATTAAAGGTAATGTTCATCTGATTGACCCGATTGCGACATTTACCTTATCACCCGCTGGCGTGAATATTAACCAATTTTCAACCCGCTGGCAGGATGGTCTATTAAGAACTCAGGGGAGTTGGGCGCGAGAGACCCATCGCCTACAACTGGATGAATTAACGCTGGTTGCGTTGGTTTATACCCTGCCTGCCGATTGGAAACAGCAATGGCAACAGACACTGCCTAATTGGCTGTCAGAGGTATACGTTGGTAAATTAAGTGCTAACCGTAACTTGTTAATTGATATTAGCCCTGACTTCCCGTTCCAGATTACGTCGCTGGATGCCGCAGGATCTAACTTACAATTGGCAAAAAATCATCAGTGGGGTATGTGGTCTGGTTCACTGATGTTGAATGCTGGAAATGCGACATTTAATAAAAATGATGTGCGCCGTCCATCACTTGCTTTGAGTGCCAATGAACAGCAAATTACATTTAGTGATTTAAGTGCTTTCACCAAAGAGGGGTTACTTGAGGCTAGTGGTGATATTGATCAAACACCAGCACGGAACTTATCTCTGGCGCTGACTGGCCGTTCCGTTGACCTTAATATTCTGCAAAACTGGGGCTGGCCAGCATTACCACTACAAGGGCTTGGTAATCTGAAATTACAGATAAAGGGTAATTTGGTCGCAGATACACCGTTGAAACCAACTGTTAGTGGCTCTCTAGAAGCCACAGATAGCCACGGGCAGCACGTTAATCAAACGATGCAACATGGTGAAGTACATAGCGTAGCGGGGCAATAAAGCGGCTTGCGGAGTCTCTTTTAGCTGACTTCTACGTGGTGTTGAGTAAAACCGCCGATTGCGTGAAAGAATATGCGTAATCGGCATAAAAATCCTACATTAGTGGAAAAGATCCTGAGTATTCAAAGAAACTCTGCGGAACGTAGTTATTGATTTTCTTTTCATAGCAATATTCTACTAGCTGCTTTTTACTGGTCACACCCGCTTTACTGTATATTTTTTGGGTAATGTTACAGACTGTTCGTGATGATAAATGGAGTTTTTTAGCGATCTCTTTACTTGAAAAGGTATGTAAAATATAAAACAACACCTCCCATTCTCTTTTAGTGAACAAATCAGATGGAGGGGTAAATATCAGTGATGTTGGTACTTTTATTTTATCTAAATGCGTTAAAATTGTATCTTCCACTGGTCGTACATGGAAAATGACCCCTTGAGAAATTCCATTTTTATCTATCAATGGGTATTTATCGCAGAACTTAGGTTGAAAATAGGAACGTCCATACCACTTATGAATTTCAGCAGAGGTTATTCGATCCTGTGATAATTCAACTTTACGGTCATGTGCCTGAAATTCAGTTTGAAACTCCGATATCAGAGTAGGAAGCTCGCCATCTAACTGCCCCTCTACACTATACTTATCAGGTAATCCCATTAATTTATTGTTCTCCTTATTTGAGTAAATAAATCTTGATTGGTTATCCCGTGCTCCCCATGGTTCAGAACTATTCTCCCAAAACCGTATTAATGTTTCGAGAGAGTTTAACAGTGTCTTATCCATTGATATTTCTCTCCTAAATTAAAATACGCCTTATCCTACATCAGTGGAAAAGATCCTGAGTATTCAAAGAAACTCTGCGGAACGTAGTTATTGATTTTCTTTTCATAGCAATATTCTACTAGCTGCTTTTTACTGGTCACACCCGCTTTACTGTATATTTTTTGGGTAATATTACAGACAGTACGTGATGACAAATGGAGTTTATTAGCAATTTCACTACTTGAAAATGAATGTAGAATATAAAAAAGTACTTCCCACTCTCTTTTTGAGAATGATTCTGATGGTGGGGTAAAGATAAGAGATGTTGGGACTTTTATTTTATTTAAATGAGTCAATATTATATCTTGTACTGGTCTGGCATGAAAAATAAGCCCTTGGGATAGGCCATTTTCATCTATCAATGGATATTTATCGCAGAAATAGGGCTGAAAATAAGTTCGTCGTTCAAAAGCGTGTATTTCAATTGTTGTTGCGCGTTCTTGCGATAAAATGGCTTGGCGGTCATGCTCTTGGAACTCAGCTTGAAACTCTGCTGTTGGTGCAGGAAGCTCCCCATCTAATCGTCCTTCAACATTAAATTTATCCGGCAAACCTAATAACTCACCGAACCTATCGTTTGCATAGATGAATACAGATTCATTGTTCTTTATTCCCCAAGCTTCTGAGCTACTTTCCCAGAATGGGATGAGCATTTTAAGCGAGTCTAACAGTGACTTTTCCATGTATTGTCCTCTTAATTTTAAATTTTCCTTACATAAGTGGGAAGGATCCTGAGTATTCAAAAAAACTTTGAGGTACATAATTATTGATTTTGTTTTCATAACAATAATCGACCATCTGCCGCTTACTCGAAACATCCGATTTTCTATAGATATTTTGGATGATATTACCCACGGTTCTTGGTGATAAATGGAGTTTTTTAGCAATCTCTGTACTTGAAAATGAATGCAAAATATAAAATAGTACTTCCCACTCTCTTTTTGAGAAAAGATCAGAAGGGGGGTAAAAATAAGTGATGTAGGGACTTTTATCTTATTTAAACGGGATAATATTGTATCTGTTACAGGTCTACCGTGAAAAATTATACCCTGTGACACGCCATTTTCATCTATGAGTGGGTATTTATCACAGAAGTAAGGTGTAAAATATGAGTTACCATCATATAGCTGTATATCAACAGATGTTACTCGATCTTGCAATAATTCGACCTTGCGATCATGTGCCTGAAATTCTTCTTGAAATTCGGCTGAGGGGGTTGGAATCTCACCATCTAATCGGCCTTCTAAACAATATTTATCAGGGACATTAAATAATTTATTAACTCTACGATTTGCATAAACAAACCGTGATTGATTATCCTTTACCCCCAATATTCTGAGCTGTTCTCCCAAAACCTTATTAGCATTTCAATTGACTTTAATAGCTTTTCTTTCATTATATATTCCTTCAATATTTAATTTTTTCTTATCCTTCTTATAATGGTGCATCCACTATAATCAATAAATCTGCTAGGCCATATTTCTTCGGGAGAAATGCCTATCGCTTTTGCAATAATCATTTCACCTTTGGGCCATGGGCGTGTCAGTGCATTAGAGAGCGTACCGGGTGATAATCCACTTTCTCTAGATAAAGCAGAGAGAGAGCCTTTCTTCTTGCGTATCGCAGCCAGAATTTCTTGTCTATGCCAGTCTTTATTCATTTTATTTACTCCTATATCTTATTAATAACAAGAAATATAATAATCATTAAAGCTGAATAATTAACATCGAGCCGGAATTAACAATGATTATTGTGCCATTAAATAACGATCATCGGCTATCGTCTAGTGTATTATTTACTCTATTTACGTAAGCACTATTGTTCGTACAGTTTTTGAAAATTTAATTGAAACTATCAATAACCAATTAAATAATTGTATGCTTATTACAAGAGGACTTAAGAAGTAAAACACCAAGTATTATTAACAAGTCATCAGTGATGATGGTGTACGGGAAGACTATAATAGCTATTATTATGCAAATAACACTGGCAATTATTCCGCGCTTTATAAAAAACATGAGTGAATATATTTCTTAAAGATTTCTTTTTTATTTGACTTAACACGTAAATAAACATTACGCGGATATTATATCTAGAGAATAATCCACATTTTGTTTAAAAATACAGTAACAGATGAAAATAAATACCCGCTCATCTGTTATCAATGAGCGAGTCAGTATAAAAATCAGTTAACTTCTTCATCTTCTTCACCGACGGGCAAGACCATGTAAGTTCCAGAAAATACAGAACCCGTGTCTTCATCGCCAAATAAATTTACATCTAGTTGCACAATAGCACGACGGCCACGCGCCAGCCTATCCAGACTTCCTCTTAGTGAACTCAGCTCAGCAACCGCTCTTGGCCGCCCAGTAATCGGCGCTTTATAGCGAATGTGGGCATCAGCAAGAATAATTGTGCCCCCCAAATGACGCTCACGCAGCAGTAACCAAATTAACCCCCAACCTGTTAACGTCGCCAATGAGAAAAGGCTACCTGCAAATAAGGTATGGTGAGGATTTTGATTACCAGCTTCAGGCATTGTCGTGACAAATCGCTGGCCAGTGTATTGGCTGATACGCACGCCCATTTTCTCACTGAGTGGGATATGGTCATACCACGCTTGTTGCAATTGACCACACCAATCGGGCCGATGCAGGATGTCATCCATCGTCACGACCGGTTTAATCATTAAAAAGTGGCGCACGGGTGTTGTCTGTGGAGCAGTTATCTCGCCCTGACTGACAAAACCCAACTTAGCAAAGAAATCAACGGCATCTTCACGCGCGCTACACACAACCCGCTTTACCCCTTCCTGGCGCGCGACTGATTCTAAGGTCATCGCGACCAACGTCCCTAAGCCTTTACCGCGAACAGCGGGATCGACCGCCAAAAAACGAATAGCAGCTTCATTATCAGCATTGATATACAAACGACCAATAGCAACAGGCTTACCCTGTTCATCTACGACCATTTGATGGTGGGCCATCGCGTCGTAGGCATCTTTTTCTGAACCAACAGGTTGGTGCAACGGCTTGCGTAACATTTCCCAACGGAATTGATAATAATCTTTGAGTTCTTGTTCTGTTATGGGCACACGCAAGTGATACATAGGAGCATTCTCTCTTTAAAATCATCAATAAAATCTATGTCATAACCCTCAATCTTGAGGCAATATTCGGCATCTAAACTTGCAGCCAGAAAGTTACTGGGCCATCGTTAACCAGACTGACTTTCATATCTGCTGCAAATTTCCCCGTTTCTGTTTTTACACCACGCTCACGGCACTGGGCAACAAAATACTGATAAAGCCGGTCAGCTTCTGCGGGAGCGGCCCCACGAGAAAAGCTTGGCCTCATCCCCTTTTGGGTATCAGCAACCAGTGTAAATTGTGAAACCACCAGCACACTTCCCCCCGCCTCTTGGACGTTGAGATTCATTTTGTCGTTCTCATCGCCAAAAATCCGATATCCAAGTACCCGCTCACATAAGCGCTGTGCTTTTTGCTCGGTATCCTCTCGTTCAACACCGAGTAATATCAACAACCCTGGGCCAATCTCACCAACAATCTTCCCATCAACCACGACATTGGCGCTGAGCGCCCGTTGAATCAACGCAATCATAATGCCTTACATCTCCTGACTCTGGCTTTCCTCGGTCTTAGGGGCTCGCCGCAGTGCTCGATACTCACTCAAGGTGACCGTAATTTCTGCCCCCAGTAACACAATGCACCAGCTCCAATAAACCCAGAGGAATAAAATGGGAATAACGGCCAATACCCCGTAAATCAGCTGGTAAGAGGGAAATAGCGTGATATACATCGTGAAACCTTTCTTCCCTAACTCAAAAAGCAAAGCGGCAACGAGTGCACCAATAACAGCATCACGGGCGGGGACCCTTACCGTTGGCACCACACTGTACAATAACCAAAACGAAACCCAGGAGATGAGCAACGGAAACAGCCGCAATACCTCATCAATCATGCTGTCTACCTGAGCGTTTGCCAGCCACTGTAATGACAGCAGATAGGAGCTGATGACCATGCTGGCCCCCACCAGAATTGGCCCCAGCGTGAGTACCATCCAATAAACCGCAAATGAAAATACCAGTGAACGCTGGGTTTTACTGCGCCAAATAATATTGAGCACACTATCTACGGAGTAAATCAGCAGGAGTGCCGTGACAATCAATCCGCAGGTGCCTACTACTGTCATCCGATTTGAGTTCGCGACAAACTGTTCCAGATAGTTTTGGATAATGTCGCCTGTAGCTGGCATAAAATTGGCAAATATAAAGGCTTTCAGTTTGATACTGATATCAGCAAACATCGGAAAAGCCGCAAACAGGGCAAAAATAACCGTTATCAGTGGCACCAGAGATAACAATGATACATAGGCTAAATGTCCAGCCAGCATTGTTAACCCGTCTTTATCAATCCGGGTATAAAGCATACGCACAAAGGTTATGCAGGGTTTAAACGGTGGTGATCGTAGAAAACTCGCCATGTTCGTCTCTCAGTCAACACGGTTAGGCACAATTTTGAGGCCAGCGTGATAAGGGTTAGCAACTTAAGGCTAACCCATTAATGATTAGAGTAAGAACTCATCAGGAAAAATAAGCTGGGATAACCTTTCGGTCAGTGACATGGATTGAGGTGATGCCCTCGATTCTGGCCGCAACAATATTTGCTTCAACATCATCAAAGAACACAGCCTGTTCTGCTGGAATATTTTCCGCACTCAGGACATGTTGATAGATTCTTGCTTCTGGTTTACGCATCCCCAAATCTTGCGATAGATACATATGGTCAGCTGCAGCGGCAACTTCAGGGTAGTGTTGAGGCCAGTGATTACAATGCAGACGGTTTGTATTGGATAACACTACGACCCGATGCCCCTCCTGACGTAGCCTTTGCATTATCGCGATCACTTCCGGGCGTAAAGCCACGAATACTGCCTGCCAACCTTCAGCAAACTGTTCAAAACTGAGCGATAGCCCCATCTCATCACTGAGTTGGAGGGCAAAGTCCTCATCGCTAATTTCACCACGCTCATGCTGCTGGAAAACTTCTCCCATCGTAAAACGCTCACTCAGTGTAGCCAAAGGCACACTGCTTAATTTACTCCAAACACCCAACACGCGTTTGAAGTCGATATCAACAATCACATTCCCTAGATCAAAGATATACAGCATGGCGCTCTCCCAATTAGATGGTGAGTTTCACTGTAACGGGAAAAAAGAAAACTGAACAGAGAGAGAAAGAAAAAGGAGGGGGTTAGCAGAAAAAATAATATTTTTGCCGGGATGACGAAACAGAAAGTATCCCCAAAGACATTGGAGTTGCAGCAAGGTAGCAAGTGATGGTGCCCCGATACGCTGACTCAAGTAAGTGATTCGGGTGACTGAACGCCGCTAGCACAGCAGCAACTTCAAGAACGAAGGGGATAGAGAACTCAGGGCGCCTTGAGCGCCCTAAGTATCAGCGGAACAAAGAAGAATTAACCTTCTTTAGGACCACGACCGGCACGCTTACGATCGTTTTCCGTTAGATGACGCTTACGGATACGGATCGATTGTGGGGTAACTTCTACCAATTCATCGTCATCGATGAATTCCAGCGCCTGTTCCAGAGTTTTCTTCAGGAAAGGAACCAGAGTGGTTGCTTCGTCAGTACCCGATGCACGCATGTTGGTCAGCTGCTTACCCGTCAAACAGTTTACAGTCAGGTCGTTAGAACGTGAGTGAATACCGATAATCTGGCCTTCATACACTTCTGTACCATGACCGATGAACAACTTGCCGCGGTCTTGCAGTTTGTACAATGCGAACGCAACCGCTTTACCCTGACCGTTAGAGATCAGTACGCCGTTCTGACGTTGGCCGATATCGCCTGGACGCACATCATCATAGTGACTGAATGTGGAGTACAACAGACCAGTACCAGAAGTCATGGTCATGAACTCAGTACGGAAGCCAATCAGGCCACGGCTTGGGATCATATAATCCAGACGAATACGACCTTTGCCGTCTGGAACCATGTCCTTCACGTCACCTTTACGCTCACCCATGGCTTGCATAACTGCGCCCTGGTGCTGCTCTTCGATATCCAGAGTTACGCTTTCAAATGGTTCTTGATTACGACCGTCGATAATACGGTTGATAACTTTAGGACGAGATACAGCCAGCTCGAAACCTTCACGGCGCATGTTTTCGATCAGAACCGACAGGTGAAGTTCACCACGGCCTGATACGCGGAATGCGTCAGCATCTTCAGTTTCTTCAACACGCAGTGCTACGTTATGAATCAGCTCTTTGTTCAGACGGTCAAGAATCTGACGTGAAGTCACATACTTACCTTCTTTACCACAGAACGGAGAGGTGTTAACGCAGAAATACATGGTCACGGTTGGTTCATCAACAGACAGTGCTGGCAATGCTTCAACAGCATTAACGTCACAGACAGTGTCAGAGATGTTCAACTCGCCCAGACCGGTGATAGCAACGATATCGCCCGCTTCAGCGACAGCAGCTTCGATACGCTCCAGGCCCATGTGGGTCAGAACCTTACCGACTTTACCGTTACGCGTTTTGCCTTCGCTATCAATGATAGTCACTTGCTGGTTTGGCTTAACTTTACCGCGTTTGATACGACCGATGCCGATAACACCAACATAGTTGTTGTAATCCAGCTGAGAAATTTGCATCTGGAACGGTGCTTCAAGCTCAACTTGTGGCGCAGACACATGGTCAACGATAGCTTGATACAGCGGAGTCATGTCTTCCGCCATATTGTTGTGGTCTTCGCCCGCAATACCCATTAATGCAGATGCATAAATGATAGGGAAGTCCAGTTGTTCATCAGTTGCATCTAAGTTTACGAACAGGTCGAATACCTGATCGACAACCCAGTCAGGACGTGCGCCCGGACGGTCAACTTTGTTGATTACCACGATAGGTTTCAGACCGTTAGCAAAGGCTTTCTTGGTCACGAAACGGGTCTGCGGCATTGGGCCATCCATTGCGTCGACGACCAGCAGCACAGAGTCAACCATAGACATTACGCGCTCAACCTCACCACCGAAATCGGCGTGTCCTGGGGTATCCACGATGTTGATGCGGTAGTCTTTCCAATTAATGGCGGTGTTTTTTGCGAGGATGGTTATCCCACGCTCTTTCTCCAAATCGTTGGAGTCCATTACACGTTCAGTTGCTTCAGTACGTTCACCGAAAGTACCAGATTGTTGTAGCAACTTATCAACCAGGGTAGTTTTCCCATGGTCAACGTGCGCAATAATGGCGATGTTACGCAGATTCTCGATCACAGCTTTTTTGCCTCAGGCATTTAGAAATAGCGCGCTATTGTACACGTATTAAGCGAGGGACTAAACAAGATCACAAACTTCTCTTATAAACAACCTAACGGCGGTTAGTTTGTGATCCCTTTCACGGTGCAAAAATAGCCTCTCGGCCCCTCTTTGCACCAATACGGTGCCCAACGGCGCAAATGAAGCACCAAAATAGTGCAATATAACTATCCTGGTGCATACTGAATATCAGCAGACCCCTATGATATGGCATAAACGGGGGATTTGGAAAGTTGGCATAGATTTCGCAATGTATTTTAGCATGAATCGCCAGTACGAATAACCGTACGAAATAAAAAGTCACAAGTTTACTGTTTTGAGTGATGCATCCTTGCAGGTAAAAGGTTTTTTTGAAGTTACAGGCTATTGAAACAAAAAGTTTTTACCGGCAAAAATGCCAGAACACCATAAACCTTAGCAATACACGGTAATCGTTCCACGACGACGACTATGACAAATCCGGGAGATATAAGTATGTCCGCTGAACATGTTTTGACGATGCTGAATGAGCACGAAGTGAAATTTGTTGATTTGCGCTTCACCGATACTAAAGGGAAAGAACAGCACATCACTATCCCTGCTCATCAGGTCAACGCTGACTTCTTCGAAGAAGGCAAAATGTTTGATGGCTCCTCGATTGGTGGCTGGAAAGGCATTAATGAATCCGACATGGTACTGATGCCAGACGCCAGCACCGCTGTTATGGATCCGTTCTTCGAAGATTCCACACTGATTATCCGTTGTGACATCCTTGAGCCAGGCACCATGCAAGGTTATGACCGCGACCCACGTTCTATCTCCAAACGTGCAGAAGACTTCCTGAAATCTTCTGGTATCGCCGATACCGTGCTGTTCGGGCCAGAACCAGAATTCTTCCTGTTCGATGACGTTCGTTTTGGTAGCAGCATCCGCGGTTCCCACGTCGCTATCGATGATATCGAAGGTGCATGGAACTCCAGCACCAAATACGAAGGCGGCAACAAAGGCCACCGTCCAGCAGTAAAAGGCGGCTACTTCCCGGTTCCTCCGGTCGATTCTTCACAGGATTTGCGTTCTACCATGTGTTTAACCATGGAAGAAATGGGTCTGGTTGTTGAAGCTCATCACCATGAAGTTGCTACTGCTGGCCAGAACGAAGTAGCAACCCGCTTCAATACCATGACCAAGAAAGCGGACGAAATTCAGATTTACAAATATGTCGTGCACAACGTAGCCCATGCATTTGGTAAAACGGCGACCTTTATGCCAAAACCAATGTTTGGTGACAACGGCTCAGGCATGCACTGCCATATGTCCTTGTCCAAAAATGGCACCAACCTGTTCGCTGGTGACAAATATGCTGGCCTGTCTGAAATGGCGCTGTTCTACATCGGCGGCATCATCAAACATGCAAAAGCCATTAACGCCTTGGCTAACCCAACGACTAACTCCTACAAGCGTTTGGTCCCAGGCTACGAAGCACCGGTCATGTTGGCTTACTCAGCACGTAACCGTTCAGCTTCAATCCGTATCCCTGTGGTTGCTAGCCCGAAAGCCCGCCGTATTGAAGCGCGCTTCCCGGATCCAGCGGCTAACCCGTACCTGTGCTTCGCAGCACTGCTGATGGCTGGCCTTGATGGCGTCATCAACAAAATTCACCCTGGTGATGCGATGGACAAAAACCTGTATGACCTGCCACCGGAAGAAGAAGCTGAAATTCCAAAAGTTGCAGGTTCTCTGGACGAAGCTCTGGCTGCACTGAGTGAAGACCGCGAGTTCTTGACCCGTGGTGGCGTGTTCACTGACGACGCAATTGATGCTTACATCGAACTGCGTAAAGAAGAGATGGACCGCATACGTATGACTCCGCACCCAGTTGAGTTTGAACTGTATTACAGCGTTTAGTTTTAGTTAGTCGTTTTTTTTGTTGCCGTGGAAACTTTTAGCCCATCTCACGATGGGCTTTTTTCTCCACCTTTCATTTTCGTCACATTCCTCTGGCTCAGTTGCGACTGAATCAATAGGATGTACCCACCGATGGGTATAAATGCACTAAGAGTGTGCAGGAGTCTGCATGATGGCAACAGGCACGCTGCCCGATGCTGGGCAGATCCTTAATTCTCTCATTAATAGCATTCTGCTATTGGATGACTCTCTGGCTATTCATTATGCCAATCCCGCTGCCCAGCAACTTCTGGCACAAAGTTCTCGTAAACTTTTTGGTACACCGCTTCCCGAATTATTAGGCTACTTTTCCCTGAATATTGCCCTTATGAGGGAAAGCCTAGAGTCAGGACAAGGTTTTACGGATAACGAAGTAACATTAGTCGTTGATGGTCGAGCACATATTTTATCGCTAACTGCACAGTCATTGCCGGACGGCTTTATATTGCTGGAAATGGCACCGATGGATAATCAGCGCCGGTTAAGTCAGGAACAATTGCAGCATGCACAACAAGTTGCCGCTCGTGATTTAGTGCGTGGATTAGCGCATGAGATTAAGAACCCGTTGGGCGGTTTACGCGGTGCGGCACAATTATTGTCAAAAGCGCTACCCGATCCAGCCCTGCTGGAATATACCAAAGTGATCATCGAGCAAGCTGACCGCTTACGTAATTTGGTTGACCGTTTATTAGGCCCTCAGCGGCCCGGTCAGCATGTTACACAAAGCATCCATCAGGTTGCTGAACGGGTTTGCCAGCTAGTTTCATTGGAAAAACCGGATAACGTGACATTAATCCGCGACTATGATCCAAGCTTACCTGAATTGGCTCATGACCCAGATCAGATTGAACAAGTGCTGCTAAATATCACCCGCAATGCCTTACAAGCCTTGGGTGAGGCCGGTGGCACTATCACACTTCGTACCCGTACGGCATTTCAGATAACACTGCATGGTATGCGCTACCGTTTAGCTGCCCGAATTGATATTGAAGACGATGGCCCAGGCGTACCGACGCAATTACAAGATACCGTGTTCTATCCAATGGTCAGTGGTCGCGAGGGTGGCACCGGACTTGGCTTATCTATTGCCCGTAATCTTATCGACCAGCATTCGGGTAAAATTGAATTTAACAGTTGGCCGGGACATACCGAATTCTCGGTTTACCTACCTATTCGCCAGTGAGGTTTCTATGCAACGAGGGATAGTCTGGATCGTCGATGACGATAGCTCCATCCGCTGGGTGCTTGAGCGCGCACTGACTGGAGCGGGTCTAAACTGTGCGACATTCGATACAGGCAATCAGGTATTGGATGCTTTGGCAACGCAAACCCCAGATGTGTTGTTATCAGATATCCGTATGCCTGGCATGGACGGATTAGCACTGCTGAAACAAATTAAGCAGCGCCACCCCATGCTTCCGGTCATCATAATGACAGCACATTCTGATTTAGACGCTGCAGTGAGCGCCTATCAGCAAGGGGCATTTGATTATCTGCCTAAACCTTTTGATATCGACGAGGCCGTCGCACTCGTTGAGCGAGCAATCAGTCATTATCAGGAGCAGCAACAACCCGCCCGTACCCAACCCGCCAGTGGCCCGACTGCTGATATTATTGGTGAAGCCCCAGCGATGCAGGATGTTTTCCGCATCATTGGTCGCTTGTCGCGCTCCTCTATCAGCGTGTTGATCAATGGTGAATCAGGTACCGGTAAAGAGTTAGTGGCCCATGCATTACACCGCCATAGTCCGCGCGCCAAGGCACCGTTCATCGCATTGAACATGGCGGCGATTCCGAAAGATTTAATCGAGTCGGAGCTGTTTGGCCACGAAAAAGGGGCTTTCACCGGCGCGAATCAAGTGCGCCAAGGCCGCTTTGAGCAAGCCGATGGTGGCACACTGTTTTTAGATGAAATCGGCGATATGCCGCTGGATGTGCAGACCCGCCTATTACGCGTGCTGGCTGACGGCCAATTTTATCGGGTTGGGGGATATGCCCCTGTCAAAGTGGACGTGCGCATCATTGCGGCTACTCACCAGAATCTGGAATTGCGTGTTCAAGAAGGCAAATTCCGTGAGGATTTATTCCATCGCCTGAATGTGATTCGGGTTCATTTGCCACCACTGCGTGAGCGCCGCGAGGATATTCCGCGTCTGGCTCGTTATTTCTTGCAAGTGGCCGCGAAAGAGCTAGGGGTAGAAGCCAAAAATCTGCACCCTGAAACGGAAGTCGCGCTGACTCGCCTACCTTGGCAGGGTAACGTGCGACAACTCGAAAATACCTGTCGCTGGCTGACTGTCATGGCTGCCGGGCAGGAAGTGCTGATTCAGGATTTACCGACTGAGCTGTTTGAAACCAGTACACCAGATGCTTCTGGTCAACGGATGCCAGATAACTGGGCAACGCTGCTAGCGCAATGGGCTGATCGTGCACTGCGTTCTGGCCATCAGGATTTGTTGTCCGAAGCGCAACCCGAAATGGAACGAACGCTGTTAACCACGGCATTACGCCACACTCAAGGCCACAAGCAGGAAGCTGCTCGGCTGTTAGGTTGGGGTCGCAATACATTAACGCGTAAGCTGAAAGAATTGGGAATGGAGTAGTTAAGAATAGAGCCGTTCTGACGTTAAGTGCCCCTCAGTGGCTATACCCGATAGATTTCAAGATAACGGGTATAGCCACTGAGGTGAACATCATCAAATCACGCGGGAGAATTGCTGCCGGCGTGCCTGCTTACGTAAATAAATATCGAAACACATACAGATATTACGAATAAGCAAACGCCCACGCGGTGTTACCCGAATACCTTTGTCATCCCGCTCCACCAGCCCATCTTGCTCAAAAGGTGCCAGTAGCTCAAAATCTTCGGCAAAATAATCCGCAAAACGAATACCATAATGCTGCTCAATCGGCTGATAACTGATTTGGAAATTACAAATCAGTGTCTTAATCACATCGCGACGTAAACAATCATCTTCGGTCATGGTCAAGCCGCGCCACAATGCATTGCCACGTTGTTCCACAACAGCATAATAGGTCTTCAAATCTTTTTCGTTCTGCGCATAACTGTCACCCAGCATACTGATGGCTGAGACGCCCAAACCGAGTAAGTCACTCTCACCATGGGTGGTATAGCCTTGGAAATTACGATGTAATTTCCCCTCGCGTTGAGCAACCGCTAGTTCATCATCTGGTCGGGCAAAGTGATCCATACCAATAAACTGATAGCCGGATTCGGTTAAAAAACTGATCGTATGCTGCAAAATATCCAACCGCTGTGCGGCACTGGGAAGATCAGCATCTTTAATTTTACGTTGCGCAGCAAACAGACTCGGCAAGTGGGCATAATTGAAGACACTTAGGCGATCAGGGCTAAGTTCTGCGACCCGTTTAAGGGTAAAAGCAAAGCTCTCTGGTGTCTGTTTTGGCAAACCATAAATCAAATCAATATTGGTCGAGTTAAAACCCAAGGATTTGGCGCGAGCAATGAGTGCAAAGATAAAATCTTCATCTTGCTCACGATTAACCAGTCGTTGAACTTCTTTATTGAAATCCTGCACCCCCATGCTTAGGCGGTTAAAACCTTCAGCACGAAGATGGTCAAGCACATCCAGCTCAATTTCACGCGGGTCAACTTCAATTGACTGCTCCGCTCCGGGCAGAAAATCAAAATTCTCACGCAACAGGTTCATCAAATGAGTGATTTGTTTTTTATTCAGATAGGTTGGCGTGCCGCCGCCCCAGTGCATCTGGCTAACCTGACGTCCGGCAAACAATACCGCTCGCTGGCGGATCTCTTTCTCCAATACCGCCAGATATTCATCAGCTTTATGTTGCTGGCGCGTCACCAGTTTATTGCAGCCACAGAAGTAACAAAGCTTATGGCAAAACGGGATATGCACATACAGCGACAAAGGACGCTGCGGGTAACGTTTTACCGCCTGCTGAAAAGCAGATTCACTGTAATCTTCGCTAAACTCAAGCGCTGTAGGGTACGAAGTGTAGCGCGGCCCTGAATAATTATATTTTTGAATCAGGGACAGATCCCAAACTATAGCGTGCTCAGACATGTTCATTCCTTCCGATATTTTCGCTTACCGGGCCGGTTAGGGGGCAGATGTTTTCGTTGTCTGGCCGCAGTAGCGCTGCGCAATCGTGACCTACGTTGCGACAGTCGCCATAGTTTACCCAATAACCACAATAGATAACATGTTAGTAGTAGGGCTATTATCGGGATCACCCACCTCATGGTTTAAAATGCGTCTTTTGGATTACCGCTTTTCAGTAATCTTAAAATATCTTCCTGTTTTTCTTCTTGCTCTTCGTCGTCCTCATCATCACCTAATTCAATACCCAACTGCTCCATCAGGGCATCAATACGGTCTAACGTCAGATCCACATAAGCTTGGTCTTCTTTGCTTAATACTTCGTCGTTGTCCAGACGATCCAGCAATGCATCCAGACGTTCATCGTTTTCCAGCTTAGTCAGCTCTTCTTGCGGCGTCAGACGTGGCTTGGCTTCGACTTTCGCTACTGGCTTAGTGGTTGGCTTCGCTTTTACCTTGCTCTCAACGACCAAAGGTACAGGCACTTTGCTGCCAATGCGTGGATCTTTCTCTTGAGTCTGGGTTTGGCCTTTTTTATTGCTACCCTCAACATTGGTTCTCGCACCAGAGCGATTGCCGCTGTGTCTTTTCTGACGCTTACGCTCGCGTGCTTCAAGATCAAGCTCTACACGGGTCTTTTTATGGCGCTTTGGTGTCGCGGTGCCTTTCGGGGCCGCGCTAGTTGCGCGTGGTGCTTTATTTGGTTGCTTCATAACCTGTGCTCTTAAATGAGTATGGGATCGGATTGAGTATATACCCGGCATCTTTCAACTTGCAGAAGTGTTCGCAACACACAATCGCCCAAATCACTTATTCATGTAAGTTCATCGAGATTCCCTTGCTTGTAGCCTTCCCGCATTTTGAAATTTATTGGGTATAGATTTGGGCCGGAATCTAGCAGAAAGAAGAGAAAGAAAAAAGGCGGCAGATTAACCTGTCGCCTTTTTTCGCACCTTCTGCGGAAGGATATCCTTACAGCGCACTCCCTGCACTTACATAACGTCCCGGTTTCTCCCTCCTGCAACACGCCTTCCTTGCCATCCCTCCAACCCTGAAGGCGACTCACCCAGCACTCCGGCCTGTGTCCATAAACATCCTTTTATACCCATTATCTTTCAAGTTGTAGGGTTGTTAGCTGCCATCATTCACCCAATTCATTGCATTATCTCAACGCCTTGGGTCTATTCTGTTGCCGCTGACCTACAACTCAAAAGCTATTGGGGGTATAAGCTCCCTCTCTCATCCCTGGCTCACAGTATATCCATTACATTCCTTAAGCATAGGCCACTCTTCCTAAGTGATGATGCTCCTTGCCAGTGCATCCCGCACTGTTAAAACTATAATCAGTTATTTGTTTTTATTAAGAATAACAAATCACAAAACAACTGATCGTTAATAATAGTAGCGCATTTTTAATAAAGATTTTCTTAACAGTTCATAAATAATATGCCATTAACTTTCTCGACAATGACCACCAACTCACAAAAATTGGAATTTCATAAGAAAAAGTAGGAAAAGAGATTCGTTAGCCCCTCTTTAGGGTCAAGTTTGGCGGGAATAAAGATAAACCCCCTTTTTTCGGCCTGATGCAGTTATAATCGCTCCATGTAAGCAATCTCTCACGGAGACGACAAATTTTGACTATCAGAAACTATAACTATCACATGACTCATTTCGTCATCAGTGCTCCGGATATTCGCCATCTGCCGCGTGATGAAGGTATTGAAGTGGCATTTGCTGGCCGCTCAAATGCAGGTAAATCGAGTGCTCTCAATACATTAACCAACCAGAAAAGTCTGGCCAGAACCAGTAAAACACCGGGTCGTACTCAACTGATTAATTTATTTGAAGTCGTTGAGGGTGTACGCCTGGTCGACTTACCGGGATATGGTTATGCCGAAGTTCCGGAAGAGATGAAAATCAAGTGGCAACGGGCACTGGGTGAATATTTACAGAAACGTAACTGCCTGAAAGGATTAGTCGTTTTGATGGATATCCGCCATCCGCTGAAAGATTTGGATCAGCAGATGATTACTTGGGCGGTGGCCGTCGGTACTCCTGTTCTTTTATTACTGACCAAAGCAGACAAACTGGCTTCAGGTGCGCGTAAAGCCCAGTTGAATATGGTGCGGGAAGCAATCATTCCATTTATGGGGGATATTCAGGTTGAAGCTTTCTCATCACTGAAAAAGATTGGTGTTGATAAGTTACGGGAGAAACTGGATACCTGGTTCAGTGAAATTCCACCCGAAGTAATGATTGATGAGTATGACGACGAAGGTGAATAAAATTCGTCATTAAGCAGCCCGTAAGGGCTGTTTCTCGGTATATCTACCGCCTCCATCCTGTCAGCAAAAGCCCCATAAAAAACGCCCCAGTCAATAAATGACTGGGGCGGCTAATATACAGCCAAATCCGATTACGTGAAGTAAAAGGTCTGAAAGATAGAACATCTTACCTCTGTACCCTACGTCTGTAACTCTACATCATTTTTTCGCAGGGCAAAAGAATTTTTTGTTGTATAGTTACACAAATTGGCACGATTCAGCGCACAACATCCCCGCATTTCCGCCCATAAATGTAGCTTAATTACATAAAGTGCTTTATTTATCGTCACTTACCCGCACAACTAGTGAGCCTGATCCCAGTTCTCGCCAACACCGACATCAACTTTCAATGGCACGGCCAATTGCATGCTCTGCTCCATCAATTCACGGATTTTCTTCTCAGCGCTTTCCACCACACTTTCATGCACCTCAAACACCAATTCATCGTGTACCTGCATGATAACCCGAACCTTAGCTTCAGCTTCTTGCTGTAACCAAGCATCCACGGCAATCATGGCGCGCTTGATGATATCAGCAGCAGTCCCTTGCATCGGCGCATTGATAGCTTCACGTTCAGCCGCTTTACGGCGAGTCGCATTGCGTGAATGAATATCAGGTAAATAGAGGCGACGCCCATCAAGCGTGCTGACGTAACCTTGGTCCGCCGCTTGCTTGCGTGTGCGCTCCATATACTCCAGCACACCCGGGTAGCGCTCAAAATAGAGATCCATATAGCGTTGTGCTTCCCCGCGGGGAATGTTCAGCTGCCGCGCCAAACCAAATGCGCTCATACCATAAATCAAACCAAAGTTAATGGCCTTAGCACTGCGGCGCTGTTCATTGGTCACTTTATCCAGTGGAAGGCCAAAAACTTCTGCCGCCGTTGCACGGTGAATATCTTTTCCGGCCGCAAAAGCTGCCAACAGACCTTTATCCTGTGACAAATGGGCCATAATACGCAGTTCAATCTGTGAATAGTCAGCGGCCATAATGCGGTAATCTTTTGGCGCAATAAAAGCCTGACGTATACGACGCCCCTCTTCATTTCGCACCGGAATATTTTGCAAGTTAGGGTCACGGGAAGATAAACGCCCGGTTGCCGTGACAGCCTGATGATAAGAGGTATGAACACGCCCGGACACAGGGTTAATCATCAGTGGTAACTTATCGGTATAGGTACTTTTGAGTTTTGCTAAACCACGATACTCAAGAATCACTTTTGGCAGAGGGTAGTCCAATGCCAGTTCGGCCAGCACTTCTTCATTTGTTGAAGCCGCGCCACCGGGCGTTTTTTTCAAAACTGGCAGTTTTTGTTTTTCATACAAAATGACTTGTAACTGCTTAGGGGAAGCGAGATTAAACGGCTCTTCAGCCAATTCATGCGCTTGTTTCTCCAATTCATCAAGACGGATAGTGAGTTCTTTAGAGTGGGCCGCCAAAATATTTTGATCAATCAATACACCTGTGCGCTCAATACGAGATAACACGGGCAGCAGTGGCATTTCAATTTCCTGGAATACCCGCTTCAAACCGTCACTTTGCTGTAGTTTAGGCCACAACGCCAAATGCAGTTGTAGCGTGACATCGGCATCTTCTGCCGCGTAAGGCCCCGCTTGTTCTAATGCAATTTGGTTAAAGGTCAGTTGGTTCTTACCCTTACCAGCGATCTCTTCGAAGGTAATGGTTTTATGATTGAGATAGCGTTCCGCCAAACTGTCCATATCATGTCGGCCCGCGACACTGTCCAAAACATACGACTCGAGCATCGTATCAAAAGCAATACCACGCAGATCAATGCCATAGCGTGCCAACATACTTTGGTCAAACTTGAGATTTTGCCCCACTTTAAGGGCCTTATCGTCTTCCAATAAGGGCTTAAGCTGCGCCAGAACCCAATCACGATCAAGTTGTGCAGGTGCATCCAGATAATCATGTGCGACAGGCAAATAAGCGGCCTCGCCTGGAGCAACGGCAAACGAAAGGCCAATTAAATTGCTGCTGAGAGTATCAAGGCCGTCAGTCTCGGTATCAAAAGCGAAAACTTCTGCTTTTTTAAGCCGTTCAATCCAGTCAGCTAACGACTTTTCATCCAAGATGGTTTGATAATTTTCTTGTGACAATACAGCCGTCACTTCAGCCGCAGCGGCGGGTTCTGTGGCGATAAAAGATTTATTATTCGTCTGCCCTGTTGGCCGATCTTTTTTGCCATCCAACCACTTACCGGCTTCAACATCTGCCAGCCAGCGCTTAAATTCATAACGGCTGAAGAGCTGATGTAATTGCTCATCATCCGGTTGTGAGACCGTGAGTTCGTCACAAGTCACATCTAATTCAACATCTGTTTTAATGGTGGCTAATTTATAGGAGAGATAGGCAACATCTTTATTTTGCTCTAACTTAGCTGACATAGTTTTAGCGCCACGGAATGTCAGCGTGGATATTTTATCCAAATTACTAAACAGTGCATCTAACCCACCCAAACCTTGTAATAAAGCTTGAGCAGTCTTCTCACCCACACCCGGAACACCCGGAATATTGTCTGAGGAGTCCCCCATTAGCGCTAGAAAATCAATAATCAATTCAGGAGGCACGCCATATTTATCGCACACTTCTTGTGGCCCTAAAATAGCGTTATTCATTGTATTGATAAGAGTAATGTTTGGCGTAACTAATTGCGCCATATCTTTATCACCGGTACTAATTAATACCGCATGGCCGGCTTTTTCGGCTTCTTGCGCCAGAGTGCCAATAACATCATCAGCTTCAACACCGGAAACGACTAATAAAGGCAGCCCCATCGCCTTAACCATTTGATGAAGTGGCTCGATTTGAGCACGTAAATCATCAGGCATCGGTGGGCGATGAGATTTATATTCGGCGAACAGTTCATCACGAAATGTTTTGCCTTTAGCATCAAATACCACTGCCACATGGCTTGGGCGATACTGTAGCAAGAGGCTGCGCAACATGTTCAAAACGCCGTACATGGCGCCAGTTGGCTCACCACTGCTGTTCGTGAGTGGCGGAAAGGCATGATAAGCACGATAGAGGTAAGAGGAACCGTCAACGAGGATCAATGGGTTTTCTGCAATCTGGGCCATAGAGTTTCTTCATCTTTAATCAGCAAGGTCTAACGCTAAGAATGCCATAGCTGGCAGCAAGAGACGAATTTTAGCGTCCATTCTTGTGCGAAAGAGAGCATTTTACATGAAGATCCTCAAGATCTAACCTGTGGATAACTTTGTGCGTAAAAACGTGTGTATTTTATATTTGTCAAATGACTCTCAAATCCTTAATATTTAAAACCATAAAAATCAGTATGTTATAGTTATTGTTTTTTTGTTTTACTGTCATTATTTCTTTATCTAAATTGTGGATATTACTTATTCAGTTACCAGCATAAGGTAAATAAATTTTACTTATGGTAAATTTATCTTCCCAAATTTTTTATTACTTACGCCCACCTCATTTTCTCTTTTTGCATCACGAACATGACTATTTGCCTATCAGTAAAATAGATAAATAAATCATAAACAACACGGTAATAAATAAAAATAAATTATTCATCAGTATGACTATCACATTAGACAATACGATGCATTTATGACAACAAGATAATCATATTAGGACAGTGCGGATATTTGATAAAAAAAAGGGGCGAATAAAATTCAGCCCCTCTTTTTATATGATTAATGCGATTACTTTTGAGTCAGTAAAAACTTAACGACATCAGCATACTGCTTAACATAGTTATCCATTGAACTGGTATCTATGCCGTCATTTTTAATCATATATTTGCCATTAACAAACATGGCTGGTACACCACGTAATTGTAAATCTTCAGCGGCTTTTTGCTGCTGAACCACCAGTGATTTAACGACAAAACTATTTAATGCTGCATCATAGTCTTCGCCGCTCACACCCGCTTTGATAAATACATTACGAATATCATCCGGAGTTTGTACGGTCTGTGTTTTCTGTACACCCTCAAACATCAGTGGAGTCACTTTCTCCTCAACACCCAATGCCATTGCAACTGCCCATGCTTGGGTCAGTTCTTTACCCAATGGACCAAGGAATTCCACATGATAACGGGTCATTTTGACCCCTTCAGGCAGTGCTTTTTTGACTGTCTGAGGAACATGGTAAATCTCTTCAAACTGGTAGCAGTGCGGGCAATAGAATGAGAAAAACTCTAAAACCTGAGGCTCGCCAGTGACTGGCTTGTTTAACGTCTGGTACTGAGTACCATCGGTAAATTGTGCCGCCGATACACTGAATGCCATCACCATGCCAACGAGCGCTAACCATACATTTTTCATACTATAACAATCTCCATTATCTTCGCTTTAGTACATTGGCATCAGCTGCAAAGGGGGTGCCTGCAACAGCTTAACCTGCTCTGTAAATGATGCAGTCTGCTGTAACCAAAAATCAGACTCCGCCATCCACGGAAAACTTCTAGGAAATGCCGGGTCTTGCCAACGTCTGGCTACCCAAGCAAGGTAATAAACCATCCGCATCGCCCGCAAAGGTTCAATCAGTGCGAGTTCTCGCTGATCAAAATCAGCAAATTCACCATAGGCTTCTAGCAAAATATCTAACTGGATAAGCTGTTCACGACGATCCCCATGTAGCAACATCCAAAGATCCTGAACCGCAGGACCATTTCGGGCATCATCCAAGTCAACAAACATCGGCCCGTCACGCCACAAGATATTACCTGGATGACAGTCACCATGTAACCGTAATGGTTGCCAGTCTGTATGCCAATACTGCTTTATGGTACTTATCAGTAAATCCGTCGCAGCCAGGAACTTATCTCGCTGTTTTACTGGCACCAATTCACTGCTGGCCAACAACTGACGTGGCTCTGTCAGATACTCCTCAATACCTATCGTTGGGCGGGCGACAAAAAGTCTGTCACTTCCCACCTGATGAATCCGCCCTAGATAACGCCCCACCCATTCCAACTGATCAAGGTTATCTACTTCATACTGACGCCCACCAACACTTGGAAATACGGTAAAGAAAAAGCCGCCGTGAGTATGTAAGGTGTCCCCATTAAGTAGCAATGGGGCAATCACCGGGATCTCCGACTCCGCCAAATCAATCGAGAATTGATGCTCCTCAATAATTTGCTCACGGCTCCAGCGCTCGGGGCGATAGAACTTAACCACATATCGTTTACGCCCTTCATCCATAAACTGATAAACACGGTTTTCGTAGCTATTAAGCGCGGTTAACCCTGAATCCACGCGTAACCCCGCCCCGTCAAGGGCATCCATAATCAAGTCAGGTGACAACGTCTGAAAATTAAAAGCAGAGCTGTTCATAGCAACATTCAGTCTATATAAGTGACAGCGGCTTGCTGAGAATAAGAAATAGTATCATCAAAGCCCCTATCTACGCAGACAGGAGTATGACTAATCTTTAATGATGCCACGCGCGCGCAAGATGGCTGTTTTAAAGTCCTCTTCATAATCTTTTTTCAGACCAGGAATCACTTCTGTCGATGCTGAACCGCGCATTTTTAAGTGGTAAATAAGAATATCGTCGGTCAGATCTGAAAATTCACCTTTAAAACCCGCTTCAGCTGCCAATTTTTGTAAAAACTGCACCAAATTTAAATCAGGTTCTTGCTGCCAGGCTGGATGTAAAAGCTCAATGAGTTCATTAACACGATGGCATTTCATAACAAAATTATCCTATTCAAAAATATGCTGACAAAGTAGCAGGGATATTCACACAGGGAAAGAGAGCCTATTGTCAATAAAAGTAAATCCTGACCTACCCTCCTATTTAAAGATACAATTCATCTGCGAATTGAATACAACGGAGTGATAGAAATGCAGCCCAATATTACAGGCGTTATTCTTGCAGGAGGTCGTTCTTCCCGAATGGGAGGAAACGATAAAGGGCTTATTCTCCTGCACGATAAACCGTTGTATCAATATGTAATTGATAGATTAAAACCCCAAGTCAACGATATTCTGATTAATGCTAATCGCAATCAAGATCGCTATCAAGAGAGTGGAATTCAAGTTATTAATGATGCCATTACTGGCTTTGTAGGCCCTCTGGCAGGTATGCATGCAGGATTAACCCATTCAGCTACCGAATGGGTTATATTTGCTCCCTGTGACGTTCCAGCACTGCCTACCAATTTAGTCTCTCAACTTTGGCAAGGCAAACAGCAGGCATTGGCATCGTACGTACATGATGGTGAACGAGCACACCCGACATTGGCGTTAATGCATGTGAGTTTGCAGCCACTGCTGGCTCAGTATCTGGCTAATGGTGATCGCAAGCTAATGATATTTATGGACAGTATCGAGGCTCAACCCGTCATGTTCAACGGGAAAAGTCGACAATTTAGCAACCTCAATACCCAAGAAGATTGTGATTTATGGGAGCGAGGTAAAAAGGGGGAATGATGAGCCAAAAAGTACCGCCACTATTAGGTATCGCTGCGTACAGTGGCACAGGGAAAACAACATTACTTAAGAACCTGATTCCCTTGCTACAACAGCGACAAATCCGAGTCGGTTTAATCAAACATACTCATCACAATATGGAAATTGATACTCCGGGGAAGGATAGCTATGAATTACGTAAGGCTGGTGCACATCAAACTCTGGTCGCTAGCGATTGTCGTTGGGCATTAATGACGGAAACCCCAGAACAAAAACCGCTGGATCTCCACTACCTTGCCAGCAGGTTAGATGCCACAACTATTGATTTGATCTTGGTTGAAGGTTTTAAACATGAGCCAATCAATAAAATAGCACTCTATAGAGAAGCGGTTGGTAAACCTTTTTCTGGTTTGATTGATAGCTATGTCATTGCTTTAGCAAGTGATAAACCAATAGAGACCCTTGTAACACAATTGGATATTAATCAGCCGGATCAGATCGCTGAATTTATTTATCACTGGCTTAAAACTAACTCATCAGAAGTATAAAAAGAAAAAAGGCCACCCACAGGGTAGCCTTTTCTCTTTTACTTTTTTCTCAATCCACAAATACTTATGCATACACACTGATATTTGCTCATGTTCTTTATATTTTTGCACATAGCAAAAACCCCACGCTTTCGGCATGGGGTCTTGGCTTGATTTGATGCCTGGCAGTGTCCTACTCTCGCATGGGGAGACCCCACACTACCATCGGCGCTACGGCGTTTCACTTCTGAGTTCGGCATGGGATCAGGTGGGACCACCGCGCTATGGCCGCCAGGCAAATTCTGTTTTCATCAACTCGCTACACAATCACTCTCATGCAGCCAGCCAATTCAATCTGTAAACTTCGCTGAAAATCTCTCAAACACAAAACACCTTCGGTGTTGTAAGGTTAAGCCTCACGGATCATTAGTACTGGTTAGCTCAATGCATCGCTGCACTTACACACCCAGCCTATCAACGTCATAGTCTTTAACGTTCCTTCAGGGGGCTTAAAGCCCCAGGGAAGACTCATCTCGAGGCAAGTTTCCCGCTTAGATGCTTTCAGCGGTTATCTCTTCCGAATTTAGCTACCGGGCAGTGCCATTGGCATGACAACCCGAACACCAGTGATTCGTCCACTCCGGTCCTCTCGTACTAGGAGCAGCCCCTCTCAATCTTCCAACGCCCACGGCAGATAGGGACCGAACTGTCTCACGACGTTCTAAACCCAGCTCGCGTACCACTTTAAATGGCGAACAGCCATACCCTTGGGACCTACTTCAGCCCCAGGATGTGATGAGCCGACATCGAGGTGCCAAACACCGCCGTCGATATGAACTCTTGGGCGGTATCAGCCTGTTATCCCCGGAGTACCTTTTATCCGTTGAGCGATGGCCCTTCCATTCAGAACCACCGGATCACTAAGACCTACTTTCGTACCTGCTCGAGCCGTCACTCTCGCAGTCAAGCTAGCTTATGCCTTTGCACTAACCTCACGATGTCCGACCGTGATTAGCTAACCTTCGTGCTCCTCCGTTACTCTTTGGGAGGAGACCGCCCCAGTCAAACTACCCACCAGACACTGTCCTCACCCCGGATTACGGGGCCGAGTTAGAACATCAAACATTAAAGGGTGGTATTTCAAGGTTGGCTCCACGCAGACTGGCGTCCACGCTTCGATGCCTCCCACCTATCCTACACATCAAGGCTCAATGTTCAGTGTCAAGCTATAGTAAAGGTTCACGGGGTCTTTCCGTCTTGCCGCGGGTACACTGCATCTTCACAGCGAGTTCAATTTCACTGAGTCTCGGGTGGAGACAGCCTGGCCATCATTACGCCATTCGTGCAGGTCGGAACTTACCCGACAAGGAATTTCGCTACCTTAGGACCGTTATAGTTACGGCCGCCGTTTACTGGGGCTTCGATCAAGAGCTTCGCCTTGCGGCTGACCCCATCAATTAACCTTCCAGCACCGGGCAGGCGTCACACCGTATACGTCCACTTTCGTGTTTGCACAGTGCTGTGTTTTTATTAAACAGTTGCAGCCAGCTGGTATCTGCGACTGGCTTCGGCTACGAGAGCAAGTCTCTTTACCTAATGCCAGCGTGCCTTCTCCCGAAGTTACGGCACCATTTTGCCTAGTTCCTTCACCCGAGTTCTCTCAAGCGCCTGAGTATTCTCTACCTGACCACCTGTGTCGGTTTGGGGTACGATTTAATGTTACCTGATGCTTAGAGGCTTTTCCTGGAAGCTTGGCATCAACTACTTCTGCACCGTAGTGCATCGTCATCACACCTCAGCGTTGATAAGCAACCGGATTTACCAGGTCACTCCGCCTACATGCTTAAACCGGGACAACCGTCGCCCGGCTAGCCTAGCCTTCTCCGTCCCCCCTTCGCAGTAACACCAAGTACAGGAATATTAACCTGTTTCCCATCGACTACGCTTTTCAGCCTCGCCTTAGGGGTCGACTCACCCTGCCCCGATTAACGTTGGACAGGAACCCTTGGTCTTCCGGCGTGCGGGCTTTTCACCCGCATTATCGTTACTTATGTCAGCATTCGCACTTCTGATACCTCCAGCAAACCTCACAGTTCACCTTCAACGGCTTACAGAACGCTCCCCTACCCAACAACACCTAAGTGTCGCTGCCGCAGCTTCGGTGCATGGTTTAGCCCCGTTACATCTTCCGCGCAGGCCGACTCGACCAGTGAGCTATTACGCTTTCTTTAAATGATGGCTGCTTCTAAGCCAACATCCTGGCTGTCTATGCCTTCCCACATCGTTTCCCACTTAACCATGACTTTGGGACCTTAGCTGGCGGTCTGGGTTGTTTCCCTCTTCACGACGGACGTTAGCACCCGCCGTGTGTCTCCCGTGATAACATTCTTCGGTATTCGGAGTTTGCATCGGTTTGGTAAGCCGGGGTGGCCCCCTAGCCGAAACAGTGCTCTACCCCCGAAGATGAGTTCACGAGGCGCTACCTAAATAGCTTTCGGGGAGAACCAGCTATCTCCCGGTTTGATTGGCCTTTCACCCCCAGCCACAAGTCATCCGCTAATTTTTCAACATTAGTCGGTTCGGTCCTCCAGTTAGTGTTACCCAACCTTCAACCTGCCCATGGCTAGATCACCGGGTTTCGGGTCTATACCTTGCAACTAGACGCCCAGTTAAGACTCGGTTTCCCTACGGCTCCCCTATTCGGTTAACCTTGCTACAAAATATAAGTCGCTGACCCATTATACAAAAGGTACGCAGTCACACCACGAAGGTGCTCCCACTGCTTGTACGTACACGGTTTCAGGTTCTATTTCACTCCCCTCGCCGGGGTTCTTTTCGCCTTTCCCTCACGGTACTGGTTCACTATCGGTCAGTCAGGAGTATTTAGCCTTGGAGGATGGTCCCCCCATATTCAGACAGGATGTCACGTGTCCCGCCCTACTCATCGAGTTCACAGCAAGTGTGTTTTTGTGTACGGGACTATCACCCTGTACCGTGCGACTTTCCAGACGCTTCCACTAACACACAAACTGATTCAGACTCTGGGCTCCTCCCCGTTCGCTCGCCGCTACTGGGGGAATCTCGGTTGATTTCTTTTCCTCGGGGTACTTAGATGTTTCAGTTCCCCCGGTTCGCCTCGTTAGACTATGTATTCATCTAACGATAGTGCAACGAATTGCACTGGGTTTCCCCATTCGGGTATCGTCGGTTGTAACGCTTCATATCAGCTTACCGACGCTTTTCGCAGATTAGCACGCCCTTCATCGCCTCTGACTGCCTAGGCATCCACCGTGTACGCTTAGTCGCTTAACCTCACAACCCGAAGGTGTCTTTCGACCACTTGCGTTGTGATTATTTGAGAGACTCTAATACAGGTTACTTATTATCTCAGTACATCTACGGAGAGATAATGTTCAGCTGTATTGTTTCAATTTTCAGCTTGTTCCAGATTGTTAAAGAGCAATATCTTAAACACGACTCGTTAAAGTCATCTTTAAGTTATTTTGTGGTTCATCAAGAACCGGTGATAATGTCTTTCACACATTATCGGATTGGCGTCCCCAAGGGGATTCGAACCCCTGTTACAGCCGTGAAAGGGCAGTGTCCTAGGCCTCTAGACGATGGGGACACAAAAATTTCTACTGAATCAGCGATTCAGTATTTTTGTGTAAAGGTGAGAATGTGGTGACACATTCGAACGACTGATGCAGTAAAAACTCGATGCCGAGGTTTTATCGCACAATCATCACCCTCATCAACAGGTGCTCTTGCTCATTACTTTTATCAGACAATCTGTGTGGACACTACGCAATGCGTATCGTTAGGTAAGGAGGTGATCCAACCGCAGGTTCCCCTACGGTTACCTTGTTACGACTTCACCCCAGTCATGAATCACAAAGTGGTAAGCGCCCTCCCGAAGGTTAAGCTACCTACTTCTTTTGCAACCCACTCCCATGGTGTGACGGGCGGTGTGTACAAGGCCCGGGAACGTATTCACCGTAGCATTCTGATCTACGATTACTAGCGATTCCGACTTCATGGAGTCGAGTTGCAGACTCCAATCCGGACTACGACAGACTTTATGTGGTCCGCTTGCTCTCGCGAGTTCGCTTCACTTTGTATCTGCCATTGTAGCACGTGTGTAGCCCTACTCGTAAGGGCCATGATGACTTGACGTCATCCCCACCTTCCTCCGGTTTATCACCGGCAGTCTCCTTTGAGTTCCCACCATTACGTGCTGGCAACAAAGGATAAGGGTTGCGCTCGTTGCGGGACTTAACCCAACATTTCACAACACGAGCTGACGACAGCCATGCAGCACCTGTCTCACAGTTCCCGAAGGCACCTAAGCATCTCTGCTCAGTTCTGTGGATGTCAAGAGTAGGTAAGGTTCTTCGCGTTGCATCGAATTAAACCACATGCTCCACCGCTTGTGCGGGCCCCCGTCAATTCATTTGAGTTTTAACCTTGCGGCCGTACTCCCCAGGCGGTCGACTTAACGCGTTAGCTCCGGAAGCCACGCCTCAAGGGCACAACCTCCAAGTCGACATCGTTTACAGCGTGGACTACCAGGGTATCTAATCCTGTTTGCTCCCCACGCTTTCGCACCTGAGCGTCAGTCTTTGTCCAGGGGGCCGCCTTCGCCACCGGTATTCCTCCAGATCTCTACGCATTTCACCGCTACACCTGGAATTCTACCCCCCTCTACAAGACTCTAGCTTGCCAGTTTCAAATGCAGTTCCCAAGTTAAGCTCGGGGATTTCACATCTGACTTAACAAACCGCCTGCGTGCGCTTTACGCCCAGTAATTCCGATTAACGCTTGCACCCTCCGTATTACCGCGGCTGCTGGCACGGAGTTAGCCGGTGCTTCTTCTGCGAGTAACGTCAATCACTTCACGTATTAAGTGAAATGCCTTCCTCCTCGCTGAAAGTGCTTTACAACCCGAAGGCCTTCTTCACACACGCGGCATGGCTGCATCAGGCTTGCGCCCATTGTGCAATATTCCCCACTGCTGCCTCCCGTAGGAGTCTGGACCGTGTCTCAGTTCCAGTGTGGCTGGTCATCCTCTCAGACCAGCTAGGGATCGTCGCCTAGGTGAGCCATTACCCCACCTACTAGCTAATCCCATCTGGGCACATCCGATGGCGTGAGGCCCGAAGGTCCCCCACTTTGCTCTTTCGAGGTCATGCGGTATTAGCTACCGTTTCCAGTAGTTATCCCCCTCCATCAGGCAGTTTCCCAGACATTACTCACCCGTCCGCCGCTCGCCGGCAAAGTAGCAAGCTACTTTCCGCTGCCGCTCGACTTGCATGTGTTAGGCCTGCCGCCAGCGTTCAATCTGAGCCATGATCAAACTCTTCAATTTAAGATTTGTTTGATTTGCTACCCTTTCCTTAATGAAAAGCAAAGAGAGCGATGCTCAAAGATTACTTTCTGCAAATATGCATTCGAACCGAAGTTCAAATGTTTACTGCTTTGGTCACTCTTCAAGACTTTGATATTTCTTCTGCCTGCCGAAACAGGCTTCGATATCGTCTTGCGAGTGCCCACACAGATTGTCTGATAAATTGTTAAAGAGCGTTCGTTACCTGTTTGCCTTGCGGCGAATCTTACGGTAACGCGGGAGGCAGATAATACGCTTTCCCGCTGAAGAGTCAAGGTTTTCTTTTGTTTCTTTCGAAGTCAAAATCATTCTTTTCTCTTCCTGACCCGGCGAAGTGTGTTTCGTTGTTCCCGGTCAGTGGAGGCGCATTATAGGGAGTTCCTGACAGCCTGCAACCCCTAATTTAAAAAAACTTTTCAACCGTGTTTTTTTTCAGCAAAAATGGGGTAAAAGGCCAATATTTAAACAAATATTAAGCTAAACATTCAGTACCCGAGTTAAACAGTAGAGTAAAATAGAAGTATAAGAAGACAGATAGGACAAAACACCATGCAACTAAATACCCAACAACAGGCCGCCCAGCGCAATCTTTCATATCTGCTGGCCGAAAAAATTGGCCAGCGCATTCTCGCAGGAGAATATGAAGCCGGCAGCATATTGCCTGGCGAGATAGAGTTGGGGGAGCAATTTGGTGTTAGCCGTACTGCTGTACGTGAAGCGGTGAAAATGTTGGCAGCAAAAGGGATGTTATTACCACGACCACGAATTGGTACCCGCGTAATGCCGCAAGCAAATTGGAACTACCTTGATCAAGAATTATTGACCTGGTGGGTGAACAGGGAGAATTTCGATGAAGTCATGCAGCACTTCCTTATATTAAGGAGATCACTTGAACCTCAAGCCTGTTCACTGGCGGCTATCAATGCGAATGAACAGCAGCGGGAACTGTTGGCTTCATTAATAGAAGAGATGCGGGCGCTGCACATCCAGTTTAACCGCGAGCGCTGGATTCAAGTGGATGCTCAGTTTCATCAATTAATTTATGAAGCCAGCGGCAATCCATTTCTGACATCTTTCGCCAATTTATTCAGTTCGGTGTATCACAGCTATTTTCGTGCCATTACTGGTGATGAGGTGATTAAGCTGCAACACCATCAGGATATTGTCGATACCATTCTCGCGCGAGACAGCCAAGGTGCATTATTGGCTTGCCAAGTGTTATTAACAGAGAAAGATTAGCCGCGAGATGTTATTTATATCTATATAAATAGAGAGGGTATTCCTCCCAATATAACCAGGACGGACAATGATAAAATCTGCACGTAGCATGGCGGGACTTCCCTGGATAGCCGCCATGGCTTTCTTTATGCAGGCTTTGGATGCCACCATACTGAATACGGCACTCCCATCAATAGCTGAAAGCCTTAACCGATCCCCACTGACTATGCAGTCAGCCATCATCAGTTATACCCTGACCGTCGCCATGTTGATTCCCGTGAGTGGTTGGTTGGCTGATCGCTTCGGAACCCGACGCATTTTCATTCTGGCGGTTTCACTATTTACGTTAGGGTCATTATTGTGTGCACTTTCAGATTCATTGCACTTTTTGGTCGCATCTCGTGTGATTCAAGGTGTCGGGGGAGCCATGATGATGCCGGTAGCTCGGCTGGCGCTCATTCGAGCTTACCCACGCAGTGAGTTATTGCCAGTCTTAAACTTTGTCACCATCCCCGGATTAATCGGCCCTGTCATGGGGCCACTACTCGGTGGGCTGCTGGTGACCTATGCCACATGGCATTGGATTTTTATCCTTAATATTCCTATTGGCTTGCTCGGTATCTTTTACGCTCGTAAATATATGCCGGATTTCACCATGCCTAAACGCACCTTTGATTTTATCGGTTTCCTGCTATTCGGCAGCAGTTTAGTCATGATATCCGTAAGTCTGGAAATTATGGGCCGGCCCGATATTGCTGATTATCTACCTGCCGCGACAATGGCCGGTGGCTTATTAATGCTGTTCTTCTATATATTCCATGCTAAACACCATCCAAATCCACTGATTGGTTTACCACTGTTTAAGACCCGAACCTTCTCGGTCGGGATTGCAGGTAACGTAGCGTCACGTCTGGGTACGGGGTGTGTACCGTTCCTGATGCCATTGATGTTGCAGGTTGGATTTGGTTATTCAGCAATTATTGCTGGTTGCATGATGGCCCCCACAGCGATTGGTTCGATGATGGCGAAATCTGTGGTAACTCAAGTATTGCGTTCGTTGGGCTACCGTAAGGTGTTGGTAGGGGTGACGGTGATTATCGGTATTCTGATTGCCTTGTTTGCATTGCAATCACCGGGTATGTCGCCTTGGATGATGATATTGCCACTTTTTGTCTTGGGTATGGCGATGTCGACACAATTTACCGCGATGAATACCATAACGCTGGCTGACTTAACGGATAACAATGCCAGTTCAGGAAACAGTGTTTTGGCCGTGACCCAGCAACTTGCCATTAGCTTTGGGGTTGCTATCAGTGCTGTCGTCTTGCGATTCTACGATGGATTATCTGTGGGTGATAATGTCGATCACTTCCACTACACCTTTATTACCATGGGTGTAGTGACTTTACTGTCCTCTGCGGTGTTCTTATTACTCAAACCGAAAGATGGCAATAATCTCATTAAGGGTCGAATAGTGAAAAAAGCCACGCAACCCGCAGAGAGTGAAGTTTAACGGGTTGTCACTGATCCCCGCTCGATAAGCTCGGGAGTAAGAATCAGAACTTGTGGTTCCGCTTCCGGGTTATTGAGCCGATGAATAAGCGTATCAATAGCAAGTTCACCCAGATCATCTTTAGGTTGATGAATCGTCGTTAGCGGTGGCGTCATATATTGTGCGATTTCAATATCATCGTAACCAATAACGGCCATATCTTGCGGAATGGATAACCCTGCCTGATGCAAAGCCTGATAAACCCCAACAGCCATCGCATCGTTGCTGGTAAAGACCGCTTCAGGTGGCTCGGCCAATGCCAGTAACTGTTTCATGGCAACCAAACCGCCACTAAATTCAAAATCACTAGCCACTTCGTACCCCGGTAACACCGGTAAACCAGCACGATCCATTGCTTGGCGGAATCCTTCCAAACGTTCTTTAGCTGGTGTTTTATCTTGTGGGCCAGCAATACAGGCAATTCGGGTATATCCTCTGGCAATTAAATATGAGGTTGCCATTTCCCCGCCTAATAATGAGTTGTCCTGAATAACGTCATTGACCCCTTCGAAAGGGGCCCAGTCCATCATAATGATCGGCAACGAAGGATAACAACGCAGAATATCCTGTGATGGACGATGACTTTCGGTACACATTAATAGCAACCCATCGACACGCTTTTGCATTAAGGTTTCAATGCTGCGGCTCATGCGGTCAATATCGCCCTCGGTATTACACAGAATTAAGCTATAGCCACGTTCATAGCAACTACGCTCAACGCCACGCACCACTTCAGCATAAAACGGGTTGCTACTGGCAGTAACTAACATACCGATGGTTCTGGTTTGATTGAGTTTTAAACTCCGCGCCAGCGCAGAAGGGGCATAGTTGAGTTGCTTGATGGCAGCTTGCACTTTGTCGCGGATAGGATCGCTGACAAAACGGTTTTTATTAATCACATGCGAGACTGTTGAGGTTGATACGCCCGCGAGGCGGGCGACATCTTTCATGGTGGCCAAAGTTATACCCGGTCTTGTAAGAAACTGTCGATCTCGGCCCGCCATGGAATGGACGGTTGCGCGCCAGAACGAGTGACCGCAATAGCCGCCGCAGCGTGAGCAAAACGGACTGCTAAGCCCATCGATTGACCTTCTAATAAAGCAGTCAGTAATGCGCCATTAAATGTATCACCAGCAGCAATGGTATCGACTGCATTCACCTTGAACCCAGCGATCAATTTCCCTTCCCCTTGCACACTAAGCCATACCCCACGACTACCCAACGTAATGATGACGGTCGCGATCCCTTTATCATGCAGAATTTGTGCTGCTTTCGCTGCATCATCATCCTGCTCAATATGTACGCCGGTTAAGCGCTCTGCTTCTGTTTCATTCGGGGTTATCATATCCACCAGCGTTAACAGCTCATCTGGCAGTTCGCGGGCTGGGGCCGGGTTAAGGATAACTTGGGTTTGATGCTGTTTTGCCAGTTTAGCGGCAGCAATAACCGTCTCAAGTGGTGATTCTAGTTGCATCAAGAGTGCATCAGCATCGATAACTTGCTGTTGGTAGCGATCAAGATAGTCGGGCGTGACTGCTGAGTTTGCACCGGCATCAATGCCAATCACATTCTCGCCTTCACCATTCACAAAAATCAGTGCAACCCCAGTGGTAGCGCCTTTTATCGCTTCGATTGGTGCAGTATCAATATTATCGCTGGCTAACTGCTGGCGCACCCGGTCACCAATATCATCTTCACCCACACAGGCAATAAACGCGATATTCGCCCCACTACGGCCAGCAGCAACCGCTTGGTTAGCGCCTTTGCCACCGAAAGCAACTTTATACTGCTTCCCGATCACCGTTTCACCTGGACGCGGAAACTGCTCAATATTCAAAATATGGTCGGCATTGATGCTGCCTAGAACCACTAATTTACCTGTTTCCATCACATGTATTCCTTTATAGATGACGTCACCGCCCAGATAACTGTGGCGGCGACGTTATGCCCTGCTTTTCTTTATTTTTTAATGAAGAACGTTATTGCTTAGTCACTAACTTCAAATCAACCGGGATAACTGCCTGTACTTTTTCGCCTTTCAATACTTTATCCGCAGTTTGTACCCCAATGACACCAATCTGATCTGGGCGTTGGGCAATAGTTGCGCCCATTTTGCCGCTTTCTACAGCTTTGATTCCATCGTCAGTACCGTCAAAGCCAACCACTAACACGTCAGTTTTACCCGCAGTCTGCAAGGCACGCAGTGCACCTAACGCCATTTCATCGTTCTGAGCAAATACAGCTTGAACATCCGGGTGGGCCGTCAGCAGGTTCTGCATGACGTTCAGACCTTTGGTGCGGTCAAAATCAGCCGGTTGGCTAGCCAGCAACTGGAATTTATTTTTCTCCATTGACTGCTTAAAGCCTTCACCACGTTCACGAGCCGCAGACGCACCCGCAATCCCTTCCAACTGAATCACTTTGGCATCGGTGCCTGCTTTCTTAGCGATGAAATCACCCGCCATTTTGCCGCCGAAGCGGTTATCAGATGCTACGTGACTGACTACAGTCCCAGCATTAGCCAGACGGTCAAGGGTGATCACTGGAATATTGGCCTGATTCGCCATTTTAACCGCGTTACCCACAGCATCAGAGTCTGTTGGGTTAATCAACAGCAACTTAGTGCCACGAACAGTTAAATCCTGCACGTTAGCCAACTCTTTCGCCGGGTTGTTTTGGGAGTCCAATATCACCAGATTGTAGCCAAGTTTATCCGCTTCTTTTTGTGCCCCGTCTTTCATTGAAACAAAGAACGGGTTATTCAGCGTGGAAACTACCAGCGCGATCGTGTCTTTTGCCAGCGCGTTAGCACTTACGGTAGCGCTCAGTGCAACAACAGAGATCAATGTAGCCAGTTTTTTCATTTTCATGGTCGCAATTTCCTGTAGGGAGTTAGCTAACTCAATTTAGTAGGCGTTATTGTCGCTGACAGTCTGGGTGCGGCCAGCGCGTAAGAACCGAAACGTACACAAAGTACGTGAGGATTCTAAGCACTGCCCAACGCCAAAATGGTCAGTAAAATAACCTACTGCTTTTTATTGTCTACCAACACCGCCAGCAGGATAACCACTGCTTTAACGATCATTTGGTAGTAGGAGGAGACACCCAATAAATTTAAACCGTTATTTAAAAAGCCGAGGATTAATGCGCCGATTAGGGTGCCAACAATCCGCCCTTTCCCCCCAGCAAGGCTAGTACCACCCAGAACGACTGCTGCGATTGCATCCAGTTCATAGCCAGTACCGGCGGTAGGTTGTGCTGACGACAAACGGGCAACTTCGATAATCCCTGCCAATGCCGCTAACAACCCACATAATGAATAAACAATAATTTTGACTTTATCGACACTGATACCCGAGAGGCGAGTCGCTGATTCATTTCCCCCCAGAGCATAGATATAACGCCCCAGCCGCGTGTGATGCAGCATGTACCACGCAGTAATAAAGACAATCGCCATCAACCAAATCGGAGTGGGTATCCCCAATGGGCGGCCAATACCAAACCAGCCAAAGGTATCTGCTACATCAGTAAAACCGGTATTTATCGGGCTGCCATTGGTATAAACCATGGTTACGCCACGCAATAACAGCATCATGACCAATGTAGCAATAAATGCCTGCACTTTGCCTTTAGCAACAATCACCCCTGTGATGCCGCCAACAAACGCCCCCAATGCCAATGCGGCTCCAACAGCTACCAGAGCATTAACCTCCAGCCCAACAATCGAGGCCGCAACTGCACCAGTCAATGCCAGTAATGACCCCACCGACAGATCAATCCCTGACGTGAGGATAACCAGCGTCATGCCGACAGCCATGATGGCGTTAACCGACGTCTGCTGGAGAATGTTGAACATGTTATTAAGGGTAAAGAAGTTCGGGCTAAGTGACGAAACCACAGCAATCAGCACCAGCAGCGCAATCAGTGATTTTTGTTCTAACAACCATTCTTTACTGAACCAGCGTTTTGTCTGGATAGTCTGGGAACTCATATCTGATCACTCCTGCTCTGCACACTATGACTTACCGAGCCATTATTTATAAATGAATCACGTTTGCCGACGGCGGCGGCCATCAATACTTCCTGAGTCGCTTGTTCGATTGAGAATTCGCCACTGAGTTGACCCTCATGCATCACAATAATGCGGTCACTCATACCTAGCACTTCTGGCATTTCAGAGGAGACTAAGATGATGCTCAGCCCTTCTTGTTTAAATTGGTTAATTAGCTGGTAAATCTCTTTTTTCGCCCCGACGTCTACCCCGCGGGTGGGCTCATCCAAGATCAATACTTTTGGCCGAGTCATCAAACCGCGCGCGATAGCTACTTTTTGCTGATTACCACCGGACAACAGACCAATAGGCTGTTCCATGGAAGGCGTTTTAATATTAAATAAGCGAATGAAGTCCGCCACCGCTTGTTGCTCATCCGCATGTTTGAGTGAACCACCGCTGCGGCTGAAATAACGCAACGCCGTCAAAGACATATTCTCTTTAACCGACATGCCGAGTATTAAACCATCACGTTTGCGGTCTTCGGAAATATAGACAATACCGTTTGCCAAGCCATCTTGTGGGGAATGGGTGACAACTTCACGCCCATCAAGGATGACAAAACCAGATTTACGCGGCAGTGCACCATAGATGATTTTCATCAGTTCAGTACGGCCTGCGCCCATCAAGCCAGCAACCCCCAAGATCTCGCCACTGTAGAGGGTGAAATTGACGTTTTTCACACCGGGGCCGCATAGCTGTTTGACCTGCAAGCGCTTTTCGCCACGCGGTAAATTCAAGCGCGGGTATTGTTCTTCTAGCTTGCGCCCCACCATCATCTCAATCAGGGAGTTTTCCGTCAGGCTGCTTACCGGTTTCTCGGCAATAAACTGCCCATCACGAAATACCGTGACATCGTCGCAAATCTCAAAGATTTCTTTTAGTCGGTGGGAGATATAAACAATACCGCGGCCTTCCGCTTTCAACTCGTTAATTACGTTAAATAGTGAGGCGGTTTCGGTATCGGTCAGCGCATCCGTTGGCTCATCCATAATGATAACTTTGGATTCGAAACTCAGCACTTTGGCGATTTCCACCATTTGCTGATCACCGATGGAAAGCTCACCCACCAGCCGATGGCTGCTGTAACTGATATTGAGGCGCGCTAGCAGTAAATCGGCTTCGGCATACATCTTTTTCCAATCAATGCCGCCAAAACGATTAACAAACTCACGCCCTAAAAAGATGTTTTCTGCGATGGTTAACTGTGGGATCAGGTTAAGTTCCTGATGAATAATGCCAATCCCCGCTTCCTGCGAGTCTTTCGGGCCATTAAACACCACTTCTTTACCCAAGAAATGCTGACTGCCGGCATCCTTACTGTAGATGCCAGTCAGTACTTTCATCATGGTCGATTTTCCGGCCCCATTTTCGCCTACCAGTGCCATCACTCGGCCAGGATAGACACTAAGCGCGGCACCGGAGAGTGCTTTGACGCCGGGAAAGGCTTTATCAATCCCTTTCAGTTGCAGCAAAGGTTGCATAAATGCCTCAGAAAGTTACGCCGGAGCTGAGAATGATGTTAGCAAAGGGGGAACATTCCCCGCTACGAATCACGGCTCGGCTTTGTTTGGTCTGCTCTTTAAAAGCCTCATGGCTGATATAGTGCAAAACAATTTGGTTTCCCTGGTGTTGCTCAAGTTGTGTTAGTTGGGCGAGTAACGCTTCATGGAGTTGGGGATTATTTTTAACTATCTCCTGTGCAAGGTAGGCACTCTCAACCTGCATTTCTTGCGTTACCACCTCAAGAACCTGGAGGAAACCAGGGACGCCTCGTGTCAGTGCCAAATCGATACGTGTGGTGGTTGCCGGTATCGGCAGCCCCGCATCACCTATCACAATCTGATCGGTATGACCCAGACGAGAGATAACAGCGGAAATATCAGAATTCAGTAATGCGCCTTTTTTCATTTTTTACTCCAACAGCGAAACGTTTCGCTGATACTGAGTTTAGGAAAATGACAGCAGAAGGCAAACCCAATTTGGTGAAATTGTGATCGTCATCGAAACGTTTCGCTGAACCGATACAAAGCGGATGACAAATAATCAGAATATTGAATATTTTCTGATAGAGAGATAATCAACGTAAAAAAGGCCGTTAATCATAACGGCCTTCATCGCTAAATCTCGACTTGCGTCCCGAGTTCTATGACCCGGTTGGGGGGGATCTCAAACTGATCGGCTGCGCGTAGCGCATTGCGGCTAAGAGCAACAAATAACTTGCCTCGCAAGAACAGATACCATGGACGCTTGGTCAGAATAAGTGACTCGTGAGACATAAAGAATGAGGTTTCCATCATCTGGCACGGCAAACCTTCCAAACCACAGCGATGGAAAATCTCTTCCACGTTTGGTGTTTCCCGCCAACCATAACTGGCGACAACACGCCAGAATGTTGGTGAAAGCTGCTCGATAGTTACCCGGTTCACATTATGAACATAAGGCGCATCTTCAGTTCGCAATGTCAGCAACACCACCCGCTCATGCAACACTTTGTTGTGTTTAAGGTTATGCAGTAACGCAAACGGAATGACATTCATCGCTCGCGACATATAGACCGCCGTCCCTGTTACGCGCACTGGTGGCGATTTTTCCAATGAGGCAATCATCGCTTCCAGTGAATTCCCGTGTTCATGCATACGACGCAGCAGACTGAAACGCTCGCTTTTCCAAGTGGTCATGATGATAAACATCACGAGACCCAGTGATAACGGTAACCAGCCACCAGAGAATAATTTCAGGGCGTTAGCGGAGAACATAGGCACATCGATAATCAGCAAAACCACCAGCAGACAGCCAACAAAAGCACGATTCCAATGCCAGTTTTTCAACGCCACAGTACAGAACAGAATACTGGTTATCACCATGGTGCCGGTCACTGCAATCCCGTAAGCCGCGGCTAAATTACTGGAACGCTCAAAGCCGACAATCACCAACACGACGGCCAAATACAGTGTCCAGTTAATTACCGGTATATATATCTGACCTGATTCCATTTCTGACGTATGAATAATCCGCATCGGCGGTAAATAACCTAAACGAACCGCCTGCCGAGTCAGTGAGAATACACCGGAGATAACAGCCTGCGAGGCAATAACGGTCGCCAGCGTTGCCAGTATTAATAATGGGATCAGTGCCCAGTCTGGGGCTAATAGGAAGAAGGGGTTTTTGATGGCTTCTGGGTTTTTCAGTAATAACGCGCCCTGACCAAAATAATTCAGCACTAATGACGGTAAAACCACCGTAAACCATGCCAACCGAATAGGAAATTTACCAAAGTGCCCCATATCGGCATATAGCGCCTCCACCCCTGTAATAGCCAGAACCACAGCGCCAAGGGCAAAGAATGAAACAGATTTGTATTCGGTAAAGAAGCTTATTGCCCACTTAGGATTCAATGCAGCCAAAACATCTGGGTTTGCGATAATGCTACGCAGACCAAGGAGTGCCAAAGTCAGGAACCACACCAACATAACAGGTGCAAATAACTTACCAACACTACCCGTGCCGTGTTTTTGAATAACAAACAGCAGAGTCAATACCGCAATAGAGCAGGGGACAATGTAGGGATCAAGCGCGGGCGCGGCAATTTCCAACCCTTCAATGGCCGACATAACCGATATTGCGGGCGTGATAACCACTTCACCATAAAAAAAGCTGCCGCCAATTAAGCCGAGTATCACCAAAATTGAAGTGGCTCTGGAAGACGTATTACGCCCAGCCAAAGACATCAACGTTAAAATCCCACCTTCACCGGCGTTATCTGCGCGCATGACATAGGTCAGATATTTAACTGAGACAATCAGAATTAACATCCAGAAAATCAGCGATAAAAACCCAAACACCACATCTGGGCGAACATCAAAACCATAATGACCAGAAAAGCACTCTCTCAAGGTATAGAGCGGGCTAGTACCAATGTCACCGTAAACCACCCCTATTGCAGCCAGAGTTACCGCCGATAAAGACTGTTTATGTTCTGTGCTCATAATTGATTTCTTTTTGCTAGAACATCCATTAACTGATGCGTGTATTTAAGAACCACTTTAGCGGCTCCTGTATTCTTTGCGTGCCCACCAAAAGGCGCACAGTATGCACGATTTCAATGGATTGCCTACTCTTAAATCAATCAGCTAAAGAGGCTAATATGTATAAAAATATGACTAATCAACAAACTATCCTATTACGATGATCGCGTAATACCACAAAGAAAAAGAGGATTTATTTCCCGTTATCAGGTAAAAATCAATCAACTAACAGAGCATATAGAGCAATTATGGCGCAATCATCACAATTAGCTGAAAGAATCTCCCGTTTGAGCAGTGCGCTTGAAAGTGGTTTGTATGAAAGACAGGAAGCTATCCGTTTGTGTTTGCTGGCCGCCCTCAGTGGTGAGAGTGTATTCCTACTTGGCCCTCCGGGAATTGCTAAAAGCCTGATTGCCCGTCGTCTGAAATTTGCTTTCCGTAATGCTCGCGCATTTGAATATCTGATGACCCGCTTTTCTACACCTGAAGAGGTGTTTGGTCCGCTCTCTATTCAAGCATTGAAAGAAGAAGGGCGCTATCAGCGTATGACCGGAGGTTACCTGCCCGAAGCTGAAATCGTCTTTCTTGATGAGATCTGGAAAGCAGGCCCCGCTATCCTGAATACATTACTTACCGCCATTAATGAGCGGCGTTTTCGTAATGGTGATCGGGAGGACAGTATTCCAATGCGCTTGCTAGTGACCGCTTCGAACGAGCTACCCGATGCCGACAGCAGCCTCGAAGCACTTTACGACCGAATGCTGATTCGCCTTTGGTTAGATCGCGTGCAAGAAAAACAAAATTTCCGCTCATTATTGCTCAGTCGGCAAGATGAAAATCATAACCCTGTAGCGGAAAATCTCAGTATTAGCGATGAAGAGTTTTACCAGTGGCAACCCTTGATTGATAAAATCACACTACCGGATCACTGTTTTGAGCTTATCTTTCAGTTACGTCAACGGCTCAGTGCACAAGAACAAGCGCCGTATGTCTCTGATCGGCGTTGGAAAAAAGCACTACGCTTATTGCAAGCCAGTGCCTTTTTCAGCGGCCGGAGCGAAATTGCTCCTATCGATTTAATTTTGCTAAAAGATTGCCTATGGCATGACCTGAGTACACTAAAGCTGCTACAGCACCAATTGGAGCAACTCTTAACTGAGCAGGGATACCAGCAGCAAAGCCTGTCAATGAAGCTGCAACATATTCATAGTCAATGGTTGCAGCACCAACAACAGCAAAGTGACCATCAAGCACTGACCGTCACCAAACAAAGCGGCATGTTCAGCCGTAAACCGCAATATGCCCTGCCAGAGCACTTAACCGACAGCACGCTGACCCTATTACTGCAAAAACCGCTTAGTTTGCATGATATTCAAGTTAATCATCTGCAAATTGAGAAAGAGGCCTTGGCGCAATGGCTGAATAAAGGTGGGGTATTACGTGCAAAATTAAATGGTGTGGGTTATGCCCAATCCATTGATGCAGAAATTGATGAACAAATGCATATCATTGTGCTGGATGTGAGTCGCCAGTCATCAATACTCTCACAACCCGGAGCAGCCACTACCAGTGTGCCACCTGAATTGCTGGTGGAACTGACTGAATTGGAAAATAGCCAGGCTGAACAACGGCGATTATTCAGTCAACATCAGCCTTGCTTATTCACACCGTCCTCTTGGTTGGCAAAAATAGAAGCCAGCTTGTTGCAAGTGGCGGAACAATTGAAACAGCAACAACAAACACTGCGCGGTCACTGATCAATGCTCAGTCTGGCAACATTGGATTTGCTGCTATCGATAAGTGAAAGTGAGCTTATTGAAGAAATGGTCGTGGGATTACTGGCATCCCCTCAATTGGCGCTGTTCTTTGAAAAATTCCCGCGTATTAAACGGGCCTTAATGAAGGATATCCCCGGCTGGAAGCAAAATTTACAACAGCGCATCCATGAAGCTAAGGTTCCTGCGGGGCTGGCTGATGAGTTTTACCTATATCAACAAAGCCTACTCGAACATAGCCCACAATTTTATGCGCACCTCCCTGAGATAGTCGCACAACTACAGCAATGGCATTCCCCTTTTGCTGCACAAGCAACAACATTATTACAAACCGCAGATTTAGAAAGGAATCCACAAACCGGCGACAGCCTGCAAACCCTCTTTTTGCAACGCTGGCGAGTCAGCTTGACGTTACAAACCATCACTATTCATCACCAACTACTCGAACAAGAGCGAGAGCAACTTTTAGCAGAGTTACAGCAAAGATTGGCACTCAGTGGTGCATTGGAACCAATTTTGGCGACCAATGAGGGTGCCGCTGGGCGGCTTTGGGATATGAGTCAAGGGCATCTACAGCGCGGTGATTATCAATTATTACTGCAATATGGCGATTTTCTACAGCAACAGCCGGAATTGCAGCAACTCGCTGAACAACTCGGTCGTAGCCGTTCAGCCAAAGCACAGCCCACACCCGATGCGCGTTTTGAGCCTTACACAGTGATGGTGCGCCAACCAGATGCGGTACCAGAAGAAGTCAGTGGCATTCATCAAAGCAATGATATTTTGCGGTTACTCCCGACTGAGTTAGTCATGCTGGGGATGAGTGAACTGGAGTTCGAATTTTACCGCCGCCTACTGGAGCGGCGCTTGCTCACTTATCGCTTACAAGGTGATGACTGGCAAGAGAAAACGTTACAACGGCCCGTCAGCCTTAAAAGTCATGATGAGCATCCTCGTGGCCCCTTTATTGTTTGTGTTGATACCTCGGGTTCGATGGGCGGGTTTAATGAACAATGTGCCAAAGCTTTTTGTTTAGCACTACTTCGTATTGCATTGGCGGATAACCGCCGCTGTTACATCATGCTCTTTGCGACAGAAATAATTCACTACGAACTATCCGCAGCCAATGGTATTGAACAAGCAATACGCTTTCTCAGCCAGCATTTTCGTGGTGGCACGGATCTGGCAGCCTGTTTAGCCAGCACGCTGAGCAAAATGGAAGATCGGGAATGGTACGATGCTGACGCGGTGATCATCTCAGACTTTATTGCCCAGCGCTTACCCGAAGATTTGATCAGAAAGATTAAAATCCAGCAGCAAGCTCACCAACACAGATTTCATGCCGTGGCGATGTCAGCCTATGGCAAGCCCGGTATCATGCGTATTTTCGATCATATCTGGCGCTTTGATACCGGTTTAAAAAGCCGCTTGATGCGCCGCTGGAAGCGATAGCATATTTAGTTAAGTAGGCCCGCCCCAACGTTAATTGACAGCCCCAATATCGTCATATTGAAAACAAAAGATAATACTGACTGCAATAGCACTACGCGGCGGATATCTGATGTGCCAGTTGCCACATCGGCAGTTTGTGAAGCCACGCCGATAGTGAATGAGAAATAAAGAAAATCCCAATAGGAAGGCGTGGTTATCTCTTTAGGGAAGAGTAACGGCAACGTGGTTTCATCGTCATCACGACGCATATAAAACAGATGGGCGTAATGCATGGTAAACGCCGTGGGTAATAATAGCCACGACACTAATAAAGTCATGCCGGTCAGTATCAGATGGACGGCTTTCGCCGAACCCGTCAACTGATTTGCAGTACTCAACTCAAACAATATAACCAGAATGCTGGCCAAACACGCCATGCTGACAATCGTCAAAACCATGCTGGCACTCTCATCTTGCACTTTGGCTATTTTACCGATTTTTTTCGGATCAGTACGTAAGAGTTGCAGCCATAAAAAGAGCAAATAGAGCCAAGCAGAAACATTCCAACTAACCATTAACCGCAATAATGCAGTTTCATGCAATGGAAGCAAAAAATAAGTGGCAATCCCAGCAGCGGCTGAAAACAATAACCGTGGCCGAGCATGTAAATAGTGCCTAATTGGATGAAATATAACCATAATATCAACAACCTTATAGATAGTTATATTGAATATAGACCATAGGGGTAGATAAGACACTAACCCGTAGCCTAAAAAAAGAGCAAAATAGTGTTTTATTGAAACTATAAATTCATATTAACTTTCATACAATTAAGTTCTAAAATATATCCTAACTGACATTAAAAAAATCAATAAGCAATATAATCAACTTATTAGTAATAACAAATTTAACACAAGAATTTCACACAACTCACTTCATCAACACCCATAAAATATGTGGGAATCATCCTACATCAACTCTGCTCTCTGTCTTATATTAGCCTCTGTGCTAAGGCTATATACTCGCCTTTATCTTAGGACTCCTTTCTCTAAAATTAACGAAAAGTAATATTCATCCATTATTTATTATTTTTGCTGTTATTTAAATAAGATAATTATTGCATTTATCTTTAACATTAAATAAACAAAATAAAAACAATAACAATTAACTTTTTATACATTAATACATATTCAATATAGGGCGGTGTTCTTATTTGAATTTATGCTATATCAACACTGGATAACACTTTTATATGAAAATACGTTCATTAGCCCTAATTATTGCCCCTGTTAGTTTATTGCTAGCGCCTCCTATATATGCTGCTGATGTTGATGCTGGTACTGCTAATATAACAAGTGGCCAATACTTTGATAGCTTTACTCTCTCACATACCGTCGACACCATGTCTGGTGGTGAAATTGGTTACATGATGAATGATGCCAAAATTACTGATATGTCAGGTGGTTATATTGATAGAGTATATGGTGGATCATTTACGACTCTTTCAGGAGGTGAGCTAGGGTCCATTAGTTCAGGTGTAAATATAGCTGATATGTCAGGCGGAACAATAAGTAACATGTTGGGTGGCGTAATCACGACACTGTCAGCAGGTATTATTGGCCCAATGTCTGGTTATTCGCAAATCACAACCATGTCAGGAGGAACAATAGGGCCGATGTATGGTGACACCCAGATCACTCATGTGACGGGGGGGAATATTGATAGAATGTATGGTAATGCCTATATCGATAATATGTCCGGAGCAACTGTCGGCCCGATGTACGGCAACGCGACAATTGCTAATATGATTAATAGCTCCGTTGACTATATGTATGGCACATCCAAAATCACTAATATGTCCGAAAGTGGCATTGGTCGCATGTATAATAACTCTCAAGTTATTAACATGTTATCAGGGTCAATAAATAACATGTATGGCAATTCCAGTGTCGTTGACATGTCAGGTGGAACTATTGGCTCCGTCTATGCTGATGCGCAAGTCGTCACCATGTCTGATGGCCAAATTAACAAAGTCTATGATAATGCTAAAATAACTAATTTGACTGGTGGAAATATTGGCTCAGTCTATGGTGATGCATTAATTATTAATATGACCGGCGCGGGAATTGATTCATTATCAGGTAATGCAAAGATAATGGATATGTCAGGCGGGTATGTTCATGACGCACTCGAAAATGCCCAAATAAACTTTAGTGGTAATGAAAGCAATGACACTGGCGGTACTTTAACGGGCAATATTGCGAATACGACTAATCTGACGCTGGCTAATAATGGTTTTATGACCATAGCAACCGGGAATGATATTTTTAGTGGTCGCCTGAAAATGCAAGGGGGGACAGCTAGGCTGGATACAAGTACATTAGCGACCAACAGCCTTTTCGATATAACCAGTGGCGCAAATAATACACTCTGGGCTGTGGCTGATAATAGCGGGGTCAACGTGAATCTGGCTTCCGGATTAACTGGCACTATCAATACCGATGCGGGCGTCACACTTGGCGTGAATAAACTGAATGGCGACAGCACGACTGCCTTTGATAAGGCAGGTACCGGGACTATGCTGATGACTGCTGCAAATAACTACAGCAGTTCTACTACGGTCAGTGATGGGACGTTAAAAGCGGGGGGAGATAACTATCTTAGCGCTTATTCTGATTATATTTCCCATGCTGGTACGACGTTAGATTTAGGCGGTTACCACCAAACTCTGCAATCTTTAGATAATGCTGGGGTAGTTAACTTTGGTGGGACGGGTGGACATTCATTAACGATTACTGGTGATTACACCGGTAATCATGGTCTGCTTAATATGAATTCAGTTCTGGGCGATGACAGCTCAGTGACGGATAAACTTTATGTTGGTGGTAATACAGTAGGCACCACCTATGTGCAGGTAAATAATTTAGGGGGGAGCGGCGCGCAAACTGTCAATGGTATTGAGTTAATCAAGGTTACAGGGAACTCTGCCGGTGAATTTATTCAAAATAGCCGTATTGTCGCAGGGGCATTTGATTACTTTCTAGCACGCGGTGCAGATGCTCTAGCCAATAATTGGTATCTGAACAGCGCTATACCACTGGTGACACCTCTTCCGGAACCTGAGCCAGAAGAAGGACCCGATTCAAAACCTATTCTAGTCCCCATTCCCGTTGATCCATCGAGGCCGGCAACACCCTCACCCATGATCGAACGCCCTGAATCCAGTTCTTACAGTGCCAACTTGGCCTCAGCCAATAATATGTTTGTTACGCGTTTGCATGATCGTTTGGGTGAAACTCAATATATTGATGCACTGACTGGCGAGCAGAAAGTTACCAGCATGTGGCTGCGCAATGAAGGTGGGCACAACCGCTCTAGGGATACCCAAGATCAGTTAAGTACGCAAGCTAACCGTTACGTCATACAGATGGGTGGGGATATTGCGCAGTGGAGCAATGATGGCCAAGACCGTTTTCACTTAGGGGTCATGGCTGGCTACGGTAGCAGCAAGAGTAAAACGGAATCACGCCTGTCTGGCTATAGTGCCCGTGCCTCTGTCGACGGCTACAGCACCGGTTTATATGGTACTTGGTATGCCAATGGTGCCAATAAAACCGGTTTGTATATCGATAGCTGGGCGCAATATAGCTGGTTTAATAACACCGTTGATGGCCAGAATCTGAAAACCGAAGAATACAAATCCAAAGGTGTGACAGCGTCGGTTGAAAGTGGTTACACCTTTAAGGTGGGCGAAAATGCAGCGAAGAATGCCAGTTACTTTATCCAACCTAAAGCTCAGGTGACTTGGATGGGGGTTAAAGCTGATAAGCATAAAGAGGCTAATGGCACCAATGTGTCCGGAGAGGGTGACGGTAATATCCAGACTCGTCTGGGAGTAAAAGCCTTTATGAATGGCTACAGCGAGCAAGATAAAGGTAAAGACCGGCTATTCCAGCCATTTATTGAAGCAAACTGGATTCACAATACCAAAGATTTCGGTACGACAATGGACGGCATAACAGTCAAACAAGACGGTGCTGCCAACATTGGTGAGTTTAAACTGGGTGTAGAAGGCCAGATAAGCAAGAAAGTAAATGTCTGGGGTAATGTTGGCCAGCAAGTGGGTAACAAAGGCTACAGCGATACATCCGTCATGCTAGGTGTGAAATACAACTTCTAATATGGCACTTCTGTACAACATAAGTAAAAACAGCCAAAAGACACAATAAGGTGTCTTTTGGCGCATTATTTATACTGTTATTAAATTTTACAGTAAGCCATCAACTTTCTCGCTGATTTCTGGCCCCCACACACCACATTGTACTTGACCAATATGTTGTTTTTGCAGCAATAGCATTACTAAGCGAGATTGACCAATCCCCCCACCAATCGTTTGTGGCATTTCGCCGTTTAGCAATGATTGGTGCCATTCTAATTTCAGACGATCTTCATCAGAAGTCAGGGCCAGCTGGCGTTTCAGGGTTTCTGCATCAACACGAATCCCCATGGAGGAGATTTCAAAAGCATCTTCCAGAACCGGGTTCCAGACAATAATGTCACCATTCAACCCAGCAAAACCTTCAGCACTTGGAGACGTCCAGTCATCATAATCAGGCGCACGAACATCGTGAGATTTGCCATCTGCCAGTTTACCGCCAATACCAATTAGGAACACCGCCCCAAGCTCTTTGGCAATAGCACGTTCGCGGCCTTTAGCATCCAAGTCAGGGTAACGAGCACGCAGACTTTCACTGTGAATAAACTGAATATGGTCAGGCAAGAAAGGTTTCACACCAAACTCGGTACTGATTGCAGCTTCAGTTTCTTTAATTGCAGCATAGATCTTGTTCACTGTGGATTTCAGGTAAGCCAGGTTACGTTCACCATCTCCCATGACACGTTCCCAGTCCCACTGATCTACATACACAGAATGAATAGCACTTAGGCGATCTTCATCCGGACGCAATGCTTTCATATGGGTGTAAATCCCTTGGTCAGCACCAAAATCGAAGCGACCCAACGTTTTGCGTTTCCATTTGGCTAGTGAATGAACAACTTCGAAAGTCGCATCCGGTAAAGTTTTTACTTTGACCTGCACCGCTTTCTCAGAACCAGAAAGGTTATCTTGAGTACCATCACCAACACGGCTCAAGATAGGTGCCTGGACTTCAATCAGACCAAGTTGTTGCTCTAATTGGCGGGAAAAGAATGATTTTACGAAGCTAATTTGTTGCTGTTTTTGGATAAATTGTTTTTTCATTGCCGTTTTCTCAATTCGTTATTGTGTTATGCAAATAGTTGTATGCCGTTGGGCTTGTCATCGATTAAGCAACAGAATGAGGGTTAAATTCAATATCCAATAAACAATATTGCCATTTCACTTTTAATCATTCATTTTTACAGGTCTATAATTAAATAATCGATAAAAAAAGGGGGGTAATATGAGTGAAATTTATCAAATCGATAATCTCGATCGCGGCATCCTGAACGCATTAATGGAAAATGCACGTACACCTTATGCTGAATTAGCAAAAAATTTTGGTGTTAGCCCAGGCACTATTCATGTCCGAGTTGAGAAAATGCGTCAAGCAGGGATCATTACAGCAGCATGTGTCCACGTGAACCCGAAACAACTGGGTTATGACGTGTGCTGTTTTATCGGTATTATTTTAAAAAGTGCGAAAGACTACCCTTCAGCATTGAAAAAACTGGAGAGTTTAGAAGAAGTTGTAGAGGCTTATTACACAACGGGTCATTACAGCATCTTTATTAAGGTGATGTGTAAATCAATCGATGCACTCCAACAGGTACTTATCAACAAGATCCAAACTATTGATGAGATACAGTCAACCGAAACACTTATTTCCTTGCAGAACCCCATCATGCGTACCATTGTGCCCTAAACATTAAATAACTATACCCACATTATCCACAGGTAGATCCCAGCTGATTCACAGCGTACAATACCGGTTCATTACTTCGGTTGGGTTCTTTATGGCTGACATTACCTTGATCAGTGGCAGTACACTTGGCAGTGCTGAATATGTTGCTGAACATTTAGCTGAGAAATTAGAAGAAGCGGGTTTCTCTACAGAAACGCTGCATGGTCCAGAATTAGATGAGTTGACGCTGGAAGGTACATGGTTAGTCATCACCTCTACCCACGGAGCTGGTGACCTGCCTGATAATCTTCAACCACTCTTAGAGCAAATAGAAGAACAACAACCGAATCTCTCTCAAGTCAGCTTTGGTGCTGTCGGTTTAGGCAGTTCTGAATATGACACTTTCTGCGGTGCAGTCAGAAAACTGGATCAACAGTTGATCGCATTAGGCGCTAAACGTTTGGGTGATATTTTAGAAATTGATGTCATTCAACATGAAATTCCAGAGGATCCGGCTGAGGTTTGGGTTAAAAATTGGATTAATTTGCTCTAATTTGCTTAAAGATCACGCGAAAGAATGTGGATAAGTAGGCTTAAAAGCAGGGTAAAAGCGGTACATATCCACATAACAACCTAAGTGACTCAAAGTGCCTGTGCATAACATGCCATTTAGATCCCAGCTTATACGCAATAGGATCACCGATCATTCACAGCAAATGATCCTCCTTAATCTCATGATCTTTAATGTGAATAATCACTTATCCACAGAGGATCATGATCCTAATAAGAGATCTAATAAAGAGATCTTTAAATAAAAAGATCTTCTTTTAATTAAGGGCGATCCTAAGCCGCTTGGTCGATCGTCTAAACTTGAGTAGAATCCCCCACCCCAGGGCAAACAACAGAAATTCGCATAACGGCGAGGTGCAGTACCATGTTTTATCCAGATCAATTTGACGTCATCATCATCGGTGGTGGCCATGCCGGCACGGAAGCTGCAATGGCAGCGGCACGCATGGGACGTCAGACCTTATTGCTGACGCACAATATCGACACTCTGGGACAAATGTCGTGTAACCCAGCGATCGGTGGTATCGGTAAGGGACATTTGGTAAAAGAGATCGATGCTCTGGGTGGCCTGATGGCAATGGCAACTGACCAAGCCGGTATTCAGTTTAGGATACTAAACGCCAGCAAAGGGCCAGCGGTTAGAGCAACTCGAGCTCAAGCTGACCGCGTCCTGTATCGCCAAGCGGTACGAACTGCATTGGAAAACCAGCCTAACCTGATGATCTTCCAACAACCTGTTGAAGATCTGATTGTTGAGAATGATCATGTGGTTGGTGCAGTGACTAAAATGGGTTTGAAATTCCGTGCAAAAGCCGTGGTATTAACCGTCGGTACCTTCCTGGATGGAAAAATTCATATTGGTCTTGAGAACTACAGTGGAGGCCGTGCTGGTGATCCGCCATCAATCTCATTGTCACAACGCCTGCGTGAACTACCGCTACGAGTCAATCGCCTTAAAACCGGTACTCCACCCCGTATTGATGCGCGCACTATAGATTTTAGCCAATTGGCTCCTCAGTTAGGTGATACGCCAATTCCGGTGTTCTCTTTCCTTGGCCGGGCAGACCAACACCCCGAGCAAATGGCGTGTCACATCACGTACACCAATGAAAAAACACATGAAGTGATCCGTAATAACTTGGATCGCAGCCCGATGTATGCAGGGATCATCGAAGGGATCGGGCCACGTTACTGTCCATCTATCGAAGACAAAGTCATGCGCTTTGCCGATCGTAACTCGCATCAGATCTTCCTTGAACCTGAAGGCTTGACCAGCAATGAGATCTATCCAAACGGTATCTCGACCAGCTTGCCTTTCGATGTACAAATGCAAATCGTCCGTTCGATGAAAGGGCTTGAGAATGCACGTATTATTCGACCGGGTTATGCCATCGAGTATGATTTCTTTGATCCGCGTGACTTAAAACCGACGTTGGAAAGCAAATACATCCACGGATTATTCTTTGCCGGACAAATCAATGGCACTACCGGCTATGAAGAAGCTGCAGCCCAAGGACTGCTTGCCGGCCTCAATGCGGGGCGTTTCGCTAATGATGAGGATGGATGGTCACCTCGTCGTAATGAGGCTTACCTTGGCGTGCTGGTGGACGATTTAAGCACCTTAGGAACCAAAGAACCTTATCGTATGTTTACCTCACGAGCTGAGTATCGTTTGATGCTACGTGAAGATAACGCCGATCTACGTCTGACTGAAATGGGGCGTAAATTAGGATTGGTCGATGATGTTCGCTGGGAGCATTTCAGCAAAAAAATTGAGCAAATTGAAAAAGAGCGCCAGCGCTTGCGTGATATCTGGGTACACCCAAATTCTGATAATGTCTCTGAAATCAATGCATTATTGAAAGCACCATTGTCGAAAGAAGCCAATGGTGAAGAGTTATTGCGCCGCCCTGAAATTGATTATCGTTTGTTGACCACTTTGCCCTCCTTTGGTCCTGCTTTAGCCGATCCGCAAGCTGCTGATCAGGTGGAAATTCAGGTTAAATATGAGGGGTATATTGCTCGTCAACAAGAAGAGATCGAAAAGCAGCAGCGCAATGAAAATACTTTACTGCCTGCTGATCTTGATTATCGCCAAGTCTCTGGTTTATCTAATGAAGTGATCGCCAAACTCAATGATCACAAGCCTAACTCGATCGGGCAGGCTTCGCGTATTTCAGGTATTACACCTGCAGCAATTTCAATTTTGCTGGTTTGGCTGAAAAAACAGGGACTGTTACGCCGTAGTGCTTAACATCCTGATATTTGCCTGTGCTGCTAAAAGCTGAGTAGCCGGGCAATTATGCTGTGTATTCAAGCTATAACAAACGGTTAAGCTAGATTATCATATTCGTATATCAGCCTTTACATGCTGACAGAGTATTCTTCGGTCAGAGGATATTGTTGTGTTAAAAAAATTAAATTGTCTGCTTAGCGCCGCAGATATTACATTACCCGATCAGCAAAAACACCAGTTGGTCGGTTATGTAGAACTGCTGCATAAATGGAATAAAGCTTATAATCTGACTTCTGTCCGTGACCCAATGCAAATGCTGGTACGACACATTCTGGACAGCATTGTGGTAAACCCACATTTGCAAGGTAGCCGGTTTATTGATGTTGGCACCGGGCCTGGACTTCCAGGAATACCACTGGCTATTGTGCGGCCTGACGCTCACTTTACGTTGCTTGATAGCTTAGGAAAGCGGGTTCGTTTTTTACGTCAGGTTCAGCATGAACTAGGTTTAAGCAATATTGATCCCGTGCAAAGTCGGGTTGAGGACTTCGTTGCAGAACCTCCATTTGATGGTGTTATAAGCCGTGCATTTGCTTCTTTGCAAGATATGCTGTCTTGGTGTCACCATTTACCAGCCAAGCCTGAAGGCCGGTTTTATGCTCTTAAAGGGGTTAGACCTGACGATGAATTAGCGATTCTACCTGAGGGGATTATCCTTGAGTCGGTTGTCCGGTTACAGGTACCAGAGTTAGATGGTGAGCGCCATTTGGTTATTCTTAAGTCAAACTAACTTTGCTATTTATCAAAAAAATGTAATAAATCCTAAATTGAAGCGCTGGTATTTAGGGTTTTTAATATTGATGAGTATTTATTCGCTTACTATCGTTTGGATAGATTATATTTCACGAATTGTTTACAAAAACAGCGGTAGCCAGTGACATAACTATTTTGAACGTGTTCAACTCGTCACTTTAGTTATTACTTTATTCAAGGCTTCACTCTTTTTATGTATCCTAACTGTTGCTGGATTATTATCTGAAATGTCAATGGGACGTTTTTACTAAGTAGATAAGTTGTTTGATAATGGTTTTAATTTTAAAATTATGATTTGTAAAAGTTTTAATGGCTCTTTTCGTTAAAGACAAAGCCAAGTCTTATAGGATATAAATCAGTTTGTTTTTAGTTATGTGATAGATTTCACGCTTTATTGATAATGATTGGAATCGTCAGACAATTAAATGAAGGTTTTATTCCGAGGCTTTTCTTGTGAAAATAGCCCGAAATAAGAAAATTTAAATAATTGTTCACCTTTTCGCTACTTATCGATTGAATTCGTTTGAGTGGCCCGTATAATTTGCTCGTTTTTTGCTGCTTGACTCAATGGGGTAAAAGGCAGTTTTATACCTCACTCAGCATGCCCTTAGTGTGGTTCGGAGAGAACAAACGTCATGTCTGTATCCCTTTACAGTGGGAAAATTGCACGAAAGCTGCTGTTATTGCAGTTAATGACTTTTGTTGTTCTCAGTGCTGCTTTTGGTTTTAAAAGCCTGGAATGGGGTGCTTCTGCTTTGGCAGGAGGATTGGCAGCTTGGTTGCCTAGTGCCATGTTCATGTTGTTTGCTTGCCGCCATCAGGCAAAAACAGCAGCTCCAGGTCGTGTTGCGTGGTCGTTCGCCATTGGCGAGGGGTTAAAAGTTATCATGACGATAATTTTGCTGATTGTGGCATTAGGGCTGTTTAAAGCTGCATTTGCCCCACTTGGTTTAACCTATTTATTGGTGCTGATTGTGCAGATATTGGCACCAGCTGTGATGAGCGGCTACCGTACTTAACAGTTATCGTATTTAACTACAAAAGGGTAAGAGGCATCATGTCTGCATCAGGAGAAATCTCTACTCCAAGGGACTACATAGGACACCATCTGAATAACCTTCAGCTGGACCTGCGTACCTTTGAGTTGGTCAATCCCCACTCACCTGGCCCTGCGACGTTCTGGACGTTGAACATTGACTCTTTGTTCTTCTCTGTCGTGCTGGGGTTAGCTTTTCTGCTTGTGTTCCGCAAAGTTGCAGCAAACGCCACCAGTGGCGTGCCCGGCAAATTGCAGACTGCCGTTGAGTTAATTATCGGTTTTGTCGATAGCAGCGTACGGGATATGTACCACGGCAAAAGTAAAGTCATCGCACCATTAGCCCTGACCGTGTTTGTTTGGGTGCTATTGATGAACATGATGGACTTACTGCCAATCGATTTACTGCCTTACATCGGTGAGCATGTCTTTGGGTTACCTGCACTGCGTGTAGTTCCTACCGCTGACGTGAGTATTACCTTGTCCATGGCATTGGGTGTCTTCATCCTGATCCTGTTCTATAGCATTAAAATGAAAGGTGTAGGCGGCTTCGTAAAAGAATTAACGATGCAGCCGTTCAATCACCCGATATTCATTCCAGTCAACTTAGTTCTGGAAGGTGTCAGCCTGCTGTCCAAACCGGTTTCACTCGGTCTGCGACTGTTCGGCAACATGTATGCGGGTGAGTTGATCTTCATCCTTATTGCGGGTCTGTTGCCGTGGTGGTCACAGTGGATGCTCAGTTTACCTTGGGCTATCTTCCACATACTGATTATTACGTTACAAGCCTTTATCTTCATGGTTCTGACGATTGTCTATCTGTCGATGGCGTCCGAAGAGCACTGATTTTCTTATAACACTACTGCGTTTTAACTGAAATAAACTGGAGACTGTCATGGAAAACCTGAATATGGATCTGCTGTACATGGCTGCCGCTATAATGATGGGTTTAGCGGCAATCGGTGCTGCGATCGGTATCGGCATCCTGGGTGGTAAATTTTTGGAAGGCGCTGCACGTCAGCCTGACCTGATTCCTCTGCTGCGTACACAGTTCTTTATCGTCATGGGTCTGGTTGACGCCATCCCTATGATCGCTGTTGGTCTGGGTCTGTACGTGATGTTTGCTGTCGCGTAAGTAGAGTTTTCTCTACCGTGAACTACACCAAACTATTAACTTTTAAAGAGGCATTGTGCTGTGAATCTTAACGCAACAATCCTCGGCCAGGCCATCGCGTTTGTCCTGTTTGTCCTGTTTTGTATGAAGTATGTATGGCCGCCAATTATGGCAGCCATCGAGAAGCGTCAAAAAGAAATTGCTGACGGTCTCTCTTCTGCAGAGCGTGCCAAAAAAGATTTGGACTTAGCGCAAGCCAATGCGACCGACCAACTGAAGAAGGCGAAAGCAGAAGCGCAGGTGATCATTGAGCAGGCAAGTAAACGCAAAGCTCAGATCCTTGATGAAGCTAAAGCAGAAGCTGAACAGGAACGTAACAAAATCGTGGCGCAAGCGCAGGCAGAGATCGACGCCGAACGTAAGCGTGCTCGTGAAGAGTTGCGTAAGCAAGTCGCGATGTTGGCTATAGCTGGCGCCGAGAAGATCATCGAACGTTCCGTGGATGAAGCTGCTAACAGCGACATCGTTGATAAACTGGTCGCTGAACTGTAAGGAGGGAGGGGCTGATGTCTGAATTTGTAACTGTAGCTCGCCCCTACGCCAAAGCAGCTTTTGACTTTGCTGTTGAGCACCAGGCAGTTGATCGTTGGCAGGATATGCTGGCGTTTACTGCCCAAGTGACTCGCAATGAACAAATTGCTGAATTGCTTTCCGGTGCTGTCGCACCAGAAACAATGTCTAAGACGTTTATTGCAGTCTGTGGTGATCAGCTCGATGAACCCGCACAGAACTTCATTCGAGTTATGGCGGAGAATGGCCGTTTACTGGTTCTTCCTGAGGTGTTGCAGCAGTTTATTCAACTGCGTGCCTCACTGGAGTCTACCGTCGACGTTGAAGTGTCCTCAGCGAGTGCACTTAACGACGAACAGCTGGCTAAAATTGCCGCTGCGATGGAAAAACGTCTGTCACGCAAAGTTAAGCTGAATTGCAAAATTGATAAGTCTGTAATGGCCGGCGTAGTAATACGTGCGGGCGATATGGTGATAGATGGCAGCGTTCGCGGTCGTCTTGAACGCCTGGCAGACGTCTTGCAGTCTTAAGGGGACTGGAGCATATGCAACTGAATTCCACCGAAATCAGCGAACTGATCAAGCAGCGCATTGCTCAGTTCAATGTAGTGAGCGAAGCTCACAATGAAGGTACTATTGTTTCCGTTAGTGACGGGATCATTCGCGTACACGGTCTGGCTGATGTAATGCAAGGCGAGATGATCGCACTGCCTGGCAACCGTTACGCAATCGCACTGAACCTGGAGCGCGACTCTGTTGGTGCAGTAGTTATGGGTCCGTACGCCGATCTTGCCGAAGGCATGAAGGTTAAATGTACTGGCCGTATCCTGGAAGTTCCAGTTGGTCGTGGCCTGTTGGGTCGCGTTGTCAACACTCTGGGTGAACCTGTTGATGGTAAAGGTCCGGTAGAAAATGACGGCTTCTCAGCTGTTGAAGCTATCGCACCTGGCGTTATCGAACGTCAATCCGTTGATGAACCCGTTCAGACTGGTTATAAGTCTGTCGACGCCATGATTCCAATTGGTCGTGGTCAGCGTGAATTGATCATCGGTGACCGTCAGACAGGTAAAACTGCTCTGGCGATTGATGCGATCATCAACCAGCGCGATTCTGGCATCAAATGTGTGTATGTTGCTATCGGCCAGAAAGCCTCTACTGTTGCAAACGTAGTGCGTAAACTGGAAGAGCATGGCGCATTAGCTAACACCATCGTGGTTGTGGCTACGGCATCTGAATCTGCAGCATTGCAATACCTGGCACCTTACTCCGGTTGTGCCATGGGTGAATATTTCCGCGACCGCGGTGAAGATGCGCTGATTATTTATGATGACCTGTCTAAACAGGCTGTTGCATATCGTCAAATCTCCTTGCTGCTTCGTCGTCCACCAGGTCGTGAAGCTTATCCTGGCGACGTATTCTACCTCCACTCCCGTTTGTTGGAGCGTGCTGCGCGTGTTAACGCCGACTACGTTGAAACCTTTACCAAGGGTGAAGTGAAAGGTAAAACCGGTTCTTTGACCGCATTGCCAATCATTGAAACCCAAGCAGGGGACGTTTCCGCGTTCGTTCCGACCAACGTAATTTCTATTACCGATGGTCAGATCTTCTTGGAATCGAGCCTGTTTAACGCCGGTATTCGTCCTGCGGTTAACCCAGGTATCTCCGTATCTCGTGTGGGTGGTGCAGCGCAGACCAAGATCATGAAAAAACTGTCCGGTGGTATCCGTACCGCTCTGGCACAGTATCGTGAACTTGCAGCGTTCTCCCAGTTCGCATCCGATTTGGATGATGCAACACGTAAACAGTTGAGCCATGGTCAGAAAGTGACCGAGCTTTTGAAACAGAAACAATACGCACCGATGTCTGTTGCGCAACAATCTCTGGTTCTGTTCGCTGCTGAACGTGGTTATCTGGGTGATATCGAGTTGGCGAAGGTAGGTAGCTTTGAAGCTGCGCTGTTGGCGTTTGCTGACCGTGAGCATGCCGAGCTTCTGCAACAAATCAACCAAACTGGCGCGTATAACGATGAGATCGAGGCCAAGCTGAAAGGCATCCTTGATACATTTAAGGCAACCCAGTCCTGGTAACGCTATGCGGCCTTGCTTTTCATCAGGAAAGCGGGCCGTCTGGCAATGAGGAGAAGCAGAAATGGCCGGCGCAAAAGAGATACGTTCCAAGATCGCCAGCGTGCAAAACACGCAAAAGATCACCAAAGCCATGGAGATGGTCGCCGCCTCCAAAATGCGTAAATCGCAGGAACGCATGGCGGCCAGCCGTCCTTATGCAGAAACAATGCGTAGTGTGATTGGTCACCTTGCGCTAGGTAATCTGGAATATAAACATCCATACCTGGAAGAACGTGACGTTAAGCGCGTTGGGTATCTGGTGGTTTCTACAGACCGTGGCTTGTGTGGTGGTTTGAACATTAACTTGTTCAAAAAACTGTTAGCTGAGATGAAAGGTTGGTCTGAAAAAGGCGTTGAATGTGATTTAGCGCTGATTGGATCAAAAGCAGCTTCTTTCTTTGGTTCCGTGGGCGGCAAGATTGTTGCTCAGGTTACTGGCATGGGGGATAACCCTTCTCTGTCAGAACTTATCGGTCCAGTGAAAGTGATGCTACAAGCCTACGATGAAGGTCGTCTGGATAAACTGTATATCGTGAATAACAAGTTTATCAATACGATGTCTCAGGAACCACGGATCATGCAGTTGTTACCTCTTCCGCCTGCGGAAGATGGCACGCTGAAGAAGAAATCCTGGGATTACCTGTATGAACCCGATCCAAAAGCATTGCTGGATACCCTCCTGCGTCGCTATGTGGAATCGCAAGTTTATCAGGGCGTCGTTGAAAACCTGGCCAGCGAACAGGCCGCGCGAATGGTAGCGATGAAAGCCGCCACCGATAACGGCGGTAGTCTGATCAAAGAGCTGCAGTTGGTTTACAACAAAGCTCGTCAGGCCAGCATCACTCAGGAACTCACCGAGATCGTCGGGGGAGCCTCCGCGGTTTAACCAGGCTATTACCCTTAGTCGTTCATATTGCAGGAAGGCCGTTAACGCGCCAGCAAGTTGAAATATGACGGGTAAACGTATTACGTAGAGGATTCAAGATGGCTACTGGAAAGATTATCCAGGTAATCGGCGCCGTAGTGGACGTCGAATTCCCCCAAGACGCTGTACCAAAAGTGTACAACGCCCTTGAGGTTGAAGGCGCGGCTGATAAGCTCGTGCTGGAAGTTCAGCAACAGCTGGGCGGCGGTGTTGTTCGTTGTATCGCAATGGGCTCTTCCGATGGTTTGAGCCGTGGGTTGAAAGTTATCAACCTGGAACACCCAATTGAAGTGCCAGTTGGTAAATCAACTCTGGGCCGTATCATGAACGTATTGGGTGACCCAATCGACATGAAAGGTCCTATCGGTGAAGAAGAGCGCTGGGCAATCCACCGTGAAGCGCCTTCTTACGAAGAGCTTGCCAGCTCGCAAGATCTGTTAGAAACCGGTATCAAGGTAATGGATCTGATTTGTCCGTTCGCTAAGGGCGGTAAAGTTGGTCTGTTCGGTGGTGCGGGTGTAGGTAAAACGGTAAACATGATGGAGCTGATCCGTAACATTGCGATCGAGCACTCAGGTTATTCCGTATTTGCTGGTGTAGGTGAACGTACTCGTGAGGGTAACGACTTCTACCATGAGATGACAGACTCCAACGTTCTGGACAAAGTATCCTTGGTTTATGGCCAGATGAATGAGCCACCAGGTAACCGTCTGCGCGTTGCATTGACCGGTCTGACCATGGCGGAGAAATTCCGTGATGAAGGTCGTGACGTATTGCTGTTCATCGATAACATCTATCGTTATACCTTGGCCGGTACGGAAGTATCCGCACTGCTGGGCCGTATGCCATCAGCGGTAGGCTATCAGCCGACACTGGCTGAAGAGATGGGTGTGTTGCAGGAACGTATTACTTCCACTAAGACGGGTTCAATCACCTCTGTTCAGGCCGTTTACGTACCAGCGGATGACTTGACTGACCCATCACCAGCAACCACCTTTGCTCACTTGGATGCAACCGTCGTTCTGAGCCGTCAAATCGCCTCTCTGGGTATTTACCCAGCGGTTGACCCGCTTGACTCCACCAGCCGTCAGCTTGATCCGCTGGTTGTTGGTCAAGAGCACTACGATGTAGCGCGTGGCGTGCAGTCTATTCTGCAACGTTATCAGGAGCTGAAAGATATTATTGCAATTCTGGGTATGGACGAGTTGTCAGAAGATGACAAACTGGTTGTATCCCGTGCGCGTAAAATCCAGCGCTTCCTGTCCCAACCGTTCTTCGTGGCAGAAGTCTTCACCGGTTCACCGGGCAAGTTCGTATCGCTGAAAGATACCATTCGTGGTTTCAAAGGCATCATGAACGGCGACTATGACCACCTGCCGGAGCAGGCGTTCTACATGGTTGGCACCATTGAAGAAGCAGTGGAAAAAGCCAAGAAACTGTAACGCTGTTGACTGGAGGGTGACATGGCTGCAATGACTTACCATCTGGATGTTGTGAGCGCAGAGAAGAAAATGTTCTCAGGCGTAGTACAAAAAATTCAGGTGACGGGTAGTGAAGGTGAACTGGGGATTTTCCCTGGCCACGCCCCACTGCTCACTGCCATTAAGCCTGGCATGATACGTATCGTTAAGCAGTTCGGTGAGGAAGAGTTCATTTATCTTTCTGGCGGCATCCTTGAGGTGCAACCGAGCGTTGTGATCGTATTGGCTGACACTGCTATTCGTGGACAAGATCTGGACGAAGCTAGAGCGCTGGAATCTAAGCGCAAAGCAGAAGCTCATATCAATAATTCCCACGGCGATGTCGACTATGCTCAGGCATCCGCTGAATTGGCGAAGGCGATTGCGAAACTACGCGTAATCGAGCTGACCAGGAAGGCGATGTAATTTTATATCTTAGGGTTGTTTTTGAGTTAGATGGTTTATCAAAGCTTAACTAACAACTCTCTGATTTATAAAGTTATCATATAAAGAACGGTAGAATGCCAGTCGGTGAAAACAGACTGGCATTTTTTTATCTTCATTGTGTATCGCTATGGCGAATGCCTCAATCTATTGATATGTCCACCACCTCTGCTGCATTTCATTAAGCCTAAGCTAAACTAGTAAAGTTTCTTTCTGAAAATCCTTGTTTCTTGTCGTAAAATAAGTGGTTAATAACCTAAATGAGTGACGGCTTTTTGGCAAAAACAGGTCAAAAAACGTCGCTGATCGCCGACACTTTTCTCTACATTTTTTTGTTACATGGCACATCGCTACAACCCTTTAACCATGCGGGTTGAGTACGTTTTTCGCTGAGAAATATGTAGTAATTATTTCGCTAAACAGGTTTACTTCCGTCTATTAAATTGGAGTTATCAGGTTGCTTATGTCTAACAGCTCAATGAGTGTAGTCATCCTTGCCGCAGGTAAGGGGACTCGTATGTATTCCGACCTTCCTAAGGTGTTACACCCATTGGCAGGTAAGCCGATGGTTCAGCACGTTATTGATGCGGCTATGAAGTTGGGTGCACAAAAAGTTCATCTGGTTTATGGGCATGGTGCTGAGTTGTTGAAAAAAACACTGACTGACCCGGCGCTGAACTGGGTATTACAGGCAGAGCAGCTAGGTACCGGACACGCGATGCAACAAGCAGCACCACATTTTGCCGATGATGAAGATGTCCTGATGCTTTATGGCGATGTGCCGTTGATTTCTGTTGATACACTGCAACGGCTGTTAGCAGCAAAACCGCAAGGCGGCATTGGTCTATTGACGGTGAAATTGGATAACCCTAGTGGTTATGGTCGTATTGTGCGTGAGAATGGCGATGTGGTCGGGATTGTTGAGCATAAAGATGCCACCGATGCACAGCGTGAAATAAATGAAATCAATACCGGAATACTGGTCGCCAATGGGCGTGATTTGAAGCGCTGGCTATCGCTGTTGAATAACAATAATGCCCAAGGCGAGTTTTATATCACGGATATTATTGCATTGGCCCATGCTGATGGTAAGAAGATTGAAGCAGTGCACCCCACTCGTTTGAGTGAAGTTGAAGGTGTCAATAATCGTCTGCAATTGGCAACGCTTGAACGGGTATACCAGTCTGAACAGGCTGAGAAGCTACTGCTTGCGGGGGTGATGTTACTAGATCCTGCGCGTTTTGATTTGCGCGGAGAATTAACACATGGTCGTGATATCACTATCGATACCAATGTCATCATTGAAGGCCATGTCACTTTAGGTGATCGCGTTCGAATTGGTACGGGATGCGTACTTAAAAACTGTGTGATTGGCGATGATTCAGAAATCAGTCCATACACGGTGCTAGAAGATTCTCGCTTGGATGTAGGTTGCACGGTTGGGCCATTTGCTCGCCTACGACCGGGTGCTGAGTTGGCTGAAGGTGCACATGTTGGCAACTTTGTTGAAATCAAGAAAGCACGCTTAGGTAAAGGCTCTAAAGCAGGTCATCTCTCCTATTTAGGTGATGCTGAAATTGGCTCAGGCGTGAATATTGGCGCAGGAACTATAACTTGCAACTATGATGGTAAGAATAAGTTTAAAACTATCATCGGCGATGATGTGTTTGTTGGTTCAGATACCCAATTAGTGGCTCCCGTCACTGTTGCTAAAGGCGCGACTATCGGTGCAGGCACCACAGTAACCCGTGATGTTGCTGAGAATGAGCTGGTATTGAGCCGCGTTAAACAGGCCAATATTCAAGGTTGGAAACGCCCGGTTAAAAAAAGCTAGTTTATTTCCTCTTGCGGCATCTTTGTCGTGAGAGGAATGTTTTGCTGTACATTTTTGGTGCCCTATTCGGCTGAGAATGCACAGCAAAACATAATAATCCCCAACTCTACAGGCTCGGGGAACCCGGAAAATCCGGATCAAATCAGGTCACTGACATCGACAAGGTTCTAAAAGAACCTTACATAGGAATAAAACAGATGTGTGGAATTGTTGGCGCAGTAGCGCAACGTGATATCGCTGAGATTCTGATCGAAGGTTTACGTCGTCTTGAATACCGTGGCTATGACTCTGCTGGTTTGGCAGTGGTTGATGCTGAAGGTAATCTGACACGTTTACGTCGGGTGGGCAAAGTTCAGGCATTGTCTGATGCGGCTGAAAAGCAGGCTTTACATGGCGGCACCGGGATTGCACATACCCGCTGGGCTACCCATGGCGAGCCATCAGAGGCCAATGCTCACCCCCATGTTTCAGAATATATCTCTGTGGTTCACAACGGTATTATCGAGAATCACGAACCTTTACGTGAATTATTGATTAGCCGTGGCTACCGTTTCAGTTCTGAAACTGATACTGAAGTTATTGCTCATTTGGTCCATTGGGAACTGCAACAAGGTGGTTCTTTGCTAGAGGTGGTTAAGCGCGTTATTCCACAACTGCGTGGCGCATACGGTACAGTTGTCATGGATAGCCGCGACCCAAGCCGCTTGGTGGCTGCTCGTTCAGGTAGCCCGTTGGTGATTGGTTGTGGTGTAGGCGAAAACTTTATCGCTTCTGACCAACTGGCTCTGTTGCCTGTTACCCGCCGCTTTATCTTCTTAGAAGAAGGCGATGTGGTTGAAGTGACTCGCCGTAGCGTGACGATTTTTGATAAGCAGGGTAACGCTATTGAGCGCCCAGAGATTGAATCTCAGGTGCAATATGATGCTGGTGACAAAGGTGAATATCGTCACTACATGCAAAAAGAGATTTATGAACAGCCTATGGCGATTAAAAATACGCTGGAAGGCCGTTTAAATCATGGTGCCATTGATTTGTCTGAGCTTGGCCCAAAAGCCGATGCTTTGTTGGCGGATGTTCAGCATATTCAAATCATTGCCTGTGGTACTTCTTATAACTCCGGTATGGTTTCTCGTTATTGGTTTGAGGCACTGGCTGGTGTGCCTTGTGACGTTGAAATCGCTTCTGAATTCCGTTATCGCAAGTCGGCTGTGCGTCCTAATAGTCTGCTGATTACCTTGTCACAATCTGGTGAAACCGCTGATACATTAGCAGCTCTGCGTTTATCAAAAGAGCTAGGATATTTAGGTTCGCTGGCTATTTGTAACGTCGCTGGTTCTTCATTGGTACGTGAATCAGATCTGGCCTTGATGACTAAAGCCGGCACTGAAATTGGTGTTGCGTCAACGAAAGCCTTCACCACGCAATTAACGGTGTTGTTGATGCTGGTGGGGCGTATCGCTTTACTAAAAGGCGTTGAAGGTAGCCAGGCGCTAGAACATAAAATTGTTGAGGCACTGCAGTCTTTACCTGTCCAGATCGAAGGGATGCTGTCGAAGGATAAAGATATTGAAGAATTAGCGAAGGATTTTGCTGATAAGCACCATGCTTTGTTCCTTGGTCGAGGCGATCAGTACCCTATCGCAATGGAAGGCGCGCTGAAACTGAAAGAAATTTCTTATATTCACGCTGAAGCTTATGCGGCTGGTGAATTAAAACATGGCCCATTGGCTTTGGTTGACGCCAATATGCCGGTGATTGTGGTAGCACCTAACAATGATTTACTGGAAAAACTGAAGTCCAACATTGAAGAAGTGCGTGCACGCGGCGGTTTACTGTATGTATTTGCTGATGAAAATGCCGGCTTTACCAGTAGTGAATTGGTTAAGATTGTGCCATTGCCTCATGTTGAAGAAATTATTGCTCCAATCTTCTATACCGTTCCTCTACAGTTGCTGTCATATCATGTTGCCCTGATCAAGGGGACGGATGTTGATAAGCCACGTAACTTGGCAAAATCGGTTACGGTTGAGTAATCGACGTCATCTCGCACGAACAAAAGCCGACATCTGTCGGCTTTTTTGTACTTTCAGTACTCAGTAATGAATTGTCATTTTAGACTAAAAAATAATCATATATTTGAGTGGCCTCTGAACTAAAAATGATATTATTTTGAATGAAAAGATTAAATAATCACTTAAAATAAAACATAAAATACTGATAAATATAATTTTTATTAACTATCAAACCGATTGTCATATAACTGTAATATTCCGTACATTTTTCTGTCATTAAACTGTCCTATTTTCCCTCCTGCACCATACTTAATCTGATGAAAACAATTTAGAGTTGATTCTAATATCCCATTAGGAGGGATTATGAAACTGATGCGTACCACCGTAGCCAGCATTGTGGCAGCGACCTTATCTATGACCACCGTGTCCGCGTTCGCTGCTGCAAGCCTGACAGGTGCAGGTGCGACATTCCCCGCGCCGGTGTATGCCAAGTGGGCAGATTCTTATCAGAAAGAAACAGGTAACAAAGTTAACTATCAAGGGATCGGTTCTTCAGGTGGCGTGAAGCAAATCATTGCCAATACTGTCGACTTCGGTGCCTCTGATGCGCCATTAACAGATGAAAAATTGGCGGCTGATGGTTTGTTCCAATTCCCTACAGTGATTGGTGGCGTGGTGTTAGCCGTCAATATCCCAGGCATTAAATCTGGTGAACTGACTTTAGACGGTAAAACACTGGGTGATATTTATCTGGGTAATGTGAAAAAGTGGAATGACCCCGCTATTGTTAAGTTAAACCCAGGTGTAAAACTCCCAGATCAGAATATTGCAGTTGTGCGTCGTGCTGATGGTTCAGGCACTTCATTCGTGTTCACCAGCTATTTGGCTAAAGTGAATGCGGAATGGAAAGAAAAAATTGGTGCAGGCTCTACAGTGAATTGGCCAACCGGCTTAGGTGGCAAGGGTAACGACGGTATTGCGGCATTTGTTCAACGTCTGCCTGGTGCGATTGGTTATGTGGAATACGCCTATGCTAAACAAAATAACCTGGCTTACACCAAACTGATTTCTGCTGATGGGAAGCCTGTTAGCCCAACAGAAGAGAACTTCAGTGCAGCAGCGAAAGGTGTTGATTGGAGCAAGACATTTGCACAAGACCTGACTAACCAGAAAGGCGAGGGGGCATGGCCAATTACTTCGACCACCTTCATTCTGGTACATAAAGATCAGAAAAATGCAGAGAAAGGCGCTGAAGTGCTGAAATTCTTCGACTGGGCTTATACCCACGGTGCAAAACAAGCCAGTGACTTGGATTATGCAACATTGCCAGCCGCAGTGGTTGAACAGGTTCGTGCAGCTTGGAAAACCAATATCAAAGACAGTTCAGGCAAAGCATTGTTCTAATCTGGTCAGAACCGAAGAAAGCAGTAAATAGATTGATATTAGTTTCATTAATTGTCCCTCCCCACCGAATGGGGAGGGATATAACACCCGGATGAGAAGAGAGTCTATGGCTGCTTATAAGCCGACGATCAAAGCACCGAGTAAATACGGTGACATCATTTTCAGTGCGCTGGTTAAACTGGCTGCGCTGATAACCCTATTTATGCTGGGCGGCATAATCGTTTCATTGATTGTGGCTTCCTGGCCAAGTATTGAAAAGTTTGGTTTTGCTTTCCTGTGGACCAAAGAATGGGATCCTCCGGCTGAACAGTTTGGTGCATTAGTCCCGATTTACGGCACCATTGTGACCTCTGTTATCGCCTTGCTCATTGCGGTTCCTGTCAGTTTTGGTATTGCCCTGTTCCTGACCGAGTTAGCACCAAACTGGTTAAAACGCCCACTGGGTGTGGCGATTGAGTTACTGGCGGCAATCCCAAGTATTGTTTACGGGATGTGGGGCTTATTTGTTTTCGCTCCCCTCTTTGCTCGCTATTTCCAAGAGCCTGTCGGTAACGTGATGTCCGGTATTCCTATTGTTGGGGTGCTATTTTCCGGACCTGCGTTTGGTATCGGCATTCTGGCTGCCGGCGTTATTTTAGCCATCATGATTATTCCTTACATTGCGGCCGTGATGCGCGATGTGTTTGAACAAACTCCAGTGATGATGAAAGAGTCAGCTTATGGCATTGGCTGCACCACGTGGGAAGTTATCTGGCGCATTGTGCTGCCTTATACCAAAAATGGTGTGATTGGCGGCGTGATGTTAGGGCTGGGCCGCGCATTGGGTGAAACCATGGCGGTAACATTTATCATCGGTAACACTTACCAACTCGACAGCTTCTCGCTGTTCATGCCAGGCAACAGCATTACCTCTGCATTAGCAAATGAATTTGCTGAAGCTGAGTCCGGTTTACATACCGCGGCGTTGATGGAGTTGGGTCTGATCTTGTTTGTAATAACCTTTATCGTACTGGCTTTGTCTAAGCTGATGATTTCGCGTCTGGCTAAGAAAGAGGGGCGCTAAGATGGCAACGATGCATATGCAAAGTGATGCGACGCTGATGGAAACCCGCCGTAAAAAGCAGGCATGGCGTCGTCAGAAGAATCGGATTGCTTTAATTCTTTCAATGGCAACCATGGCATTCGGTTTATTTTGGTTAGTGTGGATTTTGTTCTCCACGGTGACCAAAGGTATCGACGGCATGTCTCTGGCATTATTTACCGAGATGACACCGCCACCCAATACCGCGGGGGGGGGATTGGCCAATGCCATTGCGGGGAGCGGTTTGTTAATTCTGTGGGCAACCGTTATTGGTACGCCACTGGGCATTATGGCGGGGATTTATCTGGCCGAATATGGGCGTAAATCCTGGTTGGCGGAAATCACGCGTTTTATCAACGACATTTTATTATCCGCGCCTTCTATCGTGGTCGGCCTATTTGTATACACCATTGTTGTGGCCAAGATGGAACATTTCTCTGGCTGGGCTGGGGTGATTGCACTGGCGCTGTTACAAGTGCCAATTGTCATCCGTACGACCGAAAATATGCTGAAATTGGTTCCAGATAGTTTGCGAGAAGCCGCCTATGCATTGGGAACACCAAAATGGCGCATGATTTCAGCTATTACGTTGAAAGCTTCTATTTCAGGTATTTTGACGGGGATTTTGCTGGCTGTGGCGCGCATTGCTGGTGAAACGGCACCATTACTGTTCACTTCGCTCTCCAACCAGTTCTGGAGTACCGATCTGAGTCAGCCTATTGCTAACTTGCCGGTCACCATATTTAAGTTTGCCATGAGTCCATTTGCAGAATGGCAGCAATTAGCATGGGCAGGGGTGCTTCTGATTACCCTGTGTGTACTGTTACTGAATATTCTGGCTCGGGTTGTTTTCGCGAAGAAAAAGCATTGATTGGCTGAGAAAACATCAGCAATAAGTCATGAAAACACCGATTCGCCAATAAATTCCAAAATGCGGCTACGGCGGCATTGGCTAAAAGAGAGAAGTCTTGATGAGTATGGCTACTGACATCAACAACAGCAAAATTCAGGTTCGCGATCTGAACTTCTACTACGGCAAATTCCATGCGCTGAAGAACATCTCGCTGGATATTGCCAAAAATCAGGTCACGGCATTCATTGGACCATCAGGTTGTGGTAAATCGACCCTGCTGCGGACATTTAATAAAATGTACCAGTTGTATCCAGACCAACGTGCTGAAGGCGATATTTTACTGGATGGGCAGAATATCTTGACCGATAAGCAAGATATCGCGTTGTTGCGGGCGAAAGTGGGCATGGTTTTCCAGAAGCCAACGCCGTTTCCGATGTCAATTTACGATAACATCGCTTTTGGCGTGAAGTTATTTGAAAATCTGTCTCGTGCTGATATGGATGAGCGCGTGCAATGGGCGCTAACTAAAGCGGCATTATGGAATGAAACGAAAGATAAATTGCACCAGAGTGGTTACAGCTTGTCGGGTGGGCAACAGCAGCGCTTATGCATCGCGCGTGGTATCGCCATTCGTCCCGATGTGTTGTTGCTCGATGAACCTTGTTCGGCGCTTGACCCTATCTCTACCGGCCGAATCGAGGAGCTTATCAGCGAGTTGAAGTCTGATTATACCGTGGTGATTGTCACACATAACATGCAGCAAGCCGCGCGCTGTTCAGATCATACAGCATTTATGTATCTAGGTGAGCTAATTGAATTCAGTGATACAGACACGCTGTTCACTGCACCACAGCAAAAACAGACCGAAGACTATATTACTGGTCGCTATGGTTGATTGCCTTAGTGTCGACTATGTTCATTTCGCCCACTAATACGTATGGGAAGTATCATGGATAACTTGAATCTTAATAAACATATTTCCGGCCAGTTCAACGCAGAACTTGAGCATATCCGCACCCAAGTATTAGCTATGGGCGGTCTGGTGGAACAACAATTATCTGATGCCATCACCGCTATGCATAATCAGGACGGTGAGTTAGCAAAACGCGTCATTGAGGGCGATAGCAAAGTCAATTTGATGGAAGTGACCATTGATGAAGCTTGTGTGCGCATCATCGCTAAACGTCAGCCAACTGCCAGTGATTTGCGCTTGGTGATGGCGATTATCAAGACTATTTCAGAATTGGAACGTATTGGTGATGTGGCGGATAAAATATGCCGAACTGCATTGGAAAAATTCTCTCACCAACACCAACCTCTGTTGGTCAGCCTAGAGTCTTTAGGCCGTCATACGGTACAAATGCTGCATGATGTATTGGATGCCTTTGCGCGTATGGATTTGGATGAAGCTATCCGGATTTATCGTGAAGATAAGAAAGTTGACCAAGAATATGAAGGCATCGTACGCCAATTGATGACGTATATGATGGAAGATCCGCGAACAATACCGAGTGTGTTGACTGCTTTGTTCTGTGCTCGTTCAATCGAACGTATTGGGGATCGTTGCCAGAACATTTGTGAATTCATTTTCTACTTCGTTAAAGGTCAGGACTTCCGTCACCTTGGTGGCGATGCTTTAGAGAAACTGCTTTCTACTGATAAACCTGAAAAATAATAGCATGTCCCCAATCAGATAGATTTGTATATTTGATTGGGGTTATTTCACCAAAACGCCCTCTCAGGTTTCCCCCCAAATTTAACATCATGATAAGTTAATTTAATTTCGTTTAATATTCGTTTATATTTCCCCCTCTATTGATTGACATAATACTCAAGTCTTATGCATTGTTAGTGGAAATAAAACTTCCTTTTGCGAATGATTCTATTTTTCTACTGTTCTTTAGACCGTAATTTAATGCTTTTGTATAAGATGATATTAAATCAAATTTAATTTGTTTTTACACTGGGCGGAATAAGTGAGTATATGTCTATATAGACCAACAAATGTGGCCCTTAACCTGTTATGGGTGCTATGGATCGCATGTTTAGTGGGCTATGTAGTCTACAATTTATTTTTTTATCTTCTTCTTGCCCCAACCTTACTTCTCATTTTTATCTTGATAAATACTATGTTCAAAAAGAAAATAAATAATCATAAAGAAGAATCCTCTGTGGGTAACCCCTCACTAACCCCGACCTCTGATACGGTGAAAACCAGTACGATTATCGCGGCGGGAACAAAATTAAAAGGTGATATCAACCTTGATGGTGATATTCAAATTTATGGCGTCGTGAACGGTAATATCACCGTAAATGAAGGAACAATCAGATTAATGCGCAGTGGCCGTATTGAAGGGAATCTAACCGCACCACAGATTACGGTTAATGGGTCTATTGAGGGCGTTTGTATTTCTGACCATCTGGAAATTCTGGAAAATGGCCGTTTAAACGGCATTGTAAAAGGCTGTAACTTTTCCATCCAAAAAGGCGGTATCTTCATTGGTCAGTCAGAGATTACTGAGGAGCCTGTTGGCAGAACCAGAATTAAAGCGAAACCGGCTACTGCAGGTTATCAGGAAGCAGCATCAACCGAAGAAGTTACTACAGAAGTTAAAAATAGCAGCAAATAATCCTTTTCGCATGGCCTATCTACTCTGTGCTAATTGCGCGATTGGACTGAAATTTATAGTCATAATCGCGTTATTAGCCTGCCAATGATCTCTCTTTCATTTTCAATATAAACAGACTCATTCACTGAGATTAATTGGTTATAAATATATCGTTTTATATTATTTCCTGACCTAACGCTGACTTGATAGCTTACACATATCGCAACATCTCAATCCTTTTAGGAGCTTTCAATGAAGCACTCTTTGTCCACGAAAAAAAATGTTCTGGCATTAACGCTATTAGCGAGTCTGGCAACACTTTCAGGTGTGGCTCACGCGGATAAACTTGATGATATTAAACAAGCTGGTGTAGTGCGAATTGCTGTTTTCGATAGCAATCCCCCATTTGGTTATATCGATCCACAGACTAAAAAGCTGGTGGGATATGACGTGGATGTTGCGAATGCAATTGCTAAAGATTTAGGTGTAAAAGTTGAATTGCGGGCAACCAACCCGGCTAACCGCATCCCGTTACTGACATCTAAGAAAGTGGATCTGATTGCCGCTAACTTCACAATTACAGATGAACGCGCCAAGGAAGTGAACTTCAGCCTGCCTTATTTCGCAACCGGCCAGAAATTTATTGCTCATAAAGGTGTGCTGAAAACACCAGAAGATATCGGCAAGTTACGTATTGGTGCGGATAAAGGCACAGTACAGGAAATAACCCTGCGTGAGCATTATCCAACGGCTAAAGTTATTTCTTACGATGATACACCACTGGCATTTACTGCTCTGCGTAATGGGAATGTCCAAGCTATCACCCAAGATGATGCCAAATTAGTTGGCTTGCTGGGTAATCTGCCTGAAGCACAAAAAGCCGATTTTGAAATATCTCCCTTCAGTATTACCAAAGAATATCAAGGTGTTGGTATTCCTAAAGGTGAAGATCGTTTAACTGCCAGTGTGAACGAAACACTCGTTAAGCTGGAAAAAGACGGTGAAGCCGCGAAAATTTACGACCGCTGGTTTGGCCCGGCAACCAACGCAGCTCAACCACGTGGTGAATTTAAATTTGCACCGTTGGATCAACAGCCTAAAGCATAATTGGGTGTTGAACTGAGAAGAGATAAGCCCTGCATTGTCACAATGCGGGGCGTTGTACCTTTGGTACTTGACGTTGCAGGGATGTTAGCTGCGCTCATTCACCCGAATCACTTACCACGTAAGCTCATCGGGCTTTGTTTGTTGGCAGCCTACCTGCAATACCCATTACTTTAGGTATACCCCTATAACGTATTGATATGTTGAGTCAGGAAGTAAAAATAAGATGGAATTTAAAACTCATGTTATTAGGGGGATGGTATCAGGGCAATATAGGTATGATTGGCCATGAATCTACATCATCTCACTGATTGGTTGTTGGCCCCACAATATCTCAGTTGGTTGTGGGATGGGTTTCTACTGACGTTGTGGATTTCCGCCTGCACGGTGGTGGCTTCCACACTTTTGGGTTTTCTGTTGGCCGCAGCCAGAGACAGTGAACTCAAAACATTGCAATGGTTTGCGATGGGTTACAGTACGCTATTTCGCAATACCCCTTTACTGATCCAATTATTCTTTTGGTACTTTGCGGCTAGCCAATTCTTGCCTGCATCTTGGATTCCTTGGCTCAATACCCCTCATGAAATCAGTGTATTCGGCTTAACCTTGAACTGGCCTTCATTTGAGTTTTTAGCCGGTTTCATCGGGTTGACTCTCTACTCCACGGCATTTATTGCTGAAGAGCTGCGCTCTGGCATCAGTGGGGTTGCAAAAGGGCAAAAATATGCAGCCCATGCCTTAGGGTTGACCGGGTGGCAAGCCATGCGGCATGTCGTCCTGCCACAAGCGCTGAAAATCGCGATGCCGCCCTTGCTGGGTCAATATATGAACATTATTAAAAACTCGTCATTAGCGATGGCGATTGGTGTGGCCGAACTTTCTTATGCATCTCGCCAAGTTGAGACGGAGACATTGCGGACATTCCAGGCTTTTGGCGTGGCAACGGTGTTATATATCGCAATTATTGCGCTGATTGAAGCGTGGGGCATGTGGCGTCAACAGCGAACAGCAGCAATCAAGGGGCATTGAGATGGATTTTACGATTATTGCCGATAACTGGACTTATCTGCTGTGGGGGACTTTCCCTGATGGTCCACTGGGGGGAGCAGCCTTAACTTTGCTGATAAGCCTCATGGCGGGAGTCGCTTCAGCTATTTTAGGTACGATTTTGGGCGTCTTGCTGGCAATGTCCCGTGGTGTTTGGGCTGGTATATTAGCGGCTGTTTTAGGTTTTTTCCGTGCAATTCCCGTCATTATGTTGATCTTCTGGACTTATTTTCTACTGCCGATTGTCTTCGGCGTGGATATTCCTGAAATCACCACTGTCGTGTGCGCACTGGCATTGATTGCCTCTGCTTATTTAGCCCATGCTGTAAAAGCGGGAATTGTCGCGATTGGTGCGGGCCAATGGCAGGCTGGCCTGTCGCTAGGTTTCAATCGCTGGCAGGTATTGTGGTTTATTGTCTTACCACAAGCACTGCGCATGATGGTGCCTTCCTTTATTAATCAATGGATTTCGCTGATTAAGGATACCTCGCTGGCATATATTGTTGGGGTGAATGAGTTGACGTTTTTGGCTACTCAGGTCAACAACCGCAGTATGGTTTACCCAATGGAGGTCTTCCTGTTTGTGGCGTTGATCTACTTTGTGTTATGTCTGGCACTGGATCTGCTGGCAAATGGCCTGAATCGTCGTTTTAGCCCACAACATGCCATCAAGAAGCAAAATACCCTCAAACGGTTATTAACCGGCAATTCAAAAGTAATGCCTATCTAAGAAGTGCTACAAGAATTGGATAAATAATAATCATTATGGAGATAATAATTCCCATGATGGTTATTATTGTGAATTTTACTTGATAAATAAATGTTAGCTAAATGAAATAAGAATAGAATTTGCGTTACCCAGAAAATCCTTATAGTACGGTAAATTGGTTTTTTACATTACAGGGATGCAGCAATGAAAATTTATTTTCTTTTACTGATATCTATTTGTCTTGTCTCTTGTTCCTTGACCGCGAAAGAGCCACAGGGCTTGGTGGACGGCACTGTTACCACTAAAAACTCAGAGGGGTTAGATTATGTCGACCCAACCAAGACTATTTTCCCGATGGATAATTATTCGCAATCTGTTGATAAATGGATATCCCCAAAATCGGAGAAAATAAACATTCCGGTTATGGATGGAGTGACTCAGACGCGAAATTTCGCTAACTTAAAATCGCATTATTTCGGAATGAATAAAGAGGATCATTCTCCTTGGAATCCCTATTATATATCATCCATTCTGAGTGGAAGTGATTCTGTCATAATTGAGCATGATAAAATAATAAAAGAGTTTCTGAGTCAAGACAGTATTTCTTATGGTGAAAATTTTAGAGTGAACTCTTCCGTCTGGAAAGAGACGGTAAGAAATAATGCCGATATCAATATTGATGGCATTTATCACCCTTCAGGCCGGGGTATCACTCTCAGAGAGACGTTAGTTAGAATGTTACCAACGGACGATCCTGCTTATGATGACCCTCGTGAGGCGGGGCAGGGATATCCTTTTGATAACTTACAGGATTCTTCGGTCAGGCCCGGTACTCCCATTTATGTTTTTGCCGCCAGCCAGGATAAAAACTGGAAATATATTGCCTCTCCCACTGTAACGGGATGGGTAAAAAGTGATGATGTCGCTGTTGTGGGGCCGAAGTTTATTGCTGAATGGATATCACTGGCGGAGAAAAACCTGGGCGCTGTTATCAAAGAGCCCGTATCGGTGCATAAAGGTGAACAGTTCTATTTTACTGCCCGCCCCGGGACTATCCTGCCTTTCAGTAGTGAGAAATCAGGTGGTTATCAGGTTGCCATTCCTGTTCGAAAAGGTGACAGCCATGTGGAAATTAACTGGGTCACCCTGAAAAAAGATCAATTCACAGCCATGCCGTGGAAAATGACGCCCGCCAATATAGCGACTTTAATGAAATCAATGAGTGGCAGGCCATATGGTTGGGGAAATTATCATTTTTATAATGATTGTTCAGCAGAAATACGCAGCCTGATGATGCCATTTGGTCTATTTCTACCCAGAAACTCTGCACAACAGATACAGGAAATCAGAGTGGTTGACCTCAGCAAAGAGCTACTTAATAAGCGTATAAAGTATCTAAAAGATCACGGTAAACCTTTTACCACTCTGATTTATATTAAGGGCCACATTATGCTGTATATCGGTAACGCTACTGTTAATGGAGAGGAGGTGCCGATGACATATCAGAATATTTGGGGATTGCGCCCTAAAGATTCGAGCAGCAGAAGCATTATTGGTGGCTCGGTTTTCTTCCCGCTATTGCCCTTTTATCCAGAGCGACCAAATTTAGAGTCTTTGGCAGGTAAGGAAGTATTCAAACTTGGTTTTATAGAATAAACCTTTATCAGCACTGGTACCCAGTTAGCTTACTGATGACGCTGGTGCTATGTCCCAGCGTCACCAATATGTGGCGATAATCAGTGGCGAGTGATATCCCAACCTCTGGCGCGCCATAACTCGGGCAGTTGCTGCATATCATCAAACATGGTGACCAAGGGGTGGTGAATAGGCTGGTTATGTGGATCGGCGCAGTAGTAAAACACAGGAATACCCGCCGCTACCCCTGCATGAGTTCCGGCAGCAGAATCTTCGACCAAAATACAATGCTCGGTGGCAACCTGCATCTCTTGTGCGGCATGGTAAATCAGGGCTGGATCTGGCTTCCAGCGTTGGATGTCGTAACCGCTATACAGCCGGTCTTCAAAGAAGGGCAGTAAGCCGGTCAGACCAAGGGAGTGTTGCATTTTGCTCACTGGCCCGTTGGACACCACACAAACCGGTAAAGTTATTTGCTCTAATAGCGCCTTGGCACCGGCGATAGGCTGCAATTGCGCATCGAACAAACGCGCTACCTCAGCTCGATAGAGTTTTTCCAATGTGTCTATCGGTTCATCTAAACCATTTTCTTGGCTGACAAGCGCGACGATTTCATTGAGTTTCACCCCTTTAAAACGCTTTATCACCTCTTCCAGTGACAGGTGAATATCATAATGGGCAAACATCACGACGTACGCCCGACAACATAGAACTTCACTGTCGACCAAGGTTCCATCGCAATCGAACATGACGCATTCTATCTGGTTCACATCTCATCCTTTAATGGTATAAATCACGAATTGTATAAATGATGGCTGACTTCACTTTAACCATCCTGCCCAATAATGCGATAAATAATTACCCTGCTAGCAATATAACTCATATCAAATGACTAAAATTCAATAAGTTGAATAATGCGTGGTTAATATCTAAACACTTGTTGCGCAACAAGGGAGATAAAAAACAACCAAAAAGAGTGTGATCTCGCTCTAAACAACGGTTTTTTTGTTATAGGATATCCCCAACTATCACTCCCTTTTGTGGAACGCCTCGAATGAGTAAACCAAACCTTGATACTGAGCAGGGGCTGCTCGAACGTGTATTTAAACTAAAACAACACGGTACAACCGCGCGCACTGAGCTAATTGCGGGTATGACCACATTCCTGACCATGGTCTATATCGTATTCGTCAACCCGCAAATTTTAGGGGTTGCGGGGATGGATGTGCAGGCTGTGTTTGTGACCACCTGCCTGATTGCCGCTTTCGGCAGTATTTTTATGGGCCTGTTGGCTAACCTGCCAGTCGCGTTGGCACCGGCGATGGGGCTTAATGCTTTCTTCGCTTTTGTTGTAGTTGGTGCGATGGGGATTTCATGGCAAGTGGGCATGGGGGCTATCTTCTGGGGCGCAATCGGTTTCCTTTTACTGACCATTTTCCGCATTCGTTACTGGATGATTGCTAACATTCCATTGAGTCTACGGGTGGGGATCACCAGTGGTATTGGCTTGTTTATTGCCATGATGGGGCTGAAAAATGCCGGTATCGTGGTGGCAAATCCGGATACGTTGGTGATGGTAGGGGATCTGACCTCTCACAGTGTGCTGTTGGGAGCATTGGGCTTCTTTATTATCGCGGTGCTGGCATCACGTAATATTCATGCTGCGGTGCTGGTTTCTATTGTGGTAACCACCTTAATTGGCTGGGCGCTGGGTGATGTGCATTACTCCGGTATTTTCTCCATGCCGCCAAGTGTGACGTCAGTGGTTGGGCAGGTCGATTTAGCCGGTGCACTGAATATTGGTATGGCGGGGATTATTTTCTCGTTCATGCTGGTTAACCTTTTTGATTCATCCGGCACATTGATTGGTGTGACGGATAAAGCCGGTTTGACCGACCATAAAGGCAAGTTCCCGCGTATGAAACAAGCGCTGTATGTGGATAGCATCAGCTCGGTTGCCGGTGCTTTTATTGGTACATCGTCAGTCACCGCTTATATCGAAAGTTCCTCAGGTGTGTCAGTTGGTGGCCGTACTGGTTTAACTGCCGTGGTGGTTGGGATCCTATTCCTGCTGGTTATGTTTATTTCCCCACTGGCCGGGATGGTTCCTGCGTATGCCGCTGCTGGCGCACTGATTTATGTCGGCGTGCTGATGACATCCAGCCTATCTCGGGTGAAATGGGATGATTTAACTGAAGCGGTTCCGGCGTTTGTCACTGCGGTGATGATGCCATTTAGCTTCTCAATTACTGAGGGGATCGCGCTGGGCTTTATCTCTTACTGTCTGATGAAGTTGGGTACGGGGCGTTGGCGTGAAATTAGCCCATGTGTAGTCGTGGTTGCATTGCTGTTTGTGTTGAAAATTGCTTTTGTTGATCACTGATAATTCATGACTGGCAAGTTGTCGTGAAAACGCCCTCCATCTTGGTTGATGGGGGGCGTTTTGTTTATAACCTTGTGTTTTTATGCTTTCAACTGAGCGCTGATTTGTTCCAGAGCCTGCGTGGCGCATTGAGCATCCAAATGCCCGCCTGGTGCACCGGCAACACCGACCGCACCCACCACTTCATCACCCGCTTTCACGGGCACTCCGCCACCTAACAGCAAGAAACCAGGAATGTCTTTCAGGTTATTGGCAGCTGGCGTTTTCTGGCTATTTTCCATCACCTGTCCACTAGGGGTTTTGGTCGACAAGGCTGTAAAGGCTTTTTGCTCACTGGCTTTTACCGTATGTGGCCCAGCATTATCAGCACGTAGCACGGTTTTGATGATGCCAGCACGGTCTACAACTGTGACCGCAACGTTATAGCCGTCGGCCTGACATACCGCGAGGGTACGGCTGGCTAAATCAGTGGCTAGCGCCAAAGAGAGGTTGCGTTCAGTGTTTAAACCCGCAGCAGAGGCTTGAGTTATCAGGCCAATGAATAAGGCGGAGGTCAGGGCGATAGGCTTGATCATATAAAATCCTTATTGTTAGCGAAGTGATTTCATCACTGTGGCGCTATCCTACGGCGAAAAGTGGTGAAAAAACATTCGGCTAACTACCCGTTTTGCTAGGTATTTCTACCTATCTCCGGCGTACTCGACGTGCCTGTAGGGCTAGGAATGACGAGGTATCAGTGATGCATAGTGATGAATAAGTAAGGCCAGTGAGCTAACATCTAGCTTGGCAAAAATGTTAGCGCGATGCGCTTCCACGGTTCGCGGTGAAAGTGACAATATATGTGCAATTTGCTTGCTGGTTTCACCCTGAATAATCAGTGCGGCAACTTCTCGTTCACGAGCAGAGAGTTGACCGAGCAATTGTTGATAGCTGGCCTGCTGTTGCTGAGTCGTCAGTGCCTGCTCGTGTTGTTCCAGCGCCATGCTGATGGTTTCGATGAGCACATCGGCATCAATGGGTTTGGTTAAAAACTCCAGCGCTCCCCCTTTAAAAGCCCGGCGGCATAATTCAACATTGCCGTGCCCTGTCATAATGATGACCGGGAGTGAGCTATCACTAGATTGAATAGCTTCTAATATCGTCATTCCGCTTTTACCCGGCATACGAATATCCAACAACACACAACTGGGCTGGGTCACAACCAAAGTATCGAGGAAGGCCTGGCCGTCACTAAAGGCGTTAATTTCCCAACCCATGGTCGTGAGTAGCGCGGTCAAGGCCGCTCGTACGCCTTCATCGTCATCAATCAGATAAATGTGCTTGGTCATGCGCGCTCCCAGTAATCAGAGGAAAAGTCAGGCTAAAACAGGCTCCGCCATGTTCGCTGTTCCCAGCTTTTATGTCACCTCCCATTCGCTGTACTAATGTTTCACATAGCGTCAGCCCTAATCCTAAGCCGCTTTCTCGAGTGGTATAGAAGGGGGTAAACAAGTGATCGAGTTGCTGTTGAGTGAGCCCTGGTCCGTTATCTTCAATCTGAATAACCCATTGCTTGGTGTGCCGGCTAACGGTGAAATAAACCGTTGGCGTGGGGGTCTTTTGTATCGCATGAATCGCGTTGCTGAGTAAGTTATGTAGAACCTGTTCCAACCACAGAGGGTCACTCTGGAGTGCAGGTAAATGAGCTGGAATGGTGTTTAAAATGGTGACGTTAGCTGCGGTGATTTCATGGCTCAACAACACGTTAACGCGTTGCCAGATATCGGCCACTATCACTGGCTGCAAGTTTATCTGCCCACGGCTGAGTAAAGTGCGCAGGCGATCCAGCAAAGCAGCAATCCGTTTGATTTGTGCCACTGAAGCCACCAGCAATGGTGCCACTTTCTCATCTTGTGGTGGCAATAATCTTAGTGCGGTTTGGTTATAAGTCAGCGTAGCGGTCAGTGGCTGGTTTAATTCATGGGCGATCCCGGTCGCAATTTCCCCCATGGCATTCAGTCTGGCTTGGTCGGCAAATTTGGCGCGTTGCTCGGCATGTGCACGATATTGTGCCAATTGCTGCCAGCGTTGCCAGCCATAGAGTGCGGCGGCAGTTATTAGCGAAAATAGCAGGGCGGTGAACCAAGGTAAATCACGCCAAGCCGGGGTTGCATGGGCGACTAAAGTGAAAGATTGCGCTCCATCCCCCAAAGGTTTTTGCCACTGCCAGAAGCTCTCGGCTGATGAATGGCCCAAAACAGCCAGTTGATGCTGCTGATAGAGCAACACTAAACTGTCAAAATGCGCGGGTAAGCCCACCACTTGCAGTAATTTTTGGCCATTAACTTGTAAACCGCTGCCACTGTATGAGTTAGATAGTCGGTAATCCCCCCCCTGAATGTGCAAGCTAAGTTGACCTGCTTTTGAGCTGTCTGCGGGGATTTGGTTTATCGCTACCAACTGTGGAAAATGACGCTGCAATTGCGTTAGCTGGCTTGGTTCTAACGCCAAAAATAAAATAGCCTGTTGCTGGGCCAGTTGTTGGCTCAGTTCACGGTGAGTGGTGCGGAACTCTGCTTCACGTTCGGCTTGTTGTGTGTTTAGCCCGTACCAACTCAGCCAGGAAGTGGATATTAGGGTCAGAATAAGCCAAAGCGTGATTTTAATGGCCATCAGTCAGGGGTATCCACAAAAGAGAAGGTGGCTATTGATAACATGTGTCGTGACAGGGAGAAAACCCCCAAGGCCGCAAAGCCGTGAGGGTTTTTTTGATGACAGATTATTTCACACGAACGCGATCAATATAGGTAGCAAAGGCAGAAAGCTGGCTGGTGAGGAAATCCAGTGTGCCTTGGTCAATCAGTTCTTTGGATTGCTCATCGACTTTGCTTTGAATGACGCCACCCATAAATTCAGGTTTATTCATCACCATCGCATCAAGGAAGACCAAAATCTGGCGTAAGTGATATTGGCAGCGTGCGCCACCCACAGGCCCCATTGAGCTAGTCTGAATCGCCACTGGTTTGCCCGCCAAGGGTTGGTTAGGTAAACGAGATAGCCAGTCGATGGCATTTTTCAGCCCACCCGGAACGGAATAGTTATATTCCGGAGTCACGATAATGACCCCATCGGCCTGACGAATCTGGTCAGCAATAGCCTGAATGGCGGCTGGGAATCCATCTTCCTGTTGCACGTCAGCATCATAAAGTGGGATGTCGCGGATAGAAGGCAGGGCTTCAATCGTCACTCCCGCGGGTGCTAATTTGGGCAGTGCACGTGCCACCATGGCGTTGTAGGAACCACTCCGTAAACTACCCAGCAAGGTAACAATTTTAAGGGGTTGCTGTGACATGACATACTCCCATTGAGTTAAAAACACACATGATCTTCTTCAAGAGTAGGCCAGAATTGCACGATAAAACAATGACTATCTACGGTGTTATCTCTTTAAATTTCACTTAAATCAGTGCTAGTTGCGGGTTTATTACACTGAAATTGTGATCACAGGAGAGGAACGAAAAAATCGTTTCTTTGTGTTATCAAGTCTGTGCGAGAAATGCCGTTAATAGATCTGGAGCTATCCAGCTCTCTTACATTGAGCGACTCGATAATGCTAAAAACCACTCAAGCCCGATTCACCCTACTCGTTAGTGCGTTTTTCATTTTCTTGCTGATAATCACCGTGGTGGTTATTCAGTTTTTTGTGACACCACAACTCAAACAGTCTGAAAGCACCATTATTGGCAACAGCGTCGACCAAATCGCGACGGCTATAACGGCGCAAATGAATAAAGTAGAAGCACAAGCCCGTAGTATTACGCAGGCTGTTGCCATAATGGACAGTAATACCATCGACCAATTATTACCGGGGTTAGTGGATCAATATGGCGACAGTAATGTCTTTGGTGGTGGGATTTGGCCATTACCGAATAAACGTGAGCAAGGGGTGATTAAATTCAGCACCTTCTTTGCCCGCAATGGGGATAATAAATTAACCGTTAACACCCATTGGAACTCGGCAGAGTCACAAAATTACTTTGAACAACCTTGGTATAAAGATGGCCTCAATGCTCCCAAAGGTTTCTGTGCCTGGGCTAAGGCTTATCAAGATGATGCCAGCCCGCAACCGAGGACAAACTGCGCGATGGCGATTTATAAAGGTGACGAGGTATATGGTGTTTCAACCATCGACGTCACTTTAGGTTTCTTTAACCGCTTGGTTAAAGAGATGGAACAGAAAGTGAATGGCACCATTCTGATTGTTGAAGCTGATGGCAAAATTGTGGGTAGCAGTGCTTTGGCCGACGGCAAAGCTGAGTTAAAGAACTTGTCAGATTTTGCCAGCAGTTCGCCGATGGCAGCAGAAACACAGCGGCTACTGGCGCAGATGAAAGATCAGAAATCACTGGAAAGTGAATTTGATGTCGATGGAACATCACACACACTGTTCATCCGCCCTATCGCCAATAGTCCGTGGTATCTGGTCACTGATTTGCCTACCAGCTTATTGGTTAAACAGAGCCACAGCATTCTGATGCATTTGGGGTTAGTGCAGATCCCCATTATGTTGTTATTGCTGCTCTTCTTGGTATTTTCTATCCGTGTCTTTATGAAACGTCTGGCGGTTTTGAAAGAAAATATCACCGCACTGTCAGCCGGTGGGGCTGATTTAACCCAGCGCTTGCCACAAAGTACAAGTCCGGAGTTCAATGCCATTAACCAGAGCTTCAATGATTTTATCGACTATTTGCAGCAAATGATGCGGAAAGTGGGTGAAAGCAGTTTGGCGATAGCTTCTGCTTCTCGCCAAATCGCCAGTGGTAATCTGGACTTATCCGCCCGTACTGAAGATCAAGCCAGCTCCATTGAACAGACTGCTGCATCAATGGATGAACTCACCAGTACAGTGAAACAAAATGCGGATAATGCTAGCCACGCCAACCAATTAGCGATGGATGCCTCAACGGTTGCGGTAAAAGGCAGCACGGTAGTGAAACAAGTCGTGGACACTATGGGGTCTATCAATCATTCATCGAAAAAAATAGTCGATATCATCAGTGTGATTGATAGCATCGCTTTCCAAACCAATATTCTGGCGCTGAATGCGGCAGTAGAGGCTGCCAGAGCGGGTGAGCAGGGGCGTGGCTTCGCTGTCGTGGCCTCCGAAGTGCGTAATTTGGCTCAACGCTCCGCGACTTCTGCGCGCGAAATTAAAAAGCTGATTGAAGACTCGGTCGCGGATATTGCTATTGGTACGGGGTTAGTGGCTGACGCAGGAACAACCATGGATGACCTGATGAGCGGTGTCTCCAATGTGGCGGCATTGATGAATGAAATTATGGCATCCAGTCAGGAGCAAAGCTTGGGGATCGAACAGGTTAACTTGGCAATTAATCAGTTAGATAACTCGACACAGCAAAATGCGGCGCTGGTGGAGCAAGTAGCGGCTGCGGCTCAAGCTATGCAGGATCAAACATTGCAGTTGGAAACGGTGATCAGCGGCTTTAAGGTTTAATTCACTCCTCACGGAGATGCAAAAAAATCGAAACCCCTTTTGATAAACAAAAGGGGTTTTTTGATCACTCACGACGAATTTTACGAGCAAATAAATTCCCCAGCGACTGGATGAGTTGCACGGTGATAATTAATACAATGGCCGTGGTTACCGTCACGAAAGTATCAAAACGCTGATAACCGTAAGTAATCGCCAAATCGCCAATCCCGCCACCACCGACAGTACCGGCCATCGCTGTTGCACCAATCAGGCCAATGGTTGCGGTGGTCAATGCCAATATTAACGATGAAAGAGCTTCAGGTAACAAAAAATACCAAATGGCTTGTAATGGCGTCGCCCCCATCGATTTTGCGGCTTCCAGAATACCGGGGTTAACATCCAGCAGTGAATTTTCGACCAGCCGAGCAATATAAGGTGCGATAAAAATAATCAGTGGCACAATCGCCCCCGGAGTGCCTATGGTGGTATTCACAATCAGGCGGGTCAGCGGAATGATCGCCACCATCAAAATAATAAAGGGCAGTGAGCGGATAATATTGATAATAGGGTTAAGAATATTATAAAAAACACGATTCTTAATAAGCCCGCCAGGCCGGGTCACCACCAGTAAAATACCTAAAGGAATACCAATAAGAGAACCGATCACCAAAGAAATACTGACCATCACCAAGGTATCGTGCAGTGCCTGGATAAATTGCTCCAGAGTAATTGCCGTTTCGATCATCAATTTATTTCCTGTATATCAATTCCTGTTTCTGCCAGATAAGTGATGGCGCTTTCAATCGTGTGGTTATCTCCGGTTAATAGCAGCACCATATGACCCAGCGTGGTGTCCTGTATCTCTGACATGTTGGCAAACAGGATGTTGACGTCGATGTCATATTGTTTGATTAACTGGTTAATGACCGGTTGTGTGGCGATAGTTCCCATAAACGCTAATCTGAATTGGCGACCGGCATGACTGCTGTCTAATTGTTTTTTTACACTCTCAGGCAAACTGTCTTTTATTACGGTACGTACAAAGTTAATGGTTGTAGGATGAGTAGGATGACCGAAGACGGTTAATACTGAGCCTTGTTCAATGATCTGGCCGTTCTCCATGACTGCCACCTTATTACATATCTTTTGGATGACTGACATTTCATGGGTAATCAGCAGCACGGTAATATTATATTGCTGATTTATTTTCTTCAGTAAGAGTAAAATCTGAGCGGTAGTTTGCGGATCCAGTGATGACGTTGCTTCATCACATAATAGAATTGAAGGGTTCGTTGCCAGTGCGCGAGCTATGCCGACCCGCTGCTTTTGACCGCCCGATAGCTCACTTGGGAAACTATGACTTTTATCACCCAACCCAACAAAATCCAGTAATTCAGCAACTCGCTCCTGAATAAATTTTTTATTTTTTCCTAATAAGATAAGCGGCATAGCGACATTTTTAAAAACGGTCTTTGATTCCAGTAAATTAAAATTTTGGAATATCATCCCAATGTTTTTTTTCAGGAGTCTAAGCTGTTCATGGTTAAATTCATGCAAATTCTTACCATCAATCACGACATTTCCTGACGTAGGACTTTCCAGTGAATTGACCATCCGCAGTAAGGTACTTTTTCCCGCTCCGCTATAGCCGATAATGCCAAATATATCGCCATCGTCGATAGTTAAACTGACATCATCAAGCGCCTGAAGTTTTATCCCTTTGCGTTCAAATGTTTTAGAAATATGCTGAAGCTCAATCATCAAGTTATTCCATTAGTTCAGATAAGCAGGCAGCATATAACCGGCATACTTTTCATTTTCCAGAATGTATTTTTTGAATTCAGGTGAGTGATATCCAGCAATAATATCCTTGGCAAATTTAGCATCTTTATTTTTCCCGGCAACCGTTACCACATTAACAAACTGAGGAGTCGGTTTTTCAAGTTGCAGGGCCGAGGTAAGTTTTATACCATTAGAGACTGCAAAGTTTCCTTGAATAGCACCAAAGTCAACATCAGGCAATGCTCTAACTTGCTGGGCATTATCCATTTCTTTAATCACTAAATGATATGGATTCTCTGCAATATCCTTTTGAGAGAAAGTCGCGGGATCAATCTTTTCTTTTAATTTTATCCAACCAATAGATTGTAGTAAAAGTGCTGCACGGTACTCATTTGAGGGTTGATTTGGCACTGATATCCACGCTCCCTCTTTCGGCTTATCATGCTTTTGATGTTTATCAGAATATAGTCCCATCGGCGGGGTTGGTACTTGAACAATACCCGTATTATCAATACGTAGGCGATCATTAATGGCTTGTAGATAAATGGGGTGCTGCATGATGTTGCCATCAATCTCGCCAGTGCTGACCGCATTATTTACCTGAATGCCATCATTAAAATCTTTATATTCAATAAGGTAACCTTTCTTTGTTAAATAGGGTGCTACGCCTTTCTCGAATTGCTCTTTATAAGGGCCAGGATTAAACCCTAGCTTAATGGTTTTCTTCTCTTCGCTATGAGCATTCAGTGAAGTTAAAATAATTAAACTGAATAGTGGTATCGCCAATGAATGCATTTTCATCATAATTTCCCAGTGAAATAAATATTAATTCAGATTCTAAAAGAGAATATATTGATAAGGTTGCAGGCTATTGGGTTGTCCGTAAACGAAGAATATAGACTTAGCTTATCTATTCTCGATATATAGAAATTATCAAGATATAGAATAGGGCGTTATCAGAATAAGATTATGGGGAGAAGTAGAATTGTAATAAAAAACCCGCTACACATGGTGTGGCGGGTTTTTGAGTGATTAGCCCTGAATCAGATTAGGGATTTTTACCACGGGATTAACGTCAGCATCATAATCCACGCCATCAACAGCAAAACCGAACAGATTTAAGAACTCGGTCTTATAGCCAGTGAAATCAGTCAACTGATAGATGTTGTCGTTAGTGACTTGATCCCACAACTGTTGTACCTGTTCCTGAACTTCAGGAGCCAGTTCTTTGTAGTCAGCGCGCAGGCGGCCTTCTTGGTCCATATGTGGTGTGCTGCCACACAGGCTATCTTTGTACAGTGAATAAACTTGCTCGATACAACCCTCGTGCGTTCCTTTCTCTTTCATCACTTTGAATAACAGTGATAGATACAGCGGCATCATTGGGATAGCAGAGCTGGCCTGAGTTACAACCGCTTTCAGCACGGAAACACGGGCATCACCGCCGCCGTGGGCAGACAAGCTATCGCGAATAGCCAGAACTTTTTGGTCTAAGTCTTTCTTGGCCGCGCCAATAGAGCCATTCCAATAGATATCATGGGTGATTTTTTCGCCCAGATAAGTGAACGCAGTTGTTTGCGCGCCTTGTGCCAGTACGCCAGCTTCCAGCAGGGCATCAATCCACATCTGCCAGTCTTCACCGCCCATGACAGCTACGGTATTGTCGATCTCTGCTTGGGTCGCTGGTTGCAGAACCGCTTCTTTAATCACTTCTTTATCGGTATCAAGGCCACGGAATTTCACTTCATGACCGATGGGTTTCAGTGTGGAGTTAAACACTTCACCGGTTTTTGGGTGAGTACGACGTGGTGAAGCCAAGCTGTAGATAACTTGATCAACCTGACCTAAATCTTGCTTGATAGCATCAATAGTCAGGCGCTTAATCTCATCAGAGAAAGCATCACCATTGATGCTTTTCGCATACAGACCTTTTTGTTCAGCGAATTTGTGGAACGCTGCGCTGTTATACCAGCCAGAGGTACCCGGTTTGCCTTCTTCACCCGGACGTTCAAAGAAAACGCCCAGTGTATCGGCACCACAACCAAATGCTGCTGTAATGCGGGCGGCTAGCCCGTATCCAGTTGACGCACCAATCACTAATACTCGTTTTGGGCCATTAGCGATTGCGCCTTCTGCAGTGACGTAGTCAATTTGCTTTTTGACGTTAGCTTCGCAGCCCGCCGGATGAGCAGTCACACAGATAAAGCCGCGTACACGTGGTTTTATAATCATGGATACCTCAATTTATAGATAGAGTTAAGTGTTCGAGCGCCTATACCCTTTATCCTTGAAGTTGCAGGGGCTATGCTGCCTGTAACTTCAAGTTCTTTGGGTATAATTGTTTAGACTCAGAGAGCAAGACTATCAAAATTAGCGATAATCTGTGTTGGCTCTATGGCGTCACACTCATTTTCCGATACAAAAACTGGAGAAAATGCGCCCCAGTAAGTCATCCGAGCTAAATTCGCCCGTAATTTCACTCAAAGACTGTTGTGCCAAACGTAATTCTTCTGCCAGCAACTCACCTGCGTGAGCACTTACTAACTGTTCATGGCCTTGAACCAGATGCTGTGCGGCGGTTTCCAGTGCTTGCAAATGACGACGGCGAGCCAGGAACCCCCCCTCAGTATTACTGGTAAAGCCCATGCTTTGTTTTAGATGGTCACGTAGCAGGTCAATACCTTCACCCGTTCGTGCGGATAAGCGGATTAGTGAGTGACCATTCACTTCGGTTAAACCCAAGGTTTCACCGGTAATATCGGCTTTATTGCGCACCACTGTTATGGGTAATGTTGCAGGCAACCGCGCCATAAACTCCGGCCAGATAGCCGCGGGTTCAGTCGCATCAGTGGTCGTGCCATCAACCATAAACAGCACGCGATCCGCTTGTTCAATCTCATGCCAAGCCCGTTCGATACCAATGCGTTCAACTTCATCATTGGCTTCGCGCAAACCGGCGGTATCAATGATATGCAGTGGCATACCATCGATGTGAATGTGTTCTCGCAGCACATCACGGGTTGTTCCGGCGATGTCAGTCACGATGGCAGCTTCACGGCCAGCTAATGCATTGAGTAAACTGGATTTACCGGCATTAGGGCGACCAGCAATCACCACTTTCATCCCTTCACGCAACAGGCTACCTTGACGGGCCTCTGTGCGCACTTGCTCCAAATCCGCCATTACGCCGTTTAACTGGCCTTCAATTTTCCCGTCTGAAAGGAAATCAATTTCCTCATCAGGGAAGTCAATGGCTGCTTCGACGTAGATGCGCAAGTGAGTGAGTGCTTCCACCAATTGGTGGATACGGACAGAAAATGCACCCTGTAATGAATTCACTGCCGAGCGCGCCGCTTGCTCTGAGCTGGCATCAATCAGGTCAGCTATAGCTTCTGCTTGCGCCAAATCCAGTTTGTCATTTAAAAATGCGCGCTCAGAGAATTCACCAGGACGGGCAATCCGCAGCCCTGGAAGGGCCAGAATACGTTTTAATAGCAAATCCAGTATAACTGGGCCGCCATGGCCTTGCAGTTCCAGCACGTCTTCGCCCGTGAAGGAATTCGGGCCGGGAAAGTAGAGAGCAATACCTTGGTCCAATGTGCTGCCATCAACATCTTTAAAAGGCAGATAGTCGGCATAGCGCGGCTTGGGTAATTTACCCAACACGGTCTGTGCAACGGTGGCGGCAGCACGACCAGAAACACGTAAAATGCCAACGCCACCACGGCCGGGGGGGGTTGCTTGTGCCACGATAGTGTCAGTGGTGCTCATGGTTATTTCTCTCTTCTAAAAGAATAAGGCGGTCATATTGACCGCCCTATCATACCCTTGGCTCTTGAAGTTACAGCGTTCAATCTGCTTTCGGCAGATTGGTCACCCGAATCACTGACCTGCACCAGCTCATCGGGAGTCATTTGTTTGCTGCCTAACCGTCACTCCAATTACTTTGGGCATTTATCATATTAAGACGATTTTTTCTTGTCGCGGCTGTGTAAACCACGTTTTTCCAGACCACGATAAATCAACTGCTGTTGCAGGATGGTCACCAAGTTACTGACGATATAATACAGTACCAGACCTGCTGGGAACCACAGGAAGAATACAGTGAAGATGACCGGCATAAAGGTCATGATCTTCTGCTGCATTGGGTCAGTCACGGTCGTTGGTGACATCTTCTGAATGAAGTACATGGTGATACCCATCAGAATCGGCAGAATGTAGTACGGGTCTTGTGCTGACAGGTCATGAATCCACAAGATGAACGGCGCATGGCGCAATTCAACAGAGCTCATCAACATGTAATACAACGCCAGGAAGATAGGCATCTGAATGATCAGCGGTAAGCAGCCACCCAGTGGGTTAACCTTCTCAGCTTTGTACAGCGCCATCATTTCCTGACTCATACGCTGCTTATCGTCACCGATACGCTCACGCATGGCAGCCAATTTAGGCTGTAGCAAACGCATTTTTGCCATCGAGGTGTATTGCGCCTTTGTCAGCGGGTACATGATACCGCGCACGATAAAGGTGATAACAATGATGGAGAAGCCCCAGTTACCGACAAAGCTGTGAATGAATTTCAGCAGTTTGAATAGTGGCTGAGAAATAAACCATAACCAACCATAATCAACAGTCAGGTCCAGATGTGGCGCGATAGCCGCCATTTTGTCCTGAATTTCTGGACCAACCCATAAGGTTGCACTCAGTTGCTTCTGCTCGCCGGGTTGAATGACAACAGGCGCACCTTTGAAGCCGATCGCTGCGAGGCCGTTACCCAAATCAGCGGAGTAGAACGTGTTGGTTTCGTTAGCTGTTGGGATCCATGCAGTTGCAAAATACTGCTGCAACATCGCTACCCAGCCACCTTTGGTGGTGATGTCCAAGTTTTTGTCTTCGATATCACTAAAGCTGTATTTTTTATATTTAGTTTCATCAGAAGAGTAAGCCGCACCACGATAAGTATGCAGCGCAAAGTTATTGCTGCCAGTATCACGGTGTTTAGGCAAGTTGATGCTTTGCTTTAATTGGCCAAACAGCGTCAGTTCCAGCGGGGCTTCTGAGGCGTTTTTAACGTGGTAGTCCACACCAATGGCGTAGTCATTACGTTTCAGCACGAAAGTCTTGGTGAAAACAGAGCCATCTTTACCGGTGAAGGTCAGTGGAATGCGCAGTTCATCTTGACCATCAGCCAATACAAAGCTGGTTTGAGGCACCTCGAACAGCGGGCGCTCACCGTTAGCTGGGTTGTCTGGACCACTTTTGCCCGTCAAGCCACTTTGTGCCTGATAAATGAACGCAGGGGTGGTTTCCAGTAATTCGAAAGTTTTGTCTGAACCCAGAGCATCCGGGTAAGCCAGCAGGTTAGCCTGCTCGATGTCACCGCCACGGGTATTAATGGTCAGAGACAGCACATCAGTTTTTACAGTAATCAGTTGACCCTGACCACTGCCTGGCACAGCCTGGCTTGCTTTATCACCGGTAGCAGTATTCGCAGTCTGTTGCGTGGTCTGAGCAGCTGGTTGTGGGTTGTTATCCACTTGCCAGGCTTGCCAGATCATGAAAGACACGAACAGCAGAGCGATGAGTAGAAGATTGCGTTGCGAATCCATCGTTAGTGTTCTCTGTTATCGTCGGGTTTCGGCGGCACGGGATCATCGCCACCTGGGTTCAAAGGGTGGCATTTTAATACGCGTTTCAGTGTTAACCAACTGCCTTTTATCATCCCAAACCGGCTCAATGCCTCAATTCCGTAATGAGAGCACGTCGGATGGAAACGACAACGCGGCCCCAGCAGCGGACTAATCACGAGCTGATAGCCCCTGATTAGCCCGATCAGGATGCGGGAGCCTGGCGACAGTGGCGACGCCATAATTTTTCCAAAGCTTCCGTCAACGCACGGTTATCGAGGTCAGCCACACCTTTTTTCACCAAAACGACAAAATCCATTGATGGCAAAGTATGCTGATGCAAACGGAAACTTTCTCGCGCTAGGCGCTTTATCCGATTACGTTCATGAGCACGTTTGACATGTTTTTTGGCGACGGTGAGACCAATGCGGGGATGCCCCAGCTCGTTCAGGCGGCCGAGGATGGTGATTTGCGGCGTGCCAGCCCGTTGTGGCTGCTGGAAGACGAAAGTAAAATGACTGGGAGTTAACAAACGTAACTCCCTAGGAAATGCTAGCTTAACCACTTAGATGGTTAGCTTTTATTACTTAGAAACAGTCAGACGAGAACGGCTTTTCGCACGACGGCGAGCCAGAACTTGACGACCATTTTTGGTGGCCATACGAGCACGGAAACCGTGGCTACGGTTGCGCTTCAATACGGACGGTTGGAAAGTGCGTTTCATAGCGATTTCTACCTAAACTTAAAATAATTACTGATTCAGTAAACGCGTTTGGCTGCTCGGAGTGAAGACACCGACGCCTCAATCGCAACATATAAAGAAGCGGGATTGTAATAATTGTACAGTCCTGAGTCAATTGACATTGCGTCCGCCCGCACAGAAGTTTTCTGTATCGGGAGTTTACCAAGAGCCTGTCCGTGTTCACCGCTGGTTTCTTTTTGGCCAAAGCCATCAAGAGATCAGGCATCACACGTAGGGCTGAGGATTATACGGACTCCCGGATAAATCGCAAGGATCGCCGCGTGATCCTTAAAATATTAATGAGGATCAGTTGCCAGAAAAGAGGAAAGTGATTTCAGTATATTCTGAAATATTTTGGGATCGCTGATGATGAGGGGCACGAAAAGCTGTGCGCTAGGTTACACTCCGAACAGAAGTTGTGCCCTGTGGATAAAAAGGATCTAATCTGTGAGGAAGGGGAGGATCTATTGCGCCTTTTGCGCTATGATCCGCCATTCCGATCGCATCCACTACTCTGGGATCACTACTCCGGGATCTTGGGAGGGTGTGAGTCGTAAAACAACCGAAAAACGGTTCGCATGTCACTTTGGCTTGCTACAGGCCATATTGGCGTGTGTCAAAAACGATGAGTTACAAAAAATCCTGATTTCTTTCTTTTATTGATCTTGTTCGAGTGGAGTCCGCC